>CAVWJR010000015.1:0-676799 GCA_963755485.1 uncultured Acidobacteriaceae bacterium | reverse complement strand
TATTCTACCCTTGAACCCGCGAACCCCGGCTGCCCCATATCTGCCTTCTGTTGGCAGATGTGGGAAACCACGAACGCCGCCGGCTCCAATTCGTTCCCGGGCGGCGGGACCCGGTAACGCTGCTGGCCTAAAATGAGCCAATGAATACCGCTAGCCTCGTTGTGGCCATCATCAGCGCGGCCGCCGCGCTGACTGCGGCGTGGTTCGCATTTAAGGGCGCCACTGATGAAGACCTCCGAAAGGTCGAGCGCAACACCGCCGAGACATCAAAACGGCTGGAAAAGGTCGAAGCACGAATCGCCAGCGTGGATGATCGACTGGGCGGCCAGCAACGCTATGATATGGCCGTCGCGAAAGCCCAGCGGGTGGCAGTACACGTGGTTGGCGAGAGCGGCTTCAATCAACCCATGACACTCGTGCTCAAGACAAAGAACTCCGGTGTACCGCTCGCCCGAATCGAGATGCTTAACGAGATTGGGAGTTCGTTCGGTTCTGCGGATTGCACACAGACTCAGCCGTTGCATTTCGCTGCCACGGTTGAAAACCCAGATTTGCAAAAGTGGTACAGCTCGGGCGTGGCGGACCAGGGCTTCACCAGGCATCGGGTTCGGATGCGCGTCCACATGGTCATGGAAGAACTGGATGTCTTCAGGGATATTCCCGTTCATATACGATCTGGCACTCGCAACGTGTCCACGCCAGGGCAAACCGAGCTGGCGTTCTTTTTGGAAGGCAACGCGTAGCCGAAATGCCCACGGCCATCGCCGCGCTATCTTGTCCGGCGCTCTTCGAAACACCCGATTGAAGATCTCGTGCGCCAGATCCACCGATTCCTCAATGGCGGCGCCGGTCGGGATCACACGGGCATCGACCTGCCGCTCTCGCGCCACGCGCAAGCCGGCGATGACACACGCCCCGAGGTAAATCAGCGTGCGATTCGACCTCGGGAGGTGAGCGTCGGGGTCAAACATTACAGCACTATAGGCGAACAGAAGACGAATATTCCGCCCTCGTTAGAGCGCGAAGGGCAAGCCCGTGTTGTAAAATCGGTTCGGTCCCCTGCTGTTCCTCGCGATGCCGTCAGGCAGCGTCGCAACTGCTTGAATCGAAAGAGTCGGGCGCATAACTCAGCGGTAGAGTGCCACCTTCACACGGTGGAAGTCGTAGGTTCGAATCCTGCTGCGCCCACCATCTTTTCAACAACTTACGAGTTGCTGACCAACCGACTTGGTGCCATTTGGTGCCATTCAACGCAAATGGCACCAAAATTCTGAGCGTTACATGACCCGCTCCGATGCCTTGCTGGCCATGAGCATCTCGTAAACCGTTCCTACCATCTGCTGCACGCTCTCAGGGAGTTCCTGCATGTACTCGTTCGCGGTGGTATCCGCGCGCGAGTGCCGGAGGTGTGCCTGGATGTCCTTCACCGATCCCAGATTCTGTGCCCGGGTCGCCATCGTACGGCGGAGCACCTGGAAGGTCAGCTTGGGAAAGTCCAGAGCCTCTGCGAGAGGTTTCAGAACCCGATTGCGATAATTCCCCGGGTCCAGTACTCCGCCGTCTGCATTCGGAAACATGAACGCTTTCGGGGATGGATCGGGGCACTCCAGTTTCCACTGTCGAAGATCTTCGGCGAGCCCATCGGGCAGATGGACCTTGCCCAGACTCTTCGTCGTCTTCCCGAATGGCCGGAGCTTCCGCCGGTACACGGTTTCGGTCAACGACAACGTGTTTTTGTTGTCGAACGATATCCAGCGAAGCGCGAAGAGCTCGCTGGGCCGAAGGGCTTCCGTCATATCGAGCATGAGCAGCAGCCGGTCTCGACGTGCGGCAGTTGCGAGGATGTCTCTCAACTGATCCCAGGTGAGGACCTGCTTGTCCTTCGGCCGGAGATTCCTGGGAATCTTCAGCTTCCGGGTCGGGTCCTTTACCAGGAATCCCTGCTCGATGGCTTCGTCAAAGATGGACTTGAGATAAGAGCGGGCCTGCTTGACTCGGTCCTGAGAATATCGCCGAGCCAGATCGTTCACATGCGTCTGCAGTGCGAACTTGTCGATACTCTCCATCGCCTCAGCCCCGAACTTCCGGATCAGATCAATTTCGATTTGAGCCGTTTTCTCTTTTGCCGTCTCCGGACGCCAGTCTCCCTGTCTTAGCGGAAAGTAGCGATTCCTGACGAACCATTCGAAGGTGGCGGAACCGTCCATCAGGACTCCGCCGTCAGCGACTTGATTCGTCTGTCCTGCAATCTCCGCTCGAAGCGCTTCGCGCGCCGCAAGCTTCGTCATCTGTGATTTAAGGCCGAGCCGAACAACTACTCTGACGACTCGGACGTTGTCGGTAGTCGGATCGATCACTTCCTTGCGGTAGTAACCATACCAGCGCTTTCCGCGAAGGACGATTGATCCCGCCTGGTGCGACTTACCCATGGATCCTCGGTTTCTGTGGGGGGAACCGTGGGTCATTCCCATTTTATCGGCGACCGTGTGTCACGGCGGAGATTCGTTCTCTTTCGCTGATGAATTCTTCAATCCGGCTCGCTTTGTAGCGCAGCGCTCCATCGCCCATTCGGATGACGGGCAGCAGCGGGGTCTTCCGGGAAGAATGGTCCCAAACCCAGTCCTTACTGACCCTCAGCCGCAGCGCAACTTCCTCTGCTGTCAACAGCGGATCAACGGGAGTCGGCCCTTTGCGATTTCCGCAGAATCTGCGTCGTCGGTGTCTGTCGCTGGCATTGCGCTTCCCTCTGGCGGTGTCAGGGAGGGGCTTATGAGCCGAGCTTCCGAACTTCCTGCGACATGTGCTCTCTCCTCTTATGATCGGCCGTTCACATGAGTCAGAACTGGTAGTCGGGCCTTTATCGCCGGCATACCTGTGAATTTCGGCTTCTTCAGCATGGGTAACCAAGTGAGACAATGTCCAATCAAATATGGAAGCACCGTTATTCCCTGGGGTTATAACGGATCACACCAGTGCGAACGTCCGCCAGGGGACCAGTCGAGTGGAGGAGCCATGAGCCAGATCGATCTTCGGCTGATACGCGCGGCAGTCACGGTGGCGGAGGAGCTTAGTTTTTCGCGCGCCGCTTTGAAACTGCACGTCTCACAACCAGCTTTGACAAAACAAATCCAGGATCTGGAAGCGATCCTGCGGGTGCCGCTGTTCATTCGCGATCGTCAGCGGGTCCACATGACGGATGCGGGTCGCGCCTTCGTCGAGGAATCAAAGCTCGCCCTGATTCACCAGGAGCGCGCCGTCGAAGTTGCACGGTCGGCCGCAAAGGGCGCTGAGGCAGTCCTGAATCTCGGCCAATCCCCGTTCGTCGATCCCTTCCTGACGTCGATCGTAACCTCGGTTCATCTTCCCCTGTTTCCCGAATTGCGGATCAACATATCAAGCGATTACGGAGCCGAACTGATACGACGGGTTGCGTCAGGGGAGCTGGAAATCGCTCTCCTGACCGCCGGTCCGGAACTGCCGCAACTCACTCAGGTCGAAGTCGCAGCATCGCCGCTTTATGTTCTTATCTCCGAGACATCGCCCCTTGCAGTCCAGCGAACGCTTCGATTGCGCGATCTCGATGAGATCCCATGGATTCTTTTCGCGAGGCAGGTTCACCCCATGCTGTACGACGCGATCCACGAGCGCGCAATATCCCTGGGAATCGCCGCGACGGAGAGACACCATGTAACCAGCGCCGAGCAGGCGGCTCAACTGGTTTTCAGGACCGGCGGCGCAGCCATCCTGAACAAGCACGGCGCCTGGCGCGTTGCGATGGACGGCCTCACCCTGCGTCCTCTCGACGAACCTGAGATCGTGATGCGAACCGTTCTGGCCGTTCGCAACGATGCGAGCCGGCTTGTGAGCGAGCTGGTGCGAGCCACTGTCAGGAAACTACAGAGGCTGTCGGCTCCGAGCCAGGGCACAGCTGCCGCTGACGGTCTAGATCAGAGACGATGGTCGCGGCCGTTCATCGGCCGTTTTGGACGAGGATCTCAATATTGAGGGGGCCTTCGTATCCGCATGCACGGCAGCGAACCAGACCGTTGATCATGCTCTCCAGCGACACTCCGGATCGTTCGGTCCCCGCGCCGCAGCTCCGGCACACATGAACGGCGCTGAGCTGGGCGGCTGGATGGCCGGAGTGGTTGACCGGGGGCGGACATGGGCGGATTCTCGCGCCATGCCCAATCTCCCACGCTAACCAGGGATTCTGCTGATTTCTCTCGGAAACGGTCGCGATTACCGGTCAAGCTCCGAATCCCCGAAGCAGATGACTCATGCCATGAACGAGAGGCTTCAGGAGCGACCGGTAAGCCCGGCAGGTTTTTCGCGCGGCGCCGCGATGCGCATCGTGACCGCGGTCACCCGGCCGATGATCTCCGCCTGGGAAGGATATCGAACCTCCCTGACCCGGGTCCGCGACTCTGGAAAGGGTAAGAGCAGCAGGTTGCCTTCTCTCTCCTCACACCAGGAGCAGGCGTATTCTTCACGGAGTTCCACGAAATAGACAGGGCGCTCAAAGATACCTGACCAGCCCGAACTCTCGATCTTTCGTTGCGACGAATCGATCTGCACGAAGGATCCGGGACGAATCAGTGGGGAGAGGGTGAAATCCTTTGTGCCGACATATCCATAAACAGCCGGGCCCGTGTGCCCTTCCGGGAAGAGGTCCGCTTCGAGTCCTCGGAATCCGGAGAACATGCGCGAGACCAGATCGGTTTTTTCGAGCTGAACCCCCGGCATGTTCGCAAGAGCAATTTCCGGCGGTGCGCCCGGAATTCCGACGAGATGGGTGTGGGGCAGCGGCAGCCGTATCTGTTCCAGGCCGATGTCGCCGATCTCGACACCGAAGAAAGCCAGGACCTCGTGGAGCCGGTATTGATAGATGATACTGAGGGTATGAATCTTGAAAATGCCGGGAGTTAACTCTCCCCTTTCCATCTCCGACAACCAGGCGTGGGAGATGTAATACTCCTGATTCAGGACGTTGACAGCCAACACCGCTATACCTGTGCCTGCGGCAACGCCCGCAAGGGCCTTCTTCGCGCCGGGCTCACCGTGTGCGAAGCCGTAGCCGCCGATGACGATCGCGATCAGCGACGCGACCTTGGCAATCGTCCCGGTGAAAAGAGTCTGCAGGGCGGTGAAGCCGGTATCGAAGGGAGAACCGCTCGACTGGGCTTGGGCTGCGAGGGGCAGCAGGAGAATTGTGAATGTGAGGAGGGAGCGGACATCCACCCGAACAGGGATGATGGAGAATCGGATGAAACGACGGATCAGAGATCACTTTGCACCTCCGCTGGCGTTCGGAACGTCAGCTATGGCGCAAAGCTAGCCCGGCTCTATTTCGGAGTCCAATCACTTCTGATGGGGCCGTTATTCCTTGCGGTTATAACGAGGAACGCAATAGTTAAGGCTGCCAGGCGAATCGCTCTCGCAGCCAATTCCCGGCTACAATTCGCGGCGTGGTTTCGCATCTTGGATGCGGTTCCGAAAGCTGGTAAACTCAGTTTGCTGATCTGCGCGCAGATGAGCGCGGCGAAGGGGTTCGCCTCAACCGCTGTCTATCCCGCCTGATCGGGATAGACGGATGATGACCCCTGACGAGGTTTCGTCGGGGTGTTTCCTCCGATCAGGAGTTCCCGGCGAAAAATCTATTTTTCATTGCGCTGCCGACATTGGTGTCGGCGGCCCGGGGGCACTCATGAAAATTGCGATCATATCCGACATCCACGCGAATCTCGCCGCGCTGAACGCCTTTCCTGGAGAACCGTATGACGCCGTCTGGTGCGTTGGCGATCTCGTCGATTATGGTCCGAGGCCACATGAGGTCATCCAGGAGATTCGGAATCGCGTTCAGGTAACAGTTTGCGGTAACCACGACTATGCCGCCGGCTCATCGGCCAACCCGCAGTGCTCGGCTGCGTTCCGACATCTGGCCGCCGAAACGCTCCGCTACACCCAGCAGGTTTGCAACGAAGAAGACCTTCAGTTTCTGCGATCACTGCCGATTTACCGGGAAATCACAGTCGATTCCACCCGCTTCTACCTCGTGCACGCGGTTCCGACCAATCCACTGTTTGGATACTGCCCCGAAAACTCCGAACAATGGAAATGGGAGGTTGACGGGATCAGCGCCGACGTCCTGATCGTAGGTCATACACATACTCCATTCATTCGAGTGGTGGGCAAGACCACAATCGTCAATCCCGGAAGTCTGGGTCAGCCCAAGACTGGAAGACCGTTTGCTTGTTATGCGGTTTGGGAGGACGGGATCATTTCGCTCAAAGAATACAAATATCCCATCGAGGAAACCATTCGCGACATTCGCAAGATGCCTGTTCCGGAGGACGATCAGGATGCACTGATCGCCGTGCTCGAAACGGGAGTCATACCGGCTCGGCGCTTCGTGCGGTTTGCGAAGAGCAATGGCTAATTAACTGGGCTGAGGCAAAGCGAGGTCCTCAAGATCATGTTCGATTCTCTTCAACAAAGAAACAAAGCGCTGAACGCGCTTTTTCAGGATTATGAAGGTCCTGCCTTTGCAATCCGGCTATGGAACGGCTGGCAATGGTCATTCTCGACGAGAACCGAGCCGGTCTGCACCATCGTTATCGAGACTCCGGGAGCGCTGGAGGCGTTGATCGCAGAACCGAACGAGATCACCCTCGGTGAAGCGTTCATTCATCGTGAACTGGACGTCGAGGGGGACATTTTCTCTGTATTCACGATCGCAGAACACATTCTCAATCGTCCCCAACAGTTGCGCCAGCAGGTGTGGGAAAAACTCGTGCATGCCGTTCTCACTGCCCGGCGCCTTCTCAGACATGGATCGCGGCACTCGAGGGGAAGAGATAAGTCTTCGATATCGCACCATTACGATCAGCCGATGGAATTCTTTCGGCCCTGGCTGGGGGAAACGCTTGCTTACTCCTGCGCTTATTTCCGGAACGCGGAGGAGACGCTCGATGTGGCACAGGAACAGAAGATTGCGCTGATCTGTGACAAGTTGCGATTGCAGCCATCCGAGCGGTTTCTCGACATCGGGTGCGGATGGGGAAGCCTCGTCCTCCACGCAGCCGGCAAGCATCGCGCCTGTGCTCACGGGATCACGCTGAGCCGCGAGCAGGCCGAAGTCGTGAAGCGGCGGGTTGAAAGGTCAAGGCTGGGCGAGCTCTGCACCGTCGAGCTTCAGGATTACCGCGAGTTGGAGACCGCGGAACACTCATTCGACAAGATTGCCAGCGTCGGCATGTTTGAACATGTGGGGGCGAAAAACCTGCGCCAATACTTCCGGATTGCGCATGGACTGTTAAAACCTGGCGGCGCGTTTCTCAATCATGGGATTGCGCGGTCTCATTCGTCTCCTCCACGAAAGAATTCCTTTATTGACAGGTACGTGTTTCCAGACGGCGAGTTGGTCACTCTGTCTCAGGCTCTACGGGCTGCGGAGGCTGAGCGTCTGGAGGTAAGGGACGTAGAAAACTTGCGCGAGCACTATGAACTGACTCTGCGCCGATGGGTTGATGGACTTCAACGAAACGCCAACGCTGTGCTCAGGCATGTATCCGATGTCACGTATAGGGTATGGCTGCTGTACATGGCGGGATCGGCCGCGGCATTCCACCGCGGGGATATTGCCGTCTATCAGGTTTTGCTCAGTCGCCCTGATCAAGGCAACAGCCGGATGCCGTTGACTCGCGAAGATTGGTATTTGGCCACCATGTCTGAGGAGGAAATGCCGGTATGACAAACGCGATCACGGAAATATCAGAGGAACAAATCGAACGGCTCATCGAACAACTGGACTCACTGCTGGATGGCGACGGCGCAACAGAGATGCTGATCACCATGGGAAGGCGTGCAGTTCCTTACCTGGAACGATTTCTGCTTGAGGGTCGAGCAAGAACGATCGCCTTGCCTCGCACCCGAGCGGTTAGGGCGCTGGGAGAGTTGGGGGCCTGGTCGGCTTTGATTGCATATTTCAAACAGTACGAACGGCCGGACGATGCCGCTGTGCTGTTTGCAGAGGACGCCGTGAGGAGCGCAGCCGCCCGAGAGCTGGGGCGCTGGAAATCGGATGAGGTTTACAAGGTCCTTCTCGATGCTGCGCGGGAACGTGCCACGAGTGGGTTGATTCTCGCATTGGGAGAGTTTCGGAAGCCCGAAAGCGTACCCCTCCTCTTCGCCGCGCTCGACGACGACCTGTGTCGCGAGGAGGCCAAGGTGGCCCTCAGAAGAGCCCCCGAAATCGCGCGCCAATATGCAATTCTCTGGCTGCGCGGAGCTATCACGACAGAGTCTTACGAAGTCTCTGCCCTGCGCCGTCGCCGAGCCACGCTGCAACTCCTCAGTGAGTTCGGAACGACAGCCGAAGAATGGGCAGACCTCCGCGTCTATCTTCAGGATCGGGATGTCGACGTTGTGATTGCCGCCGCAACAATCGGATTCCGAGCAGGGCCGCAGGACGACTATGAACAGATCATCGAGGCGTTATTCCGCATATCGATGCATCTCAACTGGGCTCAGGAGGATGACGTAACCAGACTTCTCGATCATCATCGCGAACTGGCCCGTGAAGTGGCCCGAAGAATCGTCGGGGGACGGCAAGGACGCGGGGAGCATGTGAACTGGCTGGTACCGCTCTGGCGCATTTTGAAGCACGTTCTTGGCACGGAGATGGATTCTGGAGTCTCCGGAGCAGCTTAGAATCTCACCCGAAAAACGACGCGGCGCATTTCCGATCGAAGCGAAGACTGGAAGCAAAAATGGATCTGAAGCAATACGAGCAGAAGAAGTTTGTCCTCGCTGAGGTCATCCGTTCCGCGCAGGCAATCGATACGAAGGACGCCAACCTTCAATCGGAATGCCGTGATCTGCTGACCCGCCTCGCGGAGGATCAGTTCAATCTGATGGTGGTCGGCCGCTTCAGCCGGGGCAAATCGACCCTGATGAATGCGCTCCTTGGCGGAGATTATCTGCCAACAGGAATTGTGCCACTGACTTCGGTGATCACGACGGTGCGCTACGGGAGCAGACGCCAGGTGGTACTTCATTTTCGCGACTTCGGATTAGACCGCGAGGTTCCTCTTTCACAACTTGCCGACTACGTGACGCAGAGGGGAAATCCCGGCAACGCGAAGCGGATCGCCTGGGCGGAGATTCAGCTGCCGGTGGAGATTCTGCGACGCGGATTCTTCTTTGTCGATACTCCAGGTCTTGGTTCTCCGATCATCGAAAACACGCTGACTACAGAACGCTTCCTGCCGCAGGCCGACGCCTTCATCCTCGTCACCAGTTACGAAAGCCCGCTGTCGGAGGAAGAAGACCGCATTCTTGAGCGGATTCGAAATTCCGGCAAAAAGCTGTTTGTTGTGCTCAATAAACAAGACACCGTGAGCGCGCAGGAACGCGAGGAGGCGCGAGAGTTTGTTGCCGAGCGCCTCGTCGAGACGCTGTCCGGCGCCATCCGCGAGATTTATTCGATCTCGGCGCGGCAAGCCCTCGACGCGAAGCTTGCGGGAAATCAGACACTCCTCGAAGAGAGTGGACTTCACGCATTTGAGGCTGAGCTCCTTCGTTTTCTCATCGAGGAGCGCGCTCAGTCATTTCTCGTGAATATGTATGAGCGCACTGAGAATTTGTTCATGAAAAGGGACAGAATGCCAGGGAATGGACGTCACCAGGAAGCCTGGAGTGCGATCATGCAGAGATTGCGCGGCCTGCGCGCCGAAATCACCGGAGCGACAGAACCAGCCGAGGATTCCATAACGGCAAACACAGGCGGGGCTAAAAGTTCCTGCGCACTCGATATCGACAAGAAAACCGGATGCCACATCTGTGGCGTGGTGATTGAGGCGAACTTTCGCTTCTTAAGCAAGTATCAATATGAGTTGACCATCAACCCTGAAGTGCAGCAGGACCACGCAAGGAGAGGGGGCTTTTGTCCACTACACACTTGGCAATATGAGGGCATTTCCTCGCCCTACGGGGTATGCGCGTCCTATCCGGAACTCGCGCATCGCATTGCAGCCGAACTCATGAACTTCGCAATCCGCGCCGCTGACGGGAGCGGTCAGGACACCGTCCGCAATCTCTTTCCGGCACGAAAGTCCTGCCCTGCATGCGAGGTCCGCACGGAAGCGGAATCGAAATCAGTAGCGGAAGTTGCGGAGATTGCGCGTCGAGCCACACTCCCGGAGTCCCGCATTCCGGCCTGTTGCTTGCCTCATCTGTTCATGGTCACCGAGTACCTGGGCGCTGGAGACCCGGCGCGGCAAATCCTGTCGGCCCACGCAAATTTGCTGGAGAGGACCGCGGAAGACCTGCAAAGGTACGCACTCAAGCACGACGCACTACGCCGCTACCTGACCAGCGAGGAGGAGCGTCGCGCCTCGCAAATCGCCCTCCTGCTGCTGGCGGGGCATCGCAGCGTAAGTTCTCCCTGGGTGATCGAGTACATTCTCTAGATTTCGATCATGGAGGAAACAGCAATGATAGGAGACCTTCCACGTAAGGAACGCCCCTGGAAAATCATCCTCGCATGGGCAGGCGTTCTCATTTTGACAGCATGGGCGATTTGGCACACTTTCACATCGTCACTGGAAATGATGCGCCGTTAACGCCGCCCCATCCGGTAGTCGAGATAAAGCACATGCGCCTTGATTTGGTCGCCCATCCGATATCGGAACAGCGTCGCCATTTTGAGCATTTGCAGAATGCTTCCGGGATTGCCCTCGCTCCACTCGACCAGTGAATGCAGCACGGTCTCGAGATTTGAAGCCCACAGGGCTGTTCTTTCGGCCTCTCTCTTTGCGAATTCCAGCGCGACGGAGGGGGCCAGGTTCCTGATCTCAAGCTTTTCGGAGCGGTCGGCACACATGGGCAGCAACGCGCCAACGTCTTCCATATGGGGAGTGCGTGCGGCAAAGTAAACAGGCGTGCGCCCGTAATAATGCAGCTCCTTGATCATGCCGGTAGCGACGCGGGACGGGCCAGCCAGATGATCCAGCACGAGAAGAAACGGAAATTCGTCCAGTGCGCGATGCACCATCCCTTTAAGCGACGACGTGCTGAGCGCCTGAGGATCGGCTGGGAGCCGCAGCTCCCGTTTGGCAAGCGCGCGAAGATCCTGAATGAGCGCCAGCATCAGATCGCGCGGGGATCGCAGCTGGGCAACGTACAGTGCGAAAGGCTGGGTCGGGACGAAGCTCTGGAGCAGGCGGGTCTTCCCGGCGCCTTCCGGGCCGAAAATCAGCATGGACTTTCTCTTCTGTACCTGCGCCTGCAGCCGCGCCATTTCCTCTGCGCGGTCGACGGCGGCGAGGTACTGGACATCCGGAGCATGAAGAGCTGACCCCGCCATGCCGGAGCCCTCAGCGGGCAGGAACCGCGGCTCCAAACCGCGTGTGGCTCGTGCGGATAATTTCATATGCGGCGTCGCGATCCTTCCAGCCAAGTACCTCTGTGCGCTTGTCTTCAAGATTCTTGTAAACCGAAAAGAAATGTTCTACTTCGCGCAGAATGTGCGGCATTACATCGGTATAGTTGCGTACATCTCTGACCCGCGGATTGCCCATTGCAAAAGCAACGATCTTTTCGTCAGGGATTCCCTGATCCAGCATCTCGAAGAGACCGATCGGGCGCGCTTTGAATACACATCCCGGGAAGGTGGGTGAGTCTCCCAGAATCAAAATATCCAGCGGATCTCCGTCCTCTGCCAGGGTCTGCGGAATAAATCCGTAATCGCCAGGGTAGTGAACGGGAGAGTGTAGATTCCGATCAAGCCGGAAGACGTGCAGCCGCTTGTCGTATTCGTACTTGTTGACGCTGTCGAGGGGGATCTCGATGACAGCGGTGACCACTTTCGGCGCATCGTCGCCGATCGGGAGATCCAGATAATCGTCGCTCATTTCGCTCCTCGTTGACTCTTGCGCTGGAGCAAAATAAAACTCCTGCGCGATCGCAGGAGTCATCAGCCATCCGTTTCGGAAGGCGGTTTCGGCGGATTCCGTCGCCGTCCTTCAAGATGTAGCACAGCAACCAACAGCCTGCAACGCAAAAGCCGCATTAGACGAGTGCCGAAACCTCCCGTTCTAATCGGTTGAGCCGTTCAATTGCCGACTGTACGGCGGGAGCTCCTTCCTCTTTGACTTTGCGCGCCCGATCCAGTGCCTGTTCGGCTATACGGCTGATTTCATGCAGCAGCTTGCGAATCTCCACCTCCAGGCGGTCCCGGCTCTCCTGCATGCGATTGAGAACATCATTTTGTACCCGCGAGCTGTTCACTTCCAAAAGATGCCGCAGAAATTCTCGAGCTTCGTTCGTGATGATTTTGCGCGCACCCAGCAAGGGCAAGAAGGCGTCGGCCAGCCAGCGCAGCGGGGATGGGGGCTGCGCAGTTCCGATAAAGTCCTCAAAAATGAACCTGGAACGCACGCGCAAACCCTTCTCAGGATCGAGTGCATGGGGCATCCGTGCCAGTTCGTTGAGGCCCGCGTCCGCGAGCTTTTTCAGAAAGCTGTTTCCCATCTCCACAAATCGAAGGGCGACCGCGCGATATTGGCGCTCGCCCTCCTCTTGCTCTGGTTTGAGCCAGGGCATGACTTTACTGTGCGCGATCTCCTGGGCGAGGTGCATCACTCGGCGCCGATAGTGCGGGCCAAAACCGAGGGTCAACGACGGTAGCTCCTCACCGAATTCTGTTTCAGATTCCGTCCACGCGGAATGGTAGAACCGCTTGTGCCTTTCAACGAAGAGGTCCGAAATCCGCTGCTGCTCCGCCATAAACAGGAAATTCAGCTCGCGCATGGAGCGCTCTGCCTCCGTAATGGTTTCCCTCATAAGCTCAATGCGCCGTTCAGATTCTTCGATCGGGCGCTCGAGTGCGTCACGATCCTCACTGACAATGGCCAGCAGTTGCTCGCTCAAGCGCTGGAGGCCGCGTTCACAAGCGGCGCGAACAAGATTCCTGCCCGAGTCGTCAACAAGGTGATGCAAACTCGCCAGCAGTCTTTCCCAATCCCGCAACGGACCGCGATTTTCCGTCCGTTCGGCGGCACTCACCTCAAAGACGTCGCCCATCCGTCGATGTAGCCGTTTTTCCAGAATCTCGCGCGTGAACTTAACCGCCGCCGCACGCTCTGGATCGGTAGTACGGTCGGCCTTATTGATCACCAGGATTAAATCCTGAACTTGCTTCCCTACTGCTTCCACGAGCGCCAACTCCTCGCCGCCAATCGGCGGATCGGCTCCGATCACAACCAATGCTGCATCGATGTGAGGAATGAAAGCCTGCGTGGTTGCCGTGTTTCCAGTGAAGACCGAGCCTAAACCCGGCGTGTCCACAAAACACATGCCGGAGGATAACAGGAGGCTGGGCACGAAAACCTCCGCGCCGTCCACGGCCTTTCTGTTCTCGGGGTTGAGTTCCTCGGTCACGTATTCCTTCAAGTCGGTCATGGCAATGTCCCGCCAGGACCCGTCTCGCATACGAATGCGCGCGTGAAGTTCGGCACCAAACCGAATGACCGTAGGCACCGCCGTGACCGGAACAAACCCGGTCGGAACAACCTCGTGGTCAACCAGAGCGTTGAGCAGGGTCGATTTGCCTCGCTTAAACTGGCCGACACAAGCTACATAGAACCGTCCTTCGGCCACCCGCGCTGCGAGCTCACGTGTTTCCTCGGCGACAGGGTCAGCTTCAAGTTCCTGAGCCAGAGCGGCGAGTCGCATCAGACGGGAGGCTCCGTCCACAGATGCGGATGTTTCAGCCGGGAGGCTGCCGTATTCCTGCACTGCCGAACTGCTCTTCGATTCCTGCATGAATTATTGCCCCTGTGGCCGAACAGCTTCCTGACGAACGTAGCGGATCACTTCGACATTCGACATGACAATGAGGCCCTCGTCCACCATCTTGTCCAGATGAGGAAGAAGCTTGGCCATCTGCTCCTCCGTGTCGACGATGCTCAGCATGATCGGTGCATCATGCGAGAACTTCCAGTGGCTGGAGTGCCGGATTCGCGTGCTCGTTCCATAGCCCTCGATGCCCCGGTAGACGATGGCACCCGCCATTCCCAGTTCCTGACATTTTGCGACGATGGCTTCGTGGAGCGGCTTCCCGTCCCACTTGTCGCTCTCTCCAAAGTGAATTCGCAACATGCGAGCCTGAAATTGCTCTTTCATGGTTCAGCCTCCGCTGATGCCACTACATCTCCGGCCTTTGACGAGCTATCGCCCGAATCGAATTCAATGGGGCGATGCGAGTACTTGATGATTTCGACATTCGAGAGTACAACCAAGCCTTCCTCCACCATCTGTTCAACCAAAGGCAGGAACGCCCGAAGTTTTTCCTCCGTGTCGACGGCGGAGAGCATGATGGAGCAGTCGTGGCTCAGGTGCAACGGCTTGTCCTTATGGATTCTCCGGTGGGCTCCATAACCCAGAATGCCCTTGTAGACCGTCACGCCGGCGATGTCGTTCGCTCGCATCGCCTCGACCAGGGCCTGATAGAGCGGTCTGTCCTTCCATCGGTCCGATTCGCCGATGTAGATGCGCATCATCCGAGCTTTGCCTTCGATCTTCTGGTGGACCGCGGGCAGCACCTTTTTGGCTTTGGAAGGCTGCGCGGGCTTGGCAACCGTTGTTTCCTGAATCTCGATCATGCCGCTTCCGGCCAGATCCTCGAGTTTGCCCAGAATCTCGTCCACCTTCTCCCGCGATTCGACGAACTCGATCTTCAGAGGCAGATGGTCTGAAATCTCCACGAAGCTCGAAGAATGCATATGATGATCCGCGCCAAAACCCGCGACGCCCTTCAGAACCGTCGCGCCGGAAACTCCCCGGAAGAAGAGGAAATCGAGGATTCTGGAATAGGTGGACATTCCATGCTGCGTCGCACCCTCGCTCAGATAAATGCTGACTTTCACTGCTTTTCCGGCACTTAGCATGTTGATTCTCCTATGGACGCAGCCCTCGCTGCGAAGCAAGGAACTCGGCCGCGCGGCCGACCGCGCCCCATCCGGTTCGGTCGGACTCCGGCAGCAACTCATCACGGAGATGCTCCAGGTCCGCGCTCAATTGTTGCCGATAACTCTCCATCGCGCTATCGATCCTGGGAATCAGCGCAATGGGCAATTTGCGGCGCAGCTTCAGTCCGTGCGGGATACACACCGTGGCATTCGTCCTGAACCACTGCGTGACATCGGACTTTTGGAGGCAGCTGACAAACTCGCGAACGCGTAATTCCTCCTCCTGAAGGATTTCGTTACAGACGTCGCAGGCTGCATTGCCGTCAGAGAGAGGAGCGGCCTCATTGACTAGTTTCATAAAGATCCGGGCGGCAACCGGCGCATCCTGGACGGCTGCAAGACCCCAGACATGAAAATTGCAGAGGTGATGTAGCTCCCCTTCTGCGTGAGTTTGCAGACGATCGGCCTGAAATTCTTTCAAAAGCCTGCAAAAGGGACATCCGGGCTGGTGCAGGACGGGCAGAATCGAATGATAGACAACGTGCTCCTTATGCCTTCTCATGAAATAGCCTCCGCAATCATAACGCCGCACCAGATCGCGACAAGCCCCAGAAACAGGCTGGCGAATGCGTACAACGATGCAATCAGGAACGCTCCGGTACGGACGGACGAGAACGTTTCCCACTCGTAAGTGGAAAACGTGCTATATGCCCCCACAAAGCCAATCGGGACGAGATAGCGCCAGGCGGGACTGAGCTCAGTCCGTTTGCCAAGAAAGGTCAGTGCGAAGCCGATGATGATGCAGGCCGTGAGATTGATGACGAAGGTTCCGTAATAGAACTTCGTTCCATACCGCCCGGAAATCGTCGAGCCAACCCAGTACCGCGCGATCGAGCCGAGTGAGCCGCCCAGCGCAATGAACATGTATTTCTGCAACGTTCCTCTCCCTTCTGTAAATCAGGCGCGTTTTTCCGCCAGATCAGACACCTCTGCTGAGTTCCAATTCCGCAAGAGATGGAGATCGCTTCTCAGCTGCGCCGCATCCACTGTTCCATCCGAAAAGCCGCTGATTCGATGAATCTGCGCGCGGTAGGCATCGGCGTAGGAATTCACTGCCATTTCCATTTTCCTGATTGCCTGATCGCTCCATTGCCGCAGGGCATAGCCATAAAGATGAAGCTCCTCTTTGAGCATGGGCCCGATACTTTTCAACAGGCTGCTTCTAATCGCGGAGCGAACCACGCCGTCTCCAAGCCACTTCCATCTTCCGGCGGTCGTCTCGGCGGGGAGGGCCGCGAGCTCGAATCGTGGGACCTCTCGCAGGATGTTTTCGACATCCTGCACAGATGGCGCTTCGATATTTCCCAGGCCCTTTGCCACATCCTGCAAAACTCCAATGGCCCGTTCCATCGCAGTACGCATTTGCTCCAGGCGCGGGTTGAGGAGACCTTGCACGACGTCGTGAATCCATTCCGACAGCTGCAGAGCGGCGATTTGCCGTTTTGGATCCGAACGAACCCAGGCAACGGCGCGATCGACCGACCGGTCGATAACCGATTGCGGCGATTCTCCGAGTTCCAGCCAGGCGTGATCGAGCTGTGTGCCCAGCTCACCAATTTCTCCTGTGATCAGGCGTAGCCGCGCTTCGAGCTCTGGTGGAACAGAGGGCTGCGATCCTTCGCGTTTTCCCCGGTCGAGAGTGGTATCCAGGGCGGCGATAACCGAATCCCGCAGCGCCCCGATCTTTCTCGCAACAGAAGCCTCGCGCAGACTTTGCGCTTCTTCAAACCGCGGCAGCAGCTCTCGCTCGAAGAAGTGGTCGAGCAGAACACGGGCCGCAGGCACGGAGCTTACGGCGTGGACTCGGATCGTAATTCCAAGCTCGCGATCGAGCTGTTGTTCGATGTAGGCGACGGCTCTGTGAAGATCGCCCTCCGCCATCAGGTCGGACTTGCTCAGTAAGACGAGCGCGGGAATGCCCGCCTCATAGAGAAGGCGCAACGTTCCGATATCTTCTTCATTCAGCGTCGTCCCAGCATCGATCAGCAACAGCGCCAGATCGCAGACTGGAAGATATGCCAGCGTCTCCGCCGCGCCTTTCCTGGCGAGCGAGCCGAGTCCCGGCGTATCCACCAGAACGATGCCTTGTTTCAACCGGCGGGATGGCACCTCTACCAGTGCGCGAACGACATTACGCAGGTTGCCGGGATTGCCCTGTTCGGTCACCAGGGCAGCAAGCTGCTCGATCGGGATAATCTCGTTGCGGCCGTCACCGTAGGTTACGGCCGCCTGAAGCGACGCTCCGTACCGCAACTTCGTCGGCACGGCCGTGATAGGGTTCACGCCCACTGGAAGTACGTCCGTGTCCAAAAGCGCGTTCAGCAGGGATGACTTACCACTACTGACCCTGCCGAAGAGCGCGACCTCCAGGTTGTCATCTTCCATCCGGGAAGCCAGCAAAGCGATACGAGGACGAAACTCGACGAGGCCGTGGCGGGTGACGACATTCTCGATCGTGCGCAACAGCGCGACATCATAACCGGTCTGTTCCAGTTTCTGAAGGCGCGATTCCAGGTTAGTACCGAGCTCCTGACGAAGGTAGCGTTCCATTCCTTCGACCAGGGAGCGAAGCTCATGAACCACGCCATTGAGTTCGTCGACGGCGTCTTCCGGGACAGCCCCGGAACCCCGCATGTAGCTGGGCCTTAGTTCCTCAACGGCAATATCAATGAAGGCGAGATTGGTGAGCACCGCACGCGTCGCCGGGATGTCTGGCGGTTTCGGTTTGAGTTGCTGCCAATCGAGAGCGCGCAAAAGCTGCGCACGCAGCCGGCGTACGTAGTCCTCGATTACGCGGACTTGCGCCGGAGTTACATCGACGATGTAGCGAGGAAATGGAGATTGCGATGTCGCCTGATGAAGAATGTGGTCGGCGTCGCTCAGCAATTTGTCGATGTAATGGCAAGTTATTCGGAGGCGGCTTTGCTGGGGACCGTTCAGTTCCCCGGGAAACCGCCTCGCCGTGAGACCATCCGGTTCGTGCTGGGGCATGACTCCTCCAAGTGTTCGAAGCTTGCAGGAGTCATTTGCCCAGTGAGCGATTGAGGTGGACTCCAACACCAGTTGGACAGCTATGCTTTGACCGAATGCTTCCAGCGCTCGTAAATGCTGGCGCCGGCATACCGTGCCTTTGAACCGAGCTCCCGCTCAATCTCGAGCAGGCGGTTGTATTTTGCAATGCGTTCGCCGCGGCTGGCCGAGCCGGTTTTGATCTGCCCCATGCCGGCGGCGACCGCAAGATCCGCGATGCTTGTGTCGTCCGTTTCCCCAGAGCGATGCGAGATGACCGCACCGTAGCCATGCTCGCGCGCGATCTGAATGCAATCGAGGGTTTCGGTCACGGTTCCGATCTGATTCAGCTTGATCAGAATGGCGTTCGCAATTCCATCCTTGATTCCCTGAAGGAACAATGCGGGATTCGTGACGAAGTTGTCGTCGCCGACCAGTTGGATCTTGTCTCCTAGCTCTTTCGAGAGTTGCTGCCAGCCCGCGTGATCGTCCTCCGCCATACCGTCTTCAAGAGACCAGATTTCCGGATACTTCTTCAGCCAGTTCTTCCACAACGCAACGATCTCCGGCGAAGTCTTCTTACTCTTGTCGGACTTGCCAAAAACGTACGTTCCGCTTTCGAAGAACTCGCTGGCCGCCGGATCGAGCATGATGACGATGTCTTCGCCTGGCTTGTAGCCTGCTTTATGGATAGCTTCGAGGATCAGTTCGATGGGTTCTTCATTCGATTTCAGTTGCGGGGCAAAGCCTCCCTCGTCGCCCACAGCAGTGCTGTAGTTTTTCGCATGCAGGACGGCCTTGAGTGTGTGAAACGTCTCGGCCGCGGCTCGCAGCGCCTCGTGAAAATTCGGAGCGCCAACTGGCGAAATCATGAATTCCTGAAAGTCCACGCTGTTGTCCGCGTGCCTGCCACCGTTCAGCACATTCAGGCCTGGTGTCGGAAGCAGATTCGCCGGTTTCTCGACCAGCGCGGCGTATAGCGGAAGTCCGCGATCTTCGGCGGCTGCTCGCGCTGCGGCAAGGGATACGCCGAGGATTGCATTCGCGCCCAGACGGCCCTTGTTGGGGGTTCCATCGAGTTCGCAGAGCTTCTTGTCCAGGTCTTTCTGATCGTTTGCATCGAATCCACGGACCGAGTTCTGGATTTCGCCTTCTACATGACTCTTCGCCTTGAGGACGCCCTTACCGCCATACCGGGACTTATCGCCATCACGCAGCTCAACTGCTTCGCGCTTGCCGGTCGATGCGCCGGAAGGAACCTTTGCGATGCCTTTCACACCATTCGCGAGTGTCACAGTAACCGCCAGCGTGGGATTGCCACGCGAGTCAAGAATTTCGAGCGCTTCAAGTTTTGCGATTTCAGACATCGGATTACGCTTTCTCGACCAAAAGGTCGCGAGTTATCAGGACGTGAACGAACGGATCGGCAAACGACACTCGGACGCCAAACTGCGCCGATCGCCTGCGGATCGCGGCTGGGCTCTTGATCGGCACGAAGCCGATGCAAAAGGCACACAGAACCCATGGATAAGTCATGGACTCAGGCTCCACATAATTTGTCTGGAAATCCCGGTACAGACATGCCTCCGTAACAGGATCCCCTGTCAGGAGTCATCATCTGTCCGGCTCATAGAGGAGGACAGCGGTTAAGGTGAACTCCGTCACCTCTAGTCTTCACTTCCTTTTTATGCCTTGGCCCAGTCCCGTGTCAACAGCACCGCCGTAACTGTCCGGCAGTACTGCAAGCAATTCGCGCGCAGCCATAGCAGGCGAATGACCATCCACGCTGATCAGGCCATGTTCCGTCCGTAATGACAGTCCGTCTTGACAAGCAGAATCCAAAGACTGAAGATGCTCACAAGTAAAATTTGCGCCTGGTGATGAAGTCCACCATTAACCGCCTTCATGGCTGATGACTCCTACCCTTACGGGGAGTCATGCCATGAAGAAAAGCCGATGCCGCGCAAACCGATCCCAAAGAAAATCCTCTCCTTCGGTTAGGCCACAAGTATGGCATCTCCCCTATGAGGGCTGGAGGTTTGCATGATCCTCCCGGACCTCCTGCTTCAGATCCTTCAGGTCCTCTGCGTTCTGCTTCTTGCTCCATTGCTGCAAGGATTCATCCTGAAGACCGAGGAGCGCGTGCAGCGCAGCAGGGGCCCCAGCCTTTTTCAGCCGTACCGCGATCTGTGGAAGCTCTTCCACAAAGAGTGCGTGGTCCCGGACTCGGCATCGTGGATTTACTGGATTGCGCCGGTCATCGCGTTCACCGCAATGCTCATCGTGCCGATTCTGATTCCAGTGCTCACCGATCGGCCCCTGCCGCTTTCCGACATGGGGGACATGCTCGGCGGCGGGATGGTGTTGACCCTCGGCTCGTTCGCCATCATCCTCGCCGGACTGGACTCCGGCAACGTCTACGGCGGCATCGGATCAAGCCGCGCCGTGATGCTGGGAATTCTTGCCGAGCCAACTCTGATTCTGGTTCTGGTGGGCATCAGCCTGCTGGCAAAGGCCATGTTGCCCTTCGTCGTGAACCACCTGCTGCTGGGAAGCCTCTCGACTTATTTCAGTCCGGCGCATATTTTCCTGGTCCTCGGATTCTTCGCACTGCTTCTGGTCGAGACCGACCGACTGCCCATACACTCCAGCACGCACATCGAGATTTACATGATCGATGAGGCGCGGATTCTTGAATACTCCGGACCGCTGCTCGCTCTGCTCAAGTGGGCTTCGATGATGAAGCAGTTCATCCTCTATACGATTTTCTGCAATGTATTTCTTCTTCCCTGGGGAATGTCGCAGCTGGGCACACCGCAGGGAGAGCTCGGGTCTGTTGCCACATTGTTGCTCAAATTTCTGATCGTGGCGCTGGCGGTGGTCGTTGTCGAAACCGTGCAGTCGCGCCTTCGCTTTTACCGCTATCAGGAGCCGCTCGCTGCGGGCTTCCTGTTTGCGGTGCTGGCGATCGTGTCCAGTCAGTTGATCTAGGGAGCACTTGGTGTTTCTGGCGCATGTGAACTCGCTGCAGGCCTCGATCTTCAGCTCGCTGGCGATCATCAGCCTGCTGTTGGCCTTCGTGATGCTGGGTTCTCATTGGCTACGCAATTACATCTATGCCTTTGCTGCCCAGTCATGGCTCATCGCCGCGCTATCCGCCGCGGTCGGGTATTTCGGAGGCTATCGCGAACTCTATGCCATTGCCGTTCTTACTGCCCTCTTTCGCGGTCTGGTGCTGCCCTGGCTGCTGATGCGCATTATTGCCCACCTGAATGTAAAGCGAGAGCTGCATGCTGTTCTGCAGCCGAGCTCGAGCCTTGTCGCTGGCGCGTTGCTCGTGATGTTCGCGTTCGTGATCGCGAATCACATGAATCGTCAGTCCGGCACCGCAGGCGACGTGGTGGTGCTCGCCCTGACCATCATGATCTCAATGAAGTTCATCGGATTTCTTATGCTTTCTGTCCGCAACGAAGCGGTCAGCCAGATCCTGGCTCTGTTGGTGCTGGAGAACGGCATCTTCCTTGGCTCGCAAATCCTGGTTCCGGGCATGCCGATGTTGATCGAGATCGTGATTCTCTTCGACTTACTTATAGTTGTGGCTTGCTTCGGAATGCTGGTCCGTTTCCTCGTGGTCCATGCGGGTACCACGAGTAGTCGCGAACTCCAGAGGCTGGTGGGCTGAGAATGATAGCACTCCACCTGGCGATCATCCTGTTTCTGGCTCCGCTGGTTGCTGCAATCGTTTCGCTGGCTTCCCGCACGGCGCGCATTGCGGAATACGTCACCGTCGCCGCTGCAATCACGGATCTGATTGTCAGCATTCCCATGCTGGTTGCCATTCTTCGCCATGGCCCTGTTCTCGCTCTCCACGGCTACATTCAGATCGACACCCTCGGGAACTGGGTGATTCTCTGCATCGCTATCGTCTACACGCTCTCCTCTCTCTACGCCGTCGGATACATGCGGCTGCTCAATGAGGCAGATCGTCTGCCGCTGTTTTACGGGCTGTTCTCAGGATTTGCCTTCACAATGTTCGCGGCGTGCGTGATGAATAACGCCGGCGTTTTCTGGATTGCGATCGAGCTGACGACGCTCATCAGCACCTTTCTGGTCGGATTCGAACGTGAAGCGGAGAGCACCGAGGCGGCATGGAAGTACATCGTTGTCGTCTCCAGCGGCATTAGTCTCGCATTGCTGGGAACCGTCCTGTTCTACTGGGGTGGCTCCTTCGTGCTCGGTCCGACCTACGCGATGACCTGGGCTGCGCTGCATCAATCCGCCGCTCAGGTCTACCCGCCACTTCTGACGGTCTCGTTTCTGCTGGTGCTGGTCGGCTACGGCACCAAAGCCGGCCTGGCTCCCATGCATACATGGCTGCCGGACGCACACAGCGAATCGCCCGCCCCGGTTTCCGCGATGCTGTCGGGCGCTCTGCTGAACGCATCAATGCTCGGGATCGCCCGCTTTCTCGGCGTCGTCGAGGGAACGCGGACCAGCCGGTTTGCGCATTCTGCTGTAGTCTCGTTTGGAATCTTCTCCTTTGTCCTCGCGGCGCTCTTCATCGTCCGCCAGACCGATGTGAAGCGCCTCATGGCCTATTCCAGTGTCGAACACATCGGTGTTCAGGCACTCGGACTGGGATTCGGAGGCCCATTCGGCGTGGCGGGAACGCTCTACCACATGCTGAATCACTCCCTGAACAAGTCCCTCATGTTCTTCGGCGCCGGGAATGCAATGCGCTCGTATGGGACCAAGGAGATGAGCGGGATACATTCGGTTCTTCGCAGGTTTCCCACTTCCGGCACGCTCTGGCTCCTGGGCGCTGTCGGGATTGCCGGTGCTCCGCCCTTTGCGCTGTTTCTCAGCGAGTTCACGATTCTTCGCGCCGGAATCGCCGGACGGTATCGCTGGGCCGCGGTGGTGTTCGTCATCTTCCTCATTGTCGTGTTCATCGGATTTCTTTCTCACTTCCGCAGCATGTATTTCGGCGAGTCAGCCGAGGGACAAGGGCCGAAGCTCTCCGGACTTGTGTGGCGAGTGCTACCGATGTGGCTAGCCTTTATTCCATTGCTGGTTCTGGGGCTGTGGTGGCCGCGCGCCCTGTGGTCGGTCTTCACGCGGATCTCCTCAACTCTCCTCGGAGGTGGCCAGTGAGAGGCGCCAACGAGCACACCTTGTGGCCTCATGGCATACCGCAGGCTTGTGAGGATCTGGCGAAGGCCGGCGCGCGCCTGCAGATGGCCTACGCCTGGTTCCCGAAACCGGGCGAGGCGCCCGAGGTCATCTATCTCGCGGACAAAGCTCCTCATCAGCCATTTGAGGTTTTACGGTGCAGGCTGACAGAGAACACGAGAGAACTGCCATCGATGACTCCGCGCATTCCTCTGCTCGGCTGGTACGAGCGCGAAATGCACGAGTTATGTGGGATCGATTTTCAGGGGCATCCCGAACCGCGGCCACTGGTGCTGCACGAAGGAGCGCTTCCGCCGCTGCCGCCCCTCGATCCTCGCTACCACCCATCGGAGATGATGCCGTACACGGAATCGCCCTGGGATCTCCCGCCCATTGAAGGAGACGATGTGCAGATCCTGCCCTTCGGCCCGGTACGCGCCGATGTGCTCGAATCGGCGCAGATCGTCTTCTACTACGTCGGCGAAGCGATCCTGCACTGCCATCCGCGGCTGTTCTTCAAGCATCGCGGCATGGAGAAGCGATTCGAGGGGCTGACTCCGGCCATGGGTGCGTTGATCGCCGAACGCATCTCAGGCGTGGACAGCGTGGCTCACACTCTCGCCTATTGCCAGGCTGTCGAGAGAGCGTGCGAATGCGAAGTTCCTGCGCGCGCCCTTTACCTGCGCACGATTTTGGCCGAGTTAGAACGGCTTTACAATCATCTGCACTATCTCGGCCATCTTTGTCACACGACCACCCTCAAGGTCGGAGAAGCCCAAGGCAAACTCCTCGCGGAACAGTGCAAACATATTAACGGCAGGCTCACAGGCAGTCGCTTTCTGCGCGCTCTCATCACGCCTGGCGGGCTGAGGCGCGATTTTGACGTGACCACCCTCCCGGGGCAGCTCCGTGCGCTTGAGCCCGAGATTCTGCGTTACATGCAGACGCTCGAAGAGACGAATAGCCATCTGGATCGCCTGATAACCACAGGTCATCTGCCACTGCAGTTCGCCTTCGACCAGGGAGCCACCGGGCCGGTGAAGCGAGCCTCCGGTATCGCTCACGACCTGCGCTGTGACCATCCGTACGCGGCTTACGAACACCTGAACATGGAAATTCCCGTACGCAGCGAAGGAGACGCGCATGCTCGTGTACAGATTCGCATGCAGGAGATTCGTAATAGTCTCGCGCTCTTGTTTGCTTCTGTGGAAGCGATGCCCAAAGGTCCGGTAAATTCCGAGTTCCAATCCATTCGCTGCGCCGAAGGACTGGGATGGTGCGAAGGCACCAGGGGATCCACCTACTATTGCGTGCACCTCAACAATGAAGGACACCTTGCACGCGTTAAGGTGAAGTCCGCGTCGTTTTCCAATTGGCGCGTCTTTCCTTTCACCGTACACGACACCAACATGATGGACTACGCCATCAACGAAGCAAGCTTCGGCCTGACTATGGCCGGCTGCGACCGATAGAGGCAGAGAAGGACGATGCCGATTTGGACACTTTTCGGACTCAACCGCGGCCTGGCGACCACCGCGTGGCCCGGCAAACAGGATGAAGACATCCAGCCTGGAGTTCTGGGCCTGCCGCGGTATCAGCCGGATAAATGCGATGAGAATTGCCGCGCCTGCGCGGAAGTCTGCCTGCCGGGCGCGCTCTCTGTTCAGGACGGAAAACAACTCCGGCTCGACTACGGCAAGTGCATCGGCTGCCAACTGTGCACGGAAGTGTGCCCCAATGATGCTTTGACGAAATCACACGACTGGGCTTTTGGTGTACGGAATCGCGAAGACCTGGTCTGGGCTGAGGCCCTTGCCTCGGCTCCGGCTCTGGAACTGAAGAATGGCATCCGGAAGCATTTCAAACGCAGCCTGCATATTCGTCACGTCGATGCCGGTTCGTGCAACGGTTGCGAGTCCGAATTGCAGGCACTCAATAATCCTTTCTACAACCTTCACCGGCTGGGCATTTTCTTCACACCGTCGCCACGGTTCGCCGACCTCCTGCTGGTCACCGGATCCGTCACCTACGCCATGCGCGGTCCACTTCTTGAGACGTGGAACGCTATGCCCGAACCGCGCTGGGTGATGGCCGTGGGCAGCTGCGCCATCTCCGGAGGCGCCACCGGTGGAGGCTACAGTTGCGGTCATGGGCTCGAGGGGATTCTGCCTGCCGATATTTATCTGCCCGGCTGCCCGCCAAATCCTTCGGCGATCATCCAGGCGCTGCTGTTGCTTCTTGGCCGTGCGAGTCAGCAGGTGAAAGGGGGCCATTTTGCAGGCTGACCTGCTTTTGGCCATGGCTTTGCTATGGCTGGTCTCCTCCGTCGTGGCTCTGCTCGAACCGCGAGGCAACCTCGCTCGCATCGGTATCGCGCTGGGTTGCGCAGCAGGTATTGCGGCCTCTGTCATCGGATTGGGAAGCGGCTCGACGCTTGTTTCGCTCGGCATTCAGCTCAGCGACACAGCCGTGCGGTTCCACCTGACCACGGCGGCGCTGTGGCTGATGTTCTTCGGCCTGATCCCCGCATTCTTTGCCGCAAGCCTGAATACCACCGCCACCACTCCCTGGGCCAGAAAGCGCTGGTTCGCCGGACTTGGCTTCACCCTGCTCGGCGCCATTGGGGTGCTCGGGTTGCAGGATGCTATTTCCTTCCTGATTGCCTGGGAGGTGATGAGCGTTGGCGGCGCCGTGATGATCCTGGGTGAGGGACTCTCGGAGTCTCCAGGTAAACCCATCCTCTTCATGCTCTCTCTACTTGAGGTCGGAGCGGTGGCCATCCTCCTGGCCCTCCTGCTGCTCAGCAATCGTGCGGGATCATGCTCCTTCGCCACCTTCAGCCTCTCTCATGCCCCCTCGACTCCCGGAACCCTGCTGTTGGCGCTTCTCTTGCTTTTCGGCTTTGGTGCAAAGCTGGGAGTGCTGCCGTTCTATGAGTGGTTCCCCGCCGCCTACGGCTCCGGAAGCGGAGCGACCGGCATGGTCTTTTCGGGCATTGTCCTCAACGCTGCTTTCTTTGCTCTCGCCCGCGGAGTTCTCGAATGGCTCCCACGAGCGGGCTTCTGGGCCATGAGTGCCGCGGGCATCGTTGTTTTTGCCGGAGTGGTGACCGCCATTCTGGCAATCTTCAATGCGTTTCAGGAAGAAGACTGGCGCCGCATGCTCAGTCTATCTTCTGCGGAGAATGCCGGTGTCGCCGTAGCCGTTCTGGGCGCCTCGTGGCTCTTCCTCGCCTGCGGTCTGCCGGAGCAGGCGGCGCTCGCCTGGATCGTCTGCCTGATTCACCTTGCCGGTCACAGCCTGGCGAAGGGCACGCTCTTCCTCACGGCGGACGGAGTCTATTCCGTCACGGGGAACTATACGATTCGCCAGACGGGCTTATTGCGCAACAATCCCGTGATCTTCGGCATCGGAGCCCTGTTCGCGGCCATGAGTCTGGCCGCGCTACCCCCGCAAGCCGGTTTTGTGAGCGAATGGTATGTCTTCCAGACCCTGTTCCACGGAATGCAGGTCAACGTCCTCCCCGCTCGGCTCACCATCGCACTGGCCGCTGCAGGACTGGCGCTTGTGGCAGCCGTAGCTCTGGCGACCTTTGCGAAGCTCTACGGCGTTGGATTGCTCGGCGACCACCACACTCATACCAGGCACTTCTCCGCCGCCCACAGTGTGGGTATCTTCCTTCTTGGCGCTGGCGTCCTCGCCGTCGCCGTCGGAATGCCATGGTTGGTTCACGCACTGGGAACGGGAAGCCTCGCAGTATTCGGAGTGGACGCAACCGCGGACATGCAGAGCGGATGGCTGCTGGTGCCGCTCAGCAATAAATTCGCCTTCATCTCACCCACAAAGATGATCATTGCGGGGCCTCTGCTGGCGATCCTGCCGATCACATTGTTTTGGCTTAGCCGGCGATCATTCCGGTTCCGCCGCGCACCGGTTTGGTCCGGAGGCCGCCGGGAGGACGCACGCCGGATCGCTACGACCTCGCTGGCATTCTCCAACGCGCTGCGCACGTTTTACGGATTCATCTATGGGCCAACCCACAACCTGGAACGCGAATATGACCACGGGCCCTACTTCATCAAGCGCCTGATCTTCAATCAGGAAGTCGCGCCCATTTTCGGTCCGGGGCTCTTCTCTCCGCTGGCAAAATTCGTTCGCAAAATCGCCGAGGCCGTCAGCAAGCTGCAGTCCGGCTATCTGAACTTCTACAACGCCCTGATCGGGATGCTTCTCGTCCTGATCCTGGCTCTCGCTCTCTTTTATCGGTAATAGCGTTTGCCGGCGACGCACCTCCGCGATAACGCTCGCAGGCCAGTTACCTCCGTCGTCTGGAAGCAGGAATGCGCCGAT
Source organism: uncultured Acidobacteriaceae bacterium (assembly GCA_963755485.1). Classification (GTDB taxonomy): domain Bacteria; phylum Acidobacteriota; class Terriglobia; order Terriglobales; family Acidobacteriaceae; genus Palsa-343. The sequence continues at coordinate 649,236 of CAVWJR010000015.1, read as the reverse complement.
CATCGTCTGCGTAATAAGCTTCGGCAATGTCCGGATATCGAGCCAGCCAGTGCGTCAGGTCAATCAAATGGCTACGCTCCAGCGCGACACGCAACCGTAGGTTTCTCAATCCACGGCGAAGGATCGTTCGCATCACGGCATCTTCATCATCCATCTCGAAGCAAACCCTAAAGGCTCCTTCGTTCACAAGTCGATCGCGCAGAATGTTGGTTATTGCGTATCGAATGCGGTGAGAGGTTGCTCCAGACTCGTAGACCCTCGAAAGATACATCGAACCCTCGCCGTCAAACAACATCCAGCGTCTTCTCCGCGCTCTTCAAGGGAGGCTCGTCGCCGATCTCCAGAGTCTTTCCGAAAACGGCTCTGTAGAGATCCTCGCCATAGCTCGTCGGCAACGGCTCGCCTTCCACCAGCCGGTACGTCCGCGCTCCATCGCCCAGCCGTTCGGCGCGAAGAAACAGCGCACTGGGCAGATGCTCGGCGTAAAATCCGCGTGCCAGATCGTACATATGAGTCACGTAGAAGACCTTGACCCCCGTCTCCAGCAGAGCTCGAACAATCTGTCGGGCGATTTCCGAGCCCTCGCGTTCGTTGGTCGAAGCGAACGACTCATTCAGAAGAAGAATGCAGCCCTGAGCGATACGATCGACAATCGCGCTCATCCGGCTGAGCTCTTCGTCCAGCTTTCCGCTCTTCATGTCGGCATCCTCTTCGCGCTTGAAATGCGTGAACACGCCGTTGCAGACATTCGCGCGGAATGACTCCGCGGCCACGAACATCCCGCACTGCATCATCAACTGAGCGAGCCCCATACCGCGCAGGAGCGTGGACTTCCCGCCGCGGTTCGCTCCCGTTATCGCGACGAGCGTCTTTCCATCTCCGGCAACATCGTTGCCGACAATTCTGCCTTCCATGCTCAGGGTCAAGCAGGGGTCATACATTCCCTGGCAGGAGAAAACCGGCCCACCGATGGAAAAGGGCTCGGGAATGCAGATGGGCTCACCCTTTCCGGCAAGCCGGTCATGGAGGTTCAGGCAGCAGACGTAAAAGCCGAGTTCCAGCCGCAGCATCTTAAAAAAGCTCAGGATGTGATCCGTGGACTGCGCAAGCGCAACGGCAACCGAACCGATCCCCTCGGCCTTCAGTTCCGACAAGGCGTTGAAGCCGGCTTCATCGCGTTCGGCAACTTCATAGAAATACGTGCCATCGGGCTTCTGCGTCAGGCGAGCCACCCAATCCTGAAGCCGCTCCATCCAGCCCCTTCTCGCATCCGGCGGCTTGCGAAGAATGTAGTGGTTTCCTTTGTTGCCCGGGCCGAGCTCGGCGCTCATCAGCACGCCGCCCCGGAAGGCGAGCCTCTCCAGATGGTCCGCGACTTTGCCCAGGTAGTCGTCGTCGAGTTCCGCAGAGAGCATTGCAAACAAACGGTGGAAGCCCTCGGAGTGAAACTCCGCACCATATTCGTCGGCGATACCTCTCAACTGCTTCAGGGCCCCGGCGAAAAGCTCCAGAACTTCCGCGGCCCGATGCAGCATCTCCGCCGCGTATTTGCCGGTCATCCATCCCCAGATCCGCTTCTCGCGTTCAATGGTATCGACCGCAATGTTGTAGACTCCGCGAACGACGCCGGGCTTCGCCATGCAATCGATGAGGATCTGCTGCCGATAGACGATTTCCTCCGGCTTCGTCAAACCGGTCAGGACGACCTCCTTTGCCACGTCCAGCAGAAACTCATCCCCGGCCGCCATCGCCTTGAAGAGCACATCAAGTTCCAGGTCCTGCGTCAGATCTGCCGCCTGCGGTGGTAATGGCTGCTGCACGTCGAAGTCGCGGTCTCGGTACATCAGAAACGCCTTCATGATGGCCGCCCTTTGGCATTGCCGGTAACGCGCGCCCTCACCGCCTCGTGCGTCAGGCCGTATCTCTCCGCGATCGCCATCGCATAGGCCAACCCGTCGGCACGCCTTCGTACGATTTTGAAGGTTCGCCGAACGGGATCCGTCGGGTCGACCGTGCTCACCATGCTCACCGTAGTTGGGCTCAGCGAGGCCAGTTCATCCAGGAACGTCACAGAGAGACAGAGCATGTCCAGTGAAAGGATTCGCCCCATAATCCGCTTGCTCAGGACGAGCGCGTCGCTCAGCGTCGTCGATAGAAAACTCTCGTTCATGATTAGGATGCTGTCGGACGTCGCCGATTCCAGAATCCGGTGGATTCTGAGCAGCTCATCCTCCAGCTTTCCGGTGAGGTTTTCGACGTCCTCCTCCTTCTCAAAGTGCGTGAACAGCTGGTCGCCGAGAAAGAGCTTCGCTTCTCTTGCCGGCACGGGGCAGCCGATGCTCGCCAAAAAATGTAGCTGCCCGAACATGCGGGCGAAGGTTGTCTTTCCGCCCTGATTCGGCCCGGAAACGATGATGATGCGTTCGGGCCCGCTCAGCGAAAAGTCGTTGGTCACAATCCGCGCGCTCTCGCGGTTCGCGTTCTCCGCCAAGGCGAGGTCGAATGCCTCGCGCGCGACAACTTCCTTTGACCGGTCGGAGACGACGGGAAGGCAAAACGGCAGGCCCGCGCTTCCAAGCCTCTGTGTGTACTCGATCCACGCGAGGTAAAACTGCACTTCCCGGTCGAAGCGGGCGATCATGGGGTTCAGAAAAGTTCTGTGGCGGCTGTAGTATCCCTCCAGTGAGGAGAAGACTTCGGGATAAATCATGGCGACCCGATCAAGGATGGCAGCCTCGACGTGGTTCATGTCGGGATTGGAGCGCGCACCGAAACGGTATTCTTTCGCCGTACCTTGCCGGAACTTCTCGAATGTTTCCAGCACGTCCGCGCCATAATCCGGCTCCGGCGAATACCTGCTGACCGTAACGCGCTTTCCTTCAATGTGCAGCGAATATCGGATTGCGCCGAGTTCTGCGCCAATCCTCTGCGTTTCCGCTTCCAGTGCGCTGAAATCCCTCGAGCCGGTGTAGGAATTCAGATACAGCCGAAATTCTTCGAAGCCATTCGAGCGGAGATCCACCAGCGCCAGATCGCCCGCGAATTGCCTGACCGCCCCGCAGTAAACATGCACTGCATCGAGAAGCCAGCGCTGCCTCTGGCGCTCGTAGTGGAGTTTGTCCGCCTGGGCAAGCTGGCTGCGGACCGTTTGCATCCCGGATGCGAAGGACCGCACGCAATCTGCCGCTGCCCGATTTTCCAGGTCGCGGAAAACGTCGTGGCGATATCGGAGCGTGGCAACGTCTCGCGTTGGCGCATAGAAGAAGGGCTCCAGACGGTATTCCTCGCGCCCCTTCGTTATCGTGCCAACAATCTTGTCTAGGTTCAGGTCCGGAAAACATTCGGGTTCGATTTGCCCATCGACGTCCTCATGCACCGCGCCGCTCGGGAACAGAATGCTTTGAAAAGGCGCACTGGGCGCGCTCATGTGAGGGAGGCCCGGTACCTGAGCGATTCGCTCCGGCACGGTCTTTGGCGTCGTCACTGCCCACCTGCCAACGAGGCAGTCGATCGCGGCCTGCGATATCGGCTAGTTTCCGCTCGCAGAGACGCAGGAGAGAAAGCGAGCGACCGGACTAAGCGTCCCTTGCGTTGGTGAAAGTTGCAGCGGATTCTAGCCGACACGAGCACGGCGGACCCCTTTCGGGTTCTGACCTCGTAGGAGTCATCTTCCCCCCGGGCGAGGGGCAGTCAAAGTGGACTCCAACACCTGCTCAGTTTCAGTATTTCTGGACAACGATCACGTGTCAATCACAGCAAGCGGCCCTCGCGACAATGGCCGTCTGGGGCAGCACCACCCGCCGCAGCTACCATGCACCATGAGGATGACCACGTTTACGAATTTTCGAACATGCAACAGCGCAATCAACTTTTGCCCTTCGATGAAGTACGGGCTGATCCCCCCACGGCTTCAGCCCCTTGACCCACTTGGTTAAACGCCTTACTGCTTTGGTAGCAATTTGGTAGCAAATAGCGCCCGGAGGGCCGGTTATTTGCCATCCCACCGGCTTTTAACTCCTTTATTTCCTTCAACCGGCTGCTCCAGCGCCACCTTCACACGGTGGAAGTCGTAGGTTCGAATCCTGCTGCGCCCACTGCGACGGCTTCATCGCCGTCCGCCAACTCACTGGTATTTTGCGGAGCCTTCCCGGCGTCTGGTCGGGTGCGGATCTCCAGTGCCTCCCGACGAGATGCCGGTTGATTGAAGGTCACGCAGGCGCGCGGGCACCGCGGTTTTCGATTCGATCGCGCGGTTCGCGCCGGCGATAGTTAGCTCAGTCGGGATACGGTCCAAAGTCGTTCGATGGAGTGCCACTGCGTGCGAAATTGTCCACCAAATGTTGCGGGTACAAAACGGGGTATTCAGCGACGGTACGCGCGTAAAGCCAGTAGATTCAATGTGTATGGCTGCCTGGGGGGGGCAACTCAATAAATCACAGCAAATAAAGGACATAGGATCGATCCAAATTGATGATTTGGATCGACTGTGCCGCCCGGCTTCAGTGTGGCTGCTGATCTGGCTGTTGTTTACAGGCTGCTAGGGAAGACTCCGCTCTAGATGTGGAGTGTCAAGAGGTTGTTGACATCGAGGCCTGAGCAGCAGATGAAGACAGGCTAGGCGAACGAAGCCAAGGACGCTTTCGATCTGATACTCCCATCGGGTAACGAGGCGTCGAAAGCTATGCATCCATGCGAACAGCTTCTCCACTTTCCAGCGCCTTCGGTAGCGGCGCAACTTGCGACCATCTTGACTCTTGCTCCGGTTGCGCCCGTGGGCGCGATCATCTCAATGCCGTATTCTTCCGTAGTTGCGCATCGAGTAGGTCTGAGTCGTAGGCCTTGTTGCCGATGCGAACGGGAAGCTGGTCGAGGAAGCTTCCGGCCAGAACATATTCCGCAAGCTGGCGCTCGGCCGGCGAAGCGCTGTCGACATATACGGAGAGAGGAAGACTGTTATCAGCTGCGATGGCGATGATCTTGGTGCCTTTGCCACGACGGGTGGGGCCCAACAGCTAAACCCCCTTTTTCGCGCTGGCGAAGGTGGCGTCGACGAACGCCCGTCCAGGGTGAGATGCCCCCGCTTGTGCAGGTGCTGAGCCAGCAACTGTAGCGTCTTCTCCGAGCTTCCGCTGCCTACCCACTGTTGGAAGCGGCGGTGGCATGTCTGGTACGGCGGGTACTTCTCTGGCATTTCGCGCCACTGTGCCCCGGTTCCCAGCACCCAGAACAAGCCGTTCACCACGCCGCGGGTATTGATGCCGGGGCCTCCCGCGATTATCAGCCCGCCGGACCGGTCGCAGCACCGGGTCTCCAAGGCCCACTGTTCATCGTTCAGTTCCCAGCGTCCGGTCATGGCAGAGAAAGACCTTTCTTGCAACCTACTTAGTGCGTTGTAGCGCACTGTCTTTGTATTTCGCCGCTTCCTGTGGGTCGTTGAGTGCCTGGTAATCGAGGACAAGATCTGAGCGTGCTCCTTTGACGAAGCTCGTCGAAGTGCTTGTTTGTTTGAGAAGAACATTGAGACCGGTAAGCGTGTCCCCGGCACCCTCGCGGTAACGCTTTTCAAATCGGAGAACGCGGCCCAGTTTGATTTCCGCGATTGCAGTGTCAATGTTGTTGGCGCCGAGTGCTTTGGTTTCGAGCTGCACAACGTCGCGGAACATCTGCTCCGCCTCGGAGTAGCGGTGCTCGTTTCCGACGACGCTGGCGAGGTTGGCCAAGGCGACGGCAACGCGGTAGTCGCCGCTGCCGAAGGCGGTGCGGTAAATGTCGACGCAGCGGTTGAAATCGGCTTCGGCGGTTTTGAAATCGTTCTGATCCATGGCGACAGCGCCGAGGCGATTGACAACGAAGGCCACGTGGATGCTCATGGGCCCAAAAACTTTTTCAACGATGGCGAGCGCCTGCTCAAGGAGTGTTTTGGCGTCGGCGACACGATTCTCAAACTCGAGCGTGCTCGCGAGGGCGGTCATCTTTCGTGCTGTGTCCGGGTGGTCAGGGCCGTACCACGCCTCATCGATTGCAACCGCCTGCCGCTCCAGTTTCTCGGCCTCGGCGTAGTGTCCCCATTCCTCCTGAATCTCACCGAGATCGCTGAGGTTATCAGCGACGAGGGGATGGCTGCTTCCGTAGAGCTTTGTGTCGAGCTGGAGGGCGCGCCGATACTGCGTGTCGGCCTCGGAGAAGTGCTGCGTGTACATGCCGGCGTCGGCGAGTGTGTTGACGCTGCGCGCGAGGTCGGCCTCAGTACCGCCGGGGGGCTGACTGAACCGCAATGGCCGCTTTGAGAAGGGGACCGCACTCTCTGGATGGCCGCCCTCGGCGATCACGGATCCAAGCGCGGACTCGGCTTTGGCCCAGTGCTGGCGGTTGTGCGGCTCGTATTTCTCAATTATGGCCATGGCCTCGCGGACAATTCGTTCGGCTTCTTTCCACTGGCCCTGGTCCGAACGCAGCAGCCCCACAGAGAGCAAGTTGTCGGCCACAAAGGGCGGGTCTGGTCTAGGCAAAGCCCGCCGTTCCCTCAGCGACAGTTGCAGCAGCGTGTCGGCGCGATCAAGCCTGCCGAGTTTCTCGTACATTGTTCCCAACGTCTGGTTCAGGTCGGCCTGGACTTCCGGCTCCTGGCTCAGGTTCTGCGCCTCCAGTGCGCCGCGGTCGAGCAGTTTCGCGACGTGGATGTCGTTGGCCGGGCCGGCCGCGGCGTCTCCGCCCTGAAAGAGATTGCATGAATTGCTGGATGCGCTGGTGCGGGCGGCTTCCGCGAGGCGGCATCGCGCGCTTTCGCCAACCGAACCGTGAAGAAGGCGACAAACCGACGGTGATCAGGAAGAGTGCCGTCACCAAGGCGACCGCGCGGCGATGGCGCCGGACAAATTTGCCAATCGCGGTACTCCCACGCGTCTCGCCGCGCGCCTCCAGCGGTTCACCCTTCAGGTAATGGTCAATGTCGCGCATCAGAGCTTCCACCGACTGGTACCGGCGCAGCGGATCTTTATGCATGGCGTTGAGACAGAGCACATCGAGGTCGGCCCATGCGGCCTTGGTGAGCGATTGGGCTGTCTGAGTTCGCGTGTCGGCCGTCCGCTTGATCGCAGCTGAGGGACTGCCGGGATCGTGATCGCTAATGGCCATGGTGGCGGCTTCGGCGGAGTTAAACCCGTCAAGTCGAAGGGAAGCTGGCCGGTCAGCAGTTCGTAGAGAATCACTCCCAGGGAATAGACATCGGTGCCGATTCCGACTCGGTCGCCGCGAATCCGCTCGGCGCGATGCATAGGCGGGCGTCATGAGGCGCAGGCCCGTCATCGTCCGATCTACTTGCAGGTCGAGGCTCTCGAGTTGTTTGCGCGATCCCGAAATCGAGCAAGCGGACCGAGCCGTCGCTCTTGACCAGAATGTTGGAGGGCTTCAGGTCGCGGTGGATGACGGCATTGGCGTGTGCGTGCTGCACGGCCTCACATACCGAGCGAAAGAGATGGAGGCGCTCGTCAATCGTGCAGGCATGCTCGCGGCAATATTGCGTGAGGGGGACGCCGTCTACGTACTCCATGACGAACCACGGAGTTCCGTCGTCAAGGGTGGCGGCGTCGTAGAGTCGCGCAATCAGTGGGTGATTCAGCTGCGCGAGGGTGCGCTGTTCGCTGGCAAAGCGTTCGCGGCGGGCCGGGGAGATCCATGCGTCACGCAGGATTTTCACCGCGACTTGCGTACCGAGATCGTCGCGCTCGGCAAGGTAAACGACGCCCATGCCGCCTTCGCCGAGCAATTTCAGGATTCGGTAGGGGCCGAACTGCTGTTCGGGAATCGAATCGGCGGGCGCGGCGAGGATGTGCGCGACGATCTCGTCGATGCTGCGATCGAGGATCGACGGGGTATCCGCATCGGCCGCCAGCATCGCCTGCACTTCGCGCAACAGATCTGCGTCATCGCCGCAAGCGGACTCAAGGAAGCTCGATCGCTCCGGCTCGACGAGCGTCGAGGCGTGATGGAACAGATCCTGTACTCGCTCCCAGCGTGCCTGATCCATAGGTCAGATAGTGTAGCCGGGGCGGAGCGTGCTGGCGAGCCAGGCCTTCGCCACGCGCCAGTCGCGTTCGATCGCCGACTCGGAAACGCCTAACGCCGCAGCGGTTTCGGTGACGTTGAGACCGCCAAAGAAGCGGCATTCCACCATGTGCGCCTGGCGGGTATTCATCTCGGCCAGACGGTCGAGAGCAAAGTCGAGATCAAGGATCTCGGCGGCGGTCGACAGGGCCGGCGGGACACTGACGTCCACGGAAACAGCCGGTTCTGCGGAAGAATCCAGCGAGACACTTATGACGTCGCGCTTGCCGGCCTTGCGGCGGCGGGCCTCGTCGACGAGCACCTGGCGCATAGCACGGGCGGCGATGCCCTTGAAGTGGGCCTCCGAGGTGGCGGCGAGGTGCGGGGAATCCTTCAACTTCATCCACGCTTCGTGCACCAGCGTTCCAGTGCTTATGGTGATATGCGGCTCGCGGCGGCGGTACCAAGAGGCGAGCCGACGCAGGTCCTCGTAGACGAGGCTGAAGACAAGATCCAGAGCCGCCCGTCCTTCCTGCCCGAGAGGGAACCCGTCGGCAGCACGATCATCCTGCGGAACATTGGCAGCCATGACGGCTTTTTCCTCGAGACTACGCAGTACTCCAGTGAAGGACTCGGGAGGACGAGGCCAGCCATCGAGCGGAAAAATCCTCTGTGAGTCGGTGCACCCTGGGGCGATCGAAACGAAGCGATACAGTTGCCGGACGCTGCCTGTATGGGTCGCTTTGGGGGAATGTTGGAATTTTGAAACTAACTATAACGGCGCACAGAGGAAATTTCAATGAAAAACACTATAACCCTCGCCTGCATTTGTCTGCTGTCCGGGATGGTGACCGCCACGTCTCTATGGGCCGGGCCTGCGTCCGCCTGCGGCACCGGTCAAACGCACCACAGTGCCTCGTCGCAAAAGCCTATGACGGTCGACGATGTCATCGCGCTTGTCCAAGCGGGGCTCCCCGACGACCTCATCATCGCACAATTGAAGCAGAAAAATCAGTCCTTCACTTTGTCGACCGACGATCTGATTCGCCTCAGAAAGGCGAATGTGAGCAACGCGGTCATCAAGGTCATGCTCGATCCGAAAGCTGCCACCGCATCGCCGGAGGCTCCCAGCCCGCAGCCTGCCACGCAGACCGTGGTGATCGCGCCTACGGTGCCGGGGCTCGCTGTGGCGAAGCCCTCGGGAGCCACGCCAGCTCCTGGCACGGCGAGCACCGCCAATTCCAACGATCCAATGGCACCGCACGATTCGGGCATTTACCTCTACGCGAAGGATCATCAGGGTCAGCCCGAAATGATTCCTTTGGAGCGCGCGGCTTATCAGGGGGCCAAAACGGGGGGGATGTTTGCCTCGGCGATGACTTACGGGATCATGAAGGCCAAGACTCGGGCGGTGATCCCTGGAGCGAAAGCCGGCATCCGGGTCAGCGATGTTCCGGCCGTCTTCTACTTCTACTTCGACGACAAAGACGCGGGCCTAAACGGTACCAGCCGGTTCGGGGTGGGGAATCTCTCCAATCCGAACCAGTTTGCCCTGCTCAATCGGGAGGTTCACAAATCGGATCGGGAGACGATTATCGGCCAGTTCAGCACGCTGGGATCATCCTCCGGCAGTGACGAAAAGTCGATGATCGCCTTCAAGAGTGAGCGCGTGCGTTCCGGCTTGTACAAGGTCACGGTGGCCGACATGAAGCCTGGGGAATATTGCTTCCTGGCGTCGGGCAACGTGATCGTGGCGGCCGGCCCATACGGTGCTTACGGCGGGGGTGGCGCGGGCGCCGCAGGAGCCGTCGATATCTTCGACTTCGGCGTCGATACGGAGTAGCCGCCAGCCGGCATTCCGATCCGGACAACCCACGCCGGGCCGGAATGCCGGCCGTTCTACGACCATAGTCATCCGCTGCTCCGCTCCTTCGTAACTCTGTTGTTCCGTCCTTGATGCCGTCACGTAGGTACCGGCACTTAGAAACACACCACAAAACATTTTCCACCGAAAACATGACGGCTTTCTGCGCCGCTTTCCGCAGTTCTTAGTCGAGAGCCGCTGAATAGACCCGTTTCCCCAGATCTGCCAGCGCCTGCTGCCTGGCGCGAGGCCTCCCCAGCCTCGCGCCCCGACCCAAGTTTGGAGTGCCACCTGGAATGGAGTTTCGTATGCGCCTGCGCTACTACTTGTCCTTGCTGATTGCCTTGCTGATCGTAGCCTGCTCCGGTTATCTCTCGGGGCAGCAACCTCGCACCGCCCCAACGACTGCGGCCACGCCCGCTGCGGGCACGATTGAGACCTACGCCGGAAATGGTTTTGGGGCTGGCGCCCTCTTCTCGGGTGGCTACTCGGGGGATGGAGGCCCCGCCACCAGCGCGGAACTGAACACACCGTGGGGCATGACCTTTGACGCGGCGGGCAACCTCTACATTGCGGACGAGGGCAACAATCGAATCCGCAAGGTCACCCCGGGTACGGGCACCATTACAACCGTTGCTGGCAACGGTTCGGAGGGCCTCTGCACAGAAACCACACCCCAGACTTATTGCGGCAACGGCGGTCCGGCAACGAGCGCCACTATCACGCTACCCGAGGCAGTTGTTTTTGATTCCGCCGGGAATTTCTATATCGCAGAAGCCGGCCTCATTCGCAAGGTCGCCGCTTCGACGGGAACGATCAGCACCTATGCAGGTGACATCAATTGCGTAAACGATGTCTGTACCCCCACCTCCGGTTATAGTGGCGACGGAGGCCCGGCGACATCCGCTCAGCTCGACGAACCGTTCGGCCTCGCGGTCGATGCCTCGAACAATCTCTATATCGCCGACTATGGGGCTAAGGTGGTCCGCATGGTGTCTTCCTCCACCGGCATCATTACCACGGTTGCAGGCGGAGGTTCTGGGTGCGCGCAGCAAACCGACACAGCGGGAGATGGCTGCCCCGCGACGCAGGCCCAGTTTACAGGGCCCCAGGCAATCGTTCTCGATAAGGCGGGAAATCTCTATGTTGTCGACAGTCAGCCTATAGAATCGGACTCATCCGTTATCCGAAAAGTCGATGCCAAGTCCGGTATCATTACTCTCTTTGCTGGCGATGGCACCCCCAACGTCAACTGCAGCCAGGAGACAGATTCGTTTGGCGACGGCTGTCCGGCACTCAATGCTTCCCTGGTTCCGGTGAATGGCTTGGCTTTTGACGCAGCGGGAAACCTCTACCTATCCGACCCCAACATTGTCCAGGTAATCAACGCGAGTACGACGGTTATCACCCTTGTGGCCGGCAACGGTCTGGCAGGCTTCACCGGGACGGGAGGACCGGCGCAAAACGCCGAGTTGAATGATCCTGCTGGAGTGGCTCTGGATGCCAGCGGCAATGTGTATTTCGCCGATGCCGCTAACAACGTCATCCGCGAAGTCATCGGGAACACCACACCGGTCGCACCCGCGCCAACATTCTCTCCCGCTGCAGGCACTTACACTTCCGAGCAGATGATATCGCTCTCGGATTCACTGAGCGGCGCGGCCATCTACTACACCACCGACGGTTCCACCCCCACCACCAGCTCCACGGAATACACCGGAGCCATCACAGTCTCGCAGACCACCACTATCAACGCCATTGCTGCCGCCAGCGGCTACTCGAACAGCGCCGTGGCCGCCGCCATGTACACCATCCAGCAGCCCGCTGCGACTCCGATGTTTACTCCTCCAGGAGGCACTTACACCTCGGCGCAGACCGTAACCATCAGTGACAGCACAACCGGCGTCACCATCTACTACACGACGGATGGGTCGACACCGACTACTTCATCCACGAAGTACACGGCACCCATCACGGTCGCCCAGACCGCGACCATCAGTGCGATCGCCGCAGCCAGCGGTTATGCCAACAGCGCTGAGGCCACCGCTACCTACACCATCCAGACGCAACAGCAGCAGGCGGCGATCCCGACCTTCTCGCCGACGCCCGGAACCTACACCTCTCCGCAGGCCGTCACCATCAGCGACGCCACCAGTGGAGCCACTATCTACTACACGACCGACGGCAGCATGCCAACAACGTCATCGGCAAAGTATTCCGCTCCTATCACCGTAAGCACCACAGAAACGATCAACGCCCTGGCCGCGGCGTCCGGCTACACCAACAGCAACGTAGCCACCGGCATTTACACCATCAACACCACACCACCGCCTGTCGTTCCGAATCCAACGTTCTCGCCAGCTGCGGGTACCTATACGAGCACACAAGCGGTGATCGTTAGCGATACTCTGAGCGGCGCAACCATCTACTACACCACGGACGGCTCCACGCCCACGACATCCTCGACCCAGTACACCGGCCCTATTTCCGTCAGCTCGACCGAGACCATCAGCGCCATCGCCGCTGCCAGTGGATATACCAACAGCGCTGTCGTGACGGCCACCTACACCATACCGGCAAGCTTCACTGTCTCCGCGTCGCCAACCTCGCTCACGGTCACTGCAGGCTCCAGCGGCACCTCCACCATCACCATCACCCCGCAGAACGGCTTCTCCGCCGCGGTCTCCTTCGCCTGCACGGGACTGCCCAGCGGCGCGACCTGCAGCTTCTCGCCCTCCACGGTCACGCCTTCGGGCGGCACGGCTACCACCACCCTCACCATCGCCACCACCACGGCAAGCGCGAGCCTGCGCCCGAGCCGCAATCCGTTGCTGCCCGGTGGAGCAACTCTCGCCCTCGCCCTCTGCTTCTTTGGCTTCCGCCGCCGGCGCACTCTGCAAGAATTTCTCATGCTCACAGTCTGCGTCTTCGGCATCGGATGGCTGAGCGGCTGCGGTGGCGGCTCGGGCAGTAGCGGAGGCGGAGGCGAATCGTCTACCAGAAACGTTGTTGTTACCGCGACCTCCGGCTCGTCGTCGCAAACGGCAACACTCACTCTCACAATAAATCCATAATCCGGGGGTACCTTCTGCCTAAACTACTGGCGGGAGGTACCTCTGCATGGGAATGGTTGTCGGTCGACCAGCTGGCGGCACGAACGAATTATTTGTTGAGTCATGAATGGGCCGGTCTGTCCAACGGTCAGTTGGCCGCAGCCCCTGGGAAAGAACGCCGCCAACTTGCGCGAATGGTATCATCCAAAACACCGCGACTCCTAGAAGGCGGACGGAACGATGGCCCTCCTGCATGGAAGCAAAATCTCCTTCCGAGTCAACAAGCTGGAAGCGTACGTTTTGATGCTGTTAGCCACCATCGCTTTCTGCAAAACCCAACAAGCGCAGGAAACAACGCCATCGGGTGGATCGGGGACAGGGCGACCTATCGCCAGCCAGTGGGGGGAATTTGTCGGGGAACTGGTGAACGGCGAACCCACGAAGCCGTTCCCGTTTACCGCCGTGGGATCAGATGGTCGCCAGTTTCACCTTTCCTTTTCGTGCGGGCTACTAGCACCGCCCATAAATGATGTTCTTGTTCCATCTGCGTTTTTGGAAATCCATATTGAGGGCGTAAGTTTCGAGACGGAGCCGACGACGACCCCTGACACGCTGCCATTCACTTCATGGATTTATGCCCAGGCCGATGGCGGAGATACGGCGCCAAGGATTCCCTCATACAGCTCAGACAGCCGTACCAGATCGGTGGTTGTCTCTTTTCCTTTAGACCGGCCATCGCTGATTAAGCAGCAATTCGCCGATGGTCTGCTGCCTCCGGTTTCTCCCGTGGGTCCTTACAACACCGGCGACCCCCGGTTTTTGTCCAAACTCTTTGGCGGATTTATGACGGCAAACGATATTGACGCGTTCGATTTGCAGACGGTCACGCTGCGTAGTTTGCTTGGCTCCCGTGAGCTGACAGTACGCGTCAAGCTGACTGGCGGGGATCAAAGCACTGTGCATATTCCACTGGGGTCACAGCCGCAGGCCTTTCTTATGGGGTGCGCGACCCACCCGCAACTCCTTCGGGCGGGGCTACGCGCGAAGCAGCATGATTTGCGGGGGGCCTTGGCGGACTATCAGGCGGTATTGAAACTGAATCCAACAGACTCCGCGGCGAAGGCCGGAGTGGACGAGGTTCAGGCGATCGTCAATCGCATAGCTGCATTGACTGCTGAGCAAGCAGCGCAGGGCGAATGGTGGGACCAGCGAACCAATTTGCTCTGGACAGCGAACGATAACGGCGGCGATGTCAATTTCACGGAAGCGCAGGAATACTGCCGGAGCCTGCGCAACGGAGGGTTCTCCGACTGGCAGGTGCCTGAGTTGGATCAGTTTAGAACGCTCCTCCGTCAAGCCGGCTCGGGAGGCTACTACGTTGACTACAGCGTCCATTTGAATGAACTGGAGTGGACCAATTCTCCGGATCCTCTGAGGCCAGGGAACGAGCTCGCGTTCGGTAGCACCGTGACGATGAGTTATCCGGACAGCCAGAAATTCCACGCACACGCAACGTGTGTCCGCGACTTCGTGTTTCCAGCGTCAGCTTCAGGTCGGGTGGGAGTGAGCAGTGTTGATCTAGCTCCAGCGCCGCCGAAGACGACGGTGGAATTGCTTGCCAGCGGCGACCCCGGCCGTCCGTTCACGGCTGACGAGCTCGCGACTGTGCTGCCGGAACTCCTGAAGAATGCGGCAAGGAGTCACGGGCAATCGCCGGATGCGTATGACAAAGACGCAGCTTATCTTGGCGGGATTCTCAAACGGTGCTCGCTGTATACCGGAGGCCTGCGTTTCTCGCCGCTGGATCACCTGGGAAGCGCCTTTGCAGACTGCAATCAGACCGGCCCCATCGATATTTCACGGGAAGCGGGCGATGTGCCTGGGCAGTCCGGCGGACAAGATCTCCTGTTGAAGTTGTCCTTTACCAGGGATCCGCGCTACTTCAATAACGGCGGACCGATTATCTCCCTGGCAATCGGGGATTTCAGGGCTCCTCTGGTGAAAGAAGCCGACATTCAGCCAACCGAGGATCCGAAGGGCCCGCAGATTTGGGAAGCCGAGAATGGACCGAATCGGGACGGAGGCCTAAGAGTTCCGATTATCTGGAATTATCGAGCGGGCCCGACGTGGGTCGTTCAGGGCGGAAGGATTCGGGTCATGTTCAACGTCGCCGACGCGGGCGCGCCCCCCAACAGCGAACTACGGGCCGAACTGCTGCGAACTCCGGACGTGAACGGGCAGCCGGGAAACTGGGAGACAGCAGATACCAAGACGATGACCATGAACCCCAGCGGAGCCAGTTTTGTCTTCTGGGAGCAGGGCCAGGAGCCAGGCCGGTACTGGTATGGAATGCGAGTGGTGGACGCGGCCAATCGTGTGGTGCGCGAACCCCAGCCGCTGCTGGTGCGGGTGGCGTCGGCGGGTGAGATTGCCAGGGCGGCGGAGGATAGTCCCGGTGGGCTTTTCCCTGGAGGAACGGATGTCGTTCTGGGGACGGCAGTGAATCCGCCACCCTCGGCGCAAAAAGCGGCAGTCGCTCCGCCAGTATCGTTGCCCGCGCCGTTGAGTTCTGGCACCGGAGGAGGAGCAGGGATGGCAGCCGCGGATCCGCGGATTGCCATCCCGACGGCTGCGACGCTGATCGTGGGGATGAGCACATGCAACTGGAGACTGCCGCAGGATCAGAATGCCAATCTAAACCGGTATTTGAACCAAGCCAGAGGAAGCATGATGTGGGGACCGCGGGTGACGGCTGCGATGGAGGACGCGCAGGACCGCGTTCGAGCCGTGGGAGCTCGGAACTATTGCAGTCCGATGGAGAAGGCGCGCTTCGACAAGCTGGCGGGCACGGTGTGGCCCAAAGGCCCCATCGCCGCTCCAGGTGGCAATCAATGAAGTTTGTTTCGAATCGTGAGGTCCCGGGGCTCTGCGCGGGGGCATTCGCATACCTGCTCGTCGGGTGCATCACGGCAGTGTGGATGTCTTTCCTTCGCAATCCAACTACCGCTTTGGCGCTGGAACCCAAGCGATCTCGACGGGTGAGGACGATAGTAGAGGGGAGCTGAGCAGGGTGTGGGAGTCTAACTATCTGATTCCTACTAGTGTCCTGAGTCTGAATTAATTATCATAAGTAAGATGGCTTTGCAGCATCGAATACAGTAGAGGGTATCGATGCGTACAGGTCGTCCAGTAGCGGTTGTCACGGTCACTGCCGAGCAGCGGTTGGAGCTTGAGACTTGGAGTCGGCGGCCCAAGACCGCGCAGGCTCTGGCCATGCGGTCGCGGATTATTTTGCTCGCCGCACAGGGCGGGAGCAACAAGTCGATCGCGCTGAAGCTTTCAACCACCCCGCATACGGTGGGTAAGTGGAGGAAGCGCTTCGCCAGTCGCAGGCAACGACGGTCTGTTGGACGAACCGCGCCCGGGCACCTCGCGCAAGTTAAGCGACAAGCAAGTTGAGTTGGTTTTGGCGCGCACGCTGGAGAGCCAGCCTGAGGCCGCCACGCATTGGTCGACCCGCGATATGGCCAAGGCCTGCGGGCTGAGTCAGTCCAGCATCAGCCGCATCTGGCGCGCCTTTTCTCTGGCGCCCCATCGCAGTGAGACCTTCAAGCTTTCTCGCGATCCGCTGTTCATCGAGAAGGTGCGCGACATCGTTGGCCTGTATCTTGACCCGCCCGGGCGCGCTCTGGTGTTATGCGTGGACGAGAAGTCGCAGATACAGGCGCTGGATAGAACCGCACCGCTGTTGCCCATGCGTCCAGGGCAGATCGAACGCCGCACGCACGATTATGCGCGTCACGGCACCACCAGTCTGTTTGCCGCCCTCGATACCAAGTCCGGCGAATTGATCGGACAGACGCAGCGGCGCCATCGCTCCGTCGAGTTTCGTAACTTCCTCGACACCATCGAAAAAAACGTTCCGCATAACCTGGATGTCCACCTGATTCTGGATAACTACGGAACTCACAAAACGCAGCTGATCCGCGACTGGCTGGCAAAAGGACCGCGATTCCATCTGCACTTCACGCCCACTTCGGCCAGCTGGCTCAACCTGGTCGAACGCTGGTTTGCTCAACTCACCGACAAGCAGCTCCGGCGCGGCATCCACCGCTCCACAAGGGAACTGGAATCGGCCATCAGGAACTTCATCCAGCATCACAACCGAAACCCAAAGCCATTCGTATGGCACAAAACCGCAGACCAGATCCTCGATTCCGTCGCCCGATTTTGTACGCGAACTTTAGACTCAGGACACTAGTTGTATCCCCTAGATCCATAGCGGCGGTTAGTCACGAGCTCGAGGCTGCTTCTCCGCGTCGGACTGGGAGATTCGATTTGAAGCGCAGCATAATAGACCGAAACCGTTCCATACGGTGCGATTGCGTGCGAGATTATCCGCAAAAATTGTGGGTACAAAGAGGGGTACCCATAGAAATTATGGTTATAAAGTCTGTAGAATCAGTGTATATGGGTGCCTGGGGGGCAGCCAATTTAGAATCAGCAACGTCCTCCTCAACGCCGCGAAGGTAGCCTTCCTTGACCTGACGCCGATAGAGATCGGGATCAATGCGGTGCAATTCCTCCGCATCGGCGCGGGCCATGGCATAGACGCCACGGCTTAGAAGGCTGGAGCGCCCCGGCTGCAAATAGTGAATCGCGTCTGCGATCCGTTCGATTCCGCCACTCCCGTCCGCATCGAGCCGGACCCCCATATCGAAATAAGGCAGATTGTAGAAGATTGCCAGCCGGTTGAGCAGATGCCGTCCCTCAACCCCGTCCATGCAGCCAAAGACAATATCGCATTCGGCGACGGCAGGCACGGCGTCGGGGTTGATGAGGTTGCAGACTATCGGCACCACTTCCTGGCCCAATCCCATCCGTGCGATCGCCGAAGCGATCACATGCACCTTGGGGCGATGAAGACAGGCATCCTCCTTGCCGGAGTTCAGAATCCGATTGAGGTTCTTTTCTCCGACAGCATCGAGGGCTTCCGCCCCAGCCTTCCTCTTTCAGTCGATCACCACTGGGTGTGACCGCGGGCACATACAGGTGTTGTGCTTCTTCTTCTGAATGGTTAACAGTCACGCAGGCTTGCACACTTCTGTCCGGAGTGCTGCGAGCGCACTCAGAGGGAAGTTGCCAATGCGCATATTTAAGGATGCAGGACACCTCTTCCGCCTCGCAGCTTTGTTTGCTGTCGGGACATTGCTGTTTTTCGTGATTCGCGGCTTTGTCGTTCCGCGCAGCTTTGGAGAGTACGGGCATTACCGGGGCGCGGCGGTTGCGGAGATCGCGGCCCACCCGATCCGGTTCGCGGGACAGGGGACTTGCGAGACCTGCCACAGCGATGTGGCCCAGACCAAAAGCGCTGGCAAGCATGCGCAGGTGCACTGCGAGGCATGCCACGGTCCGCTGGCGAAACATGCCGACGATCCATCGATCGATCCGGGCAAGCCGGATACAGCGGTGCTGTGCGTGCGGTGCCATGCAGCGAGCGCGGCACGGCCACGGGATTTTCCCCAGGTGGAAGCGGAGGAGCATGCCAACGGCGTGCCGTGCCAGACCTGCCACCGGCCGCACAGTCCCGCGATCGGAGCGGCGGCGGGAGGAGCGAAATGACCATCACGCGACGTCAACTGCTGATCCTGCTGCCGGCCGCGGCGGTGGCGTGGGAGTCGGTGCTGGCCGGGACGCCGGAAGTTTCGCCGAACTACACAATGACGGAGCACTGGTGGGGCATGCTGATCGACATCCCCAAGTGCATCGGGTGCGGGAACTGCGTGCGCGCCTGCCAGGCGGAGAACGATGTGCCGGACGGATTCTTCCGCACTTGGGTGGAGCGCTACCACGTCGATGACTGGCATCTGGCCAATCCCGAGGTCATTTCGCCGGACGGGGGCAAAGAGGGGTTTCCGGTTGCGAAGGAAGATGAGGGCAAGTACTTCTTCGTGCCCAAGCTATGCAACCAGTGCGCGGATTCGCCGTGCACCCAGGTGTGCCCGGTGGGCGCTACGTTCATCTCGCCGGACGGCGTGGTGCTGGTCGACCAGAAGTACTGCCTGGGCTGCGCCTACTGCGTGCAGGCCTGCCCGTATGGCTGCCGGTATATCCATCCGCAGAAGAAAGTCGCGGATAAGTGCACGCTCTGCTACCACCGGATTACGAAGGGGTTGACCACGGCGTGCTGCGAGGCTTGTCCGACCGGGGCGCGCCAACTGGCAGACCTGAAGAACCCGAGCGATCCTATACACGCGTTTCTGAAGACGCACAGCGTGCAGGTGCTGAAGCCGCAGATGGCAACCGGCGCCAAGGTTTTCTACAACGCCCTGGACGGCTCGGTGCGATAAGGCAGGAGGGAGACGGAAAAGATGATTCCCGGCGTGGAAGGGTTCATGTATCCGAATGAAGCGTCGCTCTACTGGAGCGTGCTCATCGTTCTGTATCCATATATAACGGGGCTGGTGGCGGGCGCGTTTATTCTGGCGTCGCTGGCCCGCATTTTCCGCGTCGAGGCGGTCAAACCCACCTACCGGCTCGCGCTTCTCACTGCACTGGCTTTTCTTATGGTCGCGCCGCTGCCGCTGCAGCTGCATCTCGGGCATCCGGAGCGCTCACTGGAAATGTACATGACGCCGCACCGGTCGTCGGCGATGGCCATGTTCGGGTTTGTTTACCTGTGGTATCTCATGGCTGTTCTGGTTGTCGAGATCTGGCTCGACTTCCGCGCCGACATCGTAGGCCTCTCTCAGTCCACAAGGGGCTGGCGGCGCTTGATGTACAAGGCGATGACGCTGGGCTCGGACAACGTGAGCCCACGCGCGCTCCAGATCGACGAGCGCGCGGGCTGGCTGGTGACGCTGATCGGCGTACCGTCGGCGTTTCTGCTGCACGGCTACGTCGGGTTCATTTTCGGGTCGATCAAGGCCAACCCGTGGTGGTCGTCCCCGCTGATGCCGGTGGTGTTCATCTTCTCGGCCATGGTTTCCGGTATCGCGGCGGTGATGCTGCTGTATATGGCAACGACGCGCATGCGCGGCAAGCTTATCGATATGCGCTGTGTCGACACCATCGCCATGTACCTGTTCTACATCTTCATCGTCGACTTCAGCCTGGAGATGCTGGATCTGATCCACCGGATTTACGAGGCGGACGAGTCGTTCCGAAGCCTCGATTTCATGGTGCACACGCGGCTGTATTTTTCGCAGATCGTTCTGCAGATCCTCCTCGGCACACTCGTGCCTCTGGTTCTGCTGTTTTTTACGCAGGTGATGAAGCTGCGCGAAGTGGTGAGGAAGCGTATCTATGCCGTGGCCGGGTCGCTGGCGCTGGTCGGCATCCTCGCTATGCGCTGGAACGTGGTGATTGGCGGGCAACTGTTTTCCAAGAGTTTCCTGGGCTACACAACCTACAAGATGGCTTTGGCCACGCGAGAGGGACTGCTGGTATCCATTGCGCTCCTTCTGCTGCCGCTGCCGATTCTCGCCGTGCTGGTGAAGATTCTGCCTCCGTGGCCGGAGGGTGAGCACGCGGCCATTCCCGAAGCGGTGGCAAAGCCTTAGCAGGACGAATGTGGGCGAGTCTTCACAAAGGTGGTGAAGGCGATGGACGACCTTTCCGATGCAGTGGAACGGCTGACCCAGGGCATGGAGACGCTGGAGCGCCGGGTTTCGGCCCTGGAGAATTCCGATCGCACCACATCGGCGGCCGCCGCCCAGCCTGCGCCATCCACGCCAGCTGCCGCTTCGCCTGAGCGGCCGTCCCCGACCGTAAGCAGCGGGGGATTCTCAGTCCTCGGCAAAGCCATGCTGGGGATTGCCGGGGCGTATCTGCTGCGAGCCGCAGTGCAGTCTGGCTCTCTCCCGCGATGGCCGGTGATCGCGGTTTCGATGGGATACGCATTCGTATGGCTGATCCCGGCCACGCGCGTTCCCGCGAAAGCCTGGTTTGCTAGCGCGGCCTGGGCCGGGACGTCGGCGCTGATCCTGATCCCGATGCTCTGGGAACTGACTCTGCGTTTCCGGTTCCTGCCCAGCGCCACTGCCGCCGGGATTCTGGTTGCTTTCGTTGTCGCAGCCTCCGCCCTTGCATGGAAACGCCACTTTGCCGTAGTCGCTGGAATTGCCGATGCCACCGCCAGCCTCGCGGCCCTAGTTCTGGCGGTTGCCTCCCGCGATTTGACACCGTTCCTTTTTGCGCTGGTCGCGATGGCCGTTGTAGGCGAGGTTGCGGCGGCCCGTTATCGCAGTCTACGCGTGCGGCCGGTGGTGGCAGCGGCCGCCGACATCGCGGTGTTTGGGCTCATCTGGATTTACTCAGGCCCGGCCGGCACCCATGCCGACTATCCGGACATCGCTGCACCGCTGCTGCTGCTCTTTGCACCGGCTCTGCTTTGCATCTATGGCGCGAGCGCGGCCGCGCAAACTCTGCTGCTGCGCCGCGGCATTTCATTTTTCGAGACCGCACAGGCGCTGGCCGCCGCTTTGCTGACGGTTTGGACGGTCCTTGTTTTCCGGCCGGGACATGGCGTGACGGTTCTGGGCGGGCTGTGTCTCATCGCGTCGGCGGCCGGCTACGCGGCGGCTTTCGCCTGGTTTGGCAGGATGCATGCGCAGCGCAATTATCACGTCTACGCCACCGGGAGCCTGGCGCTGCTTCTGGCGGGCTGCTTCCTCAGCCTGCTTCCTGGGTGGCTCCCGCTGTGCACGGGGCTTGCCGCAGTGGCGTGTGTCGGTCTCGCCGGGCGCACAGCCCATGACACGCTCCAGTTCCACGGCCTGGCTCTGCTCGCGGCGGCGGCTTTCTCCTCGGGCCTGTTCGTGTATATCGGTCGCGCCATGGTGGGCACGTCTCCGGCCGCGCCCGACTGGATCGTTTCTCTCGTTTGTGTTTTCGCGATTCTCTGTTATGCCGGCGTGGTGGGCTCCGGCCCCGGGGCGTGGTGGCACCGGATGCTCCGTGTGTTATTCGCGGGTTTGGCTTCGGCCGCCGGTGCCGCGCTTCTGGTCTGGATTCTGGTGCGGATCACGGAAGTGGGTGTTCTTCCGGGAGTGGAGCACGTCGCTGTCATCCGCACTTTGGTGGGTTGTGGCGCCGCGCTGGCCCTGGCGTGGTGCGGCTCCCAGTGGCGGCGTACTGAACTCGTCTGGCTTGCCTGGGCTGTCCTCGCCTTCACCGCCTTCAAGCTCCTCTTCGAGGATCTGCGGCACGGCCACCTGGGTTTTACCGCAGCTTCCATCTTTCTTTACGCCGTCACACTATTGCTGATCCCGAGGCTGCTGCACAGAAGTAGCAAAGCGTCCAGTGGCAGCGCCCAGTAAGTCACTCGCTCTCACATACTCCCGCATGAATCCGTGATCGCAAATGGCTAACCTGATACGCCCGATTAACCGCCTTTGGTTCCAGAGATCTCGAAGCGCGAATCTCGGTTGCCGCCTGCAGGCCAAACCGCGTCATCGCCTTCACAACCGGTTTGCTCAGAAAGACATTTTTCGCGTCGCGAAGATCTGAATGCAGCAACTGTCATCGCTCGTTCAGCAGAGTCTCGATTTGCGTGTCTTTCGGGAATCGCACTTCCTGGGGCGTGCGCGAATCCGCCGGTAGCAGATCGACTTCGCCAGCGCGAAGTACGCAAACCCGCAACCAACCGCCGCATTCGCTCAGGCCATGGCCGCCACGCGAGCCGCAAATCCATTGCTGATCGCCGCGCTATCCTACGGATTGTCGGGTGCATGGGACGTGATGCCCTTCAGGACGAATTCCCGAATGAGATTGGCTCCCGCCATGCCCCCGATCTCAATCAGCCCGTTCGTGAAGATCAACTTCGCTCCCTCGTTCGACTCGGGATAATAAAAGTTCGCTACACTGCCTGCTGCGAAATCCCCGAGGATATGCGAGTAATCGAACTCGTTCCGCCCGTTGTCTCCCCGGCAGATGAACGCGGATTTGATTGCGTACAGTACGCGGGAACGAACGCTGCCGGCTCCCTTGTAGAAATAACGGGGGTCCTGATGCAGCAGCGAGGGCAGCACTGCGCTGCCAATCATCCGGCTGGCAAAGTCATTGGTGTACTGCGCTGCGAAGCGCTTGCTGAAGCCGCTGAATCCAGCGCCGTACCCCGGATAAATCCCGCGATACTCCTCAGCGCCCGCGACCGCGGCGGCGCCGGCGAACGTCATGGGGTCGACCTCCGAACGAACGGCCAGCGCAAACTTCTGCCTGGTATTCAGGGGCGGCGCGTTCCAGTCGTAGGCACTGTAGAAGTTCGGTACGATGCCCAACACTCGTTGGCTCTCCTCGATGTGAACTTCCTCCTCGGCGATTTCTACCGAATTCGCCGTCACGTGGACCTCGGTCACGCCCGCGTTCAATGGCAGGACCACCTTAGGCAGAAAGCGCATTTCTCCGGCGGCCACCGTGATTTGGGGAGAGACCACCGTGCCCATGCCTGGCGCGGTCACCGTCAGCTTGAACGTCCCGGATGGAAGACCCGAAAACGTGAACTCCCCATTGCCACCGGCGTGCTTGACCTGTTGACCAGTCCCGTTGGAGCCGGTTAGCACAACACGGGCGTCGGGAACTACTCCGCCATTAGGATCGACGACTGTGCTGGAAATAGTAGCGAGCGCTGCGGGGTTGGGCGGACTGCCGGGACTTTGCTGTGATGAGCCAAAACCGGGAGCGTCCGGCAGCTGCTGCGTCTGCGCCCTGCATGGCAAAGTGGATCCGCCGACCAAAACGGCAACCACCACAACCATGGGAGACGGAGCGCCACGCCCCTTTCCCTTCCGCGCCAAGAAACAGTAGAGACCCGAAAGCAAGCAGTTTCCTCGGAGAGCTAGTCACAGGCGGCCGCCACGTCGACAATCTCGCAGCGATCCAGGCGTACGTCTGCAGGAGCGACGCCCGCTCTCATAGTGACGGGTGGGGGTCGCTGCCGTAAGCCTGACTCGCGCAAATGACCGATTCTTCATCTGCCCCCCATCTCGGTCGGCAGAGTCGTGTTGCGCGCCTGTGGCCGCACGTCGCGCCCGATGGCTTTGGCGCATACCACAACGCGTGGTGGGCAATGATCAAGCCGTTCATTTTTCCCGTAGCGGCGATCGCCGTGTTCGGGTCGATCGCGTTGGTCTGGTGGCGGCCCGAAGGCGTGACCGCTGCACCCGTTTGGCTGAACATTGCCCTGCATGTGGCTACCTATACACTGACGGCTGCCTTCTGGGCACGCTGGCAGGCACAAACCCTTTACGCAAAACTGCCGAGTGAGTCGCTCGACCCGATGTATGTACGCGCCATGAGCACGCACTGGATACGCGCGCGACTCTGATCACCCTGAACGGATTGGCAGTCTTCTGGATGGTGATCCAGCACTTGTCCAGCAAAGCCGGGAAAATGCCGTCGCCATCGCTGTCCCGGAACAATTCGGTTATCGCTACCATTGAGTTCAGCATTCTCGAGAGAAAGATCATGCATCGCCGTTCTCTTTTCTTCGTCAGTCTCTCAATGTCGGTATTACTGTTCCCGGTGCATTCCTCCGCGCAACCATGCCAGTCCTGCATGAAGCCCGGCGACATCCTGCCACCGCTCGCCGGTGAGGCTCTGACTGGAAAGTGGCTCGACATTCGATCGGTCGTCATAGGCAATCCGGCGGTTGTGATCTTTTCTTTCAGTCGCGCCGGTGGCGTGATGGTGATCGGAGCAACTGGCCGGGTTCAATGGATGACGGCAGGACCGTTTGCGGAGGCACTTTATTCGGAATTCAGCAGGTCGATCCAAGCCTTGTATTAAGAGTCAGCAGCTATAGGTGGACCACGGAAGGTCGATTCGCTCCGCCTTTGAACAAACTTTCCCAGAGCCGTGGAGGACTTTGCGCGTTTATCCAGGTGGGCGAAGCTGGATGTGGTAGTCCTGATAATCGATTGCCACGCTTGTCCTGCCGAACATGTAACTGTTGGACACCGCTCTGAAGTGGGTGGCCTGCGAATAACCGCCGATGCTTGCATACTGGCGCATAATCTGCGCCGGGCCAGTTACCAGCGAAGAGCTCTTCGACGCTGTTCCCTGAACCTGAACGATGGAGCCGTCCTTCGAATCCACCCACAGAGTTCCTTCGATAAGATAGGGCGCTTTCCGCCGTGGGAACAAGGCCAGAACCCGGCACTCTCGTCCGTCCAGCATCTGGGTTCCACCCGGCTTCAGTTGCATGTCATAGTTTGCGGAAGTGATCCACGCCCCCTCGCGGGTGCCAGGCTGGTTTAGGCGCTGTTCGTTTTCCAGAATCGTGCGCAATACCAGATTTCGGACGATACCAGAGCCGGTCTGCGAGACAATAACATAGCTCTTTCCGGATTCCTTCTTGTAGGTCGTCGCTACCGTCATTTCGGCGATGGGATGGGTTTCGTCATCGCCCCTGTAAACGGAATAGTGCTCCGTCACCGTGTATCCCGCTAGATTGTCGATCCTCGCTTTGACCGCTGTGTCCACCTGATGAACTACTGACGCTGGGTCGAGTTGTTGAGCCGGCATCATCGTTGTGGCTGGAAACGCAAAGAGAGCGATAACAACTAATCCGACGAGATGCCTTTGCGGTGAGACATGGATCATCCTGAGTATCGCGCTCGCACAGATAGAAGTGGCTGGGAGATTCAACTCGCTTTAGCCCGTATGCCGACACATAACATCATGGGATGCAAAGAAGACGGTTCTCTATTGTGAAAGCCGGCCATTCAGAAAGAGGTCGATCGCGACGTCCTTGTCCGCTTTCCAGAACATAAAACTCGGATCCTTCAATCCCCATTGGATGTACGGCACGGCAAAATGTGCCTTGGCCGTTGCGGTTGTGCCTTCAAGATGGACAATCATGGGGATGGTGATCTCGTGAGGCGTGCCGAGGAGGGCGAAGGTGCCAGTTACCTGGATGGTGGAGTCGCCTGAGGCAGCGATTGCGCCGGTATAGGTCTTCGGCTCAAAGGAAACGATCGCGTGCTGCTCGACCTCGAGGATGTCTTCGTTCATCTTCTTGTCGCGACTGGCATTGCCGGTCTTGCCACTGCCGGCCAGTACGACCACCGACCCCGACATCTGAGGCTTGCTGCGGTCAAACTCGATCGATCCGGACTGGATGTGAAAAGTGGCGTGGACGACCTCGTGAGTCGTGTTGAGTGTCATGTTGACTTCGCTGGCATCGGGGTTGACGGCGAAGGTCTGATGCTGGGCAAGTGCGGCTGGAGCGAATATGGCAGCGAGGGCTACGACTGCGAAGGAATTCATTGCATCTCCCCTGACAATGTTTTTCAACTGAGGGTAGCTTTGGCGTGACTCGATTTCAGCTGGCGAATGCCTGTGGAGCAATAGCTGGGGGCTGGGTAACACGCGTGAGTTTGGCTGTTACGCGCATCGCACCGGGCCAGACCCTGAGGCAGAAGGGCAGTACAGCGCGCGCGAGAGCGTTGTTCACGCCATGGGCGGCGAGCTCGGCAAGACGCATCTGCGGCAGCATTGCGGAACGCAGTTTTGGCTGAAAAACGGGCGCCGGCTCCCCGGAAAGATAGGCAGCGGCGGCGCGGCGGGCAGTATGCAGCGCGATGGATATGCCATCGCCGGTGAACGAGGGGATTACGGTTGCCTGATCGCCGATGCAGTAGAGCCCATCCCCGGTTGAGCGACGGAGGTAACCGTACGGGATATGAGTGATGGTGATCGGTTTGTCGAGCAGCGGCTCTGCACCGGCCAGCCTCATCGCGAGGTGGGGACAGTCCTGCTGCATCTTCGCAAGCAGGCTCTCCCAGCGAAGACCTGCACCTGCAAGATACCGCCGTTGGACCACACAGCAGAAATTCGTAATGCCCCCTTCCACCGGTTGGAGACCACCGTAGCCTCCGGAATAAAGCGTTAACTCGGAGGCGTCCGCCAGGTCAGCGGTCTGGGCAGCAGACAGGCGGTAATACATCTTGAAGCCGACCCATTGGTGAGGGTCCCTGGGGCGACTGTGGCCGCGCAGATCGTGTTTGCCCGTGGCGAGAAATGCGGTCGGGGCCTCGTATGTGGTGCCGTCGTCGAGGGTAGCCTGCCAGAGGTTCGTGGTCGCGCGACTAAGCGACTGAACACTGCGACCACGCTCAACGCGGACTCCCGCGGCGATGGCTGCGGCGATGAGCGCTGTATCGAGCGCTTTGCGCGTGAGCGACTTCGCGGGAAACGGCAAGGGGGCCGTCGCGGCGCGCCTTGCAGCGGCGAGTCGAACGTAGCCGATCGGCACGGCGCCAAGCGAGTTCACGTCGATACCGAGCAAATGCAGGTCTTCAAGGGCCTCACCGCTTAGAAATTCTCCGCAGACTTTATGGCGCGGTGTAGGCTCGCGTTCGATCAGCGTGACGCTTCGTCCTTTTCGAGCGAGCGCGATCGAAGCCGCACAGCCTGCCACTCCACCACCCAGGATCAGTACTTCGTCTTGCAAATCATTCCCTCCCAGTTCATCGGATGTCCATCAATTTGTAGCGGACTCATTCTCTAGTAGACGTCAGGAAAGCAGTTCGGCACGCATTCTGTACAAATCGTCATTTTTGGAACAGGTAAGGAGCTGGCTGGACAGATCCACATGCCGAAGTCAGCAGCCGGGTTCATCGGGGATCGAGAGGCGTCTAAGGTGTTAGAACGAGGTATTTGATGAGACGAAACGATTTCCTGGTAGCCGCTTTCTGGGCAATGACGTTGGGCACCGCGGCGCCGGCTGAACAAATTTCAGTGAAACATATCCAGCTCCCCAGGCACGAGTTTATGGTGGCGCGCTCCGAGACTGGAAAAATCATCGCCCGGGTTGAGTTTATGGAGAGCGTGCAGGGCGGTGAAGTGACGATGCGCCTGACCTATCGATTTGTGGATGGGTCGATTGACGATGAGACGACGACGTACAGCCAGCAGGGCACGTTTCGGTTGATACGCTACCACCACATAGAACAAGGACCGTTCTTTGCAAAGCCGGTCGACTTCGCGGTGGAAGCCGCTACCGGCACAGCCACCAGCCGCACAACGGACAAGAATGGCAACATACATGTCGAGAGTGAGCATATCGACCTGCCGGATGACCTGGCGAATGGGTTCGTCGGAACATTGCTGCTGAATGTGCCGCCCAACACGGCGCCGTTTCGGGTGGGGATACTGGCGCCAGCGTTCGGGGGACGATTGATTCGGATCCTGATTTCGCCGGAGGGCGAGCAACCGTTTCAAAGGGCAAGACAGACCCTTAAGGCGACGGTGTTTCGCATCCATCCGGAATTGGGTGGCATCCTGGGAGTAATCGCGAAGCTGCTGGATCTTGAGCCGAAAGATGTGATGGTTTGGGTCCTGGAAGGTGAGAAGCCTGCGGTGATGAGGGTAGTTGGACAGCTGGGTGGTTCCGGTCCTGTACTCAGCTCGGAGCTGGAGGGTACAAGCTTCGGGAATTAAATCTCAATCGCGAGATATGGATCGCGCGCTTCATGACGATGCCCTGAAGCTCATGGCCTCGGAGCCGACGATCCTTCACGGCGCGTGGTGAGCTCGTGCCAGTTAAGGCCGAGGTCAACGATCAGCAGGGATGCAAGTGTAAAGGCGATGACGCCGACTGCGGACAGCACGTCGCCCAGATGGCTCCAATAGGCGGGCACAAGATTGAACACGCGGCTTGAGACAAAGGTAAAGGTGACCGCATAGGAGCGGGCCATCCATTGGCGGTGCTGGACGATTTGACGGTTGCGCGCGGTGAGGAAGGCGGCGGTGGTGCAGACCATCCACGCCGCGGCCTGCATGGAGGTTCCGGGGAGGCCCGGACGTCCCCAGGCGAGAGCGATCCCCGTGAACGAACCGACAAAAACGGAAACCACGTAGATGCGGCCGAGAACGCGATGGACCGTGAGGTGACGCAGGCGGATCCGCGAGGAAAAATTGATGGGGCCGATCAGGAGCGCGAAGATTCCAGCCAGTGCATGCGGGATGAGGAGACCGCGGTCGGCGATGACCTGCAGACGATAGGCGTGGTACATCGGATAGTCGGTGATGAGGAGAACTTCTGAGGTAATGAAGACGAAGAGCGTGGTGAGACCGAGGGAGACCCAGAGAATTGTCTTGAATCGGGAACCGGTGGTTTTGCGCTCTATCAGCGTGGAAGTTGCCATTATTCGCTCTCAGATGGTTAGACGCGATGAATTGTGCCACGAGTTTCGCGACAGTAAGAACAGCTCCCGCAGACATCAGCCCGCCCCAGCCAAGCCTCAGCCGGTCCGCGTCCGGCCGACACCGGCCTCACTTCCGCCGCCCCACACACAACCGTCCCGGCCACCAATGCTCCACCGTGACAGCCTCGCGCCGAACCGGAGCCATCGCCAGCAGCCGCAGCCAGTCCTCCTTCCGGAACGCCCGACGGAAAGACACCGGCCCATCATGCCGAACAAACCGGTGCCATCCCACCATCTCCGCCACCCGCCCAAACACTCTGCAACTCCACTCCGACCGCTCCAGATCATTGATAAACCAACCTGTCTGCGCGGTCGATTCCATCCACCGCAGCAGCGCAATGATCTCCTCATTCTCCAGATGATGTGCCATCAGCGAGCTCACAACGATATCCACCGGCTTCTTCGGTCGATACTCCAGAGCGTCCCCGGTCACCC
Organism: uncultured Acidobacteriaceae bacterium; assembly: GCA_963755485.1. Classification (GTDB taxonomy): domain Bacteria; phylum Acidobacteriota; class Terriglobia; order Terriglobales; family Acidobacteriaceae; genus Palsa-343. The sequence continues at coordinate 619,630 of CAVWJR010000015.1, read as the reverse complement.
ACGCAATCCCGAACTCCTTCGGAGTGGACTCCATTGCGGCACGCGCTGCATAAGGATTCAGGTCGATCCCCGTCAATTGCACAGCAATGTTGCGCCTGCGCGCCCAGCCTGCAATCTGCCGCAGCAGATCGCCGCCGCCACTGCCCACATCGACGATGTGTACCGGATCACGCAGCCCACGGGGCAACCGCTCACCGTCAGCCAGGCCAGTGTCGGCCGATAACCCAGCAACCAGCGGTTGACTCGTTCCAGATCATCCAGGCAGCCACGGAAATCCTCATAGCTGCAGTCGCCATCCATCAGCTCCGGCAGATCGCGCGGAGGAACCCGCCGTCTGAAGTCGATCTCCGCACTAGACCGCATGGAAGCGCATCGTCTCCGCTGTCAGCCCAGGGCCAAACGACATCGCGCATCCGCGCTGCCCCGGCTGCGCCTGCTGCATCAGCCGCTGCAGCACAAACATCACGGTTGCCGACGACATGTTTCCGAAGCACGACAACACTTCGCGCGACGCCGCCAGTGCATCGGCTCGGCAGTTCCAGTCCCTTCTCCACCGCATCCAGAATCGACCGTCCGCCGGGATGCACCGCCCACAGGTCGACGCCGTCGCGATCGGCCATGAGCTCGCCCTCGTGAAGCGCGCGGCTCAACTCCGCAGGCACCTGTCCGGAGAGCAGCATGTCAAATCCCAGGCCACGGATTTTCCAGGTAATCAGCCCCCTCGTCTCGGGCACAATGACTGCCTTGAAGCTGTCGAGCGCGAACCCCTGCTCGCGCGCGGTAATCAGACTCGCCGCCGCACCATCGGCAAACACCAGAAACGAGAGCACCTGCTCCAGCTCCTGCGTCTCCTGAAAGTGCAGGGTGCACAACTCAAGATTGACCATCAGAACACCCGCCTTCGGTTCTGAGCGCACAATGTGCCGCGCCAGCTTCAGCGCATTGATCGCGGCATAGCATCCCATGAATCCGATCATCGTGCGCTCCACCCCCGCTGAAAGCCCGAGGTGGTCGACGATCTCAAAGTCCAGCCCGGGCGCATAAAGCCCCGTGCAGCATGTCACCAGCACATGCGTGATGCCGGAGCGTTCCTTCTCATTGAGCGCAAGCCGGTCCACCGCCTTCCTCATCAGCACCGGAGCTCTCTGCTCGAATAGCTCCATACGCTGCGCCGTGTTGGGGAATTTGCCTGGCCGATAAAACTCATTCGCCGCATGCGATGAGCACCGGCCGGCCGCACCTCTCTGCGGATCGAGGAAGGAATAGCGATGTGCGATGTTGGCGCGGCTCACCATGCGACGGAAGACCGTCCGCAGTCGCGGGTCGGCGAGCATCTGCTCGGCGAAGACGGTGAAAGCGTCGTGCACATCATGCTCTGGTACGGCAGTGGCGATGCGGTTCAGGTAAGCCGCAGACATGCGCAAGGGGCCCTCAGTTTGGATTGGATTCAATGTCGCGCGTCTCGCTTCAGGAAGCTGGACCGCGAACAGACCACGGTCGGCGACAGTCGACCACTGGAGAGAACAGGCTCCACATTCTCAATGCAACGCTACTCTTTCAGACGAGACCATTGTCTTTTTGATAGCACTTTGCACGATGCGAAGAGGATGACGATTTGTTCATGGAGGAAGCAACTGCATCGCTGAGAAGCGTGGCCCCATGTCACCGTAAATGACGACTTTGTAATCGCGGGCGGTGTTTACGTCCTGCTTTGGTAGTAGTCTCAAAGCTTTGCAACTCAATTTGTTGCTCGTTGCCCTCAACCGCTCCGAATCTGCGCCGGAGATAATCAGAACAAAACAAAGTTTCCCGGATCGCGGCAGCCCGGTCAACACGCAGAGGAAATGAACACATGCGACTCCTGGTCGTCGAGGATGACAATACGATTCGTGATTTTTTGACCCGTGCATTAACTGAATCGGGATTCAGCGTCGATGCTTCGGCGCAGGGGAGGCAGGCCGAGAGGCTGGCGCTCGCTGGAGTACACGACGCTCTGATCGTCGATCTGACGCTGCCAGACATGGATGGTCTGGAGCTGATTCAGCGACTGCGGGCACAGGGAATGACGTCGCCGGTGCTGATTTTGTCTGCGCGCCGCTCGGTCGATGAGCGGGTACTGGGCCTCGAACGTGGCGGCGACGATTACATGACGAAGCCCTTTGCCGTGGCGGAATTACTGGCACGGGTGCGGGCGTTGCTGCGGCGCGGCACCCCGGCACAATCCGAGCCAACAAAACTGCGGGTTGCGGATCTCGAAATCGACTTGATCCGGCGCGAGGCGCGGCGAGGCGACCAGGAGATCCAGCTGACGCAGCAGGAGTTTGCTCTGCTTGAGTATCTATGCCGCAATGCCGGACGCGTCGTGACTCGCGCCATGGTGCTCGACCATGTTTGGAAGATACGCATCGACACATCGACCAACATTGTGGACGTACACATCCACCGGCTGCGGGGCAAAGTAGATCGGGACGCACAGCAACCGCTGATCCGCACCATCCGCGGAGTCGGGTATGTTCTCAAGGATTAGAACAAGCTTTTATCGCACTTCGGCGTGGCGTCTCGCGGTGCGCAGCACTCTGGTTTTTGCGATCGGCAGCGCCGCCGTGTTTCTGGCGATGTACTTTGTGGTGGCTCGGGCGATTCAGGCGCGCAGCGACTCGTGGCTGATGGGCGAAAGCGAGACGCTGAAGCAAGTGGCTCTGAGCACGCCGCGAGATGCATTGTACGACCGCATCGTAGGGGAAGTGGCGGAGCTTGCCTCGCAGGAAGTCTCTTACGACGACACGGGCCACCATATCCAGGGCAACACTGTCTTCTTTGCGGAAACCGACGGCAGCTCACGTGCACCGGTATGGGTCGGTCCAGCCAACAGCGCGGAATTTCTGCGAGCTTTGGCAAGAATCAGCTCGGAACAGTCGAGTCCGCTGTCGGTGTGGATTGCGGGATGGCGCCAGCCCTTCCGTGTCGTCGCCGTCAAGATGGATTCCGGGGGCGGACAAATATACCTGGGACTGCTGGACTCGGCCGCTGCGGCGCTGATGCGACGCCTGCTGCTCCAATTCGCGATGGGCTGGGCCATCATGGTCGCCTTCGGATTCCTGGTCACGCTGCTGGGATTACGGCGGATGCTGCGGCGAGTGGACGCGATCACGGGGACGGCGGCGAGCATTCGGTCGGACGACCTCAGCACCCGTGTTCCAGTGGAGAATCAGCGAGACGAAGTGGCTCGGCTGGCGCGGACATTCAACAACATGCTCGACCGCATTTCGGCCTCTGTGAACCAGCTCCGAACCCTCACAGATTCCATGGCGCACGATCTCAAGAGTCCGATCACCTCAGTGCGCGGCAGCATCGAAATCGCGCTTTCCTCTGACAATCGTGAACATTCGGCGGAGCTGATGGCGGGCGCGATTGAGCAGTTGGACCGGCTGTCGGAGGTGATCACGACTTCTCTCGATGTAGCCGAAGCGGATGGGGGGGCGCTTCAACTGCGGCTGGAGCGAACCGATGTAGGCGAACTGGTGGAGCGTATGGCGGAATTGTACCGGCCCGTCTTTGCGGAGAATGATCAGCATCTTTCCGTTACGATGGCTATGCGCGTGCATTGCCGGATCGATGTATCGCTCTGTTCACGGATGCTTTCGAATTTGATGGAAAACGAACTGCGATATGCAGGAACTGGATCGCAGTTGCGGGTGAAAGTGTCCGCGTCGGGACAGATGGCATCGATCACAGTGGAGGACGACGGGGCAGGATTTCCGCCGGACCTTCTGGAATCGGTCGTTGCAGTGGATCAAGGCAACGGAACGACGCCACGTCTGTTTCACCGGTTTGTGAAGGGCTCCGAATCGAAGGGACACGGGTTGGGCCTCGCGTTTGTCAGTGCGGTGACGATGGCGCATGGCGGCCGGGTAACGGCGCACAATCATGGCTTGAATGGCTCGCCCAACGGTGGGGCGCAAATTGTGGTCGAACTGCCGCTTGACTCGGGCCTGCAGGACTAATCAGGGCGCCCGGTGTAATGCTCCACCAGGTGAACCTCGGCATGATCTTCCAGGGACTCCAGATGCGTAATCACTTCGGCCGGCGTCTCCAAGCCGGCGGCCCGACCTTCTTCAACCTGCGTCGCCACCATTGATAATCGCGTTCTGTCCAGAATGGCGGTTAACCATCGCTAACCCGGAAATCTGGAATTCCGCATCACTCAACGAGCGCAATGACGATCTGGCGCAAACCCATCCAGCCGGAACCCAGGTAAGCGCGTTTGGGGCTTATGCGCAATGCCGAGAGGTCTGTACCCGAGATTTCCAGGATGCGCCGTCTACTGGTAGCGCAAGGCAACCATCGGATCGACTCGCACCGCTCTGAATGCGGGAATGAGGCTGGCCAGAATCGATACCGCAATGAGGAGGAGTGAGATGGCTGCGAACGTCCAGGGATCGTAGAAGGAAACCCCATAGAGGAAGTCGCTGGAGCCGGGAAATGCCAGCGTGCTGTGCAACAGCGCCGACGCCGCCGCGCCGCACGCGAGCCCAATGGCCATGCCGGCGACAACTGGCTTGAGTCCCCACACAGCGATGCTCCTCAGCACATCGCCCGAACGCGCTCCCAAGGCCATCTGGATGCCGATTTCCTGTGTACGCTGGCTCACCACGTAAGCCATGACACCGTAAATGCCCACACCGGCGAGGGCCACAGCGAGCAACCCGAGTCCGGCAGTGAACATCGCCATGACGCGAGCCAGGGTTCTTTGCGGATGCACCAGCATGGTTTCTGCGTTCCACAGCGACAGGTCCGGCAACAGGTCCGCATCTATGTTGTTGACCGTCTTCCACACAGCTGCGAGGGCTGCCTGCTGGTTGGTGCCCACGTTCAACAGGATCGGATAAGTGATGGTTGGGTCTGGAGCAAGATAGACATGAGCCGGATCGATACGCGTCAGATTTGTGAAGCGCACATCCTTCGCGATACCGACGACTTCGTAGTCAGTTAGTTTGCCGGTGAAGTGCAGATCCAGCTCAAAGTGCCTCCCGATGGGATCCTCGCCCGGCCAGAACAAGCGCGCTGCGGCCTGGCTGATCACAGCAACGCGGGCACCGGCAGCGGATTCCTGCCTTGTGAAATCGCGACCGCGCACCAGCGGAATGTCCAGAGTGTTCAGGTAATCTCGCGATGCATAGCTGGCCAGGGTCCGACCACGGATGACGCCTTCGACGGCACCCGGCTTCTTCACCACGATGTGCGGTGTCCAGGTTCCCATCATCGGTCCACGACCATAGGCAACGTTCTTGATTTCGGGCGTTTCTTCGAGACGGCTGACGAGGCGCTGGAAGCGGGCCACCGATGCCGCAGGATTGTCGCCATACTCGGCGAAGAGAAGGAACACCTGTTGCGTATTAAAGCCAGGGTCGGCAGATTGGGAGTCGATGAGGCCGCGCACCAGCAGCCCGGAGCAGGTTAGCAGGAGCATGGAAACACTGACCTGTCCGGCAATCAGCAGGCTGCGCAGGTGGGAGCGGTGCAGGAGATGACCGAAGGAGGTGCGATCGTCGCGGATGGAGGTGGCGAGCTCCTGTTTGGTGAACTGCAGCGCCGGGGACAAGCCAAACACAACCCCGGCGATGAGGGAAAGCAGGAGAGCATAGGCGAGAACGCGCGCGTCCGGGTTGAGATTGAGGCTGAACGCGAAGTCACCGCCCAGCTGTGTCCTGAGCATCTGGGCCACAGCAATGCGGAGCAACCTGCTGGCCAGGACAGAGAATCCCCAACCGGCAACGCCTCCGATGAGAGACAGCAGGATGCTCTCGGTGATGAGCTGGCGCATCACGCGCGCGCGGCTCGCTCCCAGGGCGAGGCGCAGACTGATCTCGCGCTGGCGCACGGCACCGCGGGCCAGCAGCATGTTGGCGATATTAGCGCAGGCGACAAAGAGCACCATCGCCACGATCAGCATCAGCACGGCAACCCCGGTCTCGAACCGCGGATCCTCTGTGTTGCCGAAGAAAGCGGTGTGCTGCAGCGTGATTGTCCGGGTTGGCTCGCGAGTGATGTAGGTGGTGGAGAACTGGCGGATGAGCGCCGCGGTTTCTGCCTCGGCTGCTTTCAGGCCAGCCTCAGGTTGCAGACGGCCGAGGATCTGAAAGCGGTAATCCGCGGGTTGATGCAGCCAGTCCTGGCCCGGCACCAGTTGCGTCTGCATGGACGCTGGCGTCCAGAAGTCCGGTACCTGAGGCAGCAGCGATGTTCCGGTGAAGGCCTCGGGAGTTACGCCAAGAATCGAAAACTCTGTTCCGCCGATCATGACGAGCGAACCGATGATCTGTGTGTTACTGTGGAATGCGCGTTGCCAGAAAGCGTAGCTGAGCACGATGACCGGATCGGCTCCCGGAGCGCGATCCTCTTCGGGAGAGAAGGTGCGGCCCAGCGTCGCATTCACTTCGAAGCTTCTGAAGTAATTGCCGGAAACCACCTGTCCCTCAAGGGGCATCGGTGTCGACTGATTGTTTCCCGGCAAGCGGGCCTGGACGCGCACGGGCCAGCTGGTGGCGACCAGATCGGAGAAGACATCCTGATGCTGGCGGCAGTACAGATACTCCTGCCAGGAAAATCCGTATTGCATGTCGCCGATCCAGCCGTGCGTGAACAAGCGTTCCAGCCGGACTACTTTCGCAGGATCGGCAACCGGCAGTGGTTTGAGGGCGACGGCGTCGTAGGCGGTAAACAGCGTTGTGTTGACGCCGATTCCCAGGGCAAGAGTGATCACGGCAACGATGGTGAAACCGGGGCTCCGCGCCACCGTCCGGCAGGCGTGGCGCAAATCCTGCGCCGTCTGCTCGATCCACAGGATGGTCCGTTCGTCGCGATGCGCCTGTTTGGTTTGTTCGAGCCCGCCAATTTTGGTTATGGCCGCGCGCCGCGCTTGTTCCGGAGTCATACCCCTGCGCAGAAGGTCGTCTTCCAGCAACGCGAGATGAGCTGCAAGCTCTCGCTCCAGATCCTCCTCGGCATAGCGACTCCGCAACAGAAACCGCAATTTCGCGAGAACCCTCCTGCAATGGGCAAACATCAGGCCTCCTCCGCCAGCAATTTGTCGAGCAGGCTGGCCACCTGCTGCCAGCGTTGTGTCTCTTCGGTCAGCGCCTTCAGCCCGGGGCGGGTGATGGAGTAATACTTCGCCTCGCGGTTGTTTTCCGTCGTCCCCCAGGAGCCGCGAATCCAACCGTTCTGTTCGAGCCGCACCAGGGCCGGATAGAGTGTGCCCTGGTTGACACGGAGCAAATCGCCGGAAACCTGTTCGAGCCGGCTGGCGATGGCATAGGCGTGCCGCGGTCCGAGCGTGGCCAGGGTGCGCAGGACCATGAGGTCGAGCGTGCCCTGCAGAATCTGCATTGACATTCTCTTCACTTGATATCCAGGTAGACGACTCAGAGAGAATGCGCCCAGCTTCACTGGGATGTCAAGTGGAATGGAGCAGACCGTTGCGGTATCGCCAGGTAGCACCGCCGCTTCATTGCGTTTCCAATACGTCAATCCAACCCGTCAGCAAAAAGCTGAACGGGGACCTACCGCGACAAGGGCATCGGCACCTGCCGCGGTTCAGTCAACTGGTAGCGCGCGAATCGTCTTCGCCACGCTGGGCTTGACCTTGTTTCAGTAAAAGTCCCCTTCACGAGAAATCGCGGAGGGGACTTTGCTTGCCTGGATCTTAATTCGTGCGCGCTGCCTTTCCTCATCCGCGCATCGCAGTCCATACCGGCTTTAGACGCTGACAAAACTGTAATTTCGGCGTCACCCTGCCGTGCGGTAGTCGCTCTTAACCTCGCTCCGTGGCGCAATTCGCGCGCATTCATCCGTTCTAAGCCCGTTCCAGATTGTCGCAACACCGGGTCGCACGGTCGATCCCTGCTGCGTGATGACAACCCAAAGGAGGAACGCTCGATGTCCCGGAAAACGTTTCAACATTATTCTCGGATCAACCGTCTGCGTCTGGTGGCCGGTCTGCTGGCCGCAGGAGTTTGCGTCCCGGCATTCGCTCAGTCCGTGCCGTTCCCGACGTATGCACCCGGCGAGAACACCAGCGCGACCACCGGCCCGACCTACTCGCAGCCCCTGGCCAATCCGTGGGTCGTCAGCGATGGCACCATCATCACCCCGGTCGGCACCCAGGTCTACCTCGGCACCACCACCCGCGCCAAGGCTATCGCGCTCAACCCCACTGGCAATCACACCGCCGCGGTCCTTCAGATGGGCGCCCCTCAGGCGGTCACGATTTTCAACACCCAGACCGGTTCCATCCTGCAGACCTACAGCGTGCCCTACACGACCTCCAAAGGGGTAGCCAGCACCGACTCAGACGGCAGCGACACCGGCATCGCCTACACGCCGGACGGCAAGTACCTGCTGTTCAGCCAGGACGGCAACACCTTCTATGACAGCTTCGGACAGGGCGGCTTCGTCGCGATCGCCAGCGTCGATCCAACCACGGGCATGCTCACCAACTACGCCCACGTCAGCGTTCCCATGGACGTTAACGCCAGCGGGGCTCAGACCACGGTTACGTGCTTCTCCAACAGCCCGGGGGGAACCAACGGCAGCTTTAACATTCCGTGCGGCTACTCCGTTTCGGCTTTCTCCGATGGCGTATTTACGTCCTATCCCACCGGCATCGCGGTCTCGTCCGATGCGAAGACCGCTTATGTGGTGCTGGACAATAACAACACGTTGACCAAAATCGATCTGACCGCGACCACCCCGGTCGAGGGTGCGGAGATCCGGGTGGGCAACGTGCCGCACAGCGTGGTGATTTCGCGGGATGGCAAGACCGCTTACGTCTCCAACGTGGCCGGCAGGATCGCTACCGCGAACGATTTCCAGGAATACTCCAACGGCACGCCGGTGGTCGCCGAATATCCGACGGGCAGCACGGTCAACGGTACCGTTTCCGTAGTCGATCTGGCCTCGTTTACGGTCACCGGCAGCATTACGACCGGCCATCACCCGACGGGCATGGCCTTCTGGGGCAAGAACCTGCTGGTCGCCAATACCTATAGCGACACCATTTCGGTCATCGACACCTCCACCAACAGCGTAGTGCGGACCATCAGCCTTGGGTTGCCGATCGGTGTGCCCGGCGAAGGCAAATCTGCCTATGGCGCTGGGCCGAACTCGATCGCCGTCAATGAGAGAAAGAACGTCGCCTACGTCGCGCTTTACAATGCGAACGCCATTGCCGTCGTCGACCTCAACGCCGGCGGGTGGGATCCGGTCATCGGTATGATCCCGGTCGCCTATGCGCCGGCCTCGGTTGTGCTGGACAAGGCCGACGACGTGCTGCTGGTTGCCAACGACAAGGGTATTGGCACGACCGGTTACGGAGTGGCGCCCCCTCCTACGAATACGGCCGAAAATTCGTACGCCAAGTATTACGGCGTGAGCGCCTTTAACACCCACCAGGACCTGGGCACGGTCAGCATCGTTCCCGTGCCGGATCGCTCGACTCTGGATGCGATGACGCAGCAGGTCTTCCAGAACAACCACTGGGATCTGGCGCAAAACATCTGGTCGGCCGGAGGGGGCAACCCATCGGCCAGACCGCGCGTTATTCCGGAGAGGATCGGCGATCCTTCGAAGATCAAGCACGTGTTCCTGATTATCCGTGAAAACCGCACCTACGACCAGATGCTGGGCGATGTGGTCGGCGGCAATGGCGACCCGAGTCTGGCGGTCTTTGGCGATAACTCGACTTACGCCGAATACCCCGTGGTAACCCCCAACGCGCACACGCTGGTCGAGCGCTTCCCGCTTTTGGACAACTTTTACGACCCGAGCCGCCAGTCGGCCGACGGTCATAACTGGATCGTGCAGGCCATGGCGCCCTATGGCGACGATATTCAGTCGCCGGACTGGCTCCGCGACTATCCCTCCAATGGTGGCGATGCGATCGCTTATCAGAAGACAGGCCACCTGTGGGATGTGGCGGTCAAGGCCGGAGTCTCGTTCAAGAACTACGGCGAATATATCGAGTACAACACTTTCACCGTGCCGGGTTGCACTCCGAATAACAACACCCTGGACAACAGCTATAGCGGAACCAGTCCCTCGATAACTTTACCGTTCGTCGTTTCGAACAGTTGCGAGCCCAGCTGGACGCAGTTCTATAACGACACACTGGAGTACGAGAGCGGCAAGGAGTCGCAGCTGAAGTACTTCAACGTCATCGGATCGGTCTCCCCGCTGCCGAACCTGATCAAGCACACGGTTCAGAACTTCCCACAGTTCGATCTGGGTATCCCCGACCAGTACCGCGTGGATGTCTGGGACCAGGACTTCAACAATGACGTGGCGGCCGGTACGGTGCCCCAGCTGGAATTCATCTGGATCATGTCTGACCACACCACCGGGCCGCCGAATGCGACCGCCGAACAGGCCGATAACGACCTGGCCATCGGGCGCATCGTCGACTACATCAGCCACAGCTCGGTATGGAAGGACTCGGCGATCTTCATCGAGGAAGACGACGCGCAGAACGGCGTCGACCACGTCGACGGTCACCGCAGCCCGGGCTATGTCATCAGCCCCTACGCCAGGCAGCAGGTAAACGCCGATGGCACAGGAGCTGGAGTAACCGAGGAAAGCACCTTCTACACGCAGGTCAACATGACCCGCACGATCGAGCAGATCCTCGGCCTAAAGCCCATGAACCAGAACGATCTCGTGGCCTCGCCGATGAAGACGCTCTTCGTCAACGATCCACCCGCCGAAAACTTCCTGCCGTGGACCCACGTGGCGAACCAGGTCCCCCTGTGCTACGGGGTTGCGGGTTATGTAGCCCCGGCGAACATCACACCCGGCCTCAACACTTGCCCTACCCCAACCGCAGTGGCGCAGGATAGCCCTCAAGTTAAGGCTCTGCGGGCTGGCTGGCAAAAAATGAAGGCGCAGATCTTCGCCGCCAGATATCACATGCCCGACTCCCTGGATCCGGACACCGTCAGCCACTTCGACTGGTACGAGGCCACGGGGTTTAAGGTCCCGTTCCCCGGCGAGAAGAAGGTTCGCCCGGCGAGCGACTTCACGAAAAAGGCAGCAACCATAACCGCGGACCTGGACGACTAAAAGCCGGCTCCGGCAGCAAAAGGGCCCTCTCTCCGATTACCGGGGAGAGGGCCTTTTATTTTGCCGTAACCGCCAGGAATCGCCGCCGGCCGCGGATGTACCCGGGCAACTCGCGGGTGGACAGCTCCCGGAACCGCGGAATCTCGCGTTTCGTGAAAACTTAATACCGGTATGACGCGGCACTAACAATCTGAGCTTACAAATTCGTCATCTGACCCTGTGGCATTCAGCTGACGATCGTGATCGATTGCTCCACGGTCGGAGTCCGCCGCTCGAAGCAAACTCCTGGAGTGCTCAGGGAGCCGTAGTCGATTTGCATTTCCCCGCGTAAGTAAGACTCGTATTGTGCCTGAGGCGCAGTCGGTGTTCCCGAACGCGCCTCCATTGAACGTGGAAGTCTGCGGCTCTGCTCGTGCGCCGACAGATCTGCGCAACAGCGCATTTCCACATTTGTTCGGATAGCTGATTTCTGGGGGTCCTATGCATCGCGATGCCGAGGCGAGACATTCTTTGGGAGAAACGAGGTTCTCTGCCCTTCGAGGCATTCGTGCCCTGATGGCTTTCGGCGCGATGGTTTTCGTTGCCGGTATTTGCTTCGCGCAGGTGGACCGCAGCGGACTGAGTGGTACGGTCACCGATTCCTCCGGCCGATTGTTGCCGCAGGCCCATGTCACCGTTGTCGAAATTGCGACCGGACTGCGCCGCGAGAGCGTTTCGGACCTGAGAGGCGACTACAGCATTCCCCAACTCCCGGTGGGCATTTATACCGTCACGTTCGAACACCCGGGCTTCAGGGAGGTTCAGTTCGTCGACGTGCAGCAGGTGATCGGCAGAACCCGCAACCTGGACGCGACGCTCGAGGTCGCGGGTGGCGAGGAGCGCGTGGAGGTTTCGCCTGCGTCGGCGCTGATGGATCATAACACCAGCGCGGTGACCGGCCTGATCGAGCGAGAGCAGGCTGAGGAGCTGCCCCTGAATGGCCGCGACTGGTCGTCCCTGACCGCCTTCGTTCCCGGCGCCATTGACACTGGCGGCAGCAACCAGCGCACCGTGCGCTTTGCCGGACGCGGTCTCGACGACAGCAGCTTTACCTACGATGGCGTCGATGCCACCAACATCGTGAATCAGACCCAGCGCCAGTGGGTGCGCCTCGCCATTCCCCTCGACGCCATCGCGGAGTTCCGCGTCGATACGCTGATGGCAACTGCCGAGGAAGGCGCCACCGGCGGCGCCCAGCTGGACGTTAGCTCGCCCTCCGGCACCAATCGCTTCCACGGGCGGCTCTTCGAGTTCCTGCGCAACGACGTGTTTGACGCGCCGCTGCCGGAGTGGGCCTCCAACAGCGAAGCGCAGCAGCCACTTCGGCTCAACCAGTTTGGCGGATCGGTGGGCGGTCCTGTCGTGCACGACAAAACCTTTTTCTATCTGGCTTCCGAAGCCTATCGGCAAAACTGGGGCTATCCGGTCAGCGGCGACGTGCCCAGCCAGTCGCTCAAAGCAACGGTTCCCACCACTTCGCCCGTGTATGCGATCGTCAACGGATTCCCGGGAGCCGGGCTAAAAAGAATTCTCACTCCCTGGACACCGGCTACCGACCCCGGAGACCCGCACTACATGGACTACGACCTGCTGACCTGCGAATGCACGCAGGTGGTCAACGAAGGTTCGGCGATGTTGCGCCTCGACCAGCACTTCACACAAAAGACGACGGGCTTTATGCGCTTCAGTTATGACCGGTCGGTCGATACCCAGCCGCTCTCAGCTTCCGCGACCGACCTGCAGCAGAAGGTCTCCGCACCGGTCAATGGGGTGCTGGAATTGCTGCACGTCTTCAATTCTCACCTCGTAAACGAGGCCGAGTTCGGATTCAATCGCTCCACCGACAACCAGTACAACTACAGTGACTCCGGCATCATTTATCAGGTCGCGATTTCGACCGGTCCTGGGCCGGGATTCGTCACGGAAAACTATGACTACTCCAGCGTCTACGTGGGCAACTCGTATTCGGGCCGCGACAACCTCACCTGGGCTCACGCCCGGCACACCTTCAAAGCCGGAGTCGAGTTCCGCTACATCCAGATGAACCAGAATTATGGGCAGCACGGAAAACTTACGTTTTCCACGGTGGAGAATCTGGCAGCAAATGTGATGAAGAAAGCCACCCTGACCGGCGCGTTGCCGGTCAACGACATGCGCAAGAACGATTACTTCCTGTATGCGCAGGACGAGTACAAGTGGCGGCCCAATCTCGTCCTGAACCTCGGCCTTCGTTACACCATCTTCGATCTATTCGACGAGGCCCACGGCAAGGCCAACCCCTTCGACTTCGCCAACTGCGGGCCGCAGGGCTTCTGCGGCGTGGGCGCAAGCTTCGGGCAGCAGAATTACGGCGATGCCGATCCCCGCGTCGGCTTCGCCTGGACACCCTGGAAGGCGAGCCAGACCGTGCTTCGCGGTGGATTCGGCATGTACCACGAGGATGGACAACTGGACGATCAGAACCTGCCCGCCAAAAACGAAGTGCCCTCCTATTCGGCAACCGGCAGCTCCAGCTCACCGCTTTCCTGGCCGGTCGCATTCGGCGCCGGAACCCTCTCACCCAATGCCGAGCAACGCGACCGCAAGGACACCTATGTTGAGCAGTGGGACCTTTCCGTGCAACAGGGGCTGCCGGCGAACTTCGTAAGCACGGTCTCTTACCTGGGAAGCCATGGCGTGCATCTGCTGGAAACCAACCTCGTGAACCTGATCGATCCGGCCACGAGGCTTGCGCAATATCCGGCCTTTGCTCCGGCCATCGGCTGGCGCGGCTCAGTCGGCATGAGCTCCTACAACGGTCTTTCCGTCGCGTTGCGGCGGCCGTTTTCGAACGGGCTCCTGGTTGCTGCAAACTACGCCTATACGCACGAGATTGACAACGGCTCAAACGGCAGCGGCGATGGTGACGAGATCTCCCCCGAAAATCCGTCCTGTCTGGCCTGCGATCGCGCCAGCGGTGCCTGGGACGCCCGCCATGTCGTCAATGGCAATGCCGTGTATCAGCTGCCCTTCGGACTCGGCAAGCCCATGTTGAACCAGCGTGGGATTGCCAACACCATCGCCGGTGGCTGGGAAATGTCGACGACCGCCCTGGCCCGCACCGGCTTCCCGGTGAACCTGCTCATGCCCAGCAGCTACATCGCGCCCGATGGAGCCACCGGCACCGAGCGTCCCGATCTCGTGAAGGGCGTCTCATTGACTCCGCCAGGAGGCAGAACCGTGTCGGAGTGGATTAATCCAGCGGCCTTTGCCGCGCCGGCGGGAGAATTTGGCACCGCACCGCGCGACCTGGCGCGCGGACCGGGCACCTGGCAAATCGATCTCGCCGCCGGCAAAACATTTCCTTTGCCAGAGCGTGGGCTCCTGGAACTCCGCTCGGAGTTTTACAACGTCTTCAATCATCCGCAGCTGGGTCAGCCGCAGTCCACTTTCAACCCCTCGAACATCACTGGGTTCGGCAGCATCATCAACACGGTGAACACGGTATCACCGGTTACTCCGGTAGGATCGGGAACCCCACGGGAGATGCAGTTCGCGTTGCGGTTCGAATTCTGATACGACGCGCACAGATGGAGCGGGATGGGCTATGAAAATTCTGATCATTGAAGACGAACCCAAAACGGCCAGATTTCTCCGGAAGGGACTCACCGAAGCCGGCTACGTCGTCGACGTTACCGGCGACGGTATTCAGGGCCTGTACCTCGCGCTCGAAGTCGATTTCGACCTGATCGTGCTTGACGTGATGCTGCCCGGGCTCGACGGTTGGCAGGTGCTGGGGCGTATGCGCGAGGCGGGCCGGAAAGCCGCAGTCCTCATGCTCACAGCGCGGGACGCCGTTCATTACCGGGTGCAGGGTTTTGAGCTGGGCGCGGATGATTACATGATCAAGCCTTTCGCATTTTCCGAATTGCTGGCCAGAGTGCGTTCCCTGCTGCGCCGCGCCGCGCCGCGCGCTTCGGAAACCATCTGCCTCGCCGATCTGGAAATCGACCTGTTGCGCCAGCGCGCCATTCGTGCCGGTCAGAAGCTCGACCTTACGACAAAGGAATTTTCGCTGCTGACGCTGCTGGTGCGGCGAGCCGGCGAAGTATTATCGCGGACCCTGATTGCAGAGATGGTCTGGGATATGAACTTCGACAGCGATACCAATGTGATTGATGTGAACGTGCGCCGGCTGCGCAGTAAAGTCGATGATCCGTTTCCCGTCAAGCTGATTCACACCGTTCGCGGCGCCGGCTATGTACTCGACGCCGAACAATAGTGCCGTACGCAGAACCCTGGCATTCCGACTCGCCGGCGCATACTCGGTTGTCGGCCTGCTTCTGCTGCTGCTGGCCACTGCCGGTCTCTACGTGGTGCTGCGCGTCGAACTGGACAGAAGCACCGACCTGTTCCTGGCCGACAAACTACACGTGCTGCGCACCATGCTGAGGGAGCGGCCGGATGACTTCGCCGGGCTGCAGGAAGAGATAGAACTGGAGTCTGCAGCACGCCGATACCAGCAGTTCTACATTCGTCTTCTCGATGAACACGGGGCGCCGATTCTGACCACACCGGGGATGACAGACAAGCTGGACCTCGCGGAACTGGTGAGGCGCACACGCGGCCGCCCTGAGCATTTGGTTTCCATGACGGGCAGGAAGGGGCAGGCGTTTCGTGTCACGCGCGCCACCGCTGTAGTGGGCGGCACGCCGGCTCACATCGATACCATTGAAATTGCCATTGACGTTGCGCAGGAAGAAGGGTTGCTGCGGCGCTATCGATTCTGGTTCTGGGCCATCCTGCTGGCCACCTCCATTCTCTTTCCCCTGGTGGGATACAGGATCACACGCCGCGGGATTCGTCCTATAGAAGAAATCGCCGCAACGGCGCGGAGAATTACGTCGACCAACCTGCGCGAAAGGATTCGGACCGAAGGCTATCCCTCCGAACTGGCCTCACTGGCAGAAACCTTCAACCAGATGCTGGTTCGTCTGGAAGAATCCTTTGATCAAATCTCGAGGTTCACAGCCGATATCGCACACGACCTCCGAACCCCGATCAACAATATCCGGGGCGAAGCTGAAGTCGCTCTGGCCCGCGCACGGACAGTCGATGAATACCGCGATGTGCTGGAGTCGTCTCTGGAAGAATCGGTCCGCCTGTCCGATCTGATCGGCGATCTCCTCTTCCTCGCCCGTGCGGAGAGCCCGTTGATCGACCTGCACCGGCAGCCTGTGAACGTGGGTGAACTGCTGACCGCGGTGCGCGAATACTACGAGGCTACAGCCTCAAACGGTGGGATATCTCTCATTGCGGATGGCGGTCGAGAGCCCATCACCGCGGCACTGGATCGGCCTCTCATGCTGCGGGCGGTCAGCAACCTTGTCGCGAACGCCATCGCCCACACGCCCCGGGGAGGCTCGGTCACACTCGCAGCAGCCGCTCTCAACGCCGAGATATGCATCCAGGTCTCAGACAGTGGTGCCGGCATACCTGCTGAAGCGCTGCCCAGGGTATTCGATCGCTTCTTCCGCGTCGATCCTTCTCGCTCCCGAACCGCCGGTGAAATGACCTCGGGTGGCACCGGCCTGGGTTTGGCCATCGTGCAGAGCATTATGACTCTGCATGGCGGCAGTGCGGCAATCACCAGTCAGTCCGGACGCGGAACCTGCGTCACGCTTCGCATGCCGCTTTTCACAAACTGACAGGGGCTCTCAAAAGCTGAAACACCGCAGCAGAGGCCTCGTTGGTTGCCTCGACTCTCTATGGCTGCTTTTCTTCACTGGCACTCACGTTGCCAAACCAGTAATAGCGTCGCCAGCAATTGACGCAACGGACGGCGCTAAGCCGGAAGGGAGCCAGCAGGCTATCGAGCCACTCCGGTTCGGCCGATTTGAATTCGATGGAACTGCACAGAGGACATTTCCTCCTCATCCAGAGAAATCGCGGCACTGCGGGCGGCCAGTTCAGCCCTGCGCTGTTCATATCGATCGATCCTGACTTCTCACTGCGATGTCGCTCCATCTCCCGCGCCCGAATTGGCATCGAGCCACGAAAGAAGTTCACCGATGCTGCCGGTCGCCAGAGCTACGCATGAGTCTCCCGCTCCGTAATAGAGATGAATCGTGTCGCCATCCGCACCGACAGTCTGCCCGCATGGGAAGACAACATCTTTGACATCTCCACCGCGTTCATACGACGCTTCCGGGCCGAACATCCAGGAATCCCCGCGTTGCAGACAAATCTCCGGATTCTCCAGATCGAACAGAGCGAGTCCGATGCGGTAGATACTGCCAGAAGCCGTCTGCCGGACACCGTGGTACAGGGTCAGCCAACCCTTGGCCGTTTCAATCGGGGGCGAACAGAGACCGATCTTGTTGGCATCCCACCATCCGCCACGCCGCGCTTCGAGCATGATCTGGTGACGGCCCCAATGCCGCAGATCGGGCGAGTAAGAGATCCACATGTGCGCGCCCAGCGACGTCATGGGGCGGTGGATCAGCGCCCAGTATCCGCCGATCTTCCGCGGCAACAGAGCGGCGTCCTTATCCTCCGGAGACATGATGACGCCATAGCGCTCGAAGCTTCTGAAGTCTCTGGTAAGTGCGAGCGAAACTCCCGGACCGCCGCGGGCAAAGGAAGTATAGGCAATGGCAAATTGCTCGAGCTCCGGCACCCAGGTGATGCGTGGGTCCTCGATTCCCCAGATTTCTTCCGGATGCTCCCGTGGTTCCGCCGGAAACGTCGGCACAGCGTCGATGCGCCATCCATCGATTCCGTTTACGGATCGCGCTACAGTCAAGTGCGACAGCCCACGCCGGTCTTCCACGCGGCACAGCAGCAACGTATCGCCGTCAGGCAAACGCACAGCGCCCGCATTGAAAACGCTGTTGACCGCGTAGGGCCAGTTATCGCGACTGAGAATCGGATTGCCGGAGTAGCGTTTGAACAAACAGGGCTGCAGATAGCTTTCGCGCGATTGTCTGTTGGTGAGATTGCCGTCAGACTGTGTCGATGGAAGAAGAATAGGACTCAAAGAGAAACGCTCATTTCCTGGTTCTCGTGGGTTAGCGTGGAAGTTTCCATGGTTTGCATATCGAGCAGAGCCATGAGAAACGAGAGCGTCGATTCCGCCCCCTGATTTTCGTTTACGCGGTCCGGATGCAGTCCGTCTCTGCATCCTCCGGTCGCGGCATCGTACAGCGGAACCTGCAGGTCGTTTTCTCCAAGAAACCAGCGGAAGGCAGAGCATGCTTCCTCACGCCACCAGCGGTCTCCGGTCGCCCGGTATGCCTGAACACAGGCCGCGACCGTTGCGCATGCCTCCACCGGTTGTTGATCGAAGCGAGCCTTCTCTTTCCCTTTCGCGAAGAATCCTCTGGAGCCGATCGGCACAAATACGTGATCATCGTCTCGGTGCTGTTCGGCCACCAGCCACCTCAAAGACTCGCACCCCACATCGATCATCCTTCGGTTCTTGCCGTTCCATCCCGCCGCAATGAGCGCCTGTGACAGGCGAGCGTTGGAATAGGCGAGGCTATTCTCGAACCATTGCCAGTCCTGCGATTGTGTCCGCTCGTAAAGGTCGAGTAACCGGTTTGCGAGCAGATTGCGAGTCCCCTGGATAATCCTGTCTCCGGGAAACCAGTCCAGATAACACTGCATGCCCAGAACAGAAAACGCCCATGCGCGCGGACTGGTGAAGGTGAGAGTGGCGGGAAGGGCGGATTCAAACAATTGGCCGCTCGCTCCTCGAAGTCCCGGATCAGACGAACGACCAAGCACGGTGCCAAGTGCCCACAACGCGCGGCCATGGCTGTCTTCCGACCCGGCGTTTTCCTGCCACCGGCGATCGTAGCCAAGGAAGTTCCTGAATCGGTCCACCTTGCTGTTGAAGGCGAACTCCAGAAAGGCGAGGTAACGGCGAGAGAGGTTTCCGGGAACCTCACTTCCGAACGCCCCGGACTCCTCCAGCAACACACTTACGATCAGAGCGCGGGCATTGTCGTCTGTGGTATAGCCTTCCTCGCAGTTAGGCACACAGAAGACGGCGTGCTGCAGAATACCAGTGTCGTCTGTCATCTGCTTCAGGTGGGTCGGATCCAAAGCGGGTAACTCGTCGGTTGATCGGGCCGCTAGAATGTCCTGCAGGGATGGTCGCGGCCTCAGAATGCGTTCGGTGCGTGCACGCTGAAAGCTCGCCATATAAGCCTGGGCTGTACGCTGCCATGTTGTTCCGCGCGAGTGGAGGTAAGCACGCTTGCGCATGGTATGCCGCTCGGCATCGTTATCCAGCAGCCGGTTTGTCGCCTCCGCGATCGATGCCGGATCGTCGAAGGGGACGAGGATGCCACGTCCGTCCGCGAGCAATTCCTGAGCATGCCAGTAGGGCGTGGAGATGATTGCCTTCCCGGCGCCCATAGCTATGGCCAGCGTGCCGGAGACAATCTGCGCTTCCTGCCGGTAAGGAGTGATGTATATATCCGCAGCGCCGATATGTTCAACCAGTTCTTCCGCGCTGACAAAACGGTTATTGAAAATAACCTGAGAGGAAACCCCGACCTCGATGGCCAGCTGGTGTAGTTCCTCTCTGTAGCGCTCACCCTCGCGCCGCCGGATGTGAGGATGGGTTGCCCCCGATACAATATAGGTCACGTTATTATGCTTCGCTAAGATCGCGGGCAGCGCCCGAATGACGTTTTCAATCCCCTTGTTGGGTGACAGCAGACCAAATGTCAGCAGTACCGACTTACCCTGGGTGTTGAACAAGTCCTTGAAATAATTCGGATCGGTAAACGGGAAATCCGGCACGCCATGGGGGATCAAGTCGATCTTTTCCGAGGAAACCCCATATACGCGCTGCAGTAAGGTCGAGGCGAGCTCGCTCATCACGATCAGGCGATCGGAACGGTGCGCGATCTCTTCGAGCACGGTCTGCTGATTCAGATCCGGTTCCCGCAGTACTGTGTGCAGCGTTGTCACCAGCGGCATCTTCAGCCGGCGCAGCAACGAGAGGATGTGGCTTCCTGCTGGTCCCCCGAAAATGCCGTATTCGTGCTGAAGACAAACCAGGTCGTTCCCGTTGAAATTCAGGAATTCGGCTGCCCGCTCATAGGAGGCCTCGTCTTCCTGCTCGATTTCAATGCGAACGCGCTCAGGATATTGATAACTCGATTCCGGATCGTTCACGGGAATGGCGAAAAGACGAGCACTGCCGTATTCCGACGCGATCGCGGTGCACAGGTCCGTTGTAAACGTCGCGATTCCGCATTGCCGCGGCAGGTAGTTCCCGATAAAGGCCATGCGGGTGGGCAGAGGCAGTGGCGAACCGCCCGCTTCTGCCGCTGGCGCTGCCAGCCCCGCCCCTCCATCGACGCGAAGCATTTCCGAAAGGGTCATGCGGTCCCTCCTTTCATTGCGAGTTTTCCGATTGGCTCCGGATTGAGGGCCGGTTCGGCATGACATCCGGCAAACAAGCCGATTGCAGCCAGCTCATTCTTTTTGATAACCGAAACCTTGTTCCTATACGAGTTGCGGGATGGGCGAGCCGTCGAGCATGTCGAGTGAAGCGCCCTGCTGTATGTGCCGGGCATACATCGTTACTTTGGCGATGCGAAGGCCCAGATAGCGGGAGACGCGTATAAAGCTCAGCTCCGCGGCATCGAACTTGTCTCCTGCCCGCACTAGGGCCCGTGTAATCGCTCGGGTGATCGCTTCTTCGTCGCTCCAGCCCCACCCATTACGGGTACACGCCTTCTCGATCCATAGGAAGTGCCAGCCTGCGTTGCGCACCGCGAGATCCAATTGCGCAGGGACTGCGTTTTCTACGGACATCCACGACCCGAAGAATGGCTTCATCTCCAGGTGAATACCGTCCGGCAGCAGGCACTTGCTCCTAAGAAAAATCGCCGGGGACCTTACCACGAGCCTTTGCCGGATTTTTCGGCGTTTACCGGCACACCAATCGAACCCCCGACCTGGGCGTTTGGTACAGCTTCAGGGGAGATCGGATGGCTGGGACTGATGCTGATGTCATTCACTTCTGCAGGCGCACCCGGATCGCCGGTCTCAGCGGCTGTCTTCGTGTCTGACCGCTTTAGCCCGAACGGATAAACGGAGGTGTCCGTCTTCGAAAGATGGCTCTTTACATCTGACTTCTTGATAAGACTCATAAGGAGCTCCAGTCGATCTGTTGCGTACCTGAAAGGTGCTCGTCTGGAGCAAGGCGCGGAGGGCTGAAGGCGAGGAGGGAAATCTCAACTACTTTCACCAGTATACGCCACAACTTTTCCTCCACTGGTGAAATCTCAGTAAAGCCAGTTTGCGTCTGTGCAAATAATCACGAAAATGTGAGCATTTTAGCTCAGTTATTGTTTCGCCGCCCTGTTTTAATCATTTTGGAGCAGAGTCTCTCTGTATCTCCTCACTCTTGGTTCTGAACTAAGTCAGCCCATCTGAAATGTGTTCCTCTTAGCCCCCCCCCAAAAAAGGAAAAACTAATGAAAATCACGCCTCTGCTGCTGATCGGCGCTTGTGCGCTGACAAGCGGAAACCTCTGGGCTGCCTCTGGACGCCAGGATTCGATCGAGCGTCTGCGAATGTCTTCCGAAGTCCTCCACTCCATCATGGACGCGCCGGACAAAGGGATTCCGGACGAAGTGGTGAAAAATGCGAAGTGCATCGTCGTGGTTCCTCACCTGGTGAAGGGCGGGTTTGTGGTCGGTGGGCAGCACGGCCGTGGCATCGCATCCTGCCGCACCGCTGAAGGCTGGAGTGCGCCGGCGTTCGTCTCGGTGGGTGGCGGAAGCTGGGGCCTGCAGATTGGCGTGGAGGGCATCGACCTCGTGATGGTGGTCATGAACGACCGCGGGCTGCAGCATCTGCTCGGCGACAAATTCCAGCTCAGCGGAGATGCTTCTGCATCGGCGGGCCCGGTCGGCCGTCACGCTTCGGCTGGAACGGACTGGAAGATGACTACGGAAGTGCTGACCTACTCGCGCTCGCATGGGGTATTTGCGGGAATCACCCTCGATGGAGCTGTGGTGGAGCAGGATGTGGATTCCACGCGCGCCATCTACGGCCGCGATGCATCGTTCCGGTCGATCCTTTCGGGCAACGTTCGCGCCCCGAAATCGACGCTGAGCTTTATGCAGGTCGTCGGGGAGATCGGTCGCGCCGGGACGCTTGCCGCAGCGAATCAGGGCCAGCAGTAGTCCCCTCAACTATCGGTGACCGGGAATCCTTCAACGAGCCCGGTCAGCCTGTCACCCTGTAAGGAGATATCGCTATGTTGATCCACATCGTCATTACGCTTGTCATCGTGGGATTCCTGCTGTGGCTGGTGAACCGCTTTATCCCCATGCAGTCGAACATTAAGTCCATTCTCAACGGCGTGGTTGTCATTGTCGTGGTGGTGTGGCTACTGGGGGTATTTGGGATCTTCCACCTCCACGCCCTTTCTCACATGCGGGTTGGGCGGTAAGAGCGAGCCTGTAACTCGACTCAGCGCGTCATATCGATGAGTCGGAACAATCTCTAAGTCGCAGGGCAGGGATCTGCCATAAAGGAATAATTGTGAAAAGGAACCTGCTGTTCGTAGTTGCCACGATGTTAGGCGCAAGCGCCGTCGCGCAGACGTCGCCCCAGTTAAGTTTAATGACCGAGCCGGCTGCTTCCCCCGGTCTTTACCGCACGATCGTGACCAGCCGCACCGTCGAAGCCGTCAATTATGAGCACCGCGGCGAGGCCACAAAAGTGGACTTTGCGGGAACCGCTCTAATGCCGGCCGCAGACGGTTGGGCCAGAGTGGAGAACAAGCGGGGCAATCTCGCCATCACAGCCGAGTTCGGAAATCTGCAGAAACCCTCGGCCGTAGGAGGCGAATACCTCACTTACGTTCTGTGGGCTATCTCGCCGGAAGGCCGCCCGGTCAACCTGGGAGAAGTGCTGGTAGGCGGCAACCATCGCAGCAAGCTGCACGCAACCACCGAACTGCAGGCATTCGCGCTGATTGTCACCGCAGAGCCTTACTACGCCGTACGCCAACCCAGCAATGTAGTCGTA
This sequence comes from uncultured Acidobacteriaceae bacterium, assembly GCA_963755485.1. Taxonomy (GTDB): domain Bacteria; phylum Acidobacteriota; class Terriglobia; order Terriglobales; family Acidobacteriaceae; genus Palsa-343. Next base: position 596,431 of record CAVWJR010000015.1, on the reverse strand, counting down.
CTCGAGAACGTCGTGCGCGCCGACACCGCAGGGTCGACCGAAGCGGTTCACGCCAAATATGAACTGATCGAGCGCGGTGGTTATATCCCGACCGGTTACAAATTTGACCCTGTGGTTGCGAATGCCAAGCTGCCCCTGGAGTTCTTTGAGGCGCGGAATGCCGTGCGGATCGCGCAGTCCGAGGGCGCCGAGCAGTACGCCGGTGACAGCTATCGCCACGCAATGGAGCTGATGAATTCCGCGAACAGCGAGGCGACGTCGCGCCATCCCTCATCGCAGGATCTGATTGCAACCTCGCGTCAGGTTGTCCAGACGGCGGAAGATGCGCGGACGGTTGCAGTGAAGAGAATCGAGGAGGCACGTCTGGCCAACGAACGCCAGGCTTCCACGGACGCCCAGGCCGCGTCACAGGCTCAGGCCGACGCCGCCAATGCACAGACTGAACAGGCGCGGGCCGACACCGCGAAGGCACAGTCGGACAATGCCCGCGCGCAGGCAGACAATGAGAGGGCCCAGGCGGACACCGCGAATGCGCAGGCAGTTGCTGCAAAGGCGCAGTCGGACGCCGCTAACAGCCAGGCCGCATCCTCCGCGGCAGTAACCGCTGCCCAGGCCGATGCTGACGAGGCGCATGTGGCAGCACAACAGGCGCAACAGGAAGCCGTGCAGGCGAACAGTGACAAGGCGGTGATGCGTGCGCAGCTGACCGAACGGTTGAATGCGATTCTCGAGACGCGCGACAGCGCTCGCGGGCTGATCATCAATATGTCCGATGTATTGTTCAACACTGGGAAATTCTCGCTGAGTTCCGGCGCGCGCGAGAAACTTGCGAAGGTCTCGGGAATTCTCCTCTCCTACCCCGGACTCGCCATCGCAGTCGGAGGTTACACCGACAATGTTGGCAACGACGCGATGAATCAAAAGCTGTCGGAGAACCGGGCCGGAGCAGTCCGCGATTACCTGGTACAGCAAGGCGTAACGAATACCGCGGTCACAGCGATCGGTTACGGCAATTCCGAACCAGTAGCGTCGAACGACGACGCCGGTGGACGCCAGCAGAATCGCAGAGTTGAACTCGTAGTATCCGGCGACGCCATTGGCACTTCCGCAGTTACGACCAGCAGTCTGCGATAGCGCAGGCGTCCAGAAACTGAAAGACATTCCCTATGAAAAAGTCTCGAATCGCAAATCTTGCTTCTCTGACATTGCTCTGCGGCTTTGTCCTTCTTGCCTGCTCCGCGCAGGACCGGCCATCCGAAGATAAGGATCACCCAAAGCAGGACAGCAAACAGCAGCAGGCTAAGCCTGAGCAGCATGCGCAACAGCCACGGTCATCGGCCCGGCAGGAGCAGCCTGCCCGGCAGCAGCAGGCTAAGGAGACGCCCCAACGGACCCAGCCTCAGCAACGGGAGACTCCGCAAAAGCAGCGCCCGACCGTCAGCACCCACCAGGAGCACACCCGGCAACAGCGGACCCCTGTCCGCGCCGAGCAGAGCCAGTCGCAGCAACATGTTCAGCAAGCTGCCTGGCAGCAGCACAGGGCAGGGAACTGGCAGTCGGACCACCGCACCTGGCAGCAGCGCGGCGGCTATAACGGTTACCGGATTCCTGACAACCGCTTTAGCAGTTATTTCGGACCGGACCACGGATTCCGCATCGAGGGTCTTCCTTTCATGGTGGTCGGCGGATTTCCGCGCTTCCAGTATCAGGGCTACTGGCTGAGCGTTGTCGACCCGTGGCCGTCCAACTGGGGCGACGACTGGTACGACAACGACCAGGTTTACGTCAGTTATGTCGACAACGGCTACTATCTCTACAACCGGAGCTATCCAGGCGTCGGCATTGCGGTGAGCATCTCGATGTAGGTGGGTGAGATGCGGCCTTGGCGTGGGGCCGCATCTCTCGTTTGCCTCACCAGACGTTGTTTCGCAACACGGATGTGAGCAGAATTGCACAGTCTGAAAAACAAGCTGGTGGAATACTTCGTCTACAGGCTCTCCTCCCGATGTCCCCAGATACGATGTGCGACCCGGAAAGCAGGGCCTCGTCGCTGGCGGCCAGGCCGCCCGGGATTGTGACATGGCCGGAGATTCGGAAGGTTCCTGCGAGGTCTGTTGTGGACTGGAGAGATGATCCGACATGCGATCGACGCACAAGACAGACCGGAGTGGGACCCGACCGCACAGGCCGGGCGAGTTCTTCAGTTTTCTGCCCTGCGATGCCGTGAACGATTTCCGGGCTTTCGTGTCACTGGTTGGTTATCCGGCACACGCGGTGCTGTTTGAGGAGCAGCAGGCAGCGAGGAACATCCTTATTCTCGTGGAAGGCTGCGCAAAAATTTCCGTGAACTCCCGCGATGGGAGACGGCTGATCCTGTGGATCGCGAGGCCCGCCGAGTTGCTGGGACTCACAGCTGTGCTGCGCGGCGGCTGCCATGAAGTGACAGCGGAGACAGTGCATCCGTGCACGATTGCGTCGATTCGCCGTCAGGAGTTTCTCGATTTCCTGATGCGTCATCCCGCTGCTTACGAGTGCATAGCGCGCGAGTTGAGTGTGGAGATGAGTCGCGCCTGCGAACAAATGCGGATCATGGGCCTGTCGTCGTCAGCGTCGGTGAAACTAGCGTGGCTTCTTCTGGACTGGTCAGCCGGCGTGCAGCCCACCGTGCGCGGGACCAGCATCAGTGTGCCACTCACACACGAAGAGATGGGCGAATGCATCGGCGTGACGCGCGAGACACTGAGTCGCGCGATGGCCGACCTGCGCGAGCGGCGGCTGATCGAGGCGCATGGCTCGGCCGTGGTCATCAAGAACCGTCTTGCTCTGGATGCCTTTGCCCAGGGATTGCACCAGGCAACGCCGTCGCTGGCCAAACCACGCCGTCCCCGGTTCTCCGGCACTCATCCGCGAGGAGTAACCGAAATAACTGCTGGTCGCCAGGCCTGAATGGAGCGGGACGCTTACCGGCAAGCGCAACGCCGCAGCCAGTTGGCCTGCGTGTCGAGGGCGAATTTATAATGATGTGCAACTCTTCCCTGTTCCTCGGGGAGTGGATGTGATGCCACCCCTTGCCTCGCGTGTCGACTGGCAACGCGAATCCGGAAAGGAATTTCGGAATGGTTAACCTGAAGAATGGGCGTTTTGACGCCGAGGCCTTCCTCGCAAGCGCTGGGCTGGGGCGAAAAATTGTCCAGCTCAAGCCAAAACAGACCTTCTTTACACAGGGAAATCCTGCCGACTCTATCTTCTATCTGCAGAAGGGCCGTGCGAAGCTCACCGTGGTTTCGAAACCCGGAAAAGAAGCCACGATTACTCTTCTCTCTACCGGGGATTTTGTCGGGGAGGAGTCGCTCGCCGCGGTTGCCGGGCTCCGCATGGCGACCGCAACTGCCATTACCAGCTGTACCGCGCTCAAGATTGAGCGGGCAGAAATGATACGGGTCATGCATGAGGAACACGCCTTCTCCGACCTGTTCCTGTCGTTTCTGTTGGCCCGCAGCATGCGGATTCAGTCCGATCTGGTCGACCAGCTCTTCAACTCCAGCGAGAAGCGCCTGGCTCGTATTCTGCTGCTGATGGCCGAGATCGGCAAGCCCGGCCATCCGGACACGATGATTCCGAAGATCTCCCAGGAAACCCTGGCCGAAATGATCGGCACTACCCGATCCCGCGTCAGCTTCTTCATGAACCGCTTTCGCAAACTCGGCTTCATCCATTACAACGGCGGCATTCAGGTTCACAAATCGCTGCTGAATGTGGTTTTGCTCGATCAGCTGCCGGATCGCAATGCGGCTAAACCGCCCATCTTCGTTACTCCGCAGATCACGCCCGAATCCTGACACCGGCCTGCGGCGCCGTCCTCGCCCCTCCAGGCGATCACATCGAGGAAAGCAGGGCCCCAAAGTCCACAGCACCCTCCAGGTGGCCGCCAGGCCTCGCTGGCACCAGATTGCTACAGGTGTAAACGGTGATCCGTATGGAGCTGTGGCTCACCGGGTCCGCATTGGTCTGCTGCCGAAGCCGACGATCGCTGGACGTTTTGCTCGAATTTCGCCATTCTCTCAGTGGGGGTGCGGGGACATCCGGGGCGATGGAGAAGGCTTCGAGCGAGATCCTGTTCGTTGACGGCCATGAGATCCAGATCACGCATCCGGATAAGCTGTACTTTTCGAAGGATGTCAGGCTGACCAAGCTCGATCTCGTCCGGTATTACCTCTCGGTGGCGCCGGGGGCGCTGATCGGCGTTCAAAACCGCCCGGTTGTTCTGAAGCGATTCGTGAATGGAGCCGAAGGAGAGGCCTTCTATCAGAAACGTGCGCCTGCTCATCGTCCCGCCTGGCTCGGCACTGTGACGCTGTCATTTCCTTCGGGAAGAACCGCCGAAGAAGTCGTCCTGGAAGACGCAGCCGGCCTTGCGTGGATCGTCAACCTTGGCTGCATCGAACTGCATCCGCACGCTGTGCGTGCCAATGATCTCGACCATCCCGACGAGTTGAGGATCGATCTGGATCCCGGTCCGGGCGTGGGCTGGGACGACGTTCGCAAAGTTTCTCTGGAGGTGAATGCCTTTCTTCAGGAACAGGGTCTCCGTGGTTGGCCCAAGACCAGCGGCTCACGCGGGATGCATATCAACCTTCGCATCCAGCCACGATGGACGTTCGAGCAGGTACGGCGCGCCGCGCTGGCCTTATCGCGTGAAGTGGAACGGCGCGTCCCTGACCTCGCGACTTCCCGGTGGTGGAAGGAAGAGAGGCACGGCGTTTTTCTCGACTACAACCAAAACGCGAAAGACCGGACCACCGCCTCAGCCTATTCAGTGCGCCCCACGCCAGACGCGCGAGTGTCCACGCCGCTCCGCTGGGAAGAGGTTCCGGACTGCGATCCCCGCGATTTCACCGTGCTGACTGTGCCGAAGCGTTTTGCCGCAATCGGCGATCCGCACGCCGGGATGGATGCCAGCGCAGGTTCGCTGGATACGCTTTTAGAACTGGCTGCTCGAGATGAAGCGGCGGGTTTGGGCGACGCGCCATGGCCGCCTCACTTCCGCAAGATGGAAGGCGAAGCTCCTCGCGTTGCTCCATCACGACGAAAGAACGCACGCACCAGGATGCCACTCATCGTAGTAGCCAATTCTCCAGATAAAGAAGCCGCGCTCGCCGGGCTGGAGCGATGGAAGGCGGCTCACGTCGCAGCCGCGGAGTACCTGGCTGCGGACGACGTTCTGGTGGATTCGATGCGCGGCAGGTTCTCCACCTGGACCAGAATCCGCGTGAACCTGCGCCATGTTCCTGAGGATAAGCGCCCTCCGCAAGAGACGCCGGATCCGGACGACGATCCAACCCGCGGCGCAAGGCGATCGCGGACGAAACCGTAATGCCGCTAGCGATCGTGCGGAAACAGCTCTTTCAATTCTTCCGGCGGCACCACTTCCAGTTGCTCGAAAGTGCAGTCCTCAGGTTTCTTGTCTGAACGCCATCGGCGGAACTGCGCCATGTGGCGGAATCGGCCGCTCTGCATGTGCTCGTAGGCAACTTCGGCGACGAGTTCCAGGCGCAGAGGCTCCCAGGAAAGGTCCTTGCCCTGACTCCAGCGGCTCTGACCACCGGGTCTGCGATGGGCGATCTTCGATTCTTCCTGTTCCAGTTCGCCGTTCATCTCCGACCAGGGATGGTTCGCGAGCGCATTTTTACGAAACGGCTCGAGGTATGAAACCAGTTCGTAGCGTTTTTCCATGGGAAAGCTGCCGCAAACTCCCACGTGCTGTAATGTGCCGCCGTTGTAGAGACCGAGCAACAGAGACCCCACCGCGGGCCGCTCTCCCTTGCGATACCAGCGAAATCCGGCGACAACACAATCGCAGTCGCGTTCATGCTTCACCTTGAACATGGTGCGTTTGCCGGGTTCGTAAATATTCTGCTTCGCCTTTGCCATCACCCCGTCGAGACCGGCGCCTTCAAAGCGATGGAACCAGTCACGCGCTCGCGAGGATCATCGGTTGCCGGAGTGATGTGAATGGGTGGCTTCGCCCCCGACAGAAGCGCTTCAAGCATGCTGCGCCTCTCGCTGAAGGGCTTCTTTCTCCAGTCCTGCGTGCCTTCTGCGAGCAGATCGAAGAACACGAGGGAAGCGGGCGTCTGCTGGCTGAGCAGTTTCACTCGGGATGCCGCGGGATGAATGCGAAGTTGAAGCGCATCGAAATCCAGAGCGCCGTTTCCAGCGATGACGATCTCACCGTCGAGAACACATTGGTGAGGAAGTTGCTGCCGCAGGGGATCGATCAGTTCCGGAAAATATCGATTCAGCGACTTCTCATCGCGGCTCTGAATGAGAAGTTCGTCTTCGTCCCGGAAAACCAACGTCCGAAACCCATCCCACTTTGGCTCATAAATCCATTCAGGCCCGGAGGGCAGCTGATCGATCCGCTTGGCCAGCATGGGACCGATGGGAGGGTTGACGGGAAGATGCATCGCGGATCGGTCGCTTACGCCGCGTGAAGGCGCCGAATCCGGCTGAGCAGGTCCAGAGGAGGAATCGGCTTTTCCAGAAACTCATATCTGTGACCCTTTGAGCTGGCGTCGCGCACCAGGATTCTGCTGCCGGGCTCGCCGGAAAAGAGAAGAACGCGACAGCCGGGCGCCACTCCACAGATTTCGATCGCCGCCTGGATTCCATTCAGTTCGGGCATGTTCACGTCGCCCAGGAAAAGGTCCGGCGTCCAGTGCCTGGCCTTTTCGACAGCCTCTCTGCCGCCATAGACCGGAACCGATTGGTATCCGTTCTGATTGAGGATCATGGCCAGCGTGTCCGCGATAATCCGCTCATCGTCGGCCACAAGAATTCGCGGTCGTTGAATCAGGAACATGCGTCGCCTCGAAGAGAGACAGTGTGCGCATAAGTATAAAACACGCGTCAGATCCGCGGTCGGAATCGCCCCAATGGCGTCACTTGACCTTGTAGTAACGCGGCCTCGCCCCGAACCCTGCCCGGGCTTGTTTACGGCAGCTGCGCCTCCAGCGCGTAAATCTCTTCGAGGCTGATATCGCGGGTGGCCAGGATAGAGTCGTCGGGCGCCAAGCCGGTCCACTGGCCGAAGGTTCCGGTCGCCAGGGTTCCCAACTTTGCAAGATTCGCCACCAGCTCCGGCTTTCGTTCTTTGAGGCAGATACGGTACACCGGCAACTTCACATCGAAGGAATCGTTGAAATATACGCAAGCGCCGTCGCGGGACCAGTTGGGATAGCTGGCAGGCATCTTCGTTAGCTCGCTCCAGGTGCGAGCGGTGAAATCGTAGAGCGCTATTCCGCTCGAGTCGCCGTCGATGGCCACGAGCCAGCGGCCATCCGGAGACCAGACCGGAGAAGAATAGCCGTCGGAATTGGGCAGAGGGTTGAGAGCGCGGGTCTTGAGGTCGAGGATTTCGATCGGATGCTTGTTGCTCGAGACCGCGGCCGAAGATCCGCTAAAGGCCAGAGCATCGCCGGCGGGCGACCAGGTGGGATAGAGATTGTCGTTGTCACCGCGGGAAACCTGCTCAGGATTTCCACCCTCGGAGGAGACGATGTAAACCGCCCAGGCCTTTCCCGGCTCCCGGCCCGAGAAGGCGATCTTCGTTCCGTCGGGTGACCAGCGCGGGAGGCCAGTCTGCATGGGAGAAAACGTCAGCTCGCGACGATCGCTCCCGTCCACATTGCTCTCCCAGAGCGTGCCTTCGGGCACGGTGACGTAGGCGACCCTCGAGCCATCCTTTGAAAACGCCAGACCCTCCGCCGATAGTCCCGGCAGGTACGGAGCGAACAACTTCTTCCTGAGGTCGAAACGTTCCAGCTCTCCTCGCGGGCTCGCGCCCACGAAAAAGATCTTCTTTCCGTCAGTACTGGGCAGCGGCGCCTGCGAGCTCATCTGTCCCACGGTCAGCTGCACCGGATCCGGATTCGTTTTCCTCCACCAGTCCTTCTTCTCTCGAACGGCCCACAGATTCCATGAGCCCCCGCGTGTCGAGGCAAAAATGAAGTACCTGCCGTCGGGCATCCACGCCCCGCAGCATTCGTTCGGCGATGGATTCCAGCCGGCAAGCAATCGCGTCAGATGACTCCCATCTGTGTGCGCCTCCCACAGCGTGTTCGTGTTCAGCTTCTCGTCCCAGCTGCTGAATCGAATGCGCCGCGCGTCGTGCGAAAAGCGGATCCAGTACGGTTGGCCGTGCACCTTCAGAATCTTTCGCGCGTCGCTGCCGTCGCTCTTCGCGGCGCGAATCTCCGGTCCTACCGCGTAATACAGCTCTGTTCCGTCGGGGGCCCAGGTGGCATCGAAGGCGGAAAGATTTCCAACCCGGCGTGGTTGTCCGCCTGGCACCGCTACCGTCCACAGCGATCCCGTGCCGAGACTTGTGTCGAACGGCGCTCCCTGGAAGAGCAGTTCGGACTTCGCCGCCGAGAGGTCGACAAGGCCGGCCATCTGGAAGGGAAGCTTTAGGCCCTCGGCTTCTCCTCCCTCGGTGGAGACCTGCATAATCGTGGCTTGCGAAAGGTCGGCCACCTGGAAGTACACTCGCGGCCCATCGGTGAGCATATCCGCCTGAGGAGCGGAGCCCCCCGCCAGCTTCGGGGTTCCGTCGTGGGTCAGTTGCTGGATGCTGGTCACGCGCGGAGGCGGCACTGTGGGCCGCAACGCATAGGCAATCGCCAGCACGACAACCAGAGCTGCAGCGGCGGGCACAGCGAAGCGGACGCGAGATCGAACTCCTGGGGCCGCGGCCGGCAATGTTCCTCGACCGGAGCTAACCGTGCCCGGCTCCAAATCCCGAAGGAGACGCTTCAGGTCCGTTGCCACGTCAGCCGCGCGCTGATAGCGCAGCTGGCAATCCTTCTCCAGCGCCCGGGTCACGACGTGTTCGGCCAGCGGCGGTACATCGGTCCGCAACGCGCGAATGGGTGGGAGCGGCTCGGTGGTAATGGCGTGCAGGACAGCGATGCTGCTGTCTCCCTCGAAGGGCGGCCGGCCGGCGAGCGCCTGGTAGTAGAGAGCTCCCAGGCTCCACAAATCGGTCCGTGCATCCAGAGTCCTGCCCAGCGCCTGTTCCGGCGACATATATAAAGGAGTGCCCAGCAGCCCACCCGTCTCGGCCAGCGATAACGTCGAATCAGAACTGAGAGCCAGCATTTTGGCTAGCCCAAAATCCAGCACCTTGGCATTCCCTTTGGGCGTGATCATCACGTTGGCGGGCTTCAGATCGCGATGGATCACGCCATGTTCATGGGCTTCCTCGAGGGCCTCGGCTACCTGCTGGGCGATCGCAGTGGCTTCCTTTACCGGCAGCGGACCCGCCTGGAGTTTCGCCGCTAGAGATGCGCCCTCCACCAGTTCCATCACGATGTAGTCGGCGCCGTCCTGTTCGCCCACGTCGTACACGGCGGCGATGCGGGGATGATTGAGCTTCGCCAGGGCGAGAGCTTCGCGGCGGAAGTGGCGGCGCGCCTCTTCGCCGGGCAGCACGCCTGGCATGAGCATCTTGATGGCTACGGCGCGCTCCAGCTTTTCGTCGCGGGCGCGATACACGACACCCATGCCGCCCGAACCCAGGGTTTCCACAATCAGGTAGCGTCCCAGCCGTGTACCGGGCGCGATCGGGGGCGCAGCGCTCTCCGGGGCAGGCTGATTCGAAGGTTGCAGCGGAGACTCCGACATAAATCCGGACAGGCGATCATTTTCAGTGAGCAGAGCCTCCACCGCGCGCCGCACCTCGGGCATACCGCGGCAGGCGGTATCGAGAAAGGCAGAACGCTTTTCGCGCGGCAAATCGAGGGTCTCTCCGAAGAGCCGCTCCGCGATAGTTTCCCGCTGCGCCATGGCAGTATCCGATGTGCTTGGTGGGCCGATTGGGGAGTTGCGCTCCACAGTACCACGCTGCCTCAGCATGGCCCTCGACACAAAATGCTTCGGGGGGTGCATTTTCGTATGAGTATGATCCTGCGGGACTTAGTCGATGTTGGCAGATCTGACAATATTTGGAGTTGGTTACCGATGGCTGGTTGCGGCTCGTCTGCAGCGGGTTGAAAGGGCTCGCGGTCACGGCGCACAGATCTTTGTATGCGCCCGATCCTTTGTCCGACGTGAGCATATTCCTGGCCGCGACGGTAGCGGGCCTTGGCGAGATTCGGAATCCAACTCCAGCGCCCGCACATAAAGCGGAATGGACTTGGTATACTCGCGCTGGTCAGCGTACGATCCCCAATTGCGAGGGGCGTGAGCAGGGGATGAGGGGTGAGTCGGGTGCTGCATTCGATATGTTACTGCCATGCACACCGGGAGAAAGACAAGACCACTGCCCGAGCGCTGAGCGAAAGCCGCCGTGATTTTCTGCGCAGCGCTGCCGGGCTTGCAATCGGATCGGCGCTGATGGGCGCAAGCCCGTTCCTGCATGGCGAAGCGGTCCGCAGAAAACGCAAGGTCATTGTCATCACTTTTGGTGGTGGCGCACGCGACCAGGAGACCTTTGCGCCGGAAGGCCAGGAAAACATACCCAACATGATGCGGGAGCTGATCCCGCAGTCCAGCTTCTTCTCCCACGTGACGAATCGGGGCATCCTTGGCCATTACGTGGCAACAGCGAGCCTGGCGACCGGCGTTTACGAAACATTGAACAACTTCGCCGCGGTTCCGCCAGAGCACCCGACGGTATTTGAATACTTTCGTCGCGACCTGAAGCGGCCGGCGACCGACGCCTGGGTGGTTGCACCCAGCAATGGCTTTAACCGGATCGGAGAGAGTGGGTGCCGCTCGTATGGAGAAGGCGCCACCGTCATTCTCCCCAAGCATCTGCTGGCGGCGGCACAACCGGGAGGAGCCGATCTCGAGCATCTGCTGCGTGACAACTACGAGAGTCCGCTCTATACGCCGGAGCTCGGCGGCGGCGAATTCGAACTCGAGCAGCTCAACCGCATCCTGCGGCTTTCCGTTGACGATTTCACTGCCCATGCTCGCACCCTGTCCAGTCCCGACGAGCTGTCGGTCTACATCGCAAAGCGCCTGATGCAGCAGGAGGCCCCGAGCTTGCTCTGGATCACGATGCACGACATCGACGTCGCCCACTCCGGCGCCTACTCCTTGTACATTGACGGGATTCGCCGCACAGACCGGCTGTGTGCGGAGCTGTGGCAGGCGGTCGAGAGTCATCCGGAGTACGCCGGAAACACGACGATGTTCATCCTGCCGGATTTCGGGCGCGATGCAGATTACGATGCCGGAGGCAACGGGTTCCAGCATCATCGCACCGGCGATCTGGCAAGCCGCACCACCTGGATGATGGCCCTCGGCGCCGGAGTCAAGCCCGGCGTGATTTACGACGAGCCGATGCAGTCGATCGATCTGGTGCCGAGTCTGGGCGCGATCATGGGCTTCTCGCCGGTCGAAAGCAACGGCAAACCGATCCCGGAGCTGATTTGATCCATGCAGCCTCGCGATCTAACCAGCGCAGCTTTCGCCGCTTACCCGCCGCAGGCGCGGAACCTGGCTGTGGCGCATCTGGATTTGCTCCGACAACTTCCTGCTGGATTTCTGCCGTCCCTGTTGCGCGAGATCCTCTCGTACGATCTTGCCTTCCCGGCCGAGCGGGTCGCAGTGGAGAAGGAACTGGCTGCGCTCTCGGCGCTGGATGAGCGACAGCGTTCGGAGTGGTTCCGGGGCTTCGCACAGCTTTCGCTGTCGCGCGACCTGGAGGACTTCGATTGGGTGAATCGTCCAGCGCAGTTTCAGGAGAAGCAGTCGGCATGGCTCTGGAGCAGTCATCAACTGGATGCCTTTCGCGTGGCGGCGACGGACTTTGGCACTCGGTTGCAGAATGCGACTCCTGTCGAGCCCTTGCCGATGCGGCGACTGGGCATCGCCATCATCGGTAAAGATGTGGCGACCTGGAATGAGCCCCTGTTTCGGAACCTTCGCGCCCAGGGCACATGGTTCACGCAAATCAAGCCGGACAACGGCATCCGCATTCTGCTGGATGCCGCTGCTGCGCGCGCTCGGGCTCATCCTGAGCCGTACGCGCACTGGTATATCGACGGTGGGGATCCGTCGGATTATGACAAGGGTCTGACGTGCATCTCCTGGACAGCGCTCGGACCGTTGAGGACCAGCCTTCTGCGAAGGATGCAGAAGGAGATCAGCCAGCCCGGTATGGGACCGGAACAGTTGCGAACGTGGCTCGCGCAGCTCACACCCGACGAGCTGGGTGTTGCGAGCTCCACGGATCCGGTTCTGGCCCGTTTTTATGTGAGCCTGTTCACCGAGGGGTCAGGAACACAGATCTTCAGCACGACCTTCGCGCAGTGGACCACGCGCGAAGTGCTCCGCCGCGCTCAGGCGCTTACCGTCGTGGCGCGCTTCGCACCGCGCCAGCGGCAGCGCCCGATGAATGAGCTGCTCACCGGCGCGGACGCCACACCCGAGCTTGACCCGGCAGGTTCGCTGACCGATGCCGATATGGCCGCCTGGTATCACTGGCTCAACCAACAACGGCTTCCTGGTTATGAGCAGTCGTTGTTTATCGCCTGGTTCGAAGCTCACAATCAGGCGGTGGCGATTGGTCCCACGCTTCCGCGAGGGGTACAGTCGGATTCGACGGTGGATCTGGAAAAGCTGCTCGCTCTTGCGGGCTGATTGATTCTTGCGTTGCTCCAAATTCCTCACATAGGCCGCTGTACGGGCACCGATGGGCGCGCCTGGACCGGTTTAGTGGTGATCTGGATGGTGGCTGAGGTCAGGTCGGGACCGTCCCAGCCATCCTTTTGTGCCGTGATGTGAATTGGGCCGGGACGCTTCGTGCTTTGGATGATGACCTGGGCCAGACCATTGAAGAGCGAGCGCTTCGGCTCCTTGTCGCTTTCGAGGCAGTTGGGGTTGCCGTTGCCCACACCGATGAGCTTGCCCGGACCCGCGATGGTGAACGCGATACGGTTATCCGCGATGGGAACCAGCCGGCCTTCCTTATCGAGAGCTTCGACCTTGAGCACCGCGACATCTTCGCCGTCGGCGTCGATCTCAGTGCGGTCCGCGGTGAGGCGGATGGAGACGGTGGGGCCAGTGGTCTCGCGCTTTTCGGTGAGAGCGACTTCGCCGCCTTTATAGCCGCGCGCTTCGATAGCTCCGGGCTCGTATTTCGCCTTCCACTCGACGTGGCCGAGGTGGGGAACTTTCTGGCGTCCCTGGCTCGAGCCATTCACGAATAACTCGACTTCATCGAGATTGGAGTAGACCCAGACGGGGATCTCGTCACCTTCGCGTCCGGTCCAGTTCCAGTGGGGAAAGAGATGCAGCGAGGGTTCCTTACCCCACCAGGCCCGGTAGTAGTAGAAGTAGTCCTTCGGGAAACCGCACATATCCACGATGCCGAACTGGGAATTGATGGAAGGCCAGCCGTAGGGAGTGGGCTCGCCGCGATAGTCGAAGCCGGTCCAGGCAAAGCCGCCGGCCTCCCAGTCACGAGTGCCGTAGAAGGTCCACCACTCTTCCGGGGTTTCACCCCAGGGCACAACGCCGTCATAGGAGCTGACGGTGTTCCGGATGGGATCGCTGGAGTACTCGCCGCGGGTGCTGATGGCGCTGGAGGTTTCCGATCCATAGAGGGCTCGTTTGGGGTGCTCTTTGTGGTAGGGGTCGGGCAGTTTGAGGTTGTAGTTGAAGCCGATGATGTCAAGGGAATCGGAGACGCCCTTCTCGTTGCTTCCGTTGACGGCGGCGGAGACGACTCGGGTGGGGTCGAGTTCGTGGCAGCGCTGGACCATGGTGGCGACGATTTTAGAGCCCTGTTCGGCCATCGGATCCTGAAGGATGAACTCCTCGTTGCCGACGGACCAGATAATGATGGACGGTGAATTGCGATAGCGCTTGATCATGACTTCAAGCTGCGCGAGGCCCTCGGGGCTGGAACTCATCTGGCGGGTTTCGCACATCATCATGACGCCCATGCGGTCACAGGCTTCGACCCACTCGGGAGTCGGCATGTTGTGGGAGGTGCGCACGGCATTACAGCCCATGGCCTGAAGAACTCCGATGCGGTAGGCCTGGAGACGGTCGGGAAGAGCCGCGCCGACGCCGGCGTGGTCCTGGTGGTTGCAGGTGCCCTGGATCTTGAGAGATTTGCCGTTGAGGAAGAATCCTTTTTCCGGATCGAAGACAGCGGTGCGAACGCCGAAGCTGACGCGTTCGGCGTCGCGCGGCTGGCCATCGGACTCGACGGTGACTATGGCGGAGTAGAGATTCGGCTCATCGACCGACCACAGGGCGGGACTGGAAAGGCTGGCAGTGGCCGTGTACGAGGCCGATTGGTCGGCGGGGATCGACTGCTCGGGCGATTCGGCCGTGGCGACGGTGGCCCCTTTGGCATCGAGGATCTTCCAGCTGACTTTGGCGGATGTGGGTTGCTTGCCCTGATTGAAGACCACGGTCGAGAGAGCGAGGGCAGCCGAGTCGCCACTGACGGTGGGGCGAACGACGCTGTCCCACTTGCCCAGGTGGACGGCATCGGTTTTGGTGAGCCAGACGTGGCGGTAGAGGCCAGCGCCCTCATAGAACCAGCCATCACCGAAGCTGGCATCGACGCGGAGGACGATGTAGTTTTTGGCGCCGTAGGCGATGAAGTCGGTGAGGTCGAATCGGAAGGGCGCGTAGCTGTTGTCGTTGCGGCCGATGAAGCAGCCGTTGATGAAGACGAGCACATCGCGAGCGGCGCCGTCGAACTCGACCCAGATGTGGCGACCGAGGTCTGTTGCGGGGATATCGAATTCGCGGCGGTACCAGCCGACGCTGGTTTCAGGGAAACGGCGACCGAGGGGTTTGTAGCCGTGCGATTTGAGGGCGTTGTCACCGCCGCCGGAGTCATCGTGGACGAAGGGGAGTTCGACGGCCCAGTCGTGGGGCAGGTTGAGCGTGCGCCAGGTGGAGTCGTCGAAGCCGGCTTTAGCGAAATTGAATTCTCCGGTCTTGCTGAAGTCGCTCTGGCCGTAACCGAAGTTAAGGTCTCTGGCGGGGTCGCAGCCGTTGCCGAGGGTGAATTTCCAGCCGAAGTCGAAGAGGAACTGCTCGCGCGGGCCGACGGCGGGAATGGCCGACACGGATGGTTCAGTGGATTCTGCTGCGAGCAGCGCGGCGGTTCGGGCGAAGGCGGAGCGGGCGGTCAGAGAGGCGGCAGAGAGAATGGCTCCGGATGAGAGCAAGTCGCGGCGGGTGATGAAGGGCATAGAGGCCTCGATGAAAAGTGGTCGGAGAAATCGTTTACAAGGAATCCGGTCGAAATTGTACTCCCGGATTTGCGAACCCAATTCAGAGTGGCGTTACGTCGACGGCTGGTCCTCGACGATCAGGGTTCGATGGTGACCATGACCACGCCGTGTCCGGGAACCTGGGCGGTGTAGCTTCCCTTTTGTCCGGTGAGTTGCTTCCCGCTCCAAAGATCGCGCACCGTTGCCGTGAGGCTGGCTGGGTATCCGATGTCGGTCCACGCGGCTTCAATAGCAGCGGGGGTGGTGGCGCGATTGAGCAGCACGACCGCGCGGCCGCCATCGCCGAGTTGTTTGGACCAGACCTCGAGGTCTCCATCTTTCTTCACGCGATGGCCCTGCTGTCCCAGAGGATCCTGATCGACGGCGATGACTGCGCGGTTGAGGAGAATCTCTCGCGTATCGGCTGACATGCTGCTGACGTCGGTGCCCACCAGCAGCGGAGCCGAAAAGAGAGCCCACATGCTGAAATGGGCGCGATATTCCTCGGTGGTCATGCCGCCATTGCCGACTTCGAGCATGTCGGGATCGTTCCAGTGACCGGGTCCGGAGTAACTCTCGATGCCATTCATCTGATCGATGATTTGCAGGAAACCATTGCCGCCCCAGGGTTTTTTGCAATCCCAGCAGTCCTGAATGTCGCCGGTGGAGCGCCACAGATTGCCCACCGGTCCGGCCCACAACCAGGGTTTAGTGGAGCCCCACTCGCAGATGCTGAAGACGATGGGACGGCCGGCGTCGGCGAGCGCATTGCGGAACAGTGTGTAGGACGACTCGCTGTCCTGGCCGGGGAGAGTATGGCACCAATCCTCCTTCACATAGTCGACGCCCCACGCGGCATATTGTTTGGCGTCCTGGTATTCATGGCCGATGGTTCCAGGCCTGCCGGCGCAGGTATTGGTGCCGGCGTCGGTATAGAGTCCGAATTTGAGGCCCTTGCTGTGGATGTAGTCGGCGAGCGCTTTGATGCCGGAGGGGAATCGTGAGGGGTCGGCGACGATGTTGCCCTGGCCATCGCGGCTGATCTGCCAGCAATCGTCGAGGACGACGAACTGGTAGCCGGCATCCTTCATGCCGTTGCTGGCGATGGCGTCGGCGGTGGAGTGAACCACGGCCTCGTTCAATCCCTTGCAGGCGTACTTGTTCCAGCTGTTCCAGCCCATCGGCGGGGTTTTGGCAAGGCCGTTGTCCAGCGTGAACCCGGCTGCCGGAATCCCAATGGCAGCGATGATGACCATCGCACGGAAGAAGATACCCCTGCTCATAGTTCTCCTCGTTCTCCGATTTCGATCGCGCCGGAGGTGAAGGCGCGGCGCTCTGAAATCGTTTACATCGAAGTCCGCCCGCAATTGTATCCCAGAAAATAGCCGGATAGCATTGTCAGTGATGCAGGGAGCTGAGAGGTGGGGATGAGCCCTCGACCGGGGTGAGGGGATTGGTTATCAACAACTAGAGATGGTGTGCACCTGACCGGTGAGAGAGAAGCCCGGGGAGGCTGCCGGAGAGGGAGAAAACAGCTGAAAGCAGTTCCTGCCGATTGCTTTGGCCCGGTAGAGAGCTACGTCAGCGCTGCGGAGCAATGAAGTCGCATCGAGGCCGCCGTCGGGGAAAACCGTGACGCCGATACTGACGGTGACGGCCACGGGATCTTCGCGGATGCTGACGGAATCCGAGGCTACCGCGAGAATCTTTGCGGCGATGACGTAAGCCTCTTCCGTTCCGTGGACGCCGGGGAGGAGGATGACGAACTCGTCTCCGCCGATGCGGGCAACGGTGTCGGTTTCGCGCACCGCACTTTGGATTCTGCGGGCGACGGCACACAAGACCGTATCGCCTGCCTGATGGCCGAGCGAATCATTGAGATGTTTGAAGTCGTCGACGTCAATGGCCATGATGGCCAGGGAAGAAGACCTGCGCGCGGCCTCGGCAATGGCGGAGCTCAGGCGTTCGAAGAAGACGGTTCGCGCGCAGAGACCGGTCAAAGCGTCGTGCTCGGCCATGTAGCGGAATCGTTCTTCGCTGCGCCGGATCGTCAAAGTTTGACGATGGACCTGGCGGCGAAGGGCGAAGACCCAGACGAGAAAGATCAGGGTGGAGAAAGCAACAACCTCGAGAACTGCGAGAGAGTGGCGGCTATTCCACCAGGAGGGGGATTCGAGAATTCGGATATCTTCGGGCGATTGCAGCAGGATCTGGAAGGACTCCCAACGGGCTTTGCCTTCCTGGCGGGTAATCCAGTGGGTATCGACATTTCCGGAGAAGACCCCGGTGACAGCGACCCGGCTTCCTTCCACCCACTTCTGGCTGGGCAGACTTTGCTGGTCGAACGAAGTGGAGGGGAGAATGGCGGGAAAAAGCGTCCCGGCCGAGGAAATCAGCAGAGTGGTGAACCCATCTTTCCGATCGATGCCGAAGAGGGTTCCCTCCATGCGAACCCGATCTCCCTCGTGATCGCCGCCGAACGTGTCCGCGGGGGATATCCGGACGGCGGGAATTGCGCTTCCCGCCCCGGACACGCGCAGGAGGGCATTGGACAATTGGGGAACATAGTTTTTTCTGTCCAGGAAGCCGACGGCATCTACGATCTGGCCCTCCTTCAGCGGAACGGGGTCCTGGGTTTCCATACACAGAGCGTCGCTTCCATCCGCGACGCAGACGCGTTGTCCGGGCCATGAGAGGGTGACGGTACCGCGAACGTGAATCCGATGAGGGCTGGGAACGGTCGATGAGTATCGCAAGAGGCGGGAAAGAGGCTGCACGGGCAGGGAGAAAACCTCGGGGAGCGCGGGCTCCTCGACGGACACGGTGCTGAGACCCGGAAAGAGGATTCTGATTCCGAGGAGGCGGCGCTTTGCATCGACCAGAGGGGTGGCCACGCCGCGCAGAAGGATCTTTGCATCCACCAGGGCGTTGTAATTCGCACGGTCCTCGCGGACGGTCGTGGCGGAGAAGGTCCCGTCAGGAGTGGCGACGGTGAGCACGACATGCTTCGCGTCGGGCTCCGCTGCGCGGACGACGCCCTCGATTTCGATCCACTGACCGTCTTCCGCCCCGGTGAGCAGAAGAGGGAGCTGCACGCGGAGAGGTTTGGGCAAGGGGAGAGTGCCGGGGAGAAGCCGAATTTGCGGATCGGAGACGATGGGAGCAAAGCCACCCGGATCCGTGACTCCAGAGACGGCGATCACAGAGCCCGCGTGCATTGGAGGAAGAGGGGCCGGGCCAGGCGCGATGAAGATACCGCCGCTTGCATCGGCAATAAAGAGAGCCTTGTGCCCTGCCTGCCAGGGATCGTAGAAGGTGACCACGCCGCGCAGTCGAACCGGCAAGGCGAGTGCCGCCTGATCGGGGGCGAGTTGGTGAACCTGCCGGGCAGTTGTAAGTACTGGACGATACTGGTGAGCGGCAGGCAGGGTTTGTGCAGGCAGCAATGCAGTCGAGGCGGAGAGACAGAGAGACAGCAGGGCGCAAATGCGTGCGCCGCCTGCCCGAAGCAGCGGCCGGAACGTGGCTGTCACGTCAACCTCCAGCGGGTTCTCTCGTGCCGTGCTCCGCGTTTCCCGAACGAACAATGGGGGAGGACCTCGCCAGGAGCCAACCGCGGAATTGGTGTCCTAAGTGATCATCGGCACATATCCTCGAGAATTGGAGTGCACTTTAGTGTTACTTCAAGACAATTTGGGTTCGTGTTGGTGAATATGGCGAATCGGATGGTTTGGCGCCGAAAGCCAGGACCTCACGGCTCCCGGGAGGGCTCGAGAGTGTGCGATCTGTTCCGGATGGTTACTTTGGGAACGGGGCAGCAGGAGAATCTGCGCCTATAATCCTTGCCGATCTTCGAAAAGCTTCCTGCTCTTGAACGAGGTTCGAGCTCGCAGAAGGGACCGCGCATGAGCATAGGCGTAGACCAGGACGCGTGGCGTGGCGACGGCATTGGGAACTCGGATTCCCTGCTCGACCCCTCCCGGCGCGCTTTTCTGCGTGGGGCGGGTTTGCTGATGGCGGGAACGATCCTTCGCGAGGCTGGAGCCGGCGAAGAGCGGGGGACGCTCGCGGCATCCGGTGACAAGACGAGTGTCGACAAGATAATCGTGGTGGTGATTGGCGGCGTGCGCCGGGCCGAGACGTTTTCGCGCGAAGGGCTTCGGAACATACCGCATTTGAGCGGCGATCTGTTTGCGCAGTGTTTGTTTTATCCGCACACGCGGAACGAGGGGGTGACTGCGCATTTCAATGCGATCTCCAGCATCATTACCGGGAATTGGCAGAGGGTGGACGACTGGGGGAAACTGGCTCCGACGACACCCACGTTGTTTGAGCAGTTCCGCAGGGAGCGGAAGGCGGACCGCAGCGACACGTGGGTGGTGGCCAGTAATAAAGCACTGACGAGCCAGATAGGGGCGAGTTCGGCGGCGGGCTACGGGCCGGAATATGGCGCCAATGTCGTTTTTCCAAAGCAGCTGATGCTGGCCGCTGTGGTGGACGCGATGCGCAGCGGGCGCACGGCGGCGATGGCCGATCGGGCCAAAGTGGAAGCACAACTGGAGAGCGTGATTGCGGGAAGCAACTATGAAGGGCTGGGATGGACCGTCTTCGATGCCGCCCAGTCTCTGGATCCGCGCGCGAAGGCGACCATCGAGGCAGCAATTGCGAGCTTTGTGCGCAGCGGGGGGCCGACGAGCGGGGATGAACTCACGTTTTTCATGACACGGGAGATCATGCGCAAATTCTCGCCGCGAGTGCTGGTGGTTGCGCTGTCGGACGTTGAGGTTGCTCATTTCGGTTCGTATGCGATGCATGTGGCAGGAATCAGGACGGCCGACCGTTTGGTGTGGCAGCTATGGAACGAGGTTGAGACGAATCCCGATTACAAGGGGAGGACGACGGTGCTGGTTCTGCCAGAGTTCGGACGGGACCCGGATGGTTCTTCGACGAATGGGTTTTTCAATCATCGCGCTAATGAAGAGTCGACGCGGGACACGTGGATGATGGTTCTGGGGGCGGCGGTGGAGAAACCCGATGTGATTGAGCGGCCGATTCGGCATGTGGATGTATGTCCGACGCTGGTGAGCCTGCTGGGCTGCGAAGCGATGCCGTCCCAGGGAAGACGGCTGGATGAGTTCCGGACCTAGCAGGGCCGGCACACAGGTAGCTGCCGGAGAAAAGAACATGGCGGCAGACGCGTATTCCGGGAAGCTGCAGGACGCCCTGAACCGAGGCGTATTGCGCCGGCTGCCGCTGACCTTTGTTCCGTTCGTGAATCAGCAGCTGCACCAATGGGAAACTCTGTTTCCCAACGAACGGCACGCGGTGGAGCGTTTGCTGGTGTATGTTGCCGGGCTCAGCGACGGGGAATCCCTGGCGCTTTTCCGCGATGTAAAGGCGCTGGAGGAGAAGATGGGGGTGCGGCACTGGCACCTCTCCACCAGCGAGCAGACGATCGAGAACTCCTCGGAGCTGGCGCGCTCGCCGTATTTTCAGGAGTGGAGACAGGCGGTGCAGGCGGTATTCGCCACCGCCGACCGCCATGTGCAGGAGATGAACGGAACGCCCGCGGTATCGCGCCACCGGCTTTTGTTGCTGGAATTTCCGAGGACTCTTCCGTTCGACCCGGCAACGGTATGGGCTTGCTGGCAGGGCGCCGGCACTACGGTGAATCTGGATTTGCATTCCGTCGAGCCGGGAGGGACTCTGGCGACGCTGCTCCTGGGCAGGTCGCCCAGGTCTGCGAGTGCATTCGGAGGGCTTTTGAGCGCCGCGCGCGGCCAGCCTGCCGAGCACGCGGATGCGTGGGCGATCGATGCGAGCCGAGAGTTGGTGGATTCTCTCGTGTCTCAGGAGGGCGCGGGAGGCTTCACTCCTCTTCTGATGAGTTGCGGCCGACTGGAATCCTTTCGGCAGAGCTTCTCGCATGAGATGAACACCATGCGCAAAGACCTGACCGATGCCGATGCGGTGTTCGATCGATTGCGCAAAGTGGATGTATCGGCGTGGTGCCCGCCTGAGGTTGCGGGAGACGCGGCGCTGCGTGAATTCGTGCGATCGGTCTATCTGTCAGGCAACGGGGCAGTGATCTTCAGCAACTCCTTTGTGGAGTGGGCGGCATCGGAGGTGTTACGGCGGGCGCGGCCATCGCTGCTGGCGGCGCGGTTTGGCGTGCGGAGCAAGCCGAAACCCTTTACCGGAGTTGCCGTGTTCGATAACCAGGATCAGGTGAATCCGCTCCCGGCCGTCGACGATTTTGAAGGTAGTGCGCTGGATGCGCAGATCCTGGCTCTCTATATATGGATGGCGGCTGGCCGCTACGCCGAGTATCAAAACTCGACGGTTTGCGTTTGCATCGCGGAGAGCCTGGCGCAGGCGCACGTGATCGCGCCGTCCGACTTTCGTCTCCTAGCACAGCCCCAACCGATTGCGCTGGACCGATTCGGAAACATGCTTCTCGAATGGTTCGCGCACGCGTAGTTCCGGGAGTTTGAGGCGCGAACGAGAGTGTTCCGGGCCGCGGAGAGCCATCAAATCTGGTCGTACAATGAACGCTGTCGTATGCCCGTGAAGGCGCAAAGTTGGGTAAATGTGACGAGGAAGCGAATGGACGCCGCCGCACTTCCGTTCGAGAGCATCGGTTCACAAGCAATTCGTCTCGAAGAGAGACAAGCGACTTGTCGCCTGCATCAAATACTGGCGGTTACCGTGCTGATTCTGATGCTGTGGGTTGCTGCAGGTGCGCAGGAGCAGGGACCAACGACGATCCACGGTACCGTGCGCGGTGCGGCTGGCGCTCCGATTGGTGACGTACAGGTGAGGCTGGATCATGCCGGCGCGCTGACTGCCAAGACCAAAACCAATGTCGATGGGGATTTCACATTCTCCGGGGTCACGCCGGGGCCTTACACGGTGATCGCGGAAAAGCCCGGGTGGCTGGCCGCGCAATCGACCATTAGTGCCGATGGTTCACAAAGCGACCGCGTGACTTTGACGATGCAACCGGTTGGAGGCAAATCGTCCTCTCCGCAGCCAGGCGGGATGGAGTTTGCCGATGAGCCAAATTTCACGATTGCGGCGGTGACGGACTGGACGGCGGCAGGTGGCCATGGATCGGACACGGTGTTGCGAACGAGCGAGGCGCTCAATCGAGAAGCGATCGGCTTGAAACCGGAGGGAAAGGCTCAGCCCCCCAAGATTGCGACGGAAGCGAGAAAGGAACAGGAGAAAGAGTTGCAGGCCCTGCGGGCGAAGGCTCCCGAACAGTTTGCAACGAACCAAGCTCTGGGCGCGTTTTATCTTGCGGCCGCGCAGGATGGTGATGCCGTTCCGCCTCTCGAGACGGCATATCGTATCCGTCCGGACGATTTTGCGAATGAACTCGACCTTGCCGAAGCTTTGCAGAGGACGGGAGACTTGGCCAGCGCACGCGGGCACGTGCGCAACCTGATGGCGCACGGCGAGAACGCCGACGTGGATCGGCTGGCCGGCGAACTGGACGAGAAACTCGGCGATCCTCTGAGGGCTGCGGACGAACTGGAGCGCGCGGTGCGCAAGGATCCGAGCGAACAAAATTATTTTGAATGGGGTTCCGAACTTCTTCTCCATCGCGCCGTGTTACAGGCCAAAGAGGTTTTCGCAGCGGGAGTGAAGGCGCATCCGGATTCGGAACGCATGCTCACTGCGCTGGGGGCGGCGCTGTTTGCGGGCGCGCTGTACGACCAAGCCGCTGAGCGGCTCTGCACGGCATCGGACCTTGATCCCGACGATGCGGATCCATATCTGTTCATGGGGCGAATCGTGGTCGCAGTGTCGAGCCCGATGCCGTGCGTGGTTCCGCGGCTGAAGCGGTTTTCGGAAAGGCAACCAGGAAATCCGCTGGCCAGCTACTACTATGCGATGGCGATCTGGAAGCATAACGGTCAGCCAATGGATAAGGCTTCAGTCGCTCCGGTTGAAGCTCTGCTGCAACGGGCTGTGAACCTGGATGACAAATGTGCTGTGGCCTGGCTGCAACTGGGCGTGCTCAGTTATTCGCGCAGGGATTATCAGGATGCTGTCGGTTTCTTTCGGCGCGCGACGGCAGCCGACCCGCAACTGGGTGAGGCTCATTACCGGCTGGGTATGGCCTACGATCGTATGGGCGAACGCGACCAGGCGAAGGCGGAACTGGATCTGCACGAGAAGATCGAAAGAGAACAAAAGGAAGAAGTGGAACGGCAGCGGCGCGCGATCAAACAGTTTCGCGTGCTGGATACCGTCCAGCCTCCCGCGCCGCAGAACCGCTGATCTCTCCGGCGCGGCTCAGGCGCCGCGTGGCTTCATCGAACCCACGATGCCCGCGCCTTCGCGAATGGTAAGGATCTGATTCGCGGCGATTCTGGTGAAACGCTCAACCTTCCAGGTGGTGGGCCACTTCACTTCGATCATGTCCACGACTTCCGCGGTCCCCAGGCCGAAATGCAGGCGCAGGTCATTCTGCGACATCACGCTGGTCCCGCTGTTCACTTCGTCCATCTGGAAATGCTTGCCGGTGATCACACGGGCACGCGCGCCAATCGCTGTCCGGTTGCATTGGGTGCCGATCAGCTTGAGCTTGATCCAGTGCTGTTTGTTGCCACCCACGTTGTGCAGCAGGGAAGGAAGATCGTTCATGTTCAGGACGAGGACATCCATCCCGCCGTCGTTGTCGTAGTCGCCGAACGCAGCGCCGCGGCTCGAGAATGTCTCGGTAATGCCGGGACCCATTTCAGCAGAGACATCTCTGAATTTCCCATTGCCGAGGTTTTTGTAGACGAGGCGCGGATTCTTGAAAGATTCGCCGAAATTATATTGGTCGACTTCGGGATAGACATGACCATTGACCTGGATGATGTCAGGCCACCCATCGTTATCGTAGTCGATGAACCCGCAGCCCCAGGCCACATATTTATTGTTGATACCAATGCCCGAATTGAACGATAACTCGGTAAATGTACCGTCGCCGTTATTATGGTAGAGGTCCGATGTATCGTCGGCAAAGTTTGTCTTGAAGATATCGAACCAGCCGTCGCAATCGTAGTCGGCTACACCCAGGCCCATGCCCGCCTGTTCGTGGCCATCGGAGTTATAAGCGCATCCGGCCATCACTGCAACTTCGCTGAAGGTGCCGTTGCGGTTGTTCTGCAGAAGCATGGCGGGCTCCGAGTCAACGGCTATATAGATGTCCGGCCATCCATCGTTGTCGAAGTCATAGGATACGGAAGTAATGGAGTAACGCGGGCCCGGTTTCAGGATGCCGGCCTTCTCCGATACGTCGGTAAAAGTTCCGTCGCCGTTGTTGTGGTAGAGGATGTTGGTGTCGCCGGGCAGGCCACGCGGACCGCACATGGTGGGCATGCCCTTCCACTGGCAGAAGGCGGCATCATCCCGGGAAGGCGGATGATCGGGGTCGAGCGCGACGAAGTTACAGACGAAAAGATCGAGATGTCCGTCCCGGTCGTAATCGAGGAACGAGCAGCCCGTGCCCCAGCGGCCTTTCTCCTGGTATAGGCCGGCTTTCTTTGTGACATCGGTAAAAGTGCCGTCACCGTTGTTATGGAAGAGAATGTTACGGCCCCAAAAGGTACAGAACAGGTCGTCCCAGCCATCGTTGTCGTAGTCGCCGACGCACACACCGGTTTGCCAGCCACTGCGGCCGATGCCGGATGTTGCCGTGACGTCGGTGAAAGTACCGTCGCGGTTATTTTTGTATAAGTGAGTAGTGGGGGCTTCTCCCGGCGGCCAGTGTGCGTTCAGCCGGCTGCCATTCGTCACATAGATATCGATCCATCCGTCGTGGTCGTAGTCGAAGAAAGCGATGCCGCTGCCTTTGGTTTCGACGATGATGCGCTTGGTGTCAACTCCACCCCAGACGTTGGGGACGGTCAGGCCCGCTTGCTGGGCCACGTCGATATAGTGGACGGGGGAGACCGTGGTGTTAGTGGTCTCGGCCCGAACCACGCCGGAGTTTCGCCATTGCCAGAGCGGAGTGGTGAGAAGGTCGAGCAGGGTGCTACCGAGCACGAACATGGATGAGCCCAAAAAGCGTCGCCTGGGTGTGATCATCGGAGGGGAGTAGTACGCCTTTCCATCATCTTGAATTCCATAAGCCCAAGCGGTACCTCGCTGGCTATTTCATTTGCACATTTGGGAAGGGATGCGGCACGATGCCTGTTCCCTCCTTCACGGCGATTATTGTATCGACCGGCACATTCGAGATTTTGTCGGTTTGACCGCTGGGCCACTGAATGACCAGCGAATCGATCTTCGTGTGCCTGCCGAGCCCAAAGTGAATGCGCGGATCGCTGGCGGACATGTAGCTGGTGCCTCCTTTCGCCTGGTCGACGCGAACCAGATCGCCGGCGGTTAGTTTCAGAGTCGAGCCGATTCCGTCGCGATTGGACTTCGTGCCGATCAGGAGTACTTCCAGCCAGTGATTGCCGGCGCCGCCCAGGTTGCGCATCAGTTCGGGGTAGTCTCCGCGGCAGTTGACCACGAACCCGAGGTTGCCGTCGTTGAGGAAGTCGGCAGTGGCGAGGCCGCGGCCGACAACGGGGCGATTGAAGTCGGGGCCCAGCAGGTCCGAGACTTTTTCGAAATGACCATGACCGACGTTGTGCCACATCAGCAGCGGCTCTTTATAAGTGACCTGGCTGTGATACAGGCTTACGTTATCGACCATAGCGCCGTTGGCCTGGACAATATCGGGCCAACCGTCGTTGTCGTAGTCGATAAACTTGGCGGCGACGCCGCTAAGAAACATCGCTTTGTTACCAATACCGGATGAATAGGTCACGTCGGTAAATGTGCCGTCGCCATTGTTGTGGTAGAGGCGATTTAGTTCAAAGTCGAGGTGGGTGATATAGACGTCGAGCAGGCCGTCGCCATCTACATCGGCGGCGTCGATCCCCATTCCCGCCTCGTAGCGCCCGTCCTCACTGGCGGCGAGGCCTGATATAAGCGAGTTATCGGTAAATGTGCCATTTCCGTTGTTCTGGAAGAGGAAATTGGGCCAGGTGTCGTTGGCGATGGCTATGTCAGGCCATCCGTGACCGAAGAAGTCGGCGGTCACCACACCCATTCCCTTGGCCTCGGGAATGCCTATACCGGACTTCTGGCTGACGTCGGTGAAGGTGCCATCATGATTGTTGTGATAGAGCGTGATGTGCTGGCCACGATAGTCGTTGGGACTGCAGTAGGAGCGATATCCGCTGGCCCTTTCACCGCACCAAAGATTGTTCTTCGGATTCCAATCGAGGTAGTTGAGGACCACCAGATCGACCCATCCATCTTTGTCGAAGTCTACCCAGGCGGCGCTGGTGGACCACTGACCTTCGTCGGCAACGCCGGCCTTCGCGGTCACGTCAGTGAAGGTCCCGTCGCCGTTATTGCGATACAGAATGGCGTGGCCATAGCCGGTGACGTAAAGATCGGGGTAGCCGTCGTTGTTGTAGTCACCGACAGCGGCTCCCTGGCCATAGTGGCCTTCGCCCCCCACGCCGGCCTTCGCGGTCACGTCGGTAAAGGTGCCGTCGCCGTTGTTGCGGTAGAGAGCGGAGCGAAGAGGATGATCAGGCTTGTATGCGGCGGTCTCGCCGGTCTGAATCAGGAACAGGTCCATAAGCCCGTCCTGGTTGTAATCGAGCCACGCGGCACCGGTACCCATCGTTTCCAGATAATATTTTTCGCTGCTCTCGGTGGAGTCCTGCATAAATACGATGCCCGCGGCTTTGCGAATGTCGGTGAAGCGGACAGTCGTCGGCGGCTGGGGTGCGGAGGCTTGCTGGGCCCGGGTGGCTTCAATGCACGGAAGGCAGACGGCAGCGACGATGCAGAGGATTGCGGCGTCGCGGGGGAAATGCATCACAGGGTTCGATCTGCGAGCTGCAGCGCCAACTGAAGAAACTGCGCGCGACGTTGCGGATCCATCGGCTGTGGCGCAGCGCCTGCAGAGTTTGCGGCGGTATCGAGCACGCGCTCGATCTGATCGGCCGCGAGGCTGCCGCTGGCACTGCTGCTGCGGAAGCGGTCAAACACCTCTCTGGCTTTCGCGATTTCTCCATTCTGGAAGTAGAAGACACCCAGCGCGGAATAGCCGCCGGGCCACTCCGGCAGCAGATCGACAGCGCGTTCCAGCTCGTCGGCAGCCTCATTGTTGCGCCCCTGGAGAGCGGAGACGATACCCAGCCCCCAGAAAAGCTTGCCCGAACCGGGAACGCGGGCGCGGCCGCGGTCGAGGGTGCGGCGGGCGGCGTCCACGTCGCCACCGCGGAGCTGAAGCAGCGCCAGTGAGAGATAATCCTGGTCGTTGTCCGGATTGCGGGCGATGGCGTCGTTGTACATCGCAGAGGCGCGCGCAACATCGCCCACGTGCGCATAGATGTCAGCCAGCAGGGCAAGATAAGCTTCGTCCTTCCTGCCTTCCGGAGAGACCTGCATTGCCGCGTCGAGAGCCTCAGAGTAGCGTCGTGCGCGGAAATAAGTATCGGCTAAGTCGAAGCGAACTTCATCCACATTCACGTTGGCCTGCAGGGCGGTGTTCAGATGCTCAATGGCGCCATCGAAGAGGCGATAACGGGCCATCAGGACTCCTACGCCGGTGAGCATGCGATAGTCCCCGGCGCTGGCCTGGTCGAGTTGTTCGATCACCTTTTCGGCGTCGTCCGGCTTACCCGCCTTCAGGTAGGTTTCGGCAAGGAAGTAGAGGTTCTCCGGCTGATCGGGACGCTGTTTGGCTTCAGCGGCGACCTGCTGCACATCGAGCTGCTGCTGGGCCCCGAGGGGCAACTTCGAGCGGTTGTCGAGAAAGTCGAACAGGTGCTGATAGGGCATGGGCCCGGAGCCGGACTGCCGGGAAAGAGTTTTGAAAGCAGCCAGGTCGTGATTGGCTGCCTCGGTTTCGTGCAGGCTTCGTTCCACCATGGCCAGTTTGTAGTAACCCGGCGCAGGATCGCGACTCACTCGGACAAAATGGCGCAGGAGTACGTCGGCCTCCTGGGGCTTTTTTGCAGCTATTTTGAGATTAGCCAGCTCCAGCATTGGGTCGGCGAAATTGGGAGAGTACTGGAGAGCCTGGTTGAAATCTTTTTCGGCCGCCGCGGTGTCGCCCTGACGCTCGGAGATGAAACCCAGGTTATACAGGCAAAGGCTGCTTTTGGGGTCCTGCTGGAGACCGCGCTCGAACTGCTGTCTGGCTTCATCGAAGCGGCCGAGGTTTCTGTAGGACATACCGAGAAACGCGTAAGACCGCGGAGAGTGCTCGAGTTCGACCAGATGATTGAAAACCTCGATGGCTTTGTCGGTTTTACCGGCCATGAAGTAGCTTTCGCCCAGAGCGGCCACCAGCGCAGACCGTTTCGGATCGATCTTCAGGCCGGCTTCGAGCACCGGGATCGCATCCTCGAAGAAGTTCTGGGACATGCTGATCTGGGCCATCAGGAAGAGGATGTCGACATTGTCCGGAGCGAGCTTGCGGGCGCGCACGAGAAGATCGAGTGCATCGAGAGGACGAGACTGGTTGGCCAGAACCTGAGCCATCAGACAGAGTGCATCGGGGGAATCGGGCTCGATACGCAGAGCCCGGCTCAACACCGGTTCAGCCCCGGCGGAATCTCCGCTGCGAAGAAGGTCCTGTCCGAGGTTGTAAAGAATTTCGAAGGTGCCGGGCTGAAGCGCGTCCGCTTTCTCCAGTTCCAGCTGTGCGGCTTTGTACTGCTTTTCGGTACCAAGAAGGACGCCGAGGGAGAAATGCACCTGTACGTCGTTCTTTTCCTCGACGGAGAGATCTTTCGCAGCCTGGAGGGCCAGAGAAGGCTGCTTGTTGTCGAAATATGCGCGGACGAGCTGCAGGCGGGTTTGCTTGTCGGGCAGCTGAGTTGTTCGGAAGTGCACGATTGCGCCGGCGGGGTCAGCTTTCATCATCAGCAGGACGCCGAGGTTGTAATTGGCATCGCGGTTGACAGGATCGCGCTGAAGGACCGCGCGAAATTCACTCTCGGCCGGTTCAATCTGTTTCTCGATCAGGTAAACCATGCCGAGATTGTTTCGCGTTTTCACCGAGGCGGGGTCGATCTGAAGGGCCGTTTTGAAGGCGTTGATGGCGTCGGAGTAGTCCTGCTGTTGGCTGAGGATCATGCCCAGCAGGTTGTACGCCTCAATGCTGCGAGGATCGCGCTGGAGCGTTTCGAGCGCGAGGTCTTTCGCTTCGTCGAGGCGATTCTGCTGGAGCAGGGTCTGGATCTGCTGGAAGTTGGCGGCGTTGGTTTGGGCATAGAGGGGCCGCGCCGGCGCTGCAATGCAGAAGGCTGCCGCCAGCAGAAGGAGCAGGGCGAGCGAACTGGTTGGGACATGGCCTCGAAGGGGGAAGCGGGCCATCGTGGTGGACCTCATGGCAACTGCTCCAGAGATTTTCTGGCGTTCGCATTGTCTGGCTGGAGCGCGAGGAGCTGGTTGAGTACCTGGCGAGCGCGTTCGCGATCGTTCTGGAGCGCGTAGAGGCGGGCCAGGTTGAGCCAGGACTGATCGAATGCGGGAGAGAGGCGAATGCTGGTTCTGAACTCCTCTTCGGCGTGTGCGTAGTCTCCCTCGCGCACAAAGACAATGCCGAGGTTGTTGAGAGCTTCGGGATACTCGGGCCTGAGGACCAGAGCTTTCTTCAGATAGCGGACTGCCGGTTCCAGTTGATCCTGCTGCGCATAGAGCATGCCGAGGCTGAAGTTCATCTCGGGGTCATCGGGCAGAAGTTCGAGCGCACGGGCCAGGCAATCGTGAGCCTTATCGAAAAGTCTTTGCCGCCGGTAGACATTGCCCAGATTCTGCAGAGCGACGGCGTAATCGGGGCGATACGCGAGCGATTGCAGAAAATTCCGGATGGCGTCGTCCGGTTGACCCTGTTCGGCGGCGATCATGCCCAGATTGTTCCATGCTTCGGGGTAATTGGGGCGGAGCTGGACGGTCCGTTCGAGATAGCCGCTGGCTTTGGCGAGGTCACGGCGGCGAAGGCTCAGGGTACCGAGGTTGTACAGCGCGTCGGCATCGTCAGGTTTGTCGGCGAGTACCTGGAGGAACGAGGCTTCGGCCTGGTCGAGATAGCCGTGCTGAAACATTGCAACGCCATAGGTGAAGTCGTTGCGCGCCATCCGATCCTGAACAAGGATGCCTGGGAAGGGAAGCGCGGACCGCATGCGTTCCGCGGCGTTGGCTGGAATCGAGCGGGCATCCCTCAGCACTAAATCCGGATCGACAGCACCCTGATAGACCCTCACGATCATGCCTTCGCTGTCGAGGAGCAGGCCGGAAGGAATGGGAAGGTCTCTGCGCCGATCAAAGAGAAACCGGTAGATAAGGTTGTAGACTCCGGCAGTCTCCTCAGAGGCAAACAGCACCTGGAAAGGGAAGCGCTGCTGGCGGGCGAAGGATCGCGCTGGGTCGGGACGTGCGGGATCGTCGAGGTTGACGGCGAGGCAAATGACATCGTGGCCTGAGCACACGGCTGTGTTCTGTGCCAGGGCGCGCAGCACCTCGAGACTGGCGGGCGCGGCGGTCGACCAGAAGACGATGAAAACGGGGTGGCCGTGCCAGGAGCGAAGATCGCGCACGGTTCCATCGAGATCGGGAAGAGAGAACTCGGGCGCTCTGAGCGGCTCGATGAGCCAGGACTGCACGGCGGAGGGGAGGTATTCGCTCTTAGCGGCGGGGGTGGCGGCGAGGTATCTCGAAGGCGGCGGCTGAAAGGGCGTGGCTTTAAACGAGGCCGAGCCTTCCTCGATAGCAATGCGGTGGCCGGCGGGAAGATTCTGAAACGTCTGTTCGAGGCCGCTGGGCCAGCGAACCACAACGCGCGTGACCTGGCTCGCGTCACCAAGGCCGAAGAAGATCTCCTTTGCATGCTGCGAGAGGAAGCCCGATCCAGCCTGAAGATATTTGATCTGCGAGAGGCCGGGAGTTTCCAGCGTGATCGCCGTACCGATTGCATCGCGATTGCTCTTGTGACCGCGCAGACGAAAGCTGATCGAGGCTCCGATAGGCTTCATCGAGTTATGAAGTACGCGAATCTGCGGCGCGTTGCGGTTTTTGAGAATGACCTCGAGCCGGCCGTCATGGTCGATATCGGCGAGGGCGAAAGAGCGGCTGTCTTCCAGAAAATCGAGCCCGACCACCCCCGACGCCTCGGCGAAGGCGCCGTTCCCGAGGTTGAGGAAGAAGACGTTTCTGGCGTATCCATGCCAGGTGTGGTCGGAGCGAATGAGCTCATTGATGGCGTTCCAGCCGCGTTCGTAGCGAACCGAGGGGGTGGCGTCGTCAGGCGACCGGGCTACGATCTGGCGCCAGAAAAAGCTGGCCAGATCGTCGAGGTCCGGCTCTGAGATGTAGCCATTGGCGACATAAAGGTCAGAGTGACCGTCCTGGTCGAAGTCGAAAAAGTCGGACCCCCACGACCATCGGCCCATCTCGACGCCGGCCTGTTGCGCGACGTTTTCGAATCTGGCGGCGCCCTGGTTGCGGTAAAGAGCGTTGCCGCGCGCGTGCCGCCGGTAGAGTTCGCGAATGCCGGGCGGTGCGTTCTCGTGGAACTGCTTCTGGCCGGAGACTCTTTGTCCAGCAGCTTCCCACATGCTGGGCACGTAGATATCCTGGCGGCCGTCGTTGTCATAGTCGCACCAGCAGCAACTCATGCCCGCCCCCACGCCTTCGACGTTGGCCTCATGGGAGGCGACGGTGAAGGTTCCATTGCCGTTGTTACGGTAGAGCTGCGAGCTGCCGAAGTCATTGGCGACGAACAGATCGGGTAAGCCGTAGGGACCGGCATTTCCCCAGGCACAGGAGAAACTGTACCGGTTGTTGTCGGCATTCATTCCGCTGGCTTCAGTGGTTTCGACGAAGCGGTGCTCGCCTTCGTTATGGAAGAGGCAATTGGGGGGACCGTTGCGGGCGTCGTAATAAGGAATGGGGTAGTTGTACTGGTCCAGGCCCAGATAGTACATGTACAGGCAGAAATAGACGTCGAGGCGACCATCGCCATCGTAGTCGGCAACCGCAGCATGGGTGAAGGTCCCCTGGGGAGGACGTGCGAATCGGAAAGCATCTTTCTGCAGGGAAAAAGTGCCATTTCCCTGGTTGAGGAAGAGGAGAGGACCGGTTCCGCACACGACCAGCAGATCCTGAAGTCCACGGTTATCGAAATCGGCGAACAGGGCGCAGCCGGTGTTGTCGAGCACACCGACGCCGGCTTTTTCGGTAACGTCCTCGAAGGTGCCGTCGCCGCGGTTGCGGTAGAGACGATTGGGCAAACCGGATGGCTGACAGACATAGATGTCGTCGAAGCCATCGTTGTCGAAATCGCCTGTTGCCACGCCGTTGTTGGAATAGACATCGACTCCCACAGCGCCATCGAGCACGGTTCGCCAATAATCGGCGCCGTGCAGCAACTGCTCGCGATACGAGCGGGTTGATCCCAGAGCGAATCCGGTCACCTCGGTGAAGACCGGTGCGGCGGAGATACAGCAGGTTTCCTCGCTCGCTTCCACCTTCTGCGCCAGCCAGCCGCCGGACGGGTTACGAACCCAGTCCACCTGCCATGCACCGACTCTTTCCTCGCGGCTGGAACCCGAGTCGGCAACGACCAGGTCGTAGCGCAAGCGGGTACGCACCGTGAGGGGAGCGGAAGCGATCTCCTCGATTGCGAAGATCTCGAACTCTGCGGTCTCGACGCGGGATGCGTCCCTGATCCACGCCTGGAGGGAGCGGACCCATGCGTCGCGTCCGGTGACCGAAGGGGAATCGAAACGCCGGCGGACGACGTCGATGCCGGAACGGGATCGCAGGCGTGTTTCCGTGGAGGTGGCAAGATTTGGGCCTGTGATATCGAGAGCCAGCGAGGAAGCGAGGGCAGAAACATTGCCTGGAGACTCTTGCAGCGCCGCGCCCCAATCCGCTAGAAGCGTTCCGACCTCGTGCGCGTATTTCTCGGAAACGTACTCATCGGAACCGGGAGGCACGAGGGCCAGAATGTCGGTGAGGGGCGAGGTCGCGGGGTAATGAGGGGTGAGGCGGTAGTCAGAGAATGGGAAATCGCCGGAGAACGCGAGCGTCTCTTCCCAGCGACCGGCGAGTGTCTCGCCGAAGAAGGGAGCCGAACGGAGGAGAACTCCTGAAAATGCCAGGCTTTTGAGGACCGCTCGACGGGAGATGAGCGGGCCGGTTTCTTCGTAACCACCACGAGCCATAATGCGAGTAACCGAGACTGCGAGTAACGAGCACGAGGGCCGAACACGAGAAATCGGGGCGTCGGCAGACGACGGAATCATAGCATTCGTGGGATCGGAGGGAGCCTGGGGGACGGGCCTCGGCATGTGTTGGTTTTGTGGGGCTCCGCAACAGATTGTGGAAAAGAGATTTCGCCCCCGACTCCGGCGAACAGGAATCCGGATGTGCAACCTCGGCAAATCTGCGTATTGACTGTGGTTTCCGATCTTTTGGCGGGATCGATTGAAGTGTTGAAAAAATCCTGCAACTTTCGATTGACAAACGGGGGATCGAAGAACTAGCTTGTTGCCGCGCAATCGCTTACCCGAAACAGCAGCGCCAACGTAAACGGTTACATTTGGGCCGGTCCCCTCAGGGGAAGGGAAAAAAGCGATATCGGAGCCGGAAGGAATGGAGGACACTTTCATGGGCGGTGACCGCAGTTTTTTTGACAAATTTGGGATCGTTTCTCTCATCCTGATCGTTTTCAGCCTGGTGTTTATCCTCGGTCAGTCTGCGCGTGCGCAGGTGGACGAGGGCGCCATCACGGGCGTCGTTCAGGATACGACTGGCGCAGTCGTTCCGAATGCTCAGGTGACTCTGCTGAACATCGACCAGGGCATCACCCTGAACACCAAGACGGATAACGCCGGTTCGTACACGTTCTCACCGGTCAGGATCGGGCACTATACGCTTTCGGTAACGGCGCAGGGCTTTTCCAAGACCACGCAGTCGAACGTGACGGTTCAGGTGGCACAGACGGTGCAGGTCAATGTGCAGCTGAAACCCGGAGCGAGTACCGAGACGGTCTACGTCAATACAGCGCCCCCGCTTATGCAGACGCAGGAAGCCTCGGTGGGGCAAACGATCGGCTCGCAGGAAGTTAACAATCTGCCTCTGAACGGACGCAATTTCACTTTCCTTGCGCAGCTGGGAGCCGGCATGCAGACCCCGCAGGCCGACACGCGCGGCAACGCGGCCTCCGGCGCATTCTCGGCCAACGGTCTCCGTCCCGCACAGAACAATTACCTGCTGGACGGCATTGACAACAACTCGAATGCGGTCGACTTCCTGAACGGAACGAACTACGTGATTCTGCCGCCGGTGGACGCGATTCAGGAGTTCAAAGTGCAGACGGCGGACTTCAGCGCCGAACTGGGGCGGGCAGGCGGCGCGGTGCTGAATGCGACCATCAAGTCGGGCACCAACAGCATTCACGGCGCAGCCTGGGAGTTCTTCCGCAACGACAAGCTGGACGCGGCCGACTATTTTGAGAACAACACAGGCATCGGGAAGGGTGAGCTGCGGCAGAACCAGTTCGGCGCCGACATCGGCGGTCCGATCATCAAAAACAAAGTCTTCTACTTCGGCGATTACGAAGGCTTCCGTCGCGTCCAGGGTACGGCCGAGAACGGCGACGTGCCGACGGCGCTGGAACGGAGCAGCGGGTACACGAACCTTTCGCAGATTCTTGGCTTCAACGACGGCACAACGAGGAACGATGCTCTGGGCCGAGCGATCCAGAAGGGCACGATCCTCGATCCTGCGACGACTCGATTCGTTGCCAGCGGCGCAGTCGATCCGGTTTCCGGATTTACCAACAGCAGCGGCAGCGACGCTTATGTGCGCGATCCTTTCAGCACGGCTTGCGGCCCGGGGTCGAAGACCTTCACGACGGCAAACTGCTCGGATCTGAACATGCTCCCTGCTGGGCGGATCGATGCGAATGCTGTCAAGGTGCTGAATCTGTATCCGTCGCCCAACTCCGGAACCCAGGTCTTTGCCAGCAGCCCCGCGTTGTACGAGCATCGGAATCAGTTCGACATCCGCGGTGACGTGAACCCGAGTCAGACGGATCAGGTCTTCGCGCGCTTCAGCTACTCCGATGATCCGATCTACATTCCGGGCATCTTTGGCGGCATCGCCGATGGCGGCTCCTTCTACCAGGGGATCCAGACGGCGAAATCGGCTCAGGCTGTGGCTGGATATACGCACGTCTTCACGCCTTTAACAACCAATCAGGTGCGCGCCGGTTTTGCCCACCTGCACACCACCCGGTACGGACCGGAGGGCGCGGTGAACGGGATTCCCGCGCAGTTCGGCATTCAGGACATTCCGCAGGGACAGGAGAACGGCGGGCTGCCAGCCTTTGGAATCGCGAACCTGGCGACCCTGGGAAGCAATAACTTCCTGCCTTCGGATGAAGTCAGCCAGACCCTGCAGGTGACGGACGACTTCACGAAGATCTACGGCAACCACAGCTTCAAGATGGGGATCGAGTATCAGAACGTGAAGTTCTCGACCCTGCAGCCTGCGTGGTCGCACGGGCAGTTCGATTACAACGGCTCATTTGTCGATATTCCCAATCAGGGCAATACCACAGGCGGAATCGCGCAGGTCCTGCTACCCCCGATGGCAGCCCCGGCTACGATCGACGGCGCGCCGAATCCGAATGGGTTCAACTATTCGGGTGGCTCTGACTTCGTCTACGCTTCCAACATCAACAAGACCTACGATCAGAAGATGTATTTTGCGTCGTACTTCCAGGATGACTGGAAAGTGACTCCGAAGCTAACCATCAATCTTGGTTTGCGGTGGGACGATTTCGGTCCCATTAATGAAACCAACGGCGGACAGGCCAACTTCGTTCCATACGCGATTCCCGGTAAGAACATTGGCGCGGCAACGTACATCGTCCCGGCCACCGGGAAGGACAATCGGACGCTTTCCACGGGGCATCCGGCGTACACCAACTATGGAGGTACTTCGGTTCCTGCAGCGGCCGGGACCTGCCAGGGAGTCGGCTGTTTCGGTCTCCCGGATCTTCTGGCCAAAGACGGCATCACGCTGGATGTGACCAATAAATATGGTCAGGGGCTGATCGAAGTCGTGAGGGCTAACCTCGCTCCCCGCGTCGGCGCTGCGCTCGAGATCACACCGAAGTTCGTGGTGCGTGGCGGCGTCGGGCTCTTTTTCAACTCTTTTGAAAACCAGGGGTATGGGCCGAACATCGGCGAGAACTATCCGTTTGTGTACAACCTGCAGTACGGTATACAGTCCAACCCAACCGGTCACAGCATTGACTCTCAGGTGGCGCCCGTCAGCTATAACTCGCCCTATGCCGGATGCGCCACATCCGGACCGGGCGGAACCGCCAGTTTCGAGTCGGGATTCTCCTGCATCCCGCTGACCCCGAGTGCGGTCAACGCACTGGGACTCGAGCTGGAGGGATTGCAGTTCGATTATCAGACTCCGCATACGCTGGAAACCAACCTGACGCTCCAGTATGCGATTACCCACTCCTTAACTGCCCAGGCAGCCTACGTGTATACGCATGGCGCTAATCTGCAGGGACTTCCTGGATGGCAGAACGTCACGCAGATTCTGCCTGCCGGTATCGACACCAAAAACTGTGGCAAGTATGCCGTGTTCCCGGGTGGAAGCTGTGTGCCCTACAAGGACTTCAGCAGTGGCTGGGCAGCAACCTTCGGCCAGAGCAATTACAACGCGCTGCAAACGAAGATTGAAGAGCAGTTCTCTCACAACGTGACCTTCCTGTTCACCTACACGTACGCAAAGGCTTTGTCGGATGCTGGCGACCAGCTGAATGGCGGCTCGACCGGCGGCTGGCGGGCATTCTCCATTCCCGGTCTTGGTCCACGGTTCGACTACGGCCTGGCGGACTACGATCTGCGTCAGGTCGTGCACTTCAGTGGCGGATATCAGCTGCCCTTTGGGCAGGGCCAGCAGTTCATGAACCACGGTGGCATTGCTAACGCTGTTCTGGGCGGCTGGGCAACCAACTGGATTCTTACCCTGCAGGGCGGGCAGCCGGTTAACTTCACTTGCCCGACGGGCGTAGCGTCGGGTGAAGGACAATGCAATGACTACCTGGCGTCGGGTCAGAGCGCGCAACTGGGGATCAAATCCCACGTCATCGACGGCGCGCCCCGGCCTTTCTGGGTGAACAATGCCAAGGCATTCAACCAGGGATGCGAGTTGTCGGATGCGGGCGGCCCGATCGCTCCGGACCCAACTTCTGTTGCCGGTTGCCTACCGCTAAGCGGAGCGGCCGCTCTTGGTCCGCCGCCGGGGCAGATTCCCGGACCGGGCTTCCACCGGCTCGACTTCTCGGCCTTCAAGAACTTCCAGATCACGGAGCGCATCTCGACACAGTTCCGGGCTGAGTTCTTCAACATCGCTAACCACCCCAACTTCAACGCGCCCGGTTTTGGCGGCAACGGCGTAGTGGCCATTGGAGGGTCGGGGAACTATACCGATCCTCACTTCGGCGAAGTTGGATCGACGCGCGATGCTCCTTACGATCCGCGACAGATCCAGTTCGCTTTAAAGCTGTACTACTAAATCAGGATGATCCAACACCCCGGCCCAGCGCGCCACAAACGCGCTGGGCCGGGGTGTTTCTGTGCTGTACTATGTTCTGCTGAGAGCCGGGCATCGCAGACGGAGCGAGACTGGAGGAGAGGGTGAGCAGGGGATGGGGGTTTCGAGCCGGGTGCTGTGTTCTGTGCCTGACCGTGGTCACCGTCCTGAAGGCCGGCGCGCAGGATTCCCAAAAGCAAAAACTTGATCGGGAATACCAGGCTGCGGTTGCGGACTATGAATCTGGCCGGTACGCCCAGGCTGCGGATGAATTGCAACATCTGCTGCCCTATGCGCCGAAGAGTTACGAATTACACGAGCTCCTGGGGATGGTCGATGTTGCGTTGGGCAAGAGCGACCAGGCCATCGATCAGCTAAAGACCGCCGTCCAGATCAAACCGGACCTGGCCGAAGCTCGGGTGAATCTGGGAGTAACGCTTGTTCACGCGGGACAGGGGGCTGCGGCTGAGGAGCAGTTTCGGAAGGCGAGTCTGCTGGACGCAGGGAACTACGACGCTCCGCACAATCTGGGCGAGTTGTTAGTTCAGAGAAGCAGGATCGCCGAGGCGCAGCCATACCTCGAGTGGGCCTGGCGAATCCACCCTGATTCGTATGACAACGCCTACGACCTGGCGATGGCCGATTTCATGCTGGGGAAACTGGACGAGGCCCGCCAGGTAGTGACTGGTCTGGTGAAGGTGAAGGATACCGGGGAGTTGCAGAACCTTCTGGGTCAGATCGACGAGAAGGAAGAAAAGTACGTGGAGGCGGCGAACGATTACGAAGCCGCAGCGCATCTGGATCCCAGCGAAGACAATATCTTTAACTGGGGAAGCGAAATGCTTTTGCACCGGACGTATGAGCCGGCGATTACAATTTTCGAGGATGGGGTTGCCCGGTATCCCAGGTCGCCGCGGATGCAGATTGGGATGGGGCTTGCGTACTACTCGCGGGGAAAGTACGACGAGGCGATCAAGGCGCTGATAACGGCAGCCGATCTGAATCCAACCGACCCGCGCTGCTATGTTTTCCTGTCGAAGGCGTACAACAGCTCGCCGCTCGAGGCCGATGAGGTTACGCAGCGGTTCAAACGGTATGCGGAGATGGAGCCGCGCAACGCGCTCGCGCAGTACTACTACGCGGTGAGCTTGTGGAAGGGCAGGCGGGTTGAGGATCCGGGGACGGATATGGCCGCGGTAGAAGGTCTGCTGCGAAAAGCGATTGAGCTGGACGACTCGCTTGCCGAGGCGCATGTGCAACTAGGCGATTTGTATGCAGACGAGCGAAAATACCAGGAATCGATTCCCCAGTACGAACGAGCCCTCGAACTGGATCCGACCCTTGCCGACGCGTATTACCGGCTGGGTACGGACTACGTGCACACCGGGGAGAGAGACAAGGCGCAAAAGGAACTGGCGGTCTATCAGAAGCTGCGCGCCGAGCATCTGGCGGAAGTAGAGAAGGAGCGGGCCGAGGTACAGCAGTTCGTCTATTCGGAGAAATCAGAGTCGGCAAGCAAGCCCTGAGCGAGAAACAGGATATGAACGCCTTATCCGCTGCGGCTGCAGGAACCTTAAAGCGGAGGTTGTAACTGATCGTTGAGAAACTCGTTGGCCCCGTCCAGCGTTCGGATACTGCGCAAGCGCAACTCCTGGGGCAGTCGTCCCTGCCATGTAGAGAAAGTTCTGTTCCGAGCTGCCTCGTGCCTGCAAAATCCCTCTCGGCGCACGGTATTGGACGGCTATTGGACGGAGTTTCTGCAAGGGACCTCTCCCGGCGATTTCGATCGAACTCGGGGAGGTGAGCTAACGACTTCTGCAGCACGAACGTGACGCTTCGGCTTGCGGAAGGAACGCGTTTAGTTCGAACTTGAAGTCTTCGTCGCTGGCATTGACCATTCGAGTAAGGAACGCCCTGTACACTCCGGCTGTCAATCTGGCACTTCTCGATCATCTGTGCACTCGCAAAATCAGTAAGTTACTGATTCTAAAGGACCCGTGAAGGTTATCAGAAGACCGAGTTCAGGCAGAAATAGTGTCAACGTTTATTGAGCTAAGTTGACGTGCAAGTGCTTGTTAGTCATTCGTCATTACTTCGGGTTTGGAGATCTGCTCTTGACAAAGTCTCCACATTTGGCCGACTTGCCAGGTTAACGTCTGCCGGAGATGCAGAGCGAGCCCCGGGAGTGCGTCGCGGGGACAGATGATGGTGCGGTCGCCCGCGAAGAGAATTGGAGGGCCAGGCAGCAAGCTGATGCTGCCCCCCTGTTTCGCTTCCATAAACTTAGGGTTTCTATAATGACTAAGCCAAGCAGAATCAGGTTGCCGGTGAAAAAGAGCGGCGCAGGGTCACAACAAGAAGCGCGCAAATGGTGATGGTTACCTTAGGGCAGAAGTTATCGGGCGGTTTGGTTGCCTGCACATCGGGGTTTCCCTTAGCACTTTTCGGGGGTTTCTGCTATTTGCGATCCGGGGTATCTTCGGAGGCAATAACAGGGGGATCCGTGAGATACCCCCACATATCCTCGGCGGGCCGCCATTCCCCAAAACGAAAAAATGGCGGTCCAATTTTTCTGCCTCTGGAGTAGGCGCCTGCGAAGGCCGCCACCGATTCCCCGATCTCCCCGGATCGGCACAACGAAAGTATTGCAGGATGCCCGTTCGGGCGGCGGGCCTGCTGGATTTGCGGCTCTGGCCAGGACCCGTTTCCTCGCCCCGTTGTGGTAACTCCTGGCTGTTGAAAGGGCTCCCTTGAGCACTCTGACTGACTGGAACCGCACCGCAATCCAGAAGCTGATTCTGAACGCGGAAGATATTCTTCTGCAGCTGGATGACGCACTGGCCAATGGCAATCGCGACGAACAGGCCCGCGCGATCCGCAACGCGCGACGCGCCTACAAGGAGCTGGCGTGGCGGCGGCGGAATTTCCTGCTGACGCCGCTGGCCGCAACCGCTCTGGAACAGCTGCTGGCCCAGATCAGGGGCAGGATTTTCGCGCTCCGCGAGAAGGTGATGTATACGCGCAGATGGGCCTAGAGGCAGGGAATAAGGAATAGGGATTAGGGCTTAGGGAATAGGAAATAGGAAATAGGCAGTAGGGAATACGAAACCCAGGGCTTAAGCTATCTCCTGCTGGCTACCGGCTACCCGCTACTAGCTACCGGCTCACTTCAGCTGTTGCAGCTTCTGCGAGGCGATCTGGCCGGCGTCGGTTTCCTTGTTCTGATCCTTGATTTCAGCATAGAGACGGCGTGCTTCCTGCGGCTGCGTCGACTCATACATTGCGGCCAGCTGGAGCTGCGCGGCAGGCTTGGGAACCGCGGTGGTGGGGTGGGCAATCACATCCTGAAAGAGCGTGACGGCCTGGGAACTGCGGCCGGATTGCGCGTAGAGGTTGGCGAGGGCGATCTTCGCCAGCGACGACACATTGCTGTTTCCGGCGTGGGTAGCTTTTTCCAGATCGGCTTCCGCGCCCGGCTGCTGCCCGAGGTCAACCTCGGTGACGCCGGCAAAATAGCGGGCCATCTGCCCGGCGGTGAGCCAGCCATATTGGTCGGCTGTCTGGCGGAAGAGGGGATACGCGGCTTTGGCGCGGTCGGCAGCGGTCGCGTAGGTCTTCATGCCGGGCTCAACGGGCTGGTTCGGCTGGGTTAGCGGAGTCTCGTAAATGTCCATCGCCTGGCCCAGAAGCTGATTGGCAGCATCCTGGCGCTTCTCAAAAACGATGAAGCTGGTGACGAGGAGGGCTACGGCAAGGACGATGCCAACGCTCCACGCAACTACATTGCTGCGATGCTCGCCGATCCACTCGAGGCCGGAGGTGGTGGCGGAAACGAACTTATCCTGTTTGAGCGCGTGACGGGTCTGTGTATCCACCGATTTTCCCGTTAATCCTTTGTGCGGGTAGTCGCGAGGCGCGGACCGGAGCGCACTCGCGCGAAGATAACGTTCAGTCTACCACGCGCAAAGGATGGGAGGGCTCAGGCGGCGCGGGCCACGTCCTCGATCTGCCCGGTTTCGATTTTCTCCTGACACTCGATGCAATATGGCGTTGCCGGCAGCGCGTCGAGACGCTTTTCGCCGATGGGTTTGCCGCAGTGGAAGCACTCGCCGTAGGAGCCTTCGTGGAGCCGCTCGAGAGCGAGGCGGACGAGCGAAAGCTGGCTGTGGCCCTCGGTGCCCTGGCTGAAGATGAGTTCCTTCTGGTAGGAGAGGACGGCCTGGTCGGCGACGTCGAGAGTATCCTCGGCGACGGTTCTGCGGCCTTCTTTCACTGCGCTGAGCATCGTGCGCTCCAGTTGCCGCTGTTGATGGCGAAGCCGCTCTTCGAATCGCCGTAGTTTCGGGTTTTGCGATGGGCTGTTCACTGAAAAGACTCCTCGGTATCAGGGCTGGTCGGCCGTGTAACAGAATCATTGGACGCACAAACCCTGTGAAGATTTGTTTTCTATTTGTTACTTTCGGTATTTATTTTTTGGTCAACCCCGAGGGCGGAACGAAGCAGGAAAACCCCGGTACCGATGCGCGTGCGGCTGCGGCGTGCGTGGGAGGAGGAAATCGACTAGGCTTAAAAACAGCTATGTACGAGAATTTCCACGCTACCGATCGCTGGACGGGTGAGAACCTGCACTGCCGCTGGACCGCCAATGTTGTTGCCATTGCCACGCGCCATGCCGACGCGGTGGACATCCGCTTCGACGTGAGTGGGCGGCCGGTATGGATCGCGATGCCCTGCACAGCCTGGGTGGAGCAGAAGAAGCGCACCGGCCACACCATCACCGACACACTGGCGGCGCAGGCTGCGGGGCGCTACCTGAAGAAGGCCATCGAGACCGGCTACGACAACGGCCGCGAGATGTACACCATGACGGTGGATGAGGTTTTGGAGCATGTGGATGCCGTGCTGCATGAGGCAGGGCACACGCGCAACCTCCCGTATCTGGTAGCGCTGGACGACGCGCAGCCGCAAGTCTGAAGACAGAACGCAGAACACAGGGCACAGAACACAGGTTCAGCCGGTGGATTGCAGCCCTGAGTACTGCGTTCTGTACCCTGTGTCCTGTCGGGTTATCGGCTGCTCCAGGCGGGCTGATTTTGGTGGCGGGTTTTAGCGGCCGCGCGCAAGCGTTCGCGGCGGCGAGCCAGGATGGCTTCAGCGTCCGGTGTCGCCATAACCACCGCTTCCATGTGGCGAAAGAGCTCCGGTTCGCCGGCTGACTCGCGCAGCTCCTTGATAAAAGGCTGGATCTTGCTGAAGACGGCGAAAATCTCGGTGTGCGCGGCCGAGAACGCGGCGGCATCGATAGCGCCGGTGGTGACCAGCGACGCGGCCATATCCCAGTATCCCAGCACCATGCGGAACGAGGCGTTGCGCTCGCCGCGCATGAGGGCGAGCAGCTCATCGAAAGATTCCGGATTGAATTCGCGGATGAACCAGGCGCGGGCTTCGCGCAGTACCGGCTCGCGGCGCAGATCGAAGAGCTTGAGATTCAGCTGGGCGCTTTCAAACGGCGTGGGCATGGCTGGAACCATCTTATTCCTGTGAGTAACACCGGTGCTGCTGCGCGTTTTTTCCGCTTTGCAACTCGTCTTGCGGATGTGACAATAATTCGTTCCCTCTGACCCACGGAGGTCTTTTGTATGCGAGCGACAGTGGTCGCCGAAGACGTGAAACGGCTGAGCGAAGGCCTGCACGCGCATCGGAATCTTTCCACGCCGCAGCTGGTGGAGACGGCGATTGCGCGGGGCGAAGGCCGGCTGGCATCGAATGGCGCGCTGGTGGCCATGACCGGAGCACGCACGGGGCGCTCGCCGCGCGACAAGTTCACGGTGGAAGACGAGGAGACGCGCGGCCGGGTGAACTGGGGCAAAGTGAGCCAGCCGTTTCCGCCGGAGAAATTTCAGGCGCTGCTGGAGCGGGTGCTGCGGCACATGGGCGAGCGCGACCTCTACATTCTGGACCTGGCGGCGGGGGCCGATCCGGCGTACCGGCTGCCGATCCAGGTGATCTGCGAGTACGCGTGGCACGCGCTGTTTGTGAAGCAGCTGTTTGTGCGGCCGGAGCCTGGGGAGCCAGCCAGCCACAAGCCGGAGTTCACCGTGATTGCGGCGCCCGAGTTTGAGGCGATCCCGGAGCGCGACGGAGTGCGGTCGAGCACGTTCATCCTGGTGGACTTCACGAAGAAGATTGTGCTGATCGGCGGCACAAAATATGCCGGCGAGATGAAGAAGTCGATCTTCGGCGTGATGAACTACATCCTGCCGGGGCGCAATGTGTTCCCGATGCACTGCTCAGCCAACATTGGCGCGGAGGGCGACACGGCGCTGTTTTTCGGGCTCTCTGGAACCGGCAAAACCACGCTTTCAGCGGACCCCGAGCGGA
Source organism: uncultured Acidobacteriaceae bacterium (assembly GCA_963755485.1). Lineage (GTDB taxonomy): Bacteria > Acidobacteriota > Terriglobia > Terriglobales > Acidobacteriaceae > Palsa-343. Next base: position 552,152 of record CAVWJR010000015.1, on the reverse strand, counting down.
AGCTCATTGGTGACGACGAGCATGGCTGGAGCCCGGAGGGCGTGTTCAATTTTGAAGGCGGATGCTACGCCAAGTGCGTCGATCTGACGCTCGAAAAAGAGCCGCAAATCTACAATGCGATCCGGTTTGGCTCCGTCCTCGAAAACGTGGTGCTCGATCCACACACCGGCGAGCCGGACTACTCCGATATTCGCTACACGGAGAACACGCGCGCGGCCTACCCCATTGAGTTCATCGCCAATGCGGTGATTCCGGGGATTGGAGGGCACCCGAAGAACGTGATGTTCCTGACAGCGGATGCGTTTGGCGTGTTGCCGCCGATTGCGAAGCTGACGCCGGATCAGGCGATGTACCACTTCCTCTCTGGATACACCGCGAAGCTGGCGGGGACCGAAGCGGGGTTGGGATCGGAGCCGGTGCCGGAATTTTCCACGTGCTTTGCGTCGCCATTTTTGCCGCTGGCCCCGGGCGTCTACGCGGAGATGCTGGGTCGTCGGCTGCGCGAGCACAACGCACAATGCTGGCTGGTGAACACCGGATGGTCGGGCGGGGCATTTGGCGTGGGCAAACGCATGAGTCTCAAGCACACGCGGGCCATGGTGCACGCGGCGCTCGACGGACGGCTGGCGAAGGCGGAATTCGTCACAGAAGATGCTTTCGGGCTAAGCATTCCCACGAGCTGCCCGGGGGTTCCTTCGGAACTGCTGCATCCCAGAAACGTGTGGGCGGATAAGAACGCCTACGACGCGCAGGCGCGGCTGCTGGCGTCGAAATTCCAGGAGAACTTCAGGAAATTCGATGTGCCGGAAGAAGTGCGCAAGGCCGGACCGCGCACGATTTGATCCGCAAACGGGACATCCCGAACCTTCGTTCTCTGTGCTCTCTGCGTCCTCTGTGGTGAGCTTATCGATCGTGCAGGACAATCACCGTACCGCCCGGCTACCAGCTACGGGCTACAAGCTGCTTTCGGTAACTTGACTCTTGACAACCGCAGCACTAGTCTCAAAAAGGAGGCAGCGGCAGTTCTTCATCCCTCCGCGCATCCTGTTCAGGAGAACGGCCTTGCAGACCCACCCCTACATGTGGAATTACCTGCCGTTGCTGATGCAGGTGGTTGTTGTGGGCGCCATGGCGTGCGGCATGGTGGGCATGTCGTACTTCATCGGCCGCCATCGTAACTTCAAAGAAAAATTGGAAGCGTATGAATGTGGAATACCCGCCGAAGGGGACGCGCGCGGGCGATTTTCAGTGCGCTTCTATATGGTGGCGATGCTCTTTATCCTGTTCGATGTGGAAGCGGTGTTCATGCTCCCCTGGGCGGTGATCTACCGCCAGCTTGCCGCAGATTACCGGGTCACGCTTTTTTGGGTTCTGGGAAATGGTGGTGTATCTGGGATTTGTCGTGCTTGGTGTCGTGTACGTGTGGAAGAAGGGCATCCTCGACTGGGCTGCCGATAAAGCCGATCTCTAAACCTCAACTTCCAACCCCGCACGAAACGAAATATGGCAGAAGCGCTCCTCAATAAAGACGCGGTATACGAGGCGCTGGCGCAGAATGTGGCGATCCAGGCGCTGCGGGCGGCGCATCCCGAGGCGGTGACCAACGCAAAGTTCGACCGCGGGGAGCTGACCCTGGTGATTGCGGCGGACCAGATCCGCGCTGTATGCCGCACGCTGCAGACGGCAGGCTACAACTTCCTTGAAGACGTGACGTGCGTGGACTGGTATCCGGCCGAACCGCGCTTTCAGGTGACGTATCACATCCTGTCGCATCCATCTGAAAGAGCGAGTGCGGCTGCACGCGATGGTGGCGTCGATTGATCCGTCGATCGACAGCATCACGCCAGTGTGGCCGTCGGCCAATTATTACGAGCGCGAGGTGTGGGACCTGTTCGGCGTGCGGTTCCACGGGCACCCCAGTCTGCGCCGCATCATGATGCCGGAGGAATGGGAAGGGCACCCGCTGCGCAAGGATTATCCGGTGGAGGGCTATCGCTGATGGCGGACAATCCGCACGCGCCCGAGATTCCCGGATTCGTCGAGACCGCGACGCTGGTGAGGCCGCGCCCCGAGGAGGGCTCGAAGGACCACACCATGGTCCTGAACATGGGGCCGCAGCATCCTTCGACGCACGGCGTGCTGCGCGTGGTGCTGGAGATCGACGGCGAGACGGTGGTGAAGCTGGTGCCGGATATCGGCTACCTGCACACCGGCATCGAGAAAACCTGCGAGGCGAAGTTCTACCAGCAGGTGGTGCCGCTGACCGACCGCATCGACTACCTGTGCCCGATGACCAACAACCTGTGCTACTGCCTGGCGATCGAGAAGCTGCTGCAGATCGAGATTCCGGAGCGTGCGCAGTGGATGCGGGTGCTGCTGAATGAGCTGACGCGGCTGAACTCGCACCTGGTGTGGCTGGGCACGCACGCCATGGACATTGGCGCGCTGACGGTGTTTCTGTACACGTTCCGCGAGCGCGAGGCGATACTCAACATTTTCGAGCATGTTTCCGGCCAGCGGATGATGACGTCGTATTTCCGGATTGGCGGGCTGGCGCTCGATCCGCCGCTCGACTTCTTCGACTCGGTGCAGGCGCTGGTGAAGATTCTGCCGGAGAAGATCGACGAGTACGAGAACCTGCTGACCGGGAATCCTATCTTTATTAATCGCCTCAAGGGCGTTGGATTTTTGAGCGCGGCCGATGCGATTGCGCTGGGCGTGACCGGTCCGCCGCTGCGCGCCAGCGGGGTGGACTGGGATCTGCGGCGCGACATGCCGTACACGGGCTACGAGAAGTTCCGGTTCGAGGTGCCCATCTCGAACGATGGCGACGTGTGGGCGCGGTACGTGGTGCGGCTGCGAGAAATGCGCGAGTCGGTGAAGATTTGCCAGCAGGCGCTGGATGGAATGCCGGAGGGGCCGATCAAGGCCGATGCGCCGCACGTCGTGTTGCCGGATCGCGAAAAGATGAAGACGCAGATGGAGGCGCTCATCTACCACTTCAAGATTGTGACGGAGGGTTTCCAGGTTCCGGCCGGCGAGGTATACCAGGCCGTGGAGTCGCCGCGCGGCGAGATGGGCTACTACGCGGTGAGCGATGGAACGGCGAAACCGTATCGCGTGCACATGCGCAACCCGTCCTTTGCGACGCTGCAGGCGCTGGAGACCATGTGCATGGGCCGGCTGATCGCCGATGTGGTCGCCGTCATCGGCTCAATCGATATTGTGCTGGGAGAGATTGACCGGTGAGTGCTCTGGCTGCCGATCCCGATGATCGAAACAACGCTCGAAACCGAACTGTGGCTCTCGTTCGTCTCGCTGCTGCGGTCGTATGCGGCGGCGGCGAACCTGAACCTGCGCGAGCCGGCAGTGGTAGAAGAAGCCGGGGATCACGTCATCATCGCAGCGGGGACCACGCGCCTCGTGATGCGCTTCGCAGCAGGGGAAGTGAGCTGGGAGAGAATCGGGACCGAGGCAGCGGTGGGCAGCTTTGAGTTTTTGCCGGAGGGAACCATCGCCATCCACGGCAAGGTCCAGGATCTGGATCACGTGGCGATCGAGTTCATCGCCTCAGTCACCCACAGCGGGAAGGGAAGTGGCCGATGAGCACACAGCCCTCGACCCTCTTTTCGCCGGCGCTGGCCGCGCGCTTCGACAAGCTGGTGACCCTCTACCCGGTGAAGCGCTCGGCGCTGGTTCCGATGCTGCTCTACGCGCAGGACGAAGTCGGCTACCTCTCCGACGCGGTCATCGCGGAGATCGCTCAGCGCATCGGCGTCACCGAACTCGATGTGCGCAACGTGATCAGCTACTACTCGCTGCTGCGGACCAAACCGGCGGGAAAATATCACGTGCAGGTGTGCACCAACATCAGCTGCATGCTGCGCGGCGGCAACGAAATTCTGGAGCACTGCAAGAAGACGCTGGGCGTAGCGAACAAAGGCGTGACCGCGGACGGAGTGTTTCTCGCTCGAAGAAGTCGAGTGCATCGGAGCGTGCTCCTGGGCGCCCGCGGCGCAGGTGAACTACGACTTCCACGAGAACCTGACGCCGGAATCCATCGACAAAGTGCTCGACGGCTACCGGGCGCAATCCGGAGCGAAGAAATAATGGCGACGCTGACGACCCATCCCGACTGCGTGCCCGTGGTTTCGTACCGCTTCGGCAAAGGCGCGACGAACATCGACGAAATACATCGAGCTCGGGGGCTACGAGTCGGTGCGCAAGGCCATTGCACTGGGGCCCGACGGGATCATCAACGAGATGAAGGCCTCGAACCTGCGCGGCCGCGGCGGCGCGGGCTTCCCAACGGGGCTGAAGTGGTCGTTTGTGCCGAAGCAGTCGGCGAAGCCGAAGTATGTGCTGGTGAACGGCGATGAGTCCGAACCTGGCACCTGCAAGGACCGCCTGATCTTCGAGCAGGACCCCCACTCCGTCATCGAGGGCACGATCATCGCCGGCCTGTCGGTCCAGTCGAAGATGGGCTTCATCTACCTGCGCGGCGAGTACCGCTACCTGCTCAAAATCATGGAGAAGGCCGTCGCCGATGCTTACGCGAAGGGCTTTCTCGGCAAAAACATTTTTGGCTCCGGCCTCGACTTCGACATCGTCACGCAGACCGGCGCCGGCGCGTATGAAGTGGGTGAAGAGTCGGCGCTGATGGAATCGCTCGAGGGCAAGCGCGGCATCCCGCGCATTCGCCCGCCGTTTCCAGCCGTAGTGGGGCTCTACGGCGGTCCCACGATCATCAACAACGCGGAGACCATCGCCACCGTCCCGCATATCTTCCGCATCGGCGGGGCCGACTACGCGAAGCTCGGCACGGAGCGCAACGGCGGCACGCGCCTCTTTTGCCTGAGCGGCCACATCGAGCGCCCCGGCGTCTACGAGTTGCCCATGGGCTACAACCTGAAGAAGATGATTTACGAAGTCGGTGGCGGCATCCCCGGCGGCAAGAAGCTGAAGGCCGTGGTCCCCGGCGGCGCTTCGACCCCGGCACTCACCGCTGACGAAATCGATATCGGCATGGACTTCGACCAGGTGGGCAAAGCTGGATCGATGCTGGGCTCGGGCGGCGTGGTGGTGCTCGACGAGACCACCTGCATGGTGGATTTCGCGCTGCGGACGATGAAGTTCTACCAGCATGAAAGCTGCGGCTGGTGCATCCCGTGCCGCGAAGGCACTGACTGGCTGAAGAAGACTCTGACGCGGGTGCACGAAGGCGGCGGCGTTGACAAGGACATCGACAACATCCGCTACCTCGCCGAGAACATGCTGGGACGGACGTTTTGCCCGCTGGGCGACGCGGCGGCGATGCCGACCATCGCGTTCGTGAAGAAGTTTCGCAAGGAATTTGAGGATCACCTGGACGGCAAGGGCTGTCCGCACCACCACGCGGCGCGAACCGGAAGCGGCGCTGGTTTGAAGGATGAAAGGAGCGACGTCGAAATGAAGAGCAAACACTTCCCGAGTCAGAATTGCAACGCAGTTGTGGACCGAATCATGGGACTCAGTGACACCGGAGACCAAAAGGGAAATGACGCGAGCATACCTAGTGGTCTACGAAAAACACGAGAAAAGCTGGAGCGCACTTTGCCCGGACGCGCCAACATGTAGGTCGGTGGGTGAAACCATCGACGAAACCCGAACCATCATGAGCAGTGCCCTAAGAGTTTACGTGACCGAATCCATTAAGGGTTGTAAGCCGATCACGCGGCCAACCACCACAACCGTGCATTTCCCCCATCCCAGCGAGGGACACGGCATAGAGTATTGGATCATCGAGCGCCTCAAGATTGAGGTCCCCGCTTAAGGAATCATGGCTGACGTTTCTCTCACTGTCGACGGCAAGAAAATCACCGCGCCAGCGGGCACGCTTCTCATCGAAGCCTGCCGCGCGCATGGCATCGAGATTCCTGCCTTCTGCTACTACCCTGGGCTTTCCCTCCAGGCGGCGTGCCGCATGTGCGTGGTGCGCCTCGAAAAAGTGCCCAAGCTGCAGACGGCGTGCACCACTCCAGTGGCCGAGGGCATGATCGTCACCACCGAGAGCCCGGAGATCGCGCAGGCGCGCAAGGCGACCATTGAGATGCTGCTCGGCAACCATCCGCTGGATTGCCCGGTGTGCGACGCAGGCGGCGAGTGCGAGCTGCAGGACATGACGTTTAAGTACGGCGCGCACGAATCGAAATTCGTCGAGATCAAGCAGCACCGCGACGAGCAGCAGTGGTCGCCGGTGGTCTTCTTCGACCGGCCGCGCTGCATCCTTTGTTATCGATGCGTGCGCGTGTGTGGAGAGGGCATGGATGTGTGGGCGCTGGGCGTGCAGAACCGCGGCGCAGGGCTCGGTGATCGCGCCCAACCGCCAGGATCATCTGGAGTGCGAAGAGTGCGGGATGTGCATCGATATTTGCCCGGTCGGCGCGCTTACTTCGGGTGCCTATCGCTACAAAACGCGGCCATGGGAAATGTCGCACGTGGGCACCGTATGCACGCACTGCGGCGACGGCTGCAAGACCACCCTGGGCGTACGGCGTGCCAACGACGGCATGGAGATTGTGCGTGGCGACAACCGCGACAAGAGCGGCATCAACGGCGACTTCTTATGTATCAAGGGCCGTTACGCATTCGACTTTGCCAATCGCGAGAACCGGCTGACCAAGCCGCTGGTCCGCCAGGCCAATGGGCGGCTGGAAGAAGTCACCTGGGAGCAGGCGATTGAGTTTGCGGGGACGAAGCTGCGCGAGATTCGCGACGCGAAGGGCGGCTCGGCCATCGGCGTAATCGGCTCGAACCGGACGACCAACGAAGAGGCCTACCTGCTGCAGAAGTTTGCGCGCTCGATTCTGGGCACCAACAATATCGACCACCACCGCACGGCGGATTATCCGGCGTTTGCTGCGGCTCTGGGGGGAAAGGCCGAAGCTTCCCTGCGGGATTTTGCCACGGCGAAAGCGATTCTGCTGCTGGGCGGCGATCCCACCGAGGAGCATCCCGGCCTCGCGTGGCAGATTCGCACCGGCGTGCGCCTGAACCAGACGCACCTCTACGTGGCGAATCATGCGCCCATCAAGCTGCGGCGGCAGGCCACTGCGTTCTTAGAGATTCCCGAAGCCGGCTATGAGGGACTGGTCGCATGGCTCGCCGGCGCCGAGGGTCCGCTCGACGAGGACAAGGACGCAGTTGCTTTCCGCGATGCGCTGCGCAAAGAAGAATCGTTGCTGATTGTCTTCGGAGCGGAGTTCCGCGGCCAGGACCTGGAAGCGCTGGTGAACTTTGGCGCGACACTGCCGAACGTGAAGTTCGCCTGTCTCGGCGATTACGCCAATTCGCGGGGCGCAGCCGACATGGGCCTCTATCCCGATCTGCTACCCGGCTATGTTCCGGTCGCGGCGCCGGGGCATTTCAAGGACGAATACGCAGCGCTGCCGGCCGCACCCGGGCTCGATCTCCTGGGGATGTTCGACGCCGCGGAAAAGGGCGAGCTGGGCGCTCTGTATATTGTTGGCTCGAATCCGGTGGCGCGTTTTCGGCGGCACAGCGAGGCGCTGCACAAGACCTTCATGATTGTGCAGGACATGTTCCTGACCGAGACGGCGCAGTTTGCCGACGTAATTTTGCCGGCCGCGAATCTCTACGAGAAGTCGGGCACGGTCACGAACACCTTCGGCGATTTGCAGCTGGTGAAGAAGGCTGCCGACCGCGCCGGCGTCCGCACGGATTTTGAGCTGATCGTGCGCCTGGCCGTGGAACTGGGCGCTGACATCAAAAAGCTGGTGCCGTTCGGCCAGGCCGGCGTTCGCGCGGACTTTGGGCAGGCCCGCGGCGCTCAGTCGGGCGAGGCCGATCGCCACGGCGTGTGGTTGTCCGCGCATCATCTGGAGCCGAAGCTTAGTCCCTTCGATCCCTTTGCGATCTTCGACGAAATTCAGCGGCTCGTTGCCGCGTATGACGTTCCGCGGCTCGATCTGCTCGCCGGCAACGACCAACACGTCAAGGCTGCCCTCGTCCAAATTGAAAACATTACATCGCGCCAGGGCAACGTCGTGCCCTCGCACGACACGCTCTTCACCTCGGGCTCGCTGGGCCTCTACAGCAAAACGCTGCACTCGGTTCTCGAGTCGCGCAAACCGGTGGAAACGGCAGCGGATTAGGACGCGGAAAGACGAAGAATGCCAACCAACCTGATTCCGTTTCTGCTGATCAACGCCGTGAAGGTGGTTCTGGTCGTCGTCATCCTGCTCATGTGCGTGGCCTACACGGTACTCCTGGAACGCAAGCTGGTGGGCCGCATCCAGAATCGCTGGGGACCGAGCCGCGTGGGCCCGTTCGGCCTGCTGCAACCGCTGGTCGACGGCATGAAGCTTTTCCTGAAGGAAGACCTGATGCCGGAGGCGGTCTACCGCCCTCTGTACATCCTTGCGCCCATCATTGCGCTCAGCTGTGCATTGCTGTCGATTTCTGTGGTGCCCTTCGGAGCGGACACACGCTGGAATGGCGTGGACCTGTTTCAGGTTTCCGATACCAACATCGGGCTGCTGATCCTGCTCGGCATTACCTCGGTCGGCGTGTACGGCGTCGCGCTCTCCGGGTGGTCATCGAACAACAAATATTCGCTGCTGGGCGCGCTGCGGGCCAGCGCTCAGGTCATCAGCTACGAACTGGCGCTGGGGCTGTCGCTGGTGGGCGTCGTGATCCGCACCGGATCGCTGAGCCTTCGGGATATCGTCGGCGTGCAGGCCACGCACGGGCTGCTCAGCTGGAATTTCTTCGGCGGATTTCAATTTGTCGCGTTTTTCATCTATCTGATGGCCGCCTATGCTGAGACGAATCGCTCGCCCTTCGATCTTCCCGAGGCGGAAAGCGAGCTGACCGCGGGGTACCACACCGAATACAGCTCCATGAAGTTCGCCATGTTCTTCATGGCCGAATACGCCAACATGATCACGGTGGGCTGCGTGGCGACGCTGCTTTTCTTCGGTGGATGGACCAGCCCCTTCGGTCATCTGCTGCCGCAACCTCACAGTGCGATCCTGATCGCGCTTTTGTCGGTCTTCTGGTTTGTCCTTAAGGTTTTCTTCTTCCTCTTTCTTTACATCTGGGTGCGCGGGACTCTGCCGCGCTTCCGCTACGACCAGCTGATGGGCTTCGGGTGGAAGTTTCTGGTTCCCGTGGCCATCGCCAACATCGTCGTCACCAGCTTCTGCATCGGGCTGCGTTTGCCAATGCAGTGACATACAATTTTTGTTTTGAGTCTGAACCACGGTAGCCGTCGGTAGTAAGAATCCGGAATTCCATGCATCTGGTTCTCTTCATCATTTTTGCGGGGTTGTGCGTGGCGGGAGCGCTGAATCTCCTGCTCCAGCGCCACCCCATCAACAGCGCGCTCTCGCTCATCGTGGTGATGAGCTCCCTGGCCGTTCTCTACCTGCTGCTGGGTGCTGAATTCCTCGCCGCGGCACAGGTCATCGTCTACTCCGGCGCCATCATGGTGCTGTTCACGTTTGTCATCATGCTGCTGAACGCGGGAAGGGAAGAGCGCACCCACGGCAGCAAGCTTGCCTACATTGCCGGGTTTCCTGGCGCAGCTGCTTTGCTGGGACTGCTGACCTTCATCTTCCTCTCGCAGCGCGAACACTTTGGGCAGGCACGCGTGGGCCAGTACCTGGCTACTACCGGTGACCTGAGCCGCGTGCTGTTTCGCGACCTGCTGCTGCCCTTTGAAGTCACGTCGGTGCTCATCCTGATCGCCATTCTCGGGGCCGTGGCCCTGGCGCGAAAGGAGCACTGAGCGATGAACGGTGCTTATATCGCCATTTTCTGCTCGCTGGTTGCAGTCTTTTGCTCGCTCATTGCTGTCTTCGCCGCGAAGAAAAAGCAGAAGGGATCCCAATAATGGTCCCGATCGCGTATTACCTGGTGCTGAGCGCCGTCCTGTTCTCCATCGGTGTTGCCGCGTTCCTCATCAAGCGCAACATCATTACCGTCTTCATGTCGATTGAGCTGATGCTCAACGCCGTGAACCTGACCTTCGTCGCCTTCGCCCGCCAGTGGAGCCAGGTCACCGGCCACCTCCAGGTCAGCGGCCAGCTCTTCGTTTTCTTCGTCATGGTTGTCGCCGCAGCCGAAGCTGCCGTCGGCCTCGCCATCATCATCGCCGTCTTCCGCGCGCGCAATACTCTCAACGTCGACCAGATCGACCTGATGAAACTATGAACGACCTTCACCTCTGGCTCATCCCGCTCGTCCCCCTCGCCGGATTTCTGGTGAACGGTCTTCTGTGCCGCAGAGCGCCAAAGCCGGTGGTCAGCGCCGTTGCGCTCATTGGCTCGCTGATTCCGCTGCTTCAGGTAACAGCGATTGTTACAAAGTTCAGCTCCCTCACCCTGCCCCATGTGGAAACCGTCGGCACCTGGATTCGCGCCGGAACCTTCCACGCCGACTTCTCCTTCCAGCTCGACCAGCTTTCGCTGGTGATGCTGTGCGTCGTCACCGGCGTCGGCTTCCTCATCCACGTCTACTCGGTCGGCTACATGAGCGACGACCCCAGCTACTGGCGCTTCTTCGCGTACATGAATCTGTTCCTCTTCTTCATGCTGACGCTCGTGCTGGCGGACAACTTCCTCTTGATGTTCGTCGGGTGGGAAGGCGTGGGCCTCGCCTCGTATCTGCTCATCGGGTTCTGGTTCACGCGCGACTCGGCCGCCAGGGCGGGCATGAAGGCGTTCGTCGTCAACCGCATCGGCGACTTCGGCTTCCTCATCGCGATGTTCCTGCTCATCGCCCACTTCGGCTCGCTCAGTTTCAGCGAAGTCTTTAGCCAGATCGTCGCGCACCCTGAGTGGCAGGGTGGATTTCTGACTGCTGTCGCGCTCTTCCTGTTCCTTGGCGCCGCCGGCAAGTCAGCACAGATTCCCCTTTACGTCTGGCTGCCCGATGCCATGGAGGGTCCCACGCCTGTGTCGGCCCTCATCCACGCGGCCACCATGGTCACCGCCGGTGTCTACATGGTCGCGCGCACCCACGTCATCTTCGACCGCTCGGCATTGGCGCTATCGGTCGTCGCCATCATCGGCGTCGCGACCGCCTTCTTTGCGGCGACCATCGGCCTGGTCCAAACCGACATCAAGCGCGTGCTGGCCTACTCCACCGTCTCGCAGTTGGGCTATATGTTCCTCGCCTGCGGCGTCGCGGCGTACTCGGCGGGAATCTTTCACCTCGTCACCCACGCCTTTTTTAAGGCGCTGCTCTTTCTCGCGGCCGGATCAGTCATCCACGCGCTTTCTGGCGAGCAGGACATGCGCGTGATGGGTGGCCTGCGAAAGAAAATTCCCATCACCTTTTGGACCATGACCGCCGCGGTGCTGGCCATCTCCGGCTTCCCGCCGCTCGCCGGCTTCGTGAGCAAGGATGAAATTCTCTACCAGGCATTCATATCGCCTAACGGTGGAAAGATCCTGTGGGCCGTCGGGCTGCTCACCGCCGGGCTCACATCCTTTTATATGTTCCGGCTCTGGTACCTGACGTTTTTCGGCAAATCGCGGTCTCACGCACAGGAAGAAGATCTGGCCGCCGTCCACGCGCGCTCCGACACGAAACTCGTCCTCGAAGCCGACCCCCAGGCCGCGCATGCCGTGCACGAAAGTCCGTGGGTGATGCTTGGCCCCCTGGTGAGTCTTGCCATTCTCAGCGTCGTCGGCGGATTCCTGGGATGGCCCGAAGCCTTCGGCGGCAGCAACTGGATCGCCCGGTTCCTCGATCCCGCGGTGAAAGCTGCACACATGACCTACGAGCAGACCACAGTGGCGCTGGCCACCGGAGCTGTTACGATGCCTGCTCCCACGCCTGCCGGCGACAAGCATCTGGAGCTGCTGCTCGCGCTCACTTCCACGGTTGTGGCTTTGCTGGGCTGGCTGGTCGCGCACATCCTTTACTACGCAAAGCCGGAGCTCCCCGCGCGCCTGGCCACGCAACTGCACGCGGTCTACGTACTGCTCAAAAACAAGTATTGGGTGGACCAGCTGTACGGGGCCATCATCGTTGCTCCGGTGCTCTTCATCGCGCGCTGGCTGCTCGGCGTGCTCATCGACCGTGCCGTGATCGATGGCGGAACGCTGGGCGTGGGCTACTCCGCGCAGGGCCTGGGCGCGCTCGTCGCGCGCATCCAGTCGGGAAATATTCGCTCTTATGCCGGATGGCTGGCTCTCTTTGCCGCTGTCCTTCTCGCCGTAGCCTGGTTTGGATGGACGGCGCACTTCACACTGCGATGAGAGAACGAGGAACGATTCAGTGCTGACCGGCCACATCCTGACTCTGATCACCTTCGTTCCGGCGGCGGGCGCGCTCGTTGTCGTATTTCTGCCGCGCAAAGGGCGCGCGATCCCGGCCTTCACGCTGCTGGTGTCACTGGTCAACTTCGTTCTGTCGCTGCATCTCCCCGCCCACTTCAATTACGCGCAACGCGGCTTCCAGTTTGAAGAGAACGCCCCGTGGATCAGCTCGCCGGCCATCCGTTATCACCTTGGCGTGGACGGCCTTTCGCTGTGGCTGGTGCTGCTGGCCACGTTTCTGGCGCCCGTCGGCGTGCTGGTTTCGTGGCGCGCCATCGAAAAGCGCACCAAGGAGTTCTACTTCCTCTTCCTGCTGCAGCAAACGGCGATGATCGGCGTTTTCGTCTCGCTCGATCTTTTCCTTTATTACGGATTCTGGGAGCTGTCGCTGGTTCCCATGGCCATCCTCACCGCGATGTTCGGCCCGAACCGCGGGCGCCAGGCAGCCATCAAATTTTTCCTCTACACGTTTATTCCTTCGGCGCTCTTTTTGGTTGGCATCCTGTGGCTCTACGCGAAAACCGGCACGTTTGACTTCGTCCAACTGCAACAGGTGCTCGCCAGTGGATCGTTCGCTCCGCAGGCGCTCTGGTGGGTTTCGCTCGCCTTCCTTGTCGCCTTCGCCGTGAAAGTACCGGTCTTCCCGCTGCATGGCTGGCTCGTCGACGTGATTCAGGAAGCGCCAGTGGCCATGGCGATGGTGGTCGCGGGCAAGCTCGGGCTCTACTCCATTTTCCGATTCAACCTTGGCCTGTTCCCCGCACAGTCGCGCGCCATTGCTCCGCTGATGATCGTGCTTGCCGTCGTCGGCATCCTCTACGGTGCGCTGCTGGCGCTGGTCCAAACCGACATGAAGCGGCTGGTCGCCTACTCCATCCTCGGCAACCTCAGCTTCTGCACCCTCGGCATTTTCTGCTTCGCCATTGCCGGACTCGATGGCGCGGTCTACCAGACGCATCAACGAAGGCCTCACCGGCGGCGCGCTGCTGGTCCTCGTCAGCCTGCTTTATGAGCGCTACGGCACCTACGATATGACACTCTACGGCGGCTTAGCCTCGAGGCTTCCGATGCTGGCCACGCTCTTTGTCATTACGTCACTGGCGCTCATCGGGCTGCCTTTGTTCAACGGCTTCGTGGGCGAGTTCCTGGTGCTGAGCGGCAGCTTCTCGAGCCATCCACGCTGGGTTGCGGCCGCGGCGATCGGCGTGATCCTGAGCGCCTCCTACATGCTGTGGATGGTGCAGCGCATTTTCTACGGGAAGGAATCGCCGCTGGTGGCCAGCCGTCCGGCCGGGGATCTGAATGCGCGCGAGCACCTCACGCTGTGGCCCATGGCTCTTATCATGCTGGCCATGGGCGTGCTCTCGCCGTACTGGATCAAAGGCATCGAAAGCGGCGTCACGCAGTTTCCCGCCCCGGCCGCGCAGCCCGGTGTCATCGCGCACCACCACTCGGGCGGCGATGTTGTGGGCCACGTTGTTGCCAGCCGCGGGATCGTTCCCCCGCCTTCGCCCCAACCGAGCTCGGAGGCGCGCAATGAACGACGCCGTCCGCATCTATCCTGAAATTCTTCTCACCCTCACCGGCATCGTCATCATGCTGGCCGATGCCTTCATGCCGAAGACCGCGAGCCGCAAATCGCTGGGCTGGCTGGCCGTCATCGGAACCCTGGCAGCTCTGGCCGGCAGCCTGTGGCAGTATCAGCTGCCTCCAGGAACCGCGTATTTCGGCGTGGTGCAGACCGATGCCTTCAGCGTCTTCTTCCATGTTTTGATCGCCGGCATCGTGCTCGCCGCGCTGCTCATCACGCTCGACGCCGTGACGCCTGAAACCGAGGGCCTCGGCGAGCTGTTTGCGCTCATGGAGTTTGGCGCGGTCGGCATGATGCTCATGTCCAGCGCTGTCGAACTGCTGCTGGTCTTCGTCGCGCTCGAAATTTCCTCCATCTCCACCTACATCATGGCCGGCTACCGGCGCAAAAGCGCCAAGGGTCCGGAATCGGCGCTGAAATATTTCCTGCTGGGCTCGTTCGCGACCTCGTTCTTCCTCTACGGCATCGCCCTGGTGTTTGGCGCAACCGGTACCACGCGCATCGCCGCCATTGCCGCCGCGGTCTCCGGAACCAATACCCCGGCCCTGCTCTACGTTGGCTTGGCGATGATCGTCATCGGCCTCGGCTTCAAGGTTTCGGCTGCGCCCTTCCATGTGTGGACCCCCGACGTTTACGAAGGCGCACCGTCGCCGGTGGTCGCGCTCATGTCCACCGCGCCCAAAGCGGCGGCCTTCGCCGTTCTGCTGCGCATCGCCTACGGAGCTTTGCCGCAACTGCACGCGCAGTGGGTTCCCATCCTGTGGTGGCTCGCGGCCATTTCCATGACCCTCGGCAATCTGGGTGCGCTGCGGCAAAAAAACGTCAAGCGGATGCTGGCCTACTCCTCCATCGCCCATGCCGGATATCTGCTGGTGGCCTTCACCGCGCTTTCCAGCGACGGCATTGCCGCGGCCAGCTTCTACGCGGTTTCCTACGCCGCGATGAATGTCGGCGTCTTTGCCATCATCAGCCACACCGGCGGGTACGACGACAACCTCACACTGATCGACGATTATCGCGGGCTCGGCTACGCATCGCCGCTGCTCGGCGGCGCCATGGCCTTCTTTCTGATTTCGCTCATCGGCATTCCGTTCACCGGCGGATTTTTTGGCAAGTTTTATGTGTTTTCGGCTGCCCTGCATTCCGGCATGGTGTGGCTCACCATCATCGGGCTCATCAACAGCGGTGTTGCGGCGTACTACTATCTGCGTGTCGTAGCGGCCATCTACACCCGCCCCGCGGAAAACGCTCCGGTCCTCGCCGTAGACAGGCCTTCGATGGCGCTGCTGCTGGCCATCTTCCTCACCGCTGGCGCAACCCTGGTTCTCGGCATCGCTCCCGGCAATGTGCTTTCAGCCGCGCGCGCCGCTGCCGCGACCTATGGCTCGGTTGGCCCCGCAGCTTCGCCGGCTGCCATTTCTGCTTCGCGTTAGCGCGGTCAACGCGTGCCAAACGCGCAAATCCAGCCATGTGCGGGGTCGGTTTCAACCATCACATCGCGAAAGCCGGCTTCCTCCAGCAGTTGGCGATGTTCGTCGGGAGTGAGGAGCTTCATGCCGGAAATGGGCAGATACTTTTCCGCAAGCTTGCTAACCGCCGTGTTCGCGCCGCGATAGATTTCCGCAATGAGGATGGCCATACCGCCGGCCTTGAGCACGCGGTGCACCTCCCTGACGTCGCCGGGCAGATTGGGCCAAAAGAAATGCGTCTCGACGGCGGTCACGAGGTTGAACATGCAATCGGGAAAAGGCAACTGCGAGACCGAGCCCTCGCGGATTTCAACGCGGCTCTGCCCAATGAGCTCTGCGTTGGTTTTCGTCGAGGTCGCGACGCTGGCCTCGGAGTGGTCGATGCCGTAGATTTTTCCTCCGATGGCCTCCCGAGTGAGCTTGGCGATGGTGCGCCCGCCGCCGCAGCCGATATCGAGGATGATATCGGCCGGGCGAACGGAAATGTGGGAGAGCCCCCAGTCGGTGAGCCGGGAGTGCCGCTGATTCATGTTGCGCAGCATCAGACGCCCCAGCCAACCCCGCGGCTTCCTGCATTGATTGTTCATGCGTTTTCCCGGGCGGCGAACCGCCCCGCATCACTTTACCGCTTTTGCCTGACCCACTTGCGTCGCCGTCGCCGAATACAGATGGCAGTCGCCGGTCGTTTCCTTAAACCGAAAATATGGATGAAAGAACAGTGCCGCGCGCGCGTCGCCAGAGCCTTCCACCAGGTCGGTGAGCCAAACCCCATCGGGCTGCGCGTGGTCGTGCACGTGAATCCAGAACCCCTTGTGCAGATTGGCCAACATGCCGCCGGCGATTTTCAGATCCTGCGTGGAGCGAATGTTCAGGTCGACGGGCTCGCCGGTTTCTTCGTCGAGTGAGATCCTGCCCTGCATCACCTGCGCGAAACGCTGGTTCATGTTCTTTGCGTGGAACTTCGGGTTGGGCACGATGTCGTAGAACAGCACGCTGCGTCCATCCACCGGCTGGCGATGGCCGTTGGCCAGCATCATCGCCGACAGCACCTCTTCGATCTGTTTGTTCTGCTTGTCGGTCTCCTTTTTCGCCGTGGCCTGATCGCTGTACTTCACCGTCTTCTTCATCACGCGCTCGTCCTCTTTGCGCGTCTCGTCCGGCGTCAAATCCTTGCCGTTCTTCGAGAGCGTGCGTTCCACCTCGACCCCGTTCACGTAAAACTGTTCGTGAACCTCGATGTCCGTCTTCTTCACCTTGCCCTTGCTATCGAGTTCGGTGGTCTCGTCGTTCACGCGGCACTCGTAGCGCTCCTGCTCGCGGGCAAGCTTCGCTTCGTTGGCGATGGCCCGTTGCAGCAGATCGTTCGGATTGGGCAATGGCGCTTCGGAGGGGTGCGCCGGGGCCTGCGCCAGCATCAGGCCAGGCAATGCAGCCAGCAGGGAAGCGACGAGGATCCTGCGCATGCTCATGCTCTACGAACTTGGACGATCCGCGGTTCCAGTTGGGAGCGAGGCTCTCGTTGACCGTCCCGCTCCCATAAAATCCAGCGCGTCCTAATCCTGTCGCAGAGCCTTTAGCGGATCGATCTCCGTGGCGCGGCGCGCGGGAATATAACAGGCCAGCAGCGCGATTCCCGCCAGCAGCAACGGCGCGCCCAGCAGCAGACGCTTGGATCGTTGACGCCGATCTGGAAAGCGTCGGCAAATTGCTTCGCAATCGCGGATACCATGCGCGCCACCGCGACCGCGCCCAGGAATCCAATGACGCTGCCTCCCACAATGAGCCCCAGGCCCTCCCGCAGCACCAGTCCGAGAACCTGGTTCTTGCGCGCACCCAGCGCCATACGGATGCCGATCTCCTTGCGGCGTTGCGCGACGGCGTAGCCGGTGACCCCCGCGAGGCCGACCGCGGAAAGAATCAGCCCGAAGAGGCCGATGCCGCCAAACGTACGCAGAGCGGTGCGCATAGCCGCGCGCGACGACTCCAGAAATTCGCCCAGCGTCTGTACGTTGAAGACGGTCAGGTTCGAATCCATCGATGCGATGACGCCCTTGACGGCCAGCAGGGCATCGGCTGCCGAGTGCGCCCGCGCGATGATGGTGATGCCGCCCGCCGGCGGCTGCGCAAAGTCGTGCTGGGTGAGGGGCAAGTAGGCGATCGGTTGCGTTATGCCCGTTGCGTCCTTGAAACTGGGAACGACGCCGATCACCTCGTAGTTGTGGCGGCCATCGCGCAGGCGTTGGCCCGTGGCGTTGCCGCTGGGGAACAGCGCGCGCGCGGCTTTTTCATTGAGCACTACGGGCAGGGTCACGGTGGCGTCGCTGCCGTTGCCTCCTGTATCAATGCGCTGATCGCGCTCCTCAAACTCGCGGCCTGCGAGCACCGGCTCGCTGATAGCGGCAAAGTAGCCCGCGCCCACCTTTTCTTCCGCTGCGCCGCGCTGGATGTGCGAGCTGTCGACGGTGAACTGGTTGTCGTCTTCGTCATCGGTCATCAGCCAGGGCGCCTGCGCGGCGAGCGCGAAACTCTGTACCTGACCGGAAGCGCTGAGGCGCGCGGGCAGCTGATCGAAGAACTGCTGCGCCTTTTCCGGCGAGTAACCGTCGCGTACCGGATCGATGGCGAGGAACACCATGGTCTTCTGGTCGAAGTTGGTCTGGATGCTGTTGCTGCGCATGATGCCCATTACCAGAAAGCCGGTGATCAGCAGCAGCATCAGCGATCCGGCCACCTGCGCTCCCATGGCGAGGTTGCGCAGCCCCAGGCGCTTGTGTCCGGAAAGCTGGAGCGCCGCACCTTCCTTGAGCGCGGTAGCCACGTCGGTCCTGGTTGCGGAGAAGGCCGGAAGCACGCTGAAGGCGATGCCAGACAACACGGCCAGCACGAAGGCGAAGAGCACCGCGTGCCAATCGAGCGATTCATCGGGCATCAGCGCCGCGCCCGCCGGGAGTTTGGTGTGCGCGTTGAGCATCCACAGGCCCCAGGCAAGCGCGAATCCGGCTGCACCGCCCACCAGCGAGAGCAGGATGCCCTCGCTCACCATCTGGCGGATGATGCGGAAGCGGCTGGCGCCAACGCCAATCCGAATGGCCAGCTCGCGACGGCGGTTAGCGCCGCGTGCCAGCAGCATGGTGGCGAGGTTAAGACAGGCGATTGCTGTGACCGCGGCCATGAGGATGATGTAGAACCCCGTAATCACCGGCTTAAACTGCCGAGGGATGGGCACGCGCGTGCCCGCGCCGTCCAGCACGACGCGTTTGGCTTTATCGGCTTCGGCAGGAGCCATGGGATCGAGCTTGTCGAGACGGCGGGTGATGCCGTCAAGGGCCGCCTCGGCGCGATCCGCGGTGACCCCCGGCGCGAGGCAGAAGACCGCGAGAAAGTCTTTCGCGTTGCGCTGATGGAGAACGTCGTTCCCCAGTTCGGGAACCATGGTGGCCGGCGCTGTCGTCGGTACAAATATCTCCATCGGATTGGGCGCCAGAGATCCGTCGAACTTCGGCGGCGTGATGCCGACGATGGTCGCATTCTGTCCGTTGATGCGGAGGGTCTGGCCCACGACATCGGGATCGGCGTTGAAGCGGCTGTGCCACAGGCGATCGCTGATAACGACGACGGGCGCCTCGCCGGGCTTGTCCTCATCTGCACTCAGGAGGCGGCCGCGCGAAGCTTCCATGCCCAGCACCGAGAAGTAGTCGGGCGAGACGATTTGGCCAAAGACACGCTGCGGCTTCGCGCCCGGCTGGCCGCTGAGGGCAAGGTTGAACTGGACGGAAGTCTGGACGGCGGCGACGCCGGAGAAGAGCGCCTTCTGCTCGCGGTACTGCTCGATGTAATAGTACGAAACTGGCTTTTCGGCCGTTTGCAGGCGGCTGGCATTGGCAACGCCGGCCAGCGGGCGAGTGAGCAACAACCACGCAGAGCTGTAGAGGTTGGTAGTGAGACCGATGCCGAGGCCCAGCGAGACGATGCCAACAACGGCGTAGCCCGGCGACTTTAGCAGCGAGCGCACGGCGTAGGGAATGTCGCGGCGCATCTCGTTCACGTATTCAATGGGCAGTCGCAGCACCAGGTCGAGCGTAAGACGCAGCAGTCCGAAGATGCCGTGACGCTTCGCGACTTCGTCGATGGCGTCGTCGCCCGTCTGCAGCATCTCGTCGCCGTAGGCCAGCTTGAACTCGTGCGGGAAGGCCTGGGCCAGCCGCCGGTAAACGGATCGCCACGTCATCGTCATCGCTGTTACCTCACTCGGTCACAACTGCCCGTTTCGTCTGAATCGCTCGAACCAACTCCTGCAGGCGCTCGCACTCCGCGTCGAGCACCTCATGGCCCAGCGGCGTCATCCGGTAGTAGCGGCGGCGCGCGTCGTCCACTTCCGGTGCGGGGCGGGTGTTCGACTCCTCGATGAGGTCCGCCTCGATTAGCCGCTTGATCGAACCGTAGAGCGTGGCTGGCCACAGCCGAACCTTGCCCATGGTGCGCTCCAGAACCTGCTGCATAATGCCGTAGCCGTGTTGCTCCTCGCCGGCCAGCGAGAGCAAAATATGGAACCACTGGGTCTTGAGGGGGAGGAAGCTCTGGATTCTCGCTCCACTGAGAGATTCCGATCGGGATTGGGCCTGAGCCTCTGTCATGGGCAAGATATATATCGAGTAATATATATATCTGTCAAGAAGAAAATTCCAGGCAACCCCCGTGCATCTCATCAAGAGAATAGAGTATTTGCCAGAAGCGAAAGGACTTGCGGATGCGTTCGACCCCCGTTGTAATGACCGCAGTTTTAGTCCTCACAGGCGTGGCCGTGGCCCAAATCCCGGTTTCGCCCTCCGATTCGTCTCCCGAAACCGCCATCGTCCACCTCGAGCCGCACAACGGTCAGACGCGCTTCCGCATGGGCGATCCCATCGTTGTGGACCTGGTCTTTGCCGGCGGCTCGCCCAGCGACGTCGTCGTGAGCGCCGTCAATCCCTATCTTCCCTCGCCGGATCAGGTGGACCTCGAGCCCGTCGACGGCTGGGTGCGCACGCATCCCACAACCCTCACCCAGGTTCTCACCGCCTCGCCAACGCACTTCTCCGGCGCGCCCATCCGCGTGCCCATCCTGCTCAACCGCGACGTGAGATTCCTCTACGCGATGCATTACGAGCTGAGAGTGACGACTGAACGGCTGCGGACACAAACGCCCACGGGCTTCCTTCCGGGCCGCTGCAGTCCCTGCACGACCAATGCACTCGACCTCGACATTCTCCCCATGCGCGACCCAGCCGATGAAGCCGCGCTGGTGGCGAAGCTGTCGGGCGCGCTCGATCAAATGAACGGCGAGGCGACCGATTTAAAAACGACGTCAGAGGTCGAGGCCGAACGCCGCAACGATGCGCAACAGCTTGCGTATCTGCCCGGTGACGATGCGCTCCGCGCCAAGGTTCAACTGATCGCGGCCGATCCGGAAAATGGCGCCGACGCCACGCCCATCAGCCCCATCCTTGTCGATGGCCTGCCCAGCACGCAGGATAAAACGCTCCAGCTTGATCTGCTCGAAGATGCGTGGCAGGATCCGCATCGCGTCCCCACCAGCATTCTGCAGAGCGCGCTGCGGCAGGCGAAGCAGCTGATGCACAGTTTCTCGGTCACTCCTGATGGGCAGGTGTGGGCGGGCGACAATGATCAGCGCCAGGCTGCGCTCGAAGAGAACCGGCGTGAGATTGACGAGATTGAGGCGACCCTCGATCTGCGCACCCCGGAGAATCGCGCCGCGACGCTCCTATGGCTGAAGGCGCAGGCCGCGCCGAATCAGTTCAACCACCGCCAGCTGCCGCTCGTCGGGCAGTAAGAGCTTTTGCTGTTCGCTATCAGGCTTTTCGCCAACCGGCTTTCATCTAACCGTTTCTTAGCCGAGCGCTTTTAGCCGCGGCCTGCAGGCTGCAGGCTGCAGCTCTACGCAAACTGCTTCAGATCGATATTCATCGTGAACTGCTCGCCGTGGCGGAGCTGTTCCTCCCAGGTAACCTCGTGCCCCCGCTGTCCGGCCATGCGTCCCAGCATCGCGCTGAGCGCGCTGTCCACGCCGTCCTGCGCCTGGTTGTGAAACTTGCCCGAAGCGATGCTCTCGATAAACGCGCGGTCCTTCTCGCGATCCGCGAACTCCAGATTGTCATTGAACGCGCCGTTGGCGGCGAAGGTCGAAGGCGCCGCATTCTGCGGAGCTTCATTGTTGGACCAAGCCCACGCATTATCGCCGATGATGCGCACCGGGCCCGAATACGGCGCCTCCGCAATGCCTTTCTCGCCGAAAATCCGCTCGGTCACGTCGAAGAATCCGTTCGTCCCCCACTGCGTCGACGCAAAAATGACGCGCACCTCGCCCGGATACGTGTAGATCACTTCGTAGTTATCCCATGTATCTCCCTGATGCGTGAGCACGTTTCGTCCGCCCGTCGCCGCTGCCTTCAGCGGATGGCTGCCGATGATCCAGTTACACAGATCGATGACGTGGATATTCTGCTCGACGATGATGTCGCCGCTCAGCACGCGATCCCAAAGCCAGTTGCGCAGACGAAACTCATCCGGCGACCAGTTAGCGCCGGTGTGGCTCACGGCGTTAGGCGCATTGTAGTGCGCCTCAATGCAGACCAGCTTGCCGAGATCGCCTGCATGGATCCGCCGCACGACTTCGGCAATCGGCGGCGCAGAGCGCACCTGAAAACCGACGTCGAGGCTTACTTTGCCCTTCGCGCGTTTTCCGATTTCGAGCGCCTGCTTTGCCTGCGCCACGTCGACGCCCATCGGCTTTTCGCAATAGGCGTGTTTGCCGGCGGCGATGGCCGCTTCGAGGTGCTGGACGTGGAACCACGGCGGCGTGGAAATCTGCACGGAGTCGATGGCCCCGGAAGCGGCGAGTTCCTCAAACGCATGAGGTCCGCGGAACATCAGACTCGGATCAATGGCAGGCACCCCCAGCGACGCGTTCACCTCGTCGAAGTGCGCCTTGCCGGCAGCCAGCTGATCGGGAAACAAGTCCGCTAGCGCCACAATCCTCGCCGGCGTGTTCTTCGCGAACGAAGTTGCCACCGTCGTCCCGCGGCTGCCACAACCCAGCAGCCCAATCCGCACTGCCGAGTTGGCCTCGTATCCAAACGCCGTTCGCGCTTTCAGTAGCATGATTCCCGATGCCGCTCCACCAATGAATTCTCTCCGATCCATCCCTGCTCCCTATTCCCTACTGGCTACTCCCTGTTTTTCGCCACTTCCTGCCCGCCCGCCATCACCTTCTGCAAAACCCGCTCCAGATACAGCTTCTCCTGCCGCACATCGGCAATCTGCTGCGGACCGGAAGTCTCGCGCTCAATGGTGATCGCGCCGGTGTATCCAAGGCGATGCAGCTTCGTGAAGACTTTCTCAAAGTCCACGAGGCCGGTCCCGATCAGCACCTCCTCGCCCAGCTTCATCGGATCCGTAGGCCACTTGCCGTCCTTGGCATGAATGCTGCGAACATGCGGCCCGATGATGTCCGCGGCGTCGACGGGGTTCGCTTTGCCATAAAGAATTAAATTCGCCGTGTCGAGACCCACACCCAGGTTCGGCTGGTCGACATCTTTAATGGCGCGCGACATAGTCGTCGGCGTCTCCTGCCCGGTTTCCATCAGAAACATCTGCCCGTTCCCGGCGCAGTGTTGTGCGACCTCCCGAATGGCCAGGACGGCCTCCTCATATAAAGGATCGGCGGGGTCTTCAGGGATAAAGCCGCAGTGCGTCTGCACGCGATCGATCCCGAGCCGCTTGGCAAAATCCGAAGTCTGCTTCAGCGCGTCCATCCGCGCCTGGCGCGTCGCCCGCGGCACCAACCCGATGGTCGACGGTCCATGCAGAAAATCCCAAACCAGCGGCTCGGGGCGCACCACTTCGGCCGCGGTCGCCACCAGCTCATATTTCTCCAGCAGCCCATTCAGCTCATCGGCCAGCGCCGGCGTCATCTTACCCAGATAGCCGTCGAGCGAGAGGAAGCAGTTGGTCATCCCCAGCTCATGCACGCGCCGAAACGCATCGTCCGCGCCGTTGGCCGGCTGGATGATCAGCCCGATCGCCATGGGCAGCAGGTGCTGCTGCGTTGTTCGGTTCGAAGTGCCAGCCTGCGCTGAAAAGTCTTCCGCATCGCCCACGGTACGCGCCGTCTCCGCCAGGCTTTCCACAACACCGCCTGCGCCAACCACCGTAGCACCCACAACGCCAACAAGAAATTCTCTTCGCTGCATGGCGTAGTTATACGCCCTGTTTCGGTTCCTGCGGTGTCCTGCCTTGCGGCTGTCCTTCCTACTGCTCTCTGAGCAGCGCCAACGGATCGGCCGAGAGCGCGCGCTGCGCCGGCAGCCACGTCGCGACCAGGCCGAGCAGTGCCATGGCGAAGACTACGCCGGCCAGCACCAGCGGGTCGCGCGGAGTTGCCTGGTAGACGATGTGCGAGAGAACGCGGCTGGCCAGGAGCCCGAGCACCAGGCCGGCGAGCGAGCCGAAGGCCAGGAGCCTGACTGCCCGGCCCAGAGCGGCGGCCAGCACTTCGCGTTTCTGCGCGCCCAGGGCGATGCGAATGCCGAGTTCACGCAGACGGCGGCTTACTGAGTAAGCAGCCATGCCGAAGATACCGGTGAGGGAAAGCATGGCGCCCATGAGCCCCAGCACGCCGAGGGAGGCGGTGGCCACGCGCGAAGCAAACAACGCGCCAGCCATCTCCTGATTCCAGGTCTGGATGAATGCCGGCAGTCCGGCATCGAGATTGCGCAGCGTGCTTCTGACCGCGGCGGCCAGCTCCCCAGTGTCGCGGTTCGAGCGCACCACCAGCCAACTGTCGTCTGCCGGGGCCTGCAGCAGCGGCTGGAACATCGCGGCCTGCGGATCCTCGGCCACGTTGGCGGTGTATTTGCCATCTTCCACCACGCCCACCACCTGTACCCGCGATCCGTCGTCGAGCTTGTAGTGGCTGCCCAGAGCCGCCTGCACGGAGCCGAAGAAAGAGCGGGCGAATTCCTGGTTCACCACTACTACCTTCGGCGCGTTCTTGTCGTCATGCTCGGTAAAGTTGCGCCCGGCCAGCAGGGAAGTCTCGGCTGCGGCGAGATAGCCCGGCGAAATTCCGTACAGAATTGCCTGGCCCGCGGCATTTGGAGGCCGCAGATCTGTCGTCCTGTCGTTATAGATCTGCGCAACCGCCCACCCCATATGCATGGGCGGAGTGCTCACCAGCCCCACCTGGGTGACGCCTGGAATGGCCCTGAGCGCGTCGACCATGCGCTTCTGCATGGCCGCCGATGCATCGCCCTTGTATCCGGCCATGCTCATGTCAGTCTCGACCAGCATGGCGTTGCGCGGCTCGAAACCAAAGTTGCTGCCCAGCGACCGGGAGAGCCCGCGCACCGCGACCAGCGATGCGGTCACCAGCACGGCGCAGATGGCGATCTGCACTACCAGGAGCAGGTCGCGCGCCGTCAGACGACGCCCTGGCGCGCCCGTGGCCCCGGCCTTTACTACTTCCCAGGGACTGGCGCGCAGCACCTGGCGCACCGGTACCGCGCCGAACAGGAAGCCAGCCGCGATGCTGAGCAGCAACGCAACTGCATAAACACTGGCGTCAGGAGTGACGGGGACGGTCATGGGATATTGCGGGAAGGGATGCCACGCGCTGAGCCGGTTGAGCAGAGCCACGCTGGCCCCCAACCCCGCAGCGCCGCCAACCAGCGAGATGAGCACCGCCTCGGTAAACAACTGCCGCAGGATGCGCGTCCGGCTCGAGCCCAGGGCCATGCGCAGCGCGATCTCGCGCGAGCGATCCGCGGCTCGCGCCGCAAACAGACTGCCCAGATTCGCGCACGCGGCAAGCAGAATCAGCCCGGCCAACAGCATCACTCCCACAAGAAATGCGCGCATTGCCGGTCGGAAGAAGTTGCCATGCAGCCAGGGACTCACCAGGCTAAAGGTGCGCGTGTCGTCGTCCTTCGGATAAGTCTGGTGCAGCCAGGCGCCAATCGCGTTTAGATCCGAAGTGGCCTGGGCCGCCGTCACGTCTGGCTTCAGGTGGCCGAGAATCTCAAAAACCGCCCGCGTGGAGCGCTCGTTGAGCCAGCTCACGCCGTCGATCTGCTCCTGGTTCACCAGGGGCACGTAGAAATCCGGAGTGAAGAACAGCAGCGTCCCATGAAACTCCGGGGGGGCCACGCCGACAATGGTGAAGGGGCGCTTATTGAGCTGGACCACGCGCCCCACCACGCCGGGATCGCCATGGAAGCGGCTGTTCCAAAAGCCATAGCTGAGCACAAGGTAGGGCGCGCTGTTGGGTCCGCGCTCGTCAGTGGCGTGAATCAGTCGTCCCAGATAAGGCTCGATCTTGAGGGCATCGAAATAGTTTCCGCTCACCTCATACATGGTCACCCGCGATGCGCTGTCGCCGGTATTGAGCGCGGCCTGCCCCATGGTGTAGGCCGCCAGTTGGTCAAAGCTGCGGGTGCGATCGCGCAGATCCAGGTAATCGGGATAGGACTGCGCGATGTAAGTCACCTCGCCGCGCTGCAGCGCATACAAGCTCCGCGCGTCGGACACGTGGACCGGCCGCAGGATCAGACCGTTGAGCACACCGAAAACGACGGCGTTGGCGCCAATGGCCAGCGCCAGCGTCAGGATCGCGGTAACCAGGAATCCGGGGGATTTGAGCAGTACGCGCAGGCTGAAGCGCAGATCCTGGAGGAAGGTCTCGATGAAGTTGCCGCCCACGGCCTCGTGCGATTCGGCGCGGTATTTCTCGTAGCTGCCGAACTCGATGCGGGCCCGCCGCTCGGCGGTCGCGGGGTCGAGGCCAGTTCGCACCAGGTCGTCAGTGCGATTGCGCAGGTGCGAGCGCAACTCGTCTTCGATGTCGTGCTCGGTTTGGGAGGGGCGGAAGAATTTGCCGAGAAGAGAACGAAGCCTGCCGAGGGGATGCATGGTCCCTCCTGAGTTGCTTAGGAGGGAGAATAGCGCTGCTCTCCTAAGCTGTCAAGGAGGGATACGCCAGGCGCGGGACGCCGGTTCCATGCAATTGTCGGGAAGTCCCTCGCGAGCGGCCACGCAGACTCACTGGCTGGCGTTTCGCTACTGCCTGTTGCCTATTGCCTATTGCCTCTTCCTTACCCCAGCCGCAGCACCAGGCACTTCGCCGCGCCGCCGGCTTTCAGGAATTCATCCAGTTTCAGCTGCACCACCTCGAACTCGCGCGACTCCAGCTCCGTGCGCAGCTCCTCGCTGATCTCGTTGACGATGATCATCCTGCCTACGTTGATTGCGTTGCAGGCAAAGCGCAGCGCGTCCGGTTCCGAAACACAGATTCTCTGCGAGGGCTTGAATTTCACTTCGATCTTCCCCAGCGACGCCGGATCGAACGCCCCTGGAAAATACATCACGTCGCCATTGGAGAGCGGGCAGAAACACGTATCGAGGTGATAGAAGCGCGGATCCACCAGCCCCAGCGGCTCCACCTCCACGTTAAACATCTCGACAAGCAACCGATGGCTATCCTCGCGCGTACGCATGCCGTGCCCGGCCCACAGGCGCCGGCCATCGGCCTCGAAAAGCGCGTCGCCCTCGCCTTCAAACGCAATCAGCCGCGGCAGCTCCTCCACCGCGAAGCCACGATCGGCAAACCAGCGGCGGAAGTGTGGCTCCTCGCCCTGCCGTTCTTTGTGGTGAAAGCTGCTCAGCGCCACCATGCCGTCGCGTACCAGGCCCGCGTTCGCGGTAAACACCATGTCCGGCGATCCGGGTTGCGGCTCCACCAGCAGCACTCGAGCCACCTCGCGCATCACCTTATGCAGTTCTTCCCACTGCTCGGCCGCGCGTTGCCGCGACGAGCGATGAACGTTCCCCGTCATCCATGGGTTGATGACGTAGTTCACCTCATAATGCTTCGGTGGGCACATCAGATAGGCCGGCCTTTCGCCGGCGCGGCTCGCAGCGCCTGGGATGGGAAGGGTCTGGGGTTCCATGT
Source organism: uncultured Acidobacteriaceae bacterium (assembly GCA_963755485.1). GTDB lineage: Bacteria > Acidobacteriota > Terriglobia > Terriglobales > Acidobacteriaceae > Palsa-343. The sequence continues at coordinate 524,759 of CAVWJR010000015.1, read as the reverse complement.
CCGAGTGTGGACCCGCTTTCCCCTTCCGTCCATCACCCGCCGGGCACACCTCCACGTCACCCTTCCGGCATCGCTACCCGGTTACTGCGCCTGTACCCGAGCCGCTCGCAACCTGTACCCTGTACGCTGTACCCTGCAGCTTGTCCTCTGTAACCATTGCCCGAAAGGAACATCCTTCGCATGAAGCTTGCTCGTTTTGTCCCAGCCCTTCTGGTCTTCACCACAGCTGTCGCTCTCGCGCAGACCGCCCCCTCCACCTGGAAAACCGATCCCGCCCACAGCGAAGTCGACTTCACCATCAAGCACATGGCGCTCTCCAACGTCCGTGGCCGCTTCGGCACCGTCGACGCCACGCTGATGTGGGACGATCAGGACCCCACCAAATCCACCGTCAACGCCACCATTGACGTCACCGGCGTCGACACCGGCGTCCCTAACCGCGATAACGACCTGAAGGGCGCGCGCTTCTTCGACGTTGCTAACAATCCCAAAGCCACCTTCGCAAGCACCAGCGTCGAGAAGGGCGGCTCCGGCCTCAAGGTGAACGGCAACCTCACCATCAAAGGCGTCACCAAGCCCGTAACCCTCGACGTCGAAGGCCCCACCGGACCCGTAACCGGCATGAACAAAAAGCTGCACACCGGCTTCTCCGCGACCACGACGGTCAATCGCGAAGACTTCGGCATCGGCGCAGGTATGCCCACCGCCATGCTCGGCGACGACGTGAAGCTGACCATCGATCTGGATTTCGTGAAGCAGTAGCAATACAGCTGAAGAGCGGTCAGCCAGGAACCGGTCAGCTAAGAAGGTCAGCGTTGAAGCGAATCGTCCCTGGCTCGCCCTTCTTTGCTGGCCGCTGCGCTCAGATCGGCATCGTTTCCATATCGCGGGCGATCTCCATCCCCACGCCGTCGAAGCTCCCGCTGATCTCCCGTGCTCGGGCCAGCGCCGCCTGCACGTTGGGCAGAATATTCTCAGCGCCCACCTCTTCCACGAACTCCGTACCCGACAGCAGTTCGGCCGGCTGATCGCGCGCGCCGCACAGCAGCAGCGTCCGCCCGGATTCCCGCAGCCGCTCTGCAAAGTTTTCAAGCGCGTGTACGCCCGTCGCATCGAGCGCCGTCATGTTGCGCAGGCGCAGGATCACGATGGCCGGGAGGCCGCTCAGGTCCTCGGTCGCCTCTTCCAGTTTCTGCGTCGCGCCGAACAGAAACGGCCCATGGATGCGGAGAATCGTCACATTTTGCGGAATCTCTTTGCCCTGCAGGATGTGCGCCTCGCCCTCGCGGAGATACTCCTCCGTGACCGGCTCCACGGTCGTGGTTTCCGCGATGCGGTAGATGTAGAGCAGCGCGGCAAGCGCCATCCCCACGCCCACGGCCACAGTCAGATCCGCAATCACCGTCAGCACAAACGTCGTCGCCCACACGGCGATGTCGGCCCACGCCAGGCGCAGCACGCCGCCAATCTCGCGCCACTCGCCCATGTTCCACGCAACGATAAACAGCACCGCGGCCAGCGAGGCCAGCGGAATGAAGCGCGCCAGCGGAGCGGCCACCAGCAGGATCGCCAGCAGCGTCAGCGCATGTACGATCCCCGACACCGGCGTCAGTGCGCCGGAGCGGATGTTCGTTGCCGTCCGCGCAATTGCGCCCGTTGCCGGGATGCCGCCGAACAGCGGCGAAGCGATGTTGGCTATACCCTGCGCCACCAGCTCCACGTTGGAGTTGTGCCGGTCGCCGGCCATGCCATCGGCCACCACCGCCGAAAGCAGGCTCTCAATCGCGCCCAGCAGCGCCACCGTAAACGCCGAAGGCAGCAGCGGAAGGATGTGCTCCGCATGCAGATGCGGCAGTGTGAACGGTGGGAATCCTCGCGGGATGCCGCCGAAGCGGCTGCCGATGGTTTCCACGTGCAGATGCAGCAGTGCCGCCGCCGCCGTGCAGGTGAGCACCGCCAGGATCGATCCCGGAATTCTCCGATTGATCCGCGGCCAGAAAAGAATGATGGCCAGCGTCGCGCACCCCACGACCACCGTGGGCCCATGCACCGTCGCAATGTTTTCCGCCAGCACCTTCATCCGCGGCAGAAAGCTGCTGGGGACCGCGCCCGTCTTCAGCCCCAGAAAATCCTTGATCTGCGTCGAAGCAATCAGCAGCGCGATGCCGTTGGTGAAGCCGATAATCACCGGCCGCGGGATGAACTTCACCGCCGATCCCAGACCCGTGATGCCCATCAGGACCAGCATCAGTCCGGCCATGAGCGTTACCAGAGAAAGCCCTGCGACCCCGAAGCGCGCCACGATCCCCGCCACGATGACGACGAAGGCTCCGGTTGGCCCGCCAATTTGCACACGCGATCCACCCAGCGCGGAAATCAGGAACCCGGCAACCACGGCCGTGTAGAGGCCGGCCTGCGGCGTCACGCCGGATGCGATGCCGAACGCCATCGCCAGCGGCAGCGCCACCAGTCCAACGGTGATGCCCGATGCCAGGTCGTGCGTGAAGCGCCGCGCGGAATAATTGCGCAGCGCCGTCACCGACCGCGGAAGCCATTGTTGGGGGAGGGCCAAACTTTATCCGCGCTCCTCGGCCTTCTCCAGATCCTCCAGCATCGCCATCGACTCGCCCACCTGCTTCTGGAAATAGCGGCGCATCAGGTCGAGCATTTTCCAGATGAGAGGATCGCGCACGGTGTAGATCACCTGGTTGCCGCTCTTGCGCCCGGTCACAATCTGCCGCGCGCGCAACACGGCCAGGTGCTGGGAGAGGTTCGCCTGTTCCAGGCCAAGCCGCTCGGAGAAGGTGCCGGCCGTCAACTCACCCTCGCGCAGCAGATCGAGGATGGCAATGCGCGTGGGATGGCCGAGGGCCTGGAAGAGTTCAGCCTTGAACTGGCGCAGCGAATCGGGCATGTATCTTATTATATTCGCAATTGCGAATACGGTGGTATTCGATTGCCACACGCCTGAGCCTGAAAAGAGACTGATTTTCACGGCCCGCTGGCCGCCTTATTGCTGATCGTTTTACCGCTAACCGCTTTATCGCCAATCGCTTGTCAGCTTGATTCCCAAAACATGAGTCACTTTCACTCACTTTTTACCGTCCCACCCCTTGACATCCACAGCACCGGCCCTATACGTTAGCAGTCATAGGGCGGAAGTGCTAACAGGCAGCAGAAGCGGCTGGCAAAGCTTCTAGCCGCTCCGGATCCACGCAAGCGTGTCCGGCGGTCGCCCAACCCGAAATAAGGAAGGCCTTTAAAGTTTCGTTCTTCTTCCGCGGGATGATTCCCGCGGGAAACTTCACGCGGAGTGGCCGCGTTTTCGACGCACGCCCTCCGGAACACTCGAAGGAGAAGCAAAGCAATGCCTACTGCAACAGCAACAGCCACAGCAACCCAAACGTTCACTCCGCTGCACGATCGCATCCTCGTCCGCCGTATCGAGGAGAGCGAGACGACCCGCGGTGGCATCATCATTCCCGATACCGCCAAAGAAAAGCCCCAGGAAGGCGAAGTCATCTCTGTGGGCAAGGGCAAATCCAACGACGAGGGCAAGGTCTTCCCGCTCGATGTGAAGAAGGGCGACCGCATCCTCTTCGGCAAATACTCCGGCACCGAGATCAAGATCGACGGCGAGGAATTCCTCATCATGCGCGAAGAAGAAGTCCTCGGCATTTTGAAGAAATAACTGCCGGGTGGCCCATTCAAGCCCGTCGTTGGCTTGAGTGGGGAAAGCAAAGTTCACCAGCTTTGAGGCCGCCGGCCTCAACACAAGTTCAAGGAGACTGCAACATGGCAAAGCAAATTCTGCATGGAGAAGATTCCCGCCAGGCCATTCTGCGCGGCGTGAATATTCTCGCTGACGCGGTGAAAGTGACGCTCGGTCCCAAGGGCCGCAACGTCGTCATCGAGAAGAAATTCGGCGCGCCCACCATCACCAAAGACGGCGTGACCGTAGCCAAGGAAATCGAGCTCAGGGACGCGCTCGAAAACATGGGCGCACAGATGGTGCGCGAAGTGGCGTCGAAGACCTCCGACGTCGCCGGCGACGGAACCACCACCGCCACCGTGCTGGCCCAGGCCATCTATCGGGAAGGCGTCAAGACGGTGGCCGCCGGCGCGAACCCGATGGCGCTGAAGCGGGGGATCGAGAAGGCCGTTGAGGCTGTTGTCGGCAAGCGCGCCGAGGATGGCACCGTGACGGGGGGAGCGCTCTCCAAGTTCTCTAAGCCCGTGAGCGGCGACATGATCGCTCAGGTCGGCACCATCTCCGCCAATACCGACACCACCATCGGCAACATCATTGCCGAGGCCATGAAGAAGGTCGGCAAAGACGGCGTCATCACGGTTGAAGAGTCGAAGACGCTGGAGACGCAGCTGGAAGTCGTGGAAGGCATGCAGTTCGACCGCGGCTACCTCTCGCCCTACTTCGTTACCGACCCCGACCGCATGGAAGTCGTTCTCGAGGAGCCCTACATCCTGATCTACGAGAAGAAGATCAGCTCCATGAAGGATCTGCTCCCCATGCTCGAGCAGGTTGCCCGCAATGGCAAGCCGCTGGTCATCATCGCGGAAGATGTCGATGGCGAAGCGCTGGCTACTCTGGTGGTCAACAAGCTGCGTGGCACGCTGAACGTCGCCGCCGTCAAGGCGCCTGGCTTCGGCGATCGCCGCAAGGCCATGCTGGGCGACATTGCCATCCTTACCGGCGGCAAGGCCATCACCGAAGACCTCGGCATCAAGCTCGAGAACCTCAAGCTTGAGGACCTGGGCAAGGCCAAGCGCGTGACCATCGACAAGGACAACACCACCATCGTCGAAGGCCGCGGTGAGCACAAGGCCATCGAAGGGCGCGTGAAGGAACTCCGCGAGCAGATCGAGAAGACCACTTCCGACTACGATCGCGAGAAGCTGCAGGAGCGGCTCGCGAAGCTCGTGGGCGGCGTTGCGGTCATCAAGGTCGGCGCGGCAACCGAGACCGAGATGAAGGAGAAGAAGGCTCGCGTCGAGGATGCCATGCACGCTACCCGCGCAGCAGTCGAGGAAGGCATTGTCCCCGGCGGCGGCGTGGCGCTGGTGCGCTGCGAGAAGGATGTCGAAGATCTCATCAAGTCCCTGCAGGGCGATGAGAAAATCGGCGCCCAGATCGTTCGCCGCGCGCTCGAAGAGCCTCTCCGTCAGATCGTCGGCAACTCCGGCGAAGAGGGTGCGGTCGTCGTGGGCAAAATCCTCGAAAGCAAGGACCCCCACTACGGCTACAACGCCCAAACCAACACCTTCGAAGACCTCGTCAAGGCGGGCGTCATCGATCCCACCAAGGTGACGCGCACGGCGCTGCAAAACGCCGCGTCGATCGCCGGCCTCATGCTCACCACCGAAGCCATGGTTTCCGAAATTCCGGAGCCCAAGCAGGCAGCCCCCGCGGGCGGCCACGGCGGCGGCATGGGCGACATGTATTAAGCGAGCCGCAAGGCGAGCAGGAACGACAGCTAAGAGCCGGTCAGCTAACAAGCGGTTAGCTGAAAACCGGTCAGCAAAAGCAGCGGGCTTCGTCGAGAGACGGAGCCCGTTTTGTTTGAAGCGCTTTGCTGCAACTCGGGAACCTTTTCCCCACCCCCTCCGTATCCTCCTGCCATGAAGACGAAGACTGCCCTGGCAGCGGCCGCTCTGACGCTGCTCACCGCCTCTGCCGCCCTCGCGCAGGATGCCGATCACTCCTGGTCGAAGACCTATAAGGTCACCGGCAAGCCCACGCTCGACTTCGAAACCTCCGACGCCTCCGTCGACTTTCACCCCTGCGGCGATTGCCACCAGATCAGCATCCACATCGAGCTGGTCGGCCACACGCTGAGCGACTATCGCCTCGACGAAAGCCAAACCGGCGACGAGGTTCACTTCGTCTTCAAAGAACTGCCGCGCATCGGCGTCCACATCGTATGGCATCGGGAGCAGACCCACGTCACCGTCGAAACTCCGGCCCAGCTCACGCTCGCGGCCAAAACTTCCGACGGCAACGTGACCCTCACCGGGCTCGAGGGCGACCTGGGACTGACGACCGGCGACGGCGACGTGACCGTTGATCATGTTTCCGGCGATCTGCGTCTCAAATCCGGCGACGGCCACGTGAAGATCAGCGCTGCATCGGGCGCCATCGAGGCCCGTACCAGCGATGGCAGCCTCAGTGTCGACGGCCTCTTTCATGCCCTCACCCTGCACACCAGCGATGGCCGGCTCGACGTGAGCCTGCGCCCAGGAACGAAGCTCACCGAAGCTTCGTCCATCCAGACTTCCGACGGCTCAGTCGCGATTCATGTGCCCGCCAACTTCGCCGCCGACCTCGACGTTCACTCCAGCGACGGCCATGTGGACTGCGCCCTTCCGGTCACTATCGAGCACTTTCAATCGAGCGGTGGCGAGGGCCACGAGTGGCACGGCAAGCTCAATGGCGGAGGCGCTCCGCTTTCCATCCGCACCAGCGACGGCAACGTAAAAATCGACCAGCTCTAAAGACGAAAGCCGCGGCGCAGTGTCTCCCTCTGTTGTATCGTTCTCCTTATCCCTGAGGAGAGCCCGCCGCCCATGCGCCTTGTCACTGTATGTGTAACCGCCGCCCTTACACTCTGGATCCCTTTTGCCCTCGCCGCGCCGCGATCGCGGACCACCGACGCCGTGCCAACCTCTAAAGATCCGCGCCTCACCGGCGCCTACACTTTTCCGCGCGGCGGGTGGAAGTACGTCCACCTGGAAGGCTCGCCGGAGCAGATCGGATTCCAGCACGGCTATCTGCTCGGGCCGAGATTGCCGATGCCCTCCACGTTTTCAAAGTCGAAGACGAGCACTCCACCAAACGCGACTGGCAGTTCTTCCGCAACGCATCGGAAAAAATGTTCTGGCCGCACATCGACGCGGAATACCAGGCCGAGCTGCGCGGCATCGCCGAAGGGGCGCGGGCCCGCGGCATCCACGTCGACGTGTGGGACATCGTCGCCCTCAACGGCACCATGGAGCTGAGCGAGTATTACGTCCCATGGCTCGATAAACACCAAACCGCCCAGCAACGCGCCGCCGTCGAAAACCTGCCTGGCCGGCCGTCGGATAATCCGCCCAGCATCCTCGCCGGGCAACTGCAGCGCGTTCATCGCCACCGGCAGCTGGACCAAAGACGGCAAAATCGTCATCGCCCACAACAACTGGTCGTCCTACGCCGAAGGCTCCCGCTGGACCATCATGTTCGACATCGCTCCGACGCACGGCCACCGCATCCTGCAGGATGGCGTGCCGGGCATGATCACCATCGAACGACGACTTCGGCATCAACGATGCCGGCATCATGATTACCGAAACCACCATCAGCCGCTTCGAGGGCTGGAATCCTAACGGCATTCCGGAATTCGTCCGCTCGCGCAAGGCGCTGCAGTACGCCAACTCCATCGACGACTACGCCGCCACATGATCGAGGGCGACAACGGCGGCTACGCCAACGACTGGCTCATCGGCGACCGCAAAACTGGCGAGATTGCCTACCTCGAACTCGGCCTCAAACACACGCCCATCTGGCGCAGCAAAGACGGCTACTACGTCAGCTCGAATTTCCCGCGCGATCCCGGCCTCATCAAAGACGAAACCGATGGCTGGAATTCCGGCGACCTTTCTGCCTCCGCCAACGCTCGCCATGCCCGCTGGGAAGAAGAGATGAAAGCGCACAAGGGGCAGATCGATGTAACCCTGGCCGAGCAGTTCCTCGGCGACCACGAAGATGTTTTTACCCATCGCGAAACTGCCGATCAGCGCACGCTCTGCGGCCACGTGGACGCGGCGAAAGAAGGCGTGCCGCAGTGGGATATGGGTCCATACAATCCTTTCGGCGCGGTGCAGGGCAAGGTGACATCGAGCGATCTGGCAGCGAAAATGACGATGATCGCTCATGCCGGCCACCCCTGCGGCGAGGATTTTCTTGCGAAGCCGTTTCTGGCCGCGCATCCTGAATACTCCTGGGAAGCTCCGATCCTGCGGGACATGAAATCCGGACCGTGGACGGAGTTTTCGTCGGGAGAAGCTAAGTAAGACACAGTCGCCGCAGGGCTGGCTCGGTCACTTCGCTGTTTCGCATCTGTCATATGATAAGATGACTAGCGCGGTATAGGATGACAGTATGACAATGCTGATTGCTGAAACTGGAGCACGCTTCGCTGCCGCGGATCGCGTCTGGATTGCAACCGCTTTGCTGCACAGGGAGAATCCCTCAAAAGCGGATTTCAGCCTCCAGGAGATTCGTAAACGCGGTGAACGAGAAGGCTTCGTGGAAGAGCGAACCAACACCTTCTACGTACACGTCAACCAGCATTGCGTCGCTAACCGTCAGCCCAACCCAGGTAACCACAGAATGCTGACGGAAACCAGCGAGGGGCGGCGGCGCCTCTATCGAAGTGGCGACAGCACGCGGCCCGGGAGAACGGGAAAAATCGTGCCCCGCCGGGAAGACATCCCAAACAAATACCGCCATCTCCTCGACTGGTACCAAAAGTGGGGTGTGAATTCACCGAGTCGAGGCTCCGGCGGCGCCGGGCCCGACCTCGATCCGCTGCTCCGTCTCCGAGGGTCGGGCCGCGAAATATGGAAGCATCAGCACGCTGATGAATTCGTTCGCAGTCTGCGTGAGGGCTGGGAATGAGCCGTGTCTTCTGGGACACCAATATCTTCATCTATCTCTTCGAGGATTACGGCAGGCATTCGCAGCAGACCGCGCAGCTCCGGCAGAGGATGCTGACGAGAGGAGACCAACTCTTCACCTCGACTCTGGCCATCGGCGAATTGCTCACCGGGCCGGAGAAAAAGGGAAACAAACAGTTGTGCCAGGAGTATGAGGAGGCCATCCGAATGACCGCCATGGTCGTCAGCTTCGACCTTAGTGCGGCCAAAACATACGCACGGCTACGGTCCAGGCCTCCGAAAATCGCCGCTCCCGACGCCATTCAGCTCGCTTGTGCGGCGAGCGCAGACGTCGACTTGTTCCTCACCAACGATACCCGGCTGCATAACCTGCATGTCGATGGGATTCAATTCATTACCTCCGTCGATCGGGCCCCGCTCTGAAAGACCCTGGCTCCCTGATTGCCCGAGCCGACGGAGCGCTCTTAATCGAAATGGCTTCGAGCGTCTGCGGCACGCCCTGGTCTGGTTAGCCCTTTTTGGTTCCGCGCCCTACCGTGCCCCACTCCCGTCCGTGTCCCCCACCCGATTCCCGTGCCCACGGCCAGGTTCACCCCACAGCAAGAAGCCAACTCCCAAACCATCCGACTTTCAATCGGCCCAACACCCTGCTCCAACCCGAAGTACCCTCCCGGGGCCAATTCGGAACACCCCGCTACCCCACGGCCAGGTTCACCCCACAGCAAGAAGCTAACTCCCAAAACACCCCACCTTCAATCAACCCAATAACCCGCTCCAACCCGAAGTACCCTCCCCGGCCCAATTCGGAACACCCCACTATCCGAAGGCCAGGTTCACCCCACAGCAAGAAGCAAACTCCCAAATCATCCCCCTTTCAATCAACGTCACTCCCCACTCCACCCCGAAGTACTCTCTCCAGACCCAAATCGGGACCAACCCCGCCCCAACTCCGCTACCGTGAACGCTCCTCGCGCCGCGTCTTCTACTCCCTATTCCCGACTCCCTACTCCCTGTCCTTAATGAACTTTCAACAACTTACAGCCCCACCTCCAAAATGTGGAAAATTTGTCAAGCCCGACACCCAAAATCCAAAGTAACGACCCCACATAACACGCCACTTACACACCAACTAACTCCACTATTGTTGGCACTACTTTCCGCCTAACCTGCTATTCTGAACTTATAGAGTAAAAAAAGAAAAAAGCCTCGCCTTCCTGGCGGGGCTTTTCCTTTTCTCTGCTCTCGTACATGGGAATCCTTTCTTTGGGTAGGGTCCGCCTTCAGCGGGAAGGCGGACCCATTTTTTTTTAACGGCGTCCCGCCGCCCCCAGCACTCCATCCATAAGGAGGACCCATGTCCGAGTCCACCGACGCCCCCAACACCCCCACGCTCGACGCCACCGAACCCACCAACACACCCGAACCCAACGTCTTTAACCCCCACGACCCCGACCTCAACATCATCCGCCGCTGCCGCTCCCTCACCGTCCGCGGCGTGCAGTGCCGCCAGGCCGCCCTCCGCGGCCAGGACTTCTGCATCCAGCACTTCGACCGCAACACCCCCACCCTCGGCCGCACCGGCTCCATCGCCGTCCCCCTCCTCGAAGATCACTCCGCCGTCCAGCTCATGCTCACCCGCATCCTTCACGGCCTCCTCAACCGCCAGCTCGAGCCCCTCATCGCCACCAAGGCCATCGCCTGCTGCCGCGTCGCCGCCCTCACTTTCCCTCGCCCCGCCGCCGTCGCACGCCTCCGCCCCGCCACTCACCCCGATACCGCCGAGGCCGTTCCCATCATCTCCACCGATGGAGCCGGCAACCTCATCGGTCCCCGCGTCCTCTATGAGGGCACCACCGACTGGGGCGTAGCTCCGACTTCCGAAATCGGCTGCGACCGCTCCTTTATGCCCTCCCACGAGCCCCGCTCCAAATTCCTCGACGATCCCCGCTACCTCGCCGACCCCAACGCCAGCATCTTCGACTCCGCCGATGAGCCCCGCCGCGTCTGGGACCCGGCAGAAGTCGAGGCCCTTTACCGCGAAGCCACCGACCGCATCGAGGCGGATCGCGAAGCCGGCAAAATTCGCCTCAAAGCCTGGGAGGAACGCCTCAGAATGCGAGAGCTCTACGATCGCGAAACCGAAATGCTCGAACGCCTTCCCCACCCCTTCAACCCATCTCCCCGAACCTCATCCGCTCCCGGCGCAAAGTCCGGTGACGACCCCTCCGGCCTCAACCTCCAGGCCTCCGCCGAGCCGTTTCCAGCTGCTGGCTGCAGGCCGCAGGCTGCAGGCTGTCTACCTGTTGTCAAATCTGTCAACACAGCTACCAATCTGATTCCAAACGCCCAAAAATCTGTCACCCCAAAAATCACACAAAACAGCCGCGCCGGCGCAACACAACCTGTCGCCCAAAAACAAAAAGGAGCAGCTCCCGGCCACTCCCCCTGCTCTCCTTCGATGAACAACGCGCCCGCTACTACGCCTCAACCCTGCAGACTGAACGCTGAACGCTCAGGCGGGCAGGCGGCTCAAAAATTTTCTGGCTTTGCGGAACCAGGGGCGTTCGCGGCGGCGGAGATAGGCGGGCATGCCTTTGGATTTATCGAGGAGTTTGCGGGCCCAGGAACGGGCTTCGGCGATACGTCCTTCGGAGGCCAATAGCTCGGCAAAGTTGAGATAGGTTTCACTCATGGTCGAAGTTACAGTGGCCTGGCGAAAGAGAGCTTCGGCCTTGTCGTTCTGGCCGGTGAGGACGTAGGCCTGGGCAAGGAGTCCTTCGGCGCGGTGGAAGTCGTAGTCGGTTTCTTTGCTGACGACGTGCTCGAGGTCGGGGATGGCCGCGGGCCCGTCGCCCATGAGGACGGCGCAGGCCCCGCGTTTGTAGAAGGGGTCGAGGGTGGTCGATCCTCCCTTGATGGCGCGATCGAAGGCGGCGCGGGCCTGGGGAAGACGGCCGTCGTCCATGTAGAGGTCGCCGAGTTCTTCGAAATTGCCCACCGCGATGTTGACCTGGACCAGCGCTTCCAGCTCGCGGATGCGCTTGCGGCGGGAGAATCCACGGGCCGATTGGCGGGAGAGGAAGCTGAGGTCGGGGGCGGCTTCAATGAAGAGGTAGATGACGGCGCCGAGGGGGCCGAGGAAGATGATGACGAACAGCCACCACATATCGGGACGGCGGCGGAAGAAGTGGATGAGGGCCAGGGCCTCGAGGAGCAGTCCCCACCAGGTGAAGATGAAGTGGATGAGAAAACCCATGTCAGGTTACAGGGTACAGGGTGCAGGGTACAGGGAGTAGGGAGTAGGGAGTAGGGAATAGGGAGTAGGCAGTAGGCAACAGTAAATCGGGCGAACCTCCGGCTACTGCTTTGAAGTTTGGTTTTCTATTTTCTATTGCCTATTGCCTGTTGCCTGCCTCATCACCGCAGGTCTAATGCGCCGGTGAGGTCGGCTACTCGGGCTACGTGATGGCGGGCGCACCAGCTTTCAAGGCCCTGGGCGATGCGCTCGGTGGCGCGGGGGTCGGCGTAGCTGGCGGTTCCAACCTGCACAGCGGTGGCGCCGGCGAGGAGGAACTCGACTGCGTCCTCGGGGGTGACGATGCCGCCGAGGCCGAGGATGGGAATCTGGACGGCGTGCGCTGCTTCCCACACCATGCGCACGGCGATGGGTTTGATAGCGGGGCCGGAGAGGCCGCCGGTGATGTTCTGCAGGCGGGGGCGGCGAGTTTCAACATCGATGGAGAGAGCGAGGAAAGTGTTGACCAGGGAGAGGGCGTCGGCGCCGGCGCGCTGCGCGGTTTGCGCCATGAGCGCGATGGAGGTGACGTTGGGCGAGAGCTTAACGATGACGGGACGTGTGGAGTGGGCTTTGGCGCGGGAGACGAGGTCGAAGAGGGTGTCGGGATCGGAGCCGAAAGCGATGCCGCCGTGTTTGGTGTTGGGGCAGGAGGCGTTGATCTCGTAGGCGGCGATACCCTCGGCTTCGTTGAGGTGGTCGAGGACGGTGAGGTAGTCGTCGATGGTGGAACCGAAGACGTTGACGATGGCCGCGCAGGTTGGATAGTTGCGGAGGGGCGGAAGTTTGGTGCGGAGGAAAGCCTGGACGCCGACGTTCTGAAGGCCGATGGCGTTGATCATGCCGGCAGCGGTTTCGATAAGGCGCGGGGCCAGGTTGCCGGCCATGGGCTCGGGGGAAATGCCCTTGGTGACGAAGCCGCCGATGCGGCGGAAGTCGACGATGTCTTCGAACTCGACGCCGTAGCCGAAGGTGCCGCTGGCGGCGATGACGGGGCTGACGAGGGTGAGGCCGCAGAAGCGGACCTGCATGTCGGGCTTCATGCGCAGCTCCGCTGTGCGTGAAGCAGGGGGTAGGGAATAGGGAGTAGGGGGTAGGGAATAGGGAATAGGGAGTAGGGAATAGGGAGTAGGGAGTAGGGGAATGCTGCGGTGTTCGGCTTTCGGCGTTCGGAACAGAGCATAGAGATCAGAGCACAGAGCTCAGAACAGCGCTCAGAACTGCGCTCGGCTTTCGGGCTCATGGATGCGCTGCTTTCGGGGCGGGTTTTGTGGTCGCATTGGCGTGCGTTGCGTGATGGGTACGCACTGGCGGCGTGGGTTTTGGTTTGGGGTAGAGGACGTCGGCTGCTGGCTTGAGGGCTTCGGTGAGGATGTGTCCCACGGAGGCCGACGGCTGGTTGATGCCCATGAGCGCGGCGAAGGTGGCGGCGATGTCGGTGGGCTCGACGCGGCCACGATAGATGCCGGGAGCGAAGGGCGCTCCATAGAAACCGAGGGGAACGTGGCGGTCGTAGGAGTACGGGCTGAAGTGGGTGGTCTGGATGGAGGAAAGCGTCTCCATTTGATAGTCGGCGGGAATGATCATGATGTACCAGCCGCCGTTGGGCGAGTAGCTATGGGCGAGCAGGGTGCCCCACGGCGTGGGCGGGTACGGTCCGGTGGCAAGCTGCTCGCGGGTATAGCTGCGAAAGAGGACCGGGTGCGGAGGCAGGCGGGTTTCGGAGGGTTGGGGTGGGGGCTGCGTGGCGGAGGGATTGGCCGGAACGATGGCGGCGTCGGTGGGTTGCGGCTCGGGTGGCGCAGGCATGAGCGAGGCGATGGCGGCGGGCAGGAGCTGCTGAACGGCGTTCTCCGCTTCGGACTCGATGATGCCGGCCTTCAGGAATTCAGTTTCGTTGAGCGAGATGTAAGGCAGCTCCTGGTGGGGGAGGATGTAGTGGATCTTCTCGCCGGGGGAGAATTTCATGTTGATGGCGTAGTCGAGCGCATCGGTGAGCTTGTTGATGTCGAGCGTGGCGGCGTTGATGCCGAACTGCGCGGCGGTGGCGGGGATGGGGGCGATGCCGTGGTCGGCGGTGAGGGCGATCCAGACATTGCCGAGGCCACCGGGGATATTTTTATCCAGCCAGGTGAAGAAGGTGTCGAGCTGGGTGTCGAGGGAGTCGACCATCTGCTCTTCATAGCTGGAGTCGGGGCCCATCTGGTGGCCGAGGATGTCGTTGGCGGAGAGGCTGATGGTGAGCAGATCGGTGGAATCGCGTGCGCCGAGTTGCTCGCCGGTAATGAGGGCCTGGGCGAAGTCGAGCTCATAGGAGTTGGCGGCGGGGGTGCGGCCGACCAGATCGTAGAACTGTGTGGTGTTGGGCGGGGTGTTGGCTTCTTCCTCAGCCTGGGCGATGCGGCCGCTGGTGTTGAAGGCGGTGGCCCAGTCGGGGAGCTGCGACATATAGAACGTAGAGCTGACGAAGTAGCCGGAGGCCTGATCGATCCAGAAAGCGCCGTTGGCGGCGGAACCGGCGGGCAGGATGGCGGCGCGATCTTTGAGGGAGATGCCGAAGACTTTGCTCTGGCCCTGAGTGGCGAGGCGGAGCTCATCGCCGACGGTCGAGGCGAGCAGATTGCGCGGCGAGCTGCCGGTGAGATATTTGGGCGCTCCAGCGGGCGCGCCGGGCTGGTTGGCGGGGAGGCTGGAGTCGGGCTCGCCGACGATGCGGTAGCGCTCATCTTCAACCGAGCTGACGGTGCGGTCCTGGTTGCGGCTGAGATCCCACCAGTCGTTGGAGGAGATGCCGTGGCCGTCGGTGTAGGCGCCGGTGCCGATCGTGGCGTGGCCAGGCGCAGTCTTGGTGTTGGCGTAATCGAAATAGCAATCAGGGAAATACGCGCCGTGCTGGAGGAAGAGATTGAAGCCGCGATTTTTGAAATCGGCGCGGTAGCGGTCGAGGTAGTCGCCGCGGAACTGATCGATGACGAGGATGATGGCGAGCCTGGGGTGGTCGTTGTAGGCCGAGGGCGGCGCGGGTACGACCGTCTCTTTGGCGTGGGCGGCAGTGCGATGCGCGGGAGCGGGTGCAGGGGTCTGATCCTCCCCGTGATATTTGGCGGAGGCGAAGGGGACAAGAAAGAGGACGGCAACGAGGATGGCGGGGAGGCGCGCAGGCTTCATGACAGTGTGCATACAGGGTACAAGGGACGGGGTGCAGGGTACAGGGATTAGCGAGCTAAAAAGCGGTTAGCTGAAGAGCGGTTAGCGGAAGAGCGGTTAGCTGAAAAGCGGGCAGCGGAAAGCTGCGGAGAGATGGCCGGTGAGTACAACCGACTGGGGACGGCGGCCATCTGGAAAGATGGGTCCCAGGAAGCCTGAACAATGGACGCCCACCTTTCCAAAAAGACAAAGCGCGGGATCCGGCTGACGGAAGTGATCACCGCTGCAGCGATCATCGCCGCGATGGTGGCCGTGCACCTGATGTTCTTCTTTTGGCCGTTCCGGTATCGCGAGGTGCATCCGCTGCTGGAGAAAGTTTTCCAGAGCCGGGTAGATGTGAAGAGCTATCACCGGACTTATTTTCCGCATCCGGGTTTCGTGGCTGAAGACGTGACCTTCTATCGGCATGGGGATACGCAGATAGCGCCGCTGGCGACGGTGAAGAAGATGACGGTGGCGGGGCAGTGGCTGGTGCTGATCTTCCATCCGCACACGCTGTATCAGATTCGGCTGGAGGGATTGCACGTGCAGATTCCGCCGCCCGGCACGACGGCGCGGGGGATGGATTTCGATAACGGGATCATCAGCACTTCAGAATCAAAGCTGCGGATCGAGAGCATCCTTGCCGACGGAACGACGCTGGATTTTCTGCGGCATGGAGGAGCGCCGCCGCTGCGCTTCGAGTTCAGGGCGCTGGTGATTCACAACGTGGAGAACCAACATCCGCTGGAATTCAACGCTCGCGTGGATACATCCGAACCGCACGGCACGGTGGTGGCGACGGGAAGGCTGGGTCCGTTTCGCACAAGCAGCTACGGGACAACACCGATGTCGGGATCGTATTCGTTGATCGGCGCAGATTTGCAGGGGCTCGAGGGGATGTGGGGCCATGCGGCGGCGGGCGGACGATTTGGCGGCACATTTTCGGCCATGGATGTGAAGGGGGAGGCGAAGATTCCGGACTTTCGGGTGGGATCGGGGCATGTGGTGGGGATGGATGCGGCCTATCACGTAACCGTGAGCGGCACAAATGGCGATGTGGAGATTAATACTGCCGAGGTGAAGACCGGGAACAGCACGATTACCGCCAGTGGATCGGTGGCAGGGTCGCCGAAAAAGGTGGCGGTGACGATTGCGGCGAATGACGCAGAGGTCGACGACCTGCTGAAGATTGTGGAAGAGGCGCCGCCGCAGGTTAAGGGCGATGTGAATTTTCGGGCAGCGGTGGAATTCAGCGAGGGGCCAGGCAGGTTTCTGGAGAAGCTGAACCTGAGGGGCGACGTTCGACTGGAGAAGATGAGGCTGGTGACTGCGGATAAGCAGGAGAAGGTGGATGCATTCAGCGCGCGGGTGAGCAAGGCCCCGGCGGCGGGCGATGCGCCGAAGATCACGATGGCGGCTCAAACGCAGACGCGATTCGAGCACGGTGTGGCGTATTTTCCGGACATCCATGCAAGCCTGCCGGGAGCCGATGCGCACCTGCAGGGGACGTTCAACCTGCTGAACACGAGAATCCATCTGATCGGAAAGGTGGCGCTCGAGCGGAGCCTCTCGAACGCGGCGACAGGATGGAAGGCGGCGCTGCTGAAGCCGCTGAATCCATTTTTCCGGCATAAGGATGCCGGGGCGGTGGTGGCGGTGGCGATTACAGGGACGGCGCAGAAGCCGAAGATCGGGCAGGACGTGCTGCACGATAAGTGAGGAAAGCAGCTGAGAAGCGGATGGCTGAGAAGCGGTTAGCTGAGAAGCGGATAGCGAAGAAACGGTTAGCGTCAGCTGAAACGCTCGACGAAGCCAAACTGTCGTGATCTTGCGGTGGTGATCGATGTGCGTTTGGATTGTGGATCTGAAGACGCGCAGCTTTCGCGATTTGCAGGTGTGGCAGAAGTCGATGGCGCTGGCAGTATCCATCTACACGCTCACCGAGCGATTTCCGAAGAGAGAGGTGTTTGGCATTACCGCTCAAATGCGGCGCTCTGCGGTCTCTGTTCCCAGCAACATTGCCGAAGGGCATGGCAGACTCAGCGACCCCAGTCTTGCTTTGTTTCTCGGCCATGCTCGCGGTTCGCTCTATGAGCTGGAGAGCCAGACTGAATTGGCGCTCCAGCTGGGCTTTGCCGAGAAGGCTGCCGGCTCGGAGATCCTTGAACAGATCCGCGAAGTGGCTCGCATGCTAAACGGATTTCTGGCGAAGGTGCAGACGGGCGAGAAGGGCCTTTCACCAGCCACGTTTTAGACAACCGTTTTTTAGCTAACCGGTTCCTCGCTGACCGCTTCCTCTCGCTGTTCGTCACATTTTAAGGAAGCAGGGAACCAGCGGGTGTTACAGTGCGTAACATCGCGGTGAAGGGCCGGCGTGTGTTCGAGCGGAAGGCAGGCCCGGCACGTCTAAGGAGCACCGCGGTTGGGCTCCCCCGAAACCTGGTTGGCGAGGTTCCCGATGGAAAAGGTGTTGCAGAATCTGCGCTTCAGTTTGCGGATGCTGGGACGGAATCCCGGCATGACGATCACGGTGTTGCTGACGCTGGCGCTGGGGATTGGCGCCAACACCGCGATTTTCACGGTGGATTACGCGACGCTGCTGGCGCCGCTGCCGTATCCGCAGCCGGATCAACTGGTGATGGTGTGGTCGAAGATTCAGACCTACCACAACGGCGTGTCGGCGGGCGACTACACGGACTGGAAGAATCAGGCGACGGTGTTTCAGGATTTGTGCGCGTGGACCGGACAGAGCTTCAACATCGCGACGAAGGATCAGCCTGAGTATCTGCAGGCGACGGCGGCGAGCGTGGGCTTCCTGAAGATGTGGGGCCTGCCGCTGTTGATGGGGCGGTACTTTTTGCCGGAGGAAGGAGTGGCCGGGCACGACCACGTGGTGATCCTGACCCATAAGCTGTGGGTGAAGCTGGGATCGAACAAGAACATTCTGGGGACGACTCTGCGGCTGGATGGACAGCCGTACACGGTGGTGGGCGTGGAGCGGCCGGAGATCTTTGATAAAGGCCAGCCGGAGATGACGGTGCCGCTGGTGTTCAAGCCGGAGCAGTTGAACCACGACTTTCACTGGCTGCTGGTGATGGGGCGGCTGAAGCCAGGGGTAACGGTCAAACAGGCGCAGCAGAATATGGATGCGGTGACGGCGCATATCGCCCAGATGTATCCGAAGAGCGACAAAGGGTGGGGCTCGTACGTGGAGCCGCTGAAGAACGATTTCATGCCGAAGGAACGCATCCAGATGCTGTGGCTGTTGCTGGGGGCGGTGGGATTTGTGCTGCTGATTGCGTGCGTGAATGTGGCGAACCTGCTGCTGGCGAGGGGCATGACCCGGCAGAAGGAACTGGCGGTGCGGAGCGCGGTGGGCGCCGGGCGTTCGATAATTTTTGGACAGCTGCTGACGGAGAGCCTGGTGCTGGCGCTGGCCGGCGGCGCGCTGGGCGTGGGCGTGGGCTACGGGATGCTGCAGGGGCTGATCGCGGTGATGCCGCGGGACACACTGCCCTGGGAGGCGAAGCTGACGCTGAATATTCCGATTCTGCTGTTTACCCTGGGGGCGACGACGCTGGCGGGGCTGTTGGCGGGGTCGGTGCCGGCGTGGTACGCCTCGCGGGTGGACCCGGGTGAGGCGCTGAAGGAGGGCGGGCGCACGGGAACCAGCGCAGGGAAGCATATGGTGCGGCGGGTGCTGGTGGTGGGGGAATTCACGCTGGCACTGGTGCTGCTGGCGGGGGCGGGGCTGGCGATCCACAGCTTCTGGAATCTGACCAGGGTGGATCTGGGGGTGAAGACCGATCACGTACTGACGTTCTTTTTGCCGGTGCCGGATCAGCGGTCGAAGGATCCGGTGCAGATTAGTGCCTATTACCGTGACATATTGGCGCGGATCGATGCGGTGCCAGGGGTGGAGCATGCATCGGCAATGACGGGGATGCCACTATACGGTGCAGGATTTGGGATGCCGTTCACGATCGACGGCGGACCAACGTACGCCGATCCATCGCAGCGGCCGAATACCGGATTCGGGATGGTGACACCGGATTATTTTGCGACGTTCGGGATCCACCTGGTGAAGGGACGGGAACTGAACGATGGGGATACGGCGACGAGCGTGAAGGTGGCAGTAGTGAATGAGGACTTCGTGAAGAAGTGGCTGAAGGGAAGGGATCCACTGCGGACGCGGATTGCGGTGGAACAGCTAATTCCCGGGGTGCAGAATCTGGGGCCGTACCAGGAGTGGCAGATCGTGGGGATATACCACAACGTGCGCGCGGCGGATCAGCGGGACGAGAATCCGGAGATGCTGATTCCGTTCTGGCAGATTCCGTGGCCGCAGGCGGGGTTTGGAGTGCGGACGGCGGAGGCGCCGCTGTCGATGCAGAGGAGCATTGCGGCGGCGGTGCACTCCGTGGATCCGGATATTGCGCTGGCACAGCCGGAGACGCTGGATCAGGTTCGCGAGGAAACGATGGCCAACGAGAAGTTCACGCTCATTTTATTTGGGACCTTCGCGGCAGTGGCGCTGTTTCTCGCCGGGCTGGGGATTTATGGGGTGATGGCGTTCAGCGTCGCGCAGCGCTCGCACGAGATTGCGCTGCGGATGGCGCTGGGGGCGTCGCCGGGGCGCGTGGTCCGGCTGGTTGTGCGGGAAGGATTGATTCTCGCGGGCGTGGGGCTGGTGTTGGGGCTGGTGGGATCGTACTTTGTGGGGCGGGGGATGCAGAGCATGCTGTTCGGGGTGCGGCCACTGGATGTGCTGGCGTTTGCCGCGGTGGGGATGGTGCTGATGGTGTCGGCCTTGCTGGCATGTTATTTGCCGGCGCGGAGGGCGGCATTGATCCACCCGATGCAGGTGCTGAGGATGGAGTGAAGGACCAGGGAGTCGGGAGTAGGGAATAGGGAGTAGGGAGTAGGGAGTAGCCGGCCTTACTTCGTCCGTGGCCTATGGCCTTCGGCCCGCTTGACGAGAGGCGCGCCATCCTTATGTATCTCATCCTTATATAAGGATGGGATTCGAGGGCCGGCGGGAACCCCGGGGCGCGGAGCGGTGTCTAACAATGCACAGTATTCTACATAGGGTAGAATAGACGGCGTTCTGCGTCGGAGGGGAAGACTGTGCTGGAGCTGCGGAGGGTTTCGAAGCTGTTCTCGGGGATTCCGGCTGTTGACGATGTGAGCTTCGCGGCCCGGCCTGGCGAGGTGACGGGCTATCTGGGGCCGAACGGGTCAGGCAAATCGACCACGATGAAGATGATTACCGGGCTGATCGAGCGCTCGGCGGGGGAGATTCTGTTCGACGGTCGGCGGATCGAAGACGACCTGATCGGATACAAGCGGCGAATGGGATATGTGCCGGAGGAGCCGTACCTGTATACGCATCTTTCCGGTGTGGAGTATCTGACGATGGTGGCCGAACTGCGGGGGTTGCCGGAGAAGCGCTCGAGCACGCAGATTGAGGAGCTGCTGACACTGCTCTCGCTGCACGATGACCGGCACGCCTCGATCAGCGGCTATTCGAAGGGAATGCGGCAGAAAGTGCTGATTGCGGCGGCTCTGTTGCACGATCCCGAGCTGGTGTTGCTGGACGAACCGTTTTCGGGGCTGGATGTGGGGTCGGCGCTGATGCTGCGTAGCCTGATTCAGCAGTTGGCGGCGCGGGGGAAGGTGGTGCTGTTCAGTTCGCACGAACTGGATACGGTGGAGCGAGTGAGCCAGAGGGTGGTGATCCTGCACAAGGGAAAGGTTGTGGCGGATGGGTCGATTGAGCGGCTGCGGGAACTGACCAAAGAGGAGTCGCTGGAGGGAATTTTTGCGCAGCTGGCGGTGGAGCAGGATACGGAGGGGGTGGCGCGACGGGTGGTGGAGGCAATAGGGAACAACAGGGAGTAGGGAATAGGGAGTAGGGAATAGGGAGTAGGGAATAGGGAGTAGGGAATAGGGAGTCGCCAGTAGGGAATAGCAAGCCGGGAGCTGGGAGCAACACAGAACACAGAACGCAGAACACAGAACACGGAACGCAGAACAGAGAACGCAGAACAAGGCACAGGAAGCGCAAGAACAGAAAGCAGAACAGAGAACGCAGAACACGGAACGCAGAACAGAGAACAGAGAACACAGAACAGAGAACGGCAACACAGGGCACAGCGTTTGAGGGGAAGGCGATGCTGCAGGGGCTCAAAGAGAAATTGCCGCTCGAGTTTCGGGTGTTGTATGGGCAGTTTCTGTTGCGCGTTGTGGATCTGGAGGCGCTGTCGGTCGAGGCCGACGTGCCGCGGTTTCTGGGGCAGTTTGCCGGGGTGCTGATCCTGATCAACATCTTTCGGACGCTGGGATTCCTGATCCCGACGGGCAGGCCGCATTTAACCCATGACGAGCTTGTAGGCATGGTGTGGCGGCAGGAGCAGTGGTTCCTCTCGACGATGATGCTGGTGGCGGGGCTGATTGCGGTGGTGAGCTGGGATGCGATTTTTCCTGACCGGCGGGACGCGATGATCCTGGGGCCGCTGCCGGTGCGGGCGCGGACGATTCTGGTGGCTAAAGTGGCGGCGTGTGCAGCGATTGTGGGGATTGCGCTGCTGTCGCTGGCCAGCGGGATGGGCCTGGTGTTGCCGCTGGTGTTCGGTTGGCGGCTGTTCCCGGGGTACTGGCTGGCGATGGCGGCCGCGTGCGTTTTCGTCTACGGTGCGGTGCTGGCGGTGCAGGGACTGATGGCACTGGCGCTGCCGCGGAAGATGTTTCTGCGATTGTCCGCGGGGCTGCAGCTGGTGGCGTTCGTTTGGTTTGTGGGGAGCTATTTTCTGGAGCCGGGGTTGGCCACTCCCGCGGAGACGATGAGAACGGCCGCGCTGGGAGGGCTGCGCTGGTGGCCTTCGTATTGGTTTTTCGCGATGGAGCAACAGCTGGCGGGGACGCTGGCTCCCGAGCTGCGCGGGCTCACCGATCGGGCGTGGATTGGGCTGGGGGTGGTGCTGGTGGGGGCGGCGGTTTCGCTGCTGCTTTGCTACATGCGAACGATGAAGAAGACGGTGGAGGCGCCGGATCTGGTTCCGGGGCGGCGTGGCTGGCGGTGGACTCCACGACTGGGCGGCGCGGTAGAGACAGCGGTGGTGCGGTTCACGGCACGAGGCATAGCGCGGAGCCGGCATCATCGGGTGGTTTATGCGTTTTATCTCTCGATCGCGTTCGCGATTGCGGTTTCGACGCTGAAGACGGAGATGGCCGGCGGCTGGCGGCTGCCAGTGTCGCAGAGCTACATGATGCCGACCTTCGCGATGATGTGCCTGGCGGTGGTGGGGTTGCGGAGCGTCTTCTCGCTGCCGGTTTCGCTGAACGCGAACTGGGTGCTGCAGGTGACGCAGTTGCAGCCGCCGGAACGATACATTGCGGGGGCGCGGCGGGCGCTGCTGTTGCTTTCTGTGGCGCCGGCTTGGGGGGTGGCGGCGCTGCTGGGGATAGGGTATCGGCCATGGGTGCATGTGGCGGAGCATCTGATGGTGCTGGCGTTGGTGGGATGGATCCTGGTGGAGCTGTGCATGATCGGGGTCTCGAAGATTCCGTTTGCGTGCTCGTATTTGCCGGGGAAGACGAATATTCAGTATTTGTTCTGGGCGTTTGTGGTGATTTTTTTTCCGGTGGCGATGTCGCTGGCGAATGAAGAGATGCGGGTCCTGGGAAATCCCGTGCGTTATGCGGGGATGGTGGGGATTCTTGCGGCGATCGCCGGAGGGCTGTGGGCGATGAATCGGGTGCGGGCGCGCGGGGCCATCCTTTATTACGAGGAGAGGGAGCCGGAGGTGATCCTGAAGCTGGGGCTGGGGGGCGCCGGCTGACGGCGGGTCTGGAGCAGATGGGCGCGCCTCGAGGTTAGGCTCCCGGCAACGGCGGGCGGCGGCAGCGGAGGCGAACGGCTGCGAAGTTGGTGACGATGGAGACGCCGAGAAAGAGTCCACACAGGAAGTGAAGCGGAGCTGGCGGCAGGCCGAGGGTCGCGCTAAAAACCTGAGGGAGAAGGCCGAGGACCAGGCAGGTCATGCCGATTTGCTGGAGGCGGCGGGCTTTGGGGTCGGTAACGGGCAGGCACATGGCGGAGTCCTTTCAGTGTTAGCGGATTGCGGGGCTGGGATCGCCGTTTTGACGGGCGCGGCGGCGGAGAAAAGCCGAGATCGCAGCGAGGGTGATGGCCAGGCCGAGCAGAAAGCCGCGCACGAAGTCGAGGGTGTTCACGGCATGGGCGGCGAGATGCAGGTGAAGCGCGAGGGACGGGATGGCGGCGGACAAAGCGAGGCACGCCACACAGAAATGGATGAGACGGGCGGCGGTACGGCGGGCAGAAGCAGGGTTGCAGGCGAGCAGACACATGGCGGAGTCCTTTCGGTGTTAGCCGCGGAGACGGAACCAGGCGAAGGCGGTGAGTTTGGTGACGACCATGCCGGCGAGAACGGCAGCGAGTTCCCAGTCGATACGGTGCTGGGCGAGGAGATGGTATTCGAGGAGGCCGCCGGAGATGAGGGCGCCGGCCATCATGGCGAAGGTGGAGGAGCGGCGGCGATGGTCGAGAAAGCGCTCGTCGACGATCTGGTTGGGAATGGCGCCGATGAAGGGCAGTTTCATTGGGAAATCTCCGGTGAGACGGGGTTGGGAGCAGAGGGCTCGCTGCTGGGGGGCGCGAGCGGGAGGCTAAAGATGAGGTCGGTGGGGACCTGAAAGATGCGGGCGAGGAGCAGGGCGAGAGGCAGCGAGGGGATGTAGCGGTCGCGCTCGATGGAATTGATGCTTTGGCGGGAAACGCCAGCGAGGGCGGCGAGATGCTCCTGGGTCCAGTCGCGGGACTGGCGGAGTTCGCGGACGCGGTTGTGGATGGCGGGGTCCATTTTTGCGCAAGGTGGAAAGTCGGCTTGACATAGGTTGGCATGGAGGGGTGGTTTTGTCAAGCCGGCTTTACGTTGGGAAGGGGTGAGAAGCCACGGAATGGGTTTCCTGGCTTCCCACATCTGCCAGAACCGGGCAGAGCCATTCGACGCGCGCCTTGCTATATTCGGCGCTTCTTCAGGCCAGATTGTGGGGCACCCGAGAGGGCGGAGATCCTTCGCAAGGCTCAGGATTTCGCCTGCGGGCTCCCGCTGCGCTCACGCCCGCAAAGCGGCTCAAGTCCAGAGATCCTTCGCAAGGCTCAGGATTTCGCCTGCGGGCTCCCGCTGCGCTCACGCCCGCAAAGCGGCTCAAGTCCAGAGATCCTTCGCAAGGCTCAGGATTTCGCCTGCGGGCTCCCGCTGCGCTCACGCCCGCAAAGCGGCTCAAGTCCAGAGATCCTTCGCAAGGCTCAGGATTTCGCCTGCGGGCTCCCGCTGCGCTCACGCCCGCAAAGCGGCTCAAGTCCAGAGATCCTTCGCAAGGCTCAGGATTTCGCCTGCGGGCTCCCGCTGCGCTCACGCCCGCAAAGCGGCTCAAGTCCAGAGATCCTTCGCAAGGCTCAGGATTTCGCCTGCGGGCTCCCGCTGCGCTCACGCCCGCAAAGCGGCTCAAGTCCAGAGATCCTTCGCAAGGCTCAGGATTTCGCCTGCGGGCTCCCGCTGCGCTCACGCCCGCAAAGCGGCTCAATTTTGACGGGGGAAATAGTTGTGTTATTCTCAAAAAGCTGTCGTGAAGTGATTTTTCGTCTGTGCTGTGAGGGCGAAAGAGTGGACAGCGCGGACGTGAGCGGGCCGGGAATGGGCGGCTGAAGGTTCACGGACGGTATCGCATTCGGAGCCTGCGACACTCGCCACCTTGGCGGGCTATGCGGGCCGGAACTTCGAAACGGAATCGGCTGTTAACCGTCGGCTCTGCAGCGATGCGGGGCTCAAGGCACGCGCGGTCACCGTCGGCGTTCTCGTCACGGAAGTTGAAACGAAGGCGAAGGAGCAACAGGACTTCGTGCGGGCTGAATCCGGAGATGGATTTGGCATCGCCTGCACGCGAAGCAATTGCGCGTGCGCGCGTGGTTGGGCGGAAGGTTTTGGGAAGTTTGGTTTTGGGAAGTTTGAAGGAGCGTTTGGTTTGCCGACATTCAGTCAGCTGGTGAGAAAAGGACGGACGGCGCCGAGGTACAAGACGGCGTCGCCAGCGCTGCAGGGTTCGCCGCAGCGGCGCGGAGTGTGCACGCGCGTGTATACGCAGACGCCGAAGAAGCCGAACTCCGCACTGCGCAAGGTAGCTCGCGTGCGCCTGACGAACGGGATTGAGGTGACCACCTATATCCCCGGGATCGGGCACAACCTGCAGGAGCACTCGATTGTGCTGATTCGCGGTGGGCGTGTGAAGGATCTTCCTGGTGTCCGGTATCACGTGGTGCGCGGGACGCTGGATTCAGTGGGTGTGGCGGGGCGGAATCAGAGCCGGTCGAAGTATGGGACGAAGCGAGCCAAGGGCGCCAAAAAGTAAGCCGGAAGCTGGTAGCCGGTAGCTGGTAGCAAAGGATCAGGGAACATGCCGAGAAAAGGACATATCGCGAAGCGGGAAGTGGCGGCGGATCCGGTGTACAACTCGTCGCTGGTGACCAAGTTCATCAACTCGATGATGTATGAGGGGAAGAAGTCGACCGCGCAGGGGATTTTCTATACCTCGATGAAGAACCTCGAGGAGAAGGGCGGCGGGGCGGCGGGGAGCGATGCGCTGACGCTGTTCAAGAAGGCGGTGGAGAACTGCAAGCCGCTGCTGGAAGTGAAGACGCGGCGCGTGGGCGGCGCGAACTATCAGGTTCCGGTGGAAGTGAATCCGGACCGGCGGACGTCGCTGGCGATTCGGTGGCTGGTGAGCTACGGCCGGGCGCGCGGCGAGAAGGGCATGATCGACAAGCTGACCAATGAGCTGCTGGACGCAGCCAATGGACGCGGCGCCGCGATGAAGAAGAAGGAAGACGTGCACCGCATGGCGGAAGCCAATAAGGCGTTTGCGCATTACAGGTGGTGAAAAGCGATCGCTTTTCACCCAGGGACAGGGAACAGGGAATAGGGAGTAGGGAGTAGAAACCCGAAACTGCAGGAAGTAACAGAAATTGCCGCTGGCTCCTAACGGGGCTGGCAAGAGATTGAGAGAGTTATCGTGGCTCGACAAGTACCGCTTAATCGTTGCCGGAACATCGGAATCATGGCGCACATCGACGCCGGGAAGACGACGACGACCGAGCGCATCCTTTATTACACGGGGATAACCCATCGTATTGGCGAGGTGCATGAAGGCACGGCGACGATGGATTACATGGAGCAGGAGCAGGAGCGCGGCATTACGATTACGTCGGCGGCGACCACCTGCACCTGGAAGAATATCCGTATCAATATTATTGATACGCCTGGCCACGTGGACTTCACGGCCGAGGTGGAGCGCTCGCTGCGCGTGCTGGACGGCGCGGTGGCGCTGTTCGATTCCGTGAGTGGTGTACAGCCGCAGACCGAGACGGTGTGGCGGCAGGGCGATAAGTACAAGGTTCCGCGCATTTGCTTTGTGAACAAGATGGACAAGGCGGGCGCGGATTTCGAGCACGTGATCGAGACCATCCGCAAACGGCTGGGCGCGCGGGCAGTGGCCACGCAGATTCCGATTGGGGCCGAGGCGAAGTTCAAGGGCGTTGTGGACCTGATCGAGATGAAGGCGATCCTGTGGCACGATGAGACGCTGGGGGCGGAGTTCGCGGTTGAGGAAGTGCCGGCCGATTTGAAGAAGAAGGCGGAAGCCTTCCGGATGCAGTTGATCGAGACGGTCGCGGAGAACGATGACGAGATGCTGCACAAGTTTCTCGAGGGCGAGACACCGACCGCCGAGGAGCTGAAGGCTGCGCTGCGCCGGGCCACGATTGAGATGAAGGTGTTCCCGGTGCTGTGCGGATCGGCGTTTAAGAACAAGGGCGTGCAAACGTTGCTCGACGCGGTGGTGGATTTTCTGCCCAGCCCGCTGGACGTGCCGCCGATCGAAGGCATCGATCCGAATCATCCGGGCGTGGTGCTGAAGCGCGAGGCGAAGGACGATGAGCCGTTTTCGGCGCTGGCTTTCAAGCTGATCAACGATCCGTACGGAAAGCTGGGATTCATCCGGCTGTACTCGGGGTCGCTGAAGACGGGCGACACAGTGCTGAATCCGCGGACGGGACGCACGGAGCGGGTAGGGCGGCTGGTGAAGATGCACGCCAACAAGCGCGAGGAGATCACGGAGATTTACGCGGGCGATATTTGCGCGTGCGTGGGTCTGAAGGAGATCAAGACGGGCGACACGCTGTGCGATCCGCATCACGCGATTGCGCTGAGCGCGATTGATTTTCCGGAGCCGGTGATTTCGGTGGCGGTGGAACCGAAGACCAAGAGCGACCAGGAGAAGATGGCGATTGCGCTGGCGCGTCTGGCGGAAGAGGATCCGACGTTCAAGGTGCGGACGGATCACGAATCCGGACAGACGATCATCAGCGGGATGGGCGAGCTGCACCTCGAGATTCTTGTGGAGCGGATGAAGCGCGAGCACAAGGTCGATGCGAATGTGGGCGAGCCGCGGGTAGCGTTCCGCGAGACGATCCGCAAGGTGAGCGAGGCCGATGGGAAGTACATCCGGCAGACGGGCGGTTCGGGCAATTACGGACACGCGAAGATTCGTCTGGAGCCGAACGAGCCGGGCAAGGGCGTGGAGTTCATCAACGAGATCAGGGGCGGCTCGATTCCGAAGGAGTTCATCAAGCCGATCGAACACGGTGTTCGCGAGGCGGCGCAGGGCGGAATTCTGGCCGGCTACGAGATGGTGGACTTCAAGGCGGTGCTGTACGACGGTAGCTATCACGAAGTCGACTCGAACGAAATGGCCTTCAAGATTGCCGGATCGCTGGCCTTTAAGGAAGCGGCGCGGAAGGCTTCGCCGGTGTTGCTGGAGCCGGTGATGGCCGTTGAAGTGACGGTTCCGGAAGAACACATGGGTACGATCATCGGCGACATCAACTCACGGCGCGGCCGGATTGAAGGCATGGAGCACGTGGGCGGCTCGCAGGTGATCAAGGCGATGGTTCCGCTGAAGGAGATGTTCGGATACGTGAACGATATCCGGTCATCGACGCAGGGGCGGGCCTCGTACACGATGCAGTTTGCGCGGTACGAAGAGGCGCCGCGGATGATTTCGGAAGAAATTATCGGACGGAACCAGGGGAAATAAAGGATTTTGGGGCTGGAGCCGGATCGCCGGCGCTCCGTTGAGAAACAGGAAGTACGAGCTACGAAAGGGAATCAGGACTTTTATGGCGAAGGAAAAATTTGACCGGTCGAAGCCGCACGTGAACGTGGGGACGATTGGGCACATCGATCACGGGAAGACGACGCTGACGGCGGCGATCACCAAGGTGCTGCAGAAGCACAATCCGAAGAACCATTTTCGCTCGTTCGATTCGATCGACAACGCGCCTGAAGAGCGGGAGCGCGGCATCACGATCGCGACGGCGCACGTGGAGTACGAGACCGCCAACCGGCACTACGCGCACGTGGACTGCCCGGGCCACGCCGACTACATCAAGAACATGATCACGGGCGCGGCACAGATGGATGGAGCAATTCTCGTTGTTGCTGCGACCGACGGTCCGATGCCGCAGACCAAGGAGCACGTGCTGTTGGCGCGCCAGGTCGGAGTGCCGTATGTGCTGGTGTTCCTGAACAAGTGCGATGCGGTTGAGGACCCGGAGCTGACGGATCTGGTGGAGATGGAAGTCCGCGAGTTGCTGACCAAGTATCAGTTCCCCGGCGATGACGTGGCCGTGATCCGCGGCTCGGCTCTGGGCGCGCTGAACGGCGAGGCACAGTGGGAAGCGAAGATCGACGAGCTGATGGAGGCGGTCGACAAGCAGGTGCCGCTGCCGGCGCGCGCGATTGATCAGCCCTTCCTGATGCCGATCGAAGACATCTTCTCGATCTCGGGGCGCGGGACCGTGGTGACGGGACGCATCGAGCGCGGCAAGGTGAAGGTAGGCGAGGAAGTGGAGATTGTCGGCTTCCGCGAGACGCGCAAGACCGTGGTTACGGGCGTCGAGATGTTCAAGAAGCAGCTCGATGAAGGCATGGCAGGCGACAATGCCGGACTGCTGCTGCGCGGCGTCGCGAAAGAAGACGTGGAGCGCGGGATGGTGCTGGCGAAGCCTGGCTCGATCACGCCGCACACGAAGTTCAAGGGCGAGGTGTACGTGCTGTCGAAGGAAGAGGGTGGACGGCACACGCCGTTCTTCAACGGCTATCGTCCGCAGTTCTACTTCCGGACCACGGACGTGACGGGGACGGCGAAGCTGCCGGAGGGCACGGAGATGGTGATGCCGGGCGACAATGTGCAGCTGGAAATCGAGCTGCATACGCCGGTGGCCATGGAGAAGGGTCTGCGGTTCGCGATCCGCGAAGGCGGGCGGACGGTGGGCGCGGGCACCATTTCGGAAATTATTGCCTAGCGAAAAGCCGGTTAGCTGATGAAGCGGTCAGCTAAGGGGCGGTTAGCTATAGAACGGTTAGCGGAAAACGGGTTTGCGGGTTATTCGAGAGGGTGATCCGCAGGCCGGGAAGAAAACAAATCATGGTTGGACAGAGAATACGAATCCGGCTGAAGGCGTATGACTACCGGGTGCTGGATACATCGACGGGCGAGATTGTCGATACGGCGAAGCGGACGGGCGCGCAGGTAGCGGGGCCGATTCCGTTGCCGACGGTGAAGAACAAGTACTGCGTGCTGCGGTCGCCGCACGTGGACAAGAAGTCGCGCGAGGCGTTCGAGATTCGCACGCACAAGCGGCTGATCGACATTCTGGAGCCGACGCAGCAGACAGTGGACGCGCTGATGAAGCTGGATCTGCCGGCGGGCGTGGACGTGGAGATTAAGGCGTTTGAGAAGTAGCTGGGAACCGGTTAGCTGATAAAGCGGTCAGCTAAGAAGCTGTTAGCTGAAGACCGGTCAGCGATAAGACGGTTCGCGAGTTTGCAACCTACAGTGCCTTCGGAAAGTGCGCGGGCATGATGAGGGAGAGAGAAGAAGATGCCAGTTAACGGGATTTTGGGTAAGAAGATCGGGATGACGCAGGTGTTCGATGACAACGGCGAGGTGCACCCGATTACGGTGCTGCAGGCCGGGCCCTGCGTGGTGACGCAGCTGAAGACCGCGACGAAAGACGGTTACGACGCGGCGCAAATCGGGCTGGTGGAGTTTGTGAAGGCCGGGAAAGTGACCAAGCCCCAGGCGGGACACTTCGCCAAGCACAATGTTGCGCCGGTGAAGCTCGAGAAGGAAGTCGCGATCGAAGCCGCGAAAGCTCCCACGGAAGGCGAAGGCGCAACCGATGGCGTGAAGGCCGGGGATCGCGTGCTGGTGGACATCTTCTCCGATGACAAATACGTGGACGTAACCGGGACGAGCAAGGGGCGCGGGTTTGCCGGCGTGGTGCGACGGCATAATTTTGGCGGCGGACCGAAGTCGCACGGGCACATGTTCCAGGTGCAGGGCTCGATTGGTGCATCGTCGTTTCCGTCGCGCGTGTTTCCCGGGCAGAGGATGCCGGGGCATATGGGCGTGGATCGGGTGACGGTGCGGAATCTGCGGATTCGCGGGATCGACCTTGACGAGAACCTCATTATGGTTGAGGGCGCGGTGCCGGGTCCACGGGATGGGTATGTGCTGATCACCAGGGCGAAGGCTCCGCCGCGCGAGCGCCGTGGATTTGCAGGCGCAGGCACGGTGGATCCGCTGAAGGCTTCGAAGAAGGCGGCAGGGAAAAAGAAGTAACCGAGCTAAGAAGCGGTTAGCTGAAAAGCGGTCAGCAATACAACGGTCAGCGAGTTAGCGGCAGAAAGAAACAAGACGATGGCAACGATTGATGTAGTGGATCTCGGAGGCAAGAAGGTCGGCTCGCTGGAGCTGGCCGATGAGGTCTTCGGGCAGGTAAATGAGGCGCTGCTGTGGGAAGCGGTGAAGCACTACCGCGCCAGCCAGCGCCAGGGCACGGCCGCAACGAAGAACCGCAAGCTGGTCTCCGGGTCGGGCAAGAAGCTGTGGAAGCAGAAGGGCACGGGGCGCGCGCGCATCGGGTCGATACGGTCGCCGCTGTGGCGGCATGGCGGCACGGTGCACGGACCGGTTCCCCACTCGCATGATTACGCGTTCCCGCGTAAGAAGCTGCTGGGCGCACTGCGTTCGGCGCTGTCGGCAAAGCTGGCCGATGGGAAGCTCATTGTCGTCGAGTCGCTCGAAGCGAAAGAGCCGAAGACAAAGCTCTACCGCTCAGCGCTGGACAAGCTGGAAGCGAAGCGGACGACGCTGCTGGTGGAGAGCGGCGCAAGCCTCGGGCCGAATCTGCAGAAGGGCACGCGGAATCTCGCCGGGGTGGATCTGATGCTCAACAGCGAAGTGCATCCTTACGATTTGCTGCGTCCGGAGCGCGTGATCTTCTCGCGGCCGGCGCTGGAAAAGCTGCAGGAATCGCTGAAGAAATCGCTGCCAAAGGGCAGAAAGGCGGTGGCGTAATGC
The DNA here is from genome assembly GCA_963755485.1 of uncultured Acidobacteriaceae bacterium. Classification (GTDB taxonomy): domain Bacteria; phylum Acidobacteriota; class Terriglobia; order Terriglobales; family Acidobacteriaceae; genus Palsa-343. The sequence continues at coordinate 493,096 of CAVWJR010000015.1, read as the reverse complement.
CGACGACTTATACCGTCATCAAGCGGCCGATGATCACCGAAAAGGCTCTTGCCGCTAAGGAAACCGAAGGCACGCTGGTGTTTGAGGTTGCCGCCAACGCTTCGAAGACCGAGATCAAGCAGGCGGTGGAAGTGCTGTTCAAGGTGAAGGTGCGCGCCGTGCGGACCGCGAACATGGTGGGCAAAGAGCGGCGGCGGGGCAAGTTTGTGGGAAATCGTCCGGACTGGAAGAAAGCCTATGTGCGGCTGAAGGCGGGCGAGAAGATGCCGGATTACGTGAATAACTTGTAACTGGAGCCTCCAGCTACCAGCTTCCAGCTGCTAGCCGGACCAGTTGCAAGGGGAAGTTAAGCAGTAAGCAGCATTGAGCAGATAAAAGCAGAACGAGCCGGCAGCTAAAGGCTGGCGGCTGGAAGCTAAGAGCTATAACGATGCCGATTAAGACATACAGACCGATGACCCCGACACTGCGGTTCAAGACGACGCTGGTGCGGGATGAGATCACCAGCGATACGCCGTACAAACCGCTGGTTCAGAACAAACTGCGGACGGGCGGGCGGCGCAATTCGGGCGACATCACGATTCGTCATCAGGGCGGCGGGCACAAGAAGAAGCTGCGGCTGATCGATTTCAAGCGCGAGAAGTACGGCGTGCCGGGACGGGTGGCGACCATTGAGTACGATCCGAACCGGTCCTCGCGGATTGCGCTGATCAGCTACGCGGACGGCGAGAAGCGGTACATCCTGCAGCCGGTGGGGCTGAAGGTGGGCCAGACGATCATGAGCGGGCCGGAATCCGACATTCTCGTCGGCAACGCGCTGCCGCTCAAGAATATTCCCGCCGGCACCACGGTACACAACGTGGAGCTGCGGCCGGGCAAGGGCGCACAGATGGCGCGCTCGGCAGGCGCATCGGCGCAGTTAGTCGCGAAGGAAGGCGAGTACGCGCTGCTGAAGCTGCCTTCCGGTGAGACGCGGCGGGTGCTGGTGGACTGCATGGCCACGATTGGGCAGGTGGGCAACACCGATCACGAGAACGTTTCGATTGGCAAGGCGGGACGCAACCGGTGGAAGGGCATCCGGCCGACCAACCGCGGTGTGACCATGAACCCGGTCGATCATCCGCACGGCGGCGGCGAGGGCAAGACCTCGGGTGGGCGGCATCCGGTAACACCGTGGGGCCAGCCGACGCGGGGATATAAGACGAGGAATAACAAGCGGACCGATGCGTTCATTGTTTCGCGGAGAAGTAAGTAGGAACAGCTAGAAGCAGCTAAGAGCAGCTACGGAGCAGTTAGCTAAGAGCCGGTTAGCTGGTGAAGCGGTTAGCGAAGCGGAGAAACAAAGAGGGATTCTGATGGCAAGGTCGACGAAAAAAGGTCCGTTTATCGATACGCACCTGATGGTAAAGATCGAGACGATGAACCGGGCGAACGATAAGAAGGTGGTTCGCACGTGGTCGCGGCGCTCGACGATTCACCCGGATATGGTGGGGCACACCATTGCGGTGCACAACGGCAAGAAATTTGTGCCGGTGTATGTGACAGAAAACATGGTGGGGCACAAGCTGGGTGAGTTTTCCGCGACGCGTCAGTTCAAAGGGCACTCGATGCGGTCGGCGTCGACCGAGTCGGTGGCCAAGCCGAGGTAAAGCAGCTAAGAAGCGGTTGGCTAAAGACCGGTCAGCTGAGAGTCGGTTAGCTGAAAGCCAGTTAGCGAAAAGCTGGTAGCGGACGGAGAGGGTTGGAGCAAGGGATGGAAACAGCAACGAGAGAATTTCGAGCCGAGGCGCGGTTCCAGCGGGTTTCGCCGCAGAAGGCGCGGCTGGTGCTCGATCTGATCAAAGGCCGGGGCGTGGAAGAGGCGCTGAACACGGTCGCGTTCACGAAGAAGGGGGTGGCTCCGCTGGTGGAGAAGGTGCTGCGCTCCGCATTGCAGAACGCGAACCACCTGAGCCAGGAGCAAGGGCTCGACGTGGACGTTGACAACCTGTACGTGAAGACCGCGGTGGCCAACGACGGGCCGAGGATGAAGCGCATCCGGCCGGCGCCGATGGGACGTGCGTACCGGTATCAGCGGCGGTTGTCGCACATCGCCATCTCGGTGGCGGAGCGGGCGCACGCCGAGGGGCTGGTGCACAAGGTGGGCGAGGAATCGGCAGAGCATCCGGCGAAGCACGCGGCTGCGAAGAAGTCATCCAGGAAAGCTCCGGCGAAAAAGGCTGCGGCGAAGAAGGCCGTACACAAGCCGGCGAAGAAAACTGCGGCGAAGAAGCCCGCGAAGAAGAAGTAGGACTTGCCGTCCAGGCGGGCGCGGCTTCGCCGCAGAACCCTGGCCGGGAGTGAGAGAGGATTGAGAGATTATGGGACAGAAAGTCCATCCTTACGGATTCCGGGTCGGAATCAACAAGCCGTGGCACTCGCGATGGTTTGCGGGGAAAGATTACAGCAGGCTGCTCATTGAGGACGTTCACCTGAAGCGGGAGCTGAAAGAGAAGCTGAAGGCGGCCGGGGTGAGCTCGGTTGAAGTGGAGCGGCCGGGGAACAAGCTGCGGCTGATGATTCGCACGGCGCGGCCGGGGATCGTGATCGGGCGCAAGGGCGCGGAGATCGAGAAGCTGAAGGGCGAGCTGCAGAAGCGCACCAACCGCGACGTGTTCATCGACATTCTGGAAGTGAACAAGCCGGAGCTGGACGCGCAGCTGGTGGCGGAGAACATTGCGCTGCAGCTGGAAAAGCGCGTGGGTTTTCGGCGCGCGATGCGCAAGGCGGTGGACTCGGCGCTTCGCTTTGGCTGCAAGGGGATCAAGGTGCGGGTGTCGGGCCGGCTGAACGGGAACGAAATTGCGCGGTCGGAGTGGTATCTGCAGGGGCGGTTGCCGCTGCACACGCTGCGGGCCGATATCGATTATGGATTTGCCGAGGCACGCACGACGTACGGCGTGATCGGTGTGAAGACGTGGATCTATCGCGGAGATATTTATCAGCAGAAGCGGCGCGAGCCGCAGGCCGCGGTGGGGAGTTCCGTGTTTTAAATGCAGCCGGTAGCCGGTAGCTAGTAGCTCCGGCAGATACGCCGCTTGCTACCAGCTACCAGCTACTAGCTGTTATTGAGGTTTTTCTATGTTGATGCCAAAGAAAGTGAAGTACCGCAAGCAGCAGCGCGGGCGCATGCGCGGCAAGGCGTGGCGCGGGAGCGAGCTGTCGTTCGGCGACTTCGGGCTGAAGGTGATGGAGTGCGGATACATCACCGACAGACAAATCGAAGCCAGTCGTGTGGCGATGACGCGTTTCATCAAGCGCGGCGGCAAGATCTGGCTGCGGATGTTTCCCGACAAGCCGGTGACCAAGAAGCCGGCTGAAACCCGTATGGGCAAAGGCAAGGGCGCGCCGGATCACTGGGTCGCGGTGGTGCGGCCGGGGCGGATCCTGTTCGAGATGGAAGGGGTGTCGGTGGAACTGGCGAAGGAAGCGATGCGGCTGGCCTCGCACAAGCTGCCGCTGAGAACCAGGTTTGTCCAGCGGCACGATGCGAAAGTGGTGGCGGCAGCGAAGTAAAGACGTGTTCGGGAGAGGGTAGTTGGCAGGAATCGAACGGATAGCGGATTTTGAGGTGCGGGTCGGGTCCTGGTACTGGGTCCGGCCGGAGAGAAGAGCAACGATGGAAGTGGAAAAGATTCGGAACCTGAGCGACGAGGAGCTGGCGCTCGAAGGGCGGAAGGCGGCGGAACAGTTGTTCCGGCTGCGCTTCCAGATGAAGCTCGGGCAGACCGAGGGCGTGAAGAAGCTGCGCGACCTGAAGAGGGATGTGGCGCGGGTAAACACGATCGTGCGCGAGCGCGAGCTGGGAATCCATGCGCTGGTGGCGCCGAAGCACGCCGCGGCGGAGCCGGAGACGCACGCTGAGGATAAGCACGAGGCACACGAGAAGCACGCGCCGGCGAAACATGCGGCAGCGAAAAAGAAGGCGGTAAAGCCGGCGAAGAAGACTGCGAAGAAGGCAGCCACGGCGCATAAACCGAGCGGGCGGTCGTCGGCGGCGCGGAAGTCGTCGGCCCGGCCTTCGGGGACCAAGAAGCAGGCGACGCGGTCGACCAGCGTCAAGAAGGGTTAAGCGATGAGCGCAACGGAAAAGACAAAGACGGCAGAAGCGCAGGGGGCGCCTCAGTCGCGGCGCAACGAGAAGGTGGGCCAGGTGGTCTCCACCAAGATGCAGAAGACCATCGTGGTGGAAGTGGAGATGCGCAAGGCGCACAACAAGTACAAGAGGATTGTGAAGAGCAATCGCAAGTTCTACGCGCACGATGAGCAGAACACGGCGCGGCTGGGCGATATCGTTCGCATCCGCGAGACCCGGCCGCTGAGCAAACTGAAGCGGTGGAGTCTCGAAGAAGTGATCCGGCGGTCGGCGCTGGCGCAGGTGGTCGAGGCCGAGAAGGCAGCAGGAATCACGGCAGAGGGTTAAGTTGTGAGGCCCGGCGTTGGGGCCTCAGGTATGGGTTGAGATCGCGGCCGATGACTTCGGACCGCGACAGTGAGAAGGAGAGAAGGCCATGGCAGTCCAGATGAGAACGATGCTCGAGGTTGCCGATAACTCCGGCGCACGCAAGCTGCAGATGATTCTGCCGCTGGGCGGCGCGAGCGGATCGAAGGCGGGTCTCGGCGATGTGATTACCGCGGCTGTGAAGGAAGCTTCGCCGGACGGACAGGTGAAGAAGGGCAAGGTCGTGAAGGCGGTGGTGGTCCGCACGCGGAAAGAGACGCGGCGGCGCGACGGGACGTATATCCGGTTCGATACCAACGCGGCGGTGCTGATCAACGATGCGGGCGAACCGGTGGGCACGCGCGTGTTTGGTCCGGTGGCACGCGAGTTGCGAGAGAAGAAGTTTTTGAAGATTGTGAGCCTGGCACCTGAAGTTCTTTGAACTTCAGGTGCAGGCAGCTAAGAGGCGGTCAGCTAAAGGCCGGTTAGCTAAAAGGCGGTTAGCTGAGAGCCGGTTAGCTAAAGAAACGCAAGGCAGCAGAGGACGGTTATGGCTAGTTTGGATATTTTGCGGAATGACACGGTGCAGGTGATTTCGGGAAGCGACCGCGACAAGAAGGGCCGCGTGCTGCGCGTATTTCCGGACACGGGGCGGATCCTCGTGGAGCACGTGCACGTGGTGAAGAAGCACGTGAAGGAGAATCCGCAGCGGCGGGTGAAGGGCGGCATCGCGGAGCAGGAAGCGTCGCTACCCCGGTCAAACGTGATGCTGGTGTGCCCGAACTGCAACCAGCCAACGCGGGTGGCGCACAAGTTCGAAGGCGACGCGAAGGTGAGGATCTGCAAGAAGTGCGGCGGAACGATTGCCGCGAAGAAGAAGGCGTAGGCAGCAGCCGGTAGCCTGTAGCCGGTAGCTGGTAGCGAAAACCGAAGCACTTACAGGCTGAGTTAGTTCCGAAACGGTAGACGGTGGCTTCGGCGACCAATCCGAGAGCGGAGACAGAGAAGAGAGAAGAAGAAATGGCAGCGAGACTGAAAGAGAAGTATCACAAGGAAATTAAGGGAGCGCTCCAGAAAGAGCTGGGGCTCGAGAACCCGATGGCGGTGCCGCGTCTGGAAAAGATTGTGGTGAACATGGGTCTGGGCGAGGCGACGCAGAACTCGAAGATGCTGGACCCGCTGGTGGCGGACCTGGCGTCGATTGCGGGGCAGAAGCCGGTGACCACGCGGGCCAAGAAGTCGATTGCGGCCTTTAAGGTGCGCGAGAACATGCCCATCGGCGCGATGGTGACGCTGCGCGGGGACACCATGTATGAGTTCCTGGACCGGCTGATTTCGGTGGCGCTGCCGCGGGTGCGCGATTTCCGCGGAGTCTCCACGAAGAGCTTTGACGGGCGCGGCAATTACACGCTCGGGGTTCGCGACCAGCTGATCTTTGCGGAGATCGACTACGCGAAGGTGGACAAGCTGAAGGGCATGAACATCACGATTGTGACATCGGCCCGCGATGATAACTCAGCACGAGCGCTGCTGCGGCAATTTGGCATGCCGTTCCGGCAGACGGCCTAAGTGAGGAAGTAAGGAAGATATGGCGACAACAGCAAAACGAGTGAAGGATGCACGGAAGCCGAAGTTCAAGAGCCGGCAACATAACCGCTGCCAGCTATGCGGGCGGCCGCGGGCTTTTCTGCGGAAGTTTGGCGTGTGCCGGCTGTGTTTCCGGAGTCTGGCGCTGAAGGGCGAGATTCCTGGCGTGGTGAAGAGCTCCTGGTAACGCTGGCCGCGTTGGGCGGACGCGGCCTTCGGCCGCAAAACAATTTTGACCTGAGGCTGAGAGGCTGAACGTCAGAGTAAGAAGAACATTTCCGCTGGTTCCCGCCGCGGCGGGCGAACGGGGAATGAAGGAGAAACGATGAGTTTGACCGATCCGGTAGCGGATTTTCTGACGCGGATACGCAATTCGATTCGCGCGCGGCACCAGAAGCTGGATGTTCCGGCGTCGAAGCTGAAGGCGGAGATAGCCCGCATTCTGAAGGAAGAGGGTTACATCTCGAACTTCAAGACGACGGAAGAAAACGGGCGCGCGGTGCTGCGGGTGTACCTGAAGTACGGCGCCAACAATGAAGCGGCGATCCGCGATCTGGAGCGCATTTCGCGCCCCGGGTGCCGCGTTTACATTGGCCGCGACGAGATTCGCCGGGTGCAGGGCGGCCTGGGGATCAGCATCATGACCACGCCCAGGGGCGTGATGACCGGACGCCAGGCAAGGCGCGAAGGCGTAGGCGGCGAAGTCTTGTGTGAGATTTGGTAGCCTTGCCGGCTCGGGCGGGCGGGACTGGCCGTCCAGGCGGGCGCGAGCTTCGCTCGCAGGTCGAGGTGAGTTAGAAGTGGTGGCCGGGCCGTTGGCCCGGGGTTGAGATTGAGGCGGGGCGAAAGAAATGATTTCCCCGCAGGCTGCAGTGGAACGGCAGAGCTTGAGTGACGCCGGGACTCGCAAGCCAGTGAAGGATAGACGATGTCGAGGATTGGAAAGAAACCGATTACCTTACCGCAGGGCGTGAAGTACTCCGTTGCGGGCAATGTGGTGACCGTGGAAGGGCCGAAGGGCAAGCTGGAGCAATCGATTCCGGCGGGGATCCAGCTGGAGACCAAGGACGGGCACATCAACGCGGTGCGCGAGAACGATTCGCAGTCGGCGATTCACGGGCTGACGCGGGCGCTGATCTCGAATGCGGTGGAAGGCGTGACCAAGGGGTGGCAAAAGGAGCTGGACATTGTCGGCATCGGCTATCGCGCGGAGCTGAAGGGGAAGAACACGGTGGTGTTCACGCTGGGCTATTCGCACCCTATCGAGTTTCCGTTGCCCACCGGGATCACGGCGACTGTTGATCCGAAGCAGACGCGGGTGACGATTGCGGGCATCGATCGCCAGAAGGTTGGGCAGGTAGCGGCGGATATGCGGTCGTTGCGCAAGCCCGATCCTTATAAGAACAAGGGTGTGCGCTACTCCGATGAGCGGCTGAAGAAGAAGGTGGGTAAGACGGGCGCCAAATAAGGCAGGGGATAGGGAGTAGGGAATAGGGAGTAGGGAGTAGAAACCCTGCAACCTGTTACCTGAAACCTGAATTGACCGAACGAGGCCGCGAGGCGGCTTCGCTTTTAGGAAGGGAAAAGGAAATGATTCCGCAGAGGAAGAGAAACGCGATTCGGCAGACGGTGCATACGCGCATCCGGCGCAAGATGGCTGGGCACCGGGGAGCGTCCGCGGCTGAACGTTTACCGGTCGCTGAACCATATTTATGCGCAGGTGATCGATGACGCGAAGGGCGTGACCCTGGTTTCGGCGTCGACGCAGGCCGCGAAGGCCAAGACCGGCGGCAATGTGGCGGCGGCGAAGGAGATTGGCAAGCTGATTGCCGAGCGCGCGAAGGAGAAGGGCATCAAGAAGGTGGTCTTCGATCGCGGCGGCTATCTGTACCACGGGCGCGTGAAGGCGCTGGCCGATGCTGCGCGCGAGGCGGGCCTGGAGTTTTAAAAAGAGGCAACAGGCTACAGGCAACGGGTAAAAGCCAGGCAATAGGCGACAGGGATTGAAGGGAAGCGAATGGCAATCTTGAAAAAGAAGCTGGATTCGGGGCAGTTCAACCTGAAGGATCAGGTGGTGGCGATCAACCGCGTGACCAAGGTGGTGAAGGGCGGCAAGAACATGTCCTTCGCGGCGCTGGTGGTGGTGGGCGATCCGGGCGCGGGCGTGGTGGGTTATGGTTCGGGCAAGGCGCGCGAGGTTCCGCAGGCGATCCGCAAGGGCATTGAGGCGGCGAAGAAGAATCTGGTGCGCGTGAACCTGACGCAGACCTCGATTCCGCATCAGGTGCTGGGGCGGTATGGGTCGGGACAGGTGCTGCTGAAGCCGGCTCCCGAAGGCACAGGGGTGATTGCCGGCGGCGCGGTGCGCGCGGTGATGACCTCGGCAGGCGTGCAGAACGTGCTGACCAAGAGCCTGGGGACGGCCAATCCGCACAACGTGATCAAGGCGACGTTCGATGCGCTGGTGCAGTTGCGCGATAAGGCCGAAGTCGCTGCCATGCGCGGCAAACAGGTGCAGGAGATTTAGCGATGGCCGAGACAAAGGCAGCGAAGACAACGAAGGCTCCGGCGGCGGCGAAGGCCGCGGCAATCGCGAAGCCCGCGCACGAAGGCAAGGCTCCGGCGAAGGCAGCGGCGAAGGCGACGATTCAGGTGCAGTGGTACCGGTCGGCGATCCAGGCGCCGGTGAAGCACAAGCGGGTGGTGAAGGGCCTGGGCTTCACGCGGCTGAACCAGATTGTGGTGCGGGAAGACACGCCCTCGATTCGGGGGATGGTGCGGACGGTGCCGCATCTGGTGAGGATTGTGAAGTAATAGGGAGTAGGGAGTAGGGAATAGGGTGTAGGGTATAGAGCCGCGCGGGAATGAGCCTCGCTAAACCATATAACCCTATTCCCTAAACTCTGATATCAGGCGAGTCGGGGCGGTGAGATTCCGCGCCGGCGTTGAGCGAGGACAGACATGAATCTATCGAATCTGCGGGCGCCGAAGAAGGCGAACAGGAACAAGAAGCGCATTGGGCGCGGCATGGGATCCGGAACCGGCAAGACTTCCGGACGCGGACACAAGGGGCAGGGATCGCGGTCGGGCTCGAGCCTGATGCGTGGTTTTGAAGGCGGCCAGATGCCGCTGCACCGGCGGCTGCCGAAGCGCGGGTTCACGAACATCTTCCGCACCGAGTACACGGTGGTGAACCTCGACCGGCTCGCGGAGTTGGGCGAGAAGGAGCTGACCGAGGAGAAGTTCGCAGCGCTGGGCCTCCTGAAGAGGCGCGGCGGACTGATCAAGGTTCTCGGCGATGGCGAACTGAAAATCGCGGTGACGGTACACGCGCACAAGTTCTCGAAGTCGGCGCAGGAAAAGATCGAGAAGGCCGGCGGCAAGGCGATTGTGATTGGCGGAGTAGCCGCGCCGGCGGTGAAAGGGAAGCTGAAAGCTAAAGGCAGCCGGTAGCTAAAGGCCGGTCAGCTAAAAAGCGGTGAGCGAAAAACCGGTCAGCGATGAACCGGTTAGCGGTGAAGCGGTCAGCGGTCGCGGCGTAACACGGGCGTATGATGAGAGCATCCATCCATGTTTGAGAAGTTTCTGAACATCTTCCGGGTTCCGGATCTGCGCAGGCGGGTCCTGTTTACCCTTGGCATCCTGGCCGTATACCGGCTGGGCGCGCACATCACTACGCCGGGCGTGAACGTGGCGGCGCTGGAGAGCTTCTTCAACAACCAGGCGGGCTCGTCGCTGGGCCTGGTCGACCTGTTCAGCGGCGGCAACCTGCGCCGGCTGACGGTGTTTGCGCTGGGCATCATGCCCTATATCACGGCATCGATCATCTTTCAGCTGCTGACGGTGGTCTACGAGCCGCTGGCCAAGCTGCAGAAGGAAGGCGAGCTGGGGCGGCGAAAGATTACACAGTGGACGCGTTACGTGACGGTGCTGCTGGGCGTTGTGCAGTCGGCGGCCATTGCGATTGCGCTGCGCAGCTCATCGGGGAATCTGGTACTTAACCCGGGATTCAGCTTCATCGCCATGACGGTAATCACGCTGACTGCGGGCACGACGTTCATCATGTGGCTGGGCGAGCAGATCACGGAGCGCGGCATCGGCAACGGGATGAGTTTGCTGATTTTCGCTGGCATCGTGGTGGGATTGCCGCGCGGGATCGCGGATCTGGTGAACACAGCGAAGGCGCAGCGGTTTGGCGTGTTTACGGTGCCACTGCTGATTGTGCTGGTGATCCTGATGGTGGCCATCGTGGCGTTCATCGTTTGGGTGGAGCGCAGCGAACGGCGGATTCCGGTGCAGTACGCCAAGAGGATTGTGGGGCGGCGGTTGATGGGCGGGCAGTCAACGTTCCTGCCGCTGAAAGTGAACTCCGGCGGCGTGATGCCCATCATTTTTGCGGCGTCGGTGCTGTCGGCGCCGATGCTGTTTGGGCAGGCGGCCTTCGTAAAGAACAGCGCGTGGCTTTCGCGGACGTTCGACGCATTGCGCGCGGGCGAGCCGGCGTACGAGCTGCTGTATATCATCGCCATCGTCTTCTTCGCGTACTTCTATATCTCGATCGTCTTCCGCCCCGACGACATCGCCGACAACATGCGCAAGTATGGCGGATTTATTCCGGGTATCCGGCCGGGGCGCCGAACCTCCGATTTTGTGAACGAGATTCTCACCCGCATTACGCTGGTGGGCGCCATCTATCTGTGCGTGGTGGCCATCATCCCGCAGCTGCTCATCAGCGGCATTCACCTGAACCATCTGTGGCTGATCGGGAGCTGGTTCGAAAGCCTGCCGTCGTGGATGACGAATGGCATGGGCTTCAACTTTTATTTTGGAGGCACATCGCTGCTGATCGTAGTTGGCGTGGCGATGGACACCGCGAATCAAGTCGAGTCGCAGCTGATCATGCGGCACTATGAAGGCTTCTCGCCGAAGAGCGGGAGAGTAAGAGGAAGGCGGGCTTGGTAATGACGGCGGCAGCGGTAGATGCGCATACGGAGTTAAAGCAGGAGTTGAAGGGTAAGCCGGGGCCGATTTTGCTGTTGGGAGCTCCGGGGGTGGGCAAGGGAACGCAGGCGAAAGAGCTGGTTGCGAAGTGGGGGATTCCGCAGATTTCAACGGGCGACCTGCTGCGCACCAACCGGGATCAGGGGACGGAGCTGGGACTAAAGGCGAAGGCCCTGATGGCTGAGGGTCATCTGGTTCCCGACGAGCTGGTGAACCAGATGGTGGCCGAGAGGCTGAAGCAGCCGGATACGGCAAACGGGTACATCCTCGATGGATATCCGAGGACGCTGGGGCAGGCGAAGTGGCTGGATGAGCACCTGGCGGCAGGCGAAAAGGCTGGCGGGGAAGGGTTGCCGGTGATTGCCGTCGATATCAAGGTCGGATACAATGAATTACTGCGCCGTATTACCGGGCGGCGCATCTGCCCAGTCTGCGGGACGATTTACAACATCTACCTGCAGCCGCCGAAGGTCGAGGGGAAGTGCGACCTGGACGGCGCATCTCTGGAACGGCGCTCAGACGATACTGAGGAAGTGTTCCGGGAACGGATGCGGACGTATGAGACGCAGACGGCTCCCGTAGTGGAGCATTACCGTGCTCTGGGACGCTTTGAGGAAGTGGACGGGAACCAGCCGGTGAGCCAGGTGGCGTCAGGTGTGGAATCGGCGGTAGCGCGGCTGCGGAATGCGGGCGCGGAAACAGGGAAGCAGAACCGAGTTCAAGGATAACGATTGTCGAAGGAAGACGCGATTGAGGTAATGGCAACGGTGCTGGAGACGTTGCCGAATGCGATGTTCAAGGTGAAGCTCGAGAGCAGCGGCGGGCACGAGGTGCTGGCGCATGTTTCCGGGCGGATGAGGAAGAATTTTATTCGTATTCTTCCTGGCGACCGCGTGGCGGTGGAACTGAGTCCGTACGATTTGAATCGCGGACGGATTGTTTACAGATATAAGTAGCTCGCTTGGGCGAGCTACAGCCGGTAGCCTAGTCAGTAGCCGGTAGCAGGAACAAAAAGAGCTGCAGGCCGCAGACTGCGGGCTGTCAGTTAAAACACAAACGTGCTGGTAGCTGAAGGCTAGCGGCTGGGAGCTGGTTTTATGAAGGTTCGGGCATCGGTTAAGAAGATTTGTGACAAGTGCAAGGTCATCCATCGCCGCGGTGTGGTGCGGGTGATCTGCGAGAACCAGAAGCATAAGCAGCGGCAGGGGTAAGACCGGGCACCGGGCTCAGGGCACCGGGCACGTAGCCAGTAGGTGAAGTGTAGTGAGTTGAGCTTCTTTGGAAGCAGGGGCGAGTTAGCCGAAGTCAGGCTTGCGATGAACCCCGGGGATCAGGCTGAAGGAAAAACTCCGGTACGACGTTCGGCCGGAATCACCGCCTCGGAGCAGTTAACCGGGGCATGAAGGAAACGATATGGCACGTATTGCAGGCGTCGATCTGCCGCGCAACAAGCAGGCGAGGATCGGGCTGACGTACATCTACGGAATCGGGCAACCGCGGGCGCTGAAGATTCTGACCGTGGCGAAGGTGGACCCGTTCAAGAAGATTCAGGATCTCGGTGAAGACGAGGTCAATCGCATCCGCCAGGTGATCGAAGAGCAGGGCGATGTGGAAGGCGATCTCCGCAAAGACACCACCATGCACATCAAGCGGCTGGTCGACATCCAGTCGTATCGCGGGCACCGGCATCGCCGCGGCCTGCCGGTACGCGGACAGCGGACCCACACCAACGCCCGCACCCGCAAGGGACCGCGCAAGGGCACGGTGGCGAACCGGAAGAAAGCGACGGCGAAGACCTAATGGCGGACAAACCAGCGAAGCCGGCAGCGGCGGGAAAAGCCGCGCGGAACAAGAAGTTCAAGAAGCGCGAGCGCAAGAATGTGCCATTTGGTTTGGTGCACATTCAGGCCTCGTTCAACAACACGATTGTGACCATCACGGACACCCAGGGCAACACGCTCTCGTGGAAGAGCTCGGGATCGCTGGGTTTCCGCGGGTCGCGGAAAGGCACACCGTTCGCGGCGCAGCAGGCGGCGATGAACGCGGCCAACCAGGCGCGGGATCACGGCGTGCGTTCGGTGGATGTGCGGGTGAGCGGGCCGGGTTCGGGCCGCGAGTCCGCGGTGCGGGCACTGGCAGCGGCGGGGATCGACGTGCGGTCGATTCGCGACGTGACGCCGATTCCGCACAATGGATGCCGGCCGCCGAAGAGACGGAGAGTTTAAGAACAGGGTGTAGGGGGTAGGGTATAGGGCGTAGTAGAGCACACCCCCTGTTAAACTAAGGATGGACCGGGACGAAGTCCACAGGACGTAAACCGGTCGGCCTCTGAATTAAGGAGATTGCATTGGCACGTTATACGGGAGCCGTCTGCCGGCTATGCCGGCGAGAAGGCATGAAGCTGTTCCTGAAGGGCGCGAAGTGTTTCAGCGACAAGTGCCCGATTGAGAAGCGCAATTTTGCCCCCGGCCAGCACGGCCGCGACCGCAAGGCGAAGATCGTAGGTTACGGTCTGCAGCTGCGCGAAAAGCAGAAAGCGCGCCGTATCTACTTTGCCCTCGAAGGGCAGTTCCGCGCTTATTACGAGAAGGCAGCGCGCACCCCCGGCGTGACCGGCATGCTGCTGCTGCAGCAACTGGAGCGGCGGCTGGATAACGTGACCTTCCGGCTGGGATTTGCCAGCTCACGGCGGCAGGCGCGGCAGCTGGTCCGGCACGGGCACATTGAGGTGAACGGGCACAAGGTGAACATTCCTTCGTACCAGGTGAATGTGAACGACGAGATCAAGATTCGTCCGAACAGCACGAAGTTGACGCTGGTTGAAGGGGCGAGGGAGTTTGCCAGCCATCAGCCGGCTCCGACGTGGCTCTCGACCGATCCGAATACGCTGAGCGGCAAAGTGCTGGCGTTGCCGAAGAGGGAAGACATCAACCTGCCGGTGAACGAGCAGCTGATTGTGGAACTGTACAGCAAGTAAGCTGGTAGCTTGTAGCCGGTAGCAACAAGTGGGCAAGCAGTACGCCGCAAGGCGTTAATTCATCAACGGAGTGAAACGGCACAGCCGCTGCAAAATGCATCGCGGCGCTCGCTGTGCGGAGAATCGACATGCTGTGGAGAGGATTTCAAAAACCGAAGCGTCTGGCGGTTGACACCGAGACGCTGACCGAAAAATACGGCAAGTTCAGCGCGCAGCCGTTTGAGCGCGGATTTGGCACAACCATCGGCAATGCTCTGCGGCGGACGCTGCTTTCGTCCATCGAAGGCGCAGCGGTCACCGCGGTGAGGATCGAGGGAGTTCTGCACGAATTCCAGTCGATCACCGGCGTGGTGGAAGACGCGACCGACATTGTGCTGAACCTGAAGCAGATTCCGTTCAAGCTGAACGGAGACGGGCCGAAGGCGCTCTACCTGAACGCGGAACAGCCTGGAGTCGTGACCGCCGGCATGATCGAAGCCGACGGCGACGTTGAAATTCTCGACAAGGATGTCTATATCGCGACCGTGAGCGAAGGCGGGCGGCTGAGCATGGAGATGCGGCTGAAGCGCGGCCGCGGCTATGTTTCTGCCGACAAGAACTTCGACTCCGACCTCGGCATCGGGTTCATTCCGGTGGACTCGGTCCACTCGCCGGTGCGCAAGGTCAACTTCACGGTGGATGCGGCGCGTCTGGGTCAGATCACCGACTACGACAAGCTGACGCTGGAAGTCTGGACGAACGGCTCGGTGCTTCCGGCCGATTCGATTGGCCTCGCGGCGAAGCTGCTCAAAGATCACATGAGCATCTTCATCAACTTCGAGGAAGAGATCGAAGCCGAGGGTCTGGCGGAAGAGGGGCGCGTTCAGCTGAAGAACGAGAACCTGAACCGCAGCGTCGAGGAGCTGGAACTGAGCGTACGCAGCTACAACTGCCTGAAGAACGCGAACATTCAGACGATCGGCGAGCTGGTGCAGAAAACCGAAGCCGAAATGCTGAAGACCAAGAATTTCGGGCGGAAGTCGCTGAACGAAATTAAGGAAATCCTCGCGCAGATGGGATTGTCGCTGGGCATGCGGATTGACGAGCAGGGCAATGCGGTTCCGGGGCCGACCAGTGTGCTGCCGGCCGCGCAGCTTGCCGCCAGCTACAGCCGTTTCGACGACGACGAGGACGAAGGACTGGATTCGGATCTGCCGATCCAGCCCGAGACGGAGAACTTCTAGAAACAGGGAATAGGGTGTAGGGAATAGGGTGTAGAAGGCTCTGTTCCCTGCGCCGCCTGGCGAGTTAAGAAATCAAGATAGAGAGATCAAGATGCGTCATCGCAATGCAGGGTACAAACTGGGACGGAATACGAGCCATCGCCGCGCGCTGCTGCGGAATCTGGTGACGTCCATTCTTCTGGAGGATCGCGTGGAGACCACGGTGGCGAAGGCGAAAGCCGCGCGGCCCCACGTGGAGAAGCTGATCACGCTGGGCAAGCGGGGCGATTTGCATGCGCGGCGGCAGGCGCAGGCTTTCCTGCAGACTGGCGAAGCGGTGACGCGGCTGTTCGATACAGTGGCGCCGCGCTACGGCGACCGCAACGGCGGCTATTTGCGGATCATCCGCTCGGGCTTCCAGCGCGGAGATGGCGCCGAGAAAGTCTTCATCGAGCTGGTGGATGCCGAGCAGGTTCTGGACGAGAAGCGCCAGAAGCGCGCCGAAGCCAGGGCCAAGCGCCGCGAGGAAATGCAGAAGGCTATGGCCGAGAGCGAGAAGTCGGCTGAGGGCGGGGACGAGAAGGCTGAGTAGCAGCCTGTAGCTCGTAGCCAGTAGCTGGTAGCCAGCAGAAACACAAAGGGCGCATCCAGGGTGGGTGCGCCTTTTGTGTTTGTGGACGCCGAATGGAGTCCTGACGCAAAGATTTGGATCGCGCCTGGCGTCGATCGGCTGGTAGGCTGGGCTGAATATGCCCACGGAAAGCGAATCTGGACTGCGGGGGCTGTTCGGGATCGGGCGCGGCAGTGCGCCGGCAGCCGAGGTAAAGGAAGCGCGCGCGATGCAGGAGCGGCTGTTGCCGCGCACGATGCCGCAGCTGCCGCGATTCGAAATTGCGGGCGCGTGGCGGCCGTCGAAGGAAGTGAGCGGCGATTACTTCGACGTCTTTCCGCTGGGCGAGGACCGGCTGGCGCTGTGCGTGGCCGATGTTTCCGGCAAAGGGCTGGCCGCGGCAACGCTGATGAGCGAGCTGCATGACGCGGTGCGGAAGTCGGCGCCCGTCGTCGCATCGCCGGCGGAGCTGTGCACCGAAGTGAATCAGGCCCTGTGCCATCCGGGGCAGCAGACGCGCTACGCGACGATGTTTTATGGCATGCTCGAAGGCGATGGGCGGCTGCGCTTTGAGAGCGCGGGCCATTGCCTGCCGCTGCTGGTGCGAGCCGATGGCAGTGTGTGGTTTCCGGCGAGCTTCAGCGGGGTCATCGGCATTTTCTCGCACTGGCTCTATCAGAACCAGGAAGTACAGCTGCACTCCGGCGACTGTCTGTTGCTGATCACCGATGGCGTGCTGCAGGCGGAAAATCGCAGGCATGAGGAATTTGGGTACCGGCGGCTGATTGCGGCGGTGGAGAGCAATCGCGGGTTGACTGCGCTGGCGCTGGCCGAGCAGATTCTGTCAGCGGTGACGAAGTTCAGCGGCGGGAAACTGCAGGATGAGGCTTCGATGATCGTGGTGAGGATGCGCTGAGGTCGGTGGGCTTATTGCGTGGCGGATTGCCGGGTTTCGAGGCGGGTCAGACGGCGATCGATGTCCAGCTTGCTGTCCATGGCCTGAATTTGTTTGCTGAGAGAGTCGAGCTTGACGTCGACGGCTTCAAACTTCACGTCCATGATTGTTTCTATGGCATCGAGGCGTGCGGAAATGGTGCGCAGTTCGGGAGCCAGGAAATCCTGAAACGCCTTGCGGACGTCTTCTACCGCGCTCATGCCTTTCAGTTTCCCCGAGCCCCACATAGCAGTCAACCTTATCAACCTTATTTGTTGAAGTCGATACGCCTATGGTACCAAGGCGCGCCGAAAAGCTGTCCTGAAATGGGGCGCTGTTGATCCACGCTAGCGCGGCTGGATCTCGAGCGTCGTCGGCAGCTCCAGCGTCTTCTGTCCCGTTACCTGCACCTTCGCTCCGCCTGCCAGGTACGGTGCGATCACTTCGCGGCGAGCCCAGTCCAGCGTCCAGCCATTCTCGATGGCGACCAGAAAATAATCGCCGGGGACGACGCGGCTGAGTTCAAAGCTGCCGTCGGTGTTGCTCTGGTCGCGGCGGAAGAGCTCGGGATCGGCGTTAGGATCGCGGGGAACAAGCAGGACCATGGCGCCGCCGAGCGCTTTGCCGTTGAGCCTGGCATAGCCTTCGATGGTGGTGGATCCGGCTGCGAGTGAGGCCGCGAGCGAAACCGGCTCGGAGCCAATGGTCAGATGGTCTCCCTGAACCTCAGCGCCAGAGGCGAGCATTTGCAGAATCGCGAGCTGGTTGCCAATGGAGCTGATGCGCGACCTGATACCGGCCGGGTGCGACGGAGTGGAGCGTGAAGGAGCCATCGTCTGCGATCGGGACGGCCTCGACGCCGGCCGGGCCGCCGTCAGTGGGAATGAGGGAGACGCGGGTGCGGTTGGGCAGCTTTTCGCCGGAAGCCATAGCGACTTTTCCCGGCACATCGACGCCGCCGGCAACGCTGGAACTGAGATCGACGCTCTGGTCGCTGGTGAGGTCGGCATTCATGGTGCGGTTGCTTTCGCCGTGCTCGCCGAACTCGCGCACCATGTAGTTGCCGGGAGCGAGGCCGCCGACTTCGGCGATGATGGGACCGCCGTTGGACGACCACGAATACCAGTTGCTGGCCTTCGGCACGTCGCTTCCAAAGACTGACTGCATGATCTGGGGCATGGGAACTCCGTGGCCTTCCTGCGGAGAGGGGAGACGGACCTGGATGTGGACCGCGGGCACGGCGTGGAGCGAGAGGTTAGCCTCGACCCGATCGCCGGCGTTCACGGGGATAGGAGTGGCGGAGTCCGAATCGGTACCGCTTGCGTAGAAGGTGGTGGCGTAGGCGACGTCGAGAGGCTGATGCGGTTGCTGGTCGACGGGGAGAATGGCGCCGTTGATGGTCGCGGGCTCGGAATGCATTGCATACCAGGGAGTGGCGGAGACGGCGACGAAATAAGTACCGGCCCGGAGCCGCGCGAACTCCCACGATCCGGTGTCGTCGGTTTGCTCCTGGCCTGCGTTCACGACTTTAGTTTCGCCCGTCGCCTGGTCCTGGCGGTAAAGATGGACCGTGGCGCCGCCGACCGGTTCGCCGGCGTCGTCGGTGACCACACCGCCGATGACCGCGGTGGGGAAGAGTTCGAAGCGGAGGCCGTTCGAAACGAGGTTGGGGCCGGTAACGACGCCGGTGAAGTAGCCTTCATGCTCCTGATAGCCGGAGGGGAGGTAGCCGCGGCGAGATGCTTCCAGGCGGTAGCGGCCGGCCTGAAGGTGATCGAAGCGGAAGGAGCCGTTTTCTCCGGTGAGTGCCGTGTCGACGGTGCCGCCGCGCGTGCCGGCAGTGGAGAGCGTGACTTCAGCGCGGTCTAGCGGCGTGCCGCTGGTAGCACTGAGCACAACCCCGCTGATGCTGTACTCGGCCGGTCCGGTCGTGGTTTGCGCGGCCAGCAAAGATGTCAGGCCGAAAAGCAGCAGGGCGGAAACAGAGTGCCGTCTCATTGCGTCTGCTCCACGTGGAGCACGTCGAGCTGGACGCTGGCCGTGCCGCTGGCTTCGACGCTGACGGTTTGGCCCTTGCCCGACCACGTCGCGAGCCCTTCGGGAGTGTGGAAGTCGATTTCCTGCGGCGAATCGCAGGCGACCACGCGATACGAGCCAGGCGCGAGATTGGGGATGGTGAAGGTGCCGTTGGCCTGCATCGATCCTTCGGGCAGACGCGCCGCAGTGGAGAAGAGAGGAATGGCGTAGATGAACACCTGAGGGCGCTCACCGACAGCAGCCCCTGACGCAGTCTGGGAATCGATTTCGCCGGTGATGGTGCCGGAGTCGTTGCGCAGGGTGACTTCGACCGTGGGAGGCGTGCTCCCGGCCATGACGGAGAGGGGATTGCTGCCGAGGTCGACGCCACCCGCGGTGATGGAAGCAATATAGGCAGGCGGAAAGGCCTGCGCCTCGATCCAGTAGCGGCCTGGTTGGTTGACGGTGATCTGCCACTGGCTGTTGTTTCCTTCGACCTGATTCATGCCACCGCCGCCCATGAAGGCGAGGTTGGTTTCGTCCGCCGGGGCGAGCTGCAGGTTCATTCCGGGGCCGGAATCAGTCGGCTGCGTGTTGTCGGTCGATGCGAGGAATTCGCGGCGGATGGAGATCGGGATGCTGGGGATGGGAACGATGTTGATGGCCAGGCTGACGGGCGCACCATTGACCTGAAAATTGGTGCTGCCCCACTGCATGGCTCTGCCAAAGGCGTGAGCTTCCATGGTCCAGTTGCCGTTGGGGAGTGTGGCGCGCACCACTCCTTCGCGGCGGTCGAAGTTGGCGGGCAGGCCGGCGGGGCGGCCGCTGCTGTCGAGGATCTGAAAGTTGGCGGCTGCTTCGGAGTTGCTGTGGACCAGGGCGGTGATCGGGAAAAACTGCTGGCGGACGAGCGTAAGGTCGGCCTCGGCCTGTTGTCCGGCGGCCAGAGGGATCACGCCCGCCGCGGTCACATCCGCCACGCCAGGATAATACATCGACGGAAAGCCCCATACGGGAACGTGATCGGCAGTCGACGCCGGGCGGTCGACGGAGGGTTGGGTGGAGAGCATGTAGCGGCCGGGTTCGAGGTCGGCGATGCGGAAAGAGCCGTCGCTCCGGGTCCGCGCTCTGCCCTCGGGCGTCCACTGAGCGCGGCCATTGCGGAACTCGCGGCCATAAACCTGAATCAGGATGCCGTCGGCCGGATCGGCGGTGGAGAGGGTGACGTGGCCGGTGATCATGGCGAGCGGTGTGAGGCGGAAGGTGAGCGCCGGCATGTCGGGCCCCACTTGTACGCGCAGCGGCTGGATGTTTTCGGAGTGGCCGCCCATCGGGGCGGATCTGACGATGCCCATCGTGTTGCCGAAGCCCTGAAAGCCGGGTTTCTGGACGGAGACGGAATACTCGCCGGCGGGAACATTGTCGAAGGCGAAGCTGCCATCACCGGCGGTGAGCATGGCGCGGTCGCTGTCGAAGGAGACCAGGGCACGTCCGATGGCCTGACCGCTGGTGGCGTTGACCACCGTGCCGCGGACGGAGTAGCCGGTTGTGGCGTCCTGCGCGGCCCCGGGAAGCGCGGCAAGAACGACCGCGGCGGCGAGCAACGCGGGAAGACATCGGAGCATTGAAGGCAGGCGGCGCACGAACTCCTGAGCTAATCCTCCGTAGCTATTGTCCGGTAGCTATTTTCGGCCCTGGGCGGAAAATTCAGAGCCTGGTGTATAGACGCTTGCCTGGCCCGGAATGTGCCAGGCTGGGTGAAGAAGAAATCGATGGATGGCCAGAGGGAATTCATCGTGACCAATTCATGGAATTGTAACCGTCGGTGTTCGCATCAACCGTTATATTTTCAGCTATGCCCGCCGAACCTCTGACGCTTGAAAGCGTCGCTGGGCAGGCTCCGGGAATCCGGATCCTGCGCCTCACCGGACCCCTGGTCATCAACAATCTGTTTGAATTTCAGAGCACGCTGCGCAACGACCCTCCCGAGAAGCTCATCCTCGATCTGAGCGCAGTGCCGTATATGGATTCAGCGGGGATGGGGGCGATCATCAACTATTTCGTCTCGTCGCAGCGTCACGGACGGAAGCTGGTGGTGGCCGGCGTCAACGGCCGAGTGCTGGAGCTATTCCGGATGACGAAGGTCGAGGGTCTGCTGACGATGAAACCTACCGTGGCCGAAGCCGAGCAGGCGCTGGCGTAGCGACGCAACGCGAGGCCTAAGGAAGAATCCCGCTAAAAAGACCATAGCCCTGCGCTTCGGCGTTGCCGAATCAGGGATCGTCTCCGTTTTGGGGTATTGCCGCTTCGCTGCGGCGGAATACCATTCGGGCGAAATCAATTATTTCCATTCCTGTTTTGCAGGTTCCCGATCGGGGACCTGCTTAGGTTTTGGGTTGATCGCTGCTGAGGTTACCGATGAAATTCTTTCGTTTTCTTTCTTACGTTTTATTGTTTGGGTGTGCCGCGAGTCTGCCGGCGTGGGCGCAAAGTGCTTCGACCAATATGCAGGTGAGCCGCATTGCCGGGCCTGTCGATGAAGCGAATCTGGTTACGTTGAGCGGCAATGTGCATCCGCTCGCCGCACCGCGTTTCGATCGCGGAGCAGCGCCGGAATCTATGCCCACCGGGCGCGTCACGCTGGTTCTCGAACGCAGTGCGGCGCAGCAGCAGGCGCTCACGCAATATCTTGCCGATGTGCAAAATCCATCGTCTGCGTCGTTTCATCAATGGCTGACGCCGGCGCAGTATGGCGCGGCCTATGGCATTTCAGACTCCGACCTCCAGAGCGTCGAAAGCTGGCTCTCCTCGCATGGTTTCAAAATCGAGAAGGTGCCGCAGGGTCGCAACCTGGTCGAGTTCTCGGGCACCGTCGGCCAAATTGAGAGCGCTTTCCATATCTCGATCCATACGTTCCTGGTCGCGGGCGCAACCCACTACGCCAACATTTCCGATCCGCAGATACCCGCGGCATTGGCGCCGGTGGTTGCGGGAGTGGGACCGCTGAACGATTTTCATCCTGCGCCGCCCATGGCTATGGGGCCGCGTGGACACTTCGATACGACGAGCGGCCGCATCCTGCCGGATCTGACGCTCGAGGACTCGGGCGGGCAGTTCCTGCTGTTTGAAGATCCGGCCGACGCTGCGACCATTTACGACGTGCCCAACACGAATCTGAACGCTAACTACACCAGCGGCACGACGTACGACGGCACTGGCGTGACCATTGGGGTCGCGGGCGTTTCCAATATTCCCCTGGCCGACATTGAGAATTTCCGGACGGCATTTCTGGGCGAGACCACCACGAATGTGAATCTGCCGACGGTGATCGTCGACGGCAACGATCCTGGACTGCCGGGCGGAGGCTGGGAAGACGAGGCGATCCTCGACAATGAGGTTTCCGGCGGAATGGCGCCGAAGGCCAAGGTCTACTTTTATACTTCCGCCGACACCGACCTTAGTTCTGGTTTTCTGGACGCGATGTTCCGCGCCCTCGACGATAACGCGGTCAGCATTCTGAGCGAGAGCATCGCGGAATGCGAGCGGGATCTGGGCACGGCGGGCAACGCCCAGGTGCTGGAAGCGAGCGAACAGGCCGCGGCGCAGGGCATCACTATGGTGGTGGCCTCAAGCGACAGCGGCTCGGCAGGGTGCGACAACTTCGACACGGCCAGCCAGGCGCAATACGGCTTCGCGGTGAACGGCTTCGCTTCAACCCCATACGAGGTGGCCGTCGGCGGGACGGATTACGACAGCTTGCCGAATGCTTTTTCCACTTGGGTGAACACCACATCGAGCGGGACTGCGCCCTACTATCGAACGGCGCTCAAGTACATACCCGAGAATCCATGGAACGATTCGACGACACTGAACGCCACCTATGCGACTAACAGTCCCTCGTATAACAGCGAGGGTCAGGGCAATATCGTTGCGGGCAGCGGTGGCCTGAGCACAATCTACGGCAAACCTTCGTTCCAGACTTCGCTCACACCCGGCGACAGCGCGCGTGACGTGCCCGATGTTTCCATGTTTGCCGCCAACGGTTTCTATCAGGCGGCGTGGGTCTTCTGTTCGGATAACCTTGCCGACGGCGTGGCGACGGAAACCTATACCGAATGCCAGAACACGAATGGGCAATTCAGCGCCTCCACGCTGTTTGGAGGCGTTGGCGGAACATCGGCGGCGGCTCCTGCGTTCGCCGGTATCTTAGCGCTGGTGGAGCAGGCGCAGGGCGGGGCGCGGCTGGGACAGGCAGATTCTGTGCTGTATCAATTGGCGCAATCGAAATACTCAACCGTATTTCATGACATTACGAGCGGCAATAACTCGGTACCTTGCGTGAGTGGTTCGCCGAACTGCGGATCGAATGGCTTCCTGAACGGCTACAACGCGGGAACGGGTTACGACCTGGCCACGGGTCTGGGCAGCGTGGACGTGAAGCAGCTGATCCTGAACTGGAGCAGCGTCGCGCTGCATTCGACGTCGACCAGCCTCACGATCGATGGATCGGCTGCGGCATATACGGGCGTGCACGGGCAATCGCTCACGTTCAATGTGGGTGTGACGCCGGTGCCGACGGGAAGCACCGAAGTGGTGGGGATTATCGACACGGCCAACGAGACGTCGGGCGGCGCGACGAGCGGTCCGCAGAACGACGGGCAGTTCAGCATTCCGCTGAGCAGTGGAACCGGGTCGACGACTTACAAAGGCCTTCCGGGTGGCACTTATACTGTGTCAGCCAGATACGGCGGCGACACTGCGGATGCTTCCAGCACTTCGACACCGATTAGTGTGACGATTTCGCCGGAAGCGAGCACCACCACGCTCGAGGTGAATGCTTACAATCCGGTGACTGGTACCGGGGTGTCCGCGAGCAGCATCCCTTATGGTTCCGAGGTAGTGCTGGACGCGCAGATTGAGGGCACTGCGGAAGGCGCGAGCAGCCAGGGAACAGCAACGGGAACGGTGACCTTTGCCAATGGCGGCACTACGCTGGGCACGGGGAGTGTGACGGCCAGCAGCAACCAGGCATCGTGGCCGCCGCTGACCGGCAACTTCGTTGCGCTTGCACCGGGCGCGTACAGCGTGACGGCGGCTTACTCGGGCGACCCAAGTTACAAGGCGAGCACCAGCACGGCGACGGTGCTCACGGTGGCCAGGGCGGCTACCACGATGGCCGTCAGCGATCCCACAACCACGGTCAGTTTGGAGGCGGGAGGCTACGCCACTGTCACCATCACAACGCCATACAACGCGGGAGCATGGCCCACGGGGACGGTCACGATGACGGCGAGCGGCAATACCATTGGCTCGGTCAATCTTGCTATCTCGACGCAGGGCTCTGGATCGAGCATCAACTGGTTGCTTTCCGGCGAAGGCTTTATAAACGGCTTTGAACTGGCGCCGGGCAACAATGTGGTCACGCTAACCTACAGCGGAGACACGAATTATTCTGGTGCGACCAACACGCTGAATATCTACAACACCAGCGGCGTCGGAAGTTTCACACTCAGCAATGGCGGCAATCTCACTCTCACCAGCGGACAAACCGGAAACGAAACGATTACGGTGTCGCCAACGGGCGGCTTCACCAGCCCGGTTACGTTCTATTGCAGCTCAACCGGTCCAATCACATGTGGGAACTCGAGTACGAATGTCAGTGGAACAGTACCAGTCTCCGCGACCCTGGGAGCGACCGCCGCCATCGGCGCGGCACCGGGCACCTATGCGGTGACAGTCAGCGGTCTGAACGACACCGGTAAGATCAGCGCGAGCACCACGTTCAACGTTATCGTGAATCCCCTTCCCACCACTGCCGGAGTCACTATCACCAATGGCGGACCGGTTTCCGTCGCTCCGGGAGCGTCGGGTCATGCCGATCTGACGGTAACTCCGGTCAACGGCTATCTGGGCGACCTGAATATGATCTGCACGATCGCCGCGACAACATCCGGCGAGACGAACCTGCCAACCTGCAGCGCGAACGGAACGATCACAATTACGTCTGCAAGCCCTACCTACCCATCTCCTGCCTTTTTCACAACGACGAGTACTTCGCCCGGCGACTATAACGTCACCGTCACGGTGACAGATCAGATCAATACCGCGATCACCGCCAGTACCCAGTTCGTGCTGACAGTTAGCGCGCCCCTGGTGCCCTCCATTTCGCTGAGCAGCGGTGGCGCTATCAATGTGACTCCGGGGTTGGCGGGTAGCTCGACGATTACCGTGACGCCGGCTGGGGGCTTTGCCGGGCAGGTGAACCTGAGTTGCTCCCTAACCACTTCTCCTTCCGGTGCGGCGGATGTTCCGACGTGCTCCATTCCATCGGTGGACATCACCACGACCGCGGCGGCGAGCACGACGCTGACCGTCAGCACCAAGGCCGGCAGCAGCGGCGCGCTTGAACCGCCCCTGAAGAGGTTCTTCCTCGGCGGTGGTGGAGCCGTGCTGGCCCTGGTGCTCCTCTTCGGGATTCCCGCGCGGCGCCGTGCATGGCGCACCGTCCTGAGCGTCATCGCACTGGTCGTCGTTGCCAGCGCCATCGGCTGCAGTGGCGGCGGCGGTGGTGGCGGGGGAGGCGGCAATTCCGGAACGACGGCCGGGGCTTACGTTGTCACCGTCACCGGAACTGACGCCGCAACGGGCAAGATCACCTCAAGCGTCACCGTGAACGTGACCGTGAACTGAAAGAGCAGGCAACAGGCAACAGGCAATAGCGCACTGGGTACCGGAGTAAATTGGAAAGATGCGGTTAGCCCTGAAGGGTGCGGGTCTGTTGCTTCTGGTGGCCGGGTTGTGGCCGCCGGGGCCTGCGGCACGGGCGCAGGATCTCAATGTTCCCTACGTCGCGCCGCGCCCGGCGAACACGCTGGTGATGCTGCCCGATGGATCGACGGTGCACGTGGAGCTGGCGACGACTCCCGCCGAGCTGGCCTACGGATTGATGGGCCGGACTAATCTGCCGGAGGGCCGCGGGATGCTCTTCGTCGAGTCGCCAGGACTGCACAAGTACTGGATGTACCACTGCAAAATCGGGCTGGACATCGTGTGGATGGGCGGCGACCACCGCATCGTGGAGATGAGCCCGAATACGCCGCCGTGCAGGGGGAAGTCGACGACGTGCCCGGAGTATGGCGGGAACGAGACGTCGCAGTATGTTCTGGAGCTGCCCGTGGGTTCGATCAGGAAGCACGGGCTCGCGGTCGGCGAGCAGGTGCAGTTCCGGCTGGAGTGACTTAGCGTTTTTTCTTTTTCTGAGGCTTAGCGGATTTCTTTGCCGCGGGCTTTGGTGCTGCTTTGGCTTGTTTCTTCGCTGGTGCCGGCTTCTTCGGCGCGGCTTTCTTCGCGACCGGCTTCGGAGCGGGCTTCTTAGTGGCAGACTTCTTCGCCGCCGGTTTCGGAGCAGCCTTTGCCGGAACCGGAGCGAGCTTTTTGGCTGTAGCTTTGGCGGCCGCTTTCGGCTCAGGTTTTGCAGGAGCCTTCAGTGCGGCCTTTGCCTTCTCGGGAGCTTTCGGAGCGGACTTCGACGCCACTAGCGGTTTCGGTGCTTCTTTGGCCGCCTTTACGGGGGCCACGGGCGCAACAGGTTTCGCCCCCCTGACTGCCTTGGCGGGAGGAGCTTCTTTTGCCGGCTTGATGCCTTTGGCCGGAGCGGCGCCTTTCTTCGGCGGCAGGGGAACGTTGTCGCCAAGCACGGAGGGCAGCGCGTCGCTTTCCTCTTCATCCTCGGCTTCTTCGTCGCCGTTGCGGGCGGGAAGCTCGACCTCCTCTTCCTCTTCAATCTTGATTTCGGCACGCCGGCCGCGCGAGCGTCGGATGACCACCGGAGGAGGCGGGGCGGGCGGCGAGAAGGGGGCGAGGAAAGCGCGAATCTCCTCCTCGGTCTGAAGCTTGCCGTCCATGAACTCGAAGAAGAGCTTCTCGGCGACCTCCCCATAGGTGGGCAGGTCAGGCGTGATGCGCATCTCGGCCATCAACGTAGTGGGAATCTTTGTGCGGGCTTCGGGCCAAACGTTGAAGAAGTTGTTGAACTTCTCCTTCACCTGGGCATTCTTCGAACTGAAGGCCAGCCACAGCACCGGCTCGGCCTGATAACTGACCAGGAGCTTCCACGCGGCGGATGGTTTCGCGGTGGTTTGCTGAGCAGCTCCTTCGAAAAATCCTTTGCGCCCTGCTCCAGATGATTCCACTGCTCCACAAAGCCGCGGCGTGGGAAGAGACGCTTCAGGTTGGCCAGATCCCTCGGCGGCATTTTTGCTGTCAGCAGCTCAACGTGCGCGGCTGAAGGATCGGGTGTGACGCCGAGCATGAGCAGCTTGATAAGAACCTTGTTCAGATCCTCGAGGCCCTTCAGGTCGGCCTTCGCCGGTGTCCACGCCGGATAGAGGACCTTCATCCAGCCTTCGGCTTCGAGCGCGCGCAGGGTTTTGAGCGGGTCTTCTTCGTGGGCAATCTCTTCGAGCTCATAGCCGCGGGCGAACGCGGTAATCTGCTCCATCAGATTTTCGGTTTTGGCGTTCTCATAACGCGTTTTGGTGCGCTCATCCATCTGCCAACCGGTGCGGGCGGAGAGGCGGACGGCGCGCAGCATGCGGGAAGGGTCTTCGATGAAACCGTAGTTGCTGGCCAGGCGCAGATGACGGGCTTCAATGTCGGCAAAGCCGTTGAGAGGGTCGAGCAGCAGGCCCCAGGAGCCCTCATTGAGTGAGATGGCCATGGCGTTGGCCGTGAAGTCGCGGCGGCGCAGGTCTTCGAGAATCGGCGCCCAGTGATACACCGGCTTGCCGGGCTTGGGATATTCCTCGCTGCGGGAGCTGGAAATTTCGACGCGGACGCTGCCTGGGAACCAGAAGAAGAGGGTGCGCGAAGGCTCGTGATCGCCCCAGAAGGTGCCCCCGGCTTTCTCCAGCGCTTTCTTCAGCTTGAGGGCATTTCCCTGAACTGAAAAATCAAGATCGCGGACGGGAAAGCCACTGGTGAGGTCGCGAACGGCGCCGCCGGTGAGGAAGAGAGTCATCCCGGCATCGCGGGCGGCGTCTCGAACCAGGCGAAGGGCGTTTTGCTGTGCGGGGGAAAGGCGATTTTCAAGAAGATAGATGTAATCGGGCATGTGCTGGTGTATTGTTTGGTGGTGGGGGTTTGAGCCCCGCCCCTGCTCCCCGAAAGCCGTCCCTAAGCTCCTGCAAAATAACGAGTTATGGGACGAGCAAAAGTCGATCCAAAGTAACAATGTAACACAAAAGTGTGCACCTGCGGGGACGCGATATGCACAATTTTTGATGCTTCGCGTTGGAATGTGCAACAATCCTGTCTTCCCTCCTGCACACTCTGAGAAAGCATGTCTGCCAGCCGCAAAAAGGCGATCTTCCGCAAGTCTTCTCGAGACTGGGTGGCCGGGTACCTGCCATCGAGCGGATTTGTACGTGAAGGCCAGGTGGAGATGCTCGACCTCGACGGCAAAGTGATCTCCCTGGCGGCCGAAGACCTGAAGTGGATCTGCTACGTGCGGGATTTTAATTCGGGCGAGCTGAATAACCCTGAGCGGCTGGTGCGGAAGACGTTCGCCGGCCGTCCGCGGGGCGATGGATTGTTTGTGCGGGCGCGCCTGACCGACGGCGACGTGATCGAGGGGCTGGCTGCCAACGATGCGAGCCTGGTGGGTAGCGAAGGGGTGTTTTTGACGCCGCCCGATCTGCGGTCGAACACGCAACGGCTGTGGATTCCCAAATCGTCCATTGAGGAGCTCGAGGTGGTCGCCGTCATCGGCGCGGCGAAGCGCAAGCCGGCGGCACCGGAGAAGCCGAAGGACGAGCGGCAGGAGGAGCTGTTCGAGGAGAAGGCTGGTGGGGCGTAGCTGGTAGCTGGTAGCTGGTAGCTGGTAGCCGGTGGCCGGTGGCCGGTGGCCCAAACGGAAATTCGGTGGGGGCTGAATTTTCCACGTATTTGATTCCGCTGGACTTAGCCTGAGTTAACAGACTCGACAACAGGTAAGCAGCTTAGGAGAGGCCGGATCGGGACGGCGCGCCGGGGAGCCTGGGCGGGAGCTACGTTTTTGCCGAAGGGAGCTACGCGCGGTTCTGAGCGTGCGGGCTGCGGTCTGGAGCGGGTATCGGGTTGGAGGGTTCATGCTCATGGGTCTCCGGCAGAAGAGAAAGGCCGCCTATGGAGGCGGCCT
This sequence comes from uncultured Acidobacteriaceae bacterium, assembly GCA_963755485.1. Classification (GTDB taxonomy): domain Bacteria; phylum Acidobacteriota; class Terriglobia; order Terriglobales; family Acidobacteriaceae; genus Palsa-343. Next base: position 464,112 of record CAVWJR010000015.1, on the reverse strand, counting down.
TTTTTCTTTTTTTACTCTATAGGTTCAGAATAGCAGGTTGAGGCGAAAGTAGTGCCAACTAAGAGGTGTTCCGTTGGCGAGTAAGTCCTGTGTTATGAGGGGTCATTACTTTGGATTTTGGGCTCAGGTCTTGACAGATTTTCCACATTTTCGGGTTTGGCCTGTAAGTGATTGAAAGTTCGTACAGGGGCACCCGGGAGCCAGGAGCCGGGAGCCGGTCAGCTGAATATAGCTGAGGTACGACGACGTGCATGGAAAGAACCACTGGGAGAGACTTGCGGTATCCCACATCTGCCAACAACGGGCAGAGCCATTCGCCCGTTCGATTCGGCGACCTTGTCGCCTCGCTCAGGGTGACATTAACTCGCTCTGCTCGCTCAGGCCAGGTTACGGGGCACCCGGCACCCGGCTGCTGTCGACGAGGGCATCGTCGCACGGACAGCCGGAGACTCAATCTGGCTGACACCGAATCCGATCCGACGCGATCGGATATGGCAAGATACGTTGCATATCCGCCAAGGGAACGGCAGGCGAGACGACGAGGAGGGACCGTCATTCCTATGCCAGAATCAAGACTCAATCGACGCAGGGCAAAAGTTGGCTTCATTGGCCTTGGACTGATGGGAAGCCGACTGGCTCGGCGTCTGCATACAGCCGGGTGGAATATTCGAGCGTGGAATCGCAGCCCACAGGCGGCAGCTGAGGCCGGGAAAGAAGGGATCGCCCTTGCAGCCTCGGTTGGGGAGCTGGTGACGGATGCGAATGTGATTCTTTCTTCCCTGGCCAACGATGGGGCCGTTCGGTCGGTTTACCTCGACAAGGGAGGCGTCTTTTCCGCGGCAAAGCCGGGAACCGTCATCCTTGAAATGAGCACGATCTCGCCGGAGCTATCGCGCGAGTTGCATCAGGAGGCCGGCACCGGGCGAGTGAAATTCCTCGACGTGGCCATCTCCGGATCGACACCAGCGGTCGACGCCGGAACGATCACGCTGTTGGCCGGCGGTGCCCGGGAGACCTTCGACGAATGTGTCCCGATTTTCGAATCGATTGCCAGGCAGTGGTTCCTGATCGGTCCGGGATCTTCCGGCGTGCAGATGAAACTGGTGGTCAACCTCCTGCTCGGTCTTGATATGGAGGCGATCGCAGAAGCAGTTTCGCTCGGAGAGCACCTCGGGATCGATCGGAATGCATTGCTCGATGTGCTGGCGAAGACCGCGGTCGTGGCTCCCGCGATGGCGGGGAAGTTCCGGAAGATCAAGGACGGTGACTACTCTCCGGAGTTTCCGCTGCGGCTGATGAGCAAAGACATGGATCTGGTGATGGATGCCGCAAGGGCGACGGGCGCCGATTTGCCCGCAGCCTCGGTCGCCCAGTCGGTGCTGGAGTCCAATGTCTCGACCAGCGGCAACCTGGACCTGGCCGCCATCACGCCGTATGTTATCGGTCGAGGGAAGAAGGCCGAAGGTAGTGGCGGCGGGCGATAGAGGCAGAGTGGAACCTGGGTTCGGCGAGCAGGGGCGCAGGAAACGTCAGGACTCGAAGCAAGACCTGGAATATCGACGCCACACCCGGGTCAGCTATGTTCTCTGTCGAAGTTCATGCCAGAATGATGAACTCTCACCTTAGTGGACCAGGGGTTTGGGTTTTCCAATGCGAACGTTGAAGCCGATCATCGAGCCCCAGACGTTGATGCCGTAATCGTAATATTTGGGCTGTGACAGGTAGAAGTTGGAGATGTGCTGATAGGTTGCGCCGGCATCGACGCTGAATCGGGGATTGAAGTCGTAGCGTATTCCGCCGCCATTCATCAACGTAAAGGTCAGATCCTGCCCCTGGGCGTAGAGCACCCCGTCTGGCCCCCTGGCGTTAATATCGCCCACCCCACCGTGGGCATCGAAGTAAGGAACCAACCTCCAGTTCGGACGAACGAAGTTACGGCGTATTCCATAGAGAAACGCAAAATAGCGGGTCTCCGGGCCGCGAGCGACGTCGACATAGCTCCCGCTGAAGGTATAGTCCGTGGTGCCGCGCAGAATGCCGGGCCAATCGATTTTATCGACGGTCCAGCGGAGGGAAGCAATGTTGGGCTGCAGCGTGTAATGGAGCGGCCAGGTGGTATAGGTGCTGCCTGTCACGAAGTTATACACGAAGGGAATATTGATGGGCTCCCAGCCATTCTCGAGGGAAAACTCCAGCTTATTTTTGTAAAAGACATTGCGGTTGAAGTCGCCAGGGCCGTTGTTAAAGAAGAAAAAGTTGTGGATAGGGTGACTGGCGGCATCCTGTGGGTCATGCGTTACTGGCGAAGAACGCGACCAAAAGCGCAAAGAACAGGTAGCGTGTTTGCATCCAACGGGACTTTCGTTCCGGAATCACTTGGGGAAGAATGTGAGGATGATATACCGGTGCGCGGGAAGCTTGCGCCTCCTGGCCGGCAGGTGGCCCTGATGGCGAAAGCTCATCCATTGCCATAAGACCGGGCCGGCGCAGGCGGTCAGGATGGCTCTCGGGAGAATTCCCATGAAGACTGCATTTCTTGCCGTGGGCAAGATGGGCGGCGCGATTGCGCGTCACCTGGTGAAGGGCGGCGAAGACCTGACGGTGTGGAACCGGACGCCGGCTCGCGCGGAGGCGCTGGCGCATGAGGGTGCGAGGTCCGCGAAGACGGCGGCAGAAGCTGTGGCGGGCGCGGATGTCGTCTTCACCATGCCGATGGACGATGCGTCGCTCGAGGAGATTCTGAATAAAGATGGTGTGCTGGATGCCCTGCACAAGGGCGCGATTCATGTTTCGCTGAGCACGCTCAGTGTGGCGCTGTCGAAGAAGTTGACTGAGGAACATGCAAAGCGCGGACAGCATTTCGTGGCTGCTCCGGTGTTTGGGCGGCCGCATATCGCCGAAGCAGGAAAGCTGTGGGTGGTGGTGGGCGGGGCGAGGGAGCCGGTCGAAAAAGTGCGGCCGCTGCTTGAAATTCAGCCGTGGGATCACCGTGGTAGCCGAGACGCCGTGGAGCGCGCACGCCATGAAGCTGGGCGGAAATTTTCTGATTACGGCGATGATTGCGTCGCTGAGCGAGGGTTTTGTGTTTGCGGAGGCGATGGGCGTGGAGCCGGCGGTGTTTCTGGAGACGGTGAACCAGGCGCTGTTCCAGTCGCCGTTCTATGAGATGTACGGGAAGATCATGCTGACGCCGCCTGCCACGCCCGGCGCGACGATGGCTGTGGGCGAAAAGGATATGCGTTTGTTCCGCGAGGCCGCGCAGAGTGGACAGGTGAAGACGCCGCTCGGGGATCTGTTCGAGAACACGTTTCGCCGCGCGTTCGAAGCAGGCATGAAGGACGCGGATTGGGCGGCGGGGTATCTGAAACTACAGGGAATAGGGAGTAGGGAGTAGGCAATAGGCAGTAGGCAATAGCTCATTCGAAGCGGTAGAGCTTTAGCTTTTCTGTGGAGATATGGCGTGGGTCGAAGCGCCAGTACTGGCCCTGGTCGTCCTCGTCGCCGTTGAGGCGGCGTCCGGGAACCCACTGGCCGTCGACGAATTTTCCATCCTCGATGGAACCGATGCCGACCTGCGGCGCGCTCGTGGAGCGGGGCACGAAGGAAACTCGGAATCCTCTGCCTGCGCCCAGGAACTCGTCGGGTCCGGTGGCCATGATGAGGCCGAAGCCGGAACCCGATTGCGAGCCGAAGATGCGGTCGAGCGAGACGTGCACGGTGTAGCCGCTCATGGTGAAATCGACGGAGGTGCGGTTCTTGTCGAGGACGAAGCCGTGTATGTCGCCGGCGCTCTGGTGCGCGAGCAGGAGCGGCGCGAGGCTGGCTATCTCCGCGTAACTGGCGGTCATGGCGCCGTCCGGATCGGCGTCAGGCTGGTCGATGGCGAAGGGTGAGAAGCCGATGCCGGCCTCTTCACCGAGGGCGTAGAAGATATTCGGAGCGCCTGCGGTGCCTCCGCGGGTCTCCGGCATAAAGAGGGGATTGCCGTCGCGGTGATAGCGGCGGCACCACTCGACAAAATTTTCGGAATAAAGGTCGGGAGCGTAGATATCGAGCGCCGAGCCCGCGGCCTTCCACACATCCACGACGCGCGGTTCGGGGCCGCCGCTGGGATACTGGCCTGGCGTGGCATCGTCGCCCGCGAGCCAGGTGTTCACGTACATGGAAATGTCGTAGGCAGCTTTACCGCGTGCCGCTACGGTCTGAATGTAGCGGGCGTAGTGCCAGGCCATGAAGATCTCGTCGGCGCGCACGGTGTCTCCGAAGACCTCGGGCCAGGTGCCTGTGGTCTTGTCGCCATTGGCATCCCACAGCGTTCGGAGATCGGGATAAAGCTGGTCGTGGTGCGCCTGAAGGTAGTGCGTCAGCTGTTCCGGGACGGGTGAAGCGAAGGCGCGGTTGGCGGCCTCGGAGTGGTCGCGCGAATCGTTGAGGACGCCGACTTCGTTCTCCACCTGCATCATCAGCACGGTGTGGTCGGCAGCGTCTGCCTGCTTAATGTGCTGCATGAGAGCGGCAAAGGCGTGGGCATCGGCCTCCTCGGTCGCGGTGCCGAGTGGGGTGAGTATCTCGACCTCGTCGTTGTGCTCGACGACGCGCGGGAACCGCCGGGTATCCTGTTTGACCCAGACGGGCGCATAGCTGGACATGCCGTTTTTCCAGGAGGCCAGCCACAGGAAGACGACGTGCTCGTGTTGTTGCCGCGCCTGGGAGAGCAGGCCATCGACGAGGGTGAAGTCGAACTTGCCCTCCGTTGGCTCAATCAGTTCCCAGCTGAGCGGGGTCACGACGGTGTTGAGATTCATGGCGGCCAGCCGCGGCCAGATGGGCTTCATGTAGTCGAGGCTCGACGAGGAGGAGTTGAGAATTTCGCCGCCCAGGATGAGGAAGGGTTGGCCGTCGACGATGAGCTGCGTAGCCGCGCCGCGTTTTTCCAGATGAGGCGCGTTGTTCTGCTGGGCGGTGAGTGGGGGCAGCAGCGCAAGGAGGAGAAAGACAGGCAGGGCGCAGAGGCGGCTTCGCATAACGGCAGGAATTCTACTCCCGTTTGGACAGAGACTGGGCGCTTGCGGCACGTCTGGGCATTTCAAACACCCAGGGAACCTCGATACGATAGGCGTATGGGAAAGATCAGCCTGAAGGATCGTGTGGTTTTCATAACGGGTGCGAGCGCGGGGATTGGTGCGGCGTGCGCACGTGGATTTGCTGCGGAGGGCGCGAAACTGTTGCTTGCCGCGCGGCGTGTGGAACGGCTGCAGGCGATGGAGAAGGATCTGCTCAAAGCCGGAGCTGCGGCGGTGCACTCGTTCTCGCTGGATGTGCAGGATCGCGCAGCGGTGGAATCAGCGATTGCCGGTTTGCCTGGCGGGTGGCGCGAGATCGATGTGCTGGTGAACAACGCCGGACTGAGCCGCGGGCTGGACAAGCTGTGGGAAGGCAAGCCGCAGGACTGGGACGAGATGATCGACACCAACGTGAAGGGCCTGCTGTGGGTGACGCGCGCCGTGGTGCCGGGGATGGTCGTGCGCGGGCGCGGTCACGTTGTGAATCTTGGATCGACGGCGCAGGAGCTGGCGTATCCCGGCGGTGCGGTTTATTGCGGGACGAAGGCCGCAGTGAAGCTGATCAACGACGGGCTGCGGCAAGACCTGATGGGGACGCCGATCCGGGTGAGCGACATCGGCGCGGGGATGGTGGAGACGGAGTTCAGCGAGGTACGTTTTCGCGGCGACAAGGGGCGCGCGGAAAAGGTCTACCAGAACATCACGCCGCTCACGCCGGACGATGTGGCCGACGCGATTGTGTGGGCGACGACGCGGCCGGCGCACGTGAATGTGGCGCACCTGCTGATGACGACGATCGATCAGGCGAACTCGATTATGTTTAACCGGAGGAGCTAAGGAGCGGTTAGCTAGAGTTCGGTTAGCTAAGAAGCGGTTAGCGAAACCGCTCATCGCCGCTTATTGCCTTCACCTGAATCGCCACACATCGATGGTCCGCTGGAACGGCGGCAGCCAGGTCCTGTAGCGAACCGGCGTGTATTGCGTTGGCAGCAGGCATGACTTCGAGTTCAATGCAACAGTGAATTTCGGTTGTACGGCCGGGGTCAGCTCCGCGAAATCCAGCACACAATCCTTCGCGACACCCGGCAGCGCGGGACGCGGATCCCAGCTTCCGGCTGGGATCTGAATGCGCTTGTCGTTGATGTGGCCGCCGTCTTCGATCTGCGTCCATCCGTCGTATTCGAAGCCGCCCTGGATCGCGGTTCGGGGAACTCCGGAGGCGCGCACTTCGTGGATGGCTGTAATCCGTGCACGCTGCCATCGGAACCAGTCGTGTGTTCCGGCAACAGCCAGTGCGGCGTAGACAGCCAGCGTCAGGACGCAAATTCCCGGCAGTCCAGGCGTCACCCACTGTTGATAAGCACGGAGCAGAAGGATGATCGCAATCGGCATGAGAGCGAGCAGATAGCGGTCGTAGAGGTTCGCATACAACGTACGCGGCAGCAGCAGGACAAGATAGGCCGCGGTAAATGGGCAGAGCAGCCACAGCACCTGATTCCAGTCGCCCGTTTTCTGCAGACTGGCGCGGTTGCCTTGCGCACGGCGAAGCTGCACCGCCAGCAGGAGAGCCGCGGCCATCACCAGCACAGAGACTGCAATCCTCCCGGCTGCAGGGAGTTCCAGCGACTGTACGGGTGGCGCGGACATCGCGCCGGTTCTGGCGGCGCAAAATTCCGAAACCAGTACGTGCGGAATCCATGGTGCGATCCACCCAACCTGCCACTGGAAGACGGCCCAGAAAACCAGAACGCCAACGAACAGCAGAAGCGTGGCGCCTTTCAGCCTGGGAGGTCGCGCCAGCGACGCTGCCAGCAGCGGAAAAAGCATCAGCAGCAGACACAGGAGCGCCCCGGCACACTGGATCATCACGGAGACAATTCCGTGTCCGGGCCCGAGCGGACCTGAACTGAAGATGGCTTCGGGAACGGAATACGGCTGGTGCGCGAACCAGCGCATGCAGGCGAGGATTCCGGCCACTGAGCCGGCCCACAGCAGAACCACGGCGGGAAGCACCCCGCGGCGTTTGCGCAGAATCCATCCCGCTGAGGGAACCATGACCAGGGCTCCCAGCCACGCAATTTGCCGCGCCGTTCCACCCACCAGGTTGGATCCAGAGGCGAGACACAGCCAGGCGATGCTACCTGCACTCGATGTTGCCGCGATGGCGCGCTGGCAACTGTAGAGACACAGCAGGATCACGAACAGGCCGGGCACATCGGTCATGTAGCTGGCGGCCAGCGGCAGCAGGAGTGGTGACAATCCCAGTGTCAGCGTGCCCAGGATCGCATTCTGCCCGGTGATGCCAAAACGCACCAGCACGGCATGGAACAGGAAGATGACGGCGAAGGCCAGGGGAAGCGTCGACAACTTCACGGCCGTAAACGAAAAGCCGAAAAGCCGGATGAACAGCGCGCCCCACGCGATCTGCCAGCCGAGTATCGGCGTGGCAAAGCCGTTGTAGACCACGTGACCGGTGCGCGCGAAGACCTCCGCGGTTTTCACGTAAGACCAGTCGTCCACGAAGCCCATCTCCGCAAACGGCCAGGCAATCATGTAGCAAACCAGAAAGATCGCGCAGCAGATGAGGCCATCGAGCGAACTGCGGCTCCGCCTGGCGCCAAGGATGGAGGGCGGTGAGGTCCTGGTTGCAGGAACCGGAGAATCGATGAGGGTCACGGCTGCCTCGGTACGGTTGGCCGCGGCGGTCGCTGGAGCCGCCAAACTTCGATGGTCCGACCGAACGGTGGCAGCCACGTTCGATAGCGCACCGGCGGATACGGCGCCGGCAACAGGCATGGGCCTGGTTTCGACGCCACGGCAAATTTCGGCTCGACCGCCGGGGTAAAGTCGATGAAATCCAGATCGCACTCCTTCGCGAAACCGGAGAGCAGCGGGCGTGAATCCCAGGCCCCGGCCGGAATTCGAATGCGCGGATCGTTGATGTGGCCGCCGTCCTGAATCTGGGTCCAGCCGTCGTACTCGAATCCGCCGAGAATGGCGTTTGGCGCAATCCCCGATGCCCGCAGCTCATCGATCGCCGCAAGCCGCGCGCGCTGCCATGCGAAGGAGTCGTGCGCGCCGGCGACCGCGAGCGCGGCATAGACGGCCAAAGTGACGACACAAATCCCCGGCAGCCGGGGCGTGATCCATCGCTGCCAGGCGCCGATGAACAGGATGATCGCAACCGGCATCAGGTCCACGAGATACCTGTCGAGGAGACACTCGTACCACGCACGCGGCAGCAGCAGGAGAACATAAGCCGCCGTAAAGGGACCCAGCAGCCACAGCATCTGGTTCCAGTGACCATTCCGCGGCTTCGGCATGCGGGGATCCTCGCGCGGCGTGCGGCCGACACGAAGCCGCGTCACCAGAAGCGCAGCCGCGGCCATCACCAGGAGGGAGACCCCAATGCGCCCGGTTGCAGGCAACTCAAAGGACTGTGCCGGGGCCAGGTCAATACTGGCGTCTTTGGCAGCGGAGAATTCGGCCATCAGAATATGCGGAATCCACGGCAGAGCCCACCCCACCCGCGCCACCCAGAGCACCAGAACCGCAGCCACCAGGAAGGGCTTGGCGCCTTTTAGCCTGGGACGGAACACCAGCGAGGCTGCCAGCAGCGGAAACAGCAACAGCAGCAGACACAGCAGCGCCCCGCTGAACTGGCTGGCTACAGAAACCATGCCATTGCCTTGATCGAACCGCCGTGCACTGAAGATGGTCTCGGGTATGGAATACGGCTGGTGCGCGAACCAGCGCATGCAGGCGAGGATTCCGGCCACTGAGCCGGTCCACAGCAGCAGCACGGCGGGAACAACCCCGCGGCGTTTGCGCAGAATCCATCCTGCCGAGGGAACCATGACCAGGGCTCCCAGCCACGCAATCTGCCGCGCTGTTCCACCTACCAGGTTGGACCCGGCGGCAAGACACAGCCAGGCGATGCTGGTTGCGCTCGAGGGCGCAGCGATGGCGCGCTGGCAACAGTAGAGACACAGCAGGATCACGAACAAGCCGGGCACATCGGTCATGTAACTGGCCGCCAGCGGCATGAAGAGTGGCGACAAGGCCAGCGTCAGCGTGCCCAGCATCGCCTTGCGCCCGGTTACGCCAAAGCGCACCAGGACGCCATGAAACAGAAAGATGGCCGCGAGCGCCAGGGGCAGCGTCGATAACTTGACGGCCGTAAAGGAGAAGCCGAAAAGCCGGATGAACAGCGCGCCCCACGCAATCTGCCAGCCCAGCATTGGGGTTGCAAAGCCGTTGTAGACCACGTGGCCTGTGCGCGCGAAGACCTCTGCAGTTTTGACGTAGGACCAGTCGTCAGCGTAGCCCATCTCCGCAAACGGCCAGGCAATCGCGTAACAGACGAGAAAGATCGCGCAGCAGATGAGGCCATGGATCGCACTGTGGCTTTGCCGTGGGCTCAGGGCCGGGGATTCAGTCTCAGGAACCGGCGTATCAATCAGGGTCACCGTCGCCTCACAACGCATGCCGCACCGGCGTGGGAAACCGGGCGTCGGAAGCGTCTCGTGTCGAGCGTGGAAGCATGGGTGACCTCAGGGGAAATGAGCGGCAGCTGCACCGGCTGTTGAGCAGCCCGGGGGCCGACAGTGCTCATCGGGCTCGAGCGGGCCGGTGGCTTCAATATAGGAGTGCCGGCTGCCCCTCTGAAATAGCCCGTGCGGGGGATTCGGTTGACAAGCGTGGCGCGTCCGCGGTCAGGGAAGACTGGCCGGCCAGGAGGAAAATCCGTAGCGGCGAACACGAACCCTGTTCGCCGCGGCGCCGATCGCTAATTTTTGCTTTAGAGCGCCGCCAACTTCGCTTCGATATCCGCCAGCGCCGCTACCAGGGCTTTACGGCGGATGGGACTGGACGTCCGCTCGTCGAGGATGCGCTCCCGCTGGAGTTCGAGGGCCTGGCGCTGCAGCTTGCGGGCCGTATCGCCAGTCGCTGCCTCAGCCGGCTTTCGAGGCGCCGACTCCGACTGCCGTTGTTCTACCTGCTCCTCAACTGACTTGCTTTCCCATCCTCGAGCCATAGTTCTATCGTAGCCCGGAAAATCCAGGCGGCACGTGATTTGTTGGTATCGTTTTGGCACAACAGATCACTCCCGTCACTTGCGCCTCCACAGCGGAAACCTGCATCCTGCATAAATTACCTGGCATCCGGAGAGACATGAAAGCCTGGCGCATTCCTTCCTTTGGCATCGACAACCTCGAATTGGTGACGCTGCCCGATCCCCAACCGGGGCGCGGCGAGGTCCTCGTCAAAGTCCACGCCGTCTCGTGGAACTATCGCGACCTCATGACTGTTCTGGGCCGCTACAACCCGAAGATGCACTTGCCGCGTATTCCCTGTTCTGACGGCGCCGGCGAAGTCGTCGCCGTGGGTGAGGGCGTCACGCGCGTCAAAGTTGGCGATCGGGTCGCCGGCATCTTCATGCAGAACTGGATCGACGGGGAAGCGGACGCAGCCAAGATACGCGGTGCACTTGGAGGCGACATCGACGGCATGCTTGCCGAATTTGTGGTGCTCGAAGAGCAGGGCGTAGTGCAGTTTCCGGCATTTTTGTCGTACGAAGAAGCCGCAACCCTGCCCTGTGCCGCAGTAACCGCCTGGAATGCACTGCACCGCGCACAAGCGGTGACTGCGGGCGACACCGTGGTGGTCCAGGGAACGGGGGGAGTGTCCATTTTTGCGCTCCAGTTCGCAAAACTGCTGGGTGCACGGGTGCTGGGCATATCGAGCAGCGACGCCAAACTGGAGCGCGCGAAAAAACTGGGGCTCGACGCCGGCCTCAACTATCGCGATCATCCTGAATGGGATAAGTGGGTGGTGGAGCAAACCGGCGGACGCGGCGCCGATCGGGTGATCGAAGTGGGCGGCGCGGGAACGCTGACGCGATCGCTGCGGGCACTGCGGATCGGTGGCGTCATCTCCCAGATTGGCGTGCTGAGCCCAACAGGGGAAAGCGTTGAAATCTCGTTACTGTTGCATAGACAGGTTCGCCTCTGTGGGATTTATGTGGGATCGCGTGCGGAATTTGAGATGATGAATCGAGCAATTTTCCAGCACAAATTGAAACCCGTGGTGGATGAGGTGTTTAGCTTCACCGACGTGCCTGGAGCACTGCGCCGACTGGAGTCAGCGACTCATTTTGGGAAGTTAGTTACTTCCGTGACGCACTGAAAATGTTTGTTCAGAAGGCGACATTTGGCCTCAAGATGCATCTGAAGAAGTGCCTGAAACGGACCAGTAAGAAAGGAGCACTCCCCATATGAAGTTCCTGATGGCCTGCCTGCAATCGGTTCTCGATTTTTTTGCAAAGATTCTGTTCGGCTGCGCACACGCACGTGTGACGCGGCCGTTCACGCTGGGCGATGAAACCTATGAGGTTTGCCTGGACTGCGGCAAGCAGATTTACTATTCGCCAACGGAAATGCGCCCGCTTACGGCGTGGGAAGTCCGCCGGATGAAGGCTGCGCACGCTGGCGAACTGAAGGTGGTTCCCATCAACGCCGCCGTACCGCGCCTGGTGCAGCGCGACCGCAAGCCGCACGTCGCGGCCTGACAGTTTCCTTTCTCCTTGCTGTTTTTCTTTTAAGGGAGCGTTCTTTGACGCTCCCTTTTCACTTTTGTGGGACAGTGGCCGATCCTGCCTGGGCGATAGAATAGACGCTGGCTCCTCACCTGGCTTTCCCCCATGGCTCGTGTGCTCACAAGCCGTTTGCTGTTGGCCGTGCTCTCGCTGGGCGTAGCGGGTTGCGGCAGCATCAACTTTGCCGCTCAGGCCGGCGACGGCAGCTTCTCGCTCAGCGCCCCCACCCAGGCCGTAAGCACCAATGGGCAAATTACCCTGCACGCCGTGCTGCCTGCCGGCGATCCCGCCGCGGTCACGTGGAGTATCGCCTCCGGAACCAATGCCAGCTCGCTGGGCCAGGGACACGTGGACGAGAACGGCGTCTATACCGCGCCCGGATCGCTCTCCGCGGACAGCGTGACGGTGCGCGTGGAAGCCACGCTTCGGAGTAATCCGCAAAGTACCGCGTCGCTGTTGATTGCCGTCCATCCGGGATTTGTGCAGCCGCTGCTTCCGCAGAACGTCGCACTCACCGCTGGCGCCAGTGCCGACGTGACTGCGCAGATCGCTGAAGTGAACGCCGGGAACGTGCGCTGGTGGTTGGCCGCAACGCCCAATGGTGAAGAGGGTTCAGCGTCGGCCGCGCTGGGCTCGCTGAGCAATTCAGAATGCCAGCGCAGTGCGGAGCACTACACCACCTGCTCGGTGACCTACGCCGCACCAAGCCCGCTTCCGGCGCAGGAAGTCTACGTGGTGGCGGCGGTCGATGGCAGCGCCGTGACCTCGCCGCTGCGGGTGCTGCTCAACAGCCAGGGTATCGTCAGCAATCCCATCGCAAACCAGGCCGTGCAGGCGGGCCCGGCGCTGCTGGGGGCATCGGGCGGCAACGACGGCGACTTCGATACCTTTGACGATCACAATGGCGAATCGTATGTGGCCGACTGCTGCGGCGGAACCCTGGGCGCGCTGGTCGAAGACGATCAAAAGGATCAGTACATCCTGAGCAACAACCACGTGCTGGCCGAATCCGACCAGGCGCATGTGGGCGACACCATCGATCAGCCGGGACTCATTGACGGCGCGTGCACTCCGCTGAGCCGGCCGGGATCGACGCTGCATCCGGTAGGGACGCTGGAGTACTTTGTGCCGCTGGCCTCGAAGCAGACCAATGTGGATGCCGCGCTGGCGCTCGCCTCGCCGGGCGCGGTGGACCCGTCGGGCAGCATTCTCGGCCTGGGCACGCCGAGCAGAGACCAGGCACTGAGCGCGGCTCCTCCCATGGCCGGGCGCGGCGAGACGGTGAATGCTTCCAACCTTGGCATGGATGTGGCCAAAAGCGGCCGGACGACGGGGCTGACCTGTTCCAACGTTTCCGCGATCGCGCTGACCGTGAAGGTGGACTACTACAAAGACTGCGCGGAAACGCAGCCCTATTACACGAAGACTTACGCCAACCAGATCGGCATTGGTGGATCGCACTTCACTGACAGTGGCGATTCCGGCGCGCTGGTGGTGGACGCGAGCAATGCCCAGGCTATCGGGCTCTACTTTGCCGGCGGCACCGATGGCGATGGCAATGGGCTTAGCGTCGTTAACCCCATTGGCGATGTGCTGCAGGAACTCGGCACAGAAACGGGCAGCCAGCTGAGCCTGGTCGGAACGAATACGCCGCACTCAGTGGCGTGCCTGCGCTATGACCCCGCGGTTCCGGCCGAACCGCCGTATGTTGGACCCACCGCTCTGGCGCGCGCGCAGTCGATTGCCGAGGCTGCTTCTGAAACGCTGCACGGCAACGGGATTCTCGGCACGGCAGCGGGGCACAGCCTTGATTCGCCTGGCGATCCGGCCGTTACGGTCTACGTGGATCACGCGACGGCGACCGTGCCGCAGCAGATTGGCGGACTGCGCACCCAGGTCGTCGTCACGGATGCGGGTTCCATCGCCCGCGGAACGGCTCCGGCCTGCCGGCGTTCGAGCCAGGAATGCATCTCTCCGCCGCGGCGCTCGGTGGCGCTACGATCATCGAGCGCGCGGTGGCTCCGCAGCTGATGTCCGACCCGGCCATCTTCGGTGTCGGGGTCACCGAGAGCAGAGACAATCCGGCGGAGGCCGCGCTGCTGGTGCTGGTCGACATCAGCCGCAACCCGCAATCGATGCCCACGACCCTGGGTCGGCTGCGTGTGGTCTACATGCGGCTGCACCGCTTCCACACCACGCTGTCGAAGTTTGTGACGGGGCACCCGGTGTCGTCGTGCCACGTGCCAGGCACGTAATTCAATACCCGGCTTCGCGACTGTGGCGGACTGCCAGGATGACAATCTGTTTTCCGTCGAAGTGATAGAGGGCGACGTAAGCTCCTTGGCCGAATTCGATCATCCACTCCCGAAACTGAGGCAGCATGTCTTCAACAGGCCGGCCGATTTCGGGATGCGAGGCCAGCGCCTTCACACCCTTACGGATCGAGGCAATGGCGCGGCGGGCAGCATCGGGACTCTTCGGAGCGAGAAAATCGTAAAGGCGAGCGAGGTCCTGAAGAGCGCCCAGCGACCACCTTACTTGTGGCATTTAGGAGGCGCAGCGCGTTTTCCGGCTTCGAGCTTCGCCAGCCAGCGGTCGGCTTCTTCGCCCGTCACATGGAGGCCCGTCGCCTGATAGTGCTCCCAGGCGGCGAGGGCGTCCTGGCGGAACTGTTCGCGCTTCTCTTCGCGCTCCACGTACTGCTCGACGGCCTCACGCATGATCCAGTGCGCGGTGCGTCGGCGCGCGGAAGCCAGACGCTGGACGCGGTCTTTGATTTCGGGGTCAAGCTTGAGGCTGGTGGTGGCGGGGGGCATCGGTGTGAACCGGTGTTACCTAGAGCTACTTTAGCACACTCCTGGAATCGTTTCTCGATCAGAACCTCTGGATGGGCCCGGCGTAGCGCGCGACTCCCGGGTCGACGGTTAGCAGCAGCAGTCCGTCTGCTATAGCCTGCGCGATGAGCATGCGATCGAAGAGATCCTTGTGCAGCGGTGGAAGTCCGGCCACTGCTACCGCGTGGCGGCCCGTAATGGCCAGTTCGGCGTAGCCGTTGTCGAGGAGGCCGCGGCGGACGAGAGCAGGATCGGCGCGAAAATCCGAGCGGCCGAGACCGTGCTTGATGGCGATCTCCCACAGGCTGGCCGCGCTGAAGAAGAGCTGATGCTCCGGATCTTCGATCATGGCGCGGGCAGCGGCCGGCAGGTGATCCGGTGCGCCCGCGGCCCACAAAAGCACGTGCGTATCGAGCAGGAGCTTCATTCGCTGCCGCTGAAGATCAGGGCGATTGCATCAGCGCCCATCTGGTCGAAGTCGCTGGGCACGGCAATTTGTCCGGCAAGGAACCCGGTGCGCCGGATGGCCGCCGGTTGAGGGGCGTCGACCGGCGTCACTTTAACAACGGGCTTGCCGGCCTTGGCGATGATGAAGGGCTCGCCCTGGACGGCCTCTTCGATCAGGCGGGAGAGGTGGGTTTTTGCCTCGTGGATGTTGACGGTGCGAGTCGACTTCACAATGAACTAAGTCTAGTTAGTCTAGTTTAGATTGTCAACCACAAACCTTGTCCTGCCCATTGCGGGTGGGCGCGTCAGGCGCGGCGGGACTTGATTCGAATCTCCGCTTGGCTCAGAGCCTGGTGAATGAGCATTTTGAGGTAAGTTTGGTAGCGGAGACCGTGGCGTTCCGCCTGGATACGGGCTCTGGCAACGTCTGTCGGATCGAGCCGGATGGTTGTGGTTGGGGTCGCGCCTTTACGCGCGGTTGTTCCCCGTCCGAGAGTGCCAGCGGCCGCTGCCTTTTCGAACTCACCGGCGAGTGCGTCCTGGTGGTCCTCCCACCACTTCGCTTCTTCCACTTCACTCCTGAATTTCTTCTTCTTCAGTTCTGCCCTCATGGGTTCCTCGGTGGGCGATGTAGAGGGTTCGGAGCCGTTTTGCGGCTGGGAACGCTGTCACCACCCGGATGAGATCATCGCGGATCGTCGTGAGGACGACCAGGATTCGGCCAGAGTCGGATTCGCCGACCTGGGCCGTTCGTTCTTCTCCGCTCCACGTCTCAAACTCGAGATCGAGTGGGGCGTTCAGAATTACATGTTCGGCCTCCGACGGAGTGATCCCGTGTCTGGCGATGTGGGCGGTGTTTGCTTTGTCCCAATCGAATCGCATCGCAGCGATCTCCTATTGGGCGTACTCGTTCTTAACTTGATCTGCATTTGGGTTCTCCTTCCGGGTGTGAGAGGTTCAAGTCGCTACTTCAGGGGTCACTAAGCCGCTGTAATGATAGTGTACCTCTGATGTAGCTACAGAGCAAGAACGTTGAGCAGCGCTTGTCCGGCAGATGACCCCTCGCCGGATCTCCGGAATCAGCTTTGTAAGGCCGCCACGGCTTCAGGCGAGGCCTTCTCGGTGCGGAATTCGCCTTCCCATTGCGCTACCACCGCCGAAGCCAGGCAGTTGCCGACCACGTTAACGACGGTGCGGCCCATGTCCATGATGGCGTCGACGCCGAGGATGACGAGGATGGGCTCGACGGGCAGCGCGAAGATCGACGCCGTAGCCAGCAGAACCACAAGAACGGACCGCGCGACGCCGGCGACTCCTTTGCTGGTGAGCATGAGGACGCCGAGCATGGCCAGTTGGCGGCCGAGGCTCATATGGATGCCCGCAGCCTGGGCGGTGAAGATGGCCGCGATCGAGAGATAGAGCGCCGAGCCGGCCATGTTGAAGGTGTAGCCGGTAGGAATAACGAAGGCGACGATGCCGCGCGGGACGCCGAAGGCTTCCATGGCCTCGATGGCGCGGGGCAGAGCGGCTTCGCTGGTGCTGGTGGCGAAGGCGATGGTGGCCGGCTCGGCGACGGCGCGAAGAAATTCCCGCAGAGGCAGACGCGCCAACAGCAGCGCGGGCAGCATGGCGAGAAGCGCGAAGAGCAGGATCGAAATGTAGAGGGTGAGCGCGAGCTTGCCGAGGTTGAGCATCACGCCGAGGCCCGACTGCGCGACGGTGAAGGCCAGCGCCGCGGCGACTCCGATGGGCGCGTAGAGCATCACGAAGTTGGTGAAGGCGAACATCACTTCGGTGAGCGATTCACAGAGGCGCAGCATGGGCGCGCGCTTTGCCTCGCTCATGCGGGTGAGCGCGAGGCCGAAGAAGATGGCGAACACGGCCACCTGCAGGATCTGATTGTCGGCAACGGCGCTGGCGATGTTCTCCGGGAAGACGTGCAGCAGGAACTGCTGCCAGGAGAGGGTGGTCTGCGGCAACGTTCCCACAGAGGCCGCGTGGGCCCCGCTCATGTTGAGGCCGATTCCGGCTTTCGAAACGTCGATGGCGACGAGGCCGATGAGCAGCGCGATGGTGGTGAGGGCTTCGAAGTAGACGAGGGATTTGAGGCCCAGGCGGCCCACGGTTTTGGCTTCGGCGTGGCCGGCGATGCCGGTGACCAGGGTGCCGAAGATGAGCGGGGCGACGATGACGCGGATGAGGCGGAGGAAGATGTCGCTGAAGACGCGGCTGGCGAGGGCGGCGTGGGGCGCGTCGACGCCGAGCTCGATGCCGGCCAGCATGCCGACGAAGATCCATCCGGTGAGCGAGCGCCGACGGGAAGCAGCCCAGGCGAGAAGAAGCAGCGCAACGACGCGGGTCGCGATGGCCGCCGGGCGCAGGCCGGGGAGGGAATGCTGGGAGATGGCCGCGGCTGCATAGAACACCAGGCCGATGACCGTCGCGGTGGAGATGTTCGGTTTGCGGCTGGCGGGCTTCATGTCAGGGAACAGGGTACACGGGGTTTGGCGAAATCAGCGTTCGGCGTTCAGCGTTCAGAAACGCACGCCCCCTTCATTCCAAACAGCTGCTGACCTCGACGACCGCTTTTTAGCTGACCGTCGTTCCGCTGACCGGCTCTTAGCCGACCGCTTCTTAGCTGCTCCGACGAACTTTCAATCACTTACAGCCCAACGTCAGGAAAATGTGGAAAATTTGTCAAGAGATAAGCTCCAAATCCGAAGTAATGACCCCTCATAACATGCCACTTACGCGCCAAACTACCCCGCGATTGTTGGCACTACTTTCCCCTGAACTTGGTATTCTGAATATATAGAGTAGAAAAAGAAAAGAGGCCGCCCAAACGGGTGGCCTTCTCTTTTGCTGGATACGAATGCGCGCCAACCATCCAACTCGATGCCGGCCACCGGCCGCAGCCTGCCGGCCACAAGTCGCTCGCAGCCGTCGGTGTAACCAACACGGCTGCCTTTGTGACAGAGACGGCCGTCTTTGTTACAGTCGCGGTCGTCTCGATTTGTTCTGTTCTCAAAGGCTTACCTGTTGTCGAGTCTGTCAACATTCGCTAAATCCCACAGAATCAAATTGGTGCAGGATTCACCCCCTGGAAAAAAAATCGTGCGGCGCACGACCGGGCCAGCCGAGCTCAAGAACGGTGGCCTTCCCAGGGGCGCCGGAACCGGTCCTCTCCCCGGCTGCGGTGATCTATCCTGCTGGAATGCGTTTTGTTTTCTGTGTTGGATTGCTTTCGTGCTGGCTGATCTCTGGTGCGGCGGCGCAGTCTCTGGAACCGAAGCCGGCTTCGAACTCCAGTGGCAACGTTTTGACCGATCCGGGGCTCACTCCAGAGGTGGAGTTTCTGTATCAGCTGGAGGCAAAGTTTGCTGCGGATACGGCGGCGGGCGGAGGGAAGGCGTTTGGGACGTGGTTTGCTCCCGATGCAGTCACGCTGGAAAATGGTGGCGCGGCGGTGGTCGGTCACGACGCCATTGCGGCGCGGGCTACCTGGACTCCGGGAACCTATCAGCTGACCTGGACGCCGGATGGCGGGCGGATGAGCCCGGCGGGGGATATGGGATTCACCTGGGGCCATTACGAAGGTCTATCGAAGGATGCACAGGGTAATCCGGTGAAGGAGTCGGGCCGCTATATGACGGTCTGGAAGAAGCAAGCCGACGGGACGTGGAAAGTGGAGCTGGATGCCAGCAATACCGGGCCTGCGGAAGACTGCTGCAAGTTGAAGTGAGTGTAAAATCCCGAATGAAAAGGGGTAAAATGTTACCTTAGTGCTCGGAGATTCGGGGCAGGCCGGTTACTACCGGAAAGTACTGTAAGTGATACGTATGACAGGACTTGGCATCACCCGAACGGGGAAGAGCCAGGCGCTGAATACTTTGCAACAATGCTCATGGTTCCCCCCCAGGGGCGCACTGGCCGAGGACGCGGCAGGCTCGCTGGAGTCCGTGGAAGGGCATGAGCTATCTGGCAACAAGCGCGCATTGGAGTGAAGCCGAGAGGCTTAAGTCTCTGCGCGAGTACGAGATCCTCGATACGCCGGCTGACCCCGCGTTCGACGAAATTGTGCGGGTCGCCGCGCAGGTGACGGGCGCACCCTTCGCCTACCTGGGCTTTGTGGATCAGAACCGTCTGTGGTTCAAATCGCGCTTTGGGTTTCAGGGGACGGAGATTCCGCGGCTGGCGACCGCGGACCAGTACACGATTCTGGAGCCGGAGCCGCTGCTGATTGCCGATGCGGCGATGGAGCCGCGTTTCCCGGTGCGCGGCATTCCGCTGACGCGGACCGTGCATTGCCGGTCGTATCTGGCCGCTCCACTCGTGGGGATGGAAGGCGGCATTGGGACGCTGGCTGTGCTTTCGCCGAAGCCGAATCAGTTTACCGAGCAGCATGCGTCGATCCTGGGAGTGCTGGCGCGCCAGGTGATGATGCGGCTGGAGTATTCGGTGCATTCGCGCGGGCAGGATCATTCGCTGCGCAGCCGGCAGAGGATCGAACGGGCGCTGACGGTGGAGCGGAACTTCGTCTCCGCAGTGCTCGATACGATGAGCGCGCTGGTGCTGGTGGTGGATACAGCCGGGCGCATCGTGCGCTTCAATCGCGCCTGCGAAGAGATTTCCGGATACACCTTTGCAGAGCTGGCGGGGCGGTCGTTTCCGCAGGAGCTGTTCCTGAACGAGGAGCGCTCGCAGGCATTCAATCTGCTGGAGCATTCGCGCAGCGATGCCACGCGGCGGGAACCGACAGAGCTGCACTGGCTTTCGCGCGACGGGCGGCGGCGGCGGATTGCGTGGACGACGACGACGCTGACTGACGGCCTGGGCGACATCAACTTCATCATCATGACCGGCGTCGACGTCACCGATCAGCGGGAGGCTACGGCGGCGCTCCATGCCAGCGAGGCGCGCTACCGGCAGCTGGTGGAAAGCTCGCTGGGCGTGGTGTGCACGCACGATCTCGAGGGGCGCATTCTCTCCATCAACACGAATGCGGCGGAGAGCCTGGGGTATCGCTCCGAGGAGATGGTGGGCAGGCGGCTGATCGAATTTGTGCCAGAGGATCAGCGGCCGGCGTTCGACAGCTATCTGCAGAGCATTGCGGTTACAGGCGAAGAGCAGGGGATGCTGAGCCTGCGGCATCGCGACGGCAGCGTGCGGGTGATTGCGTGGCGCAACCGGCTGCTGGATTTGCCGGACATGCAGCCCTTTGTGCTGGGGCACGGCATCGACGTGACGGAGAAGACCGATGCCGAGAACAAGCTGCACGCGGTGATGCGGCAGCGCGAATCGATCCTCGAGTCGGTGGGCGACGGCATTTACGGCATGGACATGCAGGGGCGGATCATCTTCGTGAACCAGGTGGGCGCGCGGATGATGGGCTACACCCAGGCGGAGATGGAGGGCAGGGAACTGCTGGCGCTGCTGGGCCACGCGCGGGCCGATGGCTCAGAGTACCGCATGGAGGACAGCCCGATTTATGCGGCGCGGCGGGCCAGCGCTCCGATTCGCGCGCGCGACGAGGTTTTCCGGCACAAGGATGGGCACCCGATTCCGGTGGAGTATGTGGCCTGCCCGATGCTTTCGAATGGGCGCGTGACCGGCGTGGTGGTGGCGTTCCAGGATGTGACGGAGCGGCGGCGGCTGGACCGGATGAAGGACGAGTTCATCTCGACGGTGAGCCACGAGCTGCGGACGCCGCTGACGGCGCTGCGGGCGGCGCTGGGACTGATTGCGGGTGGGGCTCTGGAAAAGCGGCCGGAGAAACGGGCGCAGATGATGGATGTGGCGATCGACAACTGCGACCGGCTGGTGCGGCTGGTAAACGACATTCTGGACTTCGAACGCATGGGCGCGGGACGGCTGCCGATGCGGTTCCAGGAAGTTGAAGCGAAAGATTTGTTGCGGAGGGCAACGGACCTGCAGCATCCGAGCGCGCAGAAGGCTGGGATCGCGTTTCGCGTGGATGCGGGGCCGCTGACGCTGTGGGTGGATGAGGACCGGATCCTGCAAACGCTGGGGAATCTGATCAGCAACGCGATCAAGTTTTCGCCGGCCGGGAGCGACATTACGCTGCGGGCGAGGGCACAGAGCGCGACCGAGGCGATTCTCTCGGTCGAGGATCACGGACGCGGCATTCCTCCGGAGAAGCTGGACATTATCTTCGAGCGCTTCCAGCAGGTGGATGCGTCGGATTCGCGCGACATGGGGGGAACGGGGCTGGGACTGGCGATTTGCCGGAACATCGTGCGCCAGCACGGCGGGCGGATCTGGGTGGAAAGCGCAGTGGGCAGGGGAAGCACGTTTTACTTCACGGTTCCCAGAAGCTCCGCGCGGCAGGAGAGCGGCGAATCCGGGGGGACGGCTCTGTCTACGGTTCAGGCTCCGGCTGGGGCGCGGCTGGTGTAGCGGCGCGCGGGTGAAACTCTGAAAAGCTCCGATGATCACCTTTACAACGGTTCACTCGTGTGGGCGGAAGCCGGGAAATGACCTGAGGGCTGCGAGCGGGATTAAAAGCTGGGTAGAAGGTGCTAATTTCCGGATTGCCGGGCAATGGGCCGGATACTGAATCGATGAGCGCACTGGCGATGTATCGTCAGCTGAGGCTGGCCGAATTACTTCTGTGTTGCCCCCCACGTGCCGAAGCCGCTGTCGATCCAACGCGCATGTTTGCGGGACTTTTCCGTGACGGGCGCACAGGCCCGTCCGGGATGGGGGGCTTTTCTGCGTTGTGCTCGGGCAAGGCATCGTGCAGGATCACGTTCAGAAGCGACTGGTGCACCCGGATGCGTCCGTTATATTCGATGAAACCCAGCTTGCGGAATCGATTCATGAAGAAGCTGACCCGAGACCGCGTGGTGCCGATCATATCCGCCAGGGTCCCCTGGGTGATGCTGGGAATCAATGTTTCCGGCTTACCCGGTTGCCCAAATTCCGCCATCAGCAGCAGGATGCGCGCCAGGCGCTTCTCGCTGGAATTGAAAAGCTGATCCACAAGATCGGCCTGTGTCCGCAGGCTCCGAGTCAGGAGGAACTTCAGGAACAGATCGGAGAATGCGTGCTGCTCGTGCATCACCCGGACCATCTCTTCACGCTCGATGTTGAGTGCGGTACAGCTGGTGATGGCAATAGCCGTTGCCAGACGCAGGCCGCCGACAGCGGCCAGCGCTTCCTCACCGATAAAATCACCGCTTCCCAGCAGCGTAATCGTAGCCTCTTTCCCTGCTTCCGAAACTACGGTCAATTTGGCGCGGCCTTTCTGAAGATAGAAGATGGAGTCAGCAGGGGCGCCCTGCGAAAACAAGGCATCGCCCGGTTTTACCGGGACGATTCTCCGCCCCAGTCCGGCTCTCGACAGAAAGTTGGCAACGCTGAAACCAGTCTTCTCCCCTTTAGGCATATCGCAGCTCTGTATCCTGCCCTGGCGCTTCTGACCGCCGTGAGGTTTCTTCGGCGGGGCCCCGGATCGTCTTTTGCTCCCGCGACATCGCCTGATAGCGGCAACACATAGCAATTACGCGTACCCGTTGTACCTCCCGGCTCATCTGCTCCATCGCCATGCGGGCAACCCATACCTCGCACTCAAGCAGCTCGGCAAACCTCTCGGTGGGAACGTAGCCTATTTCGCAGTCCTCTGCCGCCGTCGCGGTCAGGTTATACGTTCCATTCAGCGCAGCTGGTAATCCGGCAATCTGGCCGGGGCCGAGCGACTGATGAAAGGCCATTCGATGAGAAAACCATTCCAGATTAAGACTGCCCTTCCGTATTACGTACACAGCGGAAACGGGGTCGCCATCGCGAAAGAGTACAACCCCTTTAGGCAGACGTGCCGGGATTGCGATGCCATCCAATCGTTCAGTCAATTCAGGATTCAAGTGCTGACCTCCGTGTTGCGGCTGATGATTCACAGTGCTCGGAGCCACCGGACCCCATTGATTTTTGTGCTGCCGCGCGGCGCCTAGCGGTTCTGAAGGCCATTCACGCGCGCCGCCTGTGTCGTCGATTTAGAAACAGGCGTTCGGTACGCCCAGCGGTGTGGGCGAGCCCGAGCCCGGCTTCCGCTGAAAAGGCAGCGGCAACCAGGCATCCTCCTGGTGGACGATGGCGTACTGAATGGGGCTGGAACAGTAAACGCAGTTCGCGTCATGGATGGTCCCGGTACCGTCCCCCGGAACCTGCGGGAACGTCCTCAGGCATTCCGTGCACGTGATCATGACGTACGGCTCTGCTGCAGGGTCGTGCCCGTTGCGCGGAATCCAGACCGGCGCCAATGCGCTGTGGCCCACTCGGTAAGGCAGCCTCTCCGGTTGCGTCATTGCCTTCACGATGCGAAATAAAAGCCCCGGATGCGTTCCCTTTTCATAGAAAGCTTCGGCGGCAACGCCCGGCGGCACGCCGTCGCCTGCAAATGAGCCGCTCATCGCGATCACCCCAATCGAGGGAAAGCGGCGACGCACCACCGACAGCAGTTCGAAGCCGGACATGCGGGGCATGTGGAGGTCCGCGATGATCAGATCCGGAACCTCCCGCCGAATCTCGGCCAACGCGGAGAAGCCATCGCCAGCGCTCCGCACTTCGTAACCAAATTCGTCCAGTGCGGCTGAAAGAGCGGTCCGAACCGGCGTTTCGTCATCTGCGATCAGTAGTTTCGCCTTCGTCATGGGCCTGGGCACCTTTCCGAGCAATTTTGGGGGACACCCTGTTGGAGTTGAGAAAAGAATGCCAAATTGTCAATCCCCGTGTTGTTCAATTTTGATCACTCCGGTGTTTTCAGCCGTTACAGAACCTCCCATTTTGGAAAGTTATTGATTCCGTTATCCCTATACGCAAACTTAAGTGACCAGACAGACGACCCATAACATCGTCTGTCGCCTGATAACCAGGTGATTACTCACGCATCGACCGATTACTTTCTGTTGTCATGATGTCTATTGCATGTTGACTTCCGGGATTGATCAGCAGATACTCCCGCCAATCGCTCGCCGGGTCATAGGTCGTCTAACTTCCCCTGCATGCGTGAATTCGGGACCCCGCGCTGCCTGGGACGGCACTGAACAATTGCTGGCAACAGGTTGAAGGTTCAGCGGCGAAATGGTCGAATGATGCGGAGTTGGTTCTCTTGTTGACCGCACGTTTCTCCTTCCCTCGTCCTGCCCTGACGGCGCGCGGTTTCCGGGCCCCGCCACTGCCGGCAGCTGCCGAAGAGAACCCAAGCCAGGACCAATTTGGGAATTACCTCCGGTTTACAGGCATTGGGAAGTAATTCTCAATTCCCGACTTCAGGCCGATGCGCTCATCAACTGCTCTGTAGGGAACTGCGCCTACGGTTCAGGCTCCGGCTGGGGCGCGGCTGGTGTAGCGGCGCGAGCACTGGATGCGGCGGAAGAGGATGCGGCGCGCGGGGCTGCGGCCGGCTGTGGCGTCATCTGATGCATGGTGACAATCAACGCGACGGCGGGCGCGGAGCCGGAGCAACGATAGGCGTGCGGCGTTCCTGCATCGGAGTAAACGTCGGCGGAGACCGAGGATGGGCTTACTTCGAGCCCGGAGGCACGACGCCGTTCATGCGCAGATACTCGACCATCTGTCCATAGTGGTCGTATCCGTGAGCAGAAATGAAAGATGCGACGACCGACCGCGTGTGCAGACCGTCGACACCGTCAATAGCAGTGTAGGCATTCTCGGCGGTGATCGTCGCGAGCGCCTTGTGTGCATAGGCGAAAGAATCCGCAGCGGCCTTCAGGAGTTCCTCTTTCGTCGTCAGACTCGCGAGGCTTTTCGGGTCAACCGGCATCTTCTCCCCGAGAATCTTCGAAGCAAAGTAGTAGTTCGCCGTCGCGACGTGCGATATTTCCTGCGCGAACGTGCGAACCCCGTCAAACTTCGCGCCCTGCGAGGGGGCGAAGGTTGCCGTAGTGGGCGCAAAGCCGTATTTGTCCGCAGGCATTGCCTGCGCGACTCCCATAAACTCCTGCTCAAAGAGGTTGAGCAACTCCTCCTGCGCCTGCACCGGTGACATTTGGCTGCCAGTGGCTACCTTCGCCGTGGTTGAGGTCGTTTGCGCAGAGCTCGCCAGCGCACAGCCTCCCACAATCAAAGCGGTGCAAACATACCGGAGACGCATCGATCACCTCACTGGCAAAATTTCTCAACAGTCTAGCAGACGGCTGCCTTCGCGATGTCAGCAGTCATTTGGTGCATTCAGGCCGATGCGCTCATCGACTGCCTTGCAGGGAACTGCGTCTACAGCTCTACCTGGCGGCGACAACCGGCTTGACTTCATCGAATTTCGGATTCTTCCAAAGTTCGCCGTGATACTCCAGCGTATCGGCTGTGACCTGCGCGACATCCTGCCCGTAATACCGGGCCACGATGTGCAAGGCAAGATCAATGCCGGAGGTCAGGCCGCCCGCAGTGGCAACCTTTCCGTGGTCGACGAATCGGGTTCCGCTCACAAAGTGTACTGCCGGGTATTGTTTTTGCATGCCGGCCGCGAACATGTGGTGCGTGGTGGCGGTCGCGCCGTCGAGCAGGCCGTACTGGGCGAGCATCGAGGCGCCGGTGCACACCGACATGGTGACGTCGGCCGTCGCCGCATTCGACAGCAACCATGCTTTCTGCGCATCGCTGCGGCCGCCCTGCGCCGGGATGACGATAACCTGCGGCCTCGGCGCTGTCGCAAAGCTATAGTTGGGAACGATCGTAAATCCGTTCGAGGCTTTCACGGGCTTTAGCGAATCCGATACCGTGTAAGTATTGAACGGCATCAGCATGTCGTCCATCCCATCTGTTTCATGCCACGGCTTCCCTTTGGCCGTGAGCATCGCGTCGCTGAACACTTCCCACGGACCCCCGATGTCCATCACATCGGCGCCCTCCGAGATAACAAACGCGACATTGATGGGCCCGTTGGCTGGCGGCTTCAAAGCCGTGGTTTCGATCGTTACCGAAGCAGCTTCTTCCTGCGCGTCGGCCACCCGGCTCACACAAACAGCGCAACCCAGCACCGTCGCCATTGCTGCAGCAATCCAGAAAAGTTTCTTTGCGCTTGTCATCACCGCCCCCTTTACAACTTCCACTTGCCCACAGAAGCAGAGTAGATGCAGAATGAAATGTCTTAAAGGACATTCATCCGGCGATTTGAGACATTTTCGATTGCCATCGGGTCACCATCTCCCGGGTGAATGTCATAATCCGAAAATCATGTCACCGCCCTTCCGGACCACACAGGCTATGACCCCGAAGCACATCGCCATCTTCGGGTACGACAACCTCACGTCGCTCGACCTGTCTGGCCCCCTCGAGGCGTTCAGCCGTGCCTCAATTGAAGATTCGAAAGGAAAGCGCCGGGCTTGCTACAAGGTAACCATCGCCGCCCTGGGCGCGAAGACATTCTCCTCCGAGTCAGGATTGTGCATGACGGCAGCGTGTCAT
This sequence comes from uncultured Acidobacteriaceae bacterium, assembly GCA_963755485.1. GTDB lineage: Bacteria > Acidobacteriota > Terriglobia > Terriglobales > Acidobacteriaceae > Palsa-343. Next base: position 437,728 of record CAVWJR010000015.1, on the reverse strand, counting down.
CTGGATACGCTGCGTCACCTGGACACTCTGATCATCCCCGGCGGCCTGGGCATGCGGAAGTCGGCCGCCGGCCAGAACCTGGCGAACTGGCTCAGCCGGCATGAGCACCGCATACGCCGTATCGCGTCGGTCTGCACCGGCGTTTATGGAGTGGCGCCCACCGGACTGCTGAACGGACGCAAGGTCACCACGCACTGGAAATACGCTGCCGACCTGGCGAAGCGCTATCCGGAACTGAAAGTCGATGGCAACCCGCTTTACATTCGCGACGGGAAGTTCTACACGTCTGCGGGAGTTACGGCGGGAATCGATCTCTCTCTGGCGCTCATCGAAGAGGATTTCGGCGCCCAGGTTGCCCTCTCGGTAGCGCGCGAACTGGTGATGTATGTGAAACGCCCAGGAGGGCAGGAGCAGTATTCCGAACCCCTGAAATTTCAGGTCGAGTCCAGCAGCCGTTTCGCCGATCTCTCGGCGTGGATGGTGGGACACCTCGATACGGATCTTTCCGTCGAAGCACTGGCAGAGAGGACCAATCTCTGCCCTCGTCAGTTCACCCGCCGCTTCACGGAGGAATTCAAAAGCACTCCGGCGGCGTTCGTACAACGGCTGCGGCTCGATGAGGCGCGCAAGAGGCTTGCGGCTGCCCGCCACTCCATTGGAAACATCGCCGGCTCTGTGGGCTTTCGTAATCCAGACAGTTTCCGGCGCGCGTTTGTGCAGCAGTTCGGCGTCGCTCCCACCGAGTACCGCAGCCGCTTCATTTCTGGCCAACGGCCATAGGAGCGTGCAAGTATTATCGCGAGACGGATGGCTGTGATGGCGAGGATCCCCCCCTGGATGATCCCAGACGAGTGACCGGTATTGCGGAAGTTGGGTCTCCCTGGCGATATCAGGTCCAGGCACTCGTTGACTGCTTTACGATTCAGGCTCCGGTTGCGCCGCGGCTGGTATAGCGGCGCGAGCGCTGGATGAGGCGGCGCGCGGGGCTGTGGCCGGCTGCGGCGTCATCTGATGCATGGTGACAATGAGCGCGACGGCGGGCGCGGAACCGGAGCAACGATAGGAGTGCGGAGTTCCTGCATCGAAGTAGACACTGTCGCCGGCTTCGAGGATGTGGGCTCGGTCACCGTGGTGAATTTCGAGGTCGCCCTGCAGCAGATAAAGGAATTCGTAGCCGGGATGGACGTGAGGGCGGATTTCGGAGGCCTTGCGCACAGGAACGAATTCGGCAAAGTAGGGATCGAGCTGACGATCGGGGACCATATAGGCCAGGCTTTCGAAGTAGTAGGTGGGATCTTCGACGCCGGATTGCGGGAGACGGACGCGCTCGGAGCGGCGGTGGACGCGGAAGAGTGGGTGGGGCTCCGGCTCAAAGAAGTAGGCGAGGTCGCGGCCGAAGACCATGGCGATGCGGGCAAGATTGCGGAGCGTGGGGACGACGCGGCCGGTTTCAAGCTGGGAGAGAAAGCTGGCGGAGAGGCCGGTGTGGCGGCCCAGCTCCACCAGACCCATGGAGCGCTTGAGGCGCAGGCGGCGGATGCGCTCGCCAATGCGTTTTTCGGCAATGAAGGTCTCGGCTGTGTTGGCGACCGGAGCGGATTCGAAATGAGGGGCGGTAGAGGTTTCGTTCTTGCTTTCCATGGGTTTACCCAGCGCGCGGAGCCCCAATTCGCTGCGATGAGTGAAATTAGCAGAATGTTTCCCGAATCACAAGGATTTTTGATGGGGTGAATAGCATTTTGGTGGGCGACTGGCTTGGGTTGTGAGCCTTGGTTTGCCGGGTACCTATCTTTTTACTGGTTGAATGATTGATCTTTCAGGACTTGAATCACGTGTGTCATCCTGGCAAGCGGAAAATGGAATGAAGCGAAAGCGGATTCTTTTGAGTGGGGCGTCGGGCTTGATCGGGTCGGCGCTGCACCGTGCGGTCCACGAGGCGGGCATGGAAGTGACGACGCTCGTGCGCCGGCACCGCCAGGTGAGCGCGGGGGCGGTTTACTGGAATCCGGAGAGATCCGGATCGGCGGTGCATCCGATGGTGCTGGAAGGGATCGACGCGGTGATCCACCTGAACGGCGCCAGCGTTAGCCGGCCATGGACGAAACGGTACCGGAAAATAATTGTGGAGAGCCGGGTGGGGACGACGCGGGGTCTATGCGAGTCGCTGGCGCGGGTGCACGACCGGCCGCCAGTGTTGCTGGTGGCTTCAGCGGTGGGGATTTATGGAAGCCGGGGCGATGAAACCCTGGTGGAGGCCAGCGCGGCGGGGAACGGATTTCTGGCGGAAACTTGCAGAGCCTGGGAAGACGCCTCGGCGAAGGTAGCTGCGCAGGGAGTGCGTGTGGTGCATCTGCGCTTTGGGGTTGTGCTGGATGGCAAGGGCGGCATGCTGCGGAGGCTGCTGCCGGTGTTCTGGTGCGGGCTGGGCGGCAAGTTGGGAACGGGCCGGCAGTGGATGAGTTGGGTGAGCCTGCGCGACGCGGTGCGCGCGGTTGTGTTTCTGCTGGAGCGCAACGATCTGGCGGGGGCGTTCAACGTGACGGCGCCGCATCCGGCGACGAACGCCGAGTTCACGAGGGCACTGGGGGCGGCGCTGCATCGGCCTGCCTGGATGGCGGTTCCGGCGCCGATGCTGCGGGCGGTGTTTGGAGAGATGGCGAACGAAACCCTGCTGGCTTCGCAGCGGGTGGTGCCGCGGCGTTTGCTGGACGCGGGGTTTACCTTCGAGGACGCGGAGATCGGGCCGGCGCTGAAGGCTCTGCTACGCTGAACATGCAATGAAGAGGGTGTTCATCGCTCGGCCCACGGTGGCGCGGGCGAGCGGGGCATGCGGGTGCGCGCTGGCAGCGGCCGCGTCGGGATGGCTGGTGCTGATGGCCTCTTTTGTGGCCGGGTGCGGGCTGGCGTCGAACCCGCAGCCGCCTACGCTGTGGCTGCCCGAGCCGGTGAAGGACCTGACGGCGACGCGGGTGGGGAATGAAGTTCACCTGCACTGGACGATGCCGAAGCAGACCACGGATAAGGTGGCGCTGAAGGGCGACCAGCGGGCGCATGTTTGCTGGGCGAGCGTGGCGATCGCGGCGGCGAAACCCGCAGGAAAGAATCCCGCTAAGACGCCCCAACCGATGCCCGTCGTTGACGGGAAGGCGTGCCATGCTGCGGGCGATGGGATGTTCGCGCCGGACAAGCCTGCGAGTCTTACGGTGAAGATGCCTGCGGAACTCGTTAGTGGGGCGCCGCGGGCCGTGAGCTTCTTTGTGGAGCTCGAGAATCATGCGGGGAAGACGGCTGAGCCGTCGGACGTGGCGCTGGTGGCGACGGGCGCGGCACCGCCGGAAGTGACGGGGCTGCGTCTGGAAACGCAGGCTCAGGGAGTGGTGCTGCACTGGGATCCAGCTGCTGCGCAGGCGGGACTGGTGCTGCGTATGCATCGGGAACTGAAGCCTGGCGCGGCGAAGTCGAACGAGTCGAGCGGAGCTCCGCCGCCGGAAGAGCAGGTGCTGGAGGTTGATCTCGACAAGGGCGATCCAGGGGGGGCTCTTGATCGCGATGCTTTGTTCGATCACGAGTGGAAGTATTGGGCCGAGCGGGTGCTGCGTGTGAAGGCGGATGGCCAGACGCTGGAGATTGCGGGCGCGCCGTCGCAGACGGTTACCATTGACGCGAAGGATGTGTTTCCGCCAGCGGTTCCTGCGGGACTGTTTGCGGTCGCGGATGAGCAGGCGAAGGCGATTGATCTGTCGTGGACACCGGATACGGATGCCGATCTGGCCGGGTATGTGGTGTACCGGCGTGACGTGACCGCGGGCGGAGCGATAGAGCGGATTTCGCCGAAAGCGCCGGTGGTGCCGCCGTCGTTTGTGGATGCGACGGCTGTGGCGGGGCACCAGTATGCGTACGCGGTGAGCGCGGTGGATCAGGATGGGAACGAGAGCCAAAGGTCGGGAGAAGTGGAGGAAGAATTGCCGCAATAAAGGCAGCGTACGGTTGTCGGCGTTCAGCGCTCGGAAACGGCGTGCCCGACAGACCGCAGGGAACGGAATCTGACACAATAGGGAAGCACTGGAGATCGCTATGGAGCAATGGGATCGTATCAGCCAGGACCCGGAGGTAATGGGCGGCAAAGCCTGCATCCGGGACACTCGTGTGACTGTGGGAACGATCCTCGGTCAAATCGGCGCCGGTTACACGATCGAAGCGATTTTGACAGATTATCCATACCTGGAGCGCGAGGACATTTTGCAGGCCGTGCGATACGCCTCCTGGCTCGCCAATGAGCGGGAGGCGTTGATCGCGAATGCATAGGCGTGCCTGGCTTCGCAGCGTCGTTGGATTCGCCAGGCAGTTCCGCTCCCTTAATTACCCGTACGTTTCCACCTATCGCTGTATTCTCAACTGAAGCGGAGATATTCCTCCTGAATAGCAATTGCTTTTTTGCGCCGAGGAGGCTCCGATGAAGATTCTGGTCGACATGTGCCTGACGCCGCGATGGATCGAGGTGTTTCGACGCGCGGAAATATCTGCCACGCACTGGTCTTCGGTCGGTCGCGCAACTACGCGAGATACCGAGATCATGAGGTTTGCGGCGGATCATGAATATGTGGTGCTGACCCACGACCTCGATTTTGGTAGTGCTGACCCACGACCTCGATTTTGGTGCGATCCTCGCGGTGACCAAGGGTGGGCGCCCGAGCGTCGTGCAACTTCGAGCCCAGGATATCAACCCTGATGTGATCGGGCTGAGAGTGATCTCCGCTTTACGGCAGGCAGAGGGAGAGCTTGAGGCGGGCGCTCTTTTGACCATCGATACAGATCGAATGCGGTTGCGACTTCTACCTCTGTGAAGAGGACGGAGAGAATCTTTCAATGAAATATTGCCGGTTTCAGACGGACGCGGGGCCGCAGTATGGCGAAGTGGTGGATCGGGCAGGGACGCTTTGGATCGAGCGGCTGCTGCCGCCGTTTGAGGAGGATCCGTGGACGAAGCTTGCTGCTGACGGCTTTGAGCCGGTGCCGTTTGGGAGCGCGAAAGTGCTGGCGCCGGTTGTGCCGTCGAAGATTGTCTGCATTGGGCGCAACTACAAAGAACATGCGGCGGAGCTGGGGAATGAAGTTCCGAAGGAGCCTCTGTTGTTTCTGAAGGCGCCGTCGTCGGTAATCGCGCCGGGCGAGCTGATTCGGATTCCGGCGCTGTCGCAGCGTGTGGATTTTGAGGGCGAGCTGGCGGTGGTAATTGGGCGGCGGGCGACGAAAATCGGTGCGGGCGAAGATGTGCGGCCGTACATTCGCGGATACACGATTGTGAATGACGTGACCGCTCGCGATCTGCAGAAATCGGATGGGCAGTGGTCGCGGGCGAAGGGGTTGGACACGTTTTGTCCGATGGGGCCGCTGGTGACGGATGAAGTGGATCCGGCGGCGGGATTGCGTGTGGAAACTCGCTTGAATGGCGAGGTGAAGCAGCATGGGACGACGCGGGATTTGATTTTCGATGTTCCTGCGCTGTTGCGGCACATTACGGCGGCGATGACTTTGCTGCCGGGGGATGTGATTCCGACGGGAACGCCGGCAGGCGTGGCTGCGATGAAGCCGGGGGATCGGGTGGAAGTGAAGGTGGAGGGAATTGGGACGCTGACGAATCCGGTGGATGGGAAGAGCTAGCTGTCAGCCGGCAGCCGCCAGCCGCCAGCGGCCAGCGGTCAGAGAGACGGGATTCACGCTAACGCATCTAATGAAGTAGAGCGGCTTTTACTGGAAATTCTTAGAGATTCGGCGGCGGCATTTCCGCGCTACAGGAGAAATGCCGGATAATCAAGAAGACAGGCAGGAGGATGGAATGGCGAAAAGCTTACTGGCGCAGCTTCGTGAAATGACCACGGTGGTGGCCGATACCGGCGATATCGAGGCAATCGAGAAGGCAAAGCCGCAGGATGCGACGACGAATCCATCGCTGCTGACCGCGGCGGCGCAGATGCCGGCCTACAGCAAGATTGTGGACGATGTGCTGCTGGATGCGAAGAAGCAGCTGGGCGAGGACGCGGACGACGCGAAGGTGTCGAAGCTGGCTTTTGAGAATCTTGCCGTCGCGTTCGGCAAGAAGATTCTGCAGATTATTCCCGGGCGTGTATCGACCGAAGTGGATGCGCGCAAGTCGTACGACACCGAGGCGACGATCGAGCAGGCGCATTCGATCATTCAGAAGTACGAGAGCGCCGGTGTGTCGCGGCAGCGGGTGCTGATCAAGATTGCGTCGACGTGGGCGGGCATTCGCGCAGCAGAGAAGCTGGAGAAAGAAGGCATCCACTGCAACCTGACGCTGCTGTTCGGGATTCACCAGGCAATTGCTTGCGCCGATGCGGGCGTGACGCTGATTTCGCCGTTCGTAGGACGCATTCTCGACTGGTACAAGAAGGACACCGGGAAGGACTATAAGGGCGCAGACGATCCGGGCGTGCAGTCGGTGACGAAGATCTACAACTACCTCAAGAAGTACGGATACAAAACGCAGGTGATGGGCGCGAGCTTCCGTAATACGGGAGAGATTATCGAGCTGGCCGGGTGCGACCTGCTGACGATTTCGCCGCAGCTGCTAAAGGAGCTGGATACGACCGAGGGAACGCTGGAGCGCAAGCTCGATCCGGCGAAGGCGAAGACCCTGCAGATGGAGAAGCTGACCATCGACGAGGCGACCTTCGAGAAGATGCACGAGGCCGACCGCATGGCCCACGACAAGCTGAAGGAAGGCATCGAGGGATTCAGCAAGGCGCTGGTCGAGCTGGAGCAGCTGCTGTCGAAGCGTCTGGCGGAGCTGGAGTCGCAGTCGCCCAAGCCGGTGGGCGCGCGCTGAGGACTCCTCCGTCCAGGCGGACGGGACTGGCCGTCCAGGCGGACGCGCCTGTGGCGCCAGAGCAGGTTAGGCAGCGGTGCCGGCATTGTGGGCAAAATAAACTACGGGCAGCCTTGCGGGGCTGCCTGTTTTGCGCTTTGGGCATAAGTCACGGTGCTGGCGCACGCGCCGGATCGCGCCATGGCAGATCCAAAGCTTGACTGCCGAGGAAGAAACCCGGCATGATCGGATGCGAGGAACGGGATCATCCCGCCTTCCGAACTCCCCATCTCGTCATTGATTTTGCCAGGCTTGCACAAATTGGGACCAGCCCGCTGGTTAACCGCCGCAGCACAGCCGAACTGCGTTCGCATAGGCGCGGCCCGACAGCACCGTCCGGCTGGGTGCTGGCTGGTTCTGATCGCGGTCTTTGCGCTGGCTGGCCCGGTGCTCAGCGCCCAGGACGCGGGACCCAGCGGCTCTGAGACCGTGGCCACGTTGCCGGACGCTCCCGTGCCGGCGGTTCCATCGGACGGCTCTGCATCAACCAGTGTTGTGGCGGTGAGTACGGCGCCGGAACGGGCGCAATCGGAAGACTGCTCGACCGACACGACGCACTCTCCTGCGTGCCGCGTGCACTGGCACCAGCTGATGATTTCGACCGTCCTCTTCAATGCATTCGAGAACGCGGGAAACCTGTACACGGGCTACTGGTACCGCTGGGAGACCACGCATGGCAACTGGTGGGATCAGTATGTGGCCTCGGTGGAAGGGTGGCACTGGAACTCCTGGGCCGATCAAAATCCCTTTCTCGACGACTACGTTGGCCACCCGATGATGGGGGCCATCACCAACGACCTGTGGATCCAGAACGATCCGAAGAGCATGACGGTGACCCAGTCGAACAGCTGGCCGTACTGGCGGAGCATGCTGCGGGCCGGGGCGTTCTCGACGGCGTACAGCTTTGAGTGGAAGTTTGGGCCGTTCGGAGAAGCCGGGATTGGGCACAATGGCGGCCACGCCATCGCCGAGACGAACGGCAAGACCACAACCGAGACGGGATGGGTGGAGCTGGTGACGACGCCGGTGGGCGGTGCGCTGTGGACGATGGCCGAAGATGCGCTGGATAAGCACGTGGTGGCGCTGGTTGAAGCGCCGGGGCGCAATCCGTTCGCTCTGCTGGGGCTGAGTTTTCTGGAGCCGGCGCACGCGACGGCGAATATCCTGCGCTGGCGTCCGCCGTGGTACCGCGACGATCGGATCGTAAAGGCGAAGACGTTCTGGAGCGATCCGCCGGGAGAGGACGAAGTGCGCTTCCAGAAGACGGGCTACGCGCCGGGCCCAGGCCAGGGCGCGGAAGCAGAACGCGAATCCGTGGCTTCCTCCGCGATCCCGGCGGTTTCTCCAGCGATTGTGCGCAGTTCGAGCACGGCTGGACTGGAGCCGGTGTGGCCGAATCCGGGAGGCGCGCATGAGTTTGGAGCGTGGTGGGGCCTGTCGCTGATGAGCGGGCACATCTGGGGCTATTCGGGCGATGTGAAGTACATGCCGGTCGATGTGCGCTACAGCTATCTGATCAGCCCGCATCAGGAATGGACGCTGCGCTATTCGCCGGAAGTGACGGCGCTGGCCATGCTGGACTGGCCGCAAGCGGGGCTGCCCGTTGCGCCGGGGCAGCCGTCGAACGAGTATCTGCGCGAGCGCGCTTATGGCGGCGGAGTGAGCCCGGTTGGATTTGAAACGGATTTTCTGCCTTCAAGGCGCGTCCAGCCTTTCCTGAGCACGAACGGCGGTGGGATCTACTTCGACAAGCGGGTGCTCTCACCGGAAGGATCGCAGTGGATGTACACCATCGACTTCGGGTGCGGCATCCACATCTTCCGCAAGGCGCGGCAGGACTGGAGTCTTGGGTACCGGTACCAGCACCTTTCCAACGCGAACATCAGCGAGCACAATCCCGGAACCGACGCGAACACTTTCTACGTGGCAGTCTCGCGCTTCCGGACGAAGGGGTACCGTTAGTAACGAAGGCGGACGGCAACACCAGGAGTATGATGATGGGCGCTTGATAAGAAAGAAAGGGCCCTCACGGTGACTGCTCGACGCATAGTGCTGTTTCTCCCGCTGCTGTTCACAGTTCCATTTCTTCTGCACGCCAACGACGCAGGAAAAATCCAGGACCACATGCAGAAGCTGCGTGCTCTGCCTGACGCGCAGCGGCCCGCGGCGACTGTGCAGCTGGCCGCAGACATCCGCGCGCTGCCGCCCAGCGCGGACAAGGTGAAGCTGGCCGATGGGCTGGCCCATCTGGTGACGGAAGGCGACCAGGGCCAGGCGACAGTGCAGGCCGTGGCCGATGCGCTGCGGCAGTCTCTGGCAGAGACGCCGGTACCTTCGAAGAAGGGCGAGACGCCCATGGCGTATACAGATCTGGCGAACCTGGTGCGCTACGAGGGCGCAGCGGAGGACCTGAACGATCCTCTGTACGCGAAGGCACAGCAGGCTCTGCTGGACGACGAGGCGCAGATCGCGAAAGCGGACTTTACGCTGAAGGACCTGCACGGGAAGACGTGGACGCTCTCCCAGCTGCGCGGCAAGATCGTGCTGGTGAATTTCTGGGCGACGTGGTGCGGGCCGTGCAAGGTGGAGATGCCGTATCTGAGCTGGCTCTACGGGCGCTTCCAGTCGCAGGGCCTGGTGGTGCTTTCGATCACGAACGAGGACGCGTTCAAGGTCGGCCAGTACACCAGCGGATGGGCGTACCGTCCGCCGGTTCTGCTCGACCCGGGCGGGAAGGTGTTCCAGGAATTTCACATCCAGGGAATCCCGCGGACATTTGTGTTCAACCGGGATGGGAAGCTGCTGGCGGAGGCCATCGATCAGCGGACGGGCACGCAGTTCCTGGCGATGCTGTCGAAGACCGACCTGCATCCATAAGGCAATCGGTCAGCTGACCGTGTGCGTGGCCAGAGTGACGGTGACCGTGTCATCCGGCGTCTTGGTCGTACCGCCGTCGCTTTGCGGATGGAACTCAATCGTTAGCGTGGCGGCAGTGACGATGACCCGCAGGTAGCCGTAGTCGGTCGCGTCGTAGCTTTCGAGCGTGAGCGTGCTGTCGATGGGATAAGGCGTGCGGAATGTGCCGTTCATTTTTTCGAGCGGCGCGTGCCCTCCACAGCCGGCGACGATGTAGGGAATCGAGAGGCCATTCACAGTGCGGGTGAAGCGCTGGTAGTTATGCGAGTGGCCGGCGAAAACAGCGTGCGGCCAGACGCCGGCGGCGGTGCAGGCGGCATCGATGTCGGCGAGCATGTCCGGACTGCCGCCGTGGGTTGTGCCTCCCGTGAAGGGCGGATGATGGACCGCGATGATGACGGCGCCGGTGAACTTGTCGCTGGTGACTCGCTTGAGCGCGGCAGTAAGGAAGGCGACCTGGCGCTGGTCGAGTGTGGAGTAGGTTCCGTTCTGATCGGAGATGACGCCGGGGTCTTCGAGAACGTTGCTGTAGAGGCCGAGGATGCGCACGAAGGGAGCTTCGAGCGTGAAGTAGACGCCCGGCTCGATCATGGTAGTGCGGACCAGATTGCCGGCATCGGGTGATGGCGCAAAAGACGGGGCGCAGAAGTTGAGCAGGAAGGCTTCGAGCGTGGTCTCCGGATCGGTGGACCAGACCACACCGTCGTGATTGCCGGGGATGGCGATGATGGGCGCGGGATAACTACGATACGGCTCGTAAAACTGGTCGTAGTAGTAAGTGGCCTCGCCGAAGTAATAGACCACATCGCCAAGGTGAAAGAAGAACGATGGCACGTTGGCGGAATTCGTTTCCGAGAAGTCTGACACCATCTTGTCCGCGACCAGGCTCTGCGTTGTGGGGCCCTCGGCGCTGCCGGTATCGCCCACGCAGTGGAAGACGATCTGGCCGGCGGCAGCGATGGCCTGGGTTTTCTCCGCTCCCAGGGTGCCATAAACCTGCTCGAGGGTCAGGATGGGCTCGACCGCTTTGCCCACCGGTTGAGGTACGGGCTCGACGGCGGCAATCTCGGTGTCGTTCTGATCGGTGACGGGATTTTTGAAGCTGGTGGGATCGGGTGAAGGCGCGGGTTGCGCGAAGACGGGATCGCCGGACGCGGCCTTCGGATGCGTAGGTTTCCTCGGTTCCTTCGCCTGGTGCGCGGGGGCAGTGCGTTTGGCCATCAACTCCTCCTCGAATGAGGATAGGCGATGCATGCGATGAAAATGTGAATGCGCAGACCATCTCGGAAGGCGGGTGATGGGTCCGGGAAGTGACGACAGGCGGGTCCAAAGGTGCCGAACGGGGAACGAGGGAATTCGCACTGGGTCAGGGCGACTGCCAAAAAGTTTGGCCCTGGTAGCACAAAAGCTGCTTGTTTGGCGCAACAAATGCGGTAGAGTGCCGATTCATATAGCACAACAAGAGCTTCTTCTGCCGGGTGGGCGACGGAGAAGCGAAGGCGATCCCTTCTCCAAACCGGCACGGCGAAGAAGCGCGGAGGAAACCATGATTTCCGAACGCCATCCGTTGCGCCAGTTGTTTCATGAAGTTGTAGCCGGCTGCTACCGCAGACACAGCGGCATTGAGGATCCGGAGCTGACCTCGTACGTGGGGGATCTGCTGACGGAGTTTACTGCCAGCGAAAACCTCTACAGCATCCGCGACTCCGAAGGAAAACCTGTGAAAGACCTGCGGGAAATGATCGCGGCCGCCGATCCTGTGTTTGGCGCGGCAGCGTCCTTCGATGAGGAGCGCAAGGTGCGGCGGCACATTGGGGACTATGCGCTGTTCGCGACGGGGATGTATCCGGAGACCACCCATCTGTGGCGGCACACCGGGGAATCGGGCTTCCTCGAGATGGTAAAAACCGGCAAGGAAAGCTATTACATCGTTTCGCAATTCGACTTGTTCGAATACCGGGATGAGGCGCCGCTGTTTGCGCGGCTCTCGCATGAATTTGAGCGGTGCATGGAGGGGCTCGCGAAAGTGAGGGAAGAGCTGGACCGCATGGGTGGGCTGGTCCACTAGAGTTGGTCCCCATCCTGTCGCCAAAGGACGGCGACAAGAGTGGGGCGCCCGGCGGCTTCGATTTAGCTTGCCTGCTTCTGCACGCGCTGGAAGAGCAGAACCAGAGGAGCGGAGAGCAACGCCAGCCAGCCCATCAGGCTGAAGTTATCCACGTAAGCGAGCAGAGCAGCCTGCTGCTCAACCATCCTCAGGATCGCGCCCTGAGCCATGTGCTGCGCGGTCCACGAATCAAATCCTGAAGCGGAGAATTTGGCGGCCAGGCCGGCGACAACGGCGCTGGTGGTGTGCGCGCCCGCGACAACGTGTGCGACCAGGTAGTTCTGGTGGACCTGCGCGCGGCGCACCAGCAGCGTAGTAACGGTGGCGATGCCGATGCTGCCGCCGATGTTGCGCATCAGGTTGTAGATGCCGGAGGCGTTGCCGATCTCCTCGCGACGCAGGCGGCCCATGGCCATGGTGGTAAGCGGCACGAAGATGAACCCGCCGGCGAATCCGTTAATGATGTTAGGCACGGCGACCGATGCCATGCGCGATGCCCAGATTGACATGGCTCAGCATGAGCGTGGAAATGCCGAGGATGCCGAAGCCCAGGGCGAGCATCACGCGTCCGTCAAGGCGATGCGGCGATGCTGCCGGCCACCAGCATGGACAGCATGGAGCCGAGACCGCGCGGGCTCACAGCGAGGCCGCTGTCGAGCGCCGGATAGCCGAGCAGCGTTTGCAGAAACAGCGGCAGCATGGCGGTGACGCCGTAGAGAACGAAGCCGTAAGATGGCAGTGATGAGCGTGCCGACAAGGAAGTTGCGGTCGCGCGAGCACATGCAGTTGCACGATCGGCTCGCGGTAGCGAATTCGCGGATGCACGAAGGCCGACCAAGGCGGCGACAGAAAGCGCCGAGCGTCCAGCGAATCCACATGGCGCCGAACCAGTCCGCTCCTGGCCCTTGTCGAGCATCAGCTGCAGGCTACCGAGCCACAGCGCCATCAATCCGAAACCAAGGTAGTCGATGGCGCCGGTGAGGCGCGCGGATGTAGGGCGGATCTTCGATGAACATACTGGCCATGAACAGGGCCAGCACGCCGACCGGCAGGTTGATGTAGAAAATCCAGCGCCAGGAATAGCTGTCGGTGATCCATCCGCCCAGGGTGGGGCCGATGACCGGCGCAACCACGATGCCCATGCCGTAAACGGCCATGGCGGTGCCGTGCTGGCGAGGCGGGAAGCTCTCCAGCAGTATGGCCTGGGCGATGCGGCTGCATGCCGCCGCCGCCGACGCCCTGCAGGACGCGGGCCAGGATGAGCATGGGCATGTTGACCGCCATGCCGCACGAACAGGGAGGCCGCGGTGAAGAGAATGATGGAGAGGGCCAGCAGCCGCTTGCGTCCGATGCGGCCGGCGATCCAGCCGGTGGCCGGCAGCATGATGGCGTTCGAAACCAGGTAGCTGGTCAGCACCCAGGTGGCTTCGTCGGTGGAGGCGGAAAGATTGCCGGCGATATGCGGAAGCGCAACGTTGGCGACCGACGAGTCAAGGACGACCATGAAGGTCGCGGTCATCACCGAGACGGCGATCATCCAGCGATTGGCGGAAGGGGTCCAGGGTGTGGAAGGGGTTTTGGGTGCGAGTCGTGGCGGGGCGGGGGCGAGCCGGATTGCGGTCGCGGAGGTCAAGACGTCCTCGCGCGGAGCGGGCTGAGAAAATGCCGGTTCAACAGGCCACTCTAATACGCTCAGTCGGGAACGCAGCCGTGGAATCGCGGATTGCGGGACGGCGGCTGGTTACTTTCGGAAGGAGCTGCGGGCAGGCTCAGGTGAGGGCGCGGTCGAGGTGGGTATAGCCGCCGTCGACGACGAGGATCTGCCCGGTAGTGTGGCCGCTCTGCGTGGGCGAGAGCAGGAAGACGGTCATGGCGGCGATTTCCGAAGCTTTTGTAAACCGATGGCCGAGAGGAATCCGGCCCGCGATTTCATCGATAGCCTGCTGCGGGTTAGGACGCGTGGAGATCCAGCGCTCGTAGAGAGGCGTCATCACTTCAGCAGGCACGACGGCGTTGGCGCGGACGCCGTGAGGAGCGAGCTCCGCGGCCCACTCGCGGGTGAGGGCCAGCTGTGCACCTTTGGCCGCTGCGTACGCTGAGGTTCCACCCTGACCGGTGAGCGCGACCTTGGAACTGATATTGACGATGGATCCGTGTGCGGCCTTGAGCAGGGGCAGCGCGTAATGGGCCATGGCGTAGTAATGGACGAGATTCTGCTGCAGACTTTCAACGAAGCGCTCGGGCGAGCCGGACTCGAGGCCGACGCCGTCATTGGCTCCAGCATTGTTCACGAGGCCGAGCAGCTTGCCGTACTTTTTGCAAACGTAGTCGACGGCGCGCTCGCAGGCTTTCGGGTCGGCAAGATGGGCTTCGACGAAGTCGCATTTGCGCCGGCTGTTCAGCATTTCGGCGAGAAAGTTTTTAACGTTGTCGGAGGCGCGGCTGACCACGACGACGGTGGCCCCCTCGTCGAGGCAGGCACGGGAGATGGCTTGGCCGATGCCGGCGCCGCCGCCGGTGACCAGGATGACGCTGTCGTGAAGGCCGAGATCCATGCAGGAAGGATAATCGCGAAATCGTCGGGGCGGAGGGATTCGATGCCCTGAGGCCAATTAATGGTCGGGGCGGAGGGATTCGAACCCCCGACCCTCTGCTCCCAAAGCAGATGCGCTACCAGACTGCGCTACGCCCCGATTCGATCGCTCCGCGCGCTCGAACGCCAGCACACAGAGGAGGATGCTCTGATTGTAGCCTGGGTGTTGCGCCGGGTGATTGCGGATCGGGCAGTCGTGGCGCGGGTCCTGGGCATTAGCGTTGCGGGTTCACAGCTGGTGCAGAATCCAGAGAACGATGATCAGGAGCACGATGAACGGCACGGCCAGAATGGCGAGAACGGCGCCCAGAAGCGTCAGCAGGAAGACGTAGTCCTTCCAGGTGTGTTGGTGCGGCTGGCGGATGTGGCGCATCATCAGGTGGTAGTTGCGGCGGTTGGCCTTCCACGCGATGTCGAAGACGTCGCCGAAGAGCGGAATGGAGCCGATGACGACCTCGATGCCGAGGTTCACCATCATGCGGACCAGCGTGATCCAGGGGACGCCGCGAATCCACGCAGCGAAGACGATGACGAACGAGGCGATGCCGGCAAGAATGTCGCCGAGGCCGGGGATGAGGCCGATCAGGCCGTCGAGCCCGATGCGAATCGGCGTGAAGGGAATGCGGAACCAGTCGTCGAGAATGTGCGCGAAGAGGTCGATGTTCTGGTCGGAGAACCAGCGCTCGGCGCGCTTGCGCAGGGTGATGTACATGCCTGGCCCGGAGGCCATTTCCGGTGGGAGAATCTCGGGTTTTGGCGGGTCGTTTTGGGGTTCGGGCATCGGTTCTGGCGGCTCGCGGCGCGCGAGGCTGCGGTGGGGCCAATGCTACAATCAGCATTGGTATGGCGGCTATAGTTCAGTGGCAGAACACCGGACTGTGGCTCCGGGTGTCGTGGGTTCGACCCCCACTAGCCGCCCCAAATCAGCGCCTTGCGGCCGGTTCGCGCCGCCTCCTCCCGTGAGCGAAATGAAAGTGTCGGGCACCGCTGGAGCGGTCTACGTCGGCTGCTCGGGCTGGTCGTATCCGACCTGGAAGCCCGCGTTTTATCCGGAAAAGCTGCCGTCCAGGAAGTTCCTCGAATACTACGCAACCCGGCTCAGCTCGGTTGAGGTCAACTATACATTCCGCAGCTTCCCGCGGCGCACGGCGATTGATTCCTGGCTGGCGCAGACCAGCGAGGGCTTCCGCTTCTCGTTCAAGGCGCCACAACGCATCACGCATTTTCAACGGCTGCAGGATTGCGGTCCGACGCTGGAGGCCTTCGCCGCGGCGATCCAGCCGGTGGCCGATGCGGGGCGGCTGGGGCCAGTCCTGTTTCAGCTTCCGCCGAACTTCAAGGCCGACGAAGGACGGCTGGCGCAGTTCCTGGCCGATGCGAAGGGATGCCGGTTCCGGATGGCATTCGAGTTTCGGCATGAGTCCTGGTTCGATGGGGGCGTCTATCGACTCATGGAGCGCCATGGCGCCGCCCTGTGTGTTGCCGAATCCGACGATCTGGTGACGCCCGATGTCGAGACCGCGCCCTTTGCCTGCTACCGGCGGCGGAAGACGGAATATTCCGACCAGCAGCTGGCCGAGATCGGCCGTGGATTGGTGGAGCGCGCCGGTCGTGGCGATGTCTTCGCGTACTTCAAGCATGAAGAAGAGCCGACCGGGGCGCTGTGGGCGGCGAAAGTGCTGGAGACGGTGCGAGGCGCGCAGTGAATGCATTGCCGGTGCCTGCCGCCCTCGAAACAGCTCCGTGGTGGGCGGAATTTGTTCCGCGGCGCTGGCTGCGCAGCGGACATCTGCAGACGATCGCGGGGAATTTTCTTCCCCGGCAGCTGACGCTTCCCGAGCCGGAATCGCTGCTGGTTGAAGTCGAAGGTCCCGTGAGCGGTTACGGTCCGAGCCAGGTGCTGTGCCATTGCCACTGGCAGCCGCCCGAGGTGCGCCAGCAGCGGCTGACGATGGTGCTGGTGCATGGGCTCGAAGGCTCGTCCAGCTCGAAGTACATCGTCGGCAACACAGCGCGGGCGCTCGCGGCCGGGCTCAATGTCGTCCGCATGAACATGCGCAGCTGTGGCGGGACCGACGCGCTGTCGCCGACCATTTACCATTCCGGGCGATCCGGCGATGTGGGTCGCGTCGTTGAGGCGATCCTCCGTGAGCAGCAGGTCGGAGCCATCGCGCTGGTCGGCTATTCGATGGGTGGCAATATCGTGCTGCGCTGGGTCGGCGAGCTCGGGGCCAATCTGCCGCGGCAAATCAAAGCCGTCGTCGGCGTTTCGCCCCTCATGGACCTGGCCGCTTCGTCGCGGGCTCTGCATTTACCACTGAACCGCCCTTATCAGTGGCATTTTCTACGGTCGATGATCGCGCGAGTGCAGCGGCGCATGGCGATGTATCCGCGTATTTATGCCGATGCGGCGGTCTCCCGGATTCACACCATGCGCGACTTCGACCAGCACATCGTGGCACGCTACGGCGGGTTCGCGGACGCCGACGATTATTACTACACAGTGGCCAGCTCGAAATTCGCCGGTGAATTCCAGATTCCGACGCTGATCGTGCACTCGCTCGACGACCCTTTCATCCGCATGCTGCCTGCGACCCGCGAAGCGCTGCTCGGCAATCCCGCGCGTCACGCTTCTTGAAACCCAGCACGGCGGCCACTGCGCGTTTCTTGCTGCGGAGGATCAGAGCAGCGACGGCCGCTGGGCGGAGCAGACGCTGTTGCGATTCCTGACGCGCGACGATGTCGACCCTGGCGTGGAAGCCGCCGATGGAAGCTGACTGGGCCGCGGAGATTGGGCCGGGTCTCGACTGGATCGATGCCGCGTGGCCAGGTTTCGTCGATCTGCGCAGCCGGCCTGAGGACATCAGCCGGATCCCCGAGGTGCAGAACAACGCCGCCCTCCGCGAAGCGCTGTTGCTGCTGAACTCCGGGCCTGTCTTTACCAGCAAGTGCGACGTGTGGGTGCTCGCTGCGGGTGAGATCGATCCGCTGGAGTATGACTGCACACCGGCGGAGGCTGCTGTGGGAATCGCCTGCTATATCGACGTCATTGTCCGCGATACGCAATTCTTCGCCTCGTTCGATGGGCATGAAGCCTGGGTTCGCCGTGCGACCGAGGCGCTGCGGGTGACCCCGGGCACTTGTGGCCGGGTGGATCTGGTGATTCGCGCCGCCACGCTGGGCGAGGACAATGATGGGTTTGGCGTCACGCTCTACGTCGCTGGTTGCGGAGTGGATACCGATCGAGCCCACCGTGCCTGGGAGACGATTTTGCGCGCTGCTGCCGCCGTTACAATAAGGGAAGCAGTTCTTCAAAACGGAGCGGGCGAGTAGCTCAATCGGATAGAGCACCGGCCTTCTAAGCCGGGGGTTGTGGGTTCGATTCCCGCCTCGCCTACCATCTGAGGTCCTTCGACTCCCCTTCGGGTCGCTCAGGATTTCGCCTGCGGGCTCGGACGCCCGCAAGACGGCTCAAGTTCGATTCCCGCCTCGCCTACCATCTGAGGTCCTTCGACTCCCCTTCGGGTCGCTCAGGATTTCGCCTGCGGGCTCGGACGCCCGCAAGACGGCTCAAGTTCGATTCCCGCCTCGCCTACCATCTGAGGTCCTTCGACTCCCCTTCGGGTCGCTCAGGATTTCGCCTGCGGGCTCGGACGCCCGCAAGGCGGCTCAAGTTCGATTCCCGCCTCGCCTACCATGCAGCCTTCAGCGCTCGGACGGCCGGCTTTCGCGGAATGCGTTCACCCGATTACAAGCCTCAGGCCGGCTGTTGCAGCAAATGCCTGGAAGTCCCTGTCCCTGGTCAGCAGAGAGACATCGCCGTCGATGCAGCTCTGCGCAATGAGAGCGTCGCCGAGGCGGGCTTTTCGGTTCTTTCCGAGGACGCGGGCGCGCAATCTCCCGGCTCGTTCCCAGTATCCGCCCTCTATATCGATAAGCGGCAAAGCAGTCAGCGTTTGAGCGGCGGAACCGGGAATCTCCGGATCGCTGAGCAATTCGGCGAGCACCGCAGGGACCATCACAATCTGGCGGTCTCCGAGTGCAACCGCGAGCCTCTCGACATCGTCCCCGGCGCCTCCTTCGAGGAAGGCAATCCAGGTACTGGTGTCGGCCGCGATCATCGGTCGGCTTTCAGGTCGGCCGCCGTGCGCGAGAAGTGGACCTTTCCGCGGAGCTCGAGCAACCGCGCGTAGGTACGCGACGCGGCCATGAGCTCGAGACCGGCACGGATGGTCTGGGTGATCCCAGTGCCGGAGGCCTGCTGTGCTTTTTTGAGCAGGTCAGCAGGTACTTCGACGGTGATTTTTCTGGCTGTTGGCAATGGAAACCCTCACCATATTGTATACCAGCATTGAATATGGTGAGAGCTTGGCGGACAGGGTCTCCTCAGGAGGAGATTAGCTGAAAAGCGGTTAGCTAAGAGGCGGTTAGCTAAGAAGCGGTCGGCCAAAGACGGAGAGCATTCAGGAGGGCCTCTGCTGCGTGCGGTGACGCCGGCCGATGAGCCTTTGGGATTCGACCAATGCCGCGACCGTGAGGTCCTGGAACACAGCAGCCTCAAACAGAGATTTGCCGCCGGAGTTTCGCCTGAGTTCCGGCAGCTTTTGCTTCACGGCGCGGTAGCTGGCAAGCATCTCGGGGACTGTGGTGACGTTGCCCGGTTGGCGGAAGATATTGCGGAGGCAACTCATCAGGCCCCTGGGAGTGCCGTGGTGGATGTGGGGATCGATTCCGTTCACGTCACTGGTGGATCGCTGTGCCCGGTACCGCTTGCTCTCGAAAACGAAGACACAGTGTTGGCCTTTGGTGACACGGGACCGGTAAAGAGCAAGACCGAGTTCCACGGGCATGTTGAAGCGGGGAACACCGTGCGACGCCTCGATCCGGGACAAGTCATGAATGGAGAAGCTCGATGCCTCGATCAAACGGATGATTGTCTCGAGCCGATCCTGATTGGGCACCGCAAGGGTAGCGTTGACGCCGAGCCCCAGCTGAGTGAGCCCAACAATGTAGGCGAGGTAGAGATCCTCGAAAGCAGTGTCGTAGGGGATGTTGAGGAAGACGGATTTGATCATCCGCCTCTTGGCCGGCACGCTACTTCCGGGCGGCAGTTCGGGCAGAGGATCCAGGGGATGATCTGCGGCGCGCCGTTCTCCGTACCGCGCCCGGAGCCTTTGAGGTTCTCCGCGGGGCGGGCGTACTCATGATCCGGCGGACAGCGGTGACGCGGTCCGAGCTGAGCCCGAGAATCTCACCCATCTCTTCAGGAGTCGGAACAGGATTGCTGATGACGTAGGCTCTCATGTCTTCATTATAGGTCGCACCGCCGCGCTCAGAAAGACTTCTGGGGATAAGGCCCCACATCTGCCGAAACCGGGCAAATGTGGGCGTCCGGCTACAGACTGGCCTGGGAGCCGATCTTCTGAGCAGCGAGGAAGACCTTGAGAAAGTCACCTTGTCCACCTTTCGCTTGCCAAGCGGCCTTTTCAGTCTCATACGCAGCGTACAGTTTCTTCGCAGTTCTCTTGTCGCACTTGGGACAATCGAGATTGATGACCAGATGCTCAAAGTGGGCACCGCCGGCAGTGCTCCTTTTGTTTGGCTTGACTGGTTCCCCACAGGAAAGGCAGAGGAACTTTGCTTCCGCGATCAAATCCCTCACACGGAGTGCGGTTTTCACATTTATCAGGCAGCGATCTAACTCGGGCATCGTGCTCGCCTCCTCGAAGACGCGGCCATTATAGCCTTGCGCCTTCGCGCTCCTCCCTGGTAGCCAGCCAGTTATAGCGCAGCACAACCCGATTCACTTCGCTGGGTGTACGCCGAGCGTTTTCGCCAACTGGGGCTGAAAACAAAATGGCGGACGAGGCTGGAAATCGCCCCCCATCCCGGCTTGAAGGATCAGGGAAGAAAAAGCAACCGCGGATCCTTCCGCCTCGCGACGCTCACCTTCAGGATGACAGGGATTGGGTGGGTTGGCGGGAGCGCTGAATACGGGAGCCGGCCAGGCGTTTTCCACAGTCCCGCAAGCGATTGCTGGCGCTTTCCTCTTCCCCGACTCATCGAAAAAGGTACTATGAGCTCTCCTAAGACCTTCTCCCTCGGCGGCGACCTCACCATTAACCGGCTCGGGTTTGGCGCCATGCGCATCACCGGCCCTGGCATCTGGGGCGAACCCAAAGATCCTGAAACCTGCCGCAAGGTCCTGCGCCGGGCGGTCGAGCTTGGCGTCAACTTCATCGACACGGCCGACGCTTACGGTCCCGACGTGAGTGAGCAGCTGATCGGCCAGGCGCTCGCGCCGTATAAGCACGGCGTGGTGATCGCCACCAAGGGCGGACTCACGCGCCAGGGACCGGACCAGTGGGCGCCGGTGGGGCGTCCGGAATATCTGGCGCAGGAGGTGGAGATGAGCCTGCGCTATCTGAAGCTCGAAGCCCTGCCGCTGTGGCAGCTGCATCGCATCGATCCCAAAGTTCCGGTGGAGGAATCGCTGGAGCCGATTAAGAAGCTGCAGAAAGCCGGGAAGATTCGCCACATCGGGCTGAGCGAGGTGAAAGTCCCGGAGATCGAGCGGGTGCGGAAGTTTGTGCCGATTGTGAGCGTGCAAAACGAGTACAACCTGGCCGACCGCAAACACGAGGAGGTTCTGCAGTATTGCGAGAAGAACAACATCGCGTTCATCCCGTGGTTTCCGGTAGCGGCGGGCAAGCTGACGCAGCCGGGCGGTCGGCTGGACAAGGCGGCGAAGAAGCATGGAGCCACGGTCGGGCAGCTTTCGATTGCGTGGCTGCTGCATCATTCGCCGGTGATGCTGCCGATTCCGGGAACGTCGTCGCTGGCGCACCTTGAGGAGAACATGAAGGCTGCCGAGCTGAACCTGTCGGATGCAGACTGGGCGGAGATTGAGGGCGTGGCCAAAGCCGCTTGAGAGCCCGCAGCCTGCAGCCGGCGGCCGGCGGCAGCAACGGCGCTCAGCAGCAGAGCGATGACTAGCTCCGGAGGCTGTCCGGGGAGGCGGCTGCGGTAATGGCGACCTGGTTCTCGAAGCGGATGGCGTTCTGGACGAGGCCGGTGGGAAAGGACTTTTCCAGAGTGCTGAGCTGGCGGTCGCTGAGGCCGGGGAGGATAACTTCGACCTGAAAATTGCCCAGATGCAACTGCTTCGCCGCTGGCTGTGCTGCGACGCGGATGGTCAATCCGATGGACGAAAGACCGCGCAGGCTCAGATACTGCGCGACGTATTGGCCGACGCAGCCGCCGAGGGAGGCCAGCAGCAGCTCCGCCGGAGACATGCCCTGGTCGGTGGCGCCATCCTCGGTGGGCTGATCGAGGAGCACGCGATGGTGGCGCGCCTCGGCGGTGAAACGTGCGCCGCCGGTGTGCCGCAAAGAGATTTCCAAAATTTGCTCCTGGCTCTGGTCTGTGGAATGCAAGTTGCGGGCCATCGACCCAAAATCGGCGAACACCGGGGATTGAGCAGGCCTGGAGCTTACAACGGTGGTCGTTTGCGCGACAAGGCGCGCTCACCCCTGGAGTCGCTGCGCCAAATGACGCAGCTGGCATGACTGGGCGAGGGTGCGCGGGCACGCGGGCACGGATACACTAGCAGCCTGATCCATGAAAGACCGTCGTCCGAACGACAAATCGCGCGACAAAGTCACCAGGCGTGCGCGCGATGCGACTGCAGCGTCGGCCACGCAGAACGGGGAAGAGCCGCGTCCGGATGCGCTGCGGGCTCTGGTGGACAACCTCGACGAGGCGGTAGTGATGCTCACGGCCAGCGGCGAGGTGGAGTTCGCCAACGCGGCGGCAGAGAAGCTTTATGGCATTCGGGTGGCGGGACCTCCGATCGCGGAATGGAGCACAGCTTACGGGATCTATCTGCCGGATCGGCAGACGCCATGGCCGGCGGAGGATTTGCCGGGTGCGGTGGCTCTGCGCGGGCAGGCGATTGAAGGGGAACAATATGTTTCTCCGCCCGGAGCCGCTCACGGCTACTGGATTGGCGTTCGCGCGCGGCCCCTGTTCGCTGCCAACGGCGAGGTGCAGGGGGCGCTGCTGGCTTGGCGAGATATTTCCGATGAGAAGCACACGGCGGAGAGCCGGCGGCGGCTGCTGTCGATAGTCGAAAACACGCCGGACCTGGTGAGCCTGACCGACCCAACGCTGAAGACCAGCTACATCAATCGCGCGGGGCGGGAGCTGCTGGGGCTGAAGGAAGGCGATGTCGGCAGCTTTCCGGTGTTCGACACGGAATTCGAGAACCAGCAGGAAGTTTTCGATGCGGAGATTCTCCCGGCGCTGCTGCGCGGGGAATCGTGGACGGGTGAGTTTCGCCTGCGCCACGCGCGCACCGGCGATGTGATCACGGTCGATATGCGGGCCTTCGGCATCTTCGGCCAGTATGGACAGCTGCTGGGCTTTGCCGGGATCAGCCGTGACATTACTGCACGCAGGCAGGCGGAGGAAGCTCGGCAGCGGCTGGCGTCGATTGTGGAGTTTTCCAACGACGCCATCATCAGCGAATCGCTGGAGGGGACCATCACGACCTGGAACCGCGGGGCAGAGCAGATGTTCGGCTATACCGCGGTGGAGGCTGTGGGGCAGCCGATCACGCTGCTGGCGTGGCCGGGCTACGAAGACGACATGCGCGAGCTGCTGCGGCGCCTCGGTTCGAACGATGTGGTGGAGCATTATGAAACGCTGCGGCGGCACAAGGACGGGCGGCGGCTGGTGGTTTCGCTCACGCTTTCACCGGTTCGCGACGACGCGGGGAAGCTGGTGGGGATATCGAAGATCGCGCGCGATGTAACCGAGCAGAAGGAGCGGGAAGAGGTGGCGCAGCGGCAGGCGCAGTTGCTGGACCAGGCGTACGAACCAATCCTGGTGCGCGACTTTCGCGATCGGATCGTCTACTGGAACAAGGGAGCGGAACGGCTCTACGGGTGGACGGCGGCCCAGGCGGTGGGGAGGGTAAGCCACGAGCTGCTGCAGACGACTTTTCCCGAGCCGGTGGAGGAGATTACAGAGCGGCTGGAACGCGAGGGGCACTGGGAAGGAGAACTGGTGCATCGGATGCGGAGCGGGCAGCCGGTTCTGGTGCTGAGCCGCTGGATTCGCGAACTGGGCGTGGCCGAGCCGCATGTGATGGAGACCAACGTCGACATGTCAGAACGGCAGCAGCGCATCGCGGCCGAAGAGCAGACCCGCATGGAGCGGCGTTTCCGGCAGCTGCTGGAGGCCGCGCCAGACGCCATCGTGGAAGTGAGCGCGGATGGGCGGATTGTCCTGATCAATCGCATCGCCGAGGAGATGTTCGGCTACCATCGCGACGAGCTGCTGGGGCAGTCGGTGGATATTCTGGTTCCGGACGCCATTCGGCCGCAGCACTACCGGCACCGCGACAGCTATCTGGAACATCCGCGCACGCGGCCGATGGGAACGGGTTTGGATTTGCACGCGCGGCGGAGCGATGGATCGCTGTTCCCGGTAGAGATCAGTCTGAGCCCGATCCAGACCGAGGGCGGGATGCACGTGACGGCGGTGATCCGTGACGTGACGGAGCGCAAGCGCGCGGAGACTGAGGTGCGGCGCCTGCAGATGCAGTACACGGGCGAGCTCGAGGCGCGCAACCGCGAGATCGAGCGCGCCAACCGGCTGAAGAGCGAATTCCTGGCCAGCATGAGTCATGAGCTGCGCACGCCGCTGCACACCATCATCGGCTTTGCGGAGCTGCTCAAAGAGGGTCACGACGGGGATCTGAACGATGGACAAAAGCGGTTCGTCGAGCATATTCACCGCGACTCAGAACATCTGCTGGATCTGATCAACGACGTGCTGGACCTGAGCAAGATTGAAGCCGGGCAACTGACGCTGAAGCGGGAAGTGTATCCTCTGGCGCGGAGCATCGGAGAGGCGCTCAATGCGATCCGTCCCGGCGCGGCGCAGAAGGGAATACGGATCGAGGAGAGCAACGATGGCGATGCGCTGGTGGATGCCGATCCGCTGCGGGTGAAGGAAATGCTCTACAACCTGCTGAGCAACGCGGTGAAGTTTACTCCGGAGGGCGGGAAGGTTTGGGTGGCCACGGCAACGGATGCGGGGTTTGTGCGGGTGACCGTCGGCGATACCGGCATTGGAATTCCGGCTGAGGAGCAGGAGAACATCTTCGACAAGTTTTATCAGGTGGGCAACACGACCCGCGGCGTGCGCGAAGGGACAGGGCTCGGTTTGTCGATTACCAAGGAGTTAGTGCAGATGCACGGCGGCTGGATCGAACTGGAAAGCACATCCGGCAAGGGCAGCCGGTTCACCTTCACGCTTCCCACGGGTTCAGCGGAACTGTAGGATGGTTGCATCTTCTCCCCAACAGCGATTTGTTTGAGGATGTGAGTGAGTATCTGGGCCAAGGGCTGCCGGAGTTGAGTTGGTGCCATGTCGACATCTCCTGGAAAGTCACTGATTCTGATTGCGGACGATCGTCCCACCAGCCGTGAGCTGCTCCGCCTGGTGCTGGAGCGCGCCGGCTACGAAGTGCTCGAAGCCGAGGACGGCCAGCAGGCGGTGGATCGTGCACGGTCGGGGAATCCGGACCTGATTCTGCTGGATCTGCAGATGCCTGGCCTTGATGGCTACGCGGTTCTCGCGGCTCTGCGCAGCGAATCTCGTTTCGAGCATCTGCCGGTGCTGGCGTTGACCGCGAGCGCCATGCGCGGCGACCGGGAGAAGATTCTGGAGGCCGGGTTTACGGATTACCTGGCCAAGCCTGCTGGCCCTGAGGTGCTGCGGGAGACGGTGGCGCGTCTGCTGCGTGATGCGGTACCGGTGGCGCGTCGTGAGGCCTAGCGTTTTCTTTATTTCCGGATTGTGATCGGCTGACCGCCTGGTTTCCCCGGCGGAGGCGCCTTGGTCACATTGTCGCTTGCCCCGCCGATTTTCTTCCATGTCCCGGTTCCCAGCTTGCCCGTCGCGACGACGATTCCTGGTGACTGCACCTTATAGATACCGGCGTCATCCCAGCTCATGGAGATGGCGTGCAGCGTGTAGTGGCCGTTGCTCGCCGAAAAAGTACCGGCATTGGATGGAGTATTGTCCATCGCCTCGCTATGCAATTCGTAAGTGCCGTTGGGAGCGACGCGCCAAACCCAGCGCCCCGGATTGATAAAGAGCTCCCACGTTCCCACCATATTCGGATCGACCGTGGCTGTTGTGCCTCCCGGCGGCAAAGGCAGTGGCGACGACCAGCGAACATCGTCGCCGGCACAGGGCGCGGTGACGGTTACGCAGTTCTTGCCGTTTCCGGACTGGCATCGCGCGAGAGCTCCGGCCGCAGACTCATCCCGGCTGGTTCCCACGTAAAACCCAAACGCCTTATCCGCATAGCTCTCTGCCAGTCCAATGCAATAGTTCTCGCCCCACGTGAGCACCTTGCAATCGGTGGCTCCGTTCCGGCGGCAATTCTGGAGCGCGGTCTGTTCCGCGCTGTTTTGAGAGTTTTGCCCATGCGATGCGCCTGCCGTCATGGTGGTTGGCGACATGGCCACCGCAGCATAGTGGACCACGATCATCTGCTGGCCACCCGGAGGTTTGGGCATGCCGTTGGCGTCACAGCCCGTGTAGCCAAAATTCTCGATGCACGCATCCTCCATCCCCGGAACGACCTCGTCGTCCTGGGCGCGGGCGGCGGCGAAGCAGAGCAAAACGAGGGCTGCCAGGCCAGTGGCACGCCACGTGTATCGATTCATCCCCATAGGTTTCTCCGGCGAAGCGGTCTGGCATACGGTGATTGGGAAATAAGCCGCTCTACACCCATATCCGATTCCTCTGTGGGAACGCAACAAAAGGGACCCGCACTGTGCGGCATCGAGCAAAGTCCTTTTCTTGTGCGCCGGTGGTAGACTTTTCCCGGCCATTTCCCGCCTGGCAATCCGGGAATGGCGCATGGGCGGCTCCGTGCACCAACCCGTGGAGCAGGTTGCAGGGGAGGTATCTCAAGTGAAACGTTTTGTCTGCATTTTTGCACTGATCGTTCTGGCGCTTCCGGCGTGGCCGGTGAAGAAGATATCTGTCGGCGAACTGGAAGACTCGCTGAAGACCATGCAGGCGGAAAAGAAGTCGGATGCGGAGGTGGCGACAGCCCTGAAGCAGGTGGAGCTAAGCGAGCAGTTGACGCGCGCCGCCATGAACAAACTGCTGACGGACGCGCCCGGACCGCTGACCAACGAGCAGCTGTACGTGCTCGAGGCGCGCAGCGCTCTTCTGGCGCCACCCGCCGAGGACATCCCGCAAACTCCCGTCCCCGATGCAGCGGCACAGAAAAATATTCTGGATAAAGCTGCTGCCTATGTCACAAAGACCTGGGCTCAGCTGCCGGTGGTCACCGCAACCGAAACCACCCTGCGCTTCCAGGACAATATGCAGGCCACTGCGGCCAGCTCCGGAATGCACGGCGGCAGCAGGGACGCTTCGACCGGATCGGCCGTCACGGAGCCTTACACCTACATCCGTTACATCAACTCGACCGAGAGCCAGTACGTCAGCAATCGCGGGATCGAGAAGCTCCTCGAAGACAAAACCCAGTGGGGCGCGAACGGGATGATCGCTCTGAGGGAGCCCGTTCTCGGTTTGAACGAGGTTTTTGCGGACGCCCAGACAGCCGGCTCGATGAAATGGCTGCGCTGGGAAGACGTGAATGGCAAGCCGGCCGCTGTCTTCTCGTTTGACGTCCCGAAGAAGGAGTCGCACTTCGACACAGCCATCTGCTGTTTTCCCAAAGTCACCCAGGCAGGCATGGTCCAGTTCACCTCAGCGGCGATGGGCGCGGCCGGAGCTCCAGGGGGAGGTGCGGGTGGCGCGTCGGGCAACTTCCAGACGGCCACCAGTTGGCACGACTACAAAGCCGCCGACCTTCCTTACCGGGGCGAGATTTTTATCGACCCGGATACCGGAATCGTGGTGCGCCTGGACACTGAGGCCCAATTCAAACCCGGAGACGTGGTCCACCAGGAAGACACGCGTGTGGACTACGGTACCGTCCAGGTCCGTGACGCATTGGCGGTTCTGCCGATGAGGACCATCATCCTCACCGAGGTTGCCGCCAACGGAGACTCGCAGGAGGCAGGCGCATACGCGCTCCGTCACACGCTCTTTACCAGTGAGTACAAGGGCTACCAGGGGGATGGGGCGTTTCCCGCGCTGCCCATGAATACGGTTGTTCCGCCACCTGCTGCGGTGGCGCATAAGGAAAGCACCTTTAGCGGCAATGAGATTGCGAATGTGAATGCGCTGCTGGCTCAGGCGCGCAAAGCGAGCGCCGAGAAGCGCTACGGGGACGCCGAAGCGCTGATGCTGAAGGTCACGCAATCGCAGCCCACCGTCATTCTTCCCTGGGTAGAGCTGGGCCGGGCGCAGCTGGCTCTGAACAAGTATCCGGATGCGGAGAACGACTTCAGAATGGCGTTGAAAATGGGACCTGTCGGATCCGACGCAGCGCCGAAGGATCACGCGGCTGGTTTTTACTCAGCGGGAGCGGGACCGACAAAAAACAGCAGCTTCAGTGAAAGTAATGGGGACGCCCCGGTGAAACAAAACCTTCCCCCCGACGCGAAGGGGACGTCCTGGGCGAGTCTCGGCGAAATCTACGCCCACCAGGGGAAGGTGAAGGAGGCCCAGGAAGCGTTCGACAATGCTGTTCTTGCCTATCCCGCCCAGGCTGCGGAATATCGCCATAACGAGGCGATCGTTTTCTACCAGACCGGCCACTCCGATGAGCAGCTGGCAGCCGCGGATCAGGCGATTGCGCTCGATGCGGCGCGCGCCGCGAATTACTATTTCAAAGCCCAGGCCCTGGTCACCAAAGCCACCATTGATCCGAAAACACAAAAGATGGTTCTGCCGCCAGGCTGCGCCGAAGCGTTTCAGAAATACCTTCAGCTCGACCCCAACGGACCCAATGCTGCCGATGCTCGCGGCATCCTCGCTGCGGCAAAGTAATTGCCGGGGGCGAGCTACAGTAAGCCGTGCTTCTTCATTTTGTAGCGTAGCGCATCGCGGCCGATGCCGAGCGCGCGCGCCGCGTGGGACTGGTTTCCCTGCGCTTTTTCCAGCGCGCTGACGAGCAGTTGGCGTTCGTGCTCGGCCAGGGAGGCATCTTCCTCGGGAACAGGCGGCTGCGAGGAAGCCGGCGGGGACGCGGCGCCGGCGGGATAAGCGACGGGCTCACCGAGAAGCGATGCGGGCAGATCGCCGACGTCAATCTCGGCTTCCTCCGCCATCATGGCTGCGTGGCCGATGGCGTTTTCCAGCTCGCGGACATTGCCCGGCCAGTTGTGGCGCTCCAGCGCCAGGCGTGCGCGTGGCGATACGCCGCGAATCGGCTTGCCATACTGCTGCGCGAAGCGGGAGACAAAATGCTGGATCAGCAGCGGCAGGTCCTCTTTATGCTCGGCGAGGGAAGGAACAGGGATCTCGACCATGGCGAGGCGATAGTAGAGGTCTTCGCGGAAGAGGCGGTCGGCGACGGCCTGACGCAGATTGCGATTGGTCGCGGCGATGACGCGCACGTTTACTTTGCGCGTTTGCAGGGAGCCGACTCGCTGAATCTCCTGGTTCTGCAGGGCGCGCAGCAGCTTGGCCTGGGTGGCCAGCGGCATGTCGCCAATTTCGTCGAGAAACAGCGTGCCCTCGGTGGCGGCTTCAAACAGGCCAGGCTTGTCGCGATCGGCGCCGGTGAAAGCGCCGCGCACATGGCCGAAGAGCTCGCTCTCAAAGAGGGTCTCAACGACGGCGGAGCAGTTGAGGACGACGTACTGGCCCTTGACGCCGCTGCGGGCGTGCAGGGCGCGGGCTACCAGATCTTTGCCGGTTCCGGTGGCTCCCTGAATGAGCGCGGAACGGTAATGCGGCGCGATGCGGCGGATGCGCGCAAACAGCTCGGCCATGCGCGGGCTGGTGCCGATGAGGCCCTCGAATTCCGGCTGGGAGCCAACTTCCTGGCGGCGGCGGGCGTCATCGATGAGCCGTCCCACGCGCTCGCGCAGAACAGGCAACCGGATTGGTTTCTCGAGGTAGTCTGCCGCGCCATTGCGAATGGCCTGGACTGCGGTTTCCGTGGTGTAGTGCGCGGTCATGAGCACGACGTCGGTGGCGGGGGCAAACTCCATGATGCGGTTGAGCAGGTCGAGGCCGGTCATTTCCGGCATCACCAGGTCGGTGAGGACCAGGTGAGGGTGATGCTGGCGGACGAGCTCGAGCGCCTCGCCCGGGCGCGACGCGGTGCGGATGGTGACGCCCTCGCGAGCCAGAGCTGTCGAGAGCAGCTCGAGACTGCCGGGGTTGTCGTCGACAATGACGATGGAAACATCCATATCGGCAAGGGTGCAGGGTACAGGGTACCAAGCGCGGGGCCAGCATGCCGCGGCTGGAGCGGTAGACTGAGGCGTGGCCCGGAATCTCTACATCCTCGCGGCGGTGCTGCTGCTTTTTGCTGTGGTGTCGTTTGTGATGGCGACGACCTCGAGCCGCTTCCAACCCGCGCTGCCCGCGAATGGAACGCTGTGGAAGACGTCGGCGCTGTTTCTGACGGTGGGCGGGCTGATGGTGGCTCTGCTGGGAGTTTTGACTGCGATGTTTGAGCAGGTGGATCGGCGCAGCGAGGAGCGGCGGGATCGGCAGCGGGGCCGGCGCGGGCCGGAGAGCCGCGACCGATAGAATGGCATAAGACAGGTATTTCGATTCGGGAAGCTAACCAAAACATGTACGAAGTGACAGTGGAGCGCGGGTTTTCTTCAGGGCATTTTCTCCGTAACTACAAGGGAAAGTGCGAGAACCCGCATGGGCACAACTACAAGGTTCGGATCACGCTGTGCGGCGAGGAGCTGGATCAGGCCGGGCTGCTGCTGGATTTTCGCGAGCTGAAGCAGGTGATGCTGCCGGTGATTGACCGCATCGACCACCAGATGCTGAACGATCTGGAGCCTTTTGACCGCGATTAACCCATCGGCGGAGAATCTGGCTCGTTTTTTCTTCGACGAGACCAACAGCCAGCTGCGCCAGATGACCAGCGGCCGCGTGCGGGTGAAAGACTGCACCATCTACGAGACTGACACCACGACGGCGACTTACTACGAGTAACAGGAGGCGTGCACCATGTTATCGAATCACTTCTGGTATGGGTTCGCGCTGGGAGCCGGTCTTACCTTCGCGCTCGCGTCGCTTGTTATCCTGGCGATGAGACTGCGTCGGGCTAAAGTGTAGCGGACGGAACCTTGTATCTCATCGAAATTTACAAATCCATTCAGGGTGAGTCGAGCTTTGCCGGGTTGCCGTGCATTTTTGTGCGGCTGGCGGGATGCAATCTGCGCTGCGCCTGGTGCGACTCGGAGTATACGTTCACCGGCGGTTACAAATTAAGCGAAGACCAGGTGGTGGCGGAAGTTGAAAAGCTGGCGCCGGTGAGGCTGATCGAATTTACCGGCGGCGAGCCGATGCTGCAGGAGAGGGAACTGATCCCGCTGATGGAGCGGCTGCTGGGTGCGGGTTACGATCTGATGATCGAAACCAGCGGCGAGCGGCCTCTGGAGGCTGTTCCGCGTGCGGTACACAAGATTGTGGATGTGAAATGCCCGGGCTCCGGTGAGGCAGGCAGTTTCCGCATCGCCAACCTTGACTGCCTGACGGATCGCGATGAGGTGAAGTTTGTAATTGCGAACCGCGGCGATTACGAATTTGCGCGGGATTTCATCCGCGAGCACAAGCCGGAGACGCGTGGCGGACAGATTCTGCTGTCGCCGGCATTTTCCAAAACGCCGACCCCGGAGCGCACCACGGAAAACTCCCTTCTCGATCCACGCGAGCTGGTGGAATGGATGCTCGCGGATGGATTGCCCGCGAGGCTGAGCCTGCAGATCCACAAATATGTGTGGGAACCGCAGAAGAAGGGCGTGTAAGTTGCTTTACGCCGGTCAGCGCTGTGCTTCGAGATATTTGTCGAAGGGAATCTCGAAATAGAAAAGCTCGTTGCCGCTGGAGTCGCGCAGTTCGCGCAGAACCAGCTTGCCGCCGTGCAGGGGAGTATCGCCGAGGCCCTGCATGTCATAAAAGAGAAAGCCGGCGCGGGTGGTGTGCGGCTCAACCGCAAGGGCCGCATATTCGAACTGGTCGAAGTCGGCTTCGATCTTGTTATCCGAAGCGCTCGCTTTGGTATGGACCTTGATAGGGCCGATGGGGATATCTCTGCCGCGCGAGTCTTTCGGCTTCACGCGCCGTTCCACGTCTTCGGGCTCAGCCGCGGGAACCTTGTCTCCTTGTGCGCTGATGAAGAAGATGCGAGCGTCACGCAGCGAAATAGGGTGGTCGCCGGTGTTGGTGACGATGATGCGGATGGGAAGAAACCGATACTTGAGATAGTCCACCTGAAAGATTTTGCATTTCTCGGCGGTGTCGAAAGGTTCGGCAGCGATGGCGACCTGTTCCTTGCTATGAAAGTCGACTGCCGGGTACGAAGTTGCGTCTTTTGCCGGCGGCGGATCGGATTCTGCGGATACAACAGAGATAAGGGCGATAGAAAAAAGGCAGAAGAACCCCAGGTGTCGCAAAACACGTGAGTGCATGGTCCCCATTATCATCTTGCCTTATGACCCCTGGAAGTCGAGATTGGTAAGCGGATGTTGATCCTGTATAGTCTCGCGCTGATCCTGGTGCTGGTGTTGGGCGCGCCATGGTGGCTTTTTCGCATGGCCACCAGCGGTAAATACCGCGAGGGTTTGACGGAGCGGCTGGGCATTTTGCCGCAGCGGATTCACCGTGCTCTGCAGGCGAGAAATATTGTTTGGATCCACGCCGTTTCGGTGGGAGAAGTGCTTGCCGCCAGCCGGTTGATCGAGGAGCTGGAATCGAAACTGGCGGGCGCTGCCGGACGCCGAGAGACAGACCGGTGGTGCGTGATGATTTCAACGACGACGCGCACCGGACAGACCCTGGCGCGCACCCGCTTCGGTGCGGAGCGCGTGTTCTATTTCCCCCTGGACCTGGGCTGGGCGGTGCGGGGGTGGCTGCGCGCGGTGCGGCCGCGGATGCTGGTTCTGGTGGAGACGGAGTTCTGGCCGCGCATGCTCACGGAGTGCAGGCGCGCAGGAATCCCGGTGGCGGTGGTGAACGCGCGCATTTCGGATCGATCGTGGCCGCGCTATCGAGCGCTGGCGCTGGGTCTGGCAGCCCGCTGCTGAAGGGGCTGGCTGTTGTTCTGGCGCAGACGGATCTGGATGCGACGCGGCTACGGGAGTTGGGCGCGACGAATGTTCGCGTGGCGGGCAATCTGAAATACGATGTGCGCGCGGCTGGGTCGAACGCGCTGACCGAAAAGCTGCGCGAGCATCTGGCTCCGGGAGCGCGGGTGTTGGTGTGCGGATCGACGCTGGGCGGTGAAGAGGAGTTTTTGCTGGATGCGCTGCCTGCTGGCGTAGTGACGATTCTGGCGCCGCGGCATCCGGAACGCTTCGGCGACGTTGCGGAACTGCTGCGGCGTCGTGGGGCGAAGTGGGTGCGGCGTTCGCAGTGGATGGAGGCTCCGCAGCGTCTCGAAACCGGAACCGTATTTCTGCTGGATTCGATCGGGGAACTGGCCTCGGTCTACTCGTTGGCAGATGCGGCGTTCATTGGTGGCAGTCTGGTGGCGGCGGGGGGGCACAATCCTCTGGAGGCGGCGCAGTTTGGCGTTCCGGTGCTGATGGGACCGAGTTACGAGAACTTCCGCGGGATCGTGGAGAAGCTGCGCGAACAGGATGCGATTCGGATTACGCAACCTTCGGAGTTGAACAATGCTCTGGCGGAGATGTTGTCGGGATCTCCGGAAGCACGCGACATGGGCGCGAGGGCGCGGGAGGTTTTTGAGAGCGAAGCGGGCGCGACCGAGCGCGTGGCGCAGGCTCTGCTGGAATTGCTGAAGGATCGTAGCTCGGACGCTGTCGAACCAGGGGTCCGCGCGGAGGTTAGCTCGTGAACAGGATTCTGGCACCGCTGGCTCCGGTTTATGGCGCAGCGGTGCGCGCGAAGAATCTGGCGTGGGACCGCGGTTGGTTGCAGGCGAAGCGACTGCAGGCCCCGGTGGTGAGCATCGGCAATCTGTCGGTGGGAGGGTCGGGGAAAACGCCGCTCACGATTCGGCTGGCGCAACTGTTGACGGAGCGTGGCATTGCGGTCGATGTTCTCTCGCGCGGGCATGGGCGGAGATCGAATACTGTGGAGCGTGTGATTGCCGGCGGATCAGCAGAGCAGTTTGGCGATGAACCGTTGTTGACCTCGCAGGCGGCCGGCGTTCCTGTGTTTGTTGGAGCCAGCCGTTATCGCGCGGGGCTGGCTGGCGGAGCAGGATGCTGTGCGACCGGGGCTTCATTTGCTGGACGACGGATTCCAGCACCGACAGCTGGCGCGCGACGTGGACATCGTGGTGTTGCATCGCGATGACTTTTACGAAGACCTGCTTCCAGCAGGACGGCTGCGCGAGCCGTTTTCTTCACTGTCGCGGGCACAAATTGTGGCGATGCGGCGGGAAGACCGGGAACTGGAGCCGGAGCTGCGGCGTCGAGGGTTCGCGGGGCCGGTGTGGTGGATGGAGCGGAGAATCGAGGTCCCCCGCTTGTCGCGCGCCGTCGCCTTCTGTGGCATAGCGCGGCAGGAGGAATTCTTTTCCGGATTGCGATTGGCCGGAGTTTCGATGGCCACCACGCGCGCGTGGCGCGATCATCACCGCTACGAGCCGTGGGATATGGCCGAGTTGATCGAATTGCAGCGGCAGCACAGCGCCGAAGCTTTCCTGACAACGGAAAAAGATTGGGTCCGGCTGAGTCCGGTCCAGAGAAAAACGCTGGAGAACGCTGCTCCACTGCATGTGGCAAAGCTGGTCGTGCGGCTGCTCGATGAGCCGGCAGCGGTGGAGCAACTGCTTGGGTTGCTGCCGGCAAATGTGCGGGAGCGCGCGGCTGAATTGAGGCAGGCGCCATGAGAAGCCGGCCATGCGTGCCGTGAGAAAATCAGAAGATTGACTGCAACTCCAAAGGATCTCCGTCTGCTCGTCGTGCGGTTGGGCGCGATGGGCGACATTCTCCATTCCATGCCCGCTGTCACTGCCTTGCGCCAGGCTCATCCGCAATGGTTGATCGGATGGGCGATTGAGCCGCAGTGGCGCGGTCTCTTTTGTGCCGACGAATGTAAACCCGAAACGCCAGGCATGCCGCTGGTCGATCGTCTGCACATTGTCGCTGCGAAGAAGTGGGCGCGCTCGCCGTTCAATCCTGCAACCTTGCGGGAGATGCGCGGGGCGAGGAAGGAAATCCGCGCGATGCACTATGACGTGGTCGTCGAGATGCAGGGCGCGGTGCGCGCGACGATGGTGGCGCGATGGGCGCGGACGGGCAGAATCATTGGGGAAGCGCAACCGCGGGAATTCGCCGCGAAGTGGTTCTTCAACGAGAAGGTGAAGACGCGCGGCGTTCACGTCATCGAGCAATCGCTCGAGGTGGCCAATGCGATTGACGGGGAGAATCTGCCGATGACCTTGCCGCTGCTTGCCGCGCGATCCGGCGGCCGATGCGAAGGCCGCGGAGTTGCCGCAGCCGTTTGTCCTGCTGAGCCCGGGCGCGGGGTGGGGCGCCAAGCGCTGGCCTGCGGAGCGTTATGGTTTGGTTGCGCGGCAACTAGCCGATGCGGGCTACGGAGTCGTGATCAACAGCGGACCCGCGGAGGAGCACTCTGGCCGAGGAGATCGTCGGGAGCAGTGGCGGTGCGGCGCGCGCCTCACGCTCAATATGGCGGAGCTGATCGCGGTCACGCGGCGGGCATCGCTCGCGATTGCCGGCGACACGGGCCCTCTGCATCTGGCGTGCGCGCTGGGCATTCCGGTGGTGGGCATCTACGGGCCGACGGATCCGGCGCGCAACGGACCCTTTCATTGCGCGAATCGGGTGCTGCGTCATCCGGAAAGCGTGAGGGATCATTCACGCCGGAGTGAGCCGGAGGCGGGGCTGCTGACCATCACGCCGGAAGCCGTCACCGGCGCGGCGCTTGAATTGCTGCGGGAGGGCGAGCGATGAGCTGGAATCGCATTGCGCGCCGCATTCGCGTGCCGCTGGGGTTTGTGTTTGCGGTTCTGTTCCTGTGGCTGGCGCGGCCGACGCTGCTTTTTATCGCGTTGAGCCTGGTGGTGGTTGCGCCGGGGCTGCTGCTGCGCGGCTATGCCTCCGGCTACGTCAAAAAGAATGCGGAGCTGACGGTGACGGGTCCTTACGCGCACACACGCAATCCGCTGTATCTCGGTTCGATTCTGATTGCGTTTGGATTTGCGCTGGCCGCGCGCAGCTTGTGGATCGCGGCAGTGCTGGTGGTTTTGTTTGTGGCGATCTATATTCCTGTGATCCGATCTGAAGAGGCGTATCTTCGCTCGGTATTTCCGGGGTTCGACGCGTATGCCGCGGCAGTGCCGCGCTTGTGGCCCCGAGTCGCGAGCGGCGGTGGGATCGGAAACTACCAAAGGGGTATTCTCGTGGGAACTCTACCGACAGCATCGTGAATATAACGCGCTGCTGGGCGCGGGTGGCATGTATGCTGCCCTCATCCTGAAGATGGTGCTCAGGAAATAATCGGACCAAAGGAGCGTCGTATTCTTTTCGGATTTGCGGGCCATGATCGTGGTTCACCGACAGCGAGGTTGTCGATCGCTTGCATTCTTTTTGTCGCTGCGAGCGGCGCGGGGTCGCAGACTGCGCAGAGCCCGCCACCACTGATTCCTCCGAACCCCACCTACAACTTTCCTGCGAAAGAAACGCTGACTTATGCCGTGGACTGGCGTGTGTTTCCGGCGGGCACGACGGTGATGCATCTGGAACAGCAGGGCGATGAGGAGCGCGTGACGGCAAGCGGCGATACGTTAGGCGCCATCAATCTTATTTACCGGGTGAGCGATCGCTTTCAGTCTTCGTTTAACAGGCACACGGGTTGCTCCGCCGGCTTTGCGAAGCAGCTGCAGGAAGGGCGCCGCCAGGTGAGCACCGACCTGAAGTTCG
Organism: uncultured Acidobacteriaceae bacterium; assembly: GCA_963755485.1. Lineage (GTDB taxonomy): Bacteria > Acidobacteriota > Terriglobia > Terriglobales > Acidobacteriaceae > Palsa-343. The sequence continues at coordinate 401,168 of CAVWJR010000015.1, read as the reverse complement.
ATTACGCCATGCGCAAAGCGGAGCTCAACGAGAAAAACATTGTGAAGGGAACCAGCAAGCACTCGGAGGCGCCGGTGGGTCCGTGCGTCACCGATCTGCTGTCGGCCATCTTCTATCCCGCATCGCTCACGCTGTCGCCTGGCCAGAGCTTTCGCGTTCCGGTTGCCGACGCGATGCATACCGTGACCGTAACGATGAAAGTGGAGGCGCGCGAGACGGTACGCACGCCGCTCGCGACTTATCAGACGGTTCGGGTACAGCCGATGGCCGATGCGGGGGTGGTGAAAGCGCGCGGCAATATCTGGATCTGGTACACCGACGACGAGAAGCATATCCCAGTGCAGATGCGGGCGCGGCTGTTCTGGGGAACGATCACGTTCCGGCTGACAGCTCTGGATCAGAAGTAAAGATCGGCTAGTGAATTCGAAAGCGCTCGCGCATCAGGCGTTGCAGGCGGGGCTTGTAGAGTAAATCGAAGGCGAGCTCTTTTCCGGGAAACATCGCGAGCGCCGCACGGCGGGTGTCGGCTACCATTTCCGAGGCTTCGTCCACGGTCATGGAGAGATCCTGGCCGATCACCGACATGACCATGTTCACCATCATCTGCAGGCGGCGCAGTTTGCGCTGCTCATCCTGAAGTTCCTGAGGCGTTTGCGGGAGCGATTCCGGCTGGGAACCGAAGACTGGATACTCGGGTTGTGACCCCATGCAAGGCCCTCCGTTGCTGGATCGTACAACGATTGAGACTCGCGACGGAACGGAAAAGATGCGTGGGGTGGGGCGATGCGTGGCGGAATCGTGTCAGATTCGCTGACCGTTGCGGGTGATTTCAACGGAAGGAATTTCGGTCTTTGCGAGCGGCAGCAGGGAAGAGACTTCCGCGCCGGTCATGCGCAGGCATTGCCGGGCGGAAAACGCCCGGCCCAGGTAGCGAGGAGCTTGCTGGAGCCAGCGCCGGCGAGCCGCGGTGTCGCTGCCCGCCGGATCGAGCGCGCTTGCGGCGAATTGAGCGATCCGCGCCATCGACTGTGCCGGAGTTTCGGCGACAGTCCATTCGACGAGCGACGTTTCCGGATCGGGCGATGCCTCGTCGGGGACTGTAAGAGCGCCGTGTTGCACGAAGTTGCCGGCCTGAACTCCAGATAGCAAATCCGGCTGCAGCCCGCGCTGGATCATCGCGGCGATACTCGATTCGGGATCGGCGGTCAGGCCGACCGAAACCGGCAGGGCACGGCGAATCTCGTTCTTGAGGATACGCAGCGACTCATCGAGATTGGCTACGACGAAGTCGATAAGGCCTGCGCGGAGGCCGTCGCGGAGACGATCTGCATCGTCATCGACGCAGAGAGAAGCCGCGCCGGCGATGCTGGCGGCGACCACGGAGGCGATACCGTCGGCGTCATAGCTCGAGCGCAGCAGAAACTTTCCGCCGAGGGAATCGTTGCAGCATTCGCGGGCGATGCGACTAAGGGTGAGAAATCGATCGTGAACCCGCGTCAGCTCGGGGAGCGAAAGCATCGTCCGGCTATTCTGCCATGAAGAAGTGATGTATCGAAAACCCAAACCCCGCTTTGGGCGGGGCTTGGTGGCTGTCGCAACCGTCTCTAACCTGACAGAGATGATGCAAAAAAAAATCATCTGCCATCACGATTGCGCTGGACTGGCGCTTATAAGCCATACATCGGCAAAATCGTCACCAGCCTGAATACGGCTGGCCGTCTGAGCCTGTCTCTTCCGAGCCGCTGTGCACGTCGTTGATACCGGGCTCGGTCTGGTCGAGATCGGAGTAGGTATCGTCGCTGGCGGTGACCCAGGTTTCGCGGCTGTGGGTCATCGGGTCCTCCGGGATTACCTTCAGATACCCGCTCTGCACCAGGTCGTCGAGCGACTGCGGCGCCTTGTTCTTGTCCATCGTGTAGGAATCGATGGCATCGCGCAGCACGTGCAGATCTTCTTTGAGCGCGGCTTCTCTCGCATTGCGAATGGAAGCGATGAAGCTGGGGATAGCGACCGTGGCCAGCACGCCGATGATCAGCATCACGATCATCAGCTCCACCAGAGTGAAGCCGCGATCCGAATGTCGAGTTGGAATTTTTAGCTGCACAGCATTACCAGTCCGAGTATTTTGTTCCGTCGAGCCCGGTCCCGTCCGACTTCGAGTGCACGTCGAAGACACTCTGCCCGCCCCAGGAATCGCTGGTGGGGTCGTCCTGCATCGATCGCAAACCCCAGTCGTCGTTCCCGGTCATGGGGTCGATCGGGATATGCCGCAGAAATTTCACCTTCTTGCCCTGCACGTCCACTCCGTCGACCAAAGTCTGCAAGTCGGGCGGATAATTCTGGGTGTCCACCTTGGTCTGGAAGGCGTGCTTATCGGCCGCATCCTTATAGGCGTCGATGGCGGCTCGCATCTGCCAAAGGTCGTAGCGCAGCATGCGCTCCTTCTGGCGCTTCACCTGGAAGCGGGCGATGGGAACCGCCGCCGATGCCAGAATGCCGAGGATCGCAACGGTTACGATCAGCTCCACCAGCGTCAGGCCGGCTTCGTGGCTCCGCTTGTCCTTTCCTCTCGTGTTCAACATCCACTGCATAACTTCTTAATCCTGAGCTGAGGGTTACTGGATTTTGACGACCGCCTGCGAACCCATCGCGGGTATCGGCTGCTGGTCGCTGTTGCGGACTATCGGCCGGGTGATGGCTACAGATGCGTCGCCAGTCGCGTGTGCCTGGAACGTCAGCACGCAAAGGGTGCCCGATCCGTTGATGCCCTTCGTGCCGGGCGGACGCGAGGCAGCAATGGCCGCGTCTCCCCTCCCATCGTCGCGATGGACCAGCGCGACTGACTGACCGTCTTTGCCCAGCATATTGGGATCCTGCGGATCGTCGGAATCCACATTGAGGAGGGTCAGTTTCGACGAGTCGTACTGCACGTTCATGGGAACGCCGAAGACGTCGTGACCGCCCGACAAATTGACCAGCATCTTGAAGGTGGAACCCACCTTTTCTGTCGACTCGGGCGGAGTCAGCGTCAGGTTGACTGGGGGCGACGCGCTGGCCTGTTGCTGCATAGATGTGATGGCCTGCTGCGCGGCCTGGGCTGCCGTTGGTCCTGGAATCGACTGGCCTGTGGGGTTCGATTCCGGCGCGACCGAGGGAGGCGCGGCGACGGTTTGCGGCTGTCCGGCAAACGGACGACCGGCAGCCTGGGCCATGGCCGGATTTGCCGTTGTCCGCTGCGCCAGGCTCACCTCCCGCAGCTCGATGTCATTGGTCGTGCCGGTGTCGATCTGCTGCAGATCTTCGGGGCCGATTTCCTCGGCGCGCACCACGTGCGGAACGATCAGGAAGACGATTTCGTCGTCGGTGGTTTCTTTCTGCTGGGTGCTGAAGAAATACTTCAGCAGAGGAAGCTCGGCCAGGCCCGGTGTTCCGCTGATCGCCCAGGTGGTCTGGTGCTGCACGATTCCGCCGATGAGATTGGGCTCGCCGTCCTTGAGCCGGATGGTCTGGTCGATGACGCGCTGGGTGATGATGGGCTCGGTAATGCCGCCGATACTCGAATTGCCGTTGGTGGCCGAAACCTCAACCTTGAACTTCATGCTGACATCGCGGTCGAAGTGCACCGTCGGCTTCATATCGAGGTTCACGCCGACGTCGATGTACTGAAACTGGGTATTCACGAGCGAGCTCACGATGGCCGTTGCGGCGCCGGTCTGATACGAACCGGTGGCGATCGGGATTCTTTCGCCGATCTTGAGCGTCGCTTCCTGTCCATCCGACGCGCGAATCTGGGGGTTCTGGATAATGCGCGAGCGCGTGTCCGTGAGCAGCAGATTCACGGCTGCCTGGCCGATGGTGACCGCGAAATTGGTCGAATTCAGATGAGCCAGGTTGTTGAGCGTAATGCTGCTGGTGGTCGTGGAAGTGCTCGACGTGCTGGTGCCGGTGCTGCTGGTGGAGTTGCAGCCTGTGGAGCCGGTTTCGCAGGCAATGTTTGCGTTCGACGGCTGGAAGTTGATGCTGGCCGTTTGCGGCAGCTGCAGGCCGATGTTGCGCAGTAGATCGCGGCTGACTTCCAGGACAGCCACATCGATCACGACTTCCGGCTTGGCTTTGTCGAGGTTTTCTACCAGGCGGCGCGCCAGCAGCAGTTCATCGGGCGTGGCGCGCATCACGATGGCGTCCTCGCTGGCGACGCCGGTGATGCGGGCGCCCTGCGAGAAGAGGTTGCGCAGCACGGTCTGGATTTCGGTGAAGTCGTTGGGCTGCGAAATGTTGTGCAGGTAAAAGGTTTCAACCGCCTGCTGATCGAGCTCGGTGTGCTTGCTGCGCGAATTCTCCGCGACGAAGATGGTGTTCGACGTAATCGGCCGCCAGAACGTATTCGAGACCGTGGCCACGATGCGCAGCGCATCAGTCAGGCTCACATTATTGAGGTCCACCTGAATACGTTTGGAGTTATAGGCCGGATCGAACAGCACGTTGATGCCGGCTGCCTTGCCCACCGCCTGGTAAATAACGCGGCTGTCCTCGACCATGTGCAGCGTCAGCGGTTCGTTGGAAATGGGCTTGAGCTGGATGGGCGCGGCCAGTTCCATCGCTTCATCGGAGGTTCGCGGCGCATTCTCCGGCGCCGGGCTCTGCGCATTCATCTTGTCGCGCGTGGCCTTGATGTCCTGACTGGCCAGCTCGTTGCTGGGATCGATTTCGATGGCTCGCAGAAACTCCGTCAGCGCGCCGGTGTAATTGCCCTGGTCGCGCAGACGCTCGCCGTGCTCCACGTGCAGCGCAGCGGCGGGAAACCGGGTGCGTTCCCACGAGAGCTTGTAGCGCTCGTCAGTTGGCTTCTTCTGATACGCCTGGTAGTAGGCCTCGTAGGCTCCCTGAACGTCGTCTTTGGCCTCGGCGTTCTGGCCCTGCTTGAACCAGTGCGCCGCTGACTGCGCGTGGGCCGCCGGAAGGGCCGCCAAAAGCATGGCAAGAAATGCCCAGATAACAAAACTTCGCTTCATGCAGCTCCATCGTGGGGAGTGAGAATAGTGTGCGCAGGGGCGGCTGCGCTCCCATCTCCGCTGATTGAAGAATGGCTTTCGGGCGTTGCCGCGTCGCGTTGCGTATAGTATCGCACTGTTAACAGGTTTCGCAGCCGGGCAGACAAGGCACGCGCAGGCCTTTCTCGTACCGCGTATTGGTAAGCGTTTTGGTAACTCGGGGCCGCGTTATACGATGAGAAACTGCGACTGAAAGTATGGCCCGCAACCCCTCCAACACGGCAAAACCTTCTCCTCCGAAGCCCAAAGACCGCGATCCGGTGGCTTCCGGCTCCCGCGACGCTGCCCAGAACCGGGTGGCTTCGCACAACTACTTCTTCCTTGAGAAATACGAGGCGGGCGTGGCTCTGCGGGGAACCGAGGTCAAGTCGATCCGCGAGGGCAAGGCCAATCTTCGGGACGCCTACGGCCTGATCAAGGATGGGGAAGCCTTTTTGCTGAACGCGCATATTGGAGCGTATTCCCACGGCAGCTCGAACAATCACGAAGCGCTGCGCACACGAAAACTGCTGCTGCACCAGGAAGAAATTCGAAAGCTCACGGGAAAGACGCAGCAAAAAGGGTTAACGCTCATCCCCACACGGCTTTATTTTCGTAACGGACGGGTGAAATGCGAGCTCGCCGTGGCCCGCGGCAAACAGGACTGGGACAAGCGCGAAACCGAACGCCGCCGCGAAGCCGACAAGGAAGCCCGCGCGGCCATCGCCCGCAGTCGTAAATCCTGAAATCACTGTTAAGTTTCCGGAATGCCGGTGATGCGGGAGCTGTAACGTGATCTCCGGTCCTCAGAGGCCCGTTGCGTACATGCAAGCGAGGGCGAACGACACGACACCGCAAGCCGCGCCGACCCATCGCCTCCAGCCGACGCCGAACAAGCAGCCGAGAATGACAAGCACCGATATCAGGAGAATCGCCTGAAGCCACCGACCAGCCTCATTGAAGTGTCCCCAAAAACCACCCAACTCATATGCACGCCACCAAAAGGCACCATGCAGCGCAGTCAGTAGTGCGACACCCACAAAACCGGCGCGGGAGATCCAACCTCGCCACAGACTCACGGTCGTCATCATACGAGTTCCGCGCCACCTTCACGTCAAGAACGGATCGGTACCGTATCGTCGGCAACACGGAACCATCGGACTGTCCTCCTCCCGCCATCGTCGTCGCCGCGGGTAGACCGATTCGCCTGGGTTTAGCGCATCCGGAGCCGAAAAGCCCGGAAAAGTTGTACAGAATTTGTTGTACAATTTAACCATGCCGAAGACCATCAGCGTGGCGCAGGCACGCGCCCAACTCCCCAAGCTTCTCGACGACGTCGAGAAGGGCAAGAGCATTGTCATTTCGCGGTACAACAAACCGGTGGCCATCGTCTCGCCACTCCCGGCAGCGAAAGCGGAGAAGCCGGTGCGCAGGTATGGCACTGGGAAAGGCCGGGTTCGCATTCTCGATCCGCATTGGGCCGACCCGATGACCGACGAAGAAGTGGAAGCCATGATGGAGGGCCGGTATTAGGGTCCTGCTCGATACCCAGGCCTTCATCCTCGCCTACATGGGAGCTCTGCCCGGCAAGGTTTACGAACTCATCATCGGTCCGCAAAACGAATGGCTGCTCAGCGCGGCATCGCTGGCCGAAATAGCGGTAAAGAACTCGATTGCGAAGTTGGACCTGCCAGCCGGAGAAACCCTGCGCGCTCTCCGTGGGCTCCAGGTCCGGGTTCTGTCCTTTGAGTCCAGCCATGCTTTTGCCATGTTCTCGCTTCCGCTCCACCACCGCGACCCCTTTGACCGCATGATTCTGGCGACCGCCCTCGCCGAAAAGCTGCCCATTGTCACCGGCGACCGGATCTTTCGCCGCTATGCGGGCGTTAAAGTGATCTGGTAAGCAACCCCAAAAATTCAGATGAACACAAAACTGCTTTTCGCCCCCTCCTCCGACGTTGCAACCGAGATCCTCGCCGTTTTCGCCATCGACGCCAACACCGACAAAGCGGCTCGTCCCGAAGTTCGCCTCCTGGCCGGCGACGATGCCCCTGCCAAGGCCGCCCAGGCCGTTCTCGACAGCGGCGAATTCAAGGCCGAAGCCTCGGAGACGCTCCTGCTGCATGCGCCAGCGGGTTTCAAAGCGAAACGGCTGCTGATCGTCGGCCTGGGAAAAGCCGCCAAGCTGACCATCCACGAAGTGCGCAAAGGTGCGGGCGTCGCGGTCCGCTTCGCCAAGCCGCGCGGATTGCGCGAGGTTGCCATCGCTGTGCCCGTCCCCGAGGGGCTTGATCCGAAACTCACCGTTCGCGCGCTCGCCGAAGGCGCTGTTCTGGGCGATTACGACTCCGACACGTACCGCTCCGACCGCAAAGACCGCAGCGTCCAGACCGTTCAGGTCGTTGCGCCCGAATCCATCGACCATGCCGCAGCAGAAACAGGCCTGCGCGAAGGCGTGATCGTCGGAGAGTCCCAGAACTTTGCCCGCGAGCTGGTCAATGAGCCCGGCAATCGCCTCACGCCGACGATTCTGGGCGAGCGGGCCGCGGCCATGAGCCGGGAGGTCGGGCTGCAGTGCCAGGTCCACAGCACCGAGAAGATGCGCGAGCTGCAGATGGGCGCCTTCCTCAGCGTCGCGCAGGGTTCCGACGAGCCGCCCGCGCTCATCGTCATGAAATACGAACCGCCCAACGCTCCAGCTGGGCCCGTGTTCGGCCTGGTCGGGAAGGGCATCACCTTCGATACCGGGGGAATCTCCATCAAGCCCGCCGACAGCATGGAGAAGATGAAGTACGACATGGCGGGCGGCGCTGCCATGATCGGCGCCATGCGGGCCATCGCCCAGCTGCAGCCGCCAGTCCGAAGTCATCGCGGTCGTGTGTGCGACCGAGAACATGCCCTCCGGCAAAGCCTACAAGCCTGGCGACGTCGAGATCGCAATGCCCGCGCCTGGAAAGCCCGGCAAAGCCATCGAGATCATCAATACCGACGCCGAAGGCCGCCTGGTCCTCGCCGACGGTCTGACCTACGCGAAGCAACTGGGCGCAACGCACCTTATCGACGCCGCCACGCTCACTGGCGCCGTCGGGGTCGCGCTTGGTCTGCTCAACGCCGGCCTGTTCGCCAACGACGAGGAGACCTACAGCCACTTCACCGAGGGCCTCAAAGTCTCAGGCGAGCGCTTCTGGCGGCTGCCCCTCGACGACGACTACCGCGAAGTGATCAAATCCAGCATCGCCGACATCAAAAACACCGGCGGCCGCTACGGCGGAGCCATCAACGCGGCCATGTTCCTGAAAGAATTTGCTGAGGATACCCCGTGGCTGCACCTTGACATTGCCGGCACCGCCTGGAGCGACGACGCTAAGCCCTGGTCGGCCTCGGGGCCTACGGGAGTCGCCGTCCGGAGCATTGTCGAGTGGATCAGAAGCTTCAGCTTCTAGATGTATCTGTTTGAAATATAAGCCACCGCTTCGAGCCAATCTGCGATGCAGCAATGACTGCAATGCTGGCATTGACAGCATTGCCTGCGCCGCGTTAGGCTTGATCCATGGCGACCCTCACCATCCGCAAACTCGACGACAAGGCGAAAGCGAAGCTCCGCATCCGCGCCGCCCAAAACGGCCGCTCCATGGAAGAGGAAGCGCGGACGATCCTGGAGAGTGCAATCCAGCTTGCACCGGACACACGACCGAGGCCTCGCAGTTTCTATGAGTCCATTCGGCAAAGCCTGGCGGAAGCGGGCATCAAGGGGGTGGACCTGGAAATTCCTCCTCGCATGCCGGACCGGGCCCCCCCCGATTTCAGTGGTCCCGAATATGGGTCCTATGACGACGAATAGCCGATGATCATCGTCGACACGAATGTCCTCTCAGAAGCGATGCGTGAGCGGCCAGAACCACGCGTCGTCGAATGGCTCGAGAATCATCAGGAGTCAGAGGTCTTTACCACCGCGACGACAAAGGCGGAGATTCTTTACGGAATCGCAAGAGCACCGCAGGGCAGAAAACGAACCGCGCTGGAGGTAGCCGCGAAGTCTATCTTCAACGGTTGGATGGCCGGTCGCATTCTGCCATTCGATGATGAAGCTGCTCCCCTGTATGCCGAGATCTCAGCCGCGCGCAGGGCTCGGGGTCACGAAATCAGGGTGGCCGACGCCCAAATCGCCGCCATCGCGCGCCTCCACAACGCCACCCTGGCCACACGCAACGCGCGCGACTTCGAAGATTGTGGTATTCGCGTCGTGAATCCCTGGGAAGCCTGAAGTCCCGCACCAAAAGCCGCTCGGCTAAGTGTTCGCCGTCGCTGTGCGCTTCTCTGGCTTCGTCAGCCCGGCGCCGGCTCTGGCGCGCGCCACCAGGATCAGTCCCACCCCAAACACAATCGCTCCCAAACTGGCCAGCTGCGCATTGGTCATCCCCCACAGAATTCGCGGATTGATCCGGATATACTCCACCAGAAAACGAGCGATCCCGGTCAGGATGAGGTATTCGCCGGTGATCTGGCCGATCGGCTTCGGCCGCTCCGGGCTACCCTGCCGCCACAGGATCCATGTGATCAGCAGCGCGCCCAGCAGCTCGTAAATTGGGGTTGGGTGCACTCGCTGGTACGTCGGCACCAGACCATGGGGAAAGCTCATACCCCAGGGCAGTTTCGTGGGGATACCGTAGTCGCCGTCGCCGGAAACCAGGCAGCCCAGCCGCCCGACCCCATAGCCAATCGCCGCGGCCGGCGAGGCGAGGTCCAGCATTTGCAGGGGCCTTAGCTTGTAGACCCGCGCCTGCCAAAGGAGGGTCAAAATCCCGACGATGAGCCCGCCGTACCAGGCAAACCCGGCCCGGTCGAAGAGCAACTCGGCCGGGTGCCGCAGCAAATCGTGCGGCGTCTCCATCACGTGCCAGAGCTTCGACCCAATCACCCCGGCCACGGTCGAAACAGCCACGATGCTGATGGCGTCGCCATCCACACGCCAGCGTTTGAAATTCTCGTAAAGGATCCAGCAGGCTGCTACAGCGGCCAGCCACAGCATGATGCCAAAGGTGCCAATAGAGAAGCGGCCAATATGAATAAATGGGTACATAGGCGCGTCTTCCAAGTATAGCTTCCACAGGGGGCTTTCGAGGTAATCTGGGCTGTGAGCGCAACGACCACGCAGACGAAAACTCCAACCGGGCTCGAGGTGCTTTTCAGCCGCGAGCAGATCAACAACCGCGTGGCCGAAATGGGCCGCCAGATCGATCGCGATTATGCCGGCGAGAAAATCGTTCTGGTTGGGGTGCTGAAGGGCGCCGCCATTTTTCTCTCCGATCTGGCGCGCAGCATCTCGGTGGACAATACCTTCGACTTCGTTGCCGTCTCCAGCTACGGCAAGGGCGCGCGCACCTCGGGAGCGGTGAAGCTCATCAAAGATCTGGATGAGCCCATCGGCGGCAAGAACGTCATCATCGTGGAGGACATCCTCGATACCGGACTCACCCTCAACTTCCTGCGCAGCCTGCTCGAGCAGCACCAGCCGAAAACGCTGCGCATCGCCGCGTTGCTTGACAAGCCTTCGCGCCGCGTGGAAAAAATCGATGCCGATTACGTGGGATTCACCATTCCCAATCAGTTTGTTATTGGGTATGGGATGGATTACGCGGAGCGCTACCGGAACCTGCCGGACATTTGTCTGATGCCGAACGCGCCTGAACTAACGGCGGGCTGAAAGGAGTTTGCCCCCAAATGAGCACACAGATTCATCTCCTCGATGAAGACGAGGAACTGGAAGTCCCGGGCTTCGATGCGGAAGCCTTCGCCAGACAGACCCTGTCGTCGAAGCAGAACCTTGCAGCTGCGATTGACCACACGTTGCTCAAGCCGGAAGCGACCCAGGAGCAGGTAATTCTCCTGTGCCGCGAGGCCGCCGAGCACGGCTTTGCGTGCGCCATGGTTAATCCCACCTGGGCATCTCTCGCCTACTCGGAGTTGGCCGGGACCGGCGTTCCCGTCGGCGTGGTGGTTGGATTTCCGCTGGGCGCTTCGCTCGGAACCACCAAGCGCGAAGAAGCCGCCACGCTGGTCAAGCTGGGTGCGCACGATGTCGACATGGTCATCAACGTTGGCCTGCTCAAGTCCGGCGAAAACCAGGCCGTTCAGCAGGAGATCGAAGGCGTCGTTGCCGTCGTCCACGATGCGGGGGCCATCGTGAAAGTCATCCTCGAGACCTGCCTGCTCAACGTCGAGGAGAAGCTGCGAGGCTCGGAACTCGCCATTGCCGCCGGCGCCGACTTCATCAAGACCAGCACGGGCTTCTCCACCGGTGGCGCGACGGCTGAAGACGTCGGCCTGATGCGCGGAGTGGCCGGTGGCCGCTGTGGCGTGAAAGCCTCGGGCGGCATCCGTACCCTGGCCGACGCGAAGCGCATGCTCGAAGCCGGAGCCAACCGCATCGGAGCCAGCGCCAGCGTCGCGATTCTCAGCGAGCTGAAAACCGCCTGAGGCTCTGCGGGGGGGGGCCGCACGTTGCCTTACGACGTCTCGCACCGCGTACCGCAGAGGCCCACAAAACCCCGTATCATGACAGAGTTCCACTCGCACCCAGCGGTGCGTCTTCAGGAGAATTGTGAGCGACGATCCCCGGCAGAACCCGCCAGAGCAAGCATCAGAGCAGTCCTGGGAAGGGGACTATCGGCCCGTCTCTCCTGAGCTTGCGAAGCGATCATCGCAGGTCCAGGTCGATCCGCTGCAGACGGAGTTCCTCGTCCGCCTGGCCGACGCGCTCAACACCACCCTCGACCTGAAGACCCTGCTCGAGCGCACCGCGTCGCTGGTGCGCGCCGTCATCGACTACCGCATCTTCGCGATCCTGCTCGTCAACGATCGCACCCACGACCTCCGCATGCGTTTCCAGATCGGCCACAAGCCGGAAGTCGAGCGTATGCGCATCCGCATGGGGCAGGGAATCGTCGGCGAAGTGGCGCAGAACCGCCAGCCCATGCTGGTGAACGACGTCACCCAGGCGGCGAATTACATCAATGCCAATCCCGACGTCCGCTCCGAGCTGGCCGTGCCGCTCATCACCAGAAACCGCCTCATCGGCGTCATCGATATCCAGGCCGAGCAGCCGAATTACTTCACGCAGGAACACCTGCATCTGCTCACTCTGACCGCGTCGCGCATCGCCGGCGCCATTGAAAATGCGCGACTCTACACCCGCGTCTCACGCCAGGCGCAAACCCTCCAGGTGCTCAACGAAATCAGCCGCGAAATCACTTCCATCCTCGATCCCGACGAGCTGCTGCAGCGCGTCGGCGAGCTGGTGCGCCGCATTATCGACTACCAGATGTTCTCCATCTGGCTGGTCAACGAGCGCGACCAGGTGCTGGAGAATCGCCTCTCGCTGCGCAACATCCGCCGCCACGAAACCAAAGACGAGACGAAAGAAAAACCGGAGCGGCGTCGAACCATCTGGGATTCTGCTCCGCCCGAACCGCCGGGAGCCTCGCCCGCCGCCGTGGCCGGGCTGGCTGAAAATCCGTCGGTCATCGGCACCACCATCCCGCTGGAACGTGGCCTGGTGGGCGCGGCGATCCGCGAAAAGCGCGTCATCCATGTCCCCGACGTGCGCAAGGACCCGCGCTATCACATGGTGAATCCTGAAACGCGCTCGGAAATGACCGTCCCGCTGATCTATAAGGGCACGGCGCATCGGCGTGCTCGACGTCGAGCACACGCGCCTGCACTACTTCACCGAAGATCACGAGCGCGCCATGACCACGCTGGCCGCGCAGATCGCCATTCCCGTGGAAAACGCGCAACTTTACCAGCGCGTCACCCAGCAGGAGCAGCGCCTCGAGCGCGATCTGGCCATGGCGCGCGAGGTGCAGCTGCGTTTGCTGCCTCCGGCCAAACCCCAGCACAAGCGGGCGGAGTTTGCCGCGCGTTTTCTTCCCGCGCGCACCATTGGCGGCGACCTCTACGACTTCCTCACCTACGACGTCAACCGCAGCGCCATTGCCCTCGGCGATGTCAGCGGCAAAGCGGCGCCGGCTGCGCTCTATGCGGCGCTGGTCAGCGGCATCATGCGGTCGGTCGCCAGCCAGCACCTCTCGCCGTCGGAGATGCTGAAAACGCTGAATGACGCTCTGCAGGAGCGCAAGCTCGATTCGCAGTACGTGACCATGCTCTATCGGCGTGTGGAACGACGAGAACCTTACCGTCCAGATCGCCAACGGCGGCTCCGTGCAGCCGCTCTTCTGCCGCGGAGAAGAGATTGAGACGATCCAAGCCGAAGGCTTTCCCCTGGGCATGTTCCCCAACGCCACCTGGGAGGAATTCAGCATCTCCACCCAGCCTGGCGACTCTGTAATCTTCTTCAGCGACGGCATCGTCGACGCGCAGAACTCCGCCGGGGAGATGTTCGGCAACGACCGCCTGGTCGCGACGGTGAAGAAGAACCACCACAAGTCGGCAACGAAGCTGGCCGAAAGCATCCTCACCGACGTAGGCCGCTTCCAGGGCAAGCGCGACCGCTTCGACGACGAAACGGTGGTTGTGCTGCGGGTCATCTAGAGGCAGGCAACGAGCTTGTAGCTGGTAGCCAGTAGTGGTGATCTGCCAGGAACGAGCCCGCACGCCACCGTATCCTCCGATTCGCGGGCGGCAGAACAAACACCAGAGAATCCGACACGGGCAGCACTCTTCGGCGCGGTTCTCCCAACCTGTCACTGCTCCCGATCGTTCCATTCCTGAGCCTCCGGGCACGCCGAAGCCAAAGCGACGCGCGACGTTGGTACACACGGAAGGAGGACAGAATCTCGCCAATTGACCGAAACTGCGTTCAATTGCTGCAGCGCTGCGATCTACGGCCTCAGCCCCGACAACAGCCCAGAAAGCGAATGGAGCAACGCCTTCTCGAGATGTCAGCTTCCCCCAGAATCGAACGTCGTCCCGGACAACAGGTTCCATGGGCATCTGGTCGTTAGACTCGTTTCTCTGTGCGCAACAGCCCGCATGCCTCCGGCCAGCCGGAATGCCGCGCCGACAGCCACTGGTGTGTTTTGGGCAAAAGCCGCTGGGATCAGCCGCACGAAGGTGTTCTCTGCCCAGGTGAGCAGCTGCCGATCGGCACGACCATGTACGTGACCAACGACGCAGGTTCGGAAACCAAGACAGCATGCTTCCGGATGTGCTGTTCACCCACAACTTCACCCACAACCAGGCCCAGCAGTTGGGCTCTTGAAAGGAAAGACCCATGAATTTCCCACGTCTCCGGTCCGCCATTTTGGCGCTGGCCGCTTTTTCCCTGTTCAGCATGCTTCCCGGCATGACGGCTGCCGCAGTGCCAACTCCAGCGTTCGACGGCTCCCGCGGCGCCGCAAGCCAAGGCCTCCACGCCAGCCGCAGGCAGCACTGGTGGACATCAACTCCGCCACTGCCGATCAGCTCAAGGCCCTTCCCGGAATCGGCGACGCCTATTCGCAGAAGATCATCGCCGGCCGCCCTTACGCCAACAAGACGCAGCTGAAGAGCAAGGGCATCGTCCCGGCCGCGACCTACGACAAAATCGCCAACCTGGTCATCGCAAAACAACCGCCGAAGAAGACGAAGTAGCCGGCCCCGTTCCAGATCCACATCCTGCAAACAGAAAAGGGGCGCGGAGCCCAATCCGCACCCCTTTCTCCTTTATTCCGCCTCCTTCCGCCTCCACCACCGCCGCACCCCTTCCTCACTCTGATATTCTCAAGGGTTTTCTTCCGTCTCTGTGTACCCCGCAGAGCGGTCGAGGAGTGGAAGCCCATGCCGGAACAACGAGCAAGGAAATATCACCAGGAGCGTGTAGCCGAAACGCTGCGCGACGAAATCGGCGCGATGATCGAGGGCGAGCTCTCCGACCCGCGCATCAGCTTCGCCTACATCAGCCAGGTGGTCCTCAATCCGGGCGGCAAATCCGCGCTCATCTATATCGCTGTCGATGGCGGCCCACAGGAGGAAGCCGACACCCTGGAGGGCCTGATGGCCGCCCGCGGCTACATCCGCCACGAGCTGCTGGAGCGGATGGGGAAGAAGTATGTGCCCGAGCTGACCTTCCACATCGACCGCTCCGACAAGATGAAGGCGCGCATTGACGAGCTGCTGGGCCGCAAGCGCCGCACAAACTTCAAAGCCGCAAAGCCCGGAGCCGACAAGCTGAGGTCGTCGCGGGCGACTGCAATGAATCGTATTCCCAGGGATCCGATGGCGGCAGGGCACGACATCCCGTTCGAGCACAAGGCAGACGGCAACGCTGCGCCCTCCGGCCGTGAAGCCTCGGGCCTCGACGCAGTCCTCGAAGTGGTCCGTCGCGGCCGCCGCTTCGCCGTCTGCTCCCATGCGCGTCCCGATGGAGACGCGGTGGGCGCCATGCTGGCCTGCGGCATGATGCTCACCGAGCTGGGCAAGCACAACGACCTCGTTTCTGCCGATCCGGTGCCCATGATCTATCGCGGCCTGCCATGTGCCACGACCATCCAGCAGATCGAACGCCTCGACGGCGACTACGACGCCGTCATTCTGCTGGAGTGCGATGGCATCCAGCGCTCGCGCCTCGCCGGACTCGAAGGCCGATTCCTCGTCAACATCGATCACCACGCCACCGGCCGCGCCTTTGCCAACGTCAACTGGATCGACACCCACGCCTGCGCGGTCGCGGAAATGGTCCACCGCCTGGCCATCGCCGCGCAGGCCGAGATCACGCCGCACATGGCCACCTGCCTCTACGCCGGCCTGCTCACCGATACCGGCTCTTTCTGCTACGAGGGCACCGATGCGCATGCCTTTCGAGCTGGCCCGCGAGCTGGTGGGCCGCGGAGCCGATCCCGCCGGCATCGCCCGCGAAGTCTACTTCTCGAATCCGCTCTCGAAAATGCTTCTGCTCGGCGCCGCCCTTACCAATCTTCGTCGTGAAGGCCGCCTCGCGTGGCTCTGGGTTACGCATGACGATATGACCCGCAGCCGGCGCTGCCGAAGAAGACTGCGAGGGAATCGTCAATTACGCCATCGGCATCGGCGGCGTCGAAGCGGCGGTTCTGCTGCGCGAGCTGCCCGACCATCGCGTGCGCCTTTCTCTGCGCAGCAAAGGCCGTCTGGACGTGGCGCACATCGCGGCCGGATTTGGCGGCGGCGGCCATCTGCATGCCGGCGGCTGCACCGCTCGACGGGCCGCTGCGCGATGCCATGGACAGGATCCTCGAAACCATGCGCCGAGAGCTAATGACCATCGTTCCCGGCTCCTCCACGACGTCGGAAGAATCCGGCCGGAATCTGTTAGGCTGACTCAGTCGTGGTGCACTCATGCCCGATGCAGTCTGAGCCGGCGGCGGTCGTTCTTCGACGCCCGGCGCGACCATGGCTTAGGTCGAGTGACAACACGCGCCGCGAACGTGACCGAGACTCCGCAATATCAGGCCGCAACAACCGGCGACGCCTCCGGCAACGTGAATTTCGCGCGCACTGCCGTGGCCGCCGGCACGCCGGATTCTGCCCGCTCCGACGATGGCAGTCAGACCAAGGCGCGGTCGCCTGGTCTTGCTCGCCCGCCTGGGCGGTCAATTTCCCGCTCTAAGTGAAATCGCTGAAGCTGCAACCCTGTTTTGCCTTACTGCCTTCTTCTTCTTTTACGGTTTAGTTCCCATTTTTGGCGGCGACGGCCTCGGCCTTGTCGGCGCCGACGAGCCTCGCTACGCGCAGGTCGCGCGCGAGATGCTCGCCCGCCGCGACTACGTCACCCCCGTGCTCTGGGGCCACCCGTGGCTGGAAAAGCCGGCGCTCTACTACTGGCGCGCCATGTTCGCGTTTCGCGAATTTGGCGTCCACGACTGGTCGGCCCGCCTGCCCTCCGCCAGCTTCGCCTTCATGCTGGTGGTGCTCATCTACCTGCACATCCGGCGCTTCCGCAACGGCGGGCAGCTGGACGCGGCGCTCATCACCGCCTCCTGCGCCGCCATCTTCAGCTTTGCGCGCGGCGCTTCCACCGACATGCAGCTGGCCGCGCCCTTCTGCATCGGCATGCTCGGCTGGTACGCCTGGTACGAGACCAACAGCAAATTCTGGCTCTTCGATATTTACTTTTTTGTGGGCGCCGCAACCCTGGCCAAAGGGCCCGTCGCGCCTTTGATGGCGCTGGTCATCATCGGCATCTTTGCCGGGCTGCGCCGCGAGTGGTCGCTCTTCCGACGCAGCCTATGGTGGCCGGGCATGGTGCTGTATTTCGCTATGGTCCTGCCCTGGTTCATCGAAGTGCAGCGACGCAATCCCACCTTCCTCCGCGTCTTCTTCCTCGAACACAATCTGGAACGCTTCGCCACCGATCGCTTCGAGCACTACCACCCCTTCTGGTATTACGTGCCGGTCATGCTGCTGGGCCTCACGCCCTGGGCGGTGATCGCAGTAACGGCCTTCGTGGACGCGATCGGCGGTTCCATCAATGAATGGAAGGCCCGCCGCGCCAAGGTTCTCTACGTCGGGCACGGCCGCGCGGGCGACGCCTTTCCGGAGTTCCTCGTGCTCTGGGCGCTGGTCCCCATCGTCTTCTTCTCCTTCTCTGATTCCAAGCTGCCTGGCTACATCCTTCCCGCCGTTCCGCCTCTCACCATCCTCGCCGGCGACTATCTCAACCGCATCCGGAACCGCGGCCTCAAGCCCTGGCTGCTCGTCCTGCATGCCGTGCTCACCGGCATTCTGAGTATGTTCGTGCTGCTGATGCCGCTGCATCTGCGCAACCCTGAATCCGTGCCGCCGCGCGTAGCCATCATCGCCGCCGGCATGGTTGGCGTGGCCGCGACGGTCTTCATCCTCATTACCGTGGCCCGTTTCGGCCTCAAGCGCCTGCGCATCGCCACCATGATCCCTATGGTGATCCTGCTGCTCTATATGTTTGGCATCGGCCCGATCTTCGGCCTCGGCGCCCTGCCGCAACACCAAGCACAACATCAATCTGATGGATATGACCTACTCGGCACGGCCGCTGGCCCAGATTCTGGACGCAGATCAGCCCGCCGCCGGGCATCGTTGCCGTCTTCCACGTGCGCCGCGATGTACAGTACGGACTTTCTTTCTACCGCAATCAGCGCACCGTGAATTACGATGTTGGCATCACAGTGAGCGACGCGCCGGGGAATGCCGGTCCGGGTCCGCACGGCGTGGTCATTGTGGCAGTGAAAGAGGGGTCGTCGGCTGAGCAAATGGGTCTGCGCCGGCTCGAAGGCGACGACCTGGTCGCGGTGAACGGCCAGCCCGTACTGAATGTGGCGGATTTCGATGCCATGAGGGCGGGGTGGAAGCCAGGGGTCAGGCTGAATTTCGAAGTGCTCGATCCCCGGATACCGAATAAGGAGCCGCAGTTTGCGAGCGGTACCATGCAGGACGGTGTTCCGGAAATGCAACACCTTCTGGTAACTTCCGAATCCTGCCTTGCCGAAGTTCCGTGCGCAGGTGACCTTCACAGGGCGCTTGCGGGGAGGCGATATGAACCGCTCTTCACTTACCCCGCCCAGAGTCTCGTTGTCTACGAAGTGCTGGCCAAAGAGAAAGCGGCAGTCCACAGCCGGTAAGCGTTTTCACCCAAGGTAAGGCTGGCGCCGCAATCGGCGCCCTGGCAGTTCTGGTATCGATGAGTTCCGCCGTCCAGTTCGAGCTGTTGGATCTGCGCCACTTCTCGGCGGGCAGTTTGCGCCCGCTGCTGGAAGAGGAAAGCCGCGTGTGGAGCGAGCGCCTGCACTGGGATTACCGCGGCTCCGCGGAACTGCTGCTCCAGTATCTCGACTCCCGCGTCCTGCCCGGCTACGTGGCCGTCGAGAACGGGCGCATCGTCGGCTATGTCTTCTGCGTTTACGAGGGACACAAGGCAGTCATCGGCGACGTCTTCGCCGTGCCCTCGCGAGAATTCACCGACGGAGCCGACCATGAGGAATCGGCAACCGAGGTGCGCAACGAGCTGATCGTGCGGCTGCTCGAGATGCTGAAGAACACGCCCGGCATTACTCGCATCGAATCCCAGCTCCTGCTCCATCCCCACGGCTCGCACCAGGGCATCTTCGAAGCGGAAGGCTTCGAGGTTCACGAGCGCATCTTTATGGAGTGGCCGCTGCTCCCCGGCTTCGACAAGGCCCTGCGCAACGGCGCCAGCCCGGCAACTCCGGGGGACGTAGCTGTGCCCGCAGGCATGGAGTTGCGCCGCTGGGCCGAAGGCGACCTGGCTCCCGCAGCCCGGCTCATCGCCACCGCCTATGACGGGCACCTCGACAGCCACATCAACGAGCAGTACCGCACCGCTGCCGGCTCCCAGCGCTTTCTCCACAACATCGTGCGCTTTCCCGGTTGCGGCTATTTCGACGCGGATTCCTCGCTGGCGCTGGTCGACCGGCGCAGCCAGGACCTCGTCGGCTTACTGCTCTGCTCGCGCGTTCGCGACGATGTCGGACACGTCACCCAGATTTGTATCGGCCCGGAGTATCGCGGGCGCGGTCTCGGCCGGCTGCTCATGGTCGGAATGCGCGCGCGCCCTCGCCCGCCGAGGCTTTAGCCTCCTCACCCTCACCGTCACTGCCTCCAATCGCCGCGCTGTCTCGCTCTACGAGTGGCTCGGCTTCCGGGGCGTGCATCGCTTCGACGCCATGGTGTGGGACAAGAACGCGCCTCCGCTCTTCGACCGCGTCTGGTGACGATTCGCTGGCGAAATCGCCTTCCCGATTCGCCCACCACTCGGCATGTCATTCTTAGAACATTGAACAGAGCGAAGCGGGCGAAGGACCTGCCGTGCGAATCCTCACCAGACCCCTTACACCCACCACAAAGAAGAAGTGTCATTCTGACGCCGAGCTTCGCGAGGCGGAGGAATCTGCGGTTGTTCCTGTCTGCCGGATGCACCAATCTGAGCGTTCATGGCAAAGCCTCCGCAGTTAACGGAGGCTTCCCGGAGCCAGTAGCCGAGCATTTCGAAACCGCAAGTGACGCAATTTCCGCCCGCTAACCTCCCGGTGAACTTCAGACCGGAACAAGCTTATGCTGATGGGTTTTATGGACGGCAGCGAGCCTCACCGCGGTTCACAGGTCAGCTCAATTGCTGGGTTCATTGGGAAGGACGCCGACATGATCGCTCCACGAACGCTGGGCGGATGTCCTGAACCAAAAGAAGTATCGCACCCGACTGTCCGAGTTTCACATGAAAGATTGCGTTCACGACTCGGCGAATTTGCGGTAGTGTCCTAATTTGCTTTTAAATCTCCATCTTTTCCTCTGTTCCGCTGTCGTTGTATTTGGACAAGAATCCAAGCCCGTCCTTTTGAGGCCAATAGCCAAAATCAGCGTATTGCCGCAAAGAGGAGAAGGTGTTCCGGTAGGTAACTCTCACGCGGATGCACACCCGCTTCTTCAGATGCCTAATCTCACTACGCTCGTTCTCGCTCATACTTCTCCCCAGCGGAACGTTGATGATTATAGGTTTTTGTTTGGGATACACCGTTACACGATGGTCGCAATTGTAGTGAGAGGCCGCAGCCGTGAAGCCAGCAAAATCATCCGCCAGCGCTTCGTCGAATGGCTGAACTTCAATCCACCACTCGTAGGCGAGATTGCGGGCGATGGTAGGACCCTGGTTCTCCAATTTCATCTCGATGCGGGACGGTTCGCCCAGCAGATCGCTTGTCGGGTTGCCGTGTGCGGTAACGATAATCTGAGGTCCTTGGGAGGCAACAAACGCGGCGACGCTTTCCTTGGTCGCGATGGCGGCGTCACGGGTCGCCTTCGCGGCGCGCGCAGTCTGCCCGGTTTGCTCGGCGATGGCCATGAGAGTGAGGATGATAGCCCATACCGTGACCCCTTCAGGCCATCCGAAGGCGGCGCGAAATATACGCCCACTTGGGCTGTCCCACGCGGACTGTTTGGGGTTTTCCCGGGGATGGTTTTTGTTCGCTTCAACGGCAACGGCAGGTTTGTTTTTATCGGCGGATTCCTGTGCGCTCTGGAGGGTGGCGTACTCGTTGTGACGGGCTACGACAAATGCCAGCCCGAGAACCAAAACGAGACCGCCCAAATATTTCAGCACGATAGGGAAAATGTATCACAACAACTCTTGACGGAGTTCCTATTGTTGTATTACAGTTATGTCAGCGAGGCGGATATGGCGAACCTCCTGAATAAAGACAACCTGATCATCGGGAAAATGGCCGCTGGCGTCACGCCGTGGTTCTGGAGCGTTGGGGACCTGCCGGAGGCGGCTGCATGAGCGAGTTGAAGCACGAGGTATACAAGGCGATATTTGAGACATGGCGCTATGAGGTTGATTCGTACTGGCAGCGCAACAACTACTTCGCGGCTTTTGAAACGGCAGCACTCGCTGGGTGTTGGTATGTTATAGAAGAACGTCACCATTGTTGGGTTGGATTGGCGTTCGCTTTTCTTGGTCTAACCTCTGCAACTATTTGGCGGCTTACCAGCGAGGCGGTTCACAACTATGTGTCCTATTGGTGGAAGGCAGTTAAGGACATTGAAGACAAACTTTCTCTAGGGTGTGAGGTCCTTGACTATGCGACTCAACACAAGCGAAGCGGTCGCCCACTAGGTCAACGTCCTAGCAGGTTAGTTCTTTTTATTCCGGTTTTGTTCATGTTGGCGTGGACTGTAATTGCGGCGTTCGCAATTCGTTGTCTATGCCCGTGCATTGGACGCTAAGCAGAGAATGTTATGACAAGTGAGTCTAACATGGATGAACTTCGCAGCGTGATCCCACAAACTGCACGAGCTCAAGACTACGCACATTAAGAGCGTGCTGGTAACAGAGATACATCATGGTCAGACGGTATGGGATGGCATTGTCGAAGTGTTCGACCTGAGCGGGCACCCGAAGGGGAATCGCATATACGCCGGGGCGGACAAAACGGACGATCCGGTTGATCCGAAGCGACACGTTACGGTACTGCACATCCCGCCGGTTAAATTCCCTGAGACAGCCATCAGAGCCGCCATCGTACAGGAGTCTAGAAAACGTGACCGAATCAAAGAAAACTAGGAGACCGGGACGGCCAAAGCTGCCCAAGGGCGAAGCCAAGGGCAAGATCATCGCCCTGCGGTTCGACCCGAATTACCTGAAACAGATCGACGCAGCGGCCAAAGCCAGCAAACAGAGCCGGTCAGAATGGATTCGCAGCACGTTGTCTGCCGCGATGGGAGCATGAGGCCGTGGATTTCAAATTAGGACACTACCGAATTTGCCGACGATTGGGGCGCGCGCACGTTCGACTTGCTCGATCCCTCCGGCAACACCCTCTTCGTCATGGGCCCGGTGACCGCAAAGCAGGCGCGTTAGGCGAGGCTGGCCGGAAAACGCTCCAAATCGACGCTATGGATCCCCTCTGGAGCCGACGAAAATTCCTGAACCGCGCGGCGGCGCTGACTCTCGCTACGCCGCTCGGAAAATCCCCCGCAAGCCTTAACGAAGCAGCTCTTCGAGGGCGGTTCCTCACCCATATTTCGGTTGTCCGCGTTAACCAGATCGAAGTATCGCCTACGCGCTCGATTGGTCAGGATGAGTCCAGCGAAAACAGCCCCGACCGGATTCGCTCGCGGCGCGAAGCCTTCGCCCGTGGCTGTCCAGACGGGCGAATGACGTGGGCCATCAGCTGGCTGGCGCTCCACGACGACCGCCAGGAATTCAGAGAAGCCCGGCGCCTGCTCGCTTCCTTTCACGACCGCTACGGCGACGAGATCACCTACTTCGCCGGCGGCTATTTTGCGCCGATGTATGACACACGCGAAGAAATCCGCGTGACCATTCACCGCGCGCTCAAGCTGATTTCGAACCTCGCGGGCAACGGCTATCGCCCGCAGTCGATCGTCGCCGGCTTTATGGACGCGGAAAGCCAGCACTTTCTCGCCGCTGAAGAAGGCATCCATGTATGCCAGGGGCAAATCTGGAGTCAGCACGCCATTGACTACGGCGATGGCGACGGCGGCATCTGCTATCCGTACTACCCCAGCCGCGAACATTATCTGAAACCGGCGCAGGGCCCCGGGGATTTCATCGACTGTGTTTGCCTCGATGGCTGGACCTGCGATTTTCTCGCCGCTCGCCGAGATGGCTTTGCTGGCGGCTTCAATAGCCGCATGGGAGTCGGACCCATCGAGACGGTGGGAAATCTGGGAGAGCAGGCCGGCCGCCAGGAAATGATGGCAACAACGGCCATGCATTTCGATTCCGGATATGCGCTAAATGGATTTGGCTGGGTGACCGCGATCTGGGAGGTCTCGATCGGCCACGACCTGGACCTCGCCTGGTGGCTCGAAGCGGTGAGAGACAGGTGGCCGGACACAAAAGTGCTCACCGAAGGAGAATTCGGCATGGAGTGGCGCAGGCATTTTTCCGACAATCGAGCGCTCAACTACCGCTTCGATGCCAAAGGCACCGGTGCGCCCGGCTCGGAAAAGGACCTTGAAATTCGCTGGTTCATGAACCAGGAATTTCGCCTCGCCCTGCTGCACAACTGGGTCACCGGCGACCCGTGGATGGCGATCGACTTCACTCGATACGATCTGCCCGCGCACGAGCCCCGGAGAATGCAGCGGGAATGGAGCCTGATGAACGTCCTGAATCAGAAGGGAGCTCGGCCCCAGGACAAGCCAGTTCGCTTATCGCAATTGCCAGCCGACGATCGGCGCCGCATCTTCGCGCGATACCCGGAACTGGAGAAATGGGCTAGCTGACCGCAACCTCGGGAGTGTGTTCCACGGCTTCCGCCACCGCATGCAGCCCCGCCGCCTCCACCGTCGCTTCGACCATCGCATCCATGCCCATGCACGAATTCAGCATCAGGTGGTAGAGTTTGCGATCGTCCCACTCCCGCTGGTGGTATTGCCGGATGTACTCAGCACGGCGCCGGTCGGTCGCCACAATTTCGCTCTCCGCGTCTTTGAAGTGTTCGGGGAAACGCTCCTGAATGTAGCGGATCTTGCGCGCCATGGTGGCGTACACAAATACGTGAAACGCCCCCGGCGATTTTGCCAGCGAAACTGCCGCCCCGCGCCCCACCACCACGCAGTTGCCCTGCGTGGCCTGTTCCTGTACGTACCCTTTCACGAACTCGACCATGCGCGCGCTGTCGAAGACCTTGGGGTCGTCCGGCATCTGTTCGAGCGACCCCAGCCAGAACGCCTTGCCGAACCGGTAAAACCACGGATCGATGCGCTCGTCGCAGCGCTTCACCAGGGTCGGCGCCACGCCTGCCTTGCGCGCCACGTCCTCGATCAGGCAGCTGTCGATCAGCTTCCAGCCCAGACGGTGAGCCAGATGATGGGCGAATTCCGCGCCCTGGCTGCCGTACTCGCGCTCCACCGTGATTACCCGAATCATGCCCGCTTCCTCAACGTTCTGGCCGATATTTCCACTTTTTGCCCGGCGTCGTCAAGAGAGATGGGATGCGCCAGCATGCCTCGACATAACAAGCAAAGTTTTCCAGAAGCCTTCGAGCAAAACTCAAAACAGCGCCAAAACCCAACCCCGGCTATCCCCGCCAGGTTCACCCCACAGATGGGATGAGAGTGCTGGTCTCCGGCCGCAGAGATACTCTGCGGTTGGACGCAATCGAAGTTGCAAAGGAGACCAGCATGAAAAAGGTTAGCAGCATGGAAACAACAGCAACAACAACAACAGCCGCCGCGGTGGGCATCGACGTGGGCGACCGCTTCAGTCACTTCTGCGCGCTCAACGCCGCCGGCGAAGTAATCGGCCGCGGCCGTGTGCGCACCACTGCGGAGGCGATCGCCACCCAGGCCGAGGCCTGGCGCGGCGCCCGCGTGGCCATCGAGAACGGCACCCACTCCGGCTGGATCAGCCGCGCCCTCTCTGCCGCCGGCTGCCTGACCACCGTGGCCAACCCCAGCCGCTGGCGCGGCACCGCGCACGCCAGCAAAAACGACCGCAACGACGCCGAAGCCCTGGCCCGGGTGGTGCGTGTCGATCCCCGGCTGCTGTTCCCCATCGAGCATCGCAGCCAGACCCACCAGCAGGATCTGACCGTGATCCGCAGCCGCGCCCAGCTGGTCAAAACCCGCACCCAGCTGGTCAACACCGCCCGCAGCCTGGTCAAGAGTCTCGGCGCCCGGCTGCCCCGCACCGACGCGGCCGCCTTCCACGCTAAAACCTGGAACCATGTCCCCCCGCCGCTGCGCCCTGCCCTGGCCCCGCTCTACCGCATCCTCGCCGCACTCAGCCAGCAGATCCACAGCCTCGACCACTGCATCGACCAGCTCAGCCAGCAGCGCTACCCGCTCACCGCCCGCCTGCGCAGTGTGCCCGGCGTCGGACCGATCACCGCCCTCACGTACGTGCTCACCGTGGCCGACCCCCACCGCTTCTCCCGCAGCCGCGATGCCGGCGCGTATCTGGGCCTGCGTCCCAAACAGCGCCAGAGCGGGGAACGCGATCCACAGCTGGGCATCGCCAAAAACGGCGACCGCTACCTGCGCTCCCTGCTGGTCGAGTGCGCCCACCACGTGCTCAGCCGCGGGCCCGACTCGGCCTTAAAGCAGTGGGGACTGCGCCTGGCCACAGGCGGCAGAGGAGTCAAACGCCGCGCCCTGGTGGCCGTAGCCCGCAAGCTGGCCGTGCTCCTGCACAGGCTCTGGGTCAGCGGCGACACCTTCCGCCCCTTCCCCCGTGCTGTCCCCGAGGAAACCGTGGACGCTGAGATGCGCGCCCACCCCTCTCTCGGGGCGGCGGCGACGGCCTGAACACCAAAAGGAGAAGAATATGTAACCGTATCGGCTACAGATCGGAATTTGCAGGACGTACATCATCCGGTGACTGCGCCTTCCTGCTCGGCTCTCGAGGCCGTCCCACAGACGGCAGCACCGGCAAGGTTACGGGAGACGAACCCCAGTCTGCACCCAGCCCACGGCTGACAAGAGTGCGTATGGAAGCGGGTCCTTCACCCCAACCCCTTGACTCACCCCAGCACTCTCATGGAAGCAAGAAGCGTACCTTCCCATGATCTGCAATTCATACAACGAACCAGCTGCTTCAACTCCTCAGTTACCCGGCTCCGCCCAAAGTGGTTCTGATGTCCCCCATCCGAACAAACTCACGCCACCCAACCCCCGATTCCAAGGCCAGGTTCACCCCACAGCAAGAAGCGTACCTTCCCACGATTTGAAGTTCATACAAGGAAACCGCTGCTTCGACTCCTCAGTCACCCGGCTCTGCCCAAAGTGATCCTGACGTCCCCAATCCGAACAAAAACTCAAGCCCCCCAACCTCCCGTTTCCAAGGCCAGGTTCACCCCACGGCAAGAAGCGTACCTTCGCACGTACCTTCCCACGATTTGAAGTTCATACAAGGAAACCGCTGCTTCGACTCCTCAGTCACCCGGCTCTGCCCAAAGTGATCCTGACGTCCCCAATCCGAACAAAAACTCAAGCCCCCCAACCCCCCGTTTCCAAGGCCAGGTTCACCCCACGGCAAGAAGCGTACCTTCGCACCGTCCCCGTTCATACAACTTAGTATTTGATATCCAGCCGTCGGTACCAGGTCGATCCCAGACTGGTCCTGAATCCCGAATCGACCCGCCCTTGCCACGAAGGAGCGGATGCCGCGACGGCTAGTCCCTCAACTCCACTACCGTCGCGCCCGCCCCGCCTTCGTTCTGCCCTGGCTCGGTCACTCGCGCCACCTGCGGATGCTTTTCCAGCCACGCCCGCAGCGTCCGCCGCAGCACGCCCATGCCCGTGCCGTGAATGATGCGGATGCGCGGCAACCCGGCGAGAAATGCGCGATCCAGAAATTTCTCCACGTCATCGCGCGCCTCGTCCGCCGTCTTGCCGATCACGTTGATCTCGCTCGACGACCCATCCGGCTCCGTCACCTGCACCGTGATCCCCGCCCGCCGCCGCGCCGCCTGAATCGGCGTCTGCTTGCCTCCCGATGCGATCACCTCGGCAATTTCATCGCGCGCCACGCGCATCTTCATCGGCCCAACGGCGACCTCAAAGGTCTTGTCGTCGATCTGCCGCTGCACCGTCGCCGTCTTGCCCAGCGAACGCAGCCGGACGGTGTCGCCCTCGGCCACATGCCGCACGATATGTGGCTGCGCGTTTTTGTCTCCCCGATCGGCCCCCGTGTGCTGCGCCACCACTGCCGTGTTGAAACTCTCAGAAAACTCCCGCCGCAGGCGCGCAATTCGCTGCTCCGCCTGTTTCGACAGCTTCTGCTGCGCCGCGCGGTCTTCGATCGCCCGCACCGTCTCCCGAATCTGAAATTCAAAATCTTTCAGCAGCGAGTGCAGCTGGCCCTCGAGATCCTTCACCTTCACGCGCCACTCCTTCATCCCCTCCGCGTCGAGCCGTGCCCGCTCCCGCGCCAACTCCTGCTCCAACTGCCGCACCCGGAGCTGTTCC
This sequence comes from uncultured Acidobacteriaceae bacterium, assembly GCA_963755485.1. Taxonomy (GTDB): domain Bacteria; phylum Acidobacteriota; class Terriglobia; order Terriglobales; family Acidobacteriaceae; genus Palsa-343. Next base: position 373,737 of record CAVWJR010000015.1, on the reverse strand, counting down.
TTTTCCAGCTGCGCCAGTCGCTCATGCAGGCTGTCGAGGAACCGCGCAATGTCCTGTGTCTGCGTGTTCAGCCGCTGCCGCGCCGCCTCCACAATCGCCGCACTCAGCCCCAGCCGCTGCGCAATATTGATCCCCGCCGACGTTCCCGGCACGCCCTGCCGCAGCTCGTAAGTTGGCGCTAGCGTCTTTTCATCGAACCCCACCGCCGCATTCACTGCTCCTGGCGCGTTCTCCGCGTAGACCTTCAGCGACGTCAGGTGTGTCGAGACAATCGACCACGCCCCAGCCTTCAGAAAATGCTCCGCAACCGCAACCGCCAACGCCGCGCCCTCTTCGGGATCGGTCGCCGACCCCAGCTCATCCAGCAGCACCAAAGACCGAGGCGTCGCCTGCTGCGCAATCCGGTTTAAGTTCGTCATGTGCGCGGAGAACGTCGACAAGTCCTGCTCAATCGACTGCGCATCGCCAATGTCAGCCAGAAATGCATCGAACCCCGGCGTCACGCATTCATCCGCCGGAACCGGAACGCCCGCCTGCGCCATCATCGCCAGCAGGCCTGCCGTTTTGAGCGTCACTGTCTTCCCACCGGTGTTCGGCCCGCTAATGATCAGCTGCCGATTTTTTCCTTCGAGCGAAAGACTGATCGGGACGATCGTCTTTGATTCAACTCTGAGCCGCCGTTCCAGCAGCGGATGCCGAGCATTTTTCAGCCGAAACTCCGGCGTCGTCTCATCCGAAAATTCTGGGTGCCCCACCCTTGTCGCTCCTTCTGTCGGGAGCGACAGGGTGGGAGAAATTATGTCCGACAGGGTGGGACTAAACTTTGGAACCGCGCAGTCATACTCCTGCGCAAACCGAGCCCGCGCCAACAGCGTGTCCACTTCGGCCAGCACCGCCGCCCCCGTCAGAATCGGCGCGGCAAACTGCGCCACCTGCCGCGTCATCTGCAAAAAAATGCGATGAATCTCCCCCTGCTCTTCCTCGAGCAGCCGCACCAGATCATTGTTCAGCTCAATCGTCTCGAGCGGCTCCACATAGACCGTCTGCCCGCTCGAGCTCGCCCCGTGCACCACGCCCTGCACCCGCCGCTTCCACTCCGCCTTCACCGGGATCACGAACCGCTCCCCGCGAATCGTGATCAGCTCATCCTGCGCCGTCCCGCCCTCGGAGAATCGCCGCAGCGCCGCCCGCAGGCTCTCCTCAATGGCCCGCTGCTGCCGCTCCATTTCGCGGCGAATCCGCCGCAGCTCCGGCGACGCGTCGTCGGCCAGCGTTCCATCCGGCAGAAGCTTCTCCCGCATCCCGTCGATCAGCGGCCGCAGATTCGTCGTGAGCAGCTCCCGCGAAAGCTCGGTCAGCTCCGGCAGTTTGTCCTGCGTGTTCTCGGGCGGAGTCCGTATCAACTCGGTCCACGCCGTAATCTCCTCAGCCAGAGCAATCACCGCGCGCAGCTCCGCGGACTCAAGCGCCACGCCTTCAATTCGCGCTTTCGCAAGCAGCTCCGAAGGATCGAACAGCGCGCGCAACTGTGGCATGATTCGCGCCGCGACCAACAACCGCATCTCCGCCGTCAACCGCTGCCCGCGCTCCACCCAAGCTCGATCCAGCGACGGCGTCAGCGCCGCAATCCACCCGCGCCCCAGCGACGACTGCGCATACGCACCCAGGAAAGCGACAAACTTCTCCCACTCCAGCGCGGTAGAAGGCGCAACCGGCTCCGGAATCTCCCTCAGCAACGCCATGGAGACAATTATCTCCGCTAGGCATGCGTCGCAAAGAACGAAGGCAGAATTAACCGCTTGAAAAGACCCAGATTGGGTGCCATCCTTCCGTCTATGGCCGCACGCCTTGCTACCGTCCTTCTGGTCGTCCTCGCCTCGGCTCTCACCGCGCAAAACACGCCGACAAACCAGGTTGTTATCGCTGTCGTTGATCAAACTGGAGCTGTTATTCCGGGTGCGCATATTGGGATCGTCCAATTACCCGAAGTCATTGCCAGCGAAGGCGAACGGTTGCGCTACGCGTCGACCACGCCAGAGCAAGCAACCGCCGACACCGGTCCTGACGGCAGGGCCACGGTCGACCTCGGCAAAGGAAGCTACGTTGTGACGATCTCCGCCCGCGGATTCCAGCGGTACTCTGAAAAAATCAAGGTTGCAGGTGAGGCAAGCCAGAATCTTCGGGCTACGCTCGTTGTTGGGTATGCGTACTCCGGCCCTGTCGTCGATACAAGGCCTGTGATTCCGACCGAGCCCACGTCTCTAACCGCCTCCATTCCTCTCGAATCGTTACAGACAACCACGCTTAAGGCCAGCCGGATCCGGCGGCGGTGGTAGCAGTTCGAATCGCCTCAGCGCCATTGACACACCTCCAAATGGGGTTCTGCGTTTCGCAGATGATGCATCATAAGTATCATCTGTGCTAGTATAGATTCGAGTTGGGAAAACGCTCGAAGCTCCGTAAGATTACCGACTACACAACGCGTTTTCGATGTGGCGGCGGTATCGCTGTTTTGCGCGAAGAACTATGGGTGAGCAGCGGTGGTGCGGTGGTGCAATACAATCTAGCGCTGGTCGCTCGCCATGTATCCGCCATCGATAACGGTCGCATCCTCGGCTACGATAACGCCCATGGCAGACATGAGCGGCACTTCATGGGCAAAGTGAAACCGGTGGCTTTCACAAGCTACGGCGCGACAGCAAAGCGGTTCTTCCGGGAAGTCGATGCGTGGAGGAAAAGGCAATGAAGAACAAAGTATTTGACGATGGTATTGAGGGACATCGCCGGCGCTCGCTCGTGAGGATCGCACGTATGGAAAGGGGTGAGCGCCTGGAGGCCGAAAAGGTCATCACCTTTGCCGATCCACTCGATATGCTGGCCTGTCTCTCGGCGCAACGCGTCCGGCTTTGTCAGGCGGTGCGGCAAAAGCGCCTGAGCATTTCGGCCCTTGCTGCCGAACTGGGCCGAAACCGTGGCGCGGTCACGCGTGACGTCAATCAGCTCAAAAAGCTCGGGCTGGTGCGGCTGCGTGAGCGGACCAACCCAGGCCATGGGATCGTCCAGATCGTGGAACCCGTTGCCGAGCGCATTGAAATGCGCATTGCCTTCTAACAAGGCGTGAGGATTGGTTCTGTTCGAAGCCCATCGCCGAGCATTGACACACCGCCGCCTCTCTGCTCTCCTCTACCTATGCGTCGCAACTCCACCCGCGCCCTCATCATTCCCACCGCGCGAATTACCATCGCCATGCCCAAAGGAGCGCGCGGCTAGCGACACCATCGCCATCAGCACAACCGCCATCGCGCTCCCCAGCGTCGATGGCATTTTCATTTTGAGGACCTGACTCTTGGACGACCGTAACCCGATACCCATTTCCAGTCACACCACCTCCGTCACCCTCGACGCCATCATCGCCGCGCGCCAGCGTATTCGCGGCCACATCTATCTCTCGCCCGCGCCCCACTCCGCCGGGCTTTCCGAGATGACCGGCCAGCAAGTCTTCCTCAAGCTCGATAACCTGCAGCGCACCGGAGCCTTCAAAGAGCGCGGCGCGCTCAACAAAATCCTCACCCTCACCTGGGAGGAGCGCGAGCGCGGAGTCATCGCCGCCAGCGCCGGCAACCACGCCCAGGCCGTCGCCTTCCACGCCAGCCAGAACGGCATCCGTGCCCGCATCGTCATGCCGCTCATGACGCCGCTGGTCAAAGTCGCCGCTACCTCCAGCTACGGTGCTGAAGTCGTCCTCCACGGCGCCGACTACGACGAGGCCTGTGCCGAAGCCGTTCGCCAAAGCGCCGCCGACGGCCTTACCTTCCTCCATCCCTTCGACGACAACGAGGTGATCGCAGGGCAGGGAACCATCGGCCTCGAACTACTTGAGCAGGTTCCAGAGCTCGAAGCTGTCGTCGTCCCCATCGGCGGCGGCGGCCTCATCGGCGGCGTCGCCTGCGCCATTAAGGAGAGCAACCGGAAGATTCGCGTCGTCGGCGTCCAGACTGAGCGCCTGCCCTCGATGCTGCGCGCCCGCGAGGCAGGCCACCCAGTAACCATTCCCGCCGAAGCCACCATCGCCGACGGCATCGCCGTCCGCCGCGCCGGCGACCGCACCCTCCCCCTCGTCACCAAATATGTCGACCAGCTTGTCACCGTCGACGAAGAAGAGATCGCCAGCGCCATCCTCGTTCTGCTCGAGCGCGAAAAAACCCTGGCCGAAGGCGCAGGCGCAGCCGCCCTCGCTGCTCTTCTCCACAAAAAGACCGCTCTCAACGGCCACCGCACCGCAGTCCTCGTCTGCGGCGGCAACATCGACGTCACGCTGCTCTCGAAAATCATCGAGCGCGGCCTCGTCAAGGATGGCCGCTGGGTCCGCGTCCGCATTCATCTCACCGACCGCCCCGGCTCCCTCCACAACCTCACCCGCATCATCGCCGACCAGCGCGCCAATATCGTCGAAACCTCCTACGACCGCGCCTGGTACGGCGTCAACCTCGGCGATACGGTCATCGACATTACACTGGAAACCCGCGGCCCCACCCACATCGAGGAGATCCGCGCCGCCCTAACCGCCAACGGCTACCGCCACGAAAGAATCGAGTAACAGATGCCAGAACGCAGGACGCAGAACACAGGGTGCAGGTACCCGGATGCAGACCTCAAGCTTTGTGGCTGATGGTCCAGAGCATCTTGCTCGTTTCTTCAGCAAGCTGTTCGGCGCGAGAAATCTGACCGGCGTCTCCGAAGCCGAGTTCTCGCGCAATTGTCAGCTGCGTCTGTATCTCCAGGGTTGAACCCCGCGCGATCCCAATGAAGCTGCGGTATTCGCCTTTAGTGCCTCGCCCGTAACCCTCGGCAATATTGCTCGCGACCGAAACTCCGGCCCGCCGCAGTTGGCTCGTCAGACCGTAAATCTCGTCGCGCGGAAACTGTTGTGTCACCTTGTAAAGCAATGTCGTCAGCTCGATCGCCCGCTGCCAAACAATCAGTCCCCGAAACGACTGTGCCATCGCTCGACCTCCCATGCCGTTCTCGTCGAATTGCACCACGGCCCGCAACCGGCCACGCCGCTAAAAAGCCTCCCTGGGATTACGCCTGTACCCATTTCGCCCGTTCTGATTCAGTCTGCAACTGCGTTCTGTGTTCTGTGTCCTGTGTTCTGCGTCCTGTACCCTGTCTTTGTGGATCAGCTCTACCTCAGTCTCTGGTATCCCAACTTCCGCCTCCAGGCGCTTCCCGTCGCCATCGACAAGGTCATGCAGCAGTTCGCCGCTGTCGGAGGCTCCACCAAAGTCGCAGCCGCGACCGTCTACCCCATCTCGTGGAACGAGTCGCCGGTCTGGCAGCGCGTCTACCGCAACGAAACCGACGACGAGGAGTCCAGCCCTCGCGCCGTGATCGCCGCCGCCATGGAAAACGCCCATGAGGACTACGCCTGGGAGTTCGAGCTGACCTGGGACCTGTGGGTGCCTGAGTCTGCCGGCGGCCTCGACACCATGTGGCGCCAGGAGCCTCGCACCGTCAGCATCATCGGTTTCGGTCCCGAGTTCGACAACGCCGCCTACGAGACCAACGGCCACATCCGCGTTGACTTCGGCCTCGACACGCCCTTCCTCTATGAAGACCTCGACCTCGACAACGAAGCTGTCACCCGCGTCAAGGAGAACGTCGCCCGCCTCGTCGAGTTCACCGACCGCATCCAGAAAAACGCCGGCATCTCCACCCGCCTGCTCTGGTCGGAATCCGGCGAAAGCCTCGCCAAAAAGCTCATCGAGCGCCTCCAGCAGGTCAACTGAAGCGAGCCGACAGCGTTCAGCTCTCCTGTACCCTGCACCCTGTACGCTGTACCCCGAAGCCGCACATCCACCAAATAATTGCGGATACAACCGCCACCCAAAAGGCGCATACTACGTCTAAGAGCAGCAGAGCTACGTCCGCCCTGCAGGAGGGTCTGCCCATGCCCACCCCAAAGATCGCCCTCAACCTTATAGCGTCCGCCAGCCTGGTCCTTTCCGCCGCTTGGCTTTGCGCCCAGCAGACCCCAGGCACCCCGCAGCAGACCCCGTCTGCGCAGGCTCCGGCATCGGCCCCCAGTCAGAGTCAGGACCCGACGCAGGACCAGACGCAGCCCCGACCTGCCCCCACGCTTCAGGCTCCCACACCCGCGCCCAGCGCCAACGATCAGGCTGACGACAACTGTCCCGGTCCCGTCCTGCATCGCAAAACCGGCGGCGACATCTGCTCTTCCGGCGCTCCGCCGTCCTCCGCGCCCACTCCTTCCGGCGACACCGAGACGGCCACCAACGGCAAGCCTGCCATCGATCCCAACGTCAACCCGTTTAAGCAGGAAGAGCCGGATAAGAACGGCATGATGCCTGGCGTCCACGCCGGCTCCATCGACGACGTCAACGCCGTCGGCACCCGCAACATCGGCGCGCGCGGCATGGGCAACTGGTACTCCACCGAGTCCGAAATCAAAATGGGCAAGCAGTACGCCGACGAAATCGAGAAGAGCACCAAGTTCATCACCGACCCGGTTATCACCGAGTACGTCAACCGCATCGGCCAGAACATCGTCAAGAACTCCGACTGCAAGGTCCCCTTCACCATCAAGGTCATCGATACCGATGAGATCAACGCCATGGCGCTGCCTGGCGGTTTCTTCTACGTCAACTCCGGCCTCATCCTCGCCGCCGACGAAGAAGCCGAGCTGGCCGGCGTGATGGCCCATGAGACTGCCCACGTCTGCGCCCACCACGCCGCCCGCGAGATGACCCGCGCCAACTATGCGCAAATCGGCATGGTCCCGCTCATCATGATGACCGGCTACAGCTGGACCGGCTACGGCATTTACGAAGCCACACAGCTGCTCATCCCCATCACCTTCCTCGAGTTCTCCCGCGAGTTCGAGGCCCAGGCCGACTACCTCGGCATCCAGTACATGTATCGCGCCGGCTACGACCCGCAGGCCTTCGTCACCTTCTTTGAAAAGATCCAGAACCTCGAGAAGCAGAAACCCGGCGCCGTCGCCAAGGTTTTTGAGAACCATCCTCAGACACCTGACCGCATCGAGCACAGTGAGGAGGAAATCGCGAAGATCCTTCCTCCCAAGGACGAATACCTCGTCACGACTTCGGAATTCAACGATGTGAAGGCTCGTCTGGCGCGTATCGAGAACAAGCGCCGCATCATCGACAACAAGAAGGGCAAGCCGACCCTCCGCCGCGCCAGCACTTCGCCCGATACCACCGACAACGGCAACGGCAGCGATCAGCCCACGCTGCATCGCCGCGAAGACGGGAACAGCAACTAACGGCGAAAGGCAGCAAAAGGCAGCCGGTAGCCGGTAGCTCAAAACCAAGCATCAACGGGCTGCGCTTTCGAGCGCGGCCCGTTTCGTTTTCGGGAACGCCGAGGCAAACCTAAATTGGCGCTCATCGAACGGGTGCCCCATATCTGCCCGGTTTTGGCAGATGTGGGATGACGGCTCTCGCACGGCCGCAATTCTCTGCCAGGTATACCCCCTGTTTTTGGCAAGTGTTGAATCTGCGGTACTTACAGAGGGCCTCAAAATGCAACTAATAGAAAGCAAATCAGTTGCGACGCGGCCTCGTATGCAAGTGTCAGAAAACAGACGATTTGCTAAACACGCGGCAGAGTTTCCTGCGGCGAGCATTCAGTGCCGCCAGCAATCAACAGTGCAAGTAGGCATACCCCCTGTTTTTGGCAAGTGTTGAATCTGCGGTACTTACAGAGGGGCTCAAAATGCAACTAATAGAAAACAAATTAGTTGCGACGTGGCCTCGTGTGCATGTGTCAGAAAAGAAGCAGCTTGGAGCTTGGAGCCGGTGGCCACAAGCCCCTTCGTTGGGCTGAGGCGATTGTTGGCGATGTCAAAGAGCGGGATGATGGTTCGGCCTGGGCCGGAAGGGGAAAGCTCCGTTCAGACCGGATGAGAACCGGACGGACAGAATTTTCCCTCAGCTTCAGGTTAGGAAATTTGCCTGATCGGGAGCAAGGGAAATCGATAGGTCAGGCGGTACTGAGGTACTGTGAAGATCTGAACCGACGGGGCATATCGGCAATAAGCGGAACCCGTTGTGGAGCTTTCACCGCGTATCGATAAGCGCCTTTGCTGTCGCCTGTGGCACGCCCCTCATCCTCGGTGCAAACAAAGATGGGTTTCCTGCTGTCTCCCACAACGCGCTTGGCGACTTTTCCATTTAGAACATCTGAGACACTTATAAGTGATCATTTATTCATATGCTTAGCTGCGCTGATGTTTGATCTGCAGATGATTAGTGCGTTAATTAAAAAACTCTTGCTGTTGCGGCAATGAAGGTGTAGAGTAGATTTTCTTACCATTATTGCCGCATGGAGGAGCGCTTATGGCAGCCGCCGAACCAGTGAAGCGAGTCCCACCGTATCTCCCATTCAAGACGTTCCTCAGTTCGCTCGACGCGTTATCTCACGGTGTTCCGCCGCGGATTGACCGAACGTTGTGGCGCAGCCAGTCGGGCGTAACGCAAGGGCTCATTATGAACACCTACAGGTTTTTCGCGCTTGTCGATGATGAGCCAGGCGCGAATGATAGCTCCACGGAAGAGCTCGACCAGCTAGCGAAACACACCGAAAAACGCCCGGAGACCATGCGCGCCCTAATGGAGGCTCAATACTGGGAGATCCTTGCGGACCACGATCTGACAAAAATGACCATGAAAATGCTGGAGGATGCTTTTGAGAAGGCGTTCTCGGTAGGCGGGGGCACCAAGCAAAAGGCGATCACGTTTTTCCTGAAAGCCGCCAAATTTGCGGACATACCCTTGTCCCCTTACCTCACTTCTCAACTCCGGGCTACGCGCAGGAAGCGAACTCCGCGTGCCAAACAGCGGGATGGCGCGATACAGCCTGTTGCCAATCAGTCTGTCGCTACGATCAACGAGGGGACGCCCACCACGCATACAGTCTTTCTAGCCTGCGGCGGAACGCTGAGTGTATCCATCAGCGCAAATCCCTTCAAGATGCCGCAGGAGGATAGAGTTTTCGTCTTTTCGTTGATTGACCAGTTGCAAAGGTATGAACGAGAGCACCCGGTAGAGGACGATGATGACGAGATCGAAGAGGAAGAGTAGGGTTTTGGGGGGCGTCTGGCTGGTGACGGGAGCAGCCTCACGAGCTGTGGATACCGTCGCATGTATGAGGTCCAATCGCCGGCCCCGCGCGTTATTTGTAGCGAAAATAGTGCGAAAATGGACAAATGACCCAATAGTGGTAACAAAAAATTACAAAAGGCACGTTGCTTTAGCCTTCTAGGGGGCTTCACAATATGTTAAGTTCAGGTGGGGCCAAAGGACCCAAGCCCGGCCCCTTAACCGAGGCGGCGCTTCGTCAGTTCATAGCGAAGGCTCTCGACAAGGACTGGATACGAGAGAGTTTCCACTCGGAGGTGGAGCGGGCTGATAGAAATATCAGCCATGACGATGTGATCCATGGGCTTGAGCGAAATTGGACTCTGATTGAGGTTCGTCCCCCAACTGAATCGTGGCATAAGGGGTATAGCTACAAGTTGCAAACTGTTGACCTGGAGACTGACGAACTGATTTTGGTCGTCTGCCCAGATCTCGAAACGCAAACGCTTAAGGTAGCGACGAAATTTTGATCATGAAAGTTCTTGATGTCTGTGCCGCTCACAATTGTGAAGCCCACGCCGAAGAATTCTTTTCGTCCGTCGAGCGCCCATACCACTACGTCAATTCGGGCCTGTCGAACGTTTATTTGGTCGGTATTCGATATTCCGTATGCAAAACGTGCGAACTGCAATCCGCAGAAATTCCTGCGGTGAAGCGTCTGCTTACGGCTATCGCCCGCACCATTGTTGGTAAGCCGTCGTCATTGAGCGGCGAACAGGTTCGATTTCTGCGCAAGAGGATCGGCAAAAAGAGTACTGATTTTGCCTCAATGGTGAGTATGACCCCCCAGCGCTACAGCGACCTAGAAGCGGGGCGAGATAAGATCGCGCCAGATCGCGATAAGCTCGTTCGGTTGATTTACAAAATCCTGTCTGGGGATCCCAAACTTGGAACGGGGCTCAGGAAGCCAGAGGAATTTGAGCGTTGGATCACTTCGCTCCACGGCGACGGGACTTCTGAGAGAGTGATTGCGACTTGGACGGAAAACCATCAGTGGAAGGTGGAATCCGAGCAAGTGGCTGCGTAAGGCTCACACGATAATTGCGATAAAGGGTTCGCTTCTCCTCGGAGTGAACCTTTACCCTTTGTCCTGTCACGTCCCTTTTATTGCTCTTGGAACACGACAATGCATCTTCCAACGCGGCCCCTTTCCTTTTCGACCCGAATGCCGCGAACCCGTCAACCTTGGCTCCTGCGAGGACGATGGCTTCGCACCGAGCTGCGGGATCAGCTCCGCACAGGACGTCCGGTTGCCAACGGTCAGGTGCATTCCTGCTCCCCAGATAAGAGCGCCCGCGCATCGTCCGGTTTCATGCTGAGCCTCTGTTCGATCCGCTCCAGCGCCCACCGGCACGTGTGCAGCTCTTCCTCCTGCCGCCCCAAACGTCGGCCAGTTCGCTGCCAGTCCGGCTGCCGCGCTGGTCTTTCCTTGTTTCTCGCTCGCGACAATGACAGAATGTTCTGTTCCCGTTGCGCGCTCTGCGCTCCGGTTCCTGCCCATGAAAAAGATCCTGATGTGGACGGTCGTGATCGTCGGCGTCCTGTTCATCACGAAGTTCGCCAACGACGTTGCCCAGGACGTCCGCCCGCACGGCGCCACGTTCCGCATGACCAAACAAAAGGTGGTAACCTGCAACAGCGGCGAGATCACTCTCTCCGGCCCGGAAGGCCCCACCACGCTGCGGACCGACAATTCGTGGCCCGCCTGCAACACCTTCGAGTCGAACACCTACTACGACCTGTGGCTTGCCCGCGGCGGCACTACCGGCTTTATCACCATGGAGAAATCTCCCTGGTGGCGTACCGCCATGTGACCCTCGGCAACAGCGCGTGACCGCCGTCACTGAGCGCGCTCCCGCTTCCGTTTTATTCTCTGAAGTTCCTTCGGGAGGCGAGCGGGTCAGGCTGGCTCCGGAAGGACGGGAGAACGTTATGAGTCTGGCGGCAATGGCAGTTACAGGTCTGGTTGCGGCAGTCGCGATTATCGTTGTGACCATCACGCTGATCAACAAATACGCGGGCTAGATCGCGCAGCCACAATCTCGACCCGTCACCCGAAGCGGACCTTCCCGCCCGTGCTCTCCCGGCGGACGCTTTCGTGTCGACTGCAGGCTCATTTCGGATACACTGATTCCTCCGTAATGAATCCTTTCTCCATGCACGTCGACAACCTCGCGTCGACCAAGGACGACATGGTCGCCTTCATCGAGGGCCACGGCATCCGTCGCGTACCGGCTCATGCCGGCGACGAGCTGCCTTCCATCCTGTGGGAGGATGAGGCCAACCCCGACAGCTGGAAGGACTTTGTCGAAACGGCGAAGGCTGCGGGCGCCACGTTCATCACCATGAGCGACGTGGTGCTCGAAAAGGAAGATGTCGAGATCCTGATCGAGGAAGTGCAGGAGCAGGAGTACACCATCGACGAGGCCAGCAGCGCCTCGGAGCTGGACGAAGCGCAGTCGCTGGTGGGCCAGATCGGCAAGATCGGCCATATTCAGCTGGGCTTCCCGCACCAGGGCATCATGTTTCTCTACCAGACCTCGACCGAGTGGTACGACCGCTACCAGCAACTGCTCGATGCGGTCGGTGACCTTGGCAACATCGTCTTTGAAGATGACGACGAAGACGAGCAGGCCTGAGAAGGCAGCACATTGTCCAGCGCTGAACCGGCTGTGAGTGGCGATCCGGCCGCGACCTCTGCAGAAACACTTTCCGTGCCGGCTCAGCCGCGCCGGCGACAGCGGTGGATTCTTGCTCCCAGCCGGAGTGAAGAAGCCGCGAGCCTCGCGGGTGATGCCGACATCGCATCGCTGATCGCTGAGCTGCTGCTCGCGCGCGGCATCAACAGCGCCGAGGAAGCTGCTGCGTTCCTCAACCCGCGCATGGAGCATCTGCTCGATCCTTACTCGATGCTCGGGATGGATCGCGCCGTCCAGCGCATTCAGCAGGCTATTTCGGCCGAGGAACCCGTGTTTATCTACGGCGATTACGACGTCGACGGAACGACTGCGACGGTCCTGCTCAAGACCGCTATTGAGATGCTTGGCGGTTCCGCGCGCTTCCACATCCCGCATCGCCTGCGCGAGGGCTACGGCATGCAGCGCGAGATCCTCGAGAACGCTGCGCGCGAAGGCATCCGGCTCGTCATCAGCGTCGACACCGGCATTCGTGCCTTCGCTGCTGCCGATGCTGCTGCCGAGCTCGGCCTCGACCTGATCGTCACCGACCACCACTTGCCCGAGGCGGCAATGGGCCTGCCGCGCGCGCTTGCCGTCCTGAATCCCAACCAGCCGGATTGCCGTTATGCCTGCGCGCATCTGTGCGGCGCTGGCGTCGCGTTCAAGCTTTCTCAGGCGCTGCTGGAAGCGTGGGACCGGGATCGCGCCCGCACGAAAATTCTGCCGTCGTTTTTGAAGATGCTCGCCATTGCCACCATTGCTGATGCTGTTCCGCTTCTGGGCGAAAATCGGGTTTTCGTTGCTGTCGGTCTGGCCGAGTTGCGCCGGCCGGTGGGGCTGGGGTTGCGCGCCCTCATGCGTGAAGCGCAGATCGACACGGCGCGACGCCCGCTCACGCCCATCGACGTTGCCTTCCGCCTCGCACCGCGGATCAATGCCGCCGGCCGCATGGATGTTGCCTCCGAGGTGATCGAGCTGTTCACTACGCGCGACCCGAACCGCGCCAATGACCTTGCCGCACAGATGGAACGTCTCAACCAGGAGCGGCGGGCGGCCGAAGCTGCCATGCTGGGGGAAATTTCTGCGCGCCTCGACGAGCCGCGTTTCCGCGACGCGCGCTGTATCGTCATCGACGGCGACAACTGGCATCGGGGCGTCATTGGCATTCTGGCCTCGCGCATCGTTGAGCAGACCGGCAAGCCGGCTATCGTGGTCACGCGCGAGGACGGCGAGGCCTACGGCTCCGGCCGCTCCATTCCGGCGTTTCATCTCTTGGAGGCCATCGAGAGCTGCCACGAAATCTTCACGCGTTTTGGGGGTCACGCTCACGCCGTCGGCTTTTCGCTGCCCTCGGACCGCGTTAGCGAGCTTCGCGAGCGTCTGGCCGCCTGGGCCGCGGATCACCTTGCCGACGACGACCTCGGCAACCCGCTCGAATGCGATCGCGAGCTGGCGCTTGACCAGATCACCCCTGCGCTCTTCGCTGGTCTGCGCCGCCTGGAGCCGTTTGGCATGGGCAATGAGGAGCCGGTCTTCGTCTCGCGCAACGTCGAGGTGATCGCCCCGCCGATGTTCATGAAGGAGAAACACGTCCGGCTGCGGGTGAAACAGGTCGTCACTTTTTCCGCTGTTGGGTGGAATCTGGCCGCCCGTGTGCGGGAACTGCAGCTTGGCCCTGATTCAGTCATCGATCTCGCCTGGCGCCTGCGCGAGAACGACCATCCTGAATTCGGCGGTCTGGAACTGGAGATCGCCGGCATCGAACCCGTCTCAGACCGCACAGGTCCGCTTTCGTAAATTCACATGCTGCGCCTCGACACCCGGCCTCGCGCATCTTACTGTTAAATCCAGAACGTCTTTTCCGCCAAACGGAGAATCGAGGTCCTGCCCATGACCGCCTCTGTGGCCCTGCTCCCGGAAACGCTCACCGCCGAAGAACTCCGCCAGATGGATGCGTACTGGCGCGCCTGCAACTATCTAAGCGCCGGGATGATCTATCTCTACGACAATCCGCTGCTCCGCGAGCCGCTCAAGCCTGAGCACATTAAGAAGCGGCTGCTCGGCCACTGGGGTTCCGACCCCGGCCAGAGCTTTCTGTGGGTGCACCTCAATCGTCTCATCCGGAAATACGACCTCGACATGATCTACGTCGCTGGTCCCGGCCACGGCGCGCCGGCCACGTTGTCGAATGCGTGGATGGAAGGCACCTACTCGGAAATTTATCCCGACAAAAGCCAGGACCTCGAAGGCCTGCGGAAATTCTTCCGCGAGTTTTCCTTCCCCGGCGGCATCGGCAGCCACTGCACGCCGGAGACGCCCGGATCGATTCATGAGGGCGGCGAACTTGGCTACAGCCTCTCCCACGCTTTTGGAGCAGCGTTCGACAATCCCGATCTCATCGTCACCTGCGTGATCGGAGACGGCGAGGCTGAAACCGGTCCTCTGGCCACCTCCTGGCACAGCAACAAATTCCTCAACCCGGTTCGCGACGGCGCGGTGCTGCCGGTGCTGCACCTGAACGGCTATAAGATCGCCAACCCCACGCTTCTCGCCCGCATTCCTCACGAAGATCTGGAGTCGCTGCTGCGTGGATACGGCTGGGATCCCCATTTTGTCGAGGGCGACGACCCGCAAGCGATGCACCAGACCATGGCCTCGATCCTCGAGCACTGCATCCAGCACATTCGCGCCATTCAGAGCGACGCGCGCGAGCACGGCAAGTTCACCGGTGGCGATGCGGGATGGCCGCGCTGGCCGATGATCGTGCTGCGCACGCCCAAAGGCTGGACCTGCCCAAAGGAAGTCGATGGCCACAAGGTCGAGGGCTTCTGGCGCGCCCATCAGGTCCCCATCCTCGAGGTCCCAGAAAACCCCGAACACCTGCGCATCGTCGAAGACTGGCTGCGCAGCTATCGCCCCGAAGAGCTGTTCGACGAGAAGGGAAGTCCCGTGCCTGAGTTGCGCGCGCTGCATCCGGAAGGGAAGCGCCGCATCAGCGACAATCCGCACGCCAACGGCGGCTTGCTGCGCCGTCCGCTGCGCATGCCGGACTTCCGCGACTACGGGTGCAGGTTCGAAAAACCGGCCACGATGTACGCAGGTCCCACGGAAATTCTCGCCAAATTCCTGCGCGATGTAATGCGCGGCAATCCCGATAATTTCCGCGTCTTCGGACCCGACGAAACCGCGTCGAATCGCCTGCAGGCCATCTACGAAGCCAGCCCCAAAACCTGGATGGAGCCGATCCTGCCCGAAGACGCCGACGGCACCGAGATTGCCCCCACCGGCCGCGTGATGGAAATGCTCAGCGAGCACACCCTCGAAGGCTGGTTCGAGGGCTATGTGCTTACCGGGCGGCACGGCTTCTTCTCGAGCTACGAAGCCTTCGTGCACGTCATCGATTCCATGTTTAACCAGCACGCCAAGTGGCTGGAGAAGTCGAAGAAGGAACTCCGCTGGCGCGCAGCCATTTCCTCGATCAATCTGCTCATCACCTCAGTCGTGTGGCGTCAGGATCACAACGGCTTCACCCACCAGGATCCCGGCTTCCTTGACGTCGTGGCCAACAAGAGCGCAGAAGTGGTCCGCATCTATCTACCGCCGGATGCCAACTGCCTGCTCAGCGTCACTGACCACTGCCTGCGCTCCAGCGATTACGTCAACGTCATTGTGGCCGACAAGCAACAGCATCTCCAGTACCTGAACATGGACGACGCCATCCGCCACTGCACCAAGGGCATCGGCATCTGGGATTTCGCCAGCACCGACCAGGGCGCCGAGCCCGACGCGGTGATCGCCTGCTGCGGCGACATCCCCACCATGGAGGCGCTGGCCGCGGTCGCCATCCTGCGCGAGCATTTTCCGGACATCAAGCTTCGGTTTGTGAATGTTGTGGACCTGTTCCGTCTGCAACCGCAAAGCGAGCATCCGCACGGCCTTTCCGACGACGACTTCGACTCCCTTTTCACCCGTGACAAGCACGTCATCTTCAACTTCCACGGCTACCCTTTGCTCATCCACCGCCTCACCTATCGCCGCCATAATCATGACAACATTCATGTTCGCGGCTACAAGGAGAAGGGCAACATCAACACGCCGCTGGAGCTGGCCATCGTGAACAATATCGATCGCTTCAACCTTGCCATCGACACCATCGACCGCATTCCGCGCCTGCGCAACATCGGCTCGCATACCCAGGACTGGCTGCGCGATCAGATCACCGACAGCCTGAACTACGCGCATACCTGGGGCATCGACAAACCGGAAATCCGCAACTGGACCTGGCCCCGGTGAGTGAACAACCCGCAACTGCCACCGGCGAAGAAATCGTCCTCGCCGTCAACAGCGGTTCGTCGTCGCTGAAGTTCGGTCTCTACCGTCATCCGCCTGGCGAGTGCAGTCCGGAGCTGCTGCTCGCCGGCGGCGCGTCGGGCATCGGCCATCCCAACGGCAGGCTGCAAATTGAGGATGCAAAGGCCAAATCGCTCCTCGACCAGGCGTACAAACTCAACTCCCAGGGCCACGCCCTCAAGGAAATCCTCGACGTCATCCATCGCCTCGGTCACGAGAGCCCCACTGGTATAGGTCATCGCGTTGTCCACGGCGGTCCGCACCTGCGCGAGCACCAGCTGATCGATGAAGCGCTGATGAAGAAGCTGGAGGCCGCCACGCAGTTTGCGCCCATCCACATCCCGGCGGCGCTGAAGCTCATTCGCGAAACCGAAAAGCTCCTGCCCAACGCGCAGCAATACGCCTGCTTCGACACCGCCTTTCATCGCACCATGCCGGAAACGGCGTGCCATTTCCCGCTGCCGCAGCGCCTCTACGACATGGGCATCGAGCGCTACGGCTTTCACGGTCTCTCTTACGAGTCCCTGGTTGTCCGTCTTAAGCCCGACATTCCGGCCCGTGTCGTTTGCGCGCATCTTGGCTCCGGCGCGAGCCTCGTCGCCCTTCGCAATGGTCAATCCATCGACACCAGCATGGGCATGACCCCTGTCGGCGGAATCCCGATGGCCACGCGCAGCGGCGATTTCGATCCCGGCGTTGTGCTCTACCTGATGCGCACCGAGGAGCTCAACGCCGATCAGCTTGAGTCGCTCCTCAACCACGACTCCGGCCTCGGCGCACTCTCCGGCGGTGAGTCTGATATGCGGCTCCTCGAACAAGCCGCTGGCTCCGGCGACCCCAGGGCCCAGCTCGCCATCGACGTCTTCACTCACGCCGTCCGCAAGTGGATTGGCGGCTACGCCGCCCAGCTCGGCGGGCTCGACCTGCTGGTTTTTACCGGCGGCATTGGTGAACACAGTGCAGCAGTGCGCAACTGGATCTGCCAGGGCCTCGACTTTCTCGGCGTCACCAGCGGCGATCCCGCCCTCTGTCCGAAGGTCCGCGTGCTGCCCAGCGAGGAAGAACTGCAGATCGCCCGCATCGTCTGCCGGCTAAGGCAGCCGGTAGCCGGTAGCCGGTAGCCCGGCGGTGGCGGAGTCCGAGAAGTTGGATGTACCAGCGAGCGGGCATCTTTACAGTGAACCCGAATTTTGCGCCGGAGGCGCCGCTGCCTGGACGGCGAGTCCTTGACGCTGCTTCTTCCACGCACCAATAATAAAGATTCGTCTCCGTGAGATGAGAGCATCCCCTTATCGGTGTGCGGATATTCACGTCCGGTTCAAAGCCGGGCGGCGACTGTACGCCCTAACCCAGCAGCAATCGAGAAGGAACGCGTGATCAACTCCAACTGTGCTGGACATTTGCGATGAGCACTTCCGTCGCTGAACCTCGCGAGCACCGGGCGCCGAGTTTCTGGCAATCCACCAACGGTAAAAAAGCCGTTATGGCTGTCACCGGTTGCATCCTCTTCCTGTTCGTCGTGGGCCACCTCGCCGGCAACCTCCAGATCTTCGATGGGCCCGCCCGGCTTAATGCTTACGGCAAGTTCCTCAAGAACCTCGGTGAGCTGCTCTGGCTAGCGCGCATCGTCCTTCTGGTCAGCGTCGGTCTGCACATCCTCGCCACCGTGCAGCTCGCGCTCCGCAACCTGAAGGCTCGCCCCGTCGGCTACGCGAAGAAGAAATCCGTCGCCTCGAATTACGCCGACCGCACGATGTACTGGAGCGGCCCCATCATCCTCGCTTTCGTCATTCTCCACATCCTCGAGTTCACCACCGGTAACCTGCACCCCCAGTCCACCTTCACCGACGCCGACGTTTACGGAAACGTCGTCAGCGGCTTCCGGGTCTGGTACATCTCTGCCTGGTACATCTTTTCCATGATCCTGCTCGGCTTTCATCTGCGCCACGGCCTTTGGAGCATGTTTCAGTCCCTGGGCATGAATCACCCGCGCCACACGCCGGTGCTGAAACAGGCTGCGCTCTGGATCACCATTGCGATCGTCGCCGGTTACATTTCCATTCCGGTGAGCGTGCTGGCAGGATGGGTGAGGTGACCGCGATGAAGCTCGACGCAAGAATTCCTGCCGGTCCGATTGAAAATGCCTGGGAGAGCGCGCAGTTTGAGATGAAGCTGGTCAACCCAGCTAACAAGCGGCGCCATAATCTCATCGTTGTCGGCTCCGGTCTCGCCGGAGCGTCGGCCTCTGCGACGCTCGGCGAGCTCGGCTACAACGTCAAATGCTTTTGCTTTCAGGATTCGCCTCGCCGTGCCCACTCCATCGCCGCACAGGGCGGCATCAACGCAGCCAAAAACTATCAGAACGACGGCGACAGCATTTTTCGCCTCTTCTACGACACGGTGAAGGGCGGGGATTTCCGCGCCCGCGAGGGCAACGTCTACCGACTGGCCCAGAACAGCGTTCACATCATCGACCAGTGTGTCGCCCAGGGCGTTCCTTTCGCGCGTGAGTACGGAGGCTCGCTCGAAAATCGCTCCTTCGGCGGCGCGCAGGTTTCGCGCACCTTCTACGCCCGCGGGCAGACCGGCCAGCAGTTGCTCCTTGGCGCTTATCAGGCCCTCGAGCGCCAGGTCGATACCGGCCAGGTCACCATGATCCCGCGGACCGAGATGCTCGACCTCATCGTCATCGACGGCGCGGCGCGCGGCATTGTCACGCGCAATCTCATCACCGGCAAGCTCGGCGTGCATCTGGCCGATGCGGTCATCCTCGCGACCGGCGGCTACGGCAACGTCTACTACCTCTCGACGAATGCGAAGGGCTCGAATGCCACTGCCATCTGGCGTGCGCACAAGCGCGGCGCACTCTTCGCCAATCCCTGTTATACGCAGATTCATCCCACCTGCATTCCTGTCACCGGCGACTATCAGTCCAAGCTCACGCTCATGTCCGAGTCGCTGCGCAACGACGGCCGGATCTGGGTGCCGAAGAAGAAGGGCGACAAGCGCCGCCCCGACCAGATCCCCGAAGATGAGCGCGACTACTATCTCGAGCGTAAGTACCCGGCCTTCGGCAATCTGGTCCCCCGAGACGTGGCTTCACGCAACGCCAAAGCGGTCTGCGACGAAGGGCGCGGCGTGGGTGAGACCGGCCTCGGTGTTTATCTCGACTTTAAGGACGCTATTGCGCGGCTGGGTGTTGAGACCATCCGCGAGCGTTACGGCAACCTCTTCGACATGTATCAGCGCATCACCGATGAAGACCCGTACAAGGTTCCGATGCGCATCTATCCAGCCATCCACTACACCATGGGTGGGCTGTGGGTCGACTATCAGTTGCAGTCGACTATCCCCGGCCTGTTTGTCCTTGGCGAGGCGAATTTCTCCGACCACGGCGCGAATCGGCTGGGTGCGAGCGCGCTGATGCAGGGACTTTCCGACGGCTACTTCATCATTCCTTATACGGTCGGCAATTATCTTGCTTCTACGAAACCTGGGAAAGTCTCCGAATCGCATCCGGAAGTCCAGGCCACGGTCGCTTCGGTCAAAGCCGGCATCGACAAGCTGCTCTCCATCAAAGGCAAGCGCACCGTCGACTCCTTCCATCGCGAGCTGGGCAAGATCGTGTGGGATGACTGCGGCATGTCGCGCAATGCCACCGGACTGAAGCACGCCATCGACAGGATTCGCGCCCTTCACGAGGAGTTCTGGCAGAACCTGACTGTCCCCGGATCGGGCGACGACCTGAACCAGAGCCTTGAGAAGGCTGGTCGCGTTGCGGATTTCTTCGAGCTTGGCGAGCTCATGTGCATCGACGCTCTGGAGCGTAATGAATCGTGCGGTGGACACTTCCGCGAGGAGTACCAAACCGCCGATGGCGAAGCGCAGCGCGACGACGAGCACTTCAGCTACGTTGCGGCCTGGGGCTACGCAGGCCCCGGCGTTCGCCCCGAGCTCACCAAAGAGCCGCTGGAATTTGCCTATGTCCATCCCAGCCAGAGGAGTTACAAGTAATGAAAGTGAAGCTAACTATCTGGCGGCAGAAGAACCCGGCCGAAAAAGGCAAATTCGTCAGCTATCCCGTCGACGTTGAGAACGGCGAGATGTCGATGCTCGAGTTACTCGACGTTCTGAACGAAGCTCTCAGCGAGCGCGGCGAAGAGCCCGTCGCCTTTGAGCACGATTGCCGCGAGGGCATCTGCGGCTCCTGTGGCTTCATGATCAACGGCGTTGCCCATGGCCCGATGCCTGCAACCACCGTTTGCCAGCTTACTATGCGCCATTTTAAGGATGGCGATGAGCTGGTGCTCGAGCCGTGGCGCTCGGCGTCCTTTCCATTTGTGAAGGATCTCGTCGTGGATCGCCGATCCTTCGACCGCATTATTCAATCCGGCGGCTATGTCTCCGTCTCGACCGGGAATGCGCCCGACGGCAATGCGATTCCCGTTGGGAAGGAGATCGCGGATCGCGCCATGGATGCGGCCGCCTGCATCGGTTGCGGCGCCTGCGTCGCGGCCTGCCCCAACGGTTCCGCTGCCTTGTTTACCGGGGCGAAGATCGCCCACCTTGGGATTCTCCCGCAGGGCAAGCCGGAAGAGGATCGCCGCGCCGTGCGCATGGTGGCCCAGATGAACGCGGAAGGGTTCGGCAGCTGCACCAACATCGGCGAATGCACCGGCGTCTGCCCGAAGGAGATTCCCCTTGAGGTGATCGCGAAGATGAACCGCGATTATCTGTTCGGGGCCTGGAAAGAACGCAGCAACGTGGTCACCACCATCGCCCCGGTCACGACCTGGAACTTCGGCGAGAAGTAGCGGTGTGAATCCGGATGTGTTATGCCGCTGCTTTGACCAGGGCAGCGACGGCTTTTGGATCTCTCTCAATCACCAAAAGATATGCACGCGCAGGAGCGTCTGGAAATTTGCGTCGCTGCTCCCAATCGCGCAGGGTCCCGAGCGGAATCCGATAGGCTGAGGCGAATTCGTCCTGGGTCATACCCAGTTTCTCGCGCAGCTTCTTCACGTTTGGTATCCTCGTGAACCCGCGCATGTCCCGCGGCAGGGGCTGCGCATCAGGATCGGAAAGCGCCGCAGCGTGAATCTCTTCGTCAGTAAGAGCGGCGACCCGGGCCCAGTCTGTGCCGGTGTCGCGAAGAGGATCTCCCGGCTTACGGGTGACCGTGACGGTACCAGTTTTCTTCATGCGGCTCGGCCTTCCTCACCGAAATGATCCGTATAGCCTCTTCCGACGGTTGTGTGGCTATGACCAGAAGAATGTTTGGATACGCCATTCCCAAAGTCGCAAGACGCAATTCGTCGTGACTTCCATCGTCAATCCAGGATTGTGCGTTGGGATCCTCAAGAGCCGGAATGCCGTCCTCGAGCGAGAGTCCATGCTTTCGGCGATTCTGTGCATCTTTTCTTGTGTCCCATTGGTACCGTAAAAACGTCGTCATCTCGATGCACCTCGCGTGGATACGTTCCGTGCCGTTCCGTTCGGAGGGGCAGTCGAGTCTCACGAGAGGTGACTGCGAGTCTCTCTAACGCGTCCAGACTACGGCTTAGCCGTAGCCATGTCAATAGCTCTTTTGCCAATCCCGTAGCGCCAGGAGACCTCGTTGCTACAATCCCCAGTAACCGGGACCCACGCCATGAAGCCACTGCGGCTCTTCGCAATTCTCACTTTGGCTCTGCCGCTCATCGCGCAGTCCACTGCCCCCTCGAAGCACAAGCCTGTGACTCATAAATCCGCCACTCAGTCTGCCGCTCAAGTCCACAGCTCCGCTATCGTCATCGATACGCATGCCGACACGCCGCAGCGCATGCTCGACGACCACTACGACCTTACCGATCCGCTCGATGGCGGCTATTTGAACTTCGCCTCCGCCAAAGAAGGCAACCTTGGCGCGGAGTTTTTCTCCATCTGGGTTGAGCCGAAGCTCTACGAAGGCCACTACGCCCGGCGGACTCTGGAGCTGATCGATACCGTGCTCCAGCAGGCCGCCAAACATCCCGATCAGATGATGATGGCCTACTCGCCCGAAGACATCGAGCGCGCCCACCGTGAACACAAACTCGCCGCGCTGATGGGCATTGAGGGCGGCCACTCCATTGAGAATTCCCTCGGCCTGCTGCGCGATTATTACCGCCTCGGGGTGCGCTACATGACCCTCACCTGGTCGAACTCCAACGACTGGGCCGACTCCTCCGGCGACGCCGATGACCCGCGTGTCCACCACACCGAGGACGGCCTGACCGACTTCGGCAAAGACGTGGTCTACGAGATGAACCGCCTGGGCATGATGGTCGACATCTCCCACGTCTCCGACAAGACGTTCTACCGCGCCGTCATTACTTCGCGCGCGCCGGTCTTCGCGTCGCACTCCGCCGCGCGCACCCTCACCGCTGCTCCGCGCAATATGACGGACGACATGCTCCGCGCGGTGGCCCGCAGCGGCGGCCCCAACAGCAAGGGTGGGGTCGTCATGGTGAATTTCTACTCCGCGTTTATCTGCGACGACTGGCGAAATGCGTGGAACCTGCAGGCCGCCGAGCGCCAGACTTCGGAAGCCGCTCAGGTGGCCGCGTGGAAGGCCGAAGGCAAGACGGTCACCTATGAAATGACCGATGCCCTCGACAAACAGTGGGCAGCGAAAATTCCGCGGCCGCCGCTCAGCATGCTCATCGACCACATTGATCACATTGCCAAAGTCGCCGGCATCGACCACGTTGGCCTCGGCTCGGACTTCGACGGCATCCCATCGTCGCCTGAAGGAATTGACTCCGCCGCCGATCTGCCGAAGATCACCGCCGCCCTCATGGAGCGCGGCTACTCCGCCGAGGACTGCCGCAAGATTCTCGGGGAAAACTTCCTGCGCTTCTTCCGCGAGGTCCAGGCCACCGCGCACGAACTGCAGGCGCAGTCAGCCGACCGCCCGAAGATCGCCGATCAGCAACCTTTCAAAAAGTAGCGCAGCCGCACGCCCAGAGGATTCTCATGGCAACCTTCATTGCACTCCTGCGCGGAATCAACGTCGGTGGAACCGGGCTGCTGGCCATGAAGGATCTGGCCGCACTCTGCGATGGCCACGGATTTGCCAACGTACGCACCTATATTCAGAGCGGGAACGTGCTCTTTGAATGCAAGCTGAGCGAAGACCAGGCTTCGAGAAAACTTGAAAAAGCTCTCGCCGAAAAGATGGGCAAGCCGATCAGCGTCATGCTGCGAACGCCGGCCGAATTGCGCGCCATCCTTGATGGCAATCCTTTTTCTGATGAGGAGCCGGCGAAGGTCGCTGTCGCCTTCCTCGCCGGACCCGCACCCAGGGACGCTCTTCGCAACCTCGTAGCGCCAGGCGGCGAAGTGGTTCGCCCCGGCAAGCGCGAAATCTACGTCTACTATCCGGATGGATTGGGCCGCTCGAAGCTGAAGCTTCCCCTGGCCGGAGCTGCGGCCACGGTTCGCAATATCAATACGGTTGCGAAATTGGTCGAGCTCGCGGAAGCCTGAGGGGTGCTCTATTTTTCGATAGGCCGACCGAAGCACAGCACGTATCCGTTGTTGTCCGCGACCTCAAAGGCTCGCAGCCCGTCATTCGTATCCGCCAGTTCGCGGTGCATCGCGACGCCTTTGGCTCTGAACTCCTCATACAGTCCATCCGGATCGCTGGTCAGAATATAGGCATCCCAGCTGGCCCAGGGGTCGCGCGAATGGTTCGGCTGTGGATGAACGTCGGGCGCGATGGACTTGAACATCAGCATCACCTGATCACGTCCCACAAAGGCCCAGAAGTCCCCGCTCGGATCGTCGCCTCCGCCTTTGTAGAGGACGCTGAATCCCAGCCGGGATTGGTAGAAGTCCAGGGTCTGTGCCAGATTGTCGACGATGAAGAATGGCGTGACGCTTTTGAGCATGGCCGGTCGCAGAATATCTGCATGAGAAGGCTAGGCCGCGCTCCTACAGAATGTCAATAGGAGCAGGGCAGCAGTGTGGCTCGGCCGCCGCGCCTATTTTGTCCATTTGCTCTGAGGATTGAATCGCCGCCGGAACTACCTGCCGCCCTTGCTGCCCGCGGCGGGCTCGCCGGCGTCTGCGTTCGCCAGCTGTTCCACCGTCTCCCGCAGATACCGGTATGGGTTCACCGGGGTGTTGTGAATCCGCACCTCATAATGCAGATGCGGCCCGGTTGACCGCCCGCTCATGCCCACGTAACCGATCACCTGTCCGCGTGTCACCTGTTGCCCGGCGGTCACCGCAAAGCCTGACAGGTGTCCGTAGAGGGTCTGAATGCCGTTGCCGTGGTTGATGACAATCTCGCGACCATAACCGCTGGCCATCGACGCGATTTCGACCGTGCCATCGGCCGTGGCCCGCACCGCATCGCCGAACGCCGCCGAAATATCCACGCCGGAATGGAATGCGCCCTCGCCGTTGAACGGATCTTCGCGCTCCCCGAACGAACTCGTTATCGGGCCCATCACCGGCCACAAGGACGGAGCTCCTGCCACGCTGACCCAGTTGGTCAGCATCGCCGATCCGATCCCCAGATCGAACGAATGAACTGTCCCCGCCAGCGCGCTCGACCGCAGCGAATCCAGCTGATCCAGCGATTGGGTGTAGGCCTGCTCGGTGAAGGTCGGATTATCCGCGCTCCCGGGCGCCACCGGTGTGGCTGCCGTCTTCGCCGCGCGATCGTGCCGCAGCCCGTACAGCGCGGTCACTTCGCTGGCCAGCGAGCCCAGCGACGCCTCCTGAATATCCTTCTCGTGGGCTGCCCGCTGCAGCTGGCTGTAATCCTTACGGAGCGCTTCCTGCTGCTCCCGCACCTGATTGAAGCTCGCCGTCTTCAGCATCATCCGCGTGTAGGAGCCGGCGATGCCGGTGATGGTGAATGCCCCCACCACGGCTGCCGCCACAAACACGCCCGCGTAGTGCAAAGGAATGGGAATCTTGCGGACCGGCCCGTCCTTTTCACGCGCTACGAAAATGATGTAGTAACGTCTGCGCACGTCGTTTCTTCCGGATGACTCCGGAAAAACCCCTCAATCCTGCTGGAAAGCAAGGCAGTAAAGTAAAAAGCTGCAAGCCAGGTAATGTGGTTGAAAGTTACCAGCACGAACCCAACTCGTCAACCTGCCTGTTTGGGGAATACGAACTCAGGTAATGCGCGCTCCCTGCGCAGGCCTGTGAGCGTACCCGATGCTTTCCCGTCAGCCTTTTCGAATCCGTTGGTTAGCGCTGCCCACAGCCGCGGCAGCACGCCTGCATTTCCAGAACGGGCCTGGGAAGACTGTCGTAACCGTATCCCACCAACGTGCCGGTTACCGCCGTCCTCAACCCCGCCGTTCAGCAAAAAAGTAGGCCTCAATAAAAAGGGGATCGTTTCAGACGATCCCTTAAACAATACTTTAACAGCCGCAGCCCTCTGGTGGGAAGCGCCTTCCCGCGCTCCGGCACTTCGGCCTGCCCCAGTTTCCTGGCGGGCCGTTTTCGGCCCCAGAACCCGCTCCAATTTCCGGTGATATCCTTGGCTCTTCCGTGCGGACCACCTCATGCGACTGAACCCCCTGCTTCTCCGCAGCACTTTCGTTGGCGCGCTCGGCGGACTCCTCTTCGGCTTCGATACCGCGGTCATTTCCGGCACCACCCACCAGCTCACCCAGGTCTTCCATCTCAGCCCGGGTGCCCTGGGCCTTACCGTCTCGATCGCCCTTTGGGGAACGGTGGCCGGAGCCATTGGCGCCGGACCGCTCGGCCAGAAGATCGGGGGCCGCGAAGCCCTGCGGATCATGGCCATCCTCTATGTGGTTTCAGCCGCGGGCTGCGCGCTGGCCTGGAACTGGCCCACCCTGCTGTGCTTCCGGCTGATCGGAGGCCTCGGCATCGGCGGATCCTCGGTGCTCGGTCCGGTCTACCTTGCTGAGCTGGCACCGGCGCGGCTGCGCGGCCGGCTGGTTGGTCTTTTCCAGATCAACATCGTCGCCGGCATCCTGCTGGCCTATGCCTCCAACTACATTGTGGCCAGCCTGGTGAGCAGCGAGAACGCCTGGCGCTGGCAGTTTGGCGTCGCCACGGTTCCGGCCGCCCTGTTTGCGCTGTTCCTCATCGGGATTCCGCGCAGCTCCCGCTGGCTGGTCACGCAGAACCGCATCGAAGAAGCCCGGCGGGTGCTCGAAATGATGGGGACGCCCAACAGCGACGCCGAGCTGAAGGAGATCGTCGACTCCATCCACCTTGAGCGCGACCAGCGCTCCGAACCGCTCTTCAAGCGCAAGTACCGGCTGCCGATTTTCCTGGCCATCACTATCGGCATGTTCAACCAGCTCTCCGGCATCAACGCCATCCTTTATTACGCCAACGACATTTTTATGTTTGGCGGCTTCTCGAGCCTCTCCGGCGACAAGCAGGCGGTGCTGCTGGGCGCGATGAACTTCTGCGCGACCATCCTTGCTATGTCGGTGATCGATAAGCTGGGCCGTAAGTCGCTGCTGCTGATCGGATCGGTCGGCACCGCGGTCTGTTTGGCGGGAGTGGCGGCCATCTTCCACGCTAACTCGCACCAGGCGGACCTGCTGTGGCTGCTGGTGGGCTTTATCTTCTTCTTTTCGATTTCGCAGGGCGCCGTCATCTGGGTGTACATCAGCGAGGTTTTCCCGACGCGGGTGCGGTCGAAAGGCCAAAGCCTGGGCAGCTCGTCGCACTGGATCATGAACGCCGTCATCTCGGGACTCTTCCCCTGGGTCGCGCGCCACTCCACCGCGGCTCCGTTTACGTTCTTCTCCGCGATGATGGTGCTGCAGTTCTTCGTGGTGCTGTTCCTGTATCCGGAGACGAAGGGCGTGAGCCTCGAACAGCTCCAGCGGAAGCTGGGCATGGACTGAACCTGGGGCAGCCTGCAGGCGGCAGCCGGCAGCCTGTGGCCGGCGGGTGGTCTTTTCGCTTTCTCTGCGCTTTCTTGCTGGGTCGACAGCGTTAATTTTGTGATGACAGTTTTGAAGTCTTTTGTTTTCAAATACGAAGCTATTGTTGACAAGTTCGACAACATAGACAAATCCGCGCGGTGCGGTACCTGGGTAACTCAGCGGTGGTGGCGGATGAGGGGTCGAGTTATGGTGTCGCGATGGCATACTTGCTTCCCCACAGAAACGAAAAGGCCTCGCGGCGGCGAGGCTTTTTTTGAATTCTGAGTGGGCGAAAAAACTTTCTTTGCCCCTATTATCAGAATACCAAAGCTGGGCGAAAGTAGTGCCAACTATATGGGGGTAAGTTGGCTTATAAGTGGTGTGGGGTCAGGAACAACACTTTCGTACCGTGGGCGAAAAGCTTGACAAATTTTCCACATTTGGGCAACAGCCAGCCGGGTGACAAAAACAGAGGGAGAAGGTGGGGTTCGATCGCGTCGTGTGCCAGGACCTGGCACACGACGCGATCGAACCATGGAAGGCGCTACGCGCCACTTCCTTACGGCATGGCTGAAGCCATGCCCTGACAACAAAGCGGCGAATCGAGTTTCCTCGCTGCGAGGGGCACCCGGCGTAGTCTACAGGGGCGCAGGCCCCATTTTTTGGGCGCTTGTCGACATGGCTGAATGTCGTGCCCTGACACAAAACCTGAGGTGGGCTCTCCCGAAATGGCTCGCGTGGTTACGCAATGCGGAGCGGAGGTACGAATCATGTTGAGAATTGGGCGAGAGGGGCGTTTGCTTCTTGCTGTGGGGTGAACCTGGCCTTAAGAGCGGGGTTTTTGGTTTTCGGGGGCCGCGGTTTTTCCGCAAGCTGTGAAGCCATGCCCTGATACAAAACGGGATGTTTCCCGCAAGTTTTGAAGCCGAGCCCTGATACAAGAACACAACGTGATGCGATGCTGCGCGGGGCGCGATTCTGGCGCTCAGCTCTGTGTGACTTTGTCGAGGCGCTTGAGGGTATCGGGATAGCGGCGGACGAGCAACAGCAACGCAATGGCCTGGGGGTTGGGCTTGGCGCGGCCCTGCTCCCATTTCTCCAGGGTGCGCTCGTTGATGCGGAGTTTGCGGGCGAAGACGGCGCGTGAACAACGCAGCTTCTCGCGGGTTTCGCGGATGAAGGCCGAGTCGAGCGCGGGGAGCGGATCGGGCCGGTGGCGATAGCTGCGCAGCGTGATCCTTCCCTCACGATGCGCCTTCATCGCGTCGACGCCTTCCATCAGTTCGTCAAAGAGCTTTCGCTTTACCATTCTCATCTCCTGTGCCTGCGCTGCACCGCATGGCGTGCCGCACGATTTCTTGTCTCTTCTTCGATGGCTGCCTTCAGCGCTTTCTTCTCCGCAGCGGTAAGGTCGGCAGCCTCATTCTTTCCATAGATGGTCATGAGCCAGATTTGCGATCGCCATTGAAGTAGTAATAGATGACGCGGAGGCCGCCGCGCCTTCCTTTGCCGCGTTCCGGGTCAGCCCAACGCATTTTGCGGAATCCACCGGTTCCCGGCATCAGATCCCCGGCTTCAGGGTTGCGAATCAGCTCCATCTGCAGAGCGCGGTACTGCTCCTCGTCAAGATAGTCGTGCAGATGACGTGTGAATGCCGGCGCCTCAAAGAATTCCATCTCTGCGCCCTTTGCGTACGGTTTCTATTGTACGCTAATAGCGTAGGACAAGAAAAGGCGCAGAATCGTGCTTTTCGCCGGTTCCTCAAACAAAATCGGTTAGCCAGGCAGCGAACAACGCTGCCGCCAAGGTTGCCAGAGCGTTGACGGCGTCGTTATTGAGCCAGCCGTGGCGCTCGGGGATGGCTCCTAACAGGCTGTCGATCAATGTGCCGGCGATTCCGGCGGCCAGGGCAACGGCTGCGTCGATGCGGGTGAGCGGCAGAGCGGCCCAGGCGACGGCGACCACCAATCCTGCAGCGACACATCCGCTGAGCGTGCCGGCCAGGCTGATGGCTCCATCGGTTCCGGCGGGGACGGGGCGCAGGTTGGTGATGAGGCGCGGCGTGCCGCCGAGGACCTGGCCCAGTTCCGAGGAGACGGTGTCGGCGGTGGCTTCGGCCATGGCGGCGATCATGGCGGTCATGGCAGCGTTCGCGTTGAAGGTGGTGGGGCTGAGAATGTGGACCGACGACAGCGGGATTCCGGCCAGCGCGGCTACGCCGAGGTTGGCAGCGACCTGGGAGGCGTGGCGGCCACGGCGGGCTTCCGCTGTTCCCAGCGCTTCTTTGCGGCGGCGTCCGAAGCGAGTTGCGGAAAACGTGAGCACCAGGAGCGCGAGCAGCGGCCAGAGAGCGGTGTGGAGGCCGGGCGTCTGCAGCCAGAGCGCCGCGGTGAAGATGGCTCCGGTGAGCGCGGCACCTGGAGTGGCGGCGCGGGTGACGGAGACGAGGCCGGCGAGCGCGGTGGCGAGAATGGCTCCCTGCCAGAGAACGGCGTCGTTTTGATACCAGAGCTGGCCGCCTTCGAGCACGACCCAAACGGCGACGAGGGGAACGGTAGCCAGCAGAACCGCCTGGGATTGCCAGTGGAGAGAGGCGCGGGAGTGAGGATTCTGCTCGGTCATCGTCAAAAGGAATGCTGAGGTGCGGCTCAGGAGGCAAACGCGCGGGGCGAGCGGCTCCCTGGTCGAGTACAATCATCTTTTCTATACCAGCATTCTGTTGATCCCGCGCCACCACCATGGGCGGAATGAGGAGTCGAGGTACTTGCGAGTGCGTAGCGTGGCACGGCTTGGCCGCGAAAGCGGAGTGAGCCACAACCTGAACCGGCTGGTGCGCGCGGCCGGACGCCTTTTTCATCAATCGAACGCGGGGATGGCCGCGCTGGCGGTTTGCCTTTTGAGCGGCGCGGCGGTGGTCGTGGCCGGCTGCGGGAACCAGTACCGGCCGGTGATTACGCCGATCAACCCGACGGGGCCGGCTGCGCTGCCGTCTGCCTATATTGCTGTGGCGTCGCAGCCGGGGTTCACTCCGCTGCTGGCAGGAACGACGGGGCCGTGCACGAGCACGACGTTTGCAACGCCTTCGATCTTTACGCTGATCGATTTTTCCGGCGACTCGGTTGTGGCGCAGGCTAATGGCGGGCAGGGTCCGCTGACGTTTTCGCTGGAGCAGGGCGGGACGGGGATGTACGTGCCGAACTGCGACGGAACGCTGACCACGGCGTCGGCCACGACGGGATCGCTGCTGACTAAATACGTGCAGACCAGCACGCTGCTGCCGGGATCGGCGCCGACGAATACGCTGCTGGCGAATGGGACTTTGTATGTAGTGGAGTCGGGGCTGCACGGGCCGACGTGCCTGACCACGCCCTGCGTGGCGCAGATGACTGGATCGCCGAGTGCTCTGAAGCAGGAGATTCCGGTGGCGCCGTCGCTGATCAACCTGACCGGGTTCAGCACGGGCGAGCGGATCTATGCGATCAGTCAGGGGAATTCCGGTGCGGGTGGAAATCTCGCGTGGGGGGCGTGCGCGACGCCAGGGTCGGTGACGACGACGGGTGAGGCGGACGCCATCGAGACCACGACGAATACGGTTTCCGCGCGGCTGGCGCTGGGTGTTTGCCCGGTGTACGGCTTCATGACCCAGGACGGGCAGCGGGATTTCATCGTGAACCGAGGCAGCGGAACGGTGACGGTGATCAACTCGCAGCTGAACGCGCTGGACACGCAATTCTCGCCCTCATCCACCATCACGGTGGGCGCGGGACCGGTGTATGCGGACTACTACCGCACCGGACAACTGCTGGTGACGGCGAACTACGACGGCAACTCGATCAGCATTATCGATGCCAGCCTCGACACTTACGGCAACGACAGCTCTACGTTCGGGACGGTGCTGGCGACGGTGCCGGTGGGGATGCATCCCGTGGAGTTGTCAGTGTTGCAGGATGGAAGCCGCGTGTATGTGGCGAACCAGGGCGACATTAATGCCGGGACGCCGGGCAGCGTGTCGATTGTGAATTTGCAAAACTACACGATAGAGAAGACGATTCCGCTTCCGGCGGGGACGAATCCGCACGCTATTGGAGCGATTTACAACTACCCGATCGGGAAGGTGTACGTGGCGTCGCAGAACAGCCCGTACCTGACGATTATCCGGACAGACAGCGATATTGTGGGCGACACGGTTGAGCTGGAAGGCAACATCGTGGAGATGCATGTGAGCGCGCAGTATCCAGGGCAGTCGTCGGGGGCGGCGAACTACCAGACGGAAAGCCGTTCGGTGGGGTCGGGTGCGCCTTAGAGGCAGGGAGTAGGGAGTAGGGAATAGGGATAGGGAATAGGGAATAGGGAGTCGGGAATAGGGAATAGGGAGTCGGGAGTCGTCAACGGCGGGCTTTATGCCAGCCTTTGCATCAGAACCACCAGCATCTTTCCAACCTCAAACGAAAGCTTCTCAGCGTGGCCGATCATCTCTGCATCGCCCAGGGCGAGGCTTCGGGCGATGACGAGCTGGGTTTGGAGTTCGAGATTGGAGCCGCGGCGATTCCGAGGAATTGCCGGTATTCGCCTCGGGAGGCGCGGCCGTGGCCTTCAGCGATGTTGCTGGCAACCGATACGCCGGCTCTTCGAAGCTGGGAGGCCAAACCGTAAAGTTCCTCGCGCGGAAATGCGGCGGTGAGCCGGTACAGGGCAAGTGTCATCTGGATCGCACGCTGCCAGACCACAAGATCGCGATAGGATTCAATCTTTGCCGGGACGCCTTTGGTGGCATGCATGGAGAATATTGTCAGAGGCGCATCGGCGACGGCACACGACGTATGGACTTTTCCCGTTACGAAAGAGTGATGGAGTTGCGAAAATGGGAACGAGGAACAGGGAATAGGGAGTCGGGAGTAGGGAGGGAACGCCTATTGCCTACTGCCTATTGCCTGTTCCCCACTGCCTGTTCCCTACTCCCCACTCCCTACTCCCGACTCCCTACTCCCTATTCCCTGTTTTTACGGCGTTGTTCCTGTTTCGTAATTCAGCGTTGAGAGCGCTAGCCGGTATTGATAGCGGGCGCTGGTGTCTTCAATCTGGGCGCTGGTTTGCTGCAGCTGAGCCTGGCTTAATTCCACAATTGAACTCAAGCCGAGTTTGTAGCGCGTGGACGCGAGGTTCATGGCGAGGTTCGCCTGCTGGACCAGCTGGGCGGTGACGGCCATGCGCTGCCAGCTGGTATTGGCCTGGAGCCACGAGGTGCGCACGTCGCGCACGATGCGGTCGCGGAGGTCGCGGGCGTCTTCCTGGGCGGCCTGGGCGCGGTATTTGGCCTCGCGCGCCTGTGAGGTGTAGAGGAAGCCGTTGAAGATGGGGAGGCTGAGGTTGCCGCCGACTCCACCCCACCAGTTGGTGACGTAGTAAGTGCCGGGGTGGACGGGGATGATGCCCGCGGTTCCGGCGGCGGAAATGGTGGGCAGCAATTGATCCCATTCGGCGCGGGTATATTTCTGCGCGGACTCGGTGTTGTAGTTGAGGGATTCGAGGTCGGGGCGCTGCTGAAGCGCGGTCTGGATAAGCGGATCGACGGCGGTGGGTGGCGGAGGCGGCGCGGCGGTGTCTTCGATCAGAGTGTAGTGAACGTCGTGGTCGAGGCCGAGGATGGAATCGAGCGTGGCCATGGCGGCGTCGGTGTTGCTTTGCGCGTCGAGCTGGAGCAGCTGGGCCTGGGAGAGGTCGACGTTGGCGAAGCTGAGGTCGAGGGTGGACTTCAGCTTGTTCTGGGTCATCTGGTTGACCTGGTTTTGCGTGGTAGAGCGGGTGGAGACGGTCTGCTTCGCGACGTTGAGCTCGGCCTGGGCGGTGAGGGCGTCGTAGAAGGCCTGGTCGGTGGCGAGCACGATTTCTTCGGTGGTGGCGAGGGCGCTGGCGTTCGAAGCCTTCTCTTCGAGCTTGCGCGAGAGCACGAGGTTGTGGGTGTGGCCGAAGTCGTAGATGAGCTGCGAAAAGTTGGCGCCGCCGCCGACGTGCTGCAGGAGGCGCGAGGCGGTGAGCGATCCGGCAGAGAGGCGGCTGGCTTCTTCGGCTTCGACTCCGGTGGCATTCAGGAAGACGGAAGGCAGTTCGGCGGCCTGGGTTTCGCGGGTGACTTCGTGCTGGGCGAGGGCGGTAAGTTTGCCGACGCTGATGCGGGGGTTGTTGCGGATGGCCATCTGCTCAGCCTGGGCGAGGGTTAGGGTGGGCTGGTTAGGATCGGGGGTGGTCTGTTGTGGCCCGGGTGTGGGTTGCTGCAGCTGGGAGAGAAGCTGTGGGCCCGGAGCGGCGGGAAGAGAGGCTTGCGCGAGAGCAGATCCGCAGCCGATGAAGGCGAGGGCGAGAAATGTCTTCAGCTTTTGAAAGCTTGAAGAGGTGAATAAAAAATATCCCTCAGGGGCTAAAGCCCCGATCTTTTTGGGGCTTTTTTCGGCACGACTGAAGTCGTGCCCTGATACAAAAGCGGCGCATGGCCAACGACTCGCGCTTCGTGTCATGCCGCACCTCGCGCTTCGTGTCACGCCGCACCTCCGTTTCGTGTCATGCCGCACCTCGCGTTTCGCGTCATGCCGCACCTCGCGCTTCGGGTCACGCCGCACCTTGTGTTTCGGGTCATGCTGCACCTCCTGCCTCGCTGAGTTTTCGTTCGCGGCGGGTGTGGATGGCGAGGTAGACGGCGGGAACCAGGAAGACGGTGACCACTACAGAAACAGCGAGGCCGCCGATGACGGCGCGGGCCAGCGGGGCATATTGTTCGCTGCCGGTTTCGAGGCCGATGGCCATGGGGATCATGCCGAGCAGCGTAGCCAGCGAGGTCATCAGAATCGGGCGGAGGCGGACTTTGCAGGCTTCGACGGTGGCGTCGAGCAGCGTCATGCCCTGCTCGTGGAGGATGCCGGAGAACTCCACGATGAGGATGGAGTTCGACACCACGATGCCGGTCATCATGATGACGCCCATCAGCGACATGATGTTGAGGGTGCTTCCGGTGAAGAGCAGGATCATGACCACGCCGGCGAGGCCGGGAGGAATGGCCATGAGGATGATGAACGGATCGACGAACGAAGTGAACTGGGACATAAGAATGAGGTAGACGAGAAGCACGGAGACGATGAGGCCGAGGGAGAACTCCTTAAACGACTGGTTCATGCTGACGACCGCGCCATGCAGGTGCAGCAGCGTGTTGCGGGGCGGGTGGGTATCGGCGAGGAGCTTGCTGATGCGCGCGCCGACGCCCTGGAGAGCTTCGGTTTTGGTGGAGACATAGATGTCGATGACGCGGCGAATCTGGTAGTGGTCGACTTCGGTCGGCGTGTTGATGAGGTGGATGCTGGCGACGGAGCTGAGCGGCGTGTAGCCGGCGCGATGCGAACCGGCCCACTCGGCGGAGCTCAGGTCGGAGGCCTGGAGAGCCTCCTGGAGTGGGCTATAGCCGACGGGCTGGACGCCGCGCAGGGGAATGTTCTCGAAGTCCTGCATGGTCATGTTGTCGATCCAGCGGTTGGCGTACTGGACGGTGACCATATAGTTGTTGCCGCTTTTTGGATCGATCCAGTAGCTGGGCGCGACCATGCCGTCGGAGGTGAGAGCGGTGATGACGTTGTCGACCACGTCTTTGGCGGAGAGGCCGATCAGGCTGGCGCGCTCGCGGTCGATGTTGAGCTGGATGCCGGGGTAATTGACGTCCTGGGGAATGTAGGTGCCGCTGACGTTAGGGAAGGTGCGGATCTTCGCCGCCAGTTGCTGGGCGAGCGCATAAGCGCTGTTCATATCCATGGCACTCACCTGGACGTCGATAGGCGCGGGCAGACCCTGGTTGATGACGCCATCGACGAGGCCGCCGGCCTGAAAGTACGTGGTCAGCTCGGGCATCTGGCGGGAGAGGCGGGCGTCGACCCGGCGCATGTATTCGTAGCTGCCCACGGCGTGGTCTTCGTTGAGGCTGGTCTCGACAAACGCAGTATCCATAGAGGCGTTGGGCGTGAAGATGGAGGAAAGATCGGGGTAAACGCCGATGTTGGAGACGATCATGCCGAGGTCGGAGGGGCGCACGGTGTGGCGGATGATGTCTTCCACTTTGGCGATGTAGTCGTTGCTGACATCGAGGCGGGTGCCGGAGGGCATGCGGACGTTGATGACGAACTGGCCGGGGTCGGTGCGGGGAAAGTAGGCGCGGCCGAGGAAGGGAAACAGGCCCACCAGCACCACGAGAACACCGCCGAGAATGACGGCGGCGGATAAGCCGGGGCGGACGAGC
Source organism: uncultured Acidobacteriaceae bacterium (assembly GCA_963755485.1). Taxonomy (GTDB): domain Bacteria; phylum Acidobacteriota; class Terriglobia; order Terriglobales; family Acidobacteriaceae; genus Palsa-343. The sequence continues at coordinate 338,354 of CAVWJR010000015.1, read as the reverse complement.
GTGCGGCGGGCGAGAGCTTCGTAGCGGTCGAGCATCCCACGGAACCAGGCATTGAATTTGGCGATGAAGCGCTCGAACCACGAGGGGCGGCCGGTGTCCCGATGCTCTTCGTCGCCGGCGGGATGATGCAGGCGCACGAACATGGAGCAGAACAGCGGCACCACGGTCATGGCAAAGAAATACGAAGCGAAGATGGAGATGACAACGCCAAGGGCGAGCGGCGTGAAGATGTATTTGCTGATTCCGGAAAGAAAAGTAACCGGGAAAAACACAATGGATGTGGTGGACGTGGCGGCGAGGACGGCGAGCGAGACTTCCATGCCGCCTTTTTCCGCGGCGATGCGCGGGGGCTCGCCCATTTCCATGTAGCGGAAGATGTTTTCGAGCACGACCACGGAGTCGTCGATGAGGCGCGAGAAGGCGAGGGCGAGGCCGCCGAGGATCATGGTGTTGATGGTGCCGCCCATGATGTGGGTGACCAGCAGGCAGACCAGCGCGGAGAGCGGAATAGAGAGCATGACCGCGAAGGTGGCGCGCGGGCTGCCGAGAAACACCAGGATCATGATGCCGGTAAGAACCAGGCCGATGGTGGCTTCCTTGACCAGGTTTTTAATGGCCAGCTTGACGAAGATGGATTGGTCGAAGACGACGGCGGTTTTAAGGTTCGAAGGGATGTCGACGAGCTTCTTAATGGCCTGCTTCATGCCGTCGACGATGGCGATGGTGTTGGAATTGCCGCCCTGCTTGAAGACGGGAACGTAGACGGAGCGCTGGCCATTGATGCGGACGAAGTTGTACTGGAGCGCGCCGGAATCGACGGCGTGGCCGACGTCGGCGACCAGAACCGAGCCGTTGCCCACCGACTTGAGCGGCATCTGGTTCATCGATTCGGCGTCGGGGAACTGGCTGTTGGCGTAAATGTTGAAGTCTTTATCGCCAACGCGGACATCGCCGGCGGGCAGGATGAGGTTGGAGCTGTTGACCGACTTAACGACGTCGTTGAGGCTCAGATTGCGCGCCTCGAGCTTCAGCGGATCGACGTAGACCTGAATCTGGCGGTAGGTTCCACCGTAGGGCTGGGGGACGGACGCGCCCTGGACGTTGGAGATTTGGTTGCGGACTTCGAACTGCGCCAGGTCCTTGAGCCGCGTCTCGCTCAGGCCCTGGCCTTCGAGGGTGACGAGGCAAACGGGCTGCGTGGAGGCAGTGAGGCCGAGGACGACGGGCGGCAGAGTTCCTGGCGGGAGCCGGCGCAGGTCGGCCATGGCGAGGTTGGCGATGTTGCTGAGCGCGGCGTTGGGATTGGTGCCGGGCTTGAAATAAATCTTGATGAGGCTGACGCCGGTGAGCGAGCGCGACTCGCTGTGGTCGACGTTGGCGGCAAGCGTGAAGAAGCGCTCGAAGGTGTTGGTGATGTCGGCCTCGATTTGCTCGGGCGGCATGCCGTTGTAAAAGGTGGCGACGACCACGACGGGCATATCGATGTCGGGGAAGAGGTCGACGGGCATCGGAGACAAGATTCACAATGCCCACCAGCGCCACCATGAGGCAGAGCATCACGATGAAGAAGGGATAACGGAGCGCAAAACTGGGCATCAGTGCGCTCCCTCAGGTTCCGCGGCGACCTGGGTGTGCTCGCTGCGACTGTGAATCATGAGGTAAACCGCGGGCACGAGGAACATGGTGACGATAACCGAGACGCCGAGTCCGCCGATGACGGCGCGGGCCAGCGGAGCGTACTGCTCGGAACCGGCTTCAGCGCCGATGGCCATGGGGATCATTCCGAGGAGCGTCGCCATGGAGGTCATGAGGATGGGGCGGAGACGCATCTTACAGGCCTCCACCGTGGCTTCGAGGAGCGGCTGGCCCTGGCCGTGCAGGATGTTGGTGAAGTCGACGATGAGGATAGAGTTGGACACCACGATGCCGGTCATCATGATGGTGCCCATCAGCGACATGATGTTGAGGGTGCTGCCGGTAACGAGCAGGAAGAGCACCACGCCCACGATGCCGGGCGGGATGGCCATGAGGATGATGAAGGGATCGACGAACGAGGTGAACTGGGCCATGAGGACCAGATAGACCAGGGCCACGGCAATGACCAGGCCGAGCCCGAAATCCTCAAAGGCTTCGTTCATGTTGACGACCGCGCCGTGCAGGGTGATGCGGGTATTTTTGTCGGTTGATGTGTGCGCGATGAGGTTGCGAATGCGTTTGCCGGTTACGCCGAGGGCTTCGGATTTGGTGGCGACGTAGACGTCGATGACGCGGCGAATCTGATAATGGTCGACTTCAGTGGGGGTGTTGATGAGCTTGATGTCTGCGACGGAGCTGAGCGGCGTGTAGCCGGCGCGGTGCGAGCCGACCCACATGTCCGGGTTGACATCGGAAGCCTCGTGCCCGGTCTCCATGGGGCTGTAGCCGGCGGGATGAACGCCGCGCAGAGGGATGTTTTCAAAGTCCTGCATGGACATGTTGTCGATCCAGCGGTTGGCGTACTGGACGGTGACCATGTAGTTGTTGCCGCTTTTGGGGTCAATCCAGTAGCTGGGCGCGATCATGCCGTCGGAGGTGAGGGCGGTGATGACGTTATCGACGATGTCTTTGGCGGAGAGGCCGATGAGCGAGGCTTTTTCGCGGTCGATGTTCAGCTCGATGCCGGGGTAATTCACGTCCTGGGGAATATAAGTGCCGCTGACATTGGGGAAGGTGCGGATTTTCGCCGCCAGCTGTTCGGCGAGGTCATACGCGCCGTTCATGTTCATGGAGCTGACCTGGACATCGATGGGCGCGGGCAGACCCTGATTGATGACGCCGTCAATGAGGCCGCCGGCCTGGAAGTAGGTGGTGAGCTCGGGCATCTCGCGCTGCAGGCGCTCGCGGACCCGCTGCATGTATTCGTAGCTGCCGACGGAGTGGCCTTCTTTGAGGCTGGTCTGGACGAAAGCGGTGTCCATGGAGGCGTTGGAGGTGAAGATGGCGGAGAGATCGGGATAGACGCCGATGTTGGAGACGATCATGCCGAGGTCATGGGGTGAGACTTCCTGGCGGATGATCTTTTCGACGCGGGCAATGTACTGGTCGCTGACCTCGAGGCGAGTGCCCGAGGGCATGCGCACGTTGATGATGAACTGGCCGGGATCGGTGCGCGGAAAATAGGAACGGCCGAGGAAGGGGAAGGTGATGACGAGCAGAACGACGACGCCCCCGAGAATGCTGCCGGTGGTAAGGCCTGGGCGCAGGAGGCAGCGGCGAACGAGGCTCTCGTACCAGTTGACCATGCGCTGGAAGTACTCGTTGAACTTCGCGACGATGGGCTCCAGTGAAAAGCGGCGTTTGGGCTTTGGCTGGTGCTCGTCCACCAGTTCGCCGGTCTCGGCGCGCTCGCCGTGGCCGTGGCCGCGCAGGAAGAGCGCGCAGAACAGCGGAATCACCGTCATGGCGAAGGCGTAGGAGGCGAACATCGAAAGCACCACGCCGAGAGCAAGCGGAGTGAAGAGGTACTTGCTGACTCCGGAGAGCGCGGCGACGGGGAGGAAGACGACCGAGGTGGTGACGGTGGCGGCGAGCACGGCGAGCGAGACTTCGGTGCCGCCTTTTTCCGCGGCGATGCGGGGCGGCTCGCCGAGCTCCATGTAGCGGAAGATATTTTCCAGCACCACAACGCCGTTATCGATGAGGCGGGAGAAGGCGAGCGCCAGTCCGCCGAGGATCATGGTGTTGATGGTGCCACCGAGAGCATTGGCCATGAGCAGGCAGGCCAGCGCCGACAGCGGAACCGAGAGCATGACGGCGATGGTGGCGCGCGGGCTGCCCAGGAAAAGCAGGATCATGACGCCGGTGAGGAACAGGCCGATGCCGGCTTCGTTGACCAGCTGCTTGAGCGCCAGCTTGACGAAGACCGACTGATCGAAGACGACGGCGGTTTTGAGCGAAGAAGGAATGTCGACCAGGTGCTTGATGGCTTCCTTCATGCCGTTGACGATGTCGATGGTGTTGGAATCGCCGCCCTGTTTGAAGACGGGAACGTAGACGGAGCGCTGGCCGTCGATGCGGACGATGTTGTACTGCAGCGCGCCGGCGTCGACGGCGTGGCCGATGTCGCCCACCAGTACCGAGCCGTTGCCGACGGACTTGAGGGGCATCTGGTTCATCGACTCAGCGTTGGGGAACTGGCTGTTGGCGTAAATATTGAAGTCGCGGGTTCCGATGCGGACGTCGCCGGCGGGCAGGATGAGGTTGGAGCTGTTGACCGCCGCAACCACATCGCTGAGGCTCAGGTTGCGAGCCTCCATCTTCAGCGGATCGACGTAGACCTGGATCTGGCGGTAGGTGCCTCCGTAGGGCTGCGGAACGGAAGCGCCGGTGACGTTGGAGATTTGGTTGCGGACTTCGAACTGCGCGTAGTCCTTGAGCTGTGTTTCGCTGAGGCCTTTGCCCTCGAGCGTGACGAGACATACTGGCTGCGTGGAGGCCGTGAGTCCGAGGACTACCGGCGGCAACGTGCCGGGCGGCAGACGGCGCAAGTCAGCCATGGCCAGGTTGGCGACGTTGCTGAGCGCGGCGTTGGGATCGGTGCCGGGCTTGAAGTAAATCTTGATGAGGCTGACGCCGGTGAGCGAGCGCGATTCGCTGTGGTCAACGTTGGCTGCGAGCGTGAAAAAGCGCTCGAAGGTGTTGGTGATGTCGGCTTCAATCTGCTGGGGCGGCATGCCGCTGTAGAAGGTGGCAACGACCACCACGGGCATGTCGATATTGGGGAAGAGGTCCACCGGCATGGAGGCGAGGTTGACGACGCCGACCAGCGACACCATGAGGCACAGCATGAGAATGAAGAACGGAAAACGCAGGGCAAACTTCGGCATGGACTACTGACCTCCGTCGGAGGTCGTCGGATTCTCCATGTCGATCATGCCGCCGGACTGAGGAGTGGTCTCCGAGGCGGGCGTATTAGCAACTACCGGTGTTACAGACTCGTTCTCGACGTATTTGCCCTGGGCGGCGAGGACGACGCGGTCGCCAGGTGAGAGGCCGGACTGGATTTCAGCCAGCTGTGTGCCGCGGATGCCGACCTGAACGTTGCGGAGGTGGACGCGGTTGTCGCCATCGAGCACCAGGACCTGCTCCTGATTGCCATGGAGGACAAAAACGCCGACCGGCGCGGTGACGACGTTGTCAGCGTGGTTGAGGCGGAGCAGCGCATTGGCGTACATGCCGGAGTCGATGGCGAGGTTCTGGTTGGGGACGTCGACTTCGGTTTCCATGGTGCGGGTTTCGAAGTTGAGGTCACGAGTGAAGCGGACGATTTTGCCGGTGAACGAGCGGGCCAGCGCGTCCACGCGGACCTCGACGGGGTCGCCGAGGTGGACATAGCGGACATACGTTTCGGGCACGGGCAGACGGAGACGCAGAATGCCGCTCTGCGCGAGCTTGACGATGGGCAGGTCCTGGCTGTTGGAGTTGATGCCGGACTGGATGAGTGCTCCTGTATCGGCATAGCGCCACACGATGACGCCGTCGAGGGGAGCGACGACGTTGGTGTAGCTTTCGAGAGCGCTGACACGCTGGTTGTCGGCTGTGGAGACTTCCATGCCTTTTTGCGCGGCGGCGAGGGCGGCCCGGGCGGCGTCGACATCGGCGGCAGACGACAAATCTTTCGCCTGCGCGTCGTCGAGCTCCTGCTGGGCGATGAGGCCGGGCTGCGCCTTCGAGGTTTCGAGCAGGCGGTTGTAGTCGGCGTGGAGCGCGGCATGCGTGGACTGCGCGCGCTGCACTTCATGCTGGGAGCGGGTGATTTCGTCGCTGCTGCGCGCCACTTCGGAGACCGTGCCGGACAGCTGGGCTTTCAGCTCGGGAACTTCGAGCACGGCCAGCGTCTGGCCCTCATGCACGCGGTCGCCGATGTCGACGTAAATATGACGGATAAAGCCGGAGACTTTGGGGTGGATGTCGATGACCTGGTAGGGCTGGAATTGTCCGGCGAGCGTGAGCACCTGAGCAATGCTGCCGCGGTGCACGATCGCTACCTGGGCGGCGGGCGGACCCGGCGCAGCTTCGACGGCCGAGCCGCGGCGATGACTGGTCCAGACCAGCGCGACGGCCGCGATGACGACGGCAACGGCAGAAATGACGATCCATAAACGCTTGCGCATAGGTGGGGAGTTTACCTTCCTGCAATGTAGGGCCCAGGCCTGACAAACAACTGGCCGGAAAAGGAAGCGTGGCGCGCGCCCAGCGGAACTGGCAGAGGGCAGCGGCTGACGCCTGACTTAGATGAAAATCAGCGGCGGAAAGGTGGGGGACGAACGAAAAAACGAGTTGACCTTGTGAATGCGGGCGCTCGGCAAAGCGATGACGGCTTTTGCAGCCAGCCGCCGAATCCAGGCCATAACTTCGGGGCGGCAAAGGTGAACAGCATCAGGGCCAGAGTGCTGAGCGCTCCGGCTACGATTGGGTTCGGCCGTCCAAACCCGGCCCGGCGGGTCAAATCGCGCTCTTTACCAGGAGGAAGCAGCTTGGCCGCCGCCATGTGGTGCGAGACGGCGTGCGGCGGATCGTAGAGCGAGAGCTTGTAGCGCAGTCCCCAGGCAAAGACGCACACGCCGAGCAGCACCAGTCCGAACGCGAATGCGCGAAGACTGGGACGCTTCTTACCAATGGCAGTGGGGTGTGGGATGCTCACCGTGCTCTAGTCATGATGATGCCACAAGGTTGGACGTTGCCCCAACCGACGGGGTGAGCCGAGTACCAGCGAAGTGACTGCTGCAGGCGGATTTACAATCGGTGCATGCAAGCAGGCGAACTGGCGCGCGTGTTGCAGGCGGAGCTGCGCGGCGATCCCGAGGTGGAGATTAACGGGGTTGCGGGGATTGAGGAAGCCGGGCCTCAGCAGATTACGTTCGTAGCTAATCCAAAGTACGCGGGGCTGGCAAAGACCACGCATGCCGGGGCGATTCTGGTCACGCCGGATTTCCCCGAGGTTCCTGCAGTCACCATGCGGCTGAAGAATCCTTATCTGGCATTTGCGCGCGCGGTGGACATTTTTTATCAGCCGCCGGCCTGGCCGGCGGGGATCCATCCGACAGCGGTGATACATCCCACGGCGAAGGTTGGGGCCAGCGCGCGGATTGGCGCGTATGTGGTGGTTGGGGAAAACGCCGTCATCGGCGACGACGCGACTATCCTGCCGCATGTAGTGATTTATCCGGGAGTGCGGATCGGGCACCGATTCTTCGCGCATGCGCATGCCGTGGTGCGGGAGAACTGCCAGCTGGGCGATGACGTGGTGCTGCAGAACGGAGCCGTGGTGGGGTCCGACGGCTTCGGCTTTGCGAAGGATGAGCAGGGGCGATGGCACAAGATTCCGCAGTCAGGCCCGGCGATTCTCGGGGATCGCGTCGAGGTGCAGACGAATGCGTCTATCGACCGCGCCAGCGTGGGAGCTACGCGCATTGCCGATGGCGTGAAGGTGGATAACCTGGTGCAGGTGGGGCACGGATCGAGCGTGGGCGAAAACACGCTGCTGTGCGCGCAGGTGGGGCTCGCGGGGTCAACCCATGTGGGCAAGAACGTGATCCTGGCCGGCCAGGTCGGCGTTGCGGGCCACTGCACGATCGGTGATAACACCATTGCCATTGCGCAGGCAGGTCTGCACGGAGATATTCCGGCGGGGTCGATGGTGGCGGGGTCGCCGGCCTTCGATCACAAGCAGTGGCTGCGGGCCACGGCGCTGTTCGCGCGGCTGCCGGAGCTGCTGAAACAGTTCCAGCGCAAGCCGAAGCGAACGGAATAAGTTCGACATCGCCAAGATTTCCCGTGCTATGGACGCAGCGATGCCGTAAAATCACGCATCCAAGAAATACTTATGCCGACGAACGACCAGGAACCTTCACTGACCCTTGTACAGGCGCCGACGGCGCCGATTCGGGTTCTCCTGCTCGACGACCATCCCGACAACCTGTTGCTGCGGTCAACGATCCTGCGCAAGTACGGGTATGTAACGTCGACGGCCAGCACCGTGGAAGAAGCCGAGGGCATGCTGGACGAGATTGACATCGCGGTGCTGGATTATCACCTGGGGGCGGGGAAGTTTGGAACGGACGTGGCGACGCATTTGCGGGCGCGGCATCCGCAGGTGCCCATCATTATTTTGTCTGCGACCCTGGAGCGGCGCTTCGGCGGCGTGGAAGACATGCACCTGCTGAAGGGCTACAGCTCCATCGATGACCTGGTGACGGCGCTGCGCTCGTTTGAGGCCAAGCGGCGCGGCAAGCCGGTGGTGGTAGATGCGCGCGATTTTTTCTACTCGCGGATCAACATGGCGATGGGCGACGAAGTGGTGCTGGAGATCCTCGACGGCGAGGGAACCTGGCACTACGTGAACGAGACCTGCGCGCGGGTGATGGAGAAGCCGCGGGACTGGTTCCCGGGGCGCAACATGTTCGAGGAGATGCCGGAGCTCGCCGCCGACTGGGCCGACATCCTGAGCACGGTGGCCGAAACCCGCGAGACTTACATCGACCGCACGTTTCGCGGCGTGCTGAACCTGCCCAGCAAGGGCGATCGCTGGGTGTGGAACGTGCTGGCGTTCCCGATCACCCTGCACACGCGCGACACCGGCGTGGTGCTGACGGCGCGGGCGCTCGAACGCAAGCCAATGATGTGAAGAACAGGGAATAGGGAATAGGGAATAGGGAACAGGGCCGCAGGAACTGTGCCGGCTATGTTCGATTGGGCTCTCCCCTTTCTCATCGGCTCCCAAGCACGTACATGTTGCCGTCAGGATCTTTGAAGATGGCTGACGTTCCCCATTGTTCTTTCTTCGGATCCTGCGCGAAGACGACGCCCTTCTTCTTCATGGCGTCGGCGGTGGCAAAAACATCGTCGGACCAGAAGGAGATGGACTGGAACTGGCCGATTCTGTCTTCGTGCCCCTCCGGCGTGAAGGGCGCGATGCCGGTCTCCGCGCCGGGGATCTTCAGCTCGATCCAGCGCTGCTTTTCGGTGAATGGCTGGTCGGTGACGACCATCATGCCCACCGCTTCGGTCCAGAACTTCAGAGCCTGGTCCTGATCGCTCACCGGCACTCCCACGAACTTGATTCCCTTGATCACAAGTTCCCTCCCTCGATTTTCGGAGCATAGCGAGGGAAGTCGACGGGCGCAATCGTCCAGAGATTGCTATAGTAACTGTTGGTATAGGGATGGCGGCGATCGACGACTACGTGACCGACGTTTTGATGCGCGACCTGGTGGGTCACGACCGCCGGCCGGTGGCGTTCCTCGTCTATCTGTGGCTGGCGGCGTCACAGGCAAAGACGGGGCGCGCGGTCCAGGTGAGCTTCCAGGAGATGGCGGAGTCTATCGGCGTTTCGAAGAGCGCGGCGCAGGCGGCGGTGCGTTGGCTGGTGCGGCGGAAGCTGCTCCAGGCGAATAAGGCCAACGCGACCGCGATCCCGAGTTACAAGGTGCTGACGCCATGGAAGGACGGCGTGAAGCGGGGACGGTGATAGTCTGAGCAGCGGAATGACGAGAAGAAAAGGCTGGTGGCCGGCTGTGTGCGGCGTTGCGGCGGTGGGTTTCGCGCTATTGATTGCCGGGTGCCATTCGGCGTGGATTCAGTGCACGATCGTCAACCATGAAAGCACGCCGGTGTCGCTGGTAGAGGTGGATTATCCGGGCGGATCGTTCGGCGTGCAGACCATTGCGGCCGGAGCGAGCTATCGGTATCGGTTCCACGCGCTGGCGAGCGATGCGGCGAGCCTGGATTTCACCGACGTGGCGCGGAAAAGTCATAAGGCGACTGGGCCCGAGATCGAGCAGGGGCAGGAAGGGACGCTGGGAATCGAGATTGCCGCGGATGGTCGCGTCATCTGGACTCCAGCGCTGACGATGCGCAAATAGCCGACCGTACGGTGCTACACTTTTCGACAAAGGTGATCGATGGCCACGCAGGTTCGGATCTCCCTGCAGGAATATCTGGAAACGTCGTACCGGCCGGACCGGGAGTACATCGACGGCGAGGTGCGGGAGCGGAACGCGGGCAAGTGGGAGCACGCGCGACTCCAATTGCTGCTCGGGTCATGGTTTGCAGACCATGAGTCGCAGTGGCAGGTCATGGCATCGACCGAACAGCGGACGCGCGTTGCCTCTTCACGGGTTCGCGTGCCGGACCTGGTGGTGGTGAGCGCCGGACCCCAGCCCGATGTCATCGACAAGCCTCCCGTTCTCATCGTCGAAATTCTATCGCCCGACGATACATATTCCGATCTTGAAGAGCGGGTGAACGACTACCGCAGGATGGGTGTGGCGGCGATCTGGGCCATCGATCCCAGGACGCGGAGCGGACGGATGTGCATTGGCGACGACTGGAAAGCTGCGCGGCGGCTGGAAGTTCCGGGCATGCCGATCTTCGTCGAGCTGGACGATTTGTTTGCAAACCTCGAACGCCCGCGGCCGTAAATCTGAGCTGAAGCGCCTCACAAAGTTCACGGTCGCCGGTGACGGAGTCGGCCGACTCTGGCACACTACAGACTGTCCCCAGCACAGACAGATTTTTCACGGAGGCAAGGCCTGTGATCAGGGTAGAAAACCTGACCAAAAAATTCGATCAGTTTACTGCTGTGAACGACATCACCTTTCAGGTGGAGACGGGCGAGATTTTTGCGTTTCTCGGGCCGAACGGCGCGGGGAAGACGACGACCATCAAGATGCTGACCACGCTGCTGAAGCCGACGGCGGGGCGCATCCATCTGGATGGGTTCGATCCGTGGGTGAAACAGCGCGAGGCCCGGCAGCGGTTCGGGATCGTGTTTCAGGATCCGAGCCTCGATAACGAGCAGACCGCATACGAAAACATGGAACTGCACGGGATTCTCTACCACATCCCGCACAAGGTGCGCGTGGAGCGGATTGAGCAGCTCCTGAAGCAGTTTGAGCTGTGGGAGCGTCGCAACGATTACGTGAAGACCTTCTCCGGCGGCATGAAGCGGCGGTTGGAGATTGCGCGCGGCTTTCTGCACACGCCGAAGATTCTGTTTCTCGATGAGCCGACGCTGGGACTTGATCCGCAGAGCCGCAACCAGCTGTGGACCCACGTGAAGGCGCTCAACGAGCGTGAGAAGACGACCGTGTTTCTGACCACGCATTACATGGACGAGGCGGACCGCGTGGCGCACCGGATCGCGATCATGGATCATGGCGCGATTGTGGCTATTGGGACCTCGGCAGAGCTGAAAGCGAAGACCAACACGGATTCGCTGGAGGGCGCGTTTCTGGCGCTCACCGGGGAGTCGCTGCGCGATGAAGGTGCGAGTTCAACGGACGCGATGCGGCGATTTGCGCAGATGTGGCAGCAAAAGAGATAAGGAGCTAGCATGGGCGCGATTTACATCATGTGGCTGCGCGAGGTGAAGCGGTATTTCCGGTCGAAGGCGCAGATCATCGTGTCGCTGGGGCAGCCCACACTGTATCTGCTGGCGCTGGGCTTTGGCTTCGGGCCGGTATTTGCGAAGGCCGGGGCAGGGAATTATCTGCAGTTCATGGCGCCGGGCGTCATCGGCATGACGGTGCTGTTCAGCTCCATTTTTTCCGGCATGGCCATGCTGTGGGACCGCCAGTTCGGGTTTCTGAAAGAGACGCTGGTGGCGCCAGTGCCGCGGCTGAACATTATTCTGGGGCGCACGCTGGGCGGCGCGACGGTGGCCACGCTGCAGGGGCTGCTGATGCTCATCGTGTGCCTGATCGCGGGGTTTCGTCCCGTCTACCCGCATGATCCGGCTACGGCGGGAACGCACAACTGGCTGGCAATTCCAGTGGCCATGATCTTTATCGTGATGATCGCCATTGTTTTCGCGGCTCTGGGATCGTCGGTGGGATCGACCATCAAGGACATGCAGGGCTTTCAGATGCTGATGAATTTCATGGTCCTGCCCATTTTCTTTCTGTCGGGCGCGCTGTATCCGCTGCGCAATTTGCCGAAGGTGCTGAGCTGGATTACGCATGCCGACCCGCTGGCCTACGGGATCGATGGTTTGCGCGGGGTGCTGATCGGAAGCTGGCAATTCAACTTCCCTGCGCAGTTCAACTTCATGCTCGATCTGTGCCTGCTGGTAGGCCTCGCGGCCATCTTTCTCACTACCAGCGCGTGGCTGTTTTCGCGGATCGAGGTGTAGCGAGGAACGGATGAAGATCGTTGATCGGATTTTCGGAATCCTGATGGTGCTGGGCGGAGTCGGGCATGGATTTGGCTCGTACCGGGCGTATCACCATGACCCGATGGCGCTGTTGTGGGCGCTCTCAGCATCGTTTGCCGGTGAACTGCTGGCCGCGGTGAACCTGCTGCGCACGGCCAGACCGGGGGACCGGGCGCTTGCCTGGATTAGCCTCGGCGGCTGCCTGGTGTGGATCGGCTTTGTGGTCTGCTTCGGCCACCTGATCGGCAATTATCTGGATTTCCGTTTCCTGATCAACTTCGTCGTGACCGCCGTGCTGGCTTTGTTCAGCCTGCGCTCGGCCCTGCAGAAGCCTGCGTAAATACCACTTTCTGAGCGGCAACTGATTGGTTACTGGCACGATCCGTGCAACCCCCCACCGTATTCCTGCTTCTGGTAACGTGATAGTCAGGCAATGATTAATCTCATTCCCGCGTTACTTCTTTTCCAGGATACGAACCCGATCGCGCCTCCCCCGGTAAATAACGGCAGCGCGATCATCGAGATGCTCCAGAACAGCGGGGCGGTCGCCATGACCGTGCTCGGCGTGCTGCTGGTGGCGAGCCTGTTTTCCTGGGCGATTATTCTGGGCAAGTGGGGCAGCTTCCGGCGCGCCAGTTCGCAGAGCCGGCGCTTCCTGCGTGCCTTCAGAAAAGCCAACCGTCTGCAGGAAATTGCAACGGTGAGCGAGCAGTTCAAGCCCAGCCCGCTGGTGAACGTCTTCGATGAAGTCTACGAGACCTACAAGCGGCAAACCGGTGGTTACGGTCCACCGAAGAACATCACGGCGCTGGAGCGAGCCGGGCAAACGGCGGCCAGCGAATCGCTCACGGCGATGGAGCAACGGCTGACGTGGCTGGCCAGCATCGGCGCCATCTCGCCGTTTATCGGACTGTTTGGCACCATCATGGGCATCGTCGATGCGTTCCACGGCCTGGGTATGGAAGGCACGGCGACGCTGCGTGCGGTCGCGCCGGGCGTTTCCGAAGCGCTGATCACGACGGCGGCCGGACTGCTGGTGGCCATTCCGGCGGTGGTTGCGTACAACCAGTTCACCGCGCGCTGCCGCGACTTTGCCGCGCGCATGGACGACTTTGCGCGCGAGCTGCTGAACAGCATGGAAGAAGCGGCGCTCAAGCCCGATCAGGACGCGCTGGAGACCTCTCGTGGCCTTCACAAGTAGAAGCGGGCACACTCAAACGGCTCTGGCGGAGATCAACATCACGCCGCTGGTCGACGTGGTACTGGTGCTGCTGGTCATCTTTATGCTCACCGCGCCGGTGCTGCAGTCGGGCATTCAGGTGAACGTGCCCAAGACAAAAACGGTGCGCGAAATCACCGAGCAGCGCACCGTGCTGACCATCGACAAGGACCAGCAGGTATTCCTGAACGACAAGCTGGTGAACCTGAACGATATTCCGAATATCCTGCGCTCGCAGACCTCGGACACGTCGAAACAGGTGATTTATCTGCGCGCCGATGAGAAGGTTCCCTTTGGCGCGTTCGCCACGCTGATGGACGCGGTCAAGCAGGCCGGCATCACGAACGTGAGCATCGTGACGCAGCCCGCGGAGACGCCGAAGGCGAAGTAATCCCGCTGCTCTTAATCCCCGCTGGTGATCATGCGCACGTATTCGTGCCAGAACTGGACGCCTTTCCAGAACGACGTCTCCGGCAGGCGCTCGTCTTTGCCATGCGCACGCACGTCGTTGGTTTCGAGCTCGATCGCCGACCAGTTATAGGTTGGGATGCCGGCGGCGTTCGTAAACACGCTGTCGGACGCGCCGGTGGCCATGTCCGGAACAACGGGTGTGCCCGGCCAGTAGACGGCGACGAGCTTCTCCAGCGGCTGCATCACCTCAGGCTGCAGTGCGACGGGCGGCGGACCTTTGGAGTCGGGCGCGCCGGAGTGGATGCCGCCGCCGTTGTCAACATAGCGGACGCTGACCTTCGGGTCGTTGAAAATGCGCACCAGATCATCGCGGACTTCCTCGCGCGAGTGCCCAGGCAGGATGCGGCAGTTCACGTTGGCCTCGGCCATCTGGGGCAGCGCGTTGTTGGCGTGGCCAGCCTCGAGGCGCGTGGCCACACAGGTGGTGTGCATGGTGGAGTTCCACTCCGGCGATTCTGAAAGTCGCGCAATGGCGCCGGGATCGGGCGGCGTGGCCAGCATGGCGCGAATGTCCGCGGCGGTCTGCGGCGGCTCCAGCGTGGCGAGCTTTTCAAAGTAAGCCCGAGTGATGGCGTTCAGCTCAAACGGGAACTGGTAATGCTGCAGGCGCTCCAACGCATCGGCGACATGGTAGATGGCATTGTCGGGCGTGGGCAAGGAACTGTGGCCGCCGGGATTCGTGGCCATCACCTGGTAATCGGCGTAGAGCTTTTCGCTCGCATCAACGTCGGCGGAGATGGCCTTGCCGTTCTGCAGGTCGACGCCGCCGCCATCGGGGTTGAACGCGAAGGCTGCCTTCATCAGCTCGGGGTGATTCTTCAGGAGCCAGTCGACGCCGTTGGAAGCGCCGCCTTCTTCATCGGCGGTGAGGGCGAGGATGAGATCGCGGTCGGGCTTGAAACCCTCCTTGTGCAGCCGAATGAAGGTCGTTACCAGGATCGCGTCGCAGTCTTTCATATCCTGGGTACCGCGGCCGTACCAGAAGCCATCTTTCTCGACGAACTTAAAAGGGTCGGTGGTCCAGTCTTCGCGTCGCGCTTCGACCACGTCTTCATGGCCGATGAACAGGATAGGCGGGTGCGCACCCGTGCCGCGATAGCGGACGACGAGGTTTTCTTTGCGGTCGTTGGGGCCGCCGAGGAAAATGTCGTTCGCCGGAAAGCCGGCGTCGAGGAAGCGCTGCTGCATCGCTTTTGAAACCGCGGTCACGCTGCCCACCGAATCCGTCGAGTTGATTTCGATAATCTGGCGAAAGATTCCGAGGGCCAGCTCTTTGGTCGCCGGATCGGGTGGCGTGTAGGTGGGCGCAGTCTGTGCGAGCGCGGATGATACGGCGAGGGACGCAAGAACGGCGAGGCCTGCGAGGCGGTTCCGCATGAGCAAACGCTCCTGTTGTGGTGAAGGAATACGTTAACAGATCGTAAAGGAATTCTCGCCTGACTCTCGCGGCCCGTCACCCGCGACTCTTATTTGCAGTAATCTGATTCGCGGGCGCATGGAGGTTGGGCGATGAATACGCTGGAGCGCGGGATAGTTTTTGCAGCCGTGTCCGGAGCTGTGTTGGCAGGTTCTCTGATGGCGCAGAATGCAACCGGGGCCCAGGACGTGTTTGTGAATACGCTGATGCCGCAACCGGCGCAGCTGACCGTGGGCGAGGGGCGCGTGGACCTGTCGCACGGGGTGGGCATTGCGGCAGACAAGTTTCACGATGATCGCCTTGACAACGCGATTGGCTGGTTCCGCGAGCGCCTGGCAACGCAGACCGGCACGATGATGCAGGCGGCCTCTGCTCCCGTGACGATCACGGTGGAGGGTGCGGGCGAAGCGGTGCAGGGCCCGGACGAGGATGAGTCCTACACGCTCGAGATCAGCGCGCAGAACGGCATCCATCTGCATGCGGCCACCGACGTGGGCGCGATGCGCGGCCTCGAAACGCTGCTGCAACTGGTGCAGTGCGATGGCCGCGGCTTCTGGCTGCCGGCCGTTTCCATTCAGGATTCACCGCGCTTCAAGTGGCGCGGATTGATGATCGATGTCTCACGGCACTTCGAGCCCATGGGCGTGATCGAGCGCACGCTCGACGCCATGGCTGCGGTCAAGATGAATGTCTTCCACTGGCACCTGAGCGACGACCAGGGCTTCCGCATCGAGAGCAAAGTTTATCCGAAGCTCACTGAGATGGGGTCGGAGGGCCAGTACTACACCCAGGAAGAGGCAAAGGAAGTCGTCGCCTATGCGCGCGGTTTGGGCATTCGCGTGGTGCCGGAGTTCGATATGCCGGGACACAGTACCTCGTGGGCGGTGGGCTATCCGGAACTGGCCAGCGGGGCGGGTCCGTTCGCCGTCGAGCACCATTTTGGAGTGTTCGATCCGGTGATGGACCCGACAAAGGAGAGCACGTACGTCTTTCTCGACAAATTTGTCGCAGAGATGGCAACAATTTTCCCCGATGAGTATTTCCACGTGGGTGGGGATGAGAACAACGGCGTGGAGTGGAAGGCCAATCCGAAGATTCAGGCCTTCATGGCTGCGCATAACCTGAAGGGCACGGCTGGACTGCAGGCGTATTTCAACCAGAGACTGTTACCAATCCTCACAAAGCATGGAAAAAAGATGATTGGCTGGGATGAGGTGCTGACCCCCGGCCTGCCGAAGGATGTTGTCGTGCAGTCGTGGCGCGGCTTTTCGTCGCTCGCCGCCGGCGCGAAACAGGGATACAGCGGCATTTTGTCGGCTGGCTATTATCTCGACCACATGGATCCGGCGTCGGAGCATTACGCCGTCGATCCGCTCCCTGCGACGAGCGGTTTGACCGCGGAACAGGCGGCCCGCATCCTGGGCGGCGAGGCGTGCATGTGGAGCGAATATGTCGAGCCGCGCACGATCGACTCGCGCATCTGGCCGCGCACCGCCGCGATCGCCGAGCGGTTGTGGTCGCCGCAGACGGTCACCAACGAAGACGATATGTATCGCCGGCTGGCCGTGGAGTCGCTGCGCATCGAAGAGCTGGGCCTGACGCAAATCTCGCAGGAAGGTGCCAGCCTGCGCGGGCTAGCCGGCACACAACAGATTGACGCGCTGCGGCCGTTGATGGCGGTGCTCGAGCCGGTGGACTTCGACACGCGATCGGAGTGGTCAGAGGCGCATGGGGTCACGACGCAGACGCCGCTGAACGCACTGGTCGACGCATTGCCACCCGATCCGCCCTCCCGCCATGATTTCGGCGATCTGGTGAGCACGTTCCTGGAGGATCCGGTGGCTAACTCGGGAGAAGCTGCGGCGCTGTCCGCGACCTTCCGGTCGTGGACCTCGCCGCCCGAGTTGATGGAGCTGATGACCAGCTCGCCGCAACTGGCCGCCGCGCTGCCGCGCGCCCAGCAACTGACGGAGTTGGGCACAATGGGCCTCGAGGCGGTGACGTATCTCTCGTCGGGCGTGCCGGCGCCCCCGGGTTGGCGCGCGGCCAAGCTGGCATTTCTGGATAATGCCGAAAAACCTGTAGCCCTGACGCGCTTCACCGTGCTCACAGCGATGCGGAATCTGGTGAACGAAGCAGGGAAGTGAAGAACCAGGGAATAGGGAATAGGGAGTAGGGAATAGAGGAACGGAACAGCTACTCCCTACTCCCTACTCCCTGCTTTTATCCAGCCCCCGCCCACCACTTCGTCTCCGTCGTAGAAGACAGCGGCCTGGCCTGGAGTGACAGCGCGCTGCGGCTCGTCGAAAACAGCCTCGACTTCATTCGGTCTAACGCAGCGGATTGTTGCCCAGGCGGGTTCGTGGCGATGGCGGATCTTAGCCCGTACACGCATCTCACCTTCGAGCGACGGAATGGAAATCCAGTTCAGATCGCGCGCGCGCAGGGTCGTCGTCGTCGCCTCAGCATCGGATCCGACGGTAACGCGATGCGAGGCATTTTCAATCTGGATGACGTAAAGCGGATCGGGTGAGGCGACGCCAAGCCCCTTGCGCTGGCCGATGGTGAAGTTGTGAATGCCGCCGTGGCGGCCGATCACTTCGCCCGTCGTCGAGACCAGCTCGCCCGCCGTGTCCGGAATCTGCTCACCCTGTTCATCGAGATAGGCGCTGATGAACTTCTTGTAGTCGCCGCCAGGAATAAAACAAATCTCCTGCGAGTCGGGCTTCACGGCGATGGCCAGCCCATGCTGTGCCGCGATGCCCCGAACCTCGGCCTTTTGATAATTGCCCAACGGAAACAGCGTGCGTGACAGCTGCTCCTGGGTCAGGCCGAAGAGAAAGTAGGTCTGGTCCTTGGCGAGATCCGCAGGGCGCGAAAGGATCCAGCGGTCGCGCGCGGGGTCGTAATCGTTGCGCGCATAATGGCCCGTAGCGATGCGGTCCGCGCCAATCTGCCGCGAGCGCACCAGCAGCTGATCGAATTTCAGGTGGTTGTTGCACAGGGAGCAGGGAATCGGCGTGCGCCCGTTCAAATACTCCTGCACAAAGGGCCGCACCACGTCCTGCTCGAAGCGCTCCTGCTCGTTGACCACGTAGTACGGGATATCGAGGGACTCGGCGACGCGGCGCGCGTCGTACACATCGTCGAGAGAGCAGCAGCGGCCCGTCACCTGCTCCGGCATGCCCTCCTTGCCGGCGAGGCGGCGCTGGTTCCACAACTGCAGCGTCAGGCCGACGAGGTCGTACCCCTCCGCGCGCAGCAAGACCGCGACGGTCGACGAATCGACTCCGCCCGACATGGCTACGGCGATGGTGTTGTTGAGGGACATAGCAGTGCTGTCACCAGTATGACAGGGGATGGCTGACGCCAGCTAAAGAGCGGTCGGCTAAAAAGCGGTCAGCGAAGAATCGCTTGGCGAAAAAGCAGTCAGCGGAAGCGGGCTACTGATTGACGCCGCTCGCCAGGAATCCGCCGTCGATGACCAGGATCTGCCCGGTTACGAACGACGCAGCGTCGGAGGAAAGATAAATCGCCGCGCCCACAACCTCCTCCGTTTTGCCGAAGCGATTCATCGGCGTGCGCATCAGCAATTCCTTGCCGCGCGGTGTGTTGTCGAGAAGGTCGGCATTGAGCGCGGTGCGGAAAACCCCAGGCGCGATGGCATTGACCAGCACGCCTTTCTTTGACCACTCCACGGCCAGCGAGCGCGTGAGCGATGCGACGCCCGCTTTGCTGGCGGCGTAGGCGGCCACTTCGCTGAGAGCCACAAAAGAATTCAACGAAGCGATGTTGACGATGCGCCCGTAACCACGCTCCAGCATGTGCGCGCCGAAGACCTGGCAGGCGCGCAGCGTGCCGGTAAGGTTGGTGTCGATAATGTCCTTCCACTCCTCTTCAGGAAAAGTGAGGGTGGGGGCGCGCTTAATTTTGCCGGCGCTGTTCACAAGGATGTCGACCTTGCCGAAATGCGAAATAGCTTCGGACAAGAGACGATCGAGGGATGTGCGGTCCTGCATGTCGCTGGTCAGGCGCAGAGTTTTGCTTCCGCGTTCCTCGATTTCGGCGGCGGTTTCGTCCACCTGTTCCTGGCGGCGAGCGGAGGCGATGACGTCAGCGCCTGCTTCCGCTAACCCGAGCGAGATGGCGCGGCCGATGCCCGAGGTGCCACCGATGACGACGGCGGTTTTGCCGTTCAATTGTAACGATGCCAGTGTCATTTAGCCTCCGCGTGGGCCAGCACGGCGGTGGGCGCAGGTTTGCCCAGGAAAACGGGCGCGATATGGCGGTCGTACAGGTTTTCAGTCACGTTTTTGGCGATCACCTTCTCGTTGACTTCGAGCAGGCGCAGATATCTGTCGCCCATCTTCGCGGCAATCTTAAATCCCACGTGCAGCAGCTGGCGCAGACTCGGGTTATAAGCCGGGCACAGCGGGTCGTGGCGCAGGGCCGAGGTGAACTGTGTGGACGTCCACTTGTCGACGGAAGCCGGCGCAGGCAGTTTAGCGGGGTCAATGTCGATCACGGTTGCGTAAGGCGCGCAAAGTTCCTCGCGATGCACCCAGGCCTCGGCGTAGATTTCCTTCGCCAGCGCCAGCCCGTCGCCACCGGCTTCGGCGAGGCCGATGATCTCCTCAAGCCACGTGGTCCCAGCGGTCTTCAGGTGTACGCCGGACGTTTTCGTTGCGTCGTGGATGGCGGAGTAGATGGAGAACTTGTCGCTGCCGGAGTGGATGCTGAGCTTGAGATTCTTCGGCAGGCCCAGATTCGCGGTGGCCCAGGCGATGGCCGCAACATCGAGAGCAATCTCGCGGCGGAACTGGGTTACGTTGCCCACGTAATCGACGCCCTTGTTGAAGCGGCCGGTGAACTTCGGCGCGATGGTCTGTACGGGAATGCCTTCGTCGGCGATGGCGGCGAGGATGATGAGCAGCTCGGCGGGCGTTTGCGCGGAGTCGGTCTCATCCATGGAAACTTCAGCGATGAAGTTGCCCTTTCCTTTCGCGGCTTCGATTTTGCGATAAACCTTGCCGGCTTCCTGGACGGCGAAAAGAAATTTCCTCGCGGTTGCCTCCAGCAGGGCGGAAGAAATCTCGATGGGCTCGGCTACATTTTCGAGGCGCAGAGTTCCGGCAAGGTCGGCCCGGCGCTTCAGGAACTTCTCGATCGCCGCAGGATCGGCGGGCTTGCCGATGTAATCTGCGACGTCGATGGTGTAGAAATCGCACGGCACGAGGAACCGGTCGACGGTGGTGAGATTGATGTGATCTGCATCGCAGAAGTACGGGTGATTCCAGCCGAGCGCTTTCACTGCGGCGTCGGCAGCGGCACGGGTCTCGGATGGCTCCGAGCCGATAATGTTGTGTTCTCGATTCGATTTGTTCCAGACAGGAATCACTTCGATGCCGGCACCGGCGGCCAGGATGCAGGCCCGCAGTTGTGCCCTGGCCTGATGCGCGAAACGATCGCCGACTCCGATGGAAAACTTGCCGAGTTCGAATGAGTGCGTCATAAATTCCTCAGTTGATGAAGCGGTCGCGGTGGGCCCAGAGGCCCAGGCCGGGGTTGGAGATGTAGAAAAGTTCTTCGCCGTCGACGGTGTTGAAGCCGTCCGTGAGTTTGTTGGGATCGTAGCGGTGGATCATCCGGCTAAGGTCGCCGTAGGCAAAACCCACGGCCTCGACTTCTTCCCTGGTCAGATGCCCCGGGCACCACGTGATGTTGAAGCGGCCTTCAGAAGAGCCGTGGATCAGATGCGCCGCTGCGCTCAGGTCGGCGGCCAGGTCGGTGTTCTTCGCCACCGCATCGAGCGTGGCCGGCGTCCCGTGGTAGCCGTATTTGCGGATGAGCGCGTCGATGGTGCGATCCTCGCCAAACTCCTTCACCGCGGGCGCAAGGATGATGAGCTCCGCGCCGTCAGCCAGTGCCATACGCGTCCGGTAGACGGCCTTGTTGCCCAGCCAGGTGCTGTGGAACTCGTGCGGGTCAAGGTAGACAACAGCCTTGCGCAGCGGTTGGGCCAGCATCTCGAAGTTGACTTCGAGGCTCAGCTCCGCAGGCAGGGTGAAGCAGCGGATGTCGTCGCCGATGAAGAGCCCGCGTGTCGCCAGGCCGCCGTCGGCTGCGCGCCCCACCACTGTGTGCGCGTAAACAATGGGCAGATCCCGCAGGAAGCACTCGGAAGCGTAGTTGAGCACGCGGCGCACCGGCGTGTCCGCCCGGCCCATCATGCGCTCCATGCCGTAGACCGCGCCCAGATAATGGCTGCGGTTGATGCCCTCACGCCCGCCGGCGCCAATCAGGATGTTCTTGTTGTAGTTCGCCATCCCGATCACTTCATGGGGAACCACCTGGCCGACGGAAAGGATCAGATCGAAATTGCCCTCGAGCAGCAGACGGTTGATCTGCGCGGGCCAGGAGTAGTTCAGCTTGCCCTCGGACTGCTCGCAGATGAAACCCGCAGGAACCTCGCCAATGGTCTGAATATCGGTGCGCCAGTTGTGAATATGGAACAAGGACTGTGGCACATTGCCAAACATCCGTGTCAGCTGCTCTGCGGACATCGCTGCATGGGTGCCCAGGGCAGGCAGCACCGCCGCGAGCCGTTCGCCGTAGTACTCCCAGGCGTAGCGCGTCAGCTCGCCCGCGCGGGAGTGCAGGCGGGTGATGTCCGGCGGCACCACAAGGACGCGGCGCCTTTCGCCCAGCTGATCGAGGGCTGCAAAGAACAGAGCCCGCAACTCCGCCGCGGAAAGCGCGGTTTGCGCGTCGCCGTGAGCGAGGTAAAGGCTCATGCAGCCAGCTCCACTTTTTTCAATCCCGGCGCGAGCAGTGTAATGATGAACAGCGCCAGCAGGTAAACAGTCGACGCCAGAATGAAGAGGCTCACGTAGCTGTGCGTGATCTGGAGAATCCAGCCTGCGCTGGCGGCCAGCAGCATGCCACCGATCGATCCGGCGCAGGTGCCGATCCCGACCACAGAACCCACAGCGCTCTTCGGGAACATATCCGACGTTGTGGTGAACAGGTTCGCCGACCACCCCTGGTGCGCAGCAGTCGCGAGCGAGAGCAGTCCGATGGCGATCCACTCCGACGTGAGGTAGCCTGCGACGAAGATCGGAACTACACAGCACGCACAAACCAGCATCGCCGTCAGGCGGGCACCCGAGGCGGAAAGCCCGAGCCGGCGGAAAGGCGCCGGCAGCCATCCTCCAAAAATGCTGCCCACCGACGAAGTGGTGTAGACGATGATGAGCGGCAGCCCCAGGTGCGACAGGTTCAGGTGGAACCGGGAGGCGAAATACGACGGCAGCCAGAACAGGAAGAACCACCAGATCGGGTCGGTAAGGAATTTGCCCACCGCAAACGCCCACGTCTGCCGGAAGCCCAACAGCCGGAGCCACGGCACATTCGGGCCCATCTGCGCCGCGGCCTGTTCATAGATGTGGCGCAGCTCCATGCCCGTCAGCGTGGGATGGTCCGCCGGCTTCCGATAGTTGCGGTACCACCAGAAGATCCACACCATGCTGAAGAGGCCGGTGACGAGAAACGCCGCGCGCCAGCTGTAATGCAGTGCAACCCATGGCACGATGAGCGGCGCGAGAATGGCTCCGACGTTCGCGCCGGAATTGAAAATGCCCGTCGCCAGCGAGCGTTCCTTCTGCGGAAACCACTCCGCGACCGTCTTGATGGCCGCCGGAAAATTCCCTGATTCGCCCAGTCCCAGGAAGAAGCGCGCAAAACCAAACTCCATCGCCGAGCTGGCCAGCGCGTGGCCCATCGCGGAAAGGCTCCACAGGCCCATGAACAGGCAGTAACCGACGCGCGTGCCCAGTTTGTCGATGATGCGGCCCGCTGCCAACACGCCCACGGCATACGCCAGCTGGAACGCAAAGATGACGTAGCCGTAGTCGACCTCCGACATGCCGATGGAGTGCTGCAGGGTCGGCTTCAGGATCGCAATGACCTGGCGATCCATGTAGTTGATCGAGGTTGCCGCGAAGAGCATGGCGCAGATGGTCCAGCGCACGTGCCCCAGGCGAAAACGGCCGCCGGTTTCCGGGCTATCGACTGGTTCCATCGCAATGCCGGAGTTTTTCATGCCGGAAAGTCGAAGCCATCAGAGTTTATATGCTTTGCGCACCAGGTTGTAGGCGAGGTCGCGGGCCACTTCCACGGCTTCGTCTTCGTCGAGGCGATACTCGGCCACCAGGCGTGCCAGCCACACGCAATCAATGCGCCTGGCAACGTCGTGGCGCGCGGGAATCGAGAGGAAGGCGCGCGTGTCGTCGTTGAAGCCGACGGTGTTGTAGAAGCCAGCCGTTTCCGTCACCTGTTCGCGGAAGCGCAGCATGCCTTCGGGGCTGTCGTGGAACCACCACGGCGGACCGAGCCGCAGGCAGGGATAATGCCCTGCCAGCGGCGCCAGCTCGCGCGTGTACGTGGTTTCGTCCAGCGTGAAGAGGATCAGCGTGAAATTCTTTTCGTTGCCGAAGCGGTTCAGCAACGGATGCAGCGCGTGCACGTAATCCGTCGCCACGGGAATATCCGCGCCGACATCGCGTCCGTAGCGCTCGTAGATTTTCCGATTGTGATTGCGAAAGGCGCCCGGATGGATCTGCATCACGAGGCCGTCTTCCACGCTCATGCGCGCCATCTCGGTCAGCATCTGGGCGCGGAAAAGCTCTCGCTGCCGGGCATCCGCGCGTCCGTCCAGAACCGTTTCGAATAGCTGCGCTGCTTCGGTTCGAGGCAGATCCGCGGTGTGCGCTGTGGGATGTCCGTGGTCGGTCGACGTGCAGCCCAGCGCCTTGAAACGGGCGCGCGTTTTCTCGAGGGCGCGAAGGTAGCCATCCCAGCTCGCTGTGTTTTCGCCGGTCTGCTGGCCGAGCTTCGCAACGTTCGAGACAAATCCGGAAAATTCCGGATCCACGACCGAGTCCGGACGAAACGCGGGAATAATCCGCGCCTTCCACCCGGAGTCGCGTATGGCCTGGTGATATTCGAGCGGGTCCAGGGGCGAATCCGTCGTCGCAAGCACTTCCAAATTGAAGCGCTCGTAGAGCGCCCTCGGCCGGAACTCCGGCGTCTTCAGCCGTTCTGAAATCACATCGAAATAAAGGTCGGCCGTTGCTCCTGACAGCCGCTCCTCCAGCCCAAACAGCTCATGAAAGGCGTAATCGAGCCACAAGCGCGTCGGTGTTCCCCGGAACAGGTAGTAATTTTCCGCGAAGATGCGCCAGACGCGGCGCGGGTCCTTCAGCTCGGCCGCACCGATTTCCAGATCCTCCAGCGCAATGCCCTGGCTGTAGAGCATGCGGAAGACGTAATGATCCGGCTGGACGAAAAGCTTCGCCGGGTCGGGAAACGGCTCGTTCTTAGCGAACCAGACCGCCTGCGTATGCCCATGCGGACTGATGAGGGGCAGATTGCGAACCTCGGCGTGCAGGCGGCGCGCAATGCCTCGCGTAACGGGATCGGCGGGAAACAGGCGGTCATCGTGGATCAGAGTCATGGCGCCGGCAGACATAAACCTGGTCGACCTCCCGAAGGCCCCGCGGCGCAGTTGTGCCGCAGAGGTCCGACCACTAGAATACACCGGTGGGAGGCCACATCGCGGTGGCTTCGTTTGTGGATCGAACAAAAGAATTGTAAGGCCTTGTAAATCTCACATGGTGGGACAAAATGGATGTGACAGCGAGGCGCCCGGCGGAAATGCCATGACCAAATCGGATACCCATATGACCATGCGAGTGGTTAACCACATCCGCAGTCTCATCGAGACAGGAGGGTTGCAGGCCGGCGACAAGATTCCGCCGGAGCGCGAGTTTGCCCGCAAGCTGCGCATCAGCCGCGCCAGCCTGCGCACCGGTATCGGCTATCTGGCCGCGATGGGCGTCATGGACGTCCGCCACGGCGTGGGCACCTTCGTTGCCGACGGTCCGCCGGAGCTGGGCAAGTCTTCGCTCAGCCTGCTGGGCGCTCTGCACGGATTCCAGTCGTGGCAGATGTTTGAGGCCCGCCGCATCCTCGAGAGCGAGCTCGCTGGCCTGGCCGCCGAACGCGGCCGCGAGCAGCACTTCGCCGCCATGTCGGAAGAGGTCGCCGAGATGTACGCCACCGTCAACAATCCCATGGAGTACCTCATCCACGATGTCCGCTTCCACCGCGTCATCGCGCAGGCTTCCGGCAATCCCATCCTCGCCGCGCTCATGGAAACCATCACCTCGGCGCTCTACGATGAGCGGCGTAAGACGGCCGAGCGCTCGCGGGATCTGAAGGAGTCGGCCGACTTGCATCGCGAGATTTACCGGGCCATCCGTTCCCGCAACGCTGCCGAAGCCCGCTCCGTTATGGAGCGCCACCTTACCGCGGCGCAGTCTGCACAGGATCTGGAGGCTTCCGGCGCGCCGCCGGCTCTGAACGGCCGTCCACCAAGAAAAACGCGCAAAACCCCGACCGAAATCTAACGCGCACGCCTCCCCGTGTGGGAGGGAGGCTTTTGCCGCTGCTGAATTTCGGTTTTGCCGGTACAGTTTTCGCGCTACGAACCAGTGCGGGCGGAGCGGGTGATCACGCGCGTAGAGCGGACGGGCTTTTTTCGGGAGGCGACCAGTTTGGGGGCAGGAGCCGCTTCTTCGACGCCGGAGCGGCGATCCATCCACTCATCGAGGCGCGACTTGCGGAAGCGCCAGCGGTTGCCGAGGCGGAAGGCGGGGATGAATCCAGTGGCAGCGTAGCGGTAGAGCGAGTCCGCGCTGATCCCGAGGTAGTGCGCCGCCTGACGAATGTCCATGACTTCGCGAATCTCGGGTTGAGCGAGCGGGGCTTTCACGGATTCCTCCCAGAGCAGTGAGGCACGCCCTGTATATCACAGAGGGGAGCGCGAAAGAAATGACGAATTGGCGGGGTATTCGAGTGCCAACCCCATCCCGTTCAAGTTTTTATAAAAGAACAGGATGGGGTGGCTGGATTAAAGTTTTGGCTTGCGTTCTTCCACATCTGCCAGCACCGGGCAGATATGGGGCACCGGCATTCGCGGGGTGAGAAAACACAAGGCCCTTCGCCGCGCTCAGTGTGACAACTTCAGCACATCAAAGCTTCGGCTCCAGAGAGCTGATGATCGACAGGAAGCTGTCGTCGACGGTGCGGTTTTTGGCGATGGCCTCGGCCAGTGGGATGTCTTCGATCCTGGTTCCGCGCAGCACCACGAGCCGGCCGAACTTGCCCTTGTGGACCAGATCGATCGCCGCGAGGCCGTAACGGGTGGCGAGCATACGGTCGTAAGCCGTGGGTGTGCCGCCGCGCTGCGTGTGTCCGAGGTTGACGGAACGGGTTTCGTAGCCGGTTTTCTGCTCGATCAGTTCGGCAAGGTGCTCGCTGATGCCGCTGAGCCGGGCGTGACCGAAGGAGTCGACCTGAGTGCCTTTGGTGGCCTGGCCAATTTCGGGCAGCTTGGCGCCCTCGGCAACCACGACAATGCCGTACTTCTTGCCGTGCTCATGGTTGTATTTAAGAATTTTGCAGACGTGGTCGAGGTCGATTGGCTTTTCGGGGACAAGGATGACATGGGCACCGCCAGCGACGCCGGCAGTGAGGGCGATCCAGCCTGCATCGCGGCCCATGACTTCGCAGACAATGACGCGGTTGTGGGACTCGGCGGTGGTGTGGAGGCGGTCGACGGCCTCGGTGGCGATCATCACGGCGGTGTCGAAGCCGAAGCAGACATCGGTACCGTTGAGGTCGTTGTCGATGGTCTTGGGCACGCCGACGCCGGGGACGCCGGCCTCAATGAGCGCGTTGGTGACGGACTGGGTGTCGTCGCCGCCGATGGCGATGAGTGCGTCGAGTTTGTTGGCCTTGAGGACCGCGACGCACTTCTCGATGCCGCCTTCGATTTTGCGGACGTTAGTGCGGGAGGTGCGCAGGATGGTGCCGCCGAGGGCGAGGATGCCGTCGACTTTGTGGAGGGTCAGAGGCGTGGTGTTGTTGTCCAGAACGCCGCGCCAGCCTTCGAGGAAGCCGACAAACTCGTCTCCGTAATGGGTGATGCCTTTTTTTACCGCTGCATGAATGACCGCATTGAGTCCGGGGCAGTCTCCGCCGCCCGTCAACACACCAATTCGCATGGTTCTTGTCTCCCTGGTTAGGAATCCTGGAATCTGCCGGAAAGTCGCAGGGCTTCCGGAGAGCAGCCGCTGTGGTGCGCGATCGTGCTCGCAGAAAAAACGTCTGGCCTTTACGGCCATGATACTGGTGGGGTTCCGGGCAATTCAAATGACGAAAATACCGTAGACCATCGTTAGAATCGATGCATGTCGCTACTGCAAGTAATATTGCTGGCCATCATTCAGGGCCTGGCCGAACTGTTGCCGGTTTCGAGTTCCGCACACGTGGTGGTGGCGGAGAAGCTGATGGGGCTGGATCCGTCCGCGCCCACCATGACGCTGCTGCTGGTGATGCTGCACACCGGCACGATGTTTGCGGTGATCGTCTACTTCTGGAAACAGTGGAAGGCGACGTTCTTTGCCGACAGCGAGGCGCTGAAGCGCTTTGTGTGGTTGGCCTTCATCGCAACGGTGCTGACGGGGATTGTGGGCGAGGTACTGAATAAGGTGATCGAGCACACCATCTTTAAAGGCGCGCCGCATGCGGAACTCGAGGACCTGTTCAGCCGGCTGGATATTGTCGCGCCTGCACTGCTGGCGGCGGGGATCCTGATTCTGATTGCGGGGCTGAAGGAAGGGCGGCGTCCGGACACGGAAGAAGCGGACCAGATCGGGTTTGGGCAGGCGGCTGGGATTGGGGCGGTCCAGGGACTGTGCCTGCCGTTTCGCGGATTTTCGCGGTCGGGCGCGACGATTTCGGTGGGGATTCTGCAGGGCATTAAGAAGGTGCGGGTGGAGGCGTTCAGCTTTGCGCTGGCCGTGATCCTGACGCCGCTGGCGATTGGCCGCGAGGTGCTGCGGCTGCACCATGCGGACACAAGCGGGTTCGCACACGCGGCATTGCCCAGTCTGCTGGGCATGCTGTTCGCGTTTCTTGCCGGGTTGTTGGCGCTGAAGTGGCTGAGCGCGTGGCTGGAGCGCGGGCGTTGGTTCTACTTCGGAATTTACTGCGTCCTGGCGTCGATAGTGGTGTTTGTGCTGCACAGCCGGGGATACTGAACAAGCAGCCAGTAGCCAGCGGTCAGCGGCCAGCCAGGCAGGAAGCGGGAAGCTGGCGGCTGGGGCTGAGGCTGAGGAACATGTGGGTTCGGAAACTGCGCATCGAATGGCTAACGGCGGAGGGCGAAGCGCGGCCGTGTCCGATCGCGTGGATCGACAACTTCGCGATGCGCAACTTCACTAACGACGCGATCTTCGACGACACGTTGCCGGTGGGTGACGGTCTGCTGGAAGCGGGGTTGCGGGTCCCGCTGGACCGACTGCGCGAGGCGATGGAGGACTGGTTCCGGCGGAAGGGGTATCTGAAGGCCGGCGAGACGCTGAGGGTGCAGCTGCTGGCCGGAAGCCAGTAGGTGGGAGCAGGAGCGCCTACAGGTTGCAGGTTAGAGGTCGCAGGTTACGGAAAAGCCGCTGGCAAGCTGCAGAAGCAGGAGAAGGTTGTTGCATCCGATTAAGGGCGCGAGTTTGATTCAGTCAATGGCGGCCGAAGTTCAGTCAATGGCGACTCGACATTAAACCTGACACCGATGCCGGGAGTGCCTTTGTGACCCCAGGCACGCCAAAAGCAAACTGTTGCGGCAAAGGTGATCTCTTCGGCCGGTAGTCGTAACCATACATAATCTCCGATTTTCCATTCTCGACTGGTGTAGACAAAGCAGCCGCCCTCGCTGACGTTGATCGTCACAGCCTTCTCGGAATCTTCAAATCCGGGATCCCGCGAGAGGTAGACCGCGAGATGTCTGGATATCCGGATGCCCCGCCGGAGAGTTCTGGGGTTAAAGTTCCGGCATCGCTGCGCAAACGCTTCGAGCGAATTCCCCTCGCCGAGAATCCTGATGTCGCGACCGACAAGCCTGAATCTGGCAAAGGGATAAACGCGAGCGAACTCGTTGCTCGCCTCTTTTTCTTCAGGCGAAGACTGGATCGAGGTCATCAGTTCCAGCAGGATGCCACCGATGGGTACGTCCCTGACGATTCCCATCAAATCTCCCGGCGACGATAGTCCCTTTACGTCTAAACCGAGAGGTTGCAGCGAAGCTTCAATGACAGAGCGAATGCCGGCGTCAGATGCGATGACCACGCACGTCAACGCGCCCATTGGTTTCTTTCTGCGGGAATGCAGAGGCTGGGGAAAGAGCCTGCATTCGACGTTGAAGCCGAGGGTGCGAGGCGGTAGTTTGGAATTAAGCCGGAAAACACTGACGCCTGCGCAAGGGAGAGGGTGGCAGCGGTGAGAACACAGAGGTAGGGCGCGGGTTGGCTGGCCAGACGGGTGAGACGGTGCTTCACACCGTCTTCATCGGCGGGTTCGTGCCTGGCTTCAGTCGCCTCGGTAACAGAGCGGGCTGGCGGTGTTTCCAGCCTACAGGCTGCACCAACACGGGCTACTCGAGGCCGGCGGAGTAGCGCAGATAGATGTACTGATCGAAGGGCGTCGGCACACCATTTTTGATCTGCGGGGCGAAGACGAGGTGCTTCGCGAATTCCATTGAGGTGTGGACGATGTCGTCATCATCGGCATCGACGAGGGTGGCCTTCTCGACGCTGCCTTCGCCCGCGACCTCGAGGTGGACGAGGATGTTGCCGTAGAGCAGTTCCAGTTGCACCGGCTTGGTGCTGACGATTTTGTGCGGCGTTGAGTTGTTGTCCTCAGGCTCGCCCATGTCGGGCTCATTCGGCGGAATGACGAAGAGCCCCGGCGGGAAGGTTTTCACAACCTGCGCCTCGCCGGTGGCTTCGACCATGACCCGGCCAGCGTCGTAAATCCGAAAACGTTTGGGGATGCTGTGCGTGCCGACCGGCTGCCAGTCTTCCCAGGTCACGGTCTGGTTGAACACCTGAGCGAAGGCCAGCACGTGCGCGAGAGGATCGAAGCAGACGCGCATTTCGAGAAACTTGCTGGTGCACTCGAAGGGCGAGCCCTCCACCTGTTCGAAATGTACGTAGTACCTGGGATCGGGGACCGAGAAGTAATCGACTGCAAAAACCGGCTCGAGATAATTCTGGCGCAGATCGTAAACCTTCAGCGGCATCAGGGTGTTGAAGTGCCGCCACTGCACTTTCCGGGCGAGGTCGTCGATGTGGGTGTAGTGGAAGTCTCCGGCGACTATGTCGGTGCGGACGTAGTGCATCGGGTCGCGCCACATGTCCCAGGTTCCGGTAGTTCGCTTGCCCTTGTGGTTGTAGAGCTGCAGGTCGTAGTGCACGTGGTGGGGAACGTCGGTGGCGGTAGCTCCGGCTTCGATGGCGCGGGCGCGTTCGAGCGCGACAGGGAACTGGGAATTCGCGATCACCTGCGCGCCGGATGCAGAGGCAGCGACAATCAGGAACAGCGCAGCGAGAACACTTCTGAGATTCGCCATGGCCTGGCCGTTCCCCTCGGAAACGGGCCATCATAACAGACGAATGAGCCGGGAAAAGGCTCCATGCTGTGGGCGGCTGGGTCCTTCCGTGGGCGGCCCGTGACGGTGGTCACTGCCGCGCCGCGCCGCTTGCGCTACGTTCGCGGCAATGGCCGCGCTTCTCATTTCCGGCGCTGTTTCGACCGCCGCGGCGGAAGCGCTCGCATTGGGCCTGGCCACCGGGCCGGTTTGCCTGGCGTCGTGCGGGCCAGTGGTGTTGCCGTGGATGCTGGTGCAGCCGCAGGGAGTGCGGGTTCACGCGCGCCAGCTGGCAATTTTTCTGGCGAGCCGGCTGGCTGGGTATCTGCTGTTCGCGTGTGCTGTCTGGTCGGCGGGACTGGTGGTGTCGCGCGCCTGGACCGGACGCTCGTGGGTGTTTGGCGGTGTGCAGGTGGCATTGGCCGCCGGTCTTTTAATTTATGCCGTGGCATGGCCGCATGCGGGGTGCGCTTTGCGGCGCTCGAAGCGTGCAGAACTGGTGCAGATTGGCGAGCCGGCTCCCAGGCCGCGATTCACCGGCGCGGCGGCGTTGGGTTTTCTAACCGGAATTAATCTCTGCCCGCCGTTTTTGGTGGCGGGTGTACGGGCGGCGCAGTTGCCCTCGCTGGGCGAGGCGCTGCTGTTCTTCCTGGTCTTTTTTGTGGGAACCGCGATTTGGTTCACGCCGTTTCTGTCGCTGGGCGTCATTCGGCGGACGGCGCCCTTTCTCACCGTTGCCCGCATGGCCGCTCTGCTGCTGGCCTGCTGGTATGGGTTCAGCGGAGCTTCGCTGCTGATTGAGAAGGCGATTTATGGCTAGGTTGAGCCGATTTGCGCGCGTCAGAGCCCGCAGGCGAAATCCTGAGCGCAGCGAAGGAACTCAGCGGCCGCCGAAGCCGGCGTTTCGCGGCATTGGCCGATCGCTGCTGCTGACGCTGCCCATGGCACTGTGGGCGCTGCTGATGTTCACGCCATCATTGATGAAGGGCAGCCGCGACCCAAAGATTGGCGCTGCGGTGGTCATCGTCTTCATGACGACGCTGTTTTTCCTGATGATGCGGACGGGAAAGACGTATCGTTGGCGGCGCATCTTCTTTGTAGCGCTGGGATTTTTGTTTCCGGTCGGCTTTATCGCCGCGCTCATCGCCTTGCGCGGGACCATGAGCATTCCCATCGAGCGCATGGTGTCGGGCGACACGCCCTTCTGCTACATGGTGACGCCGATGCTGGTGATCCCGGCTGCGCTCACACGGACGATTATCTTTCCGGGGTCGATTCTTCCGACGGCGAGCAATCCGCATTCGATCGCCGTGATGATCGGGCTGTGGCTGGCGGTGACGCTGGTGGTGGGCAAGGCGTGGTGCAGCTATGTGTGCTTCTTCGGCGGCATCGAAGAGGGGTTTGCGGCGATTCCGAAACATATGAAGATCCGCAAGCTCGATCCGCGGCTGCGGCTGGTGCCGTGGGCGCTGCTGGTGGTTGTTGTAGTGATGTCGGCGGCGCTGTTTGAGCCGGTGTACTGCATGTGGCTGTGCCCGTTCAAGGCGGTGACCGAGTATCCGGCAGTGCATTCGGCGGAGACCGCGATTCAGATGGGGATCTTCATCACGCTGTTTGCCGGGCTGGTGGTGGTGCTGCCATTGCTGACGAAGAAGCGGACGCAGTGCGCGTATTTCTGCCCGTTTGGAGCGTTCCAGTCGCTGTTCAACAAGACGAGCCTGTTCGAGATTCGCATCGATCGCAAGAAGTGCGTGGACTGCACGCTGTGCCGCACGGCATGCCCGACCATGGCGCTCTCGGCCGAGTCGATTAAGGAAGGCAAGACGCTGCTGAACTGCATGAAGTGCGGGGCCTGCGTCGACAGCTGTAAGAAAGATGCAGCGGTCTGGCATCTGAAAGGAACGAAAGTGGCGCTGAAACCGGAACGGGCGCGGCTGTTGTTTCTGTATGGAACCTGGGCGATGGCCACGATGTTCGGCGGGAGCATCCTCGCCAACTCCCTGGCGGTAATGATCGGCTTTCTGCCGTTCAGGTAAGGAGGGCGGCGATGCGGACAAGGCTGGTTGCGATTCTGGCTTACGTGGGCGCGGCGCTCACGCTGGCGATTGCGGTCTGTGTGCCCTTCGTGCTGATGGGCGCGTTCAGTAAGGCCGTTGCCCATGCGGGGCTGCATGTCGACCCGTCGTACACCGGCGGCACAATTGCGCGGACGGTAGAGCACACGGGCTACCAGACGGTCGTGTATCAGGTAGTGCGGCCGCGGGCGTTGCAGGATTTGGATCCGTTCGTGCAGATCGCGTTCAAGCCGGTTTCTGCGCTGCCGCGCCAGGTGAGCGAGGAGATCGATCTCGATGGGGACGGCGAGCCGGACGTGCGGGTGACCTTCACGGTGCCTGCTGATCCAAAGGCGCGGCCTGTTGGGGAAGTCACGGCGCTGAATGGAAAGTACCGGGCATTCAGGATGCCGGGAGATTATTCGTTTTCACAATTGATGGTGCAGAGCGGCGGGGCGGTGGTGGTGCGGGTGTCGCTGAATGAGGGGCGGTAGTGCGCGGGCGCCAGCCGACTCCGAAATTTTAATTGTGGTAGCGGCGGGTAGGATCGAACTTGAGCCGATTTGCGGGCCTTCGAGCTCGCAGGCGAAATCCTGAGCGCAGCGAAGGATCTCTGGGAGAAACGACCTAATATACAGGGTGGTGGCGGCGGATGGGATCGAACCATCGACCTTGGGGTTATGAATCCCACGCTCTAACCATCTGAGCTACGCCGCCATAGAGGGAAGCAGTTTTCATCATACGAATCGCATCGCTGTGCGGTCAATGCTATCGCTGGTGCGAGAACCGGCCTTCGCGCGGGTAAAACGTTTCTGTACAGGCCGGGGCGCGGGCGGTAAACTGCGGCGGGCGCGGTTTGCTCAGGCTGAAGCGGGCCCGGACCTAAACGAAGAACGGCGGGTCAATGAATCGACGGACTACGGGGTTGCTGGTGATTCTGCTGCTCGCTTGCGGCAGCGGGTTCGGCCAAAAACAGATTGTTCTGGAACGGCGGGACGCGACGGTGGTGCTGGAGCCGTATGCGCCGAACATTCTGCGCATCACCATGAGCCTCAAAAAGGATGCGGCGCTCGCCGGACCAGGCTACGGCATCTCAGGGCCGCCGTCGGAAACAGGCTGGACGTACGAGCACACCGACACGATGGACACCTACCGGTCGGAGCGCATGACGGTGAAGATGCCGGTACCCCATTACGGGACCGGAGCGCCGCCTCCGGGGTGTGACACCTGCAAATACTTCAGCGGCTCGACGCCGTACATTCCGCTGACGGTGACCGGCGCGGACGGAAAGACGCTCCTCAACCTGCAGGGGTGGTCGATGAGCGTGCCGAATCATAAAGACGGCAACGCGGCGATGCTCGACGAGGTGCGGCCTTCGATGGCCTACGACCACTACGACCCGCGGCCCGCGGATGCGGCCTATTTCCGGGTGGGCGCGAGCTTTCATTCACCCGATGACGAGCACTACTACGGGCTGGGGCAGAACCAGGAGGGATGGCTCGATCATCGTGGGCATCCGGTGCGGTGCTGGAATGACTACACGGCTCCGGCGGCGCCGAGTTTCTGCGTGCCGTTTCTGGTCACGAACAAGGGCTATGCGGTGCTGTGGGATAACCCCTCGCAGACAACTATTGAGCCGGGCTTCAACGAGCAGACGCGATGGACCAGTGAGGTGGGCGATCGGGTTTCGTTCTTCGTGATCGCGGGCAAGAACACCGATGAGTTGTACGAAGGCTACCGGCTGCTGACCGGCGATACGCCGATGCTGCCGAAAGCCGCGTATGGGTACATCCAGTGCAAGCAGCGCTATCGGAGCCAGGCGGAGGTGATGGCGGTGGCCAAGGGCTATCGCGACCGGCATCTGCCTCTGGATGTGATTGTGGTGGACTGGTTCTACTACACCAACATGGGGCAGATGGATTTCGATCCGCAGTTGTGGCCCGATCCGAAGGCGATGAACGACCAGCTGCACAAGATGGGGATCCAGACCATGATCAGCGTGTGGCCGCGCTTTGTGCCGACGGACCGGTTCTATCGCGAGATTGCTGAGCACGGATGGTTCGAGCATCTGGCCGATGGGACGCCTACGAATGGGCTGCCGTATGACAAGGCCGGGTCAGACATCGACACGACGAACCCCGATGCGGCGAAGTGGTACTGGGGGACGATTCGGGACAATATTCTCAGCAAAGGATTCGATGCGCTGTGGGCGGATGAGACGGAGCCCGATCTGCCGCCGAATGGCAGCTACTATCACATCGGGCCGGGCACGCAGTACTTCAATGTCTACCCGCTGTTTCACACAGGTGCGCTCTACGACGGATTCCGCGCGGACACCGGTCATCGGGCGCTGATTCTTTCTCGCGATGGGTATCTCGGCGTGCAGCACAACGGCGCGATGGTGTGGTCGAGCGATATCTTTCCGTTATGGGATGTGCTAAAGCGGCAGGTAGCGACGGGGCTCGATGTTGCGGCCTCCGGGCTGAGTTACTGGAGCAACGACACCGGCGGCTGGCAAGGTTTGCCGGCGGTGCATACGCCGGAACACAAACCGCTGCTCGATCCTTCCGACGCGCTCGACAACGTGCGCGGGTATGACGACTATCCGGAGTTATACACGCGCTGGTTTGAATACGCGACGTTTCTGCCCATCATGCGCACGCACGGCACGCGGAAGTACAACGAGGTGTGGTCCTACGGGAAGCAGGCGGAGCCGATTCTGGAGCAGTATCTGAAATTGAGATATGAGCTGATGCCGTACATCTACTCGCTGGGGTGGCAAACGCATAAGTCAGGCGCGCCGTTTATGCGGGCCTTGTTCATGGATTTCCCTGGCGATCCGAAAGTGGCGGAGATCGGCGATGAGTATATGTTTGGGCCAGCATTTCTGGTCGCGCCGGTGACCGACCAGGGGCAGACGAAGAAGGATGTGTATCTGCCGGCCGGGGCGGATTGGTATAACTACTGGACACACGAGAAGCTGCATGGCGGGCAGACGGTGACCGTGGACGCGCCCATCGACAAGCTGCCGCTGTTTGTGCGTGCGGGATCGATTATTCCGATCGGCAGTCCCGGTCGACAGCACCGCCGACCAGCAGGCGATTGCGAAGGTCGAGGTGTGGCCGGGCGCGAATGCGGAGTTTGACCTTTACCAGGATGACGGCAGGACCTACGCCTACGAGAAAGGCAACTACCAGCTCACCCATATGGAGTGGGACGAGACGGCGCACGAACTGCACCACACGGGGTTCGCGGCGTGGAGCGAACCCGACGAGCAAATTGTGGATGTGGTAGGACCCCCGCGCTAACGACTCGTAAGTTCGCCGAGATTCAGGCCGCGTTTTCGAGCGCGGCCTTTTCTTTTTCCACGTTGCGCATGCGAAGCAAGTAGTAGGTGACGGCGACGCAGTTACTCAGCAGGATCGTGGAGAGAATCTTGATGGCATAAGTGCGGGGATTAATGACCGAGACGAATGGGTAAGCCGAAATGAGCAGGCTGAACAGGGTGGATAGGAATCCTGCAATGGAGGTCCACTTAAGCCATGCGGGAAGAGAGTGCCGGAGAGTGGCTGATCCGAAGAGGGGAATGGCGAACATGGCGAGGTAGGCGACCTCGTAGTGGGTGAGGCTGGCGTTAGAGAGCAGCTGGTAGGCCTCCTGCGCATGAACGCCGGCGGTGCCGAGCAGCACCAGCGCAAAGGCAATCACAGCGCAGCACAGGATGGAGTTGGTGGGCGTGCCGCGGCGAGGATGAAGCCGCGCGAACCAGGCGGGAACGAGGTGGTTCCAGCCGGCCGTCATCGGGAGACGGCTGACCCCGGCGAAAAGGTAGCTGGTGTTGCCCAGCAGGCGAAGCTGCAGAAGCAGAATAACGGCGATCGCCGCCAGGTTGCCGAGGCCGGTTTCGCCGAGGGTGAGGCGCATGGCTTGGGGAATGGGAGCAATAAAGTCGATGCGCGCGCGCGGAACCAGGGCGACGATGGATGCTGTGCCGAGGATGAACATCGCGCAGATAACCGGCGAGGAGATGAGGACGGATTGGCCGATGGTACGCGCCGGGTCGCGGCTTTCGCCCGCCATGATGGCGATATATTCGAGTCCGCAGAGAGCTCCGAAGAGCAGCTGACCGAAGAGGGCGAGGGTGCGCAGGTTGAGCGGCGGCCGGGCGATGGAGAACGGTGTGTAGTGGATGGGGGCGTGATGCGCGTAGGCCCACAGCGGTAGAAGAATGAGCGCGGCGAAGGCCGCGAGCATGGCGATGCCGCCGATGTTGTGGATCCACTTCCCGAGCTCGAGGCCGCGCAGCGCCGCGACGGTGATGAGGGCGATGAGCGTGGTGACGATGGCGAGCGAGACGAGGCGATTTTCCGGCAGCCATGCGGCCGAGGGTCCGATGAGGTAGCTGAGCTCAGTGGGGATGGCGTAAAGGATGGCCGCGGTGACCGCGATGCCGTAGACCCAGAGATTCCACGCGGTGAGGAAGCCGCCAAGGTCGCCGAACGCTTCGCGCGCCCAGGCGTAGAGGCCGCCTTCGAGCGGCATATCGCGGTTGAGGCAGATAACCGAGGCGGCCATAGGGACGTAGAAGACGAGCATGGCGGTGACCCAGGTAAGGGATTGCGCGCGGCCGAGTCCGCCGGCTACGCCAACCCACGAGCTGCCGACCACGCAGAGGATCTGCGCGAGGACCAGATCGGCAAGCCGGAGAGGATGGTGCAGCCGGCGCTGCTCGGGAGCGGAGCCGGGGTCGGCGGGATCATGCTGGGGCATGGTTCAGCCATCGTCGCACAGAACCAGGAGAGCGGAGAGGGCAAATTGCCTGGCGAAAAGACGAGGGCCGCTGCGATTGCAGCGGCCCCGCTGACGAGAATTGCACAGCGCGAAGTTAGTCGCCGCCCTGGTATTTCACGCTGCAGCCGTAGGGACGGGTGTAAGTGACCGCCACCGCGTGGCCGGCCATGGCTTCGGTGAGCGCTTCAGAGACATAGTTCTTCGAGTGCGGAATGTCGGAGACGTCGGTGGTGGGATGGTCGTCGATGGCGCCGGCGTAGATGAGCTTGCCGGAGGGATCGATGACGAACATATCCGGCGTGGTCTTCGCGTCGTATTCGTGGCCGATGGCGCCGGTGGGATCGAGCAGCGCGGCGGTGGGATCGGCGTGGACTTTAGCGATGTAGGCGTTTTCGTCAGAGGCGGTCATGTAGCCCTGTTCGCCCTTTGCGGAGGAAAGGACGGTGAGCCAGACCACGCCCTTCGCGGTCCATTCCTTCTGGAGATTCTGCATGTTGCCGCTGCTGTAATGCTTCCGCGTGTAAGGGCAGCCGTTGTTGGTCCATTCGAGGACGACGTATTTGCCGCGGTATTCGGAGAGCTTGTGGGTCTGGCCGTTGGTGTCGGTGCCGGTGAAGTCCGGCGCGGGATCGCCAACTTTGACGGCCCAGGCGCAAAGGCTGAAGGCGGCGAGTGAGACGATGGCGGCGAGAACAGGAAAACCCATTCGACGCGCAGCTCGCTTCGTTGGGAGCTCGCTCAGGGCAGGTTTACGCATGGAGATCACCCTCCTTTGCAGGTTGAAGGTTACGGGTACAAGGCAAACGCTGCGGGGCTGGGGTAATGGTCGCCCTGAACCTATTGGGATATTGGACGCGAGAGAGTGGCCGATTGTCTATTCGCTGCCGGTAAAGAATTGAGGGCGCTCATCACAATTCCTGGCGTCAGGACCTCGGGGAGCACGTGCGCGGGGGCCGTGGGATCGGCTGGATAGAGCGCGTAGGTAGGCACGCCGCTGCGGCCGAGGGCGGCAAGGGTCTGGGTGATGTCGGGGTCCTGATTGGTCCAGTCGGCGCGGATAAGGACGGCGCCGGAATCGCGGAGGCGCTGCTGGACATCGGCGCGGTCGAGGATCAGGCGCTCATTCACCTGGCAGGAGAGGCACCAGCTGGCGGTGAAGTCGATGAAAACGGGCTTGCCCTGGGCGCGGGACTGGGCGACGAGAGCGGGAGTGAACGGTTGCCATGCAAAGCCTGAAGCGGGGAGCTGGGAGCCGGGAGCGGCCGCCGTGGATTCCGATTGGGGGCCGACTCCGAAGGCGCGAACGGCCCATATGGGCGTGGCGATGGCGGCGATCAGAATGATGGCGGCTATGGTTGCCGCTGATCTCTTGCCGGGCCAGCGGCCGAGAAACCATCCGGCAACAGCGAGAAGCAGAAACGCTGCGAGAAGTCCCATCAGAGCCGACGACCCGGCGAGCTGCGTGAAGACCCAGACGAGCCAAATGACCGTGGCGAAGATGGGAACGGAAACGGCCTGCTTGAGGATTTCCATCCACGCGCCGGGTTTGGGCAACACCCGTGCCCAGCCGGGAAAGTAGGCGAGCGCGAGATAGGGCACGGCCAGCCCGAGAGCCAGGGCAGTGAAGATGGCGAAGCTCACATAGGCCGAATGACCGAGCGCGAAGCCGATGGCCGCTCCCATAAAGGGTGCGGTGCAGGGCGTAGCCACCACCATGGCCAGCACGCCGGTGAAGAAGCTGCCGGCGTATCCCTGCTTTTGCGCTAGCGATCCGCCGGCGCTGGTGAGCGAGAGGCCGATTTCAAACTGGCCGGCAAGCGCGAGGCCGAGGAAGAAGAGCAGCATCGCCATGAGCGCGAGGAAAGTGGGCGACTGGAACTGGAATCCCCAGCCGAGCTGGCGGCCAGCGGCGCGCAGCACGATGAGGACCGCGACGACGACCCAGAAGGAAACGAGGATGCCGAGGGTGTAGACCCATCCGTGGGCGCGGAGGCGATGGCGTTCGTGCTGGGACGACTGAACAAGCGCCAGGCCTTTGATAAACAGGACGGGGAAGACGCAGGGCATCAGGTTGAGCAGGATGCCGCCAATGAAGGCGAGGGCGATGGCCTCGGCGATTCCAGAAGAACCCGAAGAAACCGGCGTGGGCAGGACTGCGGCGAGCGTGCCCGGAGTGGCGTGGATCTCGTAGGTTCTACCGCCAGGAAGTTCAACGATTCCGTTGAGTTTTTGAGGCGAGCCCTGAATGTTTTCGTCTTTGGTCAGTGTGAGCTGAACGCCGTTGGCGATGGACGCGACGGGCTGGGGCGCGGCGTTGGCGATGACGGTTTCGTCCAGTGGGAAAAACGCGGCCGAAGACGCACGCGAGCCAGTCACCTGGAGGACGAAGCCTTTCGGGTTCTGGGCGAAAGTGGCGGCGTCCCCCGCAGGAAGCGGTTTGGGCAGCTGGCCCTCGAAGTGGGCAATGTGGGCTTGCGCGGACGCATCGACGGACGGTGCAGCCGGTGGCGAAGCCAGCGCTGCTCGCGGGACCGCAAGGTCGGTTTTGCCGGGAATGCAGACTTCGCGGCAGACCAGCCAGGTGACGTGCCCACCGAGGATAGTGTTGGGCCCGGTGGGGTGGAAATTCGCCGCGACGTGCATCGGGACGGGAAAGACGACTTCGTTTTCGTAGCCGAAGTCCATCAGCGGGCCAAGGGGAAGGCGCGTGGGAGCAGGGAACTCAAGCGCATCCGCAGTGATGCCGGCAGGAAGGGCCCATTTCGCGGCAGGTGGCTCACCGGAATCGCCGGCGTTGATCCAATACACGTGCCAGCCGTCTTCCAGTTTGAAGTCGAGGCCGGCGGTAAAGTTCTCACCCGGGTAGATTTGCGCGGGCGGAACGATGAGCGAAACGGTGAGGTGCTGCGCGGTTACGGAAGACGCAGGGGCAGGCTCCGCCCAGACTTGCCGGGACGATGCGAGCGCAGAAAGGACCATCAACAAAACTGCAAAACGTACGCGGAGCATGGATTGTTGGAGAACCGACATCGTAAGGGCTCTTACGGTATTGTAGGCGGAGCCGCCTGTTCGATGGGAGCGGCGCCGGTCCCGATACAGGACTGGGGGATCCTTACGGGCGTGTTTTGTCGCAGTGAATTGAAGTTTCATCCGCAGGACTTTGTAGGAAAATAGAGAGAGAGCCCCACCGGAAAGGATCGGGACCACATTTGAGCGTTATTCCTTCTTCTGCTGCCGAAATGGTTTCTCCTGTTGTTCGCGAAATCAGCATCGCCCACAGTCCGGACTCCGACGACGCCTTCATGTTTTATGGACTGGCGACGAATAAGGTCCGCGTCAACGGCCATAAATTCACCCATGTGCTTTGCGATATCGAGACGCTGAACCAGCGGGCGATCCGCGAGGCATTTTTCGACGTGACCGCGATTTCGTTCCACGTCTATCCCTACATCCAGGATCAGTACGCGTTGATGGCCTGCGGCGGATCGGTGGGCGAAGGCTACGGGCCCATGATTGTGGCGACGCGGCCTTATGACCTGGACGAGATCCGCAAAGTGAAGATCGCGGTGCCTGGAACGCTGACCACGGCCTATCTGGCGCTGAAGCTCTTCGAGCCGGAAATTGAAACCGCGGTTGTGCCTTTTGATCAGATCATCCCGGAAGTACTGGCGGGGAATTACGCAGCGGGCCTCATCATTCACGAAGGCCAGCTGACGTATGGGCGGACGGGCATGAGCAAGGTTCTCGACCTCGGCGTTTGGTGGCGGGAGCAGACCGGCTTGCCACTCCCCCTGGGCGGGAACGCCATCCGGCGCTCGCTCGGCGAAGCGACCATGCAGACCGTGACCCAGGCGCTGCGGGACAGCATTCAGTATGGGCTCGACCATCGGGAGCAGGCGCTCGAGTACGCCATGCAGTTTGGGCGCGATCTGGACACCAGCCTCGCGGATCAATTCGTGGGAATGTATGTGAATGAGCGGACGCTCGACTATGGCGACGACGGGCGGACCGCGATCCGCAAGCTGCTGGCCATGGGACACGAGCGCGGAGTGATCCCCAAGCCGGTGAAGGTGGATTTTGTCGGCTAGGAGTGGCCGGTAGCCGGTAGCCAGTCTCGTTACTGTCTCGACCCCGCACCCGCAACGGGGAGTTCGAGCGCCGGCTTGCGTGTGCTACGCTTCGCACCGGTGGGCAATTTCGAAAAAGCGCCGGCTGAGGTTCAGGAGATCCTCTCCAAGCCGATTCAGCAGCTCGGCCTGAAGCTGGAAGGCTCTCCGCTGGAACGCTTCGTCCATCAACTGTACAAAGAGCTGGCCGCCAAGGGGCTCAACCGGTTCCGTCCCCGGTGCTACCTGACCGATGAGTGGGGCTGCCCGAACATGGAACCGGTCATCGGAATTCCTTTTTACCTGGCCGATCCGAAACTGCAGCGCCTTGAGTCGGAGATGAACGACATTGAAGACGCGCGGCAGATCATGATGTACATGCGCCACGAGGCCGGCCACGCGTTCAACTACGCCTACGCGCTCTACAAGACCCAGGAGTGGCGCAACCTCTTCGGACCGTTTCGGAGGCCTTACCGGGAGAACTACAAACCGGTCCCCTTCTCTCGCCAGTTTGTGCGGCACATGGAGGGCTGGTACGCGCAAAAGCATCCCGACGAAGATTTTGCTGAGACGTTCGCGGTGTGGATGACGCCGCGCTCCAACTGGCGGCAACGGTACAAAGGCTGGGGCGCGATGAAGAAGCTGCTGTACATGGACCGCATCGGCCGCCGGCTCCGCGATGCCGACCCGGTGGTGGCACACGGCGATACCGACATCACCGTCGATGAAATGGATGTGACGGTCGGCGAGTTTTATCAGCGCGCGCTCGATCACGAGCTCATCTCCGGCGAGCTTCCTTTCGACACCGATCTGCGCGACATCTTCAGCGCATCGAAGCGGCGCAGGAAAAATATTCGTCCCGCAGCCGATCTGCTTCGC
Organism: uncultured Acidobacteriaceae bacterium; assembly: GCA_963755485.1. Classification (GTDB taxonomy): domain Bacteria; phylum Acidobacteriota; class Terriglobia; order Terriglobales; family Acidobacteriaceae; genus Palsa-343. The sequence goes on along the minus strand of CAVWJR010000015.1, from coordinate 295,677 downwards.
GAAAACCGCAAGGTCCTCATCGACAAGGTGACGTACTGGACCGGCGTCCAGCGTCCGCTGGTGAAGAAGCTGGTGGAGACCATCGAAGCAAAAGTCAGCGACCTGGGACTGCGCGCCGACATAAAATGTGAAAGGGAGTATTTAACCGAAGTCTCCGTGTACGCGACCGCCCTGGCGATGAACTACATCGCTCGGGGCAAGTTCATCCAGCCCTGACGGGCGCTTTGGCAACGCAGATGCACATCGTACGGAAAAGTGCAGAGGCATCATGGCGAATCTGAAAATAACGATCCTGCACGACGTCTGGGAGGAGGGCCCGCCGGAGCCTGAGCCCGAGCCGGTCAAGGCGCCGCGCGCGAAGAACGGCAAACGTCCCAGAAGGAAAAAGGATCCTCTGCACGACCGCGAGGAGATCTTCGAGGCGCTCAAGGAGCTGGGCCACGAACCTTCCTATTACGTACTCGACGGCAAAAATTCATCGCTGCTGGGACTGGCAAAATGCGGAGCCGACCTCGTCTTCAACCTCACGGAGTCCTACGCCGGCGACGACACGATGGACAAGAACATCGCTTCGTATCTGGAGCTGCTGCAGATGGGTTATACCGGCAGCGGTCCGCAGGCTCTCTACCTGGCCCAGGACAAGTCGATTGCAAAGAAGATTTTCGACTTCCACAAAATCAAGACGCCGGACTTCGCAACCTCCTACAAAGGCCGCACCGAACACTCGCACGACATCGAGTTTCCGCTGATCGTCAAGCCGGTCTCCGAAGATGGATCCATCGGCATCGACAGCGGTTCGGTGGTCGACAGCGTGAAAGAGCTGATGGAGCGCATCCACTACATCCACGAAGAATTCGACAGCCCCGCGCTGATTGAGGAGTACATCGAGGGTCGCGAAATCTACGCTTCCATTTTTGGCAACGATAACCCGGAAGTGCTGCCGTTGATTGAACTCGACCTTTCGAAGCTGCCCAAGGGCACTCCGCGGATCGCCTGCCAGGAAGTGAAGTTCGATCACGAGACCGAGGCTTACAAGGTGACGAAATCTGCACCCGTCGAGGACCTCGACGAAGAGACCACAAAGAAGCTGCAGGACACCGGCCTCGCCGCCTGGCGCGCTCTCGGGTTGCGTGACTACGGCCGCATCGACATGCGGTTGAATAAGAAGGGCGAAGTCTACGTCATCGAAGCGAATCCGAACCCGTGGCTCTCGAGCGTTGCTGAATTCACCATGGCGGCCAGGAAGGGCGGCTACTCGTACACAGAGATGATCGACAAAATGATCGGACTCGCGCAGGCCCGCTCTTTCTAGTCCAAAGAAAGCCTACTGTGGCCGAGGCGTGACCGGCGGTTCCTGCTGCGGAGGAAGCGGCCTCACGCGTGGCTCTTTGCCCGCCTTCATTGGTTTCGGAGCCAGATCGGCGCCTTTGCGCACGTGCGCGACATAATCGGGGAGCTGGAGTGCGGAGGCGGCGGTGATGCGGCCTTTGCCGTCCAGCGTAATGGTCCATACCAGATATTGGCCCGGCGCGTTGCGGTCGGTGAAGACGATGCTGCGCGCTGTGCTCGCCTCCGAGATATGCAGCATGGCCTCGGGAGCGCGGGCGAGGCCAACCACGTCACCGGAGCGGTTGACCACGTTGGCGTTGCCGTACACGATATCGGCATAACAAAGCGCCAGCGCGAGCCATTTACCGTCGGGTTGAATGGCCGCTGCGGCAACGTCGGCCGGAACGACACGATTGAAGACGGCAATGCTTCGCGGGCTGCCGGTGGCGTTGAGGAACGGCGTCGCGTTGCGATAGAGAATGGGAACGACGTAGACACGGCCGGCGTTGCGTGGGACCAGGGCCGTGAACAGGGACTCGGTGCCGCCGGCAAACGGCCTCCGATAATGCAGGACCAACTCGTCGGGCATCGCCGGGCAGGACGACGCGTCGAAATTCCAGCCGGGAAGCGAGAGATCGTAGCCAAAGAAGCGGGATTCGGCAGCGATGGCCGATTGCTTTGCGTGGATCAGCGAAACATCGGCGGTATCCATCTTGGATGCCGGGATGTGGGGAAGCTCAAGGTACTGCGGTTCCGGAGAAGCAGGGACATCGGCAGGTCGCAAGTCCTGAGCAGACGCGGTGCCCTCGAGAAGAGCTGCGGGGATTGGGATCGAGCACAGGGTGAGAGCAACGGCGAGCGCGACTCCGCCACACTTGCGCTTCGCAAAGTCCATTCAGATTTCAATTTAGCAGCAAAACGGGCAGCCACGTGGGCTGCCCGTTGCTTGAGGACCGAGGGACCTTAGTGGGTGGGCCTGTGCGCCGGAGTGGCATGGTGCACCGCCGGTTTCGCAGGTGGTTCGCCGTCCTTCAGGATGATCATAGGCGGCTTCTGCGTGTAGGAGTCGAAGGTGGCAATGAGGGTCACCTTGGTTCCGGCCGTGGGAACGTCCTTGTCCTTGAACGGAGTCTTCATGTTGACGGTGAAGTCCGCCGTGCTGGACTGTTGCGCGTCCGGCGAGACGGCCAGCATCACCTGCGAGGGAGTCGCGGAGATGACGGTCCCGGGCACCTGTGCGGTGACGCCGTTCATGACACTCCAGATGACCGCCTGGTCAGCGGGGGTGCCATTGGAAAGAATGAATTCCTTGTCACCGAGAGCCATGCCCTTCAGACCCTCGGAGCAAGCCGCGGGAATGGTGGGGGCAGCAGCCGGTGCCTGGGCAGGTGCAGCTGCAGGGGCAGCTGTCGCCGTGGCGTCAGCTGGGGCCGCGGGTGCGGCGCCAGGGGCCGGAGCCGGTGGCGGGGCCGGGGTAACACCGGCGCAGCCTGGCGTGCTCACGATAGCCTGGTGAGCCAGCTGAGCCGGTGAAGGCGGCGGCGGAGCCTGGGTCGGGTTATACGAGGCCGGCGGGAAGACATTCGCCGGAACGCTGGCCAGTTGCTGAATGTCAGAGAAGCCCTGAGGGGGATTGGAGTTGCACGCGGCGTCGTTCTGTGCGCAGTGGTACTTCTTGTACCAGTATTCGGCCGCCGTTTCGATCTGCGCTTTATAGGGCGGCTGGGCAAACTGCGCGGCGCGGGTCAGGAACCAGACAGCGTCCTTGATGTCTTTGGGGTCTTCGCTGAGGTAAGCGTTTCCGAGGTAGTAAGTATCAAGAAGCGCAGCACCCTGAGTGGTCTGCGCCGGGTCCTTGTACGACTGGAGCTCTTTGGTGTAGGCGTCGATCTCGTCTTTGGGATCCTTCTTGGCAGCGTCGTCGGCTCCGATGGCGCTGTAGAACGTCGGCATCGCCAGGTCCTTCACCTTGTCATAGTCGGCCTGGGACATGCAGGTGTCCTTGGGAGCAGCTGTCCCCTTCTCGGCCACGGCGGCGGCGTCATCGAGAAGCTGCTGCTTGTTGGCCGCGTTGGCGGGCTGGTTGGCCTGCATATTTTCCAGGTAAACGACGGCCAGCATCGCGCGCAGGTTATTAGGGTCCGCCTGGAGCAGGCGCTTGGCGGCATCGAGCATCTTGGGAACATTGCCCGCGGCGCGGTAGGCGTCCATCAGATCCTGGAGCATCTCGTTTTTGGCGACGCTGTTGGGATACTGCTGGAGGAAGGCTTCAATGGCCTCCGCCTTGGCCGCCGGTGAAGACTGGCTGGTGGCATTGGCGTAGGCGTTGTATTCGGCCGCGTCTTTGATGGTGATCTGCGCGCAGCTGGCGGAGGCGCCCTGGGCCGCCTGGCCGTCATCGCTACGCGCGAAGGCGGGAGTACCGGCAAGCGCACAGCAGGCGCCGAGCAACGCAACCGAGGCAATAACAAGCTTCTTCATTCAACGCTCCTGGGAGAATTCGTGAGTTGCAAATCCCGGATCACAGATACCTGTCCAGACAGACGCAGCCATCCCGTCCACGTGATCGGCGAACCGCAGTGCAGCGATGCTGGATTATAAAAACCAATCGAGTGCGCTGACAAGTTGATGCACCGGACGCCTGTTTCGCCTGCAGAGTGGGATGCCACCGGGTCCGGCATACGTTGACCACCGGATGCAAAGAGCAAGAGTACACGAGCGGCGCCGGAATGCGCCTGAAAAATTTGAGTGGCGTCCGAAATCCGAGCAGGGAACGCCATGGGCAATACCGGCGAACTGGCGTTTCCAGACCATCGCGTTTTCCCGAAATCTCCCATGCTTTTTGGCAAACTCCTAGCGAGAGGACTGGATGAGCCGGATGCGCGTGGTAAAGCCGCGCCCCAGAGGCTGGGTGAACGTAAGGTAATCCGGCGAGTCGACATTGTTGTAGACGATGTAGGGGTCGGCGCGATTGGTGATGTTGTTGGCGACCCCGCGGAGGCCGAAGTATTTTCCACGGAAATGGAAGCGCCACTCGAGGCCAGGGCTGAAAGAGACAAAGTCGGGAAACCGATGCGAGCCCGCGGGGCCGACGATCTGCTCGTTGGCATCGATGGAATCAAAAGGAAAGCCGGAGTGCCAGTCGAAGGTGTAAACGAAGTCCCAGTTGCGATGAATGCTGGGCATCCAGGGCGCCCACGCCGGAAGCCAGCCCCAGCTGAGCACGTGGTTGGGGACATCCCAGAAAAGCGGGCCGCTTTGCTGCGGGCCGAGGACGGGAATGGTGGGTACATAGTCGAGAGCCGAGTTGGTGCTGGCCGATGAATGCATGTAGGAGGCGAACAGGGCATAGTTGCCGGAGAAGGATCGGCGCGCGTCGATTTCCGCCGAGTAGAAACGATCCTGGCGGTTATTCGTGAGGACGTAGTTGCCGGAGAGCGCTGCCGGCCCGTTCTGGTTGGCATAAACGAATTCGTCCGCGAGCCGCTTCTGCATGAAATTAACGCCCAGATAAATCAGCGCAGGGATCCTTTGTTGTGCGCCGACGCTCCAGTTGAGCGCATGCGCTTCGTGCAGGGAAGAGGGGTCCACGGTAAAGAGGGTCTCGACCGGGGGACCGGTGGGCGTTGTGCCATCGGCGGCGTAATAGGTGTCGTAGCGGATGCCGGCTAGAGCGCGCGTGAGGTATTCCAGCTGCGTGTGCTCGTAATACTCGCCGACGCCGGCCGTGAACTTGGTCTTTGTTTCCGCGCCGGGCGGCGAGTAGTTGAACGCGATGCGCGGGGAGAACAGCGGGCGGCGAATGATCTCGTCCCAGTCGTAGCGGATCCCGGGTTCGATCAGAAATCCCGTGCGAGGTGTCCAGCGATCTTCCGCCCACGCGCCCAGCTCGAGGTTGTGGCGCGTGGCCGGCGCGAAGCCCGGAAAAGTGCTCTCGCGGAGAAGCGTCCGGTCTTCGCGCAGGTAATTCACCGGTGCAAAGGCCTCGTATAGATTGAATCCGACGCGGTCAGCGTCAATGCCAGCGCGGAACTGGTGGCTGCCCTTCCAGTGGCGCGGCGGAAGCCACGCATTGGCGTAGCCTTCCAGGCGCTGGGAGATCGTTGTCTGAGTTTCAAAGTTGCTGCCGGTGGGCAACTCCGGCGTGAGGTCGTAAGGCGTCGTCCCGTGCGGTTCCCAGCCCTCGCGATAACGCATCACCCCAAAGCCCAGGTCAAGCAGGACGCCGTTTTTAAAGCTCTGCTGATCGCGCGCGTAGGGGAGCCAGGCAAGGATGTCGTGATTGTCGGTGGTTTGTTGGGGTGCGATTGCCGAGATGCCTTCGTACGGCGAGTGATAGTCGTTAAAGAGCAGCCCGGCGGCCAGACTGTTTTGAGAACCGAGGTTCGATTGGAATTTGAACAGGTTGCTGCCGCGGATGAGGTTATCGGTGTCGGCATTCGCAGGAAGCTCGGGGATGAAGATCTGGCTGTATTGCGTATCGAGCGCTTCAAAGAACCATAGGCGGCTGCGCACGATTGGACCTGAAACCGTGAAGCGTGGCTCGAAGGTATCGAAGCGGATGCCCTTCTGATCGCGGAAGGAGGGGATGAAGTCCGTTGCATCGTAGCGGAATTTGTTGTCGCCCATGCCGGTGGTGAAGGCAATGACGCCGGCAGTGCTGCGGCCGTACTGCACTGGATAGCGGGTAGTCTCGGTGTCGATGGAGCGGACGGCGTCGGTATCGACGCGCAGGTCGAGCGTGCCGTAGACGGGGTTGCGGATATCGAAGCCATCGAGCGTGTCGAGCGTCATGAAGGTTTCGCCGCCCGCAACGTGGACCTGGCCGGTGGAGTCGGCCACCACACCAGGCGTAAAGGGCAGCAGATTGCGGATGTCGATGTTGGTGGGGAAGGGAATGTTGACGATCTCCGGGACGTCCATGGCTTTTTGATCAGAGACCTGTTCGGTATCGATGCCGGGCGCGGATGCGTGGACATTGACCTGCTGCTGGTAAAGCTCGACATGGGTGAGAAGGATCCGGAAGCTCTTCTCCCGAGGATCGACGTCATTGCTCGTGCTTTGATAAAAGCCGCGCCGCTCCACATGGACGCGGTAAGGCTGCGATTGACGGAGCACGAAGGAGGAGTGCCCGGCGTAGTCGCTGACGAGATGCAGCGGCGGCTGGCCTGGCTCTTCTACGGTGAGCTGCGCGCCGGAGACAGCGACGCCGTTCTGGTCCAGCACCGTCAGGACAATGGTGTTCGCGCTGGGCGGAGGAGCGGAGGCCTCGGGCGCGTCGGCCAGAGCCGCAGACCCGGGAATCTGCGCATGCGCCATGAACAGGGCGCAAACGAGGCAGAAACCGGCGATCACGAGCAGTCCACGTTGCAGACGTGGCATGAAATTCAATGCAAGCAAGTTGTTGGACGCACTCTACGGGAAAATCGGCTGCCACGCATCGCTTTGGTCATCGCCGGGCCTTTCAGGCGGCCTTCTCGCCGCACGCACTTCTGAAGAGGCCGCTCGTATCCGTGACCGAACCGGAAGAAGTCAATATTAAGGATGGCCGAGGAACAGGCTAGCAGCCGACGAAGCGGGAAAAGCGATCGGCAACGCCGCCGAAATGGTGGAGGGCCCTTAACTGCAACATCAACATCGGGTGGTTGGATGCGGGTACTGGCGTGCTCCCCTCCATAGGGTTGACAGATGCAGCGGTTGGCGTGGAACCAACGTCGATGCGGGATTTTACGGCAAATTCTCTTGCCAGAGGATGAGGATGGAGCTACCGTTGTAGCATCTGGCAATTCCCCGCGTCACTCGGTCGAGTCTTGTCGCGAGCAGTTGACGTTCGGGCCTAATAGTTGGGTTTAGCACTCCTTATCCACAAGATGTTGGGGTGCCTGTGTTGACCGTGGCTCCAGACGGGCGCTACAGTCTTTCCTGACGGGCTCATTACGTCCTTTTCTTGCAAGGTTCAGGAGTGATTCAATCCCCATGCTGAAACTGAAGAAAATTCAGATCCTCGGCTTCAAGTCCTTTTTCGACCGCACCGAGGTCCAGGTTCCCGGCCAGGGAATCGCCATCGTGGTGGGGCCGAACGGGTGCGGGAAGTCGAACATCCTGGATGCGGTTAGCTGGGTTCTGGGCGAACAAAGCGCCAGGACCCTCCGCGGCGGCAAGATGGAGGACGTCATCTTTGCCGGAACCCGCGACCGCAAGGCGCTCGGCATGGCCGAGGTTTCGCTCACCCTGGTCGATCCCGATGCCTATGACGGCCCAGCTGCTTGGCGATCCGGAAGTCGTCGTCGACGAGAATCCGGAATGGGACGAGGAGAAGATGCGCGCCGAGCGCGCTGCGGAGGTCGAGGAGATCATCGCGGAGACGCAACCCGGCGTGGTGCTGGACGAAAACGGAGCCGCGATCGAACCGCAGGCGGATGGCGAGGCCAATCCGGACGAGGCGAGCGGTGCAGATGAATTGCTGGAGGCCGCTCATGCCGATGCTGCAGTTCCCGCCGTCGTGCTGAAGATTCGCCGCCGCAAGTTCAACCGCACGCCGCAAAAGGGCGAGATGGTCGTGACGCGGCGGCTGTTCCGCACCGGCGACAGCGAATATCTGCTCAACGGCAAACTCTGCCGGCTGCGCGACATTCAGGACATCTTCATGGGCACCGGCCTGGGGCCGGAATCCTACGCCATCATCGGGCAGGAGCGCATCGGCCAGCTGCTCAGCTCGCGCCCGCACGATCGGCGCGCGATCCTTGAAGAGGCTGCGGGCATCACGCGATTCAAGACGAAAAAGCGGCTGGCGGAGCTGCGCCTCGAACAGGCCAAGCAAAATCTGGCGCGCATCAACGACATTTTTGAAGAAGTGACCCGGCAGATGGGATCGCTGAAGCGCCAGGCCGCCAAAGCCGAACGCTATGCGAAGCTGCGCGACGAGATGCGCGACAAGCTGAAGGTGGTTCTGGCCAGCAAAATCGCCCAGATGGACGCCCAACACGCGGCGCTCGAAATGGAAATTGCCGAGCTGACAGCGAAAATCGATGCGGGCGCGGAAAAAGTAACTGCTCTTGATACAGAACATGCGGCGCTCATGGCTCGCGGCTACGATCTGGAGGATGCTGCCAAGGATGCCGAGTCGCGTGGCAATCAGCGGGCCCTCGAAATTGAGCGCGCGGATGCCCGCCACCAGACGAATCTGGAACGGATTGCGGAACTGGAAGCGCGCATGGCCGCTGCTCAGGCTGAACTGGAGCAGACCGCAGAGCATCTGCGTGGGACAACAGCCGAGCGCGAGACGCAGCGGGCGTTCATGGAATCTGCCGAGTCGGCGACCGCCGAGGCCCGTGAGCGTACGCGGCTCAAACAGGAAGCAATGCGCGAAGCTGTGGCCGCGGTCGCAGCGGCGGAGCAGGAATCCGAAGGCGCACGGCGCCAGGCGGCGCAGCTTTTGAGTCAGGTATCGCAAACCCGCAACCAGATCACCCAGGGTGAGGAAGCGCTCGCCAGCCTCCAGCGCGAGGCCGAGCGGCTGGGCCAGGAGATGGAGGCAGCGCGGCGCGATCTGGAATCGCTGGGTGCAGAGCGCGGACAGATTTCGCTCACCTTTGAATCGGTTACCGATGCGCTGCATCGCGTAGAGGCGGAGATCGCCTCGCTGCGCGGGGAAATCGAAACCGGGCGCGCCGATGAAGAACAAGCCCGTCGCCATGCCGATCAGCTGCGCGCCGAGCATGCGACGCTCAGCGGGCGCGCCGCTTCACTCGAAGCGCTCATTCGCGAGCACAGCTATTCCACCGACACCGTGCGCAAGCTTTTCCAGTCGCAGTCGCTGGGCGGCGGTCTCGCGCCGGTCGGCACGCTGGCCGATTTCCTCGAAGTGAACGGCGAGTACGAAAGCGTCGTCGACGAGTTTCTCCGCGACGAACTCAACTACATCGTGGTCAAGAGCTGGGACTCTGCGCACGAAGGTGTTCGCCTGCTGAAGACTGGCGTTGACGGTCGCGCGACGTTCCTCGTGCATCCTGAGGATGCGCAGGCCAAGTTCTCTTTTGCCGGTGACGATACGGTGCCCACGCACAACACCACGCGGACGATTGTTCCTCTGCGCAGCTGCATCCGCGTACTCGACGGATTTGGTCGGTCGCTGGAAGCGATCCTGCCGAAACTGCGTGAGGGGTACGTGGCTCCGGATTCGGAGACGGCCCGTTCCCTGGCGCTCGAAAATCCCTCGGCCTTCTTCCTGGCGCCCTCGGGCGAATGCTTCCACAACGTGACAGTGACGGGAGGCAAGCCAGGTGCCGAAGGTCCACTGGCGCTGAAACGCGAGCTGCGCGAGACCCAGCAGAAGCTGGCCGAGATTGAGCGCGAGCTGGGCCAAGCAGAGATGCGCGCCGCCACGCTGGCGAAGACTCTCTCCGAGCTGACCAGGACGCTGGATGCGAAATCCGAAGAGCGGCGCACAGCGGAACGCGAGAGCGCGAACCAGAGCGCGGCGCTGCGCCAGATGGAAATGGAAGTCCAGCGCCTGGAGCGCCGGCTGCAGGAGTGGACGCTCGAGAGCGAACGCAATCGCGACGCGCGGGCAGCAAAGGAAAGTTTCCTCGATCAGCGGCGCGACGAGGCAGCGCGTCTGGATGCTGAGCACCAGGCCATGGAAGCTGGCATGGAAGCGCTGCAGCAGCGCGTGGGCGATCTGCGCGCGAACCGCGACCTGGCGCAGCAGGAAGCAGCACAGCTGTCCGCCGAGCTGGCCGCGCTTGAGGAGCGCAGCCGTGGAGCCGAAGCGGCGTTTGCCAGGATCGAGCACATGTTTCGCGAGCTGGAAACGCGGGTCGCTCAGATCACTCAACAGCTGGCAGCCGCCGGCGCGGAGAAGGATCAGCGGGGGCACGAAAACGAGCAGCTGGTGGAGTCGCGGGCGCAGCTGATCGAAGCGCGCGACAACGCTCAAAACGAAGCCGCGGAGGCGCATCAGCAAATAGTGACGCTGCGTGCCGAAGTGTCCGCGTTGGAGCAGGACCTGAAAACACTGCGGGCGGAGATTGACACGCTGCGGGAAAGCCGGAGCACCTGCAGCAGCCAAACGGCCACGCTCAACGCAGAGCTGCGGCACACAGAAGAGGCGTGCGTCGCGGACCTCAGCATGGAAGCGGCCGCGCTGCGCGGCGATGAAACGCTCGGCCGCATCGAAGGCGAGATTCTCGTCGCGGAAGATCAGGCGCTGCCACGAGATGAAGCAGCGGCTCGAGAACATGGGGCCGGTGAACATGATGGCGCTCGAGGAATACCAGGAAACGGCACAGCGGCACGAGTTCCTCGAAACGCAGCGCAAGGACCTGCTCGACTCGATCGACAACACCCAGGCGACGATCCGGGAAATTGACGAGATCTCGCGGACGAAGTTCGACGAAGCCTTCGTGCGCATCAACGAAAACTTCAGCGCGACGTTCGGCAAGCTCTTCGGCGGCGGGCAGGCGTTCATGCGGCTCACCGACGAGGAAAATGTTGCCGACAGCGGCGTCGACATCGTGGCGCAGCCGCCAGGCAAGAAGCTGCAAAACGTGCTGCTGCTTTCCGGCGGCGAAAAAGCGCTCACCGCACTCTCGTTGCTGATTGGCATCTTCCTCTTCCAGCCGAGCCCGTTCTGCGTGCTCGACGAAGTGGATGCCCCACTCGATGAAACCAACGTAGGCCGGCTCGCCGACATGCTGCGCGCAATGGCAGCAGAGACGCAGTTCGTCATCGTGACCCACTCCAAACGCATGATGCAGGCCGCCGACATGATCTACGGCGTCACTATGCAGGAGCCGGGAATCTCGAAGGTTGTTAGCGTACGGCTGGGCGGCGAGGGGGCGGGGCGTGCGAGAACGCGCGAACTGGCTACCGCGTGAGTGTCAGGATTACGGCGCGGAAGCCGGAAGCTCAAGGCCCCGCGCCTGCCCCGTAAAATTGCCATCGGCAAACACAAGCTCACCCCGTAAATAGGTAGCTGCTACGGTGCCAAATAGCTGATTCGCCCACATAGGGCGAGACAGCATGGCGCGTATAAAGCTGATCCGCGGTTACAATTCTCGCCCGATCCGGCTCAGAAAATCACAAAATCAGCGTCGTAGTCGGGAGCGATCTGGCCCTTTTTGCCTGTGAAGCCAGCCAATTGTGCCGGCTTCTGTGACATAAAGCGTGCGAGATCCATCAGCGTGAAGCGCCGCGCCCGCATGCCAGTCCAAACCACCGACAGAGCCACCGAAACCGACGCAATCCCGCCCCACGCCGTCGCAAAATCGCCCTTCTTCATTTCTGGCGGGCACGGTGAATGATCCGTCGCAATCAAATCGATGGCCCCATCCCGCAGGGCCTCCCACAACAGATCGCGGTTGGCTGCGCTACGGATCGGTGGAGCGCATTTGTGAACCACGCTGCCGTCAGGAATGTCCTCCGCGGCGAAATGGAGGTAGTGCGGGCAGGTTTCGACGGTAAGAGGAAGTTCTTCATCCTTCGCGCGGCGGACTTCTTCGAGGGCCTGCGCAGTTGCCAGGTGGACGATGTGCAGGCGGAAGCCATATTCGCGGCACGGGCCGATCATCAGCCGGATGGCCTCCATCTCCGCCTCGTCCGGCCGCGAACGAAGCCAGGTGGAATAGCGACGCCAATCGGCGTAGGCCAGTTCGCGGGCTGCGCGATCGAGGGGCCCGGGCAACTCGGCGTGAACCAGCAGAGGCAGTCCGGTGCGGGCCAAATGCGGTGCCGCCACACGGAGTTCGGCCTCATCGACGCGGAAGAATCCGTCAATGCCCGGCTCGGCAAGGAAGCATTTGAAGCCGCGAACGCCGGCGTGGGCGAGCGGCTCGATGTCACCCGCGTTGTGTCCGGAAACGCCACCCCACACGGCCCAATCCACAAAGCATTGACCCTGGGCGGCGGCGCGCTTGGCCTCGAGAGCGGTAACATTGCTCGTCGCCGGCAGGCAGTTGAGCGGCATGTCGATCAGCGTGGTGTACCCGCCAGCGGCTGCGGCGCGGGTGGCCGTGGCGAAGCCTTCCCACTCGGTGCGGCCAGGCTCGTTGATGTGGATGTGGGAGTCGACAAGTCCGGGAAGCAGCGCGCCGGTGCAATTCACGAGGCGATGGCCGGGTGGAATGCCGGCATGATCGACGACGGCGGTGATGCGGCCGCCGTCCACCAGGACAGCGCCGGAGCGAATGCTCTGGGGTGTGACGATCTGCTCCGAAATAAAAGCTTCGGCCATGGTGTCGATACGAGTCGGCTACGCCCGAACAGAATTTGCGCGGCGTTCTCGTGTATTCCTTATGTACAGACCATTTTGACAGGTGAACTGATGACTGAAACGATTTCCGCGCAGCAGGCGAAGCTGACCACGCAACAGGTAGTCGAACTGACGAAGAAGCTGAATTACGGCACATGGCGGTTCCAGAAGACGTGGAACCCCATGCATCTTGCCGACGCGGAGGGTTGCTACATCACCGACGGAGCAGGGAAGCGCTACCTCGATCTTTCCGCTCAGCTGATGTGTGTAAACCTTGGCCACAAGAATCCCGCGGTGATTCGGGCGATTGCCGAGCAAGCCGAGGCGCTGGCCTACGCTTCTCCGGCCTACGCGACCGAAGCGCGCGCGGAGCTGAGCCAGCTGCTGCTGGACGTGCTGCCACAGGGTCTGACGAAGTTCTTCTTCACCACCTCAGGCACCGAAGCCAACGAGGCCGCGTTCAAGATTGCACGGATGTACACGGGCAAGACAAAGATCCTGGCGCGCTACCGCTCGTATCACGGATCGACAATGGCCTCGATTGCAGCGACCGGCGATCCGCGGCGCTGGGCCATGGAGCCGGTCGGCGGCAAGGGACAGGGCTTCCTCTTCGCGCCGGAAGTGAATTGCTACAAGTGTCCGATCAAACACTCCTATCCACAGTGCGGCATCGCCTGCGCGGAGTATCTGGAACACATGATCCGGAACGAGAGCGATGTAGCGGCGGTAATTGTGGAGCCGGTGGTGGGTACCAATGGCGTACTCGTTCCGCCGAAGGAATATATGCCCATGCTCCGTGATATTTGTAACCGTCACGGTGTTCTGTTGATTGCGGATGAGGTGATGAGCGGCTGGGGCAGAACCGGCGAGTGGTTTGCAGTAGATAACTGGGGCGTAAAGCCCGACATCCTGACCACGGCGAAAGGCATTACATCAGCCTATGTGCCGCTGGGGCTGTGCGCGACGACGGCGGAGATTGCCGCGCACTTCGACGACCATTATTTCTCGCACGGCCACACGTATGAGGCGCACCCCATCACCCTGAAACCAGCCGTTGCGACCATCCACGAGATGCAGCGCCTGGACCTGGTGAAGCGGGCGAAGCGAATGGGAGCGTATCTGGAGCCCAAATTGGGTGCGCTCGCGGCAAAACACAAATCGATTGGCGAGGTCCGCGGGCTGGGGCTCTTCTGGGCGCTCGACCTGGTCAAAGATCGCGCGACGAAGGAGCCTTTCAACACTATGCAGGACAAGGTATCCGGCACCGTGACCGTGGTCGACAAGGTCGCGGCCGACATGCTGAAGCGCGGTGTAGCCATCCAGGCGTGGGTGAGCCATCTGGTGGTGGCTCCTCCGCTGATTGTGGAGGAGAACGATCTGGATTTCGCGGTGGAGGCGCTGGATGCGGCAGTCGAGATCGCGGATGCGGAAGCGGCGGGATAGCGGCGGCGGTCTTTGAGCGTCGAGAAAATTTTCCACATTCGGCAGACTGGGCCGGGACTCCGCCAGCGATACTCCCGCGACCAAGCTCCGCTCAATGCGCCGGCTGGAAGCCGGGATCGCCGAAGTTCCACAGGAAGAAGGTGAAGATGTCGGTCCAGTCGGAAACCTGCTGACTCACCGTATCGGTGATGCCGTGCCCGGCGTCATAGTTCACGCGCAGCAGCACAGGCTTGCCGCTGGCCGTCGCCGCCTCGAGCCTCGCGGCCATCTTGCCTCCCTCCCACGGATCGACACGCGGATCGTTCGCTCCCGCCGTGACCAGGATCGCCGGATATTTCACACCCTTCTCGATGTGCTCGTACGCGGCCATGGCGTACAAGTCCTCAAAACCGTCCTCCGTCTTGACCGAACCGAACTCAGGAATATTCGCCGGCCCGTTCGGTCCTGTCTCCTCGCGCAACATGTCGGAGCACGGCACGCCATCGACGGCCGCAGCAAACAAATCAGGCCGCTCGGTGAACGATCGCCCAATCAGGATGCCGCCCGCGCTCTGGCTCCAGATGCCCAGCTTCGGGGTCGAGGTGTATTTGTTGTCGATCAAATATTGAGCGCTGGCAATGAAGTCGCGCCACGTATTCGGTTTGGTGAGTTTCTTGCCGGCCAGATGCCAGCTCTCCCCGAACTCACCCCCGCCGCGCACATGCGCAACCGCCAGAACCCCACCGCGTTCGATCCACGCGTTGTACCTCCGGCTGAAGCCTGGAGTCCAAGCATCGCCGTACGCGCCATATCCAATCAGCGCGGTTGGCGCGGACCCATCCTTGACCAATCCCTTTTTATAGATAATCGTAAGCGGAACCATCGTCCCGTCCCAGCTCTTCACCTGCGCTTCTTCCGCAACAAGGTCTTTGGGATCGACGTCGTTCGGCAGCCGCAGATCCATCTTCGTCAGCGCGGTGGTCTTTGTGACGTAACGATAGAAATCGCCGGGGTTCGTCCACGAATCCAGATCGAGCACGGCGCCAGGAATCAGCGGATCGGTCGCCACCCCGCCCACCTGCATTCCCGCAGGAAGCGTCATCAGAGCAGCTTTGGCTCCAGCGGTGTAGGGCACACGCAGTACCTGCCCATAGCCTTTATCAATGACCCGCAGATACAGGGCGTCGGACGCCTGGTTCAGCACCCCACTGCCGATAAATCCACCGCTGTACACCAGATCGCCGGGGGGCACCACCACCTGCGCCGTTTTCAGGTCAGGATGCGCCGCGCTCGTCTTCAGCAGCTTTCCATTCGGAGTGCCCTCGAAGCTTACCAGGTAGAGATCGTTGCCCTCCAGCGCCATATCCGTGATTTTGTCCGTGAGGCCGGCCACCTTCACCCACCCCGTATGCGAAGTGAGCGCGCTCGGTTCCGCCACATACACTTCGCGGAAGGTTTCCACTCCCGGGTTCACAACGCCCAGCACATATTTTGAAGTCGGCACCGGAAACGCAAAGGGGAAGTTGTAGTCCGGTACCGGCATCTCCGGCGAAACGTCCTGGCCCACCACCACCTTGTCGTCGCTCACGGCTGAACCCACCAGATGGGCATATTCCTTCGGCCTGCGGTACTTATCAATCGGATTGCCCTTCGGCCCCAAATCCTCGAGCTGCAGGTAGTAGAGCGTCTTTCCATCCGGCGAGAATCCTCCACCCTCAAAACGCTCGATCTTTTCCGGCAGCGCTCGCCCCGTCGCGGTCTCATAAATGGTGGCTGTCTGTATCTCAGAGCCACCCGGCGAAATGCCCACCACCACCAGCTTCCCGTCTTCGCTCGGCGAATACTGGTCGAGCGAAAAATGATGGTCGGCACTCCCCATCTTCGTCATATCCACCAGCAGCTTCTCCGGGCCGCCGCTCGCCCGTCGCACATACAGGCTGGCGATATTCTCATCGCGTTTCCGCTTGCGATAGAACACATAGTCCCCGGCCAGCTGCACATCGCTGATGGTGAACTCCTCGGCATTCATATACCGCGTCATCTCGGCGGCAAAATCCTTACGGCCGGGCAGGCCATCCAGCATGGCGCGCGCATAATCGGCCTGCCCCTTCATCCACGCCACGCTCTCCGCCGACTTCTGATCTTCGAGCCAGCGATACGGGTCCACCACCTCATGGCCCCAGTAGGTGTCGATCACCGGCCGCACCGGCGCTACCGGAGGCGGTGCCACCTGAGCCGAAGCAGCAGCCACCAGCACAGCGGCCGCAAGAGTCGCAGGAAGTGAAAAGGAAAGGATCGTTCGCATGCAGGAGAGCATACTCAATTTAACGCGGGAAGTCTTTTCAGGGCTCTTGGGGCGTACGCGGACAGGATTATGAAAGGCGCGTAATGTTCGGCTTACAGGATCGCGGTATTCTGGCGGGCGCCGATTTCTGTAGCAACTCTTCGGCCCAAAGCAACGTCTGATTTTCCACACGAGGGTCCCCCCCCCTCTACCCTGGCCTTTAGCGAGAACCACATGATGCGATGGATACGCCGCTGGTTTCTGGAGCTTCTCCTGGCCCTGTCTGAGGCCGAAGCGAGAATGGGCCGACCCTAAAGCGCCGTCGATCCCGCGCCTCCAGGGATCGCAATGCATGCGCGGCCAGAATCGGAAGCCTCCACTTCGGTTGGCCCTCGCCCCCCTCCGCTCCGATCCTCGCTTTCAGGACTCTGCTCCGCCACTTAGGCTTCAACCAGAGTTGACCGCGCACACGACCTGCCCGATCTGCTAACCCGCCGCCCTTACCGGTGCTTGATAAAGTCGCCCGTCTGCAGCTCATTCATCGCCTGGCGGAGTTCAGCCTGCGTGTTCATGACGATGGGACCATACCAGGCAACGGGCTCTTCCAGCGGCTTGCCGGAGACCAGCAGGAAGCGAATGCCTTCCGGACCGGCCTGGACTTGAATCTCATCGCCGCGATCGAAGAGGACGAGCGAGTGGTTGCTCGCGTCGTACACCGGCTGCGCATTCGGGTCGACTCCGGATTCGGTCAGCACAGCCTGCGGATTCGAGGCGTCGCGGAACGTTCCCGCGCCCGCGAAGACGTAGGCAAAGGCGTTGCGCGTGGTCTCGACCTTCAGTCGCCGCGTCTTGTTCGGCGGCACCGAGACGTCAATATAGGCCGGATCGGCGGCCACACCTTCCACTGGCCCGCGCTTGCCCCAGAACTCGCCGCAGATGATGCGCGCCGTGGTCCCGTCGTCCTCGGTCACCTCGGGGATCGCCGCCGACGGAATGTCCTGATAGCGCGGATCGGTCATTTTCAGGTTTGAGGGCAGGTTGGCCCACAGCTGAAAGCCATGCATCCGGCCGCGCTCGTCACCCTTCGGCATTTCCTGGTGCAGGATGCCGCTCCCGGCGGTCATCCATTGCACATCCCCGGCCGTCATCTTGCCCTTGTTTCCCAGCGAGTCGCCATGCTCCACCGAGCCGGCGAGGACGTACGTGATGGTCTCGATGCCGCGATGCGGGTGCCAGGGAAAGCCCTTGAGGTAGTCCTCGGGATGCTCGTTGCGGAAGTCGTCGAGCAGCAGAAAGGGATCGAACTCGCTGGTTTTGCCGAATCCGAAAGCCCGCTGCAGGCGAACCCCTGCGCCTTCCAGAGTGGGTTTGGTGGAGAGAATTTCTTTAACTGGCCTGAGTGACATAGTTCCTTCTTTTCTGGTCCGTTTGCGGCTTGCTGCCGCAGTTGATTGTCAGGGAAAAGGACCGTGTTTATAGATTCGCCAGGATGCAAAAAGATTCAGCAGCTAGCCGCTGAGGCGGACGGCGCCGCGCGCCAAACTCGTTGAAGCAGAGTTTGTGTTATCAGTCAGTTGCAGGATTATCCGAGAAATGGCTTGAAGGGACTGGGAGGCGGCTCGGAAGGCTGGCTTGCGGTCGGCCCACGAGTGCCCGGAGCGCCGATTCGCCAACGTGAAAGGCCAGCAGCGAACGGAAAAGCGCGGGCTGCGAGGCGAAGAGCCGCAGGGTATTCGACCGAAGCCGCGGATGCCGGTCGAGCATGAGCAGAAGCCTGGCCATGTAATGCGGGTGCTTGAGGATGCGGGCGTGACCGGCTCGGTAGAGCGAGAGCGAGCCTGCGGAAAGCGATTCGGCTAGCAGGATCGCCTCGCGGAAGCCGAGCGCGAGGCCTTCCCCGGTAATGGCGTCCACCGATCCGGAAGCATCCCCAATCAGCGCAACATTGTCGCAAGCAACGCGCCGGAGACGCCGGGTAACGGTGAGGCAGCCGCGCTCGGTGGAGCTGGTTTTCGCGCTGGCGAGCCGCTCCCGGAGAACGGGTAGAGAAGCGAGGATCTGATCGAGGCGCACGCCGGTGTGGCGAGTCATGGCGGAGACGCAGATTTCGTCCCGACCCACCGGAGTGATGTAAACCTGCCCAATCGGACCCCAGTGGACCTCGACGTAATCGCTCCCTGACTCGAAACTTCCGGGTCGAATACGGTAGTGGGCACGAAAGCCGAAGCGCCGGCTGCGGACCTGTTCGGCGTCGAGGCCGGCCCAGGCGCGGACGCGTGAGGAAGCACCGTCAGCGCCGATCAACCATCGGTACGAGACGGGTTCGTAGGCGAGGTCCGGAGGCTGGTCGGGATTGAGGACGACGGAGGTGTTCCACGCGAAGCGGACGCCGAGGGCAACAGCGCGGTCGAGAAGAAGACGATGGAGTGTCGTGCGCCGCACGCCGATACCAGGGCCGGAAGGGAAGTCCGCAGAGACGCTATGAGGGCCGGAGATAAACGAGATGCCGGAGAACTCAGCGCCGTGTTGCGGTTCGAAGTGAACGCCCAGCCGAGCGAGAGCACGGCGGGCGTCGGGCATCAGTCCTTCGCCGCAGGGCTTATCGATGGGCGGGCGCATCGCATCCGCGACGAGGACATCAGCACCGCGCAGGCGCAGGGCAATGGCAGCAGCAAGACCCGCGGGCCCGGCGCCGGCAATGAATACGTCGCAGACGTTGTTACTCATCGGTTTACTCATGCCGAGGCTTCCAACCTGCGACTCCCGTTTCCGCAAACTGCTTTCAAGCTATCCGCTTCTTAGCTAACCGGTGTTTAGCCGACCGCTTCTTAGCTGACCGGAGTTCACCACTCCAGCAGAGACATCTCCGCGCAGAAGCCGGGCCCCATCGCAGCCAGGATGCTGCGGGTTCCAGCAGCAGGCCGCCGGTGCTTCATGACTTCATCGAGCACCACCAGCACCGACGCCGAAGAAAGATTACCCACACGGCGCAGAGCCTCCCAGGAAACTTCGAGGTCCTGTTGTGTAAGTTCGAGCGACTCCTGCGTAGCTTCCAGCACCTTCGGGCCCCCGGTATGCATGATCCACGAACCAATGTCGCCGCGGGTCAGGCTATTCGCGGCGAGGAAGGCATCGACGTTAGGACCAAGGTTTTCGACCACGACCCTGGGAACGCCAGGAGAAAGAACAATGCGGAAGCCCTGTTCGGAGATCGACCAACCCATCACATCTTCGGTATTCGGGTAGAAGACCGAGTCGCTGGCCACAATGCGCGGGCCGCGCCGAGGAATCTGGTCTCCGGCCACCAGAACAGCGGCCGCGCCATCGCCGAAGAGGCCAACCGAGATAAGGTTGGCGACGGATTTGTCGTCGCGCTGCCAGGTGAGCGAGCACAGTTCCACAGAAAGAAGCACGGCGACCTGATCGGGATGGGCGCGAACGTAATCGGCGGCGCGAGCGAGGCCCGCGGCTCCAGCAACACAGCCCAGACCGAAGATGGGGTTGCGGCGGATGTTCGGTGCCAAACCCATGCGGTTCACCAGGCGCGCGTCGATGGAGGGGCTGCAAATGCCAGTCACGGAGACAAAAAAGATGGCTCCCAGCTGATCGGCACGCAAACCGGCCAACTTCAGGGCGCAGTCGATGGCGCGCTCGCCCAGATCGACCGCAGTCTCGATCCAGGCGTCGTTGGTTTTGCCGAAAGTATCGAGAGCCAGATAGTCGGCAAGTGGCCGCGAAAAGTAACGGCCATCCACGCCGGTGCGCAGATGGAGCCGCTCGATGATCGAGGCAACCTTAGGGTCGTCACCCCAATAAGGCAGAAGCGCATCAAGGAATTCGCGCTGGGAATAGTAATGCGGGGGAAAGGCGGTAGAGGCAGCGAGGATATGCATCGAGGTCCTGGGTTGGAAACTGGAAGCTGGAATGAATTGAAATCGGAGGCGGAAGCACCGGCAATGCAATGCCATCTTCTGCCATGATGGGAGGCTTTTTTGCCGTATGTGTCAAGGCAATGCCGGAGTATCCCCAGGAATTTGCCCCCGGAGACGGGTATCCGCCACGTTATCCCACGGATTATGCACAGATTGCCAACAGCCGGCCTGGGCATCGTATAGTGAACTTCGTGTTGCGACGGTTTCGGCGGACCTTGCTGTCACCCGCAGGAACGGTAGAGACAAGAAACCGCTGGGATGTAAGCCCGCCGCAGCCGGGTTCCCCTGTTCTCATTGCAAATTTCCCCATGGCACGGAGTATGCGTTGGCATCCCCGTTGTTTGCCCGCAGCATAGCGGCGCTTCTCCTTTTATCGATGGCAAACGCCGGCGTGGCGATCGCCGATGATCCGTCGTCTCTCGGCCAGATGACGTCTGCGCAGACTCCAAAGCAGTTGAAGTCTCTGTCCCTCGAACAACTGGGCAATATCGAGGTGACGACGGCGAACAAATGGCCCACGGAACTGTGGGATACGCCGTCGGCAGTGTATGTCATCACCGCCGATGACATCCGGCGGTCGGGGGCAACCTCCATCGCAGACGCTCTGCGGCTTGCCCCTGGGGTGGAAGTCGGGCGGTTGAGCTCCACCACCTGGGCCGTCGGCATTCGCGGACTCCAGAACAACTTCTCTAAATCCGTGCTGGTTCTCATCGACGGCAGAAACCTCTATACCCCTCTGTTCGCGGGCGTGTACTGGGACGTACAGGATCTGCCGCTTGAAAATATCGATCGGATCGAGGTGATCCGGGGACCTGGCGGAACGATTTGGGGACCGAACGGGGCAAACGGCGTCATCAATATCATCACCAAAAAAGCTTCCGAAACACCGGGGACGATGGCGACCGGACTCGGGGGGACACTGGACCACACGATTGACACCCTGCAGTTTGGATTAGCGCACGGCGACCTGAGTTATCGATTTTTTGGGCACGGTTTCGAGCGCGCCCATGAGTATCACACCGACGGGATCAACGATGACGTGTGGCACCAGGAGCGCTTCGGCTTCCGGGCCGATCTGGATAAGCGGCGCGACAGCTATCTGCTGGAAGGGATGATTTACGGAGGCGATTCACCGCACATCATCGGCACCACACCGGTAGTGGATCAAACCTCTGGCGGGGACCTGAATTTTCGCTGGGGGCGGCAGAACACCGACGGCACGGGCTTCACCCTGCAGAGCTATTTCGATCGCACCGTCCGCACCGGCATTGCGCTGGGCGAGACACGCAATACCATCGACATCGATTTTGTCCAGCATCTGCATTTGCCGGCCGGGGAGAAATTTGCCTGGGGAGGTGGATTGCACTGGAGCCCGTATCAGGTGGTGGGAACCAGCCCGTTCGAGACGCTGATCCCCGCGTCGGCCACCGACCACAACCACACCGGGTTTGTGCAGGACGAAATTCCGCTGGGTTCCCGGGTCTCGCTGACCGGGGGAGCCAAACTGCAGCACAACAATTACAGCGGCTTCGATATCCAGCCCTCCGGACGTCTGCTGTGGAAGCCGGCGGAAGATCAGTCCGCGTGGCTGGGCGTCACCCGGGCCGTGACCACGCCGTCCGATCTGGAGGAAGATTTTCAGCTGACCGGTGCGGTCGGGCCGACGACCTTTATTCGCGTGGCCGGCAACAAGAACTTCCAGTCCGAGGATGTGATCGGCTACGAAGCCGGTTACCGTACCCTCGTCCACAATCGCGTTTTTCTGGATTTGGCGGCATTCCGGAATCAGTACTCCCACCTGCAGAGTTTCAGCGCGCCCATGCTCTCTACGGCCGGGGGCGACACGTACATCACCATCGAATACGAGAATCAGATCGGAGGAACAACCACAGGCTTTGAGATTGCGCCGCAGGTGGCGTTGACCTCGTGGTGGCGGCTGAATACCAGTTACTCGTATCTCGATTCGAATTTCCATGCGAACGGACCAACGTCCGACATCAGCTCTACCGGCTCGGTCTCTACCTACGACAAGTCCAGCCCGAGGCACATGGTCATGGCGCAGTCGATGATCAATCTTCCCGGCCGATTTGAGTTCGATCAGAGCTACCGGTTCATCAGCGCTCTGCCAGCCCAGAAGGTGGAAGCCTACCAGACCATGGATCTCCGTCTGGGGTGCGGGCTCGGGAAGAAATTCCGGTTCGAAGTGGTGGGGCAGAATCTGTTTCAGCCGCACCATGATGAGTGGGGGACGGGTGATCCGACGCAGCCGCCCGTCGGCATCGAGCGCGCCGTCTACGCGCAGCTTTCCTTCTTTAGCCATCCCTCGTGGTAGAGGGTCCGCGGTTCGGGTACTGGGCTAACGAGTCCAGTTCGGGCTACCGCGCTCCCGCAGGCGTCGGCGGGGCATTTTCTTTTAGACAGCTTTTTCGGCTGCTTCGACGGTGTGGGCGATGAGGGTGGCGATGGTCATCGGTCCAACGCCGCCGGGGACCGGCGTATAGGCGGAGCAGCGCTCGATCACGGCAGACAATTCAATGTCACCGACGCCGCCGGGGTGGTAGCCGGCATCGACCACCACAGCGCCGTCGCGAATCCAGGAGCCACGGATGAACTCGGGCTTGCCGACAGCGCCGATGACAATCTCGCCGCGTCCGACAACGTCGGACAAATTCTTCGTGCGGGAGTGACAAATGGTCACCGTGGCGTTGGCCTGAAGCAACATCATGGCCATGGGGCGGCCGAGGATGGGGCTGCGTCCGACGACAACGGCTTCGCGGCCTTCGATGGGAATCTCGTAGCGCCGGAGCAGCCGCATGATGCCGGCCGGAGTGGCGGAACCATACGCGGGCTGGTCCATCGCCATGCGGCCGAAACCGAGACTGGTGACGCCGTCCACATCTTTGTCGAGCGCGATGCGGTCGAAGCAGGCGCGCTCATCGATTTGTTTGGGGACCGGATGCTGGAGCAGAATGCCGCGGACGCGGGGGTTGGCGTTGAGCTCGTCGATGGCGGTGAGCAGCTGTTCAGTAGTAGTCGTGCCAGGAAGCTGAATGCTGAGCGATTCCATGCCCACGCGTCGGCACGCATTGCCCTTCATGCGGACATAGGTGGCAGACGCGGGATCGTCGCCAACGAGGATGGTGGACAGGATGGGCGGAGAGCCAGCGCGGGTTTCAGCGAGCCGCGCGACACGGGCGCTGAGTTCAGCTTCCATCTCTTTGGAACAGGCTTTGCCGTCGAGAAGAATCGGGGGCATGGAGACAGTGTAAATAGCCCTAAGCCGGCGGCGAGCTACGACTAAATGGCGCGGATCAGACGAGCGGGCAACGTGATGACGGCGCCCACCAGCTCAAGCACGCCGCCGACCGCGATGCCGAGGAGGCGGAAGGGAATCAGAAGCAGCCAGACGATGGGGTAAGCGACCAGCGCCAGTAGAGCCAGAGGCCAGCAGAAGATAAGAAGGACGCAAAAGAGCAGGAATTTTGCCACGGTCGGAGCCTCGTTTTTCAGTCCCGAGCGCCACGGCTGGTTTGCGGCGAGGCGTCGAGGGCCGGACCTTCGATTTTACGCATCCGCGGGGTGCGAAGTTCCCTGGACAGCGTTCGGCTTTTAACGCTACCGGCTACCGGCTCCCGGCTGCCTCACCGCGGCATGTGGAGGCCGAGGGCGCTGAGGATGTCTTCGTCCGGGGTGGTGACGCCGTTTTGTTTGGTGACGACGCCGAAGCTCTGCTGGTAATCCCACATGGCCCAGCCAATGTGGTTCTTCTCGAGAGCCACACGCATGTCGTGGATCCACTGTGCGCGCGAGGCGGGCGGCGCGTAGTTGCGGAAGACGCCGAACTCGCCGCAGTAGACGGGGACGTGGTGGAGTGCTGACCACTTCGCAGCAAACTCGATGGAGTTCTCGACGCGCGCGGCGTCCCAGCGATCTTCACCATATTCATTAAGGAAGAACTGGCCGGCCAGCGTCGGCTCCTCGTCGAGTTTGGGCGCGATGTCCTCGGGCGAGGAGGGGTAGGGAATACCGCGCTCGGGGCGGACCTCGGGGTTGGCCCACGTCGCGCCCTGGTGGGTGAAAGGGAACGGCTCGTAGTCGTGGAAGGTATAGATGACGTTGGGGTCGGCGAGGGGCTCCAGCACGAGCAGGTCGGGCAGGCTGGACCAGTGCGCGCCGGAGGCGATGATGGTGTTGTGGGGCGCGGCCAGGCGGATGGCGTCCGCAACCTGAGCCTCGATGCCGAGCCAGCGATAGGGATCGTTCTGTTCCGGCTCGTTCATGATCTCGAAGAAGACATGGTCGGGATCGAGGGGCGCAAAGTGCCCGGCAAGAGCCCGCCAGAGCGCCACGAAATTGCTGACGCCACTGGAGCCCTGGAACAGCTCCGCCTTGTATTCGCTGGTGGGATGGATGTCGATGATGACCGAGAGATGGTTGTCGAGCGTCGTCTTCACAATGCGGTCGAGCTCGGTCATAAAAGGGGTTTCATGGCCGGCGCTGAACCAGGCGACCAGCGGGCCGGCGTCGATGCTGAGGCGGATGTGGTCGAAGCCCATCTTTGCGATCAGGGCGATGTCAGCAGGGGTAGTAAAAGTCTGGAGGCGCTCAGGAGAGTAATCATTGGCTTGCGCGAACCACTCGCCGGTGTTGATGCCATGCTGCAGGTTCTGGGCGCGCTCGAAGGCGATGGCGGTAGGGGAGCCCTCGGCGTCGGGATTTTGCGCAGATGTGCAGAGGAGAACGAAAAGCGGAGCCAGAAGAAGGGCCACGAAGCGACAGCGGATTCGCATAGGCGCAGTTTAATTCCACAAGACCGGAGTGGAAGCCTGCAGTGCTGCGCTATGCTGGCGTTTGCCAATCGAAGGTCACAACGCGGGTTCGAACGCCGGGGCGCAGCCAGCGGGCGCGAGCGACGAGGCCGGCTCCGCGCTGGCGGTCCGGGAGATGTTCGATCGCATTGCGCCACGCTACGATCTGCTGAACCACCTGCTTTCGTGCAACGTGGACCGAACGTGGTGGTGGCGGACCGCACGGCGGTTTCGCCCTGTTCTGAGGCGGCCTGGGTCGAGGGTGCTGGACATCTGCTGCGGCACCGGCGACATGACTCTGGCGCTGCTGAGGGTGCGGCCAAAGATTGCGCGGCCGATACTGGCGGCGGATTTTTCCCCGCAGATGCTGACGCTGGCGAGGAAGAAGCTGGCGGGCCGCAGAGCCGAGGTGGTGACGGCCGATGCTCTGCATCTGTCGATAGGGGACGAGTCTCTGGATCTGATCACGACGGCGTTCGGGTTCAGGAACCTTGCGAATTATCGCGCCGGGCTGGAGGAGTTTTTCAGGGTTCTGACGCCGGGTGGGGAGCTGGGGATTCTGGATTTCAGCGAGCCTGGCGGCGTTCCGGGCAGGGCATTTCGATTTTATTTCCGCCATGTGGTGCCGGCGATCGGGTCGTTCATCTCGGGCGATGGAGGAGCTTACGGGTATTTGCCCGCTTCGGTGGAGAGGTTCCCGTCGCCGCCGGCGATGCTGGAATTGATGCGGGAGGTAGGGTTCCAGGACGTATCGTGGACGCCCTACACGTTTGGGATCGCAGGTTTGTGGCGAGGAGTGAGGCCGCGGTAAAAAGCTCTCACCACGGAGGACACAGAGTTTCTTGTGTCTCCCGTCGTTTGTCTTTCCCAGCGAAAAGCGGAGACCCACGCGAGCATCGATTCACCGCAGGGATCTCGGAAACGCCTCGAAATCGTCGCAACCATTTGGAGTACTCTGTGCTCTCTCTGTTCTCTGTGGTGAAAGATGTCGATGGGCCTGCAGTCGCTGTAGGCTGAGATTAACGATGTCGAGCGCCGCCATTACGGAAACGTCGCAGGCCAGCGCGGAGAAGCGATGGGTGGCCCTGGTGTCGGTGGCCGCGGCACTGGCCATGACTCTGCTGAAAGCCGCGGTCGGGTTTCTCACCGGGAGCCTCGGTGTGCTGTCGGACGCGGCGCACTCGGCGCTGGACCTGGTGGGCGCCGCCATGACCTTCGTCTCCGTGCGGGTGTCGGACCGCCCGGCGGACTGGAACCATCCTTACGGCCACGCGAAGGTCGAAAATATCTCAGCGTTTGTTGAGACGGGCCTGATGGCCGCCTCGGCGCTGGCGATTTCAGCCGAGGCGATCAGCCGCATCTTCTTTCATCCCGTGACGCTTAAATACTCCGCGTGGCCGTTCCTGGTGATGGGCGCCTCGATCATCGTTGATCTGTGGCGGTCGCGGCAGCTGAGCGCGGTGGCACGCCGGCACCGGAGCGCCGCGCTCGAGGCAGACGCCCTGCACTTCGCGTCGGACATCTGGACCAGCGTGGCGGTGCTTGTCGGACTTTCGGCATCGTGGCTGGGCACCGTGGGCCACGTGGGATGGCTGCGCTTTGCCGATCCGGCGGCGGCGCTGGCCGTTTCCATGATGATTCTCATCTTCGGATGGCGGCTGGCCTGGCGGGCGGTGGGTGCGCTGACCGACGCGATTTCTCCGGAACTGCACACAAGGCTCATCCGGGAATTGGCGCGGACGCAGGGAGTTCTGGGCATCGACCAGGCGCGGGTGCGGCGGTCGGGGAGCGCGTATTTCGCCGATGTGACGCTCTCGCTGCCCCGCCAGCTTACCTTCCAGCGAACCGAGGAGCTGGTAGGCGAAGCGACGGCGGCGGTGCAGCGAGTCTTGCCGGATGCGGACGTGGTCATCCACACAGTGCCGCGGTCGACGGTGGCGGAGAGCCTGTTCGACAAGGTGAAGGCAGTAGCGGCGCACAATAACGTGCTGCTGCACGATGTGAGCATCGAGGCCTTCGAAGATGGGCTGCATGTGGAGCAGCACATCGAGGTAAAGGAAACGATGCTGCTGCTGGAGGCGCACCGGTTTGTGCACGGGCTGGAGCAGCAAATCCGCAACGAGCTGCCGCAGGTCCGTTCGGTGCTGACGCACATCGAAAGCGAGCCTGCGACCATTGAAGCGCCGGTGCGTGTAGAACAGGACCGGCGGATCGAGCAGCGGCTGCGCGATGCGGCGGTAAACGTGCCGGAGGTGGTGGATATCCACGAGGTGAGCGTGGACCGGTTGGGGGAACACGTCCACGTCACCTGCCACTGCACACTGCCCGATGCGACGGAGATGCGGCGGGTGCATGAGTCGATCACCGAGCTGGAGCATCGCTTTAAGCTGGAATGTCCGGAGGTGGATCGGGTGCTGATCCATCCGGAGCCGGCGTCGGACAACCGGCACCGGCAGTAGGAGAACAACGGTGATTGCGAGCGCAGAATGGAAGCAGGGAAGGCTTTTCGATGGAAAGTCGGAGAGCGGGCATACGATTCATTTCGACGCCATGCCGGAACATAAAGCGGGGTTGAGCCCGATGGAAGCGGTGCTGACCGCGCTGTGCGGATGCACGTCGGTCGACGTGGTGAGCATCCTCGAGAAGAAGCGGGAGCCGCTGGAGGGGCTGACGGTGGAGGCGAAGGCGGAACAGGCCACCGAGCCGCCGCGGGTGTTCACCCACATCCACCTTACCTATAGGATTCGCGGGAAGGTGACGCAGAAGGCGGCTGAGGACGCGGTCTCGCTTTCGAAGAACAAATATTGCTCCGTTTCAAAGATGCTGGAGAAGTCGGCGAAGATCGAATACTCGATCGAATACGAATCATGATTGGATTCTTCCGCTTCGTGCTGGTGCTGTTGCTGTTGACGGTAGTGGCGATGACGTCGGCCGTGGTGACCATGCACTTTGCGATCCATGGAACCGAAGTCTCGATCCCCGACCTCCGCGGCATGACGGTGGCCGACGCCGGAGAGCGAGCGGGGTCGCTGGGACTGACGATTCTGGTGGAGAGCCATCTCTACTCGACTGACGTGCCGGCGGGGCGAGTGGCGAACCAGTCGCCGGCGGCGGGGGAAATTGTCCGACGCGGATGGCGGGTGTGGCTCACCGAGAGCCTCGGGCCGCAGAAGCTGGCAATTCCCGACGTAAAAGGGAAGGACCAGCGGGTGGCGACGATTGAGATTCGACGAGCAGGCTTCCAGACAGGCGCTGTCGCGGCGATGCCGTGGCCGGGGATGGAGCCGGGCAGGGTCATCGCGCAGAGCCCCGATCCGAATGCCGCTGGTGTGGAGAGCCCGGTGATGAATCTGCTGGTGGCGGCGCCGCTGGAGACGACTGAGACCCAGGGCGGGCTGGTGATGCCCAACCTGGTCGGGCAGGTGTTTACCTCGGCGGCGATGAGCCTGGCGCGGATGGGACTGCATCTGGCGCCGGTGAAAGAACAGGATGAGCATGTGGCCCCAATGGGAGCCGCGGGCGGACCGATGCCGCCGATGTTTCCACCAGGAGCCGTGGTCGCGCAGAACCCGCCGCCCGGGGGCCGGGTGGATGCGAGCATTGCGGTTCAGTTGACCGTGGCCAAGTGAGGCTGGTTTCCCGAAATTCCAGTAAACGCTTTCCCAAACGAAGATTTCTAGTAGAATGTCCGCTTGCTCCCGTTTGCTGCGCCTGAGCAACCGGCAGGCTGGAGCGGTGCATGCATGCTCGATACGCTTAAGTCGCAGGTCCTTGAGGCGAACCTCGAACTGGTGCGCCGGGGGCTGGTGCTTTATACCTTTGGCAACGCCAGCGGCATCGACCGCGACGAGGGACTGGTCGTTATCAAACCAAGCGGCGTGCCCTATGACAATCTCACCGCCAGCGACATGGTGGTGAGCGACCTGAAGGGCAGGATCCAGGGCGGCAAGCTGAAACCGTCGTCGGATCTGGACACACACCTCGAGCTGTACCGGGCCTTCCCTACGATTGGCGGAGTGGTTCACACTCATTCGGAGTTTGCGACAGCCTGGGCCCAGGCACGGCGCGAGATTCCAGCCTATGGAACCACGCATGCGGATTACTTTCACGGACCCGTGCCGGTGACCCAAGAACTGCGCGACGACGAAGTGGGCGACGACTATGTGCTGAATACTGGCAAAGCGATCGTCCGGCGTTTTCGCGGCATGGATCCCGAAGGAATGCCGGCGGTGCTGGTGGCAGGGCACGCGCCGTTTGCGTGGGGTAAAAATGCGATCGAGGCCGCGTATCATGCGGTAGTGCTGGAGGCGGTGGCGCGCATGGCGTTTTACACCGCTACGCTGAATCCCGGCGAGAGAGGCATCTCGCAGGCGTTGCTGGACCGGCATCATTTCCGTAAGCACGGGGCGAAAGCCACTTACGGGCAGGGCACCTGAACCTGGAAGCAGACCCCCCATCTGATTCCCGAACGGATTGGCACACGAGGCTCGAAGAGGTATGTCCCTTGCATCCACGTTTCCTGCGGCCCTGGCCCTCTTTCAGATAATGCCGGGAAAGCCGCAGCTTGCGCATTTGTCCTTCATCGATGTGGCGGTCATCGTCATTTATTTCGGGATGGTGATCTACATCGGCTTTCATCTGAAGGGGGCGACGAACACGAGCGAGGAATTCTTCATGGCGGGGCGGGAGATGACGGCGTGGATCGCCGGTCTGAGCTTTGTCTCCGCCAACCTGGGGGCTCTGGAACTGATGGGGTGGGCCGGTTCGGCCTATCAGTACGGCATTCTGGCGATGCACTGGTACTGGATCGGGGCCATACCGGCGATGCTCTTCCTGGGCCTGGTGATGATGCCGTTCTATTACGTATCGAAGACCCACTCGGTGCCGGGCTATCTGAAGCTGCGATTCGGAGAGTCGAGCCGGGTGCTGGCGGCTATTTCTTTCGCCACGGAAATGATCCTGATGAGCGGGGTCAACATGTTTTCGATGGCGGTGGTGATGAAGGTGGTTCTGGGCTGGAACATCACGTTCAGCATCTTTGTCTCGTCTTTGGCGGTAGCGGCCTACGTGGCGCTGGGGGGGCTGCGATCGGCGATTTACAACGAGGTGCTGCAGTTCTGCCTGATCTGGGGGGGCGCGCTGCTGGTACCGATTCTGGGACTGGTGGAGGCGGGCGGATTCCACGGACTCGAGACGAAGATCATCGCGAGACTCGGCAACGCGAACTATCTGCACCTGTGGAGTACGACGGCGCATTTCACCGACAACCCCATGGGAATTCACTGGACCAGCATCGTCTTCGGGCTGGGATTCGTGGTTTCGTTCGGATACTGGACGACGGACTTTCTCGTGGTCCAGAGGGTGCTGTCGGCGCACAACCTGCGGGCGGCGCAGATGGCTCCGGTGATCGGGTCTTTCTTCAAGATGGCGGTGCCGTTCATTGTGATCCTGCCGGGACTGCTGGGGCTGGTGGTGCTGAAGAATCCGGACGGAAGCCTGATGCACCTGGTGGGGCAGAACCAGCTCAGCGCGGCCAATCCGCACAGTTATAACGAGGTGCTGCCGCTGATGCTGGTGCGGTACTTCGGCCCGGGGTTGCTGGGGCTGGGTGTGACGGCGCTGCTGGCAGGATTCATGTCGGGCATGGCGGGCAACGTGAGCGCCTTCTCGACGGTGTGGACCTACGACCTCTACCGGCCCCACATCCGCAAGAACGCTCCCGATTCTCACTACGTTTCGGTGGGCCGCTGGGCGACGATCCTGGGCGTGCTGGTGAGCATCTGCGCCGCGTATCTGGTGATGCACGCCGCCGGAATTATGGATTATGTCCAGGCGCTGTTCAGCCTCTTCCTTGCCCCGCTACTGGGCGTGATCCTGCTGGGGATGTTCTGGACGCGAGCGACGGCCGCGGGAGGATTCTGGGGGCTGCTGAGCGGCATTCTGACCTCGGCGGGACTGTTTGTCTGGGTGCATCAGGTGGGACAGCGAGCGCTGGCTATCGTGGCCTTTTCGCCGCATGCGCAGCCGATGGCGGAGAATATGTCGCGGGCGATGTGGGCCTTTGCGGCCACGGTGCTGGTGTGCGTGGTGGTAAGTCTGGTGACGAAACCGAAGCCGGTGGGGGAGCTGGACGGACTGGCCTATGCAGCGACGAACCTGCCGAAGGCGGAGACCGTGGCTTTTTACAAGAACCAATGGTTCTGGGCCGCGATCGTGGGGGTATTTTTCATCGCCGGCAACATCATCTTCTGGTAACAGGGAGGCAGCAATGCAACGAACGATGTCCATTTGGTTCTTTGCCGGTGTGATGTTTTTGCTGTATGGGCTTCTGATCACCGGCACGGGACTGTGGGAGCTTGCCCATCCTCCCGCTCACCCGCCCGCGCTGTACGATCTGCACGCGCCGATCTGGTGGGGAGCGCTGATGCTGGCAGGCGGAGTTTTCTACACGGCGAAATTCCGCCGATAACCGCGGACCGCTGTAACCGATCGAGTTTTTTGAGGAATGCACTCATGAAAAAGCAACTGACGTTTGGCGTGATTGTAGGGAATCGGGGATTCTTTCCGGATCATCTGGCCAAGGAAGGCCGCGACGAAATTTTGAAGGTTCTGGAGAAGGCGGGGATTCGCGCGATCACGCTCACTCCGGAGCAGTCGAAGTTCGGGTCTGTAGAAACGCACGACGACGCGATCAAATGCGGCGATCTGTTCCGCGCACATGGCGACGAGATTGACGGCATCCTCGTGACGCTGCCCAACTTCGGAGACGAGCGCGGCATCGCGGATTCGATTCGCTATTCAAAACTGAACGTGCCGGTGCTGGTGCAGGCTACGCCCGACCGCCGCGACGATATGAAGATCACCGACCGCCGCGACAGCTTCTGCGGAAAGATGTCGGCCTGCAACAACCTCATGCAGTACGGGATTTCGTATTCGATTACGAAGAAGCACACCGTGCAGCCCAGTTCGGCAGAGTTTTCGGCCGACCTCGACTGGTTCACTAAAGTGTGCCGCGTGACGAACGGCCTCAGGAAACTGCGCATCGGGGCGATTGGGGCGCGTCCGCAGGCCTTCAACACGGTGCGTTACAGCGAAAAGCTGCTGGAACGCTACGGAATTTCCGTCGTGACGTTGGATCTTAGCGACATCTTCGGCGCCATCGGCCGCATGAAGGACGATGACGGCGAGGTCAAGGCGAAGCTGGATGCGATCCGCGCCTACGTCAATACCGGCACCGTGCCGGTGGAAGCCCTCACAAAGATGGCCAAGCTGGGCGTAGCCATCGAGCGCTTCATGAAGGACGCGCACTGCACCGTCTCAGCCGTTCAGTGCTGGACATCGCTCGAGGAGAACTTCGGCGTGGTGCCCTGCACGGTCATGAGCATGATGAGCGAGAGCCTGCTGCCGGCCGCCTGCGAGACCGACGTCATGGGCACCGTTTCCATGCATGCTTTGGCGCTCGCCAGTCAGACCCCGAGCGCGCTGCTGGACTGGAACAACAACTACGGCGACGACGAGAACAAGTGCGTCTGCTTCCACTGCTCCAACCTGCCCAAGCACTTCTTCAACGATGTAATCATGAACTTCCAGGAGATCATCGCCGGCACCGTGGGCAAGGAGAACACCTTCGGCACCTGCTACGGGCGTGTCAAGCCGGGCGCCATGAGCTACGTGCGGTTCTCGACCGACGATTATCGCGGCAAGATTCGCGGGTACGTCGGCGAAGGCGAGTTCACCAACGATCCGCTGGAGACCTTCGGCGGAGCGGGCGTGGCGAAGATTCCCCACCTGCAAAAGCTGCTGCACGAAATCTGTGAGCAGGGTTTCGAGCACCACGTGGCCGCGAACTTCTCCCATGTCGCCGCACCGGTGTATGAAGCAGCGATCCGCTACCTGGGCTGGGAGATGCACTGGCACGACAGACCGGGGAGTAGGGATTAGCCAGTAGGGAACAGAAGCAAGGCAATAGGCAACAGGCAGTAGGCAACAAAAAAGCGGCTGGAGAAGATTCCGGCCGCTTTTATTTTGGGTCAGTTGGACTGTGCTCGCTTGTATCAGCGGAGGACACGCAGCGCGCGGAGCGTGTTCCACCGGCTCGCCTCGCCGGGCAACTCGCTGAGAGGCAGAGCGAGCGCTTCGCCATACGCGCGATCCAGCAGCCACCGGCCATCGGATTGCCGCCGGCTCTCAATAATCTGCAAAGCTTCGTTCATGCGCGAGTCGGGAGTGGCGCCCACGGCCCTGAAGTAGTCGAGCCCGCGAAGAATGTCGTAGCGGTAGCGCGGCGGGAAGGCCAGCTCCAGAAACTCGGCATTCGCAACCTCGCCTGTCGAGCGCCGCCGGAAGAGTCTCCGCTCAAGCAGATATTCCTCTCCGCGATGTCTGGCGGCGGCTACCTCTGGTGCGAAGCCGACGGCGTGCTCATACTCCAGTAGTCCCTCCAGCACGCAAATCGTCGTGTGGAACGACGACCGCACGCTCTTCGGCGCTTCGCAGTTCCACCCGCCGTCGTCGAGTTGCTCGCTCACGAGGCGTCGCGCAAGACTCTCCGTCGGGCGCCCGAAATATCCGCCGAGAGCCAGCACGCCGCCGTTGATGCAGGGTTCCACTTCGCCTTCGAAGAACATGTTCCCGCCGGTTTCCGGCGATCGCAGATCCCAACGGCCGCCGTGATTGTTCCACCGCAGGTTCGCCTCAAGGCGCGCCACCGCTGATTCGACGGCGGGATCGCCACGGTCGACGCCGGTCGCGCGCAACTGGAGCAGCGTAAAAAGCGTCGTCAACCAGGCAGGTGCGCCGGGCCTGCGCCAGGCCCCGTCTGATTCCTGGCCGGCGAGAATGGCAGCGCCCAGGCCTTCCTGCGCGACGCGTTTGCGCTCTGCAAAAATTTCCGCCGGTGAGCCACCCGCGAGATCGCGCATCGACTGCCACCGGATCGCCGGGTCCGAATCGAGCAGCCAGTCGAGGGAATCCACTCTAGCCCTTTCTCTGGAGAGCCAATTCGATCAGCGTCTTCTGCTCCATCTCGTGAGCCTTCGCGGAACCGGTGGCCGGGCTGGCCGCCGCGGACCGCTTCACGCTCAGCACCTGGCAATCGCCGGCGATCCGCCGCAGGCGCGGCATCACGAAGTTGAACGCACCCATGTTGGCCGGCTCCTCCTGCACCCAGACGATTTCGTGCGCGGCGGGGTGGGCTTCGATCGCGGCTTTTAACTCGCCTTCGGGCCAGGGATAAAGCTGGTCGACGAAGATAATCCCCGTGGTCGTATCCTTGCGCTTGGCGCGCTCCACCCGCAACTCGTGGCCGATTTTTCCAGTGGCCAGCAGCAGGCGTTGAGCGTTCTGAATTTCTGTTTCAGGCAGCACCGGCAGGAAGCGCGGTCGCGCGAAATCTGCGATGGGAGACAGCGCGTCCGGATGGCGCAGCATGCTCTTCGGGGTGAACACGATGAGCGGCTTCCGCCAGGATCGCAGTGCCTGCCGCCGCAGCAGATGAAAATACTGCGCGGCATTCGAGGGTTGGCACACCTGAATGTTGTCCCGGGCCGCGAGCTGCAGGTAGCGCTCGATGCGGGCGCTCGAGTGCTCGGGACCCTGGCCCTCGTATCCGTGTGGCAGCAACAGCGTGACGCCGCTCAGCAGGCCCCACTTGTCCTCCGCTGCGGCGATGAACTGATCGATGACAATCTGCGCACCGTTGGCGAAGTCCCCGAACTGCGCCTCCCATAGCACCAGGGCTTCGGGATAATCGCGGCTGTATCCATACTCAAAGCCGAGCACACCGGCTTCGGAAAGAATCGAATTGTAGACGCTGAATCGCCCCTGCTCGGGTGCGAGGTGGTTCAGCGGAACGAATCGCTCCTCGTTTTCCGTGTCGATCAGGACCGAGTGGCGCTGGTTAAACGTGCCGCGCTGCGAATCCTGGCCGCTGAGGCGGACCGGCGTGCCCTCAACCAGCATTGACCCGAATGCGACCGCCTCGGCCATGCCGTAGTCGAAGGGCTGCTTGCCCTGGCCCATGGCGGCGCGCTGCTCCAGCAACTTCTTAATCTTGGGATGAATGTGGAAGCCGTCCGGATAGGCGGTGAGTTTCGCGGCAATGGACTGGATCGCGGCCGCATCGAGCCCGGTGTCCACTTCGAGCTCGGGCTTGTATGCCCCGCCTGGGTAGCGCGACCAGTACTCGGGCATTTCCACGAGCGCAGGCTTCTTGCGCACCGATGTGGCCTTCTTCTGGTCTTCGGCAAATTCGGTCTGCAGCTCTTTGACGAGGCCTGATGCGTCGACCCCGATCTGCTTCGCGTAAAGCTCAGAAAGCGGCGGGTGGTTTTTGATTCTCGCGTAGCGCAGCGGCTGCGTGACCGTAGGGTCATCGACTTCACTGTGCCCGTGGCGGCGATAGCCGATCAGATCGACAACCACGTCGGAGTGGAACTGGTAGCGATATTCGGCGGCCAGCGCGGCAATGCGCACGACGGCAGCCGGGTCTTCCGCGTTGACATGGAAGATGGGGATGGGCAGGCGCTTGGCGAGATCCGTAGAAAATCGAGTGGAGTTCGGTCTCGGCGGGCTCGGCGGTGAATCCGATGAGGTTGTTGACGACGATGTGGATGCCGCCGCCGACTGAATAGCCATCGACGCAGGCGAGGTTCATGGTTTCAGCCCAGATGCCCTGGCCGGCGAACGCCGCATCGCCATGGATGACGACAGGAAGAACGCGATTCACACCCTCGCTGCCGATGCGATCCTGGCGCGCGCGGGCACGGCCCATCGCAACAGGGTCGACGGCTTCGAGGTGGCTGGGGTTCGAGACCAGGTGCAGCGCAACACTGCGTCCATTCCGCGTCTCAAAAGTGCCGGTCGCACCGACGTGGTACTTCACGTCGCCGCCGCCCAGAATGCTGCGCGGGTCAACGTCTTCAAACCGGGCAAAGATGTCGACGGGCGATTTCCCGAACGTGTTCACCATCACGCTCAGGCGTCCGCGATGGCTCATGCCCATAATGGAGCGCTCGGCGCCCAGCTCGGCCCCGCGATTGAGCAGCTCGTCAAGGAATGGGATGAGCGCGGTGACACCTTCGAGCGAAAAGCGCTTGGTGCCGAGGTAGCGCGACTGGATCACCTGCTCAAAGACATCGGCGCGGGCCAGCAGCTGCAGGACGTGGTCCTGGTCGACGGCAGCCGGTGTTGCTTCAAGCCGCGACGCAACCCATTCCCGGCGCTCGCGGTCCGGGATGTGCATGAACTCCGCACCGATGGAGCCGGAGTAAACGCGGCGGGCCTCAGCAACAAATTCGTTTTTGAGGTCGAGCTCGGGCAGGGAAACCGGTGCGAGGTACTGCTTCAAAGGATCGAGGTGCGCCTGCAGGTAGCCCCACCGGCGAAAAGCATCGAAAGTCTGCTCGCGGAGCTGCGGCGATCCGAGTTCCACAGGAGCTTCGAGGGGAGTGGCGGTCATGGCGACGTTCTACCCTCATTTTACGCAAGCGAAATGCCCGTCCACCACAGAGGTCACAGAGAGCACAGAGAAGGGATTTCTGGTTTCTGCTGGTTGCGAGGCGCGAAACGGTCCTGTTCCCAACGGGAAACGTTTTGTTGACCACCAGGCTGAACACGAAAAAACGCTGTGTGCTCTGTGACCTCTGTGGTGAAAAGAAGATTCTCTAACGCAGCAGCGCGCCCCAGATCGTGTCCACCGTGGAATGCGTGATGGCAGAGGCACCGATGCGCCGATCAGCGCGCCAGGCCCGCCCGTAAAAGATGCCAGCGATGGCGGCCAGCAGGACATAGCGCCAGTTGAAGAACTTCGTGCGCTTGTTGAAATGGGCGAGGCCGAAAATACAGGCGGTCACAATGAGCGCGGCGACCCGGCCGATGCGGCGCTCGAGCAGGTTCTGCATCCAGCCGCGAAAGAAAATTTCCTCGGGCAAAGCGATGCCAATGAAGGTGAAAATCCACGCCGGCAGAATTAGCCAGGGATGGGAGATCCGGTAGTGGATGTGCAGGAAGCCGAGCGCGAGCCCAAGCGGAATGGCTATAGGGATATAGATAAGGAGCTCGCGGAAGCCGACCCACCAGTCGCGGCCGCGAAGCCGAAGGTCGTAGCCGACTCCGCTGAGACATCGCACGGCGAGGAAGGCATAAAGGCCGGCGTCGAGAAGCGTCAGCTTACCCAGGGCAGCCAGCTTGTGGGGCCACGCCGGTTCCAGCCACCGCAGGTCAACCGCGAGACCGAGAGGGATCAGGACGAGAAAGTCTATGAGGTGACCGCGCTGATCCGGATCGAGGCGCGCAGCGAGAGCCTCCAGCGCACCAATGAGCACCGGCGTGAGCAGATAGAAGAGCAACCAGCGCGCGACGACAATGTGCGAACCCAGAGCGACGATGAGCCAGGGAACGACAAGGATTGCCGGCAGGGCAAGGCGAAATGGTGTGCCAAGGGATTGCGCAGCGCGCACCCAACGGTCGCCGGCAAACCCAAAAGCAAAGACAGGGACGAGCAGCAGGACCACTGCGACGGCCGCCGGGAGGACCGGAAAGGTAAGGTGCACGTTGTATTGTAGCTTTGGTTTCGAGCGAGTCGTGGAACCCGGACCAGAAGATAGCCCGGCTATAATGCGGGCGGGGGTGCCACGATGCAGAACAGGTGGATGGACCGGTTTGGGATGATCCGCGCAGCCGTGATCGCCGGGGTTCTGGTGCTGATCGGGATCATGTACCTGGTCCGGCGCTAAGAACCGCGGCCACGCCAGGCATGCGGCGACCGGTGCGCCGCCTTCTCCACAATTGACCGGCATTGGGGCGAGTTGTAACGTAAGAGGTTCGCCTTTCTCGACTCCTGCGTCTCTCCGAGGGCTTGTGTCCACATCGGTCGCTCTGCGTAAAACTCCGCTTAACGATATGCATCGCCGCCTGGGCGCGAAGATGGTCGACTTTGGCGGGTGGGATATGCCCGTGGAATATTCCGGGCTCATCGCGGAACACATGGCGGTGCGCACAGGCGTGGGCGTTTTCGACGTCAGCCACATGGGCGATATCCAGCTGCGCGGGCCGGGCTCGTTCGCGGCGGTGCAGCACATCTCCATGAACGATGCGGCGCGGCTGCAGGTGGGCCAGGCGCAGTACTCGGCGATGCTTTATCCCGAGGGCACCTTCGTCGACGACATCATCGTCCACAAATTCAGCGACAACGATTACCTGTTCGTCATCAATGCGGGCACGCGCGACAAGGACTACAACTGGGTGCGCACGCAGGCGCGCAACTTCGAGTGCCACGTGAGCGACTACAGCGACTACTACACGCAGCTGGCCATCCAGGGGCCAAAGGCGCAGGAAACACTGCAAAAGCTGACCAACGCGGATTTGTCGAAGGTGAAGTTCTACTGGTTCACCTGGGGAACCGTCTGCAGCCTGGCCAACACGCTGATCGCGCGCACCGGCTACACCGGCGAAGACGGCTTTGAAATTTACGTCCCATCGGACGTGTCCACCAGCGAACGCGTGTGGAACGAAGTGATGGAGGCAGGGGCGGAGTTCGGAATCGTTCCGTGCGGGCTGGGCGCACGGAACACGCTGCGTCTGGAAGCGGCGCTCTCACTCTACGGGCACGAGATTTCCGAGTCGATCACCGTGTGGGAAGCAGGACTCGATCGATTCTGCAAACTGGAAAAGGGGCCGTTCCTGGGCTCGGACGTCCTGAAGAACGTCCAGGCAGCCGGAGGTCCGGAGCGGAAGCTGGTGGGACTTGAAGTGGTGGAGCGGGGAATCGCGCGCGACGGCTATCGCGTAATGGATGCGACCGGAAACCCGATCGGCAGTGTGACCAGCGGCTCGCCCGCGCCGTTCCTGAAGAAGAACATCGCGCTCGCCTATGTCCCGCGCGCGTTGGCCGAAGTCGGGACGGAGGTTGCCGTGGAGATTCGTGGCAATCCCGTGAAGGCGGTGGTGGTGCCGATTCCGTTCTACAAGAAGCCGAAGAAGGCAGCAGCACAAGCCTCGATGTAGATTTCGACGGGAAACAAACAAATGCGTCTGCGACAAGGAAATCGCGTCCAATCGTGTTTCCGAGCAGCCCGTACAATAGAGGAGAATTTTTAGAACGCAATGGCCTACCCCACAAACTATCGCTACACGCGCGAACACGAATGGATTGACGCCAACGGAAAGTCGGCTTCGGTCGGAATCACCGAGCACGCCCAGGACTCGCTGGGCGACATCGTCTTTGTCGAACTGCCGAAGATTGGCGACAAGGTCGAGAAGGGCAAAGTGTTCGGCAGCGTGGAGAGCGTAAAGGCCGTGTCCGACCTGTATTCACCGGCGACCGGGACGGTGACGGCAATCAATGAAGAGCTGACCACGGCTCCGGAGAAGATCAACGCCGACGCCCACACGGCGTGGATTATGAAGATCGAGTTGAGCGATCCCAAAGAGCTCGAATCGCTGCTGACGGCGCAGGATTACGAGACCTACGCGAAGGAAGAGACGGGGCAATAAGGACTCAGTGGCAATCGGGTTCGCTCAGGAACCAGCAGTGACGCTCTAATGCTCTGAAACATTTCAAGTTTTCGAGAACCTCATGCGCTACCTTCCCAAATCGGATGCCGAACGTGCAGCGATGCTGCGCGAGATCGGCGCATCGTCCATCGACGACCTCTTCACCACCATCCCCGAGCAATACCGGCTCGACCGCGATCTGCGCATCCCGCGGCAGATGGGCGAGTCGGAAATCGTGGAATGGTTTCGCGACTCCGCGGCCAAATACACCATCCGCCACACCAGCTTTCTGGGCGCGGGTGCTTACCGCCACTACCGGCCCGTGGTCATCGATGCGCTCGTGCAGCGCGGCGAATTTCTCACCAGCTACACGCCCTATCAGGCGGAGATCAGCCAGGGAACCCTGCAGGCCATCTTCGAGTTTCAGACCATGATCGCCGAGCTGACCGGCATGGATGTTGCGAACGCCAGCATGTACGACGGCTCTACGGGCGCAGCCGAAGCGGTCATCATGGCGGTGCGCGTCACCGGCCGTCACCACGCGGTGCTGGCCTCGACCGCGCATCCGGAGTACCGGGAAGTCCTCGCGACCTACACCCGCCACCAGGGTCTGCCCACGTCGGTCGTCGGGTATGACGACGCGACCGGGCGGATCGATCTGGCCGCTCTCGATGCCGCGATCACCGACGAAACCGCAGCGGTGCTCGTTCAGAGCCCGAACTTTTTCGGCGTCATCGAAGACATTCCCGCCATCGCGGATATCGCGCATGCCAAAGGCGCGCTGCTCATCGTCTCTATTGCCGAAGCCATCTCGCTCGGCGTGGTACGGCCTCCGCTCGAGGCCGACATCGTCAGCATGGAAGCGCAGTCATTTGGCGTGGCGCTGAGCTACGGCGGCCCCTACTGCGGCGTGATTGCCGCGAAAGAGAAATACCTGCGCCAGATGCCCGGGCGGCTGGTGGGCCAAACCCACGATCGTGACGGCCACCGCGGATTCGTGCTCACGCTTTCCACGCGTGAGCAACACATCCGCCGCGAGAAAGCGACCAGCAACATCTGCACCAATCAGGCGCTCGTTGCGCTGATGGCCACCATCTTCCTGACCGTTTATGGCAAAGAAGGAGTTCGTGAGCTGGCAGAGCTGAATCTGGCCAAGTCGGCGTACACGGCGCAGGCGCTCACCGCGAATCCCGGCGCGAAACTGCGCTTCAGCGGAGCGCCGCGCTTTAACGAATTCGTGCTGCACACCGATGAGGAACCGTTGGCGTGGCATCATCGGCTCCGCGAAGAAAAAATCGTCGGCGGCATCGACCTGACCCGCTGGTATCCAGAGCTGGAGCACTGCACGCTGTGGTGCACGACTGAAATCGTGCCCAGAGAAAAGATCGACATTGCCGCGCGGCTGCTGGCCGCTGCCCCGGTGGAGGCATAGACCATGAGTACAGAACCCATCGCTCCAGCCGCAAGCTCGCGCACTCTCGGCAAAGTGCGCCCCCATCAGACCCAGAACGAGGCTCTCGTCTTCGAAAAGTCCTCGCCGGGAAAAAAAGGCTACCGCCTCGCGCCCCACGATGTGCCGGAAGTTGATCCCGCGGAGCTCCTCGGCGACGCCCATCGCAAGCACTCGGCCGAGCTGCCGGAGCTAAGCGAGATTGAGATCGTCCGCCACTTCACCCGTCTCTCCACCTGGAATTACGCCATCGACCTCGGCATGTATCCGCTGGGCAGCTGCACCATGAAGTACAACCCGCGCGTCAATGAATGGGTGTCGCGTATCGAAGGCTTGGCCGAGGCGCATCCCTACCGCCCCGATTTCCTCGCCCAGGGCCAGCTGGATGTCGTCGACCTGCTGCAGGAGTGCCTGAAAGAAATCACCGGCATGGACGCCATCACCCTGCAGCCCGCGGCCGGCGCACACGGCGAGCTCACCGGCATTCTGCTCACGCGCGCATGGCATGAGTCGCAGGGCAATCCGCGGAAGAAGGTCCTCATTCCGGATTCCGCGCACGGAACCAATCCCGCCACCGCCGCCATCTGCCGCTACGACGTCGAGAACCTGAAGTCGAATGCGCAGGGCGGTATCGACCTCGAAGCCCTCGCGCGTCAGGTGGACGAAGACACCGCAGCGCTGATGCTCACCAATCCTTCCACGATCGGCGTCTTCGAGAGCCAGATCCACAAGATCGCGGAGATCCTGCACGCGAAGGGCGCGCTGCTCTATATGGATGGCGCCAACATGAACGCGCTGTGCGGCAAGACGCGGCCCGGCGACTTCGGCGTGGACCTGCTCCATCTGAACCTGCACAAGACCTTCTCCACGCCTCATGGCGGAGGCGGCCCAGGCTGCGGTCCAGTGGCCTGCAAGGCGTTCCTCGAGCCCTTCCTGCCCATCCCGGTCCTCGAAAAACATCCTGACGGCCAGAAGGCCTGGAGCTACGACCGTCCGCAGTCGGTTGGACGCGTACGCGCCTTCTTCGGCAACTTCGGCATGTTCATCCGCGCGCTCGCCTACATCCTTGCCAACGGGCCAGACGGCCTGCGCCAGACCACCGAAGACGCCGTCCTGAACGCCAACTACATCCGCAAAAAGCTCGAAGGCGTCTACGACCTGCCCTACGACACGCCTTCGCTCCACGAGGTGGTCTTCAGCGACAAGAAGCAGCTGAAGAACGGTGTGCGCACGGGCGACATCGCCAAGCGGCTCATCGATTACGGATTCCATCCCTACACGGTTTCGTTTCCGCTCATCGTTCCCGGCGCGATGATGATTGAGCCGACCGAAAGTGAGTCGCGTGAGGAACTGGATCTGTTCATCGAAGCCATGCGGTCGATTGCGCGCGAGGCAGAGGAGAATCCGCAGGTGGTTCTGGACGCGCCGCACTCGACGCGCGTCTCGCGGCTGGATGAGACGGCGGCCGCGCGCAAGCCGGTGCTGCGGTGGAGAAAACAGGAAATAGGGAACAGCCAGTAGGGCATCTTCAAAAAAGTGCTTCGGCGTTGCAAATCTGCCTGGCACCCGGCAAATACCGCATGGCAGAGGCGCTTCTGCGCACGCTGGTGATCCCTCAGCCAAAGTGCTCTACCTGGGCTCCGCGCCCGCCGATCAAACTTCGCTGTCCCTTCCGCTAAGATCAAATTGACCATGCAAGCGACACGCACTTTTGCTCACGCCATGCTGCGTGAAATTTACGAGCAGCCCGAAGCACTGGCCGCGACGATGGCGCGCTATGCGCCGAATGGAGTCCTCGACGCCGGAGTCTTCGCCGACGTCGCCGAAGCCCTGCGCGGACGCCAGCGCCTGGTGATCGCAGCCAGCGGATCGAGCCGCCACGCCGGACTCGCCGGCGAAATCATGCTCGAGGACTACGCCGGCCTCGCCGTCGACGTCGAGTATTCGAGC
This sequence comes from uncultured Acidobacteriaceae bacterium, assembly GCA_963755485.1. Lineage (GTDB taxonomy): Bacteria > Acidobacteriota > Terriglobia > Terriglobales > Acidobacteriaceae > Palsa-343. Next base: position 252,758 of record CAVWJR010000015.1, on the reverse strand, counting down.
GAGTACATGTACCGCTCCACGCACACGCTGCATGATCCGGGCGTGGTCGTCATCTCGCAGTCGGGCGAGACCGCCGATACCCTGGCGTCGCTGCGCGAGGCCAAGGCCCGCGGGTTGAAGACGGTGGCCATCGTCAACGACGCCGACTCGACCATGGCGCGCGAGGCCGACGCGTCGCTGCCCACGCTGGCCGGACGCGAAGTCGCCGTACCCGCGACCAAAAGCTTCACGACCCAGCTGACCGTCCTCTATCTGCTCTCGCTGTTTCTGGCCCGCATCGGCGGACGCATGACGTCGCAGGCGATCAGCGCACATTGCGAGCAGCTGGAGCGCTTACCGCGAATCCTTGAAGCCCAACTTGAAGGGTGGGAGAAGCGAGTTTCCGGCATCGCCACGCGCCTCAGCGAGGCCCGAACCTTCCTTTATCTCGGTCGCGCCATCCACTACGCCATCGCGCGTGAAGGAGCGCTCAAGCTCAAAGAGTCAGCCTATGTGCAGGCCGAAGGTCTGCCCGCCGGCGAGCTGAAGCACGGACCCAATGCCCTCGTCAGCCCCGAAGCTCCGCTGGTGATGCTGGCCACGCGCGACCGCAACGATCCTGACTCCACGCTGCGCTACGAGAAGACCGTCCAGCTCATGCGCGACATGCACGCGCAGGGCGCCGAGATTCTGGCGATCCACGTTGAAGGCGACGAGGAACCGGCCAGGCTCTCCCAATATTCGGTCGCGGTTCCTTCCACCGATGAGTTTCTGCTGCCCATGCTGGAGGTCGTCCCCCTCCAGATGCTGGCCTACTTCATCGCCGTGCAGCGAGGCGTGAATGTCGACGCGCCGCGGAATTTGGTGAAAGCTGTGGTGCGCGAGTAGAAAAAACCGATGGCCTCTGTTTTCGCTCCCATTATTTCGGCAAGTGTCTGATTCTGCTTGGAGTTGCGCGAAACGCCAATCAGTTAGGTGTTTGAAAATGCATAACTTAACCGGCATCTCGCAAGCAAGTATGGCAGCGACAATGACTTACGGGACTGAGTCGTTCCTGGCTATGTCAAAGAGCGCGTAACTTCGAGCCAGCTCGGGCCCCGTTCGATCGTTCGCCTGGGCGAACTCGCTCAGGGCAGGCTCCAAGGGGAAGCTCTGTTCGCCCAGTTTTGCGGTGGGCTGGGCAGAGTTTTCCCTGTATTCAGGGTCGCTTTTTTGCGCGATGGGATCAAGGGAAATCGGCAGGGCGGGCGGTACGGAGGTACTGAGTCGCAACCTCACCGGTAGCGGCCTCTACGCCATCATGCGGACCCTGGATCCGATTGGACCCCGACAGATTCAGACGCGTTCCCAAGACCGCATTAATGGATCCATGCCGACTTATCGGTACCGGCTGGGCCTAAGAACATGCCTGATAAAGCGCCAAGCCCAAATCCGTAACGGTCATGATCGTATACAGAACGGCCCCGTCCAATCCGCCGGCAGGCATCGCACAGCCCAGACGGGAAAGATTCGCGAGTGAAATGCCAAGCTCACGTGAGATGCTTGGGTCTCTCGTGAAATGCCCTGGGAAGCGCTCGGTCAACTCTGGCAGTTCCGTAGTAAGGAGGGCGCGAGGTTGTCCGGGCGGGATGGCTAAGCTGGCCTTTGCCATTGCGGCCAAGTTCTTCACGTCAAAAGCCGACATGCCCTTCAGTATCTCGACATAGGCTGTCCGCAACTCCATTTCAGTCGCTTGGTCGCCGGCATTTACCAGAAGCCGAGCCCAAGTCTCCTGCAGGTAGTCATCCTCTTCGAGCAAGGCCGCTGTGAGCAGAGGCACCGCAAAATTGAGCGGCAGTTCTCGCGTGGGGCTAGCCAACCCGCGCGCTTTCATGATGGCCGTTGCCTTCTCTGCCAGCGCCAATTGCCGCGTCCACCGGGCGAACCTAACGCGGTCCTGCACTATCCCTACCAAATCGTCCACGGGACCTTTGATCACGCGGCCGAAACTCGTCGCTGCTTCGACCATCTTGGCGCCGGAATCTGCAACCGCCTTGGCAGCGTCCGCGACTTTTCCAACCGCTCCCTGATCCATTTTCTGGCTCCCAAGATTAGGGTAGCAAGGAGCAGCGTGCGTTCTGCCCCTCCGTTTGGTGCTGCACGGACTGGCTCTGGGCGGAAGGGTCGAGTCCGAACTTCGCCACGGTCCAGAGCAAGACTCTCCAGAACGATGGCTTCGTGTAGGGTCTTTTAGATCTTGCTCAGTCGAAGATTGATGATCTGAGTAATTGTGTTTAGGTCTCCCAAGCTCCCCCAGTCCGGATAGGACTGCCGGAGCGTTCTGAGTGCATCATGTAATTGTACGAATGTCCCTGTCATCCCTTCCTGCGAGAGATATTCTTCAATTGCGGGACACCGGTCCGCTAATTTCTGTCCTAAACCATCCAAGTGCCCCAGCAACCTCGCCGCGTCTTGAAAGAACCGGAACGCGGAACTCCAAAGGTCGCTGTTAATCTGCCCGCGATTGCCGATAGCAGCTACGCGCTGGGGTGCCGTCGAGCAATCGCTGCCGAACTCCCCAATGGTCTGCTTTGCGGAACGTTCAAGAAGTGTGACCGTGCCGGGGTGCACCTTTGCTACGGTGCGGCAGACGTAGTATTCGCTCCAGACAGCCTTGCGACCGACGTGAATTCTGTCCGTGGGGGCTGAGTGCAACGCGAGCACTTCGTCCCGGAATGCCTGTGCTGTTCGATGATGTTCGTCGGCATGCGCTAATTCGTGCACGATCACGTTGCGAGCATCGTCTGCGGACAGTTCAGCACTCTTTCCCTCAAAAGCGTCGATTGTCGTCCTCGGGAAGATGACGTGGGATCCCAGCTTCCCGGAACGTAACGTTTCAGGGGCAAAACCGGCTCCTCGCTCGGAGACCTCCGGCTGCTCGTGAGGTCCAAAGCCAGTGTCGAAGTTCCTGACAAAACCCGCATAGTCGGAGGCGATGGTGATCGCTTCGCAGTCCTGCAGTTGCAGCGATAGCTTTTGTTGCCAGCCTGCGACGAACAGACAAAGCCTCTCTAGCAGATCCTCATCGATGTCAAAACCATCTGGTCGAATTGCCGGTGAAGCCGCCATGAGGCATTCTCTCAAAGGATCGCCGCGAGTGAAGGGACGAGCATGCAGTGAGTCTTCTTATCGGAGTTGGATGGAATAGCTACGAATTGCCGGCCGATGCGCCCGATTGCGCCGCGCGGCAGAACTGGGCATGGTCAGTGGGCGAAGCGTCCGATGCGGCGCAAGTCACTCACCTACAGTCACATGGGCGCAATTCTCAGGATTACTCCGCCGAAACGCGCTTGTCTTACTCAATTGCCGCTGACCGAAGTGCGCGAGTACCGCCGTGGCCAGGCGCTCGGCCCATCGAGCCAGTTCACATCCGGCTGCGGAACCGATCAGAAGACGAAACGCCCGCCAATGGTCGGAGCAAAGTTGCTGTTGTGGAGATACGGGACGCCGGGGCCATGAGGAATGGCGATGGCCACTCCGCCGGTCACGAAGGAATACGCCAGCCCGGCAAAACCGTCGAAGCGCCTGGTGAAGTGATGATCGGTGTAGAGCGAGCCCTCCTCGAGATCGCCGGCGCAGGAGCTGCGGAACCCGGCAGTGGCTGAGCAGGTTTTGGGATAGCGAAAATCGTTCTGCGCCTGGCCGTACCAGGAGAAGGTGATATCGGTTTTGGCGTCGTAAGAGTATTTGACGCCGGTCCACCAGATCTGCACCAGCTTTTCAGAATCAAGATTGTTGTCTTCGACGCCGCTCATGAGATAACCGCCCTGGTCGGTAGCGCCCACGCCCAACGGGTGTCCCGGGTTGTTCTGCCAGATGTATTCGTAACCGGCGAAGTACTTGAAATGGGTCCACGCGTACTTTGCCGTGACCATCACTGCGTTGTTGTCGGTCACGATGCCATAAACGGTGTTGGTGGTTGCGATCAGATTGGCTCCGACGATGGGGTCGGTATTAATGCTGTCCGTGGTCGACTGATAGGGCGCGTACGGACTCTGCGGCCCCAGCAGCGGATTCAGTACGCTGATGGCCTGGTTGTAATGCTGGTAGACAAAGTCGCCGGAGAGCTTGTGGGAGGTTCCGCCGAGGTTGAATCCGTAAGCATTGTTATGCGGCTGTTCCGGCGTACAGGTGGCTGCGGTCCAGGTTGCGGAGGCGGAGTAGCAGCCGCCGGTTCCATCGGTGAACTTATACATGGCGGCGAAATGGACCGGGCCGGCAAGGAGGCGATACTTCACGGCGTCGTCCCAGCGCGTGTCCTCAGTGTCGCCACCGGCCGCCGTGGTGCCGTTGTAGCCGATGTAGGAAAAGGCATAGCCGCCGGAGACCGGATCGTACAGCAGCATGACATCGGTGCCGAGAGAGCGCTGACGGCCGAAGGTGAGCGTGCCAAGATTCGCCGACGATACGCCGCCGTAGTATTCGTCATTGAGCGGCTGGCCTGCACGGGCGCCGTCGATGGCTTCGGAATATTGGGCTCGGGGAAGGCCGTTGTTTTCGATGTCGGTGGCGGACGCGTTGGAGAGCTGGCCGGACTGCGGATTGATGCCGGTCGAAGCGTTGAACACAACCGACCAGCCAGGCGCAAACTCTTCCTTGCCTCGGATGCCCAGACCTGTCTGCGAGAGGTTATCGGGCTCGACGAGGAATCGAGAGTGATTCGCGTTGCGGTTCACCAGAGAGGAGCCTTCGTAGTTATACGGGTTTTGCGGCAAGCCATGGCTGACCCAGCCAAAGCCGACGTCATACGCGCCGTACAGCGTGATGCCGTGCCAGGTGAGCGAGCCGGGGCCAGGCGGAGTTGCCGGAGCAGATTCGCTGGCCTTCCCCTGGTCGAGGCTTGCCGTCCAGGTGGCGTTGGTGGTGGCCGGCTGGATGGCTGCGGTCCTGAAGCCGGTCGCGGTCAACAGGTTCGAAAAATATGGGTCCTGCCCGAACCCGAGCGTCGAGGAGAAGAAAAAGGCCGCCGCCGCAAGAAACAGTTTTGCCTTGGTCACGTTTGCTCCAGGAAAAATGGGGATCCCACGAAAGTAGTCGAATAAAAACGTTACTGCTGGATTATATGGGATGATTCGGTCCTGGAAAAAGCTCGCGGACCCCGAATACCGCCGCCAACGTCTGCCGCTGGAGATCTAGTGCGTCGACCAGCCCACGTTGCGCCAGCCGATCCAGGCAACGGCCAGCATGGCTAACAGGACGAATTCCACCAGGGCAACGCAGGCTGGCCATCCGCCGAGGTTCCAGAAAAAGCTGGGGGCAACGCCTGCGATGGTGCCTCCCAGGTAGTAGCTGGAGAGATAGAGCCCGGCGGCTGAGGCGCGTCCGCCGCTGGGTGCGGCCATACGCAGGAAGCTGGTCGAGGTGGACTGCGCGATGAAGACGCCGGTGCACACGAGGCCGAGTCCGGGAAAGATGACGACCCACAGGTTGTGACTGAGGGTGAGCGCCTCGCCCAGCCCGCAAAGACCAATCGCGATGGCGATGCCGCGCCGCATGCCGATCCGCGTGACCAGATAGCCGCCAAAAGGCGTGATGACCAGACCGACGAGGTAAATCGCAAAGAGATAGCTGAGCGCGAGAGTGGAAAGAAGGAACGGCGGATCGGCGAGATAGAAGGTGCTGTAAGTGAAGGTTGCGACCAGTGTGAAGAGAATGCCGAATCCCACGGCGAACGTCGCGACCAGGCGCGGATTGCGGAAGTGGCGCAGAGCGATCCACAGACTGGGGGCAGGTTCTGAAACATCAAGGGCCGGACGAGGGCTCTGGGCCGGGAGCCAGCGCGCAATGAAAGCGGCGCCGATAAGACTGAGTCCACCCAGCGCGACGAAGCTCCAGCGCCAACCCAGCGTATCGGCGATGAGGCCGGTGAGGAAGCGGCCGAGGAAGCCGCCCAGAGCCGTCGCGCTGACGTAGAGGCTCATGACAAGCGCGATGGATTCGCGCCGCCACTCCTCGCCAATGTAGGTGATCACGGTGGCGAAGATGCCGGGCAGCGCAATGCCCTGGAGGAATCGCCAGAAGATCAGCGCATGCAGGCCGGGCGAGGTGGCCGCGAGCAGCGTGGGCACTGCGAGGATCAGTGTGGAGGCAACGATGACGCGCTTGCGGGGCAGCCGCTCGGTGAGCGCGCCGAAGATGGGCGCAGCCAGCGCGACGCCCAGCGTGGAGACGCTCACGGTGAGTCCAACCGCCGCTTTCGAGGCATGGAACAGGGTGGCCAGCATCGGCAGCAGCGGCTGTGTCGCGTAGAGATTGAGGAAGGCGAAGACGCCGCACAAATAAATAGCGGCAACCGGGCGAATGGGCCGCAGCCCCATGTGGGGTTGGGGATGCGGTTCGACGATGGGGATTGCGGGATTCGCCGCGGCAAGCTGGGATGTGGGCGGCGAAGATTGCACCCACCATCGTAAACGGCGGCGAGCCGCGGCAGGGAAGATTGCGCGGCTGGCCGTTGCCTCGCGCGGGTCGGTATAACTAAAGCACAGGCATGGCCCAACCCGCAGCCGCATTTCTCTCCCGCGACTTTCTCCTCTATCAGCTGGCGCGCGTCGTGGTGATCATGGGCGCGGAGGCGCAGGCTCTCGCCGTGGCGTGGCAGGTGTACCAGATCACGCATCGGGCCATCGACCTGGGTTACACCGGGCTCATCCTGTTTCTGCCGGGACTAATTTTTATCCTGCCGGCGGGACATGTGGCTGACCGCTTCGATCGGCGCCACGTGATCCTTGTGTGTTATGCCTTGCAGGCAGTTTGTTCGTTACTGCTGTTTCGCCTGGCCTGGATGGGCATCGATCGCATCTGGCCTATCTTCGCGCTGCTCTTCGTCATCGGTACGGGCCGCGCATTCAGTGGGCCGGCCAGCTCGGCACTGGTTCCGCATCTGGTTCCGCAGGAGCACTTCGTCAATGCCATCACCTGGGGCTCGGCGATTTTCCAGATCGCGAACATTGTCGGCCCGGCGCTGGGCGGCATTCTTTTCACGCTCCCGATCCATCGCCACCTGCATGGCGCCAGCCTGGTTTATCTTTGCTCGCTGATTGCGATTCTTTGGTTCCTGATCCTGGTGGGCTCGTTGCGTGTGCGACCGGGCCGGATGGAGCATCGCGCCATTTCGAAGGAAGTGATTCTCGCGGGCTTCCACTATGTGGCGCGGACTCAAATGCTGCTCGGCTCCATTTCGCTGGACCTGTTTGCGGTGCTGCTGGGCGGTGCCGTGGCGCTGATGCCGATCTTCGCCCAGGATATTCTGCATGCCGGGCCGCGCGGGCTGGGGATGCTGCGCGCGGCTCCCGCGCTCGGAGCGCTGACGGTTTCGCTGTGGCTGATGCTGCGGCCTATTCGCAGACGAGCGGGCGCACGAATGCTGATCTGTGTTGCCATATTTGGCGCGGCAACGGTGCTGTTCGGGCTCTCCCGCAGTCTGCCGCTGTCGCTGGCGGCGCTCTACGTCGTGGGCGCGTCGGATATGGTGAGCGTCGTGATTCGCGCCTCGGTGCTGCAGCTGGCCACACCGGCCGAAATGCGCGGACGCGTCAGCGCCGTCAACTCACTGTTCATTGGCGCGTCCAATGAGCTGGGTGAATTCGAGAGCGGGCTCACCGCGCAGTGGTGGGGGGCGGTGCGTGCGGTGGTCATCGGCGGCATTGGCTCCATGATCATCACCGGCTTGTGGAGCGTGTTCTTTCCCAGCCTGCGGCGTGCGGATGGGCTGACTCCCGAAGCGTTGCTGAACGCGGAGGTCGAGCAGACGGGGCAGGAAGTGAGGAAGCTGTGAGCCGGGAAGAATCCTCAAGCACGAACGCGGAGAGGATCGCCAGGTCCCCCTGGTTGATTTTCTGGATCGCGCTCGCGGTGCGGCTGGCCTACATGACGTTCGCACACCAGTGGCACATGCGCCCCTACGAGGATCATTTCGCGTTCGGCTACGAGATGGGCCGGATCGCTCGGGCCCTGGCGACTGGCTACGGCTACGCGGATCCGTTTCGCGGGCATACCGGACCGACCGCCTGGGTTCCACCGCTATATCCATGGATTCTGGCTGGCGATTTCAAGCTGTTCGGCGTCTATTCGGCGCTCGCCGCGTGGATGATCCTCGCTTTCGACTGCGTTCTCAACGCGTTGATGGTGCGCACCACCTGGGAGATTGCGGCGCGGTGCTTCAACCGCAAAGTTGCCGTGTGGTCGGCGTGGCTCTGGGCGCTGTATCCGGCTGCGATGCAGTACGCGGTGAAGTGGGTTTGGGAGATGACGCTCACGGCATTCCTATTTTCGTGGATCGTGGTCCTGGCCCTGCGGATGCGCAGGATCGGAGAAGGGGATAACGCCGCGCCCGTGCCGACAGTGACGCAGTGGGCGGCGTTTGGCCTGTTGTGGGGGCTTATGGCCCTGACCAACCCGTCACCGTTACTTTTTCTGCCAATTTGTGCCGTGTGGATTCTGCTCGGAGTTCCGGTGCGGGCATGGTGGCCGAAGCAGTTTGCGGCCGTTGCTCTCGCCGCCATGATTTTCCTCGCCTGCCTTGCGCCGTGGACTTACAGAAACTGGCGCGTCTTCCACCAATTCGTGCCCGTTCGCGCGAATTTCGGCGTCGAGCTGTACCTGGGGAACGGGCCCGGGGCAACCGGCCTGCTCATGGAATACGACCATCCCTTCCAGGCGCCTGATCAGCTGCGGCTCTACACGCAAATGGGCGAGATTGCCTACGCGAAGATGCGCGGCGCGATGGCGAAACGCATCATCGAAGAAGATCCTGGGCGCTTTGCGCTGCTGTCCCTGCGACGGCTCTACTACTTCTGGTTCAGCGTGCCGCACCCGGGCGACGAGGGCTTCATCAACGAGTACGGGCGCAATCTGAATTTTCAGTTCACCAGCATCGTCGGCCTGCTGGGCCTCGCGCTGGCCCTGCGGCGGCATATTCCGGCAGCGTGGCTGTTCTTCTGGGCGTTTCTGCTGTTGCCCGTCACCTACTATTTTGTCACTGTGCATGCCCGCTTCAGGCATCCGCTGGAGCCGCTCATCGCGATTCTTGGTGTGTACCTCTTCCAGTCAGCGGAAAAACGCTGGGGATTGTCCGCGCACCTCTAAAACGCAACTCACCACAAAGACGCCGATGTTACAACGACAATTCCGTTCACGCTCCTTCACAACCACGGCCTCGTTTCATAGTGATCCGCGGGAGAGGTTACCGCCGTCTTCCTGCCGTCACCCGCCGTTTGTTACCAGTGACAGGGGAATTTGACATTTTGATAACACCCTCTAATTGCGTGCCGTAAGCCGGCCATTCTTGCCGTATAGTTGTGCACAATTCAAGCGAGCCCAATGACGGATTTTCCCCGCCGTTCACCCAATGGACCAGACCAGGAGCGATATACATGAACTTAACCCGGGTGCAACTCTGTCACACGCTGAGCCTGCTGCTTGTGTGGGCGACGGCTGCGGGCGCGCAGCAATTGGCGGGGAATTACAGCGGAGTTCTCGGAACGGTCACCGTCAAACTGAACATCGCTGCGGCACAAGGAGGCGGGTATAAGGCGACGCTGGATAGCCCGATGCAGCATGCGTTCGGACTGGCATGCACTGACGTCCAGATGAACGGGCAGGCGATAAGCTTCCAGGTCCCTTCGGTAAAGGGAACCTTCAGCGGAGTGATCTCGGCGGATGGCAGCACAATGGCAGGTCTGTGGACTCAGGCCGGGGGCAGTCCGATGGCGCTAAACTTTACGCGCGACGGGGGGGCAGGTAATGGGGCGGCGCCCGGAGGCGCGCCGGCAAGTCAGAACAGTGGTCCCCCAGCTTCATCTGATTTGTCAGCAAGCAGTTGTACGACCCCGCAGAACATAGAGCTGGGACTCGGCGCTCGTTACTGGGATGGGTCCGCCTGGCAACCGATGACCGCATCCAACAGGACCATCGATGCGGAAAGGTTCGACGCAGGAGCGGTCCTTCGAGATCCACTCCATATGAAGAACATCTATACGTTTCAGGGGCCGGCGGCCCCAACGACTCTGGGTGCGAGTCCAAAATTCTGCTTGTACATACCGATGACTGTGCAACCCAACTTCCTGATCGCCATCCTCGATATCAGGCGCGGCAACCGCCAGATAGAAGTTCTCAAACCGACCTACCAAAATGGTTCGTTGAGCGAGTTAATTTCGCCCCACAAGCAGCGGCCGCTAACCTTCCAACGGGTTAGCGACACATATGTGGTTGCGACGCCTGCCGAGCCGTTGCCTTCAGGCCAGTATCTGCTCATGAACTCCCAGTTTGGGACGCTCGACTTCGGCGTGCAGTGAGTGCTGAACGGAGGTGACGGCGCACGGTGGAATGCGCAGGAATCGGCGTTTACCCCAGCGGCAGAAAATACTGCGTCCCGTGCACCGGCTCGGATAGACGCTTGAGCAATAGCTGCAGATCGTGGTTGTTGTTCACGAAGTCGATGTCGCTGGTATTCACCACCAGCAGATCGCTGGACGAATAGTGGAAGAAGAAGTGCTCGTAGGCGGCGGCCACCTGCTCGATGTATTTCTCGCTGATGGTGCGTTCCCCGGGAATCCCTTTGCGGCGAATCCGCTGTTTGAGCGCCTCCGGTGATGCCTGCAGGTAGATCACCAACTCCGGCGTAGGCACCTCGGTGCGAAACATCTGGTAATAGCGGTTGTAGAGGTCCAGCTCCGCGTCGCTGAGGTTGATGTACGCGAAAATCTTGTCCTTTTCGAAAAGGTAATCGGCGACGACCGGCGTAGTGAAGTCCTCCAGCTCCCGTTGCTGCTCGTAGCGCTCCATCAGGAACCACAGCTGCGTGGGGAAGGCGAGGCCGGGCTTGCCCTGGTAGAAGCGGTCGAGGAACGGATTGTCTTCCGGCTCGACGACCCGCCGTGCGTGCAGCGTTTCTGCCAGAACCCGTGCCAGCGTGGATTTGCCGGCCCGGATGGGGCCTTCCACAGCGATGAAGCGAGGTGGTGCAAAGAGATTGGCCACAGGTCAGAAGAGAACAGCGAAGGAAACACGAAGATACCACGCGCAGGGCGCGAAGCAAACCCGCATACACTGGAAACGCCATGCTCAACCCTCTGGCCGGCGCGGGTCTCGGCGTAGCGGCGCTGGCCGCGGCTGCCGGGTTTTGCGCTTATGCGTCCATCGCGCCGCAGTCACAGCTGTTCGGCCGCACTATCATTGCCGGGCGCGATCCGGCAGAGTTCGCGCTGACCTACGATGACGGTCCCAACGAACCGTGGACCTCGCAGCTGCTTGATCTCCTTGCCAGGCACGAGGTGCGGGGGACCTTTTTCCTTATCGGCAAATACGTGCGGCAGAGGCCCGATCTGGTGCGGAAGATTCGCGACGCGGGCCACCTGATCGGCAACCACACGGTGACGCATCCGTGGCTGGCGATCCAGAGCCCGCGACGCGTTCGCGAGGAACTGGCAGGTTGCAATGCCGCCCTTGAGGATGTTCTGGGCCAGCCGGTCCGGTTTTTTCGTCCTCCCCACGGCTCCCGACGGCCCGATGTGCTGCGCGCGGCGAGCGAGTTGGGCCTGACTCCCGTGATGTGGAACGCGATGGGGTTCGATTGGCGAGTCAACGCAACCGCAGGTCAGATCGCCACGCACCTGGAGCAGGGAATTGCGCGCAACCGCCGCAATGGCCATGGATCAAACCTGTTGCTCCACGACGGCGGCCATCTTCAGTTCGGCGTCGACCGCTCCCAGTCCGTACGGGCGACACAATTGATTCTGGAGCGCCATCCCCAGGGCGAGGTCCGTTACCTGACGGTGGACCGCTGGGCATGAATCCTGCTGAGCCATTCGTCACGGAAACTCGCCGATCCCCTTATGCTGCGGTAACGTAGGAGAATCACAGGGGCCTTCTCGTCCATGATCGAAGACATTCGCTACGCGCTGCGGCAGTTTCTCAAGACACCGGGGTTTACCATCACCGCCATCCTCACCCTGGCGCTGGGCATTGGCGCAACCACAGCGATCTTCACGCTCATTCACGCCGTCCTGCTTAAGTCTTTGCCGGTTGCGAAGCCGAGCGAGTTGATCCGCGTAGGAGACACCGAAAACTGCTGCATCAACGGCGGCATGCAGGACGACTGGTCGCTTTTCTCCACCGAACAATACCGGAGATTCCGCGATCACACGCCCGGCTTTGTGAATCTGGCAGCGTTCCAGGCGGGGCGTACGCAGGTGGGCGTGCGGCGCGCGGACACCAACCACGATCCCCAGCCCCTGGCCGGCGAGTTTGTTTCCGGAAACGCCTTCGACACCCTGGGCCTGAGCGCTTGGATGGGTCGGCTGTTGCGCCCTGCTGACGATGTGAAGGGTGCGCCGCCGGTGGCGGTGATGAGCTTTCGCACCTGGCAGCAGAAGTTCGGGAAAGATCCGTCGGTCGTAGGCGCCTCGTTCTTCATCAACGGGAAGCCATTCACGATCGTTGGAATCACCCCGCCGGGGTTTTTTGGAGAAAAGCTGGTCAGCGATCCCCCCTCCTTCTGGTTTCCGCTGAACGACAGTCCTGTATTAACTGAGGGGGCGTTCAACGTTCTGGATAGTCCGGAGCTGACCTGGCTGAACCTGATCGGGCGCATCCAGCCGGGCGCAGATACAAAGAAAATGGAGGCTCAGCTGCAGGTGGAGTTGCGCCAGTTTCTCCTGGATCCGATCAGTAAGGTTGAGAAGCGCGACGACGTGCTGGTGCCGAAGCAAACCCTGCACCTGACGCCGGGCGGCGGCGGAGTGCAGCAGATGCAGGACCAGTCACGCGATGCGCTGCACCTGCTCATGTGGATTTCCGCCTTCGTGCTGCTGATTGCATGCGCCAACCTGGCCAATCTGATGTTGGTGCGCGCCACAGGGCGTAAGGCCCAGACCTCAGTGCGCGCGGCGCTGGGTGCTCCGCGGAGCCGGCTGGTACGTCAGGCGCTTACCGAAAGCATCGTGCTGGCGGTACTGGGTGGCATTGCCGGTCTCGCCGTGGCCTATGAAGGGGCGCGGCTGTTGGTGCACATGGTAGCTGGCAAGAGCTATCTGCCTATCGACGCCGCGCCGTCGCTGCCGATTCTGGGCTTTGCCTTTGCGCTGTCGCTGTTGACCGGCATATTATTTGGGACCGCTCCCGCATGGATGACCGCCCACGCCGATCCCATCGAAGCGCTCCGGGGCGCGAACCGCTCCACCCGGCACAGCGGCTTGTGGACGCAGAAAATTCTGGTGGTGATGCAGGCGGCCGTGTCGCTGGCGTTGCTCTGCGCAGCCGGCCTGCTCATCCGCAGCCTCACCAATCTGCAGCACCAGCATTTTGGCTTTGATACGCACAACCGATACATCGTGCACATTGATCCGCAGATGGCCGGTTACAAAGCTGACCAGGCAGACACCTTCTTCCGCCAGTTGCACGACACGCTGGCCGTGATTCCCGGCGTCAAGGCCGTGAGCTACGCCCTCTACAGCCCCATGGAGGGCGATAACTGGGGCAATGGAGTCTTCATCGAGGGCCAGGCACCGCCGGCCCCGGGCAGCGACTTCAACAGCGCTTCGTGGGACCGTGTGAGTGCCGGATACTTCGACAACATCGGCACGAAGATCATCGCCGGCCGCGCCATCACCGAAGAAGATACCGCGTCGACCCGGCTGGTGGCGGTGGTCAACGATGCGTTCGCCCGCCACTTCTTCAAAGACGGCAACGCCCTCGGACACCATTTCGGCGATCTGGATCAGAAATACGCGGGGAACTTCGAGATTGTCGGCGTCACGGAGAATACGCAGTACTGGGATCCGATGAGCAAAATCCGTCCTATGTTTTTCCTGGCCGCGCCGCAGTGGGCGAAGTATGACGACAAGTCCGAAGTGATGTTCGAAAACGTATCGCATCTGGAGATGGGCGCGGTGGAGATCCAGACGGCCGGCTACGTGCCCGGACTGGAGGCCCAGGTGCGCCGGGCGTTGACCCAGATCAATCCCAATCTGACCGTGGTGGGTTTCGACACGTTTGCCGACCAGGTGAAGAATGAATTTCAGGAACAGGAGATCGTCGTGCAGCTGACTTCAGTCTTCGGAATCCTCGCGCTCCTCCTGGCGGCGATCGGCCTCTATGGCGTCACCGCGTACTCCGTCGCTCAGCGCACCAGCGAAATCGGCATCCGCATGGCGCTCGGCGCCGATCGCTCCGGCATCGTGCAGATGGTATTGCGCAGCGCGTTTCTGCAGGCAGGCATCGGTCTGCTCATCGGCATGCCCGCGGCGATTTTTGCAGGGCGGTTCATGGCCAGCCTGCTCTACAACGTCAAGACCTGGGATCCGCCCGTCCTGATCGCCACCACGCTCATCCTGGCCGTCGCAGCGTTTCTGGCGGCGGTCATCCCGGCGCAGCGCGCTGCGAGCGTAGAGCCCATGACGGCTCTGCGTATCGAGTAAACGCCTGCGCCGCGAACCTACTGCGACTGCGTAGCCTGCTGTTGCGCCTGCATGAACTGATCCACATTGCTCGAGTCAACCAGCGCTGAGCCGGTGTCGATGAACGCCGGTATTGGCGCGAACGGATCGACTGCGTAGTCCTTTGTCAGCGAGGCCAGCGGGTTGTGGTGCAGGTCGTCCAGCATCTTCACGCCGAAGTACGCCATCGTGAACGGCTTCTGCGCGATGGTGGCGGCAATGACGCCTTCCTTCACCAGATCCAGCGTGTCCTTGTCCACGTCCATGGCGATCACTACGCGGTCCTTCGTGTTGTCGCGGCGCAGAACTTCGCCGACCTCTTTGCCGGCTGAAGCTTCGAGGCACACGAAAGCGTCCACCCGATCCTTGCCGGTAAGCGGCACGGCCTTCTCGGTGTGATCGAAAGCCACCGTGCTTTGGCCATGGATGTCCACCACTTCCGTGATGTGAATGTTCGGCGAGTCGGCCAGGACATCTTTATACCCGGCCAGGCGCTCGTCGAGGTTGGGTTGGCCGGCATTGGTGTAGAACACCACGTTGCCTTTGCCGCCCATCTTCTGCACCAGCGCGCGCCCTCCCAGCCGTCCGGCCTGCCGGTTGTTGGTGCCGATGAAGTAAAGCCGCTTGCTGTTGGGCGCATCCGAATCGATCGTGATAACTGGAATGCCAGCGCCGACCGCGGCATCGATCTCCGGCTGCATCAGATTCGCATCTGCCACCGAGACAAGGATGCCCGCAGGCTTCAGCGCCACTACCGAACGGAAGTCATCCACTTCGCCTTTCGGATCGAAGTCCCTCGGCCCTCGCATTTCCGCGTGAACATCCCACTGTCCAGCGATTTTATCCAGGCCTGCGGATGCCGACTGCCAGTAAGCCAGTTTGGTATTCGCGGTGACCAGGTAGAAATGCTCGGCGCTGCTGTGCCGTGCACAACCGGCTGCCAGCGCGGCACAAGCGGACGCTGCAAGAATAAGGACAACTCGATGAGCCAACTTCATACAGCACCTCCAGGCCTCGGGCGCGATCCTGTGAAGCTTGGAAAACCTGGACGACGGATGCGCGTGGCGGGAAGATTCTACTCCCTTGGATGGGAAAGTTTGTTCTGGATGTCATAACGCGGGACACGCGGCGTGGGTTCAGGGCAGAGCAGGGAATCACCAGGCAGGTCGCAGGCCGATTGCTCTGCCGGCGCGCGGTGATGCGGTCGAGCTCCCAGGTACGCGCCTTCGCCGCAACGAGGAGAGTCAGCGAAGGCCGTACCCATTTTTTGTAAGCCGGCCTGCGCCGAACCGGATCAGGCGCCCAGGTCCAGAACCTTGGGAACATCGATACCCAGCGCGGTCGCCAAAGAGTGCTGGTGGTCCTGCTCCTGGGTGATGATCTGGCGCAACTGCTCGGCCAGAGCGTAGTGGCCCACAGCTTCGGCCTGTTTCACCCGCTTGCGGTAGTTGCGGATGGTCTCGTTTTCGTTGTCCAGATCGAAGCGGAGCATTTCTTCCGCTTTTTTCGAGAGCTTCACCGGTTTCGGTGTCGCGGTCGGCATGCCGCCCAGATAGTCGATCTGGTCGGCAATCGTCATGGCGTGCTGCAGCTCTTCGCCGGCATGGACCTTGAGCTCCGCGGCAATATTCATCCACTGTGCTCCGGAGAGCACGTTGCTGTAGACGGTATAAGCGATGATGGCCTGGTATTCGCGGGCGAGGTCCTCGTTCAGCGCGTCAATCAATTCCTGGACAGCTTTGTCGGAAGCTTTTGTTTCGGGCATTCGATCTCCTTCCTGCACATGGCAGGCGCGGGTTCAGATGAGGGGCAGGGGACCTGGGTTGTGTCAGGGCCAGGGAAAGGCTCGGTGCCTCAGGAGGATGGTAATCGCCGATGGCTGCTCATCGCAAACGGCCTGGGGCGGGGTGGACGAGCCGGCTCGGAATTTCGCCCTGCCGGCGGCTTCCGATCGTTCTGCGGTACCATCCAGGCATCTAATGGTCCGGGGTCACGCTGTCGATCCATCGGCCTCGTTGTTCACTCTCCAGTTTCTGAACGAATCCTGAACGATCAAGGAGACACAATGTCGAAAGTTCGAGTCCTTGCTTTTGCAGCTCCCGCAATTGCCCTGCTGGCCTGCGCCCTCGTCGCCCCAGCGCATGCGCCCGCCCAGGTTTCCGTTGGCGTCGATATTGGCGCGCCTCCCATCTGTCCCTACGGCTACTTCGACTATCCTCCCTACGAGTGCGCCCCCTACGGCTACTATGGGCCCGACTGGTTTCTGGGTGGAGTGTTCATCGGCGCCGGCCCCTGGTTCCACGGTCCTCGCGGCTTCTACGGCCACGTCGACAACCGCTTCGATCCTCATCACGGTTATCACGGACCGTTGCCGGAACGCGGCGCCCAGCCATTCAACCACTTTCACGGAAACGAGGCGCGGGACGGACGAGGCCACGTCGGTAACGCCGGCCATGATGCAGGCAACGAGCATGCCCTTCCCGGATACCGCGGTGGCGGCGGCGCCCGTGGCGGAAGGCCCCGGTAAGCGTGATGCAGGCCAGAGACGAGATAAGGCGCACCCAGCGTCTTATCTCGCTCGGGTCAGGTGGAAGAAATTAATCCTGCAATTTCCCGCATCGGGAGGATGAGTCTCAGCGATTCCGGCAGCTGGATAAGTCCGTGCTTCCTGTAGAAGGCTGCGGCACGACCGTCGATTGCGTCCACGACGATCATCGAGGAACCGACGATGGCCGCGTTCTCATAGGCCTTCCGGAGAGCTTTCGCGAGAAGCAAAGATCCAAGGCCTCTTCCCTGGAACTCGGTGCCGATGGCGAGGCGGCCGACAAGCGTTGCACTCACCACCGGATAACGAGGAAGGTGCTTTCTGGCTGCATCCGGGATGGTTCCCGGAGCGAGGCCATAAGAACAGAGTGTGAAGTAACCGGCGATCTGATCGGGATTCTCCAACGGCAGAAGCACAAAGACGGCATTTGCCTTGCGCCGCATGTCCTGAGACGCCTGTGTCTGCAAATAGTGATCCAGGCTCTCGACGCCGCAGCTGAAAGCCTCCCGATTCTGTTTTCCCAGGGCTTCGAGGCGGAAATGGTCGTTCTCCGCCGTTGCCATCAGGGCGCGATCCTTTTTTCAGCTTCACGGAGGGCCCGCCTCAGGCGCCCATTGAGCTTGGGCGGATGGACCAGAGTGTCGAAGAAGACCTCACGATCACGTTCGGAGAGGACCAGGGTCTCATGGCGCTGGATGGTTTCGCGTGTGGCATCGAGCAGAACCGTCAGGCAGAAATCGGTGAGGCTGCGGCGCTCCAGCGCAGCTGCTCGTTCCACCAGCTTCTTAGTGCGGTTGTCAACGCGAAAGCCGAGGCGGGCGCTACGGGCTCGACGGCGTTCGGAATCGGCCTGAGTGGCTGCACGAGGCATGAGAATCTCTCCTCAGGTAGTGTACGTCCAATGGGAGAACAGGGCAAGGGATGGCTTAAATCTCCATCTGCCTCAATTCCGCACTCACCACCAGCTTCGCCTCCGTGACCCGCTGCACCTCTTCCACGCTCGCCCCCGGAGCGATCTCCTCGATTACAAGCCCCTGCGGCGTCACGCGAATCCACGCCAGCTCCGTAGCGATCGTATCCACTACGCGCACACCGGTCAAAGGCAGCGTGCACTTCTTCAGGATCTTCGGAGCGCCCTCTTTGGTGCAATGCTCCATCGCGACGATCACCCGCCGCGCGCTTGCCACCAAATCCATCGCCCCGCCCATGCCTTTCACCATCTTGCCGGGGATCATCCAGTTGGCCAGCGTTCCTTCCTCGTCCACCTCCATCGCGCCCAGGATGCTCAGGTCGATGTGGCCCCCGCGGATCATCGCAAACGAGTCCGCCGAGGAGAAGTAGACCGCGCCCGGCAGCGCCGTCACCGTTTCCTTGCCTGCGTTGATCAGATCCGGGTCTTCTTCGCCGGCCAGCGGATACGGCCCCACGCCCAGCATCCCGTTTTCCGACTGCAGCACCACCTCGATTCCAGGCGGGACGTGATTCGCTACCAGCGTCGGCAGTCCGATGCCGAGGTTCACGTAGAAGCCGTCGCGCAGCTCGCGAGCTACCCGGCGCACGATGCGCTCGCGCCTGGCCGCGCCGCTTTCAGAGGAGGAGTGTTGCGTGCTGCTTACAGGCACAGGCGAAGGGTCTCCAGGATTCGTTACAGTAGTCCATTGGCGCCATGCGGTACGCCGTCTTCAATATACGAGCAAGATCGCTGGTGCGGGGAACCGCGCTGGTGGTCGGCAGTGTGATCCTGGCGATGGTGCTCGGAGGCTTTCCCAACATCCACGGCTCGCTGCTGCTTGTGCTACCGGCGTGTGCCGGCATCTGGGGCACCTGGGAAACCAGCCGCTGCCTGCAGCGCCGCTGGAGCTTCTACCACGGCGGCGTCCTTCTCCTGCTGTATGCCGACATCCTCGCCCTGGCGCTGATTCTCTTTCTGCTGTTGTATCCCTATGCACGATGGTTGCAGGGACTATAGCGTCGGCGGTAGCCTAAACGCTCCCTGCAGCGGCAGTTTCCACTTCCTGCAGAGACTCCGTATACGGCGCCCGCAGAACTCCGCGTTCCGTAACGATGGCGGTGACATATTTGGCCGGTGTCACGTCGAAGGCGGGGTTTTCGATGCCCACGCCATGCGGCGTCAGCTGGGTGCCGGCATGGTGCGTCACTTCGCGCTCCGCGCGCTGCTCGATGGGAATCGAATCTCCCGTCGGCGTCTTCAGGTCAATGGTCGACCACGGGGCCGCAACGAAAAACGGAATCCCATGCTCCTTTGCGAGCACCGCTACCCCGTACGTCCCAATCTTGTTCGCGACATCGCCATTGGCGGCAATACGGTCTGCGCCCACGATCACCGCCTGGATCTTTCCCTGACGCATCAGGCTGGCGGCCATGTTGTCGCAGATCACCGTCGTCGGGATGCCGTCATGCATCAGTTCCCACGCCGTCAGGCGCGCGCCCTGCAGAAACGGCCGCGTCTCGTCGGCGTAGACGTGAATCTCGTGCCCCTGCTCGACGGCCGAGCGGATGACACCGAGCGCGGTGCCGTAACCGCAGGTAGCCAGCGCGCCCGCATTGCAGTGCGTCAGCACGCCGCCGCGTACCGGCAGCAGAGATGCACCATAGCCGCCCATCCGGCGGCAGGCGGCGATATCTTCGCCGTACATCTTCTGTGCTTCTTCGATCAGGCCGCTCCGCACCGTCTCCGGCGTGGCGCCAGTCTGCCCGGCGAGTTGGGTGAAGCGCTGCCTCATCCGCTCGATCGCCCAAAATAGATTCACCGCCGTTGGCCGAGTTGCCGCCAACGTGCTGCACATAATCTGGAATTCCGCGGAGAGCGCCGGAACCGTCGCGGCTGAGCTGTTCTTCACACCGAGCGCAAGGCCCATGGCCGCCGAAACGCCAATCGCGGGTGCGCCGCGCACCACCATCGTGGTGATCACGTCGGCCACCTGCTCATAATCCGTCGCGAGCACGTAGGTTTCTTCCAGCGGAAGCCGGGTCTGATCGAGAAACCTGACGCCTTCCGGGGTCCATTCGAGCGTGGGAATCATTGGCTCTAGTGTAACGGGTGGGTGCACAGGACCGCAGTAACTCCCAGGATGACAGATACAGTTTTCCGCAGGGCAACCTGTTACTCTCTTTACGATTTCACAAACAGTAGAAAGTCCATTTTCTACTCTGGGTCGGTTTTCCGAGAAGTGGGGCAACCGGCGCTGCACAGCAAGAATGGGACCGCACATGCCGCCGGAATACTCACAAAGCCGGACTAAAGCGAAGCTGGAATGTTCGCGTTGCTGCGAGCCGCAACTGGCGCGTATTTCACGTCAGGGATTTTTCAGGCGCCGCGTGTGGCCGCTCCTGGGCCTCTATCCATGGCAATGCGCTATCTGTGGCAAGCAATCTCTCCTCCGGAACCGCGGCACCGTGCTGCGTCCGAGGGAGGAAGCAGAGAGACAGCCACGGAGCCGCCGCTTGATTCTCCCGGCTACTGAATCGTAGGCGAAAATCTGGCCTCGATCTCAGCCGCTACCGTGCGCAGAGTGTCGAGCGATCGCAGCCGCGGCAGCTCCGCTCCCAGGCGCTGCAGCTCAGCCAAAGCCAGCTCAGTGGCGATATTTCCCACCAGCGCATCCTGCGCAAACGGACAGCCCCCCAACCCGCCAATCGCCATGTCGAAGCGGCGGCAGCCAGCGTTGTATGCAGCGGCGATTTTCGCAGCGGCGCCCTCCGGCCGTGCGTGAAGGTGAACGCCGATTTCGACGGTCTCATCCACTGACCCGAGCACCGCCCCCACAACCTCTGTAATCTGCTCCGGAGTGGCCAGACCCACGGTGTCCGCCAGCGAAATCTGCGTTATGCCGGAATCGGCCAACAGGTCGCAGGCTGAAACCACCTCATCCACGCTCCAGGCGTCACCATACGGATTGCCAAAGGCCATGGAAATATAGACAACCACACCCAGCCCCGACTGAAAGGCTGCCTGGCCTACCCCATCCAGCGCTTCCAGGCACTCTTCCGGTGTCTGGTTCTGGTTACGGCGCAGAAATTCCGGCGAAATGGAGTAAGGGAAGCCCAGCGTCGAAACAGCATCCGTGGCGATAGCGCGCGCCGCCCCCTGTGGATTCACGACAATGCCAATAATCTCCACGTCGTCGGGTGGGTCAAGGTAGTCGAGCACCTGCTCGGCATCGGCCATCTGCGGTACCGCTTTCGGCGACACGAATGACACTGCATCGATATGCCGAAAGCCGACAGCAACCAGCGCGCGCAGATAGTCGGCCTTCACCTCAGGCGGGCATCGGCTTCGGCAAAGCCTGCCATGAATCGCGCGGACATTCGATAATCTTGACAGCAGTCATCGTCCAGAAAGCTGCCCTCCGGGACCTCGGGTGCTCAGAGCCAGCGCAGTGTGAAATCCGCGCAAAGCAGCAACCCGTAGGGTATCAGGGCGAGGGCGGCAAAGTTGCGCCAGCGGGGCCGCAGCAGCGCCGCCACAAAGAACGCCGTTGCCGCAAGCGTAATCACGGAGTTCCAGCGCCCGATCCAGCTCCAGATCGAAAGCTCGAGCCCAAATACCCGATCCCAGGGATTCCCCGGAGGCAGATTCACCACCAGTGGCAACTTGCCCCAGTGCCCGTGCAGCCACAGGACAAACGTCAGCGCGCAAAACACCAGCGATGGCAGCGATGCCGCGGCCATGGGGACGAGCAGCAGAAAGAAACTTCGATCTGCCCGGCGACGGAAAAACGGCCTATGCATGGCTTTCGATGCGTTGGATGCAGGATTCCCGTGCGAGTTGCGGACTCAGTACAAGGTAGAAAGCATCGCGTGTGGAGCGGTTGTCGTCGCGCCAGTCGGAGTAAAACAGACGCAGGCCGATCGCACTTTCCTCGCACAGCGGCCGCTCGTAGCGTTCCTGGAATTGCCGCTGCCGGACGCTCAGCGCCACCAGCTCCTGCGTCACGGCAAACGAACGCAGCTCGTTGGGCGGCACTACCAGACCAGAGAGCGGACGCTCGATGGCCAGGTGCTCCTCATCGCGCACCCACAGCCGATAGCCGCCCACCCGGAAGGAGCGCTCTGCGTCGTTCCACACATCCACCATAATCTGCGGCCAGGTTACGGTGTCGTAGTAATACTGCCCATTGTCGGCACGGTCGCGCCGGTATGTGACGGTCAGCGGGCGATGCGCAAAGCGGTCCGCGGATTCTTCATGGACGCCCATCCAGAACCGCGGCTGCACCATCAGCCTGGCATCCCACTGCTCGCGCTGCAATGCGATCGCCGCCTCAGCGGCAGCCAGCGAACGGCGCGAGACATGCAGATATGTCAGCGTGACCGCGGCCGTGATGACCGATGCAAAAAAGCTAAGCAGTGCGCCAAAGGCCAGCGCAAAAGTGTCCCCGCGGCGGTGCCAATCGAACAAAAAAACCAGCGTGAGCGCGCAGCACAGCAGGACCAGCGCAACCAGAGCTACCAGAAAACGCAACCGGAGCTGGGTGACCAGCATACGCACCAGCACCCGGCGGCTTTTCATTCCAGAGGTTGCTTTCCGGGGCTGGGCGTTCCGGCAATCATTGTGGCAACTGTCCCAGATACGCGAGCACCACCACCAGCATCAGGCCCGTGAAATGCAGGCTGAGCCCGATAATCAGCGCGCGCAGGTTGCGTCCGGCGCGAAACGTCAGCGTCATCAGCACTCCGTAAAGCGGAAACTGCAGATAGAGCATGTACTCGTAGGCGTGGCCCACCAGGTCGGCGGGAGAATGGAGGACGCGGCTGCGCAGAACATCGAACCACGGATAAAGCAGAGCGAAGGCTTTCGGCCCTTCCAGCGCCAGCACGCTCGCTAACCGGACGGTGAACGGCGTGATGGCAATCCCCACCAGTACCGGCCAGAGGGATTTCCACCAGCCGCTGTGGACAAAGCTCTTCGCTGCACCGCGCTTCTTACGCGGCGTTGCAGCCGAGGATGAAGGCATGGTTTGAGAATACTCCCGATTGCAATGAAAACAGGCAGAATCCTGATGAACGGAGGTTACGTTAGCCTGGTACGTCCCGATTACGTTCGCTTCATTACGTTCACCCGATTACGTTTGCAGAATGCCCGGGTTGAATCTCAGAATCTCAGGGTTCATGCTGGCGGCTTCGAGTGCCATCAGCAGGGCATCCCTGGTTTCGGCGGGGTCGATGATGGCGTCCACCCAAAGCCGCGCCGCAGCATAACGGCAGTCCGTCTGGGCTTCATAGGTGGCCTTGATCGAGGCCACCAGCTCCTGTTTTTCCTGGTCGCTCAGCTGGCGGCCGCCGCGCTCCAGCTGCCGGACGCGAATCTCCACCAGCGTGTTGGCCGCCGAGTCGCCGCTCATCACGGCGTACCGCGCCGTTGGCCAGGCGAAGATAAAACGCGGATCGTAAGCCTTCCCGCACATGGCGTAATTGCCCGCCCCGAAGGAGCCGCCCACGATAACAGAAATCTTTGGGACCACAGAATTGGATACTGCGGTAACCATCTTCGCCCCGGAGCGGATGATCCCACTCCATTCCGCGTCGCGCCCCACCATAAAACCATTCACGTCGTGGAGAAAAATCAGCGGGATCAGGTTCTGGTTGCAGTCCATAATGAAGCGCGCAGCTTTGTCCGCGCTCTCCGCGTAGATCACCCCGCCGAACTCGACGCGCTTCTCGCCGGAGTGGCTGATCTGCGGCTGTGACTGCTTCTGATTCGCGACGATGCCCACCGCATAACCGCCGATACGCGCATAGCCACACAGCAGCGTCCTCCCATAGCTCGGGCGATACTCGTCGAACTCGCTGCCATCCACAATCCGCGCAATGACCTCATGCATGTCGTAGCTGTTCACCGCGGCTTTCGCCGGGTCGGAGTCAAGCAGCCCGTGCAGATCCGACGCGGCGTAACGAGGCGCATCGCTCGCGGGATCGAATGCAGCGCGGTCGAACGGAGCGCGCCCCCCATGGCCCCACTTTGCCACCAGCGAGCGCAGTCGCGCGATGCACAGGTGGTCGTTCGGCTCCTTGAAGTCAACCGTCCCGGAAATCTCCGCGTGCATCGTCGCCCCGCCCAACTCTTCTGGGGTGTATTTCTGCCCGATCGCCGCCTGCACCAGTGCCGGCCCCGCCAGAAACAGCCCGCTACCCTCGGTCATCAGCACCTGGTCGGTCATCACCGGCAGATACGCGCCGCCCGCCACGCACATGCCCATGATCGCCGTGATCTGCGGGATCCCGGCCGCGGACATCACCGCGTTGTTGCGAAAGATGCGGCCGAAGTCGTCCTGATCAGGAAAAACGTCCTCCTGCAGCGGTAGAAAGATTCCCGCCGAATCCACCAGGTAGATGGTCGGAACGCGATTCTCCATCGCGATGTGTTGCGCGCGAAGGACCTTCTTCGCCGTCATCGGAAAAAACGCACCGGCTTTCACGGTAGCGTCGTTCGCGACGATCATGCACAGCCGGCCAGAGACATATCCGAGGCCGGTGACGGCGCCGGCGGACGGCGCGCCTCCCCACTCCTCGTACATCTCGAACGCCGCAAACAGCCCCAACTCGAAGAATTTCGACCCCGGGTCGAGCAGCAGGTCGAGGCGCTCGCGCACCGTCAAACGCTGCTTCCCGTGTTGCGATTCGATGGCCTTTGGACCGCCGCCCTGGCGAATCTCAGCCTCCTGGCCACGAATCTGCGCAAGCAGCGCGGCCATCTTCTGCGCGTTGGTGCGCGCCCGAGGCGTGTTCACGTCGAGCTTCGAGGCCAACTCGGTTTTCAATTTGGAGGGAGAGGGAGTTTTGGGATCGCTCATTCCAGGGAACAGGTTACAGGGAACAGGGTACAGGCTGCAGGGTCGAGAAATCAGCGCCGAAACCCGGGAATCAGATTTACTATAATAAACATTATTGTTTATACTCGGTTTTGATGAAAAGCAGCGAGTTCAAGCGCTGGCTCGCGGACCAGGGAGCACTGTTCAAACCCGGCAAAGGCTCCCACCTGCGAGTGTTTCTGAATGGAAGGCAGTCGGTGTTGCCGATGCACGGTAAGGAACTCAAAAAGGGGCTCGTTGAAGGAATCAAGAAGCAATTGGGTCTGAAATAGCGAAGGAGCGAAGTATGCTGGCGTACCCGGTGAAATTGACTCCCGACAAACACAGCGGGGGATATGTGGTGACGTTTCCCGATATTCCCGAGGCGATCACTCAGGGGGATTCGGTGGACGAAGCGTTGAAGATGGCCCACGATGCTCTGGAGACGGCGCTGGATTTCTATTTCGACGATCGCCGTGCGGTTCCCATGCCCTCGAACGTGAAGCGCGGTCAGCGCATGGTGGTTTTACCCGTCAGTGTCGAGGCGAAGGTACTTCTGCTGAATGAAATGGTGCGGCAGCGTGTGCGCCCCGCCGAGTTGGCGCGCAGGTTGCGTACAACACCCCAGGCCGTGAACCGGCTGGTAAATCTGCGGTATGTTTCAAAAATCGACGGCATCGCCGGCGCCATGGCTGCGCTGGGAAAATCCCTTGAAATCCGCGCCGTTTAGAAACCGGAGAAGCGGTGACGCAGCTGGCGTCCCCATCAGTGCGTCGCCGCGATGCTCGAAGCCGCAGTCGGGTCTGTTCCCGTGGTCGTGCTCTTAAAGCTGGTGAGCGCGCCTGCCGTCGATCCGGCGAATGTGAAGACCTGCAGATCAGGACCGCCACCGCTGCAAATCACGGCGATGTAAGCGTCCGTCTTGTCTTCCACCATGGCCACCGGAAGAGCCCCGGTTGTGAAGGGCGAACCCGAAATAGCGGTGAGTGCGCCGGTCCCCGAAAGCAGAAACGCACTAATGTTGTTCTGCGTGCGATTCGCCACATACACATAGCTTCCCGTGGAATCGACAAGCACGGAGTACGCCCCGGTTCCCGTGGTATACGGCGACCCTGAGGTCTCCGTAAGCGTGCCGTTGGCGGCGATCGAGAAAACCCGCACCCCGCCCGTCACCGTTTCCGCCGCGAACAGATAACTGCCCGAGGGTGAGATTGCCATGCCGTAGTCGGCTGCGTCGGCCTGTTTCGGCGCCAGAACGCTGTTCACCTGCGCCATCGCGCCGGTGCCGGAGTTAAAACTCATCGTGTAAATGCCTGCTGTCCCGCAGGAAACGTAAACGTAGTCGTCGCTCGGCGCAATCTCCATGTCGGTGGCGGGATCGCTGGAGTTCAGCGTGACCACCGACGAGCTGATCGCTGTCAGCGCCCCGCCGCTTCCGATCTGATACACGTAGGCCTGCCCGGAGAACGCCGAACCTCCGAGCAGCCATTTCCCGGTTGTATCCACACGCAGAACCGAGGGCGAGATGCCGGTGGCCACTGGCACACCCCCGTTGCCGATCGTCAGCACCCCACTCGACCCGATCGTGTAAACGTAAATTCCCCCGGCAGCGCTGCCGAGATAAAGGTAGGAGTTGTTAGGTGTCACCGCCAGCGCCGTTGGTTCGAGACTCACCTGCCACGGCGCGCCGGAGAGCGTACTCAGAGCGCTGCTGGCGATGGAGAATCCCGCGATGGTGGTCGGATTCGTCCCCAGATTGCCCACGTAGAGATAGTCGCCGCTCGATGTGCCGGTGCCGCCCGACCCACCCGAACCACTGCTCAGAGGTGGAAAGAACTGCCCGCAGCCCGTAAGCAATAGCAATCCAGCCAGACTTCCGGCGCAGCAGAACCGGCCGCAACGAGACATCCAGGAAGGCATCCAGAACCTCACGATTATCGTACTGCTCGCCGTCCTCCGGCATCCATATAGACGCAAAACAGCAGGGTTGCGCTCCTTTACGAATTGAGCCGGACCGGATCACACCTTGTGTGGGCCGTCGCCGCGATGCAGGATGACTCCGGTTGTTTGCCCGCTACCTTTACAAAAACCCAGCCTGACACGCCTGCCGGAAACGCATCTCACTCGGCAGAGCAGACGGGCGCGAGTTGCGGCTATCGTGCCGCGTCCGCCATCCTCGCCAACTTACTTGGAGAAAGAGGCACGCATTTTGAAAGCAGCAACCCTGGTTGGAATTCTTCTCGTTGTCCTGGGCATCATCGGCTTCGTCGCCGGCGGCTTCAGCTTCACCCACGAAAAGAAAGACGTCAGCATGGGTCCGGTGCAGATCCAGCACAAGCAAACCAAAACCATCCCCATTTCGCCCATCCTCAGCACCGTCGCGCTCATCGGTGGCATCGGCCTGGTTGTGGCAGGGGCGAAGAGCTAAAGAGTCCGCCGCGCGGTCAGCCCTTCAGCATTCCCAGCGCAGCAGCGCGGCGCCCACGGTAAAGCCCGCGCCCACGCTGGCGATCAGCACCGTATCGCCCTTCTTCAGCTTGCCTTCCTGGCGCGCGGTTTCCATCGCCAGCGGAATCGTCCCGCACGTCGTGTTGCCGAAGCGGTCGATGTTGATGATCACTTTCTCCGCCGGCAACCCCAGCCGGTCCGCTGTGCCCGTGATGATGCGCCGGTTGGCCTGGTGCGCGATGAAGACCGCAATATCGTCGCCGGTAATGCCGTTGCGTTCCAGAACCGTCTCCGTCGCCTCGACCATCTTGCGCACGGCAAATTTGTAAACCGCCTGCCCATCCTGGTGGACATAGTGCATCTTCTTGTCCACCGTCTCGTGCGACGGCGGATGCAGGCTTCCCCCGCCGGGCATGAACAGCGCGCAGGCGCCCGAGCCGTCGATCTCGTGATGGAAATCGATCATCCCCAGCTCACCATCCTCCGCCGGTTCGATCAGTACCGCGCCCGCTCCGTCGCCAAACAGCACGCAGGTGGCGCGATCGGTGTAGTCGATGATCGACGACATCGTGTCCGCCCCAATCACCAGCACCTTCTTCTGCGCGCCGCTCTCCACCAACTTGCAACCCATCTGCAGCGCGTAGACAAACCCGGAACACGCCGCCGAAAGATCGAACCCCCAGGCGCCCTTCGCGCCCAGGCGATCCTGCACCAGGCACGCCGTCGCCGGGAAAAGCATGTCCGGCGTGACCGTGCCGACGATAATCACTTCCACTTCCGTCGGATCGACGCCGCGTGCAGCCAGGCAACGCCGCGCCGCCTCAATCGCCATGTGGCTGGTCGCCATACCCGGCTCCACAATGTGCCGCTCTTTAATGCCCACCCGCGACGTAATCCATTCGTCCGAAGTGTCGACCATCCTTTCCAGGTCGGCGTTGGTCAGCAGGCGAGGCGGGGTCCAGGTTCCGAGAGCGCTGATTTTGGCACGAGCAGACACACGCGGCCGAGCTGTAAGGGTCAAATGATTGCTCCTGAACGCAAAGAGATATTCTCGCAGAAAAACCGCGTCCAGCGATTAGTTGTAATGATTGCGAATCGGATACTGCCGAAGATACTTAGTGCACCGGGTGACCTGCTGCACACGCACTGGCCCGTTACCGTTGCTTCCTTCCGGACCTGGCGGGGTTGGCGGGATTGCGTCGCGCAGGACCCGGCACACAACCGATTTTAGCACCGCGCGGGACCGCGGTTCCTTCTCCGGGACCTCTGTGTCCTCTGTGGTCAACCTCGCCCGCGGCAAAAAGAAAAGGGCCGCCGAAGCGGCCCTGGCAGGTCGATACGCCCATCAGGCGGCGACGAAGTGGATCAAAAAGTGATCTTGCCGCTGAGCTGGACGTTGCGGTTGCCCGGCCCCTGCCCATACGCGCCGCCTGCCGCCGAACTCTCCGCCCCGGTACCAAAACCATAAAAGTCGTTAAGGTACTGGCCGGTGGCCCAGCTGTCTTCAATATTCGGATCCGGCGACCCGTAGTAGGCGCGGTTGAACACGTTGAACACGCTCATCTGCAGAAGCGTATTGACATGCTCAGTGAGATGGATGTTCTTGCCCACCGTCATATCGATATTGTTGAAGCTGTGACCGCGCAGAATGTTGCGTCCCACCCCGGGGAAAGGCTTGCCCTCGGCCATAGCTTCGTACTGGTTGTTCCACAGCCAGTGTTCCGCTGACGGCAAAGTCGAATTCCCGGTCACGTAATCGATGTAGCCGCCCGGCCCCGTGTTAATGCCAATCGAGCCGATTGGCGCCCTGGGATTGGAGAGGATCGGCCGGCACGGATTGCCGAACACCGATGCGAAGATGGCATCGCAGAAGCTGCTCTCCGCCTCGGTCGCATTGATGGCCGGGTTAGCACCGATATAGGACAGCACCGCAGGAGACTGAACCGAGAGCGAGTTCTGGATCGGATTGAAGGGCTCCCCGCCGTTGTACTGGTAGAAGAGGTTGGTAAAGAAGCCGCCCAGAGTCCGGCCCAGAATCCCGTGCTGACTGGAGAACCAGGGCGTGTTGTAGAGCAACTGAACGCCCCACACGTTGGGGTAGGAGTTGCCGCTAACCCCGCGCTCGCCAACATCGGAATTCAGCGGATCCTGTGCGAAGGCGCTGGTCGTGCCTGCGCTGCCGGTGCTGAAAATTTCGCTCACGTTGTCGATGGTGCGGCTGTACGTGTAGGAAGCCGTACCGGTCAGGTGGTGGAATTCACGCAGCGTCAAAGACGACTGCAAACCGTTGTAGATGGAGAAGGCCGTATTGTCGGTGTTCTCCACGATGAAGAAGTTGCAATTCGGCCGCGTGTAGCCGGGGGCGCTGGTATCGGTGCACACCGGTGTCCCCGAGCCGTAGTTGGGGAAAGCGCTCTGCACGTCCAGCACATCCGGGTTGCCGTTAATCGCCTGGAACTGACCGAAGGTATGGTTGCCGACGTACCTAATTTCGGCGACCGCACTTGGCATCAGCTGATATTGAATTCCCATGGTGTAGTTTTCCGACATGGGATTCCTGAAGTTGGTGGGAACCCCGAACCACAGGCCCTGGCGCGGGTCGCCGCCGGTGGGAAGGAACTTGGTATCCGAGGACTGGACCGTCCCATAAGTGAGACCGCCGTTCGGAACACACTTAACGGTCATTCCATCGCAGACAAACGAACCGGAATTGATCACCGGAGCATCGGTCGCGAGGTTGAGGAAGATGTTGTAGAACTCGGGGTCCACATTCATCGCAAACCCGGCGTGGATCACCATCTTCTGATTGAACGGGGGAACATAAGCCAGCCCGAAGCGGGGCTCGATATTCCTCAGGTCCGAATTGATAGCCGGGGCCGTCGTTGCCGAAAGAGGCAGCGAAGTACTCCAGTAAGGATTCGGTCCCGTCTGCTGGGCAACGCTTTCGGTGTGGAGTAGATTGGCCGCCTGAGAGAAGAACTCGTAGCGTAATCCCAGGTTGAGCGTGAGGCTGGGCGTCGCCTTCCAGTTATCCTGGACGTACAGTGCATAATCCGGCTCCTTGAAAGGAACGCTCGGACTTCCGGCGGCGAGGTCGGTTTGCGAAATTCCCTCCAGCAGTCCGCTGATGCCGTTGACGGCCGCAGAGGACGCGCCAGCGGGCAAGCTGACCGGAACGCTGGTTGTTCCGGGCGTGAAATTGAAAGCGCCCGAGGCGTTGGGCAGGAATGCGTTGGGGGAATTCTGATGATCGTATTCGCCCCCAAACAGGATGGTCATGCGTCCATGGGTCCAGCTGGCGTTGTCCTGCACCTGGTTCACTTTCACAACCCGGCCCTGAGGCAGGTTGGAGCTGATCCCGAAGCCGGACAAATTGCCGCCCAGGGTCACCGACGAGGGGCACGAGTTGAAGCTGGCAATAGTGCAGGTGGGCACCGCGCCCCCTTCGAACGCAATCGTGGATTGCTGGAAGGAATACCGCAGCTGATCGATCATGTTGCTGGTGAAGGTATGCGTCCAGTCGCCGCCCACCTCGTGCGTGATTCCGTTCACGTTAACGAAGTTGCCGGCGGCCGAGTTGTTGGTGGGCACCGTTGGATTGTTTTGGTAGTTGTAGCGCAGGAAGAAACGGTCTTTCGCGGTGACCTGATAATCGATGCGGCCCAGCTCCTCCTGGTCCAGCGTGTATTGAGGCAGGGTGCGCTTAAACTGAGAAACCTCCACGTTCGCGACCGTCGTCCCATCCGTGACCTGCAGGGTGCTGGTCGGGCCAAAGGCAGTAGGATTGCCGGCCTTGACCGCGTAGGGGCCCTGGTTCACCAGGGCAGTGACACCCGGGTTATTGGGGAAACTGGCCTGCAGTGTCGAGAGTCCTGTTGCATCCGGAAACACCGCTCCATCCGAAGTAGCGACGCTGCCGGATTCATATTGATGCGTCCAGTACGTGCCGCCGAAGAAGAAAAGCTTGTCTTTCAGGATCGGACCGCCCAGCGTCCCGCCCCAGTTGTTTTGAACGAAACGCGGAATGGAGACCGGTGAGCACCCGGTGGAGGGACTAACGTCCGGGGGGCAGAACCCGAACTGCGGATCCTTCTGATACTGCAGCAGCGAGGACAGGAAAGATCCGGTGTACTCCTCAAACGCCGTGCCGTGAAACTGATTGGTGCCGCTCTTGGTGATGTAGTTCACCACGGCGCCCATATTGCGGCCATACTGCGCGCTGAAGTCGTTGGTGATCACCTGGACCTCGGCGATGGCGTCCTGGTTTGAGAAGAAAAAGCTCGGTCCACCGATGGAGTTATCGTTGTTGGATTGTCCATCGATTTCCGAGTTGTTGGCGCGTCCGCGCTGGCCATTCACCGAGTAATTCACGCCGTTGGTGTTCGACATGCCATCGGAATGGGTCTGCACAACCCCGGGCACCATCAAAGTCACGTTATCCATGGCGCCATTCACGGGCAGGCTCTGCAGCTGAACGGTGTCGATGACCTCTTCGCCCTGCGACGATTCCGTATTCAGCAGTTGCGCGGCTCCGCCTTCCACCTCAACTGTCTGCGAAGCCGATCCCAGCTTCAGGGTCTGCCGGCCAAGCTGCGTGGCGTTGCCCGCCACCACCTGCACGTGCGTGATCTGACCCATGCCAAATCCGGTGGCACGGATGGTCACCGTGTAGAGGCCCAGCGGCACGTCGGAAATCTGGAAGCTGCCTTCGCCGTTCGACCTGGCCTGAAGACTCGTTCCGCTGCTTTCACTAATAGCCGTGACGGTCGCGTCGGGAACCACAGCGCCGGTCGGATCCACCACGGTTCCGGTGATTCCACCGGTGATAATGCCCTGGCCAGCGGCATAGAAATTCAGCGCGCCAGGAGCGAGGAACAGAACAAGGCACACGGGGAGCAATGTAAACAACCAGCGACTGCGTCTGAACATTTTGGTTCCTCCGGAAAAATTAAATGGGGAGCCCGGCAGCGCGATCAGCAGATCGCATCTGTTCTGGACAGGAATCTTTCGGACAGGAATCCGGTGCCGAGGCCGGCGTGGGTAGGTTCTTCAAGGTACGACGGTAATCGGGGGAAGCATCAGTCATAACAGCGATACACCTGAGCTACTCTCGACTGTGCACCCGGAGTGCCATCGCCGCAGTCATCCCCGACCTGGCTCGTGAATTGTGACGAATGGCATGAGGGTAATGACGAAGTTGCTGTTTATCAGCTAAATAACGCACCTAACGCAGGCGGCGCGACCCATGAAGCGCCCTCATCGCGCGCACGGCGCAGGCTGCAGCAGCGTTCGCCTCTCTAACAATTGGTAGATGGAGGTGGTCCGTTTATGGAAAAGCAGAAGTGGCCGGAAATGGTCACGATAAGTGGCTATGCCACTGGTCAGATGCCGAGCTTCTTCACTTCTTCGTTGTAGTACTTGCGGTACAGGATGTCCCACTCCTGCGAGCCTTCGGGAATGATCCGCCGCTGCGATTCGATCTTCTGCCGAGCGGCCTGATCGATCCGCATTTCTTCCAGCAGCAGATGCTCCAGCGCCTTGCGCGCCTCCTGCCGGATCGTGTTCCGATCCTCGAGAAACTCGGCCTCCGGCGTCTCCGCCAGTGTGTCCGCGACCACGTGTGCCAGCTTGTTCAGCTTGTCGCGCGAAATTCTCACAGCACCGCCTTGTATTTGCGTGCCAGCTCCGTCTTCACCTTCTTGAACATCTCAAAGTAGCTGGCTCCAGTGCGGTGCATCTCTTCCTGGTAGGCGTCGAGGATCACCCGCACCTCCTCGTTGATGCGGTCCTCCAGCGACAGCTCCTCCAGAATGCCGGCGTGCACTCGCTCTTCGACGGCCCTGGGCTTCGTGGTTTGAATCATTTTGGCGTCGATGAGCTGCTGTACCGTATGGCGCGCCAAATAGCCAACGTACTCACGGGAAAAGATCATGGAACTCTTTCGGAATATAGCACAGCGAAAACCAGTGACGAGCGGTTAGCGATCAGGTTCGGACACGCAGCCAATTCTGCACGCGCAGGCCCGGCACCCGGGCGAATTCGCCTTGGTTGTCCGAGACCAGTATGCATCCTGCAGCAGCCGCATGAGCGGCGATGAGCATGTCATTTGCACCGATGACAGATCCCGCACGTTCAAGGCTTGCGCGGATCCGACCATAGTGGCGATCGGCGTCCGGTTCAAAGGAAAGCACGTCAATCGAATCGAGGATTTCCTCTACACGCTGAGACAGGCGAGCAGATTGTTTCTTTTCGCCGCCGAATCGAAGTTCAGCCGCAACGATGATGCTGGTGCAGATGTCCTGACGGCCCTCCGGCGACAAGCGGCCTATTCTGCGTGCGATCACGCCAGCTGGATTTCGAATAAGGTCGGAGAGGATGTTGGTGTCCAGCAGGTATCGCGGCATTAAAGATCAACCGAATCCAGAGGAAGGTCCAGAATTTCCGGCATCCGATCTTCCTCGCTCAGGGGGGCCCATGTTGCCAGGAGTGTCATCAAATCTCTCTTGCGCAGGGGCTCCAGGATAAGGCGTCCCGTAGTGCCATCGCGGCGCAGAACCGCTTCTTCGCCGGGAAGCTCGAATTCTCGCGGGATACGAACCGCCTGGTTCCTCCCGTTGCGGAAGAGGTGAACGCGACGAGCGGGGTCCTTCACTTTCATGAATAGAATCGTAGCATATGTTCCGGCATATGCCAACTCTAATCCCCCCGCTTCGACTCCCGAATCTTCCGGATCTCCTCCATCCGCTGCGCCATCAGCTTCTCGCGCCCCTCCTGCGTCGGCTGATAGTAGCGCCGTTCGCGCAGAGACTCCGGCAGACACTCCATATCCGCGACGCGGCCCTCCACATCGTGCGCGTACTCATAGCCCTTCCCGTAGTCGAGTTGCTTCATCAGCTTCGTTGGCGCATTGCGCAGATGCAGCGGCACCGGCTCCTGCCGCGTTGTCTCAATATCGGACAGAACCTCGTTGTATCCCGTGTACAGCGCGTTCGATTTAGGCGCCAGCGCCAGATACACCGCCGCCTCCGCCAGCGCCAGATCGCCCTCCGGCGAACCCAGAAAATCCACCGTGTCCTTCGCCGCCAGCGTAATGTGCAACGCCTCCGGCGAGGCCAGCCCTATATCCTCCACCGCCATCCGCACCAGCCGCCGCGCTACATATAAAGGATCCTCACCCGCCGCGAGCATCCGCCCCAGCCAGTACATCGATGCGTCGGCATCCGAGTTCCTCACCGACTTGTGCAGCGCCGAGATCAGGTTGAAATGCTCCTCGCCCTGCTTGTCGTACCTCAGCACGCGCTGCTGCAGCGCTTCCGTAGCAATTTCCTTCGTGATCACTCCAGTGGCCGCCAGCTTTGCCGCCACCTCCAGCGCATTCAGGCCATTCCGCGCATCGCCCGACGCATACGACGCCAGCAATTCCAGCGCTCCCTCTTCGGCAGTGAGGTGCTGCGATCCCAGCCCGCGTTCGGCATCCTTTAGCGCCCGCTCCAGCAGCGTCACAATCTGCGCGTCGGTCAGAGAATGCAGCGTGTACACCCGGCACCGCGAAAGCAGCGCCGAAATAATCTCAAACGAAGGATTCTCCGTTGTCGCCCCAATCAGCCGGATCGACCCACGCTCCACCCACGGCAAAAACGCATCCTGCTGCGCCTTGTTGAACCGGTGAATCTCGTCGACGAACAGAATCGTCCGCGATCCCCATGTGGCGGCTTTTTCCGCGTCGGCCATCACCTGCTTGATTTCCTTGATCCCCGCCAGCACCGCCGAAAACTCGATGAAGGTGGCCTTCGTCGTCTCGGCAATAATCTTCGCCAGCGTTGTCTTGCCCACCCCCGGAGGTCCCCAGAAGATCATCGACGATGCATCGTCGCGTTCAATCTGCACCCGCAGCGGCTTGCCCGTCGCAAGCAAATGCTCCTGCCCCAAAAACTCATCGAGGGACCGCGGACGCATGCGCTCGGCCAACGGTGCACCCACCCGCGCTGACTTTCTGGCGCTATCCGATTCCGGAGCCGGGTTAAAGAGGCTCATCGTCCCGCAGCTCTCTGCCGCGCAGCCTCATACAACAGCACGCTGGCCGCAATCGCCGCGTTCAGTGACTCCACCGGTCCCGGCGTAGGAATCGCAATGCGCTGCCCGGCGCGTTCCAGCAACTCCGCCGAAAGCCCGCTGCCTTCGTTCCCGATCAGAATCGCCGCCGCCGCGCTCAGATCTACCGCAGAGCAGGGAATTGCGTCCCCATCCGCCGACGCCGGAACCGCCGCATACACCGGAATCCTCCGCTCCCTGAGCGCCGCGAACGCTGGCCCCGGCTTCTCTGCAATCACCGGAACCCGAAACGCCGATCCCGCCGACGCCCGCAGCGCCTTCGAGTTCCACACGCTCACCGTTCCCGGCAGCGCAACCACGCCGCTCGCCCTAAATGCCTCCGCCGAACGCACCAGCGTGCCAAAGTTTCCCGGATCCTGCAGCGCCGCCGTCATCACCACCAGCGGCTTCGGACCAGCGAGCGCTTCCGCAAACGAAAAGCGCGGAATCTCCATCAGCGCCGCGATCCCCTGAGGCGACTCCGTCTCCACCGCCGAGTCGAACACCGCCGCCGTCAGCTCCACGATCGGCACCGCCGCCGGCAATGCCAGCCGGTCCAGCACCCGCAAGCTCCCGTCCCGCCGATCCAGGTCCCGCCGCACAAACACGGTCCGCAGTCGAACTCCGCTTCGCAGCGCCTCGGCAATCAGGTGCTCGCCCTCAATGCCGATTACTTCCGATACCTCCCGCCCGCTCCGAATAAACGCCGCCCGCAGTTCCCGCACCCTCGCATTCTGGCGACTCTGTACAATGCTGATGAGTCGCGAGCGATCTGAAACCGTCGGCATAGTGGGATTTTACGAGGGATTCCAAACCTCTGCCTCACGGTTCTCGATCAGGGCTGGTTTCCACGAATGCGCGGCTCCGAGCTGTTACGCAGGAGAGGCCTTGTCAGCAGAAATTCTGCGCATCCATCCGGACGAGCCTGAGCCGGACCGCATTCAGTATGTGGTGAAGTGCATCCGCGAAGGCAAAGTCGTCGGGATGCCCACCGACACCTTTTATGGTCTCGCGGTCGATCCGGTCAATCTCCGCGCCGTCGAAAGCATTTACGAAATCAAGACCCGCCTCAAACAGAAGCCGCTCTCCCTCCTCATTTCCGGCCTCTCCCAGGCCTACCAACTCGCCCGCGAGTGCGGCATCTGCTTCGATCTCCTCGCCGAACGCTTCTGGCCTGGGCCCCTTACCGTCATCGTGAAGGCGGGTTCGCGCCTGCCCCTGCGCTCGACCGCCAATACCGGCAACGTCGCCTTGCGCGTGCCCGATGCGGCCATCCCCCGCGCCGTCGTCGCTGAATTCGGCTTTCCCATCACCGCTACAGCGGCCAATCTTGCCGGTCTGCCGGAATGTACTTATGCGAATTGTGTCCGCGACCAGATCGGCGACAAAATTCCGGTCATCGTCGACGGCGGACCCACCGGCCGCAGCGTTCCCACCACAATCGTCGATCTGACCGGACCGGAAGGAACCTGGCAGATTCTCCGCGAGGGAGCCATCCCCACCCACGCCATCGCCCTCGCCCTGCAGGAGCGATGATCGTTCCCCGCGACAACCTGCGATCCACAGGGAGAGCGCCGAACGCCGAACGCCGAACGCCCGGCATTAGAAAACACCTGCTCCTCTGGATCATCGCCGCCGCGTTATTCGCCGCGCTCTTCTGGGTCCTATGGGTCTACGGCCAGATTCGTCACTACGCTCATCGCGACGAGGCGCGCCCCGCTGATGCCATCGCCGTCTTCGGCGCCGCCGAGTACGACGGCCGCCCCTCCCCGGTGCTGCGCGCCCGCCTCGATCATGCCCTTGAGCTTTACCGGCGCGGCCTCGCCCCGCTCGTCATCACCCTCGGCGGCGGCGATCCAGCCGATCTCCACTCCGAAGGCGGCGTCGGCCACGATTACCTGTTGGCCCACGGCGTTCCCGAGAGCGCCATCATCGCCGAAACCGAAAGCGCCAATACCGAGCAGTCTGCCGAGCGCCTGGCGGTCATCGCCCGCGCCAACAGCCTCAAAAACATCGTCGTGGTCAGCGACGGCAGCCACCTGTTCCGCATCCATGCCATTTGCGAGAACGACGGCCTCAGGGTCTACACTTCGCCGCGCCTCGTCTCTCGCAGCATCCCCCGCGAGCAGCGCCTCCAGCGCCTCCTCCACGAAATCGCCAGCTACACAGCCTGGCGGCTGCATCTGCACTAATTACCGTTTCACCTGTCGTACCTCGGTGGCACCACGCTGGAACAGCTAAACAAGGACGAGGCGAAGGCGGCGTCCCAGGACGGAGGCGGCTCGTTCGACGGTATCGAGCTGCACCTTGTCGTTCTCCGGATCGAGCAGGCGATCAAGGTGCGCGCGGCTGGTTCCCATGCGGCGCGCCATTTCCGTTTTCGTGAGTGACTTTTCCTTCATGGCCTTCCGAATCTGCCAGGCCAGAACACGTTTCACCGCATAGTTGGTCGCGTCTTCGAGGATGCCCTCTTCCTTAAGGAAGTCGTCGAGGGAGGAGCCGATATGCGGATTCTTCTTCACAGGCCTACTTCCTTCTGTCGTTTGCGCGCCAGGTTCAGTTCGGCTTCGGGGGTCTTCTGTGTTTTCTTGATGAACCCGTGGACCAGAACCATGTAGCCGCGAGTTACGCAGAAGAGGATGCGGGCGATGCGATTGCCCGCGAGAGTGCTGCGTGTTTCCCAAAGTCCACCTCCGAGGGGGCGGCATAATGGCATGCCGATCGGCCAGCCCATTTCCACCAGCCGAAGGTCCCTGCCCAGGGTGTGTCGGTCCTCGACCGGCAGGCTTTTCAGCCCCTCGCGAACAGGTTCGGCTCCCGAGCTTGAGCGATAGAACTCGACGGTCAGCTTCTTCTCTTCGCTGATTCCTGAGCCTGCTCTTCAAGCGTACCCTACAAGGTACGTCCGCGCAACGGCCAGGGCCCTCAAACCGACTCCGTAAAGAAGACAAAGCACAGGCCTCAATATCATGCAGGGGGCAGGGTCAAGCCTCAAAGGTCTTCAAAAACGGAAGGAGGTCGACAAATTCAAAGTCCGGTTTGCCGAGCCGCTGCCAAAAGTGCTGCCGAGCGCAGTCGATTCGCCGAAAAGCGGCGACCCAAGCACCCCAACCGGCGACGCGAGGTTCACATGGTTCAGCACATTCTGTGCCTGCACGCCAAAGCTCAGGTGATACTTGCGTTCGATCGCCGGTTTCTTCGCAGGCTGCACAGCCTTCGCGCCAGGAGCAGGCGGAGCGGGAGTTTCCTGCGGCAGCGGCGGGCCAAAGTTGAAGCCTTTTGAGACGCGCATGTTCAGCACGAAAGTGTCAGGACCTTTGCCGTAGTCGATGGGAATCGTGGTTTGACCGGGTATAGGAGAGGTATCGAAAACACCCCATTGTGTGTGGACGACGCTCGGCCGCGTCAGATCCGTCGCGAACGTAGGTCGATCGTTGAACTGGGTATCACCGTTGAGGTCCTGGCCAACGACAATGTTGAACGGCGCGCTCGATTGATAAATCAGGAAGGGATTGACCGAGAAGCCGCGCCACACATGAAACCATCCACCGAAGAAGAGGCGATTGCGGTAGTCGTTCGAGGCGCGACCCCAATCCTGATGCACGTCGTAGCCGTTGGAAGGGAAGTTGCCAATACCGGAAGTATCGGCCTCTGTCTTGCTGAGCATGTAATTGGTGTAAATGCCAAACAACTTGCTGTGGATGTTAGCGTTCACCGCGAGACGATGGCGAACCGAGTTACCTTCAGAGGTGTATTCGTAGATATTCTGCTCGGTGCCGAGCGGACGAATGCCGCTGGTTGGGTCGTCGGGATTGTAAGTTCCAGGAAGCGGCGCGTTGATGTTGCGCGTGAAGAAAAGATGATCGCCGCGGAAGAGCTGGTAATTGGCCGAGATAGTTCCAATGTGGCCGATAGGTTTATCGGCGCCGATGCTGGCCACCATGATATAGGGCGAGTGCAGCGTGGGGCTGATGCGGAAAATCGTGGGCGCGAGCGTCGTTGATCCAGTGCACGCAGACGGATCGCTGGAGCAAACGGCGGGATAAAAGGTCGGATCGCTGATGACCGTAGCTTGCTCGTTGATGCCGTTCTCGCGCTTCGCCTCGAGGACGTTGAGCGAAGGGAAGCGCTGGTAGAAGAGGCCGTATCCGGAACGGAGCACCACAACAGGCGGCTTGTTGGCATTGCGCTTGATCGCCCAGGAAGCGCCGAGGCGCGGCGCGAAGTCGGCGTGGTCGGGGATGGCGGTTTGCGACTCGAAACGCAGGCCGTAGCTCAGCGTAACGTCGGGCTTGATCTTGTAATTGTCTTCGCCATAAAGGCCCGCGTCGAAAACGTTGACGATGGCCGATGGAGTTCCAGTGGTTTGGCTGAAGAGGCTCGCGCCCCCGCCGGCAGCGGCGATCTGCGCAGCGCTCCATCCATTCGCGATTCCCTGTTCGGCGATCTGATAAGCGGTGAGCGACGCAAAGGTGTACTGGCCGTTGAAATTCGCGTTGGAGTCGTTGGAGTCGCGCGTATCGCGGAAGCGGCCGCCAAAGGCGATGGTGTGCTTGCCGTGCGTGGTCTGCGCGTAGTTCTGCAGCTCGTAGTGATCCTGCGCGTCGTTGTTGAAACCCGTGTTGTTGCCGCCGCCAGTGAATCCACCCTGAACCACGATGGTGGGCGAGAAAGTTTGCGGGGTTTGGCGGTTGCGGTCGCGGATGTACTGGAAGCGAAGCTCGTTCAGAAAGTTCGCATTCCAGGCCTGCGAATCGCTGAGCTGGAGAACCTGTTCCGTCTGGTTGCTGTCGTAAGCCTGCGAAGCGAGCGCGAACTGGCCAACGCCACCGTTGGTTTGCTTCGTCTGCGTGAAATGGTAGCGCGCCGTGAGGGTGTGGACTTTTCCGGCCTGCACATCGTAGCGCTCGGAGAAGTCGGTGTTGCTGGAGTTATTGGGGAGGATTTGCGTGTAGGGAACCTGGTTCAGCGAGGAATCGAGAACGAATGCGTCGATGATGGAGTCGTCGGAAGAGCCCTGATGCCAAAGCTCCGCGAACTCGGAAGAGTTTTTCGTAACCGGGCCGTTAAGGTCGCCCCAGATTTCGAGCGAGTTATAAGGCGGTTGCGTGGTGACGAATGGATTGCGCGAGTTGAGGGCGGAATCGTTACCCTGCATCCACAGATCGCCGTGCCAGGTATCGGAACCGGGCTTGGTGAAGATCTCAATACGGCCCCAACCGATTTGGTCATACTGCGCGGAAAAGGGATTCTGATTCATGCGGATTTCGCGGATGGCAGATTTGGGAGGAAGGCGGCCGCCGAAGAATCCGTCGATGTAAAACTGCGTGCCGGCATCGGGATCGGCACCAGCGATGGCCTGGAGCTCTTCAGTAAGTTCGTCGGGATCGTCGGAAAGGGTGTCGAGGTCAGAACCTTTCATCACAATGGCGTCGCCATTCTTCTCCGGGCTGGAGTCGATGGCATTGCCGTTGACCAGCACCTGCTGCGTCTGCATTTCGATAGGCAAGGTAAGGGTGAGGCGCAGCGACTTGCCGGCCTGAAGAACGACGCCGGGCTTGCGTGCGGCGCGAAATCCTGGTGAGCTGGCTCCGACGGAGTAAGTGCCAGGTGCGAGGCCGCTGATCACAAAATTGCCTTGGCCATCGGAAACAGCAGTGAGAGGAGCGCCGCCAGATGCGGAGGGGGTCACGGTAACGGTGGCGCCTGGAATGACGGCGCCACTGGGATCGACGAGCGTGCCGCTGACGGAGGAAGTGGCCTGAGGCGCAGGTTTCGTTTGGGACGGGGTGCGTTGCGGGGATGCGGATTGCGCGCAGAGGGGAAAACTGAACAGGCCGAGCAGCAGGATAAGAGCAAATCCAGGAACGCGGGCAGTTATCGCCGAGAGTCGCCGGGGCTGGCTGCAGAGCAACATGGAGCGCACTTCTCCTGGTCGGTTGAGCCGAGGTCGGACAACGCAGAAACTGCAGTATGGGTTGAAGCACCAGATTAACAGGGGGAAGTGAAGGATTTGTGTATGCCCGTGATCTCGCGCCACGTTAAATGAGTAGACGCACGAGACCGGAATTTGCTCGCTGAGATTTGAAATGAAGTCTGGCGCCGCCATCGGCTACCGCAAACGCGTCCGGACAGGCTCACCCAGCAGGACATGATCATCCGCATTCTGAACGGCGGTAAAAGCATTCCCGCATTCGCAGGCATTCATCACCCGGATCAGGTTTCCGATCTGGTTGCCTGTCTGAAGACTCGGAAAACTCATCCCGGGCCCGATATCACGCAGGCGAACTGAAGCCACTCCTTCGCGGAAAGGCATCCTCTGCCTGCTCGTTGGACTCTCACCTGATAGCCGCATGGGCCTTTGCGGGTCGAAATCATTATGCATTCATCTCCAGTTATAGTCGTCACCGGCGCCTCAGCCGGTCTGGGCAGAGCTATCGCTCATAGTTATGCCAGACGCGGCGCCAAATTAGGACTCATCGCCCGCAATCCTGAAGCTCTTGCTGCCGCAAAAAATGAGTGCGAGCAGCTTGGCGGCAGCGCTGTCTTCATCCCCACCGACGTATCGGATGCCGATGCGGTGGAGCGCGCCGCAACCGCCATCGAGGAACAACTGGGCCCCATCGACATCTGGGTAAACGATGCCATGGTGAGCGTGTTCTCTCCCGTCAAAGAGATGGAAGCTTCCGACTATAAACGCGTGACCGAGGTTCTTTATCTCGGATTCGTTTATGGAACCATGGCAGCTCTGCGCCGGATGTTGCCGCGCAATCGCGGCACCATCATTCAGATTGGCTCCGCTCTGAGTTACAGATCGATACCGCTGCAGTCAGCCTATTGCGCGGCCAAACATGCCATCAATGGCTTTACCGACTCGCTGCGTTGCGAGCTTTATCACGACAAGAGTCAGGTACGCCTGACCACGGTGCAGATGCCCGCGATGAACACAACGCAATTCGATTGGGTGAAGAATCGCATGCCCAACAACACCCAGCCGGTGCCGCCCATCTTCGAGCCCGAGCTGGCCGCCGAGGTTGTTGTTGCGGCCGGTTTGGCGAGGAATCCCCGGCGCGAATACTGGGTCGGTTCTCCCACCGCAGGCGCAATTGTGGCGCAGCGCTTGTTTCCGGGCCTGCTCGATCGCTATCTGGGCAAGACGGGTTATCAGTCGCAGCAGATCCAGAACCAACCCCGCGATCCGAATGCACCGAATAACCTCTACGACTTCGTACCCGGCAAACACAGCGCCCGCGGTAAGTTCGACGATCGTTCCAGGAGTTCCAGTGCCGAGGTTTTCTTCGTGCTGCACCGGCAGTGGTTTGCGTGGGCTGCTCTGTCCATTGCCGGAACCGGGGCCGTCCTCCTCGGATTGCGAAACCGCCGATGAGCACTTCCGCCGCCCCGATTCGCCATCCCGATTCCTACACCCTGCTGGCAGCCGCTATATGCGCAGCTATAGCGACGCTGATACCAGTGGCTGCCTATCAGATCGGCGCAGTGGATCGTCTGCCGGATCCACCGGGCTCCCTCTTTGCTTCCGATCGAATCACGCAATCGAAAGCCGCCCACCCCTTCGGCATCCCCGATGCCATTCCAGGAATCGGCAGCTACGGCCTCACCCTCTGCCTGGTGATGATGGCCCCAATCTCTGTCAGGGTGCATCGTCTCCTTGCGTACAAGCTGATTGCTGATGGCGCGCTCGCCGGATTCAACGTAGTCCGCCAGATCGCCTCCTTCCGCAAAATCTGTTCCTGGTGCACCGCCACTGCGCTCTGCACAGCGGTCATGTTGTACGCCGGGCGTCGAGTCATCGCACAGGAAGCTGCCAGGGTAAAGTGCTCACCAATTTTTAACGGAAGGCTTGCAGCAGGCCGATGAGGCAGCAGTTCTCCATCACAGACGGGTCGATCGGCTTCTTTACCATTCCCACGGATGCGCCCGAAGCCGACGGCACGTTCTCCTGGGACAGCACCT
Source organism: uncultured Acidobacteriaceae bacterium (assembly GCA_963755485.1). Taxonomy (GTDB): domain Bacteria; phylum Acidobacteriota; class Terriglobia; order Terriglobales; family Acidobacteriaceae; genus Palsa-343. Next base: position 209,442 of record CAVWJR010000015.1, on the reverse strand, counting down.
CCATGGTCCTGGTGCAACTCGCCTGCGGAAACATCCGCGCCCTTGGCTACACCTACGCGGATGCCGGCACCGCGGCCGCTGCGCAAAAGCTCCTGAAGGATGTAGTGCTCGGTTCCGATCCTTTGTGCCACGCCGCAACGCTGCAAAAGATGTTGCGGCAAATCCGCAATCTTGGTGAAACCGGGATCGCGATGATGGCCGTTTCCGCCATCGACAATGCGCTCTGGGACTTGCGTGCGAGGCTAATGGACTTGCCGCTCGTCTCCCTGCTGGGCCAGGTTCGCACCGGTATCCCGGTATACGGGAGTGGCGGGTTCACCACCTACTCAGACCAGCAGCTTTCCGATCAGCTTGGTGGCTGGGCGGCCAAAGGATTCTCCAGCGTCAAAATGAAGATCGGCACGAATCCCGACAAGGACCCGGCCCGCGTCGAGACCGCGCGCAGAGCGATAGGCGATGCATGCAATTTATTTGTCGATGCAAACGGCGCATACACCGTGACCCAGGCACTTGATCTGGCGCAGCGGTTTGCCGATCAGGCCGTCCGGTGGTTCGAGGAACCGGTGAGCTCTGACAACCTCATCGGCCTCAGGCAGGTCCGTGAGCGCGCGCCGCTGGGGATGGACATTGCGGCCGGCGAGTATGGCTATACGGCGTGGTACTTCCGCTCGATGCTCGACGCGGAGGCGGTCACCGTCCTGCAGGCAGACTGTACGCGCTGCGGAGGCATCAGCGGCTTTCTGGATGCGGCTGCGCTTTGCTGGGCGCATAACATCCCGCTTTCCTCGCACTGCGGGCCCAGCATGCATCTGCATGTTTGCTGTTCTGTACCCAGGGCCGTGCATATGGAGTTCTTTCACGACCACGTCCGTATCGAGCGGATGTTTTTCGACGGATTCTGCGAGCCGGTGCACGGGCGCATGATTCCCGACCTCTCTCGCGCCGGAATGGGCCTCGAATTGAAAGAAAAAGATGCGGCACGCTTTCGGGCGTAGCCAGTTGCGGTAGCAATCCGAGCGCTCTCTGCGAGCGCTCCCAGACAGGAAAGCAGGAGTGAACTATGGCAAAGCAGGTTTCGGATCTGATCGTTGAGCGCCTGATTGAGTGGGGTGTGGACACCATCTTCGGTTTTCCGGGTGACGGCGTCGATGGCTTCTTTGAATCCCTGCGTACCCACCAGGACAAGCTTCGCTTCATCCAGGTGCGGCATGAGGAGGCCGCGGCCTTTGCTGCCGTCGGCTATGCGAAATACACCGGACGTATTGGCGTTTGCTGCGCCACCTCCGGCCCCGGCGGCGTTCACCTCCTCAATGGGCTCTACGACGCCAAGTGCGATCAGCAGCCGGTGCTCGCCATCACCGGACACACCTTCCACGACCTCATCGGCATGGACTATCAGCAGGACGTCGACCTGGACAAGCTTTATATGGACGTCGCCGTCTTTAACCAGCGCGTCATGGGGCCGGCCCACGCCGTCAACGTCGTCGACATGGCCGTACGAACCGCATACGGCTACAGAGGCGTTGCTCATATCTGTATCCCCAAAGACATTCAGGAGTGGCCGGTCTCCGACAAGATGCGCAGCGGCGCCAATATTGCAGGCCACAGCGGCGACTGGGCTATACCGTCGACAGCACGGCCGGCAGATGCGCTGCTCCGCAAAGCAGCCTCGATCATCAACGCCGGGTCGCGGGTGACGATCCTGGTTGGACGCGGCGCTCTCGGTGCTCGAGAAGAAGTCGCGCAGCTGGCCGAGACCGTCGGAGGCCCCGTCGTCAAAGCGCTTTTGGGAAAAGGAGTGCTTCCCGATCGCAGCCCGTACACCACAGGGGGCATCGGTTTGCTCGGCACTGCTCCCTCGGTCGATGCCATGGAGGAGTGCGACACATTCATCATGATCGGCACCAGCTATCCATATATGGAGTTTCTGCCCAGGCCGGGTCAGGCGAAGTGCGTTCAAATCGAGCTTGACCCCACGCGCGTCGGGCTCCGTCATCAGGTCGATACCGCGCTCGTCGGCGACGCAAAGACCATCCTGCAGGCTCTTCTGCCGCTGCTGAAACGGAAAAATAACAAGTTCCTCAAAAAGGCGCAGGAACGGATGAAGACCTGGAATGAGCTCATGGAAGAACGAGGCACGCGCAAGGACATGCCCATGAAACCCCAGGTCGTTACCCACACCCTCAACCGGCTGCTGGACGACGACGCCATCGTTTCCTCCGACAGTGGCACCATCGCTACGTGGACGGCTCGCTATATCGAGATGCGCGGCGCCATGCAGTTCTCTCTGTCCGGCTCGCTCGCGACCATGGCCAACGGCCTTCCGTACAGCATCGGCGCGGCGGTCGCTTATCCCGGACGCCAGGTGGTCTGTGTGGTTGGTGACGGCGGACTCACCATGCTCATGGGCGAAATTGCCACGCTGGTCAAATACCAGCTGCGCGTCACCGTCATTGTCGTCAGAAACAACGTTCTCGGCCAGATCAAGTGGGAGCAGATGATCCTCGAGGGCAATCCGGAATTCGGCGTCGAGCTCCAGCCGATCGATTTCGAGATGGTAGCGAATGCCTGCGGTGCTCGCGGATACACCATCGAGCGACCCGAGGAGGCGGAGAGCATCTTGCGCGAGGCGCTGCGTCACAACGGGCCTGTGGTGGTGCAGGCGGTTGTCGATCCCAACGAACCGCCCATGCCCGGCAAGGTCACGACGGAACAGGCTTATAAATTCGCGAAGTCCCTCCTGCGCGGGCAGAAAGACGCAGTCAAAATCCTGAAGACCGTCGCCGAAGATCGGATCCGCGAGGTGATTTAGCAAAATGGAAACCACAGACGGACCGCTCACGCTCAGACATCCTGAGCACGATGCCGAGAAGATTGCCCGGCTCATTCGCGAAGGGCGTTTTCAGCGCAGCCTTGCATTGCTGACGGCCGCCACCAGCATCATCAGCGGTCTGGAAGTAGCGTACGAGCACTATCGCGGCAGTTACAGCCGGCGCGTGATGTATACGCCGGTTATCCTCAGCGCTGTTCTCGGTATGGCCGCGCTCGCCGGTTTCTTCAGCCGCCACGCCGCTCGAGTCGTGCTGCGGCTGGCTGCTCTTGTCACCCTCGTCGATGCCGGGGTGGGTTTCTACTTCCACATCCGTGGCATCGCTCGTAAACCGGGCGGATGGCGGCTCCCCATGACGAACATGATCATGGGGCCGCCCATTTTCGCGCCGCTGTCTGTTCGGCACCAGCGCGTATCTCGGCCTGATCGCTTCGTTCCTGCAGCGGGAAGACGGCAAACACAACTCACCGCCGGCGCAGGATCGCCAGTCAACCGGCGGCGGTATGGCTCGCTCGTCTCTTGCCGCCACGCGCTGAGCGCGATCTTATCTCCGAAGAGCAGGATATTCGCGAGGGTAAATTTCAGCGCCAGGTCGCGATTGTTACCGGCATCAGCGCGCTGCTCAGCGGCTTTGAAGCGTATTACTCGCACTATAAGAATAATTTTCGTTACAAGATTCAGTGGAGTCCGGTGGTCATTGCTCCGCTGCTGGCGGCCGCTGCATTTATTTCAGTTAAAAAGCGCAGCGTGGCGAGAACCGCGCTGCCCGCGCTTTCCATCGTCGCCAGCGCGGATGCCGCCGTCGGCTTTCTATTACCATGCGCGCGGCGTGCTCCGGCGCCCAGGCGGACGCAAGCATCTGCTCTACAACATCATGTATGGACCGCCCATTTTTGCTCCTCTGCTTTTCGGCGGCGCCGGCATGCTGGGGATTCTCGCCAGCCTGCTCCGCCGCAGGCAGCGAGTGACCTTGCCACCGACCACCCTCCGGAGAGCCTATGAATCCGAACGATGCCCCAGATTCGACGCTTCTGCCCCGCGATCCAGCGACGGGCGAAGCGCTGCCCCAAATACCGCAGCCCGGATACTATCCGGGCTTCAGTACGCTGTCGCAGAAGGCATTCTGGGACGAGGCGACCCTCGAAGTCGTCACCATGCGTGTCGAGCAGACGCCGCCCATTCGCTACTTCACTCCTGACCAGGCGAAATTCTGGCGAGCGGTCTTCGACCACCTCATCCCCCAGTACGACCGCACCCCGGATCGCCGCATCCCCATCGTTGAACCGCTCGATCAACGGCTCTATCGGAACCAGGGAATCGGATATCGCTACGAATCGATGCCTCCCGACCGCGAGGCCTTTCGCCTTGGGGAGCAAGCAATCGATGCGGAAGCGAAGCAGCGTTTCGGCGGAGCGTTTCTCGATCTGCCCCAGCTTCAGCAGGAGCTTGTCCTGCAGGCCATTCATGACAAGAAGCCCAGCAGCCGCCCCGTCCATCTGGAAGCAGATGTCCGTCGCACGCTTCTGGCAGCTTCTCATGCAGGATGCGATTGAGGCTTATTACTCGCACCCCTGGGCCTGGGACGAAATCGGTTTCGGAGGGCCCGCCTATCCTCGCGCCTACACGCGCCTGGAGCGTGGCGAGCCGGAGCCGTGGGAGGTCGAGCCCACGCCGTACGACTGGGATGCGCCCCGCTACGCCGTCTCCGACACCACGGAATCGACCCATCATCTCCACCTATGAATCCGATCAGATGGGCTAACAGCCGTTTTACGAGGTGTCATGGATAAGCCCTTCCTCGGCGCGTTTCAGAGATCCCACCGACCAGCCGCACATGCTGGGGGCCATTGCAAAAGATCCGTGCCCCCATGCGTCGCTTTCGCGAAAGTGATGAAGTGGACTACGCAATCGTCGGTTGCGGAGCCGCGGGCGGAGTTCTGCTGCAGCGTCTGGCGCGCGCAGGCTTTAATGTAGTTGCGCTCGAAGCCGGCCCTTTCTGGGACACCGAACGCGACTGGGTCTCCGATGAATCCGGATCGCACCAGCTTTACTGGGAAGATCCGCGCGTAACCGGCGGAAAGAATCCCCTCGCGCTCGGCGCCAATAACTGCGGCAAGGGCGTGGGCGGCGGCTCCGTCCACTGGGCTGCTTTCACTCCGCGCCTTCATCCATCCGATTTCGAGATTTACACTCGCGACGGAGTCGGCGTGGACTGGCCCATCTCCTACGAAATTATTGGGCCCTACTACGAGCAGCTCGAACTCGAGATGCCAGTTGCCGGCCCGGCTTACTATCCGTGGGGCTATCCCGCACGGATATGCCTACGGCCCTCACCCCATGGGCGGCGTCGGCAATGCTCTTATCAAGGGCTGCTCCGCGCTCAATATTCCTGTCTCGATCGGTGGCCCCGTCGCCATCCTTTCCGGCTCGCATGGTGATCGCCCCCATTGCATCTATCGCGGCTTCTGCATTCAGGGCTGCAAAGTTGGAGCGAAAGCCAGCACCCTCGTCACCCATGTTCCGGATGCTCTGGAGAGCGGTGCGGAGATCCGCGATCGCTCGATGGCTTCCCGCATCGAGTTAGGCAAGAACGGCCGCGTCACCGGCGTTCATTATTTCGACGATAGCGGCACAGCTCATTTTCAACGCGCCAAAGCGGTCATTGTCTCCGGCTATTCGATTGAAACTCCGCGCCTGCTCCTCAACTCCGCCTGCGCCGGATTCGAAAACGGTCTGGCCAATTCAAGCGGCACTGTCGGCCGCTATCTCATGGCCCAGGCGGGCAACGTGGTCCTCGGCCGCTTCGACCGCCCGGTGCGCATGTATAAGGCGCCCCCCGCGCACGCGCTCACCGAGGAGTTCTACGAAACCAACCCTAAAAACGATTTCGCGCGCGGCTTTGCCATTCAGACCGTCGGACCGCTCCCCATCGCATTCGGCAAGCAGATGTTGGCCGCGAAGAAAGCATGGGGCTGGGGCCTGCGCCGCGAAATGATGGATTACAACCAGTGGGCCACCTTTGGTCTGCTCGGCGAAATTCTTCCCTGGCCCGATAACCGTGTCACTCTTGCCGATGACACCGACCGCTTCGGTCTGCGTGTCGCCCACGTCACCTTCGACCTCCACGACAACGATAAGAAGCTCATCAGGACCGCGAAAGAGAAGACCATGGAGGTGATGCATGCGGCAGGTGCGACCGAGGTAGTTCAGGAAGCGCGCTACGCCCATCTTGTCGGTGCTGTCCGCATGGGTGCGGACCCGGGCTCTTCCGTCGTCGATAAGTTTGGGCGAACCCACGATATCCCAAATTTATTTGTATGTGACGGCTCCATCCTGCCCACCCAGGGAGCGGCAAATCCTGGTCTCACCATTCAGGCTCTCGCCGCTCGCACCGCGGATTACCTGATCTCCCAGGGAGACGCCGTCTTCGCGGGAGGTAAACGCGACATGACAGAGCCACCTTTGCGCCGCGAACTCGCCCCGCCCGGAACTTACAGAAGAGGAGTACCACGGCTGAAGTAAGTTGCACCCGGATGCGGATCCGCGCCAGGGGTGGGGCAGGACAATATTCCCCTGAGAGTAAATGCGATTCGATCCGTCAGTGGCATTGGGGGCAACTCGTTTCCGAAGATCGTGAGTTGTCCCGATGTTGCCCCCGGATTTCACGGCTGTTAATGGACACGGGTGGACAATGCACGCCCGTTAGGGCGATTCGCCGGACGGCCTCAGGGTACCTGGAAGGGTGGATGGTAGCGCCATCGGGGATCGAACCCGAACTCTCCGCCTTGAGAGGGCGGCGTGTTAACCAGTTACACCATGGCGCCGGAAGTTGTGGCCGAAGAGAATCGGCCCTATTCACTATAACAAAACGAGGGCGGCGGACGGCCGACACTGAATGTGGCGATTCAGGCCGGAGCGCCTACACTGATCAGCGTGAGACTGGAGATCGCTGCGATTGGAGCGCGGCCGCGCGGCGCCTTCGATGACTTGGCACAACTCTATCTGGAGCGGATGGCGCCATTGGTGCCTGGAGGCGGGAAGACGGGAGTCGACGCACCGGTTTACAAATCAGAGCAGGCGCTGTGGGAAGCCGTCGATCACGGGCGTGCCCGCACGGCAGCTTTTATCGTGCTGCTCGACGAGCGTGGCAAGGCGATGACCTCGGGGGCGTTCGCACAATGGCTGGGTCGGGAGCGCGATCAGGGGCGGCAGCGGATTGTTTTTGCGCTGGGTCCGGCAGATGGATGGTCTACGGAATCGCGGAGGCGGGCGGGCTTGCTGCTATCGCTGGGCTCGATGACGCTGGCGCATGAGTTGGCGCGCGTTGTGCTCTGCGAACAAATCTATCGCGCGCTTACCATTCTGGCAGGGCATCCGTACCACCGGGCAGGGAGCAAGGAATAGGCAATCGGCAATGGAGGAGATTTGGCGGAGACGGGCGAGACGCGCAGGGGATTGATCCTGATCAACACCGGCGCCGGCAAGGGCAAGACGACGGCGGCGATGGGGACGGCACTGCGTGCCGTGGGCAATGGCATGCGCGTGCTGATGCTCCAGTTCCTGAAAGGATCGTGGCATTACGGCGAGCTCGATTCAACGAAGGCGTTTGGCGACAACTTCGTGCTGCGGCAGATGGGGCGCGGGTTTGTGAAGATCGGCGGCGCTGAAACCGATCCCGAGGACATTCGCCTGGTCGAAGAGGCCTGGGAGGAAGCGCGGCAGGCAATCTTGTCGGGTGAGTGGGACATGGTCATCCTCGACGAGATCAACTACGCGATCAGCTACGGCATGCTCGATCCGGCGAAAGTGGTAGAGGCGCTCGGCAGCCGGCCGGAGATGGTGCACGTGATTCTGACCGGGCGCAATGCGCATCCATCGTTGGTGGCGATTGCCGATACGGTCACGGAGATGAAGGAAGTGAAGCACGCCTACCAGAAGGGCGTGCTGGCGCAGCGGGGAATCGAATACTAACGCGGCGTTAATTCCGCCAGGCGTCGAAGCGGGCCGTACGCACGGCCGCCGCGAGTGCCTCGATGTCGGTGGAGAGAACACGATCCTCGCCGAGAGGTTTTACGATCTGCCGTACAAGTGCGAGGGCCTCGGCAACTTTGCGTGCGGGCTTGAGCGGGGCGCGATAATCGAGTGCCTGGGCGGCGCACAGCAGTTCTACGGCGAGGAGCCGCTCGGCGTTCTCAACCACCTGACGGAATTTGAGAGCGGAGGTCATGCCCATCGAAACGTGATCCTCTTTGCCGCCGGAGGTGGGGACGCTGTCGGCGCTGGCCGGATGGGCGAGGACTTTGGCCTCATTGAGCATTGCCGCGGCAACGATGTGGGCGATCATGAATCCGGAGGAAACGCCGGGGGTTTTCGAGAGAAAAGGCGGCAGGCCTTCGTTGATATCGGGATTGACCAGGCGGTCGATACGGCGCTCGCCAATGCCCATGAGCGTGGTGAGGGCGATGGCCGCGGCGTCGAGTTGCAGAGCCAGCGGTGCGCCGTGAAAGTTTCCGCCGGAGAGTATTTCGCCTTCAGGAAAGACCAGCGGATTATCTGTAGCAGCGCCGGTTTCAATTTCGATTGTGGCCCGGGCATGGCTGAGCGCATCGCGCACGGCTCCGTGAACCTGGGGCATGCAGCGGAGGCAATAGGCATCCTGCACACGGGGATCGTTTTCGCGGTGAGACTCGCGAATCTCGCTCTGCTCCAGCAGCGCGCGAAGATGCGCCGCAGCGGCGGTCTGGCCCTGGTGCGGGCGCAGAGCGTGAATGCGCTCGTCGAAGGGGGTAGGCGTGCCTTTGAGAGCTTCAAGCGTCATGGCGCCGGCGAGGTCCGCGAGTTCAACCACGCGCAGAGCGCGCGCCAGAGCGAGGCCACCCACTGCGGTGATGGCCTGGGTTCCATTAAGGAGGGCGAGACCTTCCTTGGCTTCAAGGACGAGCGGCTTGATTTCGGCCTGCAGCATGGCCATCGCGGTGGGGAGCAGACGGCCATCGCTGAGCACCATGCCTTCGCCGATGATGGCCAGCGCCAGATGCGCAAGTGGGGCGAGATCGCCGCTGGCGCCCACCGATCCGCGCGAAGGCACGACGGGATGGATGCGGTGATTAAGGAGCGACAGGAGCAACTCGACGACCTCGGGGCGAACGCCGCTGAATCCCTTGGCGAGCACATTGGCGCGGAGCAGGAGCATGGCGCGCACTTCTTCTTCAGGGAGTGGATCGCCGACGCCGCAAGCGTGGCTGCGCACCAGATTGCGCTGCAGGGCGCGGACTTCGCCGGGCTCGATGCGGACGTCGGAGAGTTTGCCGAAGCCGGTATTGACTCCATACACGGTTGCTCCGCGTGCGAGCAGTCGATCGACGACGGCGCGCGACGCACGGATGCCGGCAAGTGCGGAGGGGTCGAGCGTAGCGACACGGCCGCCAAAGGCAACTTCGCCGATGTCGTGGAGGCTGAGCGGCTGACCGGCAATCACGAGGGGCGAGGAGATCACAAAACAGGGTACAGGAGTTCAGGACACAGGACACAGAACGCAAAAAAACAGAAATTCTGGACCCTGTGCTCTGCGTCCTGTGTCCTGCGTGACTACGCGCGGACCGGCTGCTTCACCTTCGAGCCTTTGACTCCATACCACGCGATGAATAAGTAACAGAGGATGGGCAGAATGAAGGCATGGTGAATGCCGACGCGATCAGCCAGCATGCCCTGCAGCTCCGGAATGATGGCGCCGCCCACGATGGCGGTGATCAGCAGGCCCGAGGCTTCGCCGGTGAGCGGCCCCATTTCCGCAATGCCCAGCGTAAAGATGGTAGGGAACTGGATGGAGTTGAACAGGCCGACCAGCAGGACGCTCCAGACCGCGATGGAGCCTGTGGTCAGCATAGTGACGAGGACCAGGGTGCCGGCGCAGAGGGCTACCAGCGACAGCATCTTGCCAGGGTTGGCTTTTTGCAGCACGCCCGAGCCGATGAAACGACCGACCATGAGTCCGCCCCAGTAGATGGGGACCCAACTGCCGAAGACTTTCAAAAGGAAGCGCAGTAGCGCGGCTGAGGCCATGTGCAGCGAACCGCCACCCATGGCCTGGGCAAGGCCGCCGATTTCAGGGCGGGCAAAGTAGTTAATGAGGAAGCTTCCGATGGAAACTTCAGCGCCGACGTAGACGAAGATGCCGATGGCTCCGTAGACCACGTGGGAATGGCGCCACATGCTGTCGTGCTTTTGGATGGACAGCTCGCTGGGACGATAGTCCTTCGTGGTTTCAATGCGCGGGAATTTGTACATCGCGATGGCCAGGCCGAGCAGGACCAGAGCGAGCGCGATGCCAAGGTAGGGGATGTTGACGGTCGAGGCTTCATGCACGCGATAAGCGCGCAAGGCGGCCGGCGACAACTTCGTCACGTCCTCGACCGAACCGGCAGTGCGCAGAATGACAAGCGCGCCAAACCACGGACCGATGACGGTTCCCAGCGAATTGAATGCCTGGGTCAGGTTCAGGCGGCTCGATGCGGTGCGCGCCGGGCCGAGAACCGAAACGTAAGGATTGGCTGAAACCTGCAGTGCGGTGATTCCGGCAGCAAGGACGATGAGTGCGCCGAGAAACAACGGATACGAGGGGACCTTGGCCGCGGGAATGAAAAGCACAGCGCCCAGACCCATGGTGAGCAGGCCGGCGACCATGGTCTTCTTGTAGCCGATCCACTCGACGATCTTGCCGGAGGGAATGCCAAGCAACGCATAGGTGCCGAAGAATGCGAACTGCACCAGCATCACTTCGGCATAGTTGAGCTCGAAGATGGATTTCAGATGAGGAATCAGAATGTCGTTCAGCGAGGTGAGAAAGCCCCACATGAAGAACAGCGTGGTGACCATCGCGAGAGCGCTTCCGTAGCTGGTGCCGGGATCGGGGGAGACATGGACCACGTTGGAGGTGCGGGAACCGGAAATTGCCATAGTTATCTCGTTGGGCCTCGTCCTTTATAGATGTCCGGATGCGGACAGAGAGAGAGGGAACACTATCTAAAATCTGGCCATTGGCGATGATACATGCCGCGCACAGGCCGCGTGGGGTTCAATTCAGTACCGTAATCCGGTAAGCCAACTTCCGCCGGTGAAACTTTGACAGGGGTGTCCCGTCGAATCTGCATGCACCGCCGCGATACCATGGAATGAGGATGAGTCGAACAGGAAAGGCGTTCGCGGCGCTTTGCATTTTTGTGGCGATGATGGCTGGAGCGGCTCCCGCGCAGCAGGCTCCGGCATCGAACCGCGTTCTGGGCACCGTGGCATCGGTGACCGGGAGCACGATTTCCGTGAAAACCGATACGGGGTCGACCGTGAGCGTGACGATTCCGGACGGCGCGAACATTCTGCGCGTACCGCCAGGGCAGAAGACGCTGGCCGGGGCGACGAAGATCACCCTGGCCGATGTGAGCACCGGGGATCGCGTGCTCATGCTGGTGGCTGGCGATCCGCCTGCGGCGAGGGTCGTGGTCGTCAATAAGCAGAACGATATTGCCGCCAAACAGCAGCAGGAGCAGGCGGATTGGGCAAAGCGCGGCCTGGGCGGGCTGGTCAAGGCAGTCGACCCGTCGGCTGGAACTGTAACCATCACAGCGACAAATCGCACGATTACGATTCGCACCACCCCGAACACCATCATTCGGCGCTATGCGCCGGACTCCGTGAAGTTCTCTGACGCGCAGGCGTCGACGCTGGCAGCCATCCAGCCTGGCGATCAGGTAACGGCACGCGGCGATCGCACCGGCGACGACGTGACCGCCGATGAGATTGTCTCGGGCTCGTTCAGGAATATTGCCGGAACGGTGGTTGCTGTCGATGGCGCAGCCGGGACGTTCACGGTGAGGGATCTGGTGACGAAGAAGACGGTCACCATCAAAACCACTCCGGACTCCGATCTGCGCAAGCTCGATCCGCAGATGGCGCAGATGATCGCGATGCGGCTGCGCGCCGGTGGAGGGCAGGGAAATGCGGCGCCGGCGAACGGCGGCAGCTGGCAGCGCGCCGGGCAGTCGTGCGACTGGGGGCTCGGGAGGTCCGGCGGAAATGGGCAGTACAGGCCGGGCGCAGGTGGCGCGCCAGGGCGGCGGGAATGCTTTGGCGCGCGTGCTGCAGCGCTCCCCTGAGATACACGTCTCCGATCTGCATAAGGGCGACGCGGTCATGATCGTCGCTACCAGCGGGAGCCCGGATTCAGCTACCGCGATCCGGCTGCTGGCCGGCGTGGAGCCCATGCTGCAGGCTTCGGCGAGCGGGAGCCAGAGCATGTTCTCCTCGGCGTGGAGCGGCCTTGGAGGCGGTTCGGGCGGCGAAGGTGAAGCTGGTGGTGAAGGTGCGCCGTAAACAACATCAGGCCGAAAAGAAAATGAACTGGTTATGAAGAAAAAGCGTCAGTATTAGAAGCCGGTTCCAAACCGAGCCGCGAACCTGTCTGCGAGCGGCCACCCAAAGAGAAGGAAAATACATTTGAGTCGGGAAACTGTGAAACTCCTCCATTGCGGTACGTGTCTCAAGTCGGCCAACGGAATTGCAGGCCGGGCAATGTTGTCGCTGGCTTTCGTTGCGCTGCTTGCTGGTGTGCCGGCCCTTTCGGCTCAGGCTTCCTCCACTCAGAATTCAACTCCGCCCACTCCAGCAGCGCAGGCGTCCGCTCCAACGCAGGGTAACGCCGGCATTCGTGGCCAGGTCACCGACCCCAGCGGCGCCGTGATTCCTGGAGCGACGGTCGTGGCGCTTTCGACTCAGGGCAAAGTCGTGGGCAAAGCGACCTCGGACAACGGTGGAGTGTATGCGATCCACGGCCTCGCCCCCGGCACCTACAGCGTATGGGCGACGGCGCAGGGATTCGCAGCTTTCCGCGTTGCCAACATCGCCGTCGCGGCCGGGCAGATGAAGAATGTGAACCCCTCGATGGCCATCGAGGTGGAGAAGCAGGAAGTGCAGGTACAGGCAGAGAACACGACCATCAGCACGGCCGCGGACGCCAACGCCAGCGCGATTGTGATCAAGGGCTCAGACCTGAATGCGCTCTCCGACGATCCGGATGAACTGCAGAACGAGCTCGAGGCCCTCGCCGGTCCTGCAGCCGGACCGAACGGCGGCCAGATCTACATCGACGGCTTCACTGGCGGTCAGCTGCCGCCCAAATCGTCGATCCGCGAGATTCGCGTAAACCAGAATCCGTTCTCCGCCGAGTACGACCGGCTGGGCTATGGGCGCATCGAGATCTTTCACCAAGCCAGGCACGGACAAGCTGCACGGCGGCGTCCAGGTGGCCGGCAACGACTCGGCCTTCAATTCGCAGAACCCGATTCTGCAAAATACCGTCGAGCCGTCGTACTCCTCGTGGAATATTCACGGCTCGGTGGGCGGGCCCATCACGAAGTCGTCCTCCTACTTCGCGAGTCTCTTCAGCCGCAACCAGCAGAACGAAGTCATCCTCGAAGCCATCAACCCGACGGCAGTGAGCAACGGCAACGACGTTAATCCTGGATCCATCAACCAGGCCATCGCCAATCCCACATCGAGGCTCGATGTGAGCCCTCGCCTCGACATCCAGCTCGGGAAGGCCAACACGCTCACGGTTCGCGACGAATACAACCGCTCCGTCTCGACCAACGGCGGCCTCAACCCGCTGAGCCTGCCCTCGCAAGCCATCAACACCACCGACCAGGACAACACGATTCAGATTTCCGACAGCCTGGTGTTGAGCAAGAACCTGGTCGATGACATCCGCTTCCAGTACCGTCACATCTGGAACACGCAGTCCGCGCAAGGTGGCCTGGTCCCTTCCTACTCCGTGCAGGGAGCTTTCAGCGACGGCGCCAGCAGTTCCCAGTCCGTCAAGGACACCGAGAATGACTACGAGTTGCAGAGCTACCTGTCGGGAGCCTTTGGCGCGCATGCGCTGAGTTTCGGGACCCGGCTTCGCGCCTACGACGACACCAACTACACCACCAGCGGGAACAACGGATCCTACGTGTTTCAGACCCTCTCCGACTTTGTTGGTTGTCTCGACAATCCTCCCGCGTCCACCTGCAACCCAAAGCAGTACAGCTACACCGCGATCAACAATCCCAACGCCAGTGCGATTCTTTTCGACGGTGCTCTTTTCTACCAGGACGACTGGAAGCTGAATCCGCGGACGACTTTCAGCTACGGCGTGCGCTGGGAATCGCAGAACTGGATCCACGACAAGGATGACTGGGCGCCGCGCATCACCATTGCGTATGCGCTCGGCCGCGGCGCCGGAAAGAAGCAGCCAAAAACCGTTGTCCGTGCCGGCTACGGCTGGTTCTATCAGCGCTTCACGGTGGCCAACGGATTCGGCGCACAGGTCCCGTACGTAATCCAGACGATCCACGAGAACAACTACAACGAACAGGCATTTATCCAAAATTCGGGAATCGCGTTCAATCCCACTACGCCGACGCCGCTGGCCTCGAGTTCTTCCGGCAGCACCACCGGTCACGGTGCACCCACCTACTACACCATCGCGCCCAATATGAAGGCTGCGAACGATATGGAAGCCGCCATCGGCGTGGACCGCCAGCTCACGAAGACCATGACCGGCAACGTGACCTACGTCTTCTCGCAGGGAGTTCATCAATACTTCACCGACAACCTGAGCGCGGCTGCGGCGGAAATCCAGGCGGGAGGCTTCGTCAACGGCGAGTACCCTTCGAGCCCCATCCCCGAGCCCGATAACAACGATCTGCAGTACCAGTCGGGCGGCTTCTACAAAGAGCACCAGCTGATGGCGACCATCCGCGCGAGTTATCGCCGATTCAGCTTCTTCACCAACTACACCTGGAGCAACGCCCATGGCGACACCAGCGGCGTGGGCTCCGTGCCATCGGTCTCAAGCTTTCCCGGACTCGATTACGGCCGCACCAGCTTCGACGTGGCGAATCGCTTTATGGTCTTCGGCAACGTGATGCTGCCATGGCAGATTTCTTTCTCGCCGATGATGATGGCCAACTCCGGAAATCCCTACAACGTCACGACCGGCGAAGACCTGACCGGGAACAATCAGTTCAACGCTCGCCCGACCTACGCAGCTTCGTGCACAGAATCGGGCGCCGTGCAGACCTCTCTGGGATGCTTCAACACCGATCCCTTCGGGACGGGCGAAAAGATCGTGCCCTATGGTCTCGGCACCGGACCCACGAATGTGAGCGTGAACGCGCGGTTGAGCAAAGTGATCGGGATCGGGCCGAAGACTGAGGGTGGCTCGGGCGGCTTCGGTGGAGGTGGCGGGCACTACGGCGGACCTCCAGGGCTGGGCGGCGGCGGATTGAGCGGATCGCGTGGCGGACCAGGGCGGCTGGACCAGGCGGTCTCGCGGAAATACAGCCTGAACTTCTCCGCGTGGGGAACGAACATCCTGAACCACGAAAACCTCGGCACACCAAATGGGGTGCTGCTCTCGCCTTACTTCGGGACGTCGCAGTCGCTGGCTGGCCAGTTCTTTGGTTCGGCGACCGGCGGCAACCGGAGCATTATGCTGCAGGCGATGTTCAACTTCTAGCTCAGGATCTGACGCGAGACTCGCCGTCAGTTTCACCCGCGAAACACCAGAGTCCCCAGCGTCCCGGAGCATCGGCGCCGGGCTCTTCTTTCTTCTGTCCAAATTTCTGCGGCGTATCGTGCTGATTTGGGACAGCTTCGCCCCGTGAAGGGCCGCTGGCGGCCCCGTTGCCTAGGGGCGACCCTGTAAATATCAAGTTTTGACGGGCAAACAATTAAGAAACTTAATTTACCACTTGACATAAGTAAAGATTGGGCACATTGTAAATAGCATTTGGTGAAGTTTTTCAAGGAGGCGGCTGGTTGATGGCAGGGGAGAACCGAAAAGCGTCGGGTCGGGTGGCAGATTGGCAGGAGCTGACCCGGCTCACCCAGGGCCAGCCGATTGTGGTGGAGAGGGTGCGCCTGACCGGGAAAGATATCGCCATCGAGGGCGCATTTGAGCTGCCGCAGCTGGCGCGGCTAAGCGCTGAGGACCAGGTATTCGTGGTGGCGTTTTTGCGGAGCCATGGATCGATCAAGGAGATGGAGCAGGTGTTCGGCGTCAGCTACCCGACCATTAAGGCGCGACTGACCCGGATCGCGGGGAGCCTGGAGTTTGTTGAGACGAATCCGGGACGGCCCCGGAGCGAAGTGCTCGATCGTTTAGCGCGAGGCGAAATCGACGCCGCCGAAGCGATCCGAGAGCTGGAGAAAACAGGGAACAGGGAGTAGCGTGGCGATGATTCCGAGTCTTGCGGTAGTACATATTCACAATCCGCACGGGCAGTGGAAGGGGATGCGGCTTTGGCTGCCACTGATCCTGCTTTACATTCCGCTGCTGCTGCTGTCGCCGCTGATTCTGCTGGTGGTGATCGTGGCGTGCCTGCTGGGCCAGGTGAGTCCGTGGAAGACGATTGCGACCTTGTGGGGGATTCTCTGCAGTCTGTCCGGGACAGATGTGCATGTGCGCGCTGAGGGCAAGCAGGTCATGGTTCGCATTCTCTGAAAGAAAGTGAACAGCATCGGGAACGTGCGATAGGGAGCGCAGTCATCGAGATGAGCAGCGGGCGAAAACAAATTATGGGGATGGTAGCCGCAGGCCGGATCACAGCATGGGAAGGCGAGCGGCTGCTGATGGCATGGAATGAGGAGCGCGAGAGCCGATGGATTTTTGGTGCCTGCGCGGCGCCGGCATTGGTGAGTTTCCTGCACAGCGTGTGGCTCTGGGCGCTGAACGCAGGCGTGCTGCAGCATGCGGTGGGGCTGGTGAGCCAATTCCTGGGAGGTGTGCGATGAGCGAAGGGCGAAAGCAAATTCTGGAAATGCTCGCCGCCGGACGAATCAATGCGGACGAGGCGGAACGGCTGCTGGTGGCGCTCGAGTCGGGGAACGGCGGCGGCACAGCTTCGAGCCCGGCAAACGGTGCGCAGGAAACGAAGAAGCGTGCGAAGTATTTGCGTGTGCTCGTCGAGGCCGACGAGTCCATGACCGGGCTGAAGGGTGGCACCACGACCGTGAACGTGCGCGTGCCCATGCAGCTGTTGCGTGCGGGCGTGCGGCTGGCCAGTCTCATTCCGCAGCAGGCCCACGATCAGCTGGATCACGCGCTGAGCAGCCATGGCGTGCCGCTGACGCTCTCGCAGATCAAACCGGAGAATCTCGAGGAGCTCATCGACTACCTAGACGATCTGACCGTGGATGTTGACGGGAAAGATGGAAACGCCACGAAGGTAAAGGTGTTCTGCGAGTGAACCAGCGGTAGCGGGCAGCCGGTAGCAACAACAAGACAGGCCGGGTTTCAAGGTCCTGTTTCAAGAGTGAACAGGAGATGGGGGATGTGTGCGCGAACGAGAGCGAACAAACAGCAGGGAGCTGGAAGCAGCCGGGTGTGCCGTGCTTCTCACAGCATTCTCGATCGGACTGGTGAGTGAGAGAGAACGCGGCCCAGCGAAGAAAGCTGCACCACAGAGGACGCAAAGCCAAAAACGAAGCAAAAAGGAGGAGGAGAAATGACGACGACAGCATCGGGTTCAATGGCGATGCCAAAGCCGCATCGGGATCGCGGGATCGAAGGCAGTATGGCGAAGTGGTATGCGGCCACAACGGCGAAATCGCAGGCAGACTTCCAGAAGCTCGCCGCACGGATCGCAAAGGAGCTGCCCCAGGGCGGGAACGTGCTGGAGATCGCGCCGGGGCCAGGCTATTTGTGCATCGAGTTGGCCAGGCTCGGACCGTATGCGATCCGGGGCGTCGACCTGAGCGCTTCGATGGTGAAGATCGCGCAGCGGAAGGCGGCCGAAGCCGGGGTCCGGGTTGACTTCGAGCAGGGCAATGCGTCGAACCTGCCGTATCCGAGGAACACATTCGACTTTCTGGTGTGCCGCGCGGCCTTCAAAAACTTTGCAGCACCGGTGAAGGCGTTGCAGGAGATGCATCGCGTGCTCAAACCAGGAGGCCGCGGCTTGATTGTCGATCTGCGCAGGGATGCGTCCCTCGAAAGCGTGAACGAAGCCGTGGATCAAATGGGTCTCGGGCTCGTCAATCGCACCATCACCAGGCTGACGTTCCGGTTCATGCTGCTGAAAAGCGCGTATGCGAAAGTGCATTTTGAGCAGATGCTCGCCCAGACCGATTGCAGCAAGGTGGAAATTGTGGAGAGCGGCATTGGCCTCGAAATATGGATGACGAAGTGACAAAAAATGGCGCTCCGGCCACCGGGCACGCAAAGGCCCGGCGCGGGCAACGGATGGGCCCTGCCGGGCAACACAAAAATACGGATTCGCCATTCGTCCACGGTTTTTCGCAAAGTACTGCGGATTGGTGCCTGCAGTGAGGCTTTGTCGTTACTAAGAAGTAGCGCTTGCGTCACGAATGGGGAAGTGACGGTTGGGGAGCGGGTCTCGAACAATAGAGAGAGTTGAAAACATCATCGATGACGCGCTCAGGTTTTTACCGCTATCCGTTCGACAAGGACGGGGAACCGGTGCTTACGTTCGGTGAAGCGATTGCCGCGGCACGCAACCTGGAAATGCAGCTGAACGGGCTGATGAAGAACTGGACCTGGCCCGACGTTGCCGTGACCATCTTCGAACGGCGTCCGGGCTACGTTCGCTACGAAGTACGCAGGCACGGAGAGTTTGTGGGCGTCGCGACCGTGATGCCGTTTTCCGAGGAGCCACCCAAGCTCGAACCGGAATCCGCGATGGAAGGGCGGATGCACGAGAAAAGCCGCCGCGGAAACACATAACAAAAAAGAAAACCGCCGCGTCCAGTGGATTCGCGGCGGGTCGATGATCAAAGAAACTTCTTTTACGGCTGCGCTGTCACTTCCACAGGACGCGATTCGCCTGCCTCAGCGCTCTTGTGCAACTGATGGTGCAGGCAATAGAGCGCCAGCTCAAGGCGATCGGAAACGCCCAGCTTGTCGTAGATCTTGCGCAGATAATTCTTCACCACCTGCTCCGTAGTGCCAAGCTGGTAGGCGATTTCCTTGTTGCGCTTGCCCTGCGTGATGCCCGCGATGATGAGCATTTCCTTCTGATTGAGGCGGGGCTGATTGCGCGCATTGTTCATGTTGCCGGCCTGCGAGCGATAGGCTTCGATCACCCACGTGACCGACTGATTGTCGATCCACGTTTCGCCGGCCGCGATCTTGCGCACGCACTTCACCAGCAGGTCCGGTGAAATGGACCGGGGAATGATGCCGCGCACGCCGCGACGGTAGAGATCCACCGTGTGCGACTCGTCGGTCGACGCTGCCTGAACGATGATCTTAAGATCGGGGGCGAGGCGAACGATCGCCGGAACCGCGTTGGCGGTGCCCGTGATCATGGCGCCTTCCAGCAGCAGAACTTCGGCAGGGACCCTCTGTACGGTATCCTGCAGGCTCTGAAGATTATCGGCCTCGGCCACCACCGAAACCAGGGATTCGGGTCCGAAGACCTTGCGCATGCCGACTCGATAGATCGCCTGCGAGTCAGCGAGGATCACCCGAACCTCAGGGCCAGGCTGAACCGGCTGAGGACCTGCACCACTGCCATTGCCATTTGTATGCGTCATATAGTTTTGTCCGGCTACCTACTGGAACGTGTATTCGTCAATCACAGCAGCGGCGAAGGGCTGACCATTGTTCCAATAAGAACGGACAATTCTTCCAGAGCAGTGCACCGCCGCAGTCACAGAAAATTCCAGCGTGCCCGCCGGAATCTCCACAAGAAAATCAATCTGCTGCCCCTCCCGAAGCGGTTCCCGCAGCCTTAACAGTGCCCCGCTGGCGGAAAAATCTTCGGTGAGCGCTTCGTTATAGTAGTTCTCCGCGAGTACGGTTACCCGCAATTGCACCGGGTACCGGACTGCGCCTCTCCAGGTGTGCCGGTCACGAGTTTCTGCGGAAAAACAGAGAGCCGATTCCATGTCGGTAAGCTACAACTGTTAATCCCTACAGTACCCGCAAACGTCAACCCTGGCCAATTACCAAAGTTTACATCTTCGTCCCAATTTGTAAACGACCAATAAGTGGGTGGCAATGACCAAAACGGGGCAGAAAGCCCCTTTCCCTGTGGGAAACAGGCTTTTCTGTGGATTTCATCGGCTAAATTACTTTGGAGTAAACGTTTGGGTCGGGTAAAACGCCGCCGAAGCCCCTACCCACGACTGTCCCCGGTTGTGGTCCACCCCCATCATCTGCCCCCGGCCCAGCCGAACCAGGGCAATCAGGGGGGTCAGCTGGCCATGGTCAGGCCATACATAAAGGATTCGGATTTCCGCCTGGGTTGGCCCAAAGGGAGTGTCGATAACAGGTACGAAGGTGACCCTTTCCTGCAGTAGAAAATTGGCTCGTTCGGCCGCCGGGATACCGGCCAGCTGCTCGTCGGAGGGTGAAAACTGGATCCCCTGGCCGGCAAACGAGAAAAGCGGCTTAAGAATCAGCCGGTCGCGATCGGCAGGGAGCCGCTCCCGGGACGCAGGCTTCCGAAACCACTCATCAAGGAAAATGGCGGGCGGCACCGCAGGGTGGTCGAGGAACGGGATGGAGAACTTGCTGACGTGGAAATACCAGTTCGGATGCCCAGCCCACTCCACGTCGAAAGACTCGCGGTAGTCGAACTGGAGCGGGATTTGTCTCCGCACCAGCTCATCGACAATGGCGCGGTTGTAAATGCGGCGAATCGGAATGAGCCGCGAACCCTGGCGGTAGGCGAGGCGGCGAAGCTGGCCGACAGCGCCCGCTGCAGGCTCAACAGGCTCCAGAGCAGCGATGTCCACAATCCGAATGCCCAGCCGATCGGCGGTGATGTGAAAGTCCGGAAGAGTTTTCTGATTTAAAGGATCGACATCCACCAGCACCACGCTCTCCGGATCGTGCCCGGCAACGATAGTGCGCGCCAGCAGCTTCCAGAAGCCACCTTCGTCGAGACCGCTGAACAGATACCGCAGCGAAGGATCGAGCGCGAAACTCGACCGCCACGCCTCGCTGATCGCAAATTGAAATCCAAAGACAGAAGGGAAGGCCTGCATCTCCACCAGACGCGGCGCCAGCGACCCATCGCCATTGCGAACGAGGCCGAAGTCCGCGGTCAGAAAGTGGGGATGCGCATTTTGATCCGCACAGCGCCAGCGCTCCGGGATCGCGGCAAGGGAGCGCGCCATATAGGCCGGATCGTTGATAAGCCGCAACGTGAGCTCCGCGCCGATCGAGGCCATTGCCTCGAGCAGAGGCTGCGGAAAAAAGCAAGGCGTCTCCGCCACGGGGAACGTGACGTGCGTGCGCGCGATGGCGTCGAGCGAGTGGAGCATGGTCCGGAAAACTTCAGGCTCGAAACGGGAGTTGAAGTCGCGGCGGAAGGCGGGAATCACGGGGACAGGGTACAGCGTACTGCGTCCAGGGGGCCAGGATCACGCAAGCGCGCGGAGGTTAATGCACAGCTGGGCAGCCCCGTCAGGCAGAAGCGATTCCAGCTCCTCGCTGATGCGTTCCCAGATCGGCATGGCGCGGGCCAGCTGTTGTTTCCCCTGGGGGGTAAGCGTGAGAAGGCGGCTGCGCCGGTCGGTGGGGTCCGGCCTGATGGTGACGAAGCCGCGGCGCTCCAGCGGCTTCAGGGCCGCGGTCAAAGTGGTTCGGTCCATCCCCAGCAGTTCGGCGATTGGGCCCATGCCAGGCGGCTTGGGGCGATTCAGAGACATCAGCAGAGAAAATTGGCCGTTGGTAAGATTCACAGGACGAAAGGCATCGTCGAAGCGGCGCGCAAGGCCGCGAGCAGCCCGCTGCACGTGGAGACAGAGGCAGCTGTCGCGAACCCGCAGCGTCGTTGCGAAGGGAAGAACAACTCCCGTTCGTGGCAAAGTTCTTGACACGGCTCTATTAACGTTGATATCAACCTATATTGTCAATCCCCCCAGTGATGACGCTCAGAGAACTCCGATGAGGCAGACGAAAAATGCGGCCGGCCGGTTCGCTGTCTTGACAGATGGAAACCTTTCGGTTACGGTTCTTCGTAACCGTATGGTTGCCATTCATCACCGGCGGCAGGATGCAGTTTTCAGGGCCGTCGCCGATCCCACGCGCAGACAGATCCTGAGGATCCTGCGGGACGGCTGTCAGACGGTTGGCGGCATCGCCCGAAATTTCCGCATGAGCCGTCCGGCAATTTCCAAACACATCCGAATGCTGCACCGGGCGGGCCTGGTAACGACCCGGACTGAGGGAACGGCAACGGTATGCAGCCTGAATGCAAAGCCTCTGCAGGACGTGGGCGCCTGGCTGCGGGATTATGAAGCGTTTTGGAGCGCCTCGCTCAACAGTCTGAAGCGATATATCGAGGAGGAGCGATGACCACGGCGACGGCTGCGGACGACGCAATTATTGAGGAAACGACGATCGCCGCCGACGCGGAGCGGATTTTTCGCGCGCTGACCAGGCCCGAAGAACTGCTGCGGTGGTGGGCGGCGGAAGGCAAGTTTCGCGCGGTAGCGGTGGAGTGCGACGTGCGGCCCGGCGGGGTGTGGTGGATGCAGGTGGAAGGCAGCTGTGCGGCCGGCGAGACGGTGCACACGGTGCGCGGAATCTATCGGAGAATCGAGGCGCCGCGGCTCGTGGAGTTCACGTGGCGGCGCGATGGCGAACAGTGGCCTGAATCGTTGGTTCGCTGGGAGCTGGAGGAAAGAGACGGCGTCACCACAGTTCGGGTGACGCATTCCGGGCTCACCAGCGAAGCGATGCGCCAGCGCAATGCGGGCTGGCCGCTGATTGTTGAATTGCTGGCGGCGTGGATGGAGCAGCGAAAAAAACAGGGGTAAGGAAAAAGGGCCAGGCTGTCCGACTCAAAATGGTGGAGGAAACGACGATGTCCTTTTTTCGCGATCTGAGAGTTGCCATTCGTTCGCTCGGGCGAGTACGAGCGCTGTGGATCACCGTCGCATTGACCCTGGCGCTGGGCATCGGCGCCAACGCGGCCATCTTCAGCGTCGTGCGCGCGGTGCTGCTGCGCCCGCTGGCCAATCGCGACGAGAATCGGCTGCTCTATCTGCGGCAGAGCGCTCCGGGCATTGGGATGGAGAACGCAACGTTCTCCATCCCGGAAATCGACGACCTGAGCAAGGGGCTGAAGACGATTCAGAAGCTGGGAACGTTTTCCGAAATCGACTTCACCATGGTGGGTTTGGGCACGCCCAGGGAGATTCCCGCCGGTGTGGTGGACGGAAATTATTTTGACGTGATGGGACTGCGGCCGATCCTTGGGCGGCTGCTGGGTCCAGCAGACGATGGGCCCAACGCGCAGGGAGCGGTTGTTCTCACCTATAAGTTCTGGAAGACATCCCTCAAATCCGATCCCAGCGTGCTGGGCAAAACGGTGCGGCTCGACAGCTTCCAGGGTTCGCGGAACGCGACCATCGTCGGTGTTCTCGAGCCTTCGGTGCCGTATCCGGTGGCGACCGAGATTATCGCGAACGTGGTGACCAGCCCGCATCACCTGTCGGCCACCATGGTGACTGGGCGGTCGCATCGCATGACGGAGGTGTTTGCGCGGCTGGCTCCTGGAGCAACCCTCGAAGAAGCACGCGCAGAGCTGCGCGCGCGCTATGCGGCAATCGTGGCGGCTCATCCGGATACGTATAAGCCCGAGGATCACTTCCAGATCACGGTGACGCGGATGCACGAGCAGATCAACGTGCGCGCGAATACGATCCTGTGGATCCTGTTTGGGGCATCGGGACTGCTGTTTGTCATCGCCTGTTCCAACGTTGCGAATCTGGTGCTGGCCAGAACGGTGCGACGCGAATCGGAGCTGGCGGTGCGGGCTGCCCTGGGCGCAACCGCGCCGGCGCTGCGGCGCTCCCTGTTGGCGGAAAGCACTGTGTTGTGTGGGACCGGGGTCCTGGCAGCATTGCTGATCGCCTGGCCGATGGTGGCCATCCTCGGCCGTTATGCGGCGCGTTTTTCGGTGCGCGCCGATGGCCTGAGCCTGGACTCCGACCTGGTGTGGTTTGGAATTGCCCTGGCTCTGGTCGCGTCGATCTTTCTGGCCTATATCCCCCGGCTGCCTTCCGATTCGTCGAAGGGCCTGGCGCTGAGCAGCGGAGGAACCCGCACCGCTTCAGCCAGCAGTCGGCGCCTGCGCATTTTTGCCATCACCCAGATCACCGCGTCGTTCCTGCTTCTGGCCGGAGCCGGCGTCCTGATGAAGACCCTGTTTACGCTCGAGGAAATGCGGCCGCCCTTCGATACCCAGCGCGTCCTGGCGGTGAATTTGCCGGTAATTTCCTATGGGCGAACCGACCAGCAGGTGCACGATTTTTATCGTGAGGTCCAGCGGCGGGTCGGCGCGCTCCCGGGAGTGGAACAGGCATCGTCGGGGTTCAGCGTGCCGTGGCGCGACGAGCAGGGACTCAGCATCAGTTTTGCGTTCGCGGCTCAGGGCGCGACGAGGAAGAATGGACTTGAGGATTTGCGGGCGAAGTTCCGGCCTGTTTCGGCGGGATTTTTCGGAACCCTGGGCGTGCCCATTGTCGAGGGGCGCGACTTCAGAGACACGGATAAGGTCGGCGCCGACCTCGTGGTTATCGTGAGCCAGAGCGTGGCGAAACAGCTGTTTCCTGGACAGGAAGCAATCGGGCGCGAGATCTGGTGGACTGACCCGGTCATGAAGTTTGTCGGGATCAGCTATGACAAACGGAGAATTGTAGGCGTGGTGCCCGATTTCGACGACGAGAACATCATCCCGAATCCGCAGATGACCGTGTATCAGCCCACCGACCAGGAAGGTTGGTATGGCCGGCTGTTTGTGCGCACGAAGCAGGCCGATCCGTACGCGCTGGTTCCGGCGATTACCCGGACGATTCACGACATGGCCGTCGACCAGCCGGTGGAGCGTGCGAGCACCCTCCAGGATATTCGCGCCGAAGTGCTGACTCCGGACAAACTCAATGCCATCGTCTTTGGAGGCTTCGCGGCCGTGGCGCTGCTGATTTCGGTCGTAGGCGTGGCCGGCGTGCTGGCGTTCCAGGTAAGCGGGCGCACGAAGGAATTTGGCATTCGTATGGCTCTCGGCGCGCAGCCGAAGAACATTCTCACCGACGTGCTTTCCGACGGCCTCATGATTGCCGGGATTGGCGTAGGCGCCGGCTTGCTGCTGGGCATTGGATTCACCCAACTGGCAGGACGGTACGTCGCGTCGATTCATCAGCCCGGCGTGCTCTCGTTCGGTGCGTCGGCGTTCGTGATCCTTGCTGCAGCGGTCATTGCATCGGCCGTGCCTGCAGCACGCGCGGCGCGGGTCAATGCGGTGGAGGCGCTGCGTTCGGAATAAGAAGCGTTGCGGCCCAGGTTCGACTGTGCATTCTCTGTGTGCTTTGTGTCCTCTGTGGTAAACCGCGCTCCCCTTACCTTCGTACCGTCCGCCCCTCCGTTTCTTCTTGCCTTCCCGTCCAACCGCTCTTAACCTCAAAGGTGGCGAGCCCTGTTCACACGGACAGGGCTTTTCTGTCGACGATTTTGGCTGCGGTCCTGCATGCGCGCATGCCGATCGAAACGAAAGCAACCTCGTTAAGAGAAAAGTAATAACCAAATGCCAGGTGTCGAGCTCGACAGCCCTAAAGCTCCTCGATTTATCAGCAACATGCCAGAGTCCCCCAGGGGGAGGGGGGTGGGGTTAAGGTCGAAAACAGGAGAAAAGGGCGGTTCAATCCGCAGGCCACAAAATAACTTCTGAGCCAATAGTCCAAAGTGGCTTTTCACGCGACTTCCGGCCCGGAACGGTCATCCAAAGGGCAACTCACAAGGATGACGACGGAGGTTCGATCGTGGCCGCATTTTGTGGATGCTGTGGAACAGAAATCACGCTGAAGGCCGAGAAGTGTGCGGTATGCGGAATGCCTCGGCACGGAATGATCGAGGCCAAGCGCCTGCCTGCACCGGATATGGGCGAGGCGGAGCGCAAGGCTCGACCCGCGAAAGCGCTCGGATCCGACCTTTGCTGCGAGTGGTGATGACAGGCGTGCGCCACTGATCCCGATTTGGGAGCAGTTTCCAAAATTGACCAACTGTGAACCACCCTTCTGACCGTAAAGGCAGCAGGTGACCTTCATCACAGCGGCAACCTCCCCGGGAGGCGTAAGTTAAAGCGTTTCTTGGGGAAAAGCGCGATGCGGGGAACGCCAAACGGAGCGGCTGCGACAGAAACAGGAGCCAGCTGCGGTTCCTGTGATTGCAGCCTGCAGGGGTTCATCTGGGCCGAGGAATATCGCGCCAAAACGATGTCCGCCGTCGAGGCCCTGAAGGCCGTCCACTCCGGCGATCGGGTTTGGATCCAGTCGGGCTGTGGATCGCCGTCGGTACTGGTCGACGCGCTGGTGGACCGAGCGCCGGAACTGTGGAACGTGCGCGTCGTGCACATGAAGAACCTCGGGCGCGCCGACTACACCAAGCCCGAGTTTGAAGGACATTTCCGCCACTGCGGCCTCTTCCTCGGCGAGAACGTACGCCAGGCAGTCGCCGAAGGCCGTGCCGATTACACCCCGATTTTTCTGAGTGAGATCGAGGCTCTGTTCGAAAGCGCCGAAATCCCGATCGACGTCGTGCTGATCCAGGTCTCGTCGCCGGATGCGCACGGGTTCGTGAGCCTGGGAACGACAGTCGACTGCTCGCTGACCGCGGCGCGCTGTGCGAAGACGGTGATTGCCGAAGTGAACGACCAAATGCCGCGCACGCACGGCGACACCTTCATCCACGTGAGCCGCATTACGGCCTTCGTAGAGACGTCGCGCCCGGTGCTGGAAATGGAGACAGCGCCTTTCACCGAACTGCACCGGAGAGTCGCCGAGCATGTGGCCTCGCTCATTCCGGATGGAGCGACGCTGCAAACCGGCATTGGCGGAATCCCGGAAGCGGTACTGACGTGTCTGGTCGACAAGCGGGACCTCGGCCTGCACACCGAGATGATCCCCGACGGCGTGATCGAGCTGATGGAGTCGGGAGTCATCAACGGCGAGCGGAAGACGCTCCACCGCGGCAAAGCGGTGACCTCGTTCGTGCTGGGAACGAAGCGGCTGTTCGATTACATCCGCGACAATCCGGTGTTCGAGTTTCGGCCGCTGGCCTATACCAACGATCCGTTTGTGGTGGCGCAGAACGACAGAATGGTCGCGATCAATTCCGCACTGCAGATCGATCTCACCGGGCAAGTGTGTGCAGACTCATTAGGCACGAAGCCCTACAGCGGATTCGGCGGCCAGCTGGACTTCATCCGCGGAGCGGCGCGTTCGAAGGGTGGAGTGCCGATCATCGCCCTGCCGGCAACAGCAGCGGGTGGGAAGATTTCCCGGATTGTACCGGTGCTCGATCCTGGCGCGGGCGTGGTGACCGGGCGGGCAGATGTGCATTACGTGGTGACCGAATTTGGCATCGCGTCTCTGCACGGGAAGACGCTGCGGCAGCGGGCCGAAGCGCTCATCGCGATTGCCGACCCGAAATTTCGTGGCGATCTGGAAGATTTCGCAGTGCGCTCCCATTATCTGGAGCGCAAAACCGCGGGCGTGCTGGTCTGAGAGCGCCTGGAAGAAAGGAGCGCGTGTGCCCGATCGGGGACTGCTCAAAGTAGACGGCGAAGAGTGCAAAGGCTGCGGCCTGTGCGTGGAAGCCTGCCCGCCGAAGGTGATCCGGCTAAGCGAAAAGCCGAACCACTACGGCTACCGGATGGCGACGTATGCAGGCGCGGGATGCACCGGATGCGGGATTTGCTTTCTGGTATGCCCGGAGCCAGGAGCGATTACGGTGCTTCGCGCAAAGCGCACGGCGGTGGCAAAGGCCGTCAACGAAAGGCCAGCACCATGAGCCGGCAACTGATGAAGGGCAACGAGGCCATCGTGCGCAGCGCGATCCTGGCCGGTTGCCGCGGATTCTATGGCTATCCGATTACGCCGGCGAGCGAGATTGCCGAAGCTGCGGCGCTGCTGATGCCGAAAGCGGGTGGAGTTTTTCTGCAAGCCGAGAGCGAAGTAGCCGCCATCAATATGCTCTACGGTGCGTCCGCGGCCGGCGTGCGGGTGATGACCGCGTCAAGCGGCCCAGGGATCAGCCTGATGCAGGAAGGCATCAGCTACATGGCAGGCGCGGAGCTGCCTTGCGTGATCGTGGACATCATGCGCGCCGGGCCGGGGCTGGGCAACATCGCCTCGGAGCAGAGCGACTACCACCAGGTGGTGAAGGGTGGCGGGCACGGGAATTACCGGACGCTGGTGCTGGCGCCGCATTCGGTCCAGGAAATGGCAGACCTCACGGCGCTGGCCTTTGATCTGGCGGACCGCTACCGGAATCCGGTGGTGGTGCTGGCGGATGGATTCACGGGACAGATGATGGAGCCGGTGGAGTTTCCGCAACGAGCGACCGGACCACAGCTGCCGAAGTGGGCGGTAGCAGGCACTGACGAGTCGCGCGGCAATCTGATCACGTCTATTTTTCTGGAGCCCGACAAACTGGAAGCGCACATCCGGCAGCTCGAAGCCAAGTATTACATCGCACAACAGCGTGAGACGCGCGCAGAAGAGTGGCGCACAGGCGATGCAGAGATCGTGCTGGTGGGTTACGGGATTGTGGCGCGCATCCTGAAAGCCGTCGCAGCCGAGGCGCGCGAGGCGGGATTGCCCGTCGGCGTGTTGCGGCCCATCACCCTCTACCCGTTCCCGACGGAACACTTCGAGAAGCTGGTCGATCAGACGCGGGTCTTCTGCGTGGTCGAGATGAGCAACGGGCAAATGCTCGAGGATGTGCGGTTGGCTGTGAATGGAAAGCGGCCAGTGGAGTTCTTCAACCGCATGGGCGGAAACGTGCCGTCGCACGCGGAGGTGCTGGGATTTGTGCGGGAGCAGGCACGGCGAACCCTGCAGGTGAAGGGGATGGCGCATGTCTAACGAAATCGATGAAGAATACGAGCTAGCCCACGGTAGAGCAAAGAGTTTCTACGCCACATTTGAGCGTAAGGAAGAGCTGCAGCAGCAGACCCACTATTGCGCAGGATGCGGGCACGGCATCGTGCACAAGATGCTGGCCAGCGCCATCGATGAGCTGGGGATTCAGAACCGGACCATCCTTATCAGTCCGGTGGGCTGCTCGGTATTCGCCTACTACTACTTCGATGTGGGCAACGTGCAGGGAGCGCATGGGCGCGCTCCGGCGGTTGCCACTGCAGTGAAGCGGAGCCGGCCGGGCAGCGTGGTCATCAGTTACCAGGGCGATGGCGACCTCACGGCGATTGGATCCGCGGAGATTCTGCACGCGGCGAATCGCGGCGAGGCCATCACCGTCATTTTCGTCAATAACGCCATCTACAGCATGACCGGCGGACAGGTGGCGCCGACAACGTTGCTGGGACAAGTGAGCACCACGACGCCCAACGGACGCAACGCAGCAACAGAGGGCTACCCGCTCCATATGAGTGAGTTACTGGCAACACTGGAAGCTCCGGTTTACATCGAGCGAGTGGGGTTGGGCGACAACAAACAGATTGCGCAGGCCGGCCGCGCGGTGCGGAAAGCGCTGGAGAACCAGGTGAAGGGCCTCGGATTTTCGATGGTCGAAATTCTGGCGCCGTGCCCGACCATCTGGAAGATGAACCCGGTAGAAGCCCAGCACTGGGTGCGGGACGTGATGGAGAAGACGTTCGCGCTGGGCGTCCTGCGCGATCGCACGAAAGAAGCGCAGCCCAGGCCGGAAGTCGAGCCAGGGCCCCCGCTCAGCGACCTTCCTGAAATTCTGGGGGTCACCCATCAGGACCGGTTCGAGATTCACTCCGAAGAAGCGCAGGCCGCAAAGAAGATCGACCTCGAAATAAAGGTCGCGGGATTCGGCGGGCAGGGAGTGCTTCTGCTGGGCGAAGTACTGGCGGAGGCTGGGCTCGCAGCGGGCTTCGAAGTATCGTGGCTGCCGTCGTACGGGCCGGAGATGCGCTCGGGGACCTCGAACTGTCACGTCCGGCTCGCCGCGGAGCCGATCGACTGCCCGCTCGTGAGCCATCCGCATGTGCTGGTGGCGATGAACGAGCCCTCACTGCAAAAGTTTGTGTCCACCGTGCGCGCCGGCGGATGGATTCTATACAACGGTGAGTCGATCCCCGTGGAATGCGAGCGTAGCGACATTCATGTTCTCGCGCTTCCGTTCACGCATCTCGCCGACGAGCTGGGCGACGGGCGCGCGGCCAACATGCTGATGCTGGGAGCACTGCTGGAGGCCGCGCCCGTGCTTCACCAGGACTGTGTGGATGCGGCGCTGCGCCGGCTGGTGAAGAGCGCGCGCTGGCTGGAACTGGATGAGCGGGCTCTGGCGCGCGGGCGAACCCTGCTGCGGACGTCCCTGGAGAAGGCAAAACAGGAGGCAAGCGCATGACGCCGGCGTCAGATCCAAACACGATTGTGTATTTCCGGGGTTCCTGGGTCCCGCTGCGCGAAGCTCACGTCGGAATCCTGACCCACGCGCTCCACTACGGCACGGGCGTGTTTGAAGGGATTCGCGGCTACTGGGATGACGCTGAACATCAGGTGTTTCTGCTGCGGCCGCAAGAGCACTACCAGAGATGGAAACAGAACGGTGGCATCCTGCACATTGACGTGCCGGCAACCGCAGACGAGCTCTCCGAGATAACCGCGGAGTTGGTGCGGCGGAATGCCTTTCACACCGACATTTATGTGCGGCCGCTGGCGTGGAAGTGCGCCGAGCGCATCGGCGTGAGCACCGACGACCAGGATGCGTTTGCCGTGATCGCGGTCCCGTTCGGAGAGTATCTGCACAGCGAGAAGGGACTGCACGCAGGAGTGAGCACGTGGCGGAGGATCGAGGACAACGCGATCCCGGCGCGCGCGAAGATCTGCGGAGCGTATGTCAACAGCGCACTGGCCAGTGACGATGCGCGTCGCGCCGGATTCGACGAAGCCATCCTGCTCAATGAAAACGGACAGGTCGCCGAAGGCGCGACGTGCAACCTCTTTATGGTGCGCAAAGGAGAGCTGATTACGCCTCCGGTAACCGAAAACGTGCTGGAGGGGATCACGCGCGACTCCGTGATGGAACTCGCGTACCGGGAGATGGGCCTCAAAGTAATGGAGCGGCCGATCGACCGGAGCGAGCTCTACATTTGTGACGAAGTGTTCCTCACGGGAACAGCGGTGGGCATCGCGCCGGTGTTGCGGGTAGATCACCGGCCGGTGAAGGATGGAGCGATTGGCGCGATCACGCGCGAGGTGCGGCGCTTGTACTTTGAAGCGGCGCGGGGACATTTACGGGCGTACCGGAAATGGGTCGTTCCGGCATTCCCGGCAGCAATATTTTCGGCCCCCATATTTCCAGCACAGGAGGAACCGGAGACCAGCGCGGTTTCGCTGGCGGAGATGGGCGTTCGCTGAGCGAGCGCCAGCGGAAGAAGCACTCGAGCCGTCCGGGTCCGGCGATGGAGGACCAACAATGCTGACGACCGCAGTTAAGGACAATGCCTACGACGTTGCGCTGACTAATTTTGACGCGGCAGCCGACGCTTTGGAACTCAACCAGGATATCCGGGAGATGATCCGGTATCCGGAACGTGTGCTCATGGTCTCCGTGCCGGTTCGCATGGACGATGGGCACATTCACCGCTTTGAAGGTTACCGGGTCCAGCACAGCATGGTGCGCGGCCCGGCCAAGGGCGGCATTCGCTACCATCCGCAGGTGACGCTGGACGAGGTGAAGGCGCTGGCCACGTGGATGACGTGGAAATGCGCCGTGGTGAACATCCCGTTTGGCGGAGCCAAGGGCGGCATCACCTGCGATCCGAAACATATGTCCATGGGCGAACTGGAACGGATGACGCGCCGCTACACCAGCGCAATCCTGCCGCTGATTGGGCCGGCCCAGGATATTCCGGCGCCCGACGTCTACACCAATCCGCAAACCATGGCGTGGATCATGGATACCTACAGCATGACCAAGGGATATCCGATCGCCGGCGTAGTGACCGGTAAACCCATCAGTCTGGGCGGCTCGCTGGGGCGGAACGAGGCGACGGGGCGCGGCGTGTTCTACACCATTCAGTGCGCCTCAGAGCACATCGGGCTGCCTCTGAAAGGCGCCACGGTTGCGGTGCAGGGCTTCGGCAACGCCGGCTCCATTGCAGCACAGTTGCTGCATGAGGCGGGCGCGAAAGTCGTGGCCGTGAGCGACTCGACCAGCGCGGTCTACAACCGCAACGGTCTGAACGTGCCCGAGCTTGTCCATATGAAGACGCTCACCGGGCGGCTGGAAGGTTTCCCGGAGAGCGAGCCGATCGATCACGAGGCGCTGCTGGGTCTGAACGTTGACATCCTCGTGCCGGCGGCGCTGGAGAACGCGATTCACGCGGGGAACGCGGCGACGGTGCGCGCGAAGATCGTCGCGGAAGCGGCTAACGGGCCGGTAACTCCGGCGGCGGACAGGATTCTGGACAATAAAGGAGTCTTTCTGATTCCGGACATCCTGTGCAACGCGGGCGGCGTCACGGTCTCGTACTTCGAGTGGGTGCAGGACGAGCAGCATCTGTTCTGGGAAGCGCAGGATGTGTACCAGCGCCTGGAGCGGGTGATGAAGACGGCCTTCCGCGACGTGCTGAAGATCCACGCGGAGAACAAGGTGCCGATGCGCGTTGCGGCGAACATGCTGGGCATTGGGCGCGTAGCAGAGGCGGTCCGGTTGCGGGGCATTTATCCGTAGCGAGTGCCCGCTGAAATTAGTGGGACGAACTGTGGGGCAGGCTGGCAAACTGCTTGCCCCACCTCTCTCAGGCGATTTGGGGCGTGGCGGTCATGTGACCGTTCTCCCAGAGACTCGTCGCAGAGGAGAGTTATTTTCGACGTGTCAGTGCTCGATTACAGATTTGTAATAGTGAGTGGCTGATTTAAGCCCTAACGTTGCAATGTGGATGGCTCGGTATGAACCGGCGAAGTTTTCTGAGGGGATCGGGGCTGGCCGCGGCGGGCTATGCGCTGGCTGGAAAGCGCGCGCAGGCTGCAGAGGGGAAACGCCTGGCGCAGACGGCGTCCGGGCAGTTCACCTTCGCATTTTTCACCGACGTGCACATCGAGCCCGAGATGGATGCACCGCAGGGCACGGCGCTGGCCATGGACCTGATCAACGCGTCGGATGCGGAGTTTGCCATCTGCGGTGGCGATCACGTTTTCGATGCTCTCCAGGCGCATAAGGAAAGGATCATCGAGCAGTACAGCCTGTATACGGATGCCGAAAAGCTTCTCCGTATGCCGGTCTGGCACGTCCTGGGCAATCACGACGTCGCCGGCCTCGAGACGGGTATGAGCAGGCACGACCCGATGTTCGGCAAGGCGATGTTCGAGCAGACTTTCAAAACGCCGACCTGGTACTCGTTTGTCCACAAAGGGGTCACCTTCATCGTTCTGGATTCGATCCTGGTCGATGGCCGGGACTGGCGTCCCGAGATCGGCCTCGACCAGCAAAGATGGCTGGAGAGGGTACTGGAGGCGAGCGGGGCCAATCCCGTCATTGTTGTCAGCCACGTTCCGCTGGTCACGGGCATGGCCAGCTACGGGGCGGGAGCAGGCGACAAAAAGTACGAGCCGGTGATCAATGCAGAGGTGATTGTGCCGATGCTGGAGAAATCCAACGTGATCGCGCTGCTGCAGGGGCACACGCACATCGTGGAAGACGTCGAGCGCCACGGAACCCGCTACGTAACCGGCGGCGCGGTATGCGGAAACTGGTGGCGCGGGGCGCAGTTCGGCGACCATGAAGGCGTCACGTTCGTGACTGTGCAGGATGGAGTGGTCTCGACCCGTTACGCGCCGACCGGTTTCGTCTGCGAGTCGGAGAATGCGTGAGAGCAACTGGCAGCCGGTAGCAAGACGGCTGAGGGTTCTCCGCAAATTCCGGAAAAGGGTGGGTTTAGCGGGCGGCGGATTTCTTCGCGGCTTTCGCGGTGGTTGCCGGCTTAGCCGCTCCCACTGCCTTCACGCGCGCGTTGAGGCGGCTCTTGTAGCGCGAGCCGGTGTTGGCGTGAATCACGCCCTTCTTCACGCTCTTGTCGATCACCGAAACGGCGGTCCGGAACTCAGTGGCTGCGGCTTGGGAGTCGCCCTTCTGCAGAGCCTCGCGCAGGGCGCGCAGAGTGCTGCGGAAGCGGGTCGTATTGGAGCGGTTCACCGCTGTCTTTTTGGTGGTCTGACGGGCGCGCTTGAGCGCAGAAACATGGTTGGCCATCGGGAATCGAATCTCGCTTTCAGGAATGAATGCGGTCAGCAGAATGCGCGGTGCGCAATGCCCGCAAACAACTAGTCTACGGGGTTCAGAGGGTAGGGTCAACACAAAGGGCAGCGGACGCTCGCACGAACGAAGGTCAGTTTTTTCCAATCCATCGAACGCGGGGCAATGGAGAATGGAGCGCAGTATCCAGGAGGAACAGACATGACGGAGACTCTGCCGAGCGGAATGCAGACGGTTGCGAAGAAAACCCATTGGGTCCGGGTTTTGATCGGCGGGTTCCTGGCCGAGGCGGTGCTGATTGCGGTTGTGGTTCCCATCAACATGAAGTGGGGACAGCACCCACTGCTGTGGATCGCGCCAGTGGGATCGCTGGTGCTCTGTTTTTTGTTTGGGCTGTGGGTGGCGCGTGGTGTGGAGTCGCGCTTCACACTGCACGGGCTGCTGGTGGGAGTGGTGGCGATGCTGATCTACCTGGCCCTGACACGGCTGCAGCCGGAGCCATGGGAGTATGTGCTGGCGCACGTGCTGAAGCTGGCAGGCGGAGCGGCAGGTGGCTGGCTCGGAGGACGAAAATCCGGGAGTTCCTGACTGCAGAGTCGCCTTTTTCGGCGCGAAGCGCGTCCGCCTGGACGGCCAGTCCCGCGGTCAAAGGCGGCAGTGTCCTTCGGCGTCTTATACAACACGATCATTTGAGCCATGCGATTTCTCCGGAGTTGGGATCGCTGCGAATCATACCTGGATTCTGGACGCGGCTCGCTCGTTCAATCGGGAAAGTAGACGGTGATGGTTCCATCGTCGGCGTTAGCGGTGATGATGTCGCTGCGAGGATCGGCGGTGAGGCGGGCCATCGCCACGGAGCCCCATCCGCCGGCGCCAGGCAAGGACGATGCCGTGAAGCGGCCGTCGAGACCGCGTTCGTACAGCATGAGGGTTCTGCTTTCTGCGCAGGAGACAGCGATGGCGTGGCGTCCGTTGCCGCTGAGATCGCCGGCGGCGACGCTGTTAGGGCCGCGGCAATCGCCGAGAGGCAGAGGGGAGCCGGGCATGGGATGAAAGGTGCCGCGTCCGTCGCCAACAAGGATGGTGACGACATTCTCCGATGGGCCGGAGATGTCGCGCTGGTAGGGAATAACGATGAGGTCGGCGTTGTTGTCACCGTTGATGTCGTCGATGGCGATTTGCCAGGGCTTGCCGCCCGCGGGAAACGGGGAGCCTGGGGCGTTGTGGAAGCCGCCGCGGCCGTCGCCGAGCAGGATGGAGACCGTGCCGTCGTCGAGGTTGGTGGTAACGATGTCGGGATGGCCGTCGTGGTTGAAGTCGGCGGAACGGAGGCGCTCGTAAGGACGGCGGCCGGTGGGGAAGAATGTGCCGGGGGTGAGGATGCGGCCGGTGCCATCGCCGAAGAGCAGCTCGATCTGATTGTTGCCCCAGCTGTCGGTGACGACATCGGGCTTGCCGTCGGAGTTGAAGTCAGCGGCCACGACGCCGTGGGGGTGCGGGTTCGAATGCACGTCGACGGGGGAGCCGGGAGCGAGATGGAAGCCGCCGCGGCCATCGCCAAGGAAGACACGCAGGTACGGCGACTGGTGGTTAGCGACGACAAGGTCGAGGTTGCCGTCGTTGTTCATGTCTGCCACGGCGATGTCGTTGGGGAGATGACCGGCGGGGAATGGGGATCCGGGGGCGTTGTGAAAGGCGCCGCTGCCGTCGCCAAGGAGGACGGTGAGAGTGCCGTCGTCGGCGTTGTCAGAACCGGCGTTAGCAACGATAAGGTCGGGGCAGTGATCGTGATTGACATCGGCAATGGCGATGGAACGGGGAGAACGGCCGGTCGGGAGGGTGAGCTGGCGGAAGCGCGGGGACGGAGTTGGAGCCTGCAAGGAAGCGGCGAGAGTGAAAAGCGCGATCAAAGGGATGGTGCGCATGCCGGTGCGGGTGCCCAAAACATAGTAGCGGGAAGAGCGAACCGTAGGGTGGGGTCTTTAGTGGAGAACATCGTCGAAGAAGCGACGCAACGTCTCGTTGAGCGCGTACACAGGAGCCGCGCGCAGATCGAAGTACTGCTTCGGGTACGAAGACAGATCGAAAAGCTCACGGGTGCGGGTGGAATCGCCCTGAACATTGAGGAAGAGGCGGGGGATGTGAGAGGCCGCAAGGTCGGCAGCGGAATCGAGCTTCTCATTCTGTAACAACCACAGTGGCAGAATTCGGCCGCGCGCGTCAGAGAGGAGAATCTGGCGAGCCGAAGGGTTGGGGTCTTCGAGAATGATGCCGGCGGGGGCAAATCTGGCAGCGAGGTGCGCGGCCAGAGTTGCGCCAACGCCGTCGCCGAAGATGACGAGGTGGCTGGGCGGGATCTTCAACTCGTCGGTCAGATAAGTCCAGACGCTTCCAGCGTCCTCGTTGAGGGTCTGTTCAGTGGGATGGACCTCGGCGGAGCGTCCGAAACCGCGATAATCCACAGCGAAGACGTTGACGCCAGTGGCATGAAGAGTCGCGAGCGCCTGAACAGAGTCAGAGAGCGAACCACGCACGTCGTGAAGGTAAAGTACTGTGTCGGTAACATGTTTTGATCCGGGCGCGGCGGGGATAAACCATCCATCGAGAATGGGCGGCCCGGTGTAACTCGCGGCGAAGTGGATCTCCTGGTAAGAAATGCCGATGCTTGCCGGCGTCGTCGTGATGGTGCGTGAGGGATGGAAAAGCAGTTGCCACTGGCCCTGGTAGAAAAGCAGGCAGAGAGCGCCGTACCAGCAGACTCCGGCGAAGAGTAGAGTGACCGCAAGCGCGGTAATGAGCCAGCGGAGGGAGATGGTGGGCGGCTGGGCGGCGGGTTGTGGTTTTTTCGGCATCGGCGGGCAGAGATGAACCTCAGGTCCTTCAACTCAGGGGCGAGGCGAAACCGCGCACCTTCGCTCAGAAAGACAACTTTATCTTCTATCCGAAGGCGAGCTCGTCGGGGGATTCGAGGGGAGTGCCGCAAACGCGACAGATGACCGCGGAGCAGTCGCCGCAGACCAGAGGATCGTCCACCTGGCGGGCGCAGACGGGGCACCAGAGGCGAACCGGCTCGGGCGTCTGCGGGTGTGGGTTCGGAGTTGAGGAAGTGGCGGGCATGCCTGGAAAGAGCGTAGCACCCGAAGACACCGGCACCGGCAGGCCGAGAACTGGTTAACTGACAAGGTACCTGACTGCAGAGCGATGAAGCTTTAGCCGCCGGATGAAGGTGTGCTTTTCCAGTCCTGAAACAACGGGGATTAACGACCGAGACACGTGCCAGTTTTTGTTCACCATGCAAAAACGGTAGCGAAATCGCGCCATCGGGCTAGTTACTATGCACTTAAGGGTGCAGGTTGTGCCCTGACGGGAGCCACCGGCAACGGCAGCACTCGAGGAGGATGCAGCAATGGCGACGGCAGGCCTGAATCGGATGATGCTGTGGGGCGACTTCGAAGGCAGCAGGCTGGAGAATCGCTGGCTTCTGGGCCGGCTCGTACGGCCGGAAGGTCGGCGTGCATGGTTCGAAGCCATTGGTCCGGATGGCGTGCCGGTGATGCTGAGCATTACCGAAGCCATGAACGATGAGGATGAGCTGATGGAGCGTATGTCCGCGGCCAGGGATATTCGCCATCCGAATGTGGTCGCGATCCTGGAGGCACGCACTTCGCACCTCGATGATGTGCCGGTGGTCGTGGTTGCAATGGAGATGACGGAGGAGAACCTCGGCGACGTGCTGCGGGACCGCCTGCTGACACCCATCGAAGGGCGGCAGGTCCTGGACGCAGTGCTGGCAGCACTGGGAGCGATGCATGGGCACGGGCTGGTGCATGGCCACATGGAGGCCAACAGCGTGCTGGCCATGGGCGAGACGATCAAGTTGCGCACCGATTGCCTGCGCCTGGGCGGTACGGGATTTCCAGTAGCGGCCGCCGACGATGTTCGGGCCGCAGCGCGTATGGCTGCCTATGCCGTGACCGGTAGATTTCCTGCGAACGAGAACGATGCTGTGTTGCAACTTTTGCCGGAGGCGATGGCACGCGCAGTGCGACGTGCGCTGAGTGGGATGGCGGGGGCGACCGAAGTAGCGGCACTGGCCGGTACCAAGCTGGAACTTCTACCCGATATCGAGCGCAGGACAACCCGGATCGAGCCGCTCTCAAAGTCGCCGGCTGCAGCTTCGGATGAGACGAAAACCGCTCACGTATCTGTTTCTCCGCAATCGCCCACGAAGGCCAACGAGGTCGCGCCCCGCGTGGTGGCGATGCGGGCGATCGATGTCGATGCGCAGGCTGCGCTGTTTGGTGAGCCGGCCATGTTGCCCAATGAGCGGGAGTCTGTCGGGGGTCGGACATCGCCGGAGGATGGAGACGGCGCACGCTGGCCGCGGGCTCCTTACGTCATCGCCGCGGCAATCGCTGTGGTCCTGGTTACGGTCTTCACGGTGTACGGGCTGCTGCACAGCCAGCCCGTGGAACAAAAACCGGCTACTCCTTCCGCCGCAGCAGCGGCGAGCACACAGTCCCCGGTTGCAGGGATACGCCGCGTGGCAGTCGAGGCGCCGGAGACGACGGGGGTGGGCTGGCGCGTGGTGGCCTACACGTTCAACACCGAAGGTGAGGCGCGGGATGCCGCAAAGACGCTGGCGCAGCACTTCTCGCAACTGAATCCTGGCGTATTCGCCCCGAAGGGCGGGGAGCTCTGGCTGGTGACGCTGGGCGGCATCATGAGCCGCGGCGATGCGCTGGTTCTGCGCGATCGCGCCGTGGACATGGGACTACCCGACGATACATATGCAGGGAATTTCCGCTAAGCAGGACAAGGGGGCGCTGAACGGCGTCTGAACCTTCCGGATCATTGACGGGCAGCGACTGCCCACTTCTCGCATCGGAGACGCTCTGGGGACAACCCGGGCAAGAGCCGGGCGCATCGAAAAACCGCTGAGCGGTTCGTTTGTCCAGTCCTGAATCTGCTGGTTGTTGACGAAATTGCCGGCGCTTTTTTCGCTGCAGCCGCGGATCGAAGCGAAGGCGTAATTCGTGACAGTTACCGTATCTTATTAGTCGAGAGACAGGCGAGGACGTGAAGCAGGTGCCGAGGAAGTATAAGTTTGCCGTCCACCGTTCCAAACGGATGGGGACGGTCGCACTGTGGATGCGGAGTTAGAGTAATCGAAACGAACCGGGGCCTGCCTTGAACGTGCTGGAGCCAGCAAGACGGACGCGGGAACGAGGGGCGCGGGTCGCCCCTCTGCTGCTGGGGATGGTCGCGGCAGCCTTCATGATGGCTTTCCTCGATGCGACGGCGCAGAAGCCTTCGCGGGACGATGTGCAGGCTGCCTACCTCTATAACTTCGGGAAATTCGTCCGTTGGCCGGGAGATGCCAGCCACCGGCCCATGCTGGTCTGCGTTGCCGGTGAGGATCCTTTGGGGGAGACGCTCAGGAAGCTGGTGGAAGGCGAACAGATCGACGGCCGCCCGCTCGAGGTTCGCGATCTGGACCGGACCGAGGGGGTGAGCGACTGCTCCATCTTGTTCATTGGGGCGCAGGAACGCGACCGGGAGGACAACTTTCTTTCTGCCGCTGTCGGCAAGCCGATTCTGACGGTCGGCGATTCGCCGGACTTTCTCGCGCGCGGGGGCATGATCCAGTTCCTGCTCGTCGAGGATCACGTGCGTTTTGAGGTGAACCTGGACGAGTGCAACCGCCATCGGGTCGGACTCAGCTCGGAGTTGCTGAAGGTGGCCGCAGCGGTGACCGCGAAATCGGCGGGAGGAGCCAGATGAGACCGGGCTCCTCTTCAATTTCGGCAAAGCTGACATGGATGAACGTGGTGGTGAGCGCCACGGTTCTGGTGCTGGCTACGGTTGCGTTTTTCTCCTGGGACGTGATCTCGTTCCGGCGGAATTTGGTTCACAATCTCGAAACTTCTGCACAGATAGTGGGAACCAACAGCGTATCCGCGCTGCTCTTCGACGATCAGCAGAGCGCCGCGACGACGCTGCAGGCGTTGAGAAATTCGCCGGATGTCGTTTCGGCGGCCCTGGTAACCAGCGACGGCGCGACGTTTGCCGATTATGAGCGGGGAGCGAAGGTGCCTCCGACGCCGGTGCGTGCTCTGGATACAGGTACAAACGACCAGAGCTGGATCTCGGGAAGACACGTCCTGCTGGCGCATCGCATCATTTTCCAGGGCAAGCCGGTGGGTATCGTCTATATTTCCGCGGAACTCACTGAAACCGGATCGAGAGCGCGGCAGTACCTGGAGATTGCGATCGGAGTTCTGCTGATTTGCATGGCCGCCGGGCTGTTGATCGGTTCGGCGGCGCGGAGGCTGGTGGCGCGTCCCATTGTGGCCCTGGCGGAGACCGCGCGGGAGGTCTCGCGGGAACGCGATTACTCAGTGCGGGCTGCGTCGCATCCCGACAACGATGAGATTGCAGTGCTGATCGAATCCTTCAACGAGATGCTGGGGCAGATTCAGGAGCGGGACATCGAGCTGAACCGGGCGCGTGAACAGCTGGAGGCGCGTGTTCAGGAGCGCACCGCTGCGTTGCGAGCGGCCAATCGTGAGCTGGAGGCCTTCTCCTATACGGTGGCCCACGACCTGCGCGGACCCCTGGATGCGGTGCAGGGGATGGTCTACATCCTGGAGGGCCTCGAAGGCGAAAACCGGGCGGCCGAGCGCGCCGAGATCCTCGAACAGCTGCGCCAGGCGACCCGCACCATGGCCGCGCTGATCGACGATCTGCTCAACCTGTCGCGGGCCAGCACCGCGGCAATGAAGCGGCAGAAGGTGGATATGACCGCAATTGTCACCGGGATTGCCGAGGGGCTGAGGCGCGGCGAGCCGGAGCGGCGGGTGGAGTTCATGATTGCGCAGGTTCCCGTGATCGAAGCCGATGAGGGACTGATGCGCGTGGCTCTCGACAACCTGGTTCGCAATGCCTGGAAGTACAGCTCGCGGCACGAGGCGGCCTGCATCGAATTTGGAGCCATCAATCGCCGTGGAGAGATTATCTACTATGTGCGGGACGACGGCGCCGGCTTCGATCCCAAACTCAACGACCAGCTCTTCCAGCCCTTCCATCGCCTGCACAGCCGCAGCGAGTTTCCGGGCACCGGCATTGGCCTGGCGACTGTGCAGCGCATTCTCGCGCGGCATGGCGGGCAAATCTGGGCGGAGGGCGCGGTAGAGAAGGGCGCGACGTTCTGGTTCACGCTGAAGAGCGGAGCTACGGCCGCAGCCTGAGAGGGCTATTTCCCAGCGGCGCGGCGTTGCAGCAGCGGTCAAGGCTGAGAATTCTCTAATCTTTCTGTCTGGAATTGGGGCATCCATTCGCACTCTGCGGAGATGCGATGCCACCTGTTGCCGAGAACCGGCCCACCGATCAGCCAAAAGCAGTTGTAGCCACCGAGGATGCGGCGACGCGCGCTGCGGGGATGCCCGCGTACCGAGCCACCCTTGCGTCCGGTGCAGGACCTACGCCGGCGCTGGTGGTTCGGGAAAACCAGACAAACGAGGCGGAAGCCGAGGAGGACCTGCGCGACACGCGGCTGGATCGATTGCCCATGCAGCTGGATGTAACGGTGAAGGTTCAGTCCTTCCGTGTGCAGGATCTGCTGGCGATGGAGACAGGCACGGTGCTGGAGACCCTTCATGAACACACCCAGGATGTGCCGGTGCGAAGTGGCGGGGCGCTGCTTGTGTGGGCAGAGTTCGAAGTGCTGGATCAGCAGCTCGCGGTCCGGGTGACGCGGCTGGCGTAAACGCGGCCCGGCCAGGAACCGGGCAACTTCTGCGGGGAGGCCGGAGGACGGGAGTGAAAAGAGGTCTGGAGCTAACAAGAGTGGAGGAACCGCGGATGAGGGGTGCGGGAACGATGGGGATGGTGCTGAATCCGGTCTTCGATGGAAGCACGCCCATGCCGCGTTACAGCTGGACGATGCGGCTGGGGCTCTGGCTGCGGCGGCTGATGAGTCTGCCCACGGCCACCGAGATGCCAATCCGGCTGGAAGGCAGGCTGAACCTCGGACCCAAGAAATCGCTGGTGCTGGTGAACTGCCGCGGCAAGAGCGTATTGCTGGCGCTGGGCACGGAGACCATCACGCCCATCATGGAAGTTCCCGCACACCGGCGCCGCAAACGGGAGCCTCAGCCGTGAACTTCCTGCTCATGGCTGCGGTCCGGGCCCAGAACGGAATTCCGGGTCTCGATTTGTCAGGGCCGCTCGGCAGCAACAACTCCGTCCCCTGGACGATCGTCTTCACGCTGACCCTGCTGACCTTGTTGCCGGCCATTCTGCTGGCCATGACACCGATGGTGCGTCTGCTGGTGGTGTTTCATTTCCTGCGCCAGGCGCTGGGTACGCAGACCGCCCCCTCCAATCAGGTGCTGCTGGGACTGGGTTTGATGATGACCTGGTTCCTGATGCAGCCGGTGCTCATCCACGTGGATCAGCAGGCTGTGGAACCGTATCGAGCGGGGCAGATTTCCGGCTGGGACGCGATCGACCGCGGCTCGGGACCGCCCAAAACCTTCATGCTCCGGTACGCACGGGAAAAAGACCTGGCGCTTTTTGTTTCGGCGTCGATGACCGCGCGTCCGCAAAAACCCGAAGATCTGCCGATGCGCGTTGTGGTGCCGGCCTACATGCTAAGCGAGCTGAAAGCGGGATTCGAAATCGGCGCCGTGCTCTTTCTGCCTTTCCTGCTGGTCGACATGGTGGTGGCATCGATCACCACTTCCATCGGCATGTTCCAGCTCCCGCCGGTGGTGATCTCGACGCCGCTGAAAATTCTGCTCTTCGTGATGGTGGACGGGTGGAACCTGCTCGCCGGATCGCTGCTGAAGAGCTTCTGAACTCAGGCAACCTGGAGGAAAGGCAATGGGACCGGACGAAGCAGCAGAACTGATGCGGCACCTGCTGCGCGAAGCGCTGATTCTGGGCGCGCCGGTGCTGCTGGCTGCCTGCGTTACGAGCTTCGTGATCAGCCTCTTCCAGACGCTGACCTCTCTGCAGGATCAGACCATTTCGACGGTGCCGCGTCTGCTGGTCGTAGTCGGGCTGCTGATGGCCGCGCTGCCGTGGTTTCTGGGCCGGCTGATGAGCTACACGCTGGGCCTCTTCTCCGACTTTCATCGCTTTCTGGGGCTGGGATGACGCCCGACCTCGAAGGCCTGCTGGAAGCGATGACGCTGGTGGCGGTGCGCATCAGCGGCCTGATGATCTTTGCCCCGGTCTTCTCTTCTTCGGCGATTCCTCCCCGGGTGAAGGTGGTTTTTGTTCTGGCGGTTTCTTTTCTGGTCGCGCCGGTCGTGGCGGCCTTTCCCGGTGCGCATCCTCAACTGGGAGTTCTGCCCGTCCTGGGAGAACTGAGCGTGGGCCTGGTTCTTGGCCTCACGCTTTCGCTGCTGTTCGAAGCGCTGGGCTTTGCCGGGCAGGTGATCGGCTTTCAGTTCAGCTTTTCGCTGGTGAACGTGATGGATCCCAATGCTCCGGTCGAGACGCCGCTGATGGGACAGATGTTTGGATTACTGGGCAGCCTGGTGATTTTGGGCGCCGGCCTCCACAGAACTCTTCTCGCGGCGCTGCTCCGGACCTTCGCCACTGCGCCGGTGGGCACGGTGACCCTCGATCCACGCGCAGGTCTGGCGCTGGTGCCGATGGCGGGGGGAATCTTCTCGGCCGCCCTGCAGCTGACGGCGCCGGTGGTCGCGGCCACCCTGCTGGCCGAACTCGCGGTGGCGCTGGCCGGCAAGATGTCGCCGCAGTTGCCGGTGATGGCCTTCAGCGTTCCCATCAAAACGCTGCTGGGGTATGGAGTTCTGATCGGATCGCTGGCCCTGTGGCCGCACTGGATCGAAGCGCGCTTTGTGGCGTTGCTGGATGAGGCTGGCCGCTTGCTGGCCGGAGCGGCAGGGAGCGCATAAGCATGCCTGGCGATCGCACAGAGAAGGCCAGTGCGCGGCAACGCCAAAAGGCGGCCGAGCGCGGCGATCGCGCGCACAGCCGCGATCTGATGTCGGGCGCAGCGATGCTGGCCGGAGTGGGCGTGATGGGCGCGATTGCGCCCAAATGGGTCGCGGGATGGGCCGTTGCGTACCGGGAGCTGCTCGCCCTGGGGCAGCCGCTGCTGTGGGAGCGCTGCGGAGCAGCCGGGACCGCGCTGGCGATGCGCGGCATCCTGCTGAAAGCGCTGGAGCCGGTGGCCATCGTCTTCCTGGCGTCGCTGGCCGGTGCGATGGCCGCGGGCGTGGTGCAGGGCGGCGGATGGGCTTTCAACTTTGAGGCACTCGCACTGAAACCGGAACGGCTCAATCCGGCCGAAAACGTGAAGAATGTTTTCTCGCTGCGCGGTCTGGTTCGTCTGGGTAAGTCCCTGGTACCGGTGGTTGCCCTGGGATTCTTTGCCGTGCATGCCCTGGAGGCGCAGACCTCAATCGCGCCGCTGAGCAACCAGCAGTACCCGGACCTGTTTGCCGAAATGTACAACCTGCTGGTCGATGGGGCGTGGATTTTTCTTGGCTGGGCCGGGATCGATTACCTGATGGAATGGCGCAGCCGCGAGGATCGTCTGCGCATGTCGAAGCAGGATGTGCGC
Organism: uncultured Acidobacteriaceae bacterium; assembly: GCA_963755485.1. Classification (GTDB taxonomy): domain Bacteria; phylum Acidobacteriota; class Terriglobia; order Terriglobales; family Acidobacteriaceae; genus Palsa-343. Next base: position 164,748 of record CAVWJR010000015.1, on the reverse strand, counting down.
GACGAGTTCCGCGAGATGGAGGGCAGTCCGCAGGTCAAGTCGCGCATTCGCGGGCTGCGCCGGCAGATGCGGCGCCGGCAGATGAAGGCGGATATTGCCCGCGCCTCGGTGGTGGTGACCAATCCGACGCACTATGCGGTCGCGCTGAGCTTCGACTTCGAGACCATGGAGCCGCCCCGCGTTTTGGCCAAAGGCCGCGACCTTCTGGCCGCGCAGATTCGCGAAGAGGCGCAGTGGGCGGGTGTGCCCATTGTCGAGAATCCGCCGCTGGCCCGCTCGCTCTACCGCCAGGTGGATCAGGGGCAAACGATTCCCTATGAACTGTATGCCGCGGTCGCGTCGATTCTGGCCTGGCTCTACCGGCGGGAGGTCGAGGAGCGGGTTCGCCGCGAGCGGGCCGAGGCCGCAGCCCGGGCGAGGAAGGCCGGCGGAAATGAAGCGGCAAAGACACGGCGCTGAAGGCAGGCAGGAGGAAGCAACGATGAGACCAGACAGGAGGACAAAGCGATGAGCGCAGGAATGGTGGCAATCGGTCCGGTGGTCGAGGGAGGCCGGGGGAAAACGTTGCGCAACCTGGCGCTGCCGGTCGCGGCGATCAGCGTCCTGTTCGTGATGGTGATCCCGGTACCGGCCTTCGTCATGGACATGCTGCTGGCCTGTTCGATGGCGGCCTCGATTCTGGTCTTTTTGTCGGCTGTGCAGGTGCGGAAGGCGGTGGACTTCTCCGTGTTTCCCACGCTGCTGCTGCTTCTGACGCTCTTTCGCCTCTCGTTGAACATCGCCTCCAGCCGGCGCATTCTGCTGCACGGCAATGAAGGGACCGCGGCGGCGGGTAAAGTGATCGAGTCCTTCGGGCAGTTCGTCGTGGGCGGGAATTACGTCGTGGGGTTTGTGCTCTTCCTCGCCCTGATCGCCATCCAGTTTCTGGTGGTGAGCCATGGCGCGGTGCGCACCGCTGAGGTGACCGCGCGGTTCACTCTCGACGCGCTGCCGGGCAAACAGATGGCCATCGATGCCGACATGAACGCCGGACTGATCGACGAAGCCACGGCGAGAAAGCGGCGCCAGACCATCGCCCACGAAGCCGAGTTCTACGGGGCCATGGACGGCGCGGCGCGCTTCAATCAGCGGGATTCTCTGGCAACGATTCTGATCACCGCGATCAACATCATTGCCGGACTGCTGATCGGAACCCTCCAGCAGGGCGTCGATTTAAGCGAAGCCGTGCGTACCTACACCATCCTGACTGTCGGCGACGGTCTGGTGACGATGATCCCTTCGCTGCTGGTTTCGGTCGCCGGCGGCATGGTGCTGACCCGGGCCAGTTCGGCCGGTCAGCTGACCACCGAACTCGAAACCCAGCTGCTGGGCAAAGGCACCACTCTCTATGTCGCCAGTGGCGTGCTCGGTGCTCTCTGTCTGATTCCGGGGCTTCCCAAGCTGGCGTTTCTGCTGCCGGCGGTGGCGCTCGGGTATGCGGGTACCCGGGTGGCGAAGCACGAAACTCCGGCAACCGAGGCGGAGACGGGGAAAAAGGCGGCGGAGAAACCGGAGAGCCTCGCCCCGGCGCTCCGACTGGACGACCTGAGCCTCGAGATCGGATTTCAGCTGATTCCCCTGGTCGATGAGAAGCAGGGCGGGCAAATGCTGGGGCGCGTCAAGACGCTGCGCCGGCACCTGGCGCAGGAGCTCGGATTCCTGATTCCCCCCGTGCACATTTCGGACAATCTCCGCCTGAAGGCGCGCGAGTATGTCATTTCGCTGCGTGGCATCGAAATCGGGCGCTGGCAGACGGAGGGCAACTGTCTGCTGGCGGTTTCTTCGGAGCCCCATCCCCGGCCGCTCGCAGGCAAAGATGCCCGGGAGCCGGCGTATGGAGCCCCGGCGCGCTGGATCCAGCCGGCGGGAGAAGACGAGGCGCTGGCCGCCGGATATTCGGTGGTCGATCAGGGCACGCTGATCGGGACCCACCTGGCCGAGCTGATCCGGAAGCACGCCCACGAGTTGCTGGGACGAGCCGAGACCAAGCGCCTGCTCGATTCGCTCTCCGAGAGCCATCCGAAGCTGGTCGAGGAGCTGGTGCCGAAGGTTCTTTCCCTCGGCGAGGTGCAGAAGGTCCTCCAGCAGCTGCTGCGGGAGCGAGTTTCCATTCGGGATCTGGGAACCGTTCTGGAATCTCTGGTGGAAACGGCGCCGCAGAATCGCGGTTTGCCGCATCTGGTGGAGGCCGCCCGCCAGGCATTGGGGAGGCGAGTGACCCAGGGCCTGGTCGATGCGGACGGAACGCTCCGCGTAATTGCTCTGGAACCGGCCCTCGAAGAGGAGCTGATGGCCCTGGTCTCGCCGGACCCGTCTCTGCGGCAGATCACCGGAGGCGGGAACATCCCCATCCTGAAACGCATTGCGGATTCTTTGAAGAATCTCATGGGGTCCGCATCGCCTTCGGCCCAGCCCGTGCTGCTTTGCGGAAGTCCGGCCCGTTATCACCTGAGGCGCTGGCTGGAGCCGGCGTTGCCGAGGCTCACGGTGATCGCCCCGGTCGAGATTCCGCCGGAAGTGCCGGTGCGCGCCGTGGGCATCGTCCGCCAGAACGGCTGAGACGCGCGGCGGGAGCGGGGTTCGGCACCTGCCGATGGAGCTGGGAGGCGCGGGAACAGGATCCACGGCAGCAGGTCGAGATGAATGGGCAAAGGAACCGCCAGAACCGTAAGAGAGAGCCGGAAGTGAGGAACGACGCGATGGAATATGCAGGCCAGACAGCGGGAACTTGGGAAAGACCGGTGCGGCGCGCACGGGCAGGGACGGCAGAAACCGGAGGCACGGAGGCGGAACCCGCCGCCCTCGAGCTCTCTCGGGAGCCGGAGGGAACGCCTATCCGTGAAGAAGACCGGGAACGGATGATGCTCGAACACTTGCCGGCAGTCCGCTGGATCGCGCGGCGCATCCATGAGCGGCTGCCGCAGCACGTCGATCTGGAAGACCTGATCAGCGCCGGGACAGTCGGCCTGCTCGACGCCTTCCGCAAGTTCGACCCGGCCAAGAAAGTACAGTTTCGCAGCTATGCGCAGTTCCGGATCCGGGGTGCGATTCTGGACAGCCTGCGCACCCTCGACTGGAGCCCGCGCGATCTGCGCCGCAAGGGCCGGGCAGTGGAGGAAGCCATCCGGCGGCTGACGGCCCGGTGCGGGCGGACGCCAACCGAACCGGAGATTGCCCGCGAGATGGGGTTGGGTCTGGAGGAATATCAGCAGCTGCTGGGCGAGCTGAAGGGGCTGGAGATCGGCACATTGCATCTGGAGCGCTCGGAAGATTCCGGCGAAGAGGAACTGGCGTACATTCCCAACCACCCCGAAGACGATCCGCTGTTTCGCTGCCTGCGGGGCGAGATGCAGGAGCGGCTGGCCTCGGCCATCGAGCAGCTGGCGGAACGGGAGCGCCTGGTGGTCACCCTCTACTACTACGAGGAGATGACCATGAAGGAGATCGGCCTCGCGCTGGGCGTGGTCGAATCGCGGGTCTCGCAGATCCACTCCTCGGCGGTCGTCCACCTGCGCGCCCGCCTCCAGGAGTTCGGCGCAAAGAGGAAATGAGGCCGTATGGCGCTGGAAAAAGAACTCGGCCAGGAAGAAATTGACGCGCTGTTTCAGGCGGCGCGCGCCCAGACCCAGGCGGCTCCTGAGCCCGCCCGCAGCCGGGTGCTTCCGTGGAGCTTCTCGCGCTCCGGACAAATCTCGAACGAGCAGCTCCGGGCGATCAGCATGCTCAACGACATTTTCGCGCGCAACCTCACCCACCATCTGGGCGCCTGGTTCCGCAGCCGGGTTCAGGTCAGCCTGGTGTCGGCCGAGCAGATTCAGTTCAGCGAATTTCTGCTGCGTGTTCCCGAACTGGCCTACGTCTGCTCGGTGCGCCTCGAGCCGTTGCGCGCGGTTTCTGTACTGCAGATGGATCTGACCACCGCACCCTCGATGATTGACCTGTTGCTGGGCGGGGAAGGCAAGGCCACCGAGCCGCGCGAGCTGACCGACATCGAGGAGGCCATTCTCTCCGGCGTCGTCGAAGCCATCTGCCGTGAGCTGACCACGGCCTGGCAACCGGTGGGGCTCAGTTTCAGCTTCGAGAAACGCCAGATGCAGACGCAGACGCCGCGTTTGATCCCGGTCTCGGAAAAGACGCTTTGTCTGAGCTTCGAGCTGCGCCTGGCCGAGAGCAGCGGCCTGCTGAACCTGGCGTTTCCCGCTGTGGCTTCGAATACCATTCTGCGCCGCCTGGCCGGCGAGAGGTCCCGGCAGCGTCGCCACTCCATCGAGACGCGGCGGCGTATGGTCGAGCTCACCGGCACATGCCGTACCGGCGCGGCCCTCCACCTGCCCGCCGTTCGTGTCCCGGCCTCCGCGTTGAGCGATCTTCATCCCGGTTCTCTGCTGCGCCTCGACCTGGCGTCGGGGAGCCCGGCGGAGTTTCGTGCCGGCGGAGTTCTGCTGTTCTCGGCCTCCGCTGTCGGCCACGCCGAGCATCGCGCCGCCCATCTGACCGCGGCCCGTGAGGCGAAGCCATGAACGAACCAAATTCCTGGATCGGGAAACTCGAAGCGGAGATTTCCGGGGAGCTCGGCCAGCCGGTGAGCCTGGCCATCGGCGGCGAACTTCCCGAGCCATCGAAGTGCTTTGCCGATGTCCTCGAGGTTCCCGGAGTGCGCCTGGTTCTGGCCAGCGACGGAGACGATACGGCAGCTTTTCTGGCCGAAGCCCGTGTGATTGAAGCCGGGCAGCTTGATCGAGCCATGGTGGGCGAGCTGTGGTCGGGCATCCTGGCCAGCGTCGCGTCCCGGCTGGGAGGCAAGGCCTCTCCGGCGTCCGGCCCGGACCCATCCGGACAACCCTGTATTCTCCGCCTCGGCGGGGCAGCACTCCGGATGTCGCTGGCCGTGGAAGCGGCTGCCGCGACGAAGATCGCAACGGGGGGCGCGGCTCCGACTGCATCGAGGTACGGGAGTGGAGTGGACGGTGCGGCGGAGACGACGGCGCCGAGCCTGCCGACGGCCGTCGAGAACGCTGGGAAAGCGTCCGCCCCCAAGGGCAATTTCGATTTGCTGCTCGAGGTGGAGCTGGATGCGTCGGTGCGCTTCGGATCCCGGGAGATCGAACTGAAGGAGTTGCTGGAACTGGGGCCCGGCGACGTGGTGGAACTGGACCGGCAGGTGGCCGATCCGGTGGATCTGGTCGTCGGGGACCGCATCGTCGCGCGTGGAGAGGTAGTCCTGGTCAATGGAAATTTCGGGCTGCGGATAACCGAAGTGGCCGAGCCGGTGCGGAGACTGGAGAGCATTCGATGCGTTTGGTAGGCGGAGGGGCTCCCGAAATGGCTCCGGGAGCGACTGCGGAGGCAGGCGCAAGCCTGCTGTTCCCGCGCTGCGGAAACCCGCGCTGCACCACTGGGTGGATGCATTTGTGGCGCAACCGCCGCGTTCCGGCCTTCGAAGGCCGCTGGGTGTGCTCTCCGCAATGCATGGCTGAGCGGGTCGCCGCCGCCGTGCGCCGGGAACTGGATGGTGGAGACTCGACTCCGGCTCCGCACCCCCACCGGCTGCCGATGGGCCTGATGCTCATCGACCAGGGGAAGATCACTCCGCAGCAGCTGCAGGCAGCGCTCGAAGCCCAGCGCCTTGCGGCGGCCGAGAACGGGGAATCGGTGCGGCTGGGGGAATGGCTGCTCCGGAGCGGAATTCTCTCCGAACCGGCATTGACCCGGGCCTTGAGCGCGCAGTGGAACTGCCCGGTGTTTACCCTGGCTGAGTACCGTCCCGAAGAGGTGGCAGGTGCCATGCCGCGATTCCTTGCCGAAGCTCTCGGAGCACTGCCGCTGCGAGCTCCCGGGGGACGGCTGCTCTATGTGGCCTTCGCGGGGCGCGTCGATCGCAGCCTCAGTTATGCGCTCGAACGGATGAGCGGTCTGCCGGTCGCGGCCGGGATCGCCCCGGATTCGGAATTTCGCAGCGCTGAGACGCGGTATCTCGCGACGCCGGCCCCTCGCATCCGGCTGCTGGAGGCGGCCAGTTCGTGGATTCTGGCGCGCACGATCACCAAACTAATCGAAGCTGAACGGCCGCTGGAAGCGCGGCTCGCGCGCGTGCACGAGTACTACTGGCTGCGCCTGTGGCGCCGCCAGCCTGATGGCCTGCCTGCGTGCGATGCGGTCGAAGATCTGCTGGCCACCGTGGGGACCGGAAAACGAAATCCGGAGTAGAGAGAACGGCGATCCCGCCGATAAGAGCATTGGAGGGCGTTGCGCAATGGCCGGAATAACGGTGCTGATCGTCGACGACTCGTCGGTCATGAGGAAGATTGTGGAAAGGGCTCTGCGCCAGGCCGGGCTCGATCTGGCTCGTGTCGTGGAGGCGGGTAGTGGCCGCGAAGGTCTGGAGGCACTAAGCCGGGATCGGGCAGACCTGATCGTCTCCGATATCAATATGCCCAGCATGGATGGGCTGGAGTTTCTGCGCCAGATCCAGAGCCAGGGCCTTGCACGGGGAGCGCCCGTGGTCATGATCACGACGGAGAGCGGTGAGGAGCACGTCCGGGAGGCGCTGGCCGCCGGGGCCCAGGGATACATCCGCAAACCGTTTACCCCGGACCAGGTGCGGGATCGCGTTCTGCCCCTCCTGACCCCGGCCTGACCCGGGCGAGGCGTTTTGGGTGAGGAACCGGGATCTGCAGAGCTATTGAACAGAAAGGGCAAAGGAATGGGCACGGAAGCGGTGGCCGCGCCAAACGCGGCGAAAAGAATCAATGTCAGAAAATTCGAAGAGTTTCTCGATCGGGCAACGGATGAGGTGTTCAGCACCATGCTGGGATCGGGTTGCGCGCCGACCGAAGCATCGGTTGCCGCCGACCATGGAGCGATCTCGGCGGTGATCGGCCTCGCCGGGGCGATGAGCGGATCTCTCGTGCTGCATGCCGGCAGCGCCGCGGCCTGCCGGATCGCGGCGCGGATGACCGGAGTGGAGCCGGAAGAAGTGGACGCGCTGGTGCGCGACGCGATCGGGGAGGTGTGCAACATGGTGGCCGGAGCCTGGAAAGGATTCGATCCGGTCCTGGCCTCGGGCTGCCTGCTTTCGACGCCCACCGTGGTGGCCGGGACCAGCTATGAACTCTTCAGCCAGCGTGCGCCCATTCGGATCGAACGGCGGTATGCCTTCGAGGATCTGGCCTTCACGGTCACGATCTTCTGCGAGCTCCTGCCAGTCTGAGACTTTTCTAATCTCTCCGGTCCTCTCCTGGCTCTCCTGATGCAGCAGTCTGGGGCAGGAGGGCCGGAGCGGTGGACAGCGGTTATTATGCGGCGTTTTCGGGCTGGCTGGCGCGGAGCCAGGCGCTGGATCTGACCGCGACCAATTTGGCGAATGCGGGAACGGCCGGGTATCGTGCCGAGCGCGACTACTTCCGTTCGGCCATCGTCGGACCCGACGCACTCAACTCCCAGCTGAACACCACCGTGAATGCCTTTGGGGTGCTCGGCGGCAGCCGCCTCGATCTCGAACAGGGTGCGCTCAACCCCACCGGTAATCCCCTGGATCTGGCCGTCGAAGGCGACGGCTTTTTCGCTATTCAGACGAAGCAGGGTGTGCGCTACACCCGCGACGGCCAGTTCGAACGCGCCCAGGATGGAAGCCTGACAAGCCAGGCGGGCGAACCGGTCCTCGATGCGCGCCAGCAACCCATCCGCATCCCGGCGGGAGAAATCGCGGTTGGATCGGATGGCGCGATTTCGGTCAATGGCGGGCTAGCCGGCAAAATCGCGGTCGTCGGATTTGATTCCCCCGATGCGCTCACGGCGGAGGGTGCGAACCGCTATGCGCCTCGGAACGGCGCGGTCCCGGTGGCAGCGACGGGAAGCATCCACCAGGGCGTGCTCGAGAACGCCAATCAGGACGTAATTAACGGCAGCCTGCAGCTGGTCCTGATGCAGCGCCAGTCGGAAATGATGGAAAAGGCAGTTTCGATGTTCTCGAACGACCTGGACAAAACGGCAAGCGAAGATCTGCCGCGCGTACCTTAGCCTGCGCGGCCTGAGGAGGAAACGATGATTCGAGCCTTGTATACGGCAGCCAGCGGCATGAGCGCGCAGCAGCTGAATCTGGACACCATCGCCAACAACCTGGCGAATTCGTCCACGGTGGGCTTCCGGCAGCGTCAATTGCAATTTCAGGACATGATCTATCAGAACCTGGTAACGCCAGGCGCGGCGCAAAGTCAGGAGACGGTGTCGGCGGGACTGCAGATCGGCCTGGGAACCAAGTCCGCGGCGAGCGAGGTCATCATGACCCAGGGCGACCTGAACCAAACCAACAATCCGCTGGATCTCGCCATCCAGGGAACGGGCTTTTTCCAGGTCTCGCGCCCGGATGGGACCCTGGCTTACTCGCGCGCCGGCAATTTCTATCTCAACAATCAGGGCACGCTCGTCGATGCGCAGGGCGATTCCGTGGTGCCGAGTATTACCATCCCGGCGAATGCGACCGCGGTTACCATCACGCAATACGGGGTTGTCAACGCGACGCTGCCCGGGACAGCAGAATCCAGCGCAGCTGGGGCAGATCCAGCTGGCGACGTTCGTGAATCCCGGCGGTCTCGAGAGCGTAGGCTCGAACCTGTTTACGGCGACGTTATCGTCGGGCGATCCGGTGCTGGGCAATCCCGGAGGCACGGAGGGGCTGGGAACGCTGCAGCAGGGTTATCTCGAGAACTCGAATGTGGACGTGGTGGGGGCCTTCGTGCAGATGGTCCTCGCGCAGCGCGCCTATGAGAGTAACTCGAAGGTGATCCGCGCCGCGGATGACATGTACAGCCAAGTCAATAATATGGCGCGGTGATTTCATGAAACACTGGATGATTCTGGCGGGTATGACGATCGTTCCGGCTGTCGCTTTCGGAGTCTGCGGCCACGGTTCCATCGTGCGCGACTGGTCCCTGCACCGGGAATGGCTGGTCACCTGCAACGCAGAGCATCCGGAGCGGCCGGCCAGCCTGGTCGAAGTTCCCTGGACTACGCCCACGCGCGATTCGCTCGTCGGCGCCAGACGAGGAGCGGCCGGAGAAAACACCTCTGCGCCCGAGGTTCGCCGCGGGATGCGAGTGACCCTGTGGCGCCACGAAGAAACTGCGGACGTGCATCTTTCGGGCATCGCGCTGGGCACGGCCTGCCGTGGCCAGAAAGTGAAGGTCAGAGCCGGCCTCGGCGTCGTGCTGCTCGAGGGCATCGTCCGGGGTCCCGAGCTTGTCGAACTGACGACACAGGAGGAGTGGCACTGATGCCAAAGGTCCGTAGAGTCGGGGTTGCGCTGGCAGCATTGGTCGTCTGGTCAGGCTGCGGGTTGTGCGGCGCGTCAAAAGCGAAAAAGCCTTCCGGGGAAAACACGCCTCCGGACGTAGCCCTGCGCGACTACATTACGCGCGTGCGTGCGGAGAAAGCCGCCGAGGTGCTGACGCCGGGCTCGATCTGGTCGCCGACCGGAAGGCTAACCAACCTGGTCAGCGACGTGAAAGCGGTGCGCGCCCACGATCCGATCGCGGTTGTGGTTTCGGAAAGCCTGACGGCCTCAACCGACGGAACCGTGAAGAATCAGCGCGCGTCGACGGCCAGCTCCCAGGTTTCCGCGCTGCTGGGGAAACTCTCGACCAGCAACGCGTTGAATAATCTGCTCAATCAGAGCTCGGCCTCCTCGCTGAACGCGCAGGGGCAAAGCGTCACCGATTCCAGTATCACGACCACCCTGGGGGGTGAGGTCGCCGATGTGCTGCCCAACGGCATGCTGGTGATCCAGGTTGTGCGGCAGCTTACCTTCAACCAGCAGACGCAGCTAATCCGCCTTCGGGGGCTGGTACGGCCCGAAGACGTGAATGCGCAGAACCAGGTGCAGTCGACGGCCATCACCGACATGGAACTGGAAGTCGTGGGCAAGGGCATCGTGAACGACGCCACCTACCGGCAAAATCCGGTGGTGCGGTTGATTGAGAAACTGCTGGTCTTCTGAACATGAGGCATGCAATGAGGCTGGGAGCTAAAGAGTGGGTGGTGGTCGGCGGGTTGATGGTGGCTCTCTTTGCCGCGAATGCTGTCCAGGGTGAGAACACGGCCGGGGAAGCGCCGAAAATGAAGCTGGCGCGTGTGAAAGATGTCGCGTCGGTCGAGGGCGTCCGCGATAACCAGCTGGTGGGTTATGGAATCGTGGTGGGTCTGCACGGAACCGGCGACAGCTCACAAACGGTCTTTCCTCTGCAGACGCTGGAATCGGCACTGGAGAGGATGGGCGTCAGCCTGCAGGGCAACGCGATGGCCTCGATGATGCAGACCCGGAACATGGCAGGGGTATTTCTGTCCGGAACCTTGCCGGCATTTTCCGAACCGGGCTACAAGGTGGATGTGACGGTCTCGTCGGCGGGCGATGCGCGAAGTCTGGAAGGCGGGGTGCTCTTGCTGGCGCCAATGTTCGGACCCGATGGCCAGATTTACGCACAGGCGCAGGGACCGATGGTGCTGGGCGGTTACGCGGTGACGGCCAACGGGAGCAGCAAGTCGGTGAACTATCCGACGACGGCGCGCATTCCTTCCGGGGCGATTGTAGAAAGGGGCGTGCCGGTCGATCTGGCCCAGATGCGGACACTCTCCCTGCTTCTGGACGATGCGGATTTTCATACGGCGGAAGGGGTGGCGGCGGCGATCGACCGCGAGCTCGGCCGGGCGGCGGCGCATGCCGTGGACAGCCGCCGGATCGAAATCGAGCCTGCCCCGAAGGAGGATATTCCCGCGCTGCTGGCCCGCGTGGAAGAAGTCGAGGTCGAGGTGTTTCCGCGCGCAAAAGTGGTCGTGAACGAGCGGACGGGGACGGTGGTCATTGGCGGCAATGTCCGGCTGCAGCCGGTTACGATTCTGCATGGCGGGCTGGTCGTGAATATTGTCAGCCACGTGGAGGTTTCGCAACCGAACCCGATGGCCCAGGGAACCACCCAGGTCGTGGAGCAAACGACCGTGCAGGCCCAGGACAAGCCGGCCAACCGTATTACCTTGAAGGAAGGCGCCACCGTGGACGATCTGGTGGAGAATCTGCAGCAGATCGGAGCGACGGCCCGCGATATCGTTTCGATTCTGCAGGCCATGAAAGAGGCCGGAGCGCTCGAGGCGGAGCTGGAGGTTTTGTGATTGCGACAGGAATGGCCGCAGGACTCGGCGGCACGGCGTCTGCTGGCATGGATCCCAGGCTGAAACCAGCAGCGCACGAGTTCGAGGCATGCATGATGAAGGAGCTTCTCGATCCACTGCAGAAAGACGTACTGGCAGGGGACGACGGCGGCGATGGCGGGGAGGGCAGTGGAAACGCCCTTACCAGCTTTGGGTCCGAGGCCCTGGCCCGGGCGATTTCCGACCGCGGCGGCTTTGGGATCGCGACGAAAATCCTCGAACATTTCAGTCCTGCGAAGAGTGCGCAGGCCGGTACGGCAGGCGGGTAGAAATTCGGGGCGGAAAAGGAGAAATGCGCTAAAGTGCTGTTTCTCGCTGCCGATTAGAAGATTGAAGGAGACCAGGTATGAACGTCAGCAACAACCTCCAGGGGATGCAGCAGCTTTTCTCAAGCCAGGAAGTGGCGCGCACCGCCAGCCAGGCGAACCAATCCGCGGCTTCGACCGCACAACCGGAAGCCGGGTCAGACCACGCAACGCTCAGTGCGGCAGCGAGTCTTACGGCAGCCGCCGCGCCGGATTCTGACGTGAGGATGGACAAGGTTACGGCCATCCAGCAGGCACTGGCCAGCGGTACGTATAACGTTCCCGCATCGGAAGTTGCAGGCAAGATGATCGACCAGATGCTGGGCAAGTGAGGCGACCGTGGAAGTTCGAGTACCGGCAGTGGATTTCCTGAATGCGGGGATTGAAGCACTTGCGCATCGGGACGTCGCAGGGCTGGAACGCCTCCTCGCTGCCGCCAGCGGCCTCCGGTTGCCGGAGACCGTCGAAGGCCAACGGCTCACGCACGAGAAGTTGCGGGCGCTTGGGCATCTGATCGTGCTCACGCGACGCAATCGTCGTCTGTTGCGGGGCGCCGGATTCGGCGTGTACGGGCCATCAGGAAGCTGAAAGGGAGTGGCCTGTGAAGCCCGTAACAGAACAAACTGAGGTCGAGAACCGATGGCCACGATTGGCACAGCATTCAACATAGCGACGGGGGCGCTGGACGCGGATCAGGCGGCATTGGACATCGTCGCCAACAACACGGCCAACGTAAACACCCCCGGCTACACACTGGAAACGCCGACCTGGCAGGAAAGCGATTCGGTTTCGCTGGGCGGCGCCAGTATTGGGATGGGCGTACAGGTCACCGGGGCGCAGTCGCAGCGGGACCTGGTACTCGAGCAGGCAATGCAGCAGCAGACGCAGACGGAGAGCGGTTCGGCAGCTCGACTGACTGCGCTTAACCAGATGCAGGCGCTCTTTACAGGAGCGACAAGTGCGGGTACCGACACCAGCGCCGCCAGCGGAATCGGCAGCGATCTTTCCAATTTCTTTGACGCGCTCTCTTCGCTCGAAGGCAGTCCGGCTAACATTTCGGAACGGCAGGCTGTTTTGTCCGCGGCCGGAACGCTGGCGTCGGATCTCAATGGGGCCGCATCGCAGCTCGAAAGCCAGCAGCAGTCTCTTGATGAGCAGACGACCAGCATTGCGGGACAGGCAAACACGTTGCTCCAGAGCATCGCCGAGCTCGATGTGCAGATCGAGTCGACCAGTCCGAATCAGGACGCGGGCACATTAGAGGACCAGAGGCAGCAGGATCTGACCCAGCTGTCACAGCTTGTCGGTATCCGCACCGTGCCGACCGAAAACAATGGCCTGACGGTGACGACGATGGGAGGCGCGCTGCTGGTAGCGGAAGGACAGGCGTACCAGATCACAAACGGCCAGGTGGAAGGAGTCACGCATTTTTTTGACGCGCAGGGAGCGGACATTACCTCAGATCTGACATCCGGGGGTGGGCAGCTGGGAGGGACATTAACGGCCCGGGATCAGGATATTCCGCAGGTGGAAAGCGCGCTCGATCAACTGGCGTACTCGGTGGCAACTAGTATCAATACCCAGAACGAAGCCGGGTTTGCCCTGAACGGTGCAGCAGGAACCGCCATCTTCGGATTGCCGGCCAGCGCCACCGCGCAAAATCCCACTGGATCAGCAGCCAGAATTCAGGTGACGATGACGGACCCGTCGGATATCGCGGCGGCGGGCACAGTGGCGGGCTCGTCACCGCCCACTCCTGAAGGTTCGTCGGGTGATTCGAACCTGCTGCTGATGGCGAACCTCGGCAGCTCCGGAATTGTTAACGGGATTGCACCGACCTCGTATTTCTCCGATATGGTGACCAGCCTGGGTAGCCTGACCTCGGAGGTATCGAGCGAAAATACAGCCCAGCAAGCCTCTCTCACCCAGCTGCAGGATCAAATCAACACTGTTTCCGGAGTGAACCTGAACGATGAGGCGGCGCAACTGGAGACATTCGAACAGTCGTACCAGGCGGCGTCGAAACTGTTCACCACCCTCGATCAGGTTATGGTCTCGGCACTGAACCTGGGCGTGCAAACTACCTATTCATAACCCCAGATTTCGGAGAAGCTGAGGAGCTGAGCGATGAGAGTGAACCCACTGTACATGAACGATCTGGTGAACTCGCTGGACCAGAGTTCAGCGAGCGAAGCGCAGCTGACCGAGGAGCTCGGCAGCGGATCGCGCGTGAACAGTCTGAGCGACGATCCCATCGCGGCCGGAAACAATGTGCTCCTGAGCCAGCAGATCGGGAGCGACGACACCTTTTCACAGACCGCAGCCTCGACGCAGAGCATGCTGCAGATGAGCGACTCGGCCCTGAGCACGGTGGTGAGCCAGCTGACATCGGCGGTTTCGCTGGCAACTGAGGCCAACAACGGGACGCTGAATGCCAGCGATCTGGAATCGATCGGCAATCAGCTGGCAGGGATTCGTAACGAGGTGGTATCGCTGGCCAACACGACCTATCTGGGGCAGTATCTGTTTTCGGGCAGCCAGGGAACGACGGCTCCTTACACTCTGGATACCAGTACATCGCCCGCGGTCGCGACTTATCAGGGTGATGCGGACGTTGACTATCTCCAGACTCCCAATGGGCAAAAGATACAACTGAACGTTCCTGGGAGCCAGATTTTTTCCTCTCCCGGCAACGATGTGCTGGGGACGCTGAATGCGCTGGTTACCGATTTCTCCTCAGGAACGCCCTCTTCCACCGCGAACGCCGACTCGCAGGCGCTAAGTTCCGCCCTGAGTTATGTGACCCAGCAGCGCGTTGTCATCGACAATTCGCTCTCCAGACTCTCCGACGCCGAAACCTACACACAGAGCGAATCGACCCAGCTCCAGGCGGCACAAACCACGTTACTGCAGGCGAATGTTGGTCAGGTGGCGACGCAGCTGAGCACGGCTGAGACGCAACAGGCCGCTCTCAGCCAGGTCATTGCGACGCTCGGAAAACAAAGTCTGTTCAACGATCTGTAGGAGCGATTTCAGAAGCGGGGGATCGTCGAAGACGGATCGGGCCGAACTCTCTCTGGTTCTACTGCACCTGGAATTCCTGCGTCAGCGGCGTGTTCTCTGACGAATCGCCGACGAACAGCGCGAACCTGCCGGGATCAACCTGCCATCCATGCTTCTCGTCGCTCCAGTAAGCCAGGGAACGTTCATGCAGCGTAACGCTGACGTGACGGGTGTCGCCAGGACCGAGACGAACCTTCTCAAATCCTTTCAACTCCTTGACCGGCCGTTTAACCTTCGCCGACGGATCGCCGACGTAGACCTGCGCAACCGTGGCACCCGCACGCTGCCCGGTGTTGGTCACGTCGAAAGACACCGTGATGGGAGCATCGGCGCTGGCCTGCTCCGGCGATACCTTGAGATTCGAAAACGAAAAGGTCGTGTAAGAAAGCCCGTAACCAAACGGAAAGAGAGGTTTCTTGTCGAAGGTGGTGTAGTACCGGTAGCCGAGAAATACGCCCTCTTTGTAATTTACGTGAGGCGTCTCGCCCTTCGGCACAGGGGCTGCATAGTAGTTGTCGTGAATCGGATTCTCGTCCCAGGAGCGTTCGAAGCTGACCGGAAGATGACCCTCGGGCGAGTGCTCTCCGGTGAGGATTTGTGCCAGAGCTCGTCCTCCCTCCTGTCCCGGATACCAGTTGTGCAGGAGCGCCGGAACGCCGTCGAGCCACCGGTGCATATCAACGTTGCCTCCGGCCGTGATGGTGACAACGGTATGCGGATTTGCCTGCGAAACAGCCTGAATCAGCTCGTCCTGCCCGAAAGGCAATTCAAAGCTGCGATCGAAGCCTTCGCTTTCCGTTGAAGGATCGAAACCGACCGCGACCACCGCAACATCGGCAAGAGAAGCAATCTTCTTCGCCTCCGGCGAGACCAGCTCATCGGCCCCGCGAATACCAAGGCCAATGCGGGGATCCGCAGCGTCGGGCCAGTAATCCAGCTCGACCGAGGCTGCTTTTCCGGCCGTCAACGGCACTTCAACGTAACGTGGCGCCTGCCCTTCGCGTGCTGGCTGATCGATGACCGCTTTCCCATCGACGATCAGTTTGTACGCATCCGATCCTCCCGCTCCGGTCAGAAAGAGATACGCCTCTGTCTTCGCCGGCATGTATTTCATGGTGAAACGCATACTGTGGCGCTCCTTCGCCGGCGGCGTCCACTCCTCCGACCGAAACATAGCGATGCGCCGCATGTATGAAACCGTGGGCGTGCCGCTGAAGTTTGGATTGCTGAAGTTCTCGACTTTCACCTGCGAGCCAGTCCATGGATTGGCAGCCACTTTCCCTGAGGCGTCGTAAAACTCGGTCTGTTGAAACAGGTCATCCGTGGAGGGCAAACCTGCCGCGTAGAGAACCTTCACTTTTCCAGCCAGCGCGTCAGACAAGCCCGTCATAATGCTGACAGGCGCGTAGGCGTCCACATGGGAGCTGCCACCGGCGCCGGGTTCCGCCGGCCAGGCATCCGGACCCAGCACCGCGATGGTATGAATCTTGCCGGGATCGAGCGGCAACAGGTTCCCTTCATTCTTCAGCAGCGTGATGCTCTCGAGCGCTTCCTCGAGCGCAACCGTCCGTCCTGCCTGGCTGAACATCGGAATGGCAGGATCAGTCTGATCGCGATCGAGAAAGCCGAAGCGGATCGCAGTACGGAAGATGCGCCGCACCTTTTCGTCGACAGTGGCTTGGGAAACCTCGCCGCTCTTGACCGGTGCGAACAGATTCTTCGGGTTCATGAATTTACCCGAAGGCATTTCCAGATCCAGCCCATTCTTCGCTGCCCCCACCGCGGAGTAGGTCGCGTCCCAGTCGGACATGAGAATGCCGTCGAACTTCCACTCGCCCTTCAGGATGTCGAGATTGAGGTGTGGGTTCTGTGTGGCGTGGATGCCGTCGAGCAGGTTGTAGGAATTCATCACCGCGCCCACATGTCCTTCGTGAACAGCCGCCTCGAACGCCGGCAAATAGATTTCGCGCAACGTGCGCTCATCCATGTCAGAGCTGACGTTGTGACGGTCGTATTCTTCATTGTTTGCGGCAAAATGCTTGACCGTCGCGATGACGCCCTCGCTCTGAACGCCGCGGATATAGGCAGCGGCGGTCTGGCCGGAGAGATACGGATCCTCTCCGAAATACTCAAAGTTGCGCCCGCACATCGGTGCCCGATAGATGTTCACTCCGGGGCCGAGCAGGAAGTTGACGCCGCGCGCCCGAGCGTCCATCCCGATCGACTCGCCCATCCTCGTCGCCAGTTCCGGATCCCATGCGGCAGCCAGCGCGATGCCTCCGGCATAGGCCGTGTCCGGCCCCCAGGTCCGTACACCCTCGGGCCCATCACTCATCTTGAGCATCGGAAAGCCCGCATCGGGCTCGGCGCGAATGAACATCTCATTGAGGCCGCCGATCAGCTCGAGCTTTTGCTGCAGAGTCAGCTTGCCGATCATCGCATCGACGCGCTGCTCGATCGCGGGGCTATCCGGAACCGGGCTCTGAGCCTGAACTTTGCCGGGCAGCACACACAGCAGACAGCACAACGCAGGAATGGCGATGTGAAACGTTTGATTGCGCACCTGGACACCTCGAAACAAGCGTCCACCAGACTCGCAGAGCATGTTGCTTTTGTAAAGAAGGGAACGCTAATGGCGCAGTTACTTGTTTGGGGAGGGTTCGCGTCCGTAGTAACATAAGGAAATTTTTCCGGTATGCAGATTCGCCCGGGAGGGCGGTCCATTGGCGCACGAAAAGGTCGTCGGCAAAGCGGTCCTGCGCAAGGAAGGCGTGGCCAAAGTGTGCGGCAAAGCCCTCTACGTCGATGACCTCGATCTGCCTGGCATGCTCCACGGAGCGACCGTGCGTAGCAGCATCACCCGGGGACGAATTCTTGGGGTCGAATTCGGCGAAGGCATTCCCTGGGATGAATTTGTCATTGTCACTGCGACGGATATTCCGGGCGCGAACGAAATCGCGCTCATCAACCACGATTGGCCATGCCTGGCGGCGGAATTCGTGAACCATCCCGAGGAGCCGATCCTGTTGTTGGCGCACTCTGACCGCCATTTGCTGCCGAAAGCTGTCGCTGCGGTCACGGTGAGGTATGAAGAACTTCCGGCGGTCTTCTCCATCGAGGAAAGCGAACGGCGCGACGCCATCGTCTGGGGCGATGACAACGTCATCAAGTCTTTCCTGATGGAAAAGGGCGACGTGGACGCGGTCTGGTCGCAGGCCGATCGGGTGGTGGAGGGCGAATATGCGACCGGCGCTCAGGAGCACCTTTATATCGAGAACAATGGCGCGATCGCCGAATACTCGCCGACGGAAGGCCTCACCGTCTGGGGTTCGCTGCAATGTCCCTTCTACGTCCACAAGTCGCTGGTGAAAGTAACCGGGTTGCCCGAGGAGAAGGTCCGCATTGTCCAGGTGGAGACCGGCGGCGCCTTCGGCGGCAAGGAAGATTACCCATCGATGATTGGGGCGCACGCTGCATTGCTGGCCATAAAATCCGGCAAGCCGGTGAAGATCGTTTACGACCGCGCCGAGGACATGGCAGCAACCACGAAGCGGCATCCGTCGCGCATCCGCCACAGGACCGCGGTGACACGCGACGGCAAGCTGCTGGGCGCCGAAATCGAGATCGCTCTCGATGGCGGAGCCTATTCGACGCTGTCTTCAACCGTGCTTTCCCGAGCGACGATTCACGCGGGCGGTCCTTATTTTTGGCCGTCGATCCGGGTTCGTTCGAAGGCGTACGCGACGAATGTTGTGCCCTACGGAGCTTTTCGCGGGTTCGGCGCACCGCAGAGCCTTTTTGCCATCGAACGGCACATGGATCACATCGCGGAGTCGTTGGGAATGGCGCCTGATGAATTGCGGCGGCGCAATTTCCTCCGCGCGGGTGAAACCACGGCCACGGGGCAAAAAATCCAGGAAGACATCGACTTAAATCAGTTGATGGGCCGGGCTCTCAGAGAATCGGATTATCAGGCCAAACAGGAGCGCTTCGCGCGCGAGAACGCCCAGCCTGGAATGAAGAAGAAGGGAATCGGCCTGGCCGCGTTCCTGCACGGATCCGGATTCACCGGTTCGGGTGAGCGGTATCTCAATTCCTTGGCCGCCATGGATGTCACAGTGGAGGGAAAAGCAAGGGTCCTGGTCTCGAGTACAGAATTTGGGCAGGGAACGAACACCATCCTTTGCCAGATTGCCGCCGAGACCCTGGGAATCGACTACGATGCTGTGGAAATGGGTCCACCGGACACCAGCGTGGTGCCCAATACAGGTCCCACCGTGGCCTCGCGCACCTCGATGGTGGTCGGCAAGCTGGTGCATTCCGCGGCCGTGGGTCTGAAGAAGACGCTACTGACCAGTGGACTCCTGCGCGAGGGATACTCGACCTCCGAATTTGTAACCGCCGCGCGCACCTATCTTGCCCGGTACGGCCCGCTCCGAGCCGAAAGCCGCTATGAAGCGCCTCCCAACGTGCACTGGGACGACCAGAAATATCGTGGAGAAGCCTATGCCGCCTATGCCTGGGCGGTTTATGTTGCCGAAGTGACTGTGGACCTGACGACCTGGGGAGTCACCGTCGACGACTTTGTCGCCGTGCAGGAAGTCGGTCGGGTGCTCAATCCCGTTCTGGCCACGGGACAGATTGAAGGCGGAGTGGCGCAGGGCATTGGCTGGGCGCTCTATGAAAAAGTCGTCTGGGGTCGCGGGCGCATGCAGAACAATCAGATGACCAACTACATCATCCCCACCTCGCAGGATATCCCGCCCATCCGCGTTTTCTTCGAGGAGCGGCCGTTTGGCCACGGAGCCTACGGCGCGAAGGGCATTGGCGAACTGCCGATGGATGGCCCGGCGCCGGCGATCCTGAATGCCATTGCCCACGCAACCGGACGGCAGTTTGACTGCGTGCCACTGCTGTCCGAAGACATCTTCAGGGAAATGGCCGTCCGCGAACCGGCACGGGAGGTCGTGGCTCTGTGAGTGTTCAGCGCTATTCGATTCGAGTGAATGGCACGTCGTCCGAGGTCGATGCGCATCCCATGGCGCGCCTGCTCGATGTGCTGCGCTGCGACCTGAAACTGACCGGCACGAAGGAAGGATGCGGCGAAGGCGAATGTGGCGCATGCAGCGTGCTGATGAATGGTGATCTGGTGAACAGCTGCCTGATCCCCGTGGCGCAGTGCGACGGTGCGGAAATCGAAACGGTCGAGGGCCTCGGTTCGGATCAGCGCCTCCACGCGGTGCAGCGCGCATTCCTCGAATGCGGCGGTGCGCAGTGCGGCATGTGCACCCCGGGGATGCTCGTTGCCTCCGCGCACTTGCTCCGCAAAAATCCATGTCCGGACCTGGCCGCCATTCGCGAAGGACTCAATGGAAATTTGTGCCGATGCACAGGCTATATGAGGATTTTTGAGGCGGTAGAGCGTGCCGTGACTGCAGTGAACGAGGTCCGCCCTTGAGATCGCATCCCGCCGAGTACGAGATGGTTTCGCCCGGGACTTTAGCGGGCGTGTTGCAGCTGATGCAGCAGGAACCGGGCCAGTGGCTGCCGGTTGCCGGCGCTACCGAAATAATGGTCATGTTCAGCGCCGGTAAGCTGACCGCGCGGCGGCTCGTGAATCTCTGGAACCTTCCCGAACTGCGAGAGATTCGCGAGGATGCGGGCTCGATCACCATCGGCGGCGGCTGCACTTTTAGCCAAATTCGAGAACACAATGCAATCCTGCGACATTTCCCCCTTCTGGCACAGGCGGCGTCGTGGACCGGCGGAATTGCCAATCAGAATCGCGCAACCATCGCGGGCAATATCGCCAACGCCTCGCCGGCCGCTGACTCGCCTCCGGCGCTGCTGGCCTATGACGCAGAGCTCGAACTGGTGTCGGCGCAGGGAAGTCGATGGATTCCTTACCGCGATTTTCATCTCGGTTACAAGAACACCGTGCTGAAGCCCGAAGAGCTGATTCTCTTCATCACGCTCAAAAAGCACTTTGACAGTTACTTTTCCTATGGAAGGAAGACCGGCGCGCGTAACGCTCAGGCAATTTCGAAGGTTTGCGTTGCAGCCGTAGGCCGCATGCGGCACGGCCGTGTGGAAGATGTGCGCATCGGCATGGGTGCGGTTGCCCCCACTCCGCTCCGGCTCTCCACCGTAGAAAACCTGATTCTCGGGCAAAAAATCAATGATTCGCTCATCGCCGAGGCGCGCCAGGCGCTCAATGAAGCCATCGCCCCCATCGACGATATTCGCTCGGTGGCCGATTATCGAAGATTCGTCGCCGGGAACCTTCTCGAAGAATTTCTCCGTGGGCTCGCCGCTTCAGCAGAGAACCTGAGTCCGGTTCTGGCACACTGGAACGCCCTGCCGGAGATGGAAGCGGAGGAGGAGATTCTTCCGTGCTGTGGCTCCCAGCACTGGGCGCAGGAGCTTACCCGCCTGCGCCCCTTCGCTACTCCTCAGGAGCTGTTCGAAGCCTCGGATCGTGTTTGGCTGGGCCTTGCGCCTCAGGATTGGGACGAAGCGTTTCGCAGCCATCCGCGCATCGGACAGCGCAAGGCGCCGGCGGCCGCCACAAAGCAGTCTGCCACCTGGTCGCGCCAGGAGCAAAATGGAGTCGACGAAGAGAGCGCCACGACGCTTCCGGGACTGGTGCGTGGCAACGAGGAGTATGAAGCGCGTTTCGGCCGCGTCTTTCTGGTTTGCGCGACCGGTAAATCGGCAGCCGAGATACTCGACATGCTGAAGACCCGGCTGCGGAACGACCCGGCGGCCGAACTGCATGAAGCCGTCGAGCAGCAGCGTCAAATTACGCAGCTCCGGCTGCGGAAGTGGTTAGCCCTATGAGCGGAATTTCAACGCATGTTCTCGATTTGGCACGGGGAAAGCCCGCGAACGGTCTCGTCATACGGTTGGTGCGCGAGTCGGCGGGGGAGTGGCTGGAAGTTTCGAGCCGGAAAACCGATCGCGACGGGCGAGTGAAGAGTATGCTTCGCGAATACGAGACGGTAGAAGCCGGGAAGTACCGGCTTCATTTCGAGACATCCGAATACTTCCGCGCTCACGGCGTCGAGGCCCTGCATCCTTTTGTTGAAGTTATCTTCGAGGTTCGCAGCGAGACCGACCATTACCACATTCCGCTCCTGCTCACGCCGCACAGTTACACCACTTACCGAGGTACCTGAGAAACGATGATCGCCCTGGGAGAGAATCGGTACGGCAAATCGCGCGTCCGGGTCATGAAAGTCAATCGCGATGGCGAGCGCCACACAGTTCACGAGTGGAATGTTGAGATATGGCTGAAGGGCGACTTTGAAAGCTGCTTCGTGGAGGGAGATAACAGTCGCATTCTGCCCACCGACACCATGAAGAACACGGTATACTTTCTCGCGCGCAAGTCGAATGCGGATACACCCGAGCAATTTGCTATCGAGTTGGTTACCTATCTGCTGGAAAATAACCCACAGGTAACAGAGGCGGGAGCAAATATCGCTGCGATGCCCTGGATGCACCTTTTCGCTGGCGGCCAGAAGCACACCACTGCCTTTATGCAGATGGGCCACGCCTGCGATATTGCCACCGCAACCTATGCGCGAGGGCATACGGTCGCTGTCGCGTCCGGATTCAAGAACCTGGCCATCCTCAAAACAGCAAAGTCGGGCTTTGCCGGCTACATTAAAGACAAGCTGACAACTCTGAAGGAAACCCACGACCGTCTCCTGGGAACCCTCGCCTCCGCTGAGTGGAAGTACTCCGATACGAACGTGGACTATAAGGCCGCGCGCTTTCACATCTTCGATGCGGTGCTGCATGCTTTTGCCCTGCACGATAGCCTCTCGGTTCAGCAAACACTTTATGCCATGGGCAAAGCGGCCCTCGAAGCTGAGCGGAGCATTTCGGAGATCGACCTCTCCATGCCGAACAAGCACTGCAATCTGGTTGACCTGGCACCCCTCGGCATCGACAATCCCAACCAGATCTTCGTACCCACCGACGAGCCGCACGGCTCTATTGAAGCCTGCGTGAGGAGAACCGCTTGAGCAGCACGACCACGCGCGAGTCGTCGCGGACGAAAACGGCCAGCGACGCGGCCGCGCGACTCATGGCTCGCTGTAAGGTGCTGGCGCAGTGCACCGAGAAGCCGGGAGAAATTCTGCGCACGTTTCTGTCGCCGGCTATGGATGAAGTCCACCGGACAATGCGTCCCTGGATGGAGGGGGCTGGAATGCATGTTTCCGTGGATCGGGCGGGGAACCTGCGCGGGCTTCTTGCAGCCCAACACAGCCCAACAGGGCCGCGACTCCTCATCGGATCCCATCTCGATACGGTCCCCAACGCCGGCGCCTACGACGGGGTCCTGGGAGTACTCGTAGGGCTCGCGCTTGTTGAAGAGAGTACTGACCGACAATACCCCTTTGCCATCGAGGTCATCGGATTCTCCGACGAAGAGGGCACGCGCTTTGGTGCGCCCTTCCTCGGCAGCCGCGCGATGGTGGGCGAGCTGAAAGGCGATCTCCTCCAATGTATCGATTCAAACCGAATCTCCGTTGCCGAAGCGCTTCACGAGTTCGCAGAAACGCGACCGGGAGCCGAGCCACCCGCGCTCTCGCCACAAACCGCCGGCTATATCGAGTTCCACATCGAGCAGGGGCCGGTGCTCGAAAGCCGCAACCTGCCGCTGGGCATTGTCGAAGACCTTGTCGGCCAGAGCCGCTGCAGCATTGAGTTTCGCGGGACAGCCGGGCATGCGGGAACCAACCCGATGAAGTTGCGCAAAGATGCTCTGGCCGGCGCAGCGGAGTGGATGACACAGGTAGAGACCCTTACAAAGCGATTCGACGATGCGGTGGCGACCGTAGGACAGATTGCCGCCGAACCGGGCGGCGTGAACGTGATTCCCGGGATTGCCCGCTGCAGCCTGGACGTTCGCCATCGGGATGACGCCGTGCGAACTGCTATCGTGCGCGCGATTTTCGATGCGGCACAGGCAGTTGCCGAAAAGCGTGGTCTGCGAGTGAATGCTGCCCAGTATCACGAGCAGCCCGCGGTGCGCCTCAATGCAAATCTGGTCGCGATGGCCGAGCGCGCCGCCAGCCGTTCAGGCCAACCCGCGATTCGAATGTCGAGCGGTGCGGGCCACGACGCGATGGTGATGGCCGCGCACGTTCCCTCGGCGATGGTCTTCCTCCGCAATCCCGGGGGGATCAGCCATCATCCCGACGAGAGCGTCGCCGAAGACGATGTCGCAGCAGCCATCCAGCTCGGCCTTCAGTTCTTCGACGAGTTTGCTGTACATGTGAAAGAGAAAGATCATGCATAACCAGCAAGGCGCGCTGCACAATCTTGGAGCGACGCGGAGCGTGCGGAGGCAAACCTATCTCCTGCACACGCCAGACACCTTCATTCGCACCCAGATCCCGGGCTCTTCGAAGACCAGTGTGATTGTTCATGTCTCGCCTGCCATGGGCTCATCCTTCACCCAGTATTCCGCGGAGTTCGACGCAGGTGGCGTGCTTGGCCCCGCCGAGGGACAGCGATTCATTTATGTGCTTGAAGGCTCCATCGTCGTTGACGCAGGTGGCCACAAACATGCGCTGGCCAAAGATGCCTATGCATATCTTCCTCAGGGCGTCAGTCATCGCATCGCAGCTCCTGAAAGCGCCCGGGCTGCGGTCATCGAGCAGCCCTATCGGGCGGTGCAGGGAATCAGCACTCCTGACCTGTTGATCGGTCGCGAGCCGGAAGTTGCCCCGCAACCGCTGATGGGCGATGCGGACCTGCAGGTCCGTTCACTGCTGCCCGAGGCGGTGGCCTTTGACTTTGCCGTCAACACAATGACCTATCAGCCCGGCGCCGCACTCAGCATGGTTGAGATTCATGTTATGGAGCACGGACTGCTCATGCTGGAAGGCGGAGGCATCTATCGGCTCGATGACGACTGGCATCCCGTCACCGCCGGCGACTTCATCTGGATGGCGCCCTATTGTCCGCAGTGGTTTGGAGCCATCGGAAAAACGCCGGCAAAATATCTGATCTACAAAGACTGGAATCGGCACCCGCTGCAATGACTGTGAAGCTCGACGTGGACGCGGAGCAGCTTGCCGGCGAGATCGATGCGCTCGCGGCGATCACCGCAGCCGAACCGCCTGTAGTGACGCGCGTTGTCTTCACCGAGCCCGATTTGCGGGCGCGCGCCCGGTTGCAGCAGCTATGCGCCGATGCCGGGCTCGCGCTGCGCGTTGACGCGGTCGGGAACACGTTCTTCCGTTGGGAGGGTTCCGAACCGCAATTACCTGCGGTCGCCACCGGTTCGCACATCGACGCCATTCCGAATGCAGGAAGGTTCGACGGAGTGGTCGGTGTCCTGGGCGCTCTGGAGGCTATTCGTGCGCTGCAGCGTGCTGGATTCCGCCCGCAGCGATCGATCGAGCTGATCCAGTTTACGGCAGAGGAGCCAACTCGATTCGGCGTGGGTTGCGTCGGTAGCCGCCTCATCTCTGGAGTGCTGGGCCCGGATGCCGACGCAACTCTGCGCGGAAACGACGACGAGACACTAAAGACGGCGAGAACGCGTGCCGGCTTCACCGGAGACCTCGCTTCAGTTCGCTTGCCAGAGGATCATTACGCGGCGTTTGTCGAATTACACATCGAGCAGGGGCCGATTCTGGAGCGCGAAGGAATTCCAATCGGCATTGTGACCAACATTGTCGGTCCGTCCAGCTTCTTCATCACCTTGGAAGGCCAGGGCGGCCACGCCGGCGGAGTTCTTATGCCCGACCGCCATGACGCGCTCTGTGCAGCCGCTGAACTGATCCTGAAAATCGAAGCTCTTGCGGGCAGATCGGGATCGACCGACACGGTGGCGACGGTCGGAATCTGTGAAGTGCATCCCGGCGCGATCAACAGCATCCCCAGCCGCGTGAAACTGGGCGTCGATCTGCGCGACACCGACGGGCCGCGCCGCGATCGCATCCTCTCCCAGATTCAGACCGCTGCAAAAGAGGGTTCGCAACAGCGGCAGATACAAATCACCACCCAGATGCTCAACGCGGACGACCCCGCTGTCTCGGCGCCGGAAGTGCTGGCTGCGATTGCCCGCGGATGCCAGGAGGAAGGGCTGCAATTTCGCCAAATCGTCGCGCGCGCCTATCATGACTCCTCCTTCATGGCCCGGATCGCGCCCACAGCGATGATCTTCATTCCCTGCCGCAATGGCGTCAGCCACCGGCCGGACGAATATGCCGCACCGGAACATATCGCCGCGGGAGTGAAGGTCCTGGCCCGAACCCTGGCCGCGCTCTCAGCCGCTCATTGAGCGTTGCAATACTTCAGCGTATACGCGCTTGCCGGATCGATGGGACGCGCGATCACCTTCAGATCGGATAGCTGCGAGTCCATTGCCGTCCAGCGTGCTGCGTCCATGTGGCCGGTATTCGCGGGATTGCCGCCGTCAACGAAATGGCCATCCGTGAGCGCCTGCCAGGTGAACTGCATTTGCTCGGCAGCCTGTGCAGGATTGAGCTTCAGCAATTCTGCGTTCGCCAGCGAAGGATCCTGCATATAGTCCCGCCATCCGTGGATCGACGCGCGCGTGAACTTCGCCACCACGTCAGGGTGCTGTGTCAGATAATCGCGCGACGTGAAGAAGACGCGATACGGCGAATAGCCGGTGTCGCTGATCAGCAGCGTGCGAATCTGCGCGCCCGCCTTGCGTGCGAAGAACGGCTCCGACGTGACAAAAATTTGCTGAATGTAATCTGGGTCGGCCATGAAATTCGCAATGCTGTAAGTCGCTGGAATCTCTCTCGCGTTCTTCAGCTTGTAGCGGTGCACGATGTATTCGAACCAGGTCGCGCCGGCTTTCACCGCGATCGCCCGGCCGTCAAGATCCGTGAACGCATGCACCGGTGAGTTGGCATGCACCATGATGCCCTGCGGATCGCTCTGCATCGTTGCCCCGATAGCCACCAGCGGCTCCCCCTGCGCGTCCGCCTCCAGAATACGGTCCGACGAGCCCATCGCGAACTGTGCCGCACCCGTTGAAACCTGCTGCTCCGCCACATTCATCGGCCCCCCGGGCAGGATCGTCACGTCCAGACCCTCCTGCCGGTAGTAGCCCTTCAGCAGCGCTTCATAGAAGCCGCCATGTTCGGGCTGCGGGTACCAATCCGTCTGGAAAGTGACCGTCGTCAACCCACTGGAAGGGGCCGCGCGATGGCAGCCAGCGAGCAAAATGCCCAGGCCAATACAGGCAAAAATAGAGCCGAAGCGTCCCATGACCGAGCGTAGCATGCGCTCTTAATTCTCCTCAGCGGCGATCTGCTCGCCGAGGATCGCGGCAAAACGCAGCAGGCGCCGGTCGTCCCCATGAGCACCGATCAGCTGCAGTCCGCCGTCAGGGGAGGGAAGCACGACCGCCGGATTGCCACCCAAACTCGCTGGAGTGGTGAGGCGCAGGATCAGCGCGCGCGTCTCCGTGTGGTCCGCCCCAGCGAGCAGGCGGCTGATCGGCGAGATCGGCGCGAGCAGAAAATCGAATTGCTGAAAAAGCTGGTCCTGCTGCTGCCGAAATGCCAGGTGCCGTTGGCGAAACTCCCGAATCTGCTCCTCGCCCAAAGTTGCTCCCCATTCCAGGCGCGCTCCGATCCCCGGATCGAACCGGTCGAAGAATCCTCGGTGCAGTTGCGCGGCCTCATGAGCCTGCAGCGGCGCATAGATATCCCACGCATCTCGCCAGAACGATGGATCAAAGGGTTCCATGTGCACGCCAGCAGTCTGCAAACGCTCCTCCCATACTGCGAGGGAGCGTCGCACCGACGTATCGCAGGGCTCCAGCAGTGGACCGCCGAGAACCCCAACATGCGGCGCTTTTGACAGCGGTTTCTCCGGCAAGTCGAACAACGCCTCCGCCAGCACTGGAAGGTCGCGCAGATCGCGGCACAGCCAGCCGATCGTGTCGAACGACGGCGCCAGATGATAGCCGCCGCTCCAGTCCCCAATGCCGAGGGATGCTCTGTATCCGGCCAGACCGCAAAGCGCCACCGGAGCGCGCACCGACCCGCCCGTGTCCGTTCCGATGCCAGCCAACGCGGACCCTTCCTGGATCGACGCAGCCGCTCCGCTCGAAGACCCTCCCGTGAGCAGCGCGGCGTTGGCGGGCTGCAGGCAATCCCCATAGTCCGGGTTCTCGCCCGTGATGCCATAAGCCAGCTGATGCAGGTGCGTCTTCCCCGTGATAACCGCCCCCGCTTGGCGCAGTCGCCCCGCGACCCACGAGTCCGCTGATGCGTTCTGCTTATAGGCCGCATAAAACTTAGACCCGCTGCTTGTCGGAAATCCCGCCAAGTCGAAACAATCCTTGAGAGACACCGGCACACCAAAAAGAGGCAGCGAGTTTTCGCCCGTAGCCGCACGCTGGCTTTGTCGCTCAGCCTCACCCAGCGTCCATGCGGGATCGAGCGCCAAATAGGTATTGTGGCTGGCATTGCTGTTCGTGCGCGACAGCGCTGCCCGAGCCTCCGCAAGCGGATCGGTTTGCTTCGATCGGTACGCTGCGAGCAGGGCAGCGATGGGCGAGGGGCGCAGCGGCATGCGGCCATTGTAGAGGGAGCCGTTCATCGCTCCCGCAGATGCGAAGGGACGGTCAGAGATGAACGGAAGCAAGTCGCGAATCGATCCTGCCCAGCGCATCAAAGACGAAGCAATCATCGCCGATCTGGTTCGCTTTACCGCCCGAAGTTTCTCCACTTCGACGCCAGTCCCATTTGGCGCGGCCATCGTGGAAACCCGCTCGGGGAAGCTGTTCTACCGCGGACACAATGCCGTCATGCGCGAGAGCGATCCCAGTGCGCATGCTGAGACGCGAGTCGTTCGCAGAGCTTGCCGAAAACTTGGCCGGCCCTCTCTCGCCGGCTATACGCTCTACAGCACCTGCGAGCCATGTCCCATGTGCATGGCCGCCGCGTTGTGGGCGGGCGTTGACCGCGTGGTCTACGGCGCCACCATTGCCGACGCCAACAGTCATTGCCGTCAAATCCATATCCCGGCGCGCGAAGTGGCGAAGCGCAGTGACATGCCTTGCCCGGTGGATGGAGAAGTACTCAGAAACGAGTGCCGTGCGCTCTTTGAAGATCCCCGCATGCTGAAAGCATTTCGAAGTTGGTCGACACGAAAATGATGAACCCAACCACGCTGGCAGACGATCTGACAGCCATTTTGGATGACGCCACTCGTGTGCTCACCGCACCCTCGCTTGTCGAGCGTCTGTCGAAGGACTTCTACTGGTACTCGCCTGTCCTGCGTCCGGCGCTCGAGTCAAAGCGCGGCGACGTCGTTGTCCAGCCTCTGAGCAGAGAGGATGTCCGCGCGGTCCTGCGCTACTGCTATCGCCACGACGTTCCAGTCACAGCTCGAGGCGCCGGAACCGGCAACTACGGCCAGGCCATTCCCCTCTGCGGCGGCGTCGTTCTCGATCTGTCGCGCATGGACGCCATCGAGCAAATTACCGACGACGGCGTTGCCATCTGCGTACCCGGCGTGCGCCTCGGTGTTTTGGAAGCGGCCGCGCGCGAGAAGGGATGGGAACTGCGCTGCTACCCCAGCACCATCGTCAAGGCAACCGTCGGAGGCTTCCTCGGCGGCGGCTCCGGCGGGATCGGCTCTGTATCCCACGGCGGCCTGCGCGACTTCGCCACTGTCCGCGCGCTCGAAGTCGTCACCATGGAAGAAGAGCCGCAGGTACACGTCCACGAAGGAGAAGCAGTCCACGATATTCTCCACGCCTGGGGAACCAACGGCATCATCACAAAAATCTGGCTCGCGCTCACCCTGAAGATCGAGTGGGCGCAGGCAGCCGTGTCCTTCGACACTTTCGCCGCCGCTTTCGACTTCAGCGAGAACATCGCGTGCGATCCCGCCTGGACCAAACGTCTCGTCACCGTGTTCGAGTCGCCGATCCCCGAATACTTTTCGCCGGTGAAATCGATCTGCCCCGAGGGAAGACACCTCGTCTTTTTCATGATTGCTGCCGATCAACTGTCGGAATTTCACACGGCCGCCGAAAAAGCAATCGGCACAGTCACATATTCCGGCGCCTGGGCTGGCCTCAGGACCGCTCCGCTCCTCTCCGACTACACCTGGAACCACACCACGCTCTGGGCCATCAAGCACGACAGCGCCTTCACCTATTTGCAGTGTGGCTTCGACCCAGTGCGCGTCCGCGACCAGATAAAACTCCTGCGGGATCGCTTCGGTCATGAGATTCTCTTCCACATGGAGTTCATGAGGAACGGCCAGGGCCAGGTCATCCCGGGCGCGATCCCACTGGTGCGCTTCACCACCGAAGCCCGTCTGAACGAGATGATCCGATTCTGCCGCGAAAATGGAATCTTCGTCGCCAATCCCCATGTGAACAACGTCGAAGACGGTGGCCGTTACCGCGAAGATCATGTTCAGTTACGCGCCAAGCGCCGCTACGATCCGAAAGGGCTCCTCAATCCCGGCAAGATGCTCAGCTTTGAACCGGAAAGCGCCGAGGTCGCGGGCGGCCGATGAAGACCTGGATTCCCGATAACCGAAATTTCTCGTACCTCAACTGGAAGCAGGTTGAAGCGCTGCCCAAAAAAGAAACCCTGCTCATCCTGCCCACCGCAGCCATTGAGCAGCACGGCCACCATCTCCCGCTTGCCACCGACACCCTCATCAACAATCACCTGCTGGGCAAAGCTCTCGAGCGGTTGCCAAAAGACGCTCCGGTCTATGCCCTCGAGCCTGTCTGCTACGGCAAGAGCAACGAGCATCTCGGATTTCCCGGAACCCTGTCGCTCTCCGCCACGACCTTCATGGCGGTCGTGCGTGACATCGGCGCCAGCGTTGTTGCTTCGGGGTTCAGCAAACTCGCCCTCTACAACACCCACGGTGGCAACTCTTCACTCGTCGATGTGCTCGCTCGTGATCTGCGCGCCGAATTCGGCCTGCGCACGTTTGCGCTCTACGGATCGGGCGGTGTTCGCTACGAAGGCATCAGCCCTCAGGAGCGAGCCTACGGCTTTCACGCGGGCGAAATCGAAACCGCCCTGCTGCTGAACGCCACACCGGAGCTCGTCGACCCCTCCGCTTATACGGTGAACTACATCGCCCAGATCGACGAGCCGGAAACCCTCCTGCCAGAGAATGCGCCCGCAACCTTTGCCTGGCTCACACGCGACATCGCCCCCAGCGGCGTGATGGGCGATCCGCGTCCAGCGACCGCGGAAAACGGGGCGCGCTGGACCCAGCAGGCTGCCGAGCGCATCGCTCAGGCACTGGAAGCGATGCTCCTCTGGAAGGACCCTGCCTAAAGCATGCCCCTGGTCGATTGCGGCAGCGGTGTCCAACTCGAGCGCGGCGTGCGATGCCGCATGTCCGACGGCGTCCACCTCTTCTCCGATCATTACTACCCGCCTGGCGACGAACCTTCTCCAACGTTGCTCATGCGCCAGCCCTACGGGCGTGACATTGCCTCGACCGTTGTCTACGCCCACCCAGTGTGGTTTGCCCGCCACGGCTATCACGTCGTCATTCAGGATGTGCGTGGCCGTGGCGACTCCGAAGGAGACTTCTACCCATTTCGCCACGAGCGCCAGGATGGTGCCGAGACTATCGCTTGGCTGCGCTGCCATCCCCAATGCAATGGCCGCATCGGCATGTACGGCTTTTCGTATCAGGGACTGACACAATTACTGGCCGCCGCAGAACAGCCCGAGGGCTTGATCTGCATTGCTCCCGGCATGACGGCATGCGACCTTTACCGCGGCTGGTTCTATCGCAACGGGGCTCTGCGTCTCAGCTCAACCCTCGGCTGGGGAATCCAGATGCTGCGCGCCGATGCCCGCCGCCGCAATCTGCACGAAGCAAGCGATGCCCTCGAGGCAGCGTGGACCAACGTCCGCTCCCAGCCCAACTTCACTCCGTACGACGAGCTTCCGGCCTTCGCCCACCAGGGTCTGCCGGAGTATGTGCGCGACTGGATTACAAATGATCGCCCGGGCGAATACTGGCAGTCGCTGGACGTGAGCCGTGACCTCGCCAGCATTGCCGTGCCCGCGTTGCATGTCTCTGGCTGGTTCGACCCGTATCTCAACGGCGGCATCGACGGCTTCCTGGCCCTCTCCCAAAACGCATCCACAGAATTTGCCCGCGACCACCAATATCTCATCGCCGGCCCCTGGTTCCACATCCCGTGGGGCGACCGCATCGGCAACGAAAACTTCGGACCAGGAGCCCTGCTCGACACCGATTCCTTGCTCCTTCGATGGTTCAACCATTGGTTGAAAGACTCAGGGGAATGGCAAGATCAGCCGCGAATTAAGCACTTCAGCTTAGGTGACAACCAATGGCATAATTCCAAAGGGTGGCCTGAGCAAGCGACGACTAACCTCTACCTTCGCAGCCGCGGCAAAGCCAACTCCCGTAAAGGCGACGGCACCCTCGCAGCTGGCCCACCACAGTCCCAGGAGCCCCGCGACATCTTTGTCTACGACCCGGAAGTGCCGGTCCACGCCCCCGGCGGTCCGCTGGCCCTCAGCGGTTCCCACGATCAGGCCGAAATGGAGCTGGGCAATAACCTGCTGGTCTATACCAGCGAACCCCTCGGGAAACCCCTGCGCATCTTCGGCCATCCCCGCGTCACCCTTTACGCTGCCACCTCTGCCGCCGATGCCGATTTCACAGCGAAGCTCGTGCGCGTGCTTCCCGACGGGCGCGCGCAGTTCATCTGCATGGGAATTGGGCGTTCGTCATACGTTTTTAACGAGCAGCAGTATCAGGCCGATACCGTCCAGGGCTGGCGCTTCGACCTCGACCCGACCTCCTGCGCCTTCTTTCCCGGTGAACGCCTGCGCCTCGAAATTGCCAGCAGCGCCTTTCCCCTCTGCGACCGCAATCCATCCACGTCGGTACCCGCGTCTCAAGCGTCGCCATGGAACTGGGCTCGTTCGACGCAGCAGATTCTCCATACCCCGGAGCATCCGTCCGCCCTCCATCTGCCCATCGTCGAGGAGAACGCGCCATGAGCGAGACCATTCCGGAAATCGCGTTCCGGGGCGTAAGCAAGCGGTTCGCTTCCGGCGCTCCCGTGCTCGAAGACATCTCGCTTACCGTCGCCCATGGCGAGTTCCTCAGCATCCTCGGTCCGTCCGGATGCGGCAAATCCACGCTGCTCCGCATGATCGCCGGCCTCACCCCGATTTCCAGCGGCGAAATCATCGTCAATGGCATGACGCCCGCCAACGCCCGCGAACTGATGTCGTTCATCTTTCAGGACGCCACGCTGCTCCCCTGGCGCACGGTGGAGCGCAACGTCGGCCTCGGCCTTGAACTGGAGTGGTCCACGCGTGCTGCCCGCAGCCAAAAGGTCGGTGAGATGCTTGCGCTCGTCGGGCTCTCTCCCGTCGCAAAATCGTACCCGCGCCAGCTGTCTGGCGGGATGAAGATGCGCGTGTCCATCGCCCGCGCCCTCGCCACCCGCCCGCGCATTCTGCTCATGGATGAGCCCTTCGCGGCTCTGGACGAAATAACGCGCGACCGCATGAATGAAGAGTTGCTGCGCCTTCAGCACGAACACGGCTGGACCGTTGTCTTCGTCACCCATTCCGTCGCCGAAGCCGTCTTTCTCTCTTCGCGCATCGTTGTTCTCGCCCCGCACCCCGGCAGAATCCATGAGGTCGTGCGCGTCGCCCTGCCTCCGCAGCGCACCGGCGACGTCAGAACCTCTGAGGCATTTGAGCACGAGGTGGCGCGGGTCTCCAGAATCCTTCGCGGAGCCCACGCCGGATGAGGAAGCACTTCATCACGGCTCTGAACGCTCTCGCAGTCTTTGCCGTCCTGGTTGGGCTGTGGCAGACGCTGGTGTGGATCTTTCGCGTCCCACCTTATTTGCTTCCGGCGCCGTGGCTCGTGGCGCAGACCATCGCCGCCCGTTTCGCGCCCCTTGTCACGTCGCTTCTGATCACGGCGGAAGCCGCCGGCGGCGGGCTCGCGATGAGCATCGTTGCCGGCGTGGCCATCGCGCTCATCTTTGCGCAGTGGAACTGGCTGCGCCGCATGCTCTACCCCTACACCATCCTTCTGCAAACCGTCCCCGTCATCGCCGTCGCGCCGCTCATCCTCATGTGGGTCGGCTCCGGAACCTGGGCGGTCGCCCTCGTGGCCTTCATCATCTGCCTGGCGCCCATCATCGCCAACACCACTCAGGGACTGGTCAGCGTCGATCGCAACCTCGTCGACCTCTTCCTCATGCACAAGGCATCGCCCGCGCAGATCCTGTTCAAGCTGCGCCTTCCCCACGCTATGCCGAACCTCTTCGTCGGCATCCGCATCTCCACGGGCATCTCGGTCATCGGGGCTATTACCGGTGAGCTATTCGCCGGTTCCAGCCGAGTAGGGCAGGGAGGTCTGGGTTATTCCATCCTCTACGCCAGTGCACAATTGCAAACCGCTTACCTGTTTGCACTGGTAATCGCCGCCACGATCCTCGGATTCTCATTCTTTTTCCTGGTGACGTTTGTCGAGTGGTATTTTCTGCATAACTGGCACGAGTCGAATCGGCCGATGGAGCCTGAATAGGAGCCCGCATGCTGCGGCTGGAATCGGAAACGGGTTGGTGGCTGGTTACCCACCCTGACCACGCGCGCCTGGCCGGTGCCTTCGCAGAAGCATGGGGCAACGAGCGCTTCCTGCCTCCCGAGCCCCGTAGCAACGTCCTCCACGGCATTCGCTGCCACGACGACGGCTGGGCCGTCCGTGACGCGGCTCCGCAAATCACTCGCGAAGGAAGACCCTCAGCATTCTCAACCGAGTTAGTCGGCAAGTACTCAGCGTTCGAGGAAATCGACCTGAAGGACTACCTCACGGTCCGCGACCGTGCCGTGCGCCTCATAGCGGGCCAGGATGCCTACGCGGCTCTCCTCATCTCCCTCCATACGTACAACCTTCTCACCGAGCGCGCTGACCGCTCCACAATCCGGCCCGATCAGTTACCTCTGCTGGACCAATTTCTGGAGACCCAGAAGCAACTCCAGGAACAGTTGCTCACAACAATTCGCGCGAATGGATTTCCCGACCGGGAAACTACGGACGTTCGTGTCCGCGACCACTTTCGCCTTTTGCAGGCCACGGATAACTTATCGTTACTCAGCTGCGTCGGTTACGAAAAGCCAGCAACCTTGCTGCATCCGCTTCCACTGCGAGATGGCACTTATGCGGAGGTTCGCGTGACGCCTCTCGGTGAAAGGCATTTTCGCCTTGAACCCTGGCCATTCCGTGAGCGCTCTTTGGTTTCGCTGTTCCCGGCTCGATCCTTCGATGGCAAAGTCTTCGCCGATGCTGCAGAACTCCAAACGAAGTTCGCTGCGGCCCTGGTAACCCAGCTCAGCGTCACTGTGGTGGCATAGCCGCTCATAAAGGGGCGACCCGGATCGCCCCCTTATTGTCTCCACAGCTTAGAAATTGAAGTGCAGGGACATCTGAATCTGCCTCGGACTGCCGATTGTATGCTTCACCACGCCCAGTCCTGTCGGGCAGCTATAAAACGTACCCGCAGGTGCCGAATTGGACTGGCATTGTTGTGGAGTAGGTGCGACCTGGCTATACGAGCTGGCCGTATCCGGAGCGTTGTTATACGCGGCGTTCTGCGTCACTTCGTCCGTTGGGATATCGAAGCTCGTCGTATTGGTCACGTTGTAAACGTCGAAGGTATAACGCAGCGAATACCTGTCATGAAACTGCAGATTCTTCACCAGAGACGCATCGGCGCGCTTCTGATACGCCTGCCGGAAGATGTTACGTTGCCCATTCGCGAAAGTGGTTTCAAAATTGTCGCCCTGCGGCACGCCATCCGTTCCAGGCGAGACCAGCGGCAGCGTGAAGCATGAAGCCTTGAGCGCCGCATCGCCGCCCGTCGCGGGGTTGAAGAACGCTCCTGAAGCTCCCGTCTTCGCGGTCTTTGCGGTGCAGCCAGGGGCCAGCGGGACGATTGGATTCGTGATGCCGTCAAACGTGCTGTAGTAAAGACTGCCGACGGCGCCCGAAAAGTCGATGATGCTGTATGGCTGGCCGCTCTGAATAATCGCGATGCCCGTGAGTGACCAGTCATCTACGATCTTCCCAGTCAGGGAATGTTCGGCCGCCACCTTGGGAAGAACGAAACCATAGGTGAAGTTGAGTACGTGAGTGCGGTCGAAGTCCGCAGATCCGTATCCGCTGCGAAGGTTGTTCGGGTTGTTGCCGTTGTAGAACAGACCCAGCGCGCTCTGTTCGTCGGTTGCGTGTGAGTAAGTGTAGGAGACGCCGGTCTGCATTCCGTAGCTGAGCCGCTTCTCCACATGCGCCTGTAGAGCATTGTAGGTGGAGATGCCGGCTGCCGTGTAAGACTCGGACTCCGACGAATACCCGATGTACGGGACCCGCAGATCGACGTTGCCGCCCTCGTAGTTTTGCTGCATATAACCGTATGCGCAGTTCGGATCATTGTTCACGCAAATAGGGAAGAAGGTTGTAGGGCTGTAGACCGTGTAGCCGTAGGAGTAATCCTGCGCAGCGGCGCCGCCTGGGTGAGTGGGGCTGCCGGGGGTGGCAATTTGAGCCTGATTGAAAGGCAGGGGAATCACCTGGTGGCGTCCGAGGTTCCCGACGTAGCCCACCTCGACCATCAGATCGTTCCGCGGCTGCCACTCCAGGTCGAGAGTGTAGTTAATCGAGTAGGGCAGCTTGTTTGCGCGATTGTAGGTGCCAAGTGTAAAGGGCTGCGCGCCATTAATAATGGCCGCCGCATTCGGCAGGTAGTTGATAAGGGAAGCAGCGCTGGGATTGACCGGCGCGGCTGAGGGAGCAGGGCCCCATGGCTGGGCCAGGTTATAGGGAAGCGTGTTCCCATCGACGGGGTCATAAGCAGACAGACCGCATACAGGAATGTAGTAGTTGTACAGGAAGCTTGTGTTGCCGTAGGGTGAGGCCGTGTAAGGACAGTTCTGCGCGGTCACAAACGGGGGGGTCTGGCTCACTCCGAAAGGTCCACCCGCCACTTCGCCGGCGGCGTAGCCCGGGGAGAAGTAGGTGTACAACTCGCCGCGATCGTAGTAAATGCCGGAACCAGTACGCACAACTAACTTATCGTGGAATGTCGGCGGTTGCCATGCGATGCCGAGTCGCGGGCCAATGCCCCACTGGCGTCCGGTCAGTGTCGTGTTGCTGACGCCTTTGGTTCCGTTGACGTTGTTGCCGGCGATGATCAGTCCCGGACTGGAAATCGTGTCCGATCCGACGTTGTAGCTGTAGCTTGATGGATCGAAGTTGTAGATGCGGCCGTATTTCTCAGTCAGGCCGCCGTTCCAGTCGTAGCGAACTCCCCCAGTCACCGTTAGGCTGGGTCGTATTTGCCATTTATCCTGCAAATACAGCCCGGTCTGGTTAGCCCGATAGTAGCGGTTCGCGTCACCCTGCAGGAAGTCGGTAGCGACAAAACCGTCGGTCGAGTAGGGTGTAACCCAGTTCATCGCGTAGGTTGAAAAGTCGGGTGTTGCGACGTTACCTTTGCCAGTGCGCAGATCCCTTACGTTGAGCTGCGAAAACCACCAGTTCCCGCCGAAGTTGATGGTGTGAGCGCCCTTGGTCCAGATGGCATACGCGGAAGGTTCAATGCGATTCTGGAAGACACCCGTAAAAGCGCCCTGGTTAGCAGAGCTGGGGCCGATATTGAGCATCACCTGCGGCAGTCCAAGATTCGAGCCATACGAACCCAGCGTATCGACGATCGTGACTCCGGGAAAGTACGACCCAAAAGCCGAGGTCATGGCCGCCAACGGCGATCCAGCTTCGCCCGGAGCCCAAAGCTGGTCGTTCGTAGCGTAAGCCTTTTCTCTCAACACCCCGAAAATCTCCGTCACGCTGAAAGTCGGACTCAAGGTCTGAATATTTGTGATGGTTCCCACCTGCGAACCGGCATCCATATGTTCGGTAAAACCAGGCACGCTCGATGTCCCATAGGGAGAGCTGTTGGGGTCATGCTGGTAGTAGTACTTAAAACTAACCAGATCTTTCGACGATGCATTCCAGTCCAGATCGCTCACCGCCTGATCCGCGATGAAATACGACGTGCCAGTTTCAAAAGCATTGGCTGGAGACAGCGCGTCCGGAATGTGGCCATTGTCGTTGGGAATCAACCATTGGCCATTGGGTAGCTTCGCCTGAAAAAGGGCTAGCCCTACAGGATTGGCCGCCCAGTCGGACGGGCCGACTGTAAATCCATTACCGCTGTCTTCACCTCCGAAGTTGGTGTCAACAATTTGCGCAAGTCCTGCCGGGGTACGGTTCGTATCACTCAGTCCCGCTGGCACAGCGATCAGGTTATCGCCCGTCTCCTGATCGGAAACATGCAGATGCTGATAGCCAAGAAAGTAGAAAAGCTTGTCCTTCACAAGCGGGCCAGCGAAAGTACCTCCGGCAATATAGCGATGCAGCTCAGGATTCCGATCATCCTCCGGAATTCCGGAGTTGTTCTTGAAAAAGAATGGCGCGGCGTTGATCCAGTTCGTTCCGCGATGCCCGTACAAGCTGCCGTGCATCGTATTGCTGCCGGAGCTGGTGCTCATGTCGATGTGTGCACCACTCGACGATCCTTGTTGCGCGTCGTACATCGATGCATTAACGCGCACCTCCTGCAACATCTCCGGCGCAGGAGTCGGGAGCGAGTTACCGATCGAGAGATAAACCGAGCTGGAGCTGGGCTCAACCCCGGCGCTGGTCGTGCCGCTGCTGGCACTCCCGCCGGTGTTGTTCACCACGCGCGCGGATTCAACCTGGCTGGTGCTTTTTCCATTGAAGAGATTGCTGGCATCCACGCCGTTCATCAGGAAGGCATTGGAGGTATCGCGCTGTCCGTTGGCCCAGATAGGCTGATTGCCCATGCCGCTGTTGGACCCGGTGCCACCCGGCAGTTCCGCATTTACGCCCGGCGACAAAATGGCCAGTCCCGTGAAGCTACCAGTCGCAAGCGGTACCTCGTCAATCTGCGCCTTGTCGAGGACGTAGCCATTAGTAGTATCGACGGTATTAAGCAGAGGCGACGCCTCCACAGTTACAGACTCGGTTACCTGACCTACTTTAAGCACAGCATTTACCGTCGCCGTGCGGTCTGCCTGCACCAGAATTCCCGGGAATTTCTGCGACTCATACCCCTGGTTCGCCACCGTGATGGTGTAGTGCTCGATAGGCAAATTTACGAGCGTATAAACGCCTTCGCCATTTGTTGTCGTGGCCCGCGAAAGACCGGTCTGTTCGCCAACCGCGGTCACCGTAGCGCCGGCCACCGCAGCACCGGAAGCATCGGTAACCTGGCCAGTGATACCACCGAGGGTTTGTTGACAATGCAGGCTGAAGGGAAGGGCAACAACGCTGGTTAGGAGGAACACGTAGAGGGCTGCTCGAAAGCTCCTGGACATCGGTACTGCCTCCTCGAAGATGTAGAAATGCTTCTGGCCGCGACTGAAAAAACAGTGCGGCGGCTGCATGGTGCAGTCTTCAATTCAAAGTAGTTGAGACAAGAGCGGCTGCGAGAACAGAGGGAGCCGAGTCGACGGGGACTTTCAGGAGAGCATAGCCCACCCCTCGCTTGCGCCCAAGGGAAAAATAAAAGGAAAATTGGAAATGCTGATGCGCAGAATAAATTCCAGTTATACTGCCGCGGGCAACAGCGAAACATGCGCGGCTGCGATTCGCCATCCCTCGGCCAGCCGCACCCACGTTTGACTCTGGCGCCCGTGCACCAATCCAGCAGGAGTTAAACGCGAAAACTCGACGGAGATTTCTCCGTAGTCCCGCCCAAAGCTAACAATGTCGAGCCGATCGATGGTCCGCGCCAAGTTCGCCGGCGAACGTCCCTTCCGAAACGCCGCGATCTCCTCAATGCCGTGCAGATTTTCGGTAGCTCCAAAGCGCACCGTATGCGGAGAAGCCCAGAACATCGCGATCAGCGTCTCCACATCGTTGCCCACCAGTGCCGTTTCATACCGCGGATACAGTTCCGCAAGTTCGCGAACAACGTCGGGATCGTTGATCACCATCAGAAGAGCCGCCTCTCCGGCAGTATGCTTTTTGCAATCGCTGCGCTCACCGTGATCATCGGCTCATTCACCACCTGGCTGAGCCGCAGGTGCATCGCTGCGCTGCAAAGAATATAGGCGTGGACATCGGTGAATCCCCACCCGCTCACTAATAAATCCACCATGCGGCTCGTGGCGCTGCGTGCGGCGCGCAATGCGTCCTCATCGGATTCGACAACAATCCACGCATCGGATCGGCTCGAATCCTCAATCGCGCACGACTCAATTATCGGCCCTGTGAGCGCACGTCCACGGTGAAGATAAGACCGAAGCGTCACATCCAGCGGACATTCGATCCCATTGATGCAAACCTCTCCGTCTCCCTGGGCCGCGTGACCATCGCCACAAGAGAACAGCGCGCCTTCATTGAAGACCGGAAGATAAAGACGCGCTCCCGCGGACAATTCCCGCACATCCATGTTGCCGCCGAAATTTCCCGGTGGCCGTGTCCGAAACTCGCCGTTGGCGGCCGGCGCCACTCCCATCACGCCGCAAAACGGCCGCAAAGGAACAACCGCCGGTGCCAGCGATCGCGTTTCCTGCTCCAGTAACTCCCAATGAAAAAGGAACGGCTCGTGAAAACGTTCCTTCAGGAATCCAAGGCCCGGCACCACCGACGAGTATCCCCACCCATGATGCTTTACCTCCAGAATTTCAATTTCCAGCACATCCCCGGACTCGGCCCCGCGAACAAACACCGGACCGGTGAGAGCATGAACCCGGCTGCGATCGATGCCCGCCAGTTCCTCGAGGCCCATGCCCGGCCGTACCTGCCCACCCGCAGCTTCTACACACTGAAAATGGACTGTATCTCCGGGGTCAATCTCGATCCGCGGCCCGAGCGCACGATTCCATCGAGAATGCGTCGGCTCGGCCGAGAGAGAGTGCTCTTTCATCGCACCGCCACAATCATCTGCACCTCAACCATGGCATTGCGCGGAAGGCCGCTCACGCCAATCGCTGCGCGCGCGTGGCGCCCGGCCTCGCCAAAAATCTCCACCAGCAGATCCGATGCCCCATTGATCACCTTGGGTGAATCCGGAAATCCCGCAACCGAGTTCACATAACCGTTGACGCTGACGACCTGTTCCACACGATCCAGAGAGCCCAGTGCCTGCCGGATCACCGCCAACTGCGTCAGGGCACACCGTCGCGCCGCCTCCCGTCCCTCGTCGATCGAACGATCCGCGCCCACCACACCCGTCAGCACACCAGCTTCGTCGGACGAAATCACTCCCGCCAGAAACAGCACCCCACCCGCCTGCCTCGCAGGAACATAATTACCCCCCGGGGTTGGAGGCGCAGGCAACACCAGTCCCAGCGCGGCAAGGTGCTCTTCCGCAGATGACTCCTCGCTCATTTGCGGTCAACTCTACCATGCAGAAGATTTCCGACGTCCCCGGTATGCCGGTCGTTTACGATAAGCCGCATGCGATGGAGAATCTCACTCCTGTGCGCGGCGCTGGTTGCGACTGCAATCGCGGCCGCCACGACGCCGCAGTTGCCACTCGCCAGCCAGCGCAGTTCGTCCCAGGACCTCGAAATTTCGGGTGACGTTCCCGGTATTCCCGCGGGAGCGAAGCGCTTCGTTCACTTTGCGGACCTCAGCCGGCTGCCCCAGATTTCTTTCACCGTGAAGGACGACACAAACTTCAGCGCTCCGGTCAAACTCAGCGGCGTTCCTCTCGACGCGCTTTTGCCCGCGCTCGGAATGAACTCAGGGAAGCAACTCATCGCCGCCAGCATCCGACGACGGCTATGAAGCCCACTACACCGCGGAGTATCGCGTCGCGCACCATCCATTCCTCGTATTGCGCATCGACGGCCGCGAGCCGGCCAACTGGCCGAAGGGTCCTGAAGGAGAAAACTACGGGCCGTACCTCATCTCCCACCCGTCCTTCACACCAACCTCTCACGTCCTTGCTCAAAAAGAAGAATCCCAGATCCCCTACGGTGTTATCGGATTGCGCTTTCTCGATGAAGATGCCGTTCTCAGGCAGCTTCGTCCTCCGGGTGCGCTCCCATCATCTCCCGCGATGCAGGGCTACCGCATCGCCCTCCAGAACTGCCTCCGCTGCCATCGCGATGAAAACATCGGCGGCACCAAGTCCCCCTTCGGCTGGCCGCAGATGGCGCTCATCGCCCAGGGCAATCCCACCGCTTTCGGCAAGTATGTGGTCCGCCCCAATTCCGTGAATCCCGAAGCCACCATGCCCGCCAATCCCGAATTCGATCCCGCCACCATCGCGGCCCTCACCGCCTACTTCCGCAGCTTCGCGCCCGAGGAGAAAAAGTGATCCTGCGGCTCTCGAAGATCGCGCTGGTCGCGGCGGTCGCATTCTTCTATACGCTGCTGGTCTTCGACAACCTCACCGATTACGGCTCCAACTACGCCTTCGTCCACCACGTGCTGCTCATGGATTCCACCTTCCCCGGCAATCACGGCATGGGTCGCGCCATCCATCCGCTGTGGGTGCACGCCCTCTTCTACGACAGCATCATCGCCTGGGAAGCAATCACTATGGTGCTCACATGGATCGGTGCATGGAAACTCCTGCGAGCCATGCACGCGCCCCAAATTGATTTCCAGCGCGCCAAATCATGGGCTGTCGCCGCACTCACTCTCAGCCTGCTCATGTGGCTGGTCGCTTTCCTCACCATCGGCGGTGAGTGGTTCCTCATGTGGCAATCCCATACCTGGAACGGCCAGGACGCTGCCTTCCGCATGTTTGCCGTCGTCGGCCTCATCTTTCTCATCCTCGTCATGCCGGAAGCGGCCGCCGAGTAGCGCCGCGTCACCCAGGCTCTTTCGCCTAAAGCAGGAAAATGGCCACCTTTTATAGCTATAAAAGAAACTAGCCATAATTAATGGCTATAATAGGGTAGTCATGAACGTCTCAACCGCCGACGCGAAGAACCGCCTTTCGGAACTGATCCGGAGAACCGAAAAGAACGGTGAAACCATCCTGATCACCAGGCACGGCAGGCCTGTCGCCCAGCTCGCACCGGCTCCGGCGGAGCGGAAACGTGTTCGCCTCGGTGGCATGAAGGATCGTATTCGGCTGCTCCGCGGATGGGACAAGCCGGTCGACCTCGAGCGGTTTCTCAATGGCGGATTGTGACCGGCTACCTGCTCGATACCAATGCGGCGCTTCTGGCTCTGGCTGCGCCCCATCGTCTTTCCGTATCCGCGCGCAGAGCTGTTTCTTCCGGCACCAATGTCATCAGCGTCGTCTCTTACTGGGAAGTCCTGCTGAAGAGCATGAAAGGCAACCTTGACGTCGGTGATCCCCGTGAGTGGTGGAAGGACTCGCTCGATCAGCTGGCTGCCCGTCCCCTCACCCTTCAGCCGGCCCATGTCACGGCTGTCTATGGGTTGCCCTCAATCCATCGTGACCCGTTTGACAGAATGCTCATCGCACAGGCCATCGCAGAAGACCTGTCGCTGGTCACCGTTGATCGCGAATTGCGCCGGTATAGTGCCGCTGGGCTGAGGTTCATCGGCTGAACAGCCCTATCCTCCCGTTAAAATAGAACTGTGCCCGATAAAATCCTCACGCCGGCCCTCCAGGCAGCCGCAGAAACCCAGTCTCGCCCCCGCGTGGGATTCGTCTCCCTCGGCTGTCCCAAAAATCTCGTCGACAGCGAGGTCATGATGGGCATCCTCGACCGCGCCGGTGCCGATATCACGCCCAACCACGAAGCCGCCGACATCCTCGTCGTCAACACCTGCTCCTTCATCGACAAGGCCAAACAGGAATCCGTCGACGCGATCCTCGAAATGGCCCGCATCAAAACCCAGGTAGCAGGCCGCAAGCTCATCGTCGCGGGCTGCCTCGTCGAGCGCTACCGCGACGAAATTCAAGAGAACATTCCCGAAGTCGACGCTGTCGTCGGCACCGGCGAACTCGACCAGATCCTCGCCGCAGCCGGCCTCGATCTGCGCCCGCCTTCGTCCACAACCGCCTCACCCTTCAACATCCTGGCCTCCAACCCTCCCGCCGCCGTTCGCTCCGGACAGGAGGCCCAGGCCGGAACCCACAAAACGGCACCTGCGACGTCCCGCGCCGAAGGCGACCGCCGCGAACTCCAGGGACGTTTCTCCCGCGCCACCTGGGACGGCGCCGGCCCCCACCTTCCTCAATACCTCTACGATCACACCACCCCGCGCCTCCGAGC
This sequence comes from uncultured Acidobacteriaceae bacterium, assembly GCA_963755485.1. Taxonomy (GTDB): domain Bacteria; phylum Acidobacteriota; class Terriglobia; order Terriglobales; family Acidobacteriaceae; genus Palsa-343. The sequence continues at coordinate 120,836 of CAVWJR010000015.1, read as the reverse complement.
CACGCGCGGTGCATCGGCCTATATCAAGATCGCCGAAGGCTGCGACCACCCCTGCAGCTTCTGCGTCATCCCCAACCTCCGCGGCAAATTCCGCTCCCGCCACTTCGAATCTGTCATCGCGGAGGCCGAATCGCTCATCGCCCAGGGTGTTCGCGAAATCACCCTCATCGGTCAGGACACAACTTGCTACGGCGAAGACCTCGGCCTCAACGACGGCCTCGCACTCCTCCTCGACCGCCTCGCGCAAATCGAAGGCCTCACCTGGCTGCGCTTCCTCTACGCCTATCCCAACCGCATCACCGGCCGTCTTCTTGAGACCATCGCCAGGCACGACAACATCTGCAAATATCTCGACGTCCCGCTGCAGCACGCCGCCGCGCCCGTCCTCAAATCCATGAAGCGTGGTGGCAGTGCCGACATTTTCCTCAAAATGATCCGCAAAGTCCGTACCGCCGTCCCTGGCATTGTCCTGCGCACCACATTCATCGTCGGATTTCCCGGCGAAACCGACGCCGACTTCGAAGCCCTCTGCGACTTCGTTGCCGAAGCGAAGTTCGACTGGCTCGGCGCATTCTCCTACTCCGACGAAGAAGGCTCCGGCGCATTCGACCTCGCCGCCAAAGTTCCAAAGCGCGTCATCGAAGCTCGCCGCCGCGCCCTCATGAAGCTCCAGAAGGGAATCAGCCGCGAAGCGATGCGCGCCCGCATCGGCCAAACCTTCGACATCCTCGTTGAAGGCGAGTCGGACGAAACCCCGCTCCTCTGGACCGGCCGCACCCAGCACCACGCCCCGGAAATCGACGGCACCGTCTATCTCAACGACTTCGGCCCCTTCGAACGCCTCGAATCCGGCCACTTCTACCGTTGCGAAATTACCGAAGCCCACGATTACGACTTGGTCGCCCGCGTCATCGAAGAATCAGCGGCGGCTCTTCCCGCCGCCCCCATGGCCGAGCTGGCCGAAGCAGGAGCACTCCTGTGACCGCAAAAAACAAGATCCTCCGCTGCCCCACCTGCCGAACCGTGATTGCCGAGCGCGGCGAGGATTTCCCCTTCTGCAGCGACCGCTGCCGCCTCATCGACCTGGGCAAATGGGCCAGCGGCGCCTACCGCATTTCTTCGCCCATCCTCGATCCCGAGGTGCTCGAAGGCCTCGGCGAGCTGTCCCAACCGCATGGAGAGCATGACGAGAAAGACTGAGCTGCCTCCGCCCGGCGTGCGGATTCATCGAAGCCGGCCAGCGCTCCCCCAGGCCGGCTTCACCCGGAAATCGCGTCGCCGCCCCTGCCGCACGGCCAGAACTCACCTGGGCATGGCGCACCGCCACGTTCTTCAGCATCGGCCGTCTCAAACCCGGCCCCGGCACCTGGGCATCGCTCACCATCACCATCCTTTGGTATCTCAGCCTCAGCCCCGCCGAGCCCACTCCCTGGACTGTCGGTATCGTTTCCGTGGCCGCCGCGCTGGCCGCTACGGTCATCGGCATTCCCGCCGGCACCATCGTCGAGAGCGAAAGCGGCATCACCGATCCAGGATTCGTCGTCATCGACGAAGTCGCCGGTCAGTGTGTCGTCCTGGCCGTTACCCCCGTCGATGTCGGCCATGCGCTGGCCGCTTTCCTGCTGTTCCGGTTCTTCGATATCGTGAAGCCGTGGCCGGTTCGCCGCTTCGAGCGTTTCCCCGGCGGCACCGGCATCATGGTCGACGACCTTGCCGCTGGCGCGTACGGTTTGCTCGTCATGCTGGCCCTGCGCGTCTGGTGGTGACCAGAGGCACCCAGTCGCGCGTAAAGTAGTCAGGAAGCCCATGGTGCGTATTCTCAAATCCGAATCGAGCACGTCCCCCCGGATTGACACAATCTCTCCGGCCGCGGCACTCCCCGGCGGCGACGTGGAAGTGCGCGGCGCCAATCTCGGCGCAGTCGCTGCAACTCAATCCAAAACCAATGGCATCGGAGGTCCGGAGTGGCGCCGACCCATTGCCATGCTCGGCGAGCTCGCCGCTCCCGTCATCCTCAGCCGCAATGCCCGCCTTGTGCTGCGCGTTCCCGAAGAAGCCGAGTCAGGCCGCCTCCGCATCCTGCAGAACGGCGCCCAGAGCAACGCCGTCGATGTGCGCGTCGCCAGCCTTCTCGCCACCGGCATCCACGCCGTCTCCAGCCCGGTCATGGATCACTCCGGCAACATCTACGTCACCTTCTCCGGCCAGCGCGGCCAGGAAACTCCCGTCTCCGTCTTCCGCGTCGAGCGCGATGGCGAGATGCGCCCCTTCGCACGCGGCATCATGAACGCCACCGGCCTCGCCGTCGATTACGAGGAGAACCTTTATGTCTCCTCTCGCCACGAAGGCAAGGTCTACCGCGTCACCAAGAGCGGCGTGTCCAGTGTCTACGCCGAAGGCATGGGCGTCGCCACCGGCATCGCCTTCGACCCCGAGCAGAACCTCTACGTCGGCGATCGCAGCGGAACCATCTTCAAGATCGCGCCCGACCGCCAGATCTTCGTCTTCGCCACCCTCGAGCCCAGCGTCGCCGCCTATCACCTCGCCTTCGGTCCCGATGGAACCCTTTACGTCACCGGCCCTACCACCTCCAGCTACGACGCCGTCTACGCCGTCAATAAGGATGGCGACATCCGCGTTCTCCATCGCGGCCTCGGCCGTCCTCAGGGCATCGCCGTCGATATCGCCGGCAACGTCTACGTGGTCGGCTCGCTCCGCGGACGTCGCGGCGTAGCCGTCATCACGCCCGATGGCGAAGCCTCGCTCGCCGTTTCCGGCTCCGGCATTGTCGGATTCAGCTTTGTTCCTGGTGGTGCAGCGCTCGTCGCCACCAGCACCTCCGTTTATCATGTGACGCTGGGCGTCGAAGGCTGGCGGCTCTACTGAACAGCAACCCCTGGAGATCGATGAACGCGGAGATCATCGCGGTTGGCTCGGAAATGCTCACCCCCTTCCGCCAGGACACCAACTCCCTCTGGATCACCGAGCGCCTCAACGAACTCGGCGTCACCGTCGACTTCAAAACCATCGCCGGCGACAAGCTCAGGCAACTTGCTGATGTCGTTCGCCACGCCCTCGGCCGCGTCGATATCCTTGTCATTTCCGGCGGCCTCGGCCCCACGGAAGACGACCTCACCCGCGAAGCCGTCGGCGAAGCTCTCGGCGTCCGCGTCAAGCGCGATCCCGACCTCATCGCCCATCTCTACGCCCGCGCCGCCGCGCGCCGCATGACCATCACTCGCAACAACGAGAAGCAGGCCGACCTCATCGACGGCGCAACCGTCCTGCCCAACAAGCTCGGCTCCGCGCCCGGCCAGTGGATCGATACCGTCATCGGCAAGCATCGCAAGCTCGCCATGCTGCTCCCCGGTCCGCCCCACGAGCTCAAGGCCATGTTCGAAGAAGAATGCCTGCCGCGCCTCCAGGAAATCGTTCCCAGACGTCACATCGCCACCCGCGTCCTCAAAGCCGCCATGATCGGCGAATCCCTGGCCGACTCCCGCATCGCGCCCATTTACACCCAATATAAGGATGTCGACACCACCATCCTCGCCCACCTTGGCGACATCGAGCTGCGCCTATCCTGCTCCAAACCCATCGCTGAAATCGCGCAGAACCGCGTCGACGAGTTAGCTGGCAAGTTAGAAGAAGAGCTCGACGACTTCATCTACTCCTCGCAGGGCGAAACTCTTGAGCAGATCGTCCTCTACTACCTCGAAATGCGCGGCGCCACCCTCGCCGTCGCCGAAAGCTGCACCGGCGGCATGATCGCCGAGCGCCTCACCAGCGTCAGCGGCAGCTCGCGTTCCTTCGTTGGCGGAGCCGTCGTCTACACCAACCGACTCAAGACCGAGTTAGCCGGCGTCAATCCGCAATTAATCCTCCAGCATGGAGCAGTCAGCAAAGAAGTAGCCGCCGCCCTGGCCGAAGGCATTCGCGAGCGCTGCGGATCGATCATCGGCGTCGGCGTTACCGGCATCGCCGGCCCCACCGGTGGAACGGAAGAGAAACCGGTCGGCCTGGTCTTCACCGCCGTCACCGACGCCGACGGAACCGAAGTAGTAGAGAAGCGCTTCCCAGGCGACCGCGCTGGCATCCGCTACTACGCCAGCCAGCAAGCCCTCGACTTAGTTCGTCGCCGTCTGATGTAGGTTGCGCAGGATTAACTCGTCGGCCTGCATGGGTACCCCCCCTTTTTGTGCAAGTGTTGATTCTGCACGGGTTGCGAAGGGGCCCATTTGTGCAAGTTATTGCAAACAGATCACTTGTGAAGCGCGTGTCCTGCAAGTGTGGAAAGTACGGCACTTACGTGGACCCGTTAGTCGGTGATGATGTCAAAGAGCGGGTGAATCTTCAATCCCGGCCTCGACCCCCGTTCGACTCGTTCGCCTGGGCGAACTCGCTCAGGGCAGGCTCTAACGGAAAAGCTCTGTTCGCCTCGGGGTTGGGCAGAGGCTGGACAGAGCTTTCCTACACTTAGGATAGCGTTTTGTGCAGTGGGATCAAGCGAAATCGACGGAGCAGAGGGTACGGAGGTACCGCGGTTTGACCGTCGGCGTCACCGTGGCAGCGAGCTGTAAGACTTGCAACGGGGCCTACAATCGTTCCACATGGCCTGCTCCTCGAGGCAATTCGGATGCGTGGCGAACGGCCATAAGCCGCGTTCCGGGACGGGACCATTCCGATGGTTGAGCCGAAGACTACTGCCTTGGACGTCGCCGATTTCCTGGGGAAAGCCGGGCTGGGACGACGAATCGTTGAACTGAACCCCGGCGAGACCTTCTTTTCACAGGGCCACCCGGCCGACTCCATTTTCTATCTTCAGAAGGGCCGCGCCAAACTGACCGTCGTTTCGGGTTAACGGGAAAGAGGCCACCATCTCGCTTTTCACGGTTGGCGATTTCGTCGGAGAGGAATCGCTCGCCAGCGCCGGTGGCCTTCGCATCTCCACTGCCACTGCCATTACCGAATGCTCGGCGCTGAAGATTGAGCGGCACGAAATGGTCCGCGTCATGCACGACGAACACGCGTTCTCCGACCTGTTCCTGAAGTTTCTCCTCGCTCGCAGCATGCGCACCCAGGCCGACCTCGTCGATCAGCTCTTCAACTCCAGCGAGAAGCGACTGGCGAGAATCCTTCTGCTCATGGCCGAATTCGGCAGGCCGGGCGAACCGGAGTTACTGATTCCGAAGATCTCCCAGGAAACCCTGGCGGAGATGGTCGGCACCACCCGCTCCCGCGTCAGCTTTTTCATGAATCGCTTTCGCAAGCTGGGGTTTATCGAATACAACGGCGGCATCCACGTTCACAAGTCCCTGCTGAATGTGGTCCTGCACGATCAATTGCCCGAGCAGAACGCGAAGAAGCCTCAGATCCAAAACCCTCCACTGATTAAACCCGGGCCGAGCACACGGCTCTGACGGGAGAAACAGCCGGTCAGGCGTTTGCCTCACCCGGTTCGGGCTGTGGGTGCGGTCCGAATTTCGTTAGAACCAGCACCTCCAGCAGTGCGGCGGTGTGACGAACGTTGCCGGAAATGGTAGTGAGTGCGTCACAGACGGCAGGGTGTTCCGCTGCCAGCGCGTCGAGACGATCGCCGATGTGATGGAGATTCCGGGCCTCGTGCAGAATTGCATGCGAAGGCATTGCATATACCCGATTTCCCGAGAGCCTAAGAAGAGGAGAACTTCAGGTAGGCTGACTTAGTTCAGGAAGCCTGAAAGAGGGTTAACGGGCAACGTCAGAGTCCAGCTTCCCCCCATGATTACGGTTGCTCCGACTATACAGCGTTATCCTGCCCTGGTTGTGCAATCGCTCCCGGAAGCGAGCCAACCTGCGTCACGACCGTCCTATCGGAAGCCTCCCAGCAGATAGCACACCAGCAGGATCACCAGCACGGTACCAAGTCCTATACCGCCGCCCCCGCGATAGCCCCATCGGCTGTAGCCAAAATATCCGCCCCCGAGGCCAAAAACTAATAACAGAACGATAATCAGAACGATCATTGCAGTCTCCCTTCGCTCCCTGGTCCAATGCGTTATGCGACAGCTTTGGTTTCGCCTGGCGTCTGTATCTCGACGAGTTCATCGAAGAGCGAGCGGTACTGGATCATCGCATTGCGCAGGTCTTCCGTGCTTGCCTCGTCCCGGCCCACTCGCACCGCCACGCCGTGCGCCGAGCGGTAGTACTCCACCAGGCGCGGATGGTTGACGGAAATGTCGGCGGCGCGCTGATCGAAGTCGGCCACGGGATAGCCGCGCGCCTTCAGCAGCGCAGAAACCAGTTCATCGGCTTCCGTTACCGCGCCCTTTGGGTGATCGACGAAGCGCGATTGCACCGCCTGCCAGTCCGCTATAAAGCGTTCCCGTTCCGTGGCGCCCAGCTCGCGGATCTTCAACCCTTCTACCCGCGTCTCGCGATCCGCCAGTTTGGCCTCGGCCTTGCGTTCCGACCCATGCGTGAGAACCGCCTGGTCGTATTCCGGCCCGAAGCGGGCGCGCAGGCCCGCGGTGGTTTTTCTGCGCTTTCGCAGGTACAGTGCAACCGCAACCACGATGATCAGGACAATCGCAATCGCGCCCGCAATAAGCCGCGGTTCCGTCAATTCAGGACTCATTTTCACCCTCCTGGGCGTTGAATACCGGGGACGAAGAGGGTCGGGGTCGACGGGTCTCCCCGCCCGGCCAGGACACTCAACCCAACGAGTATGGAGCACGGCAGCATCCCCAGGCTGATCAGAAAGAGACAACTGGCCATAAAAAGGAATGAACCTGGAGCGACGGGTGCTCCATTCGAGCCCTTTTTAGTTTGAGTGGGTAGGTGACGGCACCGCTTCAGCCGTTCCGCAGCAGGCTTACTCGGCTCGCAGCGCTTCCACCGGATTGACAGCAGCCGCGCGACGCGCCGGCAGATAGCTGGCCACCATCGCCACAGCGCTCAGCACGGCAACCACCGCAGCATACGTCAGCGGATCGACCGGGCTGATGCCGAACAGCAGCGACTTCATCAGCTGCGCCAGCCCAGCCGCCGCAACCAGGCCAACCAGAATGCCAGTGCCGGTCAGCAGCAACGCCGACCGCACGAACATCCAGCGCACTTCGCGTCTCGGGGAGCCGAGCGCGAGCCGGATGCCGATCTCGCGCCGCCGCTGCGCCACCGAATAGGCGATCACGCCATAGATGCCCACGATGCCCAGCAGCAAGGCCATCGAACCGGCAATGGCCAGCATCACCAGCGTGAACGATGTGCGGGCCATCGACGCGTCGTAGATTTCCGCCATCGTCTCGGGCGACGCAACCGGCAGGTTGCCGTTCACCGACCACACGGCCTGCTGTACCTCGCGCAGAAAACCTTCGGTTCCGGCGTTGGCGCTATGAATCGCAAAGGTCGCCGACCGGGTCACGTCGACCATAGGCTTCGGCGTGAAAGGATTCTGGTTCATCGCGCCCCAATAAACGATGGCCGGAGCCGGGTGATCGAGCCCGTTGTGCCGCACGTCCTCGACGACTCCGATTACTTCCTGCCAGTGCCCATTTTCGGTTTGCCGGATCCTCTTGCCCACGGCCGCAGCGGGCGAACCCCACTCTTCGCGCGCCATGGTCTCCGACACCATCGCAACCCGCTGAGTGAGGTACAGATCGTCCCACGTGAAGTCGCGCCCAGCCATTACGCGCGTGCCCATAGCGTGAAAGTAGCCCGGCGAAACATTATTGAACAGCCGCAACGGAGCAACGTTGTGATCGTAGGTCTTGCCTTCGACGAACACATTGTTCCAGTCCGGCTCAATGCCCTGCATCGGCGCCGCAGTCGCGAATCCCACACCAGTAACGCCTGGCAAGCCGGCAAGTTTGTCCAGAATGGCATTTTGGGTCCGCATCACGACCGTTGAATCCTGCACAAGGGAATCCGGAATGGAGATTCGTATGGTTTGCACATGCGCCGCATCGGCAAAGCCGGGATCGACCGTTCGCATCCGCTCGAAGGTCCGGATCATCAGCGTCGCGCTCACCAGAAGCACCAGCGACATGGCCACCTGTGCAACCACCAGCACATTGCGCGACCGATGCCGCTCTCGACTCGCGCTCGCCGTTCGCCCGCCAGTCCCGGCAAGTTCGTGCCGAGCCCACGCATATTTCACCGCCGGAATCAGTCCCAGAAAGAAGCCGGCGAAAAGCGCCATCGCCAGCGTGAAGGCCAACGATCGCGCGTCGAGCGAAATCTCCGTCAGCCGCGGCAAATTGGCCGGACCCAAAGCCACCAGGAACCGCAGACCTCCATACGCCGCCGCCACCGCCAGCGCTCCGCCGACAAGCCCGAGTGTCACGCTCTCCAGCAACAACTCCCGGGCAATCCGCAGACGGCCCGCACCGAGCGCTGCCCGAATCGACAACTCCTGCTGCCGTGCTTCGGCGCGCACCAGCAGCAAATTCGCCAGGTTGGTGCACGCAATCAGCAGTACGAGCCCGATGGTCGCCATCACTACCCACAGCACGCTGGCCACGTTGCCGATCACACTGTCTTTCAGCGGCTCGATCGCCGGTGTGATCTTCCAGTTCGTATACCAGTGAGGATCGCTGCCTGGCCCGTTTGTCCAGGAGTCCATCCAGACGCCGATCAGCCGCCTCACATCTGCGTCGGCCATCGCGATCGACACACCCGGTTTCAGCCGGCCAATTCCGGGATACGAAAACCCGGCCAGAATCTCATGCGTCCGGTCGAACGCCAGCGGCACCAGCAGATCGAAGTTCCGATCCACCACCCGAAATCCACGCGGCATCACGCCCACGATGGTGCGCGGCTGCGAATCCACCTGAATCGTGCGCCCAATCACACTGCGATCTCCGCCGAAGCGCCGCTGCCAGTAGCCGTAGCTCAGCATCACCGACTTGGCGCCGCGCGGATCCTGATCGGCATCGTTGAACCATCGTCCCGCCACCGGCGGCACGGCCAGCGTTTCCAGCAAGCCGTCGCTCACCATCAGCGTATGCACTTCTTCCGGTTGTGCAAGGCCGGTCACGTTGGCGGTCGCTGGCATCCAGACCCCCATCGAGGCCAGCGTCCGATTGTGCTCGGAGAACGTCAGATGCATCGACGCCGAGAGCCGCAGCCCGCTGACGAAGCTCGTGAGGCCGGCCGCGCCCGGAGCCTCCAGCCGCAGCGCCACCAGCCGATCCGCATCCGGATAGGGAAGGGGCCGCAGCACCACGCTGTTGATCACACTGAAGACCGCCGTGTTCGCGCCAATCCCAATGGCGAGCGTCAGCAGCACCGTCGTTGTAAAGCCGGGAGCCTTCGCCAGCCGCCGCAGTGTCAGCTTCCAGTCCGCCAGCAGTTGCTCGATGCGACGCCACTGCCATTCTTCGCGGCTCCGCTCGGCGAGCAGGGTCGGATTCCCAAACTCGCGCCGTGCCTGCTGCGCCGCTCGTTCTCGCGTCAGCCCCTCTTCGATCAGCTCATCGGTGCGTTCCTCGATGTGTTCCTCCATCGAGATCGCCAGATCCTCATAGCGCCGCCCGCGCCCGAACAGTTTCCGAAAGCTCCGCATTGCCGCCTCCTATCGTTCCGCCAGCGCCAGCACCCGCGTAATGCCCGCAAACATGGTTACGAAGCTCGCCTTTTCCTGTTCCAAATGCCGCAATCCCGCTTTGGTCGCCTGATAAATGCGGGTCGGCCGTCCCTTCGCCGAGATTCCCGCCTCGGCTTCGAGCCACCCTTCCCGCAGCATTCTCTGCAGAGCGGGGTAGAGCGAGCCCTCTTCAATTTGCAGAACGTCATCCGATACGGCCTGGATGTGCCGCACCAGCGCGTATCCGTGCATCGGCTTGCGGCGCAGCGACTCGAGGATCATCATCTCCAGGGCGCCGGGAAACAGATCGCGCCGCTCAGGTTTCTTCCCGGATGTTTTCGTCATGCCGAAACTATAGGAGAAAATACCTATGTACAAAATAGCTTTGTGACGAATGGGAAGGGGCTTGGGTGTATCGGCTAAAAATTCGTCACAAACCCACTTGCACGAGAGGGCAAGCAGTGTTACAGTCCGTAACATTATGACGAGTAACACTCCATCCAGCCACGATCCAGCCGAACTTGGAGAGCTGGAACGCGCCATTCTCGCCTTGATTTGGCGTCTGGGAAAGGCTACCGCCGAGGAAGTCCGCGAGGAACTCGATCGTCCGCTGAAAGATTCGACCATTCGCACCGTGTTGCGCCGCCTCGAAGAGAAGGGCTATCTGGCGCACTCGCTCGACAATCGAACCTTCATCTATCGGCCAGCCCAATCCCCGCAGAAAGTCGCGGCGCGCGCCGTCGAGCGCATTGTCGACTGGTTCTGCGAAGGCTCGGTGGAAGAGCTGCTGGTGGGTTTGCTGGATTCGAAAGTGGTCAGCCGCGCTGAGCTGGAGCGCCTGTCGAAGCGTGTGGAAGCCGCGAAGAAGCACGAAGGAGGCAAAGCATGACAGCCATCATTGTCGAAGCGGCGCTGCGGTCGCTGGTGTTTGCTGTTGCTGTCGGGATCGGCTTGCGACTGCTGCGTGTCAGCAATGTTCCTGCCCGGAAAGCAGCGTGGAGCGTCGTGCTAATTGCTGCGCTGGCCATGCCTTGGCTGATGCGCTTGCCGGCTTCGAAATTCGATGCGCGCTTCGGATTCTCGCTGCCTTTGCCGATCAAGCACACGGTGGTGCAGACGACGCAAGCGCAGCCATCGCCCCGCGTAATTTTGGCTTCGGCTCCGGCAGAGGATGTGGTTCCTGCCAACACGCGCGTCGAGCAGGCCCCGACCGTCATTTCTATCGCGCCGGATGCAGCTCCAGCCACTTCAACGATGAATGCGGTTGCGGCGCACGAAGCAATTCCAATGGCCGCCAACAACGACGATGATCGCGTTGATTTATCTCTCGATCAGCAGCCTCCTCCTTCTGCGCTTGTTCTGGGGACTGGGATGGCGATCCGGCTTTGGGCGACAGCCGAGCGCGTTTCTCCGCTGGTTGCGCCGGAACCGAATGTGCGCTCCAGCGCGAAGATTTCCTCGCCCGTCACTATCGGATCGGGCATCGTGCTGCCGGGCGATTATCTCAATTGGGACCGCAAAAAGTTGCGCATGGTGCTGGCGCATGAGCGCTCGCATGTTCGCCAGCAGGATTTTTATCTGCAGGTGCTGGCCGGTCTCTACACCGCGTTGTTCTGGTTCAGTCCTCTGGGTTGGTGGCTGCGGCGCACCCTGGCAACGCTGGGCGAAGCCATTGGCGATCGCGCGGGTCTTGACGCGGCGGCCAGCCGTTCAGGTTACGCAGAGCTGTTGCTGGAGTTCGCCGCGATGCCGCGGCAGGCCTTACCAGGAGTTGCTATGGCGCGCAAAGGAAATCTCTCGCAACGCATCGAGCGGATGCTCAACGAACGGCTCTTCCAAAGCGCCTTCGCAGAAGGCCGGCGCAGGGCAATCGTATCGCTGATGCTGATTCCTGTAGCGCTCTTCGGAGCGACGGCTCTCATTCGCGTCGCAACGGCACAGACGGCGCCGCCAGCACCCGCCGATGCACCGGCAGCACCACACATTGCGCTCGCGCCCGCCTCACCGTTGGTTCCGCTGGCGCCTCCGTTGCCCGATGCGGCGCCCGCTGTACCGGTGAGTCTCGAAAATGTACCGCCGCTGATGCCCTCGAAATCGCCTGACGATCCGGCTGCTCCGGAACCGCCGCAAGCACCGCAAGCTCCACCGGCTCTCGGTGAAGGCACAGCAACCGGAACGCTGGCGAACGGAGATTCTGTGACCGTGCGTGGCATCGACGCGAGCCGGCCGCTGCTGGCCGAGGGCCAGACGGTGAGCGGTGATGGCTACCATTTCTCGACAGACGGGGAATCGTGGGCCGTGGTCGAAGGGCCGAGTGACGAATTCACTTTTTCGGGAGACTGGCGAGACAATCGAGCAGCCGAACTGGAAGCCGCGCGAAAAGTATCGAAGGCGCCCTTCCTGTGGTTCACGCACGATGGCAAGTCGTACGTCGTAACGGACCCTGCGATCATCGCCCGGATTCAGGCGATGTACCAGCCGATGAAAGAGCTGGGGCGCGAGCAGGAAGCTCTGGGTAAACAGCAGGAGGATCTGGGCAGGCAGCAGGAAGAGCTGGGGCACGAGCAGGAAAGCGTCCAGGTGAAGATGCCGGACATGTCGAAAGAGCTGGCGGAGCTGGATGCGGTCCTGGCCAAAGCGAACCAGGAGAGAGAGCAGCTCAACACAAAGCAGCTGGCGGAGGCCGAGGCGAGCCTGAAGGCTGCGCAGGACAAGATGCTGACCCCCGAAAAGATGGCGGATCTACAGGAAAAGCTGGCGGATGCGCAGGCGGCCTGGAACGATCACATGGCGGAAATGCAGGCGCAACTGGCCGAACTGCAGGGAAAGCTTGGCGCTCTGCAGGGCGAAGCTGGCGCGCGGCAGGGTGAGTTCGGCGCAAAGATGGGCATGCTGGGCGATCAGCAGGGCTATCTCGGCGCGGAACAAGGACGCCTTGGCGAGCAACAAGGCAAACTGGCACAGGAAGCCGACCAGAAAGTGCGCAGCATTATCGACGAATGCCTGCGCAACGGCAAGGCTACGCCAGTGCCAAACGTTAGGAATTAGAGTTCAGGGATCAGCGATTAGAGTTTCGGGACCTCATTCGCGGGTTGTCTCCAAGCTCCGCCTGGGCGCCTGAACTCCGATCGCTAAACCCTGATTCCTGAACCCTAAACTCTGCTTGTTGAACTGATAGACTCGTAAGCGCAATGCCCCTTATTTTCTACCTGGTCGCTGCCGTTGGAGCGTACCTGCTGGGCTCGATCCCGTTCGGATATCTGCTGGTGCGCGTCTTCCGCAAGGAAGATATCCGCGAAAAGGGCAGTGGCAACATTGGCGCGACCAATGTGATGCGATCGGGCGGCAAAGGCCTGGGCGCACTTACCTTCATTCTGGATGTGCTGAAGGGCTACTCCGCCGTTGCACTGTGCGGCGCGTACGCAACGCAAGCAGGACTGGCGAACGATGTGCGGGCCAACGGGATGGCGATTGCTGCGCTCTGCGTGGTGCTCGGCCACATTTACACACTCTGGTTGCGATTCAAGGGCGGCAAAGGCGTGGCTGCGGCGTTCGGGGTTTTTCTGGCGCTGGCGTTGTGGCCGGCGCTGGTGGGCGTGGGCGTCTTTGCAGTGGTGTTCGCCCTGTCGAAATACGTCTCGCTGGGGTCCATCATCTCTGCCGCCGCGTTTCCGGTACTAGCTTTGGTGATGCCGCATGCCTCGCGCACGGCCCTCGAAATCGCAGTGCTGTTCGTGATCCCGCTGATCGTGATTCTGAAGCACCACCAGAACATCGCGCGTCTGATGAGCGGCACGGAATACCGCTTTGGCAAGACGCGCACTGAAAAACAGGGGACCAGCGCTGCATGAGCCGTATTGCAGTCATGGGCAGCGGCGCGTGGGGCACGGCAATCGCCATCAGTCTGGCGCGCAGAGGCGGTCACCAGATCGCGTTGTGGTCGTTCGCGAAGGACGTTGCAGCCACGATGCGCGACCAGCGTGAGAACAAGCAATTCCTGCCCGGGTTTGAAATTCCGAAGTCCGTCGCGATCTTCGAGGGCGCGGCGGAGACGCTCGCGGGTGCGGAGATTGTCATCAGTGTGACGCCGTCGCAGTTTGTGCGGTCATCGTATGCGGAGTTTGCCCCGCATCTGCATGCCGGGCAGATGCTGGTGAGCGCCACCAAAGGCATTGAGGACGACACCTGCATGCGGATGACCGAGGTGATCGGCGAAGTGCTGGCAGCGCAGGGAAAAAAGATTCCATGCGGCGTGCTGAGCGGGCCATCGTTTGCGCAGGAAGTGGCGGCGGGAGCGCCGACAGCGATCACCATTGCTTCGACCGATGCGAACCTGGCGGCGCGGGTCCAGAAGGACTTCTCCAGCGGCTCGCTGCGGCTCTACACCAACGACGATGTGATCGGAGTGGAGCTGGGCGGATCGCTCAAGAACGTCATTGCCATCGCCGCAGGCATTGTGGCGGGGCTTGGCCTGGGGTTCAACAGCAACGCTGCACTCATCACGCGCGGCATTGCGGAGATCACAAGGCTGGCCGTGGCCTGCGGCGGCAGGCGCGAGACGCTGGCCGGACTTTCGGGGATGGGAGATTTGGTGTTGACCTGTACCGGATCGCTGTCGCGCAATCGGACAGTGGGCATGGGGCTCGGGCAAGGAAGAAAACTGGACGAGATTCTCACAGGACTCGAGGGCCGAGTGGCCGAAGGCGTGCGCACCACGTCGGCAGCGCTCGGCCTCGCGCGCAAACACAATGTGGAAATGCCGATCGCAGAACAGATGGAGGCAATCCTGATGCACGGAAAGTCGCCGGAGCGCGCGATTGAAGAGCTGATGCAGCGCCCGGGCCGCGACGAATAACGTGCGCAGCCATCGTGCATGTTACTGAGGGCCCATTCCAATCAACCATTACGGTGGTAAGTCCTTTTTGCCCCGCTCGCTACGGCCCTTACCACCTTCGGGTGAAGGAAAATCAGCGCTTATCTTCGTAGACTGACTCTGAAAGGCTCGGCATGCAAAGAGACCCTGCTCGCGCATCCCGGCAATCCTCATTGCCGGAGAAGCGAATCCGTTGGCGTGTGTTCGCGCGATTCCTCGCGATTTTTGCGGGAACGACGACGGTCACAACGCTGGCGATGCTGATAGCACAGCGCACGCTCGGACCTGTCGCGGCCGGATGGGCCGTTGTCTTCATCGAGCTGGCAGGAAGCGCCGGAGCTGCTCTGCTTCTGACCGTCTGGCTCGACCGGCGGATTCATCGCCTGGTCGGCTCCATGCAGGCGGAGTTGACCGCTCGTGGAAATGAGGTACCTGCGGACACTTCGGACGAGCTGTTCGCCGAGGTGATCCCGACCTGGCACGAAGCGCTTCGAACCCTGCGCGACCGCGGCCAGAAAAAGAACGACGAAGCACGCGGCCACTACGAAACGCTCAAAGACCTGATGCGGATGTTCGCCAAAGCTGTTGATGAGCGGACGGCGTATCTGCGCGGGCATTCAGAGCGCGTGGCGGCCTACGCTGCGGCCATTGCGTGGAAGATGGGGCTCGACGATGAGCTGGTGGAGCGCATTCGCCTTTCCGCGCTGCTCCACGATATCGGCTGCCTGGGAATCGAAGACTACCTGGTGATGAAGACCACCCCACTGACGCCGGAAGAATTTGAGATCGTGAAGGCGCACACGGTGAAAGGTGCCGCGATTCTGCGGCCGATCACCATGCTGCAGGACCTGGTGCCTGGCGTCGAGCTGCATCACGAGTCGCTGGATGGCATGGGTTATCCCTACGGACTAAAGGGCGAGCAGATTCCGATGATGGCGAGGATTGTCTCGGTGGCGGATTCGTTCGACGCGATGACAACGCCGCGGCCCTATCAGGCAGCCATGAATGCCGACTACGTGCTGGACATCCTGGCGCGGCTCTCCGGCACGCGCTACGACCGCACCGTGGTCGATGCACTGGCCGAGCTGGTGATGACCGGCGCGCTGGAAGTGAAAAACGTGCGGAGTCCGGTCTCCTTCCGCATGCGAAAACCCGTGCCCGAGTTGGTCTGAAGCTCCGGCAAACTCGTAACCGCAGAACCAACAGGTTCGCTACACTCGAAGGAGTGGTTCGAGGTCGCAGTTTCTCATGATTCAGACGTTGTTCGGAAGCCTGCAGGAAGAGCAGGACCCGGAAAAACAAAGCATCCTTGAACGGATGCGGCATGCGGTGACCCGGACCCGCACCAGCCTGGGCGAGCGCATCGACAGCGTTCTGGCGATGACTCGCACCGTGGATGAGTCGACGCTTGAGGAGCTGGAGATGAGCCTGATCGCGTCGGACATCGGTGTGACCACCTCCGCCGAGATTACCGCCAACCTCCGCGAGCGCGCGAAACGGCAACAGATAAAAGATGGAGCCGAGCTGAGGGACCTGCTGAAGGAAGAGCTGAAGGCGATTCTGGACGAGAACGCCCAGCCCGCGGCCAAGGTCGCTACGCCGCCGGAAGTGATCATGATGGTCGGCGTGAACGGCACGGGCAAAACCACGACCAGCGGCAAGCTGGCGGCGTTTTATCGCGCCCAGGGCAAGACAGCTCTGCTTTGCGCTGCAGATACCTTTCGCGCGGCGGCGATCGAGCAGCTCGAAATATGGAGCGAGCGCAGCGGCGTGGAGATGGTGAAAACCAAACAGGGTGGCGATCCTTCCGCGGTGCTGTTCGACGCGCTGACGGCGGCAAAGACCCGCCACATCGATGTGGTGATCATCGATACGGCGGGAAGGCTGCATACGAAAACAGGGCTCATGGCCGAGCTCGACAAGATGCGACGCACCGCGCAGAGAATCATTCCCGACGCGCCGCATGAAGTGTTGCTGGTGCTCGATGCAACAACGGGCCAGAACGGTCTGCAGCAGGCGCGGCTGTTTACCGAATCAGCCGGCGTTACCGGCATCGCGCTTACCAAGCTGGATGGAACGGCCAAGGGCGGCATTGCCGTAGCGATCGCCCGGGAAATGAAGTTGCCCGTCCGATTCGTCGGAGTCGGCGAGGCGCTCGAAGACTTGCTGCCGTTTGACAGCGGTGCATTTGTTAATTCGCTCCTGGAGAACTAGCGAGGCCTGAGACCTCGCAGACTGAAAGGTTTGTGGTGAAGGAAAACGATCGTCTGCTGGCAGACGAACAATGGATGCAGCGAGCGCTCGAACTCGCGCAGCATTCCGTAGGACTGGCCTCTCCCAATCCGGTGGTCGGATGCGTTCTGATCAAAGACGGAATGATCGTCGGCCTCGGCCGGCATGAATACGACAAGAAGGATCACGCCGAAATTGTGGCGCTGAAGAATGCCGGAGCCGCCGCGCGCGGAGCAACCGCATATGTGACGCTCGAACCGTGCTGCACCACCGGCCGCACTGGCCCCTGCACCAACGCTCTGATCGAGGCCGGCGTGGCGCGCGTGGTAGTCGCCACCGAGGATCCGAACCCGGCCGTCGGCGGGAAGGGAATCGAGCAACTGCGTGCTGCGGGCATCGACGTTGCAGTAGGCGTCATGCAATGCGCGGCTCGAAAACTCAACGAGGGTTTTGCCAAATACATTCAGACCGGGCTGCCCTTCGTGACCCTGAAGGCGGGATTGTCGCTGGATGGCCGGATTGCGCCGGCTCCGGGAAGCGCTCCGCGCGGCGCGCCGGTATTTCTAACCGGTGAGAAGGCGCGAGCGCAGGTGCAGCAGATGCGCCACAGCGTCGACGCGGTGATCACCGGCATCAATACTGTTTTGCAGGATGATCCCCATCTGACCGACCGTTCCGGCCTCCCGCGCCGCCGTCCGCTGCTGCGTGTGGTTCTTGACTCCGGCCTGCGCATACCGCTCGACTCGAAGCTGGTGCGCACGGCAGCCGACGATCTGGTGATCTTCTGCGCCGTCGCCCCAACCCAGCGCCAGCGCACCCTGGAAGCGCTTGGAGTGCGGGTGGAGCGAGTTTCGCCCACCGAAGCGAGCCCCGAAAGGTTAGTAGCTGAATCGGAGACAAAGGATCGGGCGATTCACCGCGGTGGTGTATCGCTCAAGGCCGTGATGAAAAGGCTCGGCGAGCTGGAGATTCTGTCCGCCGTGATGGAATCCGGCGGCCAACTGAACGCGGCGGCCATCAACGGCGGCCACGTGGATAAAATGACGCTGTTCTACGCGCCGATTTTTCTCGGACCCGATGCCGTCCCCTTGCTGCAGGAGCGGATCATGAGGCAGCTGTTACCGATCCCACCGGCCATTGAATCGATCGATCAGGATTTCCGCGTCGACGCGTATCTGCGCGATCCGTGGAGGACGAACTAAGCCATGTTCACCGGCATCATTGAAGCAACAGGGACGATCGCCTCGGTAGAGCCGCGCGAGGGAACCACGCGGATTGCCGTCTCCGCGCCGGCCTTTGCCAGTCGGCTGCGTAAAGGCGACAGCATCGCCGTGAGCGGAACCTGCCTCACCGCACTGGAGATGGATCCGCCGATCTTCTACGCGGACCTGGCCGCAGAAACCCTGGCGCGAACCTCGCTCGGCTCCTTGAAGCCGGGCGCGATGGTGAATCTGGAGTTGCCAACTCTGGCGGGATCTCCGCTGGGCGGCCACGTTGTGCAGGGCCACGTGGATGGTCGCGGTGAGCTGGTTTCGTTCGATCCAGTGAATGCGGCGGCCGATCCGGCGCTCACCGACTGGTGGCTGCGCGTGCGCGTTCCCGAGAACACCCGCCAGTACATGGTGGCGAAGGGCTCGATTGCGGTCGAGGGCATCAGTCTCACCATCGCCTCGCTGAGCGAAGACGGCGTCGTCGGGATTGCGATCCTGCCGCACACGCGGAACGTGACGAACCTGCGAGTGCTGAAGCCAGGCGATCCGGTGAACGTCGAAGCCGATGTGATGATCAAGCTGGCGGTGGACAAAAATCTGCGCCAGCAATCCTTTGAAGTAACCCTTGAATATTTGCTGACCAACGGCTACTAAAGACAGGGAGTAGGGAGTAGGGAGTAGGGAATAGGGAACAGGAACAGAAAGCAGGGAGATGCGAGACCATTGGCTATTCCCCAATTAGCCGTTCCCTATTGGCTGTTCGCCTCGCTCCGGACCCGGCGCAGGTAATCCGCCAGCGTCTGTCCGGCGCGCGGTGTGAAGTGCTCCTCGAGGCTGTCGGCGTGCTCGATGCGGTCGACGCGAAAACTCCGAAAATCGATCCGCAGCTCGCACCACGCCGCCAGCGTCCACGTTCCGCCCCAGAAATACAGCGCCAAAGGATGAACCCGCCGGACACTCGGTTGACCGTCTTCGCGGCTATAAGCGATCAGAACCACGCGGCGCTCCTGGGCCGCCGTATGCAGCGCGTCGAGCTTGCGGCGCAGATCGGGCGGCGCTTTGAAGCCCGGCGCGTAGAGCAGGACGTCGTCGATCTTCTCCCGCAACTCTCGCGGCAGGACGGCTTCAATCTTTCGCAGCGCTCGATTCGCCGCTTCGGTCAGCTCGGTTCCACCCCAGGCTTCCACCATGCGGGCTCCGAAGACGAGGGCGGCAATTTCTTCACGGTCAAACATGAGCGGCGGAATATCGAGGTCGCGGCGCAGCGTGTAGCCAACGCCGGCTTCGCCCGTGATGGGCATGCCGGATAGCTGCAGGTCCTGCACATCGCGGTAGATGGTGCGATGGGAGACCTGCAGCTTCTCGGCGAGCGAGCGCGCGGTTTGCAGCCGGCCGCCGCGGAGCAACTGCACGATGCGGAAGAGGCGGTCGGCGCGGCGCATACCGGCATTGTAGGACCTGCGGTCGGCAGCCTTTAGATCCCGGCCGCGTCATGCAGGCCGATGCGGTTGCCCTCCGTGTCGTGGATCTCGGCAATCCAGCCGACGTTGGGAATGTGGCTCTTGGGCTCGACGACCTTGCCGCCGGCCTTCTCCACACGGCCCAGCACCTTGTCGATGCGGCCTTCGCAGTTGAGGTAGATGACGGTGCCATCGGCGCACGGCTTGCGGCTGCCCGAGACGATGGCGCCGGAGATGCCGGGACGCTCGTAGGGGAAGATGGCCATCTTCGGCCAGTCGGCGTGATGGAGCAGCGGGCTCGCGAAGAGGGCCTCGTAAAACCGGACGGCGCGGCCGAAGTCGGTGGTGGGGATTTCAAACCACGTGATGGTGGAAGTGACGGCCGGAGCAGCGGTGGGAGCGGTTTGGGTAGCGGTAGCCATGGGGTGCGTCCTCTCAGGGATGAAGTCAACGACGAGAGGAGCATAGGACAGGCCTGCTGACACCGTTCTGTCAGTAGTGAAGCAGGGCACCGGTGAACATCCGTGCGCGGAGGCGTTTGCTTCTTGCTGTGGGGTGAACCTGGCCGGGTCTAAGGGGTACGAAGGTTGCTTTTTAGGGGTAGGGATGGGGGTGGGGGCATCACGGGGTGCGGGGGTCTTTTTTTAGGGGTAGGGATGGGGGCATCCCGCGCGCGCTTTTGAGGGTTGCAGGCGGGTTTTCATTTCGGGGGCCAGTTCTATTCTCCCTGCTCGCCTGCCCCTGCGGGCGGGGCAGACTTTGCCATCCAGTTGCGCGGCCAATCCATCGAAGCGGCCAGGAGACTTCCTTCACAGAGAGCGGGGCTGTGCTGGTAACCGGTGGCGATCACCTGGCGTTCAACATGGGAAGAAAGACGGGGAGTGCCCGTGCTCAGCATGCACTCTTTTTGAGGTCGCGCGTTGCATGTGGGGCATACGAAATTGAGGGTAAAATCGGCCTCTGCCATTCCAACTTTTTACCGAGGTTGGAGCGAAAAAGCTGGTCAATTTTGCACACTTTTGGCCAGTCCTGTCGCGTCTGTAAGTCAATTTGTACCTGCGGGTCGGTCGGCGCTTCACGCGGCTTCTTTTTTTTGGCATGACTTAAAGTCATGCCCTGATACAAAAAGGGCAGGTTGGGGTTCTTCTTTTCCACCCTGCTCGCGCCAGGGGCGGCGGGCAAGGGTGGGGCACCCGGCGTTCGGCATCTGTCAAAACCGGGTGGATATGGGACACCCGGCATGACCAAGTCAGCTTAGGTACTACGTATACCTCTCTGCTTGTCGCCTCGGCTCGTGTGATAGTGATTCCAGAACGTCTCGTTGAGGAGTTGATCGTTCGTCTGGAGCCGGACCACAGAGTCTGTCAGCTTTTCCTTTAGGCGAAGAAAGCCGGGCTTGGGTTGTTCGAGGTAATAAACCATCCGATTCTCGAACAGCCGATGGATCAGGGCGGAAACATCCTCAAGCTTGTCGGTGACCATTGCACCCACTGCTATTCCGGTCTCAAACTCGATCAGACGGCTGAGAGGGTGAACATCGCGATAGAACCTGCCTCTCTGTTGCTGATCACAATAAAAAATGACCGGCTTGCCGAGGCTCAGGGCCATTGCAGCTTCAGCATCCTTTCCGTAGCTTTCTTTGTCTCCGGCCGAATAGACGAGGACTTTCGCACATTTGACCATCAAGCACTCAATGAGGCCTTTGTCCTCGTGACCGCCAGCGGCACTGAGCGTCGGATCAAAATACCGGAGGTTCAACCCCTTGAGCCGTTCATCAGAGAAGATGCGCTCGCATGTTTCCGCCATGTTACGAAAATCTTGACGCGTACGCATGCTCGTCGCCATATAAACGTCGAGGTCGCCGAGCATCGACAAATAAAGGCGAGTATTGCCTAGAGCGGCCTCTCTGGCCTCGGCGAACTTAGACGCGATTTCGTCATATTTTCTCAAAAGCTCCATTTCCGATGAGATTTCATCGTCGAGCACTGCGTCGGCGGAAAAGATGAATTCCGGTTGCCGGGCCTGAAAATCGGTCGGAACTTGGTGTTGAAGCAGCTCACGGATCGTCGGCGCGCGGTTACCTGCCGCTGCGTGCGCCTTATATGCTGCGACAAGGACGGCGTGGAGATCACCAGTTTGTCCAGGGTCGCCGTAGGATTTGCATGCCATCTCAGAAATCAGATAGCGGTTGTCCTTCGCGATAGCCTTCAGAGGGAGCGACGGACCCCTGCGCTTTATTGCGTCTGTGTCGAACCGTTCCGGAGCCAGAAGGGCTTCAATTTGCGCGGCAGGGAGGTCTCGTAGTCTGCGATAGCCTGTCCGAATATTTCCGAAATAAAGGAGCCCATCGACGTAGAGCCGGTAGAGGCCCCATTTGAGTTGGGATAACGACACTATCGTCTCTCCCGACTCTAACCAATCTTTTGAAAAGCCAGGAATCTCCCGCACGTCATAGGGGTGTTCCGGGGGCGCCTGCAGCCAGTAATATCGAAAGAATCCGTCCCCCGCGGGGGCTTCGTGGCCCATGACGAGTAATTGGTTCAGCTGTACGGCAGACAGTGGCTCTTCGTCAATGTTCCCGAGTCGCTCAAAGATGTCCGGGTGCGTATCCTGCGTTAGCCAGCTGCCGATCCCACCACCAGTGGGCATCGAGAAAAGCGAGAAATCATCGAGAATCTCGGCCTTCGATTTCATTGATCAAACCCCAGCGCACGGGTCGTCACGCCCCGCGCATAGCCACCGATGCAGGGGTATCTGCCCCCAGCGTCTCGCTCATTTACGCCGCGATGGCAGACGCTGTCGTCCAGATACCACGCCGGATCGAACAGTTCTATCTTCGCGTTGCTCATCTCGATCACAAGCTATTGTCGCCCAAAACGCTCCGCCAGAATGAATCAACTCTCCGCAGCCACATTTGGAGTGGGGTGCGTGGTAGGTCGTGCGGCAAAGACCGACCTTATTGCGGCGTGATGATGCCGCCTACCGGGGTGCGCTGCGGGTATTTCTTTGCGGCTGGCCGGGTTAGGTGCATCGCTTCGGCTATGGCGTCGATGTACTTCAGGCCGGAGCCTGTGTTGAAGAGGACTACCTGGTCGTTGGGAGTTAGAAAGCCGGTTGAGAGCAGGTGGTCGTAGGCCGCTGTGGCGCAGGCTCCTTCGGGGCAGAGTAACAGGCCTTCGTTGCGCGACCAATCCAGGAGTGACGCGAGGATGGTTTCGTCGGGCAGGTCGACGACGGTTCCGCCGGATTCGCGGACGATTTCGAGGATCAACGAATCGCCGTAGGGTTTGGGGACGCGGAGTCCGGCGGCGAAGGTGGCTGCGTTTTCGAACATGGTCGATGCTGGTGCGCCTTCTTTCCAGGCTTTGGCGACGGGGGCGCAGCCGGAGGCCTGGACGGCGATCATCTTTGGGCGCTTGCCGGTGACCCAGCCTAACTGCTCCATTTCTTCAAAGGCCTTCCACATTCCGATGAGGCCCACGCCGCCGCCAGTGGGATAGAAGACGGCGTCGGGGTAGCGCCAGCCGAGCTGCTCGACGAGCTCGTAGCCCATGGTCTTTTTGCCTTCGACGCGGAAGGGCTCTTTCAGCGTGGAGATGTCGAACCAGCCTTCGCGCTTGGCGCCTTCGGCGACGAGGCGGCCGCAGTCGGAGATGAGCCCGTCGACGAGGGTGACGTGCGCGCCGTAGGCCACGCCTTCGAGGTAGTTGGCCATGGGGACGTCGCGGGGCATGAAGATGTGGGCTTCGATGTGGGCGGCGGCACAGTAGGCGGCGAGGGCGCTGGCGGCGTTTCCGGCGGAGGGCGCGGCGAGCTTTTTCAATGCATAGTGGCGGGCCATGGTGACGGCCATGGACATGCCGCGGGCTTTGAAGCTGCCGGTGGGGTTGTTGGCCTCTTCCTTAATAAGGAGGGAGGGGTAGCGGCGGCTGGGGAGCATGGGGGTCCAGCCTTCGCCAAGGGTGACGGGATCGGCGTCGGGCAGGACGTTGGCGTAGCGCCACATGGAGGGTGTTGCGCTGCAGGCGGGGCGAGTTGCGGTTTGTTTCAGCGATTCGATGTCGTAGCGGACGTAGAGGGATCCCTGCGCAGGCGGGGCAGAGGGTTTGCGGGGTGTTGGCGGAGAGGTGCTGGTGGCAGCGGGTGCATTCGAGGTGGGAAATTGGGGGCACGAGAACAGGGTATAGGGAATAGGGAGTAGGGGATAGCGCAGGAGCTCGGAGCTGGGAGCCAGGAGTCAGGCAGAACATGGAGTGCGAGCTGGAGGCCGGATCAGGTGGCTACTTCGGCGCTGGCTTCGCGTCTGCGGCGGGCTGGGTGGCTCTGGTCGTGGCGGTATTTCCAGATGCCGTAGGCAATGGCGGCGGTGAGCAGGCCGAGGAAGGTGTAGAGGATGACGGAGGACCATCCGGCGAGATAGTGATTGAACCAGCGGAGGATGGCGTGGCCGTAGACGAGGGCAAGCGCGGCCTCGGTGCCGTAGCGCAACGTTCGGGCGATGCCGATGGCGATGAAGAGCTGGCGGCGGGTGACGCCGAGGGCTCCGGCAGCGAGGAGAAACGGAGTGAGCGGGATGGGCGGGGGCAGAATGGCCGCGACGCAGACCGTGAGAATGCCGTGATTGCTGATCCAGCGTTTCATGCGGGCGCGGAAGCGCGCGGGCACATAGCGCTCGATCATTTTTTCGCCGCCCTTTTGGCCGGCTTTCCAGGTGGACCATGCGCCGAGGAGACCGCCGGCGATGGCGACGGGGGCAAGGAACCACGGGGATTCGCCGTGAGCGCCGAGGACGAGGATGAGAATGTCGGTGCTGCCGGGGATGGGAAGCGGGATGGGTGCGGCATCAAGAAAAGCTACCAGGAAGACGCCTGCCAGCCCGAAATGAAGCACCCAGGCGGGAATGAGGCGGTGGTGTGGGCCGCGAGCGGCGGCTTTGGCTGCCTGGGATGCGAGGTACACGCTGGGTAAGACGCGGGCTGGGGTTTCCAGGTCGCTGGCGGGTTGGGGAAATTTCATAGGAAGTGCAGGTTGGGGACGAGAGGGAGAGCACCGCACTCGACGCCGTATCGATAGAAGAGATCGAGGGCGGCGAGGCAGGAGTCGTCGAGCTGATACCAGATGTTGTCGGAGAGATAGGTGCGGATGGTGTCGCGGGGAACGGCGATGCGCTGGGACCACTCGTCGGCGAGCGAATCGATGTGGCGGAGGCCCTGATCGCGGGAGTGCTGGAAATCGGCGACGACCAGGGCTGGCGTGGCGGATGAGGCGCGGAGGGATTCGGGGCGGACGGCCCAGACGGCGGAGACCCACATGGTTCCGGTGAAGTTGTGCCACTCGTGAGCGAGGTCGAGGTAGAGGAGTTTTTCGCCGGTGCGATGCTGGCGGGCGTGGCGGTCTTCGAGGGCGAAGAGCGCGGGATCGCCGATGAGCAGGGCGGCGTCGGCGACCTGGAGCATGGCTTCGAGGTCGGGGGGGTGCTCGATGAATTTGGGTTCGATCTGCCAGAAGCGAGAGAAGAGGATGCGCGTGTAGGTGGAGGAGGTGCGGGAGGAGGTGTCGAGCGCGACGCGACCGACGCCGGCGACATCGTCAGGAGCGGTGCCGTCGGGATTGCGAACGACGAGGATGATGGAGCGCACGCGATCCTGGGATGCGATGGTGCAGCCGGGAATGACGGCGAGCGACGGTGTGAAGGCGAGGGCGGCAACGGGGACGAGGCCGATGTCGGCTTCGTCGGAGGCTAGTTTGACGGCGCATTCGGCGGGCGTGTCGGAGGAGAGCGAATAGCGCTCGGCGAAGTGGGAGCGGTCCGGGTCGTGGTCGAAGCTCCACATGAGTGGGGCGGGATTGAGGAAGTGGATGGCGGAGACGCGCAGGCTGGCAGGGGGCACTGGTTAGTGTAGCAATGTGGCCTTCGTAACCTTGACCGCGAGCGGAAGAGGACCGTAATCTCCCGGCAGCAGGGATGAGGGAGCACGCGTATTTCGTTTATCTGATTGCAAACCGGAGCCGGACGCTCTATTGCGGGGTAACTAATTCCATCCGCCGACGAAGCATGGAGCACAGGAGCTTCGAGGGCGACGGATTCACGGCGAGGTACGGCTGCTTTCGGCTGGTTTGGTTTGAGCGATTTCAATATGTCAGGAGCGGGATTGAGCGAGAAAAGCAAATAAAGCGCTGGAGGAGAGAGAAAAAGGTGGCACTGATCGAAAGGGCTAATCCGACGTGGGAGGATCTGAGTGCTGGTTGGGGATGAGGCAAAAGCAGATCCCTCCACTCCGCGCGAAGCGCGCTCCGGTCGGGATGACAGGTCTACGGTTTCGTTTGAGGAGCGGCATGCGTGGCTGGCGCTGGCGCTGACTCCTGGCATTGGGCCGCGGCGTTTGCTGCGTGCGGTGGAGGGCTATGGATGTGCGGCTCGGGTGGTGCATCTTTCGCTGACCGAACTGGAGGGGCTGCAACTGCCGGCCGAGTCGGCGCAGTTTATTGCGTCGGGCGAGGCGGGACATGCTGCGGATCAGGAGCTGGAGAAGCTGGCTGGAACGAGCGCTTCGATCGTGACGTATCACGAGGAGGGGTATCCGGAACGGCTGCGGGAGATTTACGATCCGCCGGCGCTGCTTTGGGCGCGGGGCGACGCGTCGCTGCTGGCGAGGCCAGCGCTGGCCGTTGTTGGAACAAGGCACCCGACGCCTTACGGAACGGGAATGGCGGGGAGGCTTTCGCGCGACCTGGCTGCGCGGGGACTGATTATTCTGAGCGGCATGGCGCGGGGCATTGACACTTCCGCGCACAAAGGCGCGCTCGAGGCAAAGCGGCCGACGATTGCCGTGTGGGGGACGGGAATCGATGTGGTTTATCCGAAGGAGAACAAGCCGCTGGCCGAGCAGATTATCGCGGGGGGTGGGCTAATCCTGTCGGAGCTGCCGCTGGGGACGTTTCCGGCGCCGCAGAATTTCCCCAAGAGGAACCGGATTCTGAGCGGGATGAGCGTCGGTGTGCTGGTGATCGAGGCGGGGGAGAACAGCGGGACGCGGGTGACGGCGCGGTGCGCTCTGGAGCAGAATCGAGAGGTGTTTGCGGTTCCTGGCAACGTGACGAATAAGGGTGCCTGGGGGCCTAACTTGTTGATAAAACAGGGGGCCAAGCTCACCGCTTGCTGGGAGGATATTTGGGAGGAGCTGCCGACGCAGATCAGGATGGGGTTGGAGCAGGACGAGGGATTTGCATCCCAGGCGGTATCTGAGGCATCGTTATTCGAGGAATCCCCGCTGCCGCCGGCTGAGACGCGAGTGTTGAACGTGCTTCGCCAGGATGAAGCGCTGCAGATGGATGAAATCCTCGAAAAGCTGGAACAGGAGATGAGCTCTTCGGAGGTTTTCACCGCGTTGTTCGAGCTGGAACTGGCGGGACGCATACGACAACTTCCTGGAAAGAATTACGTCAGGAGCTTCTGACGGGGGAAGCGCGCCGGTTTGCAGGTCTGGTGCGCCGTCTGCCCCGGGGCTATAGATTCGAAACCGGGGGTCGTGGTAGGTTCCGGAAGGAAGCGGGAGACGGGAACCGTACAGTGGCCGGTGCACATGCGCGCTGCTGAGGGCAGTCTTAAAAGGACAGGATGAGTAAATCGCTGGTCATTGTCGAGTCGCCGGCCAAGGCGAAGACGATCAATAAATATCTGGGCAAGAACTTCGACGTGGAAGCCTCGTTCGGCCACATTATGGATCTGCCGAAGCGGGACATCGGTGTGGAGCTGGAGCACCGGACGTTCGAGCCGACGCTGGTGGTGTCGCCGGACAAGGAAAAGATTGTCCACAAGCTGAGGAAGATGGCGGAGAAGGCGGACGCAGTGTATCTGGCGCCCGATCCGGACCGCGAGGGCGAAGCGATTGCCGCCCATTTGTCGATGCAGCTTCTTCCGGTGATGAAGGATAAGAGCCGGATTCAGCGTGTGACCTTCAACGAGATTACGCAGAAGGCGGTGCGGGCGGCGTTCGAGCATGGACGCGATGTTGATGAGAATCTGGTGGACGCGCAGCAGACTCGGCGGGTCCTGGACCGGATTGTGGGCTACCAGATTTCACCGCTGCTGTGGGATAAGGTGCGGCGCGGGCTCTCGGCCGGACGCGTGCAGACGGTGGCGGTGCGGCTGATTGTGGAGCGGGAGCGCGAGATTCAGGCATTCAAGCCGGTGGAGTACTGGACCATCGACGCGATTCTGGAGCTGGAGAAGGATGCGAAGGCCAGCAGCGAGCCGTTGTTGCTGACGGCACGATTCGTGGGCATCGATGGAGAGCGCGCCAAAGTGGAAGGGGTGAGCGCGCCCGCAGTTGCGAACGAAGAGACGGCGCGCGCGGTGATCGACGCGACGGAAAAAGCAAGCTGGAGCGTTCGCTCGGTTGAGCGGAAGGAAAGAAGGAGCAATCCTTATCCGCCGTTCATCACCAGCACTCTGCAGCAGCAGGCGGCGGCGCGGCTGGGGTTCAACGTGAAGCGGACCATGGGCGTGGCGCAGCGGCTGTACGAAGGCGTGGATCTGGGCGCGGAGGGTTCGGCCGGCCTGATCACCTATATGCGTACCGATTCCACGCGTATTTCGCCGGAGGCGATCGCGTCGGTGCGGGAGTATATCGGCAAGAAGATGGGCAACCAGTATTTGCCGGCGCAGCCTAACGCCTATAAGTCGAAGAAGGATGCGCAGGATGCGCACGAGGCGATCCGGCCTTCCGATCCGGGGCTGCACCCGAACAAGATTCGGCGCTATCTGAGCGACGAGCAGTACAAACTGTACAAGCTGATCTGGCAGCGCTTTGTGGCGTCGCAGATGGTCCCGGCAATTTACGACGTGACGACGGTCGAGATCGACGCGACGAATAAGAAGACGTACAACTTCCGCGTTTCCGGATCGATATTGAAGTTCGACGGTTATCTGAAGATCTATGAGACCGACGAAGACGATGAGGAAGAGCTGCCGGAGATTCCGGAGGGTGCACGGCTGACGCTGGCGACGCCGGCGCAATTGTCGGGACTGGCGGCGCAGGACCGAGCGGCGAAAGTGGCGCACGCGCGGAAGAAATACGATATCGAGGTCGCCAAGATCGAAGCCCGGAATGAGGAAGCCGGCGCTGGCGACAAGATTGAAGAGATCCCCGCTTTTGAAGAGCCGCAGATCGAGGCAGCGTCGCGTCCTTCCGCAGTGCATGCCGTGCAAAAACTCACCGAGCCGCCCGCGCGCTACAACGAAGCTTCGCTGGTGAAGGAACTGGAGGAGCGGGGCATTGGGCGGCCGTCGACCTACGCGTCGATTATCACGACGATTCAGGATCGCGAATATGTGACCAAGATCCCGCCGACGGGGCGGGGCGGACGATTCTTCCCGACGGAGATCGGCACGGTGGTGACCGATCTGCTGGTGGCGAATTTCCCGTACATCTTCGATACGAAGTACACGGCAAAGCTCGAAGAGGAGCTGGACGAGATCGAAGAAGGCAAGGAGAAGTGGACCGATCTGCTGAAGGGCTTCTACGGGCACTTTGAGGAAGAGCTGAAGAGCGCCGAGAAGCACATGGAAAATGTGAAGCGGATGGAGAAGCCGACGGATGAGAAGTGCGATCTGTGCGGCTCGCCACTGGTGCTGAAGTGGGGTAAGTTCGGCTCGTTCTACGCATGCAGCGCGTATGCGAAGGAGAAGCCGGTGGCGATTGCCGCCGCCCCCTGGAAAAAGGAGCCGAAGAAAGTCCTTTCCCGCGTGGAAGCGAAGCTGAAGTATCCGATGCTGGTGAAGACCACGGAGAACGAAGAATCGACCACTGTTGAGGTGAAGGACAAGGCGGAACTGAAAGCGGCGCTCGATAACGCTGTAGGAACGGGACGCAAGGTGACGGTGGAGCAGGTGAGCTGCGGATTTACGAAGGAGCACTTCGCTCCCAAGCCTGATCTGCAGTCTCCGGATGGGCCGAATGCTCCGGCCGAAGAATATTGCGAGAACTGCGGCAAGGTAATGGTGCTGCGGCGGGGACCGTTTGGGGCCTTCATGGCGTGCCCGGATTACAACGCCGATCCTCCCTGCAAGACGGTGCGGCGATTGACTCAGAAACAGCAGCAGAAGCCGGCGGTGCCGCTGGATGAAAAATGCCCGAAATGCGGAAAGCAGCTGGTGCTGCGCAGCGGAAGCTACGGGGAATTTGTTTCCTGCTCGGGCTATCCGAAATGCAAATACGTGAAGCAGAACCTGATCGAAGGGTTGAAGTGTCCGAAGTGCGGCGAGGGGGACATTGCAGAGCGCAAGGCGCGCACCGGGAACATCTTCTGGGGCTGCACGCGGTATCCGAAGTGCAATTTCACTTCGAATCTGAAGCCGGTTGCGCGGACGTGTCCGCAGTGCGGTTCGCCGTATGTGGTGGAGCGGGTGATGGACGGCGGGCTCTATCTGGTGTGTCCGAACAATAAGGAAATGATGCCGAGGCGGCGTCCGCGGAAGGGCGAGACAGCGGCCGATGCGGAGAAGGCGGTTGAATGCCACTTCAGCGAACGGATCGGGGATGCTCCGGCGCCTGCAGCGGTTCCGGTTCCGACGGCGGCGACGCATGGGCCGGTGGTGGAGGAAGAGCAGCCGGTCGGCTGAAGGTAGCTGGTAGCCGGTAGCCAGTGGCCAGTAGCCAAACACGAAACACAAAGGACCCGCGGCGGCGGGTCCTTTGTGTTGACGGTCTCGAATCGGCCGTGCCATTATCGAAGTTCGATTACGATCCTCGATTATTGAGCCGGCAGACCGCGTGCGGAGGCTACTAAGCTTGCATCATCAGGCGCGGGAATACGCCACACGGCGGACCTGGGTTTTGTCGATTCTGGTTGCGCTCCTGCTGGCCGCGGGGGCGGCTCGATCTGCTCTGGCGCAAGGGCCGCCGTACCAAACCGACGATCCTGTACCGGTCGATCTCCACCACTACGAGTTCTACATTTTTGGCAGCGCCGATGGCACGCCGGTGGAGATGGATTCCCTGGGACCGGCATTTGAATTCAACTGGGGCGCGATCCCGCGGGTGCAGCTGCACGCGATTCTGCCGTGGGGCGTGGCCGCGCCGCTGAACCATCCGGTATACGCGGCAGAAGGCGCGGGACAGGGGCCGACGGAGGTTGGCCTGGCGGACACGGAGCTGGGCGCGAAGATCGCCTATATCAAGGAGAGCAAGTACATCCCGCAAATCGGTACTTTCACGATGTTCGAGATGCCTACCGGGAGCTATGCGAAGGGGCTGGGCGTGGGCAGGGTGTGGTACCGGCTCCCACTCTGGCTGCAGAAGAACATCGGCAAATGGCTGCTGGACGGAGGCGCGGGCGAAACGGTGGTTCCGCAAACGGACTACCGTGATTTTCCTTACGGCGGTTTCCTGCTGAAGTACACCTTTGGGGAGCGGTTGGAGTTTGGTGGCGAGGTGTACGCGCACGGCAAGGAGGGTGTCGCTGCGCCGCAGACCCAGGCGTCGACGCTGGTGGACCTGGGCGGCGTCTACCACTTCAAGCGCAATCCCTACGAGCAGTTTTTATTCTGTTACGGGCACTCGGTGGCTGGGCAGACGGAGAACTACGCGTACGTGGGGATGTACTGGACGTGGGGCAAGGACGACAAGGCGGATGCAGCACCGGGATTCCTGTGGCAAGCGGCGAGGGCGGGCCGGGAGCCATAACGGGGCTTGGTGAAGGAGGCGAAGCATGGAGATCACGTGGCGCGCGCTGTGGACGGTGATCCACGGAATGGGTTTTGGGACGCTGTATCTGCTCGCCTGCTCCGGCGCGATGGTGGAGTTGTGGCGATGCTGGCGGCCTGCGGCGGTGGGTCCAGGGAACGGCGGGAGCGAGCGATTTCTGAAGATCTATCTGGTGACGATGGCGGCGCTGGCCTGGATGGCGGTTCTGACGGGGACGTACATTGTGTATCCCTGGTATCGCGCTGTGCCTCCGCCGGGGACAACGAGCCTGAGCGATTTTCCGCAACGGCTTTTGCAGTCGAGCCCATCGACCGCGGCGTGGCATTCTCTGGGGATGGAGTGGAAAGAGCACGTGGCGTGGCTGGTGCCCATCTCCATCACCATGGCGGCCGTGGTGTTGATCCGGTATGGCGGTAACCTTCGCAATCATGCGTACCTGCGCAAGGTGGTGCTGTGTTTTGTGGCGGTTTCTTTCCTGGCCGCCGGGGTAGCCGGCTTCTTTGGCGCGATGCTGAATAAGAACGCGCCGGTGCGCGGCGGGGCGACGATTCCTATCGTGCAGGGGAAGCAGCCATGACGATGACGCAGGATTTGTCGCGGGCAGAATTGCCGAACGGGCCGGGAGCCGCTGCGATTCTGGCGGCGGGAATCGGCTGCTTTGCCCTTGGAGTGTTGGCCGTCGTTGCGGACCGTGTGGTGTCGTTCAGCAGGATGATGATCTTCTACCGGCCTACCGGCCCGCTCTCCGGCGTGACGACGAGCGCCGTTCTTGTTTGGCTCTTTGCCTGGGCGGTTCTGGAGTGGCGCTGGCGAAAGAAGACGGTTAACTCCGGCCGAATCGCAGCTGCGGCGTTGGTGCTACTGGGGCTTGGTTTGCTCCTGACGTTTCCGCCGTTCGCGGATCTGCTCTGAAATCGATTCGAGCGGGACCGGAGACGCCTGCGTGTTTGCGCCTGGGGCGAGCCACGCCGGCTGATTCTTCGGTGGGAAACGGTATGATTCCCCGATGACGAAGAAGGTCGCCAACCGAGGCCGGAGCCAGGAGCTTTACGTGGGGCTGGTCCGCCTGCACGTCCTCCATCATGCGGCGGAGGAGCCCATCTTCGGTCTGGGGATTATGCGCGAGCTGCAGCGTCATGGGTATCGCCTGGGACCGGGAACGGTATACCCGCTGCTGCACAGCATGGAGCGGCGCGGATGGCTGAAGTCCGAGCAACGCCTGGTGGATCGTCACCAGCGCAAAGTCTATGTGGCAACCGGGGCTGGGCGCAAAGCGCTGATGCAGGCGCGGGAACGGGTCAGAGAGCTGTATGAAGAGATGTGCGAGGGAAGCTGAAGCGCTTCGCGATTCGTACAGAGGAAATACAAAGGACCCGCCGTGGCGGGTCCTTTGTATTGAGGTTGGTTCAGGACTACGGGACGTAGTAACGGAACGAGGTCCAGAACATGTTGTCGATGCCCCTGGCGCCGCCGCCCGGGTTGGTGGTGCCACCTGCGCCGGACCAGATGTCGCGCTCGAACCGGGCGTACTGAAGGCCGAAGCGCATTCTGCCTTTGGGACCGTTGTAGAAGTTGTACCACTCGCCGGCGGTAAACTCCTGCACGTCCTTATTTTGGTTGCCGCAGCTGCCGGGCGTGGAGGGGTCGAATCCCGTTCCACCGCCGCCATAGGTGTTGTTGGTGCCGCCAGGCCCTGGTTCAGTATTGCAACCGGTCATACTGGTCAGCGGCGAACCGTAGCCTTCCTTGCCATCGTAGTCACGGTAGACATAATCGCCACCGTAGTTGAAGTACAGCTGCAGGCGAGAGGTCGGGTTAAGTTCAACCGTGCTCAGTGCCGAAAAGGCCTTCAGTGGCTGAATGATGCCATCTGGCCGGAGGGTGATATCGGCGATGGTCGAGGATCCGTAACGGCCGATACCCTTGCCGTACAGGCCCTTCAGGCCGACCGTGAACTTTTTGGTGCCAAGGGGTACGCGGAATCCGCCGCCGACGCCTGCGCCCGTTTCCGCGTCGTTGTAGGCTCCGGTTGTGTTGCCGGTGCAGGCGGTGCCGGTGATCGATGTCCCGGTGACGGTGGTGTTGGCGCAAACTTCATTGGGATAGATCCGATCACGGAAATTACGGTCGATCCCGAAGACTTCCCAATGGCCCCAGCCCGGTTCAAAGACCAGCTTGGCGATGAAGTCGGGGGTGAGGTTGTAGGAGTAGTTCGCGGTCGCGTTGTAGAGGCCGCCGCCGACACCGGCCGAACCGATGAGAAGGTTCAGGGGAAGACTGCTACCGGCGGGGTTCAGCGTTTCTGCGTTCTCAGCGGAGGCGCCGAGCCAGAAATGGTTGGCAAAGTTCTTCGTCACGCGGAAGCTGTACTGGCGGGTCCACACAAAGCCAGCGGTATATTGCGAATCAATGGTGGCGGGCAGGATTTCGGAGCCGCGGGTCTCGCCCTGGGTAGTCTCGGTGGCCAGCGACCAGCCCTGGCCTCCGGAAACGTCCCAGCCGTTGCCGAACAAAGCGTCGGTCCACAACTGGCGCTGGCGGAGCACGTAGCTATTGGACTGATTGTTGTTGGAGGTGATGCCGGCACCGAGCCAGTCCATTTCGTAGTAGCCGGTCAGCGTGGCACTCGGGAGCTTACCGGTGGCCTTCAGGGCAAGGCGCGACTGACGGCCGGTTCCGAAGAACTCACTGATCTGGGCGTTGTCAGAATTCTGAAGCGGAACGCTGGTAAACGGAGTGTTGATATCGCTGCCGGTAGCGCCCTGACGCCACACCGTTTCGGCGGCGATGAAGCTGCCGGCGGGCGAAAGCGTAATGCCTTTGTAGTGGATAGCTTCAGGGTTCTCAAACAACTTTTTCGTTTCCGCCTGCTGTTGCTGGATCGTGCCGACGATGGAAGTTGTGTTGTTCTTCAGGTCGGTAACCGAACTTTGCAGGCTGGAGACGGCTTCGGAATTGGCCGAAAGCGCTTGCTGCTGCTGATTGGCAGCCTGTTGGGCAGCTGCTGCGGCTGCCTGAGCCTGCTGGGCAGCCTGTTGGGCAGCCTGCAACTGAGAATCGCGATCGGAAAGCTGCTGCTTCAGCTGATCGATCTGGCCGCGGTCGGATTGTTCCTGCTGGCGCAGATCTTCGATCTGCTGCTGCACCGACGGTCCAGTGGCTTTGTGATGTTTCGTTGTGGTGCAGGGCTTGCACGGTGGGCTGGCCGTGGTCTGCGCATAACCGGAAGCAACCGCAACGGTCAGCGCGAAGATGGCGAGCGCCTTCAATGTGTTCGTCATTCAGCCTCTCAGGAGTTGAAAATGCGTGAAAGATGAAGCCTGGGGGGAACTTGCATTGGGTTCCTGAGCGTGGCCGGAAGTGAAGCAGCGGGAAATGCGCGCCACCTGCCGAACAGCCCACAGCTACCCACTGCGCATGGTCGCAGGCAATTGTGAACGTCTGGAGAATATGCGGTGAATGTTCGGGGAAAAGCCCCCGCAGAGTGCGGGGAAGTCAGTGAAGGGTCAACAGCTTACGAGAGTCGTGAGCCGGAGTGACATGGGCGGCAGTATAGCATGCGGAGCCCGGTTGCAGGCGAGGGCGTTCATGGTTGCGGAGAATGCTTTCCGGCCGATATGAGGTTGGCCAGGAGGCGATAGGCGCCCGGTACTGCGTCAGTGACCTGGCGATAGACAGCGTAGGCAATATAGATATAGGTTCCTTTGCCGTCGTGCGCTACCAGCAGACCGCCCTGCTGCGGATCCTGGCCGGGATCGTGAACCTCGGTGAGCGGCTTGTATTGCGAGGACCAGGATTCGAGGAACGAGTGGCCGCGCTCCTCAACCCAACCGTCGAAATCGGCCGAGGTGATTTTGTTGGGGAAGGTGAACAGGGAGTTGTTGGGATCGAGCAGTGTGACGGGCGCATGCTCGTCAACGACTTTCTCGGGATTGCGGCCGAGAGTGAGCGGGTACGGAGCAGGGAACTGATTGCTTTGGTACTGGACGAGGAGGGTTCCTCCGTCGCGGACGTACGACAGCAGCCGCGGCGTGGCGGTGGCCAGGTCGGGCCGGGAAGAATACGCGCGGATGCCGACGATGATGGCGTCGTAAGCGGATAGGTCGCTGTCAGCCAGCTCGGGCGGCGACAGCAGGTGGGTCTGAACGCCAATCTCTGCGAGCGCTTCGCGGGACATCGTCACCGGTGCCCATGATGTAGCCGACCTTCAAGCCGGTTGGGACTTTCACATCGACGGCGCGGAGCCGGTAGGTTGCGGGGCGGTACAGGTAATAAGGACGGAGTCCGGGATAGCCGACGACGGTCATGCCTTCATTGAAGCGGTAATTACCACTTTCGGCGACCGCGCTGATCTTGTAGCTGTCGTTCGTGAGCTGACTGGGATGCAGCGTGAAGCTGTATTCGCGCGCGCTGTCGGGCGTCAGGTGAAAAGGCTCGCTCGCCGGATCGGCGGTCCAGCCCGGCGGGAGATCGAGGTGGAGGGTTCCGTCGGCGTCATCCTGCTGCTGGTTGCCGACCGTGACTGTGAAGGGAACGGTGGATGTTCCGAGCGGCACAACTCCGGCTGAGGCCGGAAGATTGACAGAGATTTGGGGGACGACAGCGAGCGGCTGATAGACGCCGCCGATGCCATGAACGCGATGGACCGTTTGTACGACCTGACCGATCCGGATGGGAACGCCCATGTAGTGGAACTCCGCCCAGCCGGCCAGTGGATAGGGCGCGAAGGGCACGGGCAGCCAGCGTGGGTCGTCGATGTCGTAATACGGCTGTTCGGTGTTGGGGCGGGTGAAGTAGGGCCGCGTAACGGCGGCGTTGCGGGGAACGTAGACGCGGAAGATGGCGTCGCCGGCATTGCTGCTGACGGTATCGAGGCCAGGCGCGCCGATGCGCGTGATCTGCCAGGGAGTCGCGGCAGGCTGGGCATTTTGTTGAGCGTCGGGTTGGGTGCCGGTCTGTTCGAGCCAGGTGCGGGCCAGTTGCAGACCTTCGGACGATGGTCCCCAGAAGGGCGCGGCGGTGACGTGGACGCGGACGTCGATTTCCGAGCCGGGCGTAACGACCGTCTGCGTATCTTCCGGCGCGAGTGACGGGAACGGGTTCGCGCCGGTCGCGGTCTTCGGCATGACGAGGGCGTTGACCTCGAGCCCCAGCGCCTGAGCCAGCGCGGTGTTGAACTGCGCCAGTTTGATATTGAGCTCGTGGATGACGTTGGCTTTGTCGTCGGCGCTGAATCCGCTGCTCTGGACCCACTGGATGAGCTGCTGGGTGACCTTGTAACCGGTGGCCAGCTCGGGCGCGATCTTCTCAGGGTGCGCTGGCAGGTCGCTGTAGAGCGCGAGGGTGATGTGGTGGTGGATGTCGTTGAGTGCTGCCAGCAGCGGCGCTGTGTTTCCGGCGTGGACCAGCGAAGCGATCCCGGCGAGCGAAGTGTCGATGCCGTCGAAGAAATTGTTTTCCTTGTCGGCGGCTTTCACCGAGGAGCCGTAGCGATGGTAGGCGGAGTTGAAGGGACCAGGCAGCGGCATGGTGCCGCCGCCGTTCTGCGACTTCTGCTGGCTCCAGCCGGCGCGGGCGATCTGAATGTAGGATTCGCCGAGGATCGGATCCCAGGTGCCTTCAGGGATTTCAAGGGTGGTCGTGGGGAAGCTGTCGCTCCACTGTTTGGCGACGTAGTCGTAAAAGCGGACAGGTGACCACTTATTCGTGGCGTAATCAAAGATGCCCTTGCTGCTGGGCGCGAAGAAGGGAACGCGTGCATAAACCTTGAGGGGCGACCAGGGTCGGAGGCCGGCAGCGATCTGATCGGGGCAGACATTCGGATCGCCCGCAGCGGTGAAGGCCTCCTGATTGATCTCGCCCGAGACCTGGTGGTGGCCGTGGCCGTCGGTGATGTTGCCGGTGAAGGTGGAGGCGAGAACCAGCGGATGATACATGCGCACGGCGCGCACCACATCGCAGAGAACGCGGTCGTGTCCCCACTGCTTGTGCGCTTCGTCGATGGTCTTGGAGAAGCCATAGTCGGCGACGGTGCCGAAGAACTGCTCCGAGCCGGAATATTGGTCGGCGAGCAGCAGCTCGTTGGTGCGGATGAGACCGAGGGCGTCGTAGCTTTCGCCGTCCATCGCGTTCTGGCCGCCTTCTCCGCGGGTGAGCGTGACGATGGCGGTGCGGGCTCCCACTCCTCGGGATTCGAAGGCGAGCATGCCGCCGTCTTCGTCGTCGGGGTGGGCGACGATAAACATGAGACTGGCCCAGGTATCGAGCTTGCGGAGAGTTTGCGCGAGGCCGTCGGCGCCGCGATCTTCCGGGAGAGGTTGCGCGTCAGGCGAGGCGGCGATTTGTGTTCGCCAGGGAACGACCTGCGCGGACGCGGTGGTTGCGACGGCGCAGGCCAGGGCGAGCGCGGCGGCGCTGCGGGTTGCGCGGAGATGCAGTGGGGAGCGGAGAGACATGAAACCTGAATTGCCAGTGTAAATGCGATGCGATTTGATACAAAGGGCAGGAGCATGCCGCCGCGAAAAAACTGAGCCCGGGAACCTGGAGCCGAGGACGGATATAAACGGGAGCGCTGGGACTCCGCACCTGGAGCGGCGCATAGGCCTCGCGAGTGCCGTAGCGCTGAACATGATGTACATGATCGGCGTGGGGCCGTTCATCACGCTGCCGCTGATTGTGGCGGCGATGGGCGGATCGCAGGCGCTGCTGGGGTGGCTGCTGGGCGCGCTGATTGCGGCCTGCGATGGGCTGGTGTGGGCGGAGTTGGGAGCGGCCATGCCGGAAGCCGGCGGAAGCTATACGTTCCTCCGCGAAATCTATGGGCGCGAGGGCGCGGGGCGGTACGTTTCCTTTCTTTATATTTTCCAGCTCGGGTTCAGCGCGCCGTTGTCGATGGCTTCAGGGTGCATCGGGTTTGCGGAGTTTGCTTCGTTTCTGATTCCGGGGCTGCGGGCTCCGATTTTCGCCGCGTGGCCGAACGGACCGCACTGGACGAGTGTGCTGGCTGCGAGCGCGGTGGTCATTATTGTCGGGATGTTGTACCGGGATATTCGGGCCATTCTGCGTACTGCGTGGGTGCTGTGGGCTGGGGTGATGGCGGCGATGGGCATCGTTCTTGTCGCCGGGCTGACGCATTTTCATCCGGCATTGTTACGCATGCCGCCGCACGCGCTGAGTTTCTCGCCCGCGTTCTTTGCCGGGCTGGGGTCGGCGACGCTGATTGCCACCTACGATTACTGGGGCTACTACAACGTCTGTTTTCTGGGCGGAGAGATTCGCAATCCTGGCAAGACGATTCCACGGGCGGTGCTCTTCTCGATTGTCGCAGTGGCCGTGTTGTACATCGCGATGAACATCAGCGTGCTGGGAGTGATTCCGGCGCATGCGATGAGCCGGACCGTGGTGGCGGAGATGGTGAGGCAGACGCTGGGGCCGGCGTGGGCTGTGGCCATTGCGTGCCTGATTATGTGGACGGCGTTTTCGTCAGTGTTTGCCTTACTGATGGGGTACTCGCGGGTGCCGTATGCCGCGGCGCTGGACGGGAACTACTTCAGAATTTTTGGGCACCTGCATCCGAAGAGAAATTTTCCAGACTTCTCACTGCTGGCTTTGGGGGCGGTGGCGGCGGTGTTCTGCTTTTTGCGGCTCGCCCAGGTGATTGCTGCGCTGGTGGTGATCCGCATCGTGCTGCAGTATTTGCTGCAGCAGGTGGGAGTGATGCTGCTACGGGTGCGACGGCCGGACTTGCCGCGTCCGTTCCGGATCTGGCTTTATCCGTTGCCGCCGCTGGTTGCGCTGGCGGGATTTCTGTTCATCCTGTTTTCGCGGCCGCAGGCGCTGCGGTATTTGTTTTATGCGCTCGCCGTCGCGCTGGCGGGGAGCATTCTGTACTTCGTACGCGCGCAGAGACGGCAGGAATGGCCGTTTAAGCTGCGTGCGTCCAGGGGAGTGTGACGGCGATGAACGGGTTTGTCCTCGCCGGGGGTCAGTCGACGCGGATGGGGCGCGACAAGGCGCTGCTTGAGGTGGAGG
The DNA here is from genome assembly GCA_963755485.1 of uncultured Acidobacteriaceae bacterium. Classification (GTDB taxonomy): domain Bacteria; phylum Acidobacteriota; class Terriglobia; order Terriglobales; family Acidobacteriaceae; genus Palsa-343. The sequence goes on along the minus strand of CAVWJR010000015.1, from coordinate 81,756 downwards.
GTGAGACGCTGGTGGAGCGCGCACTGGGATTGCTGCACGGGCTGGGTCTCGAGCCGAGGATTTGCGGTTCGCGGCCAGACCTGGCCCGCTTTGCCGATGTTGTGCCGGATAATTTTCCGCTCTCGGGGCCGTTGGGAGGAATCGAGGCGGCGCTGGCGGTTTCGAATGCGGAGCTGAATCTCTTTGTTCCCGTCGACCTGCCTGGGTTGCCGGCTGATTTTTTGCGTTGGCTGATGGCGCGGGCGGAGACCAGTCAGGCCGTCGCGACCATCCCGACGTATGGGGGTCGGCTGCAGCCGTTATGCGCTGTCTACAGCCGGCGGTTGATCAGCGGCCTGCGTAGCGCACTCGGGGGCGGGCGGTTCAAGGTGATGGCCGCGATTGAGGAGTCGGCGGCGACACTGGGGGAAGCGGTGGACGCATTCGATGTGGAATGCATCGCACCGGTAGCTGCGGACTGGCCCGGGGATCTGCCGCTGCTGGGGTGGTTTCGCAACGTGAATACCCCGGGCGACTACGAGGCGCTCGCAACGGACTGGAGCAAAAGGCCGTGAGGCAATAAGCTGAAGCCAGTAAGCTGATGGCAGAAGAGGATCCGGAACGAGTGGGCGCTTCCCCCGATATTCCTATTATTGAAGTTAAGCCCGAGTCGAACGGCCATGGCGGCCGGCAGCCTTATATCGTCTTTGAAAATGTCTCGAAGTCGTTCGGCAGCCTTGATGTTCTGAAGGACATCAGCTTTTACGTGATGCCAGGCGAGACGCTGTGCATTCTGGGGCGCATCCGGCGTGGGGAAATCGGTTTCGCTGCAGAACATCATGGGATTTCTGAAGCCGGACTCGGGGCAAATCCTGGTGGCTGGCGAAAACATCACACATTTCACCGAAGAGCAGATGCAGGCGGTTCGGCGCAAGGTGACGATGGTCTTCCAGAATGGGGCGCTGTTCGATTCTCTGACGGTTGGGGAAAATGTCGCGTTTCCTCTGCGGGAGGGTCGTGGGCTCTCGGAGGATCAGATCCAGCAGATTGTGCGCGGGCTGCTGGAGATGGTGGGCGTGGCGGAGATGGTAGATTTGCTGCCATCGGATCTTTCGACCGGGATGAAGCGCTCGGTGGCGATTGCGCGGGCGCTGGCCGCGGAGCCTGAGGCGATCCTTTATGACGAGCCGACGACCATGGTGGATCCGCTGATTGCACGGCTTCTCGGAAACCTGATCCAGAAGTTGAGAAATCAACTGAAACTGACCAGCGTGGTGGTGACGCACGATATGCGGTTTGCCGAACGCCTGGCGGATCGTGTGCTGTTTCTGCACCAGGGGCGCGCGGAGTTCTTCGGCACGATCGAGGAGATGAAGCAATCGAAGGACGAGGTGCTGCAGCAGTTCCTGGAGCTGGATGCGCTGGTGCTGCCGGACGTTTAGGGGGCGGCTCTTTCGATGCGCAGCGCGATTCCTTCTTCGAAGGGTGGAGAGTCGAGGTCGCTGTTGCTGCCGGTGCTACGGATTGTCTCGCTCTTCGTTATCGCGCCGCCTACCACGTCGATCCATTGCACGTTGTAATCGCCTGTCGGGAGCCTCAGGACGAGATGCGTGGGGCCTGCGCCGTCGAGATAGATGCCGTACGCGTGGCCTTCGAACGCGAGGACTCGGGGGATGACTCCGGGAGCGGCGATGACGGCTTCGGCATTGGGACGCATTTGGGCAAGGGGCAGCGACTGCAGAAACTGACGCAGAATTTTTAGCTGGGCGCGCAGGGCGGGACTTCCGCCGCCGGGGCCGTTGGGTGCCGTGTCGGTGCCATCTTCATGACCGGGCGTGAAGGAGTAGTCGAGACCGTCGAACACGCTGCCGCCGGAGAGCATGAAATTCCAGGCCTGGCGGCGATACGCGGTGTCTCCGTGGCCGAGAAAACCGGTTTCGTCGTAGGAGATTGCTTTGTTGAGCCCGTGATTCCAGATCGCAGCTTCCGGCCGGGCGTAGTGGAAGTTCACGATGCTGACGCCGGGAATGACCGAACGGACGGGGGCGCCGAAATTTGTGTAGCACTGGGCGATCAGGTGCCTGTTGGGCAAATTGGCTTCTTCGCTGGTGATCCACTCGGCGATTTTCTGCTGCCATGCGAGCGATGAGGCGTCGGCTATTTCGATGGAGTTCGGAAACTGATCGCGACCGGGCGGGAAGAGGTAGGGGTTGATGACGCCGAAGAACTGGGGGCGATCGGACCACGGCTCATTCTGAATTTCGAAGATGACGTTGTCGAACTGGTTCGCCTCGCGCACCAGCTTGCGCGTGTAGGCCTCCTGGTAGCGGAGGATTGCGCCGTTTTCGAGGGTGTTGACCTTTTTCCAGTCGTTCAGGTCGGTCGCGTTGACGTTGTTGGCCGAGTTAAAGGGGCTGAGTGCCCACTGGGCGTCGCCGTATTGCGAGGAGAAGAGCGATATCTCGACGACGATGCCCCGGCTGGCTGCGTCGGCAAGAAAATCGTGCAGGCGGGTGAAGTACGCGGGGTTCCAGTGGTCGAGGTCGAACTTGTTGCCTCCGCCAGCGTAGCCTGGCGTGGCGCTGCGGGCCCACGGCGCCAGGAAACGGCCAGGAGCGGGCGCCAGATCGTTCCGCTGGATGCCGAAGGATTTGCCTGGCACCTCAGCATAGCTTCCGCCGAAGATGCGGGTGTAGTTCAGCCCGGCGGACTGGACCGTGTCGAGGTAGCGCTTACCGTCCACGTCGAGGTTGAGCACCGCACCGTAATGCTCTCCGCTGCCGACGAGAGCCATGGTTTGACCGCGAAACTGAAAGTAGTGCGGATTGGCAGGGTCGAGGTGGATGGGCTCAGCGTTTGGCTGCTGCGCGTGGATAGCGGCAGGAAATCCGGAGGCGAGCACTGCGCCGACTGCAAGCCCAATCATCTTGAAACGCTTACTACACGTGCTGCGGGAAGGACCGGACATGCCGAGCAGCATGGTACACGCCGATAAGCCAAAGGTGTGAAGATCGTGGGGCATTTGGGGCGAGGACGTTGCTAGAGCACCTCTACCCGGGCTCTTGAACCCGCGGACGCCAGTGCACGATCTCGCGTAACAAGCGGCGCATCGAGCGCCTCTGCCAGGGCAAGGTACGCGGCATCGTAGGCGGTGAAATTGTTGCGCAGCTGCCAGATCCGCGGCAGCAGGACATGATGGGGATAGCGGTGGATGGGCAAGAGGGCAAGATCTTCCAGGGCTTCGGCGCCACGACCTGCGGTGATTGTGCGTCCTCGGACATAGCGCCGCAGGACCTGCGCGACTTCCACATCGATCAGGTGCGGCGCACAAAGAGTCTCGTTGGGAGCGAAGATCCGCTGACTGATGCGGCTGGCGGCAATCGTTTGCAGCAGGACTTCCAAAAACGCCGACGCATCGACAACGATCAACGGCTCATCCGTTCCGCGCGAACCGCGGCAGCGGGGGCGGGGCGCGGCTGCACGGGCTGTCTTGTGGCCAGGCGCCCTCTGATTTCTTCAAGGGTGGGGCGCTCAAGCGAGGAGCGGAGTTCGCGGAGGAGGAAATCGGAAATGGACATGCCTTCCAGAGCGGCCCGCGCTTTGAGCGCGCGGTGCAGATCGGCAGGCACGTTTCTGATTTGGACCATGACAGCCATGGGTGGATTATGACACATGTGATTCGCATGTGAAAGTCTGAATCGCATGTGGGAGCGGCGGCGAATCCGCAGCCGGGCCACGACGATTGTTAAACTGGAAATGTGAAGATCGCGCTGGCGCAGATCAATCCCACCATTGGCGATTTCAGCGGCAATACCGCAAAGATTTTGGATTTCACGCGCCGGGCGCAGCAGGGCGGCGCTGAGCTGGTGCTGTTTCCTGAGCTGGCCATCTGCGGTTATCCTCCCGCCGATCTGCTGGAGAAGCCCGAGTTTGTAGCGCGCGGCGGCGAGGCTCTCTGCGAAATCGCTCGTGCCACGGCGAAGGATCGGATTGCGGTGATTTCCGGCTATGTGACGGCGGCTGAACATGGGGCAGGGAAGCACGTGATGAACTCCGCGGCGCTGGTGCGGAACGGCCATGTGGAGTTTGTGCAGTCGAAGATGCTGCTGCCGTATTACGACGTATTCGACGAGCAGCGGTACTTTGCCCCAGCCGCACGCCAGCGGCTGTGCCACCTGGATGGAGAACCGGTGGCGCTGACGATTTGCGAGGACGCGTGGAACGACAAAAGCTTCTGGGAGAATCGGCTCTACACGGTTGACCCTGTGGAAGAGCTGATGAAGCAGGGCGCGTCGCTCATTCTGAATATTTCCGCCTCGCCGTGGTGGCGCAACAAGCGCGCGTTGCGCCGGGAGATGCTGGCGGCCATCGCCAAACGGCATCGCAGGCCGGTGGTGATGGTGAACCAGGTGGGCGGCAATGACAGTCTGGTGTTCGATGGATCGAGTCTGGTGATCGGGCCGGATGGCGGCGTGATCGCGCAGGCGAAGAGCTTTGAGGAAGACCTGATCTTCGCCGATCTGGATGCGCTCACCGGAGACATGCGCGAGCAGCCGGGTGACGAAGACGAGGCGATGCTGGAGGCGCTGACGCTGGGGACGCGCGACTATGTGCGCAAGTGTGGTTTCTCAAAAGCGGTGGTAGCGCTCAGCGGCGGAATCGATTCGGCACTGGTGGCGGCGGTTGCCGTGCGCGCTCTGGGCGCAGAGAATGTGACCACGCTGGGAATGCCGAGTCCGTATTCATCGCAGGGATCCATCGACGACAGCCGGCAACTGGCTAAGAACCTTGGCATTCGATACGAGACCATTCGCATTGACGAAATCTTCTCGGGATTCAATCAGGCCCTGGCGCCGGTTTTCGCAGGCCGTGAGCCGGATATCACCGAAGAGAACATCCAGTCGCGCATTCGCGGGTCGCTGGTAATGGCGTTTTCGAACAAGTTCAATGCGCTGGTGCTCACCACAGGCAACAAGAGCGAAATGTCGACGGGCTACTGCACGCTTTACGGCGATATGGTGGGAGCGCTGGCTGTGATCGGCGACGTCTTCAAGACACGGGTCTACGGCTTGTGCCGCGCTATCAACCGCGAGAGGGAAATCATTCCAGCGGCGATTCTGGAAAAGCCGCCGTCGGCGGAGCTGCGCCCCGGACAGAGGGACACCGACTCGCTGCTTCCGTACGAGGTGCTCGATCCCATTCTCGAAGCGTATGTGGAACGGTACGAACCTCCGGAAAAGATTGCCGCAGAGCGCGGGCTGGATGTCGAGACAGTGCGCGCTGTCGTGAAAATGGTCGAACGCAGCGAATACAAGCGGCAGCAGGCGGCACTGGTGCTGAAGGTCACACCCAAAGCCTTTGGCATGGGCCGGCGTTTTCCGATCGCCGCTAAAGCACAGGTTTAGATTTTTCCCCGAAAGGATTCCATGTCAATTCGTTCTTTATCCAGCATGATGCTGGTCGTAGCTCTGGGCGTGCCGCTGGGTCTTGCGCAGTCGGATCAGCCGTCGGCACCCGCACCGCAGCAACCACCCTCGGCTCCGGCGGCACAGACCGCTCCAGCCGAGCCACAGTTTCCGCCCGTGGACCAGGCCAATTTTACGGCTGCAGCGCCGACGAGCGCCGAGGTCGAGGGGTTCCTGAAAACCTCCTGGGGATACGATCCCAATCGCATGTGGGAGGTCTACAGCGTACAGAAGACCGAGGCGCCAGGTGTCAGCAAGGTGACGATCCTGGTTTCGGAGAAGAAGCCCGGAGCGCAGATTGCGACCCTGATCTTTTTTGTTACGCCCGATAACAAACACCTGATCGCGCAGGATGCTGTGCTGGATTTCGGTGCGCATCCTTACACGAACAACTACCGTCTACTACAGGAGCGGGCGAACGGACCGTCACGCGGGGCGGCGGCGAAGCAGTTTGAGCTGGTGGAGTTTGCCGATTTTCAGTGCCCGCACTGCAAGGAAGCGCAGCCCATCGTCGACAAGCTGATCCAGGATTTTCCCCAGGCGCACTTCGTCTTTGAGAATTTCCCCCTGGTCAATATCCACCCCACCGCCTACAAAGCAGCGGTGTGGAGTGCCTGCGTGGAGCAACAGGGAGGGACTGCGGCTTTCTTCAAGTACACGGGCGCCATTTTTGACGCGCAGAATGACCTGGCGGGGCAGGGCGCCGATCAGGCATTGCGCAATGCCGCGACGGCAGCCGGAGCTGATCCGGACAAAGCGGCTGCTTGTGCGGGCTCACCTGCGGGGAAAGCCGCCGTCGACGCTTCGATGCGGCTGGGGCAGGAGCTGAACGTCGACCAGACGCCGATGCTCTTCATTGACGGACGGGCGGTGCCGATGTTGGCGGTTTCCTACGAACAGCTGAAGACGATCGTCGCGTACCAGTTCTCGCTCGACAAATAGAAATCGAAAGGCAGCGTCTCGAAATGGCTATCAATCCGCCTCTGGATCCCTCGCGAACGGCTGTGCTGAGTATGGATATGCACACGGGAATTGTCTCCATTTACGCAGGCGATCAACAGGGCTTTACGTCTCGGGCGGCCGGCGTGCTCGCGCGCTGCCGAGAGCGGGGCATGACCGTGATCCATATCCAGGTTGGATTTCGGCCGGGATTTCCCGAGATCAGCCCGCGCAACACGCTTTTCAACGCGATTCGGAGTTCTCCGGAGAGGCAGCAGCTTTTCCAGGGCGATGCGGGGAAGATTCACGCAGATGTTGCACCGGTTGGCGATGACATTGTGATCACGAAGCACCGGATCAGCGCGTTTGCGGGTACAGATCTGGAGATGATTCTCCGCTCGAAAGAGGTCGAGACGGTGGTTCTGTTCGGCATCGCAACCAGCGGTGTCGTGCTTTCGACACTTCTCGATGCTGTCGACGCTGACTATCGCGGGATCGTGGTGACGGATTGCTGCGCAGACCGCGACGCCGACGTACACCGGGTGCTGGTGGAGAAGTTTTTCCCGCAGCGTGGCACAGCGGTGAGCGCGGCGGAGTTGATGGAAAGCCTCGGGACCTGAGGGGCCGCCCGGGACGCCTGTGCAAATCGCTCAGAATTTTGGCTGTGATGTTGATCTTTCGATCAAATTGGCGACTGGCGCCGCGCCGTGATTTTGTGCCACAAGCCTCTTCCTGAAGTAACGAATCGGCCTTTTGTCTCGGGTGCACCGTTGCGGTTCGAACCACATCTAATTGATTGTGGAAGTAGTTAGATTTTGGGTACGCACGGGCTGTTGGGCATTTTTCTCTTGATTTTCATAGAAAAAATACTTAGAATAATAAAGTTTGTGACTTCCCGATGGGGTCTGTACGGCCCTCGGATTTTCTGTTCGTCACTTTCAAAAGCAGAGGGTAAATCATACATGGCAAAGCGTCGTGGCAATCCCAACTGGGGCAAGCCGGAGCCAATTGGCCCGGTCGTGCCTACCGTGACTTCCTTCGAGCAGGTGGTCAAGGAGTTTAAGCTCACCCCGGATCAGTACATTCGTTCCACCCGGCTGCGCGAGTGGGCTCGCCGCAACCGGAACTCGAAGTACATCCCCGAGTCGCTGCTGGAAGCGTGGGGCTTCGAGATCGAATCGACACTCTGATTCAGAACGTATAACGAGAAGTATCGGACGCCGCCTTCGGGCGGCGTCGCTGTTTTTGTGGAAATTAACCGAGATCCTTTGAGCGCCGCGTTTTTGCCCGGAGTCGGGCGGAGTGGCATTTTGGTCCACGTCCAGCTGCCTTGGACGCGCACCGCAGCGAGCCTGGAAACCTGGGCTCAGAAGACGTTTAGTTTATTCGCCACGTAGCGCCGGCCGTCGAAGCTTGCATCCACGCCCACGCGCGAGCCCTCGTGGAGCTGGCGGCTGGCAGGGAAACGCGCGGGATCGAACGCAATCGTATAGTTGCTTTGATCGCGAGGATCCGTCAGAGCCAGAATCCCGGCATGCAGATCGAGATAGGTAACGTTGCCGCTGAAGTAGAAGCCCGAACCCGGTGTGGCGAGGATGGAGATGGCGTCCGCTATGCCAACGCCATCGTAAGACTCAAACTTGATCGACAGCAGCGCGCCTCTCATTAGATCGGAAGTACCGGTCACCGACGATGCAAATGCGGGCTGTCCCATGCGCGCAATGGTCGTCCGCGGTTCGACACGCAGCTTGATGGGCTGACCGGAAAGCATATTGCGCACCGTCACTTCGCCGTTGCGCGGATCGAACGCGAGGACCTGGCCCTGGCACTCGCCCGTCGGCGAGCGTGAGAGCATGTGCACACTAACTGCGAAGACATTATCGCCATCGAGGAGCGTTTCCACCGAAGCATGATCGTCGGGACGCATGTCATCGAGCGGCGTCTTGACGCCGTCACGATAAAACTGCGTGCGCTCGTCAAACAGGATCTTCAGGGGCTTTCCACCGCCGTAAACGCCGAGCGTCATCTGGTCGCGCACCGGATCGACGGCACGGATCACGCCGCCAATGACGGTGCTCTTTCCGTTCGGTACCGCGGGCAGCGGAGGCAAAAAGTTCGGTACGGCAGTCACCGTCGAAGGATTGGCTGCGCTGGGTGCGGCAACGGCATTGGCAGGTGGATTCGCAGAGACCGCATCGGGCCCGGCATCCACGCTGGCAAACATCCAGGGTGTGGCCAAACTGCTCAACAGAACGGAAATGAGGAAACGCCGCATCGGGAAACTCTCAGCGCCGAAACCACTCGGCGATTGGTTGGATGAGTGGCCGCTGCCCGCAGTTGGCTGCAACGAGCCTTTTGTGAGGGTGTTTTTGGACCTCGCGGCCAAACGCAATCGACTGATCCGCATCCAAGCCTATGTTTCAATGACCTGCTTAGAGATGGGGTTTCATCGGCAATGACTGGCACTCGGCTCACGCGGCTTCTTCCTATTGCGATCCTTGTTTGCTCGGGGTTCGCGCAATGCTGCGCACAGGATCTGAAGATCACTCTTCCGAGACATAGCCAGCTGACTCCCGTGCAGCGGCTGAACCGCGACGGTGTGGACGCAGTACGAAAGCTGCAATACGAAAGAGCTGAGGCGCTCTTTTACAAGGCCTACCTCTATGATCCCTCCGACCCCTTCACTCTGAACAACCTTGGCTACATTGCCGAGCTGCAGGGGCAGCTGGACCGGGCGCAGAACTTCTACAAGCTGGCAGCGGAGCAGGGAACGGACGCCTTTATCGATCAGAGCAACGAGAAGGAACTGGAAGGTAAGCGCATGAGTTATGCGCTGGACAACCTGAAGGACATTCCTATGCGCGTTAACCGCATGAACTTCGATGCGATGACGCTGCTATCGCAGAATCGGGGTTATGAGGCCGACACCCTGCTGCGCACGGCTCTTCGGCTCGACCCGCAAAACGCATTTACGCTCAATAACCTCGGGGTTGCCGATGAAGCTATCGGCGATTATGACCAGGCGTTGCGCTACTACAATGCCGCCGCAGCTGCGCGCTCCACCGACCCGGCGGTCGTGACTCTGGCCGGTACATGGCGAGGCAGGCCCGTAAGTCAAATGGCCGCGGCCAACGCCCAGCGGCTGCAGCGGCGCATGGAAGATCTGAATAACAACCAGGCACGATCCGCGCTGCTGGCGTCTCGCGGCGTTGTGGCCATCAATCGGAATGACTGGACCAGCGCACGGCAGGATTTTTTGCAGGCTTACAAGCTGAATCCATATAGCGCCTTCTCGCTGAATAATGCCGGCTATGTGGCGGAGCGCGAGGGTGACGTCGAAACCGCACAGTTTTTCTATCAGAAGGCGCAACAGGCCGATGATGCCGGAACCCATGTGGGACTGGCCACGCAACACGCCGCGGAAGGAAATCCCCTGGGCTCCATTGCCACCAGGAATGATCAGGAGAGCGAGAACAAGCTGGAGGCGGAACAGGAAGCCCGTCATCGCCAGTCCGGGCCCATCGAGCTGCTGCATCGCGATGGTACGCCGGTTGTACCCTCCCGGCCCACAGCGCCACCTGATAACTCTGCGCCCTATTCCACCTCGCCTGCGCCACAGCAGTAACAACCCAAAGCTGGATATCTACTGACCATGTCGAGCCCAAACTCTCATGTGCCTTCCAGGCAGACCATGTTGCTTCTGTCCTGCCTGCTGCTGTCGCGCGGCTCGAGCGTGGAGGGTATTCCGCGCGCAGGTCTTCCCGCATTGCTGCTCGCAAATATCAGCCGCCAGGGCTTCGACGAACTGGTTTCGCTGGCCAGTTCCAACCACGTTCTGGTGCGGGGAATGGAGCGGCTGATCGTCCAAATGCGAGAAGCAGGCGATACAGATCGTGCATCGTGGGCAGCGAACGCGATGGAGACCGAGCTTGGCCGCATCCGGAATGCTCTTCCGTTCCTGTATCGCATCTGCCAGGCAATTGAGGAAGAAGGGCACGATGTCACCGTGATTAAGTCGCTGGACCACTGGCCCGACCTTGGCAGCGACCTCGACCTTTATACGAATGCCGATTCGGACAAAGTGATCGATCTGATGAAGCGGCGCTTCGGGGCCGAACTTGCGGCGCGCAGCTGGGGCGACCGGCTGGCTCACAAGTGGAACTTCGTCATCCCCGGACTCCCGGAAGCAGTCGAAATTCACATGGGGCGGCTTGGACAAACCGGCGAACAGCGGGTGCTTGCGTCGGCGGTAGCCAGCCGATCCCGTGAAGTCAGGATTGACGGCCGCACTTATCGCGTGCCTTCCGTATCCGACCGCCTGATGATTTCGACTCTCCAGCGCATGTATCGCCATTTCTATTTCCGCCTGTGCGACATCGTGGACAGCGCCGAACTGGTGGAGCGCGGTGCCGTGGACTACGAGGACCTGCGGCTTGCAGCGCGCAAGGCAGGAATTTGGGAGGGAGTTGCCACTTACCTGAATATTGTTTCGGACTACGTGAAGCAATACCGTGGCATTGGCCTGGACCTGCCGCGTTTTGTAAGAGCAGCAGCCCGCTTCGGCGGGAAAGATGTTTTTTATCGGCGCGAATTCCTTCGCGTTCCGATTCTTCCGCAGTCCGCCAGCCTTTACGGTTCGCAGCTAAGTGGACTTCTGCGCCGTGGAGAACTGAGGAGCAGCGCACGCCTTGGTTTATTGCCCTGTCTGGCTACTGCGGCCGCCGTAGGCCAGAAGATCACCGGCAGCGACAAGGGTATCTGGTAAATCACGCCTTCCCGAGACGGAGCCGGCATCGGTGGGCCCACCCGGTTACGATCAGGTGAATGGCCTTCGCAGTCGCCGCGACTTCCTGAAACTTTGCCTCACCTGAGCGTCGGTGCTCAGAAGTCTTGCTCAGCACTCGCCCTCTAAGGTGGGGCGAGCATGATACGAATCAATTCCGTGACTATCTGCAGGGGCTTCCCGCACGCTCCACACCGGACTGTCTGTTTCGACCACATTGTCAGGATCCTTCAGATCATCGAGCCGCCCTTGCCTATCGAGAGAGTCGGGCGGTAGTGGCAGCGCAGAGGAACGTTCTATGTCTGGCTTCGGCTTGGCGTGTATCTCGCGGGTCTGGCGTCCCGCGTTGTTCCCAACGTTTTTCTTGCATCGCTGCAGCTCAAACCAGCGGAGATAATTGCGAACCACGCTGCTCATGGTCATGCGCACGCCAGCGGCGTAGTTATGCTCAGCCATTCGCCTTTGCAGTTCCGGAGATTGCAGGATGGTAATCAGCTGTTCCGCCAGATCAGCCGCGTTGCCGGTTTTATAAAAACTCACCGCCATGTCTTCATCCGTGGCCATTTCGCGCAGATCTGGAATGTCGGCCGAGACAATGGGAACGCCGTATTCGCACGCCTGATGCGCTGGGCCACTGGAGCCGGTGGCAGAGTCATAGGGCATCACCACAATGGATGTGCTCTCGTAGAGCTCAGGGATATCTTCTTCGGGAACATACCCTCGAAACTCGATGGGGAGTTGGGGCGGCTGCTCCGCACGTATAGATTCCCAATAGCCGACCTTTGTATGGTGGTTCGCACCTGCGACGACTAACCTGGCATGGGGAACTTTTTCCAGTACTCTCGGAAAGGCTTCCATCAAAGTTTCAAGGCGCTTGTACGTTCCCCAGTGACCGATGGCCAGAATGCGCAGCTCCGGATTACCACGTTTGGTGAAATCGGGAAAAGATGGGCTGGCGGCAAAGGTCCCGTGGGTGCCGAGAAGAACGTTCTGCGCAGCATATTTTGCAAATAGCGTACGTTGATAGCCCGGCAGCAGCACCGACACCGAATCTGCCTTTAAGAGTGCCCGGGTTGCCAACTCGGTACCAATCCGGTACAAGCGCTCGTTGCGTACGCCAGCTGCCGCAAAATCGACATGCTCCAGGACATGGTGCAGAGTGATGTGGGTAAAGAACCCGCTGGTGCGGGAAAGGGCGGGCGCCGTCAAACCTGCGAAGGCAGCGAAGGGGTTTTCCGGTGTACCAAAGCTTGAAAAGACCAGGTTAAACCACACAACATCCGGTTTGATACGACGAATGGCTTTCAACAGCCGAACGGGAGTCGCGAGGCTGTTGAATCTCCAGCAGCGGATGACATCGAAGCCAGGTAACTCGGGCTGTTGCTCGGCGGGAAGTGACCGCCCGCTTTTATCGGTGGCGAATTCATACGTGGTCAGCTCATCGGCCAGTACAGTTAATTCGACGTCACGATGATGCTGCAACTCTCGCGCAATGTGGAAGGCATACTCGTTTAACTGGCGCCCGCTCGGGGGGAAGGTTGCAACCAGACAAATCTTCATTCGGTTCTGCCTCTTCAGAACAAGGTGATGCTTACGTAGGGTCTGAACTGCTGATTTTGCCCACCTGTGAAATTGAAGAAGGTTTCCTGTTGCACTCCTGCTGAAAAACGAATCGGATATTGCAGGACAACATCTCCGGTTTCGTCTCTGAATTCCCGGTGGAAGGGCATTCCGTAGGAAACCGACAAACTGCTCTGCACCGCATCGTAAATGTGAAACGCGCGGTTATCTGAATATGCAGCCGATGCCTGAATGCCCCAGCGCCGTGCGGGCATGTATTGGATCGTTCCAGCAGGGCGCAGATTCTGAGCGATTCCTGAGCGGCCACTGACAGTCCGCCACGCACGGAGGTCTTCGAGAACCGCTCGGGCATCGAAACGATCGCCAAATTTGCGATCGAGGCCGATATAGGAAGACGTGTAATAGTCCTCAATACCCGCCGGCGTGAAGGTCTGGTCGTTCTCGCCCCAGCCTGTAACCAGTGCAGTCTTACTCCAGGGCTGCCCTACCCGGAAATTCAGCGCCGCGGCAAAGGCATCCGAGCGAAGATTGCTTTCCGTGAATGGCCCAGTTTCCCGGAGCACGTAGCCATCCATGGACACTGCGTTGAAGAAAGAGCTGGTGGACATGTAAGTGAAAAGACGAAATAGATTCTGGTTCAATTCCACCGGCGATTCGGAATCCCGACGTATCGTCTCCTGCAGGCCATTGTTGAAGGTAATTACGTTGTTTCCAAGATGGATAGTTGGATTCACTCCGAAATTGAACGAGTAATCCGTAGTATTGCGGTTGACTACGGAGTTCGTTGCTGGAACCGAAATCTGGCCGATTGCATTGCGTACCTCAAAGAATCCGCTGGCAGTCGGCAAGTAATTCAAATGAAGGTGAAACGCACTCGTTCCCTGAGTTTCCAAAGATGAGCGAGGGGGCGGAAGGAGCGAGGTATCGGTTACTGGCACGGGGAAGGCAGCGTCCAGCTTGGAGTCGAGCACATACACGGTGGTGTCTTCGAAGATTCCATCGACGGTGGCGTCAGAGAGCACGCTGAACCGCTGGTTGACTCGCAGTCCCTCATCTCCGCCTGCCTGCAGAAGATTCTGTTCGGCTGTCTGGTCCTCGCCCGCGGCGTCAGATGCCTGCGCAAATGCGGTGAGCGCCTGAGTGCTCTGATGTTCCTGACGGTAGACATTGGCCTCGGCCAACAAATACTGATAGTCCGGTTCGTCGTCGGGAGAATTGCGGACTGCGGCCAACTCGCCCTGAGCCCTCGCCGTGTCACCCAATGCCAGATACGTATTGGCCAATCCTACATGCACAGCAGTATCGGATGCGCCTGCAGCCTCGGCACGTTGGAGCCACGTCTCGGATAATTGGTAATCATGCATCTGCCGAAACAGGTCAGATGCCTGAATCAGCTGTTGCCCGGTTGGAGGCGGTGTATCTCCTGCTTCGGCCTCCATCATCGCGAGCGCTATCTGGCGGCTGGCGTCATCGTTATGGTCCTGCTGGGCCATCATTTCCGCGATGGCCAGGCGGACACCTACGCGGTCGCTTTGGGGCATCGTGAGGGCCCGCCGAAACCGCTCCATGGCGGCATTCTGATTGCCGAGGTGAGTTAGCGCCTCACCAGTAAGAAGGAATACTTGAGGAGCATCGGAACGTGAAACTCCTGTCGAAGCAGGGCGGAGCATGGCATGCTGTTCGGCAATCTGGACGTATTGCATGGTTTCTGCCGGGTTATCCAGCTGCGACCAGGCTTGTGCCAGCCACGCATAGACCATGGCGTCATTGGGGATCAGCTTCTGAGCCACGTTCAGCTCATCGATCGCCTCGTGATATTGGCGTTCCGTATAGAGGGTCCCGGCGAGCGCGAGGTGCAGCGATCCATCGTTCGGCGTGTACCTGATGGCTGCGCGATATTCCGTAGCCGCTTTTGCCAGAGCGCCTTGCTGACCATACGCCGTTGCCCGGATCAGATGGATGGGTTGTGACTCACCGAGCACATCCTCGGCGAGAGCCACCTGGCGCAGAGCCATCTTCGGCTTATGAAGGTCAAGGCTGGTGTAGGCCAATCCAAGATGCGCTTCACCGTTTTTGGGCTCGCGCTTCAACGCCGACTCAAAATCCGCCGCGGCTTCCCGGGGCTGATGCAGGTCATGGAGAACGTATCCGCGATTGACATACGCCGTCACCACATTCGGGTCGCGTTGCAAAACCTCACTGAAATCAGCCTTTGCCTCATTCAGTTGGTTGTTGTGCTTGTGCACATAGCCCGCCAGAAGCGGAATGTCCGGCTCCTTCGGAAGAATCTGATCGTATTTCGAGGTCAGGTTCAGCAGATTGTCGTATTGGTTCAGATGCAGGAAGTCGTAGCCAAGGTAGACCACTACGTCGCGGTCGTTGGGCAGAACCTGAATGGCCTTCATAGCCACTTCCTCGGACTGTTGGTAGTCGCCGCGGAAGCTGAGATAGCGCTCTTTCTCGCGCAAGACCTGAGGTTCATCCTGCATGTCATTGGTGACGCGGTGGAACCACATCCCGGCCGCGTCCAGCTTATGCGCCTCGATGTCGGCATTCATACCCCCGGCAACGATCAGCGCATTTCCGGGCGCCAGCGCGTAGCCCTTGCTGTAAGCACTCTCTGCCTTCGCGTATTCCTTGCGGGAGGTGTACATATCTCCGAGAGCCAGCCACGGCGTGTAGAGCTTCGGATAAGCCTGGGCCAAACGTTCGAAATCTTTCTCGGCGTCGTCATCGCGTCCAGCGGCCCGGTATGCATATCCCAGGGAAGTGAGAGCGTATCGGCTGTTCGGGTCCATCGCGAGAATCTTTTTGTAGACGGCGATGGCCTCGTCGGCATGTCCGAGCTTCATCAGCAAATCGCCATCCAGCTGTAGGCTGCTGGGATCGGTGGCGTTGATGGCCAGTGCTTCATTCAAATCGCTGCGAGCGCCGGTTAAGTCACCGGAGTTGATCCGAATGAGTGCGCGAAGGCGAAGGAACGGGGCTCTGTCGGTTCCGTGCTCATCCAGCGCACCGATAGCAGCCTCGGCCGTGGCCAGTTGCTGGTGCGCCGCGTCCGGCTTGTTCAGCGCCTGATAGAGCTGCATCAGGTCCATATGCAGCTGGATGGCGTAGAGCGGGCCCTCGACAGGTTCGGCGGGTAAATGCGAGAGCGCGGTGTTGAATTCCTCAACTGCGTCGCCGTTCCGTTCTTCGATGCGAGCGATGTCGCCGCGAATGGCGTGCAGCCTGTAGTGATCAGGATCGATGGCCGCTGCCCGCTTGAGAAAATCATCGGCACGCTGCAACGAGCCTACGGCAACCTCCGCCTGCGCTGCCGAAAGCTGCAAATTGAGGTCTTTCGGCACATCGTAAGCTACTTCCGCGTAGAGTTTCGCCGCTTCCTCCTGCTTTCCATCCAGCTGGTAGGTATAGGCAAGCTCGGCTTTCACGTCGGGGTGCGGCGAGCGAATCTGTTTCAACTCCGCGATGGCATCGCCGTAATGACCGGTTTCGCGGTAGTAGCCGGCCAACGATCGTTCGACATCGGGATTGTTGGGCGTTCGCGCTTTGGCGAGGTCGAGGTAATGCCGCGCCTCATCCATGTTCTTCGTGTGCTGATACGAAATTGCCAGCAGCAGCTCTGCGCGCGCACTCGGCTGGAACCGTTCTGCCTGCTTCAGAGTGTCCAGAGCGTCGTCGTAATCTCCGGAACGCATTTGCAGATCGCCGAGCAGGAGCGCGTCGTCATTCTGCTTAGGATCCGACGCGAGGATCTTTTTCAGCAGAGCCTGAGCCTCCTTCGTCCGCCCCATCATGCCGTACGTCTGCGCGAGACCGGAGAGGCCTTCCATCGAGGACGGGTTCAGGCGAAGGCCGTGATTGTAGGCCTCGACTGCCAAACCGGGCTTCGAATCGAGGCGCGCAGCATAGCCGAGAAGAAACCACAATTGTGGATTGTTGGGGGCCGCCTGCGCGGCGCGTTGCGCGTAGGCGACGGCTTGTTCGTGGTCGCCGCGCTTCAGGGCCGCATTGGCCGCACCGGCCAGGCGTGCGTTCTCAATATTCGATCCCCAACCCAGCGATTGATTCGCGGATTGCGGCTGGGCCGGAGCGGTTTGATTCGGCGTGCTCTGGTTGCTGCCGGAACCGCCAACTTTGTAGGTCTGCGCAAAGCTGGGGCAGGAAATCGCCGCAACAAGGAGCAAACCATGTGCAAATGTAAGGCAGCCAGGTCGAACAATCGGTCGAGCTATCAAGGGTTCACCAGTCGATCGCACGGAATACACGCCTAAGATGCCGCCAGCGTTGTGAGCGTTGGCCTTTTTCCAGTCTCATTACCGTGTTTACCAGGCAACCAACAGGGGTGAATTGCGAATCCAACGGTCTTCAACGAGGCATTCCGTTGCAGAGACTTGAAGCCGTCGCACCGTCAACTCGGCCCATTCCTTTGAGCCTCATCATTCTCGCGGTCTTTGCGGTTCATCTTCCGCTGCTGCTGATGGAGTTGCCGCTCCGGTCGTACGACACGAACTTCCATATTTTTTTCGCGTCTCACTACGTGCACCATTGGTTTAATCCGTGGAACGCTAAGTGGTACGCCGGATTTTCCCAGACCACCTATCCGCCGCTTCCTCAGCAATGGGTGGCGCTGGTGTCGAGAATCACCGGTCTCGATCTGGCGTACATGGCCGTGCAGTTTGCAGCAATCGTGCTGCTTGTCATTGGCATTTACCGCTTCGCTTTGTTATGGGTGAGCCCGCGCGCCGCATCGTTCGCAGCATTAGCGTGCGTCTTTCTGGGCTCGGAAAGCTTCCTGGTTTACTCGGCCGGACAGCTCTCCACCACGGCAGCCGCGCCGCTCTACCTGAACGCGCTGCCTTATATGTTCGAGTGGATACGGCACGGAAGGTGGCGCTCCTTTGTGAAGGGTGCGGCCCTGTTTACAGCGGCCGCCGCAGCTCACCACGCCACGCTCCTTTTCGGATCCGTGTTTTTTGCAGTACCGGTTCTGGCGCTGGTTCTCATTGACCGTCAGGACGGAGAGCGCGTTTCAACTCCGGCATTTCTTAGCCGCACGATCCTCATGACGGTGGTTGTCGGCGTGGCCGTCGCTGTGGTGTTGTTGCCTTTCTGGATCGCGTTATTCCACTACCCCGTCACCCAGACGCCTATTCCGCATTCCAGCCGCGCCAATTACATTCTGACTCCCCAGGCGGGTTTGAATTATTTCGTTGTTCCTTATGGGGCGCTGGTTCTGGCTCTCCCCTTCATCTTCCTGCGCGGTTCCAGGGTCCCGCACCTTCGCCCGCTGCTGCTGGGATTCTGGGTCGCGTTCATGATCGGCCTCGGAGGCACCACACCCGTGGGGCATCTGCTGTTGGGGCGGGCGTTTGACGTGCTTACCATGGAGCGCTTCAGTTACTGGGCTACCTTGCTGGCGCTGCCTTTTGTGGGCCTTCTTGCAGCGGAGCTGGTGGATCGGTACCGGACGCGTGCCATCGCCGGATTGGCAATTGCAGCCACGGCCACCTGTGCGCTCGCCGTAGCCTGGTCCTCCTGGCGTCCTGCTGACGCCGAGAATTTTAAAGTAGATTCAGTGGCCAATTGGCTCAATCGCGATGGCCACGATAACTACCGCTATGTGACGCTGGGTTTTGGCAACAAGATTTCGCGGCTCGCGGTTCTCACTGACGCCAGCAGCGTCGACGGGGAATGGAACTCAGGACGCATGCTGCCGGAATTAACCGGTCATGGCGGCGCGGAACTTACCAGCTCAAAATACTTTGGGAAAGAGGGCCTCGATGCGCTGCGAGCGATTCTCCACCACGCCGACCGCTACGGGCTGAAGTGGGTCTTCGTCCGCGACCCCTACTACGATCCGCTGCTGTCGTTTGGCGGGTGGCGTCGCGTCGATGAGCTGGAGGACAGCACCATCACCGTGTGGAGCAGAGATGGTGTGCCACCCGCAACTCCCGTCAATGCTCCGCAGATGCCACCAGCGTGGCAGGGAATCATGTGGGGGACCTTGCCCATCGGCAGCAGCTTCCTTGCGATTCTGGTCTGTCTCATCCCCGACGACAAGCGGCATAGCCTGGTTGGCGTAGAGCCCGACGTTGCCCACGAAGATTACGCTTCAGGAAGGCTGGTCTCGTAATGGGCGGCCGTCTCCTTGCTCTCTTACTCGCTGCTGCAACGATCGCGCTGGTCGTCGTGGGGACCATGTGGCCTGTGCCGGCCGCTGCTGCTTATGCGGGCATCACGGGCGTCGGTCTTCTGCATGGATCGGACACGCCCGAGGAAGCCGTCGACAACCTGGCCCGCGACCTTTCCCATCAGGCCTGGCACAAAGCTTACGATTCGCTGAGCAACAAGAGTGATTTTACCGAGCAGCAATTCGTGCGCGATCTGACCGGCAGTTATCCCAGCCTGCGCACCTACGCCACGCTCGATAACTTCCAGGTGCTGCCGCTGCACGAGAGCGATAATGACGCGCAGGTCCAGCTGCGACTGCGGTGGTCCACGGTGGTCGGAACCTTCATGGACGATCGCCAACTTCATGTTGTGAAAACGGGCGACCACTGGGCGGCAGTATGGCCCATCGTCAAGGAGCAGCGCGTGCCGCCGCAGGTCATTCCGGTCACGTATCTGCGTTGGGACGTGATCTATCGCGGACCGGGTGACGATTGGGCCGCCCAGGACGTGGAAGCGCCGCACGTCCGCATCGTTGACATGCATCCGATCGACCGCGCCGCCGGCGTCGTAGTCCTGGGCGAGTTACTCAATGAAGACGTCGTACCAGCCTACGTCGATGTGAAGGCGAGCCTTCTGGCAAAAAATGGATCGGTCATTGCCAGCGAAGACAGTTTCGACAAGATTTCTCACCTGCTGCTCCCCAAGCAGGTCACTCCATTCCTCATCACTTTTCCCAACGTCACACTCTCTCAGGTTGACAGCATCCGTATGGATCCGACGTCGAATCTGGTTGCAGCGTCGGCCGATCCTGTAATCGAGATCCAGGATCAGAAAATGAACCCGGCCCCGAATGCTTCCTTCAGCGGCCAGCTGGTGAATCAGAGCGGAGAGATCGTCAACATCGCACATGTGCTGGGCACGTTCTACGACCAGAGCGGCCAGCTGGTCTGGGTGTCCGACCAATACGTCGATCGCGCCCTGCTGCCGCAAACACCGGTTGGCTTTGCCATGTCGGTTCCTGAAGACCTGGCCCGGAAAGTGAGCACCGAACGCGCAGTAGTGGCGACGTATCGGACCGGCGGCCTCCAGTGAGGCCGCTCGCCATACTTCTGCTTGTTAGTTTTGCTGCGACGGCTCTGGGCCAAACGGGCAGCCTGAACCCTCCGAAGACCGTACAGGCGGGAAGCGCATTTTCCATCGAGACCGCGGGGAGCGGCGCCGGTACTCTCTACATCGTTGGCCTCGGGCAGGTGATCAAGCGCACGGTGCAGCTTGGCCGGCCCGTCAGCTTCGCATCAGGCGATCTGGAGAACGCGGGGCGCTATCTTGCGGTTCTCACCAGTCAGAGTTCGACCGACACAGCCGTGTTCGATGTTGTTCCGGCCGGCCAGCCTGCGACCCTTAGCTTCCTGGCGCGCCCCTCGCGCCTTCCGGTGGACCTGCAGAACGGCATCACCGGCGCCGTATATGTCTTCGACGCTTTTGGGAATCTGATTACCGCACCCACGCCAGTTACATTCCAGCTGTCAGTCCCTTCTGAGCCGACGGAGACGCACAGCTCGGTGGCTCACGATGGCGCGGCGTGGACGGAGATGAACTCCGACGCCAAAGAAGGCAACGGGAAATTTGTGGCGCAGGCCGGCGATGTTTCCAGCACGCGCATCATCCAGCAGGTTCCGGGCGATCCGTGCGGGCTGAAAATGACTGCGCATAAGGCGGGAGACAAGATCGACCTTGAAACCGATCCGCTGCGCGATTGCAGCGGAAATCCCGTGACTGACGGCACGATTGTGACGTTTACTGAGGCGTGGAACGGTGGCCAGACGACCGTGGATGCGCCGGTCAAGCACGGAATCGCTGAGGCTGAGGTTCCGGCTCTGAACGGCGTGCGACTTTCCGTGGCCACTGGTGTGGTGATGGGGAACGAGATTCGCTGGGAGAACCAGCAATGATTCGACCTCTCGCCGTGTTCCTGGCATGTGCGCTATCTGCTGCTGTTGCGTGTGGCCAGGCTTCGGTTCAGGTGGAACCAACTACCTTCCAGGGCCCGACGGCCGCTCGCAAAGCAGACCGCGGCCGCCGTGGTTCGCGACTATCTCGAAGCGTGGCAAAGCATGAGCGACGCGCTCGACCAGAACCGTGCCGATTTGCTGGATCAGGATTTTTTGGGCACCGCAAAAGAAAAGCTTATAGCGACTATCTCCGAGCAGGCAAAACAGGGAATTCATACCCGCTACCAGGCGCGCTCGCACGACATCCAGATCATTTTTTACTCCCCGGAAGGCCTGTCAATTCAGCTGACAGACAACGTCGAATACGATGTTCAGCTCCTCGATCACGACAAAGTTGTGGCGACCGAACCACTCCGTGCACGTTCGATTGCAGTTCTGACCCCATCAGAAGTGAGATGGAAGGTCCGTGTGTTAGAAACCGGACCACGCTGAACGACCTTTCCTGCATCTAAGAAGTACGACAAGTACGACGTGCAAGAAGAGCCTCGCACGACCGCCCGATTTCTGGTGAGGTGATCAATCCACGGAGGAAGTAAATGATTTCGGTAGTTGTACCGATCTACAACGAAGAAGAGAATATTGAGCTCTTCCATGCAGCAGTGGCCAGATCACTGGCAAAGATCGGCGAAGAATGGGAGGTTGTGTACGTAAACGACGGATCCCGGGACTCCTCGCTCGATCTGCTGCGCGACCTTCAGGCTGACGACTCGCACGTGGTCGTCGTCGATCTTTCCCGCAACTGGGGCCATATGGGAGCTATCTCCGCTGGCCTGCAAACCGCGCGCGGCGATGCCGTTGCGCTCATGGATGGCGATTTTCAGGATCCTCCTGAGGTTTTGCCCGAACTGGTTAAAGCGTGGCGCGGCGGAGCTCAGGTAGTGGCTGCGGTCAGAAGGAGCCGGCAGGAGAAGCGCAAGCTTCTGGCCAAGCTGTTTCCGCTCTTTTATCGCGTGCTGGGTGCTCTCTCTGACTTTCCCATTCCACTGAACGCCGGCATATTCGGACTAATGGATCGTCAGGCGGTCGATTCCATCAACGCGATGCGCGAGAACAACCGGTACCTTCCCGGCCTGCGCGCATGGGTGGGTTACAGCAACGCGGTCGTCTATTACGATCGCCAGGACCGCGCCGCCGGCGACGGCAAGCTCTCGTTCATCAGCCGCATCAAGTACGCGATGGACGCGATTACCAGCTTCAGCTACAAACCGCTGCGGCTGTGCTTTCGCGCTGTCTGGTCTTTCCTGCTGCATGGCCGCGATTCTTGCCATGGCCAGTATTTTTTCAGGCACGCCGGTCGACTCGGTCGGTTGGGGCGTCTCTTCCGCTGTGTTTCTCGTAGGCGGCGCGCTCCTCCTGTGCCTGGGCGTTCTAGGCGAATACCTCGGTCGCGTTTACGACGAAGTTCGCCAGCGGCCGTTGTCGATTATCAACAAGGTCTATTACGCTTCCGAAGCTGCGTACGCATTGGAAGGTCACTCCGAATACGAAGAAGAGCGCCCTTCTAAGATCAGGCGGATTGCGTAAGTCAGCGTGCCTGCTGTGAGCCGGCGGGACAAGTTGGAAGCCCCGGCTCAATAGCAGTGCCTTCCTCGTAGTCATTCCAGGTTTCAATCAGCATGTAAGGAATCGGCTGGCCGGCCGGGAAATACTTCCGCCAGAAATTCAGCGTGTTGGTGTAAGTCTGCCCGCAGCGTCCGGAAATATGGCGATCCAGGCTCCACGATGCTTTGGTGTCGTTGAACTGCGCCCACGCTCCGCCCACGGGAATCTTGTCCGGATACTTCGAGCGCATGGTGCTGTAGAAATTTGCGAGATAATCCTCGCCCCAGTTGCTGCCATCCGATGCCCAGCCCTCTTTGCCTGGCTGGACCCACGCGTAGAAGCCGTCGAAAGCGCTCGCATTCGCGCCCGGAAGATTCTCATAGATGAGAAGCGGCGCCGGGTTCCACTTACTCAATGACTCGCGCACACGGTTCCAGTCGGTGTGGCCGCCCTTAGGGAAGATGAAGATAAGTGGCCGTCCTGCGTCGGTCAGATAAGCTTCGTGGCCGGGCGCATTCGGCGCAAGATGGTCATCCCGAAACGTCGTGAAATCCGCCAGCGCCTCGTCGGTCGCGCCGTCCTCGCTGTCGGTTTCGTCGTACATCATCGCGATATGGAAATGTTCTTCGGCCGCGATCGGCTGCAGTAGCTCGTAAGTCCGCGTATTAAAGGGATCGCGGTCGCCGTAGAAATCCACGACGAACGCGGTGATTCCCATCTTCTTCGCCTCACGGATCTGCTTGCGCAGCTCGTTGGGATCGTGGGATGAGTAACCGACCGAAATGTGCTGCGGATGCCCAAACCAGGGCTCGTAGACCGCCAACAGTTGCGGCGAAACGCCCGGCGTTCCGGTAGCGAGCGGCGATGGCTTTGGCGCTGGCGCCGAAGATGTGGAAGAAGAACAACCGCGCGTAAGCAAAAGAAGAGCGAGGAATGCAGTTGAAAGTCGCACCATTTCTCTGGAAGTGATTTAGACGCGAATCGCAGTCCGCCGGTTGTACGCCGTGCTTGTCTCGAGGGAGCAGCCGTCATGGTTGGGACAGCATCCAATGCTCAGTCTATTGGGGAGCTCTGGATCCGCAGCTTTTCTGCCGATACGAGCCACCTCAACGCACCACGGAGCAGATAATCAGGCAGCGCGTCCCAACGGAGCCCACAGTTGTGGAGAACGGCCCCCTGGAACAAGGGAAAACCCTCCATGCCCGCATGCTGTCGGGCAGTTTCGTTCTGCTTCTCGGCTCCGCTCTGGCCACGCTCACAAACTTCATCTACAACATTGCGGTCGCCCGTTTCCTGGGTCCTGCGGGCTACGGTCACGCGACTGCCGTCTACACGCTGCTCATTCTCATTTCTGCAGCGACGCTCTCCTTCCAGATCGTCTCTGCCAAGCTGGTCGCGCAGCAGGAAACTCCGGAACAGCAGCACGCCGTCTATCGCGCCTTTCATCGTGCGGCCTGGCTTTGCGGCCTCGCCATCGGCGCTTCCTTGTTTCTCTGTCGCGGGCCAATCGCCGGTTATCTCAACCTGCCGGATTCCGGTCTCGTCTCGCTGCTGGCGATAGGCGCGGCGTTCTACGTTCCTTTGGGAAGCCGCCGCGGATATATCCAGGGTGTTTGCGGATTCCGCAGCCTTGCCACCAACCTGGCTCTCGAGGGCGTTCTGCGCCTCGGTGGTTCGCTGCTTCTGATGAAGCTCGGCTTTGGCGTCAATGGGGTGATCGCCGCTAATTCCGCCGCGGTTGCCGCGGCATGGCTGGTCATCCGTCCAGGAAAAGTTGCTGTTGTTCCCAACCCGCTGTTGTGGCGCGACGCCTTCCGTGAAACCACGCAGGCGCTGGTGTTCTTTGCCGGCCAGGTCCTCATCTACAACTGGAACATTGTTCTGGTAAAGCACTTCTTCGATCCGCACGGCGCAGGATTGTATGCTGCCGCGGCGATGGTTGGCCGTGTCATCTCTACCTGTTCTTCCGCTGTTGTGAACAGCATGTTTCCGCTGGTTGCCGGCATGCGAGGCAAAGGCCACAAAGGCTTCAAGGTACTCGGAACGTCCCTGATCCTTACGCTGGCAGTCGGTGGCTTTATCACGCTGATTCTCGCCGTCGCGCCTGCGTCTACATGGACGACCTTCCTCGGTCACGGTTTTGCGCTGAGCGGGAAATATAACCTCTCGAACCTCATGGTTCTGTATGCGTTGACCACGGTCGTCTACTCACTCTGCGTCGTCGTCATCACCTACGAAATGTCGTACAAGATCGCCAACACCAGCTGGGTCCAGCTGGCATTCAGCGGCATCATCATCGCCGGCATCTGCTACTACCACTCGTCTCTGCAGGAAGTGATTTGGGTGCAGCTGATCATGATGATCGCTCTGCTGATCGTGGTGGCTTTGCCGTTCATTGTTAAGACACTGGCAGAAGCCCGCGCCGCGGAGCGAATGCAGGGTTTGCAGCCAGTGAGGATTCTGGGCCGCGTTTCCGAAGACGAGGTGATTGCGGAGTTCCTGAAGGCTGACTTCAGCAGTCCAGCGTTCCACGAGTATCGCGAGTTGCGCGGCATGGTCATGTCTCCGGATCTCGATAATCCGGATGAGAACGCCAAGCGCCGTGCCTTGTTTTTCATTCGCCACCTTGCTCTCTGGAAGGAGCTTCCGAAGGATACGGAATGGTTCGAGGTAGAAGTGCGCGCGAGCGAGCTTCCGTACATCCGCTTCTTTCCGCGCGCGCAATGGCGGCGGCTGGCTCGCGGCGATTTCTCGGTGACCGCCATCATCGATCGCATGCGGAAGCAGCCGAGTTCCATTGATTCCGGCTTCCGCGCCAAGATCGACGCCATCGGCGAACGGCTTCGCGCCGGAGATCCTGAGCTGGGCGCTGTGGTTCTGATCGGCGTTACGGAAAACGAGCCCATCACCGTTCTGGATGGAAACCATCGGTTGGCGGCTGCTGTGCTTTCGGCTCCCGGCGCAATCGGGAAGCTGCGTTTCCTGTGTGGATTGTCGCCGCGAATGATGGAGTGCTGCTGGTACAACACCAATCTGGTTACGCTGCTGCGTTATGGCAGAAACACCATCGTGCACATCGTGCGCGATCCTGAAGCGGAGCTGGCCAGGCTGCTGGAAAGTGCGAGTTAGCCAAATGAGAGAAGGGAAGTGAACGTCATGACGACTGGATTGCGTGCTGTTGCTGTGAAGAAGCTGCCCGAAGTTCTCAGCGTGAAGGATAAGCTGACGTTTCTCCACGAAGTGGGAAGCGTGCTCTCCGGCAACCGGCCACGGCTGGTTCTGGATTGCTCGTCTATTCGCGAGTGCGACAGTTCTGTGATTCACCTTCTGCTCCATTGTCTGGAAGAAGCGATGAAACGGAATGGCGATGTCAAGCTGGCCGCCGTCCCGCGTTACGCCGCCATCATGCTGGTGACGACCGGTGTTGCGGGGCTTTTCGAAACATTCGACACCACCGAAGAAGCGGTCAACAGCTTCCATCGAGTTCCGACTATTCCCGCCAGAGTGGAAGCGAAGCGGGAAGCATCGGAAGAAGCTGCTTAGCGGCAGCGTGGTCTGGCACGGAGGAAAGAGATGAAGACTGCAACTGGATGGTTCTATCGGCAGGTTGCGATGGCTCTGGCGATCCTGTTGGCCGCGCCGTTGGGCGTGGCAGCCGTTACTCCGACGCAGCAGGCGCCGACGCAGCAAACGGTGCCGGCAGCGCCACCGGCGAATTCGGATCCTGAGGTTGCGTCGCTGCCGGATAGCCCGAATCCAGTCGCCGGACCAAGACGCGCCTCCACAGCAGCAGGGAACAGCGCCCAGGCTTCGACCCAGCAGCAAACAACGAATCCGCAGACGATGGGCACCGCGGCTGCTCCTGCCGAACCCGCCAACGGCGTGGCTGCTTCGAAACCCGCCGGTGCTGCGATTGCGCCGGCGAAACAGAAGCGGACGCGATCGTTTGCGATCAAGCTGAGTTTGCTCATCGGTGGCGCTGTCGCTATCGGCACGGTTGTAGCGCTGTCGAGCGCGAGTCCGAGTCGTCCGTAGATTCAATTTCGATCCTCCGAGGTTGAGCCAATGCAACGAAGCGCGAACCGCCGGCGCGCAACGCTGGTGAGCTTTTCCGGAATCGATGGAGCAGGCAAGAGCACGCAGATCAGAGCGCTGCATCGGCGCCTTGAAGATGCGCGTTTCCAGGTGCGCATCCTCACCTTTTGGGATGACATTGCCTGCTTCACCGGTATGCGCGAGTCGGCCGGCCACACGATCTTCAAAGGAGAGAAAGGTGTTGGACGGCCCGACGCTCCTGTGAATCGGCGCGACAAAAATATCCGCTCCCCGTTGATGACAGCCGTGCGCTTGGGGCTTTATTTTGCCGATGCGCTTTCGCTGCGCCGCCAGGTGAAGAAGGCGATCGCGTCGGGAGTCGATTTTGTCATCTGCGACCGCTACGCCTGGGATGAACTGGTGAACCTCAGTCTGCGTCACTGGCGGGCCCGCGCTTACGCCCGGTTCATTCTGCGGATTGTGCCGCGGCCGAACGTGAGCTTCTTCCTCGATGCCGATCCCATCCAGGCGCGCTCGCGGAAGCCGGAATATCCTCTGGACTTCCTGTACAGCTGCCGCGAGTCGTACCTCACCCTGGCCGAATTGGCGGGTGGAATTACCATCATTCCTCCTGGGCCGATCGGCGAGGTTGAACAGGAGATCCTCGAGCACCTGCCGTGCAGGAAGAAGCCGGGAAGCGTGGGCGGCGAAGATCGGGTCGCTCAAGCAGGCGCTGGAACGGCAGCCTGAGACAGGAACCAGCCGGTAGCAGGCAGCCCCCAGCCGCAAATCCGGCCTTCCCACCCGAATGTGGAAAATTTGTCAAGCTTTTCGCGTTCGGTACAAAGGTGTTGTCGCTGATTCCTCACGACTTACAAGCCAAAATACCCGCAAACTGTTGGCACTACTTCGGCTCAAACTTGGTATTCTGATAATAGGGGGTAAGAAAGTTTTTTCGGCCCCCGCAAAACTCATCCTGAACCCCGAAAAGGCCGCGCCGAGCGCGGCTTTTTCCTTTGCTCCCGAGGACACCCATGACTCAGCTTCTCTCCAACTCGCCATCGGCCACGAGCCACCCAACGCTTGGGCCGGGCCGTGTGCAAATGTTGTCGAGTCTGTCAACATTCGCTAAGCCGCGTCAAATCAGATACGCAGCGGAAACAAGGCCGTCGAATAAATCGCACTCGGGACAACAGCTCGTTCAAACCCGCTTTGACACGAATCGAACCTGGCGCCAAGCCGCGGCAATTCCTTTAAATTCATACACTTCACAAAGTGCGCTTGCGCAACTTGCTTGTTTTCATACACTTGCCCTAATGGATAGTGAGGTAACTGTCTTTGATTCAAACACTTGACAAAAACAGGGGGGTACGTTCACCAACGAACCCTCAAGGTTGGGATCGTGCCATCCCACATCTGCCAAAACCGGGCAGATATGGGGCACCCGGGATCAAGCCGCGGTCGAAGGAGGGCTCAGTTTGTGGAGGGAAGTTTTTCTTGGTAGAGGCGCTGGTAGAGGCGTTTGGTGACCTGATAACAGTCGCACGCGGCCTCTTCGAGGCTTTCGCGATTGATGATCCTGACGTGGCCGCGGCTGTATTCGATCAGGCCGCTCCGCTGGAGCGCTCCTGCAACCGTGGTGACGGTGGTCCGTTGCGCGCCGAGCATCATGGCCAGGAACTCCTGGGTGAATTCCAGCGTGTTGTCCTGGGTGCGATCCTGGGCCATGAGCAGCCACCGCGAGAGCCGAGCTTCGGCTTCATGAAGCCTTTGACAGGCAGCGAGCTGGCTCACACTGAGGGCCTGCTCCTGTACGAACTCCAGGATGCGGCTGCGGATTTCGTCCGACGACTGAAAGGCGTCTTTCAGGACCACCATGGAGATTCTGAGACCGGTTCCCTCCAGTTGTATGAAGCAACGGGTGGAAACGGGGAGAGAGCCGAGAAGATGAAGGCTTCCGACGACGCCTTCGTTGCCGATTAGTCCCACTTCGGCGGTGGAGCCGTTCTTCATGGCAGTGACGACGGAGGCGATGCCGGAGGTAGGGAAGTAGGCGTACGGGGGAATTTGCTCCGCCTCGTAGAGAGACATTCGTAGGGGCAGAGGCAATGGAGTGGCCTGCGACAACAGACGGTCCCGCTCTCGAGAAGAGAGGCTGGACAGAAGGAGGTTGGAATTCCCGGTGGACATGACGCCCCCTTTGCGTTCAGTTCGCAAAGGGTCGCCGCGAGTCAGGTGCGGCAGCTGATCACGTCTCTGAAGAGAGAAGACGCGGAATTCTGCGCCTACACCTACCACTGTACGCGCTTTATTTATAAGGTGGGCGATGTGTCGTGCAGACGACAGAAACGAAAGGAAATGAAGGATTACTATGCTGCCAACAGGCGGCGGGTTTGCAGCTCGAGCCGCGATTCTTCCTTCAGAAGGCTTCCCCGGAAAGGTCGACTCATGGCCAAGGTTCTAACTTCATGGAAAGAGATCGCTCACTATGTGGGGAAGGGAGTTCGGACGGTGCAGAGATGGGAACGGCAGTTTTCGCTTCCTGTGAGACGTCTGAATTCCGAGGGCCATCATGCCGTGCTGGCGATTCCGGAGGAGATCGACGCGTGGCTCCGTTTGCACACGAGCGCGCGTGTTGAAGGAGCGTTGGAATCGGAACTGGAACGGCTGCGGAAGAGAGTGATGGAGCTTCAGGAACAGAACGAGGCTCTGCGGCTTCGGGTGATGGCTCTCAGCGATCGAGCGGAGGCGGCGGTGGAGATGGAGTCGCTGGAGGGTGTTCGAGAGAGGCATGTTGCTTAGGGTGCTGTCGCTGAACTTTGTTGAATGCCTCGCCGACGTTGCAGTGGTCGAAGGACGGTCCTCAGGGGCTAAAGCCCGCTCAATTTTGACAGGTTTGGAGTGTGGGAGGGATAGCTTCTGTCTGTAGGCCAGGCGACATTGTGGATGAATTCTGCATCGAACCAACAAAGCTGGTCTGCGGAGGTGCTTTCCTCCCTTTGAGACGCTCGAAGCGGCGTCCTCTCTCCAGAATGCTGTTTTGGTCTGGAGAGTGCCCATGGGCTCACCCTTAATATCCGAATTGCAGGCGAAACTAGCCCTTGCTGCCGAGGCACTGCGCCGGTCGGAGGAGCGCGCTACGGCGGGGCAACTGGCCCTTGAAGTAATGCATGAAGTCAGAAACCCGCTCGAAGCGCTGGGATATCTGGTTCATTTGACTCTTGACGATGCCGAGGACGCGGAACGAGTGCGGCATCACATGCATGTGGCGGAGGAGCAGATCGCCACTCTGAACGAAATTGCCGGCGGGACGCTGCGGCTGGCGCGGGCCTCGCCGACGCCGCGGGCGGTGGATCTTTCGGTTCTGGCGGAAGCAGCGTTGCGCATGCACCGGCGCGCGATTGAATCCAAAGGAGCGCACCTGGTGAAGGATGTGCGCGGGAATCCTGTGGCCGAGGTTTATACGGGGGAGATGCTGCAGGTGATTTCGAACCTGATGATCAACGCGCTGGACGCCATACCGGAAAACGGCACCGTTTTCCTGCGCCTGAGAAAAAGCGCGGGCAAGGTGCGGATTGTGGTGGCGGACAACGGGCACGGGATACCGCAGGAGATTGTCGGAGAGGTGTTCACGCCGTTCTTTACGACGAAGGTGGGACGAGGCACGGGGCTGGGATTGTCATTGTCGAAGAAGATTGTGGATCACCACAAGGGGACGATTCGTATGCGGAGCAGCGTGCGGCCAGGCAGGAGCGGAACGGCGTTTCAGGTTTCGATTCCGGCTTAGATCAGTTATGTCTGATAACAGATATTCTGTTCACTAATGCTGAATGGGCTGGGACTACTCTTCTTTTTCGCCCCAGACTCCGCTGGCGGCCTGGACGGAGAGCGCGATGCGGTTCCCCACTCCAACTTTGCGCATGAGGCGCGCCACGTAGGATTTGACGGTCTGCTCGCGGATGCTGAGGGCCTGGGCGATTTCGCGATTGGAGCGGGCCAGGACCAGCTGCTGCAGAACTTCTTCTTCGCGCTCGGTGAAACGCGGGCTGTGGCGGCGGCGGCGCGCTGAGGAGCCTTCGATGGCGCGATCGACAAAGGTGGCGAGAACTTTTCTGGGCGCCCAGATGGATCCGGCGAGGATGGCGTAGGCGGCTTGCATGACCTGGGCGGGAGAGGCTGTTTCTTCGAGCCAGCCTTTGGCGCCGGCGCTGATGGCTTCAAGAATCTTCTCGGGCTCCAATCCTTTGCCGATGACCAGCAGCTTGAGACCTGGCTGGCGGGAGCGAAGCCTGGCCAGGAGAGCGAGCGAGAAGGCCTGATCGCGCAGGACCACGACGGCCAGATCGAAGGTAGGCTCGCGGAAGGCGGCCGCCCAGTCGGTGGCGACCACCTGAAAGTCGGGGTGACCGGCGAAGATTTCCCGGAGGCCGGCGATGCGCAGCGGCTCGAAGTCGAGAAGGCCGACCCGCATGGGCCGCGTGAATGGGCCGATGTTTTCCATCGCTCCTACAGTTTGGGCAGGACGATTCCCTGCTGCTTTTGGTACTTTCCCTTCCGGTCGGCGTAGCTGACTTCGCACGCCTCGTCGCCCTGGAAGAACAGGATCTGGCACAAGCCCTCGTTGGCGTACACGCGAGCCGGGAGTGGCGTCGTATTGGAGATCTCCAGAGTGACGAAACCTTCCCACTCCGGCTCAAACGGCGTCACATTGACAATGATTCCGCAGCGAGCGTAGGTGGATTTTCCCACGCATATGGTCAGCACGTCACGCGGAATCCGGAAATATTCGACGGATCGCGCGAGGGCGAAGCTGTTGGGTGGGACGAGGATGGAGTCTGCCTGAACGGAAACGAAGGAGCGCTCGTCAAACTTTTTGGGATCGACGACGGCGCTGTTGACGTTGGTGAAGATGCGGAACTCGTCGGAGACGCGCAGATCGTAACCATAGGAGGAGAGTCCGTAGGAAACGACTCCCTCGCGCACCTGCTTTTCGCTGAACGGCTCAATCATGCCTTTGAGGGCCTGGGCCCGAATCCAGCGATCGCTTTTAATTGCCATGACTCTCCTGCCGCGTGTGGTTCGGGCGCGCGGCTCTCCCGGATTTTCGTCGCTTTCAGGGGCTGAAAAGACCCCGTCAGGCTCGGAAGTCCCTCTTGCATTTGGGGTAAAGTTGCATCTTACGGTAGGCGGGGCGCATTGACAATGCCATCAAAGGTTTCTAGGATCACCCTTGAAACGGACATTCGCCTGACGGGGAGAAGACCTTGATAAAACAGGACATTATTCACCAGGTGATTGAGCGCACGGGGCTGCAGCGGAACAAGGCTGAGGCGGCGGTGGACACGGTGTTTGAGAGCCTGAAGCGCGCGCTTGCCGAAGGACAGCGGATTGAGCTGCGCGGCTTTGGCGTGTTTAATGTTCGCCCGCGCAAAACGGGGATCGGGCGCAATCCACGGACCGGCGCTGAAGTGAGCATCGCGCCTGGCAAGGCTGTGCGTTTCAAGCCTGGCAAAGAGCTGCACCTGCTGGACTAGTCGAAAGGCTTTCGGGGGCTGAAGCCCTCATCTTTCTGCGGCCGTTGCGCACCCATTCGACCACGCTAATCTCGGTGCCTGTTTAGGGCAGGCTTTGTGAAGTTGTGTCCTGATGCGACGGCTTGAAAGCCGTGCCCCTTCACGGGCGGAGTCTTTCCTGAAGCTGTGAGGACCGTGATGGATGAAATAGGGCGCAGGGGCTAAAGCCCGGATCATTTTGCGACTGTTGCGGCACGAGTCAACTCGTGCCCTGATACAAAGGCGGTTTGTTCGGATTTTTCCGCAAGCTGTGAAGCGGTGCCCTGAAGGAAAACCGAGGTGGGTTCCCGAAATGGCTCGGGTGATTACCCGGGGCCGGGCAGCGGTTCGAATTATGTTGAGAGTCAGGCGACAGGGGCGTTTGCTTCTTGCTGTGGGGTGAAGCTGGTCTCAAAAATGGTTTTGGGTTTCCGGGGTTCGGGGTTTTTCCGCAAGCTGTTGAAGTCGTGCCCTGACACAAAGCGGCTGGTTCAGATCGCGGCTTCCCACATCTGCCAACCCCGGGCAGAGCCATTCGACTCGCCTCGCGCTACTCGGCGTTCGCTCAGGCCAGGTTGTGGGGCACCCTTTGAATCATGCTGATACAAAAGTGGCCGGTTCGGCATTTTTCCGCAAGCTGTTGAGCCGTATACGCCATCGGTGCGTAAGTCGGCGATTTGTGACGAACGGGATGATCTTGCGACCAGGCGCCGCGTATAGCCAGGTATGGGAAACCGTTTGATTCAAACGAGACGACGCGGTTGGAGAGCTGTGGGCGTGGCTGTGGTAACGGTGGTCCTGTGCGGGACGATGGGGACGGCAGCGCTGGGCCAGGACGCGGCGAAGCCTGGGCCGCCGAAGATGATGGCGAAGGATGCGGACCCGGACTGGGAAGTCGCAACCGTGAAGCCGAGTGATCCGAACGATCCTGCAGGCCAGCATATGAGCGTGCGCGGACGCCAGTTGATGCTTCTCGACACCACGGTGGAGCAATTTCTGTTGCTTGGTTACGGCGTGCAGAAAAGCCAGCTTGCCAGCGTGCCGGACTGGGCGGCAATTCAGCGCTGGAATGTGGAAGGCGTGCCCGATGTGGAGGGTGAGCCCAGCTGGAAGCAGCTGCAGGGAATGATCCGGAAGATTCTGGCGGAGCGGTTCGGGTTAGTGCTGCACCACGAGCAGCGCGAGCTGCCGGTGTTTGCGCTGACCGTGGCCAAAGGCGGCCCGAAGATGGTTGCGGACACGAGCGATCCGAACGGATGGATGCACCAGCAGAACGGCGAAAACAACGGCCGCCATGTGGAAGCGCTCAAAAATACGTCCATGGCGGAGCTGGCGTTGATCCTGCAATTCCATGTTGACCGGCCTGTCGTCAATCAGACCGGACTGAAAGGACGCTACGATTTCAAGCTGGAGTGGACGGTGGACGATGCGCAGACGACAGCGCCGGACGCTCCGCCTGGATTGTTTACCGCCATTCAGGATCAGATCGGGCTGAAACTGGAGCGTGTGAAGGCGCCCGCGGATGTCCTCGTGATCGATAAGGTGGAGCGGCCCGGAGCGAATTGATCCAGACCGGGGTGCGGCGCGCTGGGGCGAAATAAAAAGTTACTGCTGTCACAGGGTGCGCCGGTAAACTGTACGCGTTCAGGTATTCCTTCCTCCGGATTGCCGCGTATGGGTCAGCCAGCCTTCGATATTCCCGGCTCTCTTGCTGAGAGTGGGCCGCGCGTTGTTCCTACGCGGCCGGCGAGTCCGGCTTCGCAGCTGGAACAGGCTGGCGTGGCGATTTGTCTGCTCGGCCTGAGCATTTTCACAACGCTGAGCACCGGCGCTGTTCTGATGTTCAATTTCCGCCGGGGCGCGCCGCCGTTCGCGGTGAATGCCGGCTTCTTCCCTTTCGCGTGGATTGTGCGTCACCCGGAACGGCTCTCGGCGGGATGGCCGTTCGCGCTGACGCTGCTGGGGATTCTTACCGCGCACGAGCTGGGGCACTATGTCGCGTGCCGTTTCCATGGAGTGCGGTCTTCCCTGCCCTGGGTTCTGCCCGCTCCGACGCTCATTGGAACTTTTGGGGCGTTTATTCGGCTGCGTTCGCGGGTTCCTTCGCGCATGGCGCTGCTGGACATCGGCGTCGCGGGGCCGCTGGCCGGCATGGTGGTCGCGATCCCGGCGCTGATCGCCGGGCTGCTGCTGTCGGAAAAGATGGCGGCGCCTGGGTTTCAGTCTTCGGCGAGCATTAGCGTCAGTGTTCCGTTCGCGCTTTCGATCTTTTACGGCATCGTTCACCTCTTTCATCCTGGATTGCCGCCGCTGGATGCTTCTTTCAATCCGCATCCGGTTCTGGTGGCGGCTTGGATCGGGCTGTTCATCACGTCGGTGAATCTGATGCCTGCGGGGCAGCTGGATGGCGGGCACATTCTGTATGCGATCTCGCCGAAGGCGCATCGCTGGACGACCAATGCGCTGGTGTTTCTACTTTTCTTTGCGGGGACGATGTATTGGGTGGGCTGGATTGTGTGGGGATGCTTCCTGCTGCCGAGCCTGCATCACCCGACGGTGCCGGACGAGCCTTCGCTGACTCGGGACCGCAAGTGGCTCGCTGTGGCCGGGCTGGCGCTGTTCGTCCTGACGTTCACGCTGCAGCCGTTTGCGGGTGGCAGTTTGATGAACCTTCTGCACTAGGGGCCAAACGACACATCGGGAGGCAACTGTGAAAACGAAATGGGCGCTGGCCGGGGCGCTGTTTGCCGGCATCGCTATTGGAATTCCTGGCGGCGTCGCGATTCGCGCGCAACAGGCGAAGTCTCCACCCGGGTACGTGATTGCGGAGGTCGAGGTGACCGACCCTGCCGGCATACAGAAATACGGCGCGCAGGTGCCGGAGACGCTGGCGCCGTTCAATCACCACTATGTGATCCGCAGCAATAAGATTCAGCCGCTCGAGGGTGAGGCTCCGCAGGGCGGCATCGTCATGATTGCGTTCGACAGCGTGGAGAAGGCGCGGGAGTGGTACGACTCCCCTGCTTATGCGGCGATTCGTCCCATCCGTCAAAGCTCGGCGAAGAGCCGCCTCTACATTGTGGAAGGACTTCCGGAGCAATAGGTTCAGGATGCGAACGCAGACGGCGGTTGCGATGGTGCTCGCTGCGTCGTTTTTGATCGTGGGGGCGCAACCGCTCTCTCGTGGCGAGGATGATCCAGTGGACCACGACCAGTCCTACGGCAAACCGAACCCGAACGCGCCACCGGAGCTATCCCACTTTGCCTTTCTGATCGGAAAGTGGCGCTGCGATGGGAAGGCCCAGACCCCTGACGGCTTGTGGCACAAGTATGAGGCGACCTGGGTGGGGTGTTACATTCTCGATGGCTATGTGATCGAAGATGAATACCGCATGACGGACCTTACCGGGAAGTTGATTGTGCTGGGCAACAACTACCGGAGTTACGACGCTAGGCGCAAAAGCTGGAGCATCCGGTGGCTGGATGCTCTTTCGGGATCGTGGACTGACCTGGCATCGCCGGAGCTGGGAGGCGCTACCTTCGATGGCGCGTCGGTGAGCTATGTTTTCAAAGAGCCCATGGCCGGCCATGCCTTCACGCGGGCGACTTACACGCCTGTCTCTGCAACTCACTTCACTTGGCGTGGCGAACAATCGAGCGACAGGAAATCGTGGAGCGAATTCATGGTTGTGGAGTGCGAGCGGGCGCAGTGAGTGATACTGCCCCGCGCCCGGCTGGGTTCGCTCAGTTCGCAGGCGTTACGTGCACGAGGTTACAGACCAGCTTATTGGCGCCGGTGGCGACTGCTCCCATTTGCATGTTGCTGTAGCTCGACCAGGTTTGGGGTGGGGTGGGTCCGTTGAGGGTCATGCGGAACTGGGAAAGATCGGTGCCGCCGGTGTCGTACTGGTCACACTCCATGACCGCCGAGGCCAGGTTCACGGTCGAGGAGTTGGTCCACTTTGCGTTGACAACGATGAAGCCATTCGCCGATTGCCATTGCGCGTCGAGCTGCTGGGCTTGCAGCAGAGTCGCGTTGCCGCCGTTTCCGCCACCGGAGGGCGTGGGGATGGGCGGGTTTTGCTGCTGGGGTTGCGGCTGCTGCTGGCTGGGCGGATTGTTGGCCTGAGGCGTTCCTGGGCTCGGGTGGATTTTGTTGTAGTAGTAATAGCCGATGCCTGCGACCAGCACGACGATGAGGATGGTGCCGAGCATCCCGTTCTTGTTGGCGGGCTGCGCGGGCGGAGGCATAGGCACGCCGATGGGCACCTGACCTGGCGGAACGTAATGCACGGGGGTGCCTGGAGGCAGATGGGTTGCTGCCATGGGCTGCGGAGGCGCTGGCGGCGGAAGTGGCGGTGGAGGAACAGCCGCGGTTGCGCTGGGTGGCGTCGCTGCCGGGGCGGATCCGGATGCGCTGGCTGGTGCCGCTGCTTCGGGAGCGGGCGACGGCCGGGATGCAACCACAGTGCCGCACTGGGCGCAGAACTTCTCGGTGCCCGTGAGTTGATTGCCACAATTGCTGCAAAAGGCCATGGATGAATTTCTCCTGAGTTAACGATGGCGTAGTTCCCGCCGCGGTGGGCCTACGAAATCGCCACGCTGCCTGCGGGTTGCATGGAAGCCTCGACGGTCTGCAGGGTCTGCTGCAGCTGACCCTTTTGTTGTTCTTTCACCTGGCGCAGGCCCTGCTGAACCAGGCCGAAGACCACGTACCAGCTGATGAGCCCGGTGATGATGGAATTTCCGTAGAACGGCAGCTGCATGAAGGCCGGCGCGTCCCACAGCGCGTGCATCGACACAGGAATCATGAATGCCTTGAGGAATCGCGTGTCCAGCAGCATGGACGGGCTGGTGGGTTGGTCCTGCTTGACGCGCCAGAAAGCGCCGGCGGCAATCGCCGTCCACGCTATATGCCCGAGTGGCGCCATGAAGCCGCGCATGCGCAGAATGCCGAGCATAGAGACGATGGCGGTGTGCATAGCCGCGCCCTCGGACTGACCCTGGCCGAGGCCCTGGAACAAGCCAGGCAAGAATGCGCTGTTGAGCGCGTAGCCTGCGGTCTCAAAACACGCGAAGCCTGCACCCACGGTCGCGCCGAACAGGATCCCGTTGAGGATGTATTTGTAACGGACACTGCGCATGACGATGACGCAGGTGAGGAGTTTCGCGCATTCCTCGACGATGCCCGCTTCCCAGGTTCCCAGGTTGAAGATGGGCAGGGTGTAGCCGAGCAGAGCCACGGCTAAAGAAACGACGGCGCCAAACAGAAAGAGCTTGGCCAGCACATGCATCGAGACGTTGCGCGGGGTATTGAGCTCAAAGAAGAGCACGAGCGTCGCGAGGGGAATGGCGAACGAGCCAAGGATCATGACGGCCGGAATCATGTTGCCGGCGTCGGACAGGTGCATGAGCGTAAAGGTGCAGACAATGTAGGCCGCGACCATGACCGCAAGCACACGGAAGAACAACCATGGCCTGGGCCAGCCTGTTTCCACCAACTCGATGGGCGGAGTGGTTTTCGCGCTGCCCACCAGGATGTAATCTTCGAGCTGCTGGGCGGTGCGCTTTTTGAAGACCTCGGAGAACATCTGGCCGAGGCTGAAACCTTCGAGCTGCTCGGTGGAGGCGAGGCTCTGGATGCGGCCCTGCAGGCTCTTGAGCAGATTGAGCTGCTGCACGGTGTGCGTGGGAGCTGCGTGCGGCATAACGTAGTAGACCGGCTGTGGGACGGCCTGATAGATGGGCGTCGCGGCCATCGGCTGGGCAGTGAATGCAGCGGGCATGACGGGAGCGACAGAGGGTGCTGCGAGGGACTCACTCGAAGGCCGATAGGCGGGCGCTCCGCAGCTGGTGCAAAATTTGTTTTCCGGGGAAATGGCCGAACCGCACTGGACGCAATACACCTGAAGGCTCCTGTTTCTTTCTGGCGTTGCGGGGGAATGTGGAAACGTAGCATGGAGCCGTTTTCGAAGTAAAGACAAAGATTGCGCACGCGCAGGGCTTGTGGAACCAGCGGTTTTGCTGCAACGTAAGTAACTTCAAAAGCACACGGGAGTCCTCTTGAACTCAGTCTCGACAGTCACTTCTCGGCAGGGTTCGGCGGGGCAGGCCTGGTTGCGTTCGGGGCCGGCTGTGGTGCTCGGAATCGCTGTGGTTAAGCTGGCGCTGCAGTTGTATGCGGCTCCGCACTACGGCATCTTCCGCGACGAGATGTACTACCTTGCGTGCGGGGAGCATCTGGGATGGGGATATGTGGATCATCCGCCGCTGATGCCGTTCATCGCGTGGCTGGTGAGTCACACGCTCGGGACTTCCCTCTTCGCGATTCGGCTGCTGCCGGCGGTGGCCGGCGCTGCGCTGGTGTGGGTGACGGGCGATTTGGCGCGCAGGATGGGTGGTGGCGTCTTCGCTCAGGCGCTGGCTGCGCTGGCAGTTCTGACGGCGCCGATCTATATGCTGATGCAGCACTGGTTCACGATGAATGCTTTCGAGCCGCTGCTGTGGATGGCGATTGCGTGGTGCGTGCTGCGGTACATTGAAACGGCTGATTTGCGATGGTGGCTCGGGATCGGGGTTCTGTGCGGGCTTGGCCTTGAGATGAAGTACACGGTTGTGCTGTTCGCTGCGGGATTGCTTTTGGGACTGGCGCTGACGCCGCATCGGCGGGTGTTTCTGTCGAAGTGGTTCTGGCTCGGGTGTCTGGCGGCGTTTCTGATTTTTCTGCCGCACCTGGTGTGGCTGGTGCACCACCACTTCCCTTTTCTTGAATACGAGCGCAATGTGCGGAGCACGCAGCGCGATGTTCGACGCGGCTTTCTCGCTTTCTTTTTCGATCAGGCTGAGATCCTGAATCCTGTTTCGGTGGTTCTGTGGGTGGGTGGATTGGTGTGGCTGCTTTTTACGCGGAGAGGCGCACGCTACAGCATCCTGGCGTGGATCTTTCTGGTTGTGTACGGCGTGTTGGTGATCACGCACGGCAAGAACTACTACGTCTCGCCGGTGTATCCCATGATGTTCGCGGCGGGGGCGGTTGGTTTCACGCAGTGGACTCAGAAGGGCTGGGTGAGTGCTGGATACGCAGGAATTTTGGTTTTATCGGGCGTGATGCTTGCGCCGTTGTCCTTGCCGTTGCTGCGGCCTGAAACCTATCTGAGGTACGAACATGCGCTCGGCACCGGACCGATTATCAAAGCGGAGAACCAGCGGACCGGGAGGCTGCCGCAATTTTTCGCCGATGAGTTTGGCTGGGAGGATATGGTGCGCAAGACCGCTGCTGTTTACTGGAGTCTGCCTCCTGCGGAGCGCGCGCGCACGGCGATTTTTGCCAACGACTGGGGTGAGGCTGCGGCTGTGGACTACTTCGGTCCGAAGTACGGCCTGCCACGGGCCATCAGCAATCACAATTCGTATTGGTTCTGGGGGCCGCGCGATACGGATGGCAGCACGGTGATTGTTCTCGGCAGCAATGGCACCGGCGACCGCGAGCACTTTGCCAGCGTCGTCGCTGCTGGGCAGGTCGACAATCCCTGGTCGCGGGAGGACGAGCACTTCACGATCTGGCTTTGCCGCGGGCTGACGTGGAACCTGCAGGCCATGTGGCCTCGGATGAGGAAGTGGGGATGAGGAGTTGGCTGGGGGGCCGGAATGAGGCGACGTTGGCTCAAGCTATTCTGAAGAACCTGGGGGAGATTTGCAGCATGGCGAAACTTGTCTACGGATTGAATCAGTCTCTGGATGGCTACGTCGACCACATGAAACTTGGCCCACCCCCGCCCGCGGCCTTTCGTCACTTCATCAAGCTGGTGCGTGGCTTGACGGGCGTGATATACGGCCGCCGCATGTACGAGATCATGCGTTATTGGGACGACGACCTTCCTGATTGGGACGCGGAGGACCGCGACTTCGCGGCTGCGTGGCGGAGCCAGCCGAAGTGGGTTGTGTCGCGTTCGCTCAAGTCAGTTGGCCCCAACGCCACGCTTGTGGCTGATGACTTCGAGACGGAAATACGCAGGCTGAAGGCCGAGCTGGCCGGCGAGATTCAAGTTGGCGGACCAGACCTGGCGCAAAGCCTGACCGAGGCCGGCCTCATCGATGAGTACCAGCTCTACCTCCGCCCCGTCGTGCTGGGTAGCGGGAAGCCATTCTTCGCGGGCCCCCGGCCGCCGCTCCGTCTTGCGGGCGGCGATCTGATCGCCGAGGGCTTGATTCGGTTGAGGTACGTTCCTGCTTAATCGCGCCAGGAAGGGGACTCCAGCGGAAAGTCGTCGCGATGGCTAGTCCAGCTTCTCGGGCTGGATGGCGATGTTCTTTTCGCCGGCGGCTTTCTTTTCCCAGTACTTCTTTACCCAGGCTTCGAAGGTGCGGCCCGCGGCGTTGTCGCGGCCGGTGAAGGCCAGCGCGGCGATGTCGGAGTACGGGATGGTCAGCTTGGTGCGGTCGTCGGAGGGCATGACGCGCACGGCTGAGTCGCTGAGTGTCGCGCCCGGGCGGCGGTCGAAGATGTAGCCGTGGATGACGCGGCCGTCTTTCAGGGTGAGGGTGACGTCGCCGCGATAGTCGAAGGCCTTTTCGAGAGCGTGCGCGGACTTCATCTTCACTGGCGAGGGTGGGAATCCAGCCTTCGAGTTGCTCGCGCTGGCGGCCATCCATTACTTCGACGGAGTTGGGGTCGACGGTAGGCTGGCTCATACGCGAGTTCCCTCTTCGACGCGGACCTCGGTCTCAATTTGAACCAGCGGGTTGAAACTGTGCACCGGCTTGACGGGCTCGTTGAGCAGATCCTGCGCGCCCTTGTCGGGGTACAGGTTCATCATGGCCTTTGCCGTCTCCCACAGGCCCTTGAGCGAACCGAAGGTGTAGTTGACCGCGGTGCCCTCGTAGCCGGAGTGCACCATGCAGTTGGCGCATTTGGGATTGCCGCTCTCGGTGCCGTAGTTGTCCCAGTTGGTGGAGTCGATGAGCTCCTGGAACGTGTCGGCGTAGCCGTCCTGCAGGAGGTAGCAGGGCTTCTGCCAGCCGAAGATGCTGTAGGTGGGCATGGCCCAGGGAGTGCACTTGAAGTTGCGCTTGCCCATGATGAATTCGAGGTAGAGGTAGTTCGCGTTGAACTTCCAGCTTTTCTTGCGGTTCGAGAGAATCGCGCGGAAGAGGCGGCGGGAGCGGGCGCGGCCGAGGAAAGTGCTTTTGATCGGGCGCCTTCTCGTAGGTGTAGCCGGGAGCGACCATCATGGCTT
This sequence comes from uncultured Acidobacteriaceae bacterium, assembly GCA_963755485.1. Taxonomy (GTDB): domain Bacteria; phylum Acidobacteriota; class Terriglobia; order Terriglobales; family Acidobacteriaceae; genus Palsa-343. The sequence continues at coordinate 40,455 of CAVWJR010000015.1, read as the reverse complement.
CGACGCCGACGTCCATCAGGTCGTCGAAGTGGGCGCGAACGGAGTTGGGATCGGCTCCGTCGAAAAGCGTGGTGTTGGTGGTGACGCGAAAGCCGGCGGCGATGGCTGCTTTGATTCCATCGAGCGCGATATCGTATCCGCCTTCGCGGCAGACGGAGAAGTCGTGGTGCTCGCGCTGGCCGTCGAGGTGGACGGAGAACGAGAGATACTTGCTGGGCTTGAAGAGGTGAAGTTTTTCTTTCAGAAGCAGCGCGTTGGTGCACAAATAGACGTACTTCCTGCGGGCCACGAGGCCCTCGACAATCTTGTCGATCTGGGGATGCAGGAGGGGCTCGCCGCCGGGGATCGAAACCATGGGCGTGCCCGACTCATCGATGGCTTTGAAGCACTCTTCCGGCGACAGCTCCTGCTTGAGGATGTGGGGCGGATACTGAATTTTGCCGCAGCCCGCGCACGCCAGGTTGCAGCGGAAGAGCGGCTCCAGCATGGTGACGAGCGGGAACCGCTTCCGGCCTTTGAGCTTTTGCGTGAGGACGTAGGTTGCTACCGTCCAAGCCTGCGATACAGGTACCGCCATTCAGGAAGTTCTCCGTTTCCTTAGAAAGCACCGGGGCTAAAGCCCCGGATATTTCGAGATGCGTTGGCGGCACGACTGAAGTCGTGCCCTGATACAAAAGCGGCTGGGTGGGACTCTTCCTTCCCACATCTGCCAACACCGGGCAGATATGGGGCACCCGTTGGGTCGTGCCCTGATACAAAAGCGGCTGGCTGGGACTCTTCCTTCCCGCATCTGCCAACACCGGGCAGATATGGGGCACCCGTTGGGTCGTGCCCTGATACAAAAGCGGCTGATCTCATTGCTCGCTCTTCTCCATGGCTCGCCGATAATTGGTCAGCGCCAGCAGCGCAAAATAATCCCGGTACAGCGGATACGCCAGGTAGAACACCCTGGGGAAACCGGTGCCGGTGTAAATGGCCTGGCGCGTCTTTCCTTCACCGTGGCTCTCGTCCCAGGTGCCGTCGGCCTGTTGCCGGGCCAACAGCCATTTGATGCCCTTGGCTACCGAATCGCTCCTTGTATCGCCGGCGGCCAGCAGGCCCAGGATGCCCCAGGCTGTTTGCGATGGCGTGCTTACGCCCACGCCGCGAGTGTTTGGATCGTCGTAGCTGCCGCAGCTTTCGCCCCATCCGCCGTCGGCATTCTGTACCATGCGGATCCACTCGGCGGCCTGCTGGATCTCGGGCTCGTGGTTCCACACGCCCATGGCTTCGAGGCCGCGCAGAACCAGGAAGGTTCCGTAGAGGTAGTTCACACCCCAGCGTCCGAACCAGCTGCCGTCGGATTCCTGCTCGGAGAAGATGAACTTGATGGCCTTCTCGACGCGGCGGTCTTTGCGTGTGTAGCCGTAGGTGGCGAGCATCTCGAGAATCCGCCCGGTGATGTCCACGGTTGGGGGATCGAGCATGGCGTTGTGGTCGGCGAACGGGATGTGCTGGAAGATGAGCCGGGTATTGTCTTTGTCGAAGCTGGCCCAGCCGCCGTTGCGGCACTGCATGGAGAAGACCCACTCGATGGCGCGCTGGCAGACGTCGTACTGGTAGCGTTCGCGGGGGTTGTCGACCTTATTGAGTGCCAGCAGAACCTGTCCGGTATCATCGACATCCGGGTAAAACTCATTGTTGTACTCGAAGTACCATCCACCCGGCGCGGCGCGGCGATTCTTCACCGCCCAGTCGCCCTTATGGCGGACTTCCTTCGAGAGCATCCAGTCAGCGGCCTTGAGCAGCCGCGGGTCTTTGCGATCGAGGCCGGCTTCGCCCAGCGCGTACATAGCCTGCGCCGTGTCCCACACCGGCGACATGCAGGGCTGCATGCGGAAGGTGGGCTCGGGGTAATCCTTTGTGCCGTTGGGCTCGTCGATGCCCAGTCTTTCGAACTCATCCATGGCACGGATCACCTGCGGATCGTCGAGCGAATAACCGAGACAGCGCAGAGCGATAATCGAGTTCAGGATGGCGGGATAGATGGCGCCGAGACCGTCGGACATCTCGAGCCGCTCCAGCATCCACTTCTGTGCCTTTTTTAGCGCGATGGAACGCAGCGGACGGATATGAATGCGCTCGAACCAATGGATCATGCGGTCAAGGAAGATGAAGAAATTGCGCCAGCTGACCACATGGTCGCGGTTCCATTGCAGCTTCAGATCGGCGTGCTCGCGGCCGCCCACAAAGAGCTCGCTGATGCCATGCTCGGGCGGTATGCGCTTGTAAGGCTTCTTCGCGTAGGCAATCGAGAGCGGGACCAAAATGGCGCGGGACCACGAGGAGATTTCGTAGATGTTGAACCAGAACCAGTTCGGGAAGAGGACTATTTCCGGCGGAATGGCGGGCACGGAGTTGTATTCGTACTGCCCCAGCGCACAGAGATAAATCTTGGTGAAGGTGTTGCAGGCGGTGACGCCGCCGTGCGCGAGGATCCACACCCGCGTCTGGTTCATATGCGGCTCGTCTGCGGAGACGCCCATTAATTTGTTGGCGAAATAGCATTTGACCGCGAGGCTGATGTTGCCCGGGCCGCCCGGATAGAGCGACCAGCTGCCATCGTCGTTGCGATAGCGCATGATCTCAGTGAGGGCCCGCTGCATCTTGCCCTGATCGCCGGTGCCCAACAGCACGTGCAGGAAGATGTAGTCGGCTTCCAGCATGGAGTCACCTTCGAGCTCCCCGCACCAGAAGCCTTCGGCGCTCTGCCGCTGGAGCAGCGAATCGCGGGAGCGCTCAATGGCGCGCGCCACCTCTTCAGGAGCGGCATCGATCCGCCCAAACTTCACCTGGGGCGTGACCGTACTCGCAGGCTCGTCGCTGGTAGGGACACCCTCACGGGTCTGGGTGGAGAAAGACTTCGGCCGTGCTCCCTGCAATGTGCTCATATCTTTCGAGAAAAACAGTTCGCACCGGTGCGCTCGAAGCGCTCCGGAGGTTTAGGCTCTGGCGGGGGTTGCCGCAGGAGCCGACTGAATGGCCTGTACTATCTCCGGCGGAAGCCCGAACCGGACGTTCTCCGGCATCACTTCCACCTCGTCGACCGTTCCAAAGCCGCTCTTCTTCAGATAATCGATCACGCCCTCGACCAGAATCTCGGGGGCCGATGCACCTGCCGTCACCGCAACGTTACGCACGTCCTTCAGCCACTGGGGGTCGATGGCTTCAGCGTTATCGATCAGGTATCCCTGCGTGCCCAGGTTGCGCGAAACCTCGACCAGGCGGTTGGAGTTCGAGCTGTTGTTCGAACCCACGACCAGGACCAGGTCTGCGCTGTGCGCCACATTCTTCACTGCTACCTGGCGGTTTTCCGTCGCGTAGCAGATGTCCTGCGAATGCGGCCCTACAATTTTGGGAAACTTCAGTTTTAAGGCTTGAATAATGTCGCGGGATTCATCGAGCGACAGCGTGGTCTGGGTCAGATACGCGACGTGCTCGGGGTCCGGCACCTCGAGCGTCCGCACTTCCTGCACACTGGAGACGACCTGAGTGACGTCGGGCGCCTCGCCGAGGGTGCCCTCGATTTCGTCGTGATCGCGGTGCCCGATGAGCACGAGAGAGTATCCCTGGCGCGCGAACTTGACCGCCTCGACGTGGACCTTGGTGACCAGCGGGCAGGTGGCATCGATCACTTTGAGCTTGCGTTCCTTCGACTGCTCGCGGACTGCCGGTGAAACACCGTGCGCCGAGTAGATGACGCGAGCGCCTTCGGGAACCTCGTGGATGTCGTCGACGAAGATTGCGCCTTTGTCCGCCAGCTCATTCACCACAAAGCGGTTATGGACGATTTCTTTGCGGACGTAGATGGGGGCGCCAAAGGTTTCGAGGGCAATGCGGACAATGTCGATGGCGCGCACCACGCCGGCGCAAAAACCGCGGGGTTTCAGCAGCAGTACACGCTTTTCCTCGGGCCCGGCTGCTGGCCGCTGGGGCGGAACAGGGGTCTCAGTTGCGATAGCCGTCACGATCTTTATTATACCGTGAACGTCACCCGAGCCCCTCGCGTCACAGCGCGACAACTCCGGACGGCGCACCCTTGTCAACAACCGGGAATTCGCGCCAACTGCCACCTTCGTGGGAAACGAGGCATCAGTCGCCTGTTAACTGACGTCTAACGAGCAGCCCTGTTCCCAGGAGGAGGTTCATGAAGGTACTTGTTGTGGGCGCAACCGGAAAATTTGCCGGACTGATTGTCCCGGAGCTGAAGAAGCGCGGCATTGTGGTACGCGCGCTGCTCCGCGATCAGCGCCATGTTGAGGCCGCAGTGGCGCGCGGCGCGGATGAAACGGTTCTTGGGAACCTCGAGAACCCCACCAGCCTGCTGAACGCGGCGAAAGGCGTCGATGGCGTCTTCCACATCAACCCTGCCTTTGCGGCCAACGAGTTCGACATGGGCATTTCCATGGTGGAAGCGGCGCGCTCGGCGGGTGTCCGGCGGTTTGTCTTTTCCGGCGTCATTCATCCGTCGATCCTGAGCCTGAGCAACCACGCCGCCAAGCTTCCGGTTGAAGAAGTCCTTTATCAGTCCGGCATGAACTTTGCGGTGCTGCAGCCGGCGAGCTTCATGCAGAACATTGGGCGCAGCTGGCCCGACGATATCAATCCGGGCCGTCTGGCGTTGCCTTACTCGATTCATCGCCCAGTCTGCTACGTGGACTACCGCGACGTGGCGGAGACCGTCGCTATCGCATTCACGACGGATCGGCTCGACTACGGGACTTTTGAGTTGTGTGCGCCCGGGATGTTCAGCCGGGTCGAAGTTGCCGCTCTGATGACTCAGGCTCTCGGCTTCACCGTCACCGCTGTGCAGGTCCCCTTCGACGAGTGGGCGTGGTCGGCCAACCTGCCGCAGGGCCCGCTGCGCGAGGGGATGCATCGGCTCTTTGACGACTACGATCGGCATGGGTTCCCAGGGGGGAACGCGCTGGTTCTGCGCAGCGTGCTGCAGCGTGAGCCACGCACGCTGGCTCAGTATGTGAAGGAGCTGGCCATTTCCGGACGGCGGCTGGCGGCGTAGCGATTCGACAATTCGCTTGAGAGGAGCCTTCCTCTCCCACATCTGCCAAAATCAGGCAGATATGGGCCAGCTTCGTGTCTCTTGGCCGTAAACGCGGATCCCTCCTGGTTGAATTCCACGCCCGATGAGAAGATGCCAGACACGAGCTGATGATCCAACTGGGTTAATCCGCACCAATATGTGATAATTGCATCATATTTGGCAATTGGTGTAAGATTGGCTAATGAGAACCAGTGTCAATCTCGACGAAGAGGTTCACGAGTTTGCCTCCGTATACGCAAAAGCGAAGGGGATCACACTCAGCGCGGCCATTAACGAGCTGATCCACAAAGCGGAGTTAGCGCCGGAACCCAAATCCGAAATCAGATTCTCGTCAGACGGGTTTCCGATGTTTCCGCCTTCCGGGAGCGGCAGAGTTGTTACAGACGAGACGGTGAAGAGGCTTGAGGATGAAGAGTTTGATCTCCAAAAGTTTGCTTGACTTGAACGTCTTAATATCGCTTACGGATCCCGAGCATCAGCATCACCGAAAGGCGCGGAATTGGTTCGCTTCCTCCGGCAAAGAGAACTGGGCGATTTGTCCGTTTACGGAGGCGGGATTTTTGCGAGTGACGACGAATCCCGCATTTCGTCCCGGCCCACGCGCGCTGGAGCAGGCAATCGCCATTCTTCAAGCCCTTAAAGGTTATCCCGGCTATTGGTATTGTCCGATCGACGAAAGTTGGGTGACTCTTACCGCTCGGTTCGCTTCGCGGATCCACGGTCATCAACAGGTAACGGATGCATATCTCCTGGGTCTTGCGATCAAAGAGAAGCGCGCGCTGGTCACCTTCGACAAGACGCTCCAATATTTGGCGGGCGCGGAGTTCAGTCGGTACGTACGACTCCTGGAGTGAGAAAGAACGTGCCTCCTGGAGCAAAGAGAAACGTACGTCGGCTGGCCGGCTCATTGTGACTCTTGTCGCATCCCACCCCCCTGGCCTCCCTGCTCCCATCGCCATGCCTTAAACTCGAAACATCCGACCGTCCCCCTCATGACCCTTCATCTCTCTCCCGTCGAAGCTCGCGTCCTTGGCGCCCTTATCGAGAAAGAAATCACCACGCCGGAGTACTATCCGCTCTCGCTGAACGCGTTGGTGAATGCCTGTAACCAGAAAAATAACCGTGAGCCGGTGATGCAGCTCGGCGAGGACGAGGTGCGGCAGGCGCTGCATCGCCTGCAGGACCGTGAGCTGGCCGCCGCGGTGCATGACAGCCGCGTTGCCAAATATGAGCACCGGCTTCAGGAAGTTTTTAACTTTACGCGTGGCGAGACGGCGGTTCTCTGCGTGCTGCTTCTGCGTGGGCCGCAGACTCCGGGCGAGCTGCGGGGGCGGACGGAGCGCATGCATCGCTTCGAGGAGCTGGACGATGTCGTCTCGGTCCTTGAGAAATTGGCACAGCGCGAACCTGCTCTGGTCGCGGCGCTTCCGCGTCAACCTGGGTCACGCGAGATTCGCTACGCGCACCTGATGTCGGGCGAGCCGGATATCTCGCAGCTGGCCGCGGAGATCCGCGGACCAAGCCCCGCGCTCGACTGAGAATGAACGGCTTCTCCAGCTGGAAGAGGAGGTCGCCAGCCTGCGCAAGGAAGTTGCGGATCTGAGGGCACAAATGGCGGCGATCACAATCTCACGCTCCTGACAATGTTTCGCGACGCTGCAACCGAACATGCATGCACATGCATGTCAGTGCTAGAATCGAGTTATGCGTACCACCGTCGAAATGAAGCCCGAACATCGGGCAGGCTTGATTGCTCTCGCATCCAAACGCGGCCACAAAGGATTCTCCAGCGTTCTGGCAGAGGCCATCGACCTCTATCTGCGCTCTCATGACGACCAGGCGAGGCGCGCGAAGGTCCTCCTTTCCCTGGGCGGTTCCATTTCTCCTGAAGAAGGAGCACGGATGAAGCGCGTCGCTGCGGATCTCCGAAAGAACTGGCGATGATTCTTGCCGACACCGACGTTCTGATCGATTATCTCAGCGGTGTGTCGCCAGCCCGCGAACAGATCGCCCGGCTGATCAAGGCCCGTCTGCTCGAAACTACTGCCGTCAACTGTTTTGAGATTTTGAGCGGCGCCGACGAAGGGCAGCAGGGCGATGCTGCGAGAGTCCTGGTCAATGTCATTTCATCTCTGCCTCTGGACTTTTCCGCAGCTCAGCACGCGGCAGCAGTTAGGCGCCAACTCGATCAAACGGGTAAATCCATCGGCATGGCCGACAGCCTCATCGCCGGCATTGCTCTGGCCAACGATCTGCCGCTGCTCACGCGCAACCGAAGCCATTTCTCTCGCGTGCCTCATCTGAAACTTGCCGAAATTCAGAAGGTTTGACGGGTTTTTCCCGGTACCTTGCTCCCTGCTTCCTGCATTTGTGACTCTCATCACATCCCATCCCCGGCCACCCTGCCAACCTATCCATATGGATATCTCCCAGGCCATGCAGAAGCTCGACTACAACCGCGCGCCGTTCCTCGCCATCTGGGAAACGACGCAAGCCTGCGACCTTACCTGCAAGCACTGCCGCGCCTCGGCGCAGCCCATCCCGCACGCCAGCCAGCTGACCACCGACGAGGCCACCAACCTTATCGATCAGATCGCCGAGCTGGAGGTTCCGCTCTTCGTCTTCACAGGAGGCGACCCGCTCAAGCGTCCGGACATTTTTCAGCTGATCAAACATGCCGCGAGCAAAGGTGTCCACTGCGCTCTCACGCCGAGCGCCACGCCGCTGCTCACGCGCGATGCTATTTTCCGCATGAAGCACTCTGGCCTCTCGCGTCTGGCTGTTTCGCTCGACGGGTCCACACCTGAGATCCACGACGCCATTCGCGGCATCCCCGGCACGTGGGAACGGACCCTTGAAGCTATCCATTGGGCCAACGAGGCCCAGCTCCCGATTCAGGTCCACACTGTGGTGAGCCGCCTGAACATTGCGGACCTCGATCGGCTCTCCGTCCTGCTGACCGAGAAACAAATTGTCATGTGGAGCTTCTTCTTCCTCGTGCCTGTCGGCCGCGGCAAGACCGACGATCTGCTGACCGGTCAGGAATTCGAGGACGTCTTTGCGAAGATGTGGGACCTGACCAAGCGCGTTCCGTTTGCCATAAAGACTACGGAGGCGATGCACTACCGCCGCTACCTGATCCAGCAGCGGATGAAGGAGAATCGGCCGACTACCGGCGTTTTCGACGATGCCGGGGCGCGCCCCACTTCGCATCCGGGGTGGACGATCCACTCCGGCCAGGCCGACCAGGGATCGGAAGCGAAGGCGGTGGGGTGGGCTACCAAGCGCGTGAACGATGGACGGGGCTTTGTCTTCATCTCTCATATTGGAAAGGTCTACCCTTCGGGATTTCTGCCTATCGAAGGCGGCGACCTGCATCACGACACGCTTGCGCACATCTACCAGGAGTCGCCCATTTTTTTGAAGCTGCGCGACTCCGACCAGCTGCATGGCAAGTGCGGCGCCTGCGAATTCCGCAAGATTTGCGGCGGATCCCGCGCCCGCGCCTACGCGGTTACCGGCGATGTGATGGCCGAGGAGCCCTGCTGCATCTATCAGCCGCGCGGGTACCATCCCGACCCCGACAATAAAGATGCTTCCCCAACCTGTGCCGCCCATGATCTGATTCAGTTGGAGGTCGCCCATTCTTGAAGCGAATCGCCATTATCGGCGGCGGTATTGCCGGCCTCAGCGCTGCCTGGACGCTTGAAAAGGCCCGGCGCGCAGTTACGGATAGCGCCGATGCGCTGGAGTACCACCTGTTCGAGTCTGCCGGTCGGCTGGGCGGCGTCATCAGCTCGGAGATTGTGGATGGCTGCGTTGTCGAAGGCGGACCCGATTCGTTCCTGACGGAAAAGCCCGCAGCCGCTGCCCTGTGCCGCGAATTGGGAATCGACGAGCAGCTGCTGTCCTCGAACGACCGCGAGCGCCGCACGTACATCGTGGTCGGGAACCGGCTCATCCCGCTGCCCGACGGCCTCATGTTCATGGTTCCGACGAAGCTGGTGCCGACCCTCCTGACGCCGCTCTTCTCGTGGTCGACAAAATTCCGCATGGCGCGCGAATTTCTTTTCCCGCCCACGCCCGCCACCGGAGATGAGTCTGTTGCCGCGATGACGCGGCGCCATTTCGGCCAGGAAACCGTCGACCGGCTTGTCTCACCGCTGCTCTCCGGGGTTTACGGCGGCGATGCTTCGCAGCTGAGCGTGCGTGCCGTGCTTCCCCGCATGGTGACGATGGAACAGGAGCATCGCTCGCTTTCCCGCGCAATGCTGGCCGCGCGAAAAACCGCAGCTCCGCCCTCGGCTTCGGGGAGAAAACCGGGCTCGCCTCGAACCCTTTTCACCACGCTTCGCAAGGGGATGGTGCAGATGGTGGACGGAGTCGCCGGTCAGTTGCAGCCTGAGTCGATCCATCTGAACTCGCCGGTCACGGGTATCCGGCGCGTCGACAGCATTACGGACGGAGAGAAACACGATCGGGGCTGGACGGTCGAAACCGCGCACAGCAAAGAAACCTACAGTGGGGTCATCCTTGCTCTTCCCGCATGGGCCTCTGCGAATCTTCTCCGCCCCGTGGATGTGGCTCTGGCCAACGGTCTCGGCGCCGTGGCTTACAGTTCTTCTATCACCGTCACCATGGGATTTTGCCTCGCCGACCTCGCCAACCTGCCGCCGGGCTTCGGCTTTCTTGTTCCCGCCACGGAACACCGCAGCATGCTGGCCTGCACGTTCGTTCATGCGAAGTTCGCCGGCCGCACGCCTCCCGGCAAAGGTGTACTGCGCTGCTTTCTCGGCGGTGCCGGCAAGGATTCCCTGCTCCACGAATCCGACTCAAGCCTGACCGAAATTGTTCTCGAGGAGCTGGCAGCGATTGTCGGCGTGCGTGCCCAGCCCACTTTCGTCCGCATCGCGCGCTCGCGCCGGGCCATGGCTCAGTATGGTGTGGGCCATTTGGAGCGCATGCAGTTGGTCAAGGACGCAATCGCCACTCTCCCGGGCCTCGCCCTTGCCGGCAACGCCTACGAAGGCATCGGCGTGCCGGATTGCATCCGCACGGGGCAGCAGGCCGCGGAGTCGGTGCTGCGTTCGCTGCAGCAGGAACAACCGGCGACGGCTACGGCATAGCGCTGCCAGCTGCCAGCCACCGGTTAATGCTACGAGCCTTCGTGGAGCGCGCGTTTCTACTTCGCTGCGCTGGTCATCGGCTTGAGGATGTCGTCCAGGCGGTCCGGCGTTCCCTCCACGCGCTCCAGATGCGGGTAGCGCAGCCCATCGTGGTAGTCGAGCGCCAACACTTTGTAGACGCCGGTGTTCACCACGATCAGGGCAATCGGATTTGTGTTTCCTTTTGCATCGCGGATCGCGTCGTTGAGCAGCGCGCCGGAATACTGCCGGCTGTTGACCGCGACAATCTGCATGCCCGGCCCCAGTCCGGCCTTGTCGGCCGGCGACCCGACCAGAACATCCTCGATGCGCCCGTCGCTCGCCGCGTAGACCCCGATCGACCACCAGGCCATCGTGGTTCCTGTCGCATTAATCTGCGCCTGGGTGATGTCGTTGGGCACATCCGTGTAGACCAGCTTGTACCCGCCGTTCTCGATGCCGCCGAGGGGCGCATGGGGAGCCTTGCTTGTCAGACGTTCGGTGAGGAAGCCGGCCCAGTCGTACGGGACCACGTCGTTCAGCCCCTTCACCACGTCGTCGAAGGTGTACGGAACCACCTTTGGCGAGGTGTTGCCGCCCAGCCCTTCGAACGCCGCAAGAAAATCGTTGAGGCTCTTTTTGTCGCTGGTCAGCTTGCGGATGGTCGTGTCCACATCGAGCCAGACCAGGTCGCCCTCGGCGTAGTAATCCGTATCCCGCCGCCAGTTATCCCACGGAGAGCCGTCGCCGTAGGAATACAAAATCTGCGCCGCGGTGGCCGTGTCCTGCAGGTCGCGCCAGGTCCGACCGGGCCGGTAATCCAGCGTCGCTGCGTCCTGCGCCAGATAATCGCGATACTGCGCCGCCGTCTCGATCTTGCTGCGCGCGGCGAGCACATTGCCGAGATAATTCGTGAGTCCTTCGTAAACCCACAGGAGGTTGCCCTTCATCGGGTCTTCGTAATTCCCTGTCGCCAAACCGGCGGGGCGGCGGTATTTTCCATTCCACGAGTGGGTGAACTCGTGGGGGAGAAGGTCGGCCGAGAGCAGCAGCAGGTTGTCGTCGACAAACGTCTTCTCCGGCACGCGGTCGTCGCTCGACTGATGGTGCTCGAGGCCAAAGTGCGCCACCTGATCGCTGGCCGTCACGAGGAAGTGATAGCTGCTGTAGTGGCGCGACTGGTAGAGCGCGCCGGTCTCCCGCACCAGGTTGCTGTAGCCGTTGATGGTGTCCGGCGTCAGTTTCAGATCTTCCGGCCCGTCCGAGGCGATATCCAGATAATGCTTCGGCGTTACTTCGGGCGCGAGATCGAACTGCACAAAGTATTTTCCGCTCAGCAGCGGTGAGTCGATGAGTTGCTCGAGCGATACGGGATCGAAATGCACAGCGCCGTCCGCGGCCGGTTGCGTATCCGACTCTTTGCCGGGCGCCGTGCGCGGTAAGGCGGTGGCATATTGCCAGCCCTGGGGCAGAATCACTGACGGCTGCACGTAGATGTCGGCATCATCCCTATGGCCTGCGGGATAGAGCACGAGCTCGTTCCAGCTGAGCAGGGCCAGATTCGCGCTTGTCGAGGCGCCGGCTGAAAATCCGCTGGCTGCGGCCGTCGCCAGAAAATCGTCCTTGACGTCGAGCTCGGTCACGCCCTCCGGCACCGTGACGCGAACCGCGTACATATTGACGTCGTCGCGAACCCACGGCAGCTGTTGTCCGTTGGCGGTGATGAAGAGCCCGGCGAGGTTATCGATGGGGCCATCGGGCATGTGCTCTCCTGGAATCCACTTGGCGTAGAGCAGGGTCAGCGGTCCAGGAGTGACGGGGATGGTCATACGCGCGTGAATGATTTTCCGCGGCGCGTCAGTAAGGTCAGCTGTGATTTTGATGGGATTCTGAGCAGTCTGGGCTTGAAGGGAAAACGGTACGGCAAGTACAGCAGCGAGCCCCAGGATGGGGGCGCAACGAAAGTGCATATTCCTCCTGATTCAATTGCAAAACTCAAGTGTAACCAGGCGGGCGAATCAATCGATTTGCCCGTTGCTTCGATTCGGCGTAGACTGTTGCGTCCGGAGGTACGCGGCCATGTTCCACGCACCGCTCAATGGAACTTTGGCCTCGCTTGGATCGCTTTTGCCATCGCTGTTGCGCTCCACGTTGCCGATGAGGCCGCCCACGACTTTCTTGCTATCTATAATCCGAACGCTCTCGCCATCCGGCGCCGGCTGCACATTCCGTTTCCGCCGCTGTTTACTTTTCGCGTTTTCTCACGTCCTCATCGTCGGCATCTGTCTCTTGCTGGCCCTGTCTCCGTTCGCGTTTCACGGCGTGCACTGGATTCGGATCGCTGCCCTGGTGCTGGCCGTGCTGATCGGGATCGGAAATGCGCTGCTGCACATCGGCGGATCGATCCTCTACCGCCGCTGGATGGCTGGCATTCTAAGCTCGCCGGTTTTGCTGGTTGTGGGAGGATGGTTTTTGTGGAGTTGCGTTTCTCAGACGTAATGCAGAAACTCCTCCCGATCCGTCCAGTCGTCTTCCCCGAAATGCCGCACGACCCACGCCAGTACCCGCACCAGCGACCCAATATCGCCGGAGGAAATTGTCCTTTGGTCGACGTAGATGATGCCGGCGTGACTGCGATCCTGTTCTCTCCAGGTTCGCAAAAGAGATGGGATCGTCCTGCAATCGCAGGTCACGAAGGTGAGTCCGTTCCGAGCCGCCTCCAGCAGACAGTCAGCGTCGGTACGCCCGAGAAACGTTCCGTTTTTCCACTCATTCATGGAGTGAATCCGGATGGGCAGATCAAGCCGCCGCAGTCCTACGGCTTTCTTTGGTGACAAATGCTCGTCGAGCAGTAAGCCGATCATCGTCTGGCTCCGCCCTGATTACTTTTTGATCCTTTTGGGCACGCGAAGTTCGTGCAAGTCCGGCAGGATCTTCTTTAACGCCTCGAAATCCATCGCATCGTTCTCTGCAAGCGCTTCGTTGATCTCCTTGGGAAAGCCTTGCGCATAATGCACCGCCGCGAGCACTCTGAACTCCGGCCACTCCAGGTGCTTCGCTGCCTTCCTGGCATCGCCTTTGTAAGCACGGACGATCATCATCACTTCCCACACCGCCAGCGAACTGCCCTGGATGTACGCCTGACGTCCCACGGGCGAATCGCGAAAATCGATGAACGCGAACTCAGACCTGCGCAGCCCTTCTTCCACCAGCCGCGCGCTGGTGTCGCTGGCCGTCCATCCGTGACGATTGGCCATCCGCTTCAAGCGCCTGCCGCTCTCCACCGGCAGCCGCATGCTCACCACCATCGATCGGGCCGCTTTCATATCCCACCTCACTGTAACGAATGTAGCTATTGTAACTGACAGCGACAACACTGACATCACTGATGCAGCGCAGCCAGGCCCCTTTGTTCGGGACCTGCCGGTCAGAACCGGAACGCCGGCCCCGTCTCTACCCGTACGTTCGAGGCCGTGATTCCGTGGATCTGGTCATCCACCGAGGTGAAGTTCGTGTGGATGTAATCCGCCGCGAACCGCCATCGTATGCGTCCCGCGATCCTCACGTCCATCCCAGCCCCGGCCACCACCGCCAACGTGAAGTTTGAGGCCAGATTCGGAATGGTCACCGCACCGAAGGGCGCGTTGGACTCTCCGGTTGCCCCGTTCAGGTGCGCGAACCCCGCGGTCGCCTGCGCAAAATACGTCCGTCCCGGACGTCTCATTTCAAACTTCGCGCCCGCGGTCAGAAAGTGCATGTCGAAGGGCGCTCCGTCCGGACTGCCCTGGTAGTAGCCGGCACCGTCGACGGCCAGCGCGATGGAGCCGCGCAGCGGCGTGCTGTACGTAGCGTCCCACCCGGGCAGGCCGGCGGTCGCAAATCCCCGCTGGTAGTTGAGCGCCAGATACGAGAAGCCGCCAAAGACCTCGGAGCGCTCGCCGGACGTTTCGCCCGGCGCCTGAGCCGCGGCCATACCCGTAGCCATGCCCGAAGTGATGAGAAGAACGAACAGAACCAACGTCGATCGCCGCGCGATGCAGACACTCCTTTTGTGACCGAGAGTTTTCCAGCGCCCGGGTCAACCTGTCAAATCCCGGCTGACCACCGTCACCTCATCCACCTCCTCGCCTGGCCGAATCGTCTGAGCGCAGGCCGCAAAGCGCGTTCGCCTGGGCTGCGCGTTTCTGTACCGTGCACCCTGTAACCTGTACCCTATGCGCATGGCGAGCGGCTTCTTTCTCACCTTTGAAGGTCTTGATGGGTCGGGCAAATCGACGCAACTCCGCAAGCTGGCCGCGCACCTCGAATTGCTGGGCCTCGCCGTCACGGTGACGCGGCAACCTGGCGGCACACACGTCGGCGACCGCATCCGCCCCCTGCTGCTCGACTCGAAGACCGAGCATCTGTCTCCCATGACGGAGCTGGGCCTCATGTTTTCCGACCGCGCACAATGCATTGCCGAGGTGATCGCGCCTGCGCTTCATGGCGGCAACGTGGTGCTCTGCGACCGATTCACCGATTCGACGGAGGCCTACCAGGGTGGCGGGCGGGAGCTTGGATCTGACGTCGTGCTCGAAATGCATCGCACGATGTGTGGCGGCCTGCAGCCCGACCTGACACTGCTGCTGCTCGCCGATTTCGATCAGTCACTGCATCGCGCTCGCCGCCGCAACGACCGCACGGCCACGGCCGATTCCGACGAAGGACGCTTCGAGCGCGAAGACGAGCTCTTCTACCGCCGCGTTTACGACAAGTACCGCGAGATCGCCGCACGCGACTCCGGCCGGGTCGTTATCGTCGAAGGAGACCGCCCTATTGAGGTCATCCATCGCGAGATCGTGGCCCTGGTTGACGCCAAACTGCGGTCCGCCGGGGTCTTACCTACCGCGAGGGCCGCGACTGTCCGCTAATGGACACCGCATTCCGCAAACGGCCAATCATCACCACCAAAACTCGAAAGGATCGGCATTTAAATCGCTCTATCTATGGCATTTATGCTGCTTCCACGAATGGTTCCGCAGATGCAACTATCCTTGCGTAATGGATATCTCACGGCCCGACATTAAGAAGAAGAAGCTCCGCCGGCAGATTATCGTGCTGGCTATCGTCGCAGTGGGCGTTACCGCGGCCGCGTGGGCTGTTATGCGTCTTAAACCCGCCGTTCCGACGGTGGATGCCAGCACGGTTTGGCCTGACACGGTGAAGCGCGGCGACATGATCCGGAACGTTCGCGGCCTGGGCACGCTGGTTCCTCGCGAAGAGAGCATCGAGCTGATCCCGGCGCAGACCGACGCCACGGTTGTCCGGATTCTGGTCCTTCCCGGTACCCACGTCACGCCCGACACAGTTTTGATGGATCTGGCCGATCCGCAGCTGCAGCAGCAACTGGTCAGCCAGCGGCTGGCCCTGGCCGGCGCTGAAGCCGACTACAAGAGCCTCCAGGCTACCCTCAATTCCGCCATCATGGATAAGAAATCCGCGGCGGCTCAGGTGAACGCGCAGTACTCCCAGGCCGAGCTTCAGGCCAACACCGATAAGCAGCTCTATGGGCTCGGCGTCATCAGCGGCATTCAGCTCAACCAGTCCACCAGTAATGCCGCGCAGCTCACCACGCAGCACGGCATCAGCATTGAGCAGCTGGAAGTGAACCAGAAAGCCATCGAGGTTCAGCTGCAGTCGGCACAAACTAAAGTTGACTCTGCTCGCGCCCTGCTGGACCTTTATCAGAAGCAGGAAGATGACCTGCACGTGAAGGCCGGCATCTCGGGCGTCGTCGCTTCCCTGCCGGTTCCAATGGCGGTGGGAATGCACGTCACGGCCGGAACCTCGGTTGCCGAGGTCATCGATCCGAGCCAGCTGAAGGCGGCTCTGCAGATCGCTGAGACCCAGGCGCACGATATTCTTCTGGGGCAGAAAGCCGAAATCGATACCCACAACGGCATCGTTCCTGGGCACGTTTCCAGAATCGACCCCTCGGTATTGAACGGAACGCGTACGGTTGACGTAACACTGGATGGGCCGTTGCCGGCCGGAGCGGTTCCGCAACTGAGCGTCGATGGGACGATTGAGCTCGCTCATCTCCACGACGTCCTGTATGTGGGCCGTCCCGCATTCGGCAACGAGAACAGCACCATCAGCCTGTTCCGCTACGACCCCAGCGGCAAAACCGCCACTCGGGTCCAGGTGCAGGTGGGTAAGGCATCGACCACGGAGATTCAGATCCTCAATGGCCTGAACGAAGGCGATCGAGTGATTCTTTCGGACATGTCACGCTACGACGCAACGGATAAAGTTCGGCTGGAATAAACGTCCCCCAGGGCACCCAACAGATACTTCAAATTCAGAGCAGGGAGAGCAGGATGGACAACAATCAGGCGCTGATAGAAATCGAAGGCCTCACGAAAGTCTTCTACACCGACGAGATCGAAACCCACGCGCTGTCCGGCGTCCACATGAAGATCGACAAGGGCGAATATGTCGCGATCTCCGGACCTTCCGGATGCGGCAAGTCGACCCTGCTTTCCATCATTGGCCTGCTGGACACGCCCACCGGCGGCAGCTACACGCTGAACAGCCATTCGGTCGAGAACCTCAACTTCTCGCAGCGCTCGCGCATCCGCAACCAGGAGATCGGGTTCATCTTCCAGAGCTTCAACCTGATCGGCGATCTCACGGTCTACGAGAACGTCGAGCTCCCGCTCACCTATCGCTCGGGCATGTCGTCGGCCGAGCGCAAGCGGCGCGTGCAGGAGTCGCTGGAGCGGGTCTCGATGGCGCACCGCATCCGGCACTATCCTTCGCAGCTCTCTGGCGGTCAACAGCAGCGCGTTGCCGTGGCCCGCGCTCTGGCCGGTTCGCCGTCCATCCTGCTGGCTGACGAGCCGACCGGAAACCTGGACTCGCGCAACGCCGAAGCGGTGATGGAGCTGCTCCAGAATCTGCACCGCGAAGGCGCGACCATCTGCATGGTGACGCACGATCCGCGGTTCGCACGCCACGCCGATCGCCAGATCCACCTCTTCGACGGCAAAGTGGTCGCAGAAGGCGAGTCGCTGGAGCAGGTTCTCGAAGTCAAGTAAGCGGCCAGTCGCCAGTTTCCAGCGGCCAGCAATCAGCGGTCTGGCCGCTGCCACTACCCATCTGCCTGCTGGCAGCTGGCGGCTAACTGCTGGCAGCTAAGGAATGTCATGATCCAGCTAAAAAATATCGAACGCAGTTACAAAACCGGCGCCGGCCAAACCTGGGTTCTGCGTCGCGTCAATCTGGAAATCAAAGAGGGCGAGTTCCTCACCATCATGGGACCGTCGGGGGCGGGAAAATCCTCGCTCCTGAACGTTCTCGCTCTGCTCGACGATCAATGGCTGGGAGAGTACTGGTTTAAGGACGAAGCCGCGCATCGCATGAATCGACGCCAGCGCGCGGACCTGGCCAAGCGCACGATCGGGATGGTCTTCCAGAGCTATCACCTGCTCGACGACCTCACCGTGCAGGAGAACATCGACCTGCCGCTCTCGTATAAGGACATGCCGCGCGCGCAGCGCCAGGGGCTGGTGGCCGATACGCTGGATCGCTTCAGCATCGTCGGCAAGAAGGACCTCTTCCCTTCGCAGCTTTCGGGCGGTCAGCAGCAACTGGTGGGTGTGGCGCGCGCCGTCATTCATAAACCCGCGCTGCTGCTTGCCGATGAACCTACCGGCAATCTGCACTCCAGCCAGGCAAAGGAGATCATGGAGCTGTTTAAGGAGCTGAACGAACAGGGCACGACCATCGTGCAGGTGACTCACTCTGAAACCAATGCCAGCTACGGGTCGCGTGTCATTGAGCTGCGTGACGGATGGATGGTGGCCGACACTGCGAACCCGAATCTGGGCGTGGAGGTCACGGCACAGTGAACGGCTCTCCCTGGTTCCGACGGCTCCCGGTTCATGTTCTCTGTGCCCTGATGGTAGCGCCGGGCTTTGCGCAAACCGCGCCCCAGGCTGCGCCTCCCCAGACCACCCCGGAAGCTCCGGCCCCCAACACTGTGCCCGCCGCTGCGCCTGCTGCGACTCCCACCATTGCTCAACAGGCGCAGCAAGTCCAGCAGCAGACGGTGATAGCTTCGCCGCCGCCTTTTCATGTGCAGCTGCCCAAGTCGCGCAACCCGCTGTCAGCGTATCGGCCCAGTTTCGTACCGCCCGTCGATCTGAAGAACTCGCCTCGTCTGCAGGACCTGATGCGAGAAGGCAAGCTTTATATCTCCCTGCAGGACGCGATCGCGCTGGCCATTGAGAACAACCTTGATCTGGCCGCATTCCGCTACAACCTGCCCACAGCGCTCACCGATTTCGCTCGCACCAAAGCCGGCTACCCGACCCTCGGTGTCAACACCAGTGTCACCAGTCCCCTGGGTGCAGTCGGGGTGTCCTCGTCTGGTGGAGGGGAAGTTTCTTCTGGCGGAGCCGGGGCAGCGGGCGCCGGTGGTCTGGTGCAATCCACTCTGGGCGAGGGCACATTTGTGAACCCCTTCGATCCCGTATTCACGGTGAGGGGTTATGTGGATCACACCAAGACGCCGGAGGTGAATACCATTCAGTACGGCGTGCCCCTTCTTGAGGTCAACTCGATTGCCTACACCACGCAGTACACCGAATATTTCCCTACCGGCACTGGCGTTCAGTGGTCCCTCAACGGGTTGCGCCAGACGATTAACAGCCCGTTCAACATTGTTGACCCGCAGATTCAGCTTTACTGGCAGGCGTATATCACCCAGCCTTTGCTGCAGGGTTTCGGTTTCGGCACCAACGAGCGGTACATCCGGATCGCAAGGAGGAACCTGCAGATCACCGACTACGCCTTTGAGGCCCAGGTGATCGCTACGGTTACGGGAGTCGAGGACATCTATTGGGATTTCGTCAACGCTTACCAGGACGAACAGATTAAGGAACGCACGCTGGCCTTTGCCAATCAGACTCTGAGTGACGATCAGAAGCAGCTCGATCTGAAAGCCATTCCCGCCCTGCAGGTCATGACCGATCAATCTCTGGTGGCGGCCGCCGAGGGCAACCTTACCGTCTCGCGTGCGAACCTGCAGGCGGCTGAGTTTTACCTTAAGAACGCGCTCACCAAGGTCGACGATCCTACGATCGACGAGATGGCGGTTGTCCCTCTCGATCTTCAGGGTCGGCCCGATCCCAACGAAACCAAGTCCATCGACGATCTCATTGCCGAGGCCCAGAAGAATCGCCCCGACGTGGCCCAGGATCAGATCGGCATGCAAATCGCCCAGGACAACGTGAAGGCTGTGAACAATTTGCTGTTGCCTCAGCTCAACGCTTATGGATTCTTCAGCGGGACCGGACTCGGCGGCCCGCTGAACCCGAATTGCGACGAAGGCTCCACCTACTGCACCACGAACCTTCCCTCGGACACACCTGGTGTTCTGAAGGATGCTTTCAACTACTCGGCGCCCGAATACCAGGTCGGCTTCACGCTGAACATCACGATTCGCAACCGCCAGGCCAAGGCGGATCAGTTCCGTGCTCAGCTGGCGTTCCGTCAAAGCCAGATCGCCTACGTGCAGCAGCAGAAGAACATCCGTTTTGACGTCCGCAACTCGCAATTTGCGCTCGAACAGAAGAAAGCGCTGGTGGACTCCGCGCAGAAGGCTCGCGACCTCGCCCAGCGTACCTTTGACATCACCAAACAGGAACAGCAACTCGGCGCCAAATCCAGCGTGGATACCCTGAACGCCGAAAACGCGCTGGCCACGGCTGAATCTGCTCTCGACGCTGCCGAGAATCAGTACGAGAAGGCGAAAGTGGATATCGACCGCGCCATCGGTGACACTCTCAACCGCACCAACGTCTCTATCGACGATGCCAAATCCGGAGTCGTGACGCACGGCCCATAATGGAAGGACGAGCCGGCAGCCCGCATCGCGCAGCCGGCAGGCAAAGGCAATGAGCGCCGCAGCACAACCCGTTCCCACCGAAGCCGCCAACATTCCGCTTGCGCCTTCGATCCTGATTGCCGACGATCAGCCGCACATTCTTGACGCCCTCGAACTGCTGTTGGAGCCCGAGGGCTACCGCATCGAAAAAGCCACGTCGCCCTACATGGTGCTGGATGCGCTCAAGTGCGGTTCGTTCGATGCCCTGCTGCTGGACCTGAACTACACCCGCGACACCACCTCCGGCCGCGAAGGCCTCGACCTGCTTTCGCAGATCCGCTCTGCCGAGGCGCATATCCCGGTGATCGTAATGACCGCGTGGGCCAACGTGGAACTGGCCGTTGAGGCCATGCGACGCGGCGCCTCGGACTTCATCCAGAAGCCCTGGGATAACGCGCGGTTGCTGACCATCCTGCGCACCCAGATCGATCTGAGCAACGCTGTTCGTCGCGCCCAACGCCTCGAAGCCGAAAATCGACTTCTCCGCGCCGCCAATTTGCCTGAGATGATCGCCACCGCTGCCAACATGGCGCCGGTTCTCGCCACCATCGCCCGCATCGGACCCTCCGACGCCAGCGTGCTGATCACCGGCGAGCACGGGACTGGAAAGGAAGTGGTCGCGCAGACACTCCACGCGCTCTCGTCTCGCGCCTCGCGCTCCATGGTTGCTGTGAACACCGGCGCGTTGCCGGAAGGCACTTTTGAGTCCGAGCTTTTTGGCCACGTCAAAGGCGCATTCACCGACGCGCGCACCGAGCGGATCGGCCGCTTTGAGCTGGCCGAAGGCGGCACCCTCTTCCTCGACGAAATCGCCAACGTCCCCATGCGCCAGCAGGCCAAGCTGCTCCGCGTTCTTGAAACCGGCGAGATGGAGCGCGTCGGCTCCAGCAAAACCCGCCGCGTCAACGTCCGCATCCTCTCCGCTACCAACGCCGACATCCGCCACGAAGTGGAAGCCGGCAATTTTCGCGCCGACCTTCTCTTCCGACTCAATACCGTCGAGATTCACCTGCCGCCGCTGCGTGAGCGCCGCGAAGACATTCCGCCGCTGGCCGCGCACTTCCTCTCCCGCTACGCACAGCGCTATCGCAAGGCGGTCAACGGCATCGATCCCGCCGCCATGGAACTGATGCTCCACTATGCCTGGCCGGGCAATGTCCGCGAGCTCGATCACACCATTGAGCGCGCCGTGCTCATGTCGCGCGAGGACATCATCGAAGTCTGCGACCTCGGCCTCTCGCCCGCGCGCGTCTCAACCCAAGCCCTCGAGGAGATGTCCCTCGAGTCGGTCGAGAGTATCCTCATCCGCAAAGCCCTATCACGTACCAATGGCAACGTGAGTCAGGCGGCAGAAGCCCTCGGACTCAGCCGCGGGGCACTCTACCGGCGGATGGAAAAGTATGGCATCTAGGGCGTTCGGCCCCGGTCACCGCAAACCCAAACGCCAGAGCATGTCCTTCGAGGCGCGCCTCCGCGTCTTCTGCACGGTCTCTGCCCTCATCTTCATGGGGTTGGTGGCCGCCGTCCTCGCCCTCTTCCACGTCACCAGCGGCCCCATGCTGGCTACTCTCGGCATCCTGCTGCTTATCCTGCTGCTCGTTTTCGCCGCGTTCATCGAAGAAGCGATTCGGCCTATTCAGACACTCGCCAATGTGGTCGCCGCTCTGCGCGAAGAGGACTACTCCTTCCGTGCACGGGGCGCCAACCGCGACGACTCCGTTGGCCAGCTCTCGCTCGAAATCAACGCCCTTGCCGACACGCTGCAGACTCAGCGCGTCGCCTCGCTTGAAGCCGTCGCCCTGCTGCGACGCGTGATTGCAGAAATGGACGCGCCCGTTCTCGCCTTCGACCAGGAGACTCGCCTCCGCCTTCTCAATGCCGCTGCCGAGCGCGCCTTCGCCCTGCAGCCGGTGCGCGACCTCGGCCAGACGGCCCACGATCTCGGCCTTACGAGTCTTCTGGAAGAATCCGGCGAAGCCGCCGTTCAACTGGAGTTGCCCGCGCCGCGCCGTGCCGAGCCCAGCCAGTCCACGCGCTGGATGATCCGGCGTTCCGAATTCCGCCAGCGCGGTGTCCCTCACACCCTGGTTGTGCTTTCCGATGTCAGTGCAGCGCTGCGTGAAGAAGAGCGCCTTGCCTGGCGCCGGCTTATTCGGGTGATCGGCCACGAAATTTCCAACTCGCTGACGCCCATCAAATCCATCGCCGGCTCGCTGCGTTCGAGGATTCTCCCTAAATCTCCCAACGGATCGGAACCTGCCACCACAAACGCCAGCGAATCCGCTCCAATTCCACCTGTCGCTCCGCAATCACCCGCGGTTGTAGTGCTTCAAAGGGATCTCCAGCGTGGCCTTTCCGTCATTGAGAATCGCGCCGAATCTCTCAACCGATTCGTTCAGGCCTATCGCCAGCTTGCGCAGTTGCCCTCGCCCATTCTCAAACGCGTGCCACTCATTCCGCTGCTCGAACGCGTCATCTCGCTTGAAATCCGTCTCGACGTGCGCCTCGTTTCCGCGCCCGACGTCGATCTTCTCGCCGACACCGACCAGATCGAGCAGCTCCTCATCAATCTGCTGCGCAACGCCGTCGAATCTGCGCTCTCTTGTGTCGATGAAGCACCGGAAGCGGGCGCCGTTGGCGACGGTACAAGAGGAGCAGCTCCGGCTCCACAACGGCAGGAGCCTGCAGCACTGCCTTGCGCCCCCCAGGTCACCATCCGAGCCGCCGAAGATGGCGACCTGGTTTCGATCTTTATTGAAGACAATGGACACGGCCTCGCCAATCCCGAGAACCTCTTCGTGCCCCTCTACACCACCAAGAAAGCCGGTTCCGGTGTCGGCCTCGCCCTGGCGCGCCAGATTGTCGAAGCCCACGGCGGCTTCATCGAGCTCCGCAACAAACCCAACCATACCGGCTGTATCGCCGAAGTCCGCATCCCGCTGGCCGAACGCTCAAGGCCCTGACCGAACCCTGGCCGGGCAGCATTCCGGTCGCGTCGTTGTTGCGCGAGCACGGTGAGGCTGTTCAGCATTTCCCAAAGAGCCTCCGCCGCCGCACCGTCCCTCCCCGCTGTTACTCCATCTGCTGATACATGGTTTCGAAATCGAAGTGATTCCAGCTCTCGATGATCTTGCCTCCGAATACCCGGACCAGAGTCATCCCGGTAAAGTGGATTGGTTTACGGCCGGCATCACCAGCGTAGCTCGCGGTAACCACAAAACGGGCTGCCATCAGATCTCCCTGACTCAGCTCCTGTTCGATCGTCACCTGCACCTCGGAGAGTTCAGAACGCAATGCCCGAAAAATCTCCTTAAACACAGGTAACCGGAAAATCTTCTCTCCATCCCCGCCGCAAAGGTCGTGAATTTCTACATCCGCCGCCATGAGTTCATCCATGGCCGCTTCGTTTCCTTTATTCCAAACTTCCTCAAACCATTTTTTCAAAATCGTCACGTTTCAATTTCCCTGGGAGTACCTCGCTCTCTCCGCAATACCAACTGTGGCAACTACTCCACAATTAAGGATTATTTATAATGTGAGTCGGTTGCAGATTATTTATAATGCCGCTATGTCCAACACCTACAGTGCTCTCCGCCGCGACTCCATGGCCGAACGTGTCAGGCAGGAACTGTTGCGCCGAATCATGAGCGGCGATCTGCCCCCCGGCACCCGTCTGGTGGAGCTTAAGCTCGCTCGTGATCTCAATACCAGTCAGGGGCCCGTCCGGGAAGCTCTGCGACGGCTCGAAGGCAGCGACCTTGTGGTGACTGAGCCCTATAAGGGAACTCGGGTTCGAGAGGTTACCCCGCAGGACATGTGCGATGCGTACATGGTGCGCGCGCCGCTTGAGGAATTAGCCGGCCAGCAGGCAGCGAAATCATTGAAGGGCGGGCTTGGTGAGTTGAGAAAGGAGGCGGAGGCGATCCGGAAAGCCGCTTCCCAAAAGAATATCGAGCTCTATGCGAAACACGATCACAACTTTCATCGCATGATTGTCGAGGCGGCACAAAACAGAATCCTGCTGCGCACCTGGAACTCGCTGGTATTTGAGGTTCGCATACCGATCAGGCTGGCCAAAGGGAAAGTGAATCTCAGTCAGATCCAGGAACCGCACTGGAAGATACTCAGGGCGCTCGAGAAAGGCGACGGGGATGCCGCCGGGCGTCTGCTGCGTAAGCATATCTGCTGTCTTACGGATTCGGATTGGCGCGATCCGCAGCGATAACCGCTCTTCGAGAAATGCCACCGCCTGGACGGCCAGTCCCGGGAGCCTGCCCGAAGCAAGTCGGCGTAGGCCGAGGCACAGAACGGGTCTTATTTTTTCAGACTCAGACCACGTGCGCCGCCGTCCGCCGTTCCCGCACCCCCATGCCCTGTCCTACCCCACCCCGCCCCACACCATCCGGTGGTAGGTTTCATCCATTGTCTTCGGCGGTTCTTTCGCGCCGCGATCCATCCACCGGCGCAGCAGCGCCAGCAGGCTTCCGGCCAGCGCCGTTGCCCGCGTCCGTATCTCCTCGCGCGTCAACTTTCCTAGCTTTCCCGATTCCCGGAGCCGCTGCTCAATCCCGCGCGTGAAGTAATCCTGTGCCAGATCGAAGAACGCATTCAGCCGGTCCGACTCCTGCAACGCCCGATAGATCTTCTTCTGGCTGCCGATGTGCTCGAACATCTCCGCGACCGGCGCTACTCGTCGCGATTTCTCCCCGTTCCGGCTCAGCCATAGGCTCATCGTCTCCAGAAACACTTCCAGCTGGCTCAGCAGCAGATCCTCTTTGTCGCGGAAGTGCAGATAGAAAGTGGACCGGCCGACCAAAGCGCGATCGAGCACCTGCTGCACTGTGATCTGCCGAATCGGGCGATCCTGCAGCAGCTCCAGCAGCGCGATGCCCAGGCGCTCGCAGGTGCGCCGCGTGCGCCGATCGGTGCTGCGCTTCTTCATGGCCTCCAGTGTCTTTGTCCGCGACGGCTTCGGCAATCCCGAACCCTCTTTTCTGGACAAGTCCCGCATCTTTGTTCATCAACGCGCCTTCACCCCTCGACGCGTCTGGAAGTCTCTGGCTACAGTGCGAGCAGCATACCCCCACTGCGTCGCAACGCATCGGGCGAAAGGCCCCCGGACCTGTTCCGAGAACCCAAAGGAGACTTCAATGAACCGTACTCAATGCAGTGCCGCCGCTTCCCTGCTGCTGCTCACCCTGGCCGCGGTCGCCCCGCCGGCCTCACCCGCCGCATTGGCTCCGGCGCAGAACGAGCAGACCGATGCGCCCACACCCGACCGGCAGCTTACGGTTCTGACCGCGAAGCTCGACCTGACGGCCGATCAGCAGGGGAAGATCCGGCCGATCCTCACCCAACTCGACGACATGCAGGCGAAGCTCATGGCCGATGCAACGCTCACCCAGGAGGAGCGGCTCGAAAAGATTCGGCCGGCCCGCTACAAGGCCGCCGACCAGATTCGCGCCGTGCTGACCGACGAGCAGAAGCCGAAGTTCGAAGCGTATCTCGCCGGGCGGCACCCGGAGATGCATGGCAACCTCAACGGCTCCTCCGCGCCGCAGCAGTAAGACTGGTTCTGGTGCAGCAATCGACGAAGGCGCAAGACAGCCACGAGGATAGTTACTGGCTAATCCCTCGTGGCTGTTCCTTCGTGTTCCCTGTTTCTGGATTATGGGTGCTCGGCGAGCCACTGCTCGATACGCTGGGCCTCGGCGTCGCTTAGGCGGAACGTCGCTGCGGGCAGGACGCCATCCACCTGGTCAGGGCGGCGCGCGCCAACGATGGCGGCGGTGATGGCCGGATTGCGCAGCGTCCAGGCAATGGCCACCACGCCTGGCTCAACACCGTGCGGCTTGCCGATCTCGCGCAGCAGCTCGACCAGCGCCAGGTTGCGTTCGAGCTTCGGCGACTGGAAATTGGGGCTGCGCTTGCGCCAGTCGTCGTCGGGCAGATTCTTCACGCGCTCGGCCGTCATCTTGCCGGTGAGCAGGCCGGAAACCATCGGCGAGTAGTTGATGACGCCGATGTTGTTCTCGAGGCAGAAAGGGAGAATCTCTTTTTCGATGTCTCGCCGCAGCAACGAGTAAGGCGGTTGCAGCGAAGTAATGGGCGCGATCTTCTGGATGCGCTTCATCTGGGCGACGCTGAAGTTGGAGACACCGATGAAGCGGACCTTGCCCTGCTCCTTGAAGTCGGCCAGGGTTTCCCAGGCTTCTTCGATTTCGTCTTCGGGATTAGGCCAGTGGATTTGGTAGAGGTCGATGGCATCGACGCCAAGCCGCCGCAGCGAATTCTCCACCTCTTCTTCGAGGGACGCGCGCTTGAGGCTGCGGTAAATCTGGCGGTTGTCGTCCCAGCGCATGGAGCATTTGGTGAAGACCAGGGGCTTTTGCGCGCGACCTTTGAGCGCCTTGCCGACGACTTCTTCCGAGCGGCCGAGGCCGTAGATGGCGGCGGTATCGATCCAGTTGATGCCGAGGTCGAGGGCGCGCTCAATGGCGGCCAGCGACTCGTTGTCGTCCTGCGCGCCCCAGCCGAACTCCCAGTTGCCGCCGCCAATGGCCCAGGCGCCGTAGCCAATGGGCGTGAGACGCAGGTTAGAGTTGCCGAGGGTCTTTGTGGGGAGTTTCGTCGAGACAGCGGTCGGAGAAGTGGTGGTCGCCATGGTTTTTCGATGCGCTCAGAATTGCCGCGGCTTCACAAACCCTCAGGCTTCAATGAGAAATTTTCCATCGCGCATGATGGCCTCGTCTTCAATCCAGATGTTAAATCGGAGGCCGACGACATCAATATGGGTGGACGAACGCCACGGCGCGCCGGTGTGCTCGCCGTAGGGATTGCCGAAGGCTATATGGATGCCGGGAAACTTTTCGTCCTGGAGGATGTTGCCGATAACGCGCTCGACGCCAATGTTGGTGCCGATAGCGAACTCGCCGACGCGGTCGGAATTCTCGTCGGTGTGGGTATAGGCGTGGAATTCGCGCTCGAGCTCTTTGTTCGTGGAACTGCAACGGACGATCCGATTGGCCTGGATCTCGATGATCAGCGGAGTTGCTTCCAGCAGGCCGAACTGCGCGCAGAGATAGTCTCCGACGACACCATCGACGACGAAAACGCCGTTGACTTCACCGGGGGTGGTGAAGATTTCGCCGCCCGGCAGGTTGCCCCACTTGTCGCGGGAGATGATGCCGGAGGTTTTGAGCCACTTGTATTCGGGATTGAGCTCGGCGCGAATATCGGTGCCGGCTGCAGTGGAGGCGCGGATGAAACGGGCCCGGCGAGCTTTCTCGATGACTTTTTGGGAGAGCCGGTCGACGCGGTCGTAGTCGGCGCGCATGCCTTCGCACATGATCTGCGGGGTAATGTTGACCATGTGGGCGTGGCGCATGCGGCGGCGGTTGACGACTTCAGTCATCTGCATGCGCGATTTGAGCTCGTTGCGCTGGACCTGGACGGCAAAGATGCTCACGTCGGAGGTTTCCATGTCGGCCAGGATTTCCGCGGGCATGTCAGTCAGGGGGCGCGGCGCCAGATCTTCAAGAAGGAAGGCGTTCCAGCGGCAGCCGTTGGCGGCGAGCTGGTGGGCGAGGGACGCGGCGATGGTTTCGGTGGCGCGATCGCAGATGAGCGTGACCTTTTCCGACGGTCTCGACGCGGAGGCAGGTGCTGATGGCGGCTCGAGCACCGGGAGCGAATTCAGCGGGAAACCGCAGTTCCAGCAGCCTGGCGCGAGCGGGTTCAGAAGAAAGGACAGAGGGAGGCGTTGTCACTGGATCAAGGCTACCTGAAAATTTGCCAAGGCCGAAATACCGAGCTACGCGACACTCTGCTGCGATGCAGCCACGGTTTCGAAGAGGCCGGCGCGAGTTTCTTCGGCCATGTAATCCACCACCGCCTTCAGGTCGCCGGTTTCTTCGAATTTGCGCAACTGACGGTCGGCGCCGGTGCCGGTCTTGAGAATGGTGCGGATGGACTCGATGGCGTCGCGGCTGCCCAGCTCTTCGACCTCGGGATCGATGAGCGCGAGATACTCCTCCATGAGCTCGCGCACGGGCACTTCTTCCTGGCGGCCGAAATCGATGAGCTGGCCGTCGAGGCCATAGCGCACGGCGCGGAATTTGTTTTCCATCAGGAGCGGGCGCGCGTACTGGCGGTAATCCTGATTGGCGGCATGGAGACGGTAGAGATAGGCGGCGGTAGCCTGGATGAGCGCGGCGATGGCGATGGTCTCTTCAGCGCGGAGCGGGATGTCGCAGGCGCGGACCTCGACGGTGTTGAAGAACGGGTGCGGGCGGATATCCCACCAGATCTTTTTGGCGTTGTCGATGCAGTTCGTCTTGACTAACAGCGCGACGTAATTCTCGAACTCGGAGTAACTCGAAAAGGCATCGGGGATGCCGGTGCGTGGGAAGTTTTCGAATACTTTGGCGCGATAGCCTTTGTAACCGGTGTTAAGGCCGAGCCAGAACGGCGAGTTAGTGGCCAGCGCCATGATATGGGGCAGGAAGTAGCGCATCGAGTTCATGATGCGGATGGCAGCCTCGCGATCTTCGACGCCGACATGGACGTGGAGGCCGAAGATGAGGTTGGAACGCGCGACGAGCTGCAAGTCTTTGACGACCTGGTGATAGCGCGGGTCGGGGTAGATCTCCTGAGTGCGCCAGTCGGCAAAGGGGTGGGTGGCGCCGGCGACGAGGACGAGATTGTTCTCCTGGGCGAGTTTGATCATTTCGCGACGGAGCTGATAGATGTCCTCGCGCGCTTCGTTGATGGTGCGGCAGACACGGGTGCCCACTTCGACCACGGAAGTATGCATCTCGGCCTTCACGCGCTCTTCGAGGCGTACTTTGCCCTGGGCGAGCATCTCGGTGGCGATGTGGGAGCGGAGATCGCGGGTGACGGGATCGACGGTCTGGTACTCCTCTTCGATGCCGAGCGTGAACGAGGGCCGCATGGTGGCTACCGTTGTATGACGGGAGAGGCGGCGGTGGCAACAGGTTTCGGCGGGGTCCTGGCTGATTTGCCGGCGGCCTTGCCGGGGGCCGATTTTTTGGGTGTGGTTTTCGAGGATTGTGCCGAGGAGTTGGAGGCTTCGGCTTTGGCGGGAGCCTGCGACGCGGCGCCAAGGTACGCGCTCCAGTGGAACTCGGGCACGTTGGGCTTTGCGGCCTTCGCCTTGCGGATGGACAGGTCGGCGACGGCTTCGACGATCCACTCGAAGTTGTCTTTGCCGACCGAATGGAGATCGGCGTCGGGTGCGGGATTCATGAAGTCGATGGCATAGGGAATGCCGTTTTCGACGGCGAATTCCACGGTGTTGAGGTCGTAGCCGAGGGCACGGCACAACGTGAGCGAGTCACGCTCGACCCGTTCGAGGAGATTTTTATTGGCGGGCTTCGGGTCCTTGATGTAACGCTCGGCGTGGGGGCGGCGCGGGTCGTAGTACATGATGCGGACCTTTTCCTGCCCGACAACGTAGCAACGGAAGTACTCGGTAAAGTTGACGGCTTTCTGCAGCATCATGCAGAGGTCCCGGCTCTGGTCGTAGGCCTCGAAGAATTGTTCGCGCGAGTGCACGTGATAAACATCGCGCCAGCCACCGCCGTTAACCGGCTTGAGGAACGAAGGAAATCCAATATAGGAGAAGACGCCATCCCAGTCCAATGGGAACTGCAGATTGCGCATGGAGCGGTCGGTAGTTCCGGCGGGGTAATGTTTGTGGGGCAGGATGACCGTGGGCGGCGCGGCAACGTCGAGTTTGGCGGCGAGCGAGTAGTTGAAGAACTTATCGTCCGCGGACCACCAGAAAGGATTGTTGATGACGGTGGTTCCGTTGAGGACGGCGTGCTTGAGGAAAGCGCGATAAAAGGGGATGTCGTGGGAGATGCGGTCAACGATGACCGACCAGGCGGGGGCGCGGTCGAGGCGGATGGCTCCGATTTCAACGAACTCGGCGGAGATGCCGTCGATGTTCTTGCTGTTGATCCGTTCGACGAGGGCGCCGGGAAAAGTATTTTCCATGCCGAACAGAACGCCGATTTTCTTCATGTGTTCGCCTCTCTCACTGGGTTGAAGCAAAGAGGGTGCACGCCCTCGCTCACTCGGGACCGCGCCGTCGGGGGATGTTTCCACATTAGCCGACCTTCATTGCGGTTGCAAAAACGGGGTCAAGCGGGCCTGGAACCGGGTGGCAGGACATCATAGGGCCGCATCATCTCGTTGTCTTCGTGCTCGAGGATGTGGCAGTGCCAGACGTAGCGGCCGGCATAGCCCTCAAAGGGAATAAGGATGCGCGTGACCATGCCGGGATCGGCGCGGACGGTATCTTTCCAGCCGGACTCGAGCGGCTCGGGCGGCTGCGCGGGAGCGGTGAAACGCAGGACGCCTTTATTCATGTAGTCAAAGACATCGAAGGTGCGGCGGTCGAGAATTTTGAAGCGCACCAGGTGCAGGTGGATGGGGTGGGAGTCGTCGGTGAGGTTGACGAGCTCCCAGATTTCGGTGGTGTTGAGGACGGGCTTTTCGGTGACGGGGGCGTGCCAGGGCGTGTTGTTGAGCAGCATGCCCATAGAGCGCTGCACGTCGTCGACACGCTCGTCGAGGGTGAGGCGGCGGGTGCGGACGGCATCGGCCTCTCGCGGCTGGATGACGGGAGTATGCAGGAGAGCGGGCAGAGCGGCGTCGTTGAGCAGGGACGCTTTGAGTAGCGACGGCTACGCGGAATTCGAGGATGTTGAGGGAGTCGCTCACCAGACGCACGGTGGATCCGGCGAATGGCGCGAAGTCAACGACGATGTCGGCGCGCTCGGCGGGGGCGAGGGGGAGAAGCTTCGCGGTCGCGGGGGCTTCGAGCAAGCCCTGGTCGTTGGCGATGACCTGGAACGCGGAGCGATTGGAAAGGCCGAAGCGATAGAAGCGGCCGTTGGAGCCGTTCATAATCCGAAGGCGGTACTTGCGGGGCTCGACCTCGTGATACGGGAGCAGCTTGCCGTTGGCGAGGATGGCGTTGCCGAAGACTTCGGGAACCCAGGGACGGGTGGGGTGGTCGGAGACGGGATAGACGAGTTGGCCATCGCGCGTGAGCAGGCGGTCCGCGATGAGCAATGGGATTTCATACTTCCCTGCCGGAAGGTTGAGGGCGTCTTCGCGCGGGTCGCGGACGATGAACAGGCCCTGCAGTCCGGCGTAGATGTTGAGCCGGTTTATGCCCATGGCGTGGTCGTGATAGAAGAGCAGCGCAGCGTGCTGGGCGGAGGGGTAGAAGCAGGTTTGGGTCTGGCCTGGGGCGGTCCAGGTTTCGGGATAGCCGTCGCTGTCGGCTGGGGTTCGGCCACCGTGGAGATGCACGACGGTGCGGGATTCCGGCACTCCTGGCTCCGCACCCATGAGGGTGTGGTCAATGGGAAGGAGATGGCGCGGGGGGAGATGATTTTGCCAGTCGACGATGACGGCTTTGCCGCTTTCGGTTTCGATGGTGGGTCCGGGAAAGCTACCGGCGAATCCCCACATGCGGGTGGGAGGCAGATCGCGATGGATGCGGGTATGGATTTCGGCGATGGCAACACGGTAGAGCGGAATGTCCTCGCCTGGATTTTCAGGATTGGGGCGGGTGCCCTGCGCGCCGAGCACGGGCGGGATGGGCAGCGGGTCGACGAAGGGAGTTAGCGTCGAGGGATCGAGGGCGGCGGAGTGTGCGGCGGCGAAGGCCTCAGGCTTCAGCGCCAGGCCGGCTGCGGCGCAACTGGCACCATGCAGAAAACTGCGCCGGGAGAAACGGAGCTGGTTGGACATTCCCTCTCATTCTTACCTGAAATAGAACCGGCTCCCCGCGGCGGTACGAGGAGCCGTGTGTTGGACGAGCTACCAGCCAGGTTCGCCGGTGCTCGGATTGAGAAGGAAAGTGCCGCGATCGTCCGGGTGGTCGAAGTCAAACATGTTCGTGACCGTACCGGCGATTGCGTCAAAGGAGCCGTTGCCGATTCGCTTTCCACTGAGCCAGTTGTCTTCGATAAAGCGGATGATCGAAGACTGGTCGGTGAGGGTGTGGTCGACAAAGTTGCGCTTTGCCCAGGGCGAAATGACCATGAGCGGGATCCGTGGACCGTAGCCACAGCGGCCTTGTGCGTGGGCTGCACCGCTGGGGCCGGGCAGCGCCGTGTCGGTTCCCGTGCCGCACTGGCCGTTACCGGTGAGCATGTCGGCCGTAGTTGTTGACTGATTCACGATCTGGCCGAGCTGATGATCGTACCAGCCGTCGGAGTCGTCGTAATTGATGAAGACGGCCGTCGAACCCCACTCCTTCTGCTTCTGGAGGAAGTTGATCACCTTCACCACGAATTCCTGCTCGTCGAGCGGGTCAGAGTAGCCGGCGTGCGCATCCTGGTAGCCTGGCGCCTTGAGGAAGCTCACCGCCGGCATGTTGCCGGCCTTCACGGCAGCGTAGAAATCGTCGATGTCGTACTGGTGATTGGCCGCATCCTGGCTGCCGATGGTGGCCACCGACGTGGGGCGCGCATGGGTAAGGTTCTCGGTGGTGTCGTAGTACTGGAACGGCTCGTGATGCTGAATGTAGTCGGTCTCCGTCACTGCGGTTACCTGCGACGTGGTCGAGCGAGCGCAGCCGGTAGTGCCGTTGAGGTTGGTTTTGGTCAAATCGAAGCCGCCCTCAAACCAGCCCCAGGTGACACCTGCTGCGTTCAGCAGATCGCCGATGTTTTGCCCGCTCATGTGGATCAGCGCACCGGTGGTGGTCGAGCACACGTCGCCGATCGGGTCCGCGTCACCAATATCGCTAAAGCCTCCGGCGCCGTCGGCCGCCACTTTGCTGCTGGCGTTCATTTGGTCGGCGACTCCGTTGGTCTGCCCGGAGATGAGGTTGATCGCGCCCGGGGTCGACGGCCCAAAGGTGGTTCCGTATGCGTTGTCATTGATCGCGTAGTGCTGCGCGTAGTTCCAGAGTGCTGTGACGGTGTTGCCGTCGTAGTAGCCCATCACCAGCCCCGTAGTGGCCTGCGTGCTGGGCGGAGGTCCCGGCGTCCCGGTGAACTCCGGAAAAGAGTCCATCAACCCGCCGTGGAAGGCTTCCTGTTCCGGCGTGTAGTTGTGGTCCATATCCGCCGTGGCTGCCTGGGAGCGATCGAGACGGAATGGATTGGCGGCGCCTTTGCCGTTTCCCGCTGCGTTCAGGAAGTTCGGATTGCTGTTGAGCAGCGCGTTATTCAGGCCATTAACGGTGGGAGTTCCTGGAGCCGGATAAAACTTTGGCTCTCCGGCGGGATTGGTCGCGTAGGGATAGGTGCCCCAGTAGTGGTCGAATGAGATGTTTTCGCCGAAGATGACGACAACATGCTTGATGGGCGTTGCGGTGGGGAGAGAATCCGACTGAGCGCTTGCGGTAAGGGGGCTGGCCACGGTGCCAAAAACCAACAGGGCAGACAACGAGGTCGCGAGGTACTTCTGCATTCGTGTTCCTCCACGGCCGGGCAGGTATCTTCGCGGAAACAGGGATTGACTGGGGTTTGAGCCTCTGAGGAGAAGCCCGTTGATCCTGAGACTCCGTTAGCGCAAGCGAAGATCCGAAAAGCCCGGACCGACCTTGTTTAAAAGAGGAAGATGCAAGTGAGTTTACATTTTGGTTAATAAGGCGAGAATCGCGAAGGTTGCATGCACAAAAAGAAATGTGGGTGAAAATTCGTCCACAGAAAAATTTGCAATCGTCCTAGCGGCGCTTGAGGGCTTCCAGTTCATCGAGGGTGCGCGGCCAATCCTGCTTGAGTAGCCGCGAAAGGCCGCGATCGGCGAGGAGTTTTCCTCCGGTTTGGCAGCGCGCGCAGTAGTCGGTCTCGTTGTCCGCGTAGCGAATGCGCTGGATCTTTTCGCCGCAGCGCGGGCAGGGCTGGCCAAATTTGCCATGCACGGCCATCTCCGGGCGAAAGGCCGTAACCTTCTCCGGGAATCCATCGCCGGTCTGCGTTCGGAGGAGGTCGATCCAGCCGCGGAGGATGGTTCGGGTCGAGTCGAAGAGGCGCTGCCAGTCGTCGTCGCTGAGGCGGTGGGTGAGCGTGACGGGCGAAAGCTGGGCGGCGTGGAGGATTTCGTCGGAGTAGGCGTTGCCGATGCCGCTGACGAGGCGCGGATCGGTGAGGGCGCGCTTCAGGGTTCGATTCTCTGCCGTGAGCGCGGCGCGAAACTCGGTCAGTTCGCAGGCCAGGACGTCGATTCCCCCTGGGTCGAGTTGGTGGAGGGCCTCAACACCGGAGACAACGTACAGCGACGCGCGGCGCTTTGAACCGGCTTCTGTGAGGATCAGCGAGCCGGAGGTGAAATCGAAAGCGGCGAGCGCGTTGCGACCGGCGAGTTTCGCGCCCGCGGGCTTCCAGTGCAGACGGCCGGCAATCATCAGATGCAGAACCAGCCAGAGATCGCCGTCGAGGCCAATGGCGATGCGCTTGCCGATTCGGCGCAGTTCGCGGACGACGCGGCCGTTGACGTTCTCGAGTGGAGGCTGAGCGGTGCGGAGCAGCGTGAAACTGGCCAGACGAACCTGTTCGAGCTTTTGCCCGAGGATGCGCGTTTGGAGGGCGCTCAGGTAGGCTGTGATGTCGGGTAATTCGGGCATCGACGCATATAGTAGCTCGCAGCAAGGAATTGGGCGCGAAATAAGATGGCGCTGGCAAAGCCGGAGCACGGGGCGGCGTCTAAGGGAAGCAGGATGATGGAATTCCACATTTCGCGCGAGGTCCGGGACCGCTATCAGGTCAGCGACACGCTCTTCAATTTCGTCGGCAACGTTATTTTCGCGGACCTGGCAACCTGCCGGCAGCTCGCCTTTCGCATGACCGAGGTCCGCGCCGCATCGGGCCTCGATCCTATCCATCCTGGCGCTTTGTTCGCGATGGGCCTGATCGACGAAATCAGTCATGCGATGGTGGAGCGCTACCGGCAAAGCCGCGATCCGCAGGTGAACCAGGCAGCGCTCCAGTGGTTCTCTGCCCAGGTGGGCGAGGACAACGTGGAGAAGCTGCTACGGACCTTCGTCCAGGAGTTTCCCAACGTCGCCATCTATCGGGGCGAGGAGTCCGTCGACCGCTGGCTCGATAATTCCACCGAAGGGCTGGCCCATCGTGAGGCAGTTCTGGAGGAGCTGATCCTGCTATGGCTGGCGAATCAGAATCCAGCGTTCCGCCCGTTTCGCGAGCTGTATGACGACAGGAAGCTGGCGGAGAGCACCGCGTACAAGCAGGTGACCGCGCAGCTGGGGAGCTATTTTGCTACGCGGCCGCAAACCGGAATGGGCCGCGGCAATCTGCTGGATTTGCTGATTGCGCCGATGCAGGCTGCGCCGGATTCGCTCAGCGGGCAGTTGGCGTGGATTCGCGAGAACTGGGCCGAGTATCTGGGCGAGAGCCTGCGCAAGGTTCTGCTGGCCGTCGATGTTCTGAAAGAAGAAGAAATCGCGGTGTGGATGCGTTTCCATCCAACGTCGCGGCACCACGACCCGCTGAGCGACACGCATCACTCCGAGGTTCCCGATTTCCGGCGGCATCCAGGCGATGTGGAGTACGAGCGCTTCAGCCCCGATCAGGAGTGGATGCCGAATGTAGTGATGATCGCGAAGAGCACCTACGTTTGGCTGGCGCAGCTTTCGCGGCAGTACGGGCGGGCAATCGAACGGCTGGATCAGATTCCCGATGAGGAACTGAAACTGCTCACCGACCGGGGGCTGAACGCACTGTGGCTGATCGGCGTTTGGGAGCGGAGCCGCGCCTCGCAGACCATCAAACGCATGCGCGGCCAGCAGGACGCCGTCGCTTCCGCCTACTCCTTATATGACTACCGCATCGCCGATGATCTGGGCGGCGACTATGCCTACAACAACCTGCGGGAGCGGGCTGCGCGGCATGGGATTCGGCTCGCGAGCGACATGGTTCCCAACCACATGGGCATCGATTCGCCGTGGGTGGTGGAGCATCCGGAGTGGTTCCTGTCGCGACCGGATCGGCCCTGGCCTTCGTACACCTTCAATGGGCCGGATTTGTCGCCCGATGGGCGCGTGTCGATCCGGATTGAGGATCACTACTACGATCAGTCGGACGCGGCGGTTGTGTTTCAGCGTCGCGACAACGGGTCAGGGCATGTGGAATACATCTACCACGGCAACGACGGCACCAGCTTTCCGTGGAACGACACGGCGCAACTGAATTATCTGAGGGCCGATGTTCGCGAGCAGGTGATCCAGACCATCATCCAGGTCGCGCGGCGGTTCCCGATCATTCGCTTTGACGCAGCGATGACGCTGGCGCGGAAGCACGTGCAGCGGCTCTGGTTTCCTCTGCCTGGCAGCGGCGGATCGATCCCGTCGCGCGCCGAGTATGCCATGAGCCAGGAGCAGTTCGACTACGGGATGCCGCATGAGTTCTGGCGTGAAGTGGTGGATCGTGTGGCTGCAGAGGTTCCGGGGACGCTGCTGCTGGCGGAGGCGTTCTGGCTGCTGGAAGGCTACTTCGTGCGAACACTGGGCATGCATCGGGTGTACAACAGCGCGTTCATGAACATGCTGCGCGATGAGGAAAATGCCAAGTACCGCTCGGTGATCAAGAACACCGTGGAGTTCGATCCGGATATCCTCAAGCGATACGTTAACTTCATGAGCAATCCAGATGAACGCACGGCAATTGATCAGTTCGGAACAGGCGACAAGTACTTTGGCGTTTGCACCATGATGGCGACGCTGCCGGGGCTCCCGATGTTTGGCCATGGGCAGATTGAGGGGTTCACCGAAAAGTACGGGATGGAGTACAAGCGGCCGCGCTACGAAGAGACGCCGAACCAACATCTGGTGGAGCGTCACCAGCGGGAGATCGCGCCGCTGCTGAAGAATCGCCATGTTTTTGCGGAGAGTGCCAACTTCGCGCTGTTCGATTTCTGGCTCGATAGCGGTTCGGTGGACGAGAACGTCTTCGCCTGGTCGAACCGCTCCGGGGATCAACGGGCGTTGGCGATTTACCACAACAAATACGGCAGCACCGCAGGGACACTGCACCATTCTTCGTATCGCACGGACAAGAACACGGGGTCGCTCTACAGTGTAGCGATCCACGAGGCGCTGGCGCTGCCGGGCGATCAGAATGCGATTCTTGCTTATCAGGACAATGCCACCGGCCTGAACTACCTGCGTCGCGCGAGCGATATTCGCGAGCGCGGACTGCATCTGGAGCTGCACGCATACCAGTACCACGTCCTGCAGCACTGGCGGGAGATGCACTCGACGGCGGAGTATCCCTGGGATGCGCTGTGCCGCGATCTGAATGGGACGGGGGTATGGAGTCTCGACGAGGCGCTGGCGAAATTCAAGCTGCGGCCGGTGCACGAAGCATTGCGCAAGGCACTCGATGCCGACGTGCTGCGCTGCTACTCCGATTTGATCGAGGCGGAGAGCCCGGACGAGGCGACGGCGCGCCTGATGCGGGCGTCGCAGGCGCCGTGCAGCCGCGAGGAGACGCTGACGACGCTGGAGAAAACGGCGGAGCGGTTCTTCCGCAAAGCATTTGACACACTCGGACCAACCGGTTCAGGTCAGGGCGAAGAAACGAAGCGGGCGGTGTCGGACGCGAGTTCTCCACGGAGAACGGCGGCCGCGCGTCGCTCACGCGCTTGTCCAGCGAAGATCTGGCTCGCGCGGCGAAGCGGGGTTATGGGACGTTGCTGCTGGCTGCAGCGCGGCTGCCGGCGCTCGAACAGGCTTTTCCCCATGGATGGCCTCCCGATGCGCGGTTGGTGCTGCCCAGCTACAGTCCGCGGACAACAGCAGTAACGGTGCTGGCCCCGGTGCTGGCATGGTGCCTGTTCCGCGCACTGGCTGATTCCCTTCCCGCAGGCGCGGATGCGGCGGAGGCTTTCGATCGGCTCTATTTGCGGTCGGCGATTTCCGATGCGTTCAAACCACTGGGACTGGAAGGCGAGGCCGCGTGGCGTGCGGTGGCCCGCATCCGCATCCTGTTCGCGAAGCCCAGCGAGGGTATTGCGCCGGCACAGGGGCAGGAGATTCACTGGACCGATTCGGACGTTGCGTGGCTAACGGGTCTGCATGAAGCGCAGGGGCATCGGTACTTCAACAAAGAGGCCCACGAGCAGCTGCTGTGGTGGCTGCGTCTGCCCGAGCTAATGACTGCGGCGGAGAAGGATCCGGCGGCAAAATATCCTGGCACGCGCAAAGCGCTGCGAGCTTCCGCTCTCGAGATCGAGACCGCTCTGGATGCGGCTGCAGCGTCCGGGTACCGACTGAACGTGATGGAGCAAGCGGAGCCGACGGCGAACGATGCGGAGAATCAGAAATCTCCGGAGGCCGCGGTGCCGGCTGGTGCATCGGAGTAGTCACTCGAATCGGAAAATGGCTTGACTCAGGAAGACCCAGGAGCTATCGTCACGGGTGGCGCAGTAAACGTTTACACAGTGCCCTTCTGTGTGCGCCCGAAGGCACCACCAAATTCCAACGATCCGCTTCGGATTTTTTTCATTCCAAACAGCGAGGACGATGCATGCGATCCGTCTCGAGAAGGCAGTTCCTGAAGAAAGCCGGTCAGGCAGGGTTGACGGCGGGCATCACCTCGGCCACAGCCAGATACGGATGGGCGCAGAGCGCGCCGGTAACGCGGGTGGTGATCGATTCCACGCGGCAGATTGCTCCGATTAATCCCCATATCTACGGGTCATTCCTGGAACATCTGGGGAGGGCGATCTACGAAGGAATTTACGATCCGAAATCGAAGTTTGCCGACGCGAACGGATTCCGCACCGATGTGATGGCGGAGGTGAAGCAGCTGGGAGTGCCGATCATCCGCTACCCCGGCGGAAATTTCGTTTCCGGCTATCACTGGCTGGATGGAGTTGGTCCGAAGAAGAACCGGCCAACGGTGCTCGATCGCGCATGGAACACGCTGGAGCCGAATCAGTTCGGGACGGACGATTTCATCACATGGGCCCGCGCTGTGGGAGCGGAGCCGCTGTTTGGGCTGAACTTCGGCACGGCCTCAGCAGAGGACGCCGCGGCGCTGGTGGAGTATTGCAACATCGAGAAAGGGACGAAGTGGAGCGAGTTGCGCCGCTCGCACGGGTACGACCAGCCGCACAACGTGAAGTTCTGGTGCGTGGGCAATGAAATGGATGGGCCCTGGCAGATCGGACACATGGACGCGCGCGATTACGGCATGAAGGCTGCGGACGCTGCGCGGCAGATGCGCGCCGTGGATCCGTCGGTGAATCTGGTGGCGTGCGGATCGAGTGGGCCATTCATGCCTACCTATATCGAGTGGGACCGCACAGTACTGGAAGGATGCTACGACGATGTGGATGCCATCTCGCTGCATCGCTACTGGGGCAACACCGAAGAGACGAATCATGACAGCCAGATTTATATGGCGATGAATTTGGCAATGGATCGCCAGATTGAGGAGATCGTCGACGTTTGCGACGAAGTGAGGGCGCACAAGCGCTCGGGCAAGCAGCTGTTCCTCTCGTTTGACGAATGGAACGTGTGGTACCGGGCCCGGAGCGGCGACGATGTGAACGGCCACGGGAAGTTCGCGCCGCATCTCCTGGAGGAGCAATACAACCTGGAAGATGCGCTGCTGGTGGGTGGCTTGGCGAATTCGCTGATGCGCCACTCGGACCGCGTGAAGCTCGCCTGCCTGGCGCAACTGGTGAACGTGATTGCGCCCATCATGACCAACGAGGACGGCGTCTTGCGGCAGACGATCTACTATCCCTATGCATGGGCGCTGAAGTATGCGCATGGGAACGCGCTGAGCATTGCTCCCGAGGGACCGGGCTATCAGGTGGCGTCGTTGGGCAGGCCGATCGAGAGCATTGGACTTCCGGTTCCGGGCTTCGGCGAGGTCCCCTGGCTGGATGTGACTGCGGTTTGCGACGAGGAGAAGCACACGGCGACCCTCTTTGTGCTCAACCGCGATTTAGCGAAGGAGCGAGAGCTGGAGATTGTTTGGCGCGATCTGACTCCAACGGGCGTGACGACTTTTGAAACGCTTACTGGCCCGGACCTGAAGGCGCTGAATACGTTTGCGGATCCGAAGAAGGTGGCACCCCAAATGCTGGAGAGCCCGAAGACTGGCTCGAGCATGACGGTGAAGTTGCCGGCGCGATCCTACTCGGTGCTATCGCTCACGGTCTGAAGCATACCGTTGTCCGCTCCGCTCGCGGTGCGGCCGTTCTTTATAATGCAGACAACCCATCACGCCGGGATGGCGGAACTGGCAGACGCAGCG
>CAVWJR010000014.1:0-25672 GCA_963755485.1 uncultured Acidobacteriaceae bacterium | reverse complement strand
CGTCACCGAAGGCGACAAAAAGAAGCGCGCCGGGATTCCCGACGAACTCGACGCCTGGCCCGGCGACCTGAGGCTGCGTCTTCTGCAACATGATCGCCGCCGTCGATTATGCGATCGAGCACGGCATGGACCCCACCGCAGCGGAGCGCGCAGCCGTTACCATCCTCCGCGCCCGCCACAATTTCATCTGCGTCAACCGATTTCCTTACACCTAGGGCCACATCATGATCGTGCCCAACGAGCACCAGGCCTCGCTCGCCGCGCTTCCTCAGGAAACCGCCCGCGAGATGATGGACCTGGCGCAGCAGTCCGAACGCATCCTCGCTGGCCTCTATCGTCCCGACGGATTCAACTTTGGCCTCAATCTCGGCAAGGCCGCCGGCGCCGGCGTCGCCGGGCACGTCCATCTCCACGCAGTTCGGCGCTGGGTCGGCGACACCAACTTCCTGAGCGTCGTCGGCGAAACCCGCATCCTCCCCGAAGATTTCACGGTCACTTGGGAGCGCACCCGGGCGGCCTTTGCCGATCGGAAAACAACCGGCGGCGAGCGCTGCAGCGAGGCGGGTACGACGCTGCCCATGGGCCGCATCCAACCTGTGAAGGATTAGGCCATGCCAACCACAAAATCGCACCCCCAGCCCCCCACCAGCGTCGACCACACGCCGCCCTCGGCCGAACCCGACGGCGACGAAAGACGGCAGCGGAGCAAACGGGCCCGCCCGAAACGCTCCGACACGACGCGGAGGGGGCCTGGCGAGGCGCATCCCGACGCGCCAGCGGGCCAACACGCTACCGGATCGTTTACTGGAAGCTCGAAGAAAAACTCAGAGAAAAGGAAGATCGCCTGAAAACAGCTCAGCTCCGCCTGCCTTCGTCAGCGACGGCGGCCAGTTCCATCTGCTCGGCTGCGGTTTCTTCGTCAGCCATATCCGCCGCGTCCTCCGGACCCACCGCTTCTTCCACCAGCGCCTGGGGCAGCGCCTTGGTCGGCCGGATGCCCAGCCGCACCAGCCGCTCGGCCTGCCATACCAGGTTGCCGTCCGCCCGCGCCAGCTTCTCGTACGCCTTGTCGTAGGCCTCGCGCGCGTCGCCCAGCTTCTTGCCGATCTCCAGCAGATCCGTGATGAAGCCCCGGAACTTGTCGTAGAGCAGCCGTCCGCGTTTCGCAATCGCTTCCACGTTGCGCGTCTGCCGCTCCTGCCGCCAGATCTGCGCCACCGTCCGCACCACGCACAGCAGGCTGCTCGGGCTCACCAGCAGCACGTTGCTGTCGTACGCCTCCTGCCAGATGCGGCTGTCGTGCGCAATCGCGAGCATAAACGCCGGCTCGATGGGCACAAACATCAGAACGAAATCAAGTGACCGCAGCTGATACAAATCCTGGTATTTCCGGGCCGAGAGCTCCTTTAGATGTGCGCGCATCGATGCAATGTGCTGCCTCAGCGCCTGCTTTCGGGATTCGTCATCGTCACTGTTACAGTAATCCGAATAGCTCTTCAGCGAGAGCTTCGAGTCGATCACCAGATGGCG
The DNA here is from genome assembly GCA_963755485.1 of uncultured Acidobacteriaceae bacterium. GTDB lineage: Bacteria > Acidobacteriota > Terriglobia > Terriglobales > Acidobacteriaceae > Palsa-343. The sequence continues at coordinate 24,142 of CAVWJR010000014.1, read as the reverse complement.
GTGGTCCGGCAGGTCGATGATCACGTCGAGTCGCGCCGTGCCGCCCTCCTCGCGCGCCATCGACTTCTGCACTCGATATTCCTGGTCTCTGCGCAGCCCGGCCGACTGCAGCAGATTCTCCAGGACAAACTCGCCCCAGTCACCCTGCGTTTTCGACGACCCCTTGAGCGCCGTCACCAGGCTCTCCGCATCTGCCGACAGCCGTTCGTTCATGGTCCGCAGATTTTCGATCTGCGTCTTGAGCTCCGTGCGCCCCTCGATCCCCTCGCGCTCCAGGCTCGCCACCTTTTGCTGGAACTCATCGAACTTCGTCTGGATCGGGCCCAGCAAATTGGCAATCGCCTTTTCCCGGGCCTCGAGATTCGTGCTGGCGTGACCCTGCTGTTTGCCCAGCTCCAGCTGCGCCAGCGCCAGAAAATTTCGGTTGTTTTCCTGCAGCGCCTTCGCCGCCAGCGAGTCGAAGGCTTCCTTCATCGTCTGGCGCGCATCCTCGGTCGCGCTCAGCCTGCCTTCGACCAGCGCTTTCGCATTCTCCGCCGCCTGCTTGTCGCGAATCGCTGCGTCCAGCGCGCGTTTTGCTTCTGAAAGCTGAGCCTGCGCGCCGCGGCCAAACAGGAGCCAGGCCAGCAGCACGCCCAAAGACAGACCGATAACCAGGGCCAGGGAGGGGAGGAGCATGGCCTGAGTCTACCGCCGCCGCGGCGCTCCCCAGGGTTCAGGTTTTCCAGAGTTGACTAAGTTGATTCCTCCGTGCCGGGCCGAAGCGAAGGCAAGATAAAATCCTTGGCCGCACTCTTGTCTTATGCCTCTCAAATGGCCGCCGCACTCTGCTCCCTGATCAGGTTCCCACAAGAAAAGCAACCTGGTTTGCCGGCCGATTCTCAATCGAAGTAATACCCTTCTCAGCCCCACAGTACCCGTCTTAATCCGATCTGAAAACACCACAGTTTCCTGTTGGCCCTGCGCAGCAGTTCACCCTTTAAATAAGTTCTCTTGCCCGGCGATTTCCAGTAGACAGCCGCATCCCCTTGTGGTGAGTATTTACTTTGGAGGCTCCACATGCTGCCCATCCTCATTCTCGAAGCCGCCATCCTCCTCGGCATTGTTGTCATCCTGCTCAGGAAAAACCCCCTTGGCTCGATCTCCTCGTCCCTGCGCATCCTCGTCAATGGGATAACCCGGCTCACCACCGACTCAGAGAGCTCGGAAACCGATGTCCGCTCGGGAATCGAGGACGTCCGCAGTCACCTTGCCTCCGGTCTCGGCCAGTTGCATTCCGATGTGACTGTTGCCTTCGAGCAGATGGGGCGGAATTCGAATGAGCTGCGTGAGCTGGTGGCGCTGAAACTGGAGAAGGCCGGCACCGACGCTGCATTGCGCCACGCCGCGTTCGTCGAGACCGTCAACACAAGACTGGCGACGGTCGGGCTAACCATCTCCGACGGGCAGACCAGGCAGTCCGACCAGACGATCAGGATGAAGGAGACCCTCGAGTCCACGCTGAGTCAGCTCGGACGTGACCTCCGCGAAGGAGCCGAGCAGCTGACCGACGAGGTGAGGACCCGCCTGAGGGAGGTCGCCGAGCAGATGAACGCGCTCTCCGACGCCAATGAGCGGCGTCAGGAAGGCCTTCGGCAGACGGTGGAAACCCGTCTCGAAAAACTGCAGGAGAATAATTCATCGAAGCTCGAAGAAATGCGGTCGACGGTGGACGAAAAGCTGCACGCGACGCTGGAGAAGCGGCTCGGCGACAGTTTCTCCCTCGTCGCCGCCCGCCTCGAAAACGTTCAGACCGGCCTCGGCGAGATGAAAGAACTCGCGATTGGGGTCGGCGACCTCAAACGCGTCCTCACCGACGTCCGGGCTCGCGGAACCCTCGGCGAAATCCAGTGCAGCGCGCAGCTCGATCAGGTTCTTTCCTCCGACCAGTACATCCGGAACGCTGCCATCAAAGAGGGCAACCCGGAACATGTTGAGTTCGCCATCAGGATCCCGAACGGCGAAAAAGGCGAAATGCTGCTCCCGGTCGATGCGAAATTTCCAAAGGAAGAATGGGAGCGCCTCGAAGCCGCGATGGATCGCAACTCTGCCGAAGAAATCGCAGCCGCACGAAACGACCTGGCCAATGCCGTGCGCGGCGCGGCAAAGAAGATCGCCGAGAATTTCATCGATCCTCCTCGCACTACCGCGTTTGCCCTCCTGTACGTTCCCACCGAGGGGTTGTTTGCCGAGGTGATCCGCGTGCCCGGCCTTCTCGATGAACTGCAGACGCAGTTCCGCGTTTCCCTGGCCGGACCTACAAACTTTATCGCCATTCTCAACAGCCTCCAGATGGGGTTCCGCACCGTTGCCATCCAGAGGAAGGGCGCGGAAGTCTGGCGCATCCTCGGCGCGGCCAGAATCGAATTCCAGAAATTCGGCGGCCTCATGTCAAAAGTCGAAAAGCAGGTCGATAACGTGCAGGGCACTCTGAAGGAAATCCGCGGTAAGACCGTCGCGATCAACCGGACCCTGAAAGAAGTGAACGGACCTGAATTGGCGCCGGCAGAGGCCGCAGCCCTGCTGGGTTTCCACGAAGAGGCGACGCTGCCCATGGCGGCGAATCAGGGCCAGGTCCTGGAAATGCGCGGCAACGCCTCAGGCGATCAGCCATAAGGTTTGGTCGCCCGACCTCAACATCCACCAGGAGGGGGTACCCCCCTCCCCCCCCCAGGGATGTTGTACGTATTTCATTCTGAAGGGCCGGGAAGGTACTGTAAGCCAGGTATTACCCTGCAGGCAGCCGCCAGCCATCAGCACCCAGCGGCCAGGGCTTAGTTCCGGTTCTCGACTCGTTCGCCTTAGCGGGACCTCCAGACCAGGTTTTGTGCCAAGAAGAAAAGCTCTGTTCGGGCCGGTAGAACCGGGCGCACAGAGCTTTCCTTGTTCCTAGGTTAGGAATTTTGCGAATCAGGTTCAAGCAAATTCGGAGGGACGCGCGGTACGAAGGTCATGAGCCGGGCAATTCGCCCAGTTTCAACTACCTAATCCCGTGCAGTTGCGGTCCAATCAGATTGGAATAGGCGTAGTTCTCCTCCCGATCCCCATCGACCGTCCAGAACATCGCGCCAATCATTCCCGGATATCCTCCCGGCCGCTGCAATCGATAGGTCACACCCGCGGGAGCCTTCCCTGTGATCAGATACTGCATCGCCTCGCTCACCCTCTGCGGCGTTACCTCGCCGGTCAGAAATCCCACTGCCACCTTGTCCGCCGGTACTGCCGGGAAGAACTCCTCCGCGCGCCCATCCACGGGAAAACCATGGAGCAGCAACTCCGTCATCGCCGCATCGTAATCCACCGATCCCACCTGATATGCCTCTCCATCCAGGCCTTCAAACGTGGGCGTGTTGTAGTCCTGCACGTCCACAAAGGTCAGGATGTCCCGCACCCCCCACAACAACGGCAGATACGATCCAAACTGCCCGCCGTAGCCCACATAGCCGCCGGGGATCTGCGTTCCTTCCGGCACCAGGGTCAGCATGAACTTCGGCCCGAAGTGCGCCCGCAGTTCCTGCAGCGCCGCAATCAGATTCACTACCGATGCTGTCTTTGGATGCCGGAAGTCGGTATCTCCCGGATCCAGCACCAGCGACGGCGATTCGAAATCCAGATCGATGCCGTCAAACCCGTATTCCTCGACGATCTGCGTTACCGAATCCACGAAGTTCGGGATGCTGCCCTTGTCCGACAACGTGAAGTACTCTCCACCGCCGCCCAGCGAGATCAGCACCTTCTTCCCGCGGCTGTGCAGCCACGCAATGTCTTCCTTCATCTGCACCAGATCCAGCGGCGGGACTTCCGGCTGCCCCATCGACGCCGGCCGCCCTGGCCGCACATGCATCTGCAGCGTGCCTTCCGGCGCCAGATGATTCACGTTCGCAAACGCCACCAGGATCACGTCCCACTGCGGCGCAACGTCGCGCAGCCGCAGCAGCGTTCCTCCTGGCCCGTCTCCGGTCCAGTATCCAATCATCGCATGTCCGTTCGTCGCTCCCGGGGACGGCACCGCCGCTACCGCCGCTGGCGGCGCCGGCTCATTGGTCATTGCCGGATTCGGAACGGACCGCGCCGGGCAGGGATCCGCCGCCGCCTGCAGCTTCTGCACGTCCGGAAAGCTGTACGCTCCCTCCCCGCCCGTATACCACCCCATCAGAGCAACATCCGCCACGTGCCACGTCCCGCCGTTTGCCTGGACGGCCCACGCCGGTCCCGCCGGCAGATTGCTCCGATTGTTCGTGTCCAGCGGATCCTGCAAAACGTAGCGCGTCGCCGGACTCTCTCCGCCGCACCCACCATGTTCCCTGCCGTCCGCCGCGGGCCACTTCCACGACGGAACCAGATTCTCTCCGAGCGGCAGCGGCCTGCCGAACTCCACATGAAACAGCGGATCGAACAGCGGATCGTTCACCCACTCTGCCAACTGCTCCGTTAGCGGCTGCACATCGTGCTCGGTCACCAGCGGCGGCACGGCCCCCAGATATGACGCCAGCACAAACGAATTCCCCGTCGTCGGATCGACGCCGTGGGTTCCAAAGGTGCAGCACACGGTTGCGTCCCCATAAGGGTAGAAGGCGGTATTCTGCGTCACCACGATCACCAGCTTGCCATCTTCATGGGCAATGGACTGGAAGATCGCCCGCTCGACGTACTCCGCGTCCGCCATCCCCAGGGCCGTTCCCGTCCGTTTCGACGTCAGGACGTACCCGAATCCCGCGGGAATCTCCACCGTGAGGGGCCGCACCTCCGGCGGCGCGAGCGACGTGTGCCATCCGGCTCCCGCACTCTTTCCGAGAGTCGCCCGCAGCATCGCGTCCACATACTGTGTGGTTCCCTCATCGCCGAAAGGCGCATTCGCGAACACCGGCGATTGCAGCAACGGTTGCACATCCGCCGCGGCATCCAGCGTGAGCGGCTTCCCGGCTGTGGACTGCGAGTCGAACTCAAGCCGCACCGGCACCAGAACCGTCGGAATCGCCCCGCTTTGTGTCCCGGCCTGCGCGGCGCTCTGTCCCGGCAGTGTTACCCAGGTCTGGCCCATTTTGTAGCGGAACGTCGGCACCGTCCCCTGCGCGTATGCCGCTCCAGCCGCGATCCCAAAGAAAACCATCAGCAGGAAGCGCGATATTCTCATCGGAAAACGATGATAGTTGATAGGCGGTGTGTTCGGACCGGCAGGACAAAGCTTTCCTTGTTGTAAGACCAGGAGTTTTGGGTTCAAGCAAATTCGAAGGGGCCTGCGGTACGAGGGTGAACGAACGGAGGCGATGGCAGGTTCTGATTTTCTCCGCGCCGAATGTCGTATCTCATTGTCTCAGCGACGTTTACGAGGATTCATCTTCGCCCTTTACGCGTATAATGGGAGATCAGGTACTGGGTGCCTGACCGCTGAAGCGGTGACGACGACACGATGAGTTCTGACAAACAAGTCCTGAGAGTGGATGACCTTCGCGAACAGGAGCAGGCCACGCTCCGCTACTGGCAGAGTCTGCCTCTTGGCGAGCGTCTGTCGGCTGTCTGGGATGCCAGCGAAGCCGCCTACAGCTTTGCCGCCCCGTTCAACGGAGATTCGCGCGACTATGATGCCCGGCGGGAGAAAAGAACATTACGCGTGTTGAACGCCCACGGCGTTAAGTACCTCGTGGTGGGCGGTTAACCGCATGAAGCTCTTGAAGACGTTCAGACAGATGATCGGGCAGCCCGCTGTCTCCGAAGTCACAGAAGCACGCTCCATCGTTATCATGCAACGGAAAGCGCACTGGTTCAGCGAGGAGGAACTACGCGCGGCTGGAGAACGTGGGTGGGGCAAGAAATTCGATGGAACGGAAGATCCAATGTACTTCGTCTCGGCTGATCATGCGACCTTGACTGTCGTCAAGGCCGGGCCCCACATCATCCGAGTGTCCACCATTCCAATCACTTCCGCCTCGCGAAGCTCAGCGTCAGGATGACAGTGTGGGGTACCGCAAAGCCCGCACCGCAGAAGCCGCAAGCCTCCCGGGGCGCTTCTTTGCTCCGCGCCCGCTCCCCTGTCTTCAGCGCTTTACACCACGGGAAGCGCTCAGTAGACTTGGAATTTCGGAGCTGAGGCGAGGTGTGTTCCCACCGAACCCCGGCCCTGCGCACGGAGGCAACCCATCCCCCCTCCCGATTTTCAGCATCAACTGAATCAGTATTTCGCCGGACTATTTCGCGAACCGTAAAGACCACAGGAGAGACGCATGGCATCAGGTGTGGAAGAAAAGGTTAAGCAAATCATTGTCGAGCAGCTTCAGGTCGATGAGGCTGAAGTCACGCCCACCGCATCGTTCCAGGAAGACCTGGGCGCGGACTCCCTCGACGTGGTTGAGCTTGTAATGCAGTTTGAGGAAGCCTTCGACCTCGAGATTCCCGACGAGGACGCCGAGAAGATCAAGACCGTCAAGGACGCGATCGACTACATCGATAAGAACGCGAAAGGCGGCAAGTAAACTTGCAACGACGCGTCGTTGTCACCGGGCTCGGGCTGGTTTCCGCCGTCGGCAATACCGCCCCTGAAGTCTGGAACAACCTGCTGGCCGCCAAAAGCGGGATGGCCCCCATCACCGGTTTCGATACCACCGGCTTTCCCGTTACCTTCGCTGCCGAAGTCAAGAACTTCGATCCTCTAAAGTTCGTGGATAAGAAAGAAGCGCGCAAAATGGGGCGCTTCATTCATCTGGCTCTGGCCGCCACGCATGAGGCCATGGAGAACTCCGGGCTGAAGATCGAAGGGCACAACGGCGAACGTGTGGGCGTTTTCATCGGCTCCGGCATCGGCGGATTCGACGTGATCGAGCGCGAGCACAACAACATGCTGCAGGGCGGCCCGCGCAAAATCTCGCCGTTTTTTATTCCCGCGACCATCATTAATCTTGCCGCGGGCCAGGTGAGCATCCGCTACGGCGCCAAAGGCCCCAACGAAGCCACCGCCACCGCCTGCACCACCAGTGCCCACGCCATCGGCGACGCGTATCGCATCATCGAGCGCGACGATGCCGATGTGATGATCGCCGGTGGTTCCGAAGCGGCCATCACTGCCATGGGCGTCGGTGGATTCGCGGCCATGCGCGCCCTCTCCACCCGCAACGACGACCCCACCCACGCCTGCCGGCCCTTCGACAAGGATCGCGACGGTTTCGTGGTTGGGGAAGGCTCCGGCATCCTGATCCTCGAAGAGCTGGAGCACGCCAAAGCCCGCGGCGCAAAAATTCTCGCCGAGATCATCGGCTACGGCATGAGCGCCGACGCTTACCACATCACCGGGATGCCCGAAGATGGGGACGGGTGTATGCGTGCTATGAAAAATGCGCTCAAGTCGGCGAAGATCGAGCCGCATCAGGTGGACTACGTCAACGCCCACGCCACGTCGACGACCCTTGGCGACGTCGTGGAATCGAAGGCCATGCAGCGCCTCTTCGGCGAGCACGCGACGAGTGGCAAGCTGATGATCAGCTCCACCAAATCGATGACCGGCCATCTGCTCGGAGGCGCCGGCGGGCTCGAAGCCGGCATCACCATCCTCGCCCTCATCAATCAAACCGCGCCGCCCACCGCCAATCTCGACAATCCCGATCCGGAGTGTGTCCTTAACTACGTACCCAACACGCCGCAAAAGGGACCGCTGCACATCGCCCTCTCGAACTCCTTCGGCTTCGGCGGCACCAACGGGTCGTTGATCTTCAAACGCTGGGAATAACATCCCACCGCTCGGATCACCCCGCCATCCCAGAGAATCGCCCGCGATTCAAGCCGGAAAAAGCCAGCAATGGTAAGCTGCCCATCATCCAGGGAGGAATCATGCCCATCTCATCCCTCGATGTCGCAGCCGCGTTTGTAGCCGCCATCAACCACGAGGACCTCGCAGCCCTCCGCGCCGCCATGACCGACGACCACATCTTCACTGATGCCCGCGGCAAGAGCTTTTCCGGCGCCGAGCAAATGATTGCCGGCTGGCAATATTTCTTCGACGCTTATCCCGGGTACTGGATCCGCGTGGACGCCTCCCTCGCCGATGCGTCTCGCGTGGCCCTTTTCGGCGAAGCGGGCGGCAACTGGAATGTCGACGGCCACCTGCTCCCGCAAAGCTGGTCTATCCCGGCCGCATGGCTCGCGGAAATCCAAGGCAGCAAAGTCAAAAGCTGGACCGTCTACTGCGACACCGGCTGGGCTAAACCTCCCGTCCACATCGCCCCTCTGGCCGAACAATCCGAACAGTGATGAAGAAAACTTTCTCCATCCAGCTCATCGGCCGCGGCCCCCAAGGCGCGTGGGCCCACATGCCCATCCCCTTCAGCGTCGAGAAGGTCTTCGGCAGCAAAGCCCGCGTTTCCGTGCGCGGCGCCATCAACGGTGTCGCCTTCCGCAGCTCCATCATGCCGCGCGGCGACAGCACTCACTACATGGCCGTCAATAAGGAGCTGCAGGCCGCAGCCAAAGCCGGTGTCGGCGACACGGTGAAAGTCACCATGGAGCCGGACACGGCTCCACGCACCGTCACGGTTCCTGTCTGGCTCCGAAAAGCGCTCAAAACCGCCGGTCAGGACAAAGTCTTCGGCGCCCTTTCGTATTCGCACAGGAAGGAGCTCGTGGACTGGCTGGCGCAGGCCAAACTGCCCGAAACACGGGCTCGCCGCATCGAGAAATGCGTCGCCATGCTGGCCAAACGGAACCCTCCGAGGCGCTGAGGCTCCAGTCCCGTCCCAATCTGGGCAAAACCCCTGTCCCGGCCGAAGATTGCGAAATTATTACCGTCGTCCAAGCGACATAGCGCAACCTGGCGCATATGATCCTATACAGTCCGGCGAGGGACCCCGAGCCCACCGGAACCCGGTTCGATTCCGGCTGCTTGACCACAACCTGCATGACGCTCTCAGAGGCCCTGCACACGCACCGTAGAAAGGTCGCCTTCGATGAGCGTTTTCCTGGTGAACCCCAGCGACAATTCCTTTGGCACGGCTGTCATCACGCCGCGCTGGCTCTTCGTTCTCGCCGCTGCCACGCCGCCCTCGGTCGGCGATCCCATCCTCGTCGATGAATCGCTGGAGGTCATCGATCCCGATCGCATTCGCCAGGGCGACATCGTCGGCATCAGCGTTCACACCGGCAATGCTCTGCGCGGATATCAGGTCGGCAAGATGGCCCGTGAGCGCGGCGCGTGGGTCGTCTATGGCGGCATTCACGCCACTCTGTTTCCCGAAGAAGCGCTCGAGCGTGGTCAGGCCCATGCCGTCGTCAAGGGCGATGGCGATCTCGTGTGGGCCAAAGTTGTTGCCGACTGTCTTGCCGGTAGCCCGAAGGAAATCTACGAAGGCGGACGCATCGCCGGGACCGACTTTCTTGCCGCGCGCTGGGACCTGATGGAGCCCCAGAAGTATATGTGGGCCTCCGTGCAGACCATTCGCGGCTGCCCCAAGCACTGCTCGTTCTGCAGCGTCTGGCGCACCGACGGCCAGCAGCCTCGCCAGCGCCGCTACCAGAGCGTCATCGACGAAATCGTTGATCTCCGCCGCCTCGGTTTCAGGTTCGTCGCCCTCGCTGACGATAATTTCTACCCCGTTACCCTCACCGATCTGCGCCTCGCGCGCGAGCAGAACAACCTCGCCAAAGTGGACGAGCTTCTGGCCATCCGCGAAGAGCGCTTCCAGCTGATGGAAGAGCTGGCCCGCCTGCCCCAGGACATGGTCTTCTTCACACAGATCACCATGGAAGCCGGCGAAGACGGCGACTTTCTCGACGCCATGCGCAAAGCCAACATCAAAGGCGCGCTGGTCGGCGTTGAAGCTGTCACCCCGGAAGGACTGAAGGCCGTCTACAAGGATTGGAACTTCTCCGGCGACGCGCTCGCGAAGCGTCTGCAGACCTTCAAAGCGCACGGCGTGCATGTCCTCGGCTCGTTCATCTTCGGTCTGCCCACCGACAAGCCGGCCACCTTCGATGCAACCGTGGCCATGGCCATGAAGGCCGGCGTCACTTTTGCCCAGTTCGTGATGATGACACCCTTTCCCGGCACCGTCGATTTCATCCGCTGGGAGAAAGAACAATCGGTCCATCCCACCATGGTCGGCGACGTCCCCATCACTCGCTACTGGCTCATTCCCTGGGAGTCGCGTCCGAAAATGTTTACCCCGCACCCCAGCATGAGTTCCGGCGAGATCAGCAACCGAACCCAGAAGGTCTGGGACCGCTTCTATAACTGGAGCGCCATCTGGGAACGCTCCGCTTGCTGCCCCAACGTGAGTTCGCGCATTGCGTTTATTTTCCTTTCGAAGCTCTATCGCCAGATGTATGCGGGCACCGGCATCTCCAGCGACAGCGCGAGGCGGAAGAAGTCAAGGCGCTGGGCGCGCTGGACGGCGCGGCAATGCAAACGGCTCTTCCAGGCATCGCCCATGCCGGAGCTCGAGTCTCCCTCGTGGGAACCGGCGTTCCTTCGCGACAATCGCACGGACGCGGGGCAGTTTACAGTTCTGGAGAATTAAAAGCGTCGCCGGCTTAGAACGTCACTGAGGGCATCCATGCACCGTCGGGCTCGTTATAGAGCCCGATGCTCATCAGAGTCATGGTCTGGACAATGCGCAGGCCATTGTCGAGGCACCACCGCAGCACCGTGGTATTGCGTGACGGCACCAGGATTCCGGGTCCGCCGAAGGATTCGGCCGAGGCGATCAACGCCTGCAAATCCATGTTGGTTTCCGCGGTGGCGTGGCCGAAGAAGGCCAGCGAACTGGCGTAACCGGTGATGTGCCCGCCGCGCTCCACCACCACAGCGCTGTTCTGCTCGATGCCGTCGGCCAGTTCGCGGCCGCGGTGGAACCCGTGGATCTGCATTGAAAGTGCGTTGCATGCCTCGATGTCGGCGGTTTGCGCCGGCCGCACCACACATCCCGCGACTATGCGCTGCGCGGGCCGGCCCTGCACACAGGCGAGAGGCTCGCGGATATCGAAGCCAAGCCGCGTATAGAGTGCCAGCGAGCGATTATGGAAGGCCGCCTGCACCAGGCGAATTCCCGGGGCGCCCCGTTCCTCGGCGCGGTCCATCACGACCTTCATCAGCTCGTGTCCGGCGCCGCGATTCTGCACGTTGGGATCGACGGTGATGGGGCCGACGCCGGCGATGACCGAGCGCTCGTCAAGGACGTTGCTGCCGACGATGCGTCCGTCGCTTTCCGCCACAACGCAATAGAAGCCTGGATGCCCGAACATCATCGTGACCGCTCCGATGGCGACGTCCTGATTCGGAAAGTCGCAGGGGAAATTGTGTTCGGCATTGATGGTCGAGAAGGCCCGGTAGCAAATCTCGCCACAGACGGTCGCGTCCGCGAGTGTGGCTTCTCGTATTGTGACCTCCGGCCGCGCACTCACCGGCATCGTTCGCTCTTCTCCTTAAAGGTAGCGAGAATTATAGCGGCCACGAACCCGGCAGGCACGTTTCTGCGCCCAGGTTAGTCCTGTCTCCGACGTTCGCGAAAGAATTGCTCCAGGGTTTTGTGTCAGGGCGCGACCCTTCAGTCCTGCCTGGGTTCGGGATCCAGTAATTGAGCCCCGGGACCCCGTTTTGAAAGCTCGTCCCACGGATTTCTGAGCGGACAAACTCCCAGTGAAAGGCACCCGCACCCGATGCAACCGTCGAGTTGGTCGCGAAGCCGCGTCAAACGCGTGATCCGATCGCTCAACTCCGCCTTCCACTTCGCAGAAAGCCTTCTCCAGTCCTCTGCTGCAGGCGTGCGTCGGCCCGGCAGTGTTTCCAGCGCTCTGCGGATCGAAGCCAGCGCGATGCCCGATCGCTGCGCGACCTTGATCACCGCTACCCGCCGAAGAACTTCGCGCGCATAACGCCGTTGGTTTCCCTGGTTGCGCCAGCTGCTGATCAATCCTTCGGACTCGTAATAGTGCAGGGTGGAAACGGCCACACCGCTCCGCTTTGCCACCTCGCCCACCGTGAGTTCGACGGATATGTGCTTTGGAACAGGCTTTTTCATCGTCCCTCTTGACCTCAAGTTTACTTGAGGTACTACGCTCTTCATAGCCCTTGCCGCACGGGAGGAACAATGAACGACGGAATCAGAGTTGCCGTGATCTATGGGAGCACTCGTCCGGGGCGCTTTTGCGACACCGTAGTCCGATGGACTGTGGAGCGGGTCGCGGCCAGCGGAAAATTCCAGCTTGACGTGGTCGACCCTGCCGATCCATCGGGACGGCCATCCATCGATGGGCGTGCTTCTCTGCCGCAACAACAACTGAGTCAGGCAGATGCTTTCGTCGTCGTCACGCCGGAATACAACCACGGATATCCAGCGCCGCTCAAGGCCCTCATCGATTCGGCCGGCGCCGAGTGGCACGCCAAACCCGTCGCCTTTGTGTCCTACGGCGGGGTCTCCGGTGGATTACGCGCGGTCGAACAGCTGCGGCTGGTGTTTGCCGAATTGCACGCCGTGACCATCCGGGATTCTGTGAGCTTTCCCGGCGCATGGGAGCAATTCGACGAAACCGGTGCTCTGCGAAATCCAGAACGCGCTCACAGAGCCATGGAGACCCTCCTCGCACGGCTCAACTGGTGGGCCGTCGCCCTGCGCGATGCCCGCTCCACCGTTCCTTACTCGTTGTCTGCCTGAGGAGAGAAGCATGACCGTGATTCCGAACGGGGATTCCAGCCGCTCGTTGCCGCAAGCGCCGGCTTTTTTCGGTGAATATTCAAGCCAGGACCGCGATCGAATCCTGAACGTTGTCGCAACTTTGGAACGGGCCGTTAATACATCCGATGGCGATCTCTTTGACAGCGTTCTCAGCGAAGATGTGATCTGGGGCAGTCCTAAAGGTCAGATCGTCCGCGGCCTGGACCAATTGAATCCGATTCACCGCCGGCTCGCAGCCAATTCCCGGCAGTACGGATATAGTTCGCGTTTCACCCTGGAAGCGCTTGGGTTCATCGGTCCGGATATCGCCTGTGCAAGTGTCCGCCGAACCGGCCTGAACGAGCGTGGACTGCCAATAAGCCCTTCCCACAGTTCGATTGTCCAGGAGCTGGCTCTCTATGTACTCGTGAAACGAAACGATCGATGGTGGATTGTGAGCGCTCAGAACACGCCCGTGATGCTTCAGTAGCAATCCGGATCGCAATGCTCCTCCGGCTTCTGATTCCCGAACTCTAACCCTCCGCCGGAGGCCGCCTCCTGGCTACCAGCTACCGGCTACCAGCTACAGGCTTAGTAGTACAAATACTTCCGCCACTTCAGATCCGAGTGCCCGATCATCCGCATGATGTGCCGGCTGGTGTGCAGCGTGAACGGCCTGGGCTCCCGCTGCAGCTTCATGTTGTGATCGATCTCGCTCAGCAGGTGATTCCCCTTCCGCCGATTGCAGCTGTGGCAGGCGGCCACCAGGTTCTCCCAGGTCGAAAGGCCGCCGCGCGAACGCGGCACCACATGGTCCAGCGTCAACTCTGCCGAAGGCAAAATCACGCTGCAGTACTGGCAGGTGTTCCGATCGCGCAACAGAATGTTTTTCCTGGAGAGAGCCCGCGTCTGGTGCGGAATCCTCCGGTACTCGAGCAGCCGGATCACCGACGGCATCGCCATGCGCAGCCGCGCCGAGTGCAGCTCCGTGGCCTGCTCCTCTTCGGTGCGCGCCACGCCCTTCAGCACCAGCACCAGCGCCCGCCGCGCTCCGCATATATTGATTGGCTCATAGGAGGCATTCAGCACCAGCACCGGCGTCTGCAGCGCCTGCGTCGTCACCACCCGCAGCCCCTCGTGCGCGTGGCTCTCCACGTGGGCCACTTTGGCCATCGTTTGCCTGCGAGCGTGAACACCAGCCTTCCCTAACGACATAACGCCTCCGTCTCAGGTGTCCGGATTGCCAGTCCGGATCCGACTCAATGTCTCGCGCCGCTCATCGGAGCGGTGCCGTTTCCTCCCAAAGCGCAAAATCCTGTTCCATCGGAAGCTCGTGTCCTTGCGGCTCCCGTGTCTCGTCTCTTTCCGGAAGCGAGACGTGCCTCTTCTGCGCCCGCGCCACCGTCGCCACCCATACCGTCGCTGCCCCTGCGCTGCGCAGCGCCTTCGAGCATGCCCGCGCCGTTGCCCCTGTCGTATAAATGTCGTCGATCAGCAGCACATGTTTGCCCTGTATCTCCTCGGGCTTGGGAACAAAAAAAGCGCCGCGGACATTCTCACGGCGCTCGTGCGGGGTCAAACCCGCCTGGCTCTCAGTCGCACGCTGCCTCCTCAGCAGCGCACCCGCAAGTTTGATCTGCATCTCCGGCCGCCGTCTCCGCACCGCCGCCATCAAGCCGCGTGCGAGCACCTCCGCCTGGTTGAACCCGCGAGTCTTGCGTTTCTTCTTATAAAGCGGCACCGGAACCACCACCAGCTCCGCCGGCAGTCCCTCGATCGCAAGCACCTCATCGGCCGCCAGGCTGCCCAGCCGTTTTGCCAGCCCTTCAATCCCATCATATTTCAGCAGGTGCAGCAGGGTCCGCAGCGTGTCGTCGTAAACTCCGTGCGCCACTGCTTTATCGAAGGCCGGTGGAACCGCCGTGCATGGCCGGCAAATCGGCCGTTCCCCGTTCGGCGGCTCAAAATCCAGCGCCTCGCCACATTGCGCACAGAGCGGCCCGGCTTGCGCAGGCAAGTTGTTCCAGCAGGAATCGCAAACAGGAAGGAGTGTGAAACCAGCAAGCGGCAGGCCGCAGGCGCGGCAATCGGCGGGGAAGATTACAGAGGAAAGACTGTCGAGGGTCCCAATTACGCTACTTCGAAGGACGCGAACTACCGCGCGCCACGCTGCAATCTCGGGGGTTCCCGGCGCTCCTGCGCGTTGGGATGGCGCATTTCCGGGCTCGCGTAATCCCCGCCGAACCTGACTGCGGTCCGTGGGCTTGCTCGTCAGGGAAAAGCTCTGACTGAAGACAGCACCTCATTTCGGAGGAGCAGTTCCCGGGAAACGGCTCGCCGCCCCTCTTTGGGTGCAGTATAAGGTGGAAATCCGCCGGCGGCAACAGAACACTGGAAGCGCTCACAGTACGAAAGCCGCCTGGGATGCCAAAATCGTTCAGGGAAAGCGGGCGACTGCCGTCGCAACGTCAATAGGCTTGATTCCGTACTCCGGACCTAAGTACCTTTTTTAAAGCCATTTGGGAAAAGAACCACCCCGTTCAGGTCCACATCCGCATGTCACTTGCCGCCATCCCGGATCAGATTGGAGACCGCGGCGAATCTCGCTTCAGCGACCTTCTCGCTCGCCTCGCCCAGGAATCCGGTTTCGCCGCCGCCGGCATCGCGGCCGTTCCAACGCCCGGCTCCCCGGAAGACGAAGAAGAGCGCTCGCGCTTCACCACCTGGATCGATCAGGGCCACGCCGGCTCCATGGAATATCTCACGCGTCGCAACGATCAGGATCAGATCCTCCGATCTTCGGTGCGCACCGCCTTCCCCTGGGCCCGCTCCGTCATCGTCTGCGCAGCCAACTACAACTCCGATGTGCCCCGCTCCATCGATCCCGCTCCGCCGACTGCCGGCTGGATCGCCCGCTATGCCATTACCGGGCAGCCGAACACCGGCAACCTCGAAAGCCGCCCTTCCGACTACCACAAGGTCCTGCTCCGCCGCCTCGAATCCCTTCGCGACCAGCTCACCACTCACCTTGGCCCTTTCGAATCCCGCTGCTTCGTCGACACCGGCCCCGTCGTCGAGCGCGTCTACGCCCGCTACGCCGGCCTCGGCTGGATCGGCAAAAACACCTGCCTACTCAACCAGCAGCTCGGCTCCTGGCTTTTCCTGGGTGTCATCGTCACGTCCATCGATGTGGCGTCCGATCGCGCCCCGCATCTGAACCTCGCCGCCGACCGCTGCGGATCCTGCACCCGCTGTATCGACGCCTGCCCGACCAACGCCCTCACTCCTTACCAGATGGACGCGACCCGCTGCATCGCTTACCTCACCATCGAACATCGCGGACCCATCCCCGAACCGCTTCGCCCCGGCATCGGCCGCCAGGTCTTCGGCTGCGATATCTGTCAGGATGTATGCCCCTGGAATGCTCGTGCCGGCCGCAAGCCCATCCGCGCTGACTCGCAACTCGCCCCGCGCGCCGAGCTTGTCAACCCCGCGCTCGACTGGCTCGCCGCCATGGACGAAGCCGACTACGGCCGCTGGTTCAACGGCTCGCCTGTGCGGCGCAGCAAATTTTCAGGATTTCGCCGCAACCTCGCCATCGCCATGGGCAACAGCGGCCAGCGGCGCTATCTGCCGATCCTCGAGCAGTGGTCGGCTCACACCGATCCTGTCCTCGCCGATGCAGCGCGGTGGGCAGTGGACAACCTGCGACGGCAATTAGAGTGAGGGGAGAAACAACTCCGATTGGTCGACCAGCTTAACCAGGACAGATTGGGCCCTGCAGCCTTCGTGGGTTCCATCGCGCCGCGCGTCTGCCGGGGAAACAGGCCGCGCAGCCGAACGCGATCTCAGGCGCCGTTGCGGACCACGTTCGCCGCGCTCAGCCCCTTCGGGCCCTGCGTGCACTCGAACTCGACCGCCTCGCCTTCATTCAGTGTCCTGTACCCCGAATCCTGAATCGCGGAAAAGTGCACGAAAACGTCCTCGCCACTCGACCGCTGAATGAACCCGTAACCCTTGGCTCCGTTGAACCACTTCACTACTCCACTCTCTTTCACCTGGTACTCCTTCATCGTTTGCGCCTACGTTGTTGTCTCCGCTTCGGCTGGTGTCTTCGCATTCCATTACTGCTGTAATGAATCCAGAGACACCAAAAGCTGCCTTCGCCCGCCGTGACGTGGCGGATCGGGCAGCTCAGGGGATTACCGGGCAGTTACGGCGACAGCTATTCAGGTACATCAAAACTGGCCTTCAAAGTTGCGATTCGCTTCCTGGGGAGCGGGAATCGTGTACCTGTTATGGCAGGAAACGATTTTGAAATCAAGCAAAAATTTGCGTGGAAAACAGACATTTTGCAGCAGGTTACGGAAGTACGCGCAACTTTCGTGCTCCTGAACAAGCCCGAACTCCCGACCGAAAGGCCGCCCTCGGCAGAGTGGTAGGATTTTTCCCAAGGCTCTCATGACAAAAGGCGTGGAGATTCAGGCTGCGGCCGCGACCGAAAGCAAGCCTGCACTGCCTGCGCCCGCACCCAAACCTCCGGCCCGTCCCAAAGCTCACGGATGGTGGCCGGTCCTCGTCGCTCTTGGCCGCTATCTTGCCCAAACTGAAGTACATACCTACGCCTTTTCGGTTGCCGCCAATACCATCCTGTCGATTTTTCCCTTCATCGTTCTGCTCTTCACCGTCGCCCAGCAAATCTTCCATTCCCAGGCCATGGTTAAGGAGATCGGCGGCATCCTCCGCGATATCCTCCCCTCCAATCAGGACTTCGTCGTGCGTAACATGAGCCTGCTCGTCCACCCGCGCGGTTCGGTCCAACTCGTCTCCGTCATCATGCTGCTTATCTCCTCGACCGGCGTCTTTCTGCCCCTTGAAGTTGCCCTCAACCAGGTTTGGGGCGTCACCCGCAACCGCTCTTACGTGATGAACCAGCTCGTCTCGCTCGGCATCGCCGCCCTTATCGGCCTGCTTTCACTTGTTGCCGTCGGCGTGGCAACCGCTCAGACCCACATCCTCACCTTCCTCTTTTTCGGCCACACCCAGAACGCTTTCTACAACTTCGTCCACCAAACGTTCCTGCAGATCGTCGTCGGCTTCCTCTCGGTGGGTGTCTTCTTCCTCGTTTACTGGATCCTGCCCCACCGCCGTCTTCCGCTGCGCGCGGTGCTGCCTACTGCCGTCATCACCGGGCTTCTCTGGGACGTCGGCCGCCTCATCTACATCCTCATCCTTCCCCACATGGACCTGAACTCCGTCTACGGGCCCTTTCAGGTTTCCGTGAGCCTGATGATCTTCGCGTTTCTCACCGGATTGCTGCTTCTCGCTGGCGCGCAATACTCGGCCACGCGCCAGGCGCTGCGTCTGGCCCACAAGGCCGATGTGGAAGCTGCCAGGACGGCGACCAGCAACCAATAATCCGCAACCAGCGGCCAATGGCCAGTAACCAGTGGCCACCAACAGCAGCCAATATCCAGCGGCCAGCGCCGAGCGGCCAGCGCAGCAGCCAGCAGCCAGCGCCGAGCAGCCAATATCCAGCGGCCAGCAGCCAGCGCCGAGCGATCTATCACCGACCCCAAACCAAAAAGAGGCCAGGTTCACCCCACAGCAAGAAGCAAACGCTCCCCGCCTTCCGACGGTCAATCAGCTTCTTCCCCAACACCACTCCAGAGTCACGTCCCACTAACCTAACGGCCCCTTTTGGAAAGGACACCCGATTCGGGAGCAATCCCAAACAAAAACCTCACGCCGGCTTAGCTTCAACGATCCCCACATCGCTGCCCACCGGAAAAACCCCCGTCAACCGAAACCCCGCAGCTTCCAGCAGAACTTTCCACTCAGCCTCACTGCGTTCTCGCCCGCCTGTCACCGCCAGCATGTTCAGGTCGCTCATCAGGTGACCTTCCAGCTGCGGATCGGCCTTCGCCACCACAGCAGGCAGAACGAATTCAATCACCAGCAGCGTTCCGTTCTCTGGAATCACCGCACGGCAGTTTTTCAGAATCGTGATGGCCTCCGCATCCCGCCGACCGTGCAGCACATGCTTGATCATGTACACATCGGCTCCGGCTGGAACCGACTGCATCAGATCGGCCACCACCAGCTGGCACCGCGAACCAGCCTTTTCGTCCGCGAACCGCGCCTTCGCCGCCTCCACACTGGGCTCCAGATCGACCAGCATCCCCCGCACCTGCGGATACAGGTCCAGCACCGCAAGAATCAGCGAGCCTCCGCCTCCGCCCAAATCGGCAACCACCTGCGCGCGCGAAAAATCCCACGCCTTTGCGATGGGCGCGTAATCTTCTGCGGGCGCCGTCCCCATCACCGCGCGAAAAATCGAGCTGGCGTCCGGATCCTGCGACCAGCGCGAAGGCACGTTCGGATCGCGAACCTCAGAAGCCGTCTTCCCCGTGCGCACGCACTCCGTCAGTTGCGACCAGCTATCGGCGAGCAGATCCGCCCAGAAAACTACGGCTGGCCATGCCGACTGCTCGACATCGCGCCGCAGCGGCTTTCCCAACGCCGTCAGCCGAAAATGTTTCGGCGCCGTCTCCTCGGTCACGCCGATACTGGCCAGTGCACGCAACAGCCGATAAAGAGCATCGCCATCCGCCTTGCAGCTTCCGGCCAGTTGATCGACGCTGCGCACCTCATCTCCCAGCGCATCGGCCACCCCCAGCCGCGCCGCCGCGCAAAGCATACGGCTGCGGGAATACGCCATCGCCATCTGCACCAGCGCGGCATTCGGGATCACATTCCCAATGCCGCCTTCAGAATTTGCCATGAAAGCCCCTCGATAATTCCAGCCAAGGATAGCAACACATCGAAAAGAGCCTGCCCTGAGCGAGCCTGCGTAAGCGGGCGAGTCGAATGGGCGCCGAAAAGAAAGCGGCGCGCAGCACGTTCCTCGGTTCGGTCGCCTTCGCGCCAAAAATCCAATAACTACCCCAAACCCCCAAATGTGGAAAATCTGTCAAGAGAAACACCCAAAATCCAAAGTAATGGCTTTCATAACAAGCCACTTACAAGCCAAACTACCCCAATATAGTTGGCACTACTTTCGCCCAAACTTGGTATTCTGAATATATAGAGTAGAAAAAGAAAAAAGCCTCCCCATCCCGGTGGGGCTTTTCATTTTTTCCAGAAGCCAGGCCGGCCCATTCAAGCCCGCTTGTGGCTTGAGCGGGTTAACCCTTGAACGCCGAACGCTGTGCGCCGAACGTGTTGTCGTTCGCCCCCCAGCTCCCGGCTAAACGCTGTATTTCCAATAACTTGCCATCGAGCCGTCCCGCAACTGCCGAGGAATCAAACACTTGCACTTTTAGACCTCTGCAACCACCGCAGATTCAACACTTGCCAAATTTAAGGGGGGTACCTGAACTGCTCACTGCACCGTCTTATCAACCCACTCCAGGACCGCGCTCTCGAGCGCGATGCGGTGGTCGGTAAAACCGTGATCGGTATCCATGTGGATATAGGTCACCGGAGAGCCGGCCTGCTGCAGCGCGGCGGTCAACGCTTCGTTGGAAGCGCGCAATCCGTCGTTGGCGGAGAGCACGAGCATGGGACGTGGGGCGATCTTCGCGGCGAACGCCGTGAAACTACCAGGCTGCCGCGTGGGTTTTTGCATCCTGCTCGAGCGCCGTGGGCGATGTACCAGTCAGAGGAGCGTAATCGGCAGGATCGGACTCAGCTCCGAAGTAACCGGGCCCATCGTGCTCCGGACTACCTTCGGTGATGACCACGCCGGCGGCGATCTGGGGATGCTGCGCGAGTGCTGCAACGGTCATGAAGCCACCCATGCTGTGGCCGATGACCACAATGCGGCGCGTGTTGACATGGAACTTCGCCGCGTTGGCCGGATTGGTGAGGTACGCGAGCATCGCGCCGACGTCTTCCATGCAGTGAGTGAAGCTGAAATCTCCCTGCGAGCCCCATGCGCCGCGATAATGCATGGCCAGCACGTTCCAGCCATCGCGGCGCAGCGCCTGGGCCAGATCCATATTCTGCTCGTAGCCTGGAAATCCATGCAGCAGGATCGCCGTTCTATGGGGCTGGGCGCCTTCGGCGAGCAGCAGGAGGCCCATCATCTTGCTGCCATGCGAGGGAATGACGGTCTCGACGTTCTGCGTTGGAGCTTTGGCGTCGGGCGTGGGATCGTTGGCGACAGCGCGTGGTTGCTGGGCGCTCAGGGCACTACTGGCAAGGAAAATTCCGAGAACCACCACAGCAGCTTTGTGATTTTGCATAGGGCCAGTATGCCTCGATGGTTGTTTTTGAGCTACGCTGCGTCACCCGCGCAGATTGATGTATCCACCGTCGAGTGGATAGTCGACGCCGGTGACAAAGCTGGCTTCATCGGAGCAGAGCCACACTGCGAGACTCGCGACTTCGTCGGGCCGGGCCATGCGGCCGATGGGCTGCGCCCGGCCCAGCTCCTCCATCATCTCGGCCTCGCGTCCCGGATAATTCTTCGCAACGAAGCCATCGACAAACGGCGTGTGCACGCGCGCCGGCGAAATTGCATTGCAGCGGATATTGTCTTTCAGGCAATCGCGGGCCACAGAGTAGGTCATGGCCACCACCGCGCCCTTGCTGGTGGAGTAAGCGAAGCGATCCGGCAAGCCGGTGCTGGCCGCGATCGACGCCATGTTGAGAATCACGCCACCGCCATGCTCCTTCATGTGCACGACAGCGGCGCGGAGGCACAGGAAGATGCCGCGGACGTTGATCCGCATGATCCGATCGAAGTCGTCTTCGCTGGTGGTCGTCACCGATCCCACATGCGCGACGCCGGCACAGTTGACCAGCACATGCACACGGCCTTGCGCGAAAATTCCGTCAAAGGCCTGGCGCACGCTTTCGGCGTCGCTCACATCGCACCCGCGCGCTTCGGCCGTTCCACCGGAGTCCGCAATTTCGCGCGCCGCGGCGACCGCGCCGTCTTCGTTGCGGTCGACGATGAACACGGC
The DNA here is from genome assembly GCA_963755485.1 of uncultured Acidobacteriaceae bacterium. Lineage (GTDB taxonomy): Bacteria > Acidobacteriota > Terriglobia > Terriglobales > Acidobacteriaceae > Palsa-343. Next base: position 2,499 of record CAVWJR010000014.1, on the reverse strand, counting down.
GGCTCCGTGCCGCGCGAAGGCTTTCGCAATGGCCAGGCCGATACCGCTTGCGCCACCTGTAATAATGGCTGTCTTGCCGTTCAGCAGCCCTTCGGCGCGCGATGATCGATCACTCATGGATTTTCACAAGGCTTTTCATAACGTCGGCGCACGTTGAGAATTGTAGTGCTCCGCCAGGCCGGGGTTGAATTAGCGTCCCGCTGGCAGAAACTTCGCCCTGGCGTCCGAGGAGAACCGGCTCTTGTCCGAACTTCGCATCACCGAGGTCCGCGTCATCGATTTGCGCTTTCCCACCTCGCGGGAAAGCATCGGTTCCGACGCGGTCAACAAGGATCCCGATTACTCCGCAGCGTACTGCATCCTCGAAACCAACCACGGGCTTCGCGGTTTCGGCCTCACCTTCACTTTGGGCCGCGGCAACGAACTCTGCTGCGAAGCGCTTCGTTATCTCGCGCGCTACGCGAAAGGCCGAACACTCAGCTCCATCACCGACGACCTTGCGGCCTTTAGCCGCGAGCTCACCGGTGACACGCAATTCCGCTGGCTGGGCCCCGAAAAAGGCGTGATCCATCTGGCCACGGCGGCGCTCATCAACGCAGTGTGGGATCTTTACGCGCGCGTGGAGGATAAGCCACTATGGCAACTGCTTGCCGAGATGGAACCGGAGCGCATCGCGAGCCTCGTCGACTTCCATTACATCGATGACGTTCTTACGCGGGAAGAAGCTATCGCGCTGATGAGGGAGCGTCGCACCGGATTCGATGAGCGCCTGGCGCGATTGAAGAAAGACGGCCTTCCGGCTTACACTACCTCGGCAGGCTGGCTCGGATTCAGCGACGAAGAAATTGCGCGCCTGTGCGATGAGGCGCTCGCCGAAGGCTGGACTCACTTCAAGCTAAAGGTTGGCGGAGACCCGGTCGACGATCATCGGCGCGCGAGCATGATCCGCTCGAAAATCGGCGCCGCGAATCGGTTGATGATGGACGCGAACCAGAAGTGGGGCGTGGAGGAAGCGATTCTGCGCACGCGGGATCTCGAGCAGCACCATCCGTGGTGGATGGAAGAGCCGACCAGTCCCGACGATATCCTCGGCCACGCGCGCATCCGGCGCGAAGTGCCGGGCGTGCGCATCGCCACCGGAGAGCATTGCCAGAATCGCGTCATTTTCAAACAACTGATGCAGGCGCAGGCCATCGACGTGTGCCAGATCGACAGCTGCCGTCTCGCTGGCGTGAACGAAAACATCGCCGTCATCCTGCTGGCCCGAAGTTCGGCATTCCCGTTTGCCCGCACGCGGGCGGTGTGGGCCTGTGCGAATTCGTGCAGCATCTTTCGGCTTTGGACTATCTCTCGTCTCGGTGTCGCTGGAAAATCGCGTCGTCGAGTTTGTTGACCACCTGTACGACATTTTCTCGATCCGGTTCGCATTTGGCGCGGGATGATTTGTTGCCGGAAAGGCCCGGCTACAGCGTGAAATTTTGCCCCAAACGCTGCGCGACTACAGTTATCCCGACGCCGCATTTGGAAGGATGCATGAAACTTATATCGTTTGAATTTTCTCCGAGAGCCTGCCGCAGCCGGGCTTCTCCTCGACGACGCCATCGTCGACCTCACGCCGCGCGGCGCTTCGGACGCCGTCATCGCCACGCCGCCGGCGCCGAGGCGCTGCGCCTGGCCGCCGAGGCGCCGGGCCAGTCGCTCATCTCCCCTAGACCCTGTTCGGCTGCTCGCTCCGCTGCCGAATCCGACACGAATTTTCTGCGTGGGCCTCAATTTCCGCGATCATGCGTCGAGGCGAAGATGGCAGATTCCGAAATTCCGCACCATTTTTCTCAACTTCCTTCGGTGGTTACGGACCCGAAGCCGTGCGCATTCCCGCGCTGACGCAACAACCGACTACGAAGTCGAGCTTGCCATCGTGATCGGGAGGGCGGCCGCCATCGCGAAGGAGGTCGGCGCGAGCCCGCGTTGGCGCCCGATCCTCAACGACGTGAGCGCCCCGATGTGCAGTTGGCCACGACACAATGGACCTTCAGCAGGCTTCGACACATTTTATTCCCGTAACAGCCCCGGGATCGTCACTCCCGACAAAAATCCCGGTCCACCGCTCGACATCAAGCTTTTACCATTGGGGGCGCAACTTCTGCAACCTTCCAGCACACCAGCCAAGCTGATCTTCAAAGCTTCCCAAGCTTCATCGCGTACATCTCATCAATAACCACGCTCCAGACGGGGGTCATCATCAGCAGCCTGACGCCCAGCCGCCATCAGACTGGCTCGCAACCCGCAGCGCTCGGCTCCGGCCTGGCGGGACCATGACCGCCGAGGTCGAGGGCGTCGGCCAGCTCGTCAATCCTGTGGCGAAAGGCGACTGATGGAGGCTGAGCGATGAAATCGGCGCGCGCCGCCGCTGCGCATCCCGTCGCTAACCACCATCACTGTGCTCCGCTACGGACAGGTGAGCGCAACACCGAAGCTGCGGAGTCTGGCTCGTCGCTT
>CAVWJR010000013.1:0-925433 GCA_963755485.1 uncultured Acidobacteriaceae bacterium | reverse complement strand
TCACATGGAACACAATCTTCATCAGGTCGGCGCCGATGTCGGCAATCTTGGTGAAGATACCGCCGGCCAGGCGCAGCACGGCGGCGCCCAGCGATTCGCCGATGGCAAAGCCGATAAAACACGGCCCCGCATAGTCACCCGGAACGAACAGAATAATGATGAACATCAGCAGCAGCTCGACCGAGATCAGCATCATGCCGATGCTCATGCCCGACTTCAGCGGAACGCTGAAAGCGCGATACGGATTTCCGCCCAGAGATGCCCACGCAGAGCGCGAGTTCGCCAGGGTGTTCACCCGGATGCCGAACCACGCCACTCCGTAGCTGCCCGCCATTCCCAGCACGCTGAACGCAAGGATGATGATCACCCGGGCCGCGCTGAAGTGCAGCAGCGCTGCGAAATAGACCAGAATCACAACCGCAATGAACGACCACAGCAGCAGTAGGAACTTCCCCTGGTGGAGCAGATACGTCTTGCAGGTCTCCCAGATCAGCTGCGATACCTCTTTCATCGCGCGGTGCGCGGGCAGGCTCTTCAAGTGTGCGTACATAATGAGGCCGAAGATCATTCCCAAAATGCAGAACAGAGGCCCGAACATGAGCAGGCTGTGCCCGTTCAAGCCGAAGAATTGAACCTGCGTCAAATCCGGGAGCTGCAGATTGGCCTCGCCGCCGGTCGAGGTTTGTGCCAGAGCACCGCCCTGGCCCAGCAGTGTGAACATGGCCAGAATGCCGGCGAATCTCGCCCATCGCCGTGATGAGAAACTGTTCGTCGAACGGCTTTTTGCGCCGGCGTTGGAAGCCTGCATGGCTCCCTTGAAAAGCCAGGCCACAAAGAGCGACAGTGCACTCACGGCAACAAAAAAACACATCCAGGCGTTAACGGACACACACCCTCCAGAAGTCGGTTTTTAACTCTCCGCGCCCGGTGCCCCGAACGCGCTCAGGAACTGTACCACGCGAACCACAGAGCATAACAGACGATGCACATTTTGGCATGTGACGGTGATTACAGGCCTTAGCGCAAAGTAACCGGTCACGTTACGGCGGTGACGTAGCGCCGTCGCCGGGTGGGTCACGCACCAGCACAACGTCAAGAAAGCGCGGACCGTGGACCCCCCGAATTCGCGTCATTTCAATGTCTGCAGTAGCCGACGGCCCTGAAATAAAAGTGAGGGGCTGCGTCGCACGTCCTGCCAGACGAGCAAAGGCCTCCGGAACCGTCTCCACCACCTGATCCGCGCGAACCACACACAAATGCCGATCCGGAACCAGCGTCAACCGCCGTGCACCCTCGCCCGGCCCATGCGTCAGAACGATGGTTCCTGTAAACGCAATCGCCACCGTGCAAATCGTCACGATGCCATCGCACGCATTCAGTTCGTCGAGACCAGCCTCGCGTTCGGCGACAAAAGAAAAGTCACGCGGCAGCATCTCCGCCGATACCCCGTCGGCCGAAATCACCTTTCTCTGCCGGTGCCCTTCGAGCACCGATGCAATCGTGCGGGGCAGGGAATCGGCGCTCGTCTCGACAACGTTCGCATCGTATTCATGCAACCGCTCCACGAGCATGGCGATCCGCTCCTCCTGGCTCAGGCCTCCCGCATGAATATAGTTGCGCGGGATCGCAGCGTACTCTGCCACAGCATCGGTCTTCGCGTCTCCCGCGGTGGCCGACCGGATGCGCTCGAGCATCGCATCGCGCGCGTCAGCCATTGGCGTCATCCTGAGCGAGTCCGTGCGGACTTGTTCCGCGCGGGGGAGCCGAAGGACCTGCATTTTTCTGCCCGGACTTCGTCCGTGCCTTCCACCAGTCGCGAAACGTCTGCTTCGGCAGCGCGCGCAAATCGCGTACCCGCGTCCAGTTGCCCAGCATGCCCGGCAGATTCTTCATCCATCCGTGCGAGACCATCGGCCATTGCCCAATCCGCGCCAACCGCTGCGCTGCTTCGTACCGCGTGCGGCTGGTAAAGATCACTGCAGCCGTCTTCATCGCCAGCACTTCCGGATCGACGACACTCTTCTGCTCCCGCACCACCCGCCCGCGCAGGTGGATCAGCACCTCCGGGATGTTGATCTTCACCGGGCAAACCTCATAGCACGCGCCGCACAGCGTGGAAGCGAACGGCAGCGACTGCCCATGTTTCATCTGTAACAACTGCGGTGTCACAATCGCGCCGATCGGTCCCGAGTAGCTCGATCCATACGCATGTCCGCCTGTTTGCCGATAAACCGGGCAGGTATTCAGGCACGCTCCGCAGCGAATGCACTGCAGCGTCTGCCGCGCTTCAGCATCGGCAAGAATGCCGGTACGCCCGTTATCGAGCAGCACCACATGGAAATGCTGTGGCCCGTCCCCTTTCCGGACCCCGGTCCACACCGAGTTATAAGGATTCATCCGCTCGCCCGTCGCCGACCGCGGCAGCAGCTGCAGAAAGACCTCCAGGTCCTCAAAGCGCGGAATGATCTTCTCGATCCCCACAATCGAAATCAGCACGTCGGGTAGCGTCAGGCACATGCGCCCGTTGCCTTCCGACTCCACGATGCACACGCTCCCAGTCTCGGCGACCAGAAAATTCGCGCCGCTGATCCCGACTTTCACCCGCAGGAACTTCTCGCGCAGATACCGCCGCGCCGCCGCCGTCAGCTCCTCCGGCTCGTCGCTAAGATCCGGCAGGTTCATGCGCTCGCGAAAGATTTCCCGCACCTGGCTCCGGTTTTTGTGCACTGCCGGCGCCACAATGTGCGAGGACTTGTCGCCGCCCAGCTGCACAATCACCTCAGCCAGATCGGTCTCGTGGGCGCGAATACCAGCCTGTTCCAGCGCCTCGTTCAGTCCGGTTTCCTCCGAGGTCATCGTCTTGATCTTGATGACCTCATCGCTGCCGTACTGCTTCACCAGTCCCGCGATAATCCGATTAGCCTCGTCCGCATCGCCGGCCCAGTGCACCTGCCCGCCCGCTGCACTGCAGGCCTGCTCAAATTGCAACAGATACTGATCCAAATAGCGCAGGGTGTGTGCCTTGATGGTGCTCGCCGACGTCCGCAACCCCTGCCAGTCCTTGCTGTCCGCCACCACTACGGCGCGCTTGCGCTGGATCACATCCGTCGCGTGGCGGACATTCTTCCTCAGCTGCGCGTCTTCCAACAGCGGCAGAGCGGCTTTCTGGAACGATGGCGCGCGATCGGCCTCGTTCACGCGGATCGTCACGCCCAGCCTCCATCCGCAGTGTCCTTTTCGGTCGGAGCCAGGATCTCTGCGATATGCGCCATGCGCACCCCCGCGCGCTGTCGATGCAGTCCGCCAAAGATGTGCATCAGGCAGGATGTATCCACCGCGGTTACAACCTCAGCTCCGGTGTTCTCCACATCCTTCATCTTTTCGGCCAGCATCGCAGCCGAAACATCGCCCATCTTGATCGAAAACGTTCCGCCGAAGCCGCAGCAGCGGTCGATATTCGGCAGATCTACCAGATCGATGCCGCGCACCTTCCGTAACAGCCGCAGTGGCATATTGCCCAGATGCAGGCTTCGTTGCGAGTGGCAGCTGGCGTGGTAGGTCACTCGATGCGGAAAATAAGCACCCACGTCCTCGATGCCGAGCTTGTGAACCAGCAGCTCCGTCAGCTCATACACCCGCGGCAGCAGCTCCTCGACCTCGCGCACCAGAGCATGATCTCCCTCTTCCTCCGCCATCTTCGGATAATGATCCCGGATCATCGCCACGCACGACGACGACGGGATGCAGACTGCCTCGGCCCCTCGAAAAATCTCCACGAAGCGCTTCATCAGCGGCATGGCTTCGCGCTGATAGCCGGTGTTGTAGTGCATCTGTCCGCAGCAGGTCTGCTCCAGCGGAAATTCGACGGTGTGCCCCAGCCGCTCCAGCAGCCGCACCACCGCCTGTCCCGTCGCCGGGAACAGCGTGTCGTTATAGCACGTGATGAAAAGCGAAACGCGCAAACAGGATGGCTCCGGGCGTACCCATCATCCCACCACATTTCCTATAGCGAAACAAATTACCATTGCACCTGGCTTGGGTAATCTTCCCCCGAGGCAGACCGAAGGACTCGCTCCGGTGTGTATGCAGTGTGTATAATAAAATGACAGCGGAAGCACAGGAAGTGAATGGACAGCCGCGAAATCATTCGGAGATTGCACCAGGACGGCTGGTTCGAAGTTGCGCATGCAGGAAGTCATAAACAGTTTAAGCATCCCACAAAGCCAGGGCGTGTTACTGTCCCAACGCCTCGCAGGAACGTACCGGTTGGGACACTGAAAAGCATCGAGAAGCAGGCAGGAATCAAGCTGCGCTGAGGGGCTACGAGATGGAATATATCGCTTATCTCCATAAGGACAAGAACTCGGACTACGGTGTGAGCTTCCCCGATTTTCCCGGATGCATCACGGCCGGAGTCAGTCTGGAAGAAGCACGGCGCATGGCCGCCGGCGCTCTTGCCCTGCACATTGCCGGAATGCAGGAGGATGGTACAGTGATTCCGCTGCCCTCGACCCTCGACGATCTTCGCGGTGATCCGGCAATGAAGGATGCGGTCGCATTTCTTGTTGAAGCGAAAGCCCCGGAAAAGACGGTGCGCATCAATATCACAGCTCGGGAAAGCGAAATCGCAGAGATTGACATCCGAGCCCGAGCCGCCAGGCTTACGCGGTCCGCGTATATCGTGCGTCGCGCCCTGCAAACGAAAATTCCCGAGGTGACGGGATTCGAACCGGGAGCCAGAAAGCGCGCTGCTGGTGATGCCGCACCTCGGGCTGTACGCAGAAATCGCAGGTAGCTCGGATCAGCCCAGCTGCTACTTCCCGCGCTTCTGCTCCCCGATCCACGCCGTGATCTGCTGATCCAGCACATCCAGCGGAATCGGCCCCTGGGCCAGCACCGCATCGTGAAATTTCCGAATGTCGAACTTTGCGCCCAGCTCCCGCCGCGCCCGCTCCCGCAGCTCCAGAATCTTCATCTGCCCCATCTTGTATGCCAGCGCCTGCGCCGGCCACGCAATGTATCGATCCACCTCGGTGGCAATGTTCGTATCGTCCATCGCCGTGTGCTCGTGGAAATAATCCACCATCTGCTGCCGCGTCCAGTGCTGCGAATGCACCCCGGTATCCACCACCAGCCGCACCGAGCGCCACATCTCGTTCTCCAGCCGCCCATACTCGCTGTACGGATCCTGATAGAACCCCACCTCTTTCCCCAGTCGTTCTGCATAGAACGCCCATCCCTCGGAATACGCGTTGTAGTTCAGAAATTTCCGGAACGTCGGAACATCGGTCATCTCCTGCGCGATGGAAAACTGCATGTGGTGCCCAGGAACACCCTCGTGATAAGCAATCGCCTCCACATTCAGCAGCAGCCGGTGCGTCGGATCGTACTCATTCACGTTGATGTATCCAGGCCGGCTCCCATCCGCCGCTCCTGGCGAGTAGTCCGCCGGAGGCGCCGATGGCGCGCGAAACGACTCCATGGGAATCACCTCCAGCTTCGTCTTCGGCAGATGTCCAAAAAGCAGAGGCAGTTTCCCCTCCATCTGCTCCGCGTAATGCTTGTAGAGGTCGAAAATCTGCTGTCCCGACTTGCCGTACAAATCCGGATCGTGCCGGATGTGATCGTTGAAGCTCTTCAGATCGTGGTAGCCCTGCGATTGCGCCAGCTGCAGCATCTGCTCGTCGATCTCAGCCACCTGCTTCAAGCCCATGGCATGAATCTGCTCCGGCGTCAGATCGGTTGTCGTCTGCTGCCGCACGGCGAACCGGTATCGCGCGTCTCCATCGGGCAGCGCCCAGACCCCCGGATCGGTCCGCCCGTGCGGCGCGTAATCATTCTTCACAAAAGCCGCGAACTTCACGTACGCAGGATCCACCTCGTTGTGGATCGCACCCTGGATGGCCAGCGTCAGCCGCGCCTGATCCGACGCCGAAAATCCCGAAGGAAATTTCTGCAGCGGCTCGGCAAACACGCTGCTGGTCAGCGGCCGCGTTCCCAGCTCTGCTGACTGCGCGGCAACTTTGTCCAGCAAGTACGCCGGAGGCATCAGATGATCCGCCATGCCCTGCCGCATCACCGCCGTTACCTGGTCGAGCACCTGAGGAATCCCGTGCAGCCGCTTCAGGTAATTCTCATAGTCCGCGACGGTCTTGAGCGGCATCTGCGTCATCAGGTCGGGAATGCCGAGCTGCACGCCGTTCATCTGATCGACCGGCATCTCCCAGTTCTTAAAGCGCGCCCCGGCGACCGTGTCCCGCAGCTGGCGCAGCATCAGCGCCTTGTCCAGCGCGTCCTCGGCCGGAAGCCCCCGCGTGTCGATGGCATCAAAGACCCGAATCTCCTCGCGCGCATGGTCCACCTGTCGCACCGCAGCGGCCGCCGAATAATCGCTCCACCGATCGTTGTAGCGAGGATCGCCGATCTCCGTCGCCATCTCCGGATTCGTTCGCAGCTGGTATTGCCACTCCGTCTCAAACGCATCACGCAGACGCGCGCGGCGCGCGGCCACATCGGACTGCTGCGCCGGACCATTAACCACGAAACCAGGAAGCAGAACCAGCGCCACAGGCAGGATGCGGCGATAACTCAACATCGGCAGATTCTCCAGAAGGGAAATGATGCTGCGCCTCAGACCGACGCCAGGCGCAACAGCCATAGTACCGAAGAGCAGCCGCAGCCAGCTTCTCCTGCCTGCTGCTGTCGCTGCCTCTCGCTGTATATGCTGTTTGTGGCCGCCTCTCGCTGCCTCTTCGCTGCTCGTGCTGCTACATTGTTGTGGGCTCGCACAAATGCGATTCGCCCCGGAGATAACGACGTGTTTCTCGGAATGGATGTGGGCACAGGCGGCACGCGCGCCGTCCTGGTGGATGAAAAAGGGCAGCTCGTCGCCTCCGCTTCGGCCGAGCACGAACCGTTTCGCACCCCGCATCCTGGATGGGCCGAGCAGGATCCCGAAGACTGGTGGCGCGCCGCGCAGCAGGCCATCCGTGACGTTCTGGCCACGGCGAAAAATCATCGCGTGGACGCCGTCGGGCTCACCGGCCAGATGCACGGCGCCGTCATGCTCGACAAAGACGGCAAAGTCCTCCGCCCCTCGCTCATCTGGTGCGATGTCCGCACTGAGCCGCAGTGCGAATGGCTCACCAATCAGTTCGGTGGCGGCGATGCGGGGCGAAAAAAGCTCATCGAGCTCACCGCCAACCCCGCGCTGCCCAACTTCACCCTCACCAAGCTCCTCTGGGTCCGCGATCACGAACCGGAAATCTTCGCGAAGATCGCGCACATCATGTGCCCCAAGGATTACGTGCGTTACCGCCTCACCGGAACCTACGCCATCGACGTGCACGAGGCATCCGGCACGCTGCTGCTGGACGTCGCGCACCGCCGCTGGTCGAAAGAAGTGGCTCAGGTCGCGGGCATTCCAGAAAGCTGGCTGCCCCAGCTCTTCGAATCGCCGGAAATCTGCGCGAAGATCAGCGACGAAGCCGCGAACCTCACTGGCCTCAAATCCGGAACTCCTGTTGCCGCTGGTGCAGGCGATCAGGGTGCTGGTGCTGTCGGCATGGGAATCCTCGAGCCCGGTTCGGTCTCCGCCACCATCGGAACTTCCGGCGTGGTTTTCGCCGCGACTGCTGCTCCCACCAAAGATCCGCAAGGCCGTCTGCACACTTTTTGCCACGCCGTTCCCGGCCGCTGGCACGTCATGGGCGTAACCCAGGCTGCTGGCCTGAGCCTGCGCTGGCTGCGCGAGACCCTCTCCCCCGACCAGACTTACGACGACCTCACCTCAGAAGCCGCCCGCATCCCCGCCGGCAGCGATGGCCTCCTCTGGACGCCGTATCTCATCGGCGAGCGCACGCCGCACCTCGACCCCACCGCCACCGCGGCCTTCGTCGGCATCACCTCCACCACCACCCGCGCCCACTTCACCCGTGCCGTGCTCGAAGGCGTCGCCTACTCGCTCAAAGACAGCTTCACGCTCTTCTCCGAGCTCGGCATTCCCCTCAAAGGCGTCCGCCTCGGTGGTGGCGGCGCGCGCGGCCCGCTGTGGCGCGAAATCCAGGCCAACGTCTACGGCTATCCCTGCGAGCGGCTCACGGCAGAAGAAGGCGGAGCCTTTGGAGCGGCGCTGCTGGCCGGCGTCGGCGCAAAGCACTGGCTCGACCTCGAAGCCGCCTGCGCTGCCGGCATCACCGTCGCCGAAACCATCCAGCCGAAATCGGACCTGGTTCGGCGTTATGCTGAAGGCTATGCGGGCTTCCGCCGCGTTTACCCGGCGTTGAAGGGCATTCACGGCTAGGCGCGCATTTGACCCGGATCCTGGCCATGCTGCCTATCGCCAAACTCCTCGCCCTCACGCTCAGCATCCTCTCGCTGTGTGCGCTCCTCGAACATGCCTTCTTCGTTCCCGGCAGTCCCTGGGGTGATCGACTTCTAGACGCGCTGGCCATGCTCGGCCTCACCGCCAGCATCTGTTTCGCCAGCGGCCTGGTTTTCGAGATCCCGAACCGCCGCTTCGATCCCGAACCCACCCCGCGCCTGACCCAAACCCTCCCCGTCCGCCTTTTCTTCTGGGGCGTCGGACTTATGGCTGTGATGTTTCTGCTGTCGTGGTTTCTCGCCGAGTTCTTCGTCCCCATGATCTGGAAGAACCAGCCTTACTGATCCAGACAGGTCTCGCCCACCCCGCCCGGCTGTCATCCTGGGGAGCGAGATCCCAACCACCCCACCCGGCTGTCATCCTGAGGAACGAAGTGACGAAGGATCTGCGGCTGCTGTTTCTTCCCTTCGCAACCGGTCTTCACCGGCATGCGATGCGAGTCGATGGCACCTGCGGGCGGCCACTCCAAACCTCCGCATCGCCGCCATCACCGGACAAATCCCAACCACCCCACCCGGCTGTCATCTTGAGGAACGAAGCGACGAAGGATCTGCGGTTGCTGTTTCTTCCCTTCGCAACCGGTCTTGGCATACGATGCGCATCAATGGCGTCTGCGGGCGGCCACTCCAAACCTCCGCATCGCCGCCATCACCGGACAAATCCCAACCACCCCACCCGGCTGTCATCCTGAGGAACGAAGCGACGAAGGATCTGCGGTTGCTGTTTCTTCCCTTCGCAACCGGTCTTGGCATACGATGCGCATCAATGGCACCTGCGGGCGGCCACTCCAAACCTCCGCATCGCCGCCATCACCGGACAAATCCCAACCACCCCACCCGGCTGTCATCCTGAGGAACGAAGTGACGAAGGATCTGCGGTTGCTGTTTCTTCCCTTCGCAACTGGCCTTCACCGGCATGCGATGCGAGTCGATGGCACCTGCGGGCGGCCACTCCAAACCTCCGCATCGCCGCCATCACCGGACAGATCCCAACCACCCCACCCGGCTGTCATCCTGAGGAACGAAGTGACGAAGGATCTGCGGTTGCCGTTTCTTCCCTTCGCAACCGGTCTTCACCGGCATGCGATGCGAGTCGATGGCACCTGCGGGCGGCCACTCCAAACCTCCGCATCGCCGCCATCACCGGACAAATCCCAACCACCCCACCCGGCTGTCATCCTGAGGAACAAAGTGACGAAGGATCTGCGGTTGCTTCAGGAATCCATGCGGTCGAGGGCACGCGAGTAATCGGCGGGCTCGAGATCGTACCAGCCGCGGCTCAGGTCCTCCCAAACGGCGTTCGCGTTTTCGACGAGCGCAACTTTCCTCTCGCGTCGCCATCCCTTCAGTTCCTTCTCTCGCGCGATGGCCTGGTTCGCGTCCCCGTGGCGCTCGAACCACACCAACCGGTCGCAGTTGTAGCGTGCGGTGAACCCGTCGTGCTCTCTCCATTTGTGCTGGAAGACGCGCCGGAGCAGGTTGCCGGTGACTCCGATGTAGAGGGTGTGGCTGCGGCTGGCCATGATGTAGGTGCAGTGACCGCCCTCGTGCATGAAGCCATCGTATGCCGGCGAAGATTGGTTGCGATGGGAAGAAACAGCAACCGCAGATCCTTCGTCACTTCGTTCCTCAGGATGACAGCCCGGGTGGGTGGTCGAGATTTGTATCGTGTGGGTGCGGAGTCGCCTTCCTGTGTCCTGCTCAACGAACTTTCAATCACTTACAGCCCAACCCCGAAAATGTGGAAAATCTGTCAAGAGCTGGACCCAAAATCCAAAGTAATGACTCCTCATAACACACAACTTACCCGCCAAAATACCTCCTCATTGTTGGCACTACTTATAGCTGGACTTGGTATTCTGATAATAGGGGGTAAGAAAGTTTTTCGAACTCCCCAACTACTCCTGGGAACGAGAAAGGCTCGCCTCGGCGAGCCTTTTCCTTTGCTGCCTGTAACCATGACCAACCTTTTCTCCAATCCGACAAAGTCGAGCGGCTCCCACTCGCCGACTACCCCTCGTGCCCGGAGCTCGGTGCTCGGTGCCCGGGTGTCACACGCAGCCGCGTGTGCCGCAGTCTCGGCCATGTCCCCATCACACTCGGCCCAATATGCCGCAGACTCGGCCAGGTCTCAACTGACTTATTCTCAGTCATCCAGCCTCAACTCGGCCGAGCCTGACGCACATTCGGCCACGGATGACACACCCACGGCCGCATCGCAACTGACCCGGACTCAGATACCTGGCTGTTGTCGAGCCTGTCAATACCCGCGAACTGCCGCAGAATCAATCAACCTCCAGCAGTGCCAGGGGGGAGGGGGGTGCCGTGCCAGCCGTCTACAGCGCCTGGCTTGCGTCGTCCAGCCTCTTGCGCCGCAGCTTCCGCCAGATCCACCAGCCCAGCGCTCCGAAGATTACCGCCAGCCCCAGCAGCGTGAGCACCAGATGCTTCTTCGCCAGGTCTGCGACCACGTTGACGATTTGCGGGCCGTAGATCACCACCAGCGCTGTCTCGACACCGAAGCGAATGGTCCTGCCGATAAACACGGCCAGCAGGAAGTTCAGAGTCTGCATCTCAAACACGCCGGCCCCGAAGACAAACAGCTTCCACGGTGTGGGTGGCGGCAGCAGCGACGGAATCAACACGGCCAGAAATTCCTGCTTCTCGAACCGCGTCCGCATCGACTCAAACCGCGCGCGATCCACCCTTTTCAGCAGGAACAGCTCGCCGCCCGCTTTGCCAATGTAGAAGGGAATCAGCCCGCCCAGCGACGATCCCAGCGCGGCGAGCAGCGCGTAGACCCAAAAGTGGCGCTTGTCCGCCCACGCCCACATGCCCATCAGCACGTCGATGGGAATGGGAATCGAAGCCGAGTCGATAAACGACCCCAGCAGCACACCCCACGGTCCCATGGGGATGAGCACATGCTGCGTCAGGTGATTGATTTTCGCGAGAAGAGATTTCAGGCGCGCTCAACCTTTCCCTTTATTGCGGTGACCCTTCATTGCCGGTGCTGCTCGGTGCCGGATCTGATGCTCCGACTGGCTGGCGGTTTCGTGCTCCGTCTTCCCATCCAGCAAATCGAGCGCGTGCGGCAGTACCGGCAACGCCGCCTGGAGCGAGCTCACCGCGCCTCTGGGACTTCCCGGCACATTCAGGATCACCACCGGGCCGGCTTTAGCGGAGCGAATCCCGCAGACTCCTCGACTCAGAGTCGCCAGCGGTGTCTCGCGCCGTCCTTCGGCCCGCATCAGCTCCGCTACGCCTTCGATCAGCCGTTCGCACACGGCGCATGTTGCTTCGGGGGTTACATCCCGCGCTCCGATGCCGGTTCCTCCGGTGGTAACCACCAGCCTGGCCGACCGGGCACTTCGCCGGATTGCGTCTTCAATCGACTTTCGCTCGTCTGGAACCGTAATGCGAAGAACCGTCTCGAAGCCGGCTTCGTCCAACGTACGGGCCACCGCAGGACCGGAAAGGTCTTCCCGTCGGCCCTCGGAGCATGCGTCGCTCACCGTAATCACCGCGGCAGTTCTCGGCGGCGTGGAATGAGACTTTTGGGGCACGTTTTCGATTGTACAAACAGCGGTAACCCTAGCGATTTGATGAGAAAATAGACTTTAGCTCGTGGCGTTCCCGTTTTACCCCGCGTTGGGGTCCCGGTTGTTGCCGCGCAGAACCGAAGTACACCACGAATGCCGATTCGCCTGAATCTGACTGACGCACCGGCTGAAGAGCCAAAGTCGAAGTCGACCGAGCCTGGCTCGAGGTCCGTCGGCCCTCTTGGCCTCACCATCGACGCGCCTGTTGAAGAATCGCCCTCGGAGCTGCGCGATCTGGCCGCTCGGGCCAAGCCGCCGTCGAACGGGTCGGGCGCGTTGCCCCTGTTTCGGCGTAACAAATATGAGGGCCTCGATCACACCGATCTGCTCCACATCATTGAGGAGATCGAGGACAATCGTTCCTGGACCAGCCTGCGCGAGAAGTTGTGGATCGCGCTCATCATCCACATGCTGGTCGCCTGGTATCTGCTATACGGACCGAAGTACATCTACCACGTGCGCGTCGTCGACCCGTCGGTGGTGATGAAGCAACGGCAGAAGGACCTTACCTTCCTCGACATGCCGCCTGATCTGCTGAAGCCGCAGAAGCCGAAGCCGACGACGACGCTTTCTGACAAGGATCGGGTCCAGCAAACGCAGCATCCGACGCTGGACAAGAAGACGCTCGAGCAGCTGGAGGCGATGCGCCGCGCTGGACCGCCAGCTCCGGCACCGCAACCGAGTCAGGCGCCGGTTGCGCCTGCTGCTCCGCCGCAGCCGCAGGGTCAGGTGGCGCAGCAGCATGAGCCCACGCCGCCGGCGCAGCCGCTGCCGCAGAACAACCAGGCGAAACTGGAAGCTCCGCCCTCGGCGCCGCAGCCCAGCTTCCGCACCGGCAGCCCTGCGAGTCCGAACGACCAGCTGCAACAGGCCATGCGCCAGGCGATGCAGGGCCGCGGCCAGTACGGTGGCGATAATGGCGCCGGTCTGCCTTCGCAGCATCCGGGCATCAACAGCGGCGTCGAAGTCCTGAGCGACACCATGGGCTGGGATTACGGTCCGTACGTGCAGCGTGTCGTTTGGGATACCGAGCACGCCTGGTGGCCGATCATTCCTGAATCCGCGCGCCCGCCCTTCAACAAGCAGGCCAAGGTAATGATCCGCTTCAAAATCTACCCTGACGGAAGCGTGCACGACATGGTTCTGGAAGGACCCTCGGGCGACGTTGCGCTGGACCGCGCCGCCTGGGCCGGAATCACCGGGGGCGCTCCGTTCCCGCCTATTCCGAAAGTGTTCAAGGGCCCGTTTCTCGAGCTGCGTTTCTACTTCCTCTACAACATTCGTCCTGGGGACGAATAGCCGTGCCGCGGTCGCGGAATTCGGAGTCGGCCGAGCCGCCAGGCCCGCGCCCAGTTCTGCGGTCCATACCGCAGCGCCTGCAGGACCGAGTGCGCCGCCAACAGATCATCGGCATCCTGCTGGTCGCTGTGGCGATTCTGGTGATTGCTTTGCTCCGCGCCGACTGGCACAATCTTTTCCCGACGGGCTGGTGGCGCTGGTAGATTGACTCTGCCATACACAAAGAATTAGGATTTATACACATAAGGGAACGATTATGCGGACCAATATCGACATTGACGACAAGCTCATGGCCCAGGCTATGCGATCCAGCGGCGCACCCACAAAAAAGGCCGTCGTGGAAGAGGCCCTCCGCATGCTGGTTCGCACCAAGTCGCAGGCCTCCATTCGCAAGCTTCGGGGGAAACTCAAGTGGGAAGGGAACCTCGAAGAGTCAAGGCAGGGCCGTTTCATCGATTAGCCGGCTCAGCCAATGATCATTGTGGATACGAGCGTGTGGGTCGAGTATTTTGGCAACTTCTCCAATCGAGAGACCGACTGGGTTGATCGTCAATTCGGAGTTCTACCCATCGGTCTTACCGATCTGATTCTCTGTGAAGTGCTTCAAGGGTTCCACGATGAGTTCACTTTTGCTCGTGTAAGAAAGGAACTTGCCAGATTCGACGTTTACGATGCTGCCGGCCGTGCCATAGCCGTCACAGCAGCACGAAACCATCGGATTCTTCGCCAAAGAGGCTTTACTGTCCGGAAGACCATCGACTGTCTTATTGCGACCTTTTGCATCGAATCTGGCTTCGAGCTGCTTCATCGCGACCGCGACTTTGACCCGTTCGAGCAGCAATTGGGGCTTCACGTGGTCCATCCCTGAACGAGTAATCCGCAACCCTGATCGGTACCCGAATTTGCCCGCAATCCGCGGAGTGTGTTGTCGTTGCTTCTCTGCAATCCTCATCCTCAGAGGGCGAATAAGATGAACACAGCCGACATGCTTACCGAAGACCAGGCCTGGGCCGCAGTGCTGGCTCGCGACCCCGCAGCCGACGCGGAATTGGTCTACGCCGTTACGACCACGGGCGTTTTCTGCCGGCCCACGTGCCCCAGCCGCCGACCGCAACGCGGCAACGTGGTCTTCTTTGCCGATCCGGCTGCAGCTATTAACGCTGGCTATCGACCCTGCCGCCGTTGCCGGCCGCAGCAGCGCCACAGCGATGCCGAGCTGGTCGAGGCTGTCTCTGGTCGTCTGCGTCGCGATCGGCCGGTCACTCTGCAGGAGCTGTCGCGGCTCACCGGCCGGAGTCCGTTCACGGTGGAGCGGACTTTTCGCCGCGTGCTTGGCGTGACGCCTGCGCAATACCAGCGCCAACGGCGGTCCGCTTCGTTTCGCGAGCAGCTCAGCAACGGCGATGCCCGGGTTACGGACGCCATCTACAGCGCCGGCTACTCCGGCCCTGGCCGCGCTTACGAAAACACCCAGCTCGGGATGACGCCCAGCGCGTGGCGTGCCGGCGGACGCGACGCCGAGATCGGCTACGCTGTTGGCGACTCCACGCTGGGCAAGGTCCTCATCGCCGCCACGGCGCGCGGCCTCTGCTCGGTCATCCTCGGTGACAGCGAAAAGCAAATCGTCCGCGAATTGCGTGCCCAGTTTCCACTGGCGAAAATTCACTCCGAGGCTGGCCTTGCTTCGATGCTGGCTCAGGTTGTTTCGCAGTTTACGGAGCATCCTGCGGCGCTCGATCTGCCGCTCGACCTGCGTGCGACCGCCTTTCAGATGCGGGTTTGGGAAGCGCTGCGCCGCATCCCGCGCGGCCAGACGCTTACTTACGCCCAGTTGGCGAAAACGGTTGGACAGCCGACCGCTGTTCGCGCTGTGGCTCGGGCCTGCGCCACCAATCCAGTCGCCATTGTTGTGCCGTGCCATCGCGTCATCGGCAGCGACGGCAAACCCACTGGGTATCGCTGGGGCATCGACCGGAAGAAAAAGCTATTGCAACTGGAGGCGGCTGACCAGCGCTGACAACGCGCGAGGCTGCTCTGCCCTCATCAAGCCAAGTCAGGCTTGAGTGGGCCACCCGTCGGTTAGTTCAAATCGTTGCCGATGGTCACCGTGACGGGTGGATTGGTGGTGAGTTGCGCGTCCATGATCAGCACCGTGCGCACCTGTCCCGCTGCGAACTGAAGCTGCGAGCTGGAGAACGGCGTTTTGATGGATCCCGCCGGGGTAATCACGATGGTGTACGCCCCGGCCATGACGTTCGCGTAGCCTACCGCCGACTGCGGCGTGACGTTGCTGAAAAGCGGCTTCGAATCGGCGAGGGTGCTTGCGCTCGGGACCACGTAGATGTCGACCGCTCCGGCGATCAGCGCCTGTTGCAGGAACCGAATCGAGAAGTATCCTGCCGGTGCGGCCGTTGCCTGGTCGGTGAGGATGGATGCGGTGTAGCCGCCGTTGGTGGTGTCGGTGATGAAGACCGAATGCGCCTGCGCAACTTCGAATTCCGCCGCGGCCTGGGCGGACGCCTGGGTGGCGCCGACTGGAAAGACATAGGCCGTGGTGTTTTCCGGCGGCAGGAAAGCGTAATTGGTAAAGGTGGCCGCGCCGATGTTCGTCGCGATTGGCGTTGTGCCAACATTTACGTTCACAGCCGGGGCGCGGTAGGAGGCGTCGATGACCCGCACCTCGGTCTGCGACACGGAGGAGCTTTGCACGCTCTGGCAGCCGCAAAGGGCCGCTGCCAGCAGCAGGACGGTGAGAGCCGTCGCACCGGCGCGAGCCACAAGCCTCGTTCCCAGCACACTTGCCATAGTTGATTCGTGGAGAGTCGCTTCTCATCTTAATGTCGTCTTGGGTACAGTGAGCAGGTTTCCTTAGTACCGTAGGTGCAACAAACGGGGCACGATCCCCGCACATTGGGGCAAAAGGGAGCGCACCAAAGTACCTGGCCGGACCTGGTTTTCGCGGTTGAATTTTGCTAACCGGGAATCTTTCTGCTGGGTATACTGCTCACTTATGTTGACCATCGCCGGAAAAGCATCGCTGCCTTTTGCCCTTCTGTTTGCCGTAGCGGGGTTTGCTCAGAGCCCCTCGTCAGCGCCTGCGGCACCAGGGACAGCGCCGGCTACTTCCGCCGCGCCCAAGGTGGATGATCAGGCCAGCTTCACGGTCATCGGCGTGACGGTGCGCACCAACAATGCGAAAGAAGCCGGCGGCCAGGGCGCCATTCCGCAGCTTTGGCAGAACGCGATGCAGAACCAAACTCTTGATCAGATCCCCAACAAGGCCAGCGACGGCATTGTGGTGGTCTACAGCGACTATGCCTCCGATAACACGGGCGACTACAACTACACGCTCGGCTATCGCGTGACCTCGGCCGATAAGGTTCCCGACGGCATGGTTGCGAGGACCATCCCGGCCGGCAAATATGCGGTATTGACCTCTGAAACCGGAGCTCCGCAGGTGGTAATCCCGGCGCTGTGGCAGCGCATTAACGGCATGACCCCGCAGCAGCTGGGTGGCACGCGTGCCTACAAGACTGACTTTGAGACTTATGCGGACATAACCGACTTCGGAAACATGCAGATGACCGCGCATATTGGGCTGAAGTAGCTGGGCGCCTGGAGCATGGGGCTGGGAGCTCCTGGCCGATGCGGGGAGCATCCCTTCCGTCATCTCGACCCTGCGCCGTCTCCCTTGTACCCTTCTGTTATGAGTTCGATTCAGGTTCAGCTTCCCGACGGATCGGTGCGCGAAGTTCCGTCCGGCACGACCCCTCTCGCAATTGCTGAAAGTATTTCGCCGCGCCTGGCGCAGGCCGCGGTTGTCGCGCGGATCCGGCCGTTGAAAGCCGCACCCGTGGCAGCTTCGATCGATGGCAGCGAAGCTTCGATGTATGCCAATGAAGATCCCCATGCCGAGCGGCTGGTGGATCTTTCGACGCCCCTTGAGGAAGACGTTGCTCTGCAACTCCTGACGGAACGGGACCCGGAAGCGCTGAAGGTGCTGCGCCACTCTGCCGCGCACGTGCTGGCGACCGCGGTCACCGAGCTGTTCCCGGAGACCAGGCTCGGCCACGGTCCGGCTACGGATGCCGGCTTCTTCTACGACTTCTGGCGTCCTACGCCCTTCACACCCGAGGACTTGAAGCTGATTGAAGGGCGCATGGCCGAAGTGACGGCGCGAGATGAAAAGTTCGTTCGCGAGCTGGAGCCGCGTGACAAGGCGCTCGAGGAATTCAAAACCGGCAACGACTTCATGAAGGTGCACTTTGTGGAGAAGTTCACGAAGCCCGGCGAGCAAATTTCGCTGTACCAGAACGGCAAGTTCGTTGATTTCTGCCGTGGCCCGCATGTTCCATCCACGGGTCGCGTCAAGGCCTTTAAGGTGATGAGCCTTTCCGGCGCTTACTGGCTGGGCGACGCGAAGAATCCCCAGCTGCAGCGCATCTACGGCACCGCATTTTTCTCGAAGAAGGACCTCGATGCATACCTCGAGCAGATAGAAGAAGCGAAACGGCGCGATCATCGCCGTCTCGGCAAAGAGCTGGAACTGTTCACGGTGAGCGAAGAAGTGGGTGCGGGCCTGCCGCTGTGGCTTCCGAAAGGCGCTACGATCCGCCGGCTCCTGGAGGACTACATCCTGGGGCTCGAGCGCGAGCTTGGCTACGAGCACGTCTACACGCCGGACCTGGCCAAGGTCGACCTGTACATCCGCTCCGGCCACTGGGCCCATTATCACGAAGACATGTTTCCGCCCATGGATCTGGAGACCGAGCAGATGGTGCTGCGGCCGATGAACTGCCCGCACCACATCCTTATTTATGAGTCGAAGCTGCGCAGTTATCGCGACCTGCCGGTGCGCATCGCCGAGCTGGGCACCATGTATCGCTACGAGCGCTCCGGCGTGCTGAGCGGGCTGAGCCGCGTCCGCTGCATGACGCTGAACGACGCGCACATTTTCTGTATGCCCGAGCAGATCAAAGAAGAATTCTCCGATGTGATGAAGCTGGTCGAGCGCGCCTATCGCGATCTCGGCATCACGAAGTACAGCTACCGCCTCTCGCTGCGCGACCCGAAAAACAAAGAGAAGTATGTGGACAACGACGCGATGTGGGAGCTGGGCGAGCGCGAACTGCGCGAGGCTCTGGATGCGCTTGGCCTGAAGTATCGGGAAAGCCCGGGCGACGCGGCGTTCTATGGGCCGAAGCTCGATATTCAGCTGGCGGACGTGATGGGGCACGAGGAAACTTACTCGACCGTCCAGGTGGATTTTCACCTGCCAAATCAGTTCGGGCTTAAATACACCGCCGCCGACGGCACGCAGCCACGTCCGGTGATGATCCATCGCGCTATCGTGAGCACCATGGAGCGCATGATTTCTTATCTGATCGAGCTGTACGCGGGGGCTTTCCCGCTGTGGCTTGCGCCGGTTCAGGTGGGTTTGGTGCCCATCAGCGAACGGCATCACGCTTACGCGAAAAAAGTTCAGGAGCGGTTACAGAAGGCCGGGCTGAGGGTGGAAATTGACGCGCGCAACGAGAAGATGAACGCAAAAATCCGCGACTTCACGATGCAGAAGATTCCCTACGTCCTGGTCATGGGCGATAAGGAAGAATCCAGCGAGGCGGTGAGCGTCCGCACCCGGGGCAAGGGCGATCAGGGATCGGCGCCGCTGCAGCAGTTCGTCGCTCAGGCTTTGGACATCGTCGCGACGAAGAAGCTCGAGCTCTGAGGGGGTTGGCCTGGAGGGGACTGTCCGAGAAACCGACATTCCTCCGCGAAAGTTTTCCTGTAGATTCACGAACCGGTCTGTGCGGAGCCGGTTCATCACCGCTACAATCGGCTGCAGATTAGAAAACTTGAGTCCTCAGGACCTGAAAAATGCCGCTGCCTCCGCCTTCCGAACCTATCCGCGTCAGCGAGCGATTCCGCCTCACGCTCGAGGCCACGATCCTGGATCTTGAAGCAGGGGCCGCCCGCGACGAGCGGGCCCTGCGGCAGCTGGAAAACGCCGATCATCGCCGCCGCCAGCAGCTGCTGATCGCTGCGCAGCTGGAACGGGCCTTCCGTCTTCGCGAGCTGCTGGAGCGCACGCTGCTGCGCCCCAATCCTGCGAGCGCTCTGCCGCAGATCAAATCGCGTTACTGAGGACGCTTGTCGTCCGGCTTTTTCTCCGGATGAGATTCCTGTTTGGGCGGCGCTGGGCGTGATTCCTGGCGCGCCTGAGGAGCCGGTCGCGATTCCGGTCTCGACTCAGGTTGCGGTCTTGATTCCGGTGCAGGCCGACTGGGCGCGGGGCGCGATTCCGGCTGGGGTCTGGACTCTGTTCGCGGCTGTGGAGCGGGCCTTGACTCCGGAGCCGGTCGACTGGGTTGCGGTGTGGGTCTTGCTTCGGGCGCCGGCCTCGCGGGCGTTGGTCTCACTGTTGGCGCTGGGCGACCTGGTGTTGGCCTGGCTTCTGGTGCTGGACGACCTGGTGCTGGCCTCGCTTCCGGAGCTGGCCGTCCTGGCTGCGGACGAATGCCGGCTCCTGGTGTGGGTCGTGGCGCTTCTACAGGAGTGGGCCTGCCTGATGCGGGGCGCGTTTCCGGTGCTGTACGTCCTGCTTCCGGCCGTGTAGCCGGGGCTGCAGGCTCAGGATGATAATCCTCAGCGCGCGGGGCCGGTGCTGTTCGTCCTCCGTTCATTGGCCTGGTCTCGGCCACCAGCTGCGGTCGACCATGGTTTTCGCTGGCGAACTGCGCGCGATTCTGCATCGCTGTTTGTCTCACCGTGCGCTGTACTGGCAACGGAGCTACGTGGCGCTCATTCCGCGCGGCGACCTGTGACGGTGTGGGCCGGTAATTCAGGCCGCCGTGGCCGCCGTTAAAGCTCACCCGCGTGTTGCTGACGTTTGTTATCCGGTAGTTATAAACGTTGCGGATCACGGTGGTGTTCACGCGTGTGACAGAGGTGTTGTAGTAGAACGAATTGTTCCGCCAGTAGCCACCCTCGTATCCGTCGCCGCCGTATCCGTACCCGTAGTTGACGCCGCCGTAGAAGCCGACGTGGGGGCCCCAGTAGCCGGCATACCAGTGATAGCGATTGCCATACCAGCCCCAGTAGCCGGGCGTCCACAGCGCGCCCACATAGGGGGCCAACACCCACGCGCCTGGAACCCAGTAGTAGCCTGCCTGCGCGTAACTCCAGTAGCCCGGCGTCCAGATGTAGTTATCGCCCGGGCAGGGAGGTTGATCGTAATCGGGCAAATCGGGCGGGGGATCGCTGGCCACATCGTAGGCGGTGTCGTCATAGCCGGGCGCGCCGCTGTCCTGATCGGAGTAATCGGGCGGGGGAGCTTGCTGCGCCCCTGAATCGCTGCTCGCGCCGCTCTGGTCCGGCGGCGGTGGTGGCGGATTTTCATTGGTGGCCGTCGTGACGTTGCTGGCGTTGGCCAGATTCGCCGAGGCCGGATCGTCGCTGCTCGGCTGCGCCGGATTCTGCGCCTGTTCTATTGCTCCGGCAGCCCGCAAGGGCCAGAGCCAGGACGACCGTGGGGATGAGACACATGCCCGTTCTGTTCATGCGTCCATTGGATGCCAAATCGTGCGGGCGCGCAATGCTATGCTGCTCAGAATGAAGCGGATTATGGCGGGTCTGGCGGGGGTTTTTCTGGCTTTGAACCTGGCGTGTCCGGGGCTGGCGAAGGCTGCGCAAAATCAGGGAGTTTCGAAATCGGAGGGAGCATCTGTGCATCACGCAACCGGATCGTTCGATGTAAAAGGGGCTCTGCAGAAGCCCGACAATCCACAGGCGGAAGCCTCCGGGCTCGGCCGCATGTCGCTCGACAAGCAGTACCATGGCGACCTCGACGCGGTCGGCGAGGGGGAGATGCTCAGTGTCCTCGATAAGGCAATTGGCTCGGGGGGCTACGTTGCGATAGAGCGTGTGACCGGCAAGCTGCAGGGGAAGACCGGCAGCTTCGTTCTGCAGCACAACGCCACTATGACGCGCGGCGTGCCGGAGATGAACATCATTGTCGTGCCCGACACAGGTACCGGCGAGCTGACCGGCATCTCCGGATCGATGAAGATTCGCATCGAAGAGGGCGGCAAGCACTTCTATGACTTCGATTACGCGCTGCCGTAGGTCTGGTCGCCGCTGAATTCTGCCGGCTGCGGCCGATTGTCATTTGCAACTGTTACAAATTCGGCTGGGATGCTCAGGTTTTGGCCGGGGGCCTCTCGCAAAGCCTCACCGGCGAGCAGAACGGTGGGCGCGGGCAGGGAAGTGGCGTGTTCCAGTTCGGCCAGCGTTGTGCGGACCACCTGCTGTTCCGGCTGTCCTGCTCGCGAAACCAAGACGCACGGCAGATCGGCGGGCAGGCCCTCGGCTTGTAGTTGCGCCGCAACCGCACGCAGGTCCCGCCCTGGCATGTAGATCACCCGCGTCGCTTCCGACCCTTCATGCTGCGCGCCCGGCGCATGATGGCCGGCTGAAAACTGAACGCTCCCGGCGCTGCGCCGATCCGTGAGGGGGCGCTTGATGGCGGCCGCTGCTGCAAACGCCGCGGTGATGCCCGGAACCACCTCAAACGCCACGCCGGCCGTTCGCAGCGCGTCCATTTCCTCGCCTGCGCGGCCAAACACCAGCGGATCGCCGGACTTGAGCCGCACCACCGCCATGCCACGCCGGGCATAGTCCACCATCATGCCGTTGATCTGCTCCTGGGAGATATTTTTTCGCCCGCAGCGCTTGCCTACGTTGATGACCAGCGCGCGGTCGGCATGCGACAGGACGGCGGCGGGAACCAGATCGTCGTGCAGCACCACATCGGTCGTTGCCAGCAGGCGCGCGGCGCGGAGGGTGAGCAGCTCGGGGTCGCCGGGTCCCGCGCCCACCAGATACACCGAGCCTTGACGAGCTCGAGTCACGCCGTCACCTCAGCTTCTTCGCGGATCGCCCGAATCCGCTCCCGTGCAAACTCCCGCGTTGGGCACTCCGGCGAACTGCACAGATGCCTTTGCGCCAGCTCGTGCAGCAGCAGATTGCGTGCCTCTCCCGGAGGCGTGCCGGCCCGAACCTCGCGCCGCAGCCCGCCCAGCTCGCTCAGCCATGGGCCCAGATCCTGCGGTAGTTGCGCATCAATCTCACGTCGCAGCCGCTGCGCCAGTGCGGGGCTTTCGCCGGCGGTCGAAATCGCAATCTGCAGATCGCCCCGCGCCACCACCGACCCAAAGTAAAAATCGCAGTTGGGCGGATCGTCGACCGCATTGCAGAGCACGTTGCGTCGCAGCGCCTCTTCATGCACGGCGCGATTCACTTCCGGAGCATTCGTCGCGGCAATTACCAGAAAAACCCCATCAATATCGGCCGCGTCAAATCTTCGCGCCTGCCAGGTGACCGCGCCCTCCGCTACCAGCTCCTGCACCTGCGCAATCGCGTCGGGCGCGACGACCGTGATCTCTGCTCCCGCTGCGCGCAGGCTCTCAATCTTCGCGAGCGCGACCGTTCCGGCGCCCACCACCAGGCACCGTCGCTCCTCTAGTCGCAGAAAAATTGGCAATAAGCTCATGGGAGTCTCCTCAACTTGCCAGCTCCGCCGGAACCCGCCCCGCCGGCAGATCGCGCTCTACAGGCACGAGCTCCTCGCCCGCCAGCGCCGCGCGCAAGTCCGCATCCGTATTCCGCGCAAAATACGCGCGCAGATTTTCACCCGACTCTCGCTCCGCCAGATACTTCCGCAGCAGCCGTTCAATCGCCTCGGGAACCAGCTGCGCCGGAGTGCGGAACCCGACGGGACGGGCCGTCGCCGCATGTTTGCCCACCGAACCGCCTACGCAGAAGTAGTACGCGTCGGTCAGTTGCCCCTCATGCTTGATCTTCTTGCCTTCGAGGCCAATGTCCGCGATCCAGTGTTGCCCGCAGCTGTTCGGGCAGCCAGTCACGTGGAGGCGCAGCTGCTGGTCGAACTCCGGCAGTCGCTCCTCCATCT
This sequence comes from uncultured Acidobacteriaceae bacterium, assembly GCA_963755485.1. GTDB lineage: Bacteria > Acidobacteriota > Terriglobia > Terriglobales > Acidobacteriaceae > Palsa-343. The sequence continues at coordinate 902,180 of CAVWJR010000013.1, read as the reverse complement.
CCTCTACCAGCCAGCGCAGAAAGCCCTTGGTCTCCGTGATGGCCAGCTTGCAGAACTCGGTCCCGGTGCAGGCGATGCCGCCGCGCCAGAACGAAGTTCCTTCGACGCGGAGCCCAATCTGCTCCAGCTCCCGCGCCAGCTCTCCGGCGCGCACCGTTGGCACATTCACAAACAGCAGGTTCTGCATCACTGTCAGTCGCAGGTCGCCTGCACCGAATCGCTCCGCCAGATGCGCAGCCGCTTCCAGCTGATCGCCGGTCAGCCGTCCGCGCAGAACGCTCGCGCCCACGTAGCTCAGGCCGAACTGCTTCTGCGGATGAATCCCCACGTGGTCGCGCAAAATATCGTCCGGCACATTTTCTTCCACCGCCGGGTCGAGTTTGTAACCGATGCGGTGCTCTATTTCGTCCAGGAACCGCTCCGCCGTCCAGCCTTCCTTCATAAACAGATACTTCAGCCGTGCACGGTCGCGGCTCTCGCGCAGTCCCTGCTGGTCGCGGAAGATTTCCGCGATTGCTCGCACCACGGCTGCAGCCTGATCCGGCCGCACAAACGCATTCAGCCGCACCCCCAGGTGGGGTTCGTTGGAGAGCCCGCCGCCCACGCGCACCGCGTAACCTACTTCCGCGCCGCGCCTGACTGCCGTGAGTCCAATGTCGTTGATCTCAGGGTAGGAGCACCACACCGCGCATCCGGTAATCGAAATCTTGAACTTGCGGGGCAGGTTGTAGAACTCGTTGTTTGCCTGCAACGCGTGCGAAACCTCAAGCGCCAGGGGCGACGCGTCCACAAGCTCGTCGTGGGCGATCCCGGCGAGCGGGCATCCGGTCACGTTGCGCACTACATCGCCGCACGCTCCCTTGGGCGACAGTCCCACAGCGTCCAGCGCCGCCATCACCTCAGGCAGCGACTCGACCGTGAGCCAGTGGAACTGAATATTCTGCCGCACCGTGATGTCGGCGAGGTTCCGCCCATGCTGCCGAGCGATCTCGGCCAACACCCGAACCTGATCTGCGCGCAGAATCCCGTTCGGAATCCCGACTCGCATCATGAAATACTCGGTGGCTTTGCCCTCACCGCCCTTGCCGCCCGTCACGCCGGTGCCATCGCACTGCGTGTAGATGCCCCACCAGCGGAAGTATGTGCTCCACTCTTCGGGAATCGACGCTCGCCCTTCGCGCGCAAACCGGCGAATCTCCTCGATCGCGTCCCAGGGATTCTTCTCACGCTTCAGTCGTTCGGCTCGCTGTGCTTTGGTTTCCTTCGTTGCGGAAATCTCCACCATAATCTCTCCGTCGGGGGTTGGGGCAATAAAAAACCCGCGTCAGCATTGGCTGAGCGCGGGCGTTGATGAGTGTGCGTTTAAGTCTGAGGGCTCACCCACAAGTCCGGCGCAGCGCGCAACAACAGGCGCAGCACATCGCCGGAATCGGGCAAATGCTCATCGAGTTCCATGCTAAAGGACGATCATCGCAGGGTCAAGCTGGGTGGGTCATTCGAAAGATTGATACCGCGCACAAAAGAACACATCACGCGTGCGGAGATGTGGCAACGATGGAGATGATTCACATTTTTTACACGCCGATGTGACTTCGGGTTTTTCATGAGATAAATTTCGTCACATTTCTGCAACCCAATGTCGGACCGGGCCGTATGTAGATGAGGGGCAGGTCCCGCTGGTTTCTGTGTCAGGAACTACGGACTTGTCTCCTCTATCATGTGCAATGGCCCGCCCTTCATTACTCGGCGGGCCATTTTTACTGAGTTGACGGCATGTGCACACGATCCAGCCGGTCATGGATGCGCCTGACCCTGCGCTCGCCCCGTCCTGTTCAGCTCCTTGTAGAACCCGAGGTCCTGGTCGCTGAGCATTTTCGTGATGTAGACGATCTGCCCGTAATGCAGCGCGAAGTGCTCGACCACCTGATAGACCGCCTCCAGTCCGTAGACGTTGTAGCCCTGAATCTCATGGCGCGTGATCAGCACCTCCTCAGTCATCCGGTCCAGAGCGTTGGCCGCCTCGCGCACCGTCCACTCCAGCGTCTCGAGCAGCTTCGCCTTGAGAATATTCCCCTTCGCCGCGAACTCCGCAGGCCGGTCGCGCTCGTCTTTCGTGTGGTTGAAGGAGTCCACCAGCCACTGCTGCACGTTTCCGTTCAGATGCAGCATCAGGTTGCCGATTGAGTTGCTCGATTCATTGGGTCGCCACCAGATCTGTTCCTCGGTGAGCGGCTCCACGCACTTACGCAACCGCGGCATGTACTGGCTGAGCAGTTGGTATCGCGAATGCGGCAGGAAAAGATTGACCATGTTGGGTTCGAACTTGACCATGGGCGCGTCCTCACGAGCTGGTGTGGTCGAGGATGATCTTCCACCCCGCTGGCTTCTTCTCGAAGACGAGCGAGAAAATCCCCGCTGCATCGCCGCCGCCCGCCTGGGTGCGGGTCAGGTGGAAATGCCCGGTCACCACTGCATGCTCTTCGCCCAGCATCCGCACGGTGATGTCGCTGAAGTCCAGCCGCCCCATCGCTTCGCGCGAGCCGTAATTGCGCTGGTAGCGGGCCAGGATCATCCGGTATCCGTGCTCGATTGACTTGCCGATGAACGTTGTCTCCGGCGAATCGTCGTAGCCGTGCATGAAGGTGACTACGTCGCCCTGGTTCCACGCGGCCTGTTGATCGCTCAGAACCTGCCGGATCGCAGTTTCCGCTCCCTGGGCGCGCGCTACCGGTCCCGCTGCCAGGGCCATACCGACGAGCGCGGCTAGAATGTATCCACCTCTGTTACGTTTCATCGAATCAACTCACTTTCCCGCACAAATCCCTCCGCGTCCGCATTTCGTTAGACTGGCCCTGAGCCCGATGAAGACGTTGTATCCCAAATTCCTCCTCTCCGCGACCGCACCCTCGCAGTTTCCGCCGCCGGGGGCGCCGGAGATCGCGTTCCTCGGCCGCTCCAACGTGGGCAAATCGAGCCTGCTAAATGCGCTCCTCGACGAGAAGCAGGCTCGCGTATCTTCCACTCCCGGCCGCACCCGCGCCATCAATTTTTTTGCCCTGACCGATGCGCCCGCGCAACAAAAGCCCGGCCAGCCGGCGCGTCTGCTGTTTGCCGATCTGCCGGGATACGGCTACGCGAAGCTCTCGAAGTCCATCTCAGCTGAGTGGCCCGGCTTCATTGAACCTTATCTGCGCGACAGGCCAACTCTCGCCTTGTGCGTTTGCCTGGTCGACAGCACGATTCCGCCGAAGGCCAGCGATGCCCAGCTTCTTGAATTCCTTCAGAGCGCGGGCCGCAGCTACGTCGTCGCCGGAACCAAGGCCGACCGCCTTTCCGGCAATGGGCGCACGAAAGCCCTCGCCGGGCTCCGCGACGCGTTCGGTTCTGAGAATCTTCTGCTTTGTTCAGCGAAAACCGGCGCCGGGATCAAAGAGCTGTGGGCGGCAATTCGCCAGGCCGCCGAACTCTGATCGGCGCATGGTCCCGCTCGCTATGTCCCGCGCAGCCGCTCCAGCAGCTGGTTCGGATGCACCGGCTTGAGGATCACCTCGAAGTCATGCCCCCGGACGCGGGCGTCGCGCATCAGATCCGAGGTGGCTGCCTGGCCGGAGAGCAACAGCACCCGGCAATGGGGAAAGATCGTGCAGATTTGAATCGCCGCCTCGATTCCGCTCATCCCCGGCATCACCACATCCCCAAGGAATACGTTGGGATGAAACTGGCGCGCCGCTTCCACCGCTTTTTGGCCGCTGTACACCGTGGCGGCCTCGAAGCCATTTTGATTGAGAATCATCCCCAGGGTGTCCGCGATGATGCGCTCATCATCGGCGATCAGCACCCGGGGCCTGATTCCGCCATCGGTGGAAAAAGAGTCCATAAAACCTTCGGCAGAAACTGCAAAAGAGCTGGGGGTTGTGTGGCGAGTATATCCTCGGGCTTGCTTGTCACACAGTTAATTCGGTTCCGCCCGGACCTGGCGTAATTTGGCCCGTGGCTGTCCCGCTGCCGTGGCTCGCCTGGACTGTCCGATTGTTCCCGCTACTTGCGTCCCTTGTTTTGACTTGCGGAAACAGAAGATTTATAAGGGGGATTCCGGACTTCCGGGTCCGGCGCAGGTGCGAAGGCGCCGAGGGGAATCGTCCTCCGGCTGTGTTCGCGCAAACGCCAGTCAGTGCAATGGGATGATCGGGAAGGCGGTGAAAATCCGCCACTGCCCCGCAACTGTAAGCGCGTTTTCATGCGTCCTTCTTTAGGCGCAGGGAAATCTGAACCACAGGCCACTGGAGGCTGAGAACCCTCCGGGAAGGCGGTTCGCTCACTTCCGGCTTTTGCCCGGGAGCGGCGCGCGAGTCAGGAGACCGGTCCCGTTTGCCGGCCTGTTTCTTTCCGACAGGCTCATTTACCGCGTTCCGAGGGGAACGGAGGACACTAATGACGCTTTCTCCGCGGCCTGCACGCCGCTTCCTGTCCGCATTTCGACTTTCGGCCTCCGCGCTCATTCTTGTTTGCGCGCCGGCTCTCCATGCCGTCAGCGTTCACGGAACTGTCACCGATCCGCTGGGCTATCCCATCGCCAACGCTACGGTCGCGCTCATCCAGAATGGCGGCGTCCTTGTGAACGGACGCACGGGCGTCGATGGTGGCTATACCCTGGTCGATGCCGCTACTGGCCGCTTCTATGTTTTGGCCTCCGGTATTTCGTTTCGCCAGCTTGCCACGCAGAGCTTCTACGCCGGCCGCTTCGACAACGTCGAGCAGAATATTGTTCTTGAGCCGGAATGGGTGCGTGAGTCCATCGTCGTCACGGCCACCGGCACACCGCAGCCCCAGGCCCAGACCAGCGCCTCGGTCACCGGGATCAGCGCGCAGGAATTCGGCAATCATGCTGACGCGGTCGATCCTCTGCGTCTCGCACCCGGCCTCAACGTTGTTCAAACCGGCCAGACCGGCGGCGAAACTTCTGTCTTCATCCGCGGCGGCAATTCCACCGCCAACCGCGTGGTGATGGACGGAGTTCCCATTGAGGACATTGGCGGCCGTTTCGACTTCGGGAACCTCGCCACCACTGGGATTCAGGATCTTGAAATCTACCGCGGCCCCAACACGGTGCTCTACGGATCGGACGCCGCTGCGGGCGTCATCTCCATCACTACCCCACGCGGCAGCACGCCGTTTCCTTCGCTTCTTTACGAGGGGGATGCGGGCAACTTCAATACTTATCGCAATCAGGCCCAGTTGGCGGGAATGAAGCGCAAGCTCGACTACTATTTCGGCGCCTCCAGCCTGAACACGCAGAATGCGATGCCAAACGACGGCTATCACGACAACACTGGCGTCTCGAACCTCGGCTGGAGCCTTTCGGCGAAAACACAAATTCGAGCTACGGCGCGCGCCAGCGATTCGGCCATCGGCCTGCCCTCTGCCAACGGCGGCTATTCCTTCTACAACTATGCCAATGACGGCAAACAACTCGATCAGGATATTTATGGCGCCGGCGCCATCGACCACACCTTTCGGGACAACTGGAATGCGGGCGTGCGTTATGGGCTCGTTCGCAAGCGCGAAGAATCGGAGCAGTGGTATGCCGCCGGTATTCCTATCGCGGGCAATTACTACGGCAACAACGTCAGCGTTCTCGGCGCCAATGGCTACTCGGTCTCGGGCCAGGCTCTGATGAACTACGGGCCCACCTTTGGATCTATCTATCCGTACTCGCTGGCACTTGCCTCCAACCGCGACTCACTCTACGCCGACACCAACTACCAGCACAGCTCGCATCTTGGCGTCATTGCCGGCGCGCGCTACGAGAACGAGCGGGGCCTCGAAGGCGAGCCCGTTTACGCCTATCGCCAGGGTCTGGAACGCGCTAACTACGACTATCAGGGCCAGGTGGGCGGCCAGTTCAAAAACCGTTTCTTCTATACCGCGGCTGGTGGCGTCGAAAAGAATCAGCTCTTCGGGACCGTGGGAACCCCGCGCGGCGGCGCCTCCTGGTACGTGGTTCGCCCTGGCAAAGGCGTTTTCCACGGCACCCGGCTGAGCGTGAACTTCGCGAAAGGCTACCAGGAGCCGACCCTCGATCAGCAGTTTGGCTCCCTCTACGCCTTCCTCGAAACCAATGGCGGCCAGTCTGCTATCGCGCAATATGGCATCACGCCCATCGGCGCGGAGCTTTCACGCACCTACGATGGCGGCATCGAGCAAAGCCTCTTCAGCGAGCGCGTCATCGCGCGCATCTGCTACTTCCATAACGAATTCGGCAATCAGATCGAGGCCGTCCCCGCCACCGCGGTTCCGCAGCTTCTTCCCAACCTCACCGCTGCGCAGCAGCAGCAGCTTGAATCTTTCCTTAACAACAACTACGCCTATGAGCTCGACCTCAACTCCATGTCGTACCGCGCGCTGGGCATCGAGTCGGAATTCGAGTACGGACTGGGCAAGAACATCTTTCTCCGCGGCGGCTATACCTACCTTGACGCCGGCGTCCAGCGCAGCTTCTCGTCCGACGCGCTGGGGCCGAGCACCAATCCCAACTTCCCCTCGATTCCCATCGGCAATTATTCGCCGCTGGTCGGGGCGCGTCCCTTCCGCCGTCCGCCGCACACTGGCTTTACCAGCGTGATTTACACAGGGAAGAAATGGTCCGGGGTACTGAACGCCGCCTACGCGAGCCGCAGCGACGACTCCACCTATCTTGGCGGCGATGACGTCAACGGCCTCAACACGCTCCTGCTGCCCAATCGCAACCTCGACTATGCCTGGGCAAAAATCGACCTCGCTGCCAATTATCAGTGGAAGCCCTGGATGACCCTCTACACGCAGCTCAACAACCTGACCAGCGACCAGCACATCGGGCCGATCGGCTATCCTTCATTGCCTCTTACCTTCCGCACCGGGGCGAGGTTCACGTTGAGTCTGGGGAAGAAGCAATAGCCACTTGAATTGAGGGACCTGGGAATCGCAGCTACCCCGGGTCCCTCTCAGTGTCTTCTGTAGTTTCTGTGGCGGAAAGCGTTCGCTCGCCTGCCAGGTTCAGGCAGCTGCGTCCTGGGCGGGAACTTCTTCTTCGCTGACCAGGAACAACATCATCGCGGTACCCGAGCCCCTAACCCCGGGCGCTGCGACGCGGCTCCTGCAGCGGATCCAGCCGCCCGCCTTCGTCAGCATGCCTTTGACAATCCACAATCCCAGGCCGGTGCCCACATCCTTCTTGGTGGTGAAGAACGGAGCGAAGATCTGCCGCCGGATCGCCGCTGGTATTCCGCAACCCTGGTCGGCGACTACCAGATGAATACCCGGTGCGCCGGTGAGCGGATGCTTCGACTCCCACGCTCGCACCTCGATCGCCCCGCGCTGCGGCGATGCGTCGATGGCGTTGGAGACCAGATTCGAGACGATCTGCTTGAATTCGCCCTTCAGCGCGCAAACCCTTAGGCCCGGCGCAATTTTTTTATGCAGTGCGATCTGCTTGTAGCTGAACCGCCGCTGGTAAATCGCCAGCATTTCTTCGATGGCCTCGGGCACATTCACCGATACCGCCGCTGTCGTATCCCGATAGAAACCGAGAGTCTGCCGCGCGATGTGGGAAACCCGCTGCAGTTCCTCGTCGGCCATCTTGAGGCGGCCGCGCGCGGCCTCCGGCAAATCCGGATCGCGCCGGACCAGGTAGATCAGATTCGTCACGGCCTCCAGCGGGTTGTTGATCTCGTGAGCCACGGTCGCCGCCAGCCGCCCCACTGAAGCCAGCCGCTCGGTTGTACGCAAGGCTGCTTCCAGCTTCTTCTGCATGGTCACATCGCGCAGAATCTTGGCTGCCCCAACGATTCTCCCGTGCCGATCGCGAACCGGCGAAATGGTCAGCGATACGTCGATCCGCTCGCCGCTCTTCGTCACTCGCACCGTCTCGAAGTGCTCGATGCGCTCGCCTGCCTGAATCTTGCGCAGAATCTCGACCTCGTCGTGGTGCAACTCGGGAGGGATAAGGGTGAGGATGGACTGGCCGATCATCTCCTCGGCCGTGTATCCGAGGATGCGCTCCGCCGCTCTGTTCCAGCTGGTTACGATTCCTTTCAGATCCTTGCTGACGATCGCATCGTCGGACGATTCCACAATGGCCGCCAGCTTCATCTGGGCTTCATCGGCACGCTTTTCGCGGCTGAGATCGACGAGGAAGCAGCGCGCGTGCACAAACTCGCCATTGTGCTGCCATGGATTGGCGTCGATGCGGACCCAGCGAGGCGAGCCATCACCGGAACGAAGCTGGATCTCGGCGCCGCGCACGTTTTCTCCGCTCTTCAGCAGCCGCAGCATCTCGTCGAGCTCGGCCGGGTCCTCGACAAATTCGGCAAAATTATGACCAACGTATTGCTGGGGCTGCAGTCCCAGCATCGACAACAGGGTGCGATTCGCCCATACGATCGTGCCCTCGCTGGCGAGCCAGTGCATGCCGATCGCCGCGTTTTCAAGGAAGTCCCTCAACTCGGCTTCCCTTAATTCCAGCGTCTGCTTCCGTCCTTGTCGCGTCTCTTCCTCCAGGGCCTGTGACTGCAGATGCCATATTACTGCCTGCCGCCGGCGCTGCTCCTCGCTCATGCTCTCATGGCTCTGGCCGGGCATCACATGGCTGTGCTCGGCACATATGCGCTCGATCACCATTCCATCGGTATCCCGGGAGAAGAAACGCAGCGGCCATCCGCACGACAGGTCGAAACGACGCCCCTCGGCCAACTCGTTCCACAGCTCTTCCAGCCGAATCGCAGCCCCCGTGCGGCCCTCCTCCCACAACACGGAAACCATTTCGCCATAAGCAGCCACTGCCGGCTGCTCGGAGTGGCTCGTCGTCTCACCACTGGCGGTCAGGCAGTCGAGGACGCCCCCGATCACGGTGGCAAACATCTTCGCGTCCGGCCAGCCTTCCACCATGAACTGTGCGAGCGTAGCTGAGGCGTCCAGCGCCAGCCAGCGTCCCTGGCTTGTGATTTTGGCCAGATCCAGGCCGCGCGTCTGCAGATGCTCCTCAAATCCGGCCCGATGCGAGGGAGTGGCGATGACCACCGCGGCCCCTCCGGCGGTCAGAGCCGTTCCCAGACGCTGGGCGACTTCGCGAATCAGCAGATTGTCGCTGGAATAGAAATGGGCAGTATGGCTGTTGTCGTCGGGAAGACGCTTCTGGGGGCCAATCTTATCGGAAGATCGTGCGGCAGTTTCCGGCGGATGGAGGAAGCGCGTCATGGCCACAGGCCTAAACAACCAGCACAGGGGCCTCGAACGCTCCCTGATTTCGATATTGTTGCGGTAGATGAGCGCGGGGATGGAAAAGGATGCCTGTGACGGCAGTGTCTAAAGAGAATCAGCCCGCGAGGCCAACCAAGTCAGAACAACTTCGCCTCCAGCCCTGCAATGAAGCTGATCCCCGGTACGCTCAGGCGCAGCAGCTTTCGGTCGTTGGTCAGAAATAAGTCCGTCCGGGACATCGCTGCACTCGCCAAATGGATGGCATCGGCAGGCAGAACCCCACAGACAGAACGGATGCGGCTGTATTCCTCAACCATGTTGATAGTGAAGGGCAGCAGCTCAATCTCATCGCGGGCAAAGTAGTTCTTAAGCCTGGCAACTACGTCGGCTCCGCCCTTCTTCTGTGGACCAACCAGGACTTCGCCGACAGTAAAGATGCTCGTGCAAAGAATGTCTCCGCGATCCATCATCTGCTCGTAAATGTCGCCAACCCGCGGCCCGAATTGCGGGTCGGCTTCAAGCAGGTACACGAACATCATCGTGTCCCAGTAGATTCGGCTCATCTCCGCTCTTCACCGGTATCAGGTGCATTCGCGTCGTAACGAAAGTTGAGTTTTTCCCGCTCCTCACGAATGAACTTCTCACCTCCGCCCAGTTCACGGAAGATGTCAGCCGCTATGCCATAAAGTTCCAGGAGGCTGCCCCGTTTCCTTTCCCCTGCACCCGGTGGGCGATTCTCCCTGGGCAATCGATACGTGAAGACGACCGTCGTGCTCTGGCCCGACGGGGGCCCCTCTTTTGCAATCAATTCGACGCCGGCGATTCTCTGAAACTTCCGCGATGAGAGCGTAGTGCAGACGGATGGAACCCGATTGGCCCAGCGCAAATCACGGTGAACATCACCGGCCTTGACCCGTACCGTTGACTCTCCACGCTCACGGGCTGGTCCCAAATAGGCCGTTTGGACGTGCTTCATAATTTGTTCGCTGAGGTTCATGTATGCACCCTCCATTTAAAGCAAGCATACATATACATACATGCCGCTGTCAAGCCCAAAAAGGAACGGCCACAAGTGGCCGCTCCAAGTGGAAAATCGCGAGCGGGCCTACTGCCTGACCACCGCTTTTCCGCCTTTGACTGCTTCCTGCGCGTGTACGGCCCCATTCGGCGGCACTGCTGGAATTTCCGGCTCAGCGGCTTTCACTCCGATGCCAAGCTTCTTCCGCAGCTCGGTGTCGATCTTTTTGAATGTGTCGCGGTTGTCCTTCAGGAACTGCCGGACGTTTTCCCGTCCCTGTCCGATTCGCTCGCCCGAGTAGCTGAACCACGCGCCACTCTTCTCCACGATGTTGTTGGCCACCGCCAGATCGAGGATGTCGCCCTCACGGGAGATGCCCTCGCCGTAGAGGATGTCGAACTCGGCCTCCCGGAACGGCGCGGCCACCTTGTTCTTCACGATCTTGACCTTGGTGCGGGATCCGACTACCGTGTCGCCTTCCTTGACGGCCTGGATGCGGCGAATATCGATGCGGACTGAAGAATAGAATTTGAGCGCGCGGCCGCCGGTGGTGGTCTCCGGGTTCCCGAACATCACGCCGATCTTCTCGCGGATCTGGTTGATGAAGATGAGGCTGGTGCGCGACTTCGACACCGTTCCGGTGAGCTTGCGCAGCGCTTGCGACATGAGCCGCGCCTGCAGCCCCATGTGGGAGTCGCCCATTTCGCCGTCCAGTTCCGCTTTGGGAACCAGTGCGGCGACCGAGTCGACGACCAGGACGTCGATGGCGCCGGAACGGACCAGGGCTTCGGTGATTTCGAGCGCCTGTTCACCGTAGTCGGGCTGGGAGATCAGCAGGTTGTCGATGTCGACGCCCAACTTTTTCGCGTAGGCGGGATCGAGCGCATGCTCGGCGTCGACAAACGCCGCCAGGCCGCCGGCCTTTTGGGCCTCGGCGATGATCTGGAGGGTAATGGTGGTCTTGCCCGAAGACTCAGGGCCGAAGATTTCAATGACGCGGCCGCGAGGTACTCCACCCACGCCCAGCGCGGCGTCGAAGGAGATGGAGCCGGTGGAGATGACGGAGATGGGGACGATGGCCTCTTTGCTGCCGAGGCGCATGATGGAACCCTTGCCGAACTGCTTCTCAATCTGCGAAAGCGCCAGTTCTACGGCGCGTTGACGATCATCTGCCACGTTATTGCTCCATTCCGGGGGTTTTTGACTACGGCAGGCCGGTGCGCATCTTCGCCTATTGTTTGCCCTGCCAGTTTTGAGTCTACCATCGGGTGGCTGGAGTTTCTCCGCTTATGCAAGCGGAAATTTCCCGCTGGTAACGCCCCAGTTATTTGTCGCAGTCTACCAGGTTTCTTCGGTACCGTTTTTCCTCAGGCTGTCGAAGAGAACCAGGCCCGCGACGATTCGGGAAATGGTCGTTTCCGGGCCGCGATGGGAAACTCAATTGTATGAAGAAACTTGGCTTCCTCTCCTTTGGTCACTGGACACCTTCACCGCAGTCACAAACACGGTCAGCGGCTGACGCGCTCCTGCAGTCCATTGATATCGCCATCGAGGCCGAGCGCCTGGGGATAGACGGAGCCTACTTCCGCGTTCACCACTTTGCGCAGCAACTGGCATCCCCGTTTCCGCTGCTGGCGGCGGTCGGCGCCAAAACGCGAAAGATTGAAATTGGCACCGCAGTGATCGACATGCGGTATGAAAACCCTCATTACATGGCTGAGGACGCTGGCGCTGCAGATCTGATCGCTGGAGGCCGTCTGCAGCTGGGTATCAGCCGCGGTTCCCCAGAGCAGGTGATCGATGGTTGGCATTATTTTGGCTACCGCCTGGATGAGGGCAAGGATGATGCAGACCTGGGACGCCGCCACACCGAAGAATTTCTCGAGTTGCTGCGCGGGAAAGGTTTCGCGCGGCCGAACCCGCGTCCGATGTTTCCCAATCCGCCGGGGCTTCTGCGCCTTGAGCCGTTCTCCGAAGGGTTGCGTGACCGGATCTGGTGGGGGTCTGCTTCGAACGCGACAGCGGTATGGGCCGCGAAGCTGGGAATGAACATGCAGACCTCGACGCTCAAATTCGATGAGACCGGCGAGCCGCTCCATATCCAGCAAGCCGCGCAGATTCGCGCTTTTCGCGCGGCCTGGAAGGAAGCTGGTCACAAGCGCACTCCGCGTATCTCTGTTAGCCGCAGTATTTTTGCGTTGCTCGACGACCGCGATCGTGCCTATTTCGGACGAGACTCTCAGGAACAGGACTCGATCGGTTTCCTCGACGAAAACACGCGAGCGATCTTCGGCCGCAGCTACGCTGCTGAACCCGATGTTCTGATCGAGCAGCTGCGGAAAGACACGGCGATCGCGGAGGCCGACACCCTCTTGCTAACCATTCCCAACCAACTAGGCGTCGCCTACAACGCGCACGTGATGGAGGCAATTTTGACGACGGTCGCCCCAGCTCTCGGTTGGCGCTAGAACGCCGCGCGATTTATCGAGTCACTGTGGATAGGGTTTGGGGCGAACTTTGCGCAAGTCTTGCCGGCAGGGGTGAGTGGCCGAGTCTAACCCTGCCTGACGCCGCCGGCTGACGGCTGGCCGCTGCTAATCGGCGCCCACGCGCTCCCCAACGCGCTGGCTGGCCCGTACCGCCACCTGTGGCTCGCGCGCTCCCTCGACCATCTCCAGAATCGTCTCCACCACCAGGCTGGGATCGTCCAGATGGACCCAGTGGTCGCTGCCCTCCGCGATCACTTCGCGGCTCTGTGGCCCAAATTTGCGCAGATCGTCCACCGGCTCGGCTTTTCCCGGCGTCACCACCACCACCGGCACGTTCCCGAGGGGCTCGGCTTCGTGCATCTCCTCGACCGTTGCCGGGACGGCGCTCAGATACGCATGCAGTCCCCGGTAAAACCTTGGCGAGGACCACTGTGCCGCAATCGAGGGCCGCACCTCCTCGGGCATTTTCCCGATCTCCGTGTCCAGCCGATGAGCCAGATAGGCGCCCCGTGCTCCGGCGAGCCGCAGAAGGAACCCGGATAATCTGCGCGAGCGGCACAGATGCGAGCGCGCCGCCAGACGCGCCATTCCAACGTGCGCGAACCTCTGCCCGACGCGCGTCAGGCGCATCGCCCGCTCGACCCGTTCATGCTGGGTTGGATCCACCGGTGGCCACTCGTGGGTCCGCATCGGATCCAGCAACACCACCCCTGCCACGTCTTCCGGATAATCCAGCGCGAAGCGCTGCATCACCAGGCCGCCGAAGGAATGACCCACGAGCACATACGGCGGTTCAATCTCCGCGGCCAGGAGCATCACCCGCAGCTCGGCGGCGATGTTCCTGGGGGTTCGCTCACTGGAGGCCTCACTGCTCCAACCCAGCCCGCAACGGTCGTACGCCACCGTGTGCACCTCGCCCGCAATCGCCTCCTGGATGTGCATCCAGTTCAGGCTGGTCGCCCCAAAACCTGCCTCGAACACTACCTTGGGTGTCCGATCCTGCCCACGAAGCCTCGCCGGGCCGCGTTCCACTAAATACATTTGCCGGCCTTCGCCGGCATCGACGATCCGCCCCTGTTTCCGCAGCCGCCGGCTATCGACCCATCCGCCCATCCACTGATAGGCGAACCCGCACACTACCAGCGCCAGCATCAATGCCACAGCCGTTCCGGCCACCACCAGCAACGCCGTGGTGACCCCAACCAAACCCGCCATCATTGACCTGGACCGCTCCCTTTTCCCGTCGAACTCAACTCAAAGTCTTTCCGCTGCAGATGCGCGTGGTCCGACCCGTGCTCGATCAGCATCATCGATGAACCTGGCTTTCCGCTCTCTTTCACTTCCACCTGCCGCGAGAGCCAGATTCCCCCGATCTGCTCGATTCCGTAAAACACAAATTGCTTTGTTCCGCCGCCGTTCTTCGGCACGGCCTCCACATACACGGGCGCGCCCGTCTTCTGATCGATCCAGGTGGTCACCGACGCATATACCGTCGGCTGCCCTGGCCCCGGCTCGCTCTTCAGTACAAAACAGTCTCGCGCTCCATACTTTGCCGGCGGCAGCACTGTTTGTTTCGCCCAGAAAAACTGCCCGTCGGCAAAATCTTCGGGATAAAACAGCGTTTCGGCGACGCCCTTACTCCACCGAGCGATCGGCAGTTTTGACGCTGGGCCTTTGCCAGCCACTTCGATTGTTGTGTGACCCTCGACGTTCTGCGTCAGCAGATACCGCGTCGTGGTGTGATCCGGCGCCGTCACTGTGATCAGCGTCCTGAGTCCATCGGGAAACGAGTGTGACGCGAGCGCCAGCGCGTTGCTGGTCCGTGTTCCGTTCGCCGCAATCTCCACCAGGCGTCCTGACGCCCGCACATCGGACTTGTCGACACGTTCCTGTGCGCCAGCCAGCAAGGCCTTCAGCGATCCTGGAGGTGCAGCCGTCGGCCTGCCACCTGCTGTCTGCGCGGCGCACGTTGCACCCATGAGGATAATGACGAACGGGACCACGATCAGGTTCACGGAATCATTCATGCGCGTGGGTTGAATCGGGCCCCTCAGTTGCATATCCGCCCATCCCGCATCGCTACATGCCGATGTGCCGCCGCCGCGATCCCCAGATCGTGGGTCACCATAATCAGCGTCGTCCCATGCCGCTCCTGCACCTGCGCCAAAATCTCCAGAATCTTCGCCGAATTCACGCTGTCGAGGTTTCCCGTCGGCTCATCGGCCAACAGCACCTGCGGGTCGTTGATCAGGCTGCGCGCAATCGCCACCCGTTGCCGTTCCCCGGCCGAAAGCTGCGTCGGAAACTGCTTCAGCCGATGCTCGAGGCCCAGCTCCACCAGCAGCGCGCGCGCTTTCTCTTCGCGGTTGTGTACCTTCGCCTTGCTCCCCAGCAGCGGCACCTGCACATTCTCAAGCGTATTCAACGACGGCAACAGATGGAACGACTGAAAGATGAACCCCGCCCATCGCGCGCGATACGTGTCGAGGTCAATCGCAGGCGTTCCATTCTGCGATTTCCCAATCGGCTGGCCGCGAAACAGCACCGACCCTTCCGTCGCCACATCGAGGCCGCCCAGCAGATGCAGCAGCGTCGATTTTCCGCTGCCGCTCGGACCGGTAATGGCCAAAAAATCCCCCTTTACGATGCCGAGGCTTACGCCGCAGAGCGCCTGGATCGTGCCGCACTCGTAGCTCTTCTTCAGATCGCGCGCTTCGAGCAGCCACTCGGCCTGGGGCAACTGCGTCACCTCACTCATGGCGCAACGCCTCCACGGGACTGAGCTGCGCGCCGCGCCACGCGGGCACCGATCCAGCCAGAACACCCACCAGCATCGCCATCAGCAGACCCTCCACCAGCGTAGCCACCGGCAACGCTGTCGACACGATGCTGGCGGTTTGTGGCAGCGCCGACAGCACATGCAGCGCGGCCCATCCCAGCGCCACGCCCACGATGCCACCAGCCAGGCCCAGCGCCGCTGCCTCCATCAGGATGAGCATCATCACCCGCCAGCGCGACCAGCCCATGGCTCGCAGTACCCCAATCTCTTTGGTGCGTTCGAAGACCGACATCGCCACCGTATTCGCAATTCCCAGTGCCGCCACCAGCAGAGCGATGAGCGAGGTGCCCCACGCAGCTGCATGCGCCAGCGTCACCAGCTGGTTATTCGCCGCACGCTCCGCTGCGGGAACTGCCCGCAGTCCTGGCAGCTCCTTTGAGACGGCGTCTTCTGCCTCCTGCCGCCACTGGTCCGGCGAGACGCCTGCGGGCGCTGGCTTGAGCCGCACATGGTAGGCCGTTACCTTGCCCTGCATATCGGAGAGCGACTGCATTTCGCCCAGCGGCATGATGATCGCGCCCTCTTCCAGCGCCGATCCGCTGCGGAAGATCCCCACCACGGTGAACGTGGCGCCCTGCAGATCGAGCGTGTCGCCGACTTTTTTGTTCAGGCTGCCGGCCAGCAGCTCGCCCAGCATCACCTCCTGCTTGCCATCCTCAAAGCGCTGACCACTCAGGATCTTCAGCGCCGAGAACTCGAAGGTGTTCGCCCGCCAGCCGTAGACCAGGGTGTTCACTTCCGGAGTCACCGACATCATGTTGAGCACCATGGGCGCCGCTATCTCGATTTGCGGAATTTGTTTGAGGGTCGGCTCAACACTTTGATTGATCGATGTATTCAGGAAGGTCTTCTGCACCACGGCGAGGTCGGTGCCCGCGCTCTCATACATCTCCAGCCATGCGTGCTCGAAGGACCGCGAGAACCCCACCAGAGCCACGAAGGCCCCAATGCCCATCCCGATGCCGCACAGGGTCAGCGCCGTTCTCAAACGGCGCCGCCAAACATTTCTCCAGGCAAATCCTGCAAACGAAAGTCGCATCGTGAAAGGGAAGAGTCGGGAAGGCACCAGCCTACGAGGTCGCCTCGCCGAAGTCTACCCGGAATTCGGCCGTCGCACCTGCAATCGCATGGCAATTCGGGACATTCCTTTGGTTCTGCCCTTGTGACCTGCGCCACAGCCCGGCCATCCCTCCGCAACCTAACCTGAAGCGTCGATGGGAGTCGACATGGCGACTACCCTTGAACCGCCCGTTGCCGTCATGGCCGAGGCAGGCGCTGCCCCGCCTTCGCCAGCCCGCGTCGATGCCGATGGAATTGCCGTTGGCAATCCCTGGGTCGTTGCCATTTCCGTCATGCTGGCCACCTTCATGGAGGTGCTCGATACCTCCATCGCCTCGGTGGCGCTGCCTTATATAGCAGGAACCCTGGCCGCCTCCAACTCCGAAGCTACCTGGGTGCTGACCAGCTACCTGATTGCCAACGCCGTCATCCTTCCGGCCAGCAACTGGTTCTCCCAGCGCTTCGGACGCAAGCGCTTCCTTATTACCTGTGTCGTTCTCTTCACTATTTCCTCGTTCTTCTGCGGAGCAGCACCCTCCCTCGGGTTCCTGCTTCTTGCCCGCGTCCTCCAGGGAGCGGGTGGCGGCGCGCTCCAGCCCATCTCCCAGGCCGTTCTGATGGAGAGCTTCCCGCCTAAGCGGCGCGGCGCGGCCATGGCTCTCTTCGGATTCGGTGTGGTCGTCGCGCCCGTCCTCGGCCCCACCCTCGGCGGCTGGCTCACCGATTCCTTCAGCTGGCGTTACGCCTTCTACATCAACATCCCCATCGGCGTGCTCGCGGTCTTCATGATCAGCCGCTACGTCCACGATCCCATCTACATCAAAAACGCCAAACCCGGCCCGTTCGACGGTCTGGGCTTTGGCCTGCTCTGCCTTTGGAGCGGCTGTCTGCAGATCATCCTCGACAAGGGCCAGGAAGTGGACTGGTTCGGCGCGGCGTGGCTGCGCTGGGCGACGGTGATCCTGTTTGTGACGCTGACCTGGTTCATCGTTCACTGCTGGCGCAAAAAGAAGCCGCTGGTCGATATCCGAATCCTGGCCCGCAACCGCAACTTTGCCGTCGGCTGCATGCTCATCTTCATGCTTGGCTTCGCCATTTACATCACCGTCGCCATGATGCCGCTCTTCTATCAGGAGGTGCTCGGCTACACCGCGCTCACGGCCGGGCTAGTGGTCGCCCCGCGCGGCATCGGCTCCATGATCGGCCTGCCCATTGTGGGCGCGCTCACCCACCGGGTCGATAATCGCTGGCTCCTCACCTGGGGCTTCGGCTTCTTCGGCGTCTGTACCATCTGGTTCTCCAACATCAACCCGAGCATCGGCCCCATGACCATGCTTTTCCCCATCCTCCTTACCGGATTTGCTCTGAGCTTCGTCTTCGTTCCTATCGGCAACATGGCCGTCTCCAGCGTTTCCAACGAGCAGATGGGAAACGCCACCGGCATCTTTAACCTGCTGCGCAACATCGGCGGCTCCATCGGGATTTCGCTGGCAGCGACGATGCTGACTCGGCGCATGTCGTTCCACCAGACGCGCATCGCCGGCGCCGTACCCCTGAATGGCATCTGGTTCGAGCAGCACGCGCAGGCGATGGCCGGTTACTTCGCCCGCCAGCTCGGCCACGCCCAGGGCCAGCCCGCCGCCCTCGCCGTGATGTACATGCAGCTGCAGCGCCAGGCGCTGCTGTGGGGCTTCATCGATATCTTCCGCTGGGTCGCGCTAGTTTCCTTCTCTGCCGTGGGCGTCTCCTGGTTTCTCCGCCGCATCTCCCACCAGGCCGACGGCAGCGTGAAGATCCACTGAGCGGCACCTATGGTGAAGCTTTACCTGGACGCCTGTGCCCTCAACCGCCTGCTGGATGACCAGGGGCAGCCGCGTATCCGCAGAGAAGCCGAGGCGGTTGAAAACATCTTTGGTCTCATGTCAAAGAATCTGGTGCGATGGGTTGGCGGTGCTGTTTTGGAAACTGAGATTGCCCGCACTCCAAACCAACAAAAAAGGGAGGATGCTCTGTCCCTTCTGCGCCTCGCAGATGAACAACTGAAGATGTCACCGGCCATTGTGACCCGGGCAGCCATTCTGGAAGAGGCTGGATACGGAGCTTTCGACGCACTTCATCTCGCGACAGCCGAGGACGCCGGGGCCGACGTTCTGCTCACGACCGATGATCGTTTCCTCAGGCAGGCTGGGCGCGGATTGGGAAATCCGGCAATTCCGGTGATGAATCCGATAAACTGGTTGAGGGATTGGAAGCCATGAAGGCCGTTGATGAAATGACCGACGAGCAACTCGAGCGTCACGCGCTCGACATCCTCAGCCGGGAACTCGGCCCGCATGGTCTCGCTCGCTTCCTTCGCGCGTTTCGCTCCGGTTCCGGCAATTACACCGCCGACCGCAGCCGCTGGCTCAAGGGAACATCGGTCCGTGACGTTGCGAGAAGCAAAACTTCGCGTCGCGTCTCGTAACCCGAATCTGCCCCGTCTGAGTTCCCACGGAATCGCATAAATGCGTGGTCAACGCAGCGCACGTAAGGCACTCACCACCGCTCAGTTGCGGCTCGTCGCCACCTGTTCGTAGACCTTGATGTACTCCTCAGCCGGTTTCGCCCACGAGTGATCCTGCGCCATCCCGTTGCGCATCAGCGTGCGCCAGGCGTCTTTGTCGGGGAAGACGGCGCGCGCGCGCTGGATGGCCGCGAAGAAGGCTTCCGGTGAATAGCCCTCGAACTTGAAGCCAGTGCCCCGGCGCGCCTTATTCAGAATTTCTTTCCGAGCCTCATCGGCTGCGGCGTTCTTCGGCCAGTCCTTTGCGGCCTCATCGGGAGCGCCGGCGTCCCAGTCCTCGACGGTGGAATCGAGGCCGCCGGTGGCGCGCACCACCGGAACGGTTCCGTACTTGAGAGCGCAGAGCTGGCCTAGCCCGCAGGGCTCGTAGCGGGAGGGCATGAGGAACATGTCTGCGCCGGCCTCGACTTTGTGGGCCAGCGTGATGTCGTAGCCGATGCGCACGGCGAATTTGCCGGGATACTTCGCGGCGAGGGAGCGCAGCAGGTTCTCGTAGTACTCCTCGCCACTGCCGAGAAGGATGAGCACGGCATTTTCGCGGGACAGCGGCTCGGCGATGTCGCCGATCAGGTCGATGCCTTTTTGGGTGGTGAGGCGCGTGACGGTGCCGAGCACGGCGGTTGAATCGTCGATGGGGCCAAGGCCGAAGGCGTGGACCAGATCGCGGCGGCACTCCGCCTTACCGGCGAGATTGTCCGGCGTGTAGTGGGCGGCGATGTTGCCGTCGCTGGCCGGGTTCCAGGTGTCGTAGTCGAGGCCGTTGAGGATGCCGGTGAGTACAGCCGCGCGATTGCGGAAGACTCCGTCGAGGCCCTGGCCGTACTCGGGCGTCTGAATCTCTTCGGCGTAACGCGGGCTCACCGTGGTGAGGCGGTCGGAGTAGACGATGCCGCCCTTGAGGAAGTTGAGCTGGTTGAAATATTCAGCGTGCTCCACGGTGAAGACGTCCCAGGGCAGCAGGAGGCGCTCGACGGTTTGCGCGGGAAAAAGGCCCTGGTAGCCGGCGTTGTGGATGGTGAGCACCACGCCGCGATTGCGCAGCACGGGATCGAAACAGTAAAGCGTGCGCAGGAAGACGGGGAGCAACGCCGCCTGCCAATCGTGCACGTGAAAGAGGTCGGGCGCGCCAAGAATCTTCGTAGCTTCAAGAACGGCTCGGGAGAAGAGCCCGAACCGCTCCCAGTTGTCAGGGTACGCGCCAGCGGGGGTGCCGTAGAGGAACTCGCGGTCGAACAACTCCGGGCAGTCGACAAAGTACATCTGTACGCCGTCGTGCGTGCTCCCGTCGAGGATGGACGCGAAGCGCGAATAACCCTGGAAGGGAATGGTGATGGAAGGAGTGGCGATTTTCTTTTCGCCGTTCTGCTCGCGCACCTGGCGGTAGTACGGAATGTAGACGGTGACTTTGTGCCCGAGAGCGGCCACCTGGCGAGGGAGGGCGCGGATTACTTCAGCGAGGCCGCCGGAGCGGGCGAAAGGGGCGCATTCCGAGGCGGCGTAAACGATATGCATGCCAAAACTCCAATGAAGGCCGAAAGGTGAGGATAAATTGTTTTGACCGCGCGGCGCATGAAACCGCCCTTGCTGCGAAGCCGAGGAAACAGCGGCGTGGTGGACAATCAATAAAGATGCTGCGGAAACCAAAACTGGGGCAGAACTTTCTGGTGAGCGCGACGGCGCAGGCGGCCATCGTGGACGCGCTGGGAGATGTGTCCGAGAAGACGGTGGTGGAGATTGGGCCTGGGGGCGGGGCGATCACAGGGATGCTGGCCGCGCGTGCGAAGCGGTTGGTGGCGGTCGAGCTGGATCGTGAAATGTCGGCGCAGCTGCGTGTGGAATTTGCGCAGCGCGGATCGGTGGAGATTCTCGAACAGGATGTGTTGAAGACGGATTTCGCGGCTTTGCGGGCGGGGGAGGAAAAACTCGTCGTCGTCGGCAATTTGCCGTACTACATCACGTCGGAGATTCTGCTGCGGCTGTTTCGATTTGCCGGCGACGTGGAGCGGGCAGTGGTGATGGTGCAGCGCGAAGTGGCGGATCGCCTGGCCGCGCATCCGGGCACGCGCGATTATGGCGTGCTGACTGTGACCGCGCAGATGGTCGCACGCGTGGAGAAGCTGATGACGCTGCCGCCGGATGCGTTTGCGCCGCCTCCGAAGGTGGACTCGACGGTGGTGCGGCTGACGATGGCTCCGCGGTTTGACGAACTGGGCGTGGTTTGGGACGATTTTTTCAAATTTGTCCGTGCCTGCTTCGCGCAGAAGCGAAAAATGCTCGCGAAGAATCTGCGCAACGCGGGGTATGAAGCCGATCGCGTAATCGCAGCGCTCGCCGCCTGCGAAATTCCGCCGCAGTCGCGAGCCGAGGAAGTGAGCGTGGAGAAGCTGGCGAGGTTGTGGAGGGAACTGCCGCACGCATAAAGAATGCGGCAGCTCCCACTGTCGTTCTTACTGCGCGGCGTGGGCCTTGATCAGCTCATCGAGATAATCCGGCTTGCCTTCGTCGCGGGTCAGGTGCGGAAAGCGCGGGCCGCCATGGTAGTCGACGGTCGCCGTCTGGATGTAGTCGTCGCTCACATACAGAAGCGTGATCGGCGCAGACGAATCCTTCGCCGCCTCGATCGCATCCGCGAGGCCATCGCGGGTGTAGATGCGGCCGTTGACGCCGATGACCTTCATGCCGGATGTTATCCCCGCGTTGTAAGCCGGGCCGCCGACCATCGAATCCATGACGTTGCCTTCTTCGTTCAACTGCAGCCCTATGGAATAGGCGTCCCCCGCGTTGCTGCGGCGGCCGGGCAGATGAATCGGCTCCGGCGAGTACGTCACCTTCCATCCGCCGTTCTCAATGCCGCCGGTTGGCGCATCGGGCGAGATCGAATCCAGCCGCTCACGGAGGAAATGCGCCCAGTCATAAGGTGCAATCTGATTCAGGTCGGCGACCAGCTGATCGAAGGTATAGGTTTTGACCTCGGGTCCATTATTGGGACCGCCATGGAAGAGATGGCAGAAATCGTCGATGGATTTCTGGCCATTGGTCGTTTTGTGGATGATGGTGGCCACTTCAAGCCACACGAGGTCGCCTTCGTCGTAGTAGTCGGTGCCGCGGCGCCAGTCGAGCCAGCCGCGCGCGCCGCCGCCCAGTCCGCCCACAGGCTCGCCGGTCGCCGTATCCTGCAGCGGCCGCCACGTGCGGCCCGGACGGCCCGGCCCCAGCGAGGCCGAGATGCTGGCCAGGTACTCGCGATATTCCTCCGGCGTCCACAGGCCGCTGCGCGCGGCGAGCATCGGTCCGAGATAGTCGGTGAGGCCTTCGTAGCCCCACAGCAGATCGGTCTCCATGGGCTTCTCGAAGTCGGGGGTAGTGAGGTCGGCAGGGCGGCGGAACTTCCCGTTCCATGAGTGCACGAACTCATGGGGCAGGAGGCCGCCGACGAGGAAGGCTGCACCGGGCGAGATGAGGGCGCGCTCGGGCAGACGGCTGTCGTTCGACTCATGATGCTCGAGGCCGAAGTGGGCCACGTGATCGCTGAGCGTGAGCAGGAAGTGGTAGTCGCGGTAATGGCGGGTCCCGAAGAGTGCGCCCGACTCCGCCACCACGTTGGTGAGGCCTTTCTGCACGGCAGGCGTGATGGCGAGGGCGGCCTCGCTGTCGGCAACCAGGTCGAGCTCGTGATGAATCTTTTCGCCGGGCGGGGTGAGATTGACGACGCGGTAGTACTGGCCCTCGATCACCGGCGAGTCGACCAGCATGTCGAAGGAGATGGGCTTGAAGACGATGCGATTGCCATCCTCGCTCTCAACCGGCAGAGAGGTGCCGTACTTCCATCCTTCGGGGTGAATCAGCGTGGCGTTGTAGGTGAGCTGTGCCGAGGGTGTTCCGGCCGGATAGAGGGCGACTTCGTTCCACTCGAGGACGAGGAGTTTGTCGGTTGCGGAGAATCCTGCCGCCTCGATGTAGTCGTACGCAGCATCGAGCTTCGTGGCGCCGGAGGGCACATCGACATGGAAGGTGTAGACGTCGAGCAGGTCGCGCTGCCAGGGGATTTCTTTACCGCCGGCAGTGAAGTGCAGTCCGGTGAGGGCGACGATGGGGCCGTCGGGTCCGTGCTCGCCGGGAATCCACTTGGGGTAGTAGATGGTGAGCGGCCCCGGCTGCACGGGAATCGACTCGCGCACATGCAGGATTTTTTCGGGCGAGTTGGTGGTGTCGACGGTGAGTGTAATGGGCGAGTTTTGAGCGAAGGCGGAAGCGGCGAGGCAGAACGCGAGGGCGCAACTGAAGCGGCGAACAAGAGACATGCAGTGCTCCGGGCAGAGAAAGGTATAGGGCGAATCATACAAGGCTCTGCCCGCGTGGTGTCCCGCGCCAGCAGCGGGGGAGAAAATTACGGCGTCGTGGGCGTCGTCGTCCGGGCTCGGCTGTCGCGCTCAGCAGGGACTGGAGATCGCCGGCCAGCGTGGCGTTGGCGGTGGCGATGTTCTTCATCCAGGTGCCTTTCAGGTTGGCGGGCCGCACCGGCTGGGTGAGGGTCCAGAGCAGGAAATGGGTTTTCGCGTCGTAGATTTTCACTTCGGTCTGGAACTGCCAGGTAGTGCTGGCGAGGATGCGCTGGAAATCCCAGGAGCGCTCGCCGTTGCCGCCTGAAAACGGCGCGGTGAACCGAATTTCGAGTACCAGATCGGCGTCGGCGGGAGAAGAAACCAGCTGATATTTGCTCCAGCTGTTCACCGTGGCATAGAGCGTGTTGTAAGGGGCAGCGCCGTTCAGCCCCAGTTCTTCGAAGGCCTGCAGGGAAAAGGCATCCATGCCTCCGTTGGCGATGAACAGCTTTTGCGCGGAAAGAATGGGCGCGGGGATGGGGGCGGGAGGGGCCGGCGGTTGCTGCGCATGAACTGTGGGAACAACAAGGAGCAGGGCAGCAAAAAGCGCGGCAGAGAGCAGAGAGGGTCTGGGAAACTTCATTGGTGCGGTCTCCATTTTCCGTGCGACGAGCTCGCCTCGAAAGGCCGGGGAACATCGCACGCTGTGGGACGGCCGGTGCTGGGAAAAAGACCCTTCTCGCCACCGATTTGCCGCTTTTTCTCTGCTACTCTGCGAGGTGATTGCCGGTATATATGCTTAAGCCGAAAACCACACAGCGTCTCGATGCGGCCCTGGGCATTCATCTCTGGCTCATCGGGGGACTCGCGGCCGCTACGCTTATCCTGGCGATGCGGCCGGGCTGGATTGTTGACGCCGGCTATCGCTGCCAGATGCAGGTGCTCTTCGGGTTGCGCTGTCCGTTCTGCGGCATGACGCGTGACTTTGCAGCGATCCTGCACGGCGCACGGCCGGCGTTGAATCCGTGCTCGTGGTTTGCGGCGGCGGTGGTGTACGTTCTGTATCCGGCCGGTCTGGCCGTGGCGTGGCGCCGGGGCCGGCTTGATGTGTTTCAAAGTATGGCGCTGCGAAGCGCCACAGCTGTCGTGCTGGTTGTCATGCTGGTTTTGAACAATCTGCGATGAGGAGAGGTGGCTTGGCAAATATGGGCGCTTTCCGGTTAGTCGGAGTGGTTATTGCGGTGGTGATCGCGGGCTTTGTGTGGCAGGACGCCAACAAGCGCGGCATGAGCGGCCCCCTGTGGGGCATCGGAACCTTTTTGGTGTGCATTATCTTTTTGCCGCTCTACCTCATCATGCGCAAGCCGATCGTCGTCGCCGGAGTCCCGATGCCATCGGGAACGCCGGTCTACATGCCTCCTCCACCGCCGGGGCAATATCCAGGCGCGCAGCCGCCGCAGCAGTATTATCCGCAGGCCCCGCCGCCGCCCCAGTATCCCGCGCCGCCGGGAACGACGCCGCATCCGGCCGCGACGGGTCCCGTGCATTTCTGCACGCAGTGCGGCCAGAAGTATGAGGGGACCGTGAAGTTCTGTCCGAATTGCGGCGCCGCGCTGTAAATTGCGCAAAATAAAATTCGGCGAAGAGCCCCACCGCTCTTCGCCGAACTTTTCTCGCCAACCAGTGCTTAGTGAATACGGACGTCCCCCGAACCCGTTTCTACGCGGACCGTTGGGCCGCCGCCGTTGATGTCGCCCTGGATGTGATGCTTCTCGATGGAGCCGTGCATGGTGATGGGTGGATCGCTGTGCACCGTGCCTGAGCCGGTCGAGGCATCGAGTGAAAAGTGAGCGCCACCGACGTTGAGCGTGACGGAGCCGGAACCGGTTTCGACCTTCCAGTCGGAGCTGGGATTGCCCCCGATCTCGATATCGCCCGAGCCGGTTTGCGCATACAGCGGGCCGGAGACGCCCTGCAGATGAATGCTGCCGCTGCCGGTGTTGGCCTTGACGTCGTTGGCCGACTGCAGGCCGGCACGAATATCGCCGGAGCCGGTTTCGAGGATCACCCGGCCGCTGAATCCGCCGGCTTCAATCGAGCCCGAGCCAGTGTTCGCCTTGAGCGGACCGCCCAGGTCCTGCAGGCGCAGATCGCCGGAGCCGGAGCTGGCCTCAAGCTGCGTGCCCTTGGGCGCGGTGATGTCGTAGTCGATGGAGATGTTGCGCATCCAGTCCTGGTGGCGGCCGATGGTGACGATGTTGCCGGACTGGTCGATGGGCGGATTATTGACCACCTGCTTCACGCGATCGTCGGGCGACGCGCCGAATCCCCAGCCGTTGGCGTGCACGTGGCCGACAATGTGCACTTCACTGCCGGAGCCGGGTGATACGTGGATGTAACCGGAGCCGGTGCCGACGGTGAGCATGACCTGGCCGGAGACGTGGAGGGTTTTGTCGAAGGTGCCGTCGGCGGCCAGCGCCGCAGCGGGCAGAAGCGCGGCAATAGCCGCGACTGCGAGCAAATGAGTGGTACGCGTGAAGATCATCGAATCCTCCTCAATCAGGTTCGGGCCTTACTGCTGGAGCACCACTGCGTCTCCATCTTTCAGGCCGGAAAGAATCTCGGTGCGGTTTCCGTTGGAAATGCCGGCCGTCACGGGCAATTTTTTCTGCCCGTCTTTGGACTTCGGATCGGGCACCCAAACGAATGCGTTTTTCTGGTTATCCCAGGTCATCGCCTGCTCGGGGACGCTGAGCGCATTGTGATGCTCGGTGACCAGGATCTCCGCGTTCGCCGTCATCAGCGCCTTCAGCTCGCCCGTGGGGTTGTCGATGGAAACGCGCACCTCGAAGGTGGTCACGTTGTCTTTCTCGACGCCCAGCGGCGAAATCTTCGTCACCTTCCCGTTGAAAATCTTGTTGGGGAACGACTCCACGTGAATGCGCGCGGGCTGCCCCAAATACACGCTGCCAATATCGGCCTCGTCGACCTTGCCGTCAACATACACCTGGTGAATGTCGCCGATGGTCATCACCAGGGTGGCCGTCGAGCCCAGCACCAGGATGGAGCTGACCGCGTCGCCTACTTCCACGTCGCGCGAGAGCACCATGCCGTCGATGGGCGCCACCAGGGTGGTGTAACTGAGCTGCTCGTTGAGCTGATCGAGGCTGGCCTGAGCCTGCTGCACCTGAGCCTGCGCCTGTTTGAGTCTTGCTTCATCGACGCCGATGAGGGCGACGGCGCCATCGCGCTTGTTTTTTTGCGCCAGGTAATCGCGCTCCGCGTTATCGAGCGACTGCTGCGAGACGATGCCGTCTTTCAGCATCTGCGCGTTGCGCTCGTACGTCTCCTTATACATGGGCAGGTCGGGCGCCTCGGCGTTCACCCTGTCCTGTGCGATGTTGGCCGAGAAGGTAGTCACATTGGCTTCTGAGGCGGCCAGTTGCGCGCGCTGCGCGGCCACCTGCGCCAGAATTTCCTGCTGATCGAGCTGGGCCAGCACCTGGCCCTTCGTCACCATCTGGTTGATGTCGACGTAGAGCTTCTCGACAAGGCCCGAAGCTTTGGATTTGAGTTCGACCTTGGTGATGGGCTGGATGGGCCCGGTGGCGACGACGGATTTAGCAATGTCTCCGCGCATAACTTTGGCGAGGCGCGCGGCGGGAATCTTCGGATCGCCGGAGTGCATGGCGAACGCGGTCACGGCGACGATGACGACCACTGCAGCCACGAGGCTCGACCACAGCCAGAGGCGGCGCTTGCGCTTTTTCTGTGTTCCATTCACTGCTGACTTCCTCCCAGCGTGCAGGGTGAACCCGGTTGGTGATGAGACGGATGCGAGTTTTCATCCGTCATCGAAGCCGTGCGAGTTTACGGGTGGCGCCGCCGGACTGATGGGGAATACGCAGCAGGGTTCGGATTGGTTCCCGGTGCTCGGGGGTTGAATTCGGAGGAGGACGCCGGAATCAGGAGCGGCCGTTCGAGGCATTCAGACCGAAGCGGACGGCCATCTCGGCGTGGAGGAAACCGCGGCCCGGCCGGTAGGGCTGCACCCACTCGCCATCGATGACGAACTGCGGGATAGCGCGCTTGCCCACGTGCGCGAGGACCTCTTCGACGGCGCCGGGAGTTTCCTCGATGTCGATGTCGGTGTAGGGGATGTCGTGGGTTTCCAGAAAGCGCTTGGCCTCGCGGCAATCACGGCACCAGGGGGCTGAGTAGACCAGGACCTGCATTGCAGATTCATCGTATCGCAACAAAGAAGGGCGGAGCGGTGATTCGAGTCACACGAAAGGACTAGGCGGCGGCCAGCAGCCAGCAGCCAGCGGCCAGCCCCCAGCCGCCAGAAGCCTCCGACCTCCAAATCCATTTTTTAGGGCGAGTTCTTCAATTGTTTCCGAGTTGGAAGTTCACATTGATGGTCGTCTCCACCTCCACCGGCTCGCCGTTGAGTTTCCATGGACGATAACGGGCCTGCTGGATGGCCTCGACGGCGGCGGTCACCAGCATGGGCGGCCCACTGAGGACGCGGAGGCTCTCGATGCGACCGTCTTTTGCAATGACCGCGGCCACGACGACGGTTCCCTGGATACGGCTGGCGACCGCGATGGCCGGATAACGCGGCTGGATGGGCACGATCAACTGACCCTGAGCGACTCCCGACGAGACGTGAATCGGTCCCGTGGGTTTCGGCGCGTGGACGACGGGCACCGGGGTGACGGGGCCGAGGGCGCCTGTATTCAGAGCGCCGGGTCCCGCAATGCCGAGCGCATTGCCCGTGACCATTCCCGGAGGGTCGACGATGGCTGCGATCCCGTGGGGGATCTGCGTGGGTGCGGCGATGGTGGTCTGCAGTAGTTCGGATCGCGTCGCGGGCGGGGCGGCGGTGCGCTGTTCGACGATGGGCGCGGCAGCCGGTGGTGGCGGAGCGATCAGCGGCACGGCGAGGAACTTCCGCGGAAGCGCGTCCGGGTAGAGGTACGGGATCAGCACGATGATAGCGGCGAGCGTCGTCTGCAGCACGAGAGATCCGGCTGCGTAGCGCTGCGTGCGGGTGCGGATCCGGCCGGTGGATTCGACAAGGCTGTCTTCGAACATAGCTCTCTCCTTCGCGAACCTGACGGTTCCTGATGCACAAGATGGGTGTTGCCGGAGAGAGCGAGGACTGCCAAACGAGTGAGGAAGACGCGCGAGCCGGTTGTGGTCGGTTTGTCTCTGCCTGGATAGACAACGGCGTAGCATGCAGAGTTCCCGATGAAGCAGCCGGTAGCCAGTAGCTGGTAGCCGACCGCTGTACGATGACCGGATGGCGACTGAGATGACTGCCGCTGCCCTAAGGAAGCTCCTCTACCTGGAGCCGCACCCCCGGGAGGGCGGATGGTTCCGGCAGACGTGGAAGGCCGAAGAGACCATCCCGCACAGCGCATTGCCCCCAGGACGCTATGAGGGCCCGCGCGCGGCGGGCACCGCGATCTATTACCTGATCGAGCCGGACAGCTTTTCAGAGATGCATGTGCTCGCTTCGGACGAGGTCTTCCATTTCTACCTCGGCGATCCAGTCGAGATGCTGCAGCTCTGGTCCGATGGCTCAGGTAAGCGCGTGGTCCTCGGCCAGGACATCGCCGCTGGACAGCTGTCGCAGACCGTTGTCCCGCAGGGCGTGTGGCAGGGCTCGCGCCTCGTTGATGGCGGTCAGGTCGCGCTGCTTGGCTGCACGGTGAGCCCGGGGTTCGACTACGCCGATTACGTCTCCGGCTCGCGAGACGAACTCACTCGCCGCTGGCCTGAGTGGAGAGAGCTGATCGCGAAGCTGACCCGCAGCTAGCCTGCTGAATCTCGGCACTAACTCCCTGGCGCCCAGGCATCCACAATCGCTTTAGCGATCTTCGCGATCAGCAGCTGGCCTTCGTTGTCCGGGGTCCAGCTGGTGTCCTGATTATCGTGCGTGAAGGCGGAGAGGATGATCACGCCGTGCTTCGTGGTGATGGCGGCTACGTCGTTGCGCGCGTGGTCGATGGCGCCGGTCTTGTTGGCGATGGCGGAGTCGCCTTCGGTGGTGTCGAGTTTCTCAAGATAGCGCGGAATCCCGGCGCGGTCCGACTGCACGCGCAGCATGTGCATGGCGGCGGCGCACAAGTCTTTGTCGGAAGGGATGGGCTGCGTTACCAGGCCGTCTGCCGGGGCGTTCTTTGGTGCGGGACCGAGGTTGCAGGTGGCGAGCCGCTCCATGATGCCGGCCATCTCCCGGGCGGTGGTTTTGCCCAGGCCGAATTTCGGTTGATCCGCCGGCTCGGGGCCCTCCGCCGGCCGGTACACCTTCTTATAGAGCCACGTGTTCCTGAGGCCAAGACCTCCCGGAGCGGGCGCAGTGAGCTCGGTGTCGATGGTGTCAAGCCCAAGGTCGTCGATGACAAGGTTGGTGGCGCTGTTGTCGCTGACCGCAATCATGAGGGTGAGCGCATCTTTGAGCGTAAGGGTCAGCGGCGTATCGAAAAAGAGAAGGACGCCAGAGCCGGGAACCTGGTCTTCGTGCTGGAGCATGAGGCGGTCACCGAAGTGCGCCTTTCCCGCACGAATCTGCTGGAGCGCGGTGTAGAGAATTCCCAGCTTGATGACCGAAGCGGTCGGCACGGGCTCGTCGGCGTGATATTGCATCGTTGTGCCGGTGGCCAGGTCTTTGGCATAGTAGGCGACCTTGCCGTGAAAACCCTGGATCAGCGCGTCAATTTGCGCCGTCGTCGCGTCGACGGGCGCCGGTTGCGCCAAGGCGCGAACTGCGAAGACACACAGCAAAGTGAAAGGAAGCAGCCGCAGCTTCAACATGCGGCCAATGTAGCATCCAAGCCGCCAGGTAGACTGTGGGGGCGAGGGGGAAGCATGGGCCTTGGTTATGCAGGGTTGCGCCTGGCAGAGATTCGCCGGGCTGGGATTATCGCGCTTGCAGGGATCGTGTTTGCGGGACTCGCGGCGTCGGGCAGGGCGCAGCAAATTGCCATTACCTTCGACGATTTGCCGGCGCATGGGCCGCTGCCTCCGGGCGAAACGCGCCTCGAGGTCGCCAACAAGGTCATCCACGCTCTCAAGCGCGCGCACGTTCCGCCCACCTATGGCTTCATCAACGCCATCCGCCTGCAGGAGGATCCTTCGACAGCGGCGGTTCTGACCGCGTGGCGCGACGCGGGGAATCCGCTCGGCAACCACACCTGGTCGCATATGAACCTGAACCAGCACTCGCTCGAACAGCTTGAGGACGACACGCAGAAGGACGAAACCCAGCTGCAGCTGCGGATGGACGGCGGGGACTGGCACTGGTTCCGTTTCCCGTTTCTCGCCGAGGGCGACACTGTGATCAAGAAAATGGGCTTTCGTGTTTACCTGGCCGAGCATCACTACAAAATCGCCGGTGTCACCATGAGCTTTGCCGATTACGAGTGGAACGAGCCCTACGCCCGCTGCTCCGCGAAGCATGACAAACCGGCCATTGCGCGGCTGGAGCACACCTACCTCGAGGCCGCCACAGAGGACATCGGCTTTCGCCAAGCGATGTCGCAGCAGCTCTACGGGCACGACATCCCTTACGTGCTGCTGATGCATATTGGCGCTTTCGACGCCCGCATGCTGCCGCGGCTGCTCCGCCTTTACCGCGACAGCGGCTTCACCTTTGTCTCGCTTGGCGACGCCGAGAAGGATCCCTTCTATAAATACGATGTCGACCCGAAGCTTCTGCCAGGTCCTGACACGCTGGAGGGGGAGATGGCGGACAGGCATCTGCCGCTGCCGCCGCACAAGGATTACGGCGCGGAGCTGGACAAAGTCTGCCGGTAAAGAATCGGCTCAGATCGGCGGATGTCGAGCCGGCGCGTTGGTCCATCCAACGCATTACCTTCGGTATGTGGCGCTCGGACCCGAGTGGGGCTAGGGTGCGGACGTGAAAAACTTATGGCTTTCCTCTTCCTGCAAGGCCGCGGCGCTGGTCGCGGTGCTTTTCCTTTCGGCGTTCGCGTTTGCTCAGGCCCCGATCCAGTTGCCGTCGCCCCGGATTACCGGCGGTAAACCCCTGATGCAGACCCTGGCCGAACGAAAAACCACACGCGCGTTTCGCGACGAGGCGCTGCCCAACCAAACGCTGTCCAACCTGCTGTGGGCGGCGTTTGGCGTAAATCGGCCGCGCAGCGTCAGGCCCGACCTCGGACGCACCGCCCCTTCCGCCATGAACAAGCAGGATGTGGAGTTATATGTGGTGCTGGCGCAGGGCGTCTTCACCTACGATGCCGAGGCTAACCTGCTGAGACCCATTGTGAGCGGAGATGTGCGCAGTAAGGTTGGTTCCGGGGATGCTGTGCACGCCGCGGCGACGATTGTGTTTGTCTCCGATCCCAAATTGACCTTCGCGCAGGTCGACACGGGCTTCATTGGGCAGAACGTCTACCTGTTTGCGGCGTCGGAGGGATTGAATGCATGGTTCTACGCGCTGCACGGACAGCAGGACGCCACGGCAGTTGCGGCAGCTCTGCACCTGCCTGTCAATCGCGCGCCCCTCTATGCGGAGTCCGTGGGGTATCCGCCGCAATAATCAGGGAAAGGCAGCGCGGAGCCAGGCAAGCATAGACGCTCGCTCACCAAACGTCTCGGCGGAACGTCGCTGTACAATGACCCAAGTGGTGAGCGAACGAGAGGAAACTCGAAGAGAAACTCCCCGGAATCGGGTCTTTTCTTCGCGGATCGAGCCGCCTCTGCCCAAGAACCCGTAGTGAGACGTTGACCCTATGATGCATCGCATTTCTCCGCTTTCGGCCACCCTCGCCTGCGGGCTGGCCATCGTTGTGGCTCCTGGCTTCGCGCAGAGCCGCGGATCGAACTATACCGACGTCCCGACGACCCAGCAGACGCCGCAGTCGCCCTTCCACGGAGCGGTGGTGGAAGACATCGTGGCCGAGGTCAACGACCAGGTGATCAGCAAGTCAGACTACGAGCGCGCCGAACAGGAAATGGATTCGGAGGCTCGCCAGCAGGGCTGGAGCCAACAGCAACTGATGGAACAGCGCCGCGACCTGCTGCGGTCGCTCATCGATCGCCAGCTTCTGCTGTCGCGGGGCAAGGAGCTGGGCATCAACGGCGAAACCGAAGTGGTAAAGCGCCTCGACGAGATGCGCAAGCAATACCACATGGATTCGATGGAAGATCTGCAGAAGGCGGCCGAAGCCCAGGGCGTCTCCTTCGAGGATCTGAAGGAGCAGATTCGCGAGAACGTCATCACTTCCGAGGTGATCAGCCAGGAAGTGGGCCGCACCATCCAGATCGCGCCTTCGGAAATCCAGGCTTACTACAACGCCCACCGCCAGGAATTTGAGCGCCCGGAAGAAGTCAAGCTCAGCGAGATTCTTGTCGCTACGCCCAATCCCGACGATGCCACTCAGGTATCCGAGGCTGAGAAGAAAGCTGACGGGATCGAGTCGCGCCTCAAATCCGGCGCCGATTTTGCCACCGTTGCTAAAGCTGACTCCGCCGGCCCTACGGCGTCAGAAGGCGGCCGCCTTGGCGATTACAAACGCGGCGATCTGCCCAAAGTGATGGAGGACGCAACCTTCAACCTCAATCCCGGTCAGGTGACTTCGCCCATTCGCACCAAGCAGGGCTGGCTCATCCTCGAAGTCACCGAACACAATAAAGGCGGCGTCGTTCCCCTGGTTGACGTAACCAACGATATTCAGGAAAAAATCGGCATGACCAAGATGGAGCCCGCTATGCGTGCTTATCTTGCGAAACTCCGCGATGAGGCAGCCATCTTCGTGCGGCCGCCCTACGTTGACTCCGGCGCGACCCCTCATGAAATTCAGTTCACTATGGGGGCCTACCAGCCGCCCCAGCCGAAACACAAGAAGAAGCAGCATCTGGAGCGGGCGCGCTACCGCGAGAAGCCGGTGAAGAAAGAGAAGCAGACCGCCAACGGTGCGGCTCCTCCCGCGGGTGTGCCCACGCTCGACCAGGTGAACGCGCAGAAGGGTGCGCCAGTCCAGGTAGCCAGCGCGGCCGCTCCGGGTACCGAGAAGCCGGGTAAGAAGGAGAAGATTCGCTTCGGCCAGGCGCCGCGCGAGACGCTGCCTTCCGGCAATACCCGCCAGGTCGATGCCGGTGCAGTTCCGGCTTCCACCGCAGCAGAACCCGCGCAGATCGCTTCCAGCACACCGGGGACTGGCGTGGCTCTCACCAACGCCGAGGGCAACGTCATTAACAACGACACCGATACCGAGAAGAAACCAAAGACGCGCCTGACCGACCGGATGAAGGAACCGAAGCAGAAACAGCAGCAGGAAAAGGTGGCGAAAAAGAAGCAGAAGTTCACGCCGCCCACTGAGAATTCGGACCAGGTCGCTCAGGACCAGCAGGACAAGGCCGCGCTGGGTCTGGCCGGCGACACGACGAAGAAAAAGAAGAAGGAGAGTTCCGCGAAGACCGGCCCCAAGCGCCGTATGGGTGATGACGACAAGAGCGCCCAGCAGAATGGCCAGACCAGCAACGGGTCGTCGGGTTCAACCTCGACCACTCCGCCGGCCACCCCTCCGCCACCGGCTTCCCCAGGCACGACGCCGCCCCAGTAACGCCCCAATGAAAGAGCCCTTGGTCGCCGATCTGGCCTCTCGCGAAAACCAGGAGATCACCGGGTTCTTCGCCGCCAGCCTGAAGCAGGTCCGCACCGGCCGCGATGGCGGCCGCTACTTCGCGCTCGTCCTCAGCGATCGCACCGGCCAAATCGATGGCCGCATGTGGGAGATCGAAGAATCGGGCGAATTCCAGGCCGGCGACGTCGTCAAAGTTCGCGGCGAAGTTTGCCGCTTCAACGAGCGCCTCCAGATCAAGGTCGAGAAAATTCGCCGCGCCACGCCGGACGAATACGAGCTCGGCGACTTCGTTCCGCAGTCGGCGCGCTCGATTGATGAAATGTGGATCGAGCTTGAGACCTGGGTCGCCAGCTTCCGCGATCCTCACCTCAAAGCGCTGCTCGAAGCTTTCCTTTCCGATCCCGACATTGCCCCGGCCCTGCGCCAGGCGCCCGCCGCCAAGGGTCTTCATCACGCCTGGATTGGCGGCCTCCTCGAGCACATCCTCTCGCTCATGGGTCTCGCCGACCTCGCCGCGCAGCATTATCCCGAAGTGAACCGCGATCTGCTGCTCACCGGCGTTGTCCTTCACGACATCGGCAAGCTGCGCGAACTGCGCTGGGGCACCAGCTTTGACTACACGCTCGAAGGCCAACTCCTCGGCCACATCACCATCGGCATCGGCATGATCGAGCAGAAAATTGCAGGCATTCCGGATTTCCCGCCGGCCAAGCGTCTGCTCATCGAGCACCTCGTCCTCAGCCATCACGGCGAATACGAATTCGGATCGCCCAAGCTGCCCATGATCCCGGAGGCCATCGTCCTGCACTACCTCGACAATCTCGACGCCAAGATGCAGACCGTGCGCAGCGAGCTTGCCCGCGCTGAAGCCAGCGGCCGCTCCGCCGGCGAAATGACCGAGTGGGTGCGCCCGCTCGAGCGTCAGCTGCTGAACACCCAGGCGTTCCTCGAGAACAGCGCAGCTCGCGTCGAAGAACCTGCGCCTTCCGGCGCGCAATCCGAACTTGCCCTCAGCAACGGCAATCACTCAGAAACTGAATCCAAAACCGAAGAAGCCACCAACCATGCCCTACCTTTTGAAGACTGAACCCGGAACCTACTCGATCGACGACCTCCAGCGCGAAGGCGAAACCGTGTGGGATGGCGTTAAGAATCCCGTGGCTATCAGAAATCTTGCCGGCATGGAACGCGGCGAAGACCTCGTCATTTACCACACCGGCGACGAGAAGCGCACCGTTGGCCTGGCCAAAGTTGTCTCCGTGGACGCGAACGATCCGAAGAATCCCCAGGTCCGCATCAAGTTCGTAAAAAAGACGAAGACGCCGCGCACTCTCGCCGAAA
This sequence comes from uncultured Acidobacteriaceae bacterium, assembly GCA_963755485.1. Taxonomy (GTDB): domain Bacteria; phylum Acidobacteriota; class Terriglobia; order Terriglobales; family Acidobacteriaceae; genus Palsa-343. The sequence goes on along the minus strand of CAVWJR010000013.1, from coordinate 866,696 downwards.
TTAAAGCCAACCGCATTTTTGCGGATTCGCTGCTCGTGCGCCAGGGCCGCCTCTCCGTCGTGCCGCTCACCGCGGCGCAATATGCCTGGATTGCCGAGTAGCCGCAACCACAACCCGCACGCCCCAGGCTGCGACGGATTCACGCCTCCTTCATCTACAATCGAAACGGGTTTTAACTTGTCATGCTGCGTTTTTCCACGGCCGGCGAATCGCACGGGGAGAGCCTCATCGCTCTCGTTTCCGGCATGCCCGCCGGCGTTCCCATCGACGAATCCCGCGTCAACCGCGACCTCTGGCGACGCCAGCAGGGCTACGGACGCGGCGGCCGCATGCGCATCGAAACCGACACCGCGCACTTTCTGAGCGGCGTTCGCCACGGCAAAACCATTGGCTCGCCCATTGCGATTGAAATTGAAAACCGCGACTGGAAGAACTGGACCGAGGCACTCCCCGTCTCCGCCGGCGATCCCGCGAAGCACAAGGCCGTTGCCTCGCCGCGCCCCGGGCATGCCGATCTGGCTGGTGCTCTCAAATACGATTTTCCCGACGCCCGGTATGTTCTTGAGCGGGCCTCTGCCCGCGAGTCGACGGCCCGCGTTGCTGGCGGAGCCGTCGCGAAGCAGCTACTCAATGAACTCGGCATCGACCTTGCCAGCCACGTCATCCGCGTCGGGGCTGCGGAACTCGACCGCGATGCTACGTGGGACGAAATCGCCGCCCTCCGCGAAGAGGACGAAGTCCTGCTGAACTGCGTTGACCAGGAGGCCGAGCAGCGGATGAAGGCCGAAGTCGATGCCGTTCTTCGCACGGGTGATACCGTCGGCGGTGTGTTTGAAGTCGTCGTCCACGGCGCGCCTCCGGGCCTTGGCACCTGCGCTAACTGGGACGAGCGGCTCGATGGTCTCCTCGCCCAGGCCGTCATGTCGCTGCAGGCTGTTAAGGCGGTGGAGATTGGGCGCGGCGTCACGGCTGCTGAATCTCTGGGCTCGGAAGTCCACGACGCCATCGGCTATGCTGAAGCCCCTAACGGACGGCCCACGCGCTTTACCCGCGAGCACAACAATGCCGGCGGCATCGAAGGCGGCATTTCGAACGGCGAAGACATTGTGGTTCGCGGCTACCTGAAGCCCATCTCGACGCTGCGCCGTCCGCTGAAGTCGGTGCGCTTCGATACGCGCGAAGAAACCAAAGCCGCCTACGAGCGCAGCGATGTGTGTGTGGTCCCGGCAGCCGGCGTGGCCGCCGAAGCCATGGTCGCGCTTGCCGTTGCGCGTCTCGCGCTGGAAAAACTCGGCGGCGACTCACTGAAAGAACTGAAACGCAACTACGACGGTTACATTAACCAGATAAGAAACTACTAGAAACTACCAGGCCCCCATGATTCGCCAAATCGTTATTTATCCCGACCCGATTCTCCAGCGGCCGACGGAGAAAGTCACCGAGTTCGACGAGGAACTCCGCACACTTGCCGCCGACATGTTCGAGTCCATGTACAAGGCCATCGGCATCGGCCTGGCAGCGCCCCAGATCGGCGTCTCGAAAGCGCATCACCGTGATCGATCTCAGCAATCAGAAAAATCCGGAAGAGAAAATCGTCCTTGTCAATCCCGAGATCATCCACAAAGAAGGTAAGCAGGTCGAGGAAGAGGGCTGCCTCAGCCTGCCCGACATTCGCGACAAGGTCACGCGCGCGGCGAAGGTCAAAGTGAAGGCCCAGGACCTCAACGGAAAGCCCATCGAGCTCGAAGGCAGTGAGCTGCTGGCCCGTGCCTTCCAGCACGAGATCGATCACCTCGACGGCATCCTGTTCCCGTGGCGGGTGAGCGCGCTCAAGCGCGACCTCATCCTGCGCCGCATCCGCAAACTGCAAAAATCCGGCGAGTGGAAATGAAGCTGGTGTTTTGCGGCACGCCTTCGTTCGCTGTGCCGACCCTCAAGCTGGCCCTGCGCGCCGGCTACGAAGTCCCGCTTGTCATCACCCAGCCCGACCGTCCCGTCGGCCGGGATCAGCAGCTCACCGCTTCCGCCATTAAAACCGCCGCGATGGAAGCCGGTATTCGGATCCTCCAGCCAGAGAAAATTAAAACGAATGCGGACCTGCGTCTCGAACTCGAAGGGATTCAGCCCGACGCCATCCTCGTCGTCGCCTACGGCCGCATCATCCCGCCCTGGATGCTCGGCCTTCCCCGCTTCGGCTGCCTGAACCTGCACGCCTCTCTGTTGCCGAAGTACCGCGGCGCGGCGCCGATCCAGTGGGCCGTTGCCAACGGAGAAGCCGGCCACCGGCGCCACGACCATGCACCTCGATGAAGGCCTCGACACCGGCGACATCCTGCTGCAGCGCGAGATGGCCATCGCGCCCAGCATGACTCGCGGCCGACCTTTTCCCGCTGCTCTCCGAAATGGGCGCCGACCTCATGATGGAAACCCTTCGACAGCTCGAAGCGGGCGCCATTGCGCCGCGCACGCAGGATGAGTCGAGGGCCACGCTTGCCCCCATCCTTACCCGCGAAGACGGCCGCATGGATTTTTCCAGGCCGGCGATGAATCTGTATAACCGCTGGCGTGGATTCCAGCCCTGGCCAGGCGCGTGGACGACCCTCCACGGCAAAAAGCTCGCCGTCCATCGCCTGCTGCCCACAGAAGTCCGGGGTGCACGTATGCGCCGCCCGGCGAGCTGCTCATCGAGCAGGGAACCATCTTCGCTGCCTGCGGAGATTCGACCTGGCTCGAACTGGTCGAAGTCCAGCCGGAAGGGAAGCGGCGCATGACCGCCGGCGATTTTCTGCGCGGTCACCCGCTGGAGACCGGTGCTCGCCTTGCATCATGACTGACAGATCATGATCGCTCCAGCCCGCCAGCTTTCGTATCGCATTTTGTTACAAATCGCGACAACCGACGCGCACAGCGACGATCTGCTGCACGCGCCCGCGGTCGACGCGCTCTCGCCCGCGGATCGCCACCTCACCACCACCCTCGTGCTTGGAACCCTGCGCTGGCAGCTGGCTCTCGACGCTCGCATCCGTAAGCTCCTGGCCAGGCCCGAAACGAAACTCAGCCCGGAAGCAGCGACTGCGTTGCGCCTGGGCGCGTTTCAGCTGCTGCATCTGGACCGCGTTCCCGCCCATGCAGTCCTGAACGACAGCGTGGAGCTGGTGAAGCAATCGAAAGAACGCCGCGCCGCCGGGATGGTCAACGCTGTACTGCGGAAAATACACAGCTCAGGACTCAGAGCACAGAGCCCAGCAACGCCCGCTCGCCGAAGAAATCGCCGAGCAATGGTCGCACCCTGCGTGGATGGTCGAGCGCTGGGCGCGCTGCTATGGCAGCGAATCCGCCGAGGCCATCTGCCGCTGGGACCAGGAGCCGGCCGCCGGTCACCCTCCGCGTATGCGATTCGAACCTGCCACTCGATGGCCTCGAGACCGAGCCTGGTGCGTTCCTGGCGAACGCGCGGCATTTTATCCGCGGCGACCTTAGCGCCTATTTCCGCGACGGCCGCATCCGTATGCAGGACGAAGCCTCGCAGCTGGTCGGGGAGATCGCCGCCGCTGCTGTTCCCGAGGCTGCGCGCGTCCTCGATGCCTGCGCCGCTCCCGGTGGCAAAACCGCGATCCTCGCCGAGCGCCTGCCCAATGCGCAAATCACCGCCGTTGACATCAGCCACAAGCGCCTCGAGACGATGCGCAGGCTCCTGCCGGCATCGCTCGTCGCGAAACTTCGCTTCGAAGTCGCCGACGCTGCCGGCTCTCGAGCTCCAACCCGAGTACGACCTGATCCTTTGCGACGTGCCGTGCAGCGGCACCGGCACGATGGCGCGCAATCCCGAAATCAAACTCCGCCTCACCGAACCCGACCTCGCCCGCCAGCACGCGCGCCAGGTTGCCATCCTGGGTGCCGGCCTCAAAGGACTCAAGCCCGGTGGCCGCCTCGTCTACTCCACCTGCTCGCTGGAGCCGGAAGAGAACGAAGCGGTCATCTCCGAGGTCCTCGCAACAGCTCGCGGCTTCCGCCTCGTTTCCATCGACTCGCTCGTCGAACGCCTGGCTCGCCAACGGCGTATTGAACTCCGGCGGTCGCTCTGCCTTGAATCCGCCATCCAGGGCGGTTTTCTGCGTACCCTGCCCGGCGTTCATCCCTGCGACGGCTTCTTCGCCGCCGTTCTCGCGCAGGATTAGAGAATTCTCATCTCATCGTCCTCATCTCCGGGCCTCCATTTGCCGATGATCACCGGCAGGAGAGAGACGATGGCCCTGTTTACCTGGAATGATTCCTACAGCGTGAAGGTTGCCCAGTGCGACAGCAGCACAAAAGGCTGTTCGAGATCATCAATGAGCTTGCCGAGTCCATGCGCATCGGCAAAGGGAAGGAGGCTCTCAGTAAAACGGTTGGCCAGCTTCTGGACTACACGCGCACTCACTTCCAGCAGGAAGAAGAGCTGATGAAGAGGAGCGGTTACGCCGATCTGGCGCCGCATCAGGCCATGCACAGCAAGTTTGTCGCCGACATCGAGGGATTGATCAAGCAGGCCCAGGAAGGCCATGCTGTCAACTCCATCCAGGTTCTCAACATGCTCCGCGACTGGCTGGTGAACCACATCCAGAAGGTCGACAAGCAGTATTCAGCGCACCTGAATGCTGCCGGCATTCACTAGGCTGTCAGCAAAGTCGAAGGACGATTGGGCGAAACAGGGCGGGCGTTACGTCTGAATGCATCCGCCGGTCCCCGGCAAACCAGCCGGGACCGGCTCAGGTGCAGCGGCTTCAACAAACCAGTTGCGACCGGTTCAGGTGCAGACCGTCCAGCCGGCCCAGCAGAGTCAGCGCCACTTTGTCGGCCTGGAACAGTTCGCCGGCCATGGCCATGACCTGTTCCTCGGTCACGCTTTCCACACGCTCCAGAATCTCGTCCAGATCGAAGAAGCGCTCGAAATACATCTGCTGCCGCGCCAGGTTCGACATGCGCGACATGGAACTCTCCAGCGACAAAAGCAGATTGCCCTTCAGCTGATCCTTGGCCCTGCGCAACTCGCCCGGCTGCAGCGGCTCCGTCTTCAGCCGCCGGAACTCCTCCATGACCAGCTGGACCACCTGCTGCGCCCGATCCGATGACGTACCGGCGTATACGCACAGCGAACCGGTGTCGCGATAAGGCGCCAGATCGCTGTAAATCGCATAGGCCAGCCCGCGTTCTTCGCGCACCGTCTGGAACAGACGCGAACTCATGCCCCCGCCCAGGATCGTATTCAGCAGCAGCACCGAGTACCGCGACTCGTCCTCGATGGGCGGAGCCGGCACTCCCAGGCACAGCTGCACCTGCTCCAGCGACTTCTTGTTGCGCAGGTGAATCCGCGGCGTCACCGTCGGGTGCGAATCGTCGAAAAGCCTGCCGCCGCTGGCCAGCGAGCCGAAGTGTTTGGCCACCATCTCCACAAAGCTGTCGTGCTGCAGGTTGCCGGCCGCGGAAAACACCATATTCCCCGCCTGGAAACGCTGCTCGAAGAATCGCACCAGCGTCGCGTGCTCGAAGCTGCGCACCGTCTCCCGCGTACCCAGGATCGGCTTGCCCAGCGGATGCCCCTTCCAGAAGTTCTGCATGAAGATCTCATGCACCAGGGTGTCGGGATTGTCCTCGTCCATCTTGATTTCTTCGAGGATCACGCCGCGCTCCCGCGTAATCTCCTCCGCGGCGAAGACCGGATTCAGCACCAGGTCCGAAAGCACATCGAGCGCCGTCGGCACATGCTCATCCAGCACCTTGATGTTGAAGCAGACCGTCTCTTTACCCGTGAATGCGTCGAGGTTTCCGCCAATCGCATCCACCTCGCGCGCAATCCGCTGCGCCGAGCGCGACTTGGTCCCCTTGAAGACCATGTGCTCCACGAAATGCGAAATCCCGTTCAGTTCCGGCACTTCGTGCCGTGAGCCGGCGCGCATCCACACACCCATCGCCACCGAGCGGACGTGCTCCATCTGTTCGGTCAGGACGATTAACCCGTTAGGGAGGACAGTGCGGCGTATATTGCGTTCGCGGGTCATTTTGGTTTTGGGGCGGAGCTTCGCGGGCCGGATACTATGTCCGATTTTAGATGCGCTATTCTCGGATGGATAGATGACTACCGGCGGGAAACCACGATCCAACCTATTAGACGCGCCAGAAGTCTCTTCGGATGAGAATCTGTTCGGCCTTTCGAATCAGGAACTTAGCGGAAGACTGAGGGAATTCGAGTTACCACCGTACCGTATCCGCCAGCTCGAAACCGGCCTTTACCGGCAGCACCTGGCAGACATCCGGGACCTGACCACCTGGCCTAAGGACCTCCGCGAGCGGGTGGCTGCGGCTGGCTTCCGGCCCGGAATTCCGGAAATCGTCCAGACCTTCCGCTCCGTGGACGGAACCGAGCGCTACCTGATTTCCGGCCATGACGGACAGACCGTCGAAACCGTCTGGATGCCCGAAGGCGACGGAGCTGAAGAAGACGACCCCGAATCCAGCCGTCCTGATCCCGCGCCGTCCAACCCAAAGAAACCCTGGTCGCGCGCCACCATCTGCGTCTCCAGCCAAATTGGTTGCGCGGTGAATTGCCAGTTCTGCCTCACCGCGCGCCTTGGCATCCTGCGCAATCTCACGCCGGGGGAAATCGCCGGCCAGGTTGCTGCTGTCCTCGATCGCCAAAACGCCGAACCCGGTCGCGACCGCATCAACCTCGTCTTCATGGGCATGGGCGAGCCCTTCCTCAACTACGACGCTTTCATGGCCGCCGTCCGCCTTCTTGCCGGTCCCATGGAGATCCCCGAATCGCGCATGACAGTCTCTACCTCCGGCATCGTTCCTGGCATCCTTCGTTTCGCGCAGGAGCCGGTTCGCCCGCGCCTCGCCATCTCGCTCAACGCCCCCAACGACGCCATCCGCGAATCCATCATGCCCATCAACCGCAAGTGGTCGATCGACGACGTCCTGTCCGCCGTCAGTCAGGTTCCGCTCCGCCAGCGGGAGCGCGTGACCTTTGAATACGTCCTGCTCGGTGGCGTCAACGACTCGCCCGAGCACGCCGATCAGGTCGTCAGACTGGTCCGTCGCGCGCAGTTTCCCGCCAAAGTAAACCTGATCGCCTGGAATCCGGGCCCCGAAATCCCCTTTTCGATGCCGCTCCCGGAGGCCGTTAGCGCCTTCCAGCAGCGTCTGCGCGACCAGGATGTTCCGGCCTACGTCCGCCGCCCCCGTGGACGAGATATATACGCGGCCTGCGGCCAGCTAAAGAAAACAGTCGCTCTCCAGCAGCCAGGGGAGTAAAAATACCCTAAAGACCGCCAAATGTCCTACTGCAGTCCAGCGATCAGGCCCAGGGAAATGTCTGCGTACAGCCAACCGAAAATGCCGCCCGCGGAGGTTGACTGAGTGGACCGTCTCACCAGCATTGCCGTCGACTTCACCGTTGGTTTCGGTGCTCTCTTCCTGCTTGGGGTCGTGTACGTTATCGCCCTGGTCCTGCACCTGAACACGTTTGTGCCTCTGGGAGCCGCGCTTTTCTTTCTGGTGGCCGCTGTGCGCGCCTTCTGGTCCAAGGTCAATCCCTGGCTCGAAGGTCTTCTCGTCAGCCTTGGAGCGTCTGTTCCGGTTGGCCTCTTCGGGTTCGCTATCAGCTCCCACCCGGCGCGCCTGGGCGCCACGGTTCTCGGCGTCATGGTGGTTTGCGGAGCCGGCGCTCAGACCACCCATTTCGTTCGCACCCGCCGCAACCTCTTCGCTGCAGCTACCGTCGCTGCCCTCATTCCTCTGGTCTACTTCGGCTCGAAACACATCCCCATGCCCGCGTTGCCCTCCCCCGGCCTGAGCACCATGGATACGCCTGCGCCCCCCTTCACGCTCACCACGCTCAACAATCCCGCGCCCCTGACTCTGAGCTCACTGAAGGGTCGCGTCGTCGTCCTCGACTTTTGGGGAACCTGGTGCGAGCCCTGCATGGCCGAGATGCCCAGCGTGCTGAAAGTGCACCGCGAGTACGAGTCCAACAAAGACGTGGTCTTCCTTGCCGTCAATCCTGGCTGGCACGACGACACTCCCGACAAGATTCGCACTACGGTCCAGCAGAAACACATCGACATGCCCATCGCGCTCGACAACACCGGCGCGACCAAAACCCTCCAGGTCGCCAACCTTCCCACTCTCATGGTCATCGACCGCGACGGGCACATCCGCATGAGGGACACTGGCTACAGCGTCACGGAAAACCTCGAAGACGAATTGTCCGGCCAGATCGACGAACTCCTGAAACCCACCAGCAACTGAACCTCGGCAGCGCACTCGATCGGTTGTTTAGCCCCAGCCCCCAATCCACAACCTCTCTGTTCTCCGTGTTCTCCGTGGCCAAACCCGGCCATTCTCGAACAAATCCGCGGTTTCTGTCCGGGTTCCTCCCTCTCAAAAATCTCCAAAACCGTGCTAAGCTGTCTCATCACTTCGACGAAAGGAAGCGTCCATGAGAATTCACATTTCGCCCAGCGACCCCAAAGCGCAGCGGCCTGATGTCGGTCTGGACTCTCCCTTCGTCAGCTTCCTCCATTAAGTCCGATCCGAATCTGACGACCAGGCAACGCTGAAGACACCTCCCTTCGGGGACGCGTCTCTCGCGGTCGCCGCTTTTCCCATCACCCAAAACCCCAGCGCCCGGCCGGATTTGTCTATCCGCGCCGGGCCCACTGAGGAACCCTTATGACTCGAACGAACAGTCGACAATCCTCCAACGTTTTCCGCGACGTATTCGCCTTCCTGTTCCGCCACTGGCGGCGCGAGGCTTGGTGCGTCACCGCCATCGCCCTTTGTATGACTATCGCCACCGGCGCTGACCTTCTGCTGCCGCTCTACTCCGGCCACCTGGTCGACGCGGTTGCCTCAGGGGCCGCGCGCACGGCCGCTCTCCGTGCCGCCGCATCCTCCATCGTCGCCATGGCCTCGCTCGGTGCTGTGCTTGCCGTCGCCCGCTACCTTGCGTTCCTCGGCATCGTGCGCCTCACCGTGCGCCTCATGACGCGTATGGCCTCGGACGCATTCTTCCGCGTGCAGCGCTTCTCTACCGACTGGCACGCCAACAACTTCGCTGGCTCCATCGTGCGGCGGATTACGCGCGGCATCTGGGCGGTCGACCTGATGAACGACACGCTGCTGCTCGCCCTGCTGCCCTCGCTGCTGGTGCTCATCGGCTGCCCGCTGCTCCTTGGCTGGCGCTGGCCCGCGATGGGTGTGCTGGTCGCCATCGGCGCTCTCGCTTATGTGTCAATCTCGGTCTCGTTCTCGCTTGGCTACGTGGCTCCGGCTGCGCGGCTCTCGAACGCCCAGGACACGCGCATGGGCGGCGCGCTCGCCGACTCCATCACCTGCAACACCGCGGTCAAATCCTTCGGCGCCGAACATCGCGAAGATTCGCGCCTGGCCACCGTCCTCGGCAAGTGGGGCCGTCGCACTCGCCGCCACTGGATGCGCGCTTCCCGCAGCGGCGGTGCACAGATGCTGGCTCTGCTCGCCCTGCGCACCCTCGTCGTCGGAGCTGCGGTGTGGCTCTGGTGGCGCGGCCGCGCTTCGGCCGGCGACGTCACCTTTGTGCTCACCAGCTACTTCATCGTGCACGGCTACCTGCGCGATACCGGTCAGCACATCGCCAACCTGCAGCGCAGCGTCAACGAAATGGAGGACATGGTCGCTTACGAGTCGCAACCCCTCGGCGTTGCCGATCGCCCTGGCGCTCGCCCCATCCGTGTGCGCAAAGGCGAAGTCGTGTTCGACCGCGTGACCTTCCGTTACGGCATGCAGGTCGAGCCGCTCTTCCGCGACTTCACTCTGCGCATCGAGCCGGGCGAGCGCGTTGGCCTCGTCGGCCACTCCGGCTCCGGCAAGACGACGTTCGTGAAGCTGCTGCACCGCCTCTACGACGTCACCGGCGGCAGGATCGTGGTCGACGGCCAGAATATCGCCGACGTCACGCAGGACTCCCTGCGCGCGCAGCTGGCCCTCGTGCCGCAGGAGCCCATCCTCTTCCACCGCTCGCTCGCCGAGAACATCGCTTACGGGCGTCCCGGCGCCAGGCAGTGGGAGATCGAGGACGCGGCGAAGCTGGCCAACGCGCACGAGTTCATTGAGCGCCAGGCGAAGGGCTATGCCACGCTCGTGGGCGAACGCGGCGTGAAGCTCTCCGGCGGCGAGCGTCAGCGCGTTGCGCTGGCCCGCGCCTTCCTGGCGAATGCGCCCGTGCTCGTTCTGGACGAGGCCACTTCGAGCCTCGACTCCGAGTCCGAGGCACTGATCCAGGAAGCGATGGAGCGGCTCATCGCCGGACGGACGGCGATCGTCATCGCTCACCGTCTGGCCACGGTGCGGATGCTCGACCGCATCCTGGTCTTCGAAGCCGGCAACGTTGTCGAAGAAGGCCGCCACGACGATCTGGTGCGGAAATCCGGCGGCATTTACCGGCGCCTCTTCGAGCGGCAGGCTCTCGGCCTGCTCGCCGGAGAGGATGACGGGCTGCTGGACGATGTTGACGACTTCAGCCAAGCCGTCAGCTGAGGCGTCGCTCGCCGCTTGCCCACTCAAGCGTGATTTTGGTTTGAGTGGGCTTCGTTTTTGACCTCGTATTGCTTCCATTATTAGAATAGTTCTATTAATGAAAGCATTGTCCCAGCCCCTCCCCCTCCTTGTCGGCGAATTCATGCGCCAGATGCATCGTTACGACGGCGGCCGCACTCTGCCTCTGCTCCACGCCGCCGACCTCACCATGCCTCAGCTCGCTGTCCTCGAATTCGTCGCCGAACCCCGCACCGCATCCGCCGTCGCCGGTTATGCCAGCCTCTCTCGCCCTGCCACCAGCTTCATGATCGACAAGCTGGTTCGCCGCGGCTTCATACGACGTTCCGAAGGTCTCGCCGACCGCCGTCAGCGCTCCCTTGCCCTCACCGCCAAAGGTTCGGCACTGCTCGCTCGCATCCACGCCGCTCGTGTCGCGCGATTCGAGGCTTCGCTTGACTCCTTATCGCCGCGCGCCGCTGACCGCCTGCGTTCCGCGCTCGAAGATGTCCTCGCGGAAATGGCCGCTCCCCAACTGTCATCTCGAAAGGGACATCCTCGATGAGCCCCTCCGTCTTTCTCCTTCTCAATCTGGCGCTGGCATTCTACCTGGTGGGCGCCATCTGGGCTCACGAAGTCGACATCTTTCGCGCCTGGACGCTCGTCGACGCGAAGGAGTTCCCCTCCATTCAGTCTGCCCACTGGAAGAAGCTGCCCTACTGGGTCTTCGCCCCGCTCGGCCTCGCGATGGCCGGCTCCATCGCGCTGGTGGCCTGGCACCCGGGCCATTCGCCGGCCTGGGCTATCTGGGGCAGCCTCACCGCCCAACTTGCGTCGCACCTGCTCACCGCGCTCTTCTGGGGCCGATGGCAGGCCAACCTTAGCCGCGACCCTCTTGGTCCCGCCAGCCCCTGGCTTCGGAGATTTCTCGCAACGCACTGGATCCGCACCCTGCTCATCAACCTTTATGCCCTTATCCTTCTCGCCTGGGCCATCGAGGTGTTCGCATGATCCGCGTCACCCTGCTCTGCCTCGCCGCCAGCCTCTGTGCCATCCAGACCGGCGCGCCTGCGCCCACCACTTTCACTCTCTCCGGCCACGTCATTGGCGGCTCCGGCCAACACGCAATTCATGTGGCTCTGTGGGATTCGGCCGGGTTCCTCTCGAAGCCGGCCCAGGAAATCGTTCTTCGCCCTGGCGACCCGCGCGAATTTCACTTTGAGGTCGTGCGCGGACGCTGGGCTTTGAGCGCCTTTGACGACCTGAACGACAACGGCAAACTCGATATGGGTACTTTTGGCCCCAGGGAGCCCAACGGTTTCTGGCAGCCCTTTCACGCCTGGCGCAAACCCCGCTTCGACGACGTTGCGGCGGAGATCGACCGCGACGTCACGGCGGCTGATATACATCTGAGCGGCCGCTAAGTGCGGCTTCTTCTGCTCTCTGTCACCTTGGTCGCGATTTCGCTGTTTGCGCCAAATCTGTCAAGAGAAGAGCCCAAAAACCGAAGTAATGACCGTTGACTTATCAGCACTTACACGCCAATCTACCGCAAGATAGCTGGCACTATTTCCGCTCAGACTTGATATTCTGATAATAGGGGATAAGAAACAAAATTCGACTCCTCTGACCAATTTCGGACACCGAGAAGGCCTCGCCGCAGAAGCGAGGCCTTTGACTTTCGGGAGAGAGAATCACATCGGAACTAAGTTACCTAAAATCATACACTTGCCCAAAGGCCCTCTGGCAACTAACGTAGTTTCAATTACTTAACGTTGGGAACTTCAAACCGAAAACAGTAAATTACCTTAAATCAGACACTTAACAAAAAGGTAAGGGGGTGGGGTAAGGCGGAAACGGTTCTCTTTTCCTGGGATCAAAAAATGTTGTCAGATCTGTCAACATCGGCTAAGTCACACGGAATCAAATTAGTCCGCAAAGTTAGCCCTCGGAAAAAATATGCGGCGCCTGGTTTAGGCGATTTGCGGTCACCGGGTGGTTGCGGCCATGGTGCGCATCGGCAGCGCCAGCAGGGCGTCGGTGACGCGGTCGGCGGCGTGGCGCAGGACGTCGCCTTCGGCGGCGAAATCGCCGGTGATGCAGATGATGCCGAGCGCCTCAATGCGGTCGATGTCGGCAATCGTCGCCTCAGCGCCTTCGGCGGCATAGCGCTCGCGCAGCTCGCGCGAAACCGGAGCGGTATTCACCAGCGCGTAATCGAAGATTGGGCGGCCAGCGTGCTCGTAGATGCGCTCGATGTGCTCGGAAGCGGTGAGGTGCAGGCTCTCGTTGGCCTGGGTCATGAGGTTGCAGATGAAGACCCGCGTGCCCTGCGCAGCGCCCAGCGCTTCCGGAATGCCTTTGACCAGGAGATTCGTCACGATGCTTGTATAAAGCGAGCCAGGGCCGATGGTGATGAGGTCGGCGGCGGCGATGGCGGCCAGAGTTTCCGGCGGAGGCGGAGGGTCGGGCGGATCGAGCATCAGCTCCACGATGCGCTGGCGGCTGGCGGTGATCTGGGTTTCGCCACGCACCAGGGAGCCGTCTTCCATGCGGGCCGTCACGGTCACGTTGGTTGAGGTAGCAGGGAAAATGTGGCCGCGGGTGGCCAGGATTTCAGCCGAGAGCTTCACAGCCTGGGCGAAGTCGCCGGTCATTTCGGTGAGCGCGGCAATAAAGAGGTTGCCGAAGTTATGGCCTTCGAGCTCGCCGCCGTTGCGGAAGCGGTGGCGAAAGAGCTGGGAGATCAGCCGCTCATCTTCCGACAGCGCCACCATACAGTTGCGCAGGTCGCCGGGTGGAAGCATGTTGAAGTCGCGGCGGAGGCGGCCGCTGGATCCGCCATCGTCGGTGACGGTGACGACGGCGGTGAGATCGGCAATGGGCGGCCAGGGAACTGACGGGGCGAGTAAGCCGAAGCCATGCGGAACGCGCACCTTGAGCCCGCGCAGGAGAGTGGACAGGCCAGTTCCGCCGCCCAGAGCAACAACGCGCAGGCCAGCGGAGGAAGCGATATTCGCGGTTTTAGAGGTCACCGAAATGAGTGGGAGCTTCCAACCATGAGTCTAAACCACGCTCGGGCCGGGTGATCAGTTGGTTTCAGGATACAAAAGCTCGGTGAAGCGAGGGTCGTCGGCCATGTCGATAAAGTCCGGATCGCTGCGCGCCTGGATGCGGTTAGAGGGGTTGAGCTCGATGGCGCGGCTGAGGTGCTCGAGGGCCTCTTCGGCCTGGCCGGTCATGCTGGAAAGCAGGGCCATGCCATAGTGGGCGAAGTCGGCGTCAGGCGCGGTGGTGAGAATGGCCTCGAACTGGTCGCGGGCTTCTTCAAAGGAGCCGGTGTTGAGCAGGGAAACCGCATAGTCGTACTGCTCGGCAGGCGTGGCGAAGTCGAGCGACGACTCCTTGACGTTGCGCACGCAGACGGCGAGGTAGACGCGCGAGCGCTCGAGGATTTCCGGAGGCGCCTCGCGGGAGAGCTTTTCGAAGAGGACGCGGGCCTTCTCAAACTTGCCCTGCTGCAACAGCTGCACAGCGTTCTGATAGTCCTGGAGAAGGTGCTTATTCTCGCTCGAGGCCTTGGGGGCGGGCGATTTGGGCGCTCGCCGGGGGGTGGATGTATCGCGTGTCTCCTGCATTCGAGCCATGTGGGTGTGCCTCGAAAACGCAGCGGGGGGCGCGGCGTCTTCCCGATCTCCAGTCAACGTTTTATACGCACAATGCACGGTAACGTCAAATGCCTAAAGATGCGCCGTGCGAGTTACACAGTTGTTCGAAGCATACAGCGGCAGGGTTTGCCTCGTGAATTTAGCGGGCAGGATTTGCTCGGTGGATTTGCGCTGGCAGCCTGAGGCGCGAAGAATGGAAGCCAGGACTTTGGGATGAAAATGCGGTTGGGGTGGAGGACAGGAATCGCAAGCCTGGCGGTGGTGGCTGCCGCCGTGCTGTGCGCGCGGGCGGAGAAGAAGCCGGCGCCCGCTCCGCCGCCGGAACCGAAACCGACTGTCTCGATCGATGTGATGGCGTTGGGTTACAGGCCGCCGGGCGCCTTTTATATGACGTACCGGCTGTCGTCGGCAGCGCTGGGGTTCTTCGACGACGATCATCTGCTGTTCACGTTTCGCGTGGGCGGGCTACTGAAAAGGGTGCCGGGCGATCCGGAGGACGATGACGATCAACAGATTCGCGCGGTGGTGCTCGATCTGGGGACCGGCAAGGTGGTGAAGAAGACGGAATGGAGGATGCACGACCGTCTGCAGTACCTGTGGCCGTTTGATGATGGAAATTTCCTGGTGCGCGAGCGGGACTCGCTCTTCCTGACCGGCAAGACGCTGGAGCTGGAACCGTACCTGACGTTCGGCACGGGGGTGCAGCATATCCAGATTTCGCCGGATCGAAAGCTGATGGTAGTGGAGACCGATGAACCGGAGAAGCTGCGGTCGCAGGCGGCTGAGCCGCGCTCGCTGGGGTTAGGCGAGCCCGTGAGGGTGATGATTCTGCCGGTTGGGTCGAAGACGCCGATTGCCGAAAGCGACGGGCCGGAGCCGACGGCGCTGCCGCTGATGGGCGAAGGGCTGCTGGACATGCTGGAGGGAAAGGCGCCGGGATACTGGGCGATGCGCGATGTTCCGTTTCATGGAGAGGCTCGGCTGGTGACCGAGGTGAAGTCGGGCTGCCGGCCATCGGTGAAACCGCTGAGCGCGACGGTGGTGCTGGTGGAGGGATGTTATCTGGACGGGACCGATCACGCGATTGAGGCGGTCTCGATGGATGGGCGCGAGCTGTGGCGGGATCGCTGGCAGAATCGCTATGTGTGGCCGTGGTTCGACATGGCGCGGAACGGGACGCGCTTCGCGTATGAGTCGATTGCGGTGAACCGGCCGGTTTCGTCGTTCGACGCGATTTATCCCGAGGATGTGGTGGCGCAAATGGTGGGCGTGTACGACACGGAGAGCGGCAAGCTGCTGCTGGTGCGGGATGTGTCGCCGGTGCTGACGGCGGGTCAAAATGTGGCGCTTTCACCAGACGGAAAGCGATTCGCGGTGCTCCGGAACGGAGCGATTGAGGTGTACGATTTGCCGCCAGTCGAAGAAGAACAGGCAGCTGGCACGGGCAGCGGTTCCGCGAGCCATTGACATCCCAGCAGTGCGGATGCAATTCTCTAACGTTTTGCCGGGGGTGGTGAAGGATGAATCCTCCAGGGACGATGGCTGGAGCTGAATTGCGGAAACAAACGGGCGAACCGCTGACGGTGGCCGAGCCGTACCTGATCGAGCAGAAATGGGATGCGTACACCGCGGAGCAGCACGCCGTGTGGGCGGAGCTGGTGCGGCGCCGGATGCCGCAGCTCAGGGAGCACGCGGCGGAGGAGTATCTGAACGGGTTTGAGCAGATCGGGCTGAAGGAAGACACGATTCCGAACCTCGCGGACGTGAATCGGAGGCTGGGGCCACGGACGGGATGGAATGCGACGCCAGTGAGCGGATTTCTGCCGCCGGATGCTTTTTTCGAGATGCTGGGGGCGCGGCAGTTTCCGACAACGACTTACATTCGCGGGCGGGAATCGATGGAATACACGCCGGAGCCGGACATTTTTCACGATGTGTTTGGGCACGTGCCGATGCATGCGCATCCGGTGTTCGCCGATTTTCTGCAGCATTACGGGCGGGTGAGCGCGGCGCTGATGGAGGATAAGGAGAAGCTGGAGAAGATGGGGCGCCTGTTCTGGTTCACGGTGGAGTTTGGGGTGATCCGGCAGAAGGGGAAGGTAAAGCTCTACGGCAGCGGACTCATCTCGTCGCACGGCGAGGGGACGCACGTGATCGAGGGCAAGCCGGAGATTCGGGATTTCAACCTGGAGCAGGTGCTGGAGCAGCGGTTTCTGGTTTCGGAAGAGCAGAAGGTGCTCTACGCAGTGGAGTCGTTCGACCAGATTTACGAGGCGGCGCAGGAAGCGGAGAAGCGGCTTTCGTAAAGCAGCCAGCGGCCAGCAGCCAGCGGCCAGCGTGACCCGGTGGTTCGGCTGGTGATGCCGAGGTGGGATTCCGAATTGGCGGCGCGTTTCGCTACGTTGTACGTCTCGGTGCGTCCAATGCGCAGTCTCGGTGAGCCACGGCGGTAACAGGCGAGCCACAGAATTTGCAGAGAATTTATCTGCGCGGATGCACAATACGAGGATTGGTTCTTTGCGCGGGCGCGGATTATTGCGGCTGCGGGAAGAGGCGCAGGAGGAAAAATTGCCTCGGATCCATTTTCATCAGCAACTGGCGGAACTGAAGGACAAGCTGCTGGCCATGGCCGCGCTGTCGCAACAGGCGGTGGAGTCGGCGGTGGACGCGTGGCTGCAGCGCGACGCGGGACTGTGCCAGTACGTGCGCGACAACGAGACGGCCATCAACACCGCGCAGCGCGAGGTGGATGAGATGGCGTACGAGTTGCTCTCGCGGGAGCAACCGATGGCTATCGATCTGCGGTTCATCCTGGCGGTGATCAAGATTAACGGCGATCTGGAACGGATTGGCGATATGGCGGTGAGCATTGCGATCCGTACGCTCGACCTGATGGATCAGGACCCGCTCGACCTGCCGGTGGACATTGCGGGCATGGGCGACTTTGCGGGGCGGATGATTCGCACGGCGCTGCAGGCGCTGCTGGACGGCGATGCGCTGGTGGCGGAATCGGTGCGGGAGATGGACGACGAGATCGACCGCATGAACCGGGTGGCGATCACCGATCTGACCCGGGTGATTCAGGAAAAGCCGGAGGCGGCGGACCAGGCGTTGCCGGCCATTCTGATTTCGCGGAACCTGGAGCGGATCGCGGACCACGCGACCAATATCGCGACCGACGTGATCTTCTGGGTGCGCGGCGCTGATGTGCGGCATCAGCTGAGTCTGGCTATCGACTGAGAAGCAGGGTACAGGGTGTAGGGGATAGGGTGTAGAAAGCCCGGCGGGCGCACAGGCTGCTGGGCTTTTCACCGTGCTTGTCGGGCGCGGGTTAGAGTCCAGTCGATCGCGGAGAGTAGCTCTGTTTCGGATACGTCTTCGACGACGATCGCGTTGCCGATGCCTTTGGGAAGGATGAAGCGCCGGGATCCGGCGCGATTTTTTTTGTCGCGGCCAGCGGCGGCGAGGAGTTTTGCAGGCGTGGTGCGGAAGGCAGGCAGCGGTCCATAAGCGCGGATGGCCTCGTCGATGCGCTGGGCGTGGTCCGGGCCAACGATTTTGCGGGCGAGGGCGATTTGAAGAGCGGCGAGCATGCCCCAGGCGATGGCTTCGCCGTGGAGAAGCTTGCGGTATGCGGTGGCGGCTTCGATGGCGTGGCCGAGGGTGTGGCCGTAGTTGAGGATCATGCGCAGGCCGGATTCGCGTTCATCGAGGCCGACGACCTGGGCTTTCATGCGGATGGATGCGGTGATGACGCGCTCGATGGCGGCGGGATCGCGGGCGAGAATCTTTTCGGCATTTTGCTCCATGAAGCGGAAGAGCGCGGCGTCGCGGATGATGCCGGCCTTGATGCTTTCGAAGAGGCCGGCGCGCAGCTCGCGGTCGGGAAGGGTCTGGAGGACGTCGATGTCGGCGAAGACCGCGGTTGGGTGGTGAAAGCTGCCGATGAGGTTTTTGCCGGCGGCGAGGTTGACGCCGGTTTTGCCGCCGACGGACGAATCGACCTGGGCGAGCAGCGTGGTGGGAACCTGGACGTAGTCGATGCCGCGCATGTAGATGGCGGCCAGGAAGCCGGTGAGATCGCCGATGATCCCGCCTCCGAAGGCGATAAGGACCGAGGAGCGGTCGGCGCCGGCGTTGGCGAGTTCTGCGGCGAGGCGTTCGACCTGGCCGAGGCGCTTGAAGCGCTCTCCGGCTGGAAGGAAAAGAACCGTGGGGGCATTGGATTTGGGAAAGGCGGCAAGGAGCTTTTTGCCCCAGAGGGCCCAGATTTCCGGCGAAGTGACGATGTATATCTGGCCCGCGGCGCGGAGGCGCCTCGCGCGCGGGATTTGAGAGAAGATTCCGCGGCCCACGTACACGGGATACTCAGCGGAAGCGGTTTTGACGGGGATGGTGCGCATGACAGGGTACAGGGTACAGGTTACAGGGTGCAGGACGCAGAACACAGAACTCAGAACGCAGGTTGCAGGCAGGGGCGTCCATCGGCGGTGGGAGAAAAATCTCCGTCGTCAGGTGGTGTGAGACAGTGCACGGCCTGGGCGACAATGCTCAGGAAAAATCCCCAGTAACGAGGAGAGATCCGATATGGCGGACGTAGTGGTGGCGAATCAGAAGACGATCCTGGCGAACCAGAAGAGCATTCTTACCAACCAGAAGGCGATCATCGGGAACCAGGCGGCGATTAAGAAGAACCAGAAGGCGCTGGATTCGATCCTCGCAAACCAGAAAGAGATTCTTAAGAATCAGAAGGCGATTTTGGATGCGGTGAAGAAGTAAGAAGGGCAGCGTTCAGCAAAAGCAGCGCGTTCTGGCTTCTTCGCCTTTCGCGGAAGTCCCGAACGCGTCAGTACTTGGCCAGGTCTGCGATGGCGTGGAAGATGCCTTCGGGTTGGGGAAGGATGGCGTCTTCGACGGCGGGCTGGTAGGCGACGAAGCTGTCGAGTGCGCCGAGGCGGCGAACGGGGGCGTCGAGGGAATCGAACAACTCCGAACCGATGCGGGCGGCGATTTCTGCACCATAGCCCCAGCTGATGGTGTCCTCGTGGGCTACGAGGACTTTATTTGTTTTCGTCACTGAGGTGGCGATGGCTTCCCAGTCGTAAGGGCTGAGGGTGCGGAGGTCGAGGACTTCCGTTTCGATTCCGAGTTCGCGCTGGGCGCGTTGGGCTGCCTGGAGGGCGCGGGGAACGATGGCTCCGTAAGTGATAACGGTGAGGTGCGTGCCTTCGCGGACGATCTTCGCTTTGCCGAAGGGGATGGCGTAATCGGGGCCAGGATAAGGCGCGCGGCCGTACGACTCGCGATAGAGGCGTTTGTGCTCGAAGAAGAGCACGGGGTCGTCGCAGCGGATGGCAGTGCGCAGGAGGCCGTTGGCGTCGAGGGCATTCGACGGGAAGACGACGCGGATGCCGGGCGTGTGGGTGAAGAGGCTTTCGCCGGACTGCGAGTGATAGATGGCTCCGCCGGTGAGATAGCCGCCGATGGGGACGCGGATGACGGCGGGGGCGGAGAAGCCACCGTTGGAGCGCCAGCGCATGGATGCGAGCTCGTTGCGGAGCTGGTGCATCGCGGGCCAGATGTAGTCGAAGAACTGAATTTCGGCGACGGGCTTGAGGCCGCGGACGGCAAGTCCGACGGCACGGCCGACGATGGCCGCTTCCGCCAGCGAAGAATTGAAGACGCGCGAGGAGCCGAATTCGCACTGGAGGCCGGCGGTGAGCTTGAAGACTCCACCCTTGCCTTTGACCTGTTTCTGCGCGAGATACTCTTCGCGGGAGCAGTCGGCAACGTCTTCGCCGAAGACGACAATGCGGGGGTCCTGGCGCATCTCGTCGTGGAGGCAGGCGTTGATGAGGTCGGCCATGGTGCGCGGCGTACCGTCGGAAGCCGCGATGGTCTGGAGCTCGGGGCGGGTGGGGTCGTAATCCTCGGAATACTGGTGGCGGAGGATGGCAGCCAGCTCGGTCGAAGGTGGTGGTGCAGAGAGAGCGCGCTCAGCGGCCTGACGAACTTCGTCCTCAACCTGCTTATCGATGCGGTCGAGGGTCTCGGTGTCTGCGATGTTTTCGTGCAGCAGGTACGTGCGGAATTTCTGAATGGGGTCGCGGAGCGATTCTGCGTCGCGCTCGGATTCCGGTCGGTAGAGACGCGCGTCGTCGGAATAGGAGTGGGCGTAGGGTCGGGTGACGTGGCCGTGAACCAGCGCGGGACCTTTGCGCGCGCGGCAGTGAGCGACGGCAGCCTCAAAAGCGGTAAGGCACGCAAGGGGATCGGTGCCGTCGACTTCTTCGAAATGGAAATTGGGGAACGAGGCGAGCAGGCGCGAAATGTTGCCGCCAGGAGTGTTGACCTCGACGGGAACGGAGATGGCGTAGCCGTTGTCTTCGACGACGAAGAGCACGGGAAGCTTGAGATTGGAGGCGACGCTGACGGATTCCCAGAACTCGCCCTGGCTGGTGGCGCCTTCGCCGATGGAGACGTAGACGACTTCGTCGCCGTGGAAATCGACGGCATGGAACTGGCGATAGTCGGGATGGGCCGCGTCGCCCGGCTGCGCAGCTTCAGGATTGCGCGTGAGGTAGAGCGAGGCTTCCGCGCAGCCTACGGCCTGGAGGCATTGGGTGGCGGTCGAGGAAGACGGCGAGACGATGTGAAGCTGCGGGCTGGTCCAGTGCGACGGCATCTGACGGCCGCCGCTGGCGGTATCGGTGGCGGCGCCGACTCCCTGGAGGAAATGCTCTTCGACGGTGGTGCCGAGGGCAAGTGAGAGGGCGCGGTCGCGGTAGTAGGGGAAGAACCAGTCGTACGCCGGGGCGGAGCGAAAGGCCGGCAGCGACGAGGAGAGCCTCGTGGCCGGCGCCGGAGATCTGGAAGAAGATTTTCTGCTGATTCTTCAGGATGATCTCGCGGTCGTCGGTGCGACGCGAGAGGAGCATGAGGCGATAGATCTGAAGGAGCCGGTCAGAAGATAGCGCGGTACCGTTCCCGTTGCGGGAGGGTGCGTGCTGGGCGGATTGACTGAGGTCAGCGCCTGAGACTGCGGTGCGGGCCATGCGGACTGTTCTCTGCCACCTTTAGATGAGGCTACCTGCCAGTTTAGAGCGCAAAAGAGCAGGAGATGGGAAAATCAGCGCTCCAGGTCTGGCCGAGGAAAGATTGTATCGCGCGGAGAGGATGAAATGGCAATGGTTGGAAGGTAATGCGGGGAGGGTACGGGCGGGGGATGGCAAAGAACGCAGAACGCAGGACACAGGACACAGGACACAGGCTCCGGCGTTCTGCGTTCGGCGTTCGGGGGTACCGTACAGAGTCCGTTCCGGATGGCGGACGAATTTCGCCGGAGCGCGGCATTGCTGGTATGTTGGCAGCCTATGGCGGTGACGAAGAGACCGTGGTATCTGCAGACCCTGGAGCCCTTCGAGCGAATGCGCGCAGTGCCGTGGAAGCGGCTGTGGTTGCTGACGACGGCGGTCTTTCTACTGTTTACGGTCTTTGGGTTTTTCGACGATCTGATGGCGCAGGGGACGCGGCCCTATGCAGTGACGATCCTGACCAGCATGTACTCGGGCCTCGATGCCGTGTTGTGGATCCTGGTGCTTTACCGAGGGTCGAGGATTCTGGTTGCGGGGATGGTGGCGCTGCAATTCTTCAACAACACGCTGGTTACGGCGGTGGCGAACCGGATGGTGCACGCCTTCGATCTGCAGCCGGTGGCCGGTGAGAGGGGCGTACGCTTTGCCGCCATTGGAATCGTTATTGTGGTGGTCATTTCGTATGCGTTCTTTATTTCGTATATCCGTGCGGAGGGGCAGGAATCGTACAGGATTCGCAGCGAACTGGAACTGGCGCACGGCATCCAGAAGACGCTGGTGCCGCCGGTGTTGTTGCGGACAGAGTTGTTCGAGGTGTACGGCATTTCAGAGCCGAGCGATAAGGTCGGCGGCGATCTGGTGGATGCGGTGCTGCTGCCGAATGGAGATGTGGTGGCGTATTTGGCCGATATTGCGGGGCATGGCCTGCCGGCTGGAATTCTGATGGGGATGCTGAAGACGGCGGTGCGGACAGCGCTGCTGGATGCGACAGCGGGGCATCCGAGCGGAACGCTGCCGCTGCTACTGGAGAAGCTGAACCGAGTGCTGCCGGATGTGAAGGAGCCGCAGATGTATGCGACGCTGACGGCATTCCGGCTGAATGCGGACGGCAGCGCGTGGTTTGCGACGGCGGCGAGTCCGCCGGTGCTGCACTGGAATCCGCAGCAACGGGACTGGCGACGGATGCAGGAGGAACAGTATCCGCTGGGGCTGCTGCCGGTTTCAGGATTCACGGGAGACGGGATTGATATAGGCAAGGGCGACTTGCTGGTGGTGGCGACGGACGGAGTGCTGGAGGTCTGCGACCGGCAGGGTGAGGAATTCGGTATTGAGCGGGTAGAGCAGGCGGTCGCGGCTGATCCGCGAAGATCGCTGAAGGAAATGGCGGCGGGGATCCTGAAGAGCGCGCGGGCGTTCGGGAAACAGGAAGACGACCAGACGCTGTTGTTGATACGGCGCGTTTGAACGCGCAGCTAAAAAGCGGTTGGCGAAGGAGCGGTCAGCTAAGAGGCGGTTAGCGAGTCAGCAAAAAGTGAACAACAGGCCAGAGAGAGGACAGCGCAGAGGCGGGCAGTCTGGTGCCGGAATTGCGAACGCTGAACGCTGTCTTACTGCCCGTCGCGCATCTTTTCTTTCACGGTTTTGGCGAGCTTCTCGATTTCCGTCGCGGTGTTGACGACGGAGAGAGACAGCTGATCCTTGCTGCTTTTGTCGACTGCGTCTTTGAGTTGTCTGGCCAGATCGAGGAGCTGGTTGGTGTCCTCGACGATTTGCTTTTGGCGGAGCTGGTTGCGCTCGCGGGTCATGTCCTTGAGCATGCGGCTCTGCTCGGGATCGCGGGGATTGTCATTGAATCCGGAAGCATCCGCGCCCACGCGTGGATTGGGGTTCGTGGGTATTACGGTGCTTTGCTGAGCGCGGGCTGCGGGGGCGGCGAACGTAATTGCGACCAGGACCATCGAAACGAGACAGATCGTGGTGTAGCGAATCTTCGGGGCGAGCCAGGCGATGTACATCATGGTTTTTCTCCGCGGATGATTGCTGCTGGGAGCGTTCCGGGCGACTTTCCGAGTGGCAGCATTATAAGCCGGTCAGGAGCAGGGAGAGATGAAGGAAGTGTAACGATATGCTGGGGAAGCGATGTGGACTGAGTTACTGATTCTCGGCCGGCAGCAGTTTTTCGAGGGACTGCGGGACAAATACCTGCTGGACCTGCAGGATTTTCTGCACGAGAAGCTGCCCAAACTGATTGTGGTGGCGCTGTTTTCATGGGTGCTGGTGTGGATTCTGCGGCTGGTGACGGATCGCATTCTTACGATCGCGGACCGGCAGTCGAGCACCGTGGGTCACTACGCGCAGGTGAGGACGCTGACGTCGGTGATCCGGGCGACGGGCATCGGGATCATCGGATTTCTGGCGTGTTTGCAGGTGCTGCCGGTGCTGGGATTCAACCTGGGGCCGCTGCTTACCAGTGCGGGCGTGGCCGGGGTGGCCATTGGCCTCGCGGCGCAGAACATCGTCAAGGACTGCTTCAACGGGTTCCTGATCCTGATCGACGACCAGTTCAACGTGGGCGATGTGGTCACGATTGCCGGGGTAAGCGGCACAGTGGAGACGATGACGCTGCGGCGGACGCAGGTGCGGGGTGGCGACGGAACGCTTTACATCGTGCCGAATTCGCAGATCACTACGGTGGCGAATTTGACGCGCGATTTCTCGCTGGCGACGATCAATGTGTCGGTGGATTTCTCAGCAAATCCGGACGAGGTAATGGCGCTGCTGAAGGACGTGGCGATGGGCGTGCGGAACGATCCGGCGTACAAGGATGTGTATCTGGCCGACCCGGTGCTGCTGGGCGTGGATGCGATCAAGGGATCGCAGATCATTTACCCGGTGCAGCTGAAGACGAAACCAAACCAGCAATGGGCGGCGCTGCGCGAGACACAGCGGCGGATCCGGCTGGCGCTGGAGGAGCATGGGATGCTGCCGGGGGATCCGAACCGGATCTACAACAAAGACAGCACACAGCGTTCGGCGCTCGGGGTTCAGGGGCGGGCCCAGGAAGGCCACGAGAGCGAGGCCGCGAAGGCCGATCCGACGGCGGCGAAGTCGACTGAGGTTAACCCGTTCACGGGGGAAGGAACGTAGGAAAGCGTTCAGCGCTCAGCGTTCAGCGTTCAGCAAATCTGCCACAGGGTTGACCCGTCGGTCGCCGTAGGGTGGCGCGGGCTGGGGCAGGCCTGGCAGTGCCCGGGCCTCGCGGGGTGAGGAGCGTGGGTGGGAATCGGGAAGGCGGAAGTGGCTGATGGACTGCTGGAGTCGATCGGCGCCGGCTGAGACGGATTGGACGAGACCTTTGGTGATGGGGGTTGCGGCAGCGCCTTCTTCGCCAATACGGTTGACGGCTTCGAGGTTCTCGCTGAATTCCTGGGCGGCGACGGACTGTTGGGTGGAAGCGGTGGCGATGCGGGCGATCATGGATTCGACCTGATCGGTCGCCGTGACGATGTGGCGGAGAGCCTCCCCGGCGCGGGCTGTGACTTCCATGCCATGGCTGACGCGCTCGGTGCCGGCGGACATGGCCTGGACAGCCTGCTGGGTGCTGGCGGTGATGCTTGCGACCATCTGAGCGATTTCGCTGGTGGCGCTGCGGGTGGATTCGGCAAGGCGGCGAACTTCTCCGGCGACGACGGCGAATCCGCGGCCTTGCTCTCCGGCGCGCGCGGCTTCGATGGCGGCGTTGAGGGCGAGCAGATTGGTTTTCTCGGCGATTTCTTCGATGACATTGACGATGCGGATGATCTGATCGGACTCTTTGCCGAGGCGCTCAACGGTTTCTCCGGTTCGGGAGACGGCATCGGAAATGGTGCTCATGCTGGCGAGCATTTCTTCGACGGTGGCTCCGCCCTGGTGAGCGACGCTGGCCGCATCGCGGGCCTGGTCGGCAGCGGTTTGAGCGTGGTTGGAGACTTCGAGAACGGAGATGGACATTTCCTGCATAGCGCTGGCGGCCTGGTGGGTTTGCGCGCTCTGCCGGGTGGTGCGATCCCAGGCCTGGGCGCCAGCCTGTTTCAGATTGGCACAGTCGTCGTAGAGGGTGGCAGTGACTTCCCGGACGCCGCTGAAGACGTTGGCGAGGGATTGCTGCATTTGATTGATGGACTGAGAGAGCCTGCCGATTTCATCGCGGGCATTGCACGGCATGGGTGGGCCGGTAAGATTGCCTGCGGTGATGGCTTCTGCGCGGCGGGCAAGCTGGTCGAGGGTGCGCATCATGCTGCGGCTGGTGAGAGCGAGTGCCCCAAGAGCCAGGAAGCCGCCCACCATGGCAACGGCCCACATGCCTGCGATTTCTGTTTTACTCACAGGAAGAATCTGCGCCAGAGCGGCGAGGCTAGTGGAGGCGCCTAACAATCCTGAAATCAGAAACATTTTTAGGCGGCAGGAAAGATGGGCGAAAGGATTCACGATTATCTCCAGAAGCGAAGGCGGAGGGCCGAAAACAGAGTGAAGTGCGAAGCAGCAGGCAGGGATGGACGGAGCGGAAGTTCACCCGACGGCTCAAGGTCAGGCGACAGGGGATCGAGCAGAGAAGGCCGATGCACGGCGCGTAATAGCGCGGCCTGACGGCGGCGGCTGGGAGAATAGAGGGACGACAGCATGGGTGGCTCCGCGGAGGCGGAATGCGGGTGGCGTGGTGAACGACTCCTGCATGGCGCCATCTGAAGGCTGTATCGGCGGAGTTCGCGGAGAGCTTAGTGTACCGGCTGGGGAATTTCGTCGAAGGTGAGGTTCTGCGCGGGGCTGCCCGTCTGCTCGCGCCACTGCTCGAAGAGCCGGCCATAGCTGAGGGTGATGAACTGGCCGGGGTCGACGCCGAGTTTACGGGCGGTTGCGTCAATCCATTCCGGGGGACCTTCGAGCTCGGCAAAGACGCCGATGGGAGTTTCATCGAGGACGCAGTGCCCGGTGGAATCGGCGAATTCCGTGCGCCACTTTTCGTAAGTAAAGGCAGGCTGGAAGCCGAGCTGGGTGAAAATGTGCCCCATGGCTTCGCCGTCATGAACCGCCGTCTCGGTTTCTTCGCGACTTCTTATGGCGAGCGGCTGGGTCGTTGTTTTGTGGAAGGCATTTGTGGGTGACGACCCAGCGATCGCCGTATTTGCGGATACGAAGGATAGCGGTCTGCGCGCGGAGGCGGCGATCGGGCGTGTCGTACAGGATGTTGCGCTCGAAGGTCCGCGGCGTTTCTTCGTGAAAGCCGGCGGTTTGGAGACGCCGCGCGAGGCTCGCCAGGATCGGAGACGGGGAACTTGACCTCGATTTCGAGAGCCATATCTACAGCGTATAGCTTTCTGAGCGGCCAGCGGCCAGCGGCCAGCGGCCAGCAGCCAGCAGCCGACAGCCGGAAGCTGGGAGCTGGGGCATCGGCGGTTAGCATAGGGATTCGGAGAAGCGAGAGAGTGCAGACGCTGCGGTTGGTGGTGGACCAGGCGAATCCGGACAGCAGAGCATCGCGGCGGGCGATTGCACGGGCCGCGGAGATTCTGCGTGCCGGGGGGACGGTGGCGTTTCCCACGGAGACGGTGTATGGGCTGGGGGCGAATGCGCTGGACGCGCAGGCGGTGGCAAAGATTTTTGCGGCGAAGGAGCGGCCGAGCTGGGATCCGCTGATCGTGCACATTGGCGAGCGGGCGTTGCTGGGCGAGGTTGCAGAAAGGGTGAGTGACGCGGCGGAGCGGCTGATGGAGCGGTTCTGGCCGGGGCCGCTGACGCTGCTGCTGCCAAAACATCCGGCAGTGCCGGAAATCGCGACGGCGGGACTAAAGAAAGTCGGCGTCCGGATGCCGGCGCATCCGGTGGCCCAAGCGTTGCTCTTGGCGGCCGGGGTTCCGGTAGCGGCGCCGAGCGCGAATCGATTTGGCCACACGAGCGCCACGAGCGCCGAGCATGTGGCAGAGGATCTGGAGGGGCGGATCGACGCGATTCTGGACGGAGGCGAGACGACGCACGGAGTGGAATCGACCGTCGCAGAGCCGTTGGGCCGTGGCTGCCTGATTTATCGGCCGGGAGTGATCACAGCAGAGCAGATCCGGAGCGTTTGCCTGGGGCCGGTACGCGTGCGGAGGAAAGGAAAGCCTGGAGAATCGCAGGAAAAGGTGCCGTCACCGGGGCTGAGTCTGCGGCATTATGCGCCGCGAGCGAGGCTGGTCCTTGTGGATGGGTCCGGCGCATCGCAGCACACAGAATTGGAGAAGGCAATCTGTGGCGCAGAGCAGCTGGGAGAAAGCGTGGGGGTGATGCTGCCGAGTGGTTTTTCGAAGGCGCGGATGAAGACGGCAGCGAAGGTTTTCCAATGGGGGCATTGGGATCGCCCGGACGAGCTGGCACAACAGCTCTACGCAGGATTGCGATGGCTGGACGGGACGGGAGCGACGGTTATTGTGTGTCCGTTGCCGAGGCCGCTGGGCATCGGCGTGGCGATCCGGGATCGGCTGCTGAGAGCAGGCAACAGGCAATAACCAGCAGCCAGTAGCCAGCAGCCAGTACTGGAGCGTTTCCCCGAGTCCTCGCTCAGGTTGTCGAGTTTTCGCCTGCTTTGTACAGGTACTTAATGCTGGATTTGTAAATCAGAACGCGAGTGGCGGATTCGCCGGGGCGGCTGTTGCGGAAGGGCGAGGAAGAACAGGCGCGCACCTTGATGACGTTGCGATCGTACCATTCGATCGAGCCCTCGACCTTCTCGCCGTCGTCGAGGACGATGACCATCGGCGTCTGTGTCTGCACCTGCTTCTGCAGGTAGAAGGCTTCGGCCTGGGTGGTTTCGTGAGCCTCGGAGTGCGCCGGATGGGAGCGCGCCATCAGGGGCATTTCGTCCTGGCGCTGGAAGCGGCGGTCGCGGCGTGCGCCATCCGGCAGCGTGGGACGAATGAGTTTGCGCGGACCGATAATGTCGAGGTCGTGCGTTTTCGACGGGACTTCCTGGGGCGGGGCGGGAGAGGGGACGGGAACCGGGCCGAGCGCATTGGCAGCCCGCTGATTAGGAGTGATGGCTTGCGGACGCAAAGTCCGCACCGCTGAGGCAGTCAAATTGGGCATAAACCCACAATCCTTTACGGACAAGTTTGCCTATGTGATGCAGAAAACGCCTGCCGCGTCGCAGAGACAGTGAGAGCACCTTGAAATGTTGGAGGAATAGTAACCTGGATGGGTTGTGGGAATCCAGGGGACTGGCCGTCCAAGGGACTAGCCGTCCAGACGGGCGCGGGACTGGCCGTCCAGGCGATCGCGCTTCGCGCCACAAAGCATTGAAGGACGTGAACCCGACTGGCGATATTGCTACTGACTCATTTGTGCGGCGAAGCTGTCGAGGGAGAGGGAGCGCAGGAGGTTGCGGCGCATGCCCGATTCGACCTGGCGCAGGCCGCGGGCGGCCGACTCGATCCAGTCGAAGGTGACCGCTGAGGCCATCGAAGCGAGTTCCTTTTGTAAATCGATGTTTCGGACCAGATGCGGGGTGTTCGATTTGAGAAGGAGCAGGTCTTCAAGAAGAGAAACGCTGGCGCGGAGCAGACCCTCGGTTTTCTCCTGACCTTCGGCTCCGGCGCGGTAGGTTTCGGTGACTTTGAACAGGTCCGACGCATCGGTCTGGCCCATGGCGTTACGAAGAAGGACGAGGGCGTCGGCGCGGCCGGCCAGGTAGGCCGGAAGATCGAACCCGAGAGCGCGGCCGATGGCGCCTTCAGAGAGTCGTGCAATGAGGGCACGCTCGGTCGGGCGGTCGTGCGGGCGGCGTTCGGCGAGGAGCTTTTCGATTTCAGCCGTGGGAATAGCACCGAGGCGGAAGATGCCGGCGCGGGAGCGGATGGTGGGGAGCAACTCGCCGGTATTTTCGGCGAGCAGAACGATGGTGGCGTGCGCAGGCGGCTCTTCGAGGACCTTGAGCAGCGCGTTGGCGGCTTCTTTCATAAACGAGGTGCAGGTGAAGATGGAGAAGGCGCGGCGGGCTTCGGCGGGGACGCGGTAGATTTCGCGGGTGAGCACGCGGACCTGGCCGATTTTGATGAGCAGCTGCGGCGGGTCGGGTGGGATGACCAGAACATCGGGGTGGGTTTGGATAAGGATGCGGGTGTCGCGCTTGTCGACGTCGCGCAGATCGTCGCGGGTGGCGACGGCCTCGGCACAGCGGGTGTCGAGGTCGCGGGACTGGCCGATGCGCTCGCAGTTGGAACAGACGCCGCAGAAATCCGGCAGGCCGTCGGGGCTGGCGGGTGGTGCGAGGCAATTGGCGGCCTGCGCAAGCATGATGGCCAGCGTGTATTTACCGGAGCCGCGGGGGCCGGCGAGGATGAGCGAATGGGGAAGGCGGCCGGCGGCAATCGCCTCGCGCAGATGGCGGACGGTAGCTTCGTTGCCGAGGAAGTCGCGGAAGGGCACGGATTCAGCGTATAGCGTCCAGCGTTTAGCGTATAGCGCAGTGGTTCACGCGACGGAATTAGTGGCGATGACGCGCCGGTAGAAATCGTAGGAAAGCTTCGGTGTGCGCTTCTGCGTCGCATAGTCGACGTAAGTGATGCCGAAGCGCAGGCTGTAGGCGGAGGACCACTCGAAGTTGTCGAGCAGGCTCCAGAGGAAGTAGCCGCGCACGGGAACGCCCTCGGCAACGCCGCGCTGGAGCTGGGTGAGGTAGTTGCGCAAATACATGATGCGGTCGGTGTCGAGGATGCGGCCGTCGGGGCGGAGAATGTCAGCCGAGGAGTAACCATTTTCGGTGATGAACATTTTCCTGACGTCCCAGATGCTGGAGACGAGTTTGGGCGTCCAGTAAAGAGCCTGGGGGTCGATGATGAGCCAGTCGGACGCCGCGTGCGGATAAGTGGCGGGGCGCGGAACCATCATGAACTCGTCGGGCGCCTCAGCGGGAACAACTTCCTGGGTGGTGTAGACGTTGATGCCGACGAAATCGAGGGGCGAGGAGATGATCTTCAGCTCTTCAGCGGTGAAGTGGGGCGCGTCGGGGCCCAGTTCGCGGAGGTAGCGGTCAGTGTAGCGGCCTTCGAGGATGACGGTCATGTACTGCGCATTGATCTCGCGGAGGGCGATCTCCGCAGCGTGAATGTGGGCCGCGTCCTCGATGGCAGGCATGGCGCCGGAGATATCCTCGGCGAGGCCGACTTCGACCGGATGCGTGGATGCGGCACGGATGGCCTGGACGGCGAGGCCGTGAGCGAGGACCGCGTAGTGGCGGGTTTGCATCAGGTCACGGCGGGACAGGCGGAGGCCGGGCGCGAAATCGCCGGAGCCGTAGCCGGCATCGATGTAGGATCCGAATTCGTTGATGGTCATCCAGTGGCTGATGCGATCGGAGAGCTGGCTGACTGTGTAGCCGGCGTAGTCGGCGAAGGCGTGGCTGGTGGCGACGTTGGTCCAGCCGCCTTTGTCCTGGAGAGCTTGCGGCAGATCCCAGTGAAAGAGGGTGCAGAAGGGCTCGATGTTGGCGGCGTGGAGTTCGTCGAGGAGGCGCTTGTAGAAGTCGAGGCCTTTCGGGTTCGGTGTGCCCGTGCCCTGGGGGAAGACGCGCGGCCATGAGATGGAGAAGCGGTATCCCTGCACGCCGAGATCCTTCATGAGGGCAACATCCTGCTTATAACGGTGGAAGTCGTCGTCGGCGACGTCGCCGGTCTCGTTCTTGTAGGTTTTGCCGGGCGTGTGGGAGAACGTGTCCCAGATGGAGGGGCCGCGGCCATCGTCGTGGACGCCTCCTTCGACCTGGTAGGCCGCCGTAGCGGTGCCCCAGACGAAGCCCGGAGGGAATGCGTGCGGCGCGGGAGTTGCGACCGAGGGCAGGTCCGCTGCGAACGCGGTGTGGGTGAGCGGCGCGAGGGCTGGAGTGGCGGCGAGAGCGGCGGCGGATTTGATGAAAGTGCGACGTTGCATGAGTGGCCTCGTGGGACAGCGTTCGGCGCTCGGCGTTCGGCGCTCAGGAAGACCGCCGGACGCCCGGCCGGTCGGCGTCAATAGTATCAACTAAAACGATTAAGTTGGAAGTTGTTCTTTCGCGTGCGCGATATCCCATCCGGGGACCGTGGCGGAGTTTTTCAATTCGCTGCGCTCCGTCAGGTCCGGTGCGCCCGGAGCCTCCATTCATTTTGGAAGCTCCTTCGTGCCGGTGATTTGGAAGGCCGTGGTGACGGCGCCGGTGGCTTCGTCCGGCTGCGCGTTCCCGACGTAGACCTTGTAAGAGCCGGGCAGGATGACGTGGTTGCCCTGCTCATCGACCTGAGAAATGGAGCGCGGCGTGAGAGTGAGGCCGACGTGGGTGGTTGCGCCGGCGTCGAGGTGAACACGGGTGAAGGCGGCGAGCTCGTGCACCGGTGTCTCGTACCCGCGCGGCTGGACCAGGTAAACTTCGACGACGTCGTCGCCGGCGACGGCGCCGGTGTTCTTTACGTCGGCTTCGAGCTGGATGGGTTCGCCCGCATTCACATTGTGCGGGACATTGAGATTGCTATAGGCAAAGGTTGTGTAGCTGAGCCCGTAGCCAAATTCGTAGAGCGGCTTGCCGGTGAAATAGCGGTAGGTGCGGTGGGCCATCGAGTAGTCGTCGAAGGGTGGGAGCTGCGCGTCCGATGCGTAAAAGGTAAGGGGCAGACGGCCACCGGGATTGTTGTCGCCGGCGAGGGTCTCGGCGATCGCGGTGCCGCCTTCTTCGCCGGGATACCAGGCTTCGAGAATGGCGGCGGCATGCTGCTGCGCCCAGTCGACCGCGAGCGCGCTGCCATTCTGCAGGACCACGATGAGCGGCTTGCCGGTGGCGGCTACAGCTTTCAACAGATCTTCCTGTGCTGCGGGAAGGTTGATGGAGGTGCGGTCACCGCCGCTGAAGCCTTCGAGATGGACGGGCATTTCCTCACCCTCCAAATTCGGCGAGAGGCCAACGCAGGCGATGACGACGTCGGATTGCTGTGCGGCCTTCACAGCCTGATCGCGGAGTGCTGCGGCAGGCGGGATCCAGGTGAGGTCGATGCCGGCCGTTCCGGTGCCGTGCAGGTATTCGAGGCGGATGGCGTGGGGATTGGTATCGGCAAAGTGGACCGATGCGTCGTAGACAACGCCGCGCTCGGCTTGCTTTTCGGCGGAACTGGCGACGATGAGTTTGCCATCGAGATAGAGGCGGAAGCCCTCGGCGTTTTCGCAGGCGTAGCAGTAGTTGACCCGGACGCCGATTTTGTAATCGCCCGGCGCGGGCGGAACGAAGGAGCCGGTCCAGCGGACGGAGTAGTTGTTGCGCTGCAGACCTTCGATGGGAACGACCTTATCCCAGTTGAAATTGATGTTGCGATCGGTGCGGGTGCGGACCGGCGAGCCGGAGAAGTCGGGTGAGGAGAAGTACTCGCCGGTGAGGCCGTCACCCGAGCCCTGCGGCGGGTGCAGCGCGGTGTGCTCGATGGGGATGGCGTAGCCCTCGACGAGAGTAGAGCCTTGCGCGTAGTTAACGTGGGATGACGCGAAGCGCTTTTCGATGCCGTTCAGCGGGTAGACGGGGTTGGGAGGCGGACCGTTGTAGTTGCCCTGGAGAGACTGGATATATTCCGCGGTGGGACCGATGACGGCGATGCTCGCGATGTCGGATTTCAGCGGAAGGTTTGGTTCTGCGTTCTTCAGCAGGACCATGGATTCGCGCGCGGCCTGGAGCGAAAGCGCTCGATGCGCCGGCGAGTTGACTTCGCTGAAGGGGATGCGGCCGTAGGCGTAGCTCTCAGGAGGGTCGAACATGCCCAGCTTGAAGCGCGCGCGGAAGAGGCGATGCAGGGCAGTGTTGATTGCGGCTTCGGTGATGAGGCCCTGGTGGACGGCGTCGACGAGCGAGGGGAAAGCCTGGCCTTCCATGTATCCGCACTCAAGATCGGTACCTGCTTTAACGGCGTCGGCGGCGGCGTGCGGCATGTCCGGTGCGTAATGGTGGCCCGTGAAAACGTCGGCGACCGCAGCGCAGTCGGAGACAACGTAGCCATCGAAATGCCACGCGTCGCGCAGATGCTGCTGGAGCAACATAGTGTTCGCGCAGGCTGGGGCGCCGTCGATGGAGTTGTAGGCGCACATCACCGATTGCGCGTGCGCCTCAGTGACGGCGGCACGAAAGGCGGGCAGGTAGGTGTCTTCGAGGTCGTGGTTCGAGACGACGACATCGACGGTGTGGCGGGTGGGCTCGGGTCCGGAGTGGACGGCGTAGTGCTTGGGTGTAGAAACGACGCGGAAGTAGTTCGGGTCGTCGCCCTGCATGCCGCTGACGAAGGCGACCGCCATGCGACCGGTGAGGAAGGGATCTTCGCCGTAGGTTTCCTGGCCGCGGCCCCAGCGCGGATCGCGAAAGATGTTGATGTTCGGTGCCCAGAAGGTGAGACCGAAGAACTGCTCATGCTGTCCGTTGCGGATGGCTTCGTCGTACTTGGCACGCGCCTCGGTGGAGATGGTCTGGCCCATGATGTGGACGAGCTGCGTATCCCACGTGGCGGCCATGCCGATGACCTGGGGAAAATTCGTAGCGTAGCCGGCGAATGCAACGCCATGCAGCCCCTCATTCCACCAGTCGTATTTGGGCACGCCGAGCCGTGGGATCGCCGGTGCGTGGTCGCGCATCTGCTGGACTTTTTCTTCGAGGGTCATCTGCGAGAGGAGGGCATCGACGCGCTGGTCAACGGGGAGAGAGGTGTTGAGCCAGGGTTGGCTGGAGGTTTGCTGAGCGAGAGTGGCGGGGAATATCAGGAGCGCGGCGAAAAATGCAAGGACGGCAATGAAAGGACGCAGGCTAGACGGGATCATGGAGCAGAGTCTCCTCGGACAACGTACGGCAGGCGAAGCGACAGTATAGGCTGCTGCTGGCGCGCGGCGTACCGGGGCGCGATGCGCGATGGTCGCTGGATCGGCGGTCGAGCAAATTGTTTTGGCAAGTGCGGGCGCGGCGTGGATACTGGCAGGAAACCCTGAGGGAGGACGGATCTGAGCGAGTCAGCGACCGCTGCGGTGTTGGGGAAGGTAGGACTGCCAGCGCCGCTGCGCGAACTCGCGGCGCGTGTGTGGGACGCGATCGTGGTGGGCGCGGGGCACAATGGCCTGGCGTGCGCAGCGTATTTGGCGCGGGCGGGGAAGAAGGTGCTGGTGCTCGAAAGTCGCGAGCGCGTGGGTGGCGCCTGCACTATCGAGGAGCCGTTTCCGGAAACGCATCCCGATGTGCGGATGTCGCCGTGCGCGTATCTAGCGGGGCTGCTGCACCCGAAGGTCGTCGCGGAGTTGGGGCTGCCGGCGCGCGGATTCCACTGGACGCCCGCGGTGAACGGGCTGTTTGTGCCGTTTCTCGATGGTTCGAGCATTCAGCTGTGGGATGACGACGCGCAGTGCGAGGCAGAGGTACGGCGGTTTGCCCCGGGCGACGTAGAGGGCTGGAAGGCGATGAACGCGACGCTGGCGCGATTGCGAGACAAGCTGCGTCCAGCGGGAGACGGCGATGCATGGATCGGGGATGCGCCGACGGCGGAGGAGATCGACGCGCGGCTCGACGGGGATGAGGACGCACGCAGGCTGCTCTATGAGTGGTCGATGGCGGAGTTCGTCGAGCACTATTTGTGCGATGAACGGTTACAAACTGCGTATCTCGGTCAGGGAGTGATCGGCACCAACGCGAGCCCCTTCGACAAGAGCACGGCTTCGATTCGTTTCCATCACGCATCGGGACGGCTGGGTGGAATGCCGGGGATGTGGGGGTACGTGCGCGGGGGAATGGGGATGGTGTCGTTCTACTTCTGCGATGCGGCGCGCGAAGCGGGTGCGGTGGTGGCGTGTCGGGGTTCGCGTCGAGGAGATTGTGCCGGGTGAAGGCGTGCTGCTCGAGGGTGGGGAGCGGATTGCGGCCCGCGTTGTGGTCTCGAATGCCGATCCGCGGGTGACGCTGCGCTTGCTGGGCGACGCCGCGGACACGCAATGGAAGGCGAAGGTCGAGGGCGTCCCCATCGAGGGCTGCACGGTGAAGCTGAATGTGCTGCTGCGGGAGCTGCCGAACTTCACAGGCGCGGTCCGGGGCTGGATGAACCGCATCACTACGGGCAGATCAACGCGCCGCTGACGAAGGCAGGAGTGGAAGGCTGGATTTACTGCGGCCAAGCGGGGCGAGCTGCCGGAGGCCCTGTGGTGCGAGCTGTACTTCCAGAGCGTGCACGACCGCAGCGTTGTGCCGGAAGGGCTGCACACGATGAGCGTCTTCGCGCAATATGTGCCGTACACGTTTACCAATGGCAGCTGGGACACGCGGCGCGAAGAAGTCCGGCGGTTGGCGCTGCACTCCGTGGGGCGGTTCTGTTCGAACATTGACAGCGCGGTGGTTGAGGCGCAGGTGCTGGGGCCTCCGGATATCGAGGAGAAGGTGGGGCTGACCGGCGGGCATATCTTCCAGGGAGAATGTTTGCCGCCGTACATGTGGTCGAAGCGCTTGACGGCGCGGACGCCGATGCCGGGTGTGTATCTGTGCGGCGCGTGTACGCATCCGGGCGGCAGCGTGATTGGCATGAACGGGCGCAATGCAGCCATGGCGGTGCTGAAGGACTGGGAGACAGCAGCGTGGCTGACATTCCGATCGTACCCGCGATTGCGGCGCGAGACGCCACGGGGCACGGACATGCTCAGGGGCTGAAGCGAACGCTGCGGCTTCGGGATGTAGCCCTGCTGTACATTGCCACGACGCTGAGCGTGCGCTGGGTGGCGACGGCAGCGGCGGCGGGGCCGAGCGCGCTGGTGGTATGGATGATTGCTCTGTTTGGATTTTTTGTGCCGCTCGCCGCGAGCGTGATGGAGCTTTCGTCGCGCTATCCGCAGGAGGGCGGGCTGTACATCTGGGCGCGCGAGGCGTTCGGGGATTTTGCCGGATTTCTGAGCGCCTGGACGTACTGGATGTCGAACTTGCCGTACTTCGCGGCCATTCTCTATTTCGGCGCGGGGGCGGCGCTGTTCGCCGCAGGGGAGCGGGGACATCGGCTGGCCGGCAGTCCCTGGTACTTTATGACGTTCGCGGTGGTGTGGCTGGCGGTGATCACCGCGGTGAATGTGGTGGGATTGAACGCCGGGAAGTGGCTGAACAACGTGGGATCGACGGGAATGTGGCTGTCGATGGTGGTGCTGGTGGCGCTGGCGGCGCTGGCAGCGGCGCGGTTCGGGGTGGCGACGCGGTTTACCTGGGGAGCGATGACGCCGCATTTGACGGTGAGGAACGCAGCTTTCTGGGCGACGATCTTTGGCGCATATACAGGATGCGAGACGGGATCGTTTATGGGGGATGAGATCGAGGAGCCACGCAAGACGATTCCGCGGGCGTTGCTGGTGGCGGGCGTGGCGCTGGCGCTGGCGTACGTGCTGGGAACGGCCGCGCTGCTGGTGACGCTGCCGGCGGGACAGATTTCCGGCGTGGACGGATTTATGCAGGGTACGGCGGTGCTGTGCGGGCGGCTGGGACTGCCGTGGCTTGCCGTGGTGGTGGCCGGACTGTTGGTGCTGGGAGCGATCGGCGGTGCGGCGGCGTATCTGTCGTCGACATCACGGCTGCCATTTGTCGCAGGCATTGATCTTTATTTGCCGCCGGTGTTCGCGCGGGTCCATCCGCGATTCCGGACGCCCTGGGTGGCGATTGTGGTGTACGGACTGGCAGGGATAGTGATGGCGGCGCTGGGCCAGGCGGGAACCAGCGTGCACGGCGCGTATGACGTGATGGTGAGCATGACGATCATCACCACCTCTCTGCCTTTTCTGCCGTTGTTCGCAGCGATGATCTGGGTACAAAGCCGGCCCGTGGGAGCGGATGTGATGCGGGTTCCGGGAGGCCGGCCGGCGGCGGTAACGCTGGCGATCCTGGGATTAGTAACAACGGTTGCGACGATTGTGTTGTCCGTATTTCCGGCCGAGGAAGAGCCCAACAAGCCGCTGGCTGTCGCCAAGGTGCTGGTGGCAACGGCGGTACTGGTGGGGACGGGAGCGATGGTCTTCGCGATTGGCCAGAGAAAGCGCAGGAAGCTCCTGAAAGGCAGGGAATAGGGAACAGGGAAGCGTCCAGAGGCGCGTGGCGCGAAGGCAGCGCTTCCCATTGGGAAATGAGGTCTCCGGAGTCGTTCAGGCAGCTTTTTTCTGCTTCTCTTTCTCGATGCGGTCGTGGAGCAACTCTTTCGCGCGCTCGAGGGTCTTGCGGCGCGTGGGGCTGAGTCCTTTGCCGGCGCGATTGACGAAATACGTGAGCATGCGCATACCCGAACCCGGCCCTTTGGGCGAAACCTTCTTCGAGGAGAGCGAGCGGGCAATTTCCGGCGCGCTTTTGGTGAAGAGGTCTTTGGGCGGATGGGTCGAGTCGGTGGTGATGTTCTTGACCCAGCGCTTCGTTGCGGGCGCTTTCTTCGCGGCGGATTTGTTTTTCGCAGCAGGCATATTGAAAACCGTCAGTGCTTCTTGAAGTACTGGACTTCGCGCTCGTGCTGCTTGGCTTTTTCCATGGACGAGAACGTGCCCAGGTTGCGGCGCTTGCCGGTTGAGGCGTCCTTCCTGCGTGAGTAAAGGCGATATTCGCCGGATTTAAGTTTGCGAATCATATCGAGTGAGATGCGGGGACGGCGATCAGGGAAAGCCGGGAGCTGGGAGCCCGGAGCCAGGAGCGATCGGTGTACGGCCGTCAGACGCCGACTATGTCGCCTTCGTCGTCGACATCGATTTCCTCGGCGCGAGAAACCTTCGGCAGTCCGGGCATCAGCATCATGTTGCCGGCGATCGCGACGAGAAAGCCGGCGCCGGCAGAGAGCGAGACGTCGTTGATGGTCAGGGTCCAGCCGGTGGGCGCACCCAGTCGTTTGGGATCATCAGAAAACGAGTACTGGGTCTTGGCAACGCAGATGGGCAGCCCGTCGTAACTCCAGTCGACGAACTGACGAAGTTTGGCGCGAGCCGTGTCGCTGAGGGTTACGCCCTCGGCACCGTAGATTCCAGTGGCGACGTTACTGAGCTTTTGCTCGTAGGAGTCTGACAGAGCGTAGATGGGCCGCGCGACGGCGCCCGGGTTGCAGTCGATGAGGCCGACGATGGCCTGCGCGAGCGCTTCCGATCCTTCGCCGCCTTTGGTAAAGGGCTCGGTGAGGACGCTGGGAACATCGAGGGTGGCGCAAAAGGTGCGAACCTGATGCAGTTCTTCCACGGTGTCGTGGGGGAAGTGGTTGAGGGCGACGACGGTGGGAAGGCCGAAGCGGTGCAGGTTGCGGACGTGGCGTTCGAGGTTGGAGAAGCCGCGCGTTAAATCGCCGTCACCCTGGTTGCGCAGGCTCTGGATGGTGGTGACGAGCACGGCGGCTGAAGGCGAGACGCCGGAGATGCGCATGACAATGTCGATGTATTTCTCGAGGCCGAGATCGGCGGCGAAACCGCATTCGTTGACGACATAGTCGGCGAGGCGCAGGCCGATTTGCTGCGCGATCAGGCTGGAGGTGCCGTGGGCGATATTGCCGAAGGGGCCGCAGTGGACCAGCGCGGGTGTGCCTTCGGTGGTCTGGACCAGATTGGGGAGAATCGCGTCGGTGAGCAGAGCCATCATGGCGCCGGTGGCGTGTAGATCGTCGGCACGGACGGGTTTGCCGTCGCGAGTGGGGCCGATGACGATGGAAGCCAGGCGATGGCGAAGGTCGTCGCGACTTCTGGTGAGGGCAAGAATAGCCATAATCTCCGACGCCGCGGTGATGACGAAGCCGGTGCGGCGATTGGCGCTGTCGCGCTTGCCGTCCACATCGACAAGAATGCGGCGCAGGGCACGATCGTTCATGTCCATGGCGCGGGGCCACCAGATGTTGGCGGGGTCGAGATTGAGTTCGTTGCCGTGGAAAAGGTGCGCGTCGATGAGCGCGGCAAGCAGGTTATGTGCGGACGTGATGGCGTGAATGTCGCCGGTGAAGTGGAGGTTGATTTTCTGGCTGGGCTCGATCTGCGAAAGGCCGCCGCCGGCTGCGCCGCCTTTCATACCGAACACTGGGCCGAGCGAGGGCTCGCGCGAAGTGATGATGGCCCTCTTGCCGATGCGCTCGAGGCCCTGGACGAGGCCGATGGAGGTCACGGTCTTACCTTCGCCGGAGGTTGTCGGCGTGGTGGCGGTGACGAGGATGAGCTTGCCGCGTCGCGGGCGCGTCGGATCGTCGAGGAGATCGAGGTGGAGCTTGGCAGCCCAGGGGCCGAGGTGGTCGTAGTCGTCGTCACGCAGGCCGAGCTTGCGGGCAATGGCGGTAATGGGCAGCAAGTTCGACTTCGGTGTTTCGGTCAGGGAGGTCACCGGATATTTTCGCAGAGACCCGCGCCAGGAGCGATGTGACAGGCGGCACAGGGGATGCGGGGCAACTGATTGGGTTGGCGCTGCGGGAATGGGACTCTGGTAACTGAACTCTTGGGGCCGTATCGTAATGGCCCGCGGCCTACACTCCAGGGGCATGGCGGGTGTCCCCATTTGGCCATTGTTCCGATTCCGGAAAAAGGGCAAGATGCGGTGCATGGCATTCGCGGAAGGACAGCAGGTTCTCATGAAGAGCGGGCAGGTGACCGGCGTGGTGGCCAGAAAGCTCGCTTACCTCAAAGACATGTACGTGGTTCAGCTGGAAGGGAACCACACGCCGGGCAAGAAGCTGGCGCATGAATCGGACCTGGAGCTGTTGCTGCGTGCCGACCAGCGTTGCAGCGCCTAGCGGGGCTCCGCGAAGGTTTGCGCGCCGCCTGGGCCACGCGTAGGGCATGCGCCGAATTGCCATACAAACGTGAGAAACTGGTTGTTCAAATTACTCCCTGATCCTCATCGCTCAAAAACCGGGCCGTTAGGTTTGGGTTCCCAGAATGGCCTGTGATTACTTCCGGCGCATCAGAACACCGAATTAGGTTGAGAAACGGGCGGCTGCGGGTGTTTGCTTCTCGCTGTGGGGTGAACCTGGCCGAGGGCAAGAAACGGTTTTTTTCCTTTACGTGGACAGGCTAAGGCTTGTACCGTCCGATTCGTTTCGCTACCTTAGTTCGCCCCGCGACTCGAAATACCACCGGTAGCTGTGAAGCACTCATCCAACGGCCGCCGCGACGGGCATCCTGACATCTTTATCGAGAAGTTTTGCGCCGGTTGCGGCAGCCGATCGACTCCCGTCTCGCTTCCCAGCCTTCGTGAGGGGCAGGGTACGGTCGTGCCCGGAGACAAGTGCGGTTCGCAGGTTTTTTCGAAAGCCGGCAGCATACAAAAGCAGCAGGTTGGGCTCTTGGCTATCCCACGCAAGCCAAAGCGGGCTTGCTTAGGCCTACCCGACAAATAGTTACAGGACGTAGGCGCGGAGCATAAACCAGACGAGGAAGAGGGCGACGACGGCCAGGACGATGTGGCCGATCCACTGGAGGGGCGTTGCGGGCTTGCCGAGCTTGAACATGGGAGTGGGATGCGATGGCGGGCGCAGCGGGATTCGAAGCTCAGCGAGGCGCGGCGACCAGCGCGTCGTATTCCATCTGCGACTCGACCGGGAGGAGCACCCACATCGTATAGATTGCCAGCGCGGTGCCCAGCGGAATGTTGGTGATGAGCGAGATAAACGATATGACCAGGGCCATCATGCGGCCCCAGGGCGCGCGCCGGGTGAGACCGATGCCCGCGGCAAATCCGCAGGCCGCCTTGGCAAGCACCACCAGCCCGAGCATGGTGAACAGAGCGGTGAGGAAACCGGTGGGAACGTCCGGGGGGACGTCGGACATATCATGCAGATGCGGGAACAGAGCGCTGCCGAGAAGAAGCAGAAACAGGCCGCCAAAGGCTTCGAGGGAAGAGAGGGCGAACCACAGAATAGCCACCAGGTGAATGTGGGACTGCACACGGCCCGGGTAAAGAGGCACAGCGCCCATGGGCCCGGTTATCTGTTTGCCGCAGCTGTTGCAAAACGCCTGACCCGGCTGCAGCGCCGCTCCGCATCGATCGCAGAACATGATGCCCCCCGCGGTTCCGGCCGGCAACGCAACCCGAAACCGGCGACAGTGTACACCGGGAGAGGCTGACGCAGGGGTGATCCCGAAGGATCGGGGCCCCGATTTGACTCGGCCGCTGCGGCGACCTTGCTCAGGGCAGGCTGGGCTTTTCTCCGCCGTCCTGCTGAGTGGGAACCGCGCGACGATGCCTGGACGCGGGGCGTACCGGGTGCGTGCTACAGGTCGTACGCGCAGAGCATAAACCAGACGAGGAAGAGAGCGACCGGTGAGGACGATGGTTCCGATCCATTGGAAGGGTGCGGGCGTACCGAGCTTGAACAAGAGGAATGGAGCGCGATGGTGGGCGCAGCAGGATTCGAACTTGAGCCGCTTTGCGGGCGTCTGAGCCGCAGGCGAAATCCTGAGTGACCCTGAGCGAGCAAAGCCGAAGGACCTCAAATGGTGGGCGCGGCAGGATTCGAACCTACGACTTCCACCGTGTGAAGGCGGCGCTGGAGTAACCGGATGAAGGCAATAAAGGAGTTAAGGAATGACACAAAACCGGTATTCCCGGCGCTATTTGCTGCCAAATTGCTATTAAAACCAGGTGGGTCCGGGGCTGAGCCGTGGGGGGATCGGCCCAACGAATCACCGGTCATTCTTTTGTTACTGAGTAGTAAAAGAAGAATTGGCGACGATTCACCCGAAACCGTGCGATCTACGTGTCGGAAGCGCTCCTGCTGGCTGTCCAGGGAGAGCAACGCGTGCTACGGACCGAAGCCGCGGTTCATATCCCAGAGCGGATAATGCGGCAGAGCGCCAGCCGGATCGCGCACGAAGGCTTCCGTCTGAATTACTAAATCCCGCCTGCGTTGGCGTGCCGCAGGTCCAATGTCGACGCGGCCCAGGGCCGGTATCTGGGCGCCGGCGCGGGTCGTTCCGGGAGGCGGTTTCAGGCCGTCAGACAATTCGCGTCTTTGCAGCAGAGTTGTCAGCGATTCCCGAATTTCTTTCGTCGCGCTGCCAAAGCGCTTCTTCCACTTTTCCTCAATATCGCGCGTGCGGCCGTAATACTCCTGCTGCGCCTTGATGCCCGCTTCCGACAAGCGCACGAACTTGCCGCGGCCGCGCGCAGGGTCTCTTTCAACGATGATGTACGGCTTGTGCTGCCAGCCAATGCCTGCGGTCTCTTGCGAACAGCCGGTTCGTTTGGGAATCTCCGTTTCAGGGACCGGCTCGTCACTGAGAACGCGGATTGCGTTTGCGCATAGCGAAATCGGCGCCTGGGACTCACGTTCGAAATCGAGCGCGAGGGCGAGCAGAACTCGGGAAAGCAGCACCGGCAGTGGCAGGCCGTCTTCCGCAGCCGATTTCCGGGGCCCGAACTCCGGCAGCTTCAGAATCGCAACGGGCAAGCCCTGCGGCAATTCGAGGTCGATCTGGTGCTCGATTGCTTCTAACGAGCGGCGCAACCTCGTCGCGTCGTCACCGAAGCGTTTAGACCAGCGGGCGTCGATTTCCCGGATCAGGTCGGGCCAAATTCTGACGGCCGTTTCACCGCTGGCCGTGAGCCGAACCGGCCAATCGGCGCGGATGCCTCGGCCGCTACCGAAACCGGCGCGCTTTCCGGGCTGCAGCGCAACGACGCCCCATCGTTCGAGGCAACCAAACCCGGCTGTGGCGCCAGCCTCGGCTGTGAGCGCGTGCGACGCGAGCGTTCGAACCGAAACCGGTCCATCAGCCAAAAACCGCAGCACATTAAGCCAAAGGACCAGCGAGAGGCTCGTGCTGCGGCTCTGTGTTTGCAGCATGCGGCGCTCGAATTCGCAATCAAGCTCCACACTATAGGCGACCAGAATTTGCGAGAGAAGGGCCGAAAGCGGCTTGTGCGGTGCCGACATCATTCCATAGCCAAGTTTATCGCGGGCCGGAGTTGCGAATCGCGAGGAAACGGCTCAAGCGCAAAGTGATTTTGACCGGAGACAGCATCAGGCAGTGGATTTTCGCGGCGTTCTGCGAGGTGACCCCCGATCCGTTCCGCGCGAGCGATCGTGATATAGCAGGCCCTCCGCAGAATGAAGTACTGTGTACCGATCAGCCCTTCCCGACGCGTAACGAAACACAGGGTGCATCGCATCCGGAATGCAGCTTTCCCGGGGCCCTGACAACCCAACCGCTGCTCACTTCCGCACAACCTGGTCGACAGCTGTGGAAACGCTGCGCTGGTAGCCGGCGGCTCCCTGATACGCAGCCGTGACGGAGAATGTGCCGAGGGTCGTGAACCGGGTTGAGAAGACCGCTTTTCCTTTGACCAGCGACGCTGTGCCGAGAACCTTCGTTCCTTCAAGGAACTCTACGGTGCCGGACGGCGTTCCAGAGGCGGAAGTCACCGTCGCCGTGAAGGTGACGGTATCGGTGGGGCACGACGGGTTCAGGGAAGATTTCAACGTCGTCGTGGTGGACGCCAAGGCCGACGAGGTGAAGTTGGCGGTCACGGTTTCCGGCGCGTTCATCGTGATCGAGGTGGAGGCGCTCGCCGAGCTGGCGACACTGCCGGTCCAGTTAGAGAACCTGTACCCGGACTTTGGCGTGGCGGAGACAGGCACGACGGCTCCGGCAACAAAATAGGTCCCCGACGCCGGCGATACCGTTCCTGCGCCAGCGGGACTGACGCCCGTGGTCAGCAAATAGGAATTTCCCTCGCTGCGTCGGGCATTGCCGTCCTGAACAAGGAAGCATCCGCGAGTAACGCCTCGATGGATGTACTGGAACTGGCGACGTCGGCGCTGCTGCGTGTTCAGCCAACCCGTTTGCGAAATCCCCGGCTGGCCGTGCAATACGCCGAGCGTTTGGTCGCTCTCGATCGCCGCCGTACGCCGCAGTATTTTGCTCTGCTGGCGCAGGCCTGGCAACAGGCAGCTGAGCCGGCGAGAGCAATCAAGGCGGCGAGAGAAGGCCTGGCTTTGTTGCCGTCGCCATCGCCGAGCCTGCCCGTCACGCGGACCAGGAGGATCCTCGAGCTTGAAGCGCAGC
This sequence comes from uncultured Acidobacteriaceae bacterium, assembly GCA_963755485.1. GTDB lineage: Bacteria > Acidobacteriota > Terriglobia > Terriglobales > Acidobacteriaceae > Palsa-343. The sequence goes on along the minus strand of CAVWJR010000013.1, from coordinate 822,364 downwards.
GCCCGATGCAAGCTTCTTCACCCGCTTCTTCCTCTTGTGTCGAAGTCAGACGGCGCCTGACAGAGACACTCATCGCGTTCACGGCGTAGAGAGACTGCGCCGACAGCGCAGTCAGTGGGCAATCTCATTTTGGCCAAAGTTATCCGGGCCGCCGCAGTCAAAGCTGGCATTCGGAAGCGCATCGGATGGCACACGTTTCGCCACTCGTTCTCGACGTTGCTTGTGGGAAATGGGGAAAACGTCAAAGTGGTTCAGGAACTGATGCGGCAGGCGAGTGCCCGGTGCGCGTTGGAGATCTATTCACAGGCTCGGGCGATGGAGAAGCGCGGGCGCATGAGCGGGTTGTCCAAATGCTTCGCCAGGAGACCGAGCAGGGTGCTGAGATTCCGACAATCTCGGCAAAATGTCTGAGGGTCCGGTTCGAAGATAGCAAGGACTCCGGAGCCAAAGCGAATAGATAAGACCGGGAATGGAGCCTTGTGGAGCCAGCAGAGGGAGCTGGAGAACTGCAAGTCATTGAAAAGATGGTGGGCGCAGCAGGATTCGAACCTACGACTTCCACCGTGTGAAGGTGGCACTCTACCGCTGAGTTATGCGCCCCTTGGGAAGGGGGATCCGCGGGGAGTGGATCCCCGGCGGACAAGTCTAAGCCTAACAGAGGCAGGGGTCAGCGGCCAGCAGTCAGCGGCCGCCAGTCCGCCGCCAGATCTGGACGCTGGAAGCTGGAGGCTGAGGACGGGGAATCCTGTCCGTCCGCAAGCCTTTCAACGGTAAAATGATGCACGCACGTATGGCCTCTCGCACCCCGTCCCCTTACCCGGACGACCCCCACGATCCGCCTGACGATCCGATGGACGACCCGCTCCATCAGCCTCTGGATGAGGATGAGGAGGTGCTGGGTCCGGTTCCCGAAGTAACGGAGGGATGGGAAGACGAGGAAAAGACAGGGGAACTGGAGGGGGAAGGCGAGGAAAACCCCGAGGTTTCCGCGCAACCTGACGACCCGAATGGGGTTAGCAGGGATATGGCAAGCGTTGCTCTAGATCGGGGAATGCTGCAGGGAAGGGCTCACCCAGCGGCCAGCGGCCAGCAGCCAGCGGCCAGCGGCCAGCGGTGGGAAGCGGGGCCGGTGGAGTGGCGGGCGATGTCCGATGCGGACATTATGCTGCGGGTGCGGGAGGGCGATGATGTAGGGTTCGACTTCCTGATCGAAAAGTACCGCAAGCCGATCATTAACTTCATGTACCGCATGGTGCATAATCAGGCCGTGGCGGAGGAGCTGGCGCAGGAGGTGTTCCTGCGGGTGTACCGCTCGCGGCAGACGTACCGGGCGGAGGCGAAGTTCACGACATGGCTTTACCGGATTGCGACTAATCTTGGCGTGAACCACGCGCGGGATACGAAACACGAGCGGGCGGCACAGACGATTTACCTCGACCAGCCGGATCCGGAAACGGGTACCACGCCGGATGTGGCGGACATGCACCCGGGCGCCGAAGAAGAGATGGTCAGGGACGAGCGGATGAAGGCGATCCGCAAACATGTGATGGCGCTGCCGGAGCGGCAGCGGACAGCCGTGCTGATGCACAAGTATCAGGGGCTGGATTACAAGGAGATTGGAGCGGTGCTGCGGCTGAGCGAGTCGGCCACCAAGTCGCTGCTGTTCCGGGCGTATCAGACGCTGCGGGAACGGCTGAAGGAATTTGTTGAACAGGATTGAGAAGAGTTGAGAAATTGGGGGAATTGGTAATGATCTGCCAGGAAGTGAAAACGAGTTTGCCGGACCTGCTTCTCGCCCCGAAGCTGGTACCGGCCGAGGTGCGCGCGCATGTGGAGAGCTGCGAGGAGTGCAGCCGTGAGCTGAAAGAAATGGAAGCCACGATGGCGCTGATGGACGAGTGGAAAGCTCCGGAGGTATCGCCGTACTTCGATACGCGGATGGCGGTGCTGTTGCGGGAAGAGCAGCAGGCCGCGCCCGCCGGGTGGCTGGAGCGGATGCGGGCGCGGTTTCTGTTTGGGAACCATGTGAGTATGCGGCCGCTGGCCGCGGCAGCGCTGGCTCTGGTGATTGCTGTTGGCGGGGGAACGTATGCGGGGTTTGGGGGATTCTCTCCACAGAAACCGGCAGCGGTGCAGGCTTCTCCGGTGATCAAGGATCTGCAGTCGCTGGATGAGAATGCGCAGGTGTTCCAGCAGCTGAACTCGATGGACCAGCAGGATGCGGGCGACAACGGCGGAGGGGCACTCTAAAACAGCTGGGAGCCTGGAGCTGGGAGCACAGAGCACGAACGGAAAGATGGGCGAGGCGATGGAGAAAGCACAAACAAAGCCAGCCCGAGTGAATTTGCGGCATCGCTTGCAGTACTGCCCTTGGGGAAGTAAGGCCATGATCTCGGGAACCAGGAACAAGACGCAGGGCGGTTGGGCGCTCGGACGCGGGGTCGTGTCCGGAGCGGCGCGGGCGGTGGTGTGTCTGCTGGTTCTGGGATTGCATTTGTGGCCGGCGTCGTCGTATGCGGGGGTCTGGGGACGGCAGCGGGCACAGGCAGCGCACCCGGCTCCGGCGAGACCGGCTCCGATGCGGCAGGAGATGAGACCGGCGCCTCGTGAAAACGGAAAAGGGCAGGGAAATAACCCCGTCAACAGACCGGCCTTCAATGCCGGTCCGGCGCAGATGCGGCCGGGAGTGAACGGCGGGGCGCGGCCTGGGCATCTGGGGGAATGGCTGAACAACCACCAGAACCTGAGCCCGCAGCAGCAGGAGGAACAGCTGCGGCGGGAGCCGGGATTCAATCGGCTGACACCGGAGATGCAGCAGCGGGTGCTGAACCGGCTGCGGACGCTGGATGCGCGGCCTCCGGAGCAGCGGGAGCGGATGATCCAGCGCAACGAGATGTTCGAGAGCCTGTCGCCAGGGCAGAAGGCCGATGTGCGGGGTTCGGCAGAGACCATGCGCCAGATGCCGGCGGACCGGCAGGCGATGGTGCGGCGGGCGTTCAACGATCTGCGGCAGATTCCACCGGAGCAGCGCACGGCGATTTTGAACTCGGCTCGGTTCTCGCAGACCTTCTCGCCGGAGGAGCGGCACGTGCTGGGGAGTTTGCTTTCGATCGAGCCGTACGAAGGCAGGCAGTAGGAACAGGAACAGGGAGTAGGGAGTAGGGAATAGGCAACAGAAGGCGCTCCTTGGAGCGCCTTTTCTATTGCGCGCCTTACTTCCGCAGCATGTTGCGTGCGATGAAGAGGACGTTGGCGGGGCGTTCGGCCAGGCGGCGCATGAAGTAGGGGTACCATTCGTCGCCGAAGGGGACGTAGACCCGGACTTTGTAGCCCTCTTTCACCAGGGAACGCTGCAGATCGCGGCGGACACCATAGAGCATCTGGAATTCGAAGCTTGCTGGATCGATGCGCTCAGCGCTGGCGAAGGTCTTCGTCGCGTCGATCATGGCTGGGTCGTGGGTGGCGATGCCGTGGAAAACGCCACTTTTCAACAGGGTCCTGGTGAGAGCGACGAAGTTGCGGTCTACGTCTTTCTTATCAGGGAAGGCTAAGTTGGGGGGCTCCTGATAAGCGCCTTTACAGAGCCGGATACGGATGCGGTCGCTGAGAAGTTTGGCGATGTCCTCTTCGCTGCGGCGCAAGTAGGCCTGGATGACGATGCCGACGTGACCGCGGTTGGCGGGGACGGCGTGCAGCTTATCGACGAGGTCGATGGTGGCCTGGGTGTAGGCGGTTCCCTCCATATCGACACGAACGAAGGACCTGGCGCGGACGGCGTGGTCGACCAGGCCGGAGACGATTTCAAAGGCGAGATCCGGGCTCAGGTCCATGCCCATCTGGGTGAGCTTGAGGCTGACGTTGGCGTCGAGGGTGGGGTGGGCGGCAATGGCGTCGAGCAGCCAGTGGTACTTTTGGGCGGACTGGCGAGCCTGGGCGGGGGTGGTGACGTTCTCGCCGAGGCTATCGAGGGTGACGGCCAGGCCCTGGGATGCGAGAGCATTGGCGGCGCTGAGGGCGTCTTCAATGCGGAAGCCGGCCACGAAGCGCGAGGACATGCGGCGCCCGAGGCTGGACTGTTCGGCAAAATGGCGGAGGCGGGAGTTTTGAGAGAGGCCGATGAAGGTGGAACGGAGAAGAGACATTTTCGATCGAAAATCAGGGAACTGGTGAGCCGGAACTGAGCAAACGACCATTCTTGCACAAGGGTCGCTCAATGGCGCGTGGTTTTAGAGAAATTTTCTTCCGGGGAGTTCAAGGTCGTGCCAAAATAGGATGAGTTAGCCGTCCGAGAACCACGCCATCGTGACGATGGTCATCCCCCGGTTAACGATTGCGGAAAACAGAACGCCGGTTTTCCCGCATCCTACTGGAACGAATCAGTCGAATTTAAGTATTGCGGGAATTGACCCTAAGGGGTTCGTTCCCGTGCGTGGACTGTTATACGAGCGGCGCTCAGGATTGCTCGGCGGAAGAGACAGGATCCGACGGATCAGACAGCGCAGATGTGGAGATGGTTTTATGGTGAGTCATTGCGCGAATCCGAAGTGTGCGAAGCCCCTGCATTACCTGCGGGAGGGACGCATTTTTGTGTTTGACGTACCAGCCGGGGAAGCTGACGGCACGGGCAAGCGTTCCCGGCGGATGGAACATTACTGGTTGTGCGGAACGTGCGCGCAGACCATGGCGATGCAACAGTCGGCCGATGGAGTGCGAGTCATTGGGCGCGTCCAGAGGTTCGTTCAGGAGATTCCGTTTGCGCGATCGGCGATGGCGTCGTAATTCAATAACCTGGCTATATCAAGTTCAAAACCCGCGTCAGCTGACGCGGGTTTTGAACTTAGGCGCGAGAACAAGGCAGTTAGGTTGACCGGCGTTGTTAGCTGCCGCTGGCCGGTGGCCCGAGAGAGGGCCAGTCATTGGTCCAGCTGAGATTCATCAGCCACATATACATTGCGCCATTTTGACTCAGGTTAAGCGCGTGAAAGATGATGAGGCTGTCGCCATTGGCAGGATCGAGGTAGGCGGTTGCGCCGCCGGTGCCGCTCCAGTTGCTGTCGCCTTCGAGGATCACCGTTCCGCCGCCGTTCATCATGGACGTGCCGGCCTCGTCGACGAAGGGACCGTTGGGACTGGTGGATCGGCCGACGGCCTCCTTGTAATTATCGGTGGCGACGTTCTGGTTGCAGCAGTAGTCGACGGAGACGAACAGGTAGTAGTAGCTTCCGTGCCGAACTAAAGAAGCGCCCTCGATGGGATCGTTGGGAACCCCCGGGCGGGTGGCCAGGTTGTAGCGGGTCGTGTTGGACGCGAGCAGCATGCCGGTGGCGGGATCGATCTGGCGTTGCTTGATACCCGTCCAGTAACTGCCGTAAGTGAGCCAGATGCTGCCGTTCGTATCGATGAAGATATTGGGGTCGATGGCGTTAAAGTCGTCGCTGGGATTCGATTCGAGAACCTCGCCCTGATCGACCCACTTATAGGTGGGGTCGGCAGGGTCGAGCGTGGTGTTGGTGACGACCCCGATGACCGACTGCTGCGAGCTCAGCGTGGAGCCTGCGTAATAGACATGGTAGAGGCCGTTGAAATACGAGACGTCGGGCGCCCAGATGCCGACGATGCCGGGGACTTTCGCGGTCACCCATGAGGGTATGGCGCCGGGGAAGATGCTGCCGCAGGCTGTCCAGTTGATCTTGTCCTGGGAGCAGCGGATGGGCAGATAGTTGCCAGCCGGCAGACCGATGACGTCAGTGGTAAAGGCGTAGTAGGTAGAACCCTGGCGGATGATGCTGGGATCGTGGACGGGCAGGGTGTTGCCGGTGAGACTGTAGGCGGCCAGGGGATCGGTGGAGTTGGTCGCCCAGGAGAGATTGCCTTCATTGGAACCGGAAGAATTTGCGGTTTCGACGGTTCCAGGATGGACGTTATTGCCGCACGAACATACACACAACGAGCACACGGAAAGCAGGCACACGACCGCCATCCGCCTGATGCAAGGCATACGAAAAGGAAGTACCTTTCGGGAATCTGTCCGGACAATACCCGATGTTTACCGGAATGGCAATTATTATTTTTGCTATTTGCACCGTGGGTAACCGGGCGATGGGTGACCTATCTGTCAGGAGCGGCGGAAGCGCCGCAGACCCGTCGCTGCTCCGGCAGCCGCAACGACTTTGAGAATGTCGCCGGGCAGGAATGGCAGCACCGAAAGGGTGAGAACAGCGCTGGCGGAGGCATGCGTTAGCGCGCCGAGCCAGACGGCTCCCGAAAGCAGAATGATCGCGCTGCCGATGGCCGCGGAAAAGAGCGATGGGCCGAATCCGGATGCGGCAAAACGCCGGCGGAGCCACGAGGTGAGCGCGGCGGCGAAGGGATACGACAGAAGATAGCCGCCCGTGGGACCCAGGAGATGCAGAAATCCGAGTGGGGTCTGGGGGCTGAAGACGGGAAGTCCGGCGGCGCCTTCGCCGAGATAAAGAAGGAGAGCGCCGGCAGCATCGGCAGGAGAAAGCACCAGCGCTATCAACAACACCGCGAAGGTCTGGAGCGTGACGGGCACGGGCGTGAACCGGAGCGGAACAGAGACGTGCGCGCAGGCGGCGACGAAGAGAGAGCCGAGGACAATAGCCAGCGGACGGCGGAGGGAGCGGGGAAGAGAAATCCCGGCGGATGCTCCGGCGAAACGGTTCCGAGCGTCGAGGTAGAGACGGTTCACAGCGTCCATGAGGAGATTCATCGCGGCTCCTTAATGCAGGTCTAGAGAGGCTCGTCGGGCGGTTCCGCCTGGGAACGGGAAGCCGCGCGCTGATGACGAACATACCGGACGACAGCCAGAGCCGCCCAGATGAGAGTGGCGGTCGAAAGGATCAGGACGCCGTACAGAAATCTCACAGGGGTGAGGATAACAAAAGATGGGAAGCCCGGTTGCCGCCGCCAGATCAGGAAGCAGCAAGAGGGACGATCGGTAACGCGACGCGGTCGGTATGCGTCATGCGCAGGAGAGCTCCGGGACCGGTTTTCCGGCTGCCGTCTGAGCGCTACGCCCGCGAATTTCAAGGGCGGCCGCGAAGCCCAGGGCAACCGTCACCGCGACCGGCAAGAGCAGATTCCTGAAGGGGAGGCTGTACCAGAGAGCAGAGAAGCCAGGAACGATTTCACCGAGCGCGGAGACGTATACCACCGCATATCCAAATGCGAGCGAGGCCAGAGCGATTCGCCGAGTGAGAGCAGGCAGGTAGCCTGCTGGCCTCGAGTAAACCAGGGCAAGGCAACCGGGTAGAGTAAAAATCTGGTTGTAGATGAAGGGCAACTTAAAGAGATTGGCGCTTACCGCGGCAGAAAGTGCAAGGGCGGCGGCCAGCGCAAACTGGGGAGATCGGGCCGGGAGCCGTCGTAGCCCCCACAGCAGATACCCACACCACGCGGTCAGCATAACAGTAGCAAGGAGCCCGGGCCAGCGACCCAGGACTTCCTGAAGAGGAAGGGCGGTCTGCGGCCCGTACTGGCTCAGGCTGTTCCGCCAGTGGCCAAACCATCCGGGAACCATGGCTTCAGCTGCGATCAGGAGCAGGGCGAGGGTAGTCACAAAGGAGGCAAGTAAGGTCCAGGCGCGACGATAAACGGCCCACACCGCGAGCCAGCAAAAGAGCAAAAGCACGAGGTGGGGTTTGACCGTCGCAAGTGCACAGAGGATCCCCGCGGGAATATAGCGATCGCGCTGCAACAGGAAAAGGCCGAAGAAAATCGCGATGGCGACCAGCAGGGTGGGCTGCTGCAGACGAAGGCCCCAGATTACGGGCCAACTGAAGAAGGAAAGGACGACGGCGAGAGCCGTGTGGCGCATCGAGAGAGCAGGATTGACGAAACGCACGCAAGTCCAGAGGCTCCACGCGAGCAGGGGAGGAACACTTACCAGAAATCCGAGACATGCCGTCTGCCAGGACAGGCCGGCAAATGGAGAAAACAGCACGATGAGATGGGCCGGATAGGAAAAAACCTGCGGGTCAACGTCGTCAGCCGGAGTAAGTGCACGGCCATAATATTGGCGCTGAATCTCGTGCGTAACCTCCGGTGAATACGGGTCTTTGCCGAGAAGGGCGGCCTGAGTGCCGATCCAGCGGGGGAGTAGATCATTATGACTGGACGGCATCACGCGGTTGATCACGTGAATTTGCCAGAGCGGACCGAGGATTCCCACGATCAGCAGAAAAACCAGGCCAAGGCGGCGCAAGGCCGCGATGGTTCCGGAAGACCTGAGTTTGGCTGCGACGGATGGAGCGGGCATCTGGCACGGAGTATAGGTCCGGCGTGGTTTCCTGAAGATTCCCCTTTCGGGGCAGCATCTGCAGAAGCAGGGGGGAGAAGAATCGGACAGTCAATTGCTCCAGCGGGAGGTTCCCGGTAAACTAAGCATTCGGCACCGAGCTTATATCGGGAGTGGTTTGGCGAGTCAATCGCCAACCGGAGCCGGAAATTTTCGACGACATCCTTTGAGCAGGAATCGTCTTTTTTGGAGAAGACATGGCACAGGTTTGCGATATTTGCGGCAAGGGTCCGCAGTTTGGGAACAACATTTCGCACGCGCACAACATCACCAAGCGGCGCTGGAATGTGAATCTGCATCCGGTGAAGGCCAAGGTGGGCGGCGGGGCGAAGCGGCTGCGGGTCTGCAGCAGCTGCCTGAAGGCGGGCAAGGTCGTTAAGGCCGGACCGCGCGTTGTTAAGGCGTAGCGGCGATTCTTCCCGACGCCGGAGTCGCTGTGATGGCTTTGCGGATCGCGGCTTCGGGCGCCGAGTCGTCGAAGCGGACCTGGTCCTCGCCGGTTCGGATAACTCCTAATCTCTTCCAGAGTCCCTCGACATCCACGGGGACCGGCGCGTCGGCCATGCGCTTGTACTCTTCTTCGAGGATCTGTGTCCCCGTTCCGGCGTCGCCGGCCGCGAAGGCTTTCTGGATTGGCCAGTTCTGATCGATGGTGCCGCCGGCGGCGACGATGGCGCGCAGCGCGTCCTCAAGGCCTTTGCGGTTGTGGGTCTGCTCGCGGATGGTGACGTCGGCCAGGAGGCAGAATTGCGCGCCACCCCAGTAGGTGCGGCCCCATGTAGGGGTCTGGTCGAGTCCCTGGTCGCCAGGCTGCGGATTGCCCTTCGGCATGTCGCGCACCATGTCCGCCCAGATCTGCTCGGGCTGGAGGAAACCGGCCTGGACGCGGGCGACGGGCTCGATATAGACGGCTAGTCCTTCTTCGATCCAGTGATGCTCATCCTCCTGCGAGGGGAAGCCGGTGTGGACCAGCTCGTGAGTCATCATCCAGTCGTCGTTCAGTTCTTCCGTGGTGGTGTGCTGGCCGAGGCGGATGCGGGTGAAGGCGGGGAATCCGCCGACGTCGCCCCAGGTGGTGCCCTGCATGACTCCGTGACGGTCTTCGGCGGGCATGATGAGCACGCGATCGCGAGGGACGGGGAAGCGTCCGTAATAGGTGGCGACCGAGGTGGCGGCGTTTTCTACCCAGTGCATCACCTGCGGCGTGGTCAGGTCGAGCGAGCCGGGAGCGAAGTCGACCTGGATCACAGAACCGGCGATGTGAAAGCTCTGCGTGGATGCGACTGGCAAGCGCCACGGTGGACCATGATGTTCGCCCGGCGGGCCTGGATTTTGCGACGAACCCTTAGCGATCACCATGGCGACAGATGCCGCGGCACACGTAATTGACGCCAGCAGCAGCGCGCGGCGGGTCATTCGAGCGCCTTACTTCTTCTTCTCGAAATCGAGTGCTGCCGAGTTAATGCAATAGCGCAGACCTGTAGGTTTCGGTCCATCCGGAAAGACGTGGCCGAGGTGTGCGCCGCAGCGAGCGCATGTCGCTTCGATCCGGCGCATGCCGTGGCTATTGTCCTCGTGCGTTGTTACTGCTGCCGAGTCGACGGGGAGATAGAAGCTGGGCCAGCCGCTGCCGGAGTCGAACTTGGTGTCGGAGGGGAAGAGGTCCGCGCCGCAGGCGACGCAGCGGTACATGCCCGTATCGTGGTTGAAGGTGAGCGCGCCGGTAAAGGGCGCTTCGGTACCTTTTTGGCGTGTGATGTAGTACTGATCGGGGGTGAGCTGCGCGCGCCATTCGGCGTCGGTCTTCTCGATCTTGTCGGGCTTGGTTTGCGGGGACTTTGTTTCGGTCTTTGCTTCCGGCATTGGGGAACTCTCCTGAATATTGGATGGTAATGGAGCGACGCAAGATCCTTCGGCGCTGCGCTCCTCAGGATGACAAGGCGATGACTTCAATTTCGACGAGTGCGTCTTTGGGCAGGCGCGCCACCTCCACGGTCGAGCGCGCCGGTTTTACGACGCCTTCGGGAGCCAGAAACATGGCGTAGACCTCGTTCATGGCTGCGAAGTCGTTCATGCTCTTGAGAAACACGACGGTTTTGATGACATGGGCGAGATCGGTCCCTGCGGCCGCCAGGACGGCTTTCAAATTCTCAAGAACGCGCGTGGTTTGCTCGGCGATGGCGCCAGCCACGATCTGGCCGGTTGCGGGATCGAGCGCGACCTGGCCTGAGGTGTAAACCAAATTCCCAACCCGTACGGCCTGCGAGTAGGGCCCGATGGCGCCGGGCGCGTGAGACGTAGAGACGGCGGTCTTTCCGGAATCGCTCATCCTTCGATTGTGCCGGGGAGCGAATCATGGTGGCAAGGCTGGGGTGGCAAAAAGGTCCCGGCGCCGGTTCGAAATCTCGTGGTCACCCTTTGGGTGAGTGCGCGTCGAACTCGCGTCAAGTTAAAATGGATTCAGTTTCCGATGAAGACTGCAGTGATTCGCCCCCTTCTCGTTGTTTTGGCATGGGGTTTGTGCGCGGCGGGCACCGTGCCGGCACAGACGCCTGCTCAGCCTCCGCCCTCTCCGGCCACGACCTCTCAGCCGGCACAGTCGGCGACCGCGGCTCCTTTGCCTGCTGCCGGCCAGCCCGTCCCGGCGGAGAACGGCCAGCCGCCCGCCGACGACAACCAGTTCACCATCCGGCGCAGCGTCAACGAGGTGTACCTCGAATTCGCGGTGACCGACAAACACGGCCACTTCATCCGGGACCTCCAGCAAAACCAGTTCGCGCTGCTGGACGACCACAAGGCTCCGGCGCAGGTGTACAGCTTTACGCAGCAGACCAACCTGCCGCTGCGGGTAGGAATTCTGATCGATACCAGCACATCCATCCGCACGCGATTCACCTTCGAGCAGCAGGCGGCCACGTCGTTTCTGCTGGAGATTCTGCGGCCGGCTTCCGACCGAGCCTTTATCGAGGGCTTCGATGTGACGCCGGATTACCGGCAGGACTGGACCAACAGCGTGGATGCGCTGACTGCGGGCATTCAGGGACTGCGCCCTGGCGGTGGCACTGCGCTCTATGACGCCGTGTACAGCGCCTGCCGCGACAAGCTGCTGACGGCGCGCGGAGCGGAACCAGTGCGCAAGGCCATTGTGCTGGTGAGCGACGGCGACGACAACCAGAGCCATGCCTATCTGGAAGATGCGATCAAGGAATGCCAGCGCGCGGAGACGATCATCTACGCCATCAGCACGAACGTGAGTCCCAGCCGCGATCGCGGCGACGACATCCTCGATAAGATGGCCGTTGCAACCGGCGGCAAGGCGTTTTTCCCGACGCGGATGGAAGAGATGCCGAATAGCTTCAGCCAGATCCAGGAAGAGCTGCGGAGCCAGTATGCGCTGGTGTACAAGCCGGCTGACTTCGAGGCCAACGGAGCTTTCCGGCAGATTTATCTCTATTGTCTGGACCGCCGCTATACGGTGCGCGTGCGTGAGGGATACTTCGCACCCAAGGGCTGATAATTCCGCGCTGTCCACAACTGGCTATAGGTGAAGTTCTTGCTCTGGCTATGGCGCATCGCCACGCTTCCCCGGTACTCTTTTTCTACGCGGTCGCGCATCCGAAAGATCGGCGAGGACTGGTGTGAAGAGAGGGTGGTGCATGGCTGGATTGAGGAAAGCCGCTATTGGGGCGCTGGCGCTGATGAGCGGGATCGCGCCAACTGCCTGGGCAGCGACGACGCCGGATGCAGCGAAGACGCCGGTGGTGATGGAGCTGTTTACCTCCGAAGGATGCTCGAGCTGTCCGCCGGTGGATACCTGGGTGGAACAGCTGGACCGCGCGCAGCCGGTGCGCGGCGCGGAATTGATCGTGCTGAGCGAGCACGTCGATTACTGGGATCAGGATGGCTGGCTGGATCCCTACTCGTCGGCACAGATGTCGGATCGGCAGCGCGAGTACGTTCGGGATCTGGGGCTGAGCGATGTTTATACGCCGCAGATCATCCTGGATGGCAAAGTGGAGCTGCATCCTGCCGATCTGCAATGGGCCAGGCGGACGCTGCAGAGTGCTGCGAATGCACCGATGATGGCCATGCACGTGGACAGCGCCGAGTTCTCGAGAGGCGGCCTGACGGTTCACGTGGTAGCGGACGGAACGGAGGAAAAACACGGCGGCGATGTTTTCCTGGCGGTTGCGCTGGATAAGGCTGTGACCGATGTGCTGGCCGGCGAAAACAACGGCAAAAAGCTGACCAACGTTGCCGTGGTGAAGCAGCTGGTGAAGATCGGGAAGCTGGAAAAGGGCAAGCCGTTCGACATGACGTTCTTTGTGAAGCTATGGCCCGATGCCGATCCGGCGAATATGCGGGTGATCGCGTTTGTGCAGGAATCTGGGCAGGGAAAAATTGTTGGCGCCGCCATGACGAAAGATGTCAGCGCACAGGACAAAGTCGCCTCGACGCGGTAATGACGTGGTATAGTCATTGTCATTACCATTCCGAGACAGTGACGGTTCCGAGTCATGGCCAAAGAATCCGTTTTTACTCTGAAGCTTGAAACCGAGCTGAGAGATGCGTTTGTTGCCGAGGCAGCGGCGATGGATCGCTCCGCGTCGCAACTGGTGCGCGACTTCATGCGGGAGTTTGTTGAGGGCCGCAAGGAGGAGCGTGAGCACGACGCGTGGTTCCGCCGCGAGGTGGAGAAAGCTCTGAAGGATAAACGACCCGGGATTCCGCATGAGGAAGTCATGCGCGCGGTGCGACAAACGATTGAAAGTGTTGCGGCTCGGAAGCGTTCTGCGTGAATGTCGGGTGGCATCCTCTTGCCCGGCTCGACCTGCTCGAAATTGTTGCCTGGATCGCTGAGGACAGTGAGGATGCAGCCTGGCGGCTCCACGATGAGATAGAAAGACAGGTTTCGCTTCTCGCGAAGATGCCGGAGATTGGCCGGCGAGGCCGGCGCAAGGGAACTCGTGAATTGGTTATTACGGGCACCTCGTATCTCGCGCCCTATCGCGTGATGGCTAAACGGATCCTCATTCTTCGCGTCCTGCATGGAGCACGGCGTTGGCCGAGAAAATTCGCGCCGCCTGAAAACTAAAACTTGATTATGACGATCTGCGCTCATCGGCTCAGCAGGCCTTCCAGCGCGGCTTCGTCGATCACCTTCACCCCTAGTTCATTTGCTATGTCGAGCTTCGATCCGGCGTCTTCGCCGGCGACGACGTAGCTGGTTTTTTTGCTGACGGAGCCGGAGACGCGGCCGCCGGCGGATTCGATCCTGGCTTTGGCATCTTCGCGGGACAGACTGGGGAGCGTGCCGGTCAGGACGAAGGTGAGGCCCTCGAGCTGCGAGGTTCTCTTCCGTTTCTCGGCGGTGAAGGTGAGGCCGGCTTTTTCGAGCTTTTGGACCAGCGCGCGGTTTTTCTCTTCGTCAAAGAATTCGCGGATGGCCTCTGAAACCCGCGGCCCAACTTCGTTCACGCGCTCCAGGTCTTCGCGCGAGGCATGCATGAGCGCTTCCATCGAGCCGAACTCTTCGGCGAGCAGCTGGGCGGTGCGCGCGCCGACAAAGCGGATTCCGAGGCCGAAGAGGACGCGATCGAGCGGGGCTTTTTTTGAGTTGGCGATCTCCTCGAGCAGGTTATCGGCGGACTTTTGCCCGACGCGCTCGAGCGAGAGCAGTTGTTCGGCGGTGAGCGAGTAGAGATCGGCGATGGATTTGACCAGGCCACGCTCGAGCAGTTGTGTGACCAGGGCTTCGCCCAGGCCTTCGATGTTCATGACGCCGCGCGAGGCGAAGTGAAGCAGCGATTCACGCAGGCGCGCCGGGCAATCCACGTTGACGCAGCGGTAATCGGCTTCGCCCTCGGTGCGGACGATTTCGCTGTTGCAGTCCGGGCAGTGGCTGGGAAAGTGGAACTTCTTGTGGCCGCGCGGGTGCTCTTTATCTTCAACCACCTCGACGACTTTGGGGATCACGTCGCCGCCGCGCTCCACCTTGACGTAATCGCCGATCAGCAGGCCCAGGCGCTCGATTTCGTCGGCGTTGTGCAGCGTGGCGCGGCTCACGGTGGTGCCGCCAATCGAAACCGGGGTGAGCACAGCGACCGGCGTGAGCTTGCCGGTGCGGCCCACCTGGACGCGGATGTCTTCCACCTGGGTGATGCCGGCGCGCGCTGTGAACTTGAAAGCGACCGCCCAGCGCGGCGCACGGCCGGTGTAGCCCAAGCGCCGCTGCACGGCGGCGGAATTGACCTTGATGACCACACCATCGATTTCGTAACCGAGATCGGCACGATTGGTTTCAGCTTTTGTAACAAAGGCGAGCACTTTATCGATGGAATTCAGCGCTTCGCGATGCGGATTCACGCGAAAGCCCAGCGCGGTGAGTGCATCGAGTGCCTCGGCCTGTTCCGGAAGCAAGTCTTCGCCGGTTTCGGTGAGCAGAAAGTAGGCGTAGAAGTCCAGCCGGCGCTGGGCGACGATGTTCGGCTCGAGAGTGCGGATGGTTCCCGCGGCATAATTGCGGGGATTCGCGGCCGGTTCGAGACCCTGCGCGACGCGTTCCTCGTTGGCTTTGAGAAACGCCTTGAGCGGCATGATGATTTCGCCGCGGACTTCGAAGGTTCCAGGCACGTGGGCCTTTTTGAGGGTAGCTGCGGGAATCGAAAGCGGTACCGAGCGGATGGTGCGGACGTTGCTGGTGACGTCTTCGCCAATCGTCCCGTTGCCGCGCGTGAGGCCGCGTGCCAGATGGGCCGAGCCGTCGGCTGCGGCGTGGTACTGGAGCGCCATCGAGAGGCCATCCATTTTGTATTCGCAGACGTAACCGATCTCCGCCTTGTCGCCGGCGAGCGAGCGGACGCGACGGTCCCAGTCACGCAACTCCTCCTCGCTGGTGACGTTGTCGATCGAGAGCATCGGACGCGAATGCGTAACCTTGGAGAAGCCTTCTTTGGGTTTGCCACCGACGCGCTGGGTGGGCGAATCGGGTGTGATGAGCTCCGGGTGCTCGCTTTCAAGGCGCTGGAGCTCACGGACGAGATCGTCGTACTCGGCGTCGGAAATGGCGGGCGCGTCGAGCACGTAATAGAGGTGTTCGTGGTGGCGGATTTTCGCGCGGAGTGCTTCGATTTTCTTCTGGACGGCGTCAATCATGCTGAAAACCATGGTAGCGAAAGGCAGCGGATCGGCGGTGGCTGGGTTTTGAGGCCGCCCCTCCCCCCTCTTTCTGCGGCGTGTGGGATTGTGATTGATTCTGCGGAGCTTAGGGAATATTGACAGGCTCGACAACAGACATACATTTGAAAACGGGTCACATGGAGTGCGGCCGAGTGTGCAGCACATGCGGCCGAGTGTGACGCATACTCAGCCGAGTGGCAGCTGGATGATAGAAAGCGAGTCACTTGCAACCTGGCCGAGTGTGCGGCAGATGCGGCTGCATATGACGGGGACGCGGGCGAGACTGACGCAGACCTGGCCGTGTACGACGCCAGACTCCGGGATGCAGGCCGAGGATCGAACAGGGCGCAAACAGGGGACTGCGCCACCGGAGTGTTTCGAGTGGCCGGGTTGGAGTTACAGGCGCTCATTTGTCTCCAGCAAAGCAAACGGCCGCACGAGGCGGCCTTTTTCGAAGGTCCAGACTATCCTGAAAAAAGTTCTTTCCCCCTATTATCAGAATACCAAGTCTTAGCCTAAGTAGTGCCAACAACCTTTAAGTAAGTTGGCAGATAAGTCGTTGTGAGTCATAGGTCATTACTTCGGTTTGAAGGCCTGGCTCTTGACAAATTTTCCACAATTCAAGCTTTTGGCGGTAAGTGATTGAAAGTTCGTAGAACATGAAACGGAGAGCAACGGGAGGGATGGGCGGAATAAGGCAGGTGATCGCGTGGGCCAGGCCCTCCTGGTCGCCGAGCAAGTTCGCGCATCGGGCAGTGGGGACAGGTAATCCAACGAGGTACACATGAGGCGGGTCACAATGGGGGAGAGTATTGATACGGTGATCGACGAAGCGGCGGCTGTTCTGCTCGACAATCCGATCTGGGGGGCGCTGACGACGGAGCACGCGGCTTTGGCGCTGGGCGGCGACGGGGCGCGGCGGTATCCGGAAGAGATTGGGCCGCTGAGCGGGATGCCGGCGCAGTCAGACGAGGGATATAAGGCGCTCGCGCCGCTTTTCAGCCCGGGTGAGGTCGCGGTGTTGTTCTTTCGCGAGCCACCTCGTGTGCCGGATGGATGGTCGCTGGTGCGGGGCGGAACGCTGGTCCAGATGGTGGCGCAACAGCCAAAGTTGGTGCCGTGCGTCGCACCGAACGGTGTGGAACTTCGGAAACTGACTACCGACGATGCGCCGGCGATGGTGGAGCTGGCGAAGTTGACCGAGCCGGGACCATTTCGTTTGCGCACGATGGAGCTGGGGACGTTCTTTGGGATCTTCGATGCGGGGCGGTTGTTGGCGATGGCAGGGAAGCGGACGCACGTGCCTGGATTCGTGGAGGTGAGCGGGGTGTGCACGCATCCTGATGCGCGCGGCCGCGGGTATGCGCGGCTGCTGATGTCGTGTGTGATGGAGGAGATTGCTGCGGAAGGTAAAACGCCATTCCTGCACGCCTTCGGGGACAATCATGGGGCGATCCGGGTGTATGAGGCTCTGGGGTTTCAGTTGCGGCGGACGTTTGAACTGGCGGCTGTGAAAAGAGCAGCTGGTAGCCGGTAGCTGGTAGCCGGTAGAGCCCACTCAAGCCAAAGGCTGGCTTGAGTGGGGCACCCGAAGCTATCGCGAGTTAGCTTTTGATGAAGGCGAGGAGGTCTGGGTTGAGGACGTCGGCGTGGATGATAGGCATGCCGTGCGGGTAGCCTTTGTAGACCTTCAGCTTTGCCCCCTTGACGACTTTTGCGGTCAGCTCGCCGGAGTCGGCGATGGGAACGATCTGGTCGTCGTCTCCGTGCATGACGAGGGTGGGGACGTCCATCTTCTTCAGGTCGTCGTTGAAGTCGGTTTCGGAGAAGGCCTTGATGCAGTCGTACTGGCCTTTGATGGCGCCCGTCATGCCCTGCAGCCAGAAGTTTTCGCGCACGCCTTCGGAGATTTTTGCGCCGGGCCGGTTGTAACCGAAGAAGGGCATCGTAAGGTCCTTGTAGAACTGGGAGCGGTCGTTGACGACGCCGTCGCGAATGCCATTGAAGACGTCGATGGGAAGGCCGCCGGGATTTTTGTCGGACTTGAGCATGATGGGCGGAACGGAGCTGATGAGGACGGCTTTGGCGACGCGCTTCGATCCGTGGCGGCCGATGTAGCGAGCGACTTCGCCACCGCCGGTGGAGTGGCCGATCATGACCGTGTCTTTGAGATTGAGATGATCCATCAGAGCCGCGAGGTCATCGGCGTAGGTGTCCATCTCATTGCCGTCCCAGGTTTGGCCAGAGCGGCCGTGACCGCGGCGATCGTGGGCGATGACGCGATAACCGCGCTGACCGAGGTAGAGCATCTGGGCATCCCAGGCGTCGGCGTTGAGAGGCCAGCCGTGGGAAAAGGTGATGGGCTGACCGGTGCCCCAGTCTTTGTAGTAGATGGTGGTGCCGTCTTTGGTGGTGATCGTAGGCATGCTGTCTCCTTAGGATTAGGGCCGAGGGTTAACGACGGAGGGTTGGATTCTACGCGCGGGAAAAGGATATTGGAAATTTGCGGGGTGACGATGTGAATTTCCGGTGAGTCGATGGGGTGGGTGGTGACGGGTTGGTGGGATGCGTGGCTCAACAGATCGGGCACCTCTAGACAATTCGGGGATACAATTCGGGCCGGGATCGATCGTGTGTGACGCGCAGGCGGAGGATGGCATGAGGAACGCCGTAGTGGTGGGGATGATGGTGCTGTGCGGGGTGGTGGGGACGGCTCCGGCGAAGACAAAGAAGGAAGCGGCGCTGTCGAAGCTGTTCTGCCATGCACAGTACGTGTATGTGCAGACCTACGAGGGCGACCCGGATTCGCAAACGGCCAGGGAGTATCCGGACGACTACAACGCCGCGGTGGGGTGCAGCAGCGATCTGCAAAAGTGGGGACGATACACACTGGTGTACGAGCAGCAGCAGGCAGATCTGGTGTGGGTGGTTTGGAAGCAGCGGAAGGGCGGGAATCGGTGGCCGGGGCAGCCGAGCCAGATGCCGCCCATGAGTATGCCACCGGGTCCGGGAGCTGGGCCAAATCCTGGTGGGCCGGGGCAGAATCCAGGAGGGGTGGGGCAGAATCCTGCGGGGCCTGGAGGGACGCGACAGAACCCTGGAGGCATCTCGCCGGACGGTGTGGGGACTTCGAATGGGGGGCCGGAGGCGGGAATGGTTTGGCCGGTGAACGATCAGCTGGCGGTGTATATGCCACAGAGCGACGAGAGCCAGGAGTCGCCGATCTGGAAGAAGTCGGAGAAAGACGGACTGAGCGAACCGGACATGCCGCTGTTCGGAAAGATTGCCGACGCGGTGGATGACGCGTGTTCCACTTCGACGACGGGATGAAGTAGCGCGACGAATTATTTTTCGACGAAGGATTTGAGGCGGGCGAGCGCCTGGTCCCATTCGGCGGAGACGCGGTCGAGATAATCGCGGAGCGCGTGGACGGGCTTGCTGTTGAGTTCGAAGAGGGCATGGCGGCCGGAGCGGACGCAGCGGACAATTTTGGCCTGCTCGAGGACGCGCAGGTGCTTGGTGATGGCCTGGCGCGTGAGGTGTGAGCCGTGGGTGAGCTGCGCGATGGAGCAGGGCCGGCCGTGGCTGAGCTTGCCGAGCAGAGAGAGGCGGGTGCGGTCGCCGAGGGCGGCGAAGGTGCTTGCCGCACGAGCGATGGGCCTTCGGCGTGGCCGATGGGGAGCGCTCGCGCTCCCCAATCTGGCGACAGGCTTAGGGGTTCTGGGTGACATACTCCTCGATGTTTTTCATCTGCTGGGTCCAGCCACCGTCGTTGCGGGCGAAGGCTTCGTCGCGGCGATCGTCGGGGAGATCGCTGAATCCGGACTCGCTGACGATGAGCCGGGTACCGGACGCGGTCTTCTCGAGATGAAATTCGACGAGAGTGGGTGTTTCTTTGGTGTAGTCGACGGCGACATCGACCGCATAGGGATGCCACGTGAAGGCGAAGTACTGTTCGGGGTCGATGGCCTGAACGACGGCGTTGAAGGTGAGGTGCTCGTAGCCGGGATGGGTGATCTGGCCGGTCGAGACTTCTCCGACGCGGAAGGGGGCGTCGAGTTTGACGTGGAACCAGGTTCCGAATTCGTTGTGGTCAGTAACGGCGCGCCAGACGCGGGAGACGGGGGCTTTGAGCTCGACGGATTTCTCGATGCGATCGGGCGTGCGGACCGGGGTGCGTGCAGTGGTGGGCATAGGCAACCTCCGGGTTGCATAATACGCCCAAAGGCAGCCGGTAGCCAGGAGCAGGTGGCCGCGTTCGCGGGACTCAGGCGGCGGTGAGCAGGAGCGGCTCGTTTTTGGTAATGACGAGGGTGTGCTCGTAGTGGGCGGCGAGTCCGCGGTCGGCGGTGCGAACGGTCCAGCCATCGCGGGCGAGGACGGATTTTCCGGAGCGGCTGGCGATGATGGGCTCGACGGTGATGACGAGGCCTTCGGTGAGGAAGTCGGAGGCGGAGGGATCGGGCCAGTTGGGGACGCTGGGCTTCTCGTGGATGGTGCGGCCGATGCCGTGGCCGCAGAGGTCGCGGATGACATGGAAGCCGGCGGCGTTGACTTCTTTTTCGACGACGCGGCCGATGTCGCGAACGCGATGGCCGGCCTGGGCTACCTGCATGGCAGCGGTGAAGGCGCGCTGGGCGCAGACGGCGAGGCGCTTGCCGATGGCGGATTCGGTGACGGGCGGTCCGACGATGACAGTCTCAGCGGCGTCGGCCATGAAGCCGTCTTTGGAGATGGTGACGTCGAGTTTGAGCAGGTCGCCGTTGCGGAGGCGCCGGTTCGACGGGATGCCGTGAACGATTTCGTCATTGACGCTGATGCAACTGACGCCGGGGAACTGATAGACGGTTACAGGCCCGGAGACAGCGCCGTTCTGGCGCATGACGTCGGCACCGAGATCGTCGAGTTCTTCGGTAGTGATGCCGGAGCGGACCGCGGATTTCATGGTTTCGAGCATGAGGCGCACGATGCGGCCGGATTCACGCATGGCGGCGAGTTCTTCAGGGGTGTGGATGGACAAACCGGTGACCTCTCCTTCTATTTTCTCAGGCGCGGGCGAAAACTGGAACGCATTTTGCGGAGCCCGAGTTATTCGCCGAGGAGGAGGCGCTCGGTGGAGAGGGCGTGGCCGGTGGCGGGGTCGCACTCGATGAGGAGGGCGGCCATGCGGGGGTCGCCTTTGGCGGCTTCGAATTTCGAAGGCATGGAGGTGAGGAAACGCTCGAGGACGAGCTCCTTCTCGACGCCAATGATCGAGTCGTAAGGTCCGCTCATGCCCACGTCGGTCTGATAGGCCGTGCCCTTGTTCAGGACGCGGTCGTCGGCGGTAGGGATATGGGTGTGAGTTCCGATGACGGCGGTGACGCGGCCATCGAGATACCAGCCGAGCGCGCATTTTTCCGAAGTGGCCTCAGCGTGGAAATCGACGACGATGACTTTGGCGGTGATGGCGGCGAGGAGCTTGTCGGCGGTGCGGAAGGGATCTTCGTTGTTGGCCATGAAGACGCGGCCCTGGAGAGACACGACAGCGTAGGTGGTGCCGGATGCGAGCGTGCCCTGGTAGACGCCAAAGCCTGGCGTGTTGGGAGCGTAGTTGGCGGGGCGCAGGATGCGGCGGGGGCGGTCGTGGCCGTCGGGCGCTGCGGAGCGGAGGTAGTCGATGATTTCTTTCTTATCCCAGATGTGGTTGCCGGTGGTGAGGACGTGGGCACCGAGGTCGAAAAGCTCGTCGGAGATAGTGGGCGTGAGGCCGAAACCACCGGCGGCGTTTTCAGCATTGATGATGACGAGATCGACACTGCGACCTTCGATCACGTGACCAATGTGTTCACGAACGATGCGGCGGCCGGCGCTGCCGAAGACATCGCCGACGAAGAGAATGCGCATGAAAGAAGGTTACAGGCTGGAGGGAGCAGGGTACAGAGGACAGGGAACGGAAGTTGTTACAGATTTTCATACGGCGTCCAAAAAAGCTGTGTTAGGTTGAAGCAATGGCCGCAAATACCCGATTCGCAACTGGCGTTCACGCCATGGCCCTGCTTGCTGCGGAACCGGATGGGCTGCAGACCTCGGAAGATGTTGCCGGCAAGCTCAGCATCAATCCAGTCGTCATTCGGCGGGTATTCTCGCTGCTGCATCGCGCGGGGCTGCTGGAGAGCCAGAAGGGTCCGCACGGCGGGTCGCGGCTGGCAAAGCCGGCGAAGGCCATTACGCTGGCGGACATCTATAAAGCGCTCGATGGCGGAGATGTATTTCATACGGCATCGCTGTCGGGGCAGACGGCGAAAGTGGGATCGGCGCTGAAGAAGGTCTTCGAGGATGCCGAAGCTGCGCTGCGGGATGAACTGGAGAAGACGCGGCTGAGCGATCTGGCGAAGAAGGCGGGCAAGAAGGGGAAGAAGTAGCCAGCCTGCAGCCTGCAGCCTGTGGCCCGTGGCTGGTAGCCGGTAGCTGGTAGCTTCTACGACACGGGTACGAAGCGGATCGCGCATCCTCCTCCGCTTGCCAGGTGAAGCGTCAGGTTGTCGCCCTTGCTTACCGTTTGCCGCCGGATGGCGACGTGCTTTGGATTTTGGGTAGCATCCGCAGCATCCTCGTAAATCTCCGCGGTGTATCTTCCGCTTCCCAGAAAATCGAGTGGCACCCGTAGATCACGCGCTGTCCAGTTGGTAATGCTGCCGAGATACCACTCGTTGCCATGTCTCCGTGCGATGGTGGTAAATTCTCCCGGTTCGCCGTCGAGGGCGCGGGTCGCGTCCCAGGTGGTCGGCACATCGCGGATGAACTGGAACGCCGGCTGGTTGGCATACGCCGACGGCGCATCCGAGACCATCGCGAACGGCGCCTCGTAGACCACATACAAAGCCAGCTGCTGGGCACGCGTCCCCATCGCCATCGGATTGTTATCGCGCGCAACGAAAGAGTCCAGGGTCGCGTTGTCAAAAGCGCCGGGCGTGTAATCCATAGGCCCGCTCAGCATGCGTGTAAACGGCAATGTCGTCCGATGAACGGGTGTATCGCGTCGTCCGGCTTTGTTTTGCTCGAGGCCGAGGACGGCTTCGTAATTCAGCACGTTGGGGTAAGTTCGCTGGATGCCCCAGGGCTGCGTGGCTCCGTGAAAGTCGACCATCAGATGATGCTCCGCGGCGAGCTTCGCCACGTCGTAGTACCACTGAATGCCCTGCTGATCGTTGCGCAGGACGAAGTCGATCTTGACTCCGGCGACGCCCCACTTTTCATAGAGCGGAAAGGCCTGCTGCATCTGCGCCGCTACCGACTTCGAGTACAGCCATATCCAAACCTTTACATTCTTCCTGGCTGCGTACTGCACCAGCTCCGGGACATCGACGTTGCCGCGCATCTTCAGGATGTCCAGGCCCGACCAACCGGCGTCGAGCATCATGTAGGGGAATCCCGAGGCTGCGGCGAAGTCGACGTAGTATTCCATGTTGGCGGTCGTGTACGCGGATTTGCCATCCGGCCCGAGGTCGCCGCTCCACCAGTCCCACGAAGCTTTGCCGGGATGAATCCAGCTGGTGTCCGCGATGCGATTGGGCGGATTGAGATCGGTGAAGAGGTTCGACTCAATCAGTTCTGCTGGTCTGTCGGCCAAAAGAATCACGCGCCAGGCGCTGTCGTGGGGAAGGCTGGCGTCGACTGCCGGGCCCTCGCCAGGCTTTTCCTGGCCTGCCATTCCTGGGCCGGCCATCTTGCCAGCCAGCGACGGCGAAATCTTCGTCACGAGGGAGTGACCGGTCCAGCTGCCGGTGGGATTTTCGAGATACATGGCGGCATTGCCTTCGAGATCGGCCTCGCCGACTGCGGCCCAGGCCATACCGGGCAGGTGCATGAGCATGGGCGCGCCGTTCAGGATGTGGCTGGCCACTCCGCCCTGGTTGCTGAGCTGCGCTCAGCGCCGCTGGCACATACTCGCTCTCATAAGCGCTCTGATAATTCGGCAGCCGCAAGGCCCAGGCGTCGGCGTCGATCACGGGACGAAATTCGGTGTCCTCCTGGGTTAGCTGGTAACGCTGCAGCGCGGGCTGTTCCGGCACGTGATAGCGAAATGCCAGGCCACCGTTGTATGCGCGCGCCTCGATGTCGAAGTTGCGCCCCGGGGATGCTGTTTCGGTTGCATGCACCGTGAGGCTGTTATAAGCATCGTGGACGGCCGAGGTCTTTCCGGTCAGCAGCGTGTAGTCATCCTCACCGGAACCTGGGGTTGTGCTGGTGACGTGAATGGCCGAACCGAGAGGCGGCTGATTAGCGAGATCGAGCTTGAGGGCGGAATCCTCGAATACCTGCTTTCCCTCGAAGTCGACGGAATACATGAGCTGTCCGTCCGCTCCTGTCGCGTCCTTGCCGGGACGCACGGCGAAATGCATGGTGATGCGGTGATCGGGCGAGGTGACTTCCATCGGAGTGGTTTGCGCATGGCTGTACGCCGCGCTTGTCAGCGCTAAACCACAAACGAGATCCCAGGCAGCAGATTTCGATAACCGCATCGGTTTTCCCCCAAACAAAGAACGATACTCCGCCTTCGCGGATTCGGACCTTGCAAAAGAGAAGGTTGGAAGAAGCGGATCTTCTCAGGGGGTGGCATTTGCGGGCGTCATTAACTTCTTCGAATCCGTGAGCCAGCGGGCGATGAGCACCATCGCGATGAACATGAGAGAGACGGTGAGCCCGGTCCAGAGGCCGGCGAGTCCCCACTTGAGGTGGAAGCAGAGCAGCGCGCCGAAGGGCAGGCCGAGAATCCAGTAGCCGGTGAGGTTCATGAGCATGGGGAAGCGGGTTTCGCCGAGGCCGCGGAGCGCGCCGGTGGAGACGGTCTGAATGCCATCGAAGATTTGAAAGCCGGCAACGATGGCGAGGATGTGCGCGCCGAGTGCGAGGACGTGGGCGTCGCGCGTCCACAGAGAAATGATGGGGCGCGGGATCACGATAAGAAGGACGGCCATGAGGGCCATGAATCCTGCACCGAGGGCGATGGAGAGCAGGCCGGCGCGGCGCGCACGGGCGGGATTGCCGGCTCCGATGGCGTGGCCGACGGCGACGGCGGCAGCGGCGGAGATTCCAAGCGGAACCATATAGGTATAGGCGGCACAGCTAAGCACGATTTCATGGGTGGCGAGTGAAATAGCGCTGAGGTGCGAGGCCATCACGGTGACTCCGCCGAACGCGGCGACTTCGAGAACAACCTGGGAGGCAGCGGGCAGGCCGAGATGGAGCAGGGCGCGGATACGCGCACGGTCCGGGAGAGGCCAATGCGTGAAAAGGGCATGGCCGCGGCCGGACTCATGGGCCCACGCGGCGTAAACGAGCACAGCGGCCATGTAGATGCGGGCGAGGACGGTGGAGAGCGCGGAGCCGCGCACGCCCATGACCCGGAAGCCGAAGTGGCCGTAGATGAGGATCCAGTTGCCGGCGAGGTTGATGAGGTTGGCGCTGATGAGGGCGAAGGTGACAGGGCGCACGCGGCCGACTCCCTGGAGGTAGCGACGGAATCCGCCGTAGACCATCAGCGGAAACGTGCCCCAGTTGAGGAGAAGAACGTAAGGGCGAGTGAGCGAGGCGACGGTGGGGTCGACACCGTGGCCGGTGAAGATGCGCTGGGCGACGAGCATGGAGAGCATGAGCAGCGGCGTAAAAGCGACCGCGATGTAGATGGCCTGAGCGAGGGAGCGGTGGCAGTCGTCGAAACGGCCGGCGCCCCAGGATTGCGAGACGAGGGTATCGAGGCCGAGGAGCAGGCCGATGCCGAAGAGCGAGGGCGCGTAGTAGATGGCGTTGCCGAGTCCGACGGCGCCGATGGCCGCCGGGCCGAGGCGTCCGACCATGATGAGGTCGACGACCGTCATCGTCATCCAGCCAAGCTCGGAGAGGACGACGGGGATGGCGAGGGCGAGAAGAGCGCGGAGTTCTTCGCCGATGTTGACGGGGCGCTGATGCTGCTCGAAGACCTGGAGCTCAGGCGACGGCGCATCCGGCGCGCGAACGGGGACGTCTGGCAGCTGGCCGGCCTGAATGTCGTCAGCGGAGGACATGGGGAGTGTTCATTGTAGATGGGGTCGTTGCGATGGCCGGAGCCCACTGCATCGGGTGGAGGGTGAACGAAGGCTGAAGTGATAAATTTGAGACAGCGCGTAGTGCGAGCGGCGCTCAGCAGGAGCGGGCGCTGCGGTGCGGAGAGATGGCCGAGTGGCTGAAGGCGCACGCTTGGAAAGCGTGTTTAGGGGAAACTCTAACGTGGGTTCGAATCCCACTCTCTCCGCCAGCTAAATCAACAGCTTGCGCGAATCGTTGCTCCGGGCTGAATCTTAAAGCGTGAGCCTTTTCAGCGCAAGGAATTTCAGACCCGGTGCCGTATGTTTTGACTTGGCGCATTCGTGGACGGGAGGGCACCTTTGGATCAGGCGGAAGGCTCCGTTCCCTTGGTCCCACGGTTCACAGCTCGTTCCCGTTCCGGCATCGGTCTCCGGTGGCAAGCAGCCGGGGTATCATCGTCTCAAATCGAATGGAGAAACAGTGTTTCCAATGCGAGGCGTCTAACCCGCCGGAGCAGTTATTCTGCGGCCAATGCGGAGCCGCGCTCGGGCTAAAGGATTTCATCGCCGGTCAGGTCACCAGAGGTCTTGCGGATGGAGTGCGAGACCGTGACCTTCTTGAAACAGAAAGCGCGATTAGGGTGTTCGACGCGCCTGGGGATGGGCACATCTCGTCACTCGGGTTGTCGCGGCAGCACTGGCGGTAGCTATCGTCCCAGTGCTTACCCTCGCCGGATTTCTCGGGTGGAAAGAGTTCAACCTCGCGAAGACGGCGCAAAAGGCCACGCAGTCCATCGAAGGAACGGCAGCGAGTGCCTTAGGTGAAATCCAAGCATCCTCTAAGCAGGCAATCAATGCCAATCGCACCTCTGTTTCCAACGCAAGCAAACTTTCAGCAGACTTAACGAAAACAACATCACAGACGAAGGTCCAATTGAGAAACGAGGCATCGGCCGTGAGAATACAAGTAGAACGCTCCAAATCGGAGCTGGATGCCGCGGCAAAATTGCAGCCGGAATTTGAGTCCCTGCGCTCTCAGCTTGGGCAAGCCACCAACGCGCTGGCTGAGCAACAGAAGGTAATCTCCAGCTCTGAAGACTTTGTTAAGAAGGTCTTCAGCACGCACGCAACATACATCTTCTCGTTCAAAGAATTTGTTCAGCCAAACGCCATTGTGTTTCCAGCACCTCAAGGAGTTAAAGGCTCAAATACGTTGGTTCTGATGCTAGTTCCGGATACTCCAATCGACGGCACGCTGCAACTGCAATACAAGATTTTTTTGCAACCGCAGCTTTCGTATTGGCACATCCACAACCTAATTCTTCTCCTTTGGGGTGATCCTGCCGAGAATCTCAAGACGGACATGCTCAGCGTTTCCTATTTCCCGGACAAGAGCGACAAAGAAACGATCAAGGCGCTCACTATGCGTGACGGAAGAGCCTATGCAGACGACCAGCCACTTCCCAAGTTCGGCCAACCCGATCCTTACTGGAAGGGGAATAAGTGGATGCCCCTTGGTCAGCCAGCCCAGCCAGCAAAACCAGGTGCCGTTCCGCAAAAGTAAATCTGCTTCACCTGACCGCCAGCCCGGCATTCACGAGCTTCCCGATAGACTTTAGGGGCGCGAAACCCGGTCAAAGACCAAGGTCTTGTCAACGGTGACGTGCGTGATCGCCTCGCATCCACGCACATCGCACTTGATATCCTGGGTCGACCAGAGGTCTTTCCCGAGAGCGTCATGTAATTCTGCGGAGCCAGCAGGATTCGGTAATCCGATTTCTCCAAGAACGACTCGGTGCCCTTTGGCCCGCACACCACCGCTACACCAGTAGCCCCATTGGTAGGTCTCCATAGCTCGATCCAGCCGCCTTTGACAAGCGTACCGCGTTTTCCACCGAAATGATTTGTTTCACCAAAACCTGTTAAGAAATGCCTTTGTCCCGTTTCGTACTTGCTTATCCACTGATTTTTTCCTGCGTAGCTTGCTTTTGTCGCCCGCCGCAGGCTTACACTCAGGCAGCAGAAAAGGGGTATGGGCCTCCAAAACCCACACCCCTCACTGTTGCTGGACCGTCGCGTCGGGAGTCCATACGGCGGGAGCCGTCCAAAGCCCCAGCCGTACCCGGCGTGCCGCGTGCTGTGAAATGCAACCTTACCGCTCAGGGCCTGTGGACTGCAAATATTTCCGCGCCCGGATCACGCGGGCGTGGGAGGCGCGCTAGGCGGTTTCTTCAATTTTTTTAGCTTGGCGAGCAAGGCCGAATATTGATAGATCGCCTTGAGCACCTCTTTGGCAAACTCGATTGCGACCTCAACCCCTTCTTGGCTCACTTGGTTATATGCCTGAGATTCGATGTGCGCGGCGTCGTTGCCCAACAACCGCAAATCATCCAAACCGTTTAGCAAGTCCGGCGGCAACACGACCTTTGAACCAAGCGCTTTGATCCTCTCTTTGAGATTTGGGCCAGATGCTTTTTGTTCCGTGCAAAGATTTTCAAGAGTCTTCCTCACCATTATGGCAGCGGCGATGAAGCATTGATTCGCGTGACAGGTGATGGCCTCTTCGAGGCTTTCGATAATCGACTTCGGTACATTCGTCGAATCGAAATCAAGGCGTTCGGGCGGATATGAGATTTCGACTTCGCCCGCCTTGCTAGCAACTACAAAGAGATACGCGCAACAAGACTTATTCGGGCAGACCCTGTGCCCGACAAACAAGGCTTGGCCATTCTTGTTTGGAAATGTGAGGTCCTGCCCCATGGTGGCGAAGGTCCCATTCTGCTTGCACGAAGGGCAGCGGACAGACACATTACCGGCGGCTCCATTCTGCGGCCATCCGGCGGGTATGTGCAGTTCGATCATGGCCGTAAATTCTACACCGCAGGGTTAGCCCACCCGGGAAGTGAGGAGGTGTGAGTGATGCCAACAGGCTTACTGCAACTGACAAAATCTCCTGAATGTCGGGATTGGTGGGTTGGTCTGTGGACCGACAGTCAGCCTCGACACGATTTCTTTAATCACAACCAGTATGCTCTTTACCCCTCAAGAGGGCAGGCGCATCGTTTTCCCCTAGGCAACATCGAACGCCAGAATGGCGAGGGTGTGGTGACCGAGGATTTGCGGAAGCGTCTCGAAAAGGAGTTTGGGGAACCAGTCGAGTTCACCATCACCGAAAGGTCCATTAACTGACCTCTTGGCAGTTCCGCGTGAGATACCAGCTCGATTTGAAATGGTTGGGGACGTTGCCATCGTGCAGGCCGCGCTCTTTCCACTTCACCGCTTCCGGCTGTAGCGCGGATGAAAGAACTTTGACCAGGGAACCTTGCCCGCGTAGGGATGGACTTAGAGGGATCATCATATCCTCCTCCATCGCACCTTCCCAGTGTGAGTGACTGATACGGAAATTCCCCATCAGGATCGCGTTTGCCGACGCTTTATCCCGCGTCAGAGCCAGCCGCCCATCGCCGTCAGTACCTTCGTACTGCCGGCTCTGGCGATTTCACTTGATTCAGCCCCAAAAGACCCTATCCTGAAATAGGGAAAGCTCTGTCCAGCCCATTGCGGCCAACAGGGCTTTTTCTTTGCCGGCCCAGGCCGCGAATCGTCCACCGATCTTTGAAATCCCGACCGCACCGCTGGCCACTGTACCAGCGCCCGGAAGTCCTGAATTTCCCGACACTTGCACAAGAGGTCCTTCACAAGTGCTGTATTTTCAACACTTGCACAAGTAGCAATTCACAACCCCCGCAGATTCAACACTTGCCAAAATAGAGGGGGGTATACCCACACCGCGAAAGCGCTGCTGCTTTTCGCTAAGATAACCGCTGATCATGATGGCGATACTCAAGAGGTTCACAAACGCTGGGACGAAACCCTCGAGCTTTGTATACGCGCTGGCAGCCGCGTTGCTGCTTTTGCCCGCAGCCAGTTTGCAAGCCCAGGAGAAATCTTCTAACGACGGCATCACCGCACAGGATCAGCACGGGATCGATGGGGACATTGCGCGGCACTTTGGCGATGCGCCGGCGAATCCGGGACCGAAAGCGAGGCTTTCCGGCGCAATGAAGTCCAGGGATGTGCGGGCGGCGATGCGGAAGGTAGCGGACTGGGAACTGAGCTGGTCGCAACCGTACTTCGATCGCATCTGGACGTGGAGCGTGCTGTACACGGGGTTCATGGCCGCGTCGCGAACGCTCGACGATGCGAAATATCGCGATGCGATGGAAACGATGGCCGAAAAGTTTGCGTGGCAGCTTCGTTCAGAAGTTCCGAACGCCGACGACCAGAGTGTCGGACAGACGTATCTGGAACTCGATCTGGAAAAGCCGGCGCGCGGAGAAGATTGCCGGGACGCAGAAGGCATTGGACGGATTGCTGAGTGGAAGCGCGGCGGCGATTCCGAAGGGGCAGGCGCCGATTCCGTGGTGGTGGTGCGATGCGTTGTTTATGGCGCCGCCGGTGTGGACGCGGATGTATGCCGTGACGCACGACGCGAAGTATCTCGCGTATGTGGACCAGCATTGGTGGGAGACTTCGAATCTGCTCTACGATCCGCAACGGCACCTTTATTACCGGGACGTGACGTTCCTGCACAAGACGAATGAGAAGGGGAATCCGATCTTCTGGTCGCGCGGGAATGGATGGGTGATGGCGGGGATTGCGCGGACGCTGGAGTATCTGCCGGCGGACTTTGCGGACCGCGCGCGGTATGAGCAGCAGCTGAGAGAGATGGCGGCGGCGGTTGTGCCTTTGCAGGACGCGCAGAGCGGGCTGTGGCACTCGGATCTGCTGGACGCAGCGGATTATCCGCAGCCCGAGACTTCGGGCTCGGCGCTGATCACCATGGCGCTGGCGTGGGGTGTGAACCACGGGGTGCTGGATCGCGCCGCGTACACACCGGTGATCGCGAAGGGGTGGCGCGGGCTGGTGGAGCAGGTCTACGCCGATGGGCGGCTGGGAAATATTCAGCAAACCGGCGCCGGGCCGGCGCATTATCGGCCGTCTTCGAGCTACACCTATGGGGTCGGCGGATTTCTGCTGGCCGGCGCCGAGGTGGAGCAGTTGGCCGAGCACAGGAGCGGGCATAAGGCTGCGCGGCACTAGTGTTGTGTCTCTGAGGTTGCCTGGACAATTCGAAGCGTCGAAGCTGTTCGAAGGACACTCCTCAGGGGCTAAAGCCCATTCCTTTTGTGGCCTTTGCGGCACGACTAAAGTCGTGCCCCTTCACGGGCGGAGTCCTTCCTGAAGCTGTGAGGACCGTGATGGATGAACGTGATGGATGAAATAGGGGCGCAGGGGCTAAAGCCCGGATCGTTTTGCGGCTGTTGCGGCACGAGTCAACTCGTGCCCTGATACAAAGGCGGTTTGTTCGGCATTTTTCCGCAAGCTGTGAAGTCGTGCCCTGACACAAAACCTGAGGTGGGCTCTCCCGAAATGGCTCGCGTGGTTACGCAATGCGGAGCGGAGGTACGAATCATGTTGAGAATTGGGCGACCGGGGCGTTTGCTTCTTGCTGTGGGGTGAACCTGGCCTTAAGAGCGGGTTTTTTGGTTTCTGGGGTCCGGGGTTTTTCTGCAAGCTGTGACGTCGTGCCCTGACACAAAACCATGGAACAGTATTTAAAGGAACTTCGGAGACAGGACACCAGGTCGGCTGCGGCTTAGTGGTAGCGGAGCAGAGAAATCAGCTGCTGCTTCACGTTGGGCCAATCCGCGGCGACGATGGAAAAGCGCGCTGAGTTGCGGGGTGTGGCGTCCACGGCCAGGCGGTGCGAACGGAGAATGCCCTCGAATTTTCCGCCGATGCGCTCGATGGCTTTGCGGGAGCGCTCGTTGCGCTCATCGGTGTGCAGGCAGACGCGCACCACCTGCCAGACTTCAAACGCGTGCGTAAGCATGAGGAGCTTGGCCTCGGTATTGGCGGCAGTGCGAATCGCCGGACCCGTGAGCCAGGTGTAGCCGATTTCGCAGGCGTCGGGGCGCAGCCGGCCGTGACGTTCGTGGCCGGGGGGCCAGGCCCAGCGTTCGACATCGAAAAATCGCGTCGATCCGATGACGGCGCCGTCGGACTGGCGGACCGTGGCAAAGGGAAATGCGGTTCCTGCTTCGCGCCAGCCGATAACGGTGTTCACATACTTCGTGGTTTCTTCCACTCCCTGGGGGACGAACGTCCACCGGTAGAGGTCCGGATCTTCAGATGAGCCAGCCGCAGCCAACGGCTCGATGTGGCGTGGATCGAGAGGTTCGAGGCGGACGTGCTTTCCGGTCAGTTCAAAAAGTTCCTGACTCATGGTGTTTTCCTCGACGATGGGCCGGAAGTGCGCGGGAGGGGATCGCCATAAAGGATACCGCGACCGTGTGTGCCCACGTAAACGCGGCCGAAGAGGCGCGGGTCGCCGGTGATTGCGAGGATGAGTCCCCACTGGTGCTGATCGTCGTTGATGCGAACCCAGCTGCGGGCTTCGTCGATGGAGCGAAAGGTTCCGGGCTGGCCGTGGATGGTTCCGACCAGATAGAGGGCGGGGTAGTCGTGGCCGGGAGCGGCTTTGCCGAAGCCGAAAGCCTCGATCTCCGTGACGCCGGGCAGGCGGGTGAAGGAAATGCTGGCGGTAGTTGAGGAGAGCGCGGCGAGATGGTAGAGGCCGTCGAAGGCGGCGAACCAGAGGTCGCCTTTGCGGCCCGGCGCTGCGTAGAGGCGATCCTGACCGCCGCGCGGATCGCCGCGGGATGCGGTGGATGCGGGTGGGGCGCCTTGCAGCGTGAAAGGATGGGAGCTGAAATTCGCAGCCGCGTCCGTACTGAGGAACAGGGTGCGATCCTCGCGCGAGAAAGCGTAGAAAGTGCGCGGGTCCACGGGATCGGCGATGACGCGCGCGCCAGGGGGAAGGCCCTGGGTTGGTTTCCACGATGCACCGAGGTCGCGCGTCACCGAAGGCGATTCGCCCTGTGGAGTCCAGAGCCAGGTGCTGCCGTCAGCAGAGATGGCGATGGAACCGGCGTGGCTGTTGGGTGTGGGCTGCGACGCGGTGGGTTTCCAGGTGCGGCCGGAGTCGAGCGAGTAGCCGATGTTTTCGCCCGGCTTGTGTTCGGCACTGACGCCGACGCGAACCACAACGTCGGGGCGAAGCGAGGCAGAGACGACGCCGGTGGTGTTGCCGAAGCGGGGCGGTGACGAGGAGCCATCGGGCGCGGGACGATCGAGGTCCCAGTGGACGAAGCCGCCGTAGTCGCCGATGGCGGAGATGAGGTGCGCGCCGTCGGTGGGGCTGTCGAGCTCGAGCGCAACGGTTTCTTCGATGCCGGGACCGAGGATGCTCCAGTGCGTAGGCTGGCCACGATCGACAGCGGTGAGATCAAAGGTCTCCCAGCCGCCGTAACCGGTGGTGAAGACTGCATGGTCGGGATTGGTGGGATCGATTTCGATGTCGAAGAGCCAGTGGATGGGGGTGGGCTTTACGTACGGCGCGAGCGAGTAGTCGAAGATGCCGGCATGAGCGCCGCCGAAGACTGGCTTCCAGGTCGCGCCCCCGTCTGTGGAGCGGAAGATGTTTTCGCCTCCTTCGGCAAAATGATCGAAGGTGCTGATGATGACAGTTTGCGGATGATGCGCATCGACGGCGACCGCCGCGTAGCCGAATTCACGGCTGCCGGGGATGGGGCGGTCGGGGGTGATATCGGTCCAGGCTCCGGTGTGTGTGTCGAGTTTCCAGATCGCGCCGTTGAGCATGTGCGAGGGGCCAGGCGCTGATC
Organism: uncultured Acidobacteriaceae bacterium; assembly: GCA_963755485.1. Taxonomy (GTDB): domain Bacteria; phylum Acidobacteriota; class Terriglobia; order Terriglobales; family Acidobacteriaceae; genus Palsa-343. Next base: position 789,071 of record CAVWJR010000013.1, on the reverse strand, counting down.
CGTAGGCGATGTAGAGAAAACCGTCAGACGAGAGTGCAGCGCGCGTAGGCCGATATTGCGTGGGTTGATCCGCAACGGGTTTCCAGGTTTCGCCCGCATCGGTGGAGACGAAGAGGGTAGTGCGATTGATGAGCGAGACGCCGACGTAGATGGTTTGCGTGGCTGAGTGTGGGGATCCGGCGGCCGGCGCAAACTTAACGAAGACGATTCCGCTCCCCGCAGGAGTTGCGCCTGGCGCTTCCTGGACATCGGGAAAGCTCGTGACGCGAGTCCAAGTGAGGCCGCGATCGCGCGATCGCCAGAGGCCGTCGTGGCGCGTGCCTAAATAAAGGATGTAGCCATTCGCGGGATCGACGGCGAGGCGTTCGCCATTGCCGCGGCCGTCTTCGTTGCCGCCGAATTTGACGGGGACGTTGGTGCGCTGGAAGGTTCGGCCGCGGTCGCTGGAGCGAAGGATTGCGCCGTTGGGCGTCTCGGCGTTGGTGTAAGTGCCGCAGGCGAGATAAACGCGGTTGGGGTCAGAAGGGTCGACGGCGATGGACTCGACGCCCATCAGGTTGCGGTCTTTGTAGGAGAGCCAGTCGAGGATCGGCTGCCAGCGGTGGGTCGCGTCGTCCCACCGATACGCGCCGCCAATGTCGGTGCGCGCATAGCGAATTCCAGACGCCGTGGGATGGAAGACGATGCCGTCGACGAATCCACCACCGACGATCTGGACGTTTTTCCAGGAGTAGTGTTCCTGAGGCACGGATTGCGCAACCGCGGGGAGCGCTGAGAGCACAAGCAGAGCTGCGGGGAGGGGAGACTTCAAGGAACCGCGATCCTTTCGCGACGAACTCGGGCCGGTATGGCCTTAGTCTAGTGCACGCGGCGCGAGCGTCGGAGTTGCGGAGAAGAGTCGCGATAAAGCGCGATTGCGAACGAAAAACTACAGGCGCTCAGACCATTTCCGGGGAGGCAGAGCAGTTCTCGGGAAACAGACACAGCCAGGAAGAGTCGAGGCAGAGCCATCGTTGGGTGCTGAACCAGCTGGTGGGAAGCTCGGGGATATGCAGGAAACCGTGGCCGCGGCTGCAGAAGAGCTCGGTTCCATTCCACGAAAGGAAATTGCAGGAGGCCTGACCGACGCGGGCCGGGTTCGAGAGCAGGCGCAGACATTCCGGGCAGCGGCGGCGCTGATCCTGGAGCATCCAGCGGAAGCTGAACAGCAACGCGGGGAACGCGATGGCGATTTGGGTATAGAGCGCCGCGATGGGATCGTGGGCGTGTAGTCCGTAGGCGAGGTCGGTGGAGCAGAGGTCGATGGTGAGAACGACGAGAACGAATTTCGCGACGAGAAAAAGCCAGCGGCGTGCGTTGAGCATGGCAGGCAGGCGGCCGTGGCGACGCGGGTAGTCGCCGAGCGGGAGGGCGGTGGTAGCGGGGAGCGCGAGCAAAGCCATGAGCAACGAGAAGAGAAAAGAGGGCTGCCCGAGCAGGCGCCCCAGAGTGATGCAGTCGAAATGGAGCTGGACTCCGTTGCGCATCTCGACCATGGTGCGCTCGCCACCGCGCGGAGCCGGGAACGCGGAGTTGCGAATCCGGGCGATGACGAATCCCCTGGTCGTGGAGGGAAGCGTGGCCAGAGAGCGCGGGTCTTCGAGGAGGACGGCATCGACTCTGCCGGGCAGCCGCCAGCCATCGTTGGGCAGGATGCCGGTAATGAGGACAGGCCGGCCGTCGATGTCCGCAGTGCGGCCGACAATGGTGGGATCGCCGTTGTAGAAAACGTGCCACGCCTCGCGGCTGAGGAAGATGCGAGAGCGCGAGGGGCCGGATTGAGCCGCAGAGACGCCGGATACCCGCAGGTTGAGCAACTGAAACAGATTGGGGCTGGCCTCGGCCACCGCAAGCCGCGCTGCGGGATGGTGCGCCAGGTGCAAGCCCTTGATCGTGGGGCGGTAGAAGGCGATCTGGCTGAAGAGCGCAGCGGTGTTGGTCGTCCACTCCTCGTAATCGGAGAAGCGGATGGAGGGAGACACGGTGCCGGCGTAGCCGTCGGAGGAAATCACCACCAGGTTGGCAGGGCGTCGATAAGGAAAAGGCAGCATTGCGTTGCGGGTTCCTGGCAGAGCGAGGCCGACGAGCAAAGCCGCAACCATGGCGGAAGTGAGAAGCAGCAGGCAGCGGGCGGCTGAGCCGGGTTGCAGAGCGGGGAGCGAGTGGGAGCGCAGAAGATCGCAGCGAATCCAGAAGGCGTCGTTAAATGCGCCAAGGCTGAAGCTGAGTGAGCTGGTGTTCGGTGCGCCGTCTTCGTCGGAGAAGTGGCACAGGTGATGGATTTCGGCCAGCCACTCCGCGGTCCAGGCCGAGCGGTCGCGGCGGGGAACGAGCAGCGACGCGGCGCGCACGTTGAGTTGTGCGGCGAAGGTGGAGCTGAACGTCGGGCGCTTCATACGCGTTCCGCCTCCTCTTCGGTCTCACCCGTCGGGATCATTTTTGCGAGGAGTGGATAGCGCTCCCAGGCGGCTTCCAGCGTGGCGCGACCGGCGCGAGTGAGACGGTAATACTTGCGGGGCGGACGCTGCTCACGGTCGGCGATGGACTGTTGTTCCCATTTGGAGAGGATGAGGTTGTCGCGCTCGAGGCGGCGCATGGCCGGATAGACGGTGCCGCTGGGCAGGCCGGTCATCTGCATCACGCTGAAACCATAAATTTGGCCAGCGTGGATGGCCTGCAGGATCATGGCCGCGGTGTGGGACAGTTTGGCGTCGGCCGCCATGAAAGGGATTGTACACCCTATGTAGCATTCTGTTGACGGAGAGTGAAGCAGTATGCTACATAGGGTCAATGACGGACATTCTATGTTGAAGATCGAGCATCTTTCCCGGAGCTACCGCGGCATTCCTGCTATCCGCGACGTGAGCTTCGAGGTGCGGGCCGGAGAGATTGTCGGATTTCTGGGGCCGAACGGGGCAGGGAAATCGACCACGGTGAAGATCATTACCGGCCTGCTGCGGCCCAACGATGGGCGGGTGCTCTTCGAGGGCAAAGATATTCAGACTGACCCGGACGCGTGGCGCGCGACGTTTGGATATATCCCGGAGGAAGCGCACCTGTACGCATGGATGTCGGCAATGGAATACCTGCAGCTGGTGGGGCGGCTGCGCGGGATGCGCGAGCGGCTGATTGAAGACAAGGCGCAGGCGATGCTGCAGCTGCTGGGGCTCGAGTCGTGGCGGCATTCGCCGATGACAGCGTACTCGAAGGGAATGCGGCAACGCGTGCTGATGGCGGCAGCGCTGATGCACGATCCGAAGATGCTGATCTTCGACGAGCCGCTCTCGGGGCTGGATGTTCTGTCGTCGCGGTTGTTCCGCGATCTTCTGGCTGAGTTGGCCGGTGCGGGCAAAGCGGTGCTGTACATATCGCATGTGCTGGAAATTGTGGAGCAGATTTGCGATCGCGTAATCGTCATCGCGGAGGGAAGAGTTGTAGCCGATGCCGCGCCCTCGGAACTGACGCGATTGATGGAGCTGCCCAGCCTCGAAAAGGTGTTCGCGCAACTGGTGCGCCAGCAGGACACGCGGACCGCGGCGCACGAAATGGTGGAAGCGATGAGGATTGGCGATGCCCAGCGCAGTGCGTGAACCGAAGCCGGCGCGGGAAGAAGTTTTGTCGCTCGAAGTGCTGGCGCGGCGTGAGCCGGAGGAAGAGAACAATCAGCCGACCCAGTTTCGCGTTCTGGTTCGTCATTTCCTCGACCGCTTCTTCAACAACGAAATGGCGTCCGCGGACGGTGACGCGAAGACGCGGCTGGTGCAGGTGGCGTGCACCATCGGGATTCCGCCCTTCGTGGTGGCGCTGTATCTCTACCCGCTCTATCACCTGCCGCGGGGACGGGTCGGAAATTACTGGGGTACGCGGCCGTACTGGGCGCAGGCGGGAGACCATTACTTCTACGTTTTGTATTCGATGGTCGCGATGGGCATTGTGACCATCTTTGAGTGGGACCTGCTGTTTCCCGATCTGCTGGACGTGTTCGTCCTGTCGTCGTTGCCGGTGCGCGCGGTACGGATGCTGGGGGCGCGTGTGGCAGCAATCTTCATTCTGTTGGGGGCGGCGTTATTCGATTCGAGTTTTCTGGCGCCGGTGGTGCTGCCGGCGGCGATGGATCCTCCGCATCTGCTGCGATTCTGGGCGGCGCATTTGTTGGCGGTTGCGGCGAGCGGAATCTTTGGCGCAGCGTTCTTTCTGGCGCTGAAAGGAATCCTCGTCGGCGTGATGGGCGATCGGCTCTTTCGCAAAATTGCGCTGTGGCTGCAGGGAGCGTTCGTGGTTTCGCTGTTGACGCTGTTGTTTCTGTATCCGGCGATCGCGGGTTCGCTGGGTGCCGTGCTGCAGTCGCACAACCATTTTGTCGGCTGGGTGCCACCGTTCTGGTTTCTTGGGATCTATCAGCGCATTCTCGATGGGCCAGCCACGCCCACAGTCTTCGCTGGCCTCGCGAGTACGGGATGGATCGCGGTGACGATGGTCGTGGTGCTGGCCGTGGTTTCCTATCCGCTGGCGTGGTGGCGAAGAACGCGGGCGCTGGTGGAGGGCACCGCGAAGCGCGAAAGGCTGAATCGGATCGCCCTGCCCCTGCGTCACGCTGTGCATGTGACCCTGGCGCGCAAACCGGTATACCGCGCGATGTGGCAGTTTATCGGGCAAAATTTGCTGCGTGTGCCCCGCTACCGGATGGTGCTGGTGATGTACGGAGGCATGGGCGCTGCTCTGCTGTTTGCTGCAGTGACGCGCGTGAGTGTGATCCATGGACGGATTGGGTTCGTTTTTTCACCGGAGGGGCTGCGCGCGACGGTGCCCATCGTGGCGTTCTGGACGGTGTCTGGCCTGCGCAGCACGTTTCTTGCTCCAGCCGATCAGCGCGGCCGCTGGATTTTCAGGGTAATCCTGGGGAAGCCAGGCTTCGATCACGTGGGTGCTGCGCGACGGTGGGTATTCCTGTGGAGCGCGGTTCTGAGTCTTGCGGCGGCGTTTGCTTCGATCTGGGCGAGGATGGCGCGGCAGCTGGATTGGCACTTTGCAGCGGGACAGTTGATTGTGGCGCTGGGACTGAGCCTGCTGCTGACCGATGTGTTCTTCCTCAACGTGAAGACGATTCCATTTACCGGCGTGCGTTCGAACTCGGCGACGAACTTCGCTCTGTTGTTGATCCCGTATCTCGGATTCTTTCCGGCAATCGTGATGTTTACAGTGGGTCTGGAACCGGCGATCGAAGCCAGCGCCGGAAATCTGGCGTTCGCTGCCGGACTCGCGGCGGCGGCTCATCTGGTGCTGCGAACGATGCACCGGCGGAAAATGGCGGAGCATCTGCACGCGATTGAGGCCGATGAGGACCAGGAGGAATTTCCGATGCGGCTCGGGCTGCGGTACTGACGATCAGGTTCCGGCGCTGAGTCAGGGCGGGAAGCGGCTGACTCACGCGGTGGCGGCTCTGGCGACGTCCTGGAGACTGTGCGCTTCGATCTCGAATTCCCGCATCTTGTATTTTTGAATTTTGCCGGAGAGCGTTGCCGGGAAGTCGGTGACGAATCGGATGTGCTCGGGAATTTTGAAATAGGCGATCTGGTCTCGGCAGAATTCGCGAATTTCCTCTTCGGTTGCAGTCTGGTTTGGCGCCAGTCGCACCCAGGCGACGACAATTTCACCCAGCCGGGCATTGGGGATGCCGAAGACCTGGACCTCGCTGATCTTCGGATGCGTGTAGAGGAATTCCTCGATCTCGCGCGGATAGATGTTTTCGCCGCCGCGAATGATGATGTCGCGCGAGCGGCCGGTGAGGTGGATGGAACCGTCTTCATGCATGACGCCCAGGTCGCCGGTGTGCAGCCAACCCTCCGGGTCGATGGCGACGCTGGTAGCAGCAGGTTCGGCGTCGTAGCCTTTCATGACGCAGTAGCCGCGCGCGCAGACTTCGCCCTGTTCGCCAACGGGTAGCGTGGCGCCGGTGACGGTGGAGACAATTCTTATTTCAGTCTGAGGCATCGCGCGTCCGACGGTGTTGACACGGATTTCAATCGGGTCGTCGGCGTCGGACATGGTGGTCACCGGAGAGCTTTCTGTCTGACCGTAGGCGATCACCAGCTCGCCGATGTGCATTTCCTTCAGGACGCGCCTCATCAGCTCAATGGGGCAGGGTGCGCCGGACATCATGCCCGTGCGCAGGCTGGTGAGGTCGAACCGCGCGAAGTCGGGGAGGGCCAGCTCGGCGACGTACATGGCGGGCACGCCGTAGACCGAGGTGCAGCGCTCGTTGTGGACGGCGGCCAGAGTGGCGCGCGGATCGAAGGTCCAGTTAGGGAAGACCAGCGCGGCGCCGGTATTGAGTGCGGTCATGGTGCCGATGACGCAGCCGTAGCAGTGGAAGAGCGGCACCGGAACGCAGATGCGGTCGCGTTCGGTGTAGTGAAAGCCCTGGGCCAGGAACTGGCCGTTGTTAATGATGTTGTGATGCGAAAGCATCACGCCCTTGGGCAGGCCAGTGGTGCCGGAGGTGTACTGGATGTTGGCCACATCCTGGGGGCCGACGCGATCGGGGAGCTGGCCCGGGGCGTCGAGGAGCGCCGGCCACTCGGGCGAGTCGAAGAAGATGGTGTGCTGCAGCTCGATGGTAAGAGCGTGGCGCGCGCGATCGAGAATGGCGGCGTAGTCGGCGCGCTTGTCGTGGCTCCAGAGGAAGAGCGCCTTCATCCGCGAACGGGTGAGCGTGTATTGCAGCTCGTGCGAGCGGTAAGCCGGGTTGACGTTCACCAGAGCGGCGCCGGCGCGGGCGGTGCCCATGTGCATCATGAGCCACTCTGCACAGTTGGTTGACCAAAGTCCGACGCGGTCGCCTCTGCGAATGCCGAGCGCCCACAGTCCGCGGGCCACGCAGTCAGCCTGCTCGCTGAGCTGGGCCCATGTCAGACGCCCGTCCTGGTGACAGGAGACAACGGCGTCGCGGTCGGGATAACGGGAGGCTGTGCGGTGCAGCAGGTCGCCAATGGTCAGGTTCAGCAGCGGACGGTCCGGTCCACGGGTCTGACTCTGCGTCAGACATTCGGCACCGGCCAGGACGGAGGATTGCGGCACGCTGGAAGTCTATTCGCCAGACAAGCGCCGGTATGTGACGTAATTCACAAAGGCGAGGGGCGCGGTTAGGGACAGGCGCAGAAAGCTATTTAGACTCTTCCCGCTTCGGGGCGAACAGCGCGTCGAGGACGAGCAGGATGCCGCCGCAAACGATGGCCGAGTCGGCGACATTGAAGTCTGGCCAGTGGTAGTGGACGATGTGGACCTCGAGGAAGTCGGTGACGAGGCCGGTGCGCAGGCGGTCCCACACATTGCCGATGGTGCCGCCGAGGATAAGGGCGAGGGCGAGCATGGTGGGCGTGAGGCGCCGACCCCAGCGCAGGATGACGAACAGCACGACGGCGGCGGCGAGCAGCGAGAAGACCGCCAGTCCCCATCGGATTAACCCGGGGTGGGACGAATCGATGAACATGGAGAACGCCGCGCCAGGGTTGCGGACGTGGGTGATGCGAAAGACATGGCGGATGACGACAATGGCGTCGCCTTCGGGAATATGGCGGCTGACCCAGTATTTGGTGACGCGGTCGAGCAGGAGGATGACCGCGGACAGCAGGAGTAGCCAGGGACGGCGGTCGGGATGCGAGGTGGGGAGGGTGCGGTTGACGGCGTTGCTGAACTGCGTGCTCATGCCGCGTCCTCGTTGTAGCCCATCTGGCGGAGGGCATCGGCGCAGCGGCCGCAGACGTTCGGCCAGGGACCAAATTGGCGGACGCGCAGGGGCGAGTCGTCGGGGTAGTAGTTCCAGCAGCGGTCGCATTTGTGGCCGTCGGCATCCAGTACTTCCAGCCTGATTGTATGGACCACGACCGGATCCCCGTACTGATGGGAGATTGCATGGGTATGATCGTCAGTCCAATGGATTTTGTCTTCCACTGTGAGGGCCTCGAATTCCACCCGTGAGACATTGAGCAGCTCTTTGAGCGCAACTTTGTATCTTTCCAGGAGAGCCATTGCATCGGCCTCCGCCCAGATTCTGACTCTCGCTTCAAGCGATTTGCCGATCTTCTTTTCGGTCCGAAGTTCTTCCAGTCTCAGCAGAACCTGGTCTCTAACGGAAAAAAGCTCGCGCCAATCCTGCAGGACCGATTCGTCGGCGGGGCCGAGGTCATCGGCTTTTGGAAACAACGCGAGGTGCACGCTCGCAGGCCTGTCGGACACAGCGGGTAGGTACTGCCAGACCTCGTCGGACGTGAAGGTGAGGATCGGCGCCAAAAGTCGGACAAGCACCTCGGCGATCCTCCACAGCACGGTTTGGGCGGAGCGGCGCTCGACACTTTTCGGCGCGAAGGTGTAGAGGCGATCTTTAAGGATGTCGAGATAGAAGGCGCTGAGGTCGACGATGCAGAAATCGTTGGCCGCGTGGTAAATGCGATGGAACTGGAAGTCGCCGTACCAGCCGGACTGGCCGTCGACGCCGGAAACTTTTTCGACGAGTTCCCGGGTCTTCGCGAGCATATAGCGATCGAGGGGCAGCAGGTCCGCGTCCGACACGGCGTCGGACGCAGGATTGAACCCAGCGAGATTCCCGAGCAGGAACCGGAACGTATTGCGCAGCTTGCGGTAGTTCTCGGCCAGGCGCTGCATGATTTGCTCGCTGTTGACGACGTCTTCGCGGAAATCGACGCTGGCGACCCAGAGGCGGACGATCTCCGCGCCGAGGCGGTCGGCGATGTCGACGGGGTCGACCCCATTGCCAAGGGATTTCGACATGGCGCGTCCCTGCTCGTCGAGGGTCCAGCCTGCGGTGCCGACCATCCGGAAGGGAGCCGCGTGCTTTTCGCCAACGCCGACCGAAGTCAGCAGGGAAGTGTGGAACCAGCCGCGGTACTGATCGCCTCCCTCGAAGTAGAGATCGGCGGGCGGAGCGAGGCCCGGCTCAGTCTCGAGGACCGCGTGCCAGCTGGAGCCGGAGTCGAACCAGACATCGAGAATGTCGGTCTCTTTGCGGAAAGCCGTTTTACCGCAGTGCGCGCAGACGGTTCCCGAAGGGAGCAGCGAATCGGCGGACTTTGTGCGCCACGCCTCGACGCCCTCCTGCTGAAAGAACTCGACAATGCGGCGGTTCAGCGCTGCATCCATGTACGGCGTGTGGCAACCGTCGCAAAGAAACACTGCGATAGGCACACCCCAGACGCGCTGGCGGGAGATGCACCAGTCCGGGCGCGTGGCGATCATGTTGGCGATGCGTTCCTCGCCCCAGGCGGGATCCCACTTGGCGCTGTTTTTGATTTCGTCGAGCGCGCGTTGGCGGAAGTTTACTTTCGAACCGTCGCCAAGCGTCATCTCGTGGTCGATGGCGATGAACCACTGCTCGGTGGCGCGAAAGATGACCGGATTGTGGCAGCGCCAGCAGTGCGGATAGCTGTGAAAGATGTCCGAGCGGCCGAGCAGAGCGCCGCGCGCGGCGACCAGATCGATGATGGCCGGATTGGCGTCGAAGACAGTCTTGCCGTCGTACTCCGGCAAGCCGTCGCGGATACGGCCGGCGGCATCGACGTGACAGGTCTGATCGAGCCCGTAACGGGCGCCGGTGTGGAAGTCATCGGCTCCGTGGGCCGGGGCGGTGTGGACCGCGCCGGTTCCCTGATCGGCGGTGACGTAGTCGGCGAGCACGCCGAGGATTTCGCGGTCGAGAAAAGGGTGACGAAACGTCACCCGCTCCATGCGCGAACCTTTAAAGGTGGCGATGGGTACAGCGGATTCGAGATTGCAGGCTTCGCGAACCGTGGCGGCCAGAGCCTGGGCGACGATGTACACCTGCCCATCTTGTTCGAGCGCAACGTAGTCGAAGTCCGGATGAAACGCCACTGCCAGCGAGGCGGGCAGGGTCCAGGGCGTGGTGGTCCAGATGATGGTGGCGACCTTTTTGCCGGCGAGTTTCGGATCGATCGCTGCCGGGTCGCTGGTCAGATCGTAGCGGACATAGATGCTGGGGCTGGAGTGCTGTTCGTACTCGATCTCAGCGTCGGCCAGCGCGGTGCGGTCGTGGATGCACCAGTAGACCGGCCGAAGGCCGCGATAGACGAAACCGCCTTCAAGGAAGCGATAGAAGGTCTCCAGGGTCTTCGCTTCATAGGGCCGCGACATGGTGCTGTACGGGTTATCCCAGCGGCCGAAAACGCCGAGGCGGACGAACTGCGCCGTTTGCAAATCGACATATTTCTGGGCGTACTCGCGGCAGTGGCGGAGGAACTCGGCGGCTGGCATGTCGAGCTTTTTCCGGCCCAGCTGCTCGTCTACTTTGATCTCAATCGGCAGGCCGTGGCAGTCGAAGCCGGGAATATAGGGGGAATCGAAGCCGGCCATCGTTTTGGACTTGACAATGAAGTCCTTGAGGCACTTATTAAGAGCATGCCCCAGATGCAGCGGCCCGTTGGCATAGGGCGGGCCATCATGCAAAACCCACCGCGGAGCGCCGCGGCGGGCGATGCGAATTTGCCCATAAAGGCGGGATTTCTGCCAGGCCTCGAGGCGAGCCGGTTCGGTCTGCGGCAGGTTCGCCTTCATGGGAAAGGGGGTTTTGGGCAGCGAAAGGGTATCCTTCAGGGCAACAGGCTTAGGGTCGCCGGGTGGCGGCGCAGCGGACATCGATTCTCCAGTTGGACTGATAAAACTTCATTGTATCCGGGTGGAACAGCAGTAACTTCCTGCGAAATGAAGCGTCTATCGATGAAGGAAGAAGCGCAGGTAATTTTTCAGGCCGACAGCGCATCTGAAGGAATGCAGCAGGGCCCCAGGGCAAGACAGAGAGGGCCGCTGTCATTCATAATCAGGAGAAGCCGGACGGCGACGGCCGGCGACGAAACATGGGGAATACGGTTTTGACGTCTCCGCACCTGGTACCGGACTCAAATCGGGGTAAAGAACCAGAGCTACCGGCTCTGCATTTTGCGGGGCTGGACTCCATCGTCGAGGAGCCGATCTGGAAGACGCTGGTGGCCAGCGTTGTGGATGTGCTCTTTCCGAAGAAGCTGCCGCCGCTGAAGCTGAGCTCGACGCCGATTGCGGTGAAAGATCCGATGGCGGTGAAGCGGAGCCCGGCCTCGAGCGCGGTTTCGTTTGTGACCCACGCGGTGATCATTGGGCTCATTCTGCTCTTTACGCTGGAGCAGTGGCACGAACGCGCCGTCCAGAAGAAGCTGGCGGTCACCCCCGTGGATGTAACGCCGTTTATTCCCGCGGCGCCAGCCAAGGACGTGATGGGCGGCGGTGGTGGCGGCGGCAATCACGAAACGGTTGAGGCCTCGAAGGGCAAGCTGCCGAAGATGGAGAAGCAGCCTCTGGCTCCTCCGCAGATTTTGAAGATCGACCATCCCAAGCTGGCCGTGGAGCCGGCGGTGGTGATGCCGCAGCAGATTAAGCTGCCGGATAACCCGAACATGCCGAACATCGGGATCCCGCAGTCGCCGCAGATTGCGCTGGCTTCGCAGGGCTCGGGAAGCGGCTCGGGATTTGGTTCGGGTTCGGGCGGCGGGATCGGCTCGGGCAACGGCGGCGGCATTGGGCCTGGAACGGGCGGCGGTTACGGCGGAGGACTTTATCATCCGGGCGGCGGCGTTTCCAACCCGGTTCTGATCTATGCTCCCGATCCTGAATTCTCCGACGAAGCGCGGCGGGCGAAATATCAGGGCGTGTGCGTGGTCGGCCTGATCGTCGACGCGCAGGGCAATCCGCAGCGCGTGCGGGTGGTGCGGCCGCTGGGCATGGGGCTGGACGAGAAGGCGCTGGAAGCGGTGCGCCAGTATAAGTTCAAGCCGGCCATCTACCAGGGACATGCGGTTCCGGTAGAAATCAACATTGAGGTGAACTTCCGAATCTACTGATCGACGGATCCGGAAGCAAAGGCCTTCGCTGCTGTGGTGGGAGCGGAGGCTTTTTTGCGTCTGCCAACCGTCCACTCTCTCGCGGCAGAGAGACGGCGCCGTTACGACTGAGCGTTGGCGGTGGGAATGGAGTCGGATTTGCCGGAACGCTTCGGGCTTCCCAGACGCCGATATCCCGGATGGACACCTCGGACGAGTCCCTGCTGGTCGGCGATTCTGAGTAAAAGGGAGGCCAGAGTATCGCGCTCCTCTTTACCGAGGGCAGAGAGCAGGGCGTCCTGGTGTTCGCGGGCCACTTTGCCGATTTTTTCCAGGGCCTCGCCGCCCGCTTGTGTCAGATAGAGGGAATACAAACGGCGGTCGTCCGGGATTGGGCTGGCGCTCGAGGAGTCCGCGCTTTTCAAGGTTGTCGACGATGGCAACCATCCGGCTGGGATGAATTTGCAGCTTCGCGGCGAGCTCCTGCTGGCTTAAGCCGGCTGCCATGCGAAGCAGGCGCAGGATTCCTGCATCGGCAGGTACAAGTCCCAGAACCCCTAATCTTTCAGCAAATTGCGAGGCAGCATGCGCTCCGACTTGTGCCAGCAGGAAGGCGGGCTGTCCGGTTCCCATCTCGTGACGGTTCATCCTGGAAGAATTATTGCATGCTGTAGTCGTTTAGTATATAAATCATTACATGAACAAATCAATTCCTCGATTTCGCGGTCCCTCTCTGGTTCCGCTCGCGATCGTTCACATCCTGCTCTTCGCGGCTGGACTTGTGGCGGCGGCGGCGCTCCGGCATGGAGCGTCGTATGTGACCCCCTTCGCGCCAGCCGAGCAACTGCGCTCGTTTCTGGCGCAAAGCCCAGCAGCGGTTCGGGTGAGCAACTTCTTCCTGTTTGGCTCGGCGGTGCCCTTCGGCATCTTCGCGGTGACCATCGTCAGCCGGTTGCGTTTCCTCGGCGTCCGCGCCGCGGGAACCAACATCGCTCTGCTGGGCGGCTTGACGGCAACGATCGCGTTGCTTCTCTCCGGCGTCACGGGGTGGATCCTGTCCGTACCGGACGTCTTGACCTCGGCGGCGGTGGTGAAGGCGATTGACTATTGCAACTTCCTGCTTGGCGGCGTGATGGACTCGGTCGGATTCGGCTTGCTGGCAGCGGGCGTATCCGTGACGAGCTACTTTACACGGCTGCTTCCGCGCTGGGTGGTTGTTCTGGGCATGCTGGTGGCGGTAACGGGAGAGCTCTCCTGGTTCAGCCTGATTGCTTACCCGGCAAACTTCTTTATTCCGGTGACAAGGTTTGTCGGCTTTGTTTGGATGGTGGCGGCTGCGGTGGCGCTGACGAGAAGCCGCGGGGTGGTGGATGGCGCCACTGCCGGGAGTATGGATTGAACAGCAGCGCGGAAAATTTGCGCACGATTGCGGGCGTCACCGCGTCGCGATGGCTTCGCGCTGGATTCTGGGTGTGCATTCCGATCGCGGTCGCAGTGGTGGTGCGCCGCATTTTTGCACTCGCGTTTCCGTCGTCGTCCGGGCCGGCGCAACTGGTTGAACTGGACAGAGCCTTCGCTTTTCATAAGGCTCTCACGCTGGCGCACATTCTTCCGGCACTGGCTTTTGTGCTGATTACGCCGTTCGTGCTCCTGCGACGTTTTTCTCGTCTGACATGGCCGGAGCGCTGGCTGTTTCCGCTGGGAGTCATTGTGGGCGTCACCGCTTACGCGATGAGCATCGACGCCGTTGGCGGATGGATCGAGCGCAGCGCGGTTCTCTTCTTCAATACGCTGTTCCTGTTTTCGCTGGGGTGGGCGTGGCAATACAAAGTGCGCGGCCTGCTGATGCTGGAGAGGCGCTGGCTGATACGAGCGATCGCCGTCCTGCTGGGAATTGCGACGACGCGGCCGGTGATGGGCGTCTTCTTTGCTACCAGCCGCATCACGCACCTCGGTCCTCGACAGTTTTTCGGGATTGCATTTTGGATCGGCTTCTCCATCAACTGGATCACGATTGAAAGCTGGCTTCGGTTCGGAAACAGGCCGCGACGAGCCTGAAAAGGTTGAACACCCACGGAAGCAAGCCGAAGATTATAGCGGCGGGTGAGGAGTGGATCGAGCGGATCGCAGGAGTTTCTGGTAACACATGGCAGAGAGATGGTGCCATTACCATAAATTGAGCGGGCAGGGACTTCGCAAGCGACAACTTTCAAGCCATGATGGGTCATCGGACGTCACGCGACGATGATCGAGAGAACTCTGTACCGCTATCCATTCGACGAGGAAGGCCGCGAGATTCTGACGCTGGTGGAATCGATTGCGGCGATGCAGGAGCTGGAACACCAGATCAACCGGCTGTGCGAGGACGAGTGGCGGTGGTGCGATCTGAGGCTGAGTGTGGTCGAGCGCCATCCCACGTATGTGATCTACGAGATTCACTATCACGATGAATACTCGGGACAGGCGATCGTGATGCCGTCGGTGTCAGTGGCGGGAATAGACAGCCTGCGGGTGGCGATCAGCGATCAGGCGCTACTGAACAAAATACAGGCCCGCGTTCAAGCGAAAACGACGCGGTGAAGACGGCTTCGATGGGCGCGGATTTGGCCTGTCGTGTTGGTTGAGAATCGGCGTTCGGTCGGCTGATTCTTCGAGCGGCTGGATGCGCACTCGTGGCCTGTCGCAGCGAAAACATCAGCAGGGTCCAGGAATGCTAAAGATACTTCCCTCAGCGGCTAAAGCCGGGCCGCGGGGCGGCGATTATCGGCACGACTGAAGTCGAGCCCCTTCAAAACGGCGGATGACAATGACTATCAAGCAATCAGAGGGCGGTAACGAACTCACTGCGACGGTCCACTAGCTTCCCGCGCGCAACGCTTCGACCACGGCGTCGTGGAAGGCGGGGCGGACCTGTTTGATGGCGTTGTTGGAGCGGTCGGGCCACGTGCGATTGGTGAGCAGCGCGACGGCCAGCTCCTGATCGGGGTCGATCCAGACGGAGCAGCCGGAGTAGCCGAGGTGGCCGATGGAGCGCGGTCCGAAAAAGCGGCCGGAGGATGAAGGCTCCGTCGGCACGTCCCATCCGAGAGCGCGGGACTTGCCATCCGGCGTGGTTTGCCTGGCTGAGAAGAGAGCGACGGTCTCGGGACGGAAAAGCTGTTGGCCTTCGGCGGTGCGTCCTTCGTTGAGGATGCATTGCGCGAACCGCAGCAGGTCCGCGACGTTGGCGAAGAGGCCGGCGTGTCCTGCGATGCCGCCGAGGACGAAGCAGTTTTCGTCCTGCACTTCTCCCTGGATCACGCGGCGGCGAAAGGCCAGGTCGTCTTCGGTGGGAGGGATCGAAGGGCGCGCTTCCTGGGGCGGACGAAAGCGCGCGGTTGGAAGGCCTAGTGGGGCGAAAATTTCGCGGGCGCAGAAGAGGTCGAGGTGCTGGCCGGAGAGAATCTCGATGACCTTGCCGAGGAGGATGAAGCCGAAGTCGGAATACTCGGTGCGCGAGCCTGGCTTTGCTTCGAGCTTCATCTGCAGGGTGGCGCGCAGCAGAGCATCGGGAGTGGAGCAGGTGCGGAAGAGGGTTTCGTACGTGGGCAGGCCGGAAGTGTGTGCGAGCAGCATGCGCAGGGTGACGCGCTCTTTGCCGCTGCCGTGTTCCATACCGATGACGAAGCCGGGGACGATGTCGCCGAGGCGCGCGTCGAGGTCGAGCTGGCCGCGGTCGACGAGCAGCATGGCGGCTGCGGTGGTAGCGAGAACCTTGGTGACGCTGGCGAGATCGAAGACCGTCTCCGGCTGGACGAGCGGAGAGGCCGGGTCGTAAGTAAATCGGCCGACGGCGTCGAGCGCGGCGATGTTGCCCCGATGCAGGACACCGTATGCGGCGCCGGGAAAGGCACGTTGCGCGATGGCTTGCTCGAGCACGGCGCGGGGGGAGGCGAATCGCTCGGCCGCGCTGGGGGCGTTGGCGACAGCCTGTGAGTGCATGGCAACAGAGTAACGCGGAGTGTGCCGGGGGGCTGTATCGTCAGTCACAAAAACAGGAGGAGAACGTGCACAGCAACGGAACAACGCTGACTCAGGATGCGACAGCGCGGCGGGCGGTCGGATACCTCTGATGCGGCCGGGGCGTGCAGCCGATACCCACCTCAGACAGCTTTACAGGGAGCAAGGTGGCGCGGCCAGAAGAGGATCGCAGGCAGCATCCGAGGTTTCAATGCGGGGGCGAGGCGGAGATGCGCAGCCTTGTTTCGGGGGCATGTGCTCGTGGCAGGATCGCCAACCTGAGCCTGCGCGGCTGCCGGATGCAGCTCGACGAGCCCCATGGGTATCGGAGGGGCGAAGCGCTGGAGATGACGTTCTGCGTGCGGCAGCTGCCGGTGCGGGTGCAGGGATTTGTGCGCCAGGTTCATTTAGGCCACGCGGTGGGGGTGGAGTTCACGATGATGAGCGAACGCGGCAAGCGGCAGTTGCTGGAACTGATCCGGGAACTGGATGAGATTCTGCAGGAAAAGACTGGCGGTGCGAAAAAGGCGTAGCAGCAAATGCCGGATTGCCTGGACCCGATTTGGCTGGGGCTGGAATCGTTGCGCCCTTTCCCATTGGGTTCACATCTATACTGAAGCTCCTGGAGGGTTGCCCCCAGGCAATCGGCCATGCCCATCGCTCTCGACTTATTCGTGAAATACGGCTATTACGTCGTCTTTCTGTGGGTGCTGGCCGAGCAGCTGGGAATTCCGATTCCGAGCGCGCCGCTGCTGCTGACAGCGGGAACGCTGACGGCGACGCACCAGCTGCGGCTGCCAGTCGTTCTGGTGGCGGCGCTGGTGGCCAGCCTGATCGCGGATTCGACCTGGTACTTTCTCGGCAAAGGCTACGGCTCGGCGGTGATCAAGCTCATCTGCCGGTTGACTCTGGAGAGCACGGCCTGCGTGCGAAAAACCGAAGGCATCTTTACCCGGCACGGGGCCGCCGCGCTGCTGGTGGCGAAGTTCGTGCCTGGGCTGGGCTCGGTGGCCGCTCCTATCGCCGGACAAATCGGCATGTCGTACGCGAAGTTTGCGATGTGCGACGCGGGTGGCATCCTGCTGTGGGTCCTGACGCTGACGTTGGGCGGGCGATTCTTCGGGGATGTGCTGAAGCGGCATCCGGAAGCGCTCTCCTGGGCTGCGCACTTCTTCGGCGTTATTTTCGCGCTGCTCTTCATTGGATTTCTGGTGTGGCGGATGCTGCAGCGGCGAGCGTTTCTGCGCTCGGTACGGATGGCACGTCTGGAGCCGCGTGAGCTGAAGCGCATGATGGATAACGGGCAACCGGTGTTCATCGTCGATCTGCGCCATCCACTCGACTATTTACCCGATCCGCGGACGCTGCCGGGCGCGCTGAGCCTGACGCCGGACAAGCTGCTGGAGCAGGCGGACCGGATTCCGCGGGATCAGGAAATTGTGCTCTTTTGCACCTGCCCGAGTGAGGCAACGGCTGCACGGATGGCGCTGCGGCTGCGCAACGCCGGCATCAATCGAGTGCGTCCGCTGCGGGGCGGTTACGACGAGTGGAAGAAGCTGGGTTATCCGCTGGTCGACATTGCAGCGCCCACTGCCGCTGCGTAAAGTTCTAGAGCGTTCGCAGCAGGTCGCAGGCGCGGGCAAGATCATCATCGCGCTTGGCAAAACAGAAGCGGATGAGGTTGTCGCCGCGGCCCTCGGCAAAAAAAGCGGTTCCGGCGACTCCGGCAACGCCGGTATTGCGGAGCAGGGTGCGAGCCTTTTCCCGAGCCGTGGCTCCCGGCAATTTTGTAACATCGGCGAGCACATAATAAGCGCCCTGGGGGATGGACGGAGTGAGGCCTGCATCGCTCAGCGCATCGCAGAGCCTGTCTCGCTTCGTTTGGTATTCGGTGGAGAGGTTGCTGTAGAACGAGTCGGGAAGCTGGAGCAGGCCGGCCGCGGCTCCGAACTGGAAGGGCGACGGGGCGCAGACGTAAACCAGGTCGTGAAAATAGTTGATCGCGCCGGTCCATTTGGCGTCGGCGATCAGATAGCCGATGCGCCAGCCGGTGATGGCGAAAGTTTTCGACAAGCCGGAGATGGTGATGGTGCGCTCGGCCATGCCCGGAAACGTGGCGAGGCTGATGTGTTCAGCGCCGTCGAAGACGAAGTATTCGTAAATTTCGTCGGTAAGGACGAAGAGGTCGTGCTCGATGGCGAGCGCGGCCACGGCTTCGAGTTCTGAACGGGAAAAGATTTTGCCGGAGGGATTGGAGGGCGAGTTGACGACGATGCCGCGGGTGCGCGGGGTGATGGCGGCGCGGAGGGCGTCGGCGTCGAGGGCCCAGTGGGGCTCGGTCAACGGAACGGAAACGGCGGCGACGCGTCCGGCCCGCAGGGTGTTGAGGTGATAGCCGTAGAAGGGCTCGAAGAGGATGACCTCGTCGCCGGGATCGAAGAGGGCGAGGCACGCGGCCTGGAAGCCGGCGGTTGCGCCGGAGGTGACGATGATTTCCTTTTCGGGATTGGCCTCGATGCCGTTGTGGCGGGCGAGCCGGGCAGAGATGGCGCTGCGCAGGGAGGCGATGCCGTCGGCGCGGGTGTAAATGTTGTGGCCCTGGGCGATGGCTTCGACGGCGCCGGCGGCGACGGGCGCGGGCAGCTCCGTGTCACAAACGCCCTGGGCGAGATTGACGCCGCCGACGCGGTCGCACTCGACGGTCATGGCGCGGATTTCGGACTGGACCAGGCCGGGAGCTATCTGGCTGAGGCGGAGTTTTTCAGCAACGGCTCGCATTTGTCACGTTTACCACAATCGGAAGCCGTTGTTCACTCGAGGCGGAGATTTCGGTCCGGAGCCAGGGCGGGCTCGCCTGCGCCTGTCTCCGCGCAGTACGAATCACCGATGGAACCGGCTGAACGCAACCCACGGAGCGCCGATAAGGACGACAGGGGTCAAGGTCGCAGAGGCGAATTGTGCAGAGTGCAGGGGTTGCAGCCGGACATGCGGGACTGATCACGGCGGTCGATCAGGCCTCGGATGGCATCGTCCTTACCGATCAGGGTGGGACGATTCAGTATGTGAATCCGGCGTTTACGGTCATGACGGGATATTCGGCCGAGGAAGCGGTGGGGCAAAATCCCCGATTTCTAAAATCGGGCCGTCATGGCGTTCCGTTTTATGCAGAGCTTTGGAAGACGCTTTTGTCGGGCGAGGTGTGGCAAGGCGAGGTGACCAATCGGAGGAAAGACGGGACCCTTTTTGAAGAGGAGATGCGCATCGCGCCAGTGTGGGACGCGGGGGGCGCCGTCACCGGTTACATCGCGATCAAGCGGGACGTAACCGAGCGTCGGGCACAGGCCGCAGCCCAGGCATTTCTGGCAGCGATCACGGAACATTCCGAGGATGCGATGATCGCCATCAGCCTGGGCGGCGCGATCCTGACCTGGAACCACGGCGCGGAAGCTACTTTTGGTTTCACGGCGGCCGAGGCGGTGGGGCGCGACGTGTCGCTGTTCATACCGGAGGATCGGATGCCGCGCATGATGGCTTTCCTCGATCGGATCGGGAAAGGCGAAGTGCTGAAGAACTACGAGGGCATCTGCCAGCATGCGGACGGACGGAGAATCCACGTTACGGCGACAGGGTTCCCGCTCCGCGACGCGAGCCGGACGGTGGTGGCGACCGTTGGCCTGCTGAGAGACAGCACCGAACGGCACCGGGCGGAGCAGCGGTTGCGGGAGAGCGAAGAGCGTTTCCGCACCATGGCCGATGGAAGTCCTTCGATACTGTGGGTCACCGGCGCAGCCGGTAATGTGGAGTTCGTCAACCGCGCGTACAGAACGTTTTTCGGGATTCCGGACGAGGACGATCTGACCAACAGGTGGACAATTCTTCTTCATCCGGAGGATGCGGCGGCGTATGTTGCCGCGTTCGAACAGGCGGTGCGGGAGCATCTGCCTTTTGACGCGGAGGCACGGGTACGGGCGGCGGATGGCAGGTGGCGCCTGCTGGGTTCGCGCGCCCAGCCGCGGTTTTCAGCCGACGGAGAGTTTCTGGGGCACGTGGGCCTGAGTGCCGACATCACCGAGCGCAGGCGGGCCGAGCAGGCTTTGCGCGAGAGCGAAGAGCGTTTCCGCCAGCTGGCTGAGAATATTCGCGATGTATTTCGGATCATCCCGATGGCATCCGGGGAGAATCTTTACGTCAGCCCCGCCTATGAACAAATCTGGGGCAGGAGTATGGCCAGTCTTTACCAGGATCCCGAGTCGTGGAGGGAGGCGGTCCATCCGGACGACCGGGAACAAGCGGAACGACTGGCAGTGGATCAATTGCAGGGGAAGTCTGTCAATGTCGAATACCGCATTCAGACCCCGGAAGGGAAGGAGAAATGGATCCGGGATCGTGCGTTTCCGGTCCGCGATGAAAACGGGGAACTGATACGAGTCGTGGGCATTGCCGAGGAGATTACGGAGCGAAAACGTTACGAGACGGAACTGATTCGTGCACGGGAAGCGGCCGATGCGGCCAATCGTGCCAAGAGCCGCTTTCTGGCCAATATGAGCCACGAAATCCGCACGCCGATGAACGGCGTGATCGGGATGAATCAGCTGCTGGCGGAGACCAGCCTGACTCCGGAGCAAAGGCATTACGTCGAGGTTGCGCAGGACAGCGGGCGCACGCTTTTGGCGCTGATCGACGACATTCTCGATCTTTCGAAAATCGAGAGCGGGAAGATCGTGCTGGAGAGAGCCACCTTTAACCTGAGCGACACCGTCGAGGATGTTGTCCGGCTTCTGTCGGTGCAGGCGGGAGCCAAAGGCCTGCGCTTTGAGGCGCATGTTTCGTCGACAATTCCCCGTCTGGTGCGCGGCGATGCTCACCGGTTGCGCCAGGTGCTGACCAACCTGTGTGCCAACGCCATCAAATTCACCGCAGCGGGAGGGGTCACGGTCGAGGTGGAGGATGAGAACGGGAGCGGCGGCACAACGAGGGTTCGCTTTGCGGTGAGCGATACCGGGATCGGGATGGATGCGGAAGCGATCTCCGGGCTGTTTTCTCCATTTTTCCAGGCCGACGCCTCCACCACGCGCCACTACGGCGGCACAGGGCTGGGTCTGGCCATCTCCAAACAACTGGTGGAGAAGATGGGCGGCCGCATTGGCGTCGAGAGCGGACGAAACCAGGGTTCGACGTTCTGGTTCACGGTGGCTTTTGAAGAGGCGGAGGCCCATCAGCGCGGTTCGGCGACAGCGGAAGAAGCTGCCGGGTCTGCGAACGGTCTTGCTGGGCATGGAGAAACGATTCTGGTGGCTGAGGACAACTTCACCAATCGCGAGGTGATCGGCGCGCAACTGAAGAAGCTGGGATACAAGGCTCACGCCGTTGCGAACGGCGCCGAGGCGGTGGAGGCATGCGGAGCCGGACACTACGACCTGGTGCTGATGGACTGCGCGATGCCGGTGATGGACGGCTACGAAGCAACGCGCAGAATTCGTCAGTCGGCGGGCGAACAGATTCCGATCATTGCCCTGACCGCGAGCGCCATGGCGCAGGATCGGGAACGCTGCCTGGCGGAGGGAATGGACGATTATCTGGCTAAACCGGTGGAACTGGGGCGACTGGCCAGGACTTTGGCCCGGTGGATATCGAAGGCGCGCTGCGATGCGGCGAGTCCGCCATCGCAACCCTGCGCCGGGGCGTGTGCCGTTGCGGTGTTCGACGGGGATTCGCTGTTGCGGCGGCTGATGGGAGACCGCGAATTAGCGGGCGTGGTTCTCAGGGCGTTTCGGGAAGATGCGCCTCGCCAGCTCGAGCAGTTGCGTTCGTGTCTGGCCGAACAGGATGCGCCCGGAGTGCGTTTGCACGCTCATGCGTTGAAGGGAGCAGCTGCCAACGTTGGAGGAGAGGCGCTGCGCGAGAAGGCGTACACAATGGAAATGGCAGCCGAGGCCGGAGAGCTGACGGCTGTCGCGAGCGCCATGTCGGAGCTCGAAGCAGCATGGCTGGAGCTGGAGAAGTCGATCGGGAAGGAATGGGATGCAGCAGAAGAGTAAGGCTCAACTGGAACAGGAAAGACTGATGGAAGCATCGGGTCTGGTCCGTGAGGACCTCGTGGTGCTTTACGAAGAGTGCAGAGACAAGCTGGCGGAGGTGGAAAGCGACCTGATGGACGTGGTCGAAAACAAGGTCGCGGTCTCGCCGGAATCGATCAATCGCGTGTTCCGCGCCATCCACACCGTGAAGGGCGCGGCGTGCCATTTGGTTCATGAGCCGATGAAGAATCTGAGCCAGGCGGCGGAGAATGTGTTGTCCCAGGCGCGCGATGGGGCCATCGAGCTGAGCTCCGCGATTGTGGAGGCGCTGCTTGCCGCGGTCGCTCGGCTCGAGGAGATGGCATGCGATGTGGATCGTCGCATGGACATCGACGACCACGTCGAGCTGTCCAGCCTGAAGGCGGTCTTGAAGCCGGAACGGATCGCGGCAGTGCGGGACCTCGATGGCCGGTCAAGCGCGCAGGCTCCTCTGCGGGCGCTGGTGGTGGAGGACGAGCTGACCTCCCGTTTGATTCTGCAGGATCTGCTGTCGAAGCACGGTATTTGCCACGTTGCGGTGAACGGGGCTGAAGCCGTTGAGGCCTTTCGCTCCTCGTTGCTGTCAGGGCAAAGGTACGACCTGATCTGCATGGACATTCGTATGCCGGTGATGGACGGAACCGAAGCGGTGCGACACATTCGCTGGCTGGAGGAGCAGCGCGAGCATTTATTCCTCCGACGGCGTGAAGATTTTCATGACCACATCGATTCGGGATGTGAAAACGATCACCAGGGCGTTCAAGGCGTTGTGCGACGGCTATCTGTTCAAGCCCATTGACGGCGGCGAACTGAAGGAGAACTTATCGGATTTTCGCCTGATCACTGCGGCGGAACGCATGGGCTCATCGACGTGAAATCGCGATTCCGAGAAACGTGCCGCCCTCCATTGATTCCGTGAAGGGGGCGCACCTCGACGCAGGCGAACTTTCCTCTCGTCCTCTGCGTAGTCTCCTCGACAACATTTCTTCCGATCGAGGCTGCCGCTGATGGAGAACCTGGCCCAGGATATTCGCTACACGATTCGAACTCTGCTCCGGGCTCCTGGCTTTTCCTTCGTCGTAATCCTTTCTATTGCCCTGGCGTTTGCGGCCAACGCCACGGTCTTCAGCGTGGCCAATGGGCTGTTGTGGGGCGTGCTGCCAGTCAGGGATCCCGGCCGGATGGTGATGTTCTCGGAAGGCAACTCGTTTTCTTATCCCGACTATCTCGACTATCGCGACCAGACCGGCGCCATCTTTGAGGGCGGCGTGGCTGCGCACTTTCCTCTCATTCCCGCGAGCATCGGCGGCAAGGGAGCACCGGAGCGGGTCTGGGGCCAGTCGGTGAGCGGCAACTTCTTCGGCATGCTCGATGTGCCCATGACGCTCGGCCGTGCCATTGTTCCCGAAGATGACACCGTCGCTCGCGACCATGTGGTCGTTCTCAGCAGCGGCCTGTGGCGGCGACGCTTTTGTGGGGACCCGAACATTCTTAACCGCGACGTCGCTCTCAACGGAGAGCAGTACACCGTGGTGGGGGTGGCGCCGCCAGGCTTCTACGGCATCGATCGCGGTCTGGTATCCGATTTTTGGGTGCCTCTCGCTGTGTCGGAAGAAATTCTGCCCGACCTCACCGCAGACGGCAGCAACATCAACAAGCGGGATAATCAATGGCTCATGCTCGACGCGAGGCTCAAACCGGGAGTTACGCGCGCACGGGCTCTTGTCCTGGTCAACGTCGTCAAGAAGCGCCTTGACGATGCCTGGCACAAGGACGACAAGACGCACGAGAAGGTGACCCTGCAAACGGCGGGCGGCCTGATTGGCGGTTCCGCCACGCCCGCATTCACGCTTATGGCTGTCCTGATGATCGTGGTGGGCCTGGTGCTGCTGGTGGCGTGCGCCAACGTTGCCAACCTGCTGCTGGCCCGCGCCACTGGCCGGCAAAAGGAGATCGCGATTCGTCTGGCGGTAGGCGCCGGGCGTCGTCAGCTGGTGCGACAACTGCTGATCGAAAGTTTTCTGCTCTCGCTCACAGGGGCCGGTGTGGGATTTCTCCTGGCAGCGGTGGCGGCTCGCGCCATCTCGAGTTTCCAGCTCCCGCTGCCGTTCCCGATCGCCTTCGACTTCAACGTGGACTGGCGGGTGGCTCTGTTTACGCTGGGTTTATCTGTAATTACAGCCCTGCTGTTTGGGCTGGTTCCGGCTCTGCGTGCTTCGCGCCCCGACCTGGTTGGCTCGCTCAAAGATGGCCCCGTGGGATTCGGACTCGCAAGCCGTTCGCGTATGCGGAACACTCTGGTGGTGGTGCAGGTGTCGCTGTCGCTCGTGCTCCTGACTACGGCAGGACTGTTTCTGCGCAGCCTTGGCAATGCTTCCTCGATTGACATTGGGTTCAAGCCGGGCAATCTGCTGATTATGTCAGTGGATCCGAAAATCCAGAACTACTCGCGCGACAAAACCGTGCAGTTCCTCTCGCAGCTGCGGGAACGGGTGACGGCGCTGCCTGGGGTTCGCTCCGTGAGCTTTGTGGGTGTGGTGCCGCTCAGCATCGGCGCCGCCGAGAACAAGTTCGACGTGGACGCCGCAAAAGGCCGCCCCGCACAGAATGTAGTCGCCCTGGTCGACACGGTGGGCCGCGGATATTTCCAGACTATGGGAATTCCCTTGCTGCGGGGTCAGGATTTCAGCGTGCAACCTGGCGGCCAGCCTGCCGTCATCATCAACGAAACCATGGCCGCGCATTTGTTTCCTGGCCAGGATCCTATCGGCCGCACGATCCACCAGGATAAGTCGACTTACACGATCATTGGCATTGCTCGTAACTCGAAATCGCGCACCATTGGCGAAAAGCCGTCCGATGCGGCGTATTTCTATCTGGATGCCGCTCCGGAAAAGGCCACCAGCTTTTTCGGAACCACGATCCTGGTTAAGACTTCGATGGATCCGCGTGCCCTGGCTTCCCTGGTGCGGCAACAGATCGCCGCGCTCGATCCGAATATGGCGGTCTTCAATGCCGAGACCATGCAGCAGCACGTGGATAAATCGCTGCTTCTGCCCCGCATCTCCGCGCTTCTGCTGGGAATCTTCGGCGCTATCGGTCTTACTCTCGCCGCCATCGGTCTCTACGGTGTGATGAGTTATTCGGTGCGCCGGCGAACGCGCGAAATCGGCATCCGCATGGCGCTTGGCGCGAAGCGTCCCACCGTGTTGCGAATGATTCTTCGGCAGGGACTCATTCTTACCGCCATTGGGCTGGGCATCGGACTGGCCATCGCTCTGGCCCTGGGACGGTTTACCGCCAGCGTGCTCTACGGCACCAGCGGAACCGATCTGCTCACGTTCGTGACGGTTTCACTGGTGCTGCTTGCCACTGCGGTGGCGGCTGTGCTGGTCCCCGCCGTGCGCGCAGCCCATGTGGAACCGACTACGGCTCTCCGTTACGAGTAGGAATGCAAATGCGCCGGAGGGAAGCGCGCAGGTCCCGAGGCGTTCAGTGGCGGAAGTGGCGGATGCCGGTGAAGACCATGGGAGGTTGAGCGATCGGCAGCGGCGATGACTGTCCTTATCGCGCACCGAGCCGCCGGACTGAATGACGGCCGTCGCTCCGGCCTGCGCGTTTCGTTCAGCGCATTACAATGGGTGGCGAACTTTTCTGAACATGGAGATGGCCATTCGAACTGACCCTGGCAAGCTCAATCTGACTCGGCGGCAATTCACGTACGGAAGCGCCGCAATGATTCTCGGTTCCTCCGGCCTGCGAAAGAAACTCTGGGCACTTGATGCAGGCGCCGCCGTCGCCGGTGAGCTGACCGTCGACTTAGCCGCTCCCGGCACTCCGTTCAACCGCATGATTTTCGGGCAATTCCTCGAACACTTTCAGCGCCAGGTCTACGGTGGCGTCTTCGATCCGGGATCGCCTCTCGCCGACGAGCACGGTTTTCGCACCGATGTGATCGAAGCCCTGCGCGAATTGAAAGTGCCCATCGTGCGCTGGCCGGGCGGCTGTTTCGCCTCCGCCTATCACTGGCGCGATGGCGTGGGGAAGGACCGCCAGGCGAGCTTCGATAAAGCCTGGGGCGTTGAAGATCCGAATACCTTCGGCACCGATGAGTTCGTAAAGTGGTGCCGTCTGGTGGGCGCCGAGCCATACATCTGCACCAATGCGGGAACGGGCACATCCGAAGAGATGAGCAACTGGGTCGAGTACTGCAATCTGAAAAATGAGGGCCGCTACTCCCGCATGCGCGCTGCCAACGGCTCCCCGGAGCCCTACAACGTTCGCTACTGGAGCATCGGAAACGAGAATTACCTCGGCGGCGAAATCGGGGCCAAAACAGTGGAGGAGTGGGGGCCGCTGGTCCGTGAGTCCGCCAAGATGATGCGGGCCGTTGACAGCGACCTGCAGATCCTGGCCGCCGCCACCGTCACCGGCAACTGGACGCCGCCAATGCTCCAGGCTGCCGGCAAGTATCTCAACTTCATCTCTATTCACGGCTATTGGGACGCGCTCTGGCAGCGTGGCACGCATCCCTCCGACTATCTGCATTGCATGGGCTTCTGCGAAGCTCCCGAGCAGCAGATTCAACAGGCGATCGAACTCCTCAACCGGACTGGCTTCGGCGATCGGATCAAGATCGCCTTCGATGAATGGAACCTGCGCGGCTGGCATCATCCCGGCTTTCCCGGCGGGGGAGCCAATCAACTCGCTGAGATCAGCGAGCGCGATGAGAACGATCGCAATGAGACCTACACCATGGCCGACGCGGTCTTCTCCGCTTCCTTTCTCAACGGATGTTTGCGCCAGGCAAAGTATGTCCAGATGGCGTGCATGGCTCCGGTCGTCAACGTGCGTGGGCCGCTCTTCGTTCACCCTAAAGGAATCGTCAAACGGACTACGTTCCACGTTCTGAAGATGTACTCCGACCTGCTCCAGCCGAACGTCGTCGAGAGCCGTATCGCCTCCGACCCCCTGCATGTGGAGCAGAAGACGGTGCCGGCCCTGGATGCAGTTACCACCTGCAGCGACGACCGCAAGCTGGTGGCCATCGCTCTCGTCAATCGTCATCCCGAAGCGTCGGCTCGCTGGAAGATCGATTTCCGGGTTCCCGTGAGTCGCGATAATACCAGGGTGACGGTTCTATGCGGCGATTCACCCGATGCTTACAATGACGTTGTCCATCCTGCTCGCGTGGTTCCCCAGGTGATTCCGTGGAGGCCCGACGCTCCGCACCTTGAACTGCCTGCGCATTCCATCGCCGTGTTGCAATATTCGGTCTGATCGCGGGACCGGAGCTCATCATCGGACAATCGGCAATTCCGTGGCACCGCTCGGAGAATTGGTACAGAGCGGCGTCAGTGTCGGAAGTGGCGGATGCCGGTGAAGACCATGGCGACGTTGAGGCGATCGGCGGCGGCGATCACGTCCTTATCGCGCACCGAGCCGCCGGGCTGAATGACGGCCGTCGCTCCTGCCTGCGCCACGACTTCGAGTCCGTCGGGAAACGGGAAGAAGGCGTCGGAGGCGGCGACACATCCTTCGAGCGGCAGCACTGATTTCATGGCGCCGAAGCGGGCGGCGTCGACACGGCTCATCTGGCCGGCGCCGATGCCGAGGGTCTGGCCGTCGCGCGCATAGACGATGGCGTTGGACTTGACGTGCTTGACGACTTTCCAGGCAAAGAGGAGGGAATTGAGTTCCTCTTCCGTGGGGGCGCGGCGGGTGGCGACCTTGAGGTCGGTGACGGAAAGGTGGGGATTGTCGGCATCCTGCAGAAGCATGCCGCCGGAAATCTGGCGGAGAACGCGGGCCGGGTTCCCGGGACGAACCGCGATGAGCCGCAGGTTTTTCTTTGAGGCCAGGCGCACGAGAGCGTCGTCGCTGAAGGCGGGCGCGACGATGGCCTCGACGAAGAGGGCCGACATTTCTTCGGCGGTATCACCGTTGAGTTCGCGATTGACGCCGATGACGCCGCCGAAGGCCGAGATGGGATCGGCGACCAGGGCTTTGCGGTAGGCCTCCAGCGGATTGGAGCCGATGCCGACGCCGCAGGGGTTGGTGTGCTTGATGATGGCGACGGCGGGCTCATCGAATTCCTGCGCGAGTTCCCAGCAGGCGTCGAGGTCGACGAGGTTGTTGTAGCTGAGCTCCTTGCCCTGGATCTGGAGAGCCGAGGCAATGCCGGAGCCGGAGCCGTCGCGATAGAGGGCGGCGCGCTGATGGGGATTCTCGCCGTAGCGCAGCGACTGGGCCAGCGGGTAGGAGACGCGCAGCATGAGGGGAAATTCGTCGCTGGCGAGGGCGGGATAGCCGGGAGCCGAGGGCTCGATGCGCTCGAGCGCGTTGGCGATGGCGGTATCGTAGGCGCCGGTAACACCGAAGGCACGCTGGGCGAGACGCCAGCGGGTTTCGCGGCTGAGCATGCCGCGGTTCAGATCCATTTCGTCGGCGAGGAATTGGTAGTCGTGGGGCGCGGTGACGACGGCGACGTCTTCGAAGTTTTTGGCGGCGGAGCGGAGCATGGCGGGGCCGCCGATGTCGATGTTCTCGATGAGGTCTTCAAATCTGACGCCGGGGTTGGAGGCCGTTTTTTCGAAGGCGTAGAGGTTGACGACGACCATGTCGATGGGCTCGATGCCGGCGGCCTGGGCCTGGTTGCGATGCTGCTCGTCGCCGCGCATGTAGAGAATGCCGCCGTGCACTTTGGGGTGCAGTGTCTTGACGCGGCCGTCGAACATCTCGGGGAAGCCCGTGAGGTCGGCGACCTCGCGCACGGTGAGGCCGGCATCGCGCAGGGTGCGGGCGGTGCCACCGGTCGAAATGAGTTCAGCGCCGTGGCGAGCGAGACATTGCGCAAAATCCACGATGCCTGATTTATCCGTCACGCTGAGGAGCGCGCGGCCGATCTTTTTGTCACCGGACATGATCACCACTCAAAGGGCAGGACTCCGCAGGGGCGCCGAAAAGCGAGCGCGAAAGAGCATTGTAAATAATAAGGTCGCTGAGAGCGGGTGGGAGCGGGCGCGGCTAAAATCCTGGCATGACGGAACGAGAGGGTTCGCGGGCGCTCGTGGTTCTACTGGCGGTGTATGCGGTGGCGCGCGTGTTGCAGGTTTTCCCGACGCGGATTCCCACGCTGCTGATTGTGGTTCTGCATGTGCTTCCGCCGGCGATTTTTGCGTGGGTTCATGGCAGGCGGGTTTATGGGACGCGCGGGATTTTGGTTTTTACGGGGCTGTGCCTTGGTGTTGGCAGCTTTTTTGAGAGCCTGAGTTTGCGGACGGGCTTTCCTTTCGGTCACTACTTTTTTACGGGCGTGATGGGGCCGAAGGTGATGGAACTGCCGATTCTGCTGGCGTTTGCCTGGTTGGGCGTGGGATATGCGGCGTGGGTGGTGGCATCGCTGATTGTGGGTGCGCCGGCGAATTGGCGGATGGGAGTGCTGGTGACGCCGTTTGTTGCCGCAGCGGCGATGTGCGCGTGGGATCTGGGGATGGATCCGGAGTGGGCGTACATCGATCGCGCGTGGGTGTGGAGGGATGGGGGCGGCTATTTTGGCGTGCCGTTCAGCAATTATTTTGGGTGGATGCTGACGGCCTGGGTATTTTACCTGGGGTTTGCGCTGTGGTTGCGGGGTGGGGCGGCTGGCGAGGCGGCGTTGCTGGAGCCGGAGCGATGGAATCGCCTGGCGGTGCTGCTGTATGGGGCGGTTGCGGCGGGGAATTTGCTGCTGGCGGTTCCTTCTGCTGTGCCTGCTGGCTGGCCGAGGACGATCATCGATGCCGGCGGGCGGCAATGGCAGACTTCGGATGTGACGGGAATTTGTCTGGTGGTATCGATCTTTGTGATGGCGCCGTTGGCGCTGATGGCGTGGGCGAGAGCGAACGCGTCGTCATCGAGACCGGAGAAACGCGAATCCTGGACGGCTCAGGACCCGGAGCACGCCGGCATCGGATGAATGCCCGTCACTCGCGTTGGATTGTCAGAGTGCGGCGGGAACGATAGGGTAGCAGTATGGAGCCGGAAGCAGGTGCAGAGGGGCGGTTCGCATCGCGACCCTCGTCGCAACCCGAGATTTTGCCGCCTGGAACGTATCCGGAGCCGCCGCAGGAGCCTGAACAACCGCGTGGGTGGTATCCCCCGCCGCAGCCGGTGCGTCGTCCGCGACGCCACTGGGCCATGGCGCCCGCGACCTACACACTGGTGGGAATCAACTGCGCCGTCTATCTGTTCACGCTGTACCTGAGCGGTTCGCTGGCCGGTCCTACTTTTGAGGACAAGATTTCCTATGGGCTGTTGTGCAACGGCGCGTACATTCTCAGCGGCGAGTGGTGGCGGCTGGTCACGTCGATCTTTGTGCACTTCGGGTGGATTCACATCGCCACGAATATGTGGTGCCTCTGGAACCTGGGACTCCTGGGCGAGCCACTGCTGGGGGAATTCGGGATTGTCGCCGCTTATGTTCTGACGGGCGTAGCGGGGAACTTGCTGAGCATCACCTTCAATCAGCGGCTGCCTGGGCAGGGAGGGGTGCTGAGCGCGGGAGCTTCGGGCGCGGTGTTTGGACTGGCAGGGGTGCTGCTGATGCTGCTGCGCTCGCCGCTGCTGCCGATTCCGGAGCTGGAACGGAAAAAACTGCGGCGCAGCGTGTGGTGGTTCGCGCTGATCAACTTCATTATCGACGGCGGGTTGTGGGTGGCGCACACACGGCTGCAGATCGACAACATGGCGCACCTGGGCGGGTTCCTCAGCGGCATTGCGCTGGGCTTGCCGCTGGTGCCGCGCATTGGAGCGCCCCGTGCCCAGTTTGTGCGCAGGCGGACTTTCGCCGTTGGAGTGATGGCGTTTCTGCTGCTGTTAATTGCCTGGGGACTGCGCGCGTACTACACCGCGGCGGGATGAGGCTCTCCCGGCGCTTCGGAAGCCGGTTCCGGAGCCATACACAATGCAAACTCTGGGGGAACCCCGTCGTGGTTATCGCGTGGCGGTTGCTGCGAACTTCTTGACCATGGCCAGCAGCAGTTTTCGGTCACTGTCGTTGAGATTGGTGGAATACCGCCGGATTTGGGTGAGGAAGCGGAGCTCGTCGTCGGAGAGTTTCTGCGACTGCAGCTGGCGTCCCAGCGTATCTTCTGCAAACAGCTGAGCCAGCGGAAGCTCGAGAGCGCCTGCGATTTTGGCGAGAGTGTCGAGCGAAGGAACGGTGTGCCCGTTTTCCACCCTGGATAAATAACAGCGAAGAAGCCCGGTTCGCTTCTCGATGTCCCCCTGAGATAGGCCCTTTTGCAGGCGATATCCTCGAATCGTCGTTCCAATTTTCATAGTGATGGCCTTGTAGACCGCACTTTCCCCTGTGTACAGCAAGGCAGGAAGTTTCAAGATATTGCCTGCATAGTTAACACGTTCGCAGATTCACAAGCAAGAAGTATTTTGGCGACTTTGGTAACCAGCGAAGGAACGAAAGAGACTTACTGCGAGCGCAAGTTGCACAGCTTTTCAGGCACTTGCGGGCGCAAAAAGTCGGCGCACTAAGCGCACGCACGCATGCGTTGCCTGCAACTTTCGATGCCGTGACTTTTGTGCAGGCGGAACACAAACAGGGTCCCCGCACCGCTGCCTCGCGATGCGGGAATTTGGTTGGCCTGTTACCGATCGAGCGGGTGCAGATGCTCGGAGAGAAAGTCGTGGGAACGCTTTTGGGCATCCTCAGCATCGGCGGGTTTGTATCCGGCCGTGTTGTTCGGATTCTCAAACGCATGACCGGCGTCGGGATAGATTTTCACGTCCACACTCTTGCCGAGCGACTGCATGGTGTCGGCAAAGGCGTGAACGTCGTCCGGGGTAATGCCGCGATCGAGGCCGCCGAAGTTGCCCAGGACCGGCGCGTGGATCTGGCTGAGGGCAGTTTTGTCGGTGGGCAGGGAACCATAGTTGATGACCACCGCTTTGAGTGTGGGGTCGGCGATGGCGAGCTGCGCAGCATAGCCTCCGCCCATGCACCAGCCGATGGCCCCGATCCTGTTGGGGTCGACATCGGGCTGATGGTCGAGCCAGGCGACGGCGGAAGTGAGGTCGCGGACGCCACGATCCTGGGGTAGCCCACGCATCAGCTCGTGGGCCATTTCCTGGTCGGTGGCCACCTTGCCACGATAGAGATCGACGGCGAGCGCGACATAGCCTTCATTGGCGAAATGCTGCGCCTGCTCCTTGACCCAGTCGTTGACGCCCCACCATTCCTGGATAACGATAACGGCGGCGTGACGGCCACCGCCGCCAGGCAAGTAGAGAAAACCCTGGCCGGTATCGGTGCCGCTGGGGAAGGTGACGGCCCGCATGTTGGCGGGATGAGTGTCGGCAATGGCGAACGGCAGAGGGAGAACGAAAGCAACGACAACCACCAGGGCCCCAGTCAAAACGCTTTTCTTCATGGAGTCTCCTTAGGCAAACCACTCTTGTATCGCAGAAAAGCCATGGATGAGGCAAGCGCGGCAACTAAGCTTCGAGTGAAAAGGGCGGAGCCGGCACGCATCCGCAAATGAAAATCTGCCATCGCACCACAG
Source organism: uncultured Acidobacteriaceae bacterium (assembly GCA_963755485.1). Taxonomy (GTDB): domain Bacteria; phylum Acidobacteriota; class Terriglobia; order Terriglobales; family Acidobacteriaceae; genus Palsa-343. The sequence goes on along the minus strand of CAVWJR010000013.1, from coordinate 756,539 downwards.
TAATCGGTGTTGCGGAGCCGCCTTCGTGCGTGAAACGTCTATTTCGGGCCCCATGGAACGCGCGCAGGCTGACGCCAGCGGACAGCAGGCGACCGCTTCTGCAGGAAAATCGCGGCGGCACTCGAGCTTCCTGCGCTGGCGTCACCGACAGCAGCGGCGGTGGCGAGAGACGTGGTGCCTCGCCAGGATCGTCGCGAAGGAGCTGATCCGAACCGACGTTTTCGACGTTGCGGCCGGTCTGGCGTTCTGGTCGATGATGTCCATGGTCCCGCTGCTGATTACAGTCGCGGCGCTCTTGTCGGTCCTGCATCTGCCGGGCCTGCTGCCGCAACTGCTGAGCGTGATGGCTCTGCTGGTGCCGCCGGATTCGCTCTTGATGGTGGAGAAGATGATCGGCAGCCTGCTGGCGCCGCATCGAGGCATGCTGTCGTTCGGCATCCTCAGCTATATCTGGTCGACGACCGGCGGATTCACCGCGCTGATTACGGCGCTCAATGTTGCGTATGACGTGACGAAGCCGCGCTCGTGGCTGCGCGACCGGCTGCAGGCGCTGGTGCTGGCCTCAACCAGCGGCGGTTTGCTGACCGTTTCTCTGCTGGCGCTCGTGGCCGGACCGCACTTCGGCCATTTCCTGGCGAATACGTTTCCGATTCCTGGGGCATTTGAACGGATGTGGCCGGCGATCCGCATCGCCACGGTGTTCTCAACGTTTGTTGTGGCGCTGGAGCTGGTTTACTTCCTCGCGCCGAACCGCAGGCAGCGGTTCACCTCGACACTGCCGGGCGCGATTGTGGCCATTGCATTGTGGTTTGTGGGTTCGTCGGGGCTGGCGTTTTATCTGAATCATCTGACGAACTACTCGCGGCTGTACGGCGGCATGGGCGCGGTGATCGGGTTGATGTTCTGGATTTATCTCACGGCGCTGGCGATTCTGATTGGCGGAGAAGCGAACGCGGAGCTGGCCAAGCGGATGGACTCGCTGTTCCGCGGGCATCTGAAAGCGTCGGAACGGGAATCGAAGGCGAGCGTGGGCGCGATGCAGAAACGTCCCGCTGCTTAGGCACGCGGGCGGTCTCCCAGGGCGTAGGGCACTTATCACGCTACTCGATATTGACCTGGAACATTAAGGAAGGATCGTCGTATGAAACTGCATACCACATTCCATCCGCTCCCATAATGAAGTACACGTCCTGCTGGTAAAACCAGGCCGGCCAGGCTCCGGCATAGAACCAGTATCCACCGTAAGAGTATTCGCGACGGCCATTGTAGTAGCGGCCACCATTCGCTTCAAAGCGAGCATGATGATCACGTCCAAACTTGCTTTCGCTGTACTCGTGGCCGCGACTATCCTTCTGGCCGTTGCGGGCCCACTGTCCTTGTGCTTGCTGGTGCTGCTGCCCGCTGGCTAGTTGTTGTTGGTGCTGCTGGCTCTTTTCCTGGTTCTGCTGAATCTTCGCCTGTTGTTGCTGTTGTTTCTGTTGCTGTTCCTGCTGGCCCTTAGCCTGCCGCTGTTCATTCTGATTTGCGGTCTTCGCCTGTTGTTGCTGTTGTTTCTGTTGCTGTTCCTGCTGGCCCTTAGCCTGCCGCTGCTCATTCTGATTTGCGGTCTTCGCCTGTTGTTGCTGTTGTTTCTGCTGCTGTTCCTGCTGGCCTTTAGCCTGCTGCGGTTCCTGTTTGCCAGGCTTGGCTTCCTGTTGTTTCTTCGGTTTAGTCTGCTGCTCCTGTTTTTCGGGTTTGGCACCCGGGTCCTGCTGAGCGTACGTGGGAGCAATGGTTCCGAGAAGAAGGGCTAAAACTCCCGTACCGATAAGCCTAAGTGGTTTCATAAGTGTTCCCTCCATCACGATGATTTCCTGCGCCACCGGCTCCTCGCGTCGGGCGTGGTTGTTGTTTCCCGCGGTTGTCGCCCTGGTTGGACTTGAATCTCTTCCCCATCGTTTATCCCGGTTCACTTACTTCCCGATGTGAATGCCTGAGAGCGAATGAAAAATCCCAAATACGTTGAGAACCCTGGTGCGCGCCGCGAGATCGGTGCAATCTGGAACTCCGCGCCTGGAGTTCACAATTTGACTTCGACTACCGTGCATCCGCTAACTTCGCGGGCAGTTTGCATAATTATCGGGGTGGCGCAGTTCTGGCGCTGTTCAATATTGCTCAACTGTCGAAAAAGGCTGCGTACGGTTCTTTCGAGGCGCCGGCCTCCCCGGCAGGGAAGAACAACCGCAAATCCCAGTCGTCCAACGACGCTCATCGCGCCACGATTTCGCTATGGAATAATGGCGGTCTGGAAAGCTGTCAGTGAAAGGCTTTCAAAACGCCCGCTGGTCCTGAGCTCAGTCTTCTACAAAGGTGCTATGAAACGTCTCGCGTGTGTTGCCCTGTTGCTCTTCAGCTGCGCCGCCGTCCGGGCGCAACAGTTCGCGTCGGTTCCTGGTCAGGGCCGCTCCATGGTCGTCTCCAAGTTCGGCATTGTTTCCACGCCGCAGTTTCTTGCCTCCCAGGCCGGCGCTCACATTCTGGAGGAGGGAGGCAATGCGATTGATGCAGCGATTGCCGCCAACGCGGTCATGGGCGTCGTGCAGCCCTACGTCAACGGCATGGGTGGAGACCTCTTCATGGTCTACTACGAAGCTCGGACGGGGAAGCTCTACGGCCTGAACTCGAGCGGGTGGACGCCCAAAGCGCTGACCATCGACTATCTGAAATCAAAAGGCGTCACTGCCATCAATCCCATCGGCGTTGAGACCATCGACGTTCCCGGCGCAGTGGCCGGTTGGGATGCGATGCGCACGCGCTTCGGTACCCTGCCCTTCAGTCAGCTGCTGGCGCCCGCCATTTACTACGCGCAGAATGGATTTCCCCTGGCCGAGCGCAACGCGCGCTACTGGATTGCCAAACGGCTTCTCGATCAGCCTGGCTACAGGGAAACTTACGTGATCTGGCCGGATGCGCCCAAACCTGGCGACTTATTCAGGAATCCTGCGCTGGCTAACTCGCTGCGGCAGATTGCGGCGCACGGGCGCGACGCTTATTACAACGGTCCCATGACGGAGACGATGGTTAAATTCCTCGACAGCCAGGGTGGACTTCATACCCTTGAAGATTTCCGCGATTTTCAACCGGAATGGGTCGAACCGGTTTCGACCACTTATCACGGCTGGACCGTTTATGAGCTTCCTCCGAACGGACAGGGGATCGCAGCGCTTTCTATGCTCAACATCATGGAGCATTTTCCACTCGCGCAATACGGCCACAACTCGGTGGATGCTCTGCACGTGATGATCGAGGCCAAAAAACTGGCCTATGCCGATATGTATAAATACGTTGGCGATCCGCGGTTCACACCCATCCCGGTGGCGCAACTCATCTCCAAGGATCTGGCGGACAAGCGGGCGAAGCTGATCGATATGAAGAAGGCTTCGTGCCAGGTGGTGCCGTCGGATATCGAGACGGAGCTGGATAAGCACGGTAACTCGACGATCTATCTTTCGACGATCGATAAGGACGGCAACATTGTCTCGCTGATCCAGAGCAACTATGCGGGGTATGGCACGGGTCTGGTGGCGCCGGGGCTGGGCTTCTCGTTCCAGAATCGTGGCGCCGGATTCCAGCTCACGCCCGGCCTGCCCAATTCTCTGGCCGGACACAAGCGTCCGCTGCACACCATCATTCCTGCCTTTATGCAGAAGGGGGACATTTATATCGGGTTCGGCATCATGGGCGGGTGGAATCAGGCGCAGGCCCATGCGCAGTTTGTCTCGAACATTGTCGATTTCGGCATGAACGTGCAGGCGGCGCTGGAACAGCCGCGCTTTACCAAGGAGACTTTTGAGGGCTGCGATGTGGAGATGGAGGAAACCATCCCAGCGGATGTGCGCGCCGGGCTTGCCGAGCGGGGGCATCAGATCAAACTGCTCGAGCCGTTTTCGTTCACGGTGGGGCAGGGCGCAGCGGTGGTGCGTGACAGCCGCCGCGAGGTGAACTTTGGGGCTGGCGATCCGCGCTCCGATGGGGCGGCTATTCCCCAGGAACCGCCTGCGCAGTGAGTCTGAGGGTTCGGAGCGCAATGGCTGAATGCGTGAATTTCAAGAATCGAAACGCATTCTGAGAGCGGTTCGCCGATGATGATGCTGAGCAGCTACCTTGCGCGGTGGAGTTTCCCCGGCATAGGGAACGAAAGGAAAGCTGAAGTCGTACCATTCCAGCAGAATGACGAGCCAGCTGAGGGCATTCGTATCTACTGCGTTTCTGGTGGCAGTCGTATTTATTTGCCGACAGACCTGCGTTGCTCAGAGAGTCATCACAGCCTCGCCACAGACGGGGAATTCGTGGCTCGATGGATCGCAGCAAGCTGCAATCGATCGCCTTTTTGCCCGTCCGCCGAATTCTCCTGGATACGCCATAGCGATCATTCACGATGGCGAATTTGCCCTGGCCAGGGGATACGGGCTTGCAAATCTCGATGATGGGATTCCGATAACGCCGGAAACGTCTTTTCATCTGGCTTCAGTGTCGAAGCAGTTTACAGCTGCCGCCGTTGCACTCCTGATTCTCGATCACAAAATCGCTCTGACCGACCCGGTGGCGAAATACATTCCTGAGACCGCTAAATATGGCGATGGGCTGCGAATTGAACACCTGTTGTACATGACCAGCGGGTTGCATGAATATACCGACGTGCCCCGGCAAAATGGCGATCCCTGGGTGACGTTCTATTACTTCACCCGGGATGAGGCGATTCGGGACGCGCTCCGACCCGATCGTCTGGAATTTGCACCAGGAACACAGTGGGCGTATCGGAACATCAATTACATGATCCTGACCAAAATCGTAGAGGTAGTCAGCCACCAGCCCTTCTCTGCATTTATGCACAACCGGGTCTTTGGTCCGCTGGGAATGGCGGACACGAAGATTGACGATGATACGACCGAGGTCATTCCGCATCGCGCAACAGGGTATGCGCCGCGCTCCGACCCAGGGGTAGTCAAAGAGCTGGCCTCGGTGGGTGTTTTCATCAAGCCCGGTGATGGATGGGTGCGCCTGGTCCGCGTCTCTCCACACTTCGGAGGAAGTGGGGTGTTCACGACCCTTGATGATCTTCTGCTTTGGGACAGAAACTGGTATACGGCGTCTTTGGCAGGACCAGCGTTCACCGAGTTGATGAACCGGCGGCAGAAGTTTCAACACGACAAGGACAACGACGCCTTTGGCCTGGTGTGGCGCACCCGCTATGGTCACCCGATGCTCGATTATTCAGGAGCGGACACAGACACATCGACATACATGGCTCGCTTTCCTGAGCAGCGTCTGACCGTCGTTTGTCTCTCCAATATGCCGCTCGGAGATGCGGAGGGAAAGGCAGACGCGTTGTTGGACCTGATGCATGCCTGGGGAAAAATCTAGGAGACAGGATGCGCAGTGGAGAGTGAATAGCATTCTGGCCTCTTGTTGTCCTGCCCCCCCATGGTCTCGACGACGCATCCTCGCCGTGACGCAATGGGCTGCCGCAATCGTTGGCGGATTACCGGCGATACAGACATCACGACCATCAACTGATTCTGAGCCGTATCGCCGGCGACGCGGACATTGCGATCACCTAAGCAAACCAAAGAAGCCGCAATGCAGAAGCGCCCCGCGCCTTAGGCGGGGCGCTTCGTTCTAAAGCTTGAAGGGAAGGCTATTGCGGGGCGCCGACTGTAGTGGACGGCGTTGAGTCCGGCGTTGCCGGAGACTCCTTCGCAGCGAAGTAGCTGTTCTGCCACAGATCACGATAGAACACGCCAGTCAGCTCGGCGGCCTTGGGGCCGAAGGTGGGGCGTCCGCCTTCGAGGAAGAAGACGGCGACGATACGGCCGTACTGGGTGTCGGCGTAGGAGGCGAACCAGCCGAAGCGGGTGCCGTCGTTGGAGCAGGTGCCGGTCTTGCCCAGCACCGGAAATTCGTTGAAGTTAGCGCGCAGCGAACGGGCTGTGCCGTATTTCACCGCAGCCTGCATACCGTCCTGAATCTCCGGCAGGATGTTGGCGATGTCGAGGGTCCGCTTGATCTTCGGCTGCATGCTCAGCGCTTCAGCCGGCGTCGTGGGGTGCTGCAGATAGTAGAGTGTCCCACCATTCGCGATGGCTGCCACCATTGCGCCTAGCTGGAGGGGGGTCATGGAAATGCCTTCGCCGAAGGAACACATACGTCCCACGCCGCCCTGTTCTTCAGCGATGGGCGCGTCGGGATAGAGGCCGGGCTGCTCGCCCGGGATGTTGTAGCCGGCGAGTTCGCCAAGGCCGAATTCCGTGGCGTAATGGTGCACGCGATCGAAGCCGAGCCTGCGACCCACGGTTTCGAAATAAAGATTGTTGGAGTGGGCCAACGCCTCAGTGAGGTTGAGGTGATAACTGCCGCCGAGGTTGACCGGCGTGTCCTTCGTGATGATGCCTTCTTCAAGTGCTGCCAGTGCGACGGAGAGCTTGATGGTGGAGCAGGGCTCAGCGCCCGAGGAGAGCGCGAGCTTCTGGTTGACCATCGCCAGAATGCGTCCGTTGGAGGGGTCGATGGCCACGACGGTGCCGTTCATGTCGCCGAGGGCGTCCATGGCCGCCTGACGGACGACTGGATCTTCGCCCGCGGTGATGTCACCGGATGTGAGGTCGGTATTGGCGAACGAGCTGGCGGTGAAGCGCTCACCATAATAATGATGGCGGCGATGCCGGACGCGGGTGAGGGTCGCAGTTGCGAGGTGCGCGCCCGTAACCCGCTCACTGTGCTGCAGGGTAGCCAGGTGCCGCCGCGCCGTGGGCGATTCATGCACGCGCGTATGGCGCCGAACCGTGCGATGCGCAGTAGAGGTGGTGGCCCCGCAAAGAAGGGAGGGGGCGGCAAGGGCGATCAGAAAGAGAGGCAGAAGAACACGCTTCATCAGGTAACTCGAAATTCCGGAATCCAGACCCTCTGACTGATCCTGCCGCAGAAATGCATCTGGCGATAGCTTTCTTTCGTACCGTACTCTATCGACTTTCCCAACCCGGAAGTTCAGTACCGCGTCAGGAAATAAGCTCCTCGCCATTGCTGTCTTTCCCAACCCTGCAGACACCCCTAAAGTTGCCGAAAGAGGCGGCACCTGCAGGCAAGTGCTTTAGATGGCTGGCGGGGACTATTGGATCACTATAACCGGAAACCGTTGCCTGTCCAGTACATTTTCGCACACGGGCATCACTCTTTCCGGTCAGGAGCAGCGTGGGGTTCGTGCCAAAACGGGTCGAAACTTCGGTTCAGAGCGTTCCCTGGCGCAGGAAAGCGGGGATATCCAGGTTTTCGGTCGACTCCTCGGCGAAGGCCGGATGGACGGGCGCGGGTTCCTCTTGCGCAGCGCGGGCGGCGACGGCAACTCCGACCAGTTCGTTTTCCTCATCGGAGGAGCTGAATTCGTGCTGTTCCGGGGCTTCCATCGTCTCCTGTTCGGATTCGTGGACGCGGAAAGCGGAGACGAAGTCGCGCGCTGAGACGGGAACCAGCGTGGGCGACTGGGGACGGTCCTGTGCTGCCGGCGCAATGTCTTCGTCGTGGTCTTCGCTGGCGAAGCGGGGCGTGATCGGGCGAGTTTCGATGCGGGGCCCGTTACCTTCGCGCAGGGCCGCACCCAACAATTGCTCGCGGCGCCCTGCGGAACCCTGGCGGAAGCCGGTGGCAATGACGGTGATCTTGACGTCGTCGCCCATTTTCTCGTCGAGCACCGCGCCGAAGATGATGTTGGCGTCTTCGTGGGCGGCGTTCTGAATGAGCGTGGAGGCCTCATTGACCTCGCTGAGCTTCAGCGACGCCGAGCCGGTGATGTTAATGAGGATGCCGCGCGCTCCATCGATGGCGCCGTCTTCGAGCAGGGGCGAGGCCATGGCTGCCTGTGCGGCTTCAATGGCGCGACGCTGTCCGCTGCGCACCGCGGTGCCCATGACGGCATAGCCCATGCCGGCCATCGTCGTCTTCACGTCGGCAAAGTCCCTATTGATGATGCCGGGGATGGTGATGATGTCGGAGATGCCCTGCACGCCCTGGCGGAGCACGTCGTCGGCGATGCGGAAGGACTCGAAGAAGCCTGTGTCTTTGGCGACGGCGAGCAGTTTCTCGTTGGGGATGACGATCATGGTGTCGACGCTCTCTAGCAGCTCCTGCATGCCGCGCTCGGCCTGGGCCATGCGGCGCTTGCCTTCGAAAGCGAAGGGCCGGGTGACGACGGCGACGGTGAGCGCGCCCATTTCGCTGGCAAGGGATGCGATGACGGGAGCAGCGCCGGTGCCGGTGCCTCCGCCGAGACCCGCGGTGACGAAGACCATGTCGGCGCCTTCGAGGGCGTCGAGGATTTTATTCGAGTCTTCGAGCGCGGCCTGGCGGCCGATGTCGGGGTTGGCGCCGGCGCCGAGGCCGGAGGTGAGCTTGCCGCCGAGCTGCAATTTGACGGGCGCATTGGAGAGGGTGAGCGCCTGGCGGTCGGTGTTGGCGGCGATGAACTCCACGCCTTCCATGCTGGCCGCGATCATGCGGTTGACGGCGTTGCCGCCCCCGCCGCCCACGCCAATGACCTTGATCTTCGCGCCGCGCAGGTTCTCTTCGTGGTACTGAATGCGGATTTCTTCAGGCTGGCTCATAGGTTTGTTCCTCATCGGCGTTGGCTCCTTCATGGGGGAAAATCCTTTACTACACACTTCCGGCTAGGATGGCGCGCAGCTTGGCACGCAATCCCTGGTTTTCCGCCGCACGGTTCTGGCTGGTGCGGTGGGCATAGAGTATGGTCCCGGTCAGAACGGAAAATTCCGGCCCTGTGAGCTCGTCGGGCATGCGCGAGAGCGGCACGGGTGAGGCGATGCGCGCCTGAGTATGGAGCAGTCCTTCTGCGGTTTCGAGCAAGCCAGGCAGACGCGAACCGCCGCCGGTAAGCACGCAGCCGGCGCCGAGCGCTTCCAGCACACCGCCCTGGCGGAGATTGTCGCGCAGCATCTGGAAGAGCTCTCTTGCGCGCGGCTCGAGAATTTCGCTGATGAGGCGTTGCTGCACCAGGCGTGGCTCGTAGCCCGGGAGGCCGCAGAGTTCCACTTCACACAGCTGCGGAACCGACGTGACCACGGCGTTGCCATAATTGCATTTCAGCCATTCGGCTTCGGGTGCGCTCACGTGCAGGCCCATGGCCAGATCGTTGGTGAAGTGGTCGCCGCCGATGGGCACCACACCGGTGTGTGCGACCCATCCTTCATAGAAGACGACCAGCTCCGACGTGGAAGCGCCGATGTCGAGGAGGCAGACGCCCAGCTCACGCTCGTCGGCAGAAAGCGTGGCCTCGGCCGCGGCGAGCGCTTCGAGGACGGTCTCGGTGACCTGCAGTCCGGCGCGGTTGACGCAGGTGACGACGCTTTGCTGCGCGCTGGCGGAACTGGTGGCGATGTGGAGGATGACTTCGAGGCGGTTTCCGATCATGCCCACTGGATCGTGGATGCCCTGCTGTTCGTCGAGGATGAACTGCTGGGGCAGCAGGTGCAGAACTTCGCGGTCGGCGGGCAAGGCGATGGAGCGGGCGCGATCGACGGCGTCGCGAACTTCTTCCCGGGTGATCTCGCGGAGGCGCGTGCCCAGGCTGATGCCGCCACGGCTATTGACGCCGCGAATGTGCGGACCGCCGACGGCTACGACCATTCTTTCGATCACCGCCTGGGCGGAGCTTTCCGCAGCGACGGCCGCGCGATCGATGGCCGCGGAGGCCGGCGCGAGGTCAGCGATCAGTCCCTTGCGCATGCCTGCTGCGTCGGCGATGCCGTGGCCGCGATAACGCAGAGCGTTCTCGTGGATCTCGGCGATGAGCACGCGGATTTTCGAGCTGCCCGCATCGAGGACGGCGAGGATGTTGCTCGGCTGGCTCATGCCGCGCTCCGGTTCGTGTGGGCGGTGGCTGGGTGCTTCTTGTCCGGTGTGCTGTGGGACCTTGCGAGAGGTTTTGTCGGCAACGTGTGCTTCGCGGCTTGCGGCTTATGGGGTTTGGCTGCGTGCTGTGGGCTGGCGGCGTGGCTGGGTTTCGTTGCGACTGGCGCGGTCTTTGGCGCGGCTGCCGGCGCATCGGTCTTTGCGGGTGAACCTGGGTCTCCTGCCATCTTCAGCACCACTTCGCGCTCATAGCGCAGATCGATGGAGGCCAGATGCGGATACTGCTGCTGCCACTCGGCGATGTGCGCCTGGTAGTTGTGCCAGCGCGGGAGAAAATCTTCGCCGCCGAAGTGCAGCAGCACGTCCGAACCGTTGGCCGGCACCGTTGCGCGCACGTCGTCGGGATCGGAGAGGTCCACTTCGCTCAGCTGTGCGGAGACGTGCTCGCCGGTTGCGTCCAGGTCGCCGATGAAGCGCTGATAGACCTGCATGCGAGCGCCGCGCACGGAAAGCGGATCGGCAGGGTTGATGCCGCTGACGACAGGGAAGGAGTAGTGGCGAGCGGCCATCTGCTGCGGCGTCATGCTCAGGAGGACGCCGTTCGCATCGGCGAGCTCAATGCGGCCGTGGACGTCGACAAAGGCAATGGGCACGCGCTCCACGACGGCCACGCGCAGCTGATTCGGCAGCAACCGCATCACCGTAGCCCGTTCCACCCATGGAATCTGCTCGAGCTCCGCGCGGCGTTTCGTGAGCCGAACGAAGAACAGGTTGCGGCCGATGTCCGATCCGAAGACCGAGAGCAGGTCGGCGCGGTTCAGCTGGCTGTTGCCGAGTGTCTGGATGGAAGCCGACGAGTCGATGCGGAAGCGCGGGTCGTGGTCGAGAAAGCTGCGAGCAGCCAGCATCAATGCCACGGCCGTTCCCAGCGCGAGCAATGCGCCTGCGATGAACGCGGCCATGCCCCACCGGCTTCTGGCCCAGCCCGGAAAGATTCCGCGCCGCACGGGAACGCGGCGGCGCGCACGGAGGAAGGGCTCGGCTTCGTCGTCGTCCTCGGGAGCGGACGGCCGAGTGGGTCGAAAGGGGCGCGCAGAGGATTCCCGCCGGGCCGGACGATCAAAGTCATCCGCCGGCTCCTCGAGAAACGTCGTGCCGCCGCTGTTTGCGTTGCTTTTGGCCACGCCTGAGCTGGGTCGTGGGAATCGCCGCTTCGACTATAGCGTGCCTGGCCCTGTGGATGGCTGAGTAAATAGCGAGGGAATCAAGGGAGGGAACAGGCAGTTTGAGCGAAGAGTGGAAACGGGGCTGTGTTTTAGTCAGGGTCTTTGCGCCAGGAAGGGGAGGGGCGGCGGTGCCGCGTCTTGCGCGGGCGGTTAGTCCAGAGCGGCGCACCCCACGCTCCCACGGCGAGCAGCGCTCCGAACGCTACAACGGCGTCGATGCTCTGGCGTCCCTGAAACGACCAGGTGACTTCTTTGATGTTGAGCCACATGGTGAACTCATCGAGGGTCAGGGCTGCACCCATGCCATAAAGAATGGCGATGAGACGGCCGGCGAAGAGTGAAAGGGGATTGGCTTTGGCGCCGATTTCCGCGACCAGGGCGTAGCCGGAGATCAGCAGCAGCAGAATGCCCCACACCAGGTGGTGGATGTGGGTGCCCCCGAGGACAACCCATCCGAAGGGACCGATGTGGTAGAGGATGAGCAGCACCAGCAGGCGCACGCCAACGAAGGTCACCGCAAATCCCAGGGCTGCGAGGAAGAGACGTCTTCGCGGGCGGTCCGGAATCCGCTCATGGAGAATGCGTCCGGCCCGCGTGAGATGGAGCAGAACCAGGATTACCGACGCGCTGGCCGCCATGAAGATCAGGACCAGCCACGCTGCCACCCAGTGCATGACAATCATTCTGACAGCCCCCCTGACCAGGGGGCTAGTCATCAGTCGTGCAACCGATGTCATCGCTCACACCACTCCACCCTCTCTTATCGGCAGAAAGGCGATTGGCGAAAGGCAGCTGTAGGGGGATTGCGGCCGGGCTAGCGTGCTATTTCGCAGTTGGGGGACTTCCGGCGTGGCGATTCGTCCACAGCGGAGCGCCCCATGCCCCGATCGCCAGCAGCGCTCCGAAGAGCACCACGGCATCGATGCTCTCCCGTCCCTGGCGCGTCCAGTAAGCCTCCGCGCTCAGGTTAAGCCACAGGGCAAACTCATCGAGGGTGAGCGCCGCGCCCATGCCATAACCAATCGAGATGAGCCGGCTCAGGAACAGCGAGCCCGGCGTCGATCCTGTCCCAATTTCCGCCATGTCGGCGTAGCCCACCAGCAGGAGCAGCAAAATGCCCCAAACCAGATGATGGATGTGCTTCCCGCCCACCATCACCCATCCGAAGGGGCCAACGTGGTGCACGATGGCGAACACCAGCAGACGCACGCAGAGAAAGGTGATGAAGAAGCTCACCGCCGCCAGAAACAGCCGCCGCTGCGGCCGGTCCGGAATCCGCTCGTGCAGGATGCGCCCCGCCCGGGTGAGGTGCAGCAGCAAAAGCAATACTGCGTTGCAGGCGACGATAAACAGCAGCAAAACCAGGGCTCCGCTCAGGTGCATAGGTCTCCGTTCTCGGGTTCGGGCGATTGGATGCTCTCCACCCTATAATCAAACTGGGAGACTTTTCCCTGGAGTGTCTTTTTAGCCTTTGGGGGCCATCAGCTTTGAGCGACGAGATCATCATCCGCGGCGCGCGGACCCACAACCTGAAAAATATCGACTGCGCGATCCCTCACGGGAAGCTGACGGTGGTCTCCGGCGTCTCGGGCTCGGGCAAGTCGTCGCTCGCCTTCGACACCATCTATGCCGAGGGCCAGCGGCGGTATGTTGAGTCGCTCTCGGCCTATGCGCGGCAGTTTCTGGAGCGGATCGAGAAGCCCGACGTCGACCTGATTGACGGGCTGGCGCCGGCCATTGCGATTCGGCAGAAGAACTCGACCCGCAACCCAAGGTCGACGGTCGCGACGGCCACGGAAATCTACGACTACATGCGGTTGCTATGGGCGCGGTGCGGGGTGGTCCACTGCACGGTCTGCGGCGGGATTGTGCGGCGTAATCCGGTGGACGAAATTGCCTCGGCGATTTTGGCTCTGGGGGAGGGAACGCGGCTCCACGCGCTGTTCCCGGTGCAACCGCTGGCAACGGCACCGGCCCAGCCCGTGTCGGACGCGGCGTCAGACGCCAAACCGGCGCGTCGGACGCGGAAGTCCGCTGCCAAAGCCGAGAGCAAGCCCTCCGGCGGTTTGTCTGACGCGCTCCGGGACCGGCTTGGCGACCTGCGCAAGCGTGGATTCAACAGGCTGTACCAGAACGGCGTCATCTACGAATTTTCGACCCCGGAATCGCTGCTGGAGATCGACTTTGCTTTGCCGGTCTTCGTTCTTGTGGACCGCATTGTTGTCGCGTCAGACAATCGCGCACGCATCGTTGACGCTGCCGAGATCGGCTATCGGGAATCGGGCGAAATCCTGTTCGAAGTTGTCCCGCAGGACGCTGAAACGTCAGGACCGCGAAAGCGGCTCCGCTTCTCTGCCGCCTTCGAGTGCAAGAGCTGCCACCGCCAGTATCGGGAGCCGGAACCGAGTCTGTTTTCGTTCAACAATCCTTATGGCGCCTGCCCGCGCTGCCAGGGATTCGGCAACACCATCGACTTCGACCTGAACCTGATCATCCCGGACAAGTCGAAGACTCTCGACGAAGGGGCCATCGATCCCTGGAACCGACCGAAGTATCGCTCCTGGCTCACGGACTTGCGCAAGGCCGCGCGTCAAAATGGCATTCCCCTCGACGTAGCCTGGTGGGACCTGACGCCGGAGCAGCAGGCCTTCGTCCTCGATGGCAACGGTTCGTTTGCCGGGGTCCATGGATTCTTCGCGCTGCTCGAGCGCAAAAAGTACAAGCTGCATGTCCGCGTGATGCTGAGCAAATATCGCGGCTACGCGCTTTGCCCGGAATGCAAAGGCCAGCGCCTGCGTGCCGAAGCTCGTGCGGTGCGTTTGGGCGCCGATGGTGAGGGAAAGAACATCTGCGAAGCCGCTGCGCTCACCATCGCGGCCGCGGCGCGCTTTTTCTCAAACCTCACGCTCACGCCGATGCAGGAGGAGATTGCGGGCAGCATCCTCGAAGAAATTCGCCAGCGTCTGACGTTTCTCGACGCGGTGGGGCTCGATTATCTGACCCTCGACCGCCTCGCCTCCACGCTTTCCGGCGGCGAGTCACAGCGGATCCAACTGGCTACGTCTCTGGGCTCGCGTCTGGTGGGCGCGCTGTACGTCCTCGACGAGCCCTCCATCGGGCTGCACCCGCGCGACACCGCGCGGTTGATTCGCATCCTCAACGAACTGCGTGACCTCGGCAACACCATCCTCGTCGTCGAGCATGATCCTGACGTGCTGCGCTCGGCGGATTACCTGCTCGATCTGGGTCCGGGCGCGGGCGAGTTCGGAGGCAAGGTTCTTGCAGCCGGAACCGTGGAGGAAGTATCGGCCAATCCGAATTCCATCACCGGCCGCTATCTCAGCGGGCATCTCACCATTCCGGTTCCCGCTCGCCGCCACGCGCCGGCGTCGTCCAAAGACTGGCTGCGCCTCAAGGGCGCGCGCGCCAACAACCTTAAAGGCATCGACGTAGATATCCCGCTCAATCTGCTGGTGGCTGTCACCGGTGTTTCCGGATCGGGCAAATCCACGCTGGTCCACGAGGTGCTGTACAAGGCGGTCGCGCACCGGCTGGGCCGTATCGAGGGCGGCGACCCAACGGGGGTCTACAAGGACCTCAAGGGCGTGGAGCGGCTGAACGACATTGTGCTGGTGGATCAGACACCCATCGGCCGCACTCCGCGCTCCAACCCCGTCACCTATATCAAGGCCTTCGACGCCATCCGTGAGCTGTTCGCAGCGCAGCCTGAGGCCAAGCGCCGCGGCTACACGTCGGGCCACTTCTCTTTCAATGTTCCTGGCGGGCGGTGCGACGTTTGCGAGGGCGATGGCACCGTCACCGTCGAGATGCAGTTCCTCGCCGACGTGGAGCTGCCCTGCGAAGAATGCGGCGGCACGCGCTACAAGGCCAGCACGCTCGAAATTCACTACAAGAACAAGAGCATTTACGACGTGCTGCAGATGACGGTCCGCGAGGCGCTGCGGTTCTTTGCCGGCCATCCGAGGATCGTGGACAAACTCGCCGTACTCGAGGAGGTGGGTTTGGGCTACGTGCGGCTTGGCCAGTCGGCAACCACGCTTTCCGGCGGTGAAGCCCAGCGCGTCAAGCTGGCGGCGCACCTGGCGGCGACACGTTCCGACAGCAGGTCCGACGCGAAGAAGGTTGGCAGCCGCGTTCTTTATATCCTCGACGAGCCCACTACCGGGCTCCACTTCGACGACGTGGGCAAGCTGCTGATGGCCTTTCGCAGGCTTATCGACAGCGGCGGCTCGCTGCTGGTGATCGAGCACAATCTGGACATCATCAAGTCCGCGGACTGGGTCATCGATCTGGGTCCCGAAGGCGGCGGGCAGGGCGGACAGGTGGTGGCCACCGGGACTCCGGAGGAGATCACCCGGAACGAGCTCTCCCACACCGGTCAGTGGCTGGCGCGCGTCCTTGGACCTCATGCCGAACCGGCGCCGGTCCAGGAGACGGAAAGCGAAGTTTTTCAGTGAAGCTGTCTCTGCTCCGCATACGCCTGTGCCAAATGTCTGACGCGCGTCGGACGGCGTTGAGCCTGCTCTTTCTGCTTGGACTCACTGGCGCCGCCTGGGCACAGCCCGTCCCGTTGCCCCCTGGGACCGCCGCTGCGGATCAACCTACTAACCCCCTCGACGACGTCGAATCAGCCATCGCGGCCAAGAATTATCCGCTGGCCGAGAGCCGCCTCGACGTGTATCTTTCCGCCCACCCCGGCGACGCCCGGGCCCTTTTCGATCGCGGCTATGCTGAGGACGCGCAGGGTCACCCGGATGCCGCCGAGGGCTGGTACCGCAAGGCCATCGCGGCCGATCCGAAGCAGTTTGAAGCGCGTCTGGCGCTGGGGCTGCTGCTGGTGGCCAAAGGCGACAACGACGGCGCGCGGGAGCAGCTTTACGCGGCGGTGCAGCTGGTGCCCAATCCTCCCAGCCCCGCGTCCAAAGCCCAGGCGGACAGGGCGCTGGCTCGCCTCATTCGTTCGTCAGACCCCACCGGCGCGCGCGACGCCTTGGTCGATGCCCTGAAGCTGACAGCAGAAACGCCGGCCGACACGGTTCTGGCTGGGGAAATTGCCGAGGCTGCCGGCGATCCCGAGATCGCGGAGCAGGAATACCGGAAAGCGCTTCAGGACGACCCCAATTCCTCGGATGCGACCGCCGGCCTGGCTCACCTTTTTATCGCGGAGAAGCGCTACGCCGACGCGCAGCCCCTGGTGGAGGCCGCACTCCGCCGCGTTCCCGACGATCCTTCGCTGAACGCGCAGCTCGCCACCATCCTTAATTCCGAGGGCAAGCAGGCCGGCGCGCTGGCGGTGCTCGAAAAGCTGCACAAACTGGAGCCCGCCAGCCGTGAAGTGGCCGCCATGCTGGCCGATGCCGACCTGCAGGCGGGCAAGCTGGAGGAGGCGGACGCGCTCTACCAGCAGCTCCTCGCGCAGACGCCAGCCGACCCGGCCCTGCTCGATGCGCACGGCCAGATCCTCATCCGCCAACAGCAGTATGCTGCGGCGATCGCCGCGTTCCGCAAGGCCACGGCGGCTAAGCCGGACGATGTCGATGCCTGGTCCGGGATCGCTTTCGCCGACTCTGAGCTGCATCAGTACCAGAATGAGCTGGCCGCGCTTTCCATGCGGTCAAAGTTCGCAGAAGAAAGTGCAGCCAGTTTGTTTTTGTGGGCAACGGCGTACGATAATCTCCATCAAAGCAAACCAGCGGCGGAGTACTATCGACGGTTTCTGGCCGCCGCCCAGGGAAAATTCCCGGATGAGGAGTGGCAGGCAAAGCACCGGCTGGTCGCCCTTCCCAAATAACTACGGTGCACGCAGGCAGTGGCACTGGGTTCCGCGTTGCCGATTACTCGCGGGTGGTTCTGGGATCGCAGGGCATTACTTTGGAATGACTGCCTTGGCGACTAACACCTTCATGGGTAGCGCACAATACGGAATCTGCGGTATTGTTTTCGGAACGTAGTTGGCCCGGAGGTGCGCGATGCGGTTGGTCG
The DNA here is from genome assembly GCA_963755485.1 of uncultured Acidobacteriaceae bacterium. Taxonomy (GTDB): domain Bacteria; phylum Acidobacteriota; class Terriglobia; order Terriglobales; family Acidobacteriaceae; genus Palsa-343. Next base: position 739,413 of record CAVWJR010000013.1, on the reverse strand, counting down.
CAGTACTCGCCGCTGTGGTTCTCCCTGCTACCCTCGCCTGGGGGCATGGGATGGATGATCGCGTGCCCGATGCGCGCGAGCTGGCTGACCTCCAGGCCAAAGCCGCGGCTGCCTCTCCCAACGAACAACCTTACCTTTATGCCGAGCTGGTGCACTCGATGACCGAGATCGCCACCGCGCAGTATCAGGCCGGCGACCAGGAACACGCTGCAGTGTCGATCAAAGCCGCGCAGGGCTATGCTGAGAAGATTCAGATGAACCTGTTGCGCGACGCCAGGAAGCTGAAGAGCGCGGAGATTCTGATTCGCCACACTGCGTTCCGCCTCAAGGAACTGATGACGGGCGCTTCGCTCGACGATCGGCCCACGCTGGAGGCGACAATCCAGCAGCTGAACCAGGTGCAGTCGGAGATGATGACGCAGATTTTCCGTCACTAAAAGGAGCGCTTCGCCAAAACCGCTCTGAGCAATATTGACCATTCCGACTTTTGAGCCGCACTGCAATCGCTGCAAACGCCCGTCTTTTCCCTGAGCGATCCACACCCTTTCAACAGCCGGGGAAGCCTCCGCACTCAATATTCATCGGGCCATAACAGAATGCGGTGCAAAGCGGCGCGAACAAGAGTCGCCTTTTCGCCTTTTGTACCCCATTTACAGCCCCCGCCTCTGTTCGTACTCTGACGTGGCGTTTCGAAAGGAACGTTACTTCTTGTTTCTGCTGAAAACCGAATTGGAACGGTAACGCAGCCGCACCAGGCGCCCTTCGCCGCTCGCCATCATTCCGGGAGTAATCGGAACCATTACGAGCGGGGACCACTACGCCGGACCGGCTGTTTGTTCTGTTCCCCCGCATCCCGCGTTCTGGCGGGCAAGCGGCGTCGCGCGCCTGTGGCAACCGGGCGGCGGCGCAAGCCAGGACGCGGGGCATGCGGCACCATCCACCCGTCGACGGGCGACTTCGCACACCCGCCGCTGCCGTCCCGCGCTCTGCGCTGGAAATGCCAGGAAAGAAAAATGAGACCAAAAAAAACAATCCTATGCGTTGACGACAACGATCAGGCCCTCGCCGTTCGCAAATTTGTGCTGGAGTATCGGGGCGGCTACCGCGTCGAGACTGCCAGCAATGGAACCGACGCGGTGGATCGCTTCCGCAGGGGAGGCATCGACCTCGTCCTCAGCGATCTGGTGATGCCGCACATGGACGGAAACGAAATGGTGCGCCGTCTGAAGGAAATCGCCCCCGAGGTTCCTATGATCCTGATCAGCGGCTCGGTGAAAACCTTCGACCATGGCAATCGTGCCGACGCATTTTTACCCAAAGGCAATTCCAACCCCGCCGACATGCTGGAGCGCATTCGCGTGATGATTGCGCGCAAGCGCGGCCCCCGCAAGCAACTTCGCCCGGTGTATGAGGCGGCGGATGTGGTCGCGGTCGATCCCCTGGCCATCGCATCCTGACGCAGCGTGGCGCATGTTCTCGATAAATGGGCCGGCTGGTATTCAAGCCGGCCCATTTACAATCGCTAAAGTGGAAGCAATGATTCGCGCCGAGCACCTCGGCAAAGTCTACCGTTCCGGCAGGCTTGAAGTTCCGGCGCTGCGCGACGCGACCTTCCAGGTCGAGGCAGGGGAATTTGTCTCGATCGTCGGGCCCTCGGGCAGCGGCAAGTCGACGCTTTTCTATTTGCTGGGCGGCCTCACCCGCGCCACCAGCGGCAAAGTCTTCATCGGCGGCGTCGACTTCTCCTCGCTGGGCGACGCGGAACGCACGCGCATGCGGCGGGCCCGCATCGGCTTCATCTTTCAGAAGTTCAACCTGCTGCCAACGCTCTCCGCGCGCGCCAACATCGAGATTGCCTACGAGATTGCGGGCCGCAGCGAGCCGCTCGATGAGAATTTCCTTTCCCATCTCACGGGGCTTCTGAATATTGCCGGGCGGCTGGATCATCGGCCCTCAGAATTATCCGGCGGCGAGCAGCAGCGCGTGGCCATTGCCCGCGCGCTCATCACCCGGCCCTCCATCGTTCTGGCCGACGAGCCGACGGGCAACCTTGATACGGAAAATTCCGACGCGGTGCTGGAAATGCTGCGCCGCTCCAATCAGGAATTCAAACAGACGGTGCTGATGATCACCCACAACCCCGAAGCCGCCTCGATTGCCGATCGCATCATTCATATGCGCGACGGTCAGATTCGCGGCATCGAGCAGGGCAAGGGTCTGGTGGGCGAGCACAACTGGTAGGACCACGATGTGCATGCGGTCCGGCCATCCCGCCATTCCATGACAGATCGGTGACAACGCTGTACCACATTCGTCCGATAATATTGACGTAACGTGCAAGTCATATAGCTGTAGAATTATCGAGGGCTTGTACGCTCAAAACCCAGGAAAAATGGGAACAACACTCAATCCACACGCTGAGGCCGGCGAAGGCTCGAAGAACGGATCCAATGGCAACAACGGATCCAGCGGTTCGCCGGCGAATATCCAGGACCTGCTGACCGAGAAGGCGAACGAGGCCACCCGCGGCCTGGATACGCGTTCAGCTGTCGAGATCGCCCGCATCATCAATCAGGAAGATCAGAAGGTTGGGGCGGCGGTTAAGAAGGCTATCCCGGAGATCGCTCAGGTGATCGATCTGGTAGCCCACAGCCTGCGCGAGGGCGGACGCCTCATTTATGTGGGCGCCGGCTCCAGCGGCCGGCTTGCTGCCCTCGATGCCTGCGAAATTCCCGCATATTTCTCCACGAGCCCGCAGACGGTGCAATACATCATGGCCGGCGGACCCAAGGCGCTGGCTTCGCCTGTCGAAGTGAACGAGGATTCCGAAGACCTGGGCAAACGCGATATCGCCCGTCGCCGCCCCAGCCGCAAGGATGTGGTCATTGGCCTGTCGGCCAGCGGACGCACTCCTTATGTTGTCGCTGCCATCGCCTATGCCCGCACGCTCGGCGCGAAGACAGCCTGCATCACCTGCAATCCCAACACGCCTTTGGCGCATGCGGCGGAAACCTGCATCGTCGCCGAAGTTGGCCCCGAGGTCATCTCGGGATCCACACGCCTGAAGGCCGCCACCGCGCAGAAGATGATCACCAACATGATCACCACCGGCGCCATGACACGGCTGGGCTATGTGTACGAGAACCTCATGGTCAACGTGCACATGCATAATTCGAAGCTCATCGAGCGCGGTATCGGCATCCTTATGCGCGCCTGCGGCGTCGAGCGCGAGAAGGCTGTGGACGTGATCAAGTCCGCCGGGCGCAGCGTGCCTGTTGCTCTGGTGATGCTCAAGGCTGGTGTCGACAAGCCGGAAGCCGTGCGCCGCCTGGCCCGCGCCGAAGGCAACGTCCGCCGCGCCATTGAAGACTCCACGATGGACGTGTAAGCGCTAATCCCTGATCCCTAATCCCTGTCCGTCGTTATACTCAACCCAGGAGAAACGCTGCTTTGTTTGCGTCTCTGCGATTCATCTGGAATGCTACTCGAGGTTCGCGTTTGCGCCCGTGGCGCAGCGAATATCTGAAGTGGCGCATCGAAACCTATTCCGGCAAAAAAGCTGAAGAGCTGAAGCCCCGCGACGTCCTGCGCTTCGTATGGCAGGAGAAGGGAAACCTTCTGCGCTTTCTCCGCTGGACGGGCCGCATGGATTCGTGGGTCAAAGCCGGCTCGGGTCACGAGCAGGGAACTGGGGACTGATGGGACAACACGGGCAGGATCGGGCCAACCCAAAAACCAGGCGTGAATTTGTTCTCGGCGCTGCAGCAACTGCCGCGGCCGGTGGCTTGTCATCCATGCTGCCCATCGGATGCAGCCAGCCGAAGAGCGGTCCCGGCGCACGAGGCGCTGCTCCCACGCTGAACGACGTCAGCGGCCCACGGTCACTGCGAGCCCACGCCGCTGCGCATGGCCTTCTGGTGGGATGCGCCGTCGTCCCCGAGCATCTTGACGACGAACCTGACTACGCGCGCACCGTGGCCGAGCAGGCGAGCATCGTCGTTCCTGAAAACGCGATGAAGTGGAAGGCGCTGCGTCCGGCTCCCGACAAATTCGATTTTCGCCAGGCCGACGACATTGTCGTCTTCGCCTTCTCCCACGATCAAAAAGTCCGCGGCCACAATCTCTGCTGGCACGTCGACAACCCCGCGTGGTTTGCCGATACGCTGACCAAAGACAATGCGACGCAGTTTCTCACCCAGCACATCCAGACCGTTGCCGGGCGCTACGCCGGCAAGATCCACTCCTGGGACGTTGTCAACGAAGCCGTCGATCCAAAAAGTGGCCGCCCCGATGGACTGCGCGACGACATCTGGCTGCAGCTGATCGGCCCCTCGTATCTTGAGATCGCTTATCGCACCGCGCGCCAGGCCGATCCTGCGGCGCTGCTCACCTACAACGACTACGGCATCGAGCTGGACACGCCGGACCAGATCGACAAGCGCGGCCAGGTGATGATGCTGGTCCGGCGGCTTATCGCGCGCGGCGTGCCTCTCGATGCCGTCGGAATTCAGAGTCATCTCACTGCCGGAGACCCGATGCCTGGCGAGGGCCTCGTCCACTTTGTGCGCGAGCTCGCCGAGATGCGCCTCCAGGTCTTCATCACCGAGATGGACATCAACGACCGCAAGCTCCCCGAAGAGGTCGCCGATCGCGATGCCGCCATCGCGAAAATTTATCGTGACTACCTCACCATGATGCTTGCCGAACCCAACGTCACCGCGGCCCTCACCTGGGGCATCACCGATCGCTATACCTGGCTCGACGGCCTGTCGCACGCCTCACGCGCTGACGGCAAACCCGAGCGCCCGCTACCTTTTGATTACGACTACAACCCCACGCCCGCGTTCTTCGCCGAGCGCGACGCCATCGACACTCGTTCCGCCGCTCCGCTGCCTGCCGCGAATCCATACGCGCCCTTCAATCCCACCCAACCCAATCCACATGCTCAGGTCGAATGAGTGCGGCGCCGCACGCGTCCGTAACCTCGCTTCGTCCGTCTCCCTCTGATGTAATGATTCTTATGCCCCGCTGTGCCCTGCGCCTGCTGCTCTTGTTCTGTGCCGCAACTTCTCTCTGTGCCGCGCAGGAGCCATTTCCCGGAGAACCACCGGCCCAGCCGCCCGCGCAACAGCAGCAGCCATCCCAGCCGCAGCAGCAGGCGGAGCCGTTCCCCGGCGAGCCCGCCAACCCGCCGCAAAACCAGCAGCAAAACCCGCCAACTCCGACTCGTTCCCGACAGCCCCAGTACTTCCCGCCCGATCCCAATGCGGAGATGCCCACCTTCCACGTCAGCACCAGCGTCGTGATTGTCCCCACGCTGGTCGAAAAGCCCAACGGCGAAATCCTGTACGGCCTCAAGCCCTCCGACTTCTCGGTCTTCGACAACGGCGTTCAGCAAAAAGTTCACGTCGATGACGATCTCGACACGCAGCCCGTTTCGCTCGTCGTCTGCATTGAGCGCGGCCGCGATGCCCCCATGGAGTTCGACAAGATCGCCCACCTCGGCCCACTGCTCGAGCTCTTCACCCGCGATGGCCGCGCCGATGTTGCCCTCGTTGCCTTTGACTCGCGAGCCACGTGGGTCGAGCCCTTCGGACAGGACCTCGACAGCATCTCCCGCGACCTGAAGCAAATGCCCGGCGGCGATGGCGGCGCTGCCATTCTCGACGCCGTCGGCTACTCCGTGAATCTCCTCGAGCAGCAGCCGCCCGACCATCGTCGCGTCCTGCTCCTCGTGAGCGAGTCGCGCGACCACGGCAGCCATCATTTCAATATTCCGCAGCTCGTCGAACGCATCGGCACCAGCAACACGCTGGTGCTCAGCCTGGTCTTCTCACCGGGCAAAGCAGAAATCATCGACTGGGGCAAGGGCGAGCCCCAGACGGCGGGGGCACCGAGCTCAACATCCTCGCGCCGCTCATCATGAGCGTGAACGCCATGCGCCGCAATACGCCTAAAACTCTCGCCGAGCTCAGCGGTGGCGAGTATGATCCCTTCACGCGCGAAAAGGGCTTCGAGAATCGCGTCGCCGAAGTCGCCAGCCACGCGCGCAATCGCTATATCCTCAGCTTTCATCCCACCGACCTCACTCCTGGCCTGCACACCATCCAGGTGAAGCTCACCCAGGATTACGGCGCTCACGTGGTGGCCCGCAACAGCTACTGGGCCATCCTGCGCGACGAAGACCATCCCGACCCGTCGCCGCTTCCTTCGCCAGCGCGCCCCAACCCGTAGCCGAACACAACACTTCGCCAGGAGATTCCATGGCAGAACATGTCACCCTCACCGCATCCGATGGTCACCAACTCGACGCGTATGTCGCGCGGCCGGCCGGCACGCCCATCGCCGGGCTCGTCGTTCTGCAGGAAGCCTTCGGCGTCAACGGACACATTCGCGCTGTCGCCGACGGCTGGGCCAAAGAAGGATTTCTTGCCGTTGCGCCGGCCCTTTTCGATCGCTCCGAGCGCGGCGTCGACCTTGGCTACAGCCAGGAAGATCTGCAGAAGGGAATCGCACTCGCCCGCCAGGGCAATCCCGCCGACCGCATCAAAGATGTCGCTGCAGCTCTGGACTACGCCCGCCGGGAAACTGGCAAGAAGGCCGGCGTCATCGGCTACTGCTTTGGCGGATCGATGGCCTGGCTTGCTGCCACGCGTCTCGATCCCGACGCTGCCGTTGGCTACTATGGCGGATACATCGCCAACTTCGCCGGTGAGAAGCCGCAATCCCCCATCATGCTCCACTTCGGCAGCCACGACGCGCACATTCCCAGGGAGGAAATCGAAAGCAAAGTCGCTGCCGCTCATCCTGAAGTTCCCATCTACTGGTACGACGCTGGCCACGCCTTCAATAACGACACCCGCCCCAGCTACAGCCCCGAAGCCGCGAAGCTGGCCCGCGAGCGCTCGCTTGAATTTCTGAAGAAGAACCTCGTGGCGTAGAGCCGCATACCGCGCGGGGTTTGGACCTTCACCGTCCCATGTAGCATCGAATCAAAGACACCCGAAGAATCCCCCATCCTGCAATGGCCTCTGAATCGACCACATCGAACCCACCGCGCCCGCTCGCCGACCAGACACGCGAGGCCGCCCGCGATTTCTCGCACGCGTGGCGCGCTCTTCGTCATCGCAATTTCCGTCTCTTCTTCGGCGGCCAGACCATCTCCCTGGTCGGCACATGGATGACGCGCATCGCCACAGCGTGGCTTGTCTATCGCCTCACCCACAACGCGCTGCTCCTCGGCACCGTCAGCTTTGCCGGCCAGATTCCCACGTTTCTCCTTGCTCCGATCGCCGGCGTCATCGTCGACCGCTCCAACCGCCGCCACGTCCTTATCTGGACCCAGAGCCTGGCTATGATCCAGTCCTTTCTGCTCGCATGGCTCACTCTGGCGCATCGCATCAGCATCACTGAAATTCTCATCCTCAGCATCTTCCAGGGCTTCATCAACGCCTTCGACATGCCTGGCCGCCAGTCCTTCATGGTGCAGATGGTGGAAGACCGCAACGACCTCTCCAACGCTATCGCCATCAACTCCTCCATGGTCAATGTCGCCCGCCTCATTGGGCCGTCACTGGCCGGCATGGTCATCGCGGTCTCGAGCGAAGGCTGGTGCTTCCTCGTCGATGGCATCAGCTACATCGCGGTCATCATTTCGCTGCTCATGATGCGAGTGCAGATCGCCGCGCTCCGGCGCGCCACCACTTCCATGGTGGAGCAACTCCGCGAAGGCTGGTCGTACGTCTCCACCTTCACGCCGGTCCGCGACATCCTCTTGCTTTTTGCGTTGATCAGCCTCATGGGCTTTCCCTACATGGTGCTCATGCCCATCTTCGCCGGCCGCGTGCTGCACGGCGGCCCGCATACCCTCGGCTTCCTCATGGGCGCTGCCGGCCTGGGCGCGCTGGTTTCCGGCGTCATGCTGGTCCTGCGCCGCTCGGTCCGCGGCCTCACCCGGCGCATCCCGGTGGCTGCAGTCGTCTTCGGACTTGGCCTGATCCTGTTCGGGATGTCGCGCTGGACGTGGCTTTCGCTCATTCTCATGCTCTTTGTCGGCTTTGGCATGCTGCAGGGCATCACCGCCAGCAACACGATCATCCAGACTGTGGTGCCGGAGGACAAGCGCGGCCGCGTAATGAGCTACTACACGGCGGCTTTTATGGGCATGGCGCCTTTCGGCAGCCTGCTGGCCGGCTCGCTCGCCCAGTGGATTGGCGCGCCGCGCACCGTCATGCTCACGGGGTCGGCCTGCATCGTTGGCGGTCTGTGGTTCTGGTCGCGCCTGCCCGCCATCCGCAGGGAGATACGTCCTGTCTACGAGCAGCTGGGCATCATTGCACCCCTCCCTGAGCCGGTCGCCGAACAAGGCGCCAACTGAGCCAACGGTCAGGCTCTTTTCCACGTTCGCAAATAATCTGCGGCAGCATACAACCGGGCGCCCACACATCCTTTGCAGAAAAACTGTGCTCTTACCGAAGAGGCAACCCAGAGTTACCGATCTTTCAGCATCTGAGGAGAGCTCAGCCTTGTTCAAATCGGCTGGATTTTTTGTCCTGCTGTTGTTTCCGACGGCGCTATTGGCTCAGTCTGCACCGGCCACTGTCGGAGGAAACTCCACCCTTTGGGCTGGAGGCGAGATGTCCTCCTTTAATCCGGACTACTCCTGCTCGACCAGCGTGCCCTTTGGCTGCAATACCCAGTTGGTCGGTCCTGCTGCGTTCTTCGATTTGAATGTGACTCCGAAATGGGGCGCCGAAGGCGAGGCCCGCTGGCTGCACTGGAACGGATCCGGCGGCCAGATCGAATCCAACTACCTGGCCGGCGGCCGTTACAGAGCCTTCCGCTATCACCGGCTGGATGGCTGGGCCAAACTGCTGCTGGGAGCCGGCCTCATCACCACCCCCGATTACCCCGCGGCGGGCAGCCTGAAGGGCAGCTATTTCGCCTGGTCTCCCGGTGGGACCCTCGAGTTTCATGTGACCGGGAAACTAGCCATCCGTGGCGATTATGAGTACCAGGTGTGGCCGGCGTTCGCCGGACCGCCCACCTACGACAGCTCAACGGGAACCGTGACCCAGCATGCTAACGGTCTCACCCCCAACGGCTTCAGCGTCGGTCTCACGTACAAGATTCTTGGGCCATAATCGCCCCGATCCGACCGCCTTTCAAACGGCAATCGCTCCGCACACGAAAAAAATCCCCGGCATCGATAGGCCGGGGATTCACGGGAGGCATTACGATTTAGCAAATCCAGAATAGAAAATTCCCGCCCCGCCGTCGTGGGGATTAAGATGGCTTTTTTCCTACAACTTTCGGTGGGGCCTGATGCGGCTGCCGAAGTATGTGAAGCCAGAAGGGCGATGGAGCATTCTGGGAGCCGCATCCCTATGGTCCTTCGACGGGTACACACCGTTCTCATCGCCGGCAACTGCTTCCTCGGTGCTTTGCTCCTGGGGCTATACGGGCCCATTCTGCTGCACACCCGTGCCTGGCCTCCGAGTCTTGAGCAGCAGGCTTTGCTTCTCGTCGCTTCATCCGTGCTTCCGTTAGCGGTGCTGGCGGTGCGCTTCCCGCTGGTGGCTGGAATTGCGCAGTTCTCGACGGCCTACATCGGCAACCAGCTCCTGCACGACGCTCCTCTTCCCGACCTGCGCGTTTTCTCCTCGGTTTCTATGGTCGCAGCGCTGGTGATTCTCCTGGTCGCCCTCTTCCGCGGCATTCTGGAGATCACGCAGGAAGCCTTCGGCGAGGTCCCGGATCAGGAGATGGATGCGGACGAAGAGCGCGCTGCCGGCGCAGCCTGATTGCCCGCGGCAGCCGTCCATCCACTCGAACGAAAACCTAGTTGTGGTTCCTCAGCGCCATCCGCTTCGGATCCGGGCGTGCCGCCTCCTGCACCTGTGACTGCGGCGTCAGCAGCACACGGCGCAGCGCACGAATCAGCTCCGGCCCCGTCTCCTCGAGCTCCCTCAGGTGCCATGCCGCCAGCGAGCCCAGCAGCTTCTCGCCCAGGGTCGTCATCCTGAGCAGAATGCGCCGGTGATCGGTCGGGTCGGGGCAGCGCCGCAGCAGGCCCTGCTCGATGGTGCGGTCCACCAGTTCCACCGCACTGTTGTGCTTCAGCAGCATGCGCGCGGCCACGTTGGCGATGGTCGGATCCAGCTCCTCCGGCATGCCCCAGATGCACTGCAGCAGCTGGTATTGCTGCGCGCGGATGCCCACCGCGCCCGCCGCCAGCGAACTGAAATGCAGAAATTTTCTGAGCTGAAAACGAAATTCCGCCAACCGCCGCATTTGCGCGCGGCTCAGCGGTTGTGGTTCCTTCCGGGGATCGTGTTTCTGTCCGTGTCGTGCGAGAGAAATGGCTCCGTGAATTTCGGCAATTTCCATGGGCTTATCGTAGCACGATATATCGCACCACGATGATCGTGTCGCGATTTGTCGCCCTACGACGTTGGTGGGACATCCCCCTCCGGCGCCTCCGGATCCGCTCCTGGATCGGCCAGGATGGCCCGCGCGTCCTCCTCGTCCTCCGAGCTCACCTGCAGCTCCAGCGGACCCAGTCCCGGCTCCATGATCCGGGCATTCTCGCCCGAGAGAAACACCTCAATCCCGGCAGACTCCAGCCGCAGCTTTGCCATTTCTGCCTCCAGCGGCTCGTTAAAACTGGCAACCGTCACCACATTCGCCATTTCTTTTCTCCTTTTTTGTCCTGGGGTCCATTCTCGTCCTGATTACTGTCATCACAAATAAGTAGCAGAGCGGAGCCCTCCCCCATGAGATGCCTCGCACCATTCCTGCTGTTCCTGTGCGCGGGAGCAACAGCCGGCGCGCAAATCACCGTACCACCGCCCGACGGCCTGCTCGACGCCGGCCACTGCCTCGCTACCTCCCATGAAGATTGGCTGGGCCTCGCCCAAACTCATCCCTATGATCTCGAGCTCGGCTACGTTGACGACTCCAGGGCGTCGCACGGGGACGACCTCATTTACATCGTCCACTACACTACGCCCACGCACACTGAGGGTGTGGTCTACACCCTGCTCGCGCATGGCAAGGATTCACTCCTCGCGCATGGCGAGTCGCTCCTCGGACACGGCAAGGAATCGCACCGCGTCCTCGAACTCCAGTATCGAACCGCCTTTCGTCAGTCCGATGACGGCTCGGAGCAGCTGGTGCTCGTCGATCCGCCCCTCGGCGGCATCTGGACTCAGGACCGCATTCTCTCTGCCATCCATCAGGTCGGATTCCACACCTGGACCATTTCCGTCACCGACCTCCAGAACCATTCCGACGGAGTCGAGTGCCAGGCCGCACCAGACGTCCAGTAGCCTCGCAGGAACCGATCCCAAACACCCGCGCCCTATAGAATGATGAGTTCTCCCGAGGAATTCATCATTGATCCCACGCTACACACGCCCGTCCATGGGCCACATCTGGAGCGACGAAAACAAGTTCCGCGCCTGGCTTGAAGTCGAAACTGTCGCGAGCGAAATTTTGGCCGAGGACGGCGTCGTCCCCGCAGCCGCCGCCCAGGCCATTCGCGAGCGCGGAGACTTCGATGTCGCGCGCATTCACGAAATCGAATCCGAGGTTAAGCACGACGTCATCGCCTTCACCACCGCGGTTGCTGAAAAAGTCGGCCCGGAGTCGCGCTGGCTGCACTTCGGCCTCACCTCCAACGATGTGGTCGACACTGCCCAGGCCCTCCAGGTCCAAGCCGCCTCCTCCATCATTCGCCAGGACATCGACCGCCTGCTCGAAGTCCTCAAGGCCCGCGCTCTGGAATTCAAAGACACACCCACCGTGGGCCGCACGCACGGCCAGCACGCCGAGCCGACGACCTTCGGCCTCAAGATTCTCAACTGGTACGCGGAGATGCTGCGCAACCAGCAGCGCTTCGAAGCCGCCGCCGAGCAGATGCGTGTCGGCAAGCTCTCGGGCGCCGTCGGCGCCTTCGGCCACATCCTTCCAGAACAAGAGGCCCGCATCTGCGCGCGCCTCGGCCTCCTGCCCGCGCCGGTTGCTACGCAGGTCATCCAGCGTGACCGCCACGCGTATTACATCGCCACGCTCGCCGTCATCACCGCGACGCTGGATAAGATCGCAACGGAAATCCGTCACCTGCAGCGCACTGAGGTCCGAGAAGTCGAAGAGTATTTTTCAGAAAAGCAAAAGGGCTCCTCCGCGATGCCGCACAAGCGCAACCCCATCGTCAGCGAGCAAATTTCAGGATTGGCCCGCGTCGTCCGCGCCAACTCCCAGGCGGCGCTCGAAAACGTCGCCCTCTGGCACGAGCGCGACATCTCTCACTCCTCGGTTGAGCGTGTCATCCTGCCCGACTCGACCATCCTTACCGACTATCTCCTCGACAAAACGGCCACGCTCATCGAGAAGCTCGTCGTCTACCCCGCGCGTATGCAGAAGAACCTCGACTCCACCGGCGGCCTCATCTTCAGCGGCCAATTGCTGCTCGACCTCGCCGAAGCGGGCCTGCTCCGCGAAGACGCCTACCGCCTGGTCCAGAAGCACGCCATGAACGCCTGGCAGAACGACCTCATCTTTCGCGACCTGGTCGCCGCCGACCCGGAAATTAAGAAGCTGCTCACGCCGGAGAAGCTCGCCCGCACCTTCGACCTTCAGCGCCAACTCTCCAATGTCGACGCCATCTACGCCCGTGTCCTGAGCCCCAGCGAAGGCCGCACCTACCGCCCGTAGTTGTCATCACGTCAGCAGGCGCGCCGCCTCTCCGCGGCTCGCGATCATCGTGACTGCCTTCCTGTCGAAGGAAACGAACGTCTCCCCTCCGAGCCACCGTCCCTCCCAGGCAATCACACCGTCCGCAAAATCACCGCCCTCCGTCAGCATGGCCAGTCCCGCGTCTGCGGCCGAACGGTTGACCGCTACATTGCCGGCTTCCAGCAACGTTCGAATCGCCGTCGCGATCTCCTCGCGACCGAAGTCATATACCCTGCGCAGAACCCAAACGAATTCACATAGACAGGGGAGGGAAACGGCAATGATCTCAGCACTGCGCAGCAGGCGGACCGCAGCAGCCGTCTGGGCCTTGTCGTCCTGCACCGCCGCCCGAACCAGGATATTCGTATCCACGATCGCCTTCATTTCTCGCCTGCCCAGCCCCGCTCTGCAGCCTCATGAATTTCCTCGAGGCTCGCGACCTTCTTCCGTTTACCCTTCAGCAGGCCAATGAAGTCATCGATTTTCCCGGAGGGCCGCGCCGCTCGAACCAGTCCCTGGCCATTAGGCAGGAGACTCAGTTCCATCTTTTCTCCCGGTCGAATGCCCAGATGCCGTAGTACGTCTTTCCGGAACGTCACCTGCCCCCGTTCGGTAACCTTCAGCGTCGCCATCGTCAACCTCCTCCCCTGCCATTGTAATGCAAAAGTGCATTACTTGGTGCGCGCGCCCGTTAATCCCCAACACGTGTAACGACCGGCTTCCACCCCAGCACAAACGCCGGATCACTGTACTCGCGAATCGTCGCCGCGTCCTCCGGCGTTTTCAGTTGCTTCGACGCCGGACTGCGCTGGCTGGTGTCGATCGGCTTCCCCTCGGCGTCCGTGCTGTCGAATTCCCACAGATGCAGATGGGCCGCATCCACCTCCACCGGCGCCCATCCCACCGCCGCAACCCCCGCCAGCCTGCAGTGGATCAGCACCGCCTCCGCGTACGGATAATTAAGGCCATGATTCATCGGCAGCCGCGCCAGCACCGCTGATACCGGAGCTCGCGCTGCCGCACTTTGTGCCCCCTGCTCCTGCGCACCCGGCCGGGTCGCCGCAGGTCCGCGCTCCCGCGCAATGAACGTGCAGTCGACAAAAACATTCCCGTGATTCGCCTCCGTGTTCCGAATCCACATGAACGGACCGATCGACGAAATCGTGCAGTGATCGAAGAACGCCGGGCCCACGCCCAGAATCGTGTCCCCGTCGCCCACAATCTTCGTATCGGTCAGATACACCGGCCCGCGCAGGTTGAGCGCGTCGCCAGACCCCTTAATATTCACGTGCGCCACGATGTTCCGGTCGCCATAGACGAGCAACCCCTCCGCCTGCCCGAAGTAATAATTGCTAACGGAAAAGTTCTCCAGCACGATGTCCGTCGAGTCGTACACCGAGAACGCGCACCGCCGATTCGGCCCTGGCATCGGCGGATTGAACGCGCTGTTGTCGCCGTAACCCACCTGCACCTTGTCGCGATCTTCGCCCTGGATCGTCATGTTTTCCTTTTTCTGGAAAAACACGATCTCCTCGTACCTCCCATCCTTGATGAAAATCGTCAGCCGTCGCGCCGGATGATCCGGAGCCCAGTCCACCGCGCCCTGCACCGTGTTGAAATCCCCGCTCCCATCCGCCGCCACCACCACGCGGGTCGCACTTTTCGCCGGTCCCGCGGTCTTCGTCGTGAACGTCCACGCGCGATCCGTCGTAAATCCGGCAAACCCATCCGCTGTGGTCAGCACGCTCGCATCGATTCGCACAATGTACCGGTGGTGGTAGGCGAGCACGTTGTTGTGCAGATAAATGGTCGCGATGTTGCCGTGCACAATGATCGGATAAAAGTGAAAATCCAGTAGCCCGCCGATCGTCGTCAGTTGATAGTTGTGCAGGTCCGCCGGAGTGGTCCTCACCGCAGGTGTCGTTGTCGTCGGCGATGTCGGAATCGATGGATCCAGCGGAATCGTCTGTGTTGGCGGCGCGCGATGCAGGGGATCAGGTCCGGCCGGCACGCTCATATCGATGCTGTCCACCAGCTTGTGCCCGGCCGCATCATACACGCGGATCCATCCTGCCTTCCCAATCGCGGGCGCATTCGCAAACGTCAGCACGAGGTGCGTGTCCGGGTTCACACCCTTCCCTCCATTGGCCGGAAAGCAGCTCACGGTCTGCGCTGCACCGCGCCCCGCCAGCACTGCCAGCACCAACGCCCAACCCCGGAAACCTCGTCTCGACACAACACTCCTCATCGCTGAACCCTCAACTGCGCACACCTTTATAACTGGTCTGACCACTTTCCAGCCAGCGGTACAGGTCCCTTTCTTCTCCGTGTCCTCTGCGCCCTCTGTGGTAAACCCGCGGCATACAATCGTGCCAAATCATTTTCCCGAGGCCGACCCATGAGAAAGCTGCTTACCGCCATCCTTCTTCTTGCCTCCGCGCTGCCCGTCCTCGCCCAGGGAGCGCCCCCGCAGGGCGCGCCCGACCAGCCCTACGCGATGGAGTACTACTACAAAACCGGCTGGGGTCATCAGCAGGAGTTCCTCGACCTCTTCCTCAAGTACCACTGGCCGCTGCTCCAGCGCATCCAGAAGTCGGGCCGCGTTCTCTCCCTCAAAATCGAAACGCCCGCCAACCACATGACCGAGGACGCGCGCTGGGACTACCGGGTCACTATCGTCTACAAGAATTCCACCCTCGCCACCACCGCCAATCCCGACGAGCCCGCGATCATCAAGGAACTCTACCCAGACCAGGCAGACTACAAGGCCCATGAGCAGCGCCGCTTCGAAATTCTCCTCGCCCACTGGGATCTGCCCGTCTCGAACATCACCCCGCAATAGCGCGAGGCAGGGAACTTGAGCGCCGTGAGCCTCCGAACCGCGATGCCCCACCAGAACTCCGATCCCCCTCTCGACCCGCTCGCCGAGATGCGAGACGTCCTCATTGAAACCTGGGCCGTCAACGACCGGATGAATCAGCTTCTGCTCGCGCACCTCAATCCAAAGGCCTGGCGCGCGCAACTCCCCTGTGTCAAACCCAACGCCGGCCGCTCCATCGCCGCCATCTTCGTCCACCTTCACCACTGCCGTCTCAACTGGATCCGCCGCAACGCCCCGCATCTGGCGTGCCCCGCGCCGCTCGATCCGCGCCGCGCCACCATCAAGCAAACCGCCTCCGCTCTCCGCAAGAGCAGCGCGCAATGCCTTCGCATGCTCACCGATGCGCTCTCCACCGCGCCCAACCGCCGCGTCACCCACTTCGATCGCGACAGCTGGATGCGCACCTGGCCCGCCGGCGCCTCCATGTTCGCCTACATGTTCTCCCATGAAGCCCACCACCGCGGTCAGATCCTCCTGCTCGCCCATCTGCTCGGCTATCGTCTTCCCGCCGAGGCCTGGGGTGGCCTGTGGCAATGGGACCGCCTGTGGAAGGAGCACGGCTTTTCCACCCGTCCCCGCTGAGCCGTGGCCCGTCCGGCTCAAACAGCGGCTCCTATTGACATTCTGCAGGAGGCCGGTCCACACTCATATCGTCACTCGATAGCGAACAGATGACTCAGCAGTCCACAACGCTTCTCCAGGGCACCCTCGACCTCCTCATCCTCAAAGCCCTCAATACCGGCGAGCTCCACGGCCTTGGCGTCTCCCGCCGCATCGAGCAGATCACGCGCGGCACCTTCGTCGTCAAACCCGGTTCGCTGTTCCCCGCGCTCCATCGCATGGAAGAAGCCGGATGGCTCACCTCCTTCTGGGGAGACTCGGAGAACAACCGGCGCGCCCGCTTCTACCGCCTCACTAAATCCGGACGCAGCCGGCTCGAAGTGGAAAAAGAGGAGTGGACCAAAGTCGCCACCGCCATGACTCACGCCCTTCGCGCAACGTAGCGCTCGGGAGAGCCCTCGAACCCTCTATCCCGCTTCCGACCTGCTTCTCTATTTCGGGCTCGCAGCCTTCGCCGCCGTCGCGTTCTCCCCGCGCACCAGTTCCTCCACGTCCTCCACCTTGTCCATCAGGAGGCTCAGGTGGTGCGAGAGCGACTGGATCTCCGTCTCCGCGCGCCGGTTCACCTCGAAATCCAGTTCGCTGCGTAGCCGGTCCTTCTTATCCTGCCGGTTCTGGCTCATCATGATCACCGGCGCCTGAATCGCCGCCAGCATCGAAAGGAACAGGTTCAGCAGGATAAACGGATAGGGATCCCAGGCCCTTCCCTTCAGTATTACGTTGACCGTCGAATACACCATCAGTACAACTGCAAACAGGATGATGAACGACCACGACCCGCCAAATCCCGCCACCGAGTCGGCCAGCCGTTCGCCAAACGTCGAGCGCTCTTCGATGACCTCGTTCGGATTGCGGCTCGCGCGGCTCCGTACCAGTTGCTGCGACGCGTGAAACTGCCGCGCCTGCGTCGTCAGCATGTCTAACCCCGCCATCGGTCTTTGCTCGAGCAGCGTAGCAATGTCGTCGCGCCCGATCTCCAGGCACGTCGTCTCCTCCACAGCCATGGCCGTCGTCTGATGTTCCGTCTGCCGCATCAGCGAGGCAAAACCGAAAATGTCGCCGTGCTTCGGCTCATCCACCACCACTTCCTGCTGATCCTCGTCCGTCATCACCACCTGGACACTGCCCGTCATCACAACATAGGCGTGGTCTGGCGCGTCTCCCGCTTTGAAGATTCGCTGCCGCGCCGCAAAATGCCGCATCTCGACCTGCCGGGCCAGGACCTCCGCCTCGTCATCGTCCAGCAGTTCGAACAGGGGAACATGGCGCAGCTCGTCGCGCTCACATGGCATCGCAGGCCTCTTTTCGTATCGGGGCTCGCCCCGGTTTGTGCGACGATACCAGACCCGGCCGCCGATTCGTAACCGTGCCCGCGGGAATTTTCCTCTCGCTCTCGCGGGCGCGCTCGTCCCTGTGCAACTTCGACGTTGCCATCCGGTGCTGCGTCATCCTGATTCTCAAGCTCTGTGCCTTTTCTGCTCCATTCATCCTGCGATAATCGCTCCAGCGGCGCGGCTCGCAGGGCCGCACATCTTCAGGAGATGAAGACATGGCGCGCGACAAGGGTCTGGAAGATCTGCTCAACGACCATCTGCTTGCGGTGCCCGGTCTTTCGCAAAAAGGCATGTTTGGCGGGTGGGCGTGGCTGGTCAACGGCAATCTGCTCTGCGGAGCACGCCAGGCGAGCATGCTTGTCCGGCTGGGAAAAGAGAACGAAGCCTGGGCGCTCCAGATTCCCGGCGTCATCCCCGCCATCATGGGCGCTCGCCGCATGCACGGATGGATCCGGGCTGCGCCGGAGGTCTACGCCAACGACGCGCTGCGCCACCAGCTGCTCGACGCCGCGCTCCGGTTCAACCGCACGCTGCCTAAGAAGTAAGGCCCCGACAAGTTCCGGCTCCGGCTCCCAGCTCCCAGCTTCCGGCTTCCTGCTCCCCGTACAATCTTCTCGTGCCCCCCATCGCCGAGCCCGCCAACCTCACCGTGGCCGTCACCGGAGCTTCCGGCATCGTCTTCGGCCAAACCCTGCTGCGCGCACTCGACGCTGACTCCCGCGTTGCGCGCATCCATTTCGTCGCTTCGGAAAACTCCCTCCGCGTCCTCGCCGAAGAGCTCGGCATCTCCGGCCGCACCGGCCTCGTTCAGAAACTCCTCGGCCACGCTTCAACAAAAATCACCCAGCACAGCGAGAACGACGTCGGCGCTTCGATCGCCAGCGGCAGCTATCCCTCCACCGGCATGATCGTCATGCCCTGCAGCATGGGCACGCTGGCCGGCATCGCCAACGGTCTCGCCGGGAACCTCATCGAGCGCGCTGCGGACGTCTGCCTCAAGGAGCGCCGTCCGCTCCTTCTCTGCCTGCGTGAGACGCCCTTCAACAAGATTCACATCCGCAACATGGGTCTTGCCGCCGATGCCGGCGCGACGATCTTCCCCATCATTCCGGCCTTCTACAACCACCCCGGCGGCTTCGAGGAGATGGCCCGCCAGTTCGTCTCCCGCGTGCTGGCCCACGTCGGTCTTCCGCAGCCGGGCGCGTACGTCTGGAAGCCCGACGAACCGGACGATCCCAATCTGTGAGACGCTCCCTTTCAGAGGGTTGAAGCGTCGATCTCCTTTTCGAGCGGCCGCGAGCGCGAAGACCCGCCCACGCTCAGCGTCCGTTTGCCGCTGGCCGTGATCCACTTCTGATCTTTCGTTGACCAGTACTGGAGCTGGCGCAGCGGCACATGCAGCGTGACCATTTTCGTCTGGCCGGCGGGAATCGAAACGCGATCGAAGGCCACCAGCGCCCGCACCGGAAACTGGACGCCATCGGGAACATCACCCGGCGCACCCAGGTACACCTGCGGCACCTCATCGGCCGTGATGCTGCCGGTGTTGCGGATCGCGACCGTCACATCGACACCTCCATCGGAGGCCTTCGCGGTCTTCAGACCGGAGTATTCGAACGTCGTGTAACTGAGGCCATAACCAAACGGGAACAGCGGCTCCACATTCTCCTTATCGAACCAGCGATAGCCAACGTTCACGGCTTCGCTGTACGTGGTCTTGCCGTCGACGCCCTTAAAACTCCGCTCCGGATAGCGTGGATCGGTGGCCGGGTAATCCGTCAGCTTCCTGCCCCACGTGACCGGCAGGCGCCCTGCGGGACTCACCTTGCCCAGCAGCAGATCGGCGGTCGCCCATCCCCCCTCGTCGCCCGGCCACCACATTTCGAGCACCGCTTTCACCTTGTCGATCCAAGGCAGCGCTACCGGCTGGCTGGTATTGAGCACCACAATGGTGTTGGGATTGACCGCCGCCACTTCTTCCACCAGCTTGTTCTGATCACCCGGCAGGCCGAAGACCGGCGTCAGCCGCGTCCACACAAATACCACAGCGGTTTTTGCGCTCTTCGCGGCAGCGATGGCGGCGTCGTGATCGGCAACGCGCTGCTCGGGTGTGTACCAGTTCAGCCGCAGCTGCACCGGCGAGCCCGATGTATCCCGCGTGGTGGAAAGTTCGATCGTGTGCGGACCCGCGCTCAGCTCGATCGCGCGGCGAACATTGTCGAGGCCATCGGGCGTAGGCACGACGTTGTCCTGGTTGGCCTGCAGAATGTCGCCGTGGACGCCACCCTGGAAGGCACCGGTGTGGGCGACCGGTTTGCCGTCGATGGAAAGCGAAGCATTGGTGCCCAGCGCCTGCAGGTAGATCCAGTAGTCGCCAGCATGGGGCGGCGTCAACGTGCCTTTCCAGGTGAGCACGGAGTTGGGCGGCAGCGCGTGACCGTTCTTCGTGGTGAAGTCGATTTGGGCGTCCGTTTCCCCGCTGCTGCGAGCGAGGCCGGGCTGGGCGTCATGGCTCAGGGCACTAGCCGGGATCGTCGCACCGGTAAAATCGTCGGCCACCGCAAACTGCAGATTTGGCTTGCCGGAGATTTTTTTCATCGCCGCCAGCGGACCAACCTCGCGGGAAGGCAGGCCGACGCTGCGCTCGCCGTTGATGCCGATGGAGTCGATCTGCCCGGCGGTCGGTCCAATGAGCACCACCGAATCTAAATTCGCAGAGTGGAGCGGCAGCGCGTGGTCGTCATTCTTCAGCAGGACCGCGGCGTCTTCGCCGGTCTTCTGAATGATTTTCGCGTTGGCCTCGATGTCCTGCGCGGTGACGTCATGTTTTTGCATTCCGTCCATGTAGCCGAAGTGGACGATCTCATAGAGCACGTGCCCTGCGGCGCGGGTAATGGTGGCCTCTGTGACCGTGCCGTCCTTGAGCGCGTCCTTCATCTTCTCCTGACTGATCTTCCGGCCGAAGTCGCCAACATTCATGCGCTCCGGCGCCGGCTCTTCAGGGATGTGGCCGCCGAACATGGCCATCATGTCTTCCATAGCGCGCGGCGGCGGTGGCGGAGGAACGGGCTGGAGATCGAAGAACGATGGGATGGTGAAGCGTGCGCCAGGCGCAGGCTCGCCGGGCATTTCCATGTCGAGGCCGGCGTTGATGAAGGTGACGGCGTGGACGGCGCCCCAGTCCGAAGTGACGAAGCCTTTGAAGCCGATCTGGTCGCGGAGGATGGTGGTGAGCGTGTCTTTATTGCCGCAGGCAAAGGTGCCGTTGACGCGGTTGTAGGAGCACATGATGGACGAAACGCCGGCATGGACCGCGGCGTCGAACGGGGCAACGTAGATTTCGTGCAGCGTCTGGTCGTCGACGAAGATGTTGCCGCTGTTGGAGTCGTAAGCGACGTAGTGCTTCACCTGCGCCATGACGTGTTGCGACTGGATACCGCGAATTTCCGAAGCGCCCATCACCGACGTGAGGTAGGGATCCTCGCCAAAGGTGTTGTAGCCGCGGCCAAACTCGAGGTCGCGATCGATGTTCACGAAGGGCTGCAGGCTGACATCGATGCCAAGCGCGCGGTCTTCACGGCCAATCACCAGGCCGTTCTCTTCGGCGTCCTTCGCGCTGAATGTGGCAGCGACGGCCATGGTCGCCGATTCGCCCTGGCTGGGATGGCGCGTGAGCACACCCGGCGGCCCGTCGGCAAAGCGCAGGCCGGGAATGCCGAGACGCGGAATGCCAGCCAGATAACCGGCCTGGCCCTGATAGACGGCGGGGTCTTCGTGGGTGCCGTGGATGAGAGTGATTTTCTCATCCAGCGTCATCTGGCTCAGAAGCTTGTCGACGCGCGCGTCGCCCGTGACGACGGGCACGTTCTGCGCGGACAGGGTTGCGGAGAGGAGGAGGGACGATGCGAAAAATGATGCGAAGAGAACGATCCGCCGTTGATCCATGATTCCTCGGAGTGAATTCTGCCAACGGCAAGCCAGTCTACAGGAAGGAAGGGCTTTAGAGGAGGGTTTCGCGCCGTTCCCGGACCGCCCTGTCTTTTTTCACGCTGGCTGGCTACCCACCAACCTCACACGCCGACGGGGAAGGGTTTTGGCGAGGCGTCGTCGAGGTTAGCGTCGCGGCGGAAGTGCTCGAAGCGCCCCTGCAGCAGGGAGAGCAGGCCTGTATACCAGTAGCCCACGACAAAAAGCAGCAGGAAGGGCACGGTGAAGTAGTTCTCGTTGGCGACGGCGTACCAGATGCACAGCGCGAAGTAGCCGCCCACCAATAACTCAAGGAAGGGAATCAGACCAAGCCGCTTGCGGTACTTCGAAGCGCCTTTCGATCTCTCGCCGCGCTTCTGGACGCGGTATTTCGGCGTGCGCTTGAAGGCGGACTGGATGCCGAAGATAGCCTCCATGACCGCAATGGTGTTGGTGATCGTAAGGCCGATGCCAAGCGACATAAGAAAGGGAAGATATAGAAAAGTACGGTACCAGCGGCGAGGGTATAACTCCTTCTGCGAAACAAGATAGAAGGAGGATATAGAAAAAGTAGAGGCCAGGAACAGGGGGAAGTCGATGTAGAGCATCTCCCACCAGCCCTGGTAGAAGCGGATGATCATGGCTGGCATCAGCAGGACCGAGAGCACCACCATGAGTGGATAGCTGATGTTGGCGGTGAGGTGATACCAGGCTTCCACCTTGGCGCGCAGCGGAGCATCGGAGCGGAAGACACGGGGAAGAATCTTTTTTGAAGTTTGAATGAGGCCCTTGGCCCAGCGCTGCTGCTGGGTCTTAAAGGCGGTCATCTCGATGGGAACTTCGGCCGGGCACTCCACATCCTGGAGGTATTTGAATTTCCAGCCCAGGATCTGGGCGCGGTAGCTGAGGTCAGTATCTTCGGTGAGGGTGTCGTGCTGCCAGCCGCCGGCCTGGTCGATAACGCACCGGCGCCACATGCCGGCGGTGCCGTTGAAGTTGAAGAAGAGCTGGGAGCGGGCGCGCGCGCCGTGTTCCAGAACGAAGTGGCCGTCCAGCAGGATGGCTTCCACCTGGGTGAGGAAGCTGTAGTCGCGGTTGAGGTGGGTCCAGCGGGTCTGCACCATCCCGATGTTGGGCTCGGCGAAGTGGTGGATGACGCGCATGAGCCAGTTGCGCGGGGGCACAAAGTCGGCGTCGAAGATGGCTACGAATTCGCCGGTGGCGGTTTTGAGCCCTTCCTGCAGGGCTCCGGCTTTAAAGCCGCTGCGGTCGGTGCGGTGGAGATAAACGATGTTGTGGCCGAGGGCACGGTAGCGGTCGACGATGATCTGAGCAACAGCCTGGGTTTCGTCGGTGGAGTCGTCAAGAACCTGGATCTCGAGAAGGTCGCTGGGGTAGTCGATCCGGGAGACCGAGTCGATAAGGCGATCGATAACGAACTGCTCGTTGAAGATGGGGAGCTGGATGGTGACGCGGGGCAGATGCTCGAAGCGGCTGGGCGGATCGTGGGAGGCGTTCTTGCGGTAGTGGTAGTACTGCCAGACCAGCTTGTAGCGATGAAGTCCGTAGATAGAGAGGACGATCATCACCAGGAAATAGGGCGTGAGCAGTGCGGTATCGAAGGAGAAAAGCTGCCAGTGGTAGAGGTTCTGGAAGGTGTGGTCGCCGTAGTGGGTGCGTAGGTAGTGGCGGAGGTCGTTTTTGACGAAAAAGAGGCAGAGGTTTTGCGCGCACGACGAGAGCAGGCGAGCCGCGAGTGGGAGAGCGGGGGGCATGTTTGATGCTGGGAACAGGGTACAGGAGGCAGGCAACAGGCAAAAGGCAATAGGCAACAGGGACCGGGGTGCAGAGCCAGCCTGCACCCGAATAGCTCGCCTGCCTGTGCCCGAAGCAATAGACGACCGCTGACTACTGCCTATTCCCTACTCCCTACTCCCTACTCCCTACTCCCTGGGCTTACTTCCTCCCGAAGCGGTAGACGATGCCGATATTGCCGCCGAGGTTCTCCTGGAAGCTGGAGCCGTAGTTGGTGATGAGCTCGTTGGCTCCGATGCGGAGAGCGAGTGCCGGGCCGAGGTTGTAATCGACCGCCGCGCCGCCGAGAAAATTCAGGACCGTGCCGTCGTTGTAGAGGCCGACGTATTGCGGGGGCAGTCCGTTGGTACCGGTGCCGAAGTTGCCGTGGCCCGCGCCGGCGAGGGCCTGCGCGGTCCAGCCCCAGTGCTGGCCTTTGAAGAACCTATAGGTGGGGCCGCCGAGGAAGGTGTACTGGCTGATGCCGGGATTGAAAACGGAGTAAGGATTGGTGCCGGTGTAGGCAGTACCGTAGTAGCCGCGGAAATCGGCGGTGATGCCGAGGTCGCCGCGAATGTAGTCGGTGAGGTCGACGTGCCACGCGGCTTCGTTCACGTGCTGCAGGGAGTTGCCGGGAGTGAAGCGCAGCGAGCCCCCGCCGAAGTCCAACTCATATTTATGGCTGTAAGTGTCCTCGATGATCTGGCGGATACGGACTTTGCGCCGGGCATTGACGCGGGCCTGCGCTTCTTTAAGAACCTGAGCGCGCTGCTGCTGGCTGGACTCGGTCTGATCCTGCGTGGTCTGGCCGGGTGGCTGGGACTGGTCCGGCTGCTGTTGCTTAGCCGGCTGCTGGGACTGGGTATCCTGTGCGCGAACGATGGAGGGAAGAAGAAGGACTGCGAGAAGCGGATACAGGATGTATCCGGAGAACGTGCGAAAACGCATGAACCTGGTTGCCTCCACTGCTTAGACGAAGGGAAGTGTTTTTCCTGCTGCTACAAGGGTACAGGGTACAGGGTCGAGGGTCGAGGGGACAGGTCACAGGGGGGAGGACACACTGGCCACTGCGATTGCGGAATTGCCGGAGGCGTGCAAGGATGCCGGGGTGGTGGTTTGTGAAATTTTTTGCGGTGTGAGGATGGAGAAATGCGATTTTTTGTAGGACTGATTCTGGGTCTGCTGGTGATTCCGGTGTGGGCGCTGCTTTACTTTCATTTTGGGCATCCGCCGGTAGCAGTCGCGGATCAGTCGCTTCCGATGGAGCGCGACATTGTGCACGTGCCGCTGCATGCGCGGATCGACAAAGAGATGCCGGCCAGCGCGCCGATTGAAGCCAGCGCGACGAACCTGACGGCAGGTGCGCAGATCTATCGCGAGCAGTGCTCCTCGTGTCACGGATTGTACGGGCGGCCGTCGGATTTTGCGGCACACATGTATCCGAAGGCGCCGCAACTATGGGCGCCGCATGGGAACGGCGGAGTGATCGGGGTGAACGACGATCCGGTGGGCGAAACATACTGGAAGGTGGCGAACGGGATCCGGCTGAGCGGGATGCCGGCGTTCAATAAGGTGCTGAACGAGACCCAGATGTGGCAGGTAAGCCTGCTGCTGAAAAATGCCGGTCAGCCGATGCCGGCCGACGCGGTGAAGCTGCTGCAAACGCCGCTGGATTACGGAGTGGGTCAGACCGGGGCTGCGGCGCCGGCAAATCCGCCGGCGGGAAGTCACTGAGGGCGTCGAGTAGAACTCGAATCCCGCCCGGAGGTGGGGGCCGGGAAGTTTTTTTGGGGCTCCGGAGGGCTGCCCTTTGAGCCCGCGCCTTCCCCGTTTGGGGAACAGATGCCTCATTGAAAACCATATAGGTTCCGTCACAGGCAATTGTGATGGCCATCACCGAGCGGCCAGCCGCTGCGACCGTATTCTGGCTCCCAAGAGCAATATAGGAGCAAAATGGTCGCAATTGCGGTATCATCGGTTTTTGAAGTCGAGGCCGCGGAGGGGTTCGAGGACGAAATCGAGCTCTCCGGAGCATGGAAGTTGAGTCTTCTGAGCGAATTGCCCATTGGGACGGTCGGAGTGGTGGAGTCGCTGGAGCTGCCGGGCGAGGTGCAGCACCACCTGATGCACATGGGGTTTGTTCCGGAAGCGCGGGTGATGGTAGTACGAAGGGCGCCGGCGGGCGATCCGACGGTGTATTCGATCGACGGCTTCGAGGTTGCCCTGCGGCGGGACACGGCGAGGGCGATACGAGTGCGGGAGTACGAGAGGCCGGACACGAGGGAACAGTGAGCGACTGCTGCGGTCCAACGACGACCATTGAGGTTCCGATTGAGCCGCGGGTTGCGGGGCGAATTCGCACGGTGGCGCTGGTGGGTCCGCCGAATTCCGGCAAGTCGACGCTGTTTAATCGACTGACAGGGCTGCGGCAGAAGGTCGCGAATTATCCGGGCGTAACGGTAGAGCAGCGGGTGGGGCGCCTGAACGGAATCGGGCGCGGCGATCTGACCCTGATCGATCTGCCTGGCGTGTACGGGCTGGATTCCTATTCAGAAGATGCACGCGTGGCGGTGGATGTGCTGCGCGGCGATATGCCGGGGACCCCGATTCCCGATGCGGTGCTGCTGGTGCTGGACTCGCTGCAACTGCGGCGTCAGCTGATGCTGGCGGCTCCGGTGCTGAGCCTGGGCATGCCCACCCTGGTGCTGCTGAATATGAGCGACCTGATGGAGGCGCGCGGCGGCCTGGTAGACACGCTGGCGCTGGCCCAGGAGCTGGGTGCGCCGGTGGCGAAGATCAGCGCGACCCAGGGCGTGGGGCTGGACGCCATCAAACATTTTCTCGACCGCAAGGCGGAAGCCGATACTCCGGTAGCACCGGCGCGCATGGAACTGCCGGTGATGGGGAATCCGCGGTCGTACCGGCAATGGGCCACGGGAATCAGCACGCGCACCCGGTACAAGGCGGCAGTGCCCCCCAGGTATACGCGTCGCCTCGATAACATTCTGCTGCACAGGTACTGGGGGCCGCTGATTTTTCTGGCGGTGGTGTTTGCGGTGTTCCAGGTTGTTTTCTCGATCGGGCAGCCGCTGAGCGATGGGTTCGGCGAGTTGCTGAACAAGGGTGGAGACAAGATTGGCACGCTGATGGGCCCGGGGCCGGTGGAGTCGCTGCTGATTGACGGCGTGTGGCGCGGTGTGGCGTCGGTGCTCGTCTTTTTGCCACAGATACTGTTACTTTTTCTGTTTATCGGGGTGCTGGAGGATTCCGGTTACCTGGCGCGGGCCGCTCTGATTGCCGATCGGGTGATGCGCTCGATCGGATTGAACGGGAAAGCATTCATCCCGCTGCTTTCAGCGTATGCATGCGCGGTGCCGGCGATCATGGCCACGCGGACGATTGAGAACAAGCGCGACCGCTTCGCAACGATTCTGGTGGCGCCGTTCATGACCTGCTCGGCACGGCTGCCCATTTACATGCTGATGATCGCGGCGTTCATCCCCAACAAGCCGATCCTTGGGGATTTGCTGGGGCTTCGGGCGACGGTGATGCTGTCGCTCTACGTGCTGGGATTTGTGGCGGCGCTGGCCACGGCGTGGCTGCTGAAATCGTCCATTCTGAAGGCGTCGTCGGCGCCCTTCATTCTGGAGCTGCCGCAGTACCGGCTGCCCACCGTCCGCTCGCTGAGCCTGCGGGTGATGGATCGCGGCAAGGTCTTTCTGAAGCAGGCGGGCACCGTGATTCTGGCGGTGACGATTGTGCTGTGGATCCTGAGCCATCTGCCGTACCGCGCGGACCTGGCACACAGCCTGATTGGGCGGCTGGGGCAACTGATCGAGCCGGTGATCCGGCCGCTGGGATTCAACTGGAAGATTGGGATCGGACTGTTAACGTCGGTGATGGCGCGTGAAGTGATTGTCGGTACGCTGGGCACGCTGTATGGGGCCGATCCGGCGACGCAGTCGCTGGGGCTGCAGGCGGCACTGCGGCACGATCTGACTCTGGGCGGCGCGATGGCGCTGGTGGTGTTTTTCGCATTTGCGATGCAGTGCACCTCGACGATCGCGATTGTGCGGCGTGAGACGAACAGCTGGAAATGGCCGGCGCTGCAGTTCGCCTATATGAGCGTGCTGGCGTACGTAGCGGCGCTGGCGACGAATCAGTTCATCGTGCACTTTGTGCGGTAGCAGGCAGCCTGCGGCCGGTTGCGAAAAGCGGGTGGCTAAGAGGCGGTTAGCTGAAAAGCGGTCAGCTAAGAAGCGGGCAGCTGTAAGCCGGTTAGCGAAGAGCGGTTCGCCGGAAACCTACTTTCGACAATTTGTCTTTACGCGGTTGGAGATTCCGCCGCTCCAGTTGATGCTGACGACCGCGGAACCTGCCGCGCCGCTGCGGTAGGCGCCCAGACTCCTGGCCATGGTTTCAAGCTTGTCGGCGTTGGCGAAGAGGGCGCAGGGGTGGCCTTGCGTCTCGAGCAGATGGCCGTCGTTGCGGATCATAGTGAAGAGGGGACTGGCGAGGGCTTCGGACAACGTGGCGGAGGTTACGTTGTGGGTGGCCAGCGCGGAGACCGGGCAGGCGGTGACATCGCCGCGGGGATTGACGTGGGCAAAGCCGCGTCCGGCGGAGACGCAGCCACCGAGGGCTTCTTCATCGGCAGGGGAGTGGATGATATAAGCGCCGCCGGTCGAGCGATTGCGAACCTCGAGGACGGTGGCGCGGAAGCGGTCACGCTGGTCGATAGTCATGGGAGTGCCGGAGGCGCATTCGCCCGCGGGAATCTGTTCGATGAAGAAGGCGAGTGGCCCGCTGTGGGCGATGAGCGCGTCGATGTTGGCCGGGTTCGACCAGTAATCGACATTGGCGGCGCCCACGGTGACGGCGAGGCCGGTGAGGACGCCCGCGGCACGGAGGCGATCGAGAGAGCGGAGGGCGCGTTCGTGGACGCCTGAGCCTCGGCGCGTATCCGTGAGGAACTGATCTCCCTCGATTGAGACAACAATGGCGGCGTTATGACAGCGGCGCAGGGCTTCGAAGTCGCGATCGCCGAGAGCCGTGCCGTTGGTGAAGACGAGGAAGAGGCGATCGGAGAATTCGCGCAGGAGGGTTACGAGGCCGGGCAGCAGGAAGGGTTCGCCGCCGGCGATGACGAAACCGACGATGCCGAGGGCGACGGATTCCTGGATGACGCGGCGCCAGTCGGCGATGGCGAGCGGGGGATCAGTGGGGCGCGGGCTGGCGGTGGTACCCACGGCTACAGCAAAGCATCCGGAGCAGCGGAGATTGCAGCGCGACGTGACGCTGAGAACAAGAAAGGGTGGGACACGGACGCCGCGTTCGCGGGCCTGGTCCCGAATCTGTTTCGAGCGCTCACGAGTGCGCGCGAGGCGCATGAGGGCGGGAAGATGCCCGGGATGGCGGATGGCCCAGGGAATAAAGACCCGCCCTAGCGGCGATCGGAGGTTGTTGAGGAAACCGCTGACGACTGGAATGCGATGCGGGAAGGTTTCGACGGTTGGGACGGCCGGGTCGTTCATGGCGTTGATCCCCTGGCGTACCTCGATCCTACGCGCGCGCCACGGGAATGGTTCCATGAATTAAATGTCACAAGTGCACCGTGGTCGCAGGAGCGCGGCAGGGGTGCAGATTCCGATTACTACAATATTTGCGTCTTCCATTCGTCTTGAGCAGTGGACGGACGAAGCCGTGGAAACCATAACCGCGATGACCGAGCAGGATCGGCAAATCTCGGAGGTCATTCGGGAAGAGGGGTCCCGGCTGCGCAATTTCATTCGCCGGCGCGTGCCCAACGAAGCCGATGTGGAAGATCTGCTGCAGGAGGTCTTCTACAAACTGGTGGAAGCCAATCGGCTGCTGCTGCCGATCGACTACGTGACGGGCTGGCTTTTCACCGTCGCGCGCAATGGCATTACGGACTTTTTGCGCAAGAAGCGGCCGGAGAACTTCACCGACCGAGCGATTGAGGACGAAGAGGGCGAGCTGCTGGAGATTGCGGATTTGTTGCCCTCGAAGGATGCGGGGCCGGAAGCGCTCTACCTGCGCCACGTGTTACTGGAGGAACTGGAAGCGGCGGTGGCGGAGCTGCCCCCGGAGCAACGGGACGTATTTATCGCGCACGAAGTGGAGGGGCGCAGCTTTAAGGAGTTGTCGGCGGAAAGCGGCGTGAAGGTGAACACGCTGCTCTCGCGCAAGCGGTATGCGGTGCTCGAACTGCGCGAGCGGCTGGAGAGCGTTCACGATGAGTTGATGAGGAAATGAGGGACGGCATGGAAAACGGTTGGGTGAAGAGGAACAAGTGGATTTTCTTTGTGGCTCCGCTGGCGCTGGTGGTTTTTGTGGCGATTTTCGGCGAGGTGGTGATGCATTTGTGGAACTGGCTGCTGCCGATGCTGTTCGGATGGCGGCACATCAACTTCTGGCAGGCGCTGGGTCTTCTGGTTCTGTGCCGGATTCTGTTCGGAGGCTTTGGCGGTCACGGCTCGAACCGCTCAGGATGGCGGCGGCGCAAGGCTGCGCAATGGGAAGCGATGACGCCGGAGGAGCGGGAGAAGTTCCGCCAGAGCTGGCGCGCGCGCTGCGGTGGTTTTGGCGCGCCTGGCAGCGAAAGCAGGGAGACTCCGTAGTCCTGCAGTCGTCAGACTGCCAGAGCGTAGCGAAGCGGCCGCTCTCTGCCGCTTCTCCAGAAATAGATGAGGACCATCACGCTGGCGACCGCCGCGTAGGCGCACCAGACCGAGGTGAAGGCATACTGCTTGATCGCGTCGACGGCCAGCAGGATCACGAGGTTCACTACGCCGAAAGCGACCATCGCCCTGACCTTTGAGAAAAACAGCGAGCCGCAGGTGGCGATGATATAGAGGACCGCAATCACCATATGCGCGGTCGCCGGATTGGTGTACACGATGCTGTTTTGCCGGATATAGATCTGGGTCGGGTAGGCGGCGAGCGCCCACAGGATATAAAGCGCGGTAGCTCCGCCGATGACCAGGAACGGCACCATGCGGGTGCGGCTCTTGCCGTTGGGCTCGAACAGCAGCACGCTCAGGGGTAACAGGAAAGGAAGAAGCCCCTGCGCGTAGAGCATGTAAGCCGCGCCCATGTCGTGGGTGACGGTGGGCGAGAGTTTTCCGTCCAGTCCGAGCCAGACAAATCCTTCAATGAACTGATGGAGGGCGAAAAGCGCAGGGAGCGATGCGAACAGCAACTCGCGCCGGTGCTTGACCTTCGCTAAAGTAGCGATGCCGAGTGCCCCAAGAACCCCGCTGCCAACAAAGTTGGCGGTTGCTGAAAAGCACATTGGGTCGTCTGCTCCGTGCGTGGATTATACGCAGGGTAGGGCGAGACTCGACCACAGAGAACACAGAGAGCAAAGAGATGCCGATGATGCGGCCCGAATAGGAGTTGGTGACAGGGAGTAGGATTTCATCGTGAAAAATTCTGCTGGTCGTGCGGCTCTCATCTGCTTCTTCCTTTTGATCGTTTCCACAACTTTTCTTCCGGCGCAGCGTGGGCCGCACGGGTTTGTGCACGCGAACGCAGAAGAACTGGTCGATGGCCAGGGGCAGCCGGTTTTTCTGCGCGGGATCAATCTCGGGAACTGGTTCGAAGTGGAGGGCTACATGTTCCACTTCGAGGATGGAGGTCCGCAGTCGCCACGTGAGATTGAAGACCTGACAAAAGAGCTGCTGGGCCCGGCAAAGGCTGAGGATTTCTGGCGGCAGTGGCGGGCGAACTACATCACCGAGGCCGACATCGACCGCATTCACGCAATGGGGTTCAACTCCGTGCGTGTGCCGCTGCACTGGAAGTTCTTCACCAGCGACGATGCTGAGGGGTTCAAGCTGGTCGACCAGTTGGTGGAGTGGGCGCGGAAGGACGGGATCTACGTGATCCTCGACATGCACTGCGCGCCGGGTGGGCAGACGGGATCGAACATCGACGATAGCTGGGGTTATCCGTGGCTCTACTCCAGCCAGGAGGCGCAGGAGGAAACGGTGGCGGTGTGGCGGAGGATCGCCGCGCACTACAGGAACAATCCCACGGTGCTGGGGTACGACCTGCTAAACGAACCGCTGCCGAACTGGCCAAAGCTGCAGATTTTCAAGCGCGAGCTGGTGCCGGTGTACATGAAGATTGCGGCCGCGATCCGGCAGGTGGACAAGAACCACGCGCTGATTCTGGGCGGCGCCAACTGGGATACGGACTTCGGCGTGTTCAGCGGGAGTTTCGATCCGAACATGATGTTCACGTTTCACAAATACTGGACCCCGACGACGGACAAGAGCGTGATCGAGGAGTATCTGGCGTTCCGGCACGAGCACCACGTGCCGATCTGGCTGGGCGAATCAGGGGAAAACAAGGATACGTGGGTCGAGGGATTTCGGAAGACGCTGGAAGAAAACGGAGTGGGCTGGGCGTTCTGGACCTATAAGAGGATGGAAGCAACGCCGTGCGTGGTGACCTTTGCGCAGCCCGTGCATTGGGACGAGATTGTGGCATTTGCCAAGATGCCGGGTGGGACGGGGAACGCGGAGAAGAGGATTGCTGCGCGACCTCCGCAGGAGGATACTGACGCGGCGTTTGCGGATTTGCTGACGAAGATTCGGTTTGAGGGGGAGAAGCCGAACCCGAGCTATGTGAAGGCGCTGGGACTTCAGGTGCAGGGAGTAGCCGGTAGCCAATAGGCGGAGCTCGCAGCCTGCAGCCGGCAGCCCGCAGCATCGAACTGTTCGATTCTGAACAGGGGATCGTGATTACGGACAACGGAGGGGGTTCCGCGAATGCGGAACCCTTTTTCTTTCATGAGGTTGTGGCCTCCTGACACTGGTGGGGCACATGCACAGATATCACCGGCAAGCCAAATCCCTGACTGGAGGACGGGTGTGTTTCCTGAGCTGAGACAGGCACTGCGGCAATTGCGGAAGTCGCCAGGATTTACGTTGACGGCGGTCATCACTCTGGCGCTGGGGATCGGGGCGACGACGGCGATCTTCACGCTGGTGCAGCAGGTGATGCTGCGTTCGCTGCCGGTCGTGGAGAAGCCGGAGGATCTGTATCGGATTGGCGAGAAGGTCCGCTGCTGCAACTGGGGCGGATACAGCCAGGAGAAAGAGTTCTCGCTGGTTTCCTGGGAGCTGTACCAGCGTCTTCGGGACCACACGCCGGGCTTCGGCGATCTGGCGGCGGTCGAGGCGGGAAATTCTCCGCTGGGCGTGCGGAGAGCGGGCACACAGCAACAGGCGGAAACCCGGAACGGAGAGTTTGTCTCGGGAAATTTCTTCAGGACGCATGGGCGTGGGTGCGCTGATCGGCCGCACCCTGAATGAAAGTGACGACCAGGAAGGCGCGCCGCCGGTGGCGGTGATGAACTACCACGTGTGGCAGGAGAAATACGGGAGCGATCCGTCGGTGGTGGGCGCCAGCTACATGATCAACGGACATCCGTTCACGGTAATAGGGGTGACGCCGCAGGGATTCTATGGAGCCAAGCTGGAAGGCTGGGGGATGCCGGACTTCTGGATGCCGCTGACCAAAGAGCCGCTGATCGACGGAGTGACGGAGCGGCTGCACGGAGTAAATCGGAACTGGCTGCAGGTGATCGGTCGAATCCGTCCGGGAGCGAATCCGAAAGCGCTGGAGGCGCAACTGCAGCTGGAGCTGCACCAGTGGCTGGAGAGCCATTTGGCGGACATGGGTCCGCAGGAAAAGCAGATCTGGCAGAACCAGACGCTGCATCTGGTTTCAGGCGCAGCCGGATTCGCATCGATGCGCGAAAACTATCAGCAGGGATTGACGCTGCTGCTGGGTGCGGCCGGGTGCGTGCTGCTGGTGGCCTGTGCGAACCTGGCCAATCTGCTGCTGGCGCGGGGCCTGAAGAATCGGCAACAGACGGCGGTGCGGGTGGCGCTGGGAGCACCGCGCGGGAAGCTGGTGCGCAAGGCGCTGGTGGAGAGCATCACGCTGGGGCTGCTGGGCGGAGGGGCTGGCGTGCTGGTGGCCTATGGTGGCTCGCGGCTGATGCTGCACCTGGCTTTCAGCCATGACACGTGGGTTCCGGTGAAGGCGAACCCGTCGTTGCCAGTGCTGCTGTTCACGCTGGGGCTGGCGCTGGTGACGGGAATCATCTTTGGTATCGCGCCGGCGTGGATGACTTCGCATGCCGATCCGGTGGAGGCGCTCCGCGGGGCGAACCGCTCGGTGGGAAGCGGCAATCACTGGCCACAGAAAGTTCTGGTGATCGCGCAGGCGGCGATTTCGCTGGTGCTGCTGAGCGCAGCGGCGATGCTGGGGCAGAGCCTGAGAAACCTGGAGCATCAGCAATTTGGATTTGAGACGAAGGACCGCTACATTGCGTGGATCAATCCGCTGCTGGGCGGCTACTCGGTGGAGCAACTGGAGCCGCTGTTTGAGCGCATCCAGGAGCGGCTGGCGGAGATTCCGGGAGTGCGGGCCGACGCGCCGGTGCTCTACGGGCCGATGACCGGCGACAGCTGGAACGATTCGATCCGGGTGGAAGGCAAGCCGGAGCCGCCGCCGAACCAGGATGACAGCTCGGGAATGACGCGGGTTATGCCCGGATTTTTCGAGGTGATGGGGGATTCGATGGCGATGGGGAGGCCGATTCTGCGCAGCGACTCGGCGACCTCGCAACGCGTGGCGGTCATCAACCAGGCGTTTGCGAAGAAATTCTTCCCTGGCGAGAACCCAATCGGGAAGCATTTTGGGCCGAGCAAGATGAAGTATGCCGGAATGTTTGTGGTGGCGGGCGTGGCAGCGGATATGCGCTACATGACCTCGGACTACGACAAGGCGATCGGGCCGATGTACTTTTTGCCCGAGGCGCAGACAGCCAATTACGACGACCCCTCGTTCGTGAGCGGGGATAACTGGTCGCACTACCTCTACAACATCGTTCTGTATGCGCCGGGGCATCCGCCGAATCTGGAGATGCAGGTGCGGCGGGCGCTGGGCGAGATCGATCCGAACCTGGTGCTGTATGGGGTGAGCTCGTACGACGAATCGCTGCACAACGACTTCATGCAGGAGAACATGATTGCCACGCTGACCCTGCTGTTTGGCGGGCTGGCGCTGCTGCTGGCCGCAGTGGGACTGTACGGCGTGACGGCCTACACGGTGGAGCAGCGAACCAGCGAGATTGGCGTGCGCATGGCGCTGGGTGCGGATCGCGGACGCGTGGTGCAGATGGTATTACAGGGAGCGTTCTGGCAGGTCGGGATTGGTTTGGCATTGGGAATTCCGGCAGCGGTGGGCGCAGGAAAGCTGATTGCCGATCAGTTGTTCGGGGTAAAGCCGTGGGATCCGCTGATGCTGGGCGCGGCAACATTGCTGCTGGCCGCTGCGGCTTTTTTTGCGGCGGTGATTCCAGCGCGGCGGGCAGCGAGTTTGGATCCGGTGGTGGCGTTGAGGGTTAGCTAAGGAGCGGTCAGCTGAAAACCGTTCAGCGAAGGAACGGTCAGCGAAAGACAGCGGCAGTATTTGTAACAGTGGAAGGAATGAATGATGGTGAACGATCTGAAATTTGCGATGCGGCAGTTGCGGAAAGCGCCGGGCTTCACGCTGACGGCGGTGCTGACGCTGGCTTTGGGGATTGGGGCGACGACCGCAATTTTCACGCTGGTGTACGACGTGATGCTGCGGCCGCTGCCGTTCAGGCAGGCCGACCGGCTGGTGACGATCGATGAAAAAGTAGCGGAGTGGAGCAGCATGTATCCAACGCTGCCGGTGAGCGCGAACCATTTCACATTCTGGGAACAGCACAGCAAAAGCTTTGCGGCCATGGCGGTGATGGAGGAGTATGACATGCCGCTGGGCGGGAACGGCCGTCCCTTGCAGGTGGGCGTTCTTCAGTCGACGCCTGGAATCTTTTCGGTGCTCGATGTTCAGCCCGAACTCGGACGTGGTTTCACGAGAGAAGAGGCACAGCCGGGGCGTGACCACGTGGTGGTGCTGACCCACGATCTGTGGCAGCGGCAGTTCGGAGGGGATCGCGGGGTTGTGGGAAAGACCGTAACCCTGAACGGCTATCCGTACACGGTAGTGGGCGTGATGCCGGAGTCGTTCCGGATGCCATCGCTGGACACAGTGAGCGATGCGGTGACGCACCACGAGGAGCCGGCCGGCGCGCTGCTGCCGCTGGCGTTCGATAAAGACCAGTTGGAAGAGACGATGGGAGACCTGAACTACTTCGGGCTGGCGCGTTTGAAGCCGGGAGTGACGGTCGCTCACGCCAACGCGGAACTCGATGCGGAGCAGCACACGATCTCCGCCTCTTTACCGGCGAACGAAAAGTCGACTCTTTCCGCATTGCTCACACCGTGGCAGGAGCAGATGGTGGGTAACAGCGGTACTTCCCTGACCATTTTGCTGGGGGCAGTCGCGGGATTGCTGCTGGTAGGGTGCGTGAACATTGCGAATCTGCTTCTGGCGCGTGCCAGCGGACGGCGCCAGCAGATGGCGGTGGCGGCGGCGCTGGGCGCGAGCCGTTCGGAGATGGTGCGCATGGCCATGCGGGAAACCGTCGTGCTGGCCGCAGTGGGTTGCGGGCTCGGCATGCTGCTGGCGGGGGCGATTTTGGGCGGGATGCAGCGGTTTCTGCCGGAGGGGTTGATCTTCCGCGGCTCTCTCCATCTGGACTGGGTGGGTGCGGGATGCGCGCTGCTGCTGGCCGGGATCGCGGCGCTCGCGGCCGGGGCTGCGCCAGCGTGGATGGTTTCGCGCACCGCTCCACAGGAGGTGTTGCACAGCGAGTCGCGGCTGGCCAGCGAATCGCGGGCCAGCAAACGGATGCGGCGCGCTTTGGTTGCAGCGGAAGTTGCGGTGAGCGTCGCACTGGTGCTCATGACCTCTTTGGTGACGGTGAGCCTGATAAAGCTGATGCGTGTGGAACGGGGCTTCGATGCAGACCGCGTCATTACCGCGCGTGTCGAGCTGCCCAGAGAGACGCATCCTGATCTGCCGCACAGAGCCGAGTTCTACCGCTCGGCGCTGGCCAAACTGAACGCTCTGCCCGGCGTGGAAAAGGCGGCGCTTACTTCGATTCTCCCATTGGGCGGTGAAGGATGGGGTGATTCCGCACAGCTGCCTGGCGATACGCGCCCCTGGACGCAGCTGCCGGGCGAGAGCTGGCGCTGGGTGAGTCCGGACTACTTCAGCGCGATCCACCTTCGCCTGGATTCGGGCAGGTACTTCAGCCTGAGCGAGTGGGGACGCAACGAGGCGGTAATTACAGAGCTGACGGCGAAGACGCTATGGCCGGGAAAAGATCCGGTGGGGCAGACGTTCCGGCGCGCCGGAGCCGACGGGGAAGCGCCGTTCACGGTGGTGGGGGTAGTGGCAAACGCGCGGACGGTGACGCTGGAGAAACCGGACCCAATGATGATCTACGTTCCGTACTGGTTCCGCGCCGATTCCGCGGGCCACTTCGTGGTGCGAACGCGCCAGGATCCAGCGGCAATGGCGGACTCGATCCGCAAGGCCATCTGGAGCGTGGACGCGGGCGTTCCCGTGCCGGAAGTCAGAACGCTTGGCGGAGTGGTGGCGGACTCGGTGGCGAACCGTCGGTTTGAGATGGACCTGCTGCTGGTCTTCGCGGTAAGCGCGCTGCTGCTGGCTGGGCTCGGCGTTTACGGCGTCGTCACCTACTCGGTGGTGCAGAGGCAGCGCGAGATCGGTCTGCGAATGGCGCTGGGCGCGCAGCGGTCGAGCATTTATCGGCTGATTCTGCGGGATGGATTGCTGCCCGTGTTGGCAGGCGCCGGGGCCGGGATTGCCATTGCGTTTGGCTCGGCGCGGCTGATTGGCAGCTTGCTGTTTGAGGTGAGCCCGTACGATCCTGGGATCGTGGCGGCCGCGGTTTGCGTGCTGGTTGCAGTAGGAACGGCGGCGTGTTTGATTCCGGCGCGAAGGGCGGCGGGCGTGGAACCGATGGAGGCGCTGAGATCGGAGTAGCCGGCGGCCGGCTGCCAGGAGAAGGAACTGGAAGCTGGCGGCTAATGGAGTGGGAGAAGAGCAATGTGGAGTGATTTGAGATACGCGGTGCGGCAGTTGCGGAAGTCGCCGGGATTTACGCTGACGGCGGTATTAACGCTGGCGCTGGGAATTGGGGCGAACACCGCGATCTTTACGCTGATCGATTCGATTCTGTTGCGGCCGCTGCCGTTCCCGCAGCAGGAACGGCTGATGCGCATCGGCTACACCGACGAGGGCGGCAGAGGGAATCCACTGTACGCCACGTTTCCCAAGGGCTGGATTCGCGCACTCGGCGAGCACTCCAATGCGTTCACGGCGGTGAGCGGATTTGGGGCGGATGCGGAGTCGAATGTCGGCGACGCCAACTCGTCGGATCGGGTTTTTGGCGCGACCGTGACGGCCAACGCGCTCGATACGCTGGCGATACCTCCCGCGCTGGGGCAATTTTTTTCCGCAGACGATGCCATCGCCGGGCACGATCCGGTGGTGGTGCTGAGCTATGGATACTGGCGGCAACATTTCGCCGCGAGTCCGGCCGCCATTGGTCAGACGATCCGCATCGATGGTGTGGAACGGCGCGTGATTGGGGTAATGCCGGCCGGAGTGCGGTTTCCGTACGCAGATACGCAGTTTGTGACTCCGGTGACGTTCCAGGGGGGCGATGCGATCGAAGCATGGCAGAACTTCGACCTGCGTGCGTTTGGCCGGCTGAAAGCGGACGTGACGCGGGTGCAGGCGCAGGGTGAGCTGCGGCGGCTGCAGCCGCAGCTGCTGCCGCTGTTTCCGTGGCGGATGCCGGACGACTGGGCCAGGGAGATGACGGTGGTGCCGCTGCTGGACGCCGAAGTGGGGCCGATGCGGCCGCGGCTGATGCTGCTGTTTGGCGCGGTGGGGTTGATCCTGCTGATTGCCTGCGCGAATGTGGCGAACCTGATGCTGGCGCGTGCCGCGGGGCGGGAGCGCGAGATTGCGGTGCGCAGCGCGCTGGGGGCAACGGGATCGCGGCTGGTGCGGCAGCTGCTTTCGGAAAGTGTGGTGCTGGGCGCAGTGGCTGGTTTGGCAGGACTGATTGCAGCAGCCGCGGGATTGCAGGCGCTGGTGACGCTGCTGCCGGCCGACACGCCGCGGATCAGCGATGTATCGCTGCACTGGCCGGTGTTTCTGTTTGCGGCAGCAGCGTCGGTGGTGACCGGGGTTTTGTTCGGACTGATTCCCGCGCTGCGCATGGCATCGCCGAACCTGAGCGGCTCGTTGCATGCGGGCAGCCGCAGCGTGGCGGGCAAAGCCGGGCAGTTCCGCGTCTCGATGCTGCTGGTCATGGGGCAGATTGCGCTGTCGGTCGTGATCATCACGGCGGCGGGTCTGATGCTGCGCAGCTTGTGGAGCTTGTCGGACGTGAATCCCGGCTTCAGAACGGATCGCATGGTGACGGCCGAAGTGTCGATGGATGCGAATGCATGTCCGATGTGGCTCGAGAACGCGTCGAGCGGGGGGCAGGCGGGTCGCTGCCAGCAATTCTTCAGTACGCTGCTGGACCGGCTGCGCGGATTGCCGGGCGCGGAGAACGTGGCTCTGACCAACGCGCTTCCGCTAAACGGGCAGCAGAATAATTACGTGTACGACGCGGAAGGACATCCGCGCGATGCACGGCAGGGAGCGCTGATGGCCACCGGGAGACTGGTCTCTCCCGGATACTTTGCGACGCTGGGCATGAGCCTCGAGAAGGGACGGCTGCTCGACGATCAGGACGCTTCCGGGACGAGCCATGCCGTGGTCATCGACGAGCAGATGGCGAAGCGTCTGTGGCCGCATGACGATCCGCTGGGGCGGCATCTGCTGGATGTGAGCGACGAAGCGCAGCCCACAGTGTGGAACGCAAATGCGGCGGTGAACGTAGTGGGAATCGTGAGTAACACCCACGAGGGAAACCTGGCCGGGGATTACGGAGATGAGGTTTATCTGCCGATCACGACGCGCAACGAGTCGCCGGTGATGTATGTGCTGCTGCGGACGCGGGAGAGCACGCGGGCAGCGGCGGCCGAGCTGCGGCGTGCTGTAGCGGAAGTGGATTCGCAGGTGCCGGTGACGCGGGTGCGGACGCTGAACGAGGTGGTGGCGCTGTCGGAGTCGGCATCGCGGTCGCTGACGATTCTGCTGCTGACCTTCGGCGGGCTCGCGGTGGTGATTGGCGGCGTGGGCGTCTACAGCCTCATCGCGTACATCGTGAGCTGGCGGACGCGCGAGATTGGCATCCGGCTGGCGCTGGGCGCGCAGCGCTGGCAGATTGTGAGCGGCATCGTGCGGCAGAGCCTGATGCTGGCCCTGGGCGGGTGTGCAGTGGGACTCATCGTCGCCGCACTGGTAGCGCAGCTGATGCGCGGCTTCCTGTTTGGCGTAAGAGCGGTCGATCCAGTGACGTATGGAGCGGTGCCGGTAATGATGATGCTGATCGCGCTCACCGCGGCCTGGATTCCAGCGCGACGGGCGGCAAGTGTGGATCCGATCAAGACGTTAAGGATGGAATAAAGCAGCTAATCAAGCAGGCGGCTGAAAAGCGGTCAGCTAAAAAGCGGTTAGCGAAAAACGGGACCAGGAAAGTGTGAGCACGATGTTGGGGGATCTGAAATATGCGTTGAGGCAATTGCGGAAGTCGCCGGGGTTCACGATCACTGCGCTGCTGACGTTGGCGATCGGGATTGGGGTGAACGCAGCGGTATTCAGCGTGATGGATGCCATCGTGCTGCGGCCGCTTGCGGTGCCGGACCTGAGCCGGGTAGTGACGGTGGACGAGGATCGGGGCCGGGGTAAGTATCAATATGAGTGGGTCGCGGCGCCCAATTATGAGGACTGGAAGAAGGAGAGCCGGTCTTTCGCGAGTCTTGCAGTTTACAAACGCTATTCGCTGAGCCTGACCGGTGCCGGGGAAGCGGCGCACGTCGATGCGGCGCGCTCGTCGGCGGATTTTTGGGATGTGATGAGCATTCCTGCTTTTATGGGCCGAGTGTTTCGCGCGGATGAGTGCCAGCCGGGACGGGATGGCGAGGCGGTGCTGGCCTACAGCTTTTGGCAGAAGCAGTTCGCGGCGGATCCTTTTGTGCTGGGCCGGAAGATTGAGTTGAATGATCGCAAGTACACGATTATCGGGGTCATGCCGAAGGGGCTCGTGTATCCGCCGGTCATCGATCTGTATCTGCCGTGGGCGCCGACGCCGGTGCAGCTGAACGATCGCGCCGCGCACGAGTACAGGGTGGTGGGCCGGTTGCGCCCGGGAGTCACGGCGCGCGAGGCGGACACAGAGCTGCACGGAATTGCAGCGCGTCTGGCAAAGATGTATCCGGCGACGAATCTGGGGTGGTCGGTCGAAGTGGAGCCGCTGCTGGATAACATCAACGGACCGCTGACGCCGCTGTACACCCGGCTGATGCTGGGCGCGACATTGTTCGTGCTGCTGATTGTGTGTGCGAATGTGGCGAATCTGCAGTTCGCGCGGGGGATTCGGCGGCGGCCCGAGATGGCGATGCGGACGGCGCTGGGAGCGCCACGCAGGCTGTTGCTGCGGCAGCTGCTGATGGAGAATCTGATGCTGGGGGTGGCGGGGGCGGCCAGCGGACTGCTGCTGGCGTGGGTGGACCTGCACGTGATCCTGAGCTACATGCCGGTGCGCGTGGCCCGCTACATTGCGGGGTGGTACACGATCCATCTGAATGGGCGCGCCCTCGCATTTTCGCTGCTGCTGGCAGTGGCGGCGGGGATCGTGTCGGGACTGGCTCCGGCGCTGGAAGCGTTGCGTGTGAATCTGGTGGAGCAACTGAAGTCCGGATCGCGCACCGAGACGGGCGGAGGCAAGAGCCACCGGCTGAGAAACATCTTCGCGACGGCGCAGATTGCGCTGGCAGTGGCGCTGGTGATTGGGTCGGCGCTGATGTGCAAGGGCATGTGGTCGACGCTGCAGTTTGCAAATGTGTACCGGCCGAAGCAGGTGCTGACGTTCCATGTGACTCTGCCGGCGACGCGCTACGGGGACCCTGTGAAACAGGCCGCCTGGTACGAGGCTAGCCTCGAAAAGCTCGAGGCGCTGCCGGGCGTGAAGCAGGCGGCGACGACGACGATGGTGCCGTATGGCGATGGCGGGTGGGTGGACGATTTCCGGATCGAGAATCGGACGCTGCCGCCAGGGAAGTTCGACAGCGCGGTGCGGGTAGCGGTCACGGCGGATTACTTTGCTGCGTTTCACGTCGGATTGCTGGCCGGGCGTGGTTTCAGCGCCAGCGACGGGCTGGCCACGGATCCGGTGGTGGTGGTGAGCCGCAAATTTGCGGAGCGGTATTTCCCAGGAGAGAGCCCGCTGGGGCATCGCATCCAGATGAGCGCGGCGCGAGACAGCCACGAGCCGTGGATGAGGATTGTGGGCGTGAGCGACGATGCTGCGTATCAGTGGGTGGATCAGACGCCGCAGCCGGCGATGTATACGGACGCGCTGCAGTCGCCGCCGACGGGCACCGAATATGTGGTGACGACGGATGGGAACCCGCTGGCTTTGGCGCCGTCGGTGCGGAAGACCTTGGCGGGAATCGACCCAACGCTGCCGCTGGACCAGATGGAGACCTATGACGCGGATATTCGGGAGCAGACCACGGGCCTGATGTACGCGGCGGCGATGATGGCGGTGGATGCGGTGATCGCGCTGCTGCTGGCGGCCATCGGAATCTACGGAGTGATGGCGAACCTGGTGGCGGAGCGGCGCCGGGAGATCGGCGTGCGGCTGGCCATGGGAGCGCGGCGGGAAGATGTGCTGCAGATGATCCTGCGGCGGGCAGG
Source organism: uncultured Acidobacteriaceae bacterium (assembly GCA_963755485.1). Taxonomy (GTDB): domain Bacteria; phylum Acidobacteriota; class Terriglobia; order Terriglobales; family Acidobacteriaceae; genus Palsa-343. The sequence goes on along the minus strand of CAVWJR010000013.1, from coordinate 697,254 downwards.
GGTTATGACGGGAATCGGCACGGTGGTGGGCGTGGCGATGGCGGTGCTGATGGCGCGCGGGATTGCCGGCCTGCTCTACGGTGTGCGGCCCAATGACCCGCTGGTGTTTACGACCATCATCGTGACCATCGCCGCGATAGCGCTGATGTCCAGCTGGATTCCGGCGCGCCGTGCGGCGGGCGTGGATCCGATGGAGGCGCTGCGGGATGAGTGAAACAGGGAATAGGGAGTAGCGGGTAGGCAATAGCCAGCGGCTCTGGATCTTTCGTCACGCCTTTCACCACAACTCGGGAACGGAAGGACGCGCCTCGACGTACTTTGACCCATAGGCTCCTGGCTCAAGCGAGGCGGACCCATGTTTGCAGACCTGAAGTACGCAATCCGGCAATTGCAGAAGTCGCCGGGATTCGCGGTGACGGCGGTGCTGACCCTGGCGCTGGGAATCGGCGTAAACGCGGTGGTGTTCAGCGTGATGAACGCGATCGTGCTGCATCCGCTGAACGTGCCGCACTCGCAGAATCTGTTCATGGTGCAGCGGTTCCAATACCCCTCGCACTCCTATCCGGATTATCGCGACCTGCGCGACCGCAACCGCACCTTCGACAGCATGGTCATGTACGCGATCATGGGGCCGGCGGGCCTCGGGATGGGCGGCGATCCAAAGACAGTGTGGCCGTATGAGGCGAGCGGGAACTACTTCGATGCGCTGGGCATTCAGCCGTATCTGGGGCGGTTCTTCCACGGCTCGGACGAGCACGGACCCAACAGCGCTCCTTATATTGTGCTGAGCTACGCGACCTGGCACACCCTATTCCACGAGGATCGCGGCGCGATCGGGCAGATCGTGCGGCTGAACAAGCATCCGTACACGATCATTGGCGTGGCGCCGCCGGAGTTTCGCGGGACGGAGCTGTTCTTTGCGCCGGCACTGTGGGTCCCAATCGTGCAGCAGCCGCAGTTGGAGGGTTTCAACGATCTTGAGCAGCGAGGAAACCACAACGGATTTGTGATAGGCCGGCTGAAACCGGGCGTGACGCCGGCACAGGCGACGGCGGACCTGAATACCATTGGCGCGTCGCTGGCCAAAGCCTATCCCTCCGAGGATGACGGCGTGAAGTTTACGCTGGCGCGGCCCGGGCTGGTGGGCGATATGCTGGGAGGCCCGGCGCGCGCCTTTATGACGGGGTTGATGCTGCTCGCCGGCCTGATCCTGCTGGCGGCATGCGCTAACCTGGGCAGCCTCTTCGCGGCGCGCGCGGCCGATCGCTCGAAGGAGATCGCTGTGCGCATGGCGCTGGGATCGCGGCGAGGCCTGATCCTGCGGCAGCTGCTCACCGAGGCAGTGGTGGTTTCGCTGGTCGGCGGAGCCATAGGCCTGCTGGGCGGCATCGCGATTCTGCGTTGGCTCACCGCGTGGCAACCGATGCCCGACATTCCCATCAACGTTCCTGTGAATCCAGACCTGTGGACGTACGCTGTGGCGTTCGCCCTGGCGCTGCTAAGCGGTGTGCTTTTCGGCATCGTGCCGGCGCGGCAGGTGATGAAGGCCGATCCATGGCAGATTATTCGTGCCGGCGGCAGCGGCATGACCCACCTGCGGCGGCTGACGCTGCGCGATCTCCTGCTGGTGGGGCAGATTGCGATCTGCGCCGTGCTGGTGACTTCGTCGCTGGTGGCCATTCGCGGGCTGGCGCGATCGATGCACAGCAATTTCGGCTTCGATCCAAAGAACACCATGCTGGTCGAGACCGATCTGCAAATGGGTGGATACACCGGCGACCAGCAGCCCGGCTCCAGAAGCGCATGCTGGATACGGTAGCGGCGATTCCGGGCGTGAGCCAGGCCGCGTATACATCGCGCGTTCCGTTGACCCTGGGCGGAGGCGATTCGTTCGTCTACACCGACTCGACGACCGACTACCGGCCGACCAATCATGGCCGCCGACGCGATGAACTTCAATGTCTCGCCAGGATATTTTTCGGCAGCTGGCACCACGATGCTGGCGGGGCGCGACATCAGCTGGCACGACGACAAGAAAGCGCCGGTGGTTGCCGTCGTGAACGAGGAATTTGCGCGCAAGGTTTTCGGATCGGTTCCGAAGGCCCTGGGCGGGTACTTCAAGTTCTGGGGCGGAGACCGCGCGCAGGTGGTCGGCGTGGTGGAGAACGGCAAGTACCGGACCCTGACTGAGGATCAGCAGCCGGCGATGTTCTTCCCGATCCTGCAACATGGGTCGAGCGACATATGGCTGGTGGTGCGCTCGGACGCGACCCGCAGGACATGGCCACGGCGTTGGAGCAGGCGATGCGCGGACTTCAACGGGGCTTCCGTTCAGCATCAGGAGCTGGGACGGGGAGCTGGATACGGCGTTGTTTGCGGCCCGCGTGGCCAGCGTGGCATTGGGAGCGCTGGGGCTGCTGGGCGCGATGCTGGCGGTGACCGGGATCTTCGGCATGGCGTCGTATGTGGTGAGCAAGCGGCTGCGCGAGCTGGGCATCCGCGTAGCGCTCGGCGCGCGACAGAAACAGTGCTGCGTGCGGCGCTTGGGCGGGCATTCCTGCTGCTGGCCACCGGCTCGCTGGCCGGAATCGTGCTGGGCGTGCTGGCGACCAAGGTACTGTCGTACATCGTGTACGAGGCGACGCCGAAGGATCCCGTGGTGCTGGGCGGTGTGGTTGTTTCGATGGTGATGCTGGGCCTCGTAGCAGCGTGGATTCCTGCGCTGAAGGCGCTGCGGGTCGATCCGATGATTTTGCTGCGGGACCAATAAGGCAGCAGCCAGCGTCCAGTAACCAGCGGCCAGCAGCCAGCAGTCCGGGGCTGGGAGCTGGCGGCTGGGGGCTGGCAGCTGCCACAAGCGCGACTTTTAGGGAGTTGCAGGGGTTAGCAGGGAAGGGACAGACTGTCCCCGAGGACGTCCCCTGCATGCCCACGAGCCCTGTTTCCGCAATTCAGCGCATTCTCGTTGTGTCTCTCACCGCCCTGCTGGTGCTCCCACCGGGCGAGCCCATTGCCTTCGCAAAAAAGAAGAAGAAAGCAGAGCCGACGGCGGCCAGCCAATCGCCACTGACCCAGGACGAGCGCGTGCTGCATGCCCTGAACCGTCTGACCTTCGGTCCGCGGCCGGGCGATATGCAGGCGATAGAAGCGATGGGCCTCGATAACTGGATCAACCAGCAGCTGAATCCGCAGTCGATTGATGACTCCGCGTTTGAAGCCCGGCTCCAGGACTATCCGGCGATGCGGCTGAGCCAGCATGAGCTGATCGAGCACTTTCCGTCGAACGCGATGATCCGGCAGGCGGAGCAGGGCAAACGCGGGCTTCCGTGGAATCCGGTGGAGCACGCGATCTACGCGGATCAAATTGCGGCGATGCGGGAGCGGCAGCAGAAGCAGGCGGAGCGAAACAGCAGGCACAGGGTATGGGGCGCAGGGTACAGCGAATGGCAGGCGGCGCTGCAGTCGCAGCGGATGCGCCACGCAATGAGCAACGCGATGGCGCCCGGCGGAGATATGGGGCCGCCGCCACCGCCGGACATGATGCCGATGACTACGCCGGTGAAACCTGCACCACCGCCGATAGAGGAGCAGGAAAAGAAGCTCTATGCCGATCTGGATGCAACCAACGTCGTGACCCTGCCGCCGGATCAGCGGATGAAGAAGCTGATCGAGATGCGTCCCGAGGAGTTCCGCGATTTTCTCCAGCATCTGAGCCGTCCGGACCGCGTGGCGCTGTTCGCTGGCCTGACGCCGGAGCAGAAGGAGACGGTGTTTGCGCTCATCAATCCGCAGCTCGTGGTCGGCGGCGAAGTGCTCGTGACGCGCGTGCTGCGCGACGTTTACAGCGAGCGGCAGCTGGAAGCCGTGATGACGGATTTCTGGCTGAACCACTTCAACGTGTATCTGCGCAAGGGTGAATACGCGCCGTGGTATCTGGCGGATTATCAGAACAAAGTGATCCGCCCGCACGCGCTGGGCAAATTTGAAGACCTGCTGGTGGCCACGGCCCACAGCCCGGCGATGCTGTTCTATCTGGACCAGACGGAGAGCGTGGGCCCGCATTCGCTGGCGGCATGGCGCTCGGCGATGGGGATGAACGGACCGGCGGCCAAGGCGCGGCCGGTGGGGCTGAATGAGAATTACGCGCGCGAGTTGATGGAGCTGCACACGCTGGGCGTGGATGGCGGCTACACGCAGCGTGATGTAACCGAAGTGGCGAAGATTTTCACCGGGTGGGGCATCGATCATCCGGACCAGGGCGGCGATTTTGAGTTCAATCCGCGGCGGCACGAGCCTGGATGGAAGCTCGCTCTCGGACATAAGTTCGCGTACGGCGGAGAGTCGGAAGGATTGCAGGTGCTGCATCTGCTCGCCACCAGTCCGATCACGGCACACCACGTCTCGCTCCAGATTGCCCAGCGCTTCGTCAGCGACAATCCGCCTCCCGCGCTCGTAAACGCAATGGCCGCGACCTGGGTGAAGACCGGCGGCGATATCAGCGACGTGTTGCGGACGATGCTGTCCTCGCCCGAATTCTGGTCGAAAGATGCGTATCGAGCCAAGGTGAAGACGCCGGAAGAGTACGTGATCTCCGCGGTGCGTGCGACGGGCGGCGAAGTGGTGCACCCGGCAGCGCTGGTGGAAGCGATTGGGCAGCTGGGCATGCCGCTTTACGGATGCCAGACGCCCAATGGCTACTCGTGGATGGCGGATGCCTGGCTCAACAGCGGAGAGCTGCTGGACCGCATGAACTTCAGCCTGGCGCTTGCGGACAACAACGCCGGAACTTTGATGGGCTGGGACAAGCTGATGGGCATCGAAGCCCAGCCGGGCATCGCGGGCGATGCGAAGGAAGGGAAGCTGGAAAATCTGCTGCTCGGCGGCGCCGTTTCCGATCACACCCGGACCGTGGTTCTGGCGCAACTGGCGCAACAGCAAGGCACGCCCGTAGATCAACAGGGTGCGCGCCCGAAGATGCCTCCTCCGAAGCAGGTCAATTTCGTGCGGCCGCGAGAGTTTGGGCAGCTACTGCAGTCGGTGGCGCCGTTGCCCCCGCCAGGCGATCAGGAAGCAGCGCTCGCGGGCGCCCTGCTGCTGGGGTCGCCGGACTTCCAGAGGCGATAAACTGGGATTGTGAAGAACAAGCCTAAGCGTGATGAGTCGAAACCATCGAAAGCGCCGCGTAGGGAATCGATTCAACCTGCTGCCGATCGCAAATCCATCGACGCATGGTTTGCCGAGTTGGATCGGTTCGCCGGAATCCCGTTCATGGAAGAAGGGCGTGAGCAGCCACCGATGCCTCCTGACCCAAAATGGCCGGAGTAGTGCGGCCCGATCCCCTCAGTCCGAGCTAGTGTCGTGTCTCTGAAGCCGTGACAAAAGTGGTTTTTGGCTTTGTGTCAGGGCACGACTTCACAGCTTGCGGAAAAATGCCGAACCGAACCGCTTTTGTTCGGCAATTCGACGTACCCCTTTTGATCAGGGCACGACCTTGGTCGTGCCGTACCTGCCGCAAAATGAATGTGGGGCTTCAGCCCCTGTGCCCTTCTTGACCGGCTGAATCGACTTTTTCCGCAAGCTGTCCAGTCGGGCCGTAAAGGGCCCTCAAATCAAGCGGGCTTTAGCCCCTGAGGGCTGTTCTTCGAAGCGCTTCGATTCCCAGAGTTTTTCCACGAACTTCAGAGACAGGACACAAGCTTCTTCATCGCGACGCTCGTGGCGAAGCACACCCCAATTCACGACTGGTGAGTTCCGACCACCTCACGGCCGAGGCCGGAAGCTCCGACGCTCTGCGCGGGAAGGCGCGAAGGACCCTGTCGGCGGAACGAGCCAAGCAGCGTCTGCAGCATTACATAGAGCACAGGGATAAAGAAAAGATTTAAAACGGTCGAGAGCAGCATTCCGCCGATGATGGTGGTGCCCACCGAGCGGCGGCCCGACGCCCCAGCGCCGGAAGCGACGGCCAGAGGCAGCACGCCCAGGATGAAAGCGAACGACGTCATCAGAATCGGGCGCAGACGCAGTTCGGCCGCTTCAATAGCCGCATCGACGATGGAGCGGCCTTTGCCGCGCAACTGCTCGGCGAACTCCACGATGAGGATGGAGTTCTTGGCCGCGAGTCCGATGAGCATGACCAGGCCGATCTGGCAGTAAATGTTGTCCGCGTACCCGCGCATGGAAACGGCGAGCAGCGCTCCGAGCACCGCCATAGGCACAGCGAGCAGGATGATGAATGGGAGCGCGAAGCTCTCATAAAGCGCGGCGAGGGTCAGATAGACAACGAGAATGCCGAGCCCGAAGATGATCACGATCTTGCCGGCGGATTCGATTTCTTCCAGCGACAACCCGGTCCACTCATAGGCCATGCCGTGCATCATGTTCTGGTCGGCCACCTGCTGCATCGCTTCGAGTGCCTGCCCGGTGCTGACTCCGGGCGCGGCCATGCCGTCGATTTCCGCCGATCGGAACAGATTGTAGTGGCTGATGACCTGCGGACCCGACGTGTTCTCGATGGTGACCAGGTTATCGAGCGGAATCATCTGGTTTGTCGCGGAACGAACGTAGTACTGGCGTATATCTGCGGCGTTCTCGCGGAACTGCCGCTCGGCCTGAACGTAAACGCGATAGCTGCGATTGTTGAAGTCGAAGTTGTTCACGTACTCCGATCCCATGTAAACCTGCAGCGCGTCGGAGATCTGGCCGAAAGGCACGCCCAGAACCTTGGCCTTGTCGCGATCGATCCGGACCAGCACCTGCGGATCGTTGGAGGTGAAACTGGTCCGCAGCTGCGTGATGTCTTTGCGCTGATTTCCTTTCGCGACCAGCAGGTGCGCGGTACGGTCCAGATCGGTGAGGGTGTTGCTGCCGCGATCCTGCAACTCAAACTGGAAACCGCCGAAGGTGCCCAGTCCCTGAATCGCCGGTGGCACCACCGGGAAAATAAGCGCACCCGGAATCATGAACAATTTCGGCTGCAGATACCTCACGATAGCGTCGGCGGAATGATCTTTGCCTTTCCGCTGATCCCATGGCGTGAGCGCGCAGAACATCATGCCGAAATTCGGCGCGTTGCCGGAAAAGCTGAAACCGCCCACCGCAAAGGATCCGAGGAAGTCTTTGTCCTGATTCAGAAGGGCGCTGACTTCGGCTTCAATGTGAGTGGTGTACGCCAGCGATGCACCCTGCGGTGCCTGCACCAGGATCATGAGGAAGCCCTGGTCTTCCTCGGGCACAAACGCCGTGGGCACATGCGTGTACTCCCAATACGCCCCGAAAAGGCCGATGAAGAAGAGCAGCAGCATGACCCAGCGGATACGAAGCACGGCGTGAATGGCACGTGCGTAGCCGCGTCCGAGGCCTTTGATGCCGCGCTCGGCTAAATGCAGGATGGAGTGCTTTTCCTCTTCGCGGCGCAGCAGCAGAGCGGCGAGCGCGGGCGAGAGCGTGAGCGCGTTGAACGCGGAAATGGCAATCGAAAACGCGATGGTCAGCGAAAACTGGCGGTACAGAATTCCGGTAGCGCCGGGGAAGAAGGAGACTGGCACGAAGACCGCGATCAGAACCAAAGAAGTGGCGATAACCGCGCTGGTGACTTCGCCCATAGCAGCGGAGGTGGCGTGGTGCGGCTCGTTGTCGCCCTCGGAGATGTGACGCTGGACGTTTTCAATCACGACGATGGCGTCGTCGACCACCAGGCCCGTAGCCAGCGTGATGCCGAAGAGCGTAAGCGAATTGATGGAGAAGCCGAAGACGCTGATGAACGCGAAGGTCCCGATCAGCGAAACCGGAATGGTGACGGCGGGGATGAGGGTAGCGCGCCAGTCCTGCAGGAAGAAGAAGATCACCAGGATGACGATGATGATGGCTTCAATGAGGGTCTTGATGACTTCGCGGATCGATGCGCCCACGATGGTGGTGGTGTCGAAGGCGACCGCATACTTCATGCCCGGCGGGAATGAGCGGGAGAGCCGCTCCATTTCCGCTTTGGCGTCGCGGTCCACCTGCAGGGCATCGGCGTTGGAGAGCTGCTGCACGCCAAACCCGACCGCGGGAATGCCATTGAAGGTCAGCGTGCTGGCGTACGTGTCGGCGCCAAGCTCGGTGCGGCCAACGTCTTTGATCTGCACGATGCCGGCGGGCGTGTTCTTGACGATGATGTTGTCGAATTGCTGAGGCGTGGTGAGCCGGCCGACCACGTTGACGGTGATCTGAAAGGCCTGCGTCGAGCTCGAAGGCGGCGCACCCAGCTGGCCAGAGGGAACCTCGACGTTCTGCTCGGCAAGCGCATTCACGACGTCAGTAGCGGTCAGCTGCCGAGCGGCTAGCTTCACCGGATCGAGCCAGATGCGCATGGCGTATTTGCCGACGCCGAAGATGGTGACGTCGCCGACCCCCTTCACGCGCTTGAGAGCATCCTTGACGTAAACGTCAAGATAGTTGCTCATGAAGAGATTGCTGTACTCGTTGTGCTCGCAGTAAATGCCGGCGCCGAAGACGAAATTAGTGGCCGCCTTGCTGACCGTGATGCCGGTCTGGTTCACCTGCGCGGGCAGCAGGCCGGATGCCGAGGCGACGCGGTTCTGCACGTCGACGGCGGCAATATCGAGCGAGTAGCCGGTATTAAAGGTGGTGGTGATGGCGCTGGTGCCGTCATTCCCGCTCGTCGACTGGATGTAGCGCATGCCCGGGACGCCGTTGATAGCTTCTTCGAGCGGAACGGTAACCGCCGACTCAACCTGGCTGGAATTCGCTCCGATGTAGGCGCTGGTCACCAGAACCTGCGGTGGCGCGAGCTGCGGATAAAGCGAGATGGGCAGCGACGGAATAACCACGGCGCCCGCGAGGATGATCAGGAGCGCGCAGACGGTGGCGAATACGGGTCGGTGAATGAAAAAGTCAACCAAGGTTAGCCTCGCAGTGCATCGCTGTTCGGTTCATGGCGGGCTTAGCTGCCGGCGCTGGGCGCCCCGGAAGGCGGTGGACCGGCGGGCAAGGGAATCACCGGCATCCCGTTCATGAGCATCTGCGTGCCGGAGACGATGACCTTGTCGCCGTTATTCAAACCGGCGAGCACGGCGTAGTTATTGCCGACCGTATCGCCGAGGGAGACCGCCTGCTGTTGAGCGATGAAGTGGCCGCCGCCCGCATCTTTTGCGACATAGACAAAAGCCTGTCCGCCCAGGCGAGTCACCGCCAGCACCGGAACCGTCGGCTTGGGACTCATCCCCCACACCACGCGAGCCTTCACCAGCTGCTGCGTGCGAAGCAGGGGCGACCGCACCGCGGCTTTCACCAGAATTCCCTGCAGCTGATCGTCCACCTGCGGCGAGACGAAGTCGATGGTGGTGTTCTCGATGGGATTGTCGTTGTTATCGAAAACTTGAACGCCGAGGCCGCGATGGAGCTGCGCGGCGCGCTCGGTGGGGATGTAAATGTAGGCTTCGAGGTCCTTGTTCTCGTCGACGGTGGTCAGCATCGTGGTGGACGAAACGTAGTCGCCGACATGCACAGGGATGTCGCCGACGATGCCCTCGAAGGGCGCCACGATGCGGTAGTAGCCCAGCTCTTTTTCCTGCTCCTTACGCGAGGCGCTGGCAGATTCGTAATCTGCTTTGGAGTTGGCGTAAGCCTGTTCGGCCTGATCGAGCGCATCCTTACTAATAATGCCGGCGGCAAACAGCTTCCGCTGCCGCTCCACCTGCAGCTGGTTGTACTGGTAGACGGCCAGCTTTTGCTGCTCAGTGGCGGCCTGCGAGGCCACGGTGGCCTCCTGCTTCGACGGATCAATCTGCATCAGCAGCTGGCCCGCGGTCACATGGTCGCCGGAGTGAACATCGATGCTGGTGAGGTTGCCATCGACCTGCGGATTGATGGTGGCGGAACGGCGCGACTTGATGGTCGCGACGTACTCGTCGGACTGCGGAACCGGCGTTGCGGAAACGGTGAGCGTCTGCACCGGCATGGCCTGCATGCCGGCGCCTGGTGGCTGCTGCGGCTGCGCTTTGTTGCAGCCCGCGACTCCGGCCAGCAGCACCGGGAGCGCGATGATGGGGAATAGAGAGCGCGTGGGTAAGGCGATATTCACGACGGGGGTCCTCGGCCAATTCAAGAGCGAACAAAAATGAAAGGAAACAACTCAGCATACAGGACCGCCGCAGTCTTTTCGCTGCTTTGTGAGGAAATGGCTGTTGGATTCCCGGCGCGGAAGCGCAGCTTCAGAAAATCCCACAAGCCGAAACAGGGGTGTGAAGAGAATGGAGCTGGAAAAACGGTTGAGGAAAAATGAAAGCGGGCTGTCCGTTTCCGAACAGCCCGCCGATTTTGGCTCGGGTTTTTGCTGCACCCCGCGTCACGACTCGCGAGAAGAAGCTCCTCGCAGGCACGTTGCTTCCACAGCGACCGCATCGGGGCCGGACGGCATGACCGATCTTTGGAGGGATCGGCGCAAAGACCATGACCGGTGTCTCAGGCGCATGCCGGGAAGCTCAATTGCCCGCCCTGGATACGCCTCCGAAATAGAGGCTGCACCATTTGGTCAGGCCTCCTGACGGGCCGATATATTCCAGAAGCGGCCTCGCGGTTGAGTGCTCGGCACGAGTCACTCTTCCTGCGCGAGCCTGCCGATTCCTGACATCGCGCTCTGTTGCCGATTGGGTAGGTTGCGTCCGTACTCGGGACATCCATCCTCCTTCTTCGGATCACGGCGTTTCCACCGCATATAAGGTTCGATTGCGGCGACCCCGAAGGCGTTGCCAGTTTTTAGCTGGTGAAAAATTTTCGAAGGCTACTTTCGAACGTAGGGGGTCTCTGATTGAGTTTCTGGTTTGAAGGGGCACGGCTTCCAGCCGTGCCGTAACGGGCACAGAATAAACTCGGCTTGAGCCGCGGAGGGATGCTCTGCCGGCTTAATTAAAGGTCGCTTAGGCGAAAGAATTCTAGGCTTGCTTTTCGTTGCGCGCGCGTACCTTGAACCAGATCGGTGTGCCCTCGAACCCAAACGCCGCGCGAATCTGATTCTCGAGGAAGCGCTCGAACGAGAAGTGCAGTTTAACGTCGCGATCGGTGAACAGCACAAAAGTAGGCGGAGCCACGGCGGCTTGGGTCATGTAGTAAATGCGGACACGCTTCGACATCGGCACGCTGGCGCGCTGGAAATCGACGCGATCGAGGAAGCGGTTGATCTGCCCGGTCGTGACGCGCTTGCGGCGCTCAGCAGCGACCCGGACCACCGTGTCGAGAACCCGCGGAACGTAGCGGCCTTCCGTCGCGGAGATGAAAAGCACCGGCGCGTAGCTAAGGTATTTAAGAACAGAGCGCAGCTGGCGCTCGAAAATGGCGCGATCGGCGGGTGGTTTCCCGTCAGTCCGCCCCGTCGTCACGAGGTCCCACTTGTTGACGACGATGATCACGGAGCGCCCGCTCTCGTGCGCATAGCCGCCGATGGTAGCGTCCGACGCGGTAACGCCTTCGGTAGCGTCGATGACCAGCAGAGCGACGTCGGCAGCTTCAAGATGGCGGCGCGCCATCACCACGGAAAGCTTCTCCGCCATCAGGTGCGTCTTGCCTTTGCGGCGAATGCCGGCCGTGTCGACAATGCGCAGCTCGTGGCCCTTGTAGTCAATCAGCTCGTCGACCGCATCGCGCGTCGTTCCGGCAATCGGTGAGACGATAGCGCGCGAGGAGCCGGTGAGCGCGTTCAGCAGCGTGGACTTGCCAACATTAGGCCGGCCAATGATCGCCACGGCAGTTTCGCGCTGCTGGAATTCGCCGTGCGTCCGGTGCGGCTCATCATCACCCTCCGCCTCAGCCTCCAGCTCTTCGGTGGCCGCCTCCACCTCAGGTGGCAACACTGCAAAGACCTCATCCAGCAGGTCGCCAATGTTCAACCCATGCTCGGAAGAGATGGGAACGAGATTGCGGATGCCAAGCTTGCGAAAATTTTCCGCTGCAGCTTCCATGCCCTCGGTGTCGATTTTGTTCACAGCAAGGAAGAGTGGCTTGCCTGTCTTAATAAGAAGCCGCGCAAGGTCGAGGTCCGGAGCGGCCAGTTCGCTGCGCCCATCGACGACGAGGATGATGGCGTCGGCCTCGTCGAGGGCTGTGCGCGCCTGGCGAAAGATTTCGGTTGGGATCTGCGCCTCGTCGTCGGGAACGATGCCGCCGGTGTCGATGAGGCGCGCGGTACGGCCCTGCCAGCTGACTTCGCCATAGATACGGTCGCGCGTGATGCCAGGCTCATCGCCGACAATGGAACGGCGCGAACCCGTCAGCCGGTTGAAGAGCGTGGATTTGCCAACGTTGGGGCGGCCAACGATCGCTATGGTCGGTTGGACTAGCCCCTTCGGCAAGCTCAGGGCAGGCTGTCCAGGCGCACCGGCCTTCGCCGGGACTGGCCGTCCAGGCAGACGCGGCTTCGCCGCAAAAGACGATTCGACCGCAGGGGCTGGCTGGAAATCCTCGACTGACGCGGGCGGTCTCGTCTCGCGCGGAGCGAGGCGACGGCCATTGCCAGCGTAAGGAGATGGGCGGGAAGCAATGTTGGATTTGCGGGCAGCCCGTGGGCGTCCGCGTTCCTCCGCGCGGGCCGGGGTTTGTTTATCAGGCGCGGGAGCATGACCGCGGCGAATGGCTTTCCACTTAGCCTGAACTTTGCGCTTCGTCTTCTTGGCGCCATCGCGGTTGCGCTTAACGGGTTTCACGGTTGGCTCCTGGGGGAATGCGGCGGATTCCGGATGCACGGAGCCGGGCAAGCACGCTTCTCCATTATAGGGACGAGCGTCGCGGGAGTAGCGCTGCGAGACCCGCCCCGCCGAATCGCGGGCGATGAGTCCGGCGCGGGTGGCGTGAGGTAGACCGCGTTTCACTTAATTTCCTGAAGGGCGGTGAAATACCAGTATCAAAAACTGAGCTGTCATCCTGAACGGAGCGCACCAGGGGCCCCGTTCCGCCTCGCGGAATGGGGCAAGCGGAGTGAAGGATCTGCGGTTGCTTTTTTCCTGTACCAGCGCATGGAGCCGACTGGACCTTGGCCTTAACAACCTTGACTACCTTGCAATTCGCGAGGCTGTAGTGCTCATTCGCCTTTGAAGGTGAAGACGCTGTCCTGGTCGATCATCAGGACTATCACTTGCGAGGGAAACCATGGCGACAATGTATAACCCTGCGCATCCAGGCCGCATCTTGCGGCAATATCTGGGAGACCTGCATGTGAGCGAAGCAGCAGCCCGACTGCGGATTGCGCGCACGACCCTGTCTCGCGTGCTGAACGGCAAGGCCGGTATCTCGGCGGATATGGCGCTGCGCGTGGCCGAGGCGACCCGGACCGAAGCGACGCTCTGGATGGATCTGCAAAACCCAGCACGATCGGTGGCACGCCAGCCGCAAAAAGAGGGGACGAGTGCAGCCGTTTCCGCGCGCTGGGTGAGCGGTGGCCGTGAAGCGTCAGGACCTGAAGTTCAGCCCACGGTTTCGTCCCAATAGCGGGCGATAAAAGCCGGTGCGAACAGCGTGCCGGTAGACCGCGTTTCACGTACTTTCCGGAAAGCCGGTTAACCGACCCGACGACCGCGCGGCAATCCGCTGTTGTATCAGGGCACGACTTGAGTCGTGCCGAAAGAGGCCCAAAAAAGACGGGCCTTGGCCCCAGAGCACCGGCCGGCGCGAAACTTCCGCAATGCCGGTTACCCATACACTATCGACATATGGGCGATCTGAAATACGAGGATGTGGAGCGGCTGCCAAAGAAAGAACTCATCACCAGACTGACAAACGCAAATCCAGACGTCGTCGCGGGTGCGCTCTACTCGGCGACGAGATGGGACCCGGATTGGCAATGGGTTCAACAACTCTGTCTCGAAAACCTGGGATCGCCCCACCTGCCAATCCGCTGGGCTGCGGCAACCTGCTTGGGCGACTTAGCATTCTTCCGCCGTCCGCTCGATTGCGACATTGTGGTTCCTGCGCTGACGGCTGCAACGGCAGATCCCACCATTTCTGATCCAGCAGCCTTCAGCCTGAGCATGGTTAAGCAATTTGTCTGCGCCCAAACCTAGCGAAGTTTGTGGATCGTCCGCCTTCCGGAAATTTCGCGTGGCTACGAACCGGGGTTCTGACTTCTGATCCCTAAACTCTAAACTCCGCCTCCCAACACTTCCGTACCGTCCATCCTGCCGATTTCCCTTGATCCCACCCCACAAAAAAGCGATCCTGAAAGCAGGAAAGCTCTGTCTGCCCGCTGTGCACCCGCGGGCCAACAGAGCTTTTCCGTTTCAGCCTGCCCTGAGCGAGTTCGTCCGGGGCGAACGGGGCCCAGGCCCCGTACCACCGCCGCTCTTTGACATCGCCATCGATCGCCCTGCCCGGAACAGCCACCGAGCGCCGAAGCCGCGGCCGAAACTGCGCTCCCGGGGTAATACCTGACTTACGGTACCGAACCGGCCCCACAGAATGAAATACATGCCGCACTCCATGGGGAGGGGGGGGCCCTCCCTGCGCCGGGACCTCCCCGGCCAGCTACCAGCTACCAGCTACAAGCTACAAGCTGTTTAGTTCCATACACTTGCACAAGAGACCCTCCAGCAACTAACGTGTTTTCATACACTTGCCATTTGAAGCCCTCTGTAACTACCGTAGATTCAACACTTGCCAAAATCAGGGGGGTACCCTAACTCACCGTTTCCGCCGAATACCGCGCAATCAATCCAGTGCGCACCGCATGCCGATAAACGGCGGTAAAGGCGCGCGCCATTCCAAACAGATAAACGAGAGCCAGCGCGCTTCCAATAACCAGCGGAGTCACCGCAAGCGTATGACCCAGAAGGATTTGGCGCATCCCTTCGAAGACATAACTGGGCGGAATGAGACGAGCCAGCCACTGCATCCAGTGCGGCAGCGTCGCCAGTGGATAAAAGACGCAGGCCAGCGGCGAGATGAACGCCGGAATCGGCCAGATAAACCATTCCGCAGCAGGACCGAAGCGCAGAACCAGCGCGCTGCCGAAGATGCCCAGCGAAATCCCAAATAGGAACAAGACCAGCAGAAACGCAGCCAGCATGGAGCCATAGACGAAAAACGAAAGCCCGAAAACCAGAGTAGCCAGCGCCACCATCACAACGAGACCGACAGCGCTGGTGGCGATGGAAGAAAGCACCAGGCCACTAAGGTATTCCGAAACCGAAAGCGGCGAGGCAAAGAGGTTAAGGAAATTCCGCGACCACACATCCTCGAGGAACGCAGTGGTGATGCCCTGCATCACGCGCGACATAAAGTCCCAAAGCAGCACAGCACCGAGCATGGCCGGAACGAAGTTGAAGCGAGCGCCGGAGACCGAGTTGAGGTAACGGGTGATGAATCCCCAGAGAATGATGTCGATGGCGACCCAGGAAAACAGCGGAACGACGCGCGCCGGCGAGCCGCGCAGCAGATAGAACTGGCGCAGCAGCAGAGCAGCAGTACGGCGCAGGGAACGTCGCATCAGTGGTTCTCCTGCGGGTTGCGGATGGTGAGAGGCTCGCGGGCAACGGCAACAAACAAGTCCTCTAAGGTAGCGTGGTTGTTTTCCTGGGGCAGCGTACGAGGATCGCCTTCGAGCAGGATCTTGCCATGCGAAAGAAACAGGACGCGATGGCAAACCTCAGCGACTTCGATCATGTTGTGCGAGGTCCACAGCACGCCAACATCGGTGCGCTCGGCGAAGTGGCGAATGGTCTCGCGAATCTCGCGGGCAACCGAGGGATCGAGCGAAGCCGTCGGCTCATCGAGCAACAGAAGCCGCGGCTCATTGAGCATCGCCTTGGCCAGGGCGACGCGCGTTTGTTCGCCGGAAGAGAGCACGCCGCATTTGGTATTGCGAAAGCGCCGGAGATCGAAGTCGTGGAGGACGGCCTCGATGGCGTCGCTGAGATCGGGCACCGAGTAGAGCATGCCAAAGACTCGCAGGTTCTGTGCGACGGTGAGGTTGCCAGGCAGTGGCGCGTAAACAGCGGCGAAGTTGGTGCGGCCCAGCGCCTGACGCCGACGGCGCGCGAGATTGTTGCCGTCGATAGTGATCGATCCTGAGGTAGGCTCCAGAACCCCAAGGATCATATTGATGGTGGTCGTCTTGCCCGCGCCGTTGGGGCCAAGAAGCCCGAGAATCTCATGCGTGCCGAGCTGGAAGGATAAGCCGTCGACGGCGACCACATCTCCGTACTGCTTGCAAAGATTCGCGACGGCGAGGATCGGCGAGGACACGAAAACAGAGTACCGAACACAGCACGCAGAACACAGGAGTAAATCCGAGCAGCTGTCCCTGCGTTCTGTGTCCTGCGTTCTACGAACTAAGCTCCCAGGTACATCACGTGCACGTAAGTGCCAAGGCGCACGTTGTAGGCGAGGTACCAGCCTGGGTCGTCGGGATCGGGATAAAGGATGATGTCGTCGGAATCCCAAAGCCAGTCGCCGCAATAGCCGACGTCGGCAGGAGCGACGCTAAAGTAGAATCCGCCGAAACCGAAGCGCGAAGGACCGCCGCCGCCAAGACGCCACACCTGTCCAGCGCCAGTCGCACCCGGGAAGTGGCCGTGCTCCCAGGGATGATCGAGGTGATAAGCCTTGGGATTCGAGACGTGTCCCACCCAGCGATCGGTGCCGGCCTCAACGTGCGGAGCGGCGGGATGACCCGGCAACGGTTTTGCCGGCAGTGGAGTGTGCGTAACAGGCCCGTGCGCGGGGATGTGTCCGCCGCCGACAGGGGCGCGTGCGGGAATCGCTGCACGGGGAGTCCCGTGCTCTGCAGCACGTTGTGCCAGTGCGGGCAGCGCAAAGACCGCAAACGCGGGAACGGTGAGAATTGCCAGAAAGCGATTGATCTTCTTCATGAGTGTTCCTCCGAGAACTTGCTCAGTCGAAACCATTGCGGCGAAAGACCAGTAAGGCCGGGAAGCCGCGAACCGAGCCACACAGTTCCGGGGCTTCCGCGGCACGCCCATAATACACGCGGGATGGCGCATATGCCGGAGCCGGCATCTTATGTTGGGTTTGGCGATTGCATAAAAGTGGTTTGAGCCGATTGGAGGAACCTCACGCATGCTTCTGCTTCGATTGATTTACAGCTTTCTCTTTGGCGTACTTTTCGGCAACGGGATTCCGCATTTCGCGCGCGGAATGACCGGCGAGAAGTATCCGTCGCTGCTGGCAAGTTCCCCAGCAGCCAACGTGATTGAGGGCTGGATTTGCTGGATGCTCGCGACATGGATTGCCACATGGGCTCGCCTGTGGCCGCCAACACTCGATGTCTGGGCTGCAGCCGGCATCGGGTTGCTTCTGATCGGTCTGTTTCACGCCCTGGGATTTGCACCTGGGCGGAGAGACTGATGCGACGATAAGGTCAGCTCCCCGGAAACTCGCTGTTCGGCTCGTCGATGTTTGTGGTGTCCAGAAACTCCCAGGATGCCGTGACCTCAGCGCCCAGGCCTTCGCCGATGCGCAAGGCGGCCGACTCGAGTTGCTGCATCAGGCCCGAAAGATAATCGCGCGAGCCGGAGATAGCCGCAATCCCCAGCGTTGCAGATTGCCAGGTGGGAGCATCGTCCATTTCTGCGATGGAAATGTTGAACCCGTGAGAGAGTTTTTCCTTCAGGCTGCGAACCACCTGGCGGCGATCTTTGAGCGAGTGAGCGTGCTCAATGCGAAGCTCGAGGAACATGGCGGCAACCGGCATCGGAGATTCATCTTAGCGCGGGGGCCGAGAATTTCGGGGGCGGACGCGACCCTGATGCAGGAAGGGCGACATCAGATGTGCGGCAAATCACCGGAAATCGTAATCAACTGGCCATCTTCTGCCGCAACCAGGGGCATCCGACGGGTTGGCGGGAGAAGTGCGCCGAGCTTCTCTTCGATGGACGCTTTAAGCCGGCTGAAGAGAAAGAGGAGAATTGGGCTTATGAAGAGAGTCTGGATTCTGGCTGTTGCCTTAGCGAGCTGCGGTTGCGTGTGCGCGCAGGAGCAGAACCCCACAGCGACCGACCATTGGCAGACACCTGGGCAGGGACCGGAAGGGCAAACCGAGGCGGGCATTCCGATTTACCGGATCAATGTAGTGGCGCGCGATATTCCTGCGATCAATTATTTCCACCGCAGCGGGGCGACGAAGATCGGCTTTGAAGGCACGCCGCTGCTGCCCATGGCCAAGGGCACGGCAGAGGTGAACAGCCTGAATGGGCGCACCGAAATCAAGGCGCACTTCGATGGCCTGGGCCCGGCGAATGGATTCGGAGTCGAGTATCTGACCTACGTGCTCTGGGTGATCTCTCCCGAAGGCCGTCCGGAGAATCTGGGCGAAGTGTTGTGGACCCATGGCCACGCCGACACCACGGTGACCACCAACCTGCAGTCCTTCGGACTGATCCTGACCGCCGAGCCGTACTTCGCCGTGACCGTCCCCAGCGATCTGGTGATCATGCAGAATTATCCGCTGCGCGACAAGACTACCGGCGTGCTGGAGACGGTCAACGCCCATTATGTGCTGCTGCCGCGCGGCGCTTATGCTGACACAGCAGGGCGGCACACCGTCCTGCATCCGATCACGCGCGACGACCGCTCACCGCTGGAACTGTATGAGGCGATCAACGCGGTGCAGATTGCCGAGGCTGCCGGCGCAGATCAGTATGCGGGGCAGAGCATGGCCAACGCGAAGCAGGATCTCCAGAACGCGCAAGCCATGGACATCCACCAGAAAGAAATGAAGCAGGAAATCACCTACGCGCGCGAGGCAGTGCAATCGGCCGAGGATGCGCGCATCATCACCATCCGCAAAATCAAGGAAGGTGACGAGGCAGCGGAGAGAGCGCGGATTGAAGCAGCGCGGCGCAAGGCGCAGGAGGATGCCGCAGCGGCCCAGGCCCAGGCGCAGCAGGCGAACGATCAGCAGGCAGCAGCGCAGGCGCAGGCCGCGGCCGCGCAGCAGCAGGCTGAGGCAGCGCAGGCTGCGGCTGCCAAAGCTCAGGCGCAGCAGGCTGCTGCGGAACAAGCCGCCGCCCAGGCAGCCCAGCAGACCGCGGAGATGCGTGAGAGGCTGCGCCAGCAACTCAACAGCGTGCTGAATACCCAGGAAACCGCGCGCGGGCTCATCGTCAATATGTCCGATGTGTTGTTTGACTCCGGCCGCTACACGCTGAAACCGGATGCGCAGGTCAAGCTGGCCAAGATTTCTGGCATCCTGGCGACCTATCCCAATCTGAAGCTGCAGATCGAAGGTTACACCGACAGCATCGGGTCCGATGAGTACAACCTGAAGCTGTCACAGCAGCGTGCTACGGCGGTACAGGCGTTTCTGATCGGGCAGGGGGTGTCGCCGGAGAATATCACGGCCGAAGGGTACGGTAAGGCCAACCCGGTGGCCGATAATGCGACCAATTCCGGGCGCGCGGAGAACCGGCGCGTAGCCATGGTGGTCTCAGGCCAGTCGATCGGCGTGCAGCAGCAGACGCCGACCAGCTCCATGGCACAGCCCATGCCGGCTCCGGCGCAGCAGCCTGCTCCGCCGCAACAGCCCGGGGCCTACGCGACGGGAACGGCGAGCACGCCGCCGCAGTAAAGCCAGACCAGACCACAGCAACGAGGGCCGCCTTCGGGCGGCCTTTTTGTTTTGGGGAAGGGCCGGGGCTACTGCTGAAAATTATTCCGGAAAATGACTTGCAAATCGCAAGTGATATTTGTTAGCGTGTCGGTCGTGGCACAAGGGGTCACCAAGAATCGATCTGGATGCCCAGTGAATATTTCTCTGGAGGTCTTCGGGGACCGCTGGTCGCTGTTGATCGTGCGCGACCTGATGGTGCGCGGCTTCCAGACGTACCAGGATTTTCTGCATTCGGGTGAGGGAATTGCCACAAATATCCTGGCGGACCGGCTCAGGCAGTTGCAGAAATCGGGAATTGTGGTCGGACAAAAAGATAAGCAGGATCGTCGCAGGGTGAATTACCGGCTGACAGAGAAGGGAATCGATCTGGCGCCGGTCATGCTGGAGCTATTAATCTGGGGCGCGCGTCACGAGAAAACAGGAGCGCCACCAGCGGTGATTGCGGAAATGGCGAAGGATCGGCGGGCGGTATTGACGGAAACACGGCGGCGCTGGAGTGCGAAGGACCTGCAGCCGATGTTGCCGTGGCTCCCCGGCCCGGCGCCGCGGCGGGCAAAAGAGGGCACCAGCTCCGGAAGAATCCGGCAATCCAAAAAGGAGCAGCAGACATGAAGTGGGTGACCGTTTTCGGCAAGATGGTTGTCGCGCTGGTGGCCGTGGCTGCCGCCACCGCGCCGGCGCAGGCTCAAAACAAGCAGACGTCCTACCCCAAAATGGCTCCGATCGATCAATACCTGATCGCAGATCGGAATGCCGAAATCGCTCTCGCGCGAAGCGCCGCGCCGAAATCCATCTCGGACAACGCCGAAGTGATGGTCCTTGGCAGGAGCGGTTACGAGGTTGCGGTTCAGGGAACGAATCATTTCGTCTGCCTCGTTGAGCGAGGCTGGGACGCGGCGGTCGGAGATCCCGTGTTCTGGAATCCCAAAATTCGCGGCCCCAACTGCTTCAATGCGGCCGCCGTGAGATCGTTTCTTCCGATCGCGCTCATGAAGACCCGATTGGCGCTGGCCGGCAAGTCGCAGGCGCAGATCGATGAGGCCATGCAGGCCGCATTCAACCAGAAAAAACTGCCCCCGCTCGAGCCCGGCGCGATGTGCTACATGCTCTCGAAAAACGGTTATCTCAACGATCAGGCGCGGAGCTGGCATCCCCATGTAATGTTTTACGTGCCCCTGGCCATGAGCAAAACCTGGGGCGCCAATTTGGCAGGCTCGCCGATTTTTTCCGGGGACGACGTTCCGGATCGGCTCACCATATTCATGATTCCCGTCGCCCAGTGGTCGGATGGCACTGCCGATGCCAATGCCGGGAACTAAAGCGCTACGGCGCTTGAGTAGCCGGCTGGGAAGCTGATTCCGTTGGGGGCGGGTCGGTAACACAGCCATTCTTTGAAAACCAGAATTTACCTGGAGGAGAAAACAGCAATGAAAATTCAGGCGTACCTGAACTTCGACGGAGATTGCGACGAGGCCTTCCGTCTTTACGAGAAGGCGCTGGGCGGCACCGTCGTCGGGCGGTTTACCTTCGGCAACAGCCCCATGGCGGGTCATTACCCGGGCTTCGACAACAAACTGATGCACATCGCCCTGCGCATCGGCGACCAGACGCTGCTGGGCAGCGACGCACCGCCGCCGCAATTCAGCAAACCGCAGGGGCTGCGCGTGTGCCTCGATATCGAGGACATCGCTGAAGCTGAGCGCGTCTACAATGCACTTTCCGAAGGTGGCTCGATCGAAATGCCGCTCCAGGAAACCTTCTGGGCCAAACGCTTCGCCATGTTCTCTGATCGCTACGGGACGCCGTGGATGATCAATGTATCGAAGCCGATGTAGGTTATCCGGAAGTTCAGTCCAGAGATTCAACAAGGAGCGAGCATGAGCCAGGTGCGTGTACTGGTGGGGACGAAGAAAGGCGCATTCGTCCTCACCGCCGATGGGAAGCGTGAAAAGTGGGATGTGAGCGGACCCTTCTTCGCCGGCTGGGAGATTTACCACATGAAGGGATCGTCGGTGAATCCGGACCGCATCTACGTCTCGCAGACCAGCGGATGGTTCGGCCAGATTATCCAGCGATCCGACGACGGCGGCAAAACCTGGAATGCGCCCGGCGGCGGCGTGCAGAAGTCGCCGCAGGGAATGCCGATGGGAGAGAGCAACCGGTTCGTCTACGACACTTCGGCTGAGACCGGCGCGCCGCTCACCACGCATCAGTGGTACGACGGCACCCAGCATCCGTGGGAATTCAAACGGGTATGGCATCTGGAACCGTCGCTCACCGACGCGGAAGCCGTGTATGCCGGCGTGGAAGATGCGGCGCTGTTCTACTCGAAAGATGGCGCGCACTCATGGAATGAGTTCGCCGGTCTGCGCGGCCATGGCACCGGACCCCACTGGCAGCCGGGCGCGGGCGGCATGTGTCTGCACACCATTGTTCTTGACCCGAAAGATCCGCAGCGAATCTACATTGCTATTTCGGCCGCCGGGGCGTTTCGCACGGATGACGGCGGCGAGACCTGGAAGCCGATCAACAAAGGTCTGCGCTCGCCGTTCATCCCCGACCAGGATGCCGAGGTGGGTCATTGCGTCCACCACATCGCCATGAGTCCACGGCGGCCCGGCGTGCTCTTTATGCAGAAACACTGGGACGTGATGCGCAGCGACAACGCGGGCGACTCGTGGCGCGAAGTGAGCGGCAATCTGCCCACGGACTTCGGCTTCGCGATCGACGTGCATGCCCACGAGCCGGAGACGATTTATGTTGCCCCCATCACCAGTGATTCGCTGCACTATCCCGTGGACGGCCAGCTGCAGGTGTGGCGCAGCAAGACCGGCGGCAATGAGTGGGAGGCGATGACCGATGGCCTGCCCCAGAGGAACTGCTACGTGAACGTGCTGCGCGATGCCATGGCCGTCGATTCGCTGGACGACTGTGGCGTGTATTTCGGCACCACCGGCGGCCAGGTCTATGTTTCGCCCGACGCCGGCGATCACTGGAAGCCGATTGTGCGCGACCTGCCCGCCGTGCTGTCGGTGGAAGTGCAGACAATTGCATGATCCGCGTGGAGTTGCCGCATCACCTGCGGACGCTGGCCCAGGTGGGCGTGTCAGTAACGCTGGAAGTAGCGGAGCCGGTGACACTGCGCAGTGTGCTCGATGCGCTGGAGGCCCAGTATCCGGTTCTGCGGGGGACGATTCGCGATCACGATACGAAGCAGCGCCGGGCTTTCCTGCGATTCTTTGCGTGCCAGGAGGATCTGTCGCACGAATCGATGGACGCTCCGCTGCCCGAGCCGATCGCGGCTGGTCGAGAGCCGCTGCTGATCATCGGCGCGATCGCCGGCGGACGAGATTAACAAGTCAGAAGGAGGAACTATGGCAACCGCAACAGCAACTCCCACAGCCACTGGAGAAGTAAAAGTTCTCCGCGAACAGGTGCAGGCCATCAGCCGCACATTGCACGGCAACGCCGAAGGGCTCACGCAGGAAGAGAGCCTCACCCAACCCGAGCCCGGCGGCAATTGCCTCAACTGGGTCGTCGGCCACGTGATGGATACGTGGGACCTCGTCCTGCCGCTGGTCGGCCAGCAGCCCGTCCTGGGGCGCGACGCCCTGGCCCGATACAAACGCGGCAGCGCGGAATTGCGGAACTCTGCTGACGCGATGCCGCTCAGCGATCTCCTCGCCGCCTGCGACGAGGCCGCGCGGCGCATGGATGAAGGTCTGGCCACGCTCACGCCGGAAAAGCTCGATGAGCTGGCGCCCTTTTCTCCCCGCAAGAAGCCCGATGAAACCGTGCGCTCTCTGCTTTCGCTCGTCCTGTTCCATCAGGCCTACCATACCGGGCAAACCGGCCTGCTCCGCCGCATCGCAGGCAAAGAAGGAAAAATTAAGTAACAGCAACGGCAACATTTCCTCCCAACCTTCACCGCAATTTATCCGCCGAGGTCCATCTATGCCGAAGATCACGCCCTTCCTGTGGTTCGACGACAACGCCGAAGAAGCCGCGAAGTTTTACGTCTCCATTTTCAAAAACTCAAAGATGGGCGCCATCGCGCGCTATCCCGAAGGCGCCCCTGGCAAAGCCGGATCGGTCATGACCGTGGTCTTCTGGCTCGATGGCCAGGAATTTATGGCGCTGAATGGCGGCCCGCATTTCAAATTCAACGAAGCTATCTCGTTCGTGGTGAATTGCCGCGATCAGGCCGAGATCGACGAGATGTGGGCGAAGTTGACGGCAGGCGGCAGCGAAGTGCAGTGCGGTTGGCTCAAAGACAAGTTTGGCCTCTCCTGGCAGATCGTCCCCCACAATATGGGCGAGCTGATGGCCGGTATAGATGCTGAGGGGTCGAAGCGGGCTATGCAGGCCATGATGCAGATGAAGAAACTTGACATCGCCGCGCTGAAGCGGGCCGGAGGCCTGGAGTAACTCGCAGGTAACGTAAGTCATCCGTTACCAGTCGGGAGGACCTCCGTCGCTCTTTTTATTCCGGGTTTGTTCAGATTTTATTCACCTTTATGAAACCTGGCGCGCAGCGCACCCCGTCTTGCACTCCGCCCCGAGCCTCATTTTGCTCCCGGATCATCTCGAAAATGCGCGACCAATCCCCAGCACGCAACAATTGCAAACCGTAAGTGTCGAAGAGGACCAGCAAGGACCGGAGAAAACTTCGGCCGCGAAGAAAACAGTGTCTGCGGTCAAGGAGTTATTGCTATGATGTTCCCCACCCCAGGCACGGTGGAGGGGGAACACGCCGGAAACGCCGTTGCGCGGCGGAGGAAGGGGAACGGCTGTGACAATCTCACGAAGGACATTCCTGGGCGAACTGGCGGCCTCAGGCGCGCTGGCCGGAATGCTGGCGAAGCCGGATACAGCGGCGGCCATGGCCGCAGCGATCGATGACACTATGCAGGAACCCGGCGCGGGAAATGCCGCGGATTTCTGGGGGAGCTTTACGGCCAAGGCGCCGCATGAACGCGGACTGTTGGGTCATAAGCTGCCGGGAACAGATGCCGATCGCCAGGTCAATTTTCTACATTTCGATGCGAGCAAGGGGCTCCGCTATGCCGACCAGATCGACTCGAGCGAGCTGCCCGATTACCCTGGCGACGTAGCCGTCAGCATGACGGTGGGCGGCATCCGGTTATCCTCCGAAGACCGCGCAAAATTCGAGCAGCTGCAGTCGGCGCAGTTGCGCATCGATATGTTGCAGGGCGAACAAATGTTCGGCATGATCGACCCGCTGGCGTGGATGGCGCTGGCAGCAATCTTCCCCGATGAAGGCGGTAAGCTGCCGCCGCTGCAAAATCTGAGCTTCGATCCATCGTCGACCGCCAACAACATGCAGAAGATCGTGTTGCCCGGAGGTTTCGGGCATGTTGCGGTCAACGTATCGATGGTGCATAAGGCATCGGCCTTCTGGACCGTCATCAATACGTTGGTCACCGATGCCTCCCACATTGCCCCGGTGCTGGGCTTGCCGGCCATCAGCGTCACGGCGCTCACCGGGTTCAGCAAACTCTATGGCGTGCTGGCCAACCGCTCCACGTTTCTTTTCCAGGCACGGCCACAGGCGGCCTATGCCACGCAGGAGGCCCGTCAGAAGGCCAATTCCACCATCGGAATGAATCTTCCATCCGGTGATTATGTGCTGGTGCCCCAGGCGCACACCGACGATCTGAAGCCATATCTCGACAAGATGAAGCTCGCGAACGGCTACATGGTGCCCAAAGACGCGTCAGCGGCGGATTCGACCTATGAGTCGGCGGAGAAGGCGCAGCCGGACATCAGCTATATCACCATGCATATGACCGTCAACCAGCTGATGCAGATGGGCGAGCCACAGAATGGCGGTAGCTCAAGCGGCGGCGGAGGAAGCAGCAGTAGCAGCAGCAGTTCAAAGAAAAAGACCACCAGCAGCGGCAGCAGCAGCAAGCCTCAGTAAGCGCAAGGAGGTTTTTGGGGTCCGAGGAGTGGAGATGAAGATGCGCGGAATCATGATCGCGGCGGCATTGACCGTCGCGGCTGCAGCGGTGCCCGCCAGGGCGCAGAACTTCGGAATGGCGAAAACCAGGGTGACCCTGCAGCGCAAGCTGCCGGCGCTGGTCCAGTTGCCGGGCAACACCATCCGCGTCAGAGTAACGGCTCACCCCGATCAGTCGGACCTGGCCAACGATCTGCAGACGCAGCTCGAAACCGAACTCCTGAAAGACAATTCGCAGCTGCAGGATGAAGAGAATAATCCCGCAGTCACCGTGGCCTGCCAGATCACCAACTACGCGCGCCCGCAGCGCACCGTCAGGCAGCAGCCGGGGATCGGCAAAGCGCCGCCGCAGGCCATCACGCGCATTACCGGCTCGATGAGTGTTGCGTTTCAAGCCAAAGCCAGAGATGGCCACACCGTTGGGTCCTCCAACGTCAGCGTCAATTACGACCAGGAATTCGACGCCACGGGAAACAACGTTTCGCACGGCGTCATGGGAAGCCTGAGCAGCTCGTGGCACAGGCTCAGAGGCAATCAGACCGACGAGGAAAAACCTCCTACCGACTCCGAGCTGCGCTCCCTGCTGCTTGATTCGGCCGTGCATCGCATCGCCGAAAACATCGTCAACACCAGCGAGTCGGTCGATGTGTTCCTCGCGAAGAAAGGCGGGGCCATCGACGAGGGCGACAAAGCCGCCGAAGCCGGCCTTTGGGAGAGAGCGCTCGAAACCTACGAGACCGCCAAGCCTTTCACCAAACATGAAGAGGACGCCTACCGGCTCTACAACATCGGTGTCGCCAACGAAGCGCTGGGTTACGCAGCCGAGAATCCCAAAGCGGCGATGAAATTCCTCGATGAGGCAGCCATCAATTACGGCAAAGCCATCGACGCCAAGCCCGACGAGAAGTATTTCCTCGGACCGCAAAAGAGAATCGAAACAGCGATTGAGCATTATCGCCGGCTCGATGAGGCCAGGAATGCGCCGCCCCCGCCGCCTCCACCACCGCCCGCGGCCGTTCCAGCTCCCGCTCCCGACGTAGCCAGTGCCCCGGTGGCAAAGAAAACCCCGTCTACCAGGACCTCTTCAACCAGAACCCCGAGAAGCTCAACGATGAAGCCCACCGTGACCGCGGAAGAAGCCACCGCGCACGGGACGGTCGGCTCCGCCCACGCCCTCACAGACTCAAGGGTCATCGCGATGATTAAGGATGGAATCGACGAGCAGACGGTGGAAGAAGCCATCCATAATGCCAAAGCGGTTAGCTTCGATCTCAGCGCGGCGGGCCGCCAGCGGCTCACCGCCGGCGGTGTCAGTCCCGCGGTCATCAGCGCCATGAAAACGCGGGCCTCGCAGCAGGTGGCAAACGGAAAATGAGAATCGTGCCACGGGCGCGCATGGCGTTGCTGCTCGTGGCAGCAATAGTCTCAACCAGCGCCTTCGCGCAGGAAGAACGCTGCGGCGCCGGTAAGGATCTGGTGGTCCAGGCGCTGGAACGAGTCACGCCGGGCAGCAGCGACGACTCCTACGAAGATGCGCTGCAACTCCTCAAGCACGCCGTCGAAACCTGCAGCGAGCTGGGTGATGCCTGGTACTATCGCAGCCTCGTGGAGCAGCGCCTCGGACACGCGAACCTCGCGCAGTATTCGCTTGATAAGGCAAAGATGTTCGGCTCCGACGCTATGCAGCAGGGGGCGAATCCCTTTGTGCTGGCCACGCCGCCACCCCGCAGCCGCGCTCTGGGTGGAAACACCTCGCAGGCTGCAGCGCCTTCGCAGGAAGGCCCCGCCGTTGCCGGCCCCGTGCAGCAGAAATGGGCACTGGTCGTCGGCATCAGCCACTTCGGCGATCGCGCCGTCCCGCCCCTCAGCTACACCACGGCAGACGCCAACTCCTTTGCGGCCGAACTCGAGGATCCTGCCATCGGCCGTTTCCCCGCGGCCAACGTCAAGGTGCTTACCGACGATCAGGCCACAACCAGTAACATCAAGCGCCAGCTCAACTACATCGCGCGCAATGCCAAACCCAACGACTTAGTCGTGATCTACGTCGCCACCCATGGCTCGCCGCGGGAACTCGACTCCGCAGGCGGCGTCAACTACATCGTCACCTACGACACTGAGATCAAAAGCGCGGATAGCCCCGACGAAGATGCTCTCTACGCCACCGCACTGCCGATGGTGGAGCTGGCCAACGCCGTGGCCACGCGTATGAAAGCTCTGCGCACCGCCGTGATCCTCGACACCTGTTACTCGGGCGGCGCCGTCACCAACGAGTCCAAATTGATGGGCAAGGGCCTCGCAAACACTTCGCCCTCCCCGTCCACCCTCGACCGCATGAGCCAGGGCACAGGGCGCATCGTCATCGCGGCGGCCAGTGTGAACGAGGAATCCCTGGAGAGTCCGGAACTGCACCACGGCTACTTCACCTACTATCTGTTGCAGGCGCTCAAGAGCGGCAACGGCATGACGCCAATGAGCCAGGTATTTGCCAACGTCTCCCAACAGGTCTCGCAGCGAGTCGCGGCCGACGGAAAGAAAGACGGCGAAAATCTGGGTCAGCATCCCGTCATGAGTCGCAGTTCCGAAGATGCCGACTTCGCGCTGGGCACCACCGCAGGCGGCGGCACGGCAAAAGGCGGCCGCTAGCCAACCTGTCTGAATCCGAGCCGATTCCCGGCTCAAGACTCCTTCCGAAGAAAAAACAGCAGAATTTCGCGGATTTTGCATCATCCGGCGCGCCCCTTTGCGTATATGCGTGTACAGCGACAGAGGACGCCTCCGTTGGACGACTCACCGCAAACCTTTCGGGCGATTGTGGAGCGTCACCAGGCGCGGGTCTTCTCCATCGCATTTCGCATTCTTGGAGAAAGCGGTGTGGCGGAGGAAGTGGCACAGGACGTGTTCCTCGAACTGCACCGCAACCTGGCGCGCCTGGCCAGCCATGATCACGTGACCGCGTGGTTGCGCAGGGTGGCTTGCCATCGCGCGACCGACGCACTGCGAAGACGGGCCGCCCGCGGCGATGCGTTAGCCGAGGAGTATCAGGATGGAATGGCCTTGCGCCCGGTGGTCCGCGATTTTATGCCGTTGATGAACCGCGTAGAGCAGTTGCTGGGCACGCTCCCTCCTGCACAGCGGGTAGTCATGCTGATGCGCTACCAGGAAGATCTCGAGCCCGAGGACATAGCCATTGAACTCAAGATGCCCTTGGCGACCGTGAGGAGCCACCTGCAGCGCGCGGTAAAAATGCTGCGCGACCAAAGCGCAAAGAACGCTGAAGGAGTACAGCCGTGGTTGAACCGATGGACGATTTCGAGAGAGAGCTGCACGAGCAGCTGCAGCTCCGCTCCGCTCCCGAGGGCTTTGCGGACCGAGTGATGGCGCGGGTTCCGCAGCGCCAGCGACCGCGGTTCGCGTGGCTGCGGCTGGGAACGCCGGCGTGGAGATGGGCCGCGGCTGCTGTGCTGGTAGCCAGCGTGCTCCTCGGCGGAATCGAACACGACCGCCAGCAGCGCCTGGCCGGCGAACGAGCAAGGGAGCAGGTATTGCTGGCGCTTCGCATCACCGGATCCACACTCCGCGACGTTCAGGAAAAGGTCAGCGCGCGCGACAGCCACGAAACTTTCAGCCAGAAGGGAACTGTCCCGGACAGGGACACGCAGTAGAGAACCACGGGACACGCGAAAGAGGATTCGCCCATGAGAAGGACTTCCATCGCAATTGCACTTTCATTCGTTGCGCTCATCACCGGCGCCGGCCAACTGGCAACCGCGCAGTCAACGCAGCCCTTTCCGGTCACCCTGGAAAAACAGCTCGCGGAACGCGCCTCGAACTACACCGAGGTATCGCTCGACCGCAAGATGCTCGACTTCGCCAGCCGCTTCATGAACGACAAAGACGATGCCGAAGGCAAGCGCATTGTGCAGAAGCTGAACGGCGTTTACGTGCGCAGCTATGAGTTCGACAAGCCCGGCCAGTACACGTCGGCGGACCTCGATGCGGTGCGCAAACAATTCGATACTCCCGAATGGACCTCGCTGGTAAAGACGCGGTCACGAGATGCCTCTGACGACGCCGACATTTATATGAAGCTGGTGAACGGCGACGTGGAAGGCATGTTCATCCTCGATGCGGAGCAGAAGGAGCTGAACTTCGTCTACATCTCGGGCCCAATCCGCCCGGAGGATCTCAAGGACCTGAGCGGCAACTTTGGCATTCCCGCGGGCAGCTACGACCTCACCGTGAAGGAAAAGAACAAAGCGCAGAAAAAGGCGGATGAGAAGGCGGACAAATCCGACAGCAAGACGCAGAAGGAGGAGCAGCCGTGAAGACAACAAATTTCGTCCTCGCCGCGATTGCCCTGGCGTTGGTCGTTGCCATCGTTCTGCCCCTCACCGTAAGCGCCGCCTCCGGCCATGACTTCGATGCAGTCGTCTCCGCCGTCGAGCATCATTACGATGCGCATGCGGAGCGCATCCCCATGATGGGCCTGGTCAGCTTTTGCGCGCATGTCGTCACAGCCGGCGGCGTCAAAGGCATGAAGATCGCCGAGTTCGACCATCTCAACAGCTTCTCCGATCCGGCCGAGTTGGAGCGCCTTGTCGATGACGCGCTGGGCGGCGAGTGGCAGCGATTCATTGTCGATCGCGGGCGTAACGGCCAGGTGGATCTGATTTACGTCCAGCCCAACGGCTCAGCCATGCGCATGCTCATCGCCGACTACGAACACGGCGAGCTCGACGTCGTCCGCGTCGAGGTCAACGCCGATCGCCTCCGGCACTGGATCCACGATCCGGAGGGCAGCGCCCGCCGCCACGACTACAACGCTGATCAGAAAGGAATTCCGGATTAGAGACACTCGCTTTCAAGTCAGGAAGATCCCGCTGCGGAATCTGGCGCGGCGGGATCTCGGTCCGCAGCTCTTTTCCGCTCCAGCAGCGGGCCGTGCGATACTGCCTTTGGCATGTACAAAAGGGTTGTCCTCAAGCTATCCGGCGAAGCACTGGCTGCGGGCAAAGGCTTCGGCGTTGACCCCATCCGCATTCACGAAATCAGCGCTGAAATCGCCGAGGTTCACCAGATGGGCGTCGAAGTCGCCATCGTGGTGGGCGGTGGCAATTTCTTCCGTGGCGTTGCCGAGCAGGCTAAGGAGATGGACCGTGTCTCCGCAGACAACATGGGCATGCTGGCCACCGTCATCAACGCCCTCGCCATCCAGGACTCGCTCGAGAAGCGCGACGTCTTCTGCCGGGTGATGTCGGCCATTGAAATGAATCAGGTTTGCGAGCCGTATATCCGCCGCCGCGCCATCCGCCATCTGGAAAAGGGCCGCGTGGTCATCTTTGCCGCCGGTACCGGAAATCCCTACTTTTCCACAGATACCGCAGCCTCCCTCCGTGCCATGGAAATCAAGGCAGATGTGCTGCTTAAGGCAACCAAAGTCGAGGGCATCTACGACGCCGATCCCGTCATCACACGGGACGCGGTGAAATTTGAACAGATTACCTATATGGAAATCCTCCAACTGGGGTTAAAGGTGATGGACACCACCGCAGTGAGTCTCTGCAAGGACAATAATCTGCCTATGATCATCTTTAACCTCAACCAGCCTGGCAACATCCGCCGCGTCATTTCCGGCGAAAAGGTTGGTTCCCTGGTAACCGCCTGACATGGTTTCCTGAAACTCGCTGCTGCCTTTAACCATCGATGGTTCCGCGTATGACAGCTCTTTACTGCGGACCGGAGGAAGAGCCTAAACCCGGAGACTGCATCTGAGCGCACAAGTACAAGTCGTACCCCGGCCCCCGGCCACCTGGGAGTCGGATCCCCCACGACAGGCACCGGCCACCAAACCGGCCGTCTTGAAGCCGAAGAAAGAGCGCCTCCCCGCACTAACGGGCCTGCGCGCCTTCGCAGCTCTCAATATCGTCTTCTTCCATTTTTCCAACCCGAAGTGGTTCGGTCCCTTCGCGCCCATCGTCGACAACGGATACACATCGGTCAGCTTCTTCCTGCTGCTCTCCGGTTTTGTCCTCGCCTACAACTACTCCGACAGAGCGCAAAAAGGTCAGTTGAGCACGAAGAGTTTCTGGGTCGCTCGCGTTTCACGTCTCTACCCCATTTACCTGTTCGCACTGCTTCTTTCCATCGGCATGCTCATGGATGAGTGGCACGCCCGCACTCACGCGCAATTCACCTGGGGCGTACTGCTCACCCCGTTCCTGCTCCAGGGCTGGAGTCCCTGGCTCTCCACCTTCTGGAACACGCCCGCGTGGACCATGTGCACCGAGGCCTTCTTCTACCTCATCTTCCCGCTGGTCATCCTGTGGAAGCGCCCGAAGAAAATCGGCGCGCTCGTCGCCATTCTGCTCGGTCTCTGGTGCCTCGGCATGGTTTTACCCACGCTCTATATGGGCCTGCACCCGGATGGTGATCTGCATCCCGGCCGCTATACCGACGGCTTCTGGATTCGCGCCCTCAAATTCTCGCCGCCCCCGCATGTGCCATCGTTCCTGTTCGGCATCGTGCTCGCCGACCTCGATGCGCTCATTCCTCGCGCCGCCAGCCGGCGCCTGCTTTTCGGCGCGCTGGGCATGGCCGGCATCTACACCGTGCTCTATTTCGGCGATCACTTTCCCTACCCGATGATGCACGACGGGCTCATGATGCCCCTCTATGCGCTCGCGGTTCTCGGTCTCGCCGGCCACAACTTCATCGCGAAGTTTTTCGGCTTTTTCCCCTTCGTTGCCGTGGGTCAGGCCAGTTACTGCCTCTACATTCTCCACTTCAATCTGTGGAACCTGATCCATAACTCGAACCTGCTCGTAGCGACACACCTGCAGCGCTTCGATCCCTGGCTCAGTTATGGATTGCTGGTAGGCGCGGCGGTTCTGGCCATGCTCTGGATCGAGCGGCCGGCCCAGCGATTCATCAAAGCAACGCTGCTCCCTCACTGACAGAGCTCAGGCCCGTCCTACCCCCTGCTGGTCGAACAGCGTCCGCAGCACAATACAATTGCGTCCCGCGCTCTTCGCCTCGTAGAGCGCCAGATCGGCGATGCTCAGGATTTCGTTTTCCGACTGCTCCGCTTCTCCCGCCACGGTCGCGCCAATGCTCACCGTCAGCATGATTCCGCATCCGGAAACGAAGAACGGAACCGAGCAGATGGCCATGCGTATGCGCTCGGCACTGCTTTCAGCCTCCTCGCGGTCGCATCCCGGCAGAATCACCAGGAACTCCTCGCCACCGTACCGCCCCGCCATGTCGTAGCCGCGGATCGCGCGGCTGATGCGCTGCGCCACTTCTTTCAGTACCTCGTCCCCCACCAGATGCCCATGCGTATCGTTCACCGGCTTGAAGTGGTCGACGTCCAGCATCAGCACCCCCACCGTGGAGTGGGTGCGCAGGCACCGCTCCATTTCACTGCGCAGCAGATCGAGCAGCGCGCCCCGATTCCACACTCCGGTCAGCACGTCGTGGCTCGCCTGGTAGCGCAGCTTGTCCTGAGCAGCCAGCAACTCCTGCTGCAGCGTCAGCACGCTGGCCAGCGATGCGCTCTTCTCCGCATGCGCCGCCTCCGCCTGCGCTCGCAGCTGCTCCGCCTCCTCAAGCTGTTCGCGAATGAGCCGCGTCTGCCCGCGAACTCGGCGGCGGAGAATAACGTTCCACGCAGCGATCACCGTCACCACCGCAAACAGAATGCCGGCAAGAATAAGTGTTTTCTGCGCCGTCCACCACGAGGGCCGCTCGAGAACCACCACCCCGGCAGGCGACTGCAGAAGAATCTTCAGCGCCCTGGGCGTCTTGTCGGGATTGACTTCGATCATGCAGATCCCGGTCACGCGCAGCCGGCTGCCCGGCTTAAGCTCGGCAGCGAAACCCCTGCGGCGCGTCTGCCGGCAGCGCGGCCTGGAACGTTATCCCGCCGTCATCGCTGAGCAACATCGTCTTCCGACTGGCGTTTTGCGACTTGTACAGCAGCTGTCGCGTCGATCTCGACCGGCTCGGCGTCGTGCTCGCCCTTCAACGCCTCGCTGCCGTCAACCGCATCGGCGGCGGCACTGCGCCACTACCGTGCGCCGGCGAAAACTTGCATTCTCCGAGCACCGACGTATACCCGCCCCACGACGGAAACCCCACCACGTCCAGCTCTTCGCCTACCCGCAGTCGACCGGCGCATCCGTACGCACAAAAATTCCGTGACTTGCATCCATCAGCGAAAACTGCTGCGTTCCCCACGTGGAAGTCACCACACCGTGCACCCGTACCCGGTGTCCGGGTCGCCCTGGCCCAGCCGCATCACGCTGCCCGTATCCGTGACCGGCAATTTCCACGGATCCGCCGGAGGAGGTTCCTCCACCCGAAGAGAAGAGAAATCCTGCGTGAAAGCCCGCATTCCGATCAGCTGCTTGCGCTGATTAAAGCGTGCCAGCAGCCACCGCCTTCAGTCGAACCTTGGCATCCACTAAATCCTGGCGATCGCAATCCTCGGCCCTCACCACCACGATCCCCACCTGATCCTGCCCGAAGCAAGTACGGCCGCGCATTCCGGTGGCACACTATCGGACGACCTCCTGGCCACCCCGGCAATCGGCGTCAGCGATCGGACAATGCCTTCCAGCGTGATCAGTCTCGAGTCCCAGGCTCCGGTCGTCAGACGATCCATGCTCACCAGAGGCGCAGAAGGCAACGGCGCATGACCCAGAACCTTGAATTGTGCCCCCGTCGATGATCGCCAACAGATCGCCGGAAGCGGTTACGCCAGTGACTCGCACCAGATCGCCGGCTCGCGGAACCTCCGTCATCGGCGCAGTCAGCGCAAAAATACCGTCGGTGCCATCCTCGAGGAAGGCGTATCCCGCCACAATGAACGTGATCTGTGCCCGATCCAGTTGTACCGGGTAATGCCGTTCAGCTTCGGAATTGGAAAGAATGTGCGCCGCGTGCGCGGTCCGCAAAACCGGCAGCGGCCCAGATGCGTTCTGACCGTGCAGTGCGAGCGTACCGATCAGAAGGAGCGCGAGCGCGCCGGTGCGTGCGAGATTCACGATCCGATCCCTCAGCCCGGCAACACCGCAGGCACACGGAGACTCCCGATCGTCGCAACCTCCGACCACCCCATCCATCCGGTTTCCTCATCGCGCACCCGTCGCGCGCATCTCCGTCAGTTTCATCGACAGAAGTGGCGCTTAGTATAAGTGGCTGAAGGTAACCCTGGCGCTGCCACTTAGGGGGGATTACGCCCCAGTCAAACCCGGGATCTTCCCGGACCGAGAAGACGGTCACAGGCGGTTCAATCCGATTGCTCAGCCGTTCCCGGAATACCCCATCCCCGCCAGCACGCCGCGCATGTAAGCGTAGCTTTTCGAGACGCCCGGCATCGGATCGTCGGCATGCACCTCGTATTCGAGATCCACGAATCCTGGATACCGAATCGCGATCAGCGCCTCGAAGATGCCGCGGATCGGCATCTTGCCGTCGCCCACCGCTACCTGGCTTTCCTTCGCGCTGAAATCGGTCAGGTCCTTCATGTGCATATTGAAAAGCCGCGGGCCGACGGCGTGAATGGCCTCGACGACGTTGGTTCCCGCGCGCACTGTATGTCCCACGTCGATGCAGCAGCCGATCCGCGAATCCATGCCCTTAATGTCTTTCAGAATGTCGAGCGGCGAAGGCCACAGCTTGTCCTCCGGGCCGTGGTTATGGATGGCCACGCGGATGTCGTACTCCTTCGCGAACTGCTCGATGCGGGGAAGATTTTCGGGCGTCGGATCGCCGGCAACCATCACCGGAATGTTCGCGCGCTTCAGATATTCAAACTTGCTGCGAATGTCGTCGTCGGTTGCCTTTTGAAAGTAGATGGCGCCGGCCGCGTGCAGACGAACTCCCGCGGCCGTGTAATCGGCCAGAGCCTGCGCCTCGGCAGCAGGATCCATGGGCAGATGATCCTTCGCGTCCTTCGCGTTCAGGTCGTAGACATTCAGCTCCTTCATAAAGCCGATCATCTGCGCCCGCGTGAAATTGCGGAAGGTATAGCTGGCCAGTCCCAGCTTGATCGGCATAGCGGACCTCTCAGCTGTTTCTCCAGTTACTCCCGCGGCCGCAGCGCGCACCAGACCTGTCCCACCCAGCGCCACCGCCGCCCCTCCAAGCAACAACCCCCTCCGACTCACTTCACCTGTCATCGCCCGCGACTCCTTCTGTAACGTGTAACCCGTAACCTGTACCCTGCGTCCTGTACCCTAGACCCGCGGCTCCCATCCTTTTTGATACTCGCGGCCCCAGCTTTTCATCGCTTCCGCATCGCCCAGCACTTTGCCGTCGGTGGTGTCGAGCTTCAGCTCGCGCTGCACCTCCCACGCAATGTTCGAGAGCTGCAGCATCGTTACCGCGATGTTGCCCACTTCCACCGGCGAGTGCAGCTTCTCGCCTTTGGTGACGCCGGCAATGAAGTTGGCAAAGTGCGCGTCAGTCATCGAATCGCGTCCCACCAGATCGGCCGAGGACGTCTTCTCGCCCTGTACCTTGAACTCATCGGTCTTGTGGCCCCCCAGGTCGTAGACCTCGTAGCCGTCGCGATCCACCAGCACCGACCCGCTGGTGCCCATGATGGTTGAGCCGCGATCGCGGTTATAAATCTTCATCCCATTGCAGCACCGGCAATCCCACGCAATCAACTTGTCGTCGTATTCGAAATTGGTCACCAGCGTGTCGTAGAACTGCCAGTCATCCTTATATTGATAGCGGCCACCGGCGGCGGTAATCCGTTTCGGGTAGTCGGCGTCCAGCGCCCAGCGGCACAGATCCACTTCATGCGTTCCATTGTTGAGCGTCTCGCCGGTGCCCCAGATGCGG
Source organism: uncultured Acidobacteriaceae bacterium (assembly GCA_963755485.1). Taxonomy (GTDB): domain Bacteria; phylum Acidobacteriota; class Terriglobia; order Terriglobales; family Acidobacteriaceae; genus Palsa-343. Next base: position 660,802 of record CAVWJR010000013.1, on the reverse strand, counting down.
AACCAGTGCCAGTTATAAGGTTGCACGTTGTCTTTGTAAGGGCGCCGCGGCGCGGGGCCCTGCCACAAATCCCAGTTCAGCGTGGAAGGAACCGGCGCGTCCTTGCCGTAGCCGATGGACTTGCGCGTGTTCACGTACCAGGCATTCGCGTAATAAGCGCGGCCGATCAGACCGGAGTGAATCTTGTCGACAATCTCGATGGTGTGTGGCGACGAGCGCTGCTGCGTCCCCATCTGCACCAGCTTGCCGTACTTCTTTTGCGCGGCGATCAGAAGCGCGCCCTCAGCCGGATTGTGGCTGCAGGGCTTCTCCACATACACATGCTTGCTCGCTTCGACGCCCATGATGGCCATAGGCGCATGCCAGTGATCCGGCGTCGCAATGGAGATGGCGTCGACGTCTTTGCGCTCGAGAATCTTCCTGAAGTCGCCCTCGCTCCGCGGCGTGTAGCCCAGCTCCTTTTGCGCTTCGGCGGCAAACTTCTCTATGAAGGTGCTTTCCACGTCGCAGATATACGCGACGTGCGCTGTGGCGCGATTGGCGGACAGCGCCGAGAGATGCGCATAGCCGCGGCTGTGCAGGCCAATGATGGCGAAGTTGAGCCGGTCGTTCGCGCCGACTATCTGGGCGTAGCTCTTAGCTGTCGTGTTGACGGCAAGACCGGCGGCGCCAATGGCCATCGTGTCCAGAAATTCCCGACGAGTGATCATGCTGCCTCCATGAGAAGGTGAATTCTGCGGCCGCTTGATTCAGCAGGCCGCGCCCGAGGCCGCCAGAGCTTTTTTCAAATCGGCCATGCTGACCCGCGAAGAGGCTTCCGGCGTTCCTGCACCGCGCCAGTGCGTCTCGAGGCTCACAGCATAGTGATAACCATCTTTGCGGAGAGCGCGCAGCTGTCCCACCCAGTCCACCACGCCCGTCCCCACCGGTTGCCAATCGAACTTGCCCCCAGCCTCGCGCGCGACGTTCTTCGCGTGGCAGTGCCCGATGCGATCCTTCGGCAGCAAATCGTACCCTTTGGGGTAGGGAATTGCGCCCGCAAAGGTTCCCGCATTGCCCGGATCCCAGTTCAGCATGAAGTTCCGGTTCGGGACCGCCTTCAGGACCGCAGCCGCCTCTTCGCCCGTCGCCGTGTTGCACGACATTTCGTTTTCGAGCAGCAGGATCACATTGCTCTTCGCGCACGTTTCCGCGGCCTGCTGCAGCTTCCCGTTGATGGCCGCCCGATACGGCTTCTGATCTTCCAGCCGCCAAAAATCGAAGCAGCGCACCCGATCCGTCGAAAAGGCCCGGGTCAGTTCAATGCAATGCGCAAGCAGCGCGTCCTGCTGGCCGAAGTCATTGGCGGCGTGAAACTGATCCCGCTCCTGATCCTTTTTGCGAGGCGCTCCCGGCCAGTCCACCTTATAGAGGGGGCTCGCGATGTCCGTCACCCGCAGGTCATATTTCTTCAGGATCCGATTCGCTTCCGCAATCTGATTTGTATCCAGATCGGTGACGTTCTTGTTCCACATGCTGCGCAGCTCGATCCAGTGCAGACCGAAATCCCGCGCCGCAACCGCACAGGCATGATCGAAATCCTGAGAGATTTCGTCGTTGATCACCGCCAGCCGAAACGGACAACTGGCGGGAACCGATTCCGATGCGAAGGACGAAGAGGAGGAAACTGCAGCCACGGCGCCTGCTGCCGCCAGGCCGCCAAGGAAATCACGACGCGAAACCGACATCTGCTTCTCCTGGGGCGGAACAGCAGACGCCAGTATAGTCCGGCACCGCGCCTCGCGATCCTCCGGAACGGGACACTCGAAATTAGTCGATCGGCCGCTCGACCAGCCGTTCCAGCGCCCGCTGCACCGTGTCCGACAGCTCGATGGGAATCACCGGAATGCGTTCCTCTCCGTCGTTGCTGGTGAACAGCTCCATGGTGTCCTCGTGAAACTGGAACGACACCAGCGGTTGCTCAGGCCGCACTCGCGGCCGGCGCGATCGCGAGACAATCAGCGACCAGAGCGACTGACCGGCCCGCAGTTTGCGGTCGTAGCCGGCCTTCCGCAAATCGGCGATGAACGGCAGAATCCGTGTCCGGGAAGGGAAGCGCGAGCCCTCATAGATCTGCTCCATCCGATCCCAGCTCTCCAGGAATTCGCCCTCCACCGGCCTGCCCTTCTCGTAAAAATCGGCGAGCCGCCCGATCTCCAGCCAGGGAAATTCCGACCGCAGGCTGGAAGGCGGAGCGTTGCCGCCGAGCCAGCGCGAAAGCACGGCCCCCAGCGCGGTGCAGTCGGCAGCGTTGAACCGGAACAGCTCGCAATCGTCCCAGTAAAACGCCGCGTCCGGATTTTCACTTCGCGAAGTAAACAGAATGTGCGCCGCCCGAGATTCGGTGCGATACCACAGATGCGAGACGCCCGACCCGGTCACAGTCAGCTCGCTTTGGACGCCGCTTTTCAGGTTCGGGAAGTTCCGGGTCATGCATTCGCTGATCGACATCAGCTTCCGCTTTTCCCAGTCGACAAAGCGAAACCGGTCGTACAGCGTGGGCAGCGGTTTCGCATCCAGCCAGTGCCACACCGCTTCCACCGTGTCATCATCCGACGAACTCCGCCCGATCGCCACTTTCCTACCGCCTTCTTCGAAGGAAGTGAGGAACTCCGGGCCGCTCGCCTCAAAACAGCCGATCCAGCACGATCGCGATCCTCGCTCAGCCGAGCATCGCCACTGGACCCCTCCGCCGCTCATGTCGATCCGCACCTGGCCATTCAACGCGGCAAAACGGCTGGTCAGGCCCTTGTAAAGCTCCTGCGCGTGTTTCTGTTCGTTCCGTTCCATGGGTTCCGTTCCTTGGGGGAACCCAGTGTAACGGAAGTACCTTAGTAACACTACGCCAAAGTGTTAACCGCGCGGGTACCTCCCCGCGACCGCCCGGGCAGGCCCAAAAGCGAAAGCCGAACTCCGCAAACGCACCCTAAAGCACAAAGCGCCTGCCGGTTAGCAGACGCCTCGCAACCAACTGCGTGTTGCGTTCAAGCCGCGGGTTGGAAGTTTTAACTCAGCTAGTTGTTAGCGGTGAAATGAACCGTCTGCGTCGCCGAAACCACTTCGCCGTTCGCAGTTTTTCCCGTTGCCGTGATCGTGGCATCCCCCGCACCGACGGCGGTGATGAGCCCCGTGGCATCCACGGTAGCTACCTTGACGTCGCTCGACGTCCAGGTCACCGTGCTTGTTTCATCGGTCGCCTTGCCATTGTCACTGTTAAAGGCAATCGCCAGCGGCCGCTCTTTGTCGCCAGTGGTCATCGCCTGGCTGCCCGGGATCACCTTCAGCGCCGGCCTGAGCGAACTGGTTACGTTGCAGCCACCCGGCATCACTTCGACACTCGAATAATTGGTCAGGTTGCCGAACTCGCCCTGCGTGGTCGCCACAATCGGAGTCGTTCCCCCACCCTCGCCCGTGACCACGCCGCTGGTGTTGATCGTCGCTACCGCCGGGATCGTGGTGGCCCACGTCACGCTGTCGGTAAGATCTTTCGTCTCGGTCGTGTGTCCGCCCTCGGTATAGGTTCCGTACGCGTAGAACTGCGCCATCACTCCCGGTACCAGACACGTCAATCCCGTTCCTGGTTCCACATAAATCCCGGTGAGCGAGTACGAGAGACCGCATCCCGTGCCTCCCAGAAGCGAGGTCAGCAGAATCACTCCCACGCCCGTTGCCACACGCGGAGAGACCAAAGCAGAAAGGCCGCACAACTTTGTCATAGAACGATGCCCCATAATCACTTCCCGAGGGAAGCGGCGAGCCCTGGAGGCTCTTGAACTACCTGGCTGAAATCTAATTGCGAATATAGGGTCGCCCTGGTGACCGTGGTATCCCACTTTCAGGGAGGGAGTGTCCCTGAATCGGTTACCGGAGTTGTAGTTATCCGCCGCACCGGCTGCTGGCTGCTGGCCGCTGCCTGTCAAAAGCGAAGGGGCAAGATTCCTTGCGGAACCTCGCCCCTTCTGTCCGAACTTCCCGAAGATCGGGCCTCGGCTACCCGATTCCAGCTTCCACCCTCCGGCATTCTCCGAGAATTGCGGATTTGACTCCGCCGTCCCCGGTAATCCCGTCGAACTGTCGCTGTAAGAACTTTTCGCCGCTTTAAAGACTTTCCCGGAGGGTCTGTCTGCGAGTCTCGTTGCCGATTCTCGTTGAGCCGCGAACCGCTCTCTTCGTTCTGGAAGATTTCTCTTCCGTTGAAAAAATTATGGCACGCGATCCTGCGCCCTCCGGAGCTTTATTTGTGTGCAAATCGCCGCGCCAGTGTGGAAATGAAAGCCTGCAAATCGCAGCATTCGAAACCGAAGCATCTGCCAGCGCGGTCGCCCCAATCAACCCCTCCGGAGAATCTTCGGATACGAACCGGCTTTGGCCACGGATTTTCGCCCAAACTCACGCGAAGTCGTTCCTCACGCCGCTGACCCCGCCCGCTGCATCGCTGGCGCAAGAGCCACCGTGCTGCGGCCGGGAGCCCGCTCCGAGGGCTCGCGCCCCCCAGACTCCTCCACTTTGAACCGTGATACCAGCGCATCCAACTCCACCGCCAGGCTGCTCAGGCTTTCGCTCGCGGCCGCCGACTTCTGCGCCCCCCCGGCAAACTCGTTCGAGATCCGCGCAATCTCCGTGATGTTCCGGTTCACTTCGTCCGTCGTGCTCGCCTGTTCGGTGGCCGCCGTGGCGATCTGCGCCACCATCTGTGCGGCCTGCTCGGTCCCGCTGATAATCTCGCGCAGCTTCGTACCCGACTCCTCGGCTGCGGTTACCCCGCGCTGCACCTCCGCCGTGCCACGCACCATCGCTTCCACCGCGCCCTTGGTCTCCTGCTGGATCGAGCCGATCATCGAGGCAATCTCCTGGGTCGCCTTCGTGGTTCGCTCCGCCAGGTTGCGTACCTCCCCCGCCACCACCGCAAACCCCCGCCCCTGTTCGCCGGCACGAGCCGCTTCGATCGCGGCGTTCAGCGCCAGCAGATTCGTCTGCTCGGCAATTTCCTTAATCACCCCTACAATCTGCCCGATCTGGTCCGACCGGCTCCCCAGTTCCGCAACCTGCTGCGCAGCCTGGTCCACCGATCCCATCACTCGCTGCATCATCTCGATCGTTCGCCCCATGACCTCCCCGCCGGCCCGCGCGTTTTCCGCTCCGGCATGCGCCCGTTCTGCCGCCGAATTCGAGTTCTGCGACACCTCCTGCACGGTCACCGACATCTCCTGCATCGCCGTCGCCACCTGGGTCGTCTGCGCCTGCTGCGCCTCGGCCCCCCGCGCCATCTCCACCGACGACGCCGATATCCCTTCGCAGGATTCCGCCAGCCGCCGCGTGTTCTCCTGCACCTGCCGGATCAGTGTTTGCAGCTTGTCGAGGAAGGTGTTGAACCAATGGCTCAGCTCTCCGATCTCATCCTGCGCCGTAATCGGAATCCGCTGCGTCAAATCTCCCTCGCCTTCCGCAACGTCCCTCAGGCTCTCCGTCACCTGCAGCAGCGGACCCGATACCCGCCGCTCCACCATCACTGTCAGCACCCCCGCGCAGGCCGCCATCACCAGGAACAGCACCAGGCCAAAAATCCGCTGCCGATTCGTCCATGCGGTCACGCTGTCCAGCTGCGCCTTGAAGTCCGCAGAGAGCGTCACCCGCAGCTGCGCCAGTGAGTCTTCCATCGCGTGGTTCTCCCGCGCGAGGCCGCCCAACTGGCTCTGCGTGTCCGACGAAATGTTCGCGCCCCCCGTGGCCATCGCCGCGTACACCGTGCGCGAGCGCCCAGCCAGATCAATGAACTTCGCCAGCAGATCGGCGACCTGCTGCTTCCGCGCCGGATCCGCAGCCACATCCTGCTCAATCCCCTGGAGGGAGATGGTCACGGCCTGGGCAGATTCATCGGCTCTCGAGAGGGCGCCGGCATCCTGAGTCAGCACCGCATCCGAGTAGCTCTTCGTCAGCTTCTGAAAGGACGCCCCCGCTTCCTGGCTGGACAGCGTCGCCGGAAACAGCGAGCCCGAAGCCAGCGTCATCGATTTCTGCGTCCGCATCCCCGTCCACTGCACCAGCAGCAGCAGCGCAACAAACCCGGCCCCGATCACCCCGATGGCCATCCGAATCCTGGTCTTGATCTTTGTCGTTCTCATTCGCTTTCTTACCCGCCCTCCCGCTCTCTCTCGTCGCGTTTTTAGCCGAGGTTGGCCCCGCGACGCGCCGGCGCCCGATCCCGAGCCCCGGCACGCCGGCGTGTTACTTCACCTCGAGGACCTTCGTTCCCGGCGCGCTGGCCTCCGCGCTCACGTAGCCCACCGCCCCCTTGGTCTTTGCCACGTACGCCGCCACCTCCGCATCGCTGGCCAGCGCCTTCGGCATCGAACCCTTGCCGGAGAACACCAGGCTGCGGTAATACGTCTGCAGCGCCGCGTCGCTCTTGCCCAGTACCTTCAAAAACGCCTCATGCGCCGGCCCGCCTTTCTCCAGCACCGGATCCACATGCGATCCACCCAGCGAGTCCTTGTTCTCCAGAAACACATCCTTCAGGTCGTCCGCCGAGACCGCACTTGCGGAAACACTCGGGTTAGCGATCACTTTCATATCGGCCGCGCGCAGGCTGAGCGGAACAAGCAGCATCGCGGAGGCGGCCACCAGTAGCCATTGTGTGTATTTCATACTCGTCTCCTTTGCCTTTCCTCTCAGAAGCTCATACCAGTGCGCACGATCAACCCATTGGTGTTCGATTGAAAACCCTGCGGGTTGACCTGCGGATAGAAGCCATCCGGGTACATGACGCCGCCGTAGCCGTCCATGAAGTGGCCTTCGACCTTGGCATACCAGTAGTTCTTCAGGTTGATCCGCGCGGTCACGACTTTGTCATAGAGATGGCGGTCCGGGGAACTCACACTCGCAGCCTCGGCCTGTCCCGGAATATCGCAGAGCCAGTTGATGGTGAAATGGGAGTAGTAACTGCCCACCTCCAGACGTTTGCTGATGGCATAGGAGCCTCCGAGATACCAGCTTCTGGTGTCCGTCGTGATCCAGTAGGCGCCGCTGAAAACGTCCTGATTCCGCCAGTACCGGCGATATTCGCTGTCCAGCCGCAGCTTGCCGGAACCGGAGGTCCAGGTCCCGTAGTACTGGTTAATGAAGTCGTCTCTGGACCACTCCTTGTACGGCACCTCGACGTTGGGTCCGCCCAGGGCCACGGAAGGATTCAGCTGCCCGGTCCCCGTGATCATCTCGTAAACATAGGACGTGCCGGCCGTGAGCCCTTTGACCGGCGTGTTCCAGCGCAGATCGCCTCCCACTGCCGGCCCCCCGTATTTCTGCGTCGAGATCCCATGGATCTGCAGGTTGTAGGGATACCCTCCATAAAGGCTGTCCCGCCGGTCCCCTCCGTACATCGTGTACTCGAAGGATCCCAGCTTCTTCATCGGCTTGATCGTCCCGTACAGGTCCCCGCCCAGATGCGCCAGCGTGGCATCGCGCATGTCGATCGGATACACGCCCTGTGGCAACAGCGCGAAGGTGTGCAGCGAATCCATGTCCTGGGTGTCGTTGTACAGGCCCATGACCGTCTTCACCTTGCCGGCGCGAAATCCCAGCCACGAGTGAAACTTGTAATCGGCGGAAGCCCAGTCCAGTTGCGGATGCCACCGGCCCAGCTGTCCAACGTTGTGCTCGTAAAGCTGCGCTCCGACCCGCAGTTTGTCGAGAAGGGAAGTCGAAGCGTTGACTCCGAAATCCGTGAATTCTCCGCTGCCGCCGTTGGCTGTGTTCATGGTCAGCCAGTTGTTTTGGTCCGTCTTCACATACCCCTGCGTGCCAAAACCATGCACCTGCACGGTCCGGTCGAAGACCCTGAAATCCTGCGCGCGCGCCGTCATCGCGCCGGCGCACAGCAGAGCTGCAATTGCGAAATGCGTCCTGAACCCTCTCATGAAAACTCCTCGTTCCATTCGGTTGCGAAGTTGTCAGGGCGCATCGCGGAATTCCCGCCGCCGCTCCCGACACCTCCTGAGCCCACGCTGACTGTTTCGGCACAGCGGGAACGGACTTGAATCGACTTGGGCGGTGTCCCGAGTGCCTGCAGCTTCCCGGCCCGCCCTGCGGCAAAACCCGTCCCCTCTCCGAAAACCAGCCCAACCGAGCCTCTGCACCCCTGCACCCCTCCTCCCGGCAGGCGTCTCAGAGTCCTCTAATCCCAATTTCCCCGCTCGCACCTCGGGCGCGCCCTGCGGCCTCGCAGGCAAAGCGACGGTCCTGCCCCTGACCTTCGTAACACCCAACCCTCCGATTTCCCTCGCCCCACCCAAGCCGTTCAGTAGCCTGAACCCAATAGCAGAACTGTGTCCAGAAAAGCCTCGCGGCGTCCGCGAGGCTTTTCTATCGCCGCCAAGTCCCGGGTGCCTCATGCAAGCTTTCTATGGGGCTTCCGTTGGGCACCGGCTCAATTTCGAACCACAGCCGGTCTCCGCGGAAGCGTGGCGTGATGCTGATCTCGTAACCGCCATAGCCGGTAATGAGAGACGGGTTGGTTCCGTCGAGCTTGATGCCCTTCGGCATCAGAAAGGTCATGGGGATGCGGGTTCCGTCTTTCGAGGTGGCGAAGGCGCGCTCGACGACGATGTCGGATAGATCGACCGTCGGTTTCCTGGTGGAAGGGCAGATCAGTCATCTTGCCGTCGTACCGGTACCACATTGGAACCGTCCGGGACCAGCGCACTCACTGAACCGACTTTCGGCAGAGGGACGTCGGGGAGCCGGGCTCCGTCGAGGGTGCAGACCGAATTTCTTCGGGGCCGCCGTTGATGACGGTGAAGTACACCTTCTCCGCGGTGACGAGCAGACAGCCCTGGTCGGCGTCGTCGCCTTCGATGCTGGCGTCGCCGGCCTTGACCACTAGCTTCGGACCGGCCTGACCCGGATCGAAGTGCAGGGCGAGGAGGAGGCCGTTGCGGACCTCGAAGCGGCCGTACTTGTATGCCCGGCTTTCATGCTCCGCTTCTAAGCGAGGATGGGGGTCGCGCTGCGAAAGCTTGTCCATAAAGGACGCAGCATAGGTGTTGTGTTCGCCGACCCACTGCTTCACGTTGGGCGATGCGCCATTTTCCAGCCAGCTATAGTTATCGGTCAGCTTGACGTTGTAATAGGTGTCGACGACGGGAGGCTTCGGAGTCGCTGGAGGAGCGGGCGCAGGAGCGATTTGGACGGTGCCAACCCAGGCAGAGGCAATCAGAAAACGGTAAAGGGCGAACGCATGCGGAAATCTCCGGAGTGCCGAGGATTCGCCAGGGGACTGAGAGGGAGGAGTGAAAAGGAGAGCGGACGGAGCGAGGCAGCGGGGACAAAGTCAGGCGGTTTCTTCTTCGTCCTGGGTTTCCTCGATAGCCATGTCGCGAAATTCGTTGGAATCGAAAACTTCTCCGCAGTCGAGGCACTCGACAAATTCGACATCGTCTTCGCGTGCCACGACGCGGACCTTAGGATGCTTACAGACCGTATTCATGGGGGTGATGGAAGGCTCAAGTGAAGTCGGTATGGGGCAGATTGTACCCAGCCAGGGGCGTCTGTCAACAGCCATGTTATTACGGTGAGGTGGCGTGACGTTTAAACTGGAACTATGCCCGAAATGGAACGAGTTTCGCAGGCGGATGTGCGCCGGGTGGCCGATCTGGCTAACCTCGAACTGACAGTGGAAGAAGAGTCGCGGATGAGCCGTGACCTGAGCGCGATTCTGGACTACGTCGCTCAACTGAGTGAGCTGGACACAACGCAGGTGGCACCCATGGCGCAGGTTTCGGAAGTTTTGGTTTCGGGCGAAGGGGCTTCGGAGGCGCTGTCGGTGCTTCGCGAGGACACGGTGCGACCGTGCCTCGACCGGGAGCAGGTGATGAAGTCTGCGCCCGAGACCGATGGTGTGTTTTTCAAAGTGCCGAAGGTGATTGAGCGATGACGACGACCGTGACGGCGGGAACGATTGACGGGATCCGGTCGGCGATCGCCAGCGGAGAGACGACGGCGACGGCGGTGGCCGAGGTATATCAGGCGCGGATTGCGGGTGAGGACGAGAAGATCCACGCGTTTCTGTCGGTGGATCGCGAGTACGCGCTTAAGCAGGCGGCGAAGATCGACGAGCTGGCCGCGAAAGGCGAACCGCTGCCCAGGCTGGCCGGTGTGCCGTTCGGCATCAAGGACGTGCTGACGCTGGCAGGATTCGCTGCGACAGCGGGATCGAAGATTCTCGAGGGCTATCGGCCACCTTATACTGCGACAGCGGTTAGAAAACTGGCCGACGCCGGAGCGGTTTTTCTGGGCAAGCTCAACTGCGATGAGTTCGCCATGGGGTCGTCGAACGAGAACTCGGCCTATGGGCCGGTCCACAATCCGCATGCGCTCGATCGCGTTCCGGGTGGGTCGAGCGGCGGATCGGCCGCGGCGGTGGCCGCGAATATGGCGGTGGCGACGCTGGGAACGGACACGGGCGGATCGATCCGCCAGCCGGCTTCGTTTTGCGGAGTGGTCGGTGTGCTGCCGACTTATGGGCGCGTTTCTCGCTATGGGTTGATTGCCTTTGCGTCGTCGCTGGACCGGATCGGTCCTTTTACGGCGACGGTGCGCGATGCGGCGACGGTGCTGGGTGTGATTGCCGGGCACGACGTAATGGATGCGACGTCATCGCCGCTGCCGGTGGAGGATTACACCGCCGATCTGGATAAACACGCAGATCAGGGCGTGAAGGGAATGAAGCTGGGCGTGCCGGCGGAGTATTTCGGAGAGGGGCTGGACCCGGAGGTTCGGGTGGCAGTGGAGCAGGGAATCGAGAAGCTGCGCGCAGCGGGTGCGGAGATTCGGCAGATTTCGCTCCCGCACACGCGCTATGCAATCCCAACCTACTACGTGATTGCGACGGCCGAGGCCAGTTCGAATCTGGCGCGCTTCGACGGCGTGCGTTATGGGCTGCGCGCGCCGGAGTCGGACACGCTCGCCCACATGTACCGGCGCACGCGGGACCTGGGATTTGGCGCTGAGGTGAAGCGGCGCATTCTGCTCGGGACCTATGTGCTGAGCCACGGCTACTACGACGCGTATTACCGCAAGGCGCAGAAGGTGCGGCGTCTGCTGACGGAGGATTTCCTGGCGGCGTTTCGCGAAGTGGATGCGATTTTGACGCCGACGGCGCCGACGCCGGCGTTCAAAATTGGCGAGAAGTCGGATGATCCGATGGCCATGTATCTGGCGGACATCTACACGGTGACGGGGAGTCTGGCCGGGATCTGCGGCATCTCGGTTCCGTGCGGCAAATCGCGCGCAGGGCTACCGATCGGGATGCAGATCCTGGGCCGGCACTTCGGCGAGGCGACGATGTTTCGCGTTGGGCAGGCGTTGGAAAGCCTGGTGGCTGATTAGTCGCGGTTCATTCTCATGAGGGAGCGAGGTTGATGTTGGGCGAGGACATGTCGTCTGGAGAGTCTGCTGGATCGATGAATTCCACCGCGGGGCGGGGTCAGTGGATTTTTCTGGGGCCGAATGGGCTGCGCGCGGGGTGGTTCATTCTCGTTTTCGCGGTACTTAGCGGCGTCCTCATTGTTGCCGGCGGGTTCGTTGTCGGGCCCTTCGTGCACCTGGGCCGCGGAGTTGTGCTCACACCGCGCGGCGGCCTGCTGCTGGAATTGTCACAGCTGGTTCCGGCCATTGTGGCCACGTGCATCATGGCGTTCTTCGAGCACCGGCCGGTGCTGTTTTACGGTTATCAGGGGCGGGCGCGAGCGGTGCGGCTTGTCTCGGGGATGGTGTGGGGATTCGTGGCCATCTCTGGCGTGGTTTTTCTGCTGCGCCATCTCGGGTACCTCGTCATGGATGGCTTCGCAATCGCGCCGGTGGCTGTCCTGCGATACGGAGCCGAATGGGGAGTTGTCTTTCTCTGTGTCGGGGTCTGCGAAGAGACGCTGTTTCGCGGCTACGCCCAGTTCACCATCACGCGCGGCATCGGCTTCTGGTGGGGCGCGTTCCTGTTCGCCGCGGTCTTTGGGTTCGTGCACCGGACCAATCCGGGTGAATCGCCGGTGGGCCTGCTGGGTGCCGGCGGGGCGAGCCTGATCTTCTGCCTGAGCCTCTGGTACACCGGTTCGCTGTGGTGGGCGGTGGGCTTCCACGCGGCGTGGGACTGGGGGCAGTCATTCCTTTACGGAACGGCCGATTCGGGACTGGTTGCAGCGGGGCATTTTCTCAACTCGCATCCTGTAGGCAAAGCAGTGTGGAGCGGGGGCACGACGGGGCCGGAAGGCAGCGTGATTGTGCTTCCGTTGTTGGTGGTGATTGCGTTGGGGATGTGGCTGTGGTGGGGACGGCGGGGCAGCTTGCCATTTGCGGGTGCAGCATGGAAGCCGGGATGGATCACGCCCGTGATCGAACCCATCGCCAGGGACTGAGAACTACAACCGCTGCTCGAGGGGCACGTACTTCACTGGATATTCCGGACCGGTGTATTCCGCGCGGGGACGGATGAGCCGGTTGTCATCGAGCTGCTCGATCACGTGGGCTGCCCATCCGGCGATGCGGCTAACCGCGAAGATGGGTGTGAAGAGGTCGAGATCGATGCCGAGCGTGGTGTAGGTCGAGGCGGAATAAAAGTCCACGTTGGCATTGAGCTTCTTTTCTACCTTGACGAACTCTTCGATGCGGCGGGACATGTCGAACCATTTCGTGTTGCCGGAATCGCGGCTGAGCTGCTCGGACATTTTGCGCAGGTGGGTGGCGCGCGGATCCTCGGTGCGGTAGACGCGATGGCCGAAGCCGAAGACCTTCTTCTTCTGGGCGAGCAGGGCCTTTACGTATTCGACCGGATCGCCGCCGGTTTTGCCGATCTCGAAGAGCATCTTCATCACTTCTTCGTTGGCGCCGCCATGCAGGGGGCCTTTGAGCGCGCCAATGGCGCCGGTGATGGCCGAGTGCATATCCGCCATGGTGCCCGCGATCACACGCGCGGCAAAAGTCGATGCATTCAGCTCGTGATCCGCGTGGAGGATCAGGGCCATATCAAAGGCGCCGGTCGCGGCGGGGATAGGCCGGGTGCCGTGCAACATCCAGAGGAAGTTGGCTGCATGCGAGAGCGATGGATCGGGCTGAACGATGCTCTTGCCTTTGCGAATGCGGTCGAAGGCTGCCACCAGCATGGCCATTTGTGCCGTAAGAGCGAACGCTTTGCGGACATTGGAGTCGTGATCGACCGCGCTTTCGGCAGGGTCATAGAAGCTGAGGGCGGAAACCGCAGTGCGCAGAGCCTCCATGGGAGTGGCGGTCTTCGGAATGGACTGGAAGAGGTCGTAGATTTCCGACGGGAGGCGGCGAGCGTCCGTCAGCTTGCGGGTGAATTCATCGAGCTCAGCGCGATCCGGCAGATGGCCGTGCCATAGCAGGTAGGCGGTTTCTTCGAAAGTGGACTGCTCAGCCAGCTCATGAATGTCGATGCCGCGATAGGCCAGCACGCCAGCATAGCCATCAATCCAGCAGATGCCGGAATTCGTTGCCACAACCCCTTCAAGTCCCTTGACCACTGTCGCCGTTGCCATTTGCTGCCTTTCCCTTCAACTCACTCCGGAAAATTCATGTCACAGAGCGGGATGCCGCAATCATTCCGCGCGATGTAAGACACGCCTGATTTTCCGACGTTTCCCGGGCGCTGTCAGTTTCAGAAATCAGTTTACAGATTACGCGAAATTGCGCGTGATCCGCCGGGCAGGGAAGATCACCCATTCGACTCACCTCGCGTTGCTCGGCATTCGCTCAGGGCAGACTCCAGGTTTGCAGGGGTGGAAATGCGGCTGGATCATGGGCGACGGCGTCGTTACGAGGAGGCCGGTGCAAGGGCGAAACGCGAAAAGGCGACAAATCGACTTCGGGTTGACTTCTCAGGATTCCCTGAGCCGCGACGCGTCCGGTTCCCGGACCGAGCAGGATTCCGTTTTTGAAATGCCCGGTCGCCACCCAGCAGTTTTCGCTGGTCCGGTCGATGATCGGCAAGCCGTCTTCGGAACCCGGACGGAATCCGATCCAGGTTTCGGCGATGGTGGCATCGCGCAGCGGCGGCCAGAGATGGACAGCTCTCGAGAACAGTTCCTGAATGCGCAGATGATCGACGTTGCGGTCAAAGCCGGTGTCTTCCACGGTGGATCCTATGGTGTAGCGACCGTTGCCGCGCGGAATGATGTAGACCTCCGGAGTGCGGAGCACGCAATGCATCTGGATCGCGCCAGAGAGCTCGGCGGTCAGCATGTGGCCTTTGCGCGGGGTCACCGGCAAGGAGGGCTCCAGCGCCGGCGCCCACGCCCCTGCGGCGTTGAGAAATGCGCCGGCAGAAAAAGTGCCGGCGGCGGTGACAATTTCGACTCCCGAGCGCTGTTCGTGTACACGAAGAACCGGTGTATCCTCGCGCAACTGGATGCCGGCGGCTCTTGCCGCGGCGGGCAAGCTCTCCGCAAGGTCCCAGGCGTCGAAGCTCTGTTCTTCGATGAGAAGGAACAGCCAGGCTCCTTGGTTTGCGCCAGCAGCGAGCTCTTCGACTTCGCTGTCGCCTAACGCCGTGGCGTCCTGCGGCAAGCGGTGCACGCCCTGCACCGTCTGCGTGGTGCGAATCGGGATCTTCTTTCCGGAGAGTTGCTCGATGCGAGCCAGGAAGTCCGGATAGAGACTGAGGCTGAGATGCGCAAGATTGCGCAGTTCTGCCGGATTTTCAGGGTCCGTTCCAGCAAGCATTCCGGCAGCAGCCCGGGAGGCTTCCGACATCGCTTCACTCTGATCGAAAACTGTGACCCGCGAGCCAGCGGCAACCAGTTCGAGCGCGGTGGCGAGCCCGATAATGCCCGCGCCTGCGATCGCAACATCAGTACGATCCATAATCAAATTCTAATTTGTGCGTAACAAAACGAGCGGTGATCTGGACTATGGTGCGGTATCGAAAGGTACCGACGTGAATGACCTTAGTGGTCC
The DNA here is from genome assembly GCA_963755485.1 of uncultured Acidobacteriaceae bacterium. Taxonomy (GTDB): domain Bacteria; phylum Acidobacteriota; class Terriglobia; order Terriglobales; family Acidobacteriaceae; genus Palsa-343. Next base: position 645,802 of record CAVWJR010000013.1, on the reverse strand, counting down.
CGCTGACGGGGCCATAAGTTTTGGAGAGGATGTGAGAGTGGGTATTTCACACAAGATTTGCACAGGGCGATGGGCAAGGTAATTTCGGAAGAATATTCCTGATTGCAGCCATTTTTACCGGCGGCGGACCGTTCACATTCTTAAGTAATTGTGGAAATTTGGGTGGGATCGTTGATCGCACTGGCTTAGTGCGCGGGCTGCGGCGACTCACCCAAAAGTAATAGAACCTTCCACCGAAAATGGATATCGACGTGCACATGCCACGACTAAAATCTCGCAAGACTGGCAAGCAGCTCTGAGCAGATTCAAGGACGGAAGTTGATCCGCGTGGCGGTTTTCGCGCGCGGTTGAACAGTCGGGCCCCTTCCCCCAGGGGCAGTGAATGCTCAATCAGCCAAATAGAGCGGGAACGATGTACGAGGTGAGGTGGATGCACGAGGCCCACGTTCGTTTCTCGTCGGAACACGTGTCGGATCGGTCTGTCCGTTATTGGCGCGACAGCCGCTTCCGCGCCCCCGACCGTTCGACGCGCCCCCGGGTTCGCAGGACGCAGCGTTATCTGATGTACGCGGGGCTGTTGGTGTGCCTGTGCGTACTGCTGGCCTTTGCTGGTTGCGGCACGAATGCGCCGACCGGCGAGCTGAATGCCACACAGAGTGCGGTGAACTTTGGCGCCGTGACGGTGGGACAGTCGGGGACTGCGACCCTGTCCTATACGAACAGCGGCACGGGCGCCGTTCAGATTTCTGCGGTGACCCTTACGGGTCATCCATTCCATGTTCTCGGCAAGCCCAGCTTTCCCGTCAACGTGGCAGCTGGAGGCATGTGGAGCGTTCAGCTGGAGTTCTCTCCCTCCAGTTCGGGCGAAGCCACGGGAGAGGTGACTCTGGCGGGCACCAGCACCGCGGCATTGCCGCAGGTGAGTCTGAGCGGCCTGGGGGTGCAGGCTATCACTGAACCTGCGTCCGCGGGCGCCCTGAGCGGCATTTCCTGCAACAGCACATCACTGACCGGCGCCGGGAGTGACAACTGTTTTGTCGCTTTGACGGCTCCCGCGGCCAGCAGCATGACGGTCAGCCTGAGCAGCAATGATTCTGCGATCACCGTTCCCAGCTCCGTCACCATTCCGGCCAGTGCCAGCGGTATCGGGTTCACCGCGACCGTAGCGGCTGTGAACGCAACGCAGACAGCAGTGCTGACGGCCAGCGACGATGGAGTTTCGGAAGCCGTGGCACTCAACCTGAACGCGGCGCTCCGCGTCCTGAGCGCCAGTACTTCAACGGTTGGATTCGGCTACGTGGGTGTGAATTTAACCGCGACGGAGTCGGTTGTGCTGACTTCGGCGGGCACCGAACCGGTGACCATCCAGTCGGTCGCGGTCAGCGGATCTGGATTCAGCGTTCCCGGCACTTCGGTACCTGTGGCGCTGAATCCCGATCAGGCCATCGTTCTAAACGTACAGTTCGATCCAAAGAGTGCCGGAGCGATTTCGGGTCAGCTGACGATTTCGAGCAACGACTCCTCCGGCTCAGCGGTGGTGATCGGACTGAGCGGCACGGGGGCGACAAGCGGCGGTTCCGGCGGCTCAGGTGGTTCGGGCGGAACGGCTGCACTCAGCGCTCTGTCATGTTCGAGCGCGTCGATCTCCGGTTCGGCAACCGACAGCTGCACGGTGACCCTCACGGGCGCGGCTCCAGCGGCCGGCACAGCTGTGACGCTGGCAACGTCGAGCGCTGCAGTGAGCGTTCCCGCGAGCGTAACGGTGCCAGCGGGAGCGGTCAGCGCACAGTTCACGGCATCGGCTGCGGCGGTGGCAACAGCACAGTCGGTGACTCTCACGGCAACCGCGGGAGGCGCTGCGCAGACATTCGCGTTGCAGCTGAGCGCTTCCGGTGCTCTGCTCAGTGCCAACACCGCCAGCGTGGCCTTCGGTAACGTATCGCTGAACACCCAGGCGACGCAGACGGTGATTCTGACTTCGACCGGTACGCAGCCGGTGACCGTGAGTGCGGTAACGCTAGCGGGGACCGGATTCACTCTTTCTGGAGTTACGCTGCCGGTGACTCTGAATCCGGGTCAATCCCTGACCGTGAATGTGGCCTTTCTTCCGGTTGCGGCTGGATTGATTACCGGGCAATTATCGGTCAGCAGCAACGCGACGAGCGGAGGAACGCTGGTGATTGCGCTGAGCGCCACCGGCGCAATTCCGTACCTGGTGGATCTGGCCTGGGTTCCTCCGGCCACCTCCACCGATCCGGTAGCCGGTTATAACGTCTATCGGACGACGGGAGGGAACGCCACCTACCAGTTGCTCAACTCGTCCGTGAATCTGGCGTCTGCTTACACCGACAGCACGGTACAGGATGGTCAGACCTACGCGTACTACGTCACGAGCGTCGACAGTTCGGGCATCGAGAGTACCCCCTCCAACATTTTCAATGTGACGATCCCCTAGGAGCCGGTTGAGATGATGAGCGATGGTCGCGGGATAACGAATGCGGGAGGTTCTGAACGGCCAGGCCACGAATCGGCTTGCGCTGCGAAAATCTCTTTCGTTATTCCGGCTCCGGCCCTCATTTTTTCCGAATGCTGTCACGCTATAATCAGCTTCGGGCCGACTGCGCGGTTGGCAACGAATCCTGTCCGTCATCTTCCTATCAACCCTTCCTTTTCCTGCACCGGCACACAGGTATACCGCTCCCCTTGCACGAGCGGAATACCCAGGGTTTAACTTTTTGAGGCACGGCTCCGGCGTAGACCGGAACTGATGCGGCACAGGTCCAACAGGACCATTGGGGAATCTGAAAATGGTCTCTTTGCCAAACGCTCTACCGTCTCCAATTCGCATTCTGATCGCCGACGATCACCCGCTTTTTCGCGACGGGTTGCGCCGGCTGCTGCAGACCGAGCCGGGCTTCGAGGTCGTGGGCGAGGCCTCGGACGGCGACACGCTGGTCGATCTGGCTCGAAAAACCCGACCGGACATTCTCCTGCTGGATCTTTCCATGCCGCGTCAGGACGGAATGTCGGTGTTGCGGGAGCTTTCCGCTTCGCGGATCCCGGTGCGAACCCTGTTGCTGACGGCTTCGATTGAGAAATCGCAGATCGTTCAGGCTCTGAAGCTGGGTGCGTATGGCGTGATCATGAAGGAGTCGACGACGCAGCGTCTGTTTGACAGCATTCAGTGCGTGATGGCGGGGCAATACTGGGTGGGACGGGAGAGTGTCACAGATCTGGTCAGAGCCCTACGCAGCGTCACGCCTGTGGATAACGGGTTGCGCGCCCGCGATTACGGTTTGACCGGCCGGGAGATGGAGATTGTTACGCTCGTTGTAGCCGGCTATTCGAACCCGGATATTGCGCAAAGGTGCTCGATCAGCGAGCAAACGGTGAAGCACCACATCAGCAATGTTTTCGACAAGCTGGGAGTGTCGAATCGGCTGGAACTCGCGCTGTTCGCGGTGAATCACCGGTTGACGGCCGTGGCGTCCTGATCGCTCAGTCGCGCAGCGGTTCTCCTCACGAAGGTGTTTTGTCGCGCCCGTCGTTTCACTCCGAATAGTGGCGCGCTCTCACAACACACACCTCGGTAACACACCGTGGTTCCAGAAATCTAGCACTATGCAGTCATATGACGATAGTACTGTCGGGCCATTGCTGTCCCCTGGGAACTGCCCTAACCTAAATTTCGCAAGTTGGATGGCGAGCCCGCGCCTGGAGCGCAGGTGGGAAGAGGGCAAGGAGAGTGGATGGATTCGGATCGGGACTACGGCGAATCGAACCCTGAAACCCCACGAGCCCGACGCTATGAAATCGGTACGTCCATCCGGTTCCGGGCCCGAGGGGAAAGGGAGTGGCATGAGGGGTTAACCGAAAACATCAGCATTTCCGGGATGTTGATCCGTACCGCTCGCTCGCTCGACCCCAAGACCGCAATTGAGATGAGATTTTTTCTACCTGTTGAACTGGACGGCGAATGCGCCGCGGAAGTTTTCTGCCGAGGGTTCGTGATCAGATCATCGAAATGCAGGATCCCGGCTGGTACCTTCACGATTGCTGCCAGGATTATGCACTCTCGATTCCTTCGCCAAATGGGCAGCAGAGATTACGTCGCCAAAGAACCAATGAATGGGACACGACGATTGGCGCTTTGATCGATTTTTCCTGGTAGAACCCGGTGTTCCAGGCGACAGGACGCCCAGGGTGGTATTTCCACCCGAACCGGTGGCTCGAAGTTTGGATCTGATTGTGGAAAACGGGCTCCTGTAGCCCACAGGGCGGAGCTATTGTCAGAAGTGGCAATTCCCGACCACGGAGCACTGAATGTTGGTTCCAACGACCGTCGAGCACGACTCCAGAGAGGCGCCGGCATGGTGGGCGGTTTATACGCGTCACCAGCACGAGAAGACTGTCGCGGAGATGCTCTCCAACAAGGGGTTTGAGATCTTTCTACCCCTCCATGAGACGGTTCGACGCTGGAAAGACCGGCAAAAGGTCCTCTCCCTTCCAATTTTCCCATGCTACGTTTTTGTGCGGGGGACGCTCAACCGGCGTTTGCAGGTGGCAACGACACCTGGGATTCATATGATTTTGTCCCGGGGTGAAGAGATTGCGGTGGTTCCCGAGGACGAGATCGTCGCCATTCGGCGCGCCATTAACGGCAACTATCGTGTGGAACCGCACCCCTTCCTGAAGATTGGCGAACGAGTCCGAGTGGTTCGCGGATCTCTGGAGGGAGTCGAGGGAATTCTCGTCCGCAAGAAGAATCTGTTCCGGCTGGTTCTCTCGGTTGATATGCTGGCTCAGTCGGTGGGTGTGGAAGTGGCCGCCTCCGACGTGGAACCGGTGGCTGTTCTGGTACCCAAAAGCGTCGCTTCGGCGCCAGCTGCGGAAGTCGGAAATATCCAGAGGAATTTTCCATCTCCGGCCGCCGTTTACGGTGCAAGATTAGACAGCACTCGCTAACATCGATCCATCCCTGCCTGATTGTCGGGGTAGGTGTGCTGTTGATTCGAAACAAAGTCGCCCGGCTTAAGGGGGCGCCGGACGGCTCTTTCAGTTTCCCCTCAGGGGTCTTATGAGATTCAAGGTGCATTCCACGGTTGCGGCTGGTTTGCTGCTGATTGCAGTATCGGGCGCCCTGCCGGCCCAGAACGTAGCTGCCAGCAACTCAAAGCCGGATTCAGTTCCGGCGGCCGGCAATCCGCCGGATCAGGTCAGGGCTAATCCAGGCGGCCGGACCCACGACAACACATACCTGATTGGAGACGACGACCAGCTGGAGATCAATGTCTGGAAGGAACCGGACCTGAGCAAGTCGCTGCAGGTGCGTTCCGATGGAAAAATCTCGCTTCCCCTGGTAGGCGAACTCCAGGCGCAGGGGCGCACTCCGCTGCAGCTGGAGCAGGACATCACTGAGCGGCTGCGGGCCTTCATCACCGAGCCGGCCGTGACGGTGATGGTGCAGAAGATCAACAGCCTGAAGTTCAACGTGATGGGCGAAGTGAACAAACCGGGGTCATATCCGCTGACTACTTCGACCACGGTGGTGGATGCCATTGCCACGGCGGGAGGGTTTAAGGACTTTGCGAAGAAGAAAGCGATCGCCGTCCTGCATACGAACGCCGATGGGACCGAATCGCGGGTGACGTTCAACTACAACGACTTCACCAGGGGAAAGAATCCCCATCAGAACGTCTGGCTGCGGCCCGGCGACACGGTCCTGGTACCCTGAGCGTGATGACCGCAAGATTGTGCCTGACTTTTTTCCTGCTTTCGGCGATCCCGGTCTGGTCGCAGACAACGCCTGGGACATCGAACCCTGGCACCACGACGAGTTCGACACCGGATACGACGAGCAGCGATCAGGAGCAGACCGAGACGCCGCCTGAAGACAAGATGGCGGTGCCGCCTCCCGTAAGCGGGCAGGCCTACCCGGTGCTGGCGAGCGCGGAGGAGCGGTCGAATTATCTGACCGTGGGAGCGACGGCTGGAGTAGCGTACACCGACAACGTGCAGGCCATTACCGGCACGAAAGAGGTCAGCGACACGATTTATTCGATTCGGCCCGTGATCACGCTGGATCGGAACACGCCGGGTTTTCGCGGGGAATTCACCTACAATCCCGGTTTCACCTGGTACCAGCCCACCACGGCCCTGAACGAAACGGACGAAGTTGCTTCGACGAACCTGGTGTACCACCCAGGACCGAGGGTGGCTTTCGATCTGCAGGATGCATTTGTCAGAAGCTCCAGTCTGTTCAGCTCGCCGCTGGGTGCGGCGGGCGGTGGTATAGGGGGCGGCCTGCCGATCGAGGCGGCGGGCGCTCTGGTGGCTTACGCGGATCGGATCTCGAACATAGGCAAATTGGGTTTCACCGACCAGACTGCGGAAAACACCATGGTTGGATTGAGCGGGCAGTACAACATCCTGGATTTTCCGAACCCCACCCAGGTGAGCGGGCTCTATAACTCGACGGCATGGGGAGGCTCAGCATTCGCCGCCGGGCGCCTCTCCCCCCGCCAGTATTTCGGCGCCCAGGTGCAACACTCCAGGACCGTGAGCTTTCTTACGGGAACCGACAGCTCGGTGGTTACGGACAATATTCTCCCCTTCTATACGATCTTCCTGCGCAATACCCAACGGAGCACGTTCTCGATCTCGGCGATGGGCGGTCCGGAGCACTACACAGCGTCGGAATATCCTGAGGCAAACATTCAGGGATGGACCGGGGCTGGGACCTTCGCGGTAGGGTGGCAGGGACATCTTTCCAGCCTGGCCGCGAACTATTCGCGCTACCTCACTGGTGGCGGCGGCCTTCCCGGAGCCTATCTGACGAATGCGGCGACAGGATATTTCCGCAGGGAGCTGTCGCAAACGTGGGCAGCCAACGTATCAGTGACGTGGGCCAACAATAAGAATGAGACGCCCAGCTTTCCGCAGTCTCAGCCCGGCGGGCATTCCTTCATGGCCGATATCTCGGTGGAACATTCTTTCACCCGGGACCTGAAAGCACAGCTTGGCTACGACAGGACGCAGCTGGATTACGCCGACATCGGGAATGTGGCATTGTTTCCCAATGCGAATCGCGAGTACATCTCGGTAACCTATCTATTCAACAAGCCTCTGGGAAAGTAGCAATGGCGGACGAAAACTTCGAAGAAGGTCAAAAAGAATTCGATTTCGGGCACTATCTGGATATTGCCCGTCGGCGGCAGCTCCACTTCATCATCCCGCTCCTGGCGGGCTGGATGCTGGTGTGGGGTGTGAGCTGGGCTCTCTCGCCGCGCTACAAGTCGAGCACGCTGATCCTGGTGGAAGAACCCACCATGTCGAAGACCTTTGTCGCGAACATGGAGGACGATCTGCAGCAGCGGTTGACGAGTTTGCAGCAGCAGATTCTGAGCCGCACGCGCCTGCTGACCATCATCGACAACCTTGGTCTGTACAACACCGGGACTCACAAAATGAGCGACGACGACAAGGTCACCAAGATGCGGAAGGAGATCAACATTGAGACGGTGCGCGATACGCAGACCGCTGGCATTACCGCATTCAGGATCGACTACTCGGCGCATGACCCGCGCGTAGCCCAAGCTGTGACCGGACAGCTGGCGCAGCTGTTTATCAATGACAATCAGATGACGCTGCTGAAGCAATCGGGCGATACGACGAAGTTCCTGGAGACCCAGCTGGAAACGGCGCGTCAGGCTCTGGCGGATCAGGAAGCGAAAGTAAAGCAGTTCCAGGCGACGCACGTGGGCGCGTTGCCCTCAGAGGTACAGAGCAATCTGCAGATCCTGTCCGGATTGCAGCAGCAGCTCTCGGCCGACGAAGACGCGATGAATACAGCGGCCCAACAGCAGGCTTTGCTTCAGACCGAGCTGGAGCAGTATCAGACCAACCGGCCTCAGGCGCAGCGCGCGACCACTCCGGATCCGAACGGCGTGGAAGCTCTCGACGTGCAACTGGCGAAGCTGCGGGACCAGCTGACGGATCTGCAGTCTCGCTACACCGACAATTATCCGGACGTGGTGAAGACCAAGGCGGAGATCGCGCAAACCCAGCGGCTGCGGACGCAGGCCGCGGAGAAAGCAGCGAAGAACGCGACGCCGAACGGCCTGACCGCGGAAGAAAATGCTACCCTGGCGCAGCTCAAAGGCCAGGTTCAATCCGCCGAGCTGGAAATCCAGAACCGCAGGAACGGGGTTGCAGAGCTGAAGCAGCGGATAGCGCAATATGAAGGTCGCATCAACGCGGAGCCTGCCAGCGAGCAGCAACTGGCCGACCTGCAACGCGGCTACGATCAGTCCCAGAAGAACTATGACGATCTGCTCAAGAAGAAGGAAGAGTCGCAGCTGTCGACCAACATGGAGCAGATGCAGCAGGGCGAACGGTTCACGCAGCTGGATCCACCGAGCCTGCCGACCAAGCCGGATTTTCCGGATCGCCTGATCTTCTGCGTGATCGGACTGGCGCTGGGCATCATGATGGGCGGAGCTTCGGTGGCGCTGTTCGAGTTCCTCGACGATCGCATGTACAACCCAGCCGATATTAAGGAACTGCTGCCGATTCCGGTTGTCTGCGAGATTCCGCAGATCATCAATCCTGCGGAGGAACTGAAAGCCAGGAAGAAGAACAAGCTGGTGTGGGCAACGACAGTGACGGCCGTCCTCATCATCCTTGTGGGTTCAGCTGTGAGTTTCATCCACGGTTAAGTTGCGGATTCAATGTATAAAGCCTTTTTCAAGCTCGCCCGTAATCCGTTCGATCTGACGCCGGATCCTACTTATTTTGTGTCGACCCGGCGCCATAACGAAGCGCTCGCGGCGCTCCACTATGGGATTCGGCGGCACAAAGGATTTGTGGTCGTCACCGGAGAAGTGGGCACCGGCAAGACCTTGCTGCTCCGCTGCCTGCTTCGTCTGCTGAAGGAAAGCAAGGATATTGCCTACGCTTATATCTTCAACAGCAGGCTTTCTCCAACGGAGTTTCTGCAATACATTCTGGCGGACTTCGGGCTGCCGGCATCTGGCAAAAACAAGAGCGAACTGCTGCTGGATCTGGCCCAGTTTCTCGTTTCCCGCGGCGCCAGGGGGCTGACCACCGTCCTGGTTGTGGACGAGGCGCATCACCTGTCGGAAGACCTGCTGGAAGAAGTGAGGCTGCTGTCCAACCTGGAGACGACCGACGACAAACTGCTGCAGATCGTTCTGGTGGGACAGTCGGAACTGGATCAAAAGCTGGATTCGATTGGGCTGAGACAGCTGAAGCAGCGGGTGGCCCTGCGGGCGCAGCTGGGCCCGCTGAACGCCGACGAGGCGCGGGAATATGTGGAGCATCGACTGAAGATTGCCGGTGTGGAAGGCAATCCCAGCGAGCTGTTTCCACCCGATGTGATTCAGACGGTGTACCGGCATTCGCGCGGCGTTCCCCGCCTGATCAACACGATCTGTGAAAACGCCCTGATTTTGGCCTACGCGCGACAAACTCAAAGAATGACCGTTGAAATCATCGATGAAGTCGCCAGGGAGTTCCGCCTCGACAAGACCTTTTTTGAGACGGATGCCGGTGGAACGAGCGACGAAATGGATGTCCAGCAGGCCGCCAGAGTCCTGCGCGATCTGTACTCCGCCATGCGCAAACCAGTAGCGCGCAGTGGCGATTTGAATGTGCCTGTTTCTCTCGAAACGAGTGAGTATGAGCCGAATATTTGATGCGCTGCAAAGATCAGAAGCTGAACAGACTGGGCAGAGATCCTCGTCGGGCGGCAACGCAACCGAACTGTTGCAGCACGCCGAGCGCCGTGCGTCTTCGCAGTGGGGAGCCGCTGCGGAACCGGAGTACAACGGCAGTGGGAACGGTGATCAGCCGGTCGCCAGCGGCGGCCCGTCGGGAACTCAGAACGGGGTGCATTCCGCCGCTCCCACCGCGGTTCAGGATCCGCAGCTCCGGGAGTTTCCCGAGCTGTTTATGCAGTGCCAGACGCTGCAGGTGCCGGCCCTCTCTCAGGAGAAGCTGATCACGGTTTGGGATAAGGACAGCCCGGCGGCCGAAGCTTTCCGGCTGCTGGCGGTGCGGATGCGGCACATTCGCCGCGACCGCGGACTCAGAAAGCTGCTGATTACCAGCACTATTCCTCAGGAAGGCAAGAGCCTGGTATCGGTCAATCTCACCTGCACGCTTTCGCTGCGCGCCCAACAAAGAGTGGTGCTGCTGGAGGGCGATCTGCGGCGTCCCTCGCTGACCCAGCTTTTCGAACTGGCGGGCAGGCCGGGAATGTGCGAGTGGCTGCGCGGGGAGCGGGATCTGGCCAGTTGTATGTATCAGTTTCCCAACCCGCGGTTCTGGCTTCTGCCGGCAGGAAGCTCCGCCGGAAATTATCTGGAACTGCTGCAGTCGGGCCGGATCGCGAAGCTGATCGAGGAAGTGTCGCAATACTTCGACTGGGTCATCGTGGATTCTCCGCCGGTTCTGCCGCTGGCCGATACCAGCATCTGGTCGCGGCTTACCGATGGCATCCTGCTGGTGACCCGGCAGGGCAGAACGGAAAAGCGCCAGCTGCAGACTGGACTGGACATGATCGAGCGCGAGAAGCTGATTGGGGCTGTGCTGAACTCCAGTTCGAGTCCCGCGCACGGCGACTATTACTACACTCAGCACAAAACGGACACCTCTGAACTCACTAGCCGATAAGAAGAACGCATAAGAGCAGAGGAACTGATCCACTTACTGCGCCAATGCAGCAACAGCGCTCGCCGGGACCTGACGTGTCCTGGACACGACCCTGAAACCTGCCATTGCGGGATAACTGCCAACCATTCGCAAAAGACGAACTCTTAGCGGTCGATTCGCACCCGACGACATACCTGACATCCGAAGGGAAAGAGAGCGACTTATGACTCTGCCTGGTGTTACCAAGAAAACTAAAACGAGTGAGGCATTCTTCGAGGCCACGACCCCGGGAGAGCGAGATGTGCTGAAGGAAGATGCTTTCAAGCGCATGATCGCGATCGAGCGCAAGCGCACGGAGCGTTCGAGGGAGCCGTTTCTCCTGATGCTGCTGGAGGCGGGCTCTTCGCAGAACGGCGCGGGACCGGACAAGACGCTCGACGGCATCGTGGTCGCGATGCAGGGCTCGACCCGTGAGACGGATGTGGTGGGCTGGTACAAGGATGGCAGCACTGTCGGGGTTCTCTTCACCGGGCTGGTGCTCAGTGACAAAAACTCGGTGCTCTCGACCATTCTGGGCCGGGTGAGCGCTGCCCTGCAGGAACAGCTGACCATGGAGAAGCTGAACCAGATCACCTTCTCCTTCCACTTCTTTCCCGATGACTGGGATGAAGACGGCTCCGGGCGCCCCAGCGATCCGATCATCTATCCCGATCTTTTTACCCCGAGCCGCGACCGGCAGACTCTGCTGCGGGTGAAGCGAGCCATGGATATCGCGGGCAGCCTGATGATGCTGACCGCCTGCCTGCCGCTGTTTGCGGTGATTGCCCTGGCAGTGAAGCTGACCTCCAAAGGGCCGGTGCTCTTCCGCCAGCATCGGATTGGCCAGTACGGCCGGCGCTTCACCTTCCTTAAGTTCCGCTCTATGCGCGTGAACAACGACGAATCGGTCCACCGCGAGTACGTGAAGCAGCTGATCGCGGGTGTGGCGGATCGGGTCCAGACCGGCACCAGCCGGGAGGGCGTTTACAAGCTGGCAGGGGACAAGCGGATCACGCCGATCGGCAAGTTCCTGCGCAAGACCAGCCTCGATGAGCTGCCCCAGTTCCTGAACGTGCTGCGGGGCGACATGTCGCTGGTCGGCCCGCGGCCGCCGCTCCCCTATGAGCTGGCCGCCTATCAGACGTGGCACCGTCGCCGCGTCCTGCAGGTCAAGCCCGGCATCACCGGTCTGTGGCAGGTCACTGGCCGCAGCCGCGTCCGCTTCGACGACATGGTTCGCCTCGATCTGCGCTACGCGATCTCCTGGTCGCCGTGGCTGGATTTCAAAATCATCCTGCGTACGCCGGGTGCTGTGATCAAGGGCGCGTACTAAATCCACTTCTAAGTAGAAACCTCCTCCGGCCGGAATTACTTCCACTGCTGTGGCTCCATTTGGAGCCAGGGGAAGCGCTCGGGCCAGGCCTTCGGAAAGTATGGTGATAATCCCGTGAACTTCGGTGTAATCGGATACGGCTACTGGGGCCCCAACGTAGTTAGAAATCTGGCCAGCCTGGAAGGTTCCCAGGTATCGGCCATCGCAGAACTCAGTCCAGCTGCGCAGAAGCGCGCGCAGCGTGCTCATCCTGGTATCCACATCACGTCGGATACCATGGAAGTCATCACCTCGCCTGACATCGACGCTATCGCTGTCATCACCCCGGTATGGACCCACTACGAGCTCACCAAGGCGGCTCTCGAGAACGGCAAACATGTGTTCGTCGAGAAGCCCTTTACCAGCAATGTGCCCCAGGGGGAAAAGCTGATCGAGCTGGCGAGGCAGAAGAACCTTACGGTGATGGTGGATCACACCTTCCTCTTTACGGGTGCGGTCAGGAAAATTTCTCAGCTGGTGAGCGAAGGCACACTGGGCAAGCTCTACTACTACGATTCCACGCGCGTGAATCTGGGACTGTTCCAGCACGATATCAACGTTCTGTGGGATCTTGCCCCGCACGATCTGTCGATCATGGACTATGTGATCGACGCGAGCCCGGAAGCTGTGGTGGCAACCGGCCAGTCCCATCTGAACAGCCATGAAGACGTGGCTTTCATGACTCTGTATTTCCCTGACAATGTGATCGCTCACATCAATGTGAACTGGCTTTCTCCGGTGAAGGTTCGCACCACGCTGATCGGCGGCGAGAAGCGCATGCTGGTGTGGAACGACCTTGAGAACGATGAGAAGGTGAAGGTCTACGACAAGGGCGCCAACATCACCAACAGCGAGGGTGTTCACAAACTGCTGGTGAACTACCGCTCCGGGGATATGTGGTCGCCACAGCTGGAACAGCTGGAGGCGCTGCACCAGGAACTGACCTATTTTGTCGACTGCGTCGAGAGCGGCAAAAAGCCCTTCAACGACGGATGCGCGGGGCTGCGGGTGGTCAAGATGCTGGAAGCGGCCAGCGAGTCCATCGGCAAGCGGGGTTCACTGGTTTATCTATGAACCCGTTGAACAGTGTTGCCGACGATGTGAAGTTGGGCGCTAACGTCCGCTTGTCCAAATTCATTAACCTTTACGGCTGTGAAGTGGGCGACGACAGCAAAATCGGCGCCTTCGTGGAGATCCAGAAAAACGCCACCGTTGGCAAGCGCTGCAAGATTTCCAGCCATACCTTCGTGTGCGAAGGCGTGGTCATCGAAGACAACGTCTTCATCGGGCACGGCGTAACGTTCATCAACGACAGCTATCCGCGCGCTACAACGGCGGACGGAGAGCTGCAGACCGAAGCTGACTGGAAAGTGGAGCGCACCGTTATCCGGCGCGGCGCTTCCATCGGCTCGGGCTCGACGATTTTGTCCAACACAACCATCGGTGAGAACGCCATCGTCGGCGCTGGCAGCGTTGTCACCAAAGACGTCCCACCCAACACGATCGTTGCCGGCAATCCGGCGAGGATTCTGCGTCAAATCGAAAGAAAATCATGAGGACCCCCATGAACACATCCGGTGATATTCCGTTTCTGGACCTGGTAACTCCGCACGTGGAACTTGAAGAAGAACTGACCGCCGTATTTCGCCGCGCTTTGTTCTCTGCCGGCTTTGTCGGCGGTCCCATGGTCGAAGATTTCGACCGCGCCTTTGCAGAATTCTGCGATACAGCCCATTCGGTTGCGGTCAACAGCGGAACGGATGCTCTCCGCTTCGCGATCATTGCCTGCGGAGTGCAGCCGGGCGACGTAGTGGTGACGGTGCCCCACACCTTTATTGCGACCACCGAGGCGATTTCTCAGGCGGGAGCAATTCCGGAGTTTGTCGACATCGACGAGAACACCTACAACATGTCCGTCGAGCGGCTCCGGGAGTATCTGGAGCAGGAGTGTACTCGGGATGCCAACGGACGTCCGATCAGCAAGCGGAGCAACCGTCCGGTGACCGCCATTGTGCCGGTGCATCTCTACGGCCAGGTAGCCGACATGGACTCGATCCTGCAGCTGGCAGAGGCCAATGGGCTGATGGTGATTGAAGATGCCTGCCAGGCGCATGGTGCGGAGTATTTCTCGCGGAAGCAGAATCGCTGGATGAAGGCGGGTTCCATGGGCCGCGCGGCGGCCTTCAGCTTCTATCCCGGAAAGAACCTCGGCGCCTGCGGCGAAGGCGGGGCGGCGACTACGAACGACGCCACCATCGCAGCCAAGATCCGGATGCTGCGCGAGCACGGTCAGGTAAAGAAGTACTACCACGACATGGAGGGCTACAACGGACGCCTCGATTCCATCCAGGCCGGGCTGCTGCATGTGAAGCTGGGTCACCTGGCGAAATGGAATGCGCAGCGCCGCGACCACGCAGCCGAGTACGATCGCCTTCTGGCGGGGAACGACGCCGTCGTTTGCCCCTACGAGCCCTCCTGGTCCCGCGCGGTGTATCACCTGTATGTCATCCGAACGAACAACCGCGACGGCCTGATGAGCCACCTCAAGGAGGCGGGAATCGGCACCGCCATTCATTACCCGGTTCCGCTGCACCTGCAGAAGGCCTATGCGGGGCTGAAGTATACGTCCCAGGATTTTCCGGTGACCACGCGGATCGCATTGCAGATTGTTTCGCTGCCGATGTTCCCGCAGCTCACCGCGGAGCAGCAGGCGCGAGTTGCCGAAGGGGTGTTGGCGTTTACGTCCGGGAGAGTCCTCACCGGTCAGCCCGCGTAACGCCGGTCATCTTAAGGCGCGTTTGATTGTCAGTCCATCGGAACGAGACGGAGTGCTGTGGCGCGAGAATGGGTGCGGCCGCGGCGCCGGGGGCAGATTGCGGGGTCGCGCTCTGCGTCTCGTTTCACCTTCAGCACGTCTATCTTTCAAATTTTCAGGTCAGGCCAGTCCTGTGTCCGCTCGGCACGTTCAGACGCGGGGTCCGCAATTCTCAGTAGTTATTGCTCCGTCATCAGGAGGAAATCGTGAATTCCAGTCAATCAGTCGTTGTCGTCGGGCTTGGAGAGGTAGGGAAGCCTCTCTTCCAACTTTTGTCGGAGCAATATTCCACCACCGGAGTGGATATCGCTCCCCCTCCTAAGATGCAAAAGGCGGACGTACTGCATATCTGCATTCCATTTGAGATCCGGGATTTTGTGGGAGAGACGGCGCGTTACATTGAGATGTTCCGTCCGGACCTGACGGTGGTGAACAGCACCGTGGGAGTGGGAACGACGCGGCAGATCGCGGAGCGTACCGGGACCCCGGTGGTGAACAGTCCTGTTCGCGGCAAACACGTGCGGATGCTGGAAGAACTGCGGAGCTACACGAAGTTCATCGGAGCGATGGATCCGGCGACCGGTGAGGCGGCGGCGCGGCACTTCCAGGGGGCCGGCCTGAAGACGAAAGTCCTGACCACGCCGGAGGCCACGGAGCTGGCCAAGCTCACCGAGACGACCTATTTTGGGCTGATGATCGCCTGGGCGCAGGAACTGGAGCGTTACTGTGATGAGTCCGGCGCAAACTACGAGCAGATTATCTCCTTCTACGAGGAGATAAAATTCTTCCCTGCGGTCAAGTATTTCCCGGGCGTGATTGGCGGTCACTGCGTGATGCCGAATATCAAGATTCTTCGCAAGTTCGTGCACTCGGATATTTTGGAGGCGATTCAGATCTCCAATCAGATGAAAATCGAACGCGAGGCAAAGAAGAAAGAAGAACTGAGCCAGCAGGAAGTCGCAGCACAGCCCGCATTATGATTCCTCAGACTGAGAGCAGCGACGGCGCATTCCGGCTTGCCGAGACAGAAGCCGTGCCCCAGGCTCGTTCTGGCGATTCCGAGCACTCCGAGCAGCGGTTGTCCGGCAAGCGGGCGGGGATGGTGGTGTTCTCTCCGTATCCTGCCGACCCGCGTCCGCGCAGGGCAGCCGAGGCCCTCCTTCAGGAGGGGATGACGGTCGATCTGATCTGCGAAGGTGGGAATGGACTTCCGCGCAAGGAACGGCAGGGCGGCCTCGACATTACCCGGATACCGATCGAGCATGAGCGGGGCGGGGCCATTTCCTACGCCTATCAATATTCCCTGTTCATTTTTCTTTCGGCGACGATCTTCGCCTGGCGAGGCCTGCGCCGGAAATACGATCTGATTTACGTCCACAACATGCCGGACATCCTGGTAGCGAGCGCCTGGTTTCCGAGATTGCTGGGCGCTAAAGTCATCCTCGACCAGCATGATCCGATGCCGGAACTGATGAGGACGATCTTCGGCAAAGAGGAGAACAGCTTCTCGGTCCGAGTCATTCGTTATCTGGAGAAGTGGAGCTTCCGGCGCGCCGACAGAATCGTCACCGTCAATGAAGCGTGCCGCAAGATCTTCTCCGCGCGCAGCTGCGAAGAAGAGAAGATCGCAGTGGTCATGAACACTCCGGACGAGAGCATCTTTCCGTGCCTCGCGGCGCGGTCGTATCCTTCACGCAGCAAAGATCAGCCCTTCGTCATCATGTATCACGGATCGCTGGTGGAGCGAAACGGCCTGGAACTGGCGGTCGATGCGCTCGCGCAGGTTGTGGAGAAGGTACCCGCCGCGGAACTGCGGATCTACGGACGCCGGTCCTCTTACCTGGACGCGGTGATGGAGAAGGTGAAGCGCCTGGGTCTGGAGGGGCATGTTCGTTACCTCGGTCCGAAAAAGCTCGAGGAGCTGGTGCTCGCGATCCAGGGCTGCGATGTGGGAGTGATTCCGAACCAGAGGAACACCTTCACCGATATCAATACCCCGGTCCGCCTGTTCGAGTATTTGTCGCTGGGGAAACCGGTGGTCGCTCCTCGTACGCCCGGGATCCTCGATTATTTCGGGCCGGAAGACATGTTCTACTTCGATTCCGGCAATGCGGGAGAGCTGGCGGAGCGAATTGAATACGTGGCCAGCCATCCGATGGAAGCCATGGAAACCGCGGAGCGCGGGCAGCAGGTGTACCACAAGCACACATGGCAGCAGGAGAGAGAAACCCTGGTCCAGGTGGTTGCCACATTGGTCGGGCGTGGCGCCCGGGCCTGACTGCGGCAGTGGGCCGTGGCGCTCCTGACGGGACGATGTTGGCGTTCGGAAGCGCGGAAGGGTTGCTGAGATGATCGGAGTGATCGCACAGCAGGAAGATCACGAGATCGTCAGCGAGTTTTTCGAACTGTTCAAAACCCCGTGGGAATATTGGCGCCCGCAGCAGACCTATGATGTGGTGTTGTGTGCCGCGGAGAAGGACTTCGCGAAGGCAACAGCACCGCTGGTCGTGGTTTACACCAGGCGAGGCAATCCGCCGAGGACGAGTTCGCCGCCGGGGCCGGATTGCGAGCTGAGCTATCAGGGACGGCGCATCCCGATCTATGAGGGCTGCGCGACATTCGGCGAGACAAAAGGCAGTCTTCTGGCGGATGCAGACTCGGGACGAACCGCCATCCAGATCGAAAGCCGCAGTCAGGGACGCCTCGTACGCGTAGGCTACGATCTTTTTGCCGAAGTCAGGACTCTGCTGACCTTTGGACAGCCGGTGTCGCAGGCCGGCATTCCTACCCTGGAACTGCACATCGCCCTGCTGCGGGATCTGATCACTGGGAGCGGCCTGAGTCTGGCGGAGATTCCACCGGTACCGGTTGGGTATCGCTTCATGGCCTGCCTGACGCACGATGTGGATCACCCGCTGATTCGGAATCACGGGCTCGATCACACGACGCTGGGGTTTCTGTATCGGGCGACGGTTGGCACACTGGCGGGAATGCTTCGCGGGCGGCGCAGTGTGCGAGATGTCCTGCGCAATTTTGTAGCGGCAGCGAAACTGCCTTTCGTTCATCTGGGGCTCGCCAAAGATTTCTGGAGCGACTTCGATCGCTATCCAGCACTGGAGAGGGGACAGCGGTCCTCCTTCTTTGTGATACCGTTCCGGAACCGGCGGGGACGCCGGGGATCGGGAGAAGCGCCCAGTCGCCGGGCGGCCGGGTATGCTGCGGCAGATATCGCGGATCAAATCCGGAAGCTGCAGGCGGCGGGTTGCGAAATCGGCACGCACGGAATCGACGCCTGGACGGACAGCTCCGCAGGACGGGCCGAACTGGAGGAGATACGCAGAGTAGCCGGCACCAGCGAAGCTGGAATCCGGATGCACTGGCTCTATTTTGACGAGCAGTCGCCGCAGGTTCTGGAAGCCGCGGGGGCCGATTACGATTCAACCGTCGGCTACAACCAGACCATTGGCTACCGCGCCGGGACAACGCAGGTGTACCAGCCGCCGGGTTGCAAGCGTCTTCTCGAATTGCCGCTTCATATTATGGATACGGCAATGTTTTATCCGGACTATCTCGATCTCTCGGTGCAGGATGCCAGGATACGCGCCGGACAAATTCTCGACAATGCGGTTCGTTTTGGGGGATGCGTTACGGTGAACTGGCACGATCGCAGCATCGCGCCTGAGCGGTGTTGGGAAGATTTCTACACCGAGCTGATCGATGAGATGGAGAAGAGAGGTGCGTGGTTCGGAACGGCCGGACAAACGGTAGCGTGGTTTCGCCAGCGGCGTTCGGCGGAGTTCGAGAACGCCAGTGCAGGGGCAGAGGCAATCCGGGTGAGAACATCCGGTCGCCCAGGAGAATTGCCGGGTTTGGATTTTAAAATCGTGAATGGCAGCTTGCAGCCGGCGATGGCCAGCCGTGGGTAACCTCAACGGTGGCGGAAGCTGGCCGCAAAACCCGAACTTCGCGAAACAGAATGCCGAACGACGGCAGAAAATGATGGTCCCTGCATGCCACCAAAGATAGCCGCCGCCGTTTTCATTGCCGGCATTCTCGGCCTCTTCTGGTTGACGTGGGACCGC
Organism: uncultured Acidobacteriaceae bacterium; assembly: GCA_963755485.1. Lineage (GTDB taxonomy): Bacteria > Acidobacteriota > Terriglobia > Terriglobales > Acidobacteriaceae > Palsa-343. Next base: position 626,820 of record CAVWJR010000013.1, on the reverse strand, counting down.
AAGGCCCGGCCGTCCCTGGCGTTGTGGATCCCAGTGGTATGGTTCGGCATGGCCTGCTCGCGAGGAGTGAGCGATTGGCTTAACCTGGGCTCCGGTGCGGTGACGCCCGACGCCCTGCTGGAAGGAAGTCCGCTGGATCGCGCGGTGGCCATCGGCCTGATTGCCGCCGGACTCGCGGTGCTGTGCACCCGACGGAGAGTCATCCCCATTCTGCTGGCCAACGGGCCGGTGCTTTTTTTCTTCCTCTACTGTCTGATATCGATTCTCTGGTCCGATTTTCCGGACACAGCATTGAAACGCTGGCCGAGAGCTCTGGGCGACGTCATCATGGTGATTGTCGTCATCAGCGACCGGCAGCCTTTGGTGGCCTTCCGGCGATTGCTGGCACGGCTCGCCTTCGTTCTGATTCCTCTCTCCATTCTGTTCATCAAGTACTTTCTCCAGTTAGGACTGGGGTGGAACCCCTGGACGGGGAGCCCGGAATATCAGGGGGTGACGACGAACAAGAACATGCTGGGGGCGGTCTGCATGGTTCTCGGTCTTGGAACCCTGTGGATTGTCTTCAGCGTCTGGAAAGAAGAAAAGGGGATGGCGCGAATCCGCCATCTGATCGCGTATGGGGCGATTCTTGGGATGGTCGGCTATTTGTTCGGGAAGATGAACTCCATGACCTCCCTCTCCTGCTTCCTGATGGCTCTGGTTTTGATGATCGTGGCGAGCCTGCCCATGGCGAAGCGCAAGCCGGCCATCGTCCACATCGTGCTCGTCTCGATGGTCGTGATGTCGGTGGGCATCCTCTTTCTGGGTGTGAGCCCTGGGGCGCTGAAGGCGATCGGACGGAATCCAACCCTCACCGAGCGCACCATCATCTGGTCCGAGACGCTCAACCTGGTGAAGAATCCGATTTTCGGAACCGGTTTCGAGACGTTCTGGCTGGGACCCAGGCTGGACGTAATGTGGCAGCTGCAGCCGTGGCGCCCGAACGAAGCGCATAACGGATACCTGGAGATCTTTCTGAATCTAGGCTGGGTCGGGGTCATCCTGCTGGCGTTCGTGCTGGTGATGGGATACAGGGGCGTGTTCAAAGCCTGGCGTGCGGGAGATCCGCGCGGGCCTCTGCTGATTGCTTATTTCTTCGGGGCCCTGATCTACAACTGCACGGAGGCTGCCTTTTTCAAGATGCAGGCAGTAGTGTGGCTCTTTTTCCTGTTCGCGCTGGTTCGCGTGCCAGGAATGATCCCACGAAAGAGCAATGCCGAAAGCAAAGAAAAACAGGCACCCTCTCTGGTAGCGGCCTAGGCTCCCAGGATCAGGAGACGCAAGGGGCCGGGGGCGATCGGAGCATCGCTCCACCAGGTAAAGGAATTCCCGGAGAGATATGGAAACCATTGTTCAATTGACGAAACAAGAAACCCAACTGGGGTTCGAGGATGCTGCGGTTGGAGGCTTGTTCGAAGAGCCGGTATCGCCGTTGCCGGTTAAGACGATGACTACCGATCTCTCAGCCTCGACTTTGCCTGCCTCGCCGCGCTCGTTCTCTCGCACTGCCGCGAGCGGTGTGGCCATCCTCACCGGAGGCTTCGACCCGCATTACACCTATGGCCTTGCCACGGAACTGGCTTCTCGCCAGCTACCTCTCGAAGTAGTCGGCGGAGATGAGGTCGACCACCCGGAGATGCGCGCTGCGCAAAATCTGAAGTTCCTGAACCTGCGCAGCACAACCCAAAACAAGGGTCAAGCTCGGAAGATCGGCGAGTTGCTGACCTATTACGCGCGATTGATTCACTACGCCGCCACCGCCCGGCCGCGCATCTTCCACATCCTGTGGAACAACAGATTCCAGACCTTCGACCGCACGGCGCTCATGCTGTTCTATAAGCTGCGCGGCAAGAAAGTGGTCTTTACCGCACACAACGTCAACGCCGGCAAGCGGGACGGCAAAGACACTCTGCTGAATCGCCTGACGCTCAGAGTGCAGTATTCGCTCTCCGACCACATCTTCGTTCACACCGAACTGATGAAGCGCGAGCTCATCGAGGAATTTGGCATTCGCGAGAGCGCGATCACCACCATTCCTTACGGGATTAACAATGCCATACCCAGTACGGCTCTCACCTGCGACCAGGCTCGCGAGACGCTGGGGATAGCCGCCACTGAGAAAACCATTTTGTTCTTCGGAGCGCTGCGGCCGTACAAAGGTCTGGAGTATCTTGTTCCGGCTTTTCTGAAACTGGCAGAGAAGGACCCCACATACCGGCTCATCATTGCCGGCGGGCCAAGAAAAGGGGACGAAAAGTATCTGGCGGATGTCCTCCAGCAGATTGAGGAAAGCCCCAGCCGGAAACAGGTGATTCAGGTTATACGCGATATCCCCGATGAGGAAGTTGAGCTGTACTGCAAGGCCGCGGATGTGGCGGTGCTCCCTTACACGCACATTTTCCAGAGTGGGGTCCTGTTCCTCGCCTACGGGTTCGGCCTGCCGGTAGTCGCGACCGATGTAGGTTCGCTGCGCGACGAAATCGTCGAAGGAGAAACCGGATTCATCTGCCGGCCGCGCGATTCCTCCGATCTGGCGCGTGCGCTCGCAGCGTATTTTGACAGCGACGTCTACCGGAAGCTGGACCGCCGCCGTGGGGAAATCCAGGAGTGGGTGACCGCGCTCCATTCATGGGTGACGGTCGGCGAGATGACCGCTGCAGTCTATGAAGATTTGCTGGCCCGGTGAGCCGCAAAAACGAGACCTTGCTTCGCCGTATCTACAGAGATCAAAAATAGTTAGCGCTGCAGGGAGCAATTCCGCACCACGGCGAAGGAGCGTCGCACAAAGACTTGAGAGGGTGCGTTTTTCATCAACTTTCTTGTCTTTTCCAGTTGACTGAGCGGCTTCTCTGCGGTTACTCTCGGGGAAGTTCAAACACGCAAAAGGGTAACCTATCGTTAGGTTAGCCGAATCCGGCCAACGAAAGATTCCGCAAGTCGGCCGGACCGGAAGGCAGGGGTTGTGTGTTTTCCCGCCTCCGACGAACTCCAATTCACTTTTTGACCTACTTGCTGCCGGTTTGCACGATACCTGCAGAAGGAAGACCACGTTTTGGCTGGGATGAGCCCAGATCGGAACGGGGAACTCCTCTTGCACAAAAGTAACCGGCGTAGCTGCACTTTTGTGATCAACGTCACTCGGGTCAGCTACCCAGATCGCCAATGATGGGACTGCATCCCGGATTTCGTTTGATCCACGCGTTGCCGGGTAGCTATTGCACCGCTGAGGGGTCGGTGCACCGTGCCACCAGCACGTGGAGCGTTTCGGGGATGCGATCGAGGTGTTCAAAGATGTTTGCCAGGCTTATCCTTTCCCCCCTTGGCCGCAAAGTTGCGGCCTGCGATGATCGCTCTCATACCGGCCGTCCGGTGATGAAACGGTTCCTACTCTTTCTCTTACCCTGTGTACTGCTGTGCCCCTCACTACTCCGGGCTAGTACCTACACCGCCGCTTCGTGCTCGTCGTCGGACTTTGCCACGGCATTGTCCTCGGCTACAGACGGAGACACGGTGCAGGGACCTTCAGGTGGCGGAAGCGCATCGTGGAGCTCGACCATCACGATCAATAAAGGCGTGACGCTGAACGGCAACGGCTGTTCGGTCACGTTCGGCTCGTCCGACCTGATCGTCAACACCGACAGCACGCCGTTTTCGCTGACGGGCTTCACATTCAACAGCTGCGGCTCGACCAACGTTCAGATCAACACGGCCAGCGGGCCACCGTACAAAGCGACCTGGAGAATCTATAACAACACCTTCAGCGTTGGCGGTACCTGCCTCCAGACGTACGGACTGGGGCCGGGGCTGGTGGATCACAATACATTCACCACCTCAGCCGAAGCTGCGGAGATGATTCACATCTGGGGCGGTCCTGCGGGAAACACCACCGGCTGGACAGTCGATATCACGCCGGGCGGTCCAAATATGATTTATTTCGAGAACAATATTTGGACGGAGACCGATTCGAGCAACTATGCGCAGGCCGAAGAAGGCTACTACGGTGCGGCATTTGTTCTGCGTGACAACACGCTGAACTACGTCCAGGGCGATGCGCACGGTACCGGCGAATATGGGCCGGAAACCCGGTGGGTGGAGCTCTACAACAACACCTTCAACAACTGCTGCGCGTCCGGCTCTTTCTTCGACTTCCGTGGTGGAAGCGGGATGATCTGGGGCAACACCGCGAATAACACGCGGGGTGGCACGGAGACCCGTTTGGGCCCGATCTGCGGTTCCAGCGACGGGTGCTCGTCGTATCCCATGCAGTACGGTTATGCGATGGGGGTCGATGGCACCAATAGCAGCCCGGTCTATCTGTGGGGGACCAGCGCCGTAGACACAAATCCCGCCAACCGTGACAGTTCATTGCTGGCGATTGGCAGCTCGGCGGGCACATGTTCGGGACTGCTCGGGACCCTGTGCAATGTGATTACCGGGAGCACGCAGCCAGCCACGCTGCAGCGGTGCGAATCGGCGGCGGATGTGTCTGCCGGCTGCCCGGTATCGTATGCCTATACGCCCTATCCGTATCCTCACCCGCTGGACAACTGCTCGCCCAGTCAGCAGGGTGCGGGAGCGACCTGCAACAGCAACGGCCCCGCGCCTCCCACCGCACTGAACGGCAGTGTGCAAACGCAATAAGTTCGAAGACTAAAGTCACCGATCCACTCTGACGGTGGCGCGTCGCCCCTTCTCAGGGCCGGCGAGCGCGCCACCTCTTGTTTCACTTTCCCTTTTGGTTCCACTCGCTTTCCTCGCTGATCGAACCTCATCGCCGGCTTATCCAGCCGGGGCCTCTTCTGTATAGTCTGCAGCGTTCCCGCATCCAAACTATGTCGGACTCCATCATCGATCGCGACGCCAGAATCCTCATCACCGGCTCCGCGGGATTTATCGGATCCCGGGTTGTCGAGACCCTGCTTAACTCCGGTTATACGAACCTTCGCTGCTTTGTCCGCCCGGCCAGCAATCTCAGCCGCCTGCAATCCGTCCTGGCAGCTTTTCCCGGTGCCCGCGTGGAGATTCTGGGGGGCAATCTGTTATCGCGCGCGGACTGTGCTGCGGCCGTTGCCGATGTCGCGGTGATCTACCACCTGGCGGCGGCCAGCGACCGGTCGTTTCCCGGCTCTTTCATGAGCTGCGTGCTGACCACCAGGAACCTGCTGGACGCAGCGGTGAAGACTGGCAGCCTGCAGCGCTTCGTCAATGTCAGCTCATTTGCCGTCTACACCACGGCTCATATGCGCCGCGGTGGGGTACTCGACGAAACGTGCCGTCTGGATGACCGGGTGCTCGATCGTGCCGAAGCGTATGCGTACGCGAAGCTGAAACAGGAGGAACTGGTTCTGGATTATGGCCGCCGGTACGGCGTGCGTTACGTTATCCTCCGCCCCGGCTCGGTGTACGGACCGGGAACCCGGAACCTCACCGGCCGCGTCGGTGTAGACACGTTCGGTATCTTTCTCCATCTTGGGAAATCGAATCAACTGCCGCTCACCTACGTCGACAACTGCGCTGAAGCCATCGTTCTTGCGGGCCTCACGCCCGGGGTAGACGGGGAAGCTTTCAATATCGTCGACGACGATTTGCCCAGCAGCCGGAAGTTCCTGCGCCTCTACAAGAAATACGGAAAGAAATTCCGTTCCCTGCCGGTTCCGTACTGGGTCTTCTACGTCTTCAGCTGGGGATGGGAGCGCTACTCGGCCTGGTCGAAAGGCCAGCTGCCGCCCGCGTTCAATCGCAATCGCTGCGTTACCTACTACAAGGGGAGCCGTTACAGCAACCAGAAACTCAAGGACCGCCTGGGGTGGAAACCACGGGTTCCTTTTGCCGAAGCCTCCATGCGGTACTTTGAGTATGTCAGGAAAGCGGGTTGACTCGATGCTGCGCGTAGGGATCATCGGCTGCGGAAAGATCGCCGATCAGCACGTTGAACACATCGTCCATATACCCGGGTGCGAGATCGTTGCTGTCTGCGACGCCGATGAGTTGATGGCTCGTCAGCTGCAGGAGCGGCTGGGCGGCGTTGCCGCTTTTACCGATATCGCCGAGATGATCGAAAAGGCGCGGCCGGATGTCGTCCACATTACCGCGCCTCCGCAAGCGCACCTCTCAATCGGCAGGATGTGCCTCGAGGCTGGTTGCCACATCTATGTGGAGAAGCCCTTCACCGTCACCCATGAGGAAGCCGAAGAACTGATCGCAGTTGCCGAGCACACGAATCGCAAACTCACCGTGGGACACGACGCGCAGTTCAGTCAGGCAGCGAATCGAGCCCGGTCGCTGGTCGCGCAGGGATATCTGGGAGGACCACCGGTTCACCTCGAAGCCTACTACTGCTACAACATGAATGACGCCACTTACGCCCGGGCCCTGTTTGGAGACAAGCAGCACTGGGCTCGTCATTTGCCCGGCGGCCTGCTGCAAAATACCATCAGCCACGGCATCAGCAAAGTGGCCGAATACCTCACCGGCGACCGGCCCTCGGTGATTGCCTTCGGTTTTACCAGCCAGCTGCTCAGAAGCGTCGGGGAAACGTCGATCGTCGACGAGTTGCGCACCATCATCTCCGACGGCACAACCACCGCTTACTTCACATTTTCATCGCAGATGAAGCCGTCTCTGCACATGCTGCGGCTCTACGGTCCTGTCAATGCCGTGATTGTTGATGAGGAACAGCAAACGGTTATCAAGGTCAGGGGCAGCCGCCACAAGAGCTACCTCGAGCAGTTTGTTCCGCCGTGGGCTTACGCCAGGCAGTACGCTGCCAACGGGATCAGCAACGTCTATAAGTTTGCCCGCAACGAATTTCATGGCGGATACGGAAAGCAGTTCCTCATCGACGCTTTCTACCGCTCCATTGTGAATCAGGAGCCGGTCCCCATCCCTTACTCGGAAATCCTCCGCACATCGCGCATCATGGAAGACATCTTCGTTCAGGTGCGCGAGAAGCAGAACAGCGGTCAGCAGGACGCGACCCCGGGTCCCGCAGAAACGCCCGTGGCCGCGGAAAGTCCGGAAAACGACGCCCTGCAGATGACAGCAGCCAGAAACTAAACCTCGCAGTCAGCAGCGTGCCCGACGGTTGGTGTCGCGCAGCTACTACCCACTCAGGCTCAAACTCAAAAGGACGAAACGTGAACCATATCCCCTACGCTCTTATTACGCCCGCGCGCAACGAAGAAAAGCACATCGAAGTCCTTATCGAATCGGTGATCCATCAGACCCTCCTGCCCGTGAAATGGATCATCGTGAATGACGGTTCCTCGGATGGCACGGCCAGCATCGTGCAGAAGTATCTCGCTGACCACCCCTGGATCGAGCTATTGGATCTGCCGGTTCACCGCGACCGCAGCTTTGCGGCCAAGGCGTACGCGGTGAATGCGGGTGTGGAGCGCCTCGCCGGAATTTCCTGGGATGTCGTTGGCAACATCGATTCCGATGTGTCCTTCGATCCGGATTACTGCGAATTCCTCATCGAGAAGTTCGAGGGTGATCCCACGCTGGGCGTCGCCGGCACCATCTTCAGCGAAGATGGCGGCTACAGTTCCGGCAAAGATAGCTTCGAGGGCCAGAATCACGTGGCCGGCGGTTGTCAGCTCTTCCGGCGCAAATGCTTCGAAGAGATCGGCGGCTACGTTCCCAACAAAGCCGGCGGAGTGGACTGGATCGCCGTCACTACGGCTCGTATGAAGGGGTGGCGCACGCGCTCCTATCGGGAGAAGTCCTTCTACCATTACCGGAAACTCGGCACTGCGGAGCGTTCTCTTCTGGCCTCGGCGTTTTCCTATGGAGAGAAAGATTATTATCTCGGCAATCATCCGCTGTGGGAGCTGGTCCGGGTTCTCTATCGCAGCACCAAGAAACCCTGGCTCCTCGGCGGGGCGTCGCTCGGCTTCGGCTACTTTTCCGCGTGGGCGCGGCAAATGAAGCGTCCGGTCTCCAATGAGTTGATGCGCTTCCATCGCAAGGAAGAAATGCTGAAGCTGCGCGCCATCGCAGAGTCTCTCTTCCGCCTCCAGAAAGTCGACAACTTTGAAGTGAAACCGAGCTGACCAGCAGAATGAGCCGGATTGAATCCATGAAAAAAGCGACTGACGTTCAAAAGCTGCAGGACTCCCTTCTCCGCTTCGTTGCATGGCTGGATCGCTACGGGGAAACATCGTGGGATCACCAGAGCTACTTCGCTGGACCTCTGGGCCGCAGGGCCAAGGCCCTCTATTACCGCCATCGCCTGGTAGGCACTATGGCGGTGGCGCCCATGATCTTCTCCGAAGCTTTTGTGCCCTCGGCGCGGAGGCTTTTCTGGAAACCGCAGCGCTTCCCCATTGCCGATGCGCACTACGCCATGGGCTTTGCGTTTCTTTCCCAGGTTCTCGACTCCGACGAACACTACCGGCGCGCTGTGCACTTTCTTGAAGTCCTCGAGGAAACTCGCTGCCCGCGCTACGAGCGCCACGGCTGGGGCTATCCCTTTGACTGGGAGACTCGCAACGGAACCTTGAAGACGGGCACGCCCATGATCACCAGCCTGCCTTACATGTACGAGGCGTTCCGGGAAGTCCATCGCATGGACGGTAAGCGCCATTGGTTCGAGGTCATGCGCTCGATCGCAGAACATGCGCGCCTGGATTATCCGGACACTCCCTTCTCGCCGACGGCCAGCACCTGCGCCTATATACCCGATCCCGCGGATCACGGCGGAGTGGTCAACGCCAGCGCTTACCGTGCGGGTTTGCTGACCTATGCTGCGCACGATTTTGGCGATGACCGTTACAAGAGAATCGCGGAGAAGAATCTCAACTTCGTTCTCGAATCTCAGAACCCGGATGGCTCGTGGTTCTACTCGCTGGACGGCGCACGCGATTTCGTCGACCACTTCCACACCTGCTTCGTTCTCAAGGCGCTGGTGAAGATCGAACAGCTGGGAGAGAACGCCGCGCTTACCTCGGCGATCGACCGCGGAGTCAGCTACTACGTCGCGAACCTCTTCGACGATGATCGTCTTCCCAAGCCGTTCTCCCGGCGGCCGCGCATGACCGTCTACAAGAACGAGCTGTACGACATGGCGGAATGCGTCAACCTCGCAGTTCTGCTGCGTGGGCGATACCCGGCGCTCGACGAGATTCTCTCTGCCGTTGTTAACAAAGATGAGTGGCAAAAGCGCGATGGTTCGTTCCGCAGCCGGCGGCTCTTCCTCGGTTGGGATAACGTGCCCATGCACCGCTGGGCTCAGTCGCAGATGTTCCGCAGCCTCACCCTGCTGCTGCGCCAGGAGAAACAGGGAACGGTGCGGGAGCTGGCGAGTCAGGAGAGCATGGTCTGATGTGCGGAATCTGCGGGCAGTTTAATTTCGAAAGTCAGGCGCCGGTTTCCCGCCAGGACATCGTCGAGATGGCCAGGAGCATCACGCACCGCGGCCCTGACGATGAAGGCTTCCATCTGGATGGGCCGCTCGGCCTCGGGTTCCGCCGGCTTTCCATTATCGATCTCGAAGGCGGCCACCAGCCGATGTCCGATCCCGAGGAGTCGGTGTGGGTCGTCTTCAACGGCGAGATTTACAACTTCCCTGAACTGCGCAAGGAGCTGGAAGGCCACGGCTATCGCTTCCGCACCTCCTGCGATACCGAAGTCATCGTCCATGGCTACAAACAGTGGGGAGACCGGGTCTTCGAGCATCTGAACGGGATGTTCGGCCTCGCCATCTGGGATGTGCGGCGCAAACGTCTGGTTCTGGCGCGCGATCGCTACGGCATCAAACTCATCTATTACCGGATCCATCGCGGCCGTCTCGACTTCGGATCGGAGATCCGCGCGGTCACTGCCGCGGCCGACGAGAAGCCCGGCGTCGATCCCATTTCGCTCAACCTGTTTCTGCGTTATCGCTTCACGCCTTCGCCGTACACCATCTTTCAGGGTGTCCGTAAGCTGGCTCCCGGTTCGATGCTGGTCGCAGAGAACGGAACCTGCAGGGTGCACCGCTGGGATCAGTATCGGCCGTCGCCGTTCTCCCCGCCGAAATCCGCAGCCCAGGCCCAGGAAGAGTTGCTCGAGCTTTACCAGCAATCGCTGAAGCGGCATCTGCTCAGCGATGTGCCTCTGGGGCTTTTGCTCAGCGGGGGCGTCGACTCCACGCTGCTGCTGGCTCTGATGAATCAGAACGGCAATGCCTGGCAGACCTATACCGTCGGCTACGGCTCCAGCTATTCCGAAGACGAGCTGGCCGATGCGGAGGAAACGTCCCGGATCTACGGTTCGCGCCACACCGGTGTCCTCCTCAACCGGGCCACCTTCGAGGAAGCTCTGCCGAAGATCGTCGGCTGCCTCGAAGAGCCAGTTGCCACTTCGTCGATTGTCCCCATGTATTTCGTCTGCCAGCGAGCGCGGCAGGACGTCAAAGTCGCCCTCATGGGCCAGGGACCGGATGAGTTGTTTGGAGGCTACAGACGCCACCTGGGCGTGCGCTACGGCGCGGCATGGGCGACCCTGCCTTCCTGGGTGCGGGGTGCTGCTTCGTCCGCCATCCGTGCTATGCCCCGCAACGAGACCCTGCAGAGGGGAATCTATTCCCTCGACGAGCCGGACCGTCTGCGCCGCTATCAGCAGGTCCTCTCGCTGATGCCGGGAGACCGCATCGATCACCTCTTCCAGGACAACCTGCTGGAGAGCGATGCCGGCGACCGCATCCTCGACTGCTGGCAGGATCTCGCTCCCCAGATGGAGCAGACCGATGAACTCGGCGGATTCAATTTCCTCGAAGTGCGATCCACTCTGCCCGATGAGCTGCTCATGTATGCCGACAAGCTTTCCATGGCCCACAGCCTCGAGGTGAGGGTGCCGTATCTCGACCGGACTATCGTCGAGTATGTGGAGAGGCTCCCCGCCGCATTCAAGGTTCGCCATGGCTCTCAGAAATGGCTGCACCGCCAGGTATGCGAGTCTCTGCTGCCCAAAACCATCCTGAAGAGAAAGAAGCGCGGGTTCGCGGTCAACGTAGTCGATGACTGGTTCCGCGATGCCATGCAGAACGGGATGGAAGAAAAGCTGTTTGACCAGAGCTCCGGAATCAGCGAATACCTTCGCCCCGAAGCGATTCGCGCGATGCTGAAGGAACATCAGTCCGGGCAGAAAGACAACCACAAGGTTCTCTTCAGCCTCATCGTCTTCGAGCAGTGGATGAGGACCCAGGGCGCCACCGCAGGAGTCGCTGCCGGAGTCTGATAGCCATTTCGCCGCTCGTAGTAACGAAATGGTAGTGACGAAATGGTTATCTTCGTCGCATAGCACCATAGGGAAGTAGAACTCCGCGGAGAGTCTGGCCATCAGGCGCGCGCGTAATTTCCCTTAGGAACCAGTTTTCACGGTTGCCTGCCCAAACCTCAGCTTGGTACTGTGGTTCCCCCCGAAGTAATCGACTTCGGGTCACCGATAGGGGTGAAGAACACAAGAAATCTGCTGCAGATCAGGAAATATCAGGCAGAATGGGCCCGCGACGAACATCTGTCCAACTCCAGGCCCGAAGCAACATACCACTGAAGTGAATGACTGAAGTTTTTCGAATTGCTCCAAAAGAGACTATTGCAATCGTTCCGAAGACAGGTAGAATTCCACCACCATAACCAGAAAGATGTACGGCTGACTGATAACTGATCGGTTATCTTGTAACTGCTCTGCCGCCGCAGTCGGTTAAGTGCTCGCCTGGTTCTCGATATTAGTTCCTCCCCACAGGAGACGTATGACCATGATGTACCCCTCTGGAAGCCCAGTGACCCGCATGTCTGCAGTCCGGTCTGATTCTTCCACTCCTCGCTGCCTCAGTTTTCTCACAAAGTTTTTGCGGCCCGCCCTGGCGGGTCTTGTCGTAGCGCTCTTCGCCGCGGCCTCGTCGGTCAGCGCGCAGTCCGCCTACTATAGCGGCGCCGTCACTACGATTATCGGCACAGGAGCCACTGCAGGAACCCTGGTTCAGCCTTACGGCGTGGCCGAGGACTCCAGCGGCGATGTCTACGTCACGGATATCAACCTCAAAGAGGTCCTCGAATTTAAGCCGACCAACGGCGCTTACACCACCGCGCCCGTCGTTCTGCCAGCGCCCACCGCTGCACAGAACGGGGTTGGCGGCTGGATTTACCCGGTCAGCGTCGCGGTCGACAACCAGGGCAACGTATGGGTCGCCGATAACGCCGACTATGGTGCTACGGGCGGGGGCGTCTACTCTATTGCTCCCGGAGCCAGCACCGTAACTCTCAGCACCGTCACCACGTGGCAAAACCCCGAGGGCGTCGCCGCCGATCCCTTCGGCAATGTCTTCGCCACGGACTCGAATTCGCAGATCGTTTGGGGTGTTGCCGGCGACACCGTCGGAGAGATCAACCCGAACATCCTCAACCCCTACGGCATCACGGTCGATCTCGCAGGCAACCTGTGGGTCGTGAATGGAACTACACAGCAGATCGACGAGATCCCTTCCGGCGACGTCAACCTCACCAGCACCACCTACGTGCCCAGCACAACGATCGGTTTTGGTACTGCCCCTCCCACAGATATTTGGTATGACGCGATCGATCAGACCGGCAACCTTTGGGCGCTGGACAAGGGCAACGGTTACGTCGCGCAGGCTTCCCCGAATGGCACCTGGAATGTCCTCGAAGCCTTCGACCCGACCATTACCGAGCCAGGTCAAATCGCCTGGGATAACAAGGGCAACCTCCTGGTTGCCAATGAGGGGGCCTCGGAGATCCAGCTGATCTCCGCCTGGGGTGTTCCGTTCGGACCGAGCGCCGTGGGAACGGCCTCCGCCACCAGCCCCATCGCCGTTCCCTTTAATGTCACCGCCAGCGGCTCATTCTCCGTTTCGGTCATCACCGACGGCAACAATACCAGCTCCGACTTCGCCGATTCCAGCGACACCTGCAGCGGCGCCATTACGGCACCTGCTACCTGCACGGTCAACGTCAGTTTCACCCCCAAACAGCCTGGAGCGCGTTATGGTGCGGTCGAACTGCTAAGCGGCGGTACGGTGATTGCCACGGCCTATCTGTCCGGCACCGGCACCGGGCCGCAAATCGTCTTTCAGACCGCTACTCCCACTCCGACTGCGATCGGCTCCGGATTCACGACTCCCGCAGGTCTGGCGGTTGATGCCAACGGCAATGTGTTCGTCGCCGATACTGCCGGATCTGTCTTTAAGGCGGGAACCGCGACCGCGCTTGCCAGCGTTGCCGGCGCCGCAGGCGTAGCGCTCGACGCAGAAGGCAATCTGTTTGTTGCGGGTAGCGGCGGCGTCTCTGAAATTCCTTTCAATGGCACCACCTACGGAGCGGCTGCGACACTGGGCGACAACTTTGCCTTCAGTCCTAATGCTCCGACGGGAGTGGCCGTCGATCAATACGGCAATGTCTTTGTCGCCGACAAAGGCGCCACGAACGACGTCGAAGAAGCTTTTGCCGAAAACGGCTACGGCGGCGCCTCGCCGCCGTTTACTATCGCCACCGGCTTCAACGCACCCTCCGCGGTGGCCGTCGATGGCAACGAAAACGTCTTCGTCGCCGATACCGGCAACAACGCGATCAAGGAAATCGCAGCCGTCAATGGCGCTCTCCCAACGAGCCCGACCGTCACCAGCCTCGGCAGCGGCTTCAGCGCTCCTGCTGGCGTCGCGGTTGACGCCAACGACAACGTCTACGTCGCCGACTCGGGCAATAAAGAGATCAAAGAGATCCCATTCAACGGGACAACCTATGGCGCGGTCATAACGCTTGCCACCCTCACCACTACGCCCACCGGTGTTGCGGTGGACCAGAACGGCAACGTGTACTACAGCACAGGGGCCACGGTCGAGGAACTCACGCTGGCCACCGCTCCCACGCTCGCCTTCGACAATACCGAAGTCGGCGTACTCAGCGCAGACAGCCCGAAGCAGGTGACGGTCGCCAATAACGGCAACGCGTCGCTCATCTTTACCAATGTAGCGTACCCGGCCGCGACCTTCTTCCAGACTTCGTCGAGCACCTGCTCGAATACCACCAACCTCGCTGAAGCCGGCACCTGCGACGTTATCGTCGACTTCGATCCCACGACCACGCCCGTTACCACCCAACACGTAACGCTGACGGACAACGGCACCGGCGGCTCGCAGCAGATCACCCTGACCGGCACCGCGGTCGACCTTGGCCTCACCCCGGCCAACAACACCGCGCTGGCTGCTGGCCAGTATGGCACCTCCTACACCGCCACAAGTCCGACCTTCACCGCCAGTGGCGGGACCGGAACCACCTACACATGGTCAGCGTCCGCCACCTTGCCGGCGGGGCTGAGCATAGTGAGCACAGGGGCGACAACGGCCAAGATCGAGGGAACCCCGACCACGGTCGTAACCGCAGCTTCGTTTACCATCACCGCCACCGACAGCGGCACCGGCAGCAGCGGCTTCACGGTTACTCACACCTACACCCTCACCATCAACCCGGCCCCGCTGACCATCACGGCGTCCAGCACCTCGGTGGCGTATGGCTCGGCGGTGCCCACCATCACCCCCATCTACAGTGGATTCGTGAACGGGGACACGGCCACCTCGCTGACCACGGCGCCCACCTGCACCACCACCTACACGGCAACCAGTCCGGTGAGCGGCTCTCCGTATCCGACCAGCTGCTCGGGAGCAGTGGACCCCGACTACACAATCACCTACGTGGCCGGCGCGGTGACGGTCACCAAGCCCACGCTGACCATCACAGCCTCGAGCGCCTCGGTCGCCTATAGCTCCGCGGTGCCGACCATCACGCCCAGCTACAGCGGATTCGTGAACGGGGACACGGCCAGTTCGCTGACCACCGCGCCCACCTGCACGACGACCTACACGGCAACCAGCCCGGTGAGCGGCTCTCCGTATCCAACCAGCTGCTCCGGAGCCGTGGACTCGAACTACACCATCACTTACGTGGCCGGGGCGGTGACGGTCACCGCGGTCCCGCTTACCATCACCGCCTCCAGCACCTCGGTCGCGTATGGCTCCGCGGTGCCAACCATCACGCCCAGCTACAGCGGATTTGTGAACGGGCAGACGGCCACTTCGCTGACCACCGCGCCCACCTGCACCACCACCTACACGGCCACCAGTCCGGTGAGTGGCTCTCCGTATCCAACCAGCTGCTCCGGAGCAGTGGACACGAACTACACGATCACGTACGTGGCCGGCACGGTGACGGTAACCACGGTCCCGCTGACCATCACGGCGTCCAGCACCTCGGTCGCGTATGGCTCCGCGGTGCCGACCATTACGCCCAGCTACAGCGGATTCGTGGCCGGGAATACGGCCAGCTCGCTGACTACGGCGCCCACCTGCACCACCACCTACACGGCAACCAGCCCGGTGAGTGGCTCTCCGTATCCCACCAGCTGCTCGGGAGCAGTCGACCCGAACTATACGATCACGTACGTGGCTGGGACAGTGACGGTAACCAAGCCCACATTGACCATTACCGCCTCGAGCACCTCGGTCGCGTATGGCTCCGCGGTGCCGACCATCACGCCCAGCTATACCGGATTCGTGAACGGGCAGACGGCCAGTTCGCTGACGACTGCACCCACCTGCACGACCACCTATACGGCCACCAGCTCGGTAAGCGGCTCTCCGTATCCAACCAGCTGCTCCGGAGCAGTCGACCCGAACTACACGATCACCTACGTGGCCGGGGCGGTGACGGTAACCAAGCTCACGGTGACCATCTCGGTGACGAACTCACCGGTGACTTACAACGGCAGCGCTCAGGCGGCTACGGTGACGGGATCCGTTCCGGGTACCGTCAGCAGCATCCTGTATAGCGGCTCGGCAACGGTTCCGACGGCTGCGGGCACCTACGCCGTTACCGCCAACTTCACTCCGACCGATGCCACGGACTACACCACACTCACCGCGGCAGCGGCCGGCAACTTTGTGATCAACAAGGCGACTCCGACTCTGTCGGTGACCAACTCGCCGCAGCCCTTCACCGGCACTCCGGTGGCAGCAACTGTCAGCGGATCAGTGGCCGGCACGGCGAGCGCCATCCTCTACAACGGCTCTGCGACGGTCCCGACCGCTGCCGGAACCTACGCGATCACGGCGAACTTCACTCCCACTGATGCCACCGACTACAACTCTCTGACGGCGGCGTCGGCAGGCAACTTCATCATCGGTACGGTCGCGCCCACCATCACCTTCACGGTGCCCAACCATACCTATGGCGATGCTCCGTTCACCGTCACCGCGACCTCCAACTCCACCGGCGCCATCACCTACAGCGTCGTCTCCGGGCCGGCAACCATCGCCGGCACCACGGTGACGCTCACCGGTGCGGGTTCGGTCGTGCTGAAGGCCAGCCAGGTTGCTGCGGGGAACTACCTCGCGGGCAGCCAGACCGCCACGTTCACGGTAGCTGCGGGTACGCCCACCATCACGTGGTCGCCGGCAGCCTCCATCGCCTACGGCACCACGCTGACCGGAGAGCTGACTGCTACGGCTAAGTTCGGCGGCAACTCAATCGCTGGCAGCTTCGCCTACACAGCAACTCCAACCGGCGGCTCCGCTTCTGCCGTCACCGCGTCGACGGTTCTCGCGGAAGGGAGCTATACCCTCACGGCTACCTTCACCCCGACCGACACAACCGATTACAAGACGGCGACGGCCAATGCGCCCCTCACCGTCACGGGTGCCACGCTTACGGTCTCGGCCAGCAATGCCACGAAGGTCTACGGCACGGCCAACCCGACCTTCACTGGATCGGTGACCGGACAACAGAACGGTGACACCTTCACTGAAACCTTCACGACCACCGCAACGGCCACCTCCAACGTTGGAACGTATCCGATCGTGCCCAGCGCCGCCGGATCCGACCTGAGCGATTACACCGTCGTTATTAACGATGGAACCCTGACCGTTACGCAGGCTGGTACCACCACTACGCTGGTCGCCAACAGCAACTCCGTCAACCCCGGAGCCACGGTTACGCTGACCGCAACCGTTGCCTCGGCCACCACCGGAACCCCGACCGGCACCGTTAGCTTCTATAACGGTTCAACGCTGCTCGGCATGGGAACCCTGAGTGGAGGCGTCGCCACGTACTCGACGACTACCCTGGCTGCTGGAGCAAACGCAACCGTCACCGCTGTGTACAGCGGCGACACCAACTTCATGGCCAGCAGCACCGCATCGTCGATCACCATCACGGTGGCGCCGCTGGGCTTCACCCTGACAGCCTCGCCGAGCACCCTGAGCGGCAACCCCGGCAACACCTTCGCCTATCAGCTGGCGGTCGCGCCGACCTTCGGAGCCTATCCGGCCACGGTCAGCTTCGCCGCCAATGGCGGGCCGGCTGGCGCGACGGTCAGCTTCAGTCCAACTACTTTGGCAGCTAACGCGGGCGCGCAGAGCGTCACGATGTCGGTTGCCACCAGCGCCAGCAGCTCGGCCGACCTGCAGCCTCTCTCCACCGGCCGCAAACTGGTGCCCGTCGCCTTCGCTCTCCTCCTCCTGCCTCTGGCGGGTACGCGGAGAATGCGGCGCAACGGACGCTGGCTGGGCCGGCTCTTCTGTCTCCTGCTCCTCGCCCTCGGCGGCATTGCGGCAACCACCGCTCTCTCCGGCTGCGGCAGCAACAGCGGCGGTTCCAAGAAGACGGGAACTGGAACCATGTACACCATCACCGTTCAGGCGACCAGCGGCGCGGTGCAGCAGTCCACTACGGTCACCCTGACGCTCCAGTAAGGCACTCCTGCTCCACTCCTCTGTTCCCCATGCGGGAACAGAGGAGCCGGGTGCTTCGCAGTTGCCGCAATCCTGGCCCTCGGCTACGCAATGTCCTCCCTGTTCCTCCCGCGATTCTTTCCCTGATTCGCCAGAGGTTGAGCCTCACTTTGTAATGCCAAAAATGGCGACAGTCCAGTGTGGATCCGAACCGAATCCAAAGTAACCTTTTGTGGCGGCCAACGACCGGCACGACGCGTAATTTCTTCATCATGTCTGTGGTGTTTACCGTAACCTGAAGTAACCTTGTTTTCCGCTGTGTGCTCCTGTCTGATTGAAGGCAAAGGGACTAGGTTTTTCCGATCCTGCCCGGACGATATGGCACGAAGAGTGCACCGAGAGTGCTCATATCTTCCATCTCAGGGAAAACACCAGGTCACGCGCAGCCTGCGAATCCGAACGCCGAGAGCAGTCTGTGCCAGCCATGAATTGGGGCTCCAGCATGATTTTCAGGAAACATCGCAACTCGAACCATTCAAAACAGATTTCGAACGTCCTGTTCCTCGCGGCAGTTCTGGTTTTCTCCGGAGCGTGGGCCGTTATGCAGGGGCAGGCCAGCTTTTTGCCAGCCGGGCGTACCGTCGACTGGACACACGTGGGCATTCCGGGTGGAATTCCCGACGCGAACTGGCCGGTTTGCCAGACCCTGTCGCCGACCGGTGGCGGTGCCGACGACAGCACAGCTATTCAGAATGCGATCAACTCGTGCCCGGCAGGCTCCGTGGTTGCCCTTGCAGCCGGTACCTTCACGCTGCACCGGTCATCGAAAGTTTGCGTCGGGAAGAGCGACGATGGAGGCTACGGCGTCCATGAGGCGGGTCTTTGTTTGACCGACAAGTCCATCGTGCTGCGCGGCGCCGGACCGAATCAGACGGTGCTCGACTATGGCGATGGAGCCAACGGGATCAGCCTTGGGGAGACCTATCTCTCCTCATCGAGGGTCTCGCTCATACCGATTACCTCGACCGCATCGCAGGGGGCCACGCAGATCACGCTGTCCAGCGCCAGCGGAATATCGGCGAACAGCTACATCGTCGTGACGCAGAACAACCCCACCGACACGGATGGAAATCCCCTGACCACGATTGACGGCTACACCGGCGCCTGCACCTACTGCATGAACAACCAGACGAACAATCTCATGGAGCAGGTGGAACAGGTTACGGCTGTCAGTGGCAACACGATCACCCTGGCGCGGCCTCTCTACTACAACTACAACACCTCGCCGGCTGTCTTCATTCTTCCGATGATCCAGAGTGTGGGCCTCGAGGATCTGCGCTTTGACGCGACGGCGTCCTCGGGGACGGGCGAAGTGTATGGGAACATCAGGATCGAAGCCTGCGCTGACTGCTGGGTCCACAACGTGGAGTCGGACTACGCCGTCGATCAGGAGAATTTTCTTCTCTTCCAAACCTACCAGAACGAAATCAGCAATAACTACCTGTACCAGGGATACACGCATACCAGCGGCGAATCCTACGGGATCTGGGTGGAGTTTCAGAACTCGGAAGACCTGGTCGAGAACAACATCATTCGCCTGCAGCGGCACGCCACGCCGCAAAGCGGCGGTTCCGGGAACGTGTACGCCTATAACTACGAGACGGGCGATTACATGGGCGAATACACCAGTTCGCTCCCCGAAACCGAGGGCCACGGGGCCCATCCCTACATGAATCTGTGGGAAGGCAACGTCACCGAGAACTTCGAATGGGATTTCGCCCACGGCAGCAGCAGTAACAACACGATGTTCCGCAATTACATTTACATGTCGGATACGAACCCGAGCACCAATTCGCCCATGACCAGTGGACTGATTGCTCTGAACGTCGCCTACTACAGCAACTACAACAATGTCGTGGGGAACGTTTTTGGTCCCAGCACCGGCAGCTGCGTGGCCAGCACCTACGAGACGGATGCACCCGCGTCGAAAGTGGGCTCCGTTATCTGGCAACTCGGCTACTATGACGACGGGGGCGGCTCTTCACCCAATCAGACGCTGTCCAGCAAAGTCGGCAACACCTTGCTGCGCGGGGGTAACTGGGACTGCGTGAACAAGGCGGCAATTTGGAGCAACAACGCTCCCAGCAGCGGGGGCACTTTCCCCTCTTCGTATCTGGCATCGACAACTCTGCCGAATTCGCTGGTGTTTTCCTCGGCGCCGAGCTATTTCGCGGCGACCGGAGCGGTCTGGCCTCCGATCAATCCATCGGCGACCACCGTCGCGAATCCCATCCCCGCCCAGATTTGCTACAACGAGGGCGCGGCCAACAGTTTGGGCGGCGGCTTTAATCCGGCTGCGTGCTACGGAGGCACCGCCGCGACGACGGCACCGCAGCCTCCCACAAACCTGACGGGCACTGTGCAGCAGTAACTGCTGAACGGCTCTCGCAGAAATCCATTGGGGCTGGCCACCGGAAGGGGCCAGCCCGTTTAATCAGTGCAACGGCGATCCCTGCGCTCCGCGTTTTCGCCGTGCCGATGCCTGATAGAATTTGATGCCTTGATGTCGCGCACCCTCCGTGCGCTGGTTGCATTGAACAAAAAAGCAGTAGGGCCGGTGGAGCTTCTCCAATCGGCTCATTCGAGTTTCAGCCCCGCATCTGCACTGATCGGGGCCCCGCCGAACCCATTATGCAAAAAGTCCAACCCCAACCCCAACAATCGCTCGCGCGGAATACGGCATGGATGACCGCCGGCAAGGGGCTCACCCTTGTCATTCAGGCGGCTTACTTTGCCCTCATTGCCCGCTCGCTGGGTGCTACCAACTACGGCGCATTCGTCAGCGTTGTTGCCCTGGCAGGCATTCTTTCTCCTTTCTCCACACTGGGGAGTGGAAACCTTCTCATTAAGCATGTCGCGCAGAAGACCCGTTCCTTCTCTACCTTATGGGGTGCGGTTCTCTCCATGACAACGGTTTGCGGGTTGGGTTTTCTTGCCATCGTTGTTCTGCTGTCTCACTTCATCCTGCCGCCCGCTATTCCGCTGCGCCTGGTCGTCGCAGTAACCAGCGCCGATCTCATCGGACAGAACATAGCTCTAACGGCAGGGCAGGCCTTCCAGGCCTATGAGCAGCTGCACTGGACGGCCGGTATCACAGCGGGTCTCAGCGTCTCCAGACTGGTGGCAGTGGTTAGTCTTCTCGCCATCCAGAGGCATCCGACCGCGCTCGACTGGGGTTACGCTTATTGCATCAGCACGGCCATCGTCATGGCGATTGCACTCTATCTGGTGGCTGACCGATTGGGGTCGCCTCGGCTCTCACTGTATCGGTCTTTCCATGACATTCGCGAAGGGTTCTATTTCTCCGCCAGCCTGAGTGCCCAGACTATTTACACCGACATTGACAAGACCATGCTGGCGAAGCTGGACACGCTGGCGGCTACCGGTATTTACGGCGCGGCCACCCGAATCCTCGATGCCAGCTTTGCTCCCGTCTCTGCGCTCCTGTATGCGGCTTATCCAGGCTTCTTCCGGGCAGGAAAAGACGGGATCAAGTCCGCCTTTACTTACGCCAGGCCGTTGCTCAAGCGCGCGCTGCTTTTTTCGGGTTTGTTATCCGCCGGGATGCTGCTCCTGGCTCCCCTTGTGCCGTATGTGCTGGGTCCGCAGTACAACGAGACCGTGGTCGCTCTTCGCTGGCTTTCTCCAGTGCCGATATTGAGAGCAGCCCACTACTTTCTTTCGGATACACTGACGGGCTCCGGCCATCAGGGTCTCCGAACCGCGATCCAGGTCGGCATTGCGGCTTTCAGCGTGATCATTAACTTGTGGCTGATTCCCGCCTACTCCTGGCGCGGGGCCGCGTGGTCCCTGATTGCTTCCAACGCTCTGCTGGTTTGCGCCGTGGCCATTGCCCTGCTCGTGTTATCGCGAAGGCCGGTACTCACGCAGGAGCCGGTTTCCCTGTGACAAGAACCGCGCGGGCGCATTTTCGTCGGCGGTAGTCTGTTTCTTGTGAACCCGGCCGCGTTCAGCGGTTGTGTTCACACTCAAGATTCGGTCCCGAGCATCCCCACTTCCCCGGAGATGCGTTGACTCGACCGAAAACAGCCCAGAGCGCCGATCCACGTCGATCCGTCGCTTGCCCCGGGGCCACGCAACAGGGGAACGAATGCGGGTCAACGTCGATGGTGGTCCGCTTCGATGCAGTCCGATACACAGGTAGTTCAACCAAAAACCACTAAAATCAAAGGAAGAAACATGAGCACAACTATCGCACCGTCTCAGCCGGCGGGCAGCCATTCCGATGGCGGCTCTCTTCAACCCATCATCAACAACATGATCGACGAAGTGATGGCCAGCCTTCCCAAACCGGAATCGCTGACCAGCAAGCAGCGTCGCGGAATCATCGCTCGCTACACGGCCGTTCTGGAGGGGAACTTCATCTACTGGATGACGGCAACCCTGATCGCCGTGAAGTCCGATGGCGCCCGTCCCCACATCATGGAAAACCTGTTCGAGGAATGCAAGGAGGCGCATCCGGACATGCTCCGCCGGTTTGCCATGGCCGCCCATGCCTTCCCCACCGATACCGATGCAATGGCTGTCCATGAAGACATGACCCGGATGCGCCTGTTCCTGGGCCGCCTCTCGGCCGTGCAATCTCTCCTGGCAATGGCCTTTTTCGAGGGGTTCATCCAGAAGTTCATGGCGTACCTGGCCGACCTCTCGAAGCTGGAAGGCTCCAGGGACATGGAGTACACCGATGTCCACGGGGTCTGCGATATCGCTCACACTGCGGGCCTCTTCGAAGCGCTGGATGCTGAGATGCCCGTCAACCCGCTGGCCTCCGACAAGGATCTTTTCGAGGGTGTCAACCTGCTCCGGATTCTCGTTGACACGATCGTTTTCGATCCGAAGGGTGCGGCGATTCCGAAGAACGCCCTGGCGAATTAGTCTCCGATTCAGTACGGCAGGATCTGTCTGCTCGAATCGGTGGTGCGATTTTTCTCAGAGAGAGGGTACAGCCGTTCGGATACTACGAGCGTTTGGACCCTCTCCGATTTCGCCAGAAACCGGATCACTACTCCCCCCTTCTAATTCCGCGCCCCTGCTTTACCGGCGCCCACCCATGGCCAAACCATGGCCCATTGCTGTCTTGCTCGACAATCCACCCACGACCTGGTTGCGCGAGCGGCTGGGAAAACGAGAATAAGGAAAACACTATGGATGTTCGATCGACCATCACTAACGAATTCACGCAGGTCGCTCAGGAACAGGGCAGGCGTCTCGCGCCCCTCACCGACGATCTGGAGCTCCTGCAGTCGGGACTCGATTCACTCTGCTTTGCCATTCTCGTTACCCGGCTCGAAGACACGCTGGGTGTTGATCCGTTCACGGCTTCGGATAACACTCTCTTCCCCGTGACCTTTGGCGAATTTGTCAGCTGCTACGAAAAGACGCTGGCCTGAGCGCACGCCCTGTGCCGCGCGGCACAGGCGAGAACCCTGATGCTCGTGTGCTCCGCGCTCCATTCTGCAATCCCCAGGTGAAAGCTCCATGATCAACACTGAAACGAATTCGATCTCGATCCGCTCTTCTCTCGGCACCGCCGGCGATCTTTCCGGCCGGTACGTCTGGGGCAGAAGCGACGAGATCGCCCTCAAAGACCTGCTTTCAGGAACAGCCCTGTTCGGCCGCGGGGTCGAACTGGAAGGCCGGTCGGTCCTTATCCGCACCAGCAACCAGCTCACCACGGCTTCGGCTCTCATCGAGCTCGATGGGCTTGCCAGCCGCATTATTCTCTGCCCACCCGACCTCGATCCTGCGCACCTGCCCTACCTGATCGAAACCGCGGAAGTCGACGGAGTCGTTTCGGATGGGGCTCTCACGCAGGTGCCTGGCTCGCGCCAGCTCTATTTCAGTCCCTGCAGCCGCTCTATCGCTCAAGGCAATGGCCATGCGCCCGCGGTTCGCGAAACCGAATGGGTGCTGCTCACCTCCGGAACTACGGGACGCCCGAAACTCGTCGCCCAGACTCTGTCCAATCTCACCGGCGCAGTCCCAAAGGGCGTTCACTCGGGAAAGCCAATCGTCTGGAGCACGTTTTACGATATTCGCCGCTATGGCGGCCTGCAGATTTTTCTCCGTGCCGTCATGGGCGGTCATTCCCTGGTCTTGTCCAGCCACGAAGAGTCCGCTGCACAGTTTCTCGAGCGCGCAGGTGCGCGTGGCGTTACACATATTTCCGGTACGCCTTCTCAATGGCGAACCGGGCTCATGAGCGGCGCCGCGCATCTGATCCATCCGGACTATGTCCGCCTGTCGGGCGAGGTGGTCGATCAGGGCATCCTGAATCAGCTCAAAGCCACGTACCCGGACGCGCGCGTCGGGCATGCCTTTGCCTCTACCGAAGCCGGCGTTGCGTTCGAAGTCAACGACGGCCACGCCGGTTTTCCCGCCGAGGCTCTCGAACAGACGCCCAACGTGGAAATGAAAGTAGAGAACGGCTCGCTCCACATCCGCTCCGCGCGGACCGCTGCGAAGTATCTCGGCGAGCACGCCCCCATCCTCAAGCGGGACGACGGCTTCGTGGATACCGGCGATCTGGTCGAAATCCGCGATGGCCGGTACTTCTTCGTCGGACGTCGCGACGGCGTCATCAACGTTGGCGGCCTTAAGGTGCACCCTGAAGAAGTGGAGATGGTCATCAATCGTCATCCCCAGGTACAGGGCTCGCTGGTTAGGGCGAAGAAGAACCCGGTCACTGGCTTCGTTGTGGTTGCGGATGTCGTGGCGAAATCGGAAGGAGAACTCTCCCCCGAAGATGTGCAGGCCCTGCGCGCCAGCCTCACGCAGTTCTGTCGCAAATCTCTGGCCTCTCACAAAATCCCGGTTTCCTTTAACTTCGTTCCCGAGCTCAGCGTCGGCGGGTCGGGAAAAATGTCGCGCCCACGCACGCATGCGTAACGTCATCGTTACCGGCGGCAGCCGCGGGTTAGGGCTGGGGATCGGACGCAAGCTCAGCTCTGCCGGTTATCGGGTTATCGCCGTCGCCCGCAAGAGCAACGAAGAGCTCTCGGCCGCGATGGGGGAAGCCGAAAAGGCTAACCCTGGGTCGCTCCGCTTTGTGTCCTGCGATCTCAGCGATCTGGAGCGGCTTCCCGCACTGGTCAAGGATGTCCGCAAAGAACTGGGACCGATCTACGGACTGGTGAACAACGCGGGCATCAGTTTTGAGGGAGCCCTCGCCCTCATGCCGACTGCGCAGATTGAGCAGCTGGTGCGCGTGAACACGTTGTCGCCCATGGTTCTTACCAAGCATGTGGTGCGCGCCATGATGGCCGACGGCGGAGGGCGAATCGTGAATATGGCCTCGATCATCGCTTCTACCGGATATAGCGGACTCTCCGTTTATGGCGCCACCAAAGCATCGCTTGTCGGTTTCACCAAATCGCTCGCCCGCGAAGTGGGGCGTATGGGCGTAAACGTGAATGCCGTAGCGCCAGGCATGGTAGCCACCGACCTGACGCATGGGATGACCGACGAGGTGCGGGAACGGATCGAACGCCGCAGCGCACTTCACCGTCTCGCCGATGTCGAAGATATTGCCAATGCCGTGGAGTTTCTCTTGAGCGACAAAGCGAAAAATATCACCGGGACCGTTCTGACGGTCGACGCGGGGAACACCGCATGAGCATCGCGCCTGCCCTCCCTGGAAGCAGCCGTTCGTCCGCCGCTAAAGACTGGCTGCGTGCGATCGAGCGGACGTCCGCGATTCACAGGACGCCCACCCGTCTGCTTTCCAGCGTTGTCGACGAAATCGCCGAACAGACCCCCGACGCTCCAGCTCTGCTTTCCGATCGGGAGACGTTCACCTATCGCCTTCTGGCCGAGCGCTCGCACCAATACGCCCGCTGGGCGCTGGGGCAGGGAATCGGCAAAGGCGACGTCGTCGGTCTGTTGATGACCAACCGGCCGGAATTCTTCGCCGCCTGGCTGGGCATCGCCAGCATCGGCGGTGTGGTCGCCCTGCTGAATACCAACCTCAAAGCCAATTCGCTGGCCCACTGCATCAACGTCGCTGACCCGCTGCACCTGATCGTCGAGGCGCCCTTCCGCGAGACCATCGTCAGCGCGATTCCGGAGCTGAATGTCTCCCCGGTTATCTGGACCCATGGCGTTGCTGATGTCCGGTTCCGGCGCATCGACCCTGAGGTGCAACAGCAGCTGCGCGCGCCCATCGATCGCCGCGAGCGCCCGCCACTTACTGTCGAAGACAAGGCCCTGCTCATTTACACCTCGGGAACCACCGGGCTGCCCAAGGCCGCGCACGTCGGCCATGCCCGCGTGTTGCAGTGGTCGTACTGGTTTGCCGGCATGATGGATGCGCAGCCGGCCGACCGTATGTACAGCTGCCTGCCCATGTATCACAGCATCGGCGGGGTGCAGGTTCCGGGCGCCGCCATGGTGGCTGGATCGAGCGTTGTTCTCCGCGAGAAATTCTCAGCCGGCCAGTTCTGGAGCGACATCGTCCGCTGGGACTGCAGCATGTTCCAGTACATCGGCGAATTCTGCCGCTACCTGCTCCACGCCGAGCCTTCGCCGCACGATCGCGCTCATCGTGTCCGCCTCGCCTGCGGCAACGGTCTGGCTCCGGATGTCTGGAAGAAGTTTCAGGAGCGCTTCAGCATCCCCCGAATTCTCGAGTTCTACGCTTCCACCGAGGGCGGCGTTTCGCTGTTCAACGCAGAAGGCGAGCCGGGCGCGATTGGCCGGATTCCTCCCTACCTGCGCCATCGCTTCTCGCCCGCCCTGGTCCGGCTCGACGTGGAAACCGGACAACCCGTGCGCGACGAAGAAGGACGCTGCCTCCGCTGCGCCCCGAATGAGATCGGCGAGGCCCTCGGCCAGCTGGTCAGCGATGCCGCCAACATCGGCAGCCGCTTCGAAGGCTACAGCGATGCGGAAGCTTCACGGAAAAAGCTCCTCTGCGACGTTTTTAAGCCCGGCGATGTCTGGGTGCGCACCGGCGACCTCATGCGCGAAGATGAACGCGGCTTCTTCCGCTTCGTCGATCGCATCGGCGACACCTTCCGCTGGAAGGGTGAGAATGTCGCCACCACCGAAGTAGCCGAAGCGCTGTGCTCATTTCCCGGGGTAAAGCATGCTTCCGTCTACGGAGTCTCTTTGCCGGGCACCGAGGGCCGCGCCGGCATGGCGGCGATCGGGGCCGACGCTGACCTCGATCTCGACGAGCTTCGCTCGCACCTGGTCAGCCGGCTGCCCTCCTACGCTCGTCCTGTCTTCCTGCGTCTGCAGCCTGAAGTCGAAGTTACAGGCACCTTTAAGTACTCCAAGACTGAGTTAGTCCGCCAGGGTTATAACCCATCGGCGATTGACGATCCGGTTTTCTTCCATCACCCGGAAGAACAGGCCTTCATCCGCCTGGACCGGGATTTGTACAGTCGCATTCAGTCCGGTGGATTGCGCCTGTGATGCACTTGTTCAGCCTTCACTCCAACCTTCATCTGTCGCGCACATGTTAACAACCATCTACTACTTCCTGAAGCCGATCCTGCCATGGCGCCTGCGCGTAGCTCTGCGCAAATGGCGCGCCGAGCGCAGGCGAAAGGCGTTTGCCGCGGTCTGGCCGATCGAGCCGGCCGCTGCCACCATCCCCCCGGGCTGGCCCGGCTGGCCCGATGGCAAGCAGTTCGCGCTGGTCCTGACTCATGACGTGGAGGGCCCGAAGGGCCTGAGCCGCATTCCCCGGCTGGTTGAACTCACAAAGAAGTATGGATTCCACTCCTGCTTCAATCTCGTCGCCCAGGGTGCATACACAGTCGAGCGTTCGCTGCTGGACTTCGTGGACCGCGAAGGTTTCGAGGTCGGCGTTCATGGGCTGGGGCACGACGGCAAGCTCTACCGTACTCAGAAGAAGTTTGCCGAAAAGGCATTGAAAATTCGCACCTATCTCAAGGACTGGAATGCGGTCGGCTTCCGTTCTCCTCTCATGCAGCACCGCCTGGGATGGCTCCACGAACTCAGGTGCGAATACGATTGCTCGACATTCGACGTGGATCCCTTCGAGCCCCAGCCCGACGGCATGTCGACCATCTTTCCGTTCTGGGTGTCCGGACGAAACGGCTTCGGATACGTCGAGCTTCCCTACAGCCTCGTCCAGGACTTCACCCTCTTCAAGGTACTCGGAGAGAAGAACATCGACATCTGGAAGAAGAAACTGGACTGGGTGGCCGAGCACGGCGGAATGGCGCTCATCAACACCCATCCCGATTACATGTGCTTTGAAGGCACGCCACACGCGGACGAATACCCCGTCGCGTATTACGAGGAGTTGCTGCGCTATGTGAAGGAGAAGTACAGCGGCTCCTTCTGGCAGGCTCTGCCCAAAGAAGTCTCGCGTTACTACTGCCAGAAATTGCCGGTGGCAAGCCGCAACACGCGTCGCAAGGTTTCGATGCTCACCTGTACCGAGTACGAATCCGACGACCGCGTCCGCCACTATGCTGAGAGTCTGGCCAGCCGCGGAGACATGGTCGAAGTTCTCGCTCTCAAGGGCCGGCACACGCGCGAGCCGAAGACCGAAATCAACGGAGTCACTGTCTACGCTGTCTCCGATTCACGAGGGATCCTGTCGCACCTCAGGTTCTTCGTCCGTGCCTTGGTGGCGCTTACAAAACTCCACGCGCGCAATCGCTACGACGTAGTCCACATTTTCGGAGACCCGGCTCTTCTGGCTTTCGCCGCCTGGTATCCCAGAGTTACAGGAACGCGGCTGATTCTGGACATGGAGGAAGCTGCCTCCGAGTCGGCTGTTCACTTTGGCTACTACATTCTTCGCTCCAGTCGCTCATTTGGGGCGGGCAAGGACCGGGAATATCTGGATCTGATCGACGATCTCGCCACTGGAACCTTCTCCTCCTGAGTCGACGAAGTTATGCCTCCACCCGAGGGTGAGGCTTTTGCCCGATAGAATCAAAGAGCACATGCTGGTCGAACACATCCGCGATGACTATGCGGCAGTCGAACGCGAACTGCTGGATGGACCCATCACGCCGAACGTAAGCGCCGACGAGGTCCGCAGGCATCTCGCCGCGTACTTTGACTTCTCGAAGCCGATGAGCCTCGAGCAGATCAGCGCGGATGTCGAGACCATGCTCCAGAAGTGGCAGGTACATGTCACGCACCCTCGCTACTTCGGTCTTTTCAATCCCAGCGTCACACTGGCTTCCATGGTTGCCGACACGCTGGTGGCCATGTACAACCCGCAGCTGGCTGCCTGGCGCACTTCTGCCGGGCCGAATGAGATTGAGCGTCACACCCTCGCGTGGCTGGCAGCGCAATTCGGTCTTCCTTCCGACACTATCGGAATGTTCACCACCGGCGGAGCGGAAGCGAACCTCTCCGCGGTCATCGTCGCCCTCACCCGCGCATTTCCGCAGTACGGCGACCAGGGTCTTCGCTCGCTGCCCGCGCAGCCGACGATCTATAACACCGCCGAGTCGCATCACTCCTTCTCGAAGATCGCGCACATGGCGGGCCTTGGTCGCAACGCGATGCGCACCGTCGCCACTCGCTCGCTGCGGATGAACCTGGACGACCTCGCGCGCCAGGTGGAAGATGACCGCCGCAACGGATGTGCACCCTCGATGGTCGTCGCCACGGCGGGAACCACCAGCGCCGGCGCCATCGATCCGCTGCCCGAGATCGCCCGCTTTTGCCGCGAACAGGGTCTGTGGTTTCACGTGGACGCTGCCTGGGGAGGCGCTGCCATTCTTTCCCCGACCCTGCGACCTCACCTCGCAGGCATCGAGCTGGCTGACTCCATCACCTGTGACGCCCATAAATGGTTCTCGGTCACCATGGGCTGCGGAATGTTTTTCTGCCGCCATCGGCAAACCGTTTTTGAAGCCTTCCGCGCCGATGCCGCCTACATGCCGGGCCGCGCCACCGACACCGCCTTCGATCCCTATACGTCATCGGTGCAATGGTCCCGCCGCTTCATTGGCCTCAAGCTCTTCATGAGCCTCGCCGAACTCGCCGGCTCGGGATACGCCGAGCAGATCGACCGGCAGACGCGCATGGGGCAGCGGCTCAGGGAAAGTCTCCGCGCATCCGGCTGGAACATCGTCAACGACACGCCGTTGCCGCTGGTCTGCTTCACTCGCGACGGCCTCGATATCCCCAGCTTTCTCACCACCCTCAAAGAAGAACAGATTGCCTGGATGTCGGAAGCGCAGGTGTACGGCGGGCCGGTAATCCGCGCCTGCGTCACCAGCTTTAAGACAACCGAAGCCGACGTCGACTGGGTGGTCGGCGAAATGAACCGCATCGCGCAGCAGAGCGCTCCGTCCCCGGCGGCATGCTGATCGCGCGCGCAGCTTGGCCGGCCATGCCGGCCTTATCCGGGACCAACCGCAGTTCTGAGGATCGATGAAGCTCGAAACCCTTGCCATTCATGCCGGCTACCAGCCCGAGCCCACCACCAAAGCGGTTGCTGTCCCCATTTACCAGACCGTCTCTTACGCGTTCGACAGCGCCGAGCACGGCGCCGCGCTCTTCAACCTCGAGGCAGAAGGCTACCGCTACACCCGCATTCAGAATCCGACGACGGAGGTTCTGGAGCGGCGCATCGCCGCCCTTGAAGGCGGATACGGTGCTCTCTGCGTCGCCAGTGGCCAGGCCGCCGTTGCCTACGCGGTGCAGAACCTCGCCGAGATGGGCGGCAACATCGTTTCCGTCCCGCAGTTGTACGGGACCACGCACACGCTGCTCAACTACATACTCCCTGCCCAGGGCGTCAGCGCTCGCTTTGCCAGTTCTGACAGCCCCGACGACATTGGCAGCCTGATCGACGAAAAGACACGCGCCGTCTTCTGCGAAAGCGTCGGCAACCCGGCGGGCAACGTCTGCGACATCGAAGCCCTCGCCACGGTCGCCCACAAGCACGGTGTGCCGCTCATCGTCGACAACACCGTCGCTACCCCGGTTCTGCTGCGACCCGTGGAGTTCGGCGCGGATATCGTCGTCCACTCGCTGACTAAATACCTCGGGGGACACGGCACCACTCTCGGCGGCGCCATCGTCGACAGCGGCAATTTTCCCTGGAAAGACCACGCGGACCGCTTCCGCATGTTCTGCGAGCCCGACCTCTCGTATCACGGCATGATTTACGCCGATCATTACGGAAAGGGCGCGTTCATCGGCCGATGCCGCAGCGTTTATCTCCGCGCCAATGGCGCCGTGCTCTCACCGCTGAGTTCCTTCCTGCTCCTCCAGGGCATTGAAACCGTTTCACTGCGGGTTCAGCGTCACGTGGAAAACGGGCGCAAGGTCGCTGAATATCTCCGCGGCCATCGTGCCATCGAATGGGTCAACTACGCGGGCTTTCCCGACAGCCGCTACTACCCGCTCGCTGAAAAATACATGGGTGGACATTCCCCGTCGCTGCTTGCCTTTGGTGTGCGCGGAGGCTATGAGGCAGCGGTTAAGTTTTACGATGCGCTCAAATTAGTCACCCGGCTGGTGAACCTTGGAGACGCAAAGTCCCTGGCCTGCCATCCGGCTTCCACCACCCATCGCCAGATGTCCGCTGAGGAACAGAAGAGGGCCGGCGTAATGCCCGAGATGATCCGGCTGAGCGTAGGCATCGAGCACATCGACGATATTCTTGAGGACCTTGAGCAGGCCCTTGGCGTAATCCATCAGAATTAGCCATTATTGCGGTATCGTAAGTCATCCCCAGGAGCCAGGCGTATGCCCGTTTATCTGAAAGCGGAGCCCGTCGAGTCCGAGCCGACGAAAACTACCTGCACCACCGGAACCTGTGCCTCGCCGAAAGACGCATGCGTGGATCGGGCCTCGACCAGCCTTGCCATCGGCCTCATCAATAACATGGCCGACGGCGCTCTTCTGGCCACCGAGCGTCAGTTCATCACGCTTCTCGATGCCGCTTCTCCGGAAACCGCGATTTATCTCTCGTTCTATGCCATGCCCGATATTCCGCACTCCGAGGCTGGTGCACGCCACATCGCAAATTCTGGCTACCAGAGCACGGAATCCCTGCCCGAGGCGCAGCTGGACGGGATGATTGTGACCGGCCGCGAGCCGCTCACCCCCAATCTCTCCGACGAGCCTTACTGGCGGCATTTCGTCGATGTTCTGGACTGGGCACGCCAGAACACCCTCTCCACCGTCTGGTCCTGCCTTGCCGCGCACGCCGCAGTCCTTTCCATGGACGGCATCCGCCGCGTTCGCAATGAGAATAAGCAATCCGGCGTCTTCGAGTGCGAGCATGTGGCCCGCCATCCGCTCACCGCCGGCGCCCCGGCTCACTTCAGCCTGCCCCATTCGCGCTGGAACGGCCTTCCCGAAGATGCCCTCAAGGCCAACGGCTACCGCGTCCTCACCCGCACTTCCGCGGGCGATGTCGACACCTTTGTCAAGCCTGCCAACAGCCTCTTTGTCTTCTTCCAGGGGCATCCGGAATACGAACCCGAAACGCTGCTGCTGGAGTACCGGCGTGACGTCGGCCGCTTTCTCAGAGACGAAACCAGGGCTTACCCCGGCATGCCGCAGGGCTATTTCGATGCGGAGACCACGCGAGCTCTGACTGCCTTCCAGAAGGAGGCCGAAGCTCATCCCAGCGAGGATCTGATGGTCGGTCTCAACGCCCTGATCGGCGGCGTCGCCCTTCAGCCGTCCTGGCGTCCAACCGCCGCCTGCATCTATCGCAACTGGCTCCGCTACATGAGCGCCCGCAAGAAGGTCCGCATCCAGGCGAAGCGGGACATCGAGGCCATGCGCTCAGTGGAAAGCCTGCTGGCGCCCGCTGGTCAGGCGCCCAGCACTACCTTGACGGCATCCACCAGCACTCCGACCATCCTCTGAACCTCTGCTTCGTTGATGACCAGCGGTGGCGCAAACAGGATCTGATCGCCCGGCGCCGGATGCTCCCCGATCACCGGACGGCTCCTGGTAATAACGCCGTTGTTCTTCATCTCCGTCTGCAGGCGGGCGCCGATTTTCCTGTCGGCAGCAAAGTTCTTCCGCGTGGCCCGGTCTTCGACAAATTCCACCGCCGCGAGCAGTCCCTTGCCACCGCGAATATCGCCAGCGTTAGGATGACCGCCAAAAGCCTGCTGCAGAGTCTGCAGCAGAAGATCGCCCATCTTCGCCGAGTTTTCTCGCAGGCCTTCCCGCTCGATAATCGCAATATTGGCGAGCGCTACAGCGCAGCACGTGGGGTGCGCTGAGTTGGTATAACCGTGCATCCAGCGGCTGCCGGCTTCCACCTTCTCCAGCGTTTCGTGGATCGCCGGTGTAATCAGGATGCCGCCCAGCGGCACATATCCTGACGTGACCCCTTTTGCGAACGAGATGATGTCGGCATCGACGCCCCAGTGGCTCAGGCCCCACCAGCGCCCGGTCCGGCCAAAGCCGGTGATGATCTCATCGGTGATCAGTAAAACCTCGTGCCGGTTGCAGATTTCTCGAATCAGTGGCCAATAATCATCCGTCGGGTAGATCACACCTCCTGCGCCGTGGATCGGTTCGCCGATAAACGCAGCCACCGTCTCCGGCCCTTCGCGCAGAATTGCTTCTTCCAGTTCGCGGGCTGCCGCCTGCCCGATCGTCTCGCCGGGTTTCATGTTCACCGCGCGATACGGATAACAGGTCGGGACGTGCAGGAAGCCTGGAACCCGTGGCTCGAACATCTTCCAGTAGGAAGCGATCCCGGTGGCGCTCATGGCCTGCAACGTGACGCCGTGATAGCCGTGAATGCGTGAAATCACTTTGATCTTGTCGGGGCGGTTCCGCACCTTCCAGTAGAAGCGCGCCGTCTTGAACGCCGATTCGTTGGCCTCTGCGCCTCCTGAGGTAAAAAACACCGCTCCCATCTTCGGCGCCAGCTCGATCAGCCGCTCCGCCAGCCGAATGGAAGGAATGGTCGCCGAGCCTGCATACCCGGAAAAGTAGGCCAGCTTCTTCATCTGCTCCGCGGCAACGTCGGCCAACTCAGCCCGCCCATGCCCGGCGTTTACATTCCACAGGCCCGACAGTCCGTCGATATATTCCTTGCCCGCAATGTCGCGCAGGAAAATACCCTTCCCGCTCTCGAAAATCACCGCCTCGCTGATGTCGCTGGGGTGGTGCAGGGAATGAATCTGGTGCTGCCGGTCTGACTTGACCAGGTCGGGAGGTGCCATGGTTGCCATGCGCGGAGGTTCCTTTCTGTCCGGATCTCTGATGCTCAGTGAAGCAGGGCTTTTGACCACGTTAAACCATAAGGCTGCCGCTAAAACGCTCTTTTCTGTTCAGACCCGAGCGTAACCTGGGAGTACCAGTCACCACAGACACTTTAGCGTCATTGCCTCAGGGCTCAATTCCTTTAATATCTGGGCAGGGGTGCATCAGCAGTTTTTGGCCGGTCGCCCACACTGAAAATATGGGCTCACACAGCAGTACACAGGCCGAAGTCCCCTACCCGCTCTCGGGCGCCAAGACTCTGGTGGACGATTCCCTTACGAGGGAAGAGCCCCCCGCCAGACAAGCGCCTGCGTCCGCCCCGGCGCCGCAAAAGTTCGTTGGAACGTGGAAAGAGCCCAAAGAGCCTTTCCTTCGTGGTTTCTGGAACCGCCTCCTCCAGATGCTGGCACGGGTTGCTCCAGGCGCCACTTCGCTCCGCGTGTGGCTGCATCGGGCCCGTGGCGTCAACATCGGGAAAGGCTGCTGGATCGGCTACGACGTCGTCTTCGACACCGCTTCCCCCAACCTCATCACCATTGAGGACGGCGCTTCCATCAGCATGCGCGCCACCATCATTGCCCACTTCAAGGAATTCCGTGGCGTCAGAATTGGACGCGAAGTCTTCATTGGACCGGGTGCCATCATCCTTCCCAACGTAAGTATCGGTGCGGGTTCGGTCATCAAAGCCGGCAGCGTTGTCGCCCAGTCCATTCCTCCTAACACCGTCGTCGAAGGCAATCCCGCCGTCGCCGTCGCCCGCTGCGAGATTCCCTTCGCCCAGGACGTCTCCCTCAAGGAATTCTCCCGGGGCCTGCGTCCCCTCAAAAGGCCTAACCAGGGCGCAGAGAAAAAGTAGAAACGTCCCACTCCCCCGCAGCACCCTCCGCGCGTCAGTTGAATTGAAGCCATGAAACGCACCCAATCCATTGCTGTCGCTGTGACGCTCCTGGTGTGTGTTGCCGGCATCGCGGGAGGAATCGTCCTGCACTCCCTGCTCAAACCGCCCCCAGTGACTTATCGCGCCAACTGGAGCCCTGTGGCGGCAGCAGCCTACCTCGACCAGCGTGAGACCTGGTGGCAGAAATGGCCCGAGGCGCAGCGCGAACAGGGAACCGAGTGCGTTTCCTGCCACACCGTGCTGCCCTACGCCTGGACACGCCCGATGCTGCGCGCCCAGCTGGGCCAGCCTCAGCAAACCGCCATTGAAACCGCCATGCTCCAGAGCATCGAGAAGCGCGTGAACGACTGGCAGCAGATTGGCCCCTGGTATCCCGACCCCGCTCATGCCCAGCCTTCCCGCGCCACCGAATCTGTGATGAACGCGGTGATTCTCGACGCTTACAGCACCGCCCAGCCCCAGGATCCCATCGCAGCCGTCGCCCGCAAGGCGTCCGATGAGGCCTGGGCGCTGCAGCTTACCTCCGGTGACGACGCCGGCGGCTGGCTCTGGCAGGATTTTCACGAAGCTCCCTGGGAGTCGCCGGAATCGGCCTACTCCGGCGCTGCCTGGATGGCCCTGGCCGTCGGTTCCACTCCAGCGGGCTATGACAATGACCCCTCGTATCAGGCGCATGTCCAAAGCCTGCGCGGCTACCTGCAGCGCCACTACGACGCGCAGCCGCCGCTGAACCAGCTCTACGTGCTCTGGGCCTCAGCCAAAATGCCAGGCCTGCTGACCAACGCGCAGCGCACCGACCTGGCGCAACGCCTTGCTGCCCTCCAGCATTCCGATGGAGGCTGGTCGCTGTCCTCGCTCGATAAGCAGACCCGAGCGAAGCCCGCATTCCTCGACATGCTCAAGAAGGCCAACAGCGCCGATGGCAGCGACGGAATCGCCACCGGCTTAGCCGTTCTCGCCCTCGAAGAGACCGGCGACGCTCAGGACCCGGCCGTGAAGCGAGGCCTCGCCTGGCTCGACCACAACCAGAATCAGCAAGGTAACTGGTGGGCTTCGTCGCTGAACGGATTTCGCGATCCGCACAGCGACATGGGTCTCTTCATGAGTGACGCCGCGACGGGCTACGCCGTCCTCGCTCTGGACAATGCGCAGAACCCCGCCCCGGCTGCGACGGCTGCCTCAAAAGTGCCGATTCGCCAGCCCGCAAAGCTGCACCGTTCGTCGATCCGCAGCGCCTCTACCCCTCCGTCGCGGCTTCCCATGTGACCCGCCATCGCCATTGACATCGCCCGCGTTCAACGATATTTGAGAATCTGGAGACTCTAATGCCTTCAACCACAGTGGACTGTTCTGCTGAACTTACCCGCCTTCTTGAAACCCGCCAGGCCCGCATCGGCATCGTGGGCATGGGCTATGTCGGCCTGCCGCTCGCTCTGCTGTTCAGCGATTCGCGCTTTCGGGTTACCGGCTTCGACATCGATTCCCGCAAAGTGGAAACCCTGAACCAGGGCGGGTCCTACATCGTCCGCATCCCCGGCGAGGAAGTGCAGCAGGCCCGCGAGAAGGGCTTTCTCGCCACGGCGGATTACGCTCAGATCGCCGCGATGGACGTCGTCATCATTTGCGTCCCGACGCCTCTGAACGAATACCACGAGCCCGACCTCAGCTATGTGACCGGCACCGTGCGCAGCATCGCGCCGCATCTCCGCGACGGCCAGTTGATCATTCTCGAAAGCACCACCTATCCCGGCACCACCGAGGAAGTCGTGGTTCCTCTGCTCGAAGAGGGCAATCCTTCCGGTTTGCGGGTGAACCGCAATCCTGGAGGCGGGCCCGGCTTCTATGTGGCCTTCTCGCCCGAGCGCGAAGATCCAGGCAACGACACCGTGGCCCGGCGCGACATCCCTAAAGTGGTTGGCGGATGTGGTTCCGTGGCTCGCGACCTGGCCTGCGCCGTTTACAGCACCATCTTCAACCGGACCGTACCAGTCTCCTCTCCGGCCACCGCGGAGATGACCAAGCTTCTGGAAAACATCTACCGCTGCGTCAACATTGCTCTGGTCAACGAGCTGAAGCAGCTCTGCATGCGGATGAACATCGACCTCTTCGAGGTGATCGACGCCGCCAAAACCAAGCCCTTTGGCTTCCAGGCTTTCTATCCCGGACCGGGCCTCGGTGGCCACTGCATCCCCATTGACCCGTTCTACCTTTCCTGGAAGGCAAAAGAATTCGACTTCCATACCCGCTTCATCGAGCTGGCCGGCGAAATCAACATGAACATGCCCTATTTCGTCGTCGAGAACGTCATGGAAGCGCTCAGCCGCCAGGGCAAACCACTTCATGGGTCTCGGGTCCTGATACTGGGCATGTCCTACAAGCGGGACATCGACGACCTGCGCGAATCGCCCTCGCTGACCATTCTGGAGCTGCTGCAAAAGCGCGGTGCGCAGGTGGAATACAACGACCCCTTCCATCCTTCGATCGGCCACGGCCGGAAGTACGTCCTCAACATGACCTCGACGCCGCTGGAACAAATTCCCGACTTTGACTGCGTGGTGATCGTGACCGACCACTCCCAGTACGACTACGCGGACATCGTTTCGCGGGCGAAGCTGGTGGTCGACACCCGCAACGCCACCAAGGGCATTGAGGCGGCAAACCTGGTTCGCTGCTAAAGACAGGACGCAGAACGCAGGGTACAGCGTACAGGGTACAGGGTGCTGCTCGTTGGCCGTTGTATCCGGTGCTGGGCGTCTCCTCCTGATTATTGTCAGGGGCTGTTTTTTGCACGAATTTGATTCTGAACGACTTAGCTTTTGTTGACAGATCTGACAACAAATACAGGGAGTAGGGAATAGGGAGTAGGTAGTAGGGAATAGCCAGTAGACTGAGCTCCGCGCCGATTGCAAAAGAACCTCCGATGTTAACGACAAAAAAGCCCGCGCTATGCGGGCTTTTTCTTTTTTTACTCTATAAGTTCAGAATATCAGTTTGAGGCCAAAAGAGTGCCAACAGTTTTGGCGTAGAAGCGGCTTCGAATCAGCGCTCATTACTTTGGATAAGTGGTGGAAACTTGACAAAAAAACAGGAATAGGGAGTAGGGAATAGGGAGTAGGAGTAGGGAACAGGCAATAGGCAACAGGCAATAGCAGTCGGCGGTCGATGGCCCAGTCGCCATCGGGAGAAGCTGGGAGCAAGCTGGAATAAGAAAGGCCCCCCAAATGGCGGGCCTTTCTGTTTTGGTAGCTATCCCTGACTTACTGGGCCTGAGTTACGGGATCGCTACCGTGTAGATGTTGGAGGGCGAGCTTTCCGCTCCCGAGCTGTCTACGCTGGTTACTTCGTAGGAATAGGTTGTTCCGCTGGTGACCGTGCTGTCGGTGTATGAAGTGGGCGTATTCGCCGAGGAGTTGATCTTGGCGTACGATCCGCTCCCGGTTGCCCGATAAATGTTGTAGCTCACCGCGGGGTCGGTGGTGCTGGTGGGCGCATCCCAGGTCAGCTCCACCTCATAAGTTCCGGCAGCGGCTCCGGTTCCGGTCAGGGCAATCGTCGACGTTGCTCCTGTCGATGAATTGCTCGAGAGGGTTACCGTTCCGGTGGCCGCGCCGGCTGTGGTCGGGTCGAACTGCAGGGTGAGGGTTGCGGTTTGCCCCGGGTTCAGCGTAACGGGGAAGGTTAACCCCGTCATGGTGAAGCCGGTGCCGGTGATCGTAGCCGCGCTGATGGTGACTGCCGACGTCCCGGAAGAAGTCAGTGTGACCGTCTGCGTCGAGGTGGTGTTGAGGGTGACACTACCGAAGGCTACGGTGGATGAACCGAGCGTCAGGGTTCCAGCGCCGCCGCCGGCCGCCTGCCCCGTTCCGCTCAGACTGATGGTCACGTTTCCGTTGTTGGTGGCGTTGCTGGAGATCGCAATCGATCCCGTCACTGCCCCTGCCGCTGTGGGATCGAACGTCACCTGGAGGGTGACGCTCTGACCCGCATTGAGGGTTAACGGGAAGGTCGCGCCGGTCATGGTGAAGGCCGAGCCGCTGACAGTGGCCGAACTGATGGTCAGCGCCTCAGTCCCCGAGGAGGTGAGGGTTACGGCCTGGGTAGACGACGACCCCACGGTCACGCCGGCGAAGGCGATGTTGTTGGAGCTGAGCGTGAGAGCGGCATTCTGCCCTTCCAGCTGCAGCGAGAAGACTTTCGACTCGCCGCCGGTGGTTGCCGTCAGAACTGCCGTCTCGTTGGATGTGACGCTGACAGCGGTGGCGTTGAAGGTGCCGGTAGTGGATCCCGCGGCCACCGTTACCGTGGCCGGCACGGTCACGTCAGCGGTGCTGCTGGTGAGGGTAACTGCCGTCCCACCGGTGGGCGCCGCGGCACTCAGGGTCACGGTGCAGGCGTCAGTTCCTGCACCGGTAAGGGTGGCGTTTGTGCAGGTGAGGGAACTGAGAGCCCCGGCCGTGGTGTCACCCGTCCCGTTCAGGCTGATATCGGCCGTCGGGTTCGAGCTGGCATTGCTGGTAATCAGGATCGAGCCCGTGTCGGCGCCTGCCGCGGTGGGATCGAAGGCCACCTGCAGCGTCGCGCTCTGTCCAGGCTGCAGGGTTACGGGCAGGGTGAGACCGGTCATCGTGAAATCCGCGCCCGTGAGCGAGGCCGCGCTGATGGTGAGCGGAGAAGTCCCGGTTGAAGTGAGGGTGACGGACTGGCTCTCCGGGCTGTCGACGGTGACGTCACCGAAGGAGAGGGTTGAGGTGCTGAGACCCAGCCCTACCGTCTGTGGGTTCAGCTGGATCGCATAGACCTTCGAGATGCCACTGACCGTTGCCGCCAGGGTAGCGTCTTCGGTGGTGGTGACGGCTGTGGCGGTGGCTGTGAAGGTTGCCGTGGTGGCGCCTGCCGTTACGATCACGCTGTCCGGCACGGTCACAGAAGGATTGTTGCTGCCGAGCACAACGCTCTGTCCGCCGGAGGGCGCTGGAGCACTGAGCGTCACCGTGCAGGTGTCTGTGGCGGCCCCGGTGAGCGTCGCCTTGGCGCAGGTGAGCGAGCTCAGCGCGCCTGCGGTTGCGTCCCCGGTTCCGGTCAGGTTGATGACGATGGTTCCGTTGCCGGAAGCATTGCTGTCAATCGTGATGGAGCCGGTTGCCGCTCCTGCCGTGGTGGGATCGAAGGTGACCTGCAGGGTCAGCGACTGACCTGGATTCAGCGTCGTTGGGAAGGTTGCTCCCGTCATCGTGAAGCCGGTTCCGGTCAGAGTGCCCGAGTTGATCGTCACCGCTGTGGTTCCGGAAGAGGTGAGCGTTACCGATTCAGCCGTCGAAGTGTTCAGAGTCACGTCGCCAAAGTTGAGCGTGTTGGTGCTCACGCTCAGCGCCGGCGCCTGGTTTTGCAACTGCAGGGCGTAGACCTTGGTGACTCCGTTGGACGTAGCGATGAGGTTTGCGGTCTGGTTGCTGGTGACCGCCGTGATGGTGGCCGTGAAGGTTGCACTGGTTTCCCCGGCAGGCACCGTCACCGTAGAGGGTACGGTCACCGCAGTGTTGCTGCTGGAGAGGTTCACCGTCAGTCCACCGGTGGCGGCTGCGGTGCTCAGGGTCACGGTGCAGAAGTCAGTTCCTGCTCCGGTGATGGTGGAGTTGTTGCAGTAGAGGCCGGACAGGCCCGCTGCGGTCGCGTCTCCCGTCCCGGTGAGGGTGATGGTGGTTACGCCGCTTCCCGGAGCATCGGAGGCAATCGCAATCGATCCAGTTGCCGCTCCCGCGGTGGTGGGGTCGAATTTCACTTCAAGGGTGATGGAGCTGCCTGGATTGAGCGTGACGGGAAGGCCCGGTCCGGCGATGGAGAAGCCGGCTCCGGTGGCTGTCGCCGACGTAATGGATAACGCGGCGGTGCCGGAAGAGGTAAGGGTGACGAACTGCGGGTTCGCCTCGTATTAACGGTTACATCGCCAAACTGAAGGCTGCTGGCGCTGACGGCGAGTCCTGGCGTTCCGCCGCCGCCGGACTGTTGCGGATCGAGAGCCAGCTGGAAACTCGCCGAGGATCCGCTAAGAGATGCGGTGAGGGTGTCGCTCTGCGCTGCGCTCACCGCGCTCGCCGTCGCCGTAAAGGTGCCGGTGGTGGCATTGGCTGCAACTGCAACGCTGGCCGGAACGCTCACGGCGGAATCGCTGCTGGAGAGGCTGACCGTGTCGCCGCCGGTGGCTGCGGCTGCACTCAGGGTGACTGTGCAGGTGTCAGTCGCTGCGCCGGTGAGGGTGGCGCTGCTGCAGGAAAGCGACGAGACTGTGGCCGCATTCGACGGGGGGTTCTCAGTCAGCGCCATGCCGGTTCCGGTGAGAGGGACCGTCAGGGTTCCGCTGGTGGAGTTGCTGGCCAGGGTCAGGTCACCGGCCGCAGCTCCAGTCGCCGTCGGATCGAAATTCACGCCGACCGTAAGGCTTGCGCCTCCGGCCAGGGTCATGGGCAGCGTGTTCTGCGAAGCCAGGGCAAAGTACTGCCCGGAGACGCCGATCTGCGTGACCTGCACCGAATCGGCGCTTTCATTCTTGAGCGAAAGGGTCGCGCTTGCGGTCTTGCCTACAGTGACGTTGCCAAAGGCGATGGTGCTGGCCGAGGCGACCAGCGTTCCGGTGGCCGTCGCGTCGGCTCCGCCAGCAACGGCTCCGCAACCGGAGAGCGCAATCGCCAGCGAGCCAGCCAGGAGCGCGAGCACCAGCGTCCAGGCAGCGCTGCTTCGAGCACGGAGCAGCTGAGGGAGCGGGCCGGTGAGAGTCAGGGCCTGAGTGCCGGACGACGCGTGGACAGACCTGCGGGCAGTCCCCGCGGGACGTTTAAAGGATATCGAGTGCATCTACCTCACCTCTTGCAAATCAAAGAACTTCAAGGACTTCGGGCCTGTTATCCGACCCGGTGTGCAATACGGTCAAAGCACCCCGGTAGCCGGACAGGCCCTCAATTCAAGAACGGGTTCAGACGTTACAGGAGCCCGTTCCTACGTACGGAACCGCTGAAATGATGCCACTTTGGAGGCACGTGGGTTACCAGTCTTTTCCCACAGAAGATTACTTTGGATTTTTTCTTGTTAAGTTATTGATTACAAGTAATGTTAAAGTTTGCACATTGAATCCACAGGCTTCCCAGGGCTAGGGGTGGAACGGGAAAATGCGAAAACAGGTGGATAAATCTTACCCGTGGCAGTAATCTTTTTGTGCATTACTTTAGTGCCCTGAGCGTAACCGCGCAGACTGGGGAACAGATTGGCGCAGAATCGCGTCTCGGTTTGTTGTATCTGTGGTCATCCGGGCGCAGGATCAGTCGACTGATCGAGATAGGGGGATTCGCGGCTGGTCCTTGGCCCTGCTGGCAAATCCCCGCGACAAGGGATTTGACCGTCGCATTCGCTGCGATCTTCTCGTCTTGAGTAGAACGGAGAAGCGTTCTCCCCGTCGCAGCGAACGTCAGAGGATAGCGGCGCGGAGCCTCGCGGTCGAATTTTTGGCGGTAATTAACCCAGGTTGCCGTAACGGTAGCAACTTTCCGATCAATGGCGAATCTTCTGTCGGCTCCAGTCGTGGTCGATCGGAGAGTGCGCCGCCGAAGACAAGAACCCGAGCCGACGCAATCGCGCCGGATGGATCGGTCACCGTGCGATAGATCGAGCCTGTAGTTTGCTGGGCGCTCTTCTGCGCTGGGGAGTGGGAAGAGGTAAAGGCCGGCAAGGATCGATTTCGAAATGAATCGCGTGGTCTGGGCACACCTGATTTGCTTCTCCTTCAGGAGAACTCATGCCGTAATCTTCCGCGGTCAAATTGGGTGATCACTTCGTAACGAAGTGTCACGCGGCTCGTGACTATTCGTTACATTTCTGTTGGGTACGCAAAGCGGTCACGTCGTAGGCTGAAGAAAGAGAGCTTTGTGGAAGACGTTCTGCTCATTGACGACGACGCCGAACTCTGTGCCATGTTGTCCGATTATCTTGGCCGCTATGGCTTCCGGATCACTGCGGTGCATCGCGGGGATCGAGGGCTGATCGCCGCGCGTGAGAAATCCTGGGCATTGATTCTTCTGGACGTCATGCTGCCGGGTTTGGACGGGTTCGAGGTACTGCGGCAGATTCGCACCCTCTCGCGGGTCAACGTGCTGCTGCTGACGGCGCGCGGGGAAGATGTGGACCGCATTGTGGGGCTGGAGATAGGCGCCGACGATTACCTTCCCAAGCCGTTTAATCCGCGCGAACTGCTGGCACGAATGCGGGCGATTCTTCGCAGAAATTCCGGAATGGAAGCAAAACTGGAACAGGGCCCGCTTCGGGTCGACGACCTCGAA
Organism: uncultured Acidobacteriaceae bacterium; assembly: GCA_963755485.1. Classification (GTDB taxonomy): domain Bacteria; phylum Acidobacteriota; class Terriglobia; order Terriglobales; family Acidobacteriaceae; genus Palsa-343. The sequence goes on along the minus strand of CAVWJR010000013.1, from coordinate 583,565 downwards.
CTCAACACCGAAGCCCGCGTCGTCCTGAAGTCAGGACGACCGGTGGATCTGACCGATGTCGAGTTTGGCCTGCTCGAAGCCCTGATGCGTTCGCCGGGCAAAGTTGTGTCGCGGGAGGAGCTGGCGGAACGCGTTCTGGGAAGAAGGTTCAATCCCCTTGATCGGAGCCTCGATATGCATGTGAGCCGCCTGCGACGTAAACTCGCGGGGATTGGCCCGGACGAAGAGCAGGTGAAAACGATTCGTGGAAGCGGGTATCAGCTTCTTGTTCGCGGAAACCGGATCGAAGCGGAGAACTAGGTATGCGCGGGCTCTTTCTGAAAATATTCGCGATCTTCTGGGTCGCACAGAGTTTGATTTTTGTTATTTCGACTGCGCTGATCCTGAGACACCGCCCGCCCAGCCGCGACGCAGTTCTTGACACGCTTTCCGGGAACCTGCCGAACGAAGCCAGAGCTGCGGCAGATAGCTTTGAGACCGGCGGCTGTCTGGCGCTGCAACGTTATGCGGCCACAGAGAAGCACGACATGGCCCTTGAGGATATATCCGGTGACACTCTTTGTGTGACCGCCCTCTCGGACGGAAGAACGAGTGGTGGAGGAGCGGCGCCGCAATTTGTCCGGTCATTGCCTGTGGTATCTGCTGCCGGAAAACACTATTTGTTTCTGGCCGCTCCTCCGCGTCGGCCGAAACCGCCCACCTGGTACGAAAATCTCGCCCACTTTGCAGTACCGCAACTTGTGGTCGCCATCGCGGTGGGCGGCGTGACGACCTTCGTTCTTGTGGTCCTTTTTACGCGCCCGCTGGTGAGACTGCGCACCGCTGCCCGCCAGCTGGCGCAGGGCAAGCTGAACGCGCGGGTGAACGAAGCGACAGGGCAACCAGCTCTGTTTCGCGAAGACGAGTTCCATGCGCTGGTGCATGACTTCAACCATATGGCGGGGAGACTGGAATCGCTCGTCAGTGCGCAGCAGCTCCTGCTCCGGGATGTTTCGCACGAGCTGCGCTCACCGCTGGCGCGCCTCAGTGTTGCCCTCGAACTGGCACGAGACGATGCCGACCCGGCAATGCTGAATCATCTGCAGCGCATTGAACGCGAAACCAGCAGGCTGAACCAGCTGATCGGCCAGTTGCTCACACTTTCTTCCATGGAGGCGATCGAGCGGGCGGAAAACTTCGAGAGCGTTTCTCTCCGGGAACTAATCGGGGAAGTGATTCCGGACGCCGAGTACGAAGCAGGTCACCAGCAAACGTCGATTTGCCTCCGAGCCAGCGGCGACTGCGTGGTCCACGGCAATCGGCAGCTGTTGTATCGCGCGATTGAAAACGTCGTGCGCAATGCGGTGCGATACACCGATGCCGGTTCTCAAGTCGAGGTGTATCTGAATGTCAAAGAGGATGATTGGGGAGCGTCCGCGGTTCTGCAGGTCAGCGACCACGGCCAGGGCATTCCCGAAAGCGATCTCGAAGCCATTTTCCGGCCGTTCTATCGCGTGGACCATGCACGCAGCCAGGATACGGGAGGATTCGGCGTTGGTCTTGCTATCGCCGAGCGAGCGGTCAAACTGCACAACGGAAAAGTGCGCGCCTTTAATCGGGCGGGGGGCGGAGCCACGATCGAGATGGAGTTCCCCCTGTTCCGGCCCGGCTCCTCGTCGAATGTGGCAGCAAACAAATCGGCTGGATGCGCCGATGGTGTTCGATAAAGATCGCGGGCCGGGCTCCACATTGCGATTCATGCCATCGGCGATCGCGCCAATAAAACGATCCTCGATCTCTGCCAGCGACTGGAGGAGGAAGATGAAGCGGGGCCTGCGGCTCGCTTTGCAGGCGCAAATCTTCCGATCAGATCGGATAGCTTTAGCTATCCGGTCTCAACTTCGAGAAAGAAGGCCACGCATGAGATTGTGTAGATTCCTGATTCCCTCCTTAATCGCCTGCTCTGCGGCCATGACGGCCCAGGCGCAGACAGGAACGTCCTGTTCCGATCTCGCCAGCCTGAAAATCGACGGCGTCGACATCACGGCTGCCACAGAAGTCCCGGCGAACACCCCGATTCCGACTTCGTATCCGCGCTACTCCGGCCCGTTGCCGGCTCATTGTCGCGTGGAAGGCGTGATTCACCGGCGCAAGGGCGTTGACGGCATCGACTACGGCATCGGCTTCGCGGTCGCCATGCCGGAGAAGAATGTCTGGAACGGCGACTTCATGATGCAGGGCGGCGGTGGCGGCAATGGTGTGGTGAATTATCCCGCTGGCGCATCGTATAGCGGCGATAAGTCCGGCCTTGAACGCGGATTCGCCGTGGCCAGCACGGATACAGGGCACAAGGCCCGAACCGGCGGCTTTGACTTTTCATTTATGCGCGATCAGCAGGCCTATCTCGACTTCGCGTATCAGGCCAATGCCGGAGTAGCTGCCGTGGCGAAGCAGATTATCGCCCGCTACTACGCAAAGCCTCCGGCTTACTCGTATTTCGTTGGCTGCTCCACCGGCGGACGCGAGGGCATGATCCTCTCGCAGCGCTTCCCCAACGTCTTCAACGGCATTGTCGTGGGCGATCCCGCGATGCGTACCGGTCTCTCCAATCTCGCCATTGGCCAGTGGATTCCAGTGGCCTACAACCAGGCCGCGCCGAAGGACGCATCGGGCAAGCCGGAGATCGACAAGCTCTTCACGGACGAAGATCGCAAGCTCTTTATGGACGCGCTGATGAAGAAGTGCGACGCGATCGACGGAGTAGCGGACGGAATGATCTCCGATCCACTTGGTTGCCACTTCGACCCGGCGGAGATCGCCTGCAAATCCGGCCAGACCGCAGGCTGCATTGCGCCGGAGAAGATCGCAGCGATCCAAAAGGCTTTCGCGGGACCGAAGAACGCCTATGGCACCCAGGTCTATCCCGGCTTCCTCTATGACGCTGGAATCGCGGCTTCCGGGCCACTTCCGGGTTTGCTGAGCCCGCGATCCAGGGGTCTCTTCGGCCCCATCACAACCGCGACCACCCTCGATGTGGACAAGGCAGCTCTTCACGCTTCGGATCCGCTGGTTGAGCCGGCCTCGACTAATCTTTCCACCTTCTCTGGCGACGGCGGTAAGCTGATCTTCTTCCACGGCGACAGCGACCCGTGGTTCTCGCCCCTCGACACCTTCCAGTATTACGAGTCACTCGCCGCAACCAACGGCGGAGCCGATCAAGTCGCTGCGTGGAGCCGGTTCTTTTTCGTGCCGGGCATGAGCCATTGCGGCGGCGGCCCCTCGCTCGATCATTTCGATATGCTGAGCGCGGTGGTGAACTGGGTTGAAAAAGGAACGGCCCCGGAGTCGGTCCTTGCCACTGGCCCTGCGTTCCCGGGACGCAGCCGGCCGCTCTGCGCTTATCCAAAACATGCGCAGTACAGCGGACACGGCAACACGGAGGACGCCGGCAACTTTTTGTGCCAGTGAAAAACGCGCCGAGTGGTCAACGGCTCACCTGTCCCTCTTCACGCTTCCCAATCCTCGCGAAACCATTCAATCACTGCGGATTTTTGTTTGGTCACAAATGCGGGGATGAGGCTTGACAGTTCCCGGTATCCATGCGTAGCATGCAGACGTTAACGTTAAAGTAGTCGTTGAACCACATAGTCAGAATGCCGTTGCAGGTCGCGATTCAGACCGGCGTCGCAGGACCGGCCAATCGTCGCTCACTTTTTCGCAAGGAGGCAAATATGGGAGGGTCACTCAGAAAGTGGAATCGGCTCTGGTTTCTCGCTGTGCCCCTGGTGGTTTTGAGTCTGGCGGGTTGGGTGTCTCCGGTTGCCATGGCGCAACAGGCAGCCGCGAACGTCAATGGCGTCGTCAAGGATCCGACGGGCGCTGCAATCCCCAATGCGCGCGTTGAACTCACAAACGTCAACACCGGCGTGGTAAGGACAACAACCACCAACAACGACGGAGTTTACGACTTTCCGAACGTCGTGCCCGGCGTTTATAGCATGCAGGCCTCCGCAACCGGTTTTGCCACGGTGTCGCAGCCGCCGGTAACGCTCCAGGTGAGCCAAATTGCCACGTTCGACTTTCAACTGAAAGTTGGCGCTACGACGAGCAATATTACCGTGACGGCCACTCCGGCTGCCTTGCAGACTTCGAGCTCCGAACTGGGCACGGTTATCACGACGAACGATGTCACAAATCTGCCTTTGAACACCCGCAACTTCACCCAGTTATTGACGATCACCACGGGTGTGGCCAACATCAATACCGACCAGAACGGAGGCGGAGGCGGAGGGTGGAATGGTCATACGATCGGAACCACCGATATCCCGGCAATTAACGGAGCGGAGGACCGCAGCAATGTGTTCCTGCTGGACGGCGCGAACGACCTGAATACATTGTCAGGGGTATATAACTATGCGCCGATCTTAGACGCTATTCAGGAATTCAAGACCCAGGGTCACAACGATCTGGCCGAGTATGGTGGGGCCGCCGGGGGACTCGTGACGGTGGTCACAAAATCCGGGACCGACCGCTACCATGGAACTCTTTGGGAGTTTCTCCGCAACGAGCAAATGGATTCGCGCGGCTACTTTGAGACAGCCCGCGCTCCCCTGCGCCAGAACCAGTTCGGCGCCACGGTCGGCGGTCCGCTCTCGATTCCAAAGCTGTATAACGGCAAGAATCGCACCTTCTTCTTCGCGGGGTACGAAGGTTACAGGTACGCCTCTGCTCAGGAAACCGGAGCGACCGCGCCCACCGCTGCGGAGCAAAATGGCGATTTCAGCGCTCTGGGTGTACCCATCTACGATCCGGCGACGACGACTTACGATGCTGCGACCAATACATACTCGCGCGAAACCTTCACCCAGGAGTACAACGAGCCCAACCCAGCCTATTGTAACGGGGACACGAACTGCATCCCTGGCGCCGGCTCCTCCGCCGCGTACAGCAGTACTCCGGGCTCACCTAACCGGTTTAATCCGATATCACAGCTATACAACGCCATCATCCCGTGGAACCTTCGCACGGTCAACGGGGTCGAAGAGACTTTCCTCACCGGAAGAGCATGGACCAACCAGGATTCGGGAACGGTTCGGGTCGATCAGAACTTCGGCAACAGTAACCAGGTTATGTTCCGTTACAGCCAGTTTTACCAGTACGGAGTCTCACCGTCCGGAACAATCGGCGTGGGTTTTGACGAAGTTCTGGGCCATAACTACATCGGGCATTGGACTCACGAATTCAGCCCGACGGCCTTTTCGGATGTGTACTTCGGCAGAAACTACGGATACAGCCTGATCGGCACCTCTCATCCGGGAGAGGATGCGGCGTTTTTGTCGAAGCTGCAGTCACTCGGGATGTCCACGGCGTTTATGACGCTGGACAACACGCTGTATGCCCCGCAGTTTACGGCGGGCGGTTATAACGTCGGCTTCTCGGGTTCGCAGTTACAGGGAAGCGGATTGGCGGATACCTGGCAGTTTGGCGGCTCGTTCTCGAAGATCCTGGGCAGGCACACAATCAAGGCTGGCGGGGATTTTGAGACCAATAACTTCATTTCACCCATCGCATACTCCAATATCGGTTTCGCGGCCACGCAAACTGCGGGCCTGGGGGCGGAGGAAGGCGTGGGCGGTGACGGCTGGGCATCCTTGTTGCTCGGCGTTCCATCGTCGGCCGGCTACCGGAACATTTACGAGAATGCTTCAGGCGGCTGGATGGATGCGGTCTACGTCCAGGACCAGTTCAAGGCGACTCCCCGTTTCACCATCAATGTCGGCTTCCGCAATGACTTCGTGATCACGCCGATTTATGGGACGCACCACGGAGGCGACGGCAATTTCTACACCGGCAACGCCAATCCCCTCACCGGTCAATACGAGCTCAACGCTCTTCCACCCAACTGTTCGGCAACCCAGGGTGCGCCCTGTATTCCGATCGGCATCTACACGGCATCGAGCACACCCGCTCCGGGCGGCCTTCCTCCTCACGCCTACGTTAGCCCGACTCGTCGCGTGATTCAAAACTCGCTGGCCGACTGGGGCCTGCGGCTGGGTCTGGCCTACCGATTGAATGACAAAACAACGGTTCGTGGAGGTTACAGCCGCGAATACGACGAGTGGGCGACCATCGTTCAGCTCTCGCAGAATTTCGGCGGGAATTGGCCGGCGGTCAACACGATCCAAAACAACGGTCTGAACTCTGCTGCTCCAACAGCAACGGTCGCCGATCCTTTGCAACTTGGCAGCGGCGGAGCGATTGTTTATCCCATCAACGACTTCAGTCAGGTGAGCCAGTGGATGGTGGATCCGAACTTCAGGACTCCATATTTCGAAGAATATAACGTGGGCATCGAGCGGGCGCTGCCGGGCAATCTTGCCCTCGACGCGAACTACGTCGGCTCAACCGGCAGGCATGAGGACTGGGGTCCAACCATGAACACCCCTGCACCGGGACCAGGCAATCAACAAGCCCGCCGGCCTTACCCCTACATGTTGCAGCAATGGTTCGACCAGAGTGTCGGCGACAGCCGTTACAACGCCTTGCAGGTCACTGTCAACAAACGCCCCACCCATGGCGTCAGCTTCCTGGTTGCCTACACTCTGTCGCACGTAAACTCCGATGGTTGCGGCCTGGGTGCGAGCTGCGATTCCTCGAATCCGTACGACCGCAAGGTCGACTACGGCACTTCGGACCTCGACCAGAAGAACGTGCTTTCGGTAGCATTCATGGCGCAGTCACCATTCGCTCATTCTCCCAGCCGGCTGGTCTCCAATGTGGCCGGCGGATGGGGGCTGAACGGCTTGGTGCAATTCAGCTCTGGGCAACGTTTTACCGTGACCGACGGTAACGACCCTGAAAATGTTGGCTGCTGCCTCCAGGAGCGGGTGGACGTGGTTGGCGACTCCCAGATTGGGACTCACCACGCTGCGACGGGGATCACGGGGCTGAATCCAGCCGCCTTCGCGGCGCCCCCGGCGTACACCTACGGCACGGAAGGGGTGAACTGGTACACCGATCCTATGCGTCACGAATTCGACTTGACTCTGGCCCGACAGTTCCACATTGGGCTGGGAGAAGAGAGATACTTCGAATTCCGCGCCGATGCATTCAATGTATTCAACAACGTTGTTTTCAATGGCCCGGATGCGTCTATTTCCGACTCGAATTTCGGACAGGTCACGAGTCAGCAAAACCAGCTGGGCTTCGGCGGTACACGAAATTTGCAGGTAGCGCTGAAGTTTAATTACTAGCCCAGGTCCAACCCGTGGCATCACTGTCGCGCACTCCGGCAGTGGTGCCATTTCCTTCAAAGTTGGGCGATTGTAAGATGAAGGGTCAGAAGTGAAGAGGAATGCGTTCGGCCTTGCTCATTCTGCTTTCCGGCGCGGCGTTCGCCGTGTTTGTACCGGCCCAGGGCACAACGTTGCCGCCGATCCGCTTCGAGGACATCGCTGAACGAGCCGGGGTGCATTTTGTAGTCGAGAATTCTCCTACCCCTGAGAAACATCAGCCGGAGACCATGCCTGCCGGGGTTGCGTTGTTCGACTACGACGGGGATGGGCTGCTCGATATTTATCTGGTCAACGGCGCCGAAATGCCTTCGCTGGTGAAAACCGGGCCTAAGTACTACAACCGCCTCTTTCACAACAACGGCGATGGAACCTTCACCGACGTCACTGAGCACGCCGGAGTCGCCGGAGTGGGCTACGGGATGGGAGTAGCCGCAGGCGATTACGACAACGACGGCCGGCCAGACCTGTTTGTGACAAATGTCAACGGAAATCAGCTGTTTCACAATAATGGCGACGGGACCTTCACCGATGTCACCGCGAAGGCCGGCGTTAGTGGGGCCCTGCACAACGGCCGCAAGATGTGGTCGATCGCCGCCGGCTGGTTCGACTACAACCGCGATGGACTGCTGGACCTGTTCGTGGTGAATTACGTCGATTGGGATCCGCGCTACGAACCTGCCTGTGTGGGGCTGAACGGCCGCGGTTACTGCCACCCTGACAGCTTTCCTCCGCTGACGAACACTCTGTACCGCAACAACGGGGACGGTACGTTTACCGATGTTTCGGCGGAAACCGGTATCTCGAAGGTGGAGGGCAGGGGAATGGGAGTCGCTTTCGCCGATTATGACAACGACGGCTGGCCGGATATCTTTGTGGCCAACGACAACAGCCCGAACCTCCTGTTTCATAACCTTGAAGGAAAGCGATTTGAAGAGGTTGGCATTCAGGCGGGCGTGGCCTACAACGAAGACGGCAACGTCCTGGCCGGGATGGGCGTCGATTTTCGCGACGTCAACAACGACGGATTGCCGGATATCTGGCACACGGCGATTGAAAACGAAACGTTTCCTCTGTATCTGAACTCCGGCAAAGGAGCATTTGTGAATGCCGGTCAGCCGAGCCGGCTCGCGAATCTTACCCGGCTGATGTCCGGTTGGTCTAACGGAATCGTCGATCTCGATAACGACGGCTGGAAAGACCTGGTGGTAGCCCGCAGCAATGTGATGGATAACATCGAGCAAATCTCCAGGCATTTTCGCTATGCCGAACCGAACTCCGTCTTTCGCAATCTCGGTAACGGGCAGTTTGAAGATGTGAGCGCGACGGCAGGGGCCGATTTCATCCGGCCAGCACCGCACCGGGGGCTTGCCTACGGAGACCTGGACAACGACGGCCGCGTGGACCTTGTGATAACCGCTCTGGGCGCCCCGGTTAGCGTACTGCGCAATGTCACTCCAACGCACAATCACTGGATCCTGCTCAAGCTGGTCGGAACCAAAAGCAACCGGATGGGCCTCGGCGCGCAGATTCGCGTAACCACTGACGATGGCAGGAAACTCTACAATGAGGCAACGACCAGCACCGGCTATGCCGCATCGAGCGATCCGCGGGTTCACTTCGGCCTGGGTAGCTCGCGTGTGATTCGGGAAATCGAGATTCGCTGGCCATCGGGTACGCGCCAGTTGCTGCACGACGTCACCGCCGATCGCCTCATGGTCATCACTGAGTCAGGCACCGGAAGCTAGCCGATGTGGCTAAATGAGGTTGTAATCGATTGAGGGCAATTCCATCATGCCGGTCGCTTGTGTGCTGTGGCGCTTTGCTGCTGTTGACCGCCGCGAGAGCGCAGGCGCAACTGCCGCCAGCCTGCAAACCTCCGGCGTCGGCTGCCAACCCGCCGGCGGGCACGTCCCCCGCAAGCGTCTACGACGCTGTCGGTGTCTGGTTCGCCCAGAAGGGCGACTTCAAATGTTCAGTTGCAGCCTTCGACCAGGCACTCCGGCTCGATCCGCACTCGGCCGAAGCCCATTTCGATCTCGGGCTGGTCCGGCAAAATCAGAAGCAGAACGACGCCGCGATCCGGGAGTTCCAGCTGGCTCTGCAATATGATCCGGCGATAGTGCAGGCGCGTTGCGCGCTCGGCTCGGTACTGCCCGATCCGGCTGCAGCGGAAGCCGAGTTTCGCAAGGCACTCGAGGCTAATCCGCAACTGGTCTGCGCCCTGGACGGGTTGGCCCAGGTCCTGCTGACTGGAGGAAGATACGATGCCGCTCTCGATTACTGGCGCCGGGCGGTCCGGATTCAGCCCGACGCTCCGGACTTACAGCTTGCTTTAGCTACGGCAACCTATAAGGCTGCGAAGGCCAGGCAGGCCGATGGGCTTCCGCCTGTCGATGGCGCGGGTGTGGCCGATGCTATTGGCCTTTTCACCGAGTTACTCAGCAAACACCCGGGCATGACGGCTGCTCATTTCACGCTCGGCAACGTATATGCCAACGAGCAGCGCTTTCGCGAAGCTGCCGATGAATACCGGGTGGTGGTCCGCCAGGTTCCAACCGATACTGTCGCCCTGGCCGCCGAGGTCAAGGCACTGGTCGACGCAACCGGTTATACAGAGGCACTTTCACCCGCCCGCGAATACGTGCGTCAGAGCCCCAGCGATTCCTCGGGGCACGTCCTTCTCGGGATGGTGTATCGCGGCCTCGGCGATTACGCGAAGGCAGAGCCGGAACTTGAGCTTGGAGCCGCCAAAGCGCCCGACGATTTTGAAGCGCGCTATCAACTCGGGTTCGTTTTAGCAAAGCTCGGAAAACCCGATCGGGCTTTGCCTCAGTTGCGGAAAGCTGTGGCGCTGAATCCCGGGGATAAGTCGGCTCAGTTCCAGCTCGCGGCAGTGTTGCGCGCGCTCGGCCAAACGCAGGAGGCCGACAAAATCGTCGAGCAGTTCCGGAAAACTACCGGCGTCGAGTTCCGCAACAGTCAGCTTACTTCCGATGGCATCAAGGCGAACGATCTGCTGGAGGCGGGCAAGCCGGAGGAAGCAGCGCAGGTTTATCGCCACATGCTGGAAGAGAAACCGGACAGCGCCTGGACGGCTTACAATCTGGCGTTGTCTCTGGAAGCTATGCACGACACGAAAGACGCCGAGGACACGCTGCGCAAGGCGATCGAGATCGACCCGATGGCGGCTAAGATTCGTGCCGAACTGGGAGCACTGAAACTGGCGGACGGCGACATGGAATCGGCCCAGCAGTGGCTCCAGTCCGCGCTTGATCTTGAGCCTCAGCTCGCCGACGCGCGCGGCAATCTGGCGACGATCTACGCCAGCAAGGGTGACCGCACGACCGCCGAGCAGCTTCTCGGTCAAGCCCTCGAGGATGATCCGCAATATATGGAGGGCCACTTACAGCTCGGACTGTTGCTGGCCGAGCGGCGGAAAATACCCGAGGCTGAGCAGGAACTCGACAAAGCCGTTGCGCTGAACCCTCAGGATCCCAACATCCTCTCCACGGTTGGAAAAGCTAAGGCGCGGATGGGCAAGATGAGCGAAGCCATCGCTCTGCTTCGCAAGGTCGTGGCGCTGCGGCCGGATCTGGCCGCGACCCATCTGGACTTGGCGCTTGCGCTGGCCGACAGTTACGATCTGCCCGGGGCTCTGACCGAAACCAATGAGGCAGTCCGCCTGGCTCCCCAGTCTGGCGTGGTCCATTTCTACCGTGGCCGTGTCCTGTATGACCTGGGCCACATGAGCGAAGCCCAGCCCGAGTTCGAGACTGCCCGCCGGCTGGTCCCGCAAATGCCCGAGCCGCGCTATTATCTTGCCCTCATCGATAAGCAGGAGGGCAAGTTCACGCTTGCCGCCGGGTTGCTGGAAGAGACGGTCCAGCTGGAGCCTCGCAACACGATGGCATGGTATTTGCTGGGCCAGTGCTATCAGCAGCAGTCTGAGACCGACAAGGCAGTCGCGGCCTGGCGGCAGGCCATCGCTCTCGATCCCAACTTCAGCCAGGCACTCTTCGGCCTGGCCCGTGCTCTGCGATCGTCCGATCGCGGCGAGTCCGACAAGTTTATGGCGCGCTATGTCCAGATCCAAAAACAGCGGCGCATCCTGGACAATGCAGGCACCCTGGCAAATAACGGCGTCGTTGCGGCCTCCGCTCACGACTGGCCCGAAGCCACCCGCCAGCTGAAAGCGGCCATCGCGGAGTGCGGGGATTGTGCGGTCAAAGCAGATCTTCACAAGAAACTCGGCCTGATCGATTGCCAGGCCGGTGATCTTAACGACGGCGAAAAGGAACTGCTGACGGCCAAAGCCCTCGAGCCGGCGGATCCGGAGATCCAGCGCACCCTGCAACTCATCGCCGCGGCACGAAATCAGCGCACCGCCGCTTCGGGAAAGGCGTATTAGTGCGTTCCGCTCGCAGCCTTTTCCCGTTTGCCGTTCTCGCGCCGGCCGTGCTGCTGCTGATCGGGGTGAAGGTTCTTTCCCAGATGATTTCCGGAAATGCCACTGATCAGCCGGTACGCCCTCTTCCTCCTGGCATGACGGCGCCTATCGTAGACTTTCGCGACATCGCAGCGCAGGCCGGTCTCACCGCCCGGACCATCTCCGGCGATCTGGATCAGACGTACATCGTCGAGAATACCGGCACTGGAGTAGCGATCTTCGATTACGACAACGACGGTCTCCCGGATATTTTCTTCGTACAGGGCGACCGGCTGCACAATTTGGGCCCGCCTTTCACGCCGCATCTCTATCACAACCTCGGAGGCCTTCGCTTCGAGGACGTCACTGCCAAAGCTGGCATCGGCCACCTCGGCTGGGGACAGGGAGTCTGCGCCGGCGATGCGGATAACGACGGCCACGTCGATCTCTTTGTTACTCAGTGGGGACACAACGTCTTTCTGCACAACCTCGGAAACGGCACTTTTCGCGACGAAACCAAAGAGCGTGGTCTCTACCGGCCCGAATCGCGATGGAGCACAGGATGCGCGTTTATCGATTACGACCGCGATGGTCATCTGGATCTGGTGGTCGCTAACTACGTCAACTTCAAAGCCCAGGATTCGCCCCCGCCTCGCACCCAAAGCGGCTGCAACTGGAAAGGCATGCCTGTCCCCTGCGGTCCACGTGGCCTCAAGGGCGAGACGATGACCCTCTATCACAACGACGGGGCCGGACATTTCGTCGACGTCACCAAACAGGCCGGCATCGAGACCCCTCCTGAGTATTATGGATTCACTGTTCTGACTGGCGACTTCGACAACGACGGTTGGCCCGATATCTTCATTACCTGCGACTCCACTCCGAGCCTCTACTTCCACAACAAACACAACGGGACATTTGAGGAGTTAGGTCTGGCCAGCGGACTCGCCGTGAACGAGGACGGCCGCGAGCAGGCCGGCATGGGTGCCACGGCTGCCGACTATGACGGCGACGGACGCCTGGATATCTTCAAAACCAATTTTTCCAACGATACAAACACACTCTATCGAAACCTCGGAAACAACAACTTCGACGACGTTACCAGCGCTGCCGGCCTGGCGGTGCACACCCAATATATAAAATGGGGCACCGCCTTCCTTGACTTCGACAACGACGGATGGCCGGATCTGTTCATCGCCGACGGTCACGTGTATCCGTTCGTTGAGAAGTACAACCTCGGAGAAGAATTCAAACAGCCCCGCCAGTTGTTCTGGAATCGCGGCGACGGCCAGTTCTTCGATATGTCCTCGACGGGTGGCCCGGGTATTACGGCAAAGCACGCATCCCGGGGCATCGCGGTGGGGGATCTCGACAACGACGGTTCCCAGGAGATTGTCGTCGTCAATCTCTTCGAACCGCCCTCGCTGCTGAAAAATTTCGGCCCCCGGGGCAACGCGCTGCTCGTCCGCGCCGTTACCGCCTCTGGTCGCGACGCCATCGGCGCACGTTTGACCCTGGCGGTTAACGGACGGAAAGAGATCGACGAAGTCCGCAGTGGTGGATACCACATCTCCCAGGGAGACTTCCGCGTGCACTTCGGCATGGGACACGCGACAAAAGCAGACTTGACGATTCGCTGGCCTGACGGTCCTGTGAGCAACGTGGAGACCATCGCGGGTGTGGACGCCAATCAATGGATCGTGATCCGCGAAGGGCGTGGCATCGTCGAACGCCATCCCTTCATGCACGACCGTCCTTAGTCGAGAGGTTTAGCTTGAACTGACTGGTTCCTTTTTACGGATTTACGGACAGGGCGCACGAACAACAATGAGGAGTTACGAATGAATTTATCGAGACGAGCCTTTGCCAGGGTTTGCGCACTTACTGCCACCGGACGTGCGTTCACAATCGCCTTGCCGGGAATGGCCCAGGTGCAGGGAGAACACATTAACACCACGACTGTACATCCGGTCCCTGCCATCCAGGATACCGAAACTCCCGAACAGAAAAACGCCCGCATGCAGTGGTTCCGCGAGGCGCGCTTCGGCATGTTTATTCATTGGGGCTTGTATTCCATCCCCGCCGGGCGGTGGGACGGGAGGGAGGTTCCGGGAATCGGCGAGTGGATCATGAACCGCGCCTCCATACCTGTGGCTCAGTACGAGGCCCTTGCCGCCCGCTTCAATCCCACGCAGTTCAGCGCGGCCGGAATCGTTGGCCTCGCGAAATCCGCCGGTATGAAGTACATCGTCATCACATCGAAACACCACGACGGCTTTGCGATGTTCGATTCGAAGGTGAACCCCTTCAATATTGTCCAGGCGACACCCTTCAGACGTGATCCGCTCCGGGAACTCGCCGTCGAGTGCCGCCGCCAGGGCGTTAAACTCGGTTTCTATTATTCGCAGGATCAGGATTGGACGGCACCTGGCGGCGCGGCCTATAAAACCGGCGATCACCAACCCCCCACGTATCATTGGGACCCGGCCCAGAACGGCAACTTTGCCGACTACCTCGAAAGCAAGGCCATCCCGCAGATCCGCGAGCTGTTGAGTAACTACGGCGAGTTTCCCGCAATCGTCTGGTTCGATACTCCTACAAAGGATATGACCCCTGAATTGGCCGGCAAGATCGTCTCTGTCCTTAATCAGCACCCGAAGCTGATCTGGAACAATCGTCTTGGCGGGGGCTATCGGGGAGACACCGAAACCCCCGAACAGTACATCCCTGCTCGAGGGTATCCCGGTCGCGACTGGGAGTCGTGCATGACTATGAACGATACCTGGGGATACAAAGTCGACGACACAAACTTCAAGAGCACCGAAACGCTGCTCCGGAATCTCATCGATATCGCCAGCAAGGGAGGGAACTACCTCCTGAATATTGGCCCAATGGCCACCGGCGAAGTCCCCCAGCCCGAAGTACTCCGGCTTCGGGAGATGGGCAGGTGGCTGGCGGTGAATGGCGAGGCCATTTATGCAACACAGCCCACGCTCTTCGGGGATGAAGCCGGTTCATTCTCCACAACGGAAAAGGACGAGGACGGGAAACCAAAGTTCATTCCCAGCTGGAAGTGGAGATCAACGACCAAAGCAGACAGAATTTATATCCACCTCTTCGAGTGGCCCGGAACCGCTTTCCAGCTTACTAAGCTGCCACGGCAGGTAACCGGGGCTTACCTTCTGGCGGATTCGTCACATAGCCCGCTCAAGGTCACCCAGGCCGCAGACGGCATCGAAGTGGCCCTTCCCGCGGAGGCGCCTGATCCGATTGCGAGCGTGCTGGTATTGAAGACCGCATAGGAGCTCTTAGCCGGCGATGCGCGAGCCATCCTGCCTTTTCAGCTCGACTCCAGCACCATGTTGGCATATTGAATCGTGTCTCCGGTGCGGATGAGGCCAACTACCAGAGGAACGCGCTTCTTGAACTCAACGTGGGGTTCGAACTGAACCTCGATACCTGACATCGTCTCAGCGAACTCACTCACGACAGCGGGCGAATTATTCGGACAAAACTCCTCCGCCATGACAATGCGCCCAATCGTAAAGTTCACGCGTATCGCTCGCAGCACATCCAGGACGCGGGGGATGTCGTCGACGAGGGAAAGATCCACGGTTTCGATGGTGGGCCAATAAGGAAATCCACGGTCGGTAATCAGGAGCGTGTTCGTGTGGCGGACGCGACTGAGCAGGGAATTTATTTGCGGGTTGAGGATTCCGGTGCGGACCATACTTATGCCTCTCTTGCAATCGCAGCAGACGGGTCGGATTTGACCAGCCGCATGTCGGCAAAGGAATAAAACGCGATCAACACATACGCCAGAGCTGGGACGATGTAAGCGACCGCCAGGCCCCCAAAGTGAATTGAAAGCAGACCCATCAGCGGCGTCAGAACAGCACCGCCTATGATCGCCATCACGATCAGCGAGCCCCCCAGCTTGGCTGTCTCACCCAGACCGCGAATTCCCTGAGCGAAGATCGTCGGGAACATCAGTGACATGAAGAAGCTCGTCAACAGCAGCGCGATCATGCCTGTCCAGCCCGGGAAGAGGATCCCAACGACGGCCAGCACAGTATTAATGACCGCGTAGACCGCCATCAGTCGGCTTGGCTCTACAAAACGCATGAGCCAGGCGGAGAAAAAGCGTCCTGCCCCGAACAACACGAGGCTGCCGGTGAGGCAATAGCCGGCAAACTTCTCCGGCTTACCGGTGTATGCCTGGATGTACGGAATCAGATAACTCCAGGTACCAACCTGCGCGCCGACGTACGCAAACTGCGCTACAACTGCCATTACGAAATGCGGGCGCCGTAATAAGTCCGCGGCGCGGTGCGAGCCGGGACCGCGATCCTCTTCTGCTGCAAGTGAAGCGGGGAAGCGTGTCACGGCAATCAGCACCATCATCGTCAGCGTGACGGCCGCCAGCACCAGGTAAGGAGCAATCACCCGCAGTGTCTCGGAATGCAGATACGCCTGATACGCGTGCCGTGACTGCAACTCCGCCACCTGCTGCGGACTTAGTTCCACGCCTGAAAATATAAAGATCGTTCCGATCAGCACGCCTGTGATCGAGCCCAGCGGGTTGAAAGCCTGAGCCAGGTTCAGGCGGCGCGCGGCGGTGCGGGGATCGCCCAGTTGCGCGATGAAGGGGTTAGACGCCGTCTCGAGGAACGACAGCCCGCTGGCAATGATGAACAATGCGACCAGGAAGAAGGAGTAGCGGCCCACCTCCGCCGCCGGCCAGAACAGCAGCGATCCCAGGCTGAAGAGAAACAGTCCGATGACGAATCCTGACTTATAGCCAAGCCGGCGCATTACCAGTGCCGCGGGCATGGCGAGCACGAAGTAGCCCAGGTAAAACGCTGACTGCACGAGCCCGGCCTGAAACCTTGTGATCACGAACGACTTCATGAACTGGCGGATCAGGACATCATTCAGGTTGTTGGGAATGGCCCAGAGGAAAAACAGCGCCGTCACCATTGCAAAGATGACTTTGTAACCCTGCGGCACCAGAGGAATGTCTCTGTTCGGGGGCTGCGTCATGTGTGTGGTGGGTGAGGCAGAGTGTGTCATCGGTTGGACCGGGCCGGCACCTCCTGATCGAACGTGATCATGATTTTGGTGAAGCGCGTGGGCTCGTCACTCCAGGCGCGCAGCAATTCCGGAGCCCGCTCCAATGGTGCAATCGTACTAATGGCGGCAGTAACAGGGAAGCGATGTTCCTCCAGCATCTGAATCACCTGACGAAAATCTTCGGGTAGCGCATTGCGTGCGCCCAGAATGTTCAGTTCCTTCTGCACGAAGAGCTTCGTCTCGTAACTCACCGGCTCCTTAGCGTAACCGATATAGACAACCCGCCCGGTAAAAGCGACCAGCTCGACCGCGGCCCGGAATGTTTCCGTCAGCCCGACGGCTTCGATCACCACATCGGGTCCGTCTCCGCCGGTCAGCGCTGCCAAAGCCTCCTTCGCATCCTGTCTCTTTGTGTTGATCACATCCGCCGCCCCTGCCTTGCGCGCGATCTCCAGCTTGGCATCATCCACGTCCAGGGCCACCGTCCTCGCGCCGCGAAAGGCCGATGCTGCCACCGCACCCAGTCCCACACCGCCACATCCGAAAATCGCTACGACGTCCTCCGGTGCCACTTCGGCTCGGGCCACTGCATGGCATCCCACAGTTAACGGCTCGACAAGACACAGCTCGTCGAGACTCAGATCAGCCACAAACAGCTTCTCCATCGGAATCGCAAGATACTCCCCCATTGCGCCGTCGCGCTGCACGCCCAGCGTCTGATTGTCTCTGCACGCATTGGGCCGCCCGTTGCGGCACGCCGGGCACTGCCCGCAGTTCTTGTACGGAGACAGCGTGACATCCATCCCAACCTGCAAATGCGCAGGATGCTCCGTACCCAGCTCGACGATGGTCGCAGCAATCTCGTGTCCAGGCACACGCGGGAACGACACCAGCGGATTCCTTCCCCGATACGAATTCAGATCGCTCCCGCAAATTCCCACGCGCCGCACGCGCAGCAACGCCTCCCCGAACCCTCGGGTCGGGTCGGGAACGCTCTCCACCCGAACATCCCCCGGTGCATGCATTACTGCTGCTTTCACAGAAAAGATCCTTTCCGTTCACATCGTTTTCGTGAGCGCCTGAAGATCGATCTCCGCCGCGAAGGAGGCTGCTGCGGAATCTCGATCATTATGCAGGGAGAGGTCATCACTGGATCTCTTCGCGCCCCGACGACCAGAACCGATTGAATACCGGAGCGAAGATAGCGCGCACTTTGCGTACCATTTGAGGATCCGCGAAGGCCTCGAATGCGCCGAGGCTCTTGCGGACCTGCTCGCGCGTTGCCATTCCCACCAGCGTAGTGGCAACTTTGGGGTAGTCAAAACAGAAGCGCAAAGCGAGATCGGAAATATCGCAACCGCGATGTTTGCAAAACTCGGCAGCGCTCCTGGCCGCTTCACGCATCTCGCCTGGTGCCGGATGCCAGTCCGGCGCACCCTGTTCAGTCAGCATTCCCATGTGAAGCGGCGAAGCATTGATCAGGCCGATCCCCTGGCTCTCTGCCACAGGCGCCAACACAGCATCCAGATCGTCGGCGAGCAGGTTGTAATGGCAGTAACTGAGAATCGCGTCGACGGGGGCCTTTCTGGCGATGTCGACGAGAGTCCTGAGAGGGAATCCTGTCACCCCGATATACCGGGCTTTTCCCAGTTCCTGCAGTCGGCGCATCGCCGGGATTGTCTCTTCCACGATCTGACTTCGATCGCCAAACTCGACATCGTGAGCGAACAAGAGGTCGACGTAGTCGGTATTCAGTCGGCTAAGAGACTCATCCATGCTGGCGAAGACTCGACGCGCTGAAAAATCGAACTCGTTTGCTCCGTAACGTCCACACTTAGTGGCAAGAATGACTTTTTTTCTCCGCCCCTGGAGCGCAGCACCGAGGCGGTATTCCGCCAGGGACTTGCCGTAGTAGGGAGACACATCGAAGAAGTTGATTCCCTCGTCGATCGCCAGATGAACAGCCCGCTTTGCTTCTTCGGGCACTGTAAAACCATACACGCCACCGAGCGGAGAAGCGCCAAAACCCACAACTGACAGTTCGAGGTCCGTTTTGCCAAGCGCACGATACAGCATGTAACTGGGACGCTTCGAAGTCCGGGCCGTTGTCGACGATCGAAGCATCTTTCCTCCGAAGACCGGGCAGAGTCCAGCAGGAGCGCGCGTGTAAGTATACGATAACTGTAACGATGATTAAATGCCCCACTCGCAATCGGCGATCGGCCTCGCCGAGCTTGCAATTCGCTTAGGAGCTTCGAAAGGAAGACTTCGTAAGAAATGGATGTGCCCTGCCGGGGTTCTACCTACAGGGGCCGCACGGACATCCTCATGTGGGGACACAATCCGATGCCGGTTCACCCCAGAGTTACTTTGAGGGCCGCCGCATAATCGACTGCTGGCCGGTACTGCCTTGGCAGTTCAACTCGTAACCCGTCGCCCGTCTGCTTCCAGTTGAAGCGTTCGCTCGTTCCAATGAGCTCGACCCGAGCTATCTTGCCCGGCTGGGTTGCAGCGGAGAGCCCCAGAGACTGGATCACGATGGGCTCCGCCGGCCATCCCAGAACAATCGCATACACGACATTGCTGGCCTTGTTGCGTGTGAAGCGGATGTCTTTCTCACCCAGCTTGCTGATGCTGTTGCCCTGGAACGAGCCCGCCTTGACGGCGTTCGGTCCTTCGCCATAGACCTTCCATGGCCGCGTTTCGTAGATGGCTTCGCCGTTGACCTTCATCCATGCGGTGATGCCGTCGAGTACCGCGATCTCTTTGCTGTCGATTGTGCCGTCCGGTTTGCCAGGAATGTTGAGGATAAAAGTCCCGTTCTTGCTGACAGTGTCGATCATCCAGTGGATCGCATCGCGCGGGGGCAAATAGCCGCCAAATTCACCGGGCTTCTCATACAACGCCCGATCATAGTGCCAGCCGCCAATGCAGGTTTCCGATTGCCACGCGTACTTCTGAATGTCGCTGGTCAGCCCGCGTTCGAAGTCCGCAACCACGGCTTTGACAAGGCGCTCGGGGACTTCCTTCACATTGAGAACAGCTTCCATCCTGCCGTTGTTGGTCCACAAGCTGTGGTTGTAGAAGTAGGCGCCGATGTTCATCCCACCCCACCCGAGAGGCAGCAGGGAATTGTCGAAATAAAGGAGGTCGGGGTTGTGCTGATCGATGAGATCGCGGGTGCGGTCGTAAAAATTCTTGACGTAGGACACGTCAGGCAGCGCGTCGAAGGGGTGCTTCACGCCGTACAGGCGCTGCGGATCCAGACCCTGCCACCACTGCTCGTCGCCCTCCGCCGTGCTCAGATCCCCATCATAGGGAACGCCTGCCAGCGGTCCGGTTGTGTCAGCACCGTGAGAGGGCTGGAACCACCACCAGTTGCGAGCCTGGTGGACAGTTACGCCAAAACGCAGTCCCTGCCGCCGCGCCGCCGCCGCCCATGTCCCAACCACATCGCGATGAGGACCATGCGCCGCGGAGTTCCATGGCTGGTGCTTCGAGTCCCAGGCATCGAATCCGTCATGGTGATTGGCGAGTGAGATGAAAATTCTCGCCCCTGCCTTCTTGTACCGTGCGATCAGCTCGTCCGGGTCCCAGTTCAGCAGAGTCCACTGCGCGCACAGATCCTTGTATCCAAACTGTGAGGGTGGCCCGTAATGCTCCAGCTGATATTTGTACTGGCGCTGATCCTGGAGGTACATATTGCGCGCATACCAGTCGCCCGCTTCAGGTACACACTGCGGGCTCCAGTGAGCCCAGATCCCGAACTTGGCGTCCTGGTACCATTCCGGGGCATCGTACTGCAGCAGCGAATCCCACGTCGGCTTGAAGGGGCCTCGTCCGGAGAGGTCAGCGATCGGAGATTCCATCGGCACGCCGTCCCAGGATCCACCGGGAACCGGCAGCACCTCGGCACTGCCCCACGCAGTAGCTTTCCACGTCGCGTTGTCGAGCTTCTCCTCGACGATCTTGCCGCCGCTCAGCTTATAGAATCTTCGCTTGCTGGCAGGCAAAGCGCAAAAGTGAGCATAGTCTTCGGTGTATTCGTTGAAACCGCCGGGCAACTCCGATGGGTTCTCCTGTGCAGATTGCCCTACGGCTGGAATGGCGTTGCTGGCGGCGACGAGCGCCAGAAGTCTGCAGAAATCACGTCGTTGCATAGCTCGCTCCCGTCAGGATTGTCGAAGCGGCCGATCCCTGGTCACACTTCGTTGCCCACGAACGGCCGATCATAACAACCTGACACTGGTCTGTCAACGATACAGTTATCGTTTAATCCACAATTTTCCCCGCGCTGAAATCTGCAGCGCCATCAGCATGGCCACGCCCCGGAGCGGGCCGAACTTCCCATTTTCTCAGGAAGGTCTTCCGCTCTGACCGGACGATCAGGGTTGTTCGGGGTCGGGAAACCTGCGGCTGGAAGCTCGAACGACCATGCGGGGGGTGATGAATTCGGCCTTCGGTTTACCCTGTGCCTTCTTCCGCGCAATCCTGAGTGCCAGATCCGCGGCGTATTTCCCCATGCTCTCGCTTCCCTGATCCACCGACGAAAGAGGAACGCGCAGGAAATCCGAGTAGGAGAGGTTGCCGCATCCCACCACCGCCACATCCTCGGGAATGCGTAAACCTGCTTCCAGAATCGCCCGCATTGCCCCCAGAGCCGAGGGATCGTTGAAGCAAAAAAGACCATCGGGCCGTGTCTCCGCCGCGAGGACCTGCCTCGCCGCCTCGTACCCACCTCTTTCTCCTCGATGATCTCCGGAAGTGCCGAGTGAAACGATATGTCCAGGCAGTGGCGTCAGGTTATGTGACGCAAGCGACCGCTTGTAGCCCTCCAGGCGCCCGATTGCCGTGCTGACGTTGGGGCCGCGGATGTGAGCGATGCGACGGCATTGCTGTTCGAAAAGATGGGACGTCGCCAGCATTCCAACCGCCTCATCATCCACACCAACGAAATTCGCGTTGTGATCGGCAAAACGACGATCGATGAGGATATAAGGCGTTTTCTGCTCCTCAATCATGCGAAAGCCGTCCACGGACGATTGCGCGGAGGCGACCAGAATGACATCGACCCGCCTGGCCAGAAGCTGCCGGATTTCCTGGATTTCAAGATCGGGATCCTCATCGGAAGAAGAGATGAGAAGGCTGTATCCCTGCTTCCGGGCCTCCACCGAGATTGCCTTGGCGATATCCGCAAAGAATGGATGCAGCAAGTCAGGCACAACCAGTCCCAGCGTCCACGTCCGGCCCGTAACCAGCGAACGCGCCGCCAGGTTCGGCTGGTAATTCAGTTCCCGCATTCGCTTCTGAACGCGCTTCCGAGTCTCTTCTCCGATGTCGGGGTGATTGCGCAAAACCTTCGACACCGTGACCACGGATAGGCCCAGGTCGTCAGCGATGTCCTTTAAACGGGCTGCCATGAATGAAATAGCTCCACGCTGCTTCTTGACTTCCGCAAGGCCGCCCCGCCAGGAGCGGGAAAGTCATCGTTTACTTTAATCGATTTAAAACAGCCAGTCAATTTGGTGCCCTCTCATCGCAAACGGTTTCGGTCGTGCTGTGGCTCGGAACAGGGACTTTGCCGAGCGCGGGGCTTGAAACCAGAAATATGGACCAGATTGTTTGTTACTTATGTGGCATAGCTCAGCTTGAACCCCCACGCAAACTGACAGCGCTGGTTCGAAGGACCCTGCATTTCGTCAGGGATTGAGATCACAACATTGCGGGTCGCATCCCTGCGAAACTTCAGCTTCCCGGGATAACCAAGCATCTCCACCGACGAAACCGGGCGTGAATCCAGCGATCGGATGGAAAGAGTCTTGCCCGGCCACTCCGTGGCGAAGCAATAGAGGATGCGTCCATCTTTGCTGCTGGTAAATCGAAGATCATCGCCTTCGGCCCAGTCGGTGCCGGGTCGAGGACGTGTCCCGTAGATGCCTTCGCCATTGATCTTCAGCCATTGTCCAGCCTCTTTGAGCTGCTCGACGGCGGTCGGATGAAAGCTGCCCATGCCGCTGGGACCCACACCGACCATGAAGTTGCCCCCCTTTGCGACGATATCGACAAGGTTCTGAATCATCCACCTCGTTCCCTTGTACTTTGAAGCGTCAGTCTCAAACGAAAACGACGTTCCGAGTGGGTAAATCACGAACCACGGCATCTTCGTGGCTTCCTTCGATGCAGGGACAAACCTTTCCGGAGTGTAGTAATCGCCATAATTGCCGATGCCGCGCGCGCGCAGCATCACGTCCGGCTGAAGTTCCCGTATCTTTAGAATCGTCTCGCGCATCTGCGGCCAGAGCGAAGGGCCCCAGAAGATGTCGAGTCCCAGCATGTCGATGTTGCCGTAGCGCGTGAGCAACTCGGTCAGCTGCGTGCGATGGCGATCCAGCATACGGCGGACTTCCGGTGGACTCGGATCCGGCACCACCACCAGACGGCCCGCCATTCGTTTCTTCATCGAGTCCCAGAATTCCTGATCTGTGCCGTTCGCAGGCTGCCACCCCCAGAGTCTCGGCGAGGAAGGAACCTGCAGCGGGTGCCAGCCATACGGACGGAAGTCGGCGTCGTACCAGTCCGAGTGCGAAAAATACAGATCGATCCTGATGTTGCGCCGATGGGCAGCATCGGTGAGTTCGCGAACCACGTCGCGCCTCAAAGGCGTTTCCATAATGCTGTACGCAAGATCGCAGTTCTGGATGCGAGGTCCCCCGGATGCTGTCCAATTGGCCCGGTTGCGTACCCGGGTCTTAGTATCGAACATCGAGAAGCCTTCGTGATGCTTGCTGGTGAAGGCAAACATCTTCATACCGGATTCCTCACACAGATTCATCCAGGCGTCGGCGTCGAATTCCTGCGGATTCCATGTCCGGTAGGCCTGGTTGTACGCCTGCCGCTCTTCGCAGGGCAGCGTGAGAAAAGGCCAGGATTCGCCAGGTCTGCCGTAGATCGAATAGATCCCCCAGTGAATTCGCAGTCCGAACTTCATGTCCTTGAACGCTTCGACCGCGCGATCCGAAGCCCAGTGGTACTGATGCACCGGGACTTCCTCGATATACGATTTGGATCGCTGGTAGTCGGCGTCGGTCGTCGGCAGACGATGCTCGATGGGGGGCTGCTCGCCCTGAGCCCAACCGTCGAGCGAAAAAGCAGAACCGAAAGAGGCGGCCCCTGCGGTAACTAAAAATTTCCGGCGATTCAAGATTTCTCCTGTGTGGCGACTACGAAGTTATCTTCGCTCCGGCGCAATCAACTGGTTTTGGAATGGTGATTTCTGAGAACGATGAATCCCTGTCGGCTAATTTCATTATGAAACCCAAACCCCGAACTCTGCGACGACGCTCGGGTGCACAGCCAGGCGGAGTCACCGAAAAGCAGACCTATGAGCTCCGACTGCGCATCAACCAGCTCCTGCCCGTGTTCGGTTCCCGTTCGGCCAAGTCGATCCGAAAGATAGAGATCGTTTCATTCCTGAGCGGCCTGAAGCAGCTGCGCGGCACGCGTGAGCCAGCAGGGAATGATCCCGTCTTCCCCACTTATTCGCAGCGGTGACACTTTACAGGGGTCACCCGGCCGCGACGGCGCTCGAAGAGGCCGGCATCGAGCCGTACAACTGGCATTGCAACCGCCACACTCTTGCCAGTAGACTCATGATGGCCGCACTGGGTCTGCGCACTCGGACACCAGCGCGAATCGCCGCAAGCCCGAAAAACGAGGCGATGCTGTAAAATTAACAAAAAAAGCAGCTTAACAATACGGAGAGGTGGCAGAGCCCGGTTGAATGCACCTGACTCGAAATCAGGCATACTCGTAAGGGTATCGGGGGTTCGAATCCCTCCCTCTCCGCCATACAGGTCCAGTGTTGATTCGGACGAGGTCCTTCGGCTCCCCTTCGGTTCGCTGCGCTCGCTCGGGGTCGCTCAGGATTTCGCCTGCGGGCTCGGACGCCCGCAAAACGGCTCAAGTTCGAATCCCTCCCTCTCCGCCATCTGTTGCTTAGATTCTCCGCGATTACCTGAAAAGGTGACTCAGTTCTCCGGCGAAGGCTGCAGCCAGTCCGTAGAGTGCTGCTCAATGGCGATGCGAACCAGCTGGCTGCGGGTGCGCACCCCGGCCTTCTGAAACAGTTCCTGCACTGCGGCTTTCACCGAGGTCTCCGACACCTTCAGCTTCCAGGCAATCTCCTTGTTGGCCAGGCCATTCAGGATTCCGCGCAACACCTCGGACTGGCGCGCGGTGAGCGGACGCGTCCTCTCGAGCGGCTCCTTAGAGTCACGCTTTAGGGCCAGCGCGGCCTGCAGCCCGGCGTTCTCGAGCCAGATCTCGCCGCGCGCCACCTGGCGGATGGCGGTCAACAACTGATCGGGACTGCTTTGCTTGAGAAAAATTCCGGATCCACCCGCCTCCATCACCAGCAGCGTGGCTTCATCCGATAAGCCGGCCGTCACCATGAGGACTTTGACCTCGTTGCCGTGGCGGCGCAGCTCGGTCAGCAGCCGGAAGCCGGATTCCTCGCCAAGGTCGTAGTCCAGCAACACAATGTCGGCGCGGGTTTTGGACAAGACGTCCAGAGCCTCAGCCACAGTCGCGCACTGTCCCACTACGTGAATCTCATCCTGCGCATCCACCAGACGGCCAAGGCTTTCGCGGAAGAGGCTGTGGTCGTCCACCAGCAGAATGCGGATTTCGCTCATCGGATATCCCACATTACGCAGCTGCCTTCAGGTTGACGACGAAGCACGCGCCGTCGGGCAACGCGTGATAGCGGATCTCTCCGCCAAAGGAGCGCAGGAACGCCCGCGAGAGATAGAGACCGAGCCCGGTCGACTGCGCGCCATCCTGAAAAGGACGAAAGAGGAATTCCGGATAGGTGACACCCCCGCCGTTATCGGCAATCTCGACCAGCACCTGGCCGCCCTCCGCCCTCGCGGTAACGGAAAGACAGGGATGGTCGCGCGCGGAGAGTACGCGAACGCTGTTGGTGATCAGGTTGAGGAAGACCTGCATCAGGCTCGGCCGATCGGCCCAAACCAGCGGCAACTCCTTGTCCGCTGTCCACTCCGATGCGATGTTCTCCTCCTCCAGCATCGGAGCGATCACGATTCTAAGTTCGTCGAGCAGCGCATGCAGATCGACCTCGGTGGACTGGTCGGTTGTCTGGTGAAGATTGAAACCGGCGATGCGCTCCAGCGCAATCATCAGATTTCCCAGCGCCTCGAAGTCGCGGTTTCCCGCCAACAGACCGCTGCGGGTGAGGTTCTGGTGAACGGTGGCGATGGCGCCGGAGATGTTACGAATCTCGTGAGAGACCGCTCCGATGGCGATGCGCGAGCCGGTGAGCAGCTGATGCAGCCCGGAAACTTCATGAGTGCGAAGTTCCTCCGAAGCGTCGAGCACCATGGCCGCCAGCCGTGGGCCCGCGTTCGTGGCATAAGTGGAAAAGCAGATTTCCGCCAGAAATGCTTCCCCATCCTCGCGCTCTCCGCGTGCCTGCATCACGCTGCGGAAATACTGCTGCGAGACTTCCCGCCCGGAAACGTTGCGCAGCGAGGGCAGATAGCGGTGAGCCGATCGTCCCGGGAGCTCTCCGGCAGGGACGCCGAGCATGCGATGCGCCGCCTCATTGGCCATGAGCACCAGGCCGCGAGCGTCTGCGGTGAAAATGGCGGCCGGACTGCTTTCGATGAGGATCTCCAGTTGCTCTTCCGCCTCCCGCCGCGCTTCGCTCTGGTATTCGATCTCCTGGAGGTGCTGCAGCGTGACTTTGCGGTTGCGATCGACTTCGCGAACGAACAAACCGGCTCCGAAGAAAGCGACATAGTAGAGAAGATCGCGGGTCATCCCGGGGCGCGGAGCCCAGGCCAGGTCGTCGAAGACTTCTGCGAGAAATGTGCAAAGTGCGGCGACTGCGGCAATCTGCCAGGCATTCAGCACGCTGCCCACCATCAGCATGGGAAGCAGATAAAGAAAGCCCAGGGGAATCTCGCCAACGATGCGCCAGTCAAGCAGGCCAATCGCCGCGATCAGGAGTCCTGCGCGCAGGAGAATCGTCCGCCGGCTCCCCTGAAAGAATGCTGCGTACATTTACGATGCCGGCCTCTCGGCAGATACGGCCCGATCCATTGCAGATTTCGTGGTGCAACCTCAGAACCGATCGCTGCGTAGCGTCGCAGACGGGCAAAAGCTACGTGTGGTCAGCGAGAAAGACGGTTGTTGTTGATGCAAAGACTCACCCGAGTGTCGCGGTTTGCATTCTCCTTCGGGACCCGACCCGGTTTTGCCCAGGGGACTTGCCTATTTGGTATTTCCAGGACGAATATGGACGCTGCATCCGATTCCCCAGGACCCGGTGCGAGGCTACCATTGGCGAGTTTGGGTGGGCAGGGTCAACCTGTGTCCGCGATCGACGTTCTGTGGATCACGGCTGGTTTAGGCTGCGACGGCGACACGATCGCGATGACCGCGGCCACCCAGCCGAGCATCGAAGACGTCGTCAACGGGGGCATTCCCTGGACGCCCAAGGTCCATCTGCATAATCCATTTCTCTCTGCCGCAAACGGTGACGATTTTCTGCACCGATTCCGCGAGGCCGCCCAGGGCAAAGTCGACCCCTTCATCCTCGTGGTCGAGGGTTCGATCCCCGACGAGACAAATAAGGCCGAAGGTTATTGGGCATCCATGGGAACCGACCCCGCGACCGGCCAGCCCATCACCACCTGCGAATGGATTGACCGGCTCGCACCGCATGCCTGGGCGGTGATCGCGGTGGGAACCTGCGCGACTTACGGCGGCATCCACGCGATGGAAGGCAATCCAACCGGCTGCATGGGCCTGCCCGACTATCTCGGTTGGCAATGGAAATCCAGGGGCGGAATCCCCATCGTGTGCATCCCTGGCTGTCCGGTTCAGCCGGATAACTTCATGGAGACGCTGCTCTATCTGCTCTATATGACCCAGGGCCGCGCTCCCATGATTCCCCTGGACGAGGCGCTGCGTCCCACCTGGCTGTTCGGCAGCACGGTGCACGAAGGCTGCGATCGCGGCGGCTACTACGAGCAGGCGCAGTTTGCCGATACCTACGGCTCGCCGCTGTGCATCGTCAAGCTGGGCTGCTGGGGCCCGGTCGTTCAGTGCAACGTAGGCAAGCGCGGCTGGATGGGCGGCATCGGCGGCTGCCCCAACGTGGGCGGCATCTGCATCGGCTGCACCATGCCCGGATTTCCCGACAAGTTCATGCCGTTTATGAACCAGCCGCCGGGGTCGCTGCTCTCATCGGCTGCAGTGGAGACCTACGGTCGGGCGATCCATGCGCTGCGCAAGTTCACGCAGGCCTCGCTCAATAAGGTTCCTGCCTGGCGCCGCCGGGAAAACCCTCCATTCCGAACCGCATCAGAGGAACCAAACCTCGGGGATCCAGGCGAAGGGGAGTGAGCCTTGACGCTGATGGCACAGTCCGAGTTCGGGGATGGCAAGCTCGAGAGCGAGCCCGAGTGGGAGGACTTTGCTGCGCGGCCGGAACTACACCAAGCGCAGGCAATCCTGGTGGGGTTGGCGAGCCTCTTCAGCGATCAGACTGAAAATCCCGCAGCCGATCGGGAGCGGTCAGCCCACCCTGCCGAGGCGCCCCCGTCGAACCTTGAAGCCAAATACCGCGCGCTGCTCGAGCAAATTCCCGCCGTCGTCTTCATGGCTTATGTCGACGGCGGTGTCAGCGAGGCGTACGTCAGCCCGGAGATTGAAGCGGCGCTGGGCTACTCGCGCGAAGAGTGGCTCGAAGACCCGGTGCGCTGGTACGAGCGCATCCATCCCGACGACAAGGCGCGCTGGAGCGTAGAAGCCGCGAGCATGTTTTTCTCCGGCAAGCCGCTCCGCTCCTCTTACCGGGTCATGGCCCGCGACGAGCGGGTGGTCTGGTTCCATTGCGACGCGCGCATGGTGCGCAAGCCCGACGGCCAGCCGTGGTTCATTCACGGTGTGGCCTTCGATATTTCCGATCTCAAGCACACCGAGACCGCGCTGCAGCGGGAACGCAATGTCGTTTCCGCAATTCTCGACACCGTCGGCGCACTGGTTATCGTGCTGGATCCTGAGGGTCGTATCGTGCGCGTCAACCGCGCCTGTGAGCTGACGACCGGTTATTCGTTTGAGGAAGTCCGCGGCCGCCACATCTGGGATTTCTTCCTCCTCCAGGAGGAAGCCGCGCGCTTCCGCTCCATTCTCGTGCAGTTGAGCGGCGACCTGCTGCCGCAGGAATGCCAGGGCCACTGGGTCCCTCGCCACGGCACTCCGCGCCTTATTGCGTGGTCCAGCTCCATGCTGCCAGGCAGCGACGAGACGCCGAACTACGTGATCGCGACCGGCATCGATATCACCGAGCGCGAGCAGCTGGAGCGGGCGCTGCTGGATATCAGCGCGCGGGAGCAGCGGCGCATCGGTCAGGACCTGCACGATGGGCTGGGGCAGCACCTCACCGGCATCGCTTTCATGGCCAAGGTGCACGAAGCCAGGCTTGCTGAGCAGTCCGTTCCCGACGCAGCCGATGCGGCCAAAATTGTGCACCTTGTCAACGAGGCCATTCACAAAACACGCGAGCTCGCCCGGGGTCTGCTGCCCGTTGTCTCCGATGAACAGGGGTTGATGTCGGCGCTGCAACTGTGGGCGGCTGAAGTCGAAGACCTCTTCGGAATCTCTTGCCGCTTCCAGTGCGAGACCGCCGTGCTGATCAAGGATGACGCTATGGCGACGCACCTGTATCACATCGCGCAGGAGGCCGTGAACAACGCCATCAAACATGGTCACTCGCGCAACATCTTCATCCGCCTTACCTCCGCGGATGGTTCGGGCACGCTTGAGATCGCCGATGATGGCTGCGGCATTCCGGAAAACCGCGCCGCTAGCCAGGGCATGGGGCTGCACATCATGAGCTATCGCGCCGGCATGATTGGCGGCCGCCTCGAGATTCGCCGCGGGTCCGTGTGCGGAACCTCCGTCATCTGTATGTTCCCCATCGCTGCGGGCCACTGAGGATCACCCCATGATGACCAACGTTGCCGAACGGCCCATCACGACCGATAAGAAGAAGGTCCTCATCGTCGACGACCATCCGCTCATGCGCCAGGGCCTCACTCTGCTCATCAATCAGCAGCAGGATATGCAGATATGCGGTGAGGCCCAGGAGGCGCAGACGGCGATTCACGCGATCGCCGAGTCGCGGCCCGACATCCTGATCCTCGATATTTCACTCAGCGGCCCGGATGGGCTGGAGCTGCTGAAGAGCATTCGCACCTCAGATCCGGATTTGCCGGTACTGATTCTCTCCATGCATGACGAAGCCATCTACGCCGAGCGCGCGCTGCGGGCCGGGGCCAATGGCTACATCATGAAGCAGGAGGCTGCGGAGAAGGTGCTGGTGGCGGTTCGCCGCATTCTGAACGGCGAAATCTACCTCAGCGACCGGATGTCCAACCACATGCTGCAACAATATATAGGTGGCGGCGCTTCCATGATCCAGTCGCGGATCGCTTCTCTCTCCGATCGGGAGCTGGAAGTTTTTCGGCTCATTGGCGAAGGCCACGCCACGCGGGAGATCGCCGACCAGTTGCACCTCAGCGTAAAAACCGTGGAAACTTACCAGGCACATATTAAGGAGAAGCTGGCTTTGCGCAGCGGCCGCGAGTTGATCCAACATGCAATTCAATGGAAGGTCAACGAATAGAATCCCGACTCGATCCGCCATCCTCTGGCGTCGCACCGAATCAGGGAAACCCCGATCCCCCAGCGGCGCAAAATATGTAGGGAGAATCGGGCTGGTCCCGCTTGCTAGTTATTTGTAACGTCTGTTTGGATAGCAAGGTTTGCGGAAGACGTTCGCGCTCTCAAATGCCTGATCCCCAGGCCCTGTAAGGCGAAAGTAAATCTGATCGCAGTGGAACGGACATCCTCCTGGATGTCTGCTCAGTTAGTTTCGCGGCTTTTGCAGCAGCCGGTTGGCGGGTCATGAGCCCGTTCCCACCGCTGGCTGCGGTGAGAGTTGTTCACAACGGCCCGGCACCACGAGTTCGTGCCTGAAAAAGGAGAAATAAAGTTATGGCGTCACAGGCTGCTCCCTACGGTCGAGTTACTCAGAAAAAACCAGCTGTAGCCGAGCTTCACATTCTGTGGATTACCGCGGGGCTGGGATGCGATGGAGACTCAGTCTCTATCACCGCGGCCACCCAGCCAAGTCTTGAAGATGTTCTGCTGGGCGCCATTCCCGGACTTCCCAAAGTCCACCTCCATAATCCCGTGCTCGCCTATGAGGTGGGCGACGACTTCATGAAGTACTGGTATGAGGCGGAAGCTGGGAGGCTCGAACCCTTCGTGCTGGTGGTCGAAGGGTTCTATCCCCAACGAGAAGATCAAGAAGGAAGGCTACTGGGCGGCGCTGGGTACCGATCCCGACACCGGCCAACCCATCACCACCAATGAGTGGATCGATCGTCTCGCGCCGAAAGCTATCGCCGTTATCGGCTGCGGCACCTGCGCAACCTACGGCGGCATTCATGCGATGGAAGGCAATCCCACCGGCGCCATGGGTCTTGCCGACTATCTCGGATGGGACTGGAAGTCCAAAGCCGGCTTGCCGATCGTCAATGTTCCCGGCTGCCCGGTGCAGCCCGATAACTTCATGGAGACCGTGCTCTACCTGCTCTATCAGGTGGCCGGCCTGGCTCCCATGATCCCGCTGGATGATCAACTGCGCCCGACCTGGCTCTTCGGCAGAACTGTCCACGACGGCTGCGACCGCGCCGGCTACTACGAGCAGGGCGATTTCGCCACCAGTTACAGCACCTCCAAGTGCATCGTCCGCCTCGGCTGCTGGGGCCCCGTGGTCAACTGCAATGTGCCCAAGCGCGGCTGGATGGCGGGCATCGGCGGCTGTCCCAATGTGGGCGGCATCTGCATCGGCTGCACGATGCCCGGCTTCCCCGACAAATTCATGCCCTTCATGGACGAGCCTCCCGGCGGCAAGTTATCCACCGCCGCGGTGAGCGCCTATGGCAAGACCATCCGTTCGCTGCGCAGCATCACGAATTCTACTGTGAACAAAGAGCCAAAGTGGCGGCATCGACGCGCCGAACTTACCACCGGCTACCACCCCAGCACCTACTAACGAAGCTTAAGGAGAGATCACGATGGGGACGATTACCGCCACGCGCAGTGAGGAATCCACTCGCAAAAGCCAGATCGTGGAAATGAACTGGGACCCGATCACCCGAATCGTGGGCAGCCTCGGCATCTTCACCAAAATCGACTTCGGCACCCGCAAAGTCGTCGAGTGCCACAGCACCTCTTCGATCTTCCGCGGATACAGCATCTTTATGAAGAACAAAGATCCGCGCGATGCGCATTTCATCACCAGCCGTATCTGCGGCATCTGCGGCGACAATCACGCCACCTGCGCCACCTATGCGCAGAACATGGCCTTTGGCGTTCGCCCACCGGCCATGGCCGAGTGGATCGTCAATCTCGGCGAAGCCGCCGAATACATGTTCGACCACAACATCTTCCAGGACAACCTGGTCGGCGTCGACTTCTGCGAACAGATGGTGAAGGAGACCAACCCCGGCGTTTGGGAGAAAGCAACGAAGACTGCCGCGCCGCACGCCGAAGCACACGGATTTCGCACCATCGGCGACATCATGACGGCGCTCAATCCTTTTACCGGCTCGTTCTATCTGGAAACCCTCCAGGTGAGCCGTTACACGCGCGAAATGTTCTGCCTGATGGAAGGACGCCATGTACACCCATCGACCCTGTACCCCGGTGGCGTTGGCACCGTTCCCACGGTGCAGTTGTTTACCGATTACATCGTCCGGCTGATGAGATATGTCGAATTTATGAAAAAGGTCGTCCCGCTGCACGATGACCTCTTCAATTTCATCTACGAGGCGATGCCTGGTTATGAAGAAGTCGGCCGCAGAAGGGTTCTCCTCGGCTGTTGGGGCTCATTCAACAACCCTGAAGCGTGCGATTACACCTACGAGAAAATGACCGAGTGGGGCCGGCACATGTATGTCACACCCGGTGTCGTGGTCGACGGCAAACTCGTCACCAACGACCTGGTCGACATTAACCTCAATATTCGTATCCTGCTGGGCAGTTCTTACTACGACGACTGGCAAAACTCTGAAACGTTTGTGACCAAAGATCCACTGGGGAATCCGGTAGATCAGCGTCATCCGTGGAACCAGAGCACTTACCCAAAACCGCAGAAGCGCGACTTCAAGGATAAGTACACCTGGGTGATGTCCCCGCGCTGGTACGACAAGCGAACCAAGGAGTATCTCGCGCTCGACACCGGCGGCGGTCCCATCGCGCGCTTCTGGGCGACGGCGCTGGCCGGTCTGGTCGATATTGGCTACGTGAAGGCGACCGGCAACAGCGTGAAGATCTATCTGCCCAAGACTGCCTCGAAGCCGGAAGTAGAGTTCGAGTGGAAGATTCCCAAGTGGAGCAACGCTATTGAGCGAGATCGCGCCCGCACTTACTTCCAGGCCTACGCCGCCTCCTGCGCGCTGTATTTCGCCGAGCGTGCGATGTCCGAGCTGCACGCGGGCCGCACCAAAACCTGGAATGACTTCAAGGTTCCCGACGAAGCCATCGGATGCGGCTTCCACGAAGCTGTTCGCGGAGTCCTCTCCCACCACGTCGTTATCCGCAACCACAAGATCGCCAATTATCATCCTTATCCGCCCACCCCCTGGAACGCCAACCCGCGCGACATTTACGGCACGCCCGGGCCGTACGAAGATGCGGTGCAGAACACCCCCATCTTCGAAGAGAACGGTCCGGACAAATTTAAGGGAATCGACATCATGCGCGCGGTTCGCAGCTTCGATCCATGCCTGCCCTGCGGCGTGCACATGTATCTGGGAAACGGTAAAGTGCTGGAAGCCCGGCATTCACCGATGTTCGGCGTGCAGCATCAGCATAAGCCGTAGACTGGATCGCGATTTTCGAAATTGCGTTCGATGATTCGTCCGAAGGAGGCGCGTGGCTCGCGACGGAGAATTTCAGGAGAAGTTCCGGCAGCTGGGCCAGCTGGTCGCTCGTCTCGATCAGCTGCCGGACAATGAATGCCGGGTCACGGCTCGGGAGCTGGTCCAGTTGCTGATGGACCTGCACGGTGCCGGTTTCGAGCGCATGCTCGAGATCGTCTTCGAGTCCGGCGACACCGGCCAGCGCATTATCGACAAGCTGGGCCAGGACCAGCTGACCAGCAGCCTGCTGCTGCTCTACTCACTCCATCCGGACGACCTCGAAACACGTGTGCACACCGCGGTCGAGCGCATCCGCCCCCGCCTGCGCAAGCTTTCCTGCACCATCGATTCCGTCGCAGTTCACGACAGCACGGTGCGCATCAGCCTGACGGCATCGGGGCACGGCTGCGGCTCTTCGAAAACCGAATTGCGATCCGTCGTCGAAGAGGGAATCTACGAGCTCGCGCCGGACCTTGCATCTCTCGAAATTCTCGGCCTCTACGAAACTACGTCAGCGGGCTTCGTCTCGCTTGAGACCCTCGTGGGCCATCCGCTCGCAACCGTCGCGCTGAATGATGGCGCACTGGAAAGCGAGGCCGGCGATTGACAGCCAGGAGTCTTAGCCATGTCTGAAGGGCCGGCGCCGGGCTTCGAGCAGGCCTTTGGAGTTCTGCGCCAATTCACCCGCGGCCGCCGCTCCTCGGGGCGCGAAGTCGAACACTGCGAGCTGTGCAGCGCCGGACTGGCCGCCGAACACCCTCACCTCGTCGAGCTCACGTCACGCCGCATCCTCTGCGCATGCGATGCCTGCGCGCTGCTGTTCGACGGCCGGGAAAAATCGAAATACAGGCGCGTCTCCCGCCGCATCGTGCGTCTCGCGGACTTTGAAATGACCGAAGGCCAATGGGAGAGCCTGCTCATTCCCATCAACATGGCGTTTTTCTTCCACTCCAGTCTCGATGGCCGCGTCGTTGCCCTCTATCCCAGCCCCGCCGGTGCGGTTGAATCGTTGCTGCCACTCGAAGCATGGAATGAAATCGTCCAGAACAATCCAGAGCTGCTCACGCTCCAGCCTGACGTCGAAGCCTTGCTCGTCAACCGCGTGGGCCACGCGCGCGGTATGGCCAGCGCTCAGTACTTCATTGCTCCCATCGACGAGTGCTATCGGCTGGTTGGCCTGCTGCGCACCTCCTGGAAAGGCCTCTCCGGCGGCGAAGAAGTCTGGACCGAAATCGCCCGTTTCTTTTCTCATCTGCAATCGAACGCTGAAGTCATCGGCGGAGTTCCGAATGCCTGACCTCAGCTTTCAGATCGAAGAAGCGAACATGGTGCCATACGCCATGGGGCCAACGCTGAGCTTCCGGCTGGCGATCGCCAACGCCGTCCCCGGCGAGAAAATCCACACCGTCGCATTGCGCTGCCAGATTCAAATTGACGCCGGCCGTCGCCGCTACACGCCAGAGGAGCAGGAGAAGCTCGTCGACCTCTTCGGCACACCCGATCGATGGAGCCAGACTCTGCGCACTCTGCTGTGGACCAACACCAGCCTCGTGGTCCCCGCTTTCACCGGCGTCACCACCGTCGCCGATCTTCAGCTCCCCTGTACGTTCGATTTCAATGTCGCCGCTACAAAATACTTCGACGGCCTCCAGGACGGCGACATTCCCCTCAATTTCCTCTTCAGCGGCACGGTCTTTTACGCGGTGTCCGAAGGCGATTTGCAGGTGGCTCCCATTTCCTGGGAACGCGAAGCACGCTACAGGCTTCCTCTCAAGGTATGGCGCACGATGATGGATTTCTATTACCCGAACAGCGTCTGGGTGAATCTCCGTCGCGACGTCTTCGATCGCCTCTATCAATACAAAATGGAGCGCGGCCTTCCCACATGGGAGAAGGCACTGGAAGAAGTCCTCGATGCGGAAAGCGCGGTGAAGCAATGAACTTCGATCGCGTCGAGAAGATCGCTGAGGCCGTGCTCTACGAGGGCTACATGCTCTATCCCTACCGGCCCTCCTCGGTCAAAAATCAGCAGCGCTGGAATTTTGGCGTGCTTTGTCCTCCGTCCTGGTCCCAGCAGGAAAACGAATCGGACCCCTGGATGATGCAAACCGAGTGTCTGGTCAAAGCAGGCTCCGATGCGCGGCTAACCGTGAAGGTGCGCTTCCTCCAGCTCGTCGAACGAACCATTGGCCGTTTGCGCACGCCTGGACAGGAACTGCCACGCCATGAAACGCCGGATTTCGACGTTGTCGACCGTCTCGAAATCGCCGGACGCGTGTATCAGCCCTGGCAGGAAGCCGTCGAACGCGAGCAGCTCTCCGTCGCGATGCCTGTTGCAAACCTCGCTTCGCAGCCGGCGGCGACGTGGGTCTTTCCCGCCGGGCAGGAAATTGAATACCTGCGCGATAGTGACGGCATCGCGGTCGGTGTCGCCGTCCGCCGCTGGGAGACGCTGAACGGATCCGTCGAATTCGGCGCTGGCTCGTTCTCGACCGCTTCGAACGGCGACGCAGCGGTCAGGATCACCGTTCGCGTCCGCAACCTCACACCGTTCTCCCCGGAGCAAAACGGCGGTCGCGAAGCGGCCCTCCCGTTCTCGCTCCTGTCCGCCCACACCATCCTGGGGGTTGAGCATGGAGAATTCGTTTCCCTCCTCGATCCCCAGGGGGAATTTGAGTCTCTCGCCGCTGGTTGCAACAACATTGGCACGTGGCCGGTCCTCGCGGGAGACGGCGCCGAGACCATGCTCTCCTCGCCCATCATCCTTTATGACCATCCTCAGATCGCCGATGAAAGCGCGGGCAATCTGTTCGATTCCACCGAGATCGACGAGATTCTCTCCCTGCGCATCCTCACTCTTACCGACGAAGAGAAGCGGGAGATGCGCCAGTCCGACCAGCGCACGCGCGAGATTCTGGAGCGCACCGAGATGATGCCGCAGGAGCAGTTCATGAAACTCCACGGCGTCCTGCGCGGCCTCACTCCGTTCCACGAGGAGGCTCCATGAACGAGTGGGAGTGGAACCTTCTCGAAGACAAAGCTCCGCTGGAGCATCTCGATATCGCGGGTGTCGAAGTCAGGACCGGTGACCGTGTCCGTCTGCGCCCCCGCAGCGGTGGAGACATCCTCGACATCGCGCTCGGCGGCCAGATCGCCATCGTCGAAAGTATCGAGCAGGATTACGAAGGCCAGACGCACGTCTCCGTGGTTGTCGAAGCGGATCCCGGAAGGGAATTCGGCCTGCTGCGGCAACCGGGCCACCGCTTCTTTTTCAACCCGGAAGAAATCGAGCCGCTTCCTCCCGAGGAGCAGGAGAGAACGACAACGTTGGCGCAGCCGCGCATTCTGATCGCCGGCATTGGGAATATCTTTCTCGGAGACGACGGCTTCGGTGTGGAAGTAGTACGACGCCTTGCCGCCGCTAACCTCCCCGAATCGGTGCGCGTCGTCGACTTTGGGATTCGTGGCCTCGACCTCGTCTACGCACTGCAGGATGGATACGACACCACCATCCTCATCGATGCTTTCCCAAACGGTCAGCAGCCGGGAACCGTCTCCATTGTGGAGCCGGACACCAGCTCGCTCTCCGACGAAACCGGCAATTTTGTAGAACCGCACAGCATGCACCCTTTGAATGTTCTGCGCATGGCAAAGGCCATGAACGGATCGCTCAATCGCGTGCTGCTGGTCGGTTGCGAGCCGGCCACGCTGGGCGGCGACGAAGGCCATATGGGGCTCAGCGAGCCGGTCGAGACAGCGGTCGACGAGGCGGTCAAAGCAACTCAAACACTGGTCAACAAAGTTCTCAGCGGCGAGCCCGTCTGAGAGAAGCAGGCAAAAGGAGAATGGATATGGCAGCGCAAGCGGGTGAGTTTGGCCTGAACGGACTGACAACCGATAAAGACACTCTTTACATGCTGGGTGGCGTCGCGCTCATCGTCTTCGGAGCGGGGCTCATTCTCTCCAATCCCTTCGTCCGGCGCTACATGTCCCAGATGGGCCTTGGTAATCTTGCCCAGGGTGCGTTCCCGGACCTTGAGCGCTATCTGAAAATCCGCGCAATGTAACTCGTTAACTTATACCATCTACCCTCTGCGTCCTGACCCGGCGTGGACTACGGAGTTATGTGACTAATTCGGCCCAACCCGTTCCCGCATCTCTCAGCCATTTCGTTATCGCTGCCAGAGACAGCAGGTTCACCGTCCAGGCTTTTGCCATCGGTCTTCTCTCCTCGATGGGTCACAACCCCACCATCGGCATACGCGATTTCTCGGGCGAGGTGAACTTCAATCCCGCCGCCCTTGGGGGCAGCGGATTTCACCTGGCCATCCGGGCCGCGTCGCTCACCGTTGAAGACGACATCAGCGACAAGGACCGCCGCGAAATTGAAC
This sequence comes from uncultured Acidobacteriaceae bacterium, assembly GCA_963755485.1. Classification (GTDB taxonomy): domain Bacteria; phylum Acidobacteriota; class Terriglobia; order Terriglobales; family Acidobacteriaceae; genus Palsa-343. Next base: position 545,380 of record CAVWJR010000013.1, on the reverse strand, counting down.
GAATGATGAATGAGCAGATTCTCGAGATCAACCGCTACCCGGAGATTGTCTACGACGCGCCCATGGTCAAAATCGAGAGGATGGGGGAATCTCTCTATACCGCCACCCTCGAAGGTTCGCTGAGCCTGCACGGCGTCACGCAGCGGCTCCCGGTCGTCGCCCGTATTGCGGTTTTCGGTTCCATGGTGCGCGCCTCCGGCAATTTCACCCTGAACCAAAGCGCCTGGCAGATTAAGCCGTTCTCCTTTGCAGGAGGCGCTCTCAAGCTCAAAGACGAGCTGAAATTCAGCTTCGAAATCGTCGCCCGAGAGCAGGCCTGATCTTCTAGAAGTGCAGAGCGATCTGCCCAGTCACCGTCCGTGGAGTTACATAATGTGTCCCGCTGAACGTCGACAGGAAGTTATACAGTGCGTACTTGTCTGTAACATTGATTGCCGTGATTTGCGCGCTCCACTTATACCGATCGCCGTGAAATAAGTTATCCTCTCCCAGCGACATGTCCAGCAGGCTCCGCGGATCGATGCGCGGCGGGTTGTGGTCGTTATCTCCGGTTCCCGGCGCCGGAATGCTCACCAGCGTCGAGGAATACTCCGATGCCGGGCAAATCGCCGGCAGCGGATGCCCCAGCGTCGCTCGCACCCCGTTGCACTCCATCCCCGCCTCAAACTCCTCGTCCGCGTCCAGACTGCTTAGGTCCACCGCCGGTTGCCCGTTCAGCGTCGTTGAGGTCGCCCCGCAGGCGCTGTTCGGATCGTTGCTCAGCGGGTTGTAGCAGGGGACTGATCCCGCAACCTCACCGGAATCGAAGCGCCAGTTCAGGCTGTACCACGGGCTGTGTTTCCCCGGAATCTGATACTGGAAGTGTGTGGTCTCGTTGTACTTCTCGTCGTGGTCGATCCGGAACGGCAGCCCCGTCTGTCCCACCGTCGCCCCGGCGCCACCCACCTGGGGCGGGAAAAACCGCGCCGCCACCGACGACATCACCACGTAGCCGCTGAACCCTTTCACCGGCGTCACGTTAGCCCGGAGCGCGAATCCAGGAATCTTTGAGTTATGCCACTCGATGGGGAAAGTAATCGGAGTATTCCCCAGAACGCTGAAGTCGTAGGCGTTATTGGTGTACTTCCAGATGTATTCCCCACTTACCACAAAATGCCGCCCGGCCACCTGCTGGAGTCCCGCGTGATACTCATTGCGGTAACCCGGAGCCAGTGCGCCGGAGTCGCCCGCCTGGCATAGCAGCAGCGGATTCACCACCGCATTCAGGCATCCGCGGCTGGCCAGCACCAGGTTCTCGTTGAACGGCGTCTCCAGCGTCCGCGCGTAGGAGGCGCGCAGCACCGTGTTCGTCTTCTTAATGCTGTACGACCCGCCCAGTCGCGGCTCCGCCTGGGTCGCATCGGCCAGCCCGTTGTAGATATCGCCGCGAATCCCCACATTAAAGAGCCAGTTCCCCAGCGTGATCTGGTCCTCGGCGTAGAGCGCCAGCTCCTTTACATCCGTATGGCCGAGAAAGTCGTAATAATTCCCGCCACGTGTCAGATCATACGGATACAGCGTCGTGCAGGGTGCCGCCACCGGAAAGTTCCCTGCCATGCAGCCCAGCGAATCCAGGTAAGTGGGCGACACAATCCCCAGCGTGTCGCTCTCGTTGAGCAGGGTCTGCTCGTACATGGCCCCGAACTTCGCGTTATTCGGCCCTTTCACATACGAGAGATCGGTGTGTGCGCCTTCATTCTGCAAGCTCCGGTCCTGGCCAATGCTCTGCTGCTGCACTGGTCCCAGGTCTTCCAGCGGATCGCCGCTGGGGTAGTAGTGGTAATTGTCCTTCCTCAGATATGCGCCGATATTCCACACCGACGCCGGACTGACGACTCGCGTGTAACTCGGCGAGATATCGATTGTCCCGATCCTCGACCGCTGGTCGGTCTGTCCACTTACCGCTGCCCCAGCCAGATTCACCCCGCCGGCGTTCAGATTGTCGTAAGTATTCGGCGTCTGGAACCACGACCGTGAGTAATTCAGATTCAAATGCACGGAATCAGCCGTGTCGATCTGGTAGTCCGCCCGGTCGAACACGTTCTCTTCATTTCCTTTGTCGTGGAAAACCACGAATTCCGGCCCGTCCAGAAATCGCCCCGTGTTCAGCCCATCCACCGAGATGAAATTCCCCCAGTTCTGCTTTCCGTATCCCAGATCGAACCCTCCCGACGACGACCCAAAGCTCCCGTAAGAGAAATTCACCTGTCCTGTCGGCTTCATGTCGCCCTGCCCGGATCGCGTCGTCACCTGGATCACCAGGCTCGTTTTGTCTCCATACTCGGCCGGCGGCGCGCCCTCGATCACCTGCATCGACTGCACCGCGGTATCCGGCAGCTGGTTCGAAAACGCCTTGCTCTGCTGATCGGTGATCGGCTGTCCATCCACTGAGAACGAATTCTCCGCGTGATCGCCCAGTCCGTGGAACATCCCGTTCGAATCCGCTGTCACTCCTGGTGACGACAGCGTCACCAGCGAGCTAAGCCCCGACGACGCGCTCTCCAGCGGAATCTCGGCAAACGCCTTGCGGTCGACCTCCGTATCCATGGTCGGCGCGTTGTTCACCAGGTCTTCGCCCGTCACCTCAACCGTCGTTGCTGCCTCGCCCAGGCTCATCGTCACCGGCACCGTGATCAGCGCTGTCGAATGCACGTCCACGTCGTGTACATAGGTACTGAAGCCCGACGCAGTCACCGTCATGTGGTAGGAGCTGTAGGGCACGTTGACGAACTGAAAATGTCCCCCGTTGTCGGTCTTCGCCGTGTGCTGGTACTGGCTCACCGGGTTCAGAATTGTCACCGTCGCGCCGGGCAGCACCGCGCCGGTGGGGTCGGTGACCGTCCCGTTAATGGTTCCGGTGGCGGCGGCCTGGCCCATGGCCAGTGCGAACCGCGGAGCGGCCCCCAATATTAAGAGAAGAGAAAAAACTCCGGCGCGACGCATCGGCGTACGCATGCACGACCTCCTGCAAGTATGTGAAAAGACCCGGGCCTGAAAGGGAACTACGCTGCCAGGACGGGTTCTGGTGGAGGACGGCAAGCCAGCCGGAAATACACTGCGCGCCGCGGTCTGGGGATGCTGCGCGCCGTAGTCACCGGGGCCACTGCCAGGCTGGTTACGGCAAGAATGATGGGTGTAGCGGCCTGAGCCACAGAGTGCGCGGCCACGCACAGCGCGCAGTCATGGTCCGCCTGCGCCGTAGCATGCGTGTGCGCCACCTGCACCGCCCCGCTCATCAGGATGAGCGCGACGCAGATGATCCCAAAAATTTGGCGCGATCTGGAGAATCCCGCGTGCATCTTGCTCCTTAGATGATACTGGCGGGCTCCATGCCTCCGCAAATTACGATTGGCTGCGCGCTCCCAGCTCCCCGCTGTTCGTCTGCTCTCTTCCCTTGACACTTCCCGCCTACCCGGTAAGCTAAGAGATTCCCGTCCGGCCGTTCGATGCCGGCGATTTCCTGGGGGCTGCGCCGTCTTGAACGTCAGGGTCTTCTATCACGATAAGTGTTTTGACGGTGCCTGCTCGGCTTCGTTATTCAGCCGCTTCCATCAGGAGCGCATCCACCCCGGCGCCACCTATGAGTACTGCGGCCTCGTCCACCGGGCCGGCGCCCTCTTCAACGAAGCCGATTTCACAGGCGACGAGAATGCCATCGTCGACTTCAAATACTCCGCCTCGCCCAAAATCACCTGGTGGTTCGATCACCACCTCTCCGCCTTTTTGACTCCCGAAGATCAGCAGGATTTCCAGCGCGGCATCGCCGACGGCCGCTACCTTGGCCACCGCTTCTTCGATCCCGACTACGTCTCCTGCACCAGCTTCCTCGCCCACATCGCGTCCACGCAGTTCGGCTTTGACCCCACGCCGGTCGCCGAGCTGATCAAGTGGGCCGACATCGTCGACGGCGCCCTCTACGAGAGCCCCCAACTCGCCGTCGAGATGCCTGAGCCCGCCATGAAGCTCACCCTCATTATTGAGTCCACGCAGGACCCGGCCTTCATTCCGCGTTTGATCCCAACGCTCACCCGGATGCCGCTGCAGCAGGTCCTCGACCAGCCCTGGGTCGCCTCGCTCCTACCGCCTCTCCTTGAACGCCATCAGCGCGCTATTGACCTTATCCGCGATCGGTCAGAGTCGAAACAAGGCACCATCTATTTCGATATCACCGACCATCCCCTCGAGGGCTACAACAAATTTATTCCGTATTACCTGCATCCCGAGGCTACTTACTCGGTCGGTCTGTCGAAATCTAGCTTCCGCACCAAAGTCGCCGTCGGCTCCAACCCCTGGACCAAAACTCCGCCGGAAAAAATGCTCAACCTGGCCACCATCTGTGAACGCTACGGTGGCGGAGGCCACGCCCGCGTCGGCGCCATCTCTTTCCCGCCCGACCACGAAGATGCCGCCCGCAAAGCCGCTGCCGAAATCGTCGCCGAACTCCGCGCCTCTCTCACAGCCTGATCGCCCCTCCCATCGCGAGGTGTATAAGGTTGCGTTGGGAGATCCAAAATGAATCGACGTGACTTCCTTGCATCGAGCGCCGCGGCCATCGCCATGGGCCCCGCTGGCAAGCATTTACAGGCGCTCTCCGCTGGCTTCCCGCAGTCCTCAGCTCCCGGCGAGCACCCGCTTCTCTTTGGCGTCGATTATTACCCCGATCAGACTCCCGAGCACCTGTGGGAACAGGATGCGGAGCAAATGGCCGCCGCCGGCATCACCAATGTCCGGATGGCCGAATTCGCCTGGGCTCTGATGGAACCCCAGGAAAACACCTGGGACTTCGACTGGCTCCTCCGCAGCATCGACATCCTCCATCGCCACGGCATTTCGGTCATTCTCGGCACGCCCTCGGCTGCGCCACCGCCCTGGCTCTCGCAAAAATATCCCGAAATCCTCATGGTCGATGAGCATGGCGTCACCCTCAGCCCAGGTACGCGCCGCTTCACCTGTCCCACCAATGCCACTTACCGCGAGTTATCGGTTCGCGTTGCTACTCACATGGCCCAAGCCGCCGGCCAGGCTCCCGGAGTCATCGGCTGGCAAATTGACAACGAGTTCACCCTCGGCAATTCCGCGCGCTGCTACTGCCGCTTCTGTCGCGCTGGATTTCAGCAGTGGCTCCGCACCCGCTACCAGTCGCTCGCCAGCCTCAACGAGAAATGGGGCACCGTCTTCTGGAGCAACACCTACACTGACTTTTCCCAGATCCCCGTGCCCCTTCCCTCCGGCGCGCCGCCGAATCCAGGCTTCGCGCTCGACTACAACCGCTATCAGACCGCGGCCAACGTCGAATTCCTCGAGTTACAACTGGCCGTGCTGCGCCGCCTCTGTCCCAATCAGTTCATTACTACCAACAACGTCGGTGGCCTCGCCGATAACATCGACTTCCGCGAACTCTATCGCCACCTCGACTTCGCCTCCTACGACAATTATCCCGGCTTCTTCGCGCTGTTCCTCGGCCAGGGCCTCAGCGGCGCCGCTCGCACCGCCGTTATTGCCACCACCAGCGCCTTCGGTCACGATTTCATGCGCAGCGTCAAAGACGGCGAGCCCTTCCTGGTCATGGAAGAGCAATCGGGCAAAGCCGGGCAGCCGTATTTTTGTCCGCAGCCCGAACCCGGCCAGCTGCGCCTCTGGTCGTATCAGGCCGTCGCTCACGGAGCCATGGGCATTAATTATTTCCGCTGGGATACCACCGACTTCGGAGCCGAGGAATACTGGCACGGCCTGCTGCGCCACGACCGCTCGCACAGCCCAGGCTTCGACGAAATCTCGACGACTCTGCGCGAACTTAAAGCCCTCGGCAGCGAAGCGCTCCACGCGCGCTACAGTGCCGCCGTTGCTCTATGTTACAACTCGGACTCCGACTGGGCGTTCACCATCCAGCCCGGCCAGCAACAGTTCAAATACCTGAACGAAATGCTCGCCTGGTACGGTGCGCTCTCCGCATCGCAGGCCGGAATCGATATTGTCGACGCCAAACAGGACTTATCCCGTTACAAGGTGCTCTGCGCCCCGGCCATGTACATCGTTTCTTCGCGCCAGGCTCAACTAATTCGCCAATTTGTGCAGCAGGGTGGAACCTTCATCGCCGGCTTCCGACTCGGCGTGAAAGACGAATACAGCCGCATCGTCGACATGCCACTGCCCGGGCTATTGCGCGATGTGATGGGCTGTGAACTCCTCGACTATGAGCCCATCTATGGTGACAAGCACAGTGTCCAGTTCTCCGGCAGCCTGGCCGGCGCCAAAGCCGATTGCACCGTCTGGGCCGATATCCTGAAGCCGTCCTCCGCTGAAACCCTCGCGACCTACGCCGACGGTCAATACGCAGGCCACGCCGCGATCACCTCCAATGCAGTCGGGAAGGGAAGGGCGGTCTACGTCGGCTGTCATCTCGAGCCGGCTGACCTCGCCCGCGTCCTTCTTACTCTGCTCGCTTCCGCCGGTCTCCAGCCGAAGCATCAGGTCCCGCCCGGCGTCGAAATCACAACCCGCCAGGCCGGCCAGCAGAACTGGACCTTCGTTCTGAACCACACCGACGCGCATCAATCGGTGAGTCTCAATGGCACCTGGCGTGATGTTCATGGAGGAGCGGCGATCTCCGGCCCAATCGACATGCCGCCCTACGGAGTGCGCGTCCTCACCAATAGCTGAGCCTGTAACCTGTAACCTGATGAGTCTCCCCACCCGACGCCGAGCACGAGGACAACGACATGATGCGCCCCTTCCCGTCCTCCCGGCAACCTTACCTGTAACCCGTGACCTGTAACCTTTAACCCGTGACCTCTTTCACCGCCGCACCAGACTGGTCGAAACTCCCCGCTCCCGAGGACGACGGCGCTGCGCGTCATCTACCCGGCATGAAGGTTCCTTCGATCGCCCTCGCCGCGACCGATGGCACGCAGGTGGACTTGTCGTCGCTCGCTGGACGCACCGTCGTTTTCGCCTATCCCCGCACCGGCGTTCCCAACCAACCCAACCCGCCCGGCTGGGACGCGATCCCCGGAGCGCGCGGCTGTACTCCCCAGGCCTGCGCCTTCCGCGACCGCTTCACCGAACTCCGATCCCTCGGAGTCGCCCACCTCTACGGCCTCTCCGTGCAGTCGACTGACTACCAGCGCGAGATGGCCGAGCGCGAACACCTCCCGTTCCCCATGCTCTCCGACGAATCCCTGGCCCTCACGCGCGCCCTGCGCCTGCCCACCTTCAAAACCAACGGCATGACCCTCCACAAGCGCCTCACCCTCGTGATCCGCGACGGCGTCATCGAGCACGTCTTTTATCCAGTATTCCCCCCCGATCAGAACGCCGCCGAGGTCGCCGCCTGGCTCCGCTCCCTGGATCCCGCTCGCTGACCACGGCGCTGCCCGCAGGCGCGTAATCCGCGCCAGCCCCGGGGCACCCAGATTTCCCCCTCCTTGCTCTCCGATCTCCATCGTTCACTGACTCGTTCTCTGCCCCAACGCCGGGCTCACGGCGCACATGGCCCCGCTCCCCCACAGCAGGGCATCCATTAACGAACTAACTGTTAACTGAGATATAAGAACGTACCCTAAAACACGAGTTACCTGTTTGAGTTACCTGGAGCGGTGCGTAGCCAAAAGAATACAAGTTGCAAATGACGCAAGCGAATATCAGGTTTAACTTGACATAATTTTTAGTTATGCGCTAGAGTTACGCCCCGATAAGTTTATCGATTGCCGTCCTTTTCCAAAGTCAAATCAAAAAATTAGTCCGGGAGGACCAAATGACTCGCAGACGCCTTTCGCTCGCGGTTATATGTCTCTTGTTGGAACTGGTTGCCGTGCTACCGGCGTTTGCGGGCTCTACCAAGGGCATCAGCTGCGAGTGCAAAGACTTAACGGTCTATGAATATTCAGCCATGACGCCTTATACCTTCACTGCGACGGGTGGAACCGGGCCCTTCCATTTCACGGCCACGGGCCTGCCTGCCGGGCTCACCTTGTCGTCTTCCGGCGTGCTGTCTGGCACCCCAACAGTGACCGGCACCTTCCACTATCAGGTCACCGTTAAGGATTCGACGGGCAAAACCTACAGTTTCGCATGCGAGATCGTCGTAAGTCCGCCTTTGTTGAGTGTGAAGTGCCCATCCTCAACGACTGAACTCGACGTGGTTTATAGCTCAGTCATCAGCGCCTCCGGAGGAGTTTCTCCGTATACCTTCTCGATCGAGAGCGGGTCCTTGCCCGGTGGCCTCACGCTGAATTCCTCGACCGGAAAGATTACCGGTACGCCAAAATCCGCAGGGTCCTTTGACTTTGAAGTCAAGGTTTCCGACTCGAGGCACGATACCGGAAGCGCATCCTGCTCGATCACGGTTTCTTCCCCTCCTCTGGCACTCAGATGCGCATCATCGACCGCGCGGATGGGGACGGCCTATTCGTCATCGCTCGAGGCTACCGGCGGAATGCCGCCATATAAGTTCTCCATTCTCAGCGGATCGCTTCCTGCCGGCCTGACTCTTAATACTTCGACGGGCGCCATCACCGGTACTCCCACCAAATCCGGTACCTTCGGCTACACCGCCAAAGTAGTGGACTCGAGCAATGACAAAGCCACTGCTTCCTGCAGCATCACGGTTGCTGCAACCACTACGCCACTGTCTTTGTCGTGCGCATCTTCCTCAGCGACGGTGGGCACGGCGTATAGCTCCGCCCTTGCCGCTTTAGGCGGAGTTTCGCCGTACACCTTCTCCATCTCCAGCGGTTCGCTGCCACCCGGCCTCACCCTCAATACCTCCACCGGCGCCATCACCGGCTCGCCCACCACAGGAGGTAGCTACAGCTATTCAGGCAAGGTAAAGGACTCCTCGGGTGCTACGGCCACTGCCTCCTGCAGCATCACGGTCGCCTCCGCCACTACGCCCTTGTCCGTGAGCTGTGCATCTTCCTCAGCGACGGTGGGCACGGCGTATAGCTCCGCCCTTGTAGCCTCCGGCGGAGTCTCGCCGTACACCTACTCTATTTCTACCGGTTCGCTGCCTCCCGGCCTTACCCTCAATACCTCCACTGGCGCCATCACCGGCACCCCCACCACCAGCGGGCCCTACAGTTACACGGCAAAAGTGGTCGATTCCACCAGTGCCAGTGCCACCACTTCCTGCAGCATTACCGTAACCGCGGCGCCGCTTTCGGTGAGCTGTGCATCTTCATCGGCGACGGTGGGCTCTGCCTATACCTCCGCCCTTGTAGCCTCAGGCGGAGTCTCGCCGTACACCTACTCCATTTCCGTCGGTTCGCTGCCTCCCGGCCTGACCCTTAATACTTCCACCGGCGCCATTACCGGCAGCCCCACCACCGGCGGCCCGTACAGTTACACGGCCAAAGTCGTCGATTCCACCAGCGCCAGTGCCACCACCTCCTGCAGCATCACCGTAAGTGTGCCGCTGGCGCTCAGTTGCCCGTCCTCAGCCGCACAGGTCGGCCTCGCTTACAGCTCGTCGCTCTCGGCTACTGGTGGCGTCTCGCCGTACACCTTCTCCATCTCTGTTGGTTCATTGCCTCCTGGCCTCACCCTCAACACGTCCACGGGAGCCATTACGGGCACGCCCACCACCGGCGGGAGTTACACCTTTACAGGCCAGGTTCAGGACTCCACATCAGCCACGACGACCGCTTCCTGCAGCATCGTTCCTATCACCGTCGGCTCATGCCTGCCCGGCAATTCGCTCGCTCTGCTGGCGCAGGGCTCAACCGTCACCTCCTACGTACCCAACGCCGCCTGGGCCACCAGCACGACGGGAGTCCAGTTGGTGCCGCTCGAGCCCACCGGCACCCCCGTGGCTATCACCACTCCCAACCCTGTCAACTCCTGCTCCTCTAACTCCGCTACCGGCGAGACCGTCTGTACTGCGAATAATACCGACGTCTACCTCATCACCGGTTCCACCCTCAACACCACCCTGACCAGCGCTGCCGATACCTACGCAGGATTCTCCGGAGGCGACTGCGAGAACTGTGGCGTCGCCATCAACTCAAGCACTAACACCGCTGTGATTACTGAAGGACTGAGCGCCGCTCCTTCAGGCAGTGGCATTCAGTACCTCAACCTCAGCAACAACACCTTTGCGACTCCCATCCTGGCCAACAACGAAGTCTCCGAGGACGTCCTCTGGGATCAGACCCGCAACTTCATCCTCGCTCCCAACGAAGAAAGCAATTACGACATCTACCAGGTCGGCGCCTCCACCACCACGGAGTACGCTAACTCCACCGCGTTTGTCGGTACAGGCGATTCAGCCGGCGAAGACTGCACCACCGGCATCGCCCTTTCCACACTGGAAGGATCTGATCAGCTTTACATCGTCGACCTCACCCAGGCGACCTTTACCGTCGGGCCACCCGCAACCTGGACTGCTCCGGGCCAGACCGTAACCTTCCCCGAGTTCGCAGGGTTCTCGGCGGGCACCGACGGCATCGCCGTCGCTGGCAATTCCCACCTGGGCATCGTCTCCGGCGAGTTTGGCGGCAATCAGTTCGGCGCTTTCCAGCTTCCCGCCACCTCGGGAACCGGAACCCCCAGCTTCGTCGACTATGCCGCCGCGGTGCTGCCCAATACCCCTGACAGCAATGAGTGGGAGCAGGGTCTGGATCCTCACACCATCACCGCCTACGTCAGTCCCAACAATGGTAAGGCGTACGGTGTCATGGCCAACGGCTACTTCACTCCACCCACCTACCTGGCCATCATCGATCTCCAGGCTCTGTTGAATGCGCCTCGCACCCCTGGCACCCATACGGTGGATCCAACCTACGACCTGGTCGCGAACGGAGTGGTGGTCTATATCGCCACGCAGTGATTTGCCTCTCGGTTCAAAGCGGTGGACGGGCAAACGCACCCTGTCCGCCCGCCGCACCGCCGAATACGATAAGAGCATTCGACGGAAAGGTTTCAAGAACCATGCCTAAAGAGGGAACACACGCAAGTGCATTCCCCCGAGTACTGGGGCAGGATTGCGCCGTCCCTGCGCTGCGGCGTGTCAGCCAGGATCTTTGCGGAACCTCCACCCCGTTCCCGCCGTATCTCTCCTGAGGAGATCCACGGCTATGAAACCGATCCTCTTCGTTGCCGCCCTCAGCCTGGCCACGCTTGCCGCCGGCCAAACGCCGCATACTTTCGAGCAGCATCAGGCCATCGCCTCTGGCGGCGCCGTGGTCCTCACCATGAACGCCGGCGACCTGAAGATCCTGCCCGGTTCCCCTGATCGCGTAGGGGTCGACATCCGCACCAAACGACCGGTCGACCAGGAGACCATGGCTGGCTGGGTCCGGCGTTTCGAGGTTGTGGCGGACCGCGCCACCATTGATCTTCATATTCCGAACGACGAGTACTCCTGCTACCACGACTGCAGTATCGATGTCACGCTCTACCTCCCGCAGCGAACCAGCCTCAAAGCCGACCTCGACGTCGGCGATATAACTATCCACGGCGTCGATGGCAACATGGAGGTCCACACCGGCGTGGGCGACCTTCACATTTCGGTCGCGAATCCGTCCGACTACGGGCGTGTCGAAACCCACACCCGCATCGGCGACATTCACGACTTCCTGAACCGTGGCAGCGATCAGGACGGCTTTCTTGGCAAGACTGAGAATTTCACCCTCAGCGGCCGCTACTACCTCAAGGCTTCCACCGGTATCGGCGACGTGCATATCTCCGGCGACGGAAAGTCCTGACCCCGGCTTTTGGCCAATTGCCCCCTTCACGCTAAAATAAGAACATCGCAGGAAAGGTCTGAAAAACGCACTATGCCTAAAGAGGGAATTCACCCCAACTATCACGAAATTCGCGTCGTCTGTGCCTGTGGCAACAACTTCACCACCCGTTCCACGCACAAAGGCGACATCCACGCGGAAATCTGCTCGAACTGTCATCCGTTCTTCACCGGCAAGCAAAAGTTGGTCGATACCGCGGGCCGCGTCGAGCGCTTCCGCCGCAAGTACGCCAAAGCAGAGCCCAAACCGACGGAGCCCAAACCGGAGACAGCCGCCGCCGCAAAGTAAGTGTCCAGCGGCCCTCCCAACCCCAGGCCTCCGCCGCGGCGGAGGCCATTTCACATGTGACGACGTGGGAGAATGCCCATGCAGGATGTTCAGGTCCGGCATTATCTGAATCGAGCCAGAGATTTCTTCAGGGGTATGGACTTGCTGAAGGACGACCTGACAGATTATCGATATTCCTCGGCCCTGCTGGGAATTCACAGCGCGATTTCTTATTGCGACGCTCTGCGGATTGGGATGGGTAGCGAAACCGTATCGTCTGACGACCACAAGAAGGCGGTCGACGAACTGAGATCGATGCTTTCAACCCGGAGATTTGAAAGGGTCCAGGGTGCCGATCACCTTGAGAGGTTGATGCGTTTCAAAGGACGCGTAGCCTATGCATCCGACGGTTCTGGTGTTGATTTCAAGAATGTCGTTCAGAAGGCGGAGCGATTTGCGGCGTGGGCCGAGGATGCCGGAAGGGCGCTGAGGATAGAGGGATGGAGACATGATTGAGCTTGATGTGCGACAAGAACTCGGCAGAGCCAAGAACGCCATTCAGGATTACCTGATCAGGAAACTTCTTGTTCCCAAAATCTACCTCGATGCGAAGTGGTGCGACGAACACGTGGATGTTCTTGCAATTGACCGTGCAGGGGTAGGCGACGTCCATGTTGTGCGGATCCTGCCCCAGGCGCCGGAACTAACGCCTCATCCGGCCAACGAGACGATATTGGTTTCAGGTAATCAGATCGTTAACGAGGCGTTGACAGACATGAGTGTCCTTCCAGGGCACTATCGTTACCTTGCGGCGTTAGTTCCCGGCTCACGATCGAAGGATTATCATCTCGCCTCTACACTCCTCCAGAAAACATTAGCCACGGATGGAGTCGGCCGCATCGGGATATTGTTTGTGGATCTCGCTGGGAGCGAGTTTGGGGTGAACTCCGTTGTCAAACCGGAACGCTACCGTTCAACACCCCAGATGGTTGAGATCGCAGATAAATACGTCGCCACCAACCAGGCGAACTGGGAAGTCCGCGACTAGCAATTCGATGAAGAAACACTGGGACAACCCGCTCGAGCACCCCATGCCGGAAGCCACCCGTGTCCCCGCATCCGTCCAGATCGGCAACGTCACCGTCGCCCCAGCCACGGTCCTCGCGCCCATGGCCGGCGTCACCGACACCGTCTTCCGCCGCTTCATCCGCAACGCCAGCGTCTTCTCGTCGACTCCGAACCACCCCGCATCGGTCGACGACGCGATCAGCAACCAGCAGTCCGGCTGCGGCCTCATCATGACCGAGTTCACCTCCGCCGACGGCCTGGCCCGCATGCGCGAATCCAAGCGCAAGCGCTACCTTACCTTCTACGACGACGAGCACCCTATCTCCGCCCAGCTCTTCGGCTCCAACCCCGCCACCCTCGCCGACGCCGCCCGCATCGTTCAGGACACCGGCTTCGACATGGTCGACCTCAACCTTGGCTGCCCTGCCAAACGCGTCGTCTCCTGCAACGGCGGCAGCGGCCTGCTCCGCAACCTGCCTCTCATCGAGACCATCTTCAAATCTGTGCGTGCTGCGGTTACAATTCCGTTCACCGTCAAGTTCCGCCTCGGCTGGAACGACAACCACATCGTCTGCGTCCCCCTCGCCCGCCTCGCCGAAGACCAGGGCCTCAACGCCGTCGCCATCCACGCCCGCACCCGCGAGCAGGGCTACTCCGGCCAGGCCCGCTGGCACCACATCGCGGAAGTCAAAGACGCCGTCAGCATCCCCGTCATCGGCAACGGCGACGTCCGCACCCCCGAGGATGCCTGCGCTCTCGTCGCCAAGACGGGATGCGACGCCGTCATGATCGGCCGCGCCGCCCCGGCCAATCCCTGGATCTTTAAGCAAATTGCCCAGTTCACCGCTACCGGCCGCTACGACGAGCCCACCGAAAACGACCGCTACCGCATGATCCGCACTTACTTCGAGATGCTCCTCACCGAGCTGACTCCAGACACCTCCCGCTCGCCGGCCGCCGAAGCCGCCGGAAAGATGAAGCAGTTCGCCAGCTGGTTTACCCACGGAGTCCGCGGCGGTGCCGCCCTGCGCAAATCCATCTACGAAGCCAAAACCGGCCACGCCATCCTCGACGCCGTCGACCAATTCTTTAGTCGTGAAGCAGCAGACGAATCATCCATTGTCCCCGGACAAACTCCTGTTCCATCTCTCGTCGCAGCCGAATAGAATCGAGCCTGGCAATGAGCGCCGACCGAACCATCCGAAAATTTCCGAGTCACGAGGAGCAGAGAGCGGAAACCTACCGCTATTGGCGCAGCCGACCCCCCGGCGAGCGCTTTGCCGCGGTTTGGGATGCAACGCTCAGCGCCTGGTCTGTAAAAGGCTTTTACTACGATGCTTCCCAACGATCTGAGAGAACTCTTACTCGCATTCAACGCACACGCGGTTGAGTATCTCGTTGTAGGCGGCTATGCGGTTGGAGTTCACGCCGAACCGCGAGCCACAAAGGACCTCGACATTTTTGTGCGTCCAGAGCGTTCTAACAGTGAGACCGTGTTTCGCGCCCTGGCTGCCTATGGAGCGCCCCTGTCCGGTGTCACTCCCGGGGACTTCTGTAACGATCCCAACTCAGTCTTTCAGATTGGGCAGCCGCCACTTCGCATCGACATCCTGCAGCAAATCGACGGAGTGACCTTCGACGAGGCCTGGCCGAATCGAGTCGAGGCCCAAATCGACGGCGTTCCGGTAAACGTCATCTCCGCTGCCGACCTGATCCGCAATAAAGTGGCTGCGGGCCGCATGCGCGATCTGGCCGACGCGGAAGCCGTCCGCGAAGCGACCAAAGAATGATCCCCGCTCTGTAACCCGTAACCTGCGTCCTGTGTTCTGCACCCTGCCCCCTGCGTTTACTCCTCCAGAAATATCTCCTCAATCCGCATCCCAAACAGCCGCGCCAGTTTGAACGCCAACGGTAAACTCGGGTCGAACTTCCCCGTCTCGATCGCGTTCACCGACTGCCGCGACACCTCCAGCCGCTTCGCCAGATCGGCCTGCGACCACTCCCGCTCCGCCCGCAGCACACGCAGCCGGTTCTTCATCGATACCTCAGCCACACCACCGGAAACGCCGCCACCACAAAAATCCAGAACAGCGGAAACACCCAGATCGGATCCAGAGGTGGCACGTGAACGAAGTCTTCCAGATTCCCCCACACCGTCGTCAGCGACAGCGTGAGCGCAACCCCGCCCAGTAGCGCCTGGATATAAAGGTTGCGCTGGAACTCGTCCTTCTCCTCAACCAGATAAGCGCCGGTCACCAGCAGCGTCAGAATGATCGGCGCCGCTGGCAACGCCGCCAGCAGATAAGCCGGCACCCCCGTCATATGCCCGTGCCGGATCCCAAGAGCCGCCGCGGACGAGAGCGCAATGCACAACGCCGCCGCCCAAAACATCCGCCAAACATACCGCCCCTGCGCGGGACTGGAAATGCACCACATGGTCAAGCCTCCTTGCCAGTAAGACAAGCAAACATTACATCATTTGGAGAAAACATGTCAAGCGTAATTGACACCTGAACCTAATTTATGCATAATGCCGACAAGGGACCAACTTTGCACAGGACTACTCAGCGTAATCTCTTGTTATCAGTCGTCTTCGGAGCGAGGTCCGCCTTGACTGACAACAGAACACCCGAGAGCCGCAGCGCCCTGATGTCAAGAATTGGCGGAAAACATACGCTGCCAGAGGTGTTTGTCCGGAAAATGCTCCACTCTCTCGGTTACCGTTTTCGGCTGCATCGCAGGAGTCTGCCCGGAACCCCGGATATTGTTTTTCCCGCCCGGCGCAAAATCGTTTTTGTGAATGGCTGCTTTTGGCACGCCCATGGGTGCAAAATCGGGCAACCGCCGAAGTCCAGGCGACGCTTTTGGAACGAAAAGCTGGGGCGCAATCGCGCTCGAGACCGCCGCAATATTATTGATCTGCGGGCAATGGGATGGAGCGCACTGACCGTATGGCAATGCGAAACGAGGGTCCCAAAACGACTGAGCAGGAAGCTGTGTGCTTTTTTGGGACCCCAGGGAAAATTTCGATCGACAGAGGCAGCCTGACCCCTTTAGCCTGATAGAGAACCCTGGAGCTTTTGAGTGTTGCGTCCAATTGCCGTTGATTTGTTTGCCGGAGCGGGCGGCCTGAGTCTCGGTTTCGAGCAGGCCGGTTTCGACGTTGTTGCAGCCGTTGAACTGGATCCCGTACATTGCGCGGTTCATCGTTTCAACTTTCCCGACTGCGCCGTGATCCCACGATCCGTACGGGTCTCATCCTCAGATTCAATCCGCATCATTGCGAAAATCGGCCGACGGAAAGTTCATGTCGTATTCGGCGGCCCCCCGTGCCAGGGATTTTCGCTAATCGGCCATCGCGCAATCGACGACCCGCAAAACGGCCTCGTGCGCGACTTTGTCCGCATCGACGCGGAACTGCATCCTGATTATTTCTTTTCGAGAACGTCAAAGGGCCGACAATCGGCCGACATCGGCTCTTTCTCGAAGACCTCATTGAGTCCTTTGGGCTTCACGGATACACCACGCGCAGGCCGTGGCAGGTCCTTGACGCTGCCAACTATGGTGTTCCACAGCACCGCGAGCGTTTGATCCTCATCGGAGCCAGGAAGGGCCTCACACTTCCCGACTATCCGCAGCCCACCTGCCACCCGGCCGACGTCTTCGGCTGGGCCGGTTTGCCACAAGGTCCCACCTGCCGCGATGCTCTGGGAGATCTTCCCGACGTCGAGCAGTTTTACGAGCTAACTGAGCAGGACGTGATCGACACAGCTTCCTGGGGAACACCAAGCCGCTATGCACTAGATGCGATGCATTGGGAATGCTGCTGGCATTTCGTCTGCGGCAGCTGGAAAGATGGAAAAGCCTGACTGCGACTGCGTCGAAGATCTTCCGTCACTGTTCGCTTCCACGGTCTGGCGGGGCGTGGAACGGATTTCCCGCTCTTTCCGTCTGCCGGCCCTCGGGCTCAGCCAGCTCGCGCTAGAACGGATTCCTCACGTGGGGATTTCGAGCCCCTGAAATCCTCAGCGACTCCGGCTGATCAAAGTAAGCGCGAGATGGCCAGGCTGCACGGATTTCCCGATTGGTTTCGATTTCCCGGTCTACAACATTGCAGGGCGCCGCAGTGGAAATTTGTCCCTCCGCCTTTAGCCAGTCCATCGCTCGAATTCGTCAACTCTTATCCAACCTGAAAGACCGGCAGGGCCCGTCGACCTGGAGCCCGGTCGCTCTACGGAAATGTCCCAGGCCGCCGCCCATTTCGGCGTGTCCATCCCACTCGGTAGAAGAGACCGCAAGAGCGGGGCAAAAAAACGAAGACAGCATGAGGTGGAAGCAGAACGGTCGCCCACGCTGTCGTTCGTGGGCACGATTGCGGTCGCGTAGAGACGAAACTTTGGCAAAGAAGAGCGACAAATCCGAACAGTACGCGCCGATTATCGCGCAGGTATTCCGAAAATTCAGAACAAAAGCTCTCAGCGACTTTGAGTTTCATAGGGATGCGCTCGTCGAAGCTGCGCGGGAACTCGGCATCGAACGCCCAGACAATTTAGGGGACGTTATCTATAGCTATCGCTACCGCCGCCCGCTGCCGGACGAGATCGCCAAAACCGCGCCAAAGGGCAAGGCGTGGATCATCGAAGGCGCTGGGCGAAGCCTATATCGGTTTCGTTTGGTCGAGATCGGCGCTACTTCCATAATGGCCCGCGACGATATTGCTGCCATTAAAATCCCCGATGCCACTCCGGAGATTATTGCTGCCTACGCCCTCGGAGATGAGCAAGCCCTGCTCGCAAAGGTACGCTACAACCGCCTGATCGATATCTTCCTTGGGCTCACAACGTATTCTTTACAGAATCACCTCAGAACCTACGTTGCCGGAATGGGGCAGATCGAAATTGACGAAATCTACGTCGGGCTCAATCGCCACGGCGGACACTTCGTAATTCCTGTCCAGGCTAAGGGAGGTTCTGACAGGCTCTCCCCAGTTCAGACGAGGACCGGATCTCGGATGCTGCGGGCAGTTTGCCGATCCGTTCCGGCGGGTCTCGGCTGCATTCATGGCCGACGATGAATGACCGCCGTGGTTCGAACTGCGAATTGTTCGCACGTCGTTTCTGGATGAGGCTTATCGGCGATGCGCAGCAACTCATCAATGATGAAATCGAGGTTGACTCTAGCGGCTCGGTCATAGCCCGCCGCTTCCACAATTTGCTCTTGAGGGCGCTTTCGGCCTCTTCGCTTGCACCCTTTCGTTGGCCACCCCGCCATTCCTGTCAAGTTTCCACCACTTACCCAAAGTAACTAGCCCTCATAACAAGCCACTTACAAGCCAAAACACCTGGCACTGTTTCGCCCCAAAACTGATATTCTGAACTTATAGAGTAAAAAAAGAAAAAAGGGCCGCCGCGAGCGGCCCTTTTTCTTGACGGAGTTTACGATTGCCGATACACCTACCCCAGGAAGTCGATGAGGGGATATATAGCCATGGATTCTGTTCCCGGCACGCGCCCCAGCCCCGGGTTGACACCCTCGAACCCCAAAACCCCGTTCCGCACCTGCGCGAGCTCCGCCGCGCCCTTCCCACCCTCGATCGCGCGAAATCACCAGGCGGTTGCTCGGATCCTCAGTTATCGGTGCTTGAAGAAGGCCCCGCCCATCTCCGACTCGAGCGCCGGAACTCTCCTTCGCGCCCTCGTCCGCAGCTTTGGCTCCGTCCCCTTCACCCTCCTCGACGACCCACCGCCCGAGCCCGACTACGCCTTCACTCTCTCCCAGTCCCTCGACCGCGTCGCCGACATCCTCCTCCGGAATACCGGCCAGAGCTCTCCCCGAAGATGAGTAGCGCAACTGCTAATGCCCAGTCTGCTACCGCCGAGGGTAACCGGCCCTATACCCTGCCCAACCGCAGTGGCTTCGCCCATCCCGCACTCCACCCCCAGGGGGAGGGGGGTATCCCATTGATGAAGAAGTCAACTTGAGCCGTTTTGCAGTCGTCCGGCCCAACGGCGAGTCGCGAACGACCTAACGCACCAAGGTCAGATAGAGTGACGAGAGAGTGGCCGCGCAACAGCCCATGAATCCAACCAACGCCCTGACTGGCACTGCGATTGAATCCCCGCCCCCCTCGGACGCCAGCAGGCGGTTGCTGCCCTGGCTGGTGGCTGTGGCGTTCTTCATGGAATCGCTGGACACGACCATTCTCAACACCGCGGTTCCGGCCATTTCTGCGGCGCTGCATGTGGGCCCTCTCAGCATGAAAGCGGTGCTCGCCAGCTATACCTTGAGCCTCGCCGTGTTCATCCCCATCAGCGGCTGGGTCGCAGATCGTTTTGGGACCCGCCGCGTTTTCGCCGCCGCGATCGGACTCTTCACCCTGGGTTCCTTCCTGTGCGGCATCTCGAGCAACATCCATCTGCTCGTTGCCTGCCGCCTTCTCCAGGGCTGCGGCGGCTCCATGATGGTGCCCGTCGGCCGGCTCACTCTGGTGCGGACCTTCGCCAAGTCCGACCTGATTCGCACCATGAGCTTTGTTTCCATCCCCGCCCTGGTCGCTCCCATGCTTGGACCCATCGCCGGCGGCCTGATCGTCGCTTACTTCCACTGGCGAGTCATTTTCTTCCTGAATATTCCCATCGGCCTCGTCGGTCTGGTTCTCGTCTATCTGCATCTCCCCGACTACCGCGAGGAAAACACTCCTCCTCTCGATCGGGTCGGCCTCATCCTCTTCGGATCGGGCATCGCCCTGCTCTCGTACGTGCTCGAGGTCTTCGGCGAGCACACTCTGAGCGTGGGTGAGATCTCCGGCCTCCTCGTTGTGTCCCTCGCTCTGCTCGCGGGCTACTGGTTCCATGCCGAAACTCTGCCTTTTCCTCTGCTGCAACTGAGTCTGTTTCGGATTCGCACCTTCCGCGCAGCCGTCAGCGGCAGTTTCTTCACCCGTCTGGGCATCGGCGGCGTACCGTTCCTGCTTCCCCTGCTCTACCAGGTGGGTCTCGGGTTTTCTCCCGTCCAGTCCGGCCTTCTGATCATGCCCCAGGCCATCGCCGCCATGAGTATCAAGACGTTCCTGCCTCGTCTCTTGTCCGCCATCGGCTACCGCGGGGTGCTCGTCTCGAATACCGTCATCCTCGGTCTTCTTCTTCTCCTGTTCGCCACCATCGGCCTTCACACGCCGGTGTGGATCATTGTCCTGCTGGCTTTCATCTATGGAGCCTTTACCTCCCTGCAGTACACCAGCATGAATACCCTGGTCTACGCCGATACCACGGACGAAGAAACCAGCGCCGCCAGTTCCATCGCCAGCACCATGCAGCAAATGGCGATCAGTTTTGGCGTGGCCACCGCCGGGTTAGCAACTGCCTTCTTCGTGCCCCGCAATGGCCAGTCGAATCCAGTGGAAATGATCCACGGCCTTCACAAGGCGCTCATCGCTCTCGGCGTGCTCACCATTTTCTCGACGATTGTCTTCCGCAGCCTCAAGCAGGGAGATGGTCAATCGGTAAGCCAGCAGAAAATCTTCCACCCCGGAGGCTGAATTCTCTCGCTGCCGGCAGTCGCAGAATGAGTAGTTGCTGGTATTAGTAGGGGATGTCTCCTGCCACTGAAAATCGCGTTGTGAGTAACGCCCGCCCTCATCCCTGGCGCCGCTGGGCTGCAACCCTGGGGTTAGGGATCATCAGCCTCGTCGTGCTCCTGGCCGTCGCCGGACTCGTCTACCAATGGGCCGCAACCCGGATCGACGAGCGGCGCTATCCGATGCCTGGGGTTCTGGTCGAGGTCGATGGTCACCGGATGCATCTCGACTGCCGCGGCGCGGGCTCGCCCACGGTGGTCATGGACGCGGGCTTGGGTGACTCGTCGGTGACGTGGGCGCTCGTGCAGCCCGAGGTTGCAACGTTCACCCGCGCCTGCTCCTACGACCGCCCTGGCTACGGCTGGAGCGATGGGGCGAACGTGCCGAGAGACAGCCAGGCGGTGGCGCGGCAGTTGCACGCGCTGCTGGCCGGGGCCGGAATCCCGGGCCCGTATCTTTTGGTGGGGCACTCCTTCGGGGGACTCAACCAACTGGTGTTTCACTCGCTCTATCCCAGTGAAGTCGCGGGGATGGTGCTCGTGGATTCATCGCATCCCGGCCAGTTGGAGCGGCTTGCGCCCGACGTTTCCATCGAAGCCGACGAAGCCAGCACGCAGCTATCGGCCGCTGGGCGCATGGCTCGGACTGGGCCGGCTGCTGGGATGGTGTCGCGACGACTACACCTTTCCCCACGTCGGCGAAGCCTGGCAGAAGGTCGCACCGGAGGCGATCGCCGTGGATTGCCGGACGGCCGTTTTTCGCGCTACGCGGAACGAGGAGCTGGCTTTCCGCCTGAGCACGCGCCAAGCAGCGGCGTCAGGATCGCTCGGAGCGTTGCCGCTCGTCGTCCTCTCGCACGATCCGCACGTCGGCATCGGCTTTCCACCGGCGGAAGCCGCTCAGGGTGAACGAGCCTGGAACCAGATGCAGGAGGAGCTTCGCGGCCTCTCCACCAACAGTCGAAGAGTAATTGCCCGAGGCAGCAGTCACTATGTGGAATCCTATCGGCCCGAGCTGGTGATCACCGCTATTCGCGAAGTGGACGACGCTGCCCGCAACGGCACCTCACTCGCAGCCCCAACCACAACGCAATGATGCGCCGGATCGAACCACTTACCGCACGACGGCATCGAGCCGCAGATCGTGGGCGGGCACTTCGGCGCGGGTGCGCCACGTTTGTTCCACGAGGGAGAGCGCTTCTTCGGGATCGTGAGCTACCTGGATCAGCCTGCGATTTTCCGCCAGGATGAATCCCTGCTCGACGGTGTGGTCGAGGAAGCGGAGAAAGCCGTCGTAGAAGCCGCCGACATTCACCAGCACGCAAGGCTTGGCGTGAATCTTCAGCTGCGCCCAGGTGACGATCTCGATGAACTCATCGAGAGTGCCGTAGCCGCCGGGCAGAGCCACAAAGGCATCGGCCCGCGAGGCCATCAGCGCTTTGCGCTCGTGCATGGTCCCGACCACATGCAGCTCGGTGAGACCTTTGTGGTCGATCTCGCGCTCGCGAATCACCTCGGGTATGACGCCGACCACTTCGCCACCGGCTTCAAGCGCCGCATCGGCCACCGCTCCCATAGCGCCGACGGTGGCTCCGCCATAGAGCAGGCCATATCCGCGCTGGATCATAAGGCGGCCAAGCAACTGCGCTGCCTCAAGGTAATTCGGTGAAGCGCCAGCGGCCGAGGCGCAGAAAACACACACCCACTTCCTGGAAGTGACCATCGATGCGAGTGTATCGCTTGCGCCGAGCTGAAGGCTGGCGGCTGGCAGCTGAAGGCTGCTTCTATCGCGTCACAATGTCCGGCGAGATGCGGTCGTATTCGTTTTCTGAAACCACACCCTTGCGCACCAGATCCTGCGGAGTGTCGTAGGGCCGGTTGCTTTCAATGCGACGCGCGGTCGCAGCGGTGACGCCGGGAAGCGTTTCGAGGTCGGCGCGGGTGGCGGAATTCAGATCGATGCCGCCGCGATTTCCCTTATGCAAGCCGGACTTCACGCCGGCCGCCACGTCGTTGGCCTCGCGCTCCGCATTGGCGGCCGCAACGCGCGCCTCCGCGGCAGCTTTGTCGGCGGCCGCTTTGGCGTTCTCGGTGGCCTGCTGTGCCTGTTGCCGAATCTGCTGGTCCGATTCCGGCTTTCCATTGGCATTGCAGGACGCCATCCATACCATAGCCGCGCACAACCCCAGGGTCGCGGCTATTCGGATGGTCAGGCTGGAAAGGGTGGTTCTCGACATGGTCGTTCGCCTCGCCATTGCATGGAATGCTCTGATTCGCTGCGAGTTGCCAATCAGTAACGTGACCGGCCAAAAAAACTGCTGTTCAACGCCTGCTCAGGAGGGCTAATATGCAATTCCGGACGGCCCCTCATGCCCTCCGAGCCCGGATTGCAAGGGTTTCCGGACCCGCCAGGCACCAGGAGCCGGCTCAACCGTTGAGAGGTTCGGTTTTCTGGAGGAACCCTCGGTTGCAGCCGGTCGGCACGTGCGACGCAGCGGCTCAACCTGGACTTCCGGCACACCAACTTCCCTGCGGAATCAATCCCCCGAGGCGCCTATGAGCTCCGTGATGAGCTTTATGCCTGTCGTTTGGATCGTATGGGCGGCGGTGATCACCTTCCTGCTGATCCTTCTTGTTTATCGCTCCAACCTCACCCGCTACGAAGAAGACCAGATCTTCCTCGACGACTCCGGCAACCACCAGAAGAAGGAGCAGGAAGAATTGCTGGTGAAGGTCGGAAAAATTCAGCCTTTGATCCGCATCGTCACCGGCGCCACCTGCGTGCTGACCGTCGGAATCCTGGGCGTGTACGTTTGGGACGCGTTGCAGCATCTGATGTGAGCCTCGGTTGCACGCCGTGCGCGATCTGCGCCGGCACGGTCGACGACAGCCTTCTCGCGCAGGGTCGGATATCCCCCAGCCTTTCCGGCCCACGCGAAGCCCGCTCATCTGTTCTGCTTCAGGCACCGCGTATTTTCGCAGTCAACCTCCGTTCGAGAGCCCTCTGTGTTCCCACCACAACTGCCTTCATCTGGAAGAACTGGGCCGGCTCAGCACCCCGTAGTTGTTCTCGACGGTCCATCCAAGAGCGCCAAGGTTGATCGATTGACCCACGCGGGCGATGGCGCTGTGATGATGACGCACCAGAACCCGATAGAGGTAGTAATTGGCAACAACCGTGCCCGCTTCAAAGGCAGCGAAACCTGCGTGATTGCCGACCAGGGAACGCGGCAGCATCACCTCGCGACAGCTTTGCCGGGATAAACATTCCTCCGTGGTCCGGTAGTCGAAGAAGCGAAGAGGCACAGCCGCACCGAACAGGAGCCAGTCACCGGGCCGGAACGCTGGTGGTAATGGAAGCGGCGAGTGCGTCGCGAGAGTGATGCCACCCTCCGATGAGTGGGCGCCATATGCAGACGACGGCGTGGGTGCATCGACTAAACCAGCTTGTTGCGCCAACGCCGGCGCAGCCACCAAAGTTGCCAGGAGCGCAAGCGCAATGAAAAGTTTCATTCCTCTCTGCACATCGGCGCGGCAGAAGGAATTATTAGAAAGTTCTAATCATCGGACAGTGCAGGCGTCGGCCTGCTGTCCTGATCCAGGTCAGCTTTGCGCGTAGGCGGCTCAAAGGGGCAAAAGAAAAGCCCCACTCCGCACTGCGGAATGGGGCTCGACTTAGAACAGAGTTACTGGCCGGAGTTATCGGCCGCCGTGGAATCCTCCACCACCGCCGTGAAATCCTCCACCGCCACCGTGGAACCCACCGCCGAACCCACCGCCATCGTGAAAGCCTCCGGCTACGCCGCCGCGGAACCCATGCGCCGGATAACCGGACCGGCCGTAAAATCCATGGCCGTAGAACCCACCGTAGAAACCGCCGACGTAACCGAAGGGATAGAATCCCCACCCAAACGGGCTGTAGAACGGATACGGTCCGAGGAACGTGTAATCCCACATCCACGGATCCCAGTACCAGCCTGGCGCGTAACCAGCTCCATATTCACCCGCGATCTGCTGGTTGGCCTCGGCCAGATAGTCGGAGCGCAGGCTGCTCCACTGATAAAGGCCGCTCTGCTCCTGCTGGCTGACGTCGAATTTTGCCGGTTTCACTCCGGCGCTGACGCCTTCGGCAACGTTCAGGTCATGGCCTTCCTTCACGGTGACCCATTTGCCATTGCCCCTCGGCACCGCAGCTTCGCCTTTGAAGACCATTACCGCGCCGCGATCGGCGTCAAACTCATAGACGCCCGGTTTTATCAGCTGGACCGGAACGCGATCCTCCACGATGTGAATATTGTTTTCTTTGAAGAGCTGATCGACCTCGACCGCCGCCCGCCCGCGATTGATGTTGACCACGGTGTTGGTCAGGCTGGGTGAAATCATCTGTGCCGCACTATCATTCGCGAGCCGCAGATAAACGCCCGGCGTCAGCAGAACTTCAGCGCGTCCCTGCGAGGTGGCAATCACCTCGCCAGGTTCCACAGTCGCGGAACCGACGGCTTTCGGGCTGAGCATCTGGCCGTTGATGGTGGCCGAACCTTCGATGTAGTTGAGCGTTCCTGGCACGGCAGAGTTTGGAGCCGGTGCACTTTGAAGATCCAAAGCAAAAAGGGCCGGTGCGAACAGTGCCGCCAGGCCAACAGTAAAGATTGTTTTTAGCCTTGGCATGTGTGTTATTAACTCCCAATTCATTAGACCCAAAATCGGGAGAAAAGATTCGCGCCAGGCCTGGTTCGATGCTCAAGCTAAACCCTTTAAGCAGAGGCTTCCGGACAACCTTTGCGGGAAAGTCCCTTTTCGCCTCATCAAACCGCGGCGCACAAACCTTTACTTGTCTTTGGGACGCGGCTCATCCGCTTTTGCGCCGGCTCGCAGGGGACTGCGAAGGGCTGCGGCAGCCGCGGTCGCGATCTCATCCTGCACCATCAGAATGTTTTTCTCCGGCTGATCGTAGGTCTGGGACCACGCGATGTAGCCGTTGCCGGCGCGGATGAGCCGCACGTCGACGCGAATCCAGCCCTGCGATTTGCGCACGCTGCCATCCAGCACCCAGGCGACACCCAGCTGCCGTGCCATCTCGGCAACCGGAATGTTCTTGCCTTTGAAGTAAAACGAAGCGGTCGCAGAAGGAACGCGTAAACCCGGAATGCGGCTGAGCTTGTCAATCAGCTCCTCGGTGATGCCATCGGCAAATTCTTCGTTCTTCATTCCTTCGGTCAGGTCGAGAAACGGCAGCACGGCGATGGAGCTTGACGACGGCTGGGCGATTGCGGGAACGGGATCGCTCAGTCTTTTGTGGTGCCAGGTGAAGCCGGCGATCGCAGCTCCGAGAACAAGAACCAGGACCGCTGCGCCTGACCAGAGCCACACGGCCCGCGAAGTTCGACGGTGCGATGAGATCGCTGCGCTTGCAGCAGGCGGTCCAGAAGAAGCGTTTCCCGTGGCCTCAGGGCTCCACGGCGCCACCGGCGCGATCATCCGGTACCCCAGCCGTGGAACGGTTGCGATGTAAGCGGGCCGTTTCGGGTCGTCTCCCAGCTGCCGCCGCAGCGAGGTCACGGCCTGGTAAACCGAGTCCGATGTCACGGTGACACCTGCCCACACTTCAGTCAGCAGGTCGTCGATGCTCACCACTTCGCTCGCGTGTTCTGCGAGGCAAAGCAGCAGGCGCATGGTGCGCGCCTCCAACCGCGCAGTCTCGCCATCGCGGGAGATTTGCCCGAGAGCAGGATCGACCGACCACTCGCCGATGCGGAGCATTCTGGGCGCTTCCATGCAGATCACGAAAGAAAGAATGAAGGGATCGCTGGCCGATTGTATCAACGCGCAGCGTCTGGCAGAACCGATCTGTGACCGGCTGTTTTTAGAGGAGCGACCGTGAACTTCAGAGCTTTTCAGAAGATTTCAGCCCGTCCTCAGGACTTCTCGCATCCGGCTGTCGTACAGCTTACACATCAGAGGTGCTCATGGATCGCAGCAGCAGAGGAAGCGCAATATTCGGCAGGCTGTTCGTCCTTTTTCAGATTGGCGCGTTGCTTTTGGCGGTTAGCGCAGCGTTTTCCGTACGAGCCGCCGCGCCGGATTCCCAGGAAAAGCCGGCGCTTCCCGCACCAGGGACATACTGGATAGACTCGGACCATAGTTTTGCGTACTTCGGCGCCAGTCACCATGTGGTCGGCCTGGTGCGCGGCAGGTTCGACAAGGTTGCGGGAACCATCAAAGTATCGCAGGACCTTGCTGAATGCAGTGTCAACGTCCTGATCGACGCCTCCACCATCAACACGCAGGTGCCGCAGCGCGACGATGATCTGCGCGGCCCCGCCTACTTTGATGTGAAGAAATTCCCGACGATGACCTACCAGGGGCGTGGTATTCGCCGTTCTTCGGAGAACACCTGGATAATGGACGGCGCACTGACCATTCACGGCGTGACCAGGGCGGTGCCGCTGACATTCACTTTTAACGGAGCGTTTTCCCCAGTTCAGCCGGGCCAGCTGGTGCGAGTGGCTTTCCATGGGGTAGCGGCGACCAGGCGAGGCGACTTCGACATGGGAGCGCGCGACAAGGGAGAGGTCCCTGGGTCCGGGGCGCCCGACGTCGCGATCGAAATCGACGTGGAAGCGGACAGCAACTCCCCATCGCAGTGAGCGTGGCTCGGTTCGGCTCTACGCGTTGTAGGTGGTCGATGAAACCCGCCCGCCGCGCCCCGTCCAGTTGGTGTGGAAGAACTCCCCGCGCGGCTTATCGACGCGCTCATAGGTGTGCGCGCCAAAGAAGTCGCGCTGCGCCTGCAACAGATTCGCGGGCAGACGCGCGGTGCGATATCCGTCGTAAAACGCGAGCGCCGTCGAAAACGCCGGCGCCGGAATGCCCAGCGCGATGGCTTTGACAACAGCCTTGCGCCACGACGCCTGATAGTTATTGAGGACACCGGAAAAGAAGCTGTCGAAGAGCAGATTGTGCAGCTCCGGATTCTTGTCGTAGGCCTCTTTGATTTTGCCGAGGAAACGGCTGCGGATGATGCAGCCGCCACGCCACATGAGCGCGATGCCGCCCATGTTCACGCGCCAGCCGTATGCCTTCGCCGCCTCGCGCAGCAGCATGTAACCCTGCGCGTAAGAAATAATTTTCGAACAGTAGAGCGCATGGCGTATGTCCTCGATCAAACCTGTCCGATCCGCAGGAACAGCAGCGTTGCCGGTTGGCCCCTGAAGGATTTTCGAGGCGTCCACGCGCTCTTCCTTGATGGCAGACAAGCAGCGCGCGAAGACCGACTCGCCGATCAGCGTAACCGGCATGCCGAGGTCGAGCGCGCTCTCGACCGTCCACTTGCCGGTGCCCTTCTGGCCGGCGGTGTCGAGGATCTTATCGACAATGGGCGTGCCGTCTTCGTCCTTCTTCGCAAAAATCTGCGACGAAATTTCGATCAGATAGCTGTCCAGCTCGCCTTTATTCCAGTCGGTGAAGACGGCGGACAATTCGTCCGGCGTCAGGTTCAGCGAGTGCTTCAGCAGGTCGTACGCTTCGCAGATCAGCTGCATGTCGCCGTACTCGATGCCGTTGTGCACCATCTTGACGTAGTGCCCGGCGCCTGCGTCACCCACCCAATCGCAGCAGGGCGTACCGCCTTTGCCGTTGCCACCGGTGCCTTCGTCCACTTTGGCGGCAATCGACTGGAAGATCTCCTTCACGTGCGGCCAGGCCTCAGGATTGCCGCCCGGCATGATCGACGGTCCGAACCGCGCGCCCTCTTCGCCGCCGGAAACGCCGGTTCCGATGAACAGGATGCCTTTGTCGGCCAGGTCTTTGGTGCGGCGGTTCGAGTCGGTAAACAGGGAGTTGCCGCCGTCGATGACGATGTCGCCTGGCGACAGGTACGGCAGCACGTGGTTGATCATCTGGTCGACCGTGTCGCCGGCCTTGACCATCAGCATCACGCGACGCGGGCTCTTCAGCAGGCTGACGAATTCCTGGATGGAATGCGCGCCCACCACCTGCGTGCCTTTGGCCTCATTGGCCAGGAAGTCGTCGACTTTGGAGATGGTGCGATTGAAGACCGCCACCTTGAAGCCGTGGTCATTCATATTGAGGACAAGGTTCTGACCCATCACGGCCAGTCCAATCAGACCGATATCGCAGACAGCTTCGGGCATAAAAATCTCCGGGAATGATTGCAGAGGAATTTTGCGCTTTTCTGCGAGCATAAACCAGTGGTCTGACCAGTGCGACGCGCGGTGGTAATGTGCCAACCCCCAAAAATTGCCCGCAGGCCAGGTTCACCCCACAGCAAGAAGCAAACTCCCGCGTCGGCCAATCTTCAAGTCAATTGTTTCAGCGCTTAATTCCGAAGTACCCCGCCCTGGCCGTTTTCGAAAATCCCGGAATTAACGAGAGCAAAGGTACGCCCACCCGGTATCCGCGACGCAAGGCGTTGTGCTGAGAGCGATCTGTAGATCGATACGCACATCGTGTTCAATGCGACTTCCCTGACGCGAACCTCATGACCTCCGTACCGTCGCACCCTGCGATTCTGCTTGCTCCGCCTCTTTGCGCGCCGTATTCTGAGACGTAGCGAAGCCCTGCCTCGAGTCAGAACCGCAGGGCTTTTCATTTGTCTCGGCTCAGGCTGTGACTTCTGCTCTTTGAAAACTCACCGTGATCCTGCCAATCGAACGCCGATCACAACCAACAAGCCGCCTGTTTCTCGTAACTTAACTTGAGGCCCCTTTGTAAGTACTTTGTTTTCCATACTTACGCAAATGGTCGTTGTGTAACTCCTTTACTTTCCACACTTGCACATTTAAAGGGGGTACAGGGGTCAGTAGCCGGCGGCTTCGCCAAAGTGGTGGCGTTTATCCTGACCGCCAGCAAGTTCGCCGGTTTTGAGATCGACCCGAATGCACTCGCCATCGCTCCAATGACCGCCAACGCGGATGTTGTAGCCCATGGCTTTGAGCCCCGAAACGGTAGTCGGTGAGAAACCGGGCTCGAGAAAGAGCACGTCGGGCAAATATTGATGGTGGAAGCGCGGCGCGTCCACCGCTTGCTGGATATTGAGGCCTTCATCCGCGGCGCTGAGAAAAATGTTAGCAACGGTGGTAATAATGCGTCCGCCACCGGGCGAGCCGAGCACCATGCTGACCTTGCCGTCTTTGAGCACGATGGTCGGCGTCATGCTGGAGAGCGGGCGCTTGCCAGGCGCGATTGCGTTCGCCGGGCCCTGGATGAGTCCAAACATGTTGGGCACACCCTGCTTCGACGCGAAGTCATCCATCTCATCATTGAGCAGGAAGCCGAGGCCAGGAACGGTGACACCCGAGCCGTAGCCGCCGTTGAGGGTGGTGGTGACAGAGACAGCATCGCCTTGCGCGTCGCCGACGGAGTAGTGCGTGGTGTCGGCGGCTTCCTGGCGAACATCGGCCATGGTGGGCGCGGGCGGAAGAAATCCCGAGGGCCGTTCGAGCGAAGCGGAAGCTGTGGCGTGATCGGCGTTGATGGAAGCGCGCCAGGCGTCGGCATATTTCTTACTGATCAGCTGCTCGACGGGAATCTTCACGTAGTCGGGATCGCCCAGATAATTCGAGCGATCCATATAAGCGCGGCGGAACGCTTCGACGATCAGGTGCATTTCGGGCGCGGTGCGGTCGCCGAGCGCGTGGAGGTTGTAGCCATCGAGGATGTTCAGGATTTCGACGAGTGCAATGCCACCGGACGACGGCGGAGGCGCGCTGACGACGGCATAGCCGTGATACGTGCCGATGATGGGCTCGCGTTCTTTCGCGGTGTAGCGAGCCATGTCGTCGGCAGTAATGAGGCCGCCGCCTTTCTGAACAGCATCGGCGATCTGGTGGGCCATGGCGCCGCGGTAGAAGTCGTCAGGATGAGCGGCGATGTGGCGCAGGGTTGCGGCCAGCTCGGGCTGGCGGAAGGTTTCGCCCGGTTTGTAGAAGTTACCGTCGCGCTGGAAGATCTGCTTTGAAACGGGGAAACCGGTAAGGATTTTGTCTTGCAGCGAGGCGGCTTCTTCCTCGGTAAGGGCAAAGCCGTCGGCGGCCAGATGGATAGCAGGCGCCATGACCTGAGCCAGAGTCAGCTTGCCGTATTTTTTCTCGGCGTGAACGAGGCCGGCAACCGCACCTGGAACGCCGATGGCGCGATAGCCGACAATGCTCGCATCAGGGATGATGTTGCCCTGCGCGTCGAGATACATATTGGCCGTGGCAGCCAGAGGGGCTTTCTCGCGGTAGTCGATAAAGATGTTTTTGCCGGAGTGCTCGTGGATGAGCATGAAACCGCCGCCGCCGAGATTGCCGGCGAAGGGGTAGACGACGGCGAGGGCGAATCCCACAGCGACGGCAGCATCGACAGCATTGCCGCCGGATTTGAGAATGCCAACACCGGCATCGGTAGCCAGATGATGCACCGTAACGACCATCGCGTGCGGCGCGCGGACGGGCTGGTCGTCCATATAGGCGAGAGCGGCGTGGCTGGCGTCGTCGGGTGGGGTGTCCTGCGCAGGTTTTGGTTGCGCGGCAAGGGGCAACGCGAGGCCGAGAAGGGAACCGGTAAATGCGAGGAGATAAGGGCGCGGGGTTTTCATTGGCTGCGGGCTTCGATTGCGACATTGTACGGCAGGCAATTCGATTGACCCTCGCTCTGCGTGGCGCATAAACTGAAGGGCAGCCAATCCGTCCAACCTTATATATGTCGTCGTCTTTTCGCCGTGTTTCGCTGTTGCTTCTGATGGTGGGAGCGGTGTCGATGGCGGCGTCGTATGCGCAGCAAAGCCAGCAGGCGCCGGGACCTCCGCCAACTTCGCAGCAGCCGTCCAGTTCCAGCCAGGTTCCGGGGCTGAATCCTACCGACGTTCCCTACAACACCAAGCCGCTCCTGCCGCCGCCATTGCCGCCGAGCGCGCCAAGAAGCGGGGCGCTGATGGATCCGGCCGGGCCGATGGTGAGCCTGCAGACCAGCGAGGCCATGTTCGACATCGGGGTCGCGCTGAATACATGCGGCTACGACAAGGGCCTCGACGAATCCAATCCGGTGCGAAAGACGGTGCGGGACGAGGTAAACCAGGCGATCCAGGCTTCACCGCAGGCGCAGGACGATCGCGACAAGCTTTGCCTGTTTATCGATCAGCACCGGCTGGACGATCCGGCCCGAAGCCTGGCGCAATATGTTTCGCTGGCGCTCTATCTGACGCCGCCGCCGGAGCTGACACCGAGCGTGGAGGAGCAGGACTTGCCTCCAGACGCGTCCGGCGTGGAACTGGTGCTGCCGCTGATCCGGAAACTCGCCGGCGACATCGATCTGCACGTGATCTGGGTGGAGAATCACGCGGCGTACGAGGCGATCGCGAATCACCTGCACGGGCCGCTGACGCAGATGATCGTGAGCACGAACTACTACCTGAAGAAGCCGGCGTCGGTCGCTGCGGGGCGGCATTTTCTGGTGGTGATTGAGCCGCTGCTGTCGCCCGAGGAGACCAACGCGCGCGTGTATGGGCCGGATTATGTAGTGGTGGCGTCGCCGAAGAACGGCGAAATCGCGATGGATCTGGTGCGGCACACGTATCTGCACTACGAGATTGAGCCGCTGCTCTATGAGCGTGAGAACACGGTGAACGAGCGGATGATGCCGATCCTGAAGGCGGTGGAAGATGCGCCGCTGGAGTTTGAGTTCAAGAGTGACATCGTAGCGCTGACCATCGAATGCCTGATTCGGGCCATCGAAGCACGCACGATGAATACCGGCATTCCGGATGTAAAAGTGCCGCCGAATTTGCCGCACAGCGAGGCTGAGCAGTACGAGCACGCTCGCTCGGTAGCGGAGCAGCGCCAGGAAGCGGTGCGGCAGCTGGCCGTGAACCACTCCATGACCCAGGGTTATGTGTTGACCCAGTACTTCTACAACACGCTGAAAGAATTTGAGAAGAATCCGGAGAGCCTGGATGAGGCGATCGGGCCCATGGTGTACGGCATGGATATCGCGGTGGAGACGCACAGGGCGCGGGAGGTGACGTTTGACGCGCAGGGCGAAGGCCACATGATGAGCCGCGAGCCCGAACGTCCGCCGCAGCCGAAGGAGCTGGACCTGGCGGAGATGAAGCTGATGAAGGGCGACGTGGCCGGCGCCGCGGCGCTCGCCCATAAGGCGCTCAGCAGCCACACCGGCGATCCCGGGCAAGCGGACTTTATTCTGGCGCGCGTGGATCTGATGAACGGAAAGATCGACGATGCCCAGGCGGCGTTCCACAATACGCTGACGGCGTCGAAGGATCTGCGGATGCTGGCGTGGTCGCACATTTATCTGGGGCGGATTCTGGACGTGGAAGATCAGCGCGACGACGCGATCGCGGAGTACAAGGCGGCGCTGACGGTGCGCGATGGGCAGCCGGATACGAAGGCTGCGGCGGAGCAGGGAATCAAGACGCCGTTCGCACTGCCGCACCGGGCCGACGCCGACGATGACGGCCAGGATCAGGGCGCTGGCAAGCCGCCAGCTTCATCGCAGCCGCGGGCGCCTTCCCAGCCGCAGGCGTCACCTCAGCCGCAGTAGTACGCTCTGCAATAATTGACGGTAAGCGGCTCCCGACATGCAGTCCCCTGTAACTTCCTCCAGTTCGTCATCCACTCCGCCGGTGGAAATGCCTTCCCTGAGTGAGCCAGCGTCTGCTCTTTCGAATAGCGTCGCCGAACTGGAAGTGGCGCTGCAGCATCAGTTCGCGGATCGGTCGCTGCTGGTGCTGGCGCTGACCCACAGTTCGATCGCCCACGAGCGTGGAGCGAGCGATCCGCAAAAAGAAGACAACGAAAGGCTGGAGTTCCTGGGGGATTCGATCGTCGGGATGGTGGCTGCTGAGGCCGTCTACCGGCGCTATCCAGGTCTGCCGGAGGGCGACCTGACGCGGCTGCGCGGATCGCTGGTGAGCCGGCGGCATCTGGCAGAGGTGGCGCAGGGACTGGATCTTGGCAAGTATCTGCTGCTGGGGCGCGGCGAAGAGCGCAGCGGAGGGCGGACCAAGACGGCGTTGCTGGCGAACGCGATGGAAGCCGTGATTGGCGCGCTGTACCTGGATGCGGGGCTGGAGGCGGCGCGCAGGCTGATTGAAGAGCGCGCGATTGCGCCGGTGGTGGGGACTCTGCACGCAGCGCTGAGCGTCGGCGGCGGGATGGGGGATTTCAAGTCCGCGCTGCAGGAGATTCTGCAGAGCCAGAAGCGAGGGCAGCCGGTGTACCGGACCACGGGCGAGTCGGGCCCGGATCATCGCAAGCGGTTCTTCGTGGAGGTGCGCACGGGCGGGGAAGCGCTGGCCGAAGGTGAAGGGCGTACCCGGAAGCATGCTGAGCAGGATGCGGCGCGGCGCGCGATTGAAAAGCTGAACGGCACGGAGCAGGCGGAATGACCACTCCTCCCCGAACACCACCGCAGATGGCGGACAGCATTGCGTCGGTGCAGGAAACCGGGAACGGTGCAGCAGCTGCGCACATTGCGATGGTGCCGGAAAAAGCCGCGCGAACGAAGCCGATGTTGTTTTTCCCAGGCGTATTTGAGATAACGCGGTCGCTTCTGGTGGTGCTGGTGATCGCGATGTTCATTTTGACGTTCATCGTGCAGCCCTTCCGGATTCCGTCCGAGTCGATGGAGCACACGCTGCTGGTGGGGGATTTCCTGCTGGTGAACAAGACGGCGTTTGCTCCTGCGGGGTCGTGGGGCTGGCTGATTCCTTACCGCGATGTGGAGCGCGGCGATGTGGTGGTGTTTCATTTTCCGCCCGACCCACCGGAACACGTGGTGAAGCGGGTGATTGGACTTCCTGGAGATCACATTCATCTTGAAAATGGTCTGGCATGGGTGAACGGGCAGCGGCTTGAGGAGCCTTACGCGGTGTTTGAGCCGGCCTATGCCGACGATTTTCGCGACAGCTTTCCGACCGAGTTGTACACCGACCCAGGTGTCGATCCGCGGTGGTGGATGGAGATGCGGCGCGAGGTGCGCGAAGGAGATCTGGTGGTGCCGGAGGGCGAATATTTTGTGCTCGGCGACAATCGGAATTTCAGCCGCGACAGCCGCTACTGGGGATTTGTGCCGCGAGCGAATATTGTGGGGCGGCCCTTTGTGATTTATTTCTCGCTGCGTGAGCCCTCGGCCACCGATCTGGCTGAGTTGCCGGATGATAGACTCGGACAGAAAAACGATCCGTGGTCGAGGATCGTCGATTTCGCGCGCTGGAATCGTTTTATGCGTGTGGTCCGCTGAGAATGCCAGAAAAACTGATGACGGAAGTCGAGGAGAAGCAGGCGAAGCAAAAGCACGAGGAGACGCCGCTGGAGGCGTTCGCTTCGATCTGCGGAGTTCTGGCGGTCGGGCTGTTTGTGCTGACGTTCATCTTTCAGAATTTCGCGATTCCGTCGTCGTCAATGGTGAAAGCGCTGCTGGTAGGGGACCACGTGCTGGTGGATCGCATCACACTGGCACCGCCGGCGCACTGGGCTCCGTTTGTAAAGTATCGCGATGTGCGGCACGGGGACATCATCGTTTTCTACAAGCCCACCGTGGAACCGAATGGCGAACACCTGTTTCTGGTCAAGCGTGTCATCGGCCTGCCTGGCGATCATATTCACCTGCGCAACGGCATTGTGTATCGCAATGGAGTGGCGCTGGACGAGCCCTACGCGGGCAAGCCGACCAGCCTCGATTACAACCCCTATCGCGACGACTTTCCATCGGTGTCGCCGGAGACGAGCGCGGACGTGACGGCGGAATGGGCTGAAGCGCTACCCACCTATATGCAAGGCCAGGATCTGGTGGTGCCGCGGGGAATGATTTTCGCGATGGGCGATAACCGCACCGTGAGCCTCGACAGCCGCTACTGGGGATTTGTGCCGTGGGTCAACGTCGTGGGGCGGCCGCTGTTCGTCTACTGGTCGTTTGAAACGCCGGAATCGCAGGAGTACAAAACATCGCTGGCGGATCGGGTGGGCTGGATTCTGCATGAGACGATCCACTTCTTCGACGGAACGCGCTGGCGCCGCACACTGCACCGAGTGAAATAGCCATGGACGTGCTGGAGGAGACGCAGTCCTCCGACGAGGAGTACGCGCCAAGGCCGTTTCCCTGGCGCAGGCTGATCCTCGCTGCCGCGCTGATTGTGCTGCTGGTCCTGGCCATCTTTCTTCCGCCTCTCATCAATCTGGGCAAGTACCGGCGTTCCCTCACGGCGAGCATGTCGGAAGCATTGGGACGGCCGGTTTACGTGGGCGGAATGCAGCTGCGCCTGCTGCCCATGCCGGGCATCGTGATGAGCGATTTCACGGTGGATGAGGATCCGGCATTTGGCTACGAGCCGGCGCTGCATGCTGCATCGGTGGTAGCTTCGTTGCGCATCAGCTCGCTGTGGCGCGGGCGGCTGGAGGTAAGCCGCATCAGCCTGGACGAAGCCAACCTGAACCTGGTGAAGAACGCTGCGGGCCAGTGGAGCCTTGGGCCAGTGCTGTTGCGCGCCTCGCAGATTTCGAATGCACCGACGGCGCAGAAACGGGCGAGCGCGCGTCCGCGGTTCCCTTACATTGAGGCGACTAATGCGCGCATCGACTTCAAAGACGGAGCGGAGAAGAAGCCGTTCTCGCTGATGAATGCGAAGTTCGCGATGTGGCAGGCGAATGCAGATGAGTGGCGGCTGCGTCTGGACGCGCAACCGGTTCGCACCGACCTCGAACTGCATCTTTCCGATACCGGGGAAGTGAACATTGAAGGGTCGTTGCGGCGCGCTGCCAGCCTCGATGCAATGCCGGTAGATTTGCGCGGGGAATGGAGCGGCGCGCAGCTGGGTCAGGTAACGCGCATGATTGCGGGCGTGGACACCGGTTGGCGGGGCGACCTGGATCTGACGGCGACAATTCGCGGAAACATCGGCGATTTCAATGCGCAGTCACGCGTGAGGATCGGCGACCTGCGCCGGCAGGAATACCAGCCGGCGACCAACGTGGATGTGGATGCAACGTGCCGCAGCGAATACCATCGCGTGACGCGGGTGCTGGATAACATTACCTGCTTCTGGCCGGTGGCCAGCGGCCATCTGCTGCTAACCGGCCAGTTTCAGGGATGGGAGGCGCCGCGCGCCGATATGCAGCTGGAGATCAACCAGGTTCCGGCGGCGTTTCCGGCGAACCTGCTGGCGCTGATGCGTCCCCGAGCGCAGAGCGTAGCGGTGACGGGCATCGTGAACGGAAGCTTTCATCTCACAACCGGCGCGCGGCGACTGCTCAGCGGAGACGCAATGGTGTCGGGAGTCTCGCTGCATTATCCGAGTGGGACTCTGGCGCTGCCGCCGATGCATTTTGTTGCGGCTTCTCCCGGTCCGGCCGCAGCGAAGAAAGGCAGAAAGCCGGAGGCGCCGGCAGAAACAGTCCAGAATGCGATGCGGCTCGAGCCGATCCAGATTGCGATGGGTGAACCGGAACCGCTGGCGGCGGACGCACAATTCACGCGGCGCGGATTTGAACTGCACCTGCAAGGCTCGGCCGCGCTGAGCCGTTTGCTGCCGGCTGCGGCGAACTTTGGATTGCTGGAGAATGCGCTGTCGGTGGTTGCGCCGAAGGGTCGCGCAACACTCGACCTGACGACCGCTGGAAACTGGATGCGGCCTCTCTCCGGCATTGGCTCAGGCATTGGAACGACGGGCACGCTGCAAGTGGAAGCGCTGGAGCTGCGGTCGGCATTTTTACCCGCGCCCGTAGAGGTAGGCTCGGCCGAGGTGGATCTGACGCCGGAGGAAATCAACTGGCAGAAGGTCGCGCTCAGATATCAGACCATGGCGATGGAAGGGTCGATCCAGTTTCCCACGGAGTGCAACCAGACGGTTGTCTGTCCGGCGGTGTTCAGCCTGACGACGCCGTCGCTGGATGCAGCAACGGTGGCGACTGCGATTGCCGGCAATGCGAATCACGGATTTCTGGGTGAGTTGTTGACCAACGCGCTGGGCGGCAAATCGGCGTCCTGGCCGCTCCTGCGAGGGCAGATCGAGTGCGATGCTTTTCAGCTGGGAGAACTGCCGCTGCACGGTGTCCGCGCTTCGGTAACCGTGGAAGGATCGAAACTGACGCTGTCATCGCTGGACGCGAGCACTGTGGGAGGAACGCTGCATGCCAGCGGAGAGATGGCGATGGAGAACAATGCTCCGCACTGGAAAATGACCGCGCGATTTGCGGGCGTTTCCGCGGCGGATCTGGCGGCGGTTTTCGACGAAAAATGGGGTCCAGGGCAAATGAGCGGCGAGACCAGCCTGATCCTGAGCGGCTATCGCACCGAGGACTTGGCGTCGTCGGCCACGGGAGACTTTTCGTTGACGTGGCAGAACGGGGAGCTGTCCGCTCCCTCCGCAGAAACGTCGCTGGGGAGGTTTGATCGGTGGACGGCGAAGGGCAGTATTGCGAAAAATACGCTGACGGTGACCAGCGGCGGAATCTCGCGGGCCGGCCAGACCAGCGCCGTGCGCGGCACCATCACATTCGATCGCGACCTGAACCTCACCATCGACCGGCGGCGGGGCAAGGTGAAGGTCACGGGAACCCTGGCGCAGCCGGTGGTCCAGTAGCGACTAGTCTGGTGTCCAGGAGCGTCGTTAAAAAAAGGCTTGTGGTTTTGTATCAGGGCACTCCCAATCGCATATTGACAGCAAATAACGTGCTGATTCTTCAATTGCCCAGATTGCCACGATTGCAGGGATTAGCAGGTTGGCCGCACAAAAACGAACAAATCCCGGCGACCAGCGGCGTTGTTACCGCCCCTACCCGGAGGCATACCGACCTATCACCCACAAACTTGAGTTGTCATCCCGAGCGGAGTGCCTTGGGGCCCCATCGCAGATGCCGTCCACGAAACCGTGACCCATGCGCAGGAGTACGTTCGCGGGGAAGTCCACACGAATGGGCTGGAGAACTTCTGGGGCCTGCTCAAGCGGACCCTCCGCGGTACCTATGTGGCCGTAGAGCCGTTCCACCTTGATGGGTATGTTTCAAAACAGGTTTTTCGCTACAATAACCGCACCACCAAAGACAATCCGCTGAATGGTGCGGATCGTTTCGCGCTGGCAGTATCGCAGATTGCTGGTAAGAGGCTTACCTATGCAGAACTGACCGGCAAAGTGGAGGAAACGAAAGCCTCGTTCTAGTTTGCCCGTTTGGGCCGGGAGGCAGAAGCGCGGGAAGAGGAACGCCTAGGCCGCGTTCGCTTTTCTGCTCTTTCAGCCTCCAGCGCCGCTTTGATCTTGCTGTGCGGAACAGCGAGTATGCGACGCGTGAATTCGTCCAGTGCGACTTTGGTCCCCACGACATCCTTGGCCGGGGTTGTGGGACCATTCGCCACGGTGTGCCCTCGTCAGAAACGACGGTATACCGGTGGTGTTCCGCAATCAAATCGACCTCCGACGAGTAGTGAGTCTGACGCAGATTATGAACGACTATAGCGTCTACGAATTGTGCACCAGTGTGGCACTCTTGGAAACCCACCGCAGTCGTCTGGAATTTGCCGATACAGCGGAAATTTCCCTCACCAATGAGGGCCTGATAGCAACGATAGGGAGGGTTCTTGGCGGGCTAAAAGTTGCGTGCGAAAATTTGGATGCGGATTCTACTTTGATAGGGGAGATCACCGTGCTTCAGAGATCGTGCGCGGAAGGGTTAGTCGATAAACGTGAGGCCGTGCTTTCATCTCGCTTAGGGGCGATCATTAATTTTGTCCACCACAATCTATCTAAACGTAAGTTCATGATTTTGTCGGAGGAGGAAGCTAAGTACTACGCAAATCCAATCCTGTTCGGAGAGATAGTTCAAGAGAAATACTCGCACCACGCTTTCCGTGATGCTATCGCGGCAGGAAGCTGCTTCGCGGCGAGTCAATACACAGCCAGCGTCTTTCACTGTATGCGCCTAGCCGAACATGGACTGAGAAAGTTGGCTTCGAATCGCCTACTAAAGATAAAACTGACGAGCAAAAAAGGGCCAATTCCCATCGAATTTGGCACTTGGGCTGACGTAATAACAGCGATCCACAACAAGATTAATAAAACTCGACAGGGCGCGGTCGGCCCAAAAAGGGAAGCCGACCTGCAATTCTTCTCAAGCTGTGCCGATCAATGCGACTACATGAAGGAACTGTGGAGAAACCCTCTCTCTCATACCCGGCGTTTCTGCAAAAGGGAAGAGGCTATGGCAGTAATCGCACGAGTAAAGGAATTTATTACGGTCGTCGGAGAGCACAAATGCAGCATCCCCGCAGACGACACCTTTGCGGCTATCGTCGCGCAGGCTGGCGAACAAGCGAGGACAGCGTATATAGCATCGCTCTCCAGGTCCGACTCGACACAATGATTGCAAATTTTGTCACGTATATTATTGCCGAATTCTCAACATAATTCGTACTTCCGCCCGACACTGCGTAACCACGAGAGCCATTTCGGGAAAACTAACCTCAGGTCTTGTGTCAGGGCATGACTTTACGTGCCGTAAAGGCCGCAAAATAAAATGGGCTTTCAGCCCCTGAGCACTCTTCTTCGAACCGTCTCGATTTGCCGAAAGGTTCAATGAACTTCTGACTCAGGACACTAAGGCGTGAGCAATCTGCGGTGGATGTTACTCTCCACCTCCGGCACGGTTCCGTCATTCACGTCGACCTCAGTCGGGTTTCCTGAAAAGTTATGCGATGGGTGACGCGGCCATGCGCAGGAACGCGTACGCGGTCGGTAACGGAGCCATCGACACCTTTCACAGTGACCGGAACTTCAACCTCAGCGTATCCATCGTTGGCGATCTCAACGGCGACAAGAAACTGCTGGCGCGCGAGGCGACTCGGATAAACGCCTGCGATGGAGAGATCGGGCAGGCCACGGTCGCGATAAACCCAGTCGTCGAAGAACCAGCGCAGGTCCTTGCCGCTGGTGCGCTCGAGCAGATGCTCGAAGTAGTCGGGCTCCGTGTCCTGTGCAGGATTGTAGGCCTGGAGCGCGGCGGCGAGAGCTTTGTCTCCGGCCATGTCGCGGAGCATCCAGAGCACATACATGGCTTTGGTGCGGTAGTACGCGGCGTTGCGCGCGTGCAGCAGATCCTCTCCTGCTCCTTCGCCCGGTGAGGCTGGTTCGTCGAGCGCGAGGGCCTCG
The DNA here is from genome assembly GCA_963755485.1 of uncultured Acidobacteriaceae bacterium. Classification (GTDB taxonomy): domain Bacteria; phylum Acidobacteriota; class Terriglobia; order Terriglobales; family Acidobacteriaceae; genus Palsa-343. The sequence goes on along the minus strand of CAVWJR010000013.1, from coordinate 504,532 downwards.
CGCCCGGAATTCAGATTCTCGACCGCGGCCGTACGTCCCTGCTGCGACTCAATCCACAACGTCCCGAGGAATCCCGCGACGCCTTCATTGAGCCACGCCCGGGGCGACCAGAATGTTCCGCGCGCGAGGGTGTAGACGAGGGTCGGTGCAAGATGCTGCGCGTCGGCGCTGAGCAAGTGGCGTGGCGAGGACCGAGCCGCTCTCCGCAGGAGCGTCGTCAGAATCGGGCAGGTCGAGAATCGTCGACGTAACGTGGGTGGCGGCGTTTTTCGTTGAGGAGCCGAGCCAGGCCTGGAGCAACGGCTGGACCCGTCCGGCGGCTTCAAGGTAACTGGGTGCGGCGGCGGAGTCAGCCTTTGTCGCGAGCACGCGGAGTCCGTTGCCCTCAGTCTCATCGCGGCGGGCCAGGAACAGCGAAGGAGTGTCAAAGCCGAGCCGCGTTGCGGGCGAGCGAGGCAGTGATGACGCCAGGGAACGAAGCGGTGGGCATCGAGGCCGGATTGTCCAGCGCGACATAATGCCCGTCGAGAAGAGCAGCATTGGGCGCCGCGCCGAAGAACTCATCGGTGATGCGCAGGCTCGCGCTCGCGTCCTGATCGAGGAGCCTCTGTCGGCCAATTTCGTTGAAGAGCTTCGCACCGTCGCTCAGCGAGACGGGCAGGGAACTGACCGGGTACCAGACGACGTTGCCGAAGCCGCGCAGGCCAGTGAAGTCGTCGGAGATGCGGTCCCAATCAGAAGCCAGCGCGGTTGCGTCGGGCGCACCGATAGCAGTGAGCCGCGCGGCGCTGAGGGTAATCGTGCCGCCGTAATCGACGTCGAGGGTGAGCTGCGCCTGGGGCGCGAGCGGGACGGGCAGGGTGACCGCGGCTTCATGCAGGTGGCCAGTGTGGTCGGCGTCGCTGGCGAGCATGCTTTGCGTGAAGGGGAGTCGCGAGCCGCGGAGACCGATGGTCTCGAAGTTGAGCGTCGACGAAAGCTGGAGGGGAATTGTGGTTAGCGGCGCGGAGCCGGCGTTGCGCACAGTGACGCGGGCATGGGCTTCCATGGATTGTCTTGAGGGGCTGAGGTGGACGTCGAGATCCCATTCGGTGATCACGACGGCGGTGCGCTCGGCATCGCTGACGGCGGCGGGACTGGCTGCGGAGGAATTCTGGTCCGGCGATGCGGGTGGTCCGGAGAAGAGGACCTGTGGTTTTTCTGGCGGCTGCGTAGTTTGCTGGGCAAATCCGATGCAGGCACTCACGGCCAAAAAAGCGGCAACGAAAAACTTCATGAACCCAGGCCCTTCCGCGGCTTTGATTTTGCAGTGACAGCGACGTCTGCAGCTGCACGCCGCTGGCGAGCAGCTTCAAACAGCACCACGGCTCCCGCAGCGGCAACGTTCAGCGAGTCCACGCGACCAGCCATAGGAATCCGCAGCAGATGGTCACAAGTCCGTCGCACCAAATCGTGAAGCCCCGCTCCCTCTCGTCCCAGCACAATCACGGTATTGGACTTGAAGTCGTAGCGGTCGTAATCCATGTCACCGCGCTCGTCGAGGCCGATGCACCAGAGGTTGCGCTCCTTCAGGGCTTCCAGCGCGCGAACGAGATTAACGACGCGCGCGAGGCGCAGGTGCTCGGCGGCGCCAGCCGAGGCCTTAATGGCGACCGGGCTAAGCGGAGCAGAACGTCGCTCGGTAAGCACAACGCCATCGACGCCAGCTCCCTCGGCAGTCCGCAAAAGCGCGCCCAAATTCTGAGGATCCTCGACGCCATCGAGGGCCAGCACCAGCCGGGGTTCCGGGCCATCAAGCAAGTCTTCGATCCCCAGAAAATCGCGCTCCCGCACAACAGCCACCACCCCCTGGTGGCCAGGCGAACCAGCCAGGCGAGTAAGCGCCTCGCGAGGCTCTTTGCGAACCTGAACCCCCGCAGCCCGGCAAAGGTCCAGGATCTCATCGAGACGGCGCGCGTCGCCATGGCTGAGCCGTTCGCGCGCAACGCAAACGTGGCCGAAGCGCCGGCTGCCGGAACGGAGTGCCTCCTCGACCGGATGTAACCCGTAAATCACTTCCATTGCATCAAGTTTATCCTTGCGGGAGGCGGCAAATCCGACTGATAATGAGGTAGTTACGAGCAGCAGCGCTTGGCGCAGGCCAAAAGCGACCCGAAAGGAACGCGCAGGTTGGATGTAGTCGAAAAACTCGAGAAACTCGCAACCAGCAGCGTCTTCCGCAGCCCTTTGTCCGTCAGAGAAAGTGATATGCAGGCAGCAACGCTCCAGCTCGCCGACCAGATGCGGACCGAGAATGCCCGCGTAGCGGAAGGCCTGAAGCGCCACGACCCCGGCATTCTGGACGAGCTGATTCTCGAGTATCAGCATCGGCTGCTGCGCTACCTGCTCTATCTCACCGGCAATCGCGAGCTGGCCGAGGACCTTTTCCAGGAAACCTGGATGCGCGTGCTCCTGCGTGGCGCGCAGTTCAACGGCAATTCGCGCTTCGACACCTGGCTGTTCACCATCGCCCGCAACCTCGTCATCGATCTCCGCCGTCGCCGCTCCATGGCCAGCCTCGAGGAACTGTGCGAGGCCAGCGATGAGGAGCGCCCCTTTGAGATTCCCAGCCACGAGAAGACGCCGTTCGATCATCTGGCGACGCTCGAAAGCGGACAGCTGGTGGCTGAGGCGCTGCTGACCCTCGACCCGCTGCATCGCGAAGTTTTGGTTCTGCGTTTCCACGAAGAACTTTCTCTGGAAGAGATTTCGCGCGTCACTCGCGCGCCGCTTTCGACGGTCAAGTCGCGGCTGTATCGCGGACTGGCCGCGCTCAAACCCCACGTCCGGTCGGCAACCCGGTCTGTTGCCGCCACTTCTGATCGGATAGAGGTTCTATGAGCAGCCACGTGTTTGGTTCGCGCAGAAGGGTTGGACATCCGATTCCCGAAGTCGTGCTCCGTACACGGCGCAGCGTGATGGAAGCCGCTTACGAACTGCAGGCCCAGCGGGTGCGGAAGCGCCGGCATGTGGGCATCGCACTGCTGGCTGTCGGGTCGCTGGTTCTGCTGTTTGCGCCGGCCCTGTGGAGCGCGGTCAACGATTTGACCAGCGGCGAGCACTTCCTGGATCTGCCCGTGCTGGTGCTGACCCTGTTCCTGGTCTTCCTGTCGGCGATTTTCGCAATCCTGCTGGTGACGTTACGAGACCGCACCGCGCACGACGAGCAACGATAGCCGTCAGGCTTTTTTGGACAGCCCCGCTTTTTTGGAAAGACAGATGAGCAACGATTCCCGACAGCCCGCCGAGCTGCATCCCGATGGATTCACCGGAGAGATGCGCCTCATTCCCATGTGGTCCGTGGTGGGCGCGGCCCTTGCTTTTACGGGAATGCTGTACCTGATGTGGGTCGTGGTGCCGGCGCACCGGCATCATCCTCCCAACCTTCCCTTCTGGTTCCGGTTCTACATCAACCTCAGCATCAGCGCGCTCGCAGGCCTCTACGTTTTGATGATCGGGTACGTCAGCCGCGACTCACCACGCCGCGGTATGAGCACACCTTTATGGATGGCGGTTTGCGTTGTGATCCCCAGCGGAATTGGCGCGGTCCTCTACTTCCTGCTCCGGCTGCCGGTGCTGTCGCTCTGCCCGGCCTGCAATGCGCGCATTGAGAGCGATTACCACTTTTGCCCGCAATGTGCCTATCAGGTAGCCCCGTGCTGCGGCAACTGCCATCGCAGGGCACGAATCACGGACATGTACTGCGTCTACTGCGGCCACAACCTGTCGGCAGACAATCCTCCGGTGCGCCTGCACGCGTTTGCCGAGTAGTGATCCCAAAGCCAGTAGCCAGCAGAACCTTCCTTTTTGAGCGACCGCTGAAGTAGCGGCACCTGGAGACGGCCTCAAAGTGCAGATAACAGAGGCATCGTTGGCGATAAGCCCGTTTCCGCGGACCTATTACTGATTCGGCGCGCAAACCTAGGTCAATGAGTGAATTGGCCTGTCAGCGCAAGTTGAAGAATTACTTTTGGCGTGCCGGGCACCCGGTGACGATAGAACGGCTGTGATTCGTTCCTCAGGGCACCTTTAGCGTCCTCCACATATCTGTTTAGCCCGTTTGAATGAGGGCCTTCATCAGGGCAGGTCTGCCCCCGCTGGCGCGGCCTGTTCGTTCCATCGTCGCATGTTCACACCCATCGCTAAGAGCCACAGGAACACCGACGCTTCCCCGATGAGGCCGCAGGCCAGATTGTAAGGAGACAGATAGCTTTCGAGCGACGGTGAAAGATAGGTGAGCCAGCTCAATCCGCCAAACGCAATAAGCGCACCCAGAACTCGAGGCAGAAATGAGGATTTGTGAATCAGGTAGCCAGTGAGTATGCAAAATACTCCGTGAAAGACCATGGCAATGTCCGTACCATGAGAAGTCAATCGAATCGCCTCGAGGGCAATCCCTGCAAGGTTGAATGCCCCCGCTAGCAGCGCTACGGCCCTATTCGCCGGCCTGAAGATCGCATATAGAATCAGCGTCACAACAGTCATTCCCAAGATCTCCATGCAGCCGGCTGCGAGATTCATCTTGCCGGGGAAGGCTGTTTCGAGAAGTTGTGCCCCCAACAAGGTGAAGAAATACAGCCCGCCGGCCATCCTGGCCTTTAAACGCGGCGACACGTCTCGGATCCGGTCCACCATGGCTACTTTGCTCATGCTCATCCCTTCCTTGCGCGGGTTATCGAGGCCAGTGCGAATCGATTGGTTCACGATAGCGGCGTAGCCGCGCGCCCATTGAAGGGAGCTTTCATGCCGCGCTGGCACGCTCGTTCCACCGTTGAACGATGACGCCCATCACGATAAGCCATAGCATCAGCGATGCTTCAGCGAAGACGCCGAGGACCTCGATGTAGATAGTTAGATGGTGATCGACGGTGGGGGACAGAAAGGCCAGCCAACCCAGACCAGCCAATGCCATCAACACCCCCAGCGCGCGAGGCAGGAACCTGGACCTGAAAACCAGGTAGCCGATCAGCAGGCAATAGGGCCCAAAGAACAGAAAGGGGCTGATGGGCAGGGAGACGCGAGGAAAAAAACCAAGCGTCATGACGACGCATCCCGCCAGGCTGAAGAGCGCCCCGATTAAAGAGATGAGCCTGCTGACCGGCTTGAACAAGCGATAGAAGAGCAGTGTCAAAACTACATAAAAGCCGGTCGCGATGAGATTTGTGGCGTTGCCGTAGGCAACAAGCTTACGGCCAACCAGTATCTCGGCAAGAATTGCCGTCAGAAAGTAAAGCAAATAGACGACACCAGTCATCCTGGCGCGTGGCGACGGCGACGCAGCTCGAGTCCGATCCATCATTCTTAGCCACCGGAGTGGCCAACCGATGAGCAGGCCGACGCCGAATATTCCGAACCCCATGATTGGCGTGTTCCCGACAAAGACGCAAGCCTCGTCGAACAAACAGGCCCTGACTATGGTAGGCGCGTAATTAGGTCGTGAGTGGTCAAAGTTGCACACAATTGCGATTCGTCTCGAAACGGCAGAGCCCCACGAGAGATTTCGCGACAGTGTTCCACGTTCGAAAGCAGAACTTGGAGCCTGAGAATTTGTTTTCCGATGGGAGTCAGCCAAAGCTCTTCTGGCCTTTGACCGCGAACCCGCCCGGCCCGGGAGTCGCCGGCCATATGGCTTGCGTTCATGCAAAATCGCCGAATGCACTCCTCCAGCGAATGGCGCGTGTTGGGCGGAAATACCCGCATCCCGGCGGCATCGAGGCTCAGCCCCCTGCCCGGACCGGAAAGGCAGCGAAATTTCCGGAAGAACCGACCTGCGAGCACACCTCGTCCGGCCCGGCGACATCCGGGAGCCGAAGCTTCTCACCCGTTCGGCACCCACGGGAGTGGGCGTGAGGCATATTGGCGTCTATCTGGGGCATAAAAAGCCGGGCTTGCCGCATCTCACCTGTGCGTGTGGGGGGTCCTGCATGTTTCGGCGTCTGCTTTGCTTTCTTTGCGCATTTGCATTTGCGTTCCAGGTCTTGCTTGTAACCGGGTGCGGCAGCGCCACAGGTTCTGCCAGCGCCAGCAGCGGCGCAGGTTCTGGTAACGGCAGCGGCGGCAGCGGTTCGGGAAGCGGCAGCGGATCGACGAGCAGCAGCAGTCCGTTATGCAGCGGTTCGGGATTTGGATATGACGCCCAGGATACCGAGATAACCGGCATTTGGATGTCCAGCCCATCACCAGGCGAGAATCCAGGCAATGTCACGGTGAACGCGACCGCATACGGCCCCGCAACCGTTACCCAGTGGGCGATTTGCGTCGACACTCAAGCCGCGTATCAGACGAATACCCCTGCGGGTTCCATCTCCCAGGCCATTACTATTCCCACTGGCCAGCATCTTCTCTACGCGCGCGCGTGGGACGCCGCGGGCGATTCCAACCGATCGGAAATTGCGTTGATCACGGTGGGACCACCACCGACGAGCAGCACTGTGCTGCCGACTCCGCCGGCAAACGCAACTGTGCTCAACGAGATGCAGAACGACACCGCCAACTGGGGCATCTGCAGCCTGTGCGCGGCGGGCACCAACGACACCAGCAACTACTCGATGACCTTTGACCAAAGCTCGCCCTCGCTGAGCGGCAGCAGCATGGAGATGTATGCCGGCGGAGCGTCCTGGACCAACGTGCTGTTTATGGACATCATGGAGGGCACCAGTTCCAATTCTCATTTTTTATGGGACTTCTGGGTCTACCACGACCCCGCTGCCGAAGCCCACTTCTGGTCCTCGGAGTTCGATCTCTGGCAGGTTCTCGGTGGCCAGGAGTTCATGATCGGCAGCCAGTGCGACGTTGGAGACGGCTACTGGGCCACCTGGGATAGCCAGGGCGGTAGCTGGATTCTCAATGGAATCCCTTGTACGCACTGGGCGTCCGGCTGGCACCACGTGCAGTGGTACTACGAGCGCCTGAGTGCCACGCAGTATCGCTACGACACGCTGGTGTTCGATGGCCAGGGCTACGGATTCAATCAGACGTGGAACACCAACACTACCAGTTGGCCGGATATGATCGGCATCCAGTACCAGCTGGACCAGGATCCCACCGGTACTCCACTGCACGAATGGGTCGATAACGTGACTCTGACGATGTGGTAAGGCGCCAGCACTCTTCATAGCCACACTCGTCGGCCCGCTGATTTCCCCGATCTGAAGGCCCCCCTGTCGCGTCGCCAGCATCACTATTGCGCTGGAAGGCCGCCGTCTGTATATACCAATTGAACCGAATCGTGGAAATACACCTGATCGACGGCACATACGAATTGTTTCGCCACTTTTACGCGGTGCCCCGCGCGCGCGACGCTGAAGGGCGCGAGGTGGGTGCGGTGAGAGGTGTGCTCGCCTCCTTGCTGGGCATGCTGAAAAGAGGAGTAACCCACATGGGGGTGGCGACCGACCATGTCATCGAATCGTTTCGAAATTCCTTGTGGGCGGGGTACAAAACCGGCGAAGGAATTGATCCCGATCTCTGGACTCAATTTCCTCTCCTCGAGGATGTCCTGTCCGAAGCCGGAATCGTCGTCTGGCCGATGGTGGAATTCGAGGCAGACGATGCGCTGGCATCTGCCGCAGCCGCGGCCGCGGAAAATCCGCAGGTTGAGCGAGTCATCATCTGCACGCCGGACAAGGATCTCGCCCAGTGCGTGCGAGGCACGCGTGTCGTCCAACTCGATCGTCGAACCGGCACTATCTATGACGAGAGTGCCGTCATGCAGAAATTTGGGGTTAGACCTGAATCCATTCCTGATTATCTGGGGCTGGTTGGCGACGCAGCAGACGGCTTTCCCGGGCTGCCAGGATGGGGCGCAAAATCGACAGCGGCAGTCCTGGCCAAATTTGGCCACCTGGAGTCCGTTCCCCACGACAGCCGTAATTGGCAGGTGAATGCAGCCAACGCGGGTAGTCTCGCGGCGACCCTCGTGTGCCATTGGGACGATGCACTCCTTTTTCGCACACTCGCTACTCTTCGAACGGACATCAAGTTGTTTGACGACGTTGATCGATTGCGGTGGAAGGGTCCAACGCCCGCATTCGATGAGATCGGAAGGGGGCTGGACGCAGCCATAACGGAAAAGACAACAGGTAAGAATCGCCAGGGGAACCAGCGTCGGCCCGGGCGGGTGACCGGCAAACTCTAATTGCAGGATCTGCGGCAAACCGGCGATAAAAATCCTGTCAGCGAGACTGTTTAACCGCCCTGAGCCGCGCTTCGCTGCGCACTCGTTGACCCATCCCTCGACGCTCTATACTTTGGACACGCGCACGCGCAGCTATGTCCATAACCGCCCTGATTGTCGACGATGAAGAGCTGGCACGCGAGGAGCTGAAGTATCTCCTCGACGCGGCGGGCAGCGTGGATGTGCTTGCGGAAGGCAAGAACGGCGTCGAGGCCGTGGATCTCATCCGCACGCACCATCCCGATGTGGTTTTCCTCGACGTGCAAATGCCAGGACTCGATGGCTTTGCGGTACTGAAAAAGCTGCTGGAACTGGGTGAAGGGGAGCAACTGCCGCAGATCATTTTCGCGACGGCCTTCGATCAGTATGCGGTGCGAGCCTTCGACGTGAACGCGATCGATTATCTGCTGAAGCCCTTCGATCGGGACCGCGTGCTGCAGGCGGTGGAACGCGCGCGGCAGCGGCTGCAGGAGGCCGGGCAGAACGAGGAACCGCGAGCGGCCCACAGCGATCTGCGCGTCGATACCCTGCTGAAGCTGATTGAGCAGCATCAGGCGGCGCGCCCGCACAGTGGCAAGATTGTTCTGCAGGCGGGCAGCCGGCTGCTGCTGGTGGATCAGAAGGAAATCTGTTTTGCCTCAATCGACGACGGGGTGATTTCCGTGGTGACTCCGTCGATTGAAGGGCAGTCGAAATGCCGCACGCTGGAGGAGCTGTTCGACCTGCTCGATCCAGCCGTGTTCTGGCGCGCGCACCGGTCGTTCCTGGTGAACATCAACCACATTCGCGAAGTGGTTCCGTGGTTCAAGTCGAGCTACCAGCTGCGCATGGCGGACAAGAAGCAGACGGAGATTCCAGTGAGCCGCGCGCAGACTCGTCGCCTGCGGGAGCTGTTCAATCTCTAGCGCCGTGCATGTTGCTCTGCTGGCTTTCGCCACGAAGCCGCTTTGCACCCTGCCGCCGGAGAAGCTGCGCGCAGCCATCGCGCTGAGTCACTGGCGCACGGGACTCTACTTTGGCGGGACAGCGTGGCTGGTGCTCGCGCTGGCGGTGCTGTTGAGGCTGGGGACCCCGATTGCCAGGCTGGGCGAGCGGGTTTCGCCGTGGCCCTGGGTGCAGGGGCTGGTCGTTATTCCTGTCTGGCTGCTGATCCTCAGCGCGCTGGAACTGCCGGCAGCAATTCTGGGTCATCACGTCAGTTTGCGATTTGGTCTCTCGGTAGAAAAATGGCCGGCGTGGTGGGTGGACTGGGCGCAGTCGGAGTGGCTCACTCTTCTTTTGGGGATGGTGATCCTCAGCTTCCTGTATACGCTGATGCGCCGGTCGCCGCGGCGGTGGTGGCTTTGGTTCTGGGCGTTCACGATTCCAGTTGAGATCTTGCTGACGTTTGTCGCACCGCTGGCGATCGATCCGCTGTTCAACCACTTCACGCCGCTTGCGCAGACGAATCCCGCGCTGGTGGAGCAGCTGGAGCGTGTGGCGGCACGGGGCGGCCTCGAAATTCCGCCGGATCGCGTTTTTCTGATGGATGCCAGCCGCCGGGCCACCGGCGCCAACGCCTATGTCACGGGATTGGGCGCCTCGAAGCGCATCGTTGTCTGGGATACAACGCTGAAAATTGAAAGCCCCAACGAAATCCTCTTCACCTATGGGCACGAGCAGGGGCACTACGTTCTGCACCACATTCCGAAGGGCATTGCGTTCTCCGCCGTGGTGTTTTTTGTCTTCTATTGGATCGCGTTCCGGGTGTTCACCTGGTTGGTGCGCACGCGCGGCGCACGATTGGGCATCGGCACTCCCGGCAGCTGGTCCTCGCTGGGGCTGGCGTTGCTAGTGGCCGCGGTGCTCAACTTCCTTGCCGAGCCCGTTGCCAACACTTTCAGCCGCAGCATCGAGCATCAGGCCGATGTCTATGGGCAGGAAGTGATCCACGGTCTGGTGCCCGATCCACAAGCCACGACGGTCAGTTCGTTCTGCAGCGACGCTCTGGTGTGGCTGGATAATCCCGACCCGAATCGTTTTGTGGAGTTCTGGACCTACAGCCATCCATCGACCGAGGAGCGCGCGGAATTCGCCGCGCACTACGATCCATGGCAACCCGGCCGTCATCCACGATACTTCAGGAAGTAGTCGCAGTCCGGCCCGTTATGATCCGCCGTCCTCGAGCGCCACGCGATTAATGATGCGCTGGATGAAGACAACCTTAAAGTTGACGTGGCGCGCGAGGTCGGGCATGAACTCGGTGACGAAGTTTCCCAGCGGATCGCTGGCCCATCCGCTGGCAACGCGCTCCGCACCTGGTCCCCAGCCAACCTTCTGATAGGGCACGTAGCTCACGTCCACCGCCTCGCTGATGATCGATCCGGCAAAGGTCGAGTAGTTAATCATGCCCTTGCCAGTGTCGCTGGTGGTCCAGAAAGGCTGGTAAGCGCAGTGCAGGATGCGCCGCATCATCGAGGCGTTGGGCATGCGATGGTAGTGCGGGTCCTGGTGATCGATGGAGGGGATGAGGAAGGTGCCCACAAATTCGCCGGTCATATCCTCGGTGAGTGTTACGCCGCTCAGTTGGGCCCAGCCTTTGACGCCGGGACCGTAGAAGGTATGCGAATCGGATGCAATGGAGAGAAACGAGGTGCCGCCTATGGTGAGCAGGTTGAAGGGATCGATGACGCCATGAATGGCGATCTTGCCCAACTCGGCGGGGGAATAGATATGGATGGAGCTCTGTTTCAGGTAGCTGTTGAAAATGTCGTCAGTCTCCTCGCAACAGCTGCGTATGGGCGTGGCCTCAGTGCAGGCGTGGGCGATGCACCATTTGGGAAGCGGAACGTAGTACGGCTCGAGGCCGGGTACGCTTAGGCCAGGCACCGGGCGGGCTTCGGGCGGGAATGTCTCCTGGCCGATCCCTTCGGGGAGCGCGGATGAACTGAAACCGGTGACGCTGGAGACTGGTGGGCTGGAGACGCCGGCCAGCTCGTCATCATTCGGTGAGGGAGCATCCGGCAGATTCTGAACTGGCAAGTTCCTGGCCGGAAGATCCTGCGCCCATAGACTGGGCGCGCACAGAATCTGCGTCCACCCCGCGCTGAGGACCGCCGAAGCAAAGAGACAGATGTAAAACCACGCGCGCAAGGAGGAATGGCGGCGCCTTCGTCGCCTGAGGAGGGTGATTTCGCAGCCGTTCTGTTTTCTCCGCGATCCCTGCAGTCCTCCTGAGAACATTCGCGCTGGAAGTACCTCCCGGTTGCGGCTTGCGGATCGCGGGTCGGTTCCGCAGCGGCCACACTACTATCCCTGAGGTTACAGCCGAAATTCAGGGCATTCCAGATGAATCGGCGTGAGACTTTCGGTGACGCCAGGCGTTGATGGCGTCGGGTAGGAATTCGAGGAAGAGGTTGTTGCCGGCGGCCCCGGCGATCGACGTTCCCCACGTCTGCATAACCACATGGACACTGCGGCTCTTGCTCGGGTAGTAGGCGGGGGTGAGGGCCGAAGCGGCGAGGTGGCCGACGATGTTAGAGAAGTTGAAGCTGTGGTTGCCGCTGTCGCGCTGGGTGATGAAGGCCCGCTCGGCGGCCCATCCCGCTCGGCCAGGATAACTACCCGAGGCCTTGCGGAAATAGCGTGGGTCCTCGTGGGTGTAGACGGGAAACAGGCTGCTGCAGAAAAAGCGCATGGTGGCCTGCCGCACCAGCGCCGCGGCGAGCCGGTCACCGAAGGCCCCGGCGTCGCTGCCGTAGTCGGGGCTGTCAGTCAGCTGGCCGTATCCGGCGGAAATGAGGGCGGGCCCGAGGCTCCACGGGCGCTCTTCCTCATGCAGCCAGAAGACCCACTTGTCTTCGGGGAACAGAGCCGGGACCTTTTCGCCGGGATCGACATACTGCGCCCATTTCCGCTTTTCGTAGGGGGCGTGCGTCATGGGGCTGGCGGCTTGCGGATCGGCGTGAGCCGGGGGCGCGAGAGGGTCGGGCTTCGCCGGCTTGTTTTGATCCTGTGATGGCCTGCCCTGCATGGCCAGGGCGGCTTCTCCGACTTGCGGCTGTGGCGCATCGGGAAGGGAAGTGTTCACCTGGGCGCCCGCGACGCCTATTGGGAACACAGAAAGATATAAAAGGACGGAGAAGACAAGAAGAAAGCTTTTCAGAGGACCCCCGGCGGTTCTTCAGGTTGGAGAGTCATTGGACGGATTGGGATGTATTGGCTGGCGCCCCGGGGCGTAAGCTGGCCGATGTTGGGATACAGGTTTGGATCAGCGCGATTGACCGCGGCATCGGCGATCGCAATACTGAATACGGAGATTGAGATATGACGGACCAAAGCAACGGCCGTTTTGAGAACCTCGGCCGCAAGATGGATGAGCATTTCGGCGGGTGCAGCGAAAAGCTGGAAGAGGACGTGAAGCGGGTCATCACCTATCTGAATGAACGCGTGGTGCCGGAGGTGCGTGAGAACTCGTCGAAGGCACTGCGCATTGCGGCTGAACAGCTGGGGCGGTTGGCCGATCACCTGGAACGGACGCGAAAAGCCTGACCGCAGCGAACATGCAGGGAGACTTCCCCTTCCGCCGCAAGCTGCAGCCCGTCACAGGAGCGATTTTCAGTGCAGTCCTGCTACTGGTGGTTGGCTGCGCTCATAAGCAACCGGTGGCTTACACGCCTCCTCCGGCTCCTGAGAACACCGAAACCGCGCCGCCTGCGAGAGTTCAGCCACCGGCTTCGGTGGCGCCGGTCCCGTCGCTCACCGCCGATGAGCAGTTTGTCGACACCCATCAGCCCATCTCCTCAGAAACGGGGATTGCCAGCTGGTATGGGCCGCCGTACCACAACCGCGTAGGCGCTAACGGCCTGGTTTATGACGAGAATGGGATCTCCGCGGCGCACCGCACGCTGCCGATGGGGTCGCTGATCCGCGTAGTCAATCTGAAGACCGGGCAATCGGCGGTCATGCGCGTTACTGATCGGGGGCCATTTGTTGCAGGGCGGATTCTCGATCTCTCGATTGGCGCGGCGAAAGCCGTTGGCTTGTGGAGGGCGGGCACGGGGGAAGTGCGCATCGATGTTTTCAGCACACCGAAGCCGTTGGATGAGGGGGGGCGCTGGTGCGTGCAGATTGGCGCATTCGTCCACGAGGGTTCGGCGCTGCGGCTCCAGTCGGATCTTCAGCGGGAATACCGCACGGCGAATGTGATTGAGTTTCAGGGGCCGACGGGCTACTGGGTCCGTATCCGTCCGGAAAACGACGACCGCACGCGCGCCGTCGCCATCGCGCACTCGCTGCAGCCAGCTGAAGGCACGGCTTGGCTGGTGCGCCTCGACTGAAAAGACAGGGTACAGGGTGCAGCGTACAGGGTACAGCGCAACGCCAGGGACAACGACCTTTCAGCCTGTACCCTGTACCCGCTCCCTGTGTTCTGTACCCTGCACCCTGTACCCTGTACCCTGATTACCTATGCTTGACCTGGGCTTTGTACGTGCCAACCTGGAACTCGTAGAGAAGAAACTGCGCGACCGCGGGCAGGATCCCGCCGCGCTGCTGGGAGATTTTCGCGAGCTGGATCAGCGGCGGCGCGAACGCATCACCGAAGCGGAGAATCTGAAGGCGCAGCGCAACAAGCTGAGTGAAGAAGTAGCAAAACTGAAGAAGTCTGGCCAGGACGCCACGGCTGTGATGGATCAGACGCGCGCGCTGAGGGACCGCACCGACGAGCTGGAAGCGGCCGCCAGCGAATCCGAAGAGCAAATGCGCGCGATTCTCACGCGGATTCCGAACCTGACTCGAGACGAAGTGCCCGTTGGCCCCGACGAACGCAGTAACGTCGAATGCAAACGGTGGGGCACGGTGCCGCAATTCGATTTCCAGCCAAAACCCCACTGGGAGCTGGGCGCCCAACTGGGCATCCTCGACCTCGAGCGCGCTGCGAAGATTGCCGGTGCGCGCTTCGCCGTCTATTGGGGCGATGGAGCGAAGCTGGAGCGTGCGCTCATCACCTTCATGCTCGATTTGCACACCCGCGAGCACCGTTACACCGAGGTTCTTCCCCCGTTCATGGTCAACAGCAAGTCTCTTTTCGGCACCGGCCAACTGCCGAAGTTTGCCGAAGATCTGTTCCATTGCAACGAGGGGTTTGAGCCCGGGCAGTATCGCGACAGCGACCATTGGCTCATCCCGACAGCCGAAGTTCCCGTGACCAACCTCTATCGCGACGAGGTTCTTGACGAAGCGAAGCTGCCGGTATCGCTCACCGCATACACGCCGTGCTTCCGCGCTGAGGCCGGTGCTGCGGGTAAGGACACGCGAGGCATCATCCGCCAGCATCAGTTTCAAAAGGTCGAGCTCGTCAAATTCACGCGGCCGGAAGAGAGCGATCTGGAACACGATAAGCTCACCCGGAACGCGGAGACGATCCTCGAGCGGCTGAACCTGCCGTATCGCCGTATGCTTCTGTGCACGGGTGACACAGGCTTCAGCTCGGCCAAGACCTTCGACCTCGAGGTCTGGCTGCCAGGCCAGAATCTCTATCGCGAAATTTCGTCCTGCTCGAACTTCGAAGCCTTTCAGGCGCGGCGCGCCAACATTCGCTACAAGCCGAAGGGGCAGGGAAAGACCGCGTTTGTCCACACGCTCAACGGCAGCGGCCTCGCAGTTGGACGCACGTGGCTCGCGATTCTCGAGAACTATCAGCAGGCCGACGGAACTGTCCGCATCCCCGAGGCACTGGTACCCTATATGGGAGGGCAGCGCACGATTGAACCGCGCGCTGGAGCATAAGCCGTGAGTATTGGACGCGTCCTGAAGAGCTACATCTGGTGGACCCACGAGCGGGGCAGCGTGCCTTATGACGTCATGGTCACCCTCATTCTCGCCTTCATTTTTCTCACGCCGCACTGGATCGATTACGGCGATCGTCCCAAGCCGGACTGGCCGGCCAATGAGATTCGCGCCTCGGTCAATCCCGCCGGCGGGATGGTCTACGAAGTTCCGGTGGAACTGATCCACGCGCAAGCTGCTGAGCCGACCGACCAGGAACTGGCCACTGCCATCGCCCCCACCTCAGGCCCCATCTCCGTCGATCGCAAAGAGGCGGTAAAGGAAATTGGCGGCAGTGTGGTTGCCTGGCGGGTGTGGGCGCACCGTTAACAGCGCCATCGAGCGCACCGCCGTACATAGCCGGCAAAATCCTTGCCCCGCGCGTGCATCCTACGAAGCAGTTCAGGAAGGAATCGCCAGATTCATGAAATCGACGCATGTTTTCATTTCCATGTTTTTGGTTTTCGCGGCTGTTTCCGCGCGGCCGCAGGACGCCAAACTCCAGGATATTTTGAAGCAGATGGACGCAAGTGCGGCGAAGTTCCAGGACGTCCAGGCCGACATCGCTGTCGATAACTACACCGCGGTGGTGAAAGACCACGAAACCGAGAAGGGGATCACCGCCTTTCGGCGAGTGAATGGAGCCATGCAGATGGCCATGGTTCTGGACAAGGGTCAACCTGGAGAGAGAGACATCCTCTATAAGGACGGGGAACTGGATTTCTATCAGCCCGGGACGAAGCAGGAGACAATCGCCTCCGCCGGCGCCAACAAGGCGGAGTACGACAGCCTGCTTGCGACTGGTTTCGGCGCCAGCGGCAAGGATTTGGCAGCGCAGTGGGATGTGACGTTCCAGGGGATGGAGACCATCGACGGAGTCCAGACCGCCAAACTGGACCTGGTGTCAAAACAGGCCAATATTCGTAACAACTTCAGTCACATAACTATATGGGTCGATCCCAGCCGTGACATTTCGCTGAAGATCGTGATGCTGCAGCCTTCCGGCGACTCGCGCACCGCGACCTACACGAATATCCGCTACAACAAACACCCGCCGGCCAGCCTGTTTAAGCTCAAAGTGGCCAGTGGGACCCAGGTTCAGCACCGCTAGGCCGGAAACTACGAAGACGTGGACGTGGAGTGCAGGATCGCAACCTTCGTCTGCCCATTTTCCTCGCTGATGGTGATCATCACGCTGGTCTTCTTATCCTCGCTGTTGAGGGAT
This sequence comes from uncultured Acidobacteriaceae bacterium, assembly GCA_963755485.1. Lineage (GTDB taxonomy): Bacteria > Acidobacteriota > Terriglobia > Terriglobales > Acidobacteriaceae > Palsa-343. The sequence goes on along the minus strand of CAVWJR010000013.1, from coordinate 488,285 downwards.
AGCACCGCGCTCTTGTCGCTCTGGTAGACCGACGCTCCTGAACCCAGCTTGCCTTTGTAGAAGTCCACCACCTTGTCCATCGAATCGTTGGTTAGATAAGCAGCAGTCACCGCCGAGCCGTTCGGTGTCGTCACCCGGACTGCGCCTTGCTGTTGCGTGGCGCCGGGATAAATGTCCACGCCCAGATCGCTGGCGGTGACTTTTGTATTGCCTGCGGAATACGTTCCTCCCGGAGTGGAAACGGTCACGGCGCCCCCGCCGTTCTGGGTGAGGTGAACGACTCTCGAAACCCGCCAGATGCCAAACATGATTCCGGCAACGGATAGAATGCCCAGGCCGACAAACACGGCAACGATGATGAGGATGACCTTGAGTGCGCTGCCCGATTGGGCGGGGGCCGCTGGCGGAGCTGCAGCATACACGGGGGCATTTAAGGGTGGGGCCACAGAGGCGGGGGCTGCGCCCAGAGCCGCTCCGACGGGCGTGCCGCAGCTGGTGCAGAAGGCGTTGTCTCCGGTGACGGCTGCGCCGCATTTCGTGCAAAAGCTCGCCATAGCTTACTCACTTTCCCGATTGGTTCGGCTGCAGGTGGTTATCCGCATTCAGGGGGAATGCGCGCGGCTGCTCGCAGATGGTGTCCCGAAGCCATGAGCCAACCGCCGGTACTCCACGGCTGGCTGGTAAGATTTCTCTACACTTTGGAACTGCCGGCGATGCTCTTCGCGATTCCCGCCGCGATAGGCACTTCGAACATCTTGCCCTGGTAGGCCATGACCATCAGTACGATCCAGGCCACCAGCGTCACAAGGCTGACCAGCAACGAGAGCAGGCCCCAGATCGTGAAGAATCCCCAGGTGGCGCCGAACAGGCCGAAGGTGAGGATCATGCGAAGGATGAACAGTGCGCCGAAGACCACGATGGACTGCGCGGCGTGGAAGCGCACAAACGGCCGCTTATCGATGAGCAGGAAGATGAGCCCGGTGAGCCAGCCAACCAGGTAGCAAAGCAGGCCAGCTACATTTTCGCTCAGGCCGCTCGCAGGAGCTGCGGCGGGGGTTATAACCGTGCCTGTCCCGGGAGCCGAGGCCACAACAGGGCCGGTGGGCGCACCACATTTCGGGCAGAACGCAACCCCATCCGCCACTGACGATCCACACTTCGCGCAAAACGCCATACATCACCCATTCCTTTCTTTGTTGTCGGCACAATCAGGGAAATCTGGGGAGTAGCCGCCGGGAACATGGACCGGAACCGCGCCGAGAGCTTTACGGCCAGGTGAACACTATACCCTCAGTCCCATTGGGCTGACGACAAATTTTGTGGGCGTGAGCGGGCCGTCGCGGCTGGGGAAACCCGCGCTGGCTGGTCCCGGTCTGGTTAACGAGACACCAGCCCGGCGGTGCGAAAGGTTATGCGGGAGGAGCCTCTGCGGTAACCGCGGCGGGAATCCGAGCTTCGCACTGGGCCAGCTGCGACGCCGCAGCGTCACCGCCTTCCGGTGCTTCGACGAATGCGTCAAACAGCTTTGCGTACAAACCTTGTCGACCGGCCAGCCGCTCCCGGCGCTCGCGCAGGAAGCCAAAGCGAAACGGCGAAAAGGGCTCCGCTTCCTCGAGAAATCCTGGCGAGAAGTATTCGTGCGACTCGGCTACCGCCATCAGGATCAGAGACCGCCAGCTCATGCGCAGCAGATTTTTCAGCATCGGTTTGCCATGGGCGAGACCCTCCATCTGCGCGCCGACCCGCTCGCTGAAGGCCAGCAGCTGACGCACGCGGCTGTCCAGCAGATCGCCTCTCGCCGCGGCGCCGGAAAAGAGCGTCACCGACCCCCGCTTCATGTCCTCGCGAACATCCTGCAGATCGTCTCCGAGCTGCAGCAGCACGCCCCAGTCGAAGGAGAACCGGCTTTCCTCAGGGGCAAGAGAACCGCGCGCCAGACAGCCGTCGGCCAGCACCGACGAGCCGCCCTTGGCGCAACTCATCTGCAAAAGTTCAGCATCGGAGCAGCGGCTCCTGACCTGGGCGATGCTTTGTTCCTGGGCTCGATGAATGGCCAGCAGGCAGGCGAAAACATCGGGGTACCGCGAGCGCGGATACTGTGCTTCGATCAGCTCTACCATCGTCCAGAGCGCTGTTTCTCGCTCGTCGGCCGCTGCGAGATGCTCGCCGCGAAGACGTTCCCGGAAGCGCTGACTGAAGCGGAGCTTCGCTTCGGCCGTTACGTCTTCGCCATCGAGATAGTTGTCGCTGTAGGGGTAAAGCAGACTGTAGCCCAGAATCGACGGCGTTAATCCGATGGGCACACCGAGCAGGGGCTGCAGGCCGCAGGCAGTCCAGGCATTGCGGCACGCCTGCACGATGTCGGGCATGCTCAGCCGCGGATCGAAGCGCCGCGCCCATTTCGCCAGCTTCGTACCCACGGGGAGGAAATCGTCGGTCAGCAACTCGATGCAGTCGTCGCTAAGGTCCAGAGCCGCCGCTGAAAAACGGGCAAAAGCCGAGGTGACGCGCTGTTGCGTCTCGATGCGCCCGGCTGCGGTACGGCTTCCCCGCGCTCGCTTCAGCTCCCGTTCGACGGTGTCCAGACCCTCGTCGTAGGCCTTTTCGCGCTTCGTTTGTTCCGGAGGCGAATACCGCGGAGCATCGGGCATATGGTCCGCCACGCACGCGTTCCAAACGGCCGCGGTGTCGGCGGACTGCGCTTCCACCCACGCCCAGCTATAGAGAGGATCCATGCTGCAAGAGTACGAGAACCGCAAAGCGATGGTTCGCCGGCCAGCGAGATTATGCCCGAAAAAGCCGTTGTCATCCCAGCCCGGCCTCCTCGCGAGGAGCAGCTAGGCCCCTTGCAGGGCCGCTCTGGTTATGCTGATGGAGCATCTTCGCAGTTAACAGCCGCTCTGCGCCGGGCTGGTCTACAATCGCTGTGACCTCTAGAGCAGACAATGCGGAAGCATGTGGGTTTTCGCGAACGCGCTCTCAAGCATGATCCGCCAAAAGACCCCCTGAGCGAATACGGGTTCATCGCTCACTTTGTCTCTCTATTGTTTTTCCTCTTAGAGAAACAGATGTTTGTGGCCGATCTTCTGTTTGGTCTGCCGCCTCGCACTAAGCACCACGCCAAACTTGTGCGCCTCGCATCTGCTCAGCGAGATGAAAAGGTCAGAGAAACGCCCTGAAAGTGGATCGTTATATCGGGGCATGGGCCATCGCGGAGTTGGTGATGGCACTTGTTTCTTCATTGCTCCCTTCGACTTCGGCGTTTAGGCCAACGATTTTGCGTGGCCTCTTGGCTGTTCCAGCGTGCTATCGGCTAATCGACATCGTTCAGAGTCTCGGTAACCGGCTTGTGTTCGGACCGCTTCGCGGCCAACAGCAAGAGCGAATGGCGTCATCGGTGCGAAGCCTGATCCTCATTCTGTGGGGATATTTGGAAGTCACGTGGTGCTTCGCTCAAATCTATTTTTGGGACATCAAATCGCTCTGCGGCGCTCACAGGTACGTGACGCCCTGTACTTTAGCGGCGTCACTCAACTCACAATCGGCTATGGAGACATCTTGCCTTTAGGCGGCCTTCGCTTCGTGGCACTTGGTCAAGGCGTTATCGGCTTCATCTTTACCGCTGTCATCATCGCCAGGTTCATCGGACTTCTTCCTGACCGTCTCTGGCGATCTCGAATCGAATGGATAAGGTCGAACCCCTAGCTTGGGACCGGGGAGAACCGTTCAGGAAGTCTTGTGGTCAATCTCGATAACAACGTCATTGTCCAGCGTAACTCTCAGAGCGTACCTTCCCCGTCCAGTTTGGTTGTACTTCCACATTTTCTCGCTTCCGGGTCGCCATGACCTTCCTATCAACGTTCACGGGATCCCCCAGGCTATCGACTAGCATCTGAGCCGTCTCTCCCTGCCACAGGATGCGCCGCATGATGCGGTCGACCGTTGCTTCGTCGCCGTACTTGTCCCGCAGATATTCGAGCCGCTTTTGTTTCTGCGAAACTGAACCAGACGACTCCAACGATCACGAGGGCGATAGCGACGACCGGAAGGACCGGCCCAACCGTATCCATGACCTTGCTGACAATCCAGCCGATCCGTCGCCGTCAAGCCTGATGCCGAGCTAGCCCGCTCTCTCGCCCGGCTGTGGCCCCATCGAGTGCACGAGTCCAGTGTTTGGAAAAGCCTTCTCTGCGGGCTTGGGCTGCATCGCCGGGCGCAACTGGATCTCCAACAGCAGGCGCCGGGCAGGGAAGTCTGGTTCTGCCGCTGGTGCGAAACACTCTGGATCGACGGAGTCCGCTACGGCGATTAGACCCTTCTCCTGGGAATCCGCCTCGGGCCGACAGCGAACCACAACCCCGCCGTGATGGCTAGGATAAGCAGCTGACGCAGCAGAAACGCAGCCGCGCTCCAGTGCGGAAGGAACACAACTCCGCCCTCCTCTTCAATGTGCGCGTACCATGCCACCACCGCGCCCGGGCCACCCATCACCATCTTTCCAATGGAATACACAACGAACAAGATCCAGTAGGCCAGCAGGAGCGTCAGCAGCGACCGGCCGAGCAGCAGAATCAGCCCGAACAGCGGCGACTCGGTCCAGCGCTCCTCTTCGTCATCAGCAGGATCCGCCATGCGCACGCTCCCCGGCGTGTAGCCTACACCGCGTGAACAGATCGTGTCGCCATTGGCGCGCCCCGAGCCCGCCCCATTGTCAATCCCCCATTGGAGCAGTTACGCCAAAGAGCTTTTTCATGACGGCTGCTCCGTCGCGGGATTACTATTGCCTCGGTCCGCAATGGACGACATTTGTTCCGTGGAGGCTCTCCCCATGCCCGCACTCGGAATTGTGCGCTTTCGCCGCAGTCAGCTGGCCAAAGCCGTTGTTTTGGCCTTCGTGTTCCTCTCTTTCCTGAACCTAAAAGCCTTCGCCGCGACAGACTGGACCGCAATCCAGACCGCGATGGGTGCTTCCGGCGTTGAAATGCCCGGAGACGTTTTGCGCTTCGATCTTGTTCGCCAGGATCTGACCATGACCGTCAACAGCCAGCCCCAGACCCTCGGAGCAGTGGCTAATGGCTTCGTGGCCTTTAAACCAGCCGGGGGCGGCCAAATGTTCGTCGATGGCTCGCTGCCCGCGCAGCAAACAGAATTAGCCGCGCTGGAAGGCGCGTTGCGTACCGACAAGCGGATCCACATCTCCGCCATCGGCGACCACTTCATTCTCGAATCGCCCAGCCTGGTCTGGGTGGAGTTTCAGGCCCAGGGCAACGGTTCCAGCCTGGCCACATCGCTGGCCACGGCCCTGGCGGCTATCAATAGTCCCCAGATCAACGTAACCGCCATTCCCGGCACCGATAACGTCTTCAATCCCGCAAGCTATCCTGCCTCCCCAGTTCCTCAAGCTCTTCGATGAAGGCTTTGTCGAACAGCTCGAGTCCACATCTTTGCGTTCTACCTGCCCCGCCCGGACGAGCGTTCCATCTCCATCGGCGACGTGAGAGCGGAGTCCGGCCTCGGCGTCGGTCAAAGCTTCTATATCCAGGTCCCGTTCTCCGGCGGATCCACCATCACCCTCGACGTGGACTTTGCGCTGCGGCCGAGGAAGTCCAGCCGGTGGAAGATGTCCTGCGCACCGGAGGATTCTCGATCACCTCTCAGGGCAACCATTACCTCTACGACAATCCGAGTCTGCAGTTCGTGCATGCCACGGCTTCGGGCGACGGGATTCACCATCGGCGGTTCGCTCTACAACGCCATCCAGATCATCCAGTCGAGCGGCCGCCATCACTGAGTCTCACCAGCCACGATTGCACAGCGGAAATCGGTCGTTCTTCCGCTGTGCAACTGGCCCCGTCCGCCCGTCTTTCTCGTCCTTCCACGACCCCCAATCGACTGCCCTCCTCTGCTCAAAGCAGGCCGTCGCCCGCGAGTTCCACCCAAAACCCGCTGTTGTTAGCCCCAGTTCTGTGTCCACAGTCACAGAACACCGCCATGGAGAAATTGCCGCGTAGTCGCGCAGCGGTTGCCTGGTGATCTGAGCCTGCGACCGCGTCCTCAATTCAATCTCTCGCTCCACGACAGGGGGAAACGCTCGCCCCGCCTCTCCACCGGTGCCCTCAACGGATACGACAGACACCTTCGAATCGACAAATTCCGGTTACTGGCGGCGCCCTAATTCGCTCACCAAAGAGTCGGCTCTTCTTCTCGTGACCTGTGGATTATCAATGCTATAAACGACCATCAAACAAGCAGTCAGGGATGTAAAAAGAGGACGTCTCATGCTGCCTTACCTTTCCTTGGTTCTCGCCGTGCGGAACGAACGCAAGATGCTCCCGGGGCTGATCGATCAGCTTCTCGAGCAGAACTATCCGCCTGAGTTTTTCGAGATTCTTGTCGTCGACGGCGATTCCAACGACGGAACCGCGGACCTGATCCGCCGTCGCTACAGCGATCGTCGCGTCCGCATCCGGGTTCTCGACAGTCCCCAGCGCAGCGTCTCGGCTGGACGCAATGTGGGTATCCGCGCCGCATCCGGAGACGCCATCGTATTTCTGTCCGGGCACTGCAGAATTCCGTCAAAGAACCTGCTGGCCGATACTGCGGAAGTTCTGGAAACCACCGGGGCCGGATGCCTGTGCCGTCCTCAGCCGCTCGCCGTGCCCGCGGAAACGCGGATGGGCGAGGCCATCGCCCACGCGCGATCCAGCCGCATCGGCCGCGGGCCCGTCGGTCCGGAAATGGCCGGTTATGTCGATCCTCCAGGCTTTGCGGGCACCTATCGCCGCAGCGTCTTCGATCGGGCTGGGTTCTTCGATGAGAGCTTCGACGCCTGCGCAGGCCTCGATTTCAATGAAAGAGTCCGGCAAGCCGGCATCCGCGCCTACTACGATCCCCGCCTGGCCGTTGATGAGCAACCTCCGCAAAAACTGCGCAGTCTTCTAGCGGAAATGTTCCATCGCGGGCGCGGAGCCAGCCGCTTCATGCGCAAGCATCCCGAATGCGCATCGCTATGGGAGATCGCGCCGGTGGGAATTCTGCTCGCCAGTCTTCTCACGCTGTTTGCCTGGAATCAACTCCCGCTGCGAATGGCTGCCGTCATCACTCTGCCCCTGGCGATGTTTCCCATCGCCGTGCTGCTGGCTTCCATGCGGATCGGCGCCAGGTTCGGTTTTCGAAGTGCCTGGAGAACGCCCGCCGCCCTCACCGCCATTTATCTTGGCGAGGGTCTGGGCCTGCTTTACGAATATGCCTTTCCAGGCGGCAACGACAAACGGCGAAAAACCGCACCCGTCCTCACCGTCCCAAAGTTTGCCAATGATGCCGCCGACCGCGCCGCCTAGAAACTTGCTTGCTTACAGCTCCCGGCTGCTGTCGGCCGCCGGTCGCGGCCTTTTGCTCATGGCTTCCTGTCTCGTGCTGTTGTTTGCTGCTCTTATCTGCTGTTCGGTGCTCTCCGCTTTCTTTTGAACATTACACTTGACCCCGTGAACGAGTATCGCGGCCGCATTGCGCCTTCGCCGACGGGATTGCTGCACCTGGGCCACGCCAGAACTTTCTGGACCGCGTTCACCCGAGCCCGAGATGCCGGCGGAACGCTCATTCTGCGGAACGAGGATCTCGATCCGCAGCGTTCGAAAGCGGAATTTGCCGATGCGATGCTGGACGACCTGACCTGGCTCGGCATCCATTGGCAGGAAGGGCCGGACGTAGGTGGGACCTCCGGCCCTTTTTCCCAAAGCCAGCGCCGCGACCTCTACCTGAGCGCCTGGCGAATACTGATCGAGCGCGGATTCCTCTACCCCTGCACCTGCTCTCGCCGCGAACTGGCCGGCATCGCCCAGGCGCCGCATGAGAATGTTTCGGGTCGATTCGAAGGCGACGAAGGCCCCATGTATCCAGGCACCTGTCGCCCGAAACTGTCGACCGACCTGGCAGACCAATACGCAAGCCCCGCCGGAGTGAACTGGCGCTTCCGCGTTCCCGATGGCGAAGTCGTCGCCTTCGACGACGGCCACTTCGGTCCGCAGCGGTTCGTAGCCGGCCAGGACTTCGGCGATTTTCCCGTGTGGCGTCGTGACGATGTCCCCGCCTATCAACTGGCCGTGGTCGCCGACGACGAAGCCATGCGCATCACCGAAGTCGTGCGCGGCGCAGACCTGCTCCTCTCAACCGCCCGCCAGATTCTCCTCTATCGCGCCCTCGGCTGGCGCCAGCCGAAGTGGTACCACTGCGCGCTGGTCGTCGACGACCGTGGCGAACGCCTCGCCAAGCGCCACGACGCGCTCGCCATTCGCACCCTGCGCGAGCAGGGAAAAACGCCTGAAGAAGTACGCGGTGAGTGATCGGCCCAAAGACGTTTTCAAATTTCGAAGCGACTGCTACGGATTTTTTGTTTGCTCATACACTTCGCGGACTGCGTTAATCAGGGTCTCCGGCGCGTCAAACTGGATGTACTCCGAGCTGTTGTGGGGGAAGATCTGTTTAGAGTTCGAAGACAGTTTGAGCCAGCGTGCCTGGGCTGCCGTAATCTCCTGCTCGTATTCGAGGTGCTTCGGAGTGTCCGGGGGTTTCCGTTCCAGGTGCCCAACAGCGTGGTTTCCCGAGGTGAGCACGCGGATGGGACGGGAGCCAAGGGAGCGGCTGTGTTGTTGCAACCAGGCCTCGTCCGCCGGTGTTTGTTCCATCTCCGAAGCATCCGCGTCATACATGGCAACTTTGGTCTGTGCGATCTCCAGCACTTTGGCGTTCAGCTCCCTGGACCACTCTGCTTCCGGCAAACCCCGAAAGAAAAATTGCTCAGTACAGGTTTGTTGTGGCCGGGAAGGACGGGATGTTACCGGCAACGGCTTGTGCTCGGCAATCAGGTCTCGACACGCGCGCAGGTCCCCGGGAAGCCCGGCAAGTCCTCGATGTTCCTCTTCCTGCATCGCCTTGGGTTCCACGTCGACGGGGTCGGCGTCATCCAGCACCAGCCCGGCAACCTCGTCCATATACAGGTCCGCAAAGGTGCGCACGGTGTAGCCGCCGTAGGCCGATCCCACCAAAATATAGGGCCCCGTAATGCCGGCATTGTGAAGCGCAGTGCGCAGCTCTCCCGCGATGCGCACGCTGGTACGCGGCATAGGACCCGGCTCGCTGAATCCTGCCCCGGCACGGTCATAGCTGCATGCGCGTGTCCACTTTGCGATCTGTGGCTGCACCGTCGACCACGCCGGCGCCCAGTCTCCGAAGCCGGAATCGAAAACAACCGCGGGCGAGCCGCTTCCCATGCAATAGAGATTCAGCCGATATCCACCCACGTCAACCAGCTGGCCGGCTCGTGCATAAATTATGTCTGCGGGCGCGCCGCCGCCGGTGCCTTGCTGCCCGGAGAGCCCGATTGTGGAGAGGAGCAATGCCAACAGAAACCCGCTACGTGGTTGGCTCATCGTCCACTCCCTCGGCGGCGCGTGCCTGCCGCTGCTTTCATCCGCCCTGTGCATCCGCCTGTGCGCGAGGATGCCCTCGCCGAGTCTTGTTTTCCTTCACCCCGGTTACCTTTGGGTTTCCAACAGGGATAATGTCACAGTTCCTTTGGGAAGGCAACAGGGAGGGCGAGGGCGCGTGTAAGATCCTCCTCTATCAAGCACTGGGTTCACCCGAGCCGCACTGGCGCCACTTCCGCTGGTCGTCGATCAGCGCGCTGCTGATCGGTCTCGTAATTCTCAGGGAATCGAAGCCCGCGATGGTCAGACTTACGGAAGAGCGTACCGCCGGAAGAAGTCCCAGGCCTCCTGGTTCACCTGCATCGAGACCCCTTCATAAAGATGTCCGTGGTTCGGAATCACGATCAGCTGGACTGGAAAGCCGTGTGCAGCAAACGCATCGCGGGTCGCCGTCACTCTCGCCACAGGAAAAAGCGGGTCCTGGTTCCCGACCCACAGCGCGATCGATGTCTTGCGCTGTGCGTACTGGAACAGCTTGTCATCGTCGTCATTGAGCGCGCCCGCATGCGCCTCGACGGCGGCGAAATATCCCGAGTCGAGCAGTGCCAGCACAATGGCGTAATTTGCCCCGCCCGAATGCCCAAACAGATAAATTCGTTTTCGGTCGATGGGATGTCGCGCCGCCACTTGCGCAACGGCCGCATGCAAAAAGGCGGGCGAATCCGACTGCAGATTCCAGACCTCGCTGTGCAGGGAATCGGGGGCGACGAGAATCAATCCCTCCTTCGAGGCCAGCCCGCGCCAGGCGCCGGTCATTTCCGAGCCCACATGATCGGACCCGTGCAGCAGATCCACCACCGGCAAGGCAGCCTGCGCATCGGGCGCGCTCGGAATAAGGCAAAAGTAGGTTCGCAGAACGCCGTCGTAGATAAACGTCCGTCGCTCGACGGAATCCTTCGGAGTCCGGCGCTGGCCAGGCGCAGCCGCAGCCGCCAGCAGCAACAGCGCCGCAGCAAAGAGTGTGGCGACTGCGGGCCGCACCACGAAGCGACCGTAACATACCCAATTCATGGTTCGACGACTAATCCCACTCCTGGTTCGACGACACGGGGGGTAATTCCCAAAACACAGTACCAGGGGAGCCCCACGAATGAACTACTTGCCAGACACCCCAGAGGGGAAGGGGGTTATGCTGCCCGCCGCCCGCTGCCAGTTACCAGCTACCGCGCGACTTCGTTTCCGAGCCAGTCCGAGGAGTGCTTCTCAATGGCGATTCTCACCAGCTGGCTGCGCGTCCGCACGCCTGCCTTCTGGAACAATTCCTGGATCACCGCTTTCACCGAGGTCTCCGATGTCTTCAGGTTCCAGGCGATTTCCTTGTTCGTCTGCCCGTCGAGAATTCCGCGCAGCACCTCGCTCTGTCGTGTCGTCAATGGCCTGGCGCGTCCCTGGGCTTCCGTGCGGCTGCGTCCTCCGGCCAGCAGCGAATGGAAAGAATCGTCGGCGAGCCACACTTCTCCGCCCGCGACCCAGCGAATCGCGACCACCAGCCGATCCGGACTGCTGTGCTTCAGAAAAATGCCGTTCGCCCCGGCTTCCATCACCCGCAGGGCCACTTCATCGGAAAGTCCCGCGGTCACCATCAGAATGCGGATCGTGCTCCAGCGTTTCCGAATCTCGCTCAGCAGACCGAGCGCCGTTTCTTCGCCCAGATCGTAGTCGAGCAGCACCACATCGGCCTCAACCCGGGAAAGCTTCTCCAAAGCCTCTGTGGACGAGCCGCAATTCGCCACGATCTGGAATTCGTCGTGGCTCTCAAGCAATCGGCCCAGGCTCTCGCGGAACAATCCGTGGTCGTCGACCATGGCAATGCGCGTTTCCGTGCTCATGAATTCCGCACCGCCGATTGCGCAACGTTCAGATTCACCACGAAGCTTGCGCCTTCCTCGAGAGGTACATAACGAATCTCGCCTCCGAAGGAATGCAGGAACGCGCGCGACAGATACAAGCCGAGTCCGGAGGATTCAGCGCCATCCTGGAAAGGGCGAAACAGATGCTCGGGATGCGCAACGCCTCCGCCGTTGTCGATGAACGTGACCAGCACCTGATCGCCTTCGGTTTTGGCGTGCACTGTGAGCATGCGGCGCTCCTTCCTGGAAAGGGCACGAACGCTGTTGGTGATCAGGTTGAGAAACACCTGCATCAGACTGGATCGATCTGCCCAAACGGGAGGAAGTCCCGGCTCGGCAAGCCACTCGACGGCAATGTCCTCTTCCTCGAGCGCCGGAGACATGACGATGCGCAGCTCATCGAGCAACGCAGCGAGATCCACTTCCCCAGCTTCGGTAATCGACTGCCTCAGGTTGAGGTTGGCGATGCGATCGAGGCTCGCGATCAGATTGCCCAGCGCCTCGAAGTCCCGATTGCCCGCCAGCGAACCTCCGCGCAGCAGGTTCTGATGGACCGCGGCAATGGCGGCGCAGAAGTTGCGAATCTCATGCGAGACAGCGCCGATGGCGATGCGGGAACCAGCCAGCAGCTGGTTCAATCCGGAAACCTCGTGGGTGCGAAGGTCCTCCGAAGTATCCTGCACCATCGCAGCGAGCCGCAGGCCTGCGCCGGTTCGGTAGGTGGAGAAGCTGATGTCGGCCAGGAAGGCTTCGCCGTCTTCCCGCTGGCCGTGCGCCTGCATAACGGTTCGGAAAAATTGTCCCGAAGTAGCCGGCGATGAGACGTTGCGCAGCGAGGGCAGATAGCGGTGGATCGGTCGGCCCGGCAACTGGTTCCGCTCGACGCCCAGCATCCGATGCGCCGCCTCGTTGGCCATGATGACCGTCCCTGCGGTGTCGGCAGTCAGGACCGCCGCTGGACTGGTCTCGATCAGAAATCGAAGCTGTTCCTCCGCCTCACGCCGGGCATCACTCTGCCGCTCGATCTCGGCCAGGTGCTTCAGCGTGGTAGTCCGATTGCGGGTGACTTCGCGAACGAACAGGCCCGCACCTGCAAATGCCGCAAAGTAGAGCAGGTCGCGTGTCAGCCCCGCACGCGAATCCCACGGGATGTAGTCGAAGGCCTCGGCGAGGCCGGCGCAGAGCATCCCGGCCAGCAGAATCTGCCACAGGTTCAGCACGCTGCCCAGCATGACCATCGGCAGCAGGTAGAGATAACGAATCGGGATGGGAACGGTTATGCGCCAGTCCAGAACCGCGATCGCGGCAATCAGCAAAGCGGCGCGCAGCACGACAGTTTTCTTCGAACCGCGAAAAAGCGCTGCGTACATGGCCCCCCTGACGCCGCTTCTCCAGACGCGGCCGAGTATCGTGATTGTGGAGTTCCGCTATGCTTTCACAGTTAGGCGGCGCGGAAAAGCTCTTTCCCCGTCGCAGTGCGCTCCTCGCACCCCCGGTCGCGAGCCTGCTATTATTAGCGGCAGGCCTTATCGCCTTTCGTAGGCGCGTAGCTCAGTTGGTTAGAGCGCTACCTTGACACGGTAGAGGTCAGGAGTTCGAGTCTCCTCGTGCCTACCATATTCTCAATAACTTACGATCTGCTCTTCTCTGCGTTTGGTAGCATTTGGTAGCAAATCGCCAGAAACTTTTCGCGGCTTCCCCTTTTTCGTGAGCATTGAGTAGACCGAACCAACCATCTGCTTCACGCTTCCGGGAAGTTCCTGCATGTACTCGTTGGCGGTCGTATCAGCCTTCGAGTGCCGCAAGTGAGCCTGAATGTCCTTCACCGATCCCATCCGCTGCGCCCGCGTGGCCATCGTTCGGCGCAGAATCTGGAAATTCTGTTTGGGAACCTTCAGTTTCTCCGCGAGGGGCTTGAGAACCCGGTTCCGGTAGTTGCCGGTATCCATCGCGCCACCCTCCGAATTCGAAAACATGAACGCATCGGGCGAGCGGTTTGGACAAGTCTGCTTCCACCGCAGGAGTTCGGCGGCCAATCCAGATGGCAAATAAATATCCCCGAGACTTTTCCGGGTCTTGCCAAAAGGCCTATCTGCCCCTTGTAGACGGTTTCGGTGATCGACAACGTGTTCCGATTGTCGAAGGAGCGCCAGCGCAGAGCGAACAATTCGCTCGGTCGCAGCGCCGAGGTCATGTCCAGCATGAGAAGAGCGCGGTCGCGCTGGCTGCACTTCTGCAGCGCCTCCCGCAACTGCCCCCACGTGAGGACCTGTTTGTCCTTGGGCCGAAGACGATTTGGTACTTTCAGCTTTCGGGTCGGGTCGTTCAAAAGGAAGTCCTGCCCGATGGCCTCGTCAAAGATCGATTTCAGATACGAACGCGCATGCTTGACGCGATCCTGAGACAACCGGGTTGCGAGATTGTTCAGGTGCGTTTGCAGCATGAATCTGTCCACCATGTCGAGAGGAACACCCTCGAACTTTGCCTAACAAATCCTGTTCGATCTGGATCTTCTTGATCTTCGTCGTTTCCGGCCGCCAATCGCCTTCTCGCAACGGGAAATAGCGATTGCGAACGAACCATCCGAAGGTGACGGAACTGTCCTTTCGAATCCTGTCTCCGAGTTGCTGGCCTGCCTGCTTGTCGATTTCCGCTCGAAGCGCATCACGCGCTTCGAACTTCGTCATTTGCGTTTCGAGATCGAGCCGGACACATACCGTATCGACTCGTTCTTGTTCTGTTTGAGGATCGAGCACGCGCCGCCGGAAATACCCGTACCATCTCTTTCCGCGCAGCGCCACCCATCCCACCTGGTGCGACTTACCCATGGATCCTCGGTTTCTGTGGGGGAAACCGTGGGTCATTTCCATTTTATCGGCGGCCGTGTTTCACGGCGGAGATTTCTGATCATGATGGAGAACCACGGGTACGAGCAGGTCATCGACAATCCAAACGAGCCCTACCTCAACAATCTGATCTCAACCGGGCAGGTCAATCTCGCGACCAACTATTTCGCCGTGGGACATCCGAGTCTGACCAACTATTTGGAAATCGTGGGCGGATCGAATTTTGGGATTCGCAGCGACAATTCTCCGGACTGGGGCAGCACATCGTGCACGCCGAACATCGCCAGCGGCGTCGTGAATGCCGACAACGACCTCGGCACCGCGCCGATTTCCGTGGAAACGAGGAATATCTGCCCAATTACCGGTACCGGCACCGACGCTGCAACGCCAGCCGTGGATACGCGGAACGAGATTGCAGGCCCCTTTGTTGCGCTCGCTGATCTCGACGGAGTGAAGTCGGTCCCGGCCGCGCCCACCGTGGGCAAGACTATTGCCGACCAGCTGGATTCCCAAGGGGATGAGGTGGAAAACCTACCAGGAAAGTCTGTCGCTGGGATCGAGCTATGGCGGGGACTACAGCAACGGGACGGTCACCAACCTGTCGGATTTCACGAGCCTCGCGCCTTTGACTTCGTCGAGCGTCGTGCAACTCTACGCGGTGAAACACAATCCGTTTGCCTATTTCGCCAGTGTTCAGGAAGGTTATGACCGCGACAACAGCCTTGCGAACGTGGTTGGTTTCGACGGGCAGCGGGGTCTCTATGCCGATCTGAAGAGCGGGAATGTGCCGGACTTCGCTTACATCGTGCCGAACCAGTGCGACGATCAACATGGCCGCAGCAACAGCGACGCATTCTGCGCATTCGACTACGGCCAGAACAACAGCGGGTACACCTATGGCACTCAGGTCGGACTGAACCCCGGGCTCATTCAGCAGGGTGACATAACCATCGAGCGGCTGGTGAAGGCAATCCATGCGTCTCCGGTGTGGCAATCGGGGCGCAGCGCGATTGTGATCGTGTGGGACGAAAACGACTACAGCGGAAGCACTACGCTCCTCACCGGATTGTATCCGCCACAGAACCAGAACCGCGTGGTCCTGACGGTGCAGACCAACTATGGGAGTCACGGTGTTCAAAGCTCTAACTACTACAACAGCTACTCGCTACTGAAGTCCATGGAGGCGGGTTTCGGCCTGCCATGCCTCAACCACGCATGCGACTCGAACGTTCTTGTCATGTCCGATCTGTTCAGCGGCGGTCACAATCACTTTTAACTGCATCCCATGGGGCTTCCGCAGTTTGACTGCGGAGGCCTTTCCATTGGATCAGGCTCTGTTCCCGTCCTCGGCGCACGCTTTGCAAGCGCAATTCCAGCACAATACGCAATTCATTGAAATGTAACTGTCACAGTTCCTCATCGGCCTATATATTTTTAGCCATGTCTGCTGAACCTCTTATGATCGAGAGCAGTGCTGGTCAGGCTCCCGGGTGCAGGATTCTGCGCCTCACGGGACCGCTCACCCTGAATGGCCTGTTCGATTTCCAGAGCAGGTTACGCGCCGATCCCCCTCCAATGCTGATCCTCGATCTGGCCGGTGTGCCTTACATGGATTCGGCCGGCATGGGCGCAATCGTGAATTACTTCGTCTCTTGCCAGCGCGCTGGGAGAAAGATGATTGTGACCGGCGTGAGAACCTTTGCCCTCGCAAATCAGGACTGGGTCCCGCACCGCGCAATCATGGAGAGACTTGAGATAGCGGCAGAAGTGCGGTCGAAAGCGTGATGACAGCACCCGATGCGAATTCTGCGGTAGAAGAATCATCAGCCGAGAAGGGCGCCCCGGCGGGCGTTAACACGGCGGGAACTCCGGTGCCTTCGGACAAGTCTTCGCCCGTTGCAAAGGCTAAAAACCACAACATCCGTGTTTCTCAAGCCGTCCTCGATGCTGCGGGGAAGGACAGTGCAGCACTACTGCAGTCTCTGTACACGGCTGCCGAGGGTCTGACACAAGCGGAGGCTGAAGCGAGAGCGCGCACTATTGGCCCAAACGAGGTCGCGCGGGAACGCCGGCGCGGCTGGTTCATACGGCTCCTGATCATCCTTCGCAACCCGCTGGTGATTCTGCTGGCAGCTCTCTCGTCGATCTCCTTTGCCACCGGTGACGCGCGCGCCGGGACGGTGATGGCATGCATGGTGGTGCTCAGCGCGACGCTGCGCTTTGTGCAGGAAGCCCGTGCGGATGCGGCTGCGGCCAAGCTCAAAGCCATGATCCACGTGACCGCCAATGTCTTTCGGGATGGAAAGGCGCAGGAGATGCCACTGCGCGACCTGGTTCCCGGAGACATCATCAACCTGAACGCCGGCGACATGATCCCTGGAGATGTGCGGATTCTCACCGCTAAGGATTTGTTCGTTAGCCAGGGCACGCTCACCGGTGAGTCCTACCCGGTCGAGAAGTTCCACGATCCGGAGCCTAAGGCCTCCAATTCGCCGATCGATCTGAAGAACATTTGCTTCATGGGGACGAGCGTTGAAAGTGGCACCGCAACCGCGGTTGTAGTCGTCACCGGAGTCAACACTTATCTCGGCACCATGGCCAGGTCGATAACGGAAGAGGCCCCGCCAACCAGTTTCGACCGCGGCTTGAGCCGCTTCACATGGCTGATGATCCGGCTCATGGCGGTCATGGTGCCTCTGGTCTTCCTGATCAACGGCTTTACCAAGCACGATTGGAAGAGTGCGTTCTTCTTCGCGATGGCCGTGGCCGTAGGTTTGACACCGGAGATGCTGCCCATGATTGTCTCCGTGTGCCTCTCCAAGGGAGCCATCGCGATGAGCCGCAAGAAAGTTATCGTCAAGCGGCTCAATGCCATTCAGAACTTCGGCGGAATGGACGTACTGTGCACAGACAAGACCGGCACGCTGACCGAGGACCGCGTCGTCCTGCAGCGGCACTGCAACGTAGCGGGACGAGAAACCGATGAAGTGCTGCTGGACAGTTACATCATTAGTGACTTCCAGACCGGCCTCAAAAACTTACTCGACAAGGCGATTCTGAATTGTTCGGATTTCCATCAACAAGCGCTCATCGAAAAGTATAAGAAGCTCGATGAAGTCCCATTCGATTTCAGCCGGCGCATGATGTCTGTCATGGTGGAAACTCCTGAAGGAAAAGCAATCCTGCTCACGAAAGGCGCTCCGGAAGAGATATTCCACCAGTGCTCCCAATTCGAGTTAGACGGGAAGCTGTCGCCCATGGATCCCGCGCTGATGAAAGGGTTGCGAGATGAATATGCGAGCCTCAGCAACGATGGCTTCCGGGTTCTGGCCGTAGCCGTCAAGGAGTTACCGGGGAAGCAATCCTGCTCAAAGGAGGACGAACGCGACCTCGTTCTTAAAGGGTACGTTGCATTTCTCGATCCGCCCAAGGGTACGGCCGCAATCGCAATCCAGGCTCTGCACAAGCACGGTGTGGGAGTGAAGATCCTCACCGGCGACAATGACCTGATCAGCCGCAAGGTGTGCCGGGACGTGGGGCTTGAGCCCGATCCATTGCTGCTGGGCGAGGCCGTGGAGAAGATGTCCGACGCGGAATTAGCCGAGTCAGCCGAAAAGACGACGCTTTTCGCGCGTCTTACTCCTGCTCACAAGCAGCGGATCGTGCGCCTTCTCCGCAGTAAGGGGCATGTGGTCGGTTTCATGGGAGACGGGATCAACGATGCCCCCGCACTGCATGCGGCTGACATCGGTATCTCGGTGGATACAGCCGTGGACATCGCCAAGGAATCGGCAGATCTGATTCTGCTGGAGAAAGACCTCATGGTGCTCGAAGGGGGCGTGATTGAGGGACGAAAAGTCTTCGCGAACATTCTCAAGTACATCCGGATGGGAGCCAGCTCCAACTTCGGAAATATGTTCAGCGTGCTTGGGGCGAGCGCCTTTCTCCCGTTCATCCCGATGGCGCCGATCCAGATATTGACGAATAACATGCTGTATGACTTCTCCCAGGTGCCTATTCCGACGGATGCGGTGGATGAAGAGCTGGTGGCGCGGCCGCGGCCCTGGGACGTCGGAGAAATCAAGAGGTTCATTCTCTGCATCGGACCGATCAGCTCGATCTTCGACTACACCACTTTCTTCGTCATGCTCTACCTGTTCAGGTGCTGGGATCCATCCCGCGCTCCGCTGTTTCAGACTGGCTGGTTCGTCGAGTCCATCATGACGCAAACACTCATCATCCACATCATTCGCACCAATAAAATCCCCTTTTTCCAGAGCCGGGCAAGCTGGTCTCTGACTTTGACAACGATGGCCATCATGGCCCTGGGAGCGTGGCTTCCGTACTCACCACTGGCCTCATCGCTTGGCCTGGTACACCTGCCGGGACTTTACTGGCCGATTCTGCTCGTCACACTGCTTGCCTACTCGTGCCTTACGCAAGGAATAAAGGTGTGGCTGCTGCGAAAGCAATGGATTTGAAGCGGCATCCGCAGTTCCTGGTCCTTATCACTTTCCACCCCGTTTCGATACATCATGCGACCAGTCGAACATGATTTGCTGGTCAAGTTGCATGTTGTTCGCGCCACAGTGAGGCATGAGCGCTATTCGCGCGTTCCGATCGGTCCAAGACCAGCCATCCAGTCGATCATGGTGCGGAACGCGAGGCCCATATTGCCCACTTGAACATGATTCTGCGCTTGCTCGGCGCGCGTGAACAGGCGCGCGGTCAACGAGCGCACATTGGTCAGGGTCGCGATCTGGTCGGGCAGCTGGTGCACCGGGATAATATGATCCTCGGCTCCTGCCATCAGAAGTAAGTCCTGCGTCAGGTGAGACGAGATGCTGGCAGTCTCGTATTTCTGGTATTGCATCACCATGGCAAAGGTAGTCCGGGTTCCGGTGTTGTGCATCGCCAATCGCGTCAGCCAGTCCACCATCAGACTCCCGGCCATGGCATCAACGAAGAACTTGTTGACCGCTGCCTCGTTTCCAGTGTCGATCCAGCCGAGGAGTTCCTTTTGTACAGACGGCGGGATAAGGCTAAGGAAGCACTCGAGCGCGTTGGTGCAAATGTCGTATGCGATCACCCGGCGCACCCTTGGCTCGAAGGCGGCGGCGCGAATGACCAACCCGCCGCCGAGGGAGAAGCCCATCAGGGTGACCGCGTCGAGGCGGAAGAAGTCCAGTACCGCTTTGACCGGCTTCTCCCACTCAGGGCTCATAGTGAGGTGCGCCAACCCAAGCGCCGCGCCCTGGCCGGGGCCCTCGAAGAGGATCGTATCGTAGCCAGCGTCGCGAAACACGAGCGCCGCGGGCAGCCATTCCTCGATGTAACTGTCAAATCCGCCGAATACGACAAGCGTGCCCTTGGGCTGCGCCGGGGCAAGGCGATAGGCGGGAAGCCAACCCGATTCGAAGGGAATCCTGCTGCAGGCCGAGGGCGGAATTTGAAAATGACCGAGAATCAGGTCGACGAAACGCTGGCGTGTGGGCAGCTTGCGCGCGTCGCTAAAGTGCAAGAAGAACTCGGCGAGACGCAGATAGTAGGCCCCTTTGAGCACCTCGTGCCGAACGAGCGCCTTTTCTCCCAAGTCGAGAATTGTTTTTGTAAACGTCGGATAGTCGTTCACGCTGGCCACCGAGTCGCGCATCTCGGTCAGCATGCTGTCGTCGCCGACCCAGCCATAGAAGCGGTTCAGCTGAAAATTGATGCTGACGTCCGGGTGCAGATCGTGATACCCGACCGGAAACGGAAACGACGGGGGAGCAGACGGAGCTAATTCCCCCGTGTCCGTCCTGTCGATGACGGCGAGACCTGAATTCGTTTGAAGTTCGGCCACTGGAGTCATTTCAGTTTTCCTCTTTTCCTTTTGAAATCGCGCTTGGTGCGGTTTGGTTGCTCTGGTTTCTGGCTCTGGGAGCTGCGGAGAGAAAGTTCTCCGGTAGGCACATCTTCTCGATACCGTATTCCAGCGACCATGCGGAACTATCCTGCACATGCGGCGATTAAAGCTGGGGTTACTGCACCTCCGCACACCCAGGAAGAGGAGTCTTTGCGGCGATCTCCTAAGCCGCGGGATCTGCAAGTTCCTGAAACAGGTCTTCCCAACCGGCGAGAATCGATACGGGAAGATCGATTGTCCGCACGGCTGGATTACTGCTGCTGATGGCATGGACGGCTACGCAGTCACCCTCCACAAATGGATCTGAAACCAACTCCATGTGTTCGCCATACAGATTCATATGTTTGCCCACAATGTAGCCAAGCTTCGTAATTCGTGCGCAGTTATCGGAAGGCGAACGAACAGCTATGGGCTCTGGAGAGGAAGAGGACATGTGTCACCTCCGGGGTTTGGGGGCTGTGGCACCGGGGACAGCATGATCTCAGCTACCGGTTTGAACCCATATTCTCTTCCAACTGACAGGGAAAAAGCTGAGCTCTCCGATACACGGTAAGTATTCTCAGCGCAGTCGGTAGGCGATTAACTTCCCGAGGATCCGGGGCCGTCAGGCACCTCTTCCTCAGTGAAGGTGCCTCCGGTGCAAAAACTCGCAAGCCGCGGGTCGAGATTTGTGAGTCGCACCCGGCCGTGCGGCTTCATACATGCAAACGACAATAGCATGGCACTGTGCATTAACAACGATCTGTTCTGTTTTGCTCACTTGTCGAAGTTGTTTCCCGCCTATACTTAGGTGGTTCTTGTGAGTTTCTTTCCTCGCCTTTGGCCATTCACGCCAGGCTCAGACGAGCAATGCAGGCAAGCAAACAGGAAGACTGGAGCCTTTTATGAGTTTCAATACAAAATCGGATGTTAAGAGTCATTTCTTCACAGAAAGCGCGCAGTCACTTTCCTCCCCGAACCGGCTTGATACTGCAGCCGAAGCGGAGAGCGGAGCTTCCGGCAAGCAGGCAGACGCGGAAGAGAATCCGAAAACTCCTCTCCATCTGATTGGCCCTGAACCAGTTGCTGACGCCCAGGTTGGCGGCTCGGTGGGCGTGCCGGCGAATGAACCGTGGCACCCAAGGAAGCTTTGACGCCTGGTGGCGACTCCGTGCCAGGCTTCCGCTAAGCCCAAGCCGAAGCCGCATCCTCCGGCTGGACAATGGGAAGCCTGCTTGAGCCGCGGCCCGCGATTACGAGTCGGCCGTCGGAGTGCCGAGGATAGAGGGCTTAGCCGCGTTGCGGTCTGGCAATTGATCGAGCAGCACAACATTCAGCAACGATTTGTGAACATGGATGCCCCCGTTGTACTGGACAAACCCAAGTTTGCGGAAGCGATTCATGAAGAAACTGACGCGGGATCGGGTGGTGCCCACCATTTCCGCAAGAGTTTCCTGCGAGATCTTCGGAATCAGCGATACCGGGTGACCGGGCTTGCCGAATTCGGCCATCAACAGGAGGATTCTGGCCAGGCGCTTTTCGCTCGAGTTGAAAAGCTGGTCGACAAGATCGGCCTGGATTCGCATGCTTCGTGCCAGCAGAAACGAGAGGAACCGGTCGGAGAAAGCATGTTCCTCGTGTATGACGCGGATCATCTCCTCTCGCTCAATCCTGAGCGCGGTGCAACTCGTGATGGCAGTGGCCGTCGCCAGGCGGAGCCCGGCGACCCCAGCGAGCGATTCCTCTCCTACGAAATCGCCGGCAGAGAGAAGCGTGACGGTCGCTTCCTTGCCGCTGGTTGAGACTACGGTGAGTTTTGCGCGGCCCTCCTGAAGATAAAAAATCGAGTCGGCGGCATCTCCCTGTGAAAAGAAGACCTGCTTCGTCTGCATTTGCACAATTTTTCGTCCCAGACCGGCACTTGCGAGAAAGGCTTCAACGTCAAACGGGATTTTGTGAAGGTCAATCATTTGATGACCCCTTTCCGGGCGCGGGGGCACCGAGGGACAGGACAGCGAGGGAGCGTCAGCGCGCCCAGCTCAAGGTGAACGGGGGGAACCTGTGGACATTATAAATTTCTCGGCAGGAGAGTTCCACCTGCTGTGAGCAGGCACGGCAAATGCAGTTTCGTCAAAACGAAACAGGATTTGTGGTTCGTATTGCTCAGACTCATCCGATCCTGGCAGCTAGAGTCAACTATGTAAGGGTAGTGTGACGATTACCTCGACATCAGGGTCGGGGAATTCATGGCTGGGTTCCATCCTTATGGTGACTGCTGCTGCTGGAATGTTCTGTGCCGCAACGCAGCATCCCACGCAACTCTACAGACACCGCAGACACCTTAAGGGGGTCATTCATGCGCGGATTCAAAACTCTACTTTGTGCCGCAGCATTGCTTGCGCTTCTGGCCCTGATGCCAACAGGCAACGCGCAGGTTGTCATTGACATCGGTGTCCAACCCAGCTGCGCTTACGGCTATTACGAGTATTCCCCATACGCATGCGCGCCCATGGGCTATTACGGGCCGGGGTATTTCTACAACGGCATCTTTTTGGGTATGGGTCCATGGGCTGGCTGGGGCTACGGCCACGGCTGGGGCAGTCATCGCTTCAGCAGTGGAGGAGGAGGACGGTACAACGGTGGAGGTGGTGCTGCGGCCAATCGTGGACATTATGCCGGCGGCGCATCCCACGCCACAGCAGCGCGTCCGAGCGCATCCCATGCCGCACCTCGCGCCACAGCAGCGCGCGGCAGCAACGCACATGCCGCTCCCCATGTCGCAAAGGCCAGCGCATCCCATAGCGCTCCCCATGCCACAGCAGCGCGCGGTGGCGGTGGATCACGCGGTAGCGGTGGGGGATCGCGTGGCGGCGGCGGAGCCCGCGGCGGACACGAGCAACCGTAGCAGCTGAACCACGCAGCACACGGGAAATGCCAGGCGACGGAGGGTACCAGCTCCGCCGCTTTGCATTTTTGGTGCAAATGTGCTGCTGCACCTGAAGCGAAATTCACGTTGCGCCCCACGTCCACCTGTTCTCTGCGGCAGCGCGTCGAACCGTTCTCCCGTCCACAGACGGAGCCATCAGGGAGATCGAACGACGAAAACAAGAGTGCGCTGTTTTGCTCAGTTTTCCGGGAGCATCCTGTTCGATGATCGGGATCATAAGGGACACCCTCGCCTGATACGACGCTGCCAGGCGCGGAGCTTTGGATGCGATCTCATTTCCGCGTCCGCAAAGGATCTCAAAAGGGCGAGCTGCTTCGAGCCAGCGTCAGATCCTCCTGCATTCCCGTTGTGGAGATTTCTATCCTACTCGGACCGTCCGGAAAGGAACCTACATTGAGCGCAAATGATTTTTCCGTGAGTTCAGGTCGCAATCTCGCATTACCCAGTCCAGCGCGTCCTCATGTGTTCGAAACAAAATCGATGACAATGTATGGGTCAACTGGTCCGCCGATTCCAGGGGTGGCGATCATCGGCAACCATGTTCCTCGACAATGTGGAATTGCCACGTTCACGACTGATTTGTGCAACGCGATTGTTGCTGAGTACGCGGACGCCGATGTTTTTGTCGTAGCCGTGAACGATCCTCAATCCCATTACAACTACCCTGCGCGGGTGCGGTTCGAGCTGACGGAGGCCGATCTCGTCTCCTATCGGGCGGCAGCCCAATTTATCAATTCCAGCGGCGTCGGCGTCGTTTCTCTGCAGCATGAATACGGAATCTTTGGGGGCAGGACCGGCAGCCATATCCTGCATCTTCTCGAACACCTCAGCATGCCGGTGGTAACAACGTTGCATACGGTTCTCCGCGAGCCAAATGTCAACCAGCTCGTCGTCATGCAGGAAATTGCCGCGCGCTCCGACCGTCTGATCGTGATGAGCGAGCACTCCTCTCGCTTTCTGCAGGACGTGTTTGGCGTTTCCGAGGAAAAGATTGAACTGATTCCTCATGGCATTCCCAACCTTCCGTTCGAGAATCCTGCGTTCTTCAGAAAGCTGGCTTCGACCGAAGGAGCGACCGTATTGCTCACGTGCGGGCTCCTGTCTCCCAACAAAGGACTTGAGAATGTAATCAGCGCGCTACCACAGATCCTTTCTCGACACAGCGACGTTGTCTACATCATTGCCGGAGCAACCCATCCACATGTTCGGCTGGTCGAAGGCGATCGGTATCTGCTCCAGCTACAGGCTCTGGCCAAAAAGCTGGGCGTAGGAGAGCACGTGATCTTTCAGAATCGCTTCCTCAGTCCCGAGGAGATGGCGTCTTTGGTCTGTTCAGCCGATATTTACGTCACACCTTACCGTTACGAGGCGCAGGCAGTATCGGGAACGCTTGCCTATGCCCTGGGTGGCGGAAAGGCGATTATCTCGACGCCGTATTGGCACGCTGCCGAACTTCTGAGCAATGGGCGGGGAATCCTGGTTCCCTTTGAGGATCCAGCCGCGATCGCCCAGGCGGCGGTCGAGTTGCTGGATAACGATGCTGCGAGCCATTCGATGGGGAAACGTGCTTATCTCCATTCAAGGCCCATGGTGTGGAACCAGGTGGCCCGTTCTTACATGCGTACCCTTGTTCGGGCTTGCTCGAATCACACGCAACTTTCACGACTGGAGATTCCCCTGCAGTCTGTCAGGCGGCTTGCCGCCGAGCGGTGTCGCGCCTCAGTGCCGGCGCTCTCCAGCGCTCCTTCCCCCGGAGGTGAATCGTGAAGGCGCTGCTGATTTACCCCAAATTCCCTGATACCTATTGGAGCTTCAAACACGCCCTGTGGTTTCAGGGCAAGCGCGCGGCGCAGCCTCCCCTGGGGCTCATGACGATCGCCGCGATGCTTCCTGGAAGCTGGCACAAGAGGCTGATTGACTGCAATGTGGAGCGGTTGAAGGACGCAGACCTCGCGTGGGCGGATGTTGCGCTAGTGAGCGGGATGCATGTCCAGCAGGAGGATCTGGGGGTTGTTATCGAACGTTGCCGCGCGCGGGGGCTGCAAACGGTCGTAGGCGGTCCCATTGCCAGCAGCATGCCCGCAGACGCACTGAAGGCCGACCATGTTGTCATTGGCGAAGCAGAGGATCTGATCGCAACACTCGCACGCGACCTGGAAGCCGGCGAAGCCCGCCCTGTCTACGAAGCGGCGGAGAAGCCGGCCATGAAAGATAGCCCACTCCCGGATTTCAGCCTCATCAAAATGCGCCGTTACAGCACCATGCCCGTTCAATATTCGCGCGGATGTCCATTCAACTGCGAATTTTGTGACATCGTCGAGATTTACGGCAGAAGGCCTCGTACGAAGGCTGTCGAGCAGGTGCTGGCCGAGCTGGACCAGCTGTACGAAATGGGCTGGCGCGAAGCCGTTTTTGTAGTCGATGACAATTTCATTGGGGACAAGAAGCGCGCGAAGGAATTGCTGACCGCAATGGCCGAGTGGGGACGGACCCATGGATATCCCTTTCGCTTCAGCACAGAAGCTTCGCTGAACCTGGCCGACGATCCGGAGTTGCTGCGGTTGATGATGGATACGGGTTTCGCTTCAGTATTTTTGGGGATCGAGACGCCGGATGAGTCCAGCCTGATTGCCAATCACAAGCTGCAAAATACCAAACGCGATCTGCTGGAGAGCGTCCAGCGTATCCAGCAGTACGGCATCGAGGTCATGGGAGGGTTCATTCTGGGCTTTGACACTGACCAGGAAGACATATTCGACCGGATGGTGGACTTCATCCAGAAAAGCGCTATTCCGTTGGCTATGGTGGGATTGCTGCAGGCTATGCCTGGCACACAACTGTTCCGCAGGCTACGGAACGAAGGCCGGATACTGGATGCCGGCGATGGAGACAATACGGATTGCAAGTTAAATTTCCTGCCGCGCATGGACGCAGCGCGTCTGGTGGAAGGTTATCGTTCCGTGCTAAGGCGCATCTACTCCTGCGATGCATATTATGAGCGCGCGGAGCTCTTCCTCAGCCGTTGCCACCCACAGACTGCCGTGCGGCTGCGTTATGCAAATCTGCGCGCCATGGTTCTTTCTGTCGTGCATCAGGGTGTGCTCGGGAAAGATCGCCTCAGCTACTGGAAGTTCCTGTTGGCGGCAGCCTGGCGGTATCGCCAGTCCTTTGGAGTAGCGATGACATTAGCGGTGATGGGCTATCACTTCCAGGTCATGACCGAACGGTTGGGATCCAGTCCGGTTTTCGACTGAGAACCAGTCATATCCAGGCGATACCGCTTGTCTGAAGTGGGACCAGGGCAGGATTTGGTCAGCCGCAACGTGATTCTTCGACTTCTGAGCAAAAGTGACCATTTTTGTGTGCGGCTACTCTGCCACACTTGCCTCGGGGAATGACTTGGGAGGATCCCGGTATGAAGCTGCGCCTCATTGTCCTCCCGCCCTTCGTCTGCGGTCTTCTTGCAGGCCTCCCGCTGCTGGCCAGGGCACAGTCGTCACTCGATCGGGATTTCCCTGCCACAGTTGTAAGTACAAACCCGGTACAACCCGACCTGACTTACAGCCGTCCGACTCAGAAAACCAAGATTCATAACTATGCCTTCGAAGCTTTCGGCCCGCTTCCCATCGGCGTCGCGGCGGTCGAGGCCGGCATCGACCAGGAGGATAACTCACCTCCGGAATGGGATCAGGGTGCTGCAGGTTACAGCAGACGATTCGGGTCAGATTTCGGTACCGACGTGGTCAGTACGACGACCCGTTATGGGCTGTCAGAGGCCTTCAGAGAAGACGCCCTCTACTACCGCTGCGAATGCAGAGGCATATTGCCGCGGCTCGGCCATGCCCTGATATCGACTCTGACAGCGCGTCGCGGCGACGATGGTCACCGCGTCTTCTCGGTTCCGGCGCTCATCGCGCCCTATGCGGGTTCGATGACGGCGGTCTACGGATGGTACCCCGGCCGCTACGACGCTGAGGATGCGCTCCGCATGGGGAACTACACCATGCTGGGATTGGCAGGCGCCAACATAGGTCTGGAGTTTCTCTACAGCGGACCCCACTCCCTTCTCTCTCGCATGCATTTGAACAACGTGCACGGCGCGCCCGATCCCGGGTCGAATCGTTGATCGGCCCGATCGTGACCTTCCGAGGCGTGAACCCCAAACCGGCAAACCCTGGCGGGTGTCTCAACCGGCCCGGGTTGCGGAGTTCCAGTTTCACAGGATGAAGAGGCACTTGAAATGAGAAAAAGTAATTCGCTTTCCGCACTTGTATTCGTTGTGATCGCCGGCATTGGCGCGTCGCTTGCATATTTCGCACATCTGGCGGCACACAACGCGGCTGGCATGGCGACATTCTGCGCGGCCATTGTCGTTGCCTTCATCGTTTCGTCCGCGATTCAGGTTGCGGACCAATGGAGCAAGGCCGTTGTCCTGCGTGTGGGCAAGTTTCGCTCTTTGGAGGGACCGGGCCTCTTCTTTATTATTCCCCTGATCGAAAACATTCCGTACTGGCTCGACACGCGCGTTCTCACCAGCTCGTTCAAAGCGGAAAAAACGCTGACTAAGGACACGGTACCGGTCGATGTGGACGCCGTCCTGTTCTGGAAGATAATCGATCCGAAGAAAGCGGCTCTCGACGTGGCTGACTACCAGAGCGCGATCAGCTGGGCCTCACAAACGGCATTGCGTGACGTGATCGGCAAGACCATGCTCTCGGAAATGCTGGAAGGCCGGGACAAGATCAGCAGTGTGCTGCGGACGATTATCGATGAGCGCACAGAACCGTGGGGCATTAACGTGATTTCGGTCGAGGTCAAGGATGTATTGATTCCGTCGGCGCTGGAGAATGCGATGTCCATGCAGGCTCAGGCGGAGAGGGAACGTCAGGCCCGCGTCATCCTTGGCGATTCGGAACGCCAGGTGGCGGAGAAGTTTGTTGAGGCCGCCAGAACCTATGCCAATGATCCTATCGCCTTCCATTTGCGTGGCATGAACATGCTGTACGAAGGATTGAAACAAAACTCGACCATCGTCATCGTCCCAAGTTCTGCCATTGAGACGATGCAGCTGGGAGGCCTTGCCGGAATGACCGCGCTGACCATGGGGATTGGTCAGGAAAACGCAAACAAAGCACAGTCCGCGCGCAACGGCCATAGCGTTCTGCCCGCGTCCGAAGACGAGTTGCAGCCCGCATGACCGATCCGGGAACGACTCACACGCATCATGAGGAAGGACCGCATCCGAGCGAGGCACAGCAGAAACGCCCGTACTGGATGCGCGCACACCGCGACTGGCGCTTCTGGGTTGCGGTAGTGTGCATCGCTACGGCCCTGTTCGTCTACATCACGAGTGTCGACCTGTCGCTGGTGCCAGGCAGGCGCCATCACGCAACAGTCCCGGTGGGGCAATAGCGAGTTCTTCGAGTATGGAGTGTGCATGAAGAAGCTCATTGTTTTCGATCTGGACGGAACACTCGCCAGAAGTAAGTCGTCGCTAGACGACGAAATGTCAGCACTGTTGACCGATCTTCTCTCGATCGTCAAAGTGGCTGTGATCTCCGGAGGCGCGTGGCCGCAGTTTGAGGAACAGTTACTCACTCATCTGCCGCATGACGAGCACTTGATGAATCTGTCCATCCTGCCGACTTGTGGGACGCAATTCTTCCGTTACTCAGGCGAGTGGAAGAAGATCTATTCGGAGGACTTCACGGCAGAGGAAAAAGAAAAGATCGTCAGCTCACTGAGGAAGGCATTCGACGCATCGGGATTTAAGGCCGATAAGGTGTGGGGAGAAGTTATCGAAGACCGGGGAAGCCAGATCACGCTGTCCGCGCTGGGTCAGCAGGCGCCGCTCGCGGAAAAGGAAAAATGGGACCCGGATTTTGCGAAGCGGAAGAAGGTCAAGGCAATCCTGGATCCCTTAATTCCCGGCTTCTCGGTTCGCCTCGGAGGTGCGACCTCCATCGACGTCACGAAACCAGGCATCGACAAGGCGTACGGAATTCGCAAGCTGCGCGATATCCTCGGCATCTCGACGAAAGAGATGATTTACATCGGCGATGCTTTGTTCGTGGGTGGGAATGACTATCCGGCGGAACTGGCGGGCGTGATCTCCATTCCGGTGCGCGGGCCCGAGGACACCAAGCGCGTCATCGAAGCTATCCTGGCTTGTTTAGGCGACGAGAATCAGGCTGACTTGCAGGTGGGGATCCATGCGTGAGTTTAAATTACAGCGCATGGAATGGTCATGGAGCCGGAGCCCGGAAATCCCCAGGAAATCGAGGGCGTGCTGAATCCGGCTGCCGTGCGCGGTCCGGATGGCCAGCTCTATCTGTTCCCCCGCCTGGTTGCGAAGGGAAATTACTCGCGCATCGGTATTGCCCGAGTCCGGTTCCATGACGCCGGCGACCCCACGGGCGTCGAGAGGCTCGGCATCGCGCTGGAGCCGGAGGCCGATTACGAGCGGCGGCCCGATGGTGGAGGTGGTTGCGAGGATCCGCGGGTCACGTTTGTAGAACCGCTCCAGAGTTACATCATGACCTACACGGCATATTCGCCCAATGGGCCGCGGATCGCACTGGCTCTATCGAAAGATATCTTCCACTGGGAGCGGATGGGACTGGCGACCTTTGCTCTGTGGCGCGGCATCGAGCTCGGCGATGAGGACGACAAAGACGCCAGCTTCTTTCCTGTCGCGATTCCCAACCCGTCCGGGCATCCGGAGCTGGCCATGCTGCACCGGCCGCTCTTTTCCGGCACTCGGCCGGAGGAAACTGCCTGCGACACGTTGCCCCGCATAGTGGATCTCGATCGCGAGAGCATATGGATTTCCTACTGTTCGCCGACGCTGCGGGGGCAAAATCCAGCTCGTCTCGGGCGATTTACTTCTCATCACCGCCTCGCAACGCCGGTTTCCAGCTGGGAGCGGCTTAAGATCGGTGCGGGAACTCCACCTGTACTCACCCGGCATGGTTGGCTCATCCTCTATCACGGTGTGAGCGAGTTAGCGGAGCCGAACAGCGAAGCACACCAGCTGTGCTATTCCGCCGGGGTCATGGTGCTGTCGGAGAAGCACCCGCAGGTGATCCGCTATCGTTCGGCGGAGCCGGTATTGAAACCGGAGCTGTCGGCGGAATGCCACGGGACCATCGCCAACGTTGTGTTCCCCACCGGCATCGATCGCCGCGACGATCTCGGATTGCAAGACCGCCTCGATGTGTACTACGGGATGGCCGACAATCGGATCGGTGTCGCGCGTCTGGATCTGCCGGAGGTGCTGCCGCCAGGAGGCGATGCGGATCCGCCGAAAGCGACAGTATGATTCACAACCGGCGGGCGTTGCACCAAGGCGTGGTCTAGCCTTTCATCGCATGGCTATTCACCAGGGAGACGAGCATGACTAACGATTCGAACGAGTCCTCCGGCACCGGAAAAAAGCCACACAGGCCAAGAATTGTCACGTTCATTTGGATTGTCGTTCTGGTTGCTCATTCTCTTTCGCTCGCCCGTACCATGGTTCATCACCGTTTCCACAGAGGTGGCAGGGCAAACCCGAACGGCACCATCGGACCATAGCAGGTCTGAAATCGCTCCTGCACCAGCTGTCCGTTAACGTTGCCACAGAATCTGCGTAGCTTCGAGCGGCACCGATGCGCCGGGATGGTGCGGGATAACGCGTGGCGTGTAATCGCTTGCCGCGCGGCGACTCGGTGTTTCCGCTAAGTACACCAGGATGCCGTTTGCATTCGCACAGTCCCTATAGGCCGTCATTCCCTCGACAACGGGAGACCCAGCCTGCTCGTCAGGCTCCGCGTAGAGCTCGACCCTCAAATCACTGGGAGCGAGATTGCCGGGAGAAATCTCAACCCGGAAAAAATGCTGCCCGTCGTGCGTCTTCACTTCGACACTGCCGAAGCGCACGGAGCTCCAGTGCTGAGTGATGTTCCTCTGCCACTGGATGAGACTGTTGCCTTGCGCACCATCGCCGGCTGCACGATCTCGGTAACCAGAAGCGGCGGGCAGATAGTGACCTTCCGTGTATTCGCGGATAGCACGGGTGGCTGAGAATTCCAGAGTAAGCTGCGCCATGCTCTCGCGTATACGCCCCAGCCACTTCGCTGGAATTCCGCGTTCATTGCGCTCATAGAATTGCGGGATAACTTCACGCTCCAGAACCGAATACAATTCGTCCGCTTCCGTCGCGTCCCACGCCGGGTCTTCGCCGTGCTCTTTGCCGTCGCCGATCGCCCAGCCGACCTCGGGGGAATACGCTTCTGCCCACCATCCGTCCAGCTCAGAAAGATTTAGCCCGCCGTTCACCAGAACTTTCATGCCGCTCGTTCCGCAGGCTTCCCACGGCCGCCGCGGTGTGTTGATCCACACATCGACACCGTGAACCAGTTCCTGGGTCAGCAGCATGTCGTAATCGCTAAGAAAGACGACTCGGCCGCGGACTTCCGGCCGACGGATGAATTCGTTCCACTGTTGGATCAGCGCCTGGCCGGGTAAGTCCTGAGGGTGAGCCTTTCCGGCGAGGACCAGCTGCGCCGGCCGCCGCGGGTTGGTAAGCAGGTGAATCAGCCGCTCAGGATCATGCAGAAGAAGATTCGGACGCTTATAGGTGGCAAAGCGGCGCGCAAATCCCAGCGTGAGTGTCTTTTCATCGAATACGACGTCGGCTTCCGACGGTTGGCGGCCTTCCGATGCGAGCTGACGCGCGTACCGCATGCGAATCCGATCCACAAATGTCTTTCGTCCTGCGGAACGCATTTCCCATAGCTGCTCGTTCGATAATTGGCGGATGTCATCCTCGACGGCATGGTCCCCGCGCCATCGTTTCTTGCCGCAAGCTGTGGTCCAGAGTGCATCCGCGGCTGCCGAGTCCCAGGTGGGAACATGAATGCCATTGGTCACTGAGCCGATGGGAACTTCCGGCTCCGGCCACCGCGGGAAAAGCGCCTGAAAGATATGCCGGCTCACCTGTCCATGGAGCTTGCTCACGCCATTAATTCGGCCGCTGGTGCGGACCGCGAGCCACGCCATGTTGAAGGATTCCGAAGCATCGCCGCTATTTTGCCTCCCCATCGCCAGCAGATCATCGATCGAAATCGCGAGTTCGTCCTGCGCATAATGACTGAGATATTTATGAATGAGTTCAGGATCGAAGCGGTCAAATCCGGCGGCAACGGCCGTGTGCGTAGTAAAGATATTTCCAGCCCGAGTAACATTCATGGCAAGATCGAAGGGCTTCTTATGATCCTCCACGTAGAATCGTGCCCTTTCTAAAGTGGCGAGGGCGGCATGTCCTTCGTTGAGGTGGCAGACTTCAGGCTGGAGGCCGAGCGCCCGCAACAGGCGCCAACCGCCTATACCCAGCACGATCTCCTGCTTTAGACGCATCTCCGCGTCGCCGCCATAAAGCTCGCTGGTAATTCCTCGATGGGCTGCGCTGTTCGCGAAATCGTTGCTATCCAGCAAATAAAGCTTCGTGCGGCCAACAGACACTTCCCAGCAGCGAAGCCAAATCTTTGATTCCGGCAATTGAATCTGCAGCCGCAACCACTCGCCATTCGGTCGCCGCAACGGACGGATGGGTAACTGGCCGGGATCGTTGACCGGATACAGCGCTCGCTGCCGGCCTTCCGAATCGAAATCCTGGCGGAAGTATCCCTGGCCGTAGAGCAGTCCGACTCCCACCACCGGAACGCCGAGGTCGCTGGCCGCCTTCATCTGATCGCCGGCTACATTGCCAAGGCCCCCTGAGTAGATCGGCAGTGCTTCGCTCAGCATGAACTCCATGCTGAAGTAGGCGGCCACCGTGAGGACAGCATCTGGGTGTTTCGTTTGAAACCACGCGTCCGAGCTATACGAATCCCGGTTCTGTTGCAGTAACTCGTCGAGACGCTGACGAAATCCTGTCTCAGCCAATGCGGCTTTGATCGTGTCCTGGGACACGGTCTGCAGGATGACCCATGGATTTTGTGTGGCCTGCCATAAGTCGATGTCCAAGCGCTCCCAGATTTCGTCCGCCGCATGGTTCCAGGACCAGTGCAGGTTGAGCGCCAACTCCATTAACGCTTCGATGCCTTCGACTTCCGGGGTTAGCGTCATATGGCTTTTCTTCTTAATACCTTTCCGTCCCCACGCCCAGCGTCGCGTGGGACTGAGGGAGCATCCTTCTCACGCACCTGCACCATAGCTGGAAGTTCGTGGATTGAGCAGATGGCTTCCTGCCTTCCAACGCCAGCAATCGCAGTGGGCAAAACAGCATCGACGGTGAATGCCAGAAAATTCTTTTGATAGCACTGGCTCAGCGAGATGGGGCTGCTCTCCTCATCGACGCCTGTAATCGAATCAATGATGGACATCGTGATCGATTCTTTCTGTTTTGCTGTATTGCCATTAGGAATGGTTACGGCGACCGTAAATCTTCAGGCTGACAGATGCTTCCGGATGGACTGCAATTCGGAGCGTCGCTTCGGCGTGGTTTTGGGCCAGGCCATTTTCAGATCTTCGAGCGCATCGAGCACAATGCGGGAGACGATCAGCCTGGCGTTGTCTTTGTCATCGGCGGGAACGATGTACCAGGGAGTGTGATGCGTGCTGGTGGCGTGCAGGCATGCCTCATAAGCCTTCACGTAATCCTTCCAGTATTTCCGCTCGTGAATGTCAGCCAGGCTGAATTTCCAGTTCTTGTCTGGCTCATCGATGCGCGCTAAAAAGCGCTTTCGCTGCTCTTCCTCGGAAAGGTGAAGAAATATCTTGACGATCCGCGTACCGTTGCGGTGCAGGTGTTTCTCCATATCCACGATGGAGCGATACCGCCCGTCCCAGACAGTCTTCTCGTCGCACAACTCTCCGGGAAGTCCCTGGCTGCGGAGAAGCTCCGGATGCACCCGAACCACCAGCACATCTTCGTAGTAGGAACGATTGAAGATGCCGATCCGGCCGCGTTCGGGAAGGCGGCAGTTCGTGCGCCACAGAAAATCGTGGTCCAGCTCCTCAGCGCTCGGCTGTTTGAAGCTGAATACCTCGCACCCTTCCGGATTGACGCCCGACATAACGTGCCGGATGGCCCCGTCCTTGCCGGCACCGTCCATGCCCTGAAAAACCAAAAGCAGAGCGTAGTGATGAGACGCGTAATGAAGCTGCTGCAGAGAACTGAGCTCTGCCACGTACTTTGCGAGAAGGTCGTCATACTCGACGTCCGACGGGCAGAACGGCTCGACCTTCGTTGGCCACTTACTGAGTACGACCTTCATTCCGGGCCGAACGCGAAAATCTTTCGCATTAATTTTCATCTTCTTCTTTCTGTACGACACAATCGTCTACGCAACCTTGGGACTTACTGGTGGATTGCTCCGGATCTCCCGTTCTGCCTCTGCCCAGTCCTGATCCTGCTGACTTTCCCCATGCACTCGCTCCTGGTAGAGTTCATAGGCTCGTGCAGCGATTTGTTGAGTACGATCTACTGGCCGCCTTTTCCCAAGCAAGGATGGTTTGGACGGATCGAAGATCCGGTACGCAAGCAGCTTCACCCGATCATTGATGAGGAACCAGGCCAATGCATAGGCCCAAACGAAGCCCGCCCACTTCCATCCAAGGGGCGCCATAAACAAACCGTAGACCGCGATCAAAGTCGCTATGGTCTGCGTACCCAGAACCGCGATCCACAGGATCCGCGCGGGGCGTATGGACCAGAACGGACCGCGGGTGCGTGTGAGGAAAATGGTGAGATGGCCGGCCACCGAGAGCTTCAGGTACATGAGAGTTTGAATGTGCATCCGGTCGAGGTGAAAGACGCGCTCGCCCAGATAGAACAAACCGAACGCAGCGACAACGCCAATAACTCCCAGCACCGTGGAGATTCCCAACACTAGCCGCATGTTCCAGCTTTCGGGCTTGTCCTTGTACTGGACGTTGTCGTAGGCGATCGAAAGGATGGCTCCGTCATTGAGCAAGGCGATCATCACGATCATGACGGCGGTTAACGGATAGAAATTGAAGACCAGGATCGCCAGGGTCATGAAGAACAGGACGCGCAGCGTCTCCGCTATGCGGTAGATGGCGTAGCTGTTCATCCGCTGAAATATGCGGCGACTCTCTTTGATGGCGTCGACGATCACCGACAGCCCTGAAGCCAGCAGCACGATGGAGGCCGCGGCGCGGGCTGCATCCGTGGCACCGGAAACGGCAATTCCACAGTCCGCTTTCTTCAGTGCGGGAGCATCGTTGACCCCATCGCCGGTCATGCCGACGATGTGGCCTCGCTGCTGCAGAACATCGACGATGTGGAACTTGTGCTCGGGGAAAACCTGCGCGAAGCCGTCGGCTTTTTCGATGGTCTCGGCCATTTGCGCGCTCTCGTGATGCTTTGTGTCGCCGAGCGCGCTGGCATCCAGAATATTCGTCCCCAACCCCAGTTGCTTCGAGGTTTCGCGCGCAATAGCAATCTGGTCGCCGGTGACCATCTTGACCTCTACACCCATGTGCCGGGCGCTGGCGATGGTGGCTTTGGCTTGCTCGCGCGGCGGATCGAATAACGGCAGCACTCCGGCAAACTGCCACTTGCCTTCCTCGTCCGCGCGGGCCACGCCCAGGGAGCGGAAGCCGCGGCCGGCGAATTCGTTCACAGCTTTCTCGACGGCAGGCTTGACTGCGTCCGCATTTATCGACATTTTTAGAATGACCTGTGGTGCTCCCTTGGCCACGAAAAACTGCTGTCCGCCCGGGCCGTTGATTGTGGCTTCGGTACGCTTATGCACTGGGTCGAATGGCTGGAAATGCAAAACCTGATAACTCTTCAGCGCTTTGTCGTCCTTCACGCCGCCGATTACCGCCAAGTCGATCGTGTCCTTGTCTTCCGCGCGAGAAGCGAGTGCGGCCCAGAGAATCACCTCATCGCCAGGGATATTGTTGACGCTGAACGGATCGCCCAGCGTCAGTTTGTTCTGGGTCAGGGTCCCGGTTTTGTCTGAACACAGCACGTCGACGCCGGCCAACTCTTCGATGGCCGGCAAGCGCGTCACAATCGCTTCTTTTTTCGCGAGCAGGCGCGCACCCACAGCCATCGTCACGGACAGCACGGTAGGCATGGCCACCGGAATCGCAGCTACCAGGAGCACCAGGCAGAATTCCAAAGTGGTAAGCACAGGATCGCCGCGGAACAGCGCGACCGCCAGGATCAACACCACCAGAGCCACCGCGAGCACGATCAGGTAGTCGCCGATCTTCAATACAGCGCGCTGGAAATGGCTGACGGTTTGAGCCTCCTGCACTAACTGCGCGGTCTTGCCGAAATAGGTGTTCGTCCCAGTGGCATACACCATGGCGTCGATCTCGCCCTGGCGGAGAATCGAGCCTGAAAAGACTGCTCCGCCCGGCTTGGCCGTTACCGGCAGGGATTCTCCGGTCAAAGCGGACTGATCCACTTCGACTGGATCGCCCGCCAGCAGACGCGCGTCCGCGGGGATGATGTCGCCCAGCCGCAGCCGGATAACGTCGCCGGGAACCAGTTCCGCTGCCTTCGGAGTCGTCCACTTTCCATCACGCTTGGCGCGTGCATTAGTGGCCAGCCTGGCCTTCAGCGCTTCAATGGCATTGCCCGCCTGATGTTCTTCCCAGAACCCCACCACAGCATTTGAGAGCAGCAGGAAAAAGATGATGCCAAAATCCATCCAGTGCCGCACAACTCCGGACAAGATGACTGCTACTTCGATCATCCACGGAATGGGACCCCAGAAATAGGAGAGGAACTTCAGGAATGCGTTGGTCTTCTTTTCCACGATCGCATTCGGACCATACTGCGCCAGCCGCTTCTGAGCCTCGGCCTGGCTGAGGCCGTTGG
The DNA here is from genome assembly GCA_963755485.1 of uncultured Acidobacteriaceae bacterium. GTDB lineage: Bacteria > Acidobacteriota > Terriglobia > Terriglobales > Acidobacteriaceae > Palsa-343. The sequence continues at coordinate 451,427 of CAVWJR010000013.1, read as the reverse complement.
GAGAAGACCCCAGCTTTTTCTGGAGATCCACCATCGGGATGGATTTCAGGTCGTCTGCGGACTTAGGCTTTGCGTCGGGTTTCAGGTCTTCTTTGGCCTGAGCGTTTGCATCGGGTTTCGTCCCGTTCTTCTCCGAAGCCTTCGACGAAGTATCTATCTGAGGCTGGGAATCCTGCTTTGACTCAGGTGTGGATTCGGCGGTCGTGGGAGATGAGGGCACGATGGGTTTCTCCTGTCTGCGAGCGGATCGCGACGACGGAGGTCATCTGCGCGCGTCGTATCAAGTATGTCCTCGCGAGCATGACGGCGCTGTGCAGTATTGCTCACCAATAAAGAGTCGGCCCGTGCGTCTGGGAAGCTGCGACAGCCGCGGGCAGCAACGCACCTCAACCAGTTGCTCAACTTTATCCACAAAACCGTTGAGGTCGCCCGTTCACCTGATTTTCAAAAACGACGACGAGCCAGAACTGGATCGATCAAACATGGTCAAAAGGGAACAGCTTATCGCGGGTGCGGATGAGACGCTGTCGTTAGACATAAATGGGTGCCTTCAAGAGCGAATCAGGGCTCCGTTAACCAGCTAACTCGTTGTTAGCCGCCGCCCGGTTCAGCCGCACCTTCTTCACTCCATGGAAACAAAGGGAGAATCAAACGATGCCAACCGACATGCTCACCACTGCGGAACTTCTCCACGAGACGCCCGAAGCCTTAGGCAGAGAAGAGTCCGTTAAGGACAGCGACACGCTCACTCCAGAGCTGCTGAGCAAAATGGACGCCTACTGGCGCGCTGCCAATTATCTGTCGGTTGGCCAGATATACCTCTATGCCAATCCGCTGCTGAAGGAACCCCTGAAGCTGGAGCACGTGAAGCCGCTGGTGGTCTCCCATTGGGGCACGACGCCGGGCCAGAACTTCATCTATGTTCATCTGAACCGGGTCATCAATAAGTACGACCTGAATATGTTCTACATCGCAGGCCCTGGCCACGGAGGCCCCGCGATTGTAGGCAACGTCTACCTCGAAGGCACCTGGAGCGAGATTTATCCGAATATCACCCAGGACGAAGCCGGGCTGAAAGAGCTGTTCAAGCAGTTCTCCTTTCCTGGAGGGATCTCCAGCCATGTTGCGCCGACGACCCCTGGATCGATTCACGAAGGCGGCGAGCTAGGTTACTCGCTCAGCCATGCCTTTGGCGCAGCGTTCGACAATCCCGATCTCATCGTCGCATGTGTGATTGGCGACGGTGAGGCGGAAACAGCATCCCTGGCGACCTCGTGGCATTCCAACAAATTTCTAGATCCCAAGACGGACGGAGCGGTGTTGCCAATTCTGCACCTGAACGGTTACAAGATCAGTAATCCAACCGTACTCGCCCGCATCGAGCATGAGGAACTAGATCAATTCTTAAGAGGCTGTGGCTGGACGCCTTACTTTGTGGAAGGGGACGTGCCGGAGAAGATGCACCAACTCATGGCCGCCACTCTCGACACAGCCATCGAGGATATCCATCGAATTCAGGCGAATGCGCGCAGCAACAATGACGCGACTCGGCCGCGCTGGCCCATGATCGTCCTCAAGTCGCCCAAGGGCTGGACGGGGCCGAAGCTCGTCGACGGCCTGCAAATCGAAGGGACATTTCGGGCCCATCAGGTGCCGCTGCTCGTCGATCCGCAGCACCCCGATCACGTCAAGCTGCTCGAGAACTGGATGAAGAGCTACAAGCCCGAGGAATTATTCGACGATAATGGGCGACTCATCCAGGAACTGGCCGACTTAGCCCCACAGGGCACCCGGCGTATGGGGGCCAATCCCCATGCGAACGGCGGTATTCTTCTGCACGACTTGCGTATGCCGGACTTCCACGACCACGCGGTCAAGGTGCCTGCGCCGGGCGCGGTGCAAATAGAAGACACGCTCGTACTGGGTTCGTTTCTGCGCGACGTTGCCACACTGAATCAAGACAAGCATAACTTCCGCGTCTTCGGTCCGGATGAAACAGTCTCGAATCTTCTCCAGGCGGTGTTTGAGGTCACCAATCGTCAGTGGGACGCGCGTGCATTCGGCAACGACGAGTTTCTCGCGCCGGCCGGCCGCGTTCTGGATTCCATGCTGAGTGAAAACCAATGTGAGGGCTGGCTGGAAGGGTATCTCCTGACCGGAAGACACGGACTGTTCAACAGCTATGAAGCCTTCATTCGCATCATCGACTCGATGTTCAGCCAGCATGCGAAGTGGCTCAAAGTGTGCCGCGAGCTGCCGTGGCGACGCGATATTTCTTCACTTAACTATCTGCTGGCCTCCCATGTCTGGCAGCAGGACCACAACGGTTTCACCCACCAGGATCCCGGCTTCCTCGACCACGTCATCAACAAGAAGGCCGATATCGTGCGCTGTTACCTTCCGGCGGACGCCAACTGCCTTCTATCCGTCTTCGATCACTGTCTGCGTAGTCGAAACTACGTCAACGTGGTGGTTGCCGGAAAGCATGCCCTTCCGCAATGGTTGACGATGGATCAGGCGGTCGTGCATTGCACGGAAGGCGTTGGCATCTGGCAATGGGCCAGCAATGACCAGAACAGCGAGCCCGACGTAGTGATGGCCTGCTGTGGAGACACGCCCACGCTGGAGATTCTCGCCGCTGTTTCTATTCTTCGTGAACATTTGCCCGACTTGAAAATTCGTGTCGTCAATCTCGTCGATCTCATGAAGCTGCAGCCGAACACAGAGCATCCTCACGGGCTGACAGAACTGGATTACGATTCGCTCTTCACGAAAGATAAACACATCATTTTCGGGTTTCATGGATATCCCTGGCTGATCCATCGGTTGACCTATGCCCGCACCAACCGCAACCTGCACGTGCGCGGCTACAAGGAAGAGGGCACAATCACGACCCCCTTCGACATGAGGGTGCAGAACGACCTCGACCGATTCCACCTGGTTATGGACGTGGTGGATAGGGTACCGAATCTGGGTTCCAGGGGCGACTATCTAAAGCAACAGATGCAGGACAAGCTCATCGAACACAAACACTACATCGACGCTCACGGCCAGGACATGCCCGAGATCCAGAACTGGAAATGGAGCGGCGCCAAATCAAATACGCAGCCACAGTAATTCCTTCCAGCTGAATCAACGGGATGCGATTGGCAATGTGGGCAGACTGTCAGGCCGGATCGAGTTAGAGGTTTGCAGTAATACCTAACAACAACGGGAGGTGTCTATGTACCACTTTTACTGGTTCGGGATGCATGCATATTGGTGGATTTTCTGGGTCGTCCTGTGGATGTTCTTCTTCTCCTTCATGATGCCGGTGAGGCGAAGCAGCTACCGGGATTTCCAAACACCTCTGCAACTCCTGCAAAGGAGGTATGCCGCGGGTGAGATCACAAGCGAAGAATACGAGGAACGGCGGGGTAAGCTTCTGCGGGATGCCAAGGCCGCATAGTTTGGTCGACGCCGATGCCCCCAACACACCAGTATTCAAACGCATAATCCGTGAGCGATCCATGAGGGAAACAATGAAAGCTACGCAAAAGCTTCATGATATGGGCCAAAGCCTTTGGCTCGACAACATCACCCGAGGATTGCTGACGAAGGGCACGCTCCGCCGCTACATCCAGGAGTTCTCAGTGACGGGGCTCACCTCGAATCCAACCATCTTCGATCACGCGCTCAGGAACAGCCGCGAATACGACGACGGTATCCAGCAGAAATTACAGGAAGGCAAATCGGGTGAGGCCCTCTTCTTCGAACTGGCGATCGAGGACCTCCGGCAGGCCGCCGATCTCTTTCGGCCGATCCACGGCCGGCCGAACGGCGTGGACGGCTGGGTGTCTCTTGAGGTATCGCCCTTGCTGGCCCACGACACCGCTGCAACACTCGCCGCGGCCAGTTCGACCTCGGACTGGATCGCGTCCTCTGCTCCCGGACACCCGCCAGAACGAGTCCCGCAGCCGCACGCCAGCCCGCCTGATTGTAACTTGGCGGAAAACTACTGAGGCTTTTCATCCTGCGGCTTAGTCGCGGGTGCTGTGTTGTTGGCCGGTGGCACCACCGTGCCCTCCGGTTGTGCTTTGGTGGTGGCCGCGGATCCCCCTTGCTGTGCCGCCTGCCGCGCCAGTTTCTCCCGGTGCTTCCTGATGAAAGGCTGCACGATGTCCGGCCAGAACTCGGCGATTTCGGCGCCCACAATCCCCTCGTACGTGACGCTGGCTCCGCGCCCCAGCGTCAGTTCCACGCCGCGAGAGCTTGCGGGGTAATAGACATTCGAAATGGTGCCGCCGATGAAGTTGCCGGCGACGTTGGCGTAGTTCGGTCCCCAGGTTCCCTTATCGCGTTTGCACCAGATCGTCGTGAACGCCGAATAGCCGGCGCGTTTGAAAAAGTTGCCGTGCCCCATCCGGTAGTAGCGCGGATCCTCTTTCCACCATGACGTCAGGATCGCGTTGCCCCACAGGTTTCCGTCGAAGGTGTCGGCATACGCCGCGCCCCAGTACTTTGCAAAACCCTCCCCACCTTCCCCATACGAGGGGTACTCCTTGCCCAGCAGGCTGATTTCCCCATCGATTCCCGTAATCGCGAACTGATACCAATCCGTCGAGCTCTTGAAAAACAGCTGAAACTTCTGCTTCGAAGTCAGCGGAGCCGCGTTGGCATTCGACTGAACATTGAACATGGGAACTATGCCCAACAGGCGCTGTTTCTCTTCCGCTTCCAGCTCCTGCTTCGCCCGCGCTGCCTTCTGCTCTTTCGTCTCTTCTGCGGTTGGAACAGGCTGGACTGAACTCGACGAGCTCGGTTGTTGCGTTGTCTGGGTTGCGCCCGTCGCAGGCGCTGGCGTCGCCGGATTCTGCGGCGTCGCTGCCGGCGATGTTGCAGGAGTGCTCTGCGGTGCGCTGGCCTCGGGCGCGTCCGGCAATTCGTCCACAGTCGATTGCCCGTCGGCCGTCAACGTGCATAACGCAAAAATAAAAGCCGCGGCAACCAGGACCACGATACGCGAGGTGCCATCAAGAAAGCGCTTGCCTGAAATCAAAACATGGCTCCGGCCCGAAAGGCGTACCGTCTGTGCCCTTGTGCTGTCTGCACATTAGAGATTGGGGCTACCGAAGAGACGCGAGGGATACCCGGGAAGTTGTGGTCTGCCGAGCAATTTCAGGTCCCCGGGGTAACAAGGCTCCGCTGATCATAGCGAAGCGCTCCCTCAGGGGCAAGATAATTTACGGCGATAACCATCTGGTGCGGCAACAGCTTATGCCATACTGATCGCGACTGCCTCCACTTAAAAATGAATCCTTCTCCGAACCCCGAGTTCATGCGGAAAGCCATCGCTCTGGCCAGCGAAAACGTCCGCCGCAATCGGGGCGGACCCTTCGGCGCAGTCGTAGTCCGCGATGGTGTCGTCATCGGAGAAGGCGCCAACTCCGTCACCCGCGACAACGATCCCACCGCCCATGCTGAAGTGCGGGCCATCCGCGCCGCGTGCCAGTCGCTCGGCGCTTTTAGTTTGCAGGGTTGTGAAATTTACACCAGCTGCGAGCCCTGCCCTATGTGCCTCGCCGCCATCTACTGGGCGCGCATTGACCATATTTGGTTCGGCAACTCCAGCGCCGATGCAGCCCGTGTCGCCTTCGACGACGCTTTCCTCTATCGCCAGCTCGCCCTCCCCGCCCGCGAGCGCTCCATCCCCTCCGTCAGGCTGCTCCACGACGAAGCGTGGGAATCGTTCCAGCTCTGGCTCGACACCCCCAACAAAACCCCTTATTAATCCCTACGTCGAGCCCGGAGCCCGATGCCCTGCACCCTGCACCCTGCACCCTATTCCCTATACCCTGTCTTCATGGAATACCGTCTTCTTGGACGCTCCGGACTCAACGTCTCTGCGCTCAGCTTTGGCGCGGCGACCTTTGGCGGTGGCAACGAATTCTTCGCTGCGTGGGGCAAGACTCAGGTCGACGAGGCGCGCCGCATGGTCGATCTCTGCATCGACTCCGGCGTCAACCTCTTCGACGTCGCCAACGGCTACTCCAACGGACTCGCCGAGCAGATCCTCGGCAAAGCCCTCCAGGGCAAACGCGACAAAGTCCTCATCTCCACCAAGGCCTTCTTCCCCATGGCCGACGGCCCCAACGACCTCGGCTCTTCGCGCTACCACATCATCGAGCAGTGCGATGCCAGCCTCCGCCGCCTCGGCACCGACCGCATCGACATCTACCACATGCACGGCTTCGACCGCCTCACGCCCGTCGAAGAAACCCTCGACACCCTCAACACTCTCGTCCACGCCGGCAAAATTCGTTACATCGCCTGTTCCAATTTCTCCGGCTGGCACCTGATGAAGTCGCTCGGCGTCTCCCAGCGCCACGGCTGGACGCGCTACGTCGCCCATCAGGTCTACTACTCCCTCATCGGCCGCGAATACGAGTGGGAGTTGATGCCCCTCGGCCTCGATCAGGGCGTTGGCGCGCTGGTTTGGAGCCCGCTCGGCTGGGGGCGCCTCACCGGCAAAATTCGCCGCGGCAAGCCGCTCCCTGAAGAGAGCCGCCTGCACAAAACGGCCGCCGATCGGGCCGCCCGTCGCCGACGAATTTGTCTATAAGGTTGTCGATGCCATCGACGCCATCGCCAAAGAAACCGGCAAAACCGTTCCCCAGATTGCCCTCAACTGGCTCCTCCAGCGGCCCACAGTTTCGAGCGTCATCATCGGCGCACGCAACGAAGAACAGCTCAAGCAAAACCTCGGCGCTTCCGGCTGGAATCTCACCCCGGAACAAGTCGCCAAACTCGACGCCGCCAGCGACGTCACGCCTGTCTACCCCTACTGGCACCAGCGCATCGTTGGCGCACGCAACCCCGACGCGGTTCGTTTTTTACCAAAGGAGTGATGCGCGAAGCGCCTCTCACCACGAAGCTGGCACGTTCCCAAACGGATCTTCGAGCGAAGGACTCGCCGGCGTCAGCAGTTCCGCGCCGTTTTCCAGGATGTGCATGTCATCCTCAAGCCGCACCCCAAATTCGCCCGGAATATAAATCCCCGGCTCATCGCTGAATGTCATATTCGCCTGCATCCGCGGGTGCAGCTCCCAGCCGAACATGTCATTCGTCACCAGGTAAGGCCACTCGTGCATGTCCATGCCGATGCCGTGCCCCACGCGGTGCGAAAAGTACTTAAACCCAGGTCCGTATCCCGCATCCACAATCACCTTGCGCGCCGCCCCATCCACACTGGCCAGCTCCACCCCCGGCCGCGCCGCTTTCAGCGCCGCCTGTTGCGCCTCATGCACGATCGCGAAAACGTCCTTCATCTTCAGTGTCGGCTTGCCCAGCACAAACGTGCGCGTGATGTCCGACGTATACCCCTCCACCAGGCAGCCATCGTCCACCATCAGCACCGTCCCTTCCTGGATCGTCTGCATCTGTCGCGATCCGTGTGGTGACGCGGTGAAGGTTCCAATGTTCAGGCTCGCCTCGCCCTCCAGTCCCACCTGGTGGTATGCCGCGGCAATCAATCCGTGCACATCCTTCGTGGTCATGCCCTCGCGCAGCGAGCCATAAACCGCCCGGTACACCGCTAACGTCGCGTGGCATGCCGTGCGCATGCATTCGATCTCATGTGCGTCTTTGATCATCCGGCAACCGGCCGTCACTGGCGTCGCGACTACAAAAGTCAGCTGCGGTCCCGCCTTCGCCAGGCTGTCTGCGAAAACGAACTTCATATTTTCATCGAGCCCTACGCGCCCCGTCGTGATCCCGCGATCGCTCAGGCCCTTCACCACCAGTGCAAACGGGCTCTCGTCTTCCTGCCACGTCAGCACGTCGGCATCGTCCCCGAATGGCCCCGCACTCAGCAGTTCGTGCGCCCGCGCATTCTCAAACGCTGGACACACCACAAACGGCTTCCCCTTCGCCGGAATCGCCAGTGCCCACAGCCGCTCTCCGCCGTTCAAACTGATGTTCGCGAAATACATCGAGCTGGTGGAATTGTTGGCCAGCACAATCGCGTCGATGTGGTTCTGCGCCATCAGCTCCTTCGCGCGCTCGATCCGCGCCAGCCGCTCTTCATTCGTGAACGGCTTCACCCGTCCCGCAAACGAAGGCAGCGCCGCAATCGGCGCGGGAAGGGAACTGGGCTCACTCGTGCTCGTCTGCGCCATCGAGCCAGCAGCAGCTGCCGTCGCCGCAGCAGCCGAAGAAATCCGAAAAAATGTCCGCCTCGAAACCATGCATTCTCCTGAACAGAGGAACTAATGTGGGAAGAGAAAGACTACTGGACCTGGCGCAAATCGCGAAACCTATTGGTTCTCCGTGCCCTCTGTGTCCTCTGTGGTGAAGTCCCGCACCCTGAGCCCGGTGCCCGCGTTCTGCTATACTCAACCGTTGCGGGCAATCCCCGGAAACCCTCTTTTTCCGGCCATTTGCCCCGGAATTCCGACCAAAACACACCTCTGAGGTTCCCATGTCCGGCCACTCGAAATGGGCGACAATCAAGCACAAAAAAGGTGCGCTCGACGCCAAGCGCGGCAAGATTTTCACGCAGCTGATCAAGGAAATCACCATTGCCGCCAAATCCGGCGGCGACCCCGACGGCAATCCTCGCCTGCGCAGCGCCATCGCCGCCGCCAAGGCTGAGAACATGCCCAACGACAACATCAAGCGCGCCATCCAGCGCGGCACCGGTGAGCTGCCCGGCGCGGTCTACGAGGAAATTTCCTTCGAAGGCTACGGCCCCGGCGGCGTCGCCCTCATCGTCGACGCCACCACCGACAACCGCAATCGCGCCGTAAGTGAAATCCGACACACCTTCGCCAAACACGGCGGCAACCTGGGCGAGCCCAATTCCGTCCGCTTCATGTTTTCCAAAAAAGGCGTCATCGCCGTCTCAAAAACCGTGGCCGACGAAGAAAAGCTCATGAACATCGTCCTCGAATCCGGCGGCGAAGACCTCAACGACGAAGGCGATACCTGGGAAATCATCACCGAGCCCAGCGCTTACGAAGCGGTAGCCCAGGCCGTGCGCGACGCGAAGATCGAAACCGTCATGTCTGAGATCACGATGATCGCCTCCACCTACACCAAGCTCGAAGGTCCGCAGGCGGCGCAGATGGTGCGTCTGCTTGAAGCCCTCGAAGACCAGGACGACGTCAACAACGTCTATTCCAATTTCGACATGGACGCTAAGCAGCTGGAAGAAGTCACCAGTTAGCCTCTGATCCCATCATGTTCGTTTAAAGGCCGCTGTTGTATCAGGGCACGAGTTCAACAGCTTGCGGAAAACGAAATAGCCGGCTTTTGTATCAGGGCACGACTTCAGTCGTGCCGCAAAACAGCGCAAAATCGAATGGGCTTTAGCCCTGAGGACCGTTTTTGGTGCATTTAGATTGGTCAGTAGCTCAACCTGTTTACCGAAGGGCCGCCATCTGGCGGCTTTTCTTTTCGGGGAGACGATTGCGCACGATGAGATTCCGTTCTTCCACTCTTTTGCTTGCGGGCCTCTGCCTCGCCCTCATCTCATCCGCTGCTGCGCAAACAGCTGCCTTGCCGGAAGACCCCGCGAATTCTGCCTTCTCCAAACGGCCGTGGGAGTGGGGACCGTTTTTCCAGGGCGGCGAAGGCGCCGGCTCCCGCTACGGCTTCACGTTCACCGCGGCCGGCGTCCGCGTCGGCAAGGTCATCACCGGCCAGCATTTCGGCAGCATCTTTCGCGGCCAGTTTGAATTAGCCGGCGAGATCATGCCGTACTGGCAGGCCTTCACGCCCCCACCCCACCAGCAGGCGGAAGTTGTCTACGATCCGGCCGTCGGTCTCAGCACCACCTATTACCTGCCCATCGGTGGCGGAACCTATACCGGCGTCAGCCTCACTCCTGTCATCCTTCGCTGGGACTTTAAGCCCCGCCGCCGCTTCGCGCCCTTTTTCCAGGCGGCTGGCGGCCTCATCTACACCACGCACAAATTCCCGCCCGATGTCCTCGTAACGCACGGCGAGCCTGGAGGCACCAGCGTCTGGAATTTCAGCCCGCAGGGCGGCTTCGGCTTTCACTATTTCCTCAAGTCTGGGCGCGCCATCACCTTTTCCGGCAGCGGCGTCCACATCTCCAGCGCCTCTCTGGGCGATCGCAATCCCGGAGTCAACGGCAGCGTCACGTTTCAAATTGGCTATACCTTTTTCAGCAGAAGATAGATGCTGGTCACAGAAGCAGCACCCGAACCGTGCGCAGCGTATCATCCATGCGGCAATTGAAAGTCTCCTGACCATGCCCGACCCCCTCATCGAATGCGTTCCCAATTTCTCCGAAGGCCGAAGGGCTGAGGTCGTCGAGCAGATCGTCGCCTCCATGGCCGTCGAAGGGGTACGCCTGCTCGACTGGTCGCTGGACACCGACCACAATCGCTCCGTCGTCACCATCGTCGGACCGCCAGCGGCCATCGTTGAAGCCGCCATCCGCGCCGCCGGCCGGGCCGCCCAGCTCATCGATCTCACCAGCCAGGAGGGCGTCCATCCCCGCATCGGCGCCGCCGACGTTATCCCCTTCGTTCCCGTCCGCGATGTCTCACTCGAGCAATGCGTTATCCTCGCGCGCCAGGCCGGCAACGAAATCTGGAAGCGCCACCAGGTCCCCGTCTACTTCTATGAAGCTGCCGCCGCGCGCCCTGACCGCGCTCTGCTCGAAGAAGTCCGCCGCGGTCAGTTTGAAGGTCTGCGTGACGCGGTTCTTCGTGAGCCAGCCCGCCGTCCCGACGTTGGCGGACCCTCTCTCCACCCCACCGCCGGAGCCTCTGCCGTCGGCGCGCGCCGCTTCCTCATCGCCTTCAACCTTTACCTCAACACCGCCGAAGTCTCCGTCGCCCGCGCCATCGCCAAAGACATTCGCCAGTCCGGCGGCGGTCTCGCCGGCGTCAAGGCCATGGGCGTTTCCGCACACGGCCAGGCCCAGGTCTCCATGAACATCACCGACTTCACCCGCACCCCCATCGGCCAGGTCTTTGACGCCGTCAAAGAAAAGGCCCGCCGCCACGGCGCCGCCCCCGCCCGCGCCGAGCTCATCGGCCTCATCCCCGAAGCAGCCCTTGAGCGAAACAGCGAGTGGCTGCGTCTGCTTGGTGATATGGGTCCGGAAGGCTTCGACCTCGACCAGAAGGTCCTGGAAAGGCGGCTCGACCGCCCGCTCCCGTGGCCGGGGTTGGTTCCAGGTAACCGATAGTTGTACGTCGCAGCCTCAGAAACCCGGCGTAAAATTGAAGAACGACGCGACTCCGGCGAGTCGTTTTGCCGTCCGATGGGTCCAATCCCTCGACGGTTCTCCCAATCGTCTACACTCAGCCGAAAAACCGGCTGCAGGAGCAGGTTCACTCGTGAAATTCAGCAGACAGTCTTTCTTCCCCTTCGCTTTGGCCCTCGCTCTTTGCGCATCCGCCGCCCTTCCGGCAAGCGCCGCGCAAATTGACACCGACGCACGTTCCGCCATTCCTCACGACGTTCAGCAACTCATCGTCGTCGATTACCGCGTCATGGAGAATTCCAATGCGGCCATGGATCTCAAGGCCCGCGTGTTGCCGCCAGAGCTCAAGCAACTGGAGACCGCCCTCAAGACCTCCGGCATGAACGTCAACGAAGACGTCGAGCAGCTCGCCTTCGCCGCTTATCGCGTCGGCACCGGCGACAACGTCAAAATCGTCGGGGTGGCCCAGGGCCAGTTCCAGCTCAGCGACATCCTCGCCAACTTCACGAAGAAGAAGATCAAGCCCACCCTCATCCGTAATAACCGGGTTTATCCCATGGGTGCAAGCGGCATGGTAGTCACCTTCCTCAATCCCACCACCATGCTCTTCGGCTCGAGCGACGCCATTAAGCCGGCCCTGGACTCCCGCGACGGTCTCTCCCCCAGCTTTCTTACGAATCAGGACATGCTCACCGCCATGCAGCAGGTAGAAGATCAGCCCATCTGGAGCATCCTCGACCAGAAGGGCACGCAGTACATGATGCGCTCGCTCCTCGGCCAGGCCGCGCAGTTGGCGGATTATGAGCAGGTCCGCAAGCGCCTCCTGAATTCCAGTTACACCATGAACTTCAACAATGGTGTTAAGTTCAATCTCTACGTCGCCACCTCGGACACTTTCACGGCAGCCACCATGTCGTCCCTCCTGAACGCGGCGGCGATGTATGAAAAGGTCAGCGGTAATCCCATCGAGAAGCAGGCCATCGATTCGACCACGATCGACTCTTCGGCCGGCACGCTCAGCGTGAAGTTCTCCTCCTCCGATAGCCAGTTCTCGAGCCTCCTCCAGTCGCCGCTCTTCCAGAACGTCGTCCGCTAGGAACTACCCGTCCAGGCGGAAGCGCTTCGCGCAACTAAGTACTCGGCAAAGAAAATGCAAAACGGGAGCGGCTTCGGCCGCTCCCTTTTCAATTCTGAAGAGGGCTCCACTACCCCTTCCACCATCCGTCTCCTCCGCTCGCTGAAGATCCCAAGCATAGAATTTCTGAGAGATTCTGGAGAGGGCAGAGATGGATTTTCGACAGGCGGTACTGGGCGAGATAGCAAGGCCCTCTGGCCAGCATGTCACGTCAATCGACGAAGGCCTGTTGATCCGGCGGCTCATCCTGTTCGACCGGGTTATCGTGAAGTCGCATCACCTCCGCGAACTACCGCTTCTGGTGAAAATGTTCGGCAAAACTGGCATTCAGGAGATGTTTGACTCCGGGATATTAAAGCTCTCCAGCGAATTCACGACAATCATCACCGATGTCCATCGAAACGGCCAGCGATCCGTGCCGCCAGAGCACTTCACATTCGGAATAGTTGATGCCGCGAACCGGGAAGCCATCCTGTCGAAGGGGCTGGCGCACCTACAGCGGGTTCCTGGGCTCAAGAATCGCGAACGCGCGCACATTGAGGAGCTAGTTTTGAAGTCCATGGTTCGGCCGCCCGCAACTTTCGGTGCGGACCTCCTCAAGCAGGTTGACACCGACCTTCGCACGAACTCACCTCTATTGCATGCCTCGATTCTCGAGCAACTCCGTATACTCCCCAACCGGAAAGACCTGACGCCAGGCAAGGTTGAGATTTCAGTCGAGGAGCCTGGCCAGCGCGTGTTCCACATCAAGACCTCGATCGAGAGCCAATTTGAATTAACCGCCGAGGAAACGCACTCGCTCCTTCAGCGCTCCATTACCGGGGGTTGTAAACCTGAACCATCGGCTGGAGGAGATGAGCGCATACACAGCGATGACCGGATTCCAGGAAAGCGAGGCCCCCCTCTTATTTGGCAAGCTCGCGGGCCTGTTGGCGTCGCAAAACCCGAAGCTTGCTGAGCAACAATTTGAACGCGTAATCGAGATCGCCGAATTGCCGGATTTCAAGCCGAGTCAGAGAATCGATGTCCAGCGCCTGATTAAAGTTCGTGATAGTCCAGAATGCCGCGAGTTTCGGGATTGGTTACCCAAGGCGGAGGAATTGAGCGATGCAGAAATCCGCAAGATGACAAAGGGGGTGAGGAACAAGATCGCAGATTTGGCTGGTAGACCCGGCGGCAAAGCACTCCGGCTTGCAGCGACCACAGCCATCGGGCTCGTTCCCCCTGTGGGACTACTTCTCGGCGCCGCCGCTGGCGCAGTCGATTCTTTTCTGGTCGACCGAGTGCTCCCCCGATCCGGCGTCGTAGCGTTCCTGAACGATTTGTACCCATCGCTCTTTGTTTCGATGTAGCCCGCGATGGAGCTGCAGCCCTCTGTCCCGGTCCACGAGGCTGATCCACAGTACCGTAGCCGAACCCACTTGGGAACCGCACAACACCCCACCCCCGTCAAATTTAAGCCAGGTTCACCCCACAGATGGGATGAGAGTGCTGGTCTCCGGCCGCAGAGATACTCTGCGGTTGGACGCAATCGAAGTTGCAAAGGAGACCAGCATGAAAAAGGTTAGCAGCATGGAAACAACAACAACAGCCGCCGCGGTGGGCATCGACGTGGGCGACCGCTTCAGTCACTGGTGCGCGCTCCATGCCGCCGGCGACGTAATGGGCCGCGGTCGTGTGCGCACCACTCCGGACGCGATCGCCACCCAGGCCGAGGCGTGGCGCGGCGCCCGCGTGGCCATCGAGAACGGCACCCACTCCGGCTGGATCAGCCGCGCCCTCTCTGCCGCCGGCTGCCTGACCACCGTAGCCAACCCCAGCCGCTGGCGCGGCACCGCGCACGCCAGCAAAAACGACCGCAACGACGCCGAAGCCCTGGCCCGGGTGGTGCGTGTCGATCCCCGGCTGCTGTTCCCCATCGAGCATCGCAGCCAGACCCACCAGCAGGATCTGACCGTGATCCGCAGCCGCGCCCAGCTGGTCAAAACCCGCACCCAGCTGGTCAACACCGCCCGCAGCCTGGTCAAGAGTCTCGGCGCCCGGCTGCCCCGCACCGACGCGCCGCCTTCCACGCTAAAACCTGGAACCATGTCCCCCCGCCGCTGCGCCCTGCCCTGGCCCCGCTCTACCGCATCCTCGCCGCACTCAGCCAGCAGATCCACAGCCTCGACCACTGCATCGACCAGCTCAGCCAGCAGCGCTACCCGCTCACCGCCCGCCTGCGCAGTGTGCCCGGCGTCGGACCGATCACCGCCCTCACGTACGTGCTCACCGTGGCCGACCCCCACCGCTTCTCCCGCAGCCGCGATGCCGGCGCGTATCTGGGCCTGCGTCCCAAACAGCGCCAGAGCGGGGAACGCGATCCACAGCTGGGCATCGCCAAAAACGGCGACCGCTACCTGCGCTCCCTGCTGGTCGAGTGCGCCCACCACGTGCTCAGCCGCGGGCCCGACTCGGCCTTAAAGCAGTGGGGACTACGCCTGGCCACAGGCGGCAGAGGAGTCAAACGCCGCGCCCTGGTGGCCGTAGCCCGCAAGCTGGCCGTGCTCCTGCACAGGCTCTGGGTCAGCGGCGACACCTTCCGCCCCTTCCCCCGTGCTGTCCCCGAGGAAACCGTGGACGCTGAGATGCGCGCCCACCCCTCTCTCGGGGCGGCGGCGACGGCCTGAACACCAAAAGGAGAAGAATATGTAACCGTATCGGCTACAGATCGGAATTTGCAGGACGTACATCATCCGGTGACTGCGCCTTCCTGCTCGGCTCTCGAGGCCGTCCCACAGACGGCAGCACCGGCAAGGTTACGGGAGACGAACCCCAGTCTGCACCCAGCCCACGGCTGACAAGAGTGCGTATGGAAGCGGGTCCTTCACCCCAACCCCTTGACTCACCCCAGCACTCTCATGGAAGCAAGAAGCAGACTCCCTTGCTGCCCGATACTCAATGAATTCGACCTGTGCTTCCGTCCGACAGTACCGTCGCTGGACCCAGTTTGGGAACTCCACATTCCCACCCCTGTCCCTCGGCCAGGTTCACTCCACAGCCGTCGTCCGCAAAGTCTCGCCTCCCGGGGGTATGCTGATAGCACCTTATAAGGTGCTATCAGCGACGAGGTGCCCATGCTTGACATCACTCGCGACATCCAGTCCCTGACGACCTTTCGCCGGTCATCCGGCGGCCTGATGAAACAGCTCAGGAAAACCAAACGCCCTCTGGTCCTTACGGTGAACGGAAAAGCCGCCGCCGTCGTCTAGGACGCGGAAGCCTACCAGCGCCTGCTGGACATCGCCGCCGGAGCGGATGCGGAAGAGGGCATTCGCCAGGGCCTGGACGACGTGTCACGAGGTCGCACCCGCCCGGCCCGAGAGGTCTTTGACCAAGTCCGTCGCAAGCATGGAATACGTCGTTGAGTTTGCCGCTCGTGCGGCCCGCGATCTTGAAATCCTGTATCTGGAGAAAGACGCGGCCCAATCCCTGGCCGCCGCTCGCTGGTACAACCGCCTGG
The DNA here is from genome assembly GCA_963755485.1 of uncultured Acidobacteriaceae bacterium. Lineage (GTDB taxonomy): Bacteria > Acidobacteriota > Terriglobia > Terriglobales > Acidobacteriaceae > Palsa-343. The sequence goes on along the minus strand of CAVWJR010000013.1, from coordinate 435,569 downwards.
AACAGGCTGTGCACACCCTCGAAACCCATCCCAGCCGCTGCCCCGTTGCCCCCGAAACGCGAGGCCTGAAGCGGAAATTGCGGCATCTCCTGTATGGCGACAAGCTCGATGTCTACCGCGTCATTTATCAAGTTGATGAACGCCGGCGGAAAGTGTGGGTGCTCACGATTTGCCATGCCGCCAGGAAACGACTAAAAGCTTCGGACATCGCCTGATTTCAACCCCGGTCCGTACAACCTGCGTTGTCGATCGCGGACGCGCTTGGCGCAATTTGGCCTCGCGCCGAAAGTGGTTAGGAAGCAGCCCGGATGCCCTCTTCTGTTGCTTTGCGAGACGTTAAGCGTGCGCCAGCCCCACCCCCGCCAGCGGCGAAGCGTGCTTCGGCTCGTAAAGAGACATCTCCTGTCCGTCGGGCAGCTTAAAAGCGGCCAGCCGTCCCCACCGTTCCTCGCGAATCGGCCGCGTGAACTCCACGCCCTTCGCCTTCAACTCCTCCACCGTCGCCGCAAGGTCATCGCACATCAGGTACAGCTGATGCCCGGAAGCCTCTTCAGCCGGGTGCACCGCCACCTCCGACGGTGGAAGCGCAAAAATCAGCCATCCATGTCCCGCATCCACCGCCGGAAACTCCAGGACATCGCGGAAAAATGTGCGCAGCCGCTCCGGCTCGCGGCTGTACAAAACCATATGGGCAGCGTGAATCATGATTGACCCTCCCAGAGCGTTACCATCGTACGCAAATCCGCCCTCGGCGAACTTTTGGGGGGTGACCTGGCGTGTAACCCGCGCCCCTTGTCCCGGTATAATGAGAACAGCAGAAAGACCCCGAATCGGACTGCAGAAAGACCCCGAATCGGACTGCAGAAAGACCCAAATCTTTCCATTTTCGACTCTGAAGGGAACACCGCCCCCATGGCGACCACCAACGCCGGCGCCCCGTCTGCGCAAGGCGAAGCAAGCGCAGAACCATCGGCTTCTCCCAAGCCCATCGTCAACGACTTCAGCATCCAGATCGCGACCGTTAACGGTTCCGGATCCCAGTCCGCCAACAGCGTCCTGTTGCGCAGCATCTTCGCCATGGGCATCCCCGTCAGCGGCAAAAATCTCTTTCCCTCCAACATCGCCGGCCTGCCCACCTGGTACACCATCCGCGCCAGCAAGCACGGCTACGTCGCCCGCCGCAAAGAGATCGACATCCTCATCGCCATGAACGCCGAGACCGCGCGCGAAGACATCCTGTCGCTGCGCCCCGGCTCCGTCGCCATCTATGAGGAAAGCGCGAACCTGAAGCAGTATCGCGACGACGTCACCTGTTATCCAGTCCCCTTCGACAAGCTCACCGCCGCCGTCTGTCCCGAAGCCAAGCTGCGAAAGCTCGTCAAGAACATGATCTACGTCGGCGTTGCCGCCCAGCTCTTCTCCTTCGACATGAAGGCCGTCGAAGATTCTCTCCGCAAGCAGTTCGCAAAGAAGCAAAAGGCCGCCGACCTCAACTGGGCCGCCGTCGAAGCCGGCTTCAATTACGCCGCGCAGACCTTCACCAAAGAAGATCCCTTCACCCTCGAGCGCATGCACGCCACCGAAGGCAAAATCATCATCGATGGCAACGCCGCCATCGCGCTCGGCGCCATGTTCGCCGGCGTCACCGTCGTCACCTGGTATCCCATCACCCCATCCTCGTCGGTCGTCGAACAGCTCATCGACTTCCTCAAGCACTACCGCATCGAGAAAGACGGCAAAGCCAACTTCGCCGTCGTCCAGGCTGAGGACGAGCTCGCCGCCATCGGCATGGTGCTCGGCGCCGGTTGGGCAGGCGCGCGTTCCATGACCGCCACCTCCGGCCCCGGCATCTCGCTCATGGCCGAATTCGCCGGACTCGGCTACTTCGCTGAGCTCCCCGGCGTCATCTTCGACATCCAGCGCGTCGGGCCCTCCACCGGCTTGCCCACGCGTACCGCCCAGGCCGACCTGCTCTCCATCGCCTACCTCTCGCACGGCGACACCAAGCACGTCATCCTGCTCCCCGGCAGCGTCCGCGAGTGCTTCGAGTTTGCCGGCGCCGCCTTCGATCTCGCCGAGCAGCTCCAAACCCCCATCTTCGTCCTCTCCGACCTCGACCTCGGCATGAACAACTGGATGGCCGATCCCTTCGACTATCCCGAGAAGCCGCTCAACCGCGGCAAGGTCCTCGACGCCCAGCAGCTCGCCGAGAAAATCAAGGAGTGGGGTGGTTGGGGCCGCTATCAGGATCGCGACGGCGACGCCATCCCCTACCGCACGCTCCCCGGCACCGAGCATCCGCAGGCCTCCTACTTCACCCGCGGCAGCGGCCACAACGAGCGCGCTCTCTACTCCGAGCGCCCCGAGGATTACCAGAACCTTATGGAGCGCCTCGCCCGCAAATTCGAAACCGCGCGCAAGCTCGTCCCCCCTCCTGTCGTCGTGCAAACCGGCAAGTCGAAGGTCGGCATCATCGCCTTCGGCACCTCCGATTTCGCCGTGACCGAAAGCCGCGATCAGATGAAGAAGGAATACGGCCTCGAGGCCGACTACCTCCGCCTCCGCGCATGGCCCTTTAATAAGGATGTCCACGACTTCGTCGCTTCGCACGACCGCATCTACGTCGTCGAGCAGAACCGCGATGCGCAGATGCTGAGCCTGCTCAAGCTCGATCTGCCCGCCGCCGAAACGCCCAAGCTCCGCAGCGTCCGCCACTTCAACGGCCTGCCCATCGACGCGCGCTCCGTCACCGACGAAATTGTTTTGCAGGAAGGAATCTGATGGCTACCGCGACCCCAACCCCCAAAGTCAACCGCATCGGCCTGCCCGTTCTCGAGTACCGCGGCAGCAAGACCACCCTCTGTGCCGGCTGCGGCCACAACGCCATCTCCGAGCGCATCATCGACGCCATGTACGAAATGGGCGTCCAACCCGAGCATGTCATGAAGCTCAGCGGCATCGGCTGCTCCTCCAAGAGCCCCGCCTACTTCATGTCCCGTTCGCACAGCTTCAACAGCGTGCACGGACGCATGCCCTCGGTCGCCACCGGCGCCCTGCTCGCCAACAAAACCATGATGGGCATCGGCGTCTCCGGCGACGGCGACTCGGCCTCCATCGGTATCGGCCAGTTCGTCCACCTCATGCGCCGCAATCTGAACATGATCTACATCATTGAGGACAACGGCGTGTACGGCCTCACCAAAGGCCAGTTCTCCGCGACCGCCGACATCGGATCGAAGCTGAAGACCGGTGTCGTCAACGACCTGCCCGCCATCGACACCTGCTCGCTCGCCATCCAGCTCGGCGCCACCTTCGTCGGCCGTTCCTTCTCGGGAGACAAGAAGCAGCTCCTCACCATGCTCAAGGCGGCCATCGCCCACAAGGGCACCGTCATGCTTGACGTCATCTCGCCCTGCGTCACCTTCAACGACCATGAAGGCTCCACCCGCAGTTACAAATACATGCAGGATCACGAAGAGCCGGTCGGCGAAGTCGGCTTCGTCCCCAGCTTCGAAGAAATCGATGTCGAGTACGAAGCCGGAACCAGCTTCGACGTCACCATGCACGACGGATCGCATCTCCGCCTCACCAAGCTTCCGGAACATTACGACCCCACCGATCGCCCCCTCGCCGTGAAGACCCTCCTCGATGCACACGCCAAAGGCGAGATCCTCACCGGCGTCTTCTATATAGATACGCAGAAACCAGCCTTCACCGACCTCCTCAACTTAGTCGACGAGCCCTTAGCAACCCTGCCTCAGGACCGAGTCCGCCCGCCAAAGCAAGTCCTCGACGAAATCATGGCCCGGCTGAAGTAACGTCAGCAAAATTGTCATTCTGAGCGGAGCGCCGCCGAGGAACCGTCCAGCGGTGCATACTGCCTCCCGGCGCGAAGTCGAAGAACCCCCCGAACTGCAATGCACTCTCCTTGTCGGAATCTCCACGCGAGGGGAATCGGTCACGCAGCGGCCGAAAAAGATCTAAAGCGTTCCGATCTGAAACAGCGCATGATGCCGGGTGCCCCATATCTGCCCGGTGTTGGCGGATGTGGGAGAGCGAGAATCTCCACTCGGCTGCCTTTGTATCAGCGCCCGACCCCGGTCGTGTACTGAGCGCCCAAACATGAAACGAATGTCATTCTGAGCGGAGCGCCGCCGAGGACCCTCCCAGCGGTGCGCACTATTTCCCGGCGCGAAGTCGAAGAACCCCCCGAGTTGCACCGACCCATGCTGGTCCGCAATCTCGACGCGAGGGGAATCGGTCGCAAAGCGGCCGAAAAAGATCTAAAGCGTTCCAGATCCGAAACAGCGCATGATCGTCGGGTGCCCCATATCGGCCCGGTGTTGGCAGATGTGGGAGAGCGAGAATCTCCCGCCCGACAATTCTTGTATCAGGGCACCGCTTAGAACCTGTCCTGAGCAAGCACTGAGCGAAGCGAAGTGCGCGTCGAGTGGGTGCCGAAAAAAACGCCGCGCGAAGCTCTCCCGCACTGCCGCGGGGCCGGTACCGGGTCCCCCAGCGCGCCACCTTCTGGCGTGATGGGTGGGTTGGAGTTGCGAAGCAACGGAGCCGGCACGATCTCGTCCTGAAACAGACATCTGCGCAATCAGGCTTCCACCATCCCACGGTTCTTCGGATCAAATCCCGGAGAAAACACGGTGCTCGCATCGTAATGAGCCCCGTCCGGATTCGTTCCGGTCAGGTCCGCTCCCGTCAGATTGGCTCCCCGCAGGTCGGCCGAGGAAAGGTCGGCACCCTTCAGCGTCGAAAAGCCTCCAACATTGTCCCCGGAAAGATCCGCACCACGCAGGTCGGCATAACGGAGGTTAGCGCCTTCAAAGTTCGCTCCATTCAGACGCGCGTTGCTGAACACCGCGCCCTCACAGTTTGTCCGATACATCCGCACCCAATATACGTCTGAGTTAGAAAAGTCAGCCCCACTCAGATCGGAGTCGTCAAAACACCAACCCTCCATTTCGCGGTTCGCCAGATTCGCCCCTGGCAAATCCAGATCGCTATAGTCCCGGTTCTCGTCACTTTGGACTTGCAACAGGCCACCCGTCTTGTCGCGAATCTCCATACAGTTCACGGTTACCACAAGCCGCGGAATCCACGCCCGTACTTCGCCGCATCTCCCATCTGGAACGGAAGGTGGCTGAAGACTGCCGCTGACCGCCTTGTCGCCAACCGTCTCTCAGCTGGCCGCTTTTTAGCCAACCGCTTTACCAGCTGTTTCTGTCAAGTTTCCACCGCTTCCCCAAAGTAACGACCCCTCATTCCACACCACTTCCAGGCCAAAACTGTTGGCACTACTTTCGTCTCAAACTGATATTCTGAACTTATAGAGTAGAAAATGAAAAAAGCCCGCCAGCGCGGGCTTTTTTCTTTGCCAGCCTCACGGCTGGCTACGGGCTACCGGCCACTGGCTCCTCTCTCGCGGCCACAGGGACTGTCGGTTGTGGACCGCCAGCTACCGGCTTATTTTCATACACTTGCACCAATGCCTCTTCGTAAGTGTCCTGTTCTCTACACTTACACAACAGGCCCTCTGTAACTCTCCTGGTTTCAACACTTGCCATTTAGGATGGGGGTATAGGTCGGCTAACTAACCTTGTGGCGGAATGCCGCGGAGACGGCCGCGAAAATGACCGCCAGCAGAACGAGCGGGGCGAGCGGGTACACGCGCGAATGCATCAACCGCGCTAGCGAATGAATCAATGGCACGCGCGAACCCATCAATCACACTCGCCATTGACGCAATGACGAGTGTGAACCAACTGACTCGCTCTCGATCAAGTAGGTCCTTCGCGAGCGCGAATGCATCAATGACGCGTGTCATTGACTCATTGACGCTCGTTTTGCAACTGACCTGCCCTCAACCACCTGGCTGTTGTCGAAGCTGACAACAACCCCTAATCCTCGCAGAATCAATCAACTCCAAAATCGGGGAGGGGAGGGGGGGTACCAGGCCGACAGAATTGGCCACTCTCACCGCCGCGAGAGGCCCGTTTCTGAATCGGAAGGGCAAATCTGCAGTTGCGTGTTACATGTGAGTCAGCTATTTCTGTCATGACAGAAATAACTGATATACTGGACCCATGGTTCTGAGCGAAGCCGCCAAAGAATTCATCCTGCACTGGGGCGAGATGGGCACGCGCTGGGGCGTCAATCGCACCGTTGCCCAGGTGCACGCGCTTCTTTATCTCTCACCGGAAGCCATGACGGCCGACGAGATTGCAGAGGCGCTTTCCGTTGCGCGCTCGAACGTGAGCACCAGTCTTAAGGAGCTGCAGAACTGGAACCTTGTCGAGATCGAAAGCCGCATGGGCGAACGGCGCGACTTCTTCCGGACTTCCGCCGATGTCTGGGCTCTTTTCCTGACCGTCGTCGAGCAGCGATTCCAGCGCGAAATCGTCCCGACGTTGACCATGTTGAGCCGCTGCGTCGCGACTGCCAAAGCCGAAGGGCCGTCGCAAGCCGTGGTCCGCAAACGCATTGCCGCGATGCAGGAGTTCCTCGAAGAGCTGCAGGGCTGGTACAGCCAGGTGAGAAAGCTGCCGCCAGCAACGTTGCGCTCGCTCATCAGCATGGGCAGCGGCATTACGCGCATCCTGCCGAAAATTCGCAGAAGGAGGCTCGACTAATGAGCGCCACCGCAGAACTCGCACCGGTCGCAGAACGCCCAACGGCAGCAGAACATGCAGCCGACAGCTTTCAGCGCTACTACGAGGAAGCCGGTCCGGATTACGCGGCCTGGAGTCGGGAGTTCAACATGCACTTCGGCTTCTTCCGTTGGGGCATGAATCCGTTCGATCGCGAGGCGATGCTCGAGCAGATGAATCGCGAAGTACTCGATCGCCTGCATGTCGAGCCAGATTTCCGCGCTCGCATTCTTGACATGGGCTGCGGTCTCGCGGCGACGCTGCGGAGTTTCGCTCGCCAGCTTCCATCGGCCGACTTACGCGGAATCACGCTGGTTCCCTGGCAACTCGAGCAGGGCATACATCTGAACCAGCAACATCCGGAATGCAAAGCCATCACGTTGTCACTCGGCAACTACGAGCGCACCACGGAACCGTCCGAATCGTTCGATGCGATCTGCGCGCTTGAAAGCAGTTGCTACAGCGCCGGCGCGAACAAGCCAGCCTTCGCTCGCGAGGCGCACAGATTACTGCGTCCAGGAGGTCGTCTTGTGGTTGCCGATGGCTTTCTCGGCCCAGGAAAACTGCGCGGTCCGCAAAAAGCCGTCTACCGCAAGCTCTGCGAGTGCTGGGTCATCGATGCATTTGGCGAAGTCGAACCGTTCACCGCCGAACTGGCCAGAGTCGGCTTCCGCGAGATCGTCGTCGAGCGGCTGCAAGCGCGGGTCACGCCTTCAGCCCTGCATGTTCCATGGGTGACGCTCAAGTTTCTCACCACCGCGGCCTTCGAGCACCGGCGGATGACGCGCGCGCGATGGAACAACGTTCTCGCGCCGCTGCTGCTGCCGCTGGTTTCGTATCCGACAGGCCCATTCGCCTACTACATCATCAGCGCGACTCGGGACTGATGCGCTTTGTTCCCGAGTCGCGCTCCGTTGCTACGCTGCTTTCTCTCTTTTCGCCTTCGCCAGCATGTCGATCAGGGTCCGGTTGAACGCCGGAATGTCGTCTGGCTTGCGGCTGGAGATGAACTGTCCATCGGTTACCACTTCTTTGTCCACCCAGTTCGCGCCGGCATTCTTCAGATCGGTTTTCAGCGATGGCCAGGAGGTAAACGTCTTGCCCTTTACCACGCCTGCTTCCACCAGCGTCCACGGACCGTGACAGATCGCCGCAACCGGACGTCCAGTCGCGACGAATTCCTTCACGAAGTTCACCGCTTTGGGTTCCATCCGCAGATGATCCGGGTTCATTACGCCACCCGGAAGCACCAGCGCGTCATAGTCTTCGGGCTTCGCGTTGTCGACCGTCAGATCGACCTTCACCTTGTCGCCCCAGTCTTTGAGTTTCCATCCTTTGATTTCGCCGCTCTTCAGAGAAACCACTTCGGTTGTCGCTCCCGCTTCGTCCAGGGCTTTGCGCGGCTCCATCAGTTCCGCCTGCTCAAAGCCATCGGTCGCCAGAATTGCAATTCTCCTGCCACGCAGCGTTTCCGCCATGCGCATTCTCCTCTCGATTTGATCGGGATTCGTTCTCTTTAGTAGGACTCGCGGTCGCGCTTCGGCGTTGCCAATTATCGATTCTGTAACAATCGGCGCAGACAATTCCTGTAGGTTGCACCGCGTCGGTACAGCTGCGACGCAGCGAAGCAAAACGAGAAGTGGAGGATTTTCCATGTCGAATAGAGGAAGGGTCGCGCTGCTGGCGGCCGTGGCGCTGGGCGGCCTCAGCGCCTGCAATTCGTCGAACAACAATGTTTCACTCTCCGGAGCCGGCAGCACCTTTGTCTATCCGGTCATGACGCGGTGGATCCACGACTTTTCCGAAAGCCATCAGAATGTGCAAATCAACTACCAGTCCATCGGCTCCGGCGGCGGCATCCAGCAGGTCAAGGCGAAGACGGTCGACTTCGGGGCTTCGGACGCCGCGCTCAGCGATCAGCAACTCGCCGCCATGCAACCCGTGATCCAGATTCCGGAAAGCGCCGGTCCAGTCTGCATCACTTACAATCTGCCCGGCCTCGCGCAACCCTTGCGCCTCTCGCCGGAAGCTGTGGCCGGGATCTTTTTAGGAACCATCAAAACCTGGCACGATCCGCTGCTGCAGAAGGACAACCCTGGGGTCAAGCTGCCCGCGGCGAGCGTGATCGTTTCCCATCGCTCCGAAGGCAGCGGCACGACGAACATTTTCACCACGTATCTGTCGGCTGTGAGTCCGGACTGGAAACAGAAAGTGGGCACCGGGCCCGCGGTCAGCTGGCCAGTGGGTATCGGAGGGAAGGGAAGTGAGGGCGTCACCGGGAACATCCGCAATTCTCCTGGGGCGATCGGCTACGTCGAGCTGACGTATGCCCAGCAGAACCATCTGCCCACCGCGGCTATCGAAAATGCCGCCGGGCAATACGTGCAACCGACTGCTGAGGGAACGACCGCAGCGATCGCCGCCTACAGCTCGCAGCTCAGCCAGGACCCGCGGTCGCCGATCGTGAATCCGGCGGCCAGCGCTGCCACTGCCTATCCGATCTCGGGACTTACCTTCCTCATCATCCCGAAGGACGGTCCGGACAAGGCCAGGCGAACTGCGCTGAAGCAGTTCATCCAGTACATCATCACGGATGGGCAGGCCGTTGCGGGCACACTCAACTACGCTCCGCTGCCCGATGGCGTGAAGCAATACGACCAGCAGCAGCTACAACAGTTAACCGCAGCCGGGCAGCCCATTAGCTGAAGGTCAGGCCGATTCCGGTTCCGGTTTTCAATAGAGTGATTTGGGGGCGCAGAAAAAATGGATTACTCCGTTCGCGCCCCCGCGCGTCCCTCAGAATCGGTACGCGAACCCCAGCGAAAAGATGGGAAAGAATCGTGCATCGTCCGCATCCTTCTGGATTTTCTGCTCTTGCGCTTTGACGTTGGCCTGTATGTTGGGATCGGTGGCCACGCTGTCGCAATAGGGCAAGCCCTGGTAGGTGTAGCACGCGGTTCCCGCCAGGTTCAGGGCGACCTTCGGATCACCCACATAAGCCATGCCCAGTTCCACCGGAACACTGAAATGGCGGCCGCTGCGTGGAACCAGATTGCCCCAGCCGAGTGTCACCTTAGGCGCAGCTTTGGTAAAGGTCAGGCTGGCGTTGCCAGTTACCGGATCCGTTGCGCTGCTGGTATAAGTCGTGTTGTTCAGCGTAAAGGTTTTGCCGGCTGGAACATCGGCGTTGCCGGTGACCTGGTTGCCGTTGTAGAGCAGGGCGCCCGGACTGATGTGGAAGCCACCGGCCATCGGGAACCAGTCGAGGCTGGCCTCCGCGGAGCGGAAGCGCAGGCTGGCATCGTAATTGATGCCGTCGCTGGTCAGGTTGTCGGTGTAGCTAAAGAAGTTCGCGCCGCCGCGCAGATTGAAGCGCCAGCCGAGGGGCGTGGCGGCCTCCACTCCTGCGCCAAGAATGCCGACTTTTACCCCGACGCCGACGCTCGAAAACGCCTCAGAGCGTTGCAGTGCCTGCGGGTTCGCTACTCCTGCGCTACCTGAAGCAGCGGAATTGGGCGAAGCGCCGTCGGAAAGCAACTCGGGCGCCACCAAGGAGGAGTTAACCTGCTGCGCGAAAGCTGCGGGAAGAACCAGGGACAGAGCAAGTACTGCCAATTGATAGCGATGCATGGGGGAGAAAGCTCCTGCGGAAAGATGAAGATGCACGGTGGGCTGCCCGGAATCGCGGGTGGCGTGAGCCGGCGCGATTCAGCCCATCTGTCATGGAGAAGAGAGTCATTCGGCAGAACGCCGATGGCGCGGATCCCCGGAACTCGGGCGACTTTGGTAATCAAGGTAGGTCACTTCTGGTCGGCCAACAATGACACTGTGGTTGTATCCTGGGACACCGTCGGTAGGAGCCGATTCCGCAGTCTGCCCGCCATCTCTTCGAGGGTCCGCAAACGGGTGGCAATGCGCGGCGGAACATTTTCCTCCGCGAGGGCCAGGCGCGCCTCCAGAAGAAACCCGGTGATGGCGTTTTTCAGTTCGGCGTCGACCGCGGCCGCAGCGGCGGCGACGGCGATTTGCCGCTCCCGCTCACGCCGGGTGAGCGCGCTGCGAATCTCCCGTTCCAGCCGGGCACTCCCGGCCAGCGCGAAGTTCAGCTGCAGCGGCACCGCGACGCCGACGTTTTTCCAGATCATTTCCGAGCCTTCCGGGTCCGTATCGGCCAGCATCTGGTCGAGAATCACGATCGCGTAAGCGCGCCGGTTCAGCAGCCTCAGCGCGGTTGCGCGGTTGGCCGCGATCTCCACCGTCATCTTCAGCTGCGTGGACAGCGTCGCGGCTGTTCCCTCGATCCCTTCCATCGTGGTCACGATCAGCGCAGCGGGACGTGGCGGTCCTGCGGCGTTTTCTCTGCGATCGATTTGGGTGCTCATGGCGTTTCCCCGTATTCCTTCAGCTTGCGGTAGAGCGTAGTCTTGCCAATGTCGAGCAGCCTGGCTGCCAGCAGCTTGTCTCCGTTGACCTGCTCGATGGTGGTGAGGATGGCCTGTTTTTCCAGTTCTGCCAGGGTCATCACGGCTGGCGTGGCGTCGGTTGCGTCCGGCGGCGCGGGCTCACGCCGCTTGACCGCCGCCTGCATCCAGGCGTCGCGGATGCTGGTGCTCATCTCGCCCATCTCGATCACCTCGCTTGAGGTGAGCGAGCAGGCGCGATCGATGGCATTGCCCAGCTCGCGCACGTTGCCCGGCCACGAATACTCCATCAGGAAAGCCAGCGTCTCCGCGCTCAGCCGAAAGGCACGCCGCATCTCCACGCTGTTGCGCTCGAGGAAATGCGCAGCCAGCAGCGGGATGTCTTCTTTGCGCTCCCGCAGCGGCGGCATGGTCAGCTTCACCACGTTCAGCCGGTAGTAGAGGTCGCGCCGGAACCTGCCCTGTTCCACCATCGCCTGCAGATCCTGGTGGGTCGCCGCCAGGATGCGGGCGCGAATCGGCAGCGCATGATTGCCGCCCAGCGGCCGCACTTCTTTCTCCTGCAGCGCACGCAAAAGCTTGGCCTGCAAATCGAGCGGCAGCTCGGCAATTTCGTCCAAAAACACCGTCCCACTGCCGGCGGTCACCATCAGCCCGTCATTGGGCCGGTGCGCGCCGGTGAACGCCCCCTTCACGTGCCCGAACAACTCGCTTTCGATCAGCGTCGGGGCCAGCGATCCGCAGTCCACCGGGATGAACGGTTTGCCCGCGCCCGGTCCATTGCTGTGAATGGCGCGGGCCACCAGTTCCTTCCCCGTGCCGCTCTCGCCCACGATCAGCACCGGATGCACGGTCTGCGAGACCCGCGCCACAATCCGGAAGAGCTTTTCCATCTCCGGGCTCTCGCCCAGAATGTTCCCCATGCCGTGCCCCGAACGCAGGCGCTCGCGCAGGGCGCGGCTGGCGGTGTCGAGCGTCCGCCGTTCTCCCAGGCGGCGCAGCACCGCCGACAATTCGTCACCGGAGAACGGCTTGATGAGGTAATCGCTGGCCCCGAAGCGCAGTGCCTCCAGCGCCAGCTGCACGGTCGAAGCCGAGGTCATCCACACCACCGCGATATCCGGACGCATCTGCCGCAATTCCTCCAGCAGGTCGCATCCGGCACCGGTGGCGATGGACTCGTCCACCAGCACGATGTCCACGCCTTTCGCCAGCAGCATGCCGCGTTCGCGGCTGGAAAGCTCGGCTTCGTGGGCCACCATGCCTTCGTTGGTTGCAATGTCACAGCAGGCGCGTCGGATCGCGACATCATCGTCGGCGACCAGCACGTGCAGGGGAGCGGATTGAGGCTGAAAAGAAGAGAGCATCGACCTTATGGCTTCCTGAATCGGTACAGAAGTCCATCCTCGCATCATTGGGCGTCACCCGCGCTATCTTCCCTAAGTATCGAAGGTAAGTTCGGGGTTACGTTTGTAAGTGGCAATTCCACCTCGAATCGTGCTCCATTGAGGGGCGCATTGACCGCCCGTACCGTACCTCCTGCTGCCTCCACGAGTTGCCGCACAATGTGCAACCCCAATCCGTGATGCCGGGTCTCCGGCCATGACCGCTCGCCGTCCCGCGTGGTGAAGCCCTTTTCAAAGACCCGCGCCAGGTTCTCCTCGGAAATCCCTGGTCCGCTGTCCTCCACCGTCAGCAGGACTGTCGATGTGCCGCGGTTACTTCCGTGCGGCGCATCGTCCCAGAGATACTCCGAACTGTCCTCGCCCGCCTGGTCCCCGAGCATCCACAGGAAGCTCGCGCCTCCCCCGCGCTGCGCGGTGATGCGGATGCGTCCGCCGGTCGGCATCGCATCGGCGGCATTGCGCACCAGGTTCACCAGAATTCGCGACAGACTTTCCTCGGTTAGCTGCAGCATGCCCTGGCACGGCAGGCAAGCCAGTTGAACGTCTATTACAGGTCCCACAATCGCTCCCAGCAGGCTCTGCATCTTTCTTACCGACTCGGTTAGGTCAGTGACCCGTGCCTCCGCGGCCGGCGTCTCCTTCGGTTTCGCCACCGTCCGGTTCAGCTCTGAAAGCCGCTGCACCAGCTGTGCCGACGCCTGCGCGATGGAGCGAATCTCTGCGCCGAAGTGGCTGTGCTTCGGCTTGAGGACGCCCGGTTCGCTCAGCAGTTCGGCGCACATCCCCAGGGCCGTCACTAGATTCCTCGCGTCGTGGGTCAACCCCGCCAGAATCAGCGCATCGCCCCCTTCTTCTCGCAGCGTCGGTCGAATCCCCCTGCGGATCGAGGCCGGCTTCGCCGAAATGCTGGCCGGGATGCCGTTCAGCGTGTTCACCGCTGGGTCCATCGAGCTCCGTTCTGTTAACGGTGCAATGCCCATCGCTGGCTGCGTGCCCAAGGCTTGCGTGACGTCTTCCATGGTGGTCCCCTTTGCCGCCGTATCGGGTGGGAAGCTTTGGCGCTCTGGATCGCTTGGCTTCCCATCCCCAGCTCACGACGCCCACACTAAGAACACGTCAGCGGCCAAACTCCGCCGGCGCCCTGCCGCTCGTGCAACTTCTTCTGGACATGCCACTTACTCGATCTCCATCGAGTGTTCTCAAAACCGGAAGCTGGGCGTCCAATTCCCGTTTTGCACCCAAGTTATCTCGCTCCATGCCGAATCCGCTCATTCCATACGACTTCCCATCCTCCCTTTTCCGAACACGCTTCACGCCGAATCTCCCCTTTCGGAACTCGTACAATGAGGCCGATGGCTGATTCCTTTTTCCGCAGCGAAAACCGCGCGCCCGCCGCGATGCGCACCGTTCGCCTGACTCCTGGGTACGTTCAGGTTCCCGAGGGCTCCATTCTCATCGAAGTCGGTCACACCCGCGTGCTCTGCAACGCCTCGGTCGAGCAGGGCGTGCCCACCTGGCTGCGCAACAGCGGCCGTGGCTGGGTCACCGCCGAATACGGCATGCTCCCGCGCGCCACCCTCACCCGCACCCCGCGCGAAGCCGAACGCGGCAAGATTGGCGGCCGCACACACGAGATCCAGCGGCTGATCGGACGATCCCTGCGCGCGGTCGTCGACATGAAGGCCCTCGGCGAGCGCACCGTCATCCTCGACTGCGACGTTCTGCAGGCCGATGGCGGCACGCGCACCGCCGCCATCACGGGAGCCTGCGCCGCTCTCGCGATCGCCTTCAACCGCATGATCGCAACCGAGGCCCTCAAAGCCTCGCCGCTCCGCCAACTTGTCGCCGCCACCAGCGTCGGCATTGTCGAAAACACGGTGCTCCTCGATCTCGCCTATGAAGAGGATTCGCAGGCCGAAGTCGACATGAACCTGGTGATGACGGAAGACGGCAACTTCGTCGAAGTCCAGGCTACCGCGGAGCGAAGCGCCTTTCCGCGCTCCCGGTTGCTGGAAATGATGGATTACGCCGAGATTGGAATCCGCCAGCTCCACGAACTGCAGAGGGAAACGATTGCGTCGGCAGGCAAGACATAGTCCGGCGCGCCTGAGAGGGTAATTGGATGAGTCCAAGTTCTGCGAATTTCAGGTGGCGCAGTATGTTGATCGCGGTGTGTGCGGCACAGGCGGCCAGTGCGCTGTACGGTCAGCAGGCAGCCTCGTTGACCGTGGCTCCGGCGAAGATGCAGAAACTAGGCACCGTCGATCCGCGCTTCGCCGCTTACAACATCGAAATGGTCGAGGTCACCGGTGGCCGATTCTGGAAACCATACAAAGAGGACGCGCCCGCTGCGAGGCCAGCCGCGCAGCAGAATCAGAACCAGCAGGTGGGCGAAAACACGGCCCTGTTTCAATACCGTTCGCCGATTGACCTGACCGACGCCCGCCTCCGCAAACTGGCTGCCGCACTTGGGCCATCGTATGTGCGTGTGAGCGGCTCATGGGCCAACAGCACTTATTTTCAGAACGACGACAATCCGCCGCTGCAAGAACCGCCGAACGGTTTCAGGGGAGTTCTCACGCGAGCCCAGTGGAAAGGCGTGGTCGCCTTCTCGCACGCCGTCGATGCGAAAATCGTCACTTCGGTGGCCATCAGCCCTGGCGTCAGAGATTCGAGCGGCGTTTGGACTCCGGATCAGGCGAAGGCGTTCTTCGATTACACGAGGTCCATTGGCGGAAGCATCGCCGCGACCGAATTCATGAACGAACCCACGTTTCCTGGTCCTGGCGGCGCTCCAGCCGGCTACGACGCGGATGCTTTCGCTCGAGATATCAGGGTCTTCGAGCCGTTCCTGCGTAAGGAGTCGCCGCGCACCGTGTTCCTCGGCCCTGGCGGCGTTGGCGAAGGAGTCTCGCTGATGCCTGCCGGCGCTCCACCAGGAATGCAGATGAAGCTGCTGGCGACTGCGGACCTGATGAAAGTGACGCCGCCGGTTTTTGATGCCTTCTCGTACCACTTCTATGGCACGGTCTCGCGTCGTTGTATGGGAAGCCTCAGGCTCGACCAGGCGCTGACCGCGGACTGGCTGGACAGGACCGACACGGTTGAGGCGTTCTATGCGGCGATTCGCGATCGGTATCTTCCCGGCAAACCGATGTGGCTGACCGAAACGGGCGAAGCCGCTTGTGGCGGCGATCGGCTGGCGCGGCAGTTTGTAGATACCTTTCGTTTCCTCAACCAATACGGCACGCTGGCCCAAAAAGGGGTTCAGGTCATTTTGCACAACACGCTTGCGTCCAGCGATTATGGCCTTCTCGATGAAGACACCCACGAGCCTCGGCCTGATTACTGGGCAATGCTGTTGTGGAAGCGCACGATGGGTCCAACCGTTCTCGATCCCGGCGCGCCGAAAAACGAAGCGCTCAGGATCTATGCTCATTGCGCGGTGGGTAAAAAAGGCGGCGTTACGCTTCTTGCGCTCAATACCGACACCCAAAACGAGAAGACGCTGGTGGTTCCGGTCGCAGGCGAGCGCTTCACTCTCACCGCGCCCGAATTGACCAGCACAATGGTCTCTCTGAACGGAGTGGAACTGAAGGCGGCTTCCGACGGTTCGGTTCCCGCGCTCGAAGGCCAGCCGGTTGCTGCCGGTGTTGTTCGACTTCCTCCCGCAAGCATCACCTTCCTGATGCTGCCTGCAACGCGCAACAAAAGCTGCGAACAGTAAATCGCATCGTCGCACGGAACCTGTAGATTGGTCGTGTCCCTGAGGTAAGCCACGTGGGCTCGCCGATGCGCAATCCGAGAAAAGCGGCACCGATGATCGCGTTGCTGGTGATCGCGGTGCTGATCAATTACGTCGATCGCGGAAACCTGGCGCTGGCTGCTCCTCTGCTTGGCAAAGAATGGGGCATGTCAGCCTCGCGGCTGGGCATTCTGCTCTCGGCGTTCTTCTGGACCTATGTGCTGCTGCAGGTTCCGATGGGCTGGCTGGTGGACCGATTCAGCGCCAGCTCGCTGCTCGCGTTCGGGTTCCTCGCCTGGTCGAGCGCAACCGCTTTCACGGGACTGGCGCGCGGATTTGGAACCCTGCTGGCGATGCGGCTGCTGCTCGGCGCAGGCGAAGCGGTCATCTTTCCCGCCAGCTCGAAAATCTTCAGCGAGAACCTTGAAGAGAAAGATCGCGGCCTCGCGAACGGACTGCTGGTGGCTGCCATTCGCTGGGGCACTGCTGTGGGTGCGTTTGGCGGCGGGTTGATGATGGCGCACTTCGGTTGGCGCAGGACCTTTCTGGCTATTGGCCTTGCGGGTTTGCTGTGGTTGCCGGCCTGGCAGCGGTGGAAGCCTCGGCGATTCGTCCACAAGGCGCAACCGATTGGCGGTGAGCTGCCGAGCTTCCGAACCAGCTTCGGAACGATCGTACGGCAGCGGCCGTTCTGGGGCGCATCGATCGGCCACTTTGGAGAGAATTACCTGCTCTATCTGCTGATGAGCTGGCTGCCGTTTTATCTGGTGCACGAGCGGCACCTTTCGGCCACGTCGATGGCGTGGACTGCAGGCTCGATTTACGCGATCGATTCGGCCGCGGCGATTGTGACCGGACGCATCGCAGACCTGTGGATCCGCAGCGGCGCAAATGCGTGCTCGGCGCGGAAATGGCCGATGGTTGTTGGCCTGCTCATCGCCGTCGTTTCGCTGCTGGGCTGCGCGGCGGCAGGACCAAAGACGTGGTTCGTTTTCCTGGCCGGCGCTGCGATCGGCTGCGGAAGCTCCTGTTCCGGCGTGTATGCGGTGCCGCAAACCCTTGCCGGACCGCAACTGGCTGGCCGCTGGGTTGGCATGCAGAACTGCGTGGCGAACTTCGCCGGCATTGTGGCACCGATGCTCACCGGTTACCTTGTCGAGCGTACTGGGCATTTTGGCACGGCGCTGACTTTTGCGGCGGTAGTTGCCGCGGTTGGAGCGCTCGGGTGGATCTTCGGCGTGCGTTCGTCGGACGAGCCGAAGCCGTTGCCTGAGGCCGCGCTGGCCCAGGCGCTGTGATGGAATTCTGCGGTCGCGCGGCGAGCAGGTACCCCCCCTTCTTTTGGCAAGTGTTGAATCCGCAGTACTTACAGAGGCCCTCAAAATGCAAGTAATTGAAAACAAATTACTTGCGCAGAGGGTCTCAGGGTAAGTTATTGAAAACCAGGCACTTGCGAACCGAGTACTTGCCCCGGAAGACCCTCTCAGTGCGGTTCTGCTCCTGATGCGGACAGGGATCGCGCTGCGGGGGTACCCCCCTCCCCCCTGGTACTGCGGGAGGTTGACTGATTCTGCGGCAGTTAGAAGAGGGGGGTCGGCTGGGTATCTGGCATCTGGCTGAGAATAAGTCAGTTGGGAAGCGAGTGTGAGTGCATCAATGACGCGCTTGATTGATTCATTGATGCTCGCGATGCTGCTGGATGAATGCAAAGAAGTCAGTTGCGTCCCGAGTGCGATTGATTCATTCATGGAGCAGCCAGCAGCCAGCAGCCTGCAGCCGGCAGCCTGCAGCCCGCGGCCGGCAGCCAACAACGAATTGGAGAGATGGACGGTCATGGTTCGGTTCAGCAAGGGAAAAGGCCGCGCTTGAGCGCGGCCTTTTCGGTCGGGAAAAATTTATTACCCCCTATTATCAGAATACCAAGTCCAAGGAGAAATAGTGCCAACGTTCACGACGTATTTTGGCGAGTAAGTCCTATGTTATGAGGGGTTATTACTTTGGAGTTTGGGTTCAGGTCTTGACAAATTTTCCACATTCGTGAGGTCGGGCTGTAAGTGATTGAAAGTTGGTGGAAGTCAGCTGAGAGACGGTCAGCTAAGGTTCGGTCGGCTAAAAGGCGGACGGCTAAGAAGCGGTTAGCGGATGGGATGAGTGGACCACGCTTGCGAAGTGCCGTGGAGGCGTGGGAATTTCCGGTTTGCTGAAGATGCGCTCGGATCCCGTTGATGAGTGCCTGGCCTGTTGGCGACAGTGGACCGTACCGCGCGTCCCATGGCGAATCTCCACCGCATATTGAAAATCATGGTTGACAGCGGCTCTGCTTCTTACTATGCTCGATCATCGATATATCGACCATCGAGCACATTATGCCAAAACGAAAGCTGGACCCTCTGCCCTCGGCCGCGTTTCAGATTCTGCTTTCGCTTGCCGATGAAGATCTCCACGGCTACGGCATTATGCGGAAGGTACAGGAACAAACCAACGGCCGCATGAGGCTCGGGCCCGGAACGCTGTACAGTTCGATCCAGGCGCTGCTGGCAGAGGGCCTGATTGAAGAACTGACTCGGAGCAAGTCTGCCAGGGGCGGCGACGAACGGCGCCGCTTTTATCGCATCACTTCGTCCGGTCGAAAGCTGGCACGCTCCGAAGCTGAGAGGCTGGCCGACCTGCTTCGCGTAGCACGAGCCAGGAAGATTCTTGGAGGCGAATATGTCTGAGAGGATATACGCCTGCCTCCTGCGTCTCTACCCAGCTTCGTTCCGTGAAGCTTACGGCGATGCTGCGATGGAGCTGTTCCGCGAACGCCTGAGAGATGAACGAGGGTTCTGGCCGCGGTTGCAGCTCTGGCTCGATCTGCTCCTCGATCTTGTATTGTCTGTTCCACGAACGCGCCGTAGCAGCCAGCGAACGCTCGTCCACGGATCGGCGCAGAAACTTTGCGGGGTTCCTTCGTTTTATGTCCTGGAAGACGACCCGCTGCGACCGGGCGCAATCCTTTTCGGAGGCGTTCTGGCATTAGCAGGGTTGAGCGGATTATCCGTGCTGATCGGCCATACTGACGCATCCAGGCCGTTGCCTGCAGGGACACAACACAATGCTGTCGAATCGCGCAGATTGAATTCTCATTTGATGGTCAAGTCCCCCCTACTCGGC
Organism: uncultured Acidobacteriaceae bacterium; assembly: GCA_963755485.1. Lineage (GTDB taxonomy): Bacteria > Acidobacteriota > Terriglobia > Terriglobales > Acidobacteriaceae > Palsa-343. The sequence continues at coordinate 416,182 of CAVWJR010000013.1, read as the reverse complement.
TCCGGCGACGACCCGGAACAGGCTCTGGTGGCCGGAGTTCCAGGAGAACCCAAACCTCGCTCAAACCCTCAACTGAGCGAGGCAGTCTTCCTGGTCGCGACTGCGGAAACAAAGCTTGACGCTGCAGAACGCGACCGCGTCGTCGAGGCGGCCGCAACCAATCTCAAAGAGCACTACTTCGATCGAGGCGCCGCGCAGAGGATGGGAGAGGCGCTGATTTCCCATGAGAAGAATGGTGACGACAACGCCACCACGGACGGTACCGCCTTCGCGAGCCTGCTGACGAGACAGATTCGAGAGGTAAGCCAGGACATGCACCTGATGGTTGTCTACAGCGCAGAACCGCTTCCGCCGGGACCGGCGGCCCCTCCTCCCGGAGCCATCGAGCGCTACCATGAAGCATTGCGGCAGAACAACTGCACATTCGAAAAGGTCGAGATACTGCCGCACAACATCGGATATCTGAAACTCAACTCATTCCCAGACCCTTCCATCTGCCGGTCAACGGCGGTGGCGGCGATGGCAAAGCTGAATAGCGCAGATGCGATCATTTTCGACTTGCGTGATAACGGGGGCGGCTATCCCGATATGGTGTCCCTCATCGCAACCTATCTCTTCAATCGTCCGGTTGCCTGGTACGACCCGCGGAACAACGCGGCCGAGCCTTCTCTGACGCAATCCCCAGTTCCAGGGAGCCGTTTGGCGGACAAACCGGTCTACGTGCTGACTTCCGGAAGGACGATATCCGGCGCTGAACAGTTCTGTTACAACCTGAAGATGCTGAAGCGAGCGACGCTGGTCGGCGAGACAACGCACGGCAGTGCGCATATAGGCACATTCTTCCGTCTCGACGATCACTTCGGCATGGGTGTACCGGAGACAAAACCAATCAATCCATATGGGAAAGCGGATTGGGAAGGCACCGGCGTTGAGCCGGATGTGATGGTCGGCGCTGCGGATGCACAGGAGACAGCGGAGAAGCTGGCGCAAAGCAAAACACCTCGATAGGGCTAATGGCTTTGCCGGGCGCTCCCACACGAAACAGATTATTGGTGCGGAAGTGCGTCTGTCGGCTAAAAAGCGGGCGGCTAAAAGCGGGCGGCTACAAAGCGGGCAGCTAAAAAGCGAGCAGCTACAAAGCGGGCAGCTAAAAAGCGAGCAGCTACAAAGCGGGCAACTAAGAACCGGTTAGCGGAAACGCGGTCAGCGTTCACGGAAGACGGGCCTTAAGTCTGTGGTGTTGGGCGGTTCTTCTATTCGCAGCATTAGGGCTAAGGGGCGAAGGCTTCGGACGGACGGAATCAGTGTTGTCCGGCTCCCTCAAATTTATTTATCGCCGACCACTCGCTTGCAACGGAAGGAGGTTAGGGCAATCGTGGGTCTCGAGAGCGGTTGAGTTTCGACAGGTTATCCACATCTCTTCGGGCGGATTTGTCGATGCTGGGGTATGCTTTGTCCCACCATGTGACAGGCACGCCATGACAACCACCTCTATTTCGCCTGGGGCCGGAAGTGGTCTGCCCCGCAACCTACCCGGTCCGCACTTCCTGCCGCCCGGACCGGCGGAGCCGTTCGATGCATCGACTGACATTCTTGACTGGATGTTGAGATACCTCAGAATCTATGGGGGAATCTACAAGGCCTCCATGTACGGCTCCGATGTTTATGTGGTGAGCGATCCGGCCTATGTCGAACACGTACTGAGAAACAACTGGAAAAACTACAAAAGAGGGCGCGAAGGCAAGCGGATCGGGATGCTGGTGGGCAATGGCCTTGTGGTCACCCATGGCGAACTCTGGCAAATGCAGCGCAAGCTGGTGCAGCCGGCATTTCATCGGGAAGCCATTGCCGATCACGCCCGGGTTATCACGGAGTCAATGGGCCCAGTCCTGGCACGCTGGCGCGAAGCGGCACTCAATAAAGAGAGCCTGAATATGACCCGTGAGGTTAGCCAGTGGGTGCTCGAGGTTGTGCTGCGGCTGCTGTTCGGGAGCGACTACGACCAGGTGCAGGCCTGCTTCAGCATTCTCTCCACAGAGTCGGCACGCGACCTCCAGTTCGTCCAGACGTTCCGTTCTTTGCGACTGGTGGTCCGCGATGTCATCCATGCACGGCAACAAAGCGGGGCGACCACCCATGACATCCTCGGCATGCTGATGAGCGCTGTCGACGTGGCGACCGGTGAACGGATGCCGGAAAACCAGATCATCAGCGAAATGATGACCCTGCTTATAGCAGGCCACGAAACCACGGCTAACGTTCTGGCCTGGACCTGGTATCTGCTGGCCAAACACCCAGGAGTTGAGCTGAAACTCAAAGAGGAATTGTGCGTTCATGGTGACGAGCCTATTGCACTCGACGGCCTTCCGCGATTCGCCTGGACGCGGCAGGTTATCGAGGAGGTGATGCGGCTCTATCCACCGCTGTGGCTGATCACGCGGATCGCGCTGAAAGACGATCGGCTGGGAAGCTATTACATTCCCGGGGGCACCGAGTTATATATCGCACCTTATCTGATCCAGCACAGTCCCGACCTGTGGGAGGACGCGGATTCGTTTAAGCCGGATCGCTTTTCGCCGGACCAGGTCCGCAAGCGCCATCCTCTGGCTACGGTCCCGTTTGGCGCGGGTCCTCACAAGTGCATTGGAGAGATGCTGGCGCGGACAGAAATGCAGATCCACATCATGATGGTTGCCTCTCAGCTTCGCTTCCGCTGTGCTGCGGAGGAACCTCTTGAACTGGTCCCCGCTGTGAACCTGCGAAACAAGCGCGACTTCATCCTGCAACCTGAAATCGCGCCAGCGCATTGACAGCCCGGATCATAACGCCCCTCTCATCCCGGTTTCGCAGTCACTGTGCCCTGTCTGGCATGACGTTGGAGAAGCTGACCGTGAATCTGCCCCTGCCGGGGGGCCGGTTTGCGGCGCATGTTCATTGGCGGATGCACGGCAGGCGCTGGCGGAAAAATCGCTGCGGCGCTGGCCGCACAATTTCCGGACGGTGCCGGTTCGTCGCGCGGCGAGAGAACAGCCATCAGCCATAATGGGGACGATGTTCCTCAAGCCATTTCTAAGTTTGTTGCGCGATGGGCGGCTGACTGCACTGCGGGGCGTGGGCGCCGAACTGAAGCCGTTCTACAAACTCACTTACCTGGCGGCGGCTGGAGAGGCCGGGCTGCTGCGCCGGTTGGCTGGCGGGCCGGCCACCTTTGATTCGCTGGCGGAGTTTTTTGGCGCGGATGGCCAGGGAAGGGAGGCGCTGGAGGCGTGGCTGCAGATGGGCGTGCGGCTGCAATTGCTGAAAGTGGGGCCGCGCGGCTACGCATTGCACGGGTTGGCGAAGGTCCTCGCGCGGCCGGAGAATGACCCTGCGCTGGCGCTGGTGGAGGAAGTTGCCGGACTGCACCATAAGCTGATCGCGGGGACGCTGCCGAAGATCCGCCGTGGGGAGCTGTGGAGTTTGGCCGACCAGGACGGCGAGCTGATTGCCCGCTCCTCGCGGGTGCTCGAGCCTTTCCAGGCGGAAGTGATTCGGCGTGCTATTCCGGCGCAGGGCGCGCTGCGGTTGCTGGAGATCGGGTGCGGCTCCGGCATTTACCTGAAGTACGCGGCGGAGAGAAATCCTTCGCTGACGGCGCTTGGAGTGGAGCTGCAGCCGGCGGTGGCTGCGGTGGCGCGCACGAATCTTCGTGGATGGGGACTGGAGGGGCGCGTCGCGATCGAGGAGGGAGACATTCGCGCGAAGGCGTCTGGCGAGCGGTTCGACATAGCGACGCTCTACAACAATATTTATTACTTCCCGGTGGAGGAGCGCGTGGCGTTGCTGGAGCATGTGGGAGGCTTTCTGGAGCCGGGTGGATTTTTGCTTTTGATGACGTGCTGCCGGGGAGGCAGCCTGGGCCTGGAGGCACTGAACCTGTGGGGTGCGGCGACGCGCGGCGCCGGGCGTCTGCCTGCCGAGGATGAACTGGTTAAGCAGTTGCGCCAGGCTGGCTACGGCGCGGTGAAGACGACGAACCTGCTTCCTGGAGACCACTTTGTGGCTTTCCAGGCGTTTCGCGGGTAGCGGCCGCGAATACGACATAGAATCGGGAAGGTCGATTCGGAGGGTTCATGCGTCGTTGGTTTGCATCTCTGGCCGGGGTCAGCCTGGCACTCGTTTCCTGCCTTGCTCTGGTTTATCCGGTTCGAGGGTATGCGGCTGAAGCTCCCGCAATATCGAAGACAGCAACGGCTGGAACGGCGGAGCCGGTGGACGATCCTGTTGCCGATCCGCGGGCTGAGGTGCATTTCGATCATGCGCGATTCACGGTGCTTACTCCGCAGCTGATCCGCATGGAGCGGTCGGCGGAGGACAAGTTCGAGGATCATGCTTCGTTTGTGTTCATCAACCGGCGGCTGGCTGTTCCGAAATTTTCGAAGAAGATCAGCGACGATGGGCGGACGCTGACGATCCAGACGGCTGCGCTCACGCTGGTCTGGTCTCCGGAATCGGCCGACAGCGGATTCACGGCTGACAATCTTTCCATCACGCTGACGGTTGAGGGCAACAAAGTTGTGTGGCATCCGGGGATGGAGGATGCGGAGAATTTGCAGGGCACGACGCGGACGCTCGACGGGGCGCTTGGTTCGAAGACGAAGGAACCCATTGGACAGGGGCTGGTCTCGCGATCGGGATGGGCGGTGGTGGATGACTCGACGCGGCCGCTGTTCGATTCGGCGGATTTCCGTTTTCTTCAGGGCGAGCAGAGTCCGTGGCCGTGGGCTATGGAACGGCCGGCGGATGAGGCCCCGGGCAAATATGTTGACTGGTACTTTTTCGGCTACGGCCACGACTACCGCAAAGCGCTGGGCGATTATGTGAGCGTGGCGGGGCGCATTCCGCTACCGCCGCGTTTTGCGTTCGGCTCGTGGTGGTCGCGTTATTGGGCCTACAGCGACCAGGAAATCGATGAGCTGGTGAAGGGATTTCACGAGAACTCGACGCCGTTCGATGTGGCCGTGATCGATATGGACTGGCACATCAACCGCGACCAACTGGAGGCGATGGGCGAAAAGGATCAGGCGGGCGAGACGCTCGGCTGGACCGGATACACGTGGAACAAGCTTCTGTTTCCCGATCCGGATGCGTTTCTGAAGAAGCTTCACGACGAGGGGCTGAAGGTGACCCTGAATCTGCATCCGGCCTCAGGGATCGAGCCGTGGGAGCAGGCGTATCCGGCGATGGCGAAGGCGATGGGCATCGATCCGGCAACGAAGCAATATGTGCCGTTCGATCCTACGAATAAGGTGTGGGCGAAGAATTACTTCAATCTTGTGCTGCATCCGCTGGAAAAGCAGGGCATCGATTTCTGGTGGCTGGACTGGCAGCAGCAGCCGACCACCAATATGCCGCACGTGAATCCGACGTGGTGGCTTAATTATCTGCACTTCACCGATCAGCAGCGGGAGGGCAAGCGCCCGTTGCTGTTCCATCGATGGGGCGGGCTGGGGAATCATCGCTACCAGATTGGCTTCTCCGGCGACACGGTTTCGGTGTGGCCTTCGCTTGCGTTTCAGCCGTGGTTCACGGCGACTGCGGCGAATGTGGGATACGCGTACTGGAGCCATGACATTGGCGGACACATGCCTGGCGTGGTGGATCCGGAACTGTACACGCGCTGGATCGAGTTTGGCGCGTTCAGTCCGATTTTGCGCACACACACGACCAAGAATCCTGACTCGGAGCGGCGGATCTGGGCTTATCCCGAGCCATACTCGGCGATCATGCGCTCGACCTGGCAGCTGCGGTATGCACTGCAGCCCTATCTATATACAGAGGCGCGCCGCACGTATGACACGGGCGTGGCGTTCCTGCATCCGCTTTACTACGACTGGCCGGAGGCCGAGGGCGCCTATAGCAGCAAGGGCGAATACGTCTTCGGCAGCCAGATGCTGGCCGCGCCGGTGACCGAGGCGGGCGACGCGGCGAGTGGTTTGGCGACGGAAAAAATCTGGTTGCCGGAAGGCGAGTGGATCGAATGGCCCACGGGGAAGCACCTCACGGGACCCACGAGCGTGGAGCGCAGCTTCTCCATCGATCAGATTCCGGTTTATCTGCGCCCGGGTGCGATTGTGCCGATGCAGCCGGCGATGCTGTACACGGGGGCGAAGCCGGTCGATCCGTTGATTGTGACGGTATGGCCGCTGGCGGCGGGGTCGATGTCGAGCTATTCGCTTTATGAAGACTCGGGCGCGTCGGTTGAGTATCAGCGCGGCGTCTTTGCGCGGACGCCGATCAAGGCGACCGAAGATGGGGACACGCTGCGGGTGGAGATTGGTCCGGTGGAAGGCAGTTTTTCTGGCATGCTCGAGAACCGCAGCTACGAGCTGCGCCTGCCCGCTGACTGGCCGCCTGCTTCGGTGACCGTGAATGGCAAGGCTGTTGCGCAGTCGCAGCCGGGGCAAGCCGGCTGGAGTTTTGTTGGCAACACGCTGACCACTGTTATTCCGACGTCTTCGTTCAGCACTGCGGCGCGCGTCACCATTGAAGTTCATCGCGCGGCTGGGCTCATGGCACGGCGTGGGGAACTGGATGGATTTGCCGGTGCGATGACTCGGCTGCGTGGAGCGTACGATGCGTTGCAGCAGACCTGGCCTGTCGCGGTGCCGCCTGATCCGCTGATCGATGCGATGCAGACCGGCGACCGGCTTGGCTACCATCCAGAACGCGCCGCGGAGGAGATTGCGCATTTCCATGAAGTCCTGCCGCAAGCGCAGACTGCCGTGACGACTCTGGATTCTGCCTTCAACCAGCGCCTTGACGACTACGCGAAGAGCGCCAACGGTGTGTTGCGCCCATCGGACATGGAAGCGGCGAAGCAGGCCCGGCTGGCGTCGATGGCGCGAGCCGCGCAGCTGAGCAATGCGGCGACGCCGTGATGGGATCGGCTTCGGAGTCGCGGGAGGGGAAGGGAAGTAACCCGGCCTTTCGCGGCTCCAGCTGTTACCAGTGGGTCATATCCTTGTCGATAACTAAAAATTGTCTTGCCTAATTTCGCCGTGGGACTTACAAAGGGCTATATCTCCCCTGAACAGGTCATTGCGGATGCAGCGAAATCCGCATTCAATGTTTTCTAATCGCTCACACGTTCAGAGGCCCTCTCGTGTTTTTTTTCTGCCGTCGTACTTTTCTGCTCGCGTCCCTTTTGGGGATTTCTGTCTCGACCTTTGCCGCCACCTGGAAGCAGCCCACTCCCGAAGAACTGGCGATGACCGCCGATCCGGCCGCACCGGATGCTCCTGCCGTCTATCTGTTCCGCGAAGAAAGTGTTGACGACAAGCTCCACTACCATCGCCTCTACGCGCGGGTGAAGATCCTGACCGAAAAAGGCAAGGATGAGTTTGGCGACGTCGAAATTCCTTATGAATCCGGGGTCATCAACATCCGGGCCGTTGAAGGCCGGACGATCCACCCTGACGGCACCGTGATTCCTTTCACCGGCAAGCCTTACAACAAGGAGCTGGTGAAAGCGGGCAACAGGAAAATCATGGCCAGGGTTTTCAGCATGCCGGAGGTCACGGTCGGCAGCATCCTCGAATATTCCTGGGACGAGCAGTACGACGACTACACGGTCATCGCGCCCAACTGGGACCTGCAGCAGCCCGTTTTCGTCCACCACGCCCACTACCACTTCATCCCGACGCAGCACGACCTGGGCAACATCACCGGCAAAGATCAGTTCGGCAAAGAGAAGAACGCGGCACGCCTGCTCTATTTGCACGAACTGCCTCCGGGCAGCGAGGTGAAGGCCGACATCGGCGGCGACTACGACCTCGTTGTCGACAACATTCCCCCAATTCCTGATGAGGAGTACTCACCGCCGCTGGACAGCTTCTCTTACCGGCTGATCTTCTACTACTCCTCGGCCTACAACGGCGGCGACTACTGGAAAAGTATCGGCAAGGAATGGTCCAAAGATGTGGACCGCTTCGCGAACCCTTCGGATGCCATCCGTCAGGCAGTGGCGGGCATCGTTGCGCCCGGCGACACCGACGATCAGAAGCTGCATAAGATCTACGCCGCGGTGATGACGGTGGAGAACACACGCTTCAGCCGGGAGCACTCGCAGGCCGAGAACAAGGCCGAGGGCCTGCGCGTGAAAACCGCCGCCGACATTTGGGCGCAGAAGCGCGGGAGCGACGACGAGATTACGCGGCTCTTTATTTCGATGGCGCGTGCGGCCGGCTTCAAGGCCTCGGCCGTGGCGGTCACCGAGCGGCAGAGGAACGTTCTCAACCCCGGCTATCTGGACTGGGGCCAACTGGAGGACGAAATTGCCATCGTCAACATCGGCGGCAAAGACGTCTTCTTCGACCCGGGCCAGCGCTACTGCGAGTACGGCAAGCTGCACTGGATGCACACGCAGATCATGGGCATTCGCCAAACCGATAACGGCGTTGCCCCGATTGAGACCCCAGGCGCGGCTTATCCCAACAATCAGACGGTGCGGCACGCCGACCTGAGCATCGGTCCGGATGGATCACTCCACGGTACGGTGCGCATCATTATGAGCGGGGCCGATGCGCTGCGCTGGCGCCAGGAAGCTCTCCGAGGCGACGAGCAGGAAGCCAAATCCGACTTCGAACAGGAACTGCAGGCACGCGTGCCCGACGGCGTGGTTGTAAAGATGAACCACTTCATCGGCTTGACGGATTGCGACTCGCGGCTGATGGCCATCGTCGACGTGAGCGGCAGCATGGGCACCGCTGCCGGCAAGCGCGTGCTGCTGCCCAGCGCTTTCTTCGAGGCCCGCGTGAAGCCCATCTTCGCGGAAACCAAACGCGAGAACCCCATCGATCTGCATTACGCGTCTCTGAATGAAGACGAGGTGGCGCTGGAACTTGCACCCGGTCTTGCTGTCGAAAGCGTGCCTTCTGCCGCGCAGGTGCCGATGGAGAAGCTGGCCGTCTATAAGGCCACCTACAGCTCTCAAGGGAATATTTATACGCAGACGCGCATCATGGCTTTGGGCACGCCGCTCTTCAAGAAAGAGGAGTATCCGGCGCTGCGCGACTTCTATCAGAAAGCCGGGGCGCAGGATCAACAACAGCTGGTGCTGAAACGGTCGCCTGTTGAAGCTGCCTCGGGCGCGGCTCAGTGAGGGCGGCTTTGACAATGCGATCCCGCGCGAGCCTCATGGTCGGAGCCGCACTGCTGCTGGGATGTTCGACCGTGTACGCATCGAAAGACCCTGAGTTTCCTACCTGGGTCACTGACGCCGCTGCCGCTGCTCCGCTTAAAACTGAGTGGCACGATGCCAAAGCCGTCTACCTACTTGAGGACACGTTGCTGACCGTTCAGCCTGATGGCCGGGTTATCCAGCGCTATCGCGCGGTGGTCAAGATCCTGCGTCCGCAGGGCCGCCAGTACGCCCGGCCCGCTGCGTATTACTCCAGCGACACAAAACTGCAGTCTTTCCACGTGTGGAGCATCGGCCCCGACGGCCACCGCTACACGATGAAGGACTCGGAGTACGTGGAACAAGGCGATCCTGCTTACGGAATGCTCTATGTGGATTTGCGGCGCAAGGTTGTTTCACCGCCGGCGGCTGATCCGGGAGGCATCGTTGCGTGGGAAACCATCGAGCAGGTTCCCACCTGGCTCAGCGAGGACACGTGGGAGTTTCAAAATCCGATACCCACGCAGCATTCTGTGTATGAGATCGATCTGCCGGCTGGATGGCACGAGGAAGCCGTGTGGTCGCACCATTCGGCCATGCAGCCCACTGAGTCAGCGCCTAATCAGTTTCGCTGGGAGCAGAAAGACATCGATGGCATCGATCTGGAAAACGTTCCGCTGCCTCCCGCGTGGGAAGCACTCGCCGGGCGGATGACGGTCCACTACGCACAGGATCCGTTGCCTCAGGGCGATGCTCTGTGGGCGCGCCTCGGCAACTGGTACACGGGCCTGGCTGCGCCGCGCAGTGAAGGCGGGGCCGACCTTGCCTCGACCGCCAAATCCGTCGCTGGTGATGGCGACTTCATGGCGCGTCTGACAAAGATTGCGAACTTCATGCAACAGGAGATTCGCTACGTTGGCATTGAAATCGGCATTGGCGGTCTGCAGCCTCACTCCGCGGAAGACATTTTCCGCAGCCGCTACGGCGACTGCAAAGACAAGGCCACGCTGATGATCACGATGCTTGACGCGGTCGGCATTCGCTCCACGTGGGTTCCTGTCGACGATCGCCGCGGTGTGGTCGATCCCGCCGCGCCTTCGCTCATCGGGAACCACATGATCATGGCGATCGAGATTCCGAAGGGGTACGAGAATCCTCGTCTTCAGGCGGTGGTGACTACGAAAGGTGGGAAGCGCTACCTCATCTTCGATCCCACGCAGGAATACGTGCCTGTTGGGCAGCTGCCGCCTTACGAACAGGGAAGCTGGGGCCTAATCGCCGATGGTCCTGACAGCCAGATCATCCAGTTGCCGGTGCTGGCTCCGGCCTCGGACACTACTAGCCGCACCGCTACGCTGCAGCTCTCGGCGGACGGCACGCTGAGCGGCAACATTTCTGTTTTGCGCAATGGAGCGCGTGCCTGGGAAATGCGCGACCGCCTGACCATGGACAGCGACAAGGAGCAGCGTGAGCTGGTGGAGCGCTCGCTGCAGCGGGATTTCTCGACCTTTACGCTCGGAACGGAAAAGGCCGCTCATATCCGCGACCTCGATACGCCGCTGGAAATGGATTATTCCGTGACCGCGCCGCTGTACGCAAAAGAAGCAGGAAACCTTCTGCTGGTGCGCACGCGCGTTGTGGGCACCGACGCCGATGGGCTGGACGACAAGCCGCGCAGCGTTCCTATCAGCTTTGAAGGAGTGGGCACGTGGCGCGACGATTTCGATTTCAAGCTGCCACCCGGCTACGCTGTCGACGACGTTCCGGACCCGGTCAACGTTGACGTAGGGTTCGCGACCTATCACAGCGAGGTAAAAGCGGAAGCCGGCGAGCTGCACTACAAACGCGAGTACGTCCTGAGGAAGGTAGAACTGGACGCGGCGGACTACGCGAAACTGAAGAAGCTCGAAGCCGCTATCACCACGGACGAAAACAGCTCTGCGGTTCTCAAAAAGCAGTAGACCTGCTGGATGGCGGGCTGAATTGCTACTGGCGCTTCGTCGGCTTCACATACGCGTTGCAGAAACGCAGATACTGCTCCCAGTCAAACGCCGTGACGCTGTGCACGCCGCTGCGGACGTGATAGCTGACGCGGCCGAGAACGGGCCGGTTCACCGCTGGCCGCGAAGTGGTGGGCAAACCTGTGGTGCCGAGGAAGCGATACACCCGGGTGACCGCAACCGCTCCGAGGAACTCGCCCTGCGGGTCGGCGTTTCCGTCGAGAATTGCGCTGGCGATGTAGAGCGGCCGCGGCGCGATGAGCGCGAGCACCTGATTCTGGTCGAAGGGCAACTCGGCGTCGCGATCGTTGTACTGCTTGAAATTGTCGCAGAACCAGTAAGGGAATCTCGTGTTCAGCCGCAGAACCGTTTCGCCGTGCACGTCGTGGAATATTTTGGCGCCGCCTGCGCCGGATTCGTTGCTGATGACGGCGGCAAAGCGCGGATCGGTGGCGCCCGCCCAGATAGCTGCCTTGCCCAGCCGCGACCACCCGAACGCGACGACGTTGTGTCCATCGACCGTGGCGTCGTGCTCGAGGTAGTCGAGCGCGCGGCTCATGGACCAGGCCCAAGCGGCAATGGTCGAGAAGTTATCGCCGCCTTGTGCCAGCTGCGGCCACGCGCTGCGGATGCTGTCGCTGTAGCCGCCGTCCTTTTGGGTGGAGCGGTCGGGATCCACATCGCCGCGATACGCCGTGGCCAACGCATAACCGGCGTCGAGAATCTTCTCCACCGGCCAGCGTCCTTCGTCGATGCCGCGGCAGGCTTCTGTGGCGCGGTTGTTCTTCACGCACGATAAATCGAGGTAGGAAGTTGGACCGGACTCCACCCAGCGATCCGAAATGCGAATGCCAGGATCTGAATTAACGGTTTCGTTGCCCCAGAAATTGAATCCGAGAATCACTGGCGGCCGCTTGACTGCGTTGGGCACGTAGACCAGCAGGTCCATGCGCGGTCCGTTTTCCTGTCCGCGAAAGAGAATCGAAATCTGCTCGCGCGTCGCTTTGCCGCCCAGCGCATGGCGGTCGAGATCGTACACGTGGAAGCTCATCTGCATGGGCCGCTCCGGCATGCGTCCATACATTTGCTCGGTAAAGAGGCGAAGCAGCTCCTGGCGTCGCTTCGGCCACTCGGCTCGCGTGGCGACCCGCGTTCCATTGGCGAACACCAGCGGATCGGGCAGATGCGCGGGCATCACCGGCTGTCGGTTTTGATCCGGATTGGTCTGGGAACGGGCGGCTGCCGTTGCCATCAGCGCGCACGCTCCCAGAATCAGCACCCTCGCCGGTTGGTTTCTGTTGCCGCTGCGCTTTTTCATGGCGCGACGCAGGCGAAGTTCGCTGCATCGTTCGGGTCGCCTGAGCCCGAGTACCGCGCGACCTTAGGCCAGGCGCACAGCGGACGCGTGAAGTCCGTCTCCATCTTTCCGTCTTTGCCGGCCGCATACTTCGTTGCGGTCACGTCTTCATCGAGCGAGCCTTTTTCGACCCAGTTTTCCAGCGAGTCGAAGAGGCCGTATTTCGGGCCTTTCGAGGTCTCGAGGCCAAATTGTCCGAACGCGCTGGCTCCTGGGCCGCCGAGGCAGTGCTCCATGCCAGGAACCATATAGAGGCGTACGAAGCTGGCGGCTTTGTCGTCGCCCATCTGCTTTTCCACGCTTTCGTAGTACGCAATCGTGTTTTCGGGCGAGATGGCTGCGTCGGTCCAGCCGTGATAGAGGATCAGCTTTCCGCCGCGCGCCGCGAATTTGGTCAGGTCGGGATTGGTGGCGTCGAGGTCGGCAGCACCTTTCTCCTTCGATTCACGCAGGAGATCGTCCGGCTTTGCACTTAGGACGTTGAAGGTTGGATCGCCGCTCGCGATGTAGCGAAAATAGCTCTGCACGTAGCCGGTGAAATACGAGGTTCCCGGCGCGTCTCCGATCACCCAATCTTTCCATCCGGTCTCATCGCCCATCGAGAAGCCAGGAAAGATCAAACTGCCCTGCGCGTCGCGGTATCCGCCATACAGCAACTTGAGGGCATCAATCTGCGGTTGCGTGAGGCAATCGGAAGCGTCGTCGCCCTTGCAGAGCAGGACTTGAGGATCGAAGTGGCACTTCGTCGGATCGCCGATTACCTTATCCGTCACGCCGTCGAGCTTGTCGCAGGCGGCCAGCGATGCCTGCTCAATGAATTTCAGTTTTCGCTCGGGAATATAGGAGTTCGGATCGGCCATCAGCGCCTGCATCGTAACGCCGCCTGCAGCGAGCATCGAGGACCAGGCGTTGGCTGGTGCGCCGGCGAGGATTCCGTCGTAATCCTCGGGAAAGCGCTGGGCTTCCATCAGCGCTTCACGGCCGCCGTCGGAGCAGGCGTCGAAATACGATTTGTTGGCGGGCTTGCTGTAGAAAGCGTCGAGGATCTGCTTCGATCGCTCGGCCGTCAGATGGATCGCGCGCCAGCCAAAGTCTTTCACCTTTTCAGGATGCTGCCACGCCCAACTGGCGTCTTCTGCCTCGGCTTCGTGGCCAGCGTCGGTGCCTGATACGGCAAAGCCACGCTTCAGATAGCTTGCCATCTCCCGATAGCCGATCGATCCGGCAAAACCTCCGTTGCCGACTCCGAGCAGGCGGCCGTTCCATTCGTGCTCGGGAAGCCAGACTTCGAAGCGAATCTTCGAATCGCTGGTGGGATGCAATTCGCCGGCAATCCGGCAGAACGCGGGAAGATCGTGCAGAGAAGTGTCGGCATCGGCAATCTCCAGCACACCCGATGTGACCGTCTCGGCCACGGTGATCGTGGTGTCGGGCAACTGCTGACTTTTCAGGCTCGCGCAGTTGGCAGCCAGGAGCAGCGAAGGAAATCCCAAAAGCAGACAGACGCAGAAGCGTGCGACCCGAAGCATTGGTGTGATCCTCGTTTCGCGGACCTTTATATCAGAGTGCTGGAAGCGAGCGGCCAGCCGCCAGCAGCCAGCGGCCAGGGTTTGAGGTGGCTTGAATATCGAGTTTCCTTCTTCGTACCGTCGCGGCGGCCGGCACTCAGGGGCTGGAACCCGCGTCACCGTTGGCGCTTTACGGCAAGTCGTGCACGGATACAAATGCGGAATCAGGTTCCAAAATGGCTCGTATCGTTACGCTGAGTTGGGCAGAAGTTCGAATTATGTTGAGAATTGGGCGGCAGGAGCGTTTGGTTCTTGCTGTGGGGTGAACCTGGCCGGGGCCCAAAATGGTTTTTTGTTCGTTTGTGGGGCGGGGGTTTTTCCGCAGGCTGTTAACTCGTGCCCTGTTACAAATGCGGATGCCAGAGCTGCATTCGGGCTGAATAGTCGGCAGTGCGGACGTTTCGCCGGGCCGAATTGTAAATACATCTCAACGGAATTCTGTTTGGCGCGACCGTGGGTGCAGGCTAATCTTCGGTGGGACGACGAACCGTCTTCCCATCCGTGAGGATGGATGGCGCGCGCGATCGGCTAGGCGCCCGCGAAAGCGTGGATAGTGGGTCAAAATTGAACCACCACCAAGCGGCTTTCAGTTGCGGTGTAATCGATAAATGCGCATTGCATTCTGCCAGAAATACTTTTCAGCGCAATCTTTCGGCTTCGTGGAGAAAAACTTCTTCATCAGTTCAACCTGCTCGGCGATGGTGGCGACGCCGTAGCTGTTGGGATAATCGCTGCCGAACAGGACGCGATCCGGGCCAAACGCGTCGTAGAGGTATTCGAGCCGGGTGCGCAACGTCTCGTAATCTCTGACGATAACGCCGTCGCTTAATCGTGGATGATAGACCTCGGTCAATTTGACGTAGATATTCGGGCACTCGGCCATGTCTCTGACAACCGCCTCGTAAGCTTTTTGATCGCCGGCCGCGGGGTCGAACGCGGGCAGGTGATCCATGATGATGCGGAGATTGGGAATGGCTTCGGCCAGGAGAACATTGGCGCGCATGAGGCCAAAGGTGGGATTAGCTGTATCGAGGGCGAGGTCGGCGTCGGCGAGCAGCTTCAGGTTGCTGACGTGATCGGGCCTGAGCGTCACACGGCCGCTGGCTTCATCGTAAAACTGGAAAGTGCGGGCGCGGAGGCCGCGAAAGAGCGGGTCCTGGTGAAAATGCTCCAGGTATTTGCCGAAGATTGGCAATCCTGAATCCAGATTTCCAACCATCCCCATCATGATGGGATCGGTCCGGCACATTTCGAGGTACCACAGATTCTCGTCTAGCCAGGAGCTGGACTCGACGACCAGAGCTCCGGTAATTCCGGCGGGCCTGGCCAGCGGACTGTACATGGAGGGAAGGGAAGTTTTGGAGATGGCCTCATAGGCGGGTGAGCCCATATATTCGGCGCCCAGGGGACGCGAACCGTCGAACAGATGGATATGCGCATCGATGATGGGCATCTGATCCATGCCGGGTGACTGTGCCTCCGCGCCTTCAAGCACCGTGAAGGCGGTCGCGGCGGCGGCTCCCGCCAGGAATGTGCGCCGATTCATCCCATCATGATGCATATCCAGGGCCTCGGTTGGAGCGGTCTTCGGGCGATCCATAGACTCCCTTGCGTCGGCTGGTGTTGATCGCGCTGGCCTTTCAGGTACCCGAACGCGTCTGCGGGTGAAGGGCTGATGTGGTTGCTGAGGCTCGAACCTTAAAGGCATCTTCCTGGCCATGGCACGAGTGCAATGCGACGCAATCGGTCAGAAGCGTCTGTTTCCCGGGCAACGGCACCCGGCGGGGGCTCGAACGCGAAGACCAAATAGATGTCGTTCTCACGGCAGTACCAGAGGTTTGCTGCTGAGCCGATTTTCACTATATCTTCAAGCGCATTTGCCTTCTCGCTCAACAGGCAGCAGGTCTGCTGAAACACGCGGCCCTGAAAGGCCAATGCTGCCTCGACTTCACCGCGTTGAGCACCCGGCTTGAGCGTGGTTGAGTATTGGCGGAGAATCGATTGATACAACGCTTGTCGTTCGCGCTCTGCCCGGCCTCGGACCGTCGCCACGATTGCGAGACCCGCAACAGCAGCTACGATCAGGATCCATGGGATCAGCCTGCTCCTGGCCATCGATGCACAATATTAATTGACGGATTCCGCATTTGCTTTGCGCGCCGAATCACTGGCAACCAGAGCCGCCGGTGCTATCGGCCGGCGACTCGCTCTGGTTGGTTTTTCACACACGTTACTTTAGCCATCTGCCCATGGATCCGCAGAGCCGAGTAAAATTTATAGGGACACGACTTCTTAGGAATCTTGAGTGCAGGAGAGAGAAACGATGTCGATGAATATGACACCCGGCAAACTGGCCGGACTGAAAGCCGTATCGGATAAGCGCGGCGTGATCGCCGCTGCCGCCATGGACCAGCGCGGCTCACTGAAGAAGTCGCTGGCCAAAGAGAAGGGCGTCGCTGATGTTCCCGACTCCGCCCTGATCGAGTTTAAGGAACTGGTCACCGAGGTCCTGACCAAGCACGCTTCGGCCATCCTGCTCGATCCCGAGTTTGGGTTGCCGGCTGCGAAGCGACGCAACGGGAAGGGCCTGCTGCTGGCCTATGAGAAGACTGGTTACGACGCGGCGCTGCCTGGGCGGCTGCCTGATCTGCTGGACCTGTGGAGCGTTCGCCGCCTGAAGGAAGCGGGCGCCGACTGCATCAAGATCCTGCTGTACTACACGCCCTACGAAAAGTCGCCGATCAACGACCACAAGCAGGCCTGGGTGGAGCGCATTGCCGACGAGTGCCGCGCGCATGACATTCCTTTCTTCCTCGAACTGGTGGGCTACGCGGTCAACGGCGAGGACGAGAAGAGCGTGGCCTACGCGAAGCGCAAGCCCGACATCGTGACCGGCTCCATGGAGGAGTTCGGCAAAGAGCGCTACGGCGTGGACGTGCTGAAGGTGGAAGTGCCTATCCAGATGGAATTCGTCGCCGGCACGAAAGCTTTCAAGGGCGAGCAGGCCTACACGCGCAAAGAAGCTCTGGATCATTTCCGGCTCGCTGCTTCGTCGACGCACAAGCCGTTCATCTTTCTTTCGGCGGGGGTTTCGAACCCGGTGTTCATTGAGACGCTGGAGCTGGCCAACGAATCGGGCGTCAGCTACAACGGCGTCCTCTGCGGACGCGCCACGTGGAAGGACGGCATCGCCATCTACGCCAAACAGGGCGCGAAGGCTTTTGAAGAGTGGTTGAACACCAAAGGCGTGGAGAACATCGAGAACGTGAACAAGGCGCTCAAGTCCGCGCACTCCTGGCACGATAAGGTGCATGCGCCGGCGCTGGTGTAACGCAGGACACAGAACACAGGACACGGAACACAGGGCAGCGAGGGGACGCCGGGGCGAGTGCTCCGGCGTTTCGTTTTTTGGCAAGGGCGCCCGTTCGAGAACAAGAGCGGCTCGCGTTCGCAAATTGCCGCGTGACTTACTCCAGCCGGAGAGCGGCCATGGGGTCGACGCGGGTCGCGCGTATCGCGGGAATCCAGACGGCGATGAGTGCGACCGCTCCGAGGAGCAGCGGGGTGATCGTAAAGGCGATGGGATCCCACGCTTTGACGCCGAAAAGGAAGCTGGCCAGGAAGCGGGTGAGCCAGAAGGCGCCGCCGATTCCGAGGGCAGCCCCGATGCCGGCCAGCAGCATGCCCTGGCCGATGACCATGTTGCGGAGGCTCGAGGACTGCGCTCCGAGGGCCATGCGCACACCGATTTCCTGGGTACGTTGCTGGACGGACCAGGACATGACGCCGTAGACGCCGATGGCCGCCATGAGCAGTCCGGCCGAGGAGAAGATGACGAGGAGCAGCATGTTGAAGCGCTGCCGCGCGGTGTTACGGGCCTCAATTTCGCTCATGGTGCGAACGTGGGCGATGGGCAGGCCACCGCTGGCCTCGCGCAGAGCGGCGGCGATGGGAGCGGCGAGGGTGTGCGGATCGCTCTGGGTGCGAACCATCCACCAGAGGGGGGCGACGCGGGAGTTGAGCGCGGTTTCGAGGTCGGGCATCTGGGCCAGAGGGATGAACATGATGGGGGACGGATCGACATTGGGGCCACGGTCATGGGTGTCGCCGACGATGCCGATGATCTGACGGGGCGGTTCGGCAAAGGCGGGGCCGGCTCCGGGGCCGATCAGGATGCGATCGTTGAGGGGGTCGCCTTTCGGCCAATACTGTTTGGCCATGGCCTGGTTGATGAGGACTACGCCGGGAGCGGAGCCGTCGTCCTGTTGGGTGAAAAAGCGGCCGCGCAGGAGGGGAATTTTGAAGGTTTCAAAATAGCTCCACGAAATCGATTGGAAGCCGGCGCCACCGGTGAAGGGGGAATTGGTTTTCGGCCGGCCCACAACATCAAAGGTCATGCCAAAGCCGCTGTACATGGGCAGGCCGTTGGAAACGCCGGCGTCGAGCACGCCGGGCACAGCCATGAGGCGCTCGGTGCCATCGCGAACGATTTGCGCGACGGGGGCGGTCTTCTGAAAGCGATCGCCGCTGACCGACATGGCCATGGTGAGAACGTTTTTGGTGGTGAAGCCGGGATCGACGGCCTGGAGCTTGAGGAATGTGCGGATGAGCAAAGCGGCTCCGATGACGAGAACCAGGGCGAGAGCCATCTCACCCACTACCAGAGCGGAGCGAAACTTGCCACTGCGAAAACCGAGGCCGGAGCGGCTGGAATTTTCATTGAGGGCAGCTACCAGGTTGGGGCGTGAGGCGCTGATGGCCGGCGCGAGGCCGAAGAGAATGCCGGTGAGAAGAGAGATGCCCAGCGTGAACAGGAGAATGTTGGGATCGAGGGTGACGGCCGAACCGTTTTCGCCGAGGCGGGGGATGTCGCCGGGACTGATGGTGAGAAGAAGGCGGACGCCCACGAAACCGAGAATGAGGCCGAGCAAGCCGCCGGAGAGGGAGAGAGTGAGGCTTTCGGTGAGCAGCTGGCGGATGATTTGTCCGCGCCCGGCGCCGAGGGCCGCGCGTGTGGCCAGTTCGCGTTTGCGGGCGGAGGCGCGGGCGAGCAGGAGATTGGCCACATTAGCACAGGCGATGAGCAGAACAAAGCCAACCGCGCCCAGCAAAACCAGGAGCGGGAAACGGGTGTCGCCGATCATGGTTTCCTGCAGCGACTGAACGCTGAAGCCGCTCCGAGGAGGCAGGGAGTTCGCGCCATAGTCGCGGCGGTACTGATCGGCTGCGAGGCGGAGCTGAGCGTTCGCCTGGGGCAGGGTGACGCCCGGCTTGAGACGCGCGGCGACGGTGAAGTAGTGCGCCATATCCTGGGAGGCAAGATCGAACTGGAAAGGGACCCAGAGGTCGGCGGGGGTATCGGTGACAAAGCCGCGGCCGATGACGCCGACGACCAGAAACGACTGACCGTCGAGTTGAATGGTGGAGCCGACGATTTTGGAGTTGCCGCCGAAACGAGATTTCCAGAGGCCGTAGCTGAGCACAGCCACATTGCCGCCGTGGGGACTGTCTTCAGTGGATGTGAAGGTGCGGCCGGCGGCGAGGGGAGCGCCGAAGAGGGCAAAGTAATCCGCAGAGACATGAATGCCCTGTACCTGCTCGGGTTGGTCGCCTCCGGTGAGATTCATACCGGCGCCGCCAAAGTCGTAGGCGGCGACTTGCTGGAAGATATTGGTTTGCTGCCGCCAGATATTGAACTTGGGAATGTTAGCGCCGGGAAAGCTGCCCATGGGGCCGGTGTTCATGAGCGCGACCAGAGCCTGTGGATTGGGATAAGTGAGAGGTTTGAGCAGAACCGTATTGATAACGGAAAAGACGGCGGTGTTGACACCAATGCCGACGGCAATGACGAGGATGGCGATGGCGGTGAACGCCGGCGTTTTGGCAAGCGAGCGCAGGGCGAAGCGCAGATCTCGCCAGAGGTCGTCGAACCAGGGCAGGGTGCGATAGCGCCACACCTGTTCACGGATGGTGCGCGGATTACCGAAGCCGAGACGCGCCCGGCGCCGGGCTTCCTCGGAGGAGAGGCCGCGCGCCGCCTGTCGATCCTGCTCGTGGGCAAGATGGGACTCGATTTCCTGGGCGAGATCTTCGTCTTTCCTGGCGCGATCGGTGAAGCGGCGCATGGTCATCTCAGTAGCCTCCGGGCTGTTCGGTTATTCGGTCGACGGGCCGAGAATCAGATCGATGGCGCGAGTCATCCGCCGCCAGCGTCCCGTCGCCGCAGTGAGTTCTTTTCGGCCTTTTTGAGTCAGGCGATAGTACTTGGCCTTGCGGTTGTTCTCGCTGACGCCCCACTCCGAAGCGAGCCAGCCACGATCTTCGAGCCGATGCAGGGCGGGGTAGAGCGAGCCCTGCTCGATCTCGAGGGCGTTCCGGGAAGTCTGTTCGATCGCCTGCGCGATGGTGTGGCCATGGGCCGGTCCCATGATCAGGGTCCGCAAGATCAGCATGTCCAGGGTTCCCTGCAGTACGTCTCCGGCTTCCGGCGGTCTTTTCAGAACCACGAGCGTTTTGCTCCACTCGAATGACTATGGGTAAACCTTATACACCACTCGAATGACTATGGGAAAGAGGCAGGTCTAAAACTTTTCGTCAGATTGGAGTTTCGGCGAAAGGGAGGGCGGTGCCGATTTCGGCTCAGCCAGAATTTTGGGGGATTTCCGGAGACTTTGGTCGCCGCAATGCGGGCCGGGTCAGAGGATCCGAAGTTAGCCACCGAAACTGCCCTTGACAACGTCCTCTGACGTCGCCATGATGGTTTCCCAGCTTCCTGCTGTTCTGAAGTTGGTCCTTCCGAGGGCACCTGTTACTTCTGCGCGTCGGCGCCGGCCGGATTTCGCGCAACTAACCTCGTCCCACCGTGTTCTTTCGGTGAACCTGACCCACCCAGGAGGCCTTCGCATGAAGGGCAAAGCTCTTTCTCTGCTCACTCTGCTGCTGGCGGCGCCGTTGGTTGGCTATGCCGAGCAGTTGATTCCAGCCGGTTCTCTCATTTCGTGCACGTTGTCGGAACCGAAACTTTCTTCCAAAACCACGGCCATCGGCGATCCGGTGCTCTGCCAGGTTGGCCACGCCGAGAAGTACGGGCGCTCGGTGCTGCCTTATGACAGTTATCTCGTCGGGCGCTTCGAGGACTACAAGGATCCCGGCCACTTTGTGGGCAAGGGGTGGATG
Source organism: uncultured Acidobacteriaceae bacterium (assembly GCA_963755485.1). Classification (GTDB taxonomy): domain Bacteria; phylum Acidobacteriota; class Terriglobia; order Terriglobales; family Acidobacteriaceae; genus Palsa-343. The sequence goes on along the minus strand of CAVWJR010000013.1, from coordinate 394,921 downwards.
GAGTTGCGTTTCGATCGCATGGTCATTGAGCCGGATACTGTGATTCCTATCGATGCCAAGGTGGTCGACGTACCTGGTTATAACGTGGACAGGTACGGCCGTATCCTCGGCAAAGGTCACGCTGTGCGGGACACAGTCACCTGGATGATTCCGATTTTGTGGCCGATTGACCTGATCAATTTGCCGCGGCGCGGGCCCTATCCGACGCTGAAAGAAGAAACACGGCTGACGCTGAAGGTGATGGACGACCTAGGGCTGCCCGAGCGTGGACCAACAGCCACTGCAGCAGGATCCTTCGGGGCTGTATCGACGGCCGAGCGCCTATGAGCAGCCGGCTCCTCCACCGCCTGCTCCGCAGCCGATTGCGGCGTATGTGCCTGAGGTGGCGCCGCCGCCTCCGCCGCGGACTTACATTTATGTAACTCCGCCGCCGCCGGTGGTTGCTTATATGCCGCGGACGGTGATTGTCTACCGGAACGGATTTGCCTATCGGGTAGCGGTTCCGTACTAAGCCAGCCTGTGGCCGGTAGCCTGTAGCCTGTGGCCCGTGGCTTGTGGCCTGTGGCTTGTAGCCTGTAGCCTGGTTCCACGTTGTGCTACAGGCTGCGAACTCGTGGGTTCCGTCGATAGTTTTCCTAAATTGGGGTTGCGGGGTGACTTCGGGCTGAACCCGAGGCCCGAGTTGATTGACCACGGGATGGTCTGAGGCGTTTGCTTCTTGCTGTGGGGTGAACCTGGCCGTGAGAACGGGTGGGGTTCGGGCCCTGGAAGGTTTGAATTTGAAAAAGAAGCGCCGGAGCAACGCTCCGGCGCTTCTTCACTGCAACGTGGAATCTGTAGCTCGCTGCCTGTAGCCAGGTCGTATGTTGTGCTATAGGCTGCGGGTTCGTGCGTTCGTCGATAGTTTTCCTAAATTGGGGTTGCGGGGTGACTTCGGGCTGCACCCGAGGCCCGAGTTGATTGACCACGGGATGGTCTGAGGCGTTTGCTTCTTGCTGTGGGGTGAACCTGGCCGTGGGAACGGGCGGGGTTCGGGCCCTGGAAGTTTTGAGTTTGAAAAGGAAGCGCTGCAGCCGGAAGCTCCAGCGCTTCTTCACTGCAGGTTGTAATCGGGGAAACCGTGCAAACAATGCGAGCGGTTGCTCCGGGGCTTCTTCACTGCGTGCTGTAATCGGGTAAAAACCGTGAAAACGAAGACGAGCGTTAGCTCCAGCTCTTCTTCACTGCATGCTGTAATCGGGTAAAAACCGTGAAACGAAGACGGGAAGAAACTTTATCCGTGGAGAGTGTGGGGTTTCTGCGCTCGTTCACGCAACTCCTGGCGCGACTGCCTCTCGTTTTGCCGGCAGAAGCGCTAACAGGACAACTCCGATGACAAGGAATACGATCACATCCGTAAAGTTCCGGGGGACGCCGTGAACCCATGTTTCCACGGTTTGAATAGCCATCACCGTGCTATGAGAGATGTTCCACCAGGCTACCAGAGCAATCATCGAGCGATACTCAGAGGGTTTTCTTGCGGCTATGAGCAGAAAGACCCCGACGGGAATAAAAAAGCTCAGAAACATCGGTTCGATCTCGTTCTTCTGCTCCAAAAGCCAGCTGGAATGCCACAGATCCCTGAATAGAAAATAAATCAGGGATAGATTCAACAGCCCTACGATCACCAGGACGATCTGTGTCAGGCGTTCTTTTTTCACATTGACCTCGCTATTTCAGCGACCCTGTCTTACTTGACTCGCACCTTGGGTTCGACGGACATGCCGGGTCGGAGCAGGTGATCCTTGTTCTCCTCTGGCTTCGACAGGTCGATGCGCACCGGGATGCGCTGGACTACCTTGACGTAGTTGCCGGTCGCATTCTCTGGCGGGAAGAGGCTCAGCACGGAGCCGGTGGCGCCACCGATCTGCGTCACCTTGCCGTCGTAGTCACGCCCGTAGGCATCCACGTGGATGGTGACGCCCTGGCCTGGCTGCATATGGCGCAGCTGGGTTTCCTTGAAGTTGGCGGTGATCCAGACGTCGTCCAGATCCACGAGCGTCATCAGCGCCTGACCGATGGCGACGTTCTGGCCATCTTCAACACTCTTGGTAGTGATGATGCCGGCGACCGGGGCGTGAATTTCGCAGTAGCTGAGGTTCAGCTTGGCCTGGGCCAGCGCCGCACGGGCCTGATCCACCTGGCCGGCGGCCTGATCGGCCTTGGCTTTCTGGATGGCCACCTGCTGCGGTGCGGTTTGCGCGTACTTCTGCGAAGACTGCGCCTGCAGAACGCGATCGTGCGCAATGCGCACCGCATCCTGCGCGGCTACAAGATTGGCCTCGGCTTCAGCGACTCCGGCCTCGTCGGCCGCCGCAGCCGCAACAGCAGCGTCGTACTGCTGTTTGGAGATGATGTCTTTTTGCACCAACGGCGTGTAGCGATCGAGGTCGAGTTTGGCCTTGGTGGCATTGGCCTGCGCCTCAACCACGCGTGCCTGGGCGGCCTGCAGCTGCTTCTCGGACTGGGCCACGCTGGCCGTCGCGCCGGCTACATCGGCGTTGGCATTATTGAGATTGCTGCCCGCGTTGATGTTGATGACCGGCACGTTTACGCGCGTCGCCTCATAGTTCGCGATGGCTGCTTCGAGGTTGGCCTGCGCCTGATTCACCGCAGTCTGGTAGTCGCTGGGATCGATTTCCAGCAGCAGTGCGCCCGCATCCACGTACTGGTTCTCCTCCACGTTGACCTTTGCCACGTGGCCGTTGATGCGCGCGCTGATCTGCACAAGGTGGCCATCGACCGAGGCATCGTCGGTATCTTCGTAGTAAGTGGAGTGCCACCAGAAGAGAAGCGCGCCCACCACGAGGACGGCGACAAGGCCGATGATGATGAAACGACGGCGCGAGCGCTGCCCTGTGCCTTCCGGGTGCTCTTCAGTAGGTTTGGACTGCTCGGAATTCTGCTCCGCCACGGCTTACTTTCCTCCCACGTAATCCTTGTAACTGCTCGCGGCCACGCCGAGGGCGCGGGCCAGCGACAATTTCGCGATGTTATGCCGGTAAAGGCTCGCCACATATTGCTGATCGGCCTGCGCGGCCGACTGCTGGGCCTGAGAAACCGCCAGGTTATCGGAAACGCCGGCTTTATAACGCTGTTGGGCCTCGCTTAGAGCTTCACTGGCCAGGTCGACATTGCTTTTTGCCACTTCCACCAGCTTTTCCGCTGCCTGGATGTCGAGAATGCTGTCGCGCACGTCGGCGCCAATCTGCCCGCGCAGGTCGCTGATTCTCGCCCGCAGCTGCTCCAACTGCGATTGGGCCTGTTTGGCATCGCCGCGGAGTTTGGCTTCCTCGAACAGCGGAACATCGAGCGAGCCGACGGCGTCGCCGGTTCCGTGCGAGTGGCTGGGATTGATGCCGATGTCGCCGTAGTCGCCGGAGAAACTCACGGTGGGCAGCCGCTCATCGGTCGCGGCTTTGCGCGCGGCCTCGGCCCCCTGCACCTGCTGGTCAAGAGCCTTCAGGTCAGCGCGGGTGGCCAGCGCCTGGGCGACAGCCTTGTCGGGATCGATGTGGTCGAAGGGTGCGTACGGCTCCTGATCGGTGAGCTCGAATTGCTGTTCGAGGGGCAGTCCGATGGCCCGCGCCAGGGCAATTTTGTCCTTTTGCCAGGCATTGCGGGCAGCGATCAGGGTCTGCTCCTGGGTCTGATAATCCACGCGGGCACGGAGCTCATCGAGCAGCGGCGCAGTTCCTGCCTGATGATTGCCAACCGCTTGGTCGAGCGAAACCTTTGAAGTATCCACCTGCGCCTGGGCCGACTGGACCAGCGCAGCATCGGCAATGACGGTGAGATACGCATTGCCGACGGTGAGTACTACCAGGTCGCGTGCATCCTGGGCGGAGAGGTTCGCCGCCTGGAAATTGTGTTTCTGGGCGAGGTAATTCTCAAGCGAAGAAAGGTTGACCAGGGACCAGGTGAGCGAGCCGCGAATGTCGGTATACCCATACGGACCGATGATGGTTGGGAAGCCTGGGATTCGGAGGCCTTCCGCCTGCAGGTCGGTCTCCATCACCGCTTCCTTAACAGAAGCCGTTGCGGTGGGGAGCAGCGCCTGGAGTTGCTCGAGTTTCGCGCCGCGGGCCATCTCGGTGTTCTGGGTGGTGAGGATCCGTCCCAGATTGAAGCGCAGGCCGCGCTGGATGGCCTGGTCGAGGGACAGCGGCAGAACGCCGGGTGTCACTTTGCCGTCGCTCACGCTGCTCTGGTAGGTGGTGTTGTCGATGGGGGGCTGAGGAATTTCTATGGGCGCAGCGGAGCCTCCGCCCGGCGCCTGGGCAAACATCGGCGCAGCGACCATTGCGACCGGCAAGGTCAGCAATGCAGCCAGACGTTTCAGGCACAGAAATCGCTTGTGGGTTACTACAACCTCCGGCACAAAGACGAGCCTCTCTAAAATGAAAACTGCCGGGAACCACGTCCCAGTTCAGGATATGTGCTTTGGATGCACCGCCCTAAGCAAAAAGTTCAGAAGAATCTCTGTGTTAAGAGTAGTCGAAGCGCCGGGGCCGCGTCTCGCAGATTCGGAGAAAAGGTAACGCTGCAGGGAACCAATCGTACCCGGGCGCAGCAGGGCGGTTACTCAAACCTGCGCTGCGGGCACGGAATGGAGCAGGGAACTGGCCAGCGAGCACAGAGCCTCGCGGAAGAGGTTGCTTACCGCCTCGGCTGTCCAGATGGATGGCCGGGAGTATCGATTGATGGCGCGGGCGGTGTCCGCGTTGCTGCTGCCCAGCACCGCACGCTGCACGAAAACTGCACGCTGCGCCTGAGAAAGGCGCTCCAGCCAGGCGCGCAGCGGTCCGCGGCCGGCGCTCTCTACCAGGTGAGCGATTTCTTCGCCCGAAGGCGGGACCGTGCTGTCGCCCTCAATGCAGGAGTCGGTCCGGCTGGATGACAGCGGAGCAGAGAAGGACGCAGGATCGTGGCGGTGCATGATTTGGAGGGCCCCATCGAGCACGCGCTCCCGCACGAGGCCCTTGACGGCAGAGGGATCGGCGCAGGGGTCGATGTCGACCTGGGCGACGGTGTTTTCGACCAACTCCATGGCCTGGTTCTCGTTGCCCAGCATCAGCGCGGCAAAGCGATATATCTCAACCGCGGCGTTCTCCGCCTTCAGGACAGCTTCGCCTCCCTGACCGGTACATGGAGCTTCCGCCACGACGCACCCTCCTTCTGAGAAAACGCCTGAACTCGTCTTCTATTATCCTGGCCGAGGTGCGAATGGGCGTCAAATGGCTGACTCTTAAAAATTTTCGCGGTTTTTGTTGATTCTTCACATACCGGCGTAGCCGCGTGTTTTATAGCCAATCAGGTAAACTTCCCGTTACCCCCGGGATGCGGGCTTCACCATGCGGAAAGAAGCACAGCGCGCGCAAAGCCTTCTCCTTAGTCGGGACGAATCCTGGCTGGCTTTCAACCGCCGGGTCCTCGAAGAGGCGGAAGACGCGGCCAATCCTTTGCTGGAGCGCGTCAAATTTCTGGCCATCACGGCCAGCAATCTCGATGAGTTCTTCGAGATTCGCGTTGCCGGCGTGTTGCAGCGGATTGAAGACGGCTACAACGAAGCTTCGCCGGATGGCGCAACTCTGCGCGAATCGCTGGATGCGATGAAGGCAGAGACCCAGCGCTTTGTCGCAGACCAATACCGCTGCTGGAACGAGGAGCTGTTGCCGGCTATGGCCGCGCAGAGGATTCGGGTGCTGGGCTGGGAAGAGCTGGACGATGCCGCTCGGCAGTTTGCCACCGATTATTACCAGCGCGAAGTGGATCCGCTGCTGACGCCGATCACCATCGATCCGTCGCATCCTTTTCCGCGGGTTTTGAACAAGGCCATGTGCCTGGCGCTGCTGCTGCGCCGCAAACGCCGGGGGGTGGCGGGGCCGGTGCTGGGAGTGCTCACGGTTCCGCGGGCGCTGCCGCGCTTTGTGCGTATCCCGTCGGGCAGCGACACTGAGGATTTTATTTTCCTTGCCGATCTGATCGAACGCTTCGCCAGCGGGATGTATCGCGGCTACGAGATTCTTTCCCGTGCGGCGTTTCGCGTGACGCGCAACAGCAACCTGTATTTCCAGGAAGAAGAATCGCGTTCATTGCTGGAGACGGTCCGCGCGGAGCTGCACAACCGGCGCAAAGGCGATGCGGTGCGTCTGGAAATCGACAGTCAGGCCGACCCGGAAATCGTCGACCGGCTGCGGGTGAATTTCGAGCTGGAGGAATCGCTCGTTTATCACACCGAGGGGCCGGTGAACCTGTCCCGGGTGATGACGCTTTATGGCTCCTCGACGCGCGGCGATCTGAAGTTCCAGCCATTTGTGCCGCATGAATTGCGGCTCAATCGCAAGTCGGTGGACCTGTTCGATGAAATTCGCCATCGCGATATTCTGCTGCATCATCCTTATGACTCTTACGACGGCGTGGTGGCTTTTATCGAGGCTGGGGCGCGCGATCCTAACGTCGTCTCGATGAAGCAGACGCTCTATCGGACGAGCGCCGACTCGCCGATTTTCCAGGCGCTGACCGAAGCGGCGCAGACCAAGGAAGTGACGGCGGTGGTGGAATTGACGGCGCGCTTCGACGAGGCTTCGAATATTCGCTGGGCGCGCGATCTGGAAGATGCTGGGGTGCAGGTGTTCCACGGCATTGTGGGACTGAAAACTCACTGCAAGCTGGCGCTGCAGGTGCGGCGCGATCCGGATGGCGCGGTGCGCCGCTACGCGCACCTCGGGACGGGCAACTACAACCCGGACACGGCACGCTTCTATACCGACCTGAGCCTGCTGACCGCCGATCCGGAAATCACAGCGGCCGTGCACAGCGTGTTCAATTACCTGACCGCGCATTCGGAGTCGGACGATTATCGTCCGCTGCTGGTGGCGCCGCTGACGCTGGCTGAGAACTTTATCCGGCTGATCCATCGCGAGCAGGAACATGCGCAGGCGGGCAGGCCGGCGCGCATCATTGCGAAGATGAATTCGCTGCTCGAGCAGAGCATCGTCGAGGCTCTGTATGCGGCGGCTCACGCCGGAGTCGAGATCGACCTGATTGTGCGCGGGATCTGTTCGCTGCGGCCGGGGTTGAAAAATCTGAGCGAGCGCATCCGGGTGCGGTCGATCGTCGGACGTTTTCTGGAGCACAGCCGCCTCTACTACTTCCAGAATGGCGGCGACGAGGAGTTCTATTGCGGCAGCGCGGACTGGATGCCGCGCAACCTCTTCGAGCGATGCGAGGTGATCTTCCCCATTCGCGACGCGCAGATCAAGACACGGGTCCGCGATGAAATCCTCGCAGCCTACCTGGCCGACAACGTCAAGGCTCGCGGTCTCCGCTCGGATGGCACGTATGTATATTTGCGCGATCCGAGCCAGCCAGCGTTCAGCTGCCAGGATTTCTTCATTCAGGTGGCGGAGGGCAAGGCGGACATCAGCGACATTCCGAAAGCGCAGGCGCCGGTGGAGGCCAAGACCTCGCCCGAACCGAACAAGGCGCAGAAGCGGTCGAAGACAAAACGAGCGAACGTTTCATTGGCGGCGGATTAGCTCGCGAATTCTCGTCTTGACATCAGCGGCCGTCCCCAGCAGACTGACTCCACCGGCTCCTCGTCGCGCCGTTCGGCGCACGCATCTGCGACTCAAATCTGAAAAGGACTTCACGCATTGGCTTCTGAAGCCGTGAACGTGTATGTGGCTGAGGCGGAGCCGCCGGTCAGCTATGGGCTGCGACGGGGCGTGCTCTCGCCGGCCGAAACTCTGGCGCAGTCGGTTTCGGCGATCGCGCCGACGACCACGCCGGCTATGACCATTCCTCTAGTTTTCGCCATGGCGGGCAACGGCACGTGGCTGGTTTATTTGTTGGCGACCGCGGCCATGGCTCTGGTGGGCGTGCTGATTGGCTGCTTCGCGCGACGGTCGGCCTCACCGGGGTCGCTCTACAAATACGTGACCGAATCGTTGCCTGCGTGGGCGTCGGGATTGACGGGGTGGGCGCTGCTGCTGGCGTACGTTGCGACCGCCGCTTCGGTGACCGGCGGCTTTGTACAGTATGCGAACGTGCTGCTGCAGGCTGCGACTGGCCGAACCGCCTCTGCCGCGCTGCTGGCCACGATCGCGATTCTTCTTGCCTCGGCGATGGCGTATCGCGATATTCGGCTGTCGGCGCGCTCCATGCTGTGGCTCGAAGCAGCATCGGTAGCGTGCATCCTGGCTATCGTGGCGCTGGTGCTGGCGCGCCACGGACTGCATCTCGATACAGCGCAATTTCGCCTGCGCGGGGCGAGCGTTTCCGGCATGCGCCTGGGCATGGTGCTGGCGCTGTTCAGCTTTGTTGGCTTTGAAAGTGCAACCGCGCTGGGAGAAGAAGCGCGCAATCCGCTGAAGACGATACCGCGCGCAGTTCTGCAAAGCGCGGTTGGGCTGGGATTCCTCTTTGTGGTTTGCGCGTATACCGAGGTTCTGGGGTTTCGGGGGCTCGGCGAGACGCTGGATCAAAGCGGGGCGCCGTTCCACACGCTGGCGCATCAGGTGGGCGCGAGTGCGCTGGGCATTGCCGTGGACGTGGGCGCGATGATGAGCATGTTCGCCTGTGTGCTGGCCTGCACGACGGCTGCGGCACGCGTTCTGCTAACCATGTCGCACCACGGACTCACGCACGTGCACCTCACCCGTACGCACCATCGCAATGAGACGCCGCACATCGCAGTACTTGTCACCGGCAGTGTTACATTTGTGCTGACGGTGGCTCTGGCCGTTCGGCATGTTTCGCCGGCGGACATTTATGGCTGGCTGGGATCGCTGGCCACCTATGGTTTCCTCACGGCTTACGCGCTGGTTTGCCTCGCCGTGCCCAGCTTTTTACGGCGTGAGGATGCGCTGACGCCGCTGTGGGTGGTGCTGTCGGGCGCGGGATTCATCGCCATGCTGCTGGCGGTCGCGGGTTCGGTTTATCCGGTGCCGCAGGGCGCTTACCGGTGGCTGCCTTATATCTATATGGCGTATCTGGTGGCTGGATGGATGTGGAACTCGACCCGGAGACGGGGTCCGGTGGTGGTGGCTTGAGGCGCCGGCCTTTTGGGGGGACTTAGTCGTACGGGCTGAGGTAAAGTGTCGACTCGTAATGCACCAAAGCGAGCCTGACGCGATCGAGCCAGCCCTGACGGCCAAGAACATTGCGGCGGAACTGGGGATCGTCGGCAAAGTAGACCAGTGTATCCACGGACATTCCCAAAGCGGTCAGCTGCAGATTATGTCCCTGAGCAGTCAGCACGGCACCACTGGCGGTTGAAAAGCGCTTCACCTGGCCGGTCGCCGGCGTCAGGTCCAGCGCTTCAGCGTACTCTTTCTGGAAAATACAGTCGGCCGCACCGCTGTCGATATATGCATAAAGACGTATCGAGGTTGCCGCCGACAGCTCGACCGGCACGAGGATTCCTCCGTGCGCTGGATCCGAGTACCGGTACCCCGTTTGGAAGGATAGAGCTGGCACGTTTTACCATCCCGCGAACGGCAATCCCTTCTCCTGAACCTGCATGACCAGCGGGGGAGGGGAGAGATGCCGTACTTTGAAGAACACTTCGCGTGCATCGGATCCTGCCGCCAGCAAACGCTCACCCTGGAGGGCGACCCATTGCCCGGCGTACGCATGGCCATTCGCTGCAAGCCAGCGCAGCTCTGCATCCGAGTCTCCTGCTGGCTGGACGCGTTTTTGGGTGGGTTCATCGGCGTAGCGCGTCTTAAACCCAAGTTCCTGAAGCTTGGCAACGGCCTGATGCGAGTTGGTCGGATCGTTGGGGGCGACGCCCGCGGCGTGAAGTAAGAGCGGCCGGGCGGGAAACTCCCTTCCATTGACGATCACAACCCACTTCTGCAATTTGCGGGCGGGGCGGAAGCTCCTGGCGGCGCGGAGAATGTCTGTTTTTTCAAGCTTTTGCACGGCATAACTGGCCACGGCAAGAGCCCTCCTTCAACATATTCAACTACAACTTATTATTATTGTCAACACTGTCTTTGTATCCTCATTACTTCCGCTTCCAGCGCGTTCCATCTTTGGAATCCTCGAGCAGAATACCCATCGCGGATAGTTGGTTGCGAATCTCGTCTGCTCGTTTGAAGTCGCGGCGCTTCTTTGCGTGGTCGCGCTCGTCGACCAGCGCCTGAATGTGGGCATCGGTCACGCCACGCGTCGCCAGCACCTCGGGCGTGGCCTGGTCGAGCCGGCCTTCGCGCTCGGCCCAGTCGAGGGTGAACCGGGTCCACTCCGCATCGTGATCGTCGAGAACCGCGAAGACGCGATCGAATTCGCGCAGCGCGTCCAGAACTTCTTCCTTGTCGCTCGCGAAGAAATGCCCGCCGTCGGCACGCGCATTGACGTAGCGCACCATCTCGAAAATGGCCGCTCGCGCTTCAGCGGTGTTGAGGTCATCGGCGAGGGCCGCCAGAAAATTCACCTTTGCTTCCCGCGCGGCTAGTTGAACGTCGCTCGGCGCGCCGTTGTCCGCCTGCCGCTCGGGCCACTTCGTCTTTTCGATGCGGTCACGGAAATTCCGCAGCCGCTCCACGGCAATGGTTTCGGCCTGCAGCCCCTCAAAGGTGAAATTCAACTGCTGCCGGTAAGGCACGGATATCAGGAGCATCCGGATTGCCGAAGCCTTGTACCCGCGCAGCAGCAGATCGCGGAGAGTATAGAAGTTGCCCTCGGACTTCGACATCTTGCGGCCTTCCACCAGCAGGAAGCGCACGTGGAACCAGTGGCGCGAGAAGGGTTGGTGGGTGGCCGATTCCGACTGGGCAATTTCATTCTCGTGGTGCGGGAACATCAGGTCTTCGCCGCCTGCGTGCAGGTCGAAGCTGTCGCCGAGGTACTCCATGGCCATCGCGGAGCATTCGATATGCCAGCCTGGACGGCCCGGTCCCAGCGGCGTCTCCCACTTGTGCTCGCCGGGCTTGGGCGCCTTCCATAGCGCGAAGTCGCGGGCGGAATCTTTCTCGTACTCGTCCACGTCGATGCGCGCGCCGTCGGTGATGCCGGAAAAATCCTTCTTCGACAGCTTGCCGTACTCCGGGAAGCGGGCGATGCGGAAATACCACGAACCGTCCTCGGCCCGATAGGCAATGTCCTGTGCGGCCAGCCGCTCGATGAGCGACACCATCGTCGGGATATGCTCGGTGGCGCGAGCGATGACTTCGGGATGCTCGACGGAGAGCGCTTTCAGGTCCTCGAAAAAGGCCTCTTCGAATTTGTGCGTGTAATCCCCGATTGTCACGCTCGCCGCTGCGGCGTTGCGGATGATCTTGTCGTCCACGTCTGTGATGTTCATGACGTGGCGAACGCCGGTGCCCATCAGGCAGAGGGTGCGGCGAAGAACGTCGACCTGCAGGAAGGTGCGGAAGTTGCCGATGTGGCCGTAGTCGTAGACGGTTGGGCCGCAGGCATACATGCGCAGGGCGTTGCCATCCGCGGGCGTCAGCTCTTCCACCTGACCGGAAAGCGTGTTGTAGAGATGCATCACGGGCAGGGGGCTAGCGGAAGTGTGTGGAGTTGCGGGCAATTCTGCCGTGGCTGTTGGGTCGCCAGAGCTGTGCTTGTCGATGGCCATGAAGATTCAGGCTGATTTTATCAGCGCAGGCCTCGCTGCTCGGAGCGAAGAAAGTTCACCGGCCCAGAGCGAGAGAGGGCTCCGCGGTCAGTGTCTCCGCAGCATAGTTCCCGGCGAGGAACTTCGGCCACGCGGCGGCGGCGATCATCGCTGCGTTATCGGTCGACAGCGCTATCGAGGGAAACGCAATCGGCAGGCGCCGTTCGGCGGCTTCCGCGGTGAAGCGGACGCGCAGCTCGCGATTCGCGGCCACGCCGCCGGAGACGATGACCCGCTGAACGTCATAGGTTTCTGCGGCACGAAACGTCTTGCGCTTGAGATCGTCGATTACTGAGCGCTGAAACGAGGCGATCAGGTCCAGCGTCCGGGGATCGCACAGCGGCAGCGCGTCGGACGGCTTCGGGTTGGGCAGAGCCGCAAGCGCCGCGCGTCGCGTTTCAATCGACGGCTCCATCTCGAAGACCCTGGTGTGGCGCAGAATCGCGGTTTTGATTCCGCTGAAGGAGAAGTAGGTTTCCTGGGTGGGATCGAGCGCGCCCGGCTTGCCCTTGCGATGGACTTTGGCCTTGACCTGCGAAAACGAAAACGGCACCGCTTCGGGATTGCCGTGAGGGGCCAGCGCGTCGATCCATGGGCCTCCCGGATAGCCGAGGCCGAGCAGCTTGGCGACTTTGTCGAAGGCTTCGCCGGCCGCGTCATCGACGGTGCGGCCTACGTTGCGGTAGGTCCAGGCGCCAGGCCTCGCAGAGTCCACCAGACCATTCCGCCAAATACAGATGCGTGTGGCCGCCGGAAACTACCAGCGCGAGGAGGGGCCTTCCAGGTGCGGTGGCTTCTTCGAGTTGCTCCTCTCGCCGCGTCTCTTCGAGCAGCACGGCGTGGATGTGGCCTTCGAGATGATTCACGCCGATGAGCGGTTTGCCCAGCGAAAATGCCAGCGACTTGGCGAAGCTGATACCCACCAGCAGCGCTCCGGCGAGGCCGGGGCCTTCTGTAACAGCCACGGCATCAATATCCTGGTAGGCTGACGCCCGCTTCCGCGAGGGCTGTGCGCACGACGGGCAGAATATTGCGCAGGTGCTCGCGGGAAGCCAGCTCGGGAACCACTCCACCATAGGGTGAATGGACCGGAATCTGCGATGCGACGGTGTTGGACAGGATCTCGGAGCCGTGACGCACGACGGCGGCGGCGGTTTCGTCGCAGGAGGTTTCAATGCCGAGAATCAGACCTGTGGGAGCGGGGGCCATCCTTTATTGATAGTAGCGGGTGGCTTAGCTGAGACGCGCAGCTCAGGGAGTGCGTTCGAAGACTACGGTCTGACTATCGTCATAACTGCGCTTCCAGCCGGGGTTGTGGCCGAGCAGATAAGCCATGGGGGTGTGGGTTTTCAGCAGCGCAAAGCGGATCTGGTACTTGTCCAGCACGGCGTAGGTGTCTTCCACATGGACGGCGCGGATGTAATCGGCCATCACTCCGTGCTGCACGAAAATATCGACTCTGGGATCGATGAACTCCTTCACTTGCGGGGCTTGCCATTCGAGATAGCCGCCCCAGTCGAAGGTGTTGAACAGATTGCCCTGGCCGGCCAGGCTGCGGACGTAAGGAACGGCGCGCTCCGGAAAGGCCTCGGAGATTCCGGCGTGGATTTTCGCTGCGCTCGGATCCTTCTGCACGATCATCGCCGCGAGCGCTACTATCGCTGCGGCCCAGAACAGACGGGCACCTCGGGCCGGACGCTGAGGAGTTGTTTCGTCCTGTAGTTCGCCGTTGCGCAGAGCGCGCGCGAACAGCGGCATGACGATGATTCCAGCCAGGAACAGGAAACGGATGTAGGCGAAGGCTGCGTAGATCGCCACGATTGCGAAGGCGAGGTCCTGGAGGGGCCATCGGCGCTGGCGAACCAGTTGAGCGATCACAAAAAGAACAAGGACAGCGAGGACAAACTTCCCGCGGACGGTGTGGAAGTCGAGGCTGGCCCATTCGGCGATGGATTCCGTGCCGAGCTGATGACGAAAAATCGCGTTCAGCGGGTATGCAACCAGGCGCCATCCGTAAGGATTGAGAAACAGCGCCGCCGTGCTGAGAGCGGTGACCGCTGTCAGCTTCCGTGCTCGCTGAGGTGTCCATCGAATTGCATACAGGCTGCCCCACTCGCCCTTGATCCAACCGCAGGCCAGGAAAATAAGCATCAGAACGAAGCCGATGAACCAGGAGCCGTGAGCGTTTACCCAGACGCAGAAAAGTGGCGGCAGAAACCAGGTGAAATCCTGTCCCTCCTGGAGTCTCCATAAAATGGCGAGTTCGAGGATGAGAAAAAGCCAGCCGAAAAGGAGAGTGCGCGGGGCGATGGAGACGCTGGCAAACAGGATGGCCGCGATCGTTGTCAGAAAGGCCGCTTTCCAGCTTCGGGATCGGAGCCAGCCGAGCCAGTAAACGCCGATGATGATGGAACTGGCCAGGAGCATCGTGAGCAGGTAGAGGCCGCGTTCGCCGAGCCACTGATAAGCAAAATAGAAGGGGAGTTCGCTCAGCCACTCGGGGTTCACCCACGGTTGGCCTGCTACGGTGAAGGTCCAGCTGTCGGCGCGGATGAAATGATGCGTCTGGACCAGCTGGGCTGCGTTGCGCAAATGCCACCAGATGTCGTCGTCGGCCAGCGTCCTGACCACGCTGCCGGCGGCCGAGAGCAGCAACAGCAGGTAAACCAGAAACAGCCCCAGCACCACGGGTAGACTGAAAACGCGGTCGCCCCATGTGGCGCGGGGACTGGCAGGGACCGCGGATTGCGCTCGGGCGCTCATGTTTCGGTCATCCTAACAAGCAGAGCGCGCGCTTCGAATCCCACGTTGGTTCAAGTTAGGGCTGTTGTTGTTCGAAATTTCTGGCGAGAATCATTTTGGTTAACACACCCGCACAAATCGCCGCTGAGCGCATCGTGACGCGGTTGCGCGCGAAGGGGTATGAGGCGTACTTCGCCGGCGGATGTGTGCGTGACCTGCTCCTGGGTGTGCCTCCTAAAGACTTCGACGTGGCCACCAGCGCGCATCCTGACGTGGTTCTGGCGATGTTCCCGAAGACGTTCGCCGTGGGGGCGCACTTTGGCGTGGTGCTGGTGAGCGAGGAGATCCCGGAAGGCGATGGGCACCTGCTGGAAATTGTCACGGAAGTTGCTACATTTCGCAGCGACGGAGCTTATCTCGATGGCCGGCATCCCTCGGAGGTGCGGTTTTCGTCGAGCGCAAAGGAAGATGTGCTGCGCCGCGACTTCACCATCAACGGCATGATGTTCGACCCTGTGCTCGAGCGGCAAACCTGCAATCTCACATCGGCGGTGCTGGACTATGTGGGTGGGCAGAACGATCTCCGCGAGGGCATTATCCGCGCCATCGGTGAGCCGCACCGGCGCTTTGAAGAAGACAAGCTGCGCATGCTGCGGGCCGTGCGTTTTGCGGCGCGATTCGAATATCGCGATCGAGCCGGAGACGGAGCGCGCCATCCGCCAGCTCGCGTCTGGCATTGCCCAGGTGAGCCGCGAGCGGGTGCGCGACGAGCTGACGAAGATGCTGACGGAAGGCCATGCGCGGCGGGCGTTTGAGCTGCTGGATCGGACGGGGCTGCTGAAAGAAGTGCTGCCGGAGGTGACGCGTCTGCATGGCGTCGAGCAGCCGCCGGAGTACCATCCCGAGGGCGACGTGTGGATTCACACTTTGCTGTTGCTCGAAAAGCTTCCCGCCGGTATGTCGCCCACGCTCGCCTGGGGCGCGCTGCTGCACGATATCGGCAAGCCTGCGACGTTCTCGCACAATCCGCCCGATCGCATCCGTTTCAACGGGCACGTGGAGGTGGGGGAGCGCATCGCGTCGGAAATTCTCCATCGGCTGCGCTTTTCCAGCGAAGACTGTGGCCAGATTCTCTCTCTCGTCGAGAACCATATGCGCTTCGGCGATGTGGAGAAGATGAAGGAGTCGACGCTAAAGCGGTTTTTCCGCCTGCCACGATTCGACGAGCACCTCGCCCTGCATCGGCTCGATGTGCTTTCGAGCCATGGCGACCTGAGCCTTTACGAATTTGCGAAACGGAGAAGGGAAGAGGTCCCGGAGGAAGAAGTTCGGCCTGCGCTGCTGGTGACTGGACGCGATCTGATCGCTGCCGGATATGCGCCGGGTCCGCGCTTCAAGGAGATGCTGGCGTTGGCTGAGGATGCGCAGTTGGAGGGCAGAATTCAAACGCGAGATGAGGGGCTTGAGCTGATCCGGCGGGATTTCCTGGCGTGAGATAGAAGTGCCGCCTGGTACCGTGCCAACGGTAACGGCGGGGACTGAGAAGACTCGTCCCGACGTGTCACCCAAATCGTAGTCTGGAGCTGCCTTACTGCAGAGTGCAAAGCGGCAACGCGAAGATTGGTCCGGAAGATGGGGCCAACGGCTCGCGAACCGCAGCAACGGTCAGCGAGCCGTCCCAATGCAGGGAGGTGAGGCCGATGGATGAGAAATCATCCTGGATGCGAGTGCTCATCACAATCGCCGTAGACTGGCGGTTCGTGGTGGCAATCGTAATCCTCGCGCTTCTGCTACTCGCCAAGTAGCACAACCTGCCGGGAGGGGGTGCATCCTTCCGGCAGCCTTAGTTTAGCAGATCGGCAAATCCACTCTGGTGCATGAGAGGACTGCCTAATCCGCCGTTTCCGGCGCGCCGTGGAACAGCGCCACCTTCTCAGGCGCCGGTGGCCTCGTGACCAGGCTCACCACGACTAGCCCCAGGACCGCTGCCAGCAGCGCCGGGAAGATTGCGTCACGCTGCGCCACAACAGCGGGCAGATGGGCGTGGACGAACGGGGAGTCCCAGAAGACCGTGACAAACGTTCCCAGCGCAATCGCCGTAACGGCTCCGGCGGCATTGGCACGTTTTGAATAGAACGCTGCGAGGATCACCGGCGTGAGCGCCGCCGAGTAGATGGTATAGGCGTAGAGCGCCTGCTTCAGCACCGAGCCCGTATGCATCGCCTCATACAGCGCCCACAGCCCCAGCAGAACCACCATCAGCCGCGATACCAGCAAGACACGCTTGTTGGAAGCTTGCGGCGCCATGTAGCGAATGAATACATCGTTGACCAGATTCGTCGCCGGCGAGAAACAGAAAATTGTTGGCCGTGGACATGATCTTCGCGAAAATCGCGCCCATCAGCAGGGCACCGAGCCATGCGGGCAACCCATGGAGCGCCGTGTACGCCATGATTTCCCGCGGATGCTGCGAGACTTCGCCGCGCGGGAAGAGAACCGAACCGACGACTGCTATGGTTACGATCACCGTCTCCAGAATCACAGTGCCGATGATCCAGCCCACCACGGCGACGCGCGCATCGCGCTCCGATTTTGCCGAGAAAAACTTTTGATACATGGCCTGATTGCCCAGCATCAGCAGCATGGTGGGCAGCAACAGCTCGAACCCCTGGGCGAGTGACAAATCGCCGAGCACCTCGAAGTGCGTCGCCGGCAGCGCGTGCGTTACGCCGCTCCATCCACCCGCGGAGTGGATGAGAAACGGCAGCGCCAGCAGCATGGTTGCCGTGGCCAGCAGCCCGATGAACACATCCATATACGCCACCGATGACATGCCCGCGATGGCCGTGAAGACGATCACAAACGCCGTCATGATGTACTTGCCCAGATCGGCGGTGATGACGGTGGGGAAGATGAGATGCAGGATGTCTCCGCCACCGATGAGCTGGTAGCTGAGGATCGCCGTGTACGCGAAAATAATGGCGATGACGCCGAGCACGCGGGCGGTTTGGCTGTAGCGAGCTTCGAGAAGGTCGGGAATTGTGAATTGCGCAAAGTGGCGAGCGCGGGGCGCGATGAAGTAGATGAGCAGCAGCCCGACCCATCCTCCGCCCGCCATCCACAGCGCGGCGAAGCCATGGCGGTAGGCATTCTCCGCGCCGGCCAGCAGCGAACCGGAGCCGATCCACGAGGAAAGCAGCGTGAAGATGAGCACGAAGGCCGGCAGCGTGCGCCCCGCCACCAAATAATCCGCCCTGGTTTTTACCTTGTTCAGGCGGGTGAGCGAAACCACCAGCAGAGTCAGGACAATCGCGCCCAGCACGACTGCGTACAAAGAGGACATCGCCTTTCCTTCGTTGAATCAGGCTTGGAATCAGGTGCTACGAGTGTACGAGAGCAAACTGGGCGCTGTCAGGAGGAGCAAGTGCCGGGTCAGCTTTCGTGGTTTAGGCCGGTTTCTTTTTCGCGACCAGGATGTCCGTTGACTTCTTCGTCGCAGCAGCGGTTTTCGCGCCAGGCCTGGTGCTGCCGTGAGCTGCATGCCGGCGCCTGCCGTAGCGCAGTCCGGAGATGTGCGCCGGTTCCGACACATACAAACCATGCCCGGGGACCAGTGCGGTTCCGCGCAGGTTGTTCCAGCGCCGCAACTGCGCCACCGTCACCCCGAAGCGGTCGGCAATGGTCACCAGCGTGTCGCCGCGGTGCGGCCGATAAAGGGTGCTGCGCAGGGCGCCGTCGTTGGTGGGAGCCTGCGGAATGATCAGCGAATCTACGCCGTCGAGATCGGACCCCGGGGTCAGCTGATTGACAAACGCCAGCTCGCTCACCGAAACGTGCCATGTGTGAGCCAGAGTGGCCAGGGTGTCGCCGTCCTCAACGGTGTGCCAGCGCCACGCGCGCCGCTTATCGACGGGGACCTCGGCAATGTCGCGCTGATAAACGTCCGCCGTGCCTGCGGGCAGGTGGAGATCGAACGACTCATCCGGAGGCGTGCTCATGCGCAGCAGGCTCGGGTTCAGCGCTTCGATCTCCTGCACCGGTGCGCCCACAATGTCAGAAACCAGGCGCAGGTCCACGGCGTAGTCGGTCTTCACTGTGTCGGTGATGAGCGGCGGATCGGCCGTGATGTCCTCCAGCCCATACTGTTTTGGATTCTTCGCCATCAGCGTAACGGCCAGGAACACGGGCACATAATTCTTGGTTTCCTGGGGTAGATTGTTGCGCCGGTAGAGCTCCCAGAAATCCGCATAGCCGGTGCGCTGCACCGCTTTCTGAATATTGCCCGCGCCCCAGTCGTACGCTGCCATGGCCAAATACCAGTCGCCCAGCTGGTCGTACATCTTCTTGATCTCGCGGGCGTAGGCGTGGGTCGCTTTTTCCGGATCGAAGCGTTCGTCGTACCACGCTGTGTGTGCGAGGCCGTAGGTTCCGAATGGCATGAACTGCCACATCCCACCAGCGCCGGACTTTGAATTCACTGCCTGGGGCCGAAAGCCCGACTCGGCGAATGCCTGGTAGATAAGATCCTGGGGGACGCCTTCTTCGCGCAGCACGCGCTGGATCATATCTTTGTAGCGGCCCATGCGCTCCAGCGATGCGACGATGGTTCCGTGCCCCTTCGGGCTGTTCTCGAAGAAGTCGATGTAGGAGGCCACGTAATCGTTCATTACCAGGGGCAAATCGGAAACCGTTGTCTTGAGTTCCGCCTCGGCCTTGGCCGTCACGTTGGGGCTGGCCGGGGTGGTAATGTTGCCCGCGGCCTCCACCGGCGTCGGCTCCGCTGCCTGCTGCTGAGGCCCGGCGTTTTGGCGCAGCGAATCCATCTCCAGGGTGTTCACTGCGTCCACGATGTGGTCGAATTCCTCGGAGAGCGCATCGTCACTGCGCAGATCACACTTGCAGCGCAGCAGGAGATCGACCGCATAGTCGAAGTTGGCGCGCGCCGACTCCACATGGCCTGCCTGATAGTCCGTGAGGCCGGCGTGATACGCCTTCTCCACCGAATCGATGAGCTGGCGGTCGCGCGGCGAAGGCTCTGGCGCAGCGGGTAGAGCCTGGGAAGGTGTTTGCGCCTCGGCGGGGGCCGCGGGTGTGGTGCTCTGCGGGTTGGGTGTCGCAGCCGGAATCGATTGCGTCTGCTGGCTCTGCGAGGACTGCGGCTCGATGAACGGACGAGTCTCTGCCGCCAGCGGTGCAGCATGCACAGCGGCTGCAACAAGGCTGCCCGCGAGGGCCAGTCGTTTCAACACTAGAAGCATCAGAGGCAGCCCTTATTGTATGGCCCGGAACGCACTGCTGCCGATGGTAAACTGAGCCTTCCGGCGAACTTCTTTCTCGGCGAACCCGCCGTGCCAATGCGGCCGCCGGGCTCCGTTGAGGTTTCTACTCCCGACTGGCTACTCCCTGTTCCCCGCATTCCATGGACAGCAAACACATCCGCAATTTCGCGATCATCGCGCACATCGATCACGGCAAATCCACGCTCTCCGACCGCCTGCTGGAGCTGACCGGCTCCCTTACTGAGCGCGAAATGCATGCTCAGGTGCTCGACGCTATGGATCTGGAGCGCGAGCGCGGCATCACGATCAAGGCCCACTCCGTCCGCATGATGTACCCCGCCAAAGACGGCGAAATTTATCAGCTCAACCTCATCGATACGCCTGGCCACGTGGACTTCAGCTATGAAGTTTCGCGCTCGCTGGCCTCGTGTGAAGGCGCGCTGCTGGTTGTCGATGCCTCGCAGGGAGTAGAAGCGCAGACTCTCGCGAACGCTTACCTTGCCATCAACCATGGCCTTGAAATCATTCCCGTTATCAACAAAATCGATCTGCCTTCCGCTGACATTGTTCGGACACAGGAAATGATCGAGCAGACGGTAGGCCTCGATGCCACCGGCGCCATTCCTGTCTCCGCGAAGACGGGCCAGGGCGTCCCGGACATCCTCGAAGCCATCGTGCATCGCCTGCCTTCCCCGAAGGGCGACCCGGAAGCGCCGCTGCAGGCTCTCATCTTCGATTCCTGGTTCGATCCTTATCGCGGCGTCATCGTGCTCGCCCGAATTGTGAACGGCCGTATGCGCAAGGGGATGAAGATTCGCCTCATGTGGAATGGGAAGGTCTTCGATGTCGAGTCCATGGGTGTTCTCACTCCCAAGGCGGTCGAGATCGAAGAGCTTTCCGCTGGCGAAGTTGGCTTCTTCGTTGCGACGATCAAAAACGTTTCCGACACGCGCGTGGGCGATACCATAACCGAAGATGCGCGCCCTGCTCCGGCCGCCCTTCCTGGCTTTGAAGAGATCAAGCCGATGGTGTTTGCCGGCATTTATACCGTCGACTCGCACGAGCACACTTTGCTGCGCGATGCGCTGGAAAAGCTGAAGCTCAACGACTCTTCTTTCTTTTTCGAGCCGGAAAGCTCGGTCGCGCTTGGCTTCGGCTTTCGGTGCGGCTTCCTCGGTCTGCTGCATATGGAGATCATCCAGGAGCGGCTAGAGCGCGAGTTCAACCTCGATCTGATTACCACGGCGCCGAGCGTGCGCTACAAAATCCACCTCACCGACCGTTCCGTCATCGAGGTCGACAACCCCTCGCGCTGGCCCGACCCCAGCGACATTGAAAAAATCGAAGAGCCGATGATCACGGCCACCATCCTGACGAACGAAGAGTATGTCGGTGGCATCCTGAAGCTCGTCGAGGAGAAGCGGGGGCGGCAGAAGAACTTCGAGTACGTTTCCTCGACGCGCGTCATGCTCACCTACGAGCTGCCGCTGAATGAAATCGTGCTCGACTTTTACGACCGACTCAAAAGTGTCAGCCGCGGCTACGCTTCGCTCGACTACCACCTCTCTGGCACGTGGGATTCGCCCATGGTGAAGATGGATATCCTCGTTTCCGGCGAGCCGGTCGACGCGCTCTCCATCATCGTGCATCGCGACTTTGCCTATGACCGCGGCCGCGCCCTCGTTTCGAAGATGCGCGAGCTCATCCCTCGC
Source organism: uncultured Acidobacteriaceae bacterium (assembly GCA_963755485.1). GTDB lineage: Bacteria > Acidobacteriota > Terriglobia > Terriglobales > Acidobacteriaceae > Palsa-343. Next base: position 373,517 of record CAVWJR010000013.1, on the reverse strand, counting down.
CAGCAGTTTGAAGTGGCCATTCAGGCAGCCATCGGAGCGAAGGTCATTGCCCGCGAAACCGTGTCCGCGTTACGTAAAAACGTTCTCGCCAAGTGCTACGGCGGCGACATCAGCCGTAAGCGCAAGCTCCTGGAGAAACAGAAAGAGGGCAAGAAGAGGATGAAGCGCATCGGCAAGGTCGACATTCCCCAGGAAGCATTCCTGGCCGTGCTGAAAGTGGGCGAAGAAGCCGGCGGGCGGTAAGAGACCTACCGGACAGGCTCGGAGGCGCAGCGGCGGCAGCCGTAACATTACCTAAATGACTCCGAGCGCGGGTTACCAATGGCTGCTCTTCGTGGCACTGAAGGGGCAGAGAAGCGGCGGCCAAATCCAGTTAGCATGCTAACCTAGTCGACAATTTCCTCCCGGTGACTGCCGCTGTGAAAGCTTTGTTTGTGCTTTTTTCGAGAATGCATTGGGCCGCTCTTTGCCTCGGGCTTGTGTTTCTTCCCTCAGCCGGCGGCCAGGGAACGTCTGTACTCACATTGCCTGCCAGCGGCGCCACAGTTTCTCCGCAGCAGGTGGCGTTCAGCTGGACGGCCGTGCCCAATGTCACTTACTACCAGATCTATCTGGGCAGCAGCGTTGGCGCCAGCGACTATTACTATGGCGACGGAACCACTGCTACAACTGTCTCGCTGAATGTCAATCCTGGCATTACTTATTACGCGCGCGTGTGGACCTTGTGCAATTCGGAATGGACATGGTCCGATTCGGTCTTCACAACCAACGCGACCTCTTACCTAACGAGTCCTGCCAACGGGGCGACGGCCTCTCCACAGCAAGCAGCGTTGAGCTGGGCAGCGGTACCGGGTTCGGTGGTCTATACGCTGTGGCTGGGTACGGCGCCGGGTGGGCGCGACGTCCTGGCTCTAACGAGTTCCGGTACATCCACCACCGTGAGTGATCTGCGGCCGGGGGCCATGTACTATGCGACGCTTTGGACGAAGAAGCGGGGCTCATTGTCGAAGAGCACCTCGACGTTTGAAGCTACAGAGACAGCCTATCTCACCGAGCCAGCTGCGGGAGCTGTTACTTCTCCGGACACTCACTTCCATTGGCAGACTGTGCCGGGCGCGATGGCATATACGTTGTGGGTCGGTACATCTCCGGGCACACAGAACGTGCTGTATTACACGAGCCCCACAGCCACGCACACGAAGGCCATCCTCGAGCCGGGGGTGACATACTATGCGACGATGTGGACGCTCGAAAACAGTGTCTGGACAAGCACCGCTTCGACCTTTCAGACGAACGAGACTGCGATTCTGCTCTCGCCGGCGAACGGGGCATCCAATCTGGACCCCGCGGTGCCGATTCCGGTGTCGTGGACGCCGATTCCGAACGCCAGATATTACGAGCTAACCGTTGGTACCAGCCCCGGGGCCAGTAACGCTTACGACAGCGGCCGGGTGGCAGCGACAACAGCTTCGGTTGCGCTGCGGGCGAATACACGGTACTACGCGCGACTGTGGACTTCGTCAGGTGCCGGACTGACGCATACCGATATTGCGTTTTCTACCGGCTACCCGCTGGCCCATCTCAGTTATCCGCAGAATGGTGCTACCGATGTAAGTCCGTTTCTTCCGTTCTCATGGAATCAGGCTTTGGGGGCGACGTGGTATGAACTCACGGTTAGCCCCACGGGTTACGGGAATCTGGACTTTTTTGGCGAGGAGACAATCCCGTCCGTGACCCGGCAGTATGCCTGGGGACTGCAGCCCGACACGCTTTACTACGCGCAGATCTGCACCGTCAATCCCAGTGGCGGCGGCTGTACGCAAACGACGTTTACCACGGGAGCGGCACCCCCGCTGCCTGAGAATCGCGCGACTTTCTACCAGTCCGTCGAGAAGCTCACATCCACAGTGCGGCTGATGACCCAGGGATTCACCAATGTACCAACAGCTGGCACTTATCTGTATCAGTTCATCGATGACCATGGCAGCGACCCGACGCAGCCCACCAACTGTGCCTGGTTTGCCCAAGCGCTGCTCGATGAGTTCACCATGAACGGGGTTGTCGCCAGGGAGAGAAATATCTCACTGGATGGGACGGAAGATGGGCACGTATTAACGGAGTATTGGGATCCGTTCAATCAGAAGTGGCAGGTGGCAGACCCGACCTTTGGTGTAATTTATTTCGATCCAGATTCGCAAATGGGACAGGGAGCAGAAGAAATCAATGGTCTCCTGCTGAGTGGAAAACTCTCCTCAATTACTCCCCGGTTCGTGACGAGCTACGGGAACCAGTACATGACCACCTACTATATGGATCCGATCACGCTCTACAACGAGGTCGATCCGTTTGGCATGCTCAACGCGCAGGCGAAACTGAATTATCTGCCGAATTCGCCGCTGCCGTTTTTGAACGACGTGACACAGAACGCGGAAGGCACGACGGGCACCTTCGTCTTCCATTTTGCGAGTGCAGATGACAGCGTCACCATCCTGAATAACGGTGTGCAGGAGATCGTATCTCCTTTGAATACCGAAGGGTGGGCAACCAGCGTGGATCTCTCGAACTGGAGCTACGCCACGCCGCCGCCGGCCGGGATGAATGTCTATACTTTCAAGCGGGTGCTATTTTAGTTTTCCAGCGGCCCGGAACTGTAGCGTTGGTCGACTCCGCACAACTCGCAGCGCAGCACTGGAATGAAACGCCTCTGTTCCTGAGCGAAGAGGAGCGCTATAGCGTATACCCGTGGCTGTACGAGGCGGGGGAGTTTCGGGAGCACTCGGGCGAGAGGGTCCTCGAGGTTGGTTGTGGCAGTGGCTGCGATCTGCTGCAGTTTGCCAAGCACGGGGCCCTGGCGACGGGCGTCGATATTTCCGATACGCACCTCGAACTCGCCCGCCGCCGTGTCGGCGACCGCGCCACAATCGTCAAGGCTGACATGCGGAGGCTTCCGTTTCCCGAGGCTTCCTTCGATTACATCTACTCGCACGGAGTGCTTCACCACTGCTCCGAGCCGGAGGAGGCCGCTGCCGAGATGCTCCGCGTCCTGCGTCCAGGAGGGCGCCTGAACATCCACGTTTACGCGCTGTTCTCGGAATGTGCGCTCGTCTACAGGCTGCGATACGGCGCCAACTGGAAGCTGCACGTGGAAAATTCCACACGCCCGGTCTATCTGCAACTGTATACGGCGGGCGGAGTGAGGCGGTTGTTCCGCCAGTGCAGGATGAAATTTACAAAACACACTTGCTTTCGGCTGCATTTCGCGCAGCCGCTCCTCGGGTGGTTTCTATGCGGCGCCGGAGTCAAACCAGGGATGGACCGGTAGAAAAACCCGACTCGCGACCATGCGCAATGCCGACCCACAAGGACCGATCCAGCTTCAATTGCGGGGTGAGGGACCAAGCACTCAGTGATCTCGGAATCCCTCAGGTAATTTGGCGAAGGTCGGTGACGATGTAAGACTTTGAAAGAAAGAAAAAGCGTTCAGCAACAATGGACGACTCCGGAAAGAGGCGTCTCAGGTCGCGCTTAGTAAGAAGCCGAATACCCGCAATAGACTTCTCAACCTGCTCAGGGCGGGGTTTATTGACTAATCCCCACACGGTACAGTAGCGCGCCACAACGAAGAAGCTCAGCAGCCGAGGGCACCAATGGAGAAAAAAAGTGCCGAGGTGGGGCTCGACCGGGAACCATTTGTTGGGCGTCTGACAATAGAATGATTTCCCGACTCTGCGCAGCTCTGAAGCAAGACGCTGCATATCATGCCAGTCTCCAACATGCTCAATGACCGAATTGGAAAAGACGAGATCGAATGACTTGTCCAGGAACGGAAGACATCGTCCGTCTCCAGTCACAGCCTTATAGCTCCCAAGCCCCAATTCCTGCGGGTCGTTATTAAGGAGCGTTACCTCTTGAGAGCCTCCTAACATATCCCATATCTGCGCAGTCCCTCCGACATCCAAAACTGTTCGACATCCCACTTCGTTTAGCGCCGTACGCAATTGCACGAGGCGTTTCCTGCGAAATCGGGACATAAATACAATGGCGATATCAGAGTAGTTCATGGCTGAGTGTTAATAGAACAAATGCGTTGTGTCTGACTGTTGCATATTAATCCGATTATGAACATATATAGGAGAGTTACGTCAGAATAGTAGTTAACTGCAAAATCCAGCCCATAAAGTGTATAAGATATAAAGCAATAAAGAAAAGCGAGCCAGCCAGCTGGATATTGTCGACGAATCTTCCACATGGCTCGCACGAGAAAAGACTGGGAGAGAAGATACAGAGTAAGGCCGACAATTCCCCCCTCCGCGAGGACACTCATGATAGCGTTGTGGGGCCAGTTCATAGACTCGATGCCCATCCAGCGCACCAGGTATCTGGCATCCTGCGCTGTCAGGTTGTGATACATGCCGAGGCCGACTCCCAGGAAGGGATGCTCCGACACAACCCGGAGGGTTTCACGATCCTGGGCGATGCGTTGATAGGCGTTCGATGGGTCCAGCGTACGATCCTCGAAGACATCCGGATAGAAAACCCTCGCAAACGCCGAGCACAACAGGACAACGGAAAATATCAGAATCCAGGAACGACGCTTGAGGAGAGATGTTCGGGACACCATGTCAATGACGGCAACCGGCGCCAGCACGAGCAGAAGGCCGCGGTTGAGTGGGGCAAATGCGGCAAACAAGGCCATGGGAGCGCCGATCCCGTGGAGCACGATCTGGCCGGTGCCAATCCTGTCGGCCATGAGATGGCGGAGGTACACGATGAGGAAAAACACGAGAATGGAAATGATGGAGAGCAGCGCCGGCATCTCAAAGGGGCCATCGACACGCCTTATGTCACCAGCTCCTCCAAGCACATATCGTGTCGCTCCGAGCCACGGGAGAAGGTTTTGGCCCGTACTCAATTCTCCGATAACGATTGCCCCGATGCCGATAGCAAGAATGCAGGAGCAGCGATGCAGGAGTGCCAGGTTCTTTTGGACAGGCAGGTATTGCATGGCATAAAGGCCGAGCAGAGCCGGGAGCGTGAGCCCGTCGAGGGCGATCTGCAGCGAGGAGTAGAGCGGGCTGGACATCGGGCGCCCCGCAAGGCAACCGAGACATACGATAACGTAGAGGCCCCACAACCAGGCACTTCGCTTCACATCCGGAAGGAGTGGGTTCTGTCTCGCGCAGTCGCGAGCCAGGAGCATGTACAAAGTAAGGAGCCCTACGACGGCACGATCGACAGTGAAAAGAGTCTGATTGTGGGGAAATGACAGGAAGTAGTAGCAAAGTGGGTAGCAGGCGAGCCAGAACAGCGCGATGTTCTCTACTTTATTACGCGCGAATGTAATGACCACCCAGAGCAGCGCGATCCAGCCGGCCACAATTGGAACGCCAATGTGGGGAGGTGTCATCGGCAGAACGATGACCAGGGGGATGAGAGACAGCAGCGTCAAAGTCCAGAAAACGCGTTGCGACCAGGAGGGCTGCGCCAGGTCCGGCACGGTCACGAGTTGCCTGAGAGTACCCATTCGCGCGATCAGTTCTAGAAGCCGACGGCCGGGGGAATGTCTTTGTGCGGCCTGCCCAGACGCTCGGACGCTGCAACACAAATCGCAGCTCGCAGAGATAACGAGCCATACTCCGCGCAGACGACGGCTCGATGCCCCTCCCTCATCCTGGAAACCGCGTTTGCGCCATCACGACACGATCTCAAGCGAAGCCTGATGCCCCTGGTGTGCTCTGGAAGTGAGTTCTGTTATACGCTGGGCGGTTCGGGCTGTCATCGTGAAATTTTCGGTTCCAGGGAAGCCGTTGCGTGCGGCCCCAAGCTAAGCCGCTATGTCGGGCTCGAGCGCAATCAAACGCTGCATTTTGACCCGCGAGGCGCGTTCGGTTCGTTCAGGAAGGATGATGTGCTTTCCGTCCTCGAGAGGCTGGTTTCGACACTTTCGCTCTCAGAGAACGCGCGGATGGCTCGCGGTAGGCTGCAACGGACTCACGAATTCTGAGCTCGGTGGGCAGGACGCACTTCCTCGAAGGACTCTTTTCTCCTCCCACCCGGTCCAGCAGAAGCCGGGCAGCGGTTGCTCCCACCTGATATCCGGGCTGGTGTACCGAGGAGAGCGAGGGACTGGTGGTCTCGGCAAAGTCGAGGTTGTCGAAGCCAACCAGGGAGACGTCTGCCGGGCAATGCAAGCCCATCTCGCGAATGGCCAGCAGAACGCCGAGTGCGATCATGTCGTTGCCGGCAAAGAAAGCCGTGGGAGCGGGCAGCAGATTGAGCAGGATCATACTCTTTGCATACCCGCTCTGCTTGTCGAAGGTCGCCTCCTGGATATAACCAGGAGGTACTGCGATCCTGGCCTCGCGCATGGCGCGTTTGTATCCGTCCAGGCGATCGGTAGCGTTGGTCAGGTGCAGCGGCCCGGAGATCATCGCTATCCTGCGATGCTTCAGCTGAATCAGAAATCGGGTCGCCTGATAGGCGCCTTCTTCGTTAGCGACGGTGACGCTGTCGCCTTCCCAGCGGCGGGGAAGGCGGTCCACGCAGACAACGGCGGTTCCCGCCTTGCGATAGCTGTCGGTCTGGGCAGTCAGATCGCTGAAAGTGGAAGGAATGACTATAAGTCCTGCGGGCAGGTAGGTGCGCAGCGCGTTGAGGTGGGCCAGTTCCTTGTCGTGGTCGTTATCGGTATTGCACAGGATGAGCCGGTAGCCGCTGGAAAATGCAACGTCCTCAGCGCCGCGCACCACCGCCGGAAAGAAAGGATTGGTGATGTCCGGGATGATCATGCCGATCATGTCGGTCTTGTCGCGACGCAGGCCGCGGGCCAGCTGGCTGGGCTGATAACCGAGGCTCTCGACGGCTTCGAGGACGCGTTTGCGCAAAGGCTCGCGGACGCGCGCAGACCCGTTGAGGACGTGCGAGACGGTGCCGAGAGAGACGCCCGCCATGCGAGCGATCTGTTTCATGTTCGGCACGAGTTTTTACTTTCCTTCGACAAACGTACTGAGACGGAAGCTCGTCAGCGACCTGGATTATAGCAGCGGTTGAACGATTTCAAAGCGCGGCTGCCACGGGTCGGCGAAGCGCTGCGGCTTTGACGAGGGGACGCGAATAAAAAAACCGCCTCCGAAGTCGAGCCCTTCCTGGTCGAGCAGAAGTATCTCCGCAACAGCGGGTTATGGCGGTGTTCAGCGATCGGAGTTGTTTGATTTTGCGACACGAACGGGCGCTCGTCACGAGATTCTTGACAGGGATTCCGCCGGGGAGCGTACAAGGATGTTCGTTGTATTTGAAACGTTTCATTTCAGGAGAAGCCAGTGATGAGCCGACTCGCAAAACTATTTATCGCGGTGCTGACGGTTGTCGCTCTTTTGCCGGGAGGCACGGCGTTCGCTCAATTTGCCCAGCGCGGCGGGCTCCAGGGATTCGTCTTCGATCCTTCCAGTGCAGTGGCTCCGGGCGCCACCGTCACACTGCTCAATACTGCTCAGGGCAACACAACGCAGACAAAGAGCGACCCGACCGGACACTTCGAGTTCACGAATCTCGAGGCCGGCCAGTATGTCCTGTCGGTTTCGGCGCCGGGCTTTGCCGAGGTCAAGTCCGAACCGCTTACGGTGAACATCGGGGCCAGCCTGCGCTACGACTTCCAGCTGAAGACAGGCACGGTCACGCAGTCGGTAACCGTGAGCACGACTTCGACGGAACTGGAAACCGGCCAGGCCGACGTGGATACGAATGTCTCCTCGCAGCAGCTGGAGGATCTTCCTCTGAACGGACGCAATTTCACAGCGCTTGCGGCACTGGCACCGGGCGTAAGCACGACGCCTCAGCTGAACATCAACCCTGGCTGAACGTTTTCGGTAGGCGCGCAGTTTGCTTCCGGCGGTGTCGCCTTCACGACGGGCGGGCTGACCGAAGGTTCGCGCGACAACGGTTTCTACGTAAACGGCGTGAATATCAACGACAACTACGAGAGCAGCATCAGTTATGAGCCGTCCGCCGAGGCCCTGGCGCAGGGAACGATTCAGGTGGCAGACTTTTCGGCGGCCAACGGCCACGACATTTCGACACTGAGCATGCAGACGAAGGGCGGCAGCAATCAGTTCCATGGTGAGGCCTTCGAGTTTCTCGAGAACGACGCCATGAACGCGGTGAACCCTTTCGACAAAGCGGAGTCGGAAGCGCTGCTGGGAACGCCCGCGGTGAAGCCGACGCTGCGCCGCAATCAGTTTGGCGGCAACCTGGGCGGCCCTGTCCTTATTCCCAAATTGCTCCCCGGTCTGAGGGAGAAGGCATTCTTCTTCGCAAATTACGAGGAATTCACTGAGAGCGACGGTTCCGAGCCGGTCTACACGTCGGTTCCATCAGCAGCGGAACGCACCGGCGACTTCAGCGAACTGCTGGGCGGTCCGACACCGATGCAGATCTACAACCCTTCGATACGACCTACGACGCGAATGGCTACAGCTCACGGCCGGCGATTGCCAATAATCGGCTCGATCTGGCCACCCGGCCGGATGGCAGCCCGCTGATCGACCCGGGATCCGCAGCGCTTCTCAGTCTGTATCCGCAGCCGAACATCAGCGGGACCCCCAGCTACCTGCCAAACTTCCAGACGACCCAGCAGCTGGGCTTCTCAGTTTACCATCTGGACACGCGTTTTGACGCGCACGTCACCGATAAGGACAGCATCTTTGTCACCTGGTCGCGGTCGCACGGAACCAACGATAACTCCGGAAATCTGCCGCCGTCCCAGCTCTATATTGGGGACATCGACGACCGGGCGAACCTTGTTACCGTTAACTATGCGCATGTTTTCGCGGCGAATCTGACCAATGAATTCATCTTTGGCACCGGCGACAGCGCTTTGCAGACTCTGACGCCATCGGAAATTGCTTATTTCAAAAGCGATTCCAATCCGTTCAACCAATATTTCAGAACACCGGATCGGGGCTGACGCACGGTGTCCTGGCACTGGACGTGTATAACTACGCGAGCTCTGGACAGAACGAGGTCTTCCGGGCCGAGAACGAGGCATTCCAGGTTTCGGACAACCTGGATTGGGTAAAAAACCGGCACACGCTCGCCTTGGGCATGAATTATTTCCGCAAGCGGGAGTATGACTGGGACTTCGTGCGCTTTGTCAGCTTTGGAGAAGGCTCGTACGAGGATGGTTTTCCGCGTCAGGAATTCAGCTCAGGCGGTTACGACCAGAACTATGACGGTGGAGACGGGGCGGCGGACCTGGCGATGGGTCTTCCCCAGATTATTCATCAGCGATATAACTTTAGCGGCGGGGATCCTACGGCGCCAGAAGTCAATGTGATCTTTCCTTACTGGGGCTTCTACGTCAACGACCGCTTCCAGGCGAGTCCGAAGCTGACAATTTCGGCTGGCCTTCGCTACGATCTCAGCATTCCGCCCTACGACTCCAACAATCTCTGCTGTGCCCGCTACGACGCGACCAGCGACGGCGGGATTGTTCAGTTGCCCGGAATCACACGGGGGGTGAGGCGGCTCAGCTCCCAGAGAGTCGACCTCGCTCCTCGTCTCAGCATCGCGTATAACGTGACGGAAAAAACCGTGGTACGCGCTGGCTATGGTCTCTTTTTCGACTCGGGAGCGACCCAAATCTCCAGCCAGATGGAGACCGCGACCAACGCAATGCCGGGCTACTTCGTGGGGGACGAAATCTCCAACGTCACCGAAGGCGTTGCCAGCAATACGCCGGCACTCAACCTGGGTAACATCTTTCAGAGCGCACCGAGCCTCGCGTTGGGTCAGTATCCGGTGAGTACGGGCCCGGGTGAGGGGTATTTCGGCGATGGGATGCTGCAGACGATCTATTACGCCGATCAGAAGTCCACTCCGCTGCCTTACTACCAAAGATATCTGATGGATGTGCAGCGTCAGTTATCCAGCAACGATACGATGACGTTCTCCTATGTTGGTGCCGAGGGCAGAAAAGGACTGAATTACGTAAACATCAACCTGCCCGCCTATGCGAAAGGCTGGCCGACCCTGAATGCATTTGACGCTGCGCGGCCGAATAATGCGGGACGTTTTGGCGACATTTACGTGCAGCGGCCCAACCTAAACTCCTATTACAATGCCGGCATAGTGCAGTTTCAGCATGTGTTTCATCACGGGTTCCAGTTCATGAGTAATTACACCTATGGCAAAACCGTCTCGCAGTATCCTGTCCTGAACGCACTGGGGGAGAACGGCGAAGGCGGTTACAGCGGCTTCCAATATCCGAATATCTTTAATCGCGGCGAGTCAACACTTTCGCATCGGCACCGTTTTGTCTATAGCGGAATCTGGCAGCCGGTTTACGGGACGGACTGGTCCACCTGGGCAAAGGTCCCTCTGACGGGATGGAGGATCAGTGGCATCGGCACCCTGGAGTCAGGCGACTCCGACACGGTCGTCAACATGGAAACCTCAGCCAACGATTATGCGGGGCTCGATGAACTGAACGTTTCCGGCAATCCGAATCTTCCCCACGGCGACAAGACGCTGGCACAACAGTTCAATGTTTCGGTATTCTCCGCGCCCCCGAATGGGGTGCGCGGCAACTCGGGATTGGGCACCGTGCGCGGCCCGGGTCAGGATAACCTCGATCTTTCAGTCGCCAAGACCTTCCCGATTGTCGAAAGTTTCCACGCGGAGTTTCGCACCGATGCCTTCAACGCGCTGAACCATACCCAGTGGAACGCGATCCAGACCACCTACCCCTATGCATCCGTTGGCAACTACGGCAACATAGCTTTTGGATCCGCCGCGGGAGCACGCGAGGCGCGTATTCTGCAGGTTGCGCTGAAGTTGGAGTTCTGATCGGAGAACGGTGTAAGAAAGAACAGAGGGTGGGGTATGTATCAGCCAGAAACCTACACGATCACATTGCTGTTCATGGTCACGAGCATGCTTTGTTGGGGATCCTGGGCGAACACGGTCAAGCTTGCCCCGGGTTACCGTTTCCAGCTCTTTTACTGGGATTACGTTATTGGACTCCTGCTGGGCGCCCTGTTGTGGGGCATCTCACTGGGCAGTTTGGGAGGAACGGGGTTGCCGTTCCTGGCCGATCTGCGGCACTGCGACGGGCACCATATTCTGTATGCAGTGCTGGCCGGCATCATCTTCAACGTGGCGAACCTGCTGTTGGTGGCAGCGATTGACATCGCCGGGCTGGCGGTCGCTTTTCCGGTCGGAATCGGCATCGCTCTGGTGGTGGGAGCAGTGAGCAGCTACCTGGTTACTCCGGGAGGAAACGCCAGGCTGCTTTTCGGAGGCATCGTTCTGGTTGTGGCAGCGATCGTCTGCGATGCCATCGCCTACCGCGAGCGGGAGCGCCAAAGACCGGCTATGAGCCGGCGTGGCGTGATCATCAGCGTGGTCTCCGGGCTGCTGATGGGCAGCTTCTACCCGTTTGTCGCAAAAGCAATGTCCGGCACTTCGGCGCCCGGACCGTATGCAGTCGCATTTTATTTTGCCCTTGGCGTTCTGATTTGCTCCGTTCCCTTCAATACTCTGCTGATGCGCCGTCCTTTGGACGGCAATGTTCCTGTGGCGATGCGCGCTTACTTCGAAGCTCCCTCCCGCTGGCATTTCTGGGGGATCGTCGGAGGAGCTATCTGGTGCACGGGTGCAGTCTTTAATTTTGTAGCTTCCGGGGTGCACGTTGTAGGACCGGCGGTGTCGTACTCCATCGGTCAGGGAGCGACGATGATTTCGGCCGCGTGGGGCGTTTTCATCTGGCGCGAATTCGCCGGTGCTCCGCGCAAGTCGCGAGTGTTTCTTATCTGGATGTTCGTTCTCTTCCTGATTGGTCTGGGTGCGATAGCGCTGGCTCCGATGGTTTGAATTGCACATGCACCCTCCGTTTCGGAGCGCAAGGAATTTAATCGTGACCGGGCACAAACCTATCGTTGTCGTGGGAAGCATCAATCTTGATCTTGTAACGTTTGCCGATCACATGCCCGTGGCTGGCGAGACCGTTCCGGGCAGAGATTTTCAGATGATTCCTGGAGGAAAAGGGGCCAACCAGGCGGTAGCCGTCGCGCGACTGGGTTATCCGGTTGAGATGGTCGGCAAGATCGGAGACGATTTTGCCGGTGAGCAGTTGCGGGAGCACATGGAACGGGTGGGAATCCGACTTACGGGAGTAGAGAAAACTCAGGGTGCTTCCGGGACGGCCGTCATCATCGTTGCGCCGAACGGCGAAAACTGCATCGTGGTCACGCCCGGGGCGAACGCGCAGGTGACGCCGGATTATGTTGATCGGCAGCTCGATCTGATCCGCAGTGCGGGCCTGGTGCTTGCGCAACTGGAGATTCCGCTCGCTACCGTTGAGCATTTGGCCCGGCTGTGCTCTCAGTACGGCATCCCTTTCATTCTCGATCCGGCCCTTGCCCGAAAGCTGTCTGTTGAATTGCTGGAAAAAGTGCGCTGGTTCACACCGAACGAGATGGAAGCCGCGTTCTTCATTCGGGATCTGACCAGCGGGGAAGTTCCTTCTGAGCCACAGCTCACAGCGCGCTCGATGCTCGATCACGGACCGGCGGGCGTGATTCTCAAGCTGGGACCGCGTGGCGCGTACCTCGCGAGTAATGGCACGGGCCAGATGGTGCCGGCGGCGCGGGTAGCGGCGCTGGACAGCACGGCGGCCGGCGATGCCTTCAATGGAGCCTTCGCGGTTGGTCTCATGTCGGGATGGAACGCGATCGAAAGCGCCAGTTTCGCCGTCGCGGCGGCATCGTTGTCAGTCACGCGGCCGGGAGCGCAAACCTCCATGCCGAATATGGCAGAGGTAACGGAGATGCTGCGGCGGACACAACAACCTTAGTTCGGGGTAGAAGCTTCAATGACGAAGAGAATGCAATCGACACTGGTGCTGGCGGCTCTGCTCCTGACCGCCGTAATGGCTTCCAAAGGCAATGCTCAGGATTCGAAATTCAAGCCGGACCGGCAGCAAATTCCGCCGCCTCCCTGCCTCACGCTGCGCGGTGCGTGGGAAGGCGGCTACACACCCTGCACAGATGCCACGCACCAGGAGTGGCTGAACGACATCACGCACTGGGGGACGGAGCGGCGCATCCGCGTCGGTCTGGCCGGTCCACAGTTTGAAGGCATTCCGAATTTCTACGACCTTCCGGAGCTTGCGTGGACCCGGTCCGCTTTCATGCAGCCGCAGATGATGGTTCACGACCGCTATTTTTACGATCCGGTCGCGCACAAATATACAGTGGACCGCTATCTCGATGATCTCAACAAGCGTTACGGTGGCATCGACGCCGTTCTCATTTGGCCGACCTATCCCAACATGGGCATCGACGACCGCAACCAGCTGGACATGGTGAGCTCGATGCCGGGCGGAATCGCCGGCGTTCGCCAGATGGTTGTGGAGTTTCACCAACATGGCGTGCGCGTTCTTTTCCCGATGATGATGTGGGATCAGGGTACGCGCGATCCGGGTGAGCCGTGGCCGACGGCTCTGGCGGAGGAGATGAAGGCCATCGATGCAGACGGAATCAACGGCGACACGCAGGATGGGGTTCCTCTGGTCTTTCCGCTTGCCGCCGTTAAAGCCGATCACCCGCTCGCGTTTGAGCCCGAAGGCGGACCGGCCGATGAAGCTGTGGCCTGGGATGTTATGACGTGGGGACAGTATCAATTCCAGTTTGTGCCGACGGTGGATAAGTATCGCTGGCTCGAGCCTCGGCATCAGGTCAATATTCAGGGCCGGTGGGTGCGCGACAAGACCGATGACCTGCAGTTTGCGTTCTTTAACGGGGAAGGCTGGGAGAGCTGGGAAAACGTCTGGGGTATCTGGAACGGAATAACTCCCCGCGATGGCGAGGCAACGCGGCGAGTGGCCACCATCGAGCGTGCAGTGGCGCCTTTCTTCGCCAGCGAAAAGTGGGAGCCTTTCTACCCGATGCATTTTTATGGTGTCTTCTCCAGCCGCTGGCCGCTTGGCGATCGCACCGTTTGGACAGTCGTGAATCGCAACGAATGCGACGTGAGCGGCGAGCAGATGACGGTTCCGGCTAAGGATGGCGTGCGCTACTTCGACGTCTACCGTGGGGTGGAGTTGATCCCACGCCGCGAGGGCAGTGGCGACGTGCTTTCGTTCCCGATTGAAGCGCATGGATTTGAATCGGTGATGGCGATTCACGGTGCGCCTGATACTGCGACCGACGCCCTCATGGCACGCATGAAGGAGATGACGAAGGAACCACTTTCGTCCTTTTCCCACGAGTGGAAGCCGCTGCCGCAGCAAATTGTGGAGATTCCCAAGACCGCCCCCGCAGCCAGCCCGCCGCCGGGGATGATCCGAGTCGACGGCGGGGAATACCTCTTCCGCGTGCAGGGCATCGAGATAGAGGGCTCCGACGACATCGGCGTCGACGTGCAGTATCCGTGGGAAAATTCCGCACGGCGTTTCCATGAACACCGCATGGAGACAGCGCCCTTCTATATCGACAAATATCCGGTAACTAATGCTGAATTTAAAAAGTTCCTGGATGCGTCGCACTATCATCCCGCCGACGATCGGAACTTCCTGAAGGACTGGAAGAACGGGAGCTATCCCGATGACTGGGGCAACAAGCCGGTCACCTGGGTTTCATTGGAGGACGCGCGGGCGTATGCCAGCTGGGCACACAAACGCTTACCGCACGAGTGGGAGTGGCAATATGTCGCGCAGGGAGGAGATCCGGACCGGATCTATCCGTGGGGCAGCCAGTGGACCCCAGCGAATGTTCCGCAGCCGGATAAGACCAGGACGCTGAACGCACCGGACGATGTCGACGCGCATCCGGCGGGCGCCAGCCCGGGTGGTGTGATGGATCTGGTGGGCAATGTATGGCAGTGGACTGAGGAATTCACCGACGATCACACGCGCGCTGCTATTCTGCGAGGCGGAAACCACTATCAGCCCCAAGGTTCGATCTGGTATTTCCCCGAGGCCTATCGCAACGACCAACATGGCAAACTACTGCTGATGGCGCCAAGTTACGACCGGTCGGGCACAGTAGGTTTCCGCTGTGTCGTTGACGCGCGGTAATGATGGAGCCTGACGGAGATTTCGACCGCGCAACTGGCACCGATATCGCCCGATCGAATGACGACTTAGCATCACTCCCGTAAGCCCAGGTTAGACGTTGCCCTGGCGCATCTGTTCCGCTAAGTGCTCGGAGGCGCGCATGGCCAGGGCAAGGATGGTCATGGTGGGGTTCTGCCAGCCTCCGCTGACGAAGCTGGCGCCATCGACGACGTAGAGATTCTTGATGTCGTGGCTTTGGGACCACTTATTCAGAACACTGGTCTTCGGGTCGTCGCCCATGCGGCAGGTGCCCAGCTCGTGGATGCTGTATCCGGGCGGGTTGGGGTCGTAATTTTTAGTGAGAATCTCGAAGCCCGCAGCCTCTGCTAACTCGCCGCCGGTGTCGACGGCATCCCTTGCCATGTCGAATTCGTTGTCGGTATATCGGGTATCGATGTGGAGGACCGGAATGTTCCAGGCGTCCACCGTGGTTTTGTCGATGCTGACGTGGTGGTCGTAGTGGGCGAGGACTTCACCCATGATGCCCATGGAGAGGCCACTGCCGCTGTAACTGTCTAACTTGTCCTGGAGCTCTTTGCCGTAGGCGGAGAAGCTGCGCGGATCCATAGCGTGGGTGCTGCTATAGCAGTTGAGCGCGTAGCCACGGATGAAGTTCTTCGCTTTGGTGGTTAGGTTGCGAAAGCGGGGAATCAGCGCGCCGCCTTCCATCAATTCGCGGCTCGTATGGCCGTCACGCGCCTCAGGAACCGAACAGACCAGACCGGCACCGTAGATCTGGTCGATGAGATAGTGACCGAGTACTCCGCTGGAGTTAGCGAGGTTGGAATTGAGGAGCAGGCGCGTGCTTTCCAGTGTTCCCGCCGCGAGAACCACCACCCGAGCCTGCACCGACATTTCGCGGCGGGAGAGGCGATCGACGAAGTGCGCTTCGCGGACCAGCCCGCTTTTGGGATCGGTGCGCAGCTCGCGCACGACCACGTTGGGAATGGCTTCGAGTTTTCCGGTGGCCAAAGCATCGGGCAGCAGCAGGTTCACGGAACTGGCGAGGCCATCGACGCCCAGAGCACTGCGCGCCTTGCAAACCGGGATGCCGTGCTGCTCGCCTGCGGAGCGGAGGCGCTGCATGCTTCCGCACCAGGGTGAATCGTCGAGAACGAAATTCCCGTCGGGATACTGCGGCAGGCCGTAAGGATAGCCTTTGACGCGAAAGATAGCTTCCACGCGCGAGTAGAAAGGAGCGAGATCGGCGAGGCTGATGGGCCAGTCGTCGCCGAAGCCGTCGTGCGACTTCGCCTTGAATTCGTAATCGCTCAGACGGAAGGACTGACGCGACCAGAAGAGAGATCGGCCGCCGAAGAGGCGCACCCGCACCCAGTTATAGGACTGGCCGGGCGTGTAGGTGTAGGGAACTTCCTTTTCATCGACCCAAGTGTTGGTGTCGAAGGCATTGGACTGAAATACGTGTGGCAGGCGGCCGGGCTGTTTGAATCCGCGCCAGGGCAGGGTGTACGCCTGGCGGACTTCTGTGTCCTTGTGGACATCCGCGATAGGGCCGGCGTTGAGGATCAGGCAGGAGATGCCTTTTTCAGTAAGAATCTTCGCCGCCATTCCGCCGGAATGTCCGGAGCCGATGATCAAAACATCCACGGGTTCGCGAGTTAGCACCTTGGGGCCTTCCAGGGATACAGATGACTTCAGCTGCGCGGCAGATATTTCCTGTTGATGTCGGGATCGACGGGATACCAGTAGAGTCCAAAACCGTAGGGTTGTTTTCCGGCGGCCACTTCGGCCTGGTTCCATTTTTCAGAATTGATGGTCGCGGTGCGGATGTCGCTGTGCGCGATGTTGATGAATTGAGCGTGGGGCTCGGTGGGAGGATGGTCGGACATCCAGGTGCGCAGCCACGGACGGATTAACACGTCGGCCTGAGAAGCGCTGACGGCGTCAAAGGCAATATGGAATTTGCTGTGGGCTTCTGCATCGAGCCAATCGAGGCCCGATGCATACATGTGGCGGCGGTCGGCGGGAGAGACGGAGATGAGGAAATCCAGGAACTCCGGCGCGCCTGCGTCAATGGCTCCGGGATAGCCTTTCAGTGGCGGCATGAGAATCTCGCAGAGCTGCCGGAGGGTAGCCATCTGGCGCTCGGTGAAGAAATGCGTGGTGGCGCCGGCAACCGCGTCGGGAATGAGCGGCGTGATCTCGAGCGGTTTGGCCTCCATGAGGCCGCGCATCCACGGCACGGGACCAGGAGCGGGCGGAGGGGCTGCGCCGGGTGGAGTGGGTGGCGGAGCGGAAGGAGCGACCTGCGTTGGTGAGTTCTGGCTAAGCAAAGCATTGGCGCTGACCGACGCCGCCAAAGCCCCCTTCATAAAATCGCGCCGTCGCATGGCGAGTCTTTCCACCTCCTCCAGGGATTAGTAATTCAGGCGCAGCGAAAACTGCAGGAACCGCGGATTGTTGAGCTGGCTGCTGACAATGCCGAAGTTCGATGCGCCCTGCTGCAGGCCGGGGTAACCGAATTGTACGCGGTTGAAGAGGTTTAAAGCCTGGGCGCGGAACTGCATGTTGACATTTTCGCTGCGGCTGAAGGGAAGCTCATACAGGCAGAGGCGTCTCGCGCCGGGAGCGTCCTGAAGAGTGATGGGCGATGGCTCCCGTGGATCTCTTTGCTTGATCATTTGGCACGGCTGGACGAGAATGCCGCTATCTTCATTTTCAGAAAAGGTTTTTCAGAAGAGTATCTTCAGTGCAGATATTCGGCGCGGCAGCAGAGCTGGAGTGGAAGCGCTCCGCTGCGCGGTGCATGGTCCGTGAGTGAGCTTTTTTGAGCGCGAAGGGAGTTCCGGGGTAATGAAGAGGCTGATCTATGGAGTGTTTTGTCTTATGGTCCCAGCACTGATGGCCGGAGCGCAGAGCGCGAATGAACCAGGGTTGCCGCCGCTGATCGATCGCGAGCTGATCTTCGGGAATCCGGAAATTGCGGGCGCGCAGATTTCGCCGGACGGGAAATACATCGCGTTCCTGAAGCCGTGGAAGGACACAAGGAATATCTACGTCAAATCCATTGACGAGCCCTTCAGCGCGGCACGGTTGCTGACAACGGAGACGAAGCGGCCGGTAGCGGGCTATCTGTGGACGCGGGATGCGAAGTTCATCATTTACGCAAAGGATCACGATGGGGACGAGAACTTCAACGTCTATGCGGTTGATCCGGGAGCGAAACCAGCGGCGGGTGCGGATGCGCCGGAATCGCGCGACCTGACGGGACTGAAGGGAGTGCGCGTGGAACTGGTCGAGGCGCCCAAGAACGATCCGGACGTGATCTACATCGGGCTGAACGACCGCGACAAAGCGTGGCACGATCTTTACAAACTGAAGATTTCAACGGGGGAGAAGACGCTGGTCCGTCAGAACACGGAGCGGATCACAGGATGGGTGTTCGACACGAAGGGCAACCTGCGCATGGCTACGCGCAGCGCGGACAACGGCGATACGGAAATCCTGCGCGTGGACGCGAGCGGATTCACGAAGATTTATTCGTGCTCGGTGTTTGAGACTTGCGGGCCGCTCAAGTTTTTGCCGGACGGATCGAAAGTCTATATCGAGACGAACAAGGGGACCAACCTGATTTCGCTGGCACTGATGGATCCCGCGACGGGCCAGACGCAGCTGGTGGAATCGGATCCGCAGAACAAGGTGGATTTTGGCGGGGCTATTTTTTCCGAAGCGACCGATGAGCTGGTGGGGACCTCGTACTATTACGACCGGCAGAAGATGTATTTCCGCGACAAGAAATTTGCCGCGGATTACGAATGGCTGGAACACAAGCTGCCGGGGATGGAAATTGGCATGGACTCGCGGACGCGCGACGAGTCGATCTGGCTGGTGACGGCATCGAGCGATATAGAACCGGGACAGACGCTGCTGTTCAACCGAAAAACCTACGCGCTGACGCCGCAATATAAGGTGCGGGAGAAGCTGCCGCGGCAGGACCTGGCGGAGATGAAATCGGTGACGTATGCGTCGTCGGATGGGTTGGAAATTCCGGCTTACCTGACCGTACCGAAGGGAGTCGAGGGGAAGAATTTGCCGGCGTTGGTAATTCCGCACGGCGGTCCGTGGGGGCGCGACGTGTGGGGATATAACGCGCTGGCCCAGTTTTTCGCGAATCGCGGCTATGCGGTGCTGATGCCGAATTTCCGCGGATCGACGGGATATGGCCGGAAGTTTCTGGACGCGGGCAATCTGGAGTGGGGCCGCAAGATGCAGGACGACGTGACCTGGGGCGTGAAGTATATGGTCGCGCAGGGCATCGCGAATCCAAAGAGGGTGGGAATTCTCGGCGGGTCGTATGGAGGCTACGCGACGCTGGCAGGAGTCACCTTCACGCCGGATCTGTATGCGGCGGCGGTAGACATTGTGGGGCCTTCGAATCTGATCACCCTGCTGGACTCCATTCCGCCTTACTGGGAGGCGGCGCGAAAAGTTTTCTACGTGCGGATGGGCAATCCGACCACGCCGGATGGAAAGGCGCTGCTGGAGGCGGAGTCACCGATTCACTATGCGGATAAAATTCGGACGCCGTTGCTGGTGGCGCAGGGAGCAAACGATCCGCGCGTAAACCGGCGCGAAGCGGAGCAGATTGTCGTCGCGCTGCGGGATCGGGGATTTCCGGTGGAGTACCTGCTGGCGCCGGATGAGGGACATGGATTTCAGCGGCCGGTGAACAACCTGGCGCTGTTCATGGAGGCCGAGGCGTTTCTGGCTGAGCATCTGGGAGGCAGATACCAGGAAGGCGGCACGCCGGAGGTGGTAGCGCGGCTAAAGGAGATCACGGTCGATCCGAAGACGGTGGTGCTGGAGAAGCCCGTGAACGCGGCCGCAGTGGGGGTGCCGAAGCCGGTAATCGATCTAAAGCCTGAAACGCTCCATTACCAGGTGCAGGTTCAGGTAAGCGGCCAGCAGCTTGCCATGACGATGGCGACAACCATCGCGGACGGCGGCGATGCGTGGACGGCTACCGAGACGATGGATACGTCACAGGGAACTGTGACGGACAAGACGACGATTGCAAAGTCGAGCCTGATTGTGGAGAAGCGCAGCGTGAAGCAGGGGTCGGTGACGATCGATGTAAGTTACGCTGACAACAAGGCTGTGGGACAGGTGAACATGAACGGCCAGACGCAGCCGATTGCCGTTGACCTGGGAGGTCCGCTCTTCGGTGACTCTGCGGGAGGCGACCAGTCGATTGCGTGCCTGCCGCTCAAAGACGGATACACGACAACGTTCCGCAACTTCGATCTGCAGTCACAGAAAGTAAGGCTGATGCAGTTGAAGGTAGACGGAGTGGAGAAGGTGACTGTACCGGCGGGAACGTTTGAAGCCTACAAGGTGGAGATCGCCACGGAGGGGAGCGCAGACAAGAAGACTCTCTGGGTGGACAGGATTTCGCAGAAAGTGGTGAAGGCCTCGTCGGTGGTGACTGCCATGGGCGGAGCAGTCATAACCGAGGAACTGGCGAATTAGACGCAGTCATCGACGAAAACAAATTGCGGCAGCCGATTTGCTGCCGCAATTTTGTGAACAGTCTCGTGTCGCCTAACTCACCAGCGATAGATTGTCATGTTATCTACCCAGACGTTGGCCGCACCGCTGGAGCCATAGCCGTCGATCTGGAAATTAGTGAGCAGAGCGGGAGCCCAGCCGAGGGCAAACGCCGAGTTGACCGTGGCGTTGATCGGCATCTCTTTGCCATCGAGCCAGACGGCCTGGTAAGTGACCTGGCCCGAGGTGGTGCGTGAGTATCCGATCTGCACGTGATGCCAGGTGTTGATGCTCCACGTACGCGGGTTGCAGTACTGGCTGGAGTGGACCCAGGTGTCGACCGGGCTGGTTGGAGAGCCCGCGTTGGCGGTGTAATCCCATGTGCTGGACCAGCCGTCGCACTGGAAGCCAAAGATCGCGGTTTGCCCGTTCTGCATGGTCTGATTCAGATCCATCTCGATATTGGCGATGTCTTTCGAGTTGCTGCCGAGATAGACGTAGGCGTCGTAGAGGAAATTCGTGGAGGTGTTGTCGTCCCCGAATGAAGTGTAGAAGCGTTCGGATCCTGAATTGGAGAAGCTGATCTGGTACTCACGGGCATGGCCAGTGAGAGAGGGTGATCCAACGGTGGTCGTCCATCCGCTCGCAGCTCCGCTGCCCCCTGGGTCATTGACATCGAGCCAACTGCCAAGAGTCTGGAGGGCACTGACGCTGATGGCATTGCCTGGAATCGATAAGGCGTCGGATATTGCACTCCCGTCGACGGTAATGGCGACGTCGGTAACGCAGGAAGCGCCCTGATTGCCCCAGGCTTTCACGTGGAGCGTGTGGGATCCGGTAGGTGAAGAAACCGATGTATTAATGGAGGTGCCGTTGATGATGGTGGTGTCGGAGCTGCTGTCGAAGGAATAACCCATGGCCGAAACATTCTGGCTGGAGCAGGTGCTGGCGTCGGCGGAGAGAGTGAACGGCGAGGAAACCTGGGCTCCGTTGCCCGGGCTGGAAACGGTTGCGCTTGCGAAGGCGGGACTGGCCAGGAGAGCAAGCACTGACGAGCCAAAGGAGAGCTTCAGGAGCAATTTCATGAAAGAAGACACCTTATGCGTCGATTTAGGATCGTGCAGACTGGCCTGAGAGAGGCGCGTCGGAACTGCTCTCGCGAGCGGACAGCGACCGCGTTGGGAGAAGGAGCCCAGCGGGTAGAAGGCCGCTCGAGTCTGCCCCTGGTGCCTTCGAGCTCGACAGACAGGGAAAGATTTCAGTCAGTATTAATAAGCGAATAGTACACATTCCGGAACGGGATAAAAGCTTTTTTTGGCGATATTTGCATGAAAGTTGAGGATTTCGGGCAACCAATCGCAACCTGTGAAAATTCTGCGCAAGGGCATAGGAAGAATTAGCGGGGCAGAGGGTGAAATTACACGGGTTTGGAACCCTGGGGCGGATCAATGCCTCATTTGCAAACGTGAGAGCTGAGATTCCAGACTCCGTCCTGCATGGCTGTGCCCGGAAAAAGGCAGAATGCGCAATCATCGGCTCTTTTGTCGAGGTTTTCGGTGACGCGCGGCGTCACCCGTCGTGGCGGAGATGCTGGCAGGCGATGGCGGCCTGGCCAAGGGAGATTCCACCGTCGTTGGCTGGGACTTCGCGATGGGTGAAGACTTCGAAACCGTCGTGGCGAAGGGTTTCAATCGAGCCGGCAAGCAGGATGGCGTTTTGGAAGCAGCCTCCGCTGAGGCAGACGCGGTTGAGCTGAAGTTCAGCGCGCATCCGGCGGCAGACTTCCGCGATAACGGCGATGAGGGTCGCATGGAAGCGCGCGGCGAGGAGGTGTTGCGACTGGCCGGCTTCGACGCCAGCGACGATTGCGCAGATCATCGGACGCAGGTCGATGTCGATTGGCGAAGAGCTTGTGAGTTCGAAGTTGTACGGATCGGCGATGTCGGGAGCGGCGATGGCTTCGAGCATCATGGCGGCCTGGCCTTCGAAAGAAACAGTGTGGCGAAGGCCTATGAGCGAGGCGACGGCATCGAAGAGACGGCCTGCCGATGAAGTGGGAATGGTATTAACGCGGCGGGTAAGCATGGCGTCGACGATGCGGAGACGGTCGGGGGAAATCCCGGAATCCCACATCTGCGAAAACCGCGCAGATGTGGGGCACCCGGCGCCAAACGTGTCCAGGAGATAGCTGCGGGCTACGCGCCAGGGCTCGCGGACACCGGAGTCGCCGCCGGCAAGAAGGATTGGACGGAAGCGGGCAAAACGGTCGAAACCGAGATAATCGGCGGCGAGGAATTCTCCGCCCCAGATGGTGGAGTCGGTGCCGAAGCCGGTGCCATCCCACGCGACGCCGATGACGCGACCATCGAGGCGATGCTCGGCCATGCAGCTGGCGATGTGGGCGTGATGATGTTGGACGCCAATTTGGCGCAGGTCCGTGCGCCGGTGGGCGTACTGCGTGCTGAGGTAGCCAGGGTGAAGGTCGTACGCGATTGCGGTGGGCGCGACGTGGAAAAGGCGCGTCATGCGCTCCAGTGTCTCCTCGAAGAAGCTGAGGGTCTCGAAGTTTTCCAGATCGCCGAGATGTTGGCTGGGAATGGCGAAACCGGCGCGGGTGAGGCAGAGGGTGTTTTTCTGTTGCGCGCCGCAGGCGAGGACTTCGGCTTCGCTGCGGTCGAGGAAGACGGGCATCGGAGCGTAGCCACGAGCGCGGCGGATGGGTATGATCTGCCCGGAGACGACGCGGACGACGGAGTCGTCGACGCGAGTATGGATGCGACGGTTGTGGTGGACGAATGCATCGGCGACCGGGGCGAGGCGTTCTTCGGCTTCGGCGTTATCGATGACAATCGGCTCTTCGCTGATGTTGCCGCTGGTCATGATCAGCGCGGGATCAGCTTTCCAGCGCTCCCGGAGGATGCGGAAGAGAAGGTCGTGCATCGGCGTACAGGGAAGCATCACGCCGGTTGTGGGATTACCGGGAGAAACGGCTTCGGCAAGGTCCGCTTCGGCTCGACGGCGAAGGAGGACGATGGGGCGCTCGCGGCTGACGAGGGCGGCGCGTTCTTCGGGCGAGACGAAGCAGAGGGATTCGGCGGCGGCCGCATCGGCGACCATAACGGCGAACGGCTTCTCGCTGCGGTGCTTGCGGCGGCGGAGTTCCTCAACGGCGGCGGGCTGGCGAGCGTCGCAGGCGAGTTGATAGCCGCCGAGTCCTTTCCAGGCAACGATGCGGCCTTCGCGGAGAAGATCGGCGACGCGAGAGAGGATGGCGCGGGAGGACTGTTCGGTGACGGATTTGGTGTCGGGTTCGACCAGTTCCAGGCGCGGCCCGCAGACGGGGCAGGCGTTGGGTTGAGCGTGGAAGCGGCGGTTCTCGGGATCCCTATACTCGCGGAGGCAGTCTTCGCACATGGCGAATTCCGCCATCGTCGTCATGGGGCGATCGTAGGGAACGTCGAGGATAATGCTGTAGCGCGGGCCGCAGTTGGTGCAGTTGGTGAAGGGGTAATCGTGGCGGCGGTTGGCGGGGTCGCGAGTGTCGGCGAGGCAGGCGTCGCAGACGCAGATGTCCGGCGGGACCAGCGCAAACGCAGAGCCGGCGGCGTCGCTTTCGTGGATGGAAAACGATGCGTCGCCGAGGACCGGGATTTCGGAGCGGACGATTTCCGCAATGCGGACCAGCGGGGGCGCCTGGGCGGGGAGAGCGGCAATGAAAGATTCGAGGACAGCAGTGTCGCCTTCGATTTCGATGAAGACACCGCGCGGGGAATTGAGCACGAAGCCAGCGAGCGAGTGGCGCCGGGCAAGGTTATAGACATAAGGGCGAAAGCCGACGCCCTGCACCACGCCGCGAATTTGTAACTGCAGGCGAGTTCTTTCGGTGGCGGGAATCGTCCGGGATCTCCTCAAACCCTGACGATCATCCTTTCACAGACGATTCCCGTGATGGCAACTGCAGACTCGACCGAGCTTATACGGCCTGGACGAACTCCAGCTCGAGGTGGATGGTGACTTCTTCGCCGACGAGCACGCCACCGGTTTCGAGGGCGGCGTTGAAGTTGAGGCCGAAGTCCGTGCGGTTAATCTTCGTCGTAGCGGAGACGCCGATGCGGGTGTTGCCCCAGGGGTCCTTGACCGGCGGGGTCGGGCCTTCGAGGACGAACTCGACTTCCTTTGAGACACCGTGAATGGTCAGCGGGCCGGAGACGACTATTTCGCCGTCGGAACGACGGACCGCTTTGGATGACTTGAAGGTGAGCTGCGGGTACTTTTCGGCGTCGAAGAAATCCGCGCTCTTGAGGTGCGTATCGCGCTGGGGGTCGCGAGTATCGATGGTCGCTACGTCGATAGAAGCCTCGACGCTGGATTTGGCCAGGTCGGCGGGATTGTAGGTGAGCTTGCCGGTTATGCCGGTGAAATGACCGCGGACGTTGGCGATCATCATGTGCTTCACGCGAAATTCGGCGACAGAGTGGACCGGGTCAATGGTCCAGGTGGTGGTGGAAGCCGGGGTTGTAGCGGTGGTGCTCATGGGGTTTCTCCTCCGTTTCAATTGGATTCGGACCGAAGATATTCGTTGCAACAAATAAATGCGGAAAAGTTCAGTCCAGCTGACTGCGGCCCTCGGCAAGGAGGGCGACGAGTTTCCGCAACCGGACTGGCCCGAGATGGCCGAGCTGGCGGCGATGGAGATCGCAGATGGCCCGGTCGAGCGGGGCGAGGAGAGCAAGCCCTTCACTGGTGATGCGAACGTGGACGCGGCGGCGGTCGGGGTCTTCGCGGCAGCGGCCGATCAGGCCACGCGTCTCAAGGCGGTCAAGGAGTCGAGTGATATCGGGGTCCCGGCTGATCATGCGATTGGAGATTTCGCCGCAGAGCAGACCCTCGGGCGAGCCCCGCAGGATACGCAGGACATTGTATTGGTTGGGCGAGAGGTGCGCCTCTTTGAGGAGTTGCGCGGGTGCGCGGGAAAGAAGGTCGGCGGTCCGCACGAGCTCAACAAAGAGGACTTCTTCGGGGCAGGAAATGGGACGCACGGAACTGCGGTTGAGGACGAGGGCGGAGCGGGCCATACAAGAAAGATGGTCGTTGGAACGAATAAGTGTCAAAAGTCACACGAGAAAGGCCGGCAAATCGACGGCGGCGGAAGAATCCTGGGGGAATTTCAGGCATCTGGTGAAGCGGGAGAACAACATGAGAGTTGTGGTGGTGGGCGGGAGCGGGATGATCGGAGGCCGGGTGGCGAACGAACTGGCTTCGCGGGGACATCAGGTGATCGCGGTGGCGCGGAATCCGGAGAAGATTGCGACGGTAACCGGAATAACTGCGACGAAGGGTGACGTGAGCGATCCGGTGGAGATGGAGAAGATCCTGAAAGGGGTCGATGCGGTAGTCAGCGCGGTGAGTCCTCCGCAAGGACAGGAACAGGAATTGATTCCGGCAACCGGGGCATTGCTGGCAGCGGCGCGCAACGCCGGGGTGAAGCGGGTGATCGTTGTGGGCGGGGCGGCCAGTCTGTTGGTTGCGCCGGGGGTGACATTGCTGAGTTCCGGCCACCTGCCGGAGCAGTGGAAAGCGATTGCAAAAGCGCATGCGGACCTGCTGGATCTGCTGCGGACCACCGACCTGGGGGCCGGGCTGGACTGGACGTATTTCAGTCCGGCAGGGTTCATCCAGCCGGGCGAGCGGACGGGGAAGTTTCGGTTGGGGAAGGACGACCTGATTGTGGACGGACAGGGGCAGAGCCGAATTTCCGCCGAGGACTATGCCGTCGCGCTGGTGAACGAACTGGAACGGCCGCAGCATGTGCGGGAACGATTCACAGCGGCGTACTGAGAAAGCGGAGAGCTAGTTGAGAGCGAGCTGGTCGCCGGGCTGGATATTCAGCTGGTGCACCTGGCCTGGGGCGAGCTCGAGAACGCAGTGGGTTTTGAAGTTGACGGGCGTCATGCGCCAGGGAGGCAACCGCTCCCAGGTGCGGAGGACGCGGAAATCCTTGTCGAGCGCGATGACGTCGATGGCAAAGCGCATCCACATGGTGTGGACGCCGGAAGAGGGGCGAATAAGGAGGCCGGCGCCATCTTCGAGGGAAGATTTTCCGAGAAGGCCGAACAATCGGGTCAGGAAGGTGTCCGCAAGAGCGACGCGCGATCCAATGGTTACGGCCTTCTCCGGAATGGTGACGGTCATCAATTGCATCAGGGGCCGCCTCCGCCGCCGGGAACGGGCGGTTGGGTGTCGATGGGGAAGTGAGGGATCTTCCGGGCGAACCGGGCCGGCGTTCGCCTGAGAGGACCCACGGGAGCGTTCAGGATTCAGGTCCTGATCGCAAACCTCAGGACGGTTGTGGCGAGCCTCATGGGAAATCAGGCTGTTCTCTTTCTGCGCAGGACGATCACGCCGAACACAAGAACGGCGAGAGCGCTGGCGACCGCACGAATCATCAGGGATCCACCCATGGCTTGCTCCTTTCCCGGCACGCGCCGTAGTCAGGGGAAAAATGGCGAAGAATGAAAACTGGCCTTTTGCTATGCCTTCTGCTTCCTTCTGCGCATGATGATGATGCCAACAACAGCTACCGCCACCGCGAGAGCGACAATGCGAACAATCATGGATGTCTCCATCGTGAATCTCCTTTCTGTTGCGCCGGACGTTCGGGGCGCACGCGAATTACATCAAACTCAATGTCCACCGCCCAGGTTGGCGCTCAGCGTGAGGATGGCAGGGGCCAGCAGCACGATGAACAGACACGGGAAGATGAAGAAAACCAGGGGGAACAGAATCTTAATCTTGGTTTTGGCCGCGGCCTCTTCGGCGCGCTGACGCCGGGCAATACGAATCTCCTCGGAAAAGCGGCTGAGGGCGCGCACGATAGGGGTGCCGAAGCGGTCGGTCTGCTGCAGCATGGTGACCAGGGACTTGAACTCCTCGAGCTGCGTGCGGTCGGCCATGCTTTGCCAGGCGTCGAGACGGGGTTTGCCGGCGCGCTGTTCGAGGTTGATCTGGTTGAATTCCTCGTTGAGCTCGGGATAACTGACGGCGATCTCCTGGCCGATGCGGAGAAGAGCCTGATCGAGGCCGAGGCCGGCTTCCACGCAGATGACAAGGAGGTCGACGGCGTCGGGGATGCCTTTCTGGATCTTTTTCTTGCGGCGATTGACGGCGCGGGTGAGCCAGATATCGGGGAGCAGATAGCCCACGGCCGCAAGCGCTAAGCACCAGAATGCCGTGTTGGAGTGGATGAAGCTGCCGCCGAGGATACCGCCCAGGGGTCCGATGAAGCGCGCGGTAAAGTAGAGATCGATCTGGCCGCCGCCTTTGAGGCCGGCAGTGACGAAGCGCTGGCGCAGTTTCTCGTCCTCGGAAAGGCCAAGGCGAGCGCGGAAGGAGCGGGCGAGCGAAAGAAGCCGGTCTTTGGCGACCTCTTTGCTGCGAACGGTGCGTTTGTCGGGGCGGTCGCTGGTGACGATATCCAGAATACGCCGCGCCTGCACCGACGGGCGCAGCAGGAAGGGCGCGCACAGCAGGGTGATGATGCAGAAGACGGTGAGGGAGAGCGCGACGTAAAAGAAGATCATCATGATTGTCGTCTCCGCCTAGACATCGATGGAGTTGATAATTCGGTTGATGGTGAAAGCGCCGAGCAGAATGAGCACGCCGCAAAGTCCGAGAAGTTTGTGCCCGAAGGGGTCGTGGAATAGCGGCTTGGAATAGCCGGGATCCGAGACGTTGATCATGAGCATGACGATCATCGGGAGCAGGGTAAGGATCCAGCCGGTGAGGCGGCCCTGGGCGGTCTGAACGCGGATTTCGCCCTGGATGCGCTGGCGCTCGCGAATGACGAAGACGGTGCGGTCGAGGACTTCGACGAGATTGCCGCCGGTTTCACGCTGGACAACGATGGCGGTGACGAGGACGCGGAGGTCCTGGGAAGGAACGCGGTCGATGAGCTGCATGAGGGCATCGCGCAGGGGAAGGCCGAAGTTCTGCTGGCGGAAGACCTCGCTGAATTCCGAGCCGGCGGGTTCCGGTGCGCCCTCGGCCATGATTTCGATAGCGCCGGAGGTGGAATGGCCGGCACGAAGGGAACGAGCCATCATGTCGATGGCGTGGGGAAGGGCTTTTTCAAAAGCACTCAGGCGGCGGCTGCGACAGAATGCGATGCGCGCCCAGGGGATAGCGGCGCAAACCAGGGCACCGGGCACCTCTGCGGCGATGAAAGGCGCGAAGAAGAGAGTGACCAGGAAGCCGATGACGGCGGCGGCAGCGGTTTGCACAAGCAGGGCCGAGGCCGTGGTGTTGAGCGCGGCCTGGGAGATCCACTTCTGCAGCGCCTGCATGGAGATGTATCTGCCGATGGTCTGGCCGATCCAGTCGAAGCGGCTGGTCGCGGTTTTGCGAAGCAGCTCGCTGGCCTGAAGGGCCGCGGCGCCGGGGATGCCGCTCTTATCGATGGAAATGGCGGCAAGACGAGCCTGAAGAGTTTTGTCGACGCGGTTAGGCGCGGCGGCAATGGAGACGACGCCGAAGGTGATGAGAAGAACCGCGAAGAAGCTGGAGGCGATGAGGATCATGAGCGCAGGGCCTCACACTTCGACCGAGTGGTCCATCAAGCCGGGAGGAACGGGAATGCCCGCGGCTTTGAGACGGTCGGTGAATTTGGGGACGATGCCGGTGGAGCGGAAGCGTCCTTTGACTTTGCCGGACTCTCCCAGGCCTTCTTTCTCGAAGACGAAGATATCCTGCATGCTGATCACGTCGGAGTAGGCGCCGGTCAACTCGGAAATGTGAGTAATGCGGCGGGCGCCGTCGCTCATGCGGGCGACCTGAACGATGAGGTGAATGGCGGAAGCGACCTGCATACGAATGGCTTTGTCGGGGAGACGGATGTCGCCCATCAGGCACATGGTCTCCAGACGAGCCAGTCCGTCGCGCGGGGTGTTGGCGTGAATGGTGGTGAGCGAGCCGTCGTGGCCGGTGTTCATGGCCTGCAGCATGTCCATCGCTTCTTCGCCGCGGACCTCGCCGAGGACGATGCGGTCGGGACGCATACGGAGCGCGTTGATGACCAGCTCGCGCTGTCGGATGGCGCCCTTGCCTTCGACGTTGGGCGGGCGGGTTTCAAGACGGACGACGTGGTCCTGGCGAAGCTGCAACTCGGCAGAATCTTCAATGGTGACGATGCGCTCGTTTTCCGAGATGAAGCTGGAGAGCGCGTTGAGCAGAGTTGTTTTGCCGGCGCCGGTACCACCGCAGATGACGATGTTGAGGCGGGCCTGGACGGCCGCCCGCAACAGCTCCAGCATGGGATGGGTAAGCGCTTTGTTCTGAATCAGCTTCTCCGCGGTGAGCGGCGAGGAACCGAAACGGCGGATGGAAAGGATGGGGCCGTCGATGGCCAGCGGAGGAATGATGGCGTTGACGCGGGAGCCGTCTTTGAGGCGGGCGTCGACCATGGGCGTCGACTCGTCCACGCGGCGGCCGACGGCGGAGACGATTTTGTCGATGACCTGCAGCAGATGCCGGTTGTCGCGAAAGGTGACGCTGGTTTTGGAGAGAACGCCACGGCGCTCCACGTAAACGGCGCTGGCGGTGTTCACCAGGATGTCGTTGATGGTGTCGTCCTTGAGCAACTGCTCGAGGGGACCGAGGCCGAAGACCTCGTCGAGAACTTCCTGGGCGACACGATCGCGCTCGGAAGAGCTGAGGGGAACACCCTGCTCCCCGATGATCTGCTGAATGAGGGCGAAGAGTTGCTGCTGGCCGGCGCGGGTTTCCTGGGCCTCGCCCAGTTTTTCCAGATCGAGACGATTAATGAGCTCGGCGTGGACGGCGGACTTCAGCTCCTGCTGCTCTTTTTCGCGGAGCGGACGGGCAGGGGTCGTTGCCGGGGTGCGGAGGCCGGGACCGTTGGTGCGCAGGTTGTTGCCGTCAGGACGAGCCTGCGTGAGGTTGAGCGTAAGATCGCTCATCGCTATTCAGTCCTTTTCTGGCCGAACAAAGAGAAGCCTTTGCGGGCCGGCTGAGCCTTGGGAGCGGATTCTTCGCCGGTAAGGATGGAGGTCCACCGCGAGAACTGGCTGGAGATCTCCGATTTCTTGTCGGGTCCGATGGGCTCGCCGACGTTGATAGCGCGCTGGCATTCGGTGTAGGCGTTGCAGAGGCGCACCTCGACCGGAACGCGAATGGCTTTCTCGATCTGCTCGATGGCGATGGCGCCATGCGAGGAATAACGGTTGATGATGACGTGGAGGCGTGCGGAGGTGGACTCGTTGCGGCTGAGGCCATCGATGTAGCGGGAGAGATCGCGGATGGCGCCGATGTCGGGAGTGGCGACCAGATAGATCTGATCGGAACGATCCATGACGGCGAGCGAAGCTTCCTCGAGGTTGGTTTCGCAGTCGAGCAGGATGTAGTCGTACTCGCCGCGCAGGAACTCCAGAGTGCGCTCGAGGGCGTCGGGATCGACGGTCCGCGAGAGGTCGTGGGATTCCGGCGAAGAGAGAACCTCGAGGCCGCTGCCATGCTTGGCAATGAAGCCGCGCAGCAGGGTCGAGTCGAGGCGGTTGACGTTACGGATCAACTCATCGAAGTGGTAGCGGGTGCCGTCGAGTCCGAGATAGAGGCAAACGTGGCCAAACTCGGGGTGGTTGTCGATGAGCAGAACCCGCTTATTCTTCTGGCGGACCAGGTAGTAGCCCAAAGTGACGGCAACCGTCGTGGTTCCGACACCGCCTTTGGCTCCGAAGAAGGAAATGATGTGACCGGTTGTGCGGGTGCGGCCGGTGGTCGAAGACCACTGCCGCTCCTGGCGGTCGAAGGTTTCTGCCAGCTGGCGGGCGTCGAGAGGATTACAGAGGACCTCGTTGCAGCCGGCGCGCATGGCGGAGAGCAGGAGATCGGCGTCGTTGCTGGCCGAGAGGGCGGCGGCGAAGAACCTTCCAAAGAAAAGCTGGTGGAGATAACCGGCGGTCTCGACTGCGCCTTGAGGGTCGCGGTCGAAGTCGATGATGGCGAGGACGAGATCGGCGCTCTTGGTATCGGAAGAAATAGCCGGGCGGCGGACCGCGGAAACATACTCGCTGAAGTCGTCGTGGTTAACGGTCCAGTGATGCTGCGACGCGGCCTGAACGATCTTGTCGGTCAGGTCGCGTTCAAGACCGACGGTCAGGAGCGCAACCGAAAGAGACTGCGAATTGGAGGCCGACTGGCTCATGAGCTGAATCCTTTTACGATTAGTCGTGCACCGGTACGTCCTGCGGCACCGGATTGGGCTGGGGCTGCGGCACTGGTGTTTTGGGGGTCATATCCTTATCGAATTTTTGGTTTTCGATAAAGGGGACGACCATTTTGGGCTGCACCGGCAGCGTATTGTCGGTAAGCGGATCGACGATGGTGGGCGTGACGATCACAGCCAGCTCCACCTGCGTGTGGTTGGTGCTCTTGGACTGGAACAGCTTGCCCAGGATGGGGATGTCGCCGATGCCAGGAATCTTTTCCATCTGGTCAGTCGTGCGATTGTCGAGGAGACCGGAGATGGCGAAGCTTTGGCCGTTCTTCAACTCGACGCGCGTGTCGGCGCGGCGGGTGGAGATGGCCGGCAGCGTGTAACCATCGATGACCACTTCGTTGCTGTAGTCCA
The DNA here is from genome assembly GCA_963755485.1 of uncultured Acidobacteriaceae bacterium. Taxonomy (GTDB): domain Bacteria; phylum Acidobacteriota; class Terriglobia; order Terriglobales; family Acidobacteriaceae; genus Palsa-343. The sequence goes on along the minus strand of CAVWJR010000013.1, from coordinate 341,253 downwards.
GAGCACTAACTTCGGGAGCAACCTTGAGAGAGATGGTGCCGTCGGGCAGGACTGTGGGCGTGAAGTCGACCTTGACGCCGTAGTCCTTGAAGACGATGGTGACGGTATTCACTCCGCCGAGGCCGGGCTCGATCATCGGATACGGGAAGGTGCCGCCGGAGAGGAAGGAAGCTTTCTCACCGCTGACGGCGGTAATGGTGGGCTCGGCGAGGATCTGGACGACCTGCTTATCGACCAGAGCCTGGATGGCTGCGCCGAGCTGCAGATTGTTGTTGTAGTAGAAGAGGTTGAGCAGGCCGGCGAGGTCGAGCAGGGAACTGCCGGGACTGGCACTGGGGGCAACGGTGACGGTGCCGAACTGGCCCGTGGAACTGTTAAAGGTGTTCGAGCCGGGTCCGAAGAAGTTGAAACCAAGCTGCGTAGCGCGGGAGCGGTCGATTTCGACGACGCGCACCTTGAGGCGCACCTGCGGGGTATGCAGCGATTCGACCTGCAGGGAATTGGCGACATCCTTGGAATAGAGTCCTGCCAGTTTGCTGGCGGCTGCCGCATCATCGTTGCTGCCGACGACACCGGCAAGGGCGACCTGATCGCCGTGTCCTTCGACGTGGATGTCGGAATTGGGGAAGGCATCCTTGAGCACCTGATGCAGGCCGGCTACATCGACATCGCAGTTCACGAGGTAAGCGTGCGACTGGCCGGTCTCATCCCAGAGGACGACGGTGGCGATGCCGGCGGTTTTCGCGGTGATGACGATCTGATGAGGACTGGAAGTAAAGGAATCGACAACGTCGGGATTGCTGACGTAGACCCGGCGCAGGCGGTTTTCGGTGTTGACGAACATCGAGCGTCCCACCACGAGGTGGAGCGGCTCGCCGACTACCTGGGCGTTGGTGCCCATGTTGCCGATGAAGGTGGAGGGCGCGGCGGCCGCGACCACTTTGGTCTGGGCGTTGGCGCCGGAACATGCGAGCGCGGAGACCGCAGCCAGCAGAGCGGGTGTCAGGATTCGAATTTTGCTGAGTCTGCTTATCATGCGGTGCCTCAGTAGAAGCTCACGGTTGAGCGTTTATCCCCCATCATGGTTTCAACGACCCAGGGCTTTGGGGCAACTTTTCTGGGTCTCTCGGCGACATGGACGGGAACGCCTGCAGCGTTGGTGGGCAGAGCGGCAAGCTGAGCGAGGTCGACGGGCGTCGCCTGGGTTGAGGTATGGTCGCCGCCGTTGCGAAGGACAAAGTGAATGGTTCCCTTTTCGCTGGCCAGGGTGGCTTTTTCAGCCGCCTCGGGCGAGAGCAGGAGAGTCACCACATCGACCGAGACCGGCTTTCCAGCGGGGTCAGGCTGCACCTGGTGGCCGGCAGCGAGAACCTCGACGTCCTGGAGCACGGTGGCGGTGACAGGCTGCGGATGTTCCTGATCGGTGTAGGTGACGAGGACGTCGACGTGCGTGCCGGGCATAAGGAAACCGGCGACGCCGACGATTTCATCGGAGCGGAGCGCGATGGCGCGCATGCCGCTGGGAATTCTGCCGGTAAGGCCGATGCCGGCGCCGGCGGCGGCGAGCTGGCGATCGAGAATGGGCTGTCCGGCCGAAAGCGGATAGAGGACCGCGCGTCCGACCACATCGTCAATTTTGACGAAGCTGCCGGCGAGTGGATGATCTTTGGGCCAGTCGATCATGGTGAGATCTTCGCGGCGGACGACTTCGCCGGGATCGAGCGAGCGAGCCGACGCGACGTACTGGTTGGGCTGCTGGACAGGAGCGCGCGAGGCGTGAGCGACCCGGCGGCTGAGCCAGAACGTAAACAGGCCGGAAATCACCAGCGCAACGACAAGAGCGAGCATCATACGGCGAGCCATATCAGGTCACCTCTGGAACGCCGTGAGGAGGAGCGTCGTGGCCATGCCCACGGCAATAGGCAGGGCATAAGGAAGGCGCAGTGTCCTCTGATTAGCGACGTTGAGTTGTGGATGAGGGGCAAGGCCCTCGAAGCGATGGTGCAGGGCAAGTGCGCCAACGTTGAGCATCGTGTCCTTCAGTTTTCCGCGAAAGAGAGCGAGACCGAGAGCCATAACACCGCCAGCCAGGGCGGTAAGAATGAGAAGCCAGGGAACTAATGGCATGCCGGCAAGAGCGGCGACGGCGGTGATGAGCTTTACGTCACCGGCGCCCATGCCACCGGCGAGCCAGAAGACCAGGAAGATGACACCGCAGATGAGCCCGGCAAGTGCGGCCAGCGCCATCTGTTTCCATCCCCCGAGAACCAGGTGCAGAAGCAGGCCCAGAAGAATGCAGGGCAAAGTGAGGAGATTTGGGATGCGACGGCTGTGAATATCGAAACCGGCGCCGATGAGGGCGCAGACGAGCGCGACGGTCGGGAACAGCCATTCGGAATGAAGGTTCAGCATGCAATGACCCCAAAGCGCCAATCCGCCCGATGAGCGGTGAAAACGAACAACTTTGGCTCGTCCGGCGCGCCGAGTCCGGAAAGGGAAGGCGAGCAGGCAGAGCTTTTGCAGGAAGGGCGATCGAGGTTGGAGACGTCCGGGGCAGAACTGCTCCGAGGGCGCTGCCAGCACATCGCGCCGCGGCACCCCCGGCATCAAGGCTTTCCCTTGCGGGAGCGGCCAGGAAATCCGCACGATGCAGCGTCGTCCTTCGGTTCGTTCTCCGGACCGGCAGGCCAGTTACGAAATGCCGGAAGCCGGAAAAAGGGTGAAAGAAAGTGGTCGCCACGCTGATGACCTGGTAAGGGTTCGAGCGCCAGAAGCGGTGGGATGGTCGCGACCGGGGCCTGAGAACAGTGGCCGCGACCTCAGCTCGTTGTCCGGATCCGGCAGCCGTTCGCGCGAGACGAACAGATTTGGGATCCGATCACCCAACCAGAGACCGGCAAAAGCAAACCGCCAGGACAGCAGGAATGGTTTACAGGCTGTTGCCGACCGCGTTGAACTCGTTGGAAATTTTGTTGCTCAGAGACCCCATCGCAACGATGGCGCCCAGGGCGATGAGGGCAGCGATCAGGGCGTACTCGATCAGGTCCTGTCCAGACTCATCGTTCAGCAGGTTCTTGAAAAGCAGTTTCATTACCGTTCTCCTTGAAATTGCCGCACGGTGGTCTGTGGTGAGACACCCAGGGCCCGTGCTGCGTTTGGTGGTGATTGTTGTTAACATTGCGCCCGGATCGTACTGGTCACAATGCCATTTAAGTGTTACCCTTTGCTACTTTGGTCCAAAACTTCGGTGCTAAAACCCAGCAAAAGAAGCAATTCCGTTGAGGTACCGCTCATTACCTGTGGCTAACTTCGCTCGTTCCACAGGGCCGATAAAACGGCTCCAGCGGCGAGATATTCCCAGGCTCAGAGACTGTTGCCGATGGAGTTAAATTCGTTGGAGATTTTGTTGTCGAGAGTCTTCAGCGCGGTGATGGCTGCTACCGCGATGAGAGCCGCGATCAACGCGTACTCGATCAGATCCTGGCCCGATTCGTCGTGCAACAGAGTGGTCAGGAGCCACATTGGGAATTTCATTCCAGTTCTCCTTGTTCTTTTACTGCGGGCTTCCTCTCCGGCGTGCCAGGAAGAGCGACACAGTTTGATCTGGATGAAGAAATCATGCGGCCCTGGTGGTACTCGCGGCAATGCTCAACAGGTGTTATGGGTTGCCACTTTTGTTGCGTGCGCCAAACCGGTGGTGACGAGTTCGACGGAGCGCTTGAGACCGCTTCGGATGGTTTTCCGGCGATGCGACGCGGCTGCGCGCGTGCCGAAGTCCTGCCGAGAACTTTGTCGGCTTTCCTGTTGAAACTGTTAACTTCGCGGGCACCTGTCGCGGCGGTGAGCAGGTGCGAAGTGGAGGCTCGATTGTGGGCTGCGGTTTGGTTGCGGTCCGATTTGGGACGCGAAATCCGCCAGGAATGAGGTAACCATCCTGATTCCTGGCTGTCGCGATAGCTGCTTCCGGAGCGCCAGAATCGGCCAGCAAAGTCGATACGGCTGGCGTCGCCAAGGCCCTGACCGAAGTAACAGCCGCACGGGATGATCTCACGCTAAAAACCATTACTTTTCGGGTTTTTGTTAAGTGTTTGATTCTTTGGTAGCTGCTGTTTTGTCCTTTGTGCAAGTGTTTGAAAAAAAAGTAGTTGTCAGAGGGCCTCAAAAGGGCCCGTTTGTGTCAAGTGTATGATTCTTAAGCGGTTGCAGTTTCAATACGTGCAAGTGTTGAAAACAAGTCAGTTACGGAAAAGGCCTCTGCGGGGCTGGTTGCCTGGGCTGATAGCCGGCGAAGGCAACGGTTCACCACAAAGGACACAGAGCGCACAGAGAACACTCTCAGGCGGCTTGTGGTTGTAACTCGGCGCCCAAAATGAAAAGCCCCGCCGAAGCGAGGCTTTTTTCTTTTTTTACTCTATAGGTTCAGAATACCAGTTTTAGCGAGAAACAGTGCCAACAACCCTGGCTCGTAAGCCGCTTGCCATCAGCAGTTGTTACTTCGGTGAAGCGGTGGAAACTTGACAAGAACAGCTTATAGCCGGAAGCCGACAGCTGGAAGCCAGTAGCCAAGACAGAAAGTGCAGTTAGCGCTGAATCGGGAAGGACGCTGACGCGTACCATTCGTCCGAGGCAGGGACGGGGCAAGAGAAACCCGTTCCAGCCCAGCAGTCCGCGGAGGTGATTGCTTCCGCGGCGCAGCGGCACGGCCAGCAGGACGACATCACGGTGCTGACGCTGGCCTTTGCGGGGATTGGATGACAGGGAGTCGGGAGTAGGGAATAGGGAGTCGGGCACAGTCGCCAGCACTCGCCATCGCCTGTCGGCTACTGGCAACTCCCAACTCTCAACTCCCTACTCCCAACTCCCTGTTTCTCCGTACTAGCACGAGAGTGGTAGGGAGAGTGTGCGCCGGGTTATCGACGGACGCGGCGCCTGGTCTCGATGATAGGGAAAGAGGTTTTCCCGCTTACTGCTCCACGCACGGAGCGGCGTGAAGGTGTGTTCGGCAGGATTCCGAGTCAACACCAACCACGCAGCGCAGGCCGGAAGCACCCCGGGGATCATCACATGCAGTCGACCCTGTTGACCGAATTGAACCCATCGGCCGCGTTCACCGCGCCGCCGGACCAGGGGACTTCATCAAGCCCATCGCGTACTGACCAGATTGCGCGCGCGGTCCTGATTGGACTGCTGTGCGCGGTTTCGGCATTCATCTGCGTGCGCGGGGCGACGGAGGCGGTCACCGATCCGGACGCGGGCTGGCAGCTGCGGACCGGACAGTGGATTCTTGCGCACCATGCATTCCCGCACACCGATCCGTTTTCTCGCACCATGGGCGGAGCGGCGTGGCAGGCGTACAGCTGGCTGTTCGATTTGATCCTGCTGAAGATGTGGGGGTGGATGAATCTGCGCGGGCTGCTGGTGTTTACGGCGGCGATGATGGCGCTGACTGCGGCTGCGGTTTATCACATGACGAGCCGGCTGCAGAGCGACTTTATCCAGCGCGCATTGGTGACGATCGCGGTTACATTTTGCCTTTCGGAGATGAGCACGCCGCGGCCGTGGCTGTTCACGATTCTGATCTTTGCGCTGGAGATGGACATCCTGATGCACGCGCGCAGGACGGGCAAGAGCCGGGAGCTGCTGTGGCTGCCGCTTTTGTTTGTGCTGTGGGCCAACGTGCACATCCAGTGGGTGGATGGATTGCTGGTGCTGGGCGTGGCGGCGGTTGAGCCGCTGTTGCGGCGCTGGTGGCAGTCGGATACGCCGGGCGTGCCGGCGCGGAATCTTTGGCTGACACTCGGGGCGTGTGCTGCTGCGGTGTGTGTGAACCCGTACGGGCCGGGGATTTACAAAGTAGCGTGGGAGTTGGGCTCGCAGCGCGGTGTGCTCGACACCGTGACGGAAATGCTGGCGCTGCCGTTTCGGACGCCGGGGGATTTTGTGCTGCTGTTTATGGCGCTCGGGGCGGCGGGAGTGCTGTTCCGCTACCGGAAGCTGGCGCCGTTTGAAACGTTGATGCTGGCGATGGCGGCAGTGCTGTCGTTCCGCTCGCGGCGCGATCTGTGGGTGATGGCGATAACGGCGGGTGCGATTCTTGCCGCCGGATTGCCGGTGCGCGAAGGACGCGAAGACAAAGGCCGAACGCCAGTGTGGACTGTGGCGCTGAGCGCGGCGATCGCAGCGGTGGTTTTTGTGGGCACGATCTGGCTGCTGCCGGTGAACAACACTTTGCTCGCAAAAAAGCTTGCGGAAAAAATGCCAGTGCAAGCGGTGGAAGTGATCCAGGAGCGGCACTACACGGGGGCGCTCTTCAATACCTACGACTGGGGTGGATTTCTGATTTGGAATTTGCGTGAGCCGGTGAGCATCGATGGACGCGCAGCGCTGTATGGAGACAAGGAGCTGAACCGCTCGCGGGAGACGTGGGGCGGAGGCGCAGATTGGGCGTCGGATCCGGCGCTCCGGTCTGCGGGAGTGGTGATTGCTCCCAACGGTGCGGCGCTGACGCAGTTGCTGCGCAGCGATCCTCAGTTTGAGCTGAAGTACGAGGACAAAGTGGCGTCGGTATTTGTGGCGCGCAAAGATGCAGCAGCGAGCGATGTAGCGGAGCTGGGCAAAGCAGGTAACTCGACAGCAGGACATGGGCAGTAAGAAATGGCGAGTGGAGACTGAACTGATTTAGGTCGATTGATCTGGTTTGGAGCGAAAATCGGGCAATTGCACACTGTGGTCATCGGGTTTGAAGGTACTGCGTGTTGCGTTATTACTTCCGCGCGTAATGCCTGCGATTACTGCCAGATCACACGGTCCCACGAAGTAGCCATTGAGGATTGAGGCACCTTCAACGATCTTTAGATCAACGGCTTCCCGAGATGGAACGGTTCCGGGGGCGGCATGCGGCAACGCAGGCTGCGGCGGACTTTCTCGGGCAGGCGGTTCAGTCTGAGGGAAGCAAAGCCGCGATGAAAATGAAGAAGGTCTGGCGCGCAGTGGCAAGTCGGAATCGCACGGTCCTGTGTGCCGGAGCGTGGAGCAGGAAGACAGCGATCCGGCTCAAGGGCGGAACCTGCGGTGAAGATGGCTCGACCATCGCCGAGACGGCGCTGGTGCTGCCGGTTCTGCTGGTGGTTCTGACCGGAATTTTCTCGTTTGGCATCGCGATGAACCAGTATCTGGTGCTGACCAACGCAACGAATTCCGGGGCGCGAGCTTTCGCGCTGAGCCGGGGCTCGGGAACTTCGTCGACGGCGACCAATGCGGATCCATGCACGCTGGCGGCGACTACACTTTCCAGCTCGGCGAACAACCTGAACACCTCGAGCCTGACTTACACCATCGTCTACACCGTGACCAGCACGAGTACGCCGACGACCTACACCGCCGCCGCCGGTACGATTCCGACCTGCGCGGGGTTGACGATGACTTCAGGGGACGTGGTATCGGTGAAGGCGGTCTATCCGGTGAATATTGTGATGTACAAGCTGTCGAAATCATTGAGTCTAACCGCTCAGAGCACCGAGCTGGTGCAATAAGCAATCGTGAAAACCGGCAAACGAGTGGAAACAGCAAGCCGGAAAGGGCAAGGAGACAGGTAATGCGCGTAAGCGAAAACGCTTCGAATCGTATGGGGCAGCGCGAGGAGCATTCTCTCGCACGTCTGATAGTCGCCGATGAGGGAGGGCAGGTTCTGCCCTGGGTGGTAGTGGTGCTGCTGTGTGTTCTGGGAACGGCGGCGCTGGTGGTGGACGTGGGCCGAGCGATGGTTGTTCAGCGGGAGCTGCAGGCCTCCACGGACGCAGCGGCGCTGGCGGCAGCTGAGTCGGTTTCGGGAACCAGCACGACCTATTCGACGATGGGAACAAATTACAGCGGAGCCAGTGGAGACAAGAACCCGTCTTATGTCGGGGTGACCTTTTCCAGCCCCGTCGTGAGCGGGCTATGCCTGACCACGGTTAAGAACTGGGGTATCTCGTGCACGACTTCCAACGGCACGGTGACGATTCCTAACGCTGTGTCGGTGACGGAGACGGCCTCGGTGCCGACTCTGTTTGCCGGGATCTTCGGCAAGCCCACGGTGCAGGTGAGCGCAACCTCAACGGCGGCGCACGCACGGCCCATGCCCTATAACATCGCGCTGATCGTCGACTCGACGCTGTCGATGACCGCCACCGACTCTAACTGCGTGGTGAATGGGACTACCCTGACGCAGGAGCAATGTGCGCTGAACGGCATTCAGAATTTGTTGAACGGCATCAATACCTCCTACGACGACGTTGCGCTGTTCACCTTCCCGAATGTGGTGGTGGGGGCGAACGCGCCTGCCGGCGTAGCGATGACCGCCTCAGGTGCTGCCCAGGCCTGGGGTTGCACGACTAACGTGGCTTCCAGTTACCAGGGCGTTTCCTATCCGTACGATTCGAGCTTCGGCTACTACGTGATGCTGCAGCAGCAGCAGGTACGGACCGGCACTAACAGCCATGGCCAGGCTACATACACCAACGAGTACGAGCCGCCGTGGTCAGGGGTCGCGTGGGCGCTGTCCTACAGCTTCCCGCCCATTCCCACGGGGACATCCGGGTATGAGATTGCCAGCGGAAACTATGCGCCGACCTATCAGCTCACCCCGTTCCTGAACGACTACAACACACCGGCCACGGGTGGGACCACCGCACTGAACAGCAGCTCCAACCTGGTGATGGCGGTCGGTGGAGTGAGCAATTGCGGAGGCCTGTTGCCTTCCAGTTACGACGGCAATAACGGCACGTATTATCCGGGCGCAATTTATGCAGCGCAGGCCGCACTGCTGAAGCAGCAGACGACGCACGCCAACTCCGATAACGTGATGATCATCCTGGGTGACGGTAATGCCGACGTACCATCATCCGACTTTCCGTCGAGCAGCACGCAGGCGGAGACAACCTATGGGACATTGACTTCGCTGAACACCGCCGCATTTACGAAGCCTTCGGATTATTTGCTGTCGAACCAAAACGGGAGCGGCAACTATCCTTCTCCGGTTGGCCAATGTGGCCAGGCGGTGACGGCAGGGCAGTACGCCGCAACGTACAAGTCCGGCAGTACGGCGAACAATACGCTGGTGTTTACCATCGCTTATGGCGCGTCGACGCAGTCCAACCCGGCTCCGAATGGCAGTGGGGCCTGCGATACCGACGTAGGCGCGGGAACGAATCCGGGCATTTCCCCTTGCCAGACGCTGCAGGATATTGCGACCCAGCAGTCTGGGTACAGCATCTCGCCGTACTTCTACAGCGATTACACGGCGCAGGGCGGCGACACCGGGTGCCAGGCGAACAGCGACAACTCGGGCATCACGGCGATCGCGGATATCTATTCGGCGATTGCAGCGAAACTAACCAGTGCTCGACTAATACCCAACGGAACGAACTAGACCAAGGGTACGGGAAGGCCAGTGGGCCGGGGGCGAATGCTCCCGGCCTTTTACTTTTGTGTTGCTGACGGTCAGGCCAGGCGCGAACCGCCGAGCCGCGCGTCCGGTGACTCACTTCAGGACGCGGAGAATCCTTGACAACACGCGCCGCGGGCGAAGAAGATGCATTGTTGTTGTCGCGATGAGGGACGGCGTACCTGCAGGCGGAATTACACACGACGAGAGGGGAACTGTGGAACGCTTCCGGCTGGATGGAAAGACCGCTCTGGTGACGGGCGCGGCCGGCGGACTCGGTCGAGCGATAGCACTGGCGCTGGCCGAGGCTGGAGCCGCGGTGGCGTGCCACGGGAACCGGCGGCCGGCCGAAGAGACAGCGGCGGAGATTCGGGAGTTGGGGCGCGAGGCGCGCAGCTTCACCGCTGATCTCGGCATCGAGGATGGCGCGGACCGGCTCTTCTCCGACGTGGTGGTGGCGATGGGCGCGCCAGACATCCTGGTGAATAACGCCGGGATGATTCATCGCTCGACGGCCGAGGATCACGAGCTGGATGCCTGGAAACAGGTGCTGCAGGTGAACCTGACGAGCCCGTTCCGACTGTGCCAGCTAACGGGGCGCGAGATGATGAAGCGGCGACAGGGGAAGATCATCAACGTGGCGTCGCTGATGTCGTTCCAGGGCGGGATTCGGATCGCGTCCTATACGGCGTCGAAGGGCGGCATTGGACAACTGACCAAAGCGCTGGCCAACGAATGGGCGCCGCACAATGTGCAGGTGAACGCGATCGCGCCAGGATATTTCCGGACCGAAGTGACCTCGGCGCTGCAGAAGGATGAGACGCGGAACCGGCAGATTCTGGAACGCATTCCTGCGGGGCGATGGGGCGAGCCGGAAGATCTGGCCGGAGCGGCGGTATTTCTGGCTTCGCCAGCGAGCGATTACGTGACCGGAACGGTGCTGGTGGTCGATGGCGGATGGTTGGCGCGTTAGGAGTAAGAGGACGATGGTTCGAAAGGTGAAGGCCGAGGAAGCGCAAGCTGCGAACGGTGAAGCAACGCGGAGGTCGGTGGATCCGTATCAGCTGCAGAGCCTGGATCGCGCGGTGTCGGTGCTGGATCTGCTGGGCGAGAGCGAGGGTCCGCTGGGACTTGCCGATGTGTGCGAGCGGATGGGGCTGCACAAAAGCACTGCGCATCGCGCGCTGATGGTGCTGGAGCGGTGCGGGCTGATTGAACGCACTCCGGAGAACCGGTTTCGCCTGGGACTGAAGCTGTATGAACTGGGCAGTCGAGCCGTGGAGCAGATCGATCTGCGCGCGCGCGTGCATCCGTGGTTTCGGCGGCTCTCAGCGCAGGTGGGCGAGACGATTCACCTGGGCGTGCTGCAGAAGACTTCCGTGGTGTATCTGGACAAGGTGGAACCGAGCAACCGGCGCGTGTGGCTGTCGTCGAGGATTGGGGCGTCGAATCCGGTTTACTGCACGGCGATGGGAAAGGCGATGCTGGCTTATTTGCCGGAAGATGCTGCGGCGGAGATCATCAGCAAAATTCGATTTGTACGCTTTACCCATCGGACTCTGATGACTCCGGAGGCGCTGCTGCGGTCGCTCGACCGCGTTCGCCGTCGAGGCTACTCCATCGACGATGAAGAAGGAGAGGAAGGCGTGCGCTGCGTCGGTGCGCCGATCCTGAGCGAGAACGGGCAACCGATGGCCGCGGTGAGCGTTTCCGGGCCGACTTCGCGGATCACGCAGCAGAGTGTTCCGGGCATCGCGGAACATTTGATGCGGTGTTGCCGGGAGATTTCTTCGTCGCTGGGCGTGCGCGAGCGGAGAAGGACGCATGCGCCTTCGCCGTTTGCGCAGCATTATGGGGCGTAGAAACAGCCGCCAGCAGTCAGCCGCCAGTAGCTGAAGGCTGGTAGCTGAAGGCTGGCAGCTGGCCGCTGGCCGCTGCTTAGGGTTCGTGGATTTTGATGACTACGGCGCCGTAGACCACGCCCGGTTCAAGGATGAGCTGGTGTGGGGTTCCGGCTCGGACGGTTAGGACGTCGCCCGGTGAAATAGTCTGCGAGTGACCGCCTTCGATTTTGGTGCCGTGAGTTTCGCCGTCGGCGTCGGTTTTGCTGTCGACGACTGTGCCACCGGTGATCAGCGTGGCGCTGCCTTGTTCGACGGTCATCACATCGTCCCAGTGGGCGTGGACTTCAGCGCCGCCGCTTCGGGTGCGAACGGAGAGCTGGATTTTGTAGCTGCCGTAGTCCTCGATGGTGGCTCCGGCTGAGCCTTTCTCTTTCGCCATGCCAGTCAGCGTGCCGAGTTGGGCGTGAAGTTCGGGGGAGCCGAAGACGATGGCGGGATCGTGCGGCGGCGGGGCTTGCTGAGCCTGAACGGCGACGGGAACGGCCAGAGCGGCGGCGAGCATGAGCGGAAGCTTCATCGGGTTTCCTTCTTCAGCGCAGGGAATCGAGGGGCGCGGGGTCCATGTCGGCGTAGTCCTGATTTTCGCCGCCCATGCCCCAGCAGAAACTATAAGCGCGCGTGCCCGTGCCGGCGTGGATGGACCAGCCGGGCGAGACGACGATGTCGCGATTGGCGAGGACGAGGTGGCGCGTCTCGGCGGGCGGTCCCATGAGGTGGAAGACGCGGGCATCGGGCGCGAGGTTGAAGTACATGTAGATTTCCGAGCGCCGCATGTGGGTGTGCGGCGGCATGGTGTTCCAGGCGCTGCCCTCATGGAGATGGGTGACGCCCATGACGAGCTGGCAACTGCGCGCGCCTTCGAGATGGATATATTTCGAGATCGTGCGGAGGTTGCAGGTCTCCGCTGTGCCGATGGTGGTGACAGTGGCGTCGGCTAATCGGACCAGGGTGGTTGGGTAAGTGGCATGCGCTGGATAGCTGAGGAGATAGAAGACGGCTGGTCGGTCGGCTGACTTTGATTCGAAGCGAATCTCCGGATTGCCGCGGCCGATGTAGAGGACGTCGAGGTTGTCGAGCGCGTGGGTCTGGCTGCCGACGTGGACTGCGCCTGGGCCTCCGATGTTGAGCACGCCCAGCTCGCGGCGCTCGGTGAAGTAGTTGGCGCGGAGCTCGGGATAGGTCGGCAGGGCGATGGGCTCCGTTGTGGGAGCGGCGTGGCCGACGACGGCTCGGTCGAGGTCGACGTAGGCAAGGTTGAGCGAGCCGGGAGCGCAGAGGCCGTCGAGGAGGAAGGTGGAACGCAGCTCTTCGGTGGTCATGCGCGGGTAGCGGACTGGATCGGCGAGGAGGATGGTCTTCATGGCTCAGAACACAGGGAACAGAACACAGAACGCAGAACGCAGAACACAGGGTACAGGGTGCCCCCCCTGTTTTTGGGGCGAATGTCGCAAGTGTTTCATTCTAACGAAGATGGCGATTTAGGTTAAAGGGTATGTGTTTCATTCTTCGGCACTTAAAGCGCATCTCATTGTTTTGAAAGGTGTTTCATCCGTTCCTCGGCAATGGGCGGGTTATGCGTTTGAAAATGCGGGAGAAAACAGCACTCCCATTGATTCCGCGACGGTTCGCCGGGAGGTTGAAGCCGGGCAGCATGGAGCGAGATTCCTTTCTTCTGGCAAAGGAGTGCGTTCGGGAGAAAAGGAGAAGGCTCGGGCCGCTGAGGCTCGAGCCTTTTTTCTTTTTTTACTCTATAAGTTCAGAATATCAGTTTCAGCCGGAAGTAGTGCCAACTATCTCGGGGTAGTTTGGTTTGTAAGTCGGTTGGGATGAGGGAGAACACTTCGGTACTGTGGGGGAAAAGCTTGACAGATTTTCCACATTTGGGTCGGTTGGGGTTGACGGGTGGGTTGACGCCGACAAGCCCGGCAAGCCAAGGCCGGTACGGGGGCATCTCAATCGGAGCTATCTTGCCTGAACTGGCACATCGTGAAAATCTGCACTGAGATGGTTCATCCGTCCATCGGGGGAATCAAACACCACTCTCAGCAACTGAATCAGCTTCACTTTAGGTGGTATTCCTTCGAACTCAAGGGCTGCCTTAGTTTTGACGCCTGGAATCAGGGTGTCCCCGATCCCGGAGATCCCCGGAGTGCCGGATTCATTCCCAAGCTGTCCGCTCTTGGAGATGTATTCATTTCCTTCTCCGTCAAAAATCCGAGAGCAGGGACCCCAGTAAATCAGGAGGCCCAATGTTCTGTCTGAACCCAAGTCGTTTGTCACCGTGAAATCGCATGTGAGATTCCCGCCGCGGAGCACGCATGACTGAAGCTCAAAGAGGAAATCATCAGAAAAGACTCGCTGGTAGGTATCTTGTATTAGTGGTTCGGGATGAGCAGCCTCAGCGACGGGTGGGGCTTGTCTTCCAGTACTGGAAATTGCACCATTCCCGACCGGTTGAGTCACGCCCGACTCAGCGGTTTCATCTCGCTCCCCACCTTTGGACGCGGCAACGGGAACGTCTTGTCCGCCATTGTCCAGTGATTTGCCACCGCTGGATTGGGCATTCCCCGAGATGGATTGCCCGGGGCTTTCTGTCGCTGCTGCTGAATTCATTGTGTGGTCCCAACGGATCGCGAGGAACGCAAAAATGAACGAGAGGATTGTTAACGCGCTCTGAAGCAGCCATTTTCTTTTTTGGGGCTGTTTCTTCGCCTCTTCCCAGGTCAGAAATTTGACGAGGAAGATCGCCGTGCCTACCAATGCGAATCCGTCTGCAGCCCGAGGATGCTTCGAGGTCATCAACGTCATCCATCCGGCCAATATGAGTCCAACGAAAGTGCCGACGACACCCCAGGCCGACATCTTCGCCCATATTGTCTCTGGCGGAGGAGAATCGGAAGTGGCTGGGGTGCTACGCTTTTCGAACTCCCCTCTATTCCCCAGGTTACCGTCCTGACTGTAGGGATGTTCCGGCGCGGCTGGTCTGGCCGGCGATTTCTGCTTACTGAGGTCTCGTTCCCCTCCGTCATTCGTCCGAGAATCAGTCGCCGCAGTCTCTGGATGCGACAAATTGAAAAGATCGATGCTTGCCTCAATTTCCTTAATGGCGATGGAAGCCTTCTTACCCAAATGTCCGTACCCCGCCAGATTCTGGGGCCTGTTCGTGCGCATCGCGAAGAGTTGCGCCTCGCCCGCTAAAGAACTCTTTCGGGCAGCGGTTATCTCGACTTGCGAATGGGCTATATCCTTAAGGACGTCCGGACCAATTGCTAGGCCTATACGTCGATGGGCATCGATGTACAAGTCGGCCTTCTGCCGAAGAAGGTCCGCAATGCAGTCTTCCTCGATTTCTAATTCACCGATCATCCAAGCACTTGAATTTACGCTGTGCCCGCGCCTACCGAGTTCGCCGCGAAGTTCTAGCTTTCTGCGCTGTCGCACATGATTCATCTGCATGATCTTGGCAAGAAACGCTTTGTGAACGTATTGCTTTATCTGGACGTGCTGGTTGGGTTCGTTCACTGGAGTTAAGCTAATTTTAGTCTCGTTGGCAGTCGGAGGCTGATCGTTTCCCAATGTTCAAAGAGGGTCTCCCAAAACCCGTTCGTTGCCGATGTTACACCCCAGCTAATCGGAGACTCGGGCTCTGGCGCGCCCTTCGCTCGGGCACGCCACCTCCTGCTTCGCAGGATCAGGAGTGGAGGAGTGCTGGGGGTAGGGAACGGGCGATAGGGAGCCGCCGGTTATTCCAGCACCGCTTGAGATCTTTTTCGGCCGCTTTGCGACCGATTCCCCTCGCGATGAGACTGTTCGCGGGACAATTCTGTGCGGCTCCGGGGGGTGCCATTCGGCGCGCTGCCTTTCCGGCAGCTTGCTCAGGCCAGGCTCTTCGACTGCGCGCCGGGAAGCTTTGTTCACCGCTGGAAGACTCTGTGGCGGCGCTCCGCTCAGGATGACGACTGGAAAAAAGGCCAGGTGCTATTCGACTCCCTTTACTTCGTTCGGGGTCGCTCAAGGCCAGGCTTCGCTGTGCTCAGGGTTACGCCCTCAGCCAAAAACAACCGCAGATGCTTTGCTGCGGTTACTCCTCCGCTCAGCATGACATGCTCACGCGGCGATTCCACTCAACGTCGCGGACTGCTGCGTTATTCCGTAATTACGCGATCGGCCCATTCCACGAGCGACACGAAGATTGTTGGGTTGCCGAACTTCGCTCCCCACAGGTCCAGGTCTGTCTGCTGAACCGCCCGCGCGCGACTGCAGGCGCCGCAGGCATAAATCTGGACATGCCTTTCAACAACCTTGCTGAGGGTTTGCTCTAACGGTGGCCAGCCAACGGGCACGACTGCCTCGGCAACCGATTTCCGCATCAGCGAAACGGCTTCGCCAAGCAGGAAAATCTGCACCGAATGTCCGGCTTCAGAGAGTGCGAGGCCGTGAAGAAAAGGAAACGCTGCTCTGGTCGGATCATCCGATCCCCAGGCACTTTTCATCATGATATTCAGGGATTTATGCGAAGTCACTTGACCCAATGAAGATGCTACTCCGGCAAAAGGCAACGCCACTAACTGGCGAAGAAATGATCGCCGCGCCATCGGGATCTCCTTTGGGGGAGCCAGAAGTATAGCATTCGGTCGGGTTGGGGACTCCGGGCCTGAAGGCCTCTGCGGGAGGACGCTCTTTTCGCTGGGTCAAAAATGGGTTTCGACGGATCGCAACGATTCCCACCCCCAAGAATGGCAAAGAAATGCAGGTCCATTCGACTTGCGTCTGAAATGTTTGTTGCGCCCAGGTGCGGGCGCAACGAATTCGGATGCTTCGCTCAGGATGACACTTCTGTTTAGTTGTGGGATCTGTGGCGATGCGCGCCGCAGTTAGCGGGATTCGTTCAGACTGGAAGGTTCTGTGGCGGCGCTCCGTTCAGGATGACAGCTGTGGAAGAAAAACAAACGCTCAGGATGGCACTTCTGTTTTGGTAGTGGGACCTGTGGTGATGCGCGCTAGTGCGATTCGTTCAGAACTGGCAGGGGATTGGGCGGGGCTTCGCTCGCGTGGAAGTGGGCGTGGATTTGTTCGGCGGTTTTGGGGGAGACTACGGCGGAGAGGCTTTCCAAACTGGCGGTGGAGACGCTGCGCAGGCTGCCGAAGTGTTCGAGGAGGCGTTGGCGGGTGCGGGCTCCGACGCCGGGGATGGTGAGGAGCTCGGAGTCGCGGTCGCGCATCTCGCGGCGCTTGCGGTGGTAGGCGATGGCGAAGCGGTGCGATTCGTCGCGGATGCGCTGGACCAGATGCAGGACGGGGGAGCGGCGGTCGAGGACGACGGGCTCGTTTTCCTGGCCGTAGAGGTAGATGATTTCTTCTCTCTTGGCAATGGAGGCGAGGGGTTGGGTGGTGATGCCGAGGGATTCGAGAGCTTCGGCGGCTGCGTGGAGCTGGCCCAGGCCTCCGTCGATGAGGATGACAGACGGGAGGGGCCGACGATTCGCACCGCGTTCCTCAGGGGCTGAAGCCCCTTGTTTATTGGCAAGGTTGATGGCACGGCTGAAGCCGTGCCCCTTCACGGTTCTTTGCTCCTGCGGGAGAGCTTCTTCGGAAAGCTGGTCGACAGGCGGGGCCTCAGGGGCTGAAGCCCCTTTCCTATTTGGCCTGTTCGGCACGACTGAAGTCGTGCCCTGATACAAAGGCGGCTGATCCGGATTCTTCATTCCCACATCTGGCAAAACCGGCCAGACCCATTCGGCGCGGTCGCCCGAGGCGACCTTGCTCAGGGCAGGATTGTGGGGCACCCGTTGAGTCGTGCTCTGATCCAAAGGATCCGGTGCGTCGGCATCGACATTCCGGCCGAGAGCGCGGTAGCGGCGGGTGATGACTTCGCGCATGGAGGCGAAGTCGTCGACGCCTTCGACGGATTTGATTTTGAATTTGCGGTAGGCGCTCTTCTTCATCTCGCCGTCTTCCCAGACGACCATGGAGGCGACGGTTTCCGCGCCCTGGATGTGGGAGATGTCGAAGCACTCGATGGTGCGGGGCAGGTCTTCGAGCATGAGCGCGTCCTGGAGGGCTTCCTGGATTGCCTTGCGGCTGGGGGCGAGGACGCGGAAGCGCTGGTCGTAACTCTGCTTGGCGTTCTGGGCGGCGAGGTCGACGAGGGAACGCTTTTCGCCGCGCTGGGGGACGGCGATTTCGACGCGGTGTTTGGTGTGGGTGGCGAGGAGGCCAGAGAGGGTTTCCCGGTCGGAGAAGTCGACGGGGACGTAGATGGTGCGGGGGACGTAGGGCTGGTCGATGTAGATCTGTTTGAGTAGGGCGGAGAAGAAGGCTCCGGGATCAAATGCAAAAGCAGGTCCCTCGGCGTCGCGCTTCGCGCTTTGCTCGGGATGACAATCGGCTTCATTGGGTTCGTCGGTGTCAGCGATGAGGTCGGCTAAGTCTTCCCAGAAAAATTCGCGGCGGTCGACGATCTTTCCGGTGCGCATGTGGAAGAGGTTGACAGCGATCATGCCGTTTTCGAAGTGGTAGCCGAAGACGTCGGCATCATCATCGTCGGCGGAGGCGATGCGCTGCTTTTCCGATAGCTGATCGATGGTGACGAGTAAGTCGCGATACTTCGCGGCTAACTCGTATTGCTCGGCGGCGGCTGCTGCGGCCATGCGTTCATGGAGGGATTTGGTCAGCTCCTGCGTGCGGCCTTCGAGGAACATCTGCGCGTCGCGCACGGCTTCGCGGTAGATCTCGGGGGTGGTGAGGCCTTCGACGCAGGGACCGAGGCAGCGCCCGATGTAGTACTGGAGGCAGGGGCGCGCGTGGTAGCGGGTGAGGTCGACTTTGCAGCTGGGGATGAGGAAGCTGCGGTGGATGAGGTCGACGACGCGGTAGGCGAGATTGCCGGGGAAGTAGGGTCCGTAATAGACGCTGCCGTCGCGGCGCAGGCGGCGGGTGACGAAGACCTTGGGGAAACGGTCGCCGAGGGTGAGCTTCACATAAGGGTAGGTTTTGTCGTCGCGCAGCAGGATGTTGAAGCGGGGCTTGCGCTGCTTGATGAGGTTGTTTTCAAGGGCGAGGGCTTCGTGCTCGTTGTCGACGAGGATGTAGTCGACGTCGACGGCGTCGCGCATGAGGGAGCCGGTTTTGGCGTTGGCCTGGGCGGCTTCGAGGAGGTAGGAGCGGACGCGGGAGCGGAGGTTGCGGGCCTTGCCGACGTAGATGACCTCGCCGTCGGCGTTCTTATATAGATACACGCCGGGCCGGGTGGGGAGGGTGCGAATCTTTTCATGCAAATCCATGGCGGCGTACCTATAGTCTAACGGGTTGATTTGGGGGCGGGTGGGGGGTGGATTCGGGTAAAAAATACGCAACTGTAACATTCGATGGAGGAAAACGGGACGGGAAAGGCGGTTGATAAGGGTAATGGCAACAATGAGATAGGAGTCGGGGCTGAGATTTGGGCCTGCGCGTGCTGATTTTCGGTGGGGAGAAGGCATCCGCCCGCGGGGGGATGGTTTCTCACGACAAGTAGAAAGAAAAAGAAAAGAGAAACGGAGTGTCACCCATGACGCGTATTTCCAGAACAGGTTTCGCGGCCGCCCTGGCAGTTGCGGCGCTGTCTTTGGTTTCAACCGGCTGCACGACCAAAAATTATGTACGCAGCCAGACTGAGCCGGTGATTCAGAAAACCAACGAGCTTGACGATGCCACCGCGACGAATAATCGCTCGATCCACGATGTGGACGCGCGCGCGCAGGCGGGCATCACGCAAGCGCAAAGTTCAGCTAACCAGGCCCAGCAGAACGCTCAGAATGCGAATCAGGCGGCGAATACCGCACAGTCTTCCGCGCAGGAAGCTGTGAACCGGACCGATACGCTGGCCGGAGTGGTTGCGAACCTGGACAACTACAAGCAGGTGGGCGATGTTTCGGTGACGTTCGGGTTCAACAAGTCGAACCTGACCAAGGATGCGAAGGATCAGCTGGATCAGTTCGGCACGCAGCTGGCGAACTCGAAGGCTTACATTCTGGAAGTGACGGGCGGGACGGATTCGGTCGGGTCGAAGGAGTACAACTACGATCTGAGCGACCGGCGCGCGATGGCGGTGGTGCAGTATCTGGCGTCGAAGTACAACGTTCCGGCACACAAGTTCTATCTGGTGGGCCTGGGCAAGGACGTTGAAGTGGACAGCAACAAGACTGCAGAAGGCCGCAAGAAGAATCGTCACGTGGAAGTGCAGCTGCTGAGCAACAACGGCGACCAGGGTACGCCTCCGGCGCAGGGTTCCAACGGGACCAGCGGGGCGCCTTCCGGCTTCTAACAGTTCGCAGCAACTAACTTGATGGGGCGCGCTTTTGAGTGCGCCCTTTCTGTTTCTGCGGGGAGGATTTATTGTTGCCCGGGTTGGTTCTGCCGCGTCATGCCCTGGATGGTGACTTTGGCCGCCGGGCCTGCGGGGCGCAGCCGGACCTGGATGCGTTCTCCGATGCGAAGCATTGCGGGGGCGCCATCGCGATCATTCAGGCGCCAGACGGTGCTGTCGTCGGTGCTGAAGGTCTGGGACCGACCGTCCCTGCGCGCGACGGTGATGGAGTTGCCATGGACAGCGGAGACGATGCCGGCGGTCCAGGTCTTGCCAAAGTTCGCCCGTTGACGCTCGAACATTCTGGCGGCAAATGGCGGCTGGAGGGTAATTTGCTGGGCCGCGATGGTGCGCGCCTGCTCATCGATATCGCCGCTGGCAAAGATGGGGTCGCCAGGATGGATGTCGGACAGCTCAACGGGCCGCAGTTCACTTCCACTAACGACGGTGCCGGGCGTACCGATGCGGGTGACGGAGCTGGTCTGAACGGTGTAGGTGACGTTCTCCGGGATCTGGATAACGATGCTGGATCCGCTGATAGAGGCGACGACGCCTGCCATACCGTGCTGATGTATCACGCCGATGCCCGGAGCCGGCCTGACGTTGTTGCCGTTGTCCTGCGCCGCTGCGACGACGGCGGGAATGGCGGCGACAAAAATGGCGGCGGAGACGCGGAGGCGGCGAGGTGTGTGGAAACAGGTGCAGGTCTTCATGCGGGTCTCCATCATACCCGCACGAAATGATGGATTGCAGCTAAGCGGGAGACAGCTGGCGGACGTGGGCGGCCTTTACATCTTTGGCCGTGTACAGCGCGAGGAACGGAGCTCCCTGGCAGGCGGCTTCGAGTGCCGCGCGGCCGCCGGCTTCTTCGCGTTCGACGAGACAAATGGCGGCGATGACCTTCATGCCGGCTTCGCGTGCAGCTTCAATGGCCGTGATGGTGGATGCGCCGGTGGTGCAGACATCGTCGACGATGAGGACGGGCGCGTCTTTCTCAAGGAAGCCTTCGATGCGGCGGCCGGTACCGTGGGCCTTCTCTGCTTTGCGGACGAGGAAACCGTGAATCAGGGAGGAGCCGGGCGTTTCTTGCGCGCGCCAGGCGCTGGCGATGGAGACGGCGGAGACGACGGGGTCGGCGCCCATGGTGAGTCCGCCGACGGCCGCGGGGTGGAGATTATGCTCGCGGAGGAGGTCGAGGATGGCGAGGCCGGTGAGGCGCGCACCTTCAGCGTGGAGGGTGGTGGTGCGGCAGTCGATGTAGTAGTCGGACTTGGCGCCGGAGCTGAGGGTGAAGTTGCCGAGGCGGAACGAAGTGCGGGCGAGGAGGTCGAGCAGGACGGTGCGGGGGTTTTCAGACGGGGTGGTCATGCTAGATCAGGCCCGCCTCGTAGAGCTTTCGAAGGCTCGCCTGCGCAAGGATAGACTCAGTGTGGTTCTGCTTCAATGAATCAAGGATCTTCTGACGATCTCCTTCATAGACCGAGAAGGCCTTGAGGAAGGCGTCAAGGCTATCAACGGAAATCGGGCGCGTCTTCATTGCGCCGCCATCTCGGTCGAGTCCCGCAAAACCGACCAGGAATTGGTTCTTCCCCGAAGGGACGAAGTGAAGAAAGCCTTGCCTGATGATCTGGTCAGCCTCAGGAACCAGGTAAATATCGACGTCCTCGTAGGGGCCAAGGGAGGGTAGACGTGAAACACCTTCCTGAATCAGGTCGAGGGTTTCCCGATTTTGGTTTTTCCCCAAGAGCAATAGATGAGAATTGAGAAACTGACGGGTTGAAAACGACTCCTTGTCCAAGGCGTCGAATGCCCGCTGATAGGCATCTCGAGTGCCCAGCTCATCTACCGCGGGGGTGACGACAGCGACGAGGCGCTGACCTGTTGCGGCAGAATAAATCCAGAAGCGGACCGAGACAGGGATGCCGTTTTTCTCAAGCGAGAGCCCCACGAGAGCGGGCAAATCACGATCAACCTGCTCTACCAGAGGGTACGTAGCCATGGGAGAACTCCGTCTGCTGCATCTGTGGCGCTGAGGTAAAGCTCTTGAGCCGCTGAAGCATCTGTAGCTGCGCTGTATCTGCTGCCATTATCCCAGCTCACCACGGTGTTCCAGTTTGTTCTGAACGCCTGACTCACCGAGATCCGAGCATTCAGCGGCAGTCTTGCCAGTTCCGCGAGTTTGCTGAGTTTGTGATTCCAAATCTCCTTTGCGTCGCCCGGGCTCAGTGGAAAATCGAATTCGCGCGTGTTTTTGGCGATGCAGGCTTTGAGAGCGCACTCAACTGCAAAACCTGAGCAATAATATGCCCCAGAGAATCGGCGCGCGGTCAACAAAGCTTCCGCATCGCTGATTCGCTCCTCCGCGAGCTGCTGGAAATCTGCTCTCGTCACCGTTCAACCCTCTCGGAGCAACTCCCGGTTCCTCACAGAATACGCTAACTGCGGCTACTTCTTTGGCGGGGCGGCGGCGGGTTTGAGGCCGGCGATGGCGGTGGTGAGGTTGTCGATGGTTGGATTGTCGAGGGCGTAGAGCGAGGAGTCGTCGTCGCGCTTCGCGATGGCGTCGTCTTTGGTTGGCTGGATCTGGATCTCGCTCGACGCGCTGACCTTTGTTGGAGGTGACGGTGATGTCGATGGTGGGATGGGTGAAGCCGGAGGTGACGAACTTTGCCGCGGCGAGATCGCGCAGCGCGGTGACCACCGCTTCGGCGCTTTCGGAGTCCATCTTTTTTCCATTCGAGAACCAGGCGTTGCCGGTGTGCGTGAGGTCGACTGAGGTTGGGCCGGAGTGGTATTCGATCTTCTCGGGATCGGTATAGCCGAAGTCGAAGAGCTGCTTCGAGCGGAAATCGTCGAGCGAGCGGCCGAGGTCCTGGCCGAGCGAACTCGACGAGGAGGTGTCGATTTTCCAGGTTCCGGGAACGGCGCTGGACTTCGCGTAGTAATCGTCTTTGTCTTTGCGGACGTCGAGGGTGTCGGTACCCGAGCTGCCGGTGATTTTGACGATGGCGAGAGGCGCGGCTTTTGCGAAGGACTTAGCGGCGTCATCGGGGGAAACGGCGGGATCCCACTTAGCGCTGGTGAGCTGCTGCACTAAGTCGTCGACTTCAAAGCCGTCGGGCCGATACGACTGCGGCTGTTCGATGTGCCAGCCACCCTGGATGCGGGCGAAGTCGATGTCCTGGCCTTTGTGGATGAGGTCGATGCTGCTGACGGAACTGGATTCGATGGGCAGAAGGCGCTTGTCGCGCAGATCGCTGAGGCTTTTGTCGAGGCTGGTTTTGGCGTATTCGGCGACGGTGAAGACGCGCGGGTCGCCGCTGCGTTGGGCGTAGAGTCCGTCGCCCGTGGGCGTGTCATCACCGAAGAGAAGGTGGGTGTTGCGGCCATCTTTGGTGGAGACGTCAACTTCGAATGCGGGATCGCTGAGGCCGTAGGGGGCGAGGTTGGCGGCCTTGTCCTCGACGACGCGATTGGAGGCGAGCGGAGTGAGCGCGGTCAGCATCGAGGAGACGGTGGTGGAGTCGGCAGGGAATTGTTCCGGCGATGTAATTTGCCACTGCGAGCCGGAGCGCACGAGGGTGACGGGTTGCGCACCTCTTTGCTTGACGGTTAGCGTGGTCGCATTTGCCGGAGTGAGGATGTTGAGGATGAGGGGCGTCGTGTTGGTGGCCGTGAGGCTCTGGTCCGGGGTCTTGCGGTGCTGGGACCAGTAGAGAACCCCGGCAAGAACCAGGAGGACAGAGGCTGCAACGATGAGACTGCGAAATTTCATAGTAAGTGTTGAGCAGCGCTACGCGCTGGGTATTGGTGGAAATAAAGCAGGTCCTTCGACTCGCTTCGCTCGCTCAGGATGACAATTCTTACCTCCGCTTCCACCAAACGAAGATGCCGCCGGCGATGACGATGAGCGGGAGTATGAACTGGCTGATGATGCGCACCATGTTGAGCTGCGCGCGAGTCATGGTAATGCGGCGATCCTCAGGCGGTTTGGGGCGGATGGAGATCAGATCCTCGTCGGAGGTGAGCCAGTTGATGGCGTTGGTGGCGAGGTCGCCGTTGCCATTGAAGTTGATGAAGCTGTTCGAGGCCCAGGCAGAACTGCCGACGACGACGAAGCGGCCCTCGGAGCCCTGTTTGCCGGTCGAGTAAGTGCCGGCGACCGCCAGAGTAAGTGGGCCTTTCTTATTGTTCGGGTCTTTCACGTTGATACGCGGCGAACTAAGATTAGTGGTGGCGAAGCTGGCGTCAGAGGTGTCGAAGAGCTTCTCGATAGTGGTTTTGCCGCCGCTGGTGAAGGTTATCGATCGCGCCAGCGGGAAGCCGGTGAGGGAGTTCTTCATCTCCGCTACGATGGGCTGCGAGCCGTAGCTGCTAATGAGCGCCACTTGTCCGCCGAAGCCGTAGAGCTGACCGATGGGGTTGAGGTCGAGGACGAGGTCTTTGTCGACGGTGACGCCCCAGCTTTGGAGAACAGCGGTGAGCGCGTCGTTGTCGCCGATGACGGAGGGGCCCATGCTGAGGGGCGGATCGAGCAGGAAGAGGGCGCGGCCGCCGTTTTCGACGTAAGTCTTGATGGCGTTGACTTCGGGCTGTTCGTAGTTATGGATAGGTCCGGAAATGACGATGGCGGTGCAGTCGGCGGGGACTTCGGGCTTCTCGACCAGGTTGATGGCCTGGGTCTGATAACTGTCGCGGCCGAGGAGATCTTTGAAGTGGGAGTCGCCGTCGCGGCTGGTGTCATCAATCTGGTGCTCGCCCGAACCGGTGACGAAGCAGACGGTGCGGGTGTTGCCCTTGATGTCGCGAATGATTGCGCCGGTGAGGCCTTCCTCGGTCATGTCGCTGGCGATCTCAGTGTGGTCGCCTACCTGGACGGTTGCGGTGCCGACGTTGCGGATGCCAGCGGCGCGGGCGGCCATCGGGTCCTTATAAGGATCGACGTAGCTGACATGGACCTTCGAGGAGAGCGCCTTGTACTCGTCGAGGATGTCCTTGCCTTCGCTGAAGCGGGTGCTGGCGTTGAAGTAAGTGATGGTCACGGGCTGTTTAAGGCCGTCGACGATCTTCTTCGTCTCCTGGGAGAGGCTATAGCGCTTGTTGGCGGTGGAGTCGTACGACTTGTCGTATTTGTTAGCGAGAAAATTAGCAACGACGACGACGGCGAGGATGACCAGGATGTAAGTGGTCGCATACGCCGCGTACTTCGTCTGTCTCGCCTTCAGCCATTGACTTGCCATTCCTGCTTACGACCTCCAGCGGAGCGATTCCATCGAGCGGGCGGTAAAGAACAGTCCAACAAAGATGACGCTGAGGTAGTAGATCGCATCTTTGGACGAAAGCACGCCGCGGTCGAAGGTGTCGAAGTGAGTGATGACGGACATATAGGAAAGAACCTGCGCCCAGGTGGACGAGTCATAACTGCTGACCCAGGAGAAGACCCAGAGCAGGAGGCAAGCGCCGAAGGTGAGGGCGCCGGCGATGATCTGATTTTTGGTCAGCGTGGAGATGAAGGTGCCGATGGCCAGCAGCGCCGCACCCTGCAGAAAGACGCCGAGCAGGGTGACCAGCATCGGCTTCCAGTCCGGATTGCCGTAGCGGAAGAGGAAGACGAAGTTAATGCAGGCGAAAATGATGATCCAGCAATAGAGCAGGGTAGCGGAGAGCCACTTACCGAGGATGATTTCGATGTCGCGCACGGGTGAGGTGGCGAGTAACTCGATCGTTCCGTTGCGCTTCTCTTCCGCAAAGAGGCGCATGCTGATGAGCGGGATCATGAACAGGCCGAGGAAGCTTGAGGTGCCGAGCAGGGGGCGGATGACCTGTTCGTTGACGTTCATGGGCTGCATCTGGCCCATCATCTCCATGTCGATACCCTGCTTGATGAATTCGGCAAGGAAGTTCCAGAAGATCCAGCCAAAGACGATGGAGTACATGGCGAGTAACAGCCAGGCGATAGGGGAAGCGAAGTAACTCGATAACTCGCGGCGGCAGATGATCCAGACGTTTCTCATGCTTTTGCCTCCGGAGCTTCGGGTCGCGTGGCTTCGGCGGGTGGGGCGGTTGCTGCGGCGTCGGTGCCGGTGAGCTGGAGGAAGATTTCTTCAAGGCTCATGGCGGCGGGGCGTAACTCGTTGAGGTCCCAGCCGGCTTCGACGACGGCGCGGGCGAGATCGCCGCGGACCAACTGGCCGCGGTTGGCCTCGACTTCGAAGACCGAACTGCGGCCGCGCTCTTCTTTAAACTCCACGCGGCTGACGCCGGAGATTTTTGCGAGGCGTTGCTGCACGGCTGCAGCCGCGAGGTCACCGGTGCGGGCGGCAACTTCGACCAGCATCGACTCTGCGCCGCGAGCGCGCGCCTGCAGATTGTGGACGGAATCCGTCGCGACGAGCTTGCCTTTATTAATGATGAGGACCTGCTGGCAGGTCTGCTCCACCTCGGGCAGGATGTGGGTGCTGAGGATGATGGTGTGGTCGCCGGCGAGCGACTTGATGAGGTCGCGGGTCTCGTTGATCTGCTTGGGGTCGAGGCCGGCGGTGGGCTCGTCGAGGATGAGCACGTCGGGGTTGTGGATGATGGCCTGGGCGAGGCCGACGCGCTGCCGGTAGCCCTTGGAGAGCTTGCCGAGGAGCTTCATTTTCACGTCGGCGATGGCGCAGCGGTCGAGCACGTAGGCTACGCGCTTTTCGAGCTCCGCGCCGGTGAGGCCTTTGAGGCGGCCGACGAAGCGCAGGTACTCGATGGTCTCCATCTCGAGGTAGAGCGGCGGCGCCTCGGGGAGATAGCCGATGCGCTTGCGGACTTCCATGGACTGATCGAAGACGTCGAAGCCGGCGACAGTGGCTTTTCCCGAGGTGGGCGGGAAGAAGCACGTGAGCATGCGCATGGTGGTGGTTTTGCCCGCGCCGTTGGGGCCGAGGAAACCGACGATGTCGCCTTTGTTGACGGTGAAGGAAATGTGGTCGACGGCGGTGGTGCGGGCGTACCTTTTGGTCAGGTCTGTGACTGTAATCATGTCTGACTAATTGATTGGACTCCTGATGCTATCAGGAGCCGCGGGTCCCGGTGTTGCTTGCTGCCTGGAGTGCGCGTGGGTGGCGCTCTCGTGCAGCGAACCAATTTTCATGCTAAAGCATTCGCGGTTTGTTGTGTCAACGCGGGCGGGGTGTGGGTGAAATTCTTTTTCGGTGGGGATGGCCGCGCTCAGGCCTGTGGGAAGAACACAGCTGCGTCGGACTTGATGCTGGCGCAACTTATCGGAGCACGGCCGCAAAGGTCATGTAGGCCTGTCCATATTTCTCCGGCTCGTCCGGCATCGCCAAAATCAGGCGAACAGTTGCGCCGGCGAGCAGAAATATCTTGAGCACCGGGACAAAGAGAAATAGAGACGGCATGTGAAGGTGGTAGTAGTGTCGTGCGACCCGGAACGCCGTGGCGACAGCGGCCACACCCAACAGCGCCATGGTCAGCTTCATTTGTTTACGGCTTGTCTTTACGTTGCCATCGTCGTCTGCGCTCCCTGCAGGTTAACGAGGGGGGTGGACGAATACCTTTCCACTTTGTGGTGTGCCGACGACAGTCGCAGAGTTATTCTCCCGTGTCGATCTGGGCTCGCTGTAGTTTGTCGGAGTAGTCGACGTAGACGGACTTCCAGGTTGTGTAGAAGTCCAGGGCGCCGGTACCGCCTTCGCGATGGCCGTTGCCGGTTTGCTTTACGCCTCCGAAGGGGAGATGGACTTCGGCTCCGATGGTGGGGGCGTTGATGTAGGTGATGCCGGCTTCGAGATCGCGCATGGCCGTGAAAGCGTGGTTGACGTCGCGGGTGTAGAGCGCGGTCGAGAGGCCGTACTGGATGCCGTTCGAGATGGCGATGGCGTCGTCGAAGCTGGTGCACTCGAGGATGCTGACCACCGGGCCGAAGACTTCTTCCTGGGCGATGCGCATGTTCGGCTTCACTTTCGTGAAGATGGTCGGTGCGAAGAAGTGTCCTTTGGCGAATGCGCCTTTGGTGAGGGGCTTGCCGCCGGTCATCAGCTTGGCGCCTTCTTTCTTCGCGATTTCGCAGTAGCGGATGGAGGTTTCGATCTGCTGGCGGTTGACCTGGGGGCCCATCTGGACGGTGTCGTCGAGGCCGTCGCCGACTTTGAGCTCTTCGGCGCGGTCGACCAGTCTGTAGATGAAATCCTTTGCGATGGAGCGCTGCACGATAATGCGGCTGGTGGCGGTGCAGCGCTGGCCGGTGGTCCCGAAGGCTCCCCAGAGCGCGCCTTCGAGGGCGAGGTCGAGGTTGGCGTCTTCGAGGACGATCATGGCGTTCTTGCCACCCATCTCGAGCGAGCAGGGCTTGAAGTTCGCAGCGGCGTTTTGTCCGACGATGCGGCCGACTTCGGATGAGCCGGTGAAGGAGACGGCGCGGACGCCTGGATGCACGACCAGTGGCGCGCCGGCATCGGGGCCGAAGCCGGTAACGATGTTGACCACGCCGGGGGGAAGGCCAGCGTCGATGAGCGTCTGGACGAGGTTGATGGTCGAGAGCGGCGTATCTTCGGCTGGCTTGATGACGCAGGTGTTGCCGCAGACCAGAGCCGGGAAGAGCTTCCACGAGGGGATGGCCATGGGGAAGTTCCAGGGCGCGATCATGCCGCAGACGCCGACGGGCATGCGGACCGACATGGCGAACTTGTTGCGGAGCTCCGACGGGGTGGTTTGGCCGAAGAGGCGGCGGCCTTCGCCTGCCATGTAGAAGCCGCAGTCGATGGCTTCCTGCACGTCGCCGCGGGTTTCGGTGAGGATTTTGCCCATCTCGCGGGTCATTTCCTGGGCGTATTGCTCCTTGCGGTCGAGGAGGAGCTGGCTGGCGCGGTAGAGGATTTCGGCGCGTTTGGGAGCCGGAGTGAGGCGCCAGGTCTTCCAGGCTTCCGCGGCGGCGTTCACGGCAGCGTCAATGTCTTCAGCGCCGGAGGCCTGGAACTCGCCGATGACGTCGTCGTGGCGAGCCGGGTTGATATTGAGGAAGGTTTTGCCGGTGCGGGCGGGAACCAGGCGGCCGGCGATGAGGTTGAAGTAGGGTTTGTGCGCCACGTGCGGTGATCTCCTGGAAGGGACTGTTCAGGATACGACGGAAGTGCAGGGGTGAGTACAAAGGTGCCATTGACCGGAATAAACCAGACTGCGAGAGTGCCGGAAGGGAATTGAAAGCCGTACAATAGAGACGAGTTCTCAGGAAAAACTACCCCCTCGATGTCATCGAATGGATATCAGCCGCGCGGGCGATCGCACAGTTTACGGTCGCTCTTCAGTGTTTTCTCCAACGACCTGGCCATAGACCTGGGCACGGCGAATACCCTGGTATTTGCTGCAAACAAAGGCATAGTCGTCAACGAACCGTCGATTGTCGCCATTAACAAAAACACCGGTGAAGTGGAAGCCGTTGGCAAAGAAGCCAAAGAGATGCTGGGCCGCACGCCTGGCAACATCGTGGCCATCAAGCCGATGAAGGATGGCGTGATCGCCGACTTCAAAGTCACCGAGAAGATGCTGAACTACTTCATCCAGAAGGCGCACAACCGCAAGATGCTGGTGCATCCGCGGATCGTGATCGGGGTGCCTTCGGAAATCACGCAGGTAGAAAAGCGCGCGGTCGAGGACTCGGCGTATCGGGCCAAGGCCAGCGAAGTCTATCTGGTGGAACAGGCCATGGTGGCTGCGATTGGCGCGGGGCTTCCGATTACCGAGCCGAGCGGCAACATGGTGGTGGATATTGGCGGGGGAACGACGGACATCGCGGTGATCTCGCTGTCGGGCATCGTCTATTCGCGGTCGGTAAGGATGGCCGGGAACCAGATGGACGAAGCCATCATGAATTATCTGAAGCGGAAATATAACCTGCTGATCGGGGAACGGACGGCGGAGCAGATCAAGATGGATCTGGGATCGGCGTTTCCGCTGGATAAGCCGCTGACCATGGAGATCAAGGGGCGCAACCTGATCGAAGGCGTGCCCAAGACCATCACCGTCGACGACGGGGAGATTCGGGAAGCGCTGGGCGAGTGCATCGCGACGATTCTGAATGCCATCCGCGTTGCGCTGGAGCGGACGCCGCCGGAGTTGAGCGCGGACATCAGCGATCGCGGCATTGTGCTGACGGGCGGCGGGGCGCTGATCAAGAATCTCGACAAGAGGATTCGTGAGGAGACGGGGTTGCCGGTTTCGATTGCCGACGATCCGCTGGCCAGCGTCGTGCTGGGCACGGGAAAGATGCTGAGCGATTTCCGCCTGCTGCGGAAGATTAAGATCGACGGGTAGGCGCGCTCCTGCCTGCGAGCAGGCCCTGGTTTCATGGAATCGTTTTTCAGCCGTTACCGCAACGCTCTGGTGCTGATTGCCGTGCTGATCGCGCAGGTGATCGGCCTGGCGGTGCAGGTGCGCCGTCCGGACCCGACGGCGAGCGACAAAGGCGGCGTGCGGCTGATCCGTTCCTGGGTGGTGGGGGTGGTAACGCCGCCGGAAATGCTGCTGCATGCGACGGGGCGGGGCATTCGCGGGCTGTGGACCAACTACGTCGATCTGATCCACGTAAGGAAACAAGATAAGGATCTGAAAGCGGAGCTGGACCGGCTGCGTCTGGAAGAAGATTCGATGGCGGAGGATGCGCGCCAGGGGCAGCGGCTGCAGGCCCTGCTGGGCTTCAAAGAGAAATACGTCTACAAGACGGTCGCCGCCCAGGTGATCGGGACCTCGGGCACCGAGCAATCGCATGTGCTGTTGATCGACAAAGGATCTGACGATGGGCTGAAGCCGGATTTGCCGGTGATTACGCCGGACGGAATCGTGGGCAAGACGCGGGATGTGTTTCGGCACACCAGCCAGGTGCTGGAGATTTCCGATGCCACCAGCGGCGCGGGCGTAATTCTTGAAACGACCCGGATTCGCGGGGTACTCCGTGGAGACAGCTGGGGACAGCCGCAGATTGTGAACGTGTCGCCGGATGAGCGAATTCAGAAAGGCGACATTGTACTGACCAGTGGTGGCGACGCGATCTATCCGCGCGGGCTGGCCGTGGGCGTGGTGGACCGAGTGGTACCGCAGCCGGAAGGGACGCTGGTGAACGTGCTGGTGAAGCCAGCGGCCAACCTGTCGCGGCTCGAAGAGGTGCTGGTGATTACCAGCACGGGCGCGCAGATGCCGGAAGAGATGCAACAGGACCTGAGCGACGCGCAGCAGAAAGCTTCCGACGTGCTGGCGGAGAGATTGCCGTCTCGCGTCGATCCGAATGCGCCGGCCGATGAACAGCCTGACGCCCCGAGCGAGGGCGCCGATGCTAATGTTGCGCCGCCGGTGAAGCCGCCACCGGCGCTGCATCCGGATCGTTACACGCCTTCCGACACGCCGCCGGCTGCCGATCTGGTTCCCGGGCAACGGACGACGAACGCGGAAAGCTCGGCTGTGAACGGTGCTGAGAATAACGCGGCCACACCGCAACCGGATACGACTGCAAAGCCTGCGGAGAATCCGGCGACGAAGCCGGCGAAAAAGCCCGCGGCGGCTGGCGACCAGACGAAGGCGACGAAGAAGCCGGCTGAGCCGCAGGCTCCGGCACCGAGCCAGGCTAACCCGCCCCAGGGAGACGCATAACCATGGCCCTGATGGCGTCGTCGCGGCACGAGGTGGGGGCAAAGTCGTTCCCGCTGCTGATCTATATCGTGGTTCCGCTGCTGGCGCTGGGGTTGCAGTCGCTGTTGTCGCTGCACCTGAGCCAGTTCGACCTGATCGATCTGCCGCTGCTGGTGACGATTTATTACGGGATCACGCGGCGAGAACCAGTGAGCGGAACGCTGGTGGGGATGATGATCGGCATTGCGCAGGATGGGCTGACGCATCACGCGCTGGGCATTTTTGGTATTTCGAAAGCTGTGATCGGGTACATGGCGGCGTCGCTGGGGGTACGGGTCGACACGGAGAACCACGGAGCGCGGCTGCTGCTGACCTTCGGCTTTACGCTGGCGCAAACGGCGATCCTGTGGCTCCTGCAGAGACACATGCTGGGCCAGCCTTATGCCTGGCACGGCGTGCACGAGCTGATCCGGGCAGTGACGAACGCGGTGGTTGGGGTGGTGCTGTATGCGCTGCTGGATCTGACGCGGCGCAGCGAATACTAAACATTCCCGTGGCGCCGATTTCGGGCCTGCCTTGATCATCCTCTCCTGCTGACCTCCCCCATTTCCGCTCGTCACATTTCCGCTCTGGTGGCTCCGCCAGGTCCTATGCTGGACCGCGACGTGTTCCCAAAGGGAGCGAAGGAGGACTCTGTGCTGAAGCGTGCTTTGCAGTTGGTGGTGATTGCGGGTCTCGCGGTGGGCGTGGCGTGGGCGGCGGAGAATCCCTTTATCGGTGAGTGGAAGCTGGACTCATCGAGGAGCAGGACGCCCGACGAGATGAAGGTGGCGAGTAAAGGCGGCAACACGTACGCGTTCGATTTTGGCAGCGGCAGCGATGAGAACATCGTGGCGGATGGGACGGATCAGCCAGGCTTGCAGGGAACCACGCTGTCGGTGAAGGCGGAAGCGCCCGATACCTGGATCGTCGTGCGCAAGCAAGGCGGCAAGCTGCTGCTGCGAGGGACCTGGAAGCTCTCGCAGGACGGCAGTACGCTGACGGATTATTACCGCGAGTTCGGGCCCGATGGGTCGATCGCGATGAGCCTCGATTACATCTACCAGCGGAACGGTGGAGGGTCGGGCTTCGCGGCTGACTGGAAGAGCATCAAGGAGACCAGGAATTCGCCGCCTCTCATTCTCGAGGTGAAGGCGTACCAGGAGGAAGGCCTCACGTTCACCATTCCCTCGGAGCAGGCGACGATGAACGCCAGGCTCGATGGCAAGGACTATCCCAATGAGGGGCCGAACGCGCGTCCGGACTCTTCCTCCTCGAGCCGGCGGGTGGATGAGCATACCCTGGAGATGACGAGCAAACGCGGCGGAAACGTCAGGGATACGCGGGAGATCGGACTTTCTCCCGATGGGAAAACATTGACGATGACCGTCCATGGGCCGGGTGAAAGGGAGCCGGACGTGCTGGTGTTCGACAGGGAGTAGAGGGTCCCGTTTGCGGGTATCGGGGACCTCCCCAAACGGGTTACGGAAAAGCGGGAACCTGCATCCCGATCAAGGTTACAATCGTCTCAAGGAGTGCGGCGCCCTGCCGGACGGGGGAGTGCCGTGGTTCGTGGTTCAGCCGGGATTCACGGTTTCCCGGCGGGCAGTCCGGAACAGGAAGTCCCCTCTTATGAAGATTTTCTCGCGCCTCGTCCTGCTTCCTTCAATTCCCGCCCTGCTGGCCGTCACCGCCCTGGCGCAGAATACAACCCCTCCGAAGACGGCAGCGCCGGCTGCAAAAGGAACGGCTCCGTCGGGCAATGCTGCGGACGCGGCGAATGCCGACACCTCGAACGCATATTTCCACTTCATGCTGGCGCATGAATACGAAGAGATGGCCACGACCTTCGGCCGCAGCGAATATGCGACGCGCGCGATTGAAGAATACAAGATGGCGCTGAATGCCGACCCGGCGTCGAAGTACCTGAACAGCCATCTTGCCGAACTCTACTTCAGAACCGGGCGGATTAAGGAAGCAGTGGTTGCGGCGCAGGATCGGATCAAGCAGGACCCGAACGACCTGGACGCGCACCGGCTGCTGGCCGATGTGTATCTGCGGTCGCTGGGCGATAACCAGCAGCAGGAAGTTTCCGGGCAGATGCTGAAGCTGGCCATTGGGGAGTTCCAGACGATTGTGAAGCTGGAGCCGAACAACCCTGAGGATCACCTGATGCTGGCGCGGCTGTACGCGGCCGATCATGAGTCGCCACAGGCCGAGGCCGAGCTGGCCGCTGCACGGAAGATCGATCCGGGCTCAGAGGAGACGGCGCTGATCGCCAGCCAGTTCTATGCGGATATTGGCGATACGAAGCATGCGATCGGGGTTCTGCAGGCCTTGCCCGAAGACGACCAGACGTCGCGCACTGAAGGGCAGCTGGGCAAGACCTACGATCAGCTGAAAGATACGAAGGATGCGATTGCCGCCTACAAAAAGGCGCTCGATCTGGAGCCGGACGATCTGGATACAGAGCGGAAGCTGGCGGCCGATCTGGCGGCCGATAACCAGACCGATGCGGCGCTGCAGGCGTGGAAGGATATCGCGGCGGGCGACCCGAGCGACGCCGAGGCTGAGCTGCAGATTGCGGAGATCGACGAGCACAACGGCAAGTTCGACGACGCACTGGCCGCGGTGAAGAAGGCGCATGAGCTGGCGTCGGATTCGCTCGACGTGCAGTTTCACGAAGGCATGATCGACGATGCGCTGGGACGGCTGGACGATGCGGCCAAGGTTTATGAGCAGCTGGTGACGGCCACCGAACACCCGAGCGGACAATACTCCGACGAAGAGAAGGGCAATTACGCGACGGTGCTGGTGCACCTGGCGGAGGTTTACCGCGAGCAGAGCCGGACCGATCAGGCGATTGCGGTCTACGAGAAGATGGTGACGCTCGGCGGCGATTTAGCGGCGCAGGCGTACGACCAGGAAGTGGAAACCTGGCGCGAGGCGCACGACTATGACAAGGCTGTGGCCGTTGCGAAGTTGGCGGTAGAAAAGCTGCCGAAGAACAACGATTCGAAGCTGACCCTGGCGCGGCAACTGGCGGATACGGGCCACGTGGACGACGGCATCGCGATGGTGAAGGTGGTTTTGACCAGCGATCCGAAGAATCTGGCGGCCTACTACCAGCTGGCGCAGATCTACACCGATCTGCGGAAGTGGAAGGACGCCTCCGACACGCTGGACGCTGCCGAAAAGCAGGCCACGAAGAAGGATGACCAGACCATGGTGACCTTCGAGCGGGCCATGATGGCGGATCGGGCGAAGCGATACGACGAAGCAGAGACGGATTTCCGCAAGGTGCTGGCGGACGACCCTAACAATGCGCTGACGCTGAACAATTTTGGTTTCATGCTGGCCGATCGTGGCGTAAAGCTGGATGAGGCGCTGGCCATGATCCGCAAGGCGGTGCAGCTGGAGCCGACCAACTACGCGTATCTGGACTCGCTGGGCTGGACCTATTACCGGATGGGGCAGTACGCGCAGGCGGAGGATAATCTGACGCGTGCGATTTCACGCGGGGCGAACGATCCGACGGTGCACGACCATCTGGGCGACGTGTACGAGAAGACCGGGCGGCTGAAGCTGGCCGCGGCGCAGTGGGAGCTTTCGCTGAACGAATACGCGCACACGGTGGATGCCGATATGGAGGCGGGCGATGTGGGCAAGGTCCAGAAGAAGCTGGACAGTGCGCGCGTGCGTCTGGCCCGGGAATCGGGCAGCCCGACGACGGGCAAGCCGGAATAGGCTTCAACTGATCCTGTCATAAACTGCTGTCATGCGAGGAACGGCACTTCCGGCGGCGTGCGCGGTTCCGGAGAATGGGCCGTTAGCGCAGCGCGAGTTCGAGGAGCCGGGTCATCCGTACCGGACTGCGTTTCAGCGTGACTGCGGGCGCATCATTCATTGCCGCGCCTTCCGGCGCCTGGCTGGGAAGACCCAGGTCTTTACCGAGCGGGGCTCGGACCATTTCCGCAGCCGCCTCACCCACACTATGGAAGTGGCCCAGATTGCGCGAACCATTGCGCGTGCCCTGGGTCTGAATGAGGACCTGACCGAGGCGCTGGCCTTGTCGCACGACATCGGGCATCCGCCCTTTGGACACGCGGGCGAGCGGGCGCTCGACGACGCCATGCGGCAGTACGGCCTGCGCTTCGATCACAACCTGCATGCATTGCGCATCGTGGAGCATTTCGAGAACCGGCATCTGGGGTTCCGCGGGCTGAATCTGACCCTCGCGGTGCGGGAAGGGATCGTGAAGCATTCGCGGGACTACTCGGCGACGGAACATCCTGAGCTGGCCGCCTATTTTCTGGATCAGCGGCCGCCGCTGGAAGCCCAGCTGATCGACCTGGCGGATGAGATCGCCTACCTGACGGCGGACCTCGATGACGGGATGGAGGCGGAGATCCTCACGCTGGGGGAAATCCGGGACGGGGTGCGGCTGTTTGAACGCCATTTTGCGCCACTGGCTGCCGAGCACCCGGGCGCGCCGGAGAAGCTGCTCTTCCAGGAGTCGTTGAAGCTGATGCTGAACGCCCTGGCGGATGATCTGGTGCGCGAGATTGGCCGGCGGCTGCGGAAGCAGGGCGTTGAGGACCTCGATGGAATTCGACGGGCGCCGGAGCGGATTGCCGCTTTTTCCACTGAAATCGAGGCCTTGCGGCGTGAGGCCAAGGAGTTTCTGTATCAGAATCTATATCTATGCGACGATCTGAACCGGGGCCACGAGGAGGCGGAGCGGGTGATCGCGGACCTGTTCGCGGCGTGGATGGCGGATCCGGCTCTGCTGCCGCCAGGCTACGCCAGCCAGGTTGGCGAGGAAGGTGCTCCCAGGGTAATTGCCGATTATATTGCCGGGATGACTGATCACTTTGTTCAGGAAATGCATCTTAGCGTGAGGAAGTTGGTGGTTCCGAGCCGATCCTGACCTTCCCCAGAGGTGACTCCCCAGGTTTTTGCTGTTCATTGCCCAGGATCTGCGGCTTTAAGAAATCACCTCTTCAGGAAGCGAGGAGAGGGGCATGGCAATGTTCGTAATTCACCCCTGGGTTCGATTTTTCGCCGGAATGCTGACCGGCTCCTGGATTGGGGCAGCGATTGCCACTGCGGGCGTCATCCTGCTGATGGGCCGGCGGGTGAGGCAGCTGGAGTCGATCAATCATCTGTTACGCGCCAAACTGAAAGCACGTACCAAAGCGCGAAGCACCGCTACGGGCACCGGAGGTGGCGGCGGCCATATGCTGGTGATGCCGTTGCCAGCCGCGCACAGCAAAGCGGAAAAGCCCGCGAACCGGGTCGCAAGGGTGAACTGACGCGCCCGCTGCGGTAAGCTGCGAGGAGTGAGCAGAAAACTTCTTCTCTCGTGGAGCAGCGGCAAAGACAGCGCGTGGGCGTTGCATCGCCTGCGGCAGAGTGGTGCATGGCAGATCGCCGGACTGCTGACCACGCTGAACGCGGCGTTCGATCGTGTGGCCATGCACAGCACACGCCGTGCTTTGCTGGAAGCGCAGGCGCACGCAGCAGGATTACCGCTGTGGCCGGTTGCGCTGCCGTGGCCGTGTTCCAATGCCGAATACGAAGCGGCTATGCGGAAGGCGTGCGATGCTGCGATTGCCGCAGGTATTGAGGCGGTCGCTTTTGGCGATTTGTTTCTGGAAGATGTGCGGCGCTATCGGGAAGAAAAATTGAGCGGCACGTGCATCGAGCCGGTTTTTCCGGTCTGGGGGCTCGACACGCGCCAGCTCGCCGAGGAGATGATCGCGAGCGGCCTGCGCGCGCGTATTGTCTGCGTCGATCCGAAGAAGCTGCCGCGGGAATTTGCGGGAAGGGAATTCGACTGGGACTTTCTGCGCGAGCTTCCCGCCGGCGTCGATCCCTGCGGGGAGAATGGCGAGTTTCACAGCGCGGTTTATGCCGGGCCGATGTTCGGGGAGGCCATCCCGATTGAAAGCGGCGAAGTGGTCGAGCGCGACGGATTTGTCTTTGCCGATGTGCGGTTGGCCGAACCGGTTGCGGTCTGAGATTCTAAGTTCTGCATGGTCATCCATACCTTCGCATTTCGCTGGAAACCGGGCGTGTCGGCGGAACAACGCCAGCGCGT
The DNA here is from genome assembly GCA_963755485.1 of uncultured Acidobacteriaceae bacterium. GTDB lineage: Bacteria > Acidobacteriota > Terriglobia > Terriglobales > Acidobacteriaceae > Palsa-343. Next base: position 303,820 of record CAVWJR010000013.1, on the reverse strand, counting down.
GATCGACGCCATTCGCAACCTGCAGGGGCGCATCCCGGGCCTTGAAGAAACCTGGGTGGGCACGAATTTCTCACCGCGCTCGCAGGGCTATGAGCTGGGCGGGGTAATGAAGTTCGCGAACCGCGCGGCGCTGGAGGCGTACAGCGCCCACCCTGCGCACCAGGAACTGCTGACCTGGCTGATGCCGCTCATCGAGCCTGTGGAAGTGGACTTCGAGGCGTAGTTCGCGCTGCTATTTGCGCAGCAACTTGAAGGCGTGGGTCCACTCGTTTTTCGTAAAGCCGAGGATGCACCACAGCATGCACAGCGGCTCGATGGCGCGCGCAGCTTCCACGGTGCCCATGTCCGCAGTCTCCCAGCCGAACTGATCGAGAATGCCGGTCACCGTCTTCTTCGCCGCGTCGTTATTGCCGCAAATGAACATCGTGGGGCGAATGCCGCCTGCGTACTGCGGATCGATCATTTGCGGGGCGCCAACGGAATTGAAGGCCTTCACGAAGTGGGCGTCGGGGAATTCGCGCTGCAGTTGCTCCATGAGCGAGTCGCCGGAGGTGGTGGAGAGTTGCAGGACGCCGTGATCGGGGGGCGCTTCGGCGATCGGGTTGCATGCGTCGATGACGGGCTTGCCGGTGAGGTTCGCCTTGCCGGCTCCGCGGAGCGCATCGACCGCCGCATGCCCTTTGACGGCGAGCACGATGACTTCCCCAAACTTCGCGGCTTCACTGGGGGTCCCGATGCGCGCTTTGGGGTTGGCCTTGTTCCATTCGGCTAACTTCACGGGTTCGCGCGTGCCGATTATCGCGTCATGACCATGCTTGAGAAAGCCTGCCGCGAGCGTTTGCCCTACGGTTCCCGATCCGAGTATGCCGATTTTCATAAGTCACCCTCCTGCGTGCTGAAAGACTATAACGCGATAGATGAACGGCGAAACCGTCAGGCTTCATCAACGCCGGTCTGTGGGCCGGCGGCCGGGCACGATCCTGCTGAGCAGCGCGAAGACGGCGAGGATGCCGAGGATCACCGCCAGTGAAATCCCCACAGGCACGTCGATCCAGTGCATGGCCAGCATTTTGAAAGCGACGAACGCGAGGATGCAGGCGAGCCCGTAATGCAGAAGGTGGAAGCGGTCGAGCATGGACGAGACCGCGAAATAGAGAGAACGCAGGCCGAGGACGGCGAAGATGTTCGAGGTGAAGGCGATCCAGGGAGTGCGCGTGACGGCGAGGACGGCGGGGATGGAGTCGAGCGCGAAGACGAGGTCGGTGCCTTCGACGGCCAGGATCACGAGCAGCAGGGAACGAAGCGCCAGACGGTTGCCGGAGCCGAAACGGAGGCAGCAGTCGCGAATCCAGCGAATAGGGCCGCGGACCGGTGTGGCGCCGGGTTTGGCCAGCAACAGGCGAAGGGCGGCGAGCGCGAGCAGCACGCCGAAGGCATATTGCACCCAGGCAAAGCGCGCGAGCAGGGCGGTACCGGTCAGGATGAGAATTCCGCGGAGAATAATAGCGCCGAGGACTCCCCAGAGCAGGACCCGATGCTGTTGTTCCCTGGCAAGGTGCAGGGCGCGAAAGAGGATCAGGAAGACGAACAGATTGTCGATGCTGAGCGAGCCTTCGATCACGTAGCCGGTGAGGAACTCCAGCGCGGGCTGTTTGCCGCTGGTGCGGGCGAGATAGACCGCAAAAGCGCCGGCCACGCACGCTAGAAAAACGGTCCACATCCACGCTACGCGCGCAGATTCGCGCCGGCCCGGGCGATTGAGGACGAAGAGGTCGACGAGGAGCAGAGCGGCGACCAGCGCAAAAAAGCCGAGCCAGTGGAGAGGCATCCGAGCGGTTATCGCTGGTCGAGGAGGCGAATGGTTTCGAGGAAGGTATCGCCGGCGATGGTCAGGCTCTTCGCGCTGAGCTTGTCCATGGTGTCTTCGGCGGTGTGGTGGTAGGCGTTGTTGTAGCCGTAGTCGATATCGATGATGTCGGCGCACGGCACGCCGCGGTGCACGAAAGGGATGTGATCGTCGTCCACCGCCGTCGTGGTCGCGAAAAAGTACGATTGCCATCCGTATTCCGAAGCGGCCTTCAACACCAGATCTTCAAGCCATGGCGTGGAGTTCTGGTCGCGCTGGATGTCGAGGTCTTTATCGCCGAGCATATCCGCGAGCAGGAAGGCCTTGATACGCTTCAGCGTACCGTCGGCCTGCCATTTCTCGGCGAGATGGCGGGTGCCGTAGAGAGCGTCGTTGTCGTTCCATTGGGTCTGGAAAGACTCCTCGCCATCGTCGAAAACCAGCCACACGCTGTAGCCGTCGTTGGGTTTGCCGCGCAGGTCATTGGCGATTTCCATCAGCAGCCCGGTCGTCGAGCCGCCATCGTTGGCGCCGACGAAGTGGATGTTGCGCAGCCAGTAATTCGTCTCGTAGTGGGTGGCGAGGACGATGATGCCGTCCTTTTTGCCGGGGAACTTCACGATGAAGTTGTGAAACGTTTCAGGGCCAATGGAGGTCTTCGCGGTGAAGGTGTCCTCTTCCAGCTGATCGTGGCGGAAATGGTCCTTGATGAAGGCTTCGGCTTTCAAGTGGCCGGGGCTGCCGGGCCAGCGCGGTCCTATGGCGACGAACTGCCGCGTGTACTGGAGCGCGCGCGCGCCGTCGAACTGGGGAAGGTCTTGCGCGCTGCCGACAGCGCTGGCCGTCAACAGCAGGGCGACCAGGAAGGAGTTCCTCACGCGGCCGCCTTGGCTGCGCGCCGTTTGCGCGAGGCAGGATGCACGAACCAGGAGACGCCGATGCCGAGCACGTAGAGAACGAGCATGGGGCTGGCAAACACGCACATGGTGAGGATGTCGGAGGTGGGGGTGATGATGGCCGCGATGATGAAGATGAGCAGGATGGCGTAGCGGAAATTCTTCCACAGGAATTTTGGGCTGACGATGCCGAACAGCGAGAGAAACATAATAAGGATGGGCAGCTCAAAGGTGATGCCGAGGCCCAGAATCACGGTGAGGAACAGGCTGGTGTATTCGTTGATCTCGATGTAGGCGCGAAAGTCCTGATTGAAGCTGAGCAGGAAGTCGAGCGAGCCGGGATAGACCCAGCGGTACCCGAAGTACGCGCCCGCGAGGAACAGGCCGATGGTCGCCGTCATGAAGGGGACGACGTAACGCTTCTCCTTCTGGTAGAGGCCGGGTGAGATGAACAACCACACTTCGTAGAGCACGAAGGGGCAGGCGAGAATGCAGCCTGCCATGAAGCTGATCTCCAGATACATGTTAAAGGGGTCGATGGGGTTGTGATAGACGAGCTGGGTAGGCAGGTGGTGCTTGGCCAGCGCGAAGGCAATCGGCTTTTCCATGAAGTAATAAATCTTCTCGTGGAAAAACCAGGCGATGAAGAATCCGGCGACGAGATAAATGGCGACGTGGATGATGCGGCGGCGCAGCTCGGCGAGATGCTCGAGCAGGCTCATGCCGGGGAGTTCGGCGCGCTCGGTCATGGCGGCGCGCGCGCGATCGACGAGGTCAGCCATGCCGGTTAACCATGGTGGATGGTTTCGGTGGGCTCGACTGGCTCAGCTTCGGTCGTGGCCGGGTGAGAGCCGTTGGTGTGCGCGGTCAGGTCCTCGCTGAGATCAACGTGGGCAGAAGGCTCGGGAGCGAGGCTGGGCTCGGCTGCAATCGGGGTGGGCGCAGGCGGGTCGACGACGACCTCGGCCGCTGACGGCTCGACGGCTGTCGGGGTGGGTGCTGGTTCCGGATCACCGGCTGCCGCGAAGGGCAAGCGGCTGCTGACGGGCGTGCCCGTCGAAGGGGGCAGGATGCTCGGCGGTGCGGGAATGGTCGCGGTTGTTGTGGCCGCTTGCGTCTCGGCTGGAAGTTCCGCAACCGGCGTCTCGGTGGCCTTCTGCGCCTGCTGCTCGGCCAGCTTTTTTCGGCGCTCATCTTCTTCCATGTTGCGCAGTTCTTCCTGAATCTGAAACTTGAACTCGTTGCTGGCGCGGCGGAATTCGGCGAGCAGCTTACCGATGGTGCGGCCGATTTCCGGCAGCTTCTTGGGCCCAAAGAGCACCAGAGCCATCAGGAAGATAAAGATGGAGTCGCCGAAATGCATGAATAGTCCATGATACCCGTCGCGATTCGCGCCTCACAAATAGGGCCTGAAACGCGGGCGCGGCCCGGCATCCGGCGCGCGGCCGATGTGAAATACTTGAGCCTGTGGAGCCCTGAGGTACGAGCATGCAGTGTGAAGCTCAGCGCCCGCAGGGGCATCGATGAAGACCTTTACGCTGGACGAAGCGCAGGCCCTGGTGCCGATTCTGGAAGCGCTTCTGAATCGCGCCATCGAGGCCAAACAAGCCGCGAGCGAGCTGCAGGAGCAGATGGCGGAGCTGGTGCGGCGCATCTTTGTCTCGGGCGGAATCCACGTGGACATCGTTGCGGCACAGAAGCGCAAGCTGATGCTCGAGGCTTTGGTACAACGCGCGAAGGATGCGATTGGGGAGATCGACGCCATCGGCGTGCAGGTGAAGGATCTGGATACCGGCCTTCTCGATTTCCCTTATGTGCTGGAAGGCGAAACCGTGCTGCTGTGCTGGAAGCGCGGCGAGGAGCGCATCGGATTCTGGCATCGCATCGAAGATGGTTTCGCGGGAAGGCATCCCATCGATGCGCGCTTCCGCCGGGCGGCCCCGGAAAAGCTGAATTAACTACTCCGAATCCAAAATCCCCGGCTGCGACCCTATAATGGCGGCCATGAATCGTCGCACACCTGCTGCAAACTTTGCCCGCCCTGGCCCTGACTGGCGCTATGGCGTTTCCTGAAGCCTCCTCGCCTGATGCCGTCTACGAATTGCGCCAGTACACGCCCACTCCCGGCAAGCTTGACGAGCTAGTGGCTCGTTTTCGCGATCACACCGTGGCGATTTTCAATCATCACAATATGCGCAGCCTCGCCTACTGGACGGTGATCGATCCGGCGCCGGATACGCCTGGGCTGGTCTACATTCTGGTGCATCCCAGCCGCGAGGAAGCGGACAAGAACTGGGCAGCGTTCCGTGCCGATCCGGAATGGATCAAAGTCAAAGCCGATTCCGAGGCGCAGGGATCATTGACGGTGCGGACCCAGTCCACCTGGATGAAGCTGACGGATTTCTCTCCGCTGAAATAGCCGGGGCACTTTGGGCTGGCTCCTGCTGTCATGACAACTGTCATATCGCTTTGCTGACAAAGCCCACTGAGGATTCGCCCTCGTTTGCGCGATTCTGTCTTTGCCGCTGAGGTCCAAAGGGCGGCAGGAGAGACTCGGATGTCAGCAACCGCAGTTGTTACAGAATCCGGCCCGGCAGCCTGGCCTACACCGCTCTCGCAAACCAGGACGGTCGCGAAGCTGCACGGCGTCACGAAGCGCTACGGGCAGACAACGGCGCTGGACAATTTCTCGATGGAGCTGCGCGCCGGCGAAGTGGTGGCGCTGCTGGGGCCGAACGGCGCGGGGAAGACGACCGCGGTGCGCCTGCTGCTGGGGCTCATCTCGCCCAATGCGGGCAGTGTTCGGGTGCTGGGACGCGATCCGCGCGATGACGACGCACGGACAAAGATCGGCGCGATGCTGCAGGTGAGCCGTGTGCCGGAGATGCTGCGGGTCCGTGAGCACATCGATCTGTTTCGCACTTATTATCCGAATCCTCTGCCGGTGGAGACGGTCGTCCGCGCGGCGAGGCTGGAGGGGATCGAAGACAAGATGTTCGGCAAGCTTTCCGGCGGGCAGAAACAGCGCGCTCTGTTTGGACTGGCGTTGTGCGGCAATCCTGACCTCATCTTCCTGGATGAGCCGACCGTGGGCCTCGACATCGAGTCGCGCCGCGCGATGTGGGATCACGTGCGCGCGCTTTCTGCCGCGGGTAAGACGGTCCTGCTGACGACGCATTACCTCGAAGAGGCCGACATGCTCGCCAGCCGGATCATCGTCATCAACAAGGGCAAGCTGCTGTGCGAGGGCACGGCGGCGGAGATCAAAAATCGCGTCTCGGGGCGGAAGATTCGCTGCATTACGCAGCTCGATCCGGAATTCCTGCGAACGCTGCCTTCGGTCGCCGAGGTCCAGCAGGATCGCGAGGCCGTGGTGATCCTGGCGGAGCAGCCGGAGAAGGTCATCCGCGAGATGCTGCTGCGCGACGAGACGCTGCATGGACTCGAAATATCGGCAGCGGCTCTCGAAGACGCATTTCTGGCGCTCACCAGCGATGGGGCAGGGAATAAGGAATAGGGATGGGGTGGGAGTAGGGAATAGGGATAGGGAATAGGGAGTAGGGAATAGGGAACAGGCAACAGAAATAAGGAGCAGACATATGGCCACCAACGCAATTGCGGTTCCGACGCCACGGGGACTCGGCTTCGGCTACTACGCGAAAGTCTTCGGCAACGAGACGCGTTACGAATTTGTGCGGATGCTGCGCACAAAAGCTTTCTCGCTGTCGGTGTTTGGATTCCCAGTGATGTTCTACATCCTGTTCGGCAGTGCGAACCGGCACAACGCGTATGCACGCTATCTGCTGCCCAGTTATAGCTGCATGGGCATTGTTTCGTCGTGCCTGTTTGGCATCGGCATGGGTATTGCCATGGAGCGGGCGCAGGGCTGGCTCGATCTGAAGCTGGCAAGCCCTATGCCGCGCATGGCCTATCTCACGGCCAAAATCCTCAGCTGTGCGGCGATCGCCCTGGCGGTCACCGCCGCTCTCGTCGTGCTCAGCATCACCCTGGGCGGAGTTTCCCTCACGGTCGCTCAAGTTCTTGAGCTGGGTGGTGTCGTTCTGGCCGGCGCCTTGCCGTTCACCGCCATGGGATTCATCATTGCCCTGCTGGTGCCTCCGAATGCCGGTCCGGGCGTTATTAACCTTATCTATCTGCCTATGTCGTTCGCGTCGGGCTTCTGGATGCCGGTGGATTATCTGCCTCACTGGCTGAAGGTGATTACGCCGGCGCTGCCCACCTATCATCTGGCGCAGATTGCGCTGAACATCTTCGGATACGCGCAGCCGGGGCGGAGCATGTTGGTGCACTGGGAAGCGCTGGCAGGATTTACCCTGTTGATGCTGGGTGTGGCGTGGGTCATCTTCACCCGGAGCGAGGCGAAGGCTTGAGTCCGTTTCTGTTCAAATCGCTGGACGAGGAGACGCGAGCTCGCGACACGAGGTGTGCAGGCTCTACTGTGCCGGATTTCCTAAGGGACAAAGCGGTCGGCTCGGCCAGCAGTTGCGGCAAAGGCACGATTCAGCGAGCTGGCCGCCCGCCGCTTGTTTGGCGGGAGTCACGGCGGGTTCTTCGACTTTATCTGGCTCATCTACTCGGCATTTTTCTTCCTCGATCCGCTGCAGCGGCACAGCAGGATAGCGTGGATCGAATTCGTCGATCTTCTATCCTATCTTCCTGGCCATCTATTGCGGCCTCGTCTTTTCAAAGTCGAAGCGGAACCAGTACCTCCTGCTCGTCGCCATGGGGATCCTCGGCGTCGCTTATTACCCCTTCAACGGCGGCTCCTGCGGCACCTTCATTTACGTCGCGGCGTTTGCCCCTTTCACGACCGAATCCATCGCCGTTTCTGTTGGGACCTTTATCGCCGCGGCGGGCATCATGAGCGCAGAAGGGTATTACCTCCACGACTCGCCGTGGTCCTGGGGGATCTGCTCGTTCTTTGCGATTGCCGTGGGCGCCGGGAATCTGGCAGCCGCGCTAAAAATGCGTGCCGGGCGAAAGCTGGGCATGGCGTATGAGGAGATCGCGCATCTGGCCAAACTCGCCGAACGGGAGCGCATTGCCCGCGACCTGCACGATGTGCTCGGGCACACGCTCTCGGTGGTCGTGCTCAAGTCGGAGCTGGCCGGCAAGGTAATGGACCGCGAGCCGGAGCGAGCGCGGCGCGAAATTGGCGAGGTGGAACAGATTGCCCGCAAGGCGCTGGGCGAAGTGCGCGAGGCCATCAGCGGCTATCGCGCCCAGGGGCTGGCAGCGGAGATTGAGCGAGCGCAGAAGATTCTGGACGCCGCAGGAGTCAAGCTGGAATACGAGACCCAACCACCGCAGCTCGCCGCTGCCGAAGAGACCGTGCTTTCTCTGATTGTGCGGGAGGCGGTTACAAATATCGTGCGCCACGCCCAGGCCAGCCGTTGCCGGCTCGAATTCGAGACCAACGGCAAAGGCACGGCGCTCGTGGTCGAAGACGATGGGCGCGGCGGCATCCGCCAGGAGGGCAACGGCCTGCGCGGCATGCGCGAGCGGGTCGAATCGATGGGTGGCAGCTTCCAGGTAGAGAGCGGCCATGGCACGCGGCTGGTGATTGAGATCCCGCCGCCAATTGTCGCGAAGTCATGAAGAAGATTCAGGTCGTCGTGGCCGAGGATCAGGCCATGGTCTTAGGGGCTCTGGCGGCGCTGCTTGAAACCGAGCCGGATATCGCCGTCTGCGCGCGGGCCGCGAATGGGCGCGAGGCGCTGAGCGCCATTGGCAAGCTGAAGCCGGACGTCCTGGTCACGGACATCGAGATGCCGGAAATGACTGGCCTCACCCTGGCCGGCGAAGTGCGCGACCGCTATCCGCAGACGCGGGTGATGATCCTCACCACCTTTGCTCGTCCCGGCTATCTGCGCCGCGCGCTCGATGCCGGCGCGAACGGCTATCTGCTCAAAGACCGTCCCTCGGCCGAGTTGGCCGATGCCGTTCGCCGGGTGCACCAGGGTCTGCGGGTAGTTGATCCAGGCCTTGCGCTCGAGGCGTGGGATAGCGGGCCCGATCCCCTGACCGACCGCGAGCGGCAAATCCTGTGGCGCGCCGGAGAAGGGAAGTCGAGCGGCGAAATTGCCGAGGAGCTGCATCTGTCGGAAGGAACGGTGCGGAACTACCTTTCCGAGGCGATCAGCAAGCTCGGGGCGTCCAACCGCGTGGAAGCCGCCCGTTTGGCCAGGGCCAAAGGATGGCTCTAAGGTAACCATTACTATCGACTCTGTCGGGCGGGGCTTTATGCACCTTTTGGCGAATGGGAACCGTTACGCCTGCGTGTTACAGTCGGCCTATTGTTCGCGGGTCCCGCAGGCGTATATCGGAACGTTCGGGTCCGACGCCGGGGTCCCCCTCCGCGAGGGTAGCAGTGGTATCGGTCAGCACAGATCGGGCGGTCGGTGAGAAAGCAGCCACAGTCCTGGTAGTCGAGGACGATCGTGCCGTTCGGCTGCTGTTCACCAGGGTTCTGCAGGGCGCGGGCTACGAAGTCATTGCCTGTGAAGATGGCACGGCTGGCCTCGAAGCGGCGCGCAATCACCTTGACGAAATCGACGCTGTGGTCACCGATGCACGCATGCCGGGCATGCAGGGGCCGCGGCTCATATCGCGGATTCGCGCACTGCGGCCGGAGATGCCGGCCATCCTCGTGAGCGGCAACATGGTGGAAGCGGAAACCGACGCGAGCACCGTGTTTCTGACCAAGCCGATCTCGCCTGGACTTCTGACCCGCGAACTGCGGCGTCTGCTCAACAGCAAGATGTAGAATCTTCAGTCCGGCTCACACTTTCCCCGACCTGGGGCCGCAGGAAAACAAATTCGATGATCATTGGTGTTCCGAAGGAAGTAAAAGACCACGAGAGCCGTGTGGGCATTACCCCCGCCGGCGTTAAAGCGCTGAGCGAAGCCGGCCACAAAGTGCTGGTGGAAACGCGCGCCGGCGACCTTTCCGCATTCACCGACGACGAGTATCAGTCGGCTGGGGCGGAGATTGTTGGCTCGGCTCACAACGTGTGGGGCAACGCCGACCTGGTGGTCAAGGTCAAAGAGCCGGTCGAGAAGGAATACGCCTTCTTCCGCGAAGGCCTGGTCCTGTTCACCTATCTGCATCTGGCGCCGTTGCCGGCCCTGACGGAAAAGCTACTCGAAAAGAAAGTCGTCGGCATCGCTTACGAGACCATCCGTGACCGCGCGGGGACGCTGCCGCTCTTAACGCCGATGTCCGAAGTTGCTGGCCGCATGGCGGTGCAGGTGGGCGCGGCGTATCTGGAAAAGGAAAAAGGCGGGCGGGGCGTGCTGCTCGGTGGAGTGCCCGGTGTGCCTCCGGCCAGCGTCTGCGTCATTGGCGGCGGCATTGTGGGAACCAACTCCGCGAAGATTGCCCTGGGCATGGGCGCGCGCGTAACTCTCGTCGATGTGAACCTGAACCGGCTGCGCGACCTCGACGACATTTTCAACGGCAGGCTTTTTACCCTGGCCTCCAATTCCTGGAACGTCGGGCGCGCGGTGCAGGAAGCCGATCTGGTGATCGGCGGCGTTCTGATTCCGGGTGCCTCAGCGCCGAAGATCGTCACCCGCGAAATGGTGATGAAGATGAAAAAGGGCGCGGTGATCGTCGACGTCGCGATCGATCAGGGCGGCTGCGTGGAAACCGCGCACCCCACCACCCATAGCAATCCGGCTTATGACGTGAATGGGGTGGTCCACTACTGCGTCACCAACATGCCCGCGGCTGTGCCGAACACGTCGACGCTGGCGCTGACCAACGCAACCTTCCCTTACGTGCTGCGCCTGGCGCGCAATGGGGCGAAGAAAGCAATTCTCGACGACGACGGCATTCGCGATGGCGTGAACACCTACGAAGGCACACTCACCTGTGAGCCCGTTGCGGTTTCGCAGAAGAAGCCCTGGAAGCCGGTGCGCGAGCTGCTCGCCTGACGCGAGTTCGAGTGGAGCCAAACCCCTCGAATCCTCTGGGTCGAGGTCGAGCCCCGGCTCAATGAGCGCCTCGCGCCTGATACCTTCATTTGACCGCCGCCCTGGCCTCTTTTAACCTGATCCGGCTGTCCGTCGGGCCTGGATCGGCGGACCTTCATGGGGGCATCAGGTCCCCTTTGCAATCGTTGTAAACTGAAGACGCTATGGCCCGACCGGTAAAAGTCACCACTCCCGTTCCTACCTTAGAAGAATTTGGGCAGAATCTTGGCTTGAGCAAAGCCAGGCAAAGATCTCTTGCTCCAATATTCATAGTGCGACGTGCGCAGGGAGATTATGTGATGAGAAGACGTGGGTCTGAAAGGGTCGGTCGCGTCTACCCTACGCAGAAAGAAGCCGTAGAGAGAGCACGGGAGATTAGCCCGAGCGGGACGATACTGGTTGAACGCGTGCGCGATGCTGCGGGCGGCGGTCGAGACAAGTGGCGCAAGCCTTAATTGATGTTTGCAAAGACCTGTGATCGAGCCGAGCGTGATCGATGTATCGGTTTGGATCGGAGTCCACCGTTTGCCACACCCAGATTTAATATGCCCTTCGAGCCTGGCCTGGCCATCGCTTGGGAGAAGGTCGCCCCAACGAAGCACACCTGGTTTGTTTTCGAAGCGAAAGCCTATCGGATCCAGAAGTCTCTAAGCGATTTGAACGGTACTGACCCTCAGATTCATGGTGGTCAGGTATCGGGCGTCATGCGCGAACTTTCAAACATATTCCGACGCCCTCGTAACCAACCTACCGTGCCCGAGATGATGAGTACATTCAACGCTATTTCGCGGCGATCAACAAAGATCCTGGTGCAAGCGGGTGGGGCGAGCCTCTTTGAAGCGCGGATTTTTCAAGATCTCTGCTACGAAGCCAAAGTCGCGGTCGAGCGTTTGAGCCTCTTGAAATAGCTGCTTTCGTGGGAACTCCTTCCGGGTACTGGCCAGCCGTGCTATCGGGAACGGGTTAGAATCTCCGGTATTTGTCCGGCTTACCCCTGATCAACCCGTTTGGAAAAGCTTGCTGATGCTCAGCTATTTGCTAACGTGAACTGGCCGCTCCAGCCGGAACGTCACAAGCGTCTCCGCTGGCAAAAAGATTTCCTTATTCCCGGTCATCGCGCTGCCGGCCGTACCCGCGCCTGCTCCGGCCAGCGCTCCGATGGCAGCGCCCTTCCCACCGCCCGCTAATCCACCGATAATCGCGCCAAAGACGCCGCCGCCGCCGGCAAATCCCGCGGTGCGCTTGCCCTTGCCATTCTCCACACGCTCCAGCGTGCTGGTGGCTACCGGATAGCTGCCCCAGTTCGTGCTCACCCGTTCCAGCCGCAGCTCCAGCAGGGCGCCGCCCTTGAAATGGCCGAGACCTTTGGCGTCGACCACGGTTCCCTCCGCATGCGCGCGCGGCGGGATCACAGTTTGACCATCGACCACCACAGGGTCCACGACCGTCGCGCCGAACGATTGGCCCGGCTGGCTGATTTTCGAGCCGAGGTCTTCATCGAGGCGCACGCGGAGCCGCGTACCCACAGGAATTACGACCGCAGGCGGCGGCACTGGAGCAGCACTCGATGGTGGCGGCGTCGTCTGGTCCGGTGGCGGAGCCGGTGGATTGTTCGCCTGCGCTGGTTGTGCCGCTGAGGGCGTGGAACTCTGCGTGTTCGCCGCCTGCTGGTTCTTTTTGCCGCAGCCAGCGACGAGCGAAGCGCTCAACAAACCCACCGCGGCGAGGGTTGCCAGAATACGCGTGGATTTCATACCGACAGACGATGCCGTTTTCGCGAGCCGGGTTGGGTGTACCTCGTCTGCAACACGGGAGGCCGCGAATCCGTCTGAGAAAGCAACGGGTTAGGTGCATACCCAGGCCTATAATCGGGCCATCCGGAGGAACTTCTGGCCGACACCAGGCATCGTCGGGCAACACTGATCCTGCTGGGAACAGTGGTTTTTGTGCTGCTGTCGCTGTTGATCGCGCTGAACGCGTTCAACGTTCGCGCGCTCACGCCGCACACCACCGGGCAAATCTTCCTGCTCACCTCGCTCTCAGTGCTGGTCTTCCTTCTTTTCGTTACGGTGCTGGTGCTGCTGCTGCGCAACCTTGTCAAACTGCTGGCGGAACAGCGCAGCCAGGTGCTGGGCGCACGCCTCCGCACGCGTATGTTCATTGGCGCGCTGCTGGTTTCGCTGGTTCCTGCACTCTTCATGTTTTTGTTTAGCTTTCTGCTGATGAACCGGTCCATCGACAGGTGGTTCTCGCAGCCGGCTTCCGAGGTCCGCGACGACTCCACGCAGATCGCTATGGAGCTTTCGCACTACGCCTCGCTGAACGCCCGCGCCGAGGCGGAGAGCATGGCGCGCTCACCGGCTCTGGCCGCGTCGCTCAGCTCCGATGACACGCCGGCCATCCTCGATGAAATGCGCGCCCACCAAATCACGCTGCAGGGAGGCTTCGCCGTTCTCTACCGCGACTCGGCGCGGGTGGCCTCGTATCAATTGCCGAAAGCTGACGGCGGCGCGACCGTACATTCCTGGCTGAACTCCGACGATCAGCAGGAAATCGAGTCCAGCCAGTCGCTCGCGGCGGCGATCCTGAAAGCCGCCCAGCGCTCCGATGAGCCGGTGCTCGGCGTCGGAGGATCGGAATTTGCGCTCGGCGCGGCCAGCTTGCCCGGCGGTGGCGTCATCGTCGCCGGACTGCCGATGCCTGCCGGGCTCAACGCCATCATGGCCGACCTCAGCAGCGGCACCAGCCAGTATTGGGCGCTCTACCGGCAACGGCGGCTCATCCGCATGACGTATTTCCTGCTGCTGCTCATGCTCACCGCGCTCGTCTTCTTCGCCAGCAGCTGGCTCGCGTTGTATGTCTCGCGCCAGATGACTCGGCCCCTCGAAGCGCTGGCCGACGCTACAGTCGAAATTGGCAAGGGCGACTACAGCCATCGCGTAACCGTGGAAGCCTCCGACGAGATGGCGGAGCTGGTGCGCTCGTTCAACCACATGGCTGCCGACCTGGAACAAAGCCGGCTGCGCGCCGAGACCGCAGCCAGCGAGCTTTCCGCAGCCAACCAGGCCATTGAGGCGCGGCGCAAGGAACTGGAAACCATCCTTGAAACCATTCCCTCCGGCGTGGTCACCCTCGATGCGTCGCGGCGTGTGGTGCTCGACAATCGCGCCTTTGCCGAGTTGCTGCGAATCGAAGGCCAGCCCGATCTTTCCGGCGTCTCGCTCGATGCGCTGCTGCCACCGGAATTCAACGAGGAGCTGATTCGCCTGGAGCGCCGCGCCCGCCGCATGGGCACCGCATCGTCGGAATTCGAGCTGCAAACGCCGCGCGGTGTCGTGAACCTTTCTGTCACGCTGGCCGCGCTTGACCTGAGCCATGGACAGAGCCGCAACGGTCAAACGCGCAATGGGCAAAGCCATGGCTCGATCCTGGTGCTGGAAGACATGTCGGAGTTCCTGCACGCGCAGCGCCAGGCGGCCTGGAAAGAAGTGGCGCAGCGCGTTGCCCACGAGATTCGCAACCCGCTCACGCCCATCACGCTTTCCGCCGAACGCATTCGCCGCCACATCGAGCGCAGCCAGCCGGATTCGCCCGGCGTGATCCGCAAATGCTGCGACGTGATTCTTGGCTCAGTGGAGACGATGCGCACGCTCGTTGGCCAGTTTGCCGCGCTCGCAGAATTCCCCGTAGCCCATCCGCAATCCGCCGACCTCAACCAGATCGTCGAGAGCGCCATCCTGCTGTTCGAAGGCCGCATCCAGGGTATCCGCGTGGAGAAGCGCCTCGATCGAAATCTGCCGCCGGTTATGGCCGACCCCGAAGCGCTGCGCCGGGCCATCGCCAACCTCATCGATAACGCCGCAGAGGCCATGCAGGAGAGCCTGCTGCGCGTGCTCTCGATCGAAACCGGCGCCGGCGAGCGGCCTGGCATGGCGGAGATTGTCGTCACCGATACCGGCCCTGGCCTCACCGACGACATGCGCGAGCGGCTTTTCCTTCCCTGGTTTTCAACGCGACAGCGCGGCACCGGACTCGGCCTCTCCATCGTCGCGAAAATCGTGCAGGATCACGGCGGCTCCATCCGCGCCGAAAACAACGCACCCGCGGGCGCGCGCTTTATCATCGAACTGCCGCTGGCGGAGACAAACGGTACAGAACGCGCGCCGGCAGCGGTGTTGACGAGAGCCGTTTGAGCAAGCCCGGACCCTGATGAACCACATCCTCATCGTGGACGATGAAGCGGAGATTCGCGAATCTCTCGAGGAAATCCTCCGCGAAGAAGGCTACTCAGTGGCCAGCGCGGGTACTGCGGCCGAAGCGCTGACCCAGGCGCGCGATTCGATCTACGACGTTCTCCTGCTCGATATCTGGCTACCCGATCGCGATGGTCTTGAGGTGCTGGCCGACCTGCGTGCTCTCGATGCGGAGTCGCGGCCAGAGGTCATTGTCATTTCCGGCCACGCCACGATTGAAACCGCGGTGAAGGCCACCAAACTGGGCGCTTTCGATCTGCTGGAAAAGCCGCTGATGCTGGAACGCACGCTCATCGTGGTGAAAAACGCGATCGAGGCCAAGCGCCTGCGCACGGAAAACCTGGAATTCCGCCGCCAGCTTTCGCTCGAACAGCACATCACCGGCGAAAGCGTACAGGCGCGCGCTCTTCGCCAGCAGATCAAGCTGATGGCGCCCACCAACGGCCGCGTGCTTATCTTCGGCGAATCCGGATCCGGCAAGGAAATCATCGCGCGCGCCATCCACACCGAGAGCCTGCGCGGCGATCGCGTCTTTGTGGAGCTGAACTGCGCCGCCATCCCCGAGGATTACATCGAAAGCGAGCTGTTCGGTTATCGCAATGGCGCCATCGCTGGTGGCCCCGCGGAAAAGCGCGGCACCTTCGAGCGCGCCAACGGTGGCTCGCTGTTTCTGGACGAAGTGGGCGACATGAGCCTGAAGACCCAGGCCAAAGTGCTGCGAGCCCTCGATGAACAGCGCTTCGTTCCCGTGGGCGCTACGCAGCCCATCAGCGTGGATGTGCGCGTGATCGCCGCTACCAACAAGGATCTCGAAGAAGAAATCGCCAAAGGCAATTTTCGCGAGGATTTTTTCTACCGCCTCAACGTGATCCCGTTCTACGTCCCTCCGCTGCGCGACCGGCGCGAAGACATTGCCACCCTGGTGCGCGAATTCCTCCGCGGTTTCGGGCGCGAATACGGCCGTCCGCGTGTCGAAATCGCCGACGACGCCATCGAGCTGTTGCGCCAGTATCACTGGCCGGGCAATGTGCGCGAGCTGAAGAACGTCATCGAGCGCGTGCTCATCATGAATCCCAATGTGCAGCGCATCGAACGCCGCCATCTGCCCATGCTCGTCCATCGCACCGCCGGCCGCGCCGGCGATTTCGACACGCTGCAGCAGGCGCGCGACGCCTACGAGCGCGAATACATCCTGAAAAAGATCGATGACTGCAACGGCAACATGAGCCGCGCCGCAGAGACGCTGGGCCTCGAACGCAGCCACCTCTACCGCAAAATGAAGGCGCTGGGCATCAGCGTGCGTGAATCCGCCCAGGAGCGCTGACAGGTGTTCCCTACGAGCGGCCGATCTGATCGAGCTCGCGCTTGATGGCCATGGCCTCGAGCGTTGCCAGGGGCAGCGAGAGAAACAGCCCAATCCTGCGGTCGAGCACCGTGAAGGCGTCACGGAATGCGCGCGCGATTTCTTCCGGAGCCCCTTTCACTGCGGCCGGATCGGAAACTCCCCAGTGCGCCGTCATCGGCTGTCCTGGCCAGTATGGGCACTGCTCCTTCGCGGCGTTGTCGCACACCGTGAAAACGAAATCCAGCTGCGGTGCTCCTGTCGCCGCAAACTCATCCCACGATTTGCTGCGCAGACCTGCGGTCGAGAGCCCGGCCGATTCGATCTGCCGCAACGCTTCCGGTCGCGGTTGTCCGGTCGGATGGCTGCCTGCGCTGTATGCCGTGAACCTCCCCCGGCCCTTGTGATTCAGGATGGCTTCGGCCATGATCGAGCGCGCAGAGTTGCCGGTGCAGAGAAACAGGACGTTGTAATGATCGGCCACGACCTTATTCCTGTGTCCCTGCGAGAGCAGGCGTGCAGCAACCAGGCTGGCAGCAGGCGGCCTTGGGTTTGATCGCGAAGACCTTCACGCTCGCCGCGGCCGCATTCACATCGAACTCCTTCAGCAGAGCGGACAGCTCCCCGTGAACCGTATCCGCGTTCGATGCAGGAGAACAGCACGAACCCTCCTGCCATCGCCGGAGAGCAGCAACCGGACTGGTTCTCGACTTTGGCGTAGGCGTTGAGGTCAGCGCCGCTGTCCACGATCTCAACATGCTCGAAGCCCGCGGCCAAAAGCCCTTCGCGGTAGTCCTCAATCCTGATGGCGCCAGCGATGCAGCCAACGTAGGCAGCCATGCTTTGCGCAATCGCTTCCGGCAGATCGGCTTTCAGAGCAATGTCACTCACGGCGAGGCGTCCGCCCGGTTTCAGCACGCGCGCCATCTCGCGGAAGACGGCCGGTTTGTCCGGCGCCAGGTTCAGAACGCAGTTAGAAATGATGCAATCGACGGACGAGTCAGGCAGCGGAATGCGGTCGATGGTGGTCTGATAGAACTCCACGTTGGTGTACCCGCCAGCAGCGGCGTTCGCCCGCGCTCGCTCGATCATCGCGGAAGTCATATCGATGCCGATGGCTCGGCCCGTTGGCCCCACCATTTTCGCGGCCAGAAACACATCCAGACCGCCCCCGGAACCGAGATCGACGACCACTTCACCGGGCCGAAGGTGCGCCGTTGCCGTGGGATTGCCGCACGACAATCCCATGTTGGCCTTTGCCGGAATTGACCTCAGCTCCTCCGCGGAGTAGCCGAACGCTTCGGCTACGGCTTTTACGCCGGGATCGTTACTGGAAAGGGTGCTCTCTGCCACTGCGCCATACTTCGAGCGGACTGACTCGACAATCTGTTCCATGAATGGCCTCCCACATATCTGCTAAGGCGAATGTATTCCTTGCCGTCACATCCGTCAAGGCGTATATGTTGTGTATGGCGCGCGTGCCTTCATTCGATATGGAGCAGTTCTTCCACGCTTTGGGAGACAAGACCCGGCTGCGGCTGCTCAACCTCATGAGTGAGCACGAAGTGTGCGTTTGCTATCTCGTCGAGATTCTGAAAACGCCGCAGCCGAAGGTTTCCCGCCATCTCGCGTACCTGCGCAACGCCGGGATCGTCTCCGCCCGGCGCGAAGGGAAGTGGATGCATTACCGCATCGTTATGCCCCCGCACATCGGAGCATCCCGGATCCTGCGGCAGACTCTGGACTGGCTGAAGGAAGACAGCGCTATGCAGGCGGACCGGGCACGCCTCGCCAGCGCCTGCTGCTCTCCCGCACGGTACGCGCTCGGGGGCGTTCCCATTCCTGCGGCTGCCACGGAGTCGTGTTGCGAGGCCGGTTGAGGAGCAGCGCTATTCCCGGCCCAAATTCTGTTCCTGCCACGCATGTGATCAGGCGATGAACTGCATGTTCTCGTGATCCTGCACCTCTCCGGAGTGACGCGACGAAATCGAGCCAGGGTGAGAGGGCAGAAAGATGGAGAAGACAGTTCCGGTAAAGGGCGCCGTGGTCCGGCTTCTCACCTGAATTGTGCCCCCGTGTCTGCGCACGATTTCAGAGCCGATCCACAGGCCAAGGCCTGTGCCGGTATTTTCCTTGGTGCTTACAAACGGCTCGAAGAGCGCATTTCTGATCTCAGGGCGAACCCCGGGCCCCGTATCGCCCACCGTCACGCGAACCCCAGGCCGCGATCCATTATTGTGTTCGCGGGTGCCGGTGATGCGGATTTTCAGTGTTCCGCCGCGCCCGATCGCATCCAGAGCATTGGCGATCAGGTTCAGCATCAACTGACGCAGGTCTCCGGCCACGCCGAGAATCGGTGAGCATTCCCGGAAGTCCCGCTCAATCGAAATTTCCGCCGCGGTCAGCCTGGCCTCATAGAGATTGAGGGCGGCGTTCACAATCGGGACGATCTCAACGGCGACCGGTTTATTCGACGCCTTGTGAAACCTCAGGTTCTGCGTGACTGTTTCCGAGACCCGCGCCAACTCCCGCGACGCCACCCCCGCATACTTGCGTGTCTGCTCGATCGAATCGGAGAGGCCGATCAGGTAAAGCAGGTTCGTAACGGATGCAAGCGGATTATTGATTTCGTGTGAGAAGCTGGCAGCCAGACGTGCAGCCACCGCAAGCTTTTCGGCCTTGCGATAGGTTTCTTCCGCCGCACGCCGCTCGGCCATAAAATCTCTTACCTCGTATTGGCGGCGACGGCCGCGCCGAGCCGCCTGGACGGCGCTGATAAAGGTTTCAGGGCGAACCGGACGCTCCAGCAACACAAGGTTTCCCAGCGGCTGCCGGGCGAGAGCCTTCTTCAGGTTTTCAGCGTTCACTGCGCCGGCTACGGTCAGCAGGAGGAGAGGAAGATCGGACCACGAGGGTTGAGCCGAAATTTGCGCGGCCCATGCGGCGATCTCGGGCAAGGTCAAAGCCTCTTCGGCCATAATGATGGCCCCTGCCTCTGCGTTCAATTCCATTCGCGCTATTTCCGAGGTCCTGCAGGAGGTACAGGCAATGCCGTTAGCGGCAAGAAGCTCACAGATCATTGCGCCATCTCGTCCCGTGGGCGCAACCACCAGAACCCGAAGCTCGTTCTCTCGAATCATGGCGCGCTCGCAGCGTCTCGGCGAGGTCTTGACCGCTGCAGACTCTCCAGCGGCCCCCGAAAGGTCGGCGAGCCGGTGAGCACGCCATCGAACTCCGTGAGAACGTCTCCAACCGCGATGACCCCATTCCTCATCACCAGTTCACGGATGGTGCGCTCATGTTCGCCGCTGCGTTTCTTGATCACGGAAAGCGCCTGCCGCACCTCGCCGCTGGCCTCGAAGTAACGAAACAACAGAACAGTATCGGCCAGATAGCTCACATCGACCGGCGTATCGATATTCGTTCCCACGAAGCCAACCTGGGATACCGTCATAAGCGTCGTGACTCCGTTTTGCCCCAGGAACGCCAGCAGTTCGTGCAGTTGCATCGCCAGAAAATGCTCGCCAGGCATGGCATTGAGAAATCCGTTCAGGCTGTCGACGATCAGCATCTTCACATCGTGTTTCTCGACCAGTTGCCTGATCTCGTAGACGAACCGCCCGGGCGAGAGCTCCGCTGCGTCCACCTGGCGGAGCAACAGTTTTCCGGAATCGACATGCTTCTTGATATCCATGCCCAGGCCCTTTGCCCGAATCACGAGTGTCGCCAGCGTTTCATCGAAGCTAAACAGCGCCGCGCGGTCGCCGCGCTCCACAGCCGCGATCGCGTAGCGGACCGCGATGGTGGATTTTCCGCAACCGGCAGGTCCCAGCAGCAGCGTGCTGGTTCCACTGTCGACGCCTCCGCCCAGCAAGGTGTCGAGCGCGGGTATGCCGCTGGCCAGCTGCGTCGGCTGGAATTCCATCAGGTGCTCGGCGGCCACCAGGCGCGGATACACTTCTACGCCACCGCGCTTGATGCAGTAGTCATGGAATCCCTCGCGGAATTTGGCGCCGCGCAGCTTCTTTACCTCCAGACGGCGTCGCTTGATGCCATATTCGCGCTCCGCGCTTTCCATCAGGATCACGCCATGGGCGATGCTCTGGAGCTGCTGGTCGTGGCCTTCGCCGGTGCGATCGTCCAGCAACAGCACGGTGCATTTGCGTCCCGAAAAATATTGCTTCAGGCCCAGAATCTGGCGGCGATAACGGAGCGAGTCATGAGCCAGCAGACGCAACTCCGAGAGAGAATCGAAAACCACCCGGGCAGGCTCGAGGCTCTCGACTCTCGCCATCACCGCGTTCGTGGTATCGGACATTTCGATTTCCGAAGGGTTGAAGACCGTGTACTGGGCTTCGGGTTTGAGCTGCGCCTCATCGGGAGCCAGCTCAAAGATCTCGATTCCGTCGAGAGACCAGCCATGCGAATCGGCGATCTCCAGCAGTTCCGCCTTCGATTCGGAAAGAGTGACGTAAAGGCCTCGCTGGCCGCGGCGCACGCCCTCCATCAGGAATTGCATGGCAATCGTGGTCTTTCCCGTTCCCGGGTCGCCCTCCACCAGGTACAGGTGATTGCGGGCTAACCCCCCTCCCAGAACGTCGTCCAGACCGGCAATCCCGGTAGCGAATCGCTCTATGGGGGTGTATCTGCCCTGGCCTGGGAGGCTGGTTCCATTTCCCGATGGTGTGGTGGAGGTGCTCGGTTTGAATGTCGAATTCACGGTGAACCCCTCTCACTTGTGCCACAGCACGCCCCCGACCGGTTCTTAGTGGGCTGGCCAGGCGCGCTCCAGGGGCTCGAATTCAATCTGCAGGACCCCTGACCCGATATCGCTGGACGCCGGATGGATTCGCGCTTCAACGTGACGGGAACCCCGGGGAAGATACCTCAGTATCCAGCTTTGTCAGTGTCGATTCTGGTCAGTTTTATACACTTGGCCGATTTTTCTCGCACGAAACACCAAGGCATCCGGTGCCTGGCTCATCCTGACTCGGCCAGGTTGGTGCCGCGAAATGCGCCGCACTCGGTCTTCGCAAATCCATCTGAAGAAGATCGACAACTGCGATGGCAGCAGGAGCCGGCCCATCAGGGGCGTTTCTTTGACTTGTGCCTTAGCCGAGAATCGGCGGTCGGGCGAGAGCACCAGGTTTGGTGCAATTTGACGGACAGGGCCGCTCGGGAAAAACCGGGGCGGGCGGGCTCCTGTCCAGGTTTGCCCCGACTCCTGAACTTTATCCCTTGTGGTGGAGAGTCTCCACCTATCTTTCGGACGTTTTTGATGCAGAAGGTTCTGTAGGGTATTGCGGTGGTTAGATTTTTAGGACGGTGGGCTCTCAGGCCAGGGTGAAGACGGTGATTTCCGGAGGGCAGCGGAAGCGGACCGGAATGCCGACGGCGCCGATGCCGCGGTTGACATACATCTGCGTTGGCCCCAGGCGGAACCAGCCTTCGAGATAGTGGCGGCCATAGGTGGGTAAGTGGATGGGCGGCAGAAATGGGATCCGCACCTGTCCGCCGTGGGTGTGCCCGGAGAGCATCAGGTCGACGTTGTAGCGGGCGATGAGGGGCAGGACGTCGGGCTCATGCATCAGGGCGATGACCGGTTCGGTGGCGACAGCGCGGGGAATGGCGCGGTCGGGATCGGCGGCACCTTCGCAGGCGCTGCCGAGGCCGGCCAGCCAAAACCGCTTGCCGTCGCGTTCGAGAGGGATGGCCGAGTTGACGAGCACCGGGATGCCGTGTTCGCGCAGGGCGCCGGCAACCGGTTGCGAGCCGATGACGTAGTCGTGATTGCCGAGGCTCGCGTAGCGCAGGGGGCATTCGAGGGCGCTGAGGATCTCCGCGCAGGCCGGGGCGCAGTGGCGCGCGTACGAATGGGGCATGGGGCCGAAGCTGACGAAGTCGCCGGTCAGCAGCACCAAATCCGGCCGCAGGTGGTTGATGCGACGCACCACCTCGCGCAGGAACCACGGCTCGGTGTATTCGGCGTAGTGGAAGTCAGAAGCCTGGACGATGCGCATGCCGCGAAAGGCGTCGGGCAGGCGAGACAGGTGGACGGTGTGCTCTTCAATGCTGATCTCGTGGCGCGAGATCTCGGTGGCGTAGAGGCCGAGTCCGACCGCCGAGGCAGCTGAGAGGCCCAGAAACGCGCGGCGCGTGAGCCGATGGTGGAGAGGATTGAGCCGGGCCGCTGGCGAGGGAGTGGTTTCGAGGGAAATCGTCGGGTTCACTTTCTTATTGGACGCGAAACGTCGTCCATTGGATGGGAAGGCAGCAGAGCTCAGCCGACCCCTGATTCGATTATCGCTGAGACGCCAACGAAAAAGGCCGCCCCGAAGGACGGCCTGTGTATCGTTCGGAATCAATCAATAGGGGTAAACGCGGTAAGGATACGGATACGGATAACCGTAAGGATACGGCGGCGCCATGTAAACCGGGCGACGCTGCAGCTGCGGAGCGCTCTGCGCCAGGCGCTGCGCTTCCTGCCACGAGACTGGCTGCACTGTAACCGGAGCCGACAAGTGGAAGTTGAGCAGCGTTTCCGCGGGCAGGAAAATACGCGGTCCGTTGGTGGCGCTGGAAGCGGCGAGGCCTGCGCCTCCGCCGGCGACGGCGCCGATAGCAGCGCCGGGACCACGGCCGATGAGGCCGCCGATGAGCGCACCGACCACCGCTCCGCCAACCGTATTGCTGGCGGTGTAGCCGGCTTTGTTCGGACCTTTGCTGGACCAGATGTCGCTCGTGACCGGATAGACTTTGCCGCCGAGATTGATGGAGGTGATCTGAAGCTGCAGCTCGCCGCTGCCGCCCAGAGCGCCTGGCTTCTTAGCCTGAACCACGGTGCCCTGGAGGACGGCGCCGCGGGGAATCGCGAGCACGTTGCCTTCAAACACATCGCTGGCCGCGGTCGCCTGGAAGGGCGCGCCATCCTGCAGCTTGGTGACGTCGAGGGTCTCGCTCACGCGAACCTGGAGCAGGGTTCCGGATGGAATCGTCACCGGACCGCTGTTCTGCTGGGGCGGAGGATAGCTGCCGTAGCCGCCACCATAGGGCTGCTGCGGGTAGCCACTCTGCGGATATCCACCCTGGGGATACGCGCTGCGTGGGCTGTGCGGGTTGGTCTGGGGGAGGAGGGGGAGGAACTTGTTCTGAACCGGGCGCGGGGCTTGCCTGCTGGCTGTCTGGCGGCGGAGGAGGCGGCGTTTGCTGCGCGTCGGCCGGAGGAGGCGGCGGCGCGGTCTGCGCCTGCGATGACTGGCTGCCGGTCACCGTAATGTTGTTCTGGATGCCGCCCACACCGGGGACATTGGCCGCGGTAGTTTCGGCTTCCTGGCGCTGCTGCTCGGTCTCGACTGTGCCGCTGAGCGTGACGACGCCGTTGGCGGTCGTGGCCGTCACGGGCTGATTCTTCAGCAGGGCATCGTGCGAGAGCGCGCTGGAGACGGCGGCCTGGAGGTTGCCGTCGTTGCTCTGCGCGAGAGCCGCAGTCCCTGCGAACATCCAAAGGCAGGCGGCGAGCATGGTGGCTGCGCCGGCCGTTAAGAAAGGCTTACGAAAAAAATTGGTACGCATAGTTCGCAACTCCCTTGCTTCGGGCTGGCCTGCGTTTCGTGGGTGTTCCGATTTTCTATCGGATAGACGCAGCGCCGCCGGAAGCGTGCTTGGTTCTGCCTCTTCCAACACAACATTAGATGAAAAGTTTTGTTGAAAAGCCGCAGGTTACCTTAGCTTTCGGTAGTGCTCGATGAGGGTGGTGGTGGAGCTGTCGTGGCTGCCGGGGGCTGGGCCGGAACCCTCCAGTTCGCCGATGATCTTCTTCGCCAATACTTTGCCCAGCTCCACGCCCCATTGATCGAAGGAATCGATTTGCCAGATGACGCCCTGGGTAAAGACGCTGTGTTCATACATGGCGACGAGTTTGCCCAGGGACTCGGGGGTGAGCTCGTTGAGGAGGAAGGTGCTCGACGGCCGGTTGCCTTCGAAGACGCGGTGAGGAACGAGCCAGTCGGGCGTGCCCTCGGCCTTGACGTCGTCGGGGGTCTTGCCGAAGGCGAGGGCTTCGCCCTGGGCGAAGACGTTGGCCAGGAGCAAGTCGTGATGATTACCTAACGGATTGAGAGTCTTGTAGAAGCCAATGAAATCGCAGGGGATGAGGCGCGTTCCCTGGTGGATGAGCTGGTAGAAGGAATGCTGTCCGTTGGTGCCTGGCTCGCCCCAGAAGATGGGGCCGGTCTGATAGTTGACGCGCTCGCCGGAGAGGGTGACGTGCTTGCCGTTGCTTTCCATGGTCAGCTGCTGCAGGTAGGCGGGGAAGCGCTTGAGGTACTGCTCGTAGGGCAGGACCGCGACGGTTTCGGCTCCGAAGAAGTCGGTGTACCAGACGGTGAGCAGGCCCATGAGGGTGGGCAGATTTTTCTCGAACGGAGTGGTGCGGAAGTGCTCGTCGATGGCGCGGAAGCCCGCGAGCATGGGGCGGAAATTGTCTGGGCCGACGGCCAGCATGGTCGAGAGGCCGATGGCCGAATCCATGGAATAGCGGCCGCCGACCCAATCCCAGAAGCCGAACATGTTGGCGGTGTCGATGCCGAATTTGGTGACTTCCTTCTCGTTGGTGGAAACGGCGACGAAGTGCTTCGCAACGGCTTTCTCGTCTTTCAGCTTCTTGAGCGACCACTCGCGGGCGGTCTGTGCGTTGGTCATGGTTTCGAGGGTGGTGAAGGTTTTCGAGGAGATGATGAAGAGGGTTTCTTCCGGGTCGAGGTCGATGGTGGCTTCGGCAAAGTCGGTGCCGTCGACGTTGGAGACGAAGCGGAAGGTCATGTCGCGCTGGCTGTAGTGGCGCAGCGCTTCATAGGCCATGACCGGGCCGAGGTCGGAGCCGCCGATGCCGATGTTGATGACGTTGCGGATGCGCTTGCCGGTGAATCCCTTCCACGCGCCCGAGCGGACGCGATTGGAGAAGTCGGCCATGCGGTCGAGGACTTCGTGGACTTCAGGGACGACGTTTTGGCCGTCAACTTTGATGACTGCGCTTTTGGGGGCGCGCAGGGCGGTGTGGAGGACGGCGCGCTTCTCGGTGATGTTGATTTTTTCGCCGGTGAACATGGCTTCGATGCGCTCGCGGAGGCCGCTTTGCTCAGCCAGATCGAGGAGCAGGCGCAGGGTCTCGTCGGTGATGCGGTGCTTGGAGTAGTCGAAATAGAAGCCTTCTGCCTCGAGCGCGAGCCGCTTGCCGCGCTGGGGATCGCTCTTGAAGAGTTCGCGCAGGGTGTGGGTGCGGATTTTTTCGTAGTGAGCCTGGAGGGCCTTCCAGGCGGGAAGCTGGGTGAGGGGAGTCTGAACGGCGGTTGCGGTAGCGCTCATGATGTTCTCCGGTCTTAAGCGGTTAGATTCGGGCCGAGCGGCGAGGTCGCCTGGTTGCGGATGATTCCGTTAATTTCCGGTGGGAATGATGCCGGCGTTCTCGACCATCAGAATCACGGTGCGACTGAGGGCGCGGGTCCGGTGCAGGACGCCTTTGGGGACGACGAAGCCCTGGCGCGGAGCGAGTTCCACGGTGCGTCCTTCGAGGTCGATGAGCAGCTGGCCGTCGACGACATAGAAAAACTCATCATCGTCGTCGTGTTTGTGCCAGTGGTATTCGCCTTCGATCACGGCCATGCGGACGACGCTGCCGTTGACCTGGCAGAGGGTCTGATTGAACCACTTGTACTCGCAGGCGTCGGCGATGGCCTTTTCGTCGATCAGCTCGAGCGGTGGGTGCAGGATGTTGAGGCGAGTTTCGTAGGGATAATCGGCGACAGAATCGGCCATGGGGACCTCCGTTTCGAGTCGGAACCATGGTACGACGGAGAGCGTTAAAGGATCACCGTTCAGAGGACAAGGACTTCCGGGCCGCGCGATTTGAGGGCTTGGTCGAAGGTGACGAGCTTCAGGTTGGCAGCGGCTGCAAACCCCAGGAGGTAGGCATCCGCCCAGACCTTGGGAGAGCTGCTGGCGAGTTGTGATGCCTTGCGGAAAAGCAGGTCCAGTCCGTCCGGTTCAGGAGCAAAGGCGATCCGCTCATCGGCTGTAACCTTGTCCCAGAGCTTCCATGCGCTCGACATTGTATGAACGTCGGCTCCCAGGGCTCGTTCGGTGGTTAACAGGCGCAGAACCGAGATCTGGATAATTCGGCAAAAGAAAAATCGTTCGGCGGCTGCATCCTCGAACCATCGACGCGCCTTTTCCGAGTGAATGTGGCGGCGCCAGGCGAGCGCTATCCACACATTCACATCAGGGAAATTCAATGTATTCATAAATCAGCTCGTTGGTCAGGTTCACCTTCGGGCCGTCTGAACCAAAGAGTGGGAACTGGACCCGCCGCGGACGCGGTTTCTGCTCTTTCAGCAGGACGGTTCTGGCTCCGGCAAGTACCAGCTCACGTATGGAACAGCCGCGCGCGGCTGCCTGTTCCTTCAGCTGGCGGTAAAGGTCAGCCGGGATGTCGACGGTAGTGCGGACGGAACTCTGTTTCACAGGGCCAGTATCCCACATATGCCATAAATATGGAAACAGGCCCGGTGTGGACAAAATGCCGACCGATATGTGGCATAATGTCCTTATGGAGAATGCCGCGGTTTTGAGGGCTCCGCTGATGGCGAGCCTTCGTTTGGATCTCAACACGGTGGAGGCCGGGGTTCCGGTCGCGATCATGGCCAGCTTTGTGGCCGCGTCGGGGCTGCAGTTCAGCGATATCTACGATGTCGTGATACCGGCGCGGACCCTGAAGCATCGCAAGGCGCGCAAAGAGGCGCTGAGCCGTGACGAGAGTGACAAGCTGGCGCGGCTGATCCGTATCTACGATCATGCGGTTCGCGTTCTGGGCGACAAAGAAAAGGCTCTGCACTGGCTCAGGAAGCCGTTGCGGCGTTTTGCTGGCCGTGCCCCGCTCGCGATGCTGCGAACCGAGTTCGGCGCGCGGATGGTGGAAGAGATGCTCGGCCAGACTGACTACGGCATGTTTGCCTGATGCCTTCGCTGTGGCGGATCAGCAATTATCAGTCTCTCTCTGGCGAAGGAGGGCTGTATTTCTCTGCGCGATGGCATACGGCGGGAAGGCCGATCGTCTATCTGGCCGAGTCGCCGGCCGGGGCCATGATCGAGGTGCTGGTTCACCTCGAGCTGGACGAAGCCGACTGGCCTCGTTCGTATCATTTGCTGCAGGTCGGCTATCCGGAGGGTCTGCGGATTGAGGCGCTGAAACCGGGTAAATCGTGGCGCGGTTCGTTGTCCGCGAGCCGCCGGGCTGGGGATGAGTGGTTGCGATCGGGCCGCTCTGCGCTGGCGCGCGTGCCTTCAGCGATTCTGCCGCAGACCTGGAATGTTCTGCTGAATCCTGAACACGCGGATGCGAAACAGGTCCGGATGGTCAGGACGATTCGCGCCGATTACGATCCACGCCTGGTCGCGCTTTCCAGCAAGACAAGGTAGCTCTGCCCACTGCGCAGCTCTCCTGCGCCCGAAGGGCGCGTCCGCCTGGACGGCTAGTCCGCGCTGGTCATGGCGAATTCGCGCGCGGCTTCGAGGAGCTTCTTCACGGATTCCTTCGAGCAGGATTCGGAGTAGATCCGCAGCAGGGGCTCGGTTCCGGAGGCGCGCAGCAGGAGCCAGGTTTTTGCGGCGTTGGGTTTTGTTTTTGCTTCGGGATTGTCGAGCCAGAGTTTCACGCCGTCGAGGGTCTCGATTTTTTCGATGGGCATGCCGGCAAATTCTTTGAGGCCCGACTTCGCCTTCGCGATGGTGGCGTTCTTGAGCGCGTCGGGGATGTGGAGGTCGATGCGGCCGTACTGATGCTCACCGTATTCCTGCTGGAGGCGGGCGACCAGCTGGCCGAGGGTCTTCTTTTCTTCGGCCATGACGTTGGCGATGAGCAGGGCGTTGAGCAGGCCGTCGCGTTCCGGCAGGTGGCGGCGGATGCCGATGCCGCCGGATTCCTCGCCACCGATGAGGATGTCCTCGGTGAGCATGAGATCGCAGACAAACTTGAAGCCAATGCCGTGCTCATGAAGGCGGCGTCCATAGCGGGCTGCGATGCGGTCGAGCATGGAGGTGGTGTTGAAGGCTCGGGTGATGTCGCCAGGCCACTGTTTGCGCTCCAGAATCCACTGCAGCAGGACGGAGTAGATTTTGTGCGGGTCGACGAAGTTGCCGTTTTCGTCGGCAGCGCCGATGCGGTCGGCGTCCCCATCGGTGATGAGGCCGGCATCGCACTTTTTCTCGACGACGATTTCCTGGCAGGCGCGGACGTGCGGCTCGATGGGTTCGGGATTGATGCCCGGAAACAGCGGGTCGTGGTTGGCGCGAATCTCGATGTAGTCGACGCCAATTTTCGAGAAGATGCCGGCGAGGATTCCTGCTCCGCAGCCGTACATGCAGTCGATGGCGAAGCGAAAGCCGGACTTCGCGATGAGGTCGAGGTCGACGAAGCGCTGGATGGCTTCAACGTAAGGAGGGACGAAATTGACTGGCTCTACTTTTGCAGCGGACGCCGCCGGCAAGGCCTTGCCGAGCATGCTTTCAATCTCCGCCATGATCGAGGGGCTGCCCGAACCACCATAGGACGCCTTGTACTTCACGCCATTCCACTGGGCGGGGTTGTGGCTGGAGGTGATCATGACGCCGCCGGCAGCGCCCTGCATTTTTACGGCGTAGGAAAGAGCGGGCGTGGGTGTGATGCGGTCGGCCAGCTTAACCGGAATGCCTGCGCTGGCGAGGACCTCAGCGACGGTGGCCGCAAAGGCCGGCGAGCCGAAGCGCGTGTCGTAGGCAATGAACACGCCTTTCTGCGGGTCTTCTTTGGCGAGAACGTAGCTGGCAATCGCGGCGGCGGCGGCGCGCACGTTTTCAAAGGTGAAGTCGTCGGCGATGACGCCACGCCAGCCGTCGGTGCCGAATTTAACTGGGGATTTTGTCGACATTTTCTGTCTGCGTTGCGATTGAACGGCTTACGAAAAAGTCAGTTCAGGTGGTGAAAGAAAGCCTCAGGGGCTAAAGCCCAATCTATTTTGCGACAACAACGGCACGACCAAGGTCGTGCCCTGATACAAAAGCGACCTGGGCGGCATTTTCCGCAGGCCGCGAAGTCGTAGCCTGATATAAAACCAAAGAACCATTCTCCAGCCAACTTCAAGGACGGCGCACTAGATGAATTTCTCTTGCCCGCGCGCGCCCAGCTCTTTCACCACTTTGCCTACGTCCTGGGAGTGATGGCGGGTGGTGATGAGCAGCGCGTCGTCGGTCTCGACGACGACCAGATCCTGAACGCCAACGAGGGCGACCATCTTGTTGGGGCTGAAAACGTAATTTCCCTGTCGAGCCGATCACAACGCTTCCGTTCACGTCGAGCACATTCTGGTGCTCGTCGCCTGCCTTTTGCTCCACCTGAAACTCATGCAGCGCGGTCCACGATCCCAGGTCGCTCCAGCCGAAGCTGGCGGGAATGCAGTACAGGTTGGAATGATGCTCGCCGCGGGCGGACCGTGGCTCGAGAATCGCGTAATCGACGCTGATGTTTTCGCATTTGGGATAGAGGTCGGCGAAGACGCGGTCGAAGTCCGGCGTGTCCCAGGCCGCGACGATTTGTTCCAGCAGCGGAGCCGTGTCGGGGAGGAGTTCGCGGGTGGCGTTGGCGAGGGTTTTCGCGCTCCAGACGAACATGCCGCTGTTCCAGAAATAATTGCCGGCTGCCACAAATTCCTCGGCGCGCTCGAGGTTGGGCTTCTCAGTAAAGCGACGGACGCGGAGAACGCCATCGCCTGCCGCTTCGCCGGTTTCGATGTAGCCGTAGCCGGTTTCAGGGCGCGTGGGCGCGACGCCGAGTACGACCATGTTGTCGCCGGCAGCGGCCAAGTCGATCGCCTTCCGAATGGTCGCGACCAGCGCTTGTTCATCGCCGATGACGTGGTCGGCTGGGAAGATGCCGAGCACCGACTCCGGATAGAGCCGCTCCATGAGCAAGGCTGCCAAACCGGCGGCCGGCGCGGTGTTGCGCGCGGCCGGCTCGCAGATGATCTGGCGCGCGGGGACGCAATCGAGCTGCGTGCAGATGGCGCCGGAGAGCAGGGAATTGGTGATGACCCAGACGTCGTGGGGTTGAGCCAGCGGCCGCTGCCGGTTGGTGAGCCGGTCGAGCGTGCGCTGGATCATGGTGCGCTCGCCGTCGAGCGCTAGCACCTGCTTGGCGCGGGCGCGCCGGCTGCGCGGCCAGAATCGTGTGCCGCTGCCACCTGCGAGGATGATGGGTCGAAAGTCGATGGACACAGCAGGTTCGCGTGGGTGCGAAACCATCATCTTACTTCATAGAGCAGCCGGCAGGATGCGAATGATCTGGGCAGAGTCCTGGCCCTCGAGGGTCCAGCGGCCGCTTGCCGCGGGAATGACCGCCAGTTGATTGTTCTCCACGTGAAAGGGGGTGAAATCGTTGCCGGCGATATGCAGGCTTCCCTGGAGAACAAAGAGCATTTGTACGATCTGGCCAGGAGCTGTGAAGGCTGCCGCTGTGGCGGAGTTCATCGGCCAGCGCTCGATGCGGAAGTAGCGCTCGTCGATGAGGAGTGTGTGGCCATCGATCGCGCGCGGAGGAACTTTGCCAGCTCGGGTAGTGAGCTTCATGGCCGCGAAGGATTTTTCCAGATGCAGCTCGCGCGCGCTGCCGTAGTCATACATGCGATAGGTGAGGTCGCTGGTTTGCTGGGTTTCGAGGATGACGACGCCGGGCCCCAGGGCGTGGACGGTGCCTGCGTCAACGAAAATCATGTCGCCCTTGCTGACGGGAACCATTTCGAGGAGCGATTCGAGCGACGCATCGTGGACTGCGGCCTTGACCCGGTCGACAGTCACTCCCGGCCGGATCCCGAGCGCGAGCACGGCTCCGGGGCGGGCATCGATCGCGTACCAGCATTCGGTTTTGCCGCGCGGCTCGCCGTAGTGCTGCGCCAGGGCATCGTCGGGGTGCACCTGGACGCTGAGCTTATCTTTGGGGAAGAGAAGCTTGATGAGCAGGGGGAAGTCGGGGCCGGTGAAAGCCGGGGCCACCAGGGCTGCCGGGTGTTGCTTCGTGATGTCGGCGAGGCTCACACCCTGGAGAGGGCCGGTGTCTGCGAGGCACATCTCGCCGGTCAGCCACACCTCGCCGATGGGCTCGCCTTCGGTCTTGTAGTTGAACCAGGGATTGAGGTCGTGGAAACCCCACGGACGCGTCCGAAAGTACGGCGCCAGACGAAAAGGCGGCAGCGTCTGCATGACTTCAGTATGCACGAGCGCCATCCTGACCCAATACCTGATCCGCTAGGATGAAAGACGATGGCAAGGTATCTGGTTACGGGCTGCGCGGGGTTTATTGGATCATGGCTGACAGAAGCACTGGTGGAACGCGGCGAGAAGGTTCGCGGTCTGGATAATTTCGAAACGGGGAACCGCGAGAACCTTGCTCATCTGCGGGACCGGTTTGAGTTTGTGGAGTGCGATCTGCGCGATGCAGAAGCTACTGCGCGCGCTTGCGAAGGCGTCGACTATATATTCCACGAGGCGGCTCGGCCGTCGGTCCCGCGCTCGGTCAAAGACCCGCGCACCAGCCACACGGCCAATCTGGATGGCACGTTCAACCTGCTGGAAGGGGCGCGGGCAGCGGGGGTGAAGCGCATCGTGTATGCGGCGTCGTCTTCGGCGTACGGCAATCAGCCGGGATTTCCGCGGGTGGAAACCATGATGCCCATGCCGATTGCGCCTTATCCCGTGCAAAAGCTGGCCGGTGAGTTCTACATGAAGAGCTACTGGCAGGTGTACGGCATCGAGACCGTGTGCCTGCGCTACTTCAATATCTTCGGTCCGCGCCAGGTGCCTGACTCACCCTACAGCGGGGTGATGGCCAGGTTCACGTTGCAGATGATGCGCGGCGAGCGGCCGACGATGAACGGCGATGGGGAGCAGGGGCGCGACTTTACCTATGTTGAGAATGCCGTCTCCGCCAACTTGCTGGCGCTCGAGGCGCCGGCGGAGAAGGTGGCCGGGAGGGTGTTTAACGTGGCCTGCGGCGAGCGGCACACCCTGAACGAGACGTTTCGCGTCCTGGCCGAGCTGCTGGATTTTAAGGAGCTGCCGGTTTATGGGCCGCCACGTGCCGGGGATATCCAAAACTCGCTGGCCGATATCTCGGCCGCCCGCGAGGCTTTTGGGTATGCCGTGAAAGTCGGCTTCGAAGAGGGGTTACGGCGGACGGTGGTCTGGTATCGGGAGCGGTACAGCGAATAGCTGGGAGCTGGGAGCCGGGAGCCGGGTACCCTGACCTGTCACAAAAAGGGAACGGGCAGCTTTAAAACTGCGTAAACTAGCGCAGAGTCTCCGCACAAAACAAGGGTTCCGGGGCTCGGTACGGGGAAACCGCCGGCATGGGATTTAGCGAAGCCATCAAGGTGGCGCTGCAGTCGCTTTGGGCGAACAAGATGCGCACCATTCTGACCATCGTCGGAGTGGTAATTGGCGTTGCTTCGGTCATCGCCGTCATCACCCTGGTGAACGGCGCCAATATGTTCGTGGTGAAAAAGATTGCGCGCAAGGGGTCGGACACGCTGACGCTCACGCGGCTGCCTGCGGTTATCTTCACCGGCGAAGAGTATCTCAAGGTCAATAAGCGCAAAAACATCGTCTACGACGACTATCTCTACCTGCAAAGAACCTGCACGCGCTGTCTGGTTCTGGGCGCCGAGCTTTCGTCGACCGGAACGGTGGTCAGCGGCAAACAGTCCAGCAACAACACCACCGTCAACGGCTGGACTTCGAACATGCTGGAGATCAGCGACCTCAACGTTGTGGAAGGCCGGCCCCTGACGCCGATGGACGACATGCTGGGCACGCACGATGTGGTCATCGGCTATGACGTCGTCGACAATGTGCTGCCTCCAGCCGATCCTATCGGACAGGAGATTCGCGTCGACGGCGAAGTGTACACGGTGGTTGGCGTAGGGGAGCGGCAGGGATCGACCTTCGGCCAGAGCCAGGATAATTACGTGGATATGCCGCTGAGTACTTACCTGCACACGCACGGGGAACACCAGAGCGTGGACATTTCAGCCAAGGCAGGCATGGCTCCGGGGGCTCTCGACTCGGCGATCGATCAGGTGCGGGCGCTGATGCGGGCCCGGCGTCACAACCGGCCCGGGGACGAGGACGACTTCAGCATCTCCACGAACGAGACGTTTATCTCGATCTGGAAGCAGATCAGCGAAACTTTCGCGACCGTGATTGTCGGGATTGCCGCGATTTCGCTGGTCGTGGGTGGGGTGGTGATTATGAACATCATGCTGGTCTCTGTCACCGAGCGCACCCGCGAGATCGGCATCCGTAAGGCGCTGGGGGCGAAGCGCCAGGATGTGATGCTGCAGTTCCTCATCGAATCGGCGGCAATGGCGCTGCTGGGCGGACTTTTTGGCGTTATCGGGGGCGTGACGGTTGCCGAAACGGTCACGCATCTTGTGGGTTTCCCGTCGGCCATTGCATTGTGGTCGGTGCTGCTGGGACTTCTTGTCGCCACCACCGTGGGGATTTTCTTCGGCGTTTATCCGGCCCACAAGGCTGCGCAGCTCGATCCTATCGTTGCATTGCGCGCGGAGCTATAGATTATGGCACTCAGCGACTCTCGTGAATCCGTCCGGATGGCAATGGATACACTGCGCTCGAACAAACTGCGCTCCGGCCTGACTATCCTCGGCATCGTGATCGGGGTGGCGACGGTGATCACCATCTCCTCGCTGATTAACGGCGTCAACAACCGCGTGATAGATATGGCCCGCTCCTTCGGCACCAATGTGCTGTGGATTTACCGGTGGAACCCGATCGGAGTGCGGCCCACGGCCGAGATGCTGGCGCGCAAGTACCTGACCGAGGACGATGCGAAGGCTCTGGGAACTTTGCCTCACGTAATCGGCGTAAACGTCGGCCGCCAGTACGCCAGCTGGCAGCTGGGTGTCGGGTACGTAGCGGTCCGCTACAAGGACAAGAAGATTCAGAACACGATTCTGGAAGGCGATATGCCGACGGTTTTCGAGGTAGACAATGTCGGGGTCGCCCAAGGCCGCGGTTTCAACGATGAGGACGAATTCCGCAGCGCCAACGTGGTCGACCTCGGCAACGACACTGCCGAGAAGCTGTTCCCCGGCGAGGACCCCATCGGCAAGGACATCGAGATCAATGGCGACGTCTTCACGGTGATTGGTGTACTGGATAAATTCAAACAGGCGTTTGGCAGCGGCCCCAACCCCAACGACAACCGGGCGACCTTCCCGCTGACAACATTTCATAAGATCCATCCCGAAATTCTGGACACCTTCATGTCGGTGAAGTACGACGATGCGGCGAACAAGTCCATCGTCACCGAAGAAGTAACGACGATGCTGCGCGAGCGCCGTCGCGTGCGGGTGGAGAAGGACGACGACTTCGCGATTTTCAGCCCGGATTCGATTCTGGATTTCTGGTCGCAGATCACCGCAGGCCTGGTCATCTTCATGTTTGCGGTGTCGAGCGTGGGCCTGCTGGTGGGCGGGGTAGGCGTGATGAACATCATGCTGGTCTCGGTTACGGAGAGGACTCGCGAAATCGGCGTGCGCAAGGCGATCGGAGCTACGAAGAGAAATGTTCTGGTCCAGTTCACCTTTGAAGCGATCACCCTCTGCGCTCTGGGCGGCGTGATCGGCATCATCCTGGGCACGCTGCTGACACTGGCCATCCGTTATGGCGTCTCGTTCCCAGCCAGCTTGTCGACTTTCTGGGTGATCACCGGCTTTGTGGTTTCGGGGGTCATCGGCCTGGTTTTTGGCATTTATCCGGCATGGAAGGCGGCGACGCTGGATCCTATCGAGGCTCTGAGGTACGAGTGAAAAAGCTGGAAGCTGGAAGCTGGTAGCTAGTAGCTGGTAGCTAAAACGCAGCCGACGCAAACCGTCGTAATCTTGCTTCTAATCGCGAGCATGGTGTCCCATCGAACGAAGATGGAGACACGTCATTTTCGGGATTTGACGGTTTGGCAGCGATCCATGGTTTTGGCGCGCCAGGTTTATGCGCTCACAGGAGCATTTCCCAAGAGCGAGGCATTTGGGCTTACGAGTCAGATTCGGCGGGCGGCCGTGTCGGTGCCCAGCAATATCGCGGAGGGCCGCGGCCGGTCGACAGACAAGAGCTTTGCCCTCTTTCTTGCCCAGGCAAGGGGATCACTCTATGAGCTGCAAACGCAAATCGAGTTGGCGCGCGATCTGGGTTTCGCCACAACCGACGGGGCTAACCAGGTACTCGCAGAGGCCGCTGAGATCGCCTCGATGATTCATGGGCTGCTGGCGGCTATGCATCAGAAGCGCTGAACCACCCGGGCTCCCGGCTTTTGCTACCAGCCACCAGCTACCGGCTGCTCTTCGGCTCCCAGCTGTCTTCTGCGGTATCATTAACAGCAAGCAGGAGTGTATCCCCGGCACCTATGTCCAGAAGCTTCCATCACACCATTCTCGGCGTTTCCATTGCGATCATCCTCATTGTGCTCTTCGGGGGCTTCGGCCCCGCGGGCGTCAGCGCCAGCCAGAGTGACGGCGCTTACCGGCAGATGGGCGTCTATGAGGAAGTGCTGCACAAGATTCAAACCGACTACGTGACCGACCCCAACCTGGGGAAGGTGACCAATGGCGCGCTTCACGGGCTGCTGCAGTCACTGGACGTCGATTCGAGCTATCTGAGCCAGCCAGAGTACGCGAGCTATCTGGCCCATCAGCACGAAGGCGTGGCCCAGGTAGGCATGGATGTTTCGAAGCGCTTTGGCTGGGGCACGGTGGTCGCGGTGATTCCAGGCAGCCCGGCCGATAAGGCACACATTGAGGATGGCGACCTGATCGAGTCGGTTGCCGGCCAGCCCACGGGTGAGATGTCGGTGGCCATGATCCGTTTGCTGCTCGAGGGCAAACCGGGGACCAGCGTGACCTTTCAGCTGGTGCGGCGGATGAAGCCGGAGCCGGAAGACATGACGCTGACGCGCGCGGCTGTGACACCGCCCGCGCTCTACCAGCAGCAGTATGAGAATTCCAGCATTCTGTATCTGAAGCCGGTGGTGCTGACGCGGGACCGTGTGGACGAGATCATATCGCGGCTGCGCGAGATGCCGAAGAATGGCAATCATAAAGTGCTGCTCGATCTACGCGATGTGGCCGAAGGCGATCCACAGCAGGGAATCCGGCTGGCGAATGCCTTCCTGCAGTCGGGGACCATCGCGACTTTGCAGGGCCAGACCGTTCCGGTGCAGACCTTCAGCGCCGATGGCGCCAGGTTTGTTACCTCGGCGCCGCTGGTGGTGCTGGTGAACCATGGCACGGCGGGCGCGGCGGAGCTGGTGGCGGGAGCGATTCTCGACGATAAGCGCGGCGATGTGGTGGGCGATCGCACCTTCGGAGAAGGCGGCGAACAGAAAACCTTCACGCTGCCCGATGGCTCGGCGCTGCTGTTGACCGTGGCCAAGTATCAGTCGCCTTCGGGGAAGAAGATCGAAGACGACGCGGTTACGCCGAATGTTGCGGTGAGCCAGAACGTCGAGGAAATTGCGCCGGAAAATGAGAATCCGCAGGAACCGCGTACCGACGATCAGCTCAACAAGGCCCTCCAGATCCTGAAACAGAAGAATGCGTAACAGGCACGTGACCATTTTCACAAATGGTGGTAGACCATAACCGGAACTCCTGACGCAGGCGCGCGGCGCGTTTGCGCATAATTTGTGAAAACGGATGGCACGTTGAATCTCATCACGCCATCGGACTGGAATAACGATCCGGATCCTCCGCGGCGGGGAAGGCGCGGGCGCGATTCGGATTTCCGGCCTTCCGGTCCACGCAAAATCGCCGGCAGTGTTGCGCTGGCTGTTCTGGTGGTGCTGGCTGCCGCGGCGGGATGTCTGACCGGCCTCACCCTCGTCTACACCGTCGATTTACCCCAGGTCTACGAGCTGGAGCATTACCGGCCCAGCACCACCACGGAACTCTACGATGTGCATGGACGCAGCTTCGGGTCGTTTGCGCTGGAGCGCCGGGTGGTGGTGGACTATGACGACTTTGCCCCGGTGCTGCGCCAGGCGGTTATCTCTACCGAAGACCGCGACTTCGAAAGCCACTGGGGCGTGAACCTCATGCGCGTGGCCGGGGCTGCGTGGCACGATCTCTTCTCG
The DNA here is from genome assembly GCA_963755485.1 of uncultured Acidobacteriaceae bacterium. Classification (GTDB taxonomy): domain Bacteria; phylum Acidobacteriota; class Terriglobia; order Terriglobales; family Acidobacteriaceae; genus Palsa-343. The sequence goes on along the minus strand of CAVWJR010000013.1, from coordinate 266,259 downwards.
AAGGGGCGCGCTCAGGGTGCTTCGACGCTGACCATGCAGCTGGCGCGCAATCTGTTTCTCTCCAACGAACGCACCGCCTCGCGCAAGCTGCAGGAAGTTTTTTTGTCACTGCAGATCGAGCACACCTTCACCAAAGAGCAGATTTTCACCCTCTACGGCAATCAGATTTACCTGGGCAGTGGCGTTTATGGCTTCGAAGCCGGCGCGGAATACTACTTTTCGAAACACGCCCGCGAGCTCACTCTGCCGGAGGCCGCGCTGCTGGCCGGGCTTCCCAAGGGACCGACCGAGTTTTCGCCGATCCTGAATCCTGACCGCGCCTTCCGCCGCCGGAATGTCGTCATCGATTCCATGCTCGAGGACGGCAAGATCACTGCCGCGCAGGCTGAAGCCGCACGCTCTTCGCCGCTCGATCTGCATCTGGAGCCGCCGCCCAACAGCGTTGCGCCGTGGTTCGTGGAGGAGGTGCGCCGCGAGCTGGAGCGCCGCTTCGGCACCGAGCAGGTCCACGCCGCCGGACTGAAGGTGTATACGACGCTCGATCTCGATCTGCAGAAGACCGCTAATGAGGCGGTGCTCGACGGCCTGGCTGCGTATGAGAGGCGGCGGGGCTGGCATGGACATTTACTCAACGTGCTGGCCGGCGGCCTGAATGTGGATACGTTTAAACATCCGGACTGGACGATTCCGCCGGAGCCGGGGACGTATATTCACGCGCTCGTGACCGGCATTTTGCCTTATCAGGTGACGGGACGCATTGGCGATCGTCCGTTCATGCTCACGACCGAGGACTGGGCGTGGACCGGCTACCGCACGGCGGATCAGTTTCTCAATCCTGGCGACATCATCTACCTGAAGATCAGCGGCGAAGACGGCGGCATGCTGCACGGGACGCTTGAGCAGGACACGGGCGTTGAGGGCTCGCTGCTGGCCATGGATAACGGTACCGGGGATGTTCTGGCGCTGGTGGGCGGGCGCGACTTTAATCTGTCGCAGTTTGACCGCGCCACGCAGGCGGAGCGGCAGACGGGCTCGTCGTTCAAGCCTTACGTCTATACCACGGCAGTTGAAGACGGGCTCACGCCGCAGGACACCATCGTGGACAGGCCCATCAGCTTCGGGAATTATGTTCCCCACAACTACGACGGCAAGTTTAAGGGCCGCATCTCGCTGCTGGAGGCTTTCGCCGATTCGCGCAACATCCCGGCGCTGGAGCTGGCCGACCGCGTGGGCATCCGCAGAGTTATTGCGACGGCGCACCGTTTCGGAGTCACCACCAACATTCCGGCGTACCTGCCGATTGCGCTCGGCTCGGCGGAGATCACCCTGGAGCAACAGGTTGACGCGTACTCGGTATTTCCCAACGATGGCATTCGGGTGGCGCCGCGCCTGGTCAAGAAGGTTGTCACCGCCGACGGCGTGCCGCTGCCAGAAGATGCACCCGACGTGAGCGAGGTGATCAGCGAGAAGACGGCGCGTACCATGATGGTCTTCTTTCGCGGCGTTACGCAGGAAGGCACGGGGGCCAAAGCCGCGGCACTCAATCATCCTCTCGGCGGAAAGACGGGAACCACCAACGACTTTACCGATGCCTGGTTCATCGGATTCTCGCCCTCGATCACTTGCGGCGTGTGGGTGGGCTTCGACGACCGCGAGTCGCTCGGGGACAAGCAGACTGGGGCGGCGGTCGCGCTGCCGTTGTGGACGGACTTTATGAAGGTTGCGATTGCGCCCACGCCCAACGAGGTATTTCCCGGCGACACTCCTGGTCCGAAGCAGCCACCGCTGCGGCAGACGGCGGCTTTGACGGGGCCACGTTAGGGTTTGGGATTCAGTTCGCTGGAAGCCAGTTTTGCCCGGCGGAAGTACTTCTGCGCGCGCGCCACGTCGCGCAGGATTTGCTCCTTGAGCGCCTCGGGCGAAGGGAAGCGCCGCTCGTCGCGCAGGCGCATGAGGAAGCAAACTTCGACGGGCGTTGCGTCGGTCAGCTCGATAGGAGGTGGCCCATCCAGAAGGTGCGACTCGATGGCATATCCTGCGCCGTCGAAGGTAGGCCGCACTCCAGCATTCGTCACGGCATTGAATCCTGGAGCATCGGCGCCTTCGCCGATGCGCACCCGCGTGACGTACACGCCATCTGAAGGCACCAGGTCCGTGTAGGGCGCGAGGTTGATTGTGGGCGTGGTGAGTTTGCTTCCCACGCCGCGGCCGCGCACGGGTGTCGACAGGATCGAAAACGGCCGTCCCAAGAGGGCGCGTGCGATTCCGAGTTGGCCGGCTGCGATGCGCCGCCGCACTTCGCTGCTCGAGACGGTTATGCAGCGGACCTTGAGCGCTCCGTGCGAAACTACGCCAAATCTCAGCTCCGTGCCCAGTTGCCTTAGCTCCGCGATGCCCGCAGCCGCGTCGTGTCCAAACCGAAAGGTGTCGCCCTCGTGCACTTCCACTACGTGCAGCGCACTGCAAAGGATGCGCTCCGCGAACTCTCGTGGCGTCTGCATCGAGAATTCGCGAGTGAAGGGAAGCACCAGGGTGGCGTCGATGCCGGTTGCTGCGAGCAGTCGCAGCCGCTCGGGAAGCGGCGTAATTAACTTCGGGGCCTGGGCCGGCCTCAGCACCGCGAGCGGATGCGGATGGAAGGTGACGGCGATGGCCTCTGCTTCCAGGATGCGCGCTCGATCCCGCACGCGCCCGATAATCTCCTGATGCCCGCGATGTACGCCGTCGAAGTTGCCGATGGCCGCGACGGTGCGCGGCATGTGCGGGGGTAGATCGGCAATTTCGCGGTAGACACGCATCGCTTATAACTCGAAAGGAATTCGGAGTCCGTCGTAGAAGAGCCGCACGTTGGCGGGGAAGGTCTTTTCCATCTCTGCATGCTCCACTTCGTGCGACATGTGTGTGAACCACGCTCGCCGCGGCTGGATCCGCTCTACCCACTTGAGCGATTCGGAAATGGTGGCGTGACTGGGATGGGGCTGCGGCCGCAGCGCGTCGATGATCATCACGTCGAGGTCTTCGAGCAGCGGCAGGCTCGACTCGGGGATGGTGCTGAGGTCGGTCAGATACGCGGCCGATCCGAACCGGAATCCGGCCACCTGCATGTCTCCGTGGGTCAGCGGGACGCGCTGGAACCTTGCCCCGTGCACTTCCACGGAATCGGTGCTGTCCAGTTCATGTAGCTCCACTCGCGCTCGTGTGGGGTAGGTTGCGTGCTCAGAGAATGTGTATTCAAACATTTTGCGCAGGATGTCGGCCGTTTGATGGTCCGCATACAGCGGCAGAAAACCAGGCTTGTGCGCGAAACTCAGCGGGCGGAGGTCGTCGAGGCCCAGGACATGATCGGCGTGAGCGTGGGTGTAGAAGACCGCATCCACATGGCGGATTCCCTCACGCAGCGCTTGTTCGCGAAAATCCGGCCCGGTGTCGATGACCACCAGGTGGTTTGCGGAACCATTTTCCCAGTTGACGGCGATCGAGGGCCGGCTGCGGCGGTTGCGCGGATCCTTTGAGGTGCACACAGCGCACTGGCAGCCGAGAGTGGGCACGCCCATTGAAGTTCCGCTGCCGAGGACGATAATTTCCGCTTGCATGCGCGGGGAGACTTACTTCTTCTTTACGTCCACAGCGCGCTGCGCCTGCTGCGCAATGGCGTTGGTGATTTCAAGGAACATCATGCGCAGCTCGAAGAGAACATTTTGCAGGGTCGCCTCTTCCTTTTGCGTCAGGTTGCCTTTGGTTTTCTCCTGCAGCAGCGCCAGCATGTCGATACTCTGCCGCGCACCCACAATGTCCACCCGCGCCTTCTGTCCGGGCTCGGTGCCCGCGCCCATTGCGATCATCGCCGAGACGTAGAACGACTGGATGATGTGCTCGAAGGTGATGACGCCGGTCGCTCCCATCCCGGGATTCGCCTGGCGGAGCATGTCGTCCAGGTGCTTCGCCGACTCCTGGTAGGCGGCATTTTGGTCGGCCGTCTCCTGCGCCGTGAACTGCGGCAACTCCGCTTCTTCCGGCGTGGCCTCGGGCGTCGGGGTCTCCGTCTCTCGGGCTTCAGGAGCCGGCATGGTCACGACGTTTGTGGCAGCGGGCGAAGCCGGGGCTGGTTCCTGCAGCAGCTCCTCGGTTGAAGTTTCGTCGCGCCGCTCACCATCGAGGGTGAATTTGCGCTTGTCGGTGACGGTAAAGCTGGATTGCTTCTCATCCATAGAAAGCTATCTCCCTGCGTGCTTCAGGATTTCGGATCGGTTGCCGCGGCCAGGGGCGCGAGCGGGACGGCCAATCCTCCGTCGTACCGGATCGGATCGGTTTCAACCTTGTCGAGGGCTTCGACGCGGGCCATGCCCAGCGCCAGCGTCTCATGGAGGTCCGGCAGATCGATGCGCGCCACGCTGGTCAGCTCGCCTACCACGGCGTCCCCGGCGCGCAGCTCGATCTTCTCGCCGGGGGCGAGCTCAGGCTTTTCCCCCTGGAGTTCGAACTGCCGCAGGCTCCGGTGCACGGTGGCGCGTGAACGGATGCGCTCGACAATTTCCTGGCCGATGTAGCAGCCTTTGGTGAAATTCAGAGCTCGCGTCAGGTTGGTTTCCTGGGGCAGGTGCTTGTCGCTGAAGTCGACGTCGTACTGCGGTAATCCCTCGAAGACCCGCAAATTCTCGGTCGCCTCGACGCCGCAGGGGGTCGCCCCGGCCTGGAGCAGCGCCTCCCACACGGCGAAAACCTGCTCGGGCGCGAGGTGAATCTCAAATTTCGGGGCGACTGGCCCGTACTGGCTCACCAGCCGCACCTCAATCCCGGCTAGCTGCGTGGTCACAAACCGTTCCGGCTCTGGCAAGCTGGCGCCCAGGCTCTGCAGAATTGCGCCCACGTTCGGACCCGCGAGGCCGATTGCGGTCGGGGGCGCGTCTAACTCTTCGAGTTTTACGTCGTCCATAATGATGAAGCGGCGCAGATGGGTGAGGAGGCGTCCAATCTGGGCCCGGTCGGTCTCCAGCAGCAGAAAATCCTCGAAGCAAAGCACGTCGGTGTCGCCCTGGATGCGTCCCTGCGGGTTCAGAACGAGCGTATAGCCCACCTGGCCGGGAACCATGAACTTCACAGCCTGGGTAATCATGCCGTTCAGCCAGCGAACGCGATCCTTATTGGTGGCGCGCAGAAAGGCGCGATATCCCAGATCGAAGACTCCAGCTTTGTGGACCACGGCTTCCAGCTCAGGAGCGGCGCCGGCAAACCGCAGCGGCGTTCGCGCTCCGTGATGCATCGTCAGCTCGGGAGCGGGGGTGCCGGAGGCGGACAAACGCGCCGCCAGAGGAGTTTCTGAGACAGCGGTGTCCGGAATCTGATATGTCTGGCTCATGCAGGCTACTCAGGAAAATTATAGTCTGCGAACAACCGGGAAGGTCTGCACGTAACCGTTCCACACAGCTCGAAAAGGAAACGAATGCCGCATAAGAACTCAGCCTGGTTTGCCTCCCTCGCGCTGCTGGCCACCCTGTGGGCCGGCGCACAAACCACGCCGAATCCCTCACCCACGCCCGCTCCAGGCACGCCCCAACCGCCTTCGGGACAGATGAAGGCGGAGGCCACTACTCCCGAAAACCACATCACCGCCGCCCAGGCAAGGGAGCTGTTCGCCTCCATCCCGCCCATTCTCCAGTTTGCTTCGGAAGACACAAAGCTGCCCATAAAACATCAGGTGAAGCCGCGGCTCACCACGCGGGCGGAGGTGGACAAGTATCTGCTGGACAAGATGAAGGACGACAAGGATGCCAAGCGCATGGAGCGCTCTGAGGTCGTGCTGAAGAAGTTCGGCCTCATCGACGGGGATTTTCATCTTGAGTCGTTTCTGGTGAAGCTGCTGGACGAGCAGATCGCCGCTTATTACGACAGCAAGACCAAAACGGTGAACCTGCTGGACTGGATCGCGCCGGATACGCAGAAGCCGGTGCTGGCGCATGAGCTCACCCACGCCCTGCAGGATCAGCGTGTGAACCTGGACAAGTGGCAGAACCAGACCAGCGACGATATTTCGCATGGCTTTGCCGAGGACAAGAAGCACGTTGCCACCGATGAGGACGACACGGCTCGGGAGGCGGTCCTCGAAGGTCAGGCGATGGCGGTTTTTGTGGATTACAGCCTGGCGCCGGCGCACCAGAGCCTGCGCTCGGCGCCGCAGATGATCGAGAACCTGCTCGACAACATGACCGATGACGGCGACTCGCCGGTGCTCTCGCGCGCACCCCTGCTGCTGCAGGAGTCGCTGCTCTTTCCATACAAGGAGGGGTTAAAGTTTGAGGCTACGCTGGTGGTCGATGCGAAAAGCCCGACCACGGCCTATGCAGCGGTTCTCGACCATCCGCCGGCCAGCAGCTACGAGATTATGAATCCGAAAGCCTACGAGGAGGGCGTGAAGGTCCCGATCCTCAACATGCCCGACATTCACTCCCTGATCGACGCGGACTACAACCCGTACGACATCGGGGTGATGGGCGAGCTGGACGTGCGCATTCTGTCGGAGCTGTTTGGCGGCAATCAGCTCGCGGCCGAACTAACTCCGGCATGGGACGGCGGCATCTACTACGCGGCGCAGAAGAAGGACGCGGCGGACAAAAACTCTACCGCGTCGGTCGCGCTCTTTTATCTTTCGCAGTGGAAGTCGAAGGCGGCGGCGGATGACTTCGTCAAGATGTATGCCGACGAGTTGGCCAAAAAATATACGCGCGTCAGCCGCGACACCGATGTCGAAACCAGTTCCGACGAGCAGGTGTACCGGACCAACGAAGGACCGGTCCTGTTCCTCACAAGCGGCAACGATGTTTTCGTGAGCGAAAGCTACGATCTGAATACCGCGCGGAAGCTGGGAGCCCTGATGATTGCAGCGCAGGTGCCCACCGGTCCTCAGCCGGGGGCGCTCAACGCTTCGTTGGGCAATGCGCCTAACTCCGACCTGGCCGGCAGCATGATTCGCTTCATGGCTGGCTGCGGCATGATGAAGGCGGCTTTGCCCCACCATTTATACTGATTCCTTGCGTCTACTCAGCGCTGCGCATCACCGGAGGCGCTCCGGCTCGCGCAGTGCGCCTTGCAGGGAGTTCTATTGCAACACGCAGAAATCGGAATCATCGGCGGCAGCGGGCTCTACGCGATGCCCGGCCTCACCGACGTTCACGAAGCGCGTATCAGCACACCGTTTGGCGATCCCAGCGATGCTCTCGTGATGGGCAACCTCGAAGGACGTAAGGTTGCGTTCCTGGCGCGCCACGGCCGCGGTCATCGCATTCTTCCCTCGGAGCTGAATTTCCGTGCCAATATCTACGCGCTGAAGAAGCTCGGCGTCGAGCGCATCCTTTCGGTTTCGGCAGTCGGCTCGCTGAAGGAAGAGCACAAGCCCGGCGATTTTGTCGTTCCCGATCAGTTCATTGACCGCACCTTCCATCGCATCTCGACGTTTTTCGGGGATGGCATCGTTGCGCACGTGGGCTTCGGCGATCCGGTTTGCGCGACGGTGGCTGGGACCATCTACGCCGCCTGCCGGAAGGAAGGCGTCCCGGCGAAGCCCAGCGGCACTTATGTGTGTATGGAGGGGCCGCAGTTTTCGACGCGCGCCGAATCGAACCTCTACCGCAGTTGGGGCGCTGACGTTATCGGCATGACCAATCTGCAGGAAGCCAAACTGGCCCGGGAAGCGGAGATTTGCTACTCCACGGCCGCGATGGTGACCGACTACGACTGCTGGCACTCCGGCCACGACCAGGTGACCATCGATCAGATTGTGAAGGTCATGAATCAGAATTCCGCCAACGCCTGCCGCGTGATTGCCGCTGCTGTGGCGGCTATGCCCCGCGAGCGCGGCTGTGCATGTCCTTCGGCACTGCAATACGCTTTTCTCACTAGCCCCGATGCGATTCCGCCCGCGACCCGCGAAAAGCTTGACCTGCTGATTGGAAAATACCTGCAGAAGAAATAGAAAACGAGGAATCGTTAGAGGCATGGCAATTCTTGTTGTAGGTAGTGTCGCGTTCGACGCACTTGAAACTCCTTCCGGCCGCCGGGATCGCTGCCTGGGCGGCGCGGCCACGCATTTCTCGCTCGCCGCCAGCTACTTCACCCCGGTCCGCGTGATCGGCGTCGTTGGCGAGGACTTTGGCCCTGAGGAAGAAAGTATCTTCACTCGCCGCGGCATCGACACGCGGGGTATCGAGCATGTTCCAGGGAAGAGCTTCTTCTGGAGCGGCTCGTACATGAACAACCTGAACGAAGCCCAGACCCTGCGGACCGATCTGAACGTCTTCCAGAGTTTTTCGCCGAAGATTCCGCCCGAGTATCAGGACTCCGAGTATCTCTTTCTGGCCAACATCGACCCAGTCCTTCAGGAAGACGTCCGCCGCAAGATGCCGAACGCGAAGCTGGTGTGCGGCGACACCATGAATTACTGGATCAAAGACCACGCCGAGAATCTCGCCCGCGTGCTGAAGGTCCTCGATGTGCTCCTGATTAACGACACTGAAGTGAAGATGATCGCGAAGGACAACAACCTCGTCGTCGCAGCGCACAAGGTTCTCGATATGGGGCCGAGGGCTCTGGTGGTGAAGCATGGCGAATATGGTGCGACAGCGTTCTTCTGCGAGCGGTCTTTCCCGGGCAATCCCGGAGCCGTGACCGTGCCCTTTCGTGCGCCGGCACTGCCGCTGGCCGAGGTCGTCGATCCTACCGGAGCCGGCGATTCTTTTGCCGGAGGCTTTTTCGGCTACATCGCTTCGCAGCCCTCGCTCACGCCAGCCGTTTTCCGTCGCGCTATGTTCTACGGCAGCGTGATGGGCTCCTTCGCCGTGGAGCGCTTTGGAACGGAGCGCCTGCAGCAGCTTGCACCTAACGAAATCGAGGAACGCTTTGCGCTCTTCCGCCAGCTCTCGCACCTCGAATAAGCCGCCGGGACGTCGCGGGATTTCCCGCGCGAGCGCTGCACCTGTCGATCCGGCCCGCTCGTTGCGCCACGAAACCATCTTCGCAGGTATGGTGGCCACGCTGCTCTCGCTGGTGGCCTTCGCCTATTGCTTTCCTCGCGACATGCTGTTGCTCTACGGCGATGCGGTCGCGCATCTGCACATCGCCCGGCGTCTCATCGATTCGCTCAACCCCGGCGTCCGCCAGATTGGCTCCGTGTGGTTGCCGTTCCCGCACCTGCTGATGATGCCTTTCGCCGCGCGTATGGCCTGGTGGCAGAACGGCGTTGCCGGAGCCATCCCGTCGATGGCCTGCTACATCCTCGCGGTTGCCGGCCTCTGGCGGCTCTCGCGTTACTGGCTGCGCCCGGCCGGTGCGGTCGTCGCTACGCTTTTTTTCGCGCTGAATCCCGGGCTGCTCTACATGCAGACGACCGCAATGAACGAGCCCGTCTTCCTTTGCCAGATGATCTGGGCGGCGCTCTTCCTGACCGCGTATCTGCGCGCGTTGAGGGAAGGGAATCACCGCCTGGCTGGGCGCGCACTGGTGGGCTGTGGCGCGGTTCTTGTCACCGCAATCTATACCCGCTACGACGGCTGGATCTTCGCCTCGATCGTCTGGCTCATCGCGTTCCAGGCGATGTGGAGATTTCGCGTCTGGAAGACGCGGGCTGGCGGCGCGTTCGTGCTCTTTACGGCCATGCTGATTACTGCGCCGGTGCTGTGGTTCGCCTGGAATGCGCGCCAGTACGGCGACTGGCTCGACTTTATGCGCGGGCCGTATTCGGCGAAGGCTATCGACCTGAGGACTTCAACCCCGGGCGCGCCACATTATCCCGGCTGGCACAGCATCCGTGTTGCGGCCCTCTACTACATCAAGTCTGCGGAGTTGGGCGCGGTTCTCTCCTGGTGGGGTAATCGGCTGTTGTTCCTCACTGTTGCCGGCACTATCGTCGCCATTATTGGCTGGCGCAAGCGGAACATCGCTCCCATGCTGCTGCTTTGGCTGCCGCTCTTCTTCTACGCGTACTCGGTCGCCTACGGGTCGGTGCCCATCTTCATCCCGCTCTGGTGGCCGCATTCCTGGTACAACACCCGCTACGGGATGGAAATGCTGCCCATCTTCGGCCTCTCGCTGGGCTTCCTGGTCGCGTGGCTCATCACGCTGGCGGAGAAGCGCTGGCCGCGCAACGCGCAACTGATTTTGCTGGCGGCGATAGTCCTTATTCTGGTGAACTGCTCGCTGCTTTTGCGAAAAACGCCTCTGGTTCTGCGCGAGGCCATTGAGAATTCGCGGACCCGCATTCCGTTCGAGCAGGCCTACGCGCGTGCTCTGCGGCTGCTTCCGCCCCAGGGGGAAATCCTGGTCTGGACCTCCGATCACATTGGCGCATTCCAGCGCGCCGGAATCCCGCTGCGCCGCACCATTAACGAAACCGACTACTACCAGTGGGTGCCTGCGCTCCAGCATCCCGCGCAGTCGGCCACCTTCGTCATCGCCGCCGATCATGATGCGGTGGCCCAGGCCGTCGCGGCGCATCCGCAGGGACTCACGCTGCTCAATATCGTGTGCTCTACGGGCCAACCCTGCGTGCGTTTTTACCGTTCAAACCTGCCCGCACCCGGTGATAGGATCAGCGGCAAGTGATCCTCGCAACTGACACTAACGGCCACATGATGGCCTACAGCCGTCTGGAGCAGTTGCTCCTCACCGGCGGCGCGGCGGGCCGGCTCCTGCTGGCTGCTGCGCTGGGCGGCGCCGTGGGCATCGACCGCGAATATCACCATCGCCCCTCCGGGGTCCGCACCAATGTTCTCATCTGCTTTGGCGCGGCCATGTTCACATTTCTCTCCGCGATCATTGCCGGCGATGGCAGCCCCAATCGTGGGCAGATAGCCTCGAACATCGTCCAGGGCATTGGCTTTCTGGGTGCCGGCCTCATCCTCCACAATCGTGATCGGGTGAGCGGCCTCACCAGCGCGGCTACGGTGTGGGCAGTGGCTTCGATTGGAATGGCCTGCGGCGCGGGGCTCTATTTCCCCGCTATTTTCGCGACGGTCATCGTGCTCGTGGTTCTGGAAATGGTGCGCGTGCTCGAGTATGGCGCGAATCTAAAACTGTATTCAATGACCTACGAAGTGCGTGGCGCTGATCCGCAGCAAATGACGATGGGCGTTCTGGCTGTAATGGATCGCGAGAATCGGCGCCTCGATGCCCTCGACAATCAGCCGGTAGGCAATTTGCAGCGGCTCTCGTTCGATATTTCTGCGAATCGCCGCCTCCATCGGCGCCTGCTCACCGAGCTGAAAGCTGCGCCGGGTATCGCCCAGGTGCGCGCCTTCCGCGATCCGGAGGACGAATGATGCGCTTTGCGAAAGTGCACGCCTGCGGCAACGACTTCCTCATCGTCGAAGGCCTGTGCAATCCCGACCTGGCGAAGAAGCTTTGCGACCGTCATTTGGGCATCGGCGCCGATGGCGTGGAGTTTCTGGAATCTACAGGCGCTGGTGGCGGCCGCATTCGCCTGGCCAATGCCGACGGCTCCATTGCAGAAATCTCAGGGAACGGGACACGCTGTGTAGCCGCATGGATTGCCGATCAAAACCAGGCGGCTCCGGGCGATGTGATCAAGCTCGAAACCGATGCCGGCACTCGTGCCTGCACCATCGTCAGCGCCGACAGAGGCTCGCCGCTTTCAGATCGCTGCCGGGATGGGCGTGCCGCAGATCAGCCAGGAGCAAGTCACACTCGCCGACAAGACGCTGGTTCATGGGATTCAGGTTTCGATGGGCAATCCGCACTTCGTGATCGTGGTCCACGATGAGAATTTTCGCGCCCATAGTCGCGGATGGCAGGAGCTGGGTCGCGAAATCTGCTTTCACAAGCAGTTTCCAAAACAGATAAACGTGATCTTTGTGCGCATGATTCGCGCCGAGGAGGTCGAAATTCGCATCTTCGAGCGCGGTGTCGGGCCCACGACCTCATCGGGCACCGGAACCTGTGCGGCCGCTGCTGCCGCCATCGCGCATTGCGGAGCAAAATCTCCGCTCACTGTTTACGCGCCGGGCGGATCGCAGCGTGTGGAGTGGGCCGGGCCCGGCACGGAGATGATTCTTACCGGTCCCGCGGAGTTGATCGCCACCGGCGAGGTGCTTCTTGCCTGACAAAGCTCTCAAGCCGCCAGCGGTGGCGCCCGACGCCTCCATTGCCGTGGTCTCGCTGGCCAGCAGCGCACGCTCCGACAAGGTTCACCACGGCATCGCCGCTCTGCGCAAACTGGGCTATGATGCTGTCGCTTCCCAGCACGCGCTGGGGAAATATCCGCCGTATTTCTCGGCGTCTCCGGAGAACCGGCTCGCCGATCTGCACGGAGCTTTTGCCGATCCGGAAGTCGGAGCCATCATTTGTACCCGTGGCGGTTACGGATCGAACTACCTGCTCGAAGGTTTGGATTTGGACCTCATCCGCAAGCACCCCAAGCCGCTTTTCGGCTACAGCGACATGACGGCCATACAGACCTGGCTCCTTGATCAGACCGGACTCGTTTCATTCCACGGCCCGATGGTCGCTGCGGACTTTTCTCTTGAAAACGGCGTCCATCTCGACAGCCTCAAAAAAGCGCTCACCGGAGGCCTAGTCGAAGCGGGCCGCGCTCAGGGTCTGCGCATTCTTCGTCCAGGACGCGCGCGCGGCGTGGTCTACGGCGGCTGCCTGAGCCTTCTCACGGCATCGCTGGGCACGCGCTTCGCCCCGCAAACCGAGGGCAAGCTGCTTTTCCTTGAAGATATTGGGACGAAGCCATACCAGATCGACCGCATGCTGCGGCAGATGATAGTTGCAGGCAAGTTCGAGAGCGTGCGGGGCTTCATCTTCGGTGAAATGCTCGACTGCGGCTCGCGCGGCGCCGATCCCGATCTGCTGCAGCAGGTGATCGTGCGGGTTCTTGAGGGTTTCAACGTCCCTATCGCCATCGGCCTGCGCTCCGGGCATGTCTCGGGGGGCAACGTGACGCTGCCGCTGGGCATTGAGGCCGCGCTCAACCTCGAAAACGATCAACCACTGTTACGATATCTGGAGCCAGCCGTTTCCCCCGTCGAACATGCCGTCTGAGAAACATATCCATCTGATTGGAATTTGCGGTACTGCCATGGCCTCGCTTGCCGGGTTGCTGCAACTCAAAGGGCACCGCGTCACCGGCTCCGATCAGGCCGCGTATCCGCCCATGTCGAATCTTCTGCGCGACCTCGGTATTCCTATCGCTGAGCCGTTCTCGGAGGCCAACCTGCAACCGGCCCCGGACCTCGTCGTCGTCGGCAATGCTCTCTCGCGCGGGAATCCGGAAGTCGAGTACGTGCTCGATCGGCGTATCCCGTTTACGTCGATGGCTCGCATTCTTTATGACGAATTTATTACGGGCCACGAATCGCTGGTCGTCGCCGGCACCCACGGCAAGACAACGACGACCAGCATGCTGGCGTGGATTTACGAAGTTGCCTCGCGTCACGATCCCCGGCTTGCTCCGTCGTTTCTCATCGGAGGTGTTGCCGAGAACTTCGGCACCAGCTTTCACCTGCGCGAGGGACGTCCCTTCATCATCGAGGGCGACGAGTACGACACGGCCTTCTTCGACAAGGGTCCAAAGTTCATGCACTATTTTCCCGACGCGCTGATCCTCACGCACGTCGAGTTCGACCACGCCGATATTTACTCCGATCTCGCCGCGGTGAAGACCGCCTTCAAACGCCTGGTCAACCTTGTCCCGCGCCGGGGGCGCATTGTTGCTTTTGACGGCTCAGAAAATGTGACGGAATGCGTTAGCAAGGCCATCTGTAACGTTGAACGTTACGGATTCGCGCCGGATTCTGCCTGGCGTCTCGCCGACCTGCGCTTTGAGAACGGGGCCAGCCGGTGGCGGGTGTTTCGTGACGGCAAAGACTGGGCAGAACTGGAGCTGCCGATGGCCGGCGAGCACAACGCCCTCAACGCCACTGCGGCCGCGGCGCTGGCAGCAGGGCAGGGAATCGCCCCCGAGCCGATCGTCGAAGCGCTCGCGAGCTTTCGCAGTGTTCGCCGTCGCCTCGAAGTCCGCGCGGAAATTGATGGAGTCACGATCATCGACGATTTTGCCCATCACCCGACCGCCATTCGTGAAACGTTGCGCGCGCTGCGAACGGCTTACCCCGGGCGTCGGCTGTGGGCTGTGCTCGAGCCGCGCTCCAATACGCTGCGACGCAACGTCTTTGAGCGCGAGCTGGTGGAGAGCCTCGCTCTGGCTGATCGCATCGTGCTTGCAGCCGTCTTCCATTCCGAAAAAATCCCTGCAGCGGAGCGTCTTCACCCGGACAAGGTCGTCGCCGCGCTCAAAAAATCCGGCAAAGATGCGGTGCTTCTTCCAAATGCCGACGCCATTGTTACAAATCTCGCTCCGCGCCTTGAATCCGGCGACCTGGTCGCGATTCTCTCCAATGGCGGCTTCGATGGCATCTACGAAAAGCTTCCCGCGGCTCTCCACGCGCAAGCCTCGCACGCCTGATCCATGCTCGCCGCCCTCACCCTTCTCGTTACGTGGATCGTCCTGGGCGTCCCGGTTGCCGTCGTCACGATTCCCTGGGCCCTCCTTACCAGGAATGTCCTGCCGCTCTACCGAGGAGCGCTGTGGGCGGTCCGCACCGGGCTGCGATTGGCCGGCATTCGCGTCGATGTAATCAGGGAGCAGCCGCTCGATCCGGCCGAGCACTATCTGTTCCTCTCCAACCACGTCTCCAACCTCGACCCGCCGGTGCTGATCCCGGTGCTGCCGGAACGCGTAGCGGCGTTGCTCAAGCGCTCCCTGATGAAGATTCCGCTGCTCGGTTACGGCATGCGCCTCGGCGGCTACATCCCCGTGGACCGTGGTGGCGATGTCGAAAGCGCCATCGAAAGCATGCACACCGCCACCCGCACGCTGGCTTGCGGCGTCAACATTCTTTCCTTTGTCGAAGGCACGCGTTCCCGCGACGGCCGCCTGCAGCCCTTCAAAAAAGGCCCGTTCTACCTGGCCATGCATGCCGGAGCTCCCGTCGTCCCGGTTTCCATCTGGGGCACGGAGAGCATGATGAAAAAGGGCAGCCTGCGCATTTTCCCCGGAACGGCGCACGTGGTCATCCATGCGCCGCTGCGGCCACGGGACTATGCCACTAAAGAAGAGCTAATGGATGCCGTGCGCGAGTCGATCGCCGGCGGCCTTCCGGAATGGATGCGCGCCTGACTTACTTGATGACCGCGTTATAGCCATCGGCCAGCAGCTTCGCGCGCGCGGCCATGGCGTCGGTTCGTGAATTGTACGGGCCCAGCTGGATATGCAGCAGCTGATCCTGGGGCTCGTTCCGCACCGCAGCCGTGTAGCCATGCTTCTTCAGGGCGTCGACCAGAATCTGTGCGTCCTGCTGGATCCTTACCGCTGCCACCTGGACCATAAAAGTGGTTTGCATGCTGGCGGCGGCAGGCGTGAGTACCGGCGGCGGGCTTACAGAAGAGGTCGCGGGCGTGGATGCGGGAGTGCGAGCGGGGGTCTGCGCTGTGTTGACCGGCGCGGGAGTTGACGGCGGGGGCTGCGTCTGGGAGCTGCTCGGCTTTGAAGCCGGCGTCGTTGGAGCGCCGTTGTCCCCATCCGTTGTGGTTACTGGCTGATCGACCGGAGTCAGCGTCTGTTCCGCCGAGGGCTTGGAGAGATTGCTGTTGGGCGGTGGCGCGACGTCTGGCGGCTGAACCGCTGCGCGCGAGCCGCCCGCCCGTCCTACTGAATAGCCGAGACCAAAGAAAATGGAGCAGATGAGCACGAGGCCGAAGAAAATGCCGAGCAGGGAACGCGTACCCAGCGCGATCTCTGTGTCGGTGCCGACGGCCCGGCCGAGCGCTGCGGACGATCGGGGCGCCCTGCGGGCTTGTTTTTCTTCCAGCTCCTCTTTCGTGTCGAACAGAAATGCCATAGCGGACCTCTGGGGGATGAGAACCCGTTATTTCGTTTCAGGTGGCGGTGTGGGCTTCTTTCCGGTCACGCCGTGACCCAGCAATGAAATCAGCTCCATCGGTAGCGGGAAAACAATGGTCGTGTTCTTCTCCACGCCAATATCGGTGAGCGTCTGTAAGTATTTTAGTTGCAACGTTACCGGCTGCTCTGCCAGCAGATCGGCGGCCTCGACCAGCTTTTGCGCGGCCATAAATTCGCCTTCGGCATTGATGATCTTCGACCGCTTTTCGCGCTCGGCTTCAGCCTGACGCGCCATGGCCCGCAGCATGGTGTCCGGAAGATCTACCTGCTTCACTTCCACGCTGACAACCTTCACGCCCCACGGCTCGGTGCGCTGGTCGATGATGGTCTGGATCCGCTGGTTGAGCGAATCACGGTGGGACAGCAGCCCATCCAGTTCCACCTCGCCCAGTACCGAACGCAGCGTCGTTTGTGCGAACTGCGAAGTTTGGTAAACGTAATTCGAAACCTCGATGACCGCCTTGCCCGGATCGAGCACGCGCATGGTGATGACGGCGTTCACCTTGATGGTGACGTTGTCCCGGGTGATGACGTCCTGGGGCGGGACTTCCATCACTTCCTGGCGCAGCGAAACGCGGACCATCTGATCGATCGGCCGGAAGACCAGGATGATCCCCGGCCCTTTGGGCACGGGCAGCGCGCGGCCCAGCCTGAAAATGACGCCGCGCTCGTATTCGCGCAGAATTTTGATGGAATTCAGCAGATAAAGGACGACAATCGCGATGAGTATGAGGATGGGATATTGCATAGCCGGGTCTCTTACGCCCGGCTGCGATTGTATCGCACCAGAGGCCCCAAAGCCCGCGTAAAATCAGGCGGAAACTCGCCTGCAGTACCCTCGCGACTACCCGGGAATCCGGACTGTTTGCCGGCCTGGCGGGCCTTAGACCGAAACGCTTTCCCGCAGGGTGGGGCTTCCGTGCGGGCTCGATACCGGCTCAACCAGCAGCTTCAGCCCGTCCACCGCTCGCACCCGCACGTTGTCTCCCGCGGCCACCGGCGCATCGGCCACCGCCACCCACAGTTCTCCGTGGACCAGGATTTGCCCGCGTGGCGCCAGCGCCTGTTGGGCTATGCCGACGGCCCCCACCAGGGCCTCCGGACCAATCTGCACCTTATTTTGTCGAGCCCGCCAGGCAATCCGCACCAGGAACGTCGTGATCAATCCAAAGGCCAGGCCGGTTGCGATGGCCGTCGCAAACTGGACGCGCATCTCGGGAATCGGGCCCGCCACCAGGGTCATCAGCCCCAGCACCAGCGCTACCGTCCCCGTTGCCGCCAGGATGCCGTGGCTCGGAATCTTCGCCTCCAGCACCATCAGCACAACGGCCCCCACAATCAGCGCCATCGAGGTGTACCGCACGGGCAGCAGATTGAGGGAGAAGAGCGCCAGCAGCACCAACAGTGTTCCCAATGCGCCGGGAATGATGGTCCCAGGCGTGTTGAACTCCATGTAGATAAGCAGCGCGCCGGCGAGCAGGATCAGCACCGCGAGGTTCGGATCCATCAGCCGGTCCATGATCTCCTCGCGCAGCGTCGGGTCTACGGCGACCAGTGTTGCCCCGCGCGTGTGCAGGGTCTGGACCGTCCCGTTGAAGCGCTTCACCTGCCGCCCGTCGATGGCGTCCAGCAGGGCGTGGTCGTTTGGCGCGATCAGATCGATGAGGTGCAGCTGTTGTGCTTCCTGGTCGGTATAGGACTTCGAATTCTGGACCGCGTCCTGGGCGGCATCCACATTGCGCCCGCGCGCGGAAACATAGGACCGCAAAAACGCCAGCGTGTCGTTGAGGATCTTCTGCTTCATGGTGTCGTCGATCTTGCCCATCTCGACGACCGGATGCGCCGCGCCCGCGTTTGTTCCGGGCGCCATCGCCGCAATGTCAGCGGCTTCCATCAGGAAGAATCCGGCCGAACCGGCGCGGCTGCCTGCGGGTGCAACATAGAAGATCACTGGTGAGGGCGACGCGAGGATGTCGCCGACCATGGTCCGCGTCGAATCCAGCAGGCCACCCGGGGTGTTCAGCTCCACCAGCACCGCCTGGGCACGCATGTCGGCTGCGCGATCGATCCCGCGCTTCAGATAATCCGCGCTGATGGGCTGGATGGTGTCGTCCAGATGCAGAATCACAACCTGGTTATTCTGCGCCGCCACCCGCGTTGTACAGGGGCCGAGCACGCAGAACAGAAACAGCAAAATCAGCGCGAGGAAGAACAGAACGCTGTGATTTACGTGCCGATGATCGTGTGCCAGAGCTCTCATGGCGTTGTCTGACCTCGCCGCTCCAGAGCCAGCTTCATACCCTTGGCGTCGGCGCTGGCTGGGTCGACCTTCAGGGCATCGCTTACGTCGCTCGCGGCAGCGGTAAGCTGGTTCGCCTGCAAATCCAGCCTTGCCAGCACCAGCCAGGCCGGCACGTTGGGCGTAAGCTGGATCGACGCATGCGCCTCAAGCCGGGCTGCATCCGGATCGCCGTCGCGCTCGCGCACCGCCGCCAGTCCTGCATGCGCCAGCGCCGACGCCGGATCGGCTCCCAGAGCCTCACGATACTCCCGTTCCGCCTCCAGCACCAGACCCCTCTGGAAGAACTGATCCCCGTCTTTGACCAGCTCCGTGGCGCGTTCCGTCGGGGGCAGCGACTCCAGCCGCATCTGCTCCACCTGCTCCATTTCAAACGCCGCCTGGCGGAATCCGGCCTCGTTGTAACCGCGCTTGATGCGGGTCAGCGGTCCCTGCGTGTCGGTCACAGTTTTCACCGGATCGGGGTTCGGATTCGCAGCCGCGGGATTCTTCAACTGCTCCTCAAACGCCTGCGCCTCGGTATCTCCAGGCCGCAGAGCGAGCACCTGATCCAGCTCCTTCAGCGCCCCCGCCGTGTCTTTGCGGTGTGCCAAAGCCACCGCCAGATTGAAGTGATAATCCGGATCGCGCGGATCGGCGGCAATCGCCTGTTCGAAGAACGCGCCCGCGTCTTTGCCGCGCCGGCTCGCCGCCACTCCCTGGTTGTTCACCACCTCAGGCAGCGGCAACCGCATGCTCACAAAGGCGAAGGCATCCTCCGCCTCGCGATAATTCCCAGTGTAAAAGCCGGCCAGCCCGCGATAAAAATCTGCCTCCAGCGCTCTTGTAGAGGTTTTGGGCAGCTGCCCCAGTGTCGTTGCCGCCTCGTCATAGTCCTGATTGCTGAAGTAAGCCCGCCCCAGCGCGAGCCAGGCCGACGTAAAGTCCGGAGCCAGCTTCACGGCCTCGCGCAGCCGGTCGATGCCGTCCTTCGGGTTCGTGGCGACGATTCCCTGGATGTAGTCCTCAAACGCCTGGGCGGACAGGTCCTTATCGGCAGCGACAAAAGTCTGCTCCTCGACTGCGTATTTCGGATCGAGCTGCCGGGTTACATCCCATGCCAATTTGTTGGTCGTCTCGAGCAACTGGCTTGCGTCCCCGGTTTCGGTGATCGGAGCGCCCATCCGCAGCCCGGTCACGTCAAGGATCTCCGTGTCCATGGTGATGGGGCCCGCTTCCGGATTCGTACTCTGTCCGGCTGCCGGGTTCGGCGTCGTCGCGTAGTGCCCGAAGATCACGTAATCCGCGTCCAGCGTCTGCGCAATCCGGATCGCGGTCGCCCGCGTCGGCTCCAGGTTCAGCGGCAGGCCGAGATGATCGAAGGCATACAGCCGATCCCCGCGGCTGATGGTCAGGAATCCAGCCGCGTTCAGCCGCCGGTTCAGAACATCGGGAAACGCCTCGCCCATCCAGTCGAGCGTGGCAACCCCGGTTCGGTTCTCGAAAGGCAGCACCAGCACCAGCCGCCCATGGGCTTCCTGGGCCTCGGCCGGTTTGGCGTCGCTGGCCTGCTGTGCAGCCGCAAATCTCCCTGCCGCACAAGCGGCGAGCAGAAGGCAAATCCAGGCTCTGCGCAATCGAAACAATCTCTGCACGTCAAGCCGATTATAAGTCGCGCATGGTCTACATTCGGCCAGGCTCGCTGACCGCTTTTCCGCTAACCGGTTCTTCGCTGACCGCCTTTCAGCTCGTCAGAGCTTCCACGGCTCCCGATACGGCCGCGTCAGCAGTGCTGTCGCGCCCGGATCGTTGGCGATGGTCTCCGTCCTCACATCCCATTCGATCTTGCGGCCAGTCAGCATCGAGATCAGCCCGAGATGTCCTGGAATCGTCGAGTGATGCGCCGTCTCAACCGGTGTAATGGTTGGCTTGCGCGAGCGCACGCTGTCGAGAAAATTCCTACGGTGTTCGGTCGAGACAATCAGCTGCACCTTCCGCTCGCTCTCCGGCAGTGACTCCTCCTTCACCCATTCCGGATTCGACGCGTCGAACCCGCTGCGGTCCACCCACACCCATCCGTCTTTGCCGATCCACTTCGTGCCCATCGCAATCGCCGGCGATCCGCCCGCAATGGTCATCGCCACGTCCCCCGGATAGCCCGTCACTTCTTTTCGATAGAGGCATTCGATGGTGTATTTCGTCGCCGTATTCCAGATGGCATTTTCGGCAGGGAACTCGCCGTACCCGTTCACCACCGATGGTCCGGTGTGATCGAAGCCCAAGCCCCAGTGCGCAATGTCGCCGTGGTGGCCGATCCAGTCCATCAACTGGCCACCACCGGTGTTGTAGTTCCAGCGCCAGTTTTGGTAGACGCGCACGGCGATGTACGGTTCCATCTTCGAGGGGCCAATCCACATGTTGTAGTCGAAGTCTGCTGGCGGATCGCTCACCGCCAGGTCCCACGCCGGCGTCCCAGGGACAATCTGCGCCGGATCGCTGGGCCGCACAGGCAGCGACGCAAGTTTTTCCATCAGCGCCGGTACCGTCCCTGGAAAATCATGATGCCCGCCCGGCAATCCCACTTCAACGGCGGTGACGTCGCCGATCAAGCCGTTGCGCACGATCTCTGCCGCCTTGTGAAACGAGGGAAGCGACCGCTGCCACGACCCCGTCTGCCAGATGACGTTGTTCTTCTCGACCGCTCGCACAATGGCCTGCTGTTCGGCAATGGTGCGCGCCAGCGGCTTCTCGCCGTAGATGTCTTTCTTGTGTTCTGCGGCGTAGGTGGCAACCAGCGCGTGCCACTGGTCCGGCACCGCAAACATGATCGCGTCAATGTCGGGCCGCGCGATCATCTCGCGGTAGTCGTGGTACGCCTTGCAATCCTGGTTGCCGTAGTGCCCGTTGATGGTTGCGAGCGCCGCCTCCATCTTTTTCCCGTCCAGCTCGCACGCCGCTACCACCCGGCAATCGTCCATCGTCAGGAAGGCCTTGGTGTTCGCCGGGCCCATCATGCCCCAGCCAATCACGCCGATGGTGATTTTGTCCGAAGCGGGCACGTAACCGCGCGCCCATCCGCTATGCGTGATGACTGCGGCCGCGCCTGCACCCTGCAAAAAGCGTCTCCGTGAAAACATGCTGCCCCCATCCGTCCGCGTGCTTTTCATTCCGCTCTCCGAGTTTCGCGTCGCTTGCTGCGCACCGCGAACGCACCCGGCAGTCTAGCACCGCGGCCGGACATCGCCAGCAGCCTCACGCGGCGGCCCCAAAAATCCTTCTTGACTCTCCGTATCGACTGTGTATACTCAGTATATCCAATATGCACACCGATCGGTCCAGCATCGTCCTCTCCCAGACCGGCGGGCCTCTCTACCAACAGATCCTCGACCAGATCAAACAGAAGATCGCAGTCGGTGAATGGGCGGCCGGAGACGAAATCCCCTCAATCCGCCAGCTCGCAGTCGACCTCCGGGTCAGCGTCATCACCGTCAAACGCGCTTATCTTGAGCTGGAGCGCGAGGGGGTTATCGTCACCCGGCAGGGCAAGGGCTCTTTTGTCGCTTCCGATCCCGCGCTCCCGCCTCGCCTGTACGAAAAAGAAATGGCCGGCCACCTGGAAGAAGCCGCCCGTCTCGGCACCACCCTTGGTATGAGCGATCGCGAACTGGTCTCGCGCCTGCGCAAGGCCATTGACCAGGCGGACGACACCCGTGCCGCCGCCACAAAGTCACCGAAGGAGTCCCAATGAACGACCTCAGTGTTCGCCTCGAAGGCGTGAGCAAGCGCTATCCTCACTTCCTTCTCGATAACGTCAGCCTCGATCTTCCCGAAGGCAGCATTCTCGGCTTCATCGGGGCGAACGGCGCGGGCAAATCCACGACCATTCGCATTTTGATGGGCCTGGTGCGCCAGGACAGCGGCTCGGTCCAGGTCCTCGGCCACTCGATGCCCGCCGAGCAGACCGCGGCGAAGCTCGACATTGGCTTCGTCTCCGAAGACATGCGCCTTTACGGCTCGGCGACCGTAGCCTGGCACATGCAGTTCATTGCATCGATCTACCCGCAGTGGAATCAGGCTTACGCCGATACCCTGGTCCGCCGCTTCGACCTCAAGGCGCAACAGAAGATCAAAGGGCTCTCGCACGGCCAGCGCGTGAAAGCAGCTTTGCTGCTCGCGCTCGCTCGCCAGCCGCGCCTGCTGGTTCTCGACGAGCCCACCACCGGGCTCGATCCGGTTGCCCGCCGCGAGGTTCTGGCCGAGCTGACGGCGGTCCTGGCGGACGAGCACCGCACCATCTTCTTCTCCTCGCACAACACCCTCGACGTCGAGCAGATCTCCGACCGCATCGCCTTCATCGATCGCGGCCGCATCATCGCGCTCGACGAAAAAGAGGACCTGCTCGACCGCTGGCGTCGCGTGCGCCTCGTCCTGCCGCCCAGCGCCATACTGCCGCAGCTGCCCGGTGTGGTTGAAGTCGGCGGCACCGCGCGCCTGCCCGTGCTCACCACCGGCCAGTTCGATCCTGCCGTCGTCTCGCTGTGCCAGGATCGCGGCGCCACTGTGCAGTCTGTCGACGCTATGACCCTTGAAGAAATTTTCGTCGCCAATGTTCAGAGCAGAAGGGAGCTCGAGCCCGCATGACTACTTCCATGAACTACTCCATGGTTCGCCGCCTCATCCTCAAAGACTGGTACCTCAACCGCTGGCTGATCCTCGCTTCCATTCCCGTGGGGCTCGCTTCACTGGCGCCCATCCTCATCGGCAATTACGTTGGGTTACTGATCACCATCATCCTTCTTTGCATGGTCATCATCGGGGTCGGCGCGCAACTGGCCACCGCCACCACCGTGAATGAGCGCAAGGAGCAGACCCTTGCCTTCGTCATGAGCCTGCCGGTCTCCTTCCGCGAATACACAGCGGGCAAGATTCTCGCCAACCTCATCATTTTTCTCATTCCCTGGGTGATTCTGACCGCCGGCGCCCTCGGCGTGCTCTGCCTTCCCGGCGCAACGCGTGGCCTCATCCCCTTCACAGCCATCATGGCGGTGGAAATGCTCGTCACTACGTGCCTGATTATCGCCGCCGGCATCATCGGCGAAACCCAGGCATGGACGACCGTTGCCATTTTGTGCTCGAGCCTTGGCCTCAACGTTCTCGGCTTTGTCTTCGCGCACCTGCGCGGCATCTCCCGGTACATGTGGGGTCAACAAGTGCACTGGTCGCCCACCGCCTGGATCGTTCTCCTTGCCGAGTTTGCCATGGTGCCGCTGCTGCTCGGCGTGACGTTTTTCATCCAGTCACGCAAGACAGACTTTCTGTGAGGGAAGGGCGGTTCGGGCCGCCCTTCACACTGCGCGGGACACCCCGTTACTGGCTCTTCAGGAGTGCCTTCGCGTCGTCGAGATGCTTCTGGAGCACCGGCAGCGCTGTCTGCGCGTAGCTCTTGATCGACGCGTTCTGCGCATCGTCGGCTTCCTTCTTATAGACCGCAATGGCCTTCGTGTGGCCCGCGATCATCTCCTGGATGTATTTATGATCGAAGGCCTTTCCCTGCAGCTTCTGGAACGGGTCGATCATCGCCTTGTTATGCGCTGTGTCAATCGCCGTCGGGACGGTGAGTCCAGCCTGCTGCGCCGCCGTGTTGAGCTGCCCAAAATCCTGGGTGTGATCGGTCGTCAGCTCCTGCCCGTAGGCCTTTACATTCGGCGCCGACGCGGCGGTTTGCGCCAGCTGGCCCAGGTTAGCCTCGACCATGTCGGTCTGGGCTGCCATGTCCACAAATTGCTGATCGGTCATCTTCTGTGCCAACGCCGGCAACGAACACATCGCCAGCACGCATACCGCAGAAACCATTCGCTTCATTGTTTCCTCCACCTTCGCTTGGATGCGACGGGAAGAAACAGAGAGAATATCCACGACGCCAGATTACGCGCATCGTTGTCCATGGGTTTTCTGTCGCCGGTGCCCTGTCGCCGGTGCCTTGGCCTTCTAGTGCGAGCTCCACGTCTTGTCCGGCGCGTTGCACAGCGTCTCCAGCGGACAATCGATGCAGCGCGGCTTGCGCGCAATGCAAATCTGGCGCCCGTGGTGGATCATCTCGTGGGAAAACGCGATCCAGTGGTCGCGGGGGATGATCCGCATCAGGTCCTCTTCGACGCTCTTCGGATCCTCGGCCCGCGTCAGCCCCAGCCGGTGCGAGAGCCGGAGCACGTGCGTATCCACCACCACGCCCTCGGCTTTTTTGAACGCCACGCCCAGCACCACGTTCGCCGTCTTGCGCGCCACCCCCGGCAGAGTCAGCAACTCCGCCATCGTGTCGGGAACCTTCCCGCCAAATTCGCTGACCACCTTCTTTGCCGCTCCCGAAATCGACTTCGCCTTGTTGTGATAGAAACCCGTCGACCGGATCTCCTCCTCGATCGCCGGCAGCGACGCCTGGGCCAGTGCCTGCGGGGTGGGGAACCTGCGAAACAGGCCTGGCGTCACCATGTTCACGCGCACGTCGGTGGTCTGCGCGGAAAGGATCGTCGCCACCAGCAGCTCCCACGCATTGCGATGGTGCAGCGCGCACTCAGCATTCGGATAGGCTTTCTCGAGCCGCCGCAGCAACTCAGCAATCCGCTTCGGATCGGTCTCGAGACCGGCCTCTTTCCTGGCCTTCGGCCCTTTACCCTTTGTGACGGCCTTCTTTGCGGCTTTCTGCAATCGTGCCGGCGCTTTCGCCGCGGGAGCCTTCTTCTGAGCCATTTCCGGATTGTAGCGGTTGGGCTCTTGGGTCAAAAAGTGTACGAGGTCGTCAGTATAATCCTGTTGAGAGGAGCACAACGTGCCGTTCAATCCGGATATCGTCGTCACTGAACCCGGCTCCTCGCAGGTCTTAGTCATCATCGAGGCCAAAGTGAGCGGATCGGAACCGGAGTCGGAGTCACAGCTAAAACGCTATATGTGGGAGATGAGCTGCCCGACTGGTCTGCTCGTGTCGCCGAAGTCAATAGCTCTTTTTCGCAATTGGTTTACCAACTACTCGAGCGACTCGATTGAAAAACTGGGTGAGTATCCATCGCCGCGCAGTTGGAGACTCCTTGCTGACCGAAAGTCGGGTGCAGAATTTGAAACGCGCGTCCAGAATTGGCTGGAGAGCCTTCGGAAAGGTACTGGGGCTGCGGAGTTGCCCCCAGAAACTAGAGACGCACTTTCGGAATATGTACTGCCTAGCCTTATGAATGGCGAGATTCACGCGGCGGGCCCTCGGCTGACCGCGTAAAATGGCCGACGTTCCGCATGTCTTTATCGAGACAAATTGGATCGTGGCCTATGGTGCCCCGGCACACCAGAGGGTCCCAGCCGCAGTTGAACTCCTGAAAAAAGCCAATAAGGCGAAGTGCAGCTTCATCTCCCGTCCGTTTGTATTACCGAGTGCCGCCGGCCCATTCGCGAAAAATTCCAGGTCAGACCCCAAGCCGATAGTGTGCGTAGATTTCTTCTCTGGGCTAAGCAGCGGAACCTCATTGATCCGAACACCGATGAGGTTGTCAGGCAGACACTGGACAGGATGGAAGGGTTGGTTAAGAGTGACCTTGAAAAGATGGATGATCTCCTGGAAGGTCTTCGCAAGGAAGCCGGATTGGAGATCTTTGGGATGGATGCGGCGATGCTTGAACGCAGTTCTGAATTGTCGAACCTTGGACTGCAGCCGTTCGATCAAGCCATCCTTGCGTGCATTCTCGTAAAGGCGGAAAGACTCAGGGAGACTGGTGTGGAACGCTTTGCCTTCTGTGAAGCGGATTCCGACTTGCAGCCATGGGATCGGCGCGGCGACTCGAAAGAACCGTTGGTCACGATATACGATCAAGCGGGTATTTGGGTCTATGGCGATTTCCTCCTGGAGCAGCCCGAAATGCCCGAAAATTGGCCTGCGGCAAAGTGACACTGTCCTCCTCTCGAAGGCGTCATAATCTCCAGTAACCCGGTCAGTTCAGCAGCCGCCGTCGCAAAGTCCTAAACTTATAGTTGACAACCTTTCGCCGCAGTATTACTCTCCTATGACATTAGGAGAGTGCCCCGGTGACCAATCCCAAACGAGCCGGCCTTACCCGCCTCGAGCTCCGCATCATGCAGGTTCTCTGGCGATCCGGCGCGAGCACCGTCAGCGCCGTGCAGGCTGACCTCAAACCTCCGCTCGCCTACACCACCGTCCAGACCGTCCTCAACATTCTCGAGCGGAAGGGAAAAGTAAAGCGCCAGCTCGAAGGCCGCGCCTACCTGTACACCGCAAAAGTCACCGAGGCCCGAGCCCTGGGCCAGGGCGTCCGCGACCTCGTCGACCGAATGTTCGGAGGTTCCAGCGAAGAACTCGTCATGAGCCTTCTGCGCAACCGCCAGATCGACGCGAAAAAGCTCGCCGAGCTTACTGAGCGCTTCAACCGCAAAGGGGAGGCCGAGTCATGAGAGCGTTCGAAACCTGGCTCCTTTCCTGCCTTCTGAACTCACTGTGGCAGATCCCCCTGCTGGTTGCGGCTGCATCGATCGCGGCCTGGATCGTCCGCCGCCTCGGCCCTCGAGCTGAGCATCGCGTGTGGGCGTGCGCTCTTGTGCTGGCCAGCGTTCTTCCTGCCTGCTCGGGTTTGCCATGGCAGTGGCTCCGCGTCCCTCTTGCCTGGACCGTCGCGCATCACTACGGTGAAGCCCGCGTATCCGTCGTGATGGGTCCCGGCACCGGGCTCGGCGCCATGCCGCTGCCCACTACGCTGCTCGCTGTCCTGGCCGCTGCGTACGCGTTGCTCTGCTCATGGTTCGCTGCCCGGTTCCTCTGGCGCTGGTGGCAGTTGCGTGCCCTGCGTCGTGGCGCCACCGAAGTTGTTTTATCCGGTGAAGCCTCGCTCTTCTGGCAGCAATGCTCGGCACAATTTGGCATCGACTCGGTTTCCCTGGCCACATCGTCCCGCGTCTTCGGTCCCGTCACAATGGGCATCCGCCGCGGGCTGGTCCTGCTCCCGGCCGGCATGCTCACCGCGATGCCCGAGGCCGACCTCCGCGCCGTCATCGCGCACGAATTCGCGCACATCCGCCGCAACGACTTCCTCACCAACCTGCTGTATGAATGCCTCGCTCTTCCCGTCAGCTACCACCCCATCTTCCGCATCGCACGCCAGCGCATGATGGAGACCCGCGAGATGATCTGCGACCACATGGCGGCCGAGGTCGAAGGCCGCAACCAATATGCCCGATCGCTGCTGCGGCTCGCCTCCCGGATCACCCGGAACCGCCCGGCGAGAACCCACTACGCCATCGGGATCTCCGATGCCAACACCTTTGAAAGGAGACTCATGAGACTCACTGAAAAGCCCACCAATATTCGAAGTGCTCTGCGGCTGGCCGCGATCTCTGCCTCGATCGCTCTGGGCGTGGCCACTTGTGCCTCAGCGCTCGCCCTGCACGTCGGCGTCAGCGGCTTGGCCGGCGATCACAACGATGCGAAACCCACTGGCCCCATCAACGTCGCGCCGGGAGTGATGCAGGCCCAGCGCATCGGCGGTCCCATGCCCATCTATCCGCCCGACGCGAAAAAAGCCAGGATCCAGGGCACTGTTCTGCTCGACGCCATCATCGGCAAAGACGGTACAGTAGAAAATCTAACCGTGGTCTCCGGTCCGCCGGCATTGCAGGCTTCTGCCCACGATGCTGTAATCCAGTGGACCTACAAGCCTTTCCTGCTGAATGGTGATCCCGTCGAAGTAAAGACAACGATCAGCGTTATCTATTCGCTGAAGAAGTAACAGGCCACTTAGAGGGGAAGTTAGCGGGAACTCTCCCGGAACTTCCCCACCACTTCCAGATACGCGCGCGCCGTTTCGGTTACCTTCTCCGGCTTGCCGTCTTCAATCGCCGTCGGATTCACCAGGTCCGTTCCCACGCCCAGCGCTCGCGCTCCCGCCTTCAGAAAATCCGCTGCCGTCCCTAGTGTTACGCCGCCGGTCGGAATTAGTTTTAGCTCCGGAAAAGGCGCCAGCAGGGCCCTTAGATAACTCGCCCCGCCGACTGCCGAACAGGGAAAGATCTTCACGTAGTCCGCGCCTGCTCGCCAAGCCGTGATCACCTCGGTGGGCGTCAGCGCTCCAGGAATCGACACCCTCCCGCGCGCCTTCGTCGTCGCAACGACTTCGGGATGAAAGCTCGGGCTCACCACAAACTCCGCGCCTGCGTCGATGGTCGCGGCTGCCTGTTCTGCATCTGTTACCGTTCCCGACCCCAGCAGCAACTTGTGCCCAAATTCTTTCTTCAACGTGCGCAGCAACTCCACTGCTTTCGGAACTGTCATCGTCACTTCCATCACCGCGATGCCGCCAGCAACCAGAGCTTCGACCAACGCGTGCGCCTCCTCGGCCGAGTGTGCCCGCAACACCGGCATAATCCCGCTCTTCTCAATCAGCTCTTTCGTTTTCTCTTGATTCATGTTTTGCTGACCGCTTTTTCGCTAGCCGTCTTATCGCTAACCGATTCTTAGCTATCTCGCTATCCGCACTGACCCGCCCCTCATCACGCGTTCTACTTCGGCGAGTGTGGCCATACTGGTGTCGCCGGGCGTCGTCATGGCCAGCGCACCATGGGCCACGCCGCAGCGCAGGGCCCACTCCACCGGTTTGCCCTCGAGAATTCCGTAGATCAGCCCCGACGCGAACGAGTCGCCCCCTCCCACCCGATCCAGAATCTCAACGTCGACCTGCGCGACGTGGGCAATCTTGTCTTCGTACAGTGCCATCGCGCCCCACGCGTTGCGCGTTGCCGTGTGCGCGGTCCGCAAAGTCGTCGCAATAAGTTTGAGATTCGGATATGCTGCCGCCAAGTCTCTCAGCATGCGCTCGTAACTGGGAACATGCAGCTCGGCAAAGTCCTCTGTAACTCCCTCCAGCGAGATCCCCAGCATCGCCGAGAAATCCTCTTCGTTCCCCAACAGCACATCCACCTTCCGCACCAACTCGCGATTTACCTCCTGCGCCTTCGCCTTCCCGCCGATGCTCTTCCACAGCGAGTCGCGATAATTCAGATCATAGGAAATCGGCGTTCCATATTTCCTCGCCGCATCCATTGCCTCGTTGGCCACCGCGGGTGTCGTCTCCGACAGCGCCGCAAAAATCCCGCCGGTGTGGAACCACCGCGCGCCGTTGCCGCTACCAAAAATGCTCTCCCAGTCGAAGGCCGTCGGCGAGACGTGCGCAATCGCTGTGTGCCCACGGTCCGAGCATCCCGCCGCGGCCCGCACTCCAAATCCGCGCTCCGTAAAGTTGAGCCCATTGCGCACCGTGCGTCCCACGCCGTCATATGGCACCCAGCGGAGCAGGGAAGTATCGACCCCGCCCTGCAGCATCAGGTCCTCCACCAGCCGGCCGACGGCATTATCGGCCAGCGCCGTCACAATCGCCGTCCGCAGCCCGAAGCAGCGCCGCAGTCCCCGCGCCACGTTGTATTCGCCGCCGCCTTCCCATACCGCGAACTGCCGCGTCGTGTGGATGCGTCCTTCGCCCGGATCGAGCCGCAGCATGACCTCGCCAAGGCTCACCTCATCCCAGCGCGCCGCGCCCTGCCTCAGCACCAGCGATTCCATGCGTTCATTCTCGCGCCCAGGGGTGGTGCCTGTCCCGTGTTCCGGTACCGACTTTCGGCATCCGGCTCCCGGTTCCTTGTACCCTGTTACGCATGAAGGTTGGAGTCTTCACGCCACTGCTCTCGCAGCTTCCGCTTCCCACCGTTCTCGATAAGCTTAAAGCTCTGCACATCGACACCGTGGAATTCGGCACCGGCAATTATCCCGGCGATGCGCACTGCAAGCTCTCCATGCTCGACGACGCGAAAGCTCTCGATGCCTTCCGCAAAACCCTGTCCGATCGCGGCATCGCCATCAGCGCCCTCAGTTGCCACGGCAACGCGCTGCATCCAGACCCCGCGCGCGCTGCGCAACATCGTGACGTCAGCCGCAAAACGGTCCTGCTGGCCGAAAAACTCGGCGTCCCTGTCGTCGTCGATTTTTCCGGCTGCCCCGGCGATTCGCCCAATCCACCGCGCCCAACTGGGTCACCTGTCCCTGGCCACCCGACTACCTCGACGTTCTCAATGGCAATGGGATGAAGTCGTCACGCCCTACTGGCGAGAGCATAGCAAGTTCGTCGCCGACCATGGCGTGCGCATCGCGATCGAAATGCACCCTGGCTTCGTTGTCTACAGCCCGGAAACCATGCTGCGCCTGCGCTCCATCGCGGGTCCTTCCGTGGGCGCCAACCTCGACCCCAGCCATCTCTTCTGGCAAAACATCGATCCCATCGCCGCCGTCCGCCGCCTCGGCGACGCCATCTTCTACGTCCACGCCAAAGATACGCAGCTCTATCCCGCTAACCTCTCGCTCACCGGTGTGCTCGACACCAAGCCCTACACCGACGAGCGCAACCGCAGCTGGCTCTTCCGCACCTGCGGCTACGGCCACGGTGCTGAGTGGTGGAAGGAATTTGTCTCCACTCTGCGCATGTACGGCTACGACAACGTCCTCTCCATCGAGCACGAGGATTCGCTGCTCGCCGCCGAAGAGGGCCTGACGAAGGCCGCCGCCTTCCTCAATGAGCTTGTCATCCGCGAGCAGCCCGGCGCTGCATGGTGGGTATAAGATGCCGCACCGTTTATGGTGCACCCCCACCGTTGCGAGCGCCAGGTTCACCCCAGAGCAAGAAGCAAACTCCTGAATCGAGCGACGGGCAAGATAACCTGATCCCGGACCCGGCACTTGGGTACTGTCTTCGCAGCTCAAAACGGTAAACCCCCGTTTGCGAACGCCAGGTTCACCCCACAGCAAGAAGCAAACTCCTGATTCGTGCGACGGACAAGATAACCTGATCCCGGACCCGGCACCCGAGTACCGTCTTCGCAGCTCAAAACGGTACGCGTACACTTAGCCCCGGAAGGATTATGACCACTCGCATTCGCACCGCTGTCATCGGCACAGGATTCATGGGTCGTGTTCACCTTGAGGCGCTGCGCCGCACCGAGAATGTCGACGTCGCAGCCATCGCCGGCCGCAACTCCGCCGCCGCGGAGAACCTTGGCTCGGCCTTCGGCGTCCCGCACATCACTCCCGATGCAGTCCTCGCCGACCCTTCGATCCAGGCCGTCCACATCTGCACGCCGAACGCGCAGCATTTCCCCAGGGCCAAAGCCGCGCTCCTCGCCGGAAAGCATGTCCTCTGCGAGAAGCCTCTTGCCATCAGCGTGGAAGAAGCGCAGGAACTTGCCGTTCTGGCCGCGCAAAAAGGATTACGTAACGGTCTCTGTCACAATCTCCGCTACTACCCCATGGTTCAGCAGATTCGTGCCATGCGTGAAGCCGGCGACCTGGGCGAAATTCTCGTCGTCCAGGGTACCTACTCGCAGGACTGGCTCCTCTACGACACGGACTGGAACTGGCGCGTCGACTCCAAAGCTGGTGGTCCGTCGCGCTGCATGGCCGACATCGGCTCCCACTGGTTCGACATGGCTGAGCATCTAACCGGCCTTCGCGTCACAGCACTGGCGGCCGACCTCAATACCGTGCACAGAACCCGCAAGCAGCCCAAAGGCTCCGTCGAAACTTTCGCCAACAAGCTCCTTTCTGCCGACGATGTGATCGAAACGCCCATCGACACCGAAGACTTCGGCGCCGTCATCTTCAGGATGGGCGATCGTGCTCGAGGCGCCATGACTGCCAGCCAGGTTTCCGCAGGCCGCAAGAATCGCCTCAGCATTGAAATCTACGGCACCAAAAGCGGTGTCGCGTGGGATCAGGAACGCCCCGACGAGCTGTGGATCGGCCATCGCAACAGCGCCAACTGCATCATCATTAAAGATCCGTCCCTGCTCAAGCCCGCCGCCCGCGCCTTCGCCGACCTGCCCGGCGGCCACAGCGAAGGCTACGATGACACCTTCAAGCAGCTCTTTCGCCGTTTCTACGCATCTATTTCTGATCCTGCTGCAACTCAGGACTACCCGCACTTCACCGACGGGCTTCGCCAGCTCGTGATCCTGCGCGCTGAGCTCGAAAGCAGTGCCGCTCGCGCCTGGATCGACCTGCCACAATCCGAACCTGTGCCCCGCTGACGCGAAAGGAACCCGCGCTTGCTCATCCTCGCCGCCGTCGTCGCCATCTTCGTCTACGGCATGATTGCCGCTATGCTCGGCACCATCCTGCCCGAGCTCTCGAGCCGTTTTTCGCTGACGCCACGCCAGAACGGCACGATTGCTTTTGCCCAGGCGCTCGGCCTCATGCTCGCGTCGCTCGCCGTCGGTCCGCTCCTCGATGACTTCGGCAAAAAAACCGGCCTCATTATTGGCCTTGGCCTTATCCTGCTCACTCTCCTCGCCCTCCCACGCTCTTCCGGCTATCGCAGCATCGTCTTCCTGCTCTTCCTGCTGGGCATGCGGTGGCGGCATCGTCGTCACCGGCGCCAATGCCCTCACCAGCGACGTTGCTGAAGCCCATCGCGCCACCGCCCTCAACCTCGTGAACATTTTCTTCGGACTAGGCGGCCTCGCCACGCCATTCATCTCGGCGAATTTCTTCAAAGGCAACTGGCTCCGCCTCTGTTACACCGTTGCTGGACTCACCGTGGTTGGCCTCGCAATCCAGGTGGCCGCGCATATGCCTCCGCCCACCGGCGCCGGACGCTTCATCTTCGCTGACGCCGGTCCCGTCCTTGGCCG
Organism: uncultured Acidobacteriaceae bacterium; assembly: GCA_963755485.1. GTDB lineage: Bacteria > Acidobacteriota > Terriglobia > Terriglobales > Acidobacteriaceae > Palsa-343. The sequence goes on along the minus strand of CAVWJR010000013.1, from coordinate 233,290 downwards.
TCCCGCGCTCTTTCTGCTCGGATTTCTGCTCTTCCTGTATGTGGGCTGCGAAGTGGGCGTCTGGAACTGGCTCGTCCGCCACCTCATCGCGCAGGGCATCGCGGAATCGCGCGCACTCAACATCCTTTCCCTGGGTTTCGCGCTCGGACTGCTCGATCGGCCGCGTCGGCGTCTCGCCCATTCTGCTCGGCGTCCCGCCGATCTACGTCACGCTGGCTGCATCTGTAGCCATGACGGTTACAACCTTCCTCATGCTGCGGACCAACAAGCCTGGTCCCGCCGCCCTGCTCGTCTTTCTCGCCGGATTATCGATGGCGCCGGTCTTCCCCACCACGCTGGCCATCGTCGCGGATGCTTTTCCGCGCATGACTTCAACTGCCATCGGCATCGTGATTACCTGTGGCTGGGCCGGCCTCGCCGTCAGCTCCCACATCATCGGAGCCATTGCCGGCCCCGATCCTAAACGCATCCGCACTGCGCTGCTTGTGATTCCCGCTTCCTCAGTTCTGATGGTCATCCTTAACCTGGCGATCCTGGCTATGGCTCACTAGCTGGGCCCGATCACGCTGGAAACTTTTTCAGCCACTCCGCATCCACCTTCAGCGCTTCCATCCCCGGCATGTCGGGAAACTGCTCCTGCTCCACAAAAATATGCTTGATCGGAGCCTTCTTCGCCGCCGCAAAGATCTTTGCGTAGTCGATGCTCCCGCGCCCCAGCTCCGTCGACACCGGTTCCGTTCCAGGCTTCCACCCTTCCAGCTTGAACTCTTTCACGTGCAGCATCGAATAGCGCTCCGGATAGCGCGTCAGATATTCCTCCGGCTTGTGTCCGCCGATCACCACCCACCCGCAGTCCATCTCGAGGGTCACGAGCTTCGGATCGGTCTCTTTCAACAGCAGGCTGTAGGGCATAAATCCGTCATGCTCGTGGAACTCGATAAAGTGGTTGTGGTAGCCGAACTGAATTCCTTCCTTCTGCGTCAGCGCACCGATGCGGTTCAGCTGTTCGATGTTCCATTTCCAGCCGTCCTCGTCCATCGACTCCAGCGCCCCAATCCAGTTTTTTGCCGTGGCCGGATTTGGATTCCGCGCCATCGGTGAGGAGCAGATCATGTAGCTCAGCCCAAGTTCGCTCGCGAACTTCAATATGTCGTCGAGCGACTGCTGCAGCTGCTGCATCGGATAATGCGCGCTCACGCAGTGCAGTCCCGCCTGCGCCATGGCCTGCTTTACTTCGGCCGGCGTGTGGTTGTAGAAGCCGGCGGCCTCACACTCCTTGTAGCCCATCGCTCCCAGCTGCTGCAGCGTTCCGTTGAAATCCTTCGGCAGAAACTCCCGCACCGAATAAAGCTGTAACGCGATCGGCAACCCCAGCGGATTGGCCCACATGTCCCGTGTTCCCATCGCCGCGGCACATGCCGCTGCGCCCTTCGCAAACGCTCTTCTCGAAATCCCCGTCATCCTGATCCTTTACGTAACCGTGTGTGGCACCAATTGCCGCTATTTGTAACCGCCGGTGTGCAAATTCACCAGCACCGCGCTTGCTGGCGGCAGTTCGATGGCCGCAGCCCCCTCGTGCAGGGGCAAGTCTTCCTCGTATGCCGGTTCCCATGCCCCGCTTGGTCCCACCGGATTGCTTCCCAGCGTCGCATCCTGCGTATCGTCCAGTCGCGGGGCCACCAGTCTCAGCGCCCGCGCCCGATTTGCCTCTGCGCCTCCAATCGAAACCCGAACCGCACGGTCAGCATGCTTATTGAAGATCACTGCCTTCACCGTGTCCCGCGCCTCGACGTCATTGACCAGCCCATACGCGCTGACCAGCGGCGCATTCTCTCCACCTGCCATCCTCGCATCGATCAGGCGCCCGGGTCCCGCTTGCTCAAAGAGCAGCATCCCGTAGAAAATCGGCCGCGCCGTGAAGCCATCAGCGACGGTTCCGGCGATCGGCGTGTACCACCCGTACCCACCACCGTGGAGGTTGATGCCTGAGCCGCCCGCGGTTGCCAATTGATACATCAGATCCGCGCCCCACAGCGCCGACGCAAACGTGTCGCTCACGCCGCGTTTGCCGCCCTGGTAACAGGAGTTGGTTTCAGCGAGGCGGAACGGCAGTCCGAAGTCCGCTTTTGCCTGCGCCATGGTCTCGAACTCCGCCTGCAGATGCGGATTCGGATTCAGCAACCGTTCGATCGTCATCGAAGGATCGGTCGGCGGACCCTCCGCATAATAATGATGCGACAGAAATGCGATCTCGCCCTTGAACTGCTTCGCGAAAGGCACCAGCCACTCATTGTTGGCCGCCGTGTCAGGTCCGGCAAATGGCGCGTTCGGCACCTTTTGCCGGATCACCTCATAAAAATGCTGCCACTCCTGTGCGAACTGCGCAAAGTTGTAATCCGACGTCCGCAGCCCGTTCCGGTAGAAAAGATCCGGCTCGTTGCACAGTTGGAAGGCGATCAGCTTATCGTCCATGGTCCGCATCACAAAGTCGGCTTCCGCCGCCGCCGTCTCCGCACTCTCCGTGCCCATGTTGAGTCCGTAGATCAGCTTCCATCCTGTGGCGTCGACAAAGCCGCGCAGGTTGCGCACCGCTTCGGGTGTGATCTTTCGGGCTTTGGCCGGGCCATGCCCGGTATCAGGTCCGACGGCCAGCGCCTGGGGAAGTACGTTCGCCTGCTGGTTCTGCCGCGTCGCGGCATTCTGGCGCGGCGCCGGCTCCGTCGACCAGTAGGAGTACTCGCTGGTGTTGCCGCCAATGCGCAGCACACCGGATTTTCCCAGCCGCCGAATGAATCCGATTAGCTCGGTGGTATCCGGCGAAAAGAAATCCGGATCGCCTAACTGGGCCGTCTCATAGCTCAGGCCGGTGAAGTCCGCGGCAATCCGATTGCCCTTCTTCGCCGCATCGAGCGTCAGCCTGAGCGATACGGGCGAAGCACTCTGACTGAAACCCCTCCGCCCCCAAAGCGCTGCTCCCGAAGCCAGCGCAGTGTTCCGCAAAAATCTCCTGCGATCCATCTCCAGCATTCGATCACACCCTGCGAACCCGCCGCAACACGGCTGGACCCAGCTCAAAAGTTTCTACGCAAAGAAAAACGCAGTGGAGCTTGCCGCCCCACTGCGAAGGATGTGAGACCACAGATAACTCAGAAGAGAATTTTCCCTCCGAACTGGAGCTCGCGCGGATCGTAGGTGCTGGTCACCTGTCCGTACGTGCTGTCGTTGGTTCCGGTGTCAATCCCGTTCCATTCGGTGTGGTTGAAGGTATTGAACGATTCCACGCGGAACTCGAACCGCGGACCCTCCGCCCGGGAACTGAACGGAAAATCCTTATACAGGGAAAGGTTCCAGTTAGAGAGCCCAGGTTGAACAATGGTGTCTTTCCGCGCATTGCCGAAGCCCTGGTTCCCCCCGCCTGCCCACGGAGCAACCGGGTTGGTAAACGACGACGTGGTGAACCATTGTTTCTGGTTTTTCGGGAAGCTGACGCTGCTGACAACATTGGGACGGTTAGTGGTATTGCCGCCCAGGCCCAGTACGTCCGGTCCGTTGTAGTAGATGTTCTGTGGGGAGCCGGCCTCCGCCACCGTTACACCCGAAACTGTCCAACCGCCCAGCGTCTCGCGGACCAGTCCGTTCGACTGCTGGAACGTCGGCAGTGTGTAAATGTAGTTAGCGTTGAAGATATGACGGCGGTCGAAGTTGCCAGAGCCGTAGTCATAGCGTGGATTGTAAGGATCGGACAACGTGCCGCCCGAACCGGCGAGGCCGTCGGTGGTTTCATCCGCGCTCTGGATATCAAGCTCGTGCGAGTACGTGTAAGCGAATTGCAGGCTCAGGCGATGCCAGCTGGACGTGCGCAGCGCCGCCTGCAGAGAGTTGTAGTTGAAGTTAGTCGCAGTTTCTTCCTGGCGGATATTGCTGTAACCAAGGAACGGGCGGTACAGGTTGGCGTTGGTTGTCCCTGCCGCCACAGCCTGGCGGTCGGTGAGATCGCCGAGCGCCAGATCGTTGATCTCGCGCAGATCGTCCTGGTTCCATCCCGTGGCGCCCACGTACTGCAGGGCGGCAACCACTGACGGAGTTAGCTGGTGCTGGACGCCAAGGCTGTACTGTGCGGTTCCCGGGTTCGGATAGTAGTAGTTGATGTTGGTGAGGCCGGCTGGACCCACCGGAATAGCCGCGGTTGCACCGCTCAGGTCGCTGACTGACGGGTTGGAGAAATAGACGTTGTTGACGCTCGGCTGGTAGGAGAACGGTGCATTGGCATCCAGGTTATAAATGTCGTTCCCCTGGACGCGGTTGTAGAAGATGCCTGCCCCGGCGCGCAGCACCGTCGTGCCTGTGCCAGTTAGATCCCAGGCCAGGCCGATACGGGGTTGCAGGGTGAAGTAATCGTTCTGCACCACGCCGCGCGGGAATCCACCAACACCGGCCAGCTTCATGCCGTTCAGGTAGAAAGCCTCGCCGTTGATTGTCTGGAATCCGGGCCCGGTCGGATCGAGCGTTCCTGTGGAGGCGTTCGGCGCCTGTGCGTTCGACGCGCTGTAATCCGCAGGCACGAAATTCGACACCTGATTGTTCTTCTCGTAGACGTGTGGCATCGCGTCGTAGCGCAGCCCCAGGTTCAAAGTCAGGCGCGGGAACAGATGCCAGTTATCCATGCCATAGAAGGAGTAAGTGTTGTCGATCCAGTGATCCGTACGCTGCAACTGCAGTTGATCGTAAGTGCTGGCAAATCCCAGCAGGAAGTTCAGATACGAGTCATGCGAGAACTGCGCTCCGTTGAAGCCGTAATCGCCTTCCGTATCGGCCTGGATCTGCTGGTTCTTGTCGGTGCGCATATATTGCACGCCGAAGCGCATGGCGTGCTTGCCCTTGTTCCAGTTCAGGTCGTCTCGAATCTGGTAATCGAGGTAGGAGTTGGTCCACGGCCAGTAAATGTCCGTCCATGTGGTGTTGAGGGGGCCGCCGCTGAATCCCACCTGCGGCATGCGGTTGTCTGCATTGTTACCTGGGAAGAAGCTGGATGCGCTCCACCCGCTGGGCTGGGCATAGATGCCGGCGGGAGTTACGTGAATGTGGTTGCCGTTCGCGTAGAAGCCGGTTTCGTTCAGGACCGTCGGTGAGATTGTCTGGGTCAAACGGATGGCCGCGCCCCACGAAGGATTGGCAAAGACGTCGCCCACCGTCGTGTAGCTGTCTCCGCTCCACATCGTCGGGAAGATCGTCTGCGACATCGCGTCGTGAATCCAGCTACCCATCAGGTGATACTTCTCGGTGAGCTGCTGGTCGCCCCGGACCACGTCCTCGCGCACATAGGTCGGCTGTCTGGGCGAAGCAAGGTAGTTATCGGTTCCCGAGTTCGGCTTTGGGAATCGCGCCCGAATTCATCATCAGAACCGCATTCGGATCGATTAGATTCGCGGGGATCACATTGCCCGGAAATGGAGAACCAGGAGTAAGCCCGTCCGTTGCATAGGTGGCCAGCTTCGCCGGATCGGAGGTCACAGGCACCACCGGCGTGGAACCGTTCCAGGGCGTGTAGGAGAGAGCCGCACCCGCGGTGGGGAAATCGCTCGCCGGGACGGTCGGGGTCACCGACGGATTGGCGCCCTGAATGAAACGCCGCCACTCTTCATTCACGAAGAAGAACGTCTGGTGCTTGCGCCCGTCGTAGACGTGAGGAATCCAGAGTGGGCCGCCCAGGTTGCCGCCGAAAATATTAAGCCGCAGTTCGGGACTCGGTTGATTGTTTTGCTTGAAGAAAAAGTACCCTGCGTCAAGAGCGTCGTTGCGATCGAATTCCCACAAGCCGCCGTGTAACTGCTGCGTGCCGCTCTTCAATTCCACCAAAACTGTCCCGCCGGAAGAAATGCCGTAATCCGGAGGATAGTTGCTGGCCAGCACCTGGAACTGCGAAATGGCGTCGGGGGAGGGAAGCGCATCCAGCTTTCCACCCGAACCACGGTCGTAGACTTCGCCGCCATCGATGAGGAAGTTGTTCTGGTCCGGCCGCATGCCGTTGAAGCTGATGGTTGCGGTGCTGGTTTGCGCGGCCACACCGTTAAACGACGGCAGGTTGCCGGAGACGCCGGTGCCCAGCGTAGTCAGGCTGGTGATATTGCGTCCGTTGGTGGCGATGTTCCGTACCTGCTGACCGCTGATGAGGGTGCTGATCTCGTTGGTTTCCGACTGCACCTGCAGAGCCGCCGCCTGCACCGTCACCGTTTGCGTGTTTGCGCCCACTTCCAGTTGCACGTCGGCTCGCACCGTGGCTGCTGCGTCCACTTCAATGCCGGTTTTCTTGTAGGTGGTGAAGCCCCGCGCCGTGACCGAAATCGTATAGTGGCCGACCGCCAGGCCAGGCATCTGATAAAGCCCATCGCCGTTGCTGGTGGTGGTTTGGCGGGTGTTGGTTTCCTGTTCGGTGATGACCACCTGCGCGTTGGGGACGACTGCCCCGGAGGGGTCGGTGATGGTTCCGGTAATGGTGGATGTTTCCTGCGCCCAGGCTGTTCCGCACATTGCCAAACCAAGTGCCAGAACTGCAGACAGGGATAGGGTATGTCTCCTGATCCAGTTCAACATGAAACCTCCGAAAAGTTGTCGCGTGAGTTTGTTTGAAAGTGAAGTTGTTTGTTATTTTGTTTGTTAACTTATGTGTTCAACTGCAAAAAATAGAACGGCTATGTATACCCTACCGTTATTAGCGCTGTCAAATCCACGACGACGAACGGTCGCAAAGATCGCCTTTACTTAAGAGTTTTAGCGAGAACCAGACGCTGGCGCTGGTTGCGAGTGAGTTGCCCAACGGCGGACGCTCTTCAGTAAGCGTTTACCGAGTTGCCATCACGGCCTCGTCTAGCTCGTCTATCTAATGATATCGCACGAGTTAGGAGGCATATCACCGCGGCTCTTACTTGCTCTCCGCGGGAGCTACACTCGTCCGGCTGCATCGCGCCAAGTCGCGACAGATGGGGGCGGCGGTGGCGCACCGCCTTTTTGTAGACGGTTCACGCCCCGGATTGGTTTCGTGGAAATCTGCCGCCTCAGGAACGCGCGGCCGCCGGTCCCAGCCACACCGGCTCGGGCTCCAGATGAATCCCGAATCGCTTCTCTACCGTTCCCACGATCAGGTCGCGCAGCCCCGCGATGTCCGCAGCCGTCGCCCCTCCGCGGTTGATCAGCGCCAGCGTGTGCCGGCTCGAGATGCCCGCCGCGCCCAGCGCGAATCCCTTGTGGAATCCCGACTGCTCGACCAGCCACGCAGCGGGGATTTTCACCATGCCCGCCGTGGCAGGAAACTGCGGAACCGGGCCTTTCGCTCTGGCCACAATCCCGTCGTAAGCCGCCTGCCCAATTACCGGATTCCTGAAGAAGCTTCCCGCGCTGCGGCTGTCCACGTCGCCTTCCACCAGCAGCATGCCTTTCGACCGCCGAATCTCCCGCACCGCAGTCGCCGCTTCCTGAAGCGACGGAATCCCCGTGCGGCCCTGGAAATGTTTCTTCAGATCGGGATACTGCAGCACCGGAAACGCATTGGGGCGCAGCCTGTAATCCACACGCGTCACCACAAACCGGTCCCGATGCGTCGAGTTGAGGATGCTCCTCCGGTAAGAGAACCCGCAGGTTGCTGCTGGCAGCTCAGAGTAATTGAGGCTCTTCACATCCAGCACCCGCACCGCAACGATCGTGGACGAAACCTCCTGACCGTAAGCGCCCACATTCTGCACCGGCGTTCCCCCTGCCGTCCCCGGAATCCCGGCCAGGCATTCAACACCGCCGAACCCGCGCTCGATCGCCATCGAAACGAAACTGTCCCAGTCTTCCCCGGCAGCCGCACGAAACTGATTCCCGTTCTGCTCGATCCCTTTCAGCGCGACGTGCAGCACCACTCCTGGAAAACCCTCGTCAGCCACCAGCAGATTGCTCCCGCCTCCCAGCACAAAGAGCGGCGCATTCTTTTCCCGCGCCAGGCGCACCGCCTCCACCACCTGCTTTTCGTCCGTTGCCTCCACAAACCAGCGCGCCGGCCCTCCGATGCCGAAGGTCGTATAAGGCGCCAGCGAAACCTCTTCGCGCACGAGCATTCTCTGAGGTATACCAGCGAATCGCCGGTGTGGAACAGTGGCGATTCGCAAGGTCATCCTGAGCCGGGACTGGCGCGAAGGCGCCAGTCAGCCGAAGGACCTGGCTTCTGCGGCACACGCCCCGTACAATGAAGGGGTAGCCCCGAACCGCTGCTGCCCCGAACCGGAGGAAAATTCACAAATGTATCCCGAAGTCATGCTGATCCCCATGCGCGAGGAACTGACCCGTGCAGGCATCCAGGAAGCCCGCACCGCTGAGGCTGTTGACGCCGCTGTGGCAAGCCCCGGCACCACCATGGTTGTCGTCAATTCCGTCTGCGGATGCGCCGCGGGTAAAATGCGTCCCGGCGTCCGGCTGGCGCTGCGCAACTCCCTGACTCCGGATCGCTCCATCACCGTCTTTGCCGGTCAGGATCGCGAGGCCACGGAGCGCGCCCGTGCCCACTTCGAGGGCAATCCACCCACTTCGCCGGCGGTCGCTATTTTCCGCGACGGTAAGCTCTCGTATCTTATGCAGCGCTACGTCATCGAAAGCAGTACGCCCCAGGCGATCGCCGACGAGCTGGCTCGCGCCTTCAACGAGCTTTGTGTGAAGCAGCCTGCCTGAGCTTCCGCGCCAAAATTAAGAGGCTGCGCCCGCGAGCGCAGCCTTTTTGTCTTCGGAAAAACCTTCGTTGATGTCTAAACTTCCACCGGCCCCGCCGTAACCTCCAGATCCGCCTCCGGCTCGCGATAAACGCTCACCAGATTCCGCCCCTCGCGTTTAGACCGGTACAAAGCCTCATCGGAGCGCAGCAGAAACTCCGTCGGCGTATCTCGTGGATAACTCACCGCCACGCCAATGCTGGCCGTCAGCGTTACGCTCCCCGGCAGGCTGGCAAGATTGGCAATCTGCTGGCGAAGGCGTTCTGCCACCACCTGCGTCTCGTCCGCTCCCGCGTTGCGCAGCAGCACCACAAACTCCTCGCCGCCATAGCGCGCCAGCACGTCGGACGGCCGGGTTCCATCGCGCAGTACTCCCGCAATTCGGCGCAGCACATCGTCTCCGGCAAAGTGGCCCAGCGAATCGTTCACCTGCTTGAAATAGTCCAGATCGATCAGCATGATGCCCAATACGTTCCCGCTCCGGTCGCCACGCAGCAACTCCCGGCGCAGGATCTCCTCGAAGGCACGGCGGTTCAGCAGCCCGGTCAGGGAATCGGTTTGCGCCATCTCGTGCAGCGTCTGACGATGGACCGTAAGAGCCAGCCACAGCAGGCCGATCACCGTCGCCAGGCCCAGCACCATCGAAAGATAACTGAACCCGACGTTGATCAGGTCCGGGTGAACAAAGTCCGTGTGTTCGGGAGCCATCCGAAATTCAAACAGGCACCACGTAATCTGCAGAAGTGTGGCCAGGATCAGCAGCCACGCGCAGGCCCGCGCCGGTTGCCGCACCTCGTGATCCGGATGGCCGCGGAACAGCAGGACCGATGTGCTGACGAAGATCGCCCCGCACACGACGGTATGAATCAGCAGCCGGGCCGCCGCAAGGTCACGCCCGTAGGTGAACCATACAAACAACGGCAGCGCGACGATGAAAGATGCCCGTCGGCCACGGGAAAACGTGGGAGTCGGTATCCAGAATGTCCGAAGCCGCCTGATACAGAAACAGCGCTCCGGCAAACAACAGGAAATTCGAGGCGACCACGCTGAACAGCGCCGGGATCCACGGCCGCAGTCCAATCAGTACCACTCCGCACAGCGCGCACAGTATGAACCACGTCAACTGCCGGCTGCCGCGCAAATCCGGCGTGCCGCGCCGCACACCGCGGAATCCGGCCAACATCAGCAGCAGAGCCGCTGCATATCCGCACATCAGAAACGGGGTGTACATAGGTGCTGCTTACCACACCTCCACTTCACCGCAAGCCGCGATCCGAAGTCGCGGCATCGGCCCACATCAGGGCCAGCAAGGAAGCGTTGCAATTTCAGTTAAGCATGGCATACGGCTACCCCTGCAGTCACCAGAAAAAGGTTACTGGGAACCCCATTCCGCATGGCTAATCTGTGTCATTCCCATCCCCCATGCGGTATTCGTTGTCCGAACTTTATCGATGTGTTTCACCGTGAGGAAGATATCCGGGCCAGGAGAAGAGGCAATGAAAATGAAACGCTCGGCCGAATCCGAGTCTCGCCGGGTATAGACCGGATCCTTCTCGATACAGATGCTCGTGCAGCGCGCGCATTCGTCGGGCCATCATGCCCGCCAAACCAATGCGGTCGCGTCGTCTCCGGTGTCCGGGGCTAGAATGGTCAGCGTCATGGCTCGTTCATGGAGGACCACTCGCAGAACATTTCTGGGTCTGAGCGCCGGTGCAGGGCTGAGTATCTTCGCCGGCGGAGGGCTGAGTGTCCTGGCCGCCGCCGGGGAACGGCGCATCTTCTCGTCCGGCCGCATTGGCAGTCTTCAGCTCCGGAACCGTCTTATACGCAGCGCTACTGCGGAGAATGCCTGCCGGGATGGCCTCATGACCGATGAAGGCATCGCGATCTATCGCGCTCTCGGCGAGGGCGGCGCCGGACTTATCGTCACCGGCAACATGGCCGCCATGGCCGGTGGCCGTTACAACGAACTGCAAACGCGCATCGATGATGACCGCTTCATCCCCTCCATCCGCCGGATCGCCGACGCGGTCCACGACCCCGGCAACGGCTGCAAAGTGATGGCGCAGATCACCCACACCGCACCCGTGGGCCCGTTGGCCGACCCCATCGCAGCGTCGGCCAGGTCGTTTCCCTCCTGGCAGAAACAGCCGCGCCCGATGACCACTCAGGAAGTCGAAGAGATGACTGGGCAATTTGCGCAAGCCATTCGCCGCGCCCAAACCGCCGGTTTCGACGGCGTGGAACTCTACGCGGCCGGATACCTGCTCGGCTCGTTTCTTTCTCCCTATACCAATACGCGCGCCGACCGCTTCGGCGGAAGCCTGGAGAACCGCGCCCGCGTCATCGCCGATATCGTCTCCAATGCCCGCAATCTGGTGGGCAGCGATTTCCCCATCATGGCCAAGCTCAACTGCGATGATGACGTGGAGGGTGGAACGAACATCGACACTTTTCCCGCTGTGGCGGCCCAGGTGGAAAAGGCCGGCGTAGCGGCCATCGACGTGATTGGACCGGTCAGCAAAGCCGAACCGGAATCTTACTTCCTCAAATATGCGCAGAAACTGCGCGTCAAGGTGCCGGTGATCCTGACCGGCGGCAACCGCAACGTCGACCGGCTGGAGCAGATTCTGCTCACGGGGCCACCGGATTTCGTCGCCATGGCGCGGCCCCTCATCCGTGAGCCCGGCCTTCCCGCCCGCTGGCAGGCGCGCCTGGGCGACCCCGATGCCGCCTGCATTTCCTGCAACCGTTGCATGGATGGTTTCCGCCAGGGCAAGATCACGCGCTGCCGGGTGAACGATGCTTAGCTGACGGTTCCGCGCACCGCCCCGAAACCTTTTATCGCGCGCGTTCTTTGAGGATTGAATGTTCCCATGCCCTTCGCATCGCGCCGCATCGTTCTCGTTTCCGGACCGCCCGCCTCCGGCAAAACTACGCTCGCGCGGCCCCTCGCCGAGCGGCTGGGCTTTGCACTCCTCACCAAGGACGACATTAAGGAAACCCTCTTCACCGCCCTCGATGGCCCGCCCGGCGACCTGGCCTTCTCGCGCAAAATCGGCGACGCCGCCATGGAGATCCTCTGGACCCTCGCCCCACATTGTCCCGAGGTTGTGCTCGAAGCCAATTTCCGGACAAAAAGTAACGACGAACGTCACAAATTCGCCGCTCTCCTCGCACCACCCCGGCACGCAAGCCGTGGAAGTCTACTGCCGCCTCCCGCGCGAAGAAGCCTCCCGCCGCTTCGCCGAGCGAGCTCGCCACGAACGCCACCACCCCGCCCATGCGCTCGCCGAAATGTCCCCCGACCGCATAGTGGAATACGAAGAGCCCTTCGCCCTCACCGCGCTCATCGAAGTCGACACCACCATGCCCGTGGCCCTCGATGCCCTCGTCAGCCGCATACAAGCCCTCCTGTCTCCATCCTCCTGACTCCCGTCTCGCTACCGGCTGCAGGCTGCAGGCTGCGGGCTACCAGGCTACCGGCCACCGGCACCGGCTGTACCCTGCACCCTGCCACCCTGTACCCTGTTCTTCAATGCACCGCTGGTCGAAATTCTTCATTCCCACTCTGCGCGAAGCTCCGGCAGACGCCGAAGTCGCGAGCCATAAATTTCTGGTCCGCGCCGGATACATCCGGCAGCTGGGCGCCGGCCTCTACTCCTATCTGCCCCTCGGCCAGCGCTCCATCAACCGCATCATCGCCATCGTCCGCGAGGAAATGGATCGCATCGGCACGGAATTCTTCCTGCCCGCCCTCCATCCCGCCGACCTGTGGCGCGAGTCCGGACGCTGGACCATCATGGGCGACAACATGTTCCGCCTGAAGGACCGCAAAGGCGCCGACCTTTGTCTCGGCATGACCCACGAAGAGGTCATGACCGACATCGGCCGCCACGATCTGCGCAGCTACAAGCAGCTCCCGCAGATCTGGTACCAGATTCAGACCAAGTTCCGCGACGAGCCCCGCCCCCGCTACGGCCTGCTGCGCGTCCGCCAGTTCATCATGAAGGACAGCTACTCCTTCGACATCGATGAAGCCGGCCTCGACCGCAGCTACCGGCTGCATGACGCGGCCTACCGCGCCATCTTCACCCGCTCGGGGCTGAAGTTTGTCGTTGTCGAAGCCGATTCCGGCGCGATGGGCGGCTCGCAGTCGCAGGAGTTCATGGTCTACACCGACGCCGGTGAAGACCTCATCGCCAGCTGCGCCTCGTGCGGCTACGCCGCCAACATGGAAAAGGCCACTTCGCGCCTTGCGCCGGTGAAAGAAATGGCCCCGACCGGCGACGGCAAGCCGGAGCTGGTTTCCACGCCCGGCCAGGCCGCCATCGCCGACGTCACAAAGTTCTTCTCGATCGAGCCCAGTTCCGACATCAAGTGCGTCGCCTACATGGCACATCCCGGACAAATTCGCGGCGACAAAGCACGGACACCAAACTCTCGCAGCCTGTGTCGCGTTTCCTGCGCGGCGATCACTTTGTCAACGAGACCAAACTCCTTTCAAAGTCGGGGGCGCACCGAGCTCCGCCCCATGCTTGCCGAAGAGCTGGAACACTATCTTCAGGCGCCCGCCGGCTACCTGGGACCTATGACCTGCGAGTCAGACCGTGGCAGCTGAAAGGGCGGTGGCTGGCGGAGAGCAAGATCCGATCAAAAAGGAACCGCCGCAATTCGCCGAAATTATCGACGATCCGCGTAGCGTCAACGTCATCCTCGATCCCGGCCTCGAGAACCGGCAGAACCTCGTCTGCGGAGCCAACAAGCTCGACTACCACTACCGCAACGTCGTTCCCGGCCGCGACTTTCAGTGGACCGTGGTCGCCGACATCCGCAACGTCATCGAAGGCGAAGGCTGCCCCACCTGCGGCGAGCCGCTTAAGGTTGCCAAAGCCGTTGAAGTCGGACACATCTTCAAGCTCGGCTATCGCTATACCAACAAGATGGGCCTGCGCGTTCTTGACGCCAACGGCAAAGAGGTCACGCCCGTCATGGGCTGCTACGGCATCGGCATCGAGCGCATCCTTGTGGCCGCCATCGAGCAGGGCAACGACGCCAACGGCTTCTGGCTGCCGCGCTCGATCGCGCCCTTCGACGTCGTCGTCACCATCACCAACGTCAGTGACGCCACTCTCAACGCCACCGGCGAAAAAATCGCATCTGACCTTGAGGCTGCCGGTTTCGACGTCCTGCTCGACGACCGGGACGAACGCGCAGGCGTAAAGTTCAAAGATGCGGACCTGATCGGCATCCCCTTTCGCGTCACCGTCGGCAAAAAAGCCGCGGAAGGCAAGGTCGAGCTGGTCACCCGCGCCACTTCGTCGGGACGCGACGTTGCCATCGCCGATGTCGCCCGCGAGCTCACCACTCTGACCGCTGGAAACTGAAAGGGAATTGCGCCATTTGCAGAAAAGCGATTGCTTTGAAAGGGCACGGCTACGGCAGAAGCATGACGGTAATACGCCCCCAGCAGCCACAAGAATTGACAGCTTGCGGAGAAACCGAACCCCAGAACCCAACCTCACGACCCCACAAAGAAATCCAACCCAGAACTCAACGCCAGAACCCAACCCTGGAATCCCTGCCCGGGACCCAACCTCGCGACCCGACAAAGAAACCCAACCCCAGAACCCAACCCCAGAACCCAACCCCAGAACCGACAAAACCCGTTTTTTGCCCCCGGCCAGGTTCACCCCACAGCAAGAAGCAAACGCCTATGCCACCCGGTTCTCAACATAATTTGACCCCCTGCCCGGCCCTTCGTAACCGCGCGAGCCATTTGGGGAACTCAGTTCAGGCGTTGTGTAAGCCTACGGCTTCAGCTGTGCCAAAAAGGGCCGGGCAGTCTCTCCGGCTTCAGCCGCGAAGAGATGGGCTTCCCGCACCCTTTCGCTACGTGTCCGGTGCGACACGCCGTGTCAGGCGGAACACACCCCGGTTCCCCTGCGTATCTCTAAACGGCTTGTTTTCAGCATCTCAATCGTGGCTGGCCCCGTGCACAGCAGTTGAGGCAGGGAAGTGGCCGACCCAAATCGCCCTTCCCACCTCCCGCTCGTCTCATACTGGAGAAGGCACGCAATCGATATGGCAGTAAAAGTTAAAGTTCCCAACATGGCCGTCCGCATTAACACCCGCAAGGTGCTCATCATCGCCGGCATGGTATGCGGAGTCGGCCTCCTGCTGGGTGTTTTCGTTTTCTCGTTCTACTGGAGCAAGTACGGCCACATCGTCGACGACCGCCTGAAGCACCCGCTCTTTGCGCAGACCGCCAAAATCTACGCCGCGCCGCCCGAGGTTCGCCCCGGCCAAAAGCTCACCGCCAGCGACGTCGCGCAGCAGCTCCAGCAGGCCGGCTACTCCGTCGACGGCCAGGGCGCTGCCTCGCCCATGGGAACCTACGCCGCCAACGCGCACGCCATCACCGTGCATCCTGGCCCCCAGTCCTATCACTCCCAGGATGGCGCCACCATCAGCTTTGACGACAACGCCGTCTCCCAGATCACCGGCGATAACAACCAGCCGCTCGCCGCCTATGAGCTGGAGCCGATGCTCATCACCGGCCTCTCCGACGAGAACCGCGCCAAGCGCCGCCTCGTCACCTACGACGAGCTGCCGCAGTACCTCGTCCCCGCCGTCACTTCCATTGAAGACCGCCGCTTCTTCCAGCACGGTGGCGTCGACTACGTCCGCCTCATCGGCGCCGGCATTGACGATCTCCGCCACGCCCACTACAGCCAGGGCGGCTCCACCCTCACCATGCAGCTCGCGCGCGGCTTCTTCCTCACCCCGGAAAAGCGCATCAAGCGCAAGATCATCGAAATCGTCATCACCTTCCAGCTCGAGCACCGCTTCACCAAGCAGCAAATCTTCCAGATGTACGCCAACCAGGTTCCCCTCGGCCAGCGTGGCAGCTTCTCCATCGATGGCTTCGGCGAGGCCGCCCAGGCGTACTTCGGCAAAGATGTCCGCCAGCTCAATCTGCCTGAGTGCGCACTGCTCGCCGGCATCATTCAGAGTCCCAGCCGCCTCAATCCCTTCCGCCATCCTGAGCGCGCCATCGAGCGCCGCAACGTCGTCCTCGACGCCATGGTCGAAACCGGCGACATCACCAAAGCCCAGGCTGAGCAGGCCAAAGCTGCTCCCCTCCAGCTCGTTCCCGGCGCATTCGACGCCGGCGAGGCTCCCTACTTTGTCGACCTCGTCCGCGACCAGCTCATCCAGCGCCTCGGCGACACCGACTACAACCAGCAGGGTCTGCGCATCTACACCTCACTCGACCCGCAGCTCCAGCAGCTCGCCCAGGACGCCGTCGCCGACGGCATGAAGCAGGTCGACCAGACCATCACCGAGCGCCACGCCCGCCTCCTGCGCCTCGCCGCCAAATCCGGAACCACCCCGCCGCCCATCATCTGGCCGCAGGTCGCGCTCATCGCACTCAATCCGCATACCGGCCAGGTCCTCGCCCTCGTCGGCGGCCGCAACTACGGCAACAGCCAGTTCGACCACGCCGTCTCCCACCGGCCCACCGGCTCCATCTTCAAGCCCTTCGTCTACGCCGCCGCCTTCAACACCGCCATTGCCGGAACCCCGCTCACCAACACTGACGGCGCCAGCGCGGTCTTCACCCCCGTCACCATCCTCCACGACCAGCAGACCACCTTCTCCTTCAACAACCAGGACTACACGCCACGCGACTTCGACAGCAAATACTACGGCGACATCCCTGCCAGCGAGGCGCTCTACCGCTCCCTCAACAACCCCACCATCGCGCTCGCCCAGATGGTCGGCTTTGACAATGTCGCCTCCCTCGCCCGCGATGCGGGCATCAAATCCGCACGCGGCACACCGGCCATGGCTATCGGCGCCTACGACGCCACGCCGCTCGAAATGGCCGGCGCCTACACCGTCTTCGCCAACGATGGCGTCCACATCGATCCGTGGATGCTGGCCTCCGTGCGCGCTCCCAACGGCGACGTCATCGCCGACTACGCGCCCGAAACCCGTCCCGTCCTCGATCCCCGCGCCGCTTTCCTCACCCTCAGCATGATGGAGCAGGTGCTCAACAATCCCCACGGCACCGGCGCCGGCGTCCGCAACATGGGATTCACCTCGCCCGCCGCCGGCAAAACCGGAACCTCCCATGACGCCTGGTTCGCCGGCTTTACCTCGAACCTCCTCTGCATCGTCTGGGTCGGCAACGACGACTACTCCGACATCAAAATCGAGCTCGGCGTCAACGGTGCCGAAGGCGCGCACGCCGCCGGTCCCATCTGGGCCGACTTCATGAAGAACGCCGTGAAGCTCCCCGAATACTCCGATGTCCACGACTTTGTCCCCCCCGCAGGAGTCATTCAGGTCCAGCTCGACCGCTCTACCAACCTGCTCGCCGACGCTACCTGCCCCGACGACTACACCGCAGCCTTTCTCGATGGCACGCAGCCCACCGACACCTGCGACCACTCGATGAACGACCAGCGCAACCTCTTCCAGAAGATCTTCGGACTCGGCCAGCGCCCCGTCACCCAGGCGCCGCAGCCGCAGCAACAAGCCACGCGCCCAGCGCAGCCCGCGCCCACGAAGGTTGTCCCCACGCAACCCAGCCCAGGCCCAGAACCAGCCCGCCGACCAGGATCAGGACGGCAAAAAAGAAGAAGAAACCCGGCTTCTGGGGCCGCCTCTTCGGCAAAAAAGACGACTCCCAGCAGCAGCAACAACCGCCGCCGCAGCAGCAGTAGTAAGGCAGCGACAAGGCAGCAAACGATTTGTGTCAGAAACAACTTTCACAGCCTCGGGAAAAATGCCGAACGGAATTGGCTTTTGTATCAGGGCACGACCTTGGTCGTGCCGTAAAGGCCCCCAAAAAAGAAGCGGGCTTTAGCCCCTGAGAACCATCATCCATCCGTCGCGAAGCGGCGGAGACGGCAGAAACCCCAGCCTGCCCCGAGCAAGCAGTGAGCGAAGCGAGCAGCGCGTCGAACGGGTGCCTGCCCTGAGCAAGCAGTAAGCGAAGTGAGCAGCTCGCTGCCTCTCTGAGCTTTGCCCCTCACCATCATCCCTCCGTCGCAGCGCGGACGGAAGCCAAGCCTGCCCTGAGCAGCGTAACGTGCGCTTCGAATGGGGCCCTCGGGCCGGGGAATAAGCGCCGCAACCAACCCGCGGCTTTCGTACCGGGGCACGATTTTCACACCCCCGAAAAAACTCGATTCCTTGAAGGGGCACGGCTTCAGCCGTGCCGTAAAGTTCGCAGAACGAAACCGGCTTTAGCCGCTGAGGGATGATTTCCCTTCCCTCACCGATTTTTCCGCATGGCGAAAGCGTCGCAACCAACCCATGCTGTAATTCCACAGGTACCATCATCCATCCGTCGCGAAGCGGCGGAAACGGAGAAAGCCTTAGCCTGCCCTGAGCAAGCAGTGAGCGAAGCGAGCAGCGCGTCGAACGGCCCCCCTACACGACACCTCACGTGCCGTAAAGGCCCGAAAAAGTGAGGGCTTTAGCCCCTGAGCACCATCATCCATCCGTCGCGAAGCGGCGGAAACGGTAGAAGCCCAGGCCCTCAGCCGGGGAATAAGCTTCACAACAAATCCGGGCTCGAGCCGGCTAGCGAAACGCCTTGCTCGGGGCCCAAGAATTCGGGATGCCGCAGTTATAATTGGTTCACCGCACTCTATGAACCCCGTCGTCGATGCCTCGGAGGGCTCCGAGGACCCGATTCTCAATCTAATTACTTCGCCCGTTCCCGGAATTCTCTGGCACTATACGGATTTCGAAGGCTTTAAAGGAATCGTAAACAGCAAACACATCTATGCCACCAATCTGAAATACCTAAACGACAAAGAAGAGCTTGAACATGGTTATTCGCTCGCGAGGCAGCTGCTCCTAGACCTGCTTCCAGAGGAGGATGCGGACCCACCTGTGGTACGACAACTGGTGATAGGAGGATTTGAGCGACTTTTTAGTCAAGGCCCACTGTCCTCCGAAACACTGAGCATATTCACAGCTAGTTTTTCTCAGCACGGCGACCAGTTGAGCCAGTGGAGGGGGTATTCGAGAGGCTCTACTGGAGTTAGCCTCGGGTTTGACCTCAGCGGTGTTCGCGCATTTACTGCCCCTGCCTCACCCGTCATTTTTGCGCCCTGTGTTTACTCCGACGTGCAGAAACAGACCTTACTGCGAAACGTGATCGCCCCCTATTTGAAACATGGCCTAGAACATGCGATGGCGATTGCAGACATGCCAACCGTTCTGCGTTCGATCGATGCGATAGCGAAGGAAAAGCCTGACCAAAGCAGAGAACGGATTGGCGATGACTACTTAAAGCAGGCGCTGGAGCGAAGCCAGAAGGAGCTGCCCAGAATCGTCGGCGAGCTTTCTACGAAGCTCTTCCACTTGATCGGCCTTCTTAAGCATGCCGCGTTTGAGGAGGAGAAGGAATGGAGGTACGTATTTCCGGTCTTCGCCAATATGCCCAACCCTCCCGAACAGAAATTTCGGGTTCGTGCTAGCACCCTCGTCCCGTATCTAGAGTTCCCCCTCCTTGCGAATGATAAGAGCAAGGGATTTCGACTTAGAGAAGTGAAATTGGGCCCCGGGGCAGATGAGATTTCTGCGGTTCCGTCTGTGCAAGCTTTTCTCGCCTCCGTTGGGCTGAGAGACGTGGAAGTGTCCCGATCCCGCATCCGTACAGACCCTGGTAGGCTGGCCCATCATTTCGCCGTAGTGCGCGCTGCAACTTCCGAGCGCGCTTGAGCGGACTTGACTCCTCGACATCACCCGACCTTCTGCAATTCAGGCGCTTGGCGCTCATCTGACGACTTCCAGGCACGGCGTGCGCCTGAAATGCGGATGAGTACCGCGAAACGGATGTGTCGCCGGGAGGAATTGTGCATTGATGCCAAATCGCCAACGCGCTCACTGAAACCGGATTCATCCTGAAAAGTCGGCGAGTGTGCAGGGAAGCCCCTTCGGGAAATATCAACGCTCGCGAATAGCAACGCCCTCATCGACAAAAGCGATCCGCAAATTAGGGAGGCCCACGCCCTCCTACCCCTCCTCCCAAAACGGGAATCCCGCCCCACTTCCTGACCAACGTAACCCCCAACCCTCCGTTTCCCCTTGCCCCCGCGAAGTCGACCCTGCCAAACTATCTATGATTCGATAACCAGGTCCACCGAAAAAGCCTCGCGCTCCCGCGAGGCTTTTTTATTGCCGTCCACACGCACCGGCCACCAGCACGAAGAAAGGAACAAACCATGTCCTCCTCCCCCAACGCCCCCGCCACCGAACTCGGCCCGGACCCTGCACCCTCTACACTGCACGCTGTACCCGAGTCCGAAACCTATAACCCGCAACCTGTAACCTGCAACCTGCCGCCGGAGCCCGAGGGAACGGAGCCCGGTGCCCGGATCCCGGAGCCCGAGCCCCGTCCCCAGTGCCGCGCCATCAAAACCGACGGCACCCGCTGCAACGGCATCGTCCTCAAAGGACTGCACCTCTGCTGGTCCCACTTCCACCACCGCCATCCCGCGCTCGCCGACAAGGACCACATCTCCATCCCCCTGCTCGAAGACCACGCCTCCATCCGGCTCGTCATGACCCAGATCGTCCACGGCCTGCTCTCCATGAAGCTCGACCCCGCCCGCGCCAAGGCCGCCATCTGGGCCGCCCAGGTCGCCGCCCATACCCTCCCGCGTCCCGCCCGCCTAAAAGGCAACGAGCCCAAGGGCGAACCCGTCCACCGTCTCGGCGCCGATCACGACGGACTCATCAGCGCCGACCCCGACCCAGGCTCACTGAGCTCTGAGCTCTGTGCTCTGAGCTCTCCTCCGGCCCCGCGCTCTGAGGTGCCCGGTGCCCTGAGCCCGGTGCCCGGCACCAACCTGAACTACCTCTGCCAGGTCACCGCCAACGCCGAAGAAGTCTGGGCGCTCCAGGACCGAACCGACCTCGGCCTCAACCAGCCCCCGCCCGAGCAGCGCTACATCGACCCCTGGCATGCCGCGCCCCCGCCCCAGCCCTTCCCAGGATGGAACGTCCCGCCGCCGCCCCCTCCGCCTCCACCACTAGCCCACGAATCCGGCCTCCCCTGCGACTGCCCCAAATGCAAGGAGTACGACGAGAAATTCCTCCTCCGGTACTACGGCCCCACCAAACGACCCCGCAGAAAATCCAGGAACTCCCCCGACGATCCTGATTTCAATCCGCTGTGCGAATCCAACCAGCCCAGATGCCTCGGCCCCGACTCCGAATTCTGTTGCAGAAAATGCAAACGCGTTCGCAAGGCACGCTTAGCGGCCGCGCCAAAGGACGATTGGGATGAGGAGTTCACCTCAGCAAACGAAGTCCCGGAGCCCGGTGCCCGGCCCCCCCCCCGGGTAACACCCGAAACACAGTACCCCGCGAGCCCCACAGAATGAAATACATGCGACATACCAAGGGGGGAGGGGGATAGGGGGGGGGGGTGGGGTTTCGCTACCAGCCACCAGCTACCAGCTACCAGCTACATCGTGCTGCCTCGTGCTGCCGTCAGCTGCCTTTCGGCTGCGTTTCGCGGCCTTCGCTGCCCCTCGCGTGCGACAATGGGCGCCTGTCTTCAGCGTCCACCGAACGCGCTTCCGGCCACTGGCAGCAAAAAACCCCTGGAAAAATCGCTACGGAGAGGAGCACTTATGAAAGGGCTCGCCTTTTTACTGTTTTCGGCTGCGGCGATTACCGCTATCGCCGCTCAGATGTCTCCTGCACCCGGAACCGCCGGCCAATCAAGCGCTCAGCCGGCCGCGCCTTACGTCACGGAAAAGCCCGCGGGATACCGCGACTGGAAGTGGATCGCATCGGCCCATGAAGAGGGAAAGCTCAACAGTATTGGAGCCGTTCTCGGCAACGCGGTAGCCGTCAAGGCCTTCCGCGCAGGGACCATTCCGTTTCCCGACGGCACCATCATTGCCGCTCTGCACTACAGTGCGGTGCATTCCGCGGAGAACGACAAGATCTTCGGCCAGCCGCAATCCATCGTTCCCGGCGCTCCCACCAACGTTCAGTTCATGGTCAAGGACTCAAAAAAGTACGCCGCGACCGGAGGCTGGGGGTTCGGTCACTTCAACGCAAACGGCAAGCCCGTGGATGCAGCGTTCATGAAACCCTGCTTCCCCTGCCATGCGCAGTTCAAAGCGCACGACATGGTCTTCACGCAATACGCACCCTGACGGATCGTTCAAAGGCCACCGGCTGCCTCTTGCTGCCTTCGGCTGCCCTAGGCTGCCTCGTGCTGCCCTAGGCTGCCTCGGGCTGCCTTTCGCAACAGTAGCGCTCTCACTCCGAAGTGTCGCGCGGCGAGAGATGCTTCCTCGCGATCTCCTCGAGTTGCGGCTCCGTGAGCGCGGACAAGTCCGCCGTCTCGGTGGCAATAATCCGCTGAAACGTCTCCGGATGATGGGTCTTCAGATACTCGCGCAGGAAGACGGCTGCGTTGCTCGTTCCCGTCGCGTGGCCGATCAGTACGATCGTTGCGGCATGGGCAAGATCCTGGGCGATCGCCTCATACCAGGAATCCTCCTCAGGAACACGCTCGCCCTTGTAATGGGCCTCTTTGCGGTGGATCAGATGATGCTGAAATCCGAATGGATCGTAAGGCTTGACGGCGACCTCACCTTCACGCTGGCCGCCCGTATCGTGCCAGATGTGGGCCACGTGATGGTCGATGACCACGACCATACGCCCCACCGGGCTCGCCTCGGCGGGCGTGCTCTGGATTTCAGCAGCCCGCAGAAACTTGCGCAGACGGGCAATCTCTTCTACGTCGAGGTTGTGTGTGCTGGCGCGCTTGAAGATTTCCCGTTGTGAACCAACGATGAAGGTGAACTCATCGTTTCCGTGCGGCTTCACTTCACCGATCTGGCCGATCAGATCGACAACCGCGCTCCAGGTTAGATTGCGCGGCAGTTTGCCGCTGACCAGACTCTCCAGCAATTCTTCGTGATCGCGTCGCAAATGCGCAGACATGCTCATAGCATCTCACCTGTCAGGATTTTCAGGTCGTGAAGCTCTCACCGCAGGCTTTGCGTGGGTCCCAAACTAATCGACTGGCGTGCGATCGAGGGCCGGTTGCTCTGTGGACGGCGAGTATAGCACCGTTTTTTAACAGAATTTCGGGGCCCATTGGCGCTTTTCCCTCTTGCCGTCGCACACCTTTCCGGGGGAACATAGGTTCGCTGCATCCTGGTTCCTTCATGCGGTATGACCTGCTCTGGCCTGCTCCGGTCGTATCCTGGCAAAATCTGAAACCCTGCGTTACCAGCCCCTGAGCCCGTCTAACGGCTCCAGGAAGAGGAGAAGTGTTCGATGCGTCCCCTGGTGTATTCGCTGACCCTGGCTGTTGCCGCCGCTTCCGCAGCCCTCGCGCAAGCGCCGCAGTCGCCCATCTCCCCCGCAGAGGCTGCGCAGCACGTGGGCGAGAACCGCACCGTCTGTGGCGCCATCGTGAACGAATACACGGCTGCCACCACCCACGGCACGCCCACCTTCGTCGATCTGGACCAGCCTTATCCGCACCAGATTTTCGACCTCGTCATCTGGGGCGACAACAAAGACGACGTCGGCAGCTTCCCCAAATCCGGCAAGATCTGCGCCAGCGGCAAGATCATCCTTTATAAGGGACGCCCGGAAATCCTGCTTCCCGACTGGCACGCCTGGTACATCCCTCAGAGCTCAACGGCAGCCAGCAGCCAGTAATTCGCAGCCCCGGACTGAACGCCGAACGCTGGTTCCCGTACCCTGACGTCTGCGTCTTTGGTAGACTCGCGGGAACCAACCATGAGCCTCTTCCGCACCAAACCTCTCGCCACCCTCTTTGCGCAACTCGAGGAAAAGGGCGGCCTGAAGCGCACCCTCCGATGGCCTGGCCTCATCGCTCTCGGAATCGGAGCCATCATCGGCGCCGGGCTCTTCGCGCGCACCCCAGCCGCCGCTGCGCAAAATGCCGGCCCCGGCGTGATTTTGTCTTTCGTCATCGCCGCCATCGGCTGCGCCTTCGCAGGCCTCTGCTACGCCGAATTCGCTGCCATGATCCCCATCGCTGGCAGCGCTTATACCTACGCTTACGTCACCATGGGCGAGCTGGTTGCGTGGATCATCGGCTGGGCGCTCATCCTCGAATACGGCCTCGGCGCGGCCACGCTCTCCATCTACTGGACCGAGTACTTCAACAATATTTTCCCCAATCTTATTCCGTGGGCCTGGCGACACTCGCCGCTGCAGACCAGTCCCGGCGGAATTCACGGCATCATTAACGCGCCCGCGCTCGTCATCCTGCTCATCATGACGCTGTTGCTCATCAAGGGCATCTCAGAATCGGCCACGGTTAACGCCGTTATTGTCGGGATCAAAGTCACCATCGTCATCATGATCATTGCTATTGGTTGGCACTTCATCAGTCCCGCCAACCACACGCCCTTCGTGCTTGCCCAGGACGCAGCCCACACGGGAGTCTTCCGCCACGGCTGGGGCGGAATCCTCGGAGGCGCAGGCGTCGTCTTCTTCGCCTTCATCGGGTTTGACGCCGTTTCCACCGCCGCGCAGGAGACCATCGATCCCGGCAAAAATATGCCCATCGGCATTCTCGGCTCGCTCGCCGTCTGCACCGTGCTTTACATCCTCTTTAGCTGGGTGCTCACCGGCATCGCGCCGTCGCTCGACTTCATGGATCCGAACAAGGGTGCGGAGGCTTCGGTCTCGTACGCGATCAAGACCTACATGCACGGTTACGCCTGGCTCTCGACGCTGGTCTCCGTCGCTATTCTCGCCGGATTTTCGTCGGTGATGCTGGTGATGCTGCTGGGCCAGAGCCGCGTCTTCTTCTCCATGTCGCGCGACGGCTTGCTGCCGAGGATCTTCGCCGACGTCCACCCGAAGTTTGCCACGCCGTATAAGTGCAACCTTGTGCTCTACGTTTTTGTCGGCCTCATTGGCGGACTGCTCCCCGGCGACGTGACCGGCAACATGACCAATCTCGGCACCCTGTTCGCCTTCGTGCTGGTCTGCATCGGCATCTGGGTCATGCGCCACAAGAATCCGCAGCAGCCGCGTCCGTTTCGCGCACCGCTGGTGCCGCTGGTGCCTATCCTTGGTGCGATCTTCTGCCTGGCGATGATCATCTCCGTCGACCCCACGTCGAAGATCGCAGCGGGCAGCTGGATGATTATTGGCCTGGTCGTTTATTTCCTCTACGCGCGGCGGCATAGCAATCTGTGCGCGCCGGCCATCAGCCCCGCGATTGAGCCCCAGCCTGGTGATTGAATTCCGCCGCAGGGCTGGACTTTTCGCCGACGCCGACCCTTCGACGGCACGCAATACGCTCAAAATGTCCCGCCGTCGTGCCGTTTTTCCGGTACGATGCCCCCCGTAAGGACCTTTTATGCCCATCTCTGCTGCCGACGCGATCTCTCCGGCCATTCAGCGTACCCGCACTTTCCTCTTCCGCCCTTTCCGCCTCGGCACCTATCTCAAGCTGTGCCTCGTCGCCGTGCTCACCGAAGGCTCCAGCGGCAGCGGGAATTTCAATTTCAATTCCGGCCACTGGGGCCATCACCGTACCTCGCGTCTCTCCACGCCGTTCCCGCTCCATGCACCCGTGTTCCACGGCCCGTGGCTAGGCGCTCTCGTCATCGCGGCGCTGATCGTCATCGTTGTCGGCTTCCTCATCGCCTGGCTCATCACGCGCCTCCGCTTCGCCTACTTCCATTGCCTCATCCACAACACCCCGTGGATTCGCTCCGGATGGCACCTCTACCGCGATCCGGCCACACGCTTCTTCTGGATGAACATCGTGGTCGGCCTCTGCTTCCTTGTGCTCTTCGTCCTGCTCGCGCTGCCCTTCGCTGCGGGTCTTTGGGGACTGGTGCGCAATGTTGGCGCCGGCGGCCACCCCAGTCTCGGCGCGATCTTCGTTCTCATCCTGCCGCTGATCCCGCTCATCTTTCTTCTCATCCTCATCGCCGTTGCCATCGACATCGTGCTGCGCGACTTCATGCTCCCGCACTACGCGCTCGAAAACGCAACCGCCGGCCAGGCCTGGTCCGCGGCGTGGGCCCGCATCCGGGCGCAAAAAGGACAATTCTTCTTCTACGCGCTGCTCCGCGTCATCCTGCCCATCGTTGCCTACATTGCGGTCTTCATCATCCTCATTATTCCGGCCATCATCGGCGTTTTGATCACCGTTGCCGTTGAGGTTGGGATAGTCGCCGCGCTGGGCCACTCGTTCGCCGGAATCCTGATCGAGGTTTTCGTCGGGGCCATTGCCGCCGCCGTCGCCATCCTGATTGGGATCGCCGTGAGCGGACCCATCAGCACCGCGCTGCGCCAGTATGCGCTGATGTTCTACGGCAGCCGCTACCAGCGCCTCGCCGACATCCTGTGGCCAGCTCCGCCGGTCGCACCACCTGCAGCACCGCTGCCTTCACCCGGAACCGTCTGAGCGGGAACCAACCGGCTCCAGTTTGACCGCAAAAGCTCAGCTCCGCCTGCCTTGAATTTGCCTTGAGGGAATGAAGCAGGGCGTGGCGCAGAAGTTCTGCAGAGGTATCCTTGTGGAGTTCCGCCTGGGCTGGATTGTGTCCTGACGCAGGAAGCGAGCCGTGCGATGCACCGATGGTTAATTGTGGCTTTGCTGGTATTCGCAGGGCTTCCTTGCTGCGCAGCGAAGCGCGTCAGCGTGGAGCAGCTGGAGCGGACCCTTGCTGCTCTGGTGCACCGGGCGGACGCCGAGGCTGCAAGACAAATCGGCGCGCTGGAACCTTCACAGCGAATTTCGGATGCCACGCTGGAGAGGCTGACCGGGCAATATGCCCACGGTCCTCTGACCTCGGTTGCGCTGCAGCTGCTGGCCGATCAGTCATCGTTTCTCGATCTGCCTGCGAGCGAATTGCCCGCGGTTCCACCACCGGATGCGGCGACGCAGAGGAGACAGCTGGAAGCGGCGCACACTTTCGCCCTTGAGACGCTGCCACGGCTTCCCGACCTGTTTGCGACGCAAACGATCTATAGCTTCGACGACAGTCTTCAGCAGTTGAAGAAAGGGGCCTGGGGGGAGCAGGCGGGGCTGCACCTGGTGGGGACTTCGAAGATCGAGGTGAGCGTGCGGAGCGAACAGCGGAACGCGCCGGTCCGTTCCGGGCCGGGCGCGCAGCAGCAGAACGGATTGGTGACCTGGGGAGAATTCGGTTCCGCACTGCTGTTGATCCTCAGCGATTCGGTGCACGGTACGACGAGCTGGAGTCATTGGGAGCAGGCCGGCGGCGATTTGGTTTCGGTCTTTCACTACGATGTGCCCCAATCTGCTTCGCATTTCGAGATTGCCGCGCCCGCCGAACAGATTACGCATCTTGGGGGTTCGGGGCGATGGATGGGTTACGGAACGGACCTGAGCAGCGACCACTCTGCGTCGCACACGATGGTGATGAGGCCGGCCTATCATGGCTCGCTGTGGATCGATCCAGCCAGTGGGACGATCCTGCGCGTGTCTCTGATCGCCGATCTGAAGGGCAATTCGAATCTGGAGCATGCGGCGATTCTGGTGGAGTATGGTCCGGTTCGCATCGGCGACAAATCCCTTATGTGCCCGGTGCGCAGCCTCGCGTTCTCGGGTGCGCCGGCGAATGTGGGGACGACACTGAACGGCGCAACCACCGAGTGGCTGAACGAGAACCTGTTCACCCACTACCACCTGTTTCACGCCAGTTCACACATCGTCGGTGAGGCGGCTGCTGCCTCCGAGCCGGAGACAGTCCCCGAGGAAAGCGACGCGAATCCTGGCGCCGCTGCCAGACAGCCGGCCGAGGAAGCTGGGGCTTCGGCGGCTCCAGCGATCCAGCCGCCCGAAGCTGCGCCGCCAGCACCTCAAGCCGAGCAGCATCCTGCCGCAGCGGTTGCTCAAGAGAACTCAACTTCAGCCGCGGCGCCCACTGAGGTCACGCCGCAGCCTCCTGTGACGGCGGCGCCTGCCGAATCCGGTCCACCACCAGCCGTGAGCGCCGCCAATCCGCTTCCGGCCGCTCCGCCCCCACCTGCGGAACCCAATACCGCGCTGACTCTGCACGTCAACGTCAATGCAGTGCTGGTGCCCGTTGTGGTGCGCGACGATCACGGGCACACCATCGACGATCTCCGGCGGGGGGACTTCGAGGCGCTCGACGATGGCAAACCGCGCCCGCTCTCGGGATTTCTCATCGAGAGGCGAGGCGCGCCGGGGAAAGTTGCGCAGGGTTCCCGGACCCCCGCAGCGGTTCCGACAAGCTCGGCAGCTGCGCCGGCCATCACGGCGCTGCCGGATCGAGTCACGGTCATCGTTTTCGATGACCTGCACCTGACGAGCGAGCAGGTTGCTCACGCGCAGAAGGCTGCCATCAGGACCCTCGACGAGGCGCTGGCGGGTTCCGATGTGGCGGCCGTCGTGACCACTTCGGGCAACATCAACAGCGGGCTCACGCGGGATCCCGCAAAGCTCTCCGCTGCAGTCATGGCCGTGCGCGCGCAGGAAATTACTCGTGCCGAAACCACCAGTTGCCCAAAGATCAGCTACTATCAGGCCGATCTGATTGTGAATAAGCACGACTCGGGCGCACTCCAGGATGCGATCCAGCAGGTGATGACCGTTTGCAGCGGGAAGCTGCCGCCCAGCATGCTCCCTATGGCCACGTCGATCGCGAACTCCACGGCACGGCGTGTGCAGCGGGCCGGCGAACAGGACGTGCTCACCACCTACGCGACAGTGAGCGAGTTGGTGAGGAGGATGGCCCGGCTGCCGGGTGAGCACATCATGATCCTGGTATCGCCTGGGTTTCTGCCCATCGAGGAAGAGGCGCGGATCCAGGAGTCGAGGCTGATCAACCTCGCCGCCGAATCGAGCGTAACCATCAATGCGCTGGATGCGCGTGGACTCTACACGACTGCGATTACGGCGAGCGAAAACCTCGGCGGCAGGAATCCCGTACAGATGATGGAGTACCGCGAAAACGCGATGAGTGGCAGTGGGAACGCGATGGGAGAACTGGCCGATGCTACCGGCGGAGCATTCTTCCAAAACAATAACGATCTGGCAGCAGGATTTACGAAGTTGCTGGAGGCTCCGGAGACGGTGTATGTGCTGGAACTTCCTCTGGAGGGAATGAAGGAGGATGGGGCATGGCACCGGCTGAGCGTCAAGGTCGACCGTGCCGGCACTCACATCCAGGCACGGCAGGGATATTTTGCGCCCGCGGGGTCTGCCAAAATCAAACCCGACACACATTTGGCCGCGCCGGCAAGCCGATAGCGTCGGAGAGGGACAAACTTCCGGATCTGAGCAGGATCACGGGAGCTTGTTCAGGCGCTTCATGATTTGTTGGGCGAGGGCGGCGCAGGGGACCGCGAGAACCGCGTTCGAAGCAAGGCGGTCCTTCACGGCGAAGGGACGGATCAGCGATGCGCCGTCGGCGATTGCCTTCCCGGTTGCGCCGTTCCAAAGGGAGAAGAGGATGCTGTCTTCGTCGTCGCCGACATAACGCCCTCCAGGCCAAAAACTACCGTGGTATCGCAGCTGAACAACCCAGGGACATTGCAGGCGGCGGACCTCGGGCAGGACGTCCTTCTCGGTTAAAGCAGCGAGAACCGTAATCTCGAGCGGGGCGCCGCTGCTGAGTTTTTGTGCGGAAAGCGCCTTGTCCAGTTCCACCGCCCATGGGCCGGCAGGGGGGTCGTACTGTATCCAGGTATCGGGCTTGGTTTGCACAAGGCAAAGAGTCAGCGGAGCGTGCTGCGCCAGGAGGGGAGAAGCAGCCAGGAGTGCCAAAACGAGCGCGGCTGAGAATCGCCGGAACACGATAGTTGTCAGAATAGCGCTGTTCACCAACCGAAGCAGCAGGCAACAGCGTAGCTCACAGCGGGTAGCCGGTAGCTGGTGGCCGGTGCCTGCACACTACTTCTGACTCGCCTGAAGCTGGTCGAGTTTGTGCTTCAGGTCCTCGAGCTTTTGCCCGGCCTCGGCGAGCTTGCCTGCCGCGGTGAGGCGCTGATAATCAGCCAGGTCCTGGGCAGCGGCTGCGATCAGCGGATTCCGTCCGGCGCCATTGACGCTGGGCGAAGTCGGGCCGGGTAGCTGAGCCGCTTCCGGCGGGGCAGCGGCCCCGGTCAGCGACGAGACTTCGCCGCCGAAGAGAGATTGCATGGCGGCTTCGAAGGTCGGTCCGTAGGCAAGCCGGTCCTGGAGCGCGAGCACCACCAGACGGAGCTCCGGCATGGGGCTGCGTTGCGCCTGCAGATAGATCGGTTCCGCATAGAGCAGGGCGCGCCCGCAGGGGATGACCAGCAGTGTGCCGCGCCGCACATGGGAGCCCTGCTGATTCCACAGCGTTAACTGGCCGGAGAGCTGCGCGTTCTGGTCGATGCGCGCCTCGATCTGCATGGGACCGTCGATCAGCTTGGTTTTAGGGAAGTCATACACGATCGAGTTGCCGTAATTGGCGCCGTCGCTGCGGCCCGCGATCCAGCCGATGAGGTTGTTGCGGTTGGCGGGAGTAAAGGGAAGAATCTCGACGAACTCGGCAGCAGCTTCGCCGGGGAGTTTCATCAAAACGTAGTTAGGCTCCATGGTCTGCGACTGCTGCTCGCCGGAATCGGCCATGCCCAGTTCGGAGGCGACCGTCCACAGATCCTCGCGGTTGTAGAAGACCTCGGGATCGCCCATGTGATAGAGACCGTAAACCGCAGCCTGTTCTTCGAGGAGCAGTTGCGGATAGCGCACATGGCGGCGCAGGTCAGCAGGCATCGCCGCGGCGTCGCGGAACAGAGAAGGAAAAATGCGCCGCCATGCGCCGAGGATGGGATCCTGCGCATCGAAAACGTAAAAGGTTGTCGTCCCGTTGTAGGCGTCGATGACCACTTTGACGCTGTTACGCATGTAATTGATGGAGCCATCGCCGAGCGGATAGTTAGTCGAATACGGATAACTGTCTGAGGTAGTGAAGGCGTCGAGCATCCAGAACAACCGGCCATCGTCGCCGATCACGATGTAGGGATCGGCGTCCCAGGTGAGAAACGGTGCGAGGGTTTGAACGCGATTGAGAATATTGCGGCGCATCAGCAGCCGGCTCCCGGCCGTGATGTCGTCGCTGAACGGCAGCTTCCACAGGTCGCCACGGTCGGCGGCAATAAGAATGCGCCGCAACGCTCCGCCCAGAACGATGCCGCCCGTTCCCTGGTAAGAAGTAAGGTTGTTCGTCTGGCCCTGGGGATAATTGAATTCCTGTTGCCGGGTTTTGACGTAGACGTCGGTATTGGTCATCTGCCCGAAGTAGATTTCCGGTCGAGTAATGTTTAACCCCGGAACGGTGCTTTGCACCGGCATGTTACTCAGGATGAGTGTTGGCAGGCCTTCCGGCGTGAAGCCATTTACCGGGTTCATGGTAATGCCATAGCCGTGCGTGTAGATGAGCTTCTCGTTAATCCAGTTACGGCTGCTGTCAGGCAGTTTGTCGATGCTGAGTTCGCGAGCAGCGAGCATTACTTCGCGCATATTGCCATTCAGCTTATAGCGATCGATGTCGATGTCGGGGAAGTCATAGTAAGTGCGAATTTCCTGGATCTGGCGGAGTGTGTCCTGGAGAGCGCGCCAGTCCCAAAGCCGAATGTTCTGCAGAGTGGCCTGGTTATCGGCCGGATCGGCGGCTTCGGGCGAAGTATCGGCGGGAAACTCATGCCGCGTTATGCGGTCCAGGTCCCAGGCGCGGCGCGTGAACTCGATATTCCACGCGATGTACGGCCGCTCGCGATCCAGTTGATTGGGCTTCACGATAAAGCTGCTGACATACCAACCCACTACCTGGACGATGAGGTAGCAGGCGATGGCCGGAAGTACCGCTGCCACCAGCCAGCTGGCTCGCCGGCGACTCACAGCGTTGAAGCCAGCAATCCCAGCGCCAAGGATCAGCGCTGCTGCCACCACTAACATCCCGGTGATGGTGATATGAGCATCGGTATAGTTGACGCCGCTGAAGATGGTATGCGGTTCCATCAGGGCGCCAAAGCGGCCGAGATAGACCTGTGCAGCCAGGATCAGAAGGAAGAACGCGAAGGCAATAGAGAATCCGCGCCACGGCAGCGGCAGCCGGAGGGTTTCACGATCGTGCGTCAGCACCCTGCCGCCGCCGGCCAGGGCAAGGAATCCAACCGCCGCGATCGAGGCAATCACCGCCAGAACCATGAGCCAGCCACAGATCAGCTGCCAGGCGGGAAGTGTGAACAGGTAAAAGCCGAGTGGCTTCGAGAAGACGGGATCAAGGGAGGGCTGCGCCGGGTGAGGCGCATTCCAGTAGAGTGCAAACGTCGGCCACTCCGCCATCATGGCCACTCCCGCAATTCCGGCGATGCCGAGCGAGGCAAGAACGCCGATGAAACGCAGCGCCCTGCGCAGCGGCAGGTTGAGCTGTTGGCGTCCGAAGAAGAAGGCACGGTCGTGGGGCAAATCGGGCTGATGCATCTGCCACAGCGCGAGGAACCAGCCATAAAGGATGAGAAATGTCGCCGCGAAAAACACTGCGAAGACTTCCCACCCGAGGCCCCAGCTCTTCCAGAAGACGTCGCGATAGCCCAGAGAGCCGAACCACAGGGAATCGACGTAATACGACAAGAGGGTGCTGCTGCCGATCAATACCGCCAGAATGATGGCAATAAAAATGAAAATCAGGCGGCCTGGACGCCTTCTCCTTCGCCCTGGAGCTTCAAGAATCGGGTACACGAATCTATCCCTCGCTCACGCGTGAATGCCCGTGGAGTGAGCCGCCCGTATTCTACGCTGACAGCTTGCTCGAGACGCTCGAAGGGGCGCGGGCCGCCAAATACTTCGGCCGTCTCATTCAATCCATCGGATTCAGTCTTCGCGCAGCAGAACCAGCGGATCGATCGACAGCGCGCGTTGCGCCGGGATCCACGTGGCCACCACGCCTAGCAGCGCCATGGCACCCACCACGCCCGCAAGAACCAGCGGATCGCGCGGTGTGGCCGCAAAGACGACGTGGGCGAGCACCCGCGAGGCCAGCAGGCCCAGCATCAGCCCGGCCGTCGATCCCACGGCGAGCAGTCTCACCGCCCGTCCCAGAGCGGCCTTGAGCAGTTCTTTGCGCTGCGCGCCGAGCGCGACGCGAATGCCCAGCTCGCGCCGCCGCCTGCTGACCGAGTACGCGGCCATGCCGAAGATGCCGGTGATCGAGAGCATCGCGCCCATCAAGCCCAGCACCCCCAGCGCGACCGTAGCCATGCGCGGACCAAACAGGTCGACTTCGAGGGGTTTTGTCCGCGTTTCGATGATCACCGGCATTCCCGCATCCATTTTCCGCAATGTGTTTCTCATGGCCGCGGCCAGTTCCCCGGAGTTGCCGAGGCCCGGACGCGCACGCACCAGCAGCGTCGTCGTAGCGTTGGGCGCCTGCAGGATAGGAACAAACTGAGCGGGCTGCTGGGTTTCAGTCAGTTGGTAATACTTGCCGTCTTCGGCAACCCCAACCACCTCGACCCGCGTTCCGTCGCGCAGCTTGTAATAACCGCCGAGGGCCGCGCTGACCGAACCGAAGAGCCGGCGCGCCAACTCCGCATTCAACACGGCCACCCGCGGCGCATTTTTGTCGTCCTGCCACGAGAAGTCCCGCCCGGATAACAGAGTAGTGCCGGCGGTGCGGAAATATCCCGGAGCAACATGCATCAGGTAGGCCGTGGCGTTGGCGTTGGCGGGGCGCAGGTCGGTCGTGTTATCGCGGAAGACCATCGATACGCCGAGACTCATCCCGAACGGCACCGCGTCGGACAGGCCCACCGCTTCCACGCCGGGAATCGTCCTGAGCGCCTCCATCATGCGCTTCTGCATGGCCGGCACGCGATCGCCGCTGTATCCGGCCATACCCAGATCGGGTTCGGCCAGCATGATGTTGTCGAGGTCGAATCCGAAGTGAGTGTGCAGGGAGCGCCCGAGTCCCCGCACCGCAACCAGCGATGAGGTAACCAGCACCGCGCAAATGGCAATTTGTGCCACGAGCAGAATCTCTTTGGCGTTCACGCGCTTGCCGGCCCGGCTGAGGGACCCCGCCTTAATCACTTCGTACGGATTGGTGTGGAGCACCTGGCGGACCGGGACCGCGCCGAAGAGAAGACCGCTGACGATGGCCAGCAACAGCGCAGCCAGATACACGTTTGCGTCGGGATTGACGGTGAGATGGAGGGGCAAGCCGTTGAAGGGACGCCATGCGCTGATGGCGCGCAGTAAGACAATGCTGCCGGCAACTCCGACGGCGCCACCGGCAAGCGAGATCAGGACGGCTTCGGTGAGCAGGGCGCGCAAAATGCGCGTGCGCGTGGAACCGAGCGCGAGACGCAGAGCTACTTCGCGGGAGCGATCGGCGGCGCGCGCCGCAAACAGGCTGCCGAGGTTGGCGCAGGCGGCCAGCAGAATGAGCATGGTCAGCAGCATCAGCCCGGCCATGAAGGCCTTCACAGGCCGGCCCAGATAATCGCCGTACAGGCTGGGCCGAACCAGGGTGAAGCTCATTTTGTGTTCGTCTTTGGGATACGCCTTTTCCAGATAGCTGCCGATCGAGTTCAGATCGGCGGTCGCCTGCGCGGGCGTCACGCCCGCCTTCAGATAGCCGATGACGTCGAAGACCCAGCGATTGCCGCGGTTCGTGAGGTTGTCGTCCCCCAGGGCCGGATGATCGACCAGCGGCACGAACAGCGCCGGATTGAAGAACAGCAGCGTCCCGTTAAAATCCTTCGGCGCGACCCCCAGAATGGTGAAGGGATGACGATTGAGCTTCACCACCCGGCCAACCACACTGCGATCGTCCTGGAAATGGGTGTGCCAGTACTCATAACTCAGCACGACGTAGGGCGCACTGTTGGCCGCACGCTCGTCCGAAGCATGGAAAAAGTGCCCCAGCGCAGGCTTGAGTCCAAGCGCGTCGAAGTAATTGGTGCTGGCCTCCTCGATCCAGACTTCCGATGGATCGCCTTCGCCCGTATCCAGCCCCACTTCATCGGCCGTGAACGCCATCACGCTGTCGAAGCTGTGGTTGCCTTCACGCAGATTCAGGTAGTCCGGATACGACTGGTAGGAGGAAGCTTCGTAACTGTGCTGGAACTGGTAAAGGCTGTCCGGCCGCGCCACCGGCAACGGGCGCAGTAGAAAGGCGTTGAGAATGCTGAACACGACTGCGTTGGCGCCGATGGCGAGGGCCAGGGTGAGGACGGCGGCGACCGTGAATCCCGGTGAACGGCGCAACTGGCGCACGGCAAAACGCACATCGGAGGTGATGGACTCGAGCGTCGGCCACTGCCATACTGCGCGACTCCGCTCCCCGATGACCGTGGGATTGCCGAAGGCGATGCGCGCCCGGCGTTCTGCCTCCTGCGGGCTCAGGCCTTCGCGCGTAAGCTGCTCCACCCGCTCTTCAATGTGCAGGCGCATCTCTTCGGAGAGTTCGTCGAAGAGCCTGCGGCGACGGAAAAAGCTCGGTATCCAGTTCATGGGAACCGCCTCCTAACTAGCGGGGGATTTGCCTGGATCGAGGACCAGCGCAATGCCCTCGAACATGCGTTCGAAGCTGGAAATCTGCTGCTCGAGGCGGCGCAGGCCCGCCGCGGTGATCTCGTAGGTGCGCACGCGGCGATTGGTGGACGAAAGGCCCCACTCGGCTTTCACCAGCTTTGCCTTCAAAAGCCTCTGGAGCGCGGGGTAGAGCGAGCCTTCTTCCACCTGGAGCAGGTTGTTGGAGCGCTGCTGGATGTGCTGCACCAGCGCGTATCCATGAGCAGGCTGGCGGCGCAGTGATTCGAGGATCATCATTTCGAGCGCGCCGGGAAACAAATCGCGGTAAGAAGTCTCGGTCATAGGCTTGTTCACTACAGGCCTAGAGTAAACAGGTATGAGAGAATTTGTCAAGAGGGATCTTGAGTCCGGCGCTAATTCCTGTGCCGGAATGGCGATCCGAGCCGCGCGACGCTACCGCATCAGCGTACTGACGTAGTGACCGATAAAGTATGGCCACACCACCATTGCGAGCACGCCTCTCCAAAAGCTCAGGTGCAGGAATCCGATGGCGAACAGCCAGGCGGCGAACCACAGGCATCCCATCAGGCTGTGCTGCTCAATCCGTATCTTTTGCGGCTTAATTGCGTGGGTATCCGGTTCCAAAATTCCCTCCCTCGGTGTCTTCTCCGAATCGGGGGTGAGCACGGTGCCCCTTCGCCAGAAATGGTACTCCCGCGGGCGCGTTAGGTTTATGAACGTGGCAAACGTCCCCTGTGGCATCGCAACGGAGGGACTGCCAGCCGGATTCGCGTTAAGCCGGCGGCTTTAGAATCAGACTTCAACTTCAACGATCCGCCATGAACCTCACCGTCTCCACCCACCGCAAGCGCCAGATCCTCGACATCACCTCGCAGGTAGAAAAGCATCTGCCCCAGGCCTCCGGCATCTGCTGCCTCAACGTCCTCCACACCACCGCCGCGCTCACCACTGCCGACCTCGACCCAGGCACGGACCTCGACATGCTCGACGCCTTCGAGGCCATGATGCCCAAACTTCACTACCGCCATCCCCACAACCCCGAGCACGTCCCCGATCACATCCTGTCGTCGCTGATCGGAACCGGCCTCACCCTGCCGGTTGAGTCCGGATCGCTGGTCCTCGGCACCTGGCAGCGCGTCGTCCTCGTCGAGCTCGATGGCCCCAGGAGCCGCGACCTCACCCTCACGTTTCTCAGGAGCAGCGAGGAAAAATAAAGGCGGCGCCGCGCGCCGCCCTGGGAATTCGAACCTGGCCCCTGCGAGGCTAAATCTTCACCGGGAAGTTGGGGTCACCTGGCGTCGTGAGATTGTCCTCGGCGCGGACGGCCGCTTCCGCCGCCTGGAATCCCATCTTCGAGTGGGTTCCGTCACAAAAAGGCTTGTTCACCGACGCGCCGCACCGGCACAGCGAAAACGCCGGCTTGCCCGTCAGGTCCCACTCTTTGCCTTCGGCATCCACCAGCGTTACGGGGCCTTCCACGCGGTACGGACCGTTCGGTCGCACCGTAATCTTTACATCCGCCATGCTGAAGCTCCTGGGGAAATCGAGATGTTGCTGCAGATTCAGTGTACCCAACCGCCGCCGCGCTCAGCATCGCCATTCTCCTGGTGCTCCTCGCCACCGCGCTGCTTGCTCGCCCCGCGTCGGCGACACCGACGTTCGCCTGCTCACCAACGATCGCCGTGAAGGCCGCCAGCTGCCCGATCCTGCGCAGATTCTCCAGCGCAGATCCATCCTGTTGCTCGATTGACCCTGGCTCGGCGTCAGGATCGAGAACAATCCCCGCTTTACCTGGAAAGTGGTAACGCAGCTCGACGCAACGCGTGGCCGCGTCGACCTCCGGCAGGTCGTACCGGCCAATCGTCAACCGTGGTAAGGCGTCTTCGAGGGTACTTAGGAAGCCGCCTCAGCAACAACCGGCGCAGCAGCCTGAACGCTGCCTCCGGCCCGCCGTGCGTAGATGTACCACGCCAGCCATACCGGAGCCGGCCACAAATAAAGATGGGAATTAAGCCCCTTCACGAAGAACGGCTGAATTTCGAGCGCCAGGTAGACCACCGCCAGCGCCCCCACCACCGTGCGCGATGTGCTGCGCCATGCAGCGTACATCAGCGCCGGCATGGCAATCGACTGGTCGTAAATCCAGCAGTAAGGGGCCACAAGAGTCGACACCAGCAGCAGCGGATTGCCGTGCTCCAGCCAGTCCCACCCGCGCCGATGTCGCCAGAAATACCAGAGCGCCCAGATTCCACCCAGCACGCTCAGCGGCAGCACCAGCCACGAAGCCGTCGGATTGATGAGCTGCCGCAACTCCACGCTGAGGCAGGGAATGAACTCCAGCGAAATTCCGGATGTATGCGCCCAGTGCGAATATTGCGCCCAGGCCTGCGGATCGATAATTTCCGTGATGCCGCAGCTTACCGCGAGAGCGGTCAGGGCCCCGGCCAGCACGCGCCATTGACGCGCAAACAGAATCCAAACCAGCATCACCAGCCCGAAGGGCAGAAACAGATGCGGCTTGAGCGTGCACAGCCACAGCGCCGCGCCCGCGGCAAACGGCCGTGTCTTATGGAATCGCAGAAACAGCACCAGCCCGAGCAGCAAGAAGAGGGACGTTTGCCCCATCACCACGCACTGCAGCGCCGGCGGAAAACAGTATCCCAGCCAGTTCAGATGGGTTCCCGGCGCACCAAACATCTTCCACAGCGTGCGCACGCAATAGATCATGATCGCCAGCATCAGCAGCGACCATGGCAGAGCGCCGAGCCGCGGCCCAACAAATCCCAGGGGCAGCGCCAGCGGCAATCCCCACGGCGGATTGCGCATGTAGTACGAGCCGGGCTTGCCACTGTAACCGGCGTAACGCTCAAGCTGGCCCATCACCACGGGGTCATAAGGATTCGCATGGTGCACCAGCTGTTGGCCGGTCGACCAGTAGACAACGTAATCGCGTCCCCCGGAAAGATGCTTCACCAGCGGCATAACCCCGAGGAAAAGCGCAGTGCTCGTGATCGCGATTCCGATGGCGAGCGCCACCAGCAGCTCGGTGACGTCGGGCTTCTTTTTGGCCACACCGGGCCGTGCCGCGCTCGACGGCGTCACTTCGTCCACAGCCGGGCTCACGGGGCGCTCCTCGATGGCGATGTTGTAACAGACAGCAGCACAAATCCTCGTTTCATCCCAGCACCGGCGCCGGCGCGTGGGCGATCTGCGGCGCATCCTCTGACTTGCGAGCGACCAGATACCAGGCCAGGCATGCCGGCGCTGCCAGCAGCCAGGTCCAATACGCCGCCGCTGGAGCCGGAAAGAACAGCGGCTGCAGCTCTACGGCCAGATACAGCGCGGCCAACGCAATCAGCATTCCGCGGGAAGCGAAGTGCCCGGCAGCATACAGCAGCGCCGGAATCGCCAGGCTCTGATCGAAAAGAAAGCAATAGGGCGCCACGACGAGCGAAACCAAAACGAGCAGGGATCCGTGCTCCAACCAATCCCAGCGTTCGCGGCGATCGTAGAAATACTGCAGCGCCCAGGCGCAGGCAAGCATGCACGGAACCAGCACCAGCCACGTCGCCGATGGGTCAATCATCTTGCGCAACAAGACCGCGAGGCAGGGAACTGGCTGCTCCGAGATTCCCGAAGTTCGCGCCCAGGCAAGATACTGCGCGAAAGCTCCTGGGTCGATCCAGACCGTGAGCAGGCAGCTCACCGCTCCCGCAATTCCAGCGCCCAGCAAGATTCGATAGCTGCGTGAAACCACGATCCACGCCAGCACCACGACGGCGAACGGGACAAACAAGTGCGGTTTGAGCGTGCAGAGCCAAAGGGCCGCTCCAGCCCAAACCGGGTGCGTGCGATGGAAACGCAAAAACAAAACCAGTCCCAGCAAGGCGAGCAGCGAGGTCTGCCCCATTACTACGCACAGCAGAGCCGGTGGGAACGCGTAGCCCAGCAGATCAACCCGGCGGGTGCGAGTACCGAACATCTTCCACAGCATCCGAACCGAAACCGCCAACACCGCGAACAGCAGCAGCGACCAGGGAAGCACGGCGACGCGAATGCTGAAAAGTCCCAGCGGCCAGGCCAGCGGCAATGCCCACGGCGGATTCCGCATGTAGTAAGCGCCAGTGCCCGCCCACCCCGCGGCGTGCTCGATGCGCTCCATTGCGATCGGGTCGTAAGGATTGGCGTGATGCACGAGCTGCTGGCCCGTGGCCCAGTAGGAGATGAAGTCGCAGGAGCTGGCCAGATGTCCGGCCGCCGGCAGCATGGCCAGGAGCAACGCGGTCACCAGCAGTGCAAGGCCACTGGCAACGGCGATGGCCAGATCGGCTATATCGCTGCGCGGTTTTTGTCCAGAAATGCCTGGCCGGGAAATGTCAGTGCTGACCGCCATTGCGGCAATTTTACTGACGCTGAAAGGCTACTCGGAATCCCTCTTTTGGTACGAGGAAATGCAGGGATTAGGGTTTAGCATTTGCGACATTTTGCCAGAATCGCCTTGTGCAGCCGCTCGCGCAGATCATCGGGCAACTCGTAGAGTTCGTGGCTGCGGTAGATCTGGATCGTCTTCCGCGTAGTACTCAGCGTGATCTCGCAGTGCTCGCACTCGCGCAAATGTTCTTCGAGGTCGGCACGCAACGGAATCGCCGCATCCTGATCGAGCATTTCATCCAGCTGTGCCAAAAACTCCGTGCACGTCACTTCACACCATCCTGGGCCTGGGTCTGGGCCGCCTGCCCGTTGCGCCGTTTAAAGTAGCGGCTCAGCCGTTCGCGCAGTTGCAGCCGCGCCCGCAACAGCCGCGATTTTACTGCCGGAATGCTCAGCCCGAGCGACTCCGCCGTTTCCTCGGTCGAAAGTCCTTCCACGTCGCGAAGCACAAACACAACACGAAAGCCGGGTGGCAGTCCCTGAATCGTCTTGCGCAGAATGTCGGCCATCTCCGACTGCCCGTACAGTGCCTCCGGATCGGGACTCCAGTCGGCCAGATCGCGGGGCATGCTTCCTTCGTCGGTTTCGACGTCCTCGTCGATCGAAACCATCCTGCCCGTGCGCCGCTTGCGCAGTCGCATCAGCGCTTCGTTCACCGCGATGCGCACCAGCCAGGTATAAAACTTCGAATTGCCCTGGAACTGGTCGAGCTTCTCGTACGCCTTCAGGAACGCATCCTGCACGACGTCTTCCGCGTCTTCGCGGTTCTGCACAATATGGTTGGCGATGCGGAAAACCTGGCGGTCATACTGCTTCACCAGCTTCTCGTACGCCGCCATATCGCCCTGGCGCGCCCGCGCTACCAGCAGAACGTCAGGGTGAACTTCGGCCGTCCCTTGTGGTTGGATGGAGGAAGACATGAATGGCTTCAGAATTTGGACCGCAGCTGACAACCGGGCCTTCCTCCATAGTAAACGGCGGGCTCCACTGGGACAAAGGCGAGCGCCGGCCCTCCTGCTGATGCTTGGGCTTATTCTTTCGATGACCGGCTGCGGGAAGAAGACTCCAACATATTCAGGGCCCCCCGATACGGTTCGGCAGATCGTGATGAAAAAGTGGGAGATCGATCCGCCTCGCGTCGAGGTTCCGGAGGGCGCGCGTGTGGAGCTGGTCGTGACTTCAACCGATGTTGAGCATGGCATCGCCGTTCCCGGCCTCGGCATCAATGAGCCGGTGCAGCCGGAACATCCTGCGGTGATTCGTTTCCTGGCCCAGACGCCGGGGACCTACCCGATGCACTGCAGCGTGCTATGCGGCCGCGGCCACAACAAGATGATCGGCGTGATTGTGATTACGGCAGGGAATAGCCAGTAGCCAGCGGTGGCTGCTTTCTACTCCCTACTCCCTACTCCCTACTGGCTATTCCCTACTCCCTGTCTTATTCGTGTCTCAGCGCCTTCATTGGGTCCACGCCCGCCGCTCGTCGCGCGGGAAGCCAACTGGCTGCCAGGGCTACGAGAATGAGCAGCGCGCTCGCCATCGCGAACGTCGCGGGGTCCCAGGGTTTCAGCCCGAAGAGCATCGACGCGACAACACGGCCGAGAGCGAGGGCTCCGGCCACTCCGGCTACTACGCCGATCAGTACCATCCAGGATGCCTCGCCCAGCACCATCCGCACCACGCGAGCGGGTTCTGCGCCCAGCGCCATGCGGATGCCGATTTCGTTTGTCCGCCGCGAAACCGAGTACGCCATGATGCCGTAAATCCCGATGCAGGCCAGGATCAGGGCGAGCACGCCGAAACCGCCGGTCAGGCTGGCGAAGATTCGTTCCGGTTGCAGATTCGCGGCGATCTGGTCATCCTGGGTTCGCACGTCGAGAACCGACAGGTTTCTGTCCACAGAAGCCACAGCGGCGCGCAGCGACGGCAACATCGCGCCGGGCGTCATCCGTGTCGCGAGCGCAAAGGTGGCATCGTGGATGCCGTGATCGTTCTGCCAATAGGGAGCGTAATAAGTAGGCTCCGCTTCTTTGCGCATCTGGTAGTAGCGCGCATCGCCGCACACGCCCACAATTTCGATGCGTTCCGGTTCGTGGAACCCCGTCTCAAACGTGCGCCCCACTGGATCGAGACCGGGAAAGTACTTCTTTGCCAGGCTCTGGTTGATGACGGCTACTTTCCGCGAGGTCTGCGTGTCGCTGGAGTCGAACCCGCGCCCCGCAAGGATCGGGATTCCGTACGTGGAAAAGAACGACCTCGCCACTTCGTTACCCAGCACGCTGGGGTTCCTGTCATTATCGGGATTGCGCGCGGTTCCTTCCGGGATGAATGTGTGGGTCCCGGCGTTGCCGGACATCAGCGGCACACGGGTCAGCGCCACAGCCTGCACTCCCGGGACCGCGGCCAGCTTGTCTTCCAGTTGTTCGAGCAGAGGCGTGATCTGCGCTCCCGGATAACGCGTCTCCGCCGGCTCCACGCTGAAGAGCAGCAGATTGTGGGTGCGGAAGCCCAGCGGGACGTGGCCCAGCTTCATCAGCGTCTGGACGAACAGCGCTGCGCCGATCACCAGCAGCATCGAGAGCGCCACCTGCACCACCACAATGGCCTTACCCGCAAGGCCACGCCGGCGATGAGTGACGGTTTGTCCGCTGTCCTTCAATCCCGAGCTGACCTCGACCCGCGTTGCCTGCCATGCCGGAGCCAACCCGAAGATCAGACCTGTGACAATCGAGATAGCCGCTGCAAACCCAAAGATGGGCCAGCTAAACTTTGCTGCGAAGGCGGGCGGCGACCACGAGTTTGCCATCAGCCGCGGAATTCCATTGCGGACAGCGCCGGCCAGCGTCAATCCCGCCAAACCTCCGAGAAGGGAAAGCAGCAGGCTTTCGGTCATCATCTGGCGCAGAATGCGACGGCGACCCGCGCCCAGCGCCAGGCGTACGCTCATCTCCCGCTGCCGCGCCCCGGTCCGCGCCAGCAACAGATTCGCAAGGTTGGCGCAGGCCAGCAGCAGCACCAGTCCAGCCAGACTCATCAGTACAGCGACCGGCTTTTCGAGGTCGTCGAGGTTAGGATTCTGGCCGCGGCTGCCGTCGCGCAGAAGCAATCTGGGAATCTGGCTGGCCTTCTTCACTGGCGTCGTGGCCCGCACCGCCGCGTTCAGCGACACATTCAGCGCCGCCTGAGCCGCCGCGTCGCTTACCCCTGGTTTCGTCCGGCCCATCATCAGCACCCACCACAACCGTCGATTCTCCAGGATCGACCCTGTCCCTCCTGCAGCGCGCGTGGCGCCAAAATCCTGAGGCGCAGCAATCGGCTGCATGCTGAAGGGGAGAAGGACGTCTGGCGCGCCCTGCGCCGAATAGGCGCCGGTGAAGCCAGGCGGATTCACGCCGACGATGGTCATGGTCGTCGCGTTCACCAGGATGGTCTTGCCGATAACATCCGTTGAGCGGCCGAAGCGGTTCGTCCACAGCTTGTCGCTGATGACCACCACGGGTCCGCTGCCCACGGCGCCATCGTCGGACTCCTGAATCCCGCGCCCCAGCTGCGGCCTGACCTCGAGCGTGGAGTAGTAATTGCCGGAAACCATCTCCGTATCGGCGACCAGAGCCTCGCCTTTCAAGGTCAGGGTCATGCGCCCCAGGGGCTTGAAGGCGAAGATGTCCGCAAGCGAGCGGTTCTCTTGCCGGATTTGCTGGTAGACGGGATAGGAAAACGATGTCGAAGTCGGACCGCCGCCGGAGTGGCTGTCGTCCCAGTAGCCCCACAACTCCTGGACGACACCGTCCTGGGCTTCCGTCCACCAGATCATCCGCAGTTGTTCGGGATGCGGCACGGCCAGACGGTCCAACAGCATGTGCTGCGCAGCGGTGAAGATGACGGTGTTGGCGCCGATGCCGAGCGCGAGCGATCCGATGGCGATGGCTGCGAAGCCCGGACTCTTTGCCAGGAGGCGGAATGCGTGGCGCAAATCCCCACGCAATTCGTCGACAAAGCGCGTGCCCCATGCCTGGCGGGAGTTTTCCCGAGCCGCGGCCACGCTGCCGAGTTCCGCACGCGCTCGCCGCATGGCTTCCTCGCGGGGTACGCCTTTGGCCATCAGATCCTCGGCACAGCTCTCGATGTGAAACCGCAGCTCTTCATCGAGCTGCGCGGCCAGCTCCTCACGCCGCGTCACCGCCCGCCACCACGTCCTCAATCGGCTTCCTGCACTCATCGCCGCTCCCGTAACCTGTAACTCGCCTCACTCGTGCCGCAGCGCGCGCATCGGGTCGACGCCCGCTGCTCTGCGCGCCGGAATCCAGCTGGCGGCCAGGGCGATGAGGATCAGCAGCGCGCTGGCTCCGACAAACGTCGCCGGATCCCACGCCTTCAGCCCGTAGAGCATGCTCGCGACCAGCCTGCCCAGCGCCAGCGCTCCAGCCACACCGGCCACCACGCCGGTCAGAACCATCCACGACGCCTCGCCGAGCACCATGCGTACGACGCGCGCTCGCTGCGCGCCCAGCGCCATGCGGATGCCGATCTCGTTCGTCCGCCGCGAAACCGAGTACGCCATGATTCCGTAGATCCCGATGCAGGCCAGCACGAGTGCCAGCACGCCGAAGCCGCCGGCGACATCGGCGAACATGCGCTCATTCGTGGTGATCTCGTCGATCTGTTCTTTCTGCGTACGCACGTTGATCAGGGGCAAATCGCGATCCACACTCTGCACAGCCGCCCGCAGCGACGGCGTAATGGCCGCCCGGGCGGTGCGCGTCCGCACCATGAACGTGATTCCCCAGGAAAGGTCGGGAGCCTGCCGGTAACTCAGGAAGAAAATCGGCGGCCGGTCCTCGCGCAGCCCATCGTAAAGAGTGTCGGCACACAC
This sequence comes from uncultured Acidobacteriaceae bacterium, assembly GCA_963755485.1. Lineage (GTDB taxonomy): Bacteria > Acidobacteriota > Terriglobia > Terriglobales > Acidobacteriaceae > Palsa-343. The sequence continues at coordinate 188,670 of CAVWJR010000013.1, read as the reverse complement.
GCCCACGATGGTGTAAGTCAGCTTCTGGTTGTGCTCATCGCTGGTGGTGAAAGTGTGGCCGACAGGGCTGGTGCTGCCCCAGTATTTGCGTGCCAGCGCCTGGTTCACCACCGCTACCCGTTGCGAAGCCGCTGTATCGTGCGCGTTCAAGCTGCGTCCCGCAAGGATAGGAATCCGCAACGTCGCGAAGAAGTCGTCGCCAACGTAGTTGTCGCGCTCCCCCTGGTCTTCGCCCTTCTTGATCGGAATGCCAGTGGGCACAAAATCGTCATTCGAGTTGTCGTTGGCCAGGAAGGGAGTGCTGGCTGCCGCAACGGATTCCACGCCTGGCATGGCCGCCAGCTGTTCTTCGAGCCTCTGGAACAGATCGCCTCTCGCGGCACCGGGATACCGCGACGATGGCGGGTCGATCTGGAACAGCACCAGATTGCGCGTGTCGAATCCTGGATCGACGCGGTTCAGATTCACCAGGGTCCGCAGAAAAACGCCGGCGGTGGCCACCAGCAGCATTGACACAGCAATCTGGAAGCCGACGATCGCTTTGCCGGCATAGCCGTGGCGTCGCCGGGTGGCCGTATGCGTCGAGTCCTTGAGGGCGCTCTGCACTTCGGTACGCGTTGCCTGCAGCGCCGGGGCCAGTCCGAACAGCAGGCCGGTTACCAGCGAGAGCACAAAGTTAAAAGCGAAGATGCCCCAGCTGAAGGGAACATGCATCGCGGGTTCGTCGGGGGAAGTACCGGCGGTCAGATGCAGCAGCCCGTCCTGCACCAGAGTGCCGACCAGCAAACCCAGGGCGCCTCCGGCAATTGCCAGCAGCAGGCATTCGGTCAGCACCTGGCGTACGATGCGGCTGCGTCCCGCGCCCAGCGCCAGGCGTACGCTCATCTCCCGCTGTCGCGCGGCAGAGCGGGCCAGCAGCAGATTGGCCATGTTGGCGCAGGCCAGCAGCAGCACCATGCCCACCAGCGTCTCCATCACAGCAAGAGGCTGCGCCATCTGCATTCCTGCCTCATTTTGTCCGCGGCTCCCGTCGGTCACCAGCAGCCGCGGCACGGCTTCGCTGGCTTTCGGCTGCATCAGCCCCACCACCGCATTGTGCAAACTCCCGCTGAGCGCGGCCTGCGCAACCGCATCGTTAACGCCGGGCCGGGTCCGCGCCATAATTTGCATCCACCAGTGCTGCGGATCGGAGATGAGCGAGTCGCTCCAGATCTGCGGTCCCAGCAACGGCTCCATGGCGATGGGCGCGAATACCTCCGGAGAAATCTGCGCACTTTTCGCTCCGGTAAACTCTCTGGGATTGACGCCGACGATGGTGACCGGCTGCAGGTTGAGCAGGATCGACCTGCCGATGACCGAGGTCGACCGGTTGAACTGGTGCGCCCAATAGCTGTCGCTGATGATAATGACCGGCGCAGCCCCGGGCTGATCGTCGGCCGGCAAGATAGCTCGGCCGAGCTGCGGCTGCACCTGCATCTGCTCGTAGTAGTTGCCGGAAACAAGCTCGGACTGGACCACGTCCGCCACGCCGTTCACGGTGACGTCCATCCGGCCCGCGCCCTTGAAGGCGAACAGATCGCTCAAATCGCGATTCTGTCTGCGCAACTCCTGATAAATCGGATAAGAAAATGAGGAGCTGTAGACCCCGTCGTAGCCGTGATTCCAGTCGCCCCAGATGCTGTGGACCACGCCGTCCCGCTTCGATGTCCACTCAAGCAGGCGCAACTGCCCCGGATGCGGCACGTGCAGCGGGTCCAGCAGGACATGCTTCGCGATGGAAAAGACCGCGGTATTCGCTCCGATACCCAGCGCCAGCGATCCGATGGCAATCGCAGTAAAGGCGGGGCTCTTTGCCAGCATGCGAAGTGCATGGCGCAGATCGCCGCGCAGCTCATCGAAAAAGCGCGTGCCCCAGGCCTGCCGGCAATCTTCTCTCCGCGCGGCCACGCTGCCCAGTTCCGCACGCGCCCGCCGGACGGCTTCTTCGCGCGGAACGCCGCGGCGCATCAGGTCCTCGGTGTAGCTTTCGATATGGAACCGGAGCTCCTCGCTCACCTGCGAATCCAGCTCATCGCGCTGGGCCACCGCCCGCCACCAGGTCCTCACTCTGCTTTGAAGACTCATCGTCCCTCCGCTCCGTCTTGCTCCCAGCTACCAGCTACCAGCTACCAGCTACCAGCTACCGGCTCCTCACACTTCCTCCGGCGATGTGCTGAGAATCGTCCCCACCACATCGGCGAACTGATTCCACTTCTTTGCTTCTGTTTCGAGGCGGCGGCGGCCTGCAGCCGTGAGCCGGTAGAAACGCGCGCGCCGCTTGTTCTCGCTCTGGCCCCACTCGCCGGCGATCCATCCTTCATGCTCCAGACGGTAAAGCGCCGGATAGAGCGAGCCTTGCTGGACCTCCAGCCGTCCCTGCGAAATTTGCTGGATGCGTAACAGCACCCCGTACCCATGCAGCGGCCCCAGCGAGACCGCCTTCAGCACCAGCATGTCCAGCGTGCCCTGTAAAAGATCGACGTCGCGGCTCATCTTGATCTTTGTCTCCTAGATTGTCTGGGAGAATACCGAGCTTCTCCCAGACTGTCAAGGAGAGTGTCTGGCCATGCGACAAGTCTGCCAGGAACCTGCGCCCCAGCCATCCGCCGCATCCTCTTGACCCATTGCAACTTTTTAGTCATCCCGGTTTTCCTACCGGATAAGGGAACCATTTCGTCATACTCTGGTAACAGAGCGGCGAATGCAGGTTGTCGGCAGGTTGTTCCGGATGAAGCGGGATTTTCGGCGGGCGATACTTCTCATCGCCACGAGCTTTTTCTTTGTTTCTGCGCGGCCGCAGTCGGATCAGACTCCGGCCCCGGCACCCGCCCGGCACTCGACCCAATCGTCGACGCACCGCACCACCCACCATCCCTCCACAACGCACAAGACCCACACACCCAGCAACGCCCACGCTTCGCACCGCGCTGGCGAACACTTTTCTGCCGTCCCTTCGCGCAGCGCCCGCGCCCGCACCGTAGCCCGCCGCCGTCATCGTCGCCGCCCGCTCACCGCACGCGAGCTGGCCCGCAGCCGTCGTTTGCAGCATGCTTTTGTTGCCTCCTCGCAATTGCGGCCTATGGCGCAGCAGCTTGCGCAGAATCCCACCCCCGCTGCATTCTCCGGAGTCAGCTCCTGGGCGCACAGCCATACCGGAGAGGCCGCCGCCGCTGCGTACCTTGCCCTCGGGCACGAATATCTGCTGCAGCGCAACTTTGCTGAGGCCGTCACCAATCTTCACTCTGCGCACCTGGCCGACGGTGCAGCCACGCAATCCAACGGCGCCCTCGCCGACTACACCGACTACCTCACCGCCCAGGCCTTCCTGCAAAACAATCAGCTACCGCAGGCCGAGACCGTCCTGAGCACCTACACGCAGAAGCACCCGGACAGCATCTTTGTGGAGAGCATTCCCATTCTTCGCGCCAATCTTCTGGTGCAGGAAGGCGATCCGCAGGCTGCGCTCGCCCTTCTCAATCCGCATCGCCAGGAACCTGTCGCCGGAAGGGCTGACTTCCAGCTGGCTTTGGCGAAAGCCGAGCTTCTCGCCGGGAGCACCGCAGACGCGCAGCAACTCTTCGAGCACGTCTACCTCGACTACCCGCTTTCCATCGAAGCCGGAGTTGCGCGCAGTCAGCTGGCCACCAACGGAGTCCTGGCCACGCTGCCCCCCGAGCAGCGCCGCGCCCACGCCGACGCGCTCTACAACGCCGGCCATTTCAACGATGCAGAAGACGAATTCCGCTCCCTCGCCGCACAGCCCAATGTCGATGAAGCCAGCCGCAACGCGCTTCTCGTGGCCGCGGCGGAATGCGACTGGAAACTCCATCGGCTCAGCCAGACCGAGCTCAATTCCATCCCGGATACGAACGACGAAGCCGGCGCGCGCCGCATGTACTTGCTGATGGAGCTGGCCCGCGATCGCGGCGACGACACGACCCAGCAGGCCATCGTGACGCAGATGGAAACGCGCTTCCCGCAGAGCCCGTGGCTGGCCGAGGCGCTCTACTCCAGCGGCAACATGTACCTGTTGCTCAAGGATTATCCAAACGCCATCAAATATTATGGCGATCTCGCGACGCGTTTCCCCACCAATAAATACGCGCCCAGCGCCCACTGGCGTGCCGGATGGTTCAATTACCGCCTCGGACAGTATGCCGAAGCCGCGCGCCTTTTCGACGAGCAGATTCGCGTCTACGCCGGCGGCAAGGAGATTCCCTCCGCCCTCTACTGGCGCGGCCGCATCTACGAAGACGAGGAACACAAGCCCTCCACCGCGGCTGCGTACTACCGCACGATCCTGCGCGTCTACCCGCACTATTACTACGCGATGCTGGCCCAGGATCGCCTGACGCATCTTGGCGAAGTAACGCCGGACTCGATCGCCGCTCTCGATGCGCTGCAGCCGGTCGCGATTCCCGAGCTCACCGACGACGTTCCCGAAGACGATCCCCACGTCGTCAAAGCGCGTCTGCTCGCCAACGCTGGCCTGAACGAATATATCGAGCCCGAGATTCACGCCTCCGACGGCAGCGACGAATGGGGCGCCTTTGCCGAAGCGGAGATTTTCGCTTCCTACGGCGAAAGCTGGCGCGCGATGCGCCTGCTCAAGCGCGCCATTCCGTTCTACACATCGGCGCCCATTGAGGCCATACCCGTCGCCTACTGGCGCATTCTTTTCCCGCAGATGTACTGGGCCGACATCAAGGCCGACGCTGAGCGCAACGGCCTCGATCCTTATATGGTCGCCTCGCTCATCCGCCAGGAAACGGAATTCAATCCCGGCGCCGTCTCCAACAAGAGCGCCTACGGACTGATGCAGTTGCTGCCTTCCGTCGGCCGCTCTCTGGCGCGCCAGGAAGGGATCCCGCACTTCTCCACCAGCGAATTGCTCAATCCCTCGACTAACATCCGCCTCGGGACTCTGTACCTGAAACAGATGTTGGACAAATTCGGCGGCCAGGCGGAATACGCTTTTGCCGCCTACAACGCCGGCGACGATCGCGTAGTCGACTGGCAGAGCATCGGCAATTATCACTGCATTGAGGAGTTCGTGGAGTCGATTCCGTTCACCGAAACTCGCGAATACGTCGAGGCCATCCTGCGCAACGAGCAAATCTATCGCGAGCTCGACAAAATTACCGCTCAGCGCGCCGAGCGATAACCGCCGCGCCACGTGCTATGATCTCTCGTTTGCCTGCGACGTACTCTGGTTGCGCCGCACGCCCATGGAGTCCCAAATCATGATCCTCTTCGCGTCCGATGCACCGCGCACCTTGCGGATTTCCACCTGCCTCTGCCCCCTGTTGTTCGCCGCTGCCACAGTCAGCGCCCAAAGCACAGCCGCAGTTACAAATCCGCCAGCCACGCACGGCATCGCTGTCGCCAACATGGATCCCTCCGTCAAGCCGGGCGACAATTTCTACCTCTACGCCAATGGCGCCTGGATTGCCCGCACCGAGATTCCGGCCGATCGCGCCGGCATCGGTGTCTTCTCCACCCTCGCCGATCGCAGCAACAAGAATGTCGCAGCCATCATCGAAGAGGCCGCGAAGTCCAACGCACCCGCCGGCTCCAACACCCGCAAGATGGCCGACCTCTACAACGCATTCATGGATGAATCCGCGATCGAAGCGCGCGGCATGAAACCCCTCGATCCGCATCTGGCCGAGATCGCCGCCATTCACGACCGACACGACTTGGCCACGGTCCTGGGCAAGACGCTCCGCGCCGACGTCGATCTGCTCAACAACGCTGTCTTCTCGACACCGAATCTGTTCGGCCTCTGGGTGGCTGGAGGGTTCAGCGATTCGGACCACTACATGCCCTACCTGCTGCAGGGCGGCCTCGAAATGCCCAGCCGCAGCTATTACCTCGACGACTCCGAACACATGAAGGATGTGCGTGCGAAGTATGCCACCCACGTCGAAGCCATGTTGCGCCTCGCCGGCCTCGACGATCCCGCGGCTCGTGCCGAACGAGTGATTGCGCTGGAACACGCCATCGCTGAAACCCACATCAGCCTCGCCGACATCGAAGACATCGCCAAGGCCAACAACCTCTGGACCCGCGCCGACTTCACTGCCAAAGCGCCCGGCCTCGATTGGGACGCTTACTTCGAAGCCGCGGGCCTCGCTCGACAGCAGCAGTTCATGGTCTGGACGCCCACCGCGCTGACCGGCGAATCGGCGCTGGTCGCCTCTACGCCCATCGATACCTGGAAAGACTGGCTCGCCCTGCATCTCATCGAGCACTACGCCGGCGTTCTCCCACGCGCCGTCGCCAATGAGCAATTTTCCTTCTTCGGTCAGGTTCTCACTGGCGTGTCGCAGCAGCGGCCGCGCTGGCAGCTCGGTGTGCAGCTCGTGAATTCCGACCTCGGCGACGCCGTCGGCCAAATCTACGCGCAGAAATATTTCCCGCCCCAGGCCAAAGCTGAGGCTCAGGCCATGGTCGCCAACCTGATCGCTGCCTATCACAAGCGGCTGGACGCTCTGACCTGGCTGGCGCCTTCGACGCGCGCCGAAGCTCAGGCCAAACTCAATACCCTTTATGTCGGCATCGGCTATCCCGAAACCTGGAAGGACTACTCCGCCTACGAAGTCCGGCCCGATGACGCTTTCGGCAATTCGTGGCGCGCCTCGCTCTGGTATTACCACATACAAATCGCCCGTATCGGCAAGCCCGTCGATCGTCACGAGTGGTCGATGACGCCGCAGACCGTGAACGCCGTCAATCTGCCCCTGCAGAACGCGCTCAATTTCCCCGCCGCGATTTTGCAGCCGCCTTTCTTTGATCCTGAAGCCCCGGCGGCCGTGAATTACGGCGCCATCGGCTCGGTGATCGGCCACGAGATCAGCCACACGTTCGACGCCGAGGGCAGCGCCTTCGACTCCAAAGGCCGCGTGCGCAACTGGTGGACCCCTGAAGACCACGCCCATTTTGAGCAGCAGGCAGAAAAGCTGGAGAAGCAGTACGACGCTTATGAGCCGTTCCCCGGCCTCCGCGTGAACGGCAAGCAGACCATCGACGAGAACATTGCCGATCTGGGCGGCATAGCGGCGGCGTACGACGGCTATCGCGCCTCGCAGCACGGCGCAGAAGGCCCAACGGAGCACGGCTTCACCGGCGACCAGCAGTTCTTCATCGCCTTCGGCCAGAACTGGTCCAGCAAAGCTCGCGAAGCCGCGCTCCGCCGACAGATCCTCACCGACGGCCACTCGCCGGCGCAGTATCGCGCCGATACCGTCCGCAATTCCGACGCCTGGTACAAAGCATTCGATGTGAAACCTGGCGAAACCCTCTACCTCGCGCCGGATGATCGCGTCCGCATCTGGTAGAAGCAGTCGTCCGATCCGATTCGTCACAGAATTCCTGAGCGTGGCCCGCGGGCGTCCCCTTCCACCGCAGATTTTCGATATCGTATTTTCCATGAAAGAATTCGCGTTCGCCCGCGTCCCCAGACGCTTTGCCTTTGCTCTTGCTTTGCTCTCGCTCCTCACCCTGCCATTCGCCTCCGCCAGCGCGCAGTCTGACAACGAGCAGCGGCATCCCCCGGCCGGCGGCGCGCCCCCTGCATCGAAGCCGGAGGCCAATAACCCCGTCGCTGAAAATAATCCGCTCCCGCCGCTCCCCCCTGACGCCCACGTGGAGCAGAGCATCACCGTCGACGGCAAAAAGATCACCTACACCGCCACCGTCGGAACCCTCTTCGTGCGCGACTCCGATGGCAAGGCCGCCGGCCAGCTGGTTTACACCGCCTATACAGTCGACGCGCCCAATCGCCCCGTCACCTTTGCCGTCAACGGCGGCCCCGGCGCATCGTCGGTCTATCTGAACTTCGGTGCCATCGGCCCCAAACATCTCAACGTCGGCAACGAAGGGGACAGCCCCTCCGATCCCGCAACCCTCAGCGACAATCCGGGCACGTGGCTCGACTTCACCGATCTCGTCTTCCTCGATCCCATCGGCACCGGTTTCAGCCGCTCGCTCGTTTCGCCGGAAGAAACGAAGAAGCTCTTCTACACCACCGAGCCCGACATCGATTACCTCTCGCGCGCCATCTACGACTGGCTGGTGAAGAACGACCGCCTTGAGTCGCGCAAGTATCTGGTCGGCGAAAGCTATGGCGGATTCCGCGGCCCGCGCATCACCTGGTATCTGCAATCGCAGCTCGGCGTGGCCATGAACGGCGTCGTTCTCGTCTCGCCCTGGCTCAACCCCACCATCGAACAGAATGGCGACCTCTCGCCGCTGCCGTGGATGGTCACCCTCCCCTCCATCACCGCGGCCAATCTCGAGCGCCATCACCAGCTCACGCCCGAAGCCATGAAGTCGGTCATCGACTACACGCTCGGCGATTACGCCACCACGCTCATCAAAGGCAACTCCGATCAGGCCGCCACGGATGCCATGATCAAAAAGGTCACCGACATGACGGGCCTCGACCCCACCTTTGTCAAGGAGTCCGGCGGTCGCCTCGAAACCGAAGCCTACCTGCGCGAGGTCCATCGCGAGCAGGAGAAACTCGGCTCGGTCTACGACTCCAACGTGACCATGTTCGATCCGTTCCCCTACGCGCCCGAGCAGCGCGCCACCGATCCGCTGCTCGCCAGCATCATCGCGCCAACTACGACGGCCATGGTCAATTTCGTCACCCACACCGTGGGCTGGAAAGTCGATGCGCGCTACAACGCGCTCTCCTATGCTGTCGCCTCCGGGTGGGTTCGGGACGACGATCAGCGCCGTGGCTCTGCCGCGCAGCTTCGCGAGGCAGTCGCCGCGGATCCCAAAATGCGGGTGATCATCGCGCATGGCTGGAACGACCTGTCGTGCCCCTTCATGGGCTCCATCCTCACCGTCAACCAGATGCCGCTCATGGGCGACCAGGGTCGCGTCTCGGTCCACGAGTATCCCGGCGGCCATATGTTCTACACCCGCGAAGCCAGCCGGTTAGCTCTGCACAAAGATGTGGAGGAGATGGTCAGCCAGCACTAATTTCGATTTGGGGAGCAGGCGGCATTTCGAGCCAGGAACACGTCGCCTGCTCCACGCCCGGCTATCGGCCACCGGCTGGTTCTTTTACTTGGCCGCGGCGCATACGCACTTCGAGAAGCTCTCCGCCGTCAGCCCATCGAGCGAACACGCATACTGCCACCAGAGCGGTGTCAGTTCCCGACCCATGTCGCCTTTAAAGTAGTGCCCGATGTACTCCTGGCTCGCCGGCTGCTGCGCTTTGGGATCCGCCTTGAATCCAGCAATCAAGCCCGCCACCGCCGCCGGCGAATAATCCTTCTCGTGATACGTCGCCACGTAGTCGTACTCCTCCGCCCACGCTGATCCTGCCTTGTCCTTCGCTACTACCACCGCGTAATCCTTCAACTCGCCCGTCCGATCCACGCGCGCCACCGTGAACGACGGATTATTCCCGTCGACAGGCGAGATGGATGGCACCAGCTTCACGGCGACGCTGCCCGCCGAAGACGGTCCCGGAGATCCGCCTCCGATCAGCCGCATTTCATCCATATGCGTATGTGCAAACAACCCCAGCCGGATTTCATCGGCATTGCGCGCCAGCAGCGCGTCCATCCGATCTGCGTTCAGAAACATCTCCGCCTTTTCGCCCGCGCACACATCCGTCAGTTTCGAGAGCGTCGCGTAGGCATTCACCCCTGGCGGAATGTGCCCCATCACCCAAACTTTCTCTCCTGCAGCCCGGGCCTCGCTGAGTTGCTTCTCCAGCCAGTCCATTTCCGCGTTCGCGGGTGCCTCATCCGCCGCGCCTTTGCAGGTTTCGTATCGCGTGGAAAGAAAGATGTCATTCAGCACCACCACCCGCACGCGCCGCAACGGCTTCAACGGCACACTGAAGTAGCCGCCGGCAGGGAACTCCCGCATCACGGCTGGGCGCTCGGCAGCCGGCAAGCCCTCCGCCACAAGGGCCGCAGTCTTCTGCAGAAACGGCCCTCCCGCATCGAGCTTGTAATCCCCGCAGTCGGAGTCGTTGTTGCCAAGCGAGACATACACCGGCGTGCCGGGAAACGCCTCGCGCAGCTGTTCAACCACAAACTGAATCGTCTTCTCGACGAACGCCTCGTAGCGCTCCTGGCTCGCATCCGGAAAAACCGCCTTATAGCGGCACGGAAACTGATGCGCGATCAGGTCGCCCGTTACCGTGATGAATCCCGGCGCCGGCTCTCTGTGCCGCATCGCCTTCAGACTTGCCGACAGCAGCGGATACGCCGTGTCCTCGCCCCTGGCGTGGCAGCTTTTCTGAATGCTCGCAAACGCCGCGTCCGCATCCGCCGAGTCCGGCCCAGCCAGAATCGCCCGCCATTCGCTCACAGGCGCGTCATCCAGCTGCCTGGCCTTCCCAGGATCATGGAACGGATCGAAGTGGATGTCGCTCACCAGCAGCGCGTACACATCCGCCTTGCTCGTCCCGCCTCGCTGTGCCGTCTGCGCCTCACCTCGCAGCGCCACGCCAACTACAACCGCGCACACCACCAGTAAGCAAGCCCGGAAAGCAATTCCGCCCCTCAAGACACACCCTCAGCTATTCACGTGATGACTGCTATCGAAGGATACCGTGCCCTGGGGGCGCAGAGGCTCCCCCACCCATCGTTGTCTCCGTGTGCTCTGTGTTCTCTGTGGTGAAACCCGCGGTCGCTCTAACCCGCCATAGCGTCCGGCGCATGCGCAATGCGCATCAGCTTGCCGTGATCGATCCAGTCCAGCGAGCAGCGCTCGCAGTCGGACAGAATCACGTTCCCCGGCCCCGCATAGAAATGCGTCTCCATCGCCTGATGACAATGCGGGCAAGTCAGCCGCCGATCCAGCTCGCGCCGGTCCGGCGGTTGCTGGATCACGCCGCCGTCATGTCCGTTGCGCAGTTGCTGCACCAGATCGGCAAAGGTGTCCATCGGGATCAGCATCCCGCGGCAGCGCGTGCAGTAGCGCAGTTGTGCTCCCGAGAATGACGCGTCCACCAGCCCAGTCGCACATACCGGACACAGCTCATCCGTCGGTGCTCCCAGCACACGAACCCCATCGTCATCCTTTTCCGGAAAGACAATGTTCCCGCAGTAGTCGCACGTCAGGCTCTCCGCGCCGGTCTCAAGCCGCATCGGCGCGCCACATGCCGGACAGTTCATTGCCGGAGAACTCACTGCTGCCGCCCGCACTCCGGGCAAAATTTCGCCGTGCGCGGCATCGGCTTGCCGCACCAGATGCAGAATCTATCCGCTTCGGCGCCAGCGCCTGCATTCGCGCCGGCCGTGTTCGCCGCTGCCCCTTGCGTCATGCCGTTCATCATAGCCTGGCCCATCGCCACGCCCGCGCCCACGCCCACACCAGCACCCGCCGCTCCGCCAGGATTGGCCGCCGCCACGCCTAACGCCTCGGCTGTTTGAAACTGCGTAAAGCTGCCCAGGTTTCCGGCCATCTGCACGCCGATCCGCTGATCCATTACCTTCGTCAGCTCGTCGGGAAGGGAAATGTTCTCCACGGTGAACTGATTCAGTTCCAGACCCAGCGCCGCAAACGACGGCTGCGCCGCTTCCGCCACCTTCGTCGCCAGCACCGCCTGATTCCGCGCCATATCGAGAAACGCCACATCGCTCGCTGCCAGGACGTCGGTCATCCGCGCCACAATCGTCTCGCGCAGCTGGCCCTCGAGGTCGGACACGTAATACACATCGCGCGTCCCGCTCACTTCGGTAAAGAACTTGCGCGCGTCTTTGATCCGGTAGGAATAAATCCCGTAACCGCGCACCCGCACTGCGCCGAATTCCTTCTCACGGATGGTGATCGGGTTCGCCGTGCCCCATTTCTGTCCAATCTGTTGGCGCGTCGAGAAGAAATACACGTCGGACTTGAACGGCGACTCGAAACCCTTGTCCCAGTTCATCAGGTCGGTCAGCAGCGGCAGGTTGCGCGTCGAAAGCGTGTGCAGGCCGGGTCCGAAGACGTCGGCGATTTTGCCCTCATTCACAAACGCCGCCAGCTGCGATTCGCGCACCGTCAGCTGTCCGCCGTTCTGAATCTCCATGTCCTGCATGGGATAGCGCCACGCCAGCAGGCCGTCTTCCGGCTCGTTCCACTGGATAACATCGATCAGTTGTTTGCTGAGAAATTCCCGCAGAGTCACGTGCTCCTCCAGATGCGGTTCGCGGGCTTCAGAGGGAAGCCCGGTCCGACTGCAATCTAGCACCAGGACCGCGATCCGCCACTCCCACAAACGAAGCAGTACACGGCGTGATACGTGGGGCTGCTGTTGGCGTCCAAGCCGTTAAGATACCGGTAAAGGTTGCGTAATCAGGCCCCGTTTCACAATGCTTACGTCTTTATCCGTTTTGCTTTTGCGCTCGGCTACGAGCGCGTCCGCCTGGACGGCTAGTCCCCCATGCTGACCTACGCCATTGGCTTCGTGCAGGATGTCCAGCTCGCCTGCTTCGCCATCGTCCTCACCTGCATGGCCGTCCAGGACCGTGCCAATCGCAGCCTGCGCTGGCTCGCCTACGGATACATTTCCGGTTTCGCGGGCGCTCTGCTCGATCTCGGCTGGCACTGGCTGCCGCACTGGCTTTCCATGGGCGTCTTCATGGAGGCCGCGCCCATCGGCTACGCATGCTTCTATTCCAGCGTCGCACTGTTTGTGCGTCGCGGCATTCACACCCGCTGGCTCTGCCTGCTGTTCATCCTCGGCGGCCTGCCGTTCTTCCTCAGCTGGAGCGTCACCGGCCACATGAGCTGGAGCGCTACTCTCCAGGACACAATTCTTGCGCTCGAAACAGCCCTTACCGCGGCTCTTCTCTTCACCACGTCCGACCGCGAAACGCGCTGGCCTCGCCGCACCATCGCAGGATTCCTCTCCGTCTATTCCGCCGTCGAGTTCACCCGCGTAGTTGTTTTCCTCATCACCGGCAAAATGCCCGCGCAGATTGCTCCCTGGGCGGAAAACGCCAGCGGCATCGTCTACGTCGTCTCCTGCTCCGTGCTTCCCCTTGCGTTTATCTGGATGATGAACGCGCGTCTGCTGCTGCACCTCAACCGCCAGTCGATGATCGATCCCCTCACCGAGCTTCTCAACCGCCGGGGCCTCCAGGCTGCCGCCGAAGTGGAACTGGCGCGCTACACTCGCTCCGGTCATGACCTCGCTGTCGTCGTGCTCGATCTCGACTACTTCAAGCTGCTCAACGACCGCTTCGGCCATGCCGGAGGCGACTCCGTACTCTGCGAGTTTTCTGTCTTCCTGCGCGCCATGATCCGCGAAACCGACGTTGCCGGCCGCGTGGGCGGAGAGGAATTTGTGCTCCTCCTGCCTGGCGTCGACGCGCAGACAGCACGCGGCGCTATCGAACGCTTGCGCCTCGCCGTGGCCGAGCATTCGTTTTCGCTCGGTTCGCGTCTCACCCGCATCACTGCGAGTTTCGGACTCACGGTCACCGGCGGCCGCAGGAATATGACGTGGGATCTACTCCTGCACGAAGCCGACCGGGCCCTCTACGCCGCCAAGGATGCGGGCCGCAACGTCGCCCGCCTGTATGACCAATCCATGGGCCACGAAGCGCCAACCCTCGTCCCGAAATAAGATCGGCGCAAAAGGAAAAAGGCGAAGGATCCAATCCCGCGCCTTCCATTCCCTACTCCCTACTCCCTACTCCCTATTCCCTACTCCCTGCTTCTAGGCCGTATGCTGCAGCACCTCTTCGCGTACCTGCTCATCGTGGTGCTCTTCGGCTTTGGTGCGCGGCAGCGCCACCGCCAGCACATCTTCAATGCGGCTGGCATAGTGGATCTCCATCCCTTCGGTCTGCTCCGGCATCAGGTCTTCCTCCACATTCAGCCGATTCTCTGAGGGGAGAACGATCGTCTTGACGCCCGCGCGCTTCGCAGCCAGGAATTTCTCCTTGATCCCGCCCACCGGCAGCACATTGCCGCTCAGCGTAATCTCGCCGGTCATCGCGGTGAGCGGATGCACTGGCGTATCGGTAAGCAGCGACACCAATGCCGTCGCCATCGTAACGCCCGCCGAAGGCCCGTCCTTGGGGATCGCTCCGGCCGGCACGTGAATGTGCAGGTCGGTGTCCTTCAGCAGATCCTCTTCGAGGCCCAGCTCTTTGGCATTCGAGCGCACCCAGGTCAGCGCGGCCTGCATGGATTCCTGCATCACCTCGCCAATCTGGCCGGTCATCGTAAAGCCGCCCTTGCCCTTCATCCGGTTGGCCTCGATAAACAGGATGTCGCCGCCCGCCGGCGTCCACGCCAAACCAACGGCGACGCCCGCGCGCCTGGTACGCTCGGCAATCTCGGTATCCACCCGGATTTTGATTCCGCCCAGAAATTCCGTGATCACCTCAGGCGTCACCACCAGCTTCTCGGTGTTGCCCTCGGCGATCCGCCGCGCCTGCTTCCGGCACAGCGTTCCAATCTGCTGCTCCAGTTTGCGGACGCCTGCCTCGCGCGTGTAATGCCGCACGATGTAGCCGATCGACTCGTCGGGAAACTCGATGTTCTCGGGTGCGATTCCGTTCTCCTTGATCTGCCGCGGAATCAAATACCGGAAGGCGATGTGCTTCTTCTCTTCTTCCGTGTAGCCCTGCAGCTCGATGATTTCCATGCGATCCCGCAGCGGCTCCGGCACTGTGTCCAGCACGTTGGCCGTGCAGATAAACAGAACCTTCGAAAGATCGAACGGCTGATCGAGATAGTTATCGCGGAACGTGTTGTTCTGCTCCGGATCGAGAATCTCCAGCAGCGCCGACGCCGGATCGCCGCGAAAATCGCGCCCCAGCTTATCGACCTCGTCCAGCATGAATACCGGATCGTTCGCGCCCGCACGCCGCAGATTCTGGATGATCTGCCCAGGCAGCGCTCCAATATAGGTGCGCCGGTGCCCGCGCAGCTCCGCCTCGTCGTGCATGCCGCCCAGCGAAATCCGGCGGAATTCCCGATTCAGAGCGCGCGCCACGCTGCGCCCCAGCGAGGTTTTGCCCACGCCCGGAGGCCCCACAAAGCACAGGATCGGTCCTTTCATGTCCGCTTTGAGGCGGCGCACGGAAAGATAGTCGAGGATGCGGTCCTTCACCTTCTTCAGGTCGTAGTGATCCTCGTCGAGGATCTCCCGCGCCTTGCCAATGTCCACAGCCGCGCCCTGGGTGCCCGACGACTTCGACCACGGCAGCACTGCCAGCCACTCGATGTAATTCCGCGTCAGCGAATAGTCGGCCGCCATCGGAGACATACGCGAGAGCCGGTTCAACTCCTTCAGCGCTTCTTTCTTCGTCTCCTCCGGCATCCCGGCGGCTTCAATCTTCTGCCGCAGCTCGTCCAGATCTTTCTGGCCCTCGTCCATTTCGCCGAGTTCCTTCTGGATTGCCTTCAGCTGCTCGCGCAGATAGTAGTCGCGCTGCGACTGCTGTACCTGGTCCTGCACCTCGGTCTGAATCTTGTTCCTCAGCTGCTGAACTTCCAGCTCCTTCGCCAGGTGTTTATTGATCCGCTCCAGCCGCGCCGCCACATCCGGCGTCTCCAGCAGCTCCTGCTTGTCGGCCGTCGCCAGGAAGGGCAGGGAAGACGCAATGAAGTCGACCAGCCTGCCGGGCTCATCGATGTTCATCGCAATCGTCTGCAACTCATCGGAAAGTGTCGGCGAAGCCGTCACAATCTGCTGGAACTGCGTCACCACATTGCGTTGCAGCGCCTCAATCGAAGGGTTCTTCGGTGCAGGCACTTCGGGAATCGTCTCGACAGACGCCACCATGTAGGGCTCAACCCGCGAGAACTCGCCCAGCCGCACGCGCTCCGTGCCTTCCGTGAAAACAAACAGGCTCTGGTTCGGCATTTTCACGACCTTATGGACGGTCGCCAGAGTGCCGTAAGCGTGCAGATCCTGCGGTTGTGGCGTGTCCACACGCGCATCGCGCTGCGCCACCACCACAATGCTCTTTTCCTCACCCAGAGAGTTAATCAGTTGAATGGAGCTTTCCCGCCCCACCGTCAGCGGCAGAACGGCGTGCGGGAACAGAACCGTATCCCGCACCGGCAGGATCGGCAAACCCTTATCGTTGCCGCCTTCCCGCTGACCGCCCGGCTGAATTACGCTAATGAAATCGCTTGCCATGAGTGTCCTTATATCAAATTATTACTCATTGGATTCAGCAACTTTGAAAAAGTACCAAATGCCCGGACTCCCGTCCCCACATTTCCCCAACGGGCCGCTATAAGCCGCTGTGTATCAGCTACTTGTCCATTTCCTTCTCCAAAACGGCCGCCCCAGGTTCGACCACGCCCCTTATCGGCAGATTGCACGTTTGCGGTGAGATGCCCCGTCCCGTAGCCGGTTGCGTCCCGTTTCCCGCCAGAATTCCCTTTCCGTTTCAGGCGAGCTGGTCTCGATCCGCCGGCGTCGCCGCCGCCCGATACCGCCCCAGCTCCCGCACCATCGAGCACTGCTTTCCCAGCATTTCCAGAGCCACATCCGCCGTCGCCGGATCCCCCAACTGATAATCTGCGTAGAACACATACTCCCACGGCCGCCCCGGAACCGGCCGCGACTCCAGCCTCGTCACGTTCGTGCCCAACCCCGCGAAAACCTGCAAAGCCTCCACCAAACTACCCGGCCGGTTCTCCACCGCGAACGCCAGGCTCACCTTATCGGGCTTTTTCTCGGCCTCCACCCGATCCCGTTTCCGAATCAGAAAAAACCGGGTGTAGTTCTCCGCATTATCTTCAATGCCTGCCTGCAAAATTTCCCCGCCGTAATGGCTCGCTGCCTGCGCGCTGGCCACCGCCGCCATTCCCGGGTCGCGCAGCTCCATCAGCTGCTTCACGCTGCCCGCTGTATCGTAGTACGCTGCCGCCTCAATCTCCGGATGCTCCACGAAAAATCTCCGGCATTGCGCCAGCGCCACCGGATGCGAATACGCCTGGCGAATCTGTTCCAGCTTCGCTCCTGGCACGCCAATCAGGTTATGCCGGATGCGCAACAGCCACTCGCTCTCCACGCCCACATCGTGCGCCAGCAGCAAATCGTAATGTTCCAGCACCGAGCCGGCCAGCGAGTTCTCAATCGGAATCACCGCTGCATCCACCGTCCCGCCACTCACTGCCGCAAACACTTCCGCTGAAAGAGCGCACGGCAGAATGGTTGCCTCCGCGCGCGCCTTCAGCGCAGCCTCGTGGCTGAAGGATCCCGGCTCGCCCTGGATTGCGATGCGCACTGAGAGTCGTCCTCCGTTTCATTTGTATCGCAATAGCAACCCGCTGCGATGCGCGCGCCTCTATCCATACCGGTGGAGTCGAAAAAAGTACAAATCAGAAAGGAGAACGCCGGATGCTTTGGACACTATTCGTGATCCTGCTCATTGCCTGGCTCGTCGGCCTGATCGGGTTTCACGTTGTTGCCTGGTACATCCATATCCTGCTGGTGATCGCGCTCGTCGTGCTCGTCATCCAGCTCATCAGCGGGCGCAGAACGGTTGTGTAAAACAGCTTCCGTCTGAGCCCGATGCAGCCGCGCTGTACAACAAGGGGGACCCCAATCATGAATTCGGATCAAGTGAAGGGAAAAGCCAGCCAGGTGGCCGGAAAAGTGAAGCAGGGCGTCGGCGAAGCGACCGGGAATGATCGGCTTGCCAACAAGGGCGTCGCGGACCAGGTAAAGGGCGCTGCTCAGGAAACCTGGGGCAATGTGAAAGACGCAGCCCACGAGGCCGGGAAGACCCGGGATGCAGAACGTCAACACAAAACCTCAGAAATGAGAGACAATATCGCCAATCAGGTCGAAGATACCAAAGAGCGGGTCAACGACCGGATCGACAATTTTAAGGATCAGCAGCGTCAGCGTCGTTCCGCCTGAGCCGTTTCAATCTGCTTCTGATCCGCCAAAGACCCGGGGGTGCGGTGCCCAAAAGCCCGATCGCCCCCAGGGTGCATCTACCTCACCGGGCTCGCAGCGTGCGCTGCGAGCCCCCTTTTTTTGTCCGCAGCGTGCGCTGCGAGCCCCCTTTTTTTGTCCCGAGGCTCCTGGCGCGTCACCTTTTCCACAGGCCAGCCGCTACTGCCCGACCGCGGTCTCTGCCGGACAAATCTTCTTCAGTTCCTCCAGCAGCGCCCCCGGATCGTACGTCGAGCAGTGATAATCTTCTCCCCCGCATCGATCATGCCCGCTGGGTGAGACGGTAATGACCGGAAGTCCGCTCCGCATCGCCCTCAGCCGCTCAATCAGCGTCTGGCACGACATACCCCTCATATCGGTATCCATTACGATCCCGTCGACATTCGGGAACCGGGCCAGCGTCTCGATCGCTTCCTCCGGGCTGTACACCGTAATCACATTCAGCAGCGCCGTCTCAATCACCAGCTTCCGCGTGGAGATGTTTCCGGCAACTGCGCGGTCGATCACCAAAAAACAAGCACGAGTCATTTCTGGCTGAGATGACAGAATCGCCCTCTGCAGTGGCCCCTCCTCGCGCCAGAACGCGTCGTGTTTTACAGTGCAAACGCAATCGTCAGCACAGTAATGTCGTCTTCCTGCCCGAAGGCCTGCGCCGCCTCGGCAATCTCTTCGGCGGATTTCGCTGAGATAGTCGCGGTCCGCTCAAACCCAAACAGCTCGCCCGTCCCGTTGCGCGCCTCCACAACCCCATCGGAGAGGAAGGTGAGGGTGTCGTTGCGGTTGAGGTGGAGAGTTGTCTCCTCATAAACGGCGTTGAAGGCGAGGCCCAGGGGCAGGCCGGGAGGGAGCTTCATTTCCTCACCGTTGCGATACGGCGACAGGTGGCCGGCATTGGCAAGGCTGAGAACGCCGTCGGGCGTGACGCGCGCGACCAGGCAGGTGATGAAACCGTCTTGTCCTGCTGCGACGATCTGTTCATTGAGGCGAGCGAGCAGCGGCGCCGGGTTGAGGTCCTCCGAAGCGAAGGCTCGGAGAGCGCCGAGGGCCAGCGTGCCTTTCATCGCAGCCTGAATGCCTTTGCCGCTCACATCGCCGATCACCAGGATCCACGAACCGTCCTTCTGCGGAAGGATCTGGTAGAAGTCGCCACCCACTTCGGCCGCAGGCACGTAAGCTGCACGCACAGAGAAACCGGCGATCGCCGGCAGCGAGAGGGGGACGAGTTGCTGCTGGACTTCGCGCGCCGCCTGGAATTCTGCATGCAACTGCTGGCTCGCGCGCCAGCCCGCAACCGCGCGATACACCAACAGGGCCGTGATCGTGAGGCTGGCAATAAAGAAACCGATCACCTGGCTGGCGAATGCAAGTGGGCCGATGTGGACGGTCAGCGGGATTCCGGCGACGGCGAGCAGATAAGTGATGTTGATGAGGCTGAACGCCGACGCGATGATGCGGTTGCGGCGAACGACGAAGAAGGCCCAGAGATTGGCGCCAAGGCAAATAGCATTGAAGAGGGCGAGGGACCCTCCGGCGACGAAATAAAGAGACGGAACCCAGGCGCCGGGATGGCGCGCCAGGTTGCAGATCAGGTTGCCTCCGGCATACACGATCCACGTGGCGTGGGCCAGGGAGCGGACCACGCGATCGCGGAAGCGAAAGACGGTCCAGAGAAATTCGACCGTAGCCCAGAAACCGGGGATCACGGTGACGCTGTAGAAGAACAACCATCCGCGAGCGGTCAGGAATGTGGGAACCAGTCCCGCCCCGAGGAAACTGTTGGGGATGAGGTAGAGAGGCAAGCCGACGAGCCAGAATGCGTTGAGCAGCAGTTCGCGTCCGGCAGCGCGGCGGAAGATGACCAGCAGCGCGATTCCCAGCAGCAGGAGCAGGAGGTTGGGGATGACCGCGGGCAGGGTGGCAAGAAAAGCGGTGGCGAAATCAGCCTGCGCGGCGGTGCTGAGAACCGAGACGCGGTCGATGGCGAACACGAAGCGGAAGGGTGCCCCGAGGCGCTTCACCGGTGGCGACCACCCGCGGAGAGCAACCACGGCAGTGTTCCCAGGCTGGACGACTCCTGCGGCGATCGGGAATGTGACGCTGCGCGGCGGCAGGTACGCAGAGTCGTGCGGAGGGAAGCTGCCCATTCCGCCTACACCCACGCCATTGACGAAGATTTGCTGAACGCCGGGGCCGTGGAGCGCGTCGAAGGACTGAACACCGAACGGTCCCGCAAGTCCGGCAGCCACAGGTATGCGGACGCGCACCCAGAAAAACCCGTCAGATTCGAACGGCGGCTGCGGAACCTGGCCGTTGGCCGCGACGACCCAGGAACCGTCATCGAAATTCGGGTCAGCCCATTGCGAATTATCGCCGTAGTGATAACGAAGCGCGGGCGTGGGAGACGGCGGGCCGGCAGTCTGCGCAGACGCGGCGAGAGCAGCGCAAATCAGTAACAACGACAGATACAAAACCGCTCGGAGGAGCTTACGCACGCGCCAGCTCCGCTCCCGCAAACGCCACCGTCAGCACCGTAATGTCGTCCTCCTGCCCAAAGTGCTGCGCCGCACCGGCAATCGCATCGGCGGCTTGTGTGGAAATAGCCGCCGTGCGCTCAAACCCAAACAGTTCGCCGGATGCGTTGCGCGCTTCGAGTACGCCGTCGGAAAGGAAGGTGAGCGTCTCCCCGGAGGCGAGCGTGAGGGTCCTTTCGCCATACGCGGCGTCGGCGGTGAGGCCGAGGGGAAGGCCGGGCTCTAATTTGATCTCGTCACCATTACAGTAAGGGGCGAGATGGCCGGCATTTGCCACCGTGACGGTTCCATTTTCCGCGATGCGCGCGCAGATGGCGGTAACGAAGCCGCCGCCCATATCCCCGGTCAGGCTGCGATTCAGATCGGAGAGCACCCGGGCAGGCGCCAGCTTGGGCATCGCGCGCAGCGCTCCCACGATGGCCGCGACCGCCATGGCCGCGGGCAGGCCCTTGCCGCTGACATCCCCGACCACCACCAGAAGCCCCCCGCCTTCTTCGGGGCGAATGTAGTAAAAGTCCCCGCCCACCTGGGCTGCGGGAAGGTAGGCCGCCTCGACGTGGAAACCCGCAATCTGAGGCGGAGCCGTTACCAGGCGCTCCTGCACTTCGCGAGCCGCGTCGAATTCAACCCGAAGGCTGTTGGCCTGGCTCCACGCGGTCCATGCGCGTTTGCCCAGCATGATGAACAGCGCCACCGCCGAGAGAAGGAAGGCAAAGTTGAAAGTGTCGAAAGAGAAGAGGCCAATGCTAAACCGGTCGGGGAAGCCGAACCGGTCGAGGGTAGCGGTCAGCCGGTATCAGCGCAAGCGAAGCCGCGATCAGCTTGTTGCGCCGATTTACGACCAGAGCCCAAAGATTGGCGCCGAAGATGATGGCGTCGAAGGCGTACACGCAGGCAGGCCACACGTGCATCGAGAAGGAGAGCAGCCGCGAAGGGTGCAACGCCAGCCACCCGTAGAGATCAGCAAGGTTGAAGACCACCAGGACGGCCGTGCCCAGGCGCTTCCAGAAGCGGTCGCGGAAGCCATGGATACTCCAGGTAAATTCGAGGTTGCACACCATCTGGGCAATCTGAACAAGGAAATAAACCGAGATGAACAGGGCCAGAGGTATGCGAAGGACACCGTTGGCTTCCAGTTCGATCGCGATCCCGAACGGCGCATACAGCAGCAGGAACGCCGCGCAGAGCAGGATGTCGGAGCCGCCGCTGCGCCGCCACAGGAAAAGCAGGGCCAGACCCAGACACGTGATGATCAGATTGGTGCCGAGTTGGGGTCCGATAGAGAGAAGGGCCCGCTGATGACCGGCTCTGCGATCAAGAACAAGGAACCGGCTGGAGTCGATGGTGAAGCGCGGGGCAGAAAGATGGCTGGACTCAAAGTGAACCGTGGCCGCTGTCGTGACGCGGCTGCTGGGAATAAACCAGGAGCGGAGGCAAACCAGGGCCGTTGCCCCCGGTGCTGCGACTCCGGCCGGGATTTCGAAGACCGCAGGTTCGGCGTACGGCGCGACTGCGGGCTTTGGATCGAGCGCGCCTTGCCGCCCCACCAGCGTTCCGTTGACGTAGACTTCGCCTGCCATGGGCTGGCCTTCGTTGCCAGTCAGCAGGATGGCGAGGGGAGCTTCAGCGCCGGCGCGGATCGGTACGCGGGCGCGAACCCAGACGTATCCATCGGAGTAAAACGGTGGGACGGGAACCTGGCCGCTATCGGCAATGGGCCAGGAACTGTCATCGAAGGCGGGGCTCGACCAGGCGGGGTTGTCGCCGAAATGGTAGCGCAGGGCGGGGAGCGATGCGGTTTGCGCCGCGGCAGCCGGTAGAAGCACCAACGGCAGCATCAGGACGAGGCTGGTCACAAAACAATCGATACGCAGAGCGAAATTGCTGGTGCGGCGGACTGGGCGTCTCACGATTGCTCTTTCCTGGCTGTGGGGGCAGTTCCCAACTATATTCAGCCCGAGCCGGGAAGGGAACTGCGATTCCCAGGGGAGTCCGGACATTCGCGAGGCCGGCCGTGCGTCAACTTTTTTCTCTCTCATCCAGCCCGCCAAAACTCCATCCCCTGTTGCTTTCCCAAAGGAACTATGGCATGCTTCCTGTTGGAAACCAAAAGGTCTACACGATGAAAGAAAAACAAGACGTCCGCCAGGGCACCCTGGCTCTCATGGTCCTCAAAACCCTCGATGTCCTCGGGCCCCAGCACGGCTTCGGCATCGCCCGCCGCATCGAGCAGATCAGCGGCGACCTCCTCGCTGTCAATCAGGGCACCCTCTATCCCGTCCTGCTCAAGCTGGAACAGGAAGGCGCCGTCGCCTCCGAATGGGGCGCCTCTGAAAATAACCGCCGCGCCCGCTTCTACCGCCTCACCCGCGCGGGCCGTAAACAACTCGAAACCGAGACCCTCGAGTGGGAGCAGACCGCCGCGATCATCGCACGTTTCTTCGAAGTCAAAGCGGAGGACTTGCCATGAGATTCCTGCGCCGTCTTTTCACCCGGGCTCTCAATTACTTCACCGGCCGCAGCACCGACCAGCGTCTGCGCGAAGAGATGGAGCAGCACATCGCTCTCCAGACCGAAGAAAATCTCCGTGCCGGGATGCCGCTGACTGAAGCGCGCCGTCAGGCTGTGCTCCGCTTCGGTCCCGCCCAGGCCATCCGCGAGGAGTACCACGCTGAGCAGGGGCTGCCCTTCTTTGAAAATCTCCTCCAGGACCTGCGCTTTGCCGTCCGCATGCTGGCCAAATCGCCCGGCTTCGCCCTCATTGCCATCCTCACCATGGCTCTCGGCATCGGCGCCACCACTGCCATCTTCTCGCTCGTCGACGCCACGCTCCTCCATCCGCTCGCCTATCCCCAGCCGGAGCAGCTCGTGCGCTTTGAAGACGATCTCCCCGGCGCCGGCGTCCACAAGGTCGGCCCCTCGATGCCCGAGTTTTGGGACCTGCAGCGTTCCGGCATCTTTGAGGGTGCGGCGCTGCGCGGCACCGGCTCGGTGAACCTCACCGGCTCCTCCCAGCCTGCCCGCATTCAGTTTGAGCCGGTCTCGCCTACTTATTTCGCCATGCTGGGCGTGAAGCCCGAAATGGGCCGCATCTTCGATCCCAACGACAAAACCCCCGGCTTCAATCTGGAAGTCGTCATCAGCGACGGCCTCTGGAAGCGCGCCTTCGGCTCCGACCCCCACATCCTCGGCCGCAGCCTCCGCCTCGACAACGATCTCTACCACGTCATCGGCGTGATGCCTGCCGGCTTTCGCGATCCCGGCGCCACCCCCGCCGAACGAGACACCGAACTGTGGGCCGCTGCCGGATTCGCCGGCGATCCGGCCCCGCCGCCCCAGCGAAGTCAGCGGCTCCAGCTTGCGGGCATCGCACGCCTCGCACCCGGGCTTACCCTGGCCACGGCGCAAAGCAGGCTCGATGCCCTCGTTGCCAATCTGCAAAAACAATTTCCCAGCGACTACCCCGCCGAAAGCAAATGGACCGTTCGCCTCATTCCACTCAAGGACAGCATCATCGGCAATGTGCGGCAGTCCCTCATCCTGCTGCTGTGCGCCGTATTCCTGGTGCTGCTCATCGGCTGCGTCAACGTGGCCAATCTTCTGCTCGCCCGCGCCCACGCCCGCGAACGCGAGATGGCCGTCCGCCAGGCCCTCGGCGCAGGACGCAAGCGCCTCGTCCGCCAACTCCTCACCGAGAGCCTCCTGCTTTCCCTCCTCGGCGGCATCGCCGGCATCGTGATTCTCTTCAGCCTCAGAGGGTTTCTGCTCTCGCTCATCCCCGCCAGTCTGCCTCGCCTGAACGACGTTTCCATCAGCTGGAGCGTTCTCCTCTTTGCCGTCGTCGCTTCGCTCGCCGCCGGAGCGATCTTCGGCCTTGCCCCCGCGTGGCAAACCGCGCGCCTCAACCTTACCGGCGCGCTCCGTCAGCAAGGCCGCGGCTCCACCGGCTCCTCGGAGCAAATCCAGACCCGGCGCGCCCTGGTGGTCACCGAATTCGCTTTGTCCCTGGTGCTCATGATCGCCGCCGGACTTCTCCTGCGCAGCTTCTGGGACCTCTACCGCGCGCCCCTCGGCTTCAATCCCGAGCGTGTCATGGCCGTCCATTTCTGGCTTCCCGTTCCCAACGACCCAAAGACCGACATCTACGGCACCCCGGCTCAGGAAGCCCCTTTTCTGCGTGAAGTCCTGCGCCGCTCCCGCCTGCTCCCCGGCGTCGAAGAGGCCGCGCTCGGGCTGGACGCTTCCATCCCTCTCAATCACGATCCCACCCGCACCCTCTTCATCGTGGAGGGCCAGGAGACCCAGCACCAGGAACTTCCTATGGTCGAGTACTCCGACATCACTCCGGAGTATTTCCACCTCCTCAGCATTCCGCTGTTGCGCGGCCGCCTGTTCACCAACTCCGATAATGAAACCGCTCCCAAAGTCGCCCTCATCAACGAAGCCATGGCCCGCACCTGGTGGCCCGGCGCGGACCCTGTCGGCAAGCGCTTCCAGTCGAGCCGTCGCAAACCCGACTGGACCACCGTCATCGGCGTGGTCGCCGATGCTCGCACTGAATCCCTCGAACAGCCCAGCGTTCCCCAGGTTTACCTCAGCAGCTACCAGACCATGGACAAGGAGCTGGTCGTCTTCCTGCGCGGCCAGCTCGATCCCGCCTCTATTCCCGGCCAGGTCCGCGACCTGGTCCAGTCCGTGAATCCCGAGCTGCCCGTCTACGGCGCGCAGACCCTCGACGATGCCGTCTCCGCCTCCCTCGCCCAACGCCGCTTCTCCATGGAGATGATCGCGCTCTTTGCCGCCACCGCTCTCCTTCTCGCCGCACTCGGCATCTACGGAACCATCTCCTTCCTGGTCAGCGAGCGCACCCGTGAGATTGGTGTCCGCCTCGCCCTTGGGGCCCATCCCGCCAATATCCTCGGCATGATCCTGCGTCAGGGCCTGGTGCTGGCTGTCGCCGGTGCCGCCCTCGGACTCATCGGCGCGCTCATCCTCTCCTGGCTCATGGCCAGCCTGCTCTACGGAGTGTCGCCCTGGGATCCTTTCACCTTTGTCGGCGTTACTTTCATCCTGAGCGCTGTGGCTCTGGCCGCCTGCTACATCCCGGCGCGTCGCGCCACCCGCGTCGATCCGCTGGTCGCGCTCCATTACGAGTAGAGAACTCCGAACCGCGCCGGACCATGCTTTCATTCTGCCGTTACCCGCGCTGATCCCGTGACCGGGGTCACATCTCGACAAACGGCGGGCAAGGGATGATACTGACGCGGGTCGACTGTGGCGGCGTTGTCGTGCTCTGTGTCAAAGCGCCGCCCTGCGAGTCGCCACGTGGAGGACTCTGATGAAATTCCTGCGCCATCTTGCTGTGCTGGCTGTTGCGCCGCTCCTTCTTGCCGGCTGCAAGCAGTCTCCCAGCAATCCCGCCAGCGAGGCTCAGCCTGCCGCTCAGCCTGCGGCAGCTCCGGAAATCGTTACCGGCAAAACTGCCTTCTGGGAAATGTACAAAACCGCTCACGCCTGGGCCTCCGACGCCGAGCCCATGCGCATCACCGAAAAAGAAGTTCCCGGCTATCCCAATAAGGATGGCAAAGCCGGCATGTGGGAGGCCGTCTTCGGTTCGCCCAGCCAACGCACCTTCCGGACCTTTACCTACGCGATCGTCGATTCTCCCCCCAGCATTTCGAAGGGCGTCGCCGCCGGCCTCGCCATTCCCTGGGGCGGTCCAACCCGCGACGCCATGCCCATTGACGTCACCAGTCTGAATGTCGACTCCGACGCCGCTTACACTGCCGCCGCCGCCGATGCCGCCACCTGGATCAAAGCCAATCCCGGAAAAGAGCTGGGCGCCTTCGAGGCAGGCCAGACCTATAAGGTCCCTGACCCGGTCTGGTACATCATGTGGGGAACCAAAGCCTCTGGCTACGCCCTCCTGGTCGACGCCAACACCGGTAAGGTCATCCACAAATAACCGGGCCGAGGGGTCCTCGATCCACCCTCGCCCGCTCGAACTGTCTTCCGCAGGCCGCGCCTCCGATTTCCTGATGGAATCGCCGGCGCGGCGCCGGCCCGCGAGTCCGGCATCCACGCCTTCGCTGCATCAACGTCGCCAAAACTCCCACCCGGGAGCCCCAAGCCGTCGCCTGAATCCAGAAGCAGATCGACCCTGCCGCCTGAGCCCGAGCGCATGAAGCTCCCCGCGTCAAGGTTTGCCGGAGCCCGCCGATAACCACTCTGACCGCAGTCCGCGCCGGTTTGTCCGGCGCGCGCTGCGCAACCGGGTCGCGGTCATCCGCCCCGCCGAGAGGATTCCGACCTATGTCTGCTGTCCGCAACCTGCCCATCGCCCGCAAATTCATTTATGCCTTCGGCATCATCAGCCTGCTCTGTGTCGGCCTGGCGGCTTACACCTTCGTCACGTTGCGCGACATCTCTGCCCAGGCTTCCGGCGTGCGTACCGTCAATCTCCCCTCCGTCGTCGACCTCGCGACCATGCGCTTCAACGCCAACAGCATGCGCAGGGCAGAGCTGGCTCTGATTCTCTGCTCCACTCCGGATTGCACCGCACACTATAAAGAGGTTCGTGAGCAGTCCAAAGCCGCTTATGCTGCCGCCGGGAAAGATTATGAGTCACTGATCGGCACGCCCGAAGAGCGAGAGATTTACCAGCAGTTCTCTTCCGCTTTCTCGCGCTATGTCGAGGCCACCGATCGCGCCATGGCGGCCCTCGCAGCCGGCCAAACGGATCAGGCACGTCAGATCGTTCTCGATCCCGCCCAGATCAAGGGCCACGCCGACGTCATGGCCGCGGCAGAAAAAAACTTCACGCTGAACCAGAAGGAGGCCGACGAGAAGGCTGGCGCCATGGCCGCTGCCAGCGCCCGCACCACATGGATCAGCGTCGTCATGACCCTGCTTATCGTCTTCGCCTCCATCGTCATCGGTATGCAGCTCAACCGCTTCATTACCCCGCGCATTCACCGCGTCATGGCCATGGCCGAGCGCCTGGCCGCCAAAGATATGACTGCCAGCGTGGCGGTCACCGCCACCGATGAAATCGGCCGCATGGGCGAAGCTCTCAACAGCAGCATTGACCAGATGCGGGCGGTCCTGCAGTCAGTGGCCCGCAGCGCCGAGACCCTTTCTGCGGCAACCACCGAGATCACCAACAGCGCGGCCGAAAGCGCCAGCAACGCCAAAAACCAGTCCGGCATGACCAGCCAGATCGCCACCGCCGCCCAGGAGATGACCGCCACCATCGGCGAGATCAGCCACAACGCCGAGAGCGCCTCTACTGCCAGCCGCACCTCGGCCGAAACTGCCACCCGCGGCGGCGAGGTGATGCAGGCCGCGGCCGGCACCATGGAGAAAATCTCCACTGCCACCAGTTCCGTCTCCGAGCGCATGGCATCTCTTGCCCATCGCTCCGAGGAAATCGGAAACGTCGTCAACGTGATTCAGGAGATCAGCGAGCAGACCAACCTGCTGGCCCTGAACGCCGCCATCGAAGCTGCCCGCGCCGGTGAACATGGACGCGGATTTGCCGTCGTCGCCGGCGAAGTCCGCCGTCTGGCCGAACGCACCCGCACCGCAACCGAAGAAATCTCCGGAACCATCCGCAGCATTCAGGATGAAACCCGCGAGACCGTCGAGGTGATGCAGCAGAGCCGCTCCGCCGTCGAAACTGGCATGGAGGAAACCGCCAAAGCCCGCCACAGCCTCGAAGAAATCATCCAGTCCTCCCAACAGGTGGAGCACCAGATTCAGCTCATCGCCTCAGCCGCCACCGAGCAAACCGCCGCCTCCGGCGAAATCTCGGAATCCGCGGGCCGCATCTCCAGTCTGGCCACCCAGAATACCCAGGGCGCAGAAGAAGCCGTAACCGCCCTGAAAGAACTCGCCCGCCTGGCCACCGATCTTGACGACATGATCCATCAGTTCAACCTCGGCGAAGGCGACAACCGCAACTTCCGCGCCGACAAGCGTCCGCCGTCGCGGGTGGGCGCTCTGCAGCCGGCCCACGCCAGCTAAGCCCGTGGTGTGGAGGCAAGGTCCATGTTGAAACGGCGAGGGCTTGAACAACTCATGGGTCTGGGTTTCGGACTGGTGCTGCTCTCGGCTGCGGCTGCGGGCGGCATCTCCATCCTCGGGGATCTGCAGGTGCAGAAATCCAGCGCAACCGCGGCCCACGAGGCGCGGCACGCGCTCCTGGCCGAAGAACTGGCCATGCTGCAGCAGCGCGAGCAGGCCACCTCCAGGGCCTTCTTTCTGCAGCCCGCCGAACATGGCGATCAGCGCAGCATCGAGGCCAGCCGCAAATTTGCCGCAATCCTCGCGCAGTTGCGTGCCGATTCGAGCGATCCCACGGCCCTCCACCAGCTCGCCGAAGTGAAAAGCACCTGGGACGCGGGCGAAACCGAACTGCAGAAGATGTTCGTCCTGGGCCGCACGGGGAACAACGCCGCGATGCTTGCGGAGCTGCCCACCTCCGTCGCTCTCAGCAAAAACATTCAGACCACGGTCACCAGCTATGTTGCCTATATGGAGCGGCTCTCCGGGCAACGCCAACAGGAGCAGGAGCATGCTGCTCGCCGCAGCCTCTGGCTTTCTGTCCTCTTTATTGGAATTGGTTTTGCCGTGGCCCTCGTTTCCAGCATCGTCACCGTTCGCATCGTCGGCGCCAGAGTCCGCGTTGCCCAGCAGGCGCTGGAGGCGATTGCCGGCCAGGATCTTTCCGGGGACGACATCGAGGTCCATACCAACGATGCTTTGGGGCGGCTGTCGCTGTGCATCAACCGCGTGAAAGCGGCCCTGTGCAGGATTCTCGGCGAGGTGGCTTCGGTGGGCTCCCAGGTCGCCGCTGCGGCCACCCAGCTGTCCGTTTCCTCACGCCAGGCGGCGGTGTCCACCGACGATCAGCGCACCCAGACCGAACAAGTCTCGTCCGCCCTCACCGAAATGGCCACCTCCATCGCCGAAGTCGCCAGAGATGCCTCCATAGCTTCCGAATCCGCCCGCAAAGTCTCCGTCTCGGTTCGCGAAGGCAATCACGCCATGACAGCGATTGGCGCCAGAATGTCGGAAATTGCCGACCAATCGTCAGTGGCAGCCCGTACCATCGAGGAACTGGCGACGCAGTCGCAGGAAATCAGTCGCGCAGCCAGCCTGATTCGGGAGATTGCCGCGCAGACTAACCTTCTCGCTCTTAACGCGGCCATCGAGGCAGCCCGCGCCGGCGAGCACGGCAAGGGCTTTGCCGTCGTGGCTTCGGAAGTGCGGCGCCTGGCTGAGCAGGCCGGATCCGCGACCAACGAAATTGAAACCATGATTGTCGGCGTTCAGGCCCAGGCCAGCAGCGCTCTGGAAAAAACCCGCAAAGAGGACTCCAGTATCGCCGAGGGCGTAGCCCTGGCGCAGACCAGCGGCCAGACATTCACCCTCATTGAGCAGTCCGTCGCCACCGTGGATTCCATCATGGCGCAGATTGCGGCCGCCGCCGAACAACAGGCAGTCACTACGGAAGAACTCAACCGCAGCCTGCACGAAATCGTGCGGAGCGTCGGCGAATCGGCCTCCTCCGCCCATGAGTCGTCCACGGCGAGCGCCAGCCTCAGCCAGCTTTCCGAGCAGATGGAGAGCCGTATGGCGCAGTTCCGTTTTGCATGCAAACGCAACGCCGCGGCCCTCTCACGTCAGTCGCCGCCGGAATCGGCACTCGTGCCCGTGGCCGGTGACTAGGCCGGCGCCTGCACCCTAGTTGTTTTCGAATGGAATATCCGCGTTGCGCAACCCCAGCTTCGCGCCCAGCGAGTAACCGATCATCGCCACCGCCGGCCACGTCGCAATAAACCGCCCCTGCCCATCCAGCAACCCACTGTCCGCGTTCAGGCTCAGAAACGTCAGCCACAGCTTATCCGTCGCGCCGCAGTGGTAGCAGGCCATCGGCCCGGTCGGCATGTCCAGCACGTGCAGCCCCCACACCATCCACCAGATCAGCCCCATCATCCACGGCAGCGTCGCGCTTTCCGTGGGATAAATCTTCACAATCACGAATCCCGCCATCAGCGGCACGACCAGAGAAACCACCAGCGTCACCACCGGCGGCACGTAGTCGGGATGGAACAGCGTAATCCCCAGCAGCGCCAGTCCCCATACCGCCAGGCACAGAGCCAGGTGCAGGAAAAAACCCACCGCCTGATACAGCACGCGGGTTTCATGAGGTCCCAGGCTCTCCACCGGCCGCGAATTCATTCCCGATACTCCCAATCGCATCTGTTCCTCAGACTATCCTGCCTGCGTTCTGGTTGCAGCAGCTTTTTCCCTGTGACTTATTACAATCGTTCCATGCTCCTCGAAGGTATTTTTCCTGCGATCACCACTCCCTTCTATCCCGATGGCCGACTCTATCTGCGCAAGCTCGAGCACAATGTCGAGCGCTACTCCCGCACCCCCTGCGCCGGCCTCGTGATCCTCGGCTCTACCGGCGAGGCCGTTATGCTCTCCGACGACGAATCCCGCGACATCCTGCGCCACGCCGCCAGCGCCGCCGCTCCCGATAAAGTTCTTCTGGCCGGCATCGGCCGCGAAAGCCTCACCGAGACTCTCCGCCTGGCCGACTACGCCGCCGAGCGCCACTACGACGCGGTGCTCGTCCGCACCCCGCATTACTACGCGCCTTACTATGGCTCGGCCAGCACCACCGGCGGCCTCGTCACCTACTACCGCGCCCTTGCCGATCGCTCCGCCCTCCCCGTGGTCCTCTACAGCATCCCGAAGTTCACTCACTTCGAAATTCCCGTCGAAATCGTCGCCGAGCTGGCCCAGCATCCCAACATCATCGCCATCAAAGATTCCTCCGGCTCCGTCGAACGCCTGGCCGCTGTCGTCGCCGCCACCCGCTCCGCACCGAAGCGCTCCGTTTTCGTCACGCCCGTCTTCAGCGCCGTCACCGAACGCATGATGACCGCCGAAAACGAGATGAGCCTGGCCTCCGGCTTTCTCTCCGCCGACCTGCTCACCAGTGGATCCCCGCCCACCACCTTCATGCCCCAGATCGCAAAGACCATGCGCAAAAAAGAGATCGGCTTCCAGGTGCTCTGCGGCTCGGCCGAATCGCTGCTCGCCGCGTTCGACGCCGGCGTCAGCGGAGGCGTCCTGGCTTTCGCTGCCCCGGCGCCCCAGGCCTGCCAGGAGGTCTACATCGCCTGGAAAGAGAACGACCGCGCCGTCGCTCAGGAGAAACAGCAGCGCGTCGTCGAAGCCTCGCGCGCCGTCACCGGCAAGTACGGTATTGCCGGCATCAAGCATGCCTGCGACCTTAACGGCTACTACGGCGGTGTCCCCCGCATCCCGCTCCTGCCTCTCACTGCCGAACAGCAATCCGAAGTCGCCACCGCCATGGCCCCGGTCAGAAACTGAGCCCTGTACCCTGCATCTGTAACCTGTAACCCGTAACCTGTAACCTGTAACTACCGAGGATTCCTCATGTCCAATGCCGCGGCGCCCGTTGTCTCCGTCCCTGTACTCACCCTTGAAGTGGAACGCCGCCAGGACCAGGTTGCCCTCGTCCGCTGCCACGGCAGGCTCGTCGCCGGCGCTACCGATATCCTCTTCTCCGAAGTTCGTCCCCTCTTTCCGGATTACCGCCGCGTGGTCCTCGACCTCTCCGATCTGCAGCACACCGACAGCATGGGCCTTGGAGCCCTGGTCCGCCTGTGCGTCGCAGCCATGTCCGCCGGCTCCAGTCTTGAGCTGGTCAATTTAAGCCAGCAGATTCGGGGTCTTCTCGGCCTCACCCACCTCATCGATGTGTTCACGGTGATCGGCGAAAACCGAGTCAAAATCATGTAACCAGGCGCCCTCCTCCCGCAGTACTTACCCGCCACGTAGCAGCGTAGTTATCTTGACAATCCCCCTGCGCCGGTCAACCATGACCATGCTTCCCCAATAGCCTCGCGCCAGGTTTGTGCTCCGCTTGCGCCGGAAGCAGGCCCCTTGTTTCCCCCACACCCCAGGTAAGCGGCGATGGGGACTGTTCCCTCTCCGCTCTGACTCACCCACAACCTCCGCGCGTCCGCAATGCACTGAATTGCGCCGGTATGCCGGTTCGCTGGCCCGCGGAGAGAAAGCCCTCAGGAGGGCTCAACCATGAAAGACCGCACGCTGATCTCGCTCACCCTCTCCAGTCTCTTTGTCGCCGCCGCCGCCATCGCCGCGGCCCAGGATGCGGCTCCCATGTCCCCGCCCAAAGTCCTCGTCATCCAGCGCGAATACCTCAAGCCCGGCAAGTCCGGCGCCCTCCACGCCGCCTCCGAGGGCAACTTCGTCCGCGCTGCCAACGATGCCAAATGGCCCACCCACTACATCGCCATGGACTCCATGTCCGGTCCCACCCGCGCTCTCTTTGTCTTCGCCTACGACTCCTTCGGCGCCTGGGGCAAAGATCAGGAAGCGCAGGCCGCCAACCCGACCTTCTCCGCAGCCATCGACCAGGCTTCCCTCACCGACGGTGAGCTGCTCACCAAATACGACACCCACGCCTATCTCTACCACCCCGAGATGAGCCTTCACACCACCGGCGGCGGCGCTCTGCATGCGCGCTACTGGCAGTTCCAGGTCTTTCACGTCAAGCCCGGCCACGACAAGGACTGGGCCGACCTCGTGAAGATCTACACCGACGGCTTCGCCGGCATGCCAGCAGCCAACTGGGCCATGTACGAAAGCCAGTTTGACGAGAACAATGGCGGGCTCTGGGTCGTCATCACCCCCATGAAGACTCTCGACGAAGTCGACACTGCTATGGGGGATGGCGCGAAATTCTGGACGGGTCTCAGCCCTGCCAACCAGAAGCGCGTCGAAGACCTCGCCGCAGCCGCGATCGAGTCCTCCCAGAAAAACGTCTTCGTCGTGAACACCAAAGAAAGCTACGCCGACGCCTCCTGGGCCACCACCGCCCCGGAAATCTGGGGCCACCAGTAGGACTGGCCGTCCAGGGGACTGGCCGTCCGGGCGGAAGCGCTGCGCGCCAGCCACAACCGCATTTTCAACCCATCAGGGGAGGTCCGCCCCCGGCCTCCCGTTGGAGACGACGGTCTTCCACGACCGACGAATCAATCACACTGCTGACATCTGGTCATGGCGAGCGCACAAGTGAATAATTAATTGATTCGGGGTCTGGTAAAACGCGGATCTTCGCTGAGAATCCTCATGAAATATTGGGAGCCGCTGGAGTACGTTGGCGAACTGCTGGTCTTCTTCGGTGTTGTGGGAGAGGTGTTCGCCGAGTGGCGTGAACCCCACCGCAAAAGATTCGCGAAAGCATTGAGCGTCGTGCTCGTCATCGGTCTGGCCCTGTCGCTTGCATCTCTAATTGGAACTAACGAACACTTCAACGACACGATTGCATTCCTAAACCTGAAATCCTCCCAAGCCGATGAGCGCGCCTCTAAGAACGAAGATGAAGCAGCCAAAGCAAGAGCGGCCAATATAAAGTTGGGAATAGAACTTCAGAAAGAAGAGCAGCAGACGGCGGAAGCAGAGAAGGAAGCGGCGTTAGCCAATGCCAAACTCGGTGGCTGGAAACTTAGCGACGCAGCCAGGGCTCGAGTTGCGGCGAAACTCGCTAAGTTTTCTGGTACCCATTTCGAACTCTCAGTAAATCCAGTCGAAACCCCGTTCATGGAGTCTCTGGCTGCGCTGATGGTGTCGCCATCTGTTGGTTGGGTCGAAGACACCCCTAAGGCTCCAGAGGGAAGTATCGGGCAGATTCTGATAGACAATAAGGCGTCCATTAGCCTGACTACTGGAATCGGCCTGGAGGTTGACAGGGACCAAGTCTCATTAAAGCCAGCACTTGTTGCGTTTGGAACGGCCATCCATAAGGAATTGGGCGCCGAGAGAATCCCGGTTTATTTTGCCCCTCCCAGAACCTACGGAGACAGAATCCACATCATTATCGGCAAAAGACAATAACCAGGTTGCCCGTCCATTTCCTCAATCTTGTCAAGTTTCCACCACTTACCCAAAGTAACTTCTGGTCATAGCACTCCATTTACAGCCAAATACTGTTGGCACTATTTATAGCTGGACTTGATATTTTGATAATAGGGGGAAAGAATCTTTTTTCGCCCGACTCGTTCAGCTCGACTGGCCAAAAGACTTCGTCGCAGCGAGGCTTTTTTCCATTCTGCAGGAAAGCGCCCATGCCGTCGCACCAGCACAACTCGGATGACTTAGTTCAAGTACCTAAGTACCGCTCCGTCCGCGAATCCGTCCATGTTGTCGAGCTTGTCATCATTAGCTTCGAATTTGAAAACAATCCACTTCGAAGCTGTCATCGGAAAAAACACACCGTCTCGTTCGACAAAAAGCGCACAGAAAGCGAAAACACTCTCCCGTGGCTTCTGCGCGCTTCGTCCAGTTTTCTCCTGGAAAAATACGGCTCGGTTTACCGCCACAACTCGAGTGCTCCATCCACTCGCGACTCGGTACCTAAGTACTGCTGCGCCCGCCCCTTCACTTATGTTGTCGAGCTTGTCAACAATAGCTTTGAATTTGAAAACAAACCACTTCGAAACTGTCATCGGAAAAAACACACCGTCTCCTTCGACAAAAAGCGCACAGAAAGCGAAACGACTCTCCTTTCCACCCGCCGGTTGTTTTTGCGGCCTGCTCACGATACAAAGGCTCTCAGCATCCCCCGCGCCTTCCTTCGAAAGGATTCCGATGACCCTGGCCGATCGCCTCTGCCGGTCTACTCTGCCCGCCGCTCTTGCGCTTTCCGCCCTCGCGTTCTCCCCGCTCGCGCTCTCTGCCCAGGCCCCGCAGTATCCCAACTACCCCAGCGAGACGCCGGCGCAGTTCAACCAGCCCACCAGCTTCCTCGACTACGAGCGCCGCGATGTCATGATCCCCATGCGCGACGGCGTCAAACTCCACACCGTGATCCTTCTGCCGAAATCCCTGGTCGAAGCGCACGGAGCGAAGCACGCCGGCATCCTGATGACCCGCACGCCGTACGACGCCACCATGCTCACCACCCATGAGGCCAGCGCGCATCTGGGGCCGACCCTCTGGGGCTATGACAACGCTACCGAGGTCATCGTCGAGGACGGCTACATCCGCGTCGTCCAGGATATCCGCGGCAAGTATGGCTCCGAGGGCGACTTTGTCATGAATCGCCCCGTGCACGGCCCGCAGAATCCCACGCCCGTCGACGAATCTACCGACACATACGACACCATCGATTGGCTGGTGAAGAACATCCCCGAGTCGAATGGCAAGGTCGGCATCCTCGGCATCTCCTACAACGGGTTCCTGCCGCTGATGGCGCTCTACCATCCGCACCCGGCGCTCAAAGTTTCGGTGCCCATGAACCCGATGGTCGATGGATGGATGGGCGACGACTGGTTCCACAACGGCGCCTTCCGCGAGCAGAACATGCCGTACGTCCTGGAGCAGGCGGCCACGCGCAGCAACACCGCGAAGTGGTTCACCAGCTCCTTCGACGACTGGGACACCTACATGCGCCCCGGCTCAGCGGGAGAGCTGGGCAAAGAGCGCGGCCTCGACCAGATCGGCTTCTGGCAGAAGATCGTCGCCCACCCCAGCTACGACGCCTTCTGGAGCGACCAGGCCGTCGACAAGGTACTGGCAGCGTATTACAAAGATGCGCCGCTGATTCCGACTATGCTCGTCGCGAGCCTCTGGGACCAGGAGGACATCTACGGCGCGATCGCCGTTTACAAGGCCGTTAAGCCGCTGGATAAAAACGGCGACCTGCATCTGGTGATCGGCCCCTGGCATCACGGCCAGGAAATCGAAGATGGATCGAGCCTGGGCGCGATCAAGTTCGACAGCGACACTGGGCTTTACTTCCGGCAGCACATTCTGCGGCCGTTTCTGGCGAAGTATTTAATGGATGACCCGCCGGCCGATTTGCCGACGAATGACATTCACCCGGTGTGGGCTTTTAAAACCGGCGTGAATGAGTGGGAAAAGCTCCAGTCCTGGCCCGCAGGCTGCCCGGGTGGATGCACGCCCACGCCGACGCCGTTGTATCTTACGTCCGGCCTCGGGCTGAGCCTCACAGCCCCCGCCGCTTCCGGCTCGGATTTCGATGTCTACGTGTCCGATCCCGCGAAGCCAGTGCCATACCGCCGCCGTCCCGCGCAGCCCATCGGCTATGACTTCCCGCTCACCTGGCCCGAGTGGCTGGTCGACGATCAGAGGGAACAGTCCGGCCGGCCCGACGTGCTGAGCTACACCTCGGACGTGCTGACCGAGCCGGTCCAGATCAGCGGCCAACCGGTCGCGCATCTTGTCGCTTCAACCAGCGGCACCGATTCTGACTGGGTGGTGAAGCTGATCGACGTCTACCCCGACGAAGTCGCCGGCGATCCCGATCTCGGCGGTTACGAGCTGATGATTTCTGCCGACATTTTCCGCGGCCGCTACCGCGAAAGCCTCGCGGTGCCGCACGCCATTCCGTCGAACCAACCGCTGGAGTACAAATTCCTGCTGCCCACGGCGAACCACGTCTTCCTGCCCGGACACCGGATCATGGTGCAGGTGCAGTCCAGCTGGTTCCCGCTGTATGACCGCAACCCGCAGACCTTCGTGCCGAACATCTTCTTCGCCAAGCCGGGCGACTATCAAAAAGCCGAACAGAAGATATGGCACGCACCCGGCCACGAGAGCTACATCGAACTGCCGCTGGTGAAGCAATAGAGCCGGGGCGACGCTCAGGCGGCGTTGACGGCGATGCGGGCCGAGCGGGAGCGAGGTTTGGCGCGAACGACGATCTCAACATCATGCCCCAGGGCGACGAGGAAACGCATGAGGCGTTCGACGGAATAGCCTTCCAGCTTGTAGTGCAGTAGAGCAGAGACCTTCGGCTGGCTAATTCTGAGCTTGGCGGCGACTTCGGCCTGGGAGAGGCGCTTCTGTTCGACAATGCGGCAGATGGCAGCTCCAAGGCGGGCCTTGGTGTGGAGTTCCGCCGCGTTGGGGAGGTTGAGGTCGGAGAACACGTTGCCGCTGGAGGGCGTGATGCGGGAGCCAGTGTCTTTAGCCATGTCTTTCCTCATAGTCTCGCCGAGCGACCTTCAAACGCTCGCGGATGAGCGTGACGTCGGAGAGCCGGGTTGCAATTCCGCGCGGCGATTTCTTCTGGAATGCATGAAGGACATAAACGGCCTCGGAGAATCGAATCGTGTAAACCGCTCTGAATGTGTTGCCGTCATGGTTCGTGACGACCTCCATCACCCCCGGCCCTTCACCTCTCCACGGCTTGGCGGAAGGATGTTTTCCGCCAAATTGCGCGGCGCTGAGCGCGAAACCCACGCTGATTCGAACCTCCGGGGGAAATTCCCAGAGATCTTTCAGCGATGAACCGACCCAATAGAGCGGCTTTTCACCGTGCGCCGGCGGCCTTGTCATGATTATCCCAGTTCCAGGATAGTCGTGTCGAGAGAAAAGGGAAGATGCCCACGGTAACCGCGGGGCGCCGCCCGTGGCCGCGGGGCTGTCGGGCTCGTTCGTCGGCTTTAGAAAGCCAGGAGGGCGACGCCGACGCAGACGAAGATCGCCGCGGTCCAGCGGCGGTGATCGACGTTTTCGTGAAGGAAGAATTTGGCCGCGAGCGCGTTGGTGACAAACGTTAACGACGTGGCAGCGGGGCCGATCAGGCTCAGGTCGCGATGGCTGAAAGAGTAGAGCAGCGAGAAAAAGCTGAGGGCGAGGCAAATCACGCCCAGCTCAAAACGTGGGTTGGTGACGACGGCGGTGGCCGCACCTAAAAGGCCATAGCGCTTGCGGATGAAGTCGAGGTCGCCGACCTGGCGCATCGCCGAAGCCGTGAGGATGTCGCCCGCCGTCGCCGTGACGACGACTGCCGCGATCATGGCGCAGGTGGCAAGGATGCTGGAGGTCATCGGCGAACCTCTTCCGGCGTGTGTTCGTCCGCCGTCGCCGCCGTGGCAACGGCGGGCAGGTGGCGATGGCTGTGGTCGGTGTACGAGGGCCGCGGGTCACGAATCCAACGCCGGCAGTGATGAAAACCACGCCCAGCCAGCGCATCGGCGAAACGTGTTCATGCAGCCAGAACTTCGCCAGCAACGTCATGATGACGTAGCCGAGTGAACTCGCCGGCAGAACATAGGTCAGGTCGGCCCAGGAAAGCGCGGTCAAGTACGAAGCAAAAAATCCGATGAGCAGCACGATGCCCGCAGCGACCCACGGCGAGAAAATAGCGTGGATCAATTGGCCTGGGTGGGCGAGCGAAACGGGCCCAAGCGACTTCATGCCGCGGGCAAGAAAAGTATCGCCGCAGGAAGCGGTGAGGGTGATAACCGCCAGCACCAGGTAGCGGCGGAAGGTCATGGAATGAGTGGTCATGAAGCGGCTAAGAAGCGGTTAGCTAAGGGCCGGTCAGCGAAAAAGCGGTCAGCGAATAGCCTGCAGCCTGCGGCCGGCAGCCTGCAGAAACTCTCATGAAGCGCCGCTCCGCTCGCTGCGGGCCGCTGACTACCGGCTGTATTTCTCACGCCTGGGCGCTGGCCGCTTCCGCGGCCTTCTGGCTGCGTGCTTCGCGGACCAGCTTTTCGCGCTGGGAGCGGGTTTTCAGGAAGGCCCGCGATTCCTGATAGAGCCGCTTGACATCGCCATTCCTGATGGCCTTGCTGACCACGCGCCACGCGGCCTTCGGCCGGAAGAAGTACTCGTCGTAGAAGCGGTGGACCATCTCGAGCACGTAGTCCGCTGGCAGGCCGGGGTACTCGATGTGAGCGATCTGGTGGCCCTGCTCGTCGGTCATCTTGTTGTCGTTGGTGATGAAGCCGTTGACGCGGGCGTACTCGTAGAACTCGGTGCCGGGGAAGGCGTGGGCGACCGAGACCTGGATAGTTTCGACGTCCAGCTGCTTGGCGAATTCGATGGTGTTGCGGATCGATTCCTTCGTCTCGCCGGGCAGGCCGAGGATAAAGTCGCCGTGGATGGTAAGGCCGAGCTTGTGGCAATCGCGGGCAAAGTCGCGGGCGCGCTCGACGGTGGCGCCTTTCTTAATGTTCTTGAGGATCTGCGGGTCGCCGGATTCGAAGCCGACGATGAGCAGCCGGGCACCAGCTTCGCGCATGGCCTTGAGCGTTTCGTAGTCGGTGGTGACGCGGGATGTGGACGACCAGGTGAGCTTCAGCGGCTTGAGCTTCTCACAGAGCTCGATGGTGCGGGCCTTCTGAATGTTGAAGGTATCGTCGTCGAAGAAGAATTCCTTGACGTTGGGCCACAGTTCTTTTGCGTGGGCCATCTCGGCGGCCACATCGTCGGTGGAGCGCTTGCGCCAGGCGTGACCGCTGGTGGTCTGAGGCCAGAGGCAAAAGGTGCACTGCGCCGGGCAGCCGCGGGTGGAATAGAGCGCGACGAAGGGATGGAGCAGGAAGGGCACGTTGTACTTCGTCACGTCGAGGTCGCGCTTGTAGACATCGGTGACCCAGGGCAGCGCGTCGAGGTTGTCGATCTGCGGACGGTCGGGATTGTGCACGACCTGGCCGTTCTTCCGGTAGCTGATGGCGAGGATGTCACTCAGCGGCTTGCCATTGGCGAACTCGACGACGGAGTAGTCGAACTCACGGCGGCAGACGAAGTCGATGGCCGGGCACTCGTTCAGGGCCCTATCGGGATCGGTGGTGACGGGCGGCCCGACGAAGCAGATTTTGATGTTGGGGTAGGTGTCCTTCACCTTCTGTGCCCACTGCTGGTCGCCGGTCCAGGCGATGGTGCTGGTAAACAGGACCAGGAACTCGTAGCCCTTGAGGATTTCGACCACCTGGGGCCAGGAAATATGGTGCGGATTGGCGTCGAGCAGACGCGCGCCCTCCAACATGCCGGCCGGATAGGCGAGCCAAACCGGGTACCAGTAGGACTCGATCTCGCGGGTCGCGGGCCAGCGGGAGCTGGCGCCTCCGTCGAAGTTCTCAAAAGAGGGGGGATTCAGGAATAAAGTCTTCAGCGGCATAGGCATACACTCCAGTTTACCACTCAGCCAGCAGCCAGCGGCCAGCGGGGGCAACCAGGCTGGGAGCTGAGCTGGCAGCTACTTTCTGGCCGCTACTTTAAGGATGCTCGAACCCAGTTTTCGATCTGGCCCGTGGCCCTGAGGAGGCTGAGCTCCGCCTTCATGAGGGAGAAATTGGTTTCCAGCACATCGCTGTAACGTTCGCGCTCGTCGATGTGCGCCTGCTCGGCTTCGCGCGGCGTTGGCGGCTGAGCGCCGGGCGTGCCGGTTCCGCTGGTCAGCTGGGTCTCAATGGTTTTGAGCTGCTCCTGGGCCAGCTGGCTCTGGATTTCGGCCACGTGCTGTTGGGCTACGAGCTCGCGGATGGAGTGCTGCATGCCGGAGCGTTGTTCGGTGAGGATATTGAGTGCGGAGTCGGCATCGGCCTGGGCGTGCAGTGCGTCCGCTGCGGATTCGCGGGCCTTGGCGCGGCGGGTGGCGTCGAAGAGCGGGAAGTTAACCGTCATGCCGATAGCGACGTTGTTGTACTGGAAGCTGTTGGGCTGGAAGTAATTCGTATAGTCGGCGAATTTCTCGAATAAGCTGTACTGCGCACCGAAGATGATAAGCGGGCGGTAATTCTGGCGGGCGTCGCCAAAGGCGACAAAGAGCTTCGACCTCGCGTTGGCGAGGGCCGCAGCGACACCGGAGTCGCTGGAGGCGGACTGGTCGCTGATGCTGGCGAACGACTCGGCAGCCGGCGGCGGCGGAATGCTGGAGCTAACGGTGGTGAGCCCAGTGGCGGGAAGCCCGGTGAGGTGGGCGATTTTCTGGCGCATGGTATCGGCGTCGTTCTCGATCTGGATGCGTTTCAGATCCACCTGAGAGGCGGTGAGCTCAGCCTGCAGTTCAGTGACGCGCGGATCAACGCCTGCCTGAACGCGGTCCTGCTCGATAGAGACGAGTTTGGTGGCGTGGGTATTCTCGTCGCTAAGGGCGGTGCTGGCGTTGAGGTCGTAGTCGAGCTCCACGTAGTCGAGGGCTACATCGAGAGCCACCTGCTGCTGCTGATCCTTCAGGCTGAGCCTGGCGCTGTCGAGGCCGGCGCGCGCGGCGCGGGTGTAATCGCGCTGCGGGAACGAAAGCACCAGTGACTGTGAGGTGGCGCTGAAAAGCGAGGGGTAGCCAAACGGAAACCCGTAAGCGTAACCTGGGCTGGCGCCGAGCTGGAAGTTGGGAATGTAGGCGTCGTTGCTCTCGGCGAGGGCTGCGGTCGCTTTCCTGACGTTGGCCTCGGCGGCGCGGACCGCGGGGCTGCTCTTCTCGGCGAGATCGACAGCCGTGGAAAGAGAAATCTGGGCCCGCGCGGCGAGGGGCGCGAGCAGGAGCAGTGCCATTGCTAAGTTTTCCGTGTTGCGGAGTTGCGCCCGGATCGCCTTCGACACATGCATCGTAGTTGAGTTTACAGACCGGCGACCCTGGCGGCGGCGATTGGGGCGGCAGGAATCCGATAACCGGAAGCCAGAGCGTGAACAGCGGCGAGCTGCACCTGCGCGGCCGCTTCGTTTCCCTGCTGGCGCAGCAGCTGAGCCAGCTGGGCGCGGACGACGAACGCGGGGGCGAGCTCAGACTGGTCGCTGGATCGGAGATATTCCTCGAGCCAGAGGATGGCAGTTCCCGATTCGCGGCCGGCGAGCGTCAGGTTGGCGGCACCGTCGACCAGCGCCGTGCCGTGTGCCTTATCGAGCGCAGCGCCGGTGTGGGCCGCAGCGAGCATTTCGTCCATCTGGCCGCGGCGGCGATAGAAAGAGGCGAGATCCATCCAGGTATCCGCGGGATAAGAAGACTTTGCGATGGCCTCTTTGAAAGTGGCCTCGGCCCCGGCGTAATCCTCTTTCGATTCGGCGATACGCGCGCGCAAAATGAGCGCTGCAGCCGGGTTAACGGCGGTGAGCTGCTGCGCGACCTCGTCAGCTTTTCCGAGACCACCGCCGACCACGGCCGGCGCGGCCACGTCAAACTCACCCAGATCGGCGAGGGCGGCAGCGTTATGAGGATCCAGCTGCACGGCCTGTTCGAACTCAGCGTGCGTCTTGCGGGCCAGCGGCCAGGCGGACACGATCAATGCGCGAGCGGCCTTCTGCCCGTAGGCACGGCCGAGCCAGAGATGGAAATCGCTGTCGCTCGGCGCCAGGCTGACGGCGGCTTCGCAGTCGTTCACGGCCTGGTCCCACTGTTCTTCCTGGTAATAGACGCGGCAGCGCAGGTTGTGCGCCTCGGCATCCCGCTGGTTCTGGGACAGCTTTGTGCTTAAAGTGCGGAGCGCATTGTTAGCTCGGCCGAAGTTCAGGTCGTCGCGCACCGGGCTTGCCGTGTTCTCGGCCATCGTCGAAAGGGCAGCGAAAAGAACAAAAAGGACCGATACGTGAAGAAACTTCCGCAAAACTCCCCCTGGTGGGCTACTCCGCAGAGCTTTCTTTACTGAACTACTTTTACCGGGATACCGCTGCTGAGCGGCTGGGCATTCGTGGTTCCCAGGGCTACGACATCGC
This sequence comes from uncultured Acidobacteriaceae bacterium, assembly GCA_963755485.1. Classification (GTDB taxonomy): domain Bacteria; phylum Acidobacteriota; class Terriglobia; order Terriglobales; family Acidobacteriaceae; genus Palsa-343. The sequence continues at coordinate 145,665 of CAVWJR010000013.1, read as the reverse complement.
CGGACTTCAGACCGCTGGTGATTTCGACATCATTCAGGTTGCGTACGCCGATGGTAACGCGCACCCGGCGCAGCGAATTGCCTTCTTTCACATAGACGTAATCCTGGCCCGCATCGATATGGAGCGCGTCGCGCGGAACCTTTAAGACATTGGATTCGTTGGCTACGGTGACGGTCACACGAACATTGGTATCGGGCAGTAGTGCGCCATCGGTGTCGTCGATGGCCACCAGCACTTCGCCCACATTGCGGGTGCCGTAGGTGATGACGGTCGAAGGCAGGCGGCTGATGTGGCCTCGCCACTGCTCATCGGGCCGCGCGTCCCAGACGATAGTGACGGGCTGACCAACCTGCAGCTTGCCGATTTCCGGCTCGTCGAAGTAGGCGCGGACCTGCAGCTTCGAGAGGTCGGCCATGGAGAGGAGCCGATCGCCCTGGTTGACGTACTCGGTGCGCGAGACGGGCAGGGAATAGACCGTTCCGGCGAAGGGCGCATGGACGACAGCGTGCTGCAACGCGTCTTCGGCGGCGCCATAGGCGGCCTGCGCGTCTTCGAGAGATGCTTTGGCGTGGGCCAGATCGTCGGCGCTGTAGCGATCCGATTGCCGCTTTTCGAGCGACTGAATGGTGCTCGAGTCCACGGCAAGGCGAGCCTGGGCCGCGCTGATTTCGCTCGGTGACGCGGCTCCGGAGGACTGCAGCTTCTGGAGTGCGTCAAGGCTTTGCTGGGCTTGAACACGGTCGATGCGCGCCTTTTCGATCTCGGCGCCGAGGGTGATGCGTTCCTCCTGGGTTCCACCCTGCTGCGCCGCCTGGTACTCGGCCTGGGCGCCTTTCAACGCGGCGAGAGCCGTGAGGACACGGGACTTTGCCTCGCTATCATCCATGGCCACCAGCAGCTTGCCGGCCGGAACCTTTTCGCCCTCGTGGACGTAGACCTGCTCGATGACGCCAGGGAAGGGCGCATGGGCCTCGAAATTGGTCCGCGGCTCGACTTTGCCGTTGGTCGGGACGGTGCTATTGAGGTCGCCCACAGTGGCCGCAGCCACACGGATGGGCAGACTCCCCCGCGTCATGAGGTGCACGAAGTAAAAAACCAGAATGAGGGCGAGGACTGTGATCGTCCAGATGCGAGCCGTCCGTGGCCTTGCCTGCTTAGGTGCCATTCGGGAAACCGTGAGTCAGTATATAAGACACACCTGGCAGGCTTTAGGGTTCGGGAAAAGCGAATTTCGTCGGGGTACCGCCGCGACTACTCCTTTGGCCGCAGGCGGCCGAGGCTTTCGACCGATGGCACAAAATAATATGAGCCCGTGAGCGGCACCGTGTAACGAGTGAGCGCGTCGCGCTGGCCGTTGACGAGGCCCGCCATGCTATCGAGCATGCGGGCAAGCGGCTTTTGATCCGCGCAGAAGCCGACGAACATGGTTCCGTGGTCCTCGACGCCTCCATAGGGCATGTTGCGGCGGAAGATGTTGCCGAACACATCCTGGTCGGTGCGAGCGACATGCGAATCCGCTGGTTTGTTGGTGAGCTCGATGCTGTCGAGCTTGGTCCGCCCGATGATGGCCTCCTGTTTTTCGGTGGGGACGGCCTCCCATTCTGCGACGAGGTGTTTCCATTTCTGCAGCAGCAGCAAGGAGCCGGCGGCGCCGGGCTGGCCTTCGGGAATGAGTGCGGCGGCCGGAGCGTCGAGCAGCGTCGGGTTCTCCGAGCCGTCGATGAAGCCGGTGAGGTCGCGATCGTGCCGGTACGGCCAGCTGGCGGTTTCGTCCGCCAGCGAGGCGAGACCGGCAAGGTCGCGAACCACGGAGCGGGCCATATCGAACAGGACGTCATAGGAGCTGCCGGAGAGCCAGACCAGCGCGTCATGCTGGGTGGCCGGCATAACGAATCCTTCGATTCCCTGAATCTCCTGGTTGAAACCTTCCACGCCTGACGGAGTATCGGCGGGAACGATGGTGCGCCACAGTTCGGGGCGAAAGCCGATAACGAAGTTGACGCCTCCGGTGGTGGTTCGAGGCTCGCGGATGGCGGAGATCTTCGAGGCGAACTGCTCGTTCCTGGTTGCGCCCAGAATGTCGAATTCCAGGTAGGCATGGGAGGACGTGCCCAGAGCGAAGATTCCGGCCTGCGGGGTATCCATGCGGGACCATTGTAAGGTAGCCCGCAGCCCGCAGCCTGCAGCCTGCGGCCCGCAGCCGGAGACGACGGAAGCAGGGCAGGAGGTACCCCCCTGGGGGGGGTGCTGTTGGGGCTGGTGGCGCGTACGTATTTGATTCCATGGAGGCGGGATTTTTGAGGTATCCGCTATGTATTTGAGAAATGGATTGGTTGCGGGCATCTATTTTGTTTTCAAATGCGCACGGTGTGGCTCGCAGAGAGGGGTCGTGCATGTATTTGAAAGCAAAATGGAAAAAGTCTACGCATTTGAAGTGAAAGTACTTAGCCGATGAGGGACCAGGGTACAGGTTACAGGTTACGGGGTACAGGGTTGCAGCCTTCTCCGGGTCCGAAAAAAGTTTCTTACTCCCTATTATCAGAATACCAAGTTCAGCAGGAAGTAGTGCCAGGTTTAATGGAGTGTTCTGGCGTTTAAGTGGTGATAAGTCGGTGGTCATTACTTTGGTTTTAGGGCTCGCCTCTTGACAGATTTCCCACATTTTTGGCGTTCGGCCGTAAGTGATTGAAAGGTGGTAGGGGAAGCTAAGAAGCGGTTGGCGGAAAAGCGGTCAGCGAAGATGCGGTTGGCTAAGGAGCGGTCAGCGAAGGAGCGGTTAGCTAAGAAGCGGTCGGCAAAAAAGCAAAGGTGCGGATGGTTACGAAAGTAGGCAGAGCGATGTCACCGCGGTTAATTTCCGGCTAATCGAGTTATACACAGGACTGCGCCGGTATCATCGCCGTGAAGTTTGGGACCCGGAGTTCGGGTCGCGTGGAGTTCTTCGCGAGGCCTGAGAACTAATCCACTCATTCGCGAGTTATTCACAAGGAAGGAGCGCACGATGAAATTTGCCGGATTGCGAACATCGCTGCTCTTTGCAGCCAGCATGCTGCTGGCAGCAAGCGCCTGGGCACAGTATGGATTCCAGTTGCACAGCTCTGAGTTTCAAAACGATGGCACGCCGCCGCTGTTGATGATCCTGAACGAGCCGAGCAACGGCGTGAATGTGTGTACGGCCAGCGGGGCCGCGGGGGGCGACCAGTCGCCGGAGCTTTACTGGACCGGAGCGCCTGAGGGCACGCGCTCCTTTGCCGTTGTGCTCTACGACACGACGGCCTCCTTTACGCACTGGGGCATGTACAACATTGCCGGATACGTGAATGCGTTGCCGGCGAATGCGGGCGTGGCCGGGAGCAAGTACGGCCAGCAGATCGAAAACGATTTCGACTTCGGCCAGGAGTACGACGGGCCGTGCCCGCCGGCGGGTTACACGCCGTACATTCACAACTATGTGTTCACGGTTTATGCGCTGAGCACCACACTGAATTTGCCGGGGTCGGCGAACTTCCCGGCGAATGCTGAGACGCTGTATCACGCGTTTATTGCGGCGGCGGAACGCGGGCAGATCCTGGGCGAGGCGAGCCTGACGGCGCTTTATTCTGCGACGCCGGGGTCGGGGCACACGGACTGACGTCTGTCTTCTGGCGTCCGATAACCGAAGGCCTCCCGAAATGGCGGGAGGCCCTCGGTATCTGCGGCTGCCGCGCCGATTGCCGTCTTAAGAATAGAGTCGATGCGGGGTGTCGGGCTCAAGCAGCGTCAGCAAGTCGAAGTACTCGCGGATCGTGACCAGCTTTCCCTGGCGGATGTCGCAGATAAGAACGATGGGCAAATCGAACTTTGTGCCTGCAGGTACTTTGTGGGAGGACGCAGGCCATTTGTCGGTTACCACGCCGGTGTGCACATACTCCCAGCAGAGCCTGGTTCCTTCGGCGTTGGAGAAGACGTTGGTGGGCTTGATTCCCAGCCCTGACGTATGGTCGCGCGCCGCTACGGATCGCGTCGCCAGTTGCCGGATCTGATCGTATCCGCGGAACGTCTCGCCCGTAGCCATGATCACCCACTCGCCGTCTGGAGCAAACGCGTTGACCATGCTTTCGATGTCGTCTGAAGTCATTGCCTTCGTGACGATTTGGGCAAGATCGTTTCCGCTGGCTGGATTTGGATTCGATTGCGCTTCCGTCACGGATGTCATTCGAGTTTGCCTCTTTTCTTTTTTGGAATTCCGCCTCGTGCGATGTTTGGGTGATCGTACTCTCAATGCCGGCGTCCTGGCTGGCGTTCAGCAGCGTTGAAGGCGGAAATTTAGAATGGAACTATGGCTATTGCCCCGCGATACACCGACGAGCATGCGCAGGCCGGGCTCGACTTCGACTTTCCGGCGATCGAGACCTGGCGCAACCAGTTTCCTGGCTACGAGATCGTGATCGACGATCCGGAGTTCACCTCTGTGTGCCCGAAGACCGGATTGCCGGACTTTGGCACCATTACGCTGCGCTACATGCCGCGCCAGGAGTGCCTCGAGCTGAAGTCGTGGAAGGAATATCTGTTCTGCTATCGCAACCTGGGGATTTTTCAGGAGAACGTTGTGAATCGCATCCTCGAGGATGTGGTGAAGGCTTGCGATCCGGTATGGGCGGTGGTGAAGGGGGATTTTCGGCCTCGGGGCGGGATTTCGACGACGATTGAGGCTCGGTGGCCTCGGCCGGAGAAGTGATCCCGAAAGATCATCCCTGAGGCATCGCTGGTTGGGATCCTATCCTCCCACATCTGCCAAAACCGGCAGAGCCGTTCGACGCGCGGCTCGCTGCGGTCGCGGCTTGCTCAGGCCAGGTTATGGGGCACCCGGCGATCGATGGACCTAAGCGGAATCGTAGAAAATAGCCTGGCCGGTTGGGTCGAGCTGCATCAGCAGGTCGAATTCCGAGAGGTTGCGAGTGAGCACAACACAGCCATTCTGAGCGGCCGTCAGAAAGATCAATGCATCGTTGAGCGCCTTGCGGCGCTCATTTTTTCCATACCCCTGGAGGCGGGCCAGAAGCCCGGCGAGAATGCCGGCCTCGCGCCATGTATCCCGATCGGGAGTGAGGATGCGATGGGCAGGCCGCAAGTCGACGGACCGAGCGACCTGGGCGATCGCTTCTGCTGTATCCGGATGGGTTGGATCGAGCAAACCGGCGAGGGCGGCGAGCTCGGCTTCAGTAACCGCGGAATGCCAGAGGCTCCCGGCCCGCAAAGCAACCTCAGCGTAATCGGGAAGCCTTCCCTGCAGACCGTCGATATAAACGGTGGTATCGAGGAGCAGTTTCGGAATGGGAGGCTTGAGGCCGGAGAGAAACCGCAGCTGGGAGCGATTGCGGTAAAGGAGCCGCTTGCGATGTTTCTCCGGCTTCAATCGACGCTGCGACTGCTGGAAGGGGCGGCTAGAACTCAAGATCGAGATCCCTGCTCACAATGCCGCGCTGGGCAAGAAGCCATTCCGCGTAATCGTCCGCGGCCACAATGTTGGCCAGCGCAGCCTCAATCAGCCTGGAGTCGGATCGGATACCGCTCTTCTTTTTTGCCTGCTCGACGAGAAGCGACGGCATTCGGCCACGCACAACGAGTGTCCGGCCGCCGCTAAGGAGCCCCTGTTGCTCGGCGATGGAGAGAGCATCGCCGAGCCGGCTGCGGCGCACAGCCGGTTTGAGTCGATTGGAGCCTCGATCAGACTGGAGCACTTTTGCCTGAGCCATGGGATAAAACCTCCGTTGCTAACGTAGCACACAACTCGCATGTGTGTGCTACACGGCACCCGTCAACAAGCATGCTTCATCGGAGTCTTGCTAGAGGTTCTGTTCCTGCTCGGTGAGGGTGGCGGTGCCGGATTGGCCGTTGCACGGGCCTCCGCTGATGGACCAGCTGCTGATGGTGAGCTGGGTGGCCGCGCTGTTGAGGGTTCCTGCCGCGTTGAGCACCGCGCTCGAGCCTGGGTCGGTATAGGTCATGGAGAAGCCGTTGCCGGTGACCAGCGAGGTGGTCACGGAGGGCTGATCGACAAAGCAGTTGGCGCCGGAGAAGGTGGCTGTGCCGGAAAGAGCGAACTGGCCGTCGGCATCCGGCTGGGAGGTTTGTTCGATGAGTGCCGAAACGGGAATCTGGGTACCGCTGGTGATGAGGAAGTTGCCGGTATAGGTGCCGTCGATAGCTGTGTAGCCGGTGGCTGTGACCGCAGCCTTGCCGAGGGAGCCGCAATTGCCGCCGGTGAAGGTCCACGTTGCGCCGGCGATGGCTTTGCCATCGCCGGAGACCTGGCCCTCGAGGGTGAGAGTGGTGCCGCCGAAGGCTGAGGAGACGAGCGTCATCTGATTGCTGCCGCCGGCGACCGAACCGGTGAGCAGGATGTCGGTGGTGGGGCTGACGCAGGACGAGCCGTTGAGGCGGGCCACGGCGCTGACTGTTTCATAGGCGCCCTGGGTGAATCCGAGGTTCAGGATGACGGCGTTGCCAGACGGGGCAAAGGACCAGTTGCCGGAGAGCGAAGTGCCAACCTGGGTGGAGGTGTTGACCTGTCCGCAACCGGCGAGAAGAAGAGAACCAAGGAGGGCGGCAAGGCCAAACAGAGAAACAGCGCTGCGATTCTGCATAAGGGGGAGGGCCTTCGTATGCAAACGATAAGCGACTGCAGTCACCGTTTCCAGACCCCGAAAGAGGCATTACCGGAGTCACGGAGGGCAGGGGAGGGTGTGTGCGGCGCCCCGAAGTGGAAGGCGAAGAAGCTTCTGGAAAGCGTTCTTACTGAGGCGGTTGCTGTTGTTGCTGCTGCTGTTGTTGTTGCTGACGCAGGCGCTGGAGTTCCTGCAGCATTTCCTGCGGGCTGCGCGGACGCTGCGGCTGCTCATTGACGGGCGCGATGGGCGGCGGAGGCGGGATCTCTTCAGGCTGCTGGGAGGCGATGGGCTCCTCGTCCTCATCGGAACGGGAACTGGGGCCGGGCGCGGAGAGCGGGGCACTGGTGCGGGCGGTGAGCACGATCTCGCGGGGCACGCCGGCATCGGTTTCGCCGACCATGAGGAAGTTGTAGCCGGCTCCGTCGAGCAGCTCGGAGAGGATGTCGCGCGGGGTGCCGGGGCCGTAGATGCCGAAGACGCGCTGATCCTTGCCCAGACCGTCGATGGACATGCCGCTGGAGGAGGAAAGGTTATTAAGGATAGCGGTGAGGCTGGAGTTGTTGGCGGTGACCTCGAGGGTTCCGCCGGTGAGCTTCACGGTGGCGGGCTGGGCCGGCTTATCGAGGAGCGACGGGGGAACCTGGGGCTGGTTGGGCAGATCGGACCCGGGGCGGGGCGTGATGAACGGGACGGAGCCTGTGGCTGCCGGGTTGGTAGGCAGCATGCCAGGGGTGGTGCCGGGTTGCGCGCCGCGTTGCGTCCCAGGTCTGGACTGGCCCTGCATGGGCGGCGTCGGGTGCCGTGCTGCTGCGGGGACAGGGACTCTGCGCCCATCGGGCATGGTGCCTGGGGCCTGCATGACCTGGGCGGGGCAGACAACGGCCAGGGCCGCGGCTATTAACGCGGGGGACAGGCATCGTGAAAGGCGCATGAACTGCATCTGAGTGTTTGGACCAGGTGTCCGAACCCGGCTCGGCACGTTCCGGTGGTTCGCGCTCCTGTGTACTAGACTAGCAGTGATTCAAATTCGCTTGCGAATTGAAGGGAAGTCCTGAATGGGTTGCAGTCGTTTTGCGATTCCGGCAAAGAATGTGGTTTCGGTTGTGTTTTGTGCGCTGCTTTTGGCCGGTGCACGGCCCGCTTTGGGCGTTTCGTGCATGACGCAGTCGCAGATGGCGGGGGCGCAGCGCACCATTCTGGCGCAGACGGCGCAGATGATTGCCGGAAACGTCGAGGGCGGGAACGCCGCAGCGGTGCGATCGCAGACCATCCCCAGCGTTGCGGCGCAGTTTGAGGGGATTGCCAATTCGATTCAGGCCATCAACGCATCGATCCAGCGCGCCACCCTTACCGTCGACGACATTTACCTGCTGGACGCGAGCGATCTGAAGTCGGCCCAGGATGCGCAGTTCTTCTGCGGCGTTGCGGGATCGGCTTTGACGGTGGAGGTGACGATTCCTGGGCTGCCTCCTGGCAAGTACGCACTGGCGGTGCTGCATGCCACCGGCGTGAAGCAGCCGCAGCAGCTTTCGCTGGTGCTGCAGAACGATCCTGTCGGGCAGCCCGGACTGGAAGCTGGCCGGCTTCTATACCAAGCCGATGACCATGGGCGGGCACGATGGGGTGTGGTTCTGGCGCCAGGCGCGGGCGTATGCAGCGAGGCAGCAGCTGTGGCCGGCGTGGTTCTACTACCAGACGGCGCGCACGCTGCTGCAGCCGGTGGATTTTATTTCCAGTCCGAATCTGTTGAAGCTCGAAAAGGAATCGGAACAGAATCGGCCGGACAATCTGCCCGGGACGGATCCTATGCGGCTGAGTGCGGGGGCGCAGACGTATACCATCACCAACGTGCACGTGGGCGAATTTGCGGATCAGTTCGATCTGATCGTGACCTACAACGCGTCGCCGGGGATGGATCCGGTGACGGCGCGGGCACAGGTGACGGCGGTGATGCGCGCGCTGGTGCAGCAGCATCCGGGGCTGGAAACGGCTTTTCACGGACTCTGGGTCTACGCCGCGACGCCGGGCAACCAGAACCCGTTTGCGCTGGAGTTGCCGATGGAGCAGATCCAGGCAATGACATCGGGACAGCGCGGTTGATCTATAGTTGGTGATTCACCCACACAGGAAAGCAGGCAGCGAGAGCGCCGCATGGCCAGTCGAACGGAAAAGCCCTTAAGCGAAGTGATCGAGCAGCGGCGGGCGACGCCGAGTTTCGATGGCGCGCCGATCCCGGACTCCGATCTGAAGAAGATCCTCGAGGCGGGGCTGAAGATGCCCAGCGGCTACAACCTGCAGCCGTGGCGATTTGTGGTGGTGCGCACGCCGGAAGGACGGCGTAAGCTGCGCGCGGCCAGCTACAACCAGGCCAAGGTGGAAGAAGCGTCGGTGGTGATTGTGGCCTGCGCCGACAAGGACGGCTGGCGCTCCGACATGGAAGAGATGCTGCGCATGGGCCGCGAGCGCGGCATGACGGAGAACTATGCGGAGGCGGCGCAGGTGAACATCCCGGCGTTCCTGGAGAATCACCCGAACCTGACCGCGTGGCTCAACCGCCATACGATGATGGCTGTCACCGGCATGATGTTGATGGCCGAGGTGCTGGGTTACGACACGGCTCCAATGGAAGGCTTTGAAGCGGACAAGGTTTGCCAGGTGCTGAACCTGCCCATCAGTTATGAGGTGGTGGCGCTGCTGGGGATCGGGCATCTGAAGGGGCCGGACAAGTACGACGGGGGCCGCTTCAGCATGCAGCGGCTGGTTTTTGACGGGGAATACGGGAAGCCGTTGAAGCTGTAACAAGCCTGCAGCCTGCAGCCTGCAGCCAGCAGCCAGCAGGCTGTTCCCTGCAACCTTGTTCCCTGTACCCTGCTTCTGTGAGGCGTGAATATCCTGACGCTCCGATTGCGGGCGTGGGTGCGGTGATTGTCCAGCGAGATGCGAGCGGCGAATGGCAGGTGCTGCTCGTCCGGCGCGCGCAGGAGCCGCTGAAGGGTGAGTGGTCGCTGCCGGGCGGTGCGGTGGAGCTGGGCGAAACCCTCCAGGCGGCGATCTGCCGCGAGGTTCTGGAAGAAACCGGTTTGGTTGTGGAGACCGTCGACGTGGTGGAAGCCTTCGACCGCATCTCGCATGATGCTGAGGGGCGGGTCCGGTTCCACTATGTGCTGGTCGATTTTCTGTGCCGGGTGGTGGGCGGCTCGCTGGCCTGCGCCTCGGATGCGCTCGAAGCCCGCTGGGCGGGCGAGAAGGAACTGGACGGGCTGACGCCACTCACCGTCGAGGTGATTCGCAAGGCGCTGGAGATGACATCCTAAAAGGCGGGGGATGCAGCAAGCGATGGCCGCCACGACAGCACCGCCGCAGAAACAGCTCCGGCGCTCGTGGCTGGTGATGCGCCGGGTTCTGCTCGGGGCGTTGGTAGCGCTGGTTGCGGTGGTGGTCATTGCTTTTGTGCGGCCGCTTACCGTGCTGTGGGTTGCGACTGAGACACGGCTCTTCTTCGAGGGCATTCACTCCGAAACCACCGAGATTCCTTTTGCCGGCTCGCAGGTGCGGGTGCATTACTTCGCGGGCGGGTCCGGCTCGCCCATCGTTCTGGTGCATGGCCTGGGCGGACGCGCCGAAGACTGGGCGAACCTGATGCCGCAGTTGGTCCGCGATCATCATCGCGTGTACGCGCTCGACCTGCCTGGCTATGGGCGCTCGGACTGGCCCAGGGCGGACTACTCCATTGCGGAGCTGACCGGTGCGGTGGAAGCCTTTATCGCCAATCGGCACCTGCAGCAGACCGATCTCGCGGGGTGGTCGATGGGGGGATGGATCGCGATGCGGGTAGCGCTGGACGAGCCGGGGCGCATCCGGCGGCTGACCATTTTCGACAGCGCCGGCACACGGTTCGCGTTCACCTGGAATACGGCGCTCTTTGAGCCGGACACTCCAGCGAAGCTGGCCGAGCTGGATAACTTACTGACGGTCGGGCCGGCGCCGCATGTGCCAGGGTTCATCCAGCGAGCCATCTTCCGGTTTGTGGGGAAGCATGGCTGGGTCGTCAAGCGCAACATGGATTCCATGCTGACCGGCGCGGATCTGATGACTGCGCAGAGCCTGAACCAGCTGCGAATGCCGATGCTGATTGTCTGGGGGAAGCAGGATCATCTCATCCCAGTTGCCGTCGGCGAGGTGATGCACCGCGCCGTGCCGCAGTCGGAATTTGTGGTGGTGGATGGGTGCGGGCATCTGGCTCCAGGGCAGTGCGCCGGGCAGATTGGGCCGGTGTTCAAGGGGTTTCTGGATGAGGCGTCGCCGATCGGCGGGCAGAGGGCGGAGATTCTGAAGAAGCCTTAGTGATTCGGAGCGGATTGCCGAATCTGCTGCTGCAGCTGATCGCAGAAGTCACGATATTTCCGTACGTAGCGGAAATCGCCGAAGAGCGTGCCGGCGGCGATGAGGAGACAGGCGAAGAGAATCCAGCGGCTGCGTTTGTCGGGGAATTTGCTCATCTGGCGAAAGCAGATGGAAATGATGAAGGCCGCCAGTGTGGCTAATACCGTGAGCGGCGCGAGCGAGTCGCAGTGGATCGTGGCAGTGGCCAGGATGAGCCATGCGGACGCGACCGCGGCGATGAGGGAAATGGCGATGGTGACGGCGATGCGCCAGCGCTTCGGTGACGCTTTCCCCATCACTGTTTGTGTCATTTGGTTCGAGCCATGCGCCAGATTACGCTTTTTCTCCAGCCCTGGGCTCCGAGGTTCACGCCCGCGCAGAGCTTCCGGACGAACGATGAAGCCGGGTCGGGGTCCGTCCAGGTTTCCGTCAGGACTTCGGCTTGTTGTACTGCTCGAGCATCGCGGCCACAATCTCAGGGCTGGCTGGCCAGTGACCACCTATTTGACCGGGGTGTGTTATGTAGCTTTCCAAATGATCGGGATCGGGTTGAACAACTTTCCCGGACTGGAGAAAGAGCAACCCGAGCTTGTCGGTAGGCATTCGTGAGACAAAGACTTCCGCCTCATCCAGAGCGGCGCGCAGTTTGGCCAGTACAACCGGTGGGTCAACAGGCTCAGTGGCCAGCAGCGCCCGCCACTCAGCGGCAGGATAGTTAGAATTCCGTCGAATTTCGGCAACCAATCCTTCAGGCGTGTAGCCGGGGGATTTCTCGACGGCAGCCCAGACCACCGCCCCGAGGGGAAGAATAGTCTCGTGAAGCGTCACGAGGTCAACGATGTCGCGCACTTCGCGCCTGCCAGCGGCGGCCATGACTTTATTGGCGGCCAGATCGACGGGATGCAAAACGTACCCGAAGGTTTCATCCTGAACAACGGGAAAAAAGCGAAACTCGCTGTCCACGACCCATTCAAGGCGGGTTTGGCCAGCCGGGCCAGCAATTTCGGCTGTGTAGATTGCCGGCGAGCGCCTGATCCATCGAATGGTGTAGCCGGCTTTCTCAAGCGTCTGGGCGTCACGTGCAGCGGCTGACGCGACACGCTCCTCGCGACTATGAAAAAGATCGATGTCGTCGGAGTAACGGGACGCATTCTGGTTAAGCGGAGTAGCCCCGGCAACATAACTTTCGCGGTCGCGCTGCGCGGCCAGCAGACGGAGAACATCAGTCTGGACCTTAGAGAGCGGCACGGGAGGCGCTCTCGATCTGTTCGGCAAGTCTTCGTGCGGCGCGGCCGCCTTCGATCCGCAAGGCCCGGGCTACGACCAGCGCATCCTCCGGGGTGGGTTCCGCGAGCATGCGCTTGTTCCAAAGGGCTCGCGTCCCGTACTCCGCGAAGGCGCGGCGATACAGGCTGGCAAAGTCTTCCGTTGCGATCCTCTGTGGCTCGCCCATGACGTCATTATCAGTGTGCGCCGGAAGGAGGCGCAAATGCTGCGGGCCAGGTCGAGGCAGCAGGAGCATTGAGCGGCCCGCTCTGCGTCTTTTCTGACCGCTGAACGCGGAACGCTGTCGTTCAGAATCCGCCCTTGCCGATATCTATGTTGGCGGGCAGGGGATTGCGCTCGTCGATGTAATGCCTCGATGGTCTTCTCGGAGTTTGTTCCTGTGCGGCGCAGGGTCGTCAGGCATCCTCGAGCGGGTCGTCGTAGACGACGATTCCGCCGTCCCTTTGCACCACTCCCTCGTAACAGGCCTGCATCATCGAATCGTCGCTGTGGAAGGGTTGCGCGACTTTCTTCAGTTTCGTGACGCGTGGGTCGTGCCAGCCGTAGGTCTTGAGGAGCGCAAAAACTGTGGCCTCTAAAGCTTCCTGAGAACTGCGCACCATCACCAGCAATGGATAGCGGACGCCATTGGGCCGCGCAGGATCGGAGCCGTCGGCGCGCGCTTCGCAGAGGGCGGCCCAGACGTCGGATGTGGTTCCTTTGTTCCGAAAGAGCTTGCTCCATTGCATCGAACGAACCGAAGACGGAATGCCTTCATTGTAACCAGTGGCGAAGGATATTCCTGCCCGTTACCTCGGTTCCCCGCCGGTTTCGGGGAGGGCGCGTATCGCGCGGTAAAATAAACAGATGCGTAGTTTTCCGCTGCCCGGAGCCCTGCCTGCATGAAGCGCGTCTGGCGCCTGCTCTACTACGCGCGCCGCTATTGGCTCCAGGTTGTTTCCGCCGTGGTTCTGGCCGCAGGCGTGGGTCTGCTGGACGCTTTCCGCGTTCTGCTGATCGGGCCGATCTTCGACAATGTGCTCAATCCCGGCGCATCGACGCGCGCGCGGCAAACCTCGCTGCTGGGCGAAATGGGCCAGCGCTGGCACATCAGCGTCAAGCCTGAGCTGCTGGTTCCTCACTGGATCCACAATGACTGGTCGGTGATCGCGTTCGCCTTCGTCGCGTCGACGCTGCTGAAGGGCATTTGCGATTACACCGGAACGTATCTGGCGAACTATGCCGGTTTCGGCATGATCACCGATATGCGCGACGACCTGTACGAGTCGATCCTGCGCCGCTCGGTGGCCTTCTTCCAGAAGCACACCACGGGAACCTTGCTTTCCGCGCTCATCAACGACATTGAGAAAGTGCAGTACGCGTCGTCGTCGGTGCTGTCTGACTTTCTGCAGCAGGCCTTCACGCTGGCGTTCATGATCATTGTGGTGATCGCGCTGGGCGGGAAGCTGGCCTGGGTGCTGCTCTTGTTTATTCCTGTCGTGGCGGGATCGATCCGGCGCATCGGACGCGACGTGCGCCGCACCACGCGCCGCGGACAGGACAAACTCGCCGACATTCAGAACATTCTGCATGAGACCATCACCGGCAACCGCATTGTGAAGGCCTTCAACATGGAGTTCTGGGAGCTGATCCGCTTCCGCCAGGCGGCGCGGCGGCTCTTCCGCGCGAATCTTCGCTCGGTGCGCGCACAGGCCCTCACTTCGCCGCTCATGGACTTTATCGGCGCGGTAGCGATGGCGCTGCTGCTGCTGCTGGGGCGCAACGTGATCCGCGACGGAACCATGAAGGAGGGTGAGTTTTTTGCCTTCATCATCGCGCTCTTTAAGATGTACGACCCGATCCGCCGCTTTGGGGTCTACTACAACAACTTCCAGCAAGCCGCCGGCGCCTCGTCGGCGATCTTCCAGTTCATGGACGAGCAGGATGAGGTGGTCGAGGCGAAGCATCCGCGGCCGCTGAAGGGATTTGAGAAGAGCATCGAGCTGGAGCACGTGAGCTTCTGTTATCGCGAGGGCGAGCCCGAGGGTCCTCCGGTGGTGCTGAACGACATCGACCTGACCATCCATCGCGGCGAGGTGGTCGCGGTCGTGGGCCCGAGCGGAGCAGGGAAGTCGACGCTGGTAAATTTGATTCCGCGCTTCTTCGATGTGACGGGCGGGCGCATTTTGATGGACGGCATCGATGTACGGCAGTTGAGCCTGAATTCGCTGCGCGCGCAGATCGGCAAAGTGACGCAGGAGACGATCCTGTTCAACGACTCGGTGCGCAACAACATTGCTTACGGGCAGCCGGATGTGCCGTTCCCGCGTGTGGTGGAAGCAGCGAAGGCTGCGCTGGCCCACGACTTTATCGAGCGCATGCCCGATGGCTACGACACGGTCATCGGCGAGAAGGGATTCCGGCTTTCGGGGGGCGAACGCCAGCGTCTGGCCATCGCCCGCGCCATTCTGAAGAACGCTCCCGTGCTGATCCTCGACGAAGCTACGTCGGCTCTGGACGCCGAGAGCGAATCCCTGGTGCAGGCAGCGCTGGCCAATCTGATGGAAGGACGCACGGTCATCGTGATCGCGCATCGGCTTTCCACGGTGCGGCGCGCCACCCGTATTGTGGTGCTGGAGCGGGGGTGCATCACGGCCATCGGATCCCATGAGGAGCTCCTCGAAACCTCGCCCACCTACCAGAGGCTCTACCGCCTGCAGTTCATGGACATCGGGGAGCCCAACGGCACTGGGGTCGCCAACGGAACCGGTCATCCCCTCGAAGAAACTGTGCCCAACACCGAAATCACCGAGCCTGCGCTCACCGGAAAGACCCAAAAATGAGCGAGACGAAACAGCCCGTTCACACCCCGGTCTACTCAATGACTGGATTTTCGCGCGTCGCTGGGCGCGTCTCCGATACGCTGGGCTTTTCGCTCAGCCTGAAGAGCGTCAACCACCGTTTTCTCGATCTCCACATGCGCCTGCCCAATGGCAGCGACGGCCTGGAGATGAGCCTGCGCCGCATTCTGAAAGACAAGCTCCGCCGCGGCCACGTGGAGGTGACGCTGAACCTTGAGCGCAGCCAGAAAGCCGAAGCCGGCTACGACCACGCGTTGGTGGCGGCCTACATTGAGGCGTTTCGCGCCGCGTCGACGGAGCACGGACTCAAGGCCGATCCTGACCTCAACGCAGTCTTCCGCCTGCCGGGTGTGCTGCTGGCTGAGGCGCGTAACAGCGACGAGGACCTGAAGGCGATTGAGGAAGCCGTCCTTCGCGAAGCCGATGCGCTCATCGCCGCTCTGCAAACCATGCGCGCGAAAGAGGGCTCGGTTTTGGCCGACGAGCTGCGTGCCGGTATGGAGCGCCTGCGTGTTCTGGTGGATGAAGCCGCAACGTTGCGCGAAAAGGTCCAGCAGGCGTACTTCGATCGCCTGAACCAGCGGATGAAGACGATGCTCGATAGCGGCTTTGATCAGGAGCGCATCCTGCAGGAAGCCGCGCTGATTGCCGAACGCAGCGACGTGGAAGAAGAAGTGACGCGGCTGCGCACCCACATTGGGCACTTCACAGAGTTGCTCGACCAGGGCGGGGAAGTGGGCAAGAAGCTCGACTTTCTGCTGCAGGAGATGAATCGCGAGGCCAACACGCTGCTGTCGAAAACCAGCAGCGTGGCCGGTAATGGAACGCGCATCACCGAAGCGGGGCTGGGGATGAAATCGGAGATTGAAAAAGCTCGCGAGCAGGTGCAGAACTTAGAGTGAGAAGCAGGTCCCTCCGCTGCGCGCTCCGCGCTCCGGTCGGGATGACAAGGTGAAGCAGGTCCCTCCGCTGCGCGCTCCGCGCTCCGGTCGGGATGACAAGGTTTTGGGTGGGGGGGAAGACAGACGCTTGGCGGGGATTCTCTTCATCATTTCGGCGCCGTCGGGGTCGGGCAAGTCGACCCTGGTGAACCAGCTTCGCTCGCTCGTGAGCGGTCTGGAGTTTTCCGTTTCATGGACCACGCGCGGTCCGCGCGGATCGGAGCAGGATTCCCGCGAATACCACTTCACCAGCCGCGAGCACTTTGAGGAGATGATCCGCAACGGCGAGTTCCTTGAGTACGCCGACGTCTTCGGCAATTACTACGGCACGGCCAAAAGCACACTCCAGGAGGCCTTTGCGCGCGGCCGCGATCTGCTGCTCGACATCGATGTGCAGGGGGCCTCGCAGGTGCGCGCCAAAATGCCCGATGCGGTTTCGATTTTCCTGATGCCGCCTTCTCCTGAGGTCCTTGCCATGCGGCTGCGCAACCGCAGCCGTGCCGAGGGCAGCGTGCAGGAGGAGATCATCGAGCGGCGCCTGGCCCGGGCCCGGCTGGAGATTGAGAATTACCGCGAATATGGTTATATTCTCGTCAACGACGTGCTGGATCGCGCGGTGGAAGAAATGGAAGCCATTGTTGCCGCCGAGCGGATCCGGCATAACTCCGGCGGGAACGGCAACGCAGCAGGCAATGCGGCAGATCAGGAGCGCGTGCTGCGCATCGCAGAAAGCTGCCGGCAGGCGAATTCTGAAGCGCGTGTTCAGCCGGTGTTGCGGGCGTTCGGTGTGCCAGAGCGGGCGTGAGATGGCAGTACCGGGTTCAAAGTTTGGAGGTAGACGGATGAGTATCGAGAAAGAATACGACAGCAATTTCCGCTATGTGCTGGTGGCGGCGCGCCGTGCCCGCCAGCTGCAGAACGGAGCCGAGCCGATGGTTGCGAGCCGTTCGCGAAAGGCCTGCCGCGTGGCCCAGGAAGAGATTGCTGCGGGCAAGGTCGCTTACGTGAAACCCGCGGACGCGCCGGTGGTGAAGCCCGAGGTCGAGGGCGCCGAGATTCCGAAGTTCGCGTCGTAATTCCCGCGGGATGGCGTTGCCGAGCAAACGCTCCGCTATGCCGATCGCTGCCATCGGTTTGTTCCACGGGCCGGCATAGGCGTTTCCGGGCCTGTACCCTGTCCCCTGCACCCTGTACCCTGTACTCATGAAGGTCACAGTCGGCGTTACCGGCGGCATCGCAGCTTACAAATCGGCGGAACTGGTGCGCGACCTGCAGAAACATGCGCTCGACGTTCACGTCGTTATGACTGAGGCTGCGCAACACTTCGTGCAGCCCCTCACCTTCGCCGCTCTTACCGGACACAAAGTCATCACCGGCCTGTGGAGCGCCGAAGGGGACGATCCCGGGGATGCTGCCTCCGCCATCGAACATATTGATGCCGCGCAGACGACCGACGCACTGGTGGTGTCGCCCGCAACCGCCGACATCCTGGCTAAATTCGCGCACGGGATCGCCGACGATTTCCTGACGACGATGTACCTGGCCATTACGGTGCCCGTGATCGTGGCGCCGGCCATGAACGTGAACATGTGGAATCACCCGGCAACCCAGGCGAACCTTGAAACCCTGGCCAATCGCAATGTCCGGATCGTCGCGCCGGAGAGCGGGTACCTGGCTTGCGGTATGGTCGGTGCGGGCCGGCTTGCGGAAAATTCGGCCATTGTCGATGCTGTGCTCGGCGTACTGCACCATCGCAACGATCTGGCTGGAGAAACCGTGCTCATCACTGCGGGCGGCACGCGCGAGGCGCTCGATCCGGTGCGCTTCCTCGGCAACCGCTCCAGCGGCAAGATGGGTTACGCCATGGCGGAAGCCGCGCAGCGGCGTGGCGCGCGCGTGATTCTGGTTTCTGCGCCCACCGCTTTGCGCGCGCCAGCGGGCGTTGAGGTTGTGCCCGTGGTCACGACGCAGCAGATGCGGGATGCAGTGCTCGGCCGACTCGATCAGGCCACCATTGTCGTGAAAGCCGCCGCCGTGGCCGACTATCGTCCGCGTGCCCAGGCCGAACAAAAACTGCGACGCAAAGGCCCGCTCACGCTGGAACTGGAACCCACGGAGGATATTCTCGCCGCCGTTGTCGAACAGCGCCGTCCCGGAATGCTGGTGGTCGGCTTTGCCGCCGAAACCGAAGACGTGCTGGCTCATGGCCGCGACAAACTGCTGCGCAAGGGCGCCGATGCCATCGTGCTCAACGACGTTTCGCGCGAGGGCCTGGGCTTCGACTCCGACCGCAACGCCGTGACGTTTCTGACTCGCGACCGCGCCATCGAGATGCCGGAGCTGAGCAAGCGCGAGCTGGCCGACCAGATCTTCGACGAGATTCTCACCCTCCGCCGTCCGCGCCAGGTGCTGTCTGAATCGGATACCGATCTTTCCGTCAGCCTTGGAGAGCAGGCTTGACGCAGCGCCTTCCGGCCGAAATCGAAGAAGATGTCCGCGCCCGCATCCGTTATTTTCGCGATCTGGGCGTTTTCGACTTCTACCGCCGCGACTTCCGCGCCCGGCGAAACGTAATTGCAACAGAAGAAGTTACAGAAATCGCCGGTTCCGGCACAATCGTAGCCGCTGTTGTTACAGAAGTAGAATCCCCGGCCATCCCCCCGACTCCCATTCAGGAGACCGCATCTCTGAAGAAAACCGTTATCCGCAAAGAGCGATTCCTGCCGACCGCGCTGCCGCGCTCGAAGCCATCCGCCAGGATATCGGCGACTGCACGCGCTGCCCGCTGCACAAAGGTCGCCACACCATCGTCTTTGGCGACGGTGATCCTAACGCGCGCCTGATGTTTGTGGGCGAAGGGCCGGGCGCCGATGAGGATGCGCAGGGCCTGCCCTTTGTGGGCCGAGCCGGACAACTACTCAACAACATGATCGTCGCTATGGGCCTGCGCCGCGATCAGGTCTACATCGCGAACATCGTCAAGTGCCGCCCGCCGCAGAATCGCGTCCCGGAGCCGGTGGAGGCCAACACCTGCGCGCCGTTCCTGTTCCGCCAGATCGAAGTGATCCAGCCGGAAGTGATCGTGGCCCTCGGCGCAACGGCCGCGACTTATTTGCTGGGCGGCAAGAGCCCGCTCGCTGCCCTGCGGGGACGCATTCACCAGGTGCGCGGGGCGAAGCTGATCGTCACGTATCACCCCGCGTATTTGCTGCGCGACCCGCGCCAAAAGAAGGAAGCGTGGGCCGACCTGCAGCTTGCCATGGCCGAGCTCGGCCTCAAGGCGCCGATCAGCAGAGAAACGGTCAGCTAAGAGCCGGTTGGCTAAGAAGAGGTTAGCGAGAGCCGTATCCGCGAACTGCAAAGCGCTACTTCGCGGGCTGCCTTTCTCACCACGGCAGCGTCTGGTCCAGATGGATGTACGCGCCTGTCGGCCCATCGTCGGGCAGCGTCGCCAGTTTCACGCTGGTCTTTGCGCCGGTCACGATGTCCAGCGGCGCTTGCTCGCCGCCCATATCGGTTTTCACCCAGCCGGGGTGCGCGGAGTTGACCTTGATCTTCGAATCCTTCAGCTCATGCGCCAGATGCACGGTGAAGGAATTGAGCGCGGCCTTCGATGCGTCGTAGGCAAACGCCTTGGCGTCGTAGATCGGCGACTTCGGATCGGCATGGAGCGAGATTGAACCGAGAATGCTCGACAGGTTCACGATCCGCCCCGCCGGCGCTTTTTTGATCAGCGGCAGGAGCACCTGGGTCAGCTCGACTGCGCCAAAGAAATTCGTGTCGAAGGTTTCGTGCAGCAGCTCCGCGCTGGTGCTGCTGGTTTTGTTGCCGCCCATAAAATCTTCTCTGGAAATACCGGCGTTGTTCACCAGAATGTCGAGCTTGCCGTAGTGCTGGTCGAGATACTTGTAGACCTCTTTGTAGTCGGCGGCTTTGGTAATGTCGAACTTGACTGCTTCCGCGTTCACGCCGTCGGCCTTCAGTTTGGCCAGCGCCTCATTGCCTTTCGCGGGATCGCGCGCCCCAATCACCACTTTGATCCCAAGTTTTCCCAACTGCCGCGCGGTTTCAAGGCCAATGCCCTTATTCCCGCCGGTAATAAATGCAACTTTCTCAGAAGCCATGCGCAACTCCTCCGTGTTTCCATCTGATTCCACAACTTCGTTCGAGGATTCACAGGAGGAAGCGATTTGCCACGGCCCGGCTTCTGTTAGGCTCCGAAAAAGAATCATGCCCCTGTATTGCGACGTCGCGTTGCCGGTTCCGCTCGACCGGACGTTTACCTATTCTCTGGGCGAGTCGCATCCCGCGGTGGGCGCGCGCGTGCTCGTACCGTTTCGCAATGAAAAGCTGGCTGGCGTGGTCATCAGCCTTCACAATGACGAACCGCCGGTCGAGGCCAGGCCGCTGCTCGCCGTCCTCGACGAAGAGCCGGTGCTTTCGGCGGAGCTGATGGAGCTCGCGGCATGGATCGCGCAGTACTACCTTGCGCCCATCGGCGAAGTGCTGCGCTCGATGTTGCCGCTGGTGAGCGAGGTGCGGCGCCAGGTGCTGTACCGCATCACGAATCTCGGTCGGCAGGCGCTGGCCTTTGGCGCGGAGCAGGGTTCGTCGCGCCGCACGCGGCTCACGCCGGAGGAGCAGGACCAGGAGTACGCGGTGCTCAACGAGCTGGAGTCCGGGGAAGCGGTGCTTGCTCCGCGCCTGCGCTCGCTCACCGGAGCCTCGCTGCGTTTGTTGCAGGGGATGGTGCGCAAGAAGTGGATTACGCGCGAAACGGCTGCCGAAGCTCGCGATGCGCGGCGCACCGTGCGCCATGCTGTGCTGGTCGAAGATGTACGGCTGCCGAAGCTCAACGAGAATCAGCAGACGATTCTGGCCGAGTTGGCTGCGGCTGGCAACGATCTGCCGGTTGCGGAGCTGCGCAGGGCTGAAGTTCCTCAGTCGACGCTGGGCACGCTGGTGCGCAAAGGCCTGGTCCGGATTGAAGAGCGCGCGGCAGATTTTCACCTCACGCGGCTGGACGTATTCCATCAGCCGGAGCACGAGCTGAACCCTGCACAGTGCGAGGCGCTGGCGACGATCACCGCCGCCGTCGAAGCGCGTGAGTTTCGCCCGTTTCTGCTGCATGGCGTCACTGGCTCCGGAAAAACCGCTGTGTATCTGGCTGCGATGCGGCGGGCGCTCGATTCCGGCCGGGCTTCGATACTGCTGGTGCCCGAGATCGGGCTGACACCCGCGATGGCCGCGCAGTTGCATCATGCTTTTGGGGCGGAGGTCGCGCTGCTGCACTCCGCGCTCACGGCGGAAGAACGCAGCGAGCAGTGGCGGCGGATTCGTAAATCAGAGGCGCGGGTGGTGGTGGGCACGCGGTCGGCGATTTTCGCGCCGGTTACGAATCTTGGCCTTGTGGTCGTCGATGAGGAACAGGACGGCAGTTACAAACAGGAAAACGTGCCGCGGTATAACGCTCGCGATGTGGCCGTGATGCGTGCACGACAGGCGCAGGCAACGATTTTGCTGGGCTCGGCGACGCCTTCGCTGGAGAGCTGGCAAAATGCCGTCGCCGGAAAGTACCAACGCATTGAGATTCGCGAGCGGGTGATGGAGCGCCCGCTGCCCGAGGTGCGCCTGGTGGATATGCGCCAGGAGTTCCAGGAGACGGGCGAAGAGCAGCTCTTCTCTCGCACGCTCCTCGAAGAGACTCGCACGACGCTGGGGCGTGGCGAGCAGGCTATCATCCTGCTCAACCGGCGCGGCTATTCGTTTGTCGTCATCTGCCGCGCGTGCGGCATCAAGCTGGAGTGCGACAACTGCTCCATCGCGCTCACCTACCACAAGGCGGTGGCCGTGCCGGACCAGTCGGCGGCGGGTCAGCGCCTGGAATGTCACTACTGCGGTTACAGAAAGACCGTGCCGAAGCGCTGCCCGGAGTGCGACAGCGAGTATCTTTATTTCCTGGGCGCAGGATCGCAGCAGGGTGAGGAGCGGCTGCAGGAGCTTTTTCCCGAAGCGCGCATCGGCCGCATGGATCGCGACACGGTTCGCGGCCGCGGCGACATGGAGAGCCTGCTGATGCGCCTGCACTCGGGCGAAATCAATTTGCTGGTGGGCACGCAGATGATCGCCAAGGGGCACGACATTCACGGCGTCACGCTGGTGGGTGTTGTTGGGTGCGACTATGCGCTGACGTTGCCGGATTTCCGCGCCGCCGAGCGGGTGTTCCAGCTCCTCACACAGGTTTCGGGCCGCGCCGGGCGCGGCGAGCTGCCTGGACAGGTGATTGTGCAGACGTTCAGCCCCGAGCACTACGCCATTCAGTTTGCCGCCGAACATGATTACGCCGGCTTCGTCGAAAAAGAGCTGCGCTTCCGCCGCGCTTTGCACTATCCGCCGTTTTCCTCGCTCGCCAATGTTTTGCTCCAGAGCCAAAAGCTGGAAGAGGCCGCGGCCTGGGCCGGTACGCTGGGTCGCTGGTGCCAGCAGACGACGCTGCGCGGGGTGCGCGTGCTGGGGCCGGCGACCGCGCCCATCGCGAAGATCAAGCGCACGTATCGTTTTCATCTGGTAATGAAGAGCGAAACGCGCGCCGCTCTGCAGAAGGCTCTTCGCGCCATGCTGGCTCACGCCGAGGAGGCGGGCATTCCACGCGCCAATCTCATCATCGATGTCGACCCTGTTAGCCTGATGTAGCTCTTCCGCCATGGAATTTCTCGACGAAGCGAAAGTCCGCTCACTGCTGACGTATGAAGCGCTGCTCCCGGCCGTCGAGCGTGCGCTTACTGACCTTTCGCTGGGCAAGATTCAACAGCCCGTGCGCACGGTGTTGCGGGTTGCAGACTATGAGGGCTTCTTCGCGCTGATGCCCGCGGTCCTCGACGACCTGATGGGTGTGAAGCTGGTCACGTTCTACGAGCGCAACACCGCGCTGCCGACCCACCAGGCTGTCATCCAGCTCCTCGACGCGAAAACCGGCGAGCCGCTCGTGGCCATGGATGGCCGGCTGATCACGGAGATGCGCACGGCTGCGGTGTCGGCGATTGCGGCACGGCTTTTCGCCAAACAAGACTCGAGAATCCTGGCGATCCTTGGCAGTGGCGTACAGGCGCGCTCGCATCTTGCTGCGCTGCGCATCGTCCGCCAGTTTCAGGAGGTCCGCGTCTGGAGCCGCACACCGGCGAACGCCCAGCGCTTTGCCTCGGAAACCGGCGCCGCACTATGCCCAACCGCTGAAGCCGCCGTGCGTGGCGCCGATGTCGTCATCAACGTCGCCGGAGTCCGCGAGCCGCTGGTTCAGGGCGCGTGGCTGGGTCCGCACACCCTTGTCTGCGCCGTGGCCACCGTCACCCCCGACCGGCGCGAGCTGGACGATGCCGCGATGCAGGCGGCCATCGTTGTCGAATCCCGCGAAGCCGCCCTGCGCGAATCCGGCGACATCATCGGCTCGGGGCGGCCCATCTATGCGGAACTGGGCGAAATCCTGGCCGGCCGACAGCCGGTTCCCAGCGGCCGCGTGGTCTTTAAATCTCTCGGGATTGCGGCCTGCGATCTGGCCGCGGCCGGCGTCGTCTGGCGACATCGGCAAATGGCCGTAAATCGTTAAAAACCAAGGTAACTAAACCATCGTCCCTCCCCTAAAGATGCTAGAGACTTCTGCATCTTTGTGTCGCATTCTGATACCGGCCCCTGGAGTGCCTTCTGTTGCGGAAGTTCCCGAAATGGCCGCTGGTTTTCACCCTGCTCTCTTTGTCATTCGGGAATGCGGCTTCATCCCAGGCTCAGGGCCCTCAGCACCCGCCCCAGGAGCAGGTGCTGACCACAGTGGCCCAGATTCGCGCTGTCCCCAAAAACCTGGCGGGGCAGGGCCTGCCGGTCGCGCTCCATGCCACGCTCACTTATTACCAGCCCAAAGATGGACTGGTCTTCGCGGAAGATTCGACCGGCGGAATTTTCGTTGTGGCCCCGCCGCATGCGCCGGAATTGCATGCCGGCGATGAGGTCCTGCTCGAAGGCACGACTACCATGTCCGGTTTCGCGACCAATGTTCAGGCCAGCCAGATCCGTTTCGTGCACGCTGGGCGGCTGCCGCGAGCGCGCCCGGTTACCTGGACGCAGCTGATGCACGGCGCTGAAGACTGCGCCTTCGTGAGCCTCATCGGAACGGTGCGTTCGGCATCCGTGCAATCGAAGGATGACGGGCAGGGGCCCCACGGCAAACCCACCCCCCTGCGGGAATACCTGCTGATGGACCTCCAGACCGAGGGCGGGATCGTTCGCGTCCACATGGAGGCCAGAGACGGCATCGAGCCGATGGATTTGCTCGATGACGAGGTGAAGCTGGACGGTGTGGCGGGCGGCATTTTTGATGGCAGATATCGCCAGATGGGTGCGGAACTGTGGATGAGCAGCGCGCGGCAGCTGACCATCCTCGATACTGCGGACACCGATCCAGCGAATTTGCCGGTAACCCCGATCAACAAGATCATGTCGGGCTACTTCGCCCGCGACGCCAGCCAGCGCGTTCACGTGCGCGGCAGCGTAACCCTGTATCAGCCGGGATTGCAGATGGTGGTGGAGACTCCGGATGGACAGGCAGCGCTGGTGACCACCTACGAGCAGTCGCCCCTGGACATGGGTGAGGTAGTGGACGTGGTCGGCTTCCCCGATCCGCGTGAATACTCTGAAATGCTGGCCAACGCCAGCGTGGCTGCGACAAAGAAGACGCAGACGATCGAGCCCCTTCCTGTTCAGTGGACCGACGCGCTCGCGGGCCATTATCCCTTCGATCTGGTTTCAATGCAGGGCCAGCTGGCCGCCGAAGTCCACGAGGCCCACCAGGACACGCTGGTGATCGAGGCAGGAGGCCACGTGTTTTCGGCGATCCTGTCGCGCACGGTTTGGAACCGCGGGGTCGATGAGATGGCCCTTCCCAACTATCCCGTGGGCAGCACCGTGCGCATTACCGGTGTGTGCTTCGTCCATGCCGGCGGACCGTGGAATACCGAGCGCTGGTTCGATCTACAGCTGCGTTCCCCCGAAGACGTTGCGGTGCTGGCGGCGCCTCCGTGGTGGACGGTACGGCACTTGTTCTACCTGAGCGCGGCCATGCTGGCCCTCATGATGGCGGCGTTTGTGTGGGTCGTGGTGCTGCAGCGCAAGGTGCGCAAGCAGACCGAACAGCTACGCCTCACCATGGAATCGGAAGCCAATCGCGAGCGCCGCATCGCGTTCCTGGAGAAGGAGCGCGGACGGGTGCTCGAAGCCATCAACAGCATGCTCAATCTCGATGACGTGATGCTGATGATTCTGCGCCTCATCAGCACGCAGCTGGAGGGCCGCAGCTGCTGGTGCGAGCTGGCCAATGGCACCATCGTGGGCGAGGCCGGTCCTCAGAAGGATCTGGATCGCGCGGTGCGCCGCGGCATTTATTCGAGCGCCGGTGAGCGTCTCGGCTCGCTGGTCGTCTCCGGTGCGGGGGCTTTCGAGGAGCAGGCCGGCGAAGCCCTGGAACTGGGCTCGAGCCTGGCCGCGCTGGCCATCGATAACCGCCGCCTCTACGAAACGCTGATCCATCGCTCGCAGTACGATCAGCTCACCAATGTGGCCAATCGCTTTCTGCTGGAAAGCCGGCTGGAGGAAGCGCTGGCCCACGCCCAACGCACCCAGTCGCACTTCGCGCTGGTTTATATCGACCTCGATCAGTTCAAGCAGATTAACGATCTCTACGGGCACCGCGTGGGCGACGTCTTCCTGCAGCAGGTGGCCGAGCGCTTCTCAGAAAAGCTGCGCGGCATGGATACGCTGGCCCGCGTCGGTGGCGACGAATTCATCGTGCTCATTCCCATCGTGCGCAACCGCGCCGAAGTGGAAGAGATCGTCGGCCGCCTGACGCATTGCTTCGATAAGCCCTTCCGCATCGAGGACTACTCCGTGCGAGGTGGGGCGAGCATTGGCATCGCTGTTTATCCGGAAGATGGGATCACCAAGGACGAGCTTAAGCGCGTGGCTGATACCGCGATGTATGCGAACAAGCCGCGTCCGGTAGCCTAAGAATTCGCGCCGATCGAGCGGATTAAACCCCCAGCCACCGCAGCAGCAGGTTGGGCGCGCAGCCCAGCAGCACCACCAGCGCCGCGAGTATCCAGATCGCCCATCGCGTGACGAGCGGTGTGCGGATTTTTGCTCCATCGGGATCCGACTCCGCCACGTAGATTTGCTTCAGCACCCGCAGGTAGTAGTAGAGCGACACCGCGCTCATGGCTACCGCCAGCAGCACCAGCCACAGCAGTCCGAGGTGTGGCGTTGCTTGCAGGGCGGCGACGAAGAGGTAGAACTTACCGAAGAAGCCGGCCAGCGGCGGAATCCCGGCCAGCGAGAGCAGAAAGATCAGCATGCATAGCGACAGTCCGGGTGCTCGCTTGCTGAGGCCGCGCAGATCCGCGATGCGGTCGATGCCTTCCTTTTCCAGTGCCGCCAGAATGCCGAAGGCCCCCAGCGAGGCCAGCGCATACGTGATGACGTAGTAGAGCAGGGCACTCACACCCTGCGGCGTGTGCGCGATGAGTCCCAGCAACATGTAGCCAGCGTGGCCAATCGCCGAGTACGCGAGCAGTCGACGCAGGCTGGTTTGCGCGATGGCGGCGAGGTTGCCGACGACCATCGAGAGCGCAGCGATCACGCACAGCACGGGAACCCATCCCGGCGAGTAGGACCGATAAGCGCCACTGCCCGCCGCGCCCGCGAGCCCGAGCAGAACGACCTGACCGAAGACGAAGAAGCTGGCGACTTTGGAACTGGAGGCGATGAAGCCCGCGCTCACCGTGGGCGCGCCCTGGTAAGCGTCAGGCGCCCACAGATGGAATGGCGCGGCGGCAACTTTGAATCCGAACCCGATGGCGACCATTACGATGGCCACCAGCAGCAGCGGATCGAGCGCTGGTCCGCTTACGGCTGCGGAAATCTGCGGCAGCTCAATCGACCCAGACAGCCCATAGAGCAGGCTCATGCCGAAGAGCAAGAAAGCCTGCCGACATTCCTCCGAAGAGGAAATACTTGAGCGCGGCTTCCGCTGACTGCCGGCTGCGCTTGTCGAACCCGGTGAGGATGTAAAGCGAGAGGCTCAGGAATTCGAGCGCGACGAAAATCAGCAGCAGATTCTGCGTCGCGACCAGGAACATCATGGCGACCGTCGCGAACAGGATCAGGGCGACGTATTCGCCGACATTGGTGGTGAAGCGTGACCCGACGGAAAGCGAAACCGTGAAAATCGCCAGGAAGAGCAGCGCCAGATGCACCACGTGGGTGGTTGGCGTGGTCACGAACATGCTGCCGGCCAAAGTAAACCGCGCGGCGGAGTGGTAGACCAAAGCCATCGACACAGCGCATCCCGCCACAGCCAGCGCCGATGCCGTCGCCATCCGAACGGCCAGCGAAGAGCGGCGCACCGCGGTCAGATCGACGGTGAGCAGCAGCAATCCGGTCAGCGCCACCACGATTTCCGGCAGCGTTGCGTGCAGCAGCTCGGCGTAGTTTACGGGGTTCATCGCCAGGCTCCCCGGCGCAGGCCGTCAAAGAGCGGGGAATTTAGGGTGGGCAGGATCAGGTCGGTGAGAATCTTCGGATAGAGCCCGACCACCAGCGTGGAAGCGAGCAACAGCAACGCGCCCAGCTTTTCCGGCGCGGTGATCGGCGGCAGGGCATGTTCCGCCGCGCCCGGCGTCGGCTCACCGTAGAAGGCCCTGGTGAGCGCGCGCCATGTGAAGGCGATTCCGATCACGATGCCGAACCCGGCCACGATCACCATCCACGAGAACGCCCGCCATGTGCCGATCAACACCTGGAATTCGGCGATGAATCCGCTGAATCCCGGCAGGCCGATGGACGCCATTCCGGCGAGGATGAACGTCACCGCAGCAAACGGAATCGCGTGTGCCAGCCGCATGGGTCCGAGCTCGTTCAGGTCGCGGGTGTGGGTGCGGTCGTAGACCATGCGCCCGACCACGGCGAACAGCAGTCCCGCGATCACGCCGTGCGAGAACATCTGCAGCACCGCGCCATCGAGGCCAATCTGCGTGAGCGTCATCAGCCCCAGCAGAACGAAACCCATATGAGCAAACGCTGGAATAGCCGATGACGAATTTAAAGTCGCGTTGCACCAACGCTACGCTCGCCCCGTACACGATGCCGATGAGCGCCAGCAGGGCGAAGACTTCGCGCCACGAGCCCAGCCCCAGCACGTGGAATCCCCACGGATCCATGCCGGCGGGGAAGAGCATCATGGCTACGCGCAGGCAGCCGTACGCGCCCAGCTTCATCACCACGCCGGCCAGCAGCATCGAAGCTGCTGTGGGTGCGGCCGCGTGTCCGGTGGGTGCCCAGGTGTGGAACGGCCACATGCCGGCCAGCACCGCGAAGCCCACAAACACCAGCGGGAACAGCCCCATTTGCAGATGCGTGGAGAGGTGCGCCGCGGCGAGCGACTCGAAGCTCATGCTCGTTCCGCCCGTTGCCACCCATACCGCCGCCATACCGGCCAGCACCAGCGCGCTTCCGCCAAAGGAATAGAGCGCCAGCTTCATCGCGGCGTATTCGCGCTGCGAGCCGCGGTTCTCGCCGGTTGCGCCGTGCGGCACGGAGCCCCAGATGGCGATTAGAAAATACTTCGGAATGATGGCGATTTCGTAGAAGACGAAGAGCAGAAACAGATCGAAGCTAAGAAAAACGCCGTACACTCCGCCGATGAGCACCAGGTAAAACGTGAAAAATTCCTGGGTGCGGTGCTCGATGTTCCACGAGAAAAGAATTCCCGCCGTCGCTGCGATTCCGGTCAGCAGCACCAGTGTCAGGCTGATCCCATCCGCAGCCAGGTAATAGGAAAGCCCCAGCTGGGGAACCCATGCGTGATGCGCGACGGCGAGAATCTCGCCCGGCTGCCAATGCCGCAGCGCGATGAGGCCCAGCGCGAGGCCGGCGAGCGCCGACAACAGCGCCACCCATCGCGCGAGCATTCTTCGAAGGGCTTAGCCGCGCCGCCAGCGCGCCGAGGAACGAGATGTAGATCGTCCAGGCGAGCATCAGAACCTCATCCCCGCTACCCACTGGGTGACGGTGCTGTGCACCAGGCCTGTGATCAGCTGCGGATAAAGTCCCAGCACGAACATCAGCCCGATCACCGGAGCCAGCGCCAGCCGCTCGGTTACTGTCAGGTCCGGCATCGCTTCCCAGCGCGGATTCAGCGGGCCCGAGAACACTTTCTGGATCACGGTCAGCAGAAAGACCGCGGTCATCAGGAGCCCGAGCACGGAAATCGCCGTCACGCGAATGGCGAGCGGGAACGCGCCTTTAAAGATGAGGAACTCCGCCGGGAATCCGTTCAGCCCCGGCAGCCCCAGCGAGGCGAAAATGGCAATCCCCATCAGCCCGGAAAACACCGGCACCACTCTGCGCAGTCCGCCGAAGTCTTCAATCCCGCGCAAGCCTCCGCTGCGCCGCTCCAGCAGAGCGATAAACCAGAACAGCGTTGCCGCCGTCAGTCCGTGGCTGAAAATCTGCAGCAGCACGCCGGTCAGCGCCGCGGCCTTTTCTGCCGCCAGCGTCGTATCGGCTCCCGTCACCTTTGCAGCAACGCAGATCCCCAGCACGCAGTAGCCCAGGTGATTGATCGAGGAGTAGGCAAAGGTCCGCTTCAGATCCTTCTGCGCCCAGGCGGCAAATGCGGGCAGCACGATGGTCGCCACCGCCAGCCATTCCAGCGGCCGCAGCGCATGTTGCATCTCCTGCGGAAAGATGGGCAGCAGAATGCGCAGGAAACCGTAGACGCCCATCTTCGACATGGCGCCCGTCAGCAGCATCGTTGTCTCGCTCGAGGCCTCAGCGTACGTCGCGGGCAGCCAGGTGTGGAACGGCACCACCGGCGTCTTCACCGCGAATCCCAGGAAGACTGCCCAGAACAGTAGCATCGTCAGGTGCTCGGGGCCGCCATGCCAGTGCAGGTTCTGCTGGAGCGCGGTGGTCAGTTGGCCGCTCTGCGCCATTTGCGCCAGCTCGATGAAGTCAAAGCGCCCCGTCGCCAGGAAGATCGCCAGGAATGCGAGCAGCAGCGCCACGCTGCCCACCATGGTGTAGAGGAAAAACTGATTGGCCGCCTTCGCGCGTCCTTTGCCGCCCCACAGCCGCACTAGGAAGTATGCGGGAATCAGGCTCAGCTCCCAAAAAATAAACCAATGCACGAAGTTCAGTGCCGTAAATGTGCCAAACAAGCCAGCTTCGAGAAAGAGAACGAGCGCGCAATACACCGGGCCATGGCTCTCGTTCCGCCATGACGCGACCAGGGACATCAGAACCACCAGCGCGGAGAGCACCAGCAGCAGCACGCCCAGCCCGTCCACACCGACGTGGTACGAGATCCCCAGCGACGGCACCCATGCGTGCCGCTCCTCAAACTGCATGCCGGGACTGCGGGGGTCGAGCCCGATCCAGAACAGCAGCGAAAACACAAAGCTAGCCGCAGCGAAAACAATGGCGATCAGGCGCGCCAGGTCGCCCGTCTTGCTCAGCAGCAGAACGGCGAGCGCACCGATGATCGGCACGAGCGTGAGCAGCGTGATCATCCGCTGTGCCTCCACAGCAGCAGCACGGTGAGCACCACGAGCGCGCCGGCAATTACGCGCAGATACGTCTGGACGCGGCCATTTTGAAAATGCGAGAGCAGCCGCCCGCCGCGTGAAAGCTCGCGGCAGCCTTCATCGAAGCCGCCGTTGATGACAAAGCGATCTGCGCCCGCGTCGAGCCAGCCCAGGCTCCGCACCACCCCAGCCACCAGCTGCACCACGCCGCCGAAGATCCACTTGTCCAGCCATGCAGAGAACGCGGCGAGAAAGCGCGTCAGCGCAATCACGGTCACGTCGTAGAATTCATCGACGTACAGCCGATCGGCGAGCGCATGAAATGGCCCGGGGGCCAACCGCTCCAGCGCATCTGGATCGGTCGCATGCAGAATCGGTTTGCGTCCGTAGAACCACCATCCGAGCAACAGCCCCAGAATCACAATCCCCGACGAAACCAGCATCAGCGTCATCAGCCCTGGCTCGTCGAAACCATGCCAGTTGAACGCTGCAGATTTGCCGCCCAGAAAGGCCTGGAACCACGGCCACGCCGGTGTCCCCACAAATCCCAGGAACACGGCAAACACCGCCAGAATCGCCAGCGGCACCGTCATCACCGCAGGGCTCTCGTGGGGGTGCTCGATGATGCATACTTCCCCGGTTCGCGCCGAAACCACGGGCTCGATCTGCTCGGCCGGAATTTCATGCGCGGCTACAGCGGCGGGGGAAACGCTGGCTTTCGCGAGCCGCCTTTGCCCGAGGAAGACGTAGTACATCTGCCGCGTCATGTAGAACGCGGTCAGCAGCGCGCCAATTGCGCCGAGATAGAACGGCCCCATTGACACGCCCCATCCATGCGCCGCGTGCAGAATCGCGTCCTTACTCCAGAAGCCCGCAAACAGCGGGAACCCGCACAGCGCCAGCATGCCGCACGCATACGCCGCGAAGGTCACCGGCAGGAATCGCCGCAGCCCACCCATGTTGCGGATGTCCTGGTCTTCGGTGCAGCCATGGATGACCGATCCCGCGCCCAGAAACAGCAGCGCCTTGAAGAACGCATGCGTGATGAGGTGGAACATGCCCACCGCCACGCCGCCCACGCCGAGACCCAGCATCATGTAGCCCAGCTGCGACACCGTGGAGTAGGCGAGAATCCTTTTAATGTCGTTCTGCGCGACGGCGATGCAGGCCGCAAACAATGCGGTGATCGCGCCCACCCATGCCACCGTCTTCAGCGCGCCCGGCGATGCTGCCATCAGCGGATATACGCGCGCCACCAGATACACGCCCGCCGCCACCATGGTCGCTGCGTGGATTAGCGCGCTTACCGGCGTCGGGCCCTCCATTGCATCCGGCAGCCACACATGCAGCGGCACCTGGCCTGACTTGCCCACCGCTCCCAGGAAAATCAGCAATGCAATTCCGGTTGAAACGGTAATGCCCAGCACGGCCACGTGCGCCACCAGCGCGCTCACCGCCGTATGTTCGAGGCACCCTGCGCCCTGGTTATAGAAGAGCAGCGTACCGGTGTCTGCGTAGAGCCACACCATGCCCAGCAGCAGTCCCAGGTCGCCTACACGCGTGGTGATGAACGCCTTCTTCGCTGCAGCCGCCGCCGCCGGCCGCTGGAACCAGAACCCGATCAGCAGGTACGACGTCAGCCCCACCACTTCCCAGCACATAAAGAGCAGCAGCAGGCTGTTGGCGATCACCACGCCCAGCATCGCGCCCGCAAACAAGGAAAGGAAGCAGAAGAAGCGCGTGAAGTTGTCGTCGTGGGCCATGTAGCCCAGGCTGTAAATAAAAATCAGCAGCCCGACAAACGTCACCATCACCAGCATGACGCTGGCCAGTGGATCGAGCAGCCATCCCATCTGTACCCAGTGATCGCCAAACTGCATCCACTGGAAGGTGACCGTCCGCATTGCCGGATGGGCGAGCGTCCGCGCAAACGCCAGCAACGCCAGCACCAGGGCGATGGCCATAGCGCCGATCGCGAGGCTTGCCGAAATCGCTCGCTGCCCCCGCTTCAGCAGCGCGGTCACACCCGCAGCCAACATCGGCAGTGCGGGAATCAACCAGAGATTCCGGACGATCCAGGGCACCGTTTCCGGCCGAGCCATCATCCCTTCATCTCCGTAATCTCGCTCACATCGGAGGTGCGCGCGTGACGATAGATGGCCAGGATGAGCGCGAGGCCGACCGCTGCTTCCGCGGCGGCCACAGCAATCGAGAAGATGACGAACATCAAGCCGGTCAGAGACTCAGGGTGGGGTTGGTACCGCCAGAAGGCAATAAAGTTCAAGTTAGCCGCGTTCAGCATCAGCTCAATACCGGCCAGTACCAGAATGGCGCTGCGGCGGGTGAGCGCGCCGGCCAGGCCGACCGAGAAGAGCAATGCGGAAACCAACAGACAACCAGCGAGCGGGGTCATCAGGCGCGGATCTCCGGATTTTTCGTCGCGCCCGAGCGCGTCTCGCGCACCGCGAGGATCACCGCCCCAATCATGGCCGCCGTCAGCATCAGCGCAATCACCTCGAGTGGCAGCACGTACCGCTGCATCAGCGAATTGCCGATGTCGCGCATCGAGGTCTGCGGCGCCGCTGCGGCAACCGGTCCGTGGCCTACGTTGCTCCGCATCACCGCCCACGCGATTACCGCGAACACCGCCAGCGCCAGCACCGCACCGCCAATGCCTCCCGGAGAAAACACCCCCTCGGGCTCACCCTCACCGCCGTGGGTCAGCAGAATGGCAAACACTATAAGGATGGCGATCGCGCCCACGTAGACCAGCAGCTGCGCGAGGCCAGCGAACTCCGCGCCGAGGTTCAGATACAGAGCCGCGAGTCCGGCAAAGGAAACCACCAGCGCCAGTGCGCAATGCACCAGGTGGCGCATGGTCATGGCCGCCACGGCTCCGGCCAGCGTCAAGATCGCGAGAATCAGGAAAGGCAGATTCATCCGTCGTCGTGCAAGCGTCCAGCACGCTTCATCCGCGGCCGGGGTTGTCGTGGTTGATGATGGCCCTGAACCGCCGCTCGGAACTGCCCGCGGCGACGGGCTTTCTTACCATTGCACAGCCGCTTTGCCGGCGAATGTGATTCGGATCACTTTATTCCAGGGTTGTGACTTCGCCTCCGGCTCACGTCCCAACCCTCTGGCTCTGCTCGCGCGGTTTCGGCGCTCGCTCCGCCATTCACCCCCAGAGCCACCGCCGGCATCACTCCGCAAAGCGGTAGGTCCTTTTTTCGATTCTCCGGCCGCGCTCCAGTGCGCGAGCCAGCACTATATAAGGAGCAAAGATCAGCAGCGCACAGACCAGCCAGCGTATCACACCGCCGAGCAACCCCGGCCCCATCACGGTGGGCGGCAAAAATCTCCAGACGCCGGCCGAGAAGATTACCACCAGGGTCATCGGCAGCATAAATTTCCACGCGAAATTCATCAGCTGATCCATGCGCAGGCGCGGCACGGTGCCGCGTACCCAGATGAACCCGAAGATCAGCGCCAGCAGCTTACCGAAAAACCAGATCCACGACGGAATCCACCAGAGGAATGCGACTGGCGACGACCATCCACCCAGAAACAGCGTGATCCCCAGCGCGCTCACGGCAAACATTTCGATGTATTCGGCGAGGAAGAACAGCGCGAACTTAAAGCCGGAATACTCGATGAAGTAGCCAGCGATAATCTCCGACTCGCCCTCGGGCAGATCGAAGGGGCTGCGATTGGTTTCCGCCGTCGCCGCAACCATAAAGAGGATGAACCCGGCCAGCCCCCACGGCGTAAAGACGTACCAGTGCGCGAGGCCATCGGTATACCGCGCTTGCCGCTCGACAATCTCGACCGTCGAGAGCGTCCCCGCGATCATGACCACTGCGACCGACGACAGGATCAGCGGAATCTCGTAGCTCACCATCTGTGCGATGGCGCGCATTGCCCCCAGCAGAGAGTACTTGTTGTGACTCGACCAGCCGGCCATGAACACGGCCAGCTCCGTCGCTGCGCCCACCGCGAAGAAATACAGCACGCCGCTGTCGAGATCGACCGCGACCATATTGCGCCCAATGGGCAGCACCGCGAAGCTCAGGAAAACCACT
This sequence comes from uncultured Acidobacteriaceae bacterium, assembly GCA_963755485.1. Taxonomy (GTDB): domain Bacteria; phylum Acidobacteriota; class Terriglobia; order Terriglobales; family Acidobacteriaceae; genus Palsa-343. Next base: position 110,861 of record CAVWJR010000013.1, on the reverse strand, counting down.
CCCACTAGCACCAGCGGCGCCAGGTAGTGGACCACATGATCGGCCGCGCGCGGCACAAGATCTTCCTTGGTGAGCGATTTCACTGCGTCGGCCAGCGGCTGAAAGAGCCCGAACGGCCCCACGCGATTCGGCCCGTAGCGGTTCTGCATCCGCCCCAGTCCTTTGCGTTCGAAAACCGTGGTCAGGGCGAAGAGCGCGGCGAAGACCACGATGATCGCTGCCACCGAGACGATGATCCCGACCAGCGTCTGCCACGGCGACGGTACGTGTGCGACGATCCACTGCTTCAGCGTGACGAAAATCTGATCCGCGGCTTCCGGAGTGATCTTCATTGCGTCGTCACCTTCGTCGCGGGTGGTGCTGCAGGCCTGGCTGCATCGGGAGCCGCAGCTTTCGCCGCCTCAGCGGCTGCAGCCGCAGCAGCCTTGGCCTTGGCGTCGGCCAATTCCTTCACCCGCCGCTCATCGGTCTCCGCGGCTTCCATGGGATGAATCTTCTGGTAGTACTCGTTGGGCTTCGACAGCTGGTCTTTGGTCCACAACAGCCCGCCGAAGCGGTCGCTCGTGCTCAGCTCGTAGACCTTATCCATGCGGATCGCGTCAAAGGGGCAAACCTCGACGCAAATCTGGCAGCTCATGCATACCGACACGTCGATGTCGAAGACTGCCGGATAGGCCTGCATCTTGCCCACAAAGTCCGGCTTCTTGTCTTTGCTCTTCACAATGGTGATGCAGCGGGGCGGGCACTCCTTCTCGCAGATCTGGCAGGCCACGCAGCGCAGCCCTTTCTCCGCATCGCTGCCGTCGTAGAGCAGGAACGGAAAATTCCGCGACGCCTCGGGCAGCGTATACCGCTCCTCCGGATACTGCACCGTCGTCAGCCGATCCTTTTCGAAATAGCTGCCGAAGAAGTTTCGCGCCGTCTCGACTAACCCCTGAATGATTCCTTCACCCAGCATCCTTACTCCAGCCGCCAGCTTCCAGTTGCCAGCTCGTACCTTCACCCGTTTGCATTTCGCTTGCCGCGCCTCTGGCTGAAAGCTGGTGGCTGGAGGCTGGCAGCTGCTTCATCTGTCCACTTCTCCCAGCACAATATCCACGCTGCCCAGAATGATCACTGTGTCTGCGATGTTTTCCCCCAGGCACATATCTTCGAGGATGGTCAGGTTGATCATGCGACGGCGGCCGCACTCTATAACGATAAGGATTGCCCGTCCCGTCGCTGATCAGGAAGAATCCCAGCTCGCCCTTCGGCGACTCGATCCGTCCGTACGCTTCGCCCGCCTTCGGCCGCAGACCGCGCAGCCGCACTTTCGGGTCGATGATCGGCCCGGGAGGAATATCGCGCAGTGCCTGTTCCAGAATCTTCACCGACTCGCGCATCTCGAGAAGCCGCATCATGTAGCGGTCGAAGACGTCGCCGTGCTCGCCGAGCGGCACGCGGAAACTGAAGCGGTCGTAGATACCGTACTTGTCCACCTTGCGGATGTCGTAGTTCACGCCACTCGCCCGCAGCATGGGCCCGGTCACGCCGGCGCTGATGGCCAGCTCCTTTGGCAGCACGCCCACATTCTGAGTTCGAGCCATGAGAATTTCATTGCCTCGCAGCAGGTTCTCGAATTCGTCGAGGAAGCGCGGCAGCCGGCCCACCAGCATCCGCACCTCGGCGAGCCACTCGGCAGAGCAGTCCACGCGCACACCGCCAAAGCGCATGTAGTTGCACATCATGCGCGCGCCGCTCAGCGCTTCGAACAGGTCCAGAACCTTCTCCCGCTCGCGGAAGGCGTACATCAGCGGCGTGCCGCTGGCGCCCATATCCTGGAGCAGGAAACCCACGAGGCCCGCGTGATTCTGGAAGCGCGTCAACTCAGCGACAATCACGCGGATATACTCCGCGCGCTCCGGCACTGCGATCCCCGCCAGCTTCTCGACGGCGAGAACATAGCCCCAGTTGTTCGTCATCGAGCACAGATAGTCGAGGCGATCGGTGTAGGGAATCGCCGACAGATACGCACCGTGCTCGGCAATCTTTTCGTGATTGCGGTGCAGGTAGCCAAAGACCGGCTTCAGTCGCACCACGCGCTCGCCGTCCAGCCGCACATCCATGCGGAAGACGCCGTGCGTCGACGGGTGATGCGGCCCCATCGACACTTCCATGATTTCGCCCGGTCCCGCTACAGGATCGAGGTCCAGATCCACCGCGCTCATTGGTGCACCTCCGCGAGCGAGTCATCGGCGGGCGGCACATAATCCTTCCGCATCGGATAATCCACGAAGCCTTCCCACATCAGAATCCGCCGCAGGTCCGGATGGCCGTCGAAGACGATCCCGTACAGGTCGAACGCCTCGCGCTCCTGGAACTCCGCGCTCCGCCACACCGGCGTCAGCGACGGCAGATGCGTATCATCGCCGCGATTCGCCGTCCGCATCCGAATGACCACCGGGCCATGCTTTTCGCTCATGGAGAAAAGGTGATAGACGGCCTCCAGGTACCCTGGGACCCGCGTTTTGCGCATTTCCTCCACTTCCTGCACCGTTTCCTGGCCGTCGGGCCCCGCGACCGTCTTCTTCACCTTGATTTTTTCGGTCGTCTCCGTGTCCGGCCAGTCCACGCCCGTCATCAGCGAGCAGAAATCCAGCTTCAGCTCCGCGTCGTCCCGCAGAAACTCCGCCACCGCGCGCGCCTGCTCGCGGTCGATCAGCAACGAGTGCTGCGCCGACGGGCTCCCATTCTGGATCACCGTCACCTGCGCCCCCGGCACCGCAGCCTCGATTCGATTTTTGAGTTCTTCGGGGGAGGGAATTGCCATTACTGAATCACCTTGAGAGGATTCCCCTGTTCGTTGCGGAAGACCTCCGGGTTCTCTGCCGGTTCGAGCCCATGCGGCCCAAATGCAGGCACCGGAAATTCGCTGGGCAACTCCGCGTGCAGATGCCGCGGACGGTCGGCTCCGGCCAGGTGCTGATCTTCAATCTTCTTTTGCAGTGTCATGAACGCGTGAATCAGCGCCTCCGGCCGCGGCGGGCAACCAGGAATGTGCACATCCACAGGAATATAGCGATCAATCCCCTTCAGCACGTTGTAGCCATCGCGGAACGGTCCGCCGGAAATGGCACACGCGCCCATCGCGATCACGTATTTCGGTTCCGGCATCTGGTTGTAGAGCCGCACCACCTGCGGCGCCATCTTTTTAGTAACAGTCCCCGACACAATAATCAGGTCCGCCTGCCGCGGCGACGGCCGAAACACCTCCGCTCCAAACCGGGCCAGATCGTAGCGCGCCATCGTGGTCGCGATCATCTCAATCGCGCAGCATGCGAGCCCAAACGTCAGCGGCCACACGGAGTTCTTCCGCCCCCAGTTGTACAGCTCCTCGAGCGTCGTCGTGAAGATGCCGTTCTTGCTCAGCTCAATCTTCAGCTCTTTGAGGTCTTGTTCCATCTCTTTATCCCAGCCTGCAGCCCGCAGCCTGCAGCCCGCAGCTTGTGAACGAGCGCCCGATCCCAGCTGCAGGCTGCCGCCTGCACGCTTCGTTCACGCCCACGTCAGCACACCCTTCCCATACGCCCACAGCAAGCCTTCCACCAGCAGCAGCAGAAACACCAGCATCGCCAGGCACGCGCCCAGCGGCAATCCTGTAAACGCCACCGCAAACGGCAGCAGAAACACCGCCTCCACATCGAAGACCAAAAACACAATGGCGTACAGATAATAGGACGCGCCGAACTGGATCCAGGCGTCGCCCTTCGACTCGAGGCCGCATTCGTAGGTAGCGTTCTTCTCCGCGCCCGGCTTCTGCGGCGAATACACCTTCGCCCACAACCAGGCCAGCGCCAGCGGCGTAAACCCAAACGCCACCGCGCCCACCAGCAAGCCCACGACTGTTAGCCAGGGATGCGCAGCATTACCCATCAAAGCATTTCCCATGATCGATCCGCTCTTCGGCCGTCAGCCGTAGCTCTTCGGACCATACAGGCTCCGCTCAATCTCTCTCCGTGACCAAAATCACAACGGCAGCTCGCACTTGCGCCTCTACTGCCTGTTGCCTATTGCCTGTTGCCTGCCTTCTTTCATCCTCGCACAGTTGTGTTCCCTGTCACAGCCGCCGCACCGGCCCCCAGCGCAGACTTTCCTTAGTGGTTTGCGGCGGTTTCGCACTCCGGCCGCGACAGACCCCCAGCGAAGGAGATTCATGAGCGCACCTGCCAAGACTGCAATTTTCGACGGCAACGAAGCTGCGGCATCCGTGGCCTACCGCTTCTCCGAAGTCGTTGCAATTTATCCCATTACGCCCTCATCCCCCATGGCCGAGTTTGCCGATCAGTGGGCCGCCGACGGCCAGCGCAACATCTGGGGTTCGGTCCCCGTCGTCGCGGAAATGCAAAGCGAAGGCGGCGCTGCCGGCGCCATGCATGGAGCTCTCCAGGGTGGCGCTTTTGCCACCACTTTCACCGCCTCCCAGGGCTTGCTGCTCATGATCCCCAATATGTACAAGATTGCCGGCGAACTCACCCCGACAGTCATGCACGTGACTGCCCGCTCCATCGCCACCCACGCGCTCTCCATCTTCGGCGACCACTCCGACGTGATGGGCTGCCGGCAGACCGGCTATGCCATGCTTGCCTCGAACTCCGTGCAGGAAGCTGCTGATTTAGCGACGGTTGCACACCTCGCCACCCTCGAATCCCGCATCCCGTTCATGCACTTCTTCGATGGCTTCCGTACCTCGCACGAGATCAACAAAGTCCTCCCCATCTCCGACGACACTATCCGCGCCCTGCTCGACGAAAAGGCTGTCCGCGACCATCGCAACCGCTCGCTCTCCCCCGACCGCCCTGTTCTTCGCGGCTCCGCGCAGAATCCCGACGTCTTCTTCCAGGCGCGCGAAGCGTGCAACCCTTATTACCTCGCCTGCCCGGTCATCGTGCAGGATGCGATGGACCGCTTCTATCGCCAGACCGGCCGCGAATACCATCTATTCGACTACTACGGAGCTCCCGACGCGGACCGCGTCATTATTCTCATGGGTTCCGCCGCCGGAGCCACCGAGGAAGCGATCGACGCCCTCAACGCCCAGGGCGAGAAGCTCGGACTCCTCAAAGTCCACCTTTATCGTCCCTTCGCCGCTGAGGCTTTCCTCACAGCCCTCCCCGAAACCGTCCGCAAAATCGCCGTCCTCGACCGCACCAAGGAGCCAGGCTCGACCGGTGAGCCGCTCTACCAGGACATCGTCACCGTCATCTCGGAAGCGCTCTCTTCCGGGCGCATCCCGCTCTCGCAGTTCCCGGTCATCATCGGCGGCCGGTACGGCCTCTCCTCCAAGGAATTCACGCCGGCCATGGCCAAGGGCATCTACGACGAGCTGGCCAAGCCGCATCCGAAGAATCACTTCACCATCGGCATCGATGACGACGTCACCCACACCAGCCTGCGCTGGGACGACTCCTTCTCCACCGAGAGCCCGCGCACCGTGCGCGCCCTCTTCTACGGCCTCGGTGCGGATGGGACCGTCGGCGCCAACAAAAACTCCATCAAGATCATCGGCTCCGAGACGCCCAACTACGCCCAGGGCTACTTCGTCTACGACTCCAAGAAGTCCGGCTCGCTCACCACCTCCCACCTGCGCTTCGGACCGGAGCCCATCCGCTCCACGTATCTGATTTCGCGCGCGAATTTCATCGCCTGTCATCAGTTTGAGTTTCTCGAGAAGGTCGACGTTCTCGAAGCTGCCGAGCCCAACGCTGTCTTCCTGCTCAACAGCCCCTACGGTCCCAACGATGTGTGGCAGCACCTGCCGCGCACCATCCAGAAGACCATCCTCGATAAGAAACTCCGCTTCTACGTCATCGATGGCTACACCGTGGCGCGCGAAAACGGCATGGGCACGCGCATCAACACCGTGATGCAGACCTGCTTTTTCGCCATCAGCGGCGTCCTGCCTCGCGAAGAAGCCATCGCGCAGATCAAAAAAGCCATCAAGAAGACCTACGGCAAGCGCGGCGACGCTGTTGTCCAGCAGAACTACGCTGCCGTCGATGCTTCTCTCGCGCATCTGCAGGAAGTCAAGCCGCCCGATCACGTCAGCGCGAAGTTCGACATCCTGCCCGCCATTCCCAAGCAGGCCCCGGCCTTCGTTCGCGATGTTCTCGGTGCCATGGCTGCCGGCAAAGGCGACTACCTTCCCGTCAGCGCGTTGCCTCCTGGTGGGACCTTCCCCACCGGCACCGCGAAGTGGGAGAAGCGCAACATCGCGCAATTCATCCCCGTGTGGGATCAGGATCTCTGCATCCAGTGCGGCAAGTGCGTCATGGTTTGCCCGCACGCGGTCATTCGCGCCAAGGTTTACGACTCTGGCCTCTTGCCCGGCGCGCCGGGCACCTTCAAATCCGCCAAGCCCAAATGGCGCGGCATGGAAAGCGAGCTCTACACCCTGCAGGTTTCACCCGAAGACTGCACCGGTTGCCAGCTCTGCGTCGAGGTCTGCCCTGCGAAGAGCAAGACCGATACCACGCACAAAGCCCTCAACATGGCCGCGCAGCAACCGCTTCGCCTTCCCGAGCGCGCCAACTGGGAGTTCTTCGAGTCCCTGCCCAACGTTGGGCGCGATCGGCTGTCCATGACCCAGGTCAAGGACATTCAGCTCCTTGAACCGCTCTTTGAGTTCTCCGGCGCCTGCTCAGGCTGCGGCGAAACTCCGTACATTAAGCTCCTCACCCAGCTCTTCGGCGACCGCCTTATGATCGCCAACGCCACTGGCTGCTCTTCTATCTACGGCGGCAATCTGCCCACCACGCCGTACTGCCAGAACGACGAGGGTCGCGGCCCCGCCTGGTCCAACTCACTCTTCGAAGACAACGCCGAGTTCGGTATGGGTATGCGGCTTGCCGTCGATCAGCAGAAGACCTACGCCGAGGCCCTCGTGGCGAAACTCGCTCCCGTTCTCGGTGACGATCTCGTCCGCGCCACCCTCGAGGCCGATCAGGTCAAAGAGGAAGGCATCAACGCCCAGCGTGAGCGCGTGAAAGAGATGCGCGCCAAACTCGCCACCGTCGACTCCTCCGACGCGCGTGACCTCCTGGCCGTGGCCGATACGCTGGTCCGCAAGAGCGTCTGGATCCTCGGCGGAGACGGCTGGGCTTACGACATCGGCTTCGGCGGCCTCGACCACGTCCTCGGCTCAGGCCGTAACGTCAAGGTCCTGGTCCTCGATACCGAGGTTTACTCCAACACTGGCGGCCAGATGTCCAAGTCCACGCCGCGCGGCGCTGTTGCCAAGTTCGCCGCTGCCGGCAAATCCACCAGCAAGAAGGACCTTGCCATGGAGGCGGTCGCCTACGGCTCGGTTTACGTCGCGCGCGTCGCCATGGGCTCCAACGACAGCCACACCGTCAAAGCCTTCCAGGAGGCCGAGGCATGGGATGGCCCAGCGATCATCATCGCCTACAGCCACTGCATCGCCCACGGCTACGACCTCACCCAGGGCCTCGATCACCAGAAGGCCGCCGTCGCCTCCGGCTACTGGCCGCTCATGCGTTACAACCCCGCGGTTCGCCCAGAAGGGAAGAACCCGTTCTTCCTCGACTCGCGCGCGCCCTCGATTCCGCTCAAGGACTACGTCTACAACGAGTCGCGCTACACCATGCTTCTCCGCGCGCACCCTGAAACTGCCGAGCTGCTCCTGAAAGAGGCCACTGACGATGTGGAGCGCACCTGGCGCGTCTACGCCGGCCGCGCCGCTATGCCCGGCCGCGCCTCCACGCCCAACATTTCGCCGCGCAACGGCCACGAAGAGCCGGCGGCGACAATCGCGCCCACTGACAAGTAGCGGGCGCGCATCAGGTTCTTTCCCGGAGCAACTGAGGGCAGTGGCCCCGGGCTTTCGCCAGTGTCGGACTGTAACGCCGGCACTGGCTTTTCACTTTGCAGCTAAGAAGCGGTCCGCTAAAAAAACTGTCAGCGATGGAACGGTTAGCTGATAAAACGGCCAGCGGATGTTTTTCAAAGCGCGACGGCAACTGCCATGAATAGACCCGGAGCAATCACCTCGTTCCTCGTTGGAGTGTTCATCTTCCTGACCTATGGCACGGTTTTCTGGCGCATGCTTAGGAGTAACAGGGGGAACAAGCCGATAGAGCTCGGCGCCATAGCGCTGATTGTCTTCCTGGCATTCATCCCTCTCAGCAAGCTTGGCGTTCCCGATTGGCTCGTTGCCTCCTGGGGAATACTGGTGATCGTCCTGTGTTTCGCAACACTGTTTTTTGTTGTGCAATGGTTTTATAGGGAGTTGCGCCACCGGTCCGAGAAATAGGGCTGTTGGTTAAGCTGCAGGTTACAGGCCACCAGCTACCGGCCGTTTCCGTACCCCACTTTTGCACCACGGGCTACCGGCTACCGGCCACAGGCTACCGGCTGCTGTTCTACAATGACGGAAAGCCGCCAGCCCAAACAACACATGAAACATCAAACGCCTGCGCGCATCTCTAAATCATGATTGAGCAGCCTCTCGCCGAAGCCCTGACCTTTGATGACGTCCTTTTAACCCCTGCCTGGAGTGAAATCGCGCCCGCCCACGTTTCCACGGCCACGCGGCTCACCGCGCGCATCGCGCTGAACACTCCTCTGCTTTCGGCGGCCATGGATACCGTCACCGAGTCGCGCATGGCCATCGCCATGGCCCAGCAGGGCGGCCTTGGCATCATCCATCGCAACCTCACTATCGAGCAGCAGGCCGGCGAAGTCGACAAGGTCAAGCGCTCCGAGAGCGGCATGATCGTCGACCCGGTCACCATGGCGCCCGAGCAGCTCATCGCCGACGCTCTCGAGGTGATGCGCCGCTACAAAATTTCCGGCGTCCCGGTCACGCGGAACAAAAAGCTGGTCGGCATCCTCACCAATCGCGACCTCCGCTTCGAAACCCGCACCGACATTCCCATCGCCGAGGTGATGACGAAGTCCAATCTCATCACCGTGCCCGTCGGCACCACCCTCGAGCAGGCTGAGGACATCCTCCACCAGCACCGCGTCGAAAAGCTCCTCGTCGTCGATGAAAACTACGTGCTCAAGGGCCTCATCACCGTTAAGGACATTCAGAAAAAGCTCAAATACCCCAACGCCTCCAAGGACGAGCAGGGCCGCCTCCGCTGCGGCGCCGCCATCGGCGCAACCGGCGACTATTTAGAGCGCGCCTGCGAGCTGGTGCGCAACCGCGTCGACGTCCTCGCCATCGATTCCGCCCACGGACACTCCTCGCGGGTGCTCGAAGCCGTTCGCCAGGTCAAGCAGCGCTTCCCCCAGGTCGATCTCCTCGCCGGCAACGTTGCCACCCGCGAAGGGGCCGAAGCCCTCATGGATGCGGGCGCGGACGCCATCAAGGTCGGTATCGGCCCCGGCTCCATCTGCACCACGCGCATGGTCACCGGTGCGGGCATGCCGCAGATCACCGCCATCAGCGATGCGTACAAGGCCACCAGCAAGCACGGCGTCCCCATCATCGCCGACGGCGGCATCAAGTATTCCGGAGACATCACCAAGGCCATCGCTGCCGGCGCCAGCGTCATCATGATCGGCTCGCTCTTCGCCGGCGTCGATGAGAGCCCGGGCGAGACCATTCTTTATCAGGGCCGCTCCTTCAAGGCTTACCGCGGCATGGGCTCGCTCTCCGCCATGGCTCAGGGGGGCGGCGAGCGCTACTTTCAGGGCACCGACGACCTCGACATCGAAGACAACAACGAGAGCGTGGTCAACCGCGAACGCAATGGCAACTCCAACCGCCTGGGCAAGTTCGTTCCGGAAGGCATCGAGGGCCGCGTCCCCTATCGCGGCGCGCTTGAGGCCATGGTTTATCAGCTCGTCGGCGGCCTGCGCTCCGGCATGGGCTTGTGCGGTGCTGCCACCATCGAAGATCTTCAGACGAAAACGAAGTTCGTCCGCATCTCCTCGGCCGGCCTCCGCGAGAGCCACGTCCACGACGTGCTGATCACCCGCGAAGCCCCGAATTACCACGTCGAGTAACGGAACCGACCGCTTAAAAATTCGTGCCCGTCTCACGCCGCGAGCCTACAATAATTCCTTGCTCGCCGCATGACCACTGCGCCCATCCCGGTCACCATCACCGAAGCCGAGCGCCTCATTCGCTGCTTCGATCCCCACGCCGCCCACGCCGAAGGTGCGCACGAGCACATCATTCTCTCGCCCCGTTACGGACGTCTCCGCCGCCAGCATCCGCTGCTGGCAACCTCGCCGGTCGACCGCGGCCCCGAAGCCGCCTGGGACCTGGCTCGCCACAACCTGCTCACCTGCCGCGACCGCTCCGTGCAACTCGGCCTCTCCACCTACCAGCACCGCATTCGCATCGAGCTGCGCGTCGCCATGGACTCGCTCCTCGACCCGGCCTTCGATCTCCACCGCCACGGGCACACGGCGCTCGACCGTTACGGCGACATCCGCAGCGCCGTCACCCTGCGCCGCTCCGACTTCTGGATCCGCTCTCTTCCGCCCGACCCCAGCGGCAACGCCCGCTTCGAGGTCGGCAACTGCTTCCTCCTCCCCATCACTGAAGACGCCATGCTCGCCGAATCCAAAACCCTCTGGTGAGCTCCGCAACTGCCCCGCATCCAAACACCGGAGGTCCTGATGCCCATTTCCCGCTCCGACGCCCTGGTCGTTTTCGGCGTCACCGGCGATCTCGCCCACAAAATGATCTTTCCCGCGCTCTACGCCATGTGCAAGCGCGGAGTGCTCAACGTGCCCGTGGTCGGCGTGGCGCTCCCAAAGTGGTCCATGGATCGCATCCACCGCCGCATCACCGACAGCATCACACGCGCCGGTGGCATCGATAACAAGCGCGCCTTCCGCCATCTTTTGTCGTTGATCCAGTACGTGGGTGGCGATTACAAAGACCCCGCCACCTTCGCCGCCATCAAAAAGGTGTTGGGCCACGCGCGCCGGCCCGCGTTCTACCTCGCCATTCCGCCCTCTCTCTTCGAGACGGTCATTCAGGCCCTCGGCGCCGCCAAGCTGGCCGATCACGGCCGCGTCATTGTTGAAAAGCCCTTCGGCCGCGACCTCGCCTCAGCGCGCGAGCTCAACCGCGTCGCCCGCAGCGTCTTCCCCGAAGACTCCATCTTCCGCATCGATCACTTCCTCGCCAAGGAAGCGATCATGAACATCCTCTATTTCCGTTTCGCCAATGCTTTTCTGGAGCCTATCTGGAACCGCAACTACGTTTCCAACGTCCAGATCACTCTCTCCGAAAGCTTTGGCGTCGGAACCCGCGGCGCCTTTTATGAATCCGCCGGCTGCCTGCGCGACGTTATCGAGAATCACCTTTTCCAGATCGCCGCCCTCCTCGCCATGGAGCCCCCCTGCGGCCGCGACTTCGGCGCCGTGCAACTCGAAAAGGCAAAAATCCTCAAAGCCATGCGTCCCCTCACCGCAGACGACCTCGTCCGTGGCCAGTATGCCGGCTATCGCGAGGAAAAAGATGTCGCCCGCAACTCCGACGTCGAGACCTTCTGCGCCCTCCGCCTCTCTATCGATTCGTGGCGCTGGGAAGGTGTGCCGTTCTTTCTGCGCTCCGGCAAATATCTGCCCACCACCGCCACCGAAGTCATGGTCGAGCTCAAAGCGCCGCCCCAGGATTTATTTGAAGACGCAGCGCCCGGCCACAGCCGCCCCAACTACTTCCGCTTCCGCATCTCACCCAACTCCGCGCTGGCTCTCGCCGCCCGTGTCAAACGCGCTGGCGAGGAGTTCACCGGGGAACAGCGCGAGCTTTACCTCTGCGAACAGCAACCCGGCGAAGAGACGCCCTACGAGCGCCTGCTGGGCGACGCCATGGCCGGAGACGGCGCCCTCTTCACCCGCGAGGACGCAGTCGAAGCCGCCTGGGCCGTCGTCGATCCGGTGCTCAAGAAGCATCACCGCGTTCGCCCCTACCGCCGCAATACCTGGGGCCCCAAAGCTGCGGATAGCCTGCTTCCGAAGGGAATCTCCTGGCACAATCCAGAGGTGTCATCCTGAGGAGCGAAGCGACGAAGAGCCTGGCCTGAGCGACCCTGAGCGAAACGAAGGGGAGTCGAATGGCACCCCGCGGTTTCTCTCTCAGCTCATTTCTGCTTCTGCATGAACTCCCGCACCATCGCGGCAATCTCATCGGCTTTTGTATCCAGCGCGAAGTGCCCTGCGTCCAGTACATGCACCTCCGCGTTCGGCACGTCTTTGCGATAGCGTTCCGGCTCTCCCCCATCGAACGACAGGTCGTGCTTGCCCCACACCACCAGCAGCCGCGGCTGCGTTTTCTGCATCCATGCCTGCCATTTTGGATACGCTTCGACATTGGTGCGGTAGTCGTAGAACAGATCGCTCTGAATCTGCGCCTGCCCCGGCGAGTTCAGAAACGCATACTCATCGGTCCAGAGATCCGGGTCGTACAACTCGACGTGAGGATCGTCGCCGACATGCCGCGTCTTAGTCGCCGCCATCGATAACAAATTCTTGCGCAGCGCTTCGTCATTGGCCGCCCGATCCGCCCAGAACGCCCGCCGCGTCGTCCAGTTCACCCCCAGGCCTTCGTTGTGCGCCACCGCATCCTGCACAATCAGCGCCTCTGCCTGTTCCGGGTGCGCCAGCACCATGCGAAAACCAACCGGCCCGCCGTAATCCTGCATATACAGCGTGAAGCGCTGCAAGCCCAGCGCCTGCGTGAAGTCCTCCATCACCGTGGCGATGCGGTCGAAGGTGTAAGGAAACGCCTTCGGATCCGGCCAGTCGCTGTGTCCAAAGCCGGGATAGTCCGGCGCAACCAGATGGTAGCTGTCGGCCAGCCGCGTCAGCAGCGGCTGAAACATCCGCGACGACGACGGCAGCCCATGCAGCAGCAGAATCGTCGGCGCATCTTTCGGCCCAGCTTCCCGGTAGAAAATCGACAACCCGTCCACCTTTACCGTCCGATACAACACCGGATGCTCCATGGCTCCATCCTTTCTTTGGGCATCAAGAGTCAGGCTGCCGGCCGCGAGCCGCAAAACCGCAAGGCCTGTCACGCCGCTGAAACTCGACTTCTGCACGCTCACCACTTGCCCACATGCGCGCCGTCGTCCACGTGCAGCACCTGCCCGGTCACATGCACGGCTCCTGTCAGATAAACCACAGCGGCGGCGATATCGTTCGGCTCGGTAAACGTGCCCATCGGTGAGCGCGGGTTCACGTTGCCCTTGTGCAGAGGCGTATCCACAACCCCCGGCGCAACCGCATTGAAGCGAATCCTCTCCTTCGCGTATTCGTTCGCCAGGCTCAGCGTGATCGTGTCGATGCCGCCCTTGGTCATCATCGGAACCGATGCCGGATCCCCGGTGATGGGGTTATCGGCCAGTGCTGCGCTGATGCTGGTCACGCTGCCGCCCCTGCCCTGGGCCAGCATCTGCCGCACGGCCGCCTGCGTCATGTAGACGAACCCTTCAAGGTTGGTCGAGAGAAAGGCGCGAAGGTCCTCCGCGGTGTACTCCGTGAAGGGCTTCGAAAAATAGATGCCAGCATTGTTCACCAGATGGTCGATCGAGCCGAACTTCTCGATCGCCATCTTTGCCACGTTCTCCGCCGTCGCTTGCTGGCCAACGTCTCCATCCACCAGCGCAAGGTTGGCAGAGGCCGCCAAGCCTGCTTTGGACATGTTGCGCGAGGTCGCTACCAGGTTATAGCCGCGGCAGAGAAACGCCTGAACAACCGCTGCTCCGATGCCTTGCGATGCGCCGGTTACGATGACTGTTTCCCCCGCTGCCATATTGAGCTCCTGTTGTTCTCGACGAAGCCGGAGAGAACCCGGAGAATTCTATCCCTTTCGTGTTGACCTGGTACAAACGACGGCAAACCGGCCATGCACTCCGAGACGAACTAAAGCTATTTCGTCAGCACTTTCACTTCAGTCCGAAAACGCCGGTAGTTCGTGAAGCTATATTCCGTGGCGAAGGAAACAATGCGCTTGCCGCCAGCATTGCGCTGCAGCGCTTGCCCATGCATTTCCATGGTTGCTGGCAGCCAGACGCCATCGACGGGTTGCCATGTGATCGATGAACGAGTGTCAGGCAGTATCGCGCCGTCTTTGCGCAGAAGCTGGGCATCGACCCGCGCGAAGGCCTGGTCCTCAAGGTCGATCCAGACCTGAAGGTGATACAGCATGCCGCGAGCTTTGTCCGGATCTTTGGGCTTGTGTCCACGCAGCGGTGTGCAATCGAGGTGAAGCGCGTTTCGCCCGTTGAGGAAATCGGTTCCCACGACCGTGCAACGGAAATCTCGGGGTAGTAGATCGAGATGGATGTGGAACCCCAGCTTCTGCGTCACAAGGCCGGCGACGCGTTGATCCATGCTCATTCCAGCGCCAGCGGCGATGGCCGAGTCGTAGCGATGCTCTTCAACAGTGGCGTCGAGATTCTTCAGCGGCTGGCCGTTCTGCTCGATCATGTGCAGATAGGGCTTGCCGTTCAGGACCGTCGACTCGAATTTCGCCGACTCGTCGACCAGGACTTTGCCGCTGGAGTCGAAGTTCTGGTTGTGCCAAGTTTCAAAATAGGTGAAGTTGCCGGCCTGATTCTCGTCGCTCCAGCGTTGCGCGACAGCGTGTTGGATGAGTTGTGCGGGCGAAGGCGGCGCCGCAGCCGGCGCGCTGCTTTGTGCAACGAAAAGAATCAGGGCCAACACTGCGTGCAATTCCGGCACAGCGCATCACCCAAAGTGGGTTTCGACGTGGAGCTCGCGAGCCACCTGGCCGTTGCGCAACATTTCGCCGGCTTTGTTCAGGTCCACGCCTTCAGGAGTGCGATGGTAATCGCTGGTGATCTCGTCTTCCTGGTCGCCAATGGTTTTGAAGAACAGCGCGTGACCGGAGATGTGCACATGCGTTTGCGTGATCTGCCAACTGCCGTAACCAACATCCTGGCGCTCGATGTTAAACGTTCCGCCAGCGTTGATGCGGCCGAGAAGACCCCAGCCAAAGGTGACGTCGTGATCGAGGTGGCCAGCGAGCTTTTTCAGGCGCATGGAACGCTCATCGACCACCATGGTTCCGGACATGGCAGCCAGCACTCTGGCGCTCATACTATCCGGCGAAAAGGAAGGCGCGGGATGGAAAGAGAGGGTGATTTCGCCGTTGGCGTGATCGATGACGTGCCACACGAAGGCATTCGGCAGCAGGTTCATCATTTCGCGGGCCTGGTCGCCGTCATGCTGCTCGGCGCGCTTCATCCGGGCGCGGAGGGCGGGATCGCTGATGATCTGCTGCATGTGGTTGAGGTCGTTCTGGTGTTCCTCGGCGGTGGGTGGACGGCCATCGTTCTCGACGATTTCGGACAGATTGCCCTGGGGTGTTTCAATGACGATTTTAACGATGTTTTTGTCGGGCGATTTGTAGGTGTCGCGATACATCCAGGAGGTGTGGTCGTTGAAGTCGGCGTCGAGCTCGTTGTGGACCACCTTGCGCACGATGTCGTCGGCGGATTGCGCGGCAGCGGTGCGGGAGGCGGCAGCCAAGGCGAGAAGGAAGAGCAGGGCAGCGAAGGCGCGGCAGCGCGGTCGAGATTGATTCATGAACGATCGCCCCTGCCACGGACAGGGGATAATCCGGAAATGGTCATAGTGGGTACGAGTACAGGTTACAGGGAACGGGTTGCAGGTTACAGGGCCGGACAACATGTGCCGTACAATATTCGCGAGAGACGCCGCTATGCCGCACATGGTTTTTTGCGCACGCCACAAACAGGAGCTCGAGGGGCTGGACGAGCCGCCCTTTGACAGCGACTTTGGGAACAAGGTCTACAACAACGTCTCGAAAAAGGCGTGGCAGGAATGGGTGGAGCGGCAGAAGATGCTGCTGAACGAATACCGGCTGCAGCCGTGGATGCCCCAGGCCCAGGAATTCCTGGTGGAGCAGATGGAGCAGTTCTTCTTTGGCGAGGGAGCCGCGCTGCCCAAGGAATACGTTCCGCCGACGCACTGAGGTCAGGTCTTCGCGCCAACGGGCTCGGCGTGGGCTGGTTGTGGATTCGGATCGAGCCGCGTGAGTTTCCCTTTTTTCAAAAGAAAATGCTGGTCGCGCCATGTGATGGTGTCGGCAGCGTAGCTCCACGCCCAAACGCACAGAGCAAGAAGGTCGCGCGGCACCAGCAGCCAGAGGTCGCGCAGCACCTGGCGGTCGCCGAGAATGCCCACGCCAACACCCAGCGCAAGAGCCACGCGGAAGAACAGAGCCAGCGTAAACAGCGCGAAGGCGAAGAGCGAGAAGCCGCTGGCGACGAGGTTGAGGCAGGCCCACGCGATTCCATACGAGAGAACGAGTCCAGCGTAGCCGGCGCGTCGCGCGTCGCGCATGGTGCGCGCCCAACGCAGTTGGTGACGGAGAAAGCCGGAAAAACTCCACGGATGAATGGAGGTCTCGACGATTTCGTGGCTGAGCTCGAGACGAAATCCGGCTGCGGCAATGCGCGCACCCAGTTCGTAGTCGTCAGCGAGGTAGTCGGCGAGCGGAGCGAGTCCTCCGATAGCGTCCAGCGCGGCGCGCGAAAACGCCAGAGTGGAACCCAGCCCAAAACGGAGGCTGCGGTCAAGGTAGCGCGCGGTGAGCACGCCGGGCGCAAAGTCGGTAGCGATGCCGAAGGCTTCCAGTTTCGAGCCGATGGTTCGGTGTGCGCGACCGCGATAGAGCGCAGTAACGAGGCCAACAGGCGGCTGCTTTTCGGCTGGAGCAAACGGCGCCAGAATGTGCGCGAGGTAGTTGGGTCCGACGAGGATGTCGGCATCATTAATGATGAGGTATTCGCCGCGCGCGTGCGGTAGCAGCTGCGTGAGGCTACTGACTTTGCCGTTGGCGCCAAGGGATTCGGGACAGAGAATGAGGCGAATGGCCCGTTCGGGGAACTGAGTTTCAAGGTCGCGCACCAGCGCTGCTGCGGGATCGTCCAAAGTTGAGACGGCGAACAGAAGCTCGTAATCGCCGGAGTAATTCTGGCGGCAGTGGCTGGCGAAAACTTCGGCCATGCCGGCGTCGACGCCGTGCAGCGCTTTGAGGATGCTGACGGACGGCGCGAACCCGACAGGAAAGCGTGGGCTGCGCAGAAAAGCGCGTGCGCTGGCGATTGCGATGAGGTAGTAAACCAGGCCAGCGATGGTGAGCAGCGTGGTGAGCGCAGCGATGACGACGGCAAAGGTCGGCATGGCGCTACTCTCCGAGAATCGGCATGTCGAGTGGTGGCACCGTGAGCCATTCTGTGTGGGTGATGCGATCGAGAGCTCGGCGCAGCGCGGAAGCGGCGCACGGCTCGACGGTGACCACGAACGGCAGATGGCCTTTTTCGTAGCCTGGACGCTGAAAGAGCGCGTCGATGTTGATGTGCTCTGAGGCCAGAGCGCCGGCGATTTCGGCCACGATTCCTGGCCGATCCTGCACGATGAAGCGGATATAGTGGCGCAGCTGAAATTCTCCGCTGATGTTGGCAGCGCGGCTGGGCAAATCGGTAGAACGCGATCCGTGCGCCAGCGAAATGAGGTCGGAAACCACCGCAACCGCTGTAGGATGACCGCCCGCTCCGTGGCCTGAGAAGACAACATCGCCGCCATACTGGCCGCAAAGCAGAACCATGTTCTCCGTGCCGCGCGACCAGGCGAAAGGCGAGCGCAGCGGCACCAGCATCGGTCCAACCGCAGTCGAGACGCCATCCGGAAGCAGCTCGGCTTTAGAGATCTGGCGGATCGTGCAGTTGAGATCGCGAGCGTAAACGAGGTCGATGGCATCGACATCCGTGATGGTGCGGCACAAGACGGATTCGACGGGAACGTCGGCGCGCAATGCGATGCGCGAAAGAATCACCAGCTTGGCACGCGCGTCGTAGCCGTCAACGTCTTCGCTGGGATTCGATTCGGCGTAGCCCAGCTGCTGCGCGTCGCGCAGAACCGTTGGAAAGTCGGCGCCTTCTTCCATGCGGCTAAGAATGTAGTTGCAGGTGCCGTTGAGGATGGCTTCGATGCGCGTAATGCGGTCGCCTGCCAGGCCTTGCTGCAGCCCAGGAATAACGGGAATGCCACCGGCAACCGCTGCGCCATAGAGAAGATGTCCGCCTTTGGAGCGCGCGAGACGGTCGAGTTCGACGCCGCTTTGGGCGATGAGCTTCTTGTTGCCGGTAACCACGGATTTGCCGGCTTCGAGAGCCTTGCGCACCCATGTGCCTGCAGGTTCAAGCCCGCCCACAAGTTCAATGACGACATCGACATCGGAGCGCAGAATTGTGTCAAAGTCCTCGGTCCAGGCAACCGAAGCCGGCACCCAGTCGACCTTCTTGCGGGCCACGCCGCGATTGAAGATGTAAGAAAGCTGGATACCTTCGGGCTTCAGATCGCAGAGAATGCGCGCGACCGAGCTGCCAACGGTGCCAAACCCGAGCAGAGCAACATTCATGTGTTACAGGGTACAGCCTGCGAAGCCTGTAGCTGGTAGCTCGTAGTTGGTAACTGGTGGCCTATGGCCGGTAGCCGGTGGCCGGTAGCCGGTGGCCGGTAGCCCATACCCCCTGTTTTGTGCATGTGTTGATTGTGCGGTACTTGCAGAGGGCCTCAAAATGCAAGTTATTGAAATTAAGATAGTTGCGAGAGGGTCTACCGTGCAAGTGTATGAAAACAGGCTAGTTGGCCTGTCGCCGGTGGTCTGTAGCCGGTGGCCTGTGGGCTGTGGTTCCATAAACGGCTTGGGGCTGGGAGCCATAGACGGTGGCTGGCGGATTGTCAAAGAGCGGTTGTGTTGCTTCGGCCTGGGCCCCGCTCGTTCGCCTGGGCGAACTCGCTTCAGGGCAGGCTCCAACGGAAAGGCTCTGTTCGCGTGTGGCGGACAGAGCTTCCCTTGTTCTCAGGTTAGCTGTTTGCGTGGCCAAAGCAAGGGAAATCGAAGGGTTGGAGGGTACGGAGGTACTGGGCTTGATGAGCGCATTGGCGATTTTGCATGAACGCAAGCCATATGGCCGGCGACTCCCGGGCCGGGCGGGTTCGCGGTCAAAGGCCAGAAGAGCTTTGGCTGACTCCCATCGAAAACAAATTCTCAGGCTCCAAGTTCTGCTTTCGAACGTGGAACACTGTCGCGAAATCTCTCGTGGGGCTCTGCCGTTTCGAGACGAATCGCAATTGTGTGCAACTTTGACCACTCACGACCTAATTACGCGCCTACCATAGTCAGGGCCTGTTTGTTCGACGAGGCTTGCGTCTTTGTCGGGAACACGCCAATCATGGGGTTCGGAATATTCGGCGTCGGCCTGCTCATCGGTTGGCCACTCCGGTGGCTAAGAATGATGGATCGGACTCGGGCTGCGTCGCCGTCGCCACGCGCCAGGATGACTGGTGTCGTCTATTTGCTTTACTTTCTGACGGCAATTCTTGCCGAGATACTGGTTGGCCGTAAGCTTGTTGCCTACGGCAACGCCACAAATCTCATCGCGACCGGCTTTTATGTAGTTTTGACACTGCTCTTCTATCGCTTGTTCAAGCCGGTCAGCAGGCTCATCTCTTTAATCGGGGCGATCTTCAGCCTGGCGGGATGCGTCGTCATGACGCTTGGTTTTTTTCCTCGCGTCTCCCTGCCCATCAGCCCCTTTCTGTTCTTTGGGCCCTATTGCCTGCTGATCGGCTACCTGGTTTTCAGGTCCAGGTTCCTGCCTCGCGCGCTGGGGGTGTTGATGGCATTGGCTGGTCTGGGTTGGCTGGCCTTTCTGTCCCCCACCGTCGATCACCATCTAACTATCTACATCGAGGTCCTCGGCGTCTTCGCTGAAGCATCGCTGATGCTATGGCTTATCGTGATGGGCGTCAACGTTCAACGGTGGAACGAGCGTGCCAGCGCGGCATGAAAGCTCCCTTCAATGGGCGCGCGGCTACGCCGCTATCGTGAACCAATCGATTCGCACTGGCCTCGATAACCCGCGCAAGGAAGGGATGAGCATGAGCAAAGTAGCCATGGTGGACCGGATCCGAGACGTGTCGCCTTTAAAGGCCAGGATGGCCGGCGGGCTGTATTTCTTCACCTTGTTGGGGGCACAACTTCTCGAAACAGCCTTCCCCGGCAAGATGAATCTCGCAGCCGGCTGCATGGAGATCTTGGGAATGACTGTTGTGACGCTGATTCTATATGCGATCTTCAGGCCGGCGAATAGGGCCGTAGCGCTGCTAGCGGGGGCATTCAACCTTGCAGGGATTGCCCTCGAGGCGATTCGATTGACTTCTCATGGTACGGACATTGCCATGGTCTTTCACGGAGTATTTTGCATACTCACTGGCTACCTGATTCACAAATCCTCATTTCTGCCTCGAGTTCTGGGTGCGCTTATTGCGTTTGGCGGATTGAGCTGGCTCACCTATCTTTCACCGTCGCTCGAAAGCTATCTGTCTCCTTACAATCTGGCCTGCGGCCTCATCGGGGAAGCGTCGGTGTTCCTGTGGCTCTTAGCGATGGGTGTGAACATGCGACGATGGAACGAACAGGCCGCGCCAGCGGGGGCAGACCTGCCCTGATGAAGGCCCTCATTCAAACGGGCTAAACAGATATGTGGAGGACGCTAAAGGTGCCCTGAGGAACGAATCACAGCCGTTCTATCGTCACCGGGTGACCGGCACGCCAAAAGTAATTCTTCAACTTGCGCATTCAGGCCAAATCGCTCATCCAGGTTGCCGCTCCTTCCATAACCGGTACAACCCCCATGCGGCGATGGTGCAGTCGTCGCGGATGGTCCCGTTGAGGAGCATCTCTTCGAATTCGGCGACCGAGACAGTACGCAGGACCAGGTCGTCCTCTTCGGGATCGGGATCGGTGCCGGCCGGGGTGAGGCCGGTGGCCAGGAAGACGTGCATCCTCGGCGGGCGAATCCGTAGGCTACCCAGAAGGTACCCAATTGCGTCATGGATGCGGCGACGAGACCGGTTTCTTCGCGCAGTTCGCCACGGGCCAGGTCCTCGGGGTCGACGTCGGCGGTCTCCCATCCGCCCTGGGGCAGTTCGAGCGCGCGCTGCTGGATGGTGTAGCGGAACTGTTCGATGAGGTAGAGCGTGTCGCCTTGGAGCGGGATGATGATGGCGCAGTCGTCTTTCTCGACGACGCTGTAGATGCCGTGGGCTCCGTTGCTGCGCTCGATCTGGTCTTCGCGGAGGCGGAGCCAGCGGTTGCGGTAGATTTCGCGGGTGGCCAGGGTACGGATGCTCATGGCAGTTCAGGGTACATCGGTGAAGTTTTTCGCGGGCCGGTTTGCCGAGACTGGCTCCTGGTCCTTACCATAAGGGAGACAGATCGGTGGAACTTCTCCGCGCTGCGATCCTGCAGCCGGACGCTCGATCAACCCAATGCCAGACTCCCCAGCTGTACACCACTCCGAGTCTGGCCCGGAAGGCGACACCTTGACAACGACTGAGACCCCTGAAGCGACGCCCTCTGCCAGCGGCGAAAACGAAACCCCGGAAAAAACTTACGTGGCGCACACGCATGACACGCCCGAAGCCCACGAACATGAGCATGCACCCGCGCAGCCGAGCCTCAATCCTGAGTGCACGCGCGAGGTAGAAGTGGATGTGTCCGCCGATGAAGTGGCGAAAGCATTTCGCACTGTGCTGAAGAAGTATCAAAAACTGGCGCGCATTCCTGGCTTTCGTCCCGGCAAGGTTCCGGAGAGCGTACTGCGTTCGCGCTTCCTGCCTTCGATTCGCGAAGAAGTGGTCGAGGCGGTGGTGCCGCAACACTTCCGGGAAGCGATTACAAAGACGGGGGCGCGGCCGGTATCGCAGCCGCAGGTGACCGACCTGCAGCTGGAAGAAGGGAAGCCGCTGCACTTTAAGGCGGTGTTCGAAGTTGCGCCGGAATTTTCGGTGGATGGCTACGAGAGCGTGCAGGTCGACAAACCGGACACCGAGCTGACCGACGCCGAGTTTGAAGCGGAGCTCGATCGGATTCGTGACTCGCACTCGAAGCTGGAGACGGTTACCGAAGATCGAAGTCTGGCGGACGGGGACTGGGCGCTGATCACGTTTACCGGTGAGCTGGAGAACGAAAATATTCCGGCGGCCGAGGGCGCGGAATCAACTCCGCCAACACCGCAGCCCATTGAGGGCAAGGATGTTTCCGTGGAGATAGGGGGCAAGGATACCCTTCCGGCTTTCAGCGATGCGCTGCGCAGCGCCAAGCCCGGGCAGGAGCTGAAGTTTGAGGTCACCTATCCGGGGGATTTCGGACAGAAGCGTTTAGCGGGTAAAACGGTGGCGTACAACGTGGAGGTCCGGGGCATACAGAAGAAGGTGCAGCCGGAGTTGGACGATCAGTTTGCGAAAGAGCTGGGCAAGTACGAGAGTCTTGAAGCTTCAAGGAGAAGTTAAGAGAGCATCTCGCAGCCGATAAGAAAAGCAGGCTGTTAGCCGATACGAGAAATCGATTACTGGACGCACTGGTTACGAAGTTCCAGTTCCCGGTACCGGAGTCGATGGTGCAGAGCCAGATCGACGCTCGGCTCGAACGGGGACTGCGGGCGCTGGCGGCGCAGGGCATGCGCACGGAAGATATGCGCAGGCTGGATTTCGATCGGTTGCGGGAGGCGCAGCGGGAGTCGGCGACCGGCGAGGTGAAAGGCACCTTAGTACTGGATCGGATTGCGGATGTGGAAAAGATTCAGGTCAGCGACGAAGAACTGGAACGCGAGCTTCAGGTAATCTCATTGCAAACGCGGGAACCGCTGGAGAATCTGCGGGATCGTTTGACCCGTGAGGGGAGTCTGACTAGAATCCGTGAACAATTGAGGAGAGAAAAGACAGGAAATTTTCTGGTCGAACGGCTGGCCTAGGAGGAGAGGGGAGGGGGGGGTTCGGCAGGGGGAACGGGTTCGCCGGCGCGGGTGACACCTGTCACAGACAATGAGGCCGAGAAGCCTCAGAACTGAGAGTAGAGGAAACATGGCACTGTACCGATGGTGATTGAGCAGACGAGCCGCGGCGAGCGGGCCTACGACATTTATTCCCGTCTGCTTCGCGACAACATTATCTTTCTCGGAACGCCGATCGACGACAGATTGCCAACCTTATTATCGCGCAGTTGCTCTTCCTGTCCGGAGAAGACCCGGAAAAAGACATCCAGCTGTACATCAATTCGCCGGGAGGATCGATCACGGCGGGGCTGGCGATTTACGACACCATGCAGTTCATCCGGAACGACGTGGTGACGTTTTGCATCGGCCAGGCGGCCAGCATGGGCGCGTTTCTGCTGATGGCGGGCACGAAGGGCAAGCGTTTCGCGCTGCCCAACTCGCGCATCCTGATCCACCAGCCGTCGATGGGCGGGCTGGCCGGGCAGGCGACCGACATCGATATCCACGCGCGGGAGATCATTCGCATCCGGGAAATCACCAACAAGCTGATGGCGAAGCACACCGGGCAGAATCTGGAAAAGATCGAGCGCGATGTGGAACGCGATTTCATCATGAACGCCCAGCAGGCCAAAGAATACGGGATTATCGACGAGATCATCGATCGCCCGAGGGCGATCACCACCCCCAACACTCAGCACCTTTACGGTGAGGCAGAGGAGTAACGGGATGAAGACGCGCACGGGAACGGACGAAACATTCGTTGTTCGTTCTGCCATAAGTCGCAGGACGCGGTCGCCAAACTGATTTCATCGCCGAGCGATTATCCGCGCGCCTACATCTGCGACGAATGCGTCGCGGTCTGCAATTCCATTCTGGAAGACGACCGGACGGAAACGCCGACCGGCGCGGCGCCGACTCACCTGCCCAAGCCGCAGGAGGTCAAAGCGTTTCTCGACGAGTACGTGATCGGCCAGGATCAAACCAAAAGAAGCTCGCGGTCGCCGTCTACAACCACTACAAGCGGATGCAGATGAACCGCACGCGCGGCAACGACGTGGAGCTGTCGAAATCGAACATCCTGCTGGTCGGCCCGACCGGCAGCGGCAAGACGCTGCTGGCGCACACCCTGGCCAAGATGCTCGACGTGCCCTTCGCCATCGTCGACGCCACCACGCTCACCGAAGCCGGCTACGTCGGCGAGGACGTCGAGAACATCATTCTGAAGCTGCTGCAGGCCGCCGACGGCGATGTGGCGCGCGCGCAGACCGGCATCATCTACATCGACGAAATCGACAAGATCGGGCGCAAGGACGAGAACCCCTCGATTACCCGCGATGTCTCGGGCGAAGGCGTGCAGCAGGCGCTGCTCAAGATCCTCGAAGGGACGGTGGCCAACGTGCCGCCGCAGGGCGGGCGCAAGCATCCTCACCAGGAATTCACGCCGGTCGATACGACCAACATCCTGTTCATCTGCGGCGGGGCGTTCGTCGGCCTCGAGCGCATCATCGGCCGCCGCGTCGGCAAGAAGGCGCTGGGCTTCAAGGCGCTGGCCGAAAAGAACAGCCGGATGAGACCGGCGCGCGTCCATCCGCAGCGCGACAGCGAACTGCTGCGCCAGGCGGAGCCGCAGGATCTGATCCGTTCGGGCTGATCCCCGAGTTTGTGGGACGCCTGCCGGTGATGGGAATTCTCGACGAGCTGGACGAAGCGGCGCTGGTGGAGATTCTGACCAAGCCGCGCAACGCCATCATGAAGCAGTATCAGAGGCTCTTCGACTACGAAGGCGTGAAGCTGACCTTCACCGATGAAGCGACGCGGGCCGTGGCGCAGGAAGCGCTGCTGCGCAAAGTGGGCGCGCGCGGCCTGCGCATGATTCTCGAAGAGCTGATGCTCGACCTGATGTATCACCTGCCCAGCAACAAGAAGATCAAGGAGTTGGAGATTCAGGCAGAGATGGTGCAGAAGCCGCAATCTCTCGATCATGCTGCTGGACAAGGCCGGATGAACCGGCGGTCGGCCCGAACGATTGCTGCCAGCTCGCAGCCACGACCGGCGGACTAGCCGCGAATCTGAAAGAATTTGTGCAGCACAGGAATCGGCGCACCGCCTCAGGCAGTACGTTGCGTCGTGTTCAGTCGATTTCCCCCCGGCGCTAAAAAGGGCCGGGCGGGCGCAGGATTCGCCAAATCGGTTACTCTTCTGAAGAGCACGACCGTCCGAATCCGCAGACCCGCAGCAGCGAAAGGAACCCCGTGAGCCAGCCGTCAAAGAAAGCCGGGAACGCAACGAACTTCGCAAGCTCCCCATGATGCCCATCCGGGACATGGTGATTTTCCCGCACATGATGACGCCCTTTGTGGTGGGGCGGGAGTCGAGCGTGCGGGCGCTGGAAGAGGCGCTGAACGGCGAGCGCAAGATTTTTCTGGCCACCCAGCACGACGCCCGGGTGGATGAGCCGCGGCCGGACGAAATCTACCAGGTGGGCACGATCGGCAACATCGTGCAGAGCGTGCGCATGCCCGACGGCAACATCAAGGTTCTGGTCGAGGGCATGGAGCGGGCGCGCGCCGTCGAGATCAGCGATGCGGACGGCTTTTTTGTCGCCACGGTGAAAGCAGCCAAGCCGCTGCCCGAGATCACCCCGCAGATCGAGCAGCTGGTGCAGCGCGTGACCTCGCTGTTCGAGCAGTATGTGAAGCTGCAGCAGTCGCTGAATGTGGAGACGGTGGCCTCGGCCATCCGCACGGATGAGCCCTCCAAGCTGGCCGACACCATTGCCGCGAATCTGCAGCTGGAAGTGCCGGACAAGCAGGAGCTGCTGGACATCTTCGACCTGCCGGAGCGGCTGCTGAAGATCGCCGACGTGCTCGACATCGAGATCGAAAAGCTGAACATGGACCGCAGCATCCAGTCGCGCGTGAAGCGGCAGATGGAGCGGGCGCAGAAAGAGTACTACCTCAACGAGAAGATCAAGGCCATCCAGAAAGAGCTGGGGCGCGGCGAGAAGAGCGAGTTCGACGAGCTGAAGAAGAAGATCGAAACCGCGGGCATGCCGAAGGACGTCTTCGAGAAGGCGACGCAGGAGCTGAAGAAGCTGGAAGCGATGCCGCCCATGTCGGCCGAGTCGACCGTCTCGCGGAATTATCTGGACTGGCTGCTGGCGGTGCCGTGGAAAAAGAAATCCAAGGAAACGCGCAGCATCGATCACGCGGAAAAGGTGCTCAACGCGGATCACTACGGCCTCGAAAAGATCAAGGAGCGGATCCTGGAATTCCTGGCGGTGCGCCAGCTGGTGAAGAATCCCAAGGGCTCGATCCTCTGCTTCGTCGGGCCTCCGGGCGTGGGCAAAACCTCGCTGGGCATGTCGATCGCCAAGGCGACGGGGCGAAAGTTCGTGCGCATGTCGCTGGGCGGCGTGCGCGACGAGGCGGAGATTCGCGGGCATCGGCGCACGTATATCGGCGCGCTGCCGGGCCAGATCATTCAGTCCATGAAGAAGGCGGGCACGCGCAATCCGGTGTTCATGCTGGATGAAGTGGACAAGATGGCCTCGGACTTCCGCGGCGATCCGGCGTCGGCGCTGCTGGAAGTGCTGGATCCGGAGCAGAACCACAGCTTCCAGGACCACTACCTCGACGTGGAATACGACCTGTCGCAGGTGCTGTTCGTCGCCACCGCGAATGTGCTGCACACCATTCCGGCCGCGCTGCAGGACCGCATGGAGATTCTGCGGCTGCACGGCTACACCGAGGTGGAAAAGCTGGAAATCGCCAAGCAGTATCTGGTGAAAAAGCAGCGCGACAACACCGGCCTGACCGAGAAAAATGTCGCCTTCACCGATGCCGCGCTGGCCGACATGATCCGCAGCTACACGCGCGAAGCCGGCGTGCGCAACCTGGAGCGCGAGATCGGCAACGTCTGCCGCAAAGTGGCGCGGAGAGTGGTGAAGAGCGGCGCGAAACATAAGGAGACGCTGACGCCGGAGAACATCTGCCGAGTTCCTGGGCGTGCCGAAGTTCCGCGACTCCATGGTGCACGAGAAGAGCGAAATCGGGCTGGTGAACGGCCTCGCCTGGACCGAAGTCGGCGGCAGCATCCTGCAGACTGAAGTGCAGGTGCTCGACGGCAAGGGCAAGCTCACCACCACCGGGCAACTGGGCGACGTGATGCAGGAGTCGGCGCAGGCGGCGCTCTCCTATGTGCGCAGCCGCGCGCATCACCTGGGCCTGCCGAGCGATTTCTACCGCAACGTCGACATCCACATCCATGTGCCGGAAGGCGCGATCCCGAAAGACGGCCCGTCGGCCGGCATCACCCTGGCGACGGCGCTGGCCAGCGCGCTGGCCAAGATTCCGGTGCGGCGCGACCTCGCCATGACCGGCGAAGTGACGCTGCGCGGCAAGGTGCTGGCCATCGGCGGCCTGAAAGAGAAGCTGCTGGCGGCGCATCGCGCGGGCATCTTCGAAGCGATCCTGCCCGAGGACAACCGCAAAGATCTGCCCGACATTCCGGAGAACCTGCGCACCGCGATGAAGCTGAATTTCGTCGACATGATGGACGAAGTGCTGAAGATCGCGCTCGAAGGGCCCCTGCCGGAGTTGAAGGAAGAAACGCCGGGCGCCCTGGAGACGGGCGTGCTGAACGTAGTCCAGCCGACCGGCGGAGCAGAGGCCGCACCAGTAAGCAGCGGCCGGTAGCCCGAGCCGGTAGCCGAGGGCAAGCCTGCAGCCGGCGTGCACTCATGACGGAACCATTGCGCCACCGCTCCATCCACCTCGGCGCGGCTTTGTGTCAGGGCACGAGTGCATTCGTGCCGCAACTGGAGCAAAATGACTCGGGCTTCAGCCCCTGAGAGATGTTCTTTCACGAAACTTCCTGATGCCGGCAAAACCCCACGGTTGGCAACACGAGCCGGGCCTGCGGTGCCGCGTGAGCGGCGCGACGGAGAAAGCGCCGGGCTTTAACCCGGCGAACCTCACGCACGAAAAGGAACCGGGCTTTAGTGTCTGCGTGAGAACGGGTCAGGATTGGCGCTGGAGGGCGGGTGTGGGCCGAGTGCGGCGGGTTACAGCGACAGTTCCGGCAGGAGTGGCAGCAGAGGATCGGGTCAGACGGCCAGCATGGTGTGCAGGCGAGTGAGGTTGAAGGCCAGAGCGGCGAGGGTGAACTCGCTCGAGACCTTGTCGAGGCCGCGAGTACGGAACTGGCGCATGCCGCGCTGCTGCTTGAGGACTCCGAAGACCGGCTCAACCACGGCCTTGCGTCGCGCGTAGTTGGCCTGGCCGCCCGGCGAGCGCAGCCGCGCCCGCATGCGGCGATGCGCGGCAGCGCAGGCGCGGGTGCGGCAGCGGCTGCCCAGGTTCAGCGCACAGGCGAGGTTGGAATCCGGTACATAACCTTCCACGTTGTGCTCTTCCATGTGTTCCAGGTTGGCGATGGAAAAGAAGCCGCTGTCGGCCAGAGCCGCAGTGGGCAGCGCGCCGCAGCGTTGTCGAACCTCGTTGAGCAGGGGCGCCAGCGAGGCGTTGTCGGTCGCGTTCTGCGTCACCCGCTGGGCCACGATCAGATGATCGTCCGAAACGGCGATCTCGGCCGAGTAGCCCAGCGCGAAGACTCCGCCGCGCTCGCGGAGAAAACGTGCATCGGCATCGGTGCGCGACAACTTCGCCAGTCCGCTCTTCTTCAGCTTCTCGAGGCGCGGACCCAGTTCGCCGATGGCGCCCTCCAGATCGGCAATGGCCATTTCCAGACCGCCCGGCTCCTCGTCGTCGCGGTCGGCCGCCCGCTGCCAGCTGCGCACCTGCCGCCGCAGCAGCGCCCGCGTGTCGCGCAGCGCCTGCTCGGTGTCGATGCGGTCCCGGCTGGCGCTGGCCCGGATGCGCGTCGAGTCGATCGCCACCCTTCCCAGCTTCACCATGCCCTGCGCCTGGGCCCACTCCAGCACCTGGGTGAAGGCGTCGTTCAGCGCCAGCCGGTGCCGCCGGCGAAACGCGCTCAGCGCCCAGTTATCCACCCGCTCGCCGGCCGCCAGATAGCGGAAGGCCAGATCCTCGACCAGCCGCCGCGCCACCTGCCGCGCGCTGGTGATGCCCAGCGCGTACGCATAGAGCCATACCCCCAGCATCAGTTCCGGATGGTATAACTCCCCGCCTTGCTCGCTGTAGCTCTGCTCGAAGCTGCGCAGGTCCAGCCGCTGGACCACCCCGCGCACAAAAAAGCACAGATGGCTGCTGCCTAACTCCTCCTTCACACTGGGCGGCAGCAGATACGCCTGCTCCGGACAATACGGCCTGAATCGCGACATGCTCTCTTGTCGCTCAGCTGCCCTCTGCAGAACAAGTCCCTTCCCTGGTTCTCACGCACACACTTTAGCCCCGGAGTACCAGCCGTCCGAAGATTCCTGGATGCCGGTCACCCCCCCAGAACCCAGAACGTGCCTTCACACGATGGGAAACTCCGAATCATGGTGCGCGATAGCCTCTTCGATCGTCGGAAATGAGCCGGAGCGATCGAACGGTGACTGTTCCAGCAGAAGTTCAATCCACTGGGTTTCCGAGCGAAGGAGGTGCTCTCGCTGAAGGGGCTTCCGGAAGAAATCCGCGCTCTGGACGCAGAACGTCTGGACTGAAACGTCCTCAAAACAGCGGTAGCGTATCAACTACTCGCTGCCAGTTCTCTTCCATACGTCGAACGACCTGAACATTTATCCTCCGAGGTCAGAGTGTGACCTCAAGATGGTAATCCGTTAGCAGTTCAGGGCGTAAAGCCAGATCTCGGCACTTACAAGCCCTCCGAAATCGCAACGGAACGCGCCCGCCAAATCTCCGTGTTCTCCGTGCACTCTGTGATGAACCGGCGGCGGTGAATCGGGTTGGGAATCGCCGTGACCTTCGTACCGCGCGCGCCTCCGTTTCCCCTTGCCTTCCCCTCCAACCAACCCTACCCTTGAAGAAGGAAAGCCCTGTCCACACGGGACGGGGCTTTTTCGTCCCAAAGCAGTCCGGCCCAGGCCGGATCTTTTGCGCTCTTTGACATCCTGCGCGCTGCTCATCGTATCGAACCCGCATCCGGTCCACGGCCGTCTGTGTAACAGAGACAGCCGTCTGTGTAACAAAGAAGACCGCGTCTGTAACAGAGACGGCCGTCTTTGTAACACTCGCGGCCGTCTCGATCTGTTCTGTTTTGAAAAACTTACTTGTTGTCAAATCTGTCAACATCAACTAAGTATCCCAAAATCAGATACATGCAGATTTCAGCCAGAAAAAAACTCACTCGGCCAGAAACTGCAGCTCAGATCGCTTTCAAACCTCGATCCAGATCACCGAGAATGTCGTCGATGTCTTCGATGCCCACCGAAATTCGGACCAGGCCTTCGGTGATCCCAATGCTCTTCCGCTCCTCGTCGCTGAGCGACACATGAGTGGTCGTTGCCGAGTGGGAGATGAGCGATTCGACGCCGCCCAGCGATTCGCCGTTGGTGATGATCCGGACCGCCTGCAGCAGCTTGTCGGCGTTGGCCCGCGAGCCCACCTCGAAAGCAATCATGGAGCCGAAGCCGGACATTTGCCGCTTCGCCAGCTCGTACTGCGGATGGGATTCGAGGCCAGGGTAGAGCACCTTGCTGACCTTCGGATGCTTCACCAGGTAAGCGGCGACCGCGCGGCCGTTGGCGTCGTGCTGGCGCATGCGGACGGCGAGGGTCTTGACGCCGCGCAGAATGAGCCAGGCTTCGAACGGCGAAAGAATGCCCGCCGGTGCACTTCTGCACGAAGCGGAAAGCTCTCCGCGAGCTGAGGATTATTGGTGACGAGGATGCCGCCGAGTCCGTCGGAGTGGCCGTTGAGGAATTTTGTCGTGGAGTGCATGACGACATCGGCGCCGAGATCGAGCGGTCGCTGGAAATAGGGCGACATGAAGGTGTTGTCGACGCTCATCGGGATGCCGTGCTCGTGGCAGATGCCGGCGACGGCACGGATGTCGGTGAGGGTCATGACGGGGTTGGTGGGCGTCTCGATGTGGACCAGCTTCGTGGTGGGGCGGATGGCGCGGCGGACATTGTCGGGGTTCGAGGTGTCGACCCAGCTGAACTCGATGCCGTGGTGAACGATGACCTCGCTGAAGAGTCGCGTGGTGCCGCCGTAGACGTTGTGGCCGCAGATAACGTGGTCGCCGACGTTGAGCATGGTGACCAGCGCGGCGATGGCGGCCATTCCGCTGCCGAAGGCGTGGCCGCTGGACTTCCCTGAAGCGTCTTCAAGAGAAGCGACGCAGACTTCCACAGCGTCGCGGGTGGGGTTGTTGACCCGGGAGTATTCCCAGCCGCGGTGCTTGTCGATGCCCTGGAGCTGGTAGGTGGAAGCGAGATAGATGGGCACGTTGACGGCGCCGGTGAGCGCGTCGGGTTCCTGGCCCTCGTGGATGGCGCGGGTGGAGAAGCCGTACTGGGATGAGGTCATGTCTCTTCCATCTTAACGAGCCCGCAGCCTGCGGCCTGCAGCGGGCAGGCAACAGGCTTACGGGCTATTGCGGGTGCTTGTGCTGGAAGTTTTTGGCGAGCATAAGGCTCATGGCCGCGATGCCGGCGAAGAAGATGAAGATGGACGCGAGGTTCGAAGGGGAGACGCGACCGGCGCGGAAGAGCAGGTAGCCGATGGCGAGATTCAGCAGTGCCCAGAGGACGTTGATGGTGGGCGAGGAGAGTCCTTTGCCGGGCGGCTTGGAGAAGGGCGTTGGGAAGCGGTCGCCGCAGATGCCGTAAACGTAATGCGGGACGAAGTTAGCCAGGAACATTCCGGCAAAGAAGGCGGCGATGTAGTCGTACCAGGGCATGGGGACAGGGTACAGCGTACAGCCGGCAGCCGGTAGCGGTAGCCAGCAAGTCTGGCGGCTGGATTCATTTCTGGTACCGCCATTCGACCGATTCTTGTCCGCGTTCCGGTCCGGCCGAGACTTCGTCGTGGCGGTTCTCAGAGGTGATTTGGGAGACGAGCCCGACGAGGGAGGGAACCGTCCCTGTCGAGACAGGTTGGGGAATGTCCACGTCGGGGTTGTTACGCGGCTTTGTCGTGCATATCGGCATCATGGATCCATCACTCTCCGGCGGTTTGATCATCTCGCGCGAAGGGAGACTCGACTCGGGTTCCGTCACTTTTTGGCGACCTCGTCGAGCCGTCCGATACCTTCTTCGAAGATGTTTTTGGAAAGGTAGCGCTCGGCGGAGTCGGGGATTAAGGTGGCGACGCGTTTGCCGGGGCCGAGGCGCTGGGCGATGGCGCAGGCGGCATGGACCATGGCTCCGGAGCTGGAGCCGGCGAGGAGGCCTTCTTCGGCGGCCAGGCGGCGGACCATGGCGAAGGCTTCTGTATCCGTGACTGCGACAATTTCATCGGCGACCGCGCGGTTAAAGGTATTAGGGATGAAGTGGACGCCGATGCCCTCCACTTTGTGAGGTCCGGGCTCGCCTCCCTGCAGGATGGAGCCTTCGGTCTCGACGGCGACGCAGTGGATGCGGGGGTTCTGCTCTTTGAGGAAGCGGGCGATACCGGAGAAGGTGCCACCGGTGCCGACGCCGCCAACGTAGGCGTCGATGCGGGCGTCCATCTGCTCCCATAGCTCCTGGGCTGTGGTGTCGTGGTGGAACTGCGGGTTAGCAGGATTATCGAACTGGAGCGCGGCCCAGACATTGGGGTTGGACTTGGCGAGGGCGAGGGCCTGGCGGATGGCGCCTGCCATGCCATCGGCCTCGGGGGTGCGGTGGACTTCGGCGCCGAATCCGCGCATGAGGGCGCATTTTTCTTCGGCGAAGCCTTCGGGCACATAGAGAACCACGCGGTAGCCGCGGTTGACGCCGACGAGGGCCAGCCCGACGCCGGTGTTGCCGGCGGTTGCTTCGGTGATGATGGAATTTTTGTGGAGGATGCCGCGGCGTTCGGCGTCGAGGATCATGCCGAGGGCAGCGCGGTCTTTGACGGAGCCGCCGGGGTTGAGGAACTCGAGCTTGGCGAAGAGGGCGGCGGAGTTGGCAGGCGGCACGCGGCGCAGCTCAAGGACCGGGGTATGACCGATGAGGGCGGTGATGTCGGAAGCCGTGCGCAGGGCGGCGGGCGTGCTGGTTGGGGGCATAGGACACGACAGTGTATCAGTGGGCGTATCGCTCGCGAATCCCTCGGCAGAATAACGCCGCTACTGGGGTTTGGAGGTGGATTCGGCGACCGAGGTTTTGCGCGGGTTGCGGGTCTGCAGGCTGGGATAGTAGCCGGTACGGGTGCGGACGTAGAGTTTGCCGTGGTGGGCGGCGCGGGCGTCGACGCGCACGGTGCGGTAGCCGCCGAGGCTGGCAGGCTTCGAGGAGTGATAGCCGATGGTGTACTGATTGCGGATGTCTTTGGCCACTTCAGCGGCGATGGTGTCGACGTCGGCCAGCGAGTGCGGGAAGAAGGCCAGGCCGCCGGTCTCATCGGAGAGCAGCTGGAGCGCGCGGCGGGCGCGATGCGCCTCCTGGCCGCGATCCTCGTCACCGAAGAGCAGGCCGATGGAGTAGATGACGGGACCGCCGAGGTCCTGAACGCGGCGGATCGTCTGCTCCAGATTCAGAGTCGACGCGTTGTCTTCGCCGTCGGTGATGATGAGCAGAACCTGCTTGGAGCGCTGCGCTCCGTGGGAGAGCTGGTCGGCGGAAGCGACCACAGCGTCGTAGAGCGCGGTGCCGCCGCGCGACTCGATGTGGGAGAGGCCCTGGCGGAGCTTGTTGATGTCGGAGGTGAAGTCCTGGTCGAGGAAGGCTTCGTCGGAAAAATTCACGATGAAGGCTTCGTCCTCGGGATTGGAGGCGCGGACCAGGTCGAGGGCGGCGGTGTTGACGGCCGCGCGCTTGTCGCGCATGGAGCCGGAATTATCGACGAGGATGCCGAGGGAGACGGGCACATCGGAGTGCGCGAAAGCGACGATGGTCTGCGGGGTATTGTCCTCGAAGACGTGGAAGTCGGCCTGCTGGAGGTCCATGACCAGATGGCCGTCCTGGTCGACGACGGTGCAGGGCAGGAGAACTTCGTCGACGTCGCGGGTAAGGGTGTAAACGCCCCCGGTGCCGCGCTTCGCCTCCTCATTGGTGGCGCCGGGATGGCCAGGGCTGACGGCGGCGTTGTCAGCGGCGTCGGGGGAGATGACGGGGTCGTGGTCGACGTCCAGCGGTGGCTGAGTTTCCGGAAGGGTAGGCGAAGGAACGGCGGCGGGGACGGACTGGGCGGCAGGGGCCGGAGTGGTTTGGGCAGGGGCGGCCGGAGCGGCTGCCTGGGCACGAGCGGAAGGGGCCTCCAAGAGGAAAAGGGCTGCGGCTAGCCAAAAAACCGTGGGGAGAAGGTGGTTACTGCGAGGGGACATAGTATCCGGCGCGTGCATGTACAGTAAGTTGCGGCAAACCCGGCGGCGGCTGCAACCCTGGCTTTCACTTTACGCCTTTTTTCGCTCTCCGGGGCACAACCGGCGAGAGGGGAAAGAGGACGAAAACTACGCTCCCAGGCGAATTTTATTGCAGGGGCGCGTAGTAGCCGGCGCGCGCGTGAACGGTGAGCTGGGGCAGGCCCGCGGGGGGGCCAGCTTGACCTTCACCTTGCGCCATTTGCCATCCATGCGGGCGTTGTCTGTCTTGTAGCCGAGGACGTATTCGTTGCGCAGCTCGGCGCTGATGCGGGTGGCGATGTCGCCCATTTCGGAGAGGTCGTCGACGCGGAAAAGGCGTCCGCCGGTATCGCTGCTGATGTCGTTGAGGAGCATGGGGCCGTTGCGTTCTTCAATGGTGGCGGCCTCGGGATCGAAGATGCCGATGGAGTAAATCTGGGTGTCGGCTTCCTTGACCGCGGAGCGGACTTCGTTCTCGGTATAGCGGCTGTTGTTATCGCCGCCGTCGGAGACGATGAGGAGCGCTTTGCGCTGGTACTTGGCCTGCTTCATTTTTTCGAGGCCGAAGTAAATGGCGTCAAGCAGGGCGGTGCGATGGCCGGGCTGGACGGTGGCCAGGCGCGCTTCCACGTCGTCGGTCGAGGAGGTGAAGTCGGTGATGAGCTCGGGGCGGTCGTTGAAGCCGATTACGAAGAACTCATCCTGGGGGTTGGAGGTCTTCATGAACTGCAGGACGGCTCCGCGCGCGCGAACGACTTTGTTGCTCATGCTGCCGCTGAGGTCGAGGATGACGCCGATGGAGACCGGAGCGTCGTCGCAGGAGAAGGTGCGGATGGGCTGCTGGTGGCTGTCCTCGAGGACCTGGAAGTTGTCCTTCTCTAGTCCCGTGACAAGGCGATCCATGGGGTCGGTGACCGTAAGCGGAATGAGAACGATATTGGTATCGACGCGAAACTGAATGCCGGTGCGCAGAGTAGCGCCGGGAGTAAGAGGGATGGACGGATCGGCTTTGGCAGCAACCGGAGCAGGTTGATTAACATGGACCGCGTTGAGGGGGTCGTCAGGATTTTCCTGAGCGAAAGCCGCAGTAAAACTGATGAGGAGGAGGGGAGCGAGCAGGAGTGACAGCAGCGGAAAGCGCCAGGTATTGATGGAAGCCTGGTGGGGTCCCGAACCAGCATTGGCACTGCGTTCGCGCCCGAAGATGGACGCCATGGCCGTACCTCTCGTGTGACGATACTGGCACGACTGGGAGGCGTTGCGCAATAGCCAATCGCGGGTTGGACAATCGAATGACAATGTCGACGGTCCTGAAGAGAGATAAGGTCTTCGATGCGTGGAAAATGCAGCCGGTAGCCTGAGAAGCAGCCTGCAGCCGGAAGCCAGAAGGCGGAAGCGACGGTGGTTCGCATTCCGGCTTCTGGCGACGCGTCTCCCTCGTCTATTCGTTTCTGAGTGCCCGCATGGGATCGATGCGAGCCGCGCGCACGGCCGGCAAAATGGATGCTGCACTGGCAATGAAGGCGAGCGCCAGAACCGAGCCCATCAGCACCCAGGGATCCCGCGGCGTAGTTCCGTAAAGGAAACTGGCCAGCGCCTTTGAAGCCAACACGGCCGCGAGCAGCCCGGCCATGGTCCCGGCAATCGCCACGCGAGCGTTCTGGCCGCAGACCAGGGCTACGACCTGGGCGCGGCGCGCGCCCAGCGCCATGCGGATACCGATCTCGCTGGTCCTCCGCGCGGTCGCGTACGCCAGCGTTCCATAGAGTCCAATCGCCGTCACCAGCAGCGCGCATGCGGCGAAAAATACCGAGAGCAGGGCCATCATCCGCTCCGCGCTCAGAGAGTCATCCACGGTCGTCATCATCGAGGTCATGGTGGGCGCAGGAATCCCTGGCGCCATTTGCCGGGCCAGGGTGCGCGCCGCGCTGGCCACCGAACCGGCATCGCCATCGGTCCGAACCACGGCATAGTACGAAGGCGTGTGCTCGTCATCCTGCATCATCGCGGTATAGCCGATGGCCGGCGCCGGCCTCCGCAGGTTCCCGTACTTCGCATCAGCGACTACGCCGATGACCTCGTACGGAATGTGAGGCGGGATAGGACCTTCGCTCTTTTTCACGATCCGCCCCAGCGGATCCTCATGGGGGAAGAGCAGCTTCGCCGCCGTCTCGTTCAGAATAATTTTCAGCCCGGCATCCTTTGTATCGTTCCAGCGGAAGTCGCGTCCCTCGAGCATGGGAATGCGCATGGCGCGAAAATAGTCCGGGGCCACGGCGTTCAGGTCGACGTCGTGGGCGGGACCTGTGGCCACCGCGAAATCCTCGTCCCACGTGAAACCGGTAAAGGGCACGATCTGAGCGAAGCTCACCTGGCGCACGCCCGGCACAGATCTCAGCCGATCCTTCATATCGCGATAGAAATTCATCAGCGCATCGTGGTCCATGCCGCTGTTGTCCATGCTGAAGGCGACGTTCTGGACGCCGCGCGGATCGAATCCCTCGCCGGATCGGTAGAGCCGCACCAGGCTCGAGGCCAGCAGTCCCGCGCCCACCACCAGCACCAGCGCCAGCGCTACTTCCACCGACATGAGCACGCGGGGCAGCCACCGGCTGCGCTCGTGCGCCTGGATGGTGTGCTGGCCGCTCTTGATCTGTTCATTCAACTCACTCGAGGTCGCTCGCAGCGCGGGAACGAGGCCAATGACCAGAGTTGCGAGGATCGCCACCAGCGCCGCAAACGCGAAGACCCGGATATCGAGAGACGTGTCGAGGTGGCCCCCGCGTGCGCCGCTCAGCAGCATCGTGCTCAGCGCCTGACTGACCAGGGGCGCCACTGCCAGCCCAATCGTTGTACCGATGACGCCGATCAGCAGGCTCTCTGTGAGTAATTGCTGAGTCAGCCGCCGCCGCGTCGCTCCCATGGCCAGGCGCGTGGCCAGCTCTCGTTCGCGGGCCGCGCCCCGAGCCATCAGCAGGCTGGTGAGGTTAAGGCACGCGAGCAGCAAAACGCCGCCGCACATCGCGAAGACCGCGGTCAGCGGTTTGCGAAAATTCAGCCGCACATACGTGAATCCGGTCGATCCCGATTCGGCCCTGAAATGGAAATGCCTTCTCTGCTGCCGACTCACCCAGCCTTCGTCGCGCGCGTTCTCATGCAGCACAGAGCTGGTAGCCGCAGCCACCGCCGCGTCGGCCTGCTCGAGCGTCACTCCGGGCTCGAGCCTTCCCATCACCCTGATCCACCAGCCGTCAACCCCGGCGTCGGTCATGTTGCGCGCGCCGTTCAGGATTTGTTCTGTGGCCAGCGGAAGATACAAAGCCGGGCGCGCCAGAGGGTCCGCCCCTATAAACCGCTTCGGCATCACGCCCACCACGGTGAAGACTGCATTATTGATGGTCAGCTTTCGTCCCACCACATCCGGCGCGCGGTTGAACCAGCTTTCCCAGAAGTGCTCGCCGATGACCACGGCAAATCCCGCCGGATCGCCGCCCTTGCGGTCGTCGGCCGGGGTCAGCGTCCTTCCCAGCAGCGGAGCGGTCTCCAGAGCCGGAAAAAATCCGCCGCTGACGTAGTCTCCATCGAAATTCTCGTTCCCCTGGGGTCCCCGCACCTGCAACCTCGAAGCGCAGAACCCAAAAACGGTCGCGAAGGCCTCGTGCCTTGTCTCCAGTCCGCGAAGCAGCGGCTCCGGAAAGCTATAGACGGCTGTCGGCCCGTCGCGGCTGATGGCGAGCACCGCCAGCCGATCGCTGTGGGGCACGGCCAGCGGACGTAACAGGAGCCCGTTAATGATGGAAAACACCGTCGTGTTCGCGCCCACCCCCAGAGCCAGAGTCAGCAGAGCCACCGCCGTAAATCCCGGCGACTTGCGCAGCGTGCGGAGAGCGAAACGCAGATCGCGTCCGATGGTTTCGAGGGGGACGACGATATTCATTTCGTGGGCCCGTTCCTTCGCCAGGGTGCTGTTGCCGAATCGCTTTCTCGCGTCCTGCTCGGCAGCTTCCGCGGTCATGCCGGCATTCAGGTTGTCGCGAATACGCGCGTCCAGATGAAACCGCAATTCTTCGGCCACTTCATCGTCCACAGTCTGGCGGCGGAACAGATTCGAGAATCGGTTGAACCAGGTCATCACAAGCTCCTTGCTAAGCCAGACTGAGAACGCGTGCCACAGCGGAGGTCAACTGCGACCACTCCGCTGTTTCCTCTGCTAACTGTTTCCGCCCGGCAGCGGTGATGGAGTAGTAGCGAGCGCGGCGATTGCTTTCTGAGGCGCCCCACTCGGAGCGGAGCCAGCCCGCCTGGGTCATGCGGTGAAGGGCGGGGTAGAGAGAGCCCTCTTCGAGACGCAGAACATTTTCGGAAATTTGTTCGATCCGGAGAGTGATCGCGTATCCGTGCATCCTGCCCTGAGACGCCAGGGTCTTGAGGACCAGCAGATCGAGGGTGCCTTTGAGGCGATCGTTGGTGTGGGAACGCATCTGTCCTCCCATAGCCAGCTATAGAAGAAGGCAGAGCATTGTGTCAAGAGCATTGTGACCGTCAGGATGACCTGGCCCGAATGTGTCGATCCTCCGCTCCGAAATGGCAGCCTCAGGATGACGATAGAATCGGATGGATAGAAAGCAATTATGGCTCGCATTTATCCCTTTCGCGCGTTGCGCTATAACCTTGCCCAGGTTTCGGCCGAGGATGTCGTCACCCAACCCTATGACAAGATCACGCCGGCGATGCAGCAGGCGTACTACCAGAGGAGCCCGTACAACCTGGTGCGGATCATTCTGCGCATGCCGGAGCTGTTCGATAAAGAGGGCGATCTTTATGCGAATGCAGCGCGGGATTTTGCCGAATGGCGCAAGGAGGGGGTTCTGGCACAGGAAGGGCAACCGTGCGTCTTCGCCTACTCGCAGCGCTTCACGGTTCCGGGGCAGGACGGCGTGGTGCGGGAGCGGCGTGGGTTTATCGCGTTGGGCGAGTTGTACGACTACAGCCGGGAAGTAGTCTTCCGGCACGAGCAGACGCTGTCGAAGCCGAAGAGCGACCGGCTGAATCTGCTGCGGGCGACCCGGGCTCATTTCGGGCAGATCTTCATGCTGTATTCCGACCCGGCACGTAGCGCCGAGGAGGTGCTCTTCGGCGACGGCGCTGCGGGCGGGACGCTGCCGGACATTGAAGTGACGGACGAGTACGGCGTACTGCACCGGGTGTGGAAGGTGACCGATCCGGCGCGGATCAACCTGCTGACGACGGGCCTTGAGGACAAGAAACTGATCATCGCCGACGGGCATCATCGCTACGAGACGGCGCTGAACTATATGAAGGAACGCGGCGCGGGGAAGGCTGCGGAGGCCTCTGAGAGGATGAGCGCGGGATTGCCGCAGCCGGCGTTTCCGGAAGCGGCGACCATGATGACCTTCGTCAATATGGATTCCGAAGGGCTGGTGATTCTGCCGACGCATCGGGTGGTATTCGGGCTTGCGGGGTTTGAGGCGGCGCGGTTGCTGGAGGCGGCGCGGACGTATTTTGCGATTGAAGATGTGGCGGAGCGGGATCCGATTGCGGCGATGAGAAAACTGAGCGCGATCGAGGGAAAAACCGCATTTGTGGCCGTCACGGCGAAGGGATGGTTCCTGCTGACGGCGAAAGCGGACGCCGTAGCCGAGGCGCTGAAGGCGATTCCGGCGCGGCAGCGGCAGCTGGATATCGTGCAGCTGCACTCGCTGGTGCTGGAAAAGCTGCTGGGGATTTCCGAGGAAGCGATACGGGAGCAGACGCATTTGCGCTACCTCCGCGATGCGGGTGAGGCGGCGGATCAGGTAGCGCGGGGCGAGGCCAATGTCGCTTTCCTGATGAATCCGGTGACGATGGAGCAGCTGCGGGAGGTGGCGTTTGCCGGAGAGGTGATGCCGCAGAAGTCGACCGACTTTTATCCGAAGCTGCTGAGCGGTTTGGCGATCTATGCGTTGGATTGAAGCAGGGATGGCTCTGGCGCTGGCCGCCGCGGCGGTGGGTTGGCAGCAGAGTCCCCCGGCATCGCAATCGCCACAGGCAGCGCCGCCGCCGCCTCAGTTGCCGCAGGCTCCCACGGTTCCACCGGCGATTGCGAGTCCGCCTCCGCAGCCGGCGCAGCCGCCGCGATTTGTGGTGGTGGTGGACGCGGCGCACGGTGGCAGCGAGACGGGAGCTCGGCTGGACGGCGGGGCGCTGGAGAAGGACATCACGCTGAGCTTTTCTGCGCGGCTGCGGTCGACGCTGCACGCGCACGGCATCGATGTGGTGATGACCCGCCAGGGCGATGTGACTTTGCCGACGGTGAACCGGGCGGAGACTGCGAATGAGGCGCAGGGCGGGGCGTGCCTTACGATTCACGCGACGGCAACGGGCAGCGGGGTGCATCTGTTCACCTCATCGCTCAGCCCGACGGGAAATGTGCGGTTCATGCCCTGGCAGTCGGCGCAGTCGGCGTACGTGACGCAGAGCCTGAAGCTGGAGTCGGAGATCGACTCGGCGCTGGCCCACGCGGAGATTCCGGTGAGCCTGGCGCGAGCCTCGGTAGCGCCGAT
Organism: uncultured Acidobacteriaceae bacterium; assembly: GCA_963755485.1. Classification (GTDB taxonomy): domain Bacteria; phylum Acidobacteriota; class Terriglobia; order Terriglobales; family Acidobacteriaceae; genus Palsa-343. The sequence continues at coordinate 70,039 of CAVWJR010000013.1, read as the reverse complement.
GGACAGCATGATGTGCCCGGAGGTAGCGGTGGAGATTGCTCCGCTGGTGGCGGGACACGTGACGACATCGCGAGCGGTGACGGACGCCAGCTATCAAAAATCGGTAGTGGACGCGCTGACGGCGGCGCTGGAGCAGTGGCGGAGCGACTGGAGACAGCAATGATCTCGCAGGTGCAGAAGTACCTGTTCTTCGCGATGCTGGTGGCCTGCGTGCTGATGGCGGCGTTTCTGATCCGGCTGCGGAATCACGCGCAGGACCGTCTGCAGGCGCAGGGCACCATCGCTCCGGCGGAGATGGCGGAGACGGCGGTGAGCGCGCCGCGGACGGTGACGCTCTATGTGCCGAATGATCTGGACGATTCGCTGACTGCGGTGGAGAAGCAGATTTCGCTCCCCGGCGATCGGAATGCCGAAGCGCGGGTGATTCTGGAGAGCCTGATGGAGGCGTATCGGGCTCCGGGCTCGACGCACCCGATGAGCGTGACGACGGGGATCAACGATGTGTATTTTATGGCGGCGCCGCAGGGAAAGAACGCGACAGGGGAAGGCGGAGAGCTGGCGGTGATCGATATGAGCAGTGCGCTGTGTGCGGCGCAGCCTTCAGGCATCGAGCCGGAGACGCTGACCCTGGAGTCGATGATGGCGACGCTGCATGCGAATCTGCCGGCGGTGACTGAGGTGCACTTCCTGGTGGATGGGCAGCCGAAGGAGACGCTGGCCGGGCATGCGGACCTGACCCGGACCTATATGGCGGGCGAGAACACCGTGCAGGGAGCCGGGCAATGAAGATTGGGGTCTTCGATTCGGGGTTCGGCGGGCTGACGGTGTTGCGGGCGCTGCTGGAGAAAGCTCCGGCAGCTGATTATGTGTATCTGGGCGACACGGCGCGGCTGCCGTATGGAGCCAAGTCGCGGGAGACGGTGGCGCGCTACGCGGTTTCGAGCGCCAAATTTCTTGTCGAGCAGGGCGCGGAGTTCCTGGTAATCGCATGCAACACGGCCAGCGCGCTGGCGCTCGATCCGATCCGTGCGGCGGTGGCCGTGCCGGTGCTGGGGGTGATCGAAACCGGCGTGGGGTGCGCGGCGAGCGTTTCAAAGACGCGCGATGTGATGGTGGTGGCTACGGCAGCGACGGTGGAGAGCCATGCCTATGCGGCGGCGTGTGCGGAGCAGGGATTGCGGGCGATCGAGAAGGCGTGTCCGCTGCTGGTGCCGCTGGTGGAAGAGGGATGGATCGAGCATCCGGTAACGGCCCAGGTGCTGCGAATCTACATGACGGAGATTCAGGACCAGGCGCAGAAGGCGGGGCTTGATCCGGACACGCTGGTGCTGGGGTGCACACATTATCCGCTGCTGCGCGCGCAGATTGAGAAGATGGTGCCGCGAACGGTGAGGGTGATCGACTCAGCGGAGGCGACGGCGGAGCGCGTGGCGGGAACCTTGCAACTCGACGAGAAAAGCAGGAGCGGGACGGCGCAATTCTTCGCAACGGATTCGGTGAAGAAGTTCCGGGCACTGGGCGGAAGGTTTCTGGGGCGAGAGATGGATGGGGTGGAACTGGTGGACCTGGAAAACCAGCCTGTAACGAGCGGCCAGCCTCCAGCCTCCAGTAGCCAGTAGCTGGCCGCTGCAGACTCGCGGCTTACCTGGCAGCGTGCGGGCTACGGCAGGCATCTGAGATCACAGGTGTGTCGCTTCGAGTGCCGGTCTGCGCGGATTGAGCACGATGCTGTCACATCGAAGCGAGGAATCTGTCCTTATATTGCGCCGCCCCGGGCTTCCCGGTACCATACAAGCGGCGAATCCGGTTTATTCCTAAGGAGATAAAGCCATGTCGGAAGAGAAGCAATCCAGCGGGTTCAGCTGGTTTTTAGCGGGATTGGGATTAGGCGCCCTGATTGGGGTGCTGTACGCGCCCAAAGCGGGGCGCGAAACGCGCGAGGACCTGATCACCAGCGCGCGCGAAGGCACAGAATATCTGAAGCAGAAGAGTCGCGACGCGGCGGATACGGTGGGCGATCTGGTGGATCGTGGCAAGACCTCGGTGAACGAATACGTGGGCCGCGGTAAAGAGTACGTGGAACGGGGCCGTGCGCAGTGGGACGAGTTCGTGAGCCAGGGCAAGCAGTTCGTCAACGATCAGTCGGGCCGCGTGTCTTCGGCGGTCGAAGCAGGCCGGCAGGCGTACCAGAGCACCGCGTCGAACAATTCGGGCGAATCCGCCTGATAGTTGTGGAGTAAACGCTTCGGCCGAGGAGCAGGGCAAACCTTGCTGCTTCGCGAGTGGAGCGTCGAAGGGCTGCGTCCAGGGGGCGGCGCCATGCATCACGACATACCGGTTTGGGTTTACATCACCTTCACTGCTGTGACGGCAGCGGGGGTGCTGATGCAGGCTCTGGTGCTGTTAGGCATGCTGCTCGCGCTGAAGGGCGCGCTGAAGAAGGTGAACGCGTTCTCTGAGAAGGCGGAAGAGCACGTGCTTCCGGTGCTGGCGTCGACGCGCAGCCTGCTGGAGGAGGTTTCTCCCAAGCTGAAGGTGGCGGCGCAGAACGCGCTCGAAGTAAGCCAGACGGCGCGAGAGGTAAGCGTAACGGCCCGCAACGAGACGGCCAAGCTGGCGGCGGCGCTCGACGATGTGCTCCATAAAACTGCGATGCAAACCGATCGCCTGGATGAGATTGTGACCGCTGCTCTGAACAGCGTGGCGTATGCGACCGCGATGGTGCAGAGGGCGGTCGCCACTCCCATGCGCCAGGTGGGGGCATTGCTGAATGGTTTGCGAGCTGGGTTTGACGTGCTGCGCAGCAAGGAACGGGAGCCCGAAGGCGAAACGGTGCAGGCCGCGGATGGCGACCACTTCGTGTAAGATCGCTGAGTATTCTTTTAGTTAATAAACTGTCTGGTACACATGTTGAGCTGCCTGGTTGTCTGGCAAAAAAACCTCGCCTGAGTGCGAGAGGGATTGCTTTGGACGGAGGCAGCCTTGACCACGACAGAAACTCCTCCGGGTTTTTCCCGCATCCAGGCGCCCGTGCCGCAAAGCCAGGCGCGGCTGACCCTTCCTGAGATGAAAGAGTGCATTGAGCGAACGCCGCGCATAGAAGCGCGCGCGCCGCTGTCGACGTATCGACTGCAACTGCATGCGGGGTTCACGTTCGCCGATGCCGAGGCGGTGCTGCCCTATCTGAAGCAGCTGGGTATCGGCGACTGTTATGCGTCACCGGTGTTCGAGGCGCGGCCGGGGAGCATGCACGGCTACGACGTGACCCGGCACGACCGGCTGAATCCCGAGTTGGGCGGCGAGGAGGGATTCGCGCGCTTTGCGGCGCGTCTGCGGGAGCTGGGCATGGGGCTGCTGCTCGACATTGTGCCCAACCACATGGGGGTGGGCAACGATTCGCAGTGGTGGCAGGACGTGCTCGAAAACGGGCGCTCCTCGGAATACGCGAGCTATTTCGACATCGACTGGTCGCCGCTGAATCCGGACATGAAAGATAAGCTGCTGCTGCCGATCCTGGGATCGCAGTACGGCGATGAGCTGGAAGCAAAACGGATTCAGGTGGTGCTGGTGGACGGGCGCCTCATGGTGAAATATTTCGACCATCTGACGCCGATCGCGCCACGCACCCTCTCGGTGATTTTTCCGGACGCGGAGCTGGATGAGCTGGGCGTGCCGCAGTCCTTCCGGGATGTGCTGCGGGATACTGCGCACATTCCTCCGCACGAGACAACGGACCCGGCGCTGGTGGCGCAGAGAAGGCAACAGCTGGCGGAGCTGCGGCCGCGGTTGACGGCGGCGCTCGATAGCCAGGAGATGCAGCCGGCTTTGCAGCGGGCGCTGGAGCGCATCAACGGCGTGGAGGGTCAGCCGCAGGAGTTTCGATCGGCTGCACGAGCTGCTGGAGCTGCAGCCCTACCGGTTGGCGTTCTGGCGCGTCTCGAGCGAGGAGATCAATTACCGGCGCTTCTTCGACATCAACGACCTGGTGGGCTTGCGGATGGAGAACGCGGAAGTATTCGCGGCGACCCACGGGCTGATTCGCAGAATGTTGGCGCGCGGAGAGGTGACCGGGCTAAGGATCGACCACGCGGATGGGATGTTTAACCCGCGGCAGTATTTGATACGGCTGCAGTTACTTTATGTGGCAGCGCATTGCTGTGGCGAGACGGCGCAGGAGCCGACGGCCGCGAACGGGATTGAAATCGAGGTCCGCGACGCGATGCGGGGATGCGACTGGGCCGCCTCCCAGGGGCCGTTGTACGTGGTGGTGGAGAAGATTCTGGAGCCGAGGGAGTCCCTGCCCCGCGAGTGGCCGGTGCGCGGTACTTCGGGCTACGACTTCGTGTACCAGGGGAACCAGGTTTTTATCTGCGGCGACAATAAGCAGCGCTTCACAGAGTTTTACGCGAAACTGACCGGCGAGGCGATCGACCCGGAGACGCTGATCTACGAATCCAAACTAAACGTGATGCGCAATGCGCTTTCGAGCGAGACCTACGTGCTCACCAATCTGCTGAGCCGGCTGGCGTCGGCGAACCGCAAGGCGCGAGACTTCACCGACGATCTGCTGGAGGCCGCAATTCGCGAGACGATTGCGTGTTTTCCGGTGTACCGCACATACATCGACGATCGCGGACAATACACCGAGGGGGATCGCGCCTTTATCCGGCAGGCGATTGGGAGAGCCAAGCAGAGGAACCGTGAGACCGACGAATCCGTGTTCGATTTTCTGGAGAATACGCTGTTGCTGCATGGTCGGAGCGGCGAAGAGATCGACCAGGGCGAACTGTATTTCGCGCTGAAATTCCAGCAGCTGACCGGCCCGGTGATGGCCAAGGGCGTCGAGGACACCGCGTTCTACGTTTACAACCGGTTTATCTCGTCAAATGACGTGGGGAGTTCGCTCGAAGCGTTTGGGATCACGCTGGATGAGTTTCATGAGGCGAATCGCGGCCGGCTGAAAACAGCGGGAGACGCGATGCTGGCGACCTCGACGCACGACACCAAGCGCAGCGAGGATGTGCGCAACCGGCTGAATGTGCTTTCGGAGATGACGTATGTTTGGCCGTCGTATGTGCGGCGATGGATGCGGCTGAACACGCGGCACAAGCGCACGCTGGCCGATGGCCGGGTGGCGCCGAGCCCAAACGAGGAGTACTTCATCTACCAGACGCTGGCTGGAGTGTGGCCGTGGCGGATGAGGAACCGGGAAGACCGCGAGGAGCTTCTGGAGCGCATGCAGCAGTACATGACCAAGGCGCTGAGCGAGGCGAAGGTCAACCTGAGCTGGACGAATCCGAACCCGGCGTATGTCGACGCAGTCCACGGGTTCCTGCGCAACATCCTGCTGCCGGACGCGCGCGGCCGCGAGCCCAGGTTTGTGGAAACGCTGGAGGAACTGATGCCGGCGCTGCGGCTGTTTGGCGCGGTCAACTCCCTGGCCCAGGTGGTGCTGAAGATTGCGTCGCCGGGCGTGCCGGATTTTTATCAGGGAACGGAGATGTGGGACCTGAGCCTGGTGGATCCTGACAACCGGCGGCCGGTGGATTACGAATGGCGGCAGCGGGCGCTCGAGGGTTTGCGGGAACAGGTGACGAGCCAGGGCGAGCTGGGGGTGTGCCGCGACGTGCTGGAACGGCTGGGCGATGGGCGGGTGAAGCTGTGGACGGTGCATCGGGCGCTGGGATTGCGGAACCGCATGGCGGACTTGTTTCGGCGCGGAGATTATGTGCCGGTGACTGCTACGAATGGCTTTGCCGAGCACGTGATCGGGTTTACACGGGGCGGCAGAGTGCTGGCGGTGGTTCCGCGCTACGCCTGGTCGCTGATGGATGGCAAAGCCCGTCTGTCGCTGAACGGCGCATGGGGCCGCGGGGAGCTGATAGTTCCGGAGTTGGCGGGAGTGGCGCTGGAAAATGTATTTACCGGCGAGTGGGTGCGAGTGAGCGCGGAGGGGCGGCTGCCGCTGGCGTCGGTGTTCGCGGAGTTTCCGGTGGCGCTGTTTGCCAGGGAGTGATCCACCACAGAGGGCACAGAGATTTGAGGATCATTGGTGCGGCCACGTCCAGAAGCAGGCAATTGTTCGGTGGAAGTATAGCTTGCGTCGTTCGCGACTCTGCGTCCTCCGTGTCCTCTGTGGTGAAAAGCGAATTCAAGCAGGCGGGTCGTGCTTGTCGCGATCGGTGACTTCGGTGAGAGCAGCGAGCTTCAGCGCTAGTTCCGGGGTGACGGCATTTTCCGGGCAGCGCCAGCTCCAGTTGCCAGCGGCGCGCGAGGGCACGTTCATGCGGGCTTCGCTGCCCAGCGCGAGGATGTCCTGCACGGGAAACAAAACCAGGTCGGCGACCGAAGTCGCGGTGGCGCGGATGAGTGGCCAGACGACGCTACCCCCGGCGGCCTGTGGAGTGAGTCCGAGATAATCCGCGGCGGCGGCGCGTTCGGTTTCGCTGGTGCCATGCTCCCACCACCCGCGCGTGGTGTCGTTATCGTGGGTTCCGGTATACGCAACCGTGTTGGTGACAAATCGATGAGGCAGATGGATGTGCGCACCCCGGCTGGAAAATCCGAACTGCAGCACCTTCATGCCGGGAAAGCCAAATTCGTCGCGTAAAGCATCCACTTCTTTGGTGATGAGGCCGAGGTCTTCGGCGATGAAGGGCAGCTCGCCGAGCTGGTCGCGCAGGCTCCTGAAGAGCGCGGCGCCCGGAGCCTTGACCCACTTGCCGTTGACCGCGGTTTCGTCCTCGGCGGGGATGGCCCAGTAGGCCTCGAAGCCGCGGAAGTGATCGAGGCGGATCACGTCATAAAGGAACCGGGCGCGGCGGATGCGATCGACCCACCACGCGAAGTTGGTCTGCTCGAGCACGTCCCACTTGTAAAGAGGATTGCCCCAGCGCTGGCCGGTTGCTGAAAAGTAGTCGGGCGGCACGCCGGCGACGCGGATGGGGGCGAGGTTCTTGTCAAGCTCGAAGAGTTCGGGGTGGGTCCAGACATCGGCCGAGTCGTAATTGACAAAGATGGCGATGTCGCCGATGACGCGGATGCCGCGGGCAGTGCAATATTCGCGCAGCGCCTGCCATTGCTCATCGAAAGCGAACTGGAGGGCCTGCGCGATGGCAAGATCTTCACCATGCTCGAGGCGCAGGCGGTCGAGCGCGGCAGGCTCGCGGTGCTTAATGTCCGTGGGCCAGTCATTCCACGACGCGTAGTCGAATTTGCGGCGGAGGACGGTGTAGAGCGCCCAGTCATTGAGCCACGTGGCGTTGGTGCGGCAATACTCTTCAAAGCGGGACCACTCCGGGGCGTCGTGACGGTGGAGAAAGTTGCGGGCCGCCTCTTCGAGGAGCGGGACTTTGGTCGCGACAACGGATTCATGGTCGATCGTGCCGGACGAGCCGGGGAGCGAGTGGAGGCGGTCGTGCTCGATCCAGCCTCGGTCGGCGAGATTTTCAAGCGAGATGAGCAGAGGATTGCCGGCGAAGGCAGAAAGCGCGGCGTAGGGCGAGTTGCCGTACCCGGTGGGGCCGAGGGGAAGAACCTGCCACAGGCGCTGTTTGGCGGCGGCGAGGAAATCGGCGAAGGCGTAGCCGGCCGGCCCAAGGTCGCCGATTCCACCGAACGAAGGAAGAGAAGCGATGTGGAGCAGGAGACCCGAAGAGCGTTCAAAGGGCATGCAGGAACCTGTCAGGAATAGTGTGCACCGAAAACGCTCTGTACTTTTGGACAGATTCGCGGGATGGGGGAGCTGTTGCCCGGGGAAAGAGAGCTCAGAGGAAAGGGTTTTCGATACGGAGGCCGCCAAAACGGCGGCCATGTTGCAGATCCTCTGTGAACAGGATGTCGCAGCCCGCCTGCACTGCGGCCCCAATAATGAGCGAATCGAACCAGGACAATTTGCTTTGGCTGTGGATGCGCAGAGCCTCGGAAAAGAGCGCCGCTGAGGAATGGACAGCCAGTATTGGGCGAAACACTGTTCCCAGGTATTGCTCGGCTTCGGATTCCCGCATGGGAACGGCGAAGCGCTTCAATGCAACGTTGAAAAATTCTTGAATCACCTGATAGCTAACGACGCCCTTTTGGGTGTGGATGGCTTCCCGGATGAGGCGTTTTGCCCGGGCCGACTTCTGCGCTGCGCCCCGATCGAAGCAGTAAACAAAGATATTTGTATCCAGGAAGAACCTATCGCTCATTCATCTCGTCTCGGGTGAAGTGGCGGCCGGCATCCACGTTTCGCAGGCCTTTCATCAGGGCATCGAAACGCTGGGGATCGCCTTCACTCGCGGTAAAGTGGGCCAGCCACTCGCGGAAGGCGGCGTTGAGCGTCGTCCGTCGAGTACGTGCGATGGAGCGCGCTTTTTCAATGAGATCCTCATCGGCACTGAGGGTAACGTTTTTCATACGGATATAGTGTACACGAGAATCGTGTGAGTGGGACAGCCCACGAACGGTTGCGGCCTGCCTTCAGGCTGCCTAGGAGCCGCGCAGAGGCTGCTGCTGCGCTTTGCGGTTGAGCAGCACGCGGCCACCCTTCTCATACGTCGAGAGCAGATTGGACATGAAGACCTCGTACATCTGATCGCGGCGCTGATTGAGCAGCGTGTCGCGGGTGGAGTCGAAGCTCTTCGCCAGATCGTCAGCAGACGGCTGTTGCTTGTCGACGATCTTTGCGACCACGCCCGTGGCGCCGTTGTTGATGGCGTTGCTGATTTCTCCGACGTTCAGATCGAAGAGCGACGGAGCGGCCTGGGCGAGCGAACCGATGTCCGGCACCTGCTGGTCGCGCCCCACGAGATCGCTGGTCTTGATGGTGGCGCCGACTTCTTTCGCGGCTTTGGCCAGATCATGCTCGGCGTGGGCGCGGTCGGCCAGTTCATTCGTCTTGCGCGCGAGCAGGGATGTAACCTGCTGATCGCGGAAGTCGTCGAGGATATGCGATTTGTATTCGTCGAAGGTCGGAGTATGCGCCGGCTTCTCGTCGAGGACCTGGAAGACGGCGTAGCTGTTGTCGCCGGTGGCGGCCACCTGAACGGCGCTTCCAGGCTTCGAGGCGAAGGCCGCGGCGAGCAGCTTCGAGCTGTCACTCATCGCGGGCAGCGTGGCGTTGTTCGCTACGTAATCACTCGTGACCACGGGGACGTGATGCGCGGCAGCAGCCTGGGCGAGCGAAGTTTTCTGCGCTTCGGTAGCGATCTGATTAACCAACGCCTGTTCGGCCTGGGTTTCCTTTTGTTTGGTAAGCGCGTCGACGATGGAGGCCTTCACTTCATCCAGCGACTTGGTGTGGGCGTCCTGTTTCTCCTCGGTCTGGATAATGTGATAGCCGAAGCGTGTGCGGACGAGGCCGGAGATCTGTCCGGGTTGCTGAGCGAAGGAGGTCTGGTCAAACTCGGGCACGGTGACGCCGTGTTTGATCCAGCCGAGCTCACCACCCTGATCCTTGCTGCCGGGGTCGTCGGAATACTTCTTGGCCAACTCGGCGAAATCTTTGCCGTTGTCCTTGCGCAGCTGGTCGAGGATGCCCTGGGCTTTGGCCTTCGCAGCGGCGTCGGCGTTGGGGCCGCCGTTGGGATCGACCGAGATCAGAATGTGGCGAACCTTGACCTGAGGATCGACTTTATATTGGGCCTGATTCTGGTTGTAGTACTGCTGAATCTCCTCGTCGCTGATTTGTGGCTTGCCGCCCGGCAAATCTGTATCCGTGACGGTGACGTACTGAATCTTGCGGGTCTCCGGCTCGGCGTTGGCGTAACGGGCAGCGTTGGTTTTGAAGAAGGCCTGGAGCTCAGTGTCGGTGGGGTTGATGGTCTTGCGCAGGTCGTCGGCAGAGATGACGGCGTAATCGAACTTGATCTTCGTATCCTGCTTCAGCTCGGCCTCACGGACCTCGGCCGGGGAGACGGTAACGCCGCCGGTGATGAGGTCCCGCAGGCGGTCGATGACGATCTGCTGCTTGATTTCGCCCTCGAACTTCTCCACCGTCATCTGCAGCTGGTCGGAGATGAGCTCAGCGTAGCGGGCATCGCCGATGTACTGGCCTTCGGGGAAGAGCACCTGGCCCAGCTGGCCGGTGTGGAGGTAACGGCGAACATCCTCGTCGGTGGCAGTGATGCCGAGACGATGGGCTTCATCGAGGAGAATGTGCTGCTGGATGACGACCTGCCCGGCCTGCTGCATGTAGTAGGGCATGAGCATGTCGGGAATCTGCTGGCCGCGAGCCATGCGGCGGACGGCCTGCTGCACGTCGACAATCGGGATGGTCTGCTCAGCGGGCAGGAAGCGGCCGAAGATGCCGCCGTGCCGGATGGTCGCGTAAGTGTCCGCGCTGCTGGTCGAGTCGTTGAAGATGCCGGGGACCAGGAAGATCACCATGGTGATGCAGGTGACGCCGATGATGGCGATGAAGATGAACTTGGTGAGCGGAGTTTCTTTCTGCAGGAAGCGAATCATGAGTAGTGAACAGCCTTTTCTTCAAGCGCTCTTGCGGAAGCACGCGCAGAGGCGAATTTCCTGATGGCAGGAACTTGGAACAGTATAAATGGTGGGGCAGGCGGGGATCAGCGCGGCCCCGGCGGGACGTATTCCTCGAGATAGCGCTGCAGCAGCGAGAACACATGGACGCTGGTGCCGGGGCCTTCGCTGAGGGCGTGGGTGCGGTTGGGGTAGTCCATGAAATCGAATTGCTTGCCGAGAGCGATCAGCCGATTCACCAGCATCTCCGTGCCCTGGAAGTGCACGTTGTCGTCGCCTGATCCGTGCGCGACGAGCAGGTGGCCGGTGAGGCCTTCAGCAAAGTTGATGGGCGAGCCGTCGTGGTAGCCCTTCGCATTGTCGGCGGGCAGGCCCATGTAGCGCTCCTGATAGATGGTGTCGTAGAGCGACTCGTCGGCGACAGGAGAAAGCGCAACCGCCGCCGCAACCTGGCCGGGATAACGGAACATTTCATTCAGCGTGGCCGATCCGCCGCCGCTGTCGCCCCACATGCCCACGCGGGTGGGATCGATAAAGGTGTGCGACTGCTCGAAGGCGCGGATAGCCGCAGACTGCTGTTTTGAGCTAAGTACGCCGATGGAGCCGTAGACGATCTTGCGCCATGTGCGGCCGCGCGGGGCCGGCGTACCCTGGTTATCGAAGCTGACGATGACGTACCCCTCGCGCGCCATGGCTTTGAAGAGTGTGTAACCCCATAGGTCGCGCACCGTGCAGGCTGCCGGCTCGCTGTAGAGATAAACGATCAGGGGGTATTTCTTAGCGGGATCGAAATTGGGCGGCTTCACGATGAAGGTGCTGAGGGTGACGCCGTCGCCGACCGGAGTGTCGGTGAACTCCACGGGCTCGGGATCGATGGCGCTCTCTTTCGCGACAAGGTCGTCGCTCGAGACTATTTTGCGAACCACCTCGTGCGTGCTCAGGCGGATGAGATCGTAGCTGTCAGGATGCGAGGCGCTGGTGAAGCCGTGAATGGCCCAATCGCCATTGGGTGAGGCATCGTAGAAGTTGCTGCCGTGCAGGGCGTCGGGGGTCACGCGCTCCGGCGTCCCGGTGCCATCGAGGCGCGAGCGGTAAAGGTAACGGCGAATAGGATCGCCGGGTGAAGCTCTGAAATAGAAAAAGCCGTGCTTCTCGTCCAGCAAAACCGGTTCGGTGAGGTCGGCTGCGAAATTGGTGATGAGCCGCGCCTGCCCGGTGGCTCTTGAGATGAGATACGCGTGACGCCATCCATCATGCTCGCTGATCCAGAGCAGATCGGTTTTTGGTGCGGCTTTCTGGGTTCCGCCGCCGGCGGAGATCCATTCGAACTTCTCCATGATGTCGAGCCAGGCGGGGTCTTTGTCTTCGTAAAGAAGCCGGGTCTGCCCCGTGCCGGCGTCGGCGATGAGCACGCGATTCGTGTTTTGCAGGCGGTTGAGATTTTCCAGAACCAGCTCGTTAGAATCGCCGATCCACTCCATGCGTGGGATGTACTGATTGCGCGGGTCGCCGGGAACGTCGATCCACTTGGTTGCCCCACCCTGCGCGCTGACCACGCCGACGCGAACCGCAGCATTCGTGCCGCCGGGATGTGGGTAGCGGTAATGGAACAGAGTCGGATAAGGCGCATCGGTGTCGTTGATCAGGGTGTAATCGCCCACGCCGGATTGATCGAACTGCCAGTAGGCGATGGAGGCGGAGTCGGGGCTCCAGCGAAAGGCGTCACGCAGATCGAATTCTTCTTCGGTGACCCAGTCGGTTGTGCCGTTGATGATCTCGGCGGAGCCATCACCGGTGAGTTGGCGGATCCGGCTGGTGGCGAGGTCCTCGACGTAGATGTTGTTGTCGCGCACCCACGCCACGGAACGGCCGTCCGGAGAAAACTTCGCGAACATGAGCGAGGAGGCTGGAGCGTCGTCGCCGATTTTCGTCAGGCGCCAGTCGGAGAGTCGCAGAACCCAGTAGTCGCCGCGGGTATTCAGGCGCCAAACCTTCTTTGAATTGGTGAAGATGAGCAGCTGGGTGTGGTCGGTGGACCACTCATAGTCGTCGACTGAGAGCGGATCCTTTTGTCCTGTGGGGATGAGCTTTTCGGCAGAGACCAGAACGGTGCGCTGGCCGGTGGCCGTGTCGTAGGCGACGAGGTCGGTGCCTTTATGTTTGTCGGCGGCATCTTCGAGAACGGTATAGCGCTCGCCGCCATCGAGCCAGCGGCTTTCGCGCGGCGCCTGGGGCGTGTAGTCGCCACGCTCGAAAATACCATGCATGGTTTCGACATACTGCGCAGAGGGCTCGGGCGTTTCAGCAGGAGCCTGAGCGAAGACGACGGGCGTGGAAACAAGAGCGACGGCGAGAAGGCAGAAAGAGAACGAGCGGCCAATGGCGGAGGTGGCTGGAGGCATCGAAATCCTCGGGAGGCGGGTGAAGAGTACCTGGCCAGTGTTCAACGAGTGAGAGATTCGGGCAAGTTGCACGAGGAGTAACCGGGGTTGGTCCCGGGAGGATGGTCGCGGGGCGCAGAAGAAAATGCCGTTTGCTGTTTGCATGAGGAGCACGTAAAATTGTGCTGCACAGGGAGAGGTGCCGGATGAAGACCAATGTCACCCTGAAAATCGACGCGGAGCTCTTGCGCGAAGCGCGCATCCTCGCTGCGGAAGAAGGCACTTCGATGAGCGCCATGCTCGCCGGACGTCTGGAGCAGACGGTTCGCGAGCGGCGAGGTTATCAGCAGGCGAAGCAGCGGGCGCTCCGTCGTCTGCGGCGAGGCCTTGCGCTGGGCTGGAAGCGTCCGCAGTCGCGCGATGAGCTCCATGAGCGATAAGGCGTTTGTCGACACAAATATCCTGGTCTACGCGCATGACCGGACCGCGGGCTCGAGGCACGAGCTGGCACAAGCGCTCGTGGAGCGGCTTTGGGATACGGGAAGTGGGGTGCTGAGCACGCAGGTTCTGCAGGAGCTATGCATCAATCTGCGGCGCAGAATTGCGCATCCGTTGCCGGTTTCGGAGATTCGCCAACTCATTCGCGACTATTCGGCGTGGGAGATTGTGATTAATACAGCCGACTCGATCCTGGATGCACTGGAGATTGAAGTTCGCCACAAGACATCCTTCTGGGACGCGCTGATTTTGCAGGCAGCTGCATCGGCAGGCGCAGCCGTGCTTTACTCCGAGGATCTGGCGGTTGGACAAAAATACGGCGCGGTGCGCGTTGTGAATCCCCTTGTGCCAGGATTCAGGCTGCCGTCCTAGTCGCCGGGAAGATGATCGCGGTATTGCTCCCAGTGGTCGACAAGCGTATGCAGGACGATGCTGCCCACGCGATACGCCGCCTCCAGCGCAGGGATGCCGCCGATATAAGGAGCGGTGATGGATTCTGCGGCGGAATGGCCGGGAGCCTGCTCGGAATAGTTCGACGCGGTGCGCAGGTCGAGGAAGCGGCGGAAGTCGGCGCGGTGCATGGCATCGAGGCGCGTGAGGGCTTCGGCGACGCCAGAGTCTTCCATCGCAGTCATGACGAAGCGGCCCTGGCCGTGCGTGTGGATGCGAACCCAGTCCTCGGCCCAGTGGTTGAGAATGACGCCGTGCCAGTAGGAGTCCGAGGCAAGCACGTCGCCTTCGAGAACGAAGGGCGGGCGTTGCGCGTTGGGAAAGCCGGTGTAGGTAGCGCGGAAGGCGACCACTGCAGGCGTTTCGAGAAGTGGCGTGTCTTTGGTGAGGCTGAAGGCCCAGTCGGTGAGCTTTGCGTTGAGGGCGTAGGCGCGTGGCTCGGTGCCCCAGCTGCGCGCCGGGTCGGGCGGCTCGCCGGCGCGGAGCGCTCCGATGGCGAAGATGCCATAAGGCCAGTCGGAGGGAGCTTCGCGCGGGTCCATCTCCTGGCGAATGTCTGTGACAATCCATTTCGCCCATGCTGCGGAGCCCACAGAGGCAACGTTGGGGTCGACGCCGGCGATGCCTGCGAGCAGCCAGTAGGCGTGGGTAAGATCGAACCGGGGATCGAGGCCGAGCGCCATGATGGAGCTGGCCGCGGGTCCGATGGTCATGCCGGTGACGATGCCGACGACATCGCCGCGGTCATTGGTGCGGAGCGGGTGCACGCCGCCGGGAAACGGCAGCATGCGGTCGAGGTGCTCGCGCTCTACCCAGTACTGGAACTCCCCGGGCTTGTCGCCGGTGTCGTTGCCGACCTCGAACGTGGTGACAATGACGACTTTGACGGGGACAGGTTGCTGAGCCGGAAGAGATTGAGATAGCGCGAGGGAGCCGCCGAGACACGCGAGAGACACGAGCAGCGATGCGAACCGGCGCATGGGTTGTGATCCAGAGTGTGGGGTGACGGCGTACTCAGAGTAGCAGGACGCCAGGCAACGGCCAGCAGGCAACAGGCAAACTGCAGCACGAATCGGAAGTGGCGCTGGTGCGTCGAATAAAGAGAAGGGTAAAGTAAGAAGCCATGCTGATTGTAAAGAAGAGCGACATACCGTCATCGGAGATCACGCCGAAGCAGACGTACATGAATCGGCGCGCGTTTATGGCAGCGGCCGCGGCTGACGGGGGTTGCGGCGGTGGGCGAACGCGCTCTGCGCCTGATGACGCCGGCCGATGTGGACGCGGCCGGAGAAGCTGAACACGGTGAAGCAGCCCGCTCTCGACGCCAGGGCTGACGCTGACGCCGCTTGACGACATTACCCACTACAACAACTTCTACGAATTTGGCGTGAACAAAGACGATCCGGCGAAGAACGCGTGGCGGCTGAAGACGCGGCCGTGGACCGTCGAAGTGGAAGGCCTCGTCAAGCAGAAGAAGACCTTCGACATCGACGCGCTGCTGAAGCTGCGTCCCATCGAGGAGCGCGTTTACCGCTTCCGCTGCGTGGAGGCGTGGAGCATGGTGATTCCGTGGGCGGGGTATTCGCTCTCGGAGTTCATCAATGCGTGTGAACCGCTTCCGTCGGCGAAGTATGCGCAGTTTATTTCGCTGGAAGATTCGAAGCAGGAGCTGCTGCCGTGGAGCGCCGGAATTTCGTGGCCTTACTCCGAAGGCCTGCGCATGGATGAGGCGATGCATCCGCTCACGCTGCTCACCTTCGGACTGTACGGCGAGGTGTTGCCGAACCAGGATGGTGCGCCGATACGCGTGATCGTGCCGTGGAAATATGGATTCAAGTCAGCGAAGTCGATTGTGAAGGTGAAGTTTGTGAAGAACCAGCCGTCGACGACGTGGAACGACATGGCGCCGAATGAATACGGGTTCTATTCCAACGTGAATCCAAACGTGGACCATCCACGCTGGAGCCAGAAGCGCGAGCGCGTGATCGGCGCGCCGATCTTCCGGCAGCTGCAGCCGACGCTGATGTTCAACGGCTATGAAGATCAGGTGGCGAAGCTGTATACGGGGATGGATTTGAGGAAGAACTACTAGAAGCAGCGAAGAAGCGGTCGGCTGAAATCCGTCAGCGAAAAAGCGGTTAGCGGGATCGGAGCCGGTTCAAATCCTCGGCGACACAATCGATGACAAGTGAAGGCGTTGATCGATGAGCAAGCGGTGGATTGTGGCGCTGAAGGTGCTGGCGCATGCGGCATGTCTGGCGCCGGTGGCGTGGCTGCTGTGGCGTTTGTATCTCTCGACAACGACGCAGCCCGATGCGCTGGGGCCCGACCCTACGCACACCGTAACGTTTTTCACTGGCCGTGGCACTCTGCGGCTGCTGGTGATCACGCTGGCCGTCACGCCGGTGCGGCGGCTGATTCCCGGGCTCAATTGGTTGATCCGGTTCCGGCGGATGCTCGGCCTCTATGCGTTTTTTTACGCGTGCCTGCATTTGCTGACCTACCTGTGGCTCTACGCCGGGTGGAGCTGGGCGGCGATGGTGGACGACATCAGCCAGCGGCGATTCATCACCGCGGGACTCGCGGCGTGGCTGATGCTGGTACCTCTGGCGCTCACGTCGACGACGTGGTCGATCCGCAAGCTGGGCGGAAAGAACTGGAACCGTCTGCACTGGCTCACGTATGGCGCGGCCATCAGCGGAGTCATTCATTATTGGTGGGGCGTGAAGAGCGGCGTGAAGACTCCCATGACCATCACGGTGGTGCTGGGGGTGCTGTTGCTGGCGCGGCCCATTCTGGCCGCGCGACAGCGCTCAGAGCACAGAGCTCAGAGCACAGCTAAGGCGTGAGGCGGCATCAAGTCCCCAGTCGCCCATCACCGGCCACTCTGAACTTGCGACCGGAGACCGGCAGCTGGGCGCTGACTGCTGGAGGCTGCCGTTCTAGCCGTTGCCGAGGGGCTTGGTCATTTTGATGAAGTGAGCGGGCTGGAGCAGCCGTGGAACCATCTCCGGGCGTACCGGCTCGGTGCCGTTTTCGACGTAACCGAGCTTGCGGTAGAACGGCGGCAGTTCGGTGCGCAGGTTAACCACGGTGATGTCCATGTGGTGCGAACCCATCTCTCGAGCGAACTCTTCAGCGGCAGCGATCAGGCGGCGGCCGAGGCCGCTCTTTTGCAGGGAAGGCTCGACGGAGAGCAGGCCGAAGTAGCTGCGCTCGCCGCGCAGCTCCACATACACGACGCCGGCAAGCGCGCCGTTCTCCTCGGCGACGAGAAAGCGCCCTTTCTTGAAGTACGCCAGGGTTTCTTCCGGCGTGAGACGGTCGCGCACGATAAAGAACGCTTCCACCTTGAAGGCCTGGTTGATGAGCGCCATCAGGGCAGGAAGGTCGGACTGTTCGGCAAATCGAATGTTCACAAAACAGGGTCCAGGGTACAGGGAACAGCGTACAGGACAGCCGGTGGCCTGCAGCCGGCTGCGAGAGGCAAACGGTTAGCCCACATCCACGCGGAAGAAATCGAGGCCGGCGAGCCGCATGCCCCGGGTCGTGCCCTGGAAGGGATGGTAGAACTCGACGAGATCCGGGTTCCAGTCGTCGGTGCCGATGCGGAAGACGCGATTGCCTAGGGGTGTGAGCGGATTGCCGCTGGCGAAGAGGCGGCCCTTGAGCACATAGATCGACGCATCGCCACCCCAGACGCTGTCACTGTAGTAGTGGCCGGTATAGAGCGAGTAATCCGCGGGAACGGAGAAGGTGCGGGGGCCGTCATAATCCTTCGCGGTGTACCAGTCCGGCCCGTAAGAGACCTCGACGACGGGTTGCGCCGCTTTGGAACCGGAGGGCGTGGGTTTTCTCCCGAAAACGATGGCGTGGGCGGCGAACGCATCAGGCGAGGTGGAGATGAAGCGATCGGCGCCGCGGTGCTGCAGGACGATCGAGGTCTGGCCATCGACGAGCATAAGCCGGTTGCCCTGAGCGGCGAAGATGAGGGTGCGGCCATCGGCCGCGGTGTAGGTTCCCGCGTAGTCCTGGGCATTGTCGATGTCGCGCGCGTCCGCGATGAGTGGCGGGGCGGGGAGCGGCTTCGATTCCCGTTCTGCGCGAAGAAGCCTAACCGCATATTCAGTAACAGCGACCGGGCGGTAGCCCTGCATGGCGTTGATAGAGGCAAAGCAGGCGACTTTGCCATCGAGATCCACGTGAATGGAGGACGCGAACGCGACCATGCCGCCGGTGTGGCGCAGGATCTTGTGTCCATCGAGCGTATCGACCGCGATGCCGTAGCCGTAGCTAGCGGTCTCGCTGAACTCGGGAGCAGCCTTGATCCAGGGCGTGGACATCAGCGCGAAGCTGTTTTCGGAGACGATGCGGCCGTTGGGGCCCTGGCCGCGATTAAGCAGCATGCGGGCGTAGCGAGCCATGTCGCCAGGCGTGGAAGCGATGCAGCCGGAGGTGTCGTCCATGGAGAAATCAGGGGCGGGTGCCAGCTTGCCCTGGCGAGAATATTCCTGGTCGCGGCGGAATGCGTTGTAGCCGGTTGCCAGGCGCGCGCGGATGGCTGGCGTGAGCACGGGACTGGTTTGGGTCATGCCGAGGGGCTTGAGGATGCGTTCCTCGACGAGAATGCGCCACGGGCGGCCGTCGAGATGGGCAGCCAGCATGCCGAGAATGCAGAAGCCGGCGTTGCAGTAGTGGAAGTGCTCTCCAGGGGTAAAGCCCTGCACCAGACGCGCGGCCGGATCGGCGGCAAAAACGCTGCCGTTATCCGGCAACCCGGAGCTATGCGTCAGCAGATGGTGGATGGTGATGGCGCCGAATTCGCTGAGCATCGGCAGGTCGGGGAGATAGTCGAGCACAAAGGCATGCAGGTCGAGCTTGCCCTCTTCGTGCAGCTGCAGGATGACCAGCGCGACGAAGGACTTGCTGATGGAGCCGATTTCAAAAAGATTGTCCGGGCCGACCGGGAGATGCTGGTCGACATTGGCATAGCCGTAGCACCCTACGCGGCGGGTCGAATTCGAGTCGGTCAGGCCAAGGGTCATGCCGGGGGCGTTCATCGCCGGCATGTAGGCGGCGATATACATGTCGAGGTTTTTCTCAAGCGCGCCCGCGGCAGAGGGCATGGGCAGATCGGCCCAGGCTTCACCGGAAAGCGGCGAATAGGGAAGCAGCGAAACTCCGGCTGCTGCAGCCGAAGTGGCGAGAAAACTACGGCGCGAGACGATACGGGCGGGCATGATTTGGTCAGAAGTCTAGCACGCAGCGTCGAGGGTGAAGTTCGTCGCGGAAAATGAAAAGGCCGGAAGCTTTTCGCCTCCGGCCGTCTCCAAAACCGTAGTGCTTTGCGATTATCGCGAGCCAGGACCTTTGTCGATGGCGGCTTCCTTCTGCGCCAGAACCTGCTGGACATGCTGTTCCAGCTGGGCGGCCTGGGGCATCAGGTTGATCGCCTGCTGAATTTCCGGATCCCAGTCAGCCTTGGCCTTGAGCTCGGAAGTGAGCCCGAACTGCGTGGCGAAGATCGACGCCTTGACGTTCATCTTCACCCAGTCGAGGTTCGCATCGAATTCCTGCGGAGTGTAATCGTAATTCTTCGACGCGAGGTACTGCTTGAAGTCGCTGAGGACGGCGTCGTCGACCTGAAAATCCTTGTTGACGGTGCGGTGCGCCAGATACTCTTCGGTGAAACCGAGGAAGGCGTCCTGCTCCAGCAGCAAATCCTGGAAGGGCGTGGACTTAGGCGCCTCGATTTTGATGTCGGGCGTGATGCCGCCGCCACCGTAGACGGTACGTCCGGAGTCGGTGAGCTTGACCTCGCGGTCTTTCTCGTCCTGCGGCTGATCGTGGTTGTAGTAGTAGTCGTAGAGCGAAACGCCATTGTAGTTGCGCTGAATCAGGCGGCCGCTGGGCGTGTAGTAGTGATAAGTAGTCAGCGCCAGGCCGGTGTTATCAGAAAGCGTATAGACGGTCTGAACCAGCCCCTTGCCGAAGGTAGTTTCTCCGGCGATCAGCGCGCGGTCATGATCCTGCAGAGCGCCGGAAACAATCTCAGCAGCCGAAGCAGTGCCGCGATTCACCAGAACCACGATGGGGAAGTTATCGCCATCGTTGCCGTGGGTGGCGCGATACACCTGCTCAGGGAAGGCGCGGCCACGCTGCGAAACAATCACCTGCCCGCGCTTCAGGAGCCGATCGCAGACGCTGACCGCTTCCACAAGAACGCCGCCCGGATTGCCGCGGAGGTCGAGAACCAGCCCTTTAAGGTTGGGCCCAAAGGCCTCAACGGCGTCGTCGAACTCCCGGCCCGTGGTCTCCTGGAATTGCTTGATGTGCAGGTAGCCGATGCCGGGACGAATCTCGTAGCTGAGGTCGATGCTGGCGTTGGGAATCTCGTCGCGAACCAGGTCGAAGCTGATGGGCGAGGTGGCGCCGACGCGGGTCATGGTGACGTTGACCTTGGTGCCGCGGTTGCCCTTCAGGCGCGAGGCCACGTCATCGGAGTTCAGGCCGGCTGCGGATTGGCCGTCAATAGCGGTGATGATGTCTCCCGGATGAACGCCGGCGCGAAAGGCCGGTGAGCCTTCAATGGGATAGACAACGACCACCTTGCCGTTCAGCGGCTGGATCAGCATGCCCACGCCGTAGTACTTGCCGTGTTGGTCTTCCTTCATCCGCGCGTAAGCTTTGGGATCGTAAAAGCTGGAGTGCGGATCGAGGGTGTGCAGCATCTCCGGGATAGCGCCGTCGTAAATGGCGCGATCGGGCATATCGCCGGTGAGCGGCTCAGCGTAGTTCTTCGCGATGATGTCGTAGACCGCGCTGAACGACTTGAGGCCGTCGCGGAAGGTCGACTCGTCAGCGGCCGACTGCGCGCCAACCTGCTGGCTGAGAACCATGCCGCCCAGAGCACAGACGGCGAAGAAAATCACGAGGGAGAAGAGGGTACGGCGGGTGCGAATGGACATGCTGTCAGGAATCCTGGCGCGTTCGTCCGGCGTGGAACGGAAAAACAGCGACTTTACCGATCAGTATAGCAGCGGTCCGCCCAGAGGCGGCCAGCCGAGATGGCCAGGCGGGAATCCGGTCCGCCAACGGCAAACCGGGATTACGCGCCGGCAATGCGCTCCAGTTGGCCTATGTGGTTCAGATCGTGTCCGCCCATGGTTTCAACAATGGTCGAGAAGGTCATGGTGCCGCGCTCCGGATGGCTTACCGGCTTATCCGCGTGTTCGGGCAATGCAGCCTCGATGAGCAGCAGATTCCAGCGGCGCAGGATGGCAAAGGTCGCCAGCGCTTCGTTAGCGTCGAGACCCTTATAAGGAGGCGCCCACTTCTCCTGGTCGAAAGGCTGCATGATGTGGTGTTCCTCGGCGAGCGTCTGGCGGAGGCGGAAGCCGAAGGCAATCTCGCAGTCGGTCAGGTGGCAAACGATGTCGCGGGGGCTCCACTTGCCGGGCGCGGGTGGCGTAGTGATTTTTCCAGAGCCAATCTTCTGCGCGAGAGCCTTCAGGCGACCCGGCGTGTTGGGCAGCACGGTGAGAGGATCCTGGCCATTGAGGAACTTCGCGTAAGGATTGGCAGTTGCGGAGATCGTGGGCATGGGGCAGCTCCTTTTAAGGATGCGCGTCGAGTTCCTGCACGCGGCGATGAACGAATTCGCGGATGATGCGGACAGTTGCGGTGACGTCGTCGCGGTTCAGCGGCTCGGGAGGCAGAGCCGGCTTCGGCGAGGGCGGTTTCGATCTTCTCCAGTTGGTGAATACGAGGATATTTTCGTCCCAGCGAATCCAGAAGCGCCTTCAACAGCTTCTCGATCGCCTGCTGAGCATGGAATCCGAACGCCGGTTCAGGTATGCCCTCAAGCAACATGGTGCGTTCGTCGTCCGCAGAGGCCTGCAACAGCAGCTCTGTCTGGGGTTCCATTCATATCCTTTCGATAAAGAACGATGCCTTCGGTGTCGATATCGTGATGAATGCTGTTGATGGAACGCCGGAAGCGCTCATGCCGCATCTCGTCAGCGACGATCAGATCAGTGGACAGGCGCAGATCGGAAAAAATATGCCACAGTGTCCAGGTCGGCTTGGGGGAACCGGGGCCAAGGATCACAGCGAGGTCGAGGTCGCTGTCTTCGCGAGCAGTGCCTTTGGCGCGCGAACCAAAGGCCACGATTTTCACCGGGTCCGCAGCGGCGATCAGGCGCTGGAGGGCAGTCCAGACCTTTTCCTCGGTCACAGCCCAGGAAACGTCTCCGGTTTGCGGCGCGGCGGCGGTCATGGTGGTTTCCGCGGCCAGTATTCCATAACGGCGCACCCATTTGAAAGGAGCCGAAAAGCCAGTTACTATAGGAGCAGACGAGTTTGTCCGGTAACGCGGTTGTGCGGGCCGGAGAGATGAGTGGGCGCGAGCCCACTTTTTATTTGGCCTATTTTTGGTACGGCAGTTTTCAACAACATGGCTTTCGATGTGAATCAGATACGCGCGACCGCCCAGCGTGTGGCGGCGTCGCACGGGCTCGATGTCGTAGACCTCGAGTTCCTTGTGGGAGCAAAGCACCGGACCCTGCGCATCTTTATCGAGAAGAACGCCGAAGAGCGAAGGAAGCTGGCGGAAGCGGGCGCCGGCCCCGGGGACGAGGCAGAAAGCGTGGATCGGCTGGCCGGAGTCACGCACGAGGATTGCGTGGCCTTCAGCCGGGATTTTGGAACGGTCCTGGATGTGGAAGACCCGATTCCGGGAAGCGAATATACCCTCGAGGTTTCCTCGCCCGGACTGGACCGGAAGCTGAAGGGGATCGAGGATTTTCAGCGCTTTCTCGGATCGCTGGCGAAGGTCCAGACATTTGAGCCGGTGGCAGGCAACCGGCACTGGCAGGGAAGGCTGTCTGATGTAAAAGAGGGCTCGGTGAAGCTCACTTTGGAAGGGAAAAAGACAGCGCAGGGCAAGAAGGGCACCGGGCGCCGGGCACCGGGCACGGAAGGCGCCGAGGCAGTGGAAATTGCACTGAAGAACATCGAAAAGGCGCAGTTGGTGCCGGAGTTCTGAAGAGCAGGCAGCAGGGAATAGGCAGTAGAAAAAGCAACGGCAAGAACAAAGACAAAGTTCGGACAGAGAGAAGCAAATGGCGAGTGTGCTTTACGACAGCATTGAGGCGTTGAGCCGGGATAAGGGCATCGATCCGCAGATTGTGGTTTCGGCGGTCGAGGATGCGATCGCCCTGGCGACGCGCAAGTATTACAAGACCCAGGAAAACATGCGGGCCGAGCTCGACAAAGACACGGGCGAGATTCGCGCTTACGTCTACAAGACAGTGGTCGAGAACGAGGAGCTGATCGAGGATCCCGTGAACCAGATTGCGCTGGAAGAAGCGCGCGAGCTGGCGCCCGAGGTCGAAATCGGCGGCGAGATTCGCTACTACAAACCTACCGACGTGCTGGGGCGCATCGCCGCGCAGATGGCCAAGCAGGTGATTTTTCAAAAAGTCCGCGAAGCTGAGCGCGACACGGTTTTCAATGAGTACGCGCATCGCGTGGGCGAGGTCCTGAACGCAACCGTGAAGCGGCTGGAGCTGCAGGATGTGATCTTCGACCTCGGCAAGGCTGAGGCTCGCATGCCGCGCCGCGAGCAGTCGCGCCTGGAGCAGTTTGCCGTCGGCGAGCGCGTGCGCGTGGTGCTGCAGCGCGTCGATAAAGCCTCGCGTGGGCCGCAGGTCATCGTCTCGCGCGCCGCGCCGGAGCTGGTGCAGAACCTGTTCCAGAGCGAGGTGCCGGAGATTTACGACAACACCGTGACCATCCGCGCCATCGCCCGCGAAGCCGGCGAGCGGACGAAGATCGCCGTCATGTCGCGCGACAAAGATGTGGACCCGGTGGGCGCCTGCGTAGGCATGAAAGGCATGCGCGTGCAGTCCATCATTCGCGAGCTGCGCGGCGAGAAGATCGACATCATCGAGTTCAGCGAGGAGATCACAACCTTTGCCGAGAAGGCGCTGCAGCCGGCCAAGGTAAGCCGCGTGAGCATCACCGACCTGACCGACAAACAGCTGGAAGTGATCGTGGACGACACCCAGCTGTCGCTGGCCATCGGCAAGAAGGGCCAGAACGTGCGCCTCGCCGCCAAGCTGCTGGGCTGGAAGATCGACATCAAGAGCGAGGAAGAGAAGCGCCAGGAAGTGGAACAGCAGATGCAGGCCATGGCCGGTGCGACCGCGACGCCCATCGAGCAGGTGAGCGAACTGGGCGACTCCATCACCCAGAAGCTGGTGGCTGCCGGCATCACAACCGTAGAAGCGCTGGCCGACATGACGCCGGAGCAGCTGGAGGAGATCCCAGGCATCGGCGAAAAGACGCTGGAGAAGATCAGCGTGGCCGTACGCCACTACTTCGGCCAGTACGAAGAAGGCGAAGAGCGCCCAGTAGTGGAGTTGGCGGCTGGGGCAGAAGCTGCCGCCGACGGCAAGCCCGAGGAAGCCGAGAGCAAAGCGGAGGAAGCCATGAGCAAGTCTGAAGATGCCGAGCGTAAGGCAGAAGAGGCATCTCTCGACGAGGAGATCGATGCCCTCGAGCTGGATCTGACCCAGAGCGGCGAGGAGCCGGTGAGCGAAGACGGTTCCGGGCTCATCAGCGACGACGTGGCGGAAGAGGAGTTGGCCGAGATCACCGAAGTCGGGCCTGACCTCGATACCGAAGGCGCCAAATCGGTGGCTCCGGGCCGCGAAGACACCAGCAAGACCCTGGCCGAGCACCGTCTGAAGCCTGAGGTTGCCGACGAAGACGCGGTGGACGAGGGCAACGTGGAAGAAGTGAAGGACGAATAGCCCTGGCGCAGCAAGGCCAGGCCATGACTGCGGCGGGCGGATTAATTGTCCGCTGCAGCGGCCAATTGGAATCGCGATTCCGGCGGTTTCAAGAGATAATGAAGTAGATAGCAGAACCCACAAGTCAGGAGTTGTCCGTATGAAGAACTAAGGGCAGGTGGGCAGTTTGTAACTACGGGGACGAATGAGCACAGTTCGAATCAATGAATTAGCGCGAGAGCTGGAAGTCAAGAGCAAAGAGATTCTGGACGCTCTCACAGCCGTTGGAGTTACCGAGAAGAAGACGCATTCGAGCTCGATTGAGACGGATGAAGCCGAGCGTGTGCGCACCCACATTTTGAAGGGGCGCGGAGGCTCGACTTCGGCTGGCCCGCGGCATGAGGCTGAGGTCAAGCCGAAGATCGACTGGTCGAAGGTCCACAGCGTCGGCGACGTCGCCAAGGCGATTCTCGAGAAGAAGCAGCAGGAAATGCATGGAGGCGCACCGGCCCGCCCGGCGTCCGCCCCGGCTCCCGCAGCTGCGAAACCAGTGGTGCCGGCAGCACCGGCAGCTCCCATCACTGCGAAGCCGCCCGTGACGGCCGCTCCGCCCACCGCTGTGCCGAGCACGCCGCCCACTGCCAGTGGGCCCGCTGCCGAAGCAAAGCCAGCTCCCAAAAAGTTTGTCGTCCCCCAGCCCCGCCAGGCGCCTGCGATTGTGGCTGCACCGGCTGGTTCGTCGCGCACCGGTGTCGTCGCCGCTCCGCCGCAGACTCCAGCCATCGCCTCTCGTCCGCCGGCAGGCCCGGTGGTCGTCCGTCCACCCATCGCCGCGGCTGCGCCTCCTGCCGCATCCGCCGATCGTCCCATCGCAGTTCCGGGAGCCGTTGCTGGCGCAAGACCACCGGCTGCGCCCGCGATGCAGGCTTCAGCCACACCCGCCGCGCCAACTCCAGGACCCGTGATTGCAGCGGCTGCCGCAGCCGCGCAGGGACCTGGCCCGTGGAAGCAACCATGAAAGCCGCCGCCGCTCCCGAACCGGAGACTGCCCCGGCGCCGCCCCGGCCGGAACCGCCCGCGCCCCGCCGCGTGATTATGCCGCAGACCGGGCCTCGTCCGGTATACAGCGCACCGCCTCCTCCGCCGACGCCGGCTCCTGGCCCTGGTGGACCGGGAGGCCCGGGTGGCCCGGGTGGAATCCAGCGTGGGCGTCCGATTTTCGATCGCAGACCCTCCGGCGGACCGGGCGGCCCAGGCGGTCCTCGTCCAGGAATGGGCGGTGGACCAGGACAGCCTCCCGGTGCCCGGCGTCCGATGCATCCCACACGAACGTCGCCGAGCGGACCCGGCGGTCCGGGGCAGCGTCCGGGAATGGGCGCACGTCCAGGATTTGGGGCAAGACCAGGTTTCGGGCAGCGTCCAGGAATGGGTGGTGCCGGTATGGCGGCGCCGCCTCCGGGTGAAGCGCCGCGTCCGCCGCGTCCGGGTCCAAGAGGACGCGGTCGGCCGCGTTACGAGAAGACCAAAGAAGGTCCGATGAAGGGCTTTTCGCCCCCGTCGCGACAGGCTGCGCAGGTTCCCACCGGGCCGGTGCCCATTACTCGCACCATCACGGTGACCGAAGGCGTCAGCGTAAAAGATCTCGCCGAGAAGCTCGAGGTCCGCGGCAAGGATCTGATTGCGACCCTGCTCATGAAGGGCGTGTTCGTCACCGTGAACCAGACGCTCGACGTGGAGCTGGTCAAGGACGTCGCCGCGCAGTTCGGCGCCGACGTGAAGGTTCTCAGCTTCGAGGATCAGATGGCCAACGAGGCCATGGAGAACATCCTCGCGCAGGAGAACCCCGACGATCTGGAAGTCTCCCGTCCGCCGGTGGTCACCGTCATGGGCCACGTCGACCACGGCAAAACGTCGCTGCTCGACGCCATCCGCGAGACCGACGTTGCCGGTGGCGAAGCCGGTGGCATCACCCAGCACATCGGCGCCTACAAGGTGAAGATCGCCAAAGCGGATTCGCCCGCCTTTGGGCGCGAAATCGTCTTCCTCGATACGCCGGGTCACGAAGCTTTCACCCGCATGCGTGCCCGCGGCGCCAAGGTCACCGACATTGTGGTGATCGTGGTCGCAGCCGACGACGGCGTGATGCCGCAGACGCTTGAAGCCATCGACCACGCCAAGGCGGCCAACGTCCCCATCATCGTGGCCGTGAACAAAATCGATAAGCCCGAAGCCCAGCCGGATCGCGTCAAGAAACAGCTCGGCGACCGCGGCCTCGTCCCCGAAGACTGGGGCGGCAGCACCGTCTTCGTCGATGTTTCCGCCAAGAAGCGGATGAACCTCGACCTGCTGCTCGAAATGATTTGCCTCGTCGCCGATTTACAAAACCTGAAGGCAACGCCGGAGCGCACGGCCGTAGGCACGGTGATCGAAGCCAAGCTCGATCGCGGACGCGGCGCCGTCGCTTCCGTGCTGGTTCAGAACGGCACGCTGAAGAACCAGGACAACTTCGTCGTCGGCAACACCTTCGGCAAAATTCGCGCCATGTTCGACGATCGCGGGCGGGCGGTGGAGACAGCCGGGCCCTCGACGCCGGTCGAAATCGTCGGCCTCGAAGGCATGCCCGACGCCGGCGACACGTTCCTGGTCGTGAGCGATCGCGACAAGGCGCGCGGCATCGGGCAGTACCGCAAGATGCGTGAGCGTGAGGCGCAGTTGGCCAAGTCCTCCCGCGTGACCCTCGAAGGTCTGGCGGATTCTATCCATCAGGCTGGCATGAAGGAACTGCCGCTCATCCTCAAAGGAGACGTCACCGGTTCGGTCGAAGTCCTCGCCGACTCGCTGCAGAAGATGTCCACCGAGAAGGTGCGGATCAAGGTGATCCACTCCGGCGTGGGCGCCATCACCGAAAGCGATGTGCTTCTGGCCTCGGCGTCGAACGCGATCATCATCGGGTTCAACGTGCGGCCGGAGCGCAAGGTCGCCGACCTCGCCGAGCAGGAAGACGTGGAGATTCGCCTGCACTCCATCATCTACGAGCTGCAGGACGAAATTCGCAAAGCCATGCTCGGCCTGCTGGAGCCGATCTTCAAAGAAAACATGCTCGGCCGTGCCGAAGTGCTCAACGTCTTCCGCATTCCGAAGGTGGGAACCATCGCCGGCTGCCGCGTGACGGATGGCATTCTGCGACGCG
Organism: uncultured Acidobacteriaceae bacterium; assembly: GCA_963755485.1. Classification (GTDB taxonomy): domain Bacteria; phylum Acidobacteriota; class Terriglobia; order Terriglobales; family Acidobacteriaceae; genus Palsa-343. Next base: position 42,257 of record CAVWJR010000013.1, on the reverse strand, counting down.
ACTCCGAAGTGCGGCTGATGCGCGACGGCGTGCCCGTCTACAAAGGCAAGCTCACCTCGCTCAAGCGCTTTAAAGACGATGCGCGCGAAGTGACCAACGGCATGGAGTGCGGCGTCGGCATCTCCAACTTCAACGACATCAAGGTAGGCGATACCGTGGAGTCGTTCGTGACGGAAAAGATCGCCGCCGAGTTGACTGCGTCATAAAGCCAGCCGGTAGCCGGTAGCCTGTAGCAAAAAAGCAAAGCGCTCGGAGAATTCCGGGCGCTCTTGTTTGCGGCGCGATTTCCAGCTCATACGTTAAAGACCTGTCATGACCGGATTGTCATGCGCCGGGTCTACTGCTTCCCGTAGAATGGCGCGGTGCCGAGCCCAGGTGTAAGGTTCTACCCCGCGTTTCCATTTTCATCGGCGCGGTTTCGAACGGATTCTCTCGCGGCTTTTGCCGCCTGTCTTTTGTTCTGCAGATTCTGTGCAGGCCAGCAGAGCCCTCCGCAACAAAATCCAGCCGCGCAAAGTACCCCGGCGCAGACCGCGCCCGCTCCGCTGCCCAACGCGCCCGGGCCCACTCCGGGCCCCACGGATGAGGAGCAACCCAAACGCATCATGGGCGTGATGCCGAACTTCCGCTCGGTGAGCGCCGGCGCCGTCGTCCCAAAGGAATCCATGCACGACAAGATTGAGACGGCGACGCTGGACAACTTCGACTACACGTCGCTGTTTTTTGCCGGGATCATCGCGGGGGGCTCTTTTGTGACGAAGGCAACGCCGGAGTTCCACCAGGGTGCGGCCGGTTATGCCCGGTATTACTGGCACACCGTCGCCGACCAGTCGGTGGAAAATTATTTTGTCGAGCTGATCGTTCCCACCATCACCCACGAAGACTCGCGGTATTTTGCCATGGGCAAAGAAGGGGGCACCGTGTGGAAGCGCACGGGCTACGCGTTGAGCCGCGTGCTGGTCACACGCACGGATTCGGGCAATCCGACGTTCAATTACTCCGAGATCGCAGGATCGGGCGCGGCGGCCAGCCTGTCGAGCCTCTACTATCCCGCCAAAGAACGGACGGTCGGCAATGACCTGCGCGACTGGGGACTCGACATTACCTACGACTCGGTCACGTTCGTGTTCCACGAGTTCTGGCCCGACATTAGCCACCTGGTTTTTGGCCGCAGAGGCAGCGGGAAGAATACGAATCCATAAGCCGGGAACAGCCGTGCACCTCGATGCCAGAGTTATTGAGCTGAGACGGTCGCGTCAGGGGGCGGCCCCGATCGTCCCTGGTGAGGGTGTAGAGCCAGCATGAATGCTCCCAGGAGCTCCACGGCGAGGAAGCAAACCGCAAAGACATAGAAAACGTAGCGGAGTCTGGGCCACAGCACTCGGGGCAACTGGTCGCGGATCTTGTCGACCAATGTGTCGCTGAATCGCATCGGCTCAGCGTTCTCATCCCCGGGCTGAGGTTGCATCTTCCACCGCGAGACGAGAATCGATGCGCGCAGATTCGCAAGCAGGATCGCCGTAACAAAAACGGGTATGAAGCCGATCCCACTCCCGTGCGTAACAACGCCGGCGATCTGATCGGCAAGCCATGCTGTGAGAACCAGGGCGGCTGCTATTGCACTTCCCTCCCTGAGGCCGAATCCTCCAAACGCGTAAAAAACAAAAGTGACCACTGCCACAATCGGATGCCCGCCCACTATAAGGAAGACTGTTGAAAGCAGAGCGACGATCTCGGCAATCCAAAAACCCTGCTGGCCGAGCAGGTCGGCGTCATGAGCGTTGCGCACCGAGGGCCACAACAGCCGTTTGAAGAGGTTTTCTTCCTGCTGCGGCGGTCCGGAGAGGCCCAGCGTCGACATGAGCAGGATTAAAGGCCGTGAGGCCATGGAGATCAAGCAAAAAGAATTGCGGAGCGGAGCAATCTCAAGCCAGATTTTCAGCCATGCGAAGCAACCCCCAAAACCACTGCCCGGCGGCCAGGTTCACCCCATAGCAAGAAGCTAACGCCCCTCATTTCAGGACTGTCCACAAAGTCTGATTGCGAGCCTGACCTGAAGTACCCTGGGCCATCCCATGATGGGACTACGCGACAAGTCCCCAACGTCGCGGCCACAGAATCAAACGTTTTACTACTGCCATTACCGCATGTTATAGTGGCCCCCCATCGGCGGAGGTGCGCCATGAATCGTCGGCAATTTCTGAATCGATCCGTCGCCGCAGTCGGGTCCTCCTTGCTGATGGGCCGCGGCCTGAACGCGCAATCGGACCCTCCCGGCTCGATCCCCGCCACGGAAATTTCCGGCGCGCGTTTTCCCGACAACTTCCTCTGGGGCATGGCCACCGCCTCCTACCAGGTGGAAGGCGCCTGGAACGAAGACGGCAAAGGCGAGTCCATCTGGGATCGATGGACGCACACCGTCGGCAAAATTCGCGGGGCCGGGACCGGCGATGTGGCCTGCGACCACTATCACCTATACCCCCAGGACATCGCGATGCTCCAGCGCCTGAACCAAAAAAGCTATCGCTTTTCGATTGCCTGGGCGAGGATTCAGCCGTCGGGCCGCGGCGCAGTGAACCAGAAAGGCATCGACCACTACAAGCACGTCTGCGATGTGCTGCACGACGCCGGGATTCGCCCCTTCTGCACGCTCTACCACTGGGACCTTCCTCAGGCGCTCGAGGACATCGGCGGCTGGCCCAATCGCGACCTCGCCGGCTACTTCGCCGACTACGCGGGCCTCCTCGCGAAGCATCTCGGCGACCGCATCACCGTGTGGGCTCCTTTCAACATGCCCTGGACGTTTACGAACCTCGGGTACGGCACCGGCGTGTTTCCGCCCGGTCGCACCAACTACGCGGACTTTCTTAAGGCCGCGCACACCGTGAATCTGGCGCAGGGCGAGGCCTTTCGTTCCATCAAGGCAGCTTCGTCCCGGGCAACCGTGGGCAGCGCTTACGGCATGAGCCCTGCTTATCCAAAAACGTCGAGCGATGCCGATAAAGCTGCCACCGCGCGCTACAACGCGATGAACAATCTCTTCTTCCTCGAAACGGCGATGCGGGGTAAATATCCAAATGCCTTCGTGGGAGAGATTCCATACGAAACCATGGGATTTCGAGCCGGCGACGAGAAGATCATGCTCGCTCCCCTCGACTGGATCGGCTTTCACTACTATTCGCGGCGTTTTGTTTCCGCAGCCGGGCCCGCCGCGCGCAACGGCGCCGGCAGTCTCGCCACGGAGACGCAGGACACCGGCGCGCAAGGGAACGACTACACCCAGTTCACTTCGGAGATGCCCACCCAGGGCCCGATTACCGACGGAGGTCTCGAGATTTGGCCCCGCGGCATCTACGATCTCGTGATGCAGATTTCGCGCGAGTACAACTTCCCCACCATCGAGATCACGGAAAGTGGCTGCGGCTATCTCGACACGCCGTACGACAGAGACGGCGGCCGCGTCCCCGATGCGCGCCGCATCGAGTTCTTCCGCGCCGAACTGGCCGAATTGGCGCGAGCCATCCACGATGGCGCTCGCGTGCGGGCGTTCCACGCCTGGAGCGCACTGGACAACTTTGAATGGAACGATGGCTATACCCAGCGTTACGGCCTCACCTATGTCGACTATCGCGATCAGAAGCGAACGGTGAAGGATTCAGGCCTCTGGTACAGCCGCGTCGCAGCCGCCAACCGGCTCGATGTGTAACGGAAAGCCCTGTTGTCTCGTGAATTCAAATCTTACGGTTGGTCTGGTGTCCGGGCACCTTGCAGGGGGTGCCCCACATCTGCCTGCTTCTGGCAGATGTGGGAGGCCGCGATCTGAATCAGCCGCTTTTGTGTCAGGGCACGACCTTGGTGGTGCTGTAAGGGCCGCAAAACGTGCCGGGCTTTTAAGCCCCTGAGCACCACTCGAGATGACTTATTACAAATCCTGCAGCCTGCCGTAAGGATCGCAGAATGGATCTGCGCTAGCGTATCAGTCTGGACGGATACAGCTTACTTGACGGCGGGGTACCATTTGCCGCGGACAGCATTCCTCCATGCGCCAGAAGAAAGTTCGGGGATGTCCGAGGTATCGATGCGGCTCTCAGGCAGCCGTGCCAACGCCCGAATCTCGCGCTTCTGACGGACGGTGAGCGGCTGCCCGGGTTTGAGCTCGTAATTAACTCCGGCTTTCCTCTGCTTCATCACGTTCATTTCCCCTCCACCGGCTCCGACTTCCAGCATCCGAATCGCCTTGTGATAGTCCAGATTCGCCGGCGCCGGCGCGTAGTGCGCCATCTCTTCCGTCAAATGAATATTCAGCGTCTTCACCAGCAGTGCCTTCCCGGTAAGGTTCAGCTTCATCCGCGTCAGCTCCCAGTCCTTGTCGGTGGTTTCGGTCTGTTCGAGGAAGATCGTGCCTCCCTTATCGAGACGACCGATGAATCCCCATCCGAAATCGACATCGGTCACCAGATGCGCATTCAGGCGCGTCAGCCGCTCCTGGGACTTCTCAATCCACGCCTCGCCGGCCATCCCGCGCATGATTCTCGATTCGGTATCCGGCGGGTTCCACGAAGGACTGGGCTGGAAGGTCAGGTGATAGCACTCCGCCGCAGCAGGCGCCGGCTCCGGATCCGCCACCATGCCCGGCACCGCAACACTGGGAGGCGTAGTTACGTTGCAGGCGACGGTCGAGTCATAGTGGTAAATGAAGGCGTCGGGCAGCTCGCGCATCAGCTTGTCCACGCGCGCGTTGTCTTCCTGCTCCCGGCGGTGGCGATGTTCCTGAATATCAGGATGGGCATCGAGGGCGTTCAGGCGATCGATCTGGACCTGATGCGCCGAGGCGTTCAGCGGCGCCCCGTTGGAAGAAACTGAAAGCGCCACGTCGCCTTGCGCGGTTTCTATAATCTCCTGGGTGTAGTCGTGCCGATCGTCCTTTTTGTGCAGGTAGAAACGCTGGGGCTGATGCGCCGCCTCGGCTGCCAGATGGTTGGCCACTGCGCGCCGGACGAGCGCCGCAGCGTCGGTGGCAGGCGATGGTTCGGAGGGCTGATCGGACGACTGCGCAATGCCGCTGCCGAGCAGGAGCAACAACGCCGCCCCCATCGATGGCAGCAGGCGAACCTTACGCGGATTGCGGTTGGAGGATGGCTCCATTCGGATGACAGCAATAGCAAAGATGATGCGGAGCCGCCGAAAGTGGCCCAGCGCCTGATGGATGGCTCGCCCCCTACGGGCGCCCCCGTCCCTGATCCTGTTATAGACGAGTGTCTGGCCGGGAAGTTAGGAGTTTCACTGCCACGGAAGGCGGTGCATTGATTAAAATGAGGCTCATGGGTCGTGTCCGTCTTCGTCGTTGGCTGCCGGTGCTGGTGGCTGTGGTTGCTGTCGTGTTCAGTGCGCACGCGCAGGAAACAGGGCGCGGGCGCAAATATAAGCCGCCGCCGCCAACCTGCAAAATCACTGTGACGGTCACCAAAGCCAATAACGGCAAGCCGCTCGAGAACGCCTCGGTCGTCTTTCATCCGCTCGAAAACGGGAAAGACAAAGGCAATATGGAGCTCAAGACCAACGAGGATGGCAAGGTCACCATCGACGTCATCCCCATCGGCGACCAGCTGCGCCTGCAGGTGCTGCTCGAGGGCTACCAAACCTTCGGCAACGATTACGACCTGCCCACCAGCGAGAAGGAAATCGAGGTCAAGCTGAAACGGCCCCAGAAGCAGTACTCCATCTACGAAAACCATACAGGCAACGGCAGCCAGCAGGGCCAGACGCAGAGCCAGGATGGCGGCCAGCCGCCGCCAGACCAAAAGCCGCAGTAGCAGGATCCGGACCATGGCGAAGCGAATGAGCGACGAATCGAACGACCGGAAGCGCCGCAGTCCCAGCGATCGCCATGAGGCCATGGTCGCAATCGTAGGAATGTGGAAGCATCGGACCGACCTTACCGATTCAAACGCATACGTTAGAAAGCTAAGGTGTGGCTCGAGGCTTGAAAAACTCCGAGATCAGTGGGCTCGAACCTCCCGTCCTCCTCCTGGTACTGTCGCGTGAAAACAGACGGCTCTTAATGAAGAACCAGGCATCTTTCGCAGCTATCCTGAAGTAGCGTGTCCACCACCCAACAAACGGCCTCCTCGCTGCCATCGCTGCACGATTTCTTCTCGCCAGGCGGCGTCCTCGCGCGGTCCAATCTGCCCTATGAATTTCGCCGCGGCCAGCTGGAGATGGCACAAGCCGTCGAGCGCGCCCTCGCCGACCAGCGCCACCTCATCGTCGAAGCCGGTACCGGAACCGGCAAAACCCTGGCCTATCTGCTGCCGGCCCTGCGCCAGTGCGCCGCCACTGGCCATCGCGTCATCGTCTCCACCGGCACAAAGAATCTCCAGGAGCAGCTCTTCTTCAAAGATGTTCCGTTCCTCGAGTCGCTGCTCGGTCCACTGAGCGTCTGCTACATGAAAGGCCGCGCGAATTATCTCTGCCGCCACAAGCTGTTTGCGCTGCGGAACCAGCCCATCCTCTCCGGGCTCGAAGAAATTTCCCAGTACCAGGCCATCGCCGAGTGGGAAAAGACCACCGAAACCGGCGACCGCGTCGAAATCGACGACCTCCCCGAAGCCAGCGCCGTCTGGTCCAAGCTCGATGCGCGCAGCGAAGCGTGCCTCGGCCAATCCTGCGCCGACTACGGCCGCTGCTTCATTACCGAAATGCGTCGCCGCGCCATGGAAAGCGACATCGTCATCGTCAATCACCACCTCTTCTTCGCCGATATGGCGATCCGCCAGCAAGCCGGCGGTGCTCCCGACGCAGGCGTGCTGCCCGGAAGCCAGCGTGGTCATCTTCGACGAAGCGCACGAGCTCGAAGACGTAGCCTCAAGCTACTTCGGCATCAGCCTCAGCAACCTCAAATTCGAGGAGCTGGCCCGCGACGTGGAAACCCTGCTGCGCGCACGCGGCGAGCTGAAAGCCGAAGTCGTCACCGCGGCGCAAATGATCCGCGAAAGAGCGCGGCTCTTCTTCGCCGCCCTGCCGGCGCGCACCAGCAGCCGCAACGGTTCCGGCGAAGGACGCAGCGAAGCACGCATGCCCTTCACCAACCGCGAGGAGTTCCTCGAAAATCAGGGTGACGTCTACCTCGGCGTACTCAACGCGCTGCATCGCATGGAAGGCGAACTGGAGCGCCTCAAAGGCGCCGAAGACGCGCAGCCTCTGCGCCGCCGCGCCGGCATGGTTCGCGAACAGCTGAAGTTCCTCATGGAGTCTGCCGACCCCAACACCGTCTTCTGGCTCGAACGCCGCAGCGGCCGCCAGATGAGCACCCACCTCCAGGCCACGCCCATCGACGTTTCGGAGCTGCTCCGCGAGCTGCTCTTCTCGGTCTATCCCAAGCACCGTTCTCACCTCGGCCACGCTCACCGTGCAGAGCGGATTCACCCACATCCGCAAGCGGCTCGGCCTTGATGAAGCCCGCGAGCTGGTCGTCCCCTCGCACTTCCAGTACGCACGCCAGGCCATGCTCTATCTGCCGCCGGAAATGCCCGACCCGCGCGAGCCCAACTTCCAGGAAGAAGCGGCGAAACGCATCCGCCGCATGCTCGACATCACCCGCGGCCGCGCCTTCTGCCTCTTCACCAGCTATCAGCAGATGCGCGACCTCTACGACCGCCTGCTGATCGAGGTTGACTATCCGCTGTTGCTCCAGGGCACCGCGCCGCGCAAAGCCCTGCTCGAAGAATTCCGCACCACGCCCAACGCCGTTCTCTTCGGGACATCAAGTTTTTGGCAAGGCGTCGACGTGCAGGGCGAAGCGCTCAGCTGCGTCATCGTCGACCGCCTGCCCTTCGCCGTTCCCACCGATCCCGTCGTCCAGGCACGGATGCGCGCCATCGAAGAAGCTGGTGGCAGCCCGTTCTTCGAGTATCAGGTTCCCTCCGCGGTCATCACGCTCAAGCAGGGCTTCGGCCGGCTCATTCGCTCGCTCGACGACCGCGGCGTCCTCATGCTGCTCGACCCCAGGCTCGAGCGCCAGCGCTATGGCCGCGTCTTCCTCGAAAGCCTGCCGCCTTACCGCATCACCCAGAACATCGGCGATGTGGAAGCCTTCTTCGCCAAAGAAGGCCAGTAGCCAGCTTCCAGCGTCCAGCGTCCCGCCGCCAGACTCGAGGGTTTGGTTTTGCTGGCGGCTACCAGCTGGCTGCTGGAACTGCGCCAGATGGCGCAGTTCCTCACGCGATGTGACGCAACGCACATCCTGAGCGCAATCCACACGCAGGCGTGACCGATAACACCAACGCCCGTGATTTCAATCACATGTCGCCGCTTTCCGGTTTGGCACGCGCCTTGCTCTACTCCGGGCATCCGCAGTCCCCAGGAGAAAAACAATGGAACGCAGCCTTGGTTGTTTAGATTGCCCGTCGAGCGGTAAACACATGTTCTGCAGCATGGAACCGTCGTCGCTCGAGAAGTTCGACTGCATCGGAACGCCGGTCCGGTTCTCCAGCGGCGCCATCATCTTCCGCGAAGGCGACAACTGCGGATCCGTCCACATCCTGTGCTCTGGCCGCGTGAAGCTTTCGGCCACCAGCCGCGAAGGCCGCACCCTGATCCTCAAAATCGCCCGCGCCGGCGAAGTGCTGGGACTGTCGGCCGCGCTGGCCAGCCAGCCCTTCGAAGTGACCGCGGAGACCGTGGAGCCCTGCCAGCTGAAGACCATCCGCCGCCAGGCGCTGCTCGACTTCCTCGATCGCAACCCCGACGCCAGCATGCGTGCCGCCCGCGCCGTCGCTCAGGAGTACAAAGCCGCATTCTCTGAAGTACGCCGGTTAGCCCTCCCCGCCACCGCCTCCGGCCGCGTAGCGAATCTGCTGCTCGACTGGAGCCGCGATCAGGCGCCGGATACTGCTGTGAAAGGCCGCTGCATGATGCCGCTCACCCATGAAGAGATCGCTTCGATGACCGCGACCACGCGCGAAACCGTCACCCGCGTGCTCGGCCAGCTCAAACGAGACCAACTGATTCAAATCCGCGGCGCAGCCCTGACCGTTCTGCAACCACAGGCGCTGGAAAGGCTCGCGGTTTAACAAGCCAGGCCCTCCCCCTGGAATTGTGCGTCTTACATGCAGTAACTGCAGTTTTCTTTCGAGGCAGCCGTTGTCGCGGCTGCCTCTTTTATTTGAGGAAGTACGGACCTTGTGGGTTCGTTAGGTTTCTGATGAAATTACTGACTAGAGTTCCCCAAACACCCCAGCACAGCGGGGATAACCACAGAGCCGGGTTCGGCAACTTGTTTAGCTCACAAACCGGATCGCTGTGTCGATCTTGCCCAGCCGGTGCTGCAACTCCGAGATATACTCGGTCAGTTCGCGGACTGCGCCGCAGGAGACGTGTTGAGGTCCACTGACTGGAGTCACACTGATAACAGCGGCCCGCCTCGGACCACCGCCGGGTGCCCCATAACCTGGCCTGAGCGAGCGCAGCGAGTCGAACGGCTCTGCCCGCTTTTGGCAGATGTGGGATACCAACGGCCCTCAGCCGCCACATATCAGGTTTTGTATCAGGGCATGGCTTTCAGCCATGCCGAAACGAAAGCGGCGCGAACCCCCGCCTTCCCGCCCAAAATTCACAAAATCCCCCCAAACCCCCAAATGTGGAAAATTTGTCAAGAGAAACCCCCAAAATCCAAAGTAATGACTCAACATAACTAACCACTTACAACCCAAACCACCCCAACATAGTTGGCACTACTTTCACTCAAACTTGGTATTCTGAATATATAGAGTAAAAAAAAGAAAAAGCCTCGCCCTCCCGGCGGGGCTTTTCCTTTTTCCGCACACCCTGGGTGGCCCATTCAAGCCCGCTTTTGGCTTGAGTGGGCTAGCCACAGGCCGTTTTAGCTACTAGCTCCCGGCTACCAGCTACAGGCTACTGCCTATTGCCTGTTGCCTGTTGCCTCGACTCCAGAAAGGATCCACCAATGAACGAAGTAAGTCGCTGCCAACACCTCACCCTCGGCGGAGCGCGCTGCACCTACCCCTCGCTCCTCAACAAAGAATTCTGCTACGACCACGAGCACCGCCGCTTCCGCCGCCGCCGTCGCCGCGTCCCCATCCTGCCCGACCCCCACGAAGTCGTCGGCCCTCTCGTCACCTTCGTCTACATGGAGGACTACGCCTCCATCCTCGAAAACATCAACAACATCGCCCTCGCCTTCTCCGAGAACTTCATCGACCACCGCCAGGTCTCCAGCCTCACCTACCTCATGAATACCGCTGTCAAAACCGTCGACCGCATGGAAAGCCTCCAGAAGCTCCGCAAAGAAGATATGCCCCGGCAAGTAGCCTACGACGACATGGAAAACCCCATCGCCCCGCCCGACAAGCTGTCATCCTGAGTCCGCACCAGCGAACGAAGCACCTTGTGTTTCGGTTTGTCATCCTGAGTCCGCGTCAGCGGGCGAAGGACCTGCGGTTGCTGTTCCCAATCCCCAGCCCGACTGTGGGTGCCCCACCCTTGGCGCGCCCGCTTCTGGCATGAGCAGCGTGGGAACGAACCCATCCGAAGAGGAACCTCCTGTCCAGCCGAGCCCAAAACGGTTTCTGAACAAGTCGCCGCGCAGCCCGACGCCTCCCCCGAACGCCGAGACCAAAGAAGCCCGGCACGCACGCTGGTCCCGGGAAGCGGACGTGAAGTACAGAAAGATGAACCCCTGGCTCTACCGCACCGAAGAACCGGCCAGGGATTCGCAGGCTGCCGGCAGTCTCGACCTCAAAGCCGCCGCCGAACCCGACAGCCCTTCTACTCCCTACTCCCTACTCCCTATTCCCTGTACTTCCAACAACTTGCCACAAAGCCACCCCGCAACTAATCCAGAATCAAACACATGCACTTTGAGGCCCTCCGCAACTACCGCAGATTCAACACTTGCCAATTTAAGGGGGGTACAGCAAAGGGCATCACGCACGCCGCGCCAGAATTCCCGGATCGTTGACTAAAGGGCAGCCGGATTCAGCAGTCCAGGCCGCGAGGGAGACGGGATTCAATCTCTGGAAGTCGGGCTGGCGTCGCCGCCTAACGCATGGATGAGTCCTAAGGGGACGTGTTTTTCAACAGGATCCATGCCGTTCGTCGACTGGATATCGGCGAGGCCGTCTTCTTTGTATAAGGCTACGATGACAAAAGTCCCGGTCAACTTCTCAGCCCAAACTCGCTGGCCCACGTGCGGATTCTTCATGCAGCAAGTCTAATCCGGGCTGGAAAGCTAGGGTCTGCTTAATCTGGCTTCGGCCAGAGACACGATGACGAGAATCTTCAGAAGCCAGCGACGGAGCATGGAGACCTTTGCTCAATTTACCGAGGAGCCACCGTCTCTGTCTGTGCAATATTGCTCATTTCGCTCCAGAAGGCGGCGTGGGCACCCGGCGTTTCGTTCATTAAGCCGGCATTGACTTCTGCGCGATTACCGTCCAGGCCACGCCGCGCTGCCATAGTCGTCCTCAGTTTATTGCTGATACCAGGGAATGTTGATCACCACGATGCGCTGTTTGCCGCGCACCAGCAACAGCAGCTTCAGCAGGCTGGAGCGCTGGTTGTGCAGCAGGGTTTCCCACCAGTGGCGCACCACCAGCTCCGGAATGAGCACCGCGATGTGGCGATTTTCGTGGATGCGCTCTTCGGAGAGTACGTATTCGAGCAGCGGCATCAGCACGGTGCGATACGGGGACTTGAGGCGCTGGAATTTCGGATCGGGCAGGCCGGCTTCGCGCATCGGCTTCAGGATCTTTTCCGTCCAGATCGAGGCCAGCTCGTCTTGGCCATGATCGGTGTCGGGCGAATCGACGTGGACGATCTGCAGCTCGTTCGAAATGGACATGGCAAAGCGCAGGGCTTTGGCGGTGATGCGGCTCCAGCGATCCATGGGAATGATGACGATGGGGGGATGAATGTTGGTGACCTGCAACGGTTCGGGGCAGGCGGTTTCCTGGCCGACACGGCGATAGTGGCGATGCACCATGGCCATGGCGAGGATGAGGATGGGGATGAGCAGCGCGGTGACCCATGCGCCTTCGATGAATTTGGTGACCAGCACGACGATGGTCGTGATGCCGGTAGCGACGGCGCCGAGTCCGTTGACGAAGATGCGCAGACGGTTGTGATGGGCGCCTTTTTTCATCCAGTGCACGACCATGCCGGCCTGCGAAAGCGTGAAGGCCATGAAAGCGCCGATGGCGTAGAGCGGGATGAGGCGATCGGTGACGCCGCCAAAGAGGGTGAGCAGAGCCGCTGTTAGTCCGACGAGGATGTAAATACCCCACGAGTAGAGGAGACGGCGTCCGCGCAGCGTGAAGATGTGGGGCAGATAGCCTTTGAGGGCGATGGCGCGGGTGAGGCGGGGAAAATCTGCAAAGGCGGTATTGGCCGAGAGCGCAAGCACCAGCAGGATGGAGGCGATGGTGACGTAATAGAACCAGTTTCGCCCGGTGACGGCGAGGGTGAGCTGCGAGAGCACGCTTTGGTAGCCGGGTGCGTTGGGAGTGGTAGCGCCGACGTTATAGAAGCGGCAGAGCGTGGCGATTCCGGCCAGCAAAATGATGAGCAGCGCGATGATGATGGTGAGCGCGATGCGTGCGTTCTTTGTGGTGGGGGGGCGAAAGGCCATGACGCCGTTGCTGACGGCTTCAACGCCGGTCATGGCGGTGCAGCCGCTCGAGAAGACGCGGAGCAACAGCCAGAGACTCACAGCGGCAGCGGCGGCTGGCAGGTGCGGCGGCGGAATAATGGGCGCCGGGTGACCGCTGGTGGTGACGGTGTGGAACAGGCCGACGCCGATGACAGTCAGCAAGGTGCCCAGGAAAATGTAAGTCGGGATCAGGAAGATGACGCCGGTATCGCGCACGCCGCGCATGTTCACGATGGTGAGCAGGACCAGAACGCCGAGACAAAGAATGAGAGTGTGCGGCTGCAGCGAGGGCACTGCGGAGATGAGCGCGCCGATGCCGGCGGAAATGCCGACGGCCGCGGTGAGAACGTAGTCGACCATGAGGGCTGCGGCAGCCAGCAGGCCTGCGCCATCGCCGAGGTTCTCGCCAGCTACCGTGAACGAGCCGCCACCTTGCGGATAGGCTTCGATGGTTTGCGAGTAGGAAAAATAAAGGATGACGAGGAGGATGAGGATCGCGGCAGTGATGGGGACGATGAAGTGCAGACCGGCGAGGCCGAGCGGGATGAGCAGGGTGAGTGCGGCTTCAGGGCCGTACGCGGCAGAGCTGAGGGCGTCGAGACCGAAAACGGGGATACCGGCGGCGGGGCCGATGCACTCGGCGCGCTCATCGGAAGTGGGGAGCGGCCGTCCGAAGAGCAGATCGGTAATTTGCATGCGGGGTGGGAATTATCTTTACAGAATTGTGTTGGTTACGGTTTCAAATTCTTTGTGAAAAAGTGGGCCATGAGGTGGTCGGCTTCTTTGGATTCTGGAAGGTTGGGGTCGTTCCAGAAGGCGTGGGGCAAACCTTCAAAGACGACTAGCTGTGCGTTGTCGTTGCCGGCGCGGAGAAAGGCGCGATGGAGGATGCTGGTTCCGCTGAGGAGAATGTCGCGGCCGCTGGTGATGAAGAGAGTGGGCGGCATGTCGTGGAGGTCGGCAAAAAGCGGCGAAAGGACAGGGTCGCGCGGGTCGGTCGAGCCGATGTACTCGTGGTTCTGCATGCCTGGTTTGGGCGGATCGAGGTGACCGGAGAGACCGTTGAGGGCGTACATGGCCCACGAATCGCCGTCGCGGGAAAAATCGCCCATGCCGGAGAAGACGCCGAGCGCGCCAGGGAGGGGAAGCGAGAGCTGACGAAGTTTCACGGCGACTTCGCCGGTGAGGATGGCGCCAGCCGAGGTTCCATACACGGCGATGTGCGCGGGCTTGTAGGTTTTCAGCAGCTCTTTGTAGACGGCGATGACGTCGTCGAGGCCGGCAGGGAAGGGATGCTCGGGCGCGAGGCGATAGAGCACCGCGACGACCTTCATTTTTGTGAGGTTGGCGATGGGAATCGATTCGGTCCACGAGCCGGAGTCGGAATTGAATCCGCCACCATGAATGTTGAGCAGGACGCGGTCGGGGTCCATGCCGGAAACGGGCGTGACGATGCGCACGGGAACGCCGGCGATGGTGGATTCGGAGCGGTTGACCGGATAGAGTTGCGCAGAAACGTCGCCGGCATGGTTCTGCCAGACGTCGGTGCCGTGACGGCGTTCCTCAAGGGTGGTTGGATGGGGCGCGTCGGAGACCTGGCGGGCGAGAGACTTTTTCGCCTCGGGGCTGAGGTCGGGCGGAATGGGAATAACGCGGGTGATGTGCGCGGTGCCTTCAGCGTCGATGTAGCTGGTGTCGGTGTTGGGCGCCTGAGCGGCGGTGGTTCCTTGGGAAGCGGTCTGCTGCGCGAAGGTGGCAACGGTTCCAAAGATTAAAAGGGCGGCCAGCAGGTTGAGAGGGACTTTGCAGGCGAGTTTCATAGCCGACGCAGAATACCAGAGAGCGTCCGCAGAAAAGCGAAAGGCCCGCTTTCCAGCGGGCCTGCTTCAGAGGCTTTGAGGGGAAATTCCGGGGGGTGTCTGAGGGTCCTGCGCAACTGCTCCGCAGGAAAATGCAGGAAGAGACTCGTACAACCAGGTAGGTTGGTAACGACTGAAGTAGCCTCTGGTGTTGTCTATATAGATGCGGAATGGGAGGATTAGTTGGCTGGGGTCTGTGGAAAACTTTTGGGACGTAGAACGGCTTTGAAATGAGCTTCTTACGGCTTCTGGCGAGATGTGTCGGGATCTCATCTTCTTAAAATGCCGGCTTAGCGATACGACACCTTATAGATCTTCGATGCGTGCGGCGGCAGGGTTGTCTCGATGTGGTCGGAGCGCCCCAGGTCCTGGCGCAGCCAGAGGTCGCGAATGGCGAAGTGGCCGAAGGGGAGGCCGAGTTCCTGCAGTGAGTAGTTCAGGGTTTGCGGCGCGTCGGACAAATTGAAAATCGCGTAGTATTCGCCGGCGTGCTCGGGCGCGGACGCTGTCCAGACGTCGATGTCGCCTTTTTGGAAGAGCGGGTGGTTGTTCTCGGAATACTGATCGACGTCGATGATCTCAGGGTTGGTGAGAGCCGACTCGGTGAAGGCGTCCATCTTGAGGAGATTGGTTCCGATGAAGAGCGGCGACCTGGCGATGGACCAGAGGGTCATCATGGTGTGGACTTCGTCGCGCGTGAGGCGCGATTGCCGCGGCTGCTGCCAGCCAGGCGTTGGGCCGAGATAGCCGATGGGCAGCATATCGGCATCCGGCCAATGGCCTGGACCAGCGAAGGGATTCCACTTTGCGAGCAGAGCGAACTGGTTCTTCAGGGATTGCGGGAACGCGGGCGCGTCGGCGGGTTTCGACCACACGTCCCACATATCGTCGGAGATGCGCCAGAGTTGCGCGCTGCGGACGGCGTCCTGCGCGGCGTCGAGGGGCGTTGGCCCAGGCGAGAGGCTAAGGACGATAGGGCGACCGCTGCGATGCAGCGCTTCATCCATCATGTGAATCTCGTCGGCCTTCCACGGCTGGGAGATGCAGTCGACTTTCAGATAGTCGACGCCCCAGCGCGCGTAAAGTTCCGCCACTGAGTCGTACCAGGCCTGCGCTGCTTTGTTGTTCTTCAGGCCGTAATTGTCTGAATTCCACGAGCAGGTGTCGGAAGTGTCGGCGGCTTCGGCGGCGGTGAAATGCGAGCCAGCGATTTTGAGATTGCGCTGGACGGCTTCACGGGGAATGCCGCGGATGATGTGGATGCCAAACTTGAGTCCCTGCGCATGAACCCAGTCCGCCAGCGGCCGAAAGCCTTTGCCATTCGCCGCGGAAGGGAAGCGGTTGAGGGCAGGCGTGTAGAGCCCGTTGTCGGACATGGTGTAGTTTTGCTGGCCGACAGGAGCTTCAGGACGCTCGAGGAACCAGCCTTCGTCGACGACCACATATTGATAACTGAAGCGCTGGAGGTTGTCATGGAACCAGGTGACGCTGTCGCGAAACTGCTGTTCATTGATGGTGAGACCCCAGGAATCCCAGCTGTTCCAGCCCATGGGCGGCGTCAGCGCGAGGGTGAGGGGATTTTGGCGCGCGCCGTTCACCGATTTTGAACCCGCAATTCCGACGACGGCCAGACCCACGACCAGAGGCAGAAACCAATTCAGCGCAACCTTCCGCATGGCAGATTAACCCTCACGCAAGTTTCGTTCGTTGGGCGGCTTTCCCGGCCCACTTTACCCTACACCCACGCTGGGACCTGCAGCATGGGTTGTGCGATATACTCCTTCTCTTATGCGTGTATCAGTAATTCTGCCGGCAGCCGGGCTGGGCACGCGCATGGCAGCCGGGCACGTTACCCAGACAGCTCCGAAGCAATTCCTGGAACTGGCCGGAACTCCGATTCTGATTCGTACGCTGCGAGCTTTTGCCGAAGTGCCTGAAGTTTCTGCGCTGATTGTCGCGGTTCGCGCCACGGAGATGGAACGGCTGACCGCGCACATCTTCGAGCATGGATTTGCGGAGCGGGTTCGGGTGGTAGAAGGCGGCGATTCGCGTCAGGAGAGCGTCTTCAATGCGCTCAAGACGCTCGATTGTGCCGAAGACGACATTGTTCTGGTTCATGATGCCGTGCGGCCGCTGATCGAACCGGCCGTGATTCGGCGGGTGATTGAAGCGGTTGAAAAGCACAACGCCGCGATTGTGGGGCTTCCGGCGCTCGACACGATCAAGCAGGTGGAACGCACCGCCGATGGGGCGATCATTACCGCGACGATTCCTCGCGAGTACATCGTGCAGGCGCAGACGCCGCAGGGTTTCCGCTACGGCCTGCTGCATCGCGCCTTCGCCGAGGCGGAAGCAGACGGTTTTGTGGGAACCGACGAGGCCAGCCTTGTGGAGCGGGCGGGCAGCCAGGTGTTCGTGGTGCCGGGTTCCGCGTCCAATTTGAAAATTACGCAACCGGGCGATCTGGAGCTGGCCGAGTTCTATATGACCCATCGCGGCAACCCGCATTGACGCGCCGCCAAAGGCCTGGGGAACGGTGACGGGATCTTTGCCGCTATGGGCTTGCATTCGCGGCAGCCTGATATAGAGTGAGATTCACGAGCTTCGCATGAACATTCGCATCGGCTACGGCTGGGACTCGCACGCATTCAAGCCGGGGGTGCCGCTGAAGATCGGCGGCCTGAGCATCGACCACCCGGAGGGCCTTGCCGGCCACTCCGACGGCGACGTGCTGCTGCATGCCATTACAGACGCGCTGCTGGGCGCGGTGTCGGCAGGCGACATCGGCAGCTTCTTTCCGCCCGGCGATGCGCGCTGGAAAGACGCGGATTCGGCGATCTTTCTGAACCTCGCAAAAGAGGAAATTCTGAACGCCGGCTATCGCATCGTGAATGTCGATACGACGCTGGTGCTGGACGCGCCGAAGATCGGACCGGTGTCGGCGGAGATGCGGGAGCGGGTTGCGGAGCTGCTAGATATTCTGCCCGCCAACGTCGGCATCAAGGCCAAAACCCCGGAAGGTCTGGCGGCCGGCCACGTAGCCCAAGCCCACGCTGTGGTGTTGCTGGAGAGTATCGAGGAGCCCGACGAGCTGCAGTCCATGACCGCGGTGATGCAGAGTCAGCGCGAGCTGGAGGACGTGGTCCGTGACCTGGTGAGCCAGGTGCATGGCGTGCCCGCCAAGTCGCCCTTCGATACCGACGACATTACCTGATCGCTGCCCAGGGGTGTTAAGACCGCTCGGAATTAAGCAGCTGATGGCGGGGACGACGAGGCTCGAACCCCGTTGCCCGGCACAGGATTCGAGCGACTCGCGTCGGTCGCTCCCTCATTCGTTTGGACGGCGAATGCAGACTGCGCCCGCGAGGTAAGTGGAGAGATGCAGGACTCTTGCATTTTCGCCTGGACGCAGCAGGAACTCCTCTGCGGATCGGCGCACAGTTATGCGTGTGCCGGGCATGACGCCGTACCTCTTCAGCCGCTGAAGTAGTGCCGGATCCCGATCGGAGACACTATCGACGACGAACTCGCCGTCCTCCTCTGCTTCGGTGAGTGGTTTCGAGACCTGCTTCGACATCTTCCCATTCAGGGCCGGAATACAGTGCCCGTGAGGGTCGAATTTCGGCCGCCCGAGCTTTGCGTCAATGCGCTCCTCGAAGCGCTCGGAAATAAAATGCTCCAGCCGTTCGGCCTCGTCATGGACTTCTTCGATCGGGTAGTTGAGGATCTGGTAGAGAAATGCTTCCAGCAATCGATGGTGGCGCACGATTTCGAGTGCGCGTCGCATGCCTGCAGCGGAGAGGCGCACTCCGCGATGCGGTTCGTACTCCACGAGCGGGGGCGACAAGCAGGCCAGCTTTTGCAGCATATTGGTGATCGAAGCCGGAGCCACTCCGAGGCGCTTCGCCAGGGCTGTGCTGGCAACCCGCCCTCTCTCTGCTCCCCCGAGCGCGAAGACGGCCTTCAGATAGTTGTCAACCGATTCCGTGTTCGCGTTCACGCGACGCGTTGTCATCCCTGTCCCAGTCTCCTGTTTGACTTTCTCCCATTGTAGGCGTACCTAATATTTAGGTTAGCCTAATCGGTCTTTAGGGTTGTCTTCCCGGCACCCTGACAGCAGCCCCTGGACAACGGAGAAAGAATGCGCGCGCTTCGAGCACGTAACTACAGCTTTATTCTCGTTCTTGCGTTAACCATGGTTAATTCGTTCCTCGTTCGTGCCCAGAGCGGTACCAGCAGCGCGCTTTCGGGCGAGGTAACGGACCCGAGCGGCGCAGCCATACCCCACGCGTCTGTCACCGCAACAGAGATGAATACGAAAGCAACGCGGACCGGCGAGACAGACGCCAGCGGACACTTTCTGTTTTCTCAGATCAATCCCGGCACCTACGTTGTGACTGTGAGCGCCACGGGCTTTGCTGTCTCCCAGTCGGAACCCACCGCTGTTGGCGTGGGCAGGACGGTTGCGTTGAACTTTTCGCTTCAGATCAAGACAAGCAGTCAGACCGTGCAGGTGTCGGCACAGCAGGGGTTGCTCAGTCTCGATAATCCGAATACCACGACCACGATCGAGGCAAAGACGATCAAATCCCTCCCCAACCCGGGAGAGGATCTGACGTATCTGGTCCAGTTTGCGCAGGGCGCGCTGATGAATACTGCCGGATCGTCGAATGACGCCAAAGCCGCCGGAGGCTACGGCAACGTCGAATTCAATGGACTTCCGGCAACTTCAAATGGGTACATCCTCGACGGCTACGATACGAATGACCCGTGGCTAGGCCTGAATATCGGTCTGTCGACGAACCTTGTGATCGGCCTGGACGCGATCGAGGAAGCGACGGTCAACACGAATTCGTTCGCCGTCGATCAGGGGCGTTATGCCGTGGCCCAGGTGAACTACGTCACCAAATCCGGCACCAATACGTTTCACGGAGATTCGTACGAGATATGGAACGGATCGCTCTTCAACGCGGAAGACTACTTCCTGCACGCCAACGATACGCCGGGCGAGATCGCCCAAAAACCCCGCTCCACAGTGAATGAATTTGGCGTGAGCGTCGGTGGTCCGATTCGCAGAAACAAGCTGTTCTTCTTCGGACACTATGAAGGCATCCGTATCGCGCTGCCCCTTGTTTCGCAGATCACCCTGCCGACCCCTGCCTACCAGCAGTACGTCCTTGGACAATTGGCTGTTGGCGGAACGGATCCGATCACGGGGACCTCGCTCCCGGCGCAGCCTGCCGAGATTCCGTTTTATCGGAAGATGTTTTCGCTGCTTCCGGCTACAGGCGGCTCACCGGTCCCGATTGTGGGTTGTCCCCTGGGGAACAACGGCGACGGTTGTGCCAGCCAGCGTCAGGCATCGCTCAATAACAGCGACAGCGAAAACCTGATCGTGGCGAAGATCGATCACACCATCAACCCAAACGACAGCGTCTGGTACCGGTTTCAGCAGGATACGGGCCTGCAGGCCGCCTACACCGATCCGATCAATCCAATTTTCAACTCGTACTCGCCGCAGCCGCAACGCACTCTGGTCGCTGGATATACCCATGTGTTCAGTTCCACCCTCGTGAATCAGTTCAACCCCGGCGCCAGCTGGTACTCGAGCATCTTCGAGCCAAACAACTATGCTCAGGTGCAGCAGGAGCTTCCCATCGTTCTTGCCTCCGGAAGCGACAGTGTTCCATTTACCGCCATCGGCGGGAACGACAACACTTATCCGCAGGGGCGCAAGGTCACGCAATGGCAGATCAATGACAACCTGACCTGGACGCGCGGCGCGCACACCTGGAAATTCGGCATCAACACGCGTCGTCTGGATGTAAGCAATTACGACGTCGGCGAGGGTACGGTTCCCACCGTCACTTACAACGATCTGGCGCAATTCACCTATGGCGCCGCCTGGACCGCCAGCCAGAGCTTCCCGCTGGCTCTCAGAGAGCGAGTCTCCGCAGGCAATCTCGAGTACTACGCGATGGATACCTGGAGACCATCGCCAAAGGCAACGTTCACCTATGGCATGCGCGTTACCTGGAATACGAATGTCACGAGCGCCCGGAACCTCTTCTCGCGAACCGCAGGTTCTTTCCCTGACGCATCGCATGCGACCGATCAGCCTTTGAACCAGGTGGTTCTGGCCAACGTTCACGATCTGTTCCCGGGGACACCGCTGTTCATCTACCAGCCGCGGGTCTCGTTCGCTTACGAGGTGCGTCCGCGAACGGTGGTTCACCTGGGCTTCGGCGCCTTCAGCGATATCATACCCATGCAAATTGCCGACCTGGCAGCGATGAATGCCCCGAACGATCCCACGTTTGTTGGCGGCATCGGCGGGCAGGTCGGTGGCACGGGTATTGCTCCGGGGGTTCCGGCGAGCGCCGTGGACGCCGCCGCCAGCGCCAACACTTCTTTCCAGTCCGAGTTCCGTTCAGGCGGCGCACCCTGTGTCGGAATTCAGCCGGGCGCTCCGACCTGTCCGCTCGCCGTCAGTCTCAATACCTTCCCGACTGGAACTTTGAAAACGCCGTATTACTACCAGTACGATCTGGGCGTTGAGCAACAGACTCCCGCACGCGGCGATCTGCGCGTTGACTTCGTGGGCACACGCGGACAGCATGAGCCGTATCAGACACAGCTCAACGGTTATCAGACCGTCTGCGACGGATGTTTCGCTCCATTTCCGTTCCAGCGCCCTCTCGACCAGCGCTTTGGCAATGTCAATGAGTTCCGCACCGATGCCGCCAGCAACTATGCGGGACTGCAGATGGTCTATTCCCAGCAGTGGCGCAGGTTAACACTGCGCGCCAACTACACTCTGAGCCACTGCCTCGATGAGGTATCGAATGGAGGACTGCTGGCGTTTTCCACGCAGGGTCTCATGTCTCCCCTGCCCGGTGAATTACGCCGGCAATACGCTGGCTGCGATTACGATGTGCGCCACAACGTTACCGCTTTCGGAATGTACCAGGTTCCGTTTCATTCCCGCCACCGGCTTCTGAAGCAGGTTCTGGGCGGGTGGTCGTTCTCGGAGACAGCGATCCTGCACTCCGGCCTGCCGTTCAGCGTGCTGAGCGAGCCCTATATCGGCAACGGCAACGGCGTTTTTCAGGCAAACGGAGCCAGCACGGTCCAGTTCAACGCCCCTGCTTACGCCAACAGAGTTCCGGGTGAGCCGGAGTATCGCAGGGCACCGATGGCCGGTGTCACTGTAGCCGGCACAAAGCAGTGGCTCAATCCCGATGCATTCATTTCGGTCGTCAATCCGGCGACCGGCGCCTGCACCGGAGGTGACTCCTCGATGCACTGCCAGTTCGGAGACTCGGGGCGCAACTCCGTGCGCGGCCCACATTACACAAACTCGGATATTTACATCACGAAGACTTTCCCGATCCGCGAAGGTATTACTTTCCGTCTCGACGGACAGATGTTCAATGCCTTCAACCATCCCAACTTCGCACTGCCGAGCGAGGTGGAAGCCGGCGTTCCAGGCGGCGCAATCCCGGCCCGCTTTGGGACACTTGAGAGCACGATATCGCCTCCTACGGGACTTTTGGGCGTAGGCCTTGGCGGCGACAGCTCGCCACGCATGATTGCATTCCAGGGACGAATCGAGTTCTGACAGCCTTCTAGGCCGGGACTGGCATCTCCTCAGGCGCCGCAATACGCTTCGATTTTCCGGGGGGAAGCATGCGTGTCGAATTGAGGATGAACGTCAACTCCGATGCAACATGAATGAAGGCGGCCAGCAGCGGATTGAGATAACCGGCTGCGGCCAGGCCGATGCCGATGGTATCGACAATCAGCGTACCGTAGAAATTCTGCAGGATAATTCTGCGGCAGCTCCTGGCCACGCGAACGGTTTCAACGAACTTCATGAGGTCGTTGCCGATCAGGACAACATCGGCGCTTTCACGGGCGACATCTGTTCCGGCACCCATGGCGACGCCAACGGTGGCTTCACTCAGAGCGGGTGCGTCGTTAATGCCGTCACCGAGCATGGCCACCACCCGCCCTTCCCGCACTTGTTCCGCGATGTAACTGGTCTTTTGCTCTGGAAGAAGTTCGGCGTGAACATTGCGAATGCCAAGATGGCCGGCTAGCGCTTGCGCGGTTTGTCTGGTATCTCCTGTCAGTAAGACGACATTGATCTTCATCTTCTGAAGGGCCTTGACGGCTGAAGCAGAGCCGGGCCGCAACTGATCCGCAACGACAATCGATCCAATGTACTTCCGGCTGCGTGCAACGAAGATCTCCGTGCCGTCAGCGGCGGCGCGCTCGGGCAGCGTCAGCGCCAATCCCGCGAAAAGCGCGCGATTGCCGGCAACGGTTTCCTCGCCGCCGACCTGGGCCAGCACTCCCCGTCCAATCCGATATTCGAAATGAGCCGGTTGGGAGACAGAAATACTCCGCTGCTCCGCGAATCGAACGATGGCCCGGCCCAGCGGATGCTCCGAACTGCTTTCAGCACTGGCAGCTGCTTCAAGCAGCGCTCGCTCGCTGATGCCCGGCGCAGGGTTGACTCCTGTGACCAACGGCATACCGAAGGTCAGGGTCCCGGTTTTGTCGAGGAAAACTGTATTTAACTGCCCCAGCGCCTCGAGGTAAATTCCACCCTTGATGATGGAGCCGTGACGGGCAGCTCGACCGATGGCGCCGAGGATGGCCAGCGGAGTGCCGGCGGCGATGCCGCACGCTCCAGCGACAATGATGACCGAAATTGTTGAGCGGATATTGTGGGTGAGGAGAAATGTGAGAACCGCGGCACCGAGCGCGAAGTAGACCAGGTATCCCGCCAGGCGGTCTGCCATCTTCTGGATAGGTGCGCGCGAATGCTCGGCCTTCTCTACGGCCTCAATGATCTTGCCGAATGTTGTTTCTTTTCCGAGCCGATCGGCGCGGACCTGAAGGCTGCCTGCCTGGTTGATGGTGCCCGCGAATACTTCTTTGCCTGTGGTCTTCTCGCTCGGCATCGGCTCGCCGGTAATCGCAGCCTCTTCCACAAAGGAGTGACCGCTGATCACCTGGCCATCGACGGGAATTCTGCTGCCAGGTCGAATGACAACAACCTCACCGGGGAGAATAGTCTGGGTCGGAACTTCGACAATCTGTCCTTCCCGCAAAACGCTGGCCACCTGAGGCAGAAAATCCAGCATGTCCTGAATGGCGCGCCGCCCTCGGCCGACTGTCAGCCCCTCCAGAATCTCGGCTCCCAGCACAAATGCGGTAATGACCAAAGCCGTAAAGAACTCGCCGATGGCCAGAGCGGATAGCAGTGCAATGGTCATCGACAGTTCCATCGTCATGCGCCGCTCGACGATGTTCTCGAAGGCCTCCTTGAAGATCGGGTAACCGCCGATCAGCGTCGCTGCCAGTCCGATCACACTGACGCGGCGGAATGGCTCCCAAAGATGAAACCAGACCGCTGCCGCCGCCAGTGCCACGAACAAAACACGGAGCACCTCTGCGATTTCGAATGCGTGCTCATGGTCATGTTCATGATCGTGGCCTTCGTGGTGCTGCTGTGGCGAGTGGTCTGGATGCATCTCGTGCTCGTGGACGTGCGTCGCAGTTTCGTGAGTAACGGGCATGAGATCTCCAGACTTTTTAGTTGAAATAGCGTCTTACCACGGCGATCAGGTCGTCTGCCGCAGCTTGCTGGGCTGGGCGTGTTTTCTGGGCGGGATCGAGGACGTGAAAACGGAGGTGCCCTTCGATTAGCTCCGCCATCAATCCATTAAGAGCGCCTCGGCAGGAAGCAACCAGCTGCAGAATCTCCTCGCACTCGCCTTCTCCTTCAAGGGCACGCTCGATAGCCTCCACCTGGCCCTTGATGCGCCGGACGCGAGAGAGTGTCTTGGCTTTGTTTTTCGAGATGTGCGACAATTCTTTCTCCTTTGTGGAACTATACTCCCCTATACTATATGGAAGACAACTGGAGAGCGACACTATGCTGGAGACCAAACGCCTCGTGATTGGCCAGATGATTGTCTGCCACGGCTGCTGCTGTGGGGCGACGCAGAAAGACCGCCCCGAGGTGCCGGTCGAGTGGCTGAAGGATGAGTGGCGGAGGCGTGGCCTCTTAAAGCGGTTTCAGCTCACCGTAAGTGGCTGCGTCGGCCCGTGCGACGTTCCAAATGTCGTGGTGGTTAATTCGGACGCGGGTTCGCAATGGCTGGGTAAAATCACCCATTTCGACCAATATCGCTCGCTGATTGAGTGGGCGGCACGATCCGTTGATGCTGGACATCTGCTGGAGTTGCCGCGTGAATTCAAGGACCATCGGATCGAACCCTGGCGCCAGGGTTCAATGCTCGCTCTTGATGGTTCAACCGAGTTTAACGTGTCGTGCGCCAAGTCGCGCCAGATCCGATGATGCGCTCCTGTCTCGTAGAGATCATGCTTCTCTTCAGCGGCGGATTCGTGCACCAGCTCAGTTTTCCGGACGCCATTCAACGGCGAAAGGCCGGGGTTACGGGTACCGGGGCCCGTTCAAGAATGCATTGGCAGATTGCGCCTTTGCGACAGGTGTCGGCCAACCTCAGTCGATTCTCGCAAGACTCCTGGCAATAGGATGCCGGGCACTGCGGTGGTGAATACCATTCGATAAGGGTAGCGGTCCTTTTCCAATGGCCTGATGTAGGACCAAAGGCCAATAGACACACACTGCTGAAGCCAGGTAGCTTCGCCGGATAAGGGACGGTTGATGGAACACCGAATCACAATCGTCGACGACGAAGGCGAGGTCCGTAGTGCCCTTCGGCGCTTGTTCAAAGTAGCCGGTATGAAGACAGAGAGTTATGCATCGGCGGAGGAGTTTCTGGACGCACCTTCCGGCCGCTGTTGTGATTGTCTGATCCTCGATCACGGGCTCCCAGGAATGAGTGGGCTGGAACTGCAGAGCCGCCTGGCTGCCGAAATGCAATGCAGCCTGGCCGGCAGAGTTGCCACCGCCCACGACAAAGACCTCTTCATCGGCGCACCTCGGCTTCGCTTGCGCCGGTACCGTAATAGACGCCTGCACCGCGCAGCCGGTCTTCATTCCAGAGGTTGAGACGGCGATAGTCCACACCTGAGGCGCAAATCGAGGAGCGCATCGAAAACCGGATCCCGTCCGCGAGATAACCAATGCCTGCGCCGCCCGTCCAACTGACCATGCTCGCGCGCCTCAGTATCGGTGGTGAGCTCAATCCACTCGAACGGAACGCCACTTCTATAGAAGAAGTCGCGCAGCGCATAGGCCTCCGCCGATCCGCGTCTTCCAAGAAGCCGCAGCGTTGACTTGCCGTCGCTCATATCGAACTTCGTCATAGCCGATCTGATAACCACAGGAGTTTGTTCCATAAGCTCGCGGGCGCTAACGCCACCTCTCGTCGATCTGGAGTCCGGGCCTCACCTCTTTCCTGTGCGAGTGTCGGATAGTCGGTATGCCCGATGGCCCCCCTTAAATATCCCTGGGCACAGATCGAAGAGTGCATGACGATTTGAGTTCCACAGGAGAGATAGACGAACCCATGCAGGCAAGCTAACGATGGGCTTTAAGGCAAAGCAATTCTCCTGATGAAGGAAACCCAATGCGCAAGTGAGTAGCACCTGCCCTGCTCCGGAAAGAAAGTTTCGAACTACGACCATTGGATTAGGGTCCGAGCGTGTATTGAGAACCCTCTCTTCTCTGACAAAGTGCGCGGATATTGCAGGGCGGGATCATCCCAATACCAGAGTGGCCGTTCGTCAGATCTGCTCTTCTGAGAAGTTCGGGTACCCTCTGCATTCCTAAAGCATGGACGTGCAAAGGGACCATTGGAATCTATGACGAAGGGCTTAGAGCTATGGCCACCCATCGTCTTGTATCGACCTATGCGCTTTCTCGCAATGCGGGACCCACTTATGGCCAATTGTGGGATTGACGCGCGATTTGCAAGGATTTTCCATGGAAGACCGAGTCTCGAAGAAGGCCAGGCTTGTTTCGGCGAATGACAATTCTGATAGTCGTTGCTCGGTGTGGCGTCGGAGGGAGCGGTCATGGATGAGCCCTTTGAATCCCCCGCGCTGCTCTTCGACCTCGATGGCACTCTCATCGACAGCGTCTACCAGCATGTCCTGGCCTGGCATGAGGCCCTGCAAAGTATGGGACTCTTGCTCGCGGTCTGGCGGATCCACCGACGCATCGGCATGAGCGGAGGTCTTCTGGCCCAGGCGCTGGGCCGCGAGATCGGTCAGCGGGTCACCCACGAGCAGGCCGAAGAACTCCAGAAGCGTCACGCCGCTGCCTTCCTGAAATACCAGAACGAGATCCAGCCCCTTCCCGGCGCGGCGCAACTACTGGCAACGCTCCGCGAAGCAGGTATTCCCTGGGCCATCGCCACCAGTGGACGCAGGGAAGCCGCAGCCCCGGCTCTGAAGAAGCTCGGCGTGGGTTCCGGAGATCCCGTGATCACCCGCCAGGAGGTCCGTCGTGCGAAGCCGGATCCTACGCTGTTGTGGGACTGGGACAAAGCCTGGGACTTACTACGGTCGCGGAAGGCATCGAGACGTGAGTAACGCATAACTAAAGAGCGATCCTGGTGCTCTTTACAAATCGCCAGGAAGATGGATCCATCGTTTGCGAAAAGGGCGGCCTTGTCCGGGCCATACCGCTGCCCCTGCTTTCGGAGAATGGCGGTAAGCAGGAAGCCCGAGGGCCAGCGATCCTGCGACTGGTATCAATGCGCGTTTCGCTTTGTTTCCGAACGCGTCGGACTCGGTGCCCCTGAAATGCGGATCAGTCATTGGGAGTTACGTTCTGAACGTACAGCAGCCTTTCACTTGTTTTGCGATGCCGTCTTGTGCAGGCCCAGCGCCTTCAGACGATAGACCAGTGTGTTGGGATGAATCCCGAGGATTGCAGCTGCGCCGCCGGGGCCGTAAATCCGTCCCCTCGCGCGAAGGATGGCTCTTTGCAGGTTCTCCCGCTCCTTGTTTCGCCATTCACCCTCGGTCAGCACGTCGGTATGTTCATCTGCCGGCAGCGGCCCCGCCTGCAACTGCGGCGTCGCGGGAGATGGGGGAAGATCGATCTTCAGCAGACCTCCTCGGGCCAGAATCACAGCTCGCTCAATCACGTTCTGCAGTTCCCGCACATTACCGGGCCAGTCATACCGCTGCAGAGTCGCGACATCGCGACAGGAGAGGCGCGGCCTGGGAAGATTGGATCGGGAAGAAACCTGCTCCACGAACCGGGCGGCGAGCGTCGGAATGTCTTCGCGCCGGTCCCGCAGCGGCGGCACCTCCAGGGGAAACACCCCGATGCGATAGAAAAGATCCAGACGGAAGCGCCCGGCTTTGACTTCGTTCAAAAGGTCGCGGTTGG
The DNA here is from genome assembly GCA_963755485.1 of uncultured Acidobacteriaceae bacterium. Taxonomy (GTDB): domain Bacteria; phylum Acidobacteriota; class Terriglobia; order Terriglobales; family Acidobacteriaceae; genus Palsa-343. The sequence continues at coordinate 14,383 of CAVWJR010000013.1, read as the reverse complement.
TGGCGGCGATCACGCGCACGTTCACCTGTCTGGTGGCCTCATCCCCGACTCTCTCAAACTCCCCCTCCTGCAGAACCCGCAGAAGCTTGCTTTGCAACTCCGGGGGAATCTCGCTCACTTCATCCAGAAACAGAGTGCCTCCGTCGGCGAGCTCAAAGCGTCCCACGCGATCGCGGATTGCCCCTGTAAATGCACCCTTCACATGGCCGAAGAACTCGCTTTCAAACAGGTCCCGTGGAATTGAGCCGCAATTCACTTTGACCAGCGGCCGGTTCCTGCGCGAACTGCGGTCGTGAACCGCACGCGCGATCAGTTCCTTCCCGGTTCCGGTCTCTCCCTGGATCAGCATGGCAGCATCGGTGGGAGCCACGAGCTCTATCTGCCTTAACACCCGCTGCAGTGCATCGCTGCTGCCGATAATTTCTCCAAAGGCCTGCGACTCGTTCACTTCCTGGCGCAGATAGTCGCGCTCCAGCTCCACTCGGCGCCGCAGCGAATCGATTTCTTCCTCGGCGTGCCTGCGCTCGATCGCTTCCACGGCCAGATGAGCGTAGAGGTCGGTAAAGTGCAGTTCGCGCTCCGAAGGCCGATGCGGCTCCCGAAAGTGGGTCGATAACATCCCCAGCAACTGGCCATCCCGGCCGAACAATGGAGTCGATTGAACCGCGCGATAACCGGAGGCCGCTGCGATGTTCCGGCGCGGCGCAAAGCCGGCATCCGCACCCACGTCCTCGACGACGATCCGTTCCCGTTGGTGCATTGCCCTGCCGCAAGCCGAGCCGTCATCCTCGACCCTGCTGAAGTGATCCAGAAAATCTGCATCGAACCCGCGCTGGGCAACGATCTCCAGAGAATTTGAACCCGGATCATAGATTTGCAGGGTTCCGAAGTCCGCCCTTTGCAGGTCGATAGTGGCGTCCAGCACCTCCTCGAGCAGAGCCTGTAAATCCGTCGTTGTCAGCAGGCGCGTGCTGAACTCGTGCAGCCGCTTCATCGCCGCCAACTCGACCATCAGCTCCGCCCGGGTGCCCATTTCCATGCTTTCCGCGTCCTGTCGCAGTTCGCGTTCACGCTGCAGCATTTCCCGGCCTTCGTACGCGATTTCCAGGCAGCTCTTCACGCGAGCTCTCAGTTCGCGGGCGCTGAAGGGTTTCACCAGATAATCCGTCGCCCCTGCCGCCAGCCCTTCAATCCGCGATTCCTCCCCTGCCCTGGCGGACAGCAGGACCACTGGAATACTGTGCAGCCTCGGATGGTCGCGCCAGGCCTTCAGAAGTTTGAACCCATCTGTGCGAGGCATCATTACGTCGGCCAACAGCAGGTCCGGAGGGTTGTCCAGAGCCGCGGCCAGCGCAGTTTCTCCATCGTTCGCCAGTTCGACCTTGTAGCTTCCGCCCAGCAGCCGGTGGACATATTCGCGCAGGTCGGCGTTGTCGTCAGCGAAGAGAATTCTGGGTGCATCCAGTGACGCGGACTCTGTCTGCGACTCCAGATCCGTGTCGGGCTCAGGCACAAGAGCTCCCGGCAACCAGCGCATAGCTTCCTCCACCCAGGCCCGCGGCTGCATCGCCGTTGCCGACTGTTTCGGGCTCCGAGGCCTATCCGATGGAGAGTGCGCGGACGGAAGGTCCGCGCAAGCAGGTTGCGCGCAGTTCCTCGGGATCGCCACCGTGAAGCAGCTGCCCCGGCCCAGCGCGCTTTCCACGCGAATATTGCCTCTGTGCAGCCTCACCAGCTCCTGCACCAGCGAAAGCCCGATGCCGGAACCTTCAAAGCTTCGGCTCCGCGCGCCTTCAACCCGATGAAAGCGCTCAAAGATGTGCGCCAGCTCGTGTTCCGGAATGCCTGTGCCTGTATCCCGGACTGAGAGTTCTGTCATCCCCCCTGCCTCGGCGATCGAGACCCGGATTTCCCCTTCGAAGGTGAACCTGAAGGCGTTGGAGAGGAGATTCATCACGATCTTCTCCCACATATTGCGGTCCACGCTGACAGGCTTGCCCAGCGGTGGGCAATCGATGGTGAGCCGCATTCCGGCTTTCTCTACCGCTGAGCGAAAAACGCTGGCCAGTTCGGCGGTGTAAGTGGACACATCGACCGGCTCAAACGATGCGCTCTCTTTTCCCGCCTCGATGCGGGAGAAATCGAGGAGCGTGTTCACCAGCCTGAGAAGGCGCAGGCCGTTGCGATGGATCAGATCGAGTTCGCTGCGTTCCACCTCGATCACGTGGCCCTCACCTGAACGTGACAGGATCTCCTCGATGGGACCGAGCGCCAGGGTCAGCGGCGTCCGGAATTCGTGGCTGACGTTGCTGAAGAACGTGGTTTTGGCGCGGTCCAGTTCCGCCAGCGCTTCAGCGCGCCGGCGCTCCTGTTCATGGGCCGTGGCATCGGCAATCGCTGTACCAATGTGTCTGGCCACGAGGTCGAAAAACGTTCTGTACGACGCGTCCCAGGGACGGCGCGAGCCGGCGCCGGCGACAAGGAGCCCGGCCGGAATTTCCAGTCCTGCATAAATGGGAAGAACCACGGCGCGGGCAACTGGTTCGGGCCACGGGGCTGCCGTGACATGGACGCCTCGTGTGCCCAGATCCTCAATTTCGAGGGGAGATTGACGCCGGAGCACCGCAGCCAGGGGCCAGGGAGAGAGCGAGTCGTCCTGGGCAAGGAAAACGGAGCGCGGAAGGTACGGGTCGCCATCGGGCGCCACTTCGGCGGCAATGTGGGCTTCGGATCCGGTGGCGTCCAACAGATAGATCGCGGCGAAAGCGATGTCGCGCCGATTTTCCCTGAGCACGGCGGACGCGTGCTCGCATGCGGTTTCGATCGTTCGTCTCTCCGGCGAGCGGAGACCAAGCTTGCGCAGTGTCTCCAGACGCCTGGCGCCGACCACCTGTCCTGTGGTTTCGAGGCAGGGACAAAAGACGCCCTCCGCGGTCCGGCCGTTCGCGCCCAGAATCGGGGCGTACGTAAAGGTAATGTAGACCTCTTCCCGGGGAAGTCTGCGGTTAAAGTACAGCTCCCTGTCTTCAGACCATGTGGCCTTTCCGGTAGCCCGGACTCCCTCCAGCATCGGTCCGATTTCGTCCCACAATTCCGGCCAGCACTCGATGCCGGGACCACCAAGCACGCGTGGGTGCTTGTTTGTACTCAACCACGGAAGGTAGGCGTCGTTGTAAAGAATATTGAGCCTGCTGCCCCACCACAGGATGATCGGATAGCGGCAGGGGAGACAGATGCTCACCGCGACGCGCAGGTTCTCCGGCCACGTGTCGGGCAGACCGAAGTCCGTGGTCGACCAGTCCAGTTCGCGCATACGGCGTGCCATTTCGCTGTCTCCAGGGAAAAAACGCTCCAAGCCAACCGTCTGCGGGTATGTCGCCATGCTCACCTCTCAAGTAGAGACTAAATCACGGAAATCCGGAGCCGCACCACGATATCTCGTGTTATCCCAGAATCCGGTGATCATGCTTCAGGGGGCGATCTCTATAGACAATAGAAACAAAGCTACTTACCTTAAGGGGCTGAATGGTGAGCTGCGTGCTTAGGAAGAACCCGGCAGCCCTGGAACACGCTGCGGGGTTTCGCCACTGCTACGGTCAACCGATCGGGAAGAGCTCGACTGTCTTCCGCGATCGGAACCGCAGCGGCAAAACCACAAAAATGATCGCTGGACCCAAATGCCGAATATGGCCGTTGATATTTCCCGATGACAACCATGCGGCGTCTTCTGGACACAATTCTGTTCGAAGACGCCAAGCCATATCGCGGCCGGTTCTTTTGATGCAATGGATCGTATGAATATATATCGATCAAACTGCGGGCTCTCACCCGCAATGGGATTTGCCGATCACGCTCTGAAGCACGCGATTAGGTAACAGGGACTCGTCCCGTTGGGACCATACCCTAAGTTGTAGTTCCGGGCGGATGACCGGCTATGCGAAAGTTGCTAATGAGCCAACAGAGGCCGTCTCGCGTTTTCGGTTCTGGCGGTCTCGGTGTGGTTTCCAGGAAACTAGCCGAGCCTTGACCATCCAAGATCCCTGCCGCCGGAAGGCAGTGTTCTCGATGATTCTGGCCAGATCGAGGTTCTTCGACTTCGCAGGTAGCATCGGCGGTCCTCATGGGTGAACATCTTCTCTCACCGCTACTGCGGTCCTGGAGGGTTAACGGTCGGCCGCTTTGCCGCTAACACCGCTTTTCGGCTAACCGTTCTTTGCCGCCCGCTTTTTAGCTGACCGCTGTTTAGCCGACCGCCGTTTTCTTGCTACAATCCGAAGAGCGGAATGGTGACAGTTCCGCAGGTTCGTTTCGTTCTGCGAGCCGCAGGAAAAAGCAAAGTGCAACGCTTTGCCGAGCAGTTTTCACAATCGAAGGGGACGTAGTTCAGTTGGTTAGAATGCTGCCCTGTCACGGCAGAGGTCGCGGGTTCGAGCCCCGTCGTCCCCGCCATAAACCACAGAAAACCAATGGTTTACGGCGTTCCCGCAAATGACAAATTCCAGCCCACGGTACGCTACGGTACGGAACTTCTGAGCCGCGCCGAATGGTCATGCCAGTAACAGCTCCACTTGCTTGAGACTCGCGCTCCGCTTATCGGCGGAGACGGCTTGTGTGTAGAGGTCCATCGTGGTGCGTGAATTGGCGTGCCTGAGCAGTTCCTGTGCGACCTTCACATCCACGCCCAGCGCCCGCAGATTCGTAGCAAGGCTGTGCCTGAATGAGTGCCACCCGATCACCTTCCCTGTGACCTTCGCTCTTTCGCCAGAGCGGGGCGGATGATCTTTCTGAGCACCATGTCCGGCATGAGCGGCTGTTTGCCGTTCATGCGGAGTGAAGGAAACAGAAAATCCTCATCGCTTTTGTACGGTGACTTGCCGCGCCATTCCGCCAGAGCATCCTTGACTGACGGGTGCAATGGTACTGGCTTGTGGCTTGCCTCCGTCTTCGTCTCTCCGAAGTGATTCCGCACCACGGCGCGAGTGACAGCAACTTCCATCGTGAAGAAATTCACGTCGCTCCAGGCAGTGCGAACAACTCGGAACGGCGAAGGCCGGTAGACCCCGCCAGCATCACTGCCGCACGCTCACTCAACGGCAGTTCCTTCAGGAGTCCCTGAAACTCCGCCGGTGTGAGCACGTCCGGCTCACGCAACCGCTTTGCCGATGTGCGGACCTTGCTAATCGGGTTGAACGAAATCCATTCGTGCCGGATACCGTGACTCCAGACCGCAGACATGATGTTGCGGATTTTCGTCTTCGTGGCCGGTGCGAGGTCCATGCTTTCCAGCCACTGCTCCACAGCCACGGTTTTGACCTCGGATAGCTTGCACTCGCCCCACTTCGGCAGGATGTGCAGAGTCAGATACGACTCGTGCGCTTCCACCGTTGCGAAGGCTTTACGCTCCGTGGTCAATTCGTGTTTCCGGTAGTGGGTTACGAGGTCATTGACCGTCTGCGGCGCACGGACCCCGCTATTGATGTTTGAGCGAAGGGACAAAACGGCCTTCTCAGCATCGCGGCGGCGCGGCAACTCCCGCACCGTTCCGACTTTGAGATTGCGATGGACCCGCTTCCCGTCTACGTCTTCGTAGTAGCGGAAAAGCCAGCTCGCATCGGCCTTTTTGTTCTTCACCAAGGTAAGACTTCCGTTTTGAAAACGATTGCCACCCCTCAAGGTTAGGCCCCTTTCGGGGAAGCATCGGCGGCTGGAATAGTGTATTCCCGCACGCCTGGAGGTCAAGCGGAAATCTGCCCGGTGCGCCGCGCCCGCATCCATCGTCCAGGTCGCACTCAAGAAATCGCCACAGTCTGCGCTTGCCCTCGCCCAGCGGATACGCGGGGAGGTAGCCTTCACGCGCCCACCGGGTCACGGTGCGGCTGTTGAGGCCACCAAGATACGCGGCGGCCTCTTCGGGCGTGAGGAATCTATCAGCAGCGGCGCAGAGGTCAAGCCCCGGCTCGCTCAAAGGTTCAAGCATCGTGTTTGCTCCGTTTCCCAGATGTCTCCCTCATCCGAAATGTCCCAACTCTAGAAAACCCATGCTGGGGTGGTGGCCCGAAGTTTTTGCGGCGCGTCTGCGGGCGTTTGTGCGCGATTGCGGGGCACCGTAGGTGCCGGTTTCGTACAATGAGACAAACCATCTTCCGAGGATTCAGTCATGGACGTAGTCATTTCCCCCACTCAACGGAAGCGCCTCGCAAAAATCGAGAGATTGCGGAAATACTTTGGCGGCGTGGATTCGCCCCGCATCTATGAGTGGGACCCTGCCACGGATGAACCGCTCAATTTTGCCGCGATGAACGACGGCGATATTGCGGCTTACCTCAAGCGGACGGAGTGAGCCGCCGAAGCAACTCCAATCTGCGACCGCATCAGTCCGAATTCAAATCTATTTCTGTCTGTGTAAATAAAACTGCTGTGGCGGCCTATCAAGGACTTAGCGGCAACATTTAGACCCCCCTATCCCCCCCACGCGACGTGGGAGTCTGGCTGTTTCGCCCCGCGTGGCGTGTTCCGCTACCGCATCATGTTGCATATGGGGCAGCAACACCATTCGCTTGGTTCATGTGCGGTATGACCGGCTGCCACTACATCGTCTGGTGCGGGGATTGATCCCCAGGTCCAGGGCGTGCCCGGTGGCACAGGCGGATGCGGCATGAGCCGCCCGCAGACACAACGCCTTTCCCGCTTCTTATACCCACGTTTCATCGGTGACTTCTCCTTGATCCGTACTCCTGCCCGTGCCGATTACGGCGTAATTTGGTCTATGCATTCCCCACTCTTCACCCCACACACACGAAGTGTGGGTGAGGGTATGAGTGTGAGGGTGTGGCTGTACTCCTGTATCTATCTCTTAGGGGATTCACACAAAGCGTACGGGTCTATCCGCTGCATCGAACGCCGCTGCCGAGTATTTCGGCTTTAATAGTTGATACCCAATCCTGTTTCTTGCCGCATTTTGCCGCCGTGAGTGCCTTGCGAAGTTTGGTGACACCTATCGCCGGGTCGCTCGCCAGCAACTTTTCCATCAAGGTGCGCGCCGATGTGTCCCGTTGTGCAACTTTGCGGCTTTGCAGTTCGGACGATGTGGCCGGATCGCCAACAATGGTGCAGGCAGCCGTTTCACGATCACACGCGAACTCGAAAGACAGCGCTTCAAATTCCCGGACTTTCATCGGATACATGGTGCTGATTGATCCCCAGTGGTCTTTGGGGTCATTCTTCCGCGTTGCCCAGCACATTGACAGCATCGCTGCGAGTTCACTTGATCCGCGCAGCGCGTTTTGCAGGGTCAGTTCCTGGCCCGCGCTTGCCTTGGATGAGTGAAACAGCACCCACACCGTTGCGCCGTCGTGCCGCAGCCGGAACAACTCATCCGCGAAGGCGGCCATGTCCTGTGGGTCACTCTCGCTGCCTTCGATGAAGCGCACCGCAGTATCAAGAATTACCAGCGATCCGCGCAGTTCATCCCGCGTTAGATCGGGCAGCCGCATCCGGCCATCCATATCGAGCGAGCGAAAAAAGAGCGACTTGTTGATGTGCGGAATCATGCCAAGGTCTTTGGCGCGCTTCGATAGTTCGCGCAGCCCCATCTCCGGGCAGAGGTAAAGCACGCGCTCCGGCTTGTTGACAACGGCAAAACGGCCCATGAACGGCTCGCCCGTCACACACGCCGCTGCCAGATTCAGCGAGACGATGGACTTCCTGTCGCCCGCATATCCGGCCAGTGCCGTGATGGAACTTTCAAAAAGGATGCCGTCCACCAGGAACTTGCCGGGCGTGACGTTCAAGAGGTCATCCAGCGCGTGATATTTCGCCCGCCAGTCCAACGGCGCGGCGGGTTCGGATGATGCGCCCAGCTTCTTGCCGCCCAACGTGATCGTTGGTTCGGGTTCATGGACTTCGTACCGCGCCGCGCTGGCTGCGATGTGCTCAAGATCGGCGTCACCCACCGGCACGGCGCACATTGCCACGTTGATGGGAATGAGGGCTTCCAGGATGGCGTCTTTGTCCAGCCCGCTGGCGCGTAGCTTCCCAGCCACTGAAATAAGCTGCGCGTGTCTGCCGCCGCCTTCGGGAATCTTTTCCATCGGCCCGGCTTTCACCGGCAGCTTGTAGGCGCGCTTGTTGCGGACCACATCGGGGCACGGCGCAATCGGCGCGTCAATCAGGACTTCATATTTCTCGCCGCTGTCCGGGTGAATGCACCCAGCTACCATGACGTGTCCGGTTTCGCAACGGACTTCCCCGCCGTGCGTGCCTTCCACCCAGGGGTTGGTTGTGCGCGTCACGCCTTCGGCAGAGTAGTACATCTGCGTCCCGAATTCCGGCTCACCCGTTTCAGAATTGTTCCGGCGTCCGGTGCGGATGGTCAGCGTTGGCGTAAGCCCTTCGGCCTTCGCCCATGCGCGGAAGTCAGCTTCCGTGACGTTGCCATGATCGCAATCGAAGACAATCAGGCCGGACTTGCCCGGCGCAATCGCCACGTTGGCGTCCGGGAACTGATTCCACCACTGGGTGATTTGCTGCGGATCGGTGGTGGCGTTGTGGAAGGCCCCGTACAGTTGCGGGACCTTCGTCTTGGGCTTGCACGGGAAGACGTACCACCCGCGCGCGGCGCATTCAAGCGCGACACCGAGGAATCTAGGGCTAGTCATGGACGGCGCGCTCCCACAGTTCTTGGGAATTACGAACCCATTGGTCCAACGATTCTGTGCCGCCGCCCGCGCCGTGGGGCATCTGCCAGTGGGTGTTTTTCGGGCCGTCGCCAAAAAGAGCGGGGTGAGGTTCTGTGTACATCTCTCCGGCGTCATATAGTTCGCCATGCTTCCGTGCCAGGGCGTCGTGCGTTTTCTCAGAGACACGCACGCGCAAGATGTGTGAGCCACTGCACTCTGAATGGCTGCACGGAATCGTGAGGACGAAGTCAAAGCCGGGCCGGTTCGCCAGCTTCCATTCCAAACCTGCGAGCGTGAAGAAACGTGCCCAACGGAGTTTAAGCCACATAGACATACCTGTTCTCTTTCTGCCCGTTTAGTAGGCGGGCGCACCTTATTGTCATTGTCCTTCAACCATCCGTGGATCGCTGTAAGTGGCTGAATCCACGGATGAGTTACGAAGAATCAAGAAGTTAGGCGGGAGCGGGAAACGCGCGGCAATCTTCTGGCGGCCAGTTCGCTCGCCACACAATCCGCAGCCCAGTTCGCCGGGCTGTAGCGCGGTTCGTCCAGCGTGGCCAGCGCAGCGGCTTCCAACTCAAGGTCGCTGTACAGAACGTCGGGCAGTTCAATCGTGACTGTGCGCATGTGTTCCCTTTCCAAAATTGAGTAAGTGGGTCCCAGCCAGGGGCGTTCTCTCCCAACGCCCCAAGCCGGATTGTTAAATCGAAGGTGTGCCAGTTCGCCACGGCTGCCTAACCCCCTTGGAGAAGGGCGCAATGGACCGTGGCTTCGACTGGCGGCGTTGCAACAGCGACTCCCACTGCCAGAGTCAGTCCGCTTTCCGTTCACACGGCCCGGCGGACGCGGGTAAACGGCTAGCTGTGCGAGAAGGTGACGCCCTGGATGGCCTCAGACCTTCTCACGCGCCCGTCCAGCCTGCGATAAGCAAGCAGACCAAGCTGACCCGACGCGGCCCATGGCTGATCAAGCAGCTTGATGTTTATGCCAGCCCCGCCACGGACGCCGATGATGTATCCGGCTTTGAAGTCCCCGAAGAGAATGCTCTGCACGCCAGCGTTCGTGCTGCTGGGCAGCGAAGGTGCATTCTGATCGAAGTAGACGGGCCGGCCCAGGATGCGCAGCGTGCCGTCCGCGTCCTCGTTGCAGATTTGGTAGAAGGCGTTCGTCTGCAACTGAGCCTTGCGAATGGCGAGCGCAGTAGTCCGGCTCATGATCCAGCTTGCGTTCGGCTGGTATGCGGCCTTCAGCGTCGAAACCACATCGAACAGCGATTCCAGGATCACCATCCCGTCCGTGACCGCGCCGGTCAGCGCGTAGGGCGAGCCCGTGCCAGTGCCCACATTCCCGAACACGCCCAGGGGCTGGTTGACCCCGGTGCCTGTTGCGAGAAGCGAGCCTTCCAGAATGCGCTGCCCCTTGATCAAGTCGTCCACGATGAACGACTGGAATGTGGGCACATCCTGCATCAGTTCCCAAGAGGTCACGCGAAGCGCGCCTGCCATGAATGAGGCCAGCGTGATTTGCGAGAGTGCCGGATCGCTTCCGCCAAAGGAAGCAACGGTCCCGGTGGATTCCGCCTTCAGTGCCGATGTCCCAAAGGATGCCTGCTGGGGCACTTTGAGGTCATTGGCCGTTGGGATAACCATGGCCGCGTCGAAGATGCCAAGGTCGGGCAGTGCCAGCGGGACGATGAGGTCCGAGGTCGGAACGCTGATGGCATATCCACCCGCACCATTCGATGAACCGAGCGAGCCTTCGTACGTTGCCGCAACGGTCTTCAGGAACGATCCGTTGGCACCGCGCTGCCGAGTGTACGCGCCGGAACCGGGAAGGACATATCCCCCGTTGCCGTCTGCGCCCGCCAGCAGTTCCGCCCCATGGGCCTTACCGCCCGAAAGGATGAAGCTGTGGAGTGCCTGAGCGTATTCGGGATTGCGCGCGCCTGCCTCTGCCAAAGGCGAGGTCGGATCAAGCCCGGCGAAGCCAGCGCCCGATGCAGCACCGCCCGCACCCACCAGTGCGTGTGGGTTGTCACGAACGATCCGGGCCAGTGAACGGTTCGGGTCGTTTTCCATCGTGCGAATTGTGGAGTCCAGCATGGACGCCTCGCTGCGCAGGGAAACCAGTTGCTTCTGGTCAAAATCGGTGAGGCCGCGATTTTCATCCCCGGCTGCCATCACGATGCCCTCAATCTGCGCCGTGATCGAAGCCCGAGACTGCCTGGCTTCGTAGATGTTGCCGCTTTTGTTGGTAAACATGGTCTGTAATTCCTCATTCTTTGAAGTGCCGCCTCTTCATATCGCGTCTCTCCCACGCGCCGTGAAGATTGCGGTTTACAGCACCACGTCCTGCGTCTCACGTACTAGCGAGCAGCTAACGTGACGGCCCGGTGCTTTCTCACCGGACAGCACTGTGTTGCGGTGTTGCTTCGCGGCTTCCGTGTCCCCGCTGTGGGGGACCGCTTCCACGTTGGCCCAGCCCCTTCCGGTTGGGCGGCAAAACTTGCGCGTTAATGCTTCTGCGCGCAGGGTGCTCTTTCTCAGTTGAACGACAGAGCAGTGTCGCCCGCAGAATTCTTGGCTGCTTTCAGCGCGCGGACCGCACGGTCCCCCGTGAGGAACGGCTGGACCCACACAACTGCACCGCTCTTGGGGTTGCCCGGCTCCATCGTTTCCGGGTCTGTCTGACCCGCCAGCAGTCCGAGCGGGAGGACTTTGGCCGTCGCCACAATTTCTTCCATCTTCTTGAACAACTTCGGCAGGTCACGCGGGTCGCGCGGGATGCGAAGGGTATAGACGACGTTCTCCGTGTCGGGCGTCTCTGGCGTGACGAACACGATGCCCACCCGGACATCATCGGGCGAAAGACCGGCATCTCGCATCGCATTGCGCAGGTCGTCCAGCAAAATGCAGCCCTCATATATGGCAGCAATGGGAGACAGCACGCGGTCTTTCTGGATCGGGCGTCCCGCTTTGAACTTACGGCGTACTAAGGCCGCCTTGGTCCATGTCCTTGCCATTGGGTTCTCCGCCTTTGCTCTTCTAAGTCCCACCACGGTGCTGCTCCTCTAAGCCCTTCCTGGGCCTGTTTTGACATCCTGATCATGGCATATTCCCGAGAATAACGCAATCTCGATATTGTCTGATTATCAGGAACCGACATTAATGGCTCCTTCGCAATCAGCGAGTTGGGCCGTGGATTAGCGCAAAAATAATTTTCTGTGCTAATGCGCGGCGGGATGCGTGAGCGGGTATTGTCGTGATCCAGGAAGGTTAATGGCAATCCATTGGAGTGCGGTTAGGGACTGCATCAATATTTCGCTCCAGGCTGTAACCATCGGTGTTCTCTACTTCGCCTGGAGAGCGGCGGACAGACAAGCCCATGCCGCTGAGAAGCTGACGGAGGCCACAGAACAGCAGATTAAGACGGGACAAGAACAGGCAAAGGCCGCAAAAGAACAGGTGGAGGTAGCGAGACGCCAGATCACCGAGTCTCTGCGCCCCATGCTGACATGCCGAGCACGCGCTCCCATACAGATGGCCAACGGTTCTATTCAGGACATGGACGTACAGAACATTGGCGCGGGCACTGCGCTCGATACTTGGTGGGCATACGGCAAGCCGGGGGACTCGCACATGACCATAGAGCCACGCCGCGTGCAAAGTGGCATCATTCCGCCAACGCGCGAAGGAGAGTTTCGCACCGACGAGGCAAGGGCAATGCACGAAGGCGTCATGATCGTCTATGAGTCCCTCGCGGGCGTTGTCTCAGCGAGTACGCTGCGATGGGATCGAAACTCCTGGGTGCCGGATTACATACCCGATGTCACTGAATGGGCGCGGACCCTCTTGGGGCGACGACTCGGACCCTCAAGTTAGTCCGAGGCGCGAACCTCGCCAGGCAAATTCTCAGGAGGGTGTTGGGCCGGTGACAATGAAAATCAGCCACAGATAGCCGACACAAAAACAAACGAGGCCACCGAAACCAAGCCCCAAGTTTCGGGAGTATTTGAAGCGCGAATACGGCCTCGTTCTGTGCCGGTAGTCTTCATAATTCATCATCTCGAAAACCATGAAGAAAACTGCGTAAAGAATGCTGAGGGCCAAGAGAGACAGCGGCGAAGCGAACGATGCCGGTAACCGGCCCGTGGAACGGAATGAGGCCGAGCCGACCAGCAACACGATGGAGCCGGAGGCCAGACCAATTACGACCTTTGCAATGTCCAAGTAGTTTGCGAGTAGCTTTTCGAAGGCCCCGGCCTGCTCCCCTCGCGGCTCAAACTCAAAGTTGTGATTTGAAATCAATTTCCTAAGCCAGCGCAGGTCCGCACGAGGCCAAAGCCAAAGCCACGACAGCAGCCACGCGATAAGAAACACCCCGGCCCCAACGCAAACTCCGGGGATGCCAGAGAACTGAATCAGTGAATGCATTGCAAGGGATTATAGGCGCGCCCGGCTTGCGACCTAAACTTGGTTCCATGTGCCCGTGACCAGCGCGTCCAGCCGATCCTGCCGCCCCTTCACCCATTTTGAATAGCTCTTCTCCGTGGTCCTGATGGATTCATGGCCCAACAGCTTACTGACTTCCTCCAGGGGCACGCCCTTCTCCAGAAGGTCCACCGCAAACGTGTCCCGTAGCCGGTGGCTTGTCATGCTGCCGCCGCGCGCGATCTTGGCTGCCGTGAATACTGGGCCGATGAAGTATTTCCGCCAGCTTTTCGTGATGCTCACGTTGTCGCCTTCACCGTCCCAAAATATGTAACGGGCGTTGTCACCTTTTACGGCGAGTATCTCTTCGGCCACGTCCGGGGGGATCGGCACGGAAACGTGGGTCCCGGTTTTCTGTCGGGAAGTGACCACGCGATAGACGCAGCTCTTTTTGTCGTGCTGGACGCGGGACCGCTCCAACGTGAGCGCGTCACTGATGGCAAGGCCGGTCCATCGCATGAGTTGGAAAAGCGCACGCACGCGGGCACGCCGCGCCGGGTCTGCGAATGTCGTGTTGACGGCTTCCAACAGCCGCGCGTACTCATCGGCGGTCAATGGCAGCGTGGGTGCTTCATCCACGCGAATCTTCGGCAGCGGGGGGATGCGAGGAAGCCACTGGGACTCATAGCAGAAGCGAAGGAATGCCCGGCAGCGCGCGCGCACCATGGACCGGGTCTGTGTGGAAGGATAGTGTTTCTCAAACGTCGCGCAATAGCCGATGAGCAGTTCCCGCGTGATCCCCTGCACGGTGTAGACTCCCGCGCGCTCGCAGTGATCCCTGAGGCGGTCCAGTTCGCGGGTGTACTTTTCGATCACGCCCGGTGTGACGCCCTGGACCTTCTTTTCCTGGATGAAAAGATCAACGGCATCCTGGATGCCCCGCACGCCGCCGCCCGCGTCTTGCGGTGCTCGCCCACTCAGTTGGTCTTCCAGACCCCGCTTCAGTTGCTCCGCTTCTGCCCATGAACGGGTCCCGGCCTTGCGACGGTGCTGGGTGCCACTGAGGGTCCACCGGAAGTGCTTGCGGCAGTGGCAGCGCTTCTCAAAATCGTCGCCCTTGTATTTGCAGTCTTCCGAGTGCCGGACGAAGATCGTGACCACCACAGGGACCGTGCTCATCGTGCTTACCTCCAAAACAACGGGGAAGCGTAGCACAGAATAAGCACAGAATCTACGTTACTGGTGGAAGTCGTTTATTTTGATTGACTTAAATTT
>CAVWJR010000012.1:0-65084 GCA_963755485.1 uncultured Acidobacteriaceae bacterium | reverse complement strand
TGCTGTGGGTCAGACTCACGCGGCGCTGCACCTCGATTTCTCAGCGCCGGGATCGGCCAAATCGCTCGCGTATCATGAGAAGTCACCGTTCCCATGGCATCCTTCTCCATCGGTGTGGACCTCGGAGGCACCAACCTCCGCGTCGCCGCCGTCACCCCCACAGGCGAACTCCTCGACCTCGTCCATCTGCCCACCCGGCTTCACGCAGGTCCGCGCGCCGTTCTCGATGACATGGCGGGCGCCATTCGCCAGCTTATCGATAAACACCCTGGCGACCTCCTCGGTATCGGCGTCGGCAGCCCCGGTCCGATCGACTTGCCCGAAGGCATCCTGCATCAACTCCCCAATTTCCCAGGCTTTGACGGCCTCAATCTTCGCGCCGAACTCGAGCGCCGGCTCGGCCGCCCCATCCTGATTGGACATGACGCCAGCCTCGCAGCCTACGGCGAGTTTCTTCTCGGCGCGGGCCGCGCTCATTCCGTCGAGTCGCTGCTCATGTACACCCTGGGCACTGGTGTAGGCTGCGGAATCATTCTTTGCGGCCGCATCTGGCAAGGCATGCGAGGCTCAGCCGGTGAATCCGGCCACGGTCCCATCATTCCCGATGGCGTTCTCTGCCCCTGCGGCACGCGCGGCTGCCTCGAAATGTATGCCTCCGCCACTTCCATCGTCCGCCGCGCCCAGGAACTCGGGATCGGCGCAGCGTCCCACGAATCACCGGTGAACGGTGCCACGCCGCCCACCGCCTCTACCATCGCCCAGCTCGCAACCGCCAACGACGAGCGCGCACTCCGCGTCTTCGACGAAATGGGCTACGCCCTCGGCCTCTCGCTCGCGCACCTGGTCAACGCCCTCGATCTGCCTCTCTACGTCATCGGCGGAGGAGTTGCCGCCGCCTGGCCTCTCTTCGCGCCGCGCATGTTCTCCACCCTTCGCGAAGGCAGCTACGTCTACCGCCTCTCCATGCCCCGCGATCCCAGCGTCTTCGAGCCCGGCAAGACCCACGTCGCCCCGGCTCAACTGGGCAGCGACGCAGGAATCCTCGGCGCAGCTCTTCTCCCCGTCGACGCCCACTCCACCACCCCGGCCTGATCTGCACCGCGCGACCCGCACGGTGGTACGATCCCTCGCATGCCACAGATTTCCCGCGCCCGCCCGACCCTCGCCCCGTGGCTTACCGTGCGCGACCCCAACCGCGCCGCAGCATTTTACAAGTCCGCCTTTGCCGCAACGGAAACCTACAGCATTCCCGGCGCCGTCTATCGCTTCTCGATTGGTGACTCGGAATTCTGGATCGGCGATGAATCCCCCGAACATTTCAACTTCAGCCCGCAATCCCTCAACGGCAGCACCCTGCGCCTCGTCCTCTCTGTCGACGACCCCGACGCCGTCTTCGCCCAGGCCTGCGCCGCCGGTGCTCGCGTCGTCTATCCACTTACCGAAGCCCATGGCTGGCGTCTCGGCCGCGTTGTCGATCCCTTCGGCCACCATTGGGAAATCGGTCGCGAGCTGAACACCCAAAGCCACGCATGATCATCCATCAGCCGCGCACGCGCCCCACTCCCTGGTCCGAGCGCAAAGCCCGTACCCACCGCCGCTGGCTCATTCCACTCCTCGCCATCGACTGGTGGTGGGAGTGGCTCGCCTTCTTCCTCAGCAACTGGAGCTTTCTCGAGGTTCTCGAATACCTCGGCAGCTTTTCCATCCTCATCGGCGTCATCTTCTGGTTCGCCGAATCCAGCGACCGAATTCAGCAGCGCCACTATCAGGCGTGGCAGGTCATCAACACCGCCCAGGGCAAGGGTGGCAGCGGCGGCCGCATCGAAGCTCTCCAGGAACTCAATGCCGACCACATCCCTCTCACCGGCGTCGACGTCTCCTCCGCCTTCCTGCAGGGACTTCACCTGCCTCACGCCAAATTAACCCGATCCAACCTCAGCGCCGCTGACCTGCGCGACAGCGACCTCCACTTTTCCGACCTCACCTGGGCCGGCCTCCACTACACCAACCTGCGCAACTCCAATCTCGAACGCGTCGTCTTCGACCACGCCGACCTCCGCGACTGCGATCTCTCCGGTGCGGATCTGGCTGCTGCCCGCTTCGACGAAGCCGATCTCTCCAACGCCGACCTCCATTCCGCCGATCTGCGTGGAATCACCTGGCAACACATCGCAACCGTAGTCGGCGCCAACATCAACGGCGTCAAAGATCCGCCCGAAGGCTTTGTCGCCTGGGCTCTCAAAAATGGCGCCGCAGAAACCCCTTCGGATCCTTAGCCCCGCTTTGCAGACGTGCGAAAACTCCCGCTAGCGACCCCACAGTTCCTCGTGCTATAACCCTCCTCACTACCGCTCCCGCTTCACGAGGAAACCCACGATGAAATTCCGCGCTGCCTCCCTGGCCCCTCTGGCACTGTTCCTGGCCTGTGCCGCCCTGGTTTCCGCCCAGTCCACCGTCCCGATCACGCCAACACCCCCAATCACGCCCCCACCCATCAAAATGGGCCTGTGGCAGTCTTCCGTCAGCGTCAACATGGCCGGCATGATGCCCAATGCCCCCTCTGGAGCCGGCGGTTCCATGACCCACGTCAATCAGTCCTGCATGACCCCGGATAGCTGGCGAGACGCCTTCCGCAACATGCAGCAACGCCGCCAGCAGGCCACGGCTAATTGCTCCACCGCCAACGTCTCGCAGGATGCCCACCAGATGACCTTCGATATGAACTGCTCCGGCCAACAGGGCATCAACACCAACGTCCACGTGCAGATGTTCCTCGACAGCGAAGAGTCGATGCACGGCAACGCCACGGTCAAAATGTCCGGCCCCAACTTCCCGCAGGGCATGTCCATGACCTCCACCATCGCCTCAAAATTCCTCAGCTCCGACTGCGGCGACGTCAAGCCAGGCCAAAGCAAGCCCGTCCAGCCATAAGGTTCCGTTTCGCTAACCGCCTTTTCGCCAACCGGTCCTTAGCTGTCCGCTTCTTAGCTAACGTTTCGCCGCTGCACCTGTACCCTGACCCGTGGTTCCCACCCTCGAAACCCCGCGCCTACTCCTGCGCCCGCTCGCGCTTGCTGACGCCGAGCAGGTGCAGCGCATCTTTCCGCAGTGGGAAATCGTCCGGTACCTCAACGCCGTCGTCCCCTGGCCCTATCCCCCCGATGGCGCGCTCACCTACTACCGCGATCGCGCGCTTCCCGCCATGGAGCGTGGCGACGAGTGGCATTGGACCCTCCGCCTTAAGACCCATCCGGATCGGATCATCGGCGCCATTGGACTCATCCGCGGCGATGGCGACAATCGCGGTTTCTGGCTCGCGCCGGAGTGGCATCGCCAGGGCCTCATGACCGAGGCCGTCATCGCTGTGAATGATTATTGGTTCGAGGTTCTCGGCTTCCCGGTCCTGCGCGCGCCCAAAGCCATCGCCAACGCCGGCTCCCGCCGCATCTCCGAAAAAACCGGTATGCGCATGGTCGGCGTCGAGGAGCGAAACCTCGTCTCCGGCCGCCTGCCCAGTGAGATGTGGGAAATCACCGCCGAAGAATGGCGCGCCTTCCGCAAACAAAAATGCACCGGCTAACCCGGTGCATCTCTCTTGGCTACTACTACTCCCTATTCCCTACTCCCTACTCCCTGCTTCTCAGTCTTCATCCCCAACCGCAAAATACCCCTTCCGCGCCGCCACCTTCAGATCCCCATCCTGGTCCTTGCAGAAGATGTCCACCTTGCGGAACTTCCCATCCATGTTCTTGTTGCCGGGAATGTACTGCGCCACATATTGCGTCCGCAGCTCCTGCTCGATCTGGTCAAAGGCGTCTTCGAGCTTCTTGCCGTTGTTCCCCACATTGATCACGCGCCCGCCCGTTGCCTCGGTCAGGTTCCGCATCTGCAGGTCGCCGCTATAACCCCACCCGCCGTAGAACCCACGGTCCGCGATCAAAATCACATAAATAATCGCGTTGGCATTCTGCGCCGCTTCGATCGCCTGTTTCGGCTTGGTTACGCTGCCTTCGTCCTCGCCGTCGGTCAGCAGGATCAGCGCCTTCCGCCCCGACTCCGAATGGATCTTGTGGTCCGAAACTTCTTCCACCGCGTCATACAGCAGCGTGCCCTTCGGCGCTCCAATCGTCGGCACCGGACCTTGCCCGATCCCCGGCACGCCCGCCGATCCGCCCCCCGCCGCCGTGTTGATCTGCACCTTGCTGATGGCCCGATCCAGCTCCCGCACGTTGTTCGTGTAATCCTGCTCCAGGTTCACGCCCACGTCGAAGCTCACCAGAAATGCCTGGTCCTTCTCCCGCAAAATCCTCTTCAGAAACGCCGACGCCGACTGCTGCTCCAGCGGCAGCACGTTGTACTGGCTCCCGCTCGTGTCGATCAGAATTCCCAGCGTCAGTGGCTGGTTTGCCTCGGCTACAAAGCTGGTCAGCTTCTGCTGTGTCTTGTCCTCAAAAACGTTGCAGTCGTTCTTGGTCAGGAACGGAATCAGCGCGTTGTGTTTGTCGCGTACAGTGAAGTACTCGCTGACCAGGTTCGACGTTACCCTCAGCGTCTCTCTCGGCGTCTCCTCGGTGGCGGAGTTATCCGCCGGCACCGTGCTCACGGGTGGCGCGTCGGGTGACGGAGCCGACTGCCCCCACGTCAGAGGAACAGCAGAGATTGCACATAGCACCGGGAGAAGCAAAACACGCAGACAGCGCACGACCATGCCTCCTTAGACGGGAGTGTTCGCGATTGGGTTATGCAGAACAGAGCGCCTCTCACTCTGTTAATCTTGAGCATACGCCTGAAAAGTCCACCACTTTCCACGGCGCATCTCAATACGGTGGATTGTGTCCCGGTTCCATGCAGACCGACCAGAAAAGGCTCCAGACGGGCGCAAATTGAGGAAGTATTGGCAGGATCATTGGAAAGTCCAGGGGGTTCAGCGTGATGCGCGCCGTTCGGCTCAGCGCTCTTTTGTTGCTTTTGGCGGCAGTTTCTACCGGTTTGGCCCTGGCCCAGCAGCAAAGCGTTCCGGATGCCCCGGCTCCGGCGCAGACTGCCCCGCCCAACGCCCCTACCCCGCAAGCGCCGTCGGCTTTGCCCGATCTCAAAGACCAGGTCGCTCCCGGCAAAGGCGTCAGCCCCGACCAGCAAGGTCCGCCTCCCGGCGTCACTCCGCCTCAGAACGGTTCCGGCCCCACTGTGCCGCAAACGCCTCCGTCGCCAGACGCCGTTCAGCAGACCCCGCCTCAAATCGGGCCGGCCAGTTCTGAGCCCGTTTCCACCATCCGGGTCGGCATTACTTATGTCGACGTTCCCGTCACCGTCAAAGACAAGCATGGCAAGGACATCGCCGGCCTCGACTGGTGGCGCTTCAAAGTTTTTGAAGATGGCCGCGAGCAGCGCATCGCCTTCTTCTCCACCGACGCGTATCCGCTCTCCATCGCCTTCGTCATCGATGCCACTCTTCCGGCCGACATCATGGATCGGGTCAACCAAAGCCTTTCCATCGTCTCCAACGGACTAACGCCCGCTGACACCGTTGCCGTCATTAGTTACTCCGGCACCGGACCGCAGATGGTCACCGACTTCACCGCCGCCCAGGGTCCGCGTCTCACCGCCGCTCTGCAGATTGCCAAAAGACCAGGCGAACAGCCGGGCGTCCCTCTCGTCGACGATCCCTTCTCGCGTGGTCCCCAGGTGAACGGCGAAGCCCCCGACCCGACCCTCACCCCGCAGCGTGGCAATTCCAGCCCGTTCATCGTGATGCCCAGGGAATCGCATCCCCTCAATGACGCGATCCTCTACGCTGCCGAACAGCTGGCCAGCCAGCCCAGGGGTCGCCGCCGCGTTATCTACGTCATCAGCGACGGTAAGAACGTCCGCAGCAAAGCCAAGTACAACGAAGTCGTCCAGTATCTACTTGCCAACAACATCTCCGTCTACGGCACCAACGTCGGCGATACCGCCATCTGGGGCTTTGGCTTCCTCGACCGCCAGAAGTTGCCACTCCTGCAGCCGGAAGATGTTCTGCCCCGCTACGCCCTCGTCACCGGCGGCGATGTGGCCCACGAACTCTCCGAAAACGGCATCCAGAGCACCTTCATCAAAATCGCCGACTCAGTCCGCACCCAGTACACGCTCGGCTATTACAGCCATCAGCCCACCATCAGCGGCAAATACCACACCATCGACGTTCATCTCGAAGGCCTGCCCGGCTACCAGATCGATGCCAAACAGGGCTACTACCCCTCAGCCTCCATGCAGTAGCAGGGCACCAAAACTCAATAACTGGGCACCGAAACGTGAAGGGGCACGAGTTTCATGTAGCCTGCCCTGAACGAGCGAAGCGAGTCGAACGGGTGCCATATAAGCTCCGACAATTAAGTGGGGCTTAGCCCCTGAATACCATTTCAGAACCATCCCCGCCCCAAACCTCACCTTCGTAACCACACGTGAAGGGGCACGAGTTTCTTGTAGCCTGCCCTGAGCGAGCGAAGCGAGTCGAACGGGTGCCATATAAGCTCCGACAATTAAGTGGGGCTTAGCCCCTGAATACCATTTCAGAACCATCCCCGCCCCAAACCTCACCTTCGTAACCACACGTGAAGGGGCACGAGTTTCTTGTAGCCTGCCCTGAGCGAGCGAAGCGAGTCGAACGGGTGCCATATAAGCTCCGACAATTAAGTGGGGCTTAGCCCCTGAATACCATTTCAGAACCATCCCCGCCCCAAACCTCACCTTCGTAACCACACGTGAAGGGGCACGAGTTCACTCGTGCCATAGAGACCCCAGAATGAAGTGGGGCTTTAGCCCCCGCGTACCATCATGGCCAAGCCCTCGCGCAATGCAGACCCGGAACACATCGTGCAGAACTACCGCACCTTCTTTGTCACCACCCAAACCTGGATGCGAAAACCTCTCCTCCAATCCGACTGCAACGCCACCCTCTTCATCGACGTTCTTCGCACCTGCGTTGCTGCAAAGCGATTCCAGATCCACGATTTCGTAGTCATGCCCGATCATGTCCACCTTCTCCTCTCCGTCGCGGGCGAAATGACCATCGAAAAAGCCATGCAGTTCATCAAAGGTGGATTCTCATTCCGTCTGAAGCGCGAAACCGGCTATCCTGGCGAAGTGTGGCAACGAGGCTTCACCGATCACAGTGTGGGTGACGTGCAGAGTTTCGACAGCAGTCGCCGCTACATCGCCGATAACCCGATAAAGGCCGGCCTCACCGCCTCAAGAGACGAATTCCCCTGGTGCTTCGCGTCCCTTGCAAAACAAAGATTCTCGAAAAACGCCAACCTCCAGCCCTGAGCGTTTCCTCCATCCATACTCACCGCTGCCTTTCACTGTTATCCTGTCTTTTGCCCTGATAAACAATCCGCACCGAACCAACCCGCGCCGCAAGAGCCTGCCTTAGCCAGGCCACCCTCAAGCGGCAGAGTCGAATGGGCGTCAATGCCCGAACGTTGAGAAAAGATGGCCGACGCAAAACTCCAAATCATCCCTCTGGGCGGACTCGGCGAGTTCGGCATGAACTGCCTCGCCCTCCGCTACAAAGACGACATCATCGTCATCGATGCCGGCCTCATGTTCCCCGAGTCTGAGCTGCTCGGCGTCGACATCGTTGTCCCCGACATTTCGTACCTCGTCGAGAACAAACAACACGTCCGCGCCATCGTCCTCACCCACGGCCACGAAGATCACATCGGCGGCCTTCCCTGGATCCTCTCCGAGCTCCAGGTCCCCGTATACGCCACTGAGTTCACCCTCGCTTACTGCGATGGCAAGCTCGAGGAACACGGCCTCGAAGACGCCGAACTCATCGAGATCGTCCCTGGCGAAAAGTTCTCCCTCGGCGCCTTCACCATCGAGCCCATCCGCGTCACTCACTCCATGGTCGACTGCGTGGCTCTCGCCATCGAGACCCCCGTCGGCGTCATCGTTCACACCGGCGACTTCAAGATCGATCTTTCCCCGCCCGACGGCAAAGCTTTCGACCTGCACCGTTTCGCCGAATACGGCAAGCGCGGCGTCCTCGCACTCCTGCAGGATTCCACCAACGTCGATCGCCCTGGCTACA
This sequence comes from uncultured Acidobacteriaceae bacterium, assembly GCA_963755485.1. Lineage (GTDB taxonomy): Bacteria > Acidobacteriota > Terriglobia > Terriglobales > Acidobacteriaceae > Palsa-343. Next base: position 57,010 of record CAVWJR010000012.1, on the reverse strand, counting down.
CGCCCAGCGAATGGGCCGTCAAACCGCGCCTCGACGAAATCTTCTCGCGCACGAAAAAGAAGCTCTTCTTCAGCTGCTTCTCCTCCTCGGTCTACCGCATCCGCATCGCCTGCGAGCTGGCCCGCCTCCACAATCGCAAAATCGCCATCGTTGGCCGCTCCATGCTCGAGTCGACGGAGATCGCCCAGGACCTCGGCTATCTCGACCTGCCCACTTCCCAAATCATCCATCCCGGCCAGGTCGGGGACTTCTCACCGGAAGAAGTCATGATCCTCATCAGCGGCACCCAGGGCGAGCCCATGTCCGCGCTCAGCCGCGCCGCGGTCGACAATCACAAGCACGCCCATATCTCCCCCGGCGATACCGTCATCCTCAGCTCCCGCGTCATCCCCGGCAACGAGAAGAGTATTTTCCGAGTCATCGACCACCTTTGCCGCCGCGACGCCGACGTTATCTTCGACGACGGTTCCCACGGCCTCATTCACGTCAGCGGTCACGCCAGCCAGGAAGAGCAGCGGCTGATGATCAACCTGCTCAGGCCGAAATTCTTCATCCCCATCCACGGCGACTACCGTCATCTGAAGAAGCATGCGCAGATCGCCCAGGATCTCGGCGTCATCGATCTATCCATTGTTCTCGAAAATGGCGAAGTCCTCGAGCTCGACCGCGGCAACGCCGTCAAAAACGGCAAAGTCACCGCCGGCCGCGTCTGCATCGACTCCGGTTCCGCCACCGACGTCGTCGAAGACCTCGTGATCCGCGATCGCCGCCATCTCTCCGAAGACGGCTTCGTCCTGCCCATCCTCACCATCAATAAGCTAAGCGGCAAAGTCGAGCGCCAACCCGAGCTCGTCTCCCGCGGCTTCGTCGGCGGTGAGCCCGGCCTCATGGAAGGCGCACGCCAGGTCGTCACCCAGACCCTCGACTCCTCCAGCGCAGAAGAAAAAGCCGACTACGGCGTGATCAAAGAGAAAATCCGCATCGACCTCAAGCGCTATATCCAGAAAAATACTTCTCGCCGGCCCCTCATCATGCCCGTCATCCTCGAAATCTAAGCTGACCCTGTCATCCCGACCGGAACGGAGGGACCTGCCAGCTACCGATCGGGTGCCCCATTCAAGCCCTCTTTGGCTTGAGTGGGCGAGCAACGATCCCAAGCAAGCTCTGGGTCAGGACACGGCTTCACAGCTTACGGAAAAATGCGGAACGGAGCCGCTTTTGTATCAGGGCACGACCTTGGTCGTGCCCGAAAGGTCGTGAGATGAGGCTGGCTTTTAGCCGCGGAGGGATGTTTTCCCAGCTCCCAGCTCCCAGCTCCCAGCTACCGGCTGAAACTTTACGCCGTCGCCAACTCCATCCGCCGCACTCCCCCCAGCCCTGCCTTCCTCCGCACCCACACATACCAGATCAGGCATGCCGTCCCGCTCCACGCATACGCGGGAGAACTCAGCGGAATCGTCATCAATAGCATCAGCACCACCGCTGCGTTCACGACCGCCAGCACTGGGATCGCTTTGGCCGACGCCCTCGCCGAGCAAACATAAATAATTGCCGGGATCAGCAACAGCTGGTCGAACGGCCATGAATACGGCGACACCATGGTCGAAATCAGCAGCAGCGCCGCCCCGTCCACACGCCAGTCCCACACATTCCGCCGCCGCCAGTAATACCGGCACAGAAACCCCATCCCCAGCGCCGACGGAAGCGCCTGCACCCACACCGGATGCCCCGGAACCATAAACCGCAGCAGAAATGAAAGATTCGCCAGGTACTGCTGGTCGATGTGCTCCCCGCGTATCGCCGCCAGGTAGTGCGTCCAGATGTGTATGTCAAAGAACAAAGGAATCGCCGAGGCTGCCGCCAGCACCCCGCCAAACGCAGCCAGCACCCGCCATTCCTTTCTTCTTATGCACTCGATCAGAATCACCGGCCACAGCAGCAGAAACAGATGCGGCTTCATAGCCGGCATCAGTAGCGCCAGTCCCGACCAGATTTGTAACCGATGATGATACTTGAAGAAAAAAGCAATCCCCGCCAGCAGAAATATCGATGTCTGCCCCGCCATTGCGCAGCCGATGATCGGTGCGAACAGATACACCACCAGCGGCGGCGGCCTCGTGCCCATCCGCAGGCACTTGATCGCCAGCAGCGCCGTCGCAATCAGCGTCAGCAGCCACAGGAACGCCGCCACCGGAGCGCTGAAGAACCCCAGCGGAGCCACCAGAAACAAGGCCCACGGCGGATTGCGCATGATGAAGGGCTCTCGATAGCCCGCGCCCGCAGCGTTCTCGATCCGCAGAACCGCCGCCGCCGAGTAAGGGTTCTCATGCGCCCGCAGCAGCTTCGCGGAGCTCCAGTAGCAGATAAAATCCCGGTTCGCAGCGTTGCGGTAGAGCACCGCGCTGAGCAGACCGAGCGAGGCCAGCAGCAGAATCACCGCCCCAGCCACCTGAATGGATCTCGCTACAGGTATGCGACGCAACTCTGTAAACCCTCGCCGGAAAGGCACTCAGTCTATCCACCCATCCCCGCCGGCAACATAGCACTTTTGTTCCTCACCAGGCGCCAACAGCGGCATCGATCGACATGGATCGCCACCGCTGTTGCCCTTGCCTGCTGCCTGTTTCCTGCCTTCACATCACCCGCGACAACAGCCCATCCAGCGGGATGATCATCTTGAACCACACTTTGTCGCCGCCGAATCGGTTCCGCACCAGCGTCTCGTGCTGCCAGTCCGCCATAAACATGATGTGCTGCTTATTCGTGTAACCCAGGCTCGGCCCAATCGCCAGTACCTGTCCCTTCCGCCCCGCATCCCACAACCCAGGCGCTGCCGCCTCCACCTGCCCCGCGCTCATGTCGTTCATCGTCTGCTTCAGGAAATACCCGGTGCCCCCCATCATCCAGCTGCCCACGTGTTTCCCCGCTGCATAGTCGCCGTGAATGGCCTGCCCCGACTGATAGTTCGTTGCCTGGTTCGTCGTCGTGAAGTCATACATCAGCTTGGCCGACGTCTCCCATCCCGACTTTGGCAGCCAGCTTGCCCCGAACAGCGGCTCGAATCCGTAGTGGTTTGCGCCAATGCTCACCCGCGCATCGTTCTTGTCGTAGTATCCCGTCGGCAAAAAAACGTCCATCGCCGCAACCGCGTGCCAGCTCGGATGGTGCCATGCGAAAACAAATGGATCGACCGTCAGATCCCCAAGGTCCGTCCTGCTCGCCGTTCCCCCCAGATCCACCGACTGGTACACCACCGGCACAATCACGTGCATCCCGTAATCGGCCCCAAACAGCTTCAAATGCGTCATCTCCACAACCCGTGACGCATTGAACGTTGCAAATGCCGTCGGCGTTGACCCGTTCAGCAGCGCATTCCCTCCGCTCCCATCCTTCAGCTTTCCGTTGTAAAAACCAAAATAGTTCACGTAATAATGCCCTGGCGGAGGAACCGCCCCCGCATACCAGTTCTCCGCCCCATTGGGATATTGGTCGTTCCCCTCTTCGGCCCATGCAGCCGCCGCCATCAACAGCACAACCGCCACAATCGCCACCCATCGCAAGCTCTTCACACAATCTCCGCGTCGACAGATTTACGGCTGTTCGCCGCAAGTCTTTCTCCTCATCGGCGCGGGTTCCCAAATTCTTCTGCCGGCACCTGCTCTGGCCAAATTCGGGACGAAATTCGCGCTTTCCCTCCTCTCCACAACCGCACCCGCCGCCTGTGCGCATCTCACCCTTCGAGGTCTCTTCTCATGCGCAAATCCCACGTCGCCCCCTATCTCCCCCCAGAATCCCGCCCCCCACTCGACGCCTGGCTCGACCTCGAACATCTCGCCTCGCTCGAAATCTCCTCCGAAGATCCCGCCCATCCGTTTGAAGACGCGCTGCGCGGCCAGGAAACCGAAGGCTGGCACGCCGCTGACCCCGGCCCGCAAACCATCCTCCTCAAATTCGATCAGCCTCGCTCGCTCCGCCGCATACGCCTCGAATTCCGCGAGCTTCGCGCCGAGCGCTCTCAGGAGTTCGCCGTCTCCGTCGTCACCGCCGGCCAGAAGCGCCAGGTCGTTCGCCAGCAGTTCTCCTTCAGCCCCAACGGTGCCACCACCGAGGTAGAGGACTACTCCGTTTCCCTGCCCGAGGTCTCGGCCCTCGCGCTCACCATTGACCCAGGTCGCCACAACCAGCAGGCCTACGCCTCGCTGCAATCCATCGCCCTCGCCTGAGGCTACTAACCCCTGCATTTGCCGCTTTTTTGCTTCTGTGTCCTCTGCGCTTTCTGTGGTGCAAAGTTCCCGCGGAACCCTCTGCCGGTTTCCGGGTTACCACAGAAAGCGAGCCGTTCACGGTCCGCGCTGCCGTCTTCTGGAGGAAGAAGTAGTCGCAAAGGCGCTGAAGCATCGCAACCGCTGCCGGCTGACACTAAACGGCGCGGCCACAGAACAACAAGTTCAAGCGAGCGATCAGGGCCAAACCGGGGGGATCACATGTCAGCTCGCGCTTTCCTTTACCAACCGCCATCGTCTTCCCAGCCGCAAAGCTGGAGCCGGCGCGTCACGCAGACCCTTTACCGAGCCATCGCTCTCGGCCTCGCCGTTCTCCTGCTGCCCGTCGCGACGCCCGAACTCTTCGCCCAGCAGGCGCCGCCGCAGACTGCTCCCGGCTACACCCAGTACCCGCAAACCGCGCCGCAGGATACCCCTCCCCCACCGCCCGACCAGGCCTACCCGCCCCAGCAGCAGCAATATCCGCAGCAGCAATACCCACAACAGCAGTACGCGCCGCAGCAGCCCTCCCCGCAACAGCAGCCTTACGATCAGCAATACGCGCCGCAATACCCGCAACAACAGCAGCCGTATCCGGATCAGCAGCAGCAGTACGCTCCGCAATACCAGCAGCAACAGCCCTATCCGGATCAGCAGCAGTACGCGCAGCCCTACCCCCAGCAAACCCAGCCCGCGATGACCCAGGATCAGATTGAGCAGCTCGTTGCCCCCATCGCACTCTATCCTGACTCGCTGCTCGCTCAGGTTCTCGCCGCCTCGACATACCCCACGCAGGTCGCCGAGGCTGATCGCTGGCGCCAGTCCATGGGCTACGCTCCTCCCGACGCCATCGCCGCCCAGGCCAACATGCAACCCTGGGATCCCAGCATTAAAGCCCTCACCGCCTTTCCCGATGTCCTCGGCCAAATGGATCAGAACCTCTCCTGGACCACCGAGCTCGGCAACGCGTGGTTCAACCAACCGCAGGACGTCATGAACGTCGTCCAGATGCTCCGCCAGCGCGCCCAGGCCTCGGGCAATCTTGAAAGCACCCCGCAGCAGCAGGTCACCGACAATCAGGGCTACATCGATATCGCGCCCGCCAATCCTCAAATCGTCTACGTCCCTGCCTACAATCCGTGGGCCGTCTACGGCGCGCCCATCGCTCCCTGGCCCGGCTTCTCGCTGTTCGGCGCTCTCGCCGCCATCGGCTCCGGATTCGTCGGACCTGGTTTTGGAGTCGGGTTCGGAGGCATTCGTTTCGGCATCGGCTGCGTTCTCACCGCCTTCGCCCACATGCCATGGGGATTCTTCGGCTGGGGTCTCGACTGGGGCGGCCACTCCCTGCTCTTCCAGCACCAGGGCTGGTATTCCCACAGCCGCACTCTCGTCGACTGGGGTCTGCCCCACGGCGGCCCGCGCGCCTACTGGGGCCGCAACATGATCGCTGGTCGCGGCGGCTACGGCCGTCCCGGCTACGGCTATGGTGGTCGCTCGGTCTACGACAGCCGCCTCACCAGCCGCTACACTCCCCGCTCCTTCAACCCAGGCAACTCAGCGGAGGGTTTCCGTCGTTACGGAGCCAACGAACCGCGTACCGCGCAGGCCTTCAATCGCACCCCCGCTTTCAACGCGCGCCCGGGCTACAACATGCCCTCGCGCAGCTTTGCTCCATCACGCAGCTTTTCGCCCGGATATGACAACCGCTCCTTCCAGAGCTACAACCGTGGACAGACGATGAACAGTTTCCGCCCGTCCGCGCCGCGCTCCATGCCCAGCTACCGCGCCTACGGCGGCAACGAAGCCTTCTCACGCGGCGGATTTGACCAGCGCTCGTCCCGTTCCTACGGTGGCTTCGATCAGCGCTCGGCCCGATCCTTCAGCGGATCCTCCGGCCATGCGGAACACTTCTCCGGCGGCCAGCACTTCAGCGGAGGCAACCACTCCGGCGGTGGCAGCAGCCACTTTGGGGGAGGCGGGCATTTCTCGGGCGGCGGTCGCTCCAGCGGAGGCGGCCACAGCAGCCACTCCGGCGGCGGCCACCACCGTTAACTTCAATGAAGTTCATTTCAAGCCGCGTTCTCCGCAACGCGGCTTTTGATTTTCCGCCATCCCGAGTCCCGTTCGACCCCGACTAACAACTCCCCCTCTTCGCCGCGCTTCCAACCGAAGAGAGGAACCGTCACGGCCGTCCCGCGCGGTTGCCTGTTGCCTGTTTCCTGGAGTTCCATGAATGCTTCCGACGTTCTGGTTGAGCGCTGCCCAGGCCGCCAAGTTCGCCGAAGCCCTGGTTCGCGGCGAGCCCAAACGCCCAATGATCGCCCTCATCCAGATCCACGCCCGCGTTCGCGAACTGGTGTAACTTTCACCGCGGCGTCCTGAAATTCGCGGCACCGCGCAAACGCCCGAAGTGGCCGGAGAGAATCTCCGGCCGCACGCGGCATTACCAAAGGATGCTGCCACCGAGGCAGCCCCTGTCAAAACCCGGGCATCCCATTCGTCGCCATGTCCTCCACCAACCCTGCGCCCACGATTACTGCAGACAATCGGCTCCTGGCACACTACTTCGAGGCCCTTCGCCGCATGCCCGACCCACCCACCTTCCACCGCACCGGCTCCGCAGAGACGCAGCCGACACCAACGACAACGCCACGCGCCGCGTAATCCGTTCGCTGGCCCCTGCGTTCTGTGTCCTGCGTTCTGTGTCCTGTGTTCTGCGTCCTGCGTTCTGTGTCCTGTGTTCTGCGTCCTGCGTTCTGTGTTCTGTGTTCTGCGTCCTGCGTTCTGTGTCCTGTGTTCTGCGTCCTGCGTTCTGTGTTCTGTGTTCTGCGTCCTGCGTTCTGTGTTCTGTGTTCTGTGTCCTGCGTTCTGTGTTCTGTGTTCTGCGTTCTTGACTTCCCCAACGCTGCCCCCTTACCCTGGTCGAAGCGCGAAGGGCGCATCCAGTCCGCGGAAAGGGCCGTGCCCACCTTAGCTTCTCCACAATTCAACGAATCTTCTTTCAGCCTCCTGCCTGCGGACTCCTGAGGCCCGCTTTTGCGGATCCGTCCGAAAGGAGCTTCGTATGCCCGAAATTCCCGCCCGCCCCAGCCTCGAGCAATATAAGAAGCAAGCCAAAGATCTCCTCCGCCGCGTCGTCGCGCGACATCCCGCCGCCGTCGAACGCATTCGCCGCCATCCACGCCTCCGCACTCTCTCCGAAGCGGAATTCGACGCCCAGCTAGCCGCCATCGTCCTCGCCGATTGCCAGTTCCTCATTGCCCGCGAGCACGGCTTTCCATCCTGGCCACAGTTTGCCTCGCACCTTGAAACGCTTCGCCTCATCCAGTCCCTCGAAAACCCGTCCACCAGCGCCACACTCGCTGACCCCGTCAACACCTTCATCGAACTCGCCTGCGTCCCCCGTCACGGCTGGCACGGCTCCGGCGGGCTCGAGCACGCGCAGCTCATCCTCGCCCGCTATCCCCATGTCGCCACCGCCAGCATTTACTCTGCAGCGGTCCTCGCCGATGAGCCCACCGTCCGCGCCTTCCTCGCCAGTGATCCCGCGCTCGCCACCGCTCACGGCGGACCGCATAACTGGGACGCGATCACCTACCTCTGCTTCTCGCGTTATCTCCGCTTCGACCCATCCCGCTCCGACGCCTTCGTCTTCACGGCTCGCGCTTTGCTCGACGCCGGTGCCAGCGCGAACGCCCGCTGGACGGAAACCCTCGATGAAAATCCTCCTCGAGAAGTTCCCGAGACCGTCCTCTATGCCGCCGCCGGCATCGCCCACCACGCCGGACTCACCCGTCTCCTTCTCGAATATGGCGCCGATCCCAACGACGAGGAGACTCCCTACCACGTCCCCGAAACCTACGACAACACCGTCCTCGAAATCCTCCTCCAGTCCGGCCGCTTCAATCAGCAGTCCCTCGCCACCCTCCTGGCCCGCAAAGCCGACTGGCACGACGAGAAAGGTCTACTCCTGGCCCTCGAAGCCGGCGCCAATCCCAACTACCTCACCCACTGGCAGTACACCCCCTTCCAGCACTCCATCCGCCGCGACAACGGCCTCGTCATGATCGAAATGTTCCTCGATCACGGCGCCGATCCTTACCTCCGCAATACCGATCACAACCGCAACGCCTTCCAGATGGCCGCATATCACGGACGCGGCGACATCCTCCGTACCCTCGAGCAGCGCGGCTTCGCGCCGACTTATGACGGTCCGAGTCCCGCGCTCGATTCGCTGGTCGCAGCCTGTGCCCGCGTCGATCGCGCCGCCGTCGATGCCCTCCTCATGCAGGATCCGTGAATTAAACCCCAGCTGTTACAAATAGGCGGCTCTCTCCTCGCCCGCTTCGCTGGCGCCGAGAATCTCGAAGGCCTCCGCATTCTGCTTGACCTCGGCGTCCCCGCCGACGCGCCCTGGCCCGAAGGCGATCCCTACTTCGACACACCCAGGAACTCCACCGCCCTCCACTACGCAGCCTGGCGCGCCTGGCATGACGTCGTTCGCGAACTCATCGCCCGCGGCGCAAACGTCAACGCTGCCGACCTCCGCGGCCGTACGCCGCTCCAGCTCGCCGTCAAAGCCTGCATCGATTCCTATTGGAAGCGCCGCCGCAAGCCCGACTCCGTCGCCGCGCTTCTTCAGGCCGGTGCAACGAAAGAAGGAATCAAACTCCCCACCGGCTACGAAGCCATCGACTCGCTGCTGCTGTCATCCTGATTCCGCATCAGCGCGCGAAGGACTCTGCGCTCCACGCCCGAATGGCAGGGTGCCCCATTCAAGCCGGTCTTTGGCTTGAGTGGGCCGCCCTCTACTACAATCAACCCCCAGACGCCATGACCCTCCGCCTCTCGTGCCTTGTCGCGCTCCTCGTTTTCGCTGTCACTCGCGACGCTCAGCAGCCCCGCCCCACATACCCCACCCGCGATCCCCACACACCCGGCTACGTCCAGGCGACCACTCTCCCCGATGGCGCCCTCCCACCCGCAAAGAAAGACGGCAACTTCATCCTCGGCCCCACGCACCCGCCCGCGCCCGAGATGACCGCAAACCCCAACGTCCCCCAGGGCACCATCACTGAAATCACCATGACCTCCGCCGACAGCAAGCTCTATCCCGGTATCGCGCGCGACCCCGGCACTTTTGGCACGCCTGATCCCGACCATCCCGAGCGCCTCATCCTCACCACCTCGCATCCCCATCCCTGGACGCGCACCGTCGCCGTCTACGTCCCGAAACAATATGTCCCCGGCACGCCCGCGCCCTTCATCGTTGGCGCCGACGGCCCCGACCGTAGCCTCTTCACCGCCCTCGATAACCTCATCGCCGAGCACAAAGTCCCCGTCATGATCGCCATCTCCATCCAGAACGGAGGCGGCGACGCCCAGGGCTCCGAGCGCGGCCTTGAGTACGACACCATGTCCGGCCGCTACGCCGAGTGGGTCGAGAGTGAAGTCCTCCCACTCGTCGAATCGAAATGCAACGTCACCCTCACCCACGATCCCAACGGTCGCGCCGCCATGGGTGGTTCGAGCGGTGGAGCGGTCTCGCTCATCATGGCCTGGTACCATCCTGAGTGGTACCATCGCGTCCTCGCCTACTCCGGCACATGGATCAACCAGCAGTGGCCGTGGAATCCCGCCACCCCCCACGGCGCCTGGGGCTTCGTCGATGACCTCATCCCCAACTCGCCGCGCAAGCCCATCCGCATCTGGATGGAAGTCGGCGACCGCGACCTCTACAACCCCAACTCCATGCGCGACGGCATGCACGACTGGGTCCTCGCGAACGAGAAGATGGCCGCCGCCTTAGCCGCAAAGCACTACCACTACCAATTCGTCTTCGCAGAAAACGCCGGCCACGTCGACCACGCAACCAAACTCCAAACCCTCCCCGAAGCTTTGGAATACCTCTGGCACGACTACCCAAAGAAATAACTGCGCAACCGCGCAAGAAACCGCAAAACCAAAATCTGCAAACGGCCAGGTTCACCCCATAGCAAGAAGCGAACTCCTGGCGTCACGCATCCGTCCAGATCACTCGTCCCTCACCGCAGCACGTAAGTCCTATCCGAGTTCCCAAAAGGGGATAAACCAGTCCTCACCCGCCAGTAGTCCCGCCCGTTACAGACCCCTCCCCGAACCTCACCCTCCTCAGCACGATCCGGTACCATCAGGACCACCCGAAGGAGCCCCTCGTGAAATCTATTTCCAGGACAAACACCCTCCCGCTTCTGGTCCTTGCGGCCATCGTCTCGGCGGCCCCGCTCGCCCACGCACAAACCGTTCACCCGGGTGTCTGGGAGGGCTACGACGGCGAATGGGACCACACCTCCTCGCAGCTCATCGCCCTGGCCGAAGCTACGCCGCCAGAAAAATTCGCATGGCGTCCCGCGCCCGGCGTCCGCTCCACCAGCGAGGTCTACATGCACATCGTCATGGCCAATTTCTATCTGCTGAGCGTCACCGGCCCCAAAATGCCGCCCGGCCTTAAAGCAGACGCCGAGAAGACCGTGACCTCGAAGCCCGAAGTGATCGCCTGGCTCAAGCGCTCGCTCCAAGCCGTCAAACAAGCCCACCTCAAAGAAACTCCGCAGCACCTCGCCCTCAAAGTCCACATCGCCGATCGCGACTCTACCGTCGACTGGATGTACCTCCGCATCATCATCCACGCTAACGAACACATGGGGCAGCTCGTCGCCTACGCCCGCATGACCGGCGTCGTCCCACCCTGGTCGCAGTAGCAGTCTCAACGCAAACAGGTCAATCCTCCATCGCGGACTACTCCGCCGCTGACTGTTTTTAGCTGACCGGTTTTAAGCCAACCGCTTCTTAGCCGACCGGTTTTTAGCTACCCGCTTCTTAGTTGCTTTTTTCCTCTTGACAAATATATTCCTATATCGGAATATACAAGACGTGCCCAGAGCAGCCACCACTACCGACGTCTTCAACGCAGTCGCCGAGCCGCGCCGCCGCGAAATCATTGGCCTGCTCAGCAACGGTCAGGAGTGGGCCGTGAACGATGTCGTCGTGCGCATCTCGCTCGCCCAGCCCGCCGTCTCCAAACACCTCGGCGTGCTCCGCAAGGTTGGCGTCGTCACCATGGTCAAGCGCGGCCAGCACCGCATGTACCGCCTCGAAGCCGCCCAGCTCAAGCCCATCCACGACTGGGCGAAGACCTTCGAGCGTTATTGGACCCACCAGATCAATCGCATTAAGGAACGCGCCGAACAAAAAGCCATGGAACAGATCGCGCGCGAGAACCAGCCCGGCCCCCAAAAGAAATAACTCCAGAATCGAACCAGGAGAACAAAATGCCCGTCACCGTCACCGAACAAACCATCCACACCCTCGAGTTCCTCAGGGAAGAAGAAATTGCCGCCCCCATCGGCGTCGTTTTCGAAACCATCCTCGAAGAAATCGGGCCGCGCAACGAGCGGGAGCCCGGCAACCCCATGCCCATGAAGATCGAGCCGTGGCCCGGTGGCCGCTGGTTCCGCGACCTCGGCAACAACGCCGGCCACTGGTGGGGCGCAGTCCAGGCCATCAAGCCGCCCACTCTGCTTGAAATCTGCGGACCGCTCTTCATGTCGCACCCCGCCATCTCCAACATCCAGTACCGGCTCTCAGAAGAAAACGGCGTCACTCGTCTCAAGTTCTCGCACCGTGCCCTCGGCTACATCGCCTTCGACCCCCAACTCGGCGAGAACTGGAAACAGGTCGAACACGGCTGGGGCAATCTGCTCGATCGCATCCGCAGCGCATCGCTGAAGAAGTAACTCGCAACGAAAGCCAAAACTCAGGAAGGGAGAAAAAAATGACACCGCAGGGAACCGCAGCAAAAGGGAATCTCGCGATCAAAACACCCCCCATCGTCTCCGAGCAGGAGTGGGAGGCGGCGCGCCAGCAACTCCTCACGAAAGAAAAGGAATTAACCCGCGCGCGTGACGCCATGGCCGCCCAGCGCCGGCGCATGCCGTGGACGCCCGTGGACAAGAATTACCAATTCGACTCGCTTAAAGGCAAAGTAAGTCTGCTCGACTTGTTCGAGGGCCGCCGGCAGTTGATCGTCTATCGCGCCTTCTTCGAGCCTGGAGTCTTCGGCTGGCCCGATCACGCCTGCCGCGGCTGCTCCTTCGGCGCCGATCAGGTCGCCCACCTCGCCCACCTGAACGCCCGCGATACCACCCTCGCCTGGGCCTCTCGCGCGCCCCAGGCCGACATCGCCCGCCTGAAAACGCGCATGGGCTGGGAGATGCCCTGGTACACCATCACCGACTCCTTCGACCTTGACTTCGGCGTCGACCAGTGGCACGGCCACAATGCATTCATCCACGACGGTGATAAGGTGTTTCGCACCTACTTCATCAACAGCCGCGGCGACGAGGCCATGGGGAGCACCTGGAGCTACCTCGATATGACGGCACTCGGCCGCCAGGAAGCCTGGGAAGATTCACCGGAAGGTTATCCGCAGACACCTCCTTATAAGTGGTGGAACTGGCACGATAACTACGCCGCCGAGACCGCCATTGATCCGAGGTGGGCCGACATCACCACCGACCCGGCAGGAGCCGCCATCCGCCGGCGCGAGGCAGAAGCCAAAGCGTGCGGCTGCGAATGATCGCGAGCTAACCAAGCCTGCGAGCAACTCTGCGCCACTCGCGCCGGCGCCCGAACACGAAGGAGACCGCCATGAACTGCTGCCATGCATCCATCAATCCCGCCTCGGTGAATTCCGGCTCGAGCCCTGCATTGTGGCGCGATTCCTGGCGCGGCGCCGGCAAGAGCCTCCGCACGAGTTACGGCTCCCTCGGTTCAGGTCTGCTGCTCCTCTTGCTGCCCAAGTGCCCGCTCTGCATCGCGGCGTATCTCACCCTCTTCACCGGAGCCAGCGTGGCGCTGCCCATCGCCACGCGGCTCCGCCCGCTGCTCGAAATCGTCTTCGCCGCGACCGCTGCGTTCCTGCTCCTGCGTTGGCTGGCCGCGCGCGCCCGTCCTCAAGCCTGCACGGAAAAGACGCAGCCATAATCGCCGATCGCTACTCCCTATTCCCCACTCCCTACTCCCTATTCCCTACTCCCTACTCCCTGCCTTTTGCTACCATCCAACTGTGCGCGCCCTCATCCTCCTCCTGGCTCTCACCATCACCGCATTGCCCCTCTGTCAGCGTCAGGTCGCCCATAGCTGCTGCCCCAATCAGTCCGGGCACTGCGCAACCTGCATCGATCAATCTCCCACCCTCGCATCGGCCCGCACCGCCGCTCTGGTTGCACCCATCGCCGCTCCAGGCACGCTTCCGCTTCCCACACCCGTCTCCATAAACGAGCCCACGCTCCTCACTCCCGCATCGCTCCACCCGCGAAGTTCCCCCACGCGACCGCTCCGCATCTGATTTCCAAAATCCTCTCCGGCCTGACGACGAACTCACCCCGTCGTCTCCCCTCACTCATGCCCTGAGGATCCCCCGATGTTTCTCCGCACCCTCGTCGCCGCATTCATACTCGCCGTCCCTCACCTCGACGCCCAAACGAACATGAGCGGCGCTCCGCCCCAAAATTTCCTCGAAGCCATCGAAGCCCACACCACCTCGGGCACCAGCGCCGAGCCCAACTCCACCCCAGCCCCCATGCTCATGACCATGCGCGGCAACTGGATGCTCATGCTCCACGGCAACGGCTTCATCGCCGACATTCAGCAATCAAGCCCGCGCGGCCACGACAAGCTCTTCTCCACCAACTGGATCATGCCCATGGCGCAACGCAGCTGGGGCCCACGCCAGCTCACCCTTCGCACCATGCTCAGCCTCGAGCCCGCCACCGTCACCGGCCGCCAGTATCCGCTCCTCTTCCAGCAGGGAGAAACCGCCTACGGCCTTCCCATCGCCGACGGCCAGCATCCCCACGACTTCGTTATGGAATTCGCGGCCCTCTACGACCTCCAACTCGGCGATCGCACCCTCCTCAGCCTTTATCTCGCGCCCGTCGGCGATCCCGCCATCGGCCCCACCGCCTACCCACATCGCGAATCGGCCCTCGAAGATCCCGTCGGAACCCTCGGCCATCATCAGGAGGATTCCACCCACATCTCCGACGATGTCCTCACCGCCGGCCTCACCCACCGCTGGCTGCGGCTCGAAGCCAGCGGCTTCCACGGCCGCGAGCCCAACGAGCATCGTTGGCAGGTCCAGCAGGGCCCCATCGACTCCTGGTCCGCACGCCTCACCCTCCAGCCCGGCCGCAACTGGAGCGGCCAATACTCATACGCCCACCTCCACAGCCCCGAAGCTCTCTCCCCCACCGAGAATCAGGATCGCCAGACCGCGTCCGTGATGTACAACCGTCCCTCCCGTGCCGGCAACTGGGCCAGCACTCTCGCCTGGGGACGCACTCACGACCTTCCCGGCAATCTCATCGAAAATAGTTATCTCCTCGAATCCACCCTCCGCTTCCACGCGCGCAACTACGCCTTCACCCGCATCGAAAACGTCGCCCGCACCAACGAGCTCATCCTCGGCGAACAACCGCTCCCGCCCAACTTCGACGAAACCTACGCCGGCCGCGTCCAGGCATACACGTTTGGCTACGACCGCGACCTCGACCACATTCCCAATCTCGAATCGGCGCTCGGAGCGCAAGTCACAGTGGACCACCCCGGCTCCATCCTCCAACCCATCTACGGCTCCAACCCCATCGCCGTCACCCTCTTCCTCCGCCTCCGCCTCGGCAAACAAAACGCCGCTTCCTCGGCGCCCTAACCCTCAGGGCGTTTTCGATGACGCGATTCATTTGCGCTGCAGCAATTCCAGAAGAACCACGGCTTCGTTGTGCTCTTCGTCTCTCGCACCGTAGAGCAACGTCGTTGTTCCGTGACTCGCTTCCTTACGCAGCAAGGCGAGCGCCTCGCCCTCAGTCTTCAATTCATCGATGTATCTCCGCTTGAATTCCGCCCATTTCTTCGGGTCATGCCCGAACCACTTGCGCAGCTCGTTGCTCGGCGCAACCTCTTTCAGCCAAAGATCGACCCTGGCTTTCTCCTTCGTCAGGCCTCTCGGCCAGAGCCGGTCCACGAGGATGCGCCTACCGTCCTCCCTGCCAGGCTCCTCGTAGACGCGCTTGATCCGCAGTACCCTTTGAGCCATATTGATCGCCGATGTCGAACCGCTCTAAGCCGCCTTGTCCGATTCCGCGGATCGCACCTTGTGCGGCACGCCCACGTAAGGAAACACGCCCAGCAGATCCTTGTGCGCCCCCACGTTATCCGTTTTCAACTTCCCATTCGTGAGCAGAGAAATAAAACCGTCCATCACATCGTCGGTCAGCGCCCGGCCGTTCGTCGGATACGCCGCCGCGAGCACCGGATCGTAGCGGAGGATGTCCGGCAGGATCGTGCCTGCCACCCGCTTGGCTTCCTCTGGCGTGTAGCCGCCCGTGTGCTCGAGCGAGTGCGCGAAGACCGCGATGAAGCGGGCATCGTCCGCCGGCTGCGCTCCGAGGTACGCAGCCTTCTCGTCGCCGGTCAGGAAAACCGACTGCGAAGGCAGTGCGCCGCGATCCGCCTGCACCCAGCTCCCGCTGCTTCCATCGACAGTGCGGGCCCAGAAACCCACCTTCCCGGAGCTAAGCGCAGAGTTGGGCACCTCCAGCACCACGCTGCACACATCCGCATTCGCGAAGAAATCTTCCCCCGTGAACTGGAGGTTGTTGACCGCGCCCTGCGTGTCAAAGAAAAACGGCTCGCTGCGCCAGCCCGCGAAGAAGCGGTAGTCGCCAGCCTCCGTCACCTCTGCATCGCGTGCCATGGAGACCGGCGCCCGTTCGATGACGATCTGCCCATCGTCCCCTGTTCCGCCGGCTTGTGCCCCCACAACACGGCGCACGGTTGCCGTCTGCGCACCATCTTCCCCGGATGAGAAGCGCACTCGCAACGCGATGTCCGCGATCGCATCGCCATTCGTGTCGATCTTCAGCTCATAGATCGCCTCCGCCGAGAAAGGCTCGGCGGTGGTCGCCCCCCGAGGGTTGAAGGCAACAGAAGGATGCACGTTCATGATCAGGATCGATTTGCCGGCGCCGCCGGGCTTGGGGAAGGCATACAGATCAGTGAGGTCGAGGCGGGCATCGCCATGCGGGAACCCGAGGTCAGGGCCGGAGTAATGGTGCGACATATCATCTTCTCCTCATGCTTGTGAGATACCTGAGACGGTCAGGCGGGGTCGGCCGGTTTTGGATCAAGCCTGGTGGCGCGGGCGGCGTCGCGCTTGCGCACACGCCACGCGCCGCCCCCTTAGGATGCGCCCCTCCAGTGGAAGGACGCAATGAGGCTTGTTATCGGGCCGTTAATCCAGTTGCGCTTCTCAGTGCAGGCAGGGTCGAAGAGCGCATGGTGGGAGAAGAGGAGATTGTTAAACTGGAACTGAATATGGCAAGCGCAGTCACTATTTCGCCCGAAGTCCGCGCCAAATACGAACCCGTCATCGGGCTCGAGGTCCACGTTCAGCTCCTCACCGAGACCAAGGCCTTCTGTGGCTGCGCAAACAAATTCGGCGCGCCGCCCAACACCAACGTCTGCCCGGTCTGCCTTGGGCTTCCGGGAGCGCTGCCCGTCCTCAACAAGCGCGCCGTCGAGTTCGCCACCCTGGCCTCGTTGGCCTTGAACTGCCAGGTACGCGAGCGCTCCATCTTCGCCCGCAAAAACTACTTCTATCCCGATCTGCCCAAGGGCTACCAGATTTCGCAGTTCGACAAGCCGCTCGCCGAACACGGCTCCATCACGATCCCGACGCCCACAGGCCCAAAGTGCGTAGGCATCACGCGCCTGCACATGGAAGAAGACGCCGGCAAAAGCCTCCATGACGGTTTTCCGGATTCGGCCACCCGCACCTATGTCGATCTCAACCGCTGCGGTACGCCGCTCGTCGAAATTGTCAGCGAGCCCGATATGCGCACCCCCGACGAAGCATACGAATACCTCACCCGCCTGAAGGAGATCATCCTCTATACGGGCGTCAGCGACTGCAACATGGAAGAAGGCTCGCTCCGTTGTGATGCAAACGTAAGTGTCCGGCCCCGCGGTGCGCAGCACTTCGGCACCAAGGCCGAAGTGAAGAACGTCAACAGCTTTCGCTTCATCCGCGCCGCGCTCGAATACGAAATCGAGCGCCAGATCGAAATCGTCGAGTCAGGCGGGCGCGTCGTCCAGGAGACGCGTCTCTATAACGCCAACGAAGGCCGCACCTACTCCATGCGCTCCAAGGAGCAGGCCCACGATTACCGCTACTTCCCGGAGCCGGATCTTCCGCCGCTCCTTGTCAGCGAAAAGTGGAAGACCGAAATCGCCAGCCGAATGCCCGAGTTGCCGGAAGCGCGCCGCGCACGCATGATCGCCGAATATGGCATCACCGAGCAGGACGCGCGCACCCTCACCGCCACGCGCGAGTTCGCCGATCAGTTTGAAGCCGCCGCGAAAGCCGCGAAGAATCCGCGCCGGGTCGCCAACCTCGTCCAGAGTGAGCTGACCATGCGCCTCAAAGCCGCAGGCCTCGAACTCGAGCAATCGCCCATCACGATGAAGGGCGTCGCGCTGGCGGCCGATCTCGCCGAAGACAACAAAATTTCCTCAAAGCAGCTCAAGCAGCTGTTTGATCTATCCTTCGAGCGCAACGAAGACTTCGGTCCTGTCTACGAGCGCGAGAAGCCGCAGCAAATTACCGACGCGGGCGCGCTCGAGAAGATGATCGATGAGGTCATCGCCGCCAATCCCGCGCAGGTCGAGCAGTACCGCAAGGGCAAAAAGACAGTCGCGGCGTTTTTCGTAGGCCAGGTCATGAAGGCCTCAAAGGGCCAGGCCAACCCCGCCCTGCTCAATGAACTCGTAGTCAAGAAGCTGGACAACTAAGGACTATGCCCGCGCCTGTGAAGGGGCAAGGCGTCACAGTGCGAGAAAAAAGGCCGCACGAGCCGCTTTTGTATCAGGGCACGACCCAACGGGTGCCCCATTACCTGGCCTGAGCAAGCTCCGAGCGCAGCGAGGTGCGCGTCGAATGGCTCTGCCCGGTTTTGGCAGATGTGGGAACGAAGAACCCCACCCAGCCGCTTCTGTATCAGGGCACAACCTTAGCCTGCCCTGAGCAAGCTCCGAGCGCAGCGAGGTGCGCGTCGAATGGCTCTGCCCGGTTTTGGCAGATGTGGGAACGAAGAACCCAACCCAGCCGCTTCTGTATCAGGGCACAACCTTAGCCTGCCCTGAGCAAGCTCCGAGCGAAGCGAGGTGCGCGTCGAATGGCTCTGCCCGGTTTTGGCAGATGTGGGAACGAAGAACCCAACCCAGCCGCTTCTGTATCAGGGCACAACCTTAGCCTGCCCTGAGCAAGCTCCGAGCGCAGCGAGGTGCGCGTCGAATGCGTCTGCCCGGTTTGGCAGATGTGGGAACGAAGATCCCCCACCCAGCCGCTTTTGTATCAGGGCACGACCTTGGTCGTGCCATAACCGCCGCACAATGAATCCGGCTTTAGCCGCTGAAGGAAATCAATCGCCGGCGCCGAACGCGACGTACGGTTCACCTTCAGCTGCCGGAGCATTAGCCAGTCTCCACATCGCCAGCACCGGCCACGCAAAATAACTCGCTGCCAGTTTCGGGATCCGCTTCAGATCCGTCGAAAACGAGTGCGACTCTTCACCAACCAGCAGCGCGCCGTTCCGAATAATGTGCCAGTGGAAGGTCGCTGAAAGCACCGTAAACACCAGCGCCGCAATTCCCAGCTGACGCGTCTGCCGGCCATCGAGCCAGAAGTGCAGCCCCGCATCGCAACCGAGCGAAGTCAGCGGCACCACCACCACGCACGAAAACCACGCCAACCATTCCGAGCGAATCGAGAGCGACTGCTGCTGCAGCGCCGAGAAGAATCCGCAGGTCAGCAGCACAAACGCCGCTTCCACCACCCCAAAGTGGTTGCGAGCATGGGCTTCCATGTGCCACAGCGCGGCCACACAAACCAGCCCGCGCAGCACTGCAGTCATCAGCGCCACCTTCCAGTTCCAGTGCGTGAACGGGAACAGCCAGTTCGCTGTTTTGTCCTTGCTGCATGCGGGTTCTGCGCTGGTTCTCATCGTCTGCAACTTTGGTGTTAGGCGCTTGCAAGCGTGCCTGCTGCTGTGATGCACGTTCGCATCAAACTGACCAATGCACCGTCAAAGGTGCATTACATTTCGCACAATTTTCAGGGCACGCACCGCATTCGTAACCGCCGACGCCTGTTTCCGGAAAGTGTTACCAACGTTCTGAGAATTTTCGAAACTTCGACCCAACCGCTGTGTTCACGCTTGCGACGGCAAACATCGCCGATCAATATCGAAACCATCAGCGGTTCACGGGCACGCTTCCATCGCGCATCGCGGCCGCCGCTTTCCCGAGGATCACAGCCTGGCTGCAACTGAGCTTTCGCGCCCTCTGCGCGCACCCTCTTTCTGCGTCCAGGCCCTGATCTTCAGCAAGCGACGACCGATGCACGACCGGCCTCCCGGAACTGCGGAAAGCGAAGTTCCTGTATGTCGACCCACGCTCGCATCCGTTCCCGCATTTCCGCTCTCTGCCTGAGCGCCGCTCCTCTGATCTTTTCCTTCCTGGTACTCGTTGGTTGTGGCGATACCACCAATCAGTCCAATAACAGTTCCGGCACACCCACCGGCTCCGCTTTCGTCATCGGCACTGACGCGCCGCTGGCCAGCGTTGTCTCTTTTAGCACCACCATTCAGTCCGTCAACGCCATCGACGCCAGCGGCAACTCCGCCTCTCTGGTCAGCGGCACGCCCACCGTCGACTTCGCCCGCTTCAACGGCCTGCAGACCCTGCTCGACATGAACGACGTTCCGGCCGACACCTACACCCAGATCGCCGTCACCTTCTCCAGCGCCACCATCGGCTATCTCCAGACCGGCTCCGGAGCGCCCACCATCCAAACCATGCCCGCCACCTTCGTCGACTCCAGCGGCAACACCGAGTCCACTTACACCTACACGGAAACCCTCGCCAATCCGCTCATCGTTGCGGCCAGCGGCCCCGTCGGCCTACACATGGATTTCCGCCTCGATAAATCCATCCAGGTCACCAACGGCCAGATCACCGGCAATGTAACGCCGACCCTCCAGGTCAACGCCGTCGGCCCCAGCGACGCAGGCGCCTACATTGACGAATTCATCGCCGGAGTCGTCAATCCCACCGCATCATCCCAGTCCTTCACCGTTCAGGGACCGCACGGCCGCGTCTTCACCATCAACGTCAACGGCTCAACCGAATGGGATAACAATGAGACCCTCAGCGATCTGACGTCGACCAGCATCGTCCAGATCTCCGGTATCCTCGACCGCGCCGACTCCACCGTCGACGCCGACGAAGTAGCCATCCTGAGTCAGAACGGCTTCTACGCCGCCGGCCAAATAACGTACGTCCAGCCATCGTCGGGCACCGCCAGCAACTTCCAGCTCTACGTACGCGGCACCTTGCCGGCCAGCGGTGACGGTGTGACCGACGGCATGCTCGCCACAGTCGACCTCAGTGGCTCAGAGAAGTACTTCATCTACTGGATGCACAACCCGCTCACCGAATTCCTCTTCAACTCCACAACCCTGCTGCCTGGCCAGCACGTCTCCGTCGGCGGAACCCTCGCCGGCGCCGCGAATGGCTCGGCCCTCAGCGTCAAGCGCATCGTTCTCCGTAACTGGGGCTTCAATGGAACGCTCGTGGCCAGTTCCGTGAACACCGGCGGCGACACCTTCCAGATGAACATCAACGGGTTCGCCGGATTGCTGGTTCCCGGGCAGCCGGTGACGGTCTACGTCGGCGCCGGCACCAAATTCCGCGATGGCTTTACCCAGCTCAGCGATGTCAGCTCCGCCACCAACATTCGCGTTGTGGGCCTGCTCATCAAGGATCCAACTTCAGGAAACTCGGTGATCATCGCTCGCTACGTCGACGATATGAACAACTAACTTCCTCCCCAGCCTTACCCACGAAAAAGGCGGCGCGCTCCTAACCGGGGCCGCCGCTTTGCTCCTGCTACAGGCCACGGGCTACCGGCCACCGGCCACCGCTGCCAGCCACCGGCTGCCGATCCTCACTTCCCAACATAAGCAGACTTCATATACTTCCGTGCCAGATCGCCCTGAGCCGTATCGCCGCCGGCATTCAGCACCGCCTCGTATTGCTCGACGGCTTTCTCATGCTCGCGCATCAGGTCGTACGTCTTGCCCGCTTCCAGCAGACAGCGCCGCTTCAGCTCCGGACTGATGGTCGCCTGCGATGCACCATCACGATAGGCCGTGACAGCGTCATCGTACTTCCTCTGCCCGCGCAGGCTGTCGCCGAGCCCGAAGTAAGCCAACTCCAGATGTGCCTCGGGGTAATAGCCCGGCCGCCGCGCCATCTCGATCAGCCGCTGGTACGTTCCGATCGCAGCCGTCCCGTCGCCGGCATCTTTCTCGAGATTCGCTTCTTCCAGGCGAAAAAGGAAATCATGCGGATACTCCTCAGCCATGGAATGCGCGATCTCGACGGCATCCTGGTACCTGGCCTCGCGGCGCAGGAACAGCATCATCGCCGTGCGGGCCGGTACGCGTGTGATCACCCCGCGCTCCCCGTCATCGCGCAGCAGCGCCAGGCCCGTGCCCTTTGAACCGTGAATGCCGACAAAGCCAACGACGATCTTGAACCCCATAGACAGCGCGCCCACCACATATTGATAAACGCCCGTCACCAGTTCCGCGTCCACGTAGTTCGGATCCAGCTGCAGCACTTTCTCGCAGTCGCTGTGCGCACCCAGCGCCTGTTTCAGGCCGCCCACAAACGCCCGCTCGACCATCGCCGAATACACGGCCTCGAGGCTCCGCGACCACCCTCGCGCAAACAGCGCATCCACATCGTTGGGATTATTCCTGAGCTTCGAGCCCGCCTGATTCGCCACCTGATCCCCCAGCGCGCGCACCCGGTCCCGCACCTTCGGATCCTCAACCACCGTGTGCTTGCCAGTCAGAAACCCGTCGTTGGCGTAGAAGGTAGTGTCGAGCAGGTCAAGCCGATTCAGCTCCCCAAAAATGACAGCGTCCAGCACGTAGCCGGTCGCGATGGGATCGTTGGGATGCTCCTTCTGAATCTTCTCAAAGCGAGCCAGCGCCGCGTCGTAGTCCATGTTGTAGAAGCGCTGGAAAGCTTCCTGCACATCGGGCTCGCGATTCAGCGGATCGGTGTCCACTTTCTCCGCGCGCGCTCTCTCTGCACTTCCGGCCAGCAGAAACCAGCACAACAGAGCGCAACAATATCGGGCAGAACGCAGCATGTCCTCAAGGATTGTAGACGCAGCGTAAAGCCGCGAGTCTCAACTGGAGTTGAACGCACGGCATTCTGACGCGACTCCGCACCGCCGCAGCCTATAATTCGCCACATGCTCCAGTGGATCGCCTTCGGTGAACTGATCTTGTGCTGGATCGTGTGGTCGCTCGCCTTCATCAAGCCCAGCCGCCAGGCCGCCGATCGCAAAGAAGTCGCGAAGTCGCCCGCATCGAAGTGGGGCATTCTTCTCGTCATGCTCAGCTTTGCTTTTTTGTGGGCCTATATCCGCCCAACGGGATTTCACAAATCAACCGCCGCGCTCCTCACCTCCATGATTCTCGCACCGCCGTCTGTGGCTTTGGTCTGGATGGCGACGCGCCATCTCGGCAAACAGTGGCGCTACGCCGCCGCCCTGCGCGAAGATCATGAGCTTGTCCGAACCGGGCCCTACCGCTGGCTCCGCCATCCCATCTACGCGTCCATGTTCGGCATGTTGCTCGCCACCGGTCTGTGCTGGACCTGGTGGCCCATGTTCCTGGGTTCAATCGTCTGCTTCCTGGCGGGCACCGAGATCCGCATTCGCGCCGAAGATCGCCTGCTCGAAGCCCACTTCCAGGAAACTTTCCGCGCCTACCGGGCCCAAACCCGCGCCTACATCCCCTTCATCCGCTGAAAAACCGCTTCCCCTGGGGGCGGGTATGCCCTCTTTTGGGTCGTTTCGCAGACCGCGTGATGGTTACTCAGGTAACCCTTTGACGGGCCGAGCCGGAATCCTGTTGGGGTAAGGCCTCGACCACTATCAATATGGATACGCCCGCCAGGACCGCTGGCATCGCCCACAGCAAGAGCCCTTTATTCTGGAGTCACCTGGCTGCCGCGCACGATGGCAATGCAGTTACTCCGAAGCTCCTTGGGCCACCGGGCTCCGGCTCGCTCCTGCCAGCCACCCGCACCAATCTGAACAACGCAGGTTCGTTTTTTCACTTGCCTCTCCGCTGGAGTTCGATTACCGTTGGGGCCACCGAGAGTGGGACCGCTGGATGTTACTCACCTTTTCTCGCCCCAGGCCAAGCCATGACCCGCAAAGAACTGCTCCGCATCGTTGTCCTTCGCGCCCGTGTCCATGGTTTTGAATTCCGCCAGTGGTTTCAAACCAGCCTCGAGTCCGAATGGCCAGGCTTCGATCAGGCCGTCGCCACTCTCTCCTCCGGCCGCCGCTATTACGCCCTCCTCTTCTCGCATGAGTTCGCGCGCCACTTCTGGAAGAAGGGCACGCAGATCACGTTTCTGCTCCCCTCGCAGGAATACACACGCCTCGACTCCAACGGCAAAGTCGTCACCATCAAGCGCAAGTCATTCACGCGCCGCTCTTCGCGCTCCACTTCGAATACCGTGTGGCAATACCATCTCGAGCAGATGGCGGTGTGGGATGAACCGCTGCGCTACATCCGCCGCTTCATCCTGACCGATGACGAACTCGAAGCCGCTGGCGAGCATCCCGCCGATACATCCGCAGAGACGCCGGCGTCCGTTCAGAGCGTGGAAACCAAAGAGCCCGTGACCCTGCCGCGCCGCACCGTCGACTGGTGCTGACCCGCTCGTTCGCCCCATTTGGCAGGTAATTTTCTGAGCCCGGTCGCGATTGCCCCACCCCAATGGAACTGCTATTCTCGAAGAAGTCTGCAACACCCCACCCAGGTGCGCCCTTAGCTCAGTTGGATAGAGCGACTGACTACGAATCAGTAGGTCGGGAGTTCGAATCTCTCAGGGCGCACCATTCAATCCCAGGCAAAATTAGACGAGTTCAGGAATCCCTGATGAACCTCCCGCTTTGGAAGGCGCACAGCTTCACAACCTGCGTTCGCGGCTTGCCGAAAAATTCAGCCGTAGAGGGGCACGGCTTCACAGCTTGCGGAAAAATACCGGACAAACCGCCTTTGTATCAGGGCACGAGTTGACTCGTGCCGCAACCGTCGCAAAATGATCCGGGCTTTAGCCCCTGCGCCCCTATTTCATCCATCACGTTCATCCATCACGGTCCTCACAACTTCAGGAAAGACTCCGCCCGTGAAGGGGCACGGCTTCAGCCGTGCCATCACCGTCACAAAAATGATTCGGGCTTCAGCCCCTGCGCCTATTTCATCCATCACGTTCATCCATCACGGTCCTCACAGCTTCAGGAAAGACTCCGCCCGTGAAGGGGCACGGCTTCAGCCGTGCCATCACCGTCACAAAAATTCGGGCTTCAGCCCCTGCGCCTTATTTCATCCATCACGGTCCTCACAGCTTCAGGAAAGACTCCGCTCGTGAAGGGGCACGGCTTCAGCCGTGCCATCACCGTCACAAAAATGATTCGGGCTTCAGCCCCTGCGCCCCTATTTCATCCATCACGTTCATCCATCACGGTCCTCACAGCTTCAGGAAAGACTCCGCCCGTGAAGGGGCACGGCTTCAGCCGTGCCATCACCGTCGCAAAATGATCCGGGCTTTAGCCCCTGCGCCCCTATTTCATCCATCACGTTCATCCATCACGGTCCTCACAGCTTCAGGAAAGACTCCGCCCGTGAAGGGGCACGGCTTCAGCCGTGCCATCACCGTCACAAAAATGATTCGGGCTTCAGCCCCTGCGCCTTTATTTCATCCCTCACGAGTTTGCAGTTTGGGAAGAACTCGGCCCGTGAAGGGCAGGGCTTCATAGTCTGCCCCTCAGCCAGTTCTAAACCTGGCGAGGTGCACGTCGAACGGGTGCCATGAGGACTGCAAAATGAATCCGGCTTTAGCCGCAGAGGCAGGTTCCGTCAGAGGTTTCCTAAACGCCATTTGAGAACGAACACGGCCTGGGTCGCCCCGCCACAGTACCCCCGTACCGTCCGCCACGCCGATTTTGCTTGCTCTCCGCCCGCAAAAGACTAGCCTAAATACAGGGAAAGCTCTGTCCACTGATTCGCGGACGGAGCTTATTCTTTTCCGGCCCAGGCCGAAGCAGATTCACAATGCTCTTTGACATCATCGCCATCGTCGGGCGGAACCCAGGCTCCTCCCAAAACGGTCCCCATAACCAGCGTGGGTTCAACAGGATGCCAGTGTCCGGGACACCCCTCCTGCAAGCCGCCCAGAATCAATCTCTTGCCGCAGCCCCTAGGGGGGAGGGGGTACCACCCCACACTGGTTATCCATCTGGAACCTGGCCTCATCGCCATTGCCGCAAGCCCCGCAGAATCAACACTTGCGCAACGACCCTCTCCGCAACTGTTTTATTTTCTGTAACTTGCACTTTGAGGCCCTCTGTAAGTACCGCATATTCAACACTTGCCAAAAAGGGGGGGTAGGCCACAGGCTGCAGGCCACAGGCTGCAGCCTGCACTCATTGGGGAGTATGCTTTCACCACTGTCGGCACACCGGCAACGGCAAACTATAAACAGTCGGCCACCATCGGACCTTATAAGCAAGCGGCAAAGCGCGGCCGGTTCTTCAATGCTGGAAGGAGCGCGGAGCAATGTGCTTAGCCATACCTGGCAAAGTCGTTGAAACCTTTTCTCAGGAAGGCATGCTCATGGCGCGCGTGCAGTTCGGCGGCGTCACCCGCGATGCCTGCCTGAATTACGTTCCGGAAACTCAGGTCGGCGATTACGTCCTCGTCCACGTTGGCTTCGCCATCAGCCGCGTTGATGAAGAAGAAGCGCGCCGCACCTATGAGGCTCTGGCCGAGCTCGATCAACTCGGCGAACTCGATATTCCGGAAGTCACGGAGCCAACCGGAGGCGCCGCATGAAGTACCTCGACGAGTATCGCGACGGCGACATCGCAGCCAGGCTGGTAGAGCGCATCAAGCGCGTGCAGACCAAGCCCTGGGTCATCATGGAAGTCTGCGGCGGTCAGACGCATTCCATCGTCAAGAACGGCATCGACCACCTGCTGCCGAAAGGCATCGAGCTGGTCCACGGTCCAGGCTGTCCAGTCTGCGTTACGCCGCTCGAGATGATCGACAAGGCGCACGCCATCGCGCGCAAACCGGACGTGATCTTCTGCTCCTTTGGCGACATGCTGCGCGTGCCCGGTTCCGACGGCGATCTGTTCAGCATCAAGTCGCAGGGCGGCGATGTGCGCGTCGTGTATTCGCCGCTCGACTGCATCAAAATCGCCCGCGCGAATCCTGAGAAACAGGTGGTCTTCTTCGCGATCGGCTTCGAAACCACGGCTCCGGCCAACGCCATGCTTGCCTGGCAGGCCCGCGAGATGGGCCTCAGGAATGTCTCGTTGCTGGTCTCGCACGTGCTCGTTCCGCCCGCGATCGAAGCGGTGCTCAGTTCTCCGCTCAATCGCGTTCAGGGATTTTTGGGACCTGGCCATGTTTGCGCAGTCGTCGGTTACACCGAATACGAACCGCTCGCGGCGCGCTTCCACGTTCCCATCGTGATAACAGGTTTCGAGCCGCTCGACATTCTCGAAGGCGTGCTCATGGTCGTCGACCAGCTGGAAGTAGGACGAGCCGAAGTCGAAAACCAATACTCGCGGGTGCTCGATCGCGGCGGCAATCATCCGGCCCAGGAACTGATCGGCAAAGTGTTTGAAGTCACCGACCGCAAGTGGCGCGGCGTCGGCAACATTCCGGAAAGCGGCTTTCGCCTGCGCGAAGAGTTCCGCGAATTCGACGCCGAACGGCTCTTCGATGTCGAAGCCATCGACACCATGGAACCGGCGGTCTGCATTTCCGGTCAGATTCTCCAGGGCATCAAAAAGCCGCACGACTGCCCAGCCTTCGGCACCGAGTGCACGCCGCAACATCCGCTCGGCGCAACCATGGTCTCCGCTGAAGGCGCCTGCGCAGCCTATTACGCTTACGGCCGCCACCTGAAGGACGCCGATCTCGTCACCATCGGAGACACCATCCGGTGAGCAGCAAAATCGAAGACCGCGAGGAAGCTGCCACGGAATTAGGTCCTTTTGGCGTGTGCCCGTTGCCCATCTTCGATCACCCGCAGATCGTGCTCGGCCACGGAAGCGGCGGCAAGCTTTCCGCTGAACTCATCGAGAAGGTTTTCGTCAGCCGCTTCCGCAATGCGACGCTGGAAAAGATGGACGACCAGGCCGTCCTTGCAATTGGCGGTGCGCGCGTGGCCTTCACGACGGACTCCTTCGTCGTAACGCCTATCTTTTTTCCCGGCGGCGACATCGGCACGCTCGCCGTGAACGGCACCGTGAACGATCTGGCCATGGGAGGAGCAAAACCGCTCTATCTCGCCGCAGCCTTCATCCTCGAAGAAGGCTTGGCCGCGACAGATCTGGCGCGCGTAGTCGATTCGATGGCTCAGGCCGCGCAGAATGCCGGCGTCCAGTTCGTCACCGGCGACACCAAAGTTGTGAATCGCGGCAAGGGCGACAAGGTCTTCATCACCACGACGGGCATCGGCCTCGTCGATCGCGGCACGCAGCTTTCCGCCGATCGCGCCCAGCCTGGAGACAAAATTCTGCTCAGCGGCTACGTCGGCGATCACGGCATCACCATCCTCTCGCAACGCGAGGGGCTGGAGTTCGAGAGCACGCTGGCCAGCGACTGCGCGCCACTGTATGGACTGGTCAGCGCGATGCTCGACGCCGCTCCAGGCAAAGTGGAGGGCTTCCGCGTGATGCGCGATCCCACTCGCGGCGGCGTCGCGACCGTCCTGAATGAAATTGCCGGACGCTCGCGCGTGGGCATGATTCTGCGCGAAAATCAAATCCCGGTGCGCGATTCGGTCCGCGGCGCCTGCGAGATGCTCGGCCTCGATCCTCTTTACGTCGCCAACGAAGGCAAGCTGGTGGCCATCGTCGCGCCTGAGATCGCCGAGGCGGTGCTTGCGGCCATGAAGGCGCATCCACTGGGCGCGGACAGCTGCATCATCGGCCAGGTCGTGGAACAACCCGCAGGCATGGTGCTGATGAAAACTTCCGTCGGCGGCACGCGCGTGGTCGATGTCCTCTTCGGCGAACAGTTGCCTCGCATCTGCTAACGAAGCCGCTCACTCCGCGTACAAGATCGTAAGATGGTCCCTGCATTCCACCCCTGCAGTTCGAACGGGGCAGGAAAATGCGGGGGCATCTGGTATGACCAGGCAGTTTGCCGGCGAGCTTCTTTCTGAAGTGGTCGCCATGTTCATCATCATCGCCTTCGGCGATTCGGTCGCCGCGATGTACTCCTTATATGATCCGAGTCCTTACCAGCACGCCTATTGGGGCGTCTGCATCGCGTGGGGACTGGCTGTCGCCATCGCGATTTACACCACGGGCTCGATCAGCGGGTGTCACGCGAATCCCGCGGTCACGCTCGCTTTGGCGCTCTACCGGAAATTCTCCTGGCGTAAAGTCCTGCCTTACTGCGCTGCGCAAACCATCGGCGCTGTGCTGGGCGCCTGTCTCGTTTACCTGCTCTATGAGCCGGTCATCGACCAGTTCAACCTCACGCATCAGCTCACGCGCGGCGCAGGCGGCGCAGCCGGCGTCTTCTTCACTCATCCGGCGGCGGGCATTACGGTGTTCCATGCCTTTGGCGACGAAATCGTTCTCACCGCCTTTCTGATCTTCGGTATCTTCGCCATCACCGAGCAGTACAACGAAATGGCGCCGGGCGCGAACTTCGGCGCCCTGATGATCGGCTTCCTCGTCGCTCTGATCGGCGCTTCCATGGGCTATCTGGAAGCCTGGGCCATCAATCCCGCGCGCGACTTTGGGCCGCGCCTGTTTTGCTTTTTCATGGGCTGGGGAAGCTCGGCTTTACCTTCGCCGCAAAGCTATTGGTGGGTGCCAATCGCCGGTCCACTGCTCGGTGGGGCCTTGGGCGGCGGAGCGTACCAGTTCCTTATCCATCCGTTCCTTCCCGCGCGCCTGCGCGCAACCGCATGACGAAGAACAGAAATACGGGGACCAACGAAGGTTAGCCGGCGATAGCCCGCTCTGCCACTGGCGCCAGCAGATAAGGAGTGGCATCAGCGGCCGGTCTGCCCAATAGGTAGCCCTGCACCTCGTTGCATCCGATCTCTGCGATCATCGCCATCTGCTGTTCGGTCTCCACTCCTTCGGCAATCACGCGCATCCCGAAGTTGTGCGCCAAAGTCACCAGCGAGTGCACCATCGCGTCCACCTCGCTCCGCATTCCCAGTTCGCTGACAAACGAGCGATCGATTTTCAGCGCATCGAACGGCAGTTTGGGCAGGTAGCTCAGGCAGGAATATCCGGTTCCGAAGTCGTCGATCGCCAGGCTCACTCCCAGCGCGGCCAGCCGGCTCATCGCCTCCACCGCGCGCAGCTGACCGCTGAGCATCACCGATTCGGTCAGCTCGATCTGCAGCAGATGGGGGTCCAGTCCCGCATCGCGCAGCACCTCCGCCACTTCGTCGACGAATGTGTCGCGCATCAGCTGGATGCTGGAGACATTCACGGCTATCTGCACAGGACTCTCCAGCTGCAACTGCCAGCGCGCCGCTTCCCTGCAGGCGACCTTCATCACATGCATTCCCAGCGGGATAATCATTCCGGTCTCTTCCGCGATGGGAATGAACTTATCCGGCGGGATCATGCCCATGACCGGATGGATCCATCGCGCCAGCGCCTCAAAGCGTACCAGCCGGCGGGAAACCACATCGAATTCCGGCTGGTAATGCACGCGGATTTCGCCCTGCACGATTGCGTTGCGCAGCTGGGTCTCGAGATTCAGCCGCTCGCGGATGGACGCTCCCAGTTCCTGGGAGAAAAGTACAATGCGATTCTTACCCAGTCGCTTGGCCGCGTACATGGCACTGTCCGCCTGCTGCAGCAGCTGCACCGGCGTTGCGCCATGATCCGGGCAGACGCTCACCCCGATGCTGGCGCTGATGGTGATCTCATGTTCCTCCACCAGGAAGGGAGGCGCCAGAATCTCCAGCAGAGCGATCGCCACCACGCCGGCCTGCTCGCCCAACCGGGTTCCACCCAGCACGATGGCAAACTCGTCACCGCCCAGGCGCGCCAGCGTATCGGAGCTGCGCACTCGGGACCGCAACCGATCCGCCGCCTGCTGCAGCAGCAGATCTCCGACCGCATGTCCCAGACTGTCGTTGACCAGTTTGAATCCGTCCAGATCGATGTACAGCAGGGCTACCTCGTGGCTCTCTCGTTTCGCCACATCGATGGCATGACCCAGGCGATCGGTCAGGAGCCGCCGGTTGGGCAAGCCCGTCAGATCGTCATTCAGGGCCTGACGCTTCAGCTGCGCCTCGAATGCGGCCTTTTCCAATGCCCTCTTTTCCAACTCCGCCAGCATCGTGTTGAAGCCACTCCCGAGCTGAGCAATCTCGTCGGCGCCGGTGAGGGCAACCCTCGCCCCGAAGTTGTGCTGCTCGGTCACCTCATGCATTGCGCCGGCCAGCTCCCGCACCGGCCTCGAAATCTTCCTCTGCAGCAGCGAGCCGGCGATCCCGCCCACCACCAGCGCCAGCAGCAGCAGCACCGCGGTGATCTCCAGCATCTGCCGCCAGCGCGCCTGGATATCCCTCGTGTCCGCCTTCAGAAACAGGGTTCCGGCAACGTCGCCGTTCCTTTCCACCACGCGGCTTACGGTCACCAGCCCATGCGAGGCCGCCGCCTGATCGCGGAGTTGCGCGGGGCAGTCGTGGGTTTCGGGCCCATGCTGGTATTCGGCGAACAGCTTACCGGTTTGACCATACAGGCAGGCCGACACCACCGACCCCTCGGCCTCGAGCGCGTTGAGGACCTCGACCGCCGCAGTCCGGTCATCGAACAGCAGAGCCGCAGCAGAGTTCTGGCCGACGATATCGGCCAGCGTCGAAAGCCGGCTCTCCAGCTGCGTGTGCGCACTCACTGTATCGAAGGCCAGGAACGCCGCCATCAGCGTGGCCGAGGCTACGCTGCTGGCCACCAACGCCATGATGGTCATCCGATGCGCGAAACTGTTGCCGCCCGGGAAGCGCATCTCAGCCGCCGCCCTTCTTCCCGGACCCCACAATCACCGCCAGATTCAGCACCCGCGAACTGATCCTGATTCCCGCGCTCTGCGCGGCCTCCAGATTGACTTCGATCTGAATGTGATCCCCGGTATTCACGAGGCCGATCATTCCACCCCCGCGCGCGAACCCATCCGTCTCGCCGATCGTGAGGACGCTCGCTCCTTTTACCTTCTCGAGAGCCTTCCGCACCTGCTTCCCATCGGGGTCTGCAACATACAAAAGACTGCACTGCGGCAGTTCTTCGTCGGACAGAGACAGCACTACCCGAATGGCGCGGCCATCGCTGGTCCGGCCGTTGAGCAGGGCTTCCAATACTTCACCGGTGGCCGCATCGCCAATGAACCCGATCACGAGTTCTTTTGGCTGCGATGGCCATTCGACATACTTGATCAGATTGAAGACATAGGCCGCTCGCACCGAGCGGTCGTCGCGGGACTCCGCGGACGCCGGCCGCACGGGAGCGAAAACCACAATCAGAAAAACAAATAACCCCCACCGCAGCCAATTCCACGGTCGAGACCGTTTCAACGACCTCCTCCGCCGCGCGCCGCCTGTCGCCAGGACATCCTGAATCGCCACGCGCGCCCGTCCATCTGCATCTGATCCTCGGGATCGTTCGGTCCCCCGGGACTGAACCAGCGCTGGTTGGTCGCGTCGTAGCAGCTGGACGAGAATTGCCATCCACCCCGGAACGGCCGGGTGGCAAATGTGATGCTCGGGAGGAAATAGGCCGGCACCCGCGTGTCGCGTTCGTCAGTCAGCGCCCCCACATAAAGCAACTCCAGGCCGGCGGTCCCCCAGTGTTCCAACGGCAGGCTTCCGTTCAGCTTCGCCTGGCTGTGCGGAGCGTTGGTCAGCGCGGTGTGAGTTACATCGTCGGTGGCCATGGTTGCCGTGTAGCTCGACCGCACTGCGATTCCCGACTCCCGCTCTATATCCACTTCGCCCTCGAGGCCCATCGCATGCACGCGGTCGTCGTTGACGAAATAACTCAGCGTGGTATTCCCATCGGGCACCTGATCGATCAGTTCCTTCAGC
Source organism: uncultured Acidobacteriaceae bacterium (assembly GCA_963755485.1). GTDB lineage: Bacteria > Acidobacteriota > Terriglobia > Terriglobales > Acidobacteriaceae > Palsa-343. Next base: position 24,416 of record CAVWJR010000012.1, on the reverse strand, counting down.
CTGTTGTAGAAGCCGTCCGCGGTGACCGAAAGCCAGGGTCGAACGCTCCGTTCCAAAACCACCTCATTCGACAGAATCTGCTCCGGTACCAGACTTCGCGGCCCAGTCGTTACCGTCACGCCGTCCGCGTAATACTCCTCGTAGGCATTGGGATCGCGGTACGCCTGTCCCACGAGGTACTTCAGCGCGGTTTGCGCGTCAGGCGTGTAGATCAGCGCCGCACGCGGGCTTACGGCATTGTTGAATTCGCTCGAAGCGTCCACTCGCGCACCGGCGTGCACTATCAGCCGGGGAATGAGATGGAGTTCCGCTTCGCCGAACACTCCGGCCAGCCACGGCGTCTTATCCGACCAGAAAACGTCCGGCAGCCCAGCGGCATACGTCCGCTGTTTGAGGCCGAGGCTGTATTCATACTCGGCGCCGGCGGTAAGACTCTGCGCCCCCATCTGCTGGGTCACCGTGGCTTCGGTTCCCACCCAGTCTGCCCGCGCCTTGACGAAGACGGCCATCGGCTCCGGTAATCCTGGAGCCGCATAGTCTCCACTGCCCACGTAGTCGTACGCGTCGTAGTACGCCCTCACGTCGAGATCCGTATTCGCTCCCAGCTTCCGGTGCAGTTCGGCATCCACGTACCCGCGCGCGTCGTTGTCCCGGTTCGCCGGATCGTCGAAGACTGAACCATCGGCGCCGGTCGGGAACTGCCGGATCCGGTCCGCCAGCATCCCGTCCACTGTGAAATCTCCGGCGCGCAGTTCGGCAAATGCGTGCTCGAAATGACTTCCGTCGGCATTCTCCGCATAACCGTTATTCGTTTCCGGCGTCGCGAATACCGGGAAGTACAGGCTGGGCGCTCCGGCACTGCGATACATGCTGCCGGAGATCAGCCCGGAAACGCGGCCTTTGCCGCCGGTCAGAGTCGCGCTGCCCGTCCGGCTCAGCAGCGAGCCCACATCGTCCGTTGTCTCTGCCTCGGCGCCTCCGCCAGGCTTACGGGTGATTACGTTGATCACGCCGAAAATCGCATTGGTCCCGAAGAGCGACGACCCGGGTCCCCGCACCACCTCGATGTGATCCACCAGGTCGAGATCCAGGGAAAACTCCGTGCCGATCGCCGCGGTGTCATAGATCTTGTCGTTCAGCCGGTGTCCGTTCACCAGCAGCAGTATCCGCGGGTTGTCGTCTCCCGGCCGCAGGAACCCCCGAACGCCCAGATAGGTGTACTGGCGATTGTCCGAGGTGTAGAACCCGCGCAGCGACCCGAGCGCCTCCCCAAGCGTGCGCCAGCCGTATTTCCGAATGTCCTCCCTGGTGATGACGCTGACTGAGGAGGGCGCCGTTCGGGCGTCTTCGAGGTGTCGCGATGCACTGTAGACCTTGACCCGCGACAGGTCCTCGAGCTGCATCGACATCAGGTCCTGATCGGCGGATGCCTGGCCGAGCGCCGGCGAGCCGGCCAGCGCGACCAGAATCGTCGCAATCCAGGACAATCCCGCGGTTTGGAGCGCGCACTTGCCCATGCTCCCCTTATCGGTTGCATGGGAAAAGAGATGAGGTGCGTGGCTCCTTCAGCGCTCCGCCGGATTCCCGGACTTGACTTCGCTTGACCAGCTTTCTGTTCCGCAGTTCGGCCCCGTTGTCTGCGTAACCTCCTGCAGCCTCCTGCATCTGTAACCGCGGGTGTGACTGATGGGGGTTACGAAATTTAATCTGCGCTTTTCTTGTCACTGTTTATGATCTTGAAACGCGCGCCAACGGATCGCTGTGAGAGTTGCTTCACTTTTCCCCGAAAAGGGGTCCCTCTCTGTTCGAAATAGCGGTGTGGTCCAGGGCTAATCTGCGTCGGAGTTCTGCACACCATGACGTCCCTGCGATCGAAGTCTCTGCTGATGGCGGCGCTGTTCGGCCTGGTTCTGTTGGCTTTTCCCGCTTTCCACGCGTCTGCCCAGCAAATCTCGTACTACACCTTCGACGCGCCAGGAACCAATCCCAGCCAGTACTCCTCCAACTGCACCGAATCCGCACCGCTGTTCTGCCTGAACAACCCAACGTACAGCAGCACGACCCCTCCCGACTTCATTCAGGATCCCAATATCCCTGACCCCAACTTCACGGGCGGCCAGTGGGTGTTGCAAATGACCAACGCTGCCGGCGGCGAGGCGGCGAGCATGTGGTTCTCCACGCAGCAGGACGTCTACGACGGTTTCAATGCCTGGTTTCAGTTCAAAATCAGTCCCGCGCCGCCCTGCAACCCTCCAACCGTGACCACGAACTGCGGCAGCGGCAATACGGGCGACGGCCTGGCGTTTGTCATTCAGAACTCCTCTGGCAACGGCAGCGTGACCATCCCCGGCCCTAACCCTGAAAACCTGCCCACACCTCCCTCCATTACGTGCGCGGAAAGCGGCAGCGGATGGACGGCTGTGGGCGGGGGTGGGGGCTGTATGGGCTACGGCGGCATCGATAACAGCGTCGCCCTCGAATTCGATACATACAACGACAACTGGGATCCGACGGATATACCGGGTTCGGCCAACGACAACCACATCGCCCTGCAGAGCTGCGGCACCAGCGGCCAGTACTCCTCTTCCGGCCCGCCCAATTCTCCCGTCCACTACACCAGCAGCTACGGCGATACCAGTTGTCTGGTCACACTCGCAACCACCCCCACCCCGACATCCACGCTGATCTCCAACCCAACCACATCCACGCTGATTCTCAACCCAGGGACGCCGGTCACCGGCTCCAGCCAACCCGTTACCCTGGCGGACGGCCACACCCATCAGGTCGTGATGGTCTACAACGGTCCTGCGGATAATCCTCCAAACCAGCTGTCGGTGTACCTCGATCCGGCTTTCAACCCCGGCACCAAAACCCCGGTCGCCAACTCCGTGCCGCTCTTCCAGGGCCCCTTCGACATCACGCAGTACATCGGGCTGTTCGGCGACGAAGGTTCGCCCAGCGGATGGTACCCCGCTTACGTCGGATTCACGTCTGCCACCGGCGCTGCCTTTGAGCAACACGAGGTCACCGGCTGGACCTTTACGACCCATGGCCAGATCCAGCAGTCGCAGCCGGTCAATGCCCCCACCGGTACCAGTCCCGCCACCACTACCTTCTTCTTCGGCACGCACAGCTACTCGGTCACCTATCCGCCCAATACCGTGGTTGCCTCCGGCACCATCATGACGGTGATCGCGACTCCTATCCCCGAGGCCACCTTCGCCGCGCTGATCGGTCCCCCCTTCACCGGAGCCCAGTGCCAGGAATATGACGACACCGGGGTCACCAACGGCACCAACAACTGCATTGCCTACAACGTCTCCTGCACCGATTCCAGCAGCGCTCCCATCGCCTGTCCGGCCGCCCCCGGCGGCGCCTCGTTGGATTGCGCAGCCAATCCCACCAGTACCGACTGCATCACGCTAACCACGTCCTATAACAACTCCATCCAGCCCACGTCTCCGGGATTCCTGCAGGGCGATCCCTTCTACGCCCCCATTCAATCGATCAACATCTTCAACCAGACCCAGGTGGTCGACACAAGCGGTACCATCCAGTGTTCGGGCGCGTGCTCGGTCTCACCCAACCAGACCGTCAATATCGTGGATTCGTCCGCCAATCTCATCTCCACGGTGACGGTGGTCAACGACGCGAACCTGACTCCCAGTTCGTTCGACTTCAGCAACGCGACTCCGCCAGTCTCGAGCAGCTACTACAACGGAACCATCTTCCTCACCTCCCTCAACGTCCAGAACATCATCATCCCCGGGGGCTATAGCGACGCCGCGCTCGACGGCTCCACCACCGGCACCACCCACACCTACTCCGACTTCATCGCGACCGGTGTAACTCCTGCGTTCATCCCAACAGGAACGGCGCTGACCGCGACCACCAATCCCGTGACAGAGAACCAATCGGATCTGCTGACCGCCACCATCTCGGTGCCCAGCGCCTCTCTCTCTCTCATCCCCGGAACTGGCGCCGGCAGCCAGGCAGGTGGCAGCGTCACCTTCAGTGCCGCGGGAGTGACCGCTCCCATCTGCTCCCAGGTTGCCCTTACCCCATCCACCACGCCCGGGACCTACACCGCAACCTGCAGCTACGAAACCCCGAGCAGCAGCGGCCCGGTTTCGCTCAGCGCGGTTTACAGCGGGGATCCCTACTATCAGACCAGCACCGGTACGCTGCCTCTCACCGTCAATGCCGGAACTTATCTGCTGAACGTAACCGCGGGAACGGGCGGGACGGTTACGGCAAGCAACGGCCAGCAACCGGCCGGGAGCACGCCGACCATCAGCGCAACTCCCAGCGCCGGCTACTACTTCAGCGGCTGGACGGGAAGCAACGATATCGCCACTCCGAGCTCGGCCACCACCACCGTGACCATGAACGGGCCGGAAAACATCGTGGCCAACTTCACAGCCAAAACTACGCCGGTCATCACCTGGACCCCTGCTTCGATTGAGCTCGGCTATCCGCTGGGCGCTGCGCAGCTCAACGCCACAGCCAGTGTTCCGGGAAGTACGGTGAACCCATTCGTCTACAGCCCGGTGGCTGGCACCATCATCACCAACCCCACCAATCAGACCTTGTCGGTGACCTTTACGCCCGCCGATACCACCCATTACAACGTCGCGATGAAGACTGTTCCGCTGACGGTGACCGCCGGCCCCGAGGCCACGCTCTCAACCTCGAGCATTAACTTCGGAACCCTTTACCTGGGCAGCATCGTCACGAAGACCGTAACGGTGACCGACTCAGGAACCGCCGCGATGACCATCAACGACCCGCGGATCGCCATCGTGCCCGGCGTGAACGGGAACTTATCGGAGTTCATCACCGTCAATCTCTGCCCGAAATCGCTCGCCGTGGGCAAGAGCTGCACGATGACTGTCACCTTCATCGCGGGACCGTTCTATAACACGCAGAACGCGACGCTGAGTATTGTGGACAGCGCCTACAGCAGCCCGCAGACTGTTATGCTCACCGCAACCGTCATCAATCCTGTACCTCAGTTCAGCGCAACCAGCCTGAACTTCGGCACAGAAAAGGTCGGCAAGGCCACGACCGCAAAGACGATCACCGTGACCAGCGTTGGCGGCACCGCCCTCTCCATCACGAAGGTCGCCATAGCAGGCACCGATCCCGGCGACTACTCCGAAACCAACAACTGCATCACCACGCTGAACCCCAGGGCCAACTGCACGATCAGCGTCACCTTCAAACCCACAAAAACCGGATCCCGGCCGGCAACGCTCGTGATCACCGACAACGCATTCAGCAGCTCGCAGAGCCTCCTGCTCTCCGGCACGGGAGATTAGCAACTGATGGCACAGTAACCCGGTATCCCACCCCCCTCCCCCGGGGGGCAACGGGGATGATGGCGCGTACGCATCTGATTCCATTCGGTCGGCGATTTTTAGGTGCCTGCTACCTATTTGATTCAGCAATACTTGCGGGCATGTATTTTGTTTTGTTATTGCTGCGTGCCACCTCGAAAATGGGTGGCGCGTATGTATTTGCATTCAAAGTACAAACTATCTCCGCATATGATTCCAAAATACTTGCGGCGGTGATGCGGTCAGCGATGAATCGGGCGGCGATGAACCGGTCAGCGCAACAGCGGTTACAAGAAAGAGAAATGCCTCGCCGAGGAGCGAGGCTTTTTCTTTTTCACTCTATATATTCAGAATATCAGAGTGAGAAGAAAACAGTGCCAACTATCTGGGGGTAGTTAGCCTTGTAAGTAGCAAAGAATGATGGCTCATTACTTTTGGTTTTTCCACAAAGTCTTGACAGAACTGTGGATAAGTCGCGGGATGGGAAAAGGGCCGTCTGCAGGGCAATCCCAGCCTTATCTATTCCCAGCTCCCGCCGCCTGCTTTTGAGCGTCAGAGTAAATCCCCTTTAGGTCGGCGCGATCGAGGATCTTTGACGACCCATCTTCCTTGCTGATCCCGTCCAGGATGTGCACGACTTCGTTGTACCCGAGGGCCGCTTCGCTCTTCTTCCCACTCCGGGCCTCGAGCGTGGCCTCCAGATACTGGGCCTTCGCCTGTAACACCCGCAGCCCCAGATTCTCGGCCCTGGCGAGGGTCAGCGTCAGATCCTGTGCCGCAGCGGCGTTGTTTTTCGTGGCGATGGAGGCCTGAGCCAGATAGACCGAGCACTCGACCGAGACCGCCTTCAGACCCAGGGTGTCCGCATCCTGGGCCAGCTTCTTCAGCACGGGAATGGTTGCGGCGGCGTGCCCGAGAGCCAGATCGGTTTTTGCCAGGTTGACTTTCGAAACCAGGATGGTTTCCTTGTCCTGGGTCTTTGACGCAAGCGCCAGCGCCTGGCTGTACTGCTGCCGAGCGTTCGCATAATCGCCCTGGTAAAAGTAGAAGTCGCCGATCCCATTAGTCGCGATCGCCGTCCAGGTGTCGTTCTTGATCTGACGAGCGTCGCTCAGTGCTTCGTCGAGGCTGGCGCGCCCTTCCTGGCCGCGTCCTACCTGGGTGAGCAGATCGCCCCAGCCGCCCACCGACTCGACCGTCAGCCACGTCATTTCCTTCGTCTGCCGGACGATATCGACCGCATTTGTCATGGCGCTGAGCGCCGCGCCGTAGCGGCCCTGCGCCGCGAAGATCTTCGCCATGCCATTGGACTCTATCTCCACGCCGCGCTGGTCGTTGACGCCGCGATAGGTTTCAATCGCCTTCAGGTAGTCAGAAATGGCGGTGTCGTACTGTCCCAGGCGGGTATTCACCTCCGCGAGGTCGTGGAGGGAATCGGCGGTATCGTCCGGGACATTCAGTTTCTGCCGCAGTTCGTATCCCTGCTGCAGATAGGTGAGCGAATCCTGATAGGCGCCCTGATCCATCTTGATGGACCCGATGTTATGCAGGCAGAGGGCCTGGCGATCCTGATCGCCAAGCTGGCGCTCGATCTGGAGGGCTTGGGTGAAATATTGGAGAGCCTGATCCGGCTTTCCGTGATCGTGATAGTAGGAACCTATATTGATGAGCTCGGCGCCGATGCCGGCCTGATCGCGAAGGTCGCGGCTGATGGCCAGGGCCTGCTGATAGGCGGCCAGGGCCTGCTCCGATTTCCCCTGGTGGTTCTCGATCTGAGCGATCTCGTTGAGGCTGGAGGCCTCGCCGTGTTTGTCGTCGATCTGCTGCTTGATCTTCAGGGAATCCTGCAGCTTCTGCAGCGCGTCATCGGGGCGGTTGAGGACCTCGTAAGCGATGCCCATGGCCTGCAGGATAGTGGCTTTCTCTTCCTGGTTGTTGATCGCGTCGGCGAGGGTCCAGGCGCGATTCAGAAAGTCGAGCCCGCTGTTCGCGTCGTCACTCTTGATGGCCACGCGGCCGCTGGCCAGAAGGGCCTGGACGTTCTTTGGATCGTTAGCGAGAACGGCGGCCAGCCTCTGTTTCGCAGCGGCGAAGTCGTTGGTTTGTTCGTAGAGCCCGGCGAGCGCAAATTGCGCGTCAGTATCGGAAGGATTGGCGGCTACAAGCTGCTTATAGGCAGCGATGGCCTTATCGGAATTGTTATGGATGCGGGCATCGTTGGCCTCGATCAGATACCGTTCCTGAGCGGGCAGCGTGTTGCTGAGGTCCACGGCCGTGCGCGAGGCGGATTCGGCGAGGTCATCGTGACCAAGGCTGGAATAGGTCTCAGCGAGCTGAGAAAAGGCCAGGGCAAAATTCGGGTCTGTGGTCGTCGCCTCATGGAAGTCGTCGAGCGCTTTGAGGTTATCGCCGGACCGCACCAGCGCCAGTCCGTCTTCGTACTCATGCAGCGCGTCGACCGAGGTGGTGGACGGACGCTCCGCATGCGCCTTCAGATCGTTCAGGACCTTCGGATCGGCTGTGACCTTCTCGCGCAGCTCGCCGGCCAGCTTGTCCACTCCGGCCAGCATGTCTTTGTCCTGGGGTACATCGGTGGTCACGCTCGAGGAGGTGTCGTGGGCGATGTCCATCACGGTCGTGTTGATCCGGATCAGGTTTCCCGCTTTGATGTACTGCCCGAAGACCATGGTCTGCGCACTGGTGAGATCCGCGACCTTCTTCATGGTCGCTACGTCGACCGCCGAGTTGGCGGAGACATGCAGATCCCCCAACACCTGCTGGAGGCGGTCCGGTGAAACCATACGCACCGCGGACGACGCGCCGATATCGCTCCCCAGCATCAACTGCAAGCTGGCCCCGAGCCAGTTCATCGACGGGTCTTGCGAAGCGTTGTAGAAGGGCATGATGGCCAGCGAGATGCTCGGAGCGCTGGCCACCGTGTTGGTGGAACGCGATCCGGAGTGTTGTCGCACGACGAGCGAGATGACGGCTGCCAGGGCGATCAGGAGCGCGCCGCCACCGATCGCGAACAGCCAGCGCCCGTTGATGCCCTGCGACGGGACGTTGGCCGGAAAACGCAGGCTGGCGGCGGCGGTCTTGCCCCGCCATCCCTCGAGATCGTGCAGGACTTCGCTGACGCTCTTGTAGCGCTGCTCGACATCGGTCTCGAGGCACCGGTCGATGATGGCGCTGAGCGCGGCAGGAATATTTGGATCGAGCTTCGCGCACGGAATCGCCCGTTCGCGGGTTCGCCTGAGCAGGCTGGCGATTGCGCTCTCGGCCTTGAATGGGGTGACGCCCGTGAGCATCTCGTAGCCGATGAGGCCGAGGGCAAAGATGTCCGAGCGCTGATCGAGGTCCTTGCCGAGCGCCTGCTCGGGCGACATGTATTCCATCGTCCCGACCAGGGCACCGGACTGGGTCATGCCATCGCCTTCGATGGTCCGGGCCAGCCCGAAATCCATCACCACGACACGGCCTGCATCTTCCCGCATAACGTTCTGCGGTTTGAGATCGCGGTGGAGAATCCCCTGGGCGTGCGCGGCCTCGAGGGCAAGACAAATCTGTTCCAGAATGTCGACGGCTTCGTCGGACGGCAGTTTGCCGCGCTCTTCGAGGAGTGACCTGAGGTCACCGCCCGCAACCATTTCCATGGTTACGAAGCGCATGCCCGCGTCTTCGGAAAGGTCGTACATGCGCACCACGTTGCGGTGCGTTACCTGGCTGGAGAGGCGCAATTCCTGCTTGAAGCGGTCGACGATGGCGGCGTTGCGCGCCAGCTCCGGCCGGATAACCTTGAGCGCCACGAGGCGATCCAGCTCGCGGTCCTGCGCTTTGTAGACGGAACCCATACCGCCCGTGCCGAGGACGGTGAGGATTTCGTAGCGGCCGGCGAGGATCGTTCCAGGCGCCAGCTCAACGTCGCCGGGGTTCCATCCTGCGCCGCCTGAACCTGCTGCCCTGCTGCCGGCTTGTGTGGGTGGCGCACCGCTGCCCGGCACCACTGTTGCTGCGCCGGGGGTCGCGTCGGACCGCGAGGGCGGGACCAGTGTGTCGTCAGATCGGGAGGCGGGAACCGGAGTTTCACCCGAGCGCGAGTCCCGTGGAGAGCCGGTCACTGTTGTAACAGCGCCGATCTGCGTGGGCATATCGCTCGCCGGTCGTTTGGGGTTCTCTGGCATAGCAATGCGATCCGAAACCAGCCGTTCGTGCGGGCTTGAACTCAGGCGGACAGGGGAACGATGGGGAGCGCCGAAGGTTAGTCCAAGAATATACTGCCGGCGCTCGGTGCGGTTGCGTGAACAGTCACCTGCCGTTGAGCCTTTAGTTATCTGGCTTGCAAAACCTTGGTTTTTAACCAAAAAGTGTCGTTGCCTTTCATCACATACGGCGGTATGTTGTCACGAAACTGCCAGTGATTCAGAGAGCATGGTTAGCCCTGTATCGAGGTCAGATCGCAGGTAAGTCCGGCGGGAAAGCTCCTCAGGCAGAGAGCTGAAAGCTGGTTTCCTTTTTCGCTCAGGCGAGCTGAGGAAACATTGCAGTCCGGATGGACGTCCACGCCCAGGGGGCGGACGGGTGGGCCAAAAAAATCATGCAACGATGTTGACGGACAACATGGCTAAATCAGAAATAGATACGTGTATCACCGACTACTTTCAATGCGCTCCTGAGTTCCTCCATCTGGACCGGCTGACTCCCGAAACCGGGGAGACCGGTTATTTCCGGCTTGGTGCGGACACGACCTGCTATGGCCGTTTGAGCGGTCAGCAGGCAGCTGCGTCGCCGGACAAACCCCTCGAAGACGTCCTTGCCAGGGTTGAGACCGAAAACGGGGCCGTGCGTCTGCCGTTCGACCCGTGCGAAGTGGTCTCCAACCTCCAGGATGAAATCTACGTGGGAGACTGGCGCGCGAATTCCTCCTCGGCGATCTCCAAAATGTACTACCTGATCCGGCCTTTTCTGCCGGTCGGGGTTCGCAAGCATCTGCAGAAATTCCACCTGAGGAAGTGGGACGAGCGGCAGTTTCCGCATTGGCCGGTGGATTTTTCAGTCGATAACCTGATGAGACAGTTGCTTCTGTTGTCGCTCCGCCATTCGGGAGCTCGCCGGATTCCCTTTATCTGGTTCTGGCCGGAGGGCAAGTCGGCGTGCGCTCTGATGACGCATGACGTCGAAGAGGAAGCGGGCCGCGATTTCTGCTCCACACTGATGGACATCGACGAGGCTTACGGCATCCGGGCCTCGATGCAGGTGGTTCCGGAGGAACGCTACCAGGTCACTCCCGAATTTCTGGATTCGCTGCGCTCGCGCGGCTTTGAAGTTGTTGTGCATGACCTCAACCACGACGGCCATCTGTATACGACCCGCGAGCAGTTCCTGGAGCGCGCCGGGAAAATCAATGGGTATTTTCGCGAGTTTGGCGCCGAAGGCTTCCGCGCCGGCGCCCTCTACCGCAAGCAATCATGGTTCGACGAGCTCGACTGCGCCTACGACATGTCGGTGCCCAACGTTGCCCATCTGGACCCCCAACCGGGCGGCTGCTGCACGGTGATGCCGTACTTTATCGGCGACATGCTCGAGATACCGGTCACGACGATTCAGGACTACAGCCTGCTCAACATCCTGAACGACTATTCCATCGACATCTGGAAGCGCCAGACCAGTGCGATCCTTGCCCGGAACGGGATGATGAGCTTCATCGTTCATCCTGACTACATTGCATCTCCGCGGGCGCGCGCGGTCTACGAAGCGCTGCTCGATCACCTGCGCAGCCTGTGCCGCAACCAGAATGTTTGGAACCCGATCCCCAAAGAGATCAATCGCTGGTGGCGGCAGCGCGCGCAGATGAAGCTTGTAGAGCGGAATGGCGCCTGGGAGATCGAAGGAGCGGGCAGCGAGCGCGCCCGACTTGCCTGGGCAAGCGAAGTGGATGGACAGCTTTCGATCTACCTGGACGGGGCTTCCGCTCCCGGATCGCACTCGCCGACAGAAATCTGGACCGATCGCAAGGGCGGCGGATCCCGATACAACGGGGGCAATGGAAACAGGGGCAACGGCACTTCTGTTAACGGCAAAGAGGTTATAGCGCATAACGCGGCTAGCTGAAGCCATTCAGCCAGCTGCACGCCGGGCGGTCTTTTTTTCAACAGGTCTGCGCCTACCGGTGGAAATCCTATAACCCAAATTTGTTATACCTCTCCTAACAAAACCTGTTTAACCTGACTACGGCAAACGGCCAGCACCGTCCCCCACGGTGACGTCAGGAATCTTTATTTTTGAACGGAAGTTCTCCGGAAGATCCGGTCATGCGGATCTCTCGGCTGATCGAGGTTAGTCAGACCCGCACGGTGTGGTCGATTCCCAAAGATCGTTCGATAGACCAAAACGATGGAGAGTCTGTGAATTCGGTTGATTGTAATGTCGCAATCATTGGTGCAGGGCCCTACGGTCTCTCCGCCGCCGCTCACCTGCATGCCATGGGAGTGGACACCCGCGTTTTCGGCAAGCCCATGGACTTCTGGGCCACGGGAATGCCGCCTGGAATGCTGCTGCGCTCGCCGCGCGTGGCTTCCACCATCTCTGACCCCGACGACCACTTCACGCTGGAGGCCTACGAAGATGCCACCGGCACCGAGCCCGTGAAGCGCGTAAAAGGAAAGACCTTTGTCGACTACGGAAGATGGTTCCAGAAGCAGATGGGCGCCCCGCACGACTCTCGCCATGTGACCGAGCTGCGCCGCGACGGCTCCATCTTCAGAATGACGCTGGACGACGGCTCTGAAGTGAAGAGCAACCGGGTTGTGGTGGCAGCCGGAATCGGCCCCTTCTATACCAATCCAAAGGTTTTCTCGGATCTGTGCCCGTGCCGCGCCACCCATTGTTACCAGGGCAAGCGGTTCGCAGAAATGGGTAAGCGAGTCGCCGTCATCGGAGCCGGTCAGAGCGCTCTGGAATGCGCCGCTCTGCTGCACGAAGCGGGTGTCGAGGTGGAAGTCATTGCCCGTATTCCAACCCTCCGCTGGATCGGCATGCACCCCCGTCTGCACAATCTGGGGCCAGTTTCCAAGGTGCTATACTCCAAGCACGATATCGGGCCCATCGGTTTAAGCCGCCTCGTGGCTTATCCGAACCTCCTCTACCACTTCCCGATGACTCCCAGGGACAAGATCAGAACCCGTGCTGTCCGCGCTGCCGGCGCTCCATGGCTGGTCAACCGCCTGGAAAACGTCAAAAAGACGACCGGCCGCAGCGTGCAATCGGCAAAGGAAGTTGGGAGCGAAGTCGAGCTGAAGCTCGACGACGGCACCGAGCGTCGCGTCGATCACGTCCTGATGGCTACCGGTTACCGCGTCGACCTGGCGCGTTACGATTTCCTCGCGCCTGAGCTTCGCAACGAGATTCGCCAGCTCGACGGTTACCCCGACGTTACCGCCGGCTTCTGCACTTCAGTTCCTGGGCTCCACTTTACGGGCGCACCTGCAGCCCGCAAGTTCGGCCCGCTTCTCTATTTCGTCACCGGCACCGAGTGGGCTTCGAACGAACTGGCCTCCTGGTTCCGCCGTTCCATGAACTAATCCAGCGGTGCTCTGATGACTCTCCTCCAATCAGAAGATCTCTCACCGGTCAACCCGTCCCACGACTATCCGGATACCGGCACGGTCGGCGCGCTGGTTGTGGGTGGCGATCATCCCGGTCTTGGCGTCGTTCGCAGTCTGGGGCGGCGCGGCATCCCGGTCTACGTCGTCGACGACCAGCCCTGCATCTCGCAGCTCTCACGGTACGCGACACGCGTCATCCAGGTGGATGACATCCTCGACCCGGCCAGAACGGTGGACGCAGTCCTCGAAGTGGGCCGCCGGTTCAATCTGCGCGGCTGGGTACTCATCCCCACGCGCGACGAATCGGTAGCCGCCTTCTCGCAGAATCGCGAACAACTCAGCACTTTTTTCCGGGTCACCACCGGCGACTGGGAAGGCACGCAGTGGGCCTGGGACAAGGCCAAGACCTACGAACTCTCAGAAAAGCTGGGCATTCCCTGCCCACGAACCTTCATCCCGACCGATGTGACGGAACTCCCTCTGCTCTACCCGCATCTGCCACTCGCCATCAAGCCAGCCGTGAAGGAAAACTTCTTCTACGCGACCGGGGCCAAGGCGTGGCGCGCCGATACACCGGATCAGCTGGACGAGCTATACGCCCGGGCTCGAAAGCAGATTCGCGCCGAGGAAATCCTCATCCAGGAAATCATCCCCGGCAACGGCAATTCGCAATATTCGTGGTGTGCTTTTGTTCGCAACGGACGCCCGCATTCCACACTTTCCGCGCGCCGCATGCGCCAGCATCCCCGCGAGTTTGGCCGCGCCGCCACCTATGTCGAAACTATCGATGCGCCGGAGATCGACGAGTACTCCGAGCGCTTCATCAAGGCCATCAATTATCACGGCCTGATGGAGATCGAATACAAGCGCGATGACCGCGACGGCGAGTACAAGCTGCTGGATGTGAACGCTCGCGCCTGGGGTTTCCATGCCCTCGGGGGCGCTGCCGGCGTCGATTTCCCGTGGCTCCTCTACGCCGATGCCCTCGGGCTGCCCATCGAGCCCCTCCATGCCAAAAGCGGCGTGGGCTGGCTCCGCCTGCTCACCGATATTCCAACCGCGTTCCGCGATATCTTCAGCGGCCATCTCTCGATCGGTGAATATCTGCGCTCACTTCGCGCCACCGGGATCGAATCCGTCTTTGCGTGGACCGATCCGTTGCCCGCATTCTTCGACGCGGCCCTGGTTCCTTACATCCTCTTCAAGAAATACCCAGCTCTTTTGCGCCCGAAGGGCTGATCACCAGGCACAACGCGTTCACGACGGCGGATTGCTCCGCTTTGCGCGTCATCTCTTCTGAGCGAGCAGCCGATCCACTTCATGCCGATGCGGCATGGACGGCGCGGTTCCCGCACGCGTCACTGAAATCCCGGCCACGGCGCATCCAAACCGAACTGCTTCGACAATCTCCCGTCCCTCGGCCAACGCAACCGCCAATCCACCGTTGAAGGCGTCTCCGGCGCCTGTCGTTTCCAGCACCGGTCCGGCATCCACGGCCGGCACGTGCTCGCTGAACCTGGCATTTTTCACCAGTGCCCCCTGCGCTCCCAGCGTAATCACCGCCGTGCCCACCCCACGCGCCAGCAACGCGGCGGCGGCGCGCTCCGCGTCGGCCAGCGAGCTCACACGGATTCCGGTGAGCACCTCCGCCTCGCTCTCGTTCGGGGTTATGTAGTCGCAGTTGGGATAAATCCCGTCCGGCAAAGCGCATCCCGGTGCGGGATTCAGGATGGTCGTCACGCCCAGTGCATGCGCCAGTTCGAGCCCAAACTCGACGGTGGGCAGCGCCAACTCCAGTTGTGTCAGAAACACTGCCGACTCCGCAATCAGCTCCCGGGCCTGCTTCCACTTCCTCCGGCGTCAGCGCGAAGCAAGCGCCCGGCACGACGATGATTGCGTTCTCGCGGAATTTGCATCGAGAATGATGGCAGCGGCTCCGGTCGCGATATCGGTCTCCACGAGATGGCGGGTGTCGATTCCCTCCTCGCGGTACGTTTGCCGCGCGATATCTCCCGAGGCCGTCGCGGCCCAGCTTGCTGATGAAACTCACACGCGCTCTCGGCGCGGGCCGCGGCTACTGCCTGGTTCGATCCCTTGCCACCGGGACCCAGCCGGAATTCGTTCCCCATGTACGTTTCGCCCCAGGCCGGCAGCTTCTCCGTGCGAAAGGCCATGTCGGCGACAAAACTACCCATCACGGTTACAAATTTTTGGCTCATGGTGTGTTCTTCGCATCTACTCTGCGGCATTATCACAGACAACGGCGCAGCGCGGTTCCTCAGCCAGGCGTCATGAAGTCCTGGGGCGCACCTCTCCCTGGGCGAGCGATCCGGCGCCGGCGTGCGCGATCCACGCCATTCAATAATCTTCAATGTTTTTGCGAAACCGGAGGTGTCCCACGGGAGGGGTTTTTCCGATTTTCCGTTGCAGTCCGTTGCCGGTCTTACCCGAGCCCAAGTTCGACCCGCAGGATCTCGAGTTGTTCCTGCTTGCGCGGCGGCATCGGCTGAAACGCGAACTGCACTCCACTCGCTTGCCGATCCACCAGCTTGGCCGCCAGCCGCAGCGGCATTCCCTCGGTCCGCAGCCACACTTCGACTGCCGTGCCTGGCTCCAGCCGGCACTTGGTCTCAATGAGGCATCCCTGTGGACTCAGAGCCGCAATGTGTCCGTCGTACTTCAGCCCGCGTCCCGGCAAGACGATCTCCGCATCGTTGCCCGATCCCCGCCGCGGCGCTTCTCCGACTTGGGCGCCCTGGCGCGCAGGCTGCTCTTCCCACCTCTGTGCGTTTGCCATGCCGTCCTTATCGGCGCTCGGCTGCTCGCCTTCATGGGCCCAACGAGAAAAATTTCAGCCACCGCCGGCCAACTCCCAAAAAGGTACAATCCCTCTTTCCTCCTCTATGACCCGTTCCCCCATCCTCCTGATTCACGGCGGCGCCTGGGATATCCCTGCCGATCTGCTGGACGCTCACGAGCAGGGCGTCTTCGACGCACTCCAGGAAGGCTGGCGCATTCTCGACCGCGGCGGCTCCGCTCTCGACGCCGTTGAAACCGCGGTCACGTCACTGGAAAACGACCCCGCCTTCGACGCCGGGCGCGGCAGTTTCCTTACCCGCGACGGCCGCGTACAGCTGGACGCTCTCATCATGGATGGCGCAACTCTCCGCGCTGGAGGCGTCGCCTGCGTCGAGCGGATTCGCAACCCGATCCAGGCCGCCCGCCTCGTCCTCGACAAGAGCCACCACGTTTATTTCGTCGGCCCTGGCGCAGAGGAGTTCGCCGCCCGTCACGGCATGGCGCTCATTGAAAACTCGGAGCTGGTGCTCGACCGCGAGCGCCAGCGTCTGGCCGAAGCGCAGGCCCGCGAACAGGCAGGCGCTCCGGACCGGACTTTTTCGGGCTCGCCTGAATCCGCAAACCATGAAGATTCCCACGACACCGTCGGCGCGGTGGCACTGGACGCTCAGGGCCGGCTGGCGGCCGCCACTTCGACCGGTGGCACCCTCAACAAGGATCCGGGCAGGGTCGGCGACTCATCTCTCATCGGTTGCGGATGCTATGCGGACAACGCGAGTGCCGCCGTCTCGCTTACCGGCTGGGGCGAACCCATCATGAAACTGGTTCTCGGCAAGTGGGCTACCGATCGCGTGATGGCCGGCCGCTCTCCCGAGCAGGTCGCGCCCGAAGCGATGGCCTATCTGCTGCGCCGCACCGGTGGACACGGCGGCATCATCCTGCTGGCCCCCGATGGACGCTATGGCCTCGCCCACAACACGCCGCGCATGGCGTGGGGCGTGCATACCGCCGAGGGCCCACGGGTGGGAACCATCCTGCGCGATCAGGATGCCGGCGAAACCGACAACAGCTAACCAGCCAGTAGCTGCCAGCCACCAGCTTCCAGCTACCCGCTCCCAATTGCCTTCCGCTATTTTCCGAAGAGCTGCAGCAGGTTGGTCATGCTCAGCAAGTCCTTGATGCGCGGCGAAAGGTTCTCCAGTTCGAGCTTCACCAGCCCCTGGTGGAGCGCCGATACCTTGAGCCCGACCAGGGCTCCCAGCCCCGAGCTGTCCAGATACTCCAGATCGGCGAAATCCAGCAGAATCCGTCCACCTTTCGGGATCAGCGGCTTCACCAGTTCCTTCAGCTGGCCGGCAGTCTGATTCACCAGTTTGCCGTGACAATGGATGGTGGTCGTCTTCCAGCCCGTCTGGTCCTGCGATTCTTCGACCTCATAATGAAAACCGGCATCCTGCGCGGTGGCCATCCTGACTCCTTCTAAATCAATAAGCTTCGGGGAATACGTGCCATACTAGCCGCCGCCTGCAATCCCGCAACATTAATTTCCGATTACTGGGATCTTTTCGGCTTCTTTGCCGAGGATCAGCCGCCACGGACACCCCGGGCCGCTCTCGGTCTGGCCCTTCCTGTACCCTGTACCCTGCTCCCTGTAACCTGGTTTTTCAGGAGACCCACATGCTGAAAGGCTTTCGCGATTTTATCCTCCGCGGCAATGTCATGGACCTGGCGGTTGCGGTGGTCATCGGCGCCGCGTTTACTGCCATTGTCAACGCCCTGGTCACGGACATCGTCAACCCACTGATTGCCGCCATTGTCCATAAGCCCGACTTTTCGGCGCTGATCTTCGACCTCCACGGCGGCAAAATCAAGTATGGCGACTTCCTCAACGCGATCATTTCCTTTGTTCTCATCGCCGCGGTTGTCTATTTCGTCTTCGTGCTGCCGGTGAACGCGCTGATGAAGAAGTTTCGTCCAGCCGAGGCCGCGCCGCCCACGACGCACCCCTGCCCGGAATGCCTGTCTGACATTCCTCTCGCGGCGAAGCGGTGCTCGCACTGCGGCGAACCGGTGGCTCCGGTCGCCGCGACAACATAGTTGGGTGTTGCGTCGGGTGAAGGGCGAGAACTATCCTGGCGGCCAGTGCATCTGCCGGCCGCCGAGCAGGTGTACGTGCAGGTGATCGACGGTCTGCCCGCCCTCAGACGCCGGTGCTGATGACCACGCGGTAGCCCTTGCCGAGTCCCTGCTCGCGGGCAATCTCGCTCACGGCCACCAGCAGCCTACCGAGCAGTTCTGCGTCGTCTGCCGTCGCATGCGCCAGCGAGGCGATGTGCTTCTTCGGGATCACGAGGATATGCGTCGGCGCCTTCGGATCGATGTCATGAAACGCGAGCAGATGCTCATCCTCCCGCACTTTCTTCGAAGGAATGCTGCCTGCAGCGATCTTGCAGAAGATGCAGTCCATCTTCAGAACCGGACGAAGAACCCGGCCATGGGCTCTGAGGTCAGCCGGTAGCTGTTGGTCGTCAGCTTAGCCATGCCGAAATCGGGTGCCTTGTAATAAACCCCGCGATACTCCAGGCGCAGGCCGAAGTATTTCGTGAGCAGCGGATAGTTGATCCCCGCGCCGAAATTCACTCCCGGACGCCATTGCCAGCTCACATTCTGCCCACCGTTCAGCGAGGGCGAAAACACCAGCGCGCTGAAGCCCCCCACCACAAACGGCTGGAATCCTAACGCGCTAGGTCCATGCGCGTAATACGAACCGCTGAAGTCATGCAGGTTGTGCTGGTAGCCGAACTGCTGCCCTGTGTACTCCTCGCTGAACCGCGAGTACGTGTAAGCCGCTTCAAAACCCAGCAGAGGATTGAAGCTGTGGCGGAAGCTGCCTTCTCCGCCCATGGATTTGGTCGCCGTGTCGGAGATTCCGTTCCCGCTGGCCGTGGAGGTGAACTGATAGAGGCCGTCTACCGATACGTCGTCGTTCCTGAAAATTTTTTGCGCCTGGGCGGCCAATCCGCAAAGAAAAACGGGAAGAAGCACTGCAGAGAATACCAACACCCTTCTAAAAACCATTCGAGCGGAGAACCTCCACATCCATAGTAATGGGCGCCAGGCCGTCGAGACCGGAGTTCGCAGAGTTGGACGCCCGGCAATCGCAGGTGGAAGCATGCCTCTGCTCGACCCGCAAATCGCCGGACGGTCAATCAGCGACCGGATTCGAAGCTCTCCCAGTCGCCCTCAGTGCGCCGTAACGTGAACCGACGCGCTGTGATCTTCCCACGCCAGCGTGATCGTTCCCTTGCCGCCTCCGTCATCGGTAATCGTCCACACCAGGTTCTCCACCATGCTCGGTGGCTTGCTCATATGCATCGGCGTCTTGCCCAGATCCTGCGAGCCGTCGTAGCGCAGGCCCCACTCGCCGGTCTGTTTGTTGACGATCAGCGTCCACGCATCCGGGTTCGAGATGTCGACAAACAGCGTGTAATCGCCCTTCGGCACATTCAGATCGCCGATGGTCAGGTCAGCGTCGGTATGCAGAGCCGTCGCTGAGTTCGCACCTGCGCGCCACACGGGATACTGCTTGTGCGTTTTCTGAATCAGGCCGCCTGGGCCGAAGATTTGCCCTTCGCGCCCCTTCACGCCCGGCGACGAATACTTGATGGTGATGGTGTGGCCGCCAATCGTCCCCGTCGCAGTTTCCGGCGGGCTGGCCGGCGGCTTCTGCTGGGCAAAGGTGGTGGCGGCGGCAAAAACAAGAAGACTGGTACAAGCAAGAAAACGCTTCATCGAATTCTTCTCCTCGGGGAAAGACTCCTCAGCGGACTGGAGCCCGTCCCCGGCTGACCATTGTCGCACTCCGCACCCTTCCGATGCGAGAACAGTAACCCGCAACTCCCTGATGGTTTTGCCGTTTACCGCCCTTAATGACCGCCTGGGTTCTGTTTTTCCCCTTTTAACCAAACCCGGTTCCTGTGGTGCGTCCCGTGCCTTATGCTCGAAACTGGTGAAGTCCTGGCAGAGCAACAACTTATCCCTCCGAGCCCAGGCGACCAAACGCAAGACATCCTGCACGACCCAGGAGATTTCTGCCAATGTCTAAAACCGTCAAATACGCCGAGAGAGCGGTGACCCTCGCAGCTCAGGGCGCCTGGACCGTCTTCGAGAAACTGAACAGCATCCGTCCTAATCCTTCTTTCACGCCGAAATGGTCCGACAAGCCTCTGCTCAAATCCTGGCAGAAGGAGAAGCCGCCGCTTGGCTGGCCGCGCACCACCGACTCGCTCTGTCCCAAGTGCGTTCCCGAGATTCGCCAGCAGATTATCGACGGCAAACTGCCCCACGAAATCCTTCTCAACGAGAAGGTGGGCGAAATCAAAGCCCAGATCATCGAGCGCGACGGCCAGATCCTCATGGTGAAGGATTGCCCGAAGCACGGGCACTTTGAAGACGTCATGTCCATCGACACTGCGTTCTTCAGGCATCTCGAAGAGGTTTTCCCCGGCCGCGACATTCGCGCGCATAACGACGACAAGCTGCACAACCACGGCACCTCGACCGTCACGCACGGCCGCGGCTCGGTCCTGACCATCGACCTGACCAACCGCTGCAACATGATGTGCGATCCCTGCTTCATGGACGCCAATCAGGTTGGCTTCGTCCACGAGCTCACGTGGGAAGAAATCAAGACCATGCTGGACAATGCCATCACCATCAAGCCGAAGCGGCAGATGAGCGTCCAGTTCTCCGGCGGCGAGCCCACGCTGTCGCCGTACTTCCTCGACGCGGTCGCCTACGCCCGCAAGGTCGGATACAACTCCGTGCAGGCTGCGACCAACGGCATCGAGTTCGCGAAGTCGAAAGAGCTTTGCCGCGCGGCTGCTGAAGCCGGTCTGCGCTACGCCTACCTGCAGTTCGACGGCATCGGCAACGCCGCCAACTCGCACCGCAAGGTCGGCAATCTGTTCGACGTGAAGCTGCAGGCCATCCACAACCTGCACGAAGCCGGTGTCGACATCGTTCCCGTGACCACGATCATCAACGGCATCAACAACGAGCAGGTTGGCCACATCATCCAGTTCGCGCTCGACAATCCCAAGAAGATCAACTTCCTCAGCTTCCAGCCGGTTTCGTTTACCGGCCGCGATGAAGCTGTCACCGACGAGCGCCGCGCTGCGCAGCGTTACACGCTGAGCCACATGGCGCACGACGTGAAGAATCAGACCGGACTCGGCGAGCCGACGCGCGACTGGTTCCCGATCAGCTTTATGAGCACCTTCTCTGACTGGGCCGATCTGGTTCACGGTCCGAATCATGAATGGGGTCAGCTAAGCTGCGGTTGCCATCCGAACTGCGGCATCGGCATGGCACTGATGATCGATAAGGAAACGAAGGAAGCCGTTCCGGTGACCGCGTTCCTGAATGCCGATCGGCTGGCGAAGGACGTGGCCAAGGTCAACGACGCGGCGCGCGGCAAGTTCCTCTCGGTTGTCGGAGTGGCGCTGGCGCTGCTGCGCAACTACGATCCCACCAAGTCGCCCACGCACTTCCGGATCATGGATCTGCTGCAGAAGTTCGATAAGTGCTTTGGCGCCACCGGCCGCAACTACGGCAAGGTAACCGGCGACCGCACCATGGCCGACATCGAGAAGCGGCGCGCCGATCGCTGGAACTTCCTGTTCATCGCCGGCATGTGGTTCCAGGACCTCTTCAACTACGACTTCCGGCGCACCGAGCAGTGCATCATTCCTTACGCGACCCAGGAAGGCGAGATCAGCTTCTGCGCGTACAACACCGGCATCGGGTGGCGGAACATCATCGAGAAGATGCATATGACGGCCACGCTCACCAAGTGGTACGACGAGCATGGACGCCATGAAATCTTCGCCGGCGGCAAGAAGGTCGGCATGGACTCGCCGCAACACACGCTGATCCTGAACCAGGACCACGTGCAAGCCGCCGCTAACGATACCTTCGAGAAGAGCGGTATCGCGAAGAATGCGCGCGAAGAGAAAATGCGCGCTCGCGAAGCAAAGCTGAAGCAGGACGCCGAGAATGCCCGCATGGCCAAGCTCTACCGCGAGCAGATTCTCGGTGAGAAGCCGGTTGAAGGACTGGTCTCGATCGATGCGATCGCGCCCGCTCCGAAGCCTGCCGTCAAGTCAGAGCCTGCCGGCGAACCCGTCATGGGGGACTGAGGACTTCGCGTCCAGCGAGCCGCCGCTTCGCGGCAAAAGCTACCAACCACCAATCTGCCTCGGCTGTTCAGAAGCGCAGAGAGACCAGAAGCCACTCGGCAACGAGTGGCTTTTGTTGTTGATGGAGCAGCGCGAGGAACCCGACGCTATGCTCAGCAGGAAACACGGCTTTTCGTGACAAGCCGATGAATCTTCTCGCTCGCCTGCCGATATTGCTCATCTGGCATCGCGTCCAGCAAACCTATCGTGACCTTAAGAAAGCGTTTCTCGTCGGCCGAAGGTGGCCTCGCAGGGTTCCGCTTTCTTGATTTCGCCCCAGGGTTCGGATCACCATGCAGCGCCCTGGAAGAAGCAGCCACAAAGCTACTGTAGCGCTACCAACGAGACTCTGATCAAGCCGCTGTCTTGAAGGGGCACGGTTTCACAGCCGTGCCGTAAAGGCCGCAAAATAAACCCGGCTTCAGCCGCGGAGGGATGCTCTGCCGGCTTAATCAGCGGTTCCCTAAAGAACCGGGGTTCAACATTACTTCATCAGCATCGGCAGCATCAGCTTTGCTCGCGCGCGCATGGCGAAAGCGCTGCTGTGGCGCGCGCGCTCCAGCATCTCCATGGCTTCTTCGCGCAGCTCAGGTTCACCCGCGGCGAGAATGGCAAAGGCTTCGAGCGCCATCGCTCGCACCGCAATCCTGTCTTCAGCGAGCCGAGCGCGCACCAGCGGCAGCAGACGCTTGCGCTGCGCGTGTGTCTGCGCGTTGTGCGCGGCGGCGACGATCACGTATCCGCGCGCCTGCCACTCTTCCATCGGCAACGCTGCGGCGACTTCGGTCAGCACGTCGCCGTATTCAGCGAGAATGCCTGGTTCACGACGGCTCACCAGACGCGCCAGCTCCGCTGCGCAGCGATGGGCAAATGGATCGTCCGAGCACAGTTCGCGGATCAATTCGCGAATCGCGGCTTTGCGAGGCCCCGGCTTGCGAGCTTTCGTGAAGAAATCCCTCGCCGCCGCTGCCGCATCAGTCGATTTCCAGCTCCGCCGCTCGACCACACCCTTCTTCATGCGCGGTCAGTATAGGCACGAAACAGGCTTTTCAGCTATGGCATTTATTGCCAAAACGTGCCAAGATTCATTTCTGGAGCCTCCACATGCCCACGATGAATATCTCGCTGCCCGAGTCACTTCGCGATTTTGTCGAGAAACAGGTGACGAGTTGCGGCTATAACAGCGCGAGCGAATATTTTCGTGAACTCGTACGCGACGATCAAAAGCGCCTCGCCAAAGAAGCTCTGGAGAAAATGTTGCTCGAAGCCATGCGCGAGCCTGGCGAAATTATGACGCGCGCATCATGGCAAAGTCTGAGAAAGACAGCTGCTAATCGCAGCCGATCTCGCACGCGTGCCGCTTCATAAGCGTATCTCCCTCGCGCCGAGGATTGGCTACGTCAAACAACCTGCAAATCACGGTACGTCCGGCAGCGCATCTCGATCTGCTCGATCATTTCGACTACCTTGATCGAGAAGCTGGCTTCGATACTGCTGAACGATTTCTGATCGCAGTTGAAAAAGCCATCAATTTACTCGCAGGCCGACCGCGCCTTGGCCGGGTCTGTGGCTTTACTGGCAGAATCAGCAGTCACTTTCGACAATGGCCGGTTCCGGGCTTTGAAAAGTGGCTCATCTTCTACTTTCCATTCAGGAACGGTATCGATGTTCTGCGCATCGTGCACGGTGCTCGCGATCTGCCCGCCCTTTTTGACTAGTTCTGCTTATGGGGCGGCTAAAATGAGTCCAAACACCATGAAATCCTCTGGCCGCCTTTGGGTTCCTGTTTTTCTCTTTTCTGCGGTGCTCGCCGCGCCTGCTTTCGCACAATTCTCGACTCCCGATTCGAAGACAACGACGGTGCACAATGCGGCGGCACTGCGGCCGCCTGCCGGCGCGCGTGTGGCCATCGTGGAATTCGAAGATCTTGAGTGTCCGGATTGCGCCCGCGCCAATCCCGTCGTGAAAGAAGCTGCGGACAAATACCACATTCCCTGGGTGCGCCACGATTTCCCGCTCCCGTTCCACACCTGGAGCTTTCAGGGCGCGGTCGATGCGCGCTGGTTTGACACCAAATCGAAGAAACTCGGCGATGATTTCCGCGATGCCTTGTTCGCCGCGCAGCCGACCATTCATTCGCAGGACGATCTGCAGAACTTCGCGCACAAGTTTGCCCAGGATCACAAGCTCGCGTTTCCGTTCGTCGTCGATCCGCAGGGAAAGCTGGCGCAGATGGTGAAGGCCGATTCCGATCTGGGCCAAAGCGTCGGCATCCAGCACACGCCGACGATTTGGGTGGTCACGAATCAAACGTCGGGCTCGCCGTTTGTTGAGGTCGTCGATCGCGCGCGGCTCGATACGCTCATCGAAGACGCGCAAGCTGCGACCGCTCCCAAAATGAAATGATTCCCGGTACCCTCGTACCGTCTGCCCTTCGA
>CAVWJR010000011.1:0-134625 GCA_963755485.1 uncultured Acidobacteriaceae bacterium | reverse complement strand
ATGAGACACGCGACGGCTATTTCGGAGGGCAGTGAGGGCCTCGAACGCGGATTCAGCCGGTGCGGCGCGCGCTGCGCCACTTTGCTGCGTACGGCAGCGCGAACAGGTACATGCCGCTGAGAAACTGCAGGGCAAGCGTGAACACCGCCAGCAGGCCGAGGTCGCGGTTGTACTTTCCCTCAACAACGGCGATGCCGTTGATGATGACGACCACCGTGAAGGCAATGGAGAGCCAGCGGTGCGACTGCCGAATCCATTTGTTCCAGGTCATTGGATCCTCCTTATGATTTTTGGGCCGTGGGAGAGGGCGAATTGGGGTTTTCAAGGGCGAACTGATTTGCATATTCCGCGACCAGCCGCTGCCATTCGAACTTCATTGCATCGCTGCCAACGATGCGGCCCACGGGCGCACCGCTGAGAAGGCGATCGAGGACGTCGAAGCAGATGTGCCAGCCCGCAGCGCCCCACGTGATGTAGCGGTGATCGATGTTGTGCCAGAGGGTGAGGCGAGTGCCGGTGCCAAGCGGCTCCAGCTGCCAGCGAAGATCGCTGCCACCCCAGCTGTACTCGAGGAGATGCGGGGGCTCAGCTCGCTTGACGGCGCTCTCGAAGAAGGTTGGCTTGGGCGTTTTGGCGAGGGTGAACTTTGCCGGTCCAACGGAAGCCAGGTTGCGGTCGGGGTCGAAGGGCGCCCATTCCGCGAGTTGCGCCGGATCAGTAAGCGCCTCCCAGACCAGGGCTGGCGGGTGACGGAGCTCGCGAACGACGACGAGCGTCCACTTGTCGCCATCCTTTTCTACGTGCGCACCGGTAGCCGGGCCTGGGAGGTATTGCTCGCGATCGATCATCGTTTATACCTGCTTCTTCCTGTCTTTGTTCAGCCCTTCCACATGAGCTGCGTGATCTGGATGAGATTGCCACAGGTGTCCTTCACCATGGCGATCTTCGAGGCGGTGACGTCGGTCGGCGGCATCGTGAACTCGGCGCCGTGGGCTTTCATCCGGTCGTATTCGGCCTTGAGGTCGTCGGTGAAGAAATTCGCCGCCGGCTGGTTCTGCTGAAAGATGGCCTGCTGAAAGGTCTTCGCGGCGGGGTTATCGTTCAGCGCCAGCTGCAGTTCGGTGCCGTGCGGCTCCTCCGGTGAGGCCACGGTGAGCCAGCGATATGGTCCCTGGCTGAAGTCGGTCTTCTTCACAAAGCCGAGCACTTCGGTATAGAAGCGCAGGGCCTTCTCCTGATCGTCGACGTAGACGGTGGTGACTTTGATTTTCATTTTGTTTCTCCTTTTTGAGGTTTGCGGCTTGGGACCGCGGGATTACGAATTCTTTTTCTTTCGAGGTGCTTTCGCTGGTGGTGCTTTGGCTGGTGTTGCGTGAGCCTTCGACTGAGCCATGCGGTCGAGGTGGCGCTCCAGAGCGTCGAGGTGACGGGACCAGAAGCGGCGGAACTGTTCCAGCCATGCGTCGACCTCCTGAAAGGGTTCCGGTTTTAGCCGGTAGAGACGGCGCTGCGCATCCACGGTGGCCTCCACGAAGCCGGCCTCGCGCAGCACACGCAGGTGCTTGGATACGGCTGGCTGCGGCATTCCCAGCTGACGCTCGATTTCCCCAACTGACTGCTCCGAGGAGACGAGAAGGGTGAGAATGGCGCGGCGGTTCGGCTCGGCAATGATTTCGAAGGCTGATTCCACGTCTCTTTATATACGTCATAGAGCATATACGTGTCAAGGCATATACAAAAGAAATTTTGATGTAGCTACAGGGAGTGCGAGTTTTCAGGACCCTGACTTGAAACTAGGGCGCGACGGTAGCGTCGAAGATGCCGGTTTCTACAGTCGAGGCGTGCTTCATCTGGACGATGATGCGGTAGCGGCCGGCGGTGGGAAATCCGTAGGGAAAGCTGACGGTGCTGGGCAGATGATCGGGAGGCATGGTCATGCCTGGCATCTGGGACATGTCTTTCGGGTCAGTTGGAGCGGAGTTGCCGGCGGCTGCGTTTTCCTTTTCGGCGATCATGAGCGCGGCCATGGCCATGGTTCCTGAAGGATGGATGTGGGCGAAGACGGTGCCGTCGTCTTTGACGAAGGCGGCGTGGCCGAGCATGCCCATATAGAGCGCGGTGTCCGGGGCGGGATGACCGGTGCGATCGAGCAGAGTGAAACTGAAGTCCAGAGGCTGGCGCGCGATGAGAGACGCCGGTTTGTTCCAGACCATGGTGTAGCTGTCGGGAAGGTGGAAACTGGTGGCGGGACTGGAGGATGCAACCGGGGATGTGTGGCCTTCAGCGTCGTCGCCGGCGAGCGGGCGGCCGCTGATGGCGGGCAGATCCGCGGTCGAAACCATGGTTTCAGGAAAGCCGCTGGCATGGACGACGTCGGCGTAGAGGTGGTAGTCGCCGGCGGGAACTGTGGGCAGAGGCAGCGTAAATTCACCGGTTGCGACGGGCTGGGGATGGAGGTGGAAGACGACGTCCATCTGCGGCCAGCGAATCATGTAGAGATGCATGAGGTGGTTGTGGTCGGGGATGAAGTCGTCGAGGTGGCGCGCACCGAACCAGCCTGGGTCTTTGATTTTGAGGTCGAGGACGTTGCCGGGGGCGAGGGTCGCGTCCATGGCGAGGGGCTTGTAAATCTGCGTGGCGTAGTCGGCGGCGTCGGACTTCCACCACCAGTTGCCGAGAATGATGCCGGTGACAAGCAGGGCGAAGGCGACGGTCATGGCCACGATGGCGCTGCGACGGCGTTGCGGCGTTGGTGGAGTGCCGGGTGCGAGCTGAGCTTCACGGGCAGCCGCGCCGACGATGCCGGTCATGCCGATGACGAGGATAACGCCGAGGATGGCGAGGAAGATGCTGAGCGATCGCCGCATGGGACGCGTGCCCATGGCGACGGCGGGCAGAGGGACGCTCCAGACGCCGTGACCTTGCTCGCCATCGACAATCATGCGGATTTGCCAGGAGCCAGGCGCCATGATCCAGAGCTGACCGGTGAAGTAGCTCGAGTCGGAGGTGGGGGTCTTCATCGCGTCGGGCGTGGGCGGATGCTTCGAGGCTTCGCCGACCAGCGCCAACGGCGTGATGGAGATGCTGCGGACGCCAGGCGAGAGCACGCGGACGTCGACTTCGGCCACGCCGGGGATGACAAGCGGCGGGCGGATGACGACGGAGAGCTTGTAGGGACCGGCGTTGCCTTCGGCGTAGACGTCGGGGCTGCCGATGTGGGCATGGGCGGGCGGGGTGAGCAGGAGCGAGAGGGCTAAAGCGAATGGCAGGGAGAGTCGGAAGGGAGCTTTTTCAAAATGGGACTTTTCGGAACGGAACGCCGAGATAGTACCTCCGCGCTGAGACAGCGAAGTCGGTGGTTGAATTTGGGACTGCCGAGGCGTTTGCTTCTTGCTGTGGGGTGAACCTGGCGTTTCGCAGTGGGGTGCGGGTTTTGCGCTTCGGTCGGGATGACATTCATTGGTCATCGCTGGACCTTGCGCATCCAGTCGCCGAGGAGGAGGCCGAGCCAGACGCTGATGATGGCGTAGACGACGGCCCAGGCAAGGCCGGTGAAGAGCACGGCTCCGTGCGCCGGATGAAGGAATCGGCGGGTGGCTTCGAAGGACCAGGAGGGTGTGCCGTAGTCGATGTAGGCGGTGCCAAAGAAACGATTCTTCGCCGCGGGGCTCATGAGGAAGGTGGCGAAGGGCCACTCGGCGGCAATAAGAGTGATGACGAAGATGGGCCCACTGAGGAGCGAGAGAAGGATCTTGTTCGACTCGCCATAGCGGCGCCAGAGCAGGTCAAGCGCAATGGCCGGCACGATGATGAGGATGGGAAATTTGGGCGGAATGAACTGCGTGACTGGGGTGAAGACGGGGCCGAGCTTCGGCGTGGCGGGAAAGAGCGGCAGGATGAGGATGCAGCCGATGAGGAACAGCGAGTAGAAGGCGCAGATGAGGGTGCAGGCCCAGCGGTGGCGGCAGGCCTTCCACATAGCGGCGAAATAAAGCGGGACGCCGAGGGCGAGCGAGATGTACGGGCCGGCGTTGTGGAGCTCGATGTCCCACGTGTATTCCATGCGGAAGAACATGGTGAGAACCATCATGAGGCCGCAGATGTAGAGCATGAGCCACTGGAGCGAGGGGCTGAGTGTGGCATCGCGATTCATGCGGGCGAGGATGAGCAGGAGCGCGCCGAGCTCAACGGCAAAGATGCCGAGCATGAGCAGAGTGTGGGGCGGCGAGATGATTTTCACATCGAGGCCGTAGGCGTTGTGCCACCAGTTGTCGAAGGGAGCGGAGGTGAGCATGGCGATGCCACCCCACGCCGCGATGAAGGCACCGAGCGGACCGCGAAATCCGAAAACATGGACCGAGGAGGCGGCTAGCTCCAAGGTGGGCGCGAGAGACGAGCGGAGGATGAGGTAGCCGCAGGAGATGGCCGCAAGAACACCGCACAGATAGATGGCCACGTGCGCGGGGGTCCAGAACGTGTCGCGGCCGATGGAGCGGTGCCAGGAGACGTCCCAATGAGCGCCGATGGTTACAGATGTGACGGCGAGGGCAGCGCACCAGAGATACCAGGGAATGGGGGCGGATTTTTGCGCAGTGGCGGGCCCGGTCCAGGTGCGGGTGGCTGTGACCATCGCGGTCCTCCGTTCTGACAGGGTACAGGGTGCAGGGCACAGGGTACAGAACGCAGAAGTGCGGCGTCGGCTTTCGGCGATCGGCGTTCCGATGATCGGTGTTCGGCGGTCAACGTTCAAAAACGCGAATCGCGAAGCCTGAACCGAGACCGTCAACCGCGAGTAAAGCGAATTGTTATTCCGGAAGCTGGATCGTGCCGTCGTCGGGGTCGAGGGGGAAAGACGGATTGAAGGCAACTTCCCAGATGAAGTTGTCGGGATCGGCGAAGTAGCCCGAGTATCCGCCCCAGAAGGCTTCCTGGGCGGGCTTAAGGATCTTTGCGCCGGCCTTTTCAGCCTCGCGGAGAACTTTGTCGACTTCGGCCCGAGTGCGGGCGTTGAAAGAAACCGTAAATCCCGGAAAGCCCTGGCCTTCGGGAGCGAGGTTGGCGTCTTTGGCCAGTTCGGCTCGGGAGTAGAGCGCAAGGATGATGCCGCCGGCCTGAAAGAAAGTAATGAATCGTTGCTGACGGAGGAGTGCGCGCCAGCCAAGTCGCTCATAAAAGGTCCGGCTGCGCGCGAGGTCGGCGACGCCGAGAGTAAGGATGCTGACGCGCTGATCCATCTTCATTTACAGTTGCCCTGGTGAGTTACAGGCAATACTCTCGTGCCGGCGCAAAACAGCGACGACGGGCTTTTTGCAAGCGTGGGGCCAACCCTGGGCGGCGGCGGGAGTTCCTACCTGATTGGGGCGTTGGGCCTGCGCAGCTGCTGCGACCGTCGCCGGTTGATCAGGCCCATGTTTCAAAAGACTGACCAGGAGAGGAGTACTGCAATGAGGAAGACAATGGCAATCGTGGCTGCCGGGATGCTGGCGGCGGCAACGTGCGCGCCAGCAATGGCGCAGAGCAAGGCGGATACGGAGCTGGATGAAGCGAGCCAGATTATGCAGGAGCTGACCGGACCGCAGGCGACGGCGGGGATACCGGATGCGGTGCTGAAGGACGCGAAATGCGTGGCGGTAATTCCGAAGATGATCAAGGGCGGATTTGTGGTGGGCGCGCAGCACGGCGATGGCGTGGCCACGTGCCGCACCGCCGACGGCAGATGGAGTCCGCCGGCGCCGTTCCAGCTTTCCGGCGCGAGCTTTGGCGCGCAGATCGGCGGCGAAGAGCAGGGCTACGTGATGATGGTGATGGACAACAACGGCATGCAGGCGCTGCAATCGGGCCACTTTAAAGTTGGCGCGGGCGTGGATGCGGCCGCTGGTCCGGTGGGACGCGAGGCATCCGGCTCGGCGGGATGGAAGGCGCCGATCCTGAGCTACGCGCGGGCGAAGGGCGCGTACGTGGGCGCAACGCTGAATGGCGCTGAGCTGAACCAGGATCACGCGAAGACGAAGGCGCTCTACGGGAGTGAAGTGGGATTCGCGCAGATTCTGAATGGCAAGGTGCAGATGCCGAATCAGGGAGCCGCGCGGGCGTTTGTGCGGACTATCAACCACGCTGTGGAGAGAGCGAGCCGGTAAGACGGGGAGTAGGGAGTAGGGAGTAGGGAGTAGGGAGTAGCGAATCGTTAGCAGGGAATAGTCAAAAGGCCTCGCGTGATGCGGGGCCTTTTGCTTTTGAAGGAACAAAGCCGAGTAACGAGAGATCGGGGCGGCTTCGAGTTCTACTATTCCCTACTCCCTATTCCCTACTCCCTGTTTTTTATCCCTGGACGGAGACGCCGGCGAAGGAGAGGAGCGCGACGCCGCGGACGGGCTGGCCGAACCATTGGGCGGGCTGGAACTTGCTGGAGAGGAGCAGAGTTTCCAGTTCGGCGCGGGTGGCGGCATCGGAGGGTCCGGAGACGATGTCGTAGTCATACACGCGGCCCTGGGGGTCGACGTAGACCTCGACAGTGACGGGCGCGCCTTTGCCGGAAACGGTTCCCGAGTTGGCTTCGACGGTTGAGTAAAGGAAGTGGGGACCGCTGGCCATGCCGACGGGTTCGTCGCGGGCCGAGGCGGGCTCGGGAGCGACAAAGGCTCCGATGAGGCAGGTCATGGTCCCGACGAGGACCAGCGAACTGGCCAATCCGGCTGAGGCGTGGAGCAAGAACGGCGCGATGGAATTCTGCCAGCGAACTTTCCAGGCGGCGAACAGGTTGCCCGGCGTGTGGGCGCGCTGCTGGGAGAGGGCGACGCGGATACGCAGAGCAAGGTCCGCAGGAGGACGCGCGGGGCCGAGGTCGGCGAGCGATTGCTGCATGCTGCGCCACGCACCGAACTCGGAGGCGCATTCGCGGCAAGCGGAGAGATGACCGGCGACCGACTGCATAATGACACCGCTGAGATTACCGTCGAGATAATCGGAAAAACGGGAACGAATGGTGCGGCAGGAACTCATATGGCCTCCTCAGCGGAGCGAGCGCGGGGAACAGCCACAGACCGCGAGGGCCTGCGGCTGGCGGCTTCCATGTAAGGCGCCAGAAGATTTTTGAGGTGGGAGCGGCCGCGCATGAGGCGCGACTTGACGGTTCCGAGATTGGCGTTGAGGATCTCGGCGATTTCTTCGTAGCCAAAGCCCTCGATGTCGCGCAGGACGAGGACGGTGCGGAAGGGCTCGGGCACCTCGCGAATGGCGGCTTCGACGCGGGCTGCTATTTCGGAGTGGGCGGCGGCCTCAAAGGGCGAGTCGTGCGGATCGACGAGCGCCTCAGCCGGGCCGGCGTGCTGGTCATCGCTGTCGTCGTCGATGGCCACCTGCTGGCGCTGATGGCGACTCCACCAGCGGCGCTGATTAAGCGCCTCGTGGAGCGCGATGCGATAGACCCAGGTGCGCAGGCTGGCTTCACCGTGGAAATGGCCGATGCCGCGGAAGATTTTGACGAAGACTTCCTGAGTGATGTCAGCGGCGTCGCCGGGGTTAGGAAGGACGCGGTAGATGAGGCTGTAGAGGGGCTGCTGGTAGCGGGCGATGAGCCAGGCGAAGGCTTCCTCGGAACCCGCTTTCAGCTGCTCGACAATCGCAGCTTCTTCGGGACGAATACCGATGACGCCTGCCAGATTTCCCACGGCTGTGCCCGCCTGCATCCTGCGCTCCCTTCAGCCTAGCAGGAATTGCGCAATTCCCAACAGGCTTTTCGGGGGTCCGGCGCGCCTCGTTTCAGGACGCGCCGGATCCCCGTTCCGGATACCGGTACCTCGCTCACTCTGATCCCTTAGACACGCGGGGCCCCTGGAGAGTTCCCGGCACGTAGCGATGAAAGCGGTTACTGCGGCGAGGAATTGCTGGAGGGTTTTGGGGTTGTGGATTTCTTCGCGGTGGTCTTCCGCTTCGGTTTCTCGGCGGGACCATCATCGACGACCGTTGTGGTGACGGGCGCGCGCTGGACGGTGGCAGCGTGGGCAAGTGCGGTTCGGATCCGGATCAGCTGCGACTGCTGCGACTGGGAGGCATTCAGAATGGAGTCGCCCAGGGTGCCGCGCGCCGATTCGAGGGTGGAGAGAGCCGCCTGCAGGGAGGTAACCTCCTGGTCGGTGGCGGCGAGATTAGCGGTCAGGACGACGCGGAGGAGGGTATCGTACAGGGCATCGACATTGCGGTAGACGGCGAAGGCGGCGGGCACGGAGCCGGGAGCGGCATCGGCCTGCTGGAGCAGAACGGCGAGGGTGCCGTTGAGATCGCGCTGGATGGAGGAGACGTCCTGGTCGGCGGCGGACTTGACCTCGTTGGGGGCTTTCCAGTGGCGGATGTTAACGCTGCTCAGGGATTGTCCGACCTGAGAAAGGGCCGGGCGCAACGTGGCCGAGACGGTGATGGGCGGCGGGTCGGCCGGAGCACTGCCGGCCGGGCTGGATGGAGGAGTAGCGTTCTGCGCCGAAACAGACCAGGAAAGGGTGGCGACCAGCAGCGCCATCGAGAGACGGGGCAAGGACATATGCGCAGGACGATGCGGCCTGGAGGCATGTGGTTGCCAGCCGGCGCGGCGGAGACACGAAAGTGCCGTGCCGGGTCGGCCCGCTTCATTGACGGATGGTTCCCGGTCCATGAAAATAGGATAGTCCTTCCTGTGGGCCTGTGGCGCAGCTGGGAGCGCGCTTCCATGGCATGGAAGAGGTCGTCGGTTCGATCCCGACCAGGTCCACCATTTCCCGAAATACTCTTCGTAAAGAGGTCCTTCGACTTCGCTCGGGATGTTGCCTGCGGCTCCCCGCGGCGCCCAGGTCACCAGATGCCCGGGCTGCCCGAACGAAGGCACGGGTAGAATCTCGCTGTGGCGCGTGAGTCGGGACCGGGAAAGCAGATCAGGATCGGGAAGGGTGGAGGGTCCGCAGCCTGGGGCTGTGTTGGTTTCGTTGTTTTCGTTGCCGCGATCTCAGGTCTCTTCGCCCAGCAGGGAACGGAGGCGAATTCTCAATCGCCTTCGACGGTCGCTTTTCGAGATATCAGTCAGCAGGCAGGGCTGACCACTGTTCCTCATTCATCGCCAGAACGACACTACATCGTCGAAACCATGGGCGGCGGCGGTATCGCGCTGTTCGATTGCGACAACGACGGCAAGCTGGACATCGCAGTCGTCAACGATACGAGCATCGATCGCTATATGGCGGGCGGCGATCCGATGATCACTCTCTATCATCAGGACGGAACCGGGGGAAATATTCACTTCACCGATATCACCCAGGCGGCCGGGCTTACGACGCGTGGTTGGGGGATGGCGATCGCGGTCGGCGATTATGACAACGATGGTCTGCCGGACCTGTACGTGACCGGCTACGGACACAACGTGCTGTACCACAACCTGGGCGGTTGCCGGTTTGAGGATGTGACCGATCGTGCCGGGGTAAAGGTGGGCGGGTTCAGCACGGGCGCGGCATGGGCCGATTACGATCGCGACGGGCACCTCGATCTGTTCGTTGCGCGCTATGTGAATGCGGACCTTCATCATCTGCCGCCTCTCGACCCCACTGCCATCGGATATCGGTCGGTGATTTTGCAGGTGCCTGAGCGAAATGGAAGGGGAAACGGACGTCCTTCTGCGCAATCGCGGGGACGGGACGTTTGAAGACGTTTCCCGGAAGGCCGGGGTAAGCGGCTCCGGAAAACTGCATGGCATGGGGGTGGTTTGGGGAGACTACGACAACGATGGATGGCCTGACCTGTTTGTCACCAACGACGGAGGCCCGAATTACCTCTATCGCAATCTGGGCAACGGCAAATTTGAGGAGGACGGCATCGATACCGGGACGGCTTTGGGACCGAATGGGGAAATATTCGGGAACATGGCAGGCGATTTTGGAGACTTCAACCGCGATGGCCGACTGGATCTGGTAACGACTCGTTACAGCGAGCAGCCGCTCAGTCTTTATCGAAACGACAACCTGGCCTTTACCGATGTCGCCACGCAGATGGGGCTCGCGAAAGACACGCTGACGCCGGTGAAATGGGGCGTCGGTTTCGGCGATTTCGATAACGACGGGTGGCCCGACATCCTGATCGCGAACGGCAACTTTTCTTCGCTGATGGATAACCTGCCGAACGAGGTCAGGTTTCGTGAACCGATGCTGCTGTTTCGAAATTTGCAGGGACACTCTTTCCAGGATGTCGCGGATCAGGCTGGCTTGAACGCACCCCCTCTCGAGTCGCGCCGGGGCATCGCCATGGGGGATATCAACAACGACGGCAATCTGGATTTCGTCGTCTTCAATGTGGACGGGCCGCCCTCTCTGTTCATCAACGAAAGCCACAATGCCAACCATCGGGTTCTTTTCCGCCTGGTGGGAAGCAAAAGCAACCGCATGGCCATCGGGGCTCGCGTCACGGTCCATGCAGGAGGGATGACGCAGATCGATGAGGTGCGAGGGGGAGGCGGCTACAACTCCAGCAACGACACTCGTCTGCACTTCGGTTTGGGAAAAGAGGCAGTCATGTCGAGGGTTGACGTGCGCTGGCCGAGCGGCCTGCTCCAGAGTTTTCACGATGTTCCCGCCGACGCCATCTACGAGGTCGATGAGGGACGAGGGATTCACAAGCTCACGAGTCTCCCTGCGCCCTCCGCTCGCTAGCGAGAAGAAATGGAAGGGCGGGGACGGCGGCTACGGCGAGCCGGCGGAACGTAGTGGAACCGGATGAGATAAATGTTCTGCCCCGCGCCGTGCTGGGCGACCTTAAGCAGATCGAGAACGCCGAGGAAGCCTGAGGCGCGAGCCAGCTGTGGCGTGATGTCGGGCAGGCCGATGGTTTCGATGGAGTCAATTTCGATCTCGCCTTCTTCCATGCGATAGCGGTTGCCCACCTTCACGTGGGGGCGGGTCCAGATGCGGACGCTGACCGTGATATCGCCACGGCGGACGCCCTCGCGCAGACGCCTGGTAAAGATCATGAGCGAAGGATAGACGGTGCGGCGGACGACTCGTTCCGCAGCACGAGTCGGGACCGCGGAGTGGGTGGTTCGGCGCACCGGTTTCCGCGGTGCGGGTGCATGGCGCTATTTGGCGAGGCACCGTCTGTTGCCTGACTACATCCCATGACCGAGAGGTGGGATTCCCGCCTTTTGTAGTGCGGTGAAAAAATCCGCACTTTAGTTTCGTTTCCGCCAGAATTCGTGATTAATGTCACAGGCGATCCGAGCGAGCGGGACGAGACTAGGCCGAGCCGATACTTCACGGTCCCATCGCTTTTGGAGCCAGTCGTATCGGATCCGAAGCGCTCTCAGGCCAGCCCCCGTCCGGCAGGTCTGAAGGAGGACACCGTGCGATCCTCGAATCTCCCCCCCAAGGAAACCTTCTCTACCGGGCTTTCAAAAGCTGTGCGAGCTGTGGGCTGGACTGCACTGCTGATTCCCGTATTGCTGACCGGCGCTGAACTGCTCGCACAACCGGCAGAACCGACATCCGATACCCCCTTTTTGACTGCGCCGGATCAGGGTCAGGAGAGCCCCCAGGCGCGAACCATCGAGCAGGAACTAAAGCTTGCCGGCGACTATCTGGTGGGCAAGGGAGTGCCAAAAGATCCGGTGCAGTCGGCCTACTGGTTCAGGAAGGCGGCCGACCAGGGCGATCCGGGAGCGCAGAACCAGCTCGGTTACATGTATGTGTGGGGCATCGGAGTCGACCGGGATGACACCCAGGCGTTCCGGTGGTTTTCGCGCGCCGCCGGAGATGGCTGGCAGCAGGCGAAGCTGAACATGGCTGTGATGTATATGAAGGGGCTGGGGGTGTCGCGGGATCCTGCGATGGGCAGGCAGTTGCTGACCGAACTGGCCGCGAAAAGGAATGGTCGGGCAGAAGACTATCTGGGCGTGATTTATCTGCAGGGGGAAGCAGGAACCCCCGACACGGCCGCGGCGGAGAAGTGGTTCGAGCGGGCAGCGAAAGACAAAAACCCCGAAGGGGAATATGCGATCGGGCAGTTCTACTCGGTGGGCGCCGGACACGAACGTGATTATGGGAAAGCGGCGAAATTTCTGAGGGAAGCGGCGCGCGCGGGTTACGTTCCGGCGATGTACACGCTGGGTGTGCTGCTGCTGGATCATCCGGAGTTGGGTGAGAAAGGCGCGGGGGAAGATGTTGCGTGGCTGGAGCGCGCCGCGGAAGCGGGAACCTGGCAGTCGTCGGCGGCGCTGGGCCTGATGGCGCGCGACGGACGGGGGATTCCGCAGAACATGGCGCAGGCGTTCCGGTGGTTTTCGATCGCGCTGCGGCAGGGTGGCACGGTAGCCGGCGAGAATATGCGTGCGGATCTCGAGAAGTGCCGCGCGGCGCTGGCCGCCGGCCAGCAGGACGAGGAAATGCGCGCGGTCAATGACTGGATCGCGCAGCATCCGCACGTGGATCTGTTTGTGTTCAACGACCTGCGCTCGCCGTTCCCGGTCGGCGAGGTCTACGCAGCAAAGGCTGGCGGACTCGAATAAGGTCCGCCGCCATCTTGCGGTTATTCCGGGCGATTCGTGCAGCATTCCAGCCTGGGATGCCGCATTGACGAACCGGTTTGAGTGCCTGATACTTGTCTGCAATGCATTCCCGCAGCAACAACGCGGCGCTCGCCTCCGACAGGTCAATGTCCATGTGTTTGTGTATGTGTGGCCTGACCGCGCGCGGGATGGGACCAACGCAATAGCGTAGTCCAAAACAGAATCCTCCCGGCCCGCGGTCAGAGATCGCGGGCCCTTTAATTTGCCCCAGGAAAAAGGAGACGAAGAGATGGCGGACGAGCAACAGAAGCAGCATCTGGCGACGGTGGCCGTACACGGCGGGCAAGTGCCCGACCCGACCACCGGATCGCGAGCGGTGCCCATTTACCAAACGACGTCGTATGTGTTTCAGGACGCGGATCATGCTGCGCGGCTGTTCGGGCTGCAGGAGTTCGGGAACATCTACACGCGGATCATGAATCCGACGACCGATGTCTTCGAGAAGCGGATTGCGGCGCTGGAGGGCGGAGCGGCCGCTCTGGCGACGGCCTCGGGA
Organism: uncultured Acidobacteriaceae bacterium; assembly: GCA_963755485.1. GTDB lineage: Bacteria > Acidobacteriota > Terriglobia > Terriglobales > Acidobacteriaceae > Palsa-343. The sequence goes on along the minus strand of CAVWJR010000011.1, from coordinate 121,561 downwards.
CAGGCTGCGGAGACGCTGGCCATCCTGACGCTGGCGAACGCCGGCGACGAGATTGTTTCGACGACGTCGCTCTATGGCGGGACCTACAACCTCTTCCACTACACGCTGCCCAAGCTGGGCATCAACGTGCGCTTTGTGGACGCCGATGACTTCGACGGCTTGCGGAAGGCGATCAACGCGAAGACGCGGGCCGTCTACACCGAGACGCTGGGCAATCCCAAGCTGGACGTCGTAGATGTGGAGGCAGTGGCAAAGATCGCGCACGAGCATGGGCTGCCGCTGATCATCGACAACACCAGCGCGACGCCGGTGCTGCTGCGGCCCATCGAGTGGGGCGCGGACATTGTCGTCGAGTCGGCGACGAAGTACATTGGCGGGCACGGGACCTCGATTGGCGGTGTGATTGTGGACGCGGGCAAGTTTGACTGGAAGGCATCCGGGCGGTTTAAGGATTTTGTCGAGCCGGATCCGTCGTACCACGGCCTGTCGTTTACGGAGGCGTTCGGTCCGCTGGCGTTCATCCTGAAGGCGCGGGTGCAGGGGCTGCGCGATACCGGCGCGGCACTATCACCGTTCAACGCATGGCTGTTCCTGCAGGGGTTGGAGACGCTGCATCTGCGCATGCAGCGGCACTCGGAAAACGCGCTGAAAGTGGCCGAGCACCTGGAGAAGCACCCGGGCGTGACCTGGGTGAATTATCCCGGGCTCAAATCCAGCAGGTATGCAGCGCGCGCGAAAAAGTATCTGCCGGACGGTGCCAGCGGGCTGATCACATTCGGCATCAGCGGCGGCTTCGACGCGGGCAAAACGTTCATCAACTCGCTCAAGGTTTTTTCGCTCCTGGCCAATCTGGGCGATGCGAAATCGCTGGTCATTCACCCGGCATCGACGACCCACCAGCAGCTGAGCGGCGAAGAGCAAGCCTCGACGGGCGTAACGCCGGAGTTGGTGCGGTTATCGGTGGGGATCGAGGACGTGCGGGATCTGATTGCCGACATTGATCAAGCGCTGGAGGTCGCGGTGCCCAGTCCTGCGCTGGCCGGGGCGCGATGAGCACGGAGGCGCAAAATGCCGTGAGGGCCGCAGCAGCGATCCAGCCGGACTTCGAAGGGGACTACATCATCGACGAGGTGGTCCCCCTCGAAAGCGGCGAAGCGCTGGTGCGTCCCACGCAGCATTACGCCATCTACGGGCGGCTGAACGCTGCGCGCGACAACGCGGTGCTGGTGTGCCATGCGCTCTCGGGCAACGCCGAAGTGGCGACGTGGTGGCCGCAGTTATTCAAGAAGCCGGAGCCGTTGCTCGATCTCGATCGCGACTGCGTCATCGGAATCAACATGTTCGGTTCGTGTTATGGATCGACGGGCCCAGGATCCGTGGATCCGGAAACCGGCCGCCTCTACGGGCCAACATTTCCGCTCATCAACGTCCGGGACATGGTGCGTGCGCAGGAGAAGCTGATCACATCGCTCGGGATCAAAAAGCTGAAGCTGGCCATTGGCGCGTCGATTGGCGGCATGCAGGTGCTCGAGTGGGCGGTACTGTTTCCGGATCGCGTGCGGCGGGCGATCAGCATCGGAGCGGCACCGCTGGGCGCGATGGGCCTGGGGCTGAACCACCTGCAGCGGCAGGCGATCATGCTCGATCCCAAGTGGGCTGGCGGATACTACCTGCCGGACGACGAGCCGCACGGCGGCCTGGCCATCGCTCGGGCGCTGGGCGTGATCAGCTACAAGAGCGTGCCGCTGTTTGAGGCGCGGTTTGGGCGCAAGCCAAACCGGACGGGCGAGAATCCGTGGATCTCCACGGCGGCCGGGCAGAATGGGCGCTTCGATATTGCGGGGTTTCTCGACTACCAGGGAAGGAAATTTAACGATCGCTTCGACGCGAATTCGTACATCTCGATCACACGAGCCATGGACACTTTCGATCCGGTGCGCGCGCACGCATCACCTCTGGCGGCGTACAGCCGGATCCAGGCGCACGTGACCATGGTGGGAATTTCGACGGACTGGTTGTTTCCGCGCGAGGATGTGCGGTCGATGGCGGTGGTGATGGCGGCTGCCGGCGCGCGCTGCGACTACCGCGAAATGGCCTCGAACCACGGCCACGACGCGTTTCTGGCCGAACCGGAGCACCTGGTAAGGATTCTGACTCCGGTGTTCGAATAGCACCCATGACTTCGAAAACACGCAAGCCTGGCGTCACCGTCGTCCGGAAAGTTCGCGGCACTATTACGACCAGAACAGCCTCGAAAAAAAGCGGCACGCGCACGAAGGCCGGTGCGCCGAAAGGCGTCGATGACTATGTCGCGGGTATTCCTGAAACCAGCAGGATCACATTTGACGCGTTGCGCGCTGCGGTCAGGAGTGCGGCGCCACCGGATGCTGAGGAAGTCATCAGCTACGGGATTCTTGCATTGCGCACCAATCGGGTCCTGCTCTGGTATGCAGCTTTCGCGAAGCACTGCAGTCTTTTCCCTACAGCGTCGGTGCTCGACGCGTTCCAGCAAGATTTGGCAGCTTACACAGTCTCCAAAGGGACCGTACAGTTTCCTCTGGATGCGCCTCTGCCCGCTGCGCTGGTGAAGAAACTGGTTCGCGCGCGAGTCGCAGACGTCAGGAGCGGGAAGCGCTAGCCACGGCTCAGGGCTTCTGCGTCGGACGCAGCAACACTTCGCTGATAAACGACTGCGGTGCTTGCGTCACGATGCTCGCCACTACTTCCGCGACATCCTCCGGCTGCAGCATCTTCTTCGGATCCTTGCCGGCGCCACCGTCACCAAAGTGCGTATTGATGGACCCGGGCGCGATGACGCTGACGCGGATGTTGTACTGGCGCAGCTCTTCGGCGACGGAATACGTGAGGCCGTTCAGGCCCCACTTGGACGCGGCGTAGGTGGCCAGGCCAGGGAGCGGACTGTGGCCGGCCAGCGATGAGATGTTAACGATGTGGCCAGAACGAGCGGCGATCATCAGCGGCGCGAGCGCGCGGATCATCAGGTAGGGCGCGCGCAGGTTGGTCGCCATCAGACGATCCCAGTCTTCGATGCTCACTTCGTGCAGAGGTTTGTGGTCGATGCCGATTCCGGCGTTGTTGATGAGGATGTCGCAACGGCGAAAGTCGCGGGCGACCTGCTCGCCGAGTCGCGCAATAGCGGTGGGATTGGTGAGGTCGCATGGCAACGTGGTCGCCCGGCCGCCGGATTTCTGAATCTGCTCGCGGACCTGGTTGAGGCGCTCGGTGTCGCGGGCGATGAGGAGGACGTGGGCGCCGAGCGAAGCCAATTTGCGGGCGATGGCTTCGCCAGCTCCGCGAGCGGCACCGGTGACGACGGCGATCTGGGATTCGAGAGGAGATGCGGTTTTGTCGGGCATGACTCTATTTTCGATGCGCCAGTGGCGGAGCGGGAGCCGAATCAGCGTACACGGTCAATGTCGAGAACCTGGATGGAGCAGGCGGGCACGATGTGATGGAACGACGACGCGGCGCCGGACGAGCGGGTGACGACCGGCACGATGCGGTTGGGATCGGTGATGGAGTTGGTGGCCCTGGTGGTTGCGCCATCGAGCGTGCTGATGGTCATAGCGGGGCGGATGCGGGAGGCGCCATCAATTTTGATGTCGATGGCCTGCGGCGATGAGGAAGCGTTGACGAACTTGAGGTAGAGGCGGCCGGTCCTCGAGCTGGCTGTGACCGATTCAAACAGCCGCGGGTTGGCGGTCGAGAGGGTGGAGGCGAGGATCTGGTCTCCGAGGTGGTTGCTGAACAGAACCTGCGCGTAATAGCTGGGCGAGCCGTAGCTGGAAAGCGCGTCGAACCCGATCAGGTCGCCTTCCCACTCCATGGCCAAAGGGGCTGACATTGACGAACAGCGGCGCGTACGAGGCCATCACGACCAGGTCGGAGTTGCGCTCGAGACCGGTCATCCATGCGGCATCGCCAAGCGCCGCGCCGAAGTTCGTAGTGGGCGTGCCCTCCCGGGTGGCCCATTCTCCAACCAGGATCTTGGGGCCGCTGCGGTCGTAGTGGTCGTAGCGATGCACGTCGTCAAAGAACTGCTTCGCGGTGCGGTAGAAGTGCCGGCCGGCCTCGTGGTCGTTGTCGTCGATGATGTCAGGCCGGACCGAAGTTACCGGCGCCGAAGCAACAATTTGTAACTGTGGATATTGCTTTTTGATCGCGTTGTAGAACTGGGCGAAACGGGCGCTGTAGGTACCGGAGGGATCGTGGTACTCCTCGTTGCCGATTTCGACGTAGTGCAGTGCAAAAGGCGCGGGATGGCCGTCGCGAGCACGCTCAGCGCCCCAGTGGGTTGAAGCGTCGCCGGTGACGTACTCGATTTCGTCGAGCGCACTCTGCACGTAAGGCTCGAGGTCGGCCCCTGGATTCACGTGCTCGTGGTCGAGTGCGTAGCCGGAAAACACCGCCAGCAGTGGTTCCATGTGCAGGTCTTCGCACCAGGTGAGCATCTCGAGCAGTCCCATGCCGTCCGAGGAGCGATACATCCACGGCGCCTGATGACCGGGACGATCGACGAGGGGGCCGATCGTCTTTTTCCAGTCGAAGTGGTCGGCAAGGTGTTGGCCTTCGAGGTAATTGCCGCCAGGGAAGCGCAGAAATTTGGGATGAAGGGCGGCGAGCTTCTCCATCAGGTCGGGGCGAAAACCATTGGTTTGGCCGTGCCACGTGGGCGGAAAAAGCGATAGTAGCGTAAACCACGCCGTGCCCGGTTGCGAGACGAGGAACTCGATGCGGTTGTCGGCGGCGCTCCTGAGCACCGGCCCCGTTTTCAGGGTGAAGGTGTACTGCTTCCACGAGGAGTCGAGAGCAGGCACGGTAGTCGATGCGACAACAACGCCGGTCTGGTTGTTGACCAGACGAACGGTGACGGCGCCGATGGAGGGATCGGCGGCCTTCGCGTAAAAGGAGCCGTGGTAAGTCGTCGATGGGCGGACGGGAATGCCCCAATAGCCGGAGTTGAAGAATCCGGCGGTGGAGTGGGCGTCCGCGGAAGTGACATCGAGACGGAGGCTCGCCGGGAGCGCTGCGCTGGGACCGGAGGCAGGATCGACGGCGATGGCCGCTTCGGAATTACCGCGCTCGATGAGGATCCAGTGATCGGGCCGGAGGCGGCGGTTGGGCTGGAAAGTACGCGGGTTGAGAAGCTCAGCGTAGAGCCCGCCATCCCAGGCATGGTTGATTTCTTCGCTCATGATGCCGTAGAGAGTGGGGCTGACCTGGCCGACGGGGTGCGAAGCGTCGATGGAGAGAGTGGCGGAGGTTTGGGCGAAGGCAGAAATAGCGGCAAAGACGAGGGGAAGCAAAACAAGGCGCATGAAAGAGAGTCCGGATGGAGAATCGAGATAACGTTTACTCAGCGACTCCAAAGTAGGCGGTTAGGCCACAAGAGGTCAAGTTCGCGGCGCCAGGAGAGACTGGAGAGATGACAGGCAGATCGAAGATGCGTTGCGCGTGGGCGGAGAACGATCCACTGATGAGGGCCTACCACGATGAAGAGTGGGGCGTGCCGCGGTTCAACAGCCGCGAACTATGGGAAATCCTGATGCTCGAAGGATTTCAGGCCGGCCTCGCGTGGATCGTGGTGCTGCGCAAGCGCGAGGCGTTTCGGAAGGCGTTTCGTGGATTCGACCCAAAGAAAGTCGCGCAGTTCGGAGAGAAAGATGTGCAGCGCCTGCTCGCGAATCCAGGGATTATCCGGTCGCGCGCCAAGATCGAGGCGACCATCGGAGGGGCGCAATCCTACCTGGCCATGCAGAAGGAAGGTCTGGATTTTTCGACGTGGGTTTGGGAGATGGCCGGAGGGCAGCCGATCCAGAACCAGATTCGCCGCGGCGGACCCATACCGGCGAGCACGCCGCTGTCGGAGAAATTCTCAAAGGAGCTGAAGAAGCGTGGCTTCAAATTTGTGGGTCCGGTGATCGTCTATGCGTGGATGCAGGCCGCGGGCATTGTGAACGACCACGCGGAGGAATGTTTTCGCCGCGGATACTGCGCGAGAATCCATCGCAAAGCTCGAAGCATCCCTCCCTGAAGGCAATCCCGAATCCTTCCTCTCAAGATGCCGACTCGCAACCTGTCCATTCTGACGCTGAGCGTCGCGAGGCGGAGGAATCTGCGGTTGCTTTCAGCGACAGGCCCCAGTTATGAGCCGGCCCCAACCATTACCGCGGCCGTGTCCCGGAAGGAGCAGCCAGCCCTGTCATCCCGAGAACGAACATTCAATCACTTACAGCCTGAACTCAAAAATGTGGGAAAACTGTCAAGACCTGCGGCCAAAAACCGAAGTAACAGCCGCTGACCTAGAACGAGTTACACGCCAGGAAACTCGTTTAAGATTGGCACTGTTTCTGCCTGGACTTGGTATTCTGATAATAGGGGATAATAAATTTCTATCATCTTCTTTTCCGGCTTACATAAGAACGCGAAACACTGCGCCTTGGCGCGGCTCTTTTCGTTGCTGCTCAGGACCAATAACCGGCCATCGATGTAACTCCCTACCGCCGGCTGGATAACATCGGATATGTCCAGCGCCCCGGTATCCAGACCCGGAACAGTGGAGGCGCTCGTCACTGAATCAGTCGCGAGCGTCTCCGTGTGACTTGTTCTCAATCATCCGGGCCCATGGCGAGCGTCATTGATTCAATCGCGAGCGTGTTTGATTCAATTGCACTCGCCTCCCATGTGACTCGTTTTCAAAGACATGCCCTGTTATCGAGACTGCCAATATCCCGTAAGCCCCGCAGATTCAATCACCGTCCCGCAGTACTGGGGGGAGGGGGGTGGGTCGGGACGCCGTATACTCGGTAGTTTGCTGATTTCGGCATCAAGCTGTGAGGTAAAGCAATGAGTGCTGGTGCAGTTGGTTACGCAAAAGAAAATGCCGGGCGATTCCTCGAAGAACTGAAGACGCTGTTGCGGATTCCGTCGGTGTCGACGACGCCGGAGCACAAGGGCGACGTCGAGAAGGCCGCGGAGTGGGTGGCGGCGGAACTGAAGCGCATCGGTATGGAGCACGTCGAGATCATCCGCGGCGCGGGGCATCCGCTGGTCTACGCGGATTGGCTGCATGCGCCCGGGAGACCCACCGTCCTGTGCTACGCGCACTACGACGTGCAGCCGCCCGATCCGCTGGACGAGTGGCATACGCCGCCGTTTGAGCCGACCGAGCGCAACGGCAACCTCTACGCCCGCGGCGCCGTGGACGACAAGGGGCAACTGGTTTTGCAGGTGAAGGCTCTGGAAAGTTTATTGAAGAAAGATGGCAAGCTGCCCATCAACGTGCGCGTGATCTACGAGGGCGAGGAAGAGGTGGGCGGAGAACGCATTGCGGCCTTCGTGCGGGAGCATTCAGAGCGGCTGAAAGCGGACTTCGCCCTGATTTCCGACACCGAAATGTTTGCTCCGGATTTGCCGACGCTGTGCGTGGGACTGCGCGGCATGATCTACACCGAGCTTGAGGTGCGGGGCGCGAAGACCGATCTGCACTCGGGGATGTATGGCGGGGCAGCGCCGAATCCGTTCGTGGCGTTGGCGCAGATTATCGCGGGGCTAAAAGATCGCGATGGGAAGATTCTGATTCCCGGCTTCTATGAAGATGTGAAGAAGCCGAGCGACGACGAGCTGAGGGCATGGAAGCAGCTGCCCTTCGACGAGGAGGAGTATCGCGAGAAAGAAGTGGGCGCGACGAAGCTGGTGGGCGAGAAGGGCTACACGGCGATCGAGCGCACCTGGGCACGGCCGACGCTCGATGTCCACGGTATCGTTGGCGGATTTACGGGCGCGGGCGCCAAGACGGTCATCCCGGCAAAGGCGACGGCGAAGGTTTCCATGCGTCTGGTGCCGGATATGACGCCAGAGAAGGTTTTCCAGCGGTACAAGGAGTACGTCGAGAAGATCAAGCCGGAGGGCGTGACCATCGAAGTGCGGCTCATTCATTCAGGCGAGCCGATTGTGATCGGGACCGACAATCCTTACGTGAAGGCGGCGACCAGGGCTCTGAAAAAAGTCTGGGGCAAGGACACGGTGTTCATCCGGTCCGGCGGATCGATTCCGATCGTGGGCGATTTTGAGAAGCACCTGAAGATTCCATCGGTGATGATGGGCTTTGGGCTGCCGGACGATGGGCTGCACGCTCCGAACGAAAAGTTCCACATCGCGAACTTCCATCGCGGGATCGAATCGATCATCGAGTTCTTTGACGAAGTGGGCAAGTAGAGAAGCGGCCGGCAGGCTGCAGCCAGCAGCCTGCAGCTAAGAACCGGTTAGCGCAAGGCCGGTCAGCTAAAAAACGGTCAGCGGAAACCCGGTCAGGGAGCCAGCGAAAGGCGAGCGATGACCGACTCGAACGGCTGGCTCACTTGCCGTAGAGGTCCTGTTCGCTGACGACGGGCTCGAGATTGGCAGCCGGGTGCGAGGATCGGTGCGTGGCGGTGAACATGGATCCTCGTGCGGCAACGATGGGCGCGAAGCTCATGAAGCCGATCTTTGGAGCGATGTCGTCGTAGATGGCTTCCATGCCGCCGCGGAGGGTGTAGGTTTCGTGCCAAAAGCCGGTGCCGCCGGAATTGCGGAGGAAGTTCTTCCACCAGAGGCGATGGGGCTCGGAACGGGTCCACTGGAGCAGCGAATCCATGTCGCGCCAGTACTGACGCATGCCGGCGTGCATGGGAAAAAACGAGAAGACGAAGTTCTCGTGGCAGAGCAGACCGTCGGGCTGAGCTGCGACGGATTTGGAGATTTTGGGACCGAAGCCGATCAGGGTTTTGAGACCGGTCATGCGGTTGACGCGCATGCCGAGGTAGACCACGACCAGATCGGGGTACTGGGAGAGATCGACGGTGCGACGGTTGACGGCGGGCATCGGGCTGGAACCTCCGCTGCCAAGCAGCGTAGCAAGTTACGATCCTGATTCGATACCGGGGCGGTTTCGCGTCGTTTGCAGAGGGTCGCGCATCTGGTAATGTGGTACGTCGGGCGCGGAAAGGGCGAAGGAAGAGAGAACGATGGCGAAGGCGGTCTGGAACGGAAAAGTACTTGCAGAAAGTAATACTTACGAGACGGTCGAGGGGAATGTGTATTTTCCGGAGGGCGCGGTGAACCGGGAATTTCTTCGCCCGAGCTCGACGACTTCGACCTGTCCATGGAAGGGCCAGGCGCGGTATTACAGCCTCCTGGTGGATGGGCAGGAGAACCAGGACGCGGCCTGGTATTATCCCAATCCAAATCCTGCCGCTCGTAACATCAAGAATCACATTGCCTTCTGGCGTGGCGTCGAGGTTGAGAAGTAGGCTCGTTAGCTGAGGACCGTTGGCTAAAGGCCGGTTGGCTGAGGAACGGTTAGCTAAGGACCCGATCGGCGACATAGGCAGCCACCGTCCGGCAATCTTTTCGCTGCGCCTGGCCTGTCCACAATCCCGTCACAAAGTTGTTCGCACCCGGAACCCCGCAGCGACCGGGGCCGTAACGGTTGGCATGGCCTACGACCTCCGCTTCGCCCTGCGCATGATCCTTGCCCACCGTTGGTTCTCAGCAGCTGTCGTTATCACGCTGGCGCTCGGCATTGGGCTGAACACGATGGTCTTCACCATCGTTAACGCCGCGCTCTTCAAGCCCGTGCCCGTTCCCGGCGGATCCCGCCTCGTCTCTGTGGCCACGCACACACCCGATGGCCGCGACACGCGCATGTCTTACCCCGACCTGCTCGACTACCGCGCCCAGGCGAATTCCTTCGAGGCGCTCGAAGGGGGAGCCAATCAGGAGGGCGTTCTTGGCGAACCCGGCATTCCGCCGCAGTCCTTCCACCTTGAGCGCGCGACGGCCGGCATCTTCTCCATGCTCCACATTCATCCGGTCCTCGGCCGCGACTTTCTTGCCTCTGACGCCCAGCCTGGCGCTGCGCCGGTGCTGATGATCGGCTACGCAGTCTGGCAGAATCGCTACGCGGGCTCGCTCTCCGTCATCGGCCGCCAGGTCCGTATCAATGAGAAGCCCGCCACGATCATCGGCGTCATGCCGAAAGACTTCGGGTTCCCCACGACGGTCGACCTCTGGATGCCTCTCGCTCCCACGCCCAACGACCTCAAGCGCGACAACCGGCAGATCGAGGTCTTCGGTATTCTCCGGCCCGGCGTCGATATCTCGGCCGCTCAGACCGAAATCGCAGGCATCTCCCGGCGTCTCGCCGCGCAAAACGCAGAGGACAAAGACACCACCGCCAACGTGATGACCTTCCATGAACGCTACAACGGCGGCAACATCCGCATGGTCTTCATCCTCATGCTGTCCTCGGTCGGATTCGTTCTCCTTATCGCCTGCGCCAACGTCGCCAACATGATGCTGAGCCGCGCCATCGGGCGCCAACGTGAGATGTCCATCCGCGCCGCCCTCGGAGCCTCGCGCTGGCGCGTCGTCCGACAGCTTCTCATCGAAAGCGTTCTGCTCAGCGTTCTCGGCGGACTCGCTGGACTCGGCCTTGCCTCTCTCGGCGTCTATTGGTTCACGCTCGCCACCGAGAACGTCGGAAAGCCCTACTGGGTCCAGTTCACCATGGACTATCCCGTCTTCGGCTACTTTGCTGCTCTCTGCATTTTCAGCGGTCTGCTCTTCGGCGTCGCCCCAGCCCTCCGCGCCTCGCGTCCAGACCTCAACCAGATCCTGCAGGAGGGCGCCCGCAGCATCGGCCGGCATCGCGGAGGATTCCTCGCCGCCTCTCTCGTCGTCTTCCAGTTCGCGCTCACTCTGGTGCTGCTCACCGGCGCGGGTGTCTTCGTCCATAGTGTCCTCAAAGCCGTCGCAACCAACCGGTCCATTCCCTCCGATCAGCTCATGGTCGCGCGGATTTATCTTCCCGACGGCCGCTATAAGGACACCGACGCGCGTCAGCACTTCTACGACCAGCTTCTGCCTCGCCTCGCAGCCATCCCCGGCGTCACCGGCGCCGCCATCGTCTCCAACCCGCCAGGTCTTGGCTCCGCCGATACGCACATTGAGATCGAGCACGGGCCTGTCTTCGATTCCGCGCATCGCCCACCCGTTTCCTATGTTGTCTCCTCGCCAGGCTATCTCGGGACCATCCGCCTGCCGCTGCTGTTGGGCCGCGACTTCAACACTCTGGACGGAACGCCCAACCATCTCGCGGCCATCATCACCCGTGAAACCGCTCAGCGCTTCTGGCCGGGTGAGTCCGCGCTCGGCCGCCGTTTCCGGCTCTACGACGACCCGAACAAGGCCGGCGACTGGATCACTGTCATCGGCGTCTCCGACAACGTGGTTCAGGACGTCAACTCGCAAAATCCCAATCCGCTCTTCTTCCAGCCCTTTCGCCAGGTTGGCTGGGGCGGCATGTCCCTTGTCGTCGAATCCAGCACCAATCCCACTAAAGCCGTCAGCGCCGCCGTGCAAAGCCTCGATCAGGATCTCCCGCTCCGCGATAGCTGGATCCTCTCTGGCGCCATCGAGCACAATCAGTGGTATCTCCACCTTTTCAGTAAGGTCTTCATGGGATTCGCCGTCATCGCGTTGTTGATGGCCGCAGTGGGCATCTATGCGGTGCTCGCGCAGGCGACGGGGCGGCGGACGCAGGAGATCGGCGTTCGCATGGCGCTCGGCGCGAGCATCCGCAACATCATGCTGCTGGTGATGGGTCGCGGGCTGTGGCAAATCGTGGCTGGGCTGGTCCTGGGGCTGGCCGCGGCCTTTCCTGCAGCGCGGCTGATGGCCAGCCTGCCTATTGGGGTTTCACCGACGGACCCAGTGGTGTTCGTTTCAGTCGCCGCCGTCCTGGCCGCAGTGGGATTAGTCGCTTGCTGGCTACCTGCGCGCAGGGCGTCCCGGCTTGACCCGGTGAAAGCCATCCGTTACGAGTAGCGAACCTGTTGCCACTGCCAGGCGCTGGCGACGATCTCGTCGAGATTCGTGTGACGGGGCTTCCAGCCAAGCTCGCGCGCGATTTTTTCCGAGCTGGCGATGAGGACCGCTGGGTCGCCGGGGCGACGGGGAACGATTTCGACGGGGATGGGATGGCCCGTGACACGGCGGGCTGAGTCAATAACCTCTCGGACGGAAAAACCTGAACCGTTGCCGAGGTTGTAGATCAGCTGTTCTTTCTCCGCAAGCGCCTGAAAAGCAAGCAGATGCGCTGCGGCTAGATCCTCGACGTGGATGTAGTCGCGGATGCAGGTCCCATCGGGTGTTGGGTAATCATCACCATAGATTTTGATTTTGTCGCGACGGCCCAGGGCGACATCGAGAACCAGGGGAATGAGGTGGGACTCAGGCTCATGAGCCTCGCCACGGCCAGCCATCGCGCCGGCGACGTTGAAGTAACGCAGGCTGGCATAATGAAGACCGTGTACTCGGTACATCCAGTAGAGCATTTTTTCCACCAGAAGCTTGGATTCACCGTAAGCGTTGGTGGGCCGGAGGGGCGCATCTTCGCGGATCGGCGTTACTTCCGGTTCGCCGTAGACAGCGGCCGTTGAAGAAAAAACGATGCGGCGCACACCGGTTGCGAGCATTGCCTCGAGGAGAGTGAGAGTGGAGGCGCTATTATTGCGAAAATAGAGCTCGGGTTTGAGCATGCTTTCGCCTGCTTCAATAAGCGCGGCGAGATGGAAGACACCGTCGAAACCAGAGGAAAGCAGCTTTTCGAGGGTATTTCGGTCGGCCAGCTCGCCCTCAACAAATTCGACACCCGCGGGAACAAGAGCGCGGCTGGCGTGACAGAGATTGTCGTAGACGGTGACAGAGTGGCCCTGTTGTGCCAGTGTCAACGCGATCATCCCACCAATGTACCCAACGCCGCCGGTGACCAGAATCTGCAAAACTCTTTCCCTCCGATCCTTTATCCTAATCACGTCCTGTTGCGTCTGACTTTATAACTGATCGCGAGGCGCTTCCCCCGAAGCGGCACCGCCGCAAAGGGGGCCAAGCTTCCGATTCCTTCCGAGGGATGGTCGGCCGGCACGCGGCAAGGGCTTGCGGATGCTCACCGCAAGAGGTAAAGAGAGTGAACGAAGGAGGGGTTCCCCGCGTCGTTCACAGGTGCAAGACCCAAAATGGGCACGTTTCTGCCTCGTTCGTGTGACTGTTGGGGGTAATCCACAGGAGTACGCTCAAGTAACCTCTTGCGCGATCATAAGTACCTGTAGGAAGATCAAAATGGTAACCCCACTCAGCAAAGCGATTTTTTCAGGAGAGAGGTCCGCCGCTTTGCGGCAAAAGTGTCCCGATTGGGGCTTGGTGTACGGTTTGGGTTCGGTGGTCATCCAAGTGCATGGCATTTGGGATGCATTCAAATAAAGATCGCAACTTCTTTCTGCAGGTGATGTCGGAGAAACAGGGCAATGGCGACAGATAATTCCATGAAGCGCGCAACGTTCGGACTGCTCCCCGAGCCGGAAGGCCGAATGGGGTCATTCGGCATGAGCATGGTGATCAACGTGACGGTGGCAGCGCTGCTGCTGCTGCTAACCATCGCTCAGGTTCATCAGGTACAGGAGCACAGATATCAAACGACGCAGTTGATCTTCCCGGTCGACCAGCCGAAGCCCTATGTGCCGCCAGTACCAAAGATCAAGCTTCCTCCACCGCCCCAGATCATGAAGGTGGAACAGCCGAAGATCGAATTTCCGAAGCCGTTGCCGGAGCCGCCGAAGGTGGCCGAGATTAAGCTGCCCACGCCAGTGATGCCCAAGATTGAGGCAGCGCCGCCGCGCAGGTTTACGCCTCCGCCGCAGCCGAAGCTGGGAATGTTCAAGAGCCAGGCGCCGACAGCGATGGCTAACAACATGTCGGCACCGACTCCGAAGAACGGGGGATTTGGGGATCCTGAGGGAGTAAAGCCTAATCCCAATGCAACCCGCACAGCGACGATCGCGGCGGTGGGTGCGTTCAACGCTGCGCCGGGACCTGCGACCGGATCCGGGGCCGCACGTCAGGGAGCTGTGCGTGGCGCGGACTTTGGATCGGGCGTAGCCAATGGGGTGCCGGGCGGAAAAGACCGGAATGCGACGATCGCGTCGGCGGGATTCGGCAGTGGCGTTCTGGGTGGAACCGGGCAACCGGGCAGTCACGGCACCGTAGCCAAGGGCAGCTTTGGCGATAATATGTACGGCTCAGCGCCGGCGCCAGCGGTTCGACCGCAGGAACCGGTATCGACGCCGATTGTTGTGCTGGCCAAGCCTCTGCCCACCTATACCGCGGAGGCGCGGCAGCTGAAAATCGAAGGCGACGTAACGCTGGAAGTTCGCTTCCTGGCGTCAGGACAGGTAGAAGTACTGCGGGTAGTTGCAGGGCTGGGTCACGGACTGGATGAGCAGGCGAAGCTGGCGGCAGAGCGGATTCGGTTCAAGCCGGCAACGAAGGATGGACGGCCGGTCGACCAGGTGAGCATTATTCACGTATCGTTCCAGATGGCGTAACGGCGGTATAACCGCGGACGGAGCGCGAGTTTTGCGTTTCGCGCAGGCGGAGAAAATCAGACAGGAAGTCAGGAGTTACAGAATGTATCGCAAGATTTTGATGCTGGGCATGACATTATTGCTGGGCGTACCTTTGTCCCAGGCAAAGGAACCTCGCAGCGCGCCATCGCTCCCTTTGACTCCACAGCAGCAGCGCCTGGTCCAGCAGGCGATCGCTCGCGAAAAAGTGATCGTCAGGCAGATCCAGAAGAGCACGCCGATCGTGCAGTCCTACATTCAGGACCTGCGTCCGGATGTGAAGCTTTATCAGGTTCCGGTGTCGGACCAGTACATGATCGGCCGTGTGGATTTTGGCAAAGCGTTCACGGCCGATGAGTACGCTCAGGCGGCGCGGAATGAGAAGCATGGCTGGTTCCGCGGGTCGTTCCAGTTCATGTCGGAGCTGACGAAGGCGTTCCACCTGGAGAATTCGCCCACCGGCTTTATGGCGATGATGTTTGTCGATCCATCCGGATTCGATCAGCAGCACTACCAGTTCTCTTTCGTGCGCCGCGAGTTTTTGGGAACGGTTCGGACGTGGGTGTTCGACGTGCGTCCCAGGGAGAAGGGCACGGGACGGTTCTTCGGACGGGTCTGGGTCGAGGACGAGGATGGCAACATCGTCCGCTTCAACGGAACGTACATCAGCAATCCCAACGACGAGACGAATCACTACTTCCATTTCGACAGCTGGCGGATGAACGTGCAGCCGGGCGTGTGGGCGCCGGCAGCGGTTTACATCGAGGACACGCTGCACAACGAAGTGGCGCATGCGACGAGCTTCAAGGGGCAGACAACGTACTGGGGTTATTCGCTAAAGCTGCCGACCCGGGAATCGGATGCGGAGTCGATGGAGATTGAGAACGCTCAGGACCAGAGCGACAACTCCACGGATGTGAGCCCGCTGCAGGCCGAGCGGGAGTGGATTTCGCAGGCCGAGCAGAACGTGCTGGACCGGCTGACGCAGGCCGGACTGGTTGCGCCACCCAGCGATTTCGACAAGCAGCTGGAGCAGGTGGCGACGAATATCATCATCGGGAGCAATCTGCAGCTTCCCAGCGACATCCATTGCCGCGTGATTCTGACCACCCCGCTGGAGTCTCTGGCGGTTGGCAATACCATCCTGCTGAGCAAGGGATTGATCGATACGCTGCCGGACGAAAACGCGCTGGCGGCGGTAATTGCCTTCCAACTCGCGCACATCGTGACCGGGCACCACATCGATACGCGTTATGCGTTTAACGACCGGCTGCTCTTCCCGGATACATCAACGTTCCGGCGGATCACGATGAACCACTCTACGCCTGACAATGAAGAGGCGGCAAAGAAGGCAGTGGACCTTTACAATCACTCCATTTATCACGACAAGGCAGCCAGCGTGGGTCTGTTCTTCCAACAGCTGGAAGCAAGAGAGAAGGATCTGCCGGCGCTGTTCACGCCCCGTTTGGGCGACCCGCTGATGAGGGCGGATGGACAGCCGTGGCTTGTGGGGCTGACGCAGGGAGCGCCAAAGCTGGACATGGATAATTTGACCCAGATCGCGGCACTGCCCCTGAACAGCCGTTTGAAGATCGATCCGTGGGATGACAAGGTTTTCATGTTGAACGCGCGGGCGCCCGTGTTGCTCAACGCCCGGGACAAGATGCCACTGGAGCTGACGCCGGTGTTCTTCCGGTTGCAACGCTATTCGGATCAGCCGCCTGCAGCGGCTCCGGCGCCGGCAAACGCGTCGCCGGCTGCGAGTGCACCGGTTCCGCCCTCGGCTGATGCAGGCGGACAAGTGCCATCGGCGAACGCCCAGGCGCAACAGCCGCAGGGGCAGTCACCGCAGTAACCTGTTTCTTTCGGGTCGTTACCTACCTTGCGGTTCAGAAAAACGAACCGCAGGGCGCATGGTTTGCGGCATAAAAGGGTTAATGAGGAACAAGAGTTAACAGATTTTCAGGGGCCCGCAAGTGCAAGACCGGAGACAAAACGTGGTGAAGAAGATCGGATTGTTCGTTTTCCTTCTATTTCCCGCAGCACTCATCGCCCAGAGTTCAGAATCTGCCACCGGCGGCGAGGCTACCATCTCGGCCGGAGCGGAGATGTCCGCATTTAACCCGGACTGGGGATGTGCGACCAGTTCACCGTTCTGCTCCGCAGACCTGATTGGTCCAACTGGCTTTTTCGACTTCGATATGCACGGTAAGTATGGTGTGGAGGGTGAAGCGCGCTGGCTGCACTGGCGAGGAGTGGGTAGCGAGGTCGAATCAAACTACCTGGTAGGACCGCGCTATCGGGTGCTCAGGCACTGGAATTTCGACGGGTGGCTCAAGGTCGAACTGGGCGGTGGATGGATCACAACTGCCTACTACCCAGCCGCGGGTAGCCTGAAGGGCAGCTACTTCGCCTACGCCCCCGGGGGCACGCTCAATTATCGGCTGACACGCCGGATGATGCTACGTGCGGATTATGAGTGGCAAGTCTGGCCGTCGTTCGCAGGGCCACCGACTTACAACTCGACGACCGGCACTGTCGTGCAGAACAGCAGCGGTCTCACGCCGAATGGGTTCAGCTTTGGGGTTGCCTACAAATTCCTCGGCTACTAGCTCTGCAACGGGAAACGGAAAGGGCTGGGCGATTTTGCCCAGCCCTTTTTGCGTTTGAGCGTTTCAGAAATGGTAGGCAATACCGATGACCGGGTTGTAGATGTTGTAGTAGACGTTGGTACGAAAATCGTCGCCCGGATAGTTGAACGTCGGCGTCTTCAGGATGAGGCCGCGATATTCGGCGCGAATGTCGAAGCTGGGACTGATCTCGTAGGCAATTCCGGCGCCGTAGAAGCCACCCACATCGGTACTTCGACTGATGCCAAACGTGTTGGTCTTGGCGTCATCGATCGGCGAGAACATAAAGGCCGCCGGGCCACCTTCTATAAACGGATTGAAGTTCTTAAAATTGAAGGAATAGACGTATCCTCCGGAAAACTCCATGAAGCGGTCGTGGATGTGGTTGTTGAGGGTGTTGGTGATGAAGTGCTGGACGTTCTGGTCGTACTGAAAATTGAGTTCCAGTCCGCCGTGAGGAGTGAGCTGGAAGCGATAACTCGCGAGAGCACCGTAACCGGGGGTGGAGTGAAGCTGAACATCGTTTCCGGAGGCAAACGGTGCAAGGAGTCCGGATCCGCTCACACTGATGTCCTGGCGACTCTCCTGGGCAAAAGAAGGCACTGCCATCACGGGCAGCAATAGCAGGAACAACAACAATTTCCTCATTCGTCGGTCAACCTCTTGACTACGCCGTTCGGGAATTTCCGCGGCCGCGCCAACGCCGGCCCCGGAAGCCCAGGCTCCTTGGAGTAGCAAACATCGGGGGGATGTCCACCTGGTCATTGTACCTTCCGCGAGCTGTTTGGACAGCTTGCGTGCGCGAGTTAATGCTTGGACGAACGAGGAGAGCGAACGGGAGTATGCTCCATGCGAAAAGCGAAGGGGTGACCGCGATGCGAGGCGAATGTCCTGACGATTTCCAGAAACGCAGCGCCGGCATGGGAGAGGGTGGTGCGAGCACGTTGAACGAGCCACAGGCGTCGCGCGATTTTCAATTCCGGAACCGTAACCTGGACCAGTTCGCCGCGAGCGAGTTCTGGCTGCACCGTGAGGCCGGGAACCAGCGCGACTCCATTTCCGCGAGCCACGAAGCGCTTGATGGCTTCCAGACTGGGCAGTTCGACGCTCATGTTCAAAGGTGTCTGATTCCGGGCAAAGGTTTCGATGACGCGCTGGCGGAGTGGTGAGGCCACCGTGTGTGCAATGAAGTTTTGCGCGCCGAGCTCCCGGATAGAAACCTGCTTTTGTTTCGCCAGCGGATGCTTCGGATCGACGACAAACGCGACCGAGTCGGTGTAGACGGCGATGGCATGCAGGCGCGCGTCCTCCGGACGGAAGGAGAGGATGCCGAACTCGACCGCATGCTCGATCAGTTGATCCGGGATCTGGCTGGCCAGCGAGCGTTCAACCGTGACTGCGATTGGCGGGTACTCGTGGCGGAAGGCGTCGAGGACGGGAAGCAGCCAGAGGCAGGTGTATTCGTTGGCCGCGATGCTAAGCCGGCCACGATCGAGGGAGCGCAGCTCGGCGAGAGCCGTGACGGTTTCGCCGCGAAGCCGAAGGAGCCGTTCAGCGTAACCGCGCAGTAGCTTTCCGGAAGCGGTGAGCGTACCGTCCCGTGAGGCGCGCTCGAAGAGCGGCTCACCGATTTCGTCTTCGAGCTTGCGGATGGTGTGGCTGACGGCTGGCTGCGTGCGTCGCATGCGAGCGGCGGCGCGGGAAAACCCCCGTTCTTCGACAACTGCCAGAAAGGTTTCGAGCTGATAGAGATCCATGGGTGAATGTCCAAACGACTATGAATAATATTGATGGAAATGCAAAGAATTACAAATTTGCTTTATGGGGTTACCTTTTGCGAAACTAGTTGAAGGAGCTTTGCCGAACAGATTCGACTGAGAGAGTCACTCTATGGCAGAAAACCGCGTTTATTTCTTCGATACCACGCTGCGCGACGGCGAGCAGTCACCCGGCTGCAGCATGACTCACCACGAGAAGCTGGCCCTGGCACATTCGTTGGCCGATCTGGGCGTCGACATACTCGAAGCTGGTTTTGCGATCGCCTCCGATGGCGACTTTGCGGCAATTTCGGCAATCGCGCAGGAAGTGCGCGGGCCGAGGGTAGCATCCCTGGCGCGAGCACGGCAGGAGGACATCGAACGCGCTGCGAAAGCTATTGAAAAGGCAGCACGGCCGAGGATTCACGTTTTTCTGGCCAGCTCGGATATTCATCTTCAGTACAAGCTGAAGATCACGCGCGATGAGGCGCTGGAGCAGGCGGCGACGATGGTAGCTCTGGCGAAGACTTATGCCGACGATGTGGAGTTTTCCCCGGAGGACTCGACGCGGACGGATCCGGAGTTTCTCTGCCAGTTTGTGGGCGCGGCCATCTCAGCGGGCGCCACGACGATCAATCTGCCGGATACCGTCGGATACGCTACGCCGGAGGATTACGCTGGGATGTTCCGGAGGATTCTGGAAAAGGTGCCGGGGGCGGATCGCGTGATTCTTTCCACGCACTGCCACGACGATCTGGGTCTGGCGGTGGCGAACACGCTGGCCGCGATTCGGGCAGGAGCGCGTCAGGTGGAATGCACGATCAACGGCATTGGCGAGCGCGCCGGCAACGCAGCGATTGAAGAGATTGCGGCAGCGATCAAAGTGAGAGCCGACGTGTTTCCTTACGAGAGCAATCTGAATCTGGAGAAGCTTTACCCGGTAAGCCAGCAACTGGCGGGAACGATCAGCTTTGGCGCGGCACCGAACAAAGCGGTGGTGGGAGCGAATGCATTCGCCCATGAGGCGGGGATCCATCAGCACGGGGTACTGTCAAATCCGCTGACCTACGAGATTATGACGCCGGTTTCAGTCGGGGTGCCGGCGAATCGGATGGTGCTGGGCAAACACTCGGGACGCACGGCACTGCGCTCGCGGCTGCAGGAGCTGGGATACCGGCTGTCCGCGGCGGATGTGGACATTGCTTATCGCGCGTTCACCGAGCTGGCGGATCGGAAGAAGGCAATTTATGACCAGGATCTGATCAATCTTGTCGCACATCATCGCCGGCATGAGGATCTGATCTCGACCGAGCCGACGGCAGCAAGCTAGCGTTGGCATGCCTGGGTGAAGCAGGCGTAGCCGATGCGGGCCAGGGATTTCCTGGGCTTGAAACACATCGCACCGGAACTGAGAGTTCATGGCAAAGAAGCTGAAGATTCTAATTGTGGCCGGAGACGGTATCGGCCCTGAAGTAACCGACGAAGCCGTTCGTGTGCTGCGGTCGGTCGCGGAGCTGGGCGGGTATGACTTCGAATTCCGCGAAGAGCTCATTGGCGGCGTCGCGATCAAGGCTCACGGATCTCCGCTGCCCCAGCCGACACTCGATGCAGCGCTCGACAGCGATGCGGTGCTGCTGGGTGCGGTCGGCAGCAATGAGTTCAATTCCCTGCCCCCGAGCCAGCGGCCCGAAGCGGGCTTGCTGAAGATTCGTTCCGCGCTGGGAGGATTTGCCAACCTGCGGCCGTCGTTTGCGTGGCCGGGTCTGAGCGGAAATTCACCGTTGCGACCTGAAATTGTCGCGGGTGCCGACATTCTTTTCGTGCGCGAGCTGCTCGGCGGTTTGTATTTCGGCGAACCGCGGCAGTGGGACAACAAGACCAATGCGGCGTGGAACACGATGCGCTACACGCGAGATGAAGTGGTTCGCGTGGCGAAGGTCGCATTTGAGCTGGCTACGAAGCGGCGGAAGAAAGTCACTTCCGTCGATAAGGCGAACGTGCTCGAAGTCTCCCAGCTTTGGCGCGCGACGGTGACCGAGGTCGCGAAGGCTTATCCGGGCGTGGCTCTCGAGCATCAGTACGTCGACGCAATGGCGATGCACATCATGAACCAGCCGCGCAGTTATGACGTCGTGCTCACGGAAAACCTGTTCGGCGACATTTTGTCCGATGAGGCGGCAGTGATTACCGGTTCGCTGGGGATGCTGCCGTCGGCGACGATCGGCGGCAAGGTGAATCTCTATGAGCCGGTGCATGGGTCGGCTCCAGACATTGCGGGCAAGGGCATTGCGAACCCGCTGGGTGCGATTCTAACGGCGGCAATGCTCTTGCGGTATTCGGGGGGGCTGGATGATGAAGCTTTGGCAGTGGAAACCGCGGTCAAGAAGGTGCTGGACGATGGGTTCAGAACGCCGGACCTGGTGCGCGGAGACAAGTCCGCAAAAGTGCTGTCGACGACGGAAGTGGGCGCCAGGGTGCGCGAAGTGCTGGTCGGTGCAAGTGCGGCCGGGGCACGCCGATGATTGAAGCTGAGTTGAGAACCAATATGGCCGCAAATCCAAAAACATTATTCGAGAAGGTTTGGGAATCGCATATCGTTGCCGAGCCTAAGGGCGAGCCGACACTGCTCTACATCGATCTGCACCTGATTCACGAAGTGACGTCGCCGCAGGCTTTCGACGGGCTGCGGATCGCAGGTCGCAAAGTGCGGCGCCCGGACCGGTCGATTGCGACCGTAGATCACAATGTGCCCACGACAGCGAACCGGCTGGTGATCGACGATCCGATTGCGGCGAAGCAGATCGAGACTCTGCGGAAAAACTGCGCGGAGTTCGGCATCACGCTCTACGACGTGCAGTCCCCGCACCAGGGCATTGTGCACGTCATCGGACCGGAGTTGGGTCTGACCAAGCCTGGAATGACGATTGTGTGTGGCGATTCCCACACGTCGACCCACGGGGCGCTCGGGGCGTTGGCATTTGGCATCGGAACTTCCGAAGTGGAGCATGTGCTGGCGACGCAGTGCCTGCCGCAATCGAAACCGAAGACGTTCCGGATTGCCGTCGAGGGCGAGTTGCCGGACGGCGTGACCGCGAAGGACATTGTGCTCGGGATCATCGGGCGCATCGGTACCGATGGCGCGACGGGCTACGTGATCGAGTACGCGGGCTCGGCCATCCCCTCGCTGAGCATGGAAGGCCGGATGACGATTTGTAATATGAGCATCGAGGCGGGCGCACGGGCGGGGATGATTGCACCCGATGAGACGACCTTTGCATGGCTTAAAGGCCGGCCGTTTGCCCCGCATGGAGCGGCGTGGGATGAAGCGGTTGCGGAATGGCGGAAGCTGGCTACCGACCCGGGCGCAGAATTCGATCGTGAATTGGTGATTCCGGCGGTCGAGCTGGAGCCGTATGTGACCTGGGGCACCAATCCCGGGATGGTGGTTTCTGTAACCGCCGCGGTGCCTGATCCGGCAGCCGCGAAAGATGAGGCGAACCGGCGAGCCTTCACGCGAGCGCTCGAGTACATGGATCTGAAGCCAGGAACGCCAATGGAGGAGATCGCCATCGACCGCGTTTTCATTGGCTCGTGCACCAATTCGCGCATCGAGGATCTGCGCGCGGCGGCGAAGGTCGTGGCCGGGCATCACATCCACAATAAGGTGCGGGCGATGGTAGTGCCGGGGTCACAGCTGGTAAAAGCCCAGGCAGAGCACGAGGGGCTGGACGCGATCTTCAAAGATGCAGGATTTGAGTGGCGCGAGCCGGGGTGCTCAATGTGTTTGGGGATGAACCCGGACATTCTGCAGCCGGGCGAGCGCTGCGCCTCGACGAGCAACCGGAACTTCGAAGGGCGGCAGGGGCAAGGAGGACGAACACATCTGGTGAGCCCGATGATGGCGGCGGCAGCCGCGGTGATGGGTCACTTCACCGATGTGAGGACGTGGGAATTCAGAAAGGCCGAGGTGCTCGCCTAATGGAGAAATTTCGCACACTGACGTCGAAAGTGATGCCGCTGGATCGAGTGAATGTCGACACCGATCAGATCATTCCCAAGCAGTTCCTGAAGCGCATCGAGCGCACAGGGTACGAAGACTTTCTGTTTTTCGACTGGCGCAAGGATCCTGGGTTTGAGCTGAATAACCGGCGATACCAGGGAGCGCAGATTCTTGTGGCGGCGAGGAATTTTGGCTGTGGGTCTTCGCGGGAGCACGCAGCATGGGCGCTTAGCGATTACGGATTCCGGTGCGTGATCGCGCCGTCGTTCGCGGACATTTTTCATTCGAACGCCGGCAAGAATGGAATTCTGCTCGTGACGCTGCCCGAAGAACAGGTGCAAATGCTGCTGGATCGAGCAGCAAACCGTGACGGTTACAAATTGACGGTGTCGCTCGAGGAGAACACGATCTGCGACGAGCAGGGGTTCTCAACAAGCTTTTCCAACGATCCGTTCCGGCGCTATTGCCTGCTGGAGGGGCTGGACGATATTGGCTTGACGCTGCGACATGCAGCGGAGCTGGACGAATTCGAGAATCAACACGACGCCGCATTCTGGGTAAAGCCGCAGGTGGGAGAAAGCACACAAGCATGAGTGGGAATGGCAAGAACGGCAACGGGAAACTCTATTCGATCGCGCTCACTGAGGGTCCCAGTCGCGCGCCTGCGCGGGCTATGCTGCGCGCAGTCGGATTCACACCGGAGGATCTGCACAAGCCGATCATTGGGATTGCGAATACATGGACGGAGATCGGCCCGTGCAACTTTCATCTGCGACGGCTGGCTGAGGCGGTGAAGCAGGGGATCCGCGACGCCGGCGGCACGCCGATGGAGTTCAACACGGTGACGATCTCGGACGGGATCACGATGGGCACCGAAGGCATGAAGGCCTCGCTCATCAGTCGCGAGGTGATCGCCGATTCGGTCGAACTGGTCACGCGCGGAAATCAATTTGACGGCCTCGTCGCGATTGCCGGCTGCGACAAGAACATGCCGGGGACGGTGATGGCGCTGGCGCGCCTTGATATCCCGGGGCTCATGCTCTACGGCGGTTCGATCGCGCCCGGTCATCTGAACGGAAAAGACCTGACCGTGCAGGATGTGTTTGAGGCCGTGGGCGCGCACGCGGCCGGCAAGCTGGACGACGCAGGCCTCGAAGCGGTGGAAGCAAATGCGTGCCCGGGCGTCGGCGCATGCGGAGGACAATTCACGGCGAACACCATGGCCATGGCCTGCGAATTTCTCGGCATCTCGCCGATTGGCCTTTCCGGCGTTCCTGGGTTTCTCGATGAGAAGCTCGATGCGTCGCGTGAAGCAGGGCGGCTCGTCATGGACCTGGTGCGCAAAGGCGTGAAGCCGAGCCAGATCATCACGCCAAAGGCGATTGAAAACGCGATTGCCAGCGTTGCGGCCAGCGGTGGATCGACGAACGCAGTGCTGCACTTCCTGGCCATCGCCGACGAAATGGGAATTCCGCTGACTGTCGATGATTTCGACCGCATCAGCACCAAGACACCTCTGCTGTGCGATTTGAAACCGGGCGGAAAATATGTCGCCGTGGATTATCAGGCGGCTGGCGGGAGCCGGCTTCTGGCGAAGCGGCTGCTTCAAGCAGGCCTCTTGCATGACGAGTGTCTCAACGTGACGGGCAAAACGCTGGGCGAAGAGGCTGCGGCGGCAAAGGAGACGGCGGGCCAGGATGTGATTCACGCGCTCAGCAATCCGCTGAAGCCGACCGGCGGACTCGTGATCCTCAAGGGCAATCTCGCACCAGAGGGGTGCGTGATTAAAGTGGCGGGCCATAAACGGCTGGAGCATCGCGGCCCAGCGCGCGTCTTCGACAGCGAGCACGCAGCCTTTCACGCGGTAGAGGCGAGCGAGATCAAACCCGGTGACGTGATGGTGATCCGGTACGAAGGACCGGTGGGCGGACCGGGGATGCAGGAGATGCTGGCAGTCACGGGCGCCGTAGCGGGAATTCCGGAATTAACCGATACGGTGGCGTTGCTGACCGATGGTCGATTCTCCGGCGCGACGCGCGGGTTGATGGCCGGGCACGTGGCTCCCGAGGCCGCGGTGGGCGGACCGATTGCCGCGGTGCGCGAAGGCGACACGATTCATTTCGATATCCCCAACCGCAGGCTGGACGTGGAGATCTCCGCTGAGGAGATGAAGAAGCGTCTGGCGAACTGGAAGAAACCCGAGCCGAAGTTTGCGCGTGGTGTCTTCCGCAAATACGCCGATTCAGTCTCGTCGGCGGCTCAGGGTGCGGTGACGCACTGAAAGGCTCGGAGCGACGAGCACGAGCAGACCAGGGAAGGGGACAACATGGCTGCCAAAAAACAAGCAACAGATCGGACGAAGGCTCAACTAAACACGGCCACACCGGGCGCGCCGGGAACGCGGCTTACGGGCGCCGAGATTCTTTGGGCAACGCTCGAGGGCGAAGGCGTCAGTGTGGTGTTCGGCTATCCCGGGGGCGCAATTCTGCCCGCCTACGATGCGCTGCGGAAATTTCCCATCCGGCACGTGCTGGTGCGGCACGAGCAGGGCGCGGCACATATGGCCGATGGATACGCGCGCGCTTCGGGCAAGGTGGGTGTGGCCGTTGCGACGTCCGGCCCGGGCGCGACCAATCTGGTGACAGGTATCGCGACGGCAATGCTCGATTCGGTTCCGATCGTCTGCATCACAGGGCAAGTTTCGAGCAAGGTGCTGGGCACCGATGCTTTCCAGGAAGTGGACATCACGGGCATCACGCTGCCCGTGACAAAACATAACTACGTCGTTACCCGCGCCGAAGACGTTGCGCCGATGATTCGCGAGGCTTTTCTCGTAGCGCGTTCGGGGCGCCCGGGGCCTGTACTGGTGGACATCACCAAGGACGCGCAGCAGGGTTTGGCGGAGTTTGATTTTGCGGCTGCGGAACCCAAGCCGCATCGCCCGCACCCGATGCTGAAGACCGAGTCGGAGTCGATCCTGGCGGCGGCGGAGATGATTCGCCATGCGAAGAAGCCGGTGATTCTGGCTGGGCATGGAGTGCTGCAGTCGGGCGCCGGGGCGCAGGTTCGCACGCTGGCGGAGCGGCTGCGGATTCCGGTGGCCTCAACGCTGCTTGGACTGGGTGGATTTCCAGCGTCGCATCCGCTGTCCCTGGGCATGATGGGTATGCACGGCGAGGCGTGGGTGAATCACGCTATCCAGCAGGCTGATCTGCTGATCGCCTGCGGCATGCGGTTTGACGATCGCGTGACGGGCACATTAGCAACCTACGCGCCGACCGCGAAAAAGATTCACATCGAAGTGGATCCCGCGGAGATCAACAAAAATGTAAAGGTGGATATCGCGTTGATTGGGGATTTGAAAGAGGCGCTGGAAGCGCTTTTGCCCCATCTGCCACCCCGCGACGCGAAGCCGGAAAGCGCATGGGTCAGAGAGATTGAGGCGACCAAAGGCGAGTGCGCTGTCCGCGACATCAAGAACCTGCCGGATAGCGGGCACCTGTACGCAGCGCACGTAATACACGATCTGTGGAAGGCAACCGAGGGCAAGGCAATTGTCGTGACCGACGTGGGCCAGCACCAGATGTGGGAGGCCCAGTACTACAAGCACGATGAACCGCGGACGCTGATCACCTCCGGCGGCCTGGGCACGATGGGGTTTGCCCTGCCGGCGGCGATTGGCGCGAAGATCGCATGTCCGGACAAAGAAGTATGGGTGGTCGCGGGCGATGGCGGGTTCCAGATGACGGCGGCGGAGCTGTCGACCGCAGCCCAGGAAGAGCTGGATCTGAACATCGCGGTAGTGAACAACGGCTACCTGGGAATGGTACGGCAGTGGCAGGAATTCTTCTATGAAAAGAACTATGAGTCATCGCCGCTGCGCAGTCCGGACTTCGTGAAGCTGGCGGAAGCGCATGGCATCCGTGGGAAGGCAGTGCGAACCCGTGCCGAGGTACTGCCGGCAGTTGCAGAGGCCCGCGAGCACAAGGGGCCCTACGTCATCAATTTCCTCGTCGAGAAGGAAGATTCGGTTTACCCGATGATTCCAGCCGGATCAGCGCTGCATGAGATGATCCGGCGGCCGGAGAACCCGCTGGTTGAAACGGCGCAGGACAAGTAAGAGAGGCACGCGATGCTGCACACATTCGTTGCACTGGTGGAAGACAAGCCGGGCGTGCTGACGCGGGTGGCGTCGCTGTTCCGTCGGCTAAATATCAATATTGTGTCCCTGACAGTGGGCCATTCCGAGCGTGCGGCTGTATCGCGTATGACGATCGTCTGCGAGGCCTCGCCGACCGCGGGCCACCGCATCGCCGCGAGTCTCTATAAACTGGAGAATGTGCTCGAGGTCGATGACGTTGGGCAGCTGTCGCACGTGGCGCGGGAGCTGGCGCTCATCAAAGTTGCTGCAACGCCCAAGACTCGTTCCATGGTATTCGAGCTGGTCGAGGTCTTCCGGGCCCGCATTGTGGACCTGGCGCCGGAATCGCTGATGATTGAGATCACCGGCGTGGAGAGCAAGATCGAAGGGCTAATCCAGGTACTGAATGAAAATGGAGACCGGATTCTTGAGATTTCGCGCACGGGGCGCATGGTGATGCGGCGCGGACAGCACACGAGCCGCGTGCTCGAAGCCATGCGCGTGCCGGGTCTCGAGACTCCGGATGAGATGAAGGCCGAAGATGAGGAAAGCGCCAGCGATGTGCTGATGGCGGATGAGACTGGGTTCAGAGATTAGAGTTTAGGGATTAGAGTTTAGGAATTAGGGTTTAGGGACGGCACAGGTCATGTTCGAGAATGCCAACCTCGAGCAAGTGCCATCGCCCGAACAAGATCGAGTGCTATTTCTGGGGGTGTTGGATTTTGGGATTGTGTTTTTTTTTGGGGGGGTTTTCAGCGGTCGCAAACACCGACCGGATGCTCGGGGAAATGATCGGGATTGGCCTTGCCTTTGTTTGCTGTGCCGCCGGTCTCATTGCAAAGTCGGCCAGTGAGAATTGTGCGGCGACTGAAGATGATTCGAACTCAACATAACATGCCAGGAAGAAGGAAACAGAATGGCAGCGAAGACGTATCACGATCGCGACGCGGATTTGTCGCTGATCCAGCAGAAGAAGGTTGCGGTGATTGGCTATGGGTCGCAGGGGCACGCGCACGCGCTGAACCTGAAGGATTCGGGCGTTGATGTGCGCGTCGGATTGCCGGCGACCAGCAAATCCGTGGACAAGGCAAAGAAGGCCGGGCTGCAGGTGACCAGCGTGAGCGACGCGGCGGCGTGGGCCGACGTGGTGATGATCCTGACGCCGGACCACTCGCAGGGCGAGACGTATGCGAAGGAAATCGCGCCGCACATGAAGAAGGGCAAGACGCTCATGTTCGGGCACGGGTTCAACATTCGCTTTGGCGCCGATTGTGCCGCCGAAGGAGATCGATGTCTCGATGGTGGCGCCGAAAGGGCCGGGGCATCGCGTGCGCGAGGTCTTCATTGAAGGCGGCGGCGTGCCGTGCCTGATCGCCGTCGAGCAGAACCCTTCGGGGCAGGCGAAAGAGCTGGCGCTTTCCTACGCAAAGGGAATCGGCGGAACACGCGGCGGCGTGCTGGAAACGACCTTCGCCGAAGAAACAGAAACCGACCTGTTCGGCGAGCAGGCGGTGTTGTGCGGCGGAACGTCGGCGCTGGTGAAGGCGGGCTTTGACACGCTTGTCGCGGCCGGCTATCAGCCGGAGATTGCTTACTTCGAGTGCCTGCATGAGCTGAAGCTGATCGTCGACCTGATGTACCGCGGTGGGCTCGCGTATATGCGGTACTCCATTTCGGATACGGCGGAATACGGTGATTACACTGCGGGGCCGCGAATTGTGACCGACGCAACCCGCGCGGAAATGAAGAAGCTGCTTACCGAGATCCAGAACGGCACCTTTGCGAAGAAGTGGATTGAGGAAAACAAGACCGGGCGGAAGAACTTCACCGAAATGCGGAAGCAGGAAGCCGGTCTGCAGGTGGAGGAAGTGGGCGCGCAACTGCGGGCAGCGATGCCGTTCCTCGATCCTGTCGTGGTCAAGGACGGAGTTCCACAGCCGGCGGTGCAGGCCGAGACGGTGAACGCCTGATTTTTCGAGATAAGGGGAAGCCAACTGCTTCCCTTCCCGCTGGTTTTGCGGTCTTAGCTCAGCAGGATGCCCTTGGTGATCAGAAGGAATCTTCATCTCGCGATGCTGCTCCTGGCTTCGGTGATCGCCGCCCAGGCACAGGCGCGTCCTACGTGCGCTGTCGTGCCGAAAACGCTGGACGCGATGAAGGGTTGTTATCGACCGCTGCTGGTCTTCAGCGCGAGCGGCGACGACCTGCGCCTTCGGCGGCAGGTGGAAATGCTGGACACTGCGGCGGACGACATGATGGACCGGTTCGTCCTCTTTACACCGATCGTTCCCGATGGGAAGCGCGTGTCGACCCCGGCGGATTCGCCGTATACCGTGCTGAACCCGAAGGAGATGGCCGCGGCGCGGGCGCAGTTTCATATTCCCACGGCCGAATTCACGGTACTGTTGCTGGATGAGGATGGGACCGTGAAGCTGCGATCGCCAAGCCCGGTGAATGCAGATCGGCTGAATGCGCTGATCGATAAGCTCCCGGGGCGACAGGCGGAGATGCAGCGCCCGCACGCAAATTAATCGACCCCGAAGCGGAACGAAGGGGCAGGTTGTTTTAGCATCACCGTATGCGGAGGGCACATGGATTCTTCGACTGCAACCGATCTGCCGGTTCAACCCACAGCCCTCGCGGGAGAGAATCCTCATACCCCGCTGCCTGAGATTGTGGAGGCGCTCAAGCGGGTGAGCGCTCTGCACGGGCTCTCGGACTCTGAACTGGAGTGGCTCGCGACGCATGGAGAAGAAGTCGCGTTCCCGGCGGGCGCGCCTTTGTTCCGGGAAGGCGATCCGGCCACGAAGATGTCGATCCTGCTGACGGGTGAAGTGCATGTTCGCCGGTCGCAGGGAGGATTGGCGCTGTTTGTGGGGCGCGCAGGACAAATCACCGGGCTGCTTCCCTTCTCGCGGATGAAAACCCACGGCGGGCAAGGATTTGCGTCGACCGATGTTTGGGGGATTCAGCTCGATCGCGATATGTTCCCGGCGATGCTGGAGGCGATTCCTTCGATGGGCCAGCGATGTGTATCGGTACTGCTGGACCGCGTGCGCGAGATGACGCGTCTGGAGCAGCAGACCGAGAAGCTGAACGCGCTGGGCAAACTGGCCGGAAACCTGGCGCACGAGCTGAACAATCCGGCCTCGGCTGCGCAGCGTGCCGCGTCGGGACTGATCGAGGAGCTGCAAACCTACGGCCATCAGAAGTTTCTGCTGGGCAGCCTTTGCCTCGACAACGCCCATCTGGAAAAGGTCCGCGGGTGGCGATGTCGCATGGAGGAGCAGTCGAAAAAACGGCCGCCAAACTCCGTGACGCAGGCGCCGCGTGAAGACCAGTTGCAGCGATGGCTCGGCGAACACGGCGTGGAAAAGGGCTGGCAAATGGTGCCGGATCTGGCCGAGCTGGGGATCACGACCGAAAATCTCGACGAATTGTCCGATCTGCTGGGCGGGCAACATCTGGACGTGGTGCTTTCGCAGTTCGCCTCCTCAGTGCGAACGGAGCGGATGGCGCAGGCGATGGTGGACTCGACGAGGCGCATCTTCGCAATCATTACCGCGGTCAAGGACTACTCATGGATGGATCAGGCGCCAATCCAGGAAGTCGACATACCGCAATCGCTGGATACGACGCTGGCCATGCTGCAATCGCGCCTCGAGAAAGTGACGATCGAGCGGCAATTCGAAGCGGACCTGCCGCGGATCTCAGCCTATGCAAGCGAGCTGAACCAGGTTTGGATGGCACTGCTCGAAAATGCGCTGGACGCGATGAACGACCAGGGAACGATCCGGCTGACCGTGCATCTCTCCGGCGAATTTGTTGTGACGGAAATCTGGGACAACGGCCCGGGAATTCCGGAGGAGATTCAGGCGCGCATCTTCGAGCCATTCTTCAGCACCAAGGCGCCAGGAAGCGGGCTGGGACTCGGGCTCGATACCGCGCAGCGGATTGTGCGGCAGCATCGTGGATTCATCAATGTCGAGTCCAAACCTGGCGAGACTTGCTTCCAGGTGCGGCTGCCGATTGAGCCGCTGCAGTTTTACTGAGAACAGGTACGCCCCTCCCCCCATGGTGTGCTGCAAGTATTTGATTCTTCAGCTTTGACTGGGTACCGTAAGGCAGGTATTACCCTCCGTACAGCTTCGCGAGATCGGCGGGTTGGACAGCAATAGAAAAGCTCTGTTCGGACCGGTAGAGAACCGGGCGAACAGAGCTTTCCTTGTTCTTAGGTTAGGGAATTTTGGGGATGGCTTCAAGGGAAATCGGACAGGCGACCGGTACGAAAGTCATGAGGAGCGGTTGTGTATCTTGCGGTGCCCGCGTAAAGGCCTGAACTCTGTTCCCACAATGGCTCGCTTGAGTACAAAGCGGTGGTTAGAAGTTCGAATTATGTTGAGAATTGTTCGGTGGGAGGCGTTTGCTTCTTGCTTCCATGAGAGTGCTGGGGTGAGTCAAGGGGTTGGGGTGAAGGACCCGCTTCCATACGCACTCTTGTCAGCCGTGGGCTGGGTGCAGACTGGGGTTCGTCTCCCGTAACCTTGCCGGTGCTGCCGTCTGTGGGACGGCCTCGAGAGCCGAGCAGGAAGGCGCAGTCACCGGATGATGTACGTCCTGCAAATTCCGATCTGTAGCCGATACGGTTACATATTCTTCTCCTTTTGGTGTTCAGGCCGTCGCCGCCGCCCCGAGAGAGGGGTGGGCGCGCATCTCAGCGTCCACGGTTTCCTCGGGGACAGCACGGGGGAAGGGGCGGAAGGTGTCGCCGCTGACCCAGAGCCTGTGCAGGAGCACGGCCAGCTTGCGGGCTACGGCCACCAGGGCGCGGCGTTTGACTCCTCTGCCGCCTGTGGCCAGGCGTAGTCCCCACTGCTTTAAGGCCGAGTCGGGCCCGCGGCTGAGCACGTGGTGGGCGCACTCGACCAGCAGGGAGCGCAGGTAGCGGTCGCCGTTTTTGGCGATGCCCAGCTGTGGATCGCGTTCCCCGCTCTGGCGCTGTTTGGGACGCAGGCCCAGATACGCGCCGGCATCGCGGCTGCGGGAGAAGCGGTGGGGGTCGGCCACGGTGAGCACGTACGTGAGGGCGGTGATCGGTCCGACGCCGGGCACACTGCGCAGGCGGGCGGTGAGCGGGTAGCGCTGCTGGCTGAGCTGGTCGATGCAGTGGTCGAGGCTGTGGATCTGCTGGCTGAGTGCGGCGAGGATGCGGTAGAGCGGGGCCAGGGCAGGGCGCAGCGGCGGGGGGACATGGTTCCAGGTTTTAGCGTGGAAGGCGGCCGCGTCGGTGCGGGGCAGCCGGGCGCCGAGACTCTTGACCAGGCTGCGGGCGGTGTTGACCAGCTGGGTGCGGGTTTTGACCAGCTGGGCGCGGCTGCGGATCACGGTCAGATCCTGCTGGTGGGTCTGGCTGCGATGCTCGATGGGGAACAGCAGCCGGGGATCGACACGCACCACCCGGGCCAGGGCTTCGGCGTCGTTGCGGTCGTTTTTGCTGGCGTGCGCGGTGCCGCGCCAGCGGCTGGGGTTGGCTACGGTGGTCAGGCAGCCGGCGGCAGAGAGGGCGCGGCTGATCCAGCCGGAGTGGGTGCCGTTCTCGATGGCCACGCGGGCGCCGCGCCACGCCTCGGCCTGGGTGGCGATCGCGTCCGGAGTGGTGCGCACACGACCGCGGCCCATTACGTCGCCGGCGGCATGGAGCGCGCACCAGTGACTGAAGCGGTCGCCCACGTCGATGCCCACCGCGGCGGCTGTTGTTGTTGTTTCCATGCTGCTAACCTTTTTCATGCTGGTCTCCTTTGCAACTTCGATTGCGTCCAACCGCAGAGTATCTCTGCGCCCGGAGACCAGCACTCTCATCCCATCTGTGGGGTGAACCTGGCCGTGAGCAAGAACGGGGGTTGTTGGTTTCCGGGTTTTTTTTCGCAGGCTCCTGAGCGACGTCCCGGAAAGTCGCCCTGGCAGGATGAGATCGGCGGCCGCGGATGATGATCAAGGGTCTGGCAGTCATGGTAGCGGCGGTGACCGCTTTTCTCGCCGCAGCGCTGGGAGATTCTTCGAAGGTGAGCTCGCGGGATGGGCTGGTCTATCAATGGATCCCGCCGGGCAGTTATATGACGGGCTGCCTTCCCGGGGACCTGGAATGCTATGGCCTCGAGCGACGCCCGGAGAAGATTGTCATTGCCGGTGGCTTCTGGATAGGCCGGACCGAGGTAACGCAGGCGGCGTACCTGCGTGTCATGAACGCCGACCCCTCGTATTACAAGGGCGGAGACCTTCCGGTGGATCGGGTGGGATGGGGGGACGCGACGGAGTACTGCGGCCGGATCGGGATGCGGCTGCCGACGGAGTCAGAATGGGAATATGCGGCTTATGGCGGAAAGAACGCGCTGCCGGAACAGCCGCTGATCTCCCTCGCGTGGTTCGATCGAAACAGTGACGACCACACGCATCCCGTGGCGACGAAGCTGCCCAACGGATACGGGGTGTGGGACATGCTGGGCAATGTGTGGGAATGGGTGCAGGATGCCGGCAAAGAGCCGGGTGAGCACATTCTGAAGGGCGGGTCGTTCTACAACATCGCGCGGGATATACGAGTCTCCGGCCGGCTGAGCGCGCCGTCTGATCTTCGGCATCGGGATCTCGGGTTCCGGTGTGCCTCGTTGGTGTGGCCGGAGGGCCCCGACACGACGCAACGTGAGGACGGCGTCCCGGACGAGGATTATCTTTACGCAAGGCGCCCGACGCTACTCCCGATGCCGAAGTTCCAGGGTGGCCCAGAATTTGCGTTTAGAACGCTGTCGGGTTCCGGCTACATGACCACAGGTAAGGGAAAAGAAACGAA
The DNA here is from genome assembly GCA_963755485.1 of uncultured Acidobacteriaceae bacterium. Taxonomy (GTDB): domain Bacteria; phylum Acidobacteriota; class Terriglobia; order Terriglobales; family Acidobacteriaceae; genus Palsa-343. The sequence goes on along the minus strand of CAVWJR010000011.1, from coordinate 87,727 downwards.
AGAATTGGTCCACTGACGGACGGAATGGTAGAGCTTCCACATCGGTCCGGGGTACGATTTTGCCATTGCTGTATTTCGATTTTCTCTGCTTTGGAGCGTCGCCAATGAAATTCAATTCAGGGTTCCCGGACGATCCGGGCCCAAGGCAAGGCCCCGCGCCGAATCCCCCGCTGAGGGTGATCACGGTGGTCGAGGTCGCGGAGTTCCCTACATCTGCTGAATCTCGTCGCCCCAGGGTGGAAGAGCCCACACTCACAGAACGAGTCCTCCTGTTCCTGGACCGGCGCGCAGCGTAAGCACGCTGGCCTATGGCCGCCCATTTTCTGCATGTCGCGGCTGGGGATCGGTCCATCTGCGGCTGCGGGCTTGGGGGAACAGGCAGCGAGGTTTGCATGCCTGGGCAGAAGGAGCAACCGCAGATGCCTCTGCCTCGCGTAGCTCAGCGCCAAGGTGACAGGGTTCGGAGCAGTGATTGCGTTGGGCAATTGCCTGGTCAGGGGCAAGTCAAGCGGTTTTGCGGAGTTGGAGCCAAGAGACTACGGCGTCAGACCACGAGTGGTCAGCCTCGGGCCAGGTACCGCGGCGGGGCTCATCCGGCTGCCGGGCCATCCGCGAGCGGGAGTAGCCGCGCTGGGCGGCGAAGTCGAAGGCTGCGTGGGGAGTGCCGTTGATGAGCAGCGCGCACTTCTGGCCGTCGGGCGACCAGACGATAGACAGCGACGCCGGGCGCTTTTGTCCCTTAGCGATCCGGAGGTCGTACACGGGGAGGACGTCGAGAATCAGGCTGTCGCAGGCCAGATCGACGGCATAGAAGTAGCCGGCCTCGCCATCGTCGTCGAAGAAGGCGCTGTAGGGGCCGGCGGGTGAGTCGTTCACCACGAAGACATTGCGCCCGGGGCGGAAGGACTGCTGTGAGGTGGGCTGCACCATGGGGGTTGGCCTCCGTCCTTGTTAGATTCTGGCTCGGAGTGGGTGCGTAGTCAAGCCTTTGTGAGTAAGCTCCAAAATACGCCCGTTTGAAAAGTCATCGCTCAGCGGCTAAAGCCGCATTGCTTTCGCGGTTTTTGCGGCACGACTGAAGCCGGGCCCTGATATAAGAACGGGATTACGTTGCCTTCCCAGTGTGTTGGTCCCCAAAACGATTACGCCCGCGCCTAAAGGCCCGCTGTTTGAGGGCCTTTATTCCCCGGCCTGAAGACCCCGTTCGACTCCCCTTCACTGCGTTCAGGGTCGCTCAGGGCAGGCTAAGGCTTCTACCGTCTCCGCCGCTTCGCGGCGGATGGATGTCGATTCTCTCAGGGGCTAAAGCCCTGATTTTTGACGGCGCTTACGGCACCATTCGACGGCACCTCGCTGCGCTCGGAGCTTGCTCAGGGCAGGCTCCGAAGGTCGTGCCCTGACACAAAGCAACAACAACCGCGAATCCCATCCGCCTCGCGAAGCTCAGCGTTCAGGATGACAGGGTTGGGGTGGGGTGGGCCGACTTCGACCGAGTCCCTGGCAATGTGGGGATGACCGGCGTCACGATGCGGACCGGTCTTCTTCTACAACGAATTCATGTTCAGCAGGAACTCGGCGTTGTTGCGGACTTTCTCGAGGCGGCTGACGAGCAGTTCCATGGCTTCGACGGGCGAGAGCGGGTTGAGCACCTTGCGGAGAACCCAGGTGCGCTGCAGCTCGTCCTTGGGGATGAGCAGCTCTTCTTTACGGGTGCCGGAGCGCTGGATGTCGATGGCCGGGAAGACGCGCTTATCGACCAGCTTGCGGTCGAGGATGATTTCCATGTTGCCGGTGCCCTTGAACTCTTCGAAGATGACTTCGTCCATGCGGGAGCCGGTGTCTACAAGGGCGGTAGCGATGATGGTGAGGGAGCCGCCTTCTTCGATGTTGCGGGCCGCGCCGAAGAAGCGCTTGGGCCGCTGGAGGGCGTTCGAGTCGACGCCGCCGGAGAGCACTTTACCGGAGGGCGGAACGATGGTGTTGTAGGCGCGGGCCAGACGCGTGATGGAGTCGAGGAGGATGACGACGTCGCGCTTGTGCTCAACGAGGCGCTTGGCCTTCTCGATGACCATCTCGGCGACCTGCACGTGGCGGGCGGCGGGCTCGTCGAAGGTAGAGCTGATGACTTCGCCCTTGACGGAGCGCTGCATGTCAGTGACTTCTTCCGGGCGCTCGTCGATGAGGAGGACGATGAGGACGACTTCGGGGTGGTTGGTGGTGACGGAGTTGGCGATGGACTGCAGCAGCATGGTTTTGCCGGTGCGCGGCGGGGCGACGATGAGGCCGCGCTGGCCCTTGCCGATGGGGGTGAGGATGTCCATGACGCGGCCGCTGATGTTCTCTTTGACGGTTTCCATCTTGACGCGCTCCTGGGGATAGAGGGGCGTCAGATTGTCGAAGAGGATCTTGTTGCGGGTTTCTTCGGGCGACTCGAAGTTGATGGCCTCGATCTTGACCAGCGCGAAGTATTTTTCGCCTTCGTGAGGGGGCCGGACGTTGCCGCTGATAGTGTCGCCGGTTTTAAGGTCGAATTTGCGAATCTGCGATGGGGAAACGTAGATGTCGTCGGGACCGGGGAGGTAGTTGTAGTCGGGGGAGCGAAGGAAACCGTAGCCGTCGGGGAGGATTTCGAGCACGCCTTCGGCAAAGATGTGGCCTTCTTTTTCGCTCTGCGCCTGGAGGATCTTGAAGATGAGGTCCTGCTTGCGGAGGCCGCTGGAACCGGGGATTTCAAGAGTCCGCGCGATGCGACTGAGTTCTGTGATGTTTTTTTCTTTGAGTTCTGCGATGGTCATGAATCACCTGAGGTGAGACTTTCTGAGGAGGGGATTTTGAATCAGGAAGGAATGGGAAGAGCAGAGGAACTGGGACAATCTTAGCCTGGAAACGGAACCCGGCGAGCCGCGCGCCCGCAATCGACTGCGCGGCGGTCGGGTATTAGGCGGCGCGACGCTGCGGGTGTTGGGGAATCGAAACCGGTTGCTGACGGGCGACGGCCGCCGCCGCCGGGCTGGTCTCCCGGAAGCGGACGAGCACATCGTTCATCGTATCCTGCAGGCGAGTATTTGGCTTATGCAGCTTGCGGGTCGCCTTGGAGGCGAGCTGGCAAAGCTGGTAACGATTGCTGATATGAGTGAGTGCACCAAAAATCAATTCTGAACGCATGATAGTCTCCTTGCTTTTCAACTAGTTAGATGTCCGACCGCTTTCGAGCACAAATAAAACTGCCGAACCAGTTGGCGGCCCAAGGCAGGTTGTTTGGAAAGAGGGTCCCGGAAAGCTCTACAAATTAGACGCGCCCGCCAGGAATTTCGATCACCTTTTTCCTCTCTGAAAAAATGACTTGCAATGTTCGGATTGTCTCTTCTGATCCCGGGGCCCGGCTTCTGCAGACGGACAAATCCCAACCCTGGGGAGGGATTTTTTTTCTGCTGACCGGATTGCACATCAGGACGGCGGAGGCCCAGAGGTCAAAATTGACAGTCTTGAAAATAACCTCGGAGGCTGGCTGGGTCAACCTTTTTTTTCATAGGAGGGGTACGGCGGTTACCGAAAATGGAAACGCCCCCGTAAGCCATTGATCAGCCGGTCATTGAGGGGCCGGAAGGGTAACCAAAGTGGATACTTGGCTACTTTCGTAATTCCCAAAATTCATAGATGCGGCGTTTCGCGATCAATCGGCGATAACTATTTTGTTTATTTGAACTTGGAGTGTGTCCGTTTCCGAACGGCAGCGAAGATTGGGGGCGAATCCCTTCGGGGGCCATTACTCGTATCGCAACGCCTCGATGGGGTCGAGATTGGCCGCGCGTATCGCCGGGATCATGCCGCTGACGAGGCCAACCACTCCCAAAATGACGGTGGAGAGGATCACGGACCCCGGGGAAATCAACAGGCGGATATCGGCGTTCTCGGCGTGCTGGGCCATCGCACTGTAAAAGGTGATGCGACCGACGCTGAGCGAGACCGCGTAAGCGAGGGCGATGCCGAGGACGCCGCCGGCGCCGGCAATGACCAGCGCCTCGGAAAGGAACTGGAGCAGGATGTGACGGCGGCGAGCGCCGAGCGCTTTTTCGATGCCGATCTCTTTCGTCCGCTGCTGCACGGCGACGAGCATGATGTTCATCAGTCCGATGCCGGCAATGCCGAGGGTGAGCGCGCCGATAAAGAGGAGGAGCGCTTCAAGGGCGATGGTGATGACCTGAAACTGGCGGAGCTGATGCATGAGGTTGGCGACGAAGATGGCGTTGTGGTCGCTGGGCAGAAAGTTGTGCATCGCGGCCAGGGTGTTGCGGACGGCTTGTTCGACGACCTGGTTGTCGCCGTGGTAGGTGAGCCAGATGCCGCCGAGATATTTGAGATCGCCGAAGTCCTCGAAGTCGTTGAAGGGGATGTAGACCTGGCGGTTGACGTCGTCATCGCTCTCCTGCATTTTGGGCTCGAGGACGCCGATGACGGTGAAGCCAACGCCGTTGAGGCGGATGCGCTGGCCGATTGCATAGCGGCCGCCGAAGAGCTTCGTCTTTGCCTCTGAGCCGAGCACCGCGACGTGGGCACGGTTCTCGTCGTCCTGATCGGTGAAGAAACGGCCCTGATCGATGTCGAGCTTGAGGATGCTGGCGATCTCGGCGCGATAGCCGTTGATCTCCCAGTTGTACAGATGCTCGTCGCTGGCGACATTGACCTGCTTGAACATGGCGGGCGAGATGTGCGTGACTCCGGGGACGGTAGCCCACAGGCGGTCAACATCATCCTGGGTGAGGCGGACCTGGACGCCGGCTTTGGAGCCACCGACCTGTTCTGACGTGCGACCGGGAAACACGCCGATGAGGTAGGTGCCCCACTGGTCGAAGATGTTCTGGATGGCGTTGCCGAATCCTGCGCCGTAGGCCAGTAGCAGAACGACGGTGGCGATGCCCCACGCCATGCCGATCATAGTGATGAAGGTGCGGCGGCGGTTGTAGACCATCGCTTCCCACGCTTGTCCCCAGATGTCGCGGATCATGGGCAGTCTCCAGCTGAGAACCGGTTAGCTAAGAAGCGGTCAGCGATGAGGCGGTCAGTTGGGGAGCGCTCATTCATGGATTATTCGCGGCGCAGCGCCTCCACCGGCTCCATGGCGGCGGCTTGAGCCGCCGGATAGAGACCTGAGACGATACCGCAGACGCTGAGGGCACTCAGAGCCAGTGCCGCCGACCACGCCTGGAGATGCGGAGGGTCGAAGCCCTCCATGTTGGGACCGAACGCTCTCTGCAGCAGCCACATGAAGAAGGCCGAGCCGAGGATGCCGATGAGGCCGCTGACGCCGGTGAGCGTCAGGCCTTCGAGGAAAAATTGGACGAGGATGCTGCGCTTCGTGGCGCCGAGGGCCTTGCGCAGGCCGATTTCGCTGGTGCGTTCGGTGACGGAGACCAGCATGATGTTGATGATGCCGACGGCGCCGAGGGCGAGGGTGACCAGGCCGACGCCGCCAAGGAAGATGTCCATCGCGTCGAAAATTTTGCCGACCATTTGCTGGGACTGGACGGAGTCCCACTCATTGAAGGCGTCGGCCGCATCCGGGCTGAAGCCGTGGCGGCGGGCGACGATCTCATGCGCTTCTTTGAGCGCGTTGGCATGCTGGGCTGCGGTGACCGGCTGGTAGTTGATATTGCTGACGGTATCCTGCGGGTTGTTGCCCCAGTTCAGCGGGAACATATCGAGCATGATGGAGAGCGGGATGTAGACCTGCTGGCTGCGGTCGTCGTTGTCGCCGTGGCCAACCTGACTGGCGACGCCGATCACGGTAAAGCGGGTTCCGTTCAGCGTGACCCATTCGCCCAGCGCCGGATGACCCGGAAACAGCAGAGTGGCACTTTTCGCGCCGAGCACGATGACGCGGCTTTTGTCGGCCATGTCGTTGGGCTCGATGAAGCGTCCCTGGGCGATGGGGATATACCGGATGGTTTTAAAGTTGGGCTGGACGCCGAGGACCTGGCCGCCGGCGGTCTCATACGGGCTTTGCTGCTTGATGTCGCTGCGATTCACGATCGCGGTGGCGTCGCCGACGTCGGGCGCCTGGGTGCGGATGGCTTCGACATCGGCGGTGGTGAGGTAGTAGGGGCGCATGCTGGTGTGCTGACCGGGAACGGCGGGGATGTTGCCGTTCCACATCATGATGACGTCGTTGCCGAGCTCGGCGAACTCGCGCTTTTGTCCGGAACGGAAGCCTTCGCCGACGGAAATGAGTAGCAGCATGGAGCCAACGCCCCACGCGATGCCGAACATAGTCAGGAACGAGCGCAGCTTGTTGGCGCGGATGGCCAGGAAGACCTGCCCGAAGGTGTCGCCGAGGCTCTGCATGGGCTGGTATCAAGTACGAAGATGAGGGATTCGGGGTTCCCGCACCGGTGCGGCCTGGCGGATAGACGCGCGGGAACGCTGGAGGGGATCGAAGAAACCGCAATTTGTGACGGTAGGGCAACCGCAGATCCCATTCGACGCGCGCCTCGCTGCGCTCAGTGCTTGCTCAGGGCAGGCTCCTCCGCCTCGCGAAGCTCAGCGTCAGGATGAGACGGTTGGGGCGCGGTCTCGGACTACTTGGTACTGGTGAGCGCTGCCTGCACCTGCTCCACGCTGGGCTCGGACTGCTTCATGTATTCGCTGATCCGTTTGCGTTCGTCGGGGGCGAGGGAGGGAATGAGAGCAATCATGCGGCGCATGGTGGTGGCCACGTCGTCCACCAGGTTCATCACGCGAATGGCTTCGCCGGAAAGGGGCATAGACCTTCAGTTGACCTCTCGTTCCATTCTCAGCGATTGGGGGATTCCGGTAAAGCGGTGCGGCCTCCCGCCGGCTGGGCTATTTTTTCAGTCGCTTGTCGAAGGGATAGTCGATCATCTCGGTGATGCGGAACTTCGCGGCGTCCTTATGGCGAGGATTGAAGAGGTAGTTGACCGTTTCCGGCACCAGCGCACTGGGAACGCGCAGCAGCACAGCCTCGCCTTTTTCAAGCCATGCGGCTCCGATCGCGCGCGTGGTCTCCGGCTTGTCAGGCCATCGTTCGGGTAGATCCTGCGGCCGGATCGATGGAACCCTCACCGCAGGACCTTCGATGCGCAGCAAGGTGAAATCCGGAGGGATGTCGTTGGCACTGGTGTGGACGCAGACTTCCAGCAGCGCGGCGGCCGGCGTTTCGGCCAGATAAACGATGGGATGGCCGGCATCATGCCATCGGCCAGGCGCCCGAAGCCCTCCCGCCCCGCTCAGATCGCGGTGGCGGCTTATCCTCCACAGGATCATCAGACAAACATGCCTTCGTCGATCTGGACGAGGAGTTCCTCAACGATGCGGCTGCCTGTGTCGGTTCTGAGCAACGACAGGGGCGCGCGGCCTTCGAGCCTCGGATTATCGCGGCGCAACCAGGCCAAGGCTCGCTCGCGGGTGCCATAGACGGCTTCAGTGCGGGAGAGAACGCGGATGGCGCGGACGACGCGGTCCGACTCCTCGAGGGTGAGCTTTTCGCGCCGCGACCGGCGATGCTGCAGCGTGCGCTGCGGAATGATGATGGCATCGATTTCCGCCCGCTCAAGCCCGAGGCCGACGAGGCGTTTGATGACCGCGGGAGCCAGCAGGCGTTCGACAATGCTGAGGATTTCCGACTCGGACGCCGGGGCCTTGAGGCCGAGCCATTCTCCCATTTGCACGTGGGTCGCATTCATTTCTACATTATGCCACAAATATGGCGGCAGAATGTAGATGTAACCGTTCTCCGAACTCGCCCTCCGCCCTGTCTCCGCTCACCTCCGTGAGAAGATACGTCCCATGAACAACGTCGAAGCCGCGCAGGATTTGCGGCAGCTGGTGGCGGTCTGTGAGCCGAAGTTTCTGGCGATCCCGGAAGAAGCAGCGGGGGCCGCTCCCGGCCCGGACAAATGGTCACGCAAGCAGATTCTTGGGCATCTGATCGATTCCGCCACCAACAACCACCAGCGGTTCATCCGGCTGCAAACGACGGCCGAACTGCGATTTCCCGGCTACGAGCAGAACGATTGGGTCCAGTTGAACCACTACAACGTCCGGCCATGGCGGGAACTGGTGACGCTGTGGGCTGCTTATAACCGGCACCTCGCGGATGTGATGGAGAGCATCGAGCCCTCAACACTGGGCCACATCTGGGACAAGGGCGACGAGCGCTACGATCTGGGTTTTGTGGCCACGGATTACGTCGTCCATCTGCGGCATCACGTTGAGCAGATCGAGCTTGGCTGAGAGCGTTTGACTGGGCTGAAAAGCGCGGAATCCATGCTAAACTTGCAGCCTATGAAGCGCCTTCAATCGATGTGGAGCGCGGTTCTAATGGGCCGCAACGATGCGGTTCTCTCCATCCGGATCCTCGCGGTGCTGAGCTTTCTGATGGTTTCCGGTGCGTTCGTTGCGCGGGGACTGCATCACAACTCGATCGGCGATTTCTGCGGCGGAGCGGCTGTCAGCTTCAGCGGCATTCTGATGATGCAGCTCTTTCAGCTGCGTTCAGCGGATTTCAAAAACGATCCTGACGAGAGCAAGCTGACTGAATTGCACCTGTCGCGCTGAAGTTGACGAATCCGAAACGGCGGCGCAAGGCCCCTTATTTTGCGATTTTCATTTCCTCAATGAAGCCCCGGATGGGCGCGGGCCTCGCCTCTTCGAGATAAAGCTTCACGTAATCGAGATAGTTGCGGGCGTACTGGAGGATCTCCTCGCGGTCGTCGGAAGTGAGGTCGCGCCGGATTTTGCCGGGCACGCCGGCTACCAGCGACCTGGGCGGCACGATCATGCCCTCGGGAATAACCGCTCCGGCCGCGATGATGGAGCCTTCGCCGATGCGGGCGTTGTTGAGGATGGTCGAGCCGATGCCGATGAGGCAGACATCTTCGATGACGCAGCCGTGGACGGTGGCGTTGTGGCCGATGGTGACCCAGTCGCCGACGATGACCGGATATTTGTAGCGCTGGCCGTGCAGCACGGCGCAGTCCTGAACGTTGGAGTGGGCGCCGACCTGGATAGAGTGCACGTCGCCGCGCAGGACGGCGTTCATCCAGACGCTGGAATGCTCGCCGAGCTTGACGTCACCAATGACCTGCGCGGATAGGTCGATGTAGCAGGTATTCGGAATGACCGGCGTGTGGCCCTGGTAAGTGCGGATCATAAGAATTAGTCCAGACTCAAATTATGCGCCTGCCTGCTGGCCGGAAAACAATGAATTTTGGCGTGATTTTCGGGCACACCGGAGCTGGCTGGAGCCTCGTGATCGGGTGAAATATCGCTTACCGCCTTTTCCGCCGATCGTTTCATCGCCAACCGGTTTCTCGCTGACCGCTTTGTCAGCCGCTCTCCTGATTTATCCTCAAAAGAATCATGCAGGAGAATGAGATTCCGCCGTTGGGCGGGTGGGATGGTGCCGAGCTTGACCGGGCCTTTGCCTCGCTGACCGAGGAAGTCGAAAAGTCCGCGGCTGCCATCGGGTCCCAGGAGGAGAAAGAGCAGTTCCGCCTGCTGTGGCTGGGGCGCAAGCAGGGGCGGCTGAAGGCCATCAGCGATGCGTGGCTCAAGTCCGCGCCCGACCTTGAGGCCAGCAAGCGGATCGGGCAGCGATTCAACTCGCTCAAGGCGGAGATTGAACGCCGGCTGGAGATCGCCGGGCGCGGGTTCACCCTCCGACCAGCTCGACGCGGAAGCTATTGACGTTACTCTGCCAGGCCAGCGGCGAAAGCTGGGCGCGGAGCATCCGCTGATCCGCACCTGGAACGAGATTGTCTCGGTGTTCCAGCGCATGGGCTACTCGGTGGGCGTCGGACCCGAGGTCGAGACCGACTACTACAACTTCGAGTCTCTAAATTTTCCGCCGGGCCATCCGGCGCGCGATACCCAGGACACGCTGGTGATTGCCGGACAGGAGCGCAAGCCGTTGCGCGATCGTCTGCTGATGCGCACGCACACTTCGCCCGTGCAGATTCGCACCATGGAGCAGCAGCCGCCGCCGGTCCGCATCATTATTCCGGGCAAAGTGCACCGCAACGATGCGGCCGACGCGACGCATTACCCCATCTTTCACCAGGTGGAAGGTCTTTGCGTCGACACCAACATCACCTTCGGCGACCTCAAGGGCACGCTGGACGCGGCGATGAAAGCCTTCTTCGGATCGAGCGTGAAGACGCGCTTCTTTCCGTCGTTTTTCCCGTTCACCGAGCCCAGCGCCGATGTCCAGATCAGCTGCCCTTTCTGCGGCGGCTCGGGCTGCCGCAAGTGCAAGCACTCGGGGTGGATCGAGTTGCTGGGCTGCGGCATGGTCGACCCCGCCGTGTTTGGGTTTGTGCGGGGAAAGCAGCCCGGGTATGACCCTGCCCGCATCAGCGGGTTTGCCTTCGGGATGGGGATCGACAGAATCGCGATGATGAAATACGGCATCGGCGATATTGGAATGCTCTATTCGGGCGATCTCCGGTTTTTGGAGCAGTTCGCGTGAAGATTCTCTCCAGTTGGCTGCGTTCTTATCTTCCGGAATTGCCAGTGTCCGATCGCACCCTCGCCGACGATCTGACTCTGCGTGGAATTGCGGTAGAAGGTGTCTTCGACCTGGGCGAGTTTGGGTCCCTGTTTGAGATGGACATTACGACGAATCGCGTGGATGCGATGAATCACTACGGTATCGCACGGGAGGCGGCGACGATTTATGGGCTGGAACTGAAGGCGCTCGATGGCAGCCTGCTCGCGGGAAAGAGTGCGGCGCGGCCGGTACCAGTTTCGATCGAGGAGCCGAAACTATGCGGGCGATTCACCGCGCGGGCTTGCGCGATGTGAAGATCGCTCCCGTCCGGCGGGCCATTGTGGCGGAGCGTTTCGGCTGCTCGAGCAGAAGCTGATCGCTAACGCGGTTGACGCGACGAATTACGTTGTCCTTGCCATGGGCCAGCCCACGCATGCCTTCGACCTGGACAAGCTTGAAGGGGGCATCATCGTGCGGCGGGCGCGCAAGGGCGAAAAGCTCCGCACTCTGGATGGAGTAGAGCGCACGCTCGATCCCGACGACCTGGTCGTGGCCGACGAGAAGAAAGCGCTCGGGCTGGCCGGCGTGATGGGTGGATGGGACACGATGATCACGCCTGAGACGAAGAACATCCTCGTTGAAGCGGCGTGGTTCGACCCGGGCGTCGTGCGTCGTATCCTCGAAGCGCCATCTGCTGCACACGGACGCTTCGCATCGCTTCGAGCGCGGCGCGGACTTCAACGCGCCACCCATGGCTTCGGCGCTGGTCAGCCGCATCATCCTCGAAGCCGGCGGGACTGCCGTCGGCAGCCTTGTGGACGAGGTCGTTCCGGAGGCGCAGACGCGTACCGCAAAGCGCGCGAGTATCAGCTTCAGCCTGGGCGAAGTGCGGCGCCATCTTGGACGGACGGAGGACCCCGAAGGCATCACGGCTTCGACTGCGGAAAATATTTTGAGTGGGCTGGGTTGCGGGCTGGCAAAGTCCGGCGACGAGCGATGGGACGTCACTCTGCCGAGCTGGCGCCTTGACCTGGAGCGGGAGATCGATCTCGTCGAAGAGATTGCCCGGGTCTATGGCTACAACCGCTTTCGCAACACGCTCCCTTCTTTTGCGGGAACCGTCGTCGAGCTGCCGTGGGCGGAAAAGGAAGCAGCGGTACGCAGCACGCTGCTGGCTCTGGGCTGGAACGAGGCCATCTCTTCGACTTTTTGTGGCGCGGAAGACGCTGATCTCTTCGTGCGTGAGCCGCAGTCTGCGGTGGCACTTGCGAATCCGCTGAGCGAAGAGGCCGGCATGCTGCGTCCGTCGCTGTTGCCAGGGATGCTCGGCATGCTCGCGCTCAACATTAGCCGCGACGTGGATGGCGCCGCACTTTTTGAAATGGGCACCGTTTTCAGCGGAGGCCCAGAACGGGTGGACGAGAGGGCCGTCAGCGGGAATTGGCGTCACGGGGCACGCTTTCGGTAATCAGGAGGCCGACTTCTACGACCTTAAAGGCACTGTGGAAGCCGTTCTCGGCAGATTCTCTGCGCGCTCGATTTACTTCGATCACTTCTCTGCTGGGTCTGGACTTATGCCCACGTGGCTGCATCCGGGACGCAGCGCGCGGGCGGTTCTGGATGGGGCGACGGTGGCGTGGTTCGGGCAGCTGCATCCCGCTGAGGCTGAGCGCCGCAAGCTGAAACAGACCATCTGGCTTGGTGAATTCTGGCTGGACCGGCTCTACAGGCAGACGCTGCGGCAGCCGGTGGTCGACGAGCTTTCGCGCTTCCAGCCTGTGCGGCGCGACTTCTCCGTCACGCTGCCGGACGCGGTCTCGTGGGCCAGGCTTTCGGCAGCCGTCGAGGGGTTGGCTATTCCGGGGCTGCGGAGTTTTGAGCCGAAAGAAATCCTCCGCGACGCGAAGGGCAAGCTCGCGCCCGCCGGGCACTACTCTCTGCTGCTCGGCGTGTTGTTCCAGTCGCACGAGCGCACGCTCCGCGAGGAAGAAGTGCAGCAGTGGTCGCAGCAGATCGTCGCGGTGCTCGAAGCTTTGGGCGGTAAGTTGCGCACGTAAGCGCAGGCGCTCACCCCACAGTGCCCCGAGGTACTATCGAGGCCTATGCAGATCCTGTTGCGCAACGCGACGATTGTGGACGCCACCGCGCCCGAGCCGCGTGCGGGGAACATCCTCGTTGAAGACGGGGTGATCCGGGATGTGAACGCGCGCTTGCCGGCCGGGGAGTGCGAAGTGATCGACGTTGCCGGCCGCACGGTGATGCCAGGCCTCATCGACAGCCACGTGCACGTGGTGGCCAGCATGATGGACCTCGCTGCCAATGCGGCACTGCCCGCGCCGATCGCGGTGTTACGCAGCGTGCCTATCCTGAAAGGCATGCTGGCCCGGGGATTCACCACCGTGCGCGATCTCGGCGGCGCTGGCGGTGCTCTCGCCGAAGCCGTTGCTCAGGGACTCACGCCCGGGCCTCGGCTCTTTGTCTGCGGGAAGGCACTATCGAAGACTGGCGGCCACTCCGACGCGCGCCCGCGCTACGACACACACGATCCCAACCGCTGGGCAGCGAATTTCGGCGCGCTCGGCCGCATCGCCGATGGCGTTGACGCGGTGCGGCTCGCCTGCCGGCAGACCCTGCGCGAGGGCGCAACCTTTATCAAGGTGATGGCCAACGGCGGCGTGGCCAGCCCTACTGATCCCGTGCACTGGTTCGGCTACACCGTTGACGAGCTGAAGGCCGCCGTCGAAGAAGCCCGCGATGGGCATACTTATGTTGCTGCGCATCTTTACACCGCCGACGGGATCATGCGCGCGGTTGAGTGCGGCGTTCACACGCTGGAGCACTGCAACCTCGTCAACGCCAAAGCCGCGAAGCTCGCTGCGGAGGCCGGCTGCGTTGCGGTCCCGACGCTGGTGACCTACAACGCCCTTGCGGAAGACGGTCCTGCACTCGGCCTTCCGCCAGCATCCATTGCCAAGATCGAAAATGTCCGCAAGGCGGGGCTTGAAAGCCTCTCCATCCTGCGCGACGCGGGCGTGACCATGGCGTTCGGCACGGATTTGCTGGGGCCGACCCACGTGCGGCAGTGCGAGGAATTCTGCGATCCGCGCCCGCGTGCTCGCGCGCTCAGGAAATTCTTGCGAGCGCCACGACCGTGGGCGCGAAGCTCGTCGGCATGGAAGGACGGCTGGGCGTGGTGGCGGAGGGCGCCATGGCCGATCTGCTAGTGGTCGACAGTTCACCGCTCGAGGACATTACGGTTCTCGCGCAGCCGGAGAAGAACCTGCGGCTGGTGATGAAGGAAGGCGCGATTCACCTGCGCCGGTCGATCTAGCGCCCCCCTTTTCCTCACAGGACCTGCAAGGGCAACGGCCGCCCAGCTGGCTGGCTCTGGTGCGCGGGCCAGCGCCTGGCCTGGGCGATGGAGATGATATGGAAGATCAGGAACAGAGGCACGCCGAAGGTTGGGATCAGGCTAAGGGGAAGGACGGTCATCGGGCTGGTGGCGACTCCGTGGGGGTCGATGATGCGGGCGAGAGTGCCCATGGTGACGGCGATGACCAGATCGGCTATGCCTAAAAGCTGCCAGACGATAAAGCTGGTGCGATGGGCAGGAACGGCCAGCCTGAGGGCCACGAAGGCTGCGGTCACGCCGATGGTGACGTCGCCCCATCCCGCCGGCCACGCGAAGATGCGCGGCAATATGCCGTAAGTGGCGAGGACGAGGAAGACGAAACCGACGATTCTGAGGGACTGGACGAGGGTGAGGACGCGCGGACTGAGGGACAGTGTGAACCGTCGGAATGGCGCCGACGCAGCGAACCAGACCAGGAACACGGCGATGGGGGTGGCAGCGGCGAGCCCGAGGGGAAGTGGCGGCTGGCTGGGGCCGGTTTGAATGAGGTGCAGCGCCGCAAGAGTGAGGATGAGGACGAACCAGGCTCCGATGAGCAAGGAAGTGAGTTTCGCGTAGTTTTTCATGACGGAATCTCCTTATTGGGTGAATGCCGAAGCGACTTTGTGGGTGAGGTGCAGAAGGTCTTGCCAGCGCTTGTCTCCGAGCTCGATGCGCAGCTTCGCCTGCACATTTTCCCAGGCGGGCGTGGCGCCCCTGAGTTGGGCTGTTCCGTTTTGGGTGAGGTACAAGCGGCGCTGGCGGCGGTCTTTGCCGAAGCGTTTCGCGATCCAGCCGCGGCGCTTCATGATTTCAAGGGTGCGGGTGAGGGTGGTGCTGTCCATGGCCAGGATTTCGCCGAGCGTGCCCTGAGAAACTTCTCCGGCAAGCGATAAGGCCTGAAGAACAGTGAACTGGGTCGCCCGGAGACCCAGGGGGCGGAGGGCATCGTCGTAGAGCTGGGTGAGGGCGCGGGAGGCACGGCGCAGATTCGCGCACATGCAGGGGAGCGCCGGGAGGGAATGTTCTTTCATGGAACAATAGATGCATATACATCTATTGGGCGATTCACAAAATGAACGAACCGTCGACGGCGCGGTTTGATGGAGACCTTACTGCTTGTTTACGTCCACGTAGTAGTGGTCCGTGTCGACGGCGAACGCCTCCTTCGACAATGGTGATTGCATCGACTGCCACTTTGTCGTGGGGTGGATGATCTGCCAGTGGTCGGGCGTACCGACGCGGATGGGCATGGCGAAGTTGTCTTCGTCGGCGCGCCACTTGTACATAACCATGCCGGGCGCCTCGCCGAACAACAGCTCGAGCCGCGGAATCTGCGCGTGGCGCAGGTACTGATTGAAGATGGGCGTGAGGTTCATGCCGGTGTGCTGGTTGCAATACGCCACGATGTCTTCAGTAAGGATGTTTTGATATTTGAAGTGCTGATAGAGATCGTGGAGCAGCTTCCACCAGGCCGCGTCGTTGTCGATGACGCTGCGAAGGGTGTTGAGCATGAGAGCGCCCTTGAAGTACTGATCCTCGGGCGGCTCGGCGTTGACGCCGCGTTCTGCGAGGATGGGTCGAAGGTTGTGGATTTTGGGCTTCATGCCGCCCAGATATTTGATGGCGTCCGCCTTGCCCCAGCGATATTCCACGTAGAGAGATTCAAGGTAAGTGGTAAATCCCTCGTGGATCCACATGTCAGCGGGGTCGGCAGCGGTGATGCTGTTGCCGAACCATTCGTGGCCGCTCTCGTGGATGATGATGAAGTCGAAGCGGAGGCTGATGCCGACTCCGGTCCAGTCGCGGCCGAGATAGCCGTTCTCAAACAGGTTGCCGTAGGTGACGGCGCTCTGGTGTTCCATGCCCGAGTAAGGAGCTTCGATGAGCTTGTAGCCGTCTTTGATGAAGGGATATTCGCCGAAGTAGTGCTGGTAGGCCTCGAGCATGCCTTTGGCCTGGGCGAACTGCGTTTTGGCCTTCTCCAGATCAGCGGGCAGTGCGTAGAAGTCGAGCGAGAGGTTGCCAAGACGGTCGCCGAAGTGGACGTAGTCGCCAATGTTGAGCGAGACGTCGTAGTTATTGATGGGGTAGGAGACGTGCCAGTCCCAGCGCGTGTATCCATCGCCGAGATCGGTTTTGCCGACGAACCTGCCGTTGGAGACGTCGACGAGATTGTTGGGAATCTCGACGCTGATGTCCATGTTCTCGACTTCGTCGCGCCACTGATCTTTGTTGGGCCACCAGAGGCTGGCGCCGATGCCCTCGCATGCGGTGTTGATCCAGGTGTGTCCGGCGGGATCGGTTTTGAAAGTGATGCCGCCGAAGCGGCCGGTGGTGCGGGGATGGCCGGAGTAGTAGAAGTCGATGGAATAGACGTGGCCGGCGAGCAGAGTTTGAGGGAAGTCGATGAAGACAGCGCCGGAGTCGCGCTGGTATTTCAGCTCGGTCGAGCCCAGGAGGATTTTGTCGACATCAAGCGGCTCCTGAAGGTCGATCTGGATGCGCGTGCCATTTTTCAGCATGCGGAAGCGGATGGTGTTTTTTCCTTTCAGCGATTTGTCGTCGGGATTCACACGGACATTGAGGTGGTAATAGAGGAGGTCGTTGTTGGCGCGGAAGGGCCCCCAGGCTCCTCGCAACATGGCGACGCGATCGGGCAGTGGCGCGGCGGCATCGATGGGACGGACGCGCGGCGTAATTGGCGCGGCTGGATGGCTTTGTGTGCCGGTAGGGGTGGGTTGTGTTGTCTGGCCTGGGGAGGGTTGTGCGGGTGGTGAGTTTTGGCTCCGCGCGCAGGGCGCGGCGATCAGGAAGCCGATGATTGCGATCGAAAAAGCGGTAGACAGCGCAAGGCTCAGATGGCGCGCGCGGGCGAGCATACAGATCATGCAGGCCATCGTATAAGAAGCCCGGCTGACTGCCGCACAGGTGCTGGGAGCTGAAACAGCGCCCGGAATATTTACCCTTAAGTACCCAGCCCGGAGGTGACGCGCAGGCCGGCGCCCACAATTTTCTGCGTCCTCCCGCGCTGCGCCAGGCGTATACACAGTTGAAGGCAGGATGTAGACCTGAAAGCTCGCGAGCAGTCCTTCCGTACGCTCATGCTGGAGCACCAGTCGATGGTCTTCAGCATCGCCCTTCGCATCCTGGGCGATCGCTTCCTCGCCGAAGAGACCGCGCAGGATGTGTTTCTGGAGCTCTATGCGAAGCTCGGCGAGCTGGATGGGGACGCTCACGTCGTCCACTGGCTGCGCCGGGCCACCGTGCACCGCTCTATTGACCGTATCCGCCAGCGCGACCGGCGGCCGGAAGTGGTGACGGATCCAGCGGAGCTGCCGGAGCTTGCAGCTGATGGCGCCCCAGGCGATCCGCTGCTGAGCCGCCGGCTGCTCAAGGTGGTGGCCGCGTTGGCGGTGACACAGCGCACAGTGATAACGCTGCGTTACCAGGAAGATATGTCGGTAGAGGAGATCGCGGAAGCGCTCGGCGTGCCGGTGGCCACGGTGAAAAGCCACCTGCGGCGAACCATCGAGCTGCTGCGCGAAAAGATGACCCGCGTGCTGCATTAGAGGCTGCGCACGGCGGATTGGAAGAGAGGTTGGCTATGATCGAAACCGACGCGGAACTGGAACAGGCCCTCCGCGCGGCCCTGCGGCGTGAGGCCGCGCCCGCGACACTGATGGCCGCCGTCGATGAACGAATGGCGCAGAACTCCGCGGCTGCTGCTGCGACAAGCAAGGTCTTTATCCCCACCTTTGCCAGCCTTGCAATCACCACACAATCGCGCTGGACCAGCATCCTTTCGCTCGGAGCACATGCGGTGCTGTGCTCGCTCATTGTGCTGTTTGCGCTGGAGCAGTGGCATACGCGCCAGATTCAGAGGAAGCTGCTCGCCACGACCGTGGATGTGACACCCTTCATGCCGGCCTCGAGCTTGAAAGACACAATGGGCGGCGGAGGCGGAGGCGGCAACCACGAGTTGCTCGAGGCCTCCAAAGGCAAGCTGCCGAAGTTCGCAAAAGAACAGATCGCGCCACCGCAGATCCTGCGGCTCGATCATCCGAAACTTCCGGTTGAGCCGACGGTCGTGATGCCCGACATCAAGCTGCCTGACAATCCGAACATGCCGGACCTTGGCATTCCCCAGTCAGCGCAGGTAGCTTTCGCATCGCAGGGGTCGGGTTCAGGATCGGGGTTCGGTTCAGGTTCGGGTGGGGGCGTCGGATCGGGCAGAGGCAACGGTGTTGGGCCGGGTGAAGGCGGCGGGTACGGAGGCGGCATCTACCACGTGGGTGGCGGAGTTTCGAACCCCGTGCTGATCTTCGCGCCCGATCCGGAGTTCTCCGATGAGGCGCGACGTGCGAAGTATCAGGGCGTGTGCGTGGTGAGCCTCATCGTCGACCCCACCGGCAATCCGCAGCGCATCCATATCGTTCGTCCGCTGGGTATGGGGCTTGACGAGAAGGCTCTTGAGGCCGTGCGCCAGTACAAGTTCAAACCCGCCCTGTACAAGGGCCGCGCGGTGGCCGTGGAAGTGAACATCGAGGTGAACTTCAGGATTTATTGATTCCTTCCGGCCCCGCGCAGACCTGCGGTACGATAGGCCATCCCTGCCTCGCCCCGGGAGCCGGATGAAGATTCGGATGGAGATTCGCACTGGTGGAGTCTGTCTCGTCCTGAGCGTCGCGGCTGTGGGCTGCTTTCTCGCACGAACAACGACGGTGCATGGGGCTGCTTCCGGGGCGGTCGATGCACCGGCGCGGGCCTGGAATAAACGGGCTGCCGCGAGCTTCCTGGATGAGCGTGAAACCTGGTGGCAGGCTTGGCCGCGTGCTCAAAAAGACCACGGGACCCTGTGCATCTCCTGCCACACCGTTGTGCCTTACGCCATGGTGATGCCGGAGTTGCAGAGAGATCTTGGCGAAGCCGTAATGACGCCCCCTGAAACAGTTATGCTGGCCAGTGTTGAAAAGCGCGTCAATGACTGGACTGAGATGTTGCCGTTCTACTCCGATGAAAAATACGGAAAAGGCAAAGCGGCAGAGTCGCGTGCGACGGAAGCGGTGCTGAACGCCATTATTCTCTCGAGCTATGATCGCGCCCAGGGGCAGCTGCGACCCGTGACGCGCATGGCGTTTGCGGAACTGTGGGAGTTGCAGGAATCCGACGGACCGCTGGCCGGTGCGTGGAAGTGGCAGGACTTTCATCTCGGGCCGTGGGAGTCGACGGAGTCAGGCTACCAGGGCGCGGCGCTACTGATGGTTGAAGCTGTCAACCTCCCCGGCGGATTCGCGCGAGAGGCGGAGACCCGCGAGCATCTCGACCGCCTGCGGGATTATCTTCGCCGCAACTATGCGAGCCAGCCACTGGTGAACCAGCTTTATGTGCTGTGGGCGTCGGCGAAAGAGCCGAAACTTCTAAGCAGGGCGGAGCGCGAGGCTCTGGTCACCGCTCTTCGTACCCAGCAGCAAATCGACGGTGGTTTTCGCACGGCGTCTCTCGACGTTCGCGAGCGAGTCGACCACACCGTGCAGTCGACCGCCAGCGACGGTTATGCGACCGGCGTTGTTGTTTTGGCGCTCGAAGCGATCCGCGTACCGCGACAGAACCCGTTGCTGACAGGCAGTCTGGACTGGCTTGTGCGGCATCAGCAGAGCGACGGCACCTGGACGGCTGCCTCGCTCAATAAGCAGCGCGACCCGGCCAGCGATCCGGCGCTGTTCATGACCGATGCGGCGACGGCGTATGCGGTGCTGGCCCTCGAACATCGGCCGTAGAGAGGCGGACCCGATGCGCAGGAAGTTTTTTGAGCTGCCGCAATCCGTGTGAACCCGCAGTGTCATTGATTTTCGTTTCGCCACCTCGTACCCTTGAATCAGGTATTCACCATGCTGATCACCCTGCTCGATCTCGAACGCGAGCCGGTAAGTTTCGACGTCAGTTTTCCTCCCGGTGCCATCGATTACGGAGACGAAGCAACCCAATCTTCTGACCTCGCGGTCGAAGGTCAGGCCGACCTGCTCCGCGAGCATCGTGGACCGAAGGAAATAGTGCCGGATATTCGCTTGCGCGCGAAGTGGTCGGGCGCGTTTGAAGCTCCGTGCGCCCGCTGCCTCGATCCGGTGAGTCATAACCTCAAGGGCGACTTCGATTTGCTGTTCCGACCGCTGGGTGTCGACGCGGGCCCATCGGAGCGCGAGCTGGTCACGCCTGAAACTGAAATCGGTTATTATCAGGAAGGCGGTCTGGTGCTGGAAGACGTTCTGCGCGAGCAGGTGCTGTTAACCCTCCCGGTTAGAACACTTTGCCGTGCCGACTGCAAGGGACTTTGCCCGCGCTGCGGACGCAATCTGAACAACGAGGCCTGCACCTGCGAGGGTGCACCCGTGGATGAGCGGTGGACCGTGCTTTCAGACCTGCGCAGCCGGTTGAGCCCGCCGTCAAAAGAGACCAATAAGGTCGAACACTGAAGTTTTTGCCCGGAGATTTCTCCCGGGAGCGAAAGGAATCTGCAATGCCGAATCCAAAGCGGCGCCACTCGAAGGCCCGCACCTCTAAGCGCCGTGCGCACGACGCGCTGACCTCGAAATCTCTCTCCGAGTGCCCCAATTGCCACGAGCGCAAGCTGCCGCACCGCGTGTGCCCGAAGTGCGGCTACTATAAGGACCGCGAAGTTGTGGAAGTGAAGGAAGCCAAGTAGCCCAAGGCACGATGCTGACCGACATCGCACTCGACGCCATGGGCTCGGACAAAGCTCCTGAGCCTGAGATTCGTGGTGCGATTCTCGCCTGTCGTAACCTGCCGGTTCGCGTTCATCTGGTTGGGCCTGAGCCGCTGCTGCGCCGCCATCTGAACGCGGCATTCGTGAGCCCGCGTCTGGCCATCTCTATCGTGCATGCGGAGGAGTTCATCGGTATGGACGAGAAGGCCGCGCACGCAGTGCGCACCAAGCGCAACAGCTCCATGCGCATCGGGCTGAAGATGGTGAAGGAGAAGCGGGCCGCGGGATTCTTTACTGCGGGCAATACCGGCGCGGGCATGGCGACCGCGAAGATGACGCTGGGCGCGCTGCCGGGCGTCGATCGCCCTGCGCTGGCCATCGTGGTGCCTACGCTGTCCGGTTCGCCGTGCATTTTGCTCGACGTGGGCGCCAACGTCGACTGCAAGCCGCAGAACCTCGAGCAGTTTGCGGTGATGGGCGAGCTTTACGCGCGCAGCGTGCTGCGCATTCCGCGGCCGCGCGTCGGCATTCTGTCGGTGGGCGAAGAAGAAGGCAAAGGCAACGAACTCACCCGCGACGCCACAACGCTGGTCCGCAAGCTTCCTGTCAATTTCATCGGCAATGTCGAAGGCCGGGACATCTACAACGGCAACTGCGATGTGATTGTTTGTGACGGGTTCGTCGGCAATGTCGCGCTCAAGACATCCGAAGGCCTGAGCCGCCTGGTGCGGGAAATGCTCAAGGCCTCGCTGCAGCAGACCGTAACTGCGCAGGTAGGAGCGCTGCTCTCGCGACGGGCGTTCAACGCTTTCCGTCGCCGTTTGGATCCTTCAGAGTATGGCGGAGCACCGCTCCTGGGCGTGCGTGGGGTCTGCATCATCGGACACGGATCGTCGAACGATCGCGCCATCATGAATGGCATTCGCGTCGCTTCAGAATTCGCGCAGGCTGGCGTCAACGACCGGCTGGAGCGGGAGTTCGCGGCTCGCCCCGCAGCTGAGCAGCCCGACTCCGATTTGCAGCTTCCCATTCAGTAGGGCTGGCCCCTTCGGCAAGCTCACGGCAGGCTGTCCAGGCGGGACTAGCCGTCCAGGCGGACGCGCTTCGCGCCCCATCCCCCGAGTTCCAGCGCGACAGCCATGCATCCATCGCGCAACTGGTCCGCGACCTCGCGGTGCGCCAGCGCGCGAGCTACGACCATGCCACCTACGCAAAGCGCGGCGATGGCTTCCGCTTTGGCCTGCCGCCGCTTGCCCCTTCCCTCGACGCTGCGCGCCAGCACGCTGACCATCGCCAGGAACACAGTCTCAAAGGCCCTTTTCGCGTCTTCGCTGCCCCGCGTGACGTCGCCGGGAAGCGCGACCATAGGGCAGGAGTTTGCCACATCTTCAAAGTGCTGCCGTGAGAGGTAAGCACGCACCACCTGCGGCCCGGCTTTTTGCGAAGCAAGATCAACCTCGATTCCCTCCCAGCAGTTTTTCCATTCCGGATCCGTGAAGAAACAGCCCAGCACCTCGGTGTAAAGATCGCTCTTGCTGCAGAAGTAGCTGTAGAAGCCGCCGCGCGTGAGGCCGGCGCCGGACATGATCTGGTCGAGCGAAACATTGTCGAATCCATGGCGGTTGAAAAGCCGCCGCGCACTCGAGACGATCCTGCGTCTGACCTGGCTGCGATGACCCTCGGGATAGGACATGGTTTTCTTCCTCCGTGCGATGGGAGCCAGTATGCGGACTGCGCTGGCCGCCGTCCACCAAAATATGACCTTGAACATATTTTGCTCGCGTGATTCTATGACGCTGAGTTTTTAGGAGGCCTTTCGATGCACACCAACGCCCATGGGCCGACCCGCCGCGAGTTTGCGGAAAGGCTTGCGCTGGCGCTCGGCTGGTTCGCCGCCAGCTCGGTAGTGTTACGTCAAGCAGCAGGCCAGAGCATGCAGCAACTCCCGCCCACGAAGCCAGTCGACAGGCGAACCGCGCTGCACCAGGAAGTACAACTGCCGGCAACCGCCACCCAGATCGAAGGCGTGTTGCTCGATGCGAAGCAGTTTGCGGCCTTCACCAGGCTGCCAGCGACGATAGACCCTCACGAGGGGGGAGCGTTTTCGCTGTTCGGAGGGCTGATCGTTGGACGGAACATTGAACTGGTTCCGGGCCAGCGCATTGTGCAGGCGTGGCGGCCCACACATTGGGATCCCGGCGTGTACTCCGTGGCGAAATTCGCATTTAAGCCGAGCGGTAGCGCCACGCTGGTGGTGCTGGACCACACGGGCTTTCCCGCGGGTGAGTTCGACCATCTGAGTTCGGGGTGGTACGCGCACTACTGGGAGCCGCTGAAGAAGTTTCTGGCCTAGGCGCAGGTACGGCAGACCCGGTTCAGGATTGGACTGTGCCGCAGAGTCCGTCCGCAGTAAGGGCGGCAATCCGCGCAGCGACGAGACGGTTTGCGGGCAGGGTTTCGTTCAACGTCAGCTTCAGGAAGTTGTCCGTCACCGCCGCTGTCGCGCCTTCGGGTCCGGCTTCAATGGTCACTGCTGAAAGCGTGCGCCCAATGAGGCCGGAACGAAACGCTTCGAATTTTTCTGTCATGAGGTTGCGCAGTGCCTGCATGCGCCGGCGGACAACCTGGTCGGCTACTGGTTGTTGGCGGTGGAATTCCCACGCCGGTGTGCTCGGCCGCGCCGAAAACGGAAACAGATGCAGGTAGGTGAACGGCTGTTCCGCGATGAACCGATAGCTTTCCTCGAAGAGCGCATCGGTCTCGCCGGGAAATCCGATCATGACGTCGGCTCCAATGGCTGCCTCCGGCATCAGTTCGCGAATCGCCGCCAGACGCTCGGCGTAATGCCAGGGGCGGTAGCGGCGATACATGCGGCGCAGGATGGTATCCGATCCGGACTGCAGCGGGAGATGGGCGTGACGCGCCAGGCGCGGATGATCGCCAGTCCCGAACTCCGCGTACAAAGCCAGCAAATTCTGCGACCAGTCCATGGGCTCGATGGAACTGAGGCGGAGGCGAGGCAACGCAGTCTCGGTCAGAATCGCCGCAACGAGGTCCTCGAATCGCTGCGCAGGCTCCAGGTCGCGTCCCCAGCGGCCGAGATTGATGCCCGAAAGGACTAACTCGATACCACCGCGGCGGGCGCTTTCCTGGCCGCCCTGATCGACAAAGCGCTGCACATTATCGAGGCAGGCCGCGAGAGAAACGGAACGCGAATGTCCGCGTGTCGTCGGGATAATGCAGAACGAGCAGCGATTGCCACATCCATCCTGAACTTTGAGATTGGGGCGGGTCTGCACTGCGTCGGACGCGAATGGCAGCGCTGCCAGTTCGGAATGCGCGAACGCATCGTCGTGGAGAATTTTGCCGATGGGAACGAAATCCGGTGCAGCCGGAGCCTCGCGCGCAGCAAGTCTGAGCGCTGCTTCGGCCACCAGCGACTTGTGGCTGTTCCCGATAACGGCATCGACTTCGGGCATCGCGGCCAATTCCTGCGGAGCTCGCTGAGCGTAGCAGCCTGTTACGACCACCCGGGCACCGGGGTTCTGGCGGTGAACGCGGCGCAGCCAGGCACGCGCCTGCCGGTCGGCCTCTGCAGTAACACTGCAGGTGTTTACAATAACAACATGCGCTGCCGCAGGAGTCTCGGCGGGCCGCATTCCGCTGTGGCGCAAGGTGGCGGCGATGGCCTCGCCATCGGCGCGGCTGGCGCGGCATCCGAAGTTTTCAACGTGATATTCTGCCACGTTGCTCAGTGTAACAACCGCAGACCATGAGGGGACGGCGCCGGCCGCAACCCAGGGGTTCTCTGATGCGGCTTTTACTTCTTTTCGTGTACGATCCAGCGGTGGGACCCAGGAGTTGATATGAAACGACGGATTCTTCTTGTCGATGACGACCTTGCTATTTTGCTGACTCTGAAGGCAGTGCTCGAAATCAGTGGGTTCGAAGTGGAGACGGCGGCATCGGCGCGTGAGGCCAAGCTGCGCCTGAAGTCGAACGAATATCACATGGTGATCACGGACCTGCGCATGGAGAGTGACACGGCCGGCGAAGAAGTGGCGGCGGCAGCAAAGAAGGCAGCCAACCGTCCGGCGGTTGCTATGCTGACGGCGTATCCGCCCAAAGATACGGAGTGGGTCACGACGTCGGATACCGACAAAGTTCTGGTCAAGCCGATGAACACCCAGGATCTGCTGCGGCAGATTGAGGCCATGCTGGTGGCTCACGAGGACAAGAAGCGGAAATCCGCCAAGGTCAGCGCCTTACCGGCGGTAGAGGCGGCGGTCAAAAAGCCGCGCAAGCTGGCCGACGCGCGGTAGGGCAGGCAACAGGCAGAAGGGAACAGCCCAATCGTGGGCGTGGCACACGATTCGCTTCTGAACATTTCTGAACGATGCAGAGCCGAACCAGATGAGCGGTTCGGTCTTAGCTGGCCTGGCTCATGGTCCGCTTCTGCTGGAAGCAGCTGCGGCAGAGCACCGGACGTCCCTGGGTCGGCTTGAAAGGGACGGTGGTTTCCGTTCCGCACTCGGAACAGACGGTGCGCGTCTCCGGACGGGCAGAGCCGGAGCCGGAAGCGCGTTTGGCCTTGCATTGCTTGCAACGTTTCGGATCGTTCTTGAACTGTTTGTCGAAGAAGAAGAGTTGTTCGCCGGCTGTAAAGACGAAATCACTCCCACAGTCCGCGCACTTGAGAACCTTGTCGACGAAATCCATCCCGCTTCCCTCGCCTTGCCCGAAGCACCCGTTCTAACAGCGCCCAACTGACGGCACGCCCGGATCGCCCGGCATCACCTTCGATGCCGGCTTGCTGCGACACGCCGGTTGCCCGCGGCGTGATACTTCCGATTGGATAAGGGGCCCTGGTGGCAGCCGAGAGAAAAAGTCCTGCCCGCTCAGAATCGACGTTCCGTGATGGGCATCTCTCGAGAACCGCCGAGCCGCGGATGATCAGCGGCCAGGAACTGCATCGGCGAAGCGCCGAAAGCTCCATCCCGCAGGAACGGAGCAAATCAGGTGAGCGATACCGGGCTGCCAGCTCAACGGGCGCGTATGCCGCGCCCCCTGAGGGTTGGTCCTCCACCCTGGCCAGCAAGGTAGCTGGCGAGGGCTCAGATCTGTCGGAGTCTGGGGACCTGAACAGACCGGCTGGGTTGAGTTAGTCCTGCTCTTTCCGAGCCTTCTTACGATTCCGCTTGCGAGCCAGCGCTTCTTTTACACGGCGCTTTTCACCAGGCTTCAGGTAGAAGGAATGACGTTTCACTTCCTTAATAATGTCTTCCTGCTGCACCTTCCGCTTAAACCGGCGCAATGCATTTTCAAGCGGCTCGCCTTCCTGAATGCGAACCTCCGCCAAAGAACTACACCTCCCGACGACCCACGATGGGCATAGACCAGACTACAGGAAACCGAGATTAGTTTTTCATAAAGTTGGCACCGCTAGTGCCTTGTCTGGCGGTAAATGGCGTCAGCGACGACCACTTAGGCACTGACAATTTTGACGCCTAAAGACGGCCGGGACCGCAACCAGGCTACATATCTTTCGATAGGGTCGCAATTTCCTGTTGACATTCAAGTGGAGTCCGGGATATCTGTAGAGATCCAACAGGAGGCCGCGTGGGCCAGGACAAGGCAGAAGACAAATCGGATGTTCTCCAGGGAACTCTGGATCTGATGGTGCTGAAGACGCTGGAGTCCATGGGGCCGCAACATGGCTACGGGATTGCGCGGCGGATTGAGCAGATCAGCGAGCAGGCCCTGCGGCTGAACCAGGGGACGATCTACCCGGCACTGCTGCGGCTTCGCCAGCGAGGCTGGATTCGCGCCGAATGGGGCACCTCGGAAAACGGCCGCAAAGCCCGTTATTACTCCCTTACCAAACCGGGCAAAGCGCAGATCGGGAAAGAAACCGAGAGCTGGGAGCGCGTGGCAGCGACCATGGCGCGATTCCTGGCGGTTGCAGAGGAGCAATAGCGATGGCCTGGATCAGGGTTGTCCTCAGCCGCTGCGCGTCCCTCTTTCTCCGTCGCAGACTCGACGCAGAACTGGACGACGAACTGGACTCCCATCTCGAGATGGCCGCCGAGGAAAATCGTCTGCGTGGAATGAATGCGGAAGAAGCGCGGAGGAAGGCGATGCGGGATTTTGGCGGAGTGACGCAGATCAGGGAGACGGTGCGGGTGCGGGAAGGCGTGCTCTGGATCGAGAATCTGCGGCGCGATGTTGCTTACGCTCTGCGCCAGATCGTCCGCGCGCCCGGCGTCATGGCCTACTCGGTTGCGCGTCGCACGCGGGAAATCGGCGTGCGGCTGGCCCTGGGCGCGCAGCGCACTGCCGTCCTGACCATGGTCCTCCGCCAAGCCACCGTGCTGGTTGGCGTGGGAATGGCGATCGGTCTTGCGGCGAGCCTGGCCTGGGCGCCTCTGCTCCACTCCATGCTCTATGGAGCCGGCTCGCGCAATCCTCTCGTCCTCGCCGGAGTCTGCCTGGTGGTTGCGCTCACGGGGATAACGGCCGCCAGTCTGCCAGCAATGCGAGCCGCTTCCATCGACCCCATGCGCGCGCTGCGGAACGAGTAGCACCAGATCCAGGCTGAGTGCCAGCGCCGGGCTTCATTCCGTCATGGCTACATCAGCCAATGACAGATCCACAGTCAGCGGCGGATGGTCTGAAATTCGTCCCGGTACGGACTGGTTCAGTTCCCGCATCGTCTGCGGATGCATGGGGGCGAGGATCTGCCCGTGTGGACCAGAATCGTGGATCTCACGCTTAACGAAAATCCAGTCCAGCTTGAAGCGGCCAACGAATCCGCCATAGTCCTGAGCAAAAGCATACGTTGGAACAAAGCCCTTCCACGCGCGCTCGTTGCTGTCCGCCAGCTTCCCGCCACGCAGATTGAGTGTGCGCTCCGGGTTGCCGTCAAAATCAAAACCCTGGCCGTCGCCAAAACGGAACCTCTGCACCGCGCCAAACAGAGGCTTCTCCTTGTTGTTCCAGAGAATCGGAACGTGAAACGCGGTGGGATCGTTGTAGCCGTTGAAATAGCGCACCGGCGTGAGCACGTGCTGATAGATACCCATCGGGTGAAACCAGGAAACCGTCTGGCCAATCCAGAACTGATAGTCGGTCACGCGCGTCATGATTTCGTTGCGTACCGAAGTCGGGACATTCGCCTGGCTCGTGGTGTTCAGGTCGCCGGCCAGCACCAACGGATTCCTGATTGGCTCGATTTGTTCGAGCAGCGCCTGCATCTGTCGCCGCCGGCAAGCCGGAGCGCAGCGGTTCTCAAGGTGCGGAGCAACGACGGTCAACCTCCCACTGCGCAATGACGGGACCGCCAGGTTTGCAATCAAAGCCATGCGCCCGCCACGGCGAATCTCGCGCGAGATTCTCTCGCCGAAAAGCCGGCGCACCGCCCAGCGTTTCCCTTTTTCCAGCTTCGCCGCCTCGCGCACTTCCTGCCCGTACCAGTCGTAGCAGCGTGGCAGGCGAATAATCCTGGCGTTCAGGATCGGATAGCGGCTCAGGATCGCAGTGCCGTGAAGTCCACGGTAGCGCGTTTTGTCTACGTCGAGGTCTCCTTGCAATTCCTGGGTTTCAGCGGGGTCCGCCAACTGCACCGTCTCCGTGCCCAGAGAAAAAATCGGATCGACCTCGACGAATTCCACACCGTAGACGTAATTCATCTTCAGAGTTACGGCCAGCTCCTGCGCCTCGTTGCGATACTGGGTTCGCTTCATGCCCCAGTCGACTTCGTCGAGAACCAGCACATCGGCGTTCTGCAATCTCGCCAGCTGCGACTCCACCGTCCCTCGGCGTGATGGGCTCCAGCCACTTTGATTCGCGGCGAGGGACTCGAAGCGATCCGTGTCGGTCAGCGCGGCCTGAATCAGCTCAAAGTTCAACCCGCGTTCAATGTTCCACAGACCCACGCGCAAAACCGGCGTCGCAGGTTGTATCGCCGGTTCGCCTAACCGCGCTTCGTTGTGGACAAAGGGCATGCTCAGCAGAGCATCCAATCGTCCCTGCAGCGGGTCGGCGGGCGTCGCTTGAGAAGACAATGCCACCAGATCGTCGAACGAGAGCAGAGCAGGCTCCCGATCGTTTGCCGTTTCGGAATTGAGCGTTTGACACGCTGCTATACACACCGCCAGGAACAGGAAAAGTACAGCGGCGCCTGCTACACGAAATAGCCTGCTTCGCCCGCCGGATGAGCCAATCATGATTGAGCCGCCAGTTCACCGGGGCTGCTCCCCGCGGCCGCTTTCGTCTTCTGCTTCCGGTCTTTCGTTTCGGCGTCCTCAGGGTCGACCCAGCGAAAGGCGGCCCGCAGCAGAAACACGTTCAGCAGAATCGAAAGCAGAGACGCGGCGATCAGGGTGCTGAAGACGTTCTCCCCCACCAACCCGGCGGATCGGGCCGTCTGCACGAGAATGAAGGAAAGCTCGCCGATCTGCGTCAATCCCGCTGCCACGACGATTGCGGTGCGGATCGGGTAGCGAAAAACCCACACCACACTTCCCCACACGACAAACTTGACCACCACGATTATGGCCAGCATGGTTGCCAGCAGCGGCAGGTTCCTCAAGATCACGCGTGGATCGATCAGCGCGCCCAGCGAGACGAAGAAGAGCGCAACAAATGTATCTCGAAGCGGCATCAACTGCGCCTGGGTGTCGTGCAGATCGTCCAACCCGCTGATTGAGAGTCCTGCCAGGAAGGCGCCGAGCGCCACAGAGAATCCCGCGACTTGTGCCAGCTCCGCCGTGCCCAGGCAGATGGCAATCGCCACCAGCAGAAAGAGCTCTGGGTTGCAGGTGCGCTTCACGCGGCGCAGAGCCCGCGGGATCACCTTGATCGCCAGCAGAGTCAGGGGAACGAGCAGCAAGAGCGCCTTGCCCAGCGTCCACAGAGCCTGCCCTAACCTGTGTTCACCCGTCCCGCTCAGCGCGGGGATCAGCACAGTCATGCAAATCACCGCGAGATCTTCGACCAGGGTGATGCCGATCATCACCCGCCCGTGAATCTCCGTGAGCCGTCCGGAGTCGGTGAGCAGGCGCGCCATGGCCATGGTGCTCGCCACCGAGACACCGGCACCGATGATCAGCGATTCGGTTGCGTTCCATCCGGCCAGTTTTCCTATGAGGGCAGCAATACCCACGATGGCCGCAATGCCAAGCGGAGCCCCGACGAGCGCGACCCACTTTACACGCAGAAGGTCTTTCAGCGAGAACTCAAAGCCGATGGAGAACATCAGGAAGACAACGCCGACATCGGCGAAGACCTCGAAAGCATGCGGATCGGAAAGCCGCGGGCCGGGCGTGAATGGGCTGATCGCTATCCCTCCCAGCACGAAGCCAAGGATAAGGGGAAGACGAAGGCGCCAGGCCAGCAAGCCTCCAATGACGGCAGCCAAAAATATATAGGTCAGGTCGCGAAATAAGAGTGGGTTCGGTTCCATAGATTTCACTCGATCCGGTAGGTTTGAAGTAGCTTATTGACTTTGCGATAAGTGGTCGGCGAGTGACGACTAAGAAAGAGTCGATGCCGGTCTGTCCGGATTACCCTTCACAAGCCGTGCTGTCACCACATACCGCTTCGGCGCGCTGCCGATGAAACGGAACGGATAACAGGTGACCAGCGTCAGCACCGGTTCAGGGGTTGGATCGAGAACCGATACATCTTCCGGTTTCACGATCCGGATCTGATCGACGACATACCTTGCGGTGCCGTGCGGCGTCTCAAGGCTGATGGAGTCGTTCACCTTCAGGTCCTTCAAACCGCGAAAGAAGCTGTCGCGATGCCCGCCGATCCCGACGTTTCCGCTCTCACCAGGTCTCGCTGTTCCTTCTATCCAACCCGCGCCGCGATTCAGAGTGTGAGCATCCGTCCCATCGAGCACCGGAACCTCCAGCTGAATCTTCGGAATGCGAAGCACGGCCAGCGGCTGGAGGCTCCGGTTTTCCCTCCGATGCTCCAATGAACCCTTGGCGCCGGCCGCCTGATTTACCTCCGGAAAGGCGCCCCCCAGTCGCTGTGCTGTTTCCTTGGCTCCATCGAACACCGCTGCGGACCGCTGCCGGGAAAAAGTCGTTAGCGCGGCCCGCGAGCTCAGGTAGCTGTCAATTTGCGCTCCGCAGAAGGCGGCGAGGAGCGCGAGGCCCAGGGTCATGAGTGCAATCTCCACCCATGCCCGCGCACCCCAGCCGCTCTTCTGCAGACCGGCTCCGCGCTTTTTCGGCGCGGAATGGATTGGACCCGGCATTACTGCCTCGCTCCCGGAACCCAAACGGCATCCGGAGCGGCAAGGCTCACGCCGGCGACTTCAGTATTGAGGCTTACCTGCTGCATCGTGGGTTTCTTACTCGGGGTGGCCGCGAAGCTCAGCAGATACTGGTTGTCCAGCACCCTATCCAGGTCGTTGAGATACGGCGCAAAACTGACCGGACTCTGCAGACCGAGATAGAATGACTTACCACCGGTCTTAGCCGACAGCCGCGACATATCCATTTGCCCGCTCGACGCTTCCCAGTAGTTACGCCGCCACGGACCCACGCCCGGTGCATAAAGGGTGTGGACGACGGTGCCCGACTTCTGAGCGACGACGCTGGCTTTATCTGCATCGGGATTGGTGTGCAGGCCCCGGCGCCAGTGCCAGTGACGATAGGCGCGGTCGATGCCGTCGGTGATCATGACGACCTCACGACGGTTCTGACTCGCCGGCCAGCGGTTCATCAGGTCGACCACCGAGAGGTATGGGCTGCTGAAGGCGCCGGCGTTTCCAAGGGGCATCCGCAGCGCATCGGAAGCACGGGGGTGATCGCGCGTAAAGGGCTGCACAATCTGCACCCCGGTGTTCCGCATGTACCCGATGCCGATCGCCGTCGAGGCCGGTTGCCGGTTGATGAATGCCTTCAGATCTCCAAGCTGTCCGCCGAGCCTCGGATCGGAAGCATCGTCGATCAGAATGAACAGGTCCAGTCCGGCACGCTGTCCCTGAGCCGGCACCCACTCCGTCACGCGCAGTTTCTCCTTGCCGCGCTTCACCACGACATCGTCGGCGTTGATAGCGGGCATGCGCTTGCCATTCGCAACGCTCGCGGTCACGGTTGTTGTTACAGCTACCGAATCATCCGCCGGGCCCCCTTTGGCCAGGGCCGACGGGATTGTAAGAAGCATGCCAATTACTAATGACGCACTGTACGTCCATAATTTCTTTCCGAATTTCATTGCCGTATCTCCTGTCTGATCTTTTGTTACTACGAATTGTTCGAGGGCTCGTGTGAACCCGCCCGGGAATGCGTCGCTTCGCGAACGACGCACTCCCTGCGCCCTCACGAGTTGGTCGCCTTCCTGCGGAGAAGCAATCCAGTTGAAACTGCCGTTGCCAGCAATCCCAAAATCGCGATGAGCGGCAGCGAACTGCCCGTCTGTGGCAGGCGTGCCTCAGCCCAGGCGTGCTCGGCGGTGACCGAGCTTACAGGGGTTGGAGCGGGCTGCAGTGTCCGCGTGGCGGGGAACAGCAGCACCCCCACCAGCCGCGGCAGAGGCGGCGCCGGAGCCTGTCCAACGACGGTCTTGTCCTGAGCGACCACGGTGTGCGTGTCATCGGTGACGATGGTCGCCTCAAAGCTCATTCCCTTCCGCAGGTCGTGAACCGTTTTTGGCTGCCCGTTGACTGTGAACTTCGCATCGCCGGGAACCCGGAAGATCTGGTTAGTGTTGTCGGGCAGGGATACGATCACCGATGCCGGCGCATTCACATGCCACACCTTGCCTTTGATCGTTCTGACCGTGTTCACATACCGCGGCGTCGTGGTGGTGGTGATGGTCTGCGTCAGTTTGGTCCCTGGCTTCAGAGCGTGGACGCTCACGTTCCTGCCGTCGATGGTGAATACATCGCTGTCCGGAACCACCAGATGCTCCACCTTGCCGTTCTCCAGTTTCAGAACCAGATCGTTGCCCGAGACATAGGCGACTTCCGCGTTCCGGACCGAAGTTTCAATCGTGGGTGTTCCGTGCTGAATGCTGGTGGTGCTGGTATCCTGCGCGGATGCCTGAGGCGCAGCACTCAGCACTGTCAGGGTGCCGATGGCTCCCAGAACCAACCAGCGCGATATCAAATTGAGTGTGTTCATGATTTCTTTTCCCCCTCGTTTTTATTCACCGATCGCCGGCGAGAGCATCTCTGCGCTCCCAGGCCGATCAATGCTCCTGAAGAATCGCATCGTTCTTCCCGGCGCACATCGCAGATTGGAGTACCTGCAAGTCCCCACTTTCGTGGGGTCTCAGCGATATCTGTCTTTGTTAATTTCGTAGATGTCCGTTGCCCGGGACTTAATCTTTGCGATGACTACAGGAAGCGCCCCCATTGATTGCCATCGAGACGCAACGCTATGCTGTCAACGCAGAGGAGAGCGTCTGCCCACTTGTCACCGCGTAACCGGGGCCGTTTCGCCGCGAGTCGGGCGCGCCGGCATGGGGCTGCAATTTTGACAGGTTCCTCTGAGCAGGTGAAATCGGCGCCCGGGTTGAGCGCGTTTCGGCTGGCGGCCTGCCGTTGCCTTGTCTTCCTGTTGCTTCTGTTCACAGCAATGCGCGCATCGGGCCTCGATCCGGATCGCAGCATCGATCAGTTCTTTCACACTTCCTGGATCATCGGAGAAGGCGCGCCCAGCGGAATTACGCAAATTGCTCAAACCACCGATGGCTACCTGTGGCTGGCTACGCAAACCGGGCTGGTGCGCTTTGACGGCATTCGCTTCGAACACTATCGCCCCCTCAACCAGGATCTGCCGTCGAGCACAATTACCGCCCTGCTCGCCACTCCCGACGGTGGCTTGTGGATCGGCTTTGTTCCTCACGGTGCGGCATTTCTCAGCCACGGCCGCATCGTCACCTACGGAACGAACGAAGGCCTGCCCCTGGCGCCCATTTACGCTTTCGGAAGAGACAGCGACGGAGCCGTGTGGACCGGAACGACGCTTGGCGCCAGGCGATTCGATGGCTCCAGGTGGCACAGCATTGGCCCGGAGTGGGGCCTGCCAGAGGTGAGCATCGGCTGCTTCTTCCTCGATCATGCGGGCAGGTTCTGGGTCTCCAATCTGAACGGGCTTTTTTATCTTTCGCAACATGAGAAGCGATTCCATCAATATTCCACGCATCCCGCGCGACTTGCTGAGACGCGTGGAGCAATGCTGTGGATGGCGGAGGGCAACAGCATTTTCGGATTTCACAACGTTGCTATCGCTCAGAGCCATCAGCCGCCGGACCGTCTCATCGAGTTACCCGCCAACCGGTTGCTGGTCGATCGCGATAACAGCCTGTGGGTCCTCACTCGCGAGGACGGGATTGCGCGAATCTCGAATCCGGATTCGCTGAATAGGAAAACGGTCACGCCCAGCGACAGCGCGATCGATCGTTACAGCCAGTCGCAGTTTCTGAGCGACAACCGCATCACCGATGCTTTTGAAGATCGCGAGGGCGATATATGGATCGCAACCAGAGGCGGCCTCGATCGCTTCCGTCCGGGCAACGTCGTCCCTGGACCATTCCCGTATGGAAGCGAAGGACAGGACCTGGCGCTGGTTTCAGGTGAGGACGGAAGTATCTGGGCCGGCAATCTCAACCAGCCTCTCATGCGCCTGCTGAACGGCTCGTTATCTATGTTGGCCGGCACACGCAACATCTCCTGCGCGTATCGCGATACCGACGGCACCCTCTGGTTCGGCGAATATTCGAGTCTGCTCCACTACGTACACGGCCGCTTCGATCAGATTCCGTTGCCTCCGCAGATCAATCCTCGGCTGAAATGGGGCGTTCAGTCGATCACGCGCGACGGTTCCGGTGGGCTCTGGGTCTCAGTCTCTGAAAATGGAGTCTTCCGTTATGACCATGGAGGTTGGGCGCAGTGGGGCAACTTCCCCAATTTGCCAGGAAGAACCGCGGTCAGCATGCTGACTGACAGTCGTGGCCGCGTCTGGTTTGGTTACACGGTCAACGAGGTCGCGGTGCTCGATGGAAGCACGGTTCACACTTATTCTTCCGCCGATGGACTGGACATTGGCACCGTCACCGCCTTCGGTGGCACTGCGAACCACATCTGGGTTGGAGGAGAGCGCGGGCTGGAGGGCTTCGACGGAATTGGCTTTCATAAACTCACCACCGAACTGGACGGGGCCTTCAGAGGCGTCTCCGGAATCGTCGAAACCCCGGATGGGGATCTCTGGATCAATCAGGCCAACAGCCTCGTCCATGTTCCGAAGGTAGAAATCGAAAAGTGGCTGCGCGATTTTCATCATTCTCTGCGTGGCCAGGCCTTCAACTTCCGCGATGGCGTTCCGGGCAGCGGCTCGCCCATCCGGCCCCTTCCGTCTGCTGTGATGGCCGCCGATGGCCGCATCTGGATCAGCGGAACCAGTGGCACTGCCTGGGTCGATCCGGCGCATATTTATCGCAACCTGGTCCCGCCCCCGGTCTCCATTCAATCTCTCGTCGTCGATGATCGCGACTACCAACCAGACACCGCGGCCATGCTGCCGCCCTTGCCTGCCGACATAGAAATTACCTACGCAGCACTGAGTCTCTCCATTCCCGAGCGCGTGCGCTTCCGTTACCAATTGGAAGGCTACGACCGAGCCTGGCAGGAGGTGGGGGACCGGCGATCCGCGTTCTATACCGACCTTGGCCCGGGCAAATATCGATTCCATGTCATCGCCTGCAACAACGACGGGATGTGGAATGAGACGGGGGCGGCGATCGCCTTCATTGTCCCTCCAGCCTGGTTTCAGACGTGGTGGTTCAGAACCCTCTGCGCTCTTGCCGCTGCTTTCGTCCTGTGGGTCCTTTATATGTTGCGCCTGCGGCAGCTGGCATCGCGCATGCAGCTTCGCCTGAAGGAACGCCTGGCCGAGCGGGAGCGAATCGCGCGTGAGTTGCACGACACGCTCCTGCAGGGCATCCAGGCGCTGGTTCTGCGTTTTCAGGCGGCCGCCAATCAGATCGCCCCCGGGCATCCGGCGCGCGCCGTAATGGACGAAGCCCTCAATGATGCGGATCAGGTCATGATCGAAGGCAGAAAACGGGTCACCGATCTCCGCGCCACCATTGAGCCACCCCAGGCGCTGGCCCAGGCGCTGACTGCGGCCGGCGAAGAACTGGCGCGCGACAAACCGCGAACCTCATTCCACCTCGATGTTCATGGAACTCCGCGCGATTTGCATCCGCTCGTCTATGACGAGTGCTACTGGATCGGCCGGGAGGCTCTTCTGAACGCCTTCTATCATGCCGATGCGCACAGTATTCGCGTCCAGCTGACGTACGGTCCAAAAGAGCTGCGATTCCGTTTCGTTGACGATGGCCGTGGCATCGACCCCTCAATCCTTAATCAGGGAGGACGTCCCGGGCATTTCGGATTGCGAGGAATGCGCGAGCGCGCCGAAAAAATTAGCGCCCGCCTCGATATCCTCAGCAGCGAGATCGGCACCGAGATCACCGTTAGAATTCCTGCCCCCGCTGCCTATCGATAAGCCGACCGGTAATTCTCCGGACATGCCCGCCGCCCCGTCAGCGCAGTGAACCATCAAGCGCCGCCGAACTCAGCCCGCCTCTCGGCCGAGCGCGAACAACCGCCGGGCGAATCACATTGTTCAGAATCGTATGGAGACGCAGGAGTCCCGTGCCGGCCTTTGCATAAAAGGCATCCGCGCAAACGCCATCCGGAACCTTCTCACCCGCGTAGGCGCCGCTCATCGCCACCGTCCGGATCTCCGGGTAAATCCGCCGCACAATCGAGAGCAGCTCATACCCGTTCATCCCCGGCATTTCGAGGTCGGAAAGCAGGATGTCCGGTTTCCCCGCGCGCAACTGCACCAGAGCCGCCAGGCCATTGTGCGCTGTGCGCGTCATGAATCCCCACCTCGACAGCAGTTCCGTGTATGCGCTGCGCACTGTTGGATCGTCCTCCACGATCAATACATCAATTCCGTTCGCTGTCATAGGTCACCTCTCTGCAAAATTGGCGCGCAGCACCAACCATTAACCGTTCTTGCTCTGTGTTGGTCGGATGACGCCGCGGTCGCTCTGAGCCCACGGTGTTGACCGTGACGCGATAGTAAGCCGGGCTCGCACCTCGCCAAAGACACGTTGGAGGTCCGCTGGAGGCCCACTTTAGTGGTGATGATGGATAGCTATTTAATCTCGTACGCGCTAACGCATACACGCGCGTTCACGCCGGGCAGCGTCCGATGCCGTTCACCGATGGGGAGATTCTGTTCTGGACGACTTATCGATGCTCGCGCGAACGCCAGGTATCCAGGAACCCTCGCCGCAGCGCAATCAGAACCGCATGGGTTCTGTCATTAGCATGCAGTTTAGACATGATGCTGCTCACGTGTCCCTTGACCGTATCTTCGGTGATGTTGAGCTTGTCTGCGACGATCTTGTTCGAATTGCCTTCGGAAATGGTGCCCAGCACTTCAATCTCTCGCGGTGAAAGCGAGTCGGCGTCGATATAGCCCGATAACTGCACGGCGACCTCGGCAGGGATCGAGCGCTGCCCCGCGTGCACGGTGCGGATGGCGCGAAGCAGATCGTGGCGCAGCATGCTTTTGAGCAAATAGCCCTGCGCGCCGGCCTTCAGCGCCCGCCTCACCTGCACGTCGCCGTCATACGTGGTCAGCACGATCAATCGCGCGTTCGGAAACTCGCTCCGGATCTTCTGGATCGCTTCGATACCATTCATCCCGGCCATCTGCAGATCCATCAGCGTAATGTCCGGCCGATGTTCGCGATACGCCGCTACCGCTGTGGCGCCATCCGCGGCCTCGGCGACCAGCTGGATATCCGGCTGACCCTGCAGCGTCGCGATAATACCAGCGCGCATGAGCGGATGATCGTCCACGCAGAGAATCCGAATTGGATTGCCTGAGCTCACGTTGCTCCTTTTAGATGTCGGGGCCGGGATGTTTAGCCGAACAGCGCAGCGTTCAACGCTGTTGCGTGGCGGATGTCGTGAAAGCGATCATAGCAATCCGCGCATCCGCTTCCAACCCCCACGATCGTGGGGTGCGCCTCGATTGAAAATCACCGCCTGGAGTATCTAAATTCGCCAGTCGTGCTTCCTTCCCTGACCCACGCTTCGGAAAACGGTGCTGCCTCGATCGCATTGCGACGCCAGGTGTACGCCACCAGGATTTTGCCGTCCGGCAATTGGAGAATTGACGGATAGCTAAACCCCTCGCCACCGGTTCGCCTGGGAAAATGTTGGTCGGCAGACACAGGTCCGTCACCGCGCTCCAAATCCCAAACACTCGTCCAGTGCTCTCCTGCGACGGGATGCCATTATTCAAACCCGGTATCGTTAATCTGGATGCGACACTGGGCGAGACGTTTCACATCAGGGAATCGGCTCAGTTCGAGTTGAAAGCTGATGCCTTTAATGCACTCAACCACACCAGCCTTTCGGGACTGGTGACCGATCCCTCATCCTCGAGTTTCGGCCAGTTAACCTCGGCGACTGCTCGCATGATGCAGATCACCGGGCGGTTCACTTTCTAACGTGGAGGGCAGCGAGACGTGGTTTTGCCCGCTGTTACAGACGCTGTGTGCCATGCCGATCCCGCCTGTATTGTGGTGGCGGATGACCTGACCGGCGCCTGCGACGCAGGAGTATGGTTCGCGCGGAATGGGCTCCGTACTCGCGTCTCGATCGGCAGGGCGCGCGCGCACGAGTCGGACGTAATCGTTGTAAGTACTAACAGCCGCAGGCTGACGGCGCCCATTGCGGCCGAGCAGGTGCGAATCGCGACCGAGGGCTTGCCGCTGGTAACTGCCGGGTTAGTCTTCAAGAAGATTGACTCAACCTTTCGTGGTCACATCGCAGCGGAATGCGATGCGCTCATGAAACTGGCAGGTGCACCTTTTGGGGTGATCGTTCCTGCGGTTCCGTCGCAAGGGAGAACCATGGAGGGCGGGATTCTTTCAGTGCGCGACATTGCCGGCAACTGGAGGCTCGATATTAAGGAAGTGCTCAAAGCCCAGGGCGTCACCTTTGCGACGATTTCGCCGCGAGGAGTTACTGATGCGCAGGAATTCGCAGGTGTGATGAAGCGGGCATCGGAGAATTCGCGCTTCCTGCTCTGCGATGCGACCAATGAGGAGGATCTGGCTGTTACAGCCGCGGCGCTCAGCGCTGCGGGGTGCCGGCCGCTATGGATCGGGGCCGCCGGGTTTGCAAGCCAGGCAGCCAGGCTTCTCCGTGCAACAAGTGACACAGCAAACAACTGCATTGCGGCTGTGAAAGCGGGTCCCGTTGTGCTCTGCGTCGGCTCGAACCATCAGGTAACTCTGGCCCAGCTTGGGCAGGTTCAGCAAGCCTGCGGCAGCAACGTGTTGAAAGCGGATGCTGCTTCGGCAGGTCAGATCAACCGCGCCGCGCGAGGCGCCACCCATCTGATACTTATTCTCGATACCCGTTCGACAGACCTTGTCAAACTGAACGAACAGCTGCAGGAAATCCAAAGCTGTTCCCCGGCTGCCATACTCCTGACCGGAGGTGACACCGCGGCTCTGGTCTGCGAGACAGCAGAAGCGCAGGGCCTCGTGCTCGAAGATGAAATTGTGGCCGGGGTGCCGGTGGGCCATATTGAAGGGGGCCTGCTCGATGGCGTTCGAGTGGCCACGAAATCCGGCGGATTTGGCGGGGTTGACTGCCTGGCTGACTGCATTCATTCCCTCAACAACAACACAATGGGAGCAAGATGAAAGCGCAGACAATGCGAATTGCAATCACCATGGGAGATCCGGCAGGTATCGGTCCCGAGGTAATTCTGAAAGCCCTGGCCGATGAGGCCGTCGCGGGCCTGGCCGATTGGACGATCATTGGAGATGCCCGGATTCTGACGGAGACCGCGGACCAATGCGGCATTTCGACGTCGGTATTCGATGGACGCCTTCTCAGCGCACAGGGACTGAGTAGTGATTCCGAGGTAATTCCGGGCAGGATCTCCGCTGAATATGGCGCGGCCGCGGTGAAGTACGTCCGTGTTGCTACAGAAATGTGCCTTGCCAACGAAGCCGCTGCCATGGTGACTGCTCCCCTAAATAAGGAGGCGGTTGCTCAAACCGGCATGCAGTTTTCTGGTCACACCGAATACATCGCGCAGCTCTGCGGAGTGAACGAGTCGCGGATGCTGCTTGCTGGCCCCCGACTTTCCGTGGTCCACGTATCTACGCATATCTCCCTGCGGCAGGCCTGCAATCTCGAGCGTGAACGCGTCCTTACCACCATCCTTCTGGGCGACCACAATATGCGTCTGTTGGGCCACTCCGATCCGCGTATCGTGGTTTGCGGACTTAATCCACACGCCGGCGAGCACGGACTCTTCGGAAGCGAAGATGCCGAAATCATCCTGCCCGCAATCGAAGAAGCTGGCCGCCAGGGAGTTTTGTGCGACGGTCCCGCCCCACCGGATACCGTCTTCCTGCAGGCGTCACGGGGCAAATACGACCTGGTTGTGGCCATGTATCACGACCAGGGTCACATTCCCATGAAGCTGCTCGATTTCGACGATACCGTCAACATATCCATCGGCATTCCCATCATTCGCACCTCTGTCGACCACGGCACTGCCTTTGATATCGCGGGCAGGAATCAGGCCAGCCCCAGAAACATGATCGCTGCAATGCGGATGGCGGCGGCAATGGGGAAAAGCCGCTTCGCGGAACTGCGCGGAGCGGTTTGATGCGGGCGTGGTGGCCAGGCGGCTGTGTGGCGGCGACCAGTGGAGCTGCACACTCTATTGTTCCGCCTCTGTCGCACGATCCAGGATTGTTTTGAAAGTCGGCCAGGCGCACGAAAGATCCGGATTCTCACAGCCGGGCACAAAGACAGGCACGCGATCCGGCGGATTCGCAAGGGTTAGCACTGTGGCGTTGCGCATCTGCTCCAGCTTCTGCGCCGTATACTCCACACGGACCGAATAAGCGCCGGATCGCGAGTGCCACAATTCAAAAATAAGTGCTCCGCCCGGAGGTGTATCGTCGCGACGCCCGTCGAGAATCCAGTCGAGATCCAGTGTTCCCGCCACCGTCGCGATGTTGGTGTCATGCCCTACCAGAATCAGCAGGCGATCTCCGGGCTTGCCCGGCGCACCGGCCACCGCTCGGTCGGTCACCTGCTGCTCCATGGCCTGGCTGATATGCCTCAGCAAAGTCGCGGCCAGCGCACGCGCCACGGCTGGGGTTCGTTCCGTAACGTCCGCGGCCGCGCTATGCAGCTCCATAAGAGAGCGGAGCGTGGAGTCGTTCACGCATCCCCAACCGACATCCGCCGCCGGCATGCCATCGGTGTATTCCAGCAGCAGGTTCTCGGTCAGGCTCGATGCGGTATTGAGCGGCCCGCGCATCTCCATGGGATGCTTCTCGGTGCCCACCGCCAGCGTGGCAGGAATATCGAAGAGCGAAGTCCGCTTGTGCGCATTGGGCGGGGCGTGTCCGCAGCCGCTGAGCACGTGTTCCAATTCAGTCAGTTGGGAGTGGTACGCGGCGGTCAAATTGTTCGGATCGCCGCCGATGCGTCCGCTTACCGCCGCGGTCTCCAGCCCGGGAGTTCCATTCCC
Organism: uncultured Acidobacteriaceae bacterium; assembly: GCA_963755485.1. GTDB lineage: Bacteria > Acidobacteriota > Terriglobia > Terriglobales > Acidobacteriaceae > Palsa-343. The sequence continues at coordinate 46,484 of CAVWJR010000011.1, read as the reverse complement.
CTTTTCCGCCCCCATGGAGTGGAAAAGTGGATCGTGCGTTCCCTCGGCTTGCGCCTGAACCTCGATCGCGCAGCCGGGGAACATGCCTTCCCCCAGCGCCTTCCCCGTTTCGCGGGTCCGCTGGTCTGAGTCCGCCAGAATAGTGACATGCGCTGCGTCCGCGCAACCGGAGGGGGCCAGCAGACCCTCCTGAGCCAGCCACACCCGGTCATACGTGCCGAAGAGCGTCATGAGTTTGTAACCGTGCGGCGTCAAATAGCCGGGAGGCACCTCCCACTTCGGCCAGGGCAGCGCGGAGTAGGAGTCATATCTGGACGCTTCGCCCGTAGGTGAGCGCACCCCATGACGAGTGAGGTAGACCGCGAACACTAACTGCCCGCCACCGGAAGCCGTTTTATGATTCTTCTCCGCGAGGCCGGAGCCCGGCAGGAATGCACCCGCGGCGACAAGAAAGGCGGCAAGCTGACATGTGATGCGCAGCACCATCGGGTCCCCAGTGTTGTGATCGGCGAATATTACCGCTCAGCGCAGCGAAAGGCTGCGCCGGTTCTGCAGGAAGGGATGTGCTACTTCTCTCCGCTTAAATTCCAGCGCAAGCCGCCGTAGTAGATCGGCTTGTAATACTCGCGCTGAACCATGTATTGCGGGCTGCCATTATAGAAACCGAGGACTGCATTATTAGCGTTTTCCTCAGAGGCAGTGAAGCTGAACCCTTTGCCCAGGTAGTAAGTAGCCTGCGCATCCACTTGGGTGCGCTCGTAGTAATAGTTATCGCCGAACGGTCCGGTAATGGTGCCGACGTTGCCGGTTTGCCATTGGTAGGCGGCGATATAAGGACCGTCGTAAGAGATGCCCAGCTCGACGACCGCGCGTTTCGTTGCGTAGGATGGAGTGATGTTATAAGACCATGGCGCCTGACCTACCAGGGGCGGAGTATCGGTGCGCCCCTGCAAGTCGTAATTTGCCGACGTGGTCCAGGTCATGTTCGCATCGATGCGTGCGCCGGACAGGACTCCCGGCAGAAACGTAAGGTGCTGCTGATAGGCCAGTTCGATGCCCTGAACATAGGCGTGCCCGCCGTTTTGCCACTGCGTGACAAGCACCGTCGGCGTGATCGGATTCGGGAAGGGGTTGGGAGCCGAGACCTGCGTCTGGAAAAGCGGGTCGCCCAGTTGCTTGTAAAAGTAGCCTCCCTCGATCATACCCACCGAAGGCAGAAATCTTTCATAAAGGAGGTCGTAGTCGTTGGCATGTTCGGCGACCAGCGCCGGGTTGCCGATACCCTCCTTATTGGGATTGCTCGACTCGTCCAGTGTCTGGTAGGGCACCAGGTCGTAGGGATCGGGCCGGGATATTCCTCGCCCATAGACGGCGCGGATATCCGAGTCCTGATCGAGGCGGTAGCGGAACTGCACGCTGGGCAGGGGACTTATGTACGAACCGGTGGCATGCACCGGACTGGTTGAAACGTAATTGCCATTGGTGTCGTTGACGACCAGATAGCCGGTATTGGATTCGTTGGTGGCCTCGATGCGCAGGCCCGTCTGGAGGCTGGCCTTGCTGCCCAACTCCAGCGTGTTCATGACATAGCCGGCCGTAATTCTCTCCTGCAGAGTGTAGTTAGAAGCATCGGAGTTCAGGTGGGTGGCTCCCTCGTCCAGGGGAAGGGCATTGGGATTATTGGCCAGCCATTTCGAGATCGACTCGAAGTGGGTAATCGGACCTATGTGGTAGCTACCGCCGTAATAGGAAGGGTCGGTAAAGTTGCTGCTGAACATCGACATGAGCGGCGGCGTGGCGGTGCCCGAGAAATTGTCGTAGGTGGGCGAAAACGCATACTGCCCTTTGTGCACGTTACGGACCTGCGCGCCGAATTCGAACGTCGAGGCATGGGACCCCAGATGATAGTTAAGGCCGTAGGCCCCGGCGGCCGTGAGGTTCAGCTGCGTGGAATCCCCCGAGGTGAGGTTGACGTCGTGCAAAGCGTACTGGCTGGGATCATTGATCGGATCTGGCGCGCAGGAAAACTGCGGGCGATAGATGCTGGGATTAGCCGCCGGATTGTAAACGCAGTCGTTCCCGATCACCGGATTTCCGTTGGCATCGGTTACCGGGTCGAAGTCCGCGCCCGGGTTGCCGGCCGCGCCTACTTCCTGCGAGTGACCAACCGAGACCACGTACTTCGCCCATGATCGGTTAAAGATCTGGTGGCCGCCCAGGGTCAGCAGGGAGATCTGGTAATTCGGCCGGCGAAGGCTGTTGGAAAACGAAATGCCGGGTGAGGCAGGGTTGTTGCCCAGCGTCGACACGCCGGAATTGATGTCGTACTCGTATTTCTGCCCGTAATCCCTGAAGTTCGAGAACAGGCCATGGGCAAAGAAGTCCGATCCTTCGTTTAGCTTGTAGTCGGCGCTGCCGCCAAAACCGTAGCGAGTGTGGTTATAGAAATACTGGCGAATGGAGATCGAGTCGTATGCCGTCGTCGTTCCGTCGAGGGCGAGGTCCGGAACCGGCTCTACGTCGTCGGTGCCCAGATCGTTCAGGTCGTAGCTGTAGCTGAACATCACCCCGAAACGCTGTTTGGCGCCGAAACGCTTCCCGACCGTGGCGTCGTCGCGAATCCAGGGCTGGCCGGTGTCGATGGGGTTCCAGCCGCCCAGGCTTTCCAGATCGAGCGTGGGGTGGTTGCTGGTGGCCTGTCTCATCTGCATGTTCACCGAGCCGCCGATAGCATCACCGTCCTCATTCGCAGAAAGCGTTTTGTTGATTTCGACCGCTCCCACCAGGTCCGCGGGAATTACCCAGAGATCCACCTGGCGCACCTGAGGATCCGGCGCGGGAACGATAACACCGTCCATGGTGGTGTTGCTCAGGCGCGGCTCGGTGCCGCGAATCTGCACATACTGCGGTTCTCCCTCGTTGATTTGCACGGTCACCCCAGGCATGCGGCCCAGAACGGTGGCGATGCTCTGGTTGGGAAGGTTCGCGATTTCCGGTGCGGTCATGACGTTGAGGATGTTCTCCGAAGTGCGCTGCTCGTTGATGGCCGCCACGTCGCCCTGCAGAGTCCCCTTCACCACCACCTCCTGGTTGGCCGAGGCGACAGACATCGCTGCATTCAGCAACGCTGCCTGCCCGGCCGTCACGGTAACCGTGGAAACGGAGTTTTCAAAGCCCACGTCGGAGACGGTGACTGTGTAGTTCCCCGGCTTGATGTTCTGAATCCGAAAGTCGCCCTGCGCGTTCGATGCCACCGTGGTTCCGCCAGGCTGCAGAACGATCTGCGCGCCCGCAATCACGGCTCCCGTCGCGTCCTTGATGGTGCCGGTGATGGACCCGCTTTGCGTCTGACCTCGCAAAATACCGCAGGCGCAGGCGGCAAACAACGCCAGTACGACGACCATTGGCCAGCGAGAACAGCGCATAGACGCCTCCGAAAGGGGTTCAACGGGAAGATTTCGCTTCCAGAGTGCGGGAACCGTGCTGAAGCCCACCTGAACGGGCAGTGACAATTTGGTGAATCCGGGCTCCGGCCGCGATGTATCGGCGGGACCCCGCGGCTCCGTACTCTGGCCGATGCAGATGTGCCTGCAGGGCCAGCCCGGCGGAGCCAACGGGCTACAATGCCAGCAACGACGGCGCCCGATCGGTATTTCCCGAGATTAAAAAGCCGTTGCCAGGGGGGACACGTGCGCGTCCTGGTGGTGGAGGATCACGCCGGGCTGGCGAAAAACATCGCTCGCGCCCTGCGCGATTCCTCGGCCTACGCCGTCGATATCTCCTCGGACGGCCAGGACGGCCTGTTCATGGCTCAGGCCAACCCTTACGACCTCATCCTGCTCGATCTCATGCTGCCCAGCCTCGATGGTCTCGAAGTGCTCCGCCGCCTCCGCGCCGCCGCATCCCCGGTCCCGGTCCTCATTCTCACCTCGCGCGACGATAAAGAAACCACCGTCGCCCTGTTGAACGCCGGAGCCGACGACTTTCTCACCAAGCCTTTCGACATAAGCGAAATGGTCGCCCGCTGCCGTGCGCTTATCCGTCGTTCCCACGGACAAGCCGCCGGACGCCTGCAGGTCGGCGATCTGGTGATTCTTCCCGAACAAATGGCCGTCATCCGCGGTGGTCGCCCCATTTCGCTCACTGCCATGGAATACCGGCTGCTCGAATACATGGCATACCGTCCCCGCGCTGTGATTTCCAAAAGCGAGTTACTCGAGCACCTTTACGACTACAACTGGGAGAAATTCAGCAACGTCCTCGAGGTCTATGTCTCCGCACTGCGGCGCAAACTCAACCGCGATGGCGCCGCGCCCCTGATTCACACGCTCCGCGGCCGCGGCTACGTCCTTATCCCCGACGTTCCTGCTGTAACATCCGCTTAACAGATTCGGGGTCATCTCCGGCCTACAATGGGCCTTCCCGGGAACAATCCATTGAATCTGCCGATCCGAATCCGTCTCTCTATCAGTTACTTCCTTATCTTTGCCTGTGCTGGCACGTTGCTTGTCGGCGCTTCCTGGTTCATGGCCCGGCGTAGCCTCTACTTTGAGCTCGATCACGAAATGGACGAGCACATCGACGATGTGCACGACTTCATCGTTGCCAACCACCTGGGCGCAGACGAGACCAAAGCCCGCACCGCCCTCGCTGCCGAGTTTGGGCTGAAGGACGAGGGCAAGTGGCTCCAGATCGAAGACGCGGAGGGGCGCCCAATTTATCGCCCCTGGCGTATGACAATTGACTCGCACAAGCTGCCGGCCGCCGCCTCGCTTTCGCCGCACGGCAGATTCACCGAGTTCAGCGCAAGGTCGAAGAAAGTGCGCGCGCTCTGCCGCTCCTTCACCGCGGACGGTCGCGTTTGGGTGGTTGAGTCGGGCACCGCGCTCGGCAAAACCGATATGGTCCTCGCCAGCTTCCGCAACAGCCTGGTGCTCATCGCCCCGATCGTGCTGCTCATGGCGGGCTTGGCCGGTCACTTGATCAGCCGCCGCGCTCTCGATCCCGTTGCTGCCATCGCCCGCGAAGCGCAACGCATTCACGAAGGCAATTTCCAGAGCCGGCTGCCGCGCCTGAACACGCACGATGAGCTCGCCCACCTGTCCTCCACACTCAACGACATGCTCGAGCGCATCGAGTTTGGCGTTCGCACCGTCCGCGACTTCACCGCCCACGCCTCGCATGAGCTGCGCACGCCGGTTGCCTTCATCCGCACCGAGACCGATCTCGCTCTCCGCTTCGACCGCTCCCCGCATGAATACCGTCTCGCCCTCCTCGCCATTGGAGCGGAAGCGCAGCAGATGTCGTCTCTGCTCGACAGCCTTCTCTTCCTGGCGCGGGTCGATGCCGGTACCGAACACGCGCGTCTGGAGCACATCGATGCGCAGCTCCTGTGCGCCCAGGCCTGCCGCAAGTGGCGCCAGGTTTTCCGCGAAGCCGGCATTCGCTTTGCCGCGGACCTGCCCGCCGGCCCCACCATGGTCATGGCCGACGGGCTCTATCTGCCCCGTCTGCTCAACGTCGTCCTCGAAAACGCCGGCAAGTACACGCCGGCCGGCGGATCCGTCCGCCTCAGGCTGGTGAGGGACGGCTCCGAGGCCCGCTTCGAGGTCAGCGACACTGGCGTCGGCATTCCCGATGACGAACAAGCCCGCATTTTCGACCGCTTTTTTCGCGCCAGCAACGTGCGCGAAACCAGAGCGTCTGGATCTGGCCTGGGACTGTCTCTGGCGGCCTGGATTGCCGCGCGGCATCAGGCCAAAATCGATGTCAAAAGCATACCAGGTGCCGGAAGCTCCTTCTCCTGGGGCCTGCGTGCGGTATTACCACCGCAGAGCAGCGTCCAGGGCAGCGATACCGGCTATGAAGCTCAGGTGAGCGGGTTGACCAGAGTGGGTTAAGCAGACATTTTCGAAACCGAATTGACTCTCGTCCACACCATCTCCGCTTTTACAGAATTTTCATCGATCCTCAAGAACCCTTTGCGATTCACGGGAATTTGATCGGATCGCGGTTGCAGACCTCCATCTTTGTCCGGTACACCGAGGTACGAAGAGGAGGACCAGTGAAGAACCCCACAGCTTTTCTTCTGGGATTGTGCGTCGCACTTCTACCGGCGGCGCATGCGCAGAACCGTGACGACTGGAACCATAGCCAGATTCGCCACGTTCTGCTGATCAGCATCGACGGCATGCATGCCGTGGATTACCTGAACTGCTCGCGAGGCATTGCAGGCGTCAACAACGGCGCTCCTTACTGCCCGAATATCGCTTCTCTGGGCACGACCGGCATTAATTTCGTAAACGCCAGCACCTCGAAGCCTTCGGACTCGTTCCCCGGCCTGATGGCGATCGTGACCGGCGCGACCCCGCGCACGATGGGTATCTACTACGACGTGTCTTACGACAGATCGCTGGCCCCCCCCGCCGTGACGACGGGCAATGGACTGGCCGGCGGCACCTGCACGCCGAACGTCGCCACTGGAACGACCACGGAATATGAAGAAGGCATCGACATCGATCAGACGAAGCTGAACGGCGGCGCGCCCGGAGCCGGGCTGACCGATGGCGGGATTGCCTCCATCGATTCGCAGCGCCTGATTCGCAATCCCGCGGCGGGATGCGCGCCGGTTTGGCCGTGGAACTTCGTGCGCGTGAACACCATCTTCGGCGTGATTCATGCAGCGGGTGGGTATACGGCGTGGTCGGACAAACATCCGGCGTATTCCGCAGTGTCGGGTCCGGGCGCCAGCAGCATACTGGACGATTTTTACGGGCCGGAGATTAACTCGAATGTGATCGCGCTGCCGGGCGTCACGACGCCGACCGGCATCAGTTGCTCCACAGTTCCCGACCCGACAGCCGATTTGACGGCGTGGACGAACAGTTTCCAGAACATCCAGTGCTACGACACGCTGAAGGTGAACGCCATTCTGAACGAAATTGAAGGGAAGAATCACGACGGCGGGAGCGGCAAGGTTCCGACGATCTTCGGGATGAACTTCCAGGCGGTGAGCGTGGGCCAAAAGCTGATTGAAAGCAGCAGCACGCAGACCGGCGGTTATACAGACGCGCAGGGGACGCCGACAGCTCCGCTGCTGAGTGAAATCCAGTTCGCCGACGATTCGATCGGGGAAATGATCTCGGAGCTGAAGGATCGGGGGCTCTACGATTCGACGCTGTTCATTATCACCGCGAAGCACGGGCAGTCGCCGATCGATCCCAATCGATACCAGGCGGTCCCGGGCAAGACCAGCAATGGTGAATCGCCGGCGACGCTGATCGCGAGCATGCTGCCCTTTTCCGAGTCACCAACCAATCCCACAGGGATCGGCTCCACAGAAGACGACGTTTCGCTGCTGTGGCTCGCTTCGGGTGCCAATACGCAGACGGCAGTAGACATGATCGAATCGAATGCCAGCAAAGTGATGCTGGGGCAGATCTACTACGGGCCGTCGCTCGCGCTGAACTACAACAAGCCTGGACTGGGACCGGGGCTCGATCCGCGCACGCCAGACATTATTGTTACTCCGAATGTGGGTGTGACTTATACGGGCAGCGCATCGAAACTCGCCGAACACGGCGGGTTCGCGCACGACGATACCAACGTAATGCTGCTGGTGGAGAATCCGGCGTTTTATCGCGCCGTTGTTTCCGCCGGCGTCGGAACGAACCAGGTGGCGCCGACCATTCTGCAGGCGCTGGGACTCAATCCGGAGAGCCTGCAGGCGGTGCAGATCGAAGGCACGCCGGTCCTGCCCCAAGTCCCGCTCAACCAGTTCCAGTGGTAGACGGAATTTCGGATCAGCAAACGCGGGTGCGCCACGGTGCGCACCCGCATTCTTTCGCCGGGTACACACTCTGGAGGTTGGGAATGAAAACAGGCAAGTGGCTGGTGGCGACGACGGCGGTGATGGCCGTGTTCTGCGGGCAGGCGATGGCGGCCCGTGGCGGCCAGGACGATTCAGGAAGGATCAGGCATGTGGTGCTGTTGAGTATCGACGGCATGCACGCCGTGGATTTCTATAACTGCGCTCATGGCATTGCGGGCGTGAGCGATGGCAATCCGTATTGCCCGAATCTCGCCGCGCTGGGCCAGACGGGAATCAACTACGTCGGCGTGACGTCATCGAAACCTTCGGACTCGTTCCCGGGGCTGGCAGCACTGGTGACCGGTGGCTCGCCGCGATCGACTGGTTTGTATTACGACGTGGCCTACGATCGCTCGCTCGATCCGCCGGCGAAAACGACAGGCACCGGTCTTGCCGCGGGGACGTGCACGCCCTACGCTGCTCCAACGGGAACGACGACCGATAACGACCAGGGAATCGAGTACGACGACACGATGCTGAACGGCGGCGCGCCAGGAGCACCGATCACGGAAGGCGGCATCGCGTCCATCGATCCCGGAAAGCTGTCACGCGATCCGGCCGCGGGCTGTGCGCCGGTTTACCCGTGGAACTTTGTCCGCACGAACACGATCTTCAGCGTCGCGCACAATGCGGGCCGGTACACGGCGTGGATCGATAAGCACGCTTCGTATTCGTTTACGGCTGGTCCGGGCGGGACAGGCCTCGACGACTACTATTCGCCCGAGGTCGACTCGGCGGTGGTGGGGCTGCCTGGTGTAACAACCGCAGAAGGTGCTTCCTGCGCAGCGATTCGCGACACGGCTGGTGTGTCGTCCTGGACGAGCAGTTTCGAGAATATCCAGTGCTACGACGCGCTGAAGGTGCAGGCGCTGTTGAACGAGATTGCGGGCAAGACGCATAACGGTGCGCCGGCCAGGATTCCGGCAGTGTTCGGAATGAACTTCCAGGCGGTATACATCGGCGAGAGCGTGTCGGAGCCGGGCGTGGCGACGGGCGGCTATCAGAACGCGGCGGGTGTGCCCAGCGCCGAGCTGCTGCAGGAGATTCAGTTTGTTGACGCCTCGATCGGCCAGATTGTTGGCGCGCTGAAAGACGCGGGCATTTACGATGACACGCTGCTCATCGTTACAGCCAAACACGGAGCTTCTCCGATCGATACGAGCCTCTATGTGGCAGACGGCGCCAATACGCCGGCCACGTTGCTCGGCACAGCCATCCCGTATTCGGAGTCGCCACTGAACTCGACGGGCATTGGGGCGACGGAAGACGATGTTTCGGTACTGTGGCTGGCCCCCGGCGCGAGCCTGAGCGCGGCGGTGCAGTTGCTCGAAACGAACGCAACTGCGCTGGGATTGGGTCAGATTTACTATGGTCCGGCACTGTGGCTCAACTACAACAAGGGTGGTCTTGGGCCAGGACTGGATCCGCGGACGCCGGACATTATCGTGACACCAAATATCGGCGTCACTTACTCCGGCAGCACCACCATGATTGCCGATCACGGCGGGTTTGCGCACGACGATACCAACGTGATGATGCTGGTGGAGAATCCTCGTTTCAGGGCGCAGACGGTGTCATCGGCGACCACGACGATGCAGGTGGCGCCGACGATCCTGAAGGCACTCGGCCTCGATCCGAGAGCCCTTGATGCAGTAAGGATCGAGGGAACATCCGTGTTGCCCGAGGTTGCCGCGCAACTTGGCAGTCACTAAAGCAAGGACGATCCGCACCGAGTCTCGATCGCGTGAAGGAAGAGTGTCGCGACCTTGACCGAAAATTCGCCGTTTGTCCGGATGCAGCCCGCTCGGGTGCCACTCCTGATCGGTGGCGGCCCGAGGCTTTGCCAGCGTGATTCCTGGATCCGCCACCAGGATCCCAGCCGGAGGCCAGTTGCCGGCGTGGTGAAACAAAAGCGAAAATATAGGCGTGGCGACGGCGGAACAAATCGAGCTCCCGAAGGAGCCGCGGCTGCGCTGGCTGTTCCTCGATCTGAATTCGTATTTCGCGTCAGTGGAGCAGGAGCTGAGGCCGGAGCTGCGGGGGCGGCCGGTTGCAGTAGTGCCGGTGATGGCGGATACGACGTCCGCTATCGCGGCCAGCTACGAGGCGAAGGCTTTCGGAGTGCGGACGGGGACCCAGATCGGCGAAGCGAAGCGGATGTGCCCCGGGCTCGAGCTCGTGGAAGCGCGCCACGAGCTGTACGTCGAGTATCACAACCGGATCGTAGAAGCGGTGGAGCGATGTGTTCCGGTGGCGGCGGTGATGTCAATTGATGAAATGGCTGCGAGCCTGATGGGGCGCGAGCAGCCGCTGTTCGCAGCAATGGATCTGGCACGCCGGATAAAGGCATCGATCCGCGAAAATGTGGGGTCGACGCTGCGGTGCTCCATTGGACTGGCGCCGAACCGGTACCTGGCGAAGATTGCGTCGGACATGGATAAACCGGATGGGCTGGTGGCGCTGACGGCGGACATGCTGCCGGGCGCCCTGAGCGGACTGACGCTGCGCGATCTGCCTGGAGTGGGTGCGCGAATGGAGAAGCGGCTCAACCAGAACGGCATCCGGACGATGGCTCAGCTGCTGGAACTCGACCACGAGCAGATGAATCACGCGTGGGGCGGTGTGGTGGGCGAGAAGCTGTGGCACTGGCTACGGGGCGAGGATTTCAACGACGCGGATCTGGAGCATCAGAAATCGATCAGCCAAAGCCACGTGCTGCCCCCGGAGCTGCGCACGCAGGACGGATGCTATGCGGTGGCGCACAAGCTGCTGCATAAGGCGGCGATGCGGTTGCGCAGTGCACATCTGTGGGCAACTCACGTCACGCTGACGATTAAGTACGTAGCACCGAAGGGCGAGGAGCAGGGACAACACACCTCGGGCATCCGGCAGACGGTGTGGTCAGAGGGATTTTCAGTCGTGGAATGCCAGGACAACCAGACGCTGGTAGAGGCGCTGGTAAAACTGTGGGCGCGCCGCCCACGAGATGAGAAGCACCGGAGTCCGTTCTACATAGGAATTTGGCTGGGGAATCTGGTGCCGGACCATCTGCACACGCTGAGTTTGTTTTCGAGTTTGGAGACAGAAACGAAGCGTACGCGCCTGACGAGCACGATGGATGTTCTGAACAGGAAGTACGGGACGTCGACTCTGTTTCCGGCCAGCATGCTGCTGGCGCGGGCGGCAGCTCCAACGCGGATCGCGTTCACGAGCATACCGGATTTGTTCTGAATCGACTTGGTGCGAAAATACAGGATGAATCAGGGTTCCCTGAAGCGATAGCTTAAGCGGAACCGGCGCCCAAACCGGCGCCAGCCTTCAGAGGCGGTCGGATCGCGCCATCATCTGTACTATGTCGCCTGCCGGATTTAGAGCATTTGTTAATGAGATGGGCCTGTAGCTCAATGGTTAGAGCAGGGGACTCATAATCCCTTGGTTGGGGGTTCAAATCCCTCCGGGCCCACCAGATCCTTTAAGACCCTCGTAAAGAGTTCCTTCTGCTCGCTTACACTCGCTCAGCCTGGCATTCGGCAGCAGCGTTCAGATCGGGATCCTTCGCCCCGGCCGCGCTCCGTTTCCAGCACCCTGCAGCATTCCCGGGTCTCCTGTTTCGCTCAGACGCTCCCGCCAATACTGCAGCGATTCCTGAAACGTCTTCGATCCCGCATCCTCGAATCTCATGATGAAGTCAGCGTCGCCCGCCAGACTGGCCACCTCGGCCCACATCCTGGCTTCAGACAAATCACGCTGTGCGTTAATGATGAGCTTGTAGGCAATTTCCGGGGCCGATCGGCCTTTGTACTCCATCGCAGAGCTTTTTCCAAAACCGTCATCGGAGGCGTTCTTCTGCGCAATCGCCAGCAGATAATCCCGGTCCTCCGCCACCTCTTCGAACCTCCCTCTCACCTGCATTGCAGCCCGGATGTCCAGGCTGCGTGTGAGCCGAAGGGCGGCCTGCGCGACTGCCCACTTCTGCAGTTCCTTTGAGAGTGAACCACCCGAGTCGGGAGTATTGGGAAGGGTCGCAAACATCCCCACATGAACGGCCCATGCGTGATCGCAGATCTCATCGACCTGTTTCAGCAGCCTCGCACGAATCTTCTCCTCGTCGACCACCGCTCCCGTCCCTTTGAACGAGTTCTCCGCGTCTCGCATCCAGCGAACCAGACCATCGCTGATGCGCGCCTTCAACACGGTGAGTTCATCCACGTCAGGTTCCTCGGCCGGGGGCGCTTCCGCCGCGACTGGTGGTTCAACTTCGGCATCGGCGGTCGCCTGCGGCGGATAGAAAGGTGTGGCCTCCGCAGGCTCGACAATCGGTTCCTCGGCAGTAAGCGGCAGTTCCGCTTCCACAGGAACAGTCGAAGGTCCCGGATCTGCGGATACCTGAGACGTTACCGGCTCTTCGCGATGTCGATCGCGCAGGATGCGCGGCTCCGGTTCGCTCGCCCGCGGCGCCGGCGCTTCCACAGGCTCGGGCGCAATGTGCACTACGCGATGCGTTCCCACGTGCTCGGCAATGCGCGCTTTCAGGTCGGTCATCAGCCGGGCTTCCGCGTCGGCCGTGATCGGTTCGCTGCGCATACTCAGCCGTTCCGCCAGCCCCACCATCGGTTCGGCTTCTTCGCTCTCATCCCGGTCGCGAGCACGGATTCTGGGAAGGATACTCGTTTCCTCCCAATGGCTCAGCTTGGGCCGGCTGTCAAACTTATAGGTGTTGGCAATACGCCGCGAGCTCACCGCATAGGCGAACCCCATCCCCGATGCTGCCAGCAACGCCGCGGGCTTCGCCCAAACCGGGATTGCATCGGTCACATACGGCGCCGATCCCCGCAATACCCACACCAGCGACGCTATGTAAAACACCACATTAGTGAACAGAAAAACTCGCGCCAGCTCTACAGCCTTCCAGTTTCGCCTGATCAGCATTACAGCCGTGACCAAAGCAAACACCGCGGCAAACAACTCAAGGAGACCCGTCAGAAGTCCGGCGTGCGTCGGGTTTTGAATGGATCCGTGCCTTACGCCCAGCGCAGGAAGTAGAGTCCTTATTCCGATTGCACTTCTCACGGCCGCGCTGATCAGCAGACCCGCGATCAGCAGAACCAGCCAGCCCCCTACGCCCTCGGGGCCAGACTGTTCCCATTCGTTGTTTTCGGTGGTCAACGGTTCTCCCCGCCTTCCAATCGGGAGCGCCCCGCCTGGAACTCTTCAACGCCGATGGAAGCTGCTACGTGCCCGGAGAATAGCCGGGCTCGCAGTGCGGCACAATCCCCTATTCGGGGCTGTTCCGGCCTCCTCAGTTCGAGCCCGAGAACCGCAAATCAGTAACCTGCCGCCGCGTTCTCGGCAACCTTCCCGTGCCATTTCAGGCCTGTGCTTAGAAATCTCTGTGGAAATCCCTTACCTGTAGTAACTCCCCTTCCCTCAATGGTTCCGGGGAGTCCCACCCACGGCCCGAGGTAACCTAAAAGTACCACCAACAAATGACTAAAGTAAGTTTATTAAGTGACTACACGTGCTATTTTTCGAACATATCGGTAACAGGGACTGGCCTTCACCTGCGTTCATTTTGCCAGCCGTCGGTCAGGAGCTCGCCCTGCTGCCCTCTGCCCCTTCGCCCTCCCCCAGGATTGCGAATTTCGGCAGGGACATTACAGCGAGGACTACTGGTATGCCGTTTCTGTCTTTCTCCTGCCCGACTCCGAATTGTGCTCTCCGGATTCACACCCACTCCCGCAAGTTTTCCTTGCCCCTCGCCATTGCCGCGCTGTCTCTTCTGATCCCTTCTGCGTCGAACGCCCAAAACCTGACGACATTTCCCGCGACGGCCGTCGGCACAACCACACCAGCCACAGCAGCCGTCACCGTGAGCCTGCAGACCACCGGGACGGTGGCCAGCGTAAAAGTCCTCACCCTGGGCGCGCCCAACCTCGACTTCACGGAGTCAGGCACCGATACCTGCGCAGGCATCAGCTCCGGCAGCTGCTCGGTCACCGTGGCCTTCGCGCCTAAATATCCGGGACAGCGCCGTGGCGCCGTGGTTCTGCTTGACTCCGGAAATAATACGCTCGGAACGGCCTACCTCACTGGCATCGGTCAGGGCTCGCTGGCCGTCATGGTTCCAGGCGCCATCAGCATCGTCGCCGGCCAGGTCGGCGAGTGGACTATGGTCAACGACGGCGGTGCCGCAACCCAGGCGGATCTTTACCTCCCGTCGGGCGTCACCGTGGATGGCTCCGGCAACATCTTTATCGCCGATTCCCACCACAATCGCGTGCGTGAGGTTTTCGCTACCGGCGCGAATGCAGGCAAAATCGCCACGGTCGCCGGCGATGGCAGCGCAGGCTACGATGCCGCCGCAACCGTCGCCACCAGCACCTCGCTGAATCAGCCCGGCGGGGTCGCCATTGACGGAGCCGGTAATCTCTACATCGCCGACACCAACAACAACGTCATCCGCAAAGTAAATCTAACCACCGGCGCCATCAGCACCGCAGCCGGCAACGGCGCTCCAGGATACACCGGTGACGGCGCGGCAGCCACTTCCGCAACTTTGAACTCTCCCGAAGGCGTGACTCTGGACGCCGCCAGCGATCTGTACATTGCAGACACCAACAACGACGCCGTGCGCGAAGTCGTCGCGGCCACCGGCAACATCTCCACCATCGCCGGCGATGGCACCGGCGCTCCCGGCTTCTCTGGTGACGGCGGTCTCGCCATCCACGCCAAGCTCAACGCACCGTACGGTGTCGCCCTCGACGCCTCCGGCAATCTGTACATCCCGGACTCCGGCAATAACCGCGTTCGCGTAGTCAATACCAGCGGCAACATCAACACCTTTGCCGGCAACGGAACCCCCGCCTACCTGGGCGACGGCAGCGCCGCCACCTCGGCCGAACTCTACTCGCCACTCGGCGTCGCCTGCGATCCGGCGGGCAACGTCTACATCGCCGACGCCCGCAATTACGTCGTGCGCAAGGTCAACGCGTCGTCTGGGATCATCAGTACCATCGCCGGCACCAACGCCGACGACACCTACATCGATGGCAAATCCGACTTCAGTTACGGCAACGGTCAAAGTGGCGACAACTTTACCGGCGGCGGCATCTCCACCGGCGCAGGAATTTATGCACCCTACGGCATCGCCGTCGATGCCAGCGGCAATCTGCTCATCGCCGAATACTTCGACCACCTTATCCGCAAGGTTTCTGCGAATGACGCGACGCTCTTCTTCACACCCGAGCTGTGGCAGAACCAGGTCAGCTCGCCTGAGAACCAGACCATCGAGAACGACGGCAACGCCGCGCTGACCTTCTCAGCGGTCGCGCCTGATCCCAACGCCGCCGTGGCCTCCACCGGCACCACCTGCACCACGAGCAGCAACATCGCGGTCGATGAGTCCTGCGTGGTCGCGGCCGAGTTCGCGCCTACCAGCACCGCCAATCCTCTGCCTAACCCGCTGGTCGGCAACGTAAACCTGACTCCCAATTCCGCAGACACCCCGCTGGATATCTCCGCCGTAGGCGAGGCTCTGGGCCTTAACGGGGCCATTGTCACACTCAGCTCCAGCCTTAACCCCGCACCCTACGGTCAGACGGTCACCCTCAACGTCAGCGTCAAGCAGGATCCCAACTCCACCCAGGGAACACCCACTGGAACCGTCAGCTTCACCGACACCTTCCAGGGCACGACCAGCCCGCTCGGCACCACCCAGACTCTGAACAGCAGCGGGAACGCCAGCCTGCAACTCAGCAGTCTCGCCGTCGGTACGCACGTCATCACCGCCAACTACAGCGGCGACACCTACTACAGCGCCTCGTCTTCGAACCCACTCTCCCAGGTCATCCAGGAACAGGTAACCGTAACCGTTGCAAATACCGGCGGCGGCAACCCATCGGCCTACGGCGCCACCGTTACCTTCACCGCAACCGTCTCCGTCTCGGGCGGAATTCCGGTCTCCGGCACGGTGTCCTTCTATGACGCTGCGACGTTCCTCGGCAGCAGCACTCTCAACGGCAACACCGCGGCTTACTCCACCGCTACACTGCCGGTCGGTTCCAACTCCATCACTGCCACCTATACCGACACGAACAACGTCAGCTCCACTTCGTCGCCCCTCACCCAGGTCGTCGAACAAAATACCGCCACTGTCCTCACCTCCAGCGTCAACCCTGCCGTCCACGGAACCCCGATCACTTTCACCGCAGTTGTCGCGGCAACGGGAACCGTAGTCCCAACCGGAACCGTGACCTTCTATGACGGCACGGTCCAGATCGGAACCGGAACTCTGGCCGCCGCCGGCACCACCAGCGCCGCCGCGACTTTCCCGACCTCAACCCTCGCTGCGGGAACCCACTCCATCACCGCAGCCTACGGAGGCGACGCCAAAGACTTCGCCAGCACCTCCGCAGCCCTGTCGGAAACAGTGAACATCGCCTCATCCACAACAGCGCTCGCCGCCAGCGCCAATCCTGCCATCGCCGGCAAGCCTTTGACGTTGACCGCAACGGTGACCACCAACGGCGGTACGGCAGCCGGCACCGTGAATTTCTATAACGGAACCACTCTCCTCGGCGCCGGCACGCTCAACGGCGCAGGCGCGGCCACCTTCACCACTTCCACTCTGCCAGTCGGCAGCTACTCGATCACAGCCACCTACGTGGGTGACGCCAACGACACGACCAGCACTTCCGCCGCGCTCTCGCTCACGGTGATCCAGGCCACAACCAGCACGAAACTGATCTCCAGCAATCCCTCCATCCAGGTAACCGCTTCGGTTACATTTACCGCAACCGTGAGCGGCAATGGTGGAACCCCCACCGGCAACGTCACCTTCATGGATGGATCGAACACCCTCGGATCCATTGCCGTTAACAGCAGTGGCGTCGCGGCCTACACCACCACTTCGCTGGCCGTCGGCAGCCACAACATCACAGCGGTCTACGGCGGCGACCCCAACGACGCGGGCAGCACCTCCACCGTTGTCACTGAAAACGTCACCGCCTACGCATCGCAAACTTCGCTGGTTGCTTCCTCCACCAGCTTGAACACTGATCAGGAGCTCACCCTCCTCACCACCACCACATCCACGAGTGGCGGCGCGGTCACCGGCACCATCACCTATATGAGCGGGACCACGACCCTCGGCTCCGCCACGGTCGGCGCCAACGGCAGCGCAACCCTCACCATCAACCCGGCTGCCGGCTCCTACAGCATCGCCGCCCACTACAGCGGCGACGCCCTCAACGCGCCCTCGGTGTCCAACATCGTCACCGTCACGGTTTCCGCGGCCACTGAATTCACCATCGGACTTAACCCAACCTCGCTGAGCATCCCGACAACCCAGTCCGCCACCGCCACCATCAACCTCGGCTCCCAGGACGGATTCTCCGACAAGATCGCCCTCGGATGCAGTTCGCTGCCCTACTCCATCACCTGCAACTTCGCCAATAACGACGTCACCCTTGGCGCCAACGGCACCACCTCGGTGCAGCTCACCGTCGATACTAACTCGCCGCTGGCCTCCGGCTCCCAGGCCCGCAACGAATCGCCCCTCGGATCCAGCAGCCTCCTCGCGGCCTGCGTCTTCCCCGGCGCCGCCCTGTTCGGCCTGGCCTTCTGGCGCTTCCGTAAGAACGCTGCAGCGCTCCGCGCTCTGGCAGTCGTCGCGATGCTCGCCGGCACCACCTTCCTCATGACCGGTTGCGGCGGCTTCTCCACCAACAGCGCCAAAGCCGGCAGCTATGTCATCCAGGTGACGGCCACCGGCGAACAAACCGGTGTCGTCCACGTGGCTAACCTCACCGTGACGGTCACGCAGTAGGCGGAGCGGAAATCACCATGAATCGCAGATCGCCCCTCTTCGCTCTCCTGCTGGCCGCAACGCTGTTCGGCGCCGGAACCGCGCGCGCCCAGTCCCCCGAGGCCGCCGTCGGTGACTGGTCCACCCTGGCCGTTGGCGGCAGCTTCAACGCCAACCGCCTCCAGTACGGACAACACTGGCTTCTCGGCGGTACCGCCTTCGTCGACGCCAACTTCACCTGGCGTTATGGAATTGAAGGCGAAACCAGCTGGGAAGTTCTGCGTCAGGTCGAGCAGACCCATGCCACTACCTACCTTGTCGGCCCCCGCTACCAGCTTGCCGGATACGGCGAGAACGCACAGTGGCGTCCCTATGTGAAGTTCATGGTCGGCGATGGCTACTTCAACTTCCCCTACCACTACGCGTGGGGAAACTATTTTGTCATGGCGCCGGGAGCGGGCCTCGATTACCGCGTCAATTCGCGGATTCGCCTCCGCCTCTTCGACGCTGAGTATCAGTACTGGCCTGGGTTCACCTATGGTTCGATGTCCAACCTCGCCGTGAGCGCCGGCGTGCGGTATCGCATTCGGTAGGACGATGGCAGTCCATTGCACTTCTGCAACCTAAGAGGTATTTATGCCAGGGTTCTTTCGAAATTACTGTCTTGTTGTTGTACTTGGTGAGGTAGTTTGCACTCTGGGCACAGCGGCTTGCGCACAGCAGGCCGCCCCTCCCGTGCAGCAAACCCAGAGCGCTTCCGCACTCCCAGCCGCTGCATCTCCCCATCGGCTTACGCACGCTGACACCTTCGCCGCCTTCATCGAGGAGGTCGGACAGGACGATCTCGCCGCGCGCAAGGAAGCCATCACTGGCGAAAAGCAATCGCGGGTCGACTGGAAAACCGTCAATCGTGTTTCTGTCGGCCTCACCGACGAAGAGTGGGCCATCGCCTGGTCCATCCTTCTTGATGGCAGCCAGAAGATCGACAACTGGGGCGACCAGATGCAGGAGGCTCTCGGCTGGAAGGATGGCCGCTATCAGGTCGCTCCCTCAGGCCACGCCACCGAGCGTCTCGCGAACCTCGAAGTGCTGTCCGATCGTGGAGCGCCGATCGTCAACGACACGGTCGATACCCTGCGCCAGAACCTGGGCGACAGAGCCTTCTCGCGACTTGACGCCTTCGTCTATCAGCGCGAGGGCGGCCAGAGAATCGTTGTACCAGCTCCCATCCAGCGCGGCCCAATCGAGACTGCGAAGGCCGCGACCCAGCCAGTCGTTCAGACCACCAAATAGCTGGCACTGCGTCGGGCAACGGCACCCGCGCCCCTATTCCGACCGCGGCTCAGGCGGCTCCACGCTCGAGTCCGGCGCCTCGTTTCGTGCTTCCGCTCGCGATTCCGCCTCCGAACCCCCTGAGGCAGTCGCAACCGGCGTCGGCATTTCCGGCGCGGGCAAAATCTGCACCAGTCCGGGCTGCGGCGCCGCCTCGCCCATCGCCGCCTCATGCTGCGCCCGCGCCGCAGCATCCAGGTCCACGGGAACTCCCGCCGGCACAATTTCCGAATAGCCGTATTTGTGCTTCAAATCGCCGGTAATTCGCACCATCCAGAACACAAGCAGAAACGAAACAACTACCGCGAACGCCGATCCCTCCGGCCCCTGTCCACCCCCGCTGATCCATGCCGGACCATTCGCGTTCGTGGCCAGCACCGGCGTATAGCCCATCGACCCTGACACCGGCAGGCCGAACAGCAAGCTCATCGTCGCGATCCACGCAAAGTGAAATCCCCAGCTCACCCACAGTGCACGCGTGCGCAGCACTGCCAGCGCCAGCACCAGCCCCAGGAACAACGAAACCAGCACCGATGCGGTCGTGGTCGGCGCAGCATGGGTGCGCCAGATGGCATACACCACGGCCATAAAAAACGCCCCCAGCCCCGGCCCCAGCGCTTCCGTCAATCGCAGAAATGGATAGCCTCGAAAAGCAATCTCAATGGCCAGCGTGCCCGCAGCCAGCGCAATCAGATCCAGCACTGCGACAAAATACTGATGCTGATTGGTGAACACCGTCACCACCAGCCCGCCAATCAGTGCCGCCGGCAGCACGCATGCCACCACTCCAGCCCACCCCAGCGCAGCGCCCAGCGCAAATTCCCCGCCCCACCCAGCGCGCGGCACCAGCGCCGTCGCCTTCGCGGAAACCATCCGCCGCTGCCCAATCCGGCTCATCACCCAGTACCCAACAATCAGCAGGAAGAGCAGCAGGATCCGATAAAGCGGTTCCTCGAAATCTCCCGCATCCACCGCCTCAGCAGTCCTCGAAGCGAGCAGATCGGCAAAGAGAAACCAGGCGGCGGCAAGCAGAAACCACACCAGCGCGCTCAGCCTTTCGAGAAAACTCACGCGTTTGCTCCGAGAAGAAATGCCGCGGCGTGGACGGGAATCATCAGGGCTATTTTCGCTGCCTGCTCTTGATCAGACGGTGTAGAACTGCGCGATGTTGCGGAACTTGTCGTAGCGGCGCCGCAGCAGCTCGTCGATCGGGAGTGTCTTCAGATCGTTCAGATGCCAGCGCAGCTTTTCCGCGAGCATCTCGGCGGCTGCCGCGGGATCGTTGTGCGCGCCGCCTTCCGGCTCCGGCACCACGTCGTCCACGCAGCCCAACCCCTGCACGTCGGTCGCGGAAATCCGCATCGCTTCCGCCGCCTGGCTCTTATAGGCGGCATCGCGCCACAGGATCGCTGCACAGCCCTCCGGGGGAATCACCGAGTAAATCGCGCTCTCCAGGATCAGCACCCGGTCCGCGACCGCCAGCCCCAGCGCTCCTCCCGATCCGCCTTCGCCGGTGATCACCGCGATCGTCGGAACCCGCAGCCGCGACATTTCGCGCATGTTGCGCGCAATTGCCTCCGCCTGCCCGCGCTCCTCGGCGCCCACCCCCGGATATGCCGCGGGAATATCGATGATCGTCAGCACCGGCCGCCTAAATTTCTCGGCGATCTTCATCGCCCGCAGCGCCTTCCGATAGCCCTCCGGGTTCGGCATACCGAACCGCCGGTGCACCTTGTCTTTGGTCGACCGCCCCTTCAGGCTTCCGATCACCAGAACTTCCGCACCATCGAAGCGCGCCATCCCGCAGGAGATCGCCGGATCGTCCCCAAATAAACGGTCGCCGTGAATCTCGCTGTAATCGGTGCAAATCCGCTCAATAAAATCCATGGGATGGGGCCGTTGGGGGTTGCGTGCCAGCTCTGTTTTCGCCCACTCCGGAGATACCGGCGGCGGATTGGTGCCCTGCGGATCGGTCATAAAGAGGGAGGCGTTCCGATTTCGATTGTATGGGTGCGAGAGAGACCGGGCAAATAGACTCGCTGCCTTCGCTGCCGGACGCATCCGATCCATCAAGGGCCCCGCAAGGAGGAGACCATGCGACACAAAGTGCTGGAGGAACGGCCGAGAACTTACGTGCTGATCTTCGATACTGGAGATGAACTGGCTGCTGGGCTAAAGAAGTTCGCTCAGGAACAGCGCCTGGCGGGATCGAGCTTCAAAGCGATCGGGGCGTTCCAGTCGGTCAGGCTCGGCTGGTTCAACTGGGAGACAAAAAAGTATGAAACCGCTGTCCAGCTCCACGAACAGGTAGAATTGCTTTCCCTGATCGGCGACATCGCCCTCAAGGACGGCGAGCCGCAGGTCCACGCGCATGTAGTGATCGGCAAGCGCGATGGCACCGCACATGGCGGTCACCTCCTCGAGGCAATCGTTCGGCCTACCTGCGAGGTGATTCTCACCGAGAGCCCGGAGCACCTGCAGAAGCAGCTGGACCCAGCCTCAGGCCTCGCCCTGATCCGCTTTTAGTGCGATTAGTTGTCCCGGTGCTTGCGCATGTAGACTTCGAATTTCTTCGCCGCCCGCCGCCGCTTCCACCGGTAATAACGATTGCGCAAGCCGAACGCCGCTTCGCTCCCGGCAATGGCAAGTCCCCGGCGCGGAGCGAGCTTCAGATAGATGAATCCTGCCAGCGCGCCACCCAGCTGCGAAAACGCAAAGACCCTTTGCGCCGAAAACAGCATGGCCAGCGCGATCAGCATGTAAACCGCAACCAGGTATTTCGCCTTAATCGTAATGGGCAGGGGAAACATCATGAAGGGCGTATCGCCGTGCAGCACGCCAATGGCGATCAGCAATCCGAAAATCCCGCCCCAGCAGGCGTAGATCACCGCAACCTCCTGGGGCATAACCAGGTAGAGTAGCAGGGCTGCCAGCCCAGCTCCCAGCACCGATACAAAGAAAATTTCTGCCAGCCAGCGCGAGCCGTGAATCCCTTCCAGCAAGCTGCCCAGGAACCAGAGGGAAAGCAGTTCGAATGCAGTGCTCAGAATACCGGCGTGGATCACACAGTAGGTCAGCAGCTGCCACACGAATCCGTGATGCAGGACCATCCCCGGATCGAGCGCCAGCACCGCGACA
Source organism: uncultured Acidobacteriaceae bacterium (assembly GCA_963755485.1). Taxonomy (GTDB): domain Bacteria; phylum Acidobacteriota; class Terriglobia; order Terriglobales; family Acidobacteriaceae; genus Palsa-343. The sequence goes on along the minus strand of CAVWJR010000011.1, from coordinate 24,339 downwards.
ATCTCCGCGGCAGTCGTTTTCGCCACTGCGCCCAGGATCAGCAGCAGGAAGAAAGCGCCCAGATTCCAGAGGATGAGCGTGCGCGTGAAACCGCGAAATTCCGGGAAGCCGAGCATACCGCTGGAGAGGCGAGGCACGTCGCTATTGTCTCATTCGGAGCGCGCGGGCCGCGGCGCCGGCCACGGAACCACCACCGGGCTGCGATGCCCGTGTGCATCCACCGCGCGCACGCCGAAAATTACATTGTCCTTCGAGACCGGGATCTCGACAGAGTAGTGTCCGTCCGGCGTCGACGTAGATTTTCCGTCAGCCACCGTTGCGAGGCGTTCCGCTGCGATCGAGTGCTGCCAGTCCGGCGCAGCCAGCTCGCGCCACACAATTTCGTAGTGCGTTCCCGCCGGCGTGCCCGGCCCCTGCTCCCACTCCATCTCCGTGTTGTTGAGCGCGTTCGTGAACTCCCTCGGCGGCGGAGGATACTTCACGTTGATTGGCTCCGGCGGCGCATCCGCCAACACTGCCATCGTCGCCGCATTCAGCCGCGCGACCCGCGCCACGTAGTCGAAATCGACATACTTCAGCAAATCCCCAAACTGAATCCCATTCTCCTCGCGCACATTCTGGTGCTGATGGTTAAAATCCTCGCGCCACTCCGTAAAACGCACCGCCGCAAACCCCTCCTGGTTGAAGGAACTGTGGTCACCTCCGCGCAGGAATCGATCCCGCCGGAACTCGAGTACCGGCCTCAGGCTCGCGGAAGCCGGTCCGGCGCTATACGTCCGCCCCACGTCCGCGATCGCCCGTGAAAGCTCTCGCGATGGTGAATCGCTTTCATATCCGAGCTGCAGGATCCGCCGAATCTCCTCTGGCGGCGCATTAGCGGGAACGCTCTCCGAGAAGACCCTCACAGCATGGAAATCCTGGAACTTGTCCTCAGGCGTTCTGTTGCCGCCCACGATGTCGTTATTCAGTACGGCTTCCAGTTGCCAGCCCTCCTGCTTCGCCAGGTCAGCCAGGTGCTTGCTGCCGTACAGCCCCTGCTCCTCTCCGGCCACAGCGACAAAAACCAGCGTCGCCGGGAGCTTCAGCTTCGAAAGCGCTCGCGCGCATTCCAGACTCACCGCCACGCCGCTGGCGTCGTCGTTCGCGCCCGGAGCCTCGGCGTGCGTATCGTCATTCGTGCTGTTGCGGGAATCGTAATGTCCGGTGACAAGAATCATCCTTCCGGCTTCCGCCGGATCGGCGCCCCGCATCACAGCGTAGATGTTCACAAGTGGCGTAGGCTGGGTCACGCGGGCACCAGGTCCATTGCCGGGCTGCTGCACAAACGAATCCCGGTGCACTTCGAGGCATCCATTGCAGGCGGCGGAAATCTCTTTCAACTGTGATTCGATCCAGTCCGCCGCAACCGTTATGCCGGTTCCCGCGGGCAGATCCTTATCGAGACTGGAGAGCGTGCTCCGGTTGTGGAACGAGACAAGCGTAGCAATCGTATGCTGAATCTGTGCAGCGGAAATTCGGGAGAGCGCCCGCGCGATCTCCGGATCCATCGGCATCGCCCGGATCGGAGCGCCAACCGAATCCAGATCGCGGTGCGCAGCATCGTTCCGCGTGACGCGCGACTGCCCATGGGCAACAAGAAGCGGGAGGAACAGAACGCAGACCAGCAGACGATCAATTCTCATCACTACCGAGTATGCCCCAGACCATTACACCTGCGCACGCTTGACGCGCGGGCCAATTCTCCTCAAAACTAGCGGAGGCTGGAAGGATTCGAGCGGGACGGCGCCAAACGCGAACCGCATTTCTGAAATGACCAACAACATTTTTGCTGTGAACGGCGTCATTCTGATGGACTCAGGATTCGCTACTCCTGCTGGAGGGATTCATGCCGATTTGCCCCGAATGTGAAAGCGCTCTGGATTTCGACGTAGACGAAATCGAAGAAGGCGATGTCGTCGTCTGCGATGAGTGCGGGACCGAGTACGAAATCGTAGCCACCGAACCGCTGGAGCTCAGCAAGGTGGAAGAAGGCTACGAAGACGAGGAAGAATTGGGAGAAGAGGAAGAGGAATGATGCGCCCCATGAGCCCCTCACCCGTCCGGCGATTTACCGCTCCGGCCCCTCGCCGGGCTGCCATCACTCGCATCGTTCTGTTTGCCGCGCTGCTTCTCACCATGGCGGTATCCCTGCCCCTCAGCCACGCCGACGGTCAGGACTTTGGCCTGAAAAATCTCCAGGGAAAAGTCTTCGATGCCAAAGACATTCCTATCTCCGGCGCCATCGTCTACCTGCAGAACTCCCGTAACAATGACGTCAAGACGTTCATCTCCGGCAACGATGGCGCCTACCGTTTCGCCGCGCTCTCCGCCGACACCGACTACTCTCTCTGGGCGGCGTACAAAGGCAAAAAGAGTCCCACCAAATCCGTCAGCTCCTTCGATACCCGCAAACAGGTCTTCATCGATCTCCACATCAAGTAGCCCAATTTCGCCCGCTCCTAGGTCCCCGCAAACAAAAACGCCACCCAAATCGGGTGGCGGTTTCAACTCCTGCAGGTTCGAGGCTTACTTCTCGCGCTTCCAGTGAACCAGGTCGCCCAGCGTTGTCGTTGAGCTCGATACCGGTTGTTTGTAGGCTTCCACGTCGGCGCGGCTGGCTTCGTCGCCGCTCACTGCACGCACGCTCAGAGCAACCTTCTTTTCGTCCGGATTCATCCGGATGATCTTGAAGTCCATCTCCTTGCCCTGCTCCAGCTTCACCGGCACGCCGTGCCCATCGGTCGCTTCGGAAACGTGACACAATCCCTCCACGCCCTCCGCAATCTCCACAAACGCGCCAAACTGCGCGGTCCGCAGCACTTTGCCCTTCACCACGTCGCCTACGCGATGCTGCGCGAAGAAGGTCTCCCAGACATCGGGCTGCAGCTGCTTGATGCCCAACGACAGGCGCCTGTTCTCCGGCTCCACGCCCAGCACCACCGCCCGCACCTTCTCACCCTTCTTCAGCACCTCGGAAGGATGCTTTACGCGCTTGGTCCAGCTCAGATTGCTCACGTGCACCAGACCGTCGATGCCGTCCTCAATCTCGATGAACGCGCCGAAGTCAGTCAGGTTCCGCACTCGCCCTTCTACCGTCGTCCCGGTCGGATACTTATCCGCCAGATGCTCCCACGGATTCTCGAGCAGCTGCTTCATGCCCAGCGAAATCCGCCGGTCTGCCGGATTCACCGCCAGGATGACCGTCTCCACATCGTCGCCGGGCTTCACCAGCTTCGACGGATGCTTCATCCGCTTCGACCAGGTCATCTCCGACACATGCACCAGGCCCTCAATGCCCTGCTCCAGTTCCACAAACGCGCCGTAGTCGGTCACGCTCAGCACCCGTCCGTGCACCCGCGCGCCAATCGGATACCGTTCCGCCGCGTCCAGCCAGGGATCGGGCGTCAGCTGCTTGAAGCCCAGCGATACCCGCTGCTTCTCCTTGTCGAACTTCAGGACCTTAACCTGGATCTCGTCGCCCACATTCACCAGGTCGCGCGGATGCGTCAGCCGCCCCCACGACATATCCGTGATGTGCAGCAATCCATCGATCCCGCCCAGATCGACGAAGGCGCCGTAGTCGGTTAGGTTCTTCACCGTCCCCGTCAGCACCGCGCCCTCTTCAAGGTGCTCCAGCGTCTGCGAGCGCCGGACGGTCTGCTCTTCCTCGAGGATTTCCTTCCGCGAAACCACCACGTTGCCGCGCTTCTTGTTCAGCTTGATCACGCGGACCTGAATCGGCTGCCCAATGTAAGCATCCAGGTTGCGCACCGGCCGCAGCTCCAGCTGCGAGCCAGGCAGAAACGCCTTGATCCCGATGTCCACCGTCAGGCCGCCCTTCACGCGGCCCACCACCGTCCCCGTCACCGGCGTCTTCTCGTTGTGCGCTTTCTCCACCGTGTCCCACACGCGCAGCCGCTGTGCCTTCTCATAGCCCAGCAGGTAGCCGCCCTCCGGCTCCTCGCGCTCGATCACCACATCGACCGTGTCGCCCGGGTGCAGCTTCGGCTGCCCAGTGTGATCGACAACCTGCTCGATGGGGATCAGCCCCTCGGACTTCATGCCCACATCCACGACAACGTGCTTGTCGGTGAGCTTGATGACCGTGCCGGTCACGATCGCCGAATCGTCGAAAGCCTGAGCAGCAGCTTCGGCGGCTTGCTCGCGATCGAATGACTCGAGCGCAGCAGCGAAGTCCTCCATGCTCAGATCCGGCTCGTCGTGATGCAGTTCGGGCTCGGCTTCCGCAGTCGGCGCTTCGGCAACGGCCGCGGGAGCAGTTTCGTCCTGCGATGCCGCCAAAGAAGCTTCCGGGTGGGTGGTGGTTTCGGCCGTCGGCTCAGACTGCTCCGTCGGCGCTTCCAGCGTCGGGGTTTCCAGTTCGGTGTTCAGAGGATTGCTCTCGGTTTGTTCAGGATTGAGGACGTGTGCCATACACAGCTCCGGGATTCAGGCGGCGGCTCCCGGATTTCCGCCCCGCATCAAAAACCTGGCCCTGCCCACCGGCCCGATCTCTGCTGCAGCTTTCTTCGCCGTCAGCCGGAGGATTTGGGATCCCACCGCGGTTCTCGACGAAGTTCGGGGATCGTCTCGGCTGAGCCCTTCTCAGTCCAGGCGGAGGAACCCATCGGAGACAGTGCGCGTGGGATCGCACATGAATCTCCCGGGCTGTTGCATCCGCGGGCTGAAAGGAACAGGAGTGGCGACCGAAGGTCCGCGCATTGAATCCCGAGCGCGCAAACCCCTATGAAAACTATAGTAGTGCACCATAGGCATGTCAATTGAGAGAGCCCGTTCCGAATCAAAATGAAACAGAACTTTCGTTATCTGTTTTCGTCCTCGCCCCATTGACTTTTTGCAAAAAGTTTCCTGCAAATGAAAAGGAGCGACTCGGCGCCGCTCCTTTATCTCTGCTGCCAGCCTGTTCGCTGACCTATTCGTCTGCCGAGGGCGGCGCTGCCGGTGGCTGCCCTGGCGCCGGAGGCGGTGGTACCGCGCCCTCCGGACCCTTCTGCCGATTGCGCCACATATTCTGTCCGCCCGGTCCACCCGGACCTCCGGGGCCCCGCCCCTCTCGCATCATCCGGTCGGGACGGTACTCCTCGCGCATCGCCTTCAGCTTCTCCCACTGATCCGGCGTCAGCGTCTTGCGAAGATCGAACAGCATGCGCGCATTCGCCTTCTCCAGATCGGCCCGCGCCTGCGCCACCGCGTCGATCTGCGCCAGGATCTTTGTCTCATCCGGCTGATCGGCTTCGATCATCGGGTGCAGCAGCGTCTCCTGCTTCTCCAGATTCGCGTTCAGATCGATCAGCTTCAGCCGATGCTGCAGAAAAATTTCGTCCATCTGTTTCTTCTGCTGATCCGTGATGCCCAGCTTCTGCGCCATGTCCGGGTTATTCCACCAGCGCCCGAAGTGCCCGTCGTGAAACGTGCGTTCCATCGGAGGCGGCCCTCCGAATCCTCCTCTTCCAGGAGCCTGCCCAGGGTCCGGTCCGCCCGGTCCTGCCAATGGCCCGTCAAAACCCTGGGCCACGGCTAACCCCGAAGTCAGCAAACAAAACAACGTGCCAATCAAAAAGCTATTCCTGCGTGACATTCTTTTTCTCCGATGCGGTGTTGCTGGTTGTGGTCTGTTCGCTCATGGCTGCCAGTGGCTCGAGAGCGTCCGGTACATCCTCCGAAACTTCGCTGTCGATCTGGTTCATCAACGCCGTGTCATCCATGCTGGCAACGCTCTGGTTCGTCTTCGTCGACGTGTCTTTCTTCGCTACCGTGTGGTGATCGTGGTAGTGGGCGTACACCGGGACCAGCACACCCGCGGCAATCGCCGCCGTCAGAGCCGGCGCCAGCAGCAAACGAAACCCCATCGTGCGCCGTGGACGCTGCTCAGCCGCGAATGGGCGCGCCGCCTCGCGCTCTGCCACGTGATGCATCGCCGAGCGATACAGGCTTAGCGCCTCCGCTATCTCACGCACCTCTTCCCGCGTCCCGTCGGTCCCTGAATTGACACCTGCGTCTCTGCGGATTTTCATTTCCCCTCTCCCATGCGCTCCCTGAGGATTGCGAGCGCCCGATACAAATGCGACTTCACCGTGCTCAGGTTCATTCCGATGGTCGTTGCAATTTCATCCAGCTCCATCTCTTCCACAAAGCGCAGAACGAAAACCGTCCGCTGCTGCGCCGATAAATTCCCAACCGCGCTCCATACCCCGGCTACCTGATCCCGCGCCATCGCTACGCTCTCCGGCGAACTGCGCCCGTCCGGGATCCAGTCGCTGATGTCCATCACGTCCAGCGACGTTCCCCGCGTCTTCTGCCAGAACCGCAGGCTGCGGCTGCGCAGATGATCTCGCATCAGGTTCACTGCAATGCGCGTCAGCCACGTGCTCAGGCTCGAATCGCCGCGGAACTGATGCCGCGCGCTCCAGGCCTTTAGAAAACATTCCTGGGTCAGCGATTCAGCCGCGTCCCGATCCGTCAGCGACGAAAGCAGAAAGCGCAGAATGCGCGGCCGGTACACGCGCACGACTTCGTCGAAGTCGGCGAGCTCCAGCATGGCCTGCTCTCGTTTTTCGATGGCGAGCTCGTTTCCCGCGATCTCTTCCATGCGACCAGATAGACGGGATTTCACGCGGCAAGTTTACAGCCGGCCCTCAAAATCGACGCGCCCCGTTACAACTTCCGCTCCGGTACCACTACGCGGAAGGCGTGAAAAAAAGCCTGCATGTCTCACCGGCGGGGCGCGTCGTCTTCCGCCACGTGGTCAGCCTTCGCCCGAGTACCGCCCATCGGAATCCAGCTCCGGCGGAATCACCTGGATGCTGATCCGCAGATCGGCGGCCTCGCCGATCTGCAACTGCGCATCGCCGCGCACGCAGTCCTTGCCCGCCAGCTTGGCTTCCGCCAGCGCTCGTTCCGCCTCCCGCAGCACCACCAGCGGCGAGCGCCCCCGGCTGGCTGCCACGCCAATGCTCGCCGTCAGCGTCGTCGACTCCTGGTCCACCGGGAACGGCCGCGACAGAATCGCCTCGCGAATCCGCCCTGCCAGCAACGTCGCGTTTTCCAGCGTGCAACCCGGCAACGCCAGCAGAAACTCATCTTCCCCGGCGCGCCCAATCAGGTCGTAGCTGCGCAGCTGCCGCCGGAAGCGGTTCGCCAGCTCCATCAGCATCCGGTCGCCGGTTTCATATCCGAAGTCGTGATTGACGCGGGAAAAATTGTCCAGATCCAGCAGCATCAGGCTCAGCGGCGTCTTCATCCGCTGCACCCGGTCCGTCTCCTGGAAAATCAGGCTCAGCAGCGCCTCGCGATTCCACAATCCCGTCAGCCCATCGTGCGTTACGTGGTAGCGCAACTCCGCTGACTGCTTCTGCACCCGGCTCGTCAGGGCTACCACCCGCTCCGCCACCCGCATCCGCACCCGCAGGTCGTTCGCGTCGAACTCTTTAGGCCCCAGCACCAGAAAATCGTCGCCGCCGCACCGCAACGCGGCCCGAATCCGTTCGCCGTCCCGCCGCTCGCTCATCAAGATGTTCCAGGTTCGCCGCTGCTCCTGACGCCGCCGAATTTCCCACACGATTTCCACTGCTCCCGGCGCCGGTAAATCCATATCCAAAATGGCAATCGGTGGAGGATTCGGGCTGTCGATCCGTGCCAGAGCCTCCCCTCCGCTCTGCGCCACCTCCACCTGATAGTGCCAGGACTCCAGGGTAGCCCCCAAATGCTCGATCATCCGGGCATTCGAGCACCCCAGCAGAACAATCGGACTGGTGCTTACCGTGATCGCGTTGACAGACATAGGTATCCGCGGAGAAAGAATCTCCCTGCCGGAACCTATCGGCCTCCCCCGTGAGCATCTTCAAACCCCATCCAATTCTGACCGTTTACACTCCAACCGTTTCCTCATCAACCGCTTCTGGTTGTTTGTTCCAGTTAGCCAACTAATTACAGCCTTCCCGTTTTGGCCTTGAGTTTGACCATTAGTAATGTGGAGTCATGTGAATTTTTGTGCGCCCCGCTGCGCTCCATGTGACGTTTGCGTGCCATAATGAAGACGAAAGAGCCATTCCACGGCGTTCAGGGCCCGCACGTCGCGACTCTGTCGAGGAGAAAGCGATGATTCCCTCTGTGAAGACCACGCACGTGATACCCAGACAGCTCCCACCGGTGCGGTTGGCGAGCGTTTCCACCCTCCTTGTGTGCCCATTCTGCATGACCACCATCGGAGCCTATAAGACTCTTGCCGAACGGACCCGCATTGAGGCGAAACACTTCTGCAGCGATAAGGTAGTTGTCGGTAAACCTGCGGTTTCGATTCCATTCAACTAGGTCGACCTTCTCTTCTGTGCGAGATCGACCCTCACAGTGAGTGTGTGTGCCGTTCGAACCTTCTCGCGCACACGGCCTTAAGTTAAGCGCTGACATAGATTTTCGTGGTAACCTCGTCGCGCCAGGCCTCGGCTCACACGCTTGGTCCCTGTCGTAATCCCCCAAAAGTTGAAGGTCGCATCCTCCCAACCTTCTCCGGCAGCATCCGCATCGAATCGCGCCAGATGCCGCCGGACCGCATTCCCGGCACAAAGAACGACACCCACTACCTTGAGGTGAAGAAATGAAGATCAACGCAAACCTCGTCTGGATCGCCCTCGCAGCCGTTACTCTCGCAGCCGGTGCGCAAACGTCTGCCGCAGGCGGCGCAGATTCGGGTGCCGCCGCTCAGGTCGGCCAAAATTCGGCATCGGCGGCCCAGGCCACCGATGTTTCCGCCCAGCTCACAAAAAAGATCGACAGCAAAGATGCGAAAGTCGGCGATGAAGTCGTCGCGAAAACCACCTCCGATGCTCGCCTGGCCGACGGCACAAAGCTGCCGAAGGGCTCGCGCCTCGTCGGCCACGTCACAGAAGCCGAAGCCAAATCACACGATAACCATGACTCCCATCTCGCCTTTGCCTTCGATCATGCCGTCATGAAGGACGGCCGCGAAGTTCCCATCCACGCCATGATGCGCTCCATCTCCGCGCCTGCGCCCATGGCATCCGCCGGCGGATCCGACGACATGTTTGCCGGCGGTGGTATGCAGGGTGCAGGTGGAGGCGGCGGTGCGCGCGGCGGTGCAATCGGTGGCGGCCCTGTCGGCGGAGCCGGCCTGGCCAGTTCCGCTCCCGTTCGCGGAGTCAGCGGAGTATCCACGCCCGTCACCACGACGGCCACTGGCGGCCTCAGCAATGAGGCCTCGGGCATCAATGGCTCGGCTGCGGGTGCTCTGGGAACCACCGGCAATGTTGGCGCCAACGGCACCGCGCTCAATAATGCCGCCGGCATTAACGGCGGTGTCGTCGCCGGACCCATCCGCCCCGTCGGCAATCTTTCCGGCGTCACTTTCTCCACGGTCAACGCTGCGAGCAGCACCTCCACCAGCGGCGCCAACGCCTCAGCAGGAGCATCCACAGCCACCCTTCTCACCGGTCGCGGCCGCAACATCAGTCTCGAAAGCGGTTCGCAGATGACCCTCGGCGTCGCTCCTCAATAGGCCTCCGGCCCTCCTCCATCGCAGTCGTCTCTGGCCCTGTTACGCTTGAGCGCGTAGCAGGGCTTTTCTTTCCCGGAGAGGAACCTCCTGAACGAGAACAGCACGAAGTTCCCCAGCCTCTATCCCATCCTCGATACCGACCTCGCCCTCCGCGGCATCGATCCCGCCGCTCGCCACAACCATCTCCGCACAATCGTCTCGGACCTTGCGACCGCCGGCATCGAGATCCTCCAGTACCGCAACAAGCGCGACCCGGACTCCGCGGTCGTCGAAGACGTTCGCGCCATCCGCCAGGCTGCCGGCCTGATGCACCTCATTCTCAATGACCGCGTTTCCCTCTTCGATCCGGCACTTTGGGATGGCGTCCACGTCGGACAGGACGACCTTCCGCCCCACGAAGCCCGTCGCATCATCCTGGCCAAACTCGCTCCCAGGGCCATCCTGGGCATCTCGACCCACAACGACGCCCAGGTCATCGCCGCCGATCAGCAACCCGTCGACTACATCGCCATCGGCCCCGTCTTCTCCACCATCACGAAGTCCGACACCGCACCCGTCATCGGCCTTGATGGAGTCCGCCGCGCCCGTGCCCTCACCACGAAAGCCCTGGTCGCCATCGGCGGCATCACCCTCGCTAACGCTGCCTCCGTCTACGCCGCCGGCGCCGACTCTCTCGCCGTCATCGCCGCCATCTTCGCCAATCCCAATCGCACGCCCGCCCAGGCCGCAAGAGACTTTCTCCAAATTTTCAAGTAGAACAATAAGACACGTGAGTTCCCCGTCCAGCTCCACTCCCGCCGCTCCGGCCACGCAGAAAACCGGCCTCGTCGCCTCGCTCGGCCTTTTCAGCGCTACCGCCATCGTCGTCGGCTCCATGATCGGCTCCGGCATCTTCCTGGTCCCTGCGGACATCAGCCGCGGCGTCGGTTCGCCCGCCCTCCTCATCGGCGCCTGGCTCGTCACCGCCGTCATGACCATCATTGGCGCCCTCAGCTACGGCGAGCTTGCCGCCATGATGCCCGGTGCCGGCGGCCAGTACATCTACCTCCGCGAAGCCCTCGGCCCCATTTGGGGTTTCCTCTTCGGCTGGACCCTCTTTCTCGTCATTCAAACCGGCACCATCGCCGCCGTCGCTGTCGCCTTCGGAAAATTCCTCGGCGTCTTCTTTCCCTCCGTCTCGACGACCCACTGGATCTGGCACATCGGCCACGTCCCGCCCATCCCCATCGGACCCATGGTTCTCGGCAACATGGACATCGGTCTCTCCACCGCGAACCTCGCCGGCATCGTGATCATCCTCGTGCTCGCGGTCGTCAACGTCTTCGGCGTCAAACTCGGCGCAATCATTCAGAACATCTTCACCACTGCGAAGACCGCCGCGCTCCTCGGCCTCGTCATTCTCGGTGTCCTCTTCGGCCGCAACGCCCTCGCCATCCACGCCAACTTCGGCGCGAACTTCTGGGCGGGCTGGCACTCGCTCCACGCTGTGCGAGTCGGAGTAGGCGGTCCCGTCGCCTGGGTCGGTCTACTGACCATCCTCGCCGTCGTCCAAACCGGCTCCCTCTTCTCCGCCGATGCGTGGAACAACGTCACCTACACCGCGGGTGAAGTCCGCAATCCAAAGCGGAATCTCCCGCTCTCGCTGGCTCTCGGAACCACGCTCGTCCTCGGCCTCTACATCCTCGCCAATTTCGTCTACCTGCTGGCGCTGCCGCTTCACGGCGATCCGCAAGGCTCGACCATCGCCGCGCGTGGCATCCAGTACGCCTCAGAAGATCGCGTCGCCACCGCAGCGCTCCAGCAGATCTTCTCCCACGCCGGCGCGTATCTCATGGCCGCCGCCATCCTCATCTCCACCTTCGGCTGTGCGAATGGTTTGACCCTGGCCGGAGCCCGCGTCTACTACGCCATGAGCCGCGATGGCCTCTTCTTCAAAGCCGCCGGCAAGCTCCATCCGCGCTGGCATACGCCCGTCGCCGCCCTCATCGTGCAGGCGCTCTGGACCTGCGTCCTCTGCATCTCCGGCTCCTACGGCCAGTTGCTCGACTACATCATCTGCACCGAGCTCATCTTCTACGTCCTCACCATCGCCTGCCTCTTCGTGCTGCGCGTCAAGCGCCCCAACGCCGATCGCCCCTATCGCGCCATCGGCTACCCCGTCCTGCCCGCCGTCTATATATTGATGGCCGCCTGGATTTGTGTCGTACTATTGCGCTACAAACCGCAATACACATGGCCCGGACTCGTCATCGTGCTCCTCGGCGTTCCTGTTTTTGCTGTGTGGTCTCGCACTGCGGCCAAACAACGATCCAACCGGCCCCTGTCGCCCGGCTAAATTCCAGGAGGATCTGCCGAGAATGGTTAAGCTTTTCGCGACCAAATCCCTTTCTTCGATTCGCCAGGAAGCCAGCGAGGAAGGCGCGCACACCCTCAGGCGTTCCCTCGGCCCCATCAATCTCATCACTCTCGGCATCGGCGCCATCATCGGCGCGGGCATCTTTGTCCTCACCGGCACCGCCGCAGCTCAGTTTGCCGGTCCCGCCGTAGTGCTCTCCTTCGTCGTCGCCGGAGTCGGCTGTGTCTTCGCCGGCCTTTGCTACGCCGAGTTCGCCTCCATGATTCCTATCGCCGGCAGTGCTTACACCTACGGCTACACCACCCTTGGGGAGCTCACGGCCTGGATCATCGGCTGGGCCCTCTGCCTCGAATATGCATTCGGCGCAGCTACTGTCGCCGTGGGCTGGAGCGGCTACGTAAGCAGCCTCCTCGGCTTCTTCGGCGTGCGCCTCCCCTTCAACCCGACACCCTCGCTCGCGCTTACGCTCTTTGGCCATCCCCTTTCCGCCAGGGTCGACATCTTCGCCCTCTGCGCTATCGTCGTGGTCATCGTCATCCTTGTGGTCGGCGTTAAGGAATCCGCCAACTTCAACAGCGCCGCGGTCATGATCAAAGTCTCCGTGGTCCTCTTCTTCATCGGCATCGCGACCATCTATGCTTTCGGCCACTGGCATCTGATGATGGCCAACTGGCATCCCTTCATCCCCAAAAACCAGGGCCACTTCGGCGCCTATGGCTGGTCCGGGATCATGCGCGCCGGCAGCGTGGTTTTCTTTGCTTACATCGGATTCGACGCCGTCTCCACTGCCGCCCAGGAAGCGCGCAATCCTCAGAAAGATCTCCCCTTCGGCATCCTGGGCTCGCTCATCATCTGCACCGTTCTCTACATCATCGTCAGCGGTCTGCTCACCGGAGTGAAGCCCTACGCGACGCTCAATACTCCGTCGCCGGTCGCCGACGGCGCAGCCGCCATGGGAGCCACCTGGGGCGTATGTCTCATCGACCTCGGCGCCATCGCCGGCCTCGCCTCCGTTATGCTGGTCATGATCCTCGGCCAGACCCGCGTCCTCTATACGATGTCCCGCGATGGCCTCTTGCCTAAATGGGTCGGAAACATCCACCCGCGCTTCCGCACCCCCTGGCTGGTAACCATGGCCGTCGGCGTCCTCGTCGCCTTCCTCGCCGCGTTTTTCAACATCACCTTCCTGGGCCAGCTCGTAAGCCTCGGCACGCTGCTCGCGTTCACCATTGTCTGCCTCGGAGTGTGGGTGATGCGGAAGAAGCAACCCGATGTTCAGCGCCCCTTCCGCACTCCCTGGGTGCCTTTCGTGCCCATCGCAGGTATGGTGATTTCTCTCGCGCTGATGGTCTCCTCCGACACCCCGGCGAAAATCGGCTTCTTCAGCTGGCTCATCGTCGGTCTGCTCATCTATTTCGGATACTCCATTCGCCACAGCAAAGTGCAGCGCATGAGCGCCGAAATCACCCAGCCGCGCTAAAGCGACGAGCCAGACTCCGCAGCTTCGGTGTTGCGCTCACCTGTCCGTAGCGGAGCACAGTGATGGTGGTTAGCGACGGGATGCGCAGCGGCGGCGCGCGCCGATTTCATCGCTCAGCCTCCATCAGTCGCCTTTCGCCACAGGATTGACGAGCTGGCCGATGCCCTCGACTTCGGCTGTCATGGTCTCGCCCGGCCGCAGCCAGCGTTGCGGGTTGCGCCCCAGTCCAACGCCGGCCGGTGTCCCGGTGCTGATGATGTCGCCCGCCTCCAATGCGGTGATGGAGGAGATATACGCGATGAGTTCCGGCGCTTTGAAGATCAGCTCCTGCGTGTTGGAGTGCTGCAGCACTTCGCCGTCGATGGAGAGCTTGATGTCGAGCATATGCGGGTCGGGAATTTCGTCGGCGGTGATGATAGCCGGCCCGATGGGACAGAACGTGTCGAAGCTCTTGCCCAGCGTCCATTGCGACGTGGCCAGCTGCACATCGCGGGCGCTCACGTCGTTGAGGATCGTGTAGCCAAAGACGTGCTCGCGCCAATTCTCCTTCGCGATGTCGCGGCCGCCCTTCCCGATCACAATGGCCAGCTCCACTTCGTAGTCGGGCTGTTGCGTCAGCGCAGGAATGCGCACCGGCTGATCGGGTCCAGTGACCGCCGAAGGCAACTTGAGAAAAATGGTGGGGACTTTCGGAATCTCCATCTTCGACTCGACGGCATGATCGCGGTAATTGAGGCCCACGCAGAAAATTCGTGCCGGATTCGGCAGCGGAGCGAGCAGCCGAACAGCGTCAGCGGAGATGACCGACTGGCCCGGCGCCTCGGCAGCCTGGCGCAGCGCCTCGGCGCCGGCGGCGATGGCCATCACGGCGTCCGAAGCGCCGAGCGGCGTGAGGTCGACGATGGCGTCGTCGAGGAGCAGCCCGGCGTGCGGCGTGCTCTCGGAGAAAAATTCAAACGATATGAGTTTCATGCATCCTTCCAAATGCGGCCGTCGGGATAACTGTAGTCGCGCAGCGTTTGAGGCAAAATTTCAGCGCTGTAGCCGGGTTTTTCCGGCAACAAATAATGCCCGCGCCGGATGCGAACCGGATCGACAAAATGTTCGTGCAGGTGGTCAACAAATTCGACGACGCGATTTTCCAGCGACACCGAGACGCAGAGATAGTCGAAAGCCGAAAGATGCTGCACGTATTCGCACAGGCCCACACCGCCCGCGTGCGGGCAAACGGGAATGCCGAACTTCGCGGCCAGCAGGATGACGGCGATGTTTTCGTTCACGCCAGCGAGACGGCAGCTGTCGATCTGGCACACGTCGATGGCCTGCGCCTGCATCAGTTGTTTGAAAATGACGCGATTCTGGCAATGCTCTCCGGTGGCGATGCGCACGCCCGGCACTTCGCGCCGGATGCGCGCGTGGCCGAGGATATCGTCGGGACTGGTCGGCTCTTCCATCCACCACGGATGGTGCTGCTCGAGATCCCGCGTGCGCAGAATCGCTTCCTCCACGCCCCACTTCTGGTTCGCGTCCATCATCAACCGATTCGCGGCGCCGATTTTCGAGCGGATCATGCTCGCGCGCCGATGATCGTCGACCGGGTCTCCGCCAACCTTTAGCTTGAAGTGAGTCCAGCCTTCGGCGAGCGCCTCATCGCACAGGCGCGCAATTTTTTCGTCGCTGAATCCGAGCCAGCCTGCCGACGTAGTGTAAGCCGGAAGGCCGTCTTTCTTCAGTCGCGCCAGGCGCTCATCGAATCCGGTGCGACGCTCCCTCATCAGCGCGATAGCTTCTTCCCGCGTAAGAACGTCATCGATGTAATGGAAGTCGACGAGGCTCGCGATGCGCTCCGGTTCCATCTCGGCAAGCAGTTGCCATAGTGGCTTATCCTCCACGCGCGCGTAAAGATCCCACACTGCGTTGATGAGCGCCGCCGTGGCCAGATGGATCACGCCTTTTTCGGGGCCCAGCCAGCGGAATTGCGTGTCACCGGTGAGCTCGCGGCTAAAGGCCGCAAGGTCGTCGGTGATGGAGCTGAGTGTTCGGCCTTTCGCGTAGCGCGCGAGATAACGAAGCGCTTCGCAGCAGAGTTCGTTGCCGCGGCCCAAAGTGAAGGTGAGGCCGAAACCGCGAAGCCCGTGGTTGGTTTCGAGGATGCAGTACGCTGCGGAGTAATCGGGATCCTTGTTGACCGCGTCGGAACCGATGCTTTCCCGCGAGGTGGGAAAGCGCAAATCGATGACGCGGACCTCGGTGATGCGAAGTTCGGACAAGAGCCGGTTCTCCTCGGACGCCAGGGCGAAGTTTCTGCCAGCGGGACGCTAATTCAACCCCGGCCTGGCAGAGCACTACAATTCTCAACGTGCGCCGACGTTATGAAAAGTCTTGTGAAAAGCCATGAGTGAACGACCATCGCGCGCCGAAGGGCTGCTGAACGGCAAGACAGCCATTATTACAGGTGGCGCAAGCGGTATCGGCCTGGCCATTGCGAAGGCCTTCGCGCGCGAGAGAGCCGCTGTGTTCATCGTCGACCGCAATGAAGACGGCGCGTTCGCCGCGGCGCGCGAAATTGCGGACTCCGGTGGAACGGCCGAAGCGCGCGGGTGCGATGTGAGCGATGCCGAAAGCGTGCGCCAGGCCTTTGACGGAATTTTCGCGCAAGGCCGTGTGCATGTGCTGGTCAACTGTGCCGGCGTCGCGCATGTGGGATCGGTGACGACCACCAGCGAAGACGACTTCGATCGGATCATGCGGATCAACGTCCGCGGCATCTTCCTGTGCCTCCGCGCCGCTGTCGTGCACATGAAGGAGCATGGCGGTGGCGTGATTCTCAACATGGCGTCGATCGCGGCCAGCGCCGGATTGCCGGACCGCTTCGCCTACTCCACCAGCAAGGGTGCGGTCGTGGCCATGACCTACTCTGTGGCCCGCGACTGCCTGAAAGACAATATCCGCTGCAACGCGATTTCGCCGGCGCGCGTGCACACCCCTTTCGTCGATGGCTTCGTTGCGAAGAATTATCCGGGACGCGAGGCTGAGATGATGGAGGTGCTGGGCCACGCGCAGCCCATTGGCCGCATGGCTCGGCCCGACGAAGTCGCGAGCCTCGCACTATGGCTCTGCTCGGATGAAGCCGGCTTCGTCACCGGCGTCGACTATCCACTCGACGGTGGATACATCAATCTGCGCGGGTGACGCAGCGTAGCTCAAAAACAACCATCGAGGCATACTGGCCCTATGCAAAATCACAAAGCTGCTGTGGTGGTTCTCGGAATTTTCCTTGCCAGTAGTGCCCTGAGCGCCCAGCAACCACGCGCTGTCGCCAACGATCCCACGCCCAACGCCAAGGCTCCGACGCAGAACGTCGAAACCGTCATTCCTTCGCACGGCAGCAAGATGATGGGCCTGTTGCTGCTCGCCGAAGGCGTCCAGCCGCATAGAACGGCGATCCTGCTGCATGGATTTCCAGGCTACGAGCAGAATATGGATCTGGCCCAGGCGCTGCGCCGCGATGGCTGGAACGTGCTGGCCATGCATTATCGCGGCGCCTGGGGCTCGCAGGGAGATTTCAGCTTCACTCATTGCATGGAAGACGTTGGCGCGATGCTCGCGTACCTCACCGATCCGGCCAACGCGGCGAAGTTCCATGTCGACCCGCGCCGCATTATCGTCATCGGCCACAGCATGGGCGGCTTCATGACCGTCGCAGCGCTCGCGCAGCATCCGCAGATCGCTGCCGGCGTGGTCATCACCGAAGGCAGTCCGGAGCACGATGGGCCCGGTTACTTCGGAGCTGAGTCCGATCCTGCCGATTACGCTCCTCTGACTGGTACATCGCCCACGGCGCTCGAGCAGGATGCAAAAATCCACGCTGCAGCCTGGTCGTTTACGGCGCTCGCCGCGAAGATTGCCCCACGTCCCATGCTCGTGCTCTCCGCCAACGACGGATTGCGCGCTTCCAACGAAGCGTTGACCGCCGCGCTGCAGCAGGCCGGCTCTCCGGTGACCTATATCCACATGGATACCGATCACGGTTTTACCGACCACCGCATCGCGCTCGAGAGCGCGGTCCTGGAGTGGGTTGATAAGACGGTGCAGTGAGCAGTTCAGGTACCCCCCTTAAATTTGGCAAGTGTTGAATCTGCGGTGGTTGCAGAGGTCTAAAAGTGCAAGTGTTTGATTCCTCGGCAGTTGCGGGACGGCTCGATGGCAAGTTATTGGAAATACAGCGTTTAGCCGGGAGCTGGGGGGCGAACGACAACACGTTCGGCGCACAGCGTTCGGCGTTCAAGGGTTAACCCGCTCAAGCCACAAGCGGGCTTGAATGGGCCGGCCTGGCTTCTGGAAAAAATGAAAAGCCCCACCGGGATGGGGAGGCTTTTTTCTTTTTCTACTCTATATATTCAGAATACCAAGTTTGGGCGAAAGTAGTGCCAACTATATTGGGGTAGTTTGGCTTGTAAGTGGCTTGTTATGAAAGCCATTACTTTGGATTTTGGGTGTTTCTCTTGACAGATTTTCCACATTTGGGGGTTTGGGGTGTATTGGATTTTTGGCGCGAAGGCGACCGAACCGAGGAACGTGCTGCGCGCCGCTTTCTTTTCGGCGCCCATTCGACTCGCCCGCTTACGCAGGCTCGCTCAGGGCAGGCTCTTTTCGATGTGTTGCTATCCTTGGCTGGAATTATCGAGGGGCTTTCATGGCAAATTCTGAAGGCGGCATTGGGAATGTGATCCCGAATGCCGCGCTGGTGCAGATGGCGATGGCGTATTCCCGCAGCCGTATGCTTTGCGCGGCGGCGCGGCTGGGGGTGGCCGATGCGCTGGGAGATGAGGTGCGCAGCGTCGATCAACTGGCCGGAAGCTGCAAGGCGGATGGCGATGCTCTTTATCGGCTGTTGCGTGCACTGGCCAGTATCGGCGTGACCGAGGAGACGGCGCCGAAACATTTTCGGCTGACGGCGTTGGGAAAGCCGCTGCGGCGCGATGTCGAGCAGTCGGCATGGCCAGCCGTAGTTTTCTGGGCGGATCTGCTCGCCGATAGCTGGTCGCAACTGACGGAGTGCGTGCGCACGGGGAAGACGGCTTCTGAGGTTCGCGATCCGAACGTGCCTTCGCGCTGGTCGCAGGATCCGGACGCCAGCTCGATTTTTCGCGCGGTGATGGGGACGGCGCCCGCAGAAGATTACGCGCCCATCGCAAAGGCGTGGGATTTTTCGCGCGCGCAGGTGGTTGCCGATTTGGGCGGAGGCGGAGGCTCGCTGATTCTTGCGGTGCTGGACCTGTATCCGCAGGTGCGGGGGATGCTGGTCGATCTGGAGCCCAGTGTGGAGGCGGCGAAGGCGCGGTTCGCGGACGAAAAGGCTGGTTCGCGGTGCCAGCTGGTGGTGGCCGATCTGATGCAGTCGGTTCCAGCCGGAGCCGATGTGTACATGATCAAGCATGTGCTGCACGGTCGGCGGGATGCGGAGGCCATCACGATTCTGAAAAACTGCCGTGCGGTGATTCCAGAGAACGGAACGCTGCTGGTGATTGAATTCGTTCTGCCTGCTGTGGTGGCGAAGGCCGATCCGCAGCTGGAAGGTCACCTGATGAGCGACCTGAACATGCTGGCGGTGACAGGCGGGCGAGAACGCAGTGAGGCTGAGTGGAAAGTTCTGCTGGAAGCTGCGGGGTTTCGGTTGACGGGGGTTTTTCCGGTGGGCAGCGATGTGGGGATCGTTGAAGCTAAGCCGGCGTGAGGTTTTTGTTTGGGATTGCTCCCGAATCGGGTGTCCTTTCCAAAAGGGGCCGTTAGGTTAGTGGGACGTGACTCTGGAGTGGTGTTGGGGAAGAAGCTGATTGACCGTCGGAAGGCGGGGAGCGTTTGCTTCTTGCTGTGGGGTGAACCTGGCCTCTTTTTGGTTTGGGGGTCGGTGATCGATCGCTCGGCGCTGGCTGCTGGCCGCTGGATATTGGCTGCTCGGCGCTGGCTGCTGGCTGCTGGCCGCTGGCCGCTCGGCGCTGGCCGCTGGATATTGGCTGCTGTTGGTGGCCACTGGTTACTGGCCATTGGCCGCTGGTTGCGGATTATTGGTTGCTGGTCGCCGTCCTGGCAGCTTCCACATCGGCCTTGTGGGCCAGACGCAGCGCCTGGCGCGTGGCCGAGTATTGCGCGCCAGCGAGAAGCAGCAATCCGGTGAGAAACGCGAAGATCATCAGGCTCACGGAAACCTGAAAGGGCCCGTAGACGGAGTTCAGGTCCATGTGGGGAAGGATGAGGATGTAGATGAGGCGGCCGACGTCCCAGAGAAGCCCGGTGATGACGGCAGTAGGCAGCACCGCGCGCAGCGGAAGACGGCGGTGGGGCAGGATCCAGTAAACGAGGAAGAAGACACCCACCGAGAGGAAGCCGACGACGATCTGCAGGAACGTTTGGTGGACGAAGTTGTAGAAAGCGTTCTGGGTGTGGCCGAAAAAGAGGAAGGTGAGGATGTGGGTCTGAGCGGTTGCCACGCCGACGGCAACAAGTGAAAGCAGGCCGATAAGGGCGGCGATGCCGAGCGAGACGAGCTGGTTCATCACGTAAGAGCGGTTGCGGGTGACGCCCCAAACCTGGTTGAGGGCAACTTCAAGGGGCAGAAAGACGCCGGTCGAGGAGATAAGCAGCATGATGACGGAGACGAGTTGGACCGAACCGCGCGGGTGGACGAGCAGGCTCATGTTACGCACGACGAAGTCCTGATTGGAGGGGAGGATATCGCGGAGGATGCCGCCGATCTCCTTAACCATGGCCTGGGAATGGAAGATTTGCTGGGCGACGGTGAAGAGCAGAACGATGAAGGGAAAAATCGACAGGATGGTATTGGCGGCAACCGAAAAGGCGTAGGTATGTACTTCAGTTTGGGCAAGATAGCGGCCAAGAGCGACGAGGACCGGCCACCATCCGTGAGCTTTGGGACGGGCCGGAGGTTTGGGTGCGGGCGCAGGCAGTGCAGGCTTGCTTTCGGTCGCGGCCGCAGCCTGAATCTCCACGCCTTTTGTCATGAGAGCCTTGGGAAAAATCCTACCACTCTGCCGAGGGCGGCCTTTCGGTCGGGAGTTCGGGCTTGTTCAGGAGCACGAAAGTTGCGCGTACTTCCGTAACCTGCTGCAAAATGTCTGTTTTCCACGCAAATTTTTGCTTGATTTCAAAATCGTTTCCTGCCATAACAGGTACACGATTCCCGCTCCCCAGGAAGCGAATCGCAACTTTGAAGGCCAGTTTTGATGTACCTGAATAGCTGTCGCCGTAACTGCCCGGTAATCCCCTGAGCTGCCCGATCCGCCACGTCACGGCGGGCGAAGGCAGCTTTTGGTGTCTCTGGATTCATTACAGCAGTAATGGAATGCGAAGACACCAGCCGAAGCGGAGACAACAACGTAGGCGCAAACGATGAAGGAGTACCAGGTGAAAGAGAGTGGAGTAGTGAAGTGGTTCAACGGAGCCAAGGGTTACGGGTTCATTCAGCGGTCGAGTGGCGAGGACGTTTTCGTGCACTTTTCCGCGATTCAGGATTCGGGGTACAGGACACTGAATGAAGGCGAGGCGGTCGAGTTCGAGTGCACGCAGGGCCCGAAGGGGCTGAGCGCGGCGAACGTGGTCCGCAACGGCGCCTGAGATCGCGTTCGGCTGCGCGGCCTGTTTCCCCGGCAGACGCGCGGCGCGATGGAACCCACGAAGGCTGCAGGGCCCAATCTGTCCTGGTTAAGCTGGTCGACCAATCGGAGTTGTTTCTCCCCTCACTCTAATTGCCGTCGCAGGTTGTCCACTGCCCACCGCGCTGCATCGGCGAGGACAGGATCGGTGTGAGCCGACCACTGCTCGAGGATCGGCAGATAGCGCCGCTGGCCGCTGTTGCCCATGGCGATGGCGAGGTTGCGGCGAAATCCTGAAAATTTGCTGCGCCGCACAGGCGAGCCGTTGAACCAGCGGCCGTAGTCGGCTTCGTCCATGGCGGCGAGCCAGTCGAGCGCGGGATTGACAAGCTCGGCGCGCGGGGCGAGTTGCGGGTCTGCGCGGATGGGCTGCGGCCGGCACGAGCATTCCAGGGGCATACTCCTGACAGATATCGCAGCCGAAGACCTGGCGGCCGATGCCGGGGCGAAGCGGTTCGGGGATGGGTCCGCGATGTTCGATGGTGAGGTAAGCGATGCAGCGGGTCGCGTCCATCTGGTAAGGAGTGAGGGCGTTGGTCGGGCAGGCGTCGATACAGCGGGTGCAGGATCCGCAGCGGTCGGCGGCGAGGTTCAGATGCGGGGCCCGATCGGACGCCACGTCGATGGACGTGACGATGACACCCAGGAAAAGCCAGGAGCCGAGCTGCTGGTTGAGTAGGCAGGTGTTTTTGCCGATCCAGCCGAGGCCGGCGTAGCGGGCGTAGACGCGCTCGACGACGGGGCCGGTGTCGACGAAGCAGCGGGATTCGAAAGGGCCAAGGTGAGTGGTGAGCTGGTCGCGAAGGGATTCGAGGCGGCGGAGCAGGACCTTGTGGTAGTCGGAAGGGCGGCTTTCGAGGTTGCCGGTGTTCGGCTGCCCGGTAATGGCATAGCGGGCGATCCAGCCGGCAGTCGGCGGAGCGGGATCGATGGAGCGGGGCACATCGGAGTTGTAGTTGGCTGCGCAGACGATGACGGAGCGGGCCCAGGGGAAGGCGGTGCGCACCGAAGATCGGAGGAGCTGATCCTGATCGTTGCGACGCGTGAGATATTCCATGGAGCCGGCGTGGCCCTGATCGATCCAGGTGGTGAAGCGCGAGCGCTCTTCTTCGTCTTCCGGGGAGCCGGGCGTTGGAACGGCCGCGATGCCGGCGGCGGCGAAACCGGATTCCTGGGCGAGGCGAGCGAGAAGGTCGCTGAAGCGAGATTCGCCGCGGTCTCCAATCTGATCCGGGATGGCGGCAAGTGACATGCGGATGTGGACCTGAACGGGGTGGTTCTTTTCCCAAATGGCTTTAAAAAAGGTACTTAGGTCCGGAGTACGGAATCAAGCCTATTGACGTTGCGACGGCAGTCGCCCGCTTTCCCTGAACGATTTTGGCATCCCAGGCGGCTTTCGTACTGTGAGCGCTTCCAGTGTTCTGTTGCCGCCGGCGGATTTCCACCTTATACTGCACCCAAAGAGGGGCGGCGAGCCGTTTCCCGGGAACTGCTCCTCCGAAATGAGGTGCTGTCTTCAGTCAGAGCTTTTCCCTGACGAGCAAGCCCACGGACCGCAGTCAGGTTCGGCGGGGATTACGCGAGCCCGGAAATGCGCCATCCCAACGCGCAGGAGCGCCGGGAACCCCCGAGATTGCAGCGTGGCGCGCGGTAGTTCGCGTCCTTCGAAGTAGCGTAATTGGGACCCTCGACAGTCTTTCCTCTGTAATCTTCCCCGCCGATTGCCGCGCCTGCGGCCTGCCGCTTGCTGGTTTGACCCTCCTTCCTGTTTGCGATTCCTGCTGGAACAATTTGCCCGCGCAAGCCGGGCCGCTCTGTGCGCAATGTGGCGAGGCGCTGGATTTTGAGCCGCCGAACGGGGAACGGCCGATTTGCCGGCCATGCACGGCGGTTCCACCGGCCTTCGACAAAGCAGTGGCGCACGGAGTTTACGACGACACGCTGCGGACGCTGCTGCACCTGTTGAAATATGACGGGATTGAAGGGCTGGCAAAACGGCTGGGCAGCCTGGTGGCCGATGAGGTGCTGGCGATCGAGGGTCTGCCGGCGGAGCTGGTGGTGGTTCCGGTGCCGCTTTATAAGAAGAAGCGCAGGACTCGCGGTTTCAACCAGGCGGAGTTGCTGGCGCGCGGCGTGATGGCGGCGATGCGGAGACGGCGCCCGGAGATGCAGATCAAACTTGCGGGTGCGCTGCTGAGGAGGCAGCGTGCGACTGAAAGCCAGGCGGGATTGACCCGCACGAGCGCCGTGAAAATGTCCGCGGCGCTTTTTTTGTTCCCAAGCCCGAGGAGATACAGGGCAAACATGTGCTGCTGATCGACGACATTTATACGACAGGGGCAACGGCGCGGGCATGCTCGAAGGCGCTGCGCAGCGCAGGGGCAGCGACGGTATGGGTGGCGACGGTGGCGCGGGCGCAGAAGAGGCACGTCTCGCTTCCGGAAAGAGACGAGACACGGGAGCCGCAAGGACACGAGCTTCCGATGGAACAGGATTTTGCGCTTTGGGAGGACACGGCACCGCTCCGATGAGTGGCGCGAGACATTGAGTCGGATCCGGACTGGCAATCCGGACACCTGAGACGGAGGCGTTATGTCGTTAGGGAAGGCTGGTGTTCACGCTCGCAGGCAAACGATGGCCAAAGTGGCCCACGTGGAGAGCCACGCGCACGAGGGGCTGCGGGTGGTGACGACGCAGGCGATGCAGACGCCGGTGCTGGTGCTGAATGCCTCCTATGAGCCAATCAATATATGCGGAGCGCGGCGGGCGCTGGTGCTGGTGCTGAAGGGCGTGGCGCGGACCGAAGAGGAGCAGGCCACGGAGCTGCACTCGGCGCGGCTGCGCATGGCGATGCCGCTGTGATCCGGCTGCTCGAGTACCGGAGGATTCCGCACCAGACGCGGGCCTTGTCGCAGCAAAAATATCCTGCTGCGCGACCGCAACATCTGCCAGTACTGCAGGGTGATTTTGCCTTCGGCGAGCTGACGCTGGACCATGTGATGCCGCGCTCGCGCGGCGGCCTTTCGACTTGGGAGAACCTGGTGGCGGCCTGCCACAGCTGCAACCGTCGGAAGGGAAACCACCTGCTTGGTGAGCTTGACAGGAATGAAGCTGCTGCGGGAGCCGCGGCCTTCACGCTGCACACCAGCCGGCACATCATGCGGATGATCGGGCACTCCGACCTGAAGTGGGAAAGTATTTATATTACTAAGCCTGTAGCTGGTAGCCGGTAGCTGGTAGCCAGGAGGCGGCCTCCGGC
>CAVWJR010000010.1:0-944737 GCA_963755485.1 uncultured Acidobacteriaceae bacterium | reverse complement strand
AGTTCGGAACAGCGCCCCTCAGGGGCTAAAGCCCAACGAATTTTCAGCCCTTTACGGCACGACTGAAAGTCGTGCCCTGACACAAAGCGGCTGGCTGAGATCGTGGCTTCCCACATCTGCCAAAACCGGGCAGATGTGGGGCACTCTTTGCGTCGTGCCCTGATCTGGTCGCCCTACCCCCCACCCCCCTCCCCCTGGGGGTATTGATTGTTCTTTGTTTTCAAATACGTGGAGGGTAATACCTTCCGGGTATTACCCTGTCTCGTGCTGCCATCCGGGACAAGGCCGATTCCGGGGCCCGTTGGACGCTGCTGGTTCGGGGTCCTGGTTCGAGTGTCTGGTTCGAGTTCCGGAACGAGTTCCGAGACCCTCGAAGCAGGCGACCGAGTCCATGCCAATTTGCCAACGAGCGATGGGAAGCGGCTAAAACACCAAAGGGGATCTCTGCCGAAGCAGACGATCCCCAATATGAACAGATTGCGCCTGGCGGCAGGGCGGGATCAAGGGAAATCGGTTGGGCTGACGGTACACAGGTAATGAGGATCCTGAGGCCCGCAGCTGGCTCGTGGGTGGTCCGTTGGCGTTTCGATCTGACTCAAAAACAAATTGAGGCCTGCACGCGGGCCGCGATGAGGAAGGGATTTCGGTTCCATGCCGGGGAAGAAATCACCGTCCACTTCCTGATTAGTGGGATTGCGTAACATGGGACCTCGTAAGATAATCGGGTCGCCGTAAATCCCAACATTGGATAGACGCACTATGGGATGGCGATTCCGCCAGTCTTTTACAGTTATCCCCGGCCTACGCCTCAACCTTTCAAAGAGCGGCCTCAGTGCCAGCATCGGAGGCGCCCCGTTCACCCTGAACGTGGGACCGCGCGGCGTCATGGGGACAGCCTCAATTCCCGGTACCGGTCTCTCCTATCGGCACCACTTCTCGAACGGCTCGTCCGTCCCGCCCTCATCACCCGCCTTCAATCCCACCACTCCGGTTCAGCCCATCCCGCTCCCGTTGG
The DNA here is from genome assembly GCA_963755485.1 of uncultured Acidobacteriaceae bacterium. Lineage (GTDB taxonomy): Bacteria > Acidobacteriota > Terriglobia > Terriglobales > Acidobacteriaceae > Palsa-343. Next base: position 943,722 of record CAVWJR010000010.1, on the reverse strand, counting down.
TTCCCGCCCCTTCCTCCAATTTCCTCAACACTGCGCCAGTCGTGGAAGTACACAGCGCCAGCACTGAGCTCCTGACAAGTGAAACCCTCAAACAGGTGAAGCAGCTCATTCAGACGGCGCATCAGCAGCACCTTGAAATCAGCCGCGATCTCAACAGCGCCCGCGATGCGAAGTTCACGGCTCAGTCTCGATTCGACTCGTGGAATGGGGGGTTCCTCTTTAAAAAGCTTTTCAAAAAGGCGTTTGCAAAGAGGCGGGAGGTTTTCGAGACCGAGACGGCCAGAGTCGCGGAACTGGAAGAGCAACTGAAGCTCTCCACCATCGCGACGGAAATCGACTTGGAACACGAACAGGCCGAACTCTACTTCCGATTCCGTGACGAGTTCGCCGGAATGTGTGAATGCGCCGTCATCTGGGATGTGAAGAGTTATCGGGCGACGGACAAGTTCCACGAACGCACCGCCGCGGATTCGAGAATCAGTCGCGAGCGTGTGAATTTCGAACTGGGAAGCTGCGATTTGATTCAGTGGGATCAGAAGGTCCCTCATCTGCGGAACGCGAAGGGTGGTGAGCTGTACTACTATCCGGGATTCATCCTTTACCGCGCGGCGAGAGAGGCGTTTTCGCTGATCCAGTATCAGGACATCCTAGGGAACGCGACGAACATTCGATTCCAAGAGGAGGAGAAGGTCCCAGCAGATTCCACGGTGGTCGGATCGACATGGGCGAAAGCAAACAAGGATGGTAGCCGGGACAAGCGCTTTGCCAATAACTACCAAATCCCGGTCGTTCAGTATGGCCATCTCACGCTGAAAAGCAGCAGCGGCCTGTGGGAGGAGTTTCCACTTCTCGAATCTTGATCGCTTGGTGAATTGTCTGACCGCTCTGAACGCTTTCACGGGATCGTTCGCGCCGGTCGCAAGCTGAAATCATGGCACGACGCAAGAGCAGCAAACTGGAAAGCGCGTTCATCGGTATCGCAGTCGTGGTGGCCGGGTTTTCATGGCAACGCGTTTCCTTTCGCCGCCATTTCACCGCTGCTTACTTCTGAATCGTATAGGCGCTGTTGGGCACCTTCGCTCCCGCTTGTGACGGCGTTGGGAGCTGCGAGACATCCCATCCTCCGCCGAGGGCCTGGACGAGCTGGACCGACGACATCATCTCGGAGACCTGCAGCGAGTTGAGGATCTGCTGATCGCTCAGCACTGTGGTTTGCGCGGTGACCACGTCGACGTAGGGGTCGACCCCGGTGTTGTAGCGCTGCATTTCGAGGTTGAGGAATTCCTGAGCAGACTTGACCGCATCGAGCTGGCGGAGGATTTGTTGCGAGTAGATGCGGGTGCCGGCGAGGGCGTCTTCGACCTGCTGGAAGGCGGTGAGAGAGGTCTGGCGGTACTGGGCCAGGTCGGCGTTGTAGGTGGCTACATATTGATGGAGCTCGGCACGATAAAGGCCGCCATCGAAGATCACCTGGGAGGCCGACGGTCCGATGGACCAGATGCGGCTGGGCCAGTCGAAAAGGTGTTTGAAGGTCGAGCTTTCGAACCCACCCGAAGCGGAGATGGTCACCTGAGGAAAGAACGCTCCATAACCGATGCCGATGGTGGCGTTGGCTTCGGCGAGGGTGCGTTCCGCAGCGGCAACATCGGGACGGCGCTCGACCAGCTGCGAGGGCATTCCAGTCGGAATCGGGGGCGGCGCATAGGTCATGGGCTTCACCGGGATCGAAAAGTCCGTCGCCACCTTGCCCAGCAGAACGGCAATCGCGTGTTCGTATTGGGCGCGCAACAGACCGACGTTGATGGCTGACGACTTTGCGGACTCGAGAGTGGCCCGCGCTTCAACCACGGAAATGTAATCGCCGGTGCCAGCGTCATAGGCGCCCTGGTTGGCGTCCAGAGCCTTCTGGTCTGCGTCTACGGTTTGGTTCAGGATGACCTGCAGCATGTCCTGCCCGCGAATCTCGAAATAGTATTCCGCCAGCGATGCCTGCTCGGTCAGCTTCTCGTTCTCCAGATCGGCCGCGCTGACCTGTGCCGCATATTCCGCTTCGCGCACCTCGTTGCGAATCTTGCCCCACAGGTCGGGAACCCAGGAAACGTCGATGGGCGTGGCCCACAGGGTGCTGGTTCGACCCGTATTCGCGGTGGAAGAATTTGTCAGGTTGGAAGAACTCCTCGATCGGCTCCATGCGGGGTTCAGCGTGATCTGCGGCCAGTACTGGGAACGCGCTTCGGCGATCACGGCGCGGGCTTCCATGTACTGCTCAAAATATTGTTTGATGTTCTGGTTGTTAATGTTCAGCTGATCTTCGAGCGCATTCAGCTCCGGCTCGCGGAAGACCTCCCACCAGTTGCCGCGCAGCATGGCATCCTGCGGACTGGCGACCTTCCAGCCATCCTGATCCTGGAAGTTCAGCGTTGATTCCTTGTAATTAGCGGCCGTGACCTGGGGTGGCGCGGGCGCGTGGTACTTCGGGCCCACAGTGCAGCCGGCCAGCGCGGCCAGCAGGGCGAGCGCGGCGGCGGGTGCGGCGGCCGGCCTGTGGTGTTTCCTCGCGATCATGACTCTGTTCGTCGCAGTGCTCATGAGGTCGCTCCTTCGATCTCCGGGCGGAACGTATCGCGCGTTTTGCCCGTGATCTTCAACCGCAGCCCGTCGAGAGCCAGATAAACAACGGGGGTGGTATACAGCGTGATCAGCTGGCTGAGCAGCAGCCCTCCGACAATCGTAATGCCCAGGGGGCGGCGCAGCTCGGAGCCGGTGCCGGTGCCGAAGGCGAGGGGAAGCGCGCCGCAGATGGCGGCCATGGTGGTCATCATGATGGGACGGAAGCGCAGCATGCAGGCTTCAAAAATGGCATCGTAGGTGGACTTTTGTTCCTCGCGTTCGGCCATCAGGGCAAAGTCGATCATCATGATGGCGTTCTTCTTTACGATGCCGATGAGCAGGATGATGCCAATAATGGAGATGACGTTGAGATCGATATTGAAGATCATGAGGGCGAGCATGGCGCCGATGCTGGCCGAGGGCAGCGTGGAGAGAATCGTGAAGGGATGGACGAGGCTCTCATACAGAATGCCGAGCACGATATAGACGGCGAGAACGGCGGTAATGACGAGGTACTTCTCGCTGGCCAGCGAAGACTGGTAGGCCTGGGCGGTTCCGGCAAAGAATCCGCGCACGGTGGAAGGCATGCCCAGCTTCAGTTCCATCTGGCTTACCTCGCGCGTGGCATCGCTGAGCGACATGCCATTGGCCATGTTGAACGATACCGTGACCGAAGGAAACAACCCTGTGTGATTCACCTGGAGGGGTGTGGTGTCGGTCTGCGCGGTCATCATGGTGCGCAGCGGGGTCATGGAATTGATGCCTGCCCCGCCCGAGGAGCCGCCGGTGTTCAGCCAGATGTCTTTCAGGCCGTCCGGCGAAGCCCAGTACTTGCGGCGCTACTTCTTCGACCACGTAATACTGGTTGAGCTGGGTGTAGATGACCGAGACTTCCTGCTGGCCGAAGGCGTTGTAGAGTGCCGAGTCGAGAGTTTGCGGAGTTTGCCCGAGGCGCGCGGCGGTAACGCGGTCGTAGGTGAGCATCTCTTCGAGGCCGCCGTTCTGCTGGTCGGTATTCACATCCTGCAGGCCAGGCAGCTTTCTCATATTGGCGAGCAGAATGGGACCCCATTTTGCCAGGTCAGGAATGTCGTCGGACTGAATGGTGTACTGGTAGAGGGCATTGCTGCTCCGTCCGCCGATGCGGATGTCCTGAGCCGGCTGGAGGAAAACCGATGCGATGGGCAGCCCACTGATCTTCGCCCGTATCTGACCGATGACGTCCATGGCGCTGGCCGTCCGCTTGCCTGGCCCTTTGCCCAGCGGCTTAAGGGCCATAAAGACGAATCCTCCGTTGCTGGCGCCGTTGCCTCCTGTGTAGGCATTCACGTGCTGCACTGCGGGGTTGGCCTTGATGACGTTCACGGCCTGCAGCAGCGAATAATTCATAAAGGGGAAAGAAGCATCCTGGGGCCCCTGCAGACCGCCAAAAATGACGCCAGTATCCTGCTGCGGGAAGAAGCCCTTGGGGATGCGAACGATCACGACCAGATTCAGAGCAATGGTCAGACCCAGCACGATCAGGATCAGCACCGGGTTGTCGAGGGCCCAGCGAAGCGAGCTGCGATAGATGGACAACAGCCCGTTGAAGAACCCTTCGCTGGACCGGTAGAAGATGTTGTGCTTTTCGTCCTTGTCGTGCGGCTTGAGCAGATGCGCGCACATGGCGGGGGTGGTGGTGAGTGAAATCACCATCGACACAATGATGGCAACCGAAAGGGTGATGGCAAATTCCCGGAAAAGCCTGCCGATGATTCCGCCCATCATGAGAATGGGGATGAAGACGGCGATGAGCGACATGCTGATGGAAAATACGGTGAAGCCGATTTCGCGCGCGCCCACCAGCGCGGCATTGAAAGGCGGCATACCGCTTTCCAAATGGCGGGTGATGTTCTCCATCACGACAATCGCATCGTCCACCACGAAGCCGGTGGCAATGGTGAGCGCCATGAGGGAGAGGTTGTCGAGGCTGAAGTCCAGGACGTACATCACCGCGAAAGTTCCGATGAGAGATACCGGAACAGCGACGCTGGGGATGAGCGTGGCGCGGGGGCTGCGCAAAAAGATGAAGACAACCAGGACCACCAGCACCACGGAACCCATGAGAGTGCGTTCGACGGTTGCCACCGAAGCCCGAATGGTGGTGGTCCGGTCAAGAACGATCGTAGTGGTAATGCCCTGGGGCAACACGGCCTCGAGGAAAGGCAGCTGGGCCTTGATATTGTCGACGGTCTGGATGATGTTGGCGCCGGGCTGGCGGAAGATGATGCAGGTGACCGCCCTCTTGCCGTCGGTGTAGCCCGCGGTGCGGAGGTTCTGGTTCGAGTTGTAAACCCCGGCGACGTCAGACAGCCTGACGGCTGCTCCGTTGTGATAGCCGACGATGAGCGGAGCGTAGTCGGAGGCCTGGGAAATCTGATCGTTGGTGATGATGTCGGCGGTGACCGCGCCGTTAGAGAGCTGCCCGCGGGGCTCGTGCGAGTTCTGCAGGCTGAGAACGGATTGCACGCTGCCCAGAGTCAATCCGAAGCTTTCCAGTTTGGTGGGATCGACCTCGACGCGCACCGAAGGGGTTGCGCCGCCGCCCACCCCGACCTGGCCGACTCCGGCAATCTGCGACAACTTTTGTTCGAGGATCGTCGATGCCAGATCGTAGACCTTGGTCACGTCGTACTTATCCGAGGTGAGGCCGATGATCATGATCGGCGAATCGGCGGGATTGATTTTTCGGTAGGAAGGATTGGAAGGGAGATTGGCGGGCAGGTAAGTGCGCGCGGCGTTGATGGCCGCCTGCACGTCGCGCGCGGCGCCGTCGATGTTGCGGCTGAGATCGAACTGCAGAGTGATCCCGGTACTGCCGAGCGAGCTCGAGGACGTCATCTCCGTGATACCGGCAACGTGGCCGAGCTGCCGTTCCAGAGGTGTGGCCACCGAAGCGGCCATAATCGCGGCGCTGGCTCCGGGCAGGCTGGCGTTGATGCTGATGGTGGGAAAGTCCACCTGCGGCAGCGGAGCCACGGGCAACACCATGAAGGCGATGGCGCCGGCAATGGCCACCGCAATGGTGAGCAGCGTGGTGCCGACCGGGCGCCGGATGAATGTCCAGGAGAAACTCACGCGTGCGTCTCCCCTGGATTCGGTATAGAGCTGCCGGCATGCTGGGAGGCCTGGCTCGACGGGCGATGGCCGGAAATTTTCTGGGCGATGCGGTCGAAGAAGATGTAGATGACCGGCGTGGTGTAGAGGGTGAGCACCTGGCTGAGCAGCAGACCGCCGACCATGGCGATGCCCAGCGGACGGCGCAGCTCGGAACCGAGGCCGCGGCCGAGGGCGAGCGGCAATCCGCCGAGCAACGCGGCCATAGTGGTCATCATGATGGGGCGGAAGCGCAGCAAGCTGGCTTCGAAAATGGCTTCGGTGGAATCCTTGCCGTGTTCGCGCTCGGCCTCGAGGGCGAAGTCCACGATCATGATGCCGTTCTTCTTCACGATGCCGATGAGCAGGATGATGCCGATGATGGCCACCACGCTCAGGTCCTGACGAAACAGCATGAGGGCCAGCAGCGCGCCTACGCCGGCGGAGGGCAGGGTGGAGAGAATGGTGATCGGATGAATGAAGCTTTCATACAGGACGCCGAGGACGATGTAGACCGTGACCAGGGCGGCAAGGATCAGCAGCGCTTCATTGGAGAGCGAGTTCTTGAAAGAGGCCGCGGTGCCCTGGAAGTCCGCCTGCAGGCTGGCGGGGAAATGAAGGTTCGCGGCGGTTTTGTCGATGTCGGAGATTGCGGAACCCAGCGAGGCGTTGGGCGCAAGGTTGAACGAGACGGTCACGGATGGGAACTGACCCTGGTGATTGATGGACAGCGCTTCAGTGGTAGTAGTGGCGTGGGTAAACGCGCTGAGCGGAATCGCATTGGCTCCCACACTCGAGGTTGTGGTGTTGGGCGTTGTCCCGGCGGTGGTTCCTGCACTCGGTGAAGAGGTTCCCTGGGTGCTGGTGGTGCCGGCCAGGACCGAGGCCGGCGCGGTGACCACACCAGCGGAGGGTGTGTATTTGACCGAACTGGTGGTGGCATTCGATCCAGCCGATGCCGAGGCGGAGGAAGCAAACGACGTCGCCGCACCCGCTCCGCTCGTCCCCGAAGACGCGCTGCTCTGGATATACAAGTCACCGAGGTTGCCGGGACTCTGGCTCCAGATGGGCGCTGTCTCCAGCACGACGTGATATTGGTTGAGCTGCGTGTAGAGGGTGCTGATCAGCCGCTGCCCATAGGCGTCGTACAGGGTGTTATCGATGGTGGTGGGCGCAATCCCCAGGCGTGAAGCGGTTACGCGATCGATCATGAGCGAGACGGCGCGCCCGCCTGTTTGCTGATCCGTGGCGACGTCTTCCAGATCGCTGAGCTTCTTCAGCTGGGCTACAAATTTGTTCGTCCACTCATTCAGCTCGGCGGTGTCCGGATCTTCCAGGGTGTATTGGTACTGCGTCCGGCTCACGCGGTCGTCGACGGTGATGTCCTGCACCGGCTGCATATAAAGGTGCATGCCCTGGACCCCGGCAAGACTGTTCTGCAGCCTGCGAATGACGTCGGAAGCGCTGATATGGCTGGGGTCGCGGTCACCGAGGTCCTTGAGGTTGATGGAAATCCGGCCGCTGTTCAGCGTCGTATTGATGCCGTCGGCTCCGATGAAGGAGGAAACGCTCTGGACGGCCGGGTCCTTGAGGATAATGTCGGCCACCTTTTGCTGCTGCTTCGCCATCGCGCTGAAGGAAATATCCTGCGGCGCCTGAGAGATGCCCTGGATCACGCCGGTATCCTGCACCGGGAAAAAGCCTTTGGGGATGAAGATGTAGAGGAAGACGGTGAGCACCAGCGTGCCCAGAGCGCGACCAGCAGGGTGATGCCCTGGTAGCGCAGGACCACGCGCAGAGTGCGCCCGTAGAAATCGATCATCTTGTTGAAGGCGTGTTCCGAGGCGCGATAGAACCGGGTCTGCTGTTCCTCGGGATTGTGGCGCAGCACGCGCGCGCACATCATCGGCGTGAGCGTCAGAGAGACCACGGCGGAGATCACGATGGTGACGGCCAGAGTCACAGCAAATTCGCGGAAGAGCCGCCCGACGACATCGCCCATGAAGAGCAGCGGGATGAGAACGGCGATGAGCGAGACGGTGAGCGAGATGATGGTGAAGCCGATTTGCTCAGCGCCGGTGAGCGCGGCCTCCATCGGCGTCATACCCTCTTCGAGATAACGCGAGATGTTCTCGATCATCACGATCGCGTCATCGACCACGAATCCTGTGGAGATGGTGAGCGCCATCAGCGACAGGTTGTCGAGCGAGTATCCGAGGGCGTACATGGCCGCGAAGGTGCCAACCAGGGAGAGCGGGACGGCAACGCTGGGAATAATGGTGGCGTAGAGACTGCGGAGGAAAAGAAAGATGACCAGCACGACGAGCCCGATGGTGAGCATCAGCTCGAACTCGACATCGTCGACCGACGACTGGATGCTGGTGGTCATATCAGTCAGCGTCGTCACCTTGATCGACGCCGGCAGGTTCGCTTCCAGCTGGGGCAGGATTTTCTGGATGCTCTTGACGACCGTAATAGTGTTGGCGCCGGGCTGCCGCTGGATGTTGAGGATGATCGCGGGCGTCAGCTTACCGGTCGATGACGATCCCATCCACGCTGCCTGCAGGGTGTTCTCGACGCCATTGATGACAGTGGCGACATCGTGGACGAACACCGGCGCGTTGTTGCGGTAGGCGACAACCACATCGTTGTAGCCGTTGGCTTCGGTGATCTGATCGTTGGAGTCGATCTGATAGTCCTGACGAGGGCCATCGAAATTACCCTTCGCGGAATTGACGCTGGAGGCCACGAGGGCCGTGCGCAGGTCTTCCATGTTGAGCCCATACGACGCCAGCTTGACCGGATTGGCCTGGATGCGCACGGCGGGTTTCTGGCCGCCGCTGATACTCACCAGTCCCACGCCGGCCAGCTGCGAGATCTTCGGAGCCAGCCGTGTATCTACATCGTCTTCCACCTCGGAGAGCGGAATCGTATCCGACGTGATGGCCATGGTCAGGACGGGCGCGTCGGCGGGATTGGTCTTGCTGTAGATGGGAGGCGCGGGCAGATCGGAGGGGAGAAAAGACTGGCCGCCGTTGATGGCCGACTGCACTTCCTCTTCCGCCACATCGATGGAAAGCGAAAGGTTAAACTGCAGGACGATGACGGAAACGCCACCGGCGCTGGTCGACGTCATCTGGCTGAGACCCTGCATTTCGCCAAATTGCCGCTCGAGGGGCGCGGTAATCGTGGTCGCCGTCACATCGGGACTGGCGCCGGGATAAAACGTCAGCACCTGAATGGTCGGGTAGTCGACCTCCGGCAGCGCGGAAACCGGCAACTGCGTGAACGCCACAATGCCCACGAGCAGGATTGCGGCCATGAGCAACGACGTCGCAACCGGCCGCAGAATAAATGGGCGAGACGGACTCACGGAGCGCTGCTCTCCCCGGAAATCGTGGTCTGGGTTTCCGGTATGCCGGTTTTGGAGATGGTGACGTCGGCCTGGTCCTCGAGCTTGTCGAAGCTGCTGTTGGCCACGACGGTGCCAGAGGCAATTCCCTGCACCGCGGTCCACCCGTTGTCGGTGACGCCGGTCTTCACCGTTTGCATTTCGACGTGGTATTTCGGACCGTTTTGATTGCCAGCGCCACCCTGGCCTGATTTGCCGTGATTCGCTCCGGCGCCGGCGCGGCTTCCGCCACCCTGATTCGGGCCGCCATTGCCGGTCTTGCTCGAGGTGTTGCTGCCTTGCGCCGGCGTGGCGGGTTTTCCAGGCCCCGGCTTGATGAGATACACAAAAGCCGTGTCGCCGTTATGCTGGATCGCTGAAGACGGCACCATGATCTGGTTATCGAGGGTGTTCACCAGCAGGCGGGTGTTCACAAACTGATTCGGGAACAGCGCACCATTACTGTTCTGAAACTGGGCCCGGGCCTTCACCGTGCCGGTAGTGGTGTCGATCTGGTTGTCGAGGGTCATCAGCTTGCCGCTGGCCAGCTTCGTCGACCGGTCACGATCCCACGCATCCACATTCAGGTGCTTGCCGTGCCGCATCTGCGCCACTACCTCGCCCAGAGAGTCTTCGGCCAGTGTGAAAATCACGGTGATCGGCTGGAGCTGCGTGATCACCACCAGAGTTGTTGCGGAGTTGGCCGTGACCAGGTTGCCGGGATCCATGAGCCGCAGGCCCACACGGCCGGTAATGGGCGACGCGATGTGGCAGTAAGCCACCTGGACCTGGTCGTACTGGACGGTGCCCTCGTCGTTCTTGACCGTGCCCTGATCCTGGAGCACCAGCTTTTCCTGATCTTCGAGGGTCTGCCGTGGAATGGCATTCTTCGCCCACGCCTGCTGATAACGGGTCAGATCCATCTGCGCTTCGGCCAGCAGATTCTGGTCGCGCTCGAGCGCGCCCTGGGCCTGAGCAAGTTGCGCCTCGTAGGGGCGGGCGTCGATGTCGATGAGCGGGTCGCCCTTCTTCACCATCTGACCCTCGCGATAGTGCACCTCATTGATCACGCCCGTGACCTGGGCGGTGATTGAATCGGTGTAGACCGGGGTGACGGTACCGATAGCCTGGAGATAAACTCCGAGGCTTCCGGTTTTAGCCGTGGCGGGAACCACGGGCACAGCAACTCCGGGTATCATGCCGCGACGGCCGCCGCCGCCCCCCATGGCGGCTTGCTGGCTCTTCTGGCTGTGAGAAAACACCCAGTAAAAAAGCAGCCCAAAGGCAAGCAGAACCACGACCCAGATCCAGCGGTGACGGCGCTTGCGCGGGGGAGGATCGGTAGTCGGAGGCAGCTGATGATCCGGCGAAGTGACAGAGGCGGAAGGTTGAGTGCTCATCTTTATGTTTTTGTCGGTCTTATTCGTTCAAGTGGATTTCCCGGAGGAGAACTTCGTAATCGCCTGGAGGAGCAGGCGATGATCGCAAACTCGCATCAAATCCGGAGTTTATCACCGTGACTTGAGGCCCCGTACCGAGACTCAGGACGAACGGGGTCCCACAGTCGGACATGGTTCCGCGGCAGATATAAAAATTCGCCTCTTCGCCGCGGCACTGACATAGATGACGAATAAGAACGCCAAATGGTCGCAGGTTGGATGCCTGTGAAACCAGCCGGAAAGAACTTTTTCCTGGGCAATCGCGGGCCCGGAACAGGGAGGCGCGGGCCGGTTCCCGATCGGTTCAAACACGCCGGCGAAACCGCCTGCCAGGGTACTATCGAACTAAGCGGTAACAACTTACGCGTGACGCCACCGCATCCAACCCACTACTTTGGCGTGGTTCTGCCGCGTTCGTCCTCCTTCAATACTCCTTTTGCGACTTCATGACCGGAAAAAGTAATTCGGGTTCCCAAAACGCGTGGGGGGATCGGATACGGGCTCTGCGCAACGTGCCCCCGGTCCTCAGAATCCTCTGGGAGTCCGGCCCAGCCGTTGTTACGTGGGGATTAATTCTGCGCGTCGTTGTCGCGGCCATGCCGTGGGGAATCGGCTGGGTCGCGTCGCGCATCATCGAGGGCGTTAAACAATCCGTCGACCATCAGCCGCTGCCGGCACACTTCGGGTGGATCGTTGGCGCCGAAGTCGCCCTCGCCATCGTCTTCAGCGCCCTGACGCGCGCCATCGACTACACCGATTCCATGCTCGCCGATCGCTACACCCATCACGTCAGCATTGAAGTGATGCGCCAGGCGGCGCGGCTCGACCTGACCACCTACGAGGACCCTGACTTCTACGACCGGCTGGAGCGCGCGCGTGTCCAGGCCACCGACCGGCTGGCCATGATCCAGCAGATGGGCCGGCTTTTTCTGCAGGTTCTGACCACGGTGATCTGGAGCGCGCAGCTGGTTTATTACTCGCCATGGCTCATGCTGCTACTGGTGGCCGGCGTGTTGCCCTCGTTCTTCGGCGAGACTCACTTTGCCTTCCTCGGTTACGCGAAGAACTTCCGCCAGACCCCCGTCAAGCGCGTCATGGACTACCTCCGCCAGGTGGGCGGCAGCAAGGAAGCCGCCAAGGAACTGAAGCTCTTCAACCTGAGCGAATACCTGACCAACCGCTTCGCCGCGCTTTCTGAGCAAATCTATAAAGAGAACGTCGACCTTTCGCGCGGCAAACTGATCTGGGGTGGTCTGCTCTCGCTGCTGGGCACCTGCGGCTACTATGGCGCTTACGTCTTCGCGATTTGGGAAGCCCTCCATGGCAAATACACGGTCGGCGCTTTCTTCCTGATCACTACCTCCATCCAGCAGGCCAGCGGCAATCTGCAGCAGGCATTTTCGACAGCGTCGGGCATCGCAGACCAGGCGCTTTTCCTCACCGATCTCATTGGCTTCTTCGAGCTGAAACCTGTCGTGCAGTCGAAGCCGAATGCGCTGCCAGCACCACGGCCCATTCGCCGCGGCTTCGAGTTCCGCAATGTTTCGTTCGCCTATCCGGGCACAGAACGCCGCGTGCTGAAGAACTTCAACTTCACCATTGCGCCAGGGGAGCGCATTGCTCTCATCGGCGAAAACGGCCAGGGCAAAACCACGGTCGTCAAGCTCATCACGCGACTCTACGATCCCACCGAGGGCGAGATTCTCCTCGACGGAATCGATTTGCGCGAATACGCCATCGACGATCTGCATCGCGAGATGGGCGTCATCTTTCAGGACTTCATGCGTTACGAAATGACCGTCCGCGAGAACATCGGTGTCGGTCATATCGAAGTTCAGCACGGCGACGAGGACATCGCGCTGGCTGCCCAGAAAAGCCTCGCTGCCGAAGTGGTGAAGAAGCTTCCGGGCGGCTACGACCAGATGCTCGGCCGGCGCTTCGTTTCCGGCCTCGATCTTTCCGGTGGCGAGTGGCAGCGCATCGCTCTGGCGCGCGCTTATCTGCGGGATGCGCAGCTTCTGGTTCTCGATGAGCCCACGGCGGCGCTGGATGCGAAGAGCGAGCTGGAAGTTTTCGAAAGATTCGCAGAGTTGACCGCTGGAAAAATGGCGCTGCTCATTTCGCATCGCTTTTCAACGGTGCGCATGGCGGACCGCATCGTAGTACTGTCGGGCGGCCGCCTGGTAGAAGAGGGAACACATCAGCAGCTGATTGCCCTGGGCGGCCAGTATGCGGCGATGTTTGAGATGCAGGCAGCCAGTTATCGCTAGCGGCGCGGAGTAGTGTAATGACGGGTCAGGTGACGATGATCAACGAGCAGCGCATGCGGGAAGCGGGGTTGGTGCCGGATCAGCTTCGTGCGGCGGCCCGCGAGGATTCGCATCGCTGGGGGACCGTTCACGGCTCAAAGGACCTGGGGGCGTTTGACTCGCGGGTCGAAGCTGCGCGTCATCGCATCGAGGCGCTGTTGGGGGAGCTCGATCAGCTGCCCACCGAAGGCTGGCCCGGGCCTGAGCCGCTGCTCGAAATCCGCGAGAATCCTCGCATGATGCGCTCGGTGCTCGGAGAACTTCGCACCGTTCGCCGCAGGCTTCGCCGCTTACCCCATGCGGTCACGCACGATCATCAGGATGAACCCCGCGCGATGGCGGTGGCCGCTGCCTATCTCGTCGCCAGCGGCTCGGTGTGGAACGCGGACGCTCTTCGCATCTACCTCGACGAGCTGCAGCGTACCGAGCCGCTGCTGCTGGAAGAGCTGTGGGTGCTGCCGGTGGCGCTGCGTTTTTGTCTGCTCGAGCAGATTCTGGAACAGGGCTGAACTTCGGCTGCAGGCCCTTTCCTGGCACGACAGCACGCCACAGTTTCAGGGACCCGCGGCGGAGCCAGGATTCGCCAAACTGCTGACCGTCCGGATTCAGTCGCTGCGCGAAATTGCCTACGTCGACTGGTTTTTCGTGATGGAGCCGCTGGTGGTCTTCGACGCGGTTCTGCGCGAAGATCCGGCGGGCGCTTATGCACAAATGGACTTTGACAGCCGCGAGGTCTACCGCAAGCAGGTTTCCCGCATCGCGCGTTATTCAGAATGCACCGAAACTGAAGTAGCTCGGCACGCCATCAAGCTGGCAACCGCGGCCAAACAACAGCCGGTTGGCGACGCCCGTGTGTATCTGCGGCGCGCCCACGTGGGCTACTACCTCATCGATCGCGGATTTGACGAGCTGAAGAACCAGATCGGCTATCATCCCCGCCTCATCGATCGCATCCGCACCACGCTGCGCCGGAATTCCGACGACTTTTTCATCGGCGGCATCGAAGTTCTCACCGTCATTCTGATCGCGGTGGTGCTGCTTCCGCTCATTCCGAACTATTCCATCTTTGGCGGGCTGACGGTTGCGTTCCTCATGCTGCTGTTTCCCGCGACGCAGGGCGCGGTGGATCTGGTCAACAACACCATCTCTTCGGTCTTTCGTCCCCTGCCGCTGCCGAAGATCGATCTCACCGACGGCATTCCGGCCGACTATACGTCGATGGTCGCCGTTCCCACGCTCCTGCTGAATGAAGCACAGGTGCGAGAACTGGTGCAGGACCTCGAGGTCCGCTGTTTGGCCAATCCCGACCCCAATCTCCATTTTGCTTTGCTGACTGACTTGCCTGACTCCGTTAGCCGCCCGCGCGAGAACGACATCGATCCGATGGTGGTCCTTGCCGTCGAACTCATTAATGAGCTGAACGCCCGTTACAAAGGCCAGAAGAAGTTCGGACATTTTCTTCTTCTTCATCGCCATCGCATCTTCAACGCGCGCCAGGGCGTGTGGATGGGCTGGGAGCGCAAGCGCGGCAAGCTGCTCGACCTGAACAACCTGCTCACCGGCAACTTCGACGCTTTTCCGGTGAAGGCCGGTGACACCAGCGTGCTCGGCAAGGTGCGCTACATCATCACCCTCGATTCCGACACGCAACTGCCGCGCGGCACAGCGCATTCCATGGTAGGCGCGATGATGCATCCGCTCAACCGCGCGGTCATCGATCCCAATCGACGCATCGTCACGGAAGGATATGGCATTCTCCAGCCCCGCGTAGGCGTGAGCGTGCATTCCGCCGCGCAGTCGCGCATGGCGAACATCTACTCCGGCGAAACAGGGTTCGACATTTACACGCGCGCGATTTCCGATGTGTATCAGGACCTCTACTCTGAGGGCAGCTTCACGGGCAAAGGGATCTACGAAGTAGCGACGCTGCACGCAGTGCTTGAAAAGCGCTTCCCGCGCAATGCGCTGCTGAGCCATGATCTGATCGAAGGCGCTTACGCCCGCGCCGGCCTGCTTACCGACGTCGAGGTGATCGACGACTACCCATCGCACTACAGCGCCTACACGCGACGCAAACATCGTTGGGTTCGCGGCGACTGGCAAATCGCGCAGTGGCTGTTTGGGCGCGTACCCGACGAGTCCGGAAAATTTGTCCGCAATCCCATCTCCACCATTTCCCGCTGGAAGATTCTCGACAACCTGCGCCGTTCGCTGGTCGAGCCTGCATTTATGGTCCTGCTGGTGGCCGGATGGCTGGGCCTTCCCGGCGGCGCGCTCTACTGGACTCTCGTCACTCTCTTCATCCTTTTCGTTCCAGTATTCATCCAGCTGCTGTTTGGCCTTGGCCGTTCGCTGTTCATTGAGCAGGAAGGCGCGGCCCAGGATGTGATGACGGGCTTTCAGCAGTCGCTTTTCATCACTCTGCTGACTCTGGCGTTTCTGCCGCACCAGACCATGCTCGCCATTGACGCCATCATTCGGGCGGTGGTTCGTCGGATGGTGACCGGCCAACGCCTTCTGGAGTGGGAAACCGCGGCTGAGGCGGAAACCTCGCAGCGGCGCACCTCGGCGGTCGATCGCTATCTTGCGTTTACGCCGGTTCTCTCCGCGATCCTCGCTGTGGTTGTCGGCGTTACGCACCCGCTGTCGCTGTTCGCCGCGGGCCCCATCCTTATTCTGTGGGGCTTTGAAAACGATCTGACGCGCTGGCTCAATCGGCCGCCGCGTGAACCGCGCCAGCAGCTTCACGCGGAGGAGAACCTCTTCCTGCGCGAGTACGCATTGCGGGTCTGGCGCTTCTTCAACGAATTTGGCGGTGCGCGGCACAACTACCTCATCCCCGATAACGTGGAGGAAGACGGGCTCTTTGAGGCGGCTCGCGTCTCGCCCACCAATCTCGGATTGCTGTTTAATGCGCGTCAGGCCGCGTGCGAATTCGGATTTCTCACTGCGCCGGAATTTGCCGATCTGATGCAGCACAGTTACGCAACGATTGCGAAATTGCCGCTCTTTCGCGGCCACCTCTACAACTGGTACACGACGGATACGCTCGAAGCCCTCGAGCCAATCACGGTCTCTTCGGTCGACAGCGGCAACTTCGTCGCCTCCCTCTACACGCTGAAGACCGGAACCCTGGGACTGCTGCAGCGCCCGCTGCTGGACCCTCGACTTTTCGCGGGCCTCGAAAGCCATCTGCGGCTGTTGCAGTCGCTGGAGAACGTTCCTGCGTCCCTGGCTGCGCTGCAGGCTCCCGAGGCCGGAAATGCCGAAGCATGGCTCGCCTGGATCTTCTCATCGGAAACCCAGGCAGCCTTTGCGAACCTTGCGCCTTATACCGAGCCTTCGCTCGACGAGCTGCTTTGGTGGTCAAACGAAACACGGTCGCGCATTCAGGCCATCGCGGCGCTGGTGAACGATTACCTGCCCTGGCTCGAGCCGCAATACGCATCGCTTCACGATGGCCTCTTTGAAAAGCTGCCCGTCGATGCGGCTCTCCGGCCCATAGCAGCAGTGGCTGCTTCCGGCATGCCGCCGGTGCCCAGCCTCGCGGAGACGCCAGCGTTCGCAACCGCGCTGGAGCAGCGTCTCACGCGTCCCCAGCTCATGCCCGAAACCGGCGACACCGCAGCGCTGATGGAGCAGCTACGCGCCGATCTGGCGGCCGCGAATCAGCGCCTTCGCGCGCTCGTCGAAAACCTGCACTTCGTCTCCGCTGAAGCTGGCCGCCTTGCCGACGAAACGGACTTCGCCTTCCTCGTCAACAAAGACCGGCTGCTGCTCTCGATCGGCTACGAATTTTCCACGGGTAAGATTCACTGGGCCTGTTACGACATGCTTGCGTCGGAAGCGCGCATCGCTACTTATATCGCCGTCGCGCGCGGCGAGCTTTCGCAACAGGGCTGGTTCAAGATGTCGCGCGTCCACACCCAGGCCTATGGTTGTTCGGTGCTGCTCTCGTGGACCGGCACGATGTTCGAATACCTCATGCCGGCGCTGTGGATGCGAAGCTACCCGGAGACCCTGATCTCCAGGTCGCTGCTGGGTGCGGTCGAGATTCAGCGCTCGTTTGCCCGCGCCCACAATCTTCCGGTGTGGGGCATCTCGGAATCCGGCTACGCGGCAAAGACCGATCAGGGACATTACCACTACCAGGCCTATGGCATTCCGCAGATCGCGCTGAAATGGGACGCCACCGCGGGCCCGGTCATCTCGCCTTATTCCACGTTCCTCGCGCTCAATGTGCAACCCGCCGCCGCCATTCGCAACCTGCGGCGCATGGCCCACGAAGGCTGGACCGGCGCTTACGGCTTCTATGAGGCCATCGACTTTACCGGCAGGAAGCCCGAGGTGGTTCGCGAGTGGATGGCCCACCATCAGGGCATGTGCATCCTTGGCCTGCTGAACCTGCTGGAAGACAATGCCATGCAGCGCTGGTTTTACGAGAACGCGCAGATGCGCTCGGTTGAGCTGCTGCTCCACGAGAAACCGATGCGCGAGGCCGGGCTCAAATCGCAGCTCACCCCACCTGCGGCGAAGAAGGCGAAGAAGGCAGCGCTGCGGAAAGCAGGCTAGCCGGACCGAAGGCTGCGCGATGAACATCGAAGACCGACAGTACTTTCCCTGCGCGGTCCGGATCTGTCGACCACGTTTTCGATACTTCGGTGATGAACTGTTCGCCGGTCGGGGCGCCGAGCGCAGCCTTGTAGTACGGATAGGCCTGGCTCAGCGAGCGCAGCAGCGCCATGCGTTCGCGGAAGCATGCAGCCCAGTCTGGAAATTTGACCCAGTTGGCCTGCACCACCACCCACGCCCCATGCAGAAACTCACGCGTCGGCATGGAAATTGTGTCGGTTCCCTGAAGCGGCGGATGCGCCTGCTTCTGGCCGAAGAGATTGTTGGCTTCGACGGCCAGATGTGACATGCCCCACCCGGATTCGAGCGCTGCCTCGCAGGCCGCAAATTCCGGAAACAGATGCCCTGAGGCCCGTGCCGCGGCTGCGGCCTTCGTCAGGAAATCATCCTGAATCGCTCCCATCGATTTCTCCTCTGCTGTACAAAGAAAAGGCGGAGCCATTATGGCATCCGCCTCTTCTTTCCGCCAGATTCCCGTCAGGCAGGGTCGTAGCCCAGATTCGGCCCCAACCACCGCTCCACTGCGGCCACGGTCATGCCTTTGCGCTCGGCATAATCGGCCACCTGGTCGCGATCGATCTTGCCGACCGCGAAGTAGCGTGACTCCGGGTGAGCAAAATAGAGACCGCTCACGCTCGACCCCGGCCACATCGCAAACGACTCCGTCAGCTGCATTCCAGTATTCGATTCGGCGTCGAGCAGTCGCCAGATGGTTCCCTTCTCTGTGTGGTCCGGGCTCGCCGGATATCCGGGCGCAGGGCGAATGCCGCGATATTTTCCGGCGATCAGATCTTCGTTGCTGAGCCGCTCGCAGCATCCGTAACCCCATTCGCGACGCGCCCGCGCATGCAGGCATTCGGCAAACGCCTCCGCCAGCCGATCAGCCAGCGCTTCCGCCATGATCGCGTTGTAGTCGTCGTTGTCTGCCTTGAATCGCTCCACCAGATCCTTAAGACCAATGCCGCTGGTCACGGCGAAAGCGCCGATGGTGTCGTCGAGGCCAGTCTCGCGCGGAGCAATAAAGTCTGCCAGCGACCGGCACGGTTCACTGCCCTCACGGTCGGCCTGTTGGCGCAGAAAGTGCAGCCGCTCCAGCACGGCCGATCGCGAGCCATCGGTGTAGAGCTCCACGTCGTCGCCGATCGCGCTAGCTGGGAATAACCCGTACACGCCACGCGCCGTAACGAGCTTCTCGTCAACAATCCGCTCCAGCAAGGTCTGAGCATCCTGGAAGAGTTGCCGGGCCTGCGCTCCCTGCTTCTCGTCTTCGAAAATCCGCGGATAGACGCCCTTCAGCTCCCACGCATGGAACAAAGGGCTCCAGTCGATGTACTCCCGCAGTTCGGCGAGCGAAAAATTGTCCAGCACGCGCACGCCGGTGAATGCCGGAGCGGCAATGTCCTCCGGCCGCCAGGCGATCGGGGTCCGCCGCGCGCGTGCTTCGGCGAGGGAAATCATTGACTGCCGCGGAGCAGCATACGCCTTGCGCACGGCGGCGTAGTCCAAGCGCAGCTTCGTTACGAACTCGGCCTTGTTCTCGTCGCTCAACAGACTCGTGGTCACCGGAACCGCGCGGCTGGCGTCGAGCACGTGGACCACCGGCTCGCCGTAGTGCGGAGCGATGCGGATCGCGGTGTGCGCGCGGCTGGTCGTCGCTCCGCCAATCAGCAGCGGAACTTTGAACTCGAGGCGTTCCATCTCCCGCGCCACGTGCACCATTTCGTCGAGCGACGGAGTAATCAGTCCGCTTAGCCCGATCACGTCGGCCTTCTCCGTGCGGGCGCGCTCCAGGATCTTCTCTGCCGGAACCATCACGCCCATGTCGATCACTTCGTAGTTGTTGCAGGCCAGCACCACGCCGACGATGTTCTTGCCGATGTCGTGCACGTCGCCCTTCACCGTGGCCAGCACGATCTTGCCCTGGGTCTTCACTTCCTGCCCGGCCGCAACCATCTCGGCTTTTTCGGCTTCCATGAACGGAGTGAGGTACGCGACCGCCTTTTTCATCACGCGCGCCGACTTCACCACCTGGGGCAGAAACATCTTTGCCCGCGCCAAACAGATCGCCGACCACACCCATCCCGGCCATGAGCGGCCCTTCAATCACGGCCAGCGGACGGCCCAGCTTCTGCCGCGCTTCCTCGGTGTCCGCATCAATATAAGTGTCGATGCCCTTCACGAGCGCGTGGCTCAGCCGGTCTTCCACGGTGCCGTTGCGCCATTCTTCTTTTTGCTTCTCTGTCGTCGCGGTGTCGCTGCCGGCGGCCTTCAGCGACTCGCCATAGCTCACGAGGCGCTCGGTCGCATCCGGACGCCGGTTGAGCAGCACATCCTCGACCAGCGTCTTCAGCTCGGGCTCGATTTCCTCGTAGATTTCCAGCTGCCCGGCGTTCACGATACCCATGTCGAGGCCTGCGGCGATAGCGTGATACAAAAATGCCGAGTGCATTGCCTCGCGGACTTTGTTGTTTCCACGGAAGCTGAACGAAATATTCGAGACTCCGCCGCTCACCTTCGCATGCGGCAGATTGGCCTTGATCCAGCGCGTGGCGTTGATGAAATCCACCGCGTAGTTGTTGTGCTCCTCCATGCCGGTGGCGACGGTCAGGATGTTCGGATCGAAGATGATGTCCTCGGGCGGAAAGCCGACCTGGTCAACAAGAATCCGATAAGCACGCTCGCAGACGCGGATCTTGTCGTTCAGGCTCGCCGCCTGGCCTTGTTCGTCAAAGGCCATCACCACCGCTGCGGCGCCGTATTTCAGCACGGCCGCTGCGTGTTCGCGGAACTTCGCTTCGCCTTCCTTCAGCGAGATGGAATTGACGATGCCCTTGCCCTGCAGGCATTTCAGGCCAGCCTCGATGACCGTCCATTTCGAGGAGTCGATCATGAAGGGCACCGCGGCGACCTCCGGCTCGCTGCCCAGCAACTGCAGGAAACGCGACATCGCGGCCACGCCGTCGATCATGCCTTCGTCCATGCAGATGTCGATGACGTTGGCGCCGTTCTCCACCTGCTGCCGCGCGATCGCGACGGCTTCTTCGTACTTTCCTTCTTTGATCAAGCTTCGCGAACCTGGGCGAACCGGCGACGTTGGTCCGCTCGCCGATCATGATGAAGACGCCTTGCTGCTGGGTGAACGGCCGGGACCCGGAGAGACGCAGCGGCTTCGGGTTCGCGATGACGGCTGCGCTCATCGGCTGCCCTCGCTCAGCAGGACGCCGGCTTCCTCATCGGGAGCGGTCAGCCTGCGCGGGGGCTGGCCTTCAAGTGCCTTGGCGATGGCCGCAATATGTTCGGGCGTGTTGCCGCAACAGCCGCCGGCAATATTGATGAGCCCGTGATGCGCGAAGTCGCTCAGGTATCGCGCCATGTCGCTGGGCTGCAAATCGAATCCCGTCGCTGACAGCGGATTCGGCAATCCCGCATTCGGATAGCAGGAAATCGCGACGTCGGCTTTTTCGCTCAGCTCCTCAAGAAACGGATACATCAGGTCCGGACCGAGCGAGCAGTTGAGTCCAATCGAAAATGGACGGGCGTGCTCCATCGCAGTCCAGAAGGCGCCGACGGTTTGCGCGGAGATCATCGTCTCTCCGCCGCGCCCCACGGCTGCCGAGATCATGATCGGCAGTTCCTTCTTAGCGGCGGTCAGGCCGGTCTCGTCGAACACCTCGCGAATCGCTACCAGCGCGGCTTTTGCATTTAACGAGTCGAAGATCGTCTCGACCAGCAGCAGGTCCACTCCGCCCGCGATGAGCGCGCGCACTTCCTGCATGTACGCGGTCTTCACCTGATCGAAGGTGATCACCCGAAATCCAGGATCGTCGGCATCGGGCGAGTTCGACAGCGACACGGTCAATGGTCCAATGGCTCCGGCCACGAAGCGCTGGCGGCCGGTAGCGTTCGCGATGCGATCCGCCCATTCGCGGCACTGCCGCGCGGACTGCTCGTTGATCTCCCACGCCAGATCGCCGAGGAATTTGTCGTCGATGATTTTTTGGTAGAACGCCGGATCCTTCCGACCCCCGTGCTCGCGTGGATCCTCGACGAAGAACTCGCTCTGGGCGATGCTGGTGGCGCCGAAGGTATTCGTCTCGATGATGTCAGCGCCGGCTTCGAGGAATCGCCGGTGAATGTCGCCGATCATCTCGGGCTGCGTCAGCGTGAACAGGTCGCCGTTGTTGAGAAGGTCCTTTTTCGCGTCGCGAAAACGTTCGCCGCGCATATCGGCTTCCTTCATCCCATAGGTGCGGATGGTGGTGCCCATCGCGCCGTCGATGATGGCGATGCGCTGGTTGAGAATCCTGCGCAGCGGATGCTGAGAAAAGTCTGTCATTTGATGGAAGAGGGGATCTCCATCCTTTGATCGTAGCGAAATTGAGGCGAATTCCGAACCGGAACGCGCGAAACCGCAGCCCGCTCCATCGAGCGCGCTGAATTCCAACCCGAACGGTGCTATGGATTCAGCTCCGGATCAATCAGCGTCAGCCCGTCCGACGGATCGTGCTTCTTCAGAAGTGGCTTCGGATCGGCCGTCACAAACACCTCCAGCAGAGGCGAAACGTGCGCGTCGAGGATGTGCCCGCCGCGCGTCGTTCCATCCGGCAGCGCGACCACGCAGTGCATATGCACCTGCGGCTTGCCGTCGAGCAGCGCAATGTCGCCGATGAGTGACGCCACTTCCACCTGCTGATCGACGGGGATCACGCGAAACATCTTCTTCTGTTCATCGAACCAGGCCAGCTTCGCGTCGTGGAATCCGCCGATGGCCGTGAAGTGCGCGCTCTCGACGTGATACTGCTCGGCGAACTGCGTCAACCCGGCATAAGGCTCGTCGCCGGGGCGAAAAATCACGGCGTAATCCTTTTGTCCGTTGCTGTCGCTGAGCAGTTTTACCTGCATTCCAGGAGCAGAGCCATGCGGCCCGGCCTCGGACGGCGGCAGATACTGCGGCGCATTCTGCGCTCCGGCACCAAACGCAAACACGCACGTTGCAGACAGGAAAACAGCAGACAAAAGCAATCGACGCATGCGTTACTCCTGAACTTATGGATGCAGAAGCCGCTCGGAGGCTGCGTCTATTTCACTGAATCCGACTGCGCGGCCATCTGCCCCGGCATGCCCACGGCCTGCACCAGCATGTCTTCCTTGCGCATCACCAGGTTCGTCGCGTTCAGACTGGCCAGCTCAAAGCCATGCCCATGGGTGATGGCGTCGGTCGGGCAGGCCTCCACACAATAGCCGCAGAAGATGCAGCGGTTGTAGTCGATGTTGTAGACCTTCGCGTAGCGTTCGGCGCTGGAGATGCGCTTCTCGGCTGTGTTTTCCGCCGCCTCAATATAGATACAGTTCGAGGGGCAGGCCGCCGCACACAGGAAGCAGGCAACACACTTCTCGAGGCCGTTCTCGTCCCGTTGCAGCACGTGCGCGCCGCGGAATCGCTCCTGCAGCACGGCTCCGCGCGTCGGGCCCTTTCCGTCGGGGTAGTTCTCCACCTCGGTGGGCTGGAACATTTCGCGAAAGGTGATGCTCATTCCCTTCGCAATTGCGGCCGCGTTGCGCACAATCGACATAGGTCCAGTATACGGAATCCAGCTCCATCGCTATGGTTGCGCGCCGGCGCTCCGCTGCTCTCCGGTAACCACCGGTTCGACACTGACCGCCGTGGTAGAATCTTACTGCGTCTTACCGCAGAAGGAATCCCATGGAAACCACCAGACTCTCGACCAAAGGCCAGGTTGTCCTCCCGCTTTCGGTGCGGAAACGGCGCAAGTGGGAGCCCGGAACGCAGCTGATCATCGAAGACACCGAACACGGCGTCCTGCTCCGGCCTGCCAAGCCTTTTCCGCCCACTAACGTGGACGAATTCATCTCGATCCTTGAGAAGAGGAAATATAAGGGCAAGCCAAAGACCCTCGCTGAAATGGACGAAGCGATCGCGATCGGCGTAAGGGATCGGCATGCTCGCGGTCGATACTAACGTCCTGGTGCGTTTTCTGGCTCGCGACGACCCCAGTCAGACGGCGCGAGCCGACGACCTGGTTCGAGCGAACCGAATCTGGATTCCTAAAACCGTGCTTCTGGAAACTGAGTGGATCCTGCGTGGCACATACTCATTCGATCGAGCGCGAATTGTCGCTGATTTTCGCGGCCTGTTGGGATTACCTACCGCATACGCGGAAGATGAGGCAACGGTGGTAGAAGCATTCAACTGGTTTGCAGGCGGCATAGACTTCGCCGATGCCCTCCACCTTGCCAGTTCCGGCGGCGCTCAGTTTGCCACCTTCGACCGCAGATTTGCAGCAAAGGCGATGAAGCTGGCAGGCATCAAGGTGCTTCCACTCGCCTGAACCCTCTCGAAACCTTATCCGCCCCGTGCTATCCTCAGCCAGGCATACCTGATGCGCAGCGCCTTCTCCATCCCGGCCACTTTCAGCCGCAAAAGCTGGAACGGCCCCTTTGTGCGCGCCATCGCTCCTCGTCGCTTCTTCCGCGTCCTGCCTACCCGCACGCGACCGAGTCTCTTCGGCAGCGACTAGTCACCGCTGTCCCGACGCTGACCCTGCGTCGTTGCACGAAGACGACCTCTCTCATCAGCAGCGCCGTCCCGATCTTCGGATCACCAGGCCGACCCACACCCGCACAGGACCTGTAAGGAGAGAACATGACCGTCACACCCGAAATCCTGAAGCAGTACGGCCCGAAGTTGAAGACTTCGCTTCCCGGCCCTGAGGCCCGCCGCATCGTCGATGCCGACGACCGCCTTATCTCGCCCAGCTACACGCGATCCTATCCTCTCGTCGCGAAGCGCGGCCGTGGCCTGCGCGTGGAAGACGCCGACGGCAATGAGTTCCTCGACTTTGCCGCCGGCATCGCCGTCGTTTCGACCGGCCATTGTCATCCGGAGGTCGTCGCCGCCATCCAGAAGCAGGCCGCTGAATTGATCCACATGTCCGGCACCGACTTCTACTACGAGTCGCTGATCACGCTCTCCGAGCGCCTCTCGGCCATCGCGCCCATGCCCGGCCCGCATCGCTTCTACTACGGCAACTCGGGCGCCGAGGCCATCGAGTGCGCGCTCAAGGTCGCCCGCTACCATACCGGCCGGCAGAACATCATCGCCTTCTTCGGAGCCTTCCATGGCCGCACTATGGGCGCGCTTTCGCTCACTGCGTCGAAGCCGCAACAGCGCCGCCGCTTCGCTCCACTCGTGCCCGGCGTCACCCACATCCGCTATCCCTACGCCTATCGCGGCTGCAGCGGCGGTCCTCAGGAAGAGGAAGCTTTTGCGTTGGGCTGCGCACGCTACATCGAAGAGAAGCTCTTCCACACCACGCTTGCGCCGGAAGAAGTGGCGGCGATCTTCGTTGAGCCGATCCAGGGCGAGGGCGGATACGTGGTCGCACCCACCATTTTTATGCAGGAACTCCGCCGCATTTGCGACAAGTACGGCATTCTGCTGGTCGCCGACGAAGTCCAGTCCGGCGCCGCACGCACCGGTAAGTGGTGGGCCATCGAGCACACCGGCGTCGAGCCCGACATTGTCTGCATGGCTAAGGGCATTGCCTCCGGCATGCCGCTGGGCATTTGCATGACGCGCGCCGCCATCATGGACTGGAAGCCCGGCTCCCACGCCTCCACTTTCGGCGGCAACCCGGTCTGCATCGCTGCCGCACTTGCCACCCTTGATGTCCTGGAGCGTGAGGGCATGACCAACGCAGCGCGCCAGGGTGAGAAGATGTTCTCCCGCCTGCGCACCTGGCCCGCCAAACACTCGGTCATTGGCGACGTCCGCGGCCGCGGCCTCATGATCGGCCTCGAGATCGTGAAGGATCAGCAGACCCGCGAATCCGCACCTTTGGTGCGCGATCGGATCGTGGACCTGGCCTTCGAGCGCGGGTTGCTGATTCTGGGTTGCGGCGAAAACTCCATCCGGCTGGCGCCACCGCTCATCGTCAACGAGCACGAAGCCACCGTCGCCCTCGACATTCTCGAGGAATGCGTCAAAGTGGCCGAAGAGGAGTTGGCGCAGCGACCGGCGCTGGCCGGCTCAGCACGGTAGCAACCTGTTATCGGGGCCGGCCATCCGGTCCCGCCACCTTATTCAGAAGGCTTGCGCCCGTTTCCGCGTCCGGCGTGCCGCTTCGATTGCCGACCGAAATAAATCCCGGCCACCAGGAACACCGCAGAAATCCCCGCGTTGGTCAGCCCCATCCGCAAATTGCCGTGGCGCATCGCCAGCGCGGCGTTCAGGAACCAGACCGCCGCTCCCAGGTACCAAATCCAGTTGAAATTGCGGCTCACTTTCTTATGGGATGCGCTGGCCCGGCCGCGCGCCTTTCCTGACTCTCATAGTAGCTTTAATCCACCAGACACCGTGACACCGGGCTTTGTTCCTGCGCCCGATCCGCGCGCTGGGACGCGGTTTCCCCTCCTCTGCCTCCGCTGTGCTAACATCCCTGTTTCTGTGAACGCGGGATAACAAAGCTTCTGAAATCCCCGTCTCATCTGGATCGTTTTGGTATGCCGGACGAAGGCCGAAGCTCCGGCACGCATTCACCGCGCGCCGGCTGTCATCCCGCCCCGCTGCAGACGCCCCTCACGACGCCTCCCCGAAATCCCTGCACATCGCAAGTTTGTATCCACCATCACAGTTCCCGGCCGGGATTTGATGTCTACTTGCCTGTTTTTCGCGGCTCTCGACGTTCAGCGCTGCAGCGGCCATCTTCTATAAGGAGCAATCCATGAAAGCCTACCAGGGAAGTGAGATCCGCAACGTAGCTGTAGTGGGGCATGCGCACAGCGGCAAGACCACACTCGTCTCCGCTTTGCTGCATGCCGCCAAAATGACGCCCACCCTCGGCCGTGTCGAAGACGGATCGGCCGTCACCGCCTACGACGAAGAAGACGTGGCCCGCGCCACCACCATGCAGAACGCCCTGGCCTTCGCCGAATGGAACGGCGTCAAGGTCAACCTGGTCGACACGCCCGGCTTCCATATGTTCGTCCACGAAGCCCGCTGCGCCATGGCCCCCGTCGAGGCCGCCCTCGTGACCGTGAATGCCGTCACCGGTGTCGAGCCCATGACCGAGCGCGTCTGGAAATACGCCGAAGAGTTCAACCTGCCCCGCGCCCTGGTCATCAACCAGATGGATCACCCGCGCGCCGCGGCCTCCGCGGAAGGCACACTGACTGCGCTCACCGAGCGCTTTGGCCGGACGTGCATCCCTGTCCAGTTGCCAATCGTGGACGGCAAGGGTTTTGAAGGCATCGTCGACCTCGTCACCATGGAAGCGTTTTTCTACACGCTGGGCGGCGATGGCCACGGCAAAATCGGCGAAATCCCTGCGTCTTTGAAAGAGCCCGCCCAGCGCGCGCATGAGACGCTGGTTGAATTGGTCGCCGAAGGTAAAGACGAGCTGATGGAAGAATACTTCCGCGAGGGAACGATCCCCGAGCAGCATTTGATCAGCGCGCTGCATGAAGCTATACGCGAAGACCGCATCTTCCCTGTCCTTTATGCCAGCGGCCTGGGCAACATCGCCACGGACCATCTGCTCGACTTCCTCAAGGTCTATGCGCCTGCGCCCATCGAGCGTGAGCCGGTCGCAGCCCGCGCTGCCCTGCACGCGGTGGCTGTCAGCAATGGCCAG
This sequence comes from uncultured Acidobacteriaceae bacterium, assembly GCA_963755485.1. Lineage (GTDB taxonomy): Bacteria > Acidobacteriota > Terriglobia > Terriglobales > Acidobacteriaceae > Palsa-343. The sequence goes on along the minus strand of CAVWJR010000010.1, from coordinate 916,553 downwards.
GCCGCAGTGGCCACCAGCGCTGACCAGTCACCGGAAATTGTCATGCGCAAGGTCGCCGACTCCGAGCCGCTCTCGCTCTACGTGTTCAAAACCATGACCGACCCGTTCGCCGGCCGCATCACCTTCTTCAAGGTCTTTTCCGGCGTTCTCAAGAACGACGCAACCGCGACGAACTACTCCCGCCGCACAGCGGAGAAGTTCTCGCACCTCTCCGTCATGCAGGGCCGGAACCCTGTCGCTGTGGCCGAACTGCACGCTGGCGACATCGGCGCGGTCGCCAAGCTGCGCGAAACCCTCACCGGCGATACGCTCGGCGACAAAAACGCCGAGGTTTTCTTCGAGCCTGTCGGTATGCCGGAGCCGGCCATGACCTGGGCTATCGAACCTAAATCCCGAGCCGACGAGGATAAGCTCGCCCCCGCCGTTCACAAACTCATGGAAGAGGACCTGATGGTGCGCTTCTTCCGCGATGCGCAGACCAACGAGTTCCTCATCGCCGGCGCCGGCCAACCCCACATCGAAGCTCTCGTCAGCAAGCTGCGCAAGCGCTACCACACCGAGGTCACGCTGAAAGCTCCTCGCGTGCCCTACCGCGAAACCATCCGCGGCCGCGCCGACGCTCAGGGACGCCACAAAAAACAAACCGGTGGTCACGGCCAATACGGCGATTGCAAAATCAAAATGGAGCCTCTCGCGCGCGGCGGCGGCTTTGAGTTCGTCAACGACGTCTTCGGCGGTTCCATCCCCCGCAACTTCATTCCCGCCGTTGAAAAGGGCATTCAGGAATCAGCTGCACGCGGATTCCTCGCCGGCTTCCCCGTCGTCGATTTCAAGGTGATTCTCTACGACGGCAGCTACCACGACGTCGACTCCAACGAGCTTTCCTTCAAGATGGCTGGGCGCATCGCTTTCCGCAAATGCATGGAGCAGGCCAAGCCCACGCTGCTCGAACCGATCATGAGCGTTGAAATCGAGGCGCCGCAGGAGTTCGCCGGCGCTCTGATGGGCGACCTCAACCAGCGCCGCGGCCGCGTGCAGGGGATGGATGGCCTCGGCGCGAACACCATCATCCGCGCCGAGGTGCCCATGGCCGAGATGCTGACCTACGGCCAGACCCTGACCGCCACGACCCAGGGCCGCGGCAGCTTCCACATGGAGATGAATCACTACGACATCGTCCCGCAGCTGATCGCGGACAAGATTGTCGCCAACGCGAAGAAGCCCACAGGAGAAGAAGAGGAAGAATAGGGCGCTGGTTTCCTGGCAGACAACAAGGCCCGCCAATTTCCGGCGGGCCCTTTGCTCTTCGTATTTCGCTGACCGCTTTTCCAGCCAACCGCTTTTTCAGCCGACCGGTTTTTTGACTATTCGCTTCTTAGCTGTTTTAAGAGAACATCGCAGCAACGACCTTGAGAATCAGGGTCACGATCCACCATCCCCACACCACAATCGCGGCCTGTCCCTTCTTAATGTTGCCGACGATCGCGCAGCCGATGGTCATCAGGATCAGCGCCCAAATGGTGAAGATGTCCAGGCCCGTGCCCAGCGCGATAAGCGTCTTGGGCCAGTCCGGAGGCATGTAGTACCCCAGATTCGTCCCCACAAAATTCTTCAGGTTGAACGAATCGGGGTCGACGAACCACGTCGTTACAGTCCCCAGGATGCCCTGAATCGCCCATGGCAGTGTGGCGTAAAACCACATGGCCATCATCTGACCGAATTTCGCGGTTCCGCCGAAGCCGAAATTGACCGTCGCCATCAGGACCGCCGCCGCGATCACAGCCACGATCAGAGCCAGTACGGGCGTCAGCCAGAACGTATATTTTGTGATGTTCGCGCCCATCTGCATGGTCCGGGCCTGCTGATCCGCGGGCAGGCCCTCGACGCGTTGTTGCTGCGCAGGACTCTGCTTCAGAACGTTCTGATAGGCCTTATCCCACCCGATCTTTTGCTGGACGACAACCCCGAGGATGATCGTCACCACCACTCCAATCAACCACGGCAGCCACCAGCTCGCGCTCCTTTTTACATCTGTAAAGGTTTTGGAAGGAGCGGAAAACGTATCGACGACGCGCTGCACCTGACTCAGCGGCGCTGCAGACGCTTCGGGTTGAGCAACAGCATCGGACATGGAAATCCTCCCGGAAAACTGTGTTCTGCCAACTGACTTTTTGTGATTTCCGGGAATTGTACTCCCATGCCTGGCAAATCCGAATGAAATTTCCCTGCCGGGACCCCGGCTACCCCCGACAGCCGTTTCCGTTTTCCTGTTGCCTGCCTTTAGTCCCGCTACTTTCCTCCCCGCTCCGGGTCAGGTACTCTGGTATTGCTTTAATTGACAACCCCGGATCACCGATGCGCATCTCCATCCCCCTTCTCGTAGCAGCCGGTTGCTCGCTGACATTACCGGTAGTCGTTTTTGGCCAGAGCTCGGCTCCTGCACCGCGCCGGAATCATACTTACCGTCATCATGCGCATCTCGCGCGCACCGCTGCATCTTGCGGTCGGATCGCAGGTCACGCATCGCATACCGTCCTCGCCACGCCCGCCGCGGTTCCCTGTCACAGATCGCCCGCCCCGGTTGCAAGTGTGCCCTCGGAGGCGCACGTGGCAACCGTCGCAGCCGCCCCGGTGAGTGCCGCTCCAGCCCTTCCGCTGCGCACTCGCCGCGCTCATCTCGCTACCCAACCGGTCACGACCAACGCCGGCATCCAACCCCTCCGGCGCATTCATTTCGTCCCGCCGCTGCGTGGCTCCCTTGCGTCGCTCGAGCGCCAGAACCAGCGTGATGAAGCCGAGGGGCTGGTCCGGATCGAAGACGATGCGCAGCTCAACCAGCTCGAAGCCGACCGCGCCATTGTCCCCGTCCCGGTGAGCTATTCTTTGCGCGTCAATCCTGACCTGCCCGCAAACCGCCGCTACTGCCGTCCCTGGACCTCGCGCTTCCTCGCTGACCTCGCCCGCTCGCACTACGCGCGCTTCCACCGCGTCCTGCAGGTCAACTCCGCCGTCCGTACCGTCCAGTTCCAGCGCTCGCTGCTGGCTGTCAACGGGAACGCCGCTCCTGCCGAGGGCGATATCGCCTCCCCGCATCTCACCGGCGCCGCCGTCGACATCGGCAAGAAGGATATGTCTCTCTCTGAGCTTTCCTGGATGCGTGCCTGGTTGCTGCCTTTGCAAACTGCCGGCAAGATCGATGTGGAAGAAGAGTTCTACCAGTCCTGCTTCCACATCACGGTGTATCGGAGCTACTCGCCGATGGCTGAACCGCGTTCCGTGCCGCCGCGCATGATCGCCCGCCGCCGCCGCGCCAGCACCACTCTGCTAGCCGCCGGCGTGCACTAAACTGGGACATTTTACTGGGCACCGGTTCCCGCCGATTTGCTAAACTGAGCTTGCTTCCGGAAGGATGCGACCCTCCCGGAAGGTTTCTGCTACCTCATCAGCAGCAGGAGTACCAACGTCACGATTGCGAGTACTAGCCGCCAGTCGACGGCCAGTGTGATCTGCAACCGCATACGGGATGATTTCTCATCCAAGGGCCTCACCTCCTTTCATTGGTAACGGCCCGCAGGTCGTTTACGCGGCCCGCGGACCGTTGGCCCGATCTTCCGGACCAATTGCAGCGCTGCCGCTTTCGCACTCTGAAAGAAGGTGGTTTCAGCCTAAGTTGTAATGGTTAAGCGCAACAGATTACCGGTGTGCGCCGCACCGGAATCACATCCGCTCCGCTTTTAGATCGATCCCCAGTTGCTGGCACTTCTTATAGAAGTGGCTGCGCTCGAGGCCCAGCGCCTTCGCCGCGTTCGTCACGTGACCTCCGCTGCGCTCCAGTTCGGCTAGCAGCGTTGCTCGCTCGAACTCGGCCACCCGCTGCGCCAGCGAACCTGATCCCGGTTCCGCGGAAGCGGCACGAGAGCCCGGTTCGGATGTCTTCGAGTGCGGTAGCGCTGTCTCCACCGTCGCTGCATTGACTTCATCGCTCGCCAGCAGCAGTAACCGTTCCACGGCGTTCCGCAGCTCGCGAATATTCCCCGGCCACAGGTAATTTTGCAGATCCAAAACGGCTTCAGACGTGAACGGCACGAGCTTCCATCCGTTCTGCGCGCAAACCTGGCGCGCGAAATATTCCACCAGCGCGGGGATGTCCTCTTTGCGCGCCCGCAGCGGTGGCAGCGAAACAGGAAAAACCACGACCCGGTGATACAAATCCCTCCGGAAACTTCCCGCCTCCACCATTTCTTCCAGGTTGCGATGTGTCGCCACGACGACGCGTACATCCAGCGCTACCGGCTTGTCACCGCCGATTCGCTCAACCTCGCACTCCTCCAGAACACGAAGCAACCGCGTCTGCATCGCCAGCGGCATGTCGCCAATCTCGTCGAGGAACAGCGTCCCGTGATGTGCCTGCTCGAATTTGCCAATGTGCCGCTGCACCGCTCCGGTAAACGAACCCTTTTCGTGTCCGAACAGCTCGCTCTCGATCAGCTCGGCCGGTATCGCGGCGCAGTTCAGCGTCACAAACGGCCCCGCCGCCCGCGCGCTTTTCTGATGCAGTGTCCGCGCCACCAACTCCTTGCCCGTCCCCGTTTCGCCATAAATGCATACGCGGGATTCGCTGGCGGCCACGCGATCAATCTGCGCCATCACTCCGCGCATGGCCTCGCCCGTCCACACCAGCTCGTGTTTCCCCACGCGCCGGCGCAACTCGGAATTCTCCGTCTCCAGCCGCTTCAGACGGAGGGCATTCTCAACCGTCAGCAGCAGCTTGTCGGTCGAGAGCGGCTTCTCCAGAAAATCCAGCGCGCCCAGCCGCGTCGCCTTCACCGCCATCTCGATGTGCGCCTGGCCGGACATCATCACCACCGGGGCGGTCACGCCGTTTGACTTCAGGTCCGCCAGCAGTGCCAAGCCGTCACGCCCCGGCATCACCACGTCAGACAAAATCAGATCGAAGGGCCGCGACTTCGCCAGTTCCAGCGCCTTCGCCGCGTTGTCGCACACCGTGGCCTCGTGCCCAGCCAGCCGGAACGCGCGCGCCAGCGACGCCAGGGTGTTCGCTTCGTCGTCGACAATCAGAATGTCTGCCTTCGTCATCTCTTGCCGTTCTCCACGAGTGGCAGCCCGATCACAAATCGCGCGCCGCCGCCCTCCACACTCTCCACGGCGATCGTCCCGTTATGATCCGCCACCACCGACTGCACGATGGCCAGTCCCAGCCCCGTGCCGTGCGTCTTGGTCGTGTAATAAGGAGTGAACAGCCGCTCGCACTCCTCCGGTGTCAAACCGGCGCCGCTGTCTGACACGGAGATCCGCGCCATCTCCTTCGCCGGCACCGCAGAGACGGTCAGCGTTCCCCCGTCGGGCATCGCGTCCATTGCATTCAGCACCAGGTTGGAAAGCGCGCGGTGCAGCAGCTCCGAATCGCCCATGATGGGCAGCGGCTCCGCGCTGATTGAAGTGCCCAGCTCGATGTGCTTTTCCTCCAGTGCCGGGCCGTACAACTTCACCACTCGTCGCACCGCTTCGCGCGCGTCCATCTCCACTGCTTCCGGCTTGGGCAGTTTCGAGAAGTCGCTGAAGCGTCCGACAATCGTCTTCAGGTTCTCGATCTCCGCCTCCAGCGTGGCCGTGCTCTCCTTGAACACTTCGTCGAATTCCCTCTTCGGCAGCTTCTTCGCGCGCACCATGTTTTCCACGGTGATCTGCAGCGGCATCAGCGGATTCTTCAGTTCGTGCGCCAGCCGCCGGGCCAGTTCCCGCCATGCCGCAACGCGTTCTGCCTGCAGCAGCCGGTCGCGCTGATCAGCCAGTTGCCGCGTCATGTTGTTGAAGCTGCGCGCCAGGTCGCCTACCTCGTCCAGCGAGCGAATGTCCACGCGAGTGTCCCAGTCTCCCGCTGCCACCTGACCCGCGGCCCGCGCCAGTTCTTCGATCGGCTGCGAGATCCGTGCCGCGATCCACAGGCTCGCCAGTACCGCAAAGATGATCCCCAGCCCCGCGATCCCGTAGGCAATATCGCGAATGTGCTGCTGCACCACCACCATGCTGCGCCGCGAATTCGCCACCACCAGCACGGCCAGCACATTGCCATCCATCGCCTTCAGCGGAATCGCCGTCACGCTCATGCTGTCTTCGCGCCGGCGTGTCAGATACACCACGCCCTCTGCATTGTTGCCGTTCGTCCGCGCATCGTCCACCAACGCCTGGTAATGGGCTGCCGAATCCAGACCCTGCGTCGCGCCCGCAAAATTGTGCGCGTCAAATGGGCCTGAGACATTGCGGTAGATCAGCACCTCGGTCCCGGCCGGCACGGAAAAATCTTTCAGGAACCCCGCGTCGAGCTGCCTTCCACCCACCAGGTACAGCGGCGGATCGGACCCCGTCACCGCGCGCGTCGCAAACAGCCCAATCTGCGAAGTGCCGTCCGGCAAATCTTCCTGCTTCAGGAACGCGGGCTTGCCCACTGCTGCAACCGCCGGCTCCTTGTACCCAAACCGCGCTGTCCATTGCAGCGACGAGATGATGCTGCCGTCGTGCGCCACCAGCTCCAGATAATCCAGCCGGTACTCCTGCGCCAGCGGCAGCGCTACGGTCAGGTACGGCGCAGTGTCCCCGCCATTGTTCAGATCGAAGGCAATCCGCCGCAGCACATCGCTGGCCGCCATGCGGTCCATCGTCGCCGCCGTCTCGCTGGCCCGCTGGTTGAATTCGCGCTGGAACTGCCCCACCAGCATATCGGTCTGCTGCTGGTCCATCGCTTCGAAGACGTGCCGCACGCGCACCGACCCCGTCCAGCCCACTGCCGCCACCACGCCCATCACCGTCAGGGCCAGCATCAGCAGCATCTTCTGCCGCAGGGTCACTTCGCGCCCTCCAGCGACGCGTCAGACAAATCGGGCGTCCCGTCCGACAAAAGGCGCAGGTCCCGCACCCGCTCGCCTACCGCCCATGCGCGCGGCAGCCACATCAGCGGCACCACCGTGTCGCTGTCCAGAACCGCTTGTTCCTCCTGCCACAACGCGCCCGCGCTTGTGCCGGTCACCGTACCATTTTGCCCGAGATGCGCCAGTATCTCGTCCTGTGCAGCGCGCAGGCCCATTGCCTCCAGATGTACCTTCCGCAGCATCAACACCGATGTCTGACGCGACCCCGCCGGGGCGACCTGGACGTTAAAGCCGGCTTCGTGCAGGTTGAGCGCCAGCCGCGCCGCAGCCAACTCCATGGTCGCGCTCGGGTCGTCAGTTCCCAGCGTTAAAACCCCGGTCGTCGCCCCTCCGCGCAGAGCGCGAGCCCGGTCGAGGTCGCGATCCGGAGAAAATAAAAATGCGTAGCCACTCAATTCCTGCGGCAGAAGACTGGCTGACACCTCGCCCTGCTTCTGGAAGATCACGCTGTAGAGTGCCGCACGATCCACCGCCAGCGCAGCCGCCTGCCGCATCTCCCGGCTGGCGAACCAGCCCTCCGGCGCAATCGTCAGCGCCAGCAAATCCACCTGCCGCGACTCGAGCGCATTCAGACGAAGTTGCTGCGCCTGACGCAGCAACTCCGGCGGAACCTCCACGACATCCGCCTTTCCCACGCTCAGGTCCAGCCACTGATCCCGAATGGCCCGATGGGTCCGCAATTCCACCACATCGACAAACGGCCGCCCCGACCAGCAGTCATCATTTGCCGCCAGTATCAGTGCTCCGTTCGTGTAGCCTGTCACCCGGAACGGCCCCGTCCCGATCACCGCACCGGTCGCGTCTTTTTTCCCGATGGCAAACTCCGTCTGCGCCAGCAACTCCGGCAGATCCGGCAGCGGCGAGTCACTGGTGAACACCACCGACGGCCCCACACCGTGCACCGCCGTCCAGGGACACGCTCCCATGCCCGACGGCGGCCGCGCGCAGGTCGCTTGCAGAGCCGTTGCTATCGCGTCCGACGTGAGGGGGTCACCATCCTGGAAGCGCACTCCCGGCCGGATCCAGAACTCCCACCGGTGATCGGCGTTCTGCGACTCCCAACGCACCGCCAGCGCCGGCTGCGCACCGCCTGTCTCGGCCTCCGTGGTCAGCGTATCCAGGACCAGCTTTCGCGCCAATCCATCCGGCATCTGCCACGCGTCGCCTGCGGTTTCGATCCGCAGTGCTCCGCCGTAATGCGGACGCGTCCGACCCATGGCAGACAATGTCAGACACACAAGCGCCACGCTAATTACAAAGTGCCGAGCCATCCCACACCTCGTAGCGCACTGGCGCATCCCGCCGCACGATGACCGTCGCGCTTGTCCCATCCTTCGTTGCGTGGATCGCCATCACAGTACCCTCCACTGGCAACGGCGCGCTTACGGCAACTGCCTCACGGCCCGCAATCTCATAGGCGCGCAGACTGTCCTCCGTTGTGGCAGCTCCGGTACCAGACACCAGCACCTGTACGCCGGTCCCGCACTCCGACCGGATCACCGCAAAGTCGCTTCCCCAGTCATTCGCCGCGTTGACCGTCTTCAGCGTGCTGTTTTCGATCAGCATCACTCTGCCGTCGACGGTATTCAGCAACATCCCCGTTCCTGTCGGACGCGCAAGATCGGACGCATCGTAGAACGGTGGCATCTCCATCCCCAATCCCGGGGCCAGAACGCCGGTGTAGTAGTTCCGCATCGCATTGTAGAAAGCCCGCTGCGCGGCTCCGGGCGCTCCCGGAATTGTGCCCACCACCGGCCACGGATCGTCGCTGTCCCCGCACATCATGGCAATCTGCGCACCCGTGCTGGTCCCGCTGCACTCCACACCCGGCAGATACGCGTCGAACAGGTGGTCCTGCCCCGCCACCAGCTTTCCCCGCGCGTCGCGCGGATAGGGCCGGCTATGGGCGATCGCGAACTGCTGATCCACAACCCAGGTCGGCGCCCCGCTCCCCACCATGGCCAGGGGCGCGCCATTCCTTACATAAGTAAGAATCCGCTCCGGCTCCAGCAACACCAGCCGCTGCAGAGTGCCCACCGAAAACAACTGCGCATCCAGCACCGGGTCCGTCTCCGCGATCACGAATGTCCGACGCAGCGTCAGACTTGCGCCACCGCTGGTTGTGGCCGCAGCGCCCAGCGTCACCTGCAACATCGTCACCCGCGTCTCGGTGCCCTCTACTACTTCAGCCACCCACAAACCGCCCTGCAGATTCTCGGAGAGAGTCACCCGGATCAGCGTCGCGCTGTCATTTTCACCTGCCACCACGCCAAACCCGCGCAGATCGCGCTCCAGCAGACGTCGTACTTGTGGAACTTCCGCCGCTGCCAGACTTGACTCATTGCGAATCGTGAGCTTCGCCTGTCCCGGCCCCGTGAGGGCCGCAATCTGCTTCGCCAGCTCGCTGGCCGGCTGTTCCCAGTTCGCCGCATGGGCCGCCGGAAGCCAGCACAGTAGGAACGCAGCGACAACTCCCCAACAACCCTCGTTCATGATTCGCTGCCGCGGATTATATCCTGCGCTCTGCATCGTCTTTCCTCCCACGAAAGTCCACCTCGGCTGCCATGTTTGACAACCGAGGTGGATCAGCCTGCTTCCTCCCGAGCCCGTCTCCGACGAACCGAGGAAGCGGGTCAACGTCGTCTACTGCTGCCCTTCGTGCATTCGCTGCCCGGAAAGCAGACTCGGCGTATCTCCCCTTTCCTGGTTTTGCGCCGAAGGCGCGTCCGCCTGGCCGGCGAGGCCTTTGAATACATCGTTGGCGAAGAAAAACTTCCCGTCCGACGGCACCATCACCATCTGGATTTTGTCCGACAAGCGCTCTGCGATAATTTTGTTGATCAGCAGCGGAGACTGGTTGAGCAGCTTCGCCTCACTTTGCATCCGCTCCGCGTCCGCCGCCGCCGTCACGCGAATCCGATTCGCTTCCGCGTCCGCCAGCAGATTCCGCCGTGTCACCTCCGCCTTACTGTCGATCACCTTGGCTTGCGCCTCGGCGTCGGCGTTTTCGACCGTCGCCTCCTTATGCGCCTCAGCCTCCAGCTTCGACTGCTCAATCTGCTTCTGCTTTAGCGGCAGCGTGTACTGCATGGCGTCGGACTCGCCCTTCGCCTCCACCACCTTGGCGTGCGCGTCGCCTTCGGCCTCTTTCACTTTCTGCGCCGCGTCGGCCTCGGCCTGCAACTCAGCAATTCGCACCTGTTTCTGCTGGATGTCCGTCTGCACCGCCATCTGGTCGTCCTGCTGCTCCTTCAGCAGCAAATCCTCGAGCCCCTTTGCATACTCCGGCGGCAGCTGAATGTTGCGGAGCATCACTGCCTCGACAAGGATTCCGTCCGCACCCAGCTTCTTCGTGATGGTGGCCGCCGCCTCGTTGCGCACCTCCTCGCGTTTCGCGCTGAAGATCTCCCGAACCGTGTATTGCGGCGCCAGATCCCGCCAGGCGCTCGCCACCACCGCCGGCACCATCTGCGAATCCACCGGCCGCGGCAGATGGCTCTCGATGTAGTCGAGCCTGCGCGGATCGAGCCGGTACCGCACCGTGATGGCGAGGCCGATATCCAGCCCTTCCTTCGACTGCACGTCGAGAGCCTGCTCATTCATGGCTGTTTTTTGCGCCGAAGACGCGCCTGCCTGAAAGGCCGCCCCTTCGACGACACCGGCAGTGAAGAGCTTGTCACGCAGATCGAACACCTCCACGTTCTCCACCAGCGGAGTGACGAAATGCGCCCCTGGATACAACGTCCCCGGCAGCGTGCCACGCATCTGGCTCACTCGGACCCCGCCCATTCCCGCCGGGATCACAGCGATGCTGTCGGCGATGAGCCATGGCAGACATGCCGCCACAGCCAGTGCAATGGCGGTCTGCCACCGCACTGGCCCCGGCTCTTCCGGCGTATCCGTCGCCGGTTCCCCATTCGCTGCAATCCGAGCCAGCTTCCGTGGGTAGTCCAGCACTTTCCACAGGTCGTACAGCGTGATCACAACTGCGGTCGCCAGCAATACCACGCCCGCGACAATCAGCACATCTTTCAGCGCAAGCATTTCTTCCCTCCCGTTCCCTTCCTTATTCCTTCTGCTCTGTCCTGACCCCGGTCACGCGCTGCCGAGCGAAAAACAACCGGACCAGGCCTCCGAACAGCAACTCCTCCAGCAGCAGCCCGCATGAGACGCTCAGCAGCATCGCCCCCACCACACTCAATGCCTCCGCAAACAGTTCCATAGCGACCCTCCCCTACTCGCTCGCCGGCGCAACCGCCGCTGGTTGCATTCGCCTCGCTCTGGCCTGGCGCGTGCCGCGTCGGACGAAGCCATCGCCACCACCGCCTGCGTCGGACTCGGCCCACCATCCGGCGCCACCGCCGAGCCGAAGATCGCCACCGTCTCCTCGTCCCTCTCGCCGACAATCTTCACCGTGTCACCGGCCCGCACCACGTCGAACAGTTCTTCCAAATCCCGCTGCCGCATCCGGATGCATCCGTGCGAAGCCGCCTTCCCGATCGACCGCGGCTTATTGGTCCCGTGAATGCCGTACCCCTTCTGGCTCAGCCCCATCCACCGCGTGCCCACCGGATTGCCCGGCCCCGGCGGAATCACTTTGCCGTCGTGGTAATAGGTGGGGTTCTCTACCCGGCCGGTGACGATGAACGTCCCGGTGGGGCTTGGGCTCGACTCGCGGCCCACCGCCACCCGGTACACCTTCTTCACCGCGCCGTCTTCCACCAGCGCCAGCCGCCGGTCTTCGAGGCTCACCACGATCACCCTCGTCACTGGGCGGGTGGCATCTACCCGAACCACGTCGGACGCCGGTGCCAATTTGACGCCGTTCTGCGTTTTTGTCTGACCGGCGGCGGATACAACAGAGAGAACCAGGCAGCTAATGGAAATCCATGTTTTCTTCAGTTCGTTCATCGCGCGCCTCACTTGCTCGCTTGTGCCGCGATGCAATGCACTCGCCCGACCACTGCCGACCAGCAGAAAACAATGGACTTACTGGTCCGACCCAACAACGCGTGCGTGTCGTGTCAGACACGCCGTGTCAGGGCCGACACGCATTTCAGATAAAGTGCAGCCGGCGGGAGCCAACTCCGCCCGACGTGCGCGCGTCTCGATACAGCATGGAAATGCAGCTGGCCAAACTCATCCGCCGCAAGATCGTCGTCCTCGGACCCAAGCTCCTCGACAACGGAGCCAAAGATCAGAAGCTCGAAACCGTCACCCTCGTCGGCGTTGAGACCGCCGGCATCTGGATCGAAAGCGAAGAGGCTGCCAACCGCATCGCCGACCAGTACCACGTCAAGCCGGCGAGGACCTCCGCGTTTTTCATCCCCTTTACGCAGATCGTCACCATCCTGGCCAGCAACGAAGGTGCTGCCGAAACGGTTCCGGAGATCCGCGACAACGCTGCGTGAAACCCATCTAAAAGCGCCAGAAGATCGTCGTCACCCTCAACGCCGCTCCGATCCAATCGATCCGCCGCAATTCCGGCGCCACCTCCGTTCGCTCACGACGAACTCTGCCGACGGTCCAATAAGCATCGCTCCGGCCGCCTTCCCGTGGCGAAGCAGGCTTAACATTGCAGGCAGAGGCCGATCTTTCAGGCACAATACCTATGGTTCGCGGAGCCCGACCCATGACCCCACTCCGTTTCACGCTCGCTGCCGTTTTCCTTGCCGAAACCCTCGCCGCTGCCCAAACCGCGCCCGCGCCCGATTCCAGCAACCCAACCGCTCCGCAGCCTCAGGCCGCTGCATCGGCGCCCGCCCCCGCGCCGGCCGCGGCCACCAGCCCCAACATCATCCTTGTCCCCGCCGGAACCAAGGTTCTCCTCGAGCTGCGCAGCTCCGTCAACACCAAAAGCGCTCATCCCGGCGATGGCGTTTATCTCTCCTCTACCTTTCCGGTGGTTGTCGGCAACCGCGTCGTCATTCCTTCCGGCGTTTATGTCCAGGGAGTGGTCGATGCCGTCGTTCGCCCCGGCCGCGGCGTAGGCGCCAAACATGCCCAACTCAACATGCACTTCACGTCGATGATCTTCCCCAACGGCTCGGTGGTTGAGATTCCCGGCGTCGTCAATGCGCTTCCCGGCGCCGAGCACCAGAAGGTGAACGGCGACGAGGGCACCATCGAGCAGGATGGCGGCAGCAACAAGGCCCACAATGCCGGCGAAACCGCGAAAGTCGCCGTGCCCACCGGCGCCACCATCGGCTCCATTGGCGGACTCCAGGATCCGGCCATCCTCTCGCGGGCGGCCTTGAAGGCGCGGGCGCAGGCCTTGCCGCGGCCGGCATTGTCGCCCTCTTTACCCGCGGCGCCGACGTCAATATCCCCTCCGGCACCCAGGTTGAAATGGTTCTCCAGCGTCCGCTCCAGGTGCAGGAAGCCAACATCAACGGGCCAACCAGCCTCGTTCCCGCTTCCGCCCAGCAACAGCCCATGCCCAAACCAGCCCGCCAGCCCATCCTCTGCCCCACCGGGCAGCCTCGGTTGCAGCTAGCGTGGCGGACTGAGATTTTGAAATCGCGTTGTTCGTCACAATTTCTGCGCGCAGCGTTGCCGCGCCGCGTTTTCCGCGGATTTCCTGCAACTGAATCCGTCGCCGCTCCGTAAATTGGTAAAGTAATTCAGCGAGGAACTCCGTGCCCGTGCTCCATCCCCGCCTTCGGCATCTGGCTCCGCGATATCTTCAACCCGCGCCTGCGGGTGTGGGCACGCGATATCGGCATCTCCGCCGTCGCTTCGTTCCTCATCGTCACCGTCCTCTACCAGCCGGTGCGCGTGGAAGGCACCAGCATGCAGCCCGAGCTGCGCGACCAGGACCGCCTCTTCATCGACAAATTCTTCTTCCACTTCGAAAAAATCTCGCGTGGCGATGTTGTTGTCTTCCACTATCCGCGCGATCCGGAAAAAAGCTATATCAAGCGTGTCATCGCGCTTCCAGGCGACTCCATCTTCATCGACCACGGCCGTGTCTGGATCAACGGTGAGCCTCGCGACGAGTACTACGTTCCGCGCCGCTATCGCGATACCCGCTCCATGCCGGAGATGATCGTCCCCGCAAGCCAATACTTCGTCATGGGCGACCACCGCAGCATCTCATCGGACTCCCGCGACTTCGGCCCCGTCGACCGCGACCTCATCTACGGCAAAGCCGCATTCATCTACTGGCCTGCCGACAACGTGGGCGTGGTGCGCTAAGCTCCGGCTCTGCTTCCCGAGATACGGGCAATATCTTATGGAAGAGAGACGGATTTCAGACTGACCAGAAACGCTGTTCTCTGCCCGGTTGCGGCGGCTTCGGAATGGGTTTCGGTCAGGTTCGGGCCCGCAAATCCCCTGTAAGAAACAGCGTTCTGCGATCCCACCGTTACGAACTCGACTGCAATTGGCTGATCGGGAATTCTTCCGCCGAACCAGTGGGGATCGTCTCGCTGAACCCAGGTCACCAGAGCCAGCACAGCCCCCGGTTCGTAGCGGGGCGTCGACGGAGACGCGCTCCGTGCATCGACCGACTTGATCGCCACCTCATTGCCATAGAGCGTCGACATGGTGTGGCTCTTCCTGATCGACGAACATGGTGATCGGTGCCCAGCGCAAAGGTTGATACGGCAACCCCTCAGAAAACGAAGCCGCGCGATTGTTGACGGCCTCCGGCAGAGTCGACCGTGCATTCGTGATCGGCAGCGTATAGACGTAGTCGTTGCCTTTCAGCGGCTGATGACAACCCGTGCATTCGTTTACGAAACGGCCATTCGACCCATACGGTTTCAGGTCGAGTCCGCGCCAGCGCCCCCATCCCCAACCTTCGGTGGAAGCGTATTTTTTTGAGTCCTTGATCATCAGCTCTACCTGCACGAACCTCCCGGGATAAACGATACCGTCGTCGCCAGGTTGCTGTTGCCACGCGATCTTGGCAAAACGCGTTCCATCGGGCCAGGGCGAGATGTGGCCGGACTCCGCAGCCTGGATGGCGATGTCGTTGCCCAGGACGAAACGAAAAGTATTGTTGTCCCCGCGATCGGTAAAACTCAATGGCCTCCAGTTCTCAAACGACGGGTCGAAGGCGACACCATTCCATTCGGGACTGACATCCGCAAGGCGAATCGGCGGTGTGCCCGCGGAAAGGTTCGGGAGCGCGGAGCCGCTCGCGGCCGCAGAAGGCGTGGGTAAAGCAGCCCACGGGGCGAGATAGGCCTTGAGTGCAGCCAGATCTTCAGAAGAAACCCTGGCGTCCGGATGCAGCGCAACAAAGCGAGGCAGCGGCATGGCGCCAAGCTGGATCATGTTCACCGCCTCGTAGAGCGCTGCCTTCTGTGCTGCGGCGGGCTTACTCCCCAGTGTCGAAAAGTTCAGGCGCCGGCGCGCCCTCAGGATGTCTTTGCGAACCAGCCAGTAACCAGGCTCTATCTCATCGAACCAGGCCAGCCGCCGCTGGTCGGAATGACAGATGTAACAATCCTTTTCGAGGATCTGATGGATTTGTGCGGGCACCTCGATCTCCGCTGTCGCAGGTCTGGCAGGAATGCCCGGCCGTACACACTGGAGCAGTACAAAGACAATAACGACTCCAATTGCGAGCTTCCACGGAAGCTTCATCGTTCCGCACCTCCACTGAAAAGATGTCCTCCGACGGCCCTTGTTTACAAGCCCACCCTCCTGCAACAACCAAATTTACTCGCCGATAACCAGGACGTGGTGCACTAAGCCGCGCCCGCCCTTGCCTCGCGTTCCAGCAGACCCTCGAGCACAGCTTTCAGCGTCACTTCGCCTTTCCGAGACCCGGCCTCGCCGCCCTCGAACTCAATCCATCCATCATTAAAGCCATCCAGCATCCGAATGCGCGGCTCTGGATTCTTCATCCCCTGCGATCGGAACAGCGGCTCCCACGAGTCGCGCGGCACTGCCTCCACAGTTACCGTGCGACCCAGCAGATCGGAAAATGTCGCCGCAATTTCTAACGGCGTGATCCGCCTCGGTCCCTCCAGCTCCACCACGCGATGCCCGCTCCACGTTTCTTCGAGTAACGCAGCGGCGACCCGTCCGATATCGGCCGACGCCACCATGGGCACCGGCTTATCCAGCGGCTGCAGAAAGCTCGCCATGCGTCCTTGCTCGCGCGCTGGAGCAACGTCCCAGCTTGCGTTCTCCATGAACCACCCCGGCCGCAGGAAGGTAATCGGCACGCTCACTCCGGCGAGCGCCTGCTCGATAATCGTGTGCTGCGAGAGCAGATTCGAATGCGTCGCCTGCGCCCCGATGGTCGACAGATACACCACCCGCTGAGGCTGCGCCTTTTCGAGCGCCTCGCGAAGCGTCGCAGCGATGGCCTGCGCCTCCGGAAACCCCGGCTGCGGATCGAAGTTGGGAGGCACCAGCACGAAAACTCCCTCCGCGCCCTCAAACGCCGCCGCCAGCGCTGCACTGTCCCCGATATCCGCGGTCATCAGCTTGCATCCTCGCTCTGCCCAGGTTGCTCCCCGGCGAATATCGCGCACCACTCCGCGCACGGCCTTGCCCCTGGCCAGCAAATTACGTGCGACCTCGCCGCCTACATTGCCCGTGATTCCGGTGATGACAAACATCGGTCTTCCTCCTGGCACAGAAATGTGCACCCATTGCAAGGCCCTGCACGCAGACCCGTTTACAACCTCAGCCCATCCCTGTTACAAGAGAATCCCGCCGCTCTATCCCCGATTCGTAAACGATTGGAGGCTCGCCATGCAATCCCTTCGAATCCCGTTGCTGCTCCTCAGCGCGCCTGTTTGCGCCCTCGCTCTGCTTCCTGCAACCTCCGTCGCCGCCGAGAAGTTCGACGGCAAATGGCTGGTCACCCAAAACTGCCCCGCCCAGGGAAAAATGCAGGCGCTCATCCGCCAGATTCCCAGCGTCATCGATGGCAACAGCATCAGCGGATCAAAAGGGACCGCCGATCAGCCTGGCTACGAAGCCATCACCGGCAAAATCGGCGACGACGGCAACGCCAAACTCGACGTCAACGGTATCCTCGCCAACCGCGCCAACGCCCATGGCCTTTTCGCTCACAAGGGTGAGGATTACCACTACACCGTCCAGGCCCATTTTGACGGCGACAAGGGCACCGGCAAGCGCGACACCGGACTCGGCATCGAGAGCCGCCCCTGCGACTTCACCTTCGAGCGCCAGCCTGCCGACGCCGTTGCACCCGCACCCACTCCGGCCTCGACTCCCCAGTAGCCACGGGCTATCGGCATGCCCTTGCAATTTTCGCTGACCGGCCTAGAATGCCAGCCAATTCGCTGAGAAGGAGAGTTCCGCTGATGAAATAAGGGAGGGCCCCGATGAAATTTCGGTTTGTCATTCTTACCGCTCTGACCTGCGTGCTGATTCTTCTGCCTGCCACTTCCATTGCCGGCGAGCATTTCGACGGCAACTGGCTCACCAAACTCACCTGCCCTCCAAAAGGCAACACCGAGGGCTACACCTGGCAATTTGTCAGCGCCGTCCAGAATGGCATTTTGCACGGCGAGCGCGGCACCGCCGACCAACCCGGCTACTACACTCTCGACGGCAAAATCTCCGACGACGGCAGCGCCAAATTATCCGCCAATGGCATCGTCGCTTCCCGCCAATACGCCCGCGGCGTTTTCGCCCACAAAGGCGAGACCTACGGCTACGACGTGAAAGCCCTGTTCCAGGAAACGCACGGCACCGGCACGAAAAGTGAAGGCCTCGGCATCGTTGGCCGCACCTGCACCTTCGAATTTACGAAGCAGGCGCCTTCGCAGGGAGCTTCGCCCGGCGCCGGCTCCGGCCACTAGCCGCAACTCGGATTTCTACGAGCGTCCCGCTCCCACCGGCTCACCCACAGGCCGGTTGTAACCCTCCTCGGCCATGCGTTTGCCCATGGGACGATACGCGCCCGGATCCTCCGGCTGAAAAGTCGCCAGGCCATCGACGTAGCGGTTGTACATGCTGAACGCCGCGGCGATCAGCACCGTGTCGTGAATCTCGAGGTCCGTAGAGCCCTGAGCGCGCGCCGCAGCCACATCTTCGGCGCTGACTCTCTTGCCGCCCTCGCGGACTTTCAGCGCAATGCGCAGCAGCGCCTTCAGTTTGGGCGAAACATCGGCGCTCTCCGGGTTCGCCTTCACCTCTTCGATCCACTTGTAGTCAGCCTCGCGTCCGCCGCGATGCTCCGCCGCCGCTGCGCTGTGCGAAAGCTGGCAGAACCGGCACTCGTTGCCATTCGATACCACTGCCGCAATCGCTTCGCGCTCGGCGCTGGTCAGTGTGTTGGGGCCGCGGAGCAAAATCTCCGCCAGCTCCCGCATCGGCTTCGCAGTCTCCGGCCGAAACTGAAACGCCGCCACAATTCCTGGTACTCCTTGTTCCAACGCAATGTGTGCCATCGTTCCCTCCTTGTAAATTTTCACAGTGCTGCGGCCAGCGGTTCATCGCCAACCACATCGGACAGCGAAGTCTCCGCCGCGTATCGATATCTCGGCAACGCGAACATGGTCACCGACGCAATCAGCGTAACGGCGCAAAAAGCATTCAGAATCCCGGTATACGAACCGGTTTTGTCGTAAATATGCCCGAGCACCAGCGGCGCAATCGCTCCGGCCACGGCGAAGGTGCTGTAGACCATTCCGTAGAGTGTCGAAAACGAACGCAGGCCGAAATAACGCCGCAGCATGTAGGGAATCAGATCCAGTTCGCAGCCACCTCCGAGCCCAGCCACAAATGCTGCCGGAGCCGCGGCGCCGAATGTCCGCGCATGGACCAGCAGCAGCATCCCCGCGCCCGCCGGCCACCAGCGATGCAACGGCAATGTGCGAACCCTTCACGAAATCCAGCAGCCATCCCAGCACAAACCTCCCTGTCACGCTGGCGATACCCAGCAGCGAAGCGGTGAAGGCAATCTCGCTCGCCTTCAGTCCGTGGTCGCTCAGCATCGGCGCCAGATGGGCCAGCGCTCCGTTTTCGCTCAGCGAAAGCGCCACCACGCCCAGCACGAGCAGCCAGAAAGTCAGCGAGCCCAGCGCCTGTTGCCACGTGCGTCCTTCCGCCGTTTCGCCTCGCATCGCATATTTTGATTCGTGTGCCGAGCCCGCCTGCGGCGACCGCGCAAACACCAGCGTCAACGGCGCACCGACGAACAGCGGCAGCGCCGCCAGCCCCAGGTAAGTCGCGCGCCACCCGTGCGTCGCCAGAAGATGCGCCACCAGCGGCGGCACCACGAACGAGCCCACCCCCGAGCCCGCCACCACAATCGAGAGCGCCGCACCCAGCCGCCGCTCAAACCACGCGGCGATCACCCGCGCGTAGCCCAGCTGATACGTTCCCGTCCCGGCAATCCCGATGAATACCGCGCTCGCGTACAGCTGCCAGAGATGCGGCCGCAGAAACGCGAGCGACGCCATCCCCAGTCCAAATGCGGTCATGAAGCCCGCAATCAGCTTCCGCGGATCGAAGCGGTCGAAGAGCTTCCCGATGAAGGGCGAGAAGATCGCCACCGAAATGGCCGCAAGACTAAAGGCCCGCGCAATCTCCTCGCGGTCCCACCCAAACGCCTGCTGCAGCGGCTGGACCATGAAGCTAAAGCTGTAAATAAATACAGTGGCGAAGCCGGTGAGCACACCGATGTGGCAGACCACGGCCACACGCCAGCCCGGATACCCGAGCTGGTTCTCGGCCGAGCGCAGCTGGTTTTCGGCTGTGGGCACAGCGTTCGTCTTCGTGAAAGTCATGCGTGCGGGCTTCGGGCCCTGGGGATCGGAACAGCCCGCCCATTATCCGGGCCGCAAACGATCCCGCACAACCGCTTTCTGTTGGGCCTTTTTCTCAACCCTTTGGCCGACCCGGCTCAAGCGGGGCCCGCGTCGTTTTCCGTGCCCCGGTACGCGGCCTTTCGACAGTACTCTCCAGTTAACAATCCAAAGCCTGGTTACTTTCGTCGCCACTCCTCCGTTCCTCACGTTTTCACTGGACACACAGCCCTGAGTTGCTCCAAAATGCCTCCACCCATGAGCCTTCCGCCGATCCCTCGGCGAAAATCCCCCTCCGGGCACAAGGAGACTTCGTGATACGCCTCATCAGGACGTCCGTGCTCTTTTTCGGTGCGGCCGCACTCGCCGCATGTGCTATTGGCCAAACGCAAACCCTCCTCACCCATCACGTCCGCCAGGCCACCGTCAACGGCCAGGCGAAGCAGCTCGGCCAGCTTCCCGCAACCCAGACCCTTCGTCTTACCCTCACGCTGCCGCTGCGCAATCAGCCGGAGCTCGACACGCTGCTCGAAGACCTCTACGACCCGAACAGCCCTTCGTTCCACCACTTCCTAACCGTCGCCGAATTCACGGCGGAATTCGGACCAACGCAGGACGACTACAACACCCTCATCGACTTTGCCCAGGAGCACGGACTAACCATCGCCGCCACTTCTCCCAATCGCGTGAATCTCGACGTCATCGGAACCGTTGGCCAGATTCAGCAGGCTTTCCACATTAACCTGCGCACCTATCAGCACCCGACAGAGAATCGCACATTCTTTGCTCCGGATCGCGAGCCCACCGTCGATCTTCCCTTCCAGCTCTGGCACATCGCCGGGCTCGATAATTATTCGATCCCGAAACCGGCCGGACTGACGCGCAACCCCAACGCCCATGGCGTTCAGTCAGGAGCCACGGTCGGTTCCGGACCTTCAGCGTCTTTCCTGGGCAGCGACATGCGCGCGGCCTACTACGGCTCGGGCTCGCTCAACGGTTCCGGCCAATACCTCGGCTTGCTCGAGTACTACGGCACCGACCTAGCCGACCTGCAGACGTACTACAAGAATGCCGGCCAGACCTATCCCGGCTCCATCATCACGCTGCTTTCAACCGACGGCACCAGCACCTCCTGCGTTGACTCGCGCTCCGGCGGCGACTGCGACGACACCGAGCAGACCCTCGACATGACTCAGGCGCTGGGCATGGCGCCCGACCTATCAGGACTGGTGGTTTATGTCGGTTCCACCGACTCCGCCATCTTCAACTCCATGGCCACGCACACGCCGCTGAACGCACAGCTGAGTTCTTCGTGGACCTGGTATCCCGCCGACCCTAACACCGACAATCCATACTTTGAAGAATTCGCGGCGCAGGGCCAGAACCTCTTCCAGGCCGCTGGAGACAGCAGCGCATGGACCAGTTCGGGCTCAGGATCGGAGATCTTCCCTGCCGACGATGTCTACATCACTTCGGTGGGCGGCACCGATCTCACCACCAGTTCCGCTGCGGGACCATGGGCCTCGGAAACAGCCTGGTCCGATGGCGGCGGCGGCATCTCGCCACATAAATACGCCATTCCTTCCTGGCAAACCACGGCGGCCAGCAGCTGCTCCAGTTGCTCGAAGAGCTACCGCAATGGTCCTGATATCTCAGCCAACGCCAACTTCACTTACTACGTTTGCGCCGATCAAACCACCTGCACCGCCAATGAGTACGGAGGCACCAGCTTCGCAGCGCCTCTCTGGGCCGGCTTCCTGGCGCTCGTCAACCAGCAGTACTCCGGATCGAACAGCGGTAAGACCCTGGGCTTCATCAACCCGGCGCTCTACACGATCGGAGAAGGCTCCAGCTACGACACGGACTTTCACGACATCACCAGCGGCAGCAACGGCTACTCCGCCACCACCGGCTATGATCTCGCCACCGGATGGGGCAGTCCAACCGCCAGTCTGGTCTCCGCACTCATCGCGGCTGGAACTTCCGGTGGGGGAGGAGGAGGCGGCAGCGCCACTTTCAATTCGGTGAGCGCCAGCCCAACCTCCATCAGCATTACCCGGAACAGCTCCGGACAGGTGAGCATTTCCGTCTCGATCACCGGCACGCTTTCGACGGCAGTTTCTCTCTCCGCGTCCGGACAGCCCAGCGGCGTCACCATCGGGTTCAGCCCGTCGTCGTTCACCACTTCTGGAACTTCCACGATGACGATCACCGTCAGCCGATCCGCGGCCACAGGCGATCACACCATCACGGTAACCGGAAAGAGCGGGAGCACCTCACACACCACGACGGTGACTCTCGACGTAATTCGATAAACTCAGCGATCAGCTGAAATGCTGTAAACAGGCCCGGATCAATGCGATCCGGGCCTTCCCATTTTGAGCCGGCGAAAGTAAACGGACTCATTCGGGACACCAACGCGTTTTCTCGCGCATCTATTTATGTATTGGCTGTCCCCGGTCGATACCGTTTTTACGAGGGGATTTTTTATGGCCGTGCATTACATCGAAGTACCGATCGATCTGCCAGACATCGAAGACGGGGAAGCCGCATTCGACTCTCGCAACCTGTCTGCCGAAGGGATCAACCTCGGCGCTTTCCGCGGCCTTGCCTTCGCACTGGCCATTGAAGCCACAGTCGCCGGTCTCGGCTGGGGCCTCTGGCAAATCCTGCGCTGAGCGACCTTCGGCAAAGTGAACTGCAGACTGCGATCTTCTTGCCCTGTGCTCTGCGTTCTGCTCCCTGTACCCTGTCCCCATGGACCTGGTCATCAATGGCCAGCCGCGCAGCTTCCGCGAGCTCGCCGCTGGCGCCACCCTGCACGATCTGCTCGCCGCTCTCGGCCTCAAAGCCGACCGAGTGGCTGTCGAACATAACGGCAGCATCGTTCCCCGCACGTCGTGGCCAGCAACCGCGATCGCCAGCGGCGACAAATTTGAGATCGTCCACTTTGTCGGCGGCGGCAAAGCGCTCTGAGCGCGGCATCGTCCGCCAGAGCTCAGAAGTCTCCCCGTTACCGGTCTTTGCTACCAGCTACCAGCTACCGGCTACCGGCTTCTTCTCTGTTGCCCCGCTGCCGCCTCCCGTGTAACCTCGAAGGGCTGGCTCCCCCGCAATCCTTCGTTCTTCCAATCGGCTCCAGGAAATCTTCATGAATCAACCCATCATTTTTGTCAGCGGCAGCAAGGGAGGTGTTGGAAAATCCCTCACCACTATGGCCGTGCTCGATTATCTGACCACCGAACATCGCTACGTTCGCCTGCTCGAAGCCGACACCACCAATCCCGACGTCTGGAAGGCCTACCGCCGCAACGTCGAGGGCGAAGTGTCCAGCCTCGACGAAATCGACGGCTGGATTAATCTCATCAACATCTGCGACGCGAATCCTTTCAAAGCCATCGTCATCAATACTCCGGCGCGCAATAATGACGCGGTCCGCCTTCACGGCGGCGTTCTCCTCGATGCTCTCAAGGAGCTGGCCCGGCCCCTCATCACCCTTTGGGTCATCAACCGCCAACGTGACTCTCTCGAGCTGCTGCGCAACTACCTCGACGTGATGACTGCGGGCGTCGTACATGTCGTCCGCAACGGCTACTTCGGCGACCAGAGCAAGTTCGAGCTCTTCCAGTCCAGCGCCATGCCGGAAACTATTTCGCAAATGGGTGGCAAGAGTCTCTTTCTGCCTGACCTCGCCGATCGGGTCACCGACGAGCTCTATTCCCGCCGCATCACTCTGCAGGAAGCCGCACAGCAGCTCAAGCTTGGCGACCGCGTCGAGCTACAGCGCTGGCGTGGCGCAGTTCGGGACATGATGACGCAAGCCGGTGTCTGAACCGTCCGCCGGCCTTATCATTCCGGCATGGGAAAAAAGATCCGCTGGGGCATTCTCTCCACCGCCAATATCGGCGTGAAGAAAGTCATTCCCGCGATGCAGCGCGGAGAGCTTTCCACCGTCGCGGCCATTGCTTCGCGCGACCTCGCCAGAGCTCGCAGCGTTGCTGTCGAGCTCAACATCCCCACTGTGTACGGCTCCTATGATGAGCTGCTCGCCGACCCTTCGATCGACGCTATCTACAATCCGCTGCCGAACCAGCTCCACGTACCGTGGACCATCCGCGCCGCCGAAGCCGGCAAGCATGTCCTCTGCGAGAAGCCTCTCAGCATGGACGTCTCGGAAGCGAGGTCCCTCCTCGCCGTCCGTGATCGCACCCGCGTGCTCATCGGCGAAGCGTTCATGATCCGCTCCCACCCGCAGTGGCTGCGCACCCGCGCCCTGCTCGATGAAGGCCGCATCGGCCAGCTCCGCTCCATCGCTGCCTTCTTCAGCTACTTCAATAACGACGCCACCAACATCCGTAACAAACCCGAGACCGGCGGCGGCGCGCTCTACGACATCGGCTGCTACTGCATCCACTCCGCTCGCTACGCATTCGGCCTCGAGCCCACCCGCGTCTGCGGACTCATCGATCGCGACCCGCATCTCCAGACCGACCGCCTCACATCGGCGCTTCTCGATTTTCCTTCAGGCCATGCCATCTTCACCTGCAGCACCCAGCTCGTCCCGTACCAGCGCGTCCATTTCTTCGGGACCAAAGGCCGCATCGAGATCGAGATCCCTTACAACGCTCCTCCCGATCGCCCCACCCGCCTCTTCATCGACGACGGCCGCGACATCTTCGGCTCCGGCATCGCGACCGAGACTTTCGCGGTCTGCGATCAGTACACGCTGCAGGGCGACGCCTTCTCCCGCGCCATCCTTGAAGGCACGCCGCTTCCCGTCCCTCTTGAAGATAGCATCGCCAACATGGCTGTGATTGATGCCATCTTTGCTTCTGCAAAATCCGGCCAATGGCAGAAAGTCAGCGACTAACGATGGAAGATCACACTGGCTCCTCCCGTCTTCATTTCGAACTTGTCAGCGGCCTCGTCCAGAACGCGTCGTGTCCCACCCAATATGAGCTCGCTGCTCAGCTCGGCGTCACTCCCGCCGAACTCGAAGACCAGTTCCGCGCTCTCGCGGCGATTCATGGAGTCGTTCTTCATCCGCACACGCCTGCTCCCTGGATCGTCCATCCCTTTTCGCTCACGCCAACGCTCAACTGGATCGAAGGCCGCGGACGCAGCTGGTGGGCCCCCTGCATCTGGTGCGCCTTTGGCGTGGCCACGCTGGTGGGCGGCGAGGTCCATCTTCACTCCCGCTATGGGGGCGAGGGCGATGCGATCATCGTTCCCGTCCGCGACGGTGTGCCGCTCGGCTTCGAGTCCGTTGTTGTCCACTTCGCCATTCCGCCGGCCCGCGCCTGGGACAACGTCCACGAGCACTGCTCCATGGTTCTGCCTTTCCGCTCCGCCGCCGACATCCAGCCATGGTGCACGCGCCACGCCCTGCCCAAAGGCGAAGCCGTACCGCTGCATCAGGTGGCCAAACTGGCGTCGCTCTGGTACGGCTCGCACGCAAGCCCGGAATGGCACAAATGGAGCGTCGCGGAGGCGCAGGACATCTTTCACCAGGCCGGCCTCACCTCGTCGTTTTGGAATCTCCAAAAGAAAGACGGCCGGTTCTAAGCCAGTCATCTCCGCACCGGTTTCCCGACAGGAGCAGCCATGCGGGAGGGCGGTGAAATCTACCCGGTAGACCCGCCTGTGTATCCTGTCATCACGTCAGCAGCCGGATATCCCCGCGCTCACCGGTTGTGCGATGCGTTGCCGAGGCCCGAATATTGACCACCCCACACCGTTTGGGCGCGACGCGCCGCTCTGCCCTCCTGATTCGGCTCTGCGGGTATCTCGCCGCGGTCATTCTTTCCTGGATCGGCGTCAGCTTCAGCATTCATACTCCCGCGTTGCACGGGACGCCGCTGGCGCTGAGCTTCGTCTTCGTCGCCGGCATCACCATCTTCGTCGGTCTCGGCCCCGGACTCGTCTCGGTTGTCCTCACCGCCGTCATCTTCAATCACCTCGCCCTGGCGAACCACCATTTCTTCTCTCTCAGTTCGCAGTCGCTCCTTTACAGCGGTGTCATCCTCGCCATCGGGTTTCTCATTGCCCTGCTGTGCGACCGTCAGCGGGTCACCAGCAGCCAGCTTCGCGCGGCACTGGCTTCTCTGCAGATCCGCACCAACGCCCTCATGGAAGCGCAGCAAGCCAGCCGCTCCGCCGCGTGGATGCACAACGTCGCCGAAAATCGCATCGAATGGGCCGAGGGTGGAGCGGAAATCTTCGGGCGCCCCTTCTCAAGAACTACCGCATCCGCCGTCTGGCTTGGCTACATTCACGAGGAAGACCGGAGCCGCATCCAGCGCAATACCGAGGCCGCCATTGCCGCCGGCGAGGCCTTTCGCGTCGAGTTCCGCGTGCTGTGGCCCAACGGCGAGCTGCACTGGCTGGAGAGCCGCGGAACTCCCTCTGCCGCCAATCCCGGCATCTGGCACGGCGTCACCATCGACATTACCGACCGCAAGAACGCGGAAGCCGCGCTGGTCCGCTCTGAAAAACTCGCCGCCATCGGCCGCCTCTCCGCCACCATCGCTCACGAGGTCAACAACCCTCTGGAAGCCGTGACCAACCTTATTTATCTCGCGCGGTCCGACTCCAGCCTCGAGCCCGAGACCCTCGACTATCTCCAGCGCGCCGATCAGGAGCTCTCCCGCCTCGGTGCCATCGCCCGCCGCACCCTCACTTTCGTTCGTCCGCGCTCGTCGCCCGGCCCAGTGAGCGTACTCGAAATGATCGAGGACGTCGTCGAAATGTTTCAGCCGCGCTGCACCACCCGCGGCGCGGAAATCTCCGTCATCTGTCCCCAGGACTTCAGCCCCGCGATTCCCGCCGACGATCTGCGCCAAGTCCTGACCAACGTCGTCTCCAACGCCTGCGACGAGCTGCCTGAGTCCGGTGGCCGCATTCAGATTGAAACTTCCCTCTCCAGCGCCCGGGCTTCCATCTTCGTCCGCGACAATGGCGCAGGCATCTCGCCCGAAAACCTGTCCCACATCTTCGATCCGTTCTTCACCACCAAGCCCGACGTCGGCACCGGCATCGGGCTGTGGGTCGCAAAAGACCTGGTCGAGAAAAGCGGCGGCCACATCTCGGTTGAAACCCCCGCATCATCCCATTTCCGATTGGCGGGCTTCCGCACCGTCTTTCGCATCGACCTTCCCCTCTCCTGATCCTCGCTGCCATGGTTTGCAATCCCTCGCGCTTTCCGGCATGATGCTGCAATTCCCCGTTGTGAATTGAAGAATCTCACTGACCGCAGATAGCAAAATGGTCTCCGCCACCGTGCCCGTCGAGTCTCCGGACCAGACCCAGGCCGTCCCCGCCTGGAATCTTGCCACCCGCATCGCCTTCCGCTTCTGCTTCGTCTATTTCTCCCTCTATTGCCTCTCGACGCAGATCATCACCGCTCTCCTCGCGATCCCCCATGTCGACCTTCCCGATCCCTCCGTCGTCCCACCGTGGCGCTGGATCATCGCCTTCACTGCTGCCCACATCCTGCGCATCAAGTCGCCGCTCGCCTTCGTTGAAACCGGCAGTGGCGACCGTACGATCGACTGGGTTCTGGTCTTTTTTCTCCTCACCGTATCCATCGCTGCCACCGTTGTGTGGTCGCTCCTCGACCGGCGCCGAACAAGCTACAGTGCCCTGCACAAATGGTTCTTTCTCTTCCTTCGTGTCGCTCTGGCCGGCCAGATGATCGTCTACGGCTTCGCCAAAGCCGTTCCCCTGCAGATGTCCTCTCCCCTCCTCGTCCAACTCACCGAGCCCTTTGGCGACTTCTCCCCCATGGGCGTTCTCTGGACCTCCGTCGGCGCCTCCCAACCCTATGAAATTGCCGTCGGCTGCCTTGAACTCATCGGCGGTCTGCTCCTTTTCATTCCCCGCACAGTCACCCTCGGCACCCTCATCGCCCTCGCCGACATGAGCTACGTCTTCCTCCTCAATATGACCTACGACGTCCCGGTCAAGCTGCTCTCCTTCCACCTCATCCTCATCTCGCTCGTGCTCCTCGCGCCGCAGGCACGGCGCTTGGCCGGCTTCTTCTTACTCGACCGCGCTGTCGAACCTGCCCCGAAGAGCCCTCTCTTCCACACACTGCGCGCCAATCGCATCGCCCTCGCCACGCAGGCCGTCTTCGCACTTTGGCTCATCGGGATGAACATCTACAGCGCGAAGATCAATTGGCTAACCTTCGGTGGCGGCGTGCCGAAACCCGCGCTTTACGGCATCTGGGATGTCGATGAGTTCGCCGTGGACGGACAGCCGCGGCCGCCGCTCCTGACCGATAACGGCCGCTGGCGTCGCATCATCTTCGATCGCTACGACCTTGCCGCGCTCGATCGCATGAGCGACACGCGCGTTTTCTACACCGCCGCGCTCGACGAAAAGAAAAACACCCTCGCACTCACGCAGCACCGCGGGAATCAGAAACTCAGCTTTTCATCCTCGCGCCCTGCAACCGACCGCTTACTGCTCGACGGCGTCATCGACGGCCACAAAACTCACATCGAACTCCGCCTCGAAACCGGCCACACCTTCCTCGTTAAAACCCGCGGCTTTCACTGGATTTCCGAGGCGCCGTTCAACCGCTGACTGGACGCAGCAACGCTGCCGCGCATTCCCTTCCAGATTTTCAGAGAATTGCCTCTAAACTCCTCACGCCTGGCGGCGGGCTGCCGGCCGCTGGCTGCGGGCTGCTGGCTGCTGGCTGCTCTTCAACGCTTCTCTACTGATGTGCCACAGCGGCCGGCGGCGCCTGGGCCTGTGCCGAGAAGAGTCCCGGCAGCGACGGCTTGCCCGTTACTGGCGACGCCGCAGGGTCCGCATCCGTTGCGGCCTCGGCCGGCGCTCCCGCCTCGGTCCGCTTCGAATAAATCCTGAAGTTTACCGCCAGGTCAATCACCGAAGGCACCGGCTTCCCATCCTTCACCGCGCCGGCAAACGACGACTTCTCGATCGCCGCTACCGCGTTTTCATCCAGCCCAAACCCGATCGGCCGGTACACCGCCACTGCCAGGATCTTTCCCTTGGGATCCAAAATAACCTTGTAGCTGGCCACGCCCGCCACTTCGCTCTTCTGCGCGTAATCGTTCGAAACCGGCACCACGTTCTTGAGCAACCGCGGCCCATCCACACCCGGCCCAGGGTGCGCCAACGACTGATCGGTCGGCACCAGCGACTTGTGCGCCTCCTGCGCCTGGAAGAAGTACTGCCAGTAGTCCGGCATCTCGGCAATCATCTTCGCGTCCAGATCCGGTGCCAGAATTTTGTCGATCGCCTTCCGTAGCCGATCGGCCGATTCGGCCGGCGACAGCGTCGCTCCCGGTGGCAGCTGCGGCGCTTCCGCGGGCTCACCTTTCGCGCCCTTCTTCTTCTTCGGAACCACCACCAGCTGCCGATCGATCACGATGAGCTGATGCTTCTTTTTCGGCGTGATCTGAATCCGGTCGAACGACGCTGACTGCTGCTCCCAGGGTGCTTCACCTTCAAAATGAACTCCAAACCGTACTCCCTCCAGCTCCACTGTCTTCTTTGTGACCCGCACGTGATCGACGACCACGCCGCACAGCGTGAAAGACCCCTTCGGCGACTGTCCAACGATCTCGCCGTTCATGTTGAAGTGCAGCGTCTCATCCAGCCACAGCCCGCGCAGATACAGGGGCCGCCCGGTCAACTTCTGTTTCAGTTCCGCTTCCGTCACCTCGGGAACTTTCTCCTGAGGCGCGGCCGTTGCGCTCGCCTGCTGCTGTATCAGCGGGCGCGGCCAGATCCGGGGCGAGCGTCGGAGCGGGCGCGCTCGCCGCTTTCGCGACGGATGTGTTCGTGGTGTCGGGCGGAGTAGCTTGCGAAAAGCAAAGAGAAGTCGACAGCAGAGGAAGTGCGAAAGCGACAAACCACACAGGTTTCATGAGGGATTTTCCAGACCGATCGAGATGCTTGCCCGCGCGAGATTGCCGCGCGCCAGACCTTACCCGCGCAGCACAACCCACGTACCTGAAAGCATTTCACTCTCGGATTTGCCGCCACAATAGCACTTTGGTTGGGGGCACCCCTGTGCATTTCCCCTACTCCCGCACCGAAACACCGGCCAAAACCAGAGGACCCAGCCGCGCCGCCCGCTCGCTGGGTCCTCAGCTTTATCACAGGTTTTCCACAGGATATCAACGGCACTTTTGACTCGCCCCCCGGCCCTGCACCGGGCCACTCTGAGAGCCGTTTCCCCCTACCCCAGGGTTTGTACCCGAACTATTAACTCTCCTGAGTCCTTCACGTCATACTTGAAGTATGTTCAGGAAGTTCCTCCGCTGTAACCCCGACTCCGGGAACACAACCTCGAGATTCCGCGCGCCCAGGGTTTTGTACGACGCCTCGCCCAGCACTTGCCGGAAGTCTGTCGTAATCGCCAGGTCGCGGCCCTCGTAGAGTTGCTCCTGCGAAAGCCCCGGCCAGCGCCCGTAGACTTTTCCACCGCGAACCGGGCCTCCCAGCGCAAACATTACGTTGGCGTGCCCGTGGTCCGTCCCCCCGGTCCCGTTCTGCCGGCAGGTCCGTCCGAACTCCGACATCGTCACCAGCACGATGTCCTGCGCCTGGTCTCCCATATCGGTCCAGAAGGCCGCCAGACCCGCGCTGAATTCCTTCAGCCTTCCAGCCAATTGCCCGTCAACATTGCCCTGGTTTTGGTGCGTATCCCATCCGCCGATATCGGCAAACGCCGCCTCCACCCCCAGGTTCGCCTTCAGCAGTTGCGCAATCTGTTTCAGGCTGTTTCCAAACGGGCCGCCCGGATAATTCGCCCCTGCCGCCGGTGTGTATTTCGAAGGATCAGCGGCCTTCATCATCTTCACCGCTTCAAACGTCTCCTGCCCCGTGCCATGCAGGATCGAGTCCGTCGACTGGTCGTACATCGCAGCAAATCCCGCCGCAGCCGGCGAAGACTGCACCCCGAAATCCTTAATATTGTCGAGCGCCACCGCCTGGATCCGCCCCTCCAGCGTCCGCGGCACCTCCGCCCCCAGAGCCACCGCCCGGAACGGCGTATGCGCACAATCCGGACAAGCCAGATCTTCCGCCTGCAGCGCGCGATTCAGCCAGCCATCCATCGTGGCTTTCATGCCCGGCGTCCCGCTCTCCATAAAATCCTGCGCATCGAAGTGTGACCGCGACGGATCGGGCGACCCCGAAGCATGCACGATGGCCAGATGCCCCTGATCCCACAGTGGCTTCAGCGGCGCCATCGCCGGATGCAGCCCGAAAAATCCATCCAGATCGATGACCGCGTTTTGCGGAATCCCGATGTTCGGCCGGTATTCGTAATACGACGGCTCGCGATACGGCACCACGACGTTCAGCCCATCGGCCGCACCACGCTGGAAAATCACCACCAGCTTTTTGCCCTGCACCTGCGCACTCGTCGCCTGAGCCAGCACCGACCGCGTCAAAAATGTCGGAATCGAAGCCGTTCCCACCACCGCCATCGCTCCGCCCTTCATGAAAGCGCGGCGGGTTACTGCCGTCCTCGCGGGCTCATGCGCAGCCGATTCGATCACCGGTCCATGCACCCCTTCATCCCAGGCGTTATTCATCCGCTTAACTCCAGACTGGCGTTACCAGGGTTTGGCCTCCGGTAGGTCGAGGCGAGCAGGGGACACCCTCCGCCCAGGGGCTTGTCTGTTACTAACGCTCCTCCATACCGGAAGTTGCGTCAAGGCCACGAACTGCGCCGCCGTCCCAATACGGGAACGCTGAACACTGTAGTGACCACCTGTTTGTGGCATGGCGCGGCCGCCATTGCCGGCGCAGATTACAACAAGAGGGAAAGGGTCCGGCGCGTCATTTTGTTTGCAGTGGCTGTTCCACCCTGCCATTGCGCGGCAGCTCGTCCGGACTCTGTCGAAAGAATGGCAACCGCCCTGAGCTCGTCACTTGTCGGCACCGATTGTGTCGGACGCACCATCGCCGGCAGATTCCCTCTTCTCCGCTGGCTCGGCGGAACGGCGCACACCAGTGTCTACCTGACAGAACTCGAAGACGAACCGGCACAAAAAGCCGCCATCAAGCTCATTCCCGCCGACGAACTCGATGCCGATACCTGCCTCGCCGAATGGGCGGCGGCCAAGACCCTGTCTCATCCTCACCTGATGCGTGTTCTGTACGCCGGACACGGCGAGCTCGACGGCGCAGACCTCCTCTATGTCGTCACTGAATATGCCGACGAGGTCCTCTCTGAGATTCTTCGCGAGCGTCCGCTTACCCCGGCCGAGACCGGCGCGATGCTCGACCCGGTTCTGGAGGCGCTTTCCTGGCTGCACACCCACAATCTCGTGCACGGCCATCTCCAGCCCTCCAACATCATGGTTGCCGGTGACCGGCTGAAGCTTTCTACCGACGGCCTCTATGCTTTTACCGATCCCGGCCAAGCCTCGTCGTCTAGCAATTACGCTGCGCCCGAAATCGCACACGGGCAAATATCCCCGGCTGCGGATGTCTGGTCCCTCGGCATCGTTCTGGTCGAAGCTCTTACCCGGCGTCCGCCGCTTCGCGACCGTTCCAAAGACGGAGAACCCGTCCTGCCAGCATCCCTCCCCCAGCCCTTCTTCGGCATTGCCCAGGAATGCCTCCGCATGGACCCCGCGCTTCGCCCGACCGCGAGCGGCGTCCGAGATTCTCTTAGAGGCCGCCCGGACTGCGGAACCGGCTGCCACTCCATTGCTGCCTCTCAGAGCGCGCGTCACGATCGCCTGCATGTTGCTGGTTCTGGGTGTAACGATCACCGCCATGGTCATGGCGTCTCACCGTCGGCTGTGGCCCCCGGTCCCGGGACAAGTCCTGGCACAAGCTGTGGCACAAAGTCCGGCCGCTGTGATTCACCCTCAGTCTGCTGCCGCGGCTCCCCAGCCTCAGCCCTCGGCTCCTGCTGCCGCTCAGACGCCGCTTCCGGTTCCCCCGCTTCAGTCTCCGGCTCCGGTAGCCCAGGCTCACGCAGCCCCACACACCGGCTCATTCGTTAGAGGCGCCGTCGCATACCAGGCAATCCCCCAGATCCCCCAGCACATCATCGACGACATCCAGGGCCACTTCTACTTACGCATCAGCGTGCAGGTCGATTCCGCCGGCGCCGTCTCGGGGGCGGCGATCGACTCGCCAGGCCCGAGCCAGTATTTCGCGAACAAGGCTCTTGCCGCCGCGCAAACCTGGAAGTTCACCCCAGCCCAGCAAAACGGCCTCGCCGTCACCAGCACCTGGTCCCTGCAGTTCAGTTTTAGCGACAGCGGAATCACCGTCACCCCCACAGAAACATCTCCGTAGCGCAACCACTCTCGCCTGGCGCGTGAACAGCATTGCTGCAAGTGGGGTGCGCGAAGCGCGTCCGCCCGGATAGCCCCGCTGAGCGAGTTCGCGCGAGCGGACGAGCCGAAGGGGCCAGTCCCCTACCGAATAATGTGGATCGGGACCCCCACACTCAGCTTCTTCCAGCTCTTGTCCGCGCTGTAAATCGGCGATCGCAGCGTCATCCCCAGCGCCAGGCACGCCCGATCCCCCAGTGACAGGCCCAGCGGCTGCGCCTGCATCACCAGTCCGCCCGCACGCCGCGCCTGCTCCTCGTCGAACGCCACCGGCTCTCGAATCACCGACACTGCGTCGCTCCACGCTTCGTCCGGCGCACCACCCCGCCGCACCAGCCGGGTCTGCACCTCGGCCAGGTTCACCGTGCTTGCAACCGCTTCGGAAAGCAACGCCGCGGTCAGCTTTTCGTGGCCAGGCTCCTCCAGCAGCACAGCCAGAATCGCCGATGCGTCCAGCACGCATCTACTCACGCTTCGCCGCCTCGCGCCGCTCCGCGATCAGTTCATCCACCAGCCGCGTCCCCGGCTTGATGTAACGCCGGATATTCTTCCGGGCATCGGCAATCCGCTGTTGCTGTGTGGTGATGCGAAAAGCATTCCGTTCCCGCTCCAGAATGATCTCGTCCCCGGCCTCCACTCCCAAAGCCTTGCGCACCTGAGCCGGGATGACAACTCTGCCATTTTCGCTCAGTTTGAGCCTGATCTCCTGAGTTGACACATATCACCCCTTCTGTCAATCATATCAAATCTGTCACGTAAATAAAATGTGCCATCCTTTGAGCGAAGCGATCGCACGGCAGGAGAGGGGTCCCGCGGCCCGCGTCTTCGCCTACTTCTTAGACTTTTTCCTCACAGCCGGCTTCTTCTTCGATCGCGTTGTCTTTTTTCCAGACTTTGCCAGCGCGGCACCGACCTCGTATTCGCTCTGGACCAGGCCGCCCTTGTAGGTGCGCGTAGCCACGTGGTGCAGAAGAATGTCACCCGGCACCGGGCCAAAAAGCGGAATTCCCTTCCCGATCAGCACAGGAACGCGGGTCACGATCATGCGATCTATCAGTCCCGCCGCCAGGAATCGCTGGATGGTGATGCCGCCGTCAATGTAAGCATGATCGAACCCCCGCGCGCGAAGCCGCTCGACAATGGCAGCCGGCTCGCCCGCCATCTGCTCGACGACTCCGCCCTTGATCCACGAGAAATCCTGGGGCCGGCTGCTCAGCACCACAATCGGCTTTTTCCCGTAGAGCCATTTTCCGTACCTGCGAACGAAGTCGTAGGTCCTGCGGCCGATGACGACTACATCGACGCTCGCATAGAACTCTTCAAAGCCGTGCGGGGCCTGGCCGCCGGCTTCGAGGAAGTCGAGCGTGTCATCGGGCCGGGCAAGAAACCCGTCGACGCTGACGCCACAGAAAACGGAAAGCTTCATGCTGTATCGCCCCAAATAGCACCGCGCTCCGGTAGAAAAATGCGCGAAGCGCGCCCGCCTGGACGGCTAGTCCCTGTTGGCCGTTCTTTGCTCTAACCGTCTTTCGGTAACCGTTCCCGTGCTGACCGTTTTACCGCTAACCGCTTTTTAGCTGACCGCTTCATAGCTCTCGCACTTTGCCGACCGTTTTACAGCTAACCGCTTTTCAGCTGACCGCTTCATCGCTCCCCTACGGCTTCGAAAGCATATCGGCCTGGCTGGTCTCCATATCGACAGGGAACGAATTGTGCTCCTGGACGATGAGCCACTTGCCGTTGATCTTCCGCAACACGTCGGTCGATCGCACTACCATGTGCAGCGCTTTGCCATCCTTATCGGTCATCGTGCCCTCGTCAAGATAATGGGTGTAGGCGACGGGTCCGACGACCGTGATCTCAAGATCGGAGACGGAATTCTGGAGCGGCCCGGGCATCGCCGCAAACACATCCTGCCAGTCTTTCTTATAGGCGTCCCAGCCCACATATTGCCGCGGCGGAACCACATCGAAGACGAAGACGTCCGGTGCGTAAAAGGCCATGATCGCGTTCGCGTCCTTCTTGTTGAAGGCGTCGTTGAAGCCCTTGTAGAGCGACTCAATAGCGGCCTTGTCCCCGGCCTGCGCACTCGTGGGCACAGCCGCAGCCGCTAAACCCAAAAAACATATCAATACAGCTGCCACACGGATCTTTCCTGGCATAACCGTTTCTCCTGCGGAATAAATTGTTCGGGGGAGAGACTGGGGATTGCAGGTGAGGCTACGCGGCGTTCCTGCGGATTGTCAATCGCGGCGCCGTAACTGCCGGATGAATCGTGTCCCCGCCTATAATGGCGCATCGGTCCGGCGGTTTCCCCATGCGTCCGCTCTTTTTTCTCTCGCTGCTTTTTCTGGGAATCGTGCCGTCCGTCTTCGCCCAGAAACCGGTCACGATCGCGCAGCTGGAGCAGCTGCTCGCGGTCCAGCGCAACGAATCCGACGCGAAACGCGCCGAACAACTCGCCGGCCTGCTGCTCACAGAGCGCGCCAGCGCCGCTCGCCTGGCTCGGTGGGAAGCCGATTTCCCCGGGAAACGCACGGACGAAGCGCTCATCGAGCTGGCCGATGCTTCGTCTTTCCTCGATCTCCCCGCCGAGGAGATTTCTGCCAACGCGCCGCCCGACCGCGAAACCGAAAGGCAGATGCTGTCGCGCGTAATCGATTACGCCGCAAAGGTGATCCCAGCCCTGCCCAACTTCATCGCCACACGCGAAACCATCCATTTCGAGGATTCGCCCTCCGTCCCGCGCATCCAGGCCTCCGGCGCAGGCGCTGGATCGGACTATCACACCATGCGCACGGAAAGCTTCTCCACCGGCACGACGAAGTACGAGCCCCTCCACGTGACGGGCAAGAGCAGCTTTCCGGTGACCTACCGCGACGGCAAAGAGGTGGACGATCTGGCGAAGGGGAAGGCAGCAAAACGCGAAACCGTAGCCATGGGTTTGACCACAACGGGCGAGTTCGGCCCCATTCTCTCCGTCGTCCTGAACGATGCGTTTCGCAGCCACATGGAATGGGGCTACTGGGAGCAGGGATCGGGCGCCTTAATCGCCGTTTATCGCTATGCGGTGCCGCAGGAGAAATCGCATTATCTGGTGGAGTTTCTCACTGGGTCGGACTGGACCCATCTCAACCCCGCCTACCGGGGCGAGATAGCCATCGATCCGGCAACGGGAAGCGTGCTGCGGCTGACGGTCGTGACGGAGCTGGCGCAGCCCTTCCAGATGATCACCATCGCGAATCGCGTCGACTACGGGCCGGTACCGATCGGGGATCGAACCTACATCTGTCCCCTGAAGGGTGTGGCTTTTTCGAGGCTCCCGGCGGCGTTCAGCCCGTGGGATGCAACGGGTCTGGCGCCCCCCACGGCGTTGCAGACCCGGCTGAACGATGTGACCTTCACGAACTACCACCGCTTCCGCGCCGACGTGCGCATCCTCGGAAGCAACGAGAAAATCCCGCCGCAGTAGCTTTACGACTACTGCGGTTTCGGCGGGGTCTGCGTTGTGCTGCCGGAAGGCGGCGGCGTGGTGGCGCCGCCCGGCGGTGGCGTTGTCGCACCGGCCGGCGGATGCACTCCAGCAGGCGGCACTGGCCGCGGCATGGGCGGCGGTGTCGGGCGCTGATCGCTCTGGCTTACCAGCTCCACGTCGAAGACCAGCTCCGACTTCTCCGGAATCGCCGGCGGATGCCCCCTCTCGCCGTAAGCCAGCTCATAAGGGATGAACAAGCGGCGCTTGCCGCCGACCTTCATCCCCTCAAAACCACTGTCCCAGCCCATGATGACCTGGTGAGTGCCGTAAGGAAACGAGATGGGCTGGCCGCCCGGGTGGTCGTGCGACGAGTCGAACTTCTTTCCGTCCACCGCCAGGTAGCCGGTGTAGTGAACGGTGAGCCATTTGCCGGCCATGGCCGTAGCGCCTGTGCCAACCTGTGTGTCCACGTATTCGAGAGAGTAGGTCTCCGGTCCGCCGCCGAGTTCCTCACGAATCTCCCGGCTCACTAGCGGCGACGCGTAGTCGAGCTTCGTGGTGGGCGTGGTGGTGATGGTGTAGAGCGCCTTCACGCAGGGCGCTGAGGCGGGAAGTGCCGGGATCTTCGGCGAAATCGTCGGAGGCGTGACGCAGCCGCCTGCAGCGGTGTGGTGCGCCGCCGTGGCGGTGTGATGCGCTCCGGAGGCTGGAGGAGTGGTTTGAGCGGCGAGCGGCCATGCCGCCGCCAGCAACAGAAGAAAGAAACCGGGTGCTGTGTTCTTCATCGTTTCCCAGTGTATGCGATGCCAGGGCCTGTTCGCTCTCTCCGGACTCTCCGTATAATGCCCACGCCCCATGGAGGGCCCCACCATGAGAATGATGCAGCACGTAGTCATGCCGGTTGAAACCACGAATGCGGCCATCCGCTCCGGCCAGTTTGTCCCCTTTATTCAGAAAGTACTGGGCGATCTGAAGCCCGAGGCCGCCTACTTCACAGAAGCCAATGGCACACGCAGCGGTTACATCTTCTTCGACATGAAGGACGCATCCGATCTGCCGGCCATCGCCGAACCGTGGTTTCTGGCCCTCGGGGCTAAGGTCACCGTGAAGCCCGCGATGTCGCCGAAAGACCTGGGAGGAGCCGCCGGCGCGCACATCGAAGGTGCCCTGAAGGCCTACCCGAAAACCCTCGGGTAATAAAGAGAACCGGGCTGCGTCTGCAGTTTCGGGCGCTCCCAACAGCGCCGTTCATAGTGTGGCGTCTCAGAAGTTCGCTGGAGAGTTGTTCTTTTGATTCTGTATCGGGGCACGGCATCTTAGCCGGCGGAAAAGACGCCTTCTTTGAAGGGGCACGGCTTCAGCCGTGCCGGAAAGGTCGCAAAATCAAATGGGCTTCAGCCCCTGCGACCACGCTTTGAAGGGGCACGGCTTCAGCCGTGCCGAAAAGGTCGCAAAATCAAATGGGCTTCAGCCCCGGTGATCAGCTTTTCGACCCTTGAATGGCTCAGCGAACTTCAGAGACAGGACACTGGCTCATGGCGCCTCCCCCGCGTCTCTTTTTTCATGGCCCGTTTCGCGCCGCGTCGTCCGAGCCACCTCGATCGCATCCACGGATGTACAATTCCTCCCGTCTGCAAGAAGCCCCTGAGGAGAACCTCGCTGTGATGAAGATTTCCGTTTCTTCCGTCCTGCTTGCTGCAACCGCTTTCATTCTCACCGTCCCCGCAATCGCGCCCGCTGCTCATGCGCTCGACAACGGAGTGGCGCGAACGCCGCCCATGGGCTGGAACAGCTGGAACAAATTTGCCTGCAAGGGGCTGAACGAGCAGGTGGTGCGCGCCACGGCCGACACTATCGCCAGCAATGGCATGAAGGAAGCCGGCTATGTCTTCGTGAACCTCGACGACTGCTGGCAATCCGGCCGCGACGCCGAGGGCAACGTCGTCGTCGATCAGGAGAAATTCCCCTCCGGCATCAAAGCGCTTGCCGACTACGTCCACAGCAAAGGGCTCAAATTTGGCGTTTACACCGACGTCGGCACCAAAACCTGCGCCGGTCGCCCCGGGAGCATCGGCCACGAATACCAGGACGCTCGCCAATACGCCGCCTGGGGCGTGGACTACGTGAAGGAAGACTGGTGCAGCACGCTGCCGGATCAAAGCGGTTTGTCTTCTTACACCCTCATGCGCGATGCGCTGGCGGCCACCGGACGGCCCATCGTCTTCAGCATTTGCGAGTGGGGCACCAACAAGCCATGGCTCTGGGCTGGGCCGGTGGGCAATCTGTGGCGCACTACTGACGACATAAAGGATTGCTGGGACTGCGAGCACCGCCCACACAGCGGCAATGGCGTTGTTCAGATCATCGATCTGATGGCCGCGCCCGGCGTCGAGAGCTACGCCGGCCCCGGACACTGGAACGACCCCGACATGCTGGAAGTGGGCAACGGCGGTATGACCACCGAAGAAGATCGAGCGCACTTCAGCATGTGGGCGATGTTCGCCGCGCCGTTGCTGGTAGGGACCGACGTCGCCAATATGTCGGCAGATACGAAGTCGATCCTGCTCAACCATGCCGTGATCGCTGTCGATCAGGATCCGCTGGGACACGCCGCCGACCGCGTGAAGAAGGATGGAGACATCGAAGTGTGGTCCCGCCCCCTGGCCAACGGCGATCGCGCCGTCGTACTCCTGAACAGGAGCGCCAAACCGCTCTCCATCGGCGTTGCCTGGACCGACATTGGCTACCCTGCATCGCTGCGCGCCACGGTGCGCGATCTGTGGAGCGACAAGGAGACGCGCGATCAGATGAATCATTATGCGGCAGTGGTACCGTCGCACGGCGTCGTGATGGTCACCATTGCACCGCACTGATCGGCCATCACCTCAGTAACCCACTCTCGATAGCGACTGCGCTATCCCTTTTGTTTGTCGCGTCCGTCGCCCGCCTCTCTCCGGGAAGCCTTGGCTGATCAAGGTCGCCGCGCCGCCGCCTGCCCGGTTTGTACCTCGCGCTTCCACCCGAGTAACTAACCAGGACAGTAACTCTTCTGACCCTGCCTATTTGATGGGCCTTTCATTACGCCTATGGAATTGTTTGTCCGGACCCCATAGCGCAGAATCAACCAATCAAAGCGGCGCACCATGCGTATCACGTTTCGCCCGGTGCGGCAAAAGAGGAGATACAAATGAACCGTACCAGGCATCTTCTGAAGAACCTGCTGAATGACGAATGCGGAGCGGACCTCATTGAGTACGCGCTCGTCGCCTCCGTCCTTGCGCTGAGTGCTGTCGCCGCCCAGGGCAACCTGGTTAACAGGATTCAGAACGAATTCAACATGATCACCAATCATTTCCAGTCGGCCGTTTAGCCCAACAGGTTTTGATGCACCGTCTCCTTGCTGCCAATTGCTGTACTTGTTCGTTTCTGCCACCGTTCTCCCGCAATTGCTCCCGATGGTGGGGCGATTTTCCCAGGGGCCAGATTTATTTTCGGGAAAACCGCTCCACTATCGGGAGAAATTCTCGAATGCCAGACCATCCGAGATAGAACCGCGGGGTTGTTCAGAATTGCACGTCTGGAATAACTCACTCGGGAGGTCCGATATGTTAATCGTCGCGCTTCTTGGTACTTCGCTCCTCGTGGCCGTGCTGGGATTTACTCTTCCGCTCGCCGCAGCCATCAAAGGCAACTGAGCCCGTAGTCCGGCGTCGCGCCGCTATCCGCAGTATTGGGGGCGCACGTCTTCAGCTCACGCAACGCTCAACGCAACAGTCCGATGCGCGGACTTTGTCAGCGCGCCGGCTGGTCGATGGAATCGAAGATGTGCCCTAATTTTTCCTGCTTGACGCGCAAATACTGCTCGAAGGTGTCTTCTGCCGGCACCTCCGCCGACACCCGCTCCGATACGCGGATGCCCGCCGCCTCAAGCGCGGAAACTTTATCGGGATTGTTGGTGATCAACCGCACCGACTCGATGCCCATCTGCGCAAGAATGGCTGCCGGGAGCTCGAACTCCCGGCAGTCCGCCTCAAATCCCAGCTTGAGATTGGCCTCGACCGTATCCAGGCCCTGATCCTGCAGCTCGTAGGCGCGGAGCTTCGCCATCAGCCCGATGCCGCGGCCTTCCTGCTGCTCATAGATCACGATTCCAGCCCCTTCTTCCGCAATTTTTCTAAGCGCGAGTTCCAGCTGCAGCCGGCAATCGCAGCGCAGGGAATGGAATACGTCGCCAGTGAGACATTGCGAGTGGATGCGCACCAGCGGCGGCGTTGCATGAATATCGCCCATCACCAGGGCGACAGCTTCTTCCTTCTCCGCGGTCTGCCCGCACCGCGCCGGATCGTTCTCGGCAAACTCGCCTTCAAAACCCAGTATGCGGAAGTGCCCCCACCGCGTGGGAAAATCGGCATCGGCAACCTTGCGCACTGAACTGATGGCCATCCCTTCATTATAGGTGGCTGGCTACCAGCTACCGGCTGTCTTTCTGCACCCTATACCCTGTACCCTGTTCTCGTGATCGACTCGCGCCTCATCCTCATTACCCTGCTCATCAAGCTGGGTGTGGCT
Organism: uncultured Acidobacteriaceae bacterium; assembly: GCA_963755485.1. Classification (GTDB taxonomy): domain Bacteria; phylum Acidobacteriota; class Terriglobia; order Terriglobales; family Acidobacteriaceae; genus Palsa-343. The sequence continues at coordinate 875,473 of CAVWJR010000010.1, read as the reverse complement.
GCCGCTGTTTCCTCGGCGCTGGGCCGCTCGCGTGAGTTTCAAAAGCTTCTCTTCTCCGATAATCGCAACCTGACGCAGACCCTCGGCCTGCTGGCCTTCATCTGCATCCCCCTCGGCCTGGGTGTGTGGGCGCGCGTGACGGTTCCTAACTTCTACGCCGCCGACATCTCGTTTGAGACCACGATCCTCATCGGCATCCTCATCGGCCCCGGCGCCGCTCTGGTTGGCGCGTCGGTGCTGTCGCTGCCTGCGCTCTTTCATGGCGAATTCCTCGCTCTCCCGTTTCTGCTGGCCGTCGCCATCACCGCCGGCATCTACGGCCGCTTCGTCGACAAAGAAGAGGTCTGGTCGTTTTCTCCGTTCGTCGACCTCAGCCTTTACCGCTGGGTGCGCCGCACCCTGCTTCGCCCTCGCATCGATCGCCAGATTCTGCTCCTGGTGCTCATCGTGGCCATGGAGATTCTCCGAGAGTGGGCCAATCGCATGTCCCACGGACGCCTCTTCGCGCTCGTTTCCGACAGCTGGATCATCCGCATTGCCATCTGGACCTGCGCTGCGATGGTGGTCGGCATCCCGCTGAAGATCTGGAATGCCGTCCGCATCGAGCAATCGCTTGAAGAACAGAAGCGCCTGCTGCTGGAGGCGCGCCTCGACGCGCTGCAGCGGCAGATCAATCCGCACTTCCTGTTCAATACGCTCAACTCCATTGCCTCGCTGGTGCGCTTCCGCCCGGAGCAGGCGCGCGAGCTGATCGTGAAGCTGGCCAACATCCTGCGCAAAATGCTGAGCGAGCACGACGCCTTCGTTCCCTTCCGCGACGAGATCGCCACCACCGACGACTACCTGAGTATTGAAATCGCGCGGTTCGGTGCGGAAAAACTTTCCGTCGCCAGGGAGATCGATCCCGCAACGCTGGAGATTCCCGTGCCCAGCATGCTGCTGCAGCCGCTGGTTGAAAACAGCATCAAGCACGGACTCGAGCCCCGCATCGCTGGCGGAACCATCACCCTGCGCAGTCGCCTCGAGCAAGGCCGCCTGGTGATTGAGGTGGAAGACGACGGCGTGGGCATCGCACCCGGCCGCACGCATACCAGCGGCGTACTGCAGGGAACAGGCATCGGCATGCGCAATGTGCGCGAGCGGCTCGAGGTGCTCTACGGCGACGCTGCGCTCTTCGATGTAACCAGCCGCCCCGGCCGCGGCACGAAGGTGACCCTGGCCTTCCCCGCGCACATGCCCGACGAGGACCATCCCTCGGCGAGAGCTGCCCTGGCCGCTGCGCAAAGGCGTTAGCTCAGCCTCACGGCTTTCTTCGCGAGTATTCCCCGCGGAATTCAGTCGTCCACGTCGCGCCATGGTCCGACGACTTCTCCCAGAGCTGCTCAACCTTATCTGCGCTGATACGGACAATCCGTACCCGGTTCAGAACCGTTGTTCCATCCTCTTCCCGGCTGGGAGCGCTGAACTCCGCGGAACCGGCCTCCACCTTCCCATCGACAAAAACGTGTACGCGCCCTTTGTTGTCGAGGAACAGCCCATGCCAGCCATGGTCATCGGCACTGTAGGCCATCACGTTCTCGCCGATGTGCCCTCGGCCTCCGTCCCAGCTCTCCACCACCGCGCATCCGTCGAGCTCCACATGCACTTTGCTGCCGGCGTTGGCAGCCGAGCCCCGCGCGGTCACCGCCCAATCCCCCAGCCAGTAATCCAGTTGCCGATGAGCTGCGTCGGCACACGGACCGGCATCGGCCGCCACCGCTATGCGCGGCAACATGGCGGCCACAGCGGTAACGGCCGCCATCAACAGAAACCCGCACCCCGGCTTCACTCTTCGCTGTGCGTTTTGCATCTTGTTATTTCCTCCACGGTTGGACTCACGAATCGCTGAACAAAGTTCAAACTAACGATTGCGACCTGCGCCGCGCCTCCGATATTGTGACAACTAATGTCGAAAATACGACAACCAGCAAAATTCGATCGTCTCGCCGATCGCCGATCGGCGATCGTCACGCTCACCCACGACTATCCCGCCGGACACAGAATCCCGCCCCACTTCCACGACCGCGATCAGCTCGTCTACGCTTCCCGCGGCGTGATGACCGTCCGCACGGCGGGGGGTACATGGGTTGTTCCCACCCACCGCGCGGTTTGGATTCCGGTAGCTGTGCCGCACACCGTCGCTATGTCGGGAACCGTGGCCATGCGCACCGTTTACCTCAAGCCAAACGTGGCGCGGTCGCTCCCCCGAGACTGCTGCGTGGTCAATGTCTCCGCGTTGCTGAAGGAGTTGATTCTCCACGCCTGTTCTCTGGGCGCGCTGCGGCATACCGTCGAGGCGCACCGCCACCTGATCCAGGTCATCATCGACCAGCTCAGGGCGATTCAGATGATCCCGCTGCAACTGCCGCACCCTGTCGACCCACGCGCGCTGCGCGTCGCCGACGCGCTCATCACCCACCCCGGCAGCCCTCGCAGCATCACGCACATCTGCCGGACCAGCGGCGCGAGCCGAAGAACCATCGAACGCCTCTTCCAGCTGGAAACAGGCCTGACCCTCGGCAAGTGGCGCCAGCAATTGCGACTAATGGAGGCGATGCGGCTCCTGGGAGCTGGAGCCAAAGTCACGCACGCCGCCCTCGAAGCCGGCTACAGCACTCCCAGCGCATTCATCGCAGCATTTCGCAGAACTCTGGGCACCACTCCAACCCTTTACCTGCGGTCCTCCCCAAAGGATCAGCCAGGCCCCGAATCAGAACGACGGCGACGATAACAGACGAAGGGGAAATTTCGATCGCGAAACGGCGCGCCCCGTAGCCCGCAGGCGGCTTCACCCCCACGCGCCCAACAGGCGTCGCAGCAGCACAATCTGCCCAAGGTGATAGCTGGTGTGCTGCCCGGCGATCAGCACCTCGCGCAGCAGCGTCTGGCCGTCGCCCCACGGAATCGTCGCGTACAGGTTCGACTCCGGATCACCAACCAGCTTTTCGAAATCTGCGATGTCCTTCTTCACACCGCGGACGGACTTGTCCCATGCGGCCGCATCTTTCGGGGCCGCTTCTTTTGGCCAGTAGTCGTCCGGCCATTTCATTCCGACGTAATGCGAGTTGGTAGAGAAATCCAGCAGATCGTGCAGTGCGACGCGGATGTGCTCCAGTTCCTGCCACGCCGAATGCTCCGCGCCCTTCGGCACCACGCCGCGCGCCTTCTCGGGAAAATCGTCCAGTACGGTTTTCAGTTCGGCGTGCGCCTCGCCGCCCCGCAGAAATTTCACCAGCTGCTCCCGCAGCGCATGATCCTCAGTCTTCGCCATTGCATCTCTCCTCTCCTCTTTCAGATGCGGCGTCGGCTTTCCATCGCCCACAGGCTACCGGCCACAGGCCACAGGCTACCGGCCACGGGCCACCAGCTACCGTCCGCTCACTGTTCGCTGTTCGCTGCCACTAATTCCCGCTTCTCCTGGAAGACATTCCCCATGCGCCGAATCTGTGCCCCCACCCCGCGCAGCTTCTCCTCAATGTGTTCGTAGCCGCGGTCGATGTTATACACCCGATCAAGGATCGATTCGCCATCCGCCACCAGCGCAGCCAGCACCAGCGACGCCGAGGCGCGCAGATCCGAGCACATCACGGCAGCCGCGGAGAGTGGCGTCCGGCCCTGAACCGTAGCCGCACGGCCGTTCACGCGGATATTCGCGCCCATCCGCACCAGCTCCTGCACGTGCATGAAGCGGTTCTCGAAAATGTTCTCCTTCACCAGCGACGTGCCCTCGGCCTGCGTGACCAGCGCCATGAACTGCGCCTGCATATCGGTGGGAAATCCCGGATATTCTTCGGTCGAGATGTCCGCGGCCTTGAGTGTGCCATCGCCGCGCACACGAATCTGATCCCTCGCGATCACGTCCACGCGCACGCCGCACTCCTGCAGCTTGCCAATCAAAGCGTTCAGGTGCGCAGGATTGCAGTGCGCCACGCACAGGTCGCCGCCAGTGATCGCACCCGCAACCAGAAACGTCCCCGCCTCGATGCGGTCGGGATTGATGCGATGTTTCGCGCCACCCAGCTTCGTGACGCCCTTCACGGTGATCGTCGACGTGCCCCCTCCGTGGATCTGCGCGCCCATCGCGGTGAGCATCGCGGCCAGGTCCGTCACCTCCGGCTCGCGCGCGCAGTTTTCCATCACGGTTTCGCCATCGGCCAGCACCGCCGCCATCAGCAGGTCTTCGGTCCCCGTCACTGTGATCTTGTCGAAGACAATATGCGCACCCTTCAGCCGCTCCGCCCGCGCTTCAATGTATCCGTGCTCGTAGGTGATCTTCGCTCCGAGCATTTCCAGGCCCTTGGTGTGCAGATCGATCGGCCGCGCGCCAATCGCGCAGCCGCCCGGCATGGAGACGCGCGCGACTCCCATCCGCGCCACCAGCGGCCCCAGCACCAGCGACGAGGCCCGCATGGTCTTCACGATTTCGTAAGGTGCGGTTGGATCCTTGATCGTGCGGCAACTAATGGTAGTGCGATGCTGCGCGCGGCCATATCCCAGCTCCACTTCGCCGCCCATCGAAACCAGCAGCTTGCGCTCCGTTTCGATATCCCGCACCTGCGGGATATTCTCCAGCACCACTTCCTCTTCGGTAAGAAGCGCTGCCGCCATGCAGGGGAGCGCGGAGTTCTTCGATCCGCTCACACGAATAGTGCCGAGAAGCGGATTCCCACCGCGAATGACAAATTTATCCATAAGCCTCTTCAGATTAAATGCTCGGTTGCAGAAAAAGATGCGCCGGCGCGGTTTTCCGCTCGAAGACGAGCACAACGCTACTTGTACCTGTAGTCACCGCGAATGCCGGCCGGCTACTTCCTGGTCTGCCCCGTCGTGGCACTGCCCTGCGCTGCGTTCTCCGTCCAGATCACTTCCCCGGGCCGCGCATAATGCAGCCGTTCGCGCGCCTCGCGCTCAATGGCATCGGGATTGCTCCGGAGCGCCTTCACCTGCTCGTCGAGCTTCGAGTTTTCCGCGTGGAGCTGGTCAATCTTTTTGCGAACAGCCCGGTCTTCGGCGCGCCGCTGCCCATAGATGCTGATGCCGTTCTCGCCGAAGATTGCGTGATAGCCAAACACCAGCGCCGCGGCAATCACAGCAAAGGTGGCAATGCGCCTCCGCATCCGATAGAGCCATTCCGCTCCCCGCTCCGCCACGCCCTTTGCCTTGTGTTTCTCAGTCACTCCCGCAATGCCCTTCTGAGCTCTGCGCTCTGCTCACTGTAATACCCAATCCTTCGCCGCCCGGCTCAGCGGCCCCTTGTCGCTTTCTTTCCGCGCCTCGGAGTAGACCCGAACCACCGGCTCCGTTCCGCTCAGCCGGTAGCAAACCCACGATCCATCGGCGAGAATCAGCTTCAGACCGTCGATCCGGACAACGCTGACTACCTTGCGCCCGCCAATCTCCTGCGGATCATTCTTTATCTTCTCAGTGAACTTTTCCTTTACCTCGGGAGTCAAGCGGAAATTCTCGCGATTCGGGTAAAAGGAACCTACGCGAGCAAATATCTTCTTCAATTGTTCGCCCAGGCTCGCGCCGCGCACGGCCACCATCTCGGCCGCCAGCAATCCGGCCAGTACGCCATCCTTCTCCGGAACATGCCCGCGGATGGTCAGCCCCGCGCTCTCTTCGCCGCCAATCGCGATCTTGTCCTCGTTGATCAGCTCCCCGATGTACTTGAACCCCACCGGCGTCTCATAAAGCTGGACCTTGAATTCATCGGCGAGAGCGTTGATCAGGTTCGTGGTCGCAACGGACTTCGCGACGCCGTTCTTCCATCCGCGCGTCTCCACCAGATAGTCGAAGAGGAGCGCGATGATGTAGTTCGGCTGGATGAACGTCCCGTCTCCATCGACAATGCCGAACCGGTCCGCGTCTCCATCGGTCGCAATGCCAATAGCCGCCCCCACTTCCTTCATCTTGTCTTCGCAGGCGTTCAGCAGCTCGCCGTCGGGCTCCGGCGCATGGCCGCCGAACAGCACATCGCGATAATCGTGGACCGTCCAGGTCTCCACGCCGTGCTCGCGCAGGATGTGGCAGCTGTATCCTCGCGCCGCACCCCAAAAGGGATCGAACACCACCTTCATTCCGGATTTTTTGATCGCCTTCAAGTCCACCAGCTCGGCGATCCGCTTCAGGTAGTCCGGCTTCACGTCCACCTGTTCAAATTTCTGTCCGGTGTCGGGTGGCGAAGGCACCTCGGCCAGCGCCTTCACATTCGCCTCGATCTTGTGCGTCGCCTCGGGTAACGCCGGCGCGCCATCGGGCGTCGAGTACTTGATGCCGTTGTACTCCGGAGGATTGTGCGAGGCGGTGAAGTTGATCGACCCTCCCGTCTTGAGCCGCCGCACCGCATAGGCAATAGCTGGCGTCGGAGCAGGCTCCGGAATCACCAGCGGCGTCACGCCATTCGCGGCCAGCACGCGCGCTGCTTCCGCCACAAACATCTCACCCAGAAAACGAGGATCGCGACCGACAAGCACTGTCTTCGGCCCGTTCTGCCCCACAACATACTGCCCGATACCGGCCACCGCGCGCCGAATGTTCCCAAACGTGAATTCCTCGGCGACAACTGCGCGCCAACCCGACGTCCCAAACTTAATTTCCGCGGTCATCTCTCTCCCTGATCCCTCGCTGCACACTTGCGCCGTAAGATGCTCGTCGATGGTCCCTGGCAACTCCGCCGGTCCACTCCACCCAAACTCTAAACCCTAAACTCTGTTCGCTGTAACCTGCTGCCTGTAACCTGTACCCTGTGTTGCCCGCCACGGATGTACGTATCGCGCTCACCACCACCGCCTCGCAGCAGGAAGCCGAACGCATCGCGCGCGCGCTGGTCGAAGAGCGTCTGGCCGCCTGCGTGAACATCATTCCCGGTCTGACTTCGATTTACCGCTGGCACGGTGCGGTAGAAACGGCTGGGGAAATCCTTCTAGTCATCAAAACCACGGCCGCGAACCTGAACGCTCTCGAAGCCGCCATCAACCGCCTGCATTCCTACGAGGTTCCCGAACTGCTGGTGCTCACAACGGAATCGGCCGGCAAGCCGTATCTCGACTGGCTTTTGAGCCAGACAACATCCCCTGGCGCCGAATAAGATTTTTCTGAGGCCAGGCGCCCAGGCGAGCCCCAAACAGCCTTCCAAACTTCAAAATAGAATGCAGCTGTTCAGTCGTCTGTCTCATTCGCCATGTCGCCGGCAGGGGAAGAAAATCCGCGCCGCCTCGAAGTCGATCGCTTCATCCTCGACGAGATCGACAGCGTGCCTCACATCGAAGCCCTGCTCATCCTCTGGAACAGTCGCCCGAAGCAGTGGCCGGTGGAAGAGCTCGCCGCTTTGCTTTACCTCCCTCAGGAGCAAACCATCCGCATCCTCGACGACCTCCAGCAACGGGCTATCGTTCTGCGCGGCGACGCCTATGGCTACAATCCGGAATACGCCCGCGATCATCTCATGCAGGATGTGGACAGAACCTGGCGCCGTGAGCTGGTCCGCGTCTCCAACATGATTCACTCCAAAGCTTCGCCTGCGGTGCGGGAATTTGCCCGCGCCTTCAGGTTCAGGAAAGACTGACCCAATGAAAGCCATGGCCCCGGCTGTCTATATTCTCGGGTTTCTTGTCACGCTCGCCTGCGGCGTGCTGCTGTTTCGCGCTTATTCCTCGGTCGGCAAACGCCTGCTGCTGTGGAGCGCGATCTGCTTCTGCGGACTTGCGATTTCGAACCTCCTGGTCTTTGTGGACCTCGTGCTCCTCCCTCAGATCGATCTCTATCCGCTGCGCCTCATCACTGCCGCCGCCTCCATGCTGATCCTGCTTTACGGTCTCATCTGGGAGGGTCAGCAATGATCCACAGTCCCATCTTCGAAGGCTTTCTGGAAGGGGTCATTGCGACTGCTTCCCTGGCCGCCGGCCTCTTCTTTCTGCGCTTCTGGCGCGATACCCGTGACTCGCTCTTCCTCGCCTTCGCCGTCGCGTTTGTCATCGAGGGACTCAATCGCAGCGTGCGTGTGTTTTTCCATAATCCCAGCGAAGCCAGTCCCTGGGTCTTCATCGTCCGCGCCTTCGCGTTCCTGATTATCCTGGCCGGCATCGTCAACAAGAACCGCCGCTCCAGCGCATAAGCAGCCCAGCGCAACGAAGGCTTTGTTTCAATCTTTAAGCTGATTTTTCAGCTTTCTAAGCTTCGTTCGCGCCGTGGCACTTCTTGTATTTCTTGCCCGACCCACAAGGACAGGGATCGTTCCGGCCAACCTTCTCGCCAGTTCTCCGCTGCGCCGGAGCGCTCGCATCGCCACCGCCCGCCATGCGCGCATGTTCCAGCTCCTTCTGCTTCTTCCGCGCGAACTCCTTCTCCAGATCGTCAATCGTCGTCGACGGGGCTCGCGTCGGTGGCAGCGGAATCGGCGGCGCGTTGGGCAGCCGGTGCCCGTTTCCGCCTCCGTCCGCTGAGGCCACGCTGGGCGCCGCCGGAATTTCCGGCCGCGGCCGCGTGGGAATCTCCACCGGCTGCCCATCCGGCCCCACGATCCTCATGAGGAAGAGGAAGCGCACCGTGTCTTCCTGGAACCGCTCCATCATCCCCTCGAACATCTCGAAGGATTCTTTCTTGTAGGCCACCAGCGGATCCTGCTGCGCATAACCGCGCAGGCCGATGCCTTCCTTCAGGTGATCCATGTTGAGCAAGTGATCTTTCCACAGTCCATCGATCACACTCAGCATGATCATCCGCTCGTGGAAGCGCATACCCTGATCGCCGATCAGCTGCTCCTTCGCGCTGTATCTCGCCTTCAGCCGCTCGAAGATGGTCTCGCCCAGCTCGTGGCGCGTCATCTCCGTCGGCGTAATTTCCTCGGCATCCAGATCGAAACCGAAATGCGCAATCAGCTTTTCCTTCAGGCCCTTCACGTCCCACTGATCCGGATGCACGCGCTCATTCGCAAATTCATCCAGCAACGTGCTCATGATATTCGGAACGTAATCCTCGACGATCAACTCCTTCTGATCGAGCCCTTCCAGCAGCTGCCGCCGCAATCCGTAAACGGCCTCGCGCTGCTTGTTCATCACGTCGTCGTATTCGAGCAGGTGCTTGCGGGCCTCGAAGTTCTGCCCTTCCACCGCCTTCTGCGCCGCCTCAATGCGGTTCGAGATCATCCGCGACTCGATGGGCATTCCTTCTTCCATGCCCATCTTCTGCAGCAGCGTGGAAACCCACTCGCGGGCGAAGATGCGCATCAGGTCGTCTTCGAGGGAGAGATAGAAGCGCGAAGCTCCCGGGTCGCCCTGGCGGCCGGCGCGCCCGCGCAGCTGATTGTCGATGCGCCGCGACTCGTGCCGCTCCGTGCCCAGAATGAACAGGCCGCCGGCGCCGATCACCTGCTCGTGCTCGCCGGCAGCAACGGCCGCGTAAACCTGATAGACGCGCTCCCAGTTCTCCTGGGAGGTCTCGTACTCCTGCCCCTGGTAGTAGAAGCGCAACATCCCCGGCGGCGCGGTAGGGTTGATGGCGCCTTCTCCGGGCGAGATGGCCCGCGCCATCGATTTCTTCACCAGCTCCTGGCGCGCCACAAATTCCGGATTCCCGCCCAGCAGAATATCGGTGCCGCGGCCGGCCATGTTCGTCGCAATGGTCACCATCCCGAGTCTGCCCGCCTGCGCAACAATCTCCGCCTCGCGCTCGTGATACTTCGCGTTCAGCACCACGTGCCGTACACCCTTGCGCGCCAGAATCTGCGAGAGCAACTCGGATTTCTCGATCGACGTCGTCCCCACCAGTACCGGCTGCTTATTCTCGTGCAGCTTCGCAATCTCATCCGCCACCGCGAAGTACTTCTCTTTCGAAGTCCGGAAAACCACGTCGGCATTTTCCAGCCGCCGCATCGGCTTGTTGGTCGGAATCACGACGATATCCAGCTTGTAAATGTTGTCGAACTCCGAAGCCTCGGTCTCGGCGGTACCCGTCATGCCGGCCAGCTTCTTATAAAGGCGGAAATAATTCTGGAAGGTGATCGTCGCCAGCGTCTGATCTTCGCGGCGGATGTTTACGCCTTCTTTCGCCTCGACAGCCTGGTGCAGTCCGTCCGACCACCGCCGCCCCGGCATCAGACGCCCTGTGAATTCGTCGACGATGATCACCTCGCCGTCCTTCACCACGTACTGCACGTCCTTCTTGTACAGCGAGTGCGCCTTGATCGCCGTCTCCACGTGGTGCTTCAGATCCCAGTTCTCCGGATCGGCGATGTTGCCGATGCCCAGCAGCCCCTCGATCTTCTCCCATCCCTCATCGGTCACGCTGATCGTCTTGTGCTTCTCATCGACAACGAAATCGCCGGTCAGGATCTTCTCTTCCGGACTCTTCTCGATCTCCTCGCCCTCCTCGAGCGAGGGAATGATGCGGTTCACGCGCGCATATTTGTCGGTCGTCTGATCCGTCGGCCCGGAAATAATCAGCGGCGTTCGCGCCTCGTCGATCAGGATCGAGTCCACCTCGTCCACAATCGAGTAGTAGTGCCCGCGCTGCACGCAGTCGTTCAGCTCGAACTTCATGTTGTCGCGCAGGTAGTCGAACCCGAACTCGTTATTCGTCCCGTAGGTGATGTCCGACGCGTAGGCCTTGCGCCGCTGGTTGTCGTCGAGGTCGTGGACGATGACGCCCACGGTGAGCCCGAGGAACTCGTAGATCTTGCCCATCCACTCGGCATCGCGCTTGGCCAGATAATCGTTCACAGTGACCACGTGCACGCCATGCCCGGCCAGCGCGTTCAGATAACACGGCAGCGTCGCCACCAGCGTCTTGCCTTCGCCGGTCTTCATCTCGGCGATTTTTCCCTGGTGCAGGACCATGCCGCCCACCAGCTGCACATCGAAGTGGCGCATGTTCACCGCGCGCCATCCCGCCTCGCGCACCACCGCAAACGCCTCAGGCAGCAGGTCATCGAGCGCCTGTTTCTCCGCCGCGACACGCGCCTCCTCGTCCGTGATTCCTTCCAGAGCCGCCGCAATCCGCGCTCTGAACTCCCCTGTCTTCGCGCGCAGTTGCTCGTCGCTCATCGCCTTTACCCCCGGCTCGAGCGCATTAATCTCCGTCACCCGCGGCAGCAGGCGCTTCACCGCCCGCTCATTGCTGGTCCCAAATACCTTGTTAAGAACCTTGGTTCCGATCAAAATTGAATCCTTTGGCAGCCGCTCCGGCTGCAGGCACGCTCCCAACCGCGTGCGCAGGCCTGCCAGTCCCTGTGGGAAAACTCAGGCTCCTTCTCTATTTTAAGGTAGCAAGTGGAATCTTGCCGGACGCCTATCTGCGCGGAGTCGGCCGCTTGCCTGTCACAGAAACGAAACGCCGGAGAGTCTCCTCTCCGGCGTGCCAGCCTCCGTTGCTCTCCTACTCCCTACCTCCCTACTCCCTAGTCCCTCCCTGCTCCCTATGCTCCCTGTTTTTCACAAATGCCACACCCGCGCCGCCCCATACACCAGCCCCAGCGTGATCGCGGCAATCACCACTTCTCCGATTGCGCCGACAAGGAACGGCCGCGCCCCCTGCTTCGTCAGCTCGCGCAGATTGGTCCGCAGCCCCACCCCCGCAAACGTCAGTAGAAATGCCCAGCGCGATAAATTCCCCAGCACCGCCGTCTGCGGCTTTGTAAAAAACGCCACCGAGGCCAGCAGCGAGATCAGCAAAAATCCCAGCACGAACTTCGGAAACTTCTTCCACAGGAACGCCGCCTTGTTCGTCACCTTCTCCGCCTGCCCCTTCCGCGCCCAGTAGATGGCATACCCCAGCACGACAAATCCAATCAGCGCGTTCCGGCAAGTCTTGGCCAGCACGGCCACCTTCCCGGCTGCGTCGGAATAGAGCGCGCCCGCTGCCGTCGCCTCCGCCGTATTATCGACACCCAGCCCGGCCCATAGTCCATAAGCGCGATCGCTCAGGTGCAGACCGTGCCCAATCAACGGAAACACGAACAGCGACAGTGCACCCAGCGCCAGAATGGCTCCAATCGCGTACGACGAGTCCTCCTCATCCGCACCGATCGCGCCCTGCGTCGCAATAATCGCCGACACTCCGCAGATCGACGATCCTACCGCCAGCAGCGAAGTCAACTTCGGCCGCAGCTTGAATCCGCGCCCCAGCAGCGTCATGAAGACCAGCGAGAAGGCGACCTCGATCAGCACCAGCCCCAGCGAAATCCCACCCAGGCGCAGTACGTCCCCGATGAGAAATCGCGCCCCCAGCAGTACGATGCCCGCCTTCAGCCAGAACTCATACGTCGCCACGCCCGCGCGAAATACCTGCGGCACGCCCACCGTGTTCGAAATCACCAGCCCCAGCAGAATCGCCCACAGCACATATTCGATATTCGGCAGCACCAGATGATGCGCTTTGCCATAGCGCGCAATCGACTGCTCGATGATCTTGCCCGCGTACCCCACCGCCAGCAGCAGCAGAATTCCGGGCACGACAGCGAAAAACCGCCCCGGCATTGAAACCTCTCTCGGGCGCGGCAATGCAACGGATCCAGCCATGGTTTCCTCCTTACCAGGGAACCGATTTCAAAATTCCGAACCGCACCAGCAGAGCCGCCAGCAGCGCCAAACCAACCGCCCAGCTATCGAGAGAAATCCGCCGTCCTGACGAAGACGCCGAAGTCGACGAAGCCATAACAACGCTCCAGATTCTGCGGAGAGAAATCCCCGCATTTAAATTTTCAGTTTTTGAGATTTTGCCGAATTACGGCGCGAGAATGCGAAGCACTATCGACAACAACAACAGCCGGAGAGGCTGTTCGCCGCAGCACTGCGCGGCGCTGATTGCATTATCGAATTGGACCTGCCGTCCATATTTCTTTCGTTTGTAGCATGACTCTGCGCAGCGCGCAAACCGGGCAGCGCAACGCACTCAGTCCCGGTTGCGCTCCGCGAGCTCTCGCGCCCATGCTCTGGGCGTCGATCCGAAGGTGCGGCGGAATGTCTCCACAAACGCGCTCGGTTGCCGATAACCGACGCTGAACGCCACTTCCTTCACCGATCGTCCCGCGACCAGAAGCTCCACTGCTTTCGTCAGGCGCAGCTGCCGCCGCCACGACTCGAAGTCCGTGCCTGTTTCTTTGCGAAAGATGCGCTGGATGGTTCGCACGCTCGCACCAGCCTGTTTCGATAGAACGGCCAGCGAACGCGACCGTCCTGCATCTTCCATCGCGCCGCGCGCTACGCGCAGGGCTCGGGCCTCCTCCGGCATCCGAATGAAAGTCGGCATCGGCGAGGCTTCCTTCAGCTGGGCCATGAGCATGTCCCTTAAAGCGCGCTCATATTCGTTCTTCGCGCGCAAACGCCGCAAACGAACCGCTTCCAGTACCAGCTCACGCAACAGCGGGGTTACATGCAGCACCGTGCACGGGCGCCCGGGGCGGGCCGTCAGGACCGGCCGAAAATAAAGCGTCCGCATCGCAACCGCCGCCGGCATCCGGATCCGGTGCGGAGTGCGCGCTGGAATCCACAACCCAAACTGAGGCGGAATCACCCACAGGCTCTGCCCCGACCTCACCTCCATCACCCCAGTGATGGCGTAGATCAGCTGATCGGACCCATGCGCGTGCTCAGGCACCTCGAATTCCGCGGGATACTCCCACGCCAGCGTCGAAACCGATTCGCCAGACTTCGGGTCGTAATCCCGCAAAACTCCTGCATGTCGCATGAACGATAGATTATGTCGTAATCCACCTATTGCGCCACACCTAAAACCAGACCATCATGGCCTCGTACCTGCCGAATCTCCGGAGCTGTGACCATGAATCTCGTTCATCAGTGGATGTGTTCCTCCCATCGCTGGCGTCAGACAGTCGAGCAGCATATCGTCCCCTGGGCTCTGGAAGACATCGACCTTGGCTCAAACGCCCTCGAAATCGGCCCCGGATACGGTGCTACGACCGAAGCGCTGCGCACGCGCGCCGGCCATCTCACCTGTATCGAAATTGACCGAAAGCTGGCTGAACGCCTCAGGACCCGCACAGCAGATCGCAACGTCACGGTCCTCACCGAAAGCGCGACTCAGACCTCCCTGCCCGCATCGAGTTTCGATTCTGCCGTCTGTTTCACCATGTTGCATCACGTGCCTTCGGTTGTCCTGCAGGACCAGATTCTCCGCGAAGTCTTTCGCCTGCTCCGGCCCAGCGCCATCTTTGCCGGCACCGACAGCCTTACCAGCCGCAGCTTCCGGTTGCTGCACCTCTTCGACACGCTCACGCCGGTCAATCCCGCCACGTTTCCCGCACGCCTGGAGGCAGCCGGATTCGAATCGGTTCAGGTGGACGTAAATCCCTGGGCTTTTCGATTCCGCGCACGCAAACCGCGGATGTGATCCGCACCCCACTTCTCGCTGACGTTTCGCCGCTGGCCGCTTCTTAGGCGAGCGCTTTTCAGCCGACCGCCCCTTAGCTTACCGCTTTTTAGCTAACCGCTTCTTCGCTGACCGCCTCTCAGCCGACCGCTCCTTAGCTGCCTCTACAGCGTCTTCAGATACGCCTTTGCCCGCTCCAGCTCCGGAAACAGCTTCTCTTCTTCCTGGAACGCCCGCGAGTGCACGCAGCGCCGCCCGTTCTTCTGCTTCACCGGATGCTTCAGGTGCAGCATCTCGTGGTACATCAGATACTCGATCGCGTAGCGCGGCGTGTTTTTGCGATCGAAGACTCGACTCACCATGATGGTGTTGTGCGCCGGATCGTAGTGGCCCAGCAGCCGCCGCGCCGTCACCTCGCTCCACGTCAGCAGCGGCCGCCCCATCAACCCGTGAAAGAAACGCCGGTTGAGCGTCTCGAATACTTCGTCGAGGTCGTACTGATCGCCGCGCGCGGAGAGAATTTTCTTGCGGCCCCGCGTCTGCCGGATGCGCTCGCTCTGCCGCACCACCGGCTCACTCGTCGTAAAACGCCGATAGCGATGCGCGTGGCCCGTATCGATGGGCTTGCGGTAGAGCTTCGCCAGCAGAATGTGGGCGATGGCCCGCAGCACCGGCTCCGGCGCACCCTCCAGCAGATCGGAAAGGTTGACGCGAATGCGCCCTTCCCGCAGCCGGATGGTCGTATTCAGCGATGTGAATCGGTAGAACCGAACGTCCATGGGAGGCATCGGAGCCCGCGGCCGAATCGCGCGATACTCCTCGGCAAACAAATCGGAGAGATGGGGAGTCACTTCGATCCCGAATCTCGCACAGCCCAAGGTGGAAATCAAGCGCCTGCGTTCTGCGTTCTGTGTTCTGTGTCCTGTACCCTGTTTTTTATGCACGCCGTCTCCACGGAAAGAATCATCCGGCCCGCAAGGAACATTGAGGGCAGCCTGCGCCTGCCTGGCGACAAAAGTATCAGTCACCGTTACGCATTGCTCGGCGGCCTGGCCGAAGGCACCACGCGGCTCTCGCCAACTTCTCCACCGGCGCCGACTGCGCCTCATCGCTAGCCTGCGTTGAAGCTCTCGGCGCACAGGTCGTCCGCAACGGAACGTCGATCGAAATCACCGGAACAGCCGGTCACTTCCGTCCCTCCAGTCAGCCGCTCGATTGCGGCAACTCCGGTTCGACCATGCGCATGCTCTCCGGCCTGCTCGCCTCCCAAACCGGCAGCTTCACCCTCATCGGCGACCCGTCGCTCTCGCGCCGCCCCATGGAGCGCGTCCGCAAGCCCCTCGCCCAGATGGGCGCGCGCATCGACCTCACCAACGGCCACGCGCCCCTCACCCTCTACGGCGCGCCCCTCACCGCCATCGACTACACCCCCCCCATCCCCAGCGCCCAGATCAAAACCGCCGTCCTGTTCGCCGGCCTTCAGGCCGAGGGCCGAACCACCGTCCGCGAATCCGTCCGCACCCGCGATCACAGCGAACTCGCCCTCCGCGCTTTCGGCGCCAAAGTCGAGCGCTCCAAAGACTCCGTCTCCATCGCCGGCGGCCAGCAACTCCACGCCATCGACGCCGCCGTTCCCGGCGACATTTCGTCCGCAGCGTTTTTCCTCTGTGCCGCCGCACTCTTCCCGGGTTCCAACCTCCTGTTTGACGACCTGGGCCTCAACCCCACCCGAGCCACACTGCTCGACGTGCTCACCGCTCTCGGCGCGCACATCGGCGTCCTGAACCTCGAAACCAAAAACGACGAGCTGGTCGGCACCGTTCAGGTCAACGCACCGCCCGCGGGCCTCACCGGCACCACCATCTCCGGCGCGCTCTCCGCCCAGCTCATCGACGAGCTGCCGGTCCTCGCAGCCATCGGCCCGTACACGCAGAGCGGCATCCGCATCCGCGACGCAAAAGAGTTGCGCGTGAAGGAATCCGACCGCATCGCACTGGTCGCCGCGAATCTGCGCGCCATGGGCGCCGAGGTCGAGGAGTTCGAAGACGGCCTCGACATCCCCGGCGGTCAAACCCTCCACGGCGCCGAGATCGACTCCGGCAGCGATCATCGCATCGCCATGGCCTTCTCCGTCGCCGCTCTGCGGGCCACGGGAGACACCCTCATCCGCGGCGCAGAGTCAGCAGCGATTTCCTTTCCAGAATTCTTCGACCTGCTCGACCGCGTCGTCGAGCGCTAGGATTCTCCGGATTCGGCGGCATTTCGGCGTCGGGATGCGGCTTTGCTGAACGCTGAACGCCGAACGCTGAACGCTCGCCTTCGCCCTCCCGAACGGAGCGACCAGAGAGTGGGCAGCCGAGGAACCAGGTCTTTCTACTCCCTACTCCCTACTCCCTATTCCCTGTTTTACGGCACCGCCGCCAGCACATCGTCCAGCCTCGCCGGCGTCCCATCCACCCTCTCCAGATGCGGAATCCGTAGCCCGCCGTGATAATCGAGCGCCACCGATTTGATCTGGTCCCGTTCCTTCACCAGCAGCGTGATCGGATCGCTTCCCTTCTCCGCTTTTCGGATCGCGTCCCGCAGCTTGTCCGCTGAGTACACCTCGCCGTTCACCGCCAGCAGCTGCATCCCCGGCACCAATCCGGCCTTGAACGCCACGCTGTCCCAGCCCACTCCGCCCATCATGCCATCGCCCATCACGTTGAAACCCAGCGACGTCGCAAAGCTTGTCCCGTATCGCGGATTCTCGGGCCCCCGCCGCTCCCACGGCGGAATCGTGTCGTTGTACACCAGCTTGTATCCGCCCTGCGTGAAGCCGTTCTCCGGAACCTCCGGATGCAGCTCGTACACCCGCGTGCGCAGGAAGGTCGTCCAGTCATACGGCTGCACCTGATTCAGCGCGGCCACAATGTCTTCGAAACTGTAGGTGTCCGTGATGTAGCTGCCGTTGTGGACCCCGTAGAACTGCTTCGCAAAATCGTCCAGCGACTTCTTGCCGTCGCTCAGCTCGCGAATCTTCGTGTCCGCATCGAGCCACACCAGCAGTCCCTCGGTGTAGTAGTCCTCCGGCCGCTGCCAGCTCACCCAGCTCACCGGTCGGCGCTCGGAAACCGTCGGCTGGTTCGTCGTATCCACCAGCGGCCGCCAGTCGCGCCCCGGGCTCGCCTCAAACCCCGCAGCCACGCCCGCCATCTCGTCGCGCGCCTGCTCCGGCGTGATCATCCCCGACCGCGCTGTCAGCACCAGTCCCCAATACTGCGTCAGACCCTCGTAAACCCACAGCAGATCGTCGCGCATCGGCACGTTGAAGTTTGGCGTCCACAGGTCAGCGGGCCTGCGAAACTTTCCGTTCCACGAATGCGTGTACTCATGCCCCAGCAGATCGCGGCCGCGCACTCCCCGATCCCACTCGGTAAAGTAGTTCGCCCGCGTTCCGTCTTCGCTCGACTGGTGATGCTCCAGCCCGTTTCCGCCAATCACATCGCTGAGCGAAAAGAGAAAGTCATAATGATCGTAGTGGTGCGAACCGAACAGCTTCTGCGCCTGGATTGCCAGGTTCTTGTGAACCTGCACTTGCTCCGGCGTAGTCTCGAGGTCCTTCGCCTCGTCGGCAAATACGTCAAGGAACACCTGATTGTCCGGCCCGGTGGAGAGGTCGATGCGTTTGTAATTCGCGCCCCCATACAACGGCGAATCCACCAGCGTGTTCAGCGTCGTTTCTTTGAAGTGGACCGTGTCGCCATCCTGCGTGTCGGTCGTCAGCGCCGTCGCGTACTTCCACCCGCTGGGCAGCACGATGTTCGGCTGGAAATGAATGTCCCGCGAAAAATGTCCCGCCGGATACAGCACCACCGTATTCCACGCCAGATCCGCCAGCTCCGACGACATCTCCACACGGCCATCCTGCGGCCGCACCGGGGAAAGATAGTCAAAGTCCACGTCGAGCGAGGTCACGCCCTTCGGCACCTGGATGTGAAATGCATAAACGTTTACCTCGTCGCGCACCCACGGAATGTCCTTGCCATCGGCCTTCACAAACAGACCGGCGAGCGCCTGAATCGGCCCGGTCGGCGAATGGTTTCCGGGAATCCACTGCGGATAGAGCAGCGTCAGCTCGCCCGCCTTCACCGGAATCGTCTCGTGCACCTTCGCCACGTGATCGGTGGTGTTCGTCAGGTTCACCGTGAGCGCAATCATGCCTGGATAGGGCGTGTCGACCGGCGCCGCGATCGGTGGTGGCATGGGAACCGGCTCCGGCCCCGCCGATTCTTGTGCAAGTCCACTCGCAGTGAAGGCAAGAACGGCAACAACCACAGACCAGCTACGCGTCATCGGCAATCTCCAAAAGGATTTTCGGTGGGTTCCGGAACAATGGGCCAAATTCTACAGGAGCCGGGAAGGACCAATCGCGTGCTGCATCGCCACGCAAAACTTTTCCGCTAACTATGCCAGACGCTGTACTCTTTCTCCGTGCCTTCTCGCCGCGCATTTCTGAAAGCAACCGCGGCCGCATCTATGGCCGCAACAATTTCTGCACAACCGCAGAGCGGAGCCCCTGGCAAGAACCGGATCCGCCAGTCCGTCTGCCGCTGGTGCTACAAGGAAACTCCACTCGACACGCTGTGCCAATGGGCTGCCCAGCTCGGCCTGCGCGGCGTCGACCTGCTCGAAGTCGATGAGTACGAAGTCCCGCGCCGCCACGGACTCCTCTGCACCATGGGTTACGCTGGCGGTGGGACGATTGCGGACGCGCTCAATCGCACTGAGAACCACGCCGCCATCGAAGCTGCTTTCCGCAAGAACATTCCCATCGCCGCCAAAGCCGGTGTGCCCAACGTCATTACGTTTTCCGGAAACCGCCGCGGCATGTCTGACGAGGAAGGCGCGCGCAATACCATCGCCGGTCTCAACCGCCTCAAACCCATCGCAGAAGACAACGGTGTCACCATCTGCCTCGAGCTGCTCAACAGCAAAGTCAACCACCCCGATTACATGGCCGACCATACCGTTTGGGGGGCGCGCGTCATGCACGAGGTCAACTCACCGCGTGTGAAACTGCTCTACGACATCTACCACATGCAGATCATGGAAGGTGATTTGATCGACACGATCCGCGCCAATATCGGTATTTTCGGCCACTTCCACACGGCGGGCGTTCCCGGCCGCCACGAACTGGACGCGACCCAGGAAATCGAGTACGCCGGTGTGATGCGTGCCATTGCCGATCTGAATTTCTCCGATTATGTCGCCCATGAATTCATCCCGACCCGCGACCCGCTCACCAGCCTGCGCCAGGCCGTGGAGCTTTGCGACGTTTAGCCTGCACGGACTCACCCGCCCGCACTCACCCAGTCATCCACATCCATCCCGGCCCGCACCCGATCCCAGCCATAGCCCAACCCATCCCCATTACTCATTTAGGGAAAAACCCCCGCCCGCCCCCCGCCCAGGTTCACCCCACAGATGGGATGAGAGTGCTGGTCTCCGGGCGCAGAGATACTCTGCGGTTGGACGCAATCGAAGTTGCAAAGGAGACCAGCATGAAAAAGGTTAGCAGCATGGAAACAACAACAACAGCCGCCGCGGTGGGCATCGACGTGGGCGACCGCTTCAGTCACTGGTGCGCGCTCCATGCCGCCGGCGACGTAATGGGCCGCGGTCGTGTGCGCACCACTCCGGACGCGATCGCCACCCAGGCCGAGGCGTGGCGCGGCGCCCGCGTGGCCATCGAGAACGGCACCCACTCCGGCTGGATCAGCCGCGCCCTCTCTGCCGCCGGCTGCCTGACCACCGTAGCCAACCCCAGCCGCTGGCGCGGCACCGCGCACGCCAGCAAAAACGACCGCAACGACGCCGAAGCCCTGGCCCGGGTGGTGCGTGTCGATCCCCGGCTGCTGTTCCCCATCGAGCATCGCAGCCAGACCCACCAGCAGGATCTGACCGTGATCCGCAGCCGCGCCCAGCTGGTCAAAACCCGCACCCAGCTGGTCAACACCGCCCGCAGCCTGGTCAAGAGTCTCGGCGCCCGGCTGCCCCGCACCGACGCGGCCGCCTTCCACGCTAAAACCTGGAACCATGTCCCCCCGCCGCTGCGCCCTGCCCTGGCCCCGCTCTACCGCATCCTCGCCGCACTCAGCCAGCAGATCCACAGCCTCGACCACTGCATCGACCAGCTCAGCCAGCAGCGCTACCCGCTCACCGCCCGCCTGCGCAGTGTGCCCGGCGTCGGACCGATCACCGCCCTCACGTACGTGCTCACCGTGGCCGACCCCCACCGCTTCTCCCGCAGCCGCGATGCCGGCGCGTATCTGGGCCTGCGTCCCAAACAGCGCCAGAGCGGGGAACGCGATCCACAGCTGGGCATCGCCAAAAACGGCGACCGCTACCTGCGCTCCCTGCTGGTCGAGTGCGCCCACCACGTGCTCAGCCGCGGGCCCGACTCGGCCTTAAAGCAGTGGGGACTGCGCCTGGCCACAGGCGGCAGAGGAGTCAAACGCCGCGCCCTGGTGGCCGTAGCCCGCAAGCTGGCCGTGCTCCTGCACAGGCTCTGGGTCAGCGGCGACACCTTCCGCCCCTTCCCCCGTGCTGTCCCCGAGGAAACCGTGGACGCTGAGATGCGCGCCCACCCCTCTCTCGGGGCGGCGGCGACGGCCTGAACACCAAAAGGAGAAGAATATGTAACCGTATCGGCTACAGATCGGAATTTGCAGGACGTACATCATCCGGTGACTGCGCCTTCCTGCTCGGCTCTCGAGGCCGTCCCACAGACGGCAGCACCGGCAAGGTTACGGGAGACGAACCCCAGTCTGCACCCAGCCCACGGCTGACAAGAGTGCGTATGGAAGCGGGTCCTTCACCCCAACCCCTTGACTCACCCCAGCACTCTCATGGAAGCAAGAAG
The DNA here is from genome assembly GCA_963755485.1 of uncultured Acidobacteriaceae bacterium. GTDB lineage: Bacteria > Acidobacteriota > Terriglobia > Terriglobales > Acidobacteriaceae > Palsa-343. The sequence continues at coordinate 854,205 of CAVWJR010000010.1, read as the reverse complement.
CAAACGCCCCGGGACCTTCGGCCGTCCACTTAGATCGCGAGTGCTTCGACGCCGAGGTACCGTCCCCGACCCCATTCCAGGAAAAAGGCCGGCCCGCCCCTGCCAAGCCGTCACGCCCAGTCGCAGCCCAACCCAGCCACAGCCCAACCCATCCGGAGTGCTCGTTTCGGAAAAAGCCCGCGCCCGTCCCCCGCCCAGGTTCACCCTACAGCAAGAAGCAAACGCCCCGCGACCGTCGGCTGTCCACGAAGATCGCCAGTGCCTCGACACCCAGGTACCGCCCCCGAGCCCATTCCGGGAAAAAGCCGGACTGCCCTGGCCCGGCCGTCCGCGTCCGCCGCTCCCAGCCGCAACCCATCCCAGTCGCAGCCCAACCGCCGCAGCCCATCCCAGCCCCAGCCCAAACCTGCCGCAACCCATCCGCAGTACTCATTTAGGAAGAAACCCGCGCCCCCTCGCCCAGGTTCACCCCACAGCAAGAAGCAAACGCCCCGCGACCGTCGGCCGTCCACCAAGATCGCCAGTGCCTCGCCGCCCGGGTACCGTTCCCGAGCCCATTCCAGGAAAAAGCCGGACCGCCCCCGCCCAGGTTCACCCCACAGCAAGAAGCCTATTCCCAGGTCCTCGCCCGTCCCAGCACGATCCCCGGCCTGTATCCCCGAGGGTCACATTTCCTGTCCCGCAATGAAAGAATTCCGAAATGGAAACGCCGCAGAGCGCAACGGCGCACGCCTTCACGGGACTCTTCTTCTGGATGATTTTCGTTTTGAAACCGGCGCAACGCAGCTGGAACAGCGCCAGGCACTCCGTCCAACAGTTCAGACTCCAGCCAGCTCCACTTCTTTGCGTGCCTTCTCGCGCTCGAAAAAGCGCTCCATAAACTTCGTATCGAATTCGCCGCGCTGGAATTCTTCGTCCATAAAGATCCGCTGGTGGAGCGGAATCGTCGTGTGGATTCCCTCGACGATGAACATCTCCAGTGCCCTCCGCATCCGCGCCATCGCCTCTTCGCGGTTAGCGCCGTGCGCGATCACCTTGGCGATCAGCGAATCGTAGTACGGAGGCACCACGCCTTCGGAATACTGCGCCGTATCCACGCGAATGCCGTTAAAGCCCGGCACATTGAACGCCGTAATTTTTCCCGCCGACGGCGTAAATTTCTCCGGATGCTCGGCATTCACGCGGCATTCGATCGCGTGCCCGCGCATCGGCACCGGCTCCTGCACAATGCTCGACAACCGCTCACCCATCGCGATCCGCAGCTGCGCTTTCACCAGATCGATACCCGTGATCATCTCCGTCACCGGATGCTCCACCTGGATGCGCGTGTTCATCTCGATAAAGTAGAGCTTGCCGTCTTCATCCATCAGGAACTCGATGGTTCCCGCATTCTGGTAGCCGACGCCTTCGAGACAGCGCTTGAGCGTCTTCGCAATGTCCTCGCGGATCTTCGGCGTCACCTGCAGCGACGGCGCTTCCTCGATCAGCTTCTGATGCCGACTCTGAATCGAGCACTCGCGCTCGCCCAGCGACATCGCCGTCCCATGCTCATCGGCCAGAATCTGAAACTCGATGTGCCGCGGCCGCTCGATGAACTTCTCCATGTAGAGATCGCCATTGCCGAAAGCGTTCGTGGCTTCGCTCTGCGCCGCCTGGTAGAGCCCCGGCAATTCTTCCGCCGAGTACGCACCACGCGCATCCCGCGCCCGCCACCACCGGCCGAAGCCTTCAGGATGACCGGATAGCCCACCGTCTGCGCCCACTCCAGACCCTCGCCTTCGGTCTGGATCACACCATCCGATCCAGGCAGAATCGGCACCTTCGCCCTCTTCATCGCCTGGCGCGCTTTTTCCTTCTCGCCCATCAGCCGCGTCACTTCCGGCGGTGGCCCAATAAACTTGATATTCGACGCGCGGCAAACTTCGGCAAAGTTCGCATTCTCACTCAACAGTCCATAGCCCGGATGGATCGCATCCACATCCGCAATTTCCGCAGCGCTGATCACCGCCGGCACATTCAGATAGCTCTCCGCGGAACGCGGCGGTCCGATGCAGATGGCCTCGTCGGCAAAGCGCGCGTGCAGCGAGTGCCGATCCGCTTCGCTGTAAATCGCCACCGTGCGCAGACCCATTTCTTTGCACGCGCAGATCACGCGCAGCGCGATTTCGCCGCGATTGGCGATAAGAACTTTACGCATGGCTATCGGGGACGCACCGCGAACAGCGCCTGGCCGTACTCGACCGGCTGCCCGTTCTGCACCAGCCGCTTCACGACCTCGCCGGCGCCGTCGCTTTCAATCTCGTTCATCAGCTTCATCGCTTCCACGATGCACAACACCGTCCCAACTTCCACCTGATCGCCGATCTTTACAAAAGCCGGCGAACCCGGTGAGGGCGACTCATAGAAAGTTCCCACAATCGGCGACTTCACGATGTGCAGCGCTGCATCTTCGTCAGCCTCGGTAGCGGTTGGCTCGGGAGCAGCAGAAGCCGCGGCAGTCTGCGGAATAACCCCAGCAGCATGGGCCACCGGTGCTGCCGGCTGCACAGCCAGGCGCGCCAGCCCAGCCAGATCGGCGACAGCGTCCTGCGCAAACTTGATGCGGACCTTCAGCTCGTCGCGCTCAAGCTCAAACTCGCCAATCTTGTTTTCCTTCAGGAACTCAATCAGTTCCTTCAGCTCTCTTAATTCTTCCGCTTTCATCGTTTGTTCTCGTGGGCCCCCAACGCTACAGCTCAATCCATCCTTTGATCACCGGCGTCAGAATTCGCCCGCCTGTCTTTGTCACCGCAACCATATCTTCGATCCTGATTCCGAACTTTCCCGGCAGATAAACTCCCGGCTCGATCGTGATCACCATTCCAGGTTCCAGCCGCTGCTGCTGTCCTGCGGCCACGCGCGGCTGCTCATGAATTTCCAGCCCCACGCCGTGCCCGGTCGAATGCGTAAAGTACTTCCCCAGACCGGCTCTCTTCAGCACACTTCTTGCCGCTTCATCCACTTCGCCGCAGGTCGCGCCCGGCCTCACCGCATTCACTGCGGCTTCCTGCGCTTCCAGCACCGCATCGTACGCCTTGCGTTCCTCATTGCTGGCCGCGCCAACGTGCACGGTGCGCGTCATGTCGGAACAATAACCATTGAGGATAACACCGAAGTCCAGCGTTACGAATCCTTTGCGGGGCAGTCTGGCCTGTGTCGCCCGCCCATGCGGCAGCGCCGAACGCTCGTCCCGACGCAAGGATTGTCTCGAACGACATCCCCTCCGCGCCGCGCTTCCGCGCCTCATATTCCAGTTCCGCGGCCAGCGTCATCTCGGCTCTTCCCGCTTCGATGCGCGGCAGCATCTGTTCGAACAGCTGGCAGCCCATCGCCGCCGCTTTGGTCATCAGTGCCAGCTCTTCCCCGTCCTTCACCATGCGCAGCGCCGACACCAGCGGCTGCTCCAGCGCAACAAAAAATCCCCGCCTCTTCTTCCCGCTCACCCCCGAACGCATCAGGCTCAGATCGGCCAGCGTCGTGTGCTCCGGATCGAACCATGCTCTCTTCGACGAAACGTCCAGCAGCGCGCAACACTCCCGCAGCGCCGACTTCTTCGCGATCGCCACCCGCGCCCCGCGCGTTTCTTCCTTCGCCTGCGCGGTGTAACGTCCATCGGTAAACAGCGCAGCTTTCCTCGCCGTCACCGCCAGCGCCGCATTCGAGCCCGTAAAGCCGCACAGCCAGCGCACATCCGCCAGATGCGTCACCACCAGCGCCGCTATCTTCTGCTTCGCCATCGCGCCGCGTACCGCGCCCCAGCGCCACGCAAAATCCGTTCGAGTACTTTGCATCAGCATCGATACTAACTTCCCGGCTGCGTTTCCCGCGCCCTCTGCGCCGCATGTGCCGCGGAGGAATCGCCGCAGTTACCCGTCCTGCGGTCATTGAACGCAGACGAGAAAGTCACCCGCCCGGCGCCCCGCGTTATACTCACACCGCTACTCAGGAGAAGCACCCATGAACGTTTCCCGCCTTCTTTCGTCGCTCGCTCTCGCCGGCCTCATCACCGGCGCCCTTGCCGCATCCGCGCAGACTCCCGGCAACATTCTGCATGCGCCCGAAGCGCAAAAACTGCTGCCCGATGCCGTCTATTACGCCGGCAAATCCGCCAGCACCCAGCTGCGCAACTCCGCCGGAATCCATTTCGCCGACAATCATTTTGTTTTCTCCGTGCTCGTCGACACCTCCGGCTACTCCAGCACCATCCAGGAAAAATACCAGGGCTATCTGCTTAGCGAAGTCCCGCTGGAAATCGAAGGCCATCCCCTCGTTCCCGGCGCGTACGGCGTCGGCTTCGTGGGCGATCATTTCGTGGTCACCGACATCGGCAGTCACGACCTCTTTCAGGCGCCCGCCAACCGCGACGACCACATGCCGCGCCCCATGCCGCTGCAAATCCTGGAGGGCGACGCCCCCGGCCGCTACCGCCTCTGCTTTGGCCGCAACTGCGTGCGTTTTCATCGCGCTCAGTAAGCCGCGCACCCCCGGCCAAGACTTCGAGACTAATTCCCCTCTTCCTCCATCTAACCACCAGGCGAATGCAGAATGAGCGGCTTCCGTCGAGAAGCCGCCTCGCTTCCCGGCGTCCTTGTGAGGTGTCGCTGTTGCTTCCGTTTGAGGCCCCACTGGAGGAAATCCTATGAATAAGATCATTCCGTCTGCCGCTGTTCTCGTGGTCGCGCTGCTCACCACTGCGCCGCTTGCCTTCTCTCAAAATGAAAATCAGGGCCAGGGTCAGGCTGTCGTCACCATCCTTCCAAAAAAGTCCGACACTGCTTCGACCGATGTCTCCCAACAGAGCATCGAGGTTACGGTCAACGGCAAACAAAGCCAGATCAGTGCGTGGCAACCTTTGCGCGGCGCGCAGGCTCCCGTCGAGCTGGTCGTGCTGATCGACGACGGCGCCCGCGCCAGCCTTGGCCGCGAGTTCGACGAGATCCGTCAGTTTATCTCCAGCCTTCCTCCCAACGTGAAGGTTTCCCTCGCCTATATGGAAAACGGCCGCGCCGCGCTTTCATCGCCGCTCAGCGCCAATCACGCAGCTGTGGCGCAGAACCTTCATCTGCCGGTCGGCGTGCCCGGCACCGATGCAAGCCCGTACTTTTGCCTCTCCGATCTGGCCAGGAACTGGCCTTCCGCTGACCGCTCCGCTCGTCGCGAAGTCATCATGATCACCGACGGCGTCGACTACTATCAGCTGCGCTACGATCCCGACGATCCCTACGTTCAGGCCGCGATTAAAGACGCGGTACGCGCCAACCTTGTCGTCTACTCCATTTATTGGCGCAACTCCGGACGCATCGACCGCACCGGCTACGAGAACAACGCCGGCCAGAATCTTCTTCTCGAAGTCACCGACTCCACAGGCGGCAATTCTTACTGGCTTGGTATGGGCAATCCGGTGACGCTCCAGCCCTACTTTGAGGACTTCAGCCATCGCCTCAACAACCAATATGAACTCGGCTTCTCCGCTCCGTTGCACGGCAAGGCTGACGTTGCGACTTTAAAGGTGAAAGTCAACGCCCCTGACGTGAAAGTAACTGCCCCGCAGAAAACGTGGCTGGCGCCGGCCGGTGCTGTTGCTCAGGAATAATCCCAGACCTCAGGGCTCAGGGCGTGGCCAAAACCCACGGCGTTTAGCTTTTCGCCCACTTTTGTCAAGTTTCCACCACTTACCCAAAGTAACATCGCCTCATAACATGTCACTTACAAGCCAATATTGTTGGCACTACTTTCACTTAAACTTGGTATTCTGATCTTATAAGGTAGAAAAAGAAAAAAGCCTCACCTTTCCAGGTGGGGCTTTCCCTTTTTCTACGCCCTGTAAACACCCTGGGTGGCCCATTGCAAGCCCTGCATACACCCGGGGTGGCCCATTCAAGCCCGCTTTTGGCTTGAGTGGGCTAGCCGTTATCAAACCCCGAACTCCGGGTGCCCCATATCTGCCCGCTTTTGGCAGATGTGGGAGGCCCAAAATCTATACCCGACCTGTCCAGGCAAGCCCGATTGTGGCTTGAGCAGGGCAGCTTTTTCCGAACGCCGAACGCGCATCACCGGCGTCCGGCTCCGCCCACTCTCTCTCAGAAAGGAACCTCCATGTCCTCCCTCCAGCGCTGCCGCCACCTCAGCCTCTCCGGAGCCCGCTGCACCATGCCCGCCCAGTACAACAAGGAGTTCTGTTTCAACCACAACCATCGCCGCTTTATGGCCCGCTCCCGCCGCGGCCCCATCCTCCCCAGCACCAGCGACCTCCGCGTGCCCCTCGTCACCTTTGTCTGCATGGAAGACATGCAGTCGGTCATGGAAAACATCAACTCCATCGCCCAGGCCTTCGCCCTTTCCAATATCGACCACCGCCAGGTCTCCAGCCTCACCTACCTCATGAATACCGCCCTCAAAACCCTCGACCGCCTCAAGGACATCCAGGCCCTCTCCAAAGAAGACATGGCCCAGGAAGTCGTCTACGACGACTTCGATATGCCCATGGCCGCCCCCGACCCCCAGCCCGTCGCCGCGCTCAACGACGACTGTCATCCTGAGTCCGCGTCAGCGGGCGAAGAGCCTGGCGTGAGCGAGTTGGCGCAGCCGACGAGTCGAATGGCATCTGCGGTTGTTCCTGGTGCCCCCAACCCGTCGGTAGAAGAACCTCACGTCGCTGAGCAGCCCGAAGAAGAAATCCTGATAACCCTCCAGGCGAAGGCAGAGGAACCACCGGCCACAGGCCACCGGCCAACTCCCCCGGATTCAATAACATGAACGCCACCGTCCCCATAACCGCCCCAGTTTCAAACACTTGCGAAAACGCAGTCCCGCAACCCTCCTGGAATCAATACTTGCATTTTCAAGAGGGGGTACACCAAGGCGCGCGTAAGGCGCCCAACGGGCACCGGTCCTGTTGCCTGTTGCCTACTGCCTGTCGCCTATCCCGGTTCGCCTACTGCCTACTGCCTGCTTTTAAACCACCAGCTGGTTGGCGGGCAGGCTTTCCACGTCGTCGGACTCAGTGCCGTCGCTCAAGCCACCGTAGCGGCGCTCGCGGCGCTGGTAGTCCTCAATCGCTTCCAGCATGTGAATGCCGCGGAAGTCCGGCCACAAGCGATCGGTGACAAAAATTTCCGTATAGGCAATCTGCCAGAGGAGGAAATTCGAAACCCGCATTTCGCCCGAGGTGCGGACGAGCAGATCGGGATCGGGCATCTGCGCGGTGTAGAGATGGCGGTGAATATCCACTTCACTGATCTGGTCCGGGCGCAGACCTTTGCGTTCGATCTCAGCAGCCAGGTTCCGGAAAGCATCCACCAGCTCGGAGCGCGCGCCATAATTCAGCGCCAGAGTCAGCGTGGTTCCGGTATTGCTGCGGGTCGAGTCGGCAGCCCACTGCATGCGCTCGCGGACTTCGTCGGGAAGCTCATCGGTGCGGCCCACGTAGCGGATGCGCACGTTGTTGTCGTTCATGCGCTGCACATTGTTGGTGAGATAACTCTTCAGCAGCCGCATCAGGAAGTTCACTTCCGTCTTCGGCCGCTTCAGATTGTTCTCGAGCGAAAAGGCGTAGAGCGTGAGCCACGGCAAGCCGATGCGCGAAGCGGTTTCGACCACGTACTGCACCGCTTCAGCACCTTGCTGATGTCCGAAGAAGCGTTTCAGGCTGCGCTTGCCGGCCCAACGACCGTTGCCATCCATGATGATGGCCACGTGTTGCGGCATGCGCTCCGCATCCAGACGGCGGTACACCGCTGCCTCGTCCGCGGGCAGTTCATGAACTCGGCTGGAGTTGAGTAACAACGCTTCCTTTCGAGTGGCTCCCGCAAACAGGTGCGTCTCGCAGCGCCGAGGACGCGCCGGCACAGGCTGCTTCGCGCCAGAATCCACGGAGGCTGGGAGCTGCTTCCTGTGCCAGATTATACAGACCGGAAACACCCGCAGGACGCAGTTGTGCTGCGTCCCATCAAATGGAAAAGGAGCGGTTACGGATGCTACGCAGAACGACGCCGTCCAGTCGCCATCTCACGCACCTGATTCAGGAACATGGAGCGCTGGAACGCGTCCATTTGTGCGATCACCGGTGCGATCTCCGACAGAAACGGGTCTGCCAGCACCGCCGCAGCTTCGCGCGCGCGCCGGCTTTGCCCGTCGTGCAACAGATCGCAGATGCCGACTTCCAGCGCAGTCGCGAGCCGTTGCAGAGACGAGAGTGTCGGCACAGCTTTGCCGTTTTCGATTTTCGAGATGTAGGTGCGCGGAACCTGCATGCGGCCAGCCAGCTGCCGCTGACTCAGGCACCGGTCGTGACGCACCTCGCGAACGGCGCGCGCCACGTCAATGCCTTCGGGCTCTTCCCTGATCTGGCCGTTCGAAGGCACCAGCTGCGGGGAAAGCGGTTCCGGTTCATCGATCTCGAGGGGTTTGTGGCACCGCCTGCACCGTGAGTTGACAGTGCGAAATTGCACCAACTCACAGAACTCGCAACGCAGCACCTCGCGGGCCTCGACCGTTGCTAACGTAGTTGCCATAGGTTGTACGGAACGCCAGAGCGTGCGATCCGGGTTGATCGTGCGGACAATTTGCCGCTGTACCAAATCAACCTTTGAGATACATTGCGTGGACGGTATCCTTTTTGTCAAGTGAAAACTGTGAGTCGTACGTAAAATCCCCAGGAATTGCCAGGAAAAACCAAAATGGAGATTTCGAGTCATTCTGCTTCTGACTTCTCTCGCGAACGAGCGTGGACTCTGCTGAACGAGCACACGCAGTCGCCGAGCCTGATCAAACATGCTCTTGCTGTCGAGACCTGCGTGCGTTCTTACGCGGTGCGCTTTGTGGATGCTGCAGGAATCGTGGGCGATGAGCGCGAAGCACTGCTGGAAACCTGGTCAGCGACCGCACTGCTGCACGATTTCGACTACGAGAAGCATCCGTCGCTCGAAGAGCATCCGTTTGTCGGCATCGCGATCCTCACCGAACAGGGCTGGCCGGAAGAGATCCGCACCGCGATTCTGGGCCACGCGGAGTATTCGGGCGTGCCGCGCGTAACGCCGCTGGCGAAAGCACTCTTCGCCTGCGATGAGCTTGCCGGATTCCTGACTGCGTGCTCGCTGGTGAAGCCGTCGAAGTCCATTCATGAAGTCGACGTAGCCGGCGTGAAAAAGAAGATGAAGGACAAGGCTTTCGCACGCGGCGTGAATCGCGACGACATCGTGAAAGGTGCGTCAGAGCTGGAGATTCCTCTCGACGATCACATCGCCAACTGCATCGCGGCCATGCGCGCCAACGCTGCAATACTCGGTTTGCAGGGCATCGCGCCGGCCACTTGAAAGGACGGCTAGCAACTGGTCACCTTGCGCGGTCCAGGCTCGTCGGATACATTGGTCCGCGCATGCTCGACCTCGAAACCCTCAACGACATCCTCTTCACCATCGCGGAGAGCCGCCGCGATCGAGCCATGCTGTATCAGGACGCAAGCGGCGCGTGGCAGCCGATCTCGTCGTCGCAGGTGTATCAGCGGGTTCGCGCCGTCGCTGGCGCATTGCGTTCGTGGGGCATAAGGAAAGGCGACCGCGTCGCGATCCTGTCGGAAAATCGCTGGGAGTGGGCGATTGCGGATTTCGCCTGCCTCGCAATTGGCGCGGTCGACGTGCCAATCTATCCGAATCTTCTCTCGGACCAGATTGTTCCGCTGCTCGTCGATTCGGGCTCGCGCGCGATTTTTGTCTCCACGCGCGCGCAGTTCGAGAAGGTTGCGTTGCGGCGGGGAGAGACGAACCTTGAGCACATCGTCTTGATGGACGACGACGCGGTGCCAGACGCAGAGAACTTCTCTTCGTTGATTGCAGGCGCCGATGAACGCGGCGATGAGCGCGATTCAGGGTTCGATGCGGTCGCACACGCCGTGCAACCATCGGACCTCGCAACGCTCATTTACACTTCCGGCACGACGGGCGAACCGAAAGGCGTCCAGCTCACGCACGGCAACATCGCATGCAATCTCAACTACTCGCTCGACCAGTTCGGCCTGAACGCCACGGATTCCTGCATCTCGTTTCTGCCGCTCTCGCATATCACAGCGCGTCATCTCGACTATGCGCTCTATGCGAAGGACGTCCTTGTTGCCTACTGCTCTTCTTTCGACAAGCTGCCGCAGACCATGCAGGACGTTCGGCCAACGATCATCGTTGCCGTGCCAAGGGTGTTCGAGAAGGTCCGTCAAGTGGCCGAACAAAAGGCGTCGGAATCAGGGATCAAGCGAAAACTTTTCGCCTGGGCGCTCGCAACCGGTGAACCACATCGCGAAGAAGTCGCGGCGGGCCGCAAGCCTTCTTCGTTTTCCTGGAAGATCGCCGATGCGCTGGTCTACAAGAAGCTGCGTGCCGGTTTCGGCGGCCGCGTTCGCTACTTCATTGCAGGCGGTGCGCCGCTCGGCCTCGACACGGCGCACTGGTTCGCGTCCGCCGGAATTCGCATTCTCGAGGGCTACGGATTGACGGAGACTTCGCCTGTGATTGCGCTGAACACACCCAATGCGAACCGCATGGGCTCGGTCGGCGTACCGCTGCCCAATGTCGAGTGCCGCATTGCCCAGGACGGCGAGCTTCTGGTGCGCGGACCGAGCATCTTTGAGGGTTACTGGAAGAACCATGGCGACGCGGAAGCGATTGATCCGGAAGGCTGGTTCCACACGGGCGACATCGGACGCATCGACGACCGAGGTTTCCTGTACATCACCGACCGGAAGAAGGAACTGCTGAAAACATCGGGAGGGAAGCTGATCGCGCCGCAACCGATCGAGAACAAACTAAAGATCAGCTTTCTGGTGGGCAACGTTGCGGTGGTAGGCGATCGGCACAAATTTGCTTCGGCGCTCATCATGCCCAATTTCCCCGCTCTTGAAGCCTGGGCCAAAGAACACGGCGTCGACTCCGCAAGTCGGGCGACTCTGGTCGCCGATCCCGAGATTCGCGCCGAATACCAGTCCATCGTCGACCGCGTTAACAGCACCCTCGCCAACTTTGAGACCATCAAGCGCTTTCGTCTCGTTGTCGAGGAATGGTCGCTCGATTCCGGCGAGCTAACGCCGAGCATGAAGCTGCGCCGGCGCGTCATCCATCAGAAATACGCCGTTGAGATTGCCGAATTCTACGTTGACGAAAACACCTCGCAGCGCCCGTCGTTCTGATGCGGTGGTGAGCATCGTGGTCCGCGCGCTCGTAGAATGAAACCGACATGCCAGAAATTCCACCGTTTCCGCTTACGCTCGACGGCTCGAGCCTGCTGCATCAGATGTTTCGCTTTGACTGGCCGGCGTGGCGCCGCGCCGACTCCAGCTCTCGCCAGCACGCCATTGCCGAAGCCACCGCGCTGCTCGCACCGCTTGAAAAAGCCTCTTCGGAATCGCACCCCAGTCAGTCAGCGGTCTTTGCGCAGCTCGGCCACAAGGGCGATCTGATGTTCATCCACAACCGCGACTCGATCGAACAGCTCGCGGTCGTGCAGCGCGATCTGGCGCGCACGGAACTGGGCACCTACCTGCAGCCGACGCACTCGTATCTTTCCATCGTCGAGCTTGGTCTGTATGAGTCCTCTTCGAAGACTTATCCCGTGCTGATGGGCGAGGGCATTGAGCCGTACAGCGAGGAGTGGGAGCGCCGCATTCAGGAGATGATCGACCGCCAGGCCTCCGCGATGGCTGCGCGCCTGTACCCAGCGATTCCGGAGACGAAATACGTGTGCTTCTACCCGATGGACAAGAAGCGTGGGGAGCAGGTGAACTGGTACACCGCGCCGATGCCTGACCGCGCGCGCATGATGCACGAGCACGGACTCATCGGCCGCCGCTTCGCCGGGCAGGTGAAGCAGATTATTTCCGGATCGATTGGCCTCGATGACTGGGAGTGGGGCGTCGATCTTTACTCCGACAATCCCGGCGTCTTCAAGCGGTTGATCTATGAAATGCGCTTCGACGCAGCGAGCGCGCTTTACGGCCTTTTCGGAGCTTTCTATGTCGGGGTGCGTTTGCCTGTGAGCGAGCTGGGCGACTGGCTTGCCGTGGAGCGTTGATGGACAACTGGCTGCTGGCCGCATCATGAAAGTCTTCCTCACCGGAGCGACGGGATTCGTTGGAGGCCACGTTGCTCGCGAGCTCGCGGGCCGCGGGGCTGAGCTTCGGCTTCTTGTCCGGCCAAGCAGCAACCTGAAGAACCTCGAAGGCCTGAGCGCGCAGACGGTCACCGGCGACCTGCTCCAGCCTGAATCGCTCCGGAGCGCCATCCGCGACTGCGCTGCGGTGCTGCATGTCGCCGCCGACTATCGGCTCTGGGTCCGCGATCCCGAAGCAATGTACCGCTCCAACGTCGAGGGGACGCGTGCCTTGCTACGCATCGCACGCGAAGAAGGCGTGCAGCGGTTCGTTTATACATCGTCAGTGGCGACTATGGGGTTCCGATCTGACGGCACCATCGTCGACGAGACTACGCCCGTCATGCTCACGGACATGGTCGGCCACTACAAGCGGTCAAAGTTTCTCGCCGAGCAGGTTGCGATAGAAGCGGCACGCGACGGCCAGTCGGTGCTCATCCTGAACCCAACGACTCCGATTGGCGCCGGCGACCTCAAGCCCACGCCCACGGGCCGGATCATCGTCGATTTCCTGAACCGGAAATTCCCGGCGTATATGGATACAGGGCTCAACCTGGTCGATGTCACGGAAGTCGCGCGCATTCATGCTGAGGCTGTGAAACCTGGACTGGGCCGAGCGGGCGAACGCTACATTCTAGGCGGCGAAAATCTCACCCTTAAGCAGATTCTCGACAAGATGTCCGCGATTACCGGACTGCCTTCGCCGACGATCAAGGTCGCGCATTTAGTGGCGATGGTTTTTGCCTTGTTCGATGAGAACATCACGGGCCGTCTGCTCGGAAAAGAACCGCGCGCGACGGTTGAAGCCGTCCGCATGGGCAGGAAGAAGATGTTCGCGTCGTCGGCGAAGGCCGAACGCGAGCTTGGATTCAGGATCGTTCCGGTTTACCAGGCCCTGCGCTGCGCCATCGATTGGTTCAGGGCGAACGGTTACGCGCCGCAATCCTGATCGAGCGACTTATCCATGCACCAAAGTTCAGGTTGGCCGCTGGGCCATCGACTGGTTCCGCACGGCTATGCACCCGTGTGACTGAGGTGATGTTGCCGGAACCGGATCCGGGGTATGTGATTTGAACCAGGAGACGGAATGAGAAGGAAAAGCGTCCTGGCACCGATACAGGTTGAGACTCAGATCCTGCTGGTTCGCGGCCAGAAGGTGTAGTGCGCGCGCTGAATCAGGCGGTCAAGCGGAATGAGGAGCGTTTTCCCCCGGATTTCGTTTTCCAGCTTACGGCGAAGGAGAACAGTGGTTTGAGATCACAGATTGTGATGTCAAAGGGGAGGCGTGGCGGGCGGCGCTATTTTCCTTATGCGTTCACCGAGCACGGAGCCGTCATGGCTGCCAGCGTGCTGAACTCCCCGCGCGCCGTGGAGATGAGCACCTTCGTGGTGCGTGCGTTTGTGCGCCTGCGTGAGACGCTGGCCACGCACAAGGCGCTCGCCGTAAAACTTGCCCAGCTGGAGCAGAAACTGGAAAACGCACGATAAGACGATCAACGAGATTATTAAGGCGATCCGCGCTCTCATGAGACCGCCGGAAAGACCCATTCGGCAGATCGGCTTCCGTCCAGAGATTGTCTCCGGCCCCAAGAGGCTGGCGTCCGGTAAGACATTGAGATCGGCCCACACACCTTCGGGCCACGCGGCTTTGCCTTCCGGGAGCTGAACTTCTTCGAGCTTCAGCGGCTGCATTGTCCTCTTTCGCGCGCAACCCAGCCTGGGCAGAGGCTCGCGCAGACCATGGACTCCATTCGACGGCCTGATCCGCTCAGTTCGTCTTCATCGCGTTATTGCTGCGGTCGTTGTCGGGCAGCACATGGTCAGGATCGACGACTACGGACGCGATCGGCTGGCTGCCTTCCCAGACGAAGGTAGCTTTCATCAGCCATGTTTCCACCGGCAGCGCCACGCGGGTTTTGCTTCCGTCTTTGAACATGATTTCGACAGGCGTCGGCAGGACGAGCTGCCCGCGGTTGCTCAGGGTTACAGAAGAGCCGTCGATCTTGTCCACCGCCACGTCGTACTTCCAGTTGTTCAGATACCATCCGCGCCAGAACCAGCTGAGATCCTCGCCTCCTTCGCTCTCCATCTCGCGAAAGAAATCCGACGGCGACGGATGTTTGAACGCCCAGTCGCGAATGTATTTCCGAAACGCCCAGTCGAAGCGCTGGGGCCCCAGGATCTGCTCGCGCAGCAGAACCATCCCGTAGGCACCTTTGAAATAGCTGACTGGATGGCCCAGCGTCCAGGGATAGGCGTCGGCGCGGGCCATTAACGTGGGCGCGTCTGGATTATCGAGAACCTTCAGAATCATGTCCGGTGGCTCACCACCGGCGGAATATTCTGAATCGCGTTTTGGCCCATACTTACCGCCGGCGTAGTCCGCCGATTCCTCGATGTCGATGAAGGTATTGAAGCCCTCGTCCATGAAAGCGTGCCGACGTTCGTTCGAGCCCACGATCATCGGAAACCAGCTGTGCCCGATTTCGTGCGCCGTCACCCAGAAGAGGAACGGCCCCTTGTCCGTGACGCCGTCGAAGACCACGCCTGGGTATTCCATCCCCGTGGAGAATCCGGCGACGTTGATGGCGACCGGCCACGGATACGGATACCAGTGCTTCGAGAAGCGCTCGATGGTGTCTTTCACGTACTCGGTCGACTTGTCCCACGCCTCGGGGCCGACACTCTCGGGCGGATAGACGCTCATGGCGAGGGCTTTTTTGCCATCGGGCAGATTGATCCTTGCCGCATCCCACACAAAGACCGGCGATGCGCTCCACACTACGTCGCGGGTTTTCTCCATGTGGAAGTGCCAGGTGAGCGTGCCACCCTGCTTCGGACGGCTCGCCGGGTCGGTCGCTTCGGCTGGAGTTC
The DNA here is from genome assembly GCA_963755485.1 of uncultured Acidobacteriaceae bacterium. Taxonomy (GTDB): domain Bacteria; phylum Acidobacteriota; class Terriglobia; order Terriglobales; family Acidobacteriaceae; genus Palsa-343. Next base: position 839,160 of record CAVWJR010000010.1, on the reverse strand, counting down.
GGATGTAGACGGTTTTGTCGCTCGCGCGAGCCTGGTCCAGCCGCGCAATTTCCTTCGCAGTGAGCACATCGCGCGGATTCATCAGCTCTCCAGAGCCGGCGACAATCATGTCGGACGGCACGGTCACCGAGTAATCGAAGTTGCCGTACTCCAGGTAGAACTCGCTGCCGATGTAGGGCAGTGTGTCCCAGCCGCGCAAGTCATCGTAGACGGCCATGCGCGGATACCACTGCGCCATGTCGTAGATGTCGCCCTTTTCGGACTTGCCCCACGAGGTACGCCCGCCCCACACGCCTGGAATTTTGTAGTGATACGCGATGTGGATGCGCAGCTTGCCGCCGTGGCGCAGGGGCTGAGACAGGCGAATCTGCATCCGCGTATCGCTGACCAGCGTGTCAGCTTTCACCAGGCTCTTGCCGCTCTCCAGTTCGACCGAATCGAAAACGAAGCCGTCCGTCTCCATGTCCTCCGGAGACGCCTGCGGCGCACCCGGCCGATTGGGCCTGCGCCGCATCAGGCCGCCCAGAATGGCGTGGCCGCGCGAGTCTTTGCGGTAGATGTTCTGTTCCAGCTGCATCCACACACTAGGTAGTGTGTCCGGACTGTTGTTGGTGTAGGTAACGATTTCCGTTGCCCGCAGTTCCTTTGCGGCCGTGTCCAGCGTCGCGTGCAGTTCGTAGTCGGCTTCGTTTTGCCAGTAGCTCGGGCCAGGCGCGCCGTTGCTCGACCGGTACGCATTGACGGGAGTCGGCAGGGTGAGCGGCGCAAACGTCACTCGTGGGTCGAAGGATCCTTGGCTGGCGGAAGGGTTCTGCGCGGCCACGCCCAGTGCGGCCACAAAGATGAAAGACGAGACGCATACGGAGCCCTTGCGCACAACGCAGGAGAAAATCATCGGCAGACGAAACCTCGCGGATGGGGTGTTTTGGAATTCTGTGCAACGAACGGGGAGTGCAAACAGCTTAACCTGGACAGGGCTGAGTAAATCGGGGCGCGCAGCGTCTGCCCCAATTCGACCTTCTTCATCTCGTACCGAATCGACGGGAGCTTTAGAGTAGATGGCAGTAGATCCCGCGAGCCTCTTATGAAACGAATCGGAATCGTCGCTGCATTACCCTCCGAGCTTCGGCCGCTCACACGCCACTGGCATCATCACAGCAAGATTGCCGTCGGGCGCATCGGTAATCTTGACGCGGTGGCGACCTGCGCCGGGATGGGAGAGCAGGCCGTGCTGCGCGCCTGCGAGCGTCTCCTCGCCGTCCCTCCGGCGGACAACCCCATCGACACCCTCATCTCGGTGGGCTACGCCGGCTCGCTCTCGTGCGGGCTGCACGCCCCGGATGCCGTTGCCGTCGGCGAGGTGATCGACGCGCGCACTGGCGAGAGCTTTCCTGCCGAGACTATCGACGCGCCGCCTGCCTCCCTGAAGCCGCAGCGGCTGGTGACGCTCGACCACGTTGCCAGCCCGGACGAAAAACGCCGCCTCGCAGCCGACCACCAGGCGACCCTCGTCGACATGGAAGCCGCCCCGGTTGCGCGCTTTGCCCGCGCAAAAAATCTGCGCTTCTTTTGCATCAAGGCCGTCACCGACGGCCCGAATGACGAGCTACCCGACTTCGGCCGCTTTACCGCCCCGGACGGCCGCCTGCGGATGACGGCGTTTGCCGCCTGGGCGGCGGTCCATCCTCAATACTGGCGAGTGCTGGGGGAACTGGAAAAAAACAGCCGCGCTGCCTCCCATGAATTGGAAAAATTTCTCCTTGCGAATTTTGCTTCCCCGTCGCTTTCCAGTTCGGTAAGCTGATTGATAGAACCCTCATGGCAACGGCAACGAGCAACGACCTGCAGGCACAGACTCCTGCGACCATCCCCGCAAGCATGCGCGCCGCCGTCTATCGCGGCATCAATGACGTTCGCGTCGAGACAGTCCCGGTACCCAAGATCGGAGCCGGCGAGGTGCTCATCCGCGTGCACTCGTGCGGTGTTTGCGGCACCGACCTGAAGAAGATCCACACCGGTTCGCACTCAGCGCCACGCATCTTCGGCCATGAGATTTCCGGCGTCATCGCCGCTATCGGCGCAGGCGTGGAGGGCTTCGAGGTCGACGACCGCGTGATGGTCTTCCACCACACGCCCTGCGGCAAGTGCTACTACTGCCGCAAAAAGACGCCCACCCAGTGCAACGACTACAAGCGCGTCGGCGTGACGGCGGGTTTCGAGCCTGCGGGTGGCGGCTTTGCGGATTACGTCCGGGTGATGCCCTGGATCGTTCATCGGGGCCTCGTCAAGATCCCGGACGGAGTGCCTTTCGAGCAGGCAGCCTTTGTCGAGCCGGTCAACACGGTTTACAAGGGCATCAGCAACCTCAATCTCGAGCCCGATGAGACCGTCCTCGTGATTGGACAGGGCCCCATCGGCATTCTGCTGGCCGCGCTGGCCGCGCGCACGGGCGCCAAAGTTCTTACCTCTGATCTCTACCCCGCTCGGCACGAAATCGCCGCTCACTACGGTCTGCACCACCCCATCGACGCCAGCAAGGAAGACGTAGTCGCCGCGGCGCATAAGGCCAGCGAAGGCCGGGGCGCCGATGCCGTGATTCTCGCTGTGGGCGGCAATGCGCTCATCCGCACCGCCATGGATGCGGCACGCCCCGGCGGCCGCGTGCTGCTTTTTGCCGCGACCCAGCATACCGAGGCCACCTTCGATCCGGCGGTGGTGTGCATGGATGAAAAAACCCTGATGGGCTCCTACAGTTCGTCATTTGAGCTGCAGCCCGAGGTGGAAAAGATCGTTTTCGATGGCTATCACACCGGTTTCGACCTGACCCGCCTCATCTCCCACCGCTTCCCGCTCGAGGAGTCGGTGGAGGCCATCCGTGTCGCTTCGAATCCCTGCGGTAACTCCATGAAGGTGTTCATCCAACCGTAAACCCCCCGTATTTGAGACAATAGAAGGGATGGCAGCGCAAATGACAGCCGCCGTCCTCCACGGCCGTGAGGATCTGCGCATCGAGCAGGTTCCCATGCCGAAGGCGGGTGCGGGCGAAATCGTCGTCAAAGTGCATGCTGCGCTTACCTGCGGAACTGACCTCAAGGTCTACCGGCGGGGCTACCACGCGCGCATGCTCAAGCCGCCCATCCCCTTTGGCCACGAGCTGGCGGGGACTGTTCATCAGGTCGGCCGTGGCGTCGCCGCCTTCCGTCCCGGAGATCGGGTGGTTGCCCTCAATTCCGCTCCCTGTGGCGAGTGCTATTACTGCCGCCGCAACCAGGAAAACCTCTGCGACCGGCTGATTTTCAACAACGGCGCTTACGCTGAATATCTCCTCATCCCGTCGCGCATCGTTGCCAGGAACACGCTCCGCATCCCGGTCGGCATCTCCTTTGAGCACGCAGCGCTCACGGAGGCGCTGGCCTGTGTGGTCCACGGCCTCGAGGAGTGCCAGTCTCGCGCCGGCGACACCATCGCCATCATCGGCGCCGGCCCCATCGGCCTCATGTTTATGAACGTCGCCCAGCTTGCCGGCCTGAAGGTCTTCGCGGTGGTCAAGCGCGACGAGCAGGTGGAGGCGGCGCGGCGCTTCGGCGCTTCGGAGGTGATCCAGATCGGCGAGGTCGCCGATCCTGTTGCAGCGGTCCGCGCGCTCACCCCGCAGCGGCGCGGTGTGGATATCGCCGTTGAAGCCGTGGCCAAGCCGCAGGCATGGGAATGGGCGGTCGACATGGTGCGCAAAGGGGGCACGGTCAACTTTTTCGGTGGATGCGCTGCGGGCACCAAAGTTGAGCTCGACACCAATCGCCTGCACTACAACAACATCACCCTCCGCGCCAGCTTCCACCACACTCCCGCCGCCGCGCGCCGGGCATTCGACCTGATTGTGGGCGGACAGTTCCGTTCCAGCGACACCATCACGAGCCGTGCACCGCTCTCGGAGCTGAACAGGGTCTTCCGCCGCCTGATGAACCGCGCCGGCGACATCAAGACGGCCATCATTCCGGATCTGCTGACTCGCTGACTTTCCTCATCCGCCGTTGTCTCAAACTCCGCAATACAATAGGGTTTGAGTTTTCTGCCAATGCCGGTCGATGTGGCACACCACGAGCTGATCGAGAAAGCCTGGGCTGCGCTGCCGCCCGAATACCGCATTCCCGATCGCGCCCCCACGCTTGAAGAAGCGCGCACCTGGTGCCGTAAGCTGGCCGAGACTCACTACGAGAATTTCCACGTTGCCAGCTGGTTCCTGCCGCGGCGCCTGCGTCCGCATTTCCACGCGATCTACGCCTACTGCCGCGTCTCCGACGATCTGGGCGACGAAGTTGGCAACCCGGAGGCTTCGCTGGCGATTCTCGACCTGTGGGGCGCGGAACTGGATGCCTGCTATCGCGGCGAGGCGCGCCACCCCGTCTTCGTCGCTCTGGCTGAGACCATCCGTGTGTGCGACATCCCCAAAGAGCCGTTTGCGGACCTGCTGACCGCCTTCCGCCAGGACCAGACCGTGACCCGCTTCCCCACCATGGTCGAAGTGCTGGGCTACTGCCGCTACTCCGCCAATCCCGTGGGGCGGATCGTGCTCTATGCCTGTGGCTATCGCGACGCGGAGCGCTTCGCGCTCTCCGACCAGACCTGCTCGGCGCTGCAGCTGGCGAATTTCTGGCAGGATGTTCGCGTTGACTACGCAAAGGGCCGCATTTACTTTCCGCTCGACGACATGGTCCGCTTCGGGATCGACGAGTCGACGATCGCCGAGGGGCGCTTCACGCCGCAGTTTCGCGAGCTGATGCGCCACGAAGTCGACTATGCTCGCACCATGTTCCTTGAGGGCCTTCCGCTCATTGGCATGGTCGATCGCGAACTGGCCCTCGATCTCGACCTCTTCTCACGCGGCGGTCTCGAGATTCTTCGAGCCATTGAGCGTCAGGATTACGACGTTCTCCGCGCCCGGCCTTCCATCTCCAAAAGCCGCAAGGCCGCGCTGCTGCTCCGCGCCTTCTCGCACAAGTTCTTTGCCCGGAGCGCCGCTTGACGCCGGGCCGTCGTCTTGCTGATCTGAAACTCGACGCGGCCTACGAAAAATGCATTGCCATCGCTCGCCGCCGGGCCAGGAATTTCTACTACGCTTTTCTGGCCCTTCCTAAACAGAAGCGGAATGCCATCTGCGCCATCTACGCCTTCATGCGCCGTGCCGACGACATCTCCGACGAGGAACTGTACACGCGCGAAGAGCGGCGGGCACGCCTGACCGCCTGGCTCGAATCCTGGCACGACGCGGTCGCCGGCGAACCCACCAACGATCCGGTGTTCGTTGCCGTCGCCGACACGCGGCAACGCTTTAATATCCCGCTGGAGTTGCTCGACCAGCTGGTCCGCGGCACCTTCATGGACCTCGAATCACCCAACCCCGGCGCCGCGGCCGCCAACGACACCACCCCGGTGCGGCCTTACAACAACTACGACACCTACCCGACCTTCGACGATCTTCGCCAGTACTGCTATTACGTAGCGTCGGTCGTGGGGCTGGTCTCGATCCGCATCTTCGGCTACACCGATCCACGCGCCGAGCAACTGGCCCAGGACACTGGCATCGCCTTCCAACTGACGAATATCGTTCGCGATGTGAAGGAAGACCTGGAGCGCGGCCGCATCTATCTTCCGCTGGAAGACCTGGATCGTTACAGCGTTCGCGTGGAAAACCTCGTTGCCCTTCGCGACGGCGGCCAGATGACCCTCAATCAGCGCGAATTGCTCGAATCCCTGGCAAAACGTGCCGAGGACTATTACAAATCCGGCTATGCGCTGCTTCCTCTCATCGACGCCGATTCGCGGCCCGCGCTCTGGGTTCTGATTACCATCTACCACGACCTGCTGCGCCGCATCGCGGCCCGCAATTACGACGTCTTCTCGGAGCGGGTCACCGTTCCCACGTCGGTGCGCCTCGGCATCCTTCTCCGCGGGCTGATGCAGATTTTTCGCAACCGGTTCTCCGGTTCCTCCGCTCCCGATGCCTGAGGATCAGAATAAATCCGTCACAGTTGTGGGCGGAGGACTCGCCGGCATCGCCGCGGCCTGCGCGCTCGCGGACTCCGGCTACCGCGTGCGGCTTCTGGAGCGACGGCCCTACCTGGGCGGCCGCGCCTCGTCCTACGAGCATCCTGGGACCGGCGAGGTGATCGACAACTGTCAGCACGTTCTCATCGGCCGCTGCACTTCGCTGATTGACCTCTACCGCCGGCTCGGCATGCTCTCGGCGATCGGATGGTACGATCGCTTTACTTTCCTGACGCCGCATGGAAAGCCAACCATCATCGAGCCGGGATGGCTGCCTGCGCCCTTCCACTCCACGCTGGCGTTTCTTCGTGCCCCTGCATTCGATCTGAAAGACAAGCTGGCCATTGCCCGTGGCCTCACTGCCTTCGTGCCGGGCCTGCCGCCAGACTCCGAGGAGAATTTTCTCCACTGGCTGCGGCGGCACGGCCAAACGCCGCGAGCGATTGACCGGTTCTGGAAGCCGGTCCTCGTCTCGGCGCTCAACGAAGACCTCGACCGCATCTCAGTTCACTATGCGGCCAAAGTTTTCCGCGAATCGTTCTTGCTCTCGCCGCAATCGGGCCGGATGGGCATCCCTTCGATCCCGCTGAGTGAGCTTTATGGCGCAGCCATTGGCTATCTGCGCGAACGCGGCAGTGAGGTTTCCCTTCGCGCGCCGGTAGATGGCATCGCCCAAACCGAGAACGGCTGGCGCGTCTCTGCCGGTGGGCAGACCTTCGATTCCGATGCTGTCGTGCTTGCGCTTTCTTTTGAAGCGATGGCAGAGATGCTGCGCGTTCTGCCCGACGCTCCGGGCAAAGCCGAACTCGCCGAACGGCTGGGCCGCTTCGAACACTCGCCCATTACCGGCATTCACCTTTGGTTCGACCGGGAAATTACGGATTACGACCATGCCGTGCTGCTCGACACGACCATTCAGTGGATGTTCAACAAATCGCGCCTGCAGCCCGCGCACCGCAGCGGAGAAGGCTGCTACCTCGAGCTGGTTGTCAGCGCCTCGCGCTCGCTCGTCCCTCTGCAGCGCCAGGAGATCATCGACCTTGCCCTCCGGGAACTGGCTCAGTTCTTCCCCGCCGTCGGTTCCGCGCAGCTGGTCAAAGCCGCGGTCGTCAAGGAAGTCCGGGCCACGTACTCGATCCGGCCTCAGCTTGACCGAATTCGCCCCACCCAGGTCAGCCCCTGGGCGGGACTGTTCCTGGCTGGCGACTGGACGGCCACCGGCTGGCCTGCCACGATGGAGGGGGCCGTTCGCAGCGGTTACCTTTCCGCATCTGAGGTAACCCGGGGCTTTGGCAAGTCACAGAGCTTTCTTGCTCCCGAATTGTCCGCATCTGGATTAATACGGCTTTTTGCTCTTTCCGGGGGTTAAGTTCCTTATTTTCAGTGGTGCATCGTCAACAAAACAGGCTTCCGGCAGGCATGGACAAAGGCATTCCGGCCTCGGCACAGTTCCAAAAAAGGAAAATAGCACCTGAATCTCTGGTCACCTGACCTAAATGGTGATGTTCATCCGCTGTAAATTTTGCCAACATGGCTGACACTCTTCCGAGAATGTAGGAAACCTTGTACGCCCCTCCGGGTGTCACAAATAATGGGAGCTGGTAAATGCGGTTCCTGAATATGCATGATCTTTTGAGCCGTCTGTCGGAATTAAGCAGTTATCTGCCTGCGATTCTCATTACCCTGGGTATCGCCGCCATTGTGGCCTGCGCTGTTGGCTGCCACTCCTCACCCTGTGCGGAAAAGGACGATCTGTTCCGCCGCGAGGTGTACTAAGCAGCGTTATTGAACCCTGGCCTCTCGGAGTGGTGAGCTTACGCGAGCGCGCCGGCGAGTTTTTCCCCGTTCGGCGACCCTAAGCCAGTGCATGCATCCCAGCCGGGTCCCGCCGAGTAGGAACCGTTGTTTCCCTGGGTGATGTCGTGAAAATCTGCCGCGTCCTCGTATAGCGACGCATTCACGAACCCCACCGGCGACCCCTTCATCTGGTTCATGAGCGTTAGGAGGGCGGCCCACAGTGGGGCAACAGCGCTTGTTCCGCCGACGACTTCCTGCTCGCCGTCCACGAGGATGTTATATCCGCTTTCCGGCGACGCATCGCCGGCTACGTCCGGCACGCCGCGCCCTGAGCCGGAGATGCCGGCGCTCTGCTGCCAGGCGGGAAGCGGAAACAGCACGCTGAAGCCTCCGCCGGTCGCTCCGCCTTCGGTTCCGTCGTTCCACACTACTTCGGACTCGATCGTTGCCCCGGACCCGATCAACTCTGTCCCTCCGCAGGCCAGCACATTGGGGCTCGATGCTGGAAAATCTACGTTATTGCCGCTAGCCCCGTCGGACGAGCCGTTATCCCCAGCCGCGACTGTGATGGAGACGCCGAGGGCCGCCGCGCTTTGGCAGGCATCGTCGAGCGCCGAAACGGAAGCCTGCGCCCAGCTCGACTCCGGCCCTCCCCAACTGATGGAGAGCACCGAAGGCTTGTTGGTGATGTCGTGCACCGCCGTGGTGATGGCGTCGATGAATCCCTGATCGGTATTCGGCGCAAAATAGACGGCGAGCTTCGCTCCGTTGGCGATCGAGCCGGCCACCTGAATGTCGAGCGCCACTTCGCCGTCCGCGCCATTGGGGTCGCCGGGCGAGTTGGTACCACCATCGACGGAAACCGCTACTACCGTCGGGGGCGTCAAACCCAGGCCCGAGAAATACGTCTCGATGTCGCTGGTTTGGTAACCGCCGCCCAGCTCGAGGATTCCGATGGTCTGCCCAGCGCCGTTGATCGTGGTGGGAAAATCGTACAGTTCGGCCACCTGCGGCGGGTTGAACGGGGTGGGCTGGGGTGTTCCGGAGGCCTTTGGCTTCTTCTTTTTCTTCAAATCTTTCAGGTAGCGAAAGTGGGCCCTCGCAACGGGACGCGCATCGAGGCCGAGCACCGCTTCCACCAGCGGCGCATGCGTCTGCGGCAGTGTCACCTGCCCGGTGAAGGTGTGATACCGCTTCTTCGTCGCCGTATCTTCGTAGTCGTGCAGTTCCACGCCGAAGGCCTTCTCGATGGCCTGCGCGGGACCACGCATGACCAGGGTTCGGCGCGAAAGACTGGACGCCGACTCGTCCACAGTCAGGCCGTTTTGGTGCGCAAACTGGCGGAGCCCTTCAAAGCTCGCGGGATCGGCGGCAAACTGTGCGTCGAAATCTTCGCGCGAGACGATCTGGCCGCCGAGCGCGTGCAGGTCCAGGGGGTTCTTCCTCTTCACGATGACCGACACGCTGATGATCTGGTTCGGATCGGTCCTTCCGATGTGGCTGGCGTTGGCAGGAACAGCGCGATCGGCGCCACGCAGGACAACTCGCTTCTGAGCGGGGGAACTCATGGCAGAAAACCTCCTCAGGTTGTGCCGACATGCTATCGCAAACGAGCTAAGGGGCGGTTAGCGATGAAGCTCAGCGTAAAAGCGGTTGGCTAAAGAAGCGGTCAGCGAAAAAGGACAGGCGGGTTTTCAGCTAACAGGTTCTTAGCTATCCGCTTCTTAGCCAGCCGCTTCTTTAGCTGAATATTCCACTGTGGCGCAAGGCGTCACAGCGGAATATTCCCGTGCTTCTTCGGGGGATTTTTGTCCCGCTTGCCGTCCAGCATCTCGAGCGCCGAGCACAGTCGCTTGCGCGTTTCATGCGGAAGGATGACCGCGTCCACATATCCCCGTTCCGCCGCTACATACGGGTTCGCAAACTGCTCGCGGAATTCATGCACTCGGGCCGACTTCGCAGCTGCCAGCACCTCGGCGCGCCGCTCCTCGCTCAGTTTGCCCTCGCTCTTCTCCGCGAGCTTCAGGGTGTGCGCAAGCTCGCGTCCGTACACGATGTTCACCGCGCCTTCCGGGCCCATCACGGCAATTTCCGCCGTGGGCCATGCCAAATTCACATCGGTGCGAAGATGCTTCGAGCTCATGACGCAGTACGCGCCGCCGTACGCCTTGCGCGTGATCACCAACAACTTGGGTACCGTCGCCTCGGCAAAAGCGAAGAGCAGCTTTGCTCCGTGCCGGATGATCCCTCCATACTCCTGCTGCGTTCCGGGCAGGAATCCCGGCACGTCTTCGAGGGTGATCAGCGGAATGTTGAACGCGTCGCAGAAGCGCACGAACCGCGCTCCCTTCACGCTGGCGTTAATGTCGAGCACTCCGGCCAGAAACGCCGGCTGGTTCGCCACAATGCCCACCGGGCGGCCGTTCATGCGCGCAAAACCGACGACGATGTTCTTCGCGAAGTGCTCGTGCACCTCGAAGAAGTAGCCCTCGTCGACGATGCGCGCGATCACGTCCTTGATGTCGTACGGCTTCGCTGAATCCGCGGGCACAAGCTTGTCCAGCTCGCGGTCGGCGCGATCCACCGGATCGGTGCACGGGCGCCGTGGCGGATCGTCGAGGTTGTTCGACGGCAGAAAGCTGAGCAGCTCGCGCACCATGGTCAGGCACTCGGCGTCGTCATGCGCCTCAAAATGCGCCACGCCGGAGATCTCGTTGTGGGTTGCAGCGCCACCCAGCGCTTCTTTCGTGACTTCTTCGTGCGTGACGGTCCTGATGACATCGGGCCCGGTGACGAACATGTACGAGGTCTTGTCGACCATCAGAATGAAATCCGTGATCGCCGGTGAATACACGGCTCCGCCCGCACACGGCCCGAGGATCGCAGAAATCTGCGGGATCACGCCGCTGGCCATCGTGTTGCGCAGAAAAATGTCGGCATATCCCGCGAGCGAGACCACACCCTCCTGAATGCGCGCACCACCTGAATCGTTCAGTCCGATGAGCGGCGCGCCCACTTTCATGGCCATATCCATCAGCTTGACGATCTTGCCGGCGTTGGCCTCCGACAGCGATCCCCCGAAGACCGTGAAGTCCTGCGCGAAGACAAACACCGTGCGCCCGTCGATCTTTCCATAGCCAGTAACGATGCCATCGCCCGGATAACGCTTGTCTGCCATGCCGAAGTCCGTCGCACGATGCGTGACGAACCGGTCGGTTTCCTCGAAGGTGCCATCATCGAGCAGGAGCTCGATCCGCTCCCGAGCGCCCAGCTTGCCTTCGCTGTGCTGCTTCCTTCGCCGCTCTTCTCCGCCGCCTTCTTCCGCCAGCCGATTCCGCCGTTCCAGGTCTTCGATCAGATCGTTATTCATCGTCCCGGATTATAGCGGTCGATGTGCACACCTCTCGTGCTCCCGCTCGCGCTCACGCCTCTGCGGCGACCGTCTCCTGTTGCTGCTCCGGTACTTCCCCCACTGGTAACTCACACTCGTAAGAGGTTTTTCACATTTAGTCGCTTGCCATCCGATGACGCGGTGGCGCAGGCCAGGGTATGGTGGTGAGTGAATGTTCATCCCGAAGACCGGCCTGGGTTCCTGCTCACTGCAACAATCTCACCTGCGCAGGCCGCAAAAGCCGAACAACCGGCACGGGCAGAAACGTCGTCTAACCGGGTAGGGCTCCGCACATGCGAACGGCGTTTCACCTGTTTTCCTGAAGCAATCTGCCTTTGATCTTTGATCTATCGAGGGCTTTTCAATGCTGGAGAGAGATTCTCCGTCTCGTTCTCATTCAGTTCCCCTGGGGCACAAGTTTCTGGCACTACTGTTCGCCGCCGCTGTTGCCTTTGGCGCCCACACCTGGCTCACTCGCAACGCTGCTCATTCCGCATCGGCCGCCGAGCTGTCCTTCGATCCAAAAACCGCTCGGCATATCGATCCCGGTATCGGCGATGCGGCTCAGCCCGCCATAGCCGCGGCGCAGACCATCCTCAGCGATCAGGCTGTCGCCGGGCTCTCTAAAGGCGCCTATCTCGCATCATCGGGCATGACCACGCGCATCGGCGAGTTCCGTTCGCGCCTCGAGTTCAGCCAGCCGTCGGCACGCGTACTCGACGTGCGTTTCCATGACGCAGATCCCACCAAATCTCTCGCCACGGCCAACGAGGTGGCTAACACGCTGGCTGCCTGGTCGCCTTCGTTCTCCGCGCCTGCACCTTCCATTTCGACGGCGCCCACGGCTGCGACCGCTGCGCCTGCACCTGCGCCAGTCAAAGTCGCGCCGGTCAAAAAAGTTGCGCCGCCTCCGCAAGCTTCGAAAGCCGATTCCACCGGCCTTGCTGCGGAACTTGGCCAACTCGAGGATCAGCTTTCTTCAACCGACCGCGAACTGGACAGCACACGCGAAGCCCATGGGGGACGCGGCGCCTGGGATCTGCCCTCCTATGCAGAGTCGCGCCAGCAGCAGCTGCTCAAATCCCGCGTCCGCGAAGCCGAGCGCCAGATGAGCGATCTGCGCGCAAAGTATCCTGGGGAACACCGCCTCGGCTCCGTGCAACAGGAATTGTCTGCGATCCTTCCTGAGAACGCCGTCGGGGTCAGCTCCGCACGGCTGCGCGAAGAGCGCGCCCAACTTACGCACACCATCAGCACCGTCGAGAGCGTCCGCGCGGCCATCCAGCATGAAGAGGCCGTGCAACCCGCGCCCGCATCGAGCGCGCCTTCATCCGACTCGGCTGCATCGAGCGAAGACACACAGATTCCAGCGCCACCCATCGCCGAGTCGAACATCGGCCAGTCCTCCCCTGCTCAACCGCAGCCCGCTCCCACCGCGACACAAGCTCCTCTCACAGCACAGTCTGAGCCAGGGCCGCTCGCCGTTGTCCGCCTGGCCGGCTCTCCCGTCCCGGTTCCGTGGTGGCCCTCTGCGGCGGCAGGTGTTGCATTCGGACTTCTTTATTTCTCTGTCGTGGCTGTGCGCTATCGCCGCATGGCTGCCGCCTATGATGACGAGGAAGCGCCCGCCCTGCACGGCACGCGGTTCATCACCCCCGACGCACCGGCTGCCGCGCGCGAACACGAGGGCGAATACGCCAGACTCATCCCTCACGACGCCGCACCCCAGCGTGCTTCTTTCTCCTGGGAACCTGCTCCTGAGGAACATCATGAGAACCCAGGCCGTCGCGCGTCTTTCAGCTATGATCCTGGACCGCACCAGCCGCCAGAGAGCGATCCTCATTCGCAGAGCGATCAGGCCCCGTCGGAGAGCGCTCAACATCATGCACCGGTTTTGACTGAGGAGTCTCCTGTTTCGCCCGATCCTGCACCTGCTTTCGGCGAAGAGCACCACAGCTCAACCAATGGAGCTGGCGAAGAAATTTTGTCCGATCCCTCTGGCCCTGCTGTTTCCGCCGAACAGCACAACGGCTCAGCCAACGGAGCCGGCGAAGAGACGCGATTCATCGAGGCTCAGGAAGCCGCTCCGTTGTCGGCAGCCTTCTCCGACTTTCTCGCCGATCGCGTCGCCGATCTTCCTTCATCAGACGAGCCTCCTGCACCCCTGCACGGCTCGGGTCTCCTGACAGATTCGCCGGCAGACGCGGCCCAGGAGGGGAATGAAAAGGTCGTGCCCATGTGGGACACGTGGGCGGATAACCTGAAGAAGTCTCTTTCGCAAACCGACATCGGCAGGATGTTCGAAGGCACCAGCGAATCGGAGACGGTTTCGTCCGAGCACAGGCCTGTCGGTTCCCAGCATTCGACCCGCAATCGTATGGCGGGATAACAACCGCGCCGGCAACCTTCGCGTTCCGGTATCGTTTTCGCGCAGGCAACGACGCCGGCGTCCACCCCGTCCTTCCGAGATTTATCCCGCAAATAAATCTTTACGTCCCCCCGCAAAGGCGCTCTTCCAGCCCCGAAATCTGCCTACAATCGTGACAAAATTTCCCACGGAGGCTGGAATCCCATGCAACGATCCCTGCTCCCCACGCTCCTCGCTTCAGCCACAACTCTGCTGTTTCTGCCTGCCCTGCCGGTGCACGCTCAGCTCAACAGCCTGCCCCAGCTCGGTTCGACTCTCCCGCCCACGCTTGCGACGGGCGAGAAGCCGAAATTCTGCCACACCAGCAGCGACCACACCGATCCCTGCGCTGAAGTTGCAATCGGCGGCGTTCGCTACACCATCGCCTGGGACGAACAGACCAGGGCGATCACCTGGCTCTTCACCGACGATCATCACCTCGTCACCGACAGTGGCCTTGCCGTGGGCAACGACCTGCGCGTCGGCGACGGCGGCCAGTACGACCCCACCGTTCCTTACATGAAATGGTTCATCGACCCCAAGTGGAAGGACACAGACGCGAAAGTGGGCTCGGCCGTGTGGTACGCCGTGCTTCACAAGGATGATTTCGACCACCATTTTGGCCAGGTCGCGGGCTTCATCCAGAGCCGTTACATCCCGGTTAAGCAGTAGGCCCGGTCGCTTTTCTGCGGGTCACTTTTCTTCAGGGTTCTGTTCGGTGCTCTGCGGCTTGAGCAGCGGGAACAGAATCACGTCGCGGATCGACCTGGCGCCGGTGAGGATCATGGTTAACCGGTCGATGCCAATGCCCTCGCCTGCTGTGGGAGGCAGGCCGTAGGCGAGCGCGCGCACGTAGTCGAGGTCCATTTGGTGGGCTTCCTCGTCGCCCCGCTCGTGCTGTTTGAGCTGATCTTCGAAGCGACGGAACTGCTCGTCGGGATCGTTGAGCTCGGAAAAGCCGTTGCCGAGCTCGAATCCGCCAATGTAGAACTCGAAGCGCTCGACCCAATCGGACTCGTCGGGCTTTTGCTTGGACAGTGGTGAGACGGCTAGGGGGTATTCGTAGATGATCGTGGGCTGGATCAGGTAAGGTTCCGCAACGACCTCGAAGATATTTGCAATCGTTCTTCCGACTGGCTTCTCTCGGTGCCCTAGCGTCGCCAGACGAATGATCGCCTTACTTGTTATTTCCGGGCCTTGGAACGTGGGCCCTTCGTGAAACCGAGAAACGAAATCTCTGAAAATCCCTTCGGACGAGAGAATCTCCATTGTAGGACGCGGCGTCGCGCTTTCCGGCCACCATTTAATTATCGCCTCCCGCATGGTCAGCGTTTCCCACTTGCCAAGGTCGATCCCCACCCCGTTGAAATGGGTGATCGTCGTCCCGTTCACTTCCCGCGCGACGTTCTTTGATCAGTTCCTGGGTCAGCTGATCAGGTCCTTGTAGTTCGCGTACGCCTGGTAAAACTCCAGCATCGTGAACTCGGGATTGTGCTGGGTCGAGATGCCCTCGTTGCGGAAGTTGCGGTTGATCTCGTAGACGCGATCGAATCCGCCCACGACCAGGCGCTTCAGATACAGCTCCGGCGCGATGCGCAGGAACAGGTCCATGTCCAGCGTGTTGTGGTGGGTGACGAACGGCCGCGCCATGGCCCCGCCGGCAATCGGCTGCATCATCGGCGTTTCGACTTCGATGTAGCCGCGCCCATCGAAAAATTTCCGGATCGCCCGCAGCACCTGCGCTCGCTTCACAAAAACATCGCGGACGTGGATTTCCTCGGATTTTTGGGCTTCCGTCGCACCCTCGGCCTGCGCCTCGTTGAGGACTCCATTCATGAACAGGTCGACGTACCGCTGGCGGTAGCGCAACTCGATGTCCGACAAGCCGTGATATTTCTCCGGCAGCGCCAGCAACGCCTTCGCCAGGAAGGTGATGGTCTCGACGTGGATGGTCAGTTCGTTGGTGCGCGTCCGGAACAGATACCCGGTCACGCCGATGTGGTCGCCGAGGTCGAGCAGTTTGTAGAGCTCGAAGGCCTCATCGCCGACCGCGTCCTTGCGCACGTAAATCTGCACCCGAACGCCTTCCTGCTGCAGCGTGGCGAAACCAGCCTTGCCCTGCTGCCGGATGGCCATAAGCCGCCCCGCAACCGCGACGGGAACGCGCGTCGCCTCAAACTGCTCGGCGGTCCACGAGTCGTACTGGGCGCGAATCCCGCTTGTTGTCACCAGCGGATGATCGGCGGGCGGCGCAAAGGTATTCGGATACGCGCTCTGGCCAAGCGCGGCAATCTGCTTCAGTTTTTCCTGGCGGAGCGCATACAGGCTACGCTCAAACTCGCTCTCAAACCGATCGTGGTTCATGTTCTCGTTCGAGTATAACTTTCGTTCCCTCTGCAACTTTGCCACTCCACGCGGCCCCGCTGCTCTGCTGGTGTATAACAAGGCGGGAAACGAGAGCCGCATGCCGCCAGATTCGCCGAACCCGCAACCACCGAAGCGCTCCTCCCTTACCAGCGGCATCGCGAGCGCCGAACGGATACTGGAAATCGCCTTCATCATGCCGGCGGCCGTGGCCGTGGGATGGCTGGGCGGGGCAGCGCTTGACAAGTGGCTCCATCAGCACTGGATTTACATCGTCGGGATCATTTTGGGCTTTGTCGCGGGCTTCGTTGAGGTTCTGCGCCTGGCCGTCAGCTTCTCGAACAAAATCGAGAAGGAAGACCGGGGCACATGAGTCCTGAAAGCAGCCCTGCCTCGAACAGCGCGGGTTCTCTGACCGACGAGGCTTTGCAGGAAGCCCTTCGACGATCGCTCCGCACCGTCATCGCTCTGGGGCTGGTGCTCTTTCTTGTCTTCACCTTCGCGATGGGCTGGCAATCCGGCCTTCTGGAGCTCGCCGGAGCCTTCATTTCGTACACGGGAATCCGCGAGTGGCGGAGCCTGGCGCGGGCAGTTTCCTCCACGCTCGACAATCAACCGGCGCCCAGCCCCATGGGTCGCACTTTAGTGATGTTTTTTCTCCGTCTGCTGGTTGTCGCGGCGGTTCTCTATGTTAGTCTAAAGTGTTTGAACGGTAGTGTTTACGCATTGGTAGCGGGCATCGGATTAGCCGTCGTTGCCCTTTCCATCGAAGCCATTCGGCTGCTGCATCCCTGAACAGACCCATGCTTGCCTGGATTAATTTTCTTACCCGACTGCTGAATCACTGGTTTGCCGGCCCCGTCGATGCGCTGCTCGCGATGCTCGGCATTCATCCGGCCCATCCCGCTCACCCCATCAACAACACGCTCACGCTGGAGCTGATCATCTTCGCCGTGCTGGTGTTCTTCTTCATCGTCGTGCGTTTGCGGCTCAGCGTGGAGATGCCCGGCCACCCGCAGCATCTGGCGGAGATGGTTCACGAATTCGTTGATGGCCAGGCTGCGCAGGTGATGGGACACGGATATGAACGATTCCTGCCCGTTGTCACCTGCCTGCTGGTCTTCATCCTGTGCTGCAACTGCTTCGGGCTCTTGCCCGGGATCGATACTCCCACCTCGAACCCGGTGGTTCCGCTGGGCCTGGCGCTGTTCACTTTCGTCTATTACAACCTGAACGGCTTGCGGGTCCAGGGACTGATCGGCTACGTAAAGCACTTTATGGGGCCGGTGTGGTGGATCGCGCCGCTGATGTTCCCGCTGGAGATCATCTCGCACCTCGCTCGCATTCTTTCGCTCACGGTTCGCCTTTTCGCCAACATGCTGGCCAGCGACATGATCACCATCATCTTTTTCTCGATGATTCCTCTGGCGCTGCCCATCGCCGGTCTGGGGCTGCACCTGTTTGTCGCGATTATTCAGGCTTACATTTTCATGCTGCTGGCCATGATTTATCTGGGGCTGGCAACCGAGCACGTTGAGGAGTACTAACAGAGTTTCTGCTGGAGCACCGCTTCCACTCCAGCCGCGAAAAGCCGTTCAGCGTGAGGGGGCCAGCACGGTGAGCCCCAACCACCCACTGGCGGCAATCTTACGGAAGCCGGAGAAAGTATGCGGAAACTGCAATATCTCTTCATGACGCTGGCTGCGCTGTTTATGGCTTCGCCCGCGTTCGCGCAAAGCACGGGTGGCGCCGCTGCCCCTGCCAGTTGGGTTCCCATCGGCGCCGGTATC
Source organism: uncultured Acidobacteriaceae bacterium (assembly GCA_963755485.1). Lineage (GTDB taxonomy): Bacteria > Acidobacteriota > Terriglobia > Terriglobales > Acidobacteriaceae > Palsa-343. The sequence goes on along the minus strand of CAVWJR010000010.1, from coordinate 821,366 downwards.
GGCATGGCCATTGCATCGGGGCTGTGCGGTCTCGGTCAGGGGCGCGCCGCCGGATCGGCCGCCGAAGCCGTAGCCCGCAACCCAGGAGCCCGCGCTGCCATCCAGCTCTTCCTGATTTTCGGCCTCGCGTTCATGGAGTCGCTGGCGCTTTTTACCTTCGTCATCATCCTGATGAAGGTGAAGTAGGACTGGCCGTCCAGGCGCGCGCGCTTCGCGCTTGGTTTTTGTAGTCCCTTTACGTAGAAACTCCCTGCTGCGTCACGCGCGGCAGGGAGTTTCTGTTTGGGAGGAGGACTGCGCTGAACTCGCGAGCGTTACTGCTGCATCGACTTCAGATAATTGGTCAGATTGGCCACCCGCTGATGCTCCTGCATGTCCGGTGACGGGCTTCCGTGATCGAGCGAACGCAGTGCAGGGCCCCAAACCGGCATGTCTTTCGAGCCGTGCGCCGCAGTCTCCATTCCGAACATCAGAACGGAATAAACGTGCGCGTCGGGGAACTTGCCCCCGTTCTCTCTGGCCAACTGCACCAGATTGGTTGGCTGATCCTTCAGAGCCGCTGCTGCAGGCCCCGCGCCTCTGCCATCCACACCATGGCACACAGCACAATACGTGTTGTACATCTGTTTCCCGGATGCGGGCGATGTGGGACTCACCGGCACCTGTTTGATGACTGGTCCTGTCTGGGCTATTGCGAAGGCCGCGGTGGCGAGCACCGCTGCAACGAATGCAACGTGGATTCGATTCGACATATAACCCTCCTTTCCGGGATTTAATACTCTTCTCCGCCGCGGACGACTGTATGTGACGGTGGGCACAACTTCTTTCTTCGGTAACGCAATTGCGGCCGCTCTGCGCGCGCTTCCGCCTCAATTCAGGACACTTGTTGTGACGAGAAGCGCGGCCCCCGCACCGGATTTCCACCTTGCCCTTGTTCCACTCTCGCGAACGGCGCTTGAATTTTTTCGTGAGCTGTGTCAAGAATGTAGAACCGTTGTTGCAAACGTCGCGCCTTGTGGAACCTGAAAGTGCCTTCCCTCGTCTGAAGGGCACCTCCACCGCGACGGCCTTCCTTGTTGAAGATTCTCCTGGTAGCGAATAACTGATCACCACGTCGACGCAGTCGTGTTTCTGCGCGTCCTGGCATGACCACACCGCGGGTGCACCCGTGGCGGGCCCACATCTACTGGAGGTCGTCTATGAGATTTTCAGCATTGCGAATTGTCGCCGTCTCTCTCCTTCTGGTTTTCGCAGGTGCCTGGCTGCACGCACAAAATTTCCGTGGAGGCATCAACGGAACGGTCACCGATCCCTCCGGCGCCGTCGTCCCGGGCGCAGCCGTCGAGGCTGTCAGCGCTGGAACCGGCGTCTCCTGGAAGGCCGTCACCTCCAGCGGAGGCGAATACGAATTTCAGGGCATGCCGATCGGCACGTACACCGTTACGGTGACCGCGGGAGGATTCAAGACCGAGAAGGTGCAAGGCGTTCCCGTCTCGGCCGGCACCACCTACACGCTGGCCGTAAAGCTCAGCATCACCGCCACCGCTCAGACTGTCGAGGTTTCCGCCAACGCGCTCGCGCTTGATACCACCTCGACCGTGCAGACCACGGACATCCCCAGCGAGACCGTGCAGGATGTTCCCATGAACGGCCGCGACTTCACGCAGATGATCGCCGTCATCCCCGGCTACGCTGGTTACTCCGGTGGCGGCTATGGCTCGGTCAATGGCACGCGCCCCGACATGGTGAACTGGCAGATTGAAGGCGCCGACAACCTCGACGTCTGGTGGAACATCCCCGCCACCAATCAGGGCGGCGTCTCCGGAATCGCCGGCGACACCCTGCCCATCGACGCCATCGAGCAGTTCTCGACGCTAACCGAAGCCAGTCCGGAAACTGGCCGCAGCCCCGGCGCGACCGTCAACCTTGTTATCAAATCCGGAACCAATCAGTTCCATGGCACTGCCTACTACTTCAACCGCAACGAGGCTCTCGCCGCGCAATCGCCACTGGACTCGACCAAACCGGAGCTGCGCAACCAGCAGTTCGGCGGGTCGGTCGGCGGTCCCATCTGGCGCGACAAGTTTTTCTTCTTCCTCACCTACGAAGAACAGAAGTTCGTCATCGGGGTTGGCCAGCCCTCCACCGAACCTTCAGCTGCGTATCAAACTGACACTCTGAACATCCTCAATGCATGGGGCATTCCTGAGAATCAGGCGGCCTATAACATCCTGAACGGTTCGGGCAGCTATGCAGGACTATGGCCGGCCGCGTCGCTCACCGGACCGGCGGTGCCGAGCAACTACTTCAGCCCAGCGGATGAAACCGGAAGGAGCCACAACGGCCTCGCCAAGCTCGATTACAACCTAAACGCTAACAACAAAATTTCCGCCAAGTGGTACGTCGGACAGGGACCCCAGATCGCCCCCACCGTTTCTCTGCTCGCGCCTTACTTCGAAGTAGCGCCGATGCACACGCAGAATTACTCGCTCACGTGGAACTCGGTTTTCTCTCCGCACCTCACCAACCAGGTCTTCGCCGGCGTCAACTACTTCAACCAGGCCTTCTCCGACGCGGATAACAGCTACAACCCGATCGGGCTGGGACTGAACACCGGCGTCACCAATCCGGCGCTGGCCGGCTCGCCCCGCATCCAGATTGCCGAGCCGTCGGCCTCGAGCGGACTGGGCGCAGCCTCCAGCGGATTCGACTTCGTCGGTGCGACGGTGGAATCGGGCCGTAACGACATCACCGGTCACCTCGATGAAGCCCTCTCCTGGACCGTGGGCAAACATGAATTCCGCTTCGGCGGCGAATTCCGCCAGGCCCAGGTCGACGACTTCTACCAGAGCGGCGAGCGCGGCACTTTCGTTTTTGACGGCACTCAGGGTCCGTGGTCCGGCGCAACCGGAACCGCCTGTGACGCCCTGGCCACCACCACTCCCTCCCCCGGCACGGCAACTTCCATCGCCAGCACCTACGGCCCCAGGATCCTCACTTTCTACCAGCTGGCCGACTTCCTCGCCGGTTGCTTCGATCCTGGCATTACCAACATCGTCCAGGGCGATCCCAAGCGCCAGATCTTCCTCAACTCCTGGGCGCTCTTCGCGCAGGATGCCTGGCAGCTTTCGCCCCGCTTCAATCTGAACTACGGGCTCCGCTACGAGTACATCGGACCCATGCACAATGGCACGAAGGATCTGAGCACCTTCCTGCCCGGCGCCACCAACGGCATCGCTATCGCCGGAGAGACCATTCCCACCCTTTATCCGCAGTGGTATGGCGGCTACAGCCCGCGCGCCGGCTTTTCGTGGCAGCCGACGCAGGACGGCAAGACCGTGATCCGCGGCGGCTTCGGCCTCGGATTCGACAGCCCCAACGTCGTCAACATGCTGAACTCGCGCTTCTCCTCCAACGGCGGCCCTTTCGGCGTGCAGGATAATCCAGCCGGCGCCACTCCGGTGATCGAGACCGGCCCGCACCGCGGCCACCATTCCCACCGGGTCCCCTCGGCGGACCGATCTTCGCCAACCTCAGCAGCCCCACCAATCCCTGCATCGTCAATCCCAACGACACCAACCCAGCGGACGCCTGCCCGTCACCCGTCAACCTGTTCTCCATCAGCCAGCATCTGCGTCCTGGCTACATTGAGAACTACAACCTGAACGTGCAGCGCAGCCTCGGCGCGGGCGCCATCGCTCAGCTCGGCTACGTGGGCAGCGAAGGCCACCACCTCCGCGACCTGGTGGACATCAACCAAGCAGCGCTGGGCAGCGGTCGGCGCCAACTCCACTCGGCCTTATGGCGCTCAGTATCCCAACTACGGCGTGATCAATCAGCTCCAGTCCGAAGCGATTTCCAACTACAACTCTCTGCAGGCTCTCATTCGCCTTGCCGCCTGGCATCACCTCACCTCCCAGGGCTCTTACACCTGGGGCCACTCGCTCGACGAAGCCAGCGAAATCTACCTCTACAATCCGCAGAACAGCTATTGCTTCCGCTGCGAATACGGCAACAGCGACTTCGACGTGCGCAACACCTTCTCGGCTACTTCACTTACGACGTCCCTGGCGCGAACTCCATGAAGTGGCTCACAAATGGCTGGCAGCTCAACAGCCTCTGGAACTTCCACGGCGGCCAGCCCTTTACCGTCTATTCCTCGGTTCAAACGCAACTCCGTCGGCAAAGCGGCAGACGGCGAATATGCCGAGCGCGCCAACTTCAGCCCCGGCGTCAACCCCTATGCCGGCGTTTCCCATTCGGTCATGGGCGATGCGTCCACCGGCTATTCGGTGAACTGGCTCAACCCCAACGCCTTCACATCAGCCTCGGCCACCGGCACTTCGGCAACACGCCGCGCAATGTGCTGCATGGCCCCGGATTTGAAGACGTCGACCTATCCGTCTTCAAGAACACCCACATCACGGAGCGGGTCACCGCGCAGTTCCGCGTGGAGATGTTCAACCTCTTCAACCATCTCAATCTCGCGGCGCCTGGCGACGGCTACTGCACCGACTCGAGCTCGTGCGCCATCGGCACCACCGTCGGAGCCAACTACGGCGCGCCCGGCATTGGAGCCGGCGAACCCTACAACACGCAGCTGGCTCTGAAAATTTTGTTTTAGCCTCCCTGAAGCCCGTGGTTCCGTCTCCGGCCACGGGCCCTTTTTTCGAGGCTCACTAACTTCTCTGTCATAATGGGGACCAATCCCCGGAAAATCAGCAGGACAACGAAAAGCTATGGGTCTTACCAGACGTCAGTTCCTCATGCGTGTGGGCCACGCAGGTGGCTACAGCGCCGCATTCGTCATGATGCAGTCCCTCGGGCTGCTCGCCATCCCTGAAGCCGAAGCCGAAGCGAATCAGCTTCGTCTGGTCGATGGCAAAGGCTCCAGCGTCGTGATTCTCGGCGCCGGCATCGCCGGACTCGTCGCAGCATACGAACTGGGCAAAGCCGGCTATCGATGTACCCTGCTCGAAGCCCGCGCGCGCTGTGGCGGCCGCAACTGGACCCTCCGCGGCGGCGATTCAGTCGAGTTCACCACCGGCGTTCGCCAGTCCTGCAGCTTCGACCAGGGAAATTACTTCAACGCCGGTCCGGCCCGCCTCCCTGCCATCCATCGCACCATGCTCGGCTACTGCCATGAGCTGGGCGTGCCCCTCGAAGTCGAAGTCAACTCCTCGCGCGGCGCTCTGATGCAGAGCGACAAGCTCAACGGCGGCGCGCCTGTCACCGAACGCCGCGCCGTCAACGATACCCGCGGCCACGTTTCCGAACTCCTCGCCAAGTGCATCAAGAAAGGCGCGCTCGACGAGGAAATCACCGCCGAAGACCGCGAGCGCATGATCGCCTTTCTAAAACAATACGGCGATCTTCAGCCCGACCTGCTTTTCAAGGGCACGGAGCGCTCTGGCTTCAAAGTTCCTCCCGGCGCAGGCAAGGCAATGCCTGAGGCCGTCGATCCCCTACCCATGCACGCGCTGCTCGACGCCGACCTTTGGCAGGGCATGCTGGCCGAAGAAGTCATCGACTGGCAGCCCACCATGTTCCAGCCCATCGGCGGCATGGACCGCATTCCCGCCGCATTCGAGAAGAAGCTGGGTGGGGTGGTCCGCCACGGCGCCGACGTTCGCAGCATCCGGCAGTCCGCGTCGTCGGGCGTCACCGTCGTCTATCACGACCGCGCCAGCGGCAAAGACGAGACCGTCAAGGCCGACTACTGCATCTGCGCCATGCCCCTCACCATCGTGCGCAATCTCGACGCGGACTTCAGCCCCGCCGTCCGCCAGGCAATCGATTCCACCAGCTACGACTCCGCCTATAAGGTCGCCTGGGAAGCCCCGCGCTTCTGGGAGACCGAAAACGGAATCTACGGCGGCCTCTCTTACCTGCAGCAGACCGTCAACGTGGTCTGGTATCCAAGTGCGCGCATGTTCTCTGAGCGCGGAGTCGTCGTCAGCGGCTACTCCATCGAGAACGGCACCGCCTTCGGCAAACTGCCCAGCGTCGAAGCCAAACTCGCTGCCTCACGCCAGGCCGTCGAACTGCTTCACCCTGGCCACGGCAAGGATCTTTCCAAGCCGGTCTACATTTCCTGGGGCCACATCCCGTACAACCTGGGCTCCTGGATCAGCGGCTTCGGCCATGCCGGCTCTGTCTCCCTCGATGTTCTTCTCGGCCCCGACCGCCGCGTCTACTTCGCCGGCGACCACACCAGCCACCTGGTCGGCTGGCAGGAGGGCGCGGCGCTCTCCGCCTACCGGGTCATCAACCAGCTCGGCGCGCGCATTCAGAACGGAGGCAACCTTGCTGCATAAGCGCATTACCATCGCGACCCTGGCCGCGCTGCTCCTCGGCTCCTGCGTTCTAGCCACAGCCCAAAGCGCCGTCACCCGCGTTCCCCTGCCCAACAACTCCCCGTTCCCCATCTCTGAAGGCGTGTGGGTCGGCGACACGCTCTACCTGAGCGGCATGCTTGACTCCTCGGTCGCCAAAAGCACGCCGGGCGATACCCAGACCCAGACGATCCATACCCTCGACGCCATCAAGGCGGCGCTTGCCGAACAGCATCTTTCCCTCGGCGACGTCATCCTGATGCACGTGTACCTGGCTGGCGACCCAGCCCAGGGCGGAAAAATGGATTTCGCCGGATTTATGAAGGCATACTCGCAGTATTTTGGTACAAAGGATCAACCCAATAAGCCGGCGCGCAGCGCCATGCAGGTGGCCGCGCTCGCGCTCCCCGGGGCTCTGGTTGAAATCGAAGTCACCGCCGTCAGCAGTCATCGCAACCTGGCAAGCATTCTGTTCGGGAAATAGACACCATCTCTTCAGGAGGCGCAGATGAACACGCATCTCTCCCGTCGTAGTTTCTTCGGCATGGCCGCAGCAACGGCCGCCGCGGCTGCTGTGCCCATCCTCACCGAACCGCACCTGGCCTTCGCCCAGCGCCGCCGGATTGCGCGCGATATTCCGCCTGGCGCCGTCCGCATTGACGCGAACGAGAATCCACTCGGCCCTTGCAGCGGTGCCTGCGCCGTTATGAGCAGCCTGCTGCCCGAAGGCGGCCGCTACGACTTCGAGATGACCCAGAAGCTGGTCGACGCCTTCGCCGCCATCGAAGGCCTCAAGTCCGAGTACATCCTGCCCTATGCCGGCTCCAGCGAGCCCCTGCATTACACCGTTCTCGCATTCACCTCGAAAGACCGCAGCCTCGTCATCGCCGACCCCAGCTACGAGGCGCCCATGTACGCCGCCCATTACAGCGGCGCGAAGATCGTCAAGGTTCCGCTTGCCAAAGATTATTCGCACGATGCAGTCGCCATGGTGGCCGCCGATCCCAATGCGGGCGTGCTCTACATTTGCAATCCCAACAATCCCACCGGCACCATCACCAGCCGCGAGTCCATCGAGTACGCACTGGCCAACAAGCCGAAAGGTTCCATCCTGCTCGTCGACGAAGCCTACATTCACTTCTCCGACGCCACGCCGTCGCTCGATCTGGTGAAGGCCGACAAGGACCTCATCGTCCTGCGCACCTTCTCGAAGATCTACGGCATGGCCGGCCTGCGCTGCGGCTTAGCCATCGGCCGCCCCGACCTGCTGGCTAAAATCCAAACCTACGGCATGAACTCCATGCCCATCCTCGCCGTCGCTGCCGCCACCAGCAGCCTTCAGGTGCCGGAGCTGGTACCCGAGCGCCGCAAGATCAACACCGACATTCGCACCGACACCTTCTCTTGGCTCGCCGCCAACAACTATAAGTTCATCCCTTCGCAGACGAACTGCTTCATGGTCGATACCGGGCGACCAGGCAAGGACGTCATCGCCGCAATGGCGGCCAAAAATGTCTATATCGGGCGCGTCTGGCCCGTATGGCCGACCTATGTCCGCATCACCGTCGGCACTCGCAGCGAGATGGATAAATTCCAGACCGCCTGGAAGGAAGTGATGAGCGCTCCCGCTTCCGCCTCGCGGCCCACTCACCATGCGTCTCCCAGCCTCGCTCACCTCGGCACACGCGACCTTCCTCCCGGCGCACACACGATTCTCTCCTGACGTCTTCGCACAGCCAACCCTCCGAAATGGAAAAAGGCCACTCGAAAAGAGCGGCCTTTTCCGTTCGGGATGTCTGCGCCCTCAGAACGTGAACTTTGCTCCGAACTGGAACTGGCGCGGAGAATTCACGGTTGAGGTGACCTGACCGAAGAGTGCCGTTGCGGCAGGCTGAGTCAGAACCTCCGTAGTGCTCGGCACATTCGGCATCCCGAACTGCGCATGGTTGGCCACGTTATACGATGAGGCATCGAAGCGCAATTGCCTTACTTCCCCAAACGAGAACGCCTTGAACACAGTGAGATCCAGATCCTTGGCTCCCATCGTCCGCACGTGATCGAGATATGCGGGCGCGGTGCCGGCCACGAACGGCGAAGCCGGAATCGCAAAACAGTCGGGATTGAACCATGTCGCCACGGTATGCGGCGCGCCCTTCGAAGGATCGCAGGTCAGGTCGGGCCGCTGGTTGAAATAGGAAGTTCCCGCGCCCACCAGCGGCGACGCGATGGGAATTCCGGAGCTCCAGTAGAATATACCGTTGCCGGTCCAGCCGCCGAGGATCGCGTTCGTCACCCCACTCAGTTGAACCGCACGATCCTTGCCAAAGGGCAGATCGTACGAAGCCGAGCCCGTGAACTGATACTTCACATCCTGGGGGCTCACGGAATGCTCAAACTGCATATCCTTCCAGTCCTGGGGCGCGCCTAAGTGAGAGCCCACAAAGCCCAGCGGCGGATTGCCGTCGTCGGTGATGAGCTTGGCCCAGGTGAAACTGCTGAGAGTGGTGAAGTGACCGGTCAACCGCTTCTGTAGTTTCGTCTGCAGAGAATCGTATTCCGAGTCTCCGCCGGGGTACCCATGCACGTTGACACCGTTTCCTGCACCATAACTGCCGTTGCCGAACTGCGGGAATTCCTGCACGGCAACCCACAGCGGCACCGTCGACGAGCCATAGTTGGCATTGGTCGGATCCTGGATCGGCGCCCATTGGTTGGGCACGGAATTGTTCAGCAGATCAGACTGGTACTTACCGATGGTAGCCAGATCGAGCTGGTTCAGATCGGCTGAGGTAAGCGGCAGGAAACAGACCGCGACTGCCCACATAGGCGGCGCTGAGAACCACCTGGTGCGGGAATTCATACTCCAGACCAAAGTTGAAGTTATAGGTCGTCGGCGTCCGCTGCGAATGCAGCATGGTATTCAGGGAAATTCCCAGATTATTAGCAAGGCCGGTCGGTTTGCTGATCGTCTGCACAACCCCCTGGGGAAAAGGATTGTTGAGGGGGTTGAGGATCACCGTGTTTCCTTCTCCGCCGCAAACGCCCTCGTTCGCACAATCGTACGCAATGGTGTTCGGGTCCTGGTTCCAGGAGGTCGCATTCCACGTGGTGTCGGAGGTGAACCCGTCGCTGTCGAGCGATGCGCTGCCCACCATCTGCGCACTGGGACCGTAGTAAATACCCCCGCCGCCATTCAGCACGAGGCCTTTCGTTGGCTGCCATGCGAATCCAAGCCGGGGACCAAAGTTGGTCAGGTTAGTCTCAAACGGCGAACGATTGCCGCTGTTCACATAAACCTCAGCGCCGGTGTAGGGGACGCCGTCGAACGTGTTAGTTATCGTTGGATTGAAATACTCGAGCCGGTTGTGCCGCTCGGTACGGCCACCAAAAATATCCCAGCGCAGCCCCGCTGTTAAGGTGACTGTTTTGGTGGGGCGCCAGGTATCTTCTACAAAGGTGGCATAGTAGGGACTGGCTTCGGCTTCGAAAAGATCCTTCGAGAAATTGGGATAGCTGTTTGACTCGGTACCTGGCGCTGTGCCCATGCCCACCAGGAACGATGCAAAATCGCTTCCCCCCACTGCTGAGTTGGTCGTCTGGTCCGTTGCTGAGATATCGAAGGCATAGGACCCGGACGGCGCTGGCGGCTGACCCACGTTGAGAAAGCGCTTCATGTATTCGAAGCCGGTCGATACCTCGTGCTTGCCCCAAATTTTGGTCAGGCTGACACTGGCATCGCTGTTTTCGCTGGCATAAATAAAGGTGTTGTAATCCGCTGTGCCGCCCACTCCACTGCCGTTGTCGTTGAAGATGACGAAAGGCAGTAGCTTGTAGACTTCCTGCGAAGCAAGGGATGCCGGAAATCCAAGCGTCGTGATGTCAGCCCCCACCTGCGCCGGATCGCCGCCCTGATTTTCAAAGTGCCGCGTGAACGAGTAGCGTAGCTGCAAAACCGTCGTCGGATTGATCGTCAAATCGTCCGCCAACAGGATGTTGCGGCCGTTGGTGACGTTCTGGGCGTAATTCAAATCCCACATATTGCCGAACGAGTTGAACGTGGACGTAAACAGCCGGTCGAAGGAGAAGCGCCCGAAGATTCGCTGCGCCTCGCTCTTCGCCCAGTCGATGCGCACGTCGAACTTTTGCGCGGTGGTCGGGTCAAGGCCGGGCAGAAAGAAGTTGGGAGTCAGGTCGTCGGACTGCTGATCGCATGGCACACCGGTATTGCTTAGATTGCACTTTGGCATTTCGGAGAGAAACTTCTCAGCGATCGGGCTCGGACTGGAAATCTGATTATTCGTAAATGCCTGGCGCGTCCCCGCCTGCGGCCCGCTCGCGATATCGGGCTGCGTCGGATCGTAGATGGTGAAAGGATCCGCTGAGAAATCACCCGTCCGCTCTGCCGTGGTGGGCACCACAAACCGGTTTGAGCCGTCGTATTGCTGCTGCTGCGTCGCCTCGTAGTCACCAAAGAAAAAGACTTTCCGGCTGCGAAGGATCGGCCCGCCGATCGACCCACCTTCCTGATAGCGATGGAACGAAGGCGATGTATTGGGCAACCCGCTCTGGAGGTCATACTGCTTGTTGAAGTACTCGTTGGCGGCCAGAATGTCGGGCCGGAAAACGCCAAACACGTCGCCGTGAAATTTTTCCCCGCCGGATTTTGTGGCCACGCTGATCACGCCCGCGGCCCCGCTCTGATATGACGCTGGGGTGTTCTGCGTCTCCACCCGTACCTCGTCCACGTCATCTTCCGGCAGATCCATGGCGGGAATAATTGCGGCGGCATTGTTCTCCGCAATTCCGATGGGGCTGCCGTCGACCATGTAATAGACCGATCCCTCGATAGCCCCATTCACCGAATAGGAGGAGACATCAACACCCGGGCGCCCCGAGGAGATATTCTCGATCGCATAGGAACTGGAGGAATTTGGGGCTCCGTTAGCCGGCGTTACACCGGCGCTGAGCTGGATCAGGTCGTATACGTTGCGGGTGAGCAGCGGAACGCGGTCAATCGTGGCCGAGCTGATCAACTGCCCTACCGTGGAGTTGCTGGTGTCCACCAGTTCCGTCGTGCCCGTCACCGTCACAACCTGGCTAACCGAGCCGACCTGCAGCGAGAGGTTCGCGGTCGTCACCTGGTCCACCGTCACCGCGACACCCTGCTGGACTGTGGTCTGGAAGCCCTTCTCGGTAGCGCTAATCTCATAGGTACCCGGGGCAAGCGAGATGAACGAGTACAAGCCGGCCGCCGTCGTCACCGTGGAGACCTTTTCTCCAGTCGCTACATTTTTCGCCGTCACACTGGCTCCCGGAATAACAGCTCCGCCGGGGTCGGCGACCAGGCCGCTGATGCCACCCCGCCCGGCCTGTGCTGCAAGGAATTGGGAAAAGGCGAAAAGAAGCGCGGTACAGAGGAAACTCCCCACAAAAGATGCTGCGCGGAATTTTGCGGCTCTCATCTCAGGGCTCCTGAATTATATTGATTCAAACGTTTGAAACGACAGATGACCGACTATAGGTCCGGGCTATGTGGATGTCAAGAGTGAAACGACTATGTTGATTGTCGCAATAAGACCAGGCGACCGACGCCGCCGCACGGAGTCACGTTGAGCCAGCGCAAGTCAGGCCATGTAACGTTGCTCGATATCGCCAAGGCCAGCGGATTCTCGGTCTCCACGGTATCGATCGTGCTGAGCGAGGCGCCTCTGTCGCAGAGCGTCGCCGCAACGACGCGCTCGCACATCCGCGAAATCGCGCGCCAACTCGGCTATCATCCCGACGCTTATGCCCGCAGCCTCCGCCGCCGCAGCACCCAGACGGTGGGCATCCTCGCTTTCGACCTCTCCGATCCATTCTGCCTTCCAGTCATGCGCGGAATCCAGGAGGGCATCCACCAGGCCGGGTACCTGCCACTGGTCATGGACGCACAGACGCGGCGTCAACAGTTCGATCTCTATCTGCAGATGATTCTCGAGCGCCGTGCCGAGGGCCTGATCGTCGTTGCCAGTTGGGTCTTTGAGGAAACGAACCTGCTCGGCGACATCCGCAAGAACAACGTGCCTATCCTTATTGTTGGCCGCGATCTGACCGCACATGGCATCGCGTCTATCCTCGTCGATAACGAGGCCGGTGGCACTATGGCCATGAAGCACCTGTGGGATTTGGGCCATCGCCACATCGCTGTCATTCGTGGTCCGCAGGAAATGTACGACAGCGAACATCGCTGGGCCGGCATCCGCCGGTTCGCTATACAAAGCGGGATGTCTCTCGACGATCGGCTCGTCTTTCAACTGCCCGGTCTGTCCGACGCATCCTCAAGCTTCGAGGGTGGCCTTCGCTTCTCGCGGCAGATGCTCGCCTCGAATTGCCCGTTCACCGCCGTGCTGGCCTTCGACGACCTCACGGCCCTCGGGGTGGTCCGTGGACTTACTGAAGCAGGACGCCGCGTTCCCGAGGACTGTTCGGTGATGGGCTTCGACGATGTCCTTCCCGCCGAGCTCGCAACGCCGGCCATCTCCACCATCCGTCAGCCTCTCCGGAAGATGGGCCTTGAGGCGGGCGAGCGCATCCTGCAGGCCATTCGCAGTGTCTCGTCGAAGGAGCGGAGCGTCCGGCTCCATAAAACCGAACCTGAGCTGGTGGTGCGCATGTCTACCGCCCCGCCTGCTCTCGTGGAGCAAAAAAAGAACGGAAGCAGAACCCGGCCGCGCACTTGACAGTTGGCCGCACGAACCATGAATATGTCCAATTAAAACGTTTGAAGTCAAAACGGAGTAACTGGCGAGATGAGGACCCGGAAAGGTTATCTGCCATGAATAGACGATCGCTGTTTTATTGTCTGGCCTGCCTTTTGCTGCCTGGAGTCACAGCAGCCAGCACCACACCGCTGCATGACGGCTGGCGTCTGCAGTCCGCCTGCAAACTCCAGGCCGATGGCGCCACCATCTCCAACCAGGGATTTGCAACGGATGGCTGGCTGCCGGTGTCGGTGCCCAGCACGGTTCTGGCGGCTCAGGTCGCCGACAAGGTTTTCCCGGATCCATACATCGGCATGAACCTTCGCAATATCCCCGGGAACAGCTATCCCATCGGCGAGAACTTCTCCAACCTTCCGATGCCCGAGGACAGCCCTTACCACTGCGGATGGTGGTACCGCGATGAGTTCCCGGTGGTAGCCGAAACCACGCATGGCCAGCGCGTCCGGCTGCACTTCGGCGGCATTAACTACCGGGCAGACATCTGGGTCAATGGCCATCGCGTCGCCGATTCATCGACCGTTGCCGGCGCGTACCGAACTTATGACTTCGATGTGACGGACGTGATTAAGCCTGGCAGCAGCAACGTGCTTGCGGTTGAAACCTTCGCGCCGACCGAGAAGGATCTGGGCATCAACTGGGTCGACTGGAACCCCTGCCCGCCTGACAAAGATATGGGCCTCATCGGCGCGGTCAATCTGGTGACGACCGGAGCCGTCACCGTGCGCTCGCCCATGGCGGTGACACATTTTATCGATGAATCTCTTGCCACTGCCGATCTGACCGTCTACGCCGAGCTGCACAACGCCGCAGACCACGCCGTGAGCGGTATCGTCGCCGGAACTGCCGCTGGCGAGCACTTCGAACAGCCCGTCGAGTTGGCTCCCCATGAAGAGCGGACGGTGATTTTTACCCCGGAGAAGTTCCCGGTGCTGCGCTTCCACGATCCGCAGCCGTGGTGGCCGTACCAGATGGGCGACCCGCATCTGGAACATCTCTCAGTCAGCTTTCTGCAAAGCGGAATCAAAACCGACGAGCAGAACGTCGAGTTCGGCTTCCGCGAGATCACCTCGGAGCTGACCGCCAATGGCAGCCGCCTGTTCCGCATCAATGGCAAGCGCATCCTCATCCGCGGCGCAGGCTGGTCGCAGGATATGTTGCTGCGCACCGATGACCATCGGTTAAGCGACCAGATCCGCATGGTGCGAGACATGCACCTGAACACCATCCGCCTCGAGGGCAAGCTCGAGACCGACGACTTCTTTCGCCTCACCGATAAGAACGGCATCCTCGTGATGCCGGGATGGTGCTGCTGCGACCACTGGGAACACTGGAAGAGCTGGACTCCGGAGACCCTGCAGGTCGCCACCGCTTCTCTGCATTCGCAGATGCTGCGTCTGCGTTCGCATGCCAGCGTGCTGGTATGGCTCAATGGCAGCGACAACGCTCCGCCGGCCGATGTGGAGAAGGCTTATCTCGACATAGAAGCTGCAACGCACTGGCCGAATCCGACATTGGCCGCGGCGGAGTCAATCGTGACCGTGAATGCGGGACTTACCGGGGTGAAGATGACGGGCCCCTATGACTACGTCGCGCCCAGTTACTGGTATGTCGATCATCGCTTCGGTGGGGCGTACGGCTTCATTACGGAGACGAGCCCAGGACCCGCGATCACCTCGCTTGCCAGCCGCGAAAAATTCCTCACCGATCCCGACGCCTGGCCGCCCACCGCCGACTGGAAGTTCCACAACGGCGGCGGCGAATTCACGAACCTGAACGTCCTCAATGATGCGATGGCCGCGGTCTATGCAGAACCAACCTCGGCGGCCGACTACGAGCGCTTGGCCGGAACCATGGAATACGACTCCGAGCGCGCCATGTTCGAGTCCTACAGCAAGAACAAATATGACTCGACAGGCGTGATCCAGTGGATGCTGAATAACGCCTGGCCCTCCATGATCTGGCATCTGTATGACTATTACCTCGATGCCGGTTCCGGCTATTTCGCCGCGAAGAAGGCATGCGAACCACTGCATATCCAATATTCGTACGACGATCTCTCTATTGTGGTCGTGAACAGCACTTACAAAGCTGTGCCGGACCTGCACGCCAGCGTGCATGTCCACGGAGTCGATTGGAAGGAGCTTTACAGCGCTGAAGAAGCAGTCAATGCCGGCGCGGACAGCTCCCAGCGCGTCTTCTCCATTCCCGAAAAACTCTATACCGGCCCCGAGCGCATCCTTCTCATCGATTTGTCGCTCACCGATTCCGCCGGCAATGCAGTTAGTCATAACTTCTACTGGGTGCCCACAACCCTCACCAGCTTCGACTGGGAAGCAACCACCTACACGCACACGCCCGCGGAACGCAACGAGGACCTGGCGGCCCTCGCCCATCTTCCTCCGGCCCAGGTGCATGCGACCTCAGAAATCGTGCGGACCGCACAAGGCCGCGAAGTGCGCCTCCATCTCGACAATGCGTCGCAGCAATTCGCGTTTCAAATCACGGCCGCGGCGCGAACATCGTCGGGCGGCCTTATCGCTCCCGTTTTCTGGTCGGATAACTGGATCGAGCTGTTGCCGGGCGAATCTACAACCCTCACCGCAGAGCTGCCAGACGACGCACCCGAAACGCCAACTATTCACGTCGACGGCTGGAATATCGCACCCATCACGCTGACGCCGGTTGCAGCATCCGCTGAGAAAACCGACTGAGGAGAAATCAGGGGCAACGCGCCTGAAGCGCCGCTTTCGTGATCCTGGTGAGGCAGCGTCCGAAGGGGATCAGATCCGGGGCCGGTGAATAGCCCAGGCGGGCCCTTCTGGGCGGGACCGATGGGGGACGCCGGTGTACTTCTCCGCAGCCGCAGGTGGCCGGATGACGCACACCCGGGCCCGAGGCGAATCGGATCAGGCGAGTTTGGACTTTTCCTTCTCGGCCAGGTGTTCAAGGTCAGCGCCGCGAACCAGTTTTTCTTCGGTGCGGCCTGCGTGCTCGAACACGACGACGTAGACGTCATCGAGGGAGGTGAGCTTCTTCTCAACCGTCCCGGTAAGGTTCTTATCGCGAATGCGGACTCGCTGTCCCTGATGGAAGTTCATGGTTGCAAGGCTAGGCTGGTGGAGGCCCTATCTACTATCCCAAGAAGGAGTTAAGTTGCGTCCAGAACAGTAACCGGAAGGCGTGCACGATGGTGACGGATTTTCCAGGCGTAGCGCAGACCGAGGAGGATTACGAGGGTGCCTCCGTCCGGGGCTGGGCCGTTGGGCGAGGCAGATCCTGCTTAGTTTATGCCCTGGCGCGGCCGCAGAAACGTGAATAAAGGGTTGCAGTCGGGGGAATCCTGTTGAATTTCGCCACCGGCCTGTGGAAAGAGCAAAATCGACGCCGAATCGGCCTCGCAGCGGCGGTCCAGCCGAGCTGAAGGTTTGATTGACGCTCGCACGGGCGCGCCCTATCATCAGGCAACGCCTGCGACGAACCGAAAAAGTCCCCGGAAATATGCAGACACGATGATCGATTCCACGATCTCCCACTACCGGATTGCGGCCAAACTGGGCGGCGGCGGCATGGGAATCGTTTATCAGGCCGAGGACACGCGGCTGGGGCGGTTCGTAGCGCTGAAGTTCCTGCCCGACGATCTGGCACGGGACCGGCTGGCGCTCGAGCGATTCCGGCGCGAGGCGCGGGCGGCGTCCGCGCTGAGCCATCCGAACATCTGCACTCTTTACGACATTGGCGAAGACGGCGGCCGGGTGTTCATGGTGATGGAATACCTGGATGGCATAACGCTGAAGCACCGCATCGCGGGGCGGCCACTGGAAATGGATCTGGTGCTGCGGCTGGGGGCGGAGATTGCCGATGCGCTGGATGCAGCGCACGGCCAGGGAATCGTCCATCGGGACATTAAGCCGGCAAACATATTCGTTACGCAGCGGGGCCACGCGAAGGTTCTGGATTTCGGTCTGGCGAAGGTGACGGCGAAGGCCGTTGCCGGCGGAGGGCCGGGGTCGGATTCGATCACCGTGGAGTCGGACGCGCAGCACCTGACCAGCCCCGGCGCGATGCTGGGGACGGTGGCCTACATGTCGCCGGAGCAGGTGCGGGCGCGCGACCTGGATGCGCGGACGGATCTTTTCTCGTTTGGGGCTGTGCTGTACGAGATGGCGACGGGAAAGATGGCGTTCGAGGGCGGAAGCTCGGGGGAGATTTGCGGGGCGATCCTGCACCAGGAGCCGGCACAGGCCTCGAAGGTAAATCCGGAGGTGACGCCGGGGCTGGATGCGGTGATCCGCAAGGCGCTGGAGAAGGATGTGGACCTCCGGTATCAATCGGCGGCAGACATGCGGGCCGATTTGCAGCGGCTGGCGCGGGAAACGGACAGCGGGCGTTATCCGGCGAGTGCGGCCGCAATGCCAAGTCCGGCAACAGGGACAGCGGTTGCTGAGCCGGGAAGGCAGTCCGGGAAAGAGCCGGGCACCGCGGCAGGGAGCAGCTCCGGCAGTGAGGGCGAGTCCGCATCGAGCCAGCAAGCGGGCGACTGGCGGCCGGCCGTGCTGGTGGGGGCGGCCGTTGTGGTGGCGGCGGCGATTGGGGCGGGGTGGTGGTACCACGCACAGCAAAGCAGGAAGCTGACGGATAAAGACACGGTGGTGGTGGCGGATTTTGAGAACAGCACGGGCGATGCGGTGTTTGACGACACGCTGAAGACGGCGCTGACGGTGGCGCTGAACCAGTCACCGCTGCTGAACGTGCTGCCGGATAACCAGGTCGCGGCAACATTGAGGCTGATGACGCGACCGCCCGACACGAAGCTGACGCCAGACGTGGCGCGAGAGCTGTGCGAACGCGCCGGGGGCAAGGCGACGATTGACGGGTCGATTGCGAACCTGGGCAACCAGTACGTGGTGGGGCTGAAGGTGGTGAACTGCCAGAGCGGCGACACGCTGGTGGAGGAGCAGGTGACCGCCGAAGGCAAGGAGCATGTACTGAACGCAGTGGGCGACGCGGCGGCAAAGCTGCGCGAGAAGCTGGGCGAGTCGCTCGCGTCGGTGCAGAAGCTGGACGTGCCGTTGCAGCAGGCGACGACCTCATCGCTCGAGGCGCTCCAGGCTTACAGCCAGGGTGAGAGCAACATCAGCAAGGGCACGCAGGGCGCACTGGTTTACCATCAGCGGGCGATCCAGCTGGACCCAAACTTTGCGATGGGTTATCTGGCGGTGGGCAGCGACTATACCAGCCTGGGCGAACTGCAACGAGGCGGTGAGTATTTCGTGAAGGCCTACGCGCTGCGCGACCATGCGAGCGAGCGCGAGAGACTGGACATCACCGCCGACTATTACTCCAACGTGACGCAGGACCTGGTGCGCGCCGGGGCTGCCTATGAGGAAACGGTGGCCCTTTATCCGCGAGACTTTCGGGCCTACAACGACCTGGCGCTCACCTATGCACAGCGGGGTGACTATGGGAAGGCGCTGGAGGCGTTGCGGCACACCCTCCAGCTCGATCCCGATTTTGTAGGCGTGTACGAGAACGCGGGCAACTACCTGCTTGCACTTGGGCGTCTGGATGAGGCTCGGCAGGCGGTGGAGCGGGCCCAGGGCCGCAAGATCGACGATTACATCCTGCACCTGGTGATGTATGCCATCAGTTTCCTGAAGGCAGATGGGCCGACGATGGCAGAGCAGGAGCAGTGGTTTCGGGCACATGCGGATTCGGCACATTTCGGATTGTCGCTCCAGTCGGATACAGAGGCCTACAGGGGCCAGTTGAGCAAGGCGCGCGATCTCACTCGTCAGGCGGTGGATTCGGCAATCCAGGCAGACAGCAGGGAGAACGGGGCAATCTGGCAGGAGAATGGGGCGCTGCGGGACGCAGCGTTCGGGAACTCGGCGGAGGCCCGCCAGGAAGCTGCGGCTGGGCTGAAGTTGGTGCCGGCCAGTCAGGCAGTGGGCGTGGAAGCGGCGGTGAGCTCAGCAATTGCGGGCGACAGCGGGGAGGCCCAGACTTTGGCCACGGATTTGGACAGGCGCTTCCCTGAGGATACGCAGATGCAGGCGTTGTGGCTGCCCGCGATTCGGGCGCAGCTCGATCTGAACCGGAAGAACGCTACGGCGGCGATCGGCGATCTGCAGGCAGCCTTGCCGCCGATCGAGTATGGCCAGATTTCGTGGGTAACGAATATGACCTGCCTGTATCCGACCTGGATTCGCGGGCAGGCGTATCTCGCGGCAGGCCAGGGAGCGCAGGCAGCGGGCGAGTTCCAGAAGATTCTGGATCACAGCGGGATCGTGTGGAACTGCTGGACGGGAGCGCTGGCGCATCTGGGCGTGGCCCGGGCGAACGCGCTGGAGGCAAAGACCCTGACTGGAGCGGATGCCGATGCGGCGCGGGTGCGGGCGCTGGCCGCGTACAAGGATTTCCTGACGCTGTGGAAGGACGCCGATCCGAATATTCCGATCTACCAGCAAGCGAAAGCGGAGTACGCGAAGCTGCACTGAGCCGGTGGCCGGCGGGATCGGGCTGATATGCTGGCTGGGTTCGCTCATCCTGCTGCAATTCTTTTTGACCCCTGGGAGTATCCACACACAAATGGAAACACTGGTCGAGCTGGACCACGTATCGAAATCCTACGAAGCGAAAGCTGCGGTTCGGGATTTGAGTCTGAAGATTGAGGCGGGCAGCATGTTCGGGCTGCTGGGGCCGAACGGCGCGGGCAAAACATCGACCATCCGTATGATGATCGGGATCACGCTGCCGGACTCGGGCCAGGTTTCGCTGTTCGGCAAACCGCTGGGCGACGGATCGCTGAAGCGGGTCGGCTATCTGCCGGAAGAGCGCGGCCTCTACAAGAAAATGAAAGTGATCGACCAGCTGGTGTTCCTGGCGGAGCTGCGCGGCCTGGGAGCGCTCGAGGCAAAGCGGCGGGCGACGGCGTGGTGCGAGCGGCTCCAGATTTCGGACTCGATCGACAAGAAGACCGAAGAGCTGTCGAAGGGCATGCAGCAGAAGATCCAGTTCATCTCCACGCTGCTGCACGATCCGGAGTTGATCATCATGGATGAGCCGTTTTCGGGGCTCGATCCGGTGAACGCGGTGCTGCTGCAGGACACGCTGCTGGAGCTGAAGAAGCAGGGGAACGCGGTACTCTTCTCGACCCACCGCATGGATCAGGTGGAGAAGCTGTGCGACTCGATTTGCCTGATCAATCGGGGCGAGGCGGTGCTCTCGGGCGGGATGCGCGAGGTCAAGTCGCGCTACGAACGGAATCGGGTGATCGTGCAGTACGAGGGCAGCGATGCGTTCCTGCAGCATCCGGCGATTGCCGAGGTAAAGAGCTATGCGGGGCACGCAGAGATCAAGCTGAAGCCCCACGCGGACGCGCAGGACCTGCTGAAGACGGCAGTGGCAACGGCGACGATCACAAAATTCGAGCTGGTGGAACCGTCTCTGGAAGAGATTTTCATCGAGACGGTGGGAGGGCGCTCCGATGCTTAGCGCGATGATGAGAAACACGCTGCTGATTGCGAGACGGGAATACCTGGAGCGGATTCGGAGCCGGGTGTTCCGGATCACGACCATCCTGGTGCCGGTTGGAATGGTGGGGATGACCTTCCTGGTGGCGGCGAGCGGCAAGAAGCTCGAGGGCGTGCAGAAC
Source organism: uncultured Acidobacteriaceae bacterium (assembly GCA_963755485.1). Classification (GTDB taxonomy): domain Bacteria; phylum Acidobacteriota; class Terriglobia; order Terriglobales; family Acidobacteriaceae; genus Palsa-343. Next base: position 800,616 of record CAVWJR010000010.1, on the reverse strand, counting down.
CTGGCGATCGTCTCTAACAACCCCTCACTGGCGCAGGAAGTGAAAGCGGCACTGAACGACGGTACCTTTGCACCGAAGCTCGTGGAAGTGTACGCGCCGGCGACGGACGAAGATGTAGCTCACGTGAAGAGCCAGGTGGCGTCGCACGCGATCGGCGGATACCTGATGCTCGAGACGAATCAGGGCGAGGCGGAGCCAGAGGCGACGTGGATCTCCGGGAGCTCCATCAACCTGGTCGGCAAGGCGCAGATGGAGTCGGCAGTGCGGTCGGCGCTGATCCGCGAAGAGCTCGTGGCCAGGGGCGTGCCGCAGGACCAGGTGCACGGGCTGATGCAGGAAACGAAGCTCGAGACCAAGCAGCTGAAGAACGGAACCCCGGTGTCCTCGGATTCGGAGAAGAGCTTCGCCGGCGCGGACACGCTGATCATCGTGCTATATGCGTCGGTGCTGATCTACGGAATCAACATTGCGCGGTCGGTGGTGGAGGAGAAGACGTCGCGGATCTTCGAGGTGCTGCTGTCGACGGCTTCGGCGGACTCGCTGATGATGGGCAAGCTGCTCGGCGTGGGCGCGGTGGGGCTGACGCAGATGGGCATCTGGGCGGCGCTGGTAGGGCTGTTCGCGGGATCGACCATGGCGGCGGGAATGGGGATCCACGGAATCGCATCGCTGGGTCTGACGCGTGGCGAGTTGCTGTGGTTCCCGATTTACTTCATGGGCGGGTTTTTCCTTTACAGCGCGCTGGCGGCGGCACTGGGCTCGAGCGTGAGCGGGGAGCAGGAGATCCAGCAATTCAGCTTCATCCTGATTTCGCCGCTGGTGGCCAGCGTGGTGCTGCTGCCGTACGTGCTGTCGAATCCAAACTCGACAACGTCGGTGGTGCTGTCGCTGCTGCCGCCGTTCACGCCCATCATTATGTACATGCGGATTTGCGCGCAGATGCCACCCCTGTGGCAGGTGTGGCTCTCGGTTTTCCTGCTGGCCGCCGCGGTGTGGGGGATGGTATGGCTGGCTGCGCGGATTTACCGGATCGGCGTGCTGATGTATGGAAAGCGGGCGACGCTGCCGGAGATGATGCGCTGGCTGCGCTATAGCTAGAGGCAAGCTGGTAGATGGTCGCCCCTGCGCCGGAGACGCGCGAGGCGCCGCTGCCTGGACGGCCAGTCCTAGACGTATTCCCACTTGCGCGCGAACCAGCGCGCCAGCAGGAACAGCACTACACCCGAGGTGACCAGCACGGCGGCCTCCGGCGCGAGGCTGCGGATCGGCTGATCCCGCCAGAAGATTTTCTGGTAGCCCTCAATGGCCCACGAGTTGAAGGTGAAGTATCCGACGCGGATCATGGCGTCGGACATGATGAACTTGGGAAACATGCTGCCGCCCAGCGCCGACATGGTGAGGATGATCAGCGTCGAAAACGCGGCGAGTTGAGCGCGTGTGCGCGCGAGCGAAGCCAGCAGCATCCCAAATGACGCCACGGCGAACGAGGTGATCGCGGTCATCACGATGAAGCCGGGAATGTGGGAGAAAAAGTCGAGATGAAAGACCAGCGCCGCCCAGAGGAACATGAGAGTGAGCTGCGCGAAAGCCAGCAGTGCGGAATACGTGAGCTTGCCGAGGAGCAGGGTGGTCATGGTCACCCGCGCTGAGAGCACGCGGTCGAGCGCCCCGCTGTCGGACTCGTCCAGCAGGCTCCCGGCCGCGCCGCTCGCCGTGAACAGAAGAAACATCACGCCTACGCCGGCGGCGTAGTAGGAGATCATCGGGCTCTTCTTCCTTTCGCCCACCACGTCGCGCACCTCCACCGCAACCATGCCGCCCGAATCCGGCGCGCTGCTCTGCGCGGTTCCGGAGTTTTGCTGAGTTGCGTTGCGATCCTGCAGCTGGCGCAGATATGCGAGGCTCGACTCCATCTGTTGGCGCTGCTTTGGCGTGAGGCCGCCGATCTGCCGGTCGAAATACTGAGCCCCGGTCGCGGCCATGGTGGCGGGCAGGGACATCATCACCGTCTTCTGCAGCATTCCGGAGACGACCTGCGCGGCCACAGGGTCGGAGCTGTCGTGCAGGATTTCAAACTTCGCCCGCTGCCCGCCTGGACCGAAGGCAATCGGATTGGCGCCGAAGCCGGCGGGGATGATGAGCGCGGCGGGTGCGTCTCCGCTGCGAACTGCGGCTTCGGCCGTCTCGGCCGTGTAATTAGCCGGAGTGGGATTGTCCTCGGTGGCCTTCGGCTGGGTGTACGCATTCAACGAGGGCTCGCTCTCGAGGCCTCGCACCAGGCTGCGCGAAGCGTCGCTATGGTCTTCGTCCACGACCAGCACCGTGACGCGCGGTGTGGACGAGGTCCGCATGCTGCCGAAGACAAAGCCGAAAATCGTGAAGAAGCCGATGGGGAGGACGAACGACATGACAAACGCGCCGCGATCGCGGCGGAGAGAACGAAAACTGGTCTGCAGAATTGCGCCGATCACGCGCGCAGCTCCTTTCCGGTCAGGTGGAGGAAGACCGACTCGAGATTCGGCCGCTGCAGCGTGACATCCAGCACTTCGAGACCGTCTCGGCTCGCGGCGTCCAGCAGCGTCGCCACCTCGGCCGGCTTCTCGACGGCGCAGTGCACCATGGAATCCTGGGCCGAGCCTCCGCGCGCGGCCGCCCATGCGGCCAGATCGATGCGCGTCGCGCCAAAGTGCATGGTCACCGAGCTGCGCGAGCCGAACGTCCGCGATACGAGCGCTTCCTTGGTTCCCTCCGCGATGATCTTCCCGTGATCGATGATGGCGATCCAGTCGCAGAGCCGCTCAGCCTCTTCCATGTAATGCGTGGTGTAGATGATGGTGGTGCCCTGGCTGCGCAGCGCTTCGACCATTTCGAAGATGCGGTTGCGCGATTGCGGATCGACGCCAACGGTCGGCTCGTCCAGCAGCACCAGGCGCGGTCGATGGATGAGGCCGGCGGCCATGTTGAGCCGCCGCTTCATCCCGCCGGAAAGCGTCTTCACCGGCGAGCTGGCGCGATCAGCGAGCGCGGCCCAGTCGAGGCACCAGCGGATGGCTTCGTCCAGCAGCTTGCCGCGCAGTCCCTCGTAGTGGGCGAAGGCTTCGAGGTTCTCGCGGCAGGTCAGCAGCGGATAAACGGCCAGTTCCTGTGGCACCCAGCCCAGGTCGGCACGGGCTGCGGTGGAACCGACCGGATGCCCGAAAATGCTGACTCTGCCGGCATCGAGTTTCACGCGGCCCACAATGCTGCGAATGAGTGTCGACTTGCCTGCGCCGTTGGGGCCAAGCAGGCCGAAGCAGGCGCCAGGCTGGATGGAGAACGAGATGCCCGCAACGGCCGTGACGTCGCCGAAGCGCTTCACGACGCCATCGACCGTGAGCGGATCCGAATTGATCTGATCGGCTGTCATCGAGATACACAACTTCGAGAGCTTCGAAGCATGATAGAGGTTTTCCCGCTCGCCAGTCCGGCGGCGTGCAGCTCGATAACGGAAACCGATGTGGAGCCAGCACTTTTCATCGATTGTTCATCTGGTTAACCGCATTTTCATCGAAGCCGTACATCGAGCCCAGCATAATCGGATTGCGCGCCTGACCCGCGGATCGTGTTGCGGCCCCAGCCTTTCCCGCCCCCAAAAATGGCGATGAAGCGATTCCACTCTGGAAAACTGGCGTTGATTTTTCTCGCCATGGCTCCGGTCGTTCTGGCGGCCTTCGTCCTGCTGTGGGGGATTCAGTACAAGTGCTCGCTCTACCAGGTGCCTTCGCAGACGCCGCATACCGTTCCCATGGCGAAACTGCTTTCGGAACGCGAGCGGCCTGCAGCCAATCGGACCGCAGACCAAATCCGCACCCGCCCTTCGCTGGCTGCGTTCTTCGCTGTGTGGCTGTTCAAGGTTGGACGGATTCGCCGTTGCCACGATGGACTCCGGCACCGGCCGCTGCTGTCGCCCAGGATCTTCGATGGCCTTCGCATTTCGTCTCTTCCTCACTTTTCTTTCCGTCCTCCACCCGCTTCCGCCTCCTGAATCACGGCCCACAAATCAACCGCGAACGATGACGCCTGCTCCGCTTCGAGCAAGCGCGTTCTGCCGCCGCAGCATGCGTACCACGCATTCAACGGACCGGCAGGCGGCCTTCGCGGCTTTGCGCAGCCACAACCAACTCAAGGAGACCGAATCATGCGCAGAATTGTTTTCGTTTTCATTGTCATCTGCTGCAGCCTGCTTTCCTCGGCTGTTTGCCGCGCCCAGAATGCTGCTGTCATCAAGGGAAAGGTCGTTGACTCTTCCGGCGCCACCATCGCCAACGCGGTTGTTTCCATCACCAATCTGACAACCGGCAGCGTATCGCACGCAACGACGGGGGCAGATGGCCAGTTTGTCTTCAACAATGTCCAGCCAGGGCCCCAGATCGTCGCTGTCGAGAAATCGGGATTCGAGCCTTTCAGTCAACACGTCCCCGCGTCGATCCGCCAGCCCTCCGACGTCGTCGCTACCCTGCATGTGGCAAGCCTGGCGCAGAGCGTGGTGGTGCGCGGAACAGTAAATCCCGAGGCCAAACCTGTGCCGAGCCGGGAAGATGTGATGGTGACGCCGGAGACGCTGCGGGTGCTGGACCGCAAGCAGATCGAGGCCGCAGGACCGGTGGCCGGCGGCGCCCAAATGGTGGGGTTGACGCCAGGCGCAAATGTGATGGGCTACGGAGAAACGGGCGGAACGAAATACAGCATCCTGCTGAACGGTATCCAGCAAGGTTGGGCGGGTGAGGCCACCAGCTTCACCGGGGCAGGCTCGCTGGGGATTACCTACGACGGCATTCCCGTGGCCGATCCGGCCACCGGTCTCTGGCAGTCCGCGACCATGCCGCAAGACCTCATCATCCAGAACGTGGCGGTGACCTACGGCCCGGGCCAACCCATGAACCGCTGGTACACCGACGTGGGCGGGCGCGTGGAATTCACGCCAGTCCAGCCCACGGTGGACCGCCATCTGAGTCTCGAGGGCACGCAGGGTCCCTACGGGCAGCAGAATTTCGCCTTGGTCGGCAACACCGGAGCCTTCAAAGGATGGTCTACGGTGGTGGGCGGCGGTGTAGGACGCGGCGACGATTACCGCCCTGCCCCCGATGGCTTTGCGAACCCGGCGAAGAACGGATCTGTCTTTGGCAAGACGCTCAGGACTTTCTCGGCAGGCAGCCTGGCCTTCGCTGCTTTTTACGCCAAGGGTGGCGGATATCGTGCGCAAGTTATTCCCACCACCGACATTGGTCTCATCGAGCCCAACAACGACGGAACGGCCAATCCCAATGGCATTCACTACAGCCAGCCAACCAGCGGCTACTATAGTTCGCTGCCTTTCGCGGCTTACAACAAATACGACACGAACGAAATGTTCATGGGTTATGCACGGCAGCACCTGTTCATGGGTCCGAAGACCACGCTGCAAAACACAACCTGGTATAACCACATTCGGCGTTTTCACCGGCGTGACGACGACGCTTTGAGCCAGGGAGCGCAGGTAGACGAGTGGAACAATCCCCACAGCAACATCTTTGGCGACGAAGCGGGAATGACCGAAGTGCTGCCTTATAACACGATCGATTTCGGCGGGTATCTGCTGCACGAGACTTATAACGCTCACAACCTCTTCTACAACCCCACCGATGGAGGCAGCGGGTCCCGGCAGATCGTGGGCGCAGGGTCGAAATTCCGTTCGGGATACTTCCAGCAGGACAACGTGGTCTTCTACGCCCAGGACGACTTCCATCCGATTCCGCAGATTCATATCATCCCGGGCGTGCGCGTGGATGGATTCTCAACCGGTTACAGCGATCAGGCGGCGCGCGACTTTACCTTCGCCTCCAGCACCTACTTCGTTCAGAACGCTGATGGCACCGTGTCTGCGTCCAACTCCCCTGTCTACCAGACCCACTGCGCGCTCTATCCGCAGACGGGGAGTAATGCAACGGACCCCTATTACAACATTTGGGGAAATCCTGTTGCTACGCCCGACGGGAGCGTAGCCAAAGATCAGGGATCGCTTTGCGCTGCCCACGAGAGCCGCTCGGCGGTCGAGCCCTCTGTCGACGCTTCCGTCATGCCTCGCACGTGGCTCACGATCTATGGTGGCTATGACACGATCTATCGCTCACCTGCACTGGGCGGCGGCGGGGGAATGTTCCAGGCTGTCGATCCGGCTTATTACATCCTGGCGAAGGGCGCCTATAGCCAGGGCGGTGTCAAGGTGCATTTCGTCAAGGCGCCCGGTCTCGGAAACTTCATCGTCGGCGTCAATTACTTCCATAATAACTACACCAACCAGGAGATCGATGTTGAAACGGCTACAGGCATCGAATTAACCAGCGGCGGCAACTCCACTTATCATGGCGTTGATCTGTTCTTCGACGACGATCCCCGCAGCAACATCCATTTCTTCCTGAATTTCGCAGGCGAAGCGTCGAATTTCACCAACTACGTTACCGGTGGCACCGAAGCTTCTTGCGGCTCGCCCTCGAATCCCGCGTCCGGATGCACTTTTTACAACAACCTTCCCGTCTCCTATGTCCCCGATGTGACGTTGAATACGGGGATCTACTACGGCATCCAGCTCCATCACCGCGAGTTGCTCGAACCCCGCTTCTGGGTGGAGACGACCGGCTCGCAGCACCTGTGGTCGAACAATACCGGCGAACCGGCGACCCAGACCATGCCGGCCTACACGACCGCGAACCTGTCATTCGTCGCCCCCGTGACCTTTGAGAAACAGTCGTTCAACCTCAAGCTCGATATGATGAACCTCGCCAACTCGCAGTACAACGAGTTTGAGTACGTCTCGAGCGGCGGCTACTTTGCGGCCCTTTTCCCTACGTCGAATTATCCCACGGGTTACATCAACGCCTACCCTGGGGCTCCTCGAGCTATCTACGGCACAATTTCGTATCAGTTCTGATGGCTCCCCGTCCCTGCCCGGAAACAGAAAGGCCTCCCGCCCGGGAGGCCTTTCTTATCCGTCGGCAGATTTACTGTGCTGGCGGAGCGGGCGGCGGCGCCTGCGGCCGCGGAGCCGCCGGCTTCTTTGGCACTTCCTTCTTGCCCGGGGCGATAATCGCGTGCAGCGTGTTCCCTTCCATTCGTGGCATGAACTCCACAATGCCGTTGTCGCCAATGTCCCGAATGAGGCGGTTGATGATTGCATAGCCGAGCTCGCGGTGCGCCATTTGCCGCCCTTTGAAGCGCAGCGAGGCCTTCACCTTGTCGCCCTCCTGAAGAAAGCGGACGGCCTGGTTTTTGCGGGTCACATAGTCGTGATCGTCGATGGTCACCGAAAACTTGACTTCTTTGACAGTGATCACCTTCTGCCGTTTACGCGCGGCGCGGTCACTCTTTTCTTTTTCGTAGAGGAACTTGCCGTAATCCTGGATGCGGCAAACCGGCGGGACAGCGGTCGGCGAGACCTCCACCAGGTCGAGACCGCGCTCGCGCGCGATCTTGAGCGCTTCAAACGGGGGGAGTATGCCGAGCTGCTCACCCTTTTCGTCGATCACGCGAATTTCGCGGGCGCGGATGCGATCGTTGATACGGACGAACTGCTTCGCGGAACGCTTATCGATGGGTTTTTCTCCTGGGCGCGGCGCAAACCGCGCGGCAATTCAGTATACCAACCGCCTGTAACTTCGATGCCTCGCGGTTTGCCGCAGACGCTGACTTTTGGGAAAACGAGTTTGCCGGCTTCTCTCCGCGGAAATTCTTTGAGTTCAGTGCTTGTTGCCGGCGCGGGCGTCGAAGTCGTGCATCCGGCTGGCCTCGAAGGTGACGATCTTCCACTGGCCCAAACGGCGGGTATAGACCCGCGTGTACCGGTATTGGCCGCTGATGTCGGTGGCGCCGTTGGTCCCTTCCAGCTGGGCCTGTGAGGTGACCACAGCGGTGTCACCGTAGACTCGGATACGGGTATCGGTGATGTCGAGTTTTGTGATCCTGATGGTTCCCGCACTGCGCTGGGCCAGGGCCTGCGGCTTGTTTTCCACAGTGCCATTGGAGGTGATGCCTACGTAGTCGTCGGCGAGCAGGCGGCTCATTTCGCCGATATTGTTGGTGACCGTGGCCTGCTGCCACTGCTGCTCCAGGGCCTCGATTTCTTTGTGAATTTCGCTCTTTTCATGATGCGGCAGCCCCCAGCCGGGGCACGCCGCCAGCAGGAGCAGCGCCGCAATGGCCTGCGATACAGGAAAAGATACGGAGGCCGATCTTCGCGGCATGGTCGTATCGGATGTTAGCCGGTGTTCCCGCGGCCAGTCAAAAAGGAAACACCGAAGGCCTCGTTTTTGCATCCGGAAAGTCATGGCGCGCGGGGAAGACCGCACGGACCGCCGCACAATTCCCCGTGCCTTCGGGTTCCCTACCCACTCAGACGCGCTAAAACGGCGGATGATTGCATCGGGCCCAATTCCCGCAGTCTACCGGCCAGCGTGCGCCGTCTCGTTGACGTGACCCTGCAACCTTGTGAAAATCAAGGCAACCGAATACTGACCCACCGAAATCGCCGCCAGGGCGGAATTCCCGCTGGGATCCGAATGAAAAAAACGCTCGAGCACCTTGCCCGCAGGATTGTGCCCTCGACATCGCTGCTCTCCCACAATCCCTTCTTTAAGGCGGCTGTAAACTTCTCCGATCTGCTTCCTCGAGCCCTCTGGCCCGAGTTTCGGCAGCTTCCTCCCAATCACCTCCGCATTCGCATCGGGGTCGGCAATCGCTTCTTCTCCAATCAGACCTGCTACCTCCGCTTTGCGGAATCGTTCTGGCTCTACTATATGGGCACCGGCGCGGTTGCCCTCGACTCCACCATTGTCGACATCGGCTGCGGCTGTGGCCGTTTTGCCCACCATTTCCGCGACTTCAACTATCAGGACACCCGTTTCACCGGTAAGTACATCGGCGTGGATATCGATCAGGAGATGCTCGAATGGTGCCGCGGACACTTCGACGCTCCGCGATTTGAGTTTCTCCATTCCGCCCACTCGAATAAGTCCTACGGCCAGTCCGGAAGCGAGCCCGTCTACACGCTTCCCATTGCCGATCACGCCGTGGATTTCGTCTTTTCCCAGTCGCTCTTCACCCATCTGCTGGAGCCGGAGCTCAGGAATTATCTGGAGGAGTCGTTCCGCATCCTGAAGCCGGGTGCGCGCATGGTGATGTCGATTTTCTGCCTCGATTATCCCCCTCCAACTTATGGCGGGAGACATACGTTCAGCCACAAGATCGGCAATGCGTCCGTGGAATCGCTGGCTGTGCCTGAAGCGGCGGTCGCCTACACAGAGGCATTCGTAGTAGGTCTGGCCCGCGAGGTCGGCTTCTCCAAAGCTCGCGTCATCGGCCGAGATCCCTCGGGGTGGCAAAGAGACCTGGTCGCCATCAAATAATCAGGCTAAGTAAGTGAGGTTCTCGACCTGGCGGTCGAGCATGAGCTGATAAAGGCCACCGACCACATACTCCTTGAAGTGCGGCGAGGCACGGTGCGCGTCTCTCGCGCTTTGATCCTTATATTGCTCGTAGATCACAACCGTGTCGGGCTCGCCGTCGACGGTGTGCGGGAGGTAATGCACGCAGCCCGGCTCTTTCCGGGATGCCTCGGCCAGGGCGGTGAGAATCTCGGCCACGCGGGCCCGGTCATCGCTGCGGAACTTCATCCGTACGGTAAAGGTGATCATCGTAAAAAACCGGCCCCTGCTGCGCTCTCTCCGTACGCCGGGTCGCCAATCCGCCGCAGCGATTCGCGAAATTCCGGCATCTCGAGGGTCTGGTCGCGATCCGGTCCCGTTGACACAATGCCGATCTTCGCGCTCGTCTCGCGCTCCATAAAACGCAGATACTCCTGGGCTGCCCTGGGAAGATCCTCGAAGTTTCGGACCCCCTCCGTCGACGTCTTCCAGCCCTTCAGCCGAGTGTACACGGGGCGGATGGCGTCGATGCCGCGGATATCGGCAGGCATAGTCTCGCACGGCTTGCCGTCCACTTCGTACGCGGTGCAGACCGGAATCCACTCCAGTTCATCCAGCACATCCAGCTTGGTGATCACCAGCCACTCGGTGCCATTGATCTGATTCGAGTAGCGGAGCAGCGGCAGATCCAGCCAGCCGCAGCGCCGCGGACGCCCCGTCACGGCGCCAAATTCCTGGCCCCGCGCGCGCAGCACTTCGCCGGCGCCGTCGAAAATCTCCGTCGGGAACGGTCCTTCGCCAACGCGCGTCACATAAGCCTTCGTAACGCCGATCACCGTGCCGATCCGCGTGGGACCCACGCCCGTTCCAATGGACGCGCCGCCCGCTGCCGCCGAGGACGAAGTCACAAACGGGTAGGTGCCGTGGTCGATGTCCAGCATCGTCCCCTGGGCGCCCTCGAACATCACGCTGTGGCCCTGGTCGAGTGCCTTGTTCAGCAGTAGCGCGGTATCGGTGACGAAGGGCCGCACTTTTTCCGCCGCCGCGGCGTACTCGTCATACATCTGCGCCGGATCGAGCGGCTCGGTGCCGAACAGTGCATGGGCAATCGCGTTCTTCTCGCGGCAGGCGTTCTCAATGTGGGTCTTCAGCAGGCTCGTATTCAGCAGATCGACGACCCGCAGGCCGTTGCGCGCCATCTTGTCTTCGTAGGCCGGTCCAATGCCCCGGCTCGTGGTTCCGATCTTTTGCCGCCCCGGTGCGCTCTCCGCCGCCAGTTCAATCATCCGGTGATAGGGCAGGATGACCTGGGCACGATTCGAGACAAACAGCCGGCTATCGACATCAATGCCGAGGTCACGGAGGCGGCCTGTCTCCTTAAGAAACGCCATCGGGTCGAGCACCACGCCGTTGCCGATGACGCCGCGGCAACCCGGTCGCAGAACGCCGCAGGGCACCAGCTGCAGGATGAACTTCTGGCCATTGATAATGACGGTGTGTCCGGCGTTATGCCCACCCGCGTAGCGCGCCACCACCGAGAAGCGCTCGCTGAGCACATCGACAATCTTGCCTTTGCCTTCATCGCCCCACTGGGCGCCCACTACCACTGCCGACTTTGCCTGGGTCACCGGATCGCCTGCTTTCCTTCCTCTGTTGATTCCCGGCCGCGCCACACACACGTTCGCCGTTTGCTTTCTTCCGTGCTGAACATGAATCTGAGGTGACCGTGGGTGGGCCGGATGCCTGAATCAGTCCATCCGATTCCTCATCATATATTGCCGAAGCGCGACCCGGAAGATTACGACGGAATCGCGGCTTTTGGCCGTGCCTGCGCCAGCCAAATGGTGGCTTCGCCACATGTGGGGTCCTGGGCCACATGCTCCACCACCGTAAAGCCGATCTGCTCCAGCAGAACAATGTATTCCGATGGATCGAGGCTTCCGTGATACAGCGGTTCGCCCTCAAACTCGCCAAGCACAGAACCGTGCTGAGGGCCGCTGGTGAACATCAACGCAGTCCGCGGACCTGCATGCCGCGCAAATATCGGAAACATCGTTCGCTGGTCCTCGGGGCTGAGATGGAAGAAGCTGTGCCAGGCGATGATGCCGGCGAATTGCCGGCCGAGGTCGAGGGTTCGCATGTCGGCAACAATCCATTCCTCCTGCGGAAAACGAGTTCGGCACAACTCGATCAGCGGTGACGACGAGTCGACGCCCGTGACCGCGTATCCCTGCCGGATCAGGTATCCGGAAATCGGCAGTCCCGCGCCACAGCCAAGGTCTAGAATCGACGCACCTGCGGGAATGAGCTTCAGAAACCGGTCGAGCCACGGCTTCTCGAACAGACTTCCCGGGCTGCGGAGCCGATCCCACACGGCGGCATGGCGCTGGTAGAGGCCGACGATGCGCTCCGATTCGGATGTCACGCAGCCACGCTATCATTGGCCCCCGGACGCGGCAAAATTTCCGGGGAACATCCTTATCCACTCCTCCACAGCTGCCGCCCTCTTTTCCACCTAGCGCAACCTGCGATACTGAATCGTTCATGACCAGCGTATGCATCAGGTGTGGTGGTATGGGGGTGCGGATCATTCCTCTCCCCGGCGGCGGCAGCAAGATGGAACCCTGCGAGTGCCAGGCCGAGCAGCGCGTTGTTCGCCTCCTCGAGCGCGCCGCCATTCCCGCCCGCTACAAGCATTGCGATCTGGAAAGCTACGACCCGGGCTTCCCTGGCGCCGATCGTTCCCTTTCGTCAGCGCATCTCGTAGCACGCCGTTTCGTCGACGGCTATCCGGTCACCACCGAAGGCCGGGGCCTTCTGCTCACCGGCTCCATCGGCGTAGGCAAAACCCACCTCGCCGTCGGCATCCTGCAGGCACTCGTCACGGAAAAGGGCGTCCATGGCCTCTTCTGCGACTACCGCGAATTGCTCAAGCAGATCCAGAATTCTTACAATCCCCAGGTTTCCACTACCGAGATGGAAATCCTCCGCCCTGTTTTCAACGCCGAAGTGCTGGTGCTCGACGAGCTGGGCGCGGCGAAACCTACGGACTGGGTCTGGGACACCGTCGCGCTGGTTCTGAACACCCGCTACAACGACAAGCGAACCACCATCATCACCACCAACTACGCCGACCTTCCTCCGGGTGGCGTCGCCAACGGGTCGAACGGAACCAATGGAGCGAGCCGGGCTCTCCGCGACGAAACCCTCGGCGACCGGATTGGCGAACGCATGCGCTCGCGTCTGGCCGAGATGTGCGTCGTGGTTGAGATCCAGGGAGCCGATTTCCGCCGTACAGTCGGCCGCGCCCGCTTTGGCTGATCCGCGGCATCCTGTTCCCTGTATCCTGTACCCTGCATTTGCCGCATCCAACTGAACCGTGAAAGACAGCGAGCGCGATGGCCTGTTGCTCGTCCTGGCCGCAGCCTCCGGTTCGGCCGACGGCTGGAGCTACTTCGGCCTCGCCCACTCCTTCGTCGCCAACATGACCGGCAACACGGTGCTGCTTGGCATTTCCATCTTCCACGCGCATGGGGATATCGCGCACCCGCTGCTGGCCATCGCCGGCTATGTCGCTGGCGTCGCCCTGGGCACGCTCATCTGCCGCAATGTTCCCGAAGGCGCAACGTGGGCGCGCCCCGTCTCACGCACGTTGTTTGTCGAGTCGCTGCTCCTGCTCGCGGCGGAAGCCGCCTGGGTCGCCACCAGCCAGCACCCGGCTCCTGAGGCCGGCTCCATTCTCCTCGCTGTCGTTGCTCTCGCTATCGGAATCCAAAGCGCCGCCATGCTCCAACTCAAGGTCCCGGGCGTCGTCACCACCTACATCACCGGCACCTGGACCCTGCTCACCAACGGACTCACTCTTCTCGCCGCCCGTCATCCTCGCGTCATGAACCAGAAACCCGGGTTCGAAGAGCGCTTCCTCCTCCAGGGTGTCGTCCTGGCCGTCTATTTCCTCTCCGCAGTAATTACCGGATGGGCCTTCCGCCACGCTCCACCGGTCGTCGGCGCCATCTCCGCGGTCTGCGTTCTGCTGGTTGCCGCTTACGGCGCGCTCCGGCCCTGATTTCCCAATGATTTCCCCATCGTTTATCCGGCCGGTGCATCATTCTCTATAGGGCTGGAGGAGCCGAATGACCCCAGAAGCGACTCACCGCCGCCCGCGCGTCGTCATTGTCGGCGCGGGCTTCGCAGGAACCCACGCCGCCCAGGCGCTGGCAAAACTACCCGTCGACGTCACCGTCGTCGACCGCAGCAACCACTTCACATTCCAGCCGCTGCTCTATCAGGTGGGGATGGCCGTGCTCTCCCCGGCCGAGATCGCTTCCCCCATCCGCACCATCCTCCGTCACAACGCCAACACCGAAGTTCTGATGGACGAGGCCGTGCGCTTCGACCTCGATCACCGGCGCGTTTGCCTCCGCAGCGGCGCCGAAATCTCGTACGACTACCTGATGCTGGCCACCGGCGCCACCCACTCCTACTTCGGCAATGACCAGTGGGAACCGCTCGCGCCGGGCCTCAAGACCATCGAAGACGCCATTGAGATTCGCCGCCGCGTGCTGCTGGCCTTTGAGCTTGCGGAGCGCGAGATGCTCGAAACCGGTTCCCACCCTCCACTGAATTTCGTCATCATTGGCGGTGGCCCCACCGGCGTGGAGCTCGCCGGCGCGATCTGCGACATCACCCGCCGCTACATGATCCACGACTTCCGCCATATCGACCCTTCCAAAGCGCGCGTGATCCTCATCGAAGGCGAGAAATATGTCCTTGCCAGTTACCCCCAGGAGCTTTCCATCAAAGCTGCCGAGCAGCTGCGAGCCCTTGGCGCCGAAGTCCACACCGGCCTGCGCGTCACCGATGTTCAGCCGGGCCTGGTCGTCGCCGGCGATCAGCGTTTTCCCGCTGCTGTCACCCTCTGGGCCGCCGGTGTGCAGGCTTCGCCGCTGGGCAAGATGCTTGGGGCCGCTACCGATAAGCGCGGCTGCGTCATGGTCAACGCAACTCTGAACCCCGAAGGTCATCCGGAAATCTTCGTGTGCGGCGATCTCGCCCACGTCGAGGAGAACGGGCGGCACATCCCCGGCGTGGCGCAGCCGGCCATGCAGATGGGCGATCACGTTGCGCGCATGATCGAAGCCGACCTGAACCATCAGCCCCGCAAGCCATTTCATTATTTCGATAAGGGCGACATGGCCACCATCGGCCGCCTCGCCGCCGTCGCCAAAGTCGAGTGGCCGTTCAAAGCACAGTGGAGCGGATTCATCGCCTGGATAGCCTGGCTGGTAGTCCACATTTATTTTCTGATTGGCTTCCGCAACCGGCTCGCCGTTCTGTCGCAGTGGATCTGGAGCTATTTCACCTTCACTTCCGGCGTCCGCCTCATCTACGGCAGCCAGGCGCTCCCAGGATGGACCGACAAGGACGGCGCAGACACCCATCCCGCGGCGCATCCCCTCGACCCAACCGCACCAGGCACCCACACTGAAGCTGCAAAATCGGCCGCCGCGGATTAGCAGACTAGCAGCAGCTGTCTATCCAGGCTGCAGCGGGATCGACGGCGCCGGGTCCGTCTGCTCCGCCGGCCGGATAGCCGGTGCTCTCCGGAACGGCCAGAGGGATTCGGTTGGGATCGCGGATGAGCGCTTCCGTATCTTCGGGGGATGCGGGTTTGCCGAAATAAAACCCCTGCAGCAGGTCGCAACCCAAATTCCTCAGCCGGACCACTTGCTCCGCGGTCTCCACGCCCTCCGCTACCACCTTCAGCTTGAGCGATCGCGCCAGCTGAATGATCGTCCGCACGATTTCCGGCGATCCATCGCCCGCACCCAGTTCCCCTACAAATGAACGGTCGATCTTGAGCACGTTGAAGGGCAGCCGCTGCAGATAACTCAGCGAAGAATACCCTGTGCCGAAATCGTCGATCACCAGCAGAATGCCCATCCTGCGCAAAGCCCGCAGCGTCTCCAGAATCTGCCCGGAGTCGGTCGCCAGCGACGTCTCGGTCACCTCCAGCCGCAGCCGTGCCGGGTCCATTCCTGTTTCCCTGAGCACTCGCGTCACCAGGAAGGCGAATCCGGCGTCATTCAGCTGGCGCGCCGAGACGTTGACGCCCAGGGTAAGCGGCGGATCGGGCGCCAGGCGGCTCTGCCACTCGGCCATCTGCCGGCAGCCCTCCCGCAGAACCCACGCTCCGAGTTCGAGGATGAGGTCCGACTCCTCGGCGATGGAGATGAATTCCCCAGGAGGCAGCAGCCCACGCTCCGGATGCTGCCACCGAACAAGAGATTCGAACCCCACGATCCTGCGTTCCCCGAGAGAAACCAAAGGCTGATACCGCAAGCGCAGCTCGTTCGCTTCAATACCGCGCCGCAGCCCCATCACCACCTCCAGGCGCGCGGCGGCGCGCTCCCGCATGCCGGGGTTAAAGATCGCCAGCCCGCCGTTACCCCGCATCGACGCCTGATACATCGCGGTTTCGGCATTGCGCAGCAAGTCATCGGGCTTGTCGGAGCGGGAACCAAACGCAATCCCGATGCTGGCTCCCACCGGCCATCGCTTCCCTTCCAGATAAAACGGATCGCGCAGCCGTTTCAGCGTCTCCCTTGCCACGCCCACCGCGTCGGAGGGACGCTGCAGATCGGTCAACAGCAAGGCAAACTCATCCTCCCCGGTGCGCGCCACCACCAATTCCCGCGCCGCAGATCGCGCCGTGGATCGCAAACGACCCGCCACCTGGGTCAGCAACTCATCAGTGGCAGCATGGCCCAGGCTGTCGTTCATCATCCTGAAGCGGTCCAGATCCAGAAAAAGAACTGCGACGCGGCTGGAATCGCCCCCCGCGCTTTCCAGCTCCCACTGCAGCCGGTCCAGAAAGAACAGGCGATTCGGCAAACCAGTGACGGCATCGGTGAGCTTCCTTGCCGTAATGTCGGTCTGCGAACCCGCAATCCGCAGCGGCCTTCCCTCTAAGTCCCGCACTGCCGCGCCGTGGCTGAGGAGCCAAATGTAATGTCCATCCAGATGCCGCATCCGATATTCCAGTTCGATCGACGTACGGTCCGACTCCAGGAACTCGGCCATTTGTATTCCCACCCGCTCCCGGTCTTCGGGATGCATCCGATTCATCCAGTCGTCGATCGTCCTCCAGGTCTCCGTCTCCGGATCGCCGACCTGCAGGTTCATGCGCGGCGACAAATAGGCCACCCCCGTAGTCGCATCGAAGTCCCATAGCCCATCGTTAGAGCCGCGCGCCGCCAGTGCGTATCGTTCCTCGCTCCTTCGCAGGCTCTCTTCGGCCGCCACGCGCGCCCGGTCATGCATCTCGATCTGCGCCACCATTCCGTTGAATGCCTCGATCAGCTGCCCGATCTCTCCGGTTCCTCCGCCTTCCGCGCGCAGCGAATAATCCCTCCGGTCGGAGATGCTGCGCGCTACCTTTGCCAGATGCGCCAGCGGGCCGGTAACTGCGCCGGTCAGCCAAACCACAGCCGCTGCCCACAACGGCATTAAGATCAGCAGCACCAGCACGCCTGTCATGAAATGCCGGCGCGCGCCCTGCATCATCGGGGTGAAGTTGTACACCACGGTGATCGTTCCGTCCGTCTTTCCGCCCGGAGAAATGCCCTGCGTCACGGCCACCGTATTGCCTTCGAACCGCGCACCACCTGGCGGTGCCACGTTTGGGGGCGCGCTCAGGCCAGCGCGCGGATACCCGGCCACAACCCGCCCGTCCCGGTCCCGAACCGAGGCGGCAACCACCCGATCGTTAAGAGCCAACCCGTTCAGAACGGCCTGCGTCGCCTTCCAGTCCCCGCTCTGGAGCGAATTCCCTGACTCCCGGTCGATGTCGCGAACCACGATGCCGGCTTCTGCAGCGGCGTCGGGATGCAACCGATGCTCCAGATAAACATGCATGAACCCGAGTTCCAGCAGGACCGCAAATAACCCCACCAGCAAAACCAGAAAAGTCAGCCTGCACCGGATCGTCCTGTTCCACACCGCCCAACGCGCAGCACGCCCGCCCTCGTGGGTGCTGGTTAGCGAGAGCCCGGCACAAAATACGCCGCAGCCAGTGTCCGCGGCCGCGGTTCCGGCGTCGCCTGGCTGGTCCGGGATCGGACCCGCGCGCGAGGCTTCCGGCCCGCCCATCGGCTCACGGGCTTCCTGCCGAATCTCCCCATCCGACTCTGGAATCGCCATTGGTTTCCAAGCGGGTTATCGGCGGGGCGCGTCACAGCAGGAGAAGCGGCAGACCCCATCTCATCCGCGGACAGTTCCTCCGCCACCTGACCTGTTTCCGAACATTATTTGCGGCGACTGCCGTAGAGCGACGGCTCGCCTTCCGGCCGCGTCTTCCATCGCCGGTGTACCCACAGCCATTGATCCGGATAGCGGCGCACATACCTCTCGATCGCCGCCGTGAAGCGGGCCGTATTCTCCAAAGTGTCCTGCTCGTCGTCGCCGCTCTTCACCACGGGGATCTCCGGGCCAAAATGGAGAACATATTTCTTCTCGGCGCTCTCCCACACCAGAAATCCTGGCAGAACCGCCGCGCCGGTATGGAGCGCCACCCGCGCCAGGCCAGAAGCCGTGCACGCCGCCACGCCAAAGAAAGGTACGAACACTCCCTGCGGCGGAGTCATGTTCGTATCCATCAGGATTCCAACCGTCTCGCCTTTCTTCACCGCAGAAAGCAGCCCGCGTGCGAAATCATCTTTGTGGACAACGCGGTTGCCATGCAGGCAGCGGATTGCATTCACCATCTGGTCCACGCGCGCGTTGTCCAGGCGCCGGATCACCATCGTCATCGGGTGTCCCATTAGCGAGTGCCAGAAGCTGGAGAGCTCCCACGCGCCCAGATGTCCGGTGACGATCAGAACGCCGCGCCCCTGATCCCGCGCCGCCAGGTAATGATCGAGGCCTTCGTAACGGATCAGATCGCGCGTATTCTCCCGCGTATACCGCGGCATCCGGCAGAACCCGGCCAGCTGCCAGCCCAGATTGCGATAGAGCCGGCGCAGAATCGCCCGGCGTTGCGCTGCCGGCATCTCCGGATACGCCAGCTCCAGGTTGCGCATTCCGGAGCGTCGCAGCCGCGGCAACGCCCACCAGGCGACCGCTCCCAGCGCTGCGCCCACAGGGCGAGCCACCCTGCGCGGCAGCGAGCCGATCAGCCTCAGCAGCGTAGCGGCAAATGCATATTCCAGAGCTTCTCGCATCGATGGCGACAAGCCAGTCTAAATGGCCGGCCGGAAATTGAAAGACGCGGAGGCGCACTGCCCCCGCGTCCCTCAAACCAGGTCGGTTCGCCCTGCGCGGCTACTCCTGCGATTCGTGGAAATACTTCGCCACCGTCCGCACAAACGGACGCGCATCGGGCGGTACCGGCACGTCGCCCCGCAAAACGTGCTCGAATGTCTCCGGCGCGCCGTAGAACAGGTCGGTATCAGGGTGATTCTGGCTCACCGCCACGCCGCTCAGATCGATGCCGGCGAACAGTCCCTTGCTCCGCGACCACGTCAGCAGCTCCGACTGCAGCCGCCAGTTGGTCGAGGCCTGCGCATCGCGCCCCACCGGCCCCGCCGCAGCTGACGCGTCCGCGCCGATCTTGAACTTGCTGTGCAGCAGGTCCTGGAAGCCCTTCTGGTTGACCGCTACGAGCACCAGATCCGTGCCCTGACCGCCAATCTGGAAGCCCCACGAACCGCCTTCCATCCGGATAAATACCGGCCCGCTCCATCCACGGGGCGTGCGGCAGGTCACCACACCCTGCCCGTATTCGGCGCCAAAGATGAACGCCCCCTTCAGCATGCCCGGCACCACGCCCACGCAGGTGGCCTGCTTCAGAATCGAATCGGGAATCTGCTTGTCCGGCGTCGCCATAATCTGGTTGAGGACATCCCGCGCCGCATCGAGCCGGGCGTCAACCTTCGACCTGTCCTGGGCGAACCCCGGAGCTGCCAGGGCGAATGCGCAAAGTAGAACCACAAGCCTTTTCATTTCTGTTATTTCTCCCGTAAAAAAGATGTCTGAGGAGCCCACGTTATGGTACCGCAATTCGATGAACTTCAGGCAAAGCCTGCAGGCATCACAAGGCGTCCAACCGGTTAGCCGAACCTCCTCGGCAGAACCCCAGGCTCCCCCTCGAAAAACCCGGGCGCAGCCGGTTGCACCGCTGAATACGATGCGCTCGAGGCCCGCCGGGTTGAGGCGGAAATCAATGAATCTTCGGGTTATGCGGGCAAAACTTGTGCATCCGAGGCGGCGCTGCAAGGCGAAGCAGCCCGAATGCCGAACAAAAAATTGGGGCTGCGGATGCAGTCGCCTGCCAGCCATCAGCCCCGTTCCCCAGATCTGCGTTGTAACTCTCCCAGTTGTAGCGAGCGGCTGGGGAGTTACGCAAGATAACGGACGTAGGCCCAACTTAAGTAATCAGGAAGTTCGCCATGTTCACCATCCGATCACCATGCACGCAAGCCCTGCTCCCAGGCCAACCGTCCAGCCCCGGAGTCCCTGAATCCAATGCACTCAAGGCATCGCCGTTATAATCGGCCAGGATGGCAGCACCCAGCGTTGCATCCCCTCCGTTTCAGGTCGTCCAGGCCGTCTCCGGCACCTTCCACCACTTCGATTTGGCCCGTGAACTTGAAGCGCGCGGCTGCCTCAAAGCCATTTACTCTACGTTTCCCTGGAAGCGCCTCGCCCGTGAAGGCGTATCGCGCTCGCTGGTCCACACCTTTCCATGGATCCACACCCCGCAAATGCTCTTTGCCCGCTTTGGCAGACTTCCGGCCGGGCTCGATCGATTTGTGTCCTGGCGAGTGCCGCTTACTTTCGACGCGTGGGTCACCCGACAGTTGACACCCTGCGACTTTTACGTGGCGATCTCCGGCTCAGGATTGCGAAGTGGCCGTCGCGCCCAGGAATCGGGAGCTAAATACATCTGTGATCGGGGCTCCTCGCACATCCGCTATCAGGATCAAATCCTCACCGAAGAGTACCGCCGCTGGGGATTTTCCCAGACCATCGTCGACCCCCGCTACGTAGCCCGCGAAGAAGCCGAGTACGAGCAGGCCGATGCCATCACGGTTCCCTCAGAGTTCGCGCGCCGCTCCTTCCTCGAAATGGGCGTCCCTCCGGCGAAACTACACAAGATCCCCTACGGAGTTCGCCTCGATCGCTTCCAGCGCGTGGGGGAGCCGCCCAAAGACCGCTTCGACGTTCTTTTTGTCGGGCAGGTGGGTCTGCGCAAAGGCGTTCCCTGGCTGCTGCAGGCCTTCTGCCAGCTGAAACACCCGCGCAAGCGCCTGCGTATCGTGGGCATGATGCAGCCGGAATTCCGCTCGATTCTCCCTCGGCTCCCTCAGGAGAATGTCGAGTTCCTGGGCCACCTCCCGCAGAACCGCCTCGCTGCCGTCATGAGCAGCAGCCACGTCATGGTTCTGCCCTCGATTGAAGAAGGCCTCGCCCTTGTGCAGGCTCAGGCCATGGCCTGCGGCTGCCCGCTCATCAGCAGCACCAACACTGGCGCAGAAGACCTGTTCACCGACGGCGTAGAAGGCTTCATCGTTCCCATCCGCTCCCCGGAAGCCATCACGGCTCGGATGCAGCAGCTCGCCGACGATCCCGCGCTTGAGGAGAGCATGAGCAAAGCGGCCTCAGCCAGAGTCAAAGAAGTCGGCGGATGGCGCCGATATGCGGATGCCTGGATGAATCTCTTCCATCAGCTGGGGGGCGAAGCGTGCCCTCACAAATAAATGATGTACCGACAACCAGTACTCAGCGAGAAAAGCGCTACTGCCTGAAGCTCGCGAACTCGGTCGGAACGGAAGCTCGCGCCATTTTGCGGGGTCGGAAACGGCCGCGTACGCCGTTTGAAACGCCTTCCTCTAATCTCTTCGGTGAGTCCCGGAGAACCAATGCTATAGCGTGGACCCAAAACAGGAGCAGAAGCGGAAATCCTAAACGGGGATCGCTGTTCGTAACCATAAATGGAAGCACGTAAACCACACCCAGTGCCAGGAGGATCCAATCTTGCATGTCGAGGTCCCTCAACCGCATCCTCCAAAGAAATGCCGCTATCCACAGCGGCACGCCCAAACTGACCAGAAGCCGCGACACGCCGATGGCTGACCGTAACCGGTGAATTTTCGTATCGGGCCTGAAAAGTGTGAAGAGCTTGAGTGCCGAGTAGGCAGCGGACCACTGCAGGGGGTGATTATGGATATATCGCTCCCCAAGCTCCATGTACTGCTTGTTTAGCCGCGTATCGCGGGGGGCTGCGGAAACCCGTGTAACTCCGCTCTCCGCGAGTGCCATGGGGATCGATGGCTCCGCATTTTCATCAAGCAGCAGGACACTTCCGGTAAATTTGTTTGCTCCCGCGAAGAAGTTGTAGGGGCCATTTTGTGGGAAATAGAAACTGCCGTGCGCGTAGCGATCGGCACTATACAAAGTTGCACCTGCAAATGTGACCGCAAGCAGCAGAAAGCCAAATGTTCGGCGGATGCGCGCATCTCTGTTCTGGACTGCAAACCAGATTGCCAACCCCAACGGCAGGACCATAACAGGAAAATTCGGGCGCAGGGCAATACCGAATCCAAGATAGATTCCCGCCAGAACCAGGACGAGCTTGCGAGGACCGGCGCGCAGAAGCAGCAGCAGGCAACTGGCAAATCCCAGAACTGCACAACAGACCGCTTCAGTGTCCCAGATTTTCGAAATGCTGGTGAGCAGATCCGGACAAAGGGCAATCAGCGCCGTGGCAAGCGCACCGGTCTTTGGAGGGAGGAACAACAACCGAAAGATCGCGTAGACCGTGAGGACGGAAAGGATATAGAAACAGCCTTGAACGACGAACACGCCCGCCTTTCCGAACCACACGATCCCCGTGCCCAGGACCGCAGAGTAGAAATTGGGCGCGAATGTCCCACTGATCCGCCCGACCCGAGCGAACTCCTGTGCGTCTGCCCAATAGACTGGCATTGGCGTTTCAAAACGCCAAAGCCACGCCGTGAGGATGGCCAGAAGTGTGGCCCACAGCGTTAGCCCGAGCAAGAGAACCTGATCCTTGCCTCTCATCGTCGCCCCTGAACACTGCGCCGTTCTGTGCGAAACATGATTCAGCTCCCCTTATTACTTCCCCGGCAGCGAAACAGCGCCTCAAAAGAAGTCGATCAGTTGCCATTGGACCCGTCGGCTTGCCATTACTGAGCTGGCAAACCGAATGTCCAAACCTGTCCGCTGGTTCGCAGCAGCGCGGCTGCTCACGATGTTTTCCACTGGCCAGTCCCACCAGCGAATTCTTCAAAAGCCTTTCGATTTGCTGGCGATTATCAGGAGCTCTGGTCCAAGAAGGTTGTCCTCGGCCGAAATTCGGTGAACCGTAAGACCGTGCTTCGAACATGCCCAACGAACAAACCCGGGGGTAATGAACAACGGGTGGACTTTGCCCCAGGTTCGATGGTAGTTGGCGTCGTGTCTCTCGCGATCGGGATTCCCATTCGGGCAGAAGCATATGAACCATCCCTCTTCGCGCAGCAATCTCGTCGCCTCGTTGAAAATGAGATTTGGGTCTGGCAGATGCTCGATGACGTGGGCCGAAAAGAAACAATCGATCGTCCCGTCCAGGGTTCTGAGATTCTCCACCATCGCACATCCCAGCCGTTCCCGAGCGTATCGCGCCCGATCCTGCCCAATCTCGTAGGAAAATACCTTAAATCCAGCCTCTTTCATTTGCCAGCTGCCATATCCCCACGAACAGCCGAAATCCAAAACTCGCGCCCCTTCGCAAAGCCCGGTCTCGCGAAGCACCGCTATGTATTCTGCAAAATCCTTTTCCGTTCCTTTGAATTTCGTCCTGAGTAAACGCTCCAATTCCTCGGTGCCCGGCATTGTGGTCGTGAACGATTGCCGATATTGTTCTGTCCTGTAGAGTTCCTCGGCCTTCGTCACCGAGTCCTTCGGCACACGAAAGCGCAAATGACAAGTCCCGCATTCATATAACGCGGTCACCACAAATTTGCGTTTGACGGAACGGGCGGTCGCCCTGCCGCAACCCGGACACGCATGATCGGCCCTGCCGAACTGCGCGAGCGCCCACCGCAGATAATCGAGTTTTCCATGTTGCTCTTCCGACGGCATTCCCACCGCACATCCAGCCAGCGTTATCGCACGACGCGTAGCTCTTCCAGAACCCGCACGAACGTATAAAAAACCGCTCTGGCCGCCCGATAAACCGGCCAGCAATGCCGTTTGAGCGACTGCGCAACTGGCAACAGAGCCGCCAAACTGCGATAACGAAATTTTGCCAGGCGAAAACTCGGGGCGGTATCATCCGCCCGGAAGACTTGTCCATGATAGACTGGAAACACCGCGGTTTTAAACTGCGTCTGGGCCTTCCAGCGCAACATGCAATCCCCTTCGCAGCGTTCCATGTCCCGGTGCTCGGTGTAGTAGCCAACGACTCTTACCGATTCCATCGAGCGAAGGTGCGGCTGGTCGCAGTAAAGGAATTCTTCCCTCTCGCCGCACTCAAGCGGTTTCGGCGTAACAAAGCAAGGTTCATCGCTTCCCTTGAGCCCCATTGAAAGATCGGGAGGATGCGGCGCACCGGCGAAGTTGATGATTCCAACATCAGGATTGGCTTCCATCACCCGTATCGCGTTGGTCAGATAATCCGTTGGCCCGTGGCAGACCCAGTCGTCCTGGATCATCAGCACATACTTGCCGCGGCACAGACGCAGTCCGGCATTGTTGTTGGCGCCGAGTCCCCTGTTTTTGGGCGCGAGTGCATAATGGTCTGCACCCAGCCTGCGAATTTTCTCCTGGATTTCCGGTCCACTCCCGTCATCGGCAATCACGATTTCGATGTTGGGATAACCCGTGTTCCGGCGGAATGATTCGACTGCCCGCTGCAGGTGGTCGAAGCGCTCGTAGGTAATGAACAGAGCAGAAACCAGAGGAAGGTCGACCGTCGGCATTTCCATCGAGTTTCAATCCACTTGCGGGGTCTGGCAGTGGCACTCTCGCTCGATGCCGCTGGCCGGGCTCGAGTGCGGCTGCTGTTTAGCAGTGTATAACGGCGCCGATTGCCCTCCGTACCGCTCGCATCTCTTAACCCGAATGCCCGTTGCGGCTGCGCCCGCATTGATCCAGAGGTCAACATCGTGAGACGATGAAATTCGCTCGCTGATTCGGGGGTGTCGTTTTTGAAAACAGCGGCCGGCAGTCATCGCTTCATCGAGCTCGACTCACTGCGTGGTCTCGCCGCTGTGTCGGTCGCTCTCGGACATCTCACGGTCGTCGTTTTAGGAGCTCCCGGGGGCCCATCCCATCCTCACTGGGTCTTCTGGCGTCATTTTGTCATGGCCGTGAACCGCACCCCTCTTACCGCGCTCGTGAGCGGCGGCACCGCGGTGCGCTTCTTCTTTGTCCTCAGCGGCTTTGTCCTTGTGCTTCCCTTTCTGCGCCACCCGCATAGTCCTTACTTTCCCTACGTCGTCAAACGCATCTGCCGAATCTATCTGCCCTATCTGGCTGCAGTCGCTCTGGCCGTCATCGCGATCCGGATTCTCGGCGGATACCAACTGCCGGGGTTCAGCGGCTCAGTCAATGAAACCTGGACCCAGCCAGTGCGAGCCCACTTGCTCACGCAGCATATCCTGATGCTGGGCGATTTTCAGGTTGCGCAATACAACACCGTCCTTTGGTCCCTCGTGCAGGAGATGCGCATCTCCATCGTCTTCCCGCTGATCGCTGTCGCCGTCATTTATTGCTCCTCCCTGCAGCTCGTGCTGATCGTCGGCGCCATGGAAACCGCCACTGTTCTGTGGGCCGTTCTCTTTCCCCATGCCGATCTGAGCCTGCAAAGCTTTCCTATGACCATCCACTTCGCCGGAATCTTTTTTCTGGGAGCAGCCATCGCGAAAAATCGACAGCAATTGCTGGCGGCAACAGCGCGCATGAGTCGCCCCGCTAAAGCGTTTCTTGCTGCAGGAACCTTCCTGGTCTACAGCATGGGAATGAAATATCTCTGGGGTGAGAAATTCCATGACTCTTTCTTTCGCCTCCTGCACCATGTGGCTTCGCCGTCACGCCCCTTTACCGATCGCCTGGCTGAGTTTGCCATTCAATGGACCGGTGACTGGATATCGGCCATTTGCGCAGCCGTCGCCATCTGCTTTGCCCTCTCCGATCGGCGGGCGAAAGCTTTGTTGAACCACTCTCTCGTCCTATGGACCGGCAGAGCCTCCTATAGCCTCTACCTTGTGCACGCAACCGTTCTTTACGGATTGCTCTACGCGCTCATCGGAACTCGCTGTTTTCCCCTGTTCGTTCCTCTCTATCTCATCCTCACCACTCTGATCACGGCAGCGTTTTACCGGTTCATCGAAGTACCCTCCATGCACCTCGGGCGAAAGCTCTCCACAGCCCTCCAGCCAAATAACATAAGCAACGAAACTGCCTCGACAGCCGCCGCCGCCTAGATCTGCGCTCGCATTCATCTCTCTCAAAGCCCATCCCACACCGCTCAGGCGAGAGCGCATAAATGACTCCGCCTAAAAACTTCTGCGCAGTGAACTCGCTTATCCGTGCGGCGCTTCGGTTGCGTTCAGCCAGGAGCGGCAACGATACTTGAAACAGGATCTTTACTCACCGATGGCCAATTTCATTGTGATCTCGAGCGCGACTGGCACCTTCAATCCATGGAAACACGGAACCGCCCTGCTTCTCCGGCAAAGCGCCGAAATCGACGCTTTCGGGCAACACCGCCTCGTCGAAGATCCGGCAACGGCCGACCTGATCCTCTTCGCCGAAATGGGTGAGTGTGGAATCTTTGCCGAACGGGTGCGCGCCCACCCCTTCTACAAGGCCTTCCCGGAGAAGTGCTTCCTCTTCGACTCCGGCGACAGCGTCCTTCCCGTCCTGCCCGGAATTTACGCGTCGCTGACCAGAAACTCTACCGCCGGATCACACCCGAACCGGCTTCTATCTCTACATCATTGAGAATCCCTTTATCCTCCCGCGCCCCATCACCGGCAAGGAAGAGTTTCTGGCCTCCTTCATCGGCTCCAGCAATACCCACCCGCTACGTAAAGAACCCTTCGCCATCAATCACCCCGCATCCTTACCTGCGCGATACCTCCAGTAAAGCCAGCAAATGATGTATCACGAGCCAGCCTGCCGAACGCGAGCTGTTCTACTCTTGACTATGCCGATGCCATGGCCAATGCACGATTCAGCCTCTGCCCGCGAGGCGTTTGCGCCGGAAGCATCCGCCTCTTCGAGTCGATGAAGATGGGCCGCGCCTGCGTCATCATCTCCGACGCCTGGCAGCCAAACGACGGAGTCGACTGGGACTCCTTCTCCATCCGCGTCCCCGAGGCCGAGGTCCATCGCATTCCCGCAATCCTCGAAGAACATGCCGATCGCGCTGCCGAGATGGGCCGTTGCGCGCGGCTGGAATGGGAAAAGTGGTTTGCGCCCCAGGTTGCCTTCCACCGCGTCGTCGAGCTCTGCCTCGACATTCGTGCCGCCCGCACGTTCTCCGGAACAGCACGCAGGCTCTTCGACATGCGGCACATCCTCCTGCATCCCCGCAGTACCTGCGCAGCAAGAGAATCCTCTACAGGAATCACAAACGCCTTTACTGGTAAACTGAGACCAGCCCGCATCACCAGCAGGCCCCAGGATCCTCCGAAGCTCCAATGGACACGGAACCCTGCCTCAACCATCCAAAATGTCTGAACTGATTATTGAGCCTGGCCGCACCGAAAAAAATTACTGGCGCGACCTTTGGCGCTACCGCGAACTGTTTTACTTCCTGGCCTGGCGCGACATCCTGGTCCGCTACAAGCAAACAGTCATGGGAATTGCGTGGAGTGTCATCCGTCCGCTCCTCACCATGATCGTCTTCACCATCATCTTCAGCCGCGTGGCCAGGCTGCATGCGCCGGCCAACGTTCCCTACGCCCTGCTGGTCATGGCTGGCATGTTGCCATGGCAATTCATCTCCGGATCGCTCTCCTCATCGAGCGAGAGCCTTATCGAAAACTCCAACCTCGTCTCCAAAATCTATTTCCCGCGCCTCATTGTGCCCGCCAGTTCCGTCATCACCAGCTTCGTGGATTTTGCCATCACCCTTGGCTTAATGGCCATCATGATGGCCTTCTATCGGTTCTCGCCGGACTGGCGCCTCCTCGGATTGCCCGCCTTCATCGCTCTGGCCTTCACCGCTTCGATTGGCGCCGGCATGTGGCTTTGCGCTCTTACCGTCGAGTATCGCGACTTTCGCTACATCATTCCCTTCATCGTGCAGTTCGGGCTCTATGTCTCGCCCGTAGGCTTCAGCAGCAGCGTTGTTCCCGCCAAGTGGCGCGTCCTTTTTTCGCTGAATCCTGCGGTTGGCGTCATCGATGGTTTTCGCTGGGCGCTCCTGCGCGGGCAACCATTTCCCTGGTGGCCCGATCTAATGAATTCCATCCTGGTCACCGTTTTCCTTTACATCAGCGGCGTCTGGTATTTCCGCAGGATGGAACGCGGCTTTGCCGACGTCATCTGAAACCTTCGTAAACAATTCCACCTGTTTGGTCTATGTCAGATATCGTTATTGCGGTCGAACATCTCGGCAAAAAGTACTCCATTCAGCACCAGCAGACACGATCCAACTATAAGACGCTGCGCGAGACCGATCACGCAGTGGCGCGCGCACTCGGTCACCGGATGGGCGCGGCGCCGCGAATCCCCAAAGCCGGCGAAGCGCGAGGAGTTCTGGGCGCTGAGGGATGTTTCCTTCGAACTAGAGCGCGGCAAAGTCCTCGGCATCATCGGACGCAACGGCGCCGGCAAAAGCACGCTGCTCAAGATCCTCAGCCGCATCACCGAGCCCTCCGAAGGCCGCGTCACCATCCGCGGCCGCGTCGCCAGCCTGCTGGAGGTCGGAACCGGCTTCCACCCTGAGCTCACCGGCCGCGAAAATATTTTTCTGAACGGCTCGATTCTCGGCATGACCCGCGCCGAAATCAAAAGCAAATTCGACGAGATCGTCGACTTTGCCGGGGTGGAGAAGTTTCTCGACACTCCCGTCAAGCGCTACAGCAGCGGCATGTATGTGCGGCTGGCCTTTGCTGTCGCCGCGCATCTGGAGCCGGAGATTCTGATCGTGGACGAGGTCCTGGCCGTCGGCGACGCCGAGTTCCAGAAGAAATGCCTGGGCAAGATGAGGGAGGTATCGCGCGGAGAGGGCCGAACGGTCCTGTTCGTCAGCCACAACATGGCTGCCATCTCCGGCCTCTGTCAAAGAGCAATATTACTGGACCACGGCGATATGGTTATGGACGGAACTGTCGACCGCGTGATCAGTCAATATCTCTCGGCGCAACAGGAGGGTACCGGCATCGTCGAATGGGCCGGCTCGCGTCAGCCGGCTTGCCCTGAGCTGCGATTCCGAAGGGCCTTTGTAACCAACGAAAGTGGGGAAACAGGCAAGATTCTCGACCTTCGATGTCCGTTTACCCTGGCGCTGGAATATGAAGCTATCACCCCAACACACGATCTCATTATAGGATTTGACATGCATAATGCTGACGGGATCCTCGTTTGTGGGTCGAACAACATCGGATTCACGCTGGGAACTATTCAGCAGCCCGGCGTGTACCAAACTTTCTGTCGCTTCCCCGGCGCTATTTTCAATGCTGGCAGATACGAGGTTCGTTTTATCGCGCATACAACTGAGAGCGTCCTTCTGGCGACAGAGCTGTGCCTAACCTTTGAGTTCGAGGACATGATCGGGCATGGGGGTCGATTCGAGAAGGTCCACGGTATAGTTCGCCCAAATTTGGAATGGGAAGTCGTCGCCCAGTGACAAACCAGCTCCCGAATCCTGCGATCGCCTCTGGGGAAATCCGAATCCTGATCGTCGGCTGCGGCGCGGTTGTCGAGGAGTTGCATGCCCCGGCACTTCTAGAACTAAAGGAGCGCTTCAACGTCTCAGTGGTCGCGCTATTGGATCCGGACTCCGCCCGACGCAGCGCCATGAAACGCCAATTCCCTAGCGCTTTCGAATTAGGAGCGCTTGGTGATCTTGCCGAAGTCAATTGCAATGCCGCATTGATAGCGTCTCCAGCGCGATTCCACGCTGAGCAGACTATAGCCTGCCTAAATGCAGGATTATCCGTGCTATGCGAAAAACCGATGAGTGTAACCGTGGACGAAGCAGAGCTGATGGTCAATGCTGCTGAAAGGAATGCGCGGTTACTGGCCGTTGGTCACTTTCGTCGGCACTTTGCGGCGAGCCGCCTCATCAAGGACATAATTGAGAAAGGCCGCTTTGGCAGACCTCTCAAATTCAGGGCAGTGGAAGGTTCCAGTTTCAGATGGGCGGCAACGACCTCATCCTTTTTTGACAAGAGAGTAGCTGGGGGAGGGGTTCTCACGGACACCGGTGTACATACGCTGGATCTCATCTTGTGGTGGTTCGGTCTCCCCAGATCGTTTTCCTACGCAGACGACGCGATGGGCGGGGTCGAAGCCAACTGCAGGCTTGCTCTCAACTATGGCGACTTTGGGGGAGAGATCCAGCTCACCCGGGACTACGACCTAGCACAGGGGTACCGGCTCGAGTTCGAGCAGGCTTGGATTTATTGGCGGCCGTACATCCCAGATTCTTTTGAGCTCGGATTTTATGGTGTTAACCAAACATTGAGCAGTCAAATCGTCACACCCGAATTCGAAGGGGATATACCTATGAGACATCTCCCTGCCGACCCATTTTCCACAATGTTCACCCGCCAATGGGAGAATTTCCTTGAAGCGCTCCGTGGTACGGCTAGACTGAAAGTGACCGGCCGAGATGCGTCACAATCCGTCGCGTTCATCGAAGATTGTTATGCAAGTCGCGAATTCTTAGTGCCCCCCTGGTTCACGGATCCCGAACGAAAAGCTGGACTCGCCCTGAACCGGAAGGTCTCGCCGTGAAGGTCGCCATCGTTGGGGCCGGTGGTTTTCTCGGCAGCAGAGCAATCGAATACCTCTACCTGACTGGCAAGGCCGAGGTACGGGCGGTCGTACGGAAGTATTCGGCTCTGCTCGCCTGTCCCGTTTCGATTTGGAGTGGCATCTGTCTGATGCAACCGACGAGACGGGACTCGCTGCAGCATTTCGAGGTGTCGACTGTGTTCTCCACTCGATTATGGGCGATGACAACGCCATAAACACTGCGCCCATCCCGCATACATGGCTGCTGAGCGCGCCGGCGTCAAGCGCATCGTGTTTATTAGCTCTGCCGCAGTCTATGGGCCCACTCCGCGCGATAGCGCAGATGAAACCACGAAGCTTAGCATAAGATCTCTAGGCCCCTACGCCTCTGCGAAACTTCAGACGGAACGACACTTCCTCGATTTAGCACGGAAAGGTAATGTCGAAGTGGTCGTACTGCGGCCGAGTATTATCATCGGCCCCCGCTCCCGTGGGTCGCGATCCCTTGCCAGCAAATCCTTTCCAAAGCCGTTCCACTTTATCGAGGGGGTAATGGCATCTGCAACAGCATATATGTCGATAACTTATTGGATGCGATTCTCGCCGCCTGTAACGTGAAAGGTATCAATGGAAGAGTGTTTCTAATAGGGGATGATGGGTGCATTTCTTGCGCGAGCTACACCTGACGTTTGCTCGATTGCTGGCGATAACTCCGGTTTTTTATGAGTCCGCTATATCAGAGACGTCGATTATCCTAGATAGCGCACGTAAGAGTCAACTACTTAAACAAGCCTCTTTGCTACTGTCTCCTCTCGGCAAAAATGTGGTTCGTCGTCTTCTTGGCCTCAACACAGAAACTACCCTTTCCTCGGACGCCAAACACCGGTCTATATCGCCCGATGTGGCAGCATTGCATGTGAACAACTGGCGACTGCAGAGCCACCGGTCGAAGAAAGAACTCGGATATGCTCCCTCACTTTCGGTAAGTGAGGGGCTAGCCCGCTCCGTTGCGTGGTTCCGTTACGCGTCGCCGGGCTCGGCAGAACAATAACAGTGATTGGAAGTCTTCACCAATTGCCAAGAAACTCTATGCGAGTGATATATCTTGAGAAACGCTGGGAGCACCACACCCAATCTGGCGGGTATCATGCGCTTGCCAGCGCTCCCAGCGGCAAGACTATTGGACGGCCTGATACCGGGGGGTCAGCGCATCGCTTCCTGCGCCTCGTGTGGCGCTCTCTTGCTCGTCCACAATATCTCGTGGATTATCGGTATGAAGATTGCCTTGCGGAACTGAATCTGATTTTTTCGTCGCGATTTGGCGCAAACGCAGACGTAGTCCACGTGCTGTACGGTGACGAACAGTTAAACCTGCTCCTGCAATATCGGCTGCTGCTGCGGTGTCCTCTCGTTGCCACATTCCATCTGCCCCCCACCTTAGTTGAAGAGCGATTCACGACGAATCATCGTCACATTCTGGACCGCTTGGATATGGCAATCGTTGTGTCGCGTAGCCAGATCGCCGACTTCGAGCGGTGGTTTGGTCCGGATCGTGTTGCCTTTGTGCCGCATGGTATTGACACTGAAAAGTTCTGTCCTGGCGCAAGCAACCCCGGTACAGGTCCTGTGCGGATCCTGACAGTAGGGGAGAATATGCGTGACTGGGAATCACTTCACAGAATTCTTGACGAGTGTAGCGCCCTCAAACTTAACGTCGGATTCGACGTCGTTACGAGGCCCGACAGATTTGCGTTTCTGACGGGCTGTCGAGGGGTGAGACTGCATGCAAATATATCTGAGGAAGAGCTAATTGCGTTATATCGAGGTGCGGATGTACTTCTACTGCCGCTTCTCGATGCCACTGCAAATAATGCGCTATTGGAGTCGCTTGCTTGCGGTACTCCCGTAATTTCGACCGATGTTGGGGGAATTAGAGATTATGTGGACCAGAATGCCGGGTGGTTGCTCGGAAAAGGGGACGTTGCAGATAGCGTGCGTCTCATTGAGAGAATTTGCGGAAATAGAGATATTGTGACGGACAAGAGGAAGAACGCCAGAGAAGAGGCGCTGCAGTTTGATTGGAGGCGCATTCGCGCAGAATTGGCTGTAGTGTACGAAACCACTATGCGAAGACGCACGGTCGCGCGATCGCAATAGACATAGCAGACATAATCGGTGCAACAATCTGCAGCTTGAATTCCCAATCGGGAGGCAGTTGGGATGAACGACCTCATCCGCAACATTTACAGGGACGGAACAATTACCGGGCGCAGCGGGAAAACCTACCCATTGCACTCCGCTATCGACCAGGAGGAAAGCAAATTTTCTCTACAACCTCATAAAAGAAGATCTCAGCATAAAAAGAACGCTCGAAGTGGGCTGTGCGTACGGACTCGCTTCGCTATCCATTTGCTCAGCTACAAAAGGGCGCCCAGGCGCATCGCATACCATTGTCGATCCTTTCCAGAACACCCAGTGGGACGGGGTTGGCACGAAACATCTCGAGGAAGCTGGAGTCGACTTCTTCACCTTAGTCGAGCTCAAGTCCGACTTTGCCTTTGCTTAGAGTTCCCTGCGGGAAGGCGAGGGACAATTCGATCTCGTTTTCGTGGACGGTTGGCATACGTTCTACTACACCCTCCTGGATTTGTTTTATGCAACACGCCTCCTTCGCGTTGGAGGCTATTTAGCCGTAGACGATGTCGGGCTGCAATCGGTGGGGCGCGCGGTGTCCTTCGTTACTAACTATCCTTGCTACGCGGAGCATGGCGCAGTCGTTGAGCGCTTGTCGAAGACGTGGAAGCAGCGCCTGGCGAGATTTCTGGCAATGCCCATTCCTCGCCAAATGTGGGCAGGAATCCTCAGCCCAGGCATCTATCGCTCCGTGTTTGACGCGAGTACTCGGCGATTAGTCGCGCTCAAAAAAGTTGCGAAAGACAGTCGTAATTGGGACTGGCACTACAATAACTTTTGACCAGATTCCGATTATGCAATTCTCAGTCATTATCTGTGCCCACAATCCGCGGTCCGATTATCTGGGACGTGCGCTTCGGGCACTTCGGGAACAAACCTTCCCG
Organism: uncultured Acidobacteriaceae bacterium; assembly: GCA_963755485.1. Taxonomy (GTDB): domain Bacteria; phylum Acidobacteriota; class Terriglobia; order Terriglobales; family Acidobacteriaceae; genus Palsa-343. The sequence continues at coordinate 767,126 of CAVWJR010000010.1, read as the reverse complement.
ATGTCCAAGTGGGAACTGCTGCTTGTGGACAACCGGTCTTCCCGGCTACTGTCCACGCAGATCGACTTGTCGTGGCATCCACATGGCAACCACGTTCGGGAGGAGACGCTTGGCCTGACTTCGGCGCGCCTCCGCGGGATTGAGTCCGCGCAAGGGGAGCTATTGATTTTCGTGGATGACGACAATTTGCTCGTGGCCGACTATTTGGCTTCAGCGCTTGAAATCTGTCGCGAATATCCCTGGATCGGGACGTTTGGGGCCTGCACCATTACCCCGGAGTATGAGGTCCAACCGTCCATTGATCTGGAACCCTATTGCTCCCTGCTGGCGCTCCGCAATGAGCCCTGCGACCGATTCGCCAACCTTCCCAAGGTGGAATCCGCCGCAGTTCCTTTTGGAGCGGGTCTGTGCGTAAAAGCACAAGTCGCGAAGAACCTGGCCCGCAAAAAGCGGCAGGGCGGCAGAGTGTTTGATCGCAAAGGCACTGATCTCTTTTCTTCCGGCGACCTCGAGTTTTCCCTGGCTGCGGTTGACTCCGGCCTCGGCTACGGCATTTTCCGCCGGCTTCGTTTGACGCACCTGATCCCCTCGGGCCGCGTGCAGCTTGAATATCTGCTCCGATTGAACGAAAGCCTCGTTTATTCAAATGACTTGCTGAACCGACTCCGCCGCAGAGAACTGGGTGAAAAGCCACGCTCCACGGTTCGCGAGTTTGCCATGGCAGTCAACATACTCATCCGAACCCTGAGCGCTAAGGGCGTCGATCGTCAGTTTCAATGGAAAAGCGGGCGGGGGCGAATCAAGGCGCTCCGCGAATTTCGGAGCACCCCTGCGGAGAATCCACTCGCGAAGAATCTGGCTGCGTCGCGCCCCTAAATTGTCAAAGAAGACTGGGCCATCACATTTTGTACTTGCCCAGGTCTTCGTCACCCAGGTTTTCCAGCCAGCTTGCGGACTTCCTGCTCGGTAGGCTGCGTCTCCGCGGCGCTTGGCACCACCTTAGCCGCTTGCAACACTTCTTCGGCAACAAAAATCGGGCAGTCCGACCGCAGCGCCAGCGCCAGCGCATCCGAAGGCCGCGCGTCAATCGACACAATCTCGCCGTTCTGCTCCACCCAGATCACCGCATAAAACGTGTCCCCGCGCAACTCCGACACCACCACCCGCTGCACCTGGGCGTTCAGCCCCATCACCACATTCTTCAGCAGATCGTGCGTCAGCGGGCGCGCGGTCGTCGCCTTCTCCACTTCCATCTGGATGGCGTTCGCCTCGTACAGCCCCACCCAGATCGGCAGCACCGCCTCGCTCTTCGGATCCTTCAGGATCACGACCGGCATATTCGTCGACGGATCGACCATCAGGCCACGGATTTTCATCTCTACGTCCATCGCGTCCCCCGCTACTGAACTGCCTCACCCACAAGACTATTCGGAAATGCCTTTGTCACAAGCACGGATACATACGTTCCCGGCGCCGGCGCAATCGAGCCCGCCGCTGGTAAAGTTCAGCGTCTTGTTCTGCGTCGTCCGCCCCACCACCTGCCCCCGCGCCGGATTCACACCCTCCACCATCGTCTCCAGCACCTGCCCCACATGCTTCTCGTAGTTCCGCCCGCTGAATCTCCCGCTGCCGATCCAGCAGCACCTGCAGCCGCTTTGACTTCTCCTCGTCAGGAATTGAATCCGGCATCGAAAGCGACGGAGTATTCGGCCGCGGCGAATACTTGAAGGCGAACACACCGTCGTACTGCACCTCGCTGAGCAACGAGAGCGTCTCCTCGAAGTCCTCTACCGTCTCGCCCGGAAATCCCGCAATCACATCGGTGGTCATGCTGATCGGCCGCTTCGCGCCCCTGATCCATGCGATGCGCTCCAGATACCACTCGCGTGTATACTCACGCGCCATCAAACGCAATACCTTCGATGAGCCGCTCTGCACCGGCAGATGCACGTGGTCGCACAGCGAAGGCACCGCATCAATCGCATCCACAATATCCCGCGTAAAGTCTCTTGGGTGCGAAGTCGTAAACCGAACCCTCCGGATTCCAGGCACCTCGCCAACACTGGCCAGCAACTCGGCAAACGACCGCTTGCCGTCCGGGTCGCGATACGAATTCACGTTCTGCCCGAGCAACTGGATCTCCGTGTAGCCCGCATCGGCCATCTTCCTTGCCTCGGCCAGCACCGAGTCCGACCGCCGGCTCCGCTCCTTGCCGCGCGTATACGGCACCACACAGTACGCGCAAAACTTGTCGCAGCCCTTCGATGATCGTGATGTACCCGCGGTGCGGATTCGACCGCGCCGTAAACTCCGTCTCGAATGTCTCATCGGTCTGCCGGTCGTCGAGCCCGGTCACGCGCGTCGCGCCCTGCTCAATCTGCACCAGCATCTCCGGCAACTTCCGATACGACGCCGAGCCAGATACCAGCGACACATACGGGGCGCGCTCAAAAATGCGCTCGCCCTCTTGCTGCGCCACGCAGCCCAGCACGCCAAACCGCTTGCCCTGCTTGTAGAGCGCCTTATAGTCGTTCAGCCGGTGAAAAACCTTCTGCTCCGCCTTGTCGCGAATCGAGCAGGTGTTGTAGAGAATCAGATCAGCGGCTTCTTCGGTCTCAACGCGGGCATATCCCTGCTGCTCCAGCGTGCCAATGACTTTCTCCGAGTCATGCACGTTCATCTGGCAACCAAACGTCTCCAGATAGAAGGTTTTCTGCCCCGCCATCCCCCGAGTATAACGGACGAAGCAGCACGCCTGTCAGTACCTCGCAGGCGTCACCTCAGGGCAAGAATGCGCGATGACTTTCGATACCCCCACCGATCGTGACCGCTGGAACGCAAAGTTCCTCCGCCGCGAAGCGCAGTCCGTCAATCCTGATCCGCTACTGATCGAAGCCTGCTCCACTCTGCCTCCCGGCCGCGCGCTCGACCTCGCCGGCGGCGCGGGCCGCCACGCTCTCTGGCTCGCCGAGCGCAGATGGAACGTCACCCTCGCCGATGTTTCCGACGAAGGCCTGGCGATCGCAGCCCGGCGTGCTGCCGAGGCCCGCGTCACGCTGGATCTTCGCCGCGAATCCGCCCAGGAAACCCTGGCCTGGGCGCGGAGCGAGCCCTTCGATCTCATCATCGTCTTCTGGTGTCTTCTCCGCGACGAGTTTCCCGTGTTGCCGCTGGCGCTCACATCCGGCGGCCTGCTCGTCTACAAAACCTATACGTCAACCCACGCCCGCTATACCGAAGGCCATTCGCTCTCGACCGCACTCCATCCCGGCGAGCTCGCGACAGCGTTTCCCGCCCTGGCAACAGTCCTCAGCCGCGAATCAGACGGAATTGCCGAAATCGTTGCCCGCTGCGACGCGCACTAAACGCGACAAAGGCCGCCTGGGGTTGCGCGTGGATAGTCTGTTCGCTTACTCCACGCCCGCTTCCGGCGCTTTTCTTCCGCGCTTCGGTTTCTCCGGCTCAGGCTCCGGCTTCGGCTCGCGCGAGGCATCGTAGAAGAGCAGCCGCCCACACGATTCGCACGTCAGAATCTCCCCGCCGCGAATCTGATTCCACATCTGTGGCCGGATACCCATCTGGCATTCCATGCATCGCTGCCCCTGCGCGTACGCTATGCCTGTTCCTCGCGACGACGCAGACACGCGGTCGTACACCCGCAACAGCTCCTCGGGAACCACCGCCCGCTCACCGGCGCGCCGTCGTAACAACTCCTCCAGATGCGTCTGCTGCTCGGCCGACTCGGCGCGCGCGTCTTCCTTCTCTATCTCGACCGCCCTCGTGCTGTCCTTCAGGTCGCTCTGCGCTGCTTTGCACTTCCGGTCGAGTTGCTCGGTCCGCTCCATGCTTTCGAGCTCGCTGTCCTCGATCTTACGAATCTCGGCTTCGGCGAACTCGATCTCATGCTGGAAGGCGCGAAACTGCTCATTGGTCTTGACGGCCGACATCTGATCGCGCAGTTTCACGATCTTCTGCTGTTGGTCTTTCAAATCGCTTTCGAACCGTCGCCGCAGCGCCTCTTCATCCTTCAGCGCTTTCTGTGCCTGCTCGAGCGCGGCCCTTTCGTTACTGAGTTTTGTTTCGAGCGCAGCCAGACGCTTCGGCAGCGCGGCAATCTCCCCGCGCAGCGTTGCTGTCTCCTGATCGATGGTCTGCAGGCGCATCAGCGCCTCAAGTTCAGCGGTCATAATGGGAATTTGCAGGATAACACCGGGTTAATAATGTTTTGGTCAGATCTCACCGCGGCACCACCGCGGTCTGGCCCCATTTGCGGGCGAACTCGACTAACGCTCGATCAAACGTCACCAGGGATGCGCCTGTTCCTGCCGCGAAAGCGAGCAGCCAACAGTCGCCCACCCATTTGGATGAAGGCTGGGTTGCGAACGGCCTTGTTGCCTCGCGGAATTCGGAATCGACATTGCGTGGTTCCGGATAAAACTCGACCCGCGGATCGTCAAGCCATCGATCATAAATGGCCCACGCTTGCCCCAGATTCAGCGGTTGCCTTCCCGTTACAGAGGCATTCGTCAGTAGCCGCAACAACCCCAGTTGCGTGTATCGGGAAAATTGGAGGCGAGAGTCTGCGGACAGCTTGTTCAGCCACTTCCAGGCTAATTCGCTATGCGTGTGATTGGCGACTGACAGCGCCACCCAGATGTTGACGTCAGGGAAGAATAAGGTCATGCGGATTTTCATCCACTGGAAAGCGAGGCCCCAGCTTTCCGCGCAATCTAACCATGGGGCCGGTAACTTTGCGACCCTTGCGTTGCTGCGCATAGGTCTCTTCCAGGGCGCGCACGATCAGAGAGCGAATGGAAACACCCGCACTGGCCGCGCGATGCCGCAACTGCTCGTGCAGTGGCTCTGGGATATCGACTGTGGTTCTGACCGCCATGACATAATTATGTCACTTCTCACCTCAAGTGTCGAACCGATTTCTAAATATATCCACCCTCTTCGAACCGGGTTTGAGCCTCCGCTTCCGGCAGGACCTTGCCCTTCCCCCACTTTTCCTGCATCCTCATCCCAGAGTCCCCACTCCAAACAACATCCACCTATGTCCCCAGGCATCGACGGGAACTGGAAACCAAAACATAACCCCTGGGCCATCGCCCTCACCGTCACGCTGGCCACCTTCATGGAGGTCCTCGACACCTCCATCGCCAACGTAGCCCTGCCCCACATCGCCGGCGGCCTCGGCTCTTCCCAGGACGAAGCCACATGGGTCCTCACCTCTTACCTCGTCTCCAACGCCGTCATCCTCCCCGCCAGCGCCTATCTGGTCTCCTTCATCGGGCGCAAGCGCTTCTACATGATCTGCGTCGCGCTCTTCGGCATCAGCTCCATGCTTTGCGGCCTCGCCCCATCGCTCCCGCTCCTCATTTTCTTTCGCGTCCTCCAGGGCGCCGGCGGCGGCGGTCTGCAGCCCAGCGAGCAGGCCATCCTCGCGGATACCTTCCCCCCGCAGAAGCGCGGCCAGGCCTTCGCCGTCTATGGAATGGCCGTCGTCCTCGCCCCCGCCATCGGTCCTACCCTCGGTGGCTGGATCACCGACAACTACACCTGGCGCTGGATTTTCTTCATCAACGTTCCCATCGCCATCCTCTCCCTTGTTCTCACCTCACGCGTGGTTGAAGACCCGCCCCACATCCAGAAGGAAGTCGCCCTCAGTCGAAAACGGGGTCTCAACCTCGACTACACCGGCTTTGGCCTGCTCGCCATCGGCTTCGGCTCTCTCCAGTTCGTCCTCGATAAAGGCCAGGAAAACGACTGGTTCGGTTCGCACGTCATCACCACCTTCTTCGTCCTCTGCGCCGCCGCCCTCGTCACCCTCATCTTCTGGGAAATCTCTCAGATCCGCCGCGGCCACCGCCCCATCCTCGACCTGACGATGTTTCGCAATCGCACGTTCGGCATCTCCTGGCTCCTGATGTTCGTCCTTGGCTTCACCCTCTTTGGGACCACCGTCCTCATCCCGCTCTTTGTCCAGCAGCTCATGGGCTACACCGCGGAGCAGGCCGGCCTCGTCATCTCCCCAGGCGGCATCGCCATCCTCGTTCTCATGCCCCTGGTTGGCTTCCTGGTCGGCCGTGTCGACAACCGCTGGCTCATCGTCGTCGGATTCGCCATGCTCTCCGCCTCACTCGCCGCCCTCCACACCATCGATACCCAGGCCAGCTATGCCTACGTCGCCTGGATGCGCATCTTCCAGGCCTCCGGCCTTGCCTTCCTCTTTGTGCCCATCAACACCCTCTCCTATACCGACGTCCCTCGCGAGAAGAACAACGACGTCTCCGGCCTCATGAACCTCGCCCGCAACATCGGCGGCAGTTGCGGCACCTCGTTCTTTGTCACCATGCTCGCCCGCCGCGCCCAGGAGCACCAGGATCGCCTCGCCATGAACCTCAACGGCGCCAGCACAATACTTCGCCAGCGTGTCACCGGCCTGTCCGGCTACTTCCAGCACGGCGGCGGCCTCACCGCATCCCCTGCTCAGGCCCGCGCCCTGGCTCAGGGCAGTCTCTATCAACAGTTGGTGCGGCAAAGTACCCAGCTTGCCTATCTCGATGTCGTCGCCATCCTGGCCATCGGCGCGGCCTGCATGATCCCCCTCATCTTCCTGATGAAAAAACGCAGCGGTGGCGCTCCCGCGGGCGCCCACTGATTCCCGCGCTTCCTCGGCCTCCGTTCCCCCGCGCACTGAAGGTTTAGAATTCTCTTTCACCAATGCGGCCCGGTCCCTCCTGAGCCGGGTTTCTCTCGGAGCTTTGTTTGTCCTTGAAGATCGTCTGCCGTCCCGGCTCGTTCATCTTCCTCTTCGGCCTCCTTGGCGCGGCTTTTCTCGCGCTGCCCTCTTACGCCCAGGCCGCTCATCCCTGGACGGTTCAGGATATCTTCGGCCATCCCAACTCTCCCACCGGTGACACGCCTCAGGACATCGCCTGGTCTCCCGATGGCAAATTCGCCTCCTGGATCGACGACAATGGCGACCTCTCCGCCATCCAGCCTCCCGACGCCCAGCCCCAAAAACTTATCCCCTACAACAAGATCGCTGCTCTCCTCAACGCTTCTCTTCCCGAGCGCGATCGCGACCACCGCATCCGCTACGATCAGCCCGATTATCAGTGGGCTCCCGATTCCGAGCACATCCTCTTCGATACCAACGGTGCGCTGTGGCTCTATTCCTTAAAAAACGGAACCGGCGTCCAGATCGGTAACTCCGGCGTTCTCTCCGGCGACGATCCCAAGTTCTCTCCCGATGGACAGTTCGTTTCGTATCTGCACTCCAACAATGTTTCTATCCAGCGCGTCGACGGCTCCGCTCCACCTCTCGCCCTCACCACGTCGCCTGACGCGACCGTGCTCAACGGCGTCGCCGACTGGGTCTATCTCGAGGAACTCGACGTCCGCAGCAACTACTTCTGGTCACCGGACTCTCGCCAGATCGCCTACCTGCAGATGAACGAGGCGAGCGTGCCGCAGTATCCGCTGGTCGACTGGATCCCCGTCCATGCCACCGTCGAGATGCAGCGCTATCCGCAACCCGGCGATCCCAATCCCTCGGTCCGCGTCGGCGTCGTCGGCGCCGGCGGCGGCGGCACCCGTTGGCTCAAAATCCCCATGGATACCGGCAACGATTACATCCCGCGCTTCGGCTGGGTCAACCCCCGCATCGTCTGGATCGAAGTCCTCTCCCGCAACCACCAGCACCTCGACCTTTGGTTCGCCGATACACGCACCGGCGACATCCGCCGCGTCCTGCAGCAGTCCGACGCCAAATACCTCACCACCACCTACGACGTGAAGTTCGTCGGCGACCACACCTTCTTCATTCTCAGCTGGCGTGATGGACATACGCACATCTACCGCTACACCTTTAACCCCAACAACCCCCTGGCCGAACTCGCCCAGCTCGCCAATCAGGTGGAAAGTGGCGACTACGAAGTCGCCGCCATCAAAGCCGTCGACGAAAAGGCGCACACCGTCTGGTATCTCTCCAATGAGGGCGATCCTCGCCAGCAGCGCGTCTGGGCGATTCAGTTCGACGGCGGCGGCAAGCGCATGGTCACCCAAACCAACGGCTTCCATGAAGCGGTCTTCCCGCCGGATGGCGGCCCCTTCATCGATACCTGGTCGCAGCTCATGGTTCCCCCCACCGTCTCCATGTGCTCAGGTGCTGGCACCTGCTCGCCCATCTGGCATTCCAAACCCATCCAGGGCCATACCCTGCTCGCGCCCCAGCCGCTCGAGCTCATCGCTTCCGACAAGACCACCAAACTCTACGGCACCCTTCTGCTTCCTCCCGATGATCGCGCGCCGCACACCATTCCCCTCATCGTCAATCCTTATGGAGGTCCCGGCGTCGAGGTCGCCCAGGACCGCTGGACCGGCAAGCGGTTCCTCTTCGATCAGCTCCTTGCCGAGCATGGCTTCGCCGTCCTCCATGTCGACAACCGCGGCATGGCCGGACGCGGCCGCGACTTCGAGCAGGTTGCGTTCCACAACTTCGGGCCGCCCCAGTTCGCCGATCAGATGGCCTCCATCGACAAGGTCCTCACCCAGTTTCCCGAGCTTGACCCTCATCGCCTCGGCTGGTGGGGCTGGAGCTGGGGCGGCAGCTTCACCCTCTTCGCGCTCTCTCACAGCGACAGCTTCCTCGCCGGAGTCGCCGGCGCTCCCGTCACCGACTGGCGCGACTACGACTCCATCTATACCGAGCGCTACCTCGGCCTGCCCTCAGAAGACGCGCAGAACTACCACGACGACTCCGACGTCAACGCCGCTGCCGACCTCAAGGGCCACATCCTCATCCTCCACGGCACCGGCGACGACAACGTCCATATCGAAAACGATACGCAGTACATCCAGCGGCTCATCGAAGCGGGGATTCCCTACGACTACAACATCTACCCGCGCAAGACCCACTCCGTCTCCGGCCCCGACGATCAGGTGGAGCTCTTCGGCAAGATCGTCGATCACTTCGAGCGTTATCTGAAGTCGCCGGAAAAGCCCACCACCCAGCGCGCCGCCCAGCCGGCCAACCCCTGAGTTGAGCCAGGCGCCGTCGACAACCGGCTCGTCATTTCACGGCAAGAGTCTCACGGCTCCTCAACCTGCGCAGGAATCTGACGAATCGTCATTCCCCGCGAGAATCTAACAGCTCGTCATCCAGCGCAGGAATCAAAAGGCTTGTCATTCAGCGCAGGAATCTAACGGCTCGTCGTCCAGCGTCAGCGCGATAATCTAACGAACTCGTCATTCAGCGCGATAATCTAGAAAAAAGCCCTTCCCCGAATCCGCATTTCGAAGGCCAGGTTCACCCCACAGCAAGGAGCAAACGCCCCAGGACCTTCGGCCGTCCACGAAGATCGCCAGTGCCTCAACGCCGAGGTACCGTCCCGGAACCCATTCCAGGAGAAACGCCCGGCCCGCCCCTGCCCAGCCGTCCCGCCCAGTCGCGGCCCAACCCCGCCGCAGTCCATCCCCGCCGCAGCCCATCCCCGCCGCAGCCCAACCCATCGGCAGTGCTAATTTACGAAAAAACCCGTCCCCGTCCCCCGCCCAGGTTCACCCCACAGATGGGATGAGAGTGCTGGTCTCCGGCCGCAGAGATACTCTGCGGTTGGACGCAATCGAAGTTGCAAAGGAGACCAGCATGAAAAAGGTTAGCAGCATGGAAACAACAACAACAGCCGCCGCGGTGGGCATCGACGTGGGCGACCGCTTCAGTCACTGGTGCGCGCTCCATGCCGCCGGCGACGTAATGGGCCGCGGTCGTGTGCGCACCACTCCGGACGCGATCGCCACCCAGGCCGAGGCGTGGCGCGGCGCCCGCGTGGCCATCGAGAACGGCACCCACTCCGGCTGGATCAGCCGCGCCCTCTCTGCCGCCGGCTGCCTGACCACCGTAGCCAACCCCAGCCGCTGGCGCGGCACCGCGCACGCCAGCAAAAACGACCGCAACGACGCCGAAGCCCTGGCCCGGGTGGTGCGTGTCGATCCCCGGCTGCTGTTCCCCATCGAGCATCGCAGCCAGACCCACCAGCAGGATCTGACCGTGATCCGCAGCCGCGCCCAGCTGGTCAAAACCCGCACCCAGCTGGTCAACACCGCCCGCAGCCTGGTCAAGAGTCTCGGCGCCCGGCTGCCCCGCACCGACGCGGCCGCCTTCCACGCTAAAACCTGGAACCATGTCCCCCCGCCGCTGCGCCCTGCCCTGGCCCCGCTCTACCGCATCCTCGCCGCACTCAGCCAGCAGATCCACAGCCTCGACCACTGCATCGACCAGCTCAGCCAGCAGCGCTACCCGCTCACCGCCCGCCTGCGCAGTTGCCCGGCGTCGGACCGATCACCGCCCTCACGTACGTGCACACCGTGGCCGACCCCCACCGCTTCTCCCGCAGCCGCGATGCCGGCGCGTATCTGGGCCTGCGTCCCAAACACGCCAGAGCGGGGAACGCGATCCACAGCTGGGCATCGCCAAAAACGGCGACCGCTACCTGCGCTCCCTGCTGGTCGAGTGCGCCCACCACGTGCTCAGCCGCGGGCCCGACTCGGCCTTAAAGCAGTGGGGACTGCGCCTGGCCACAGGCGGCAGAGGAGTCAAACGCCGCGCCCTGGTGGCCGTAGCCCGCAAGCTGGCCGTGCTCCTGCACAGGCTCTGGGTCAGCGGCGACACCTTCCGCCCCTTCCCCCGTGCTGTCCCCGAGGAAACCGTGGACGCTGAGATGCGCGCCCACCCCTCTCTCGGGGCGGCGGCGACGGCCTGAACACCAAAAGGAGAAGAATATGTAACCGTATCGGCTACAGATCGGAATTTGCAGGACGTACATCATCCGGTGACTGCGCCTTCCTGCTCGGCTCTCGAGGCCGTCCCACAGACGGCAGCACCGGCAAGGTTACGGGAGACGAACCCCGTCTGCACCCAGCCCACGGCTGACAAGAGTGCGTATGGAAGCAAAGGGCCCTTCACCCCAAACCCCTTGACTCACGCCCAGTCACCCCACGGAGCAAGAAGCAAACGCCCTCGCCGGCACAGTCGTCCACCAGTTTCACTCCGCGCCACAGTCCGAGGTACCGCCCCGAGTCGTTTCGGGAAGGGCATTTCGGGAAGGGCATTTCGGGAAGGGCATTTCGGGAAGGGCATTTCGGGAAGGGCATTTCGGGAAGGGCATTTCGGGAAGGGCATTTCGGGAAGGGCGTTTCGGGAAGGGCGTTTCGGGTGAACCCAGCCAGACACCTTACCGCAGTTACCGTAAGTACCAACGCGCAGATGCAACGTCGGCCCACCCACCGGCCTGGTTCCAGGCCCGGAATCAACCCACAAACCAAAAAACAACCCGAACCCGCATCCCGAAGGCCAGGTTCACCCCACAGCAAGAAGCAAACGCCTTGGCCGACACAGTCGTCTACCAGTTTCACCCCGCGCCTGAGTCCGAAGTACCGCCCCAAGTCGTTTCGGAAAAGTCGTTTAGGGGAATGCCCTGGCCCGACACCTTACCGCAGTCTCCATTTGTACTCAGGCGCAAGATAAAACGTCGGCCAGCCCCGTAAACCCAGGACCAACCCACAAACCAAAAAAGCAACCCAGACCCGCACCTCCCGAAGGCCAGGTTCACCCCACAGCAAGAGGCAAACTGCTTGGCCAACACATTCATCCACCAGTTTCCCTCTGCAGCGCAGTCCGAAGTACCGCCCTGAGTCGTCCCGGGAAGGGCATTTCGGGAAAGTCACTTTGGGAAAGCCCAGCCTGACACCTTCCGTAATAACCTCACGGGCTCACCCGCCAGGTTGGTTTAGTCCCGGTCAGGTGCAGTCTGGCCTTCAAGAGACGGAGCAATAATCGCCCACACTTCCCTCATCTCCGTAGTTGTAACCTGTTCCCTGACATGCCACATCCGGCTGAACGCCCCAACTCCGCCGACCCCATCCGCGGCCGCACCACCGTCGGCAACTTCGAGTTTACTGTCCTCTCCGACGGCAACTACTTCCTCGACGGCGGAGCCATGTTCGGCGTCGTCCCCAAGCCGCTCTGGGAAAAACGCGCCCCAGCCGACGCCGAGAATCGCATCCTGCTCGGCCTCAACACCGTCATCGTGCGCACCGGCAAACACACTGTCGCCATTGAGACGGGAATAGGTAACAAACTCAGTGACAAATTACGCGCAATCTATGGCGCCAAAGAGCAGTTGCCCCTCGCCTTCGCCGCCGCGCGGCATCCGCTCCGAAGAAATCGACATCGTCATTAATTCCCATCTTCACTTCGACCATTGCGGTTGGAACACGACCCGCACTCCTGACGGCCGCATCGCCCCCACTTTCCCCAACGCCCGCTACTTCGCCCATCGCGGTGAAGTCACCCACGGCCATCTCCAGCTCGAGCGCGATGCCGTCAGCTACATCTCCGATAACTACGATCCCCTCATCGCCTCCGGCCAAATGACCCTTCTCGACACGGAGCCCGGCGAAACCACCCCCGTCGTCCCCGGCATTTCCGTCGAGTGCTTCCCTGGCCACACCGCGCAACTCCTCGCCATCCACATTGAGTCCGCGGGCCAGCATGCCTGCTACATCTCCGACTTCATCCCCACCAGCGCCCATCTCGACATCACCTGGGTCATGGGCTACGATCTCGATCCCGTCACCTGCATCGCCGAGCGTAAACGCTTCTACTCCCGCGCCATCCCCGAACGCTGGCTCGTCCTCTTCACCCACGACCACCACACCCCCTTCGCCCACATCGCGCCCAACGACAAGGGCAAGCCGGCATTCAGAGGTGAACCTCAAACCACCTCCACCACCATCCGCTTCCCTTCCCGATCCAGTTCCACAATCCTGAAATTCCTCACCTGTCCCGCGCGCAGCGGTTCCGGACCCGCAGCCGCCTTCCCTTTCCACCGCGCCTGCAACATCGACGTCAGCGCAGACAAATCGGCCCCGCCGCCGCCCTGCACCTGCGCCGCAGAGCCAGCTCCCAATCGGCACTCCGCCCGAATTCCCTCACCCAGCTCCGCCATCACCTGTCCCGCATCGTCGATCACGCGCCCGGAAACCACATCACCCACGTTGTGCTCAGCCACATATTCGTCGATGCTCGTCGGCACCAGCTGCTTCATGCTCAGCTTCATCTGCCGCTTCTCGGCGTCCACAGCCAGCACCTGCGTCCGCACCACCTGCCCTGGCTTCAGCGCGTCCCGCGGATGCGCCAGCCGCCGCTCCGCCGTAATTTCGCTGATGTGCACCAGCCCCTCCAGGCCCTCAGCCACCTGCACAAATGCACCAAACTTTTCGAGCCGCGTCACCGGACCCTCGACCGCCGCGCCCACCGGAAACTTCTTCGCCACGTCCGCCCATGGATCCCCCAGCGCCTGTTTCAGCCCCAGCGCCATCCGCCGCTCCGCCTGGTTCACGCTCAGGATCACCGCCTCCACCGTGTCGCCCACCTTCAAAATGTCGCTGGGCCGCTGCACCCTCTTCACCCACGACATCTCCGACACGTGAATCATCCCCTCGATGCCCGGCTCCAGTTCCACAAACGCGCCGAAGTCCGTCAGCCGCGTCACCATGCCCGTCACGCGCGCGCCAGCTTTGTATTTGTCCCCAGCCGTCTCCCACGGTTCCGGCTGCAGCTGCTTTAACCCCAGCGAAATTCTGCGCGACTCGCGATCGATCTTTAGCACCTTCACTTCGACCGTCTGCCCCACCTCGACCACGTCTTCCGCATTCGCCACCCGGCTCCACGCCATGTCGCTCACATGCAGCAGCCCATCGATCCCACCCACATCGACAAACGCTCCGAAGCTCGCCAGCCGGCTTACCTTCCCGCTCACCACGTCGCCTTCTTTCAGCGCCGCCAGATGGTTCTGTCCCGCCGACCAGCGCCTGCTCTTCGAGCACCGCTCTGCGATCCACGATCACGTTTTCGTCGGCCGTATCCAGCTCCATGATCCGGCACGTAATCTCCTCGCCCACCAGCTTTTCCATCTCCGCGGCATCGCGCGTCCCGCTCCGTGAAGCAGGCAGAAACGCCCGCACGCCCACATCCACGCTCAGCCCGCCCTTCACCACGCCCGTCACCGTGCCCGGAATCGTCAGCTTCTGCGCGAAGGCTTCCTCCAGCTGCGTCCAGTCTCTCGGCTGCGCCACCCGCGCCAAAGAAAGCTCGTAGTAGCGCTCGGCATTCCGCCCCTTCACCGACACGAAAAACTTATCGCCAACCTTCACGCTCTCCGCGTTGTCACGGAATGCCGACCGCGCCAGCACGCCTTCGGTCTTGTAGCCAATGTCCAGATACACCGCGTCCGCCGAAACCGAAATCACCGTCCCTTCCAGCTGTTTCGCGCCCTGGCTCTGGTTTATGGCTCTTTTCAAACTGCGAAAGCAGCTCGCCAAACGATGCATCCGGTTCTGCGCCCGGCGCGGACTCAATCTTCAACTCATCGGTCATAAATTCATTCTGTCACGCGGAGTTCCCTGGCTGCCCGCCCATCCCGACCCCCCTCGCTCTACAATAGTTGCCCATGATGCTCGCCGGTATCGCCAATTCTCTCCAGCTCGCTGTCCTGCCCTGGCTGCCACTGTCCCCCGCTCACGGCCGCGGTGTCTCTCACCCGCTGGCCTCCCTCATCTCCCTCATCCTCGTCTTCGCGTTGATCGTCTGGGTATTCCGCCGCAAAGCCGGCTAACCACTCGCCGATCTCCCAGCAAGATCCTGAAGATCACCAATCCCACTCCGCACCCATCAGGCTTACATCCGATCCACCCCACCGTCCAAATCTATTACTCTGAATCAGTCCCGCGCGTGTTCGCCATGCAGACGTCGCTTCGGTGTGCTCCTGGCGCTGCCCATCCTCTGGGAAAGCGGGCAAGACTCATCGTCCTTGCACTCCTCCTGATCTTCTTCGCAGGCTCGTTGTTTGCCGCGGAGATTCGTGGCAAGGTTGTCGGCGACCGCGGCGAACCTCTGGCCCGCGTCCAGATATCGATTCTCGAAAACCAACGCCAGACCATCACCCGAAATGATGGCAGCTTCGAGATTGCCGGCCTCGCGCCCGGAAGTTACACGCTGCAGGCCAACGCCGTGGGCTACTGGCTCATCAACGTCACCTTCTCTCTCGCTGCCGGAGAGCAGATGAAGAATTTTCAGCTCCGCACTGCGTAATCACGCGAGCCATTTCGGGAAAAACCAGCTCTGCTCTTGTGTCAGGGCACGACTTCACAGCTTGCGGAAAAATGCCGAACGAAACCGCTTTTCTATCAGGGCACGACCTTAGCCTGCCCTGAGCGAAGGCCGAGCACCGCGAGGCGAGTCGAACGGTGCCGTAACCGCCGCAAAATGAATCGGGCTTCAGCCCCTGTGCCCTTCTTCACCGGCTCAACCGACTCTTTCTGCCAGCTGTTCAGAGCCTGCCCTGAGCAAGCTCTGAGCGAAGCGAGGTGCGGGTCGAATGGGTGCCGTCAAGGTCGCACTATCAAGCGCGCGTTAGCCCCTGAGGGCCGCTCTTCACGCCGCCTCGGCTTCGTCGAATTATGCAGCGCACTTTGGAGACACGACGCTTGCCTTCAGCACCGCATCCCGCCACGCTCGCAACCCTTCTGTAGAAAGCCGTCTGTGTGACCACCGCATGACAACCGCCGACCCATTAAGGGCACGGCCACACGCAAGCACGTGACTTTCGTTTCTTCCCAGGCCAGATCTTCCTTGCAATCCGCACCCATGTCCCGTCACACTGGATACTGGGAGTTGTGTCTGCAACCGATTTCCCGTGAGGGACTCGCCTCGACGAGTCCCTTTTGTCCTCGAGGCCCCAGGGCCCGCCGCTCTTCATGGCGGTCACGTTCTTTCTCAACTTCCTCATCGACCACAGGCCACCGGCCACAGGCAACCGGCTGCAAGCTGCAGGCTCGTTTTCAATAACTTGCACAAGAGCCTCAACGTAACTACCGTGTTTTCTGATACATGTATTTTGGGGCGCTGTCTAAGTGCTTTACTTTCCACACTTGCACAAACAGGGGGGTAGGGTGGGCCCGACTGTTTCAGACAAGACCACAGGCTACGGGCAACCGGCCACGAGCTACTAGCTACCGGCTCTGGCTGCCTTTTCAATAACTTGCACAAGAGCTCAACGTAACTATCGTGCTTTCTGATACATGCACTTTGAGGCCCTGTCTAAGTACTGTGCTTTCCACACTTGCACAAAAACAAGGGGTGCTACAGGCGCCTGGCTACTGGCAGCTGGCTGGCCGCTGTCTACAATGAATCCATGGCTACCACCTCGACGCCAACCTTGCTCACTCTTTCCGCATTCCAGGAAGCCCAAAAACGCATTAGCGGTGTTGCCGTCCACACGCCGCTGGTTCGCCTTCCCATTTCGGGATTCGACGCGGCCGAAGTCTACGTCAAAGCCGAAAGCATGCAGCCGATCGGCGCCTTCAAAATCCGCGGAGCCTACAACAAGATCGCGCAGCTCACGCCGGAACAGCGTTCGCGCGGCGTCATCACTTATTCGAGTGGCAACCATGGACAAGGAGTCGCGTACGCGGCGCGCGTGGTCGGCGCCAAGGCGGTCATCGTCATGCCGTCGAACGCACCTGAAGTCAAAAAGCGCGCCACCGCGGCGATGGGCGCTGAAATCGTCGAAGTCGGCCCAGCCAGCTCGGCTCGCAAAGAGAAAGCCGAGGAGCTCGAAGCCAAATTCGGCTACATCATGATTCCGCCGTACGACGACGACCAGATCATCGCAGGTCAGGGCACGTGCGGCCTCGAAATCCTCGAAGATTTGCCCGGTGTCGATCTTGTTCTTGCGCCGGTTTCAGGCGGTGGACTGCTCAGCGGCGTCGCAACTGCCATCAAGCTCTCTAAACCGGATGTCCGCGTGATCGGCGTCGAGCCCGAACTTGCCGCTGACGCTCAGGAGAGTTTCCGCTCGCATCAGCTGGTCACCTGGCCAGCGGACATGACCGCGCGAACCATGTGCGACGGTCTGCGCACGCAATCACTCGGCGAGCGCAACTTCGAGCACATCCGCACCTTCGTCGACGACATCATCACCGTTGCCGAGGCTGAAATTCGCGCCGCCATGCGCACGCTGCTCTACTCGGCGCGCATCATTTCCGAGCCGAGCGGCGCCTGTTCCACAGCCGGAATGCTCTTTCACCGCGATGATCTTTTGCCCTTTACGAAAGCCGTTATAGTGATGAGCGGCGGCAACGTTGAGCCTGAGGTTCTTCAGTCTGTGCTTGCCGAGCAAACTCCTGGATGAGTACAACTCCAGTGAGACGAACCGCACCTTTTCACCGTCTTATTCTCGTCATGCGTCTGCTTATCGTGTGTGTAATCCTGTTGGCATCTGCCGGCACGGCGATGCCTCAAAGACCTTTGCCGCCCGCAAAAATGCCGCGCAACGGCACGCTCGCCACGGTCATCCGCGAAGCCAGCCTGTTTTCGAATCCCGACGATACGGACAGTGGCATCGCCAACATTCTGCCTGGCCGCGAACTGGTCGTGGTCGAACGCAACGGCAGGTGGCTACGCGTTTTCGCCAACACCGACGTTCCCGACACGCGCCAGTCGGATCGCCCGGTTTTCGGCAGCGACACTGAAGCGCAGCCCATTTCCGGCTGGATTACCGACAAGGGCATCGTCGACATCAACACGCCGCACGGCGACCAGATCCTTTTCGGCACCGCCGACAACCTCGAGCAACAGGCCGCGGTTCCTGATCCACCACCACACCTTGCCGAAGAGGCGCGCCTGCTTTATCGCCGCGTCGTCACCATGTATCCGCAGTCGCCGTGGGTGGCTGAAGCTATGTTTCGCGCCGCCGACATTCGCTGGCAGATTCAGAAGGCCGACGCTGCCACGCTTCCTTCAGCCCACGAAAAGCAAAACTACCTTCGCGAGCAGATGGATGAAGACGAGATGCGCAAGGTCATGAAGTATTTCCCTGGCTCCGAATGGGCCGCCAAGGCCGCCTTCGATCTGATCGACAACAAATTGTGCGGCGACTGGCAGGGCTCGGAGAAATGTCCCGAGCAGGAAACCGCGTATTACATGCGATACGTCGACCAGTACCCTGACTCGCCGAATGCCGCCGAAGCTCTCTACGACGCGGTCTGGCGGCAGGCGGCTGCCGGTGACATGTGGCAGGCCGACGGCGACGCAAAACGCGCCGACGAAGACAGACGTAACGCAAAAGGTATCTTTGACCGGCTGCAGCAGAAATATCCGCAGTCCGCTTACGCTGCGCGTGCTGCCAGTCTGCTATACAAGGTGGATCAGGGAATCCCTGTATACGGCAGCAGCCGGGATTAGTACCGCGGTTTTTCCCCCAGGATGGAACACGATTGAACGACTACGTGGTCTCTTTACTGCTTGGGATTATCGAGGGCCTTACAGAATTTCTTCCCGTTAGTTCCACGGCTCACCTGCGCATCGGCGAAGCGCTCCTCGACATCAGCCTCGACAACCCGTACTGGAAGATGTACACCATCGT
Organism: uncultured Acidobacteriaceae bacterium; assembly: GCA_963755485.1. GTDB lineage: Bacteria > Acidobacteriota > Terriglobia > Terriglobales > Acidobacteriaceae > Palsa-343. The sequence goes on along the minus strand of CAVWJR010000010.1, from coordinate 748,632 downwards.
CATCCAGCTTGGCGCCATCCTCGCGCTCACGCTGCTTTTTGCCGGCAGAGTCATCGAGTTCATCCGTACTTTTCCCAGCGGCGAAGACGGGAAGCACACCGTCTGGAATCACCCGTTGACGCTCACGTCTGCCGCTTTCGTCTGCACGGCAATCCCATCGCTGCTTCTCACCAATGTCATTGGCGCCCATCTTGAGAATCTGCGCGCCATCTCATGGGCTCTCATCATAGGCGGTGTGGTTATGTGGGCGGTCGACGCCTGGAGCGTTCGCCATGATCCGTCTATCACCGACATCGAGCAGATGACGCTTCCACAAGCCATCTGGATCGGCCTTTGTCAGGTCACTTCCGCCGTTTTTCCAGGAACCTCGCGTTCCATGTCCACTATTGCCGCAGGCCAGATGGTGGGGATGACGCGCTCGGCAGCCCTCGAGTTCAGCTTTCTTCTTTCTATTCCCACCATGTTCGCCGCCACGCTGTATGACCTGATCCGCAGCCTGTGGCCCAATTTCCATGTCCTGCACATGCACAAAATGGGGGCTCTGCCTGGCCTCCATTCTCATCTCGCGCCAGTCGCCATGGACGCGCATGGCTGGATGGTCCTTATCCTCGGCTTCGTCATTTCGTTCTTCGTCGCTCTCGGCGTCGTCGAGTGGTTCCTGCAGTGGGTCCGCAATCACGGATTCGTCTACTTCGCCGTGTATCGCCTGATTCTCGGCGGAATCCTGCTCTATGAAGGCTCACGCCGAGCCGGCTGAGCCGGTGGTTACTACAGGCCCACGTTCACGCTCCATATCCACCTCGATTCCCCAGACGCTTTTCCTCCCTCTTCCGCCAAAGCATCTGGGATAATGATTTTGCTCTGGCTTCGGTTTCGACCGGCCTCCATGGTCGCGTTTCCTGCATCACAGGGAGACAAGCGATCCGCCAAATCATGAAACCTGCCCGTCTGGTCCTGACACCGACCCGCAACCGCCGTCTCAATGAGCTGGTCGGCCTGCTCGTTCTGGCTTCTGCTGTCCTCCTTTTTCTCTCCCTGGTTTCTTACCATCCGACTGATCCTTCGCTGAACACCGTTAGCTCCGGCTCAACCCGTAACTGGATCGGTCCGGCAGGTGCATGGACCAGCGACGTGTTGCTCCAGCTGGAAGGCGTCTCCGCGTTTCTGCTTCCCATCCTTCTCGGCGCTCTGGGCTGGACGTGGATGCGCTCGCGGCCTGCCGGCTCACCCGGCTCGAAAACCATCGGGGTCATCCTGAGCTTCCTTTTTGCACCGGCTCTCTTCGGGCTTCTGCCCAATCACCTGACGTTTCTCTATGGACTTCCCGTTGGTGGCGTCATCGGACGCCTTGTCTCCGACTTCCTCGTTCGCTTCCTGAACTATCCAGGCGCGTGCATTGTCAGCATCACCCTGGTAGCAGCCGCTATTTATCTCTCAACGACCTTCAGCTTCAACACCGCGCGCGAGTGGCTCGGCATCAAGATGGCTTTCCTGCTCGCGTGGCGCGACCGCTGGAAGAACTGGCGTGTGGCTCGAGCGCGGCGGCGCGAGCTGAAAGCCGCTGCTCGTCAGGACAAGGCGCGTGAAAAAGAATTACTGAAGGCCCGCAAAGCGGCGGAAAAAGCTGCCAAATCAGATAAAGCTTCCGTTCCGGCCATCGTAGACGCAGGCGACGACGACCGCAGTGACGTTCCGCATCGTCAGTTCGGCTTTGCCGAAACTTTCGCTCCGGCATCGGCTTCGCCTTCGCCGGTTTCCGTCCCTGTCGCCTCAAGTGGCGCCGAACAAGCCGCAGCCACGTCTGCACACGCGGTTCGCGGTCCTCAGCTGGTTGCGCCACCCGTTTCGAAGCAGGACCAGGCCGCCAATGCGCGAAGCGCCGCCGCCAGGGCGGCCAGTCCTGCGATCGGCGAGCGCGCCGACACTGAGCTACGCACCATCACGGTTGCACCGAAGAATGTTTCGGGATTCCGTTTGCCGCCATCAACCCTTCTTCATCGCAGCGACGATCCCTCGCCGGTCAGGGAGGACGAACTCCGCGCCTCCGCTCAGATCCTCGTCGAAAAGTGCGCCGAGTTCGACGTCCTCGGCCAGGTGGTGCAGATCAACCCAGGACCGGTTGTGACGACCTTTGAGTTCCGCCCCGAGGCCGGCATCAAGTACAGCCGCGTGACTGGCCTGGCTGAAGACCTGTGCCTCGCCACCAAGGCCGAATCGATCCTGATCGAGCGCATGGCCGGCAAGAGCACAGTCGGCATCCAGGTTCCGAACCACGAGCGGGAGACCATCTGGCTGCGCGACATCATCGAGTCGGAGAGTTTCGCCACCTCTCGCTCCAAACTCACCATCTCCATGGGCAAGGACATCAACGGCCGCATCGTGATCGCCGACCTCGCCACAATGCCTCACGTGCTGATCGCCGGTTCTACTGGCAGCGGCAAATCCGTGGCCATCAACGCCATGATCATGTCGCTGCTGTACAAGTCGACGCCGGAGCAGGTGCGCCTGATCCTGGTCGACCCCAAGCGGGTGGAGCTGGGCATGTACGAAGGCATCCCACACTTGTTCACGCCGATCATTGCTGAGCCCAAGCTGGCCGCCAACGCGCTGCGCAACGCCGTGAAGGAAATGGAGCGCCGCCTTAAGCTTCTCGCCTCGCGCTCGGTTCGCAACATCGAGCAATATAACCGTCTGTTTGATGGCGCGACGCCTTCGCTGTTCGACGAGGGCCAGCCGGAGCAGCCGCTGCCTTACATCGTCATCATCATCGATGAGCTCGCCGACCTCATGATGATTGACAAAGCCAACGTGGAAGAATCGGTCACGCGCCTTGCGCAGATGGCCCGCGCCGTCGGCATCCATCTCGTCCTCGCCACGCAGCGTCCGTCGGTTGATGTCATCACCGGCCTGATCAAAGCCAACGTTCCCACCCGTATGTCTTTCCGGCTCGCTACCAAGGTCGATTCGCGCACCATCCTCGACGCGAACGGCGCGGAGGCGCTCCTGGGCCGGGGCGACATGCTCTTCCTGCCGCCCGGAACCTCGCGGCTTCATCGCGTGCACGCACCCTTTGTCACTGAAAAAGAAATCGCCGCTGTTACAGATTTCTGGAAAAAGCAGGGCGAGGCCGAATACGTGAACGGCTTCCTCGAAGCACCCAAAGAAGCGGCGGGCGCCGAGGCGGGATTTGAAGGAGAGAACGACGAGGCCAACGACGATCTCTTCGAGGACGCGGTTCGCCTCGTTCTGGAATTTGGCAAGGCTTCGACTTCCCTGCTCCAGCGGCGTCTCCGTATCGGTTACGGCCGTGCTGCGCACCTGATCGACATGATGGAACGTGACGGCATCGTTGGTCCGGCGGAGGGATCGAAGCCGCGCGAGATTCTCAAGCCACCCGACTGGCTGACCGAAATCGAACCGACCTTGCGCTGACTTGAATTTACGCCGCTTTGGGGGCGGACCGTTTAGCCCTTCTGAGCGCCACCACAGCCAGGACCACAACCACGACCACCACCGCCGCCGACACTTTGAGAGCCGTATGCGGATCGGGAACTACAGCCTGAAAGGGATTTGAGGGGAGAGATTCTGACCCCGCTGCCACTGCCGTTACAACGTAGCAATAAGTAACTCCTATAGCTACGTTGGGATCGGTAAAAGGTCCGCCCGCCGGGTAATTAGAAGCAATTTTGGTAAAGCCATTGGTCGAAGTTGCACTTGGCGGACACACGCCTGTCTCACGGTAAATATTGACCGTAGTGTTCGGATCTCTACTGGGCGTCCAGCGCAAAGTAACTGAATGTCCTGAAGCCTGGGCATTCGCATCACCAATCGCAATTACAAGAAAAATTAGAAGACTCAGATTGGCAATTTTCTTCATCTTTTTCATCCCTCAGGTCTTGATCCTAACTTTACCGCCAAAGGCTCCGGACTCTGCGAAATTCGCAGTTGACCGCTGGCCGGATTTACGGCGCTTTCGGGACCGACTGCTTTGCCGTCCTGAGCGCCACCACGCCCAGCACCAGAACCACCGCAATCAACACCACCCACAGCAGCCCCGGATGCCGCTCCGTGAACGGTCTCGCATCCGGCCGGCTCTTATATTGCGGGTTCTCGTTTTCCGGCCCCAAGGTCGCTTGTGCCGCATTTGTGTCCGGCGCAAACAGCTTGGCGTAGTCATACTGTGGAGCTGTCAGCGCAGCATCTCCGTAATACAGCATGTAGCTCCCAGCCGCTGCTGCGTCAAAGCAGAGCTGCCGCACCGCCATCTCCAGCTTCACTTCCTCGATAGGCAGCGGAGGATCGTCGCCATTATCGACAGTCAGCGTCCATTTCGATGGACCGCCAGATTCCACCCATGGCGCATCGATGGCGAGGTGTTCCTCGTCGATCCGATGCCCGTCACGCGTCGCATGGAGCCGCACCAGATTGCCCACTGTCTCCGCCGGCGCGGGTGGCTCGGTATCCGTCTCCTGTTTACCGGCCATCACTGGTTTCGCCTTGATCGTCACATCCCGGGTGAGGTTCTGCGGCTGCGACCCCACTACGAATTCAATCCGCTCCACCGGCACCTGTCCCGGCACCTTAAAGGTGACGACCGACTGCCTTCCCGTCTGGGTCACCTGATTTGTATCCGCTACAGTTACGTATTGCTGCTTTGCAGGCACTCGCTCCACCGAAAGGCCTGCCACGTCCTCTGGCTTCACCGGACCGTCGATGGAGAAGTACAGATACCGGAAGTCCGATTCCGGCAGATGCAGCACCGTGCTTCGCCCCAGCCTCTGCCCAGTGAGATCGAAAATCGTATAAAACCCCAGCTCCGTTCCTTCCCGGCCCGTCTCCGTCTGCGCTCCAGTCACGGTCACGGTCGCGATAAAGTCCTTCGCCGTAATGTCCAGTTCCACGTCGCTGTAGCGGCCCTCGGGCATCACGGCCTCAAAGGTCGTGTGCACGCCATGGTGCCCCAAATTCAGCGGCGCAATCTCTTTGGGGCGCTGTTCCACCGGCGCTGCCTCACGAATGGCATACGGCGTCTCCTGGCTTTCCGATCCGGTCCCGCGATACACCCGTAGGTCGCCCAAGCCTGCTGCCGCGTGGGCGAATACTCCCGCATCCAACGCTACGCAGGTCTGTCCCGCACGCGCGGCAGGTGCGGCGACAGGCCTGTCGTACCGGAAATACCGCACCTCCGGCGTCGCCGCGGCCATCACCAGCAGCAAAATCGTCCCACGCAATCTCATGCTGTCTTGTTCGCTTTTTTCAGATTCAGCCAGTCACGCTGGTAGACGAAGCTCACGGCGAGCAGCAGAGCGCCCAGCCCCAGGAAGCTCAGGATCCGGTATCCCTGGCTGAGAGTGCTGACGTCGACGATGAAGACTTTGGCAATGGAAACCGCCAGCAGCACCAGGCCCTGCCAGCGCAGGAACGCCAGCCTTCGCCAGAAGCCTACCGACAGAAGCGCAGCGCCAAACAGCATGAAGAACGCCGAATAGGTGAACTGCGCGTACATCCGGTAGTCGTGCATCAGCGTCCAGTCGCCACGCCACTCGAAATACCACCAGTACGCGTGGATCTCCCAGCCTACCGCCAGCAAGATCAGCACGTTTACCGCAAGGCCGGATATCGCCGCCAGCGTGGGCCATGCGAAGACCGCGAAGCGGTCTGCCTCCACGTGTGGCACCTTCGCAGCCAGCCATGCCACCAGAGCGCACACCGTGATCGCAAACAAGTATGTCGCGAACCGTTCGTTGAAGACCGGGGTTAGCGACGCCGGCGGATTCACCGCCACCAGCGCAATCAGCCCGAGCACCAGACAAAGTACCGCCAGGAACCGGAGTAGACCCGACTCCACGCGCCTTGCCAGCCATATTAATGCGCCGCCCTCCGCCAACCATCCGATGGTCAGCCAGCGGCCGCGTGTCTTCAGCGGAATCGCGATGGTCAGGAACACTACCGCGATGGTCAGGTGCAGTGTGGTAGTTGCCTCCCTGCTGCCGTGGATCGCACCGCGCGCGGGCAGTCGCAGCAGGAGCAGATAAAACGCCGCGAACGCTACCGCGACCCAGGGCGTCGCATCGCCGCTGCCTGCGCCCTCCAGCATCAGGTAGTAGGCAAAGAACCCCAGGCCGGCGTTGGCCAGCGGCACAACCACTAGTGCCAGGTTGTCCCATGCTCCCCCGCTGCCGCCCTCCACTTCGACCCGCACCAGTCTCGGCGCCCACGCAAAAATCAGAAAGAAGCAGGCGAGGAAAAACGCTGTGGTTCCGAACTCATCCTGCGCGTAGTACTGCGCCGACCACGAGACGAAGAAGAACACACTGCCAAGAAACGCCGCGCACAGCAGCCGCGACCAGGGCCGCAGCGCCACCAGCGCCAGCACCGCCGCGTTCAGCAGCAGCAGGTAGGTGAAGAGGGCAACTTCGTGATTTTCGCCCGTCGACAACAGCAGTGGCGTCGAGAAGCCGCCGACTATGGCGTAGAGAGCGAGCAGCTCCGCATCCTGCGCCCACGCAAGGAACCCATTGAAGGCGGTCACGGCGATCATGGCCGCAAAAGCCACGGGCGAGTCGACCAGGTGATACAGCGAGAATGCCGCCCACAGCGACAGATACAGCACGCCGCTGCCGATTGCCTTCAACGAATACGAAAATGCCGCGTACCCGCGCGTCCTGAAGCGCTCCGACCAGGCGATGAGGCCTGCACCCGCTACCAATCCGATCAGCACCCGTCCCAGCGGCCCGATCCAGTGATTGTCGATGGCCAGCTTCAGGAACCACGCGGCTGCGATCAGCACCGCCAGGATTCCGATGCGGTTGAACCACTGCGACCCGATCCGGCTCTCCAGCGATGCATCGTCGTGCGCCGTGACTGGCTCCGGGGCGTGGAACTGCGGCGCCGTCAGCGGTCCGGCATCGTGCCCGGGAATCGTGCCCGAAGCCTGCACGGGTTCGTGGACTGTGGCGACCTCGGCAAATCCCGGTGCTGCAGCTGCCCCTGCGCTGCCTGGAACCGCTTCGGCCCGCAACGCGATCCCATAGTCCTGGAGCGTCTCTTCGAGTCGCTGCATCCGTTGCCGCAGGTCAACGATCTGCTCTCGAAGATCTGCCTCTGATCCCGGTTCCATTGCCGCTCACTTTACACCGCGCGCCCCAGCGATTCCACACCTGTTTTCGTCGCACGCGCCGCCCCTCCAAAGCCCTCAGGCCACAAAAAAAGGAGCCGCACTCGCGGCTCCCCCTGGAAATAGTTGCTGGAGTCAGTAAAGGATCTTCAACCCGAACTGCAGAATTCTCGGCTCGAATGTGCTGGAGATCTGTCCGCCGGCGCTCGGCACTCCACCCGTGATAGCCGAGAGTCCCGGCGTCGCTCCCACGCCGAGGGTCGACGTGGTGGTGCCCTGCGTTCCGCTGATCGTGCTCGGCAGATACATATTGGTGTGGTTGAACAGGTTGTATGCCTCCGCTCGGAACTCGATCTTCAGCGACTCAACCGGCGTGTTGAACCGCTTGTTCACGTCGAGGTCGGTCTCGTAAAACGGCGGCGTTCGCCCGGGGTTTCGCGACGCGTTCCCGAACGGGCTCAGCGGATTTCCCGCCGCATCCTTCACCGGCGGCAGGACAAACGCGCCGAAGTCAATGTAGTTTACATACCCCGTGTTGGCCGCCCGTTTCGATATTCCCTGGGTTACCTTTTGCCCCGGCACAATGTCCGGCCGGTACTCGTTCGCACCGCGGTAAGTCGCAGAAATCTGCTGGGAGACCTGTTGCGCCGTGTTAGGCGTGTAGGTCAGATTGAAGGGCGTCCCCGCCTGCGCGGTATTGATGGCGCTGATTTGCCACCCACCCAGCAGCGTGTCCTCCACGCCGTTGATGCCCGACCCGAACTGCCGCCCTTTTCCGAACGGCAACTCGTACACCAGGCTGGTCACATTCGCAATGGGCAGGTTGTAGTCCGACTGCGCATAGTCAGCACGGATATTGAACGCATTCTGCGGCGAGGGCGTGTTGCCTTCCAGAGACGCCGAGGCGTTATCCAGCGAATGCTCCCAAGTGAATGAGTTCAGCAGGGTCAGTCCGGCCACCGCGCGCTGCTCGTACCGCACCTGCAGCGCGTTGTAGTTGGAGAAGAACTCGTTGTAAGCCTCGGTGATGTCGCTGGGCCAGTTCGCAAACGGCCGGGCGAAGCCGTTGGCGGGATTCTTCTGGTTCCCGTTCATGAATCCCTGCAGGTGCAGCCCGTGGTTGCCCACGTAGGCCACGTCGAACAGCGCATTCTTGGTTAGCTGGTGCTGGATGCTCAGGAAGTAATTCTCCACGTAGCTGTCCGGCGTGTTTTTCGGAACCCACGTGATGTTGTCGGTCGCCGGGTTGAACGCCGTCACCAGCCCTGAAGGGAATCCCTGACTTGCCGCCGCGTAGCAGCTCGGCGTCGTTGTTCCCGTCGCGATAATCTGCGCCGGCAGCGGCGTCGAGCACTGATCCGTCGTGCTCGGCTTGATCTGCGTCACGACGGCGAACTGCGCCTGGGGCGCGTTGATGGCCAGAATATCGCCGGAGCCCGCACGCGTGTAATGCACGTAGCCGGTACCGAACCCGCCGCGCACCACTGTTCTGGGCAACAACTCATACGCGAAGCCAACCCGCGGCATAAAGTCCGTCAGGTCTGGATTCATCAGCGTGCTTCCATACACACCTCCCGCGCTGACCGGCGTGATTCCGTTGCCGACCGCGGCTCCTGGCGTGATTGTCAGCACCGTCTGCGACGCTGGATCCCAGTTCGAAATGTAGTTCTTCCACTCCGAATACGGCGATCCATACTCCCAACGCAGGCCCAGGTTGAGCGTCAATTTCGGCGCCACTTTCCAGTCGTCCTGTGCGTAGGCGCTGTCCAGGGTTTGCCGCAGGTGCACCACAAAGTAGTTCGCCAGCTGGTAGCTGCTGGTCGCGCCGAAGAGGAAGTCTGCCCAGTAGGTGTCGGAAACCGGAGCCGTGGGAGCCGCCGAGCCGCTTGCCGTCGTCGCGCAGTTGGCGGAGATCGCCGCGTCGCACAGGCTGTAGCCGCCACCGTACGTCCAGGAGCCGTACAGCGGGTTGTTGTCGTTCACCGCCATCCAGATGTGCTCGTACTCGTAGCCGAACTTCAGCGAATGGTTCCCTTTCACCCACGTGTAATTCACCTTCGGATCGAGCAGCGCCGGGTTCTGCCACTGCGGGTTCGTGCTCTGCCGCCCAAATCCAGTGAAACCGGTGATCCCCTCGGAAGGCAGCCCGCCCGCCACGATTGGATTCGACGGCAGCCCCGGAATCGAGAATGCATCGTCTCCGATCGATAAGTTGTACTTCCCTGCCTTCGTGCGCGAGATCCCCAGGCGCGCGTCCAGAATCTTGTTCGGTCCGAACAGATAGGTGTTTCCGAGCGCGACCTGCTGATCCAGAATCCGGATGGTCCCGTTCGTCTGGCCGTCCAGCGGCAGCGGAATTGTCACGTGGTTCACACCCGTTTCTTTGCGGTCGCTGATGCGCAGGAACCACGAGCTGTTTGCGCTCTCCTGATAATCCAGCCGCAGGTCGCCCTTGTCGGCGTTGTCGGTGAACGGGGCTTCCACCGAGTAGTCGTTCGAGTTCAGTCCGGTCGTCGCCAGACCCGCCGTTGGCAGCGGAATCTTTTTGAAATAGCCCACCACTGCCGCGTTCAGCGGATCGAATGCCGTTGATGGAATCGCGGTTCCCGCCGGGTAAGTCGTCCCGGTCAGCGGGTTACGCACCGGAACCACCAGGATTCCGTTCAGTTCATTCTGCGTGGGCAGCGTCAGCACGCTCAGCGGCGTGAGCGTCTGCCGGAAACCCTCATAATCCAGAAAGTAAAACAGCTTGTCCCGCATGATGGGCCCGCCGAAGTTCATTCCGAACTGGTTCCGGTTGAAGGCCGGCTCATGGAACGGCGTCACCTTACCTGTGTTGCTCACAATATTCGGTTTGAAGAATCCCGCGGCGTTCAGATCGGTGTTGCGCAGGAATTCATACAGCGTGAAGTGGTAGTTATTGGTGCCGCTCAACGACGCCACGTTGACCGTCGCACCCGAAGCGCGCCCATATTCCGCGTTCTCGTTGTTGGTGACCACGCTGAATTGCGCGACCGAATCCGGTGGGATTGCGATGATCTGGTTGTCGAATCCCTGGTTGCTCTCTCCGTATGCGTTGTTGTCCATCCCGTCCAGCAGAAAGTTGTTGAACATGCTCCGCTGTCCGTTGACGTTGTACGCGCCCTCGCGGACCAGGCTCGAGATGGAACTCGTGGTCGCTGCCGTCGGCGCCTGGCGCTCGCCCGTCACCAGCCCCATCAGATCGCTGTAGTTCCGGCTCACCAGCGGCAGCGCTTCGCTCTCGTAATTCGTGATGGTCTGTCCCCGCTCGCTGGAGTCTGTTTCCAGCTGCAGCGCCACATCGCTCACTTCCACCGTCGTCTGGGTCTGGCCAGGCAGCAGCTTCAGGTCGATGCGTTGCCGGCTTCCCACGGAAATCGTAATATTCTGCGCGATCGCCTGGGCGAACCCCTTCGCCGTCGCCGCGATGGTGTAAACTCCGGTCCGCAGCGAGGGAAACTCGTAATCCCCGTCGCCCGCCGTCGTTACCCTCTCGGTAATCCCGGTCGCCGTGTTGGTGGCGCTCACCTCTGCTCCGGAAACGACCGCCCCGCTGGCGTCGCGGATTGTCCCCACAAGACTCCCGTCCTCGTACTGAGCATGAGCGTAACTGGATCCAAGGAAGAACAGGCCTGCCAGGAAAATGCGAAAAAGACCGCTGTATGGACGTTTCATGCCTCGAAACTAAGGTACTTTCGCCGAAAGTTTTGTTAATGAGCTGCAAATGAATCGTGAATCTGTAGCAATCCGTGTGTAAAATCGTCCCGACATGGATTCCGGGCGTTCCCCCACCCCCCGCCGCGTCCTCGCCGTGGATGACGACCCCGTCAGCCTCGCTGTGACTGCCGTGTTGCTCGAGGCCGAAGGCTGCATCGTCCTGCAGGCGCAAAGTGGCGCTCAGGCCCTTGACGTGGCCGCTTCCAATCCGCCCGACTGCATCCTTGCCGACCTGCGCATGCCCGGGATCAACAGCACGGAACTCGCCCTTTCTCTGCGGAAAGCCGCTCCGCATGCCGTCATCTTCGCCATGAGCGCCAGCCCTCCAAGGGAACTGGAAGGCTACGATGCCATCCTGAGCAAGCCGCTCTCGCCAGAAAGCATCCGCGCCGCCTTTGGCCGCCGCGGCAAGCCACACAAAAACGGCGCCACTCACACCGTGCCCATCTCCTCCGACAATCCCAAAGCTCACGCCGTTCTCGATCCCGATATCTTCGAGCGCCTGCGCCGCGCCATTACTCCCGATGGCCTCGAGGAAGTCTTCTCGGTCTTCATCAAGGACACGCATGACCGCATCGCGCTGATGCGAACCGCCGACCCCGCGACCATCCGCAAAGAGGCTCACACCATCAAGGGCGGAGCCTCCATGGTGGGCGCATTACAGATTTCCCGCGCTGCCGCCACCATCGAATCGGGTATTGACGATCCTGATGATCGGTTGCGCAAACTCGACGAGATGGAGGCTCACTGCCGTTTCGCCGAGATTATCCTCAGACAGAGGCTCAAAGCATGAATACTCAGACCAGGTCAGCTCGTCCCGCTCCCTCCCGGCCGGCCAGAACGTCGTCTCCCGCCATCCGCATCCTGCTTGCCGACGACCATCCGGTCATCCGCATCGGCGTGCGCAACATGCTGCAGAGCGAGCCCGGGCTCGAAGTCGTCGGTGAATGCTCCGACGGCGACGAAGCCATAACTCAAACCCTCGAACTGCTTCCCGACATCCTTCTGCTCGATGTCTACATGCCTCGTTTGCCCGGCATTGAAGCGATGCGCGCCATCATGAATGGCTCGCCCTCGGTCAAGATCATCCTGCTCACCAGCACCATCAGCACCCAGCAGATCATCGAGGCGCTGCAGATCGGCGCTCGCGGCATTGTGATTAAGGATGCCGTTGCCGAGCACGTCACTGCAGCCATCCGCGCTGTCTCCGGCGGCGATTACTGGATCGGCGGACGCCGCGTGGTCAACCTGGTGGGCGCGCTGCACGAGCTGATGCAGCAGGCCGCTGTGCCCGACCGCAAGACTTTCGGCCTGACCCCGCGGGAAATGGAAGTTGTGGGCTGTATCGTCGAGGGCTGCTCCAACCGCGACATTGCCAAGCAGTTTGGCCTGAGCGAAGAGACTGTGAAGCGCCACTTGTCGAATATCTTCGACAAAACCGGCGTCTCCACGCGCCTCGAACTGGCCATGTTCGCCATCGCGCACCATCTTGTGAACACCGAGCACTGAACGGCTCAAAACGCCTCTACGGTGATTTTTGTCACCGCGTGTGCCTTCGCTTGCCCGTAATCATGTCCCTGGGCCCGTTACAATAAAGGAACACGCGGGTCTCGGGGGGCAATACAAGAATGCAGTCGGCACAATCCGGCACCACCGTTGAAATCAGCCCTGTCGCATGGTCCCGCAACAATCCTTATTCGGCCACGGTTCTTGAGAACCGCCTTCTGACCGGTCCGGGTTCGGAGAAGGAAACCCGTCACATCGAGCTGGACCTTGCCGATTCCGGCATTGAGTATCTTCCTGGCGACTCCGCGGGCATCGCGCCGGTGAACACGTGCGACGCTGTCGACCTCGTTCTCGAGCGGCTCCGGTTCACTGGCGATGAGCCGGTCGTCGACTTTTACGGCAAGCCACTGAACCTCCGCGAGGCTCTGACCTCGTGGCTGATGATCGGCAAGCTCTCTGGCACGACGCTGAAGGCCTGGGCAAAACTTACCGCGCATCCGGAGCTCGTCCCGCTGACCGAGGCGGGAAACAAAGAGAAGCTCGAAGCTTATCTGTGGGGCCGCGAGTTTATCGACCTCCTCGAGCATGTGCCGGCGAAGCTCGATAATCCGCAACAGCTCTTCAAACTGCTGCCGCGGCTTGCTCCACGCTTGTACTCGATCTCTTCCAGCCAGGCTCTGCGTCCTGACCGCATCGATCTCTCCGTGCGCGTTGTGAAATACAACACCCACGGCCGCAACCGCGAAGGCGTTTGCTCTGCCCATATCGGCGAGCGCACTCCGCCAGGTGAACAGCTGCCCATCTTCATTCACTCCAACCAGCTCTTCCGGCTGCCTTCGGCGCCTGACGTTCCGGTCATCATGGTCGGACCTGGAACCGGCGTTGCTCCTTTCCGCGCCTTCCTGCAGCACAAGCAGGCTGGCGTTGGCCGCTGGCCGATGTGGCTCTTTTTCGGAGATCAGCGGGCTTCCCAGGACTTCCTCTACGGGGAAGAATTCGAGCGCTGGGTTCAGGACGGCACTTTACAGCGTCTCGATCTCGCCTTCTCGCGCGACCAGAAGGAAAAGATTTACGTCCAACAGCGCATTCGCGAGAACTCCGCTGAGCTGTGGCGCTGGCTCGAGCAGGGTGCGTACTTTTACGTTTGCGGTGACTCGAAACGCATGGCGCCTGACGTTGAGGCTGCGCTTCTTGAGGCGGTTGCGACCCATTCCGGGAAGGGCGCGGACTACGCGAACGAGTTCCTGGCCGAGATGAAGAAGCAGAAGCGCTACCTGCGCGACGTTTACTGATCGCCTCTTTCCTACTCTGATTTGAGAGCTGTTTGAGCTCCCTACCCCCACCCCCCCTCCCCCTGGGGTGCGCTACGTATTTCATTCTGTTGGATCGAGAGGGTACTGTAAGCCAGGTATTACCCTCGACCGTTTCGCTCTCCGGGATTGACGGATGGGCGGTAATAGAAAAGCTCTGTTCGAGCCGGATGAATTTCCGGGCGAACAGAGCTTCCGCTGGGTTTAGCTTGGACCGTTCCTGTGGGAGGTTCAAGTGAAATCAGCAGGGCTTGCGGTACGGAGGTCATGGGGGAGAACGAGAGCCGGCGGCTATCGGGACGGCGGCGCAGCGGCACCTGGCGGCTTCACTCTGAAGCTGTAGAGAACGCGGTCGCCGAGGTCCTGCTTGACGCCGAGATCGTCGAGGGCTTTTTTCGCTGCTTCGGGGAGGTCTTTGCCTACTTCGAAGACCACGGGCTCGCCGTTCCAGGTACCGACCAGAACTTCAGACGAGAAACGGTAGACGGGGGTGGCTTTCGGGACCGCCACGAAAATCACGTCGCGGGCATGCCATGGGGTCTCGGCGCTGCCGTCGGACACCGGGAGGAGGTCGTGGACTTCGACGTTGAGGCTCAGCGTGACCGCTCCGCCGTGGGTGACGATGTGGTAGCCGATGGTGTTGAGATCGCGGATGGTGAGCTCGGTTCGGTCGAGGGCGTCGCAGGCGCGCGTTTTTGGCGCGGTGGCCACGCAGTCGTACCACGGGCTGCCGAAGCCCTCGACGGTGTACTGCGCCGGGACGGTCACCTCGCCGGTGAACTCGCCAGGGGCGCGCTCGGTGCCGCCTTCGACCTTGATGATTGGGGCTGGGTTGAGAAGGTGGGTTTTTTCTGAGGGCTCGAAGACGGTGGTGACTAGCTGCCAGGTGCCGAGAGGGTCGTCCTTTTTCGGCGCCTGTCCGGGCGCGGGTGGAGTTGCGGCAGGAGCTGCGGTTTGGCCCAGCGCGGCAGGCAGGACGAGCGTCGCCGCAATCAGGATAGTCGCTACAATCCAGCGCCATCGTCGCGTTTTTGTCGCTTGTCCTGGCACGTCGAACCGATCCGCAAATCTCTGATTAGGCCGTCAGGGCGTCCCTCCGCGGCTAAAGCCGGATTCATTCTGAAGCCCTTACGGCACGGCTGAAGCCGTGCCCCTTCAAGACGGACTAATCGGCGATTTGCTAACTACGACAGGATCATAGCTCTGCGGCGACGCGCTGCTGTGTTTGACTTCAAGTCAATTCGTGGTCGGTTCCCGGATCGGCCCGCGGGTCGCGGAAATTCCCGTTCCGGCTCTCCGGAACATGAGACGGATAGGACGCGGACGAAGGAGGATGTTTGCGGTGGGGCCGCAAACATCGGCGAGGTTGTCCCAGCTGCGTTCTGGCGAACTCCGCCTCGGCCTACGGCAGTGCGGAAGCGCTGCGCGCGGCGTTTGTTACGGCACGACTGAAAGTCGTGCCCTGACACAGAAGCGATTCGTTCGGCTCTTTTCGCAAGCTGTGAGGCCAGACCGTTGTCGAACGTCAAGCGAGCCTGAATGGAAGGACGCGGGTTTCTCCCGATCTTTGCTCCGGGACATCGACCCCAGTGATTTCTGCGAAGGTTTTTGGCATGAACCTGAGGTCAGCGCAGAGGCCTTCAATCGTTTGCCTCACAGTGGTGCCCAAAGCATCGAGGGTGCGGGAAAGAAGCTCTGGCTCCTGAAATGGGGGCTCGTTGGGCTCCCCCTTAGTCCACCCCTTAAACGACATGTACTGATAGGACCTTCTGTATTCGGCAGCACCAATCAATCCCAAGTCGTATCCTCGGCGAATGATTGCTGCGGCGCTGGCCTGCCACCTACGCTTGAGATCAAAGACATGGCTCCAGCCGAAGCTTTTGAAATGAAACTCCCTACTGAACGCTTTGCGGGGCATCAAGAAGGCGCTGGCGAAGCGGTCGGCAACCGCTTCAGTTTCTTGGCTCCCCGTGGGCACTTCTCTGTGCAAAGTCAAATGGCCGCATTCATGGGCGATGTCGAAATTCCACCGTGAGGTGCTCGGTATGGCTCGATTGAGAGAGATGAGTGATGTCCGGCCGTATCGAGAGAAAGCGTCGACCTTAGTGGAGTGGATCAAATGGCCCACGATGACCACGCCTGCACGCTCCAGGACTCGGCCAACCTGGAGGATTGGCGCGTCGACCCCCAGGCCCCAGTGCAAGCGCGTTTGCTCGGCAGCACACTCAATCTCTTCTTCGGTGGTTGCTTCGAATTTCGGCAGGTTCAGCTCCGGGAACTTGAAGTAGGACCTGAGATGCTGTACCACCATGCCCGTTAGCGTTGCGTGGGCGCGTACTTGTGATTTTGTTCGCTCTGGTGTGGTTCTGCGGTGTCTGAAACTACACTCGTCTTCCCTAAAAGGATCGTCGATCTTCCCATAGAAGAACGATGGAGAGAATCCAAGCACGTCGCCGCAAGCTTCGATGAGATCAGGGGCTGGGTCCTGTTTCTTGCCGTTTTCGCAGAGCGAGATTAGCGCGCTCGATGCGGCAATTTGCCTTCCAAGATCCTTTTGAGTTAACCCCCTAAATTCCCTCGCTAGCTGTAGCCGCTCTCCCCAAAATGCTTCACCCGATCTTGAAATTGGTCCCATCATCCTTCTTTTTCTCTTGCTCGCCTTGCTCTGGCAGGGGTTCCGGTGTGATCGGTGGCAGGTCGACCGCCGGCGCCTGCATGAGGACAATGTTTGGATTTTCGCGACGCAGCGGGATGTTGTAGCTGTTCTTCACATCGCCGCGCTCGTCGCATTCCACGAGGGTGATTGCTGTGACCTGCCGGTCAGGCCCGGTTTCGACTGCCAGGCGTAAGACTCGGTCGATGGGTGGCATTCCTTCCAGCTCGAGCGACAGTTGGATACAGTGCAGTTCTCCGAACGTATGCGCCCAATAGTGACTCGGGGGGTCATCCGGATCGCCTTTATAGAAGCGAAACGGAATCGAGCCGACGCTGAAACTAAACTGTAGGGCCTTGGTCTCCAGCATGATCCCCAACCACTCATACTGGTTCGATGCCTGCCGAAATGCAAAGCAGGTTCGCTCGTAGCTGCGGCACCCGAGCGACCACTCCCCGTCGCCGTTATGAGGCTCGTGTAGTCTGACCGCTTCTGCTCTGACACCGCGGATGAGTTCCGCCAGAGTCTGGAGCCGTTCTTCGGTGAGGTCGGGGTACTTCTCCCATGGCAGGAAGTCGTTCGGCATGAATGCAGACTACACCATCCCGCGACATTGCTGTAGATTATTTTACGGTCTAGGATATCTTTACGGGTTCCCACTGCTTTACGACACCGTAAAATTTTTACACGTCAGCTACTCCAGGTCGTCGTCGGCCGCCGCCGCGACCGGCACGCCGCCCTGGCGCTTCATTAACAGATAGCCGCGGATGAAGGGGTCCAAGTAGCCGTCGAGGACCTTGTCTACGTCGCCTACTTCTACCTTGGTGCGGTGGTCTTTGGCGATGCGGTAGGGCTGGAGGACGTAGGAGCGAATCTGGGAGCCGAAGTTGATCTCGAGCTTCGAGTCTTCGATCTTGCGCGTGGCTGCGTGCTTCTTCTCTAACTCGTATTCGTAGAGACGCGAGCGCAGCATCTTCATCGCCTTCTCGCGGTTCTTGTGCTGGGAGCGCTCGTTCTGGCACTGCACCACGATGCCGGTGGGGATGTGGGTGATGCGGACGGCGGAGTCGGTGGTGTTGACGTGCTGGCCGCCCTTGCCGCCAGAGCGGTAGGTATCGGTACGAATCTGATCGGGCTTGATGTCGATCTCGATGGAGTCGTCGATCTCCGGCGAGACGTAGACCGACGCGAAGGAGGTGTGGCGGCGCTTGGCCTGATCGAAGGGCGAGATGCGGACGAGGCGATGGACGCCGGTTTCGCCGCCGAGCAGCCCGAAGGCGTAGTCGCCGGTGATGGTGAAGGTGGCCGATTTGATGCCAGCTTCTTCGCCGTCCTGATAGTCGTTCATCTCGGTTTTGAAGCCCTGCTGCTCGGCCCAGCGCAGGTACATGCGCATGAGCATCTCGGCCCAGTCCTGCGACTCGGTGCCGCCGGCGCCGGGATGGACGGTGACGATGGCGTTGAGGGGATCGGTTTCGCCGGAGAGCATGGTGCGGAATTCGAGCTTGTCGACGTGGTCGCGGAGGGCTGTGATCTCACGTTCGAGGTCGGGCTCGACGGCTTCGCCCTTCGCGGGCCAGGTCGAAGTATGCGTCGATGTCGCCGGTGCGGCGCTCGAGCTCGGCATCGTCGGCGAGCTGGGATTCGATGCGCTTGCGGTCGCGCATGAGGGGCTGCGAGAGCGCAGGGTTCGACCAGAGGGAGGGGTCGGCGAGCTTGTTTTCGATGGCGGCTAGTTCGGTGCGGAGGCGGGGGGCGTCAAAGATACTCCCGCAAACCGCGGACTTTTTCGCGGACGGGAGCGTAGGCGAATTCGAGATCGGACAGCATGAATACAGGGTACAGGGTACAGGGTGCAGGGTACAGCCGGGAGCTGGGAGCCGGTGGCCGGTGGCCCGTAGCCAGCAGCCAGCTGCTGGAGGCTGGACGCTGGATGCTGGCTGCTCGTCAGAGGCCTTGTTCGGTTAGGCCGGGGTGATCGGCGGGGCGCTTGCCGAGGGACCAGTGGAATCTGCGGTCGGATTCGTGGATGGGGACGTCGTTGATGCTGGCTTCGCGGCGGCGCATGAGGCCGTTCTCGTCGAACTCCCACTGCTCGTTGCCGTGGGCGCGGAACCAGTTGCCGGAGTCGTCGTGGAACTCGTACTGGAAGCGGACGGCGATGCGGTTCTCGTGAAAGGCCCAGAGCTCCTTGATGAGGCGGTAGTCGAGCTCGCGGGCCCACTTGCGGCGGAGGAAGTCGACGATGGCGGCGCGGCCGGTGAAGAACTCGGCGCGGTTGCGCCAGCGGGAGTCTTCGGTGTAGGCGAGGGCGACGCGCTCGGAATCGCGGGTGTTCCAGGCGTCTTCGGCCATGCGGACTTTCTGCGTGGCGGTTTCGAGGCTAAAGGGCGGAAGGGGCGGATGTGGATCAGGCATGGGCGTTTCTCACAGGGCGTACGAAAGCGAGGACGATTGCGCCCGCCACGATGATCGAGCAGAACCAGGCGAACACGTCGCCATGGCGGGTGTAGAAGGTGGGTGGGAGCGGTAGCCGTAGCGCGCGACGAGCGAGGTGAGCATGTGGCGCGGGGCGGAGAGCGTGACGCGGCCGCTGGGATCGATGACGGTGGTGACGCCGTTGTTGGTATCGCGCAGGAGCCAGCGGTCGTTTTCGATGGCCCGCATACGAGCCATGTTGAGGTGCTGCCAGGGAGCGCTGGTGTCGCCGTACCAGCCGTCGTCGGAGATGTTGACGAGGACCTGGGCGCCATTGAGGGCGAAGTGGCGGATTTCGTCGGCGAAGACGGATTCGTAGCAGATGAAAACGCCGAAGGTATGGCCGTCCCACGAGAAGACTTTGCGTTCGTGGCCGCGCTGGAGATCGACGAGCTGGTGGGTGAGCTTCTTCGCAAAGAAGAAGAGGTCGCGGTAGGGGACGTATTCGCCGAAGGGGACGAGGTGAATCTTGTCATAGCGCCCGGCGATTGCGCCGGCGGGGTCGACAAAGACGGCAGAATTGTAGGTTCCTGTGGCATCGTGGCCGAACATGCCAGCGATGAAGGGGGCGTTGGCCGCAGTGGCCACGCGATTCACGAGGGCGAGGGTGCGGGGATCGTCACTCTGGAACCAGGAGCCGACCTCGGGCCAAAGGACCACGCCGGGCGGGGCAGTGGGCACGATGCATTGCGGCCTGATGATGGGCTTACTGGGTTCGGGGAGGCCCAGATAGGCCGGCGTGCAGGTCTTGCGCGCCTGTTGGACGATCCAGTTAACGTCGCCGTCCCACTCGGCGCCCTGCCAGTTGTCGTTGGTGGCGACGTCGATATTGGGCTGGATGAGGACGGCGTAGTCGGAGGTGGGTGCGGGGGCAGCGCGCTGCGAGGCGCGTGCCGCTGCGAGCAGGGCGAGGAGGACGCAGAGGAGTGAGAGCTGAATCCATTTGCGAGGACGCTGCCCGGTCATCCAGATGGCGAGCAGTGCGCTGTTGGCCAGGACGAGAATGAACGAGATGCCGTAGACGCCGGTCCACGGTGCCAGCTGGGTGAGCCACAGGCTGTCCACCTGGGAGTAGCCGAACTGATCCCAGGGAACGCTGGTGATACGGGCGGCGGCGAGGTCGAGCGCCACCCACAGGAAGGGCGCCAGGACCAGGGCAGTGGTGAGTGAGAAGCGGCGGCGGAAAAAGGCCAGCGCAAGGCCGAAGAGGCCGCAGTAAAGGCCGAGCACGAGAGAGAACAGCACGAGAATGCCGGCCGAACCCAGGGGCGGCACGTGGCCGTAATAGAGCATGGTCTGGTAGATCCAGTAGCAGTTAAGGATGTACCAGAGCACTCCGCTTGCATAGCCGGTAAGAGCGGCGCGGCGCAGATAGCGGGGAGGGGCGGCGGCGCGTTCGTTGAGCAGGGCGTAGAGGAGGGGAACGAGGGCGATCCACGCGAGGAAGGAGCGCCAGCGCGGCATGGGACCGGCGATGGGGAAGCAGAAGTCGAGAAGGACGGCACTGACGAGGCCGAGGAGAATGGACCAGGCGAGGGGAAAAGAATTGGAGCGCGGGGGTTTGGCGACGGCAGATTTGACGCTGGCGGCCACGTCGGAGGATCCGCCGCTAATCTTTGCCAATGAGTTCGTTGAGATCCTCAAAGAAGCTGATGAGGATGACGAGCAGAGAGCCGGCGAAGCCGATCAGGAAGAGGACGGTCAGCAGGTTCATCGCGGCACGGGCCAGAGCAAGCACACCTGCATTCTAAATCAGCGGCTGGCAGTGGGGCGTGGGTCGAACCGGCAAAACCCCGTGGTAGGATGAGGCATCGAAGGCTGCCATGGACTATCGGACCGGGCGGCCTGTATAGGTTGCTCTCAGGAAGAGCACCTCGGTTTTCCATCAGGAATGCTTACCCAACACACAAAGAGTGGCAGGCGGCTAAGGAGTGACAGGAAGCGATGAGCTCCGGAATTTCCATCGCCGTGGTGGGCTCGGGATATGTGGGTCTGGTGGCGACTGCATGCTTTGCGGAGATCGGGCACCGCGTTATCTGCGTCGACAATGACGAGGCGAAGCTGCGCGTTCTGCGCGACGGCGGCGTGCCGATCCATGAGGACTATCTGCCGGAATTGCTGGAGCGTCATCGCGGGCACTCGATCGAATTCACGAGCGATCTGCGGGCTGCGACCCAGGCGGCGCAGGCGATTTTTATCGCGGTGGGAACACCGCAGAGCCGGACAGGCAGCGCTGACCTCTCGTATGTGGACGCTGTTGCCAGCGAAATTGCGCGCTCCATTGAAACCTACACGGTGATAGTGGAGAAGAGCACCGTTCCGGTTTACACCAATGAGTGGGTACACAGGGTAATTGAGCGAAACGGGGTGCCGCGCGAGCTGTTCGACGTCACCTCGAACCCCGAATTTCTGCGCGAAGGCACCGCGGTCGTCGATTTCCTGCACGCGGATCGGATTGTGCTCGGGGCGGAAACCGATGCGGCGGCTAGTTTGCTGCGCAACATCTACGCGCCGCTCACATCGGGCGCTTATTACCAGTCAGGGCACGCCGTGCCGGGACCTCGGAGCGAGGACGATCCGCCGCCGCTGCTGCTGACTTCGACCAAAGCGGCGGAGATCATCAAGCACGCGTCGAATGCGTTTTTGGCGACGAAGATTTCCTTCATTAACGTGGTGGCCAACATTTGCGAAGCGGCCGGCGCTGACGTTGAGGAAGTGGCGCGCGGCATGGGGCTGGACACTCGCATCGGGCCGAAATTTCTCCGTGCCGGCGTGGGCTATGGCGGATCGTGTTTCCCGAAGGACGTGGCGGCGTTCCGGCATGTGGCCGAGCAGATGGGAGTCGATTTTGGCCTGCTCAAAGAGGTAGAGAAGATTAATGAGGAGCAGAAACGCCGCTTCTTCCAGAAGGTGCGGTCGGCGCTGTGGACATTCCGCGGCAAGAAGATCGGCGTATTGGGGCTGGCCTTTAAAGGCGGCACCGACGATATTCGCGAATCGCCGGCGCTGGACATCGTGCGCCAACTGCTGCACGAGGGCTCGATCGTCAGCGCCTACGATCCCGCGGCGGAGGAACGGGCAAAGGAAGCGATTCCCCCAAGTGCGCAAATGCACTACGTCGGCGATGCGTATGCCGCCGCGCAGGACGCCGACGCGCTGCTGATCCTGAACGAGTGGCAGGAGTTTGCGAAGCTGGACCTGAAGCGGCTGCACTACACGCTGCGCTATCCGATCGTTATTGACGGCCGCAACCTCTATGACCCGGCGCTGATGATGGAAGAAGGATTTACTTATCTGAGCGTGGGGCGGCCGGCGCAGTCGAACGCGCGGGAAGTGGGAGCTGAGCGGCGTGTGGTCTGAATCGGAGGCTTCCGCCGAGCGCTCCATCCGAATCTCCCTCATCTCGAATTACGAACTCGACGCGCAGGAGAGCATGCTGCGTTATCCGCAGATGCTGGAGCGTGTGCTGACGGCGCGCGGGCATCGGGTATCAATCGTCCAGCCCCCGGTTGTGCTCGGCCGGTTGCCGTTGGTGGGCAGTGGGCTGCAGAAATGGATCGGTTACATCGACAAGTACCTGCTTGCCCCGCTCTGGCTGCGCCGCAAACTGCGCGGCGCCGATATGGTGCATGTCTGCGACCACTCGAATTCGATGTATCTGCGCTGCGCCGGGCGGAGGCCGAGCCTGCTTACGTGCCACGACCTCATCGCGATCCGGAGCGCGCGCGGGGAATACCCTGGCGTGCAGATCGGCCGCACCGGACGCTGGCAGCAGCGCTGGATCACGGCAGGGTTGGCCCGAGCCCGCTTCGTGATTTGCGTTTCGCAGAATACAGCGGCCGAACTGCGCGCCTTGCTGCCGGAGAGCCAGGCTGAGATACGGGTCATTCCCCACACGCTGAATCGCGATTTCTCGCCGGTGGAAGGCGAACAGATTGATCGGGAGCTGGTGAAGGTTGGCCTCGCCGCTGGAACACGCTACCTGCTCCATGTTGGCGGCAATTCGTGGTACAAGAATCGACTCGGAGCGATGCGCATCTTTGCCGAACTGCGGAAATCGCCTCAGTTCGCAGAGTTGAGGTTGGTGCTGGCGGGCAAGCCGTGGGCGCCTGAAACGCGCGAGTTCTGCAAAACCGCCGGACTGGAAGACTGCACCGTCGAGGCAACGGGTGTATCCGATGCGGCGCTGAAGGTGCTCTACGGTGGGGCCGTGGCACTGCTCTTTCCTTCGCTCGAAGAGGGTTTCGGCTGGCCGATTCTCGAGGCCCAGGCGTGCGGATGCCCGGTGATCACCTCAAATCGTGCGCCGATGACCGAAGTTGCCGGAAATGCGGCGATCCTCATCGACCCGACTGATCCCCAAACAGCCGCGGAGGCCATCCTGCGCCGCTGGAGTGAGCTTCCGGCGTTGCGCGAAGCAGGTTTCCGGAACCTCGAGCGCTTCACCGAAGAAAAAATGGCAAAGGCCTACGTTGAGGCATACGAGGACGTCTGGACTGCGCATCAAGCAGCTTCAAAGAGCAGCTGAAGCGACAACTCCTTCACGCTGGAGCATCTGACGGATGCCGCGCAGCGCCTGGCGGGTGCGCTCTTCGTTCTCAATGAGCGCAAAGCGCACGTGGCCGTCGCCGTACTCGCCAAAGCCAATGCCCGGGCTGACCGCGACCTTGGCCTCGCTGAGCAACTTAGTCGAAAACTCCAGCGAGCCCAGGCGCCGCCACGGCTCCGGAATGCGCGCCCAGACGAACATGGTGGCTTTGGGCGGCACGACTTCCCAGCCCGCTTTGTTCAGGCCGCTTACCAGGCAGTCGCGGCGGCTTTGGTAGTTGTCGCGAATCTCGGCGACGCATTCCTGCGGGCCTTCGAGGGCGACAATGGCGGCCACCTGCAGGGGCGTGAACGTGCCGTAGTCGAAATAGCTTTTCAGGCGTGCCAGCGCCTGGACCAGCTCCGGATTCCCGACCATGAAGCCGATCCGCCAGCCGGGCATGTTGTAGCTCTTCGAAAGAGTGAAGAATTCCACCGCGACGTCTTTGGCGCCCGGGACTTCCAGCACTGACGGCGCACGATAGCCGTCGAAGACGATATCGGCATAGGCAAGGTCGTGGACCAGCCAGATACCATGCTGCCGGCAGAGTGCGACCATCCGCTCAAAGAAACGCAGATCGACGCACTGGGTTGTCGGGTTCGCCGGGAAATTGAGGATGAGCATCTTTGGCCGCGGATACATCATGGGAATGGCCTGTTCCAGCTCGGCGAGGAAGTCGTCGGCGTTGTGAATGGCCACGCTGCGGATGCTGGCACCGGCAATCACCGGTCCATAAATGTGGATCGGGTAGCTCGGATTCGGCACCATGACCACATCGCCCTGATCGAGCGTCGCCAGGCACAGGTGGGCAATGCCTTCCTTCGATCCAATGGTGACGATGGCTTCGGTGTCAGGGTCAAGCTCGATGCCGTAGCGTGTGGCGTACCACTTGGTGATGGCGCGGCGCAGTCGCGGAATTCCTTTCGAGAGCGAATAGCGATGCGTCTCCGGACGGCGTGCCGCTTCGATCATCTTGTCTACGATGTGCTGGGGCGTCGCGCCATCGGGATTGCCCATGCCGAAGTCGATGATGTCTTCGCCGCGGCGGCGCGCAGCTGCTTTCAGTTCGCCGGTGATGTTGAAGACGTAGGCGGGCAGACGGCGAATGCGGGGGAAGTCGTGCATGGGTTCCTCGTTGCCTGATGGCGCTCGGTCGCGGGCGGATTGGCCGGGATCAAGGCTTGAATCTTCTCCTCATTTTAAAGAAGGGCCGGTGCCGCGAAGGTATCTCAGAACAGATTGGGACCACTTTCGTCACCGACGGCACGCAGAAAGTCGCTCAAAATGGCAATTCGGGGCTCGGCCAGGCGCCGCGTGCCTTCGAGACGAATCTTTCCGGGCAGCTCGTTGAGGTTGCGGCGGAGAGCAGCGACTGCATCGGTGAAGCGTGGAAACCGGGTATCGCGGCCCACTTTACTTACCGTGCGCAGAATCCCAACCGCTCCCAGCTGCTCGAGGATATCGGCGTCGCGCAGGATGGTGGCCTCCAGACTCCTGGGGTCATCTTTGGGCTGGTGTTCGCGGATGGCGTCGAGCACGGCGGGAATCTTTTCTTCGGGAAACGCGACCTGGCGCAGTATCTCCGGAGCGCGGGAGCAGGCATAGGCCACATGGTCCCAACGCGCGAGCTCGCCAGGATCTTCGGGCCGATGGCCTGCGAAGACACCGAGGTCGTGGAGCCAGGCGGCTGCGATGACCACATCGCGGTCGTAATCGAGGCTGGCGCCGATAACCTCGGTAAGCGCGGCCAGGCGAGGCTGATGGCCGAACTTTTCCACAGGGCGCGCCTGGCTCTCCACATAATCCGCCAGCGATCGAATGTAACCATGTTCCATAGAACCTTTGTAACGTCTCCCATCCTGATTCGCGACTGGCGCCGCCCAAAAGGCCCTGGCGACAAAAGCAAATCGCGGATTACGTTGGATTGGCGTTCACACCCATTTCATTCGACACAGCCGCTGTGACAATTCTAAGATCCATCCATGGTTCGGCGGCACCGAGGTCCAGTGCCGGGACTTGCCGGGTGCGTAAAATGACGCCTGCAGGCGGGCCAAACGGGGCCTGCAAAAACAGGAGTTTGGTGGTATGGTGACAGTACGATAGTTAGTGGTTACACCTCCGCGGGTTTGCTGCACGAAGCTGGGTTCCGCCGGATCCAGAAAGCCAAATCGGGAAAAATGCAGGCCAGGCAGCATCAGGCAACATAATCCTTAGTTTCGCATCTGAGCCTCGAGATCACCGTAATTTCCGGTCAGGCGTCCCCCGCGACGGTCCTGAGAGATGTGGATCACCTCTGGACCCTCGCCGCAGCCGCATTTGAGTTGATCAGATACATATGGCTACCTCTGAATACCTGCGGAACGAAAAACCCAGAAGCGCCCAGGCGTCGATCCTGCAGCTGCCGGCTGCGGCACGGCGGAGCGTATTCGGACCGGCGACTGTGGCCTCTGCGATCATGGCGGCCAACGATCTGCTGGTTATCCTTCTGGCCTTCGGTGTCTCGCTGGCCATCCGCGTCTTCGCGTTTGCGAAAATTGTTCCCCTGGTCGGTCACAGCTGGGTCACCCCGATTGACCTTTTCTCACTGGCCTGGTTTGCTTTCTCCTACGTGATCATCGCCCGCCGCTATGGCCTCTACTCGTCGGTTCCGGGTGCCGTGGGCGCGCATGAACTGCGGCTGGTAATTCAGGGCTGTCTCACGGCCGGCCTGCTGCTGTGCGGCGTCCTTTATATGGCGCACGCGGTGGCTATTTCCCGCATCCTGATCATGCTGCTGGTGGGCTCGGCGACACTCCTCCTCTGCATCCGCCGCGTCGTCTGGCGCTACGCGCGGTACCACCAGTACGCGCAGGGCATCGAGATGCGCAACCTCGTCATCCTGGGCACCAACCAGCTCAGCTACGCGCTCAGCCGCCATCTTCGTGACTACCACCGGCTCGGCTACCGCTTTGTGGGCTTCGTCGCCACGCCGGGATCGCCGGTGAGCAGCGAAATCTCTCCCGACCAGATTCTGGGCGGCATCGATAAAATTCGGCAGCTTGCACGCCAGCATTTCGTCGACGAGCTGGTGATCGCCGAGTTCTATCCGACCGAAAGCGCCATCCGCCTCGTGCAGGATGCGCGCGAGCTCGACATCGACGTCCGCGCCATTTCCGGCTACTACGGCGAACTGACCACGAACGCACCGGTGGAATACCTGGGCATCTTCCCGGTTGCCCCCCTGCACCGGCGGCAGCCGCGAGTGATCGGTCTCTTCTTCAAACGCCTGGTGGACATCGCCCTTTCGCTGCTGGCGCTGATTCTGACGGCGCCACTGATGATCGCGGTCGCCATCGCTGTGAAGCTCGACAGCAAGGGTCCGGTTTTCTATGTGTCCGACCGGATCGGCAAGCGAGGGCGCGTTTTCGCATGCTTCAAATTCCGCACCATGGTGAACGACGCGGAAAAAATGAAGAAGGACCTCACCGATCTGAACGAGCGCGACGGCGTCCTGTTCAAGGTCTCGAACGACCCGCGCGTGACGCGGCTGGGCCGGCTGCTGCGCAAGTATTCGCTCGATGAGCTGCCGCAGTTTCTGAACGTGCTGCGCGGCGAGATGAGCATCGTGGGCCCGCGCCCGCCGATCGCCTGCGAGGTGGAAAAGTACGAACTGGAGCACTTCCGTCGGCTCGAAGTGCTGCCTGGCCTGACCGGCTTGTGGCAGGTGCAGGCGCGCCACGATCCTTCGTTTGCGAAGTACATTGCGCTCGACACTGCCTACGTCGAGAACTGGAGCCTCTGGCTCGACTTCCGCATTCTGGTGCAGACGGCCAACGTGGTTGTGCGCGGAACCGGCGCCTAGCGCCCCCTGATTCAATCTCTGCAGGAGTCCCACTTCCCGCCTTGCGGGAATTTTCAATCTGCGTGAGACTGGATCGGTCGTTCAATCGTCACCAGAACCAGTCCTTTCCCATACCCGTCGTTACAACTTTGGAGGTTACGTTGAGCCAGTTGCAGCGCGTCTCCTGCGCCGTCACTTTGGGCGCATTGTCCTGTTTTTGTACAGTCCAGACTCTTCGAGCTCAGGAGCAGCGCCCGCCTCGCTCCGATGAGCCGCACACCACGGAATCGACGCAGGGCGAAAAGACGCCGCCGATCCCATCGGAAAAAAGTTCGGTCACCCATCACGATCTGACGCTGGACGGCAAGGTGCTCCATTACACCGCTAATGCCAGCACACTGCTCATCCGCGACGGTGAAGACGATCATCCTTACGGCAGCATCTTTTCGGTGGCCTACACGCTGGATGGCGCTGACCCGAACACGCGGCCGGTGACTTTTCTTTATAACGGCGGTCCTGGCTCGGCGACGATCTGGCTGCACATGGGTTCGGTTGGACCGGTGCGCGTTGAAACCGACAGCCCCAAAGCTACTGGGCCTGCTCCGTACCACATTGTGCCGAACCAGTATTCGCTGCTGGACAAGACCGATCTGGTCTTCATCGACGCGCCGCTGACCGGCTTTTCGCGCGCCGTGGGCAAAGGCACGGCGAAGGATTTCGCCGGCGTCGATCAGGATTTGAAGGCCTTCGACAAATTCATCCTGCGCTGGGTTACGGTGAACCAGCGCTGGAACTCGCCGAAGTATCTTTTCGGCGAATCGTATGGCACGACACGCTCGGCTGGGCTGGCCGACTCGCTGCAGAATGACGGCGTGTCGGTGAACGGCGTGATTCTGTTGTCGTCGATCCTGAACTACAACGTGATGGCGCCTGGACTCGACACTGCGTACATCGGCAACCTGCCGTCTTATGCGGCTATCGCGTGGTACCACGACAAGCTTCATCCCAAACCGGCGAACATCAAGGCGTTCCTGACGGAAGTCCGCGCTTTCGCGCTGGGTGACTACGCGGAAGCTCTGGCCGAAGGCGATCAGCTGCCGGCGGCCAAGTTCGACGCGGTTGCGGCGAAGGTTGCGCAGTATACCGGCCTCAGCGTCGACTACGTGAAGGATGCCAAGCTGCGCATCAGCGCGACCCGCTTCCGCAAGGAACTGCTGCGTGACGAAGGCGACATTCTGGGCCGCTACGACGCGCGCTTTGAAGGCACCGATGTCGACAACGCAGGTGAAAATCCTGGCTACGATCCTTCCGACACCGGCATTACCGGCGCTTTTATTGCGGCCTTCCATGAATATCTGCAGAGCGAGCTGAAGTTCGAGTCGAACGATACGTATCGGCCGAGTGCCGGCAATATCGGCGAATGGGATTTCCATCATCGTCCACCTGGTTTTGGCGGTGGTGGATTCCGCCGCGACCAGGACATGCCCGACGTTGCGCTGGACCTGGCCGATGCGATGCGCAAGGATCCGAAGCTGAAGGTGTTTTCCGCCAATGGTCTTTTCGATCTGGCGACGCCATTCTTCCTGACCGAGTTCGACATCGACCACATGATGCTGACGCCCGATCTCGAGAAGAACGTCGAGTTCGGCTACTACCCTTCTGGCCACATGGTGTATTTGAATGTGGATGCTCTGAAGGACTTCCACCATGATTTGGAGAACTTCTACTCGGAAACCGGACACTGACGGCAGAACACAGGACACAGAACACAGACACAGGACACAGAAAAATTCAGGGTGGATGGTTTTGCGGGCGTATTTGATTCTGCTGGACTTAGGAAATGTTGACAGATTTGACAACATTTTCTGGTCCTGGAGAACCGAACCGCGCTGCCCTGGCCCTACCCCCCTGTGTTTTTGTTAAGTGTATGAATTCAGGCACTTTAATTTTCCTTGATGTGTTTAAGTGTTTGAAAATACGTTAGTTGTTTGAGGGCCTCTGGGTAAGTGTTGATTCTGCGCGCTTAACTCTGCGCGCTTAACTTCGACGGTCGCTCCTCCGGGCAAAGGAAGAGGCCTCGCTGCGGCGAGGTCTCTCTGTTGGGCTGATTTCTGCGGGGGAAATAAAAACTACCCCCTATTATCAGAATACCAAGTCTGGGTGGGAATAGTGCCAGGTTTTATTGGGTTTTTTGGATTGGAAGGCTTTTAGAATCAGGGACAACACTTTGGTACCGGAGGCGAAAAGCTTGACAGATTTTCCACATTTGGGGGAATTGCTGGAAAGCGTGGATTTTCGTCCGCGGACGAGTGCCAAAAGGCGGGGGTTCGCGCCGCTTCTTTTTTGGCACGACTGAAGTCGTGCCCTGACACAAAAACGGCGTCGTGGTTATACCAACGGTCATGGGATGCCGCATCTGCCAATGCTGGCAGATGTGGGGTACACGGTGGGTATGCGGAAGAGCAATCGGCTTAGCGCCATGCCGGGCGGAAGGAAGCAAGGCGCTCAAGTGTTCGCGAGAGACTCGGCGAATTGGCTTTAGCCGCCGCCGGGTCCCAATGCTGACGGACGAACGTGCCGAGGCAACCGTTGTAATCGGGACCCTGCTTCGCAGTGCTGCCACGTTTCGGGACGATCGAGGAACGGATGAGTTTCGATCTGGATTTCCTCGCGATCGAAATCAGGGATGCTTTCGCGTCGAGGATTGCCTCTGGCGTATTGGGTAGCGCAGCGGCGTTTACGTTGAGGTAGTGTGCAAGATTTGCCTGGTCCGCTAGGAGCCACGATTCGACTTCGCGGACTGCGACCCGGAACAGTAGATTGGGGTGCCTAGGAACAGTCAACCACTCGTTGACGAGGCGTGCGGGGCATTCGCGAGAATCCAAATCCGTTAGGACAATAAACGGGCGATGGCGTGCTGCTCTGTTAAACCCCTGAATCGTTCGGCGAAGGTACCCGAAACCGCCTCGCCTGTAGGCGGTGCCGACCGCGTATCGGTTTGTCCCTGCCAATATTCTTCGGAGGACTGTTTCGCTAAGCTCGTCCTCGATCGCAAGGTTTATAGGGATGGCTGTCATCAGTAGAGTTCGAGCTGCCCGAGATTAGTCGGGGCTGTGCGAGGCAGGATGACGTCTGCGACGCTTAACCCGGCGTCAAGCAACTCGCGCACCTCACCTACAGAGGACGCAGGCTCAACGATGGTGCCCTCTTTGTCCGGCCGCAGAATGATCACTTCTTCACCGCCGATGCTTTTCTCCGACAACAGTTCTCCGCTGTGCGTACTCACAAATATTTGTCGTTTTCGCCGCGCCTGCAATTTGTGAAATAGGGCCGGAAGCTTGGTCACGATACCGGAGTGAAGAGAAAGTTCGGGCTCTTCGAGTATGAGCGGAGCTTCACCCTCCAGAAGCGACCAGAAGAGCGCAATAAGCCGCAAGGTGCCATCGGAAAACTGATCTTCGCGCTGTCTTCCCGCGTTTGGTCGCCAGTGTGCGTAGGTCGCTTCCAGGTGAGGGATTCCAGCCTCGTCCTTAGTGTCGGTGAGATCGGTTAGTTGCGGCACCGCTTGACGAAGTGCGGCTTCAATTTTCCGAAGCCGGGATTTCCTCGTCTTCTCGGGCGTCTTTACCACCATCTCCAAAAAGTTGCGTCCGTAGGGGTCTTCTGGGATAGCTGGCCCTTGGAAGGATTCCGGGTGCCGGAGTAGCTGTGGCACCAAGTGCAGGTAGCGAATCGATTCGAGGAATCGCGCGACCTCACGAAAAGCCGCATTTGAATTGATTTGTTCCAAGTATGTCTGTGTCAGGCGTTCCTCATCGGCATCGTCTTCCTTGTTGGGACGTTCCGCGATGAGTTTGTCTTCCTTCCAGACACGCTCAAATCGAAGTCTCGGCTGGCGCCGCCCTCGGACTTGTTGGGTGATCCCCAACGAGTATCTCCATGCCGGTTCAGACCCGTCCTCCGAAAGTTCCACTCCTATCTCTACATCTGGCTCTTTTCGAGCCGCCAAGCACCGCACCTTCGAGAGTCCGCCGCGCTGGACCATGGCACGCTGCAGTCCTCCGCCGGGCTTCGCGATGTCTCGAAGAAATCGAAATGCGTCAAGAAGGTTGGATTTTCCAGAAGCGTTAGGGCCTACGATGAATGCTCGTTCCGAGAAGGTGACGTCCGCGGAGCGAAAGTTTCTCCAGTTTTTGAGCCATAGCCTAGAGATGATCATCGAGGCTTGATTCTAGACTTTCCTCTTTCCGTTTCCAAATTGGTCCCCGAGACGCGGCCAATACTTAGAAACGTGAAATCAACTTTCGCGCGAACTTTGAGCCACCACCGAGGTCGTGGCCCCGACACAACAGCCCGTTGGCGCCCGAGCGACTTCTATTGCTTCGGCGTTTGTTCCATGACGGCGTCGGGGTAGAGGTTTTTGATGGGGGCCATCTGCTGCTCTCTTAGTTCGGGGTGGGGCAGGGGCTTTCTGGGCATCATCTGATCGCGCATGGCTGCGTTGTAGACGAAGATGGCTTCGACGGTTGCCGCTTGTTTGAGGTCGGCGGGGCGGAGCTCTTCGTAGACGTCCATGTTGGAGTGGTGGGTACGGGTTTCGTAATCGAGCGGGTCCTGGATGAACTGGAAGCCGGGGATGCCGACTGCGTCAAACGAGAGATGGTCGGTGCCACCGGTATTTTGCATGGTGAGGGTGGTGACGCCGAGGTCTTTGAGGGGCTTGATCCACTGGGCGAAGATGGGCGCGACCAGGGCGTTGCCCTGGAGGTAGACGCCGCGAATTTTGCCGCTGCCGTTATCGAGGTTGAAGTAGGCGGAGATTTGGCGCTGCTCGGGCTTGAGCTGGAGGGGGCCGGCGGCCTGGCGGATGAATTCCGGGAGCGCGAGCTGATCGGGGGCGGTGGAGAGCGGGGCGGAGCCGAAGTGCTCCTTGACATAGCCGATGGAGCCGAGGAGGCCTTGTTCTTCGCCGGTCCAGAGAGCGATGCGGATGGTGCGGCGCGGCTGGACGTGGAGGGCGGTGAGGATGCGCATGACTTCCATGGCGACGATGGTGCCTGCGCCGTTGTCGGTGGCGCCGGTGCCGGCGATCCAGCTGTCGAGGTGGCCGCCGACCATGACGACCTGGTCCTTGAGAGTGGGGTCGGTGCCGGGAATTTCGGCGATGGTGTCGTAGCCGTGCTGGTGGTCGCCGAGGAATTTGGTGTCGACGTTCAACTGGATGGAAACGGGCACGTGCGCCTCCAGCAGGCGATAGACGCGGCCGTAGTTCTCGATGGCCATGACGACCATGGGGAGCTTCGTTTCGTGTCCGCGCATGTAGGCGGTGAGGGTGGGGCCGTCGTCGAAGAAGGTGCCACCGGATCCGCCACCATCGCTGGCGTCGCGGCTGGGCACGATGACGGCAGCGGCTTTCTCGTCGGCAAGAAAGCGGGAAACCTTTCCGATCATGTTCATGCGATCGAGAAAGGCCTGGACGCGGCGCTGGTAGTTGGAGGTGACGCTGTTCTCGATGGGAAACTGGGCGAGGTCGGCGAGCTGTTGGTCGGTATAGCGGGTGAAGAGCGGCTGATCGACGGGCGGGACGGGACGCATTTCGCCGAGGAGAACGATTTTGCCCTCGAGCTTGCCCTTGTATTTGTCGAAGTCGGCGTCGGACTGGATGTTGACCGAGGTGGCTTCGGCGGTGATGGGGCCGTTGGTGGCGGGCGACCAGGGTGAGGCCTGGGCGATGAAGACGGCGGTATCGGGGGCGGTCATGCGGACCCAGGTGTTGAGCTGCTGCCAGCCCATGCCGAATTCGCCCCAGTCGTCGAGATGGGCGTTGACGCAGCCCATGGCGGTGAGCTGGTCGCGGGTCCAGGCATTGGCTTTGGCGAGGTTGGGCGAGCCGGTGAGGCGGGGGCCGATGTCGTCGGCGAGGGCGGAGCCGTAGTCCATGACGTGGGAGTGGAGGAGACCTTCTTCGCGGATGCGGGCGTACATGGTTAGGTCGAGCTTTTCCTGGGCGGGCTGGGGCTCGGACCACGGGCCGATGTCGGGATCGGTGGCGGCTGCTGGGGGTGGGGTGGGCTTTTTCTTTTCGGCAGCGAAGAGGGGAAGTGTGGCGAGGAAAATGAGCGCGAAGATGCGGCGAGAGCGCAGGAGCATGGGCAGGGATTCCTCCAGAAGTGTAAAGACGGGAAAGGGGAGGATAGCAGGTTAGCGGGGTGTTCTCCAGCACACTGATGTTGGCGCGCGTAGGGTGTGGAAGATGAAAGTGGCATCAACTGATGCCATAATGGTATGGAAGGAGGGCGAATATGCCACGCCGTTCCACGGTTGCTGTCGAAGATGATTCCGGGAGAGCGCGAGGTGTTGTCAAGCGCACCCGGACGACGGTAACGCTCGAAGACGATCTGATCCGCAAGGCGCAGGCGTATACGGGCGTTAAAGAGAAATCGGCATTAATTCGGGAGGCGCTGGCGCAATTGGTCCAGCGGGAAGCAGCGAGGAGGCTGGCAGCGCTGGGCGGAACGATGCCGGATCTGCAGAGGATTCCGCGCCGGAAACTGCGGGGGAAATGACTCCGACCGACACGCCCATCCTGATCGACACGAACATCTGGATCGAACATTTCAGGTCCGCGAACAAGGAAGTTTCGGGGTTGCTGGAGGCCGGGAGAGTGGTAATGCACCCCTTCATCATTGGGGAGCTGGCTCTGGGCGGTCTCCGGGATCGAATGATGACGCTCTCCTCGCTTGAATTCCTGCCCG
The DNA here is from genome assembly GCA_963755485.1 of uncultured Acidobacteriaceae bacterium. Taxonomy (GTDB): domain Bacteria; phylum Acidobacteriota; class Terriglobia; order Terriglobales; family Acidobacteriaceae; genus Palsa-343. The sequence goes on along the minus strand of CAVWJR010000010.1, from coordinate 714,667 downwards.
AGTTGCCGGTCGCAGAACTTCACGAAGTCCGTCAACTGATCGAAGTGCGGAAGCTTTACACAGAGGGCATCGGATGGGTCGATGCCCACCTGATCGCCTCGCTGATGATCGTCCACACCGCTACCGAACTCTGGACGGACGACAGTGGACTTACGCGAGTGGCTGAAAAGCTCGGCTTTCTGGCGAAACCCCCATTCACCGCGTAAACGTCGCGAACCGAATCAGCATCAGGCCGAATGATCGCATCCCGGGGATGACAACCTCAGGAGGAGACGGCTTCGCTGGGGGATTCGGTGGAGATGGGTTCGAGTTCGGCGCCGGTGGAGGGGAAGAAGATGCTGAAGACGGTTCCGGTGTGCCCGGAAGCGCGGCTGCGGACGCGGACCGAACCGTGATGCTTGCGGATGATCTGCTCGCTGACCCAGAGGCCGAGGCCGGTGCCGGTGGCTTCTTTGGTGGTGAAGAATGGCTCGAAGATGTGGCGGCGGGCTTCCTGGGTGATGCCGCAGCCGGTATCGCCGACGGAGACGCGGATGCCTGCAACGCCATTCTGATGCGCCAGGTGGGCGCGGACGATAAGGCGGCCACCGTCTGGGGTCATGGCGTCGAGGGCGTTGCCAATGAAGTTGGCGAAGAGCTGGCGGAGCTCACCGGCAAAACAGAAGAGCGGGAGGTCGCCGTCGTAGTCGCGCTGGAGATCGACCTGGAGGGTCTGGATGCGGCCGAGGTGGAGGGTGAGGACGGAGTCGAGGATCTCGCGGACATTGGCGGTGGCCGGGAGCGTGGACTGGCGGTAAAAGCGGAGAGTCTGCTGGGTGATTTCCGAGACGCGGGTGACTTCCTGCTGGGCGAGCTCGGCGAAATGGGCGGCCTCGGGGGTGAGCTGCTCCTGGCGGATGAGATAGAGGAGGTTGGTGACGGCTTCGAGAGGGTTGTTGATCTCGTGGGCGATGGAGGCGGCGAGGCGGCCGGTAGCGGCGAGCTTTTCGGTTCGGCGGAGGGTTTCTTCGCCACGCTTCTGCTCGGTGATGTCGACGAGGATCGCGCCGACCCAGCGAGTGGTTTCAGTTTCAGTGCGGACCGGATAAAGGTGGGCGAGCCAGCTGCGGGTGCGGCGGGGCTCGGGTTCCCAGGTGAGCTCGAGGTTGCGGACGGGCTGGCCGGTCTGGAAGACGGTTTCGATGCAGCGCTCGAGTTTGGTGGCGGTGGAGGGGGGCAGGATGCCGGTGACGCCGCGGCCAAGGTGGAGGGCGAAGGAATAGCCGTTCATGTCGGCAAGAAACTGATTGACGCGGACGAAGCGGTATTTGCGGTCGAAGAAGGCAAAGCCGATGGGGGCGTTGGCGAGCATGGAATCGAGCAGCGCCAGCGTTTCGTTGAGGCCGGCGCGCTGATCCTGCATGGCAGCGACCATGCGGTTGAAGGCGATGGTGAGCTCGGCAGCTTCAGTGGAGGTTTTGACGGGGAGCGGAAACTCGCCGGGTTCTTCAGGATGGGATATGAGGCTGCGGGTGGCGCGGGTGAGCATGCCGAGGGGGCGGGTGATGGACTGGGCGAGAACGGCGGCAATGATGGTGCAGGCGCCGAGGACGAAGAGGGACCAGAGGAGGGTGATGCGAAGGAGGGCGTCGAGGTCCTGGCGATCCTGATGGTCGTTGGGATAGATCCAGCCGAGGGCGCGGATGCGACCGTTGGAGACGATGGGGGTGACGACTTCCCAGGCGCCTTGCGGGGCGATCTGGAACATGACCGGCTGGTCGAGGGGGCGCAGGTACGATCGCTCCCGATCGGTGAGGATGATGGTGCCGATGGAGGTGGGGTCGGTGCTGGCGAGGGTGCGGCCTTCGAGGTCGGTGATTTGAGCAGCGCTGATGCTGGTGGATTTGGCGATGGCGTTGACGACGCGGGCGAAGGAGCCGGGGTGGGGATCGTCGAGGGCGAGCGAGCCGAGGGCGGCCATCTGGGAGGCCTGGCTTTCGAGGCGGCGGTGCATGCGCTGGGCCATTTCCGAGCGCTGCTGGCGGAGGAGGACGAGGGTAAAAATGCCCACGACGATGAGCTCGAACAAAATGAGGGCGGCCATGAACTGGCCGCGAATCGAGCGTGGTTTGAACAGAGACATGGCTGGGGAAAAGCTGTTTCCGCTGGGGCAGGAATGCGATCGGGAACGAGCAGGTTTCCGGTCCAGGCCTTCGGAATGCAGCGTTTTTAGAGATGCTACACCTAAGGGCAGCAGTCAGCTGAGAACCGGTTAGCTAAACAGCGGTTGGCAAAGAAGCGGTCAGCCCGTTCAGCGCGGCCCTCGTTCCACTCGACGCTTGCCCAAGGCAGGCTCCAATCAGGAGACGGGCTGGGGTGTGGGAGCGGTGGTCGAGGCAAGCTTTTGCTTCAGGTCGTCGGCGATTTGGCGGCCGTGGAAGCGGCCGTTCTCGATGAAGATTTCGTTTGTTTTGTCGCCGGCGATGATGACCCCGGCGAGATAGATGCCGGGGATGTTGGACTCGAGGCTGCGGGGATCGCAGGAGGGGCAGCGGTATTCGCCTTCGATGCGGACGCCGAGGGATTCGAGGAAGTCGAAGTCGGGAAGGTAACCGGTCATAGCGAAGACAAAATCATTGGCCAGAACGCGCGGACCCTCGGGCGTCTCGATGGTGATGGAGTCCGGATCGATGCGGGTGACGGTGGTGTTGAAGAACGCTGTGATTTGGCCGTTTTTGATGCGGTTTTCGATGTCAGGGAGGATCCAGTACTTGATATGAGGCTGCATGGCAGCGCCGCGATAGACGACAGTGACGCGCGCGCCGTGACGCCAGAGTTCGAGGGCGGCGATGGCGGCGGAGTTTTTGCCGCCGATGACGACGACGTCGAGCCCGTAATAAGGATGGGGGTCGACGTAGTAGTGCATCACCTTGGGCAGGTCTTCGCCGGGGATGTTCATGAGGTTGGGGAGATCGTAGTAGCCGCTGGCGACGACGACTTTGCGGGTTTTGTAGAGGTGCAGGCGGCCAAACTGATCGCGGGTGCGGACTTCGAAGTTGAGATCCTCGCCGGTGACTTCGTCGACGCGCTCGTATGCATGGATGTCGAGGTTATAGAACATGGCGACCTTGCGGTAGTACTCGAGGGCCTCGTTGCGAGTGGGCTTGGCGTTGGGCGAGGGAAAGGGGATGTCGCCGATCTCGAGCAGCTCGGAGGTGGTGAAGAAGGTCATGTGCGACGGGTAGTGGAAAAGCGAATTGCAGAGGCAGCCCTTGTCGACGAGAACGGAGCGGAAGCCGGCGCGCTGGGCTTCGATGGCGCAGGCCATGCCGGTGGGTCCGGCGCCGATGACGAGAACATCGAAGGATTCGGGTTCGGTGGACCCCATGAGGATAGATTAGACGATGAAGCAGGGCGGAATTGGCATTGTTCGGTCGTGATATGCTTGCCGCCACGATCAGGGAGCACGTGCGTGATGCGAAAGATGTTGTTCCTGATTTTTCTGCTTGGTACGTCTTGCGTTTCCCCTGCTCAAACGAATGGGGCATCGTGGCAGAATCTGCGAACGATTGGGGCGGGCGAGCCTATTCAGGTGGTCGAGGTTAGCTCCACGAAACATTCGGGCGCGTTCGTGAATGCCACCGACGCGGCGATCGTGTTCAGGGAGAATTCAGGCGAACGGACGGTCCAGAAGGAAGATGTCCGCAGCGTGAAACTGGGGAAGAAGGGGCATCGTTTGCGCAACACGCTGATTGGGGCGGGCGTGGGCGCCGGGGCAGGGGCGGGAATCACAGCGGGCGCGTGGGAGTCCGGCGGATTTCTGGGCGGCAGGGGAGTTGGGGCCGCGGTGGGGGCGGTGATCGGCGGCCTGGGCGGAGCTGTCATCGGAGCCGTGCTGCCTTCGCACGAGACCATTTACAGCGTGAAGGGTCGGTAGCCTATTTTCCGGTGAGCTGACGCTGGTTCCGATTCGGCAAACGAATTTCGAGGGTGAAGCGCATCCATTCGATGTTGCCGAGCTTGTTGTCGGCTGTGTCGGCGGCATGGCTGATCTTTGAATCGGTGATCCAGAGGCGGGCGGCGCCGTGCGGGGTGGAGCCGAGATCCGCGGTAGCTTTGTCGACCTGCTTCTCGGTGTAGGAGTAGGGCCAAAGGACGATTTGCAGGCGGTCCGATTCTGTTTTGTAGTCGCTGCAATTGGTGACGAATCTGAATTGGCGCGGAGAGGCTGCGACCTCCTCCTCCGCTGAGACGCCGTAGCTCATGTCGATATCGAGGCCGGAGTGACCGCGGTACGGGGGCGTGAGGACGGAGGCGAATTCATCGCAGTTGGGTTGTGGGTAGAGGGGGACGATTTTGATGTCCCAGCCCGCATCCGCCGGGTCGAGGAGAAAATCCATCTGGTCGCTGATAGCGTGGCGGAAGTCTTTTCCGGCGGAAACCTCGCCCGCGAAGCAGATGGCTTCGGCGGCGCAAACAGGCTTGTTCGCGTGGTTTTGGTCGGCAGGGGGCAATACGGGGTTCTGTCCCAATCCAACGAGCAGCGAGGCGAACGCAGTGAGGGAGGCGCGAAGCATGTGTTCACTCTACGGATTTTTCCGGTTGGCCAGGTGCGGTTGTTCAGGCGAGTTGAAAATCCTTCAGGCGGGCGGCTTTGCGGTCGAAGGTGAGGGTGGAAGAACAGCCAGCCCAGCGGCCGAGGGCACCGATGAGAGCGTCGTCGAAGGAAGCGGCGCCAGTCTTCAGGGCGGTCATGGCGGTGAAGACTTCTCGCTCGTTCTGGAAGGAAAGAGTGGCGATGTGGAGCATGCGTTCGATCGCGGCGGCGATCTGTACGTTTGAGAATTGATAGAACGTCTCCAGCACCCAAACGAGTTCCGCCGTGGTGACGAGGCTCACGAAGCCTGGTTCCTGCTGGGTCAGGTGTTTTTCGATCATTTCCGCGACTTGCCGCGATTGGACCGGATCGTCCCAGGTGAGATAGCGAACCAGAATGTTGGTGTCGAGACCGATCATCGGCTCTTGCTACGGGTGAATCGGCTGGTTGCGCCCTTGGCGATCGCGGCGTCGATATCGGCGAGGGAAGCCCTTTTGCGGGTGCGCAACATTCCCTTGAGCGCAGTTATCGGAAGTGTGGGCAGCATGACGACGTGGCCGTCGGGCTGAATGAAGAATTTGACGCGGTCGCCGGGTTTGAGGCCGAGGTGATCGCGGATGGGTTTGGGGATGGTGGCCTGGCCTTTGCTGGTAATGGCTGATTGCATGAGGAAGCCCTCCCATTACATTTTAGCAAAAGTAATACCGGTAATGCGGTCGGCGGTAAAGCGTTTGGCGATAAAACGGTCAGCGGTAAAACGGCCGGCGATGAAGCGGTCGACGATAAAACGGTCAGCTAAAAAGCGGTCAGCGGGAGTACTCCGCTTCATCCTCGCTCCGCGCCTGCTGAAGAAAACGCAAGGGCTGGCCCTTGTTGGGCCAGCCCTCGACGCGTTGGTGGATCGGTTTGTTGCGGTGCCTCACTGGGTAGCGGCTGCCTTCTTATGGTGATGGTGCTTGACGACCGGGTTGCGAGGCTGCGCCTTGATGGCGCTCTCGTCGACGGCGTTGGTGCCCGGGACGTCGTTGTTGAAGTTGGCGCCTGCGGGAACGAGGTAGTCCTGCACCTGATTGTCGCCGCTGGTACCGGTTTTGACCTGGATGCGGCTGGCATCGATGCCCTTGTCGGTGACCAGGTAGTCCTTGGTATTGACCGCGCGCTGCGCCGCAATTTCATCGGCGGTGAGTTCGGCTTTGTGGTGGTGATGCTTGCCCTTTGGCGGCGGCAGAGGAGCCGAGTTGCCAACCAGAACGAGGGTGGCATCGGCCTTCTGCTGGGCGTTGAGAGCTACATCATCGAGGCAGGCCTTGGCTTCGTTATCGACGCGGGTCGGACGTTTCATGTCGCGACTGAAGTCCACGGCGCAGAGGGTTTGCGTCTTGGGCGGCGGGGGAGGCGGCGGCGCCTGGACCTCGACGCTGGTGGTAGCCGACGCGGTGTGCGACTTGTCATCCTGCACGTTGCAGGTGACGGTGATGGTTCCCGCGCCGGCTCCGTTGGTGGAGAGAGTGGCGGAAGATCCGGTGCCGCTGATGGAACCCGCCGATGCCGAGTAGCTGTAGGTGAGCGGGCGATTCTGCGGGCTGGAACCGGTTGCGGTGATGGTGGAGCTGCCACCTGCCATAACGCTGGTGGGGCTGGCGGAGCAGCTGAGCGTCGGCGGCTCGAAGGGCTTGACGGTGAAGTCGGACTGGCAGGAGGCGGTGGATCCCTTCTTCTGGCCCTCCTTGCCTTTCTTGCCTTCCTTCACGTCGACCTTTGCGGTGTAGTTGCCGGGGTCGAGCGAGCCGGTAGCGACGGTGGCGGTGGCTCCGTTGCCGGTGACGCTGGGTCCGCTCCAGTTATAGAGGACGTCCCAGTTCTTCTTTTCGGTGACCGATGTGGGCGTAGCGGTGACGGTCTCCGCGTCGCCGGGGTAGATGGAAGGCGCGCTGGCGTTGCAGGAGACCTGGATGGGCTTGATTTTGCAACCGGTCGACAATAAGACGAGAACTGCCGACGCAAGAACGAGAGAGACAGATTTCAGATTTTTCATGTATTGGTTCTCCTCCGTCGAAGACTTGAACGAGCGGCTCCGCTGATGAAGCGGCGGCACCCGAGGGCCGGAACCCGCAGGCCGGAAACGGTGCGGGAAACTACCTTTGCGGGATAGAGCGATTGCCGACAGAATTCCGCAGCGAAAGCATTGTAGTCCCGCAATCGAAACCTTTCAGTGCCGGCGCCTACATCCATTCGGCGGAACGAAATCGCGGTACCGAACGCTGCACGCACCATGTACAAAGGTAGTTCGTGGCACGATACGAAGATTTGCAAAGTAGTAACTAGTCGAAAATTGCGCTTTTTGGGAGGCCTGAGCAAGAGAGGAGCGACGGGAAGCACGCGGTTACGACAGTGCCGGGACGGTTGCGGGGCCCAGTTCAGGGGTGGGTAATTTTGCAAAACTGGGTTGTACGCGGTTACTCCAGTGTGAAGGAGGAGAGCACGTAATATTGACGGTTTGGAAGCGAAGCGCGTTTGCTTCTTGCTATGGGGTGAACCTGGCCGTGAACACCGGTTTTTTGGGGGGTTGCTGGGTATCGCTACACTGTCGGAAGGCAGGAAAAACTGAACATGGCGACGATCAGGCAGGAAGACTTTATTCAGAGCGTGGCGGACGCACTGCAGTACATCAGCTATTACCACCCGGTGGATTACATCACAAGCCTGGCGAGGGCGTATGAGCGCGAGGAGTCGGCGGCGGCGAAGGATGCGATGGCACAGATTTTGGTCAACTCGCGCATGTGCGCGGAGGGGCACCGGCCGATCTGCCAGGACACGGGAATCGTAACCGTGTTTTTGAAGATTGGGATGGATGTGCGGTGGGACGCGACGATGACGGTGCAGGAGATGGCCGATGCCGGGGTGCGGCGGGCGTATCTGAACCCGGACAACACGCTGCGGGCGTCGATTCTGGCCGATCCGGCAGGGGCGCGGAAGAACACGAAGGACAATACTCCGGCGGTGGTGAGCGTGGAGATGGTTCGCGGGGGCGAGGTTGAAGTTACTGTCGCCGCGAAGGGCGGAGGGTCGGAGGCGAAGTCGAAGTTCGCGATGCTGAACCCGTCGGACTCAGTAGTGGAGTGGGTGCTGAAGACCGTCCCGACGATGGGTGCGGGATGGTGTCCGCCGGGGATGCTGGGGATTGGGATTGGCGGGACGGCGGAGAAGGCGATGCTGATGGCGAAGGAATCGCTGATGGATCCGATCGATATGCGGGAGCTGCTGGATCGCGGGCCTCAGAACGGGCTCGAGAAGATGCGGGTGGAAATTTACGAGAAGGTGAACCAGTTGGGGATTGGCGCGCAGGGGCTGGGCGGGCTGACGACGGTGCTGGATGTGAAGATCCGGGATTATCCGACGCACGCGGCGAATTTGCCGGTGGCGATGATTCCCAACTGCGCGGCAACGCGGCATGCGCATTTTGTTCTGGACGGGAGTGGGGCCGTTGCGTTGCAGCCGCCGTCACTTTCGGACTGGCCGAGTTTGACGTATGACGTTTCGTCGGCTCGGAGGGTGGATCTGGATACGGTGACGCGCGAAGAAGTGGCGACATGGAAGCCGGGTGAGGTGGTTCTGCTGCGCGGGAAATTGCTCACGGGGCGCGATGCCGCGCACAAGCGGATGACGGAGATGCTGAATCGCGGCGAGAAGCTGCCGGTGGATTTCACGAACCGGTTTATCTATTACGTTGGGCCGGTGGATCCAGTACGGGAGGAAGTGATGGGGCCGGCGGGGCCGACGACAGCTACGCGGATGGATAAATTCACGCGGCAGATGCTGGAGCAGACGGGTTTGCTGGGGATGGTTGGGAAAGCGGAGCGCGGGCCGGCGGCGGTAGAGGCGATTCGCGATAACCACGCGGTGTATCTGATGGCGGTGGGCGGCGCGGCGTATCTGGTGTCGAAGGCGATTCGCGCGGCGCGGGTGGTGGCGTTCGAGGACCTGGGCATGGAGGCGATCTACGAATTCACCGTAGAAGACATGCCGGTGACGGTGGCGGTGGACTCGCAGGGGACATCAGTGCACGAGACGGGGCCGCGGGAGTGGAAGGCGCGGATCCAGAGTGAGTTTGCGGGAGTGGCGATATTGGCCTGAAGGCCAGCCGGTAGCGGAAGAGCGGTCAGCGAAGAACCGGTCGGCTAAGAAGCGGTCAGCGAAAAGGCGCGGTTCGCGCGGAAACCCACATCTGATTTCTAATCGCAGCATCCATTATTGAGGGCGGCTGCGGATGGCAGAGACACGCAAAGAAAAAGACTCGCTGGGGATCGTGGAGGTTCCGGCGCGGGCGATGTATGGCGCGCAGACGGCGCGGGCGGTGGAGAACTTTCCAATTTCGGGGATGCGGGCGCATCCGCTGCTGATCCGCGCGATAGGGATGGTGAAGCGGGCGGCCGCGGAAGCGAACTGGGAGCTGGAGGTTCTGGAGGCGCGTCGCGCGGATGCGATTATTGCGGCGGCGCAGGAAGTACTCTCGGGCAAGTGGGACGCGGAATTCGTGGTGGATGTGTTTCAGGCGGGAGCGGGGGTGAGCTTCCACATGAACGCGAACGAAGTGATTGCTAATCGCGCGAATGAAATTCTGGGCGGGAAGCTGGGCGAATACAAGGACGTTCATCCGAATGACCACGTGAACTATGGGCAGTCGACGAACGATGTGTTTCCGACGGCGATGCGGGTGGCGACGCTGCTGGCGCTGGAGACGCTGTATCCGGAGCTGGATGCTTTAGCCGACGCGTTCGCACAAAAGGGCCGCGACTTTGATGGTGTCGTGAAGGCTGGGCGAACGCACATGCAGGACGCGGTGCCGATTCGGCTGGGGCAGGAGTTCGCGGCGTATGGGGTGGCGATCCGAAAGGCGCAGGAGACGCTGCGCAATGCGGGCGATGGTCTGCGGGAGCTGGGACTGGGCGGGACTGCGGTGGGGACGGGGCTGAACACGCATCCGGAATATAGAACTAAAGCGGTTACAAATTTGTCGCGAATTTCCAGGCAGCCGCTGTTTCCGGCGGAGGATTTGCGGTGGGCGATGCAATCGCAGGCTCCCATGGGGCAGGTGAGCGCGGCGTTGCGGGGGCTGGCGCTGGAAATGATCCGCATCTCGAACGACCTGCGGTTGCTGAGTTCGGGGCCGAACACGGGGTTCAACGAGATTCATCTGCCTTCGTTGCAGCCGGGGTCGTCGATTATGCCGGGGAAGGTGAATCCGGTGATGGCGGAGCTGGCGGCGATGGTGAGCTTCCAGGTGGTGGGCAACGATGCTGCCGTGGCGATGGCGATGCAGGCGGGGCAGCTGGAGCTGAACGTGATGATGCCCACGATGGCGTACAACGTGCTGCAGAGCACGACGATTATGGCGAATATGCTGCGGGTTTTCACGGAGCGGTGCGTGAGAGGCATCGAGGCGAACGAGGCGCGGTGCCACTATTATGCGGAGAGCACGATTGCGCTGGCGACGGCGCTGAATACGCACATCGGATATTCGAAATCAGCCGACCTGGTGAAGGAGTCGGTCGAGACCGGGACTTCGATTGTGGAACTGGCGCGGAAGAAGAAGGTGCTGACGGATGCGGAGATCGATGAGGTGCTGGATCCGATGAAGATGACGGAGCCGCGGAAGGGAAAGGCGTGATGGCGAAGAATGGATTGTCCGATGAGCGGGAGTGCTGGCCGGCGCTGCCGCTGGAGGAGTGGAAGGACACCTGCGAGACGCTGCACATGTGGACGCAGATTGTGGGCAAGGTGCGGCTGAAGCTGACACCGCTGGTGAATCACTGGTGGAATGTGCCCCTGTATGTGACGGCGCGGGGATTGACGACGTCGCGGATCCCGTATGGAGCGCGGGCGTTCGAGCTGTGGTTCGATTTTGTGGCGCACGAGCTGGTGCTGGAAACGTGTGAGGGCACGGTGCGAAAGCTGAAGCTCGAGCCGCAGACGGTAGCGGAGTTCTACGCGAGGTGCATGGCGATGCTGCGCGGCGAGGGAATCGATGTGACGATCTGGCACATGCCGGTGGAAGTGCCAAATCCGATCGCGTTTGATGAGGACACGGTGCACCAGTCGTACGACGCGGAGAAGGTAGAGCGATTCTGGAGAATTCTGCTGAGCGTGGATGCAGTGTTCCAGCAATTCCGGTCGGAGTTTATCGGGAAGGCGAGCCCGGTGCATTTTTTCTGGGGAAGCTTCGATCTGGCGGCGACGCGATTTTCGGGGAGGCGGGCGCCGGAGCGGCCGGGTGCGGATGCGGTGACGCGCGAGGCGTATTCGCACGAAGTGAGCAGCGTGGGGTGGTGGCCGGGGAGCGGGAACGTAACGGGGCCAGCGTTCTATTCCTACGCGGCGCCGACACCGGCGGGGTTCAAAGAAGCACGGGTGCGGCCGGATGCGGCGCGATGGGATGAGGGCCTGGGAGAATTCCTGCTGATGTACGACGATGTGCGTGTGAGCACTTCACCGAGCAAGGCGCTGCTGGAGTTCTGCCGGAGCACCTACCAGGCGGCGGCGAGGTTTGGGCAGTGGGATCGCGGGGCGCTGGAGCGGACGGCCTGAAAAACAGGACACAGGACGCAGAAGACAGAACGCAGGCGAAACAGAGGAGGAGACGATGGCGGCGGGATGTTCACATCTGGGCACGATGAAGGTGATGAGCACGAAGACCCATGTGTGCGAGGAATGCGTGAAGATGGGGGACCGTTGGGTGCATCTGCGGCTGTGCATGGAGTGCGGGAACGTGGGGTGCTGCGACTCTTCGAAGAATAAGCACGCGACGAAGCATTTCCACGCGACGAAGCACCCACTGATGCGGTCAGTGGAGCCGGGCGAGAACTGGGTGTGGTGCTATGTGGACGAAATCTCACCCGGGGAGATTCTGCGCGGAGAGTTTGTGGCGGAAACTTGACCACCGCGCAAGATAATTTGATCTTTGTTCTTTCAGCGGCAGGCCTGGTGCGAAAGGGGGGACTCGAACTTGAGGCGTTTAGCGGGCGTCGAAGCCCGCAGCCGAAATCCCGAGCGAAGCCGAGGGACCGCGATTCGAGCGGAAACTCGTCGTGGTGAGTGGTGCGAAAGGGGGGACTCGAACCCCCACGGGTTGCCCCGCCAGATCCTAAGTCTGGTGCGTCTGCCAATTCCGCCACTTTCGCACGAGAGGAGTGAGACGCTGGGGCTATTGTAGCCCGCGGTCACTGCGTCAATCACGCGATGGGATAGTCTGGTGGGGACTATGAATCCATCGCATCCACAACCGAAGATTAATTTGAATCAGGCGGACGATTACCGGGAGATTTACTCCAACAGCGTGCAGGTGCGGGTGAGCGTGTGGGATTTTCTGCTGGTGTTTGGGCTGGTGCATCAGGAGACGCCGGAGCAGGTGAACGTGAACAACGCGCTGGGCGTGTATCTGAGCCCGCAGCAGGCCAAGGCGCTGTGGAACGTTCTGGGGCAGAATCTGGCGCAGTACGAGCAGACGTTTGGGGCGCTGGCTCTGGAGCCGCAACCGCCGAAGGGGCCGGTGCACTGAACCACGCGGTGAGCGGAAACTCCAACCCAGTGCGATGACGAGCGCTGCGGCAAGGCGGGCGGTTCCGCTGTGGGTGGTGCCGGCGGCGGCGTTTGCCGCGGTGCTTGCGGCGCATGCTTCCCTGCTGCGGCTTCCTTATTACTGGGATGAGGCTGGGTACTACATTCCTGCGGCGTGGGACTTTTTCCGCACGGGCTCGCTGATTCCAACTTCAACCTTGTCGAATGCGCATCCGCCGCTGCCATCGGTGGTGCTGGCCGGCGCTTGGAAGGTGTTTGGGTTTGCGCCGCTGGTGACCCGGACCACGATGTGCCTGGTGGCGGCGGTGGCGCTGACCGCGGTTTGGCGGCTGGCGGCGATCACGACTGGGAAAACGTCGGTGGCGCTGGCGACGGTGCTGCTGACGGCGATGTATCCGGTGTGGTTTGCGCAGAGCTCGTTGGCGCATGCGGATTTGTTTGCAGCGGCGGGGACGCTGTGGGCGCTGGCATTTTTCCTGGAGGATCGCGTTTGGGCGGCGGCGGTTTGTTTTGCTCTGGCTGCGCTGTCGAAGGAGACGGCGATTGTTACGCCGCTGGCGCTGGCGGTTTGGGAGAGCTGGAGGATTCGGAAGCCGCGCTTGCGCCGGATTACGGTGGTTGCTGCGCTCGTGACGCCGGCGGTTCCACTCGCGGCCTGGTATGTGTATCACTGGCGGAAGACGGGGTTTGTGTTTGGGAATCCAGAGTATGTGCGTTACAACGCGACAGCTACGCTGATGCCGCTGCGGGTGCTGCTGGCGCTGGCGCATCGCACGATGCACGTAACGCTGCACATGAACATGTTTGTTCCGGTGCTGGCGGCGCTGGGTTGTTTGCTGCTGGCTCCGGTGAGCGAAGCCAAGGGGAGCGGGACGGATTCGTCACCGTTGCGGGTACGTATTCGGCCGGAACAGCAGGCGGTGTTCTACGTCGTGATCGTGGCGAACGTGGTGTTCTTCTCAGTTTTGGGTGGGGCACTGCTGACGCGGTATCTGTTACCGCTGTATCCGCTGGTGCTGCTGCTGTGCGTGAACACATTCCGGCGGCGGCTGGAGTCGTGGACGGGGTTGGTGGCGCTGAGCGCGGCGGCTTTCCTGGCGGGACTGTTCGTGAATCCGCCGTACAGGTTTGCGCCGGAGGACAACCTGGAATATGCGACGGTAATCCGGCTGCAGCAGGCGGCGGTGAGCACCATCGTGGAGAAAATGCCGGGGGCGACAGTGCTGACGGCGTGGCCGGCAACCGATGAGCTGACGAAGCCGGAGCTGGGCTATGTGAAGCAGGCGATTCCAGTCGTCGCGATTGAGAATTTTTCAGCGCAGGAGATTGAGAAAGCGCTCGGAATGCGGGGCAGCTACACGGGGGCGCTGATTTTTTCGACGAAGTACGATCCGCCACGGTTGTGGCTGAGCCTGGGGCGGCATAACGAGCAGCTCGACACGCGGTATTTCGATTTTCATCGGGATTTGCCGCCGGGCGTGATTGCGCGCGTGCTGGGCGGGCACGTGGTGTGGGGCGCCGAGCGCGAAGGGCAGTGGGCGGCGGTGCTGCGGTTCGAGCCTGTGCCGGGGGCGACGGAGGCGCAAGAACGCTCCAAGTCCCTGAGAGACGCTACATTAGCTCGTCGATGAAGGACTGCGCGACTGTGGGCTCGATGTGGATGGGATACGAAAGCATGGTTCGGCCCTGCGTGACCGGCTCGGCCTCGTGCAGCGCGGGCAGATCGGTGCGCTCGAAGAATTTGCCAATGGGGATTTCTTCGCCCCAGATCGTCGATTTTTCCATGGCGGCGAGCCAGTGCGTGGAATCGTACGCGGCATCGTCTTCGAGTTTCTTCACGCGCGGACGAAACCACTGGAAGGTGTTGTCCTTGTTGTAGGTGACGCAGGGGCTGAAGACGTCGAGGAAAGAAAAACCCTTGTGCTGGATGGCCTGCTTGATGAGCTCAGTGAGGTGCTTTTGTTCGCCACTGAAACCGCGGGCGACGAAGGTGGCTCCGGCGGCGAGCGCCATGCTGATGGGATTGATGGGCGCTTCAATGTTGCCGTAGGGGGAGCTCTTGGTCTTCATGCCAAGGCGGCTGGTGGGCGAGGTTTGGCCCGTCGTCAGGCCGTAAATCTGGTTATCCATGACGATGTAGGTGAGATCGACATTTTTGCGGATGGTGTGGGTGAAGTGATTGCCGCCGATGCCGAAGCCGTCGCCGTCGCCACCGGTGACGAGGACGGTGAGATCGGGGTTGGCCATCTTGACGCCCGTAGCGACGGGCAGAGAGCGGCCATGCAGCGTGTGCATGCCGTAGGTCTCGATGAAGCCGGGAAAGTTGGAGGAGCAGCCGATACCGCTGACGGTGACGATCTGGTGGTTGGGAATCTGCAGCTCGACGAGGGCCTTCTGCACGGCAGCGAGGACTCCGAAGTCGCCGCAGCCTGGGCACCAGTCGGGGTCGACACGGCCTTTAAAATCGGCCGTCGTCAGCGGCTTCGGGGTTTCGACAATGGTGGCCATTTTGCTTCTCCTTGGGAATTTCCCTCAGGGGCTAAAGCCCCCTTTTTCTTTCGATCTTGTACGGCACGGCTGAAGCCGTGCCCCTTCAAAACACAGGGGCTAAAGCCCCATTTTTCCTGGCTGGTTCGGCACGAGTAAACTCGTGCCCTGATACAAAGGCCACCGGCCGACATATTTCCGCATGCTGTAGAGTCTTGCCCGTTTTTAACAGTTCCATTGTTGCTAAACCATGATCTCGTGAGTCGGGACGGACACCGTAGTGTCGCCGGCGAGTTGTTCGCGGACCGCTTCCACAATGTGGTGCGGCATGAAGGGCTCGCCATCGTACTTGCGGATGTGGCCATCGGCAACGAAGCTGGTTTCGCTGCGCAGATAGCGCGCAAACTGGCCGCTGTAGTTGTTCTCGACGATGATGGTGCGCTTTGCGTTGCGGAGCTGGTCGAGGATGGCCTCGCCGTGCAGGGGAACGATCCAGCGAATTTGTAACTGATTCGCGGTAATTCCCTGGGCGGCGAGTTGGGCGCGGGCTTCTTCAATGACGCCATGGGTGGACCCCCAGCCGATGAGGGTGACGTCGGCATCTTTGGGACCCTGGAGACGCGGCGGCGCAATAGCGGCGGCAATTCCCTGCTCCTTGCGCATGCGTTTTTCCATCATGGCGCGGCGCTTGGTGGCGTTGGTGTACATGTCGCTGATAAGGACGCCGTCTTCGTCGTGCTCGTCGCTCGAGACTACGTGGGTGTAGCCGGGGATGCCAGGGATGGCGCGCGGGGAGACGCCGCTTTCGGTGATGAGGTAGCGCTTGTATTGGCCGTGGTCGCCGTTGGACGAAGTAATCATCTCGCCGCGATCGACGGGCGGTTTGAAGTCGAGAATTTTGGGATCGACGCTGAGGCGCCCTTCGGAGAGCAACAGGTCGCAGAGGACGAGTCCGGGAACCTGGAATTTGTCGACGATGTTGAAAATTTCCGGGATCAGCGTGAAGCAGTCGCCGATGTCGAGGGGCGCGGCGATGACGCGCGGATAGTCGCCAAAAGCCGCACCGAGCATCTGCCACAGGTCGCCCTGCTCGGTTTTGGTGGGAACGCCGGTGGACGGGCCTGCGCGCTGACAGTCGATAACGACGATGGGGATTTCGGCCATGGCGGAGAGGCCCAGGGCTTCTGACATGAGGGCGAATCCGCCTCCGGAGGTAGCGCACATGGCGCGGACGCCCGCTTGCGCTGCGCCGATGGTCATGTTGATGACGCCGATTTCGTCTTCGACCTGGCGGACCATGATGCCGGCCTTACGGCCGTTCGTGGCAAACCAGTGAAGGACGCCGGTGGAGGGACTCATGGGATACGCGCAGTAGAATTTAACGCCGGCAGCGGCGCCGCCCATGGCCAGCGCGGTATTGCCGCTGAGGACGGCGTATTTGGTGTCGGCGATGGGAAGCGGGTGGGCGAAGGGCTTGAAATTCTGCGTGGCGTAGTCGTAGCCGGCGCGGGCGACGGCGATGTTTTCTTGGGCGACAGATGCGGCCTTTTTGCCGAACTGCTCGTGGATGACGCTCTCCAGCGAATTAAAGCCGATGCCCATCATGCTGAGGGCGGCGCCGATGGCGAGGGTATTCTGCGCGACTTTGTTGCGGGTGATGTCGGCCAGAGTCGAGACGGGGAGTGGACAAAGTTGGACGCCGTCGGCGTGCTCGCCGGGCTTGATGGAATCCGCGTTATAGATGCAGGCGCCGCCCGCGCTGAGCAGGCGGAGGTGGCGATCCATGGTGTCCTGATTGAGCGGGATGAGCAGCTCCAGCGTGTCACCCATGTTGGTAACGGGGTCGATGCCGGCGCGAATGGTGAGGAAGGTGTGTCCGCCGCGAATGATGGACTGATAGGCGTTGTAGGCGTTGAGGTGCAGGCCGCGGCGGCTGAAAATCTTGGCGAAAATGTCGCCGGGAGTAGCGACGCCCTGGCCGGCGGCGCCTCCGATGCCGATGGAAAATGTCTGACTCATATCGCTCCCGCAGGGTGACTGGGACTGGTTCGGACGCGCTTGAAAACCCACCACGCCGGCAACGCAAACGAATCGGAGGCCGATGCTGGGATTGCGAACCAGAATACAACAGTGAGTGGACGATTCGACAGGGGTGGCGCGCGTGCGAAATGCGCCGTCGGCGACTGGGGCCGATGGCGTGGGGTTAGAAGGGCAGATTTGGCGGGCCGGATTCCATTTCGCGTACGGCCTGGCGAATGCTGCCCGTGGAACCGGAGAGCGTGTTGAGCCAGAGGACGCGTCCTTTGCCATCGATAAGGATGGCGGCGGGCCACATGTCGATGGCGAAGGGCTTCAGCTCAGAGTTGGGGATGAGAAGAACGGGCAGCGCGGAAGGCAGCCCACCGCGGAAAGCGCGGATGGTATCGAGGACGGTTGGTTCGGGCCTTTCAATGCCGCTGTTGGCGGCCCATGAGGTGACGGCGACCACTTTCAGTCCAGGTGTGACGTGGTCGTGCGCGAGTTCGGAGAAGATTTGCTGGATTGCGGGGCTCGATGCCGGGCCAGCCAGAGAAAAGACGAGGACGAGGGTGCGATCGTCGGTCATGCGGATCATCGTCGAATTTCCGACGCGGCGGACGATTCTGTGCGCAGCCGGGTCGGGGTCATAGAGAGGAATGACGCGGAAGGACCTTCAGAGCCAAACAGCGTGCAGCAGAAACTCCCGGTTGCCTTCCGCGCCGGTGATGGGGGAGTCGATGATCTCGAGGTTGTGCGCGCCGAGGCCCGACAGGCACGTGCGGACGCGGTTGATGGCAAGTTGATGGGCGGCAGGATCGCGGACGATGCCGCCTTTGCCGATGTGCTCGCGACCGGCTTCAAACTGCGGTTTGATGAGGATGACCGCCTCGATGAGGGTTTGTCGGACGGCGTCGGACACGTGTCCGACATTTGGCACAGCTGCGTCGGACGCGGGTCGCAGGGCGGCAAGCACCGGGGGTAAAACCAGAGTTGCGGAGATGAAGGAGACGTCCATGGCGAGGAAGGAGATGCCGTGGGGGAGATCGCCAGGGTTCAGGAGGCGCGCGTTGGTGCGCTCAATCAGGGTGACGCGGGGGTCATCGCGCAGGGTTTGGGCGATCTGGCCGTAACCGGTGTCAATGGCGAGGACGCGGGCGGCGCCGTGCTGGAGCATGCAGTCGGTAAAGCCACCGGTGGAGGCGCCCACGTCGAGGCAGAAGCGGCCGGCGAGGTCGATGCTCCAGTGGGAGAGCGCGGCTTCGAGTTTCAACCCGCCGCGGCTGACGTAGCGCAGGTCTCCGCCGAGGAGGCGAATGGGAGCATCTTCAGGAACGGAGGCCCCTGGCTTGTCGGATTTCTGCTCGCTGACCAGCACGCGGCCGGCGAGGATGAGCGCCTGAGCGCGCTCGCGCGTGGGAGCGAGACCGCGCGCCACCAGCAGTTTGTCGAGCCGGGATTTCATGGATGGACCTTCATGGGTGGATTCGCCGGCGAGCGCGGTGCATCATAAAGACAGCTGGGCGCGTTCCCAGCATATGACGCGATGGCTGAAGAGACGACACACTCCCGCGGGGCGGCGTGGCTGGGCTGGTTGGTGGCGCTGGTGTTTCTGCTGGCGACCGTGGTGCTGGCGCATAAGGTGGCCTCGGTGCGCAGCGAGCTGAATGCGAGCCAGGGCAGCGCGGCGCAGGTTCAGGTGCAGCTGGATCACGCGAACCAGATTGTGGCGGTGCTGAGCTCGCCACAGTCACAGCACGTAGTGCTGACGGAAACGCGGCAGGCGATGCATCCTGTCGGTCAGGTGAGCTGGCTTCAGAGCAAAGGTGCTCTGGTGTTCATCGCAGGTGGACTGAAACCGCTGCCGGCCGATAAGGCCTACGAGTTGTGGCTGATCCCGGCGGGTGGCAAAGCACCGATCCCGGCCGGGCTGTTTCGACCGGATACGGACCATGGGGCGACGGTCGTGCTGCCGCCGCTGCCGGCGGAAACGCAGGCGCGGAGTTTTGAAGTGACTGTGGAACCCGGACACGGGTCGGAGACGCCGTCGTTGCCTATCGTAATGCAGGGACAGTGACGATTACCTATTCAACGACTGTTCTCTGGTCCGCGATACACTGTTGCGGGTTTCGAGGGCGGCGGCAGTTTTACGACAGCAGGGTTCGATGCAGCAAGGTCTGATAAAAAACACAAAACCGCTGGTAACGCTGGCCGTGGATATTGGCGGCACAGGGCTGAAGATGCTGTGCCTGAACGCGGAAGGCAGGCCGCTCACGGAGCGTTTTCGGATACCGACGCCCGAACCGCCGACGCCTGCGCGCCTGCTCGTCGGCCTGGACAAATTGCGGGAGCAGATGCCGGAGTTCGATCGTGTGAGCGTCGGATATCCGGGCGTGATCAAAAAGGGCGTCGTGCTCTCAGCGGCCAACCTGCACCCGAAATGGATCGGATTCCCACTGCAGGCGGCCTTAGAGAAGCGATGGAAGAAGCCCGTACGCGTGGCCAACGACGCTGCGGTGCAGGGGTACGGTGCGATCCAGGGACGCGGTGTGGAAATGATCATCACGCTGGGAACGGGGATGGGATCGGCACTCTTCGTGGATGGGCGGTTGTGCCCGGGACTGGAGCTGGGACACCATCCGTGGCTGAAGAAGACGTACGAAGACTACCTGGGAAGGCGCGGGCTGAAGAAGTACGGCACGAAGAAATGGAACAAGCTGCTGCGCAAGGCGATTGCGCAGACAGCGGCAACGTTCAACTGGGACCACCTTTATTTAGGTGGCGGGAACACCAAGCTGGTGACACTGCAGTTCCGGCCCAACGTCACGATTGTCTCGAATATGGACGGGTTGCTGGGCGGTGTAGCGCTGTGGCGGGATGAAAAGCCGGAGTCCGGCTGCAGCTAACGCGCGGCCAGATGCTCGGCGTGCAGCTTCTGCAGAGGATTGACGGTGATGCGGCGGCGCTGCAGTGCGGCGATGCCTTCAGCGGCAGCGCGGGCGGCGGCGAGCGTGGTGATGGTAGGGATGCGGGCGAGGACGGCGGCGCGACGGATGGCCTTCTCGTCGAAGTAAGGGTCCTGGCCGCGCGGCGTGTTGATAATGAGCTGAATGCGTTCACCCTTGATGAGATCGACGATGTTGGGCCGGCCTTCCTTGACCTTATAGACGCGGTCGACCGTCATGCCTGCCTTTTCGATAGCGTTGGCGGTGCCTTCGGTAGCGACGAGGTGGAAGCCGAGTTCCATATACTGGCGTGCGAGGTCGACCAGGTGGGTTTTATCGCGGTCGCTGACACTGAAGAAGACAGTGCCTTTGAGCGGCAGTTGCTGGCCGGCTGAGAGCTGCGCCTTGGCGAAGGCTTCGCCGAAGTTATCGGCAACACCCATCACTTCGCCGGTGGATTTCATCTCCGGGCCGAGGACTGTGTCGACTCCGGGAAACTTGCTCCAGGGGAAGACGGGCGATTTGACATAGAAATACGTGCCCGTCTCGAGGTCGTGATCTGAAGATACATCGAGAAATTCGCGCAGGCGGCGTCCGGTCATGAGGCGCGAGGCGATCTTGGCGAGCGGCACGCCTGTGGCTTTGGAAACGTAGGGGACGGTGCGCGACGCGCGTGGATTGACTTCGATGACGAAGACCTTGTCGGCCATGCCCGGCTTGCGCTGGATGGCGAACTGCAGATTGACCAGACCGATGACATTGAGTGCGAGCGCGAGCTGGCGCGTGTAGCGGCGGATGGTGTCAAGGGTGGCGGGAGCAAGATCGACGGCAGGCAGGACGCAGGAAGAATCGCCGGAGTGGATGCCGGCTTCTTCGATGTGCTGCATGATGCCGGCGATGACGACGTCTTCTCTGTCGCAAAGCGCGTCCACGTCGACTTCGACCGCATCCTCGAGGAAATGGTCGATAAGGATGGGCCGCTCCTGCGAATACTCGACGGCTTCCTTCATGTAGCGGGAGACACTTTCGCCGTCGAAGGCGATGACCATGGCGCGGCCACCGAGGACATAAGAAGGACGCACGAGCACGGGATAGCCGATGCGCTCGGCGCCGGCGAGAGCTTCTTCCACGCTGGTGGCGATGACGCCGGGAGGCTGGGGAATTTGTAACTCTTCGAGTAACTTTCCAAAGCGCTTGCGATCTTCGGCAAGATCGATGGACTCGGGCGACGTTCCGATGATGGGAACGCCGGCGGCTTTGAGCCGGAGGGCAAGGTTGAGAGGGGTTTGGCCGCCGAACTGGACGATCATGCCGATTTCGGCGCCGCCAGAGGCTTCGTGCTCATAGACGGCTAGCACATCTTCAAGAGTCAGCGGCTCGAAATAGAGGCGGTCGCTGGTGTCGTAGTCGGTGGAGACGGTCTCCGGGTTGCAGTTGACCATGATGGTCTCGTAGCCGTCTTCGCGCAGCGCGAACGCCGCGTGGCAGCAGCAGTAGTCGAACTCGATGCCCTGCCCGATGCGGTTGGGGCCGCTGCCCAGGATGATGACTTTGCGACGCGGGGTGGGTGGGGCTTCGTCCTCTTCGTCGTAACTGGAGTAGAGGTACGGCGTGAAGCTTTCGAATTCCGCAGCGCAGGTGTCGACGAGTTTGTAGACAGGGCGCAGACCGTGCCGGCGGCGCAGATCGCGCACCTTTTCGATCCCGTCCTTGCCGGGGATGGACCAGAGATCCGCCAGGCGCTCGTCGGAGATTCCAACGCGCTTGGCTTTTCGTAACTGTTCCCGCGACGTATGCTCGGGGCTTTCGGGAAGCGCAACACCGATGTCGGAGATTTCCTTGATCTGGTAGAGGAACCAGGGGTCCATTGAAGTCATGCGAGCAACTTCGCGGACGGAATGCCCCTCGCGAAAGGCGTAACGGATGTAACTGAGGCGCTCGGGCTGCGGCGTGACCAGGCGCTGGGTCATGCGGCGCGGATCGAGGACCTCGGAACCGGATTTTTTGCCGGTTTCAAGCGAGCGCGTGGCTTTCATCAGCGCTTCTTTGAATGTGCGGCCAATGGCCATGACTTCGCCGACGGATTTCATCTGGGGGCCGAGGTTTTCGTCGGCGCCGGGGAATTTCTCGAACTGCCACTTGGGGATTTTGACCACAACGTAGTCGATGGTCGGCTCGAAGCAGGCCGGGGTCATCTTTGTAATGTCATTGGGAATTTCGTCGAGCGAATAGCCGACGGCGAGGCGCGCTGCGATTTTTGCGATGGGGAAGCCGGTGGCTTTTGATGCCAGCGCCGAGGAGCGCGAAACACGCGGATTCATCTCGATGACGACCATGCGGCCGTTGCTGGGATGCACGGCGAACTGCACGTTGGAGCCGCCGGTCTCGACGCCGATTTCGCGCATGACGCGGATGGCGGCGTCGCGCATGGCCTGGTACTCGCGGTCGGTAAGCGTTTGGGCGGGGGCGACGGTGATGGAGTCGCCAGTGTGGACGCCCATGGGGTCCATGTTCTCGATGGAGCAGATGACGATGACGTTGTCGGCGAGGTCACGCATCACCTCGAGCTCGAATTCTTTCCAGCCGAGGACGGACTCCTCGATGAGGCACTCGTGGACGGGCGAGAGGTCGAGACCACGGGCGAGGATTTCGAGCAGCTCTTCGCGGTTGTAGCCGATGCCGCCGCCGGATCCGCCAAGAGTGAAGGAGGGCCGGATGATAACGGGGAAACCAATTTTGGTGGCGAAGTCGAGGCCATCGCGGAGATTATTGACGAGCGCGGAGCGCGGGACGTCGAGGCCGATGCGGGTCATCGCGTCCTTAAAAAGGAGGCGGTCTTCGGCTTTTTTGATGGCTTCAAGTTTGGCGCCAATCAACTCGACACCATACTTATCGAGGATGCCGGAGTCGGAGAGCTCGACGGCGAGGTTGAGAGCGGTTTGGCCGCCGACGGTGGGCAATACGGCGAAGACACCATCGCGATGCTGATCGCGGAGCATTTCCGACTCAATACGGAGGATTTCGTCGAGAAATTCCTTCGTGAGGGGCTCGATGTAGGTGCGATCGGCGAGCTCGGGATCGGTCATGATGGTGGCCGGGTTCGAATTGACGAGGACGACCTCGTAGCCTTCGGCCTTGAGGGCCTTGCAGGCTTGTGTGCCGGAGTAGTCGAACTCGGCAGACTGGCCGATGACGATCGGGCCGGAGCCGATCACGAGGATTTTGGTGATGTCGTTGCGGCGTGGCATCTAGATTCGGTGCTCTCTCATTTTTGAAGATATTGTTCTGGAGCCAAATTTGTCTTGACGGGGCATGGCTTCAGCCGTGCCGGAAGGGGCGAACTTTGGAGGGGGCTTTAGCCCCTGAGGGATGGGGTCGAGTTTCCAGCCAGGATAGGCAGATGAATAGGGATAAGCCGCTGGGATGTTACAGAGATTTTTCTTCACAGCATTGAGATGAATGTAGTGGGTATGGATGTCGTAATCTTCGTAGTCGCGAATTCGATGGTCAGAGAATCCGCGTTGCCAAATTTCGAGATTCGACTCGAGTTCTTTCTTTGCCCGAAAGGAGAATTCGCCCTTGATGAACTGGATTGCCCGCTCAAGAGATGTCAAAGGAGTGATCAGCAGATGGAAGTGATCGGGCATGAGGACAAATTCGTGGAGAAGATAGGCCTTGCTTCGATAGGATAGGAGGGTTTTGAAAAAGAGACGAGCCCATGGCTCCGCTCGAAACAAGGTTCGACGTTGCCATGTCTCGGATGTGACGAAGTAGGTTTGCGAGTTGTTGGTAGCGTGCTCGCGTGTAGGCTTCAAAACCTTCCCTCAGGGGCTAAAGCCCATTCTTTTTCTGATCCTTTACGGCACGGCTGAAGCCGTGCCCCTTCAAAGCGCTAATGCATGCTGCTTCCCGACGCACTTTTCTCATTTTGGTGGGCAATAATCAATGGGATTGTCCGAACCGTGGACCGTGGGCATAACCGACAACTTGCAAATTGGCCCTGGAGATTCACAGATGAGCGATCTTGGCTGATCGAAAGCCACCAGACGCTTCGTCCCTGTGCCGTCCGCTTTGACGACAATCAGTCGATAGGAGCCTGACTCAATTTGCCCAAGGCTAAAATCGCCGTTGCTAACCTGCGCGCTGCGGACTATCTCTCCGGACTTTGGTAAGCGGAGCTGAACGGCAAATCGCGTCTCGAACTTCGCATCGGTTTGGTCTACAACCGTGCCCTCCCCAAGCCTCCCCTCATGCAATTCCAAATTCGCAGGAGCCTTTTCATCGACACAGAGCCGTGTTTGCGCCTCGCGGCATTCTTCAACGGTGCCAGTACAGATCGTTTGAGAAAAAAGGAGGCCGCTTGATCCCAAAATCACGATCGGCAGCAGCTTCTTCATCCCTTCCACTCCTCCATCATTTTGCGGAAGTCGTGGAAGAGGTAGTGGGAGTCATGAGGGCCGGGGCTGGCTTCCGGGTGATACTGCACGCTGAAGAGCGGCAGGGTGCGATGGCGCAGACCTTCGAGAGTGTTGTCGTTCAGGTCGATATGGGTAAGTTCGACCTCGGAGGAGTTGAGCGAGTCGGGATCGACAGCGAAGTTGTGATTGTGGCAGGTGATTTCGACCTTGCCGGTATCGTTGCACCTGACCGGATGGTTGCCGCCATGATGGCCGAATTTGAGCTTGTACGTTTTGCCACCGAGAGCGAGGCCGATGAGCTGGTGACCCAGACAAATCCCAAAGATGGGGGTGCGGCCGGCGAGGCGCCGGATGTTGTCCTGCGCGTAGGTGACGGGCTCTGGGTCGCCGGGGCCGTTGGAGAGGAACACGCCGTCGGGCTTGAGGGCGAGGACATCTTCGGCTGAGGTCTGCGCGGGGACAACGGTGACGCGGCAACCTTCGTCAACCAGCATGCGCAGGATGTTCTTCTTGATGCCGTAATCGTAGGCGACGACGTGGAGACTGGGGCGCTCCGTTGAGGGCGATTCGTCGGGATGCAGCGGATCGGGGCCATCGTGCTCGAATTCGTAGCTGTCTTTGGTAGAGACGACGCTGGCGAGATCGGTGCCATCCATTTTGGGGATGGAGCGGGCCTTCTCGATCAGTACGTGAGGGTCGGTTTCCACGGTGGAGATGACGCCGCGCATGACGCCGTAGGTGCGCAGATGACGGACGAGGGCGCGCGTATCGATTTCCGAGATGACCGGGACGTGGAAACGCTCAAGGTATTCGTCGGCTACCTGCTGGGAACGCCAATTGGAGCTGATGGGCGAGAACTCGCGGGTGACGAGGCCTTCGATGTACGGCCTGGCGGCTTCGTTATCGGCGGAATTGGTGCCGTAATTGCCGATTTGAGGATTGGTGAGGACGACAATCTGTCCGGCGTAGGAGGGGTCAGTGAAAATCTCCTGATAGCCGGTCAACGATGTATTGAAAACAACTTCTCCGCGGCATTCGCCCTGGGCGCCGTAGCCTTCGCCCCTGAAGATGCGCCCGTCTTCGAGCGCAAGAATTGCCTGCATTGCCGCTCCGTCGAGTGGATTCTTATGATTTTATCAGGGAAAGTAGAGTGATCGGGCGAGGGGCTGAGTAAAAGTCGGGACAAATTACGCAGACAAGGAAGGCCCGCACGCAGCGGGCCTTCACGCCGGGTGTTCGCTTCCGACCTACTGCTGCGGCGTCGAGGGCGGCTGCGTGGGTGGAGTCTGCTGCTGTTGTTCCTGCTTCTGCAGCTGTTGCTGTTGCGTGGGCGGAGTTACATCCGGCAGCGATTGCGCAGGCTCGAGGCCAGGGATGACGGGCCGCGTATGGATCTGTCCGGTGGCCGCATCCACGATCGAGATGCCGTAGCGGTCGAGCGTGCTGGCGAGGGTCTCCTCGAAAGCGGCGCGATCGGTAGCATAGCGTGCGCGGGCCGCGATGAGCTGCGCATCGGCGGCGGCCAGGCCTTTTTGCTGCACCAGAACATTGGCTGTAGTGGATGCGCCCAGGTGCAGTTTCTTCTGTTCCGCGTCCAGGCTCTGCTGGTTGTAGTCGCGGTTGGAGATGGCCGAGGTGACAGCAGCACGGTCATTCGTGAGCGCGTACTGCTGGCTGATGACATTCATGCGGATCTGGATGTAGAGCTGCTGGAGCACCATCTGCGCCTTGCGATACTCGATTTGCGAACGCTCCTCGGTAGCCTGGGCCGGACGATTGCGGATGGGAATATTCATGGTGAACTCAACACCCTTGTTGGGCCCGCTGCTGTTCACCAGATTATTGAGTACCGTGCCATAGCCAGTATTGCCCAGGAGGGTGCAATCCGACGGGGGAAGGCCGAAGGAACCCAGCGCTACCGGGCAGCTGGGACTGACCGCGCCTCCCAGACCGGAGGCACCGTAAAACGCCTGAAGATCGAGGACGGGCAATAAACCGTTTTTCACGCCCTTAAGGGTCAGCTCATCGATCTTCAAATTAAGCATAGCCTGCTCGACGTCGGGTCGATTGGCGTCGGCCTCGCGCACCAGCTCGTCCACCGACATATGTTCCTCGGGGGTTTCAGCCAGGCTAACGCGGTCCGTTGGGATGATCGGGGCATTGGCGAGGGTGGGATCGTCAAGGTTGCGGGAGACGGCCTGCTTCATGAGCAGCTGCTGATACTCGAGTGTGTTCTGCGAAGAGATGAGTGACTGCTGGTCGCTGGACATCTGGCTTCTGGCATTGACGACGTCAAGCGGCGCCATGCTGCCAATCTGCAGCTGCTTCTCGTCGTCCTTCTCGAGGCTGGTGGACTGATCGAGGGCGCGCTGTTTGGACTGGACATCTTCGTAGGCGCTGACCAGGCCCCAGTAGATGTTTTCCACCTGATTGACGGTGTAGAGGAGCTGTTGGCGAAAGATGGAGTCGGCAATGCGGCGGTCGTTCTTTGCCTGGACAATGAAGCGGCCATTCACACCGGTGCCGAAGCCCTGGAGAAGATGTTGGGTTAGAGAAAAATTGAAGCTGGACGCCAGAGACGGGCTGTAAAAGCTAAAGAGATTGTCGGTGGTCGTGCGGCTATTATTGAAGCTTACCTGCATGTTCGTGCCGGTGAGGAAGCCCTGACTGAAGGCGAAGTTGTAAGTATTCGTGTTCTGGTTAATCGAAGGCAGGCCTCCGGAAAAGATGGGGCTGGACTGCGGGTTAACCGCGTGATTGAGTTCGATGGTGCCCGTCAGGGCCGGATCCATATTTTCCGGAGTGGGACCGGCGCCGTTGGTGGAGAGCGCGAGACCACCAGGTCCGGTGCCAGCGACGCTGGAACCCGAAGCGCTCCCGCCAGGACCGCCGCCGACGGCGCTTACCGATGCCGTGGTGCCACCCTGGGTACCGGTAAGAACGCTGCTGTTGACGCCCAGAAGGCCGGCCCCGGCGCGAGAGCGCAGGATGTCGGTGTCGGCGATGTCGAGATTGAGGCGCTGGATCGCGATGTCGTAGTTATTCTGCAACGCGAGCAGGACTGCATCGCCGAGGCCGAGATAGATCTTGCCGTTGCTCACAAAATGATCGAGCTGCAGGGTGTTGAGAAAGCTGGGCGGGGGCACAGTGCTGGGCGTGTAAGGAGCGAGCGGACTCGGCCAGTAACCACGCGGCTTGGAGTAGTCATGCGAGGTATCGCGCATGAAAAGGGGTTGCGTGGGATTGGGGGCGGGGGGCAGAGCCGGCGCCGGGGGCGTGGAAAGCTGTTGCGCCTGGGCCCACGACGGCACGGTTCCAGCGAGAAGGCAGGAAATCGCCGCGACGGCTCTTACTTTGGCGAAAAATGTATTGGATTGCTGCGCGGAAGTATTACGGGAAACTAACATTGGCCGTCTCCACTCCTCTGCTAACGTGCTTGCATTCCCACACGCGTAGTTTGGCCACCGAGAACGGCGGAAAGTACGCACTCCAGGGCCGGAAAATCGCTTTGGCTTCTCTCGAATACGCGGCAAGCCTCGGCCCGGTTCCGTAGACTTCAAACACAATCAGGAAAGCTGAGTATATCGTAGCGGTTCGATCTTTCAGACATCACTTCGAGTGCGACAAATCGGCGGAAATAGTCAGGAAAATGCAGGGACAAGGGGATATTCAAAACGGCTCGAACTGGAAGCTTACGCTCGCCTGGGACGGCACCGATTTCTACGGCTGGCAGGTGCAGCCCGATCGGATCACGATTCAGGGAACGTTGGCCGATGCGGTCGAACGAGTGACAGGCGAGCGGGTTCTGCCCCAGGGCAGCGGACGCACCGATGCGGGCGTGCATGCGCGCGGACAGGTAGCGTCATTTTTTCTGCAGGCCGCGATCCCGGCAGAGAATTTCCAGCATGCTTTGAATCGCAGGCTGCCGGAGTCGGTGCGAGTGCTGAGCGCGGAGCTGGCGTCGCCGGAGTTTCATGCGCGGCACTCAGCGCGGGCGAAGACCTATGAGTACCGAATCTTTCGCGGAGAGATTTGCCCGCCATGGACTGCGCGCTTTGCCTGGGCGCTGGCGTGGCCGCTCGATGTGAGTCGCATGCAGGTAGCGGCGAAGCGGGTGGCCGGCACCCACGACTTCACTTCGTTTGCCGCCAGCGATCCGGACCTCTCCACACGCGAGGACGAGGAGAAAGAGCACACAAACAATGTGCGGACGATCTTCGATTCCGAATGGAGCCAGGACGGCGAGATGCTGATTTACCGCGTGCGCGGCGATGGATTTCTGCACCACATGGTGCGGAATCTGGTGGGTACATTTGTGGATGTGGGCCGCGGGCAACTGGCGCCGGGAGAGATTGCGCGCATCCTCGAGGCGCGTTGCAGAACCGAGGCCGGCCCCACGGCCCCGGCACGAGGGTTATTCCTGGACAGCGTCGAATACTGAACGTGTGCGGCTGCCGCAGCGATGGCGGGGCCGCGCTCCGAATCGGATGCTACGCTGAAAGCTCCCATGGTTTCCGCCGCGCCAGCACCCGCATCGATTGCCCGGATCGCCGCCGATCGTCGCGTGCACCAGGCATTCCAATGGCTGCACCTGCAGGAACAGCGCATCATGCAGTGGCAGGCAGAGATGGTGCAGGTGCCGGCTCCTCCTTTTGGCGAACGCCCGCGAGCAGAGTGGCTGTGCGAGAAATTTCGCGAGCTGGGGCTCGGGGATGCGCACATCGATGAGGTGGGTAACGCAATCGCTGGCCGCCCGGGAGTGGCCCGCGGCGCGCGGAGCGTTTTGCTTTCCGCGCATATCGACACGGTTTTTCCCGCAGGAACTGCGATTGAAGCGGACTTGAAAGGCTCGCGGTTGTCCGCTCCCGGCGCGTGCGACAACGGCGCGGGCGTCGCTGCGATGCTCGCCGTCGCTGCCGCGATTACTCAAACGGGGTTCGAGACACCATGCGATCTGGTGTTCGCCGGCAACGTGGGCGAAGAAGGCGAAGGCGACCTGCGCGGTATCCGTCATATCTATCGCGACGCGGTGAAGGCGCGCGAAACTACAGCGGCGCACATCGTCATCGACGGCGCGGGGCATGAATCCGCGGTCACTCACGCGCTGGGCAGTCAACGGTATCTTGTCACGATCACAGGTCCCGGCGGCCACTCGTGGACGGATGCGGGGCGGCCCAATCCAATCGTGATCCTGAGCCGCGCGATCCAGCATTTCTCGGCGATCGCGTTGCCGGACATTCCGCGAACCACGGTGAATGTAGGAACGATTGAGGGCGGCACCGCGGTCAATGCGATTCCGGAGCGGGCGTCGGCGCGGTTCGATCTGCGCTCCACCGATCCGGAGCAACTGATTCGCCTCGAAGTGGAGTTGCATCGTGCCGTCGAGGATGCGGTGATCGCAGCCAAGGGGCGGGCGACGGGACCGGACACTCCAGGCTTTGCGATCGAGATGATTGGCGATCGCCCGGCAGGGCGGCTGCCCGCGGACTCCGAGCTGATGACCCTGCTCGAAGCCGTGGACCGCCATCTGGCAATTCGCACGGAGAAGCGGCTGGCCTCGACCGACGCGAATATTCCGCTGGCGCTGGGGATTCCGGCGATCAGCATTGGCGGCGGCGGCACAGGCGGCGGCATCCACACCCACGGCGAGTGGTACGACGGGAACGGGCGCGACCTGGGTCTGCGCCGCATCCTCCTGCTGTTGCTGGCGGCGGCGGGCGGTTAGACTTGTCAGCGTGAAAATTTACGTTTTTCTGCTCGGATGCATGGTTGTGACCGGCGCGGCGCTCGCACAGTCGACTACCGCCGATGCCATCTACTACCACGGAAACATTTTGACGGGCGCGGGTCTGGAGAATCCGCATCCAGAGCGAGCTACGGCGATGGCGGTCGCTCGTGGTGAGATTCTGGCCGCCGGAACCGATCAGGCGATTCTCGCGAAATATAAAGGCGCGCAGACGCAAATGGTCGATCTGGGCGGCGCGTTCGTGATGCCCGGATTCAACGACGCGCACGCGCATCTGGGAGATGGCGGGCAGATTCTGCTGTCGGTGAATCTGATTGGAGTGAAGTCGCTTAGAGAAATGCAGGAGCGCATTCGAACCGCGGCGGAGAAAGCCCCCCCGGGGCAGTGGCTGAAAGGCGGCGGGTGGGATCACACGCTGTGGCCTGGCGCGAAGCTACCGAATCGCGCGGACATCGACGCGGCGGCGCAGGAGCATCCGGCGATCTTCGTGCGGGTGGATGGCCACATTGCAGTGGCGGACTCGGCCGCGCTGACGTCAGCTGGGATCACCCGCGAGACGCCGGATCCGCAGGGCGGCAAAATCGACCGCGACGCCAGTGGAGAGGCCACCGGGATTCTTCGTGAGACAGCGCAGGCACTGGTGAAGACGCCTCCGCCGTCGCCGGAGCAGCGCAGGAAAGGCCTGGAGCTGGCGCTGGAAGATGCGATTTCGCATGGTGTGACCACGGTTCAGGACTTTTCGGAGTGGGACGACTTTCTGGTCTATGAGCAGATGGAGCGTGAGGGAAAGTTGCCCGCACGGATTGCAGAGTGGATTCCGTTTGCCGAGCCGCTGAGCCTCGAGCAGCAGCAGGCGGCACATCATCCGGCCACGGATCGCATGCTGCACACGACCATGCTGAAAGGATTCATGGATGGCTCATTGGGCTCGCGCACCGCGGCGATGAACGCGCCCTACTCAGACGATCCGGGCAACTCGGGGATTCCGCGCTTCACCCAGGAAAAGCTGAACCAGATGGCGATCGAGCGCGCGAAGGCCGGCTTCCAGCTTGGCTTTCACGCTATCGGCGACCGCGCTGCCGATATGGCGCTCGATGCTTTTGCGCTGGCCGAGTCTGCGGCGACGCCGCGGGACTTCCGCTTTCGCATCGAGCACAGTCAGGTGGTGAGCCCTGGTGATTTCAATCGGTATAAGCAGCTGGGCGTGATTGCTTCGATGCAGCCCAGCCATCTGCTGACCGATATGGCGTGGGCCGAGCAGCGCATCGGGCCGGAGCGGTCGAAATACGCCTACGCGTGGAAGTCGTTTTTGGATGCCGGTGTGCCGCTGGCGTTTGGGACGGATTATCCGGTCGAGCCCATCGCGCCGTTTCGCGGGGTGTATTGCGCGGTCACCCGAGAGAACGAGGCAGGCACGATGACCTTCCATCCCGAAGAGAAGCTCACCATCGGTCAGACGCTCTATGCGTATACGCAGGGCTCGGCGTATGCCGAGTTTGCAGAGAAGTGGAAAGGCAAGCTGGCGCCGGGATACGCAGCGGATTTTGTTGTACTGGATCGTGACCTGACCACGGTTGCCCCCCACGACATTCTGGGGACGGTCGTGCTTCGGACGGTGGTCGGCGGGAAGACCGTGTACCAAAAGCAGTAGGCGCCATCGCTCGGGGTCCGGCCAGCGACCTTTCAACCCCCGCACCCGACCATCCGCTGACGACGGCACGAGCCGTGGGGAAGCAGCCAGTTACAATCAAAGAGATATTGATTACAGGAGCCCCACGCATGGCAACCGTCACCGTTGAAAACAATACTGTCGCCTACAAAGTCGCCGACCTGTCACTGGCAGACTGGGGGCGCAAGGAAATTTCGATTGCCGAGCATGAGATGCCCGGGCTGATGGCCATTCGGCGCAAGTACGCCGCGGAAAAGCCGCTGAAGGGCGTGCGCGTTTCCGGTTCGCTGCACATGACCATCCAGACCGCGGTGCTGATTGAGACGCTCCGCGACCTGGGCGCGACCGTGCGCTGGGCTAGCTGCAACATTTTCTCCACGCAGGATCACGCCGCTG
Source organism: uncultured Acidobacteriaceae bacterium (assembly GCA_963755485.1). Classification (GTDB taxonomy): domain Bacteria; phylum Acidobacteriota; class Terriglobia; order Terriglobales; family Acidobacteriaceae; genus Palsa-343. Next base: position 682,839 of record CAVWJR010000010.1, on the reverse strand, counting down.
CTGCGATTGCGGCCGCCGGTCTCCCCGTGTTTGCGTGGAAGGGCGAGACGCTCGAGGAGTATTGGTGGTGCACGCTGCAGGCGCTGAGCCATGCCGACGGGAAAGGGCCGCAGCTGATTGTCGATGACGGCGGGGATGCGACGCTGCTCATCCACAAGGGCTACGAGCTCGAAGATGGCGACAACTGGGTGAACTCGCCCTCAGAGAGTGAAGAAGAAGCGGTCATCAAAAAGCTGCTGAAGTTTGTCTACGCTGAGGATCCGCAATACTGGCACAAGGTCGTGAAGGACTGGCGCGGCGTTTCCGAGGAGACGACCACGGGCGTGCACCGGCTCTACAAGATGAAGGAGCAGGGCAAGCTGCTCGTGCCGGCCATCAACGTCAACGACTCCGTGACTAAGTCGAAGTTCGACAACCTGTATGGCTGCCGCGAGTCGCTGGCCGATGGCATTAAGCGGGCCACTGACGTGATGGTGGCGGGCAAAGTGGCCGTGGTTTGCGGATATGGCGATGTGGGTAAGGGCTCTTCTCACTCGTTGCGTGGCATGGGCGCGCGCGTCATCGTGACGGAGATTGACCCCATTAATGCGCTGCAGGCGGCGATGGAAGGTTTTGAAGTGGCGACCGTCGAAGACACGCTGGGACGCGGCGACATTTACGTCACCTGCACCGGCAACGTCGACATCATCACGCTGGAGCACATGAAGCAGATGAAGGATCAGGCGATCGTGTGCAACATTGGCCACTTCGACAACGAAATTCAGATGGACCAGCTAAACCACTCCGGCGCGAAGAAGCTGAACATCAAGCCGCAGGTGGATCAGTACACGTTCCCGGCCGAGGGCGGCAAGCCGGAGCGCAGCATCTTTATCCTGGCTGAGGGGCGGCTGGTGAATCTGGGTTGCGCGACCGGTCACCCGAGCTTCGTGATGAGCAACAGCTTCGCCAACCAGACGCTGGCGCAGATCGACCTCTGGAAGAACAAGGATACCTACGCGATCGACGTTTACACGCTGCCGAAGCGGCTGGATGAAGAAGTGGCGCGCCTGCATCTGGAAAAGATCGGCGTGAAGCTGACGAAGTTATCGCCGCGGCAGGCGGACTATATCGGGGTTGCGCCGGAGGGTCCGTACAAGAGCGAGCACTACCGGTACTGAAACGCCAGCGGAAAAGCGGTCGGCTCAAATCCGGTTAGCGAAGAAGCGGTCAGCAGAAACAAGGGGCGCGGCATTCGAATTGAATGCTGCGCCCCTCACTTTGTGGCTGCTTCCGCCAGATGCTTCTTGTTGGCCGGTGACAACTCGCGCAGCCGGGCAACGGCGGCGGGGACAAGCTCAAGGGCAGCATCGATGTCAGCGTCGGTGTTCTGTCGCGTGAGACTAAAACGCAGGCTGGCGCGCGATCGCGCGGGCGGCAATCCCATGGCCTTCAGGACATGAGTGGGTTCGGTCGATCCCGAGGAGCAGGCTGAACCGCCGGAGACGGCCAGACCCTTAAGGTCGAGAGCGATCACAAGCGCTTCGCCTTCGAGGTGGTCGAAGTACATATTGGTGGTGTTGGGAACGCGCGGCTGCTCAAAACCGTTGATCCCGCAGTCGTCGACCTTCGCCAGCAACCCCTGTTCAAGCCGGTCGCGCAGGATGCCGATGCGATCATCGGTGCCGTCGGTAAGCGCTGCGCTTGCAATTTCCGCTGCCTTGCCCAGCCCCACAATGCCCGGGACATTTTCCGTTCCGGCACGCCGTTGACGCTCATGCGATCCACCGAAAACGAGCGGCTCGATCCGTGTGCCGCGGCGAACATAAAGGATGCCGACACCCTGGGGAGCATGCAACTTGTGACCTGAAATGCTGAGCATGTGGCAGCCAATGGCCTGGACGTCGATCGGAATCTTGCCGGCGGCCTGGACGGCATCGGTGTGAAACGCCACTTGGGCTTCAGCGGCGACTTTGCCAATCTGCTCCACAGGCTGCACGACGCCGGTTTCGTTGTTGGCCATCATGATGCTGATGAGCTTCGTATTCGGCTTCAACGCGCGATGAACATCGTCGGGGTCGACCGTCCCGCTGGAAGAAACGGGCAGGTACGTAACCTCGATGCCGCGCTCCTGGGCCTTGTGGCCGCAGTGCAAAACGGCGTGATGCTCGATGGCGGAGGTAATGAAATGGTCACCCCGCCGCAGGATGCCGAAGATGGCAGTGTTGTCGCTCTCAGTACCGCCGGAAGTGAAGACGACTTCGGCAGGGCGGCAGTTGATGAGGGCTGCAACCTGGTCGCGGGCCCGCTCCACGGCGGCGCGGGCATGCTGCCCGTGCTGGTGAATTGACGAAGCATTACCGAAAGAGTCCATAAAGAACGGCCGCATCGTCTCCAGTACCTCGGGCAACAGAGGCGTGGTGGCGTTGGCGTCCATGTAAATGCGGCGCATGGTTTCATTGTATCGAGGCAAAGTTCGGATAGCATGGACGCGCGCGCAAAAAGCCGCTGCAGGTTCCCTGCAAATTCATGCAGAATTAAGTTAGGCGAGCGAAGCTGTTGCCATGCGGGCGCTGATTGTTGAAGACGAGGCTCGGGTTGCGGAGAACATCGCTGCGGCGCTGCGCGAAAGCGCAGGTCTGGCCGTGGATATCGCCATTGACGGGCACGATGGTGTGGAGCTGGGGCGGCAGCCCAATTACGACCTTATCGTGCTGGACCTGATGCTACCGCGGATGGACGGATTGACTGTGCTGAGGACGATTCGCGCCAAAGGGCAAACCGCGCCGGTGCTGGTGCTGACCGCCGTGCTCGAAAAGGCCTCGATTGTGAAACTGCTGAATGCCGGCGCCGATGACTACCTCGCCAAGCCGTTCGACCTGGGCGAATTGCTGGCGCGAGTGAAGGCGCTGATCCGTCGCGGCAAAGGTGTGAGCCATCCGAAGATCGAAGTGGCTGACCTGGTGATCGACACGCTGGAGCGGACCGTGACGGTGGCGGGTAAACCGGTGGAGCTCTCGCCCACGGAATATCGCGCACTCGAATATCTGAGCCATCGCCCGCGTTCGGTTATCTCCAAGCAGGTGCTGCTCGAACATCTCTACGATTACAACTGGGAGCACCACTCCAACGTGATCGAAGCGCACATCTCGAACCTGCGCCGCAAGCTGAATCGCGGGCCCATCTCCGCCGATCACGCCCACTGGATCGAAACCGTGCGCGGGCGCGGATACCGGTTGATGGCAGGAGGTGCATCGTGAAGCGCCGCTCTCTGCGCAGAAGGCTCATTGTCGCGGTGCTCGTGCTGGAGTGTGTTCTCCTCGCCGCATTCGTTGTGGCCATGAACATCTATCTGTGGCGTTCCCATATGCACGCATTCAACGAAATGGTGCGCGGGCGTGCTGACTCTCTTCTCGGCCAGGTGCATGACGCTGAGGATCCCAGCGACGATGTGGCCATCGATGCTGCCGCGCTCGATCTGCGGACGAGCGATTTATGGATGGCGCGCGACGACGGAGGCCGTATTCTTGCGCAGTCATCAGGGTGGAACGGCGAGGTGCTGAGCATCTTTGGATCGCCGCAGGCAGCGCACGATTTTCGCGTCAACGGAAAAATGTTCCGCGGCCTGGTGCTGCATGGCGTGCGGCAAATCGACGCGGAGGAAGGCAATCCGGGCATTGCGCGGCCGGTGACGATTTATTACGCGGCGCCGCTGGAGCCGGTGTACAAGGCGATGCTGCAGGCGACGCGGTTCCTCCTGATTGCCAGCGTGTCGTTCCTCCTTCTGACCGCCGGTGGTCTGGCATGGCTGTTGCGCCGCGGCCTCGCGCCGCTCGAAGAGCTGAACCGGGCGGCTGCGGAGATCACGCCTCGGCGTCCGCGATTTCGCGCGCCTGAGAGCGCGCGTTCCACCGAGGAGCTTGCGGTTCTGGCCCGTGCGCTGGAGTTCGCAACCCGGCGCCTGGAAGAAGCTTTCGTGCGCCAGCAGGTTTTCGTGAACGATGCTGCTCACGAGCTGAAAACGGCCGTGACCATCATCAAATCGTCACTGCAGCTGCTGGCATCGCGGCCGCGCAGCACCCGCGAATACGCGACCGGGCTTGAAACCTGCATGGCCGACTGTGCGCGTATGGAAGAGCTGGTACAGCGCATGTTGCAACTGGCCCGTTTTGAGCGCGAGCCGTCGAAGGGCAGTGCTCATTGCGATGTCGCGGAAGTGGCGCGCGACGTGGCTGCGCAGATCGAACGGCTGGCGGAGATTCGCGAGGTGGCCGTCTCCGTTGAGGCGTGCGATGCCGTGATTGCGCCCCTTGCTGAAGATGCCTGCGCCTCTCTGCTGGCCAATCTGATGCTGAATGCCGTGCAGCACACGCCCGCTGGCGGCTCGGTGACGACGACCATTCTGGCGGGCGCTATCGTCACCGTTGAAGTGCGGGATACGGGCCGTGGGATTGCGGCCGAAGACCTGCCTCATCTTTTCGAGCGATTCTGGCGCGGCGACAGTTCGCGCGCCCGCAACACGGGCGGCGCTGGGCTGGGACTCTCCATCTGCAAGGCGATCGTGGACGGAAGCGGCGGCGAGATTTCCATCGACAGCAGGCCGGGACAAGGAACCTGCGTTACGGTGCGGCTTCCCCTCGTGGCATCCGCCAGCGCTGTACGGGAACTCTCGACCGTCAGCTAGCGGATTTCGCCGCCAATACCAAAAGAAGGGGAGACGATCTTCCGTCTCCCCTCACTGCCGTTGGGCAGTTTAGAGCGCGAGATCTCCGCGAATCAGACCTTCTTCCTCGACGAGCGTGAAGCCCAGTTTCTTCGACAGGCTGCGCATGCGCGCGTTCTCCGGGAGGAAGTGGATCTGAATATTGCGAATCCCTTCGCTGCGCGCGGCCTCGAGGGCGCGATGCACCAGGGCCTCGCCCATGCCCTGTCCCTGGAAGTCGTCGGCGACCACCACGGCAAGGGTGGCAGAGCGGCCGTCGTCTTCCCGAATCATGCGACTGACGCCGCCGATCACCGGCCGGGCGCCGCCGTCAACGGTCTCGGCCACCAGGGCGAGTTCGCGATCGTAATCGATGAAGCAGATGCGGGTGAGCCGTTCATGCGCGGTGCGGGCATTCAGGTCGAGAGCGGTGAAATAGCGCTGGACGACGGTGCGCTCGGAAAGCCGATCGTGAAAGGCAACGATGAGGGGCTCGTCCTCGGGCCGGATGGGCCGGATGAGCACGTTGGCACCGGTGCGAGTCTTCATGGAAGAAACGTACTGCACCGGATAGGGGCGAATGGCAGGACGAGGAAGCTGTTCCTCGGTGGTGCCCGGCTCATGCAGCACTATGCGGGCATCGAGGGCGATCAGGCCGTCGGGCGAAGCGAGCAGCGGATTGATGTCAATCTCCTTGATCCAGCGCTGCTCGACGACCAGCTCACTGAAGCGGACGACGAGCGCGTCGAGCGCATCGAGGTCAACGGATTTGCGGCCGCGCACGCCTTTCAGAGCTTTGAAGATCTTTGTCTTCTCCATTTGGTGGCGCGCCAGAGTGGCGGTTAGCGGAGGCAGCGCGAGCGCCCGATCTTTCCAGACCTCGACCAGCTGGCCGCCGGTTCCGAAAAGAAGCACGGGACCCAGCTGCAGATCGATGCTCGATCCGAGAATGAGTTCATAGCCGTCGAGTTTGGCAAAGGGCTGCACCGTAACGCCGAGGAAGTGCTCCGCGCCGGCTTTTTCGCTGACGGATTTCTGAATCTCGGTAAAGGCCGCGGCGACGTCGCCGGCATTGCGCAGGTTGAGCTTCACGCCGCCCACGTCGGTCTTGTGGGTGATGGTCTCCGAGTGCAGCTTGAGGACGACGGGATAACCGATCTCCGCGGCTTTGGCCACAGCTGCTTCGGAGGTTTTGGCGAGCTCGGTGCGGACCGTGGGGATCCCGTAGGCAGCCAGCAGCTGTTTCGACTCGTACTCCGTGAGGATGGTGCGGCGGGTGGCACGCACCTGCTCCACGATGCCAGTCGCAACGTCGCGCTTGGTATCGAGAATGGAGCCCGAGCGCGCGGTGGGGGTCTCATAGAGATCGCGCAACTGGGCGGTATGTTTCCATGTGGCGACAAAAGCTTCCGCAGCCGCATCGGGATAGGGAAAGACCGGAATCCCGGCTTTGGTGAGAATGGCTTCGCCGTCCGCGACAAAGTCGCCGCCCATCCAGCTGGCGATGATTGGCTTGCCGGCTAACTTCGCGTAGGGTGCAAGTTGCTCGGCCACCGCCGTCGGGTTGGTCATGCCCTGTGGCGTGAGGATGACGAGCATGCCGTCGGTGTTCTTGTCCTGCGAGGCGATCTCGAGCGCTTTGGCATAACGATCCGGCTCCGCGTCTCCGAGAATGTCGACGGGGTTGTTGTGGCTCCACGCATCCGGCAGAAAGTTGTTGTAGGTGGCGATGGTTTCCGGAGAGATTTCGGTAAGCTCTCCGCCAGCGGCGATGAGCGCGTCGGTGGCCAGAACTCCGGGGCCTCCCGCGTTGGTGAGGATGGTGAGCCGCGGGCCTTTGGGTCGAGGCTGCTTGGCGAGAACTTCGGAGATGTAGAAAATTTCACTGATGGAATTGACGCGAAGAACGCCGGCGCGCTGGAAGGCGGCGTCGAGAACGTCGTCGCTGCCGGTGAGCGAGCCAGTGTGCGATGCTGCGGCTTTGGCGGCGGCGGCAGTGCGTCCGGCTTTGATGACGAGAATCGGCTTGTTGAGGGCAACGGCGCGCGCTGCCGAGAGGAAGCTGCGCGCATCGCCGATGGATTCCATATAAATGACGATGGAGTCGGTGTTTGAATCCTGGCCGTAGTGGTCGATGAGTTCGCCGAAGGTGACGTCGAGCATCGATCCGGCAGAGACGCAGCCGCTGAGGCCGACGTGCTCGCGAATGCACCAGTCGAGCACAGCGGTAAGCAGCGCGCCGCTCTGGCTGATGAAGGCGAGACGTCCGGCGGGAACCATGGCTTTTGCGAAGTTGGCATTGAGACCGCCGACGGGATTCATCACGCCGAGGCAGTTGGGGCCGATCAGCCGCATCCTGCCCTTGATGGTCGCGGCGATCTGGCGCTCGAGCGCCTTGCCCGATTCGCCGACTTCCTTGAAGCCAGCCGAAATGACGATCGCAGAAGGCACGCCGAAGTCGACGGCTTCCTGAATGATGCCGGGAACCGTGGCCGCCGGTGTGGTGACGACGATGAGATCGGGAACGCCAGGGAGATCGCGGATGGATTTGTAGGCCGGCACGCCAAGCACGCTGGGACGCTTGGGATTGACGGGCCAGACCGGACCGCCGAAGGGACTGCCGATCAGGTTCTGCAACACCGTGCAGCCCACGCTGCCCGCGCGATCGGTAGCGCCAATGACCGCGACCGATTTGGGCGTGAAGATGGAAGCGAGCGGGCTGCGCCGAATGCCGACCAGATCGTGCGCCGGATCGATGATGAGTGGGCTTTCGGGGGCGAGGGTTGCGGAAGCCATGCGGGGGATCTCCTTTGCGTCTTGTTCAGTGTCCATAGCCGGCTTCCGCGGTGACTTTACCACGGAAGAGCCAGTAGGACGTGGTGAAGTAAGCCAGCGCGAGCACGAGCCCGAGCGACCACCAGATGAGGCCGACGTGGAGCGAATGCGGTCCGGCCAGCGCGCCGGCGACGGTGATGTCGCGCGCAGGATCGAGGGAGGAAGGCAGCAACGTGGGGTAGAGCCCGGCAGCCGCGCCGACCAGCATGAAAACCAGATAGGAGCAGGATGACAAGAACGCCGCGAGCGGCTTGTTGAGCCGGGTGAAGCTGAGCATGCCGATGAGCGAGGCAACCACCAGCGCAGGAATCAGGAAGAGGATGGGGAAGGCCTTGTAATTGGCCAGCGCCGAAGGACGCACGGCGACCGTGGCCGGCAGGCTGATGAGGGTGATGAGCAGCAACGCGATCCATAGAGCTGTGGCAGCCCGGCGGGCGCGGGCTTCCAACTCGCCCGGAGCTTTCAGGACGATCCACAGTGCGCCATGCGTGGCCAGAGCGACGAGTGCCACCACCCCACCGATGACGGTGTACCAGTCGAGGATGCCGGGATTGGGTCCGACACGCCAATTGGTCCAGAGGGGCAGGAAGAAGTAGCTGTCAGCGCCAAGGGGCACGCCGCGGATGACGTTGGCGAGGGCCGCTCCGAAGAAGATGGCGAGCAGCGCGCTGGCGACGAAGAAGAGCCCATCGAAAAAGCTGCGCCAGACGCTGTTGTTGATGTGCATGCGCAGCTCAATCGAGGCGCCACGCATGATGAGCAGCCAGAGGACGATCATGAGCGGGAGATAGAATCCGCTGAACGACGACGCGTAGAGCAACGGGAAAGCGAAGTAGAGCGTGCCGCCACCGGCCAGCAGCCAGACTTCGTTGCCATCCCACACGGGGCCGATGGAGCGAAACAGCATGCGGCGCTCATCTTCCGTCTTGCCGAGGAAGGGCGAGAGGATGCCGACGCCGAGGTCGAAGCCATCGAGAACGACATACGCGGCGATCATGACCGCGACAATCCAGAACCAGACGAATCCCATAGGTTTCTCCTCTAGACCGCCGTCAGTGTTGCGGGTTCAGGCTGGATGGACACGGCAGCGGGCCCGGTGCGGATGAACCGGTAGACCAGCACGATCCAGAGGATCGAGAGCACCGAATACATGCCGAGGAAGCCGAGCAGAGTGAAGAGCGCGTTGCCTGCGGAAACGTGCGTGGAGTAGCCTGCGCTGGTGCGGATGAGTCCGTAGACCAGCCAGGGTTGGCGGCCGATTTCCGCCGTCATCCAGCCGGCAGTGTTCGCGACGTAGGGCAGCGGGAAACTCAGCAGGATGGGCCACAGGATCCAGCGCGCCGAATAAAGTTTGCCGCGCCACAGACCGACGGCTGCGACGAGCATGAGCAGCACGAACCATGTCCCGAGGCCGGCCATGATGTGGTAGCTGTAGTAGAGCAGGGGCAGCGGTGTGGGCCGCTGATCCGGCGGAAAGTCGTCGAGGCCTTTTACTTCGGCCTTGGTTGTTCCGTAGATCAGGAAGCTGAGGACGTCGTTGATCGGCACAGGATTGTCGATCTTCTGCGCGTTTTCGTCGGGCTGTCCGATCAGAACCACGGGCGCACCTTTTTGGGTTCGGAACAGGCCTTCCATTCCCGCGATCGCCGCGGGCTGATACTTCGCGACGTAGCGTCCGTGGAAATCGCCGGTTGGAAAGATCTGCACGACGCAGGAGATGAGGCCGGCGATGACGCCGATTTTCAGGAAGAGGCGGCCGAATTCCTCGTGGCTTTTTTCCAGCAGGTAAAAAGCGCCGGTGGCCGCGACCACAAACGATGCGGTGATCACCGCGCCGCACATATTGTGTGCGTACTGGAGCCATGCCCAGGGTTCAGCAACAGACCCCAGAAGCTTGAGACCTCATAGCTGCCGTTGGGCAGGAGGTGGTAGGCGACGGGATGCTGCATCCAGGCGTCGGTGACGATGATGAAGAAGCCGGAGATCCACGAGCCGACAAAGACCATGAACGCCGCGCCGAAATGTGCGAGCTCCGAGAGCCGCTTCTCGCCGAAGAGGAACAGGCCGAGGAAGGTCGATTCGAGGAAGAATGCAAACACGCCTTCCATCGCCAGCGGCTGGCCGATGACGCCGCCGGTTCGCCGCGCAAACTCCGACCAGTTGGTGCCGAACTGGAATTCCATGGGGATGCCGGTGACCACCCCGAGCAGGAAATTGATGGCGAAGATTTTTGCCCAGAAGCGCGAGGCCTGGTTCCAGCGGTCGTTGCCGGTGCGCAGGGCGATGAGCTTCATAACCACCATCAGCAGCGCCAGGCCCATGGTGAGCTGCGGAAACAGATAGTGGAAGGTCACAGTAAACGCAAAGTGAATGCGGTCGAGCAGTAGCGCGTCCATACCGTTCTGAAGGTAACCGGCAGAGGCGCGGGCAGACTGTGACCTTTATCACAAACCATCGGCAGGGGCGGTGGGAAGTTACACAAAAGAAACGGGCGGCCGATGACGCTCGACCGCCCGAGTGGAGAATTTGGACTATTGGAGATGCAGTTCGTTCTGGAGCTGCAGATCGTTGAGGATGCTGGGGTGGGTTTCGTCTGTTGCGAGCAGGTTGTGGCACAGGCTGCAGTCGTTGGAGAGGGTCTTGCCGTCCTTCGAGGTGTGGCTGCCGTCGTGACAGCGGAAGCAGCCTGGGTACGCCATGTGGCCGATGTTGTTGGGGTAAGTGCCCCAGGTGACTTTCATGGATGGAAAGACGTTGTGATCGTAGATGGCGACCAGGCGCTTCGCACCTGCATCCACCAGCGCGCGCTGTGAGGACCAAATCTGCGGATACTGGGTGCGGTAAAAGTCGTCGAATCCTGCGGTGATCTTCTGGCCGGCTTCCACCTGAGAAGAATACGCGGCCTGAATCAGCTGCAGACCTTCTTTATGCGCGAAAGGCAGGCTGGGGCTGGGAGCGCCATCGACCATGGCTTCGTCCACGGCATCCTCGGCGGTCTGGAAAACGTGGGTCGCCTGGTTGTGGCAATCGATGCAGTCCATGATGCGGCGGACGCCTTTCACGGGACCCTTCGAGTCGGAGCTGACGTATTCGGTTTTGGAACCGTCGGGATTTGTCGCTGTGACCGAGACGATGTTTTGCAGACTCGAGTCGGTGGCAACGTATTCGAAGTTGTTGAGGTGGTGGCCGTGGATCCCGCTGCGGTGGGAGACCGAGTCGACTCCGCCGAGGTGCAGGACGAGGACCGTGCGGGTGATGGAGTTCTGCGCGTCGTCGCCGAAGGTGGTTTTCACCAGCAACTTTTCGCCGGTAAAACGGGTGGGGGAGTGGCATTGCTCGCAGGTGGCGCGGGCTGGACGCAGCTCGTTAAGAGGAGCCCGGATAGGGGAGGGCCAGGTATGGAATGAGACTTCAATCAGCTGTTTGGTTCCGTTGACCTTGGCCTGGACGTAGGACTTGAAACCGGAACCGACGTGGCACTCTACGCAGTCGACATGGGAGTGCGGGGATTGCTGATACGCCGCCCACTGCGGGGCCATCACATGGCAGGACTGTCCGCAGAAATGAGGCGAATCCATGTAGGAAACGCCGCGATAGGTAGCGGTGCCCAGGATGACGAAGTTGATGAAGGTGGCGACGAGGACGACTTCGATGCCGTGCCGGAAGACCGGATTGCGCAGATCGATCTGCGGGTATACGGAAGGCAGCTGACCGGCTGCGGCGAGCTGGCGGCGGCGCAACCAGATGCCGATCGGGATGGCCACGAGTCCGAGAACAAAAAGCCCGGGCAGGAACAGGTCCAGAACGATGCCGATGTAGGGATTGGAGGGGCCAGCGTGGCCGAAGATGGTGACGACCCAGAAGCCGACGAGAACGGAAGCGGAGGCGGTGGTGAGGGCGCCGCCCAGAAGGCTGAGAGGGTTATTGCCAAAGAACAAGAAGGGTTCGAGCCAGTTTTCCTTCAGTCTGTGCCACAAGGACATGGATGCCTCTTATTCGGCGATATAGGCACTTAACGTCAGTACCAGGAGAGTCAGGCCAATCAATATAGCGGTAAAGCCGACCACCCGGCTGAAATTTATCAACCACGGCGGGGGCGCGTCTGTGATCCTTGTCGCAGACTTGCCTTCGGCGACCATGCGTGCGTACTCTTTCGGCCGCCGCTCTTTGAACTCCTCTTCGCTCTCACGCCCGGTGAAGATCACCATATCCATGGGGAAGCTGTCCGGGCGGAGATGCGTATTCACGAAGTGGATGGAGAAGATGAAGAGGATGGCCAGCAGCCCCTCTTCGCTGTGGATCACGAGCACCGCATTGAGCGCCCAGCCAGGCAGGAAGTGGGCGAAGAAGGGCGCGAACCACATGGCGTATCCGGAAAAGCCGATGATCATCATGCCCCAGAAAACCGCCCAATAGTCGAACTTCTCCCAATAGGCGTAGCGCTCGAAAGCGGGCTTGGGGCCGAGGCCGAGGAACCAGCGGAAGTGGCCGAAGAGGTCCTTCACATCTTTCCAGTTGGCGACCATCGACGTGGGTCCCCAGAAGATACCCTTCTCGCGGTTGAACAAGCCTCGCGCGAAGATATCGCGCAGGTGGATGAGGAAGGCCAGGGTGAGGACCAGGGCGCAGAATTTGTGAAAGAAGAGGATGGCACCGAAGCCGCCCACCATCTTCGCAAAGCGGATGGCCCAGATGGAACCGCTGAAGCGCATCATCAGTCCGGTGGCGGCGAGCACCAGAAAACTGGTGAACAGAACCGCGTGCAGGTAGCGCTGCGCGAGGGTAAAGCGGAGGAAATAGCGCTCTCCCGCGGGTGCGGCAGCGGCAGGGACGACGGTCTCTTCAACTTGTGGCACGGTTACGACCTCCGCCGGTTCAGTCATGTTTCCCTCCATTTGCCGCTCCGCCCTTGTTGCGCGCGAAGTTCGACCGGATGAGCCAGAGCACGGTGTGCAGCAGGAAGAACGTGAGCACGCTGGCCAGCAACAGATTCATGAACATCCGGATGTAATAGAGCGCGGGATTCAGCCGGCGATTATGCGCATTGGCGTGCGGCTGGTACTGCACGAAGCTGGCGTTGGCGCCGGCGTGGCAGCGGCCGCAGGTGGTGACCAGATTGGCCGGGGCGATGGGCGAACGAGGATCGGAGGCGGGCATAATATCGTGCGCTCCGTGGCAATCCCAGCAGCGCGCCGTTTCCACATAGCCGCCCAGCAGGCCCAGCTGCGAGTGGAAGGTGTCGCGGTAGGTCGAGAATTTGTCGCGATGGCACGAGCCGCAAATGGGCGTCGACTGCATGCGGAAGTCCGACGACGTCGGCTCCACGATGCCGTGGGCGGTGTGGCAGTCGGTGCAAACCGGTGCTGCGGTGTTTCCAGCTGCGACTGCCTTGCCATGCACGCCCTTCTGATACTGCTCGTTGATGCCGACGTGGCAGGTTCCGCAGGTTGCGGAGACATTGGTCCTGTACGTCGAGCTCTGCGGATCGGTGTGGCTGAGGATCTTATGGGAGCCGTGGCAGCTGGTGCAATTGGCGGCGACCAGCAAGCCCTCCTTGCCGAGCGCGAATCCGTGGATCGAGTCGATATAGAGCGCGTAGACGTTGGGGAGGTGATATTTCTTCGCCAGCGCCGGATCGCCGTGGCAGGAGCCGCAGGTCCTCGGGATATTCAGCGGATAAACGGTGGAATTTGGATCCGTCTTTGTGACAATTTCGTGGGCATTGCCGTGGCAGCCAGTGCAGGGGTGGGTCTTCCACAGCGATGCGCCCGCTACCGGCATGCCCTGGACCGCGGAACTCGCCTTCGCGTGAACGCTGCCTGCGAGCGCGGTGGACTCATCGGCGTGGCAGGATGCGCAATCGACCTGGGCCGGATGATCCGGATGCGGATAGTTGTGAATGTCTTTGTGGCAGTCGGTGCATTTGAGAACGCCGTGGACCCCGGCGTGGAACTTATTGGCGTCGACGCCGACACTCTTGCCGTTGGCATCCTGCATCGTGGTGTCGCTGTGGCAGGAAAGGCAGTCAACCTGCGCGAGCAGCGGCCTTGCGGGCCAAACAAATAAGAGCGCTGACGCAAAAAGTGCCAGGCCCATGGAGGAAACAGTCTTCATTGCGAGCCCCCGTACTTTGCCGTTCGCCACGGCGACTGGAAGAGGCAGACTTCGCTGCCTCTTCCCTCGATCCACCGCAACGAAACAGCTTTCGTCCCGGTCCGCTACTTCTGCAGGGTGCGGATGTAGGAGACGACTTCCTTGATCTGGGCATCGGTCAGCTTGCCGTTGTAAGCGGGCATCTTGCCTTTGCCGTCTTTGGTAGTCGCGATGAGCGTAGCGTCGGAGTCCTTCACTACGGCCGGATCTTTGAAGGACGGGATCTTGTACATCTTGCCCATCGGAACAGCAGCGGTTCCGTCCGGTCCGTGGCACATCGCGCACTTGGCTTTATAGGTGTCGGCACCGGCGCTCTGCGCAAAGGCAGGCGCCGCAATGGACGCGGCGAGCAGAATCATGGCCGCGGTTCTGATGCGATGGTTCATGGATGAAGCTCCTTCAAAACAGTGGTTCGGTCCCAAGTCCTTCCCGTTGATACCGTGCGGGATGGAGCCTCGTCTGTGACATTTGCCACAGACGCGGTCCCCGGGAATCTTACTGCCGCTGGACCGCCCGGTTTGTGAACCGCGTCTCAGCGATGATCCTCCGGGGGTGGATTGGGGCCGGGTGGGACTGGGTTTTCCGGTTTCGAGGCGCTGTCCTCGGCGGTCTCGCGCACTTCATGTTCGGGCGCCCGGCCGGTCAGGAATGTCCACTTCACCGGATAAATGTCCGGATCGAAGATGACCGCGTAGAAGTGCCAGATGACGATGGCCGCGGTGGCCAGGATCGCCTCGTAGAAGTGGATGGCGGTGCTGACGTCGAGGATGGTCGCCGGATGCGGCAGATGGGCGAGGATCCAGTCATTCAGCCACAGCAGCACACCGGTGATGGCCATGACGATAGTGCCCCATACCAGGGCCCAATACTCGGCTTTCTCGGCGTAGTTGAAGCGGCGGTAGCGTGGCAACTTTTCGCGGCGGCCCAGGTTGTATTCGACGGTCTGCACGGCCTCTTTCGCGTCGCGCAGGTCGGGCATCATGTCCTTGAGCCAGCGCCGGCCGCTCTTCTTCAGGGAGAGATAGACCATGTGGTAGACCGAGGCACCGATCAGGATGACGCCGGCGATGCGGTGAACCCAGCCGCGGATGGGCAGGTGGTGCTCCCAGCGCACCATGGGCGAGGCCCAGAAGGAATGCGGATACTTGAGCGCGAATCCGGTGATGACCAGCACGATGAAGCTGACCACCAGCAGGCCGTGCTGCCAGCGCTCGCTCAGCGTCAGTCGAATCTGCCCAGGCTTCTGGCGATAGAGCGCCAAAGCCGCGTGCGCCTTGCGCCGCAGATCGATGAGGTTGTGCAGCAGCATCAGGCCCAGGGTGATGGGGATGACGATGAGGTAGAAGATTTTTACAAAGTCGAGGATGCGGCCACCGGGACTGGTCCTGGACAGAATGTGCACCGGCCCGATGGCGAAGCGCTGGCCGGCGTCGGTATGGCACTGGCCGCAGGTCTTGCTCAGGTTGGCCTTGTTGACCGTGGAGCGGGGATCGCTGGATGGATAAATATTGTGGACGCCGTGGCAGCTGGCGCAATTGGCCACTGTCTGCCGTCCTTCGTGCGCGGCTAGCCCGTGATAGCTGTCCTCATAGGTGGGCACGCGATCCTTCGGCATTGCGAATCCGGCCATCAGCTGCGTGTCGGCATGGCAGCGCGAGCACGCTTCCTGCGAAACGTTGGCCATGTACACCGGCGAGCCGGGATCGCCGGGCGCGAGGATGCGATGCTCGCTGTGGCAATCGGTGCAGGTGGCAGCCTGGAGAACGCCCTTCGCCACCGCCTGGCCGTGAATGCTCTGCGTATAGGTCTGGAAGATGGCGGCGTGGCACTGGCCGCAGGTGGAGGCGACGTTCTGCTTCCAGATCTTTGAGTGCGGATCGGAGACGGACAGGATGTCGTGCGTGCCGTGGCAGTCGTTACAGGAAGCGGCGTTGTTATTGCCGTGCAGCAAAGCGCGTCCGTGCACACCCTGGCGGTAGGCTTCGACGGGACGCACCTCGGTGAACATATACTTTGCAGCGAGTTGTGGGTTGGAGTGGCACGTGCCGCAGGTATCCGGCAGGTGCTGCTTGCTGACCGGCGACGCCGGATCGGTGGAAGGCAGCGCTGCATGGGCCGAGCCGTGGCAGCTCTGACAAGTGGGGACGTCGGCATTGCCGCTGGCCCGCGCGCGTCCGTGAACGCTGGCGCGATACTGCTCGACCTCGGTGGCGTGGCAGGTGGCGCAGAACTGCGGACCGGCGACAGTTTTGGTTACATTGCCTGTTCCGTGGCAGGTGATGCAGGTGGCGGGGTCGTTGGGATTGCCGAGTGCCGTGTGTGCGCCTGATGCCATCACTTTGGCGGCGTCGGCGTGGCATGTGATGCAGGAGGCTGAAGCGGTCTTCGCGCTGTGCGTCTGTGCGGAAGCGCCCGCGTGGCAGTCGACGCAGCCCAAGGTCGCGTGCGGACCCTTCATGTGCCCGGGGGCGACGGTGATGTCCTTGCCCTGGGAGTTCTTCAGGCCGGTTGTGGGGCCGTGGCAGAGCAGGCAGTCAGAAGGCTGTTGGGCAAATATTTTTGGAGCGAGGAGGGTGAACAGGAGAAAAAGCAATGCGGTGCCGCTGCCGATCGAAGAATTGCGGGCCCGGACAACACCAGAACAACGTTCCGCAGGCACTTTCCCCGCGTTGGTCCCCATGCATCTTCATTTCCGATTCCGAGGGGAGTGGCTGGGATCTCCCGGTGGAATCTCCGCACCTGATCGCTCAGGCCCGGCATTGCGGGGCGGGATCCGGATCCGATTTTGGAACACGGCCCCGCTCTCTTTCGAATCGTGACTACTTCTGCAGAGTGCGGATATAAGTGACGACGTCCTGAATCTGACCGTCGGTCAGCTTGCCCGCGTAGCCCTGCATCTTGCCCACACCGCTTTTTGTGTCTTTGAAGAGGTCGGCGTCGCTCGCCTTCACGTCTTCGGGAGACTTGAGCGAGCGCAGCTTCATGCTCTTGCCTACCGGCGTGTTGCCGGTGCCGTCGGCGCCATGGCACAGGGCACATTTCGCTTTGTAGGTCGCTTCGCCTGCCTGTTGCGCGACGGCGGGAACAGCCAGGGAAAGACTCAGCAGACTCAGAGTGGCAATCGTAAAGTTCCGTTTCACAGCTGACTCCTTACGTGCGACGGCCGGGAACGAATCCCGGCCATCGGTTCACCGCATGCACTCAGAATTCGTAATGGAATCCGAGAGTCACATTGTTGGCCTGGAAGGTCCGCGACGCGGTTTCTCCGGAGGTCGGCAGAGTTAAACCGGTTTGCGCTCCCCCCAACGCGGAAGAGGCGCAGCCCACTACCGCCGCCGGAGCTGCGGGTGTGGGATTGCCGGTGGAGCAGTACGGAGCTCCGGAAGCCCCGCCCTCGTCGTAGTCGTAGCGCTGGTATTGCACGTTCCAGATCCATCCTGGATGGACCGTCCAGGCGACACCCGCGAACCCGGACTGCCATGTGGAAACCAGTGCGCCGGCGACGTCACGGGGATCGTTGTAGAAACGGCTGCCGTCCACGTCATTGATGCGATAACCGACATTCAATTTGACGGTGTTGGTGGGAGCAATCCGGAGCGCAGCTGAAGCGTAGTTTGTCGGAGCGTCCACGAAGTCCTTCACCGGACCGAACTCATAGTAGGTGGTGCCGCGGACGGTTGCGCCCGGGCAGGCCGTACCGCTGGCCGTGGCTGCACCCGGATAGGCGGCGCTGGCAGCGCCGTCGTAGCAGATGTTGTCGGCCATGTAGATATCGCTGAAGGAGTAGTTCAGATCGAAGCCGTAGCGCTCGTTGGGATCAACCTGCGCACCTACGCTGGCGATCCGGCTGTGCGCCACATGATCGAGGGGTCCGTCGAGAGGCGCGGCGCCCATGTTGTTCGTGTTGTTGTGCAGTTCCATGTCGTTGTAGGCGCCGGAAACAGTCGCCCACGACTTCGCCCGGTACAGCGTATGCGCCCGGTAGTGCTGGAGCTGCCTCGGCCCCATCGGTGTGAAAACGTTATCGGAATAGGACAGCTCGGCCGATCCGTTGATGTCCCACTTGCTGGTCGGACGGACGGCGAGGTTGAGAATTCCACCATCCTGGTTGATCGTGACCGTGCCACCCTGGGTTGCGCCCGCAGTGAGAGGGGTATTGTGCGCGATGGTCGGTGATTCTCCCTCAGCAATGATGTGATTGCGATGACGGTAGGTGAGTGAAAGGGTGGCGCGGGACCAGCCGTTCCAGGAGGCGGTCACGTCGTTGGTAATCATTCTCTGGCCGAAGAATCCATAGTTGGGCGTGCCCACCGGAGAAGGGTTGCCGGGAACAAACCCGGGGGTTACGGAAGTGAGTTTTCCCGTGTAGGCGATGGTTTCATTGCCGGCGGTCGCGGGCGTCATCAATCCGATTGCACTGGTGGTGATCGCACTGCCGGGTTGCTGGACATTAGAGAAGGTGACCTGGTCGGAGACGCTGAGCTTCTCGGTGGCCGTCCATTCGATGCCGTAGTCGGCCGCCATAACCTCGCGTTTCGCGGTGGCGCTGTTGGTGTAGATCAGTTCCCGCGCCGCGCCCGACGCTCCTGCGCCCAGCAGACCCTGGAGGTTCTCGTAGTAGTTGGGCAGGTTCATATTCGCGCTGGTATAGCGAACATCGCCGTTCATCGAGACGTTCCGGATGCTCGAGCTCTGCAGGCGGAAAATCTCTGTGGGATAAAGGATGCGGGTCGGCTGATAGCGCTGGTACCCGGTCACGACGGAGCACGCCGGATTGACGACGGGCAGACCGCCCGGCGTGTTGGGAGCCGAGAGTGGGGGCGTCGTACCCACGCTGTTGGCGTTGCAGGAAACCGTCGGCGCCGACAGGCTGTCGTAGCTGGCCGCCAAAGCGGCTTTGGTTCCGTCCGATTCCTGCACGTTCAGGAGGGCCGGATCCAGAATGAAATACGAATCGGCCTTGTAGTGATCAACCTGTTCCTCAAAACTGAGCTTGGTCAGCGGCACCGGCTTCCAGTCCACCGCGCCAAAGAAATCGTCGGTACTGTTGCGCTGCATTTCCTGGAGAAGCGTGTCGTAAACGAGGACGAAAGGCGAGGTGATTTCCCAGAAACCGCTGGGCGTGAGGCTGGGACCCGCGAAGATGTCCTGCGAATAGCCGGCCCGGAAGCTCACGATCGAGAGCGGAAACAGGGTGAGGTTGGTGTCCGTCATTCGCCGTACTGAGTTGTTCAGGAACGGCGAATCGTTGACCTGGGCCCAGGGCAGCGCAGCTCCTCCGGTGACCGGAGTGGACTGGCCGGATGGAATATTCGGATTCCCCAGCAGGTCGTAATCGAAATACTGGCGGTCACGACGGAACAGCCCCGAGAACTGGTAGAGCTTGCCCTTGTAGAAATCCATCTTTGCGAAGCTGTAAGGATCGCCGCCAAATCCGCTGCCCACAGCCGTCAGGCTGTCGAACAGCGTGTTCCTGGCGCCGGGCAGCGCGTGCATCTGGAAAGTTTCGCCGAGCACGCGAGGTCCGGACTGCTCGTTCACCATGGTGTCGTACATGGCGCCGCTGCCGCTGACCGAGGAGATGCGTCCGCCCAGATTGACCGTCTCGTGGACGGTATATCCCTTTGGAGCGGTCGGGGACTGTACGTCGGGCGCTGGAGTCTGCGCGATCGCGACGCTCGCGACCGCGAGCAGAATGGCGGCTCCCACACCGCCGGCGGTGCGCCGCCCCTTTGCGGGATCAGGAAGCCAGGAAAGCCAGCAAATCTTCTTCATAAGAAGCCTCACTTGAAAAACGTCGCTTCGAGTCTTGCCGGACCGCGTCTTCGGATACAGCTGGAGGACGCGGCCCAGATCGTGCACCTATCTCAAAAACGCCTGGTTGATGTTGGAGCCGTGAATGTACGTGTGGCAGCTCGTGCAGGGCGCCAGCTCCGCCGATCCCTGACCCATTCCGATAACCGTGTGGGAGGCGACTGGGCTGTGGCACTGGTTGCACATGGTGTTGATCGACGGCATATTCAGCAACCTTGCGTTCTGCGAGCCGTGCGGCGTGTGGCAGCCTGTGCAGCCTTCCGCCTTCACCGCGGCGTGCTCGTAGACGAACGGTCCGCGCGTCTCCGCGTGGCACTTGGTGCAGATCATGTTCTGGTCCGCCGTCGACCTCAGGTTGCTGTTTCCAAATGTCCCGTGTGGGTCGTGGCAGTCGCTGCACTTGACCGCGCCCTCGTTCACCGGGTGATGGAACGGCATATCGAACGCCGCCTTCTGGTCGCTGTGGCACTGGAAGCAGAGCTTGGGCTGTTCGGCCTTCAGCAGATGCTCCGGTGTCTCGGAGTCGTGGACGCTGTGGCAGCCGAGGCAGCTCACGTTCGCCTTCGCGTGCGGCGAGCGATCGAAATTGGGGTGCGCGCCGGCGTGGCAACCAAGGCAGGTGTCGTCGATCTGCTTCGTGCTCAGCTGAGTGAAGCGGCGAATCTTCGTTACGTCGCCACCGCCTTCAACGTGGGCCTTACCAGGTCCGTGGCAGCTTTCGCAGGTGACGCCCTTGCCGGCATGTTCCAGGGCGAGACGGGTATGAGGATTGTTCGTGTCGGTAAACTTTTTGACCACATCGGCGTGACATGTGGCGCAGGTCTCCTGACCGACGAAGTCGGTCGAATCTGCCGCCGCCCTGGGTTGGGAAGTTGCCGCCTGCTGCCCTGTTCCGGCAGCCAGCGCCAACCTGGTTCCTGCGAACCCGATCAGCAGCAGAAGACACGCGATGCTGGTTGGAAATCGACGCATGCGTATTCACCTCGCACCAGCGAGCGGGGGTCTTTATGCAACCGAACAAGCCCTGGCTCACTGAAATTACAGCTTCTGTTCTCGTGGAGAATATCGGGGCGGCGGAGACCGGCTCAGTGATGTAAATCACAGAAGGACATTACTTACGGCGCAGTGACACGCATCACCAGGGTTTCCGTTGGCAACGGAACTGGTGCATCTGCACGCTTGTGGGCCGGCATCTCGCCCCGGCGCCGGTAAGTCCTGTGAATGCGTCACCGCAGGCTGCGGACGACGTCGAAATGTACGAGAAGTGCCTGCGCAGTGCATCGCAGGGGCTACGTTACGTTGGTTCGGTCGGGACGAGAATTGTGCTGGGCGTCGATACGATTTCCGCAGATTCACCGAGGCCCTGGCCGGAGCTCAGAGTCTCGAGGCGGGAGCGGCTTGCTGTGCTGCAGGTCCTCGTTTGGCGTTTCGCCGCCGCTCCAGCCACGCCCGCCACGCATCCATCCCTTTGCCGGTTGAGCAGGAGACTTCCAGAATCTCAATCTCCGGATTCACCTGCCGCGCGTTCGCCTTTGCTGCTTCGATGTCGAAGGGCACATACGGAAGCAAATCGACCTTGGTCAGGATCAGCAGAGAGGACTTGAGGAACATCGATGGATACTTCAGCGGCTTGTCCTCGCCTTCGGTCACGCTCAGGAGCACGATCTTCGCCTCTTCTCCGAGGTCGTAGCTCGATGGACACACCAGGTTGCCGACGTTTTCGATCAGCAGCACGTCCATTGACTCCAGCGGCCAGGCTGCGAGCGCCCGCTCGATCATCTTCCCGTCGAGGTGGCACACTCCACCGGTAACGATTTGCTGGACCGGAAAGCCGTAGCGTGCCAGCCGCCGCGCGTCGTTCTCGGTCTGCAGATCGCCGGTCAGAACCGCGACCCTTTCGCCCGGCTGAAACGCGGCCAGCGTGCCTTCGAGCAGCGTGGTCTTGCCCGATCCTGGCGAGCTGACAAAGTTCAGGCACAGGATCTGGTGCTCCGCGAAGCGCTGCCGTAGTTCGAGAGCGATGCGCTGGTTCTCATTCAGGACTTTTTGCTCAACGCGAACGACAGTCACGGTTCCTCCACTTCGACGAATGCGATGTCCAACTGATCCCC
Organism: uncultured Acidobacteriaceae bacterium; assembly: GCA_963755485.1. Classification (GTDB taxonomy): domain Bacteria; phylum Acidobacteriota; class Terriglobia; order Terriglobales; family Acidobacteriaceae; genus Palsa-343. The sequence continues at coordinate 661,248 of CAVWJR010000010.1, read as the reverse complement.
GCTGACGAAGCTGGTGTGCATGCTGCGGCAGCGCGGGCAAGGCGCATCGGTGAACGGCGAGGCCACCAGCGACTCGAACTCATGTCCACACTCTTCGCAGCGATTCACCCGCGGGCACTGTTCGGTGGTAAAAACCACATGCTCGTCCTCGGTTTCCGCGGTGAGGCACTCAAAGGCAAAGCGCAGCGCGTCGACGTCAACGCCGGATAACACCCCGATCCTCACTCCGATGCCGACCAGCTTCGCTCCCGGACGCTGATCGGTCGTAGCGTGGCCGGCCTCGAGGATCGAATTGGCGATGCCCACTTCGTGCACCGGCAGCCTCTCCGGAGAGACGTGCGTTCCATCCTGGATTGTTTCACTAAATCAGGTTGACCGGGGACTGCTCGCCATAGCAGCGATTCGCCGAGAGAATCGCAGGCCGACCCGCCGCTACCAGTACCAGGCTTCTTCGGCTGCAGCGGCCATCTGCGGAATCTCGCCCTCCAGCGGCAGCAGCGGCTCGTCCGCGATCTCGCGCGCCCACCGCATTACTTGCCCGATCGCGTTCTCTACCAGTGTCGCCAGGGCCGCCTCGACCGTCGGGGTCAGCTCCGTTCCCCAGTCGATCTTCTCCGGCTGCACCCCGAGCACGACAATTTCGCGGGGCGCGCTCTCGGTCAGGCGCAGGGCTCCAATCAGATCGGAGAAGCCGAGCAGATGCACACTCTTCGCAATCGGCAGAAGGTCGATCTCATCCCCGTTGTAACGCAGCAGCGTCCCCGGGCGTGCCCCGGCGTCGACAGCATCCAGAGCCAGAAGATGGGTGATGTCTTCCAGCGGATACAGCAGGTCCAGTCCCAACGTTCCGCCCTCGATCAGCGAAACCGACTGCGGGAAACGTCGATCGGCGCGCAGGCGTTGCAGCGCCAGCATGCCCACTGCATCATCGGTGCGCATGAGGTTGCCCAGACCGAGAACGGCGATGCGTGAACGGGTCATCGATCCCAGTCCCGGGTGCGATGGATCTTGCGTTTGCTGAAGAGTTCCCGAGGCTCCACGCTGTCGATCTTCATTTCCTCGTCGATGGTCTGGTCGTCCACAAATTTGTAACCGCTGAAGATACTTTCCATCTCCCCGTTGCGCTCCGTCATGGCCACCAGCACTGCGCTGTACACGTGGTGAATAAAAAACGCCATCAGAAAGAACAGGAAGAAGAAATGAATGAAACGAATCCACTGGATATCGATGATGCGCGGAATCCAGCCCACAAAGAAGCGCAACGTTGGTGAGCCTTCCACTGTGGCGAACAGCACCAGGCCGCTGAGGCATTCGCAGGCGATGAGAAAGTAAACGACGATGTAGGTCAGTCCGGCCAGGGTGTTGTGGCCAATTTGCTCGAAGGGCTTGCGCTGCTGGAAGGTGTAGTACCGGAACATGGCCTTCAGGCTCTTCCACTGGCGTTGGGTAAGGGGCAGAAACTGCCGCCAGCGCGCCCAGTGATTCCCGGAGAAAAACCAGTAAAAGCGCACGATCACGGCACCGATGAGCTCAAAGCCGGCGAGTTCGTGGATGAAGCGCACCGTCCCCATCGTCCACTGGCGTGGGCCCGGGAAGATGAGGAAGGGGTGATTCATGTAGAGGCCGGTCCAGGTCAGCACGGTCACCGCCGCCACGATACCCCAATGGGCCAGGCGAACGGGCAGCTCCCACACATATACGGGGACCAGATGCTCTTCGCCGGCGGCAACGTGGTTCTCCGCAGGGGCGGGACGAACGAGGGTGGCCATCACCGGCCTCCGATTGCCGCCGCCAGCTCCCGAGCCGCTGGAACTGGAGGAAGCGACGTGGATCCCTCCGGTTCCGGGGCGGTCACGAAGTCGCGGCCGTAGCTGCGGCCCTTCGCGTCGACCACGTGCACGGCGCAGGCCAGGCACGGGTCAAAGGAGTGAACGGTGCGAAGGACTTCCAGCGGCCGCTCCGGATCGGCGATGGGGGTGTTGATCAGCGCGGCTTCATAGGCGCCTCGCTGTCCGTGTGCATCGCGCGGTCCCGCGTTCCAGGTAGAAGGAACGATGGCCTGGTAGTTGACGATCTTCTTGTTCTCGATTTCGACCCAGTGGCCCAGCGATCCGCGCGGCGCCTCTTCGAGGCCAAAGCCAGCGCACGATTTTGGCCAGGTCTCGGGATCCCACTTGTCGCCGTTGTGGATGCGCACGTCGCCGTGCGCCATGTTGTCGTCCAGCTGCGCGATCCATTCGGGCAGCTTCTGGACCATGATGTCCGCCTCGATCGCCCGAGCCGCAATGCGTCCCAGCGTCGAATACAGCGCGGTCGGTGGCGCGTTGAACTTCGCCAGCACCGCGCCCACTGCTTTCTGCACCTGCTGGTCCCCCGACGCGTACGCGATCAGCGTGCGCGCCAGCGGGCCCACTTCCATTGGCTTGTCGTCGTAGCGCGGCGACTTCAGCCACGAGTACTTCGCGTTCGTGTCCAGGACCAGGAACGGCGGCTGCGGTCCGGAATAGCGCGGATTCGTCTCGCCTTCCGCCGGATGCCGGCTTGCCTGATCGCCCACCGAGTAGTCGTACCAGGAGTGGGTCACATACTCGGCGACCTTGCCGGGATCGACCGGGTGCACTTTGGAAAGATCACGGCCATACAACACACCGCGCGGGAAGAAGAAGCCCGCTGGGTCATTGATACTGCCTGACGGAAAGTCCCCGTAGGCCATGAAGTTGCCGAGGCCTTCCCCGTAGCCGAACCACTCCTTATAGAACGAGGCGACAGCGAGGACGTCGGGAACGTAGACCTGCTGGACAAAAGTTTTGGCGCGAGCCGCAAGCTCCGTCAAGAGCGTAATGCGCTCCGGATTGATCACCGCTTCCGGCTCGTTGCCATCGATTGCGGTCGTCATCCCACCCACCAGATACGTCTGCAGGTGTGGATTTTTACCGCCCAGGACCGCGTGGACGCGAATAAAATCCCGCTGCATATCAAGCGCTTCGATGTAATGCGCGACAGCAAGCAGGTTCGCTTCCGGCGGCAGTTGGTAAGCAGGGTGTCCCCAGTCACCGCTGCTAAAGAGGCTCAACTGCCGGCTGGCGACCAACGCCTTGACGCGGTCCTGGACTCCCTTAAAGTAGGTCGTGCTCGACTTAGGCCATTCCGAAATCGACTGCGCTAACTGCGAAGTCTTCGCCGGATCGGCCTTCAAGGCCAGGGTCACATCGACCCAGTCGAGCGCATGAAGGTGGTAGAAGTGAATGACGTGATCCTGGACGTTCTGCGCGCCCGCGATGATGTTCCGCACCAGGCGTGCGTTGTCGGGAATTTCAATGCCCAGCGCGTTCTCGACGGCGCGGACCGACGCGAGCGCGTGTACTGTGGTGCAGACTCCGCAGATCCGCTGCGCCCAGATCCACGCCTCGCGCGGATCGCGCCCGCGCAGGATCAGCTCAATGCCGCGGAACATGGTGCCGGAGCTCCAGGCGTCGGTGACGCGGCCTCCGCTGACCTCCGTCTCAATGCGAAGGTGGCCTTCGATGCGGGTTACCGGATCAATGACGACGCGTGCCATCTCAGTTCACCTCCGTCGTCGTTTTTTCCGCTGCTTCATCTTTGACGGCGCCGTCGCCATTGGGATGGAAGTGATCCCTCACCACGTGTCCTACCGCGTGCGCTGCTGTGGCCGCCGCAACCCCGGCAACCACGGTCCAGCCAATCTCGGCAGCCGTCACATCCACGCCAAACCCGGCAGGGCGCGGCAGCCGCTCGTAAAACGGCGACTTCGTATCCCAGAACCGCGACGAAGCGCAGGCGATGCAGCCGTGACCGGCCTTCACCGGCCAGCTTGTCCCATCGTTGTAGCGCACCGTCGGGCAGTTGTAGTTGGCTTCCGGGCCTTTGCAGCCCATCTTGAACAGGCACCAGCCCTTGCGATGCCCCTCGTCGCCCCACGCCTGCACATAACGCCCGGCATCGTAGTGGGCGCGCCGCTCGCACTGGTCGTGGATCAGCTGCCCATACGCAAACAGCGGCCGGTTGTAGCCATCCATCGCAGGCATTTCGCCGAAGGTGAGGTAATGCACCAAAACCGCTGCCGTATTGGTCGGATTGTGCGGGCATCCGGGCAGATTGACGACCTTAATTCCCGGAACCGCTTCCTCGAGTCCCATCGCGCCCGTTGGGTTCGGATTCGCTCTCGGCAAACCGCCGTCCCACGCGCACGATCCGATGGCGATACTCGCCGCCGCTCCGCTGCAAACTTCGCGCGCGATGTCGAGCGCGGTTCTCCCGCCAATCGTGCAGTAGACGCCATCGTCGCCCGCGGGAATCGACCCCTCTACCACCACCAGATACTTGCCTTTTTCCTCGTCGACCACCCGCCGCAGCGCTGCTTCCGCATGCTTGCCGTAACCGGCCATGATGGTCTCGTGGTACTCCAGAGAAAGCGTCTCGAGAACAATCTCTTCAACCGTCGGGTGGGTCGACCGCAGGAGCGCTTCTGTATTTCCGGCGCAGTCCTGGAACTCCAGCCAAACCATGGTGGGTTTGCGCTTTTGCCCGAGCGCCGTCGCGATGGTTTGCGTGTAGCCTTTAGGCAGCGCAAGAGTCGCGGCCATCGTGCCGCAAAACTGCATAAATCGCCGGCGCGAGACGCCGCGCTCCCGACATATCTCCAGTACCGATTCTGCTCGTTCCATGCGTGGTGCTCCTGTCCGCTATTCGGAAACCTGGGGTATTGCAGACAGACCGTATCTCCGGGGAAAAACGCTTGTATGTGATTCCCATCACCGAGCGGGAATTTTCACGTTCCTTTCGGCTTCAGCCATTAAGCACCACAGCCCCTTATTCCACGCGTGACCGCCATCACATCCGCTTGTGGCCGCAGTCACAGCCACATAGATAAGGTGGCGGGAGACTCTCCAGCAGGGAGGTTTTCCCAATGAAAACCCTCGACGAAACCGTCTCTAAAACCCGCGCTTTCGTGGTTCCCGACAAGATCCTGGTCGCAACCGACCTTTCCGATACCGACTACCTCATTCCCCACGCCGTCGCGCAGGCGCGCGCCTGCGGCAGCTCGCTCACATTGGTGCACATCATCCCCCCAGGGCAGGCCGTTCCGCTGGACGCCAGCGCCATCCCCTACCTCGATGTTGCCGAAATGAAGCAGGAAGCGGAACAAACCCTGAATCGCGTCGCCGCTCAGGCCCATGCTTCCGGCATCCCCTGCGATGTCATCGTGACCGAAGGCAACCCCCGCGAGCGTCTCATCGCCATTGCCGCCGAAGTCTCTGCCGGGCGCCTCATTGCCGGAACCCATGGCCGCCGTCACCTGAAAAAGTTTCTCCTCGGCTCCGTCGCCCACGAAATCCTGCGCTCCGCCGAGATCCCTGTCTGCACCATCGGCCCGCACGCCCACGAAGCGTCTTCCTTCGGCGCGCCCCGCAAAATCGTGCACCCCGTCTCGCTGTGCGCCGGCTACGAAGACAGCGCCCGCATGGCCATTGAAATGGCGCAGTTCTATCGTGCGGACATCACTCTGCTTCACGTGCTCTCGCGCAATATCCAAAACCAGCCCGACTCCGATCGGGTTGTCGAGTGGACAAAATCGGAAATGAGCCGCCTGGTCCCGGAAGAAGCTCCGCTGTGGACCAGGGTCACCGTGCAGGTTGAGATTGGCGACGTCGTCGATGAGGTGCTCAGCGTCTCCGCCGAGATCAATGCCGACCTGATCGTTCTGGGCGTCAACCGCGACGCCTCATTCTGGCCTATTCGCGGCGACGATACCGTGTACAACATTATCGCTCAGGCTAAATCGCCGGTGCTCAGCATCCGCCACGCGCCAGGAGTCACGATTCAGTAACGCGACGGCGCACGCCGATCACAGACAGCAGCCGCCCTGTTAACCCGTGCTCCGCGCGGTAGGAGAAGTAGCGGTTGTTCTGGCACTGCGTGCAGTCGCCGACCGCCGCAATCGACTCCAGCCCGCAGCCCCGCATCCATCGACTGCCGCCGATTGGCCTCCATCAGATCCAGATGCAGCTCGGGGCCCCAGATCGCTGTGCCCTGGCGCGCGGGCAGTCAAAAACAGCATCGGATATTTCTTCCGCACCGGATCGGAATCCGACACCTCGTGAAACAGCTCTTCCGCGTAGGGGAACTGCGAAACGAAGTCGGCACGTACCTCTTCGCCTACTGCGTAGCAACACGCCCCAATCCCCGGCCCAATCGCGGCCACCAAATCCTCCGGCCGACAGCCGAACGCCGCGCGCATCTTTCCCACGCCGTTCTCTGCAATCCGCCGCACCGTTCCCCGCCATCCCGCGTGGAACGCCGCCACCACCTTCTTCTTCACATCCGCCACCAGCACCGGAATGCAATCCGCCGTCTGGATGGCCAGCAGAATTCCCTTCTCCGCCGTCATCATCCCGTCGCCTTTGCAGAGGGGCTCCGCGCCCCGCGGTCCGAAACGACCGGGCTCGCTCAGATCCTCGGCCCCCACGCGCAGCACACTGGATGAATGAATTTGCTTCAGCGTCACCAGCTTCATCTTCGGCGCGCCCAGGGCTTCCAGAAATCGCCGCCGATTCTCCTCGACGTTCTCGCGCGCGTCGGAAGCTGTGAATCCCAGATTCAGCTCGGCCGCCCTTTGTCCAGGCCTGTAAGCCGTCGTCACGCCGCCGGTGCGCGTACTGAATCCGTGCACCAGCCACGGCCAGGCGCTCCACTGCGCCACGCGGACAATCTCCACCCGCGACTTCGCCACGCGCTTTTGCGCCTGGGGACGAATCTCAGCGCGACTCTCCACCTTCGCCCCGTTTTCCGGCTGTTCCTTACGGCTTGCTCGCGGCGAGCGTCGCACGGGCGCGATCCCCGCTCTCCGCAGGGAGCGGTCGACGGCCTTCATTTCAATATCAGCGCGGGAACTCGGCATCGCAGTTTCGATTCTATCCGCCACTTACGCCGCGCTCACCGCCATCGCTCGCCCATCACGCAGCGCCTTGATATCCCGCATGGGCGGCTGCCCAAACAGCCGGCTGTACTCGCGGCTGAACTGGCTCACGCTCTCGTAGCCGACCTCGAACGCCACGCTTGACGCATCCATCCCATCCATCAGCATGCGCTGCCGCGCTGTCTGCAGGCGGAGTTGCTTCTGGAACTGCAGCGGGCTCATCGCCGTGAGCGCCCGGAACTGATGATGCAGCGTCGAGACCCCCATCCGCGCCACTTCAGCGAGTTCCTCCATGTGCAGGGGCTTGGCATAGTTCGCACGCAGCCATGCAATCGCCCGCGCCGTCCTATGGCTCAGATCGCCGGTCGTCGCGATCGCCCGCAACCGCTCGCCCTGCGGCGTTCGCAGGATCCGGTACACAATCTCACGCTGGATCAGGTGACTCAGAAACGGAATATCCTCCGGCGTCTCCAGCAGGTCGATCAGCCGCATGCATGCATCCAGCAGCCCCACTGTCGTCTTCCCCACCGCCAGCCCGCGGCGCTCGACCGATGGTTCCGGCTCCGGCAAATCCTCGCGGCCCAGCACCTCCCGTACCGTTGGCATATCCAGGCGCAGAAACATCGACAGCATCGGCACCTCCTCCGAGGCTTCGATAATCTGGCTCTCTACCGGCACATCGATCGACGACAACAGGAACGACGATCCGTCGCACAGATACTCGGTTCCACCCAGGTTGATGCGCTTCCGCCCCTGCGCGAACACGCTCAGGCTGGGCTCATAGGTCGCCCGATAGCATGCCGTCGGAGTCGTGCGCCGGTAAAGCACCAGGCCGGGAACCGAGGTCGGATGCTCGCCCGCTGCCGGCGCATGCGCGACAATCTTCCGCGCGAACTCCTTCCGCATCTCCGTTACGCCCGCCTTCACTTCGCCGCGTTTCTCCGACCCTCTCGCCACGGTTCACTCCCTTCCTGCTTCAGGCTACTGCTGCAGTCGGTTCCCTGTGCACAAAATCTGAGTTCCAGGCAGGATCGGGCAAAGAATTGGCAGGATCGGGAAAGCGCCGACCAGCCCTTCCTCCGTAACATCCGAAGTGAGAGGAAGGAATCGCAATGCAGAAACGCAAACTCGGAAAAAGCAACCTCGAAGTTTCGGCCATCGGATTCGGCTGCATGGGAATGAGCTTTGGGTATGGGCCTGCCAAAGACAAGAAGGAGATGATTTCCCTGCTCCACGCTGCCGTCGATCGCGGCGTGACGTTCTTCGATACCGCCGAAGTCTACGGTCCGCTCGTCAATGAGGAACTGGTCGGTGAAGCGCTCGCTCCCTTCCGCGGCAAGGTGGTCATCGCCACCAAATTCGGCTGGGAAGCCAATCCCGCCGACGGAGGCAAGTGGAACGCTCTCAACAGCCGGCCCGAGCACATCAAGCAGGCTTGTGAGGGCTCGCTCAAACGCCTCAAAGTTGACTCCATCGATCTCTACTACCAGCATCGGGTCGACCTGAACGTGCCCATCGAGGATGTTGCCGGCACGGTGAAGCAACTGATTCAGGAAGGCAAGGTGAAACACTTCGGCCTCTCTGAAGCAGCTGCTCCGACCATCCGCCGCGCCCACGCCGTGCAGCCGGTTACAGCGCTGCAGAGCGAATACTCGTTGTTTTGGCGAGAGCCCGAACAGACCGTCATGCCCACGCTTGAAGAGCTTGGCATCGGCTTTGTCCCCTTCAGCCCACTGGGCAAAGGCTTCCTCACCGGCAAAATCGATGCCGACACCCAGTTCGACAGCACCGACTTCCGCAATACGGTTCCGCGCTTCACCCCTGAGAACCGCAAAACCAACCAGGCTTTGGTAGACGTGATCGCCGCCTTCGCAAAACAGAAGAAGGCAACGCCGGCCCAGATCGCACTCGCGTGGCTCCTTGCCAAGAAGCCGTGGATCGTTTCGATCCCAGGCACGACGAAGCTTGCTCGCCTCGAAGAGAATCTCGGAGCAGTACAAGTGGAACTGACCCCGGACGATGTCCGCGCTCTTGAGGGCGCTTCGTCGAAGGTCAAACTGGAAGGCGCCCGTTACTCGCCGTTCCACGCGCAGCTGGTGGGCCGCTGAGCGGGAAATCCAGGATGAAGCTTCTGCTTTGTAGCGTGCTGGCGGCTGTTCTCGCAGTCGCCGGTTTTACGCGTGCTCAATCTTCGTTGAAACAAACCGGCCATGACTCCGATCGGGAAAGGCTGATTGGAGCGTGGCATCTGGTGCGTATCGAAACACCGGGATCAGACGGTAAACCGCTTCCCATTCCGCAACCGAAGGGAATGCTGATTTACACGCGCGATGGCCACATGTCGGTACAGCTCATGTACCCCGCATCCGCCGGGATTCCCTCCAATCAATATGTCAGGGATGGATATGAAGCTTCCTTCGGCAGCTACGAGGTCGATGAAGCGACGCACACCATAACTCATCATGTCGAGGGTTCGATTACCCGCGACCTGCTGGTCGGCAAAGACCTGCCGCGCGTCTACACACTCACCGACGATGGTCGCCTCATTCTTCGTTCGGCCGATTCCAACGAGCACTGGTCGGCCACCTGGCAGCACTACTGATCGACAACCGTATCGAAATTTCTGAACGCCGCAGATCAGCATTAACGAGAGGGATGCAATGAAGACTCGAAAACTGGGAAATCTTGAAGTCTCAGCCATGGGCCTCGGCTGCATGAGGTTGAGCCCCGGCCACGGAGCCGTTGCAGGGACAAAGCAGGAGATGATTGCGCTCATCCGGGGAGCGGTCGAGCGCGGCATCACGTTCTTCGATACCGCTGAAGTCTACGGCCCGTTCGTGAATGAAGAGCTGGTTGGCGAGGCTCTTGCTCCGGTGCGTGAGCGGGTGGTGATTGCGACCAAATTCGGGTTCCAGATCGACTCCCAGGAAGACCCGCATCCCGTTGGTTTAAACAGCCGCCCGGAGTACATCAGAGAAAGCGTCGAGGGTTCGCTGAGAAGGCTCAGGATCGACACCATCGATCTGCTCTATCAGCATCGCGTCGATCCCAACGTGCCCATCGAAGACGTCGCGGGCACGGTCAGGGATTTGATCCACCAAGGCAAGGTCAGGCACTTTGGCTTGTCGGAAGCAGGCGCTGAAACCATCCGGCGCGCACACGCTGTTCAGCCGGTCACCGCGCTGCAAAGCGAATACTCGCTCTGGTGGAAGCGCCCGGAAGAAGAAATCATTCCCACGCTGGAAGAACTTGGCATCGGCCTGGTTCCGTTCAGTCCGCTGGGGAAAGGGTTTCTGACCGGCTCGATCACTGAAAACACCAGGTTTGATCCGGAAGACAATCGCGGCAGTTTCCCGCGCTTCTCGCCTGAAGCACGCAAAGCCAATCGCGCCCTGGTGGATCTGATCGCTGCCTTTGCCGCAAAGAAGCATGCCACCTCGGCTCAGATCGCGCTCGCCTGGCTGCTGGCACAGAAGCCCTGGATCGTTCCCATTCCCGGCACTGCGCGACTGGAGCGTCTTGAAGAAAATATCGGGGCTGTGGATGTCGAACTGGCCCCCGACGATCTCCGCGAACTCGACGCCGCCACCGCGAAGATCCCCGTCTACGGCGACCGTTATCCCGCGGCTCTTGAACAAATGACTAACCGCTGAGCGCGCGATTTCGAAAATGAGGACTCTCATGAACCTGTCTTTTGAAAACAAAGTGGCCCTCATAACCGGCGCCGGTTCCGGACTGGGCCTTGCGACGGCAAAGGCTTTTGCCGCATCGGGCGCGTCCGTGGTGCTGGCGGACTGGCACGAGAAATCCGTGCAAACCGCGGCCGCGGAGCTTGCCAGTCAAGGTCATAAGGCACTGGCCATTCGTTGCGACGTTTCCGACGACGCGCAGGTAGAAGCCATGGTTGAGCAAACTGTCGCCACGTTCGGACGCCTCGATGCTGCTTACAACAATGCCGGCGTTCAGAATCTCCTCGCCGAGACGGCCGATACCACGCGAGAAGATTACGACCGGGTGATGGGCATCAATCTTCGTGGTGTGTGGAGTTGCATGAAGTTCGAACTGCAGCAAATGCGTAAACAAGGCAGCGGCTCGATCATCAATTGCTCCTCGATCGGAGGACGTGTGGGAGGCGCCGAGCGCGGCATTTATCACGCCGCCAAGCACGGGGTCATTGGATTCACCCGGAGTGCGGCGCTTGAATATGCGAAGCGCGGAATCCGCATCAACGCGGTGTGTCCAGGACTAATCTGGACGCCGATGGCCGACCAGATGGTCGCGAGCGGCCAGGGCGATGCGCTCGATGCGATGCTGCAAGCCGTGCCCATGGGCCGCTATGGCCGCCCCGAAGAGATCGCCGATGTGGTGCTGTGGCTTTCGAGCGATGCCGCGAGCTACGTGACCGGTCAGTCCATCTCGGTGGACGGCGGGCTCGTCATGCCCTGAAGAAACGAGGAATAATTCATGCCTGCATGGCCCAAAGACGAACTCCGCAGGATCGCTGCAACCGACGACCTGCACATCGCGCCGTTCCGCGACGATGGCAAAACCTACGGCACTCTGACCTGGATCTGGTCGGTGGTCGTTGACGACGGCCTTTACGTGCGCGCTTACAACGGGCAAGAATTCCCGCTGGTACCAGGCCGCGTTGCGCCAGAAAGCCGGCCGCATCACTGCTGCCGGCACCACCAAAGAAGTGGCCTTCGAGCCGGTCGATGGCAACATCAACGACCGTATCGACGAGGCTTACCGCGCCAAATACCGCAGCAGTCCTTATCTGACGCCGATGATTGCCGGGCAAGCTCGCTCCGCTACCATCAGAATCGTGCCCCGCGATCCCCAGGGGTAAAGAAAGGAACCCTATGCAGATTCAGAGAGCCGGCTCGCAACCCTCCACGAAAGGACCCGCTGACTGGTTCACCGGCACCGTTCGCGTCGATCCGCTTTTTCAGGCGCCCGACCCTGCGCTCGTGCAGGGCGCGAGCGTCACCTTCGAGCCTGGCGCGCGCACTGCGTGGCACACGCATCCGCTTGGCCAGACGCTGGTCGTCACCGGCGGCTGCGGATGGGCGCAGCGCGAAGGCGGTCCCGTCGAGGAGATTCGGCCTGGCGACGTGGTCTGGTTCGCGCCTGGCGAGAAGCACTGGCACGGCGCGACTCCAACGACCGGCATGACGCATATCGCGATCCAGGAACGGCGCGACGGTAAGACGGTCGACTGGCTGGAACACGTGAGCGACGACCAATATAAGAAGATGTAAGCTACATCCGCATGAGCAAAGGGCGGATGGAAGCCTTCAGCGACGGGGTGTTTGCCGTCATCATCACCATCATGGTGCTGGAGATGAAGGTGCCCACGCAGACCAGCTTCGCCGCCCTGCGAGCGGTTCTCCCTGTCTTTCTCAGCTATGTGCTCAGCTTCATTTACGTCGGCATCTACTGGAACAACCACCATCACCTGCTGCAGGCCACAAAAAGCATTAATGGCGGAATCCTTTGGGCGAATCTGCACCTGCTCTTCTGGCTCTCGCTCGCGCCCTTCGCCACGGCCTGGCTGGGCGAGAATTTTCGCGCGCCGGAGCCGGTCGCTCTTTATGGAGTGGTGCTTCTCTTCGCCGGCGTGGCGTACTACATCCTCACCCTCAGCCTGGTTCGCCATCACGGCCGGGACTCACCGCTGGCCCATTCCATCGGGCGCGACCGCAAGGGCACCATCAGCGTTGTCGCCTACGCCATCGCCATTCCGCTGGCGTTTGTGCGTCCGTGGCTCGCCTGCTGCCTCTATATATTGGTGGCGGTGATGTGGCTTTGCCCCGATCCACGAATTGAGCGGGGGATTGAGAAGAGCCTGCAGAGTTGACCTACCCCCCCAACCCCCACCCCCCTCCCCCTGGTGGTCCGCAAGTATTTCATTCTTCTGGGTTGGTTAGGTACTGTAAGTCAGGTATTACCCTCCTGCGTCCTGCTTTCCGGGACTGGCTGGTTTTGCGGCACGAGAAAAGCCCTGTTCGGGCCGGCGGACTGCCGGGCGGACAGGGCTTTGCTTGTCTTTAAGGCTAGGAGTTTTGCGGGGTGGGTTCAAGAAGAATCGGAGAGGCTGACGGTACGAAGGTCATGGTGGAGAGGTTTAGGAAGCTGGCGAAACATCGCTCTGTTTATCGGTTACGAAGTTTGACCAGAAAAATGCCATTCCGGCTGTGGATGGACCTTTAGCCGGTGGCAGAGTGCAATGGCTGTCGGACCTGCAACCTACTGAACGCTCCCGAAGTTCTCGGGCAAGTCTTCTTCCTCACCATCGCCCTGCGCCGCTACCACCCGCGATGGCGTACCCACCAATGCAAAAATGTTGGGCCCTGTCTTCTTGAAAATCATCTGTTTTCGCGCATAGGCGGATATCGATCCGCTTAGAGAGATCCGGCTTCCTTTATCTACGTTCCTACCCATTTTTTTCAGAATCTCGTTCACATGCATGGGTTTCCCTTCAGCCTTGAGGATGTCTCTTGCTTGTGAGAGAAGCGTGCCAGAGCGCAATTCTGGCTCTACCCCTGGCTCAGAGGGCTCTTTGGGCAGGACCTTGATTGAATCCTGAATGGCCTGGAGGTAGGCTTCTGCCTGTGCAAGCTGAAGTCTTAGGTCCTTGATTTCCGCCTCTTTGCGATCCGCAAGCTTCTGCAAACTCTCTTTCGCTCCCATTGTTTAACCCCGCTGCATGCAGTATAGCGTGAAATTAAAATATGCGAAAAAGAAAACAAATGCTATGAAACACAGGGCCTGTCGGGTTAGACTTTCCTTGCTGGGAGCGTGCCGTGATGGATGAACATCTGACGTACGTGCGGGATCAATTGGAGAAGATTCAACAGGTTGCCCGCAATGGCCGCCCGTTTTGGTATGCCAGGCAAATGATGGAGGTCCTGGACTACAAGGATTGGCGCGCTTTTCAGGAAGTGATCGAACGCGCCATGCAAGCGTGCGAGATGTCTGGAAACTTCATTGCGAACCATTTTGTTCCGTTCCCCGAAATGGTTGAAGTCGGAAGTGGGGCGAAGAGGCAAAGAGACAACTGGAAACTCAGCCACTATGCTTGCTACCTCGTCACAATGAACGGTGACCCGTCGAAGCCCGAGATCGCCACAGCGCAGACGTATTTCACCATTCAGACATACCGACAGGAGACTCAGGATCGCCTTCCCGAGGAAGAACGTCGTTTGCTCCTCCGGGCACGAGTGAAAGACGCGAATCGCAAACTCGGAGGAGCCGCCAAAGATGCCGGAGTTCAGACCGCGCACTTCGGCATATTCCAGGACGCTGGCTATCGCGGCCTCTACAACGGCATCGGCGTGAAGGCGATCAAGCAGAGGAAGGGCATCAGTGACAAAGAGGATCTCCTCGATTGCATCGGTCGGGCTGAACTCGCAGCGAATGAGTTCAGGATCACGCAGACCGAGGAGAAGCTCCGGATCGATCGCATCAAGGGGGAACGGGAAGCGATTAACACTCATCTTGAGGTCGGTAAGAAGGTTCGCCGGGCGATGGAGAGTATCGGTAGTACGATGCCCGAAAATCTGCCAGCCGAACCTTCGATAAAAAAGCTCGCCGCGAAGAAGGCGAAGATACTGAAGCCTCCGGCGGAGTCGTCCGGCAAGAGTTGAGAAGAGGAATCGCCGCTAGTTTTTTATTCCCGACAGAAAGGCCTGCTGGACGCGGTTGAGGCTTCGTCCGCGGAGGACGGCGGCGACGATGGTTCTTGTGGCGCGGGCGTCGCTGATGCGGACGTAGCGGCAGCCGGCGCTGGGGTCGATGGCCATTTCCGGGACGAGCGAGACGCCTACTCCGGCAGCGACCATGCCGAAGAGGCTGCGGAACTGGCCGCTCTCGAAGACAATCCGCGGCCGGACGCGGGCGTGGATGCAGGCGTTGATGCTGAGGTCGCGGAAGCAGTGGCCGTCGCGCAGCATCACGAACGACTCGCCGCGAAGCTCGCGGATGGCGAGCGATTTGGCCCTTGCATGCGGATGATCTTTGGGCAGCACGGCGAAGAGCGGTTCGGTGCGGACGGGGAACAGCTCGAGGTCTTTGTGACGCACCGGGAGCGCGAGAATGGCGAGATCGATGGAGAGGTTACGCAGGCTTTCGACCAGCACCGGCGTGGTTTCTTCAACAATGCGTAACTTCGCTTCGGGATACTTCTTAGCAAAGGCCGCGGTGTAGCGCGGCATCAGGTAAGGCGCGACGGTGGGGATGACGCCGGCGGCGACGCTGCCGCTGAACGCCCTTATCGGCAACGCTCGAGCGGGCGGCTTCCATCTGGTGCAGAACTGTACGGGCATGGGGCAGGAATGCGCGGCCGGCTTCGGTGAGGCGTACACTGCGTCCGAGACGGTCGAAGAGCTTCGCGCCCAGGTCTTCTTCGAGCTTGAGAACCTGCTGCGAGAGCGAGGGCTGGGCGACCTGGCAGCGCTCGGCGGCGCGGCTGAAGCTGCCCGTTTCCGCAACAGCACAAACGTAACGCAGCTGATGTACTTCCATAGGTTACGCCTATACTCCGGATGGGAAATATATATTGGAACTATCCCACTCCATGATGCTACATTCGATCTTTCCGGACAACTGGAAGCGGACTGACCGCAGAATTCAGCAATGACGCCTGGGCTCCGGATGGAGCCGAACAGCCAACCTGGACCTGAACCACCAATAAGGAGAAAAACGATGTCAGCCGAAGCGAAATGCCCGTTCCCGCACGCCAGTGGCGCGGGTACGACGAACCGTGACTGGTGGCCGAACGCACTGAACCTGAAACCTCTGCACCAGCACTCGGCTCTTTCCGATCCCATGGGCACGGATTTCAATTACGCCGAAGAGTTCAAGACGCTGGACCTGGCGGCAGTGAAGAAGGACCTGCTGGCGCTGATGACCGACTCGCAGCCATGGTGGCCTGCGGACTTCGGACACTACGGCCCGCTCTTCATTCGCATGGCATGGCACAGCGCGGGCACTTACCGCATCGATGACGGACGCGGCGGCGGCGGACGGGGGCAGCAACGCTTCGCGCCGCTGAACAGCTGGCCGGACAACGTGAGCCTGGATAAAGCACGCCGGCTGCTGTGGCCCATCAAGCAAAAGTACGGGAAGAAGATTTCGTGGGCCGACCTGATGATCCTGACCGGCAACGTCGCGCTGGAGTCGATGGGCTTTAAGACTTTTGGATTCGCGGGCGGGCGTCCGGACACCTGGGAGCCGGACGAGGACGTCTACTGGGGCACGGAGAAGAAGTGGCTGGGCGGCGATGTTCGCTATGGGAAGAGCGAGCCGGGCGATGCCACGATTGTTGCCAATAAGGAAATCCACGGCACCGAGCGCGAACGCACGGACCCCGCGGGGCGGAACCTCGAAAATCCGCTGGCCGCGGTGCAGATGGGTCTGATCTACGTGAACCCGGAAGGACCGGAAGGGGTTCCCGACCCGATTGCCGCAGCGCACGATATCCGCACCACTTTCTCGCGCATGGCGATGAACGACGAGGAGACAGTGGCGCTGATTGCGGGCGGGCACACTTTCGGCAAGACGCACGGTGCGGGGCCGGCCACGAATGTGGGCGCGGAGCCGGAAGCGGCGGGCATCGAGGAGCAGGGCCTCGGCTGGAAGAACAGCTTTGGCACGGGCAAGGGCAACGACACCATTACGAGCGGCCTCGAAGTGATCTGGACGACCACGCCGACGAAGTGGAGCAATAACTTCTTCATGAACCTGTTCGGCTACGAATGGGAACTGACCAAGAGTCCGGCGGGAGCAAACCAGTGGAAGCCCAAGGGGGACGCGGGTGCGGACACCGTGCCCGATCCTCACGATCCATCGAAACGGCGCACGCCGTCGATGCTGACGACGGACCTCGCGCTGCGGCTCGATCCGGCTTACGAGAAAATTTCGCGACGGTTCTATGAGCATCCCGAGGAATTTGCGGATGCGTTTGCGCGGGCGTGGTTCAAGCTCACGCATCGCGACATGGGTCCGCGTGCACGGTATCTCGGTCCGGAGGTTCCGGCGGAAGAACTGATCTGGCAGGATCCGATTCCGGCGGTGAATCATCCTCTGATCGATGCGGGCGACATCGCTGCGCTCAAGGCCAAAGTTCTGGCGTCGGGGCTGACGGTCTCGCAGCTGGTTTCGACCGCGTGGGCGTCGGCGTCGACCTTCCGCGGATCGGACAAGCGGGGCGGCGCGAACGGTGCGCGCATCCGGCTGACGCCGCAGCAGTACTGGCAGGTGAACGAGCCGGAGCGGCTGCAAAAAGTGCTGAAGACGCTCGAAGGGATTCAGGGCGAATTCAACAAGGCGCAGTCGGGCGGCAAAAAGGTTTCACTCGCCGACCTGATTGTGCTGGCCGGTACGGCGGGCATCGAGAAGGCAGCGAAGAATGCCGGCGTGACCGTCACCGTTCCCTTCACACCGGGACGGATGGACGCCTCACAGGAGCAAACCGACGTGGAGTCAGTTGCGCTGCTGGAACCGAAGGCTGACGGTTTTCGCAACTATGTTCGGCACCAGAACGGCGTGCCGGCTGAGGTGCTGCTGGTGGATAAGGCGCAGCTGCTGACGCTGACCGCGCCGGAGATGACGGTGCTGGTGGGCGGCATGCGGGTGCTGAACACGAACTTCGGGCAGACGAAGCATGGCGTCTTTACGAAGCGGCCGGAGACGCTGACCAACGACTTTTTCGTGAACCTGCTGGACATGGGGACGGAGTGGAAGGTGGTTGCGGACTCCGATAACCTCTTCGAGGGGCGGGATCGCAAGACGGGCGACCTGAAGTGGACCGGGACGCGGGTGGATCTGGTCTTTGGATCCAACTCGCAGCTGCGGGCGCTGGCCGAGGTTTACGGAAGCTCGGATGCGCAGGAGAAGTTTGTCCATGAATTCGTCGCGGTGTGGGACAAGGTGATGAACCTGGATCGCTTCGACCTGGCGTAATCCGCTTTCGATTGGGCAGCTTTAACCCACGGCCTGGTACGGTTCATTCCGGATCAGGCCGTGTCCACATCTGAACGCTCGCGTGCACGTCCGGGCACTGCTCTGCGATTTTTCCCAGACGGCATTCTGATTCTGTTCGGCTTAGCGGGCGCGGAATCGGCAGTTGAAATGCCTCTGATTTCAGCGCACGAGTAGGTTTCGCCTGGGTCCTGTGTACGGCCATCGCTCCGCATCGAGGCGCTATGTTCACACGATTCCACGATGTTTCCTTTGCTCTGCGGCAGCTTGTCCGGCACCGCGTCTACGCCCTGACCGCAATCCTCTCCATGGCGCTGGGTATCGGAGCAACGGCCGCCGTGTACAGCGTGCTGTATGGCGTCCTGATCGATCCATACCCCTATCGCAACGCGGATCGCATCGCCTTTATCACGATTCGGAACAAGCAGGGCCGCAGCGAAGATATTCCCTTCACCCTCGAGGAAGTCCGCCAGCTACGCCAGGCGAAGTCCGTGCAGGACGTCTTTGCGCAGGACGACATCAGCATGGTCTCGACCGATGGCGACGTGCCGCAGTCGGTGAAGGTGCTGGAGATGACCGGCAACGGTCTCACATTTCTCGACGCGCCTCCGCTGATGGGCAGGGTTTTCACAGCGGCTGAAGCTCCTCCTGGGGTCGCGCCTCCGCCGGTGGCCGTCATCAGCTACCCGTTCTGGAAAACGCATTTTGGCTCGGCTCCCGATGTGCTCGGCAGGAACCTCGAACTCAACCATCAGAAATACACGGTCATCGGCGTCGTCGGCCCTCGCTTCACCTGGCACGATTCCGAGGTCTACCTGCCCATGCCGGCGGGCGCCGATCCGCGGAACCACTACCAGACGCTCATCCGCCTTCGTCCGGGCATCTCCACCAGTGCGGCTGCGGGAGAGCTGGCCGGCATCGTCGCGCAGGCGGGCCGGGCTGAACCTTCGTTGTTGCCGCATG
Organism: uncultured Acidobacteriaceae bacterium; assembly: GCA_963755485.1. Classification (GTDB taxonomy): domain Bacteria; phylum Acidobacteriota; class Terriglobia; order Terriglobales; family Acidobacteriaceae; genus Palsa-343. The sequence goes on along the minus strand of CAVWJR010000010.1, from coordinate 642,365 downwards.
ATGGCTACCGGCTCGAGATACAAACCCTCAACGACTGGCTGCTCGGCCAGTTCAAAGGCACTCTTATCCTGCTGTTCGTCGCCGTTGGGCTCCTGCTGCTGATCGGCTGCAGCAATGTCTCGATCCTGATGCTGGCTCGTGGCACGGCGCGCCTGCAGGAGCTGGCGACGCGACTCGCTCTGGGCGCCTCTCGCCTGCGTGTTGCGCAGCAACTGCTCACGGAAGCGGTTCTGCTCTCAGTGAGCGGCGGCGTTCTGGGCATGGCCTTCGCGTGGGTCGCCATTCGCCTCATCACCGGCCTGATCCCGGAGTACGCCATCCCGCATGAAGTCGTCATCGCCCTCAACATGCCCGTGCTTTTGTTCAGCACGGCGGTCTCGGTTGCCATTGGAATCCTCGCCGGCCTGTCGCCCGCGCTGCAGTTTTCGAGCCCGCACATCGGTCAGATGGTACAGTCTTCCGGCTCGCGCACCACAACATCCCATGGGGCGCGGACCCGCAGCGTGCTCATCGTGGCGCAGGTTGCGCTCACCGTCCTCATGCTCGCCGGGGCTGGCGCGGCTATTCGCAACTTCATTCAGGCCTATACCGCGCACCTCGGCTTCGACTCCCACAACATCCTCACCTTCGACGTCAGGGTTCCGGAGAAATCTTTTCCGGCCTGGCAGGAAAGAGTGAATTACTACGACGCTCTCATTGAGAAGATCAAGGCCACTCCAGGCGTTCGGGACGCTTCACTTTCCGAGGTAGGAATACCGCCCGACAGCTACTGGCTCCAGCCGATCCAGATTGCTGGCGCTGCTCCGGATCAAAGCACCAGGACCGCGGTGAACCTGATCAGCTCAGACTACTTCTCGGTGCTCAACATCCCGCTTCTGCAGGGCCGAATTATGAGCCGCGAGGAAATCCTCCGCGGAGCGCACGTCGCAGTCGTCAGCAGAGGTTTTGCCCAGCATTACTTCCCGAACTCCGATCCCATTGGCCGCGAGATTCTCCCAACCCAACTCTCCCAGGTGCCGAGCACGCTGCTGATGGCGCCCGGCGCGGGCCAGCCTTTCCAGATCGTCGGCATCGTGGGCGACGTGCGCAACGACGGACTCCATCGTCCTTCCCTTCCCCAGGCGTATATTCCCTCCTCCATCGTTGTGGCTCCTGGAACCGTCGTTGTGATTCGCACGACAGGCAACCCCGATGCTTTGGTGCACGCTATCGGGGCTAATATTCGTACGCTCAATCAAAACCAGGCCATCGCTTTCGTCTATTCGATGGATGAGTATCTGTCGATGTTCATCTGGTCGCACGAGCGCTTCATCGCGGTTCTGCTGGGGATCTTTTCGTTCGTCGCCCTCGGCCTTGCTGCGATTGGTCTGGCCAGCGTCGTGGCCTACACGGTCGAGCAGCGCACGCGCGAATTCGGCATTCGCACCGCCCTCGGTGCACCGCAGTGGAGTGTTCTCCTGCTGACGCTCGGCTCGGCCGCTCGGACGACGGGCCTCGGTCTTATTCTCGGCATCCTGCTGAGCATCGGCCTCAGCGACACGGTCCATCGCTGGACGCAAAGCAGTCTGCGCGATGCCTCGGTGCTCGCCGTTATCGCGGGAGTGCTGCTGCTGGCAGCGGCGCTGGCATGTTTCCTGCCCGCGCGCAGGGCAACCCAAATCGATCCTATGATTGCCCTGCGGGACAGCTGAACGACCTTAGCGGGGTAGTTCGGCAGCGTAAATATTGGCCGCGGAATTGCGGGCGCTCACCAGGGGAACGTCGCCGGGAGCGAGGCCGGCGAAGCGGTAATCCACCACATTGGCGGTGCGCAGGTCGTGCAGATCGGCCACCCGCTCCACTTTGCCGGTTTTGATCGCAACCTTATAGATAGGCTGGTCGGCCTGGGCGAAGTCGTGGAAAAAAATGGCCGAGTTGTCGTGCGACCAGACCGGGTCGGCAATGGTCTGCTCGGCGAGGAGACGCCAGGATTTCGCGGCGACATCGAAGAGCATCATCCGCTTCTGATCGATGGAGAGGGCGGCGATGTATTTCCCATCGGCTGACCACCGTGGACTGAAGAGCGAATCCGAATCGGGCAGCTTGGTGATGGTTTTTGCAGCGAGGTCGACGGTGTAGATGGCTTTAGGCTGCGAGGCTTCGGCCATGAGGTCGGGCAGGCGGCCGAAGACCAGGAATTTGCCATCGGGCGACCAGTCGGGATCGGCCTCGCTGCGGCTCTCGTCGAGCACTTCCTGCAGGTGACCGCCGTCGGCATCGAGGGTATAGATCTTCCAGGGCTTGCCGGGCTGGCGACCCATGAAGACAAGCTGGCGGCCATCGGGCGACCAGTGCATCATGAACGCCTGCATGGGACGGCCGGTGAGCTGGAGTCGGCCAGTGCCGTCGCTGCGGCTGCGCCAGAGCGAGTCGTCATCCTGGCGAATCCATGCGATCCATTCGCCGTTGTGAGAGAACTCGACGCGCCGGGCGATGCTGAGGGCGGCGCCGTAAGGAACGAAAATGCTCGCTGTGCGGTCGTAGCGGAGCAGCTCCGATTGCGTATTGAGGCCGATGAAAAAGGTACGGCGGCCGCCACGCTCGACGATAGGCGCGCGATAGTCGAGCGGACCGTTGGTGATGGGGATGGGCGCAGCGGGACCGCCGAAAAAGCCGCCATGCTCGGGGATGGCCCAGATGTTACTGGTGCCCGAGCGCGCGGACTGGAAGACGTAGTAGCGGCGATCGTCGGTCCAGCTGCCGCAGCACTCCGCGGGCGCGCCGCTCGTCCAGCGGTCGAGCAGCATGTGGGCGCCACTACCGTCGGCGGCAATCTGCCACAGCGTGGAGGTATGGGTTTCGCTGTTGAGCAGGGTGAAACGCAGCAGTGAGCCATCGGGCGACCAGCGAAGCCAGAAGGCACGGCCGGGCAGGGTGGCGAACTTGCGGCTCTCAGCGCCGCTGTCGCGCGCGATGTAGAGGTCGTCACCCGTCGCGTAAAGGATGCGCTGCCCATCGGGCATCCAGGCAGCGTCGTGGGCAAGGATGCCGGGAATGCGGCGCGCGGTGCCGCCGATGGTGGAGACGATCCAGAGCGCCTGCTCAGCAGCGGTAGCGAGGTGATTGCGCAGCAGGAGGCGCGAGCCGTCGGGCGAAATGTCGCCCAGGGAGGGCGCAGCAAGCTCGTCGGGAAGAGGCAGGGTGGAGGTTTCGCCGTCGCCGACCAGCGCCTGGGCGAGAACGGCACGGCCATTTTCGATTTCAGGAAAGTAGATACGCGAGCCGTCGGTTGCCGTGCCCGGAAAGCTTTCGAAGAGCGGATCGCCGGGAGAGACGCGTCCGGAAAACGTGATCTGGGTAAGGAGCGGGGGCGCAGTATAAGGTGCGCGCAGGCGCGATCCGATCAGGACGCCGGCGGCGAGGAGCGCCAGGGCGGAGAGGGCGATAACCGCGAAGCGAAAAGGCGTGCGGCCGGATGCAGGCGGGATCGCGGCGGCATTCGCAGCAACGTCGTGGGCAGCGAGGGCATGGGCAGCGGCGTCGAGGTCGGCGACCAGGGCAAATCGCTCATCGTGCTGGGCGCCAGCGGGAGTGACAGGAGCAATGAAGCGGTAGCCGCGCCGGGCGAGAGTCTCAATGAAACGGGGGTTCTCTGCCGAGTCGCCGAGGGCCTCGCGCAGCTTATTGATGGCGGTGCCAAGGGAGTGGTCAAAGTCGACGATGGTATCGCCGCCCCAGAGACGCTGCTGCATCTCCTCGCGAGTGACAAGTTCGCCGGGTCGCTCGAGCAGACATAAAAGGACGCGGAAGGGCTGGGCCTGAAGGCGAATCCGAATTCCGGATTTATGCAGTTCTCCAGAGTCGGAGTCCGCTTCGAAAAGACCGAAGCGGAACCTCGACGCCGTTTTTTGCTGATGCGCAACGGGGGCCGACATAAATCGTCCTGGTCGTGGAGGAGTAGACATTACTTTGTACCGCTGATGAGGCGCGACGTCAACGTGGGCACGAAATCGGGATGAACTAGCGCTGTATGCCGTTGAAACTTAAGGGATTGGCTGTTGATTCACATTTGATCTAAAAAGGGCGGCTGGTGTATTGCGGGTTTTATGGCGGGGCGAGTCTAGTGCATGGTGGTTCTGGAGTGTCTTGGAATGACACATCAAGATTCAGAACTTGGCAGTGCGTTTTTGGGAGGCAACAACGATTTCGACGGCCAGGAGGACAGTACATCCTGGCTTCTTTGGTGAGTTAAGGTGGTCCTGACCGGAAGGGGCCCTGCTCTGTGTGATCCGAGCGTTGGGCCGTCCGGGAAAAATCGTCGCGGCGGCGCCTGGTCGACGAGGGGAATCCAACTGCGAAAAATCGGCATTAGCAGTTATCGGCCGTGGGATGGGTCGGGCGAGTCGCTGACGTTGAGGTCGATCCAGGTTTGTGGGGAGTGGGGTAAGTTGGGCGGATAACATCCGCGGTCGGCGGCGTAGGTTTGAGCGCAAGCGGCCGTATCTTCCGGGCGGCGAGGAGATTGCGCATATTGCCAGATCATGGCGCTGGCGAAACCGCTTGTTGACTGGATTAAAAGCGGAGTTGGGAGTATTGTTGACGACGCAGCCGGGCGAGGGCGGGCAGCGATCGTCCCAGACCCAGAGTTTGGCAACGGGAAAACGGGTCTGGACATCCTGAGCGGTGGAAACTTTCTGTGATCCGGATGCGACGGGAACGCCGGAACAGTAGAGGCCTGATTTGTAGGGTGTGCGATCGACGCCTGCGACCCAGGCGCCGATGTACCCGGCCTGTTCAGGTAGTAGCGCACCGCCCTCTTCCTGATCGAGAAAAATAATGGCTCCGGACGGGAATCCCTCGCGCTTTGCAGCTGCCATGGCGGCAGCGGCGTCCTGGCGGCCGAGAGCGGCGGCGTTTTGTCCTTGAGTTGGGCATCGAGACGGCCGTTGAAGAGAATCGTGAAGCCGAAGCCAGCAGAGCGAATGAAGTCCCGCTTCCCTTCCCACGGATTGCTTTTCATGCCCGGCGGATTATTCAACCAGTAGCCAGTCCAGGAGAAATTCCGGTGCAAAGCGGGCAATAAATCGTCGCCGGGATAGTCATTCTTGTCGAATCCGAGATACGCGCGCTGAGAAATTCCCGGGACTGCGGCCAGAAATACAAGTGCGGCGAGTAAGAAGCGACGCATCGGGAGTTAGGATCGAATCCTGGGATTGACGACCATGTACATAACGTCGGTGAGGAGATTCACGAGGACGTAGGTAAGCCCGACGGCTAAGATGCAGCCCTGCAGGAGCGGGTAATCGCGATTGGAGATGGCGGAGACGGTGAGGCGGCCGATGCCGGGCCAGCTGAAGATGGTCTCCGTGACGATGGCTCCGGCCAGGAGGGCTCCAAACTGGAGGCCGATGAGGGTAATGACCGGGATCATGGCATTGCGGAGGGCGTGCTTGTAAACGACGGCGCGCTCCGACAATCCTTTGGCGCGAGCGGTACGGATGTAGTCCTGGCCGAGTTCTTCCAGCATCGACGTACGGACCATGCGGGTGAGGATGGCGGCGAGCGCGCTGCCCATGGTGACGGCGGGAAGGATGAGGTGGGAAATGTCGCCGGCGCCCGAGACGGGGAGCCAGCCGAGCTTGATGGAGACCAGCAGGATGAGGATCGGTCCGAGCGCGAAGGACGGGAACGAGAGGCCGAGGAGACTGACGACGCTCAGGATGTGGTCACGCGGCTGTCCGCGATGGAGCGCGGCGCTGATGCCGGCGGGGATGGCAAGCAACAATGCGAGGACGAGGGCAGCGGCGGTGAGCTCGACAGTGAAGGGATAGCGCGTGAGCACCAAATGCGTGACCGAGTCGTTGAGGCGGATGGAGCGGCCAAGGTCGCCGTGGAGGACGCCGCGCCAATAGCGTGCGTACTGCGTGCCGAGTGGCAGATCGAGGCCATAGGCGTGGCGCAGGGCCACGATGTCCGCGGGGCGCGCGCCTTCACCAAGCATCTGCTCCACGGGATCACCGGGCACGATGTGGATGAGGAGGAAGACGATGGAGACGACGAGCCACAGCACGGGCAACGTGTAGCCGAGCCGCGTGAGCAGGGAGCGCAGAAGCCTCTTCACTGACCGGCCTTGGCTGCGACGCGCTCGGCAGGCGACGTTGGCTGCGGTTTGGTCTGCGGCTGAATTTGCTCGATGCGAACCTTGCTGATGCGACGGCCGGCCATTTCGAGAACGGTGAGGCGGCGGCCTTCATAGTCGATGGTCTCACCGCCCTGGGGGATTTTGCCGAGGCGGGTGAGCATGAATCCTGCGAGGGTTTCGACGCCGCCTTCGCGGGGCAGGCTCCAGTTCATTTGGGTTTCGAGGTCGCGGAGGCTGACGCTGCCATCGAGGATCATGCCGCCGGTGGCCGTTGCCAGCACGGCACGCGGGCCGACATCGAATTCGTCTTCGATTTCGCCGATGAGTTGCTCGATGGCGTCTTCGACGGTGACCAGGCCCACGGTGGTACCAAATTCGTCGACAACGATGGCGATGTGCCGGCGGCGCTGCTGGAATTCCTGGAGCAAATCGAGGACAGGCTTGGTCTCGGGCACGACAAGGACTTCGCGCATGACCTGACGGAGGCGCAGCTCGCTAAGGGGAGCGGTAGAGAAGCGCGTGATAGCGGTGGCGCGGAAATGCATGAGTCGGCTGATGTCCTTGGAATAGACAACGCCGACAATGTACTCGGGGCCGCGCGCGGGATCATAGACAGGAATGCGCGAGTGCTGTTCTTCAACGATGCGCGCACTGGCGTCTTCCACCAGCATGTCGGAAGGGAGTGAGAAGATTCGCTGGCGCGGCGTCATGATCTCGCGCGTGACGATTTCGTCCACCTCGACGGCGCGATGGATGAGGGCTTCCTGATACTCGGGCAGCATGCCCATGCGGCGTGCGGCGGTGGCCATGAGCTTCAGCTCTTCGGGCGAGTGCACTGTGCCTTCCGTGGTAAGTTGCGTGCGGAAGAGACGGAGGACCACGCTGGCGGAGCGGTTCATAAGGCGCACGATGGGGCGCGCCAGATGGATGAAGACTTCCATGGGCCCGGCGATGGCGACGGCCATCTGATCGGCGCGGCGCAGGGCGAGGGCCTTGGGGACAAGCTCGCCGAGCAGGACGTGGAAGTAGGTGATGAAAGCGAAGGCCAGCGGAACCGCGGCAAGATGCGCATAGAGGCGCGCGTGCGGGAGTGGACCCATGGCCTGCTCGAAGACTCCGGCGACGGCAGGCTCGCCGATCCAGCCCAGCGCGAGCGAACACAGGGTGACGCCGAGCTGGACGGCGGGCAGGAAGTCGCCAAGGTTTTCCTGGAGCCGGCGGACGATCCGGGCGCCAGGCTTGCGCTCGGCGATGAGCTGCTCAATGCGGGTTTCGCGGACGCTGACGAGGGCAAACTCCGCAGCCACGAAGAAGCCGTTGGCCAGGATCAGCAACACGATCGCCACGCCGTGAAAGAGCAGGAACTCCGACATTGGCTCCGATTGTAACGGCCAGCGGTCAGCAGCCAGCGGCCAGCGCTTGAAGCTGGAGGCTGGCTGCTGGAGGCTGAAGGCTGGTTTACTGGTTGCCGGCCGCGGTGCTCTTAATGAAGGCCGCGACGTGGTCGTGGAGCTCTTTGAGGCTCTCCTGCCTCACATACACCATGTGACCCGATTCATACCAGGAGTATTCAATATTGCCGGCAAGCTTCTCCGGAATGGGCAGATGCTTGTCTTCATATTGCGCTGCAAAGAAGGGAGTGGCGAGGTCGTAGTAACCGCCATTGACCAGGACCTTGAGCTTCGGATTGGTCTTCATGGCGATGGCGATGTCGTTGCTGACATTCAGGAGCGGGGAACCCTGGCGATTGACGTCCCACTGCGTGCTGCCGAACTGGGCCCCGGGCAGGTAGGTCTGTCCTTCGCCGTACTTCAGCGTCTGGCGCACGTACTGATTGAAGAGCGAGACGTAGGCGGAAGAGATAGCGGAGCTTTGCGGATCGTACTCGGCTTCTTCGCTAAGCGGATCGATGGAGGGACCGGTAAAGCGAGTGTCGAGCCGGCCCGTGGTGTCGCCGGTGTCATCCTGCAGGCTCTTCTCGAACTGACCGCCGGAGATGCGGAGGTCACCCTTCATCAGATAGTCGACGGGGAGACCTGTGTACTCGTGGAGCTTCGCCGCGATGGATTGCTTTTCAGTGGCGCTGAGGTCGGTGCCCTTGGCGAGCGCCTGGGAATATTCGCCCATGGCGAAGTCTTCCACTTCTTTCAGGAAGGCCTGAAGGTCGGGATGCTCTTGCGGAAGCTTGTGGTGGTAGCGCGCCGTGGCGGCGTAAGTGGGCAGCGCCAGCTCGTAGGCGAGGTCAATGCCTGGGTTCATGTGCGCCCCATCCACATCGACGGTGAAGTTAAAGATCTGCGAAAGCAGAATGACACCGTTGAGGTCGATGCTCTTCTCGTTCTCGAGGATGTTGGAGAGCACGGCGGAGCGGGTGGTGCCGTAGCTTTCACCGAAGATGTACTTCGGGGAGTTCCAGCGGTTGTATTTGGAAAGGAAGCGAGCGATAAAGCGGCCGAAGGCGTGGCCGTCTTCATCGATGCCCCAGAAGGCCTTGCCGGAATCTTTGCCGGTGAGGCGTCCGAATCCGGTGCCTGGCATGTCGATGAAGACGAGGTCGCTCACGTCGAGCAGGGAGTTGGCGTTGTCGACGAGCCTGTAAGGCGCGGCGGCTGGATGTGTATCCGTGTCGGTGACAACATGCTTCGGACCGAAGGAACCCATGTGCAGCCAGACCGTGGAGCTGCCCGGGCCGCCGTTATAGAGGAAGGTGATGGGGCGCTGCTGGGCAGCGGCGTCACGCTTGAAGTAGGCAACGTAGAACATGCGGGCGAGCGGCGGCGCCTGGGATGCGTCTTTTGCGGCAGTGACAGCGGCGGCAAGGTCGGTATCGGGAAGCGGCTTGCCGTCGGGGCCGAGCTGGGCATCCTGCTCCTCGGTGGCGCCGACGGTGATGGTTCCAGCGACCGCGGTGTATTGGATGTGGTCGCTGCCGGCATCGAGCGAACCCTGGGTGGTTACATCCTGCGCAGGCTTTTCAGCGGGTTTCTCGGCGGACTTGTCGGCCGGTTTGTCATCGCCCGAGTCTGCGCGGGCAAAAGTGGGAGAGAACGCAACGGCGGCGGCGATAACGCCAAGCGCCAGCAGGCGAGTGCACTTTGACATTCAGGAGCTCCTCGGTAAGTCGGACAATCAGATTGGGGAAACCGAGATTATAGGGCTTTGAGTGGGTAAGACGGCAAAAGATGTGACGGTTCGCTCGACGAGCTGAAGCCGAAGCTACACGAGATTGAGTTGCCAGGTTTGCCCGATGAGGTCTTTGCCGAAGCTGTGGTGCGGCTCTTCGCGAATGAGGCGGAAGCCGGCCTGCTGGTAGATGTGGTGGGCGGCCTTGAGAATGCTCTGCGTCCAGAGGGTGACGCGTTGGTAGCCGGCCTCGCGAGCGAACTGGATGCATTCGCGGACAAGAGCGTGGCCGAGGCCCAGGCCGCGCGCCAGCGGATCGACATAGAGGAGGCGCAGCTTCGCGGTTCCGGGTTCGTCGGGGTGGCGGACGAGGAAGATGTGGCCGACGTGGCGGCCGTCGATCTCGGCGATCCAGCAGCGCTCGCGTGCGGGGTCAAAGTTTTCGATGAAGTCCGCGACAATGCGGGCGACGAGGGCTTCGAAGGTCGAATCCCAGCCGAACTGGGCGACGTAGCCTGCGCCTTCGAGCGAGGTGATAACGCCCATGTCTCCGGGGCGGTGTGTGCGTAGAGTGAATGCCGGCTTTTCAGGATCTTTGGGGAGGACGACGCCTTCGATGGTACGCATGGCGCCAATGAACTGCTCGCGCGCGGCGGGCCGCATGGCGGAAAGGATGCCACGGGCCTGCTTCTCAGAGCGCTGGTTGAGCACGCGGAAGACGCCACGGCCTTTGGCGGTGAGGCGGAGGTCGGAGGCGCGGCTGTCGGTCTTTGAAGTCTTGCGACTCAGCAGGCCGGCTTTTTCGTGTTTAGCGAGGATGCGGCTGAGATAGCCGGCGTCCATGCCCAGGGCCTCGGCGATATCTCTGGCGCGCGGCGCGGTGCGCGTGGCGAGCTCGTAAAGGACGCGGCCTTCGGCGAGGCTGTACTGCGTCTGGAGGAAGCGCTCCGTGACGGTTCCGATGAAGCGCGTGTAGAGACGGTTGAAGTGGCGGAAAGCGGCGGCATCCTGGGCGAGGGCGGCGTCACGCATGGAAAAAGGATGGATGAAGATAGTTGACTTTGTCAACTATCACGGGAAAACGAATTCACCACAGAGAGGACGGAGAACACAGAGGACGGCGAAGAAATCAATACTCTCTGTGTGCTCTGTTTCCTCTGTGGTGAATGTTTTTTCTTCAGTAAATGCCGGGGACAAGGCGCTTCGTGGTGCGGGCGTAGTCGTCGTAGTCGGCGCCGAAGGCGCGGCGCAGAGCAATCTCTTCCACGTGGATGCGGTAGAGCAGAGCGAGGGTGGGCGGAATGAATTCGATGGCGAGGCAGACCCAGGTGCGGCTGTGCACGCCGGCGGCCAGGAAGATGATTTCGAGGCCCAGATAGGAAGGATGGCGAACGAAACGATAGAGTCCCGAGCGGTTGAGGGTCTGCGAGGCGCGGGTGGCGACGTTGGCGCTGAAGGCTTTGCCGAGATTGAAGATGGCGGTGGCGCGGATCGCGAGTCCCAGGACGATCAGCACAATGGCCAGGGGAACCAGAACGGAATGGCGACCCGGCATGTCGGCGGGGAAATAGCGATGCATCCAGCCGCCGGCAAAGAAGGAGCCAAAGATGACGATCCAGAGCAGGATTTGCGTGCCGCGGTCCTGGACTTTGCCTTCGCTGGGCCGGGTGTAAGTGAAAATGGCGACGGCGATTTCGCCCAGCACCCAGGCATCCGTCAGGATCTTCCAGAGCAATTCCTGGATCGACATGATGGTTCCCAGCATAGCGCGGGATCAGGCCGGGACCTTAATAGGGCCGCGCTACTTCGGCAGATGCGCGAGGAAAAAGTTCGCCATGATGTGGCTGCCTTCGATGGATTCGGGCAGCTCCGGGTGATACCAGAAGGCGTGAGGAAGGCCATCGAAGACAACCAGGCGCGCGTCGATGCCGGCTCGGAGATAGGCACGCTGCAGATTAGCGGTACCGCTAAGGAGCGCATCGCGCTCGCTCGAAATGAAGAGTGCAGGTGGCAGTCCGTGAAGGTCGGCGTAGATGGGTGAGAGCACCGGATCGTGCGGGTCGGTGGCGCCAACGTAGTACGGATCGTGAACGCTGGAATCGGGCGGGGCAAGATGGCCAGCGAGGCCGCGCAGGGTGTACATCGCATAGGAGTCGCCCATGCGCGCAAAGCTGTCGAGGGCGCTGAAGATGCCGAGCGCCGCAGGCATGGGCAGAGCGAGCTGTTTGAGCCTTACGGCCAGCTCCGCGGTGAGGACCGCTCCGGCGGAGGTTCCGTAGATGATGATGTGGTCGGGCTTGTACGTCTTCAGGAGCTCGCGGTAGACGGCAACCGCGTCATCGACGGCAGCGGGAAAAGGATGCTCGGGTGCGAGGCGGTAGAGGATGGCTACCACTTTGATTCCGGTATAGCCGGCGATGGGGATGGATTCGGCATAGGAGCCGGAGTCAGCGTTGAAGCTGCCACCGTGGATATTCATGAGAATCTTGTCGCGGTTCGCGGCCGGCATGTTGTCCGGGGTGACGATGTGGACCGGGACACCGGCGAGGGTCGTCTCCTGAATGGTGTTGGGGCAGAGCTTGCTCCACGCAGCTTTTGCAGTCTCTTCCCACGCATCCATGCGGCGGCGGCGATCGGCGAGGGATTCGGGGGGCGCTTCATCAGGGACGACTTCGCTGATGAACTTTTGCGCCTGGGGGCTCAGGTCCTGAGGCACCGGGATGACGCGGGTGATGTGCACGGTACCGCCGGCCTCAATGTAGGTAGTGTCGCGGTTCGGGGCCTCGGCGGCGGTGGTGGGTTGTGGGGCGGGCTGCTGGGCAGCGAGCAGCACTGCGGAGAACAGCGACGAGCAGAAGAGGAAGATCAGCGGACGCGGCATTTGTTTAAAGCTTTCAATGTTCCTTCTCGAGTTCGACCACGATCACTTCGATAGGTTCCTTGCCGGCGTTCACATCGGCGTGCTGGGTGCCGGGAGGATTGGCGGGCAGCCAGTAGGCATGGCCGGTTTCCCAGGGATGATCTTCCGATTTTCCGGAGTTCTCGACAATCTTCATGTCGCCACCCTTGAGCGCGATGATGACGCGAGGATGGTCGTGACGGTGCATGGTCAGAGGCGCATTCGGATAGACGACCGACTTCCAGACCTTCACATCTTCATTTTCAAACTGGGGATAGCGCTGGGTAGTCGAACTTTGCTGGGCTCTCATCCATACAACGGTCGCAAAGATTGCCAGAATCGCCACCAGCGCATGGCTCGCGGTTCGTTTCATGCTTCCTCCGGTGGACGGAGTCTAGCACGCCCGGTTTCGACCGAAGCAGGACGACAAAAGTGCATCGCAGAGCTACGATGCTTCGTCAGAACCAGGGTAAGGAGGAGATGAGATGAGCCAGGCGAAGCTGCTGATGATCGTGGGCGATTACGCGGAGGATTACGAGACGATGGTGCCCTTCCAGGCGCTGCAGATGGTGGGACACACGGTGGACGCGGTTTGTCCGGGAAAGAAGGCGGGGCAGCAGGTACGGACGGCGATCCACGATTTCGAGGGCGACCAGACGTATTCAGAAAAGCGCGGGCACAACTTCACGCTGAATGCGACCTTCGCCGAGGTTCGGCCGGAGGATTACGACGGGCTGGTGCTGCCGGGCGGACGGGCCCCCGAATATTTGCGGCTGGATGACAAGGTCCTGGCGGCGGTGCGGCATTTTGCCGATGCCCGCAAGCCGATTGCCGCGATCTGCCACGCGGCGCAGATCCTGGCCGCGGCGAAAGTGCTGAAGGGCAGGAAGGTGAGCTGCTATCCGGCCTGCGCTCCGGAAGTAGAGCTGGCCGGCGGGACGTTTGTGCCGGTGGAGATGACCTCGGCGGTGGTGGACGGGAACCTGGTGACGGGACCGGCATGGCCCGCGCATCCGGCGTGGCTGGGGAAGTTCCTGGGCGTGCTGAATGAGCATCTTGCGGCCCGGAAGGAACCGGCGACGGCGGCCGATTGAAGGGGCTGAAGGCAAAGGGGAAATCTGCCGATAAAGAAGGGTTTAGGGCCGAGCGGCAGGCCAGTACCGGTCAGGCTCAATTTCGGAGAATATTCACTAATTTGGCATTGACTACAAAATATTCCCGGGCTACTCTGACGGCAACTTCGACCGATTTGTTGCCGACTCCCAATCCGGTACGCGCGCGCTGTGAGGAGCATCCAATCAGTGTGCGGAAACGGTCGCAAGCACCGGCAATCCAACCGACAACTGAACCTGAATCGCGTGGCAATCGTATAGCCACGTTCGGAGGTCATTTCCCCGCCTGATGAGAAAACATCTCGAGATCACGCCCAATCTTGAGCCCCTGTTCGGGACCCGCGACGAAAATCTGAGACTGATGGAGGACGCTCTCCATGCGCGCATCGACCTGGTATCGGATGCCGTGATGGTGGAGGGTCCTGAAGACGCCATTGCGCGCGTGGAGAAGATTTTTCAGGATTATGAGGCGCTGCGGCGGCAGGGCATCCTGCTGCAAAACGGCGAACTCAACGGGATGCTGAAGCTGGTGACGGCGGACGCGTCGATTTCGCTGCGCAGCCTGGCAGAAAGCGGGAAGCAGCGCTCGGCGGGCATCAAGCGGATGGTGCAGCCGCGGTCGATCAACCAGCGGCTCTACGTTGAGGCCATCGAGCAGAACGACATGGTGTTCGGCGTGGGGCCGGCCGGGACGGGCAAAACTTACCTGGCCGTCGCCATGGCAGCGGCGGCGCTGCTGGCGAAAAAAATTAGCCGGATTGTGCTGGTGCGGCCGGCGGTCGAAGCCGGAGAACGGTTGGGATTCCTGCCGGGCACGCTGCAGGAGAAGGTGGATCCGTATCTGCGGCCGCTCTACGACGCGCTCTACGATCTGCTGGAGCCGGAGCGGGTGGAAAAAATGCTGGAGCGCAACGTGATCGAGGTGGCTCCGCTGGCGTTCATGCGTGGGCGGACGCTCAACGACGCGTTCATCATCATGGACGAGGCGCAGAACACCACCAGCGAGCAGATGAAGATGTTCCTGACGCGCATGGGCAACAATGCCAAGGCGGTCATCACCGGGGACATCACCCAGATCGACTTGCCCAACCCGCGCAAATCGGGGCTGGTGGAGGCGATGAATATCCTCGAAGGCGTGGATGGAATCCGCTTCATCCGCTTCGAAGAAGGGGACGTGGTGCGCCATCACCTGGTGCAGCGGATCATCCGCGCGTATGAGGGTTTTGGGCGCCAGCGGGAGCTGCCGCTGGCCATCGGCGAAGAAGGGGAGCCAGTCCGGTTCTCGCAACCCCAGTAAATTCAACGCCGGCCGCTGTGACCGTCGCTGCGACAAGTCAATAGAGGTACCATCGAACTGAGGAGGGTGCTCGCCGGCCCTCCTCAGGTTGTTTTGTGCATCGGCCCGCTTCAGTGGCTGGGATGCACCGGACCATGATCCTGATCGAACCCACGATACAAGCCAGATTCGGCCGCGCGGTGCGGCGCCGGGCGCTGACCGCCTTTCTGAGGCAGGCCGAGGAAGCGATGAGACTCCGGGGCCAGGTTTCCGTCCTTCTGACCGGGGACCAGGAGATCCGACGGCTGAACCGTACCTTTCGACACAAAGACCAGCCCACCGATGTGCTGTCGTTTCCGGCCTCGCCTTCGCTGAACGGGCACGCCCCTTCAGCCGGCGATTTGGCGATTTCAGTGGAGACGGCGGCGCGGCAGGCAGAAGAATTTGGGCATCCGCTGGCTGTTGAGCTGCAGATTCTCGTTCTTCATGGTGTGCTGCACCTGGGTGGCTACGATCACGAATCCGATGCGGGAGAGATGGCCCGCAAAGAGGCGGCGCTTCGGAAGCGTTTTGGACTCAGGACCGGACTGATCGAGCGCAGCAAACAGCAGAACGCGGGGAGAAGGCGATGAGTATCACCGCGGCGCTCCTGATCGTATTTCTGCTGGTGGTGATGACGCTCGCCTCCTACATGGACCGCCTTTACTCCGAAATGGGCAAATTCCTCTCGCGCGAGTTCCAGGAAAACATCGACGTTTGGGAGCAGAGGGTCGAGCCGCGGCTCGGGATGAACCGCGACCGCATCCGGCTGTCAGCCGCGATCCTGATGCTGCTGTCGCTGGCATTCCTGACGCTGGTGTTCGGTATGCTGCTGTTCGAGCGCGGGCGAGCCGGCGACCGGGCTACGGCGGCCGAGATCGCGCAGGCGGCGCTGGGCATCGTGCTGGTGATCGTGCTGTTCAATCGCCTGCTTCCCTTCGCGTTCTTTACCCGCACCAAAGGCGAATGGATCGTCGGGTGGCGATGGTTCATCCGGTTGCTCGTCTGGCTGGTGCTGCCGATCACGCTGTTCCTGCAGTTCGTGCTCTCGATTGCATCGCTGGCAGAGACGCCGGCAAACGAGGATGCGGATACCACAGCGTCGGAAGCGGTGGAGGCGCTGATTGAGGCCGGCGAAGAAGAGGGCATCATCGAGGAAAGTGACCGCGAGCTGGTGCGCTCGGCAGTGGAGTTCGGCGACAAGGTGGTGCGCGAGGTGATGACGCCGCGGCCGGCCATGTTCGCGGTTCCCGGTGAGATCACCCTGGAGCAGTTTCTGGAGCTGATCCGCGCGCAGCCTTTCTCGCGGGTTCCCGTATACAGCGGAACGCTCGACAACGTGACCGGCAT
This sequence comes from uncultured Acidobacteriaceae bacterium, assembly GCA_963755485.1. Classification (GTDB taxonomy): domain Bacteria; phylum Acidobacteriota; class Terriglobia; order Terriglobales; family Acidobacteriaceae; genus Palsa-343. The sequence goes on along the minus strand of CAVWJR010000010.1, from coordinate 626,445 downwards.
TGCGTTCACCCACGATCTGCTGCAGATTTCCGATGCCGAGGCGCGGTCGAAAACCGTTGCCGACATCCAGCGTCCCGCGGTTTTCGTTCCCGAGCCCAGCAAGGTCAACGAGCTGCTGCGCGAGATGCAGCGAGAGAAGCAGCACATGCGGATCGTGATTGACGAGTACGGCGGAGTAGCCGGCCTCGTGACCATCGAAGATCTGCTCGAAGAGCTGGTGGGCGCCATCCGCGACGAGCACGAAGACGAGGACAAAACCGTGGTAAAGGAGCCTGACGGAACATGGGTGGTTCCGGGGAACCTTGAGATCGCGCGCGTAGAAGAAATGATGGGCGGGGTAGCGCTGCCCGAGGACCTGGAAGCGACCAGCGTGGGCGGCCTGGTGAGCGAGACGGCCGGGCGCATTCCGCAGTCGGGCGAAGTGGTAGAAGGCTACGGGCTGCGATTCGAGATTCTGGCCTCGACGGATCGCCGCGTGAACCGGCTGCGTATATCCCGCCTGGCAGAAGCCAGCTAAGCTGAACTCATGAAGATGCGGTCCGGCTTCGTTTCCATCATCGGGCGGCCCAACGCGGGCAAGTCAACGCTGATCAATGCGCTCATCGGCGAGAAGGTCGCCATCGTCACGCCCAAGCCGCAAACCACGCGGACACGCATTCGCGGGATCGTGGAGGTTCCGGAGCGCAAGGGCAAACATCCCAGGGCGCAGATTGTGTTTGTCGACACGCCTGGGATCCATCGGCCGGCCTCGCAGCTGGATCGCAGCATGATGCATGAGATCCAGGAAGCGCTGATGACCCGCGACGTAGTGCTGCTGGTGGTGGACGCGGTCCGGAAACCGCCGCGCAGCGAAGTCGAGGGAAAGCCGGGCAAGCTCGACCGTGCAAGCGAAGAGGCGCTGGCGTTTGAGCTGATTAAAAACCTGGACTGCCCGGTGTTTCTCGTGATAACGAAGATCGATCTGGTGCCCAGGGACCGGCTTCTGCCGCTGATTGAGGGTCTCAGCCAGCTATACAAGTTCGCCGAGGTGGTTCCGGTTTCGGCGAAGACCGGGGACGGGCTGAAGCTGCTGCAGCATAAACTGGCCGAGTATCTGCCGGAGGGAGATCGCTGGTTTCCGAAGGAGCAGTTCACCGACCAGCCGGAAAGGTTTCTGGTGGCGGAGCTGATCCGCGAGCGGGTCCTGACCGAGACCGGCGAAGAAGTCCCCTATGCATCCGCCGTGGTGGTGGAGCGGTTCGAAGAGCCGGATCCTGAAGAGAGGCGACGAGACGGCAAGCCTCCTGTGACGCGGATTTCGGCAGCGATCTACTGCGAGCGCACGGGGCAGAAAGCGATCCTGATCGGCAAAGGCGGCGCCAAGCTCAGGGACATCGGCACGAGGGCGCGGCAGGAGATTGAGAAACTGCTGGGAACGCGTGTGTATCTCGAGCTGCGCGTCCTGGTGCGCGAGCGCTGGAGGGATTCGCGGGTGTTTGTCGAGTCGCTGGACTGGCGCAAGCAACTGGAAGACCTGGCAACGAAGGAGTAGCTGGTGTTTTGCTCCCGGCTACCGGCTACCAGCTACCAGCTCAAGCCCCCCGGGGGCGCGTTCAGGAGATAACTTCACGCTTCATGTGCTGGCGCATGGCCTCGACTTGTTCCCGCAACTCCAGAGCGGCAATTTTTCGATCGGCGTAGATATTGCGATCCGGGTGGAACTCCACTTCCGCGGCGATGCTGGGAAGTGAGAGGGTGTGGAACAGGTGCGGGAGGAAGGGCGCATCGCCATACCAGCAGGGGTCGCTCTCTTCCCTTCCCTGCGCGCGATAGCCGATGGCCGCGGCGGTCATTTCCTGACCCAAATCGACCGCGGGCTCCAGCAGCGTAGGGTGGAAGCGCTCCACGCTGGCGCCGTCGGTACTGGTTCCTTCAGGAAACAGCAGGACGGGGACGCCGCTTTCGAGAACGGCAGCCATCTGGCGAGTGACTTTCTCGGCGTTGGTGCGGCTTTGGCGATCGAGGAAGATCGTGCCGCCGCAACGGGCAAAGAATCCGAACGCCGGCCAGCGGCTTACTTCGCGCTTGGAGACAAAAACACACGGCATGGTGGCTGCGTAGACCAGGATGTCGAGGTAAGTAAGGTGGTTAGAACAGACCAGTCCCTGAGAAGGACGCGAGCCGCGAGACTCCAACCGCATTCCCAGGCGCCGAAGGATGAGACTGCAGGCCTCGTGGAGCCATTGGGCTCGGCGCCATAGTTCGGGGTCCGAACCATAGCGCAGGCGAAGGATAAGGAAGCAAGCCGCGACTTCAACCAGACAAAAAGCAAGAATCAGCAGGCGCAGACTGGCCCGGAAGAATCCCGCGATGGCCTGGAATCCGGCAGAAACCGATTGCGCGCGGCCGACGACAGCTGGGCCAGATCCAGCAGCGTCAGAAAGTCGATCGTTCCGAAGTCGCGATCCCATGCTGGTGCGCCGCAGATTCTGGCTCCCACTGCAATATACGTCTTGAGCAGCTTAGGCACCTTCACTTGCTCGGAAGCCTCGGAGAGATCCGCAGGCAGCTCATAAGAGCATGTCGGCTGGGTACGCAGGGCTTCGGGTGCAAGAAATGGCTCTAACTGACGATACATCGACCATCCTTCGCGGGGATCGCGGGAGTTCAGCGAGGAGCAGCCGATGAGGTAGCGGAGCTGGTAGAAACGCGCAAACTGAGCGATGCCCTTCCACAGCAGGGTCAGCACTTCGCTGGTGCGGTGTTCGCGGTCGATGGAAGCTCGACCGAGTTCGAGAACTTCGGAACGGATCGCCTCGTAGGGCGAGAAATCGAATTCCTGCTCGCTGTAGTAGCCCAGTTTCTCCCGAGCCGTACTACCGGACTGCATCCGGTAAGTACCCACTACCTCGCGCCGTGAGCGGTCCTCAACGATCAGGTGGTCGCAAAACAGATCAAACTGGTCCTGGTCAAGGCCGGTCTGGTAGGAAGACTCCAAACCTTCCCCCAACTCGATATTGAAGACCTTGAAGCGAAGACGGCAGGCGGCGTCGCGCTCAGCCACGGTTTCGGCCAGCCGGATTTCATATTTTCCCAGTTCGATGGAGATATGCGGGGACTGGGGGGCAACTACCTCGGGAAGGAGCGCCTTTCCTCCGCCATGCAAACCAACAGGATTGCCCACGCCGGAAGCCATGCGGCGAGCCACAGAGACGCGATTGGTGGTAAACACACTGTCATGGTGCTGCAATGTGGAGAATGGGAGCTTACAGGGGTAAGAAAAGTGTGCAAATTCTGAGTTAATGTGCCGTTTCCGGACATGCCAGGGGAGGTACTCAGGTCACTCCCCGGGAGGGGTAAAATGTTTTGTAACAACCCGCTCAATTTGTTATGGTAGGCGGTGTTCATCCGTTCCCTGGATAATTGATACTCAAAAACAAAAAGAGAGAAATTAATGACACGCGAAGAACTAGTTGCTGCAGTGGATGAAGAAATCAGCCGCCTCGAGAAAGTTCGTTCGTTGCTGCAAAGCACCGGCGGTTCGAAAATTGGCTCCGCCTTCGGTAAACCGCGGAAGAAGCGGGTCCTCAGCGCGGATGCCCGAGCCCGGATCGCGGCTGCTCAACGGCGTCGCTGGGCCAAGCAAAAGGCAGCTCAGGGCGCAAAGAAATAGCTTCCGAGTAAGGCGGATTCGAAATCCAGCTTAGGTTTCCGGGGGCTCCGGGTCGTTCCCGTCCCGGAGGCCGGGAAGTATCTTGTCCGCCATCAGCCAGCTAATGGCAGGCTTTGGAAACCTATGGCCCCCTGTTTCTCGATTAAGGGCGGCAGGGTGGGCTGTTCTCCAAAAACGGTCTGGCCGATATATTAAAATGCCAGTCGGCGACCGGGAGATGAATAGAACCAGGTCTGTAGGCTCGGTTCAGGGCAGCACCGGGAAGACGTACCGAAATCCGAGACACTTTGGCGCAGCCGTACTGCGTACTGGCTCCCAGCCACGCTTCGCCCCGGCTGCGAGTAAGACGAAGCCTCGCGCTGAATCGGCACTGGCCATGCGGTGCGCCCGATGAGCGCTCTGCTGAATTCTCTTGCCGGACCTTTCCACCCTGCCGGCGTCGCGGACTGGCTTGCGCTCCTCTGCCTCCTTCTTCTGGCTCTGTTCCTGTGTTTTTTGGCCTGGCGCTTTGTCTCGAAATTCCGCGTGCGCCAACCCGGCGAGATCTTCGCCGGCGAACTGGACCTGCTCCGCGCCGTGATGGCCAGTGTGCCCGACCTGATCTACGTCAAGGACGAGAACAGCCGCTTTCTGCTGGCGAATCAGGGCACCGCGGATGTGATGGGCGCAGTGTCGGGCGAAGAGCTGCGCGGCAAAACAGACTTCGACTACTACTCCGCGGAGATGGCCGCCGGCTTCTATCAGGACGAACAGAAGGTGATCCTGACCGGCGTGCCCCTCGTGAGCCAGGATGAGCACCTCCGTGAGGCCGATGGCCGCATTCGCTGGCTGCTGACGACCAAGGTGCCGTTTCGGGATGCTCAGGGAAAAATCATCGGGATTATCGGGATCGGCCGCAATATCACAGCACTCAAAGAAACTGAGACGGAACTGAAGCGCGCGCGGGAAAACCTGCACTTCAAGGCCACGCATGACTCGCTGACCTCCCTACTGAACCGCGAGGCCATTCTGGATATGCTGGGCCGCGAATTGGCTCGCGGCGCTCGCGAGCAGGCCTCGACAGCAATTCTTTTGGCCGATCTGGACCACTTCAAGAACGTCAACGATCAGTTCGGCCATCCCATTGGCGATGAGGTGCTCCGCGAGACGGCACGGCGTTTCCTGCGTGCCGTACGTGGGTACGATCTGGTGGGCCGCCTGGGCGGTGAGGAATTTCTGCTGATCCTGGGAGGGTGCGGCCCCCAGGAAGCGCTGAACCGCGCCGAGCAGCTCCGCCACAGCATCGAAGCCGCACCCATGGCCACGGCCAGCGGGCCCATCGCCCTGACCATCAGCATCGGCGTGCTTCCCGCCCGGGAGTGGGGCTATCCGCGCCGCGAAGACGTTCTGCGCGAAGTGGATGTCGCGCTCTACGCGGCGAAGGCCGACGGGCGCAACCAATGCAGGCTGGCCACGCCCCCGGAAGGCGTGTTCGAGGCCTGAACCGGCGCTGTTCCAGATTATTTCCGCAGGTAGGCGTCGGTGCCCGCGATCCAGTCCGCGCGCGGCGGGGTAAAGACGTCGAGGTCGAGTGTATCCTCAACCGCCACGGCGCTGTGCGGCATGTTGGACGGAATCACCAGAACCTGGCCCGCTCCCACGGTGATCACGCTGCCGTCGCCCATCGTGAAGCGCAGCGCACCTTCCAGCACATAAGTGATCTGCTCGTTTTCGTGGCTGTGCTCCGGCACAACCGCGCCCTTGCGCAGAGTAAGGCGCGCCAGCATCGCCCGCTCTCCGTAAACAAACTGGCGATCGATCAGCGGATTCAGATGATCGACGGGGATGCTGTCGAAGCCTGTGTACTGCAGATTATTTTGGTCTGCCAAGCGGTTCCCTCCGGGGACTAACAATCGGAAGCGCGTGAACGCCTCGACTATCATAGGGCGCATGGATACAGGACTCAAAGGCAGAGTGGCCATCGTGGCCGGCTCGAGCGCGGGAATCGGCAAGGCAACAGCGCTGGCGTTTGCCGCTGAGGGCGCGCATCTGGCGCTATGCGCGCGCCGCCAGCCGGAACTGGATGCAGTAGCCGCTGACGCCCGGAACCGCTTCGGGGTCCAGACTCTGACTCAGGCCTTCGACGTAGCCGACCCCGCAGCCGTGCGAGCGTTTGTTGAAGTCAGCGCAGGCGAAGTTTGGGCGGGTTGATGTCTGCGTACCCAACGCCGGTGGACCCCCGGCCAAGCCATTCCTGGATACGACTCTGGAGGACTGGGATCGGACCTGGCAATTGAATCTCCGCAGCGCCATCGTCTTCGCCCAGGCCGTGCTGCCGCACATGCAGAAGACGCATTGGGGACGCATCGTAACGCTGACGTCCTACACGGTGAAGCAGCCGGTCCCGGAGCTGGTTCTGTCGAATACCATCCGCTCCGGCATGATGGGGCTGGTCCGCTCGCTCGCCGGGCAATTTGGGAAGGACGGCATCACCATCAATAACGTCGGACCTGGCTGGACCTCCACCAACCGTTCCAAAAGCCTGTTGGAGACGCGGGCGAGGAACAGGAATGTCCCCTACGAACAGGTTCTCGGTGAACTGGAGAAGGAGATTCCCATCGGACGCCTGGCGACACCGGAGGAGGTGGCGGAGAGCATTGTGTGGCTGTCGTCCGTGGCTGCGGCCAGCATCACCGGGCAAACCATCCTCGTGGATGGGGGAGCCTACAAAGGGCTGTAGGTCAGCTACCGGGAGTTAGCCTCTTCCCGACTGAAATTGAAATTCGCTGGAAAGGGACGTCTCAACTCTCGAAGTCGCTCGATGGCCTTTTGCCTCTCCTGCTGAGAAGGCGATTTTGGTTTGTCCGCCATCTTGAGTCTCTCTTTTCCTATTAGTATCCTTCGAGCCGCCGCGAATCGGCAGCCTGTCACGAAAATCGCGAACGTCCTTGCAACCTACTGATCCGTATTCGGCCGTTTATACGGCGTCTGAATCCAGTGCCGCGCCTCATTCAGCGCGCCGGCCGTGTTGTCGTTGGTCTGGATAGCCTGGCGATATTCCGAGATGGCGCGATCGCGCTGCCCCGTCAGATCGAAAATCTTGCCCACAGCAATATGGCTCCAGACTTCGGTCCAGCGTGGCTCGAGGTCGCCGTTCAACGCATCGCGGTAGGAATTCACAGCGGCCTGATAATTCCGCATGCCGAAAAGCAGTTCGCCAATGCGATAGTTCGCCAGCGAGCTTTGCGGGTTCGATTTGAGCGCCTTCTGGTACTCCCCCAGCGCTCCTCCCGTGTCGCCCTGAGCCGCCAACTGCTGGCCGCGCAAAATGGCCACGCGCACTTCGAGGTCAGGCGTGTTCTTCAGCACCCAGTCCTGCGGGTCGATGACCACGCGGCGGGGGCGTCCGAAGGTGTCGATGACATACTGCGAGTCGGTGCCAACGACGTCGATGCGCTTGTCGACGGTTTTGCCCTCGGTGTCCACGCGCAAATCCACCGGCATGTTGAAGAGGTCCATATCGCCCTGGATTTCGCCTATGGTCCGGAACCCCTTGTTGTTGCCAAGCCGGTACACGGCGTATTTATCGGTAAACTGCGGCGCACCGGTTCCGTCGAGCCATTCACTGAAGAACGGCGTCAGCGCCTGCTGCGACTGCTCTTCGGCCAGGCGCTCGAACTCGCCGGTGCGAATGCCCTTGTCCTTGTACTGGCTCAGGGCCGCGCGCAGAATCTTCTCGAAGCTGTCGTCGCCCACTTCCCAGCGCAGCATGTGGAAGACCAGCGCGCCCTTGTCGAGAGTCATCGACTGGAACTGCGGCGAATACGCAGCCAGAGTGCCAACGCTCGAGAGCGGGATGGTGTCGTAGGCCAGAGCGCTGGCGGCAATGTCCGGCAGAGCGTTTTCAAGCGCCGAGTGGCCGGCATCGTCTTCCAGATACATCAGCTCGCTGTAGCGCGCCATGCCATTCACGATCCACGCATCGTTCAGGGTCGCCGGGCTCACCTGGCTGCCCCACCACTGATGGGCGATGGTATTGGCCAGCAACCGGAAGTCGTTGCGGCCACCGATATGATTGCCGGCCACCGCGGCGATCTCCGGCCCCCAGGCGACCGGGACGGTGTCATCGGGAAGCTCGACGACATTCAGCTGGGTAGACTCCGGAATGCCGAAGGTGCTGGTGAAGTAGGCGAACTCTCGCAGCGCGGTGCCGGCGTAGTCCACCGCCGCAGCTTTGTGAGCAGCGGTTGTGTAGACGTGAATGTTGGGAGCGGCGCCGGAAACCGGAGCGTCAAATTTGCCGGCAATGATCGTTCCGGGGAAGCCCGGTTTGTCCCATTTGAAGTCCCACAGCTGGCTGCCCGCAGGACCCTCTTTGGGCTTGCCCTGCATGCCACTGCCAATCACGCGATAGCCGTCCGGAGCCTTGACGTGAATATCGGCAGTGAAGCGATCCGTCATATAGCCTGTCATCGGGAACCAGCGGCCGGCATACAGCAGATAGCTGATCGGCTCGCCGACGTAGGCGAGTTTCAATCCCTCCACCGGACCGCCGGCGTCGGATTCGAGCTTGCCGGAGTAGTGGAAGGTCCAGGTCACCGGCTGCCCTTTGGGCAGCACAGCACTGGGAGTCACGATGAGCGTGGCGCCCGGACCGCGTTCGCCGTTCAGCGTCGCACCTTTGCCGTCCGTCACCTTATCCACCAGCAGCGCGCCGTGCAGATCGAAGATCGCCGAAGGCAGATCGTCCAGCGGAGTAAAGGTCACCTGGGCAGTCGCGTCCAGCGTGTGCTCAGCGGGCTGCAGCTCCAGGTTGATGTTGTAGGCGGTGATGTTCAGCGTCTGTCTGGGCGCGACGTTTTGGGCGGCAGCGGGAAGCGCCGCTGCCAGACCGCTGCGCAGAGCACGACGGCAAGCCGGATCAAATTTGCGGTGTGAATCTTCGCAAAGGCCTGGGACGGCGGATATTTCTTCATGGGGTAATTCATCGTGGGGCGGGCTCTGTCTTTCTTTCCGGCGTGGATCTCGGTTTCAGCATCTCGCAGGTAATCCGGGCTACTCGGCCCACGGCGCTTTCGTTGCTCCGCAGCAGTTGCCCAACCTGACGCAGGCCGGTCTGCATACGCGCCCGCGCCTCATCGTCCGTCAGCAGCGGTCTGAGTTGTGAGACGACAGCACTGGCCGTAAAGTCACCCTGAATCAGTTCCGGTACGATGCGTTTTCCAGCGATGAGGTTCACCATGGCCACGTGCGGGACGTCCACCACTCGCTTCGCTACCGCGTAGCTGAGGGGTGAAATCCGGTATACCACGATAAATGGATTGCCGATCAGCGCGGCCTCGACCGTCGCTGTCCCGCTGGCGACGATGCTGGCCCGGGCGTGGTGCAGAACCGCACGGGCGTCGTCGACAACAACAATGCGCGGAGGCTTGGCCTCGGCGGCCAGTAGCTCGGCCAGCAACGCCCGGATATGGTCGCGCTGCGGACCGGTGAGGGTGGGCGCCAAAGGCAGCAGAAACTCGTAGTCCGGCCCCAGCATCGCGGCGGCCTGGACCATTTCCGGCAGGTTGAGCCGGATTTCCTTGCCCCGGCTGCCCGGCAGAAGACCGACCCAGGCTTTCGCCGCATCGACACCGGACCGGCGGGCGAATTCGTCCCGGCTGACCTGCGGCGGTTCCAGCTCGGCCAGAGGATGCCCGACAAACTCAGCTTCGACGCCCCGGTCGCGGTAAAACTGCTCCTCGAAGGGAAAGATAGTCAGCATGCGATCCACGTAGCGCTGGACGCTGCGAACGCGATACTTCTTCCACGCCCACAGCTGCGGGCTCACGAAGTAGATCACCGGCACGCCCAGGGCCTTCAGACGCCGGGCCAGCGAGAGATTCACGTCAGGAAAATCGATCAGAATAGCAGCGTCGGGCTTTTCCTGCGCGATCGAGGCGCGCAGCCGGCGATATTCGCGATAAATGCGCGGCATGTGGCGGACCACCTCGGTGATTCCCATGACCGCCACGTCCTCGGAGCGCACGATGGGGCGAAAACCAAGAGCCTCCATGCGGCGACCGCCCAGGCCGAAGAACTCCGCGTCCGGCAGGAGCCGGCGCAGGGCGGCGATAACCAGGGTCCCATAGTGCTCGCCGCTGGCCTCACCGGCTGAGAGGAAGATCTTTGGCCCGCCGTTTTCGTCCATAGCATCCATCGCGTGCTTCGCAGACGGGTCTGCTAGCCTTCCCCCATGTTGACCCGACCCGATGTTCTGTTGCGGCTGGAGTCGTTCCTGTTTTTGTTTGCCGCCGTTATCGGCTATCGCCTGGTTCTGCACGGACACTGGCTCTGGTTCGCGGTCCTTTTTCTGGTGCCGGATCTCTCGCTCGCAGGATATCTGTTTCGCAGTGGCCGCGTCGCGGCATCCATCTACAACGCAATCCATAGCTATTTTCTGCCCGTCGTTCTCGGATTCGCGGCATGGGGCCGGCTCGATCTTCGCCTCGGACAGATTGCCGCGATCTGGATCGCACATATTGCCTTCGACCGGGTCCTCGGCTTCGGCCTGAAATATTCCGAGGGATTCAAACCGACGCATATCCAAAGCGCGGCGGTCTATCGGGAAATGTGAAATGGCGCTACCCATTCCGTTGAGGCAGCGGTGATCAAGCTCAAAAAAGAGGCCCGCCACCGGCGGGCCGTTCCTTAGGGTTACGTTCACAGTTCTGTCAGGTTCGCAGGCTCGGGCGTGCGGGGAAAGGTCACGCCCGTCACGTTACGTGTGATCTGCTCCCCCCAGACGCGCCTCGCCGAAATGCGAGCGCGCGGATCTCAGGCGGCTGTCGCGGAGGGGATGATCGCACAGTGAATCGGGATGCGGCACCAGGCGCACCAGGTTTCGAGGGTGTGAGTGCCGTTCCGGTCCAGAGTCTGCGGGAAGGCCCTGAGGCATTCAGGGCAGGCAATCGTGACGAACATCTCTCCGGAAGCATTGTGACCGTTGGCCGGAATCCAGATGGGCGCCAGAACACGCGGGCGGCGGCTGACCAGCGATTGGCCTGGGCGGGTTATGTCCTCAAGGGTGCGGAGGAGGACGCCAGCATCGGCTCCCTTTTGGTAAAAGGCGTCGGCGGCAACGCCCGGAGGTATCGTCGCACCTGCGAATGCGCCGCTCATAGCCACCACGCGAATGGAGGGAAAGCGGCGGCGTACGACGGAGAGGAATTCAAAACCGGACATGCCGGGCATGTTCAGGTCGGAGAGGATGACGTCGGGAATCTCTTCCCGGATTGCAGCCAGGGCGGAGAAGCCGTCGGCGGCATTTCGAACCGAATAGCCGGATTCGATAAGCATTTCCGAGAGACATGTACGAACCAGCGCTTCATCGTCCACTACGAGAAGACCTGGCGTGAGGTAGAACATGGCGCACCCCCGGGGGCAAGGAACTTCGCCCGTATCCAAAGAGTGACCTCGCGCCGGGGTCCGCACTGAGCAGTATTGAACAGGGTGCGTCCCACAAACGGGTCATTAGAGGTGGGGAAGATAGTAATCGAATGGTTAACCCATCTCTGGCGGAACTATCCGCGCCGCACGATTCCGGACGAGGAGCCGCCCGGAATGGCAGCTATGCGGCTCGAAACCTCTCGGAAAAAGTGGCCCGCCCCTCAGCATGAAAGCGGGCCTGGATGAGGTAGTACCGGGGACGAGTGTAAGGACTACCGCGCAGCGTGTCTGGTCAATTAGGCTCAGCCCTGTTCGGAGGAGGAAACTTCGCCTAACTGCTGCGGGGCGGGCGGCACGGTTTTCATGGAATGGATAATCGCGTACTGAATCGGGTTCGAGCAGTGGGCGCATTTTGTGCTGCGCATGCGGGCTGCGTTTTTGCCCAAAACCTGGGGGAACGCCCTGAGGCACTCCGGACAGGAAATCATCACGTACGGTTCTCCCGAGGGATCGTGCCCGTTTGTTGGAATCCAGATGGGGGCATCGGAACGTGAGGGAATGCGAACGGCTTCTGATTCCTGTGGGTGTTTCATCGATTCCACCGCCGCCAACAACGCATGCGGCCGGTGGCTCCCCTTTTGATAAAAAGCATCGGCGGCAACACCCGGCGGTACCGTCGTGCCTGCGAATTTGCTGCTCATAGCGACGACGCGAACGGAGGGAAAGCGGCGACGAATGACGGAGAGGAATTCAAAGCCGGACATCCCGGGCATGTTGAGGTCGGAGAGGACGATGTCGGGAATCTCTTCCCGGATCGCAGCTAATGCCGAAAAACCGTCCGGGGCGGCGCGCGTCGCATAGCCAAGAGCGGTAAAGATGATGGACATGTTTTTGCAAAGCAGCGGTTCATCGTCTACGACGAGAAGGCTTGTGTGTGGGCTGAGCATCGTTCACCTCGGCACCGGCATCCAATTGCGTCCCGGACCGTCAGTGTCCCATCCTGTCTGGTTTCGGCGCTGGTCAATTCAGCACACAATCAATGCTGTTCTCTGCTCTCTGTCCTGTTTTGTGGAAAACTTGTCAAAGGCGGGGTCAGTCGTTGCCGATCGCCAGCGAGGGCGTCAGCCCCGAAGCGGATGGCTCGCCAACTTCCTGATCCTTGTACTGGAGCTGGTAAAGCCTCCAGTAGATGCCGTGCATAGCGAGCAGCTCCTGATGCGAGCCCATTTCGCGAAGCTGGCCACGATGCATCACCAGAATCACATCGGCGCGCTGCACAGTCGATAACCGGTGGGCGACCACGACCGACGTGCGGCCCTCCACCATGCGCTCGAGCGCCGCGCGCACCAGGAACTCGGTGTCCGTGTCCACGCTGGAAGTCGCTTCGTCGAGGATCAGAATGCCCGGCCGATGGGCCAGCGCGCGGGCAAAATTGATCAGCTGTTTCTGGCCGGTCGAGAGCCCCGCGCCGCGTTCCCGCAGCGGCTCCTCATACTGGCCCGGCAGCGTGCGAATGAAGTCGTCGACGTTCACCTGCTCGGCCGCCAACCGCATGTCGTCGTCCGTGATGCTGTCGGTGCCCAGACAAATGTTGTCGCGCACCGTGCCGCTGAAGAGAAACGGATCCTGCAATACCACGCCAAAACGCTGGCGCAGGCGGGTCAGGTCCTGCTGTCGTACGTCGACGCCATCCACCAGCACCTGTCCATGCTGCACATCGTAGAAGCGCATCATCAGGCTGGTGATGGTGGTCTTGCCCGCGCCGGTATGTCCGACGATCGCCGCGGTCTGGTTCGGCTCGACAGTAAACGAGACGCCCCGCATCACCCATTCAATGTCGGACATGGCCTGCAACTCCGCCGGCGTGGCGGCGGCAATACGCGCCACCGTCGCCGCATCGAGGCGCTGATAGGTGAACCACACATCGCGGAATTCGATGCGCCCCGATCCGTCCCCGGCCTTCGGATTCGGAGGCGAGACAATTTCCGGAGCCGTGTCCAGCAGCTTGAAGACGCGCTCGCTGGCCGCCATCGCCGCCTGCAGGATGTTGTATTTCTCGCTCAGGTCCTGGATGGGCCGGAAGAAGCGCAACGCATACTGCATGAATCCAACCAGCGTTCCCAGCAAAATCGTGCCGCGCAGAACGCCCCCGCCGCCCAGCCAGATGATCAGCGCGATAGCCAGTGAGCTGAGGAATTCGACAACCGGGTAGTACAGCGCATAGGCAAGGATGTTGTCCTTGAACGCCTCCATATAGGTTTGATTGATGGCGGAGAAATCGCTGAAGGCGCGCGCCTGGCGGTTGAAAAGCTGCACCAGCGACATCCCGGAGATGTATTCCTGAGCGAAGGAGTTGATGCGTGCAACCGCCGCACGAATGCGCCGGTACGAATCGCGAACATATTTGCGGAAGATGCGGGTGGCGAGCAGGATGAGTGGCAGAACCGAGAAAGCCGCCAGCGCCAGCCACCACTGCATGCGCAGCATCACGAAAACGATCCCGGCCAGCACGAACACGTCCTCGAAGATGGCGAAAACCCCCGAGGTGAACATCTCGTTCAGTGCGTCCACATCGGTGGTGAGCCGCGTCACCAGCCGCCCCACCGGATTGCGATCGAAGAAGCCGACGTGCATCATCTGCAGGTGGCGGAAAATCTGGCTGCGCAAGTCGAACATCACCTTCTGGCCGGTCCATTGCATCAGCCATGTCTGCAAGGCCTCGAGCACATAGCTGAACGTCAGCGACGCCAGCCACAGACCGGCCAGTTCGCTGATGCCGGTCCACGCACCGCCATTCGCCGACCACGGACTCAGCCAGTGCGCCAGCCACGGATGGCCCTGCGACACCGCGCGCCGCCGCTGCCGTAGCAGCCTGTGGCGTTTTCGCAATGGCCGGCGTCAGATAAAGGTCGACGGCCACCATGGTCAGGTACGGCCCCAGAACATCGGCGGCCGCCTTCAGCAGAATCGCCACGATCGAGGCGATGCACGCCCACTTGTAGGGATAGAGATACGTGATCAGCCGGCGCATCAGCCGGCTGTCATAAGCCTTGCCGACAACGTCTTCATCCTGCTGCGCTGCGCTGGGTTTAGCGCCCGGCTTTCGCTCGGGCTCGGCCCGCCGCGCGCCGTCCTTCCGTGACTGGACCTCAGAACCGGGCATGGATTTCGCTGTACTTTTCATCTTACCGGCAGCGGCGAGTTGATCTCCGGAGCTACTTTTGTATATGCTGATGTATATGCCAGCAGGGAGGCCGACAAATGCAGCGCACCGCAAAGATCTTCATGAATAACCGCAGCCAGGCGGTCCGGCTTCCCAAGGACTTCCAGATGAAGGCCTCGGAAGTCTTCATCCGCAAGTCCGGCGATGAGATCATCCTCTCCCCTCGTCCCACCGACTGGTCCGCTTATCTCGACAGCGGGCCGGCCGCGAGCCGGACTTTCATGAACGATGTGGATGATCTTCCGGTCCAGGAGCGGACCTGATGCCTCTGCGCTACATGCTCGATACGGACATCTGTTCGTACGTCATGAAGCGCTCCAATCCTGTTCTTCTTCGCAGATTGCAGAGCGTGGCCATCGCAGACGTATGCATCTCGGTGGTCAGCAAGGCGGAACTCCTCTACGGAGTGGAGATTTCACCGAAGCGCAAGCAGGACGAGGCGGCAGTGCAGGCTTTTCTCCGCCTGCCGGAGGTCGTGGACTTCGCCGATGTTTCGGCTGCGCACTACGCCAAAATCCGGGCCGAGCTGAAACGCCGAGGGACGATGATCGGCGCAAATGATCTGCTGCTGGCTGCTCATGCGCGCAGTCTGGGATTGACGCTGGTGACGAACAATACGCGCGAATTTGCACGAGTCCGCGGATTGTCAGTCGAAAACTGGATGGTCCCCGCCGTGTGATCAGGCAGCCCTCTTCCCCTGCTTGACATCTTTCGCCTGAGCAAGCAAACTTCGCCTACGGGAAAAAGTCCCCCCTGACGACCCGCCAGTCGCGAAGCGAGGAAGGGCATTTGACAGGACAGTCGGAAAAGCGCGTGACCTATACTCTGGATTCCTCGCTGGACAGCGTGAATAAAGTCGAGCAGACGGCCGAGCAGATGGCTCGCAAGGCCGGTGTGGACGAGGACGAGATCTTCCGCATTTCCATGGCGGTGCGCGAAGCGGCGGTCAACGCGGTGTTGCATGGAAATGCCTACGATCCGGAAAAGCGCATGACGGCGTCGTTTGAAAACACGGGCTCGTCGCTGGTCATTCGCATCACCGACGAGGGCAAGGGTCTCGATCCGGCGACCCTGCCCGACCCCCTGGCCCCGGAAAACCTGCTGCGCGGCTCAGGCCGCGGTATCTTCCTGATTCGTTCCTTTATGGATGAGGTACACTTCAGACAACTGCATCCCGGAACCGAGCTGACGCTCATCAAGCATCTGGGAACCGCTCCAACCGGCGCCTGACTTCCCCACAGTTTCAAGTTTTTCCAAGGAGGAATTTCTCGTGAGCATGAAAATCAGTACCCGTCAGGTAGACGGAATAACGATCCTTGATCTCGGCGGCCGGATCACCCTCGGCGAGGGAAGCGTGCAGTTGCGTGATTCCGTCCGTGATCTGCTCGCCAAAGGCCAGAAGAAGATTCTGCTGAACCTGGGCGAAGTCAACTACATCGACAGCTCGGGCATCGGGGAGCTGGTGAGCGCCTATACCACCGTCCGCAACCAGGGCGGCGAGCTCAAGCTGCTCAACCTCACCCGCAAGGTGCATGACCTGCTGCAGATCACCAAGCTCTACACGGTGTTCGACGTAAAGGACGACGAAGCCAGCGCCATCGCCTCCTACGCCCACGCCTAAGCACGGCTGACATTCAGAAGAAGGGCTGCCGCCGGGCAGCCCTTTTTCATTTGTGCGTCGCACTGGTCTGGCAACCCACATTACCACTCGGACGGCCATTCTCACGCAATTCCTTGCCGTCTTTCCGATCCGGGCGATCGCGCATACCACGAATTGCCGGCCACGCAGACAATGCTCGCGAGAAACGGCTTCGTTGAGCGGCCTGTTGGCGCGAATCGAAAGCGTGAGGCCGGTTGGCTTTTGCTGTTGCGGTGGCGTGAGGAAGGCACGGATGTCCACCGCCAGACCCCGTGTGCTGCGAGACCCGGTTTATTTGAGCGGGCGTGAGCCTGCGATGAGTATGTCTACCAGTCTCCTGGCGCTTTGCTGCCAGTCAGCGCCGGAGCCCACATGCGAGACGCCGATCAGCGCTCGAAGCAGGTCGGATGCATCCAGGTCTCTTCGCAGATCGCCGCTCCTCTTAGCCCGCTTCACCAGCCCATCGATCGCGGCCTGGATCATGGTGCGTGAACCTTCATGAAGCCTGGACGGGCCTCCGGCAACGGTATTGAGAGCGGGCGCAATGATGTGCTTTGCCGCAATGTAATCGACCAGCAGCAGCATCCAGGCTCGAAGCGCTTCGATTGGCGACATCGTCTCGGCGAATCGGCTCGCGGCCGCCGCGAGTTTCTCCACTTCGTTCCGGTAAACACCTTCGATCAGCTCATCGCGCGTAGGGAAATGGCGATAGAGGGTACCAGTTCCAACGCCCGCCTGCTTCGCGATTTCCTCCAGGCTGGCATTGGCGCCTTGCCGGGTAAAGGCCGCCTTCGCAACTTCAAGAATGCGCTCGCGGTTGCGCAGCGCGTCTGAGCGTGGTTTCCGGGCGGTCGTCGAACGCTTCTTCGTCATCTCCAGAACTCTTGCAACCGGAGGCTGCCTCCGATTATCTATTTATTCGGAGGCTGTGTCCGTTTTAGTCGAGGCGGCATCCTTTCGTCAATCCTGGCTCGAATCAGATCAGGGAGGCACATATGCGTGTATTTGTTACCGGCGCTACCGGATTCATCGGTTCCGCCATCGTGAAAGAACTCGTCGGCGCAGGCCATCACGTACTTGGAATGACGCGATCGGACGCGGGCGCAAAGTCGCTTGAAGCCGCCGGCGCCCAGGCGCATCGAGGCGATCTGGAGGACCTGGAAAGCCTGCGCAGCGGAGCAGCCGCGACCGATGCCGTCATCCACACCGCCTTCCGGCATGACTGGTCGAGGTTTGCGGAGAGCTGCGAGTTGGACAAGCGCGCCATCGAGACCATCGGCGCCGTGCTCCAGGGCTCAAGCCGTCCGTTCATCGTCAGTTCCGGAGTCGGAGTGGCTCAGGGCCGCGCCGCCACCGAGGACGATCCGCCGCTTTCTTCCCCATCCCTTCCTCGTGTATCCGAGGCGACGGCTGTCGCACTGATGGAGCGCGGAATCCACGCGATTGTGATGCGCCTGCCGCAGGTCCACGACACCGTAAAACAGGGCCTGGTCACCCCCCTGATTGCTGATAGCCCGCGCAAAGGGAGTCTCAGCGTACGTCGGCGAGGGTCAAAACCGCTGGCCTGCCGCGCATGTAACGGATGTCGCCCGCCTCTACCAGCTTGCCCTGGAGAAAGGCACAGCGGGAGCCCGTTACCACGCCGTCGCCGAAGAGGGTGTGCCGCTCAAAGACATCGCCACCGCAATCGGCCGCGGCCTGAATGTGCCCGTCATTTCTATCTCGCAGGAACAGGCCCAGGAACATTTCGGCTTCCTCGGGTTCTTCGCGGGGAGGGACCCTCTGACCTCCAGTGCGCAGACCCGTGCAAAGCTCGGATGGAACCCCACAGGCCCCTCCCTTCTCACCGATCTCGGGAACATGCGCTATTCCGAGGTCTGAACTTAACCCCACAATCACGGAGGAATCGAAATGCAAAAGACATGGTTCATCACCGGCGCCTCGCGCGGGTTCGGCCGCATCTGGGCTGAGGCTGCTCTTAAACGCGGCGATCGGGTTACAGCGACCGCCCGCAAACTGGCAGACGTAACCGATCTCGCGGAACGTTTTGGCGACAGGGTGCTGCCCCTTGCCCTCGACGTCACCGACTCCGCGCAGGTGCAGCAGGCAGTTCATCAGGCATACGCGCACTTCGGCCGGCTGGACGTCCTTGTCAACAATGCCGGCGCGAGCCTGTTCGCGGCTACAGAGGAAGCGAGCGATGAGCAGATCCGCGGCCTCTTCGATGCGAACTACTTCGGCATGGTCCGAGTGCTCCGAGCGGCTCTGCCTTTGTTGCGGAAACAAGGGAGCGGTCACATTCTCGGTGTCTCGAGCGGGCTGGGGATAACGGCGTTGCCGCTCATCGGCTTCTATTGCGCTACGAAATGGGCTGTCGAAGCGCTCCACGAATCCCTCGCGCAGGAGGTGAGGGCGTTCGGGTCTGAAGGTGACACTTGTTGAGCCCGGAGCCTACGCAACCGACTTCGGAAAATCCTCACAGATCGCGGATGCACTGGAACCCTACGCGGAATTCCGGAAGCAGTTCGTGACGCAGCTGGCGAATGTTGAGCGCGGCGATCCAGAGGCGACGGCAGAAGCCATCCTGAAGCTTGTGGACGCGGAAAATCCGCCGCTGCGACTTGGCCTGGGCACTTCTATTCTGCCCAGGGCCCGCGCCGCATATGCGGAGCGGCTGGAGACGTGGGAAGCGTGGGAGGACGTGTCGAATGCGGCGATGGGCGAGCCTAAGAAATCGATGGCGGAGTGGATGGAGCAACTGGCCCTTGCAACTTCGGATCAGGAATAAGGATAGAATCTATACCTTCCATCAGCGGAAGCAGAGTGAAAGGATGAAGGCAGGAGAACGTTCCCGTCAAACGACAATCGCGAAGAAGATTGCGTTGGTAACTGGCGGGAACATTCCCAATTAGGAACGAGAAACGCTGCTTTCATCTCGCACCGGGCGTCAACGAGCGCGTCATCGCCAAGGCGCTCATCGAGGCCAGTACCTCCGTACCCTCCACCTCTTCGATTTCCCTTGCTCTCCCCACGCAAATGGCTAGCCTAAGAACGGGGAAAGTTCTCCCCGCCACCCGCGAACAGAGCTTTGTCCCACAGAGCCTGCCCTCAGCGAGTTCGCCCAGGCGAACAAGGCCCAGGCCGAAGCAACACCAGACGCTCTTTGACATCGCAAACCGCCAGCCTTTGACTCAGGGCTCCCAGGTGTTCCTCACAAGCCACCTGTTTTCACATACTTGCGCATGAGGCAGTCTAGCAAGTACTGGCTTTTCTACAACTTGCACTTTGAGGCCCTGTCTAACTACCTTGCAATCAACACTTGCACAAAACGGGGGGGGTGCACCACCGGCTCCCAGCTCCAGGCTCGCAGCTCTTGGCTGCTCCTCGCAAGTCACTTGATTTCATACACTTGCATAGGAGGTAGTCCAGCAAGTACTGGCTTCTCTATAACTTGCACTTTGAGGCCCTGTCTAACTACCGTGCAATCAACACTTGCACAAAACCGGGGGGTACACCAAAGCTGCCGGCTGCAGGCTGCCGGCTGCGGACTTTCTTCACCGCTTCAGCAGGTCAATCGGCTCGTCAGCGTCAGTGGCGCGGAAGTAGGGCGCGAGAGCCGGATGCGTGCGCTCGACGGCGCGATACATTTCCCACGCAACGCGGCGATACGAAAAATGGCCTTGCGGAGCCGAACGCAGTTCGGAGATGTAGAGCGCTTCGGCGAAGTCCATTTTGAAGAGCGCGCGGTTCTTCGTGCCCAGCGGCAGAACGTATTGCGCGGACTCGGCAGCTTCGGGCGCAAGCGCAGCAAAAGCGGCGTGTGCAGACTGAACCGTCTCTTCGTAAAGAGGCTGAACACCGGCTTCAGCCACGCCTTCAGGAATTGCATAGCCGTGCAGCGCGGTAAAGGACTGCAGCACCTGCACGCAGCGGCGGTGACGATGCATATCGCGAAAGCCGCCGATGTCCATGAGGATGTCGAAGCGAAGGGATTGTCCGGCGGAGAACTCGCGCAGCAGCTCATCGTGGCGTCCACGATGCCGCACGCCAAGGGCGATGATTTCGCTCCGCCGAGCTTCCGGAAGAGCGGCGACGCGATCGCGAATCTGGCGATACGGATAATGGCAATGGCCGTAGAGCAGCGTAGCGGCCAGGTCGACTTCGAGCGAGTCGGCATCGTCGACGAGATCGACCAGAGGCGCGTCATGAATTGGTTCGCCGTTGAGCAGCTCGGCGGCAGCCTGGCGCAGTTCCTGGCGCGTCTGCATCTGGTAGTCGTTGGGCGCTGCGTATTTCACCAGCGTGGGCGCGGATTTGACTTCGCGGGTGAGCAGAGCCGCAGCGCGTTCGCCGAGCGCCGGATCGAGCGCAGCAATGTCGCGCTGCAGGGTGCTCAGATCGTCGGCGTAGACGTTCCAGGCGGGTCCAGTCGCCGCAGCCTGCAAGCGGACGCCAAGCTGGCGAACTTCGGCAACCGGGCTTGAAAGCAGGCGGGAAACCTGGGTTTCGAGCGTTCGCGCGTTCACGATCTGGCCCAGAGAAGTGTTGGTGGCCAGCGGCAGCAGGTAGCGAGCGACATCGAAAGCGCGGGCTTTGAGCGTGCGCTCATACGTTTCCTGCTTCATGTCTTCGGGCTTGGAGACCTGGTTTTTGAGTGAAGTGAAGACGGCCTCGAAGACGGTGTGGTAATTCGTGAAAAGCTCGTCGATCGTCGCGCGATACCGATCGGCCGAGGCCGAGTCGACACCGAAATCCGGCATATACCAGCCGCTCTTGCGGAAGTTCTGATAGCGGGTGGAGCGTTCCTGACCATCCCAGCGCTGCTCGTCGACGAGCACGATGGCGGCCAGCAGCGAAAGCCTCTCGACAGCCATGGCGATGTGCGCCAGGTCGGCGATGGAGCGATGGCCGTACTGGAAGTAGAAGGTGTTGAGGAATTGCTCGGCTCTCTGGCTGCTGATCTCGCGCAGAGACTCCTTCATGGAGAGCGCCGAGCGCGAATACTTCGCCATGGCATAGGCGAGGACTTCCGGATCGGCTCCATGGACCGCGAAAACCTCGGTCTGATTGTTGCGGTTTTCCGCCGGCGATTCGGATCGGAAGGGAGGAGTCTCAGTCATGGATGCCATGCAGGAATGCTAAACCGAAAGCTTGCGCAAAACTCGGGCGCAGCTTGATCTCGGAGCCAGATGGTCCGCGACGCATCTGCCGAGTCACGGGGCAGCGGAAGGGATGTTATGTGCCTGCAAAGAAAGAACGAGTACCATGGGAGTGTTTTCGGCGGAAGCATCCGGACGATTCGGGCCCGGAACGGCCATTCTCCATGAACAACACGATCCTTTCGACGACCGAGCATCGTCCGTGGCCGCTGCCGAATTCGCCGTGGGTGATGACCCAACGCTGGAACGATTTGCTGTTCGCGCACTGGCCGTTGCCGGCTGCGGAACTGACTCACCTGCTGCCCGAATCTCTGACCGTGGATACATACGACGGATCGGCGTGGGTGGGAGTGGTGCCGTTCTGGATGGATCGAATCAAGATGCGGAGCCTGCCATCGATTCCGGGCGCGAATCGTTTCCCGGAGCTGAATTTGCGGACTTACGTGCGCGAGCGGCACACCAATCAGGCAGGCGTTTATTTTTTTTCCCTCGATGCTGCCAATCCGCTGGCTGTCGCGGTGGCGCGGTTGTTCTTCAGGCTGCCGTATTACTGGGCGCGCATGAAGATGGACTCGGATGAGAACCGGGGATTTCATTACCAGAGCGAGCGGCTGCTGAGCCGAAGGCCGGCCAACCTGCGCGTCCACTACCGCAGTTTGGGCAAACCCTGCGTGAAAGGCGGACTGGAGAGCTTCCTGACCGAGCGCTATGCGCTTTTCACCGCAACGAGGCGCGGCGATGTGGCCCGCGTCAACATCCACCATTTGCCATGGCCGCTGGAGCTGGCCGAGGCGGAGTTTGAGGTAAACGATCTGCCGCAGGCGCACGGCATTCGGCTGCCTGATACCAAGCCGCTGCTGCAATACAGCCGCGAGCTGACGGTTTACATCTGGGCTGTGGAAGAGCTGGGTTCGCGGGCCACGCGGCGGGCGACTGCACCCATGCCAGCGGGACCGTAGCACAGCGATCAGCGATCAGCGTTCAGGTAGGCTGGGATTATGGCGTCACTTCAGGGGAAAACCGCTCTTGTCACCGGAGCTTCGCAGGGTATTGGGCGCGCCTGCGCTTTGGCGCTGGCCAGAGACGGCGCGCGGGTGGCGCTGGCAGCGCGGAATGAGGGGAAACTCAATGACGTTGCGGCGGAGATTGCCTCGGGAGGTGGCGCGGCCGCAGTGTTCACGCTGGATATCGCAAGCGAAGAGTCGATCAAAAGCTGTGCGAAAGCGGCTTTGGGGCACTTTGGCAGCATCGAAATTCTGGTGAACAATGCGGGAATCACGCGGGATACGCTCGCACTGCGCATGAAGCGCTCGGACTGGGACGAGGTGCTGCAGACGAACCTGACGGGGACGTTCCTGATGACGCAGGCGCTGCTGAGCCCGATGCTGAAGGCGCGGTGGGGACGCATCATTAACATTACGAGCGTGGTGGGCGAGACGGGACAGGCGGGGCAGGCGAATTATGCGGCCAGCAAGGCGGGACTGATCGGACTGACGAAGTCGCTGGCGCGGGAACTGGCTTCGCGGAACATTACGGCTAATGCTGTTGCGCCTGGCTACATTGAAACCGCGATGACCGCTGTGCTCGACGAGAAACAGCGGAACTCGATGCTCGAGCACATTCCGCTGGGCCGCGCGGGCACGGACGCGGACATTGCGAACGCGGTGCGGTTTCTCGCTTCCGATGACGCCGCTTACATCACCGGCCACGTGCTGGATGTAAACGGTGGCATGTATATGGGGTGACGGCCAGGGAGCAGGCAGCTAAGAAGCGGTCAGCGAGAGGCCGGGAGCGGAAAAGCGGTTAGCGAACCCGACGTTGGCTGGCTTGGCGCGGCGTCGCGGACTTCTGGACTAACATCCAAACTGAAATGAAGATTCTGACTGCCGACGAGATGCGCGCTGTCGATCGCGCGACGACTGAGAGATTCGGCGTTGCCTCGCTGGAGCTGATGCACAACGCCGGAGCCGCGGTGGCGCGATTCGTGCTGCGGGAGTATCCGGATTGCCGGCGCATCGCGGTGCTATGCGGCAAAGGAAACAATGGCGGGGACGGATTTGTAGCAGCACGGCGACTGGCTGCCGTTGGGTGCGTGGTCGAGGTGCTGCTGCTTGGTGATCCTGCGGAGTTGAAGGGCGACGCAAAGACCGCCTTTGAGGAAATGGCGCTGGCTCCGGTGCTGGCGCCGGATGAAGCTTTGCTTGACTCGGATGACGTGGCGCTTCTGCTGGAGTCAGCCGATTTATTTCTCGATGCGGTTGTCGGCACGGGGTTCAAGCCGCCTTTGCATGGGGTGGCTGCCGCTCTGCGCGATCGGCTGAACGCGGTGAAGACGCCGATGGTGGCGGTCGATTTGCCGTCGGGATGGGATGCTGACTCGCGGGAGTATTCGGTTGAGGGCGCCTTTCGGGCAGATGCGGTGGTCACGTTCACCGCCCCGAAACTGGCCCATGTCTGCGGCAACCTCACCGGCAGCGCGGCAGGGCCGATTGTGGTGGCGCCGATTGGATCGCCGGAGGCGGCCATCACGTCGGCGACGAGGCTGACGTGGGCAGGAGCGTCGAAGACGATCACGGAAAAACCGCGCAGCGCCGATTCGAACAAGGGGATGTACGGGCACGTTGTGGTGGTGGCCGGTGGGCGGGGCAAATCCGGAGCGCCTGCGATGGCTTCGCTGGCGGGGCTGCGTGCCGGGGCTGGATTGGTAACAGCGGCGGTGCCCGATTCGATTGTGGCGCCGGTGGCGGCGATTACGCCGGAGCTGATGACGCTGCCGCTGAAGGAGGGCGGGAACGGGGAGATTGACGCATCGAATTTGGAGCCGGAGCGGCTGCGGCAGATCACGGAACGGGCCACGGTGATCGCCATGGGGCCAGGGATGGGGACGGAACCCGAGGAATTTGTGCTCGGCCTGATTGCGCAGACTACGCTGCCTCTGGTTCTCGACGCGGACGCGCTGAACATCGTGGCGAAGCATGTCGACAAGCTCGATGGCACGGGGCGGACCGTGGTGCTGACGCCGCATCCAGGAGAGATGGGGCGGCTGACAGGCATCAGCACCAAGGACGTTCAGGCGCAGCGCGAGCCGCTGGCACGGGAATTTGCGCAAAGGCATAATGTGACAGTTGTGTTAAAAGGCTGGCGCACGCTCATCGCGCACCCCGACGGCCGGATCGCTGTGAACACGACGGGCAATCCTGGCATGGCCAAAGGCGGCAGCGGAGACATCCTGACGGGCATTGTGGCAGCTATGCTGGCACAGTATCCGGACCATGCTGCCGAGGCGGTGGAGGCTGCCGTCTACCTGCACGGGCTGGCCGCAGACTTCGCGGTGCGCGAACAGGACGAGCACACGTTACTGGCCACCGACACCATTAGTCATCTTTTTCGTGCTTTTTTGTTTCACCCGGACGACGAAGCGGGATATGTTTGGTTGCAGGGGCTTCCTTCCCAGGCGATGAGGTCGAGATGACGCAGACGGCAGACCTGAAGGTCCATCAGTTCGCGAGCCACAGCGGCAAAGAGACGATCGAGATCGGCCACCGCATTGCGGAATTGTTGACCCCGCCGAAATTTCTCATTCTGCGCGGCGACTTGGGAGCGGGCAAGACGACGCTGGTGAAAGGCATCGCTGAGGCTCTTGACGCGGCCGAGCCGGATGAAGTGACCAGCCCAACCTTCACGCTGATCCACGAGTACGAAGGCACGCGGAACGCCGGTGGACATAAGGAGCCTGTGATTCTGTACCACCTCGATCTGTATCGAATTCAGAACGAGCGTCAGCTCGATTCCCTGGGGCTCGACGATCTGGTCGGTCCGGATAGCATTGTGCTGGTGGAGTGGGGAGAGAAGTTTCCCAGCGTTGTGAAACGCAGCCAGGGCGAGATCGAAATGCGGACGACGGGCGGCGACACGCGCAGTATCACGCTGACGCTGAAAGACTGAAAAACAGGTTAAGGGTGACGGGTGGCAGGTTACCGGACCACGCGCTGTCGAGAAACAGACAGCGGCACTCGTCGACAAACTTCAGAAGTGGTGAATTTTTTCTGGTTGAGGGATTTCAACTGGACGAGCGGCTTCGCGCTCGAGCGACCGGCTGACGAGATCGCGTGAGCCGAGGCCGACGGCGAGCGAGAGCGCAAAGACAATTCCCCCGAAAAGGATGCCGAAACCCAGCTCGACAATCGCGCCGCCCAGCGCGAGGTGATCGAGGACCATGGCGCCAGTCAGGACCAGGATCATCCAGCGCGCACCCATGCTGAGCAGGCGAGCATAGCTCAGGTTCAGATTGACGCCGGTGATGAGGATGCTTCGCGAGACGAAGCGGGCGAGGACGTTGCCGGCCAGCAGGAGGATGGCGGCGCCGACAACGCGAGGGACGTAGCCGAGCATCCAGCCGGAGACGATATGTTCGGAGGTTCCGAGCGCGGAAACGCCGACGACCACGCCGGCGGTGACGAAGGACCAGAAAACGATACGGCCGACAAGGAGAGAAGGCGTACCACGCGGACTCCACTCGACCACGGCATTGGCGTCGCGGCCCATGCGCTCATCGAAGCGGACGGCAGCCAGGATGCGGCGAACAATCCAGGAGATCAGCCACCCGAGAAGCAGGAAAAACACGAAGGCGACGATGAACGCGAGAATGCCGGGCAGGAGGGACGCGATCTGATTCATCACGCGGCCCATCGATGAGTGAAGCGACTGCTCGATCTGCTGCCACATATGGAGCTCCTTTCGGTCGTGCTAAGGATTGAAGCGATCCGGCCATCTCCATCGCGAGAGCAGGTAAGGCTTCTTCTCCTCCCAGGCTCGGGCGAACTGCTCCAGCCGCTGCTCTGCTTCAGCGCCAGACAGATTGGAGACTTCACGAACATACGACGCAACCCAGCCCAGATACAGCGGCGTAAGAGCGCCCAGCAGATGAACGCGGTTAATGGTGCGTAACCGCCAGGCGAGGGCGAAATCGTAGACGATTCCGGCCCACAGCTCATCGGGCATGCGGAACTGTTCGGGAGCCAGGCGCGTGAGGCGGCGCAGTTCGAGCAGCGTGTTCGGCGGCAGAATCAGTCGCCAGACCTCATCGAGGTTTTTCGATCCCAGCTGGAAAGAATCGAGCATTGGCTGCACGTCGATCGCTTGCCCATCGGGTTCGCCGTTGCCGGCGTTGCCCCACACGGGGGTTGGCTGCGATCCGCGAATCCGCTGCCAGTGCGATGCACACAGGTCCATCTCGTGAAACAGCGACCCGGTCAGTTGCCCGAGAACCGCGCTGAGTTCCAGGCCTTCAGTCGCCACACGATGACGGACATCGACATGCACCTGGCCGACGGGAATTTGAGAGGATTGCGTGGCGGCTGCGGTGACCGGCCATAAGAGCGGATTAGCGGCGCCGTCTCCGTGTGCGCTGATGTGCGCCAGCTGCCCGCACAGAGATCCGGAGACCGCAAAATCGAACGCGAGTGGATAGCGGACTCGCTTGCCGTAGAGCGCGCGGCTCAGCGGAGAAAGAATGCCGTTGTTGATGAGGCCGTCGTATTTTCCAGCAGGATAGACGGGCATCGCGAGCCCGCATTGGCGATCGAGAACGGCGTAAGCAAAGAGCTGGATTGCATGCGCCTGCAAGCCAGCCAAATCCGACCCGAGAACGACGCAGACTCGCGCGTTGAGCGATTCGGCCAGCGCCAGCACGGCACGCTGATTGGCCGAAACGCCGGTCCAGAATTCTCCGGCAGCCTGCGCCGGCGGCGAGAACGGGAGCATGGTCAGCATCGCATCTCCGGTTCCCTGTCCATCACCGGATGGGGATTCGGTCGCCGGCCAGGCGAAGACAAATTTCAGCGCCGAGACGCCGGAGCCGAGTTCGCGGATGACATTCTCCGCGCGAGTCCGTAGTTCCTCAGGCGCGACCGCTCCGGCAATGCCCACGACGATGTCGGCGGAGCCGATCCGGTCCACCTGTTGCTTTGCTTCCTCCGTGATTTCAACGGCTGCCATTCAGCGGGTGTTCCTCGGTCACGACAGAGACAGGATGCCGTGCAATGGGATGCGAATCCAGGCTGGACGATTGTTTAGTTCGTAGACCAGCTCGTAAAGCGCCTTGTCGAGAATATAGACCTGGAGAAGCCGATCGAACTCCCGGCGGTCTTTAGGGACGATAGCGGAGTCCGCGACACTGCTGCGATAGGCTCGCAGAAATTCGCTCGAGACCGATGTTTCCCAGAGGCGCGCCCACGGCTCAAGCTGCGCGAACTCCTCCGGACGTCGCGTCGTGTATTGGGTGAGCGCCGCAAACGTCGCATAACTAAAGGATCTCAACATCCCCGCTACATCCTTCAGTGGCGAATGCTTTGCCCTGCGCTCGGTGAGAGGTCGTGCCGGTTCGCCTTCAAAATCCAGGATGAAGAAATCGCCCTTCGAGCGCAGCACCTGGCCGAGATGGTAGTCGCCGTGGATGCGCGTCCACTGCCCAACGTCGTTCAGAATCGCAAGAGAACGGAGCCTCGCCAACAGCGTACCGCGACGGCTGAGGACGAGGCCTGCCGGCTCGATGGTGTCATCGGGAAGCCGCGAGAGGCTGGTCTTGAGAAGGTCGAACGCACCTGCTGCGTGGGCGAGCAGGTTATCGCGAAGAAGTTCGAGATCCGACATGCCAGGAACATACGGGGCGAAGGCCTCGTGACCCGATGCTAAAGCCAAATGCATCTCCGCGGTGCGGCGACCAAGAACCGCAGCCGCGTCAAGATAAATGGCCGCATGCGCGCGCGCCTCGGGATGGACGTCGTCCGGCGCCGTTCCGCCATCGGCGGCGACCGGAGCCTTCACCGAAGCGGTGCTTTCGTAGTAGCGATCCAGCTCTTCGAGGGTCCACTGCCAGCCGTCGCCTTCGTTCTGCACCAGTCCCTGCAGGAGCGCGAGAGTCGCCGGCTCTTCCTCGGGACGGCGAACCTCGATGGATCCGCCAAAGGGTGGGATATTGGCAAACTTCGCTTCCTCGGTGAGGAAGCGGCCGACTTCAACATCGGGATTCTGACCGGGTTGCTGGCGGCGAAACAACTTCATGATGAGGCGGTCGCCGAAGATGGCCGAAGTGTTGCTCTGCTCTGCGCTGCTGACGCGCACGGGGAGCGGTTGCGTGCCACGCAGGTTGGGCAGCAAGGAACTCGGGAGGCCAAAGACGCTGCCGCCTCTCGTGCGCAGCTCTTCTCCATTGGCGAGGAGATTGAGAAGCGCTTCCGGGCCGCTGCCGAGGAGTCCATCGTGGAGGACGCCGCCGCGGATGGCGGAACCGACGGTGGCAAGAATCTGGTTGGGCGAGGATTCGCGCAGCGAGCCGGCAGGCTCGCCAAAGCTCATGGAGAGGCAGAGGAGCCAGGTATCGGACTCACCCTCGAGGTAGTCAATCGAAACCCAGACGAGGGCCGAGCGATGGTCGTTGAACAGAGCCGAGTCGGCGATCTTCGCGCGCACGATGTTCTTCGACTTGCTGCCGAACCAGCGCTGCCGCTGGAGGAAGGCGGGCAGCAGACTTTCGAGATGACGGACGCCATCGCCGGAGAGAATGCTTTGCCAGTCACTCTCATTCTCCACGTAGAAGGCCTGTTCGGTATCGGTGGATGAGCCGGTATCTGTGGAGTTCATGGCCGGCTGAAGCTCGAGCCAGAGGAAACCATAAGGGCCCAAAGTAAGCGAATACGGAGTACGGGAGATGGGAGGAAACTCGACGTAGCCGAGCATCTCGACCGGGATCATGCCTTCCATGCCGGAGAGATCGAGTTGCACGGGTTGCGCGAAGCGCGAGAGGTTGGCGACGCAGAGGACTGTCTCGCCGTCGTATTGGCGGATATAGGCGAGGATTTTTCGGTTGGAGGGATCGAGGAAGCGCAGCGAGCCGCGCCCGAAAACCTGGAAGAGCTTGCGCAGCGCGATCATGTTGCGCATCCAGTTCAGAAGCGAGGAAGGATCGTTCTGCTGGGCTTCGACGTTGATGGCTTCGTAGCCCCAGACGGGATCCATGATGACGGGGCTGTAGAGTTTGGCCGGGTTGGCGCGGGAGAAGCCGGCGTTGCGATCCGGCGACCACTGCATGGGCGTGCGAACACCGTTGCGGTCTCCGAGATAGATGTTGTCACCCATGCCGATTTCGTCGCCGTAATAGAGGATGGGCGTGCCGGGGAAGGAAAACAGAATGCTGTTGAGTAACTCGATGCGGCGGCGGTTGTTGTCGAGAAGCGGAGCAAGCCGGCGACGGATGCCGATGTTGATGCGCATGCGCGGATCGGCACTGTAGGCCAGATACATGTAATCGCGCTCGTCATCGCTCACCATTTCGAGGGTTAGCTCATCGTGATTGCGCAGAAACAGGCCCCACTGGCAGTTATCGGGAATGGCAGGCGTCTGCGCCATGATGTCGGTAATGGGGAGGCGGTCTTCCTGGCGGAGCGCCATGTAAATACGCGGCATGAGCGGGAAGTGAAACGCCATGTGGCACTCGTCGCCGTCTCCGAAATAAGGACGGACGTCGGTCGGCCATTGATTGGCCTCGGCGAGGACCATGCGTCCGGCATAGCTCTCATCGATGGCGGCGCGAATGTTTTTGATAACCGCGTGGGTTTCGGGAAGGTTCTCGCAATTGGTCCCATCGCGCTCGACCAGATAGGGAATGGCGTCAATACGGAGCCCGTCGACACCCATGTCGAGCCAGTGGCGCATGACCCGCAGGACTTCTTCCAGAACATCGGGGTTGTCGTAATTCAGGTCCGGCTGGTGGGAGAAAAAGCGATGCCAGTAGTAGGCCTGTGCGACCGGGTCCCAGGTCCAGTTAGATTTCTCGGTGTCGGTAAAGATGATGCGCGCATCTTTGTACTTCTGGTCGGTGTCACTCCAGACGTAGAAGTTTCTCTCCGACGAGCCAGGCGGCGCGTGCCGGGCGCGCTGAAACCAGGGGTGCTGGTCGGAGCTGTGATTGATGACCAGTTCGATCATGACCTGGAGACCGCGATCATGCGCGGCGTGAAGGAAGCGCTGGAAATCTTCGAGCGTACCGTAACTGGGGTGGACGCTCATGTAATCGGCGATGTCGTAGCCGTCGTCACGCAGAGGCGAAGGAAAGAACGGCAATAGCCACAGGCAGGTGACGCCCAGATCCTGCAGATAGTCGAGCTTCTGCATCAGGCCGGGGAAATCGCCAAGGCCGTCGTTGTCGCTGTCCATGAAAGCCTTGACGTGGACTTCATAGATGACCGCGTCCTTGTACCAGAGTGGATCGGCGACGCTGCCGGCTTTGCGCACGAGGATTTTCGGCGAGGGCATGGAGTCGCTGGCGCTCATTGGTAGTAGTCGAAATCCTTCTCCGAGCGGACCTTGCGGAGGACGCGGAAAATATGGGCCGGAATCGCGGCCGGCGACAATTCGACAAAGTTTCGCAGCCCCTGCCAGAGATAGCGTGCGTCGGTGAGCAGATCGTGCACCTGAAACGATTCTTCGGGGCGAAGGCGGAGGCGATCGAGGTCGAGGGTGATCCAGCCCGCCTGGGTGTGAAAGAAGTCGAGGTTCACCACGGTAAGGACGCTGTTGCCACCATCGACGCTCGATTTGCTGTAGGCGATGAGATAAGGATTGTCGGTCGGGTGAAAAATTAGATCGTGGCTGGCATGCAAAGCGGTATTTTCGCGGCGCGCGCGATTGATGGCCGTGATGATGCCCGCGATGCTCTGCGGTACATTCAGATCCCACTGGCGAATCTCATACTTTTCCGAGCTGAGATATTCTTCGCTGCCCGGCCGCAGAGGCTTGTTCTCCAGGAGCTCGTAGGCAGGGCCGTAGATGCCGTAGTTCGGCCCCAGGGTCGCCGCAAGAACGATGCGGCTGATGAATGCCGGGCGCCCACCGATCTGCAGGGTCTCGTGCAGAATGTCGGGCGTGTTGGGCCAGAGATTGGGACGCATGTACTCGCGGACGCGGGTCTGGGTGAGCTCCGTGAAGTACTCGGTCAGCTCCTGTTTGGTGTTACGCCACGTGAAGTAGGTATAGGACTGGGAGAACCCCAGCTTGGCCAGCCGCTGCATGACACGCGGTCTCGTGAAGGCTTCGGCAAGAAACAGCGCATCGGGATAATCGCGCTTGAGTTCGCCGATGAGCCACTCCCAGAAAGGAAACGCTTTGGTGTGCGGGTTGTCGACGCGGAAGATACGCACACCCTGCTCCATCCAATAGAGGAAGACGTCGCGCAACGCATCCCAGAGGCTTCGCCAGTCACTGCTCTCGAAGTCGAGCGGATAAATGTCCTGGTATTTCTTCGGCGGATTTTCGGCGTACTGAATGGTTCCGTCGGCGCGCTTTTTGAACCAGTCCGGGTGCTTGTGGACCCAGGCATGGTCGGGCGAGCACTGAAAAGCGATGTCCAGCGCCAGCTCAATGCCCTTGTCGGCAGCTGCGCGCAGAAGACTGCGGAAATCGTCGAGCGTGCCGAGCTGAGGATGGATCGCGGTGTGGCCGCCTTCTTTCGCACCAATCGCCCAGGGGCTGCCAGTGTCGTCCGCCTCGGCGGTGGTCGAATTATTTTTTCCCTTGCGGAAACTCGTTCCGATGGGATGGATGGGCGGCAGGTAAAGAACGTCGAAGCCGAGCTGCTGCACGTAATCGAGGCGCGCCTCGACGTTCTTGAAAGTGCCATGGCGGCCGGGCTCGCCAGCGGTCGAGCGCGGGAACATCTCATACCATGCCGAGTAGCGAGCCTTTTCGCGATCCACCGTGACGCGCAGTTCGCGCTCATAGCGGGTCTCAAGCGCGGGGTCGAGATAGAGGGCCATCATGGCCGTCAAACCAGGATCGAGCGCAGCGGCTTGCGCTGCAGCCAGGTCGTCAGGGTTGTTGACTAATGCCGCCCAGCGCCGCAAGGCATCTGCATCGTCGCGCCCGGCGCGCACGGCAGCCTGCTCGATCAGCTGGGCTCCATACTGCAGGTCGACGCGAATGTCCTGATCGGCGGCAATACGTTTCTCGAGGTCGCTTCGCCAGGTATCGAAGTGGTCGATCCAGCCGGCAACGGTATAGAGATACTCGCCCATCCGCGCCACGGGGAATTCGGCGCGCCATCGATCGTTGCCCAAAGCGCGCATGGGCAGCGAAGTCCACGAAGGAATTTCGCGGAAACGAAACAGAAGCCGAGCTGCGACGTGATCGTGCCCGTCGGCGAAAACATCGGCTTCGACAACCACAGAATCCCCGATGATGCGCTTGATGGCAAAACGTCCGGCGTCGATCTCCGGATCGACACTTTCGATAACAACGCGCTTCCGTCCGTCCGCGGGTTTATCCATGGCTCCGATCGGCTCTTCGTGCCAGCAGCGCCAGGCTTCCGGTCGGGCGCCCGCCAGAGATGCGACGCATGACGCGCGCATCACCCAGCAAAATTATACGAAGGCAAACTCCAATTACGCTTATGGGATTGAAAGCCAGACAGGATGGGTTGCCGCGGTAGATACCGTGTTCAAACGCTCAGTTGTCGGGCAAAATACTCGATTCTTCCGAGGTCCGCAGCCGCACCAGACGGTCGACGGTGTACGGCGCGCGCTGCGTTGCCGCGTGATAGTGCCGGACCTGCAGCTCGCCCAGCAGGCCGAGCGCGAGGAACTGGGTGCCACCCAGGATCATGACCGCGGCAATCACAAACAGAGGACCGTGCTGGTCCATGACGTGCTGATGCGTGAGAATCTTGAGCGCCAGCAGGAACACCGAGATGCCACCTCCGCCCAGGATGCCGAGCGCACCCAGCAGGCCGAAGAAGTGCAGCGGCCGCGTCATGTACTTGAGCAGGAACCGGATGGTCATCAGGTCGAAGAAAACGCGGAAGGTTCGCCCGATGCCGTAGTGCGATTTCCCTCGCTCCCGGTTCACATTGGTGATGGGGACTTCGCAGATGCTGGCTCCGTACCAGGAAGCGAGCGCCGGAATAAAGCGGTGCATTTCGCCGTAGAGCGGGATGTTGTGGATCACCTCGCGCCGGTAGGCCTTAAACGTGGTTCCGAAGTCGTGGATGTCCACACCGGAGAGTTTCGCCATCAGCCAGTTGGCGCAGCGTGAGGGAATGCGCCGCATCACAAAATTGTCGATGCGCTCTTTGCGCCATCCGCTGACGACGTCGTAACCCTCTTCGAGTTTTTCGATGAAAACCGGAATCTCGCCGGGGTC
Organism: uncultured Acidobacteriaceae bacterium; assembly: GCA_963755485.1. Lineage (GTDB taxonomy): Bacteria > Acidobacteriota > Terriglobia > Terriglobales > Acidobacteriaceae > Palsa-343. The sequence continues at coordinate 593,173 of CAVWJR010000010.1, read as the reverse complement.
GTGCTGCAGATCGCCATCCATGGCCAGAATGAATTCGCCCTCGGCATGATCGAATCCCGCAGCCAGGGCGGAAGTCTGGCCGAAATTGCGGCGCAGTTTCACCACCAGAACACGGCTGTCGACGGCGGCGATTTCTTCGAGCAGGCGGCAGGTGCGGTCGTTCGAGCCGTCATCGACAAAAACCAGCTCGAAGGACTCGCCGACGTGCTCCATTACTTCCTTCAGGCGGTCGTAGAGAGTGGTGACGTTATCTTCTTCGTTATGGAACGGAACGACGATGGAATACTTTGGCATCTGCCTTAATTATAGACTTTGGATGCTGCTCGGCCGTGATCGGCGTCAGGCAAATTGCAGCAGGCAGAGCGTTGCTAAGTTACTGTTTTAGAAGCTCTACGGTGACCCGCGCGGCTTCTTCGCAGGCAGCGCGATCCACGTCGCGATGGGTCACGAAACGCACGCTGTGCCCGTAGACCGTTCCGGCCAGAATTCCGCGCTGCTTCAGCTTCGCAACCAGCGCCTCGGCGTTACCGCGGTTGCGCAGCGTGAAAATCACGATGTTGGTCTGAACTGTGTTCAGATCGATGTCGACGGGCGCCTCGGCAATTCGTTCGGCGATCAGGCGGGCATTGGCGTGATCCTCATGCAGGCGCTTCGGACCTTCCTCCAGCGCGATGAGTCCTGCGGCAGCCAAAATGCCGGCCTGGCGCATGCCGCCACCGAGCGCTTTGCGGATGAGCCGCGCACGATCGATCTGGTCGAAGGTTCCGACCAGCATCGATCCCACCGGCGCGCCGAGGCCCTTGGAGAGGCAAAACATCACCGTCGAGAACCCCCGCGTCAACTCGCGCACGTCGATGCCGAGCGCGACTGACGCATTAAAGATGCGCGCGCCGTCGAGATGCACTGGCAGCCCTCGCTCTTTCGCGCCGGCCCAAATCTCTTCCATCACGGCGAGCGGCGTGATGGTGCCGCCGGCCATGTTGTGGGTGTTTTCGAGGGCAATCAGTCCGGTAGGAGCGCGGTGGTAGTGCTTGCCGGTGATGTGCGGCTCGATTTCTGGCCACGTGAGGATGCCGCACTGAGCAGGCAATGTGCGCAGCTGGCATCCGGAAAAGGCCGAGGCCATGGCGATCTCCCACTCAACAATGTGAGAGCGCGATTCGCAGATGACTTCCTGGCCGTGCTGGGTGTTCAGGCGGATTGCGGTTTGGTTGCCCATGGTTCCGCTGGGCACAAACAGCGCAGCCTCGCGGCCGAAAATTTCCGCGGCGCGCGCTTCCAGGCGATTGATGGTCGGATCTTCGCCGTAAACATCGTCGCCCACCTCGGCAGCTGCCATCGCTGTGCGCATGGCGGGGGTGGGTTTGGTGACGGTGTCGCTGCGCAGGTCAATGGTGGCGACGGCCGCGGGCGAGGCTGCGGCGTGTTCAGACAAAACAGCGGTATCGGAAGCCATCGATTCCCTTTTTTGCAACTACGCGAATTCAGTATGAACTACGCGACCGCCGGTTCGGCGAGGAAGCGCTCGAAAACTTCATTCGACAGCAACCGCCCCTGGGCTGTGAGTGCGATCCTGTCGCCGTCGGCGAAACTGACGAGGTTTTCGTCTTCCAGGCCGGCGATGGTCGAAAGAAACTCGCGGACCGCTGAAGCCGAAAACTCCTCTCGCAGCGCTGCGAGGCTGACGCCTTCGTTCAGGCGCAGCCCCAGGAACCAGGCCTCTTCCATTTCCTGCTCGCGATCCAGACCGCGCGGCTCTTGCCATCCCGGATCCTCGATATACGCATCGAAGTTGTCCGTCGTGCCAAAGCGCAGGGTGGCGCCAGCGTGGGAACGGAGCATCGAATGGGCGTCGAGCCCGAACCCAAGATAGGGCTCGCGGCGCCAGTACTTGAGGTTGTGCCGGGACTCGCAGTCGGGTCGCGCGAAGTTCGAAATTTCGTATTGCGCGAGACCGTGTCCGGCGAGAAAACCAATCGCTTCGGAAAACAACTCGGCGATCAGATCGTCTCCGGGCACATGCTTCGCGCTATAGCGGCCGCCGTTGACCAGAATTTCGCGGCCGAGGCGCGATTCGTCGTCGACCTCGAGCATGTAAATGCTGGCGTGGTCGACTCCTGAATCCGCGAGAACGTTGAGGGATTCAAACCAGGACTGCATTGTCTGACCGGGCAGGCCCGCGATGAGATCCACACTGATGTCGCCGATGCCTGCTGCCCGCACGCGACGAATGTCTTCGAGCGCCGTTACGCGATTATGCAAACGGCCGATGGCTCGCGCTTCGCCGTCGATGAAGGACTGCACGCCGAAACTCACGCGCGTCGCGCCGCATTCGACCAGGGCATCGAGAACGGGAGGGCCCAGCTGACCCGGTGCGCATTCCACGGTGATCTCGGCGGTGGGCAACACGGCAAATTCGCGGCGCACACTCGTGAACAGGTGACGCAACAACGCAGGTGCAAGCAGCGAGGGCGTGCCTCCGCCCAGATAGATGCTGTCGACAGCCTGCGGCAGCTGGGCGCCCCATTTTTTGGCGCGCCTGCGGATGCTGCTGAGATCCTTTTCGATTCGGGAAATGTAGCGCTCCTGGTGACTGGCAGGAAAAACGCCGGAAGCGAAATTACAGTAGGTGCATTTGGAACGGCAGAAGGGAATGGACAGATAAAGCCCAAGCATCTCCATACCTCTATTGTCCCACCGCAGGGGATGCGCGGCTATGTCATAACTAATCAGCCATCTTGACAACCCGCACCGCTTGTGGGCGCGATCCACCGCAACAATTCACGCGAGCGAGCGTTCATTCCTGCGAATAACAAATCCGGAGAAAGAGGCCGGAGGAGAGGTTCCGAAATCCGAGAGCGGTTCGGAAGAGGAGCCAGGAGGTTTCACCATGAAAAGCATTCTTCGCGCGCTGGCACTCACAGGCATCATCGGACTCGGCGCCGCGGGCGCACAGGCTCAAAGGGTGGTGGTCGGAGTTGGCTTCGGCGCGCCTGCGGTTGTGGCTGCAGTTCCAGTCTGCCCCGGCGTGGGCTACGTATGGACCCCCGGCTACTATGCCGGCACCGTGTTTGTGCCGGGCCGCTGGGTCTTTCGCGGACATGGTCCGGTGGTTGTGCGTGGCCGCGACTACTCCCATCGCGACTTCCGTGCGGACCGCTTCCGCCGGTAAATAAAGGATGAGGGCCGGTCCCCAAAAACCGGCCCATGCGCACCCGTTGAAGCTCCCCGCTTCCGGGTGCGTTGCCGTTTCTGGGCCCTTGAAAATCACAGCGATTCCGACATTTCAGCGCTATCCTGTGGGAACCAGTCTCCTGCCCTCTGCGTATCCGTTCCCGGAGACCCACGGAGGCCATTATGGCCGGACTCATCGGTATTGGAATCTATTTCCTGCCATCCCTCATCGCCGTCGCCCGCCACGCGCACAACTCGACCGGCATCTTCCTGCTGAATCTGTTTCTGGGCTGGACGGGCATTGGCTGGCTCATTGCCCTATGCCTCTCCATTTTCTCGGCCCCTCGCTACTGTCACCCGTACTGGTACTACCCTCCTCCGCGCCGCTGGTATTAGGCTGGCTTCGGGTTGCCCGGAATTACGGCCCACGCGCGCCGAATCGATTACTCTGCGGGGATTCAAGCGCGAGTCGCAGCAACATTTTGCCGCGTCTAACGTTAGTAGTGGTAGTGAAAGCCTTCCCCCCACGAGCGGAAGGCGTCAGATCGAAGACAAATTGAAGGCGGTCTGACAGGAGGTTGTGATCATGCGTGGTCTGCGCTACGTTTTATTGCTCGGATTGCTGGCGGTGCCACTGGCATTGGCGAAGCCGGCTCAGGCCCAGGTCGCCGTCGGCATCGGCATCGGACCGGAGGTCGGTTATCCGGGTTACTACGACATCGGCGGACCGCCGGTCTGCCAATGGGGCTACTACTCTTACTACCCTTACGCCTGCGCTCCTTACGGCTATTGGGGTCCTGACTGGTTCTACGGTGGCGTCTTCATCGGCGCCGGACCGTGGTACCACGGCTGGTACGGCCGTGGATGGGGCTATGGGTATGGCCACATCGGCTACGGCTACGGTGGCTGGGGTCGTGGTGGGTACGGGTACGGTGGTTATCGCGCCGGTTATGGCGGCTTCCGTGGCGGAATTGGAGTCGGTGGGTATCGCGGCGGCTATGCGGGTGGATATCGCGGTGGAGTTGCCGGTGGATACCACGGCTATGCGGGTGGATACCGCGGTGGCTACTCGGGTGGGTATCGCGGCGGAGTATCTGGCGGATTCCACGGCGGATCGGTGGGCGGCGGCGGATTTCATGGCGGCGGAGGCGGTGGCTTCCACGGTGGCGGTGGTGGACACGGTGGTGGCGGACACCGGTAATTCCTCAAAGGCTGCCCAACACTAAGGGCCTGCTCTTCGGAGCGGGCCTTTGTGTTTTATGAGCTAAAGGCGCGATCCCAAACGCTCAAGAGGCTTCTTTGCGGAAGTCTCGCCGTGCCAGAGCCAGCGCCATGCTCGCAATCCGCTGCGCTGCGTCAGGATGAGCCAGAGACCTTGCGTTCTCTGCCATGGTCTGCAACCTTGCAGGTGCCGTCAGCAGATCGCTGAGTGTTCCCTGTAGCTGCGCCGGGGTCAGGTCGGCTTCCAGCAGCACGCGCGCTGCCCCCGCCTGGGCCATGACCTCGGCATTGCGACGCTGATGATCATCGGCAGCCTGCGGAAACGGGATCAGAACGGCTGGCTTCCCTGCCGCCGACAGCTCGGCCACGGTTGAGGCGCCGCTGCGCGCGAGGACCAGGTCAGCCGCTTCAAATCGTCGCGGCATATCGTCGAGAAACGCGGCCACCTGCCAGCGATCCGGCGGCGCGCCGCTGGCCTGGTAGGCCGCCAGAGTGGATTCTGCGTGGCGTGCTCCTGCCTGATGCAAAATCGTCAGCCCGGGAACGGTCGCGAGAAGTGACGCGGCAATTTCGGGCATGATCCGGTTGAGGACACGGGCGCCCTGGCTTCCGCCGAAAACCAGCAAATGTGGCGCGGCTCCGGTCGGGCGCGGCGCAAGATGGAAAAACTCCGTACGAACCGGAATGCCGGTCACGTGGGCGTTGCGGAAATACCGCGCAGCCGGCTCGAAGTTCACGGCGGCGGCTTTTACTCGCGCGCCGATCAGCCGATTCGCCAGGCCCGGCACCGCGTTGGGCTCAAATGCGAGGGTCGGAATGCCGAGCAGAATCGCCGCGCCCATCACCGGCCCGGATGCGTAGCCTCCCACGCCAATCACAACGTCAGGGCGATACTGGCGCAGAAGCCTGATGCACTGAAATACGCCGAGCGGCAAATCCACGAGAGTCCTGAGCCGCGTGGCAAGGGTTACCTTATTCAGCTGACCAACGCGAATCAGCTCCAGCGGGTAGCCGGCTTGCGGTACCAGGCGCGATTCCAGTCCGCGAGGTGTTCCTACAAAGAGGATCTCCGCGGCATGATGGGCCCTCAGTTCGTCGGCAATGGCGAGGGCGGGAATGATGTGGCCGCCGGTACCGCCGCCGGCGATGAGAATGCGGGGAGTCGATGGCATCGCAACGTCATTCTAGAGCCAGAAGGACATGAAACCCGCACTGGACACCGGGCTGATTGCTTAGCTAAGATAAGGTTAGCCAGGAGGACAGATGGCCATCACTACCATTCATGAGGCAAAGACGCAGCTGTCGCGGCTCATTCAGCGGGCGGAGCGCGGCGAGGAGATCCTAATCGCCCGCGGTAAGCAGCCAGTGGTGCGCCTGACTCCCCTAAAAAAGCCCGGCAAGAAGCGGCAGCTTGGGCTGCATCGCGGAGAGTTCGAGGTCGGCCCTGAATTCTTCGAGCCGCTGCCGCCCGAGGAACTGGACGCCTGGGAACAATAATTGCGCATCCTGATCGACACGCATGTACTGTTGTGGGCGGATCTGGATCCGGAACGGCTCTCGGCGAAAGCGCGTTCCCTGCTCGCGTCGTTCTCCTCCGAAGTCCTGGTGAGTGCTGCTTCGGCGTGGGAGATCGCAACCAAGGTCCGCATCGGAAAACTCCCGGAAGCAACCCTGTTCTCCGCCGAGTTGCCGCAGCGTCTTTCCATGCTTGGATTTCAGCCGCTCGCGGTTAGCATGGAACATGCACTCAGAGCCGGGCAGTTGCCGGGACCTCACCGCGACCCCTTTGACCGCATGCTGATCGCGCAGGCGCAGGCTGAAAACCTGGCGCTCGTCAGCAATGAAAAGGTTTTTGACGCTTACGGAGTGCGCCGCATCTGGTGAGCAGATGTGATGACAGCCTCCACGCGGTTCTTCAGGCCACTTCCCTGGTGACGTTCAGCAGGACTCCAACCAGCACCAGCATGATGAACAATGACGTTCCGCCGTAGGAAACAAATGGCAGCGTAATGCCCTTGGTGGGAACCAGGGCCAGCACCACGCTGATGTTGAAGAACGCCTGGATGAGAATCGTAGCTGTGATCCCGAAGGCCACCAGCCGGGCGAAAGGATCGCGGGAGAGGATCGCAGCTCGTATCCCACGCCACCCGATAAAGACGAACAATCCGACCACGATCAGCGCGCCGATCAGTCCCAGTTCCTCTGAAATGTTGGCGAAGATGTAGTCGGTGTGCGGCTCGGGCAGATAGAAGAGCTTCTGCCGGCCATCCATGTAACCTACGCCGCGGAATCCGCCTGATCCGACGGCGATCAGCGACTGGATGATGTGGAAGCCCTTGCCCAGAGGATCGGATTCAGGGTTGACGAAAGCCAGCATGCGATCGCGCCGCCACTTCACAAAAAACAGCATGAAGTAAAGGATGGGCGCTGCAGCTCCCGCGGCGTATCCCAGATACTTCGGATGCATCCCCGCAAGCCAGAGCATCAGGGCTGTCACTCCGGCACAAACTAATGCCGTGCCGAGGTCCGGTTCTTTCAAAATCAGCGCCACGAAGATCAGGCTGGGCAGCGCCGCCGGCAGCAGAGTGTGCCGCCAGTCGTCCATCAGGTGCATCCGGTTCTGCAGGAACCATGCAAGAAACAAGACCAGCGCGGGCTTCGCGATCTCCGATGGCTGGAAGGACAGCATGCCGAACCGAATCCAGCGATGGGTGTTATGCGAATCGCGCATCAGAAAGGCGGCCAGCAGCAGCATGATGGTGACTCCCACCACGGGAAACACCACTGCCGGGCGGTTGTATTTGCCGAAGGGGACGTGCATCAGCAGCGTCATGGCCAGCAGCCCCAACACGGCCCAGATGGCCTGGCGAACCACGAAATAGTAGGGCGAGCCAAAACGCTCTCCAGCCACGACCGCCGACGCGCTGAACACCATCGCCAGCCCGATCACCACCAGCAACAGCGTGGCAAAGTACAGCCACTTGTCGACGCCCACTCGTATCGCCATAAACCTGCCTTTATGAAGCGCTCAGTGCTTCGAGGCCGCGCATCGCCAGAACCGTCTCTTTGAAGACCCGTCCGCGATGCTCGTAATTCTCGAACTGATCGAAGCTGGAACACGCCGGCGCCAGCAGCACGATCTCGCCCGGCTCGGCAGCAGCACCCGCTCGCGCGACCGCCTCCTCCAGAGTGCCGGCGCTGATAATCGGCACCGATCCTTCGATGTGGGTATGAATTTTTTCCGCCGCTGCGCCGATCGTGTAGACGAACTTCACCCGCTCCTGCAGCAGCGAGCGCATCTGCCGGTAATCGGAGTTCTTGTCTTTGCCGCCCAGGATCAGATGAATGCCCCCAGAAAACGCGGCGATCGCCTTCATCGAAGCATCCACATTGGTGGCCTTCGAGTCGTTGTAGTAGTCCACGCCGTTAATCCTGGCGACAAATTCCAGGCGATGCTCGACCGCGTGGAATTCCGATACCGCTCTGCGAATGGCTGCGGCTTCCACTCCGGCCAGCCGCGCCGCGCACACGGCAGCCAGGACGTTCTCAATGTTGTGTGCGCCCTTCAGCGGAATTTCTGCAACCTGCAGCACCGACTCCGGCGCTGCCTGCTCCGACGCACGCCAGTTGATGATGCCATCGTGCACGAAGGCTCCCTGGCGCACCACGCGCGTCCGGCTGAACCAGTAGACCGGCGACTTCGCTCGCGCCGCTGCGCGCGACGCAGCATCGTCATCCGCGTTCAGCACCAGCGCGTCGTTGGGCGTCTGCTGCGCGAAAATTTTCTCCTTGGCTGCCACATAGTTCTCAAAGCTTCCGTGACGGTCGAGATGATCCGGTGTGATGTTCAAAATCACGGCAATCTGTGGATGGAACTCCCAAGTCGTCTCCAGCTGGAAACTCGAAACCTCCAGCACGGACCATCCGTCGTCCCGCGACGATTCAACCAGCGAGATCACCGGGACACCGATATTGCCGCCCACCTCGACCGGCAGGTTTCCGGCGGCGAGAATTTCACCACAGAGCGTGGTTGTCGTCGTCTTGCCATTCGATCCGGTAATCGCCAGCACCTTCCCTCGTAAATAATGGGCGGCCAGTTCCACCTCGCCAATGATCGGCAGCCCAAATTTTTTCACCTGCACCAGTTCCGGCGTATCCGTCGGAACGCCCGGACTGACGACGATCAGATCCTGGCGCCGGAACGTCAGCAGCCCGTGTCCGCCCGCCTCCACCGCAATGCCTTCCTCGATCAGCGAGGGAATATCCTTCGCCAGTTCCTCGGCGCTGCGCACATCGGAAACCGTCACCTGGGCCCCATGCCGGCGCAGAAACAGCGCCGCGGCAATGCCTGATTTGCCCAAACCGACGACCAGAACCTTCCGTCCCTTGATATCCATTTGAGACTCACGACCGCCGGCTGGCCTATTTTCCCACGCCGGCTCCTCCCTTTATCGCAGCTTCAGGGTGGTGAGTGCAAAGAGTGCAAACACCAGCGCCAGAATCCAGAACCGGGCGATCACCTTCGACTCCGACCAACCCAGCAATTCGAAATGATGATGCAGCGGCGCCATCCGGAAAATTCGCTTCCCGCCCCGCAGCTTGTAGCTGCCCACCTGCAGGATCACCGACAGCGCCTCGAGATAGAAAACGCCGCCGATAAACGGCAGCAGCAGCTCCTGTTTCATGACCACGGCTACGGTGGCAATGGTTCCGCCCAGCGCCAGCGATCCCACGTCGCCCATGAAGATCTCCGCCGGGTGCGCGTTGTACCAAAGAAAGCCGATGCTCGCCCCGGTCATCGCTCCGCAGAAGACGGTCACCTCGCTCACCATCGGCATCCGCTGCAGTTCCAGGTAGTCGGCAAAGGTGACGTGGCCGCTCACATAGGTCAGCATCGTCAGAGCACCGGCGGCAATGATGGTGCAGCCGATCGCCAGCCCGTCCAGGCCATCGGTCAGGTTCACCGCATTGCTGGTCAGCACGATGAGCAGCATGACAAAAACAATAAAGGGCAGAAATGCCAGCACGCCGAGGTGCGGAATGTGCGACAGGCCCGGAATCGCCAGCCGCGGCCGGAAGAACTTGACGAAGGGCACCATCAGGCGCGTGGAGTAGCTTCCCTCGAGGTCCATCAGCACCAGAACGACCGCGATGATCCCTGCGACGAGAAACTGGTAGAACAGCTTGGCCCGCGCCGTCAGCCCCAGGTTCCGGCGATGGACGACCTTAATGTAGTCATCGGCGAAACCGATGGCTCCGAAGGCCGCAGCCGAAAACATCACGATCCACACGAACGGATTGGACAGATCGGCCCACAGCAGCGTCGGCAGCAGGATCGCGATGCAGATCAGCACGCCGCCCATCGTCGGCGTACCGGCTTTCTTCTGGTGCGCTTTGGGTCCTTCTTCGCGAATGTACTGGCCGATCTGAAACTCGCGCAGCTTCTCGATGACGTATGGCCCGATGATCAGCGTGATCAGCAACGCCGTCAGGGACGCAAAGGCCGTGCGAAAAGTCAGGTACCGGAAGATGCGAAACGGGCTGAAATAGAGGTACAGCTTCCGATAAAGCAACCAGTAAAGCAAACTTCCTCCGGAGGAACCTGTGGTGGGTTTTCCCGCTTGTCTTTTGCCGCTATCTTACCCTGCTCACGCTTGCCGACTCTGGTCTTTTTCCGCCTTCTGAAGGACATCGAGCGCACGCTCCAGCCGCACTCCGCGTGAAGCCTTCAGCAGCACCGCGTCACCCGATTCGAGATGCTGCAGGAGCCATTCGCCAGCAGCTTCCGGAGTCTCAACAAACACCGCCTCTGCTCCGGCCTGCTCGGCCGCCTTGACGATGTGTTTCGCGGCTCCCCGCACGCCAATCACAATATTGATCCCGGCCTTTCCCGCCGCTCCGCCGGATGCGGCATGGAGAGCCTCGGTATCGTGGCCCAGCTCCAGCATCTCGCCTGCTACCAGGATCCGCCGCTGCGCCGGCACCCCCGCCAGCATCCGGATCATCGACTGCAGCGCCTCAGGGTTCGAATTGTACGCATCATTAATAATGGTTGCGCCGCGGAGCTCCAGAACCTGCCCCCGCTTGTCTTCGGGGCGTATCTTTTCGAGTGCCGCGCAACAATCAGTCAGCGGAATGCCCGACTCGACGCCTACCGCAATCCCGGCCAGTGCGTTGGCGGCGTTGTGTTCTCCGGGCAGATGCAGATGCAGCTCGCACTCCTGGTCGCCAGCGCGAACCTGCACCTTCAGGCCGTCGGCACCCAACGGCTCAATATTCATCACGTGCGGATCGCCGCACGGGCCGCGTCCGAAATAGACCACCTTGCCCTGGAAATCCCGCCCAAATTGCGAAACATAGGCATCGTCGCAATTCAGGAACGCAACGCCATGCCGTGGAAGCGCGGCGACCAGTTCATATTTGGCGCGAGCGATGCCGGCAATGCCATCCGCAAAGAACTCAGCATGCGCGTGACCGACATTGGTCACCACGCCCCAGTCCGGCGCCGCGATGCGGCACAGCGCCGCAATCTCGCCCGCAGCCGACATGCCCATCTCGATGACCGCCATGTCGTGTTCGGGCTCCAGGCGCAGGAGTTGCAGGGGCAACCCGAACCCATTATTCAGATTGCCTTGTGACTTCAGCACGTTGAACTGCACCCCGAGAACGGTGGCAACGGCTTCTTTCGTGGTGGTCTTCCCTGCCGATCCCGTGATCCCGACGACGCGTTTGCCCCAGTGCCTTCGTACAGCCGCTGCGAGTCTCTGCAGGGCTGCGAGTGGATCGTCGGTGATCAGGAGCCTTTGGCTGCTTGTGGGTCCAGCCGATTTTGCGAACCAGTCGCGCGCCACCACAGCGGCACAAGCACCCTTATCCAGCGCTGCCGGCACAAAATCGTGCCCGTCGAAGCGATCGCCTCGGATGGCAAAGAAGAGGTCGCCTGGCTGCAGCGTACGCGAATCGATGGAGTAGCCGGTTGCTGTGATGGGCTCGCTACGGTTGCCGGAACGAAGTTCCGACGCAGACCAGCGAGCGATCTGCTCGAGCGCCAGCTTCATATCCGCGCACCCACAATCTCGCGGATCGCCGCGGCTGCCACTTCGGCATCGTCGAACGGAATCGCTCCGTTGCGCAGCACCTGTTCCTTCTCGTGACCTTTGCCAGCGAGCAGCACAATGTCTCCTGGCCGCGCGGCTTCCACCGCGATGCGGATCGCGCGCGCCCGGTCTCGCTCTGCGACAAACTTTGTTCCCGTTGCCAGCAGCCCTGGAAGCGCATGGGCCATGATCGCTTCTGGATCCTCGCTGCGTGGATTGTCCGACGTGAGCACGACAAAATCGCTGCCCTCGCCGGCTGCGCGCCCCATTTTCGGCCGTTTAGCCCGGTCGCGATCGCCGCCGCAGCCAAACAGCGTGATCACGCGGCCAGCCTGCCCGACGAATTCCCGCGCCAGCGTAGTCAGATTCCGCAGCGCGTCGTCGGTGTGCGCGTAGTCGACGACGACTGTAAAGGGCTGTCCTTCGTCCACGGTTTGGAAGCGGCCTGGCACGTGCGCGAGTGACTTTGCACCTTGCGCGATTTGATCCAAACTCAAGCCGCGCGCGAAAGCTGCACCTGCCGCAGCCATCAGATTGTAGAGGTTCACCTTTCCGGTGAGCCGCGTTCGCACTTCGACGTTTCCGTCTGGCGTAACCAGACGGAACTTCATTCCCGCAGCGCCCATCTGCGCATCTTCGGCGCGAAAATCGCCCGCATTCTGGCCATACGTATAGACCTGTGCGCCCGCCTGCCGCGCAATTTCGACCAGCTTCGCACCGTACTGGTCATCCTTATTAAGGATGGCGACTCTCGGCGGCGCTCCCAGTTCCCCATCAAACAACGCCTGTTTCGCCGCGAAGTAGCTTTCCATCGTGCCGTGATAATCGAGGTGATCCTGAGTCAGGTTCGTGAAGATCGCAACTTCATAGGGCAAACCGTAAACGCGTCCCTGAGCGAGTGCATGCGAGGAAACTTCCATGACCGCCTCGGTCGCGCCCTCGTCGGCGCCTTCGCGGAAAAGAGCCAGCAGGTCGCGCGATTCCGGTGTCGTGTGCGGAGCTTGGCGAACCGCACCCGCGACGTGATTCTCGATGGTTCCCACGAGCACCGTTTTGCGGCCAGCCGAATTGAGCATCGCGTCCAGCAGAAACGCGGTCGTGGTCTTGCCATTGGTTCCGGTCACGCCGCTCAGCGCGAGTTGCTTTTCCGGATGTCCGAAGAAGTTCGCCGCGATTGAAGCCATCGCCCGACGTCCCGCTCCGGCTGGAATCTCTGCAGCGGCAACTTCCGGAAAGCGCCTCGCGGTTTCCACAAACGCTGCTGCCGAATCCGTAACGATCGCGGCCGCTGCCTGATCAATCGCCTTTCCGATGAATCGATTGCCGTCGGTCGTCTCGCCCTGGATCGCCAGAAACAAACTGCCAGCGTTAATTCGGCGCGAATCGTATTCGAAGCCATCGACCTCGGCGTTCGGTCCTGTGCGGCGCACGACTTCGACCCCACTCAGCAGCTCTTCAAAGCGCATAGCTTAAGCCTGCAAAAGCTTAGCTTGATTGTAAGGGGCTTTCCAGCCCCCGCGACGAGACGCTACTGGGCGAAACGGACCACAATTTCGGTTCCTGTGGGAACCAGCGTTCCCGCTGCCGGCGCCTGTTCGCGCGCGGTGCCTGAGCCAACGATTTGCACGCCCAAACCCTTCGCGCTGGCCTCGACGACCACCTCGCGCAGAGACTTGCCTGCGAACGAAGGCACCGCTACGCGCTGGTTCGGAACCGCGACTGCGGCGCGTGCTGCCTTCGTTATTGTGGGCATTGGCAGTGGTGTTGACGTTTGCTGAACCGGCTTCGTCTGCGCGTCCTCAGATGCTGGCTGCGTTTCACTTTGGATTTCAGGTTGTGAAACGGCGCTCTGCGGGTTCCGCAGCGGATCATCGGCCGGAAGATTGTTGACTTCCGCAAACAGCGACTCGAGGTCTTCAGGGTGTTCCTGCGGTTCGCTCTCGACCTGCTTCAACTTGGTTTTTGCGACCAGCTTCTCCGGCTTCAGGTCCTGGTCGTGCGGCACACCCAGGTATTCGAGAACCTGTTGGGCCAGATCGTGAAAGACGGGCGCGCTGGCGGATGTGCCGAAATACGAGCCCTTCGTCGGTGTATCCATAATGACGGCAATCGTTATCGCGGGACTGCTCACCGGCGCGAATCCCACGAACGATGCGATGTGAGCGGTTTTTGAGTAGGTATGCGTCGCTGGATCGATCTTCTGCGCGGTTCCGGTTTTTCCCGCTGCACTGTAGCCGTCGAGCTGCGCCGGAATTCCTGTTCCGTAGAGCACCACCCCTTCCATCATTTTGCGCATTTCCGCCGAAGTCATCTCGGAGATGACGCGATGCGCGCCTTCAGGCAACGGGTTCGGCAACTCATCTTCAGGATGAAACGATGCCGCCTTCAGACCCGGCGTTCCTTTCAAATCCTGCGTGCCCTCCAAAACGATATGCGGCGGCAAATAGACACCGCCGTTCGCGATGGTCGACGCCATCGCGACCAGCTGAATAGGCGTGACGGCGATTTCCTGGCCCATCGGAATCGATCCAATCGTGGTCGGCTGCCAGCGTTGTGGCGGCTTCACCAGGCCTCGTGTTTCGCCGGGCAGCTCGATGCCTGAGCGCACGCCGAATCCGAAGCCGTGGATGTATTTGTAGAAGCGCTCTGGTCCCATGCGCTGTCCGAGTTCGACGGCTGCGACGTCGCTTGATTCCCATAACGCTTCGTTGGCGCTGAGGACATTCTGGTGATGACTCTCGTAGATCACCGCGTCGCGGTCATCGTGGACGAGACGGCCCGCTACATCGATGACACCTCCGAGCGTGGGAATCATCGAGTCTGGAGTCACGACTTTTTCTTCGAGCGCCGCTGCATAGGTCACCAGCTTGAACGTCGATCCTGGTTCATAAACATCGCTGACGGCGTGATCTTTTAGCAGCGCTGGATTGGTATGGCGAAAATCGTTGGGATTGAACGTTGGCCGAATGGCCAGCGCCAGAATCTGTCCCGTGTGCGGATCCTGCACGACTACTGTGCCGTTGAGAGCGCCGGTGCGTTCCATGTTGCGATCGAGCGCCTGCTCGGCCATGAACTGGATGTTCGCATCGATGCTGAGAACGAGATTTTCGCCAGGCTGTGGATCGCGCTCCTGGCTGTCCAGAACGTGACGGCGCGCATCGATGGCTGTGAGCATGCGTCCTGGCGTTCCGTGAAGTTCTTTATCTTTTTCTTCCTCGACGCCGGCAAGACCGTCGTCGTCCATGCCCACATAACCGAGCATTTGCGCGGCCAGCTGCTGATCCGGATAGAAGCGCTTGAACTCTTTCTGGACGTAAATGCCTTTGAGGTTCAGCGCCTTCACGCGTGCGATGACTGCCGGTGACTGTTTGCGTGCCACCCACGCGAAGTTGCGCGAATCCATGAGCCGCGCCAGAATTTGCTTCTGCGAAGTGAACCGATCTTCCGGATCGGTATGAACAATTTTCGCCAGCGTTGCAGCGTCTTTCGCGCGGTCATCTCCAATCTCCGAAGGCACCGCGTACACGGAATCGGCGACCACCGTCATGGCCAGTTCATGCAGGTTGCGGTCGTAGAGAATGCCGCGTCTTGGCGCAACCGTAAACGTCCGCTCCTGCTGGCGCGATGCGCGCTCCGCCCATTCCGAATGCTGAATCAGTTGCAGCCACGTGAGCCGCAGCACGATCAAAAACGCCCAACCCAGAAAAATTCCGAGCACTATGAGGATGCGCGTCTGGCGCATCGGCGTTACGAGAAACGGCTTCCGGCTGAAGCGGAAAGGTGAATCCCCATCACGCGAGCTGTCGGCGTGATGGGGATTTGTGGGCGTTGAGCCCTCATCGTATTCGGGGTCAATTCGATGAGGACTCGGTTCGGAGGAGAACGCAGGAAGATTCACAGCGAATACGTCTCCTCTCTGGGGGAAACTTTAGTGGATGGCCGGAACTGCCGGACGATTTTCCGCCATCACCGATCCGCCTGGTGCGATGGCATCGGTTGCCGCATTCGGATGCACCACCTGTCCTGGTGCGGGCGCTGCCAGGCCTAAATTGCGCGCCATGGTGTCGATGCGCGCCGGATCGGCCAGTTGCGCTTCGGTGAGGCGCAGCTGCCGGTTCTGCTCTTCCAGCTGCTGCATCTGCTGCTTCTCGGCTTCAATGCGGTAGCCGCACTCGATGGCGCTGAAATGCTGCCATCCATACAGCATGACCAGCGATAACAGGAACGCCATGGCGTAAGCGAAGCTGCGCATCTCTCTGCGCGCGCGCCGGATCGTTGGCTTTCACCAGGCGCGAATTGTCGATGCGCCTGGTAAACAGCGCTTCCGGTGTTGGACCGCGCCGGCCGCGGCGCTGGTTGGCGAGCAAGCTTGCATTGTGTTCCGCAACCCACTCGAGGTCGCGGCCGAGCCCGCCCATCATCGGTGCTGCTATCGCCTGTGTCGCCATCGTTCGTCTCCCTGCCTCAACTCTTCCCTGCTACGTGGTCCCTGTTCTTTCCGCTGCCCGCAGCTTGGCGCTGCGCGCCCTTGGATTGCGATCCGTCTCTTCCGCTTCCGCCGTCAACGGCTTCCGCGTGAGCACTTCATAAATTCCCTGCCGCGCACCTTCGCGCAGCGCATCTTTGACTCGCCGGTCTTCCAGCGAGTGGAAGCTGATGGCTACCAGCCTTCCGCCCGGCTTCAGCAACTGCGGCGCAACCTCGAGCAGCGCATCGATCTCGCTCAGCTCGGCATTCACATAAATTCGGAGAGCCTGAAAGGTTCTGGTCGCCGGATGGATTCGCTCACCTTTCATTGCTCCGGCCGCGCCTGCAACAACTTTGGCTAATTGCGCCGTGGTCGTCACCGGCCGCGACCGGACAATGGCTCTGGCGATTCTCCGCGACCTCCTTTCCTCTCCGAATTCGTAAATCAGATCGGCGAGTTCTTTTTCCCCGGCCTGATTTACCACTTGTTCGGCGGTCACACCCATTCGCGGATTCATCCGCATGTCGAGTGGTCCTTCCGCCTGAAAACTGAATCCTCGTTGCGCCTCGTCAAACTGCATGGAGCTGACTCCAAAATCTGCCAACAGCCCGTCGACTCTCTGCCCAGCCAGCACTTCGGCCATCTGCGAAAACTCCACATCGTGCAGCACAACTTTCGGCATCTCGGCGCCCAACTCCTGCCTGAGCGTCTCGAACTTCTGCGTTGCCAGCTCGATCGCTTTCGGATCCCGGTCGAAACCGATCAGCGTTCCTTCCGGTCCCAGGCGCCTCGAAATTTCGCTGGCGTGCCCTGCATTTCCGAGCGTCGCGTCTACCACCACGCCGCCTCGGCGCACATTCAGCATTCGGATCGCAATTTGTAAAAGAACTGGCACATGCTTTGCTCGTTCCGTCATGTGCTCCCCCTAAGGGGTTTTTGGGCCCAACTAAACGCCGTACTTTTCCAACTCGTCCCAGTCGCTGGCCGACATCGGTCCCGAACTGAGCTTCTTGTCGTACGCCTCGCGATTCATCACCTCGAGGTGGTTCTCGCTTCCAAAGACCACAACTTCGGCCATCAGGTTCAACTTCTCCCGCAGCAGCTGCGGCAACAAAACCCGGCCCTGCGCGTCCATTTCCGCCGTCTGCCCGAAGTAGTTGAGCCACTGCAGGAGCTTCTGTTTCGCCGGGTTCGATCGCGGTACTGCGGCAAGCTTCTTTTCAAACTCCTCCCACTCGCGCATGGGGTGAATTTCGGCTTTTTCCCCATCGGCGCTGGTGACGTAGAACTGGCCACCGTATTCCTCATCGATCTGCCGCTTGAATTCAGCGGGCAGTTTGAGCCGACCCTTGTCGTCGACCCTCGTAATGTGGCTGCCGCGAAACATCAGAACCCGTGCTTAACGTGGAACTCCCGCAAAATCAATGGCTCACAGCTGCCTGAATGGTGCTAACGTAAGGCGCTGGGACGCCGTGGATGGATCTGGTGATGAGGAGCCCCAAAGTTGGGAATTTGTTCCACCTCACTCCAGAATTGACCACTTGCGGCATCGTAACCGAGCGGGTTCTCCCTGCAAAGTGGAAAATCCATTTGCTGCGCCTGAGGGCTGGCTCGTAAATCGCACGGGCGCTGAAGGTTACGGGAAAAACCTCACGACTTGGGTGTTTTGAGGCGTTGAGCCACAACATCTAGTGGTTATCCAAAATGGTTCTCCCCCGTAAAATTTGGCTCCGCAACCCTTGCCAGAGAGTGAAGTTCGCGGTATGTTTCGCCAATTGTTCGCCTGCGGTTTTTTGCTCTCCTGGCGGCGCGAAAATAGGTTCATGAACGGCACCCGTCTTGATAAATGGCTGTGGGCCGCGCGTTTCTTCAAGACGCGCACGCTGGCGGCGAAGGCGTGCGAGCTGGGCCGGATCGAGGCCAACCATCAGCCGGCGCGATCGTCGCGCGAGGTTCGCGTGGGCGATCTGCTCTCGATCAGGAACGATGGCGGCGACTTTGCGGTCGAGGTCGTGGCGCTGAGCGAGGTTCGCGGACCTGCTTCTGTTGCGCAGACGCTTTACCAGGAAACCGAGGCCAGCCGTGAAGCTCGGCGCAAGTTTGCCGAGGAGCGAAAAGCCGGGTTGCACTTTACGCCTGCTCCTGCTGGCCGCCCATCGAAGCGCGACCGGCGCCAGATTCATCGCTTCCGCAGCGATTTGTAGTTTTGCGATTCAGGCACGTTGGCCTACCCCCCTTAAATTGGCAAGTGTTGAATCTGCGGTAGTTGCGGAGGGCCTCAAAGTGCATGTGTCTGATTCTGGGGTGGTTGTTGATTGGCTTTGTGGCAAGTTGTTGGAAGGACAGGGAATAGGGAGTAGGGAGTAGGGAGCTAGAAGGGCTGTCGGGTTCGGCGGCGGCTTTGAGGTCGAGACTGCCGGCAGGCCTGCGAATCCCTGGCCGGTTCGGCGGTGCGGTAGAGCCAGGGGTTCATCTTTCTGTACTTCACGTCCGCTTCCCGGGACCAGCGTGCGTGCCGGGCTTCTTTGGTCTCGGGTTCGGCGTTCGGTGAGGCGTCGTCGGACTGGATAGGTTGCGCGGAGACTGGTTCAGAAACGGGTTTGGGGTCGGGAGGACAAGGTTCCCCTTCGGATGGGTTCGTTCCCACGCTGCTCGTGCCAGAAGCGGGCGCGGCAAGGGTGGGGCACCCAGTCGGACTCGGGACTGGGAACAGCAACCGCAGATGCTTCTTTCGCCGGATGCGGATCTCGCCGGCTGCGCCGACTCGCTCAGGCCAGGCTCTTCGCCCGCTGGCGCGGACTCAGGATGACAGCTATCGGGCGGGGCGATGGGGTTTTCCATGTCGTCGTAGGCTACTTGCCGGGGCATATCTTCTTTGCGGAGCTTCTGGAGGCTTTCCATGCGGTCGACGGTTTTGACAGCGGTATTCATGAGGTAGGTGAGGCTGGAGACCTGGCGGTGGTCGATGAAGTTCTCGGAGAAGGCGAGGGCGATGTTGTTGATGTTTTCGAGGATGGAGGCGTAGTCCTCCATGTAGACGAAGGTGACGAGGGGGCCGGCGACCTCGTGGGGGTCGGGCAGGATGGGGACGCGGCGACGGCGGCGGCGGAAGCGGCGGTGCTCGTGGTCGTAGCAGAATTCTTTGTTGAGGAGCGAGGGGTAGGTGCAGCGCGCTCCGCCGAGGGTGAGGTGTTGGCAGCGACTTACTTCGTTCATTGGTGGATCCTTTCTGGAGTCGAGGCAACAGGCAATAGGCAGTAGCCTGTAGCTGGTAGCCGGGAGCTAGTAGCTAAAACGGCCTGTGGCTAGCCCACTCAAGCCAAAAGCGGGCTTGAATGGGCCACCCAGGGTGTAGTGGGCCACCCTGGGTTTTACTCATCCCACTCAAGCCAAAAGCTGGCTTGAATGGGCCACCCAGGGTGTGCGAAAAAAGGAAAAGCCCCGCCGGGAGGGCGAGGCTTTTTCTTTTTTTACTCTATATATTCAGAATACCAAGTTTGAGTGAAAGTAGTGCCAGGAGTTTTGGCTTGTAAGTGGCTTGTTATCTGGCAATGTTACTTTGGGTAAGAGGTGGAAACTTGACAAAAACGGATCGGAGCTGAAAAGCGGGCAGCTAAGGTGCGGATAGCTGAAAAGCGGTGAGCGAAGAGGTCGGCTTTTGTTCGGGGTCGAATGTCAAGGGGACGGACGGCGGGATGAGGATTTTCTAAGATTCGCGGAAATCCGGGTGGTCAAGGGCTTGCAGGCAGTCATCGGGTTGGGTGCCCTTATTTCCACCTGGAGAGATGGAGTCTTCACTGATGGCGATTGCGGAAGCTAAAGCGGAGGCGCGGGCGAGTCAGCCGGACGATGCTGCGCTGCTGCTGGGTCATGCGTCGGGACATGCGCAGGCTGGGGCGGTTCTGCTTCATGCCGGAGAGCTGGAGGCGGCCCGGGAGCAATATGAGCTGGCGCTGGCGGCCGATGACTCGTCGAAACAGGCGCATGCCGGGATGTACTACGCGCTGGCGGGGCTGGGAGAGGCGCACGCGGCGGCCGGGCATCTGGCACGGGCGCTGCAGCTGGAGGCGGTGATCAGCCTGCCGTGGCATGGGGAGGGCTCGGCTGTCAGGGTGTTGCTGCTGCTGTCGATTAACGCCGGCAACGTGTTGATCCAGCGGTTTCTGAACGACAGGACTTTTCAGACGCACATTGTGATCATCGAGTTTTATGAGGACTGGATGCCGCTGCCGCCTCACGATGTGGTGATCAATGGCATTGGCGATGCGGATGTGCGGGCGGAGGCACTGTCGGCTGCGGCAACGCTGCTGGCCCGCACTTCGGCGCCGGTGATTAACAACCCGGCCGCGGTGCGGGAGACCGGCCGCTGCAGGAACGCGGAGCGGCTGGCCGGTATTCCGGGGCTGGTGACGGCACGGACGATGACGCTGCCACTGAGCACACTCGCCGGACGCCATGCGGCTGCGGAGCTGGCTGCTTACGGCTTCGAGTTTCCGCTTTTGCTGCGGGCGCCTGGTTTCCATATGGGGCAGCATTTTGTGTATGTCGAAGACGCAAGTCATGTGGCCGAGCGGCTTACTGAGCTTCCAGGGGACGAGCTGATCGTTCTGCAGTATCTGGATGGGCAGGGGGCGGACGGTTACATACGCAAATATCGGGTGCTGTTTATCGACGGCAGGTTTTATCCGGTGCATGCGGCGGTATCGAAGCATTGGAAAATTCATTACTTCAGCGCCGAGATGGCAGAGCACAGCGAGCGCCGCTGCGAGGATGCTGCGTTCCTGGCGGATATGGAGGGTGTGCTCGGTCCGGGGACGATGCGGGTGCTCGAACGAATCCGGATGGAGCTGGGGCTGGACTACGGGGGGATCGATTTTGGAGTGAACAAGAAGGGCGAGGTGCTTCTCTACGAAGCCAATGCGACGATGGCCGTTTATTGGCCGGATGCGGACCCTCTTTGGGATTATCGGCGGCCCCCAGTCGAGCGCATTTACGCAGCTGTGCGGCGGATGTTGGTGGAACGCGCGGAAAAAGCGGGCGGCGATTCCAGTTGCAACGGTTCGAGAGGATGCCGAGTGGTGTTTGCCTAATTTGGCCGGATTTGTGGTGGGAAAAAAGTGGAGGTCAGGCTCCGGCATCTTTCGGTGCCGGCAGCCTGACCTCTGGATCGAAGTCGTGGCGCGGGAGCTTATTCGCGCATTTACGGAATGGCGGCGGTGTAGAGGTTGGAGGGTGAGCTTTCCACTCCGGCAGCATCCACACTTTTGACTTCGTAGTTATAGGTGGTTCCGGCCTGGACATTCGTATCTGTCCAGGTGGCGGGAACGTTGATCGACGAATTCATCAACGCATAAGAACCGGTGCCGGTTGCACGATAGATGTGATATCCGGCGACGGGGTCACTCGAACTTTCCGGAGCATCCCAATTTAATTCCACCTGGTAGCTTGCGGGCGCCATTCCGGTACCGCTCAGGCTGACGGCCATCGCTCCCATGGAGCAGTTGCTGGCGAGGGTTACTGCGCCCGAGGCTGCTCCGGCCGTTTTGGGATCGAATTGCAGGTTGAGAGTCGAGGTCTGGCCAGGGGTCAGGGTCACCGGGAATGAAACTCCCGAGGCGCTGAAGCCTGTGCCGGACAGGGTGGCTGCAGTGACGGTAACCGGCGCTGTTCCGCTGGACGTGATGCTGACGGACTGGGTCGCCGGGGTATTGAGGTCCACGTCGCCGAAGGCCACGCTCGCCGCGCTGAGGGTCAGGGTCGGCGTCATGGCATTCAGGGTTAGAGAGAGCGTCTTCGATAGTCCACCGGACGTTGCCGTCAGGGTCGCGGTTTGGGCAGAGGTGACCGCAACGGCGGAGGCGGTGAAGCTGGCGCTGGATGCTCCGGAGGCGATGGTTACAGATGCGGGCACCGTTAGTGAACTGCTGCTGCTGGCCAGAGTCACCGGTGTTGCGGCGGTGGCTGCGCCGCTGAGGCTTACAGTGCACGTATCGGAGCCTGCTCCGGACAGCGACGTGCTGCTGCAGGAGAGCGCGCTCAGAGTGGGAGCCGCTGCCTGCCCGGTTCCGCTGAGGGTGATGGTGGCTGCTGTGGCATTGCTGGTGATGGCGATGGACCCAGTTGCGGCTCCGGCAGCGGCTGGATCGAAGCTGAGGGTGAGGGTCGCGGTCTGGCCTGGATTCAGGGTCAACGGCACGGTGATGCCGGCGTCTGCGAATCCGGTTCCGGTGATCGCAACCTTACTGATGGCGAGAGCGGCGGTTCCTGAGGAGGTCAGGGTGACGGTTTTGGTCGTGGTGGTGTTGAGGGCCACCGTCCCGAAAGCTGCACTGGTGCTGCTGAGGGTCAGGGAGGGGGTGGTGGCGTTGAGAGTGAGGGCAGCGCTCTTCGAGATTCCTGCCGAGGTTGCTGTGAGGGTTGCTGTTTGCGCCGAAGTGACCGCGGCGGCGGTTGCCGTAAAGCTGGCGCTTGACGCTCCCGAGGCAATGGTTACAGAAGCGGGGACGGTTAATGAGCTGCTGCTGCTGGCCAGGGTTACTGGGGTTGCAGCGGTTGCCGGTCCGCTGAGGGAGACGGTGCAGGTATCGGTAGCTGCGCCGGTGAGCGAGGCAGTGCTGCAGGAGATTCGCGCTGAAGGTGGGAGCTGCAGACTGACCGGTTCCGGTAAGGCTGACGGTCGCGGTGGCCGCGTTGCTGGCGATGGTGACCGAGCCGGTGAAGCTGCCCGCCGAGGCTGGGTCGAAGCTGATCGCCAGGGTCGCCGTTTGGCCTGGATTGAGTGTGAGCGGCACAGTGATGCCGGCGTCTGCGAATCCGGTTCCGGCGATCGAGATTTTACTGATGGCGAGCGCCGCAGTTCCTGAAGCGGTCAGCGTTACGGTCTTTGTCGTGGTGCTGTTGAGGGCCACCGTGCCGAAGGTCGCGCTGGTGGTGCTGAGGGTCAGGGCTGGCGATGTTGTTGGTTTGAGCTGCAGGGAGAATGTTTTCGATTTTTCGCCCAGGGTTGCAGTGAGGGTGACGGTTGTAGCGGCGCTGACGGCGGACGCGGTTGCCGTGAAAGACACGCTGGTGGCTTCGCGCCGGACGTAGACATCGGCGGGCACGGTGACCACAGAACTGCTGCTGGCGATGGCAATGGTTCGGGTTTCGCGCTGTTCACGGTTCAGCGTGATGGTGCAGGTATCGTTGCCCGCACCGGTGAACGAACTGGCCGTGCAGGAGAAGTTTGTCAGGGGAGTGTAAGTGGCGGAGGCCTGGGATGACGCCGCAAAAGACGGCGGCAGAAGGCCGGCAAGAATCAGGAGCGCACCTATCCGCAATGTTGACGGGGGGCGGGAAGAGGAAATTGAGTTGTTGACGGCGCGAATGTGGCCGAAGGGGGGAGGAAGAAGAGAAAACTGCATCAGCGGCACCTCGAGAAGCGCCTGCACACACGCCGACTGAGCACTCTCGCAAACTCTCTGCGAGAGCGAGCCTGAGCTGAGTCAGATCGAAGTTGGCGGTGCGAAGGATTTCGCTGACGCGATCATCCGACGGTGCGTCCATTAGTCACTGTGAGTGCGATCACAAAAGTGACCGGTCATAGTTACATAAGGCACGGGTGAGTTAGTTCGCAGTTCGGTTTTCCCTTTTTGAGACTAATAAGACTTCGCGAAGTGGGGGTGTGCTTTGCTCGCGCGGCTGTGCGAGCCGCTAATGGTTACCGTCGACTCATAACCATGGTGGGGTAACGATCTTCTCTTGAGACGCAGTGCGGGAAGGAGCAGTCTGCATATTTCGCAGCACAAAGCACACAGGCCGGGCTCGCGCAACCTTTGTGGTGCACGGGACCCGGCCTGAGATGCATGCCTCGCGATCGTAACGAAGGAGCACGGTCGCGAGGCGAGGGGTTATGACGAGCTGGTGTCCTGTTCCTGAAGTACCTGGAATATTCGACGAATCGAAGTGTTCCAGAAACAACCCTCAGGGGCTAAAGCCCAATTGATTTTGCGCCATTTGCGGCACGACTGAAGTCGTGCCCTGATACAAAACCACAGAGCCTCTTAAATGAAGTTGCGGGACACCACACTAGGGAATGGTGGTTGTGTAGACATTTGAGGGCTTGCTTTCTGTGCCCGAGGAGTCGACGCTCATGACCTCGTAGTTATAGGTGGTACCGCTGGTGACGGTCGAGTCGGAGAAATCCGTCGCCGCCGTGTCGGAGTTGAGCAACTGGTAGCTGCCGCTGCTGCCGGTTGCGCGGTAGATGTGATAGCCGGAAACTGCCGGGCTGGAGCTGGTGGGAGCATCCCAGCTGAGGCTGACGTGATAGCCGGCGGCGGCTTCCCCGGTTCCAGTGAGGGCGACGGTGGAGGTGGTGCCGGCTGTGGCATTGGTGGTGAGGGTGACCGATCCGGTATCGGCGCCCGCGGCAGTGGGATCGAACTCGACGTTGAGGGTTGCCGTCGCGCCTGCAGCCAGGGTTACGGGAGCTGTGAGCCCGGACATGGTGAAGCCGGTGCCCTTGATGGCCGCAGCGCTGATGGTGAGCGACGCGGTGCCGCTGGATTTGAGCGTGAGTGTCTGCGTCGACGGCGTATTGACGGTGACGTCACCGAAGGCCACGCTGGCGGAGCCGAGGGTGAGAGCGGCGGTTCCGGTGGAGGTAGTGGGTTTCAATTGCAGCGCGTAGGTTTCAGAATTGCGGCGGTCGGAGGCGGTGAGCGTTGCCGTTTGGGCGGAGGTGACGGCTGCAGCGGTCGCCTTGAACTGCGCGGTGGTGGCGCCCGAGGCAACGGTGACCGAGGACGGCACCGCGACGGAGCTGCTGCTGCTGGCGAGCGTGACGGCAAACCCGCCGCTGCTGGCGGCTTCGGCGAGAGTGACCGTGCAGGTGTCGCTTCCCGCGCCGGTTAGCGATCCGGTGCCGCAGGTGAGGGCACTCAATTCGTCGCCATAGCTGCCACCCCGATGATGCTGGGCAAGGGTGGTTGCAACGCAGAGGAGGACAAATGCTGCCAACAGGAACGCTCTGGCGCTGCCTCGTTTGCTTACAGATTCCGGGAGGGAGGTTGAAGAGTGGCTGCAAATGATTGCATCGTCGGCCGCTCGGGCACGGTCGAGGGAGGAAAGAGAGCGATTCAGAGTCATGGAGTGGGACCTGGTAACGCCAGACACACGCCAAGTGTTCGCGCGCGCAGACAAGCTGCGGCGACGTGATCCTTCTAAAGAAACGAGAAGGATCGTTAGCTGAGTGTCAGGCGTTGCCGCGTTTCAGCCAGCACTGTTCGTTCGTCGAAAAGAGACACGACGGATGGCAGCGACTGGGATCGAAACGAGACAATACCTTTCTCTCTCAGACTGAGATACCAGGCCCGATGCAATTTTTGGGGGGACCCTGCGACTCTTAATCGCGGTTACTGCTCAGCGGATAAGGCAACAACGTGGAAACAACTGACAGCGTGGTCGTACAGCGTGGTCACTTCTGAGCCCCTACCTCACAAATAGAAAAAAGTGGAGTTGAGTCGGACCCTCCTTCAGTAGTCCGTTTGTGGATATTGTCTTAGTCGTACACCCCGATTATGAAATGTGCAACAGGGTAAGACGAATATTTCTGAGGGAATTTGGGGTGGTTCGCTGGCGGGGGCTCGGGTCGAGCAATTTCTGCCGTTTCCGGGGAATTTCCATGCAATTCTTTCTCGTTTTGGGTGGTGCGGGGAGGGACGGTGAAGGAGAGAAACAATCCGTCCGCGGCTAAAGCCGGGGGCACTCGCGAATCCTTACGGCAGGGCTTCACGTCGTGGCCTGATACAAAACCTGAGGTGGGCTCTCCCGAAATGGCTCGCGTGGTTACGCGATGCGGAGCGGAGGTACGAATCATGTTGAGAATTGGGCGACAGGGGCGTTTGCTTCTTGCTGTGGGGTGAACCTGGCCTTAAGAGCTGGGTTTTTGGTTTTCGGGGGCCGCGGTTTTTCCGCAAGCTGTGAAGTCGTGCCCTTTCAAAGACTGGTCGCAGGGGCTAAAGCCCGAATTATTCTGCGACTGATGCGGCACGAGTTGAACTCGTGCCCTGATACAAAAGCGGCTGGTGCGGGCCTTCGCGTTCCCACCCTGTCGCGCCCAACAGCTGGCGCGACAAGGATGGGGCACCCTTGACTCGTGCCCTGATACAAAAGCGGCTGGTTCGGGCCTTCGCTTTCCCACCCTGTCGCGCCCAACAGCTGGCGCGACAAGGATGGGGCACCCTTAAGTCGTGCCCTGATACAAAAGCGGCTGGTGCGGGCCTTCGCGTTCCCACCCTGTCGCGCCCAACAGCTGGCGCGACGAGGATGGGGCACCCTTAAGTCGTGCCCTGATACAAAAGCGGCTGGTGCGGGTGCCCTGATACAAAAGCGGCTGGTTCGTTGTTTTTCTGCAGGCTGTGAAGCCATGACCCATCAAGACGGCGATTTCGAGCGACCAAACACTGGCTCATGACGGAGAGGTGCCGTTGCTGTAGATTGTCTGTCATGAAGAGTCAGGTGATCGGCACCACCATGCCTGTGCTCGAGTTTCTGCTCGAGCCTAACGACGCCATTATTTCCGAAGCCGGCGAGCTTTCGTGGATGTCGCCGAACGTGCAGATGACCACGCACACGCAGTTTGCGGGAGGCGGCGGGCTCTTTGGCGCGTTCAAACGGGTGGTGGGCGGCGGCAGCCTTTTTATGACGGAATATCGCGCCATGGGCGGCAACGGCGAGCTGGCGTTTGCGACGCGCGTCCCGGGGCACATTGTGCCGGTGGAGGTGCAGCCTGGCTATGACTACATGGTGCATCGCCATGGATTTCTGTGCGCCACTGCGGCGATCAGCATCAGCGTGGGATTTCAGCAGTCGCTGGGGGCGGGGATTTTTGGCGGGGATGGGTTTCTGCTGCAGAAGATCAGCGGCCAGGGGACGGCGTGGCTGGAGCTTTCCGGCGAAGTGATCACGCGCGATCTGCAGCAGGGAGAGACGCTGCTGGTGCATCCGGGCCATGTGGGCGCGTTCACGGCCAGCGTTGGGTTCCAGATCACGATGGTGCGGGGCATCAAGAATCTGATTTTCGGCGGCGATGGGATTTTTCTGGCGGCGATGACGGGACCGGGGCGCATCTGGCTGCAGACGCTGCCGATTTCCAAGCTTGCGCATCAGCTGCAGGAGTACATGCCGGCGCAGCGCGAGGTTCGGCAGACGACGGAAGCGGGGATCCTGGGTGGGATTGTCGGATCGGTCCTGGACAACATGAAGTAAATCGCGGCCGGGGTGAAGATTTCGCCTCGTGGGCTCGCGTGTGCTCGGTCATGCTTTTCCCATATTTGCGTTTTCCGTTACTTAAGTGGGTGACGATGGGGGAAGTAATGTGTCTTTCCCACCGGCGTCCGCCCTATGCTCACGACTTGCTGACGGCTGCAATCTGCAGTCGCGCACGTGATGGCGGTTCACCGATCAAACCCGGATTGCGCTCTGGTTACGGCTGTCATTCCGACACGCGAGCGGCGAGAGCTGCTGGCGGGCGCGATTGGCAGCGCGCTGCGCCAGACCTGGCTCAACATGGAAGTGATCGTGGTGGTGGACGGGCCCGATCCGGCGACGGCGGATTACCTCGAGACGCTGACGGACCCTCGGCTGCGGGTGGTTTTCCTCGAAGAGCGGCTGGGTGGGTCGGACGCACGGAACGCGGGGGTTCGGGCAGCACGCGGCGAGTGGATCGCTTTTCTCGACGATGACGATGAGTGGCTGCCGGAAAAAATTGAGAGGCAGATGAGGGCTGCTCACGCTATGCCGGACTGGTTCCCGGTAATCTCGTGCCGGCTGATTGCACAGTCGCCGACTACCAGCCGGGTTCTGCCTTTTCAGCCGTACGAACCATCGCAGCCGCTGGCGGAATTTCTGTTTTGCCGGAGGAGTCTGCGCGATCCTGGCGGCGTGATGCAATGTTCCACGCTGCTGGCGCCTCGGGAGCTGTTTCTGGCCGTTCCCTTCCAGACGGGCCTGCCCATGCATCAGGACTGGGACTGGCTGATCCGTGTCGCGTCGTATAAGGGCGTTGCGTTTTCGATGGTTCGCCAGCCTCTCTCCATCTGGCGGGTGGAGGACAACCGAGGATCGGTGGGACGGAAGGCGGCGTGGAAGACTTCGCTGGCCTGGATCCGGGCATCCCGCGACCTGGTTTCGCCGCGTGCGTTTTCCTGGTTTATTGCGATCCAGTGCGCATGGCGGGCGCAGAAGAGCCATGCGGGGCTGATGGCGAGGCTGACGCTGCTGAGGGCCTTTCTGCTGGAAGGCAAGCCTGAGGTTCTTTCGTTCCTCAGCCTGCTGATTTACGCCTTCGTGCCGGCGAGGGTCCGGCAAAGGCAGCGCAAAGGCTTGTGGCAGAGGCGGGCCGGGGATGCGGCTGCGTCGGGGCTTCATCTGGTTTCGGCGCACCCAACTGCCGCTCCCGTCCTTCGTAAATCTTCCATCTGAAACGGTGCCGACGTTGCCTGCCCTTGACTACATTGCCGATTATCTTTCCGAGGTGCGCGAGATCGCTTCGCGGCTCGATCCTGGTTCCATCGCTCGCATCATCGATGTACTGCTTGAAGTGCGGGCCGGACGGGGGAGAGTCTTTTTTCTCGGGGTGGGCGGGGGAGCTGGGCACGCCAGCCATGCGGTAAACGACTTTCGGAAGATTGCCGGGATCGAATGCTATGCGCCGACGGACAATGTTTCCGAGCTGACGGCGCGCATCAACGACGACGGGTGGGAAAGCTGCTATGCGAACTGGCTGCGGGGCAGCCATCTTTGCGGGAAGGACGCGGTGTTTGTCTTCTCGGTCGGCGGTGGCAGCGAGCAACGCGGCATCAGCATGAATCTGGTGGCCAGCCTGCATCTGGCGCGGGAAACGGGCGCGCGCATTCTGGGAGTGGTGGGGCGCGACGGGGGCACCACGGCAGAGATGGCGGACGCCTGCATCGTCGTTCCCACTTTGTCGGCCGAAACGGTAACCGCGCATACGGAGGAGTTTCAGGCGGTCGTCTGGCACCTCATCGTCTCGCATCCGCTGTTGCGCGCTAACGAAATGAAATGGGAATCCGCAAAGTAGCCCGGCCGGCGATTTTTCTCGATCGCGATGGGGTTTTGAATCCCACGGTGTTCAATCCAGCCACGGGGAAGATGGAGTCGCCGCTGAGCCTGTGGGATTTTCGCCTGAGCGAGGGCGTCATCCCTGCCCTGCAGCGTTTTCAAGAGGCTGGCTACCCTCTGATTCTTGTGTCGAACCAGCCAAACTATGCGCTGGGGAAATGCAGTTATGAAACGCACAACTTCATCCGGCAGAAACTTGAAATGCAGCTGGATGGGGCGGGGATTCGGTTTGCGCGGTCGTGTTATTGCCTGCATCACCCGAGAGGGCTCACGCCTGGCTATTCGGGCCCGTGCGAATGCCGGAAACCCTCTCCGTGGTTTTTGCTGCAGGCACGGGACGACCTGGCCCTGACGCTGAGCGAATCGTGGATGATTGGGGATCAGCTGACAGATACGCAGTGCGGCCGCGCCGCCGGGGTTAGGACGATACGCATCTTTTCTGTCGGGTCAGGCGTCAGTTCCGCTCTCCGCGCTGCCGATCCCTGCGCCGACTACTTCGCGCGGAACCTCGCCGAGGCTGCGGAAATCATCCTGAACGTCGGCGCGCACTGAGGTGTCAGGCCCAACCCCTCGATGGCGGCAACGAAGAATGGCCCTGGACCGGGGTCAATGGGTTCGATTAAATTCAATGCCCCGAGCGGCGGGCGCGAACGCGCTGAATCCGGAAATTTTTTCCCCGTCCCGGTGGAAGAGAAATACAAGACTGCCTTCGGCATTGAATTCATCGTTCGCAATTGCAGTTAGTTCGACCGGTGGATTGCTGCCATTCTTCAGGATCAGGTGTGCGTGATCGACGGAGACCTGGATGAGGCCATCCAATTCGCGGCTGCGATAGGCACCGACAAAATCTT
This sequence comes from uncultured Acidobacteriaceae bacterium, assembly GCA_963755485.1. Classification (GTDB taxonomy): domain Bacteria; phylum Acidobacteriota; class Terriglobia; order Terriglobales; family Acidobacteriaceae; genus Palsa-343. The sequence goes on along the minus strand of CAVWJR010000010.1, from coordinate 563,237 downwards.
TCAATGCCGTGTCGCTCAAGTGAAGCTCGCTTAGCCTTTTCCCGGCGAAATACATTTCGCCATTCATATCGAGCACCGCCTGCATGGAACCGCCGAGCGGCTGGAACGTGATCACATCGCCAAAGAGATCGTAAAAATGATCGGCATCCTTGCGCCGGAGCGGAGAGCCCCACGCCTGCAGGTTGCCGCCGGCAGATGTAAAGGAATAAATGGTGTGCGTACGCGGGTCGAGGTACTGGCCGGCGAAGAGTGCGGGATCGGGGAGCTTTCCGGCAGCGGGCAATTCCGTCTTCGGGTGGGACTGCAGGTCGGCCTTCAGGTAGACATCGGCAACCTGGCGGGAGCGCAACTCGGGATCAGCGCTGGAGACATTACAGAGGCAAACCACCGTAAACTTCTGCTCGGGAAAGCGAAGAATATCGGCCCGGTATCCAAAGAGCGCGCCATTGTGCTCGACGATTGGCAGTCCCCGGTAGCTGCCAAGGATAAGTCCCATTCCGTAGGTAGTGCGCTTGCCGTCGTTCAAAATGCCTGGCGTTTCCAGTTCTCTCAGGAGCGTTCCGTTGCCCAGCCGGTTCGCGTAGAAGTTGTTGTCCCACTGCAGCAGATCGTCAACGGTTGTCATGAGGCCACCTCCGCCGACGATTGCATACGTCGTGGACCAATCGACAAGGAAGTTGCCATCTTTGCCGGAGTCGTAGCCGGCTACACGATTGGGCACCACCGCCGAAGCATTGTCGAAGAAGCGGGAATGCGTCATTCCCAGAGGTTGAAAAATGTTATCTGCAGCGAATTGGGCCAGCGTTTTTTTGGTCGCCCGTTCGAGAACGATACCCAGCAGGAAGTAGTTGGTGTTGCTGTAGACCCACTCGCCTCCGGGCACATTGTTCAGCCCTCGCTGGCGCTCAATCAATTTGAGGATTTCGCCAGGCGAGTCGAATTCGGCGGGATTTTGGCCCGAAAAATAGATGAGATCGAAAAAGTCTCGCAAGCCGCTGGTCTGGTTCAGCATTTGCCGCAGGGTGATGGCGCGGCTATATTCCGGTAATTCCGGGATGTACTTCCTTACGTCGTCGTCCAGGGAAAGGAAGCCTTGCTCAGCAGCGAGCACGACACTGGCAGCTGTGAATTGCTTAGAGATCGATCCGACGTAGAAAACCGATTCCGGCGAAAGCGGAACCCCAAGCTCCAGGCTGGCGGCGCCGTACGATTTCCGATAGAGGAACGCTCCGTTGCGAATTACGCCGAGCGAACATCCAGGAGAGTCGGGCCGGGTCCAGGCGGCAAAAATTTGGTTCACTTGCTGGTCCGGATTCTCCGCGTGTGCCACCTGGGCGAAGAGTCCGATAAACAGAACCACAACGGCTAGCTGCCTCATGGGCAGAGTATATAAAGACGGATTTGCTGTACGCCGCTTCCCTTCGCGTAAGTTTCCGGGACCGTGCGAAGTCAGGCGTCAGTTCCGCTCTCCGGGCTGCGGATCCCTGTGCCGACTACTTCGCGCGGAACCTTGCCGAGGCTGCGGAAATCATCCTGAACGTCGGCACACACTGAGTATCTTTGGCCTTCGGCCTTCGCCGCGGCTACCAGGCTAGTGTCGATCCGGAATGCTGCCGCTTGCGCATCGCGGTGAAACATCTCGACGGTCTCGAGCGAATAAGCGGTCAGGTCCTTTCCCACCAGGTTCATCTTGCGCAGGATTTCAGGCGCCACTGTGATGATGTCGCAGCCGGCTTCTTCGGCCTGAAAGACGTTGAGGAGTTCGCGCGGGCTGGCCCACAGCAGTTGCGCGCGCGGGCGCCAGCGCAGGATCCGTTTTGCCTCCGCCATTAAGGGCACGGGATCGACGCCGGTGTCTGCGATTCTTCCTGCAAAAACCGAGACGATCGCCCATGTTGCCGGCAAGAGCGCTTCAACGACCTGCTCCACCTGCGCGAGGGTCAGAATCGCGGTTACGTTGAGAGCCACGCCGGCCTCGGCCAGCCTGCGAATCAGCGGTCCCATAAAGACACCGCTGCGATTGGTGACCGGGATCTTGACGTTGACGTTCGCGCCCCAGGTTGCGATGGTGAGCGCCTGCATTTCCATTTCATCTTCGTCGTCGGCAAAAACTTCGAGGGAGATGGGGCGATCGGGCACCGCGCGCAGCAGGGACCGGGCAAAAGCCTCGTAGTCGCGCACTCCCGCCTTGCGCATGAGGGTGGGATTGGTGGTGAATCCGTGGATCCAGGGGTTGGCGTACATTTCCAGAATCCCAGCCAGGTCCGCGCCGTCACTGAACAAACTGATCCGCAGTTCTTCCACGGTCTTCATGGTTCACTCCTGGGGCTCGGTGCCGCCTGATTCGCTCTGACACGCTGCAGGATTGCCTGTTTCAAGCTGTGCGCGGTTTGCCGTGCCCACTGCCCGATCACGAGCAGCACAAAGTGGGCGTTGCCGATGAGGTATCTGCGCCACAGGCGGCGGGGTTCCATGAGGAGCCGGAAGAGCCATTCGAGGGCGATGGCCTGGATCCACTTTGGCGCGCGGCGGCGGAGGCCGGCCTGGGTATCGAGAGCGGCGCCCACCGCCATGATGACGCCTACCTTGAGCCGTGCGCGATTCTCGAGGATCCAGATCTCCTGTTTTGGCGCGCCCAGGGCCACGCAGAGAAGGTCCGGCGCCGCATCCTCAATGGCCTGCTGGATACGGTCCAGCTCGGCGGCATCGGTCTCAAATCCCGGAGGCGGACACCATGTTCCGCAAACGCGCAGGCCCCGATAGCGGGCGCGCAGATTATGCGCGGCCATCACCGCGGCGCCGGGCAGACCTCCGAGAAAGAAGACGCGAAAGCCGTAATGGGCCGCTTCAGCACACATCCGCTCCATGAGATCGCCGCCGGTTACGCGCTCGGGGATGGGAGCACCGAGGACGCGGGAGGCCATCACCACCGAGACGCCGTCGGGCACGGAAAGGTCGGCATCGAGCATGGCGTCGGCGAATCGGGGATCGCGCTCGGCCATGGTGACCAGATGGGCATTGGGCCCGACAACGGTCAGCGGAGGAAGGTCTCCGCGCTGCAGCAGAGCTTCTGTCATCAGCACCGCGGCATAATCCATTGAGATTCGATCGACGGGTACTTTCCCGAGAACAAATCGCGGCGGCAGGGGCAGCCGCACGGATCCGGGGGCGTTTTCGCAGATCGTGGCTGTTGTTTCTTCCGTCAGGCCCACAACACGTCCTTTCTTTCCCAAAACAGACTTGGCGGTATGCCGTTGGCGATGGCTTTTGGCCGGAATTCGTCGCGGACTCGGCGGAGAACGTAGCCGGGTGAGGCGCGCACAGCGCTCGCCAGCTCCCACAACCCGCGAGCTCTCTGGCGCTGCGCCAGATGCATGTTGAACTGGCGGAGCCGCTCTTTGGCTTTCACTGCGGCGGGACGCAGGAGGTCCGCGAGCTCACGTTCGACTTTGGAATACGCCAGAGGCTGAAGCCGCCACAGTTCGGACAGAAGAAGGTACTGCACATAAAGCCCGGCGAGCTCCTGCTTTGCGGTGTCCTCGGCGCTCAGGCTATCTGCATGTTGGCGGAAGCCGACGAGAACTTCGGGGATGCAATGGATTTCGAATCGCTGCGCCATGCGCCACCATAAGTCGGCGTCTTCGGCGCGGATATCTCTCCTGTATCCTCCGACGGCTCGGACTTTTTCGATGTTGAGGAGGACGGTGGAATGGCAGAAAGAGAGCAGATATCCACGATTGACGAGCGAGCGCAGCTCGTCGGTTGATCCGCGTGAACAGCGGAAGCGGCCAGCGCAACGATCGCGGGGATGATAGTCGGCGAGGGAGTAGAGGAGGCCGGCTTCAGGATGGGCCTCGATCGCTGTACGCAACGTTGCAATCCGCGCGGGGTAGGAGACGTCATCGGCGTCCATCCGCGCCAGCCATGGGGTGCCGGCCTCTTCGATCAGCTGATTGAGGGCTGCTGTCAATCCTCGGTTTTTCTGCTCGATGATGCGCAGGCGGGGATCTTGCACGCTGCGCAGGTATTCGTCACTGCGGTCGCCGGAAGCTCCGGCAACAACGAGAATCTCGAAGGCCGGGGTGGTTTGCGCGAGCAGGCTGTCGATGGCTTCCGGAAGCCAGGGCATGGCATTCCTGACCGGCATGCCCACTGTGATTCCGAAATCGCCTGTCCCCATAGAGTGGCCCCAGCCGGCAGACAGCGACGTTCAGAGATCGCGGCTGCGGCTGCAAATCTTTACCGACAGAAAGGAACTTACAAAGATCCGCTGTGCAAGGGGAGAGTCTCTCGTAATCTTTCGCGACGGTGGTAATGCTGCCGATAGGTCATAACTTTCCCATTAACCTGACTTGCGTAACTAAGGGAGACACGGAAATGATTGCCATTCTCGGGGCGTTCGCCCAAGTATAGGAACACAGTTTCATTCTGGGCCACAAACCCCAGTGAGTTTTCAAATTGGAGCCCACCGTTGCCATCGGTAACGGACAGGGGAAAGAAGCGAATGCTGCTTGCAGAGGGAAGTTATTTCATCATTGGAGGGGCCGGTTTCATCGGCAGCCACTTCACGGACGCGCTGCTGGCGTCACAGAAGACGCGGCTGGTGACCATCTTCGACAACTTTTCATCGGGCCGGGAGTGGCACTGCGAAACGCATCTGAGGGACCGGCGCTTTCGCGTGATTCACGCCGACGCCAGTGATATCGATGCACTTACGGCGACCATGGAGGGCCACGACTGGGTTATCCACCTGGCGTCGAACGCCGACATTGCCGCAGCTGCGGAGCGCCCCGAGGTGGACTTTTATCGGGGCACACTGCTGACCAATAACGTGGTGGAGGCGATGCGTCGCGCGGGCCTGCGGCGTCTTCTGTACGCATCGGGCAGCGGCGTGTACGGTGACGCGGGCGAGAAACCGATTCCCGAAGACTATGCGCCGATGGTGCCGATCTCCACGTATGGCGCCAGCAAGCTGGCCGGCGAAAGCCTGATCGCCAGCTATTGCGCGATGTTCGGCCTGCGCGCCTGCGCGTTCCGCTTTGGCAATGTGGTGGGACCGCGCCAGACCCATGGCGTGGGCTACGACTTTCTTCGCAGCCTGAGCGCTAAACCCAAGCGACTGCGCATCCTCGGCGATGGCCGGCAGAGCAAGCCGTACATTCACGTCACCGATGTAGTGGAGGCGGCGCTGTGCGCTGCGGCCAAGGCGACTGCGCCATTTTCGGTCTTCAACGTAGCCACCGATGACGCCGTGACGGTGACTGAAATTGCCGATCTCGCCGTTGAAGTCGTCGGGCTCGAGGACAAACCGGCGTTCGATTACACCGGCGGAGCCCGTGGCTGGCGGGGCGACGTGCCAGTGGTCCGTCTTGATTCCACACGCATGCGGTCGCTGGGGTGGTTCCCGAAACGGAACAGCCGCGATGCCATGCGCCAATCTCTCGAGGAGCTGATGGCCGATGAACGTATCCTGCGCAACTAACTGGAGCCAGGTTTCCATCATGGCGAATCCTGTCCTTTGGCCGCCGTCGATTCCCGACCGCGAAACCGAGGACCAAAGCTCTTACGTGGATCCAACCGAATCTTTCTGGCCTCCTCGTCTTGCCCTGCTCGCCGGCGGCCTTGCAACGCGACTGCGCCCGCTCACCTCGTTCATGCCCAAGTCGCTCATACAGGTCGCTGGCGAGCCTTTTCTCGCCCACCAGCTGCGGCTCATCCGCGCGGGAGGGATTCGCGAGGTGATTCTGTGCTGCGGTTTTCTCGGGGAGCAGATCGAGGACTTTGCCGGAGACGGCAGCGCCTTCGGCCTCTCGATCACATATAGCCACGATGGTCCCACGCCATTGGGCACGGGCGGCGCTCTCTTTAAAGCGCTGCCGCTGCTGGGGCGGCGTTTCCTCATCATGTACGGCGACAGCTGGCTGACCGAGCCCATTGAGCCGGTGTGGCGCGCTTTTCTCGACTCCGGCAAGCCGGCGATGATGACCGTCTTCTGCAATCAGAATCGGTGGGGCGCCAGCAACGTGGAGTTTCGTAAGGGCAGCGTGGTCCGCTACGACAAGAGGCATCCTTCGAACTCGATGCACCACATCGATTACGGACTGGACGCTCTGGATGCGAGCGTCCTGGCCCACTGGACGGTCCCGGTTTTCGATCTGTCCGATGTTTGGTCCGGCCTTGCTCAGTATTCGCTCCTGGCCGGCTACGAGACCGGCGAGCGCTTCTATGAAATAGGAACGCTCGCCGGACTGCGTGAAACCGAGGAGGTCGTGACGGCATCTCCGCGGGCTCGCCGCGGTCTGTCTTACGCAAGATATGGTAGCCCTCCCTCGCAACGAGACACGCAGGTGGTGTGACGTTGATCATGACGCGCACACCCCTGCGTATCTCGATCGGTGGCGGTGGAACCGATCTGCCGTCGTACTACCAGGAGAACGGCGGCGGCTTTGTGATCTCGGCGGCGATCACGAAATACGTTTACATCACGGTGAATCGCAGCTTTTTCCCAGGCTATTTCCTTAAGTACTCGGAGGCCGAGCACGCCGCGACGTGCGACGAGATTCGCCATCCGCTGATGCGCGAGGCGATCCGCATGCACCACACGGAATCGCCACTGGAGGTGGTTAGCGTTGCCGATGTGCCGGCCGGTACTGGGCTTGGCTCGTCTGGAACGTTTTTGGTTGGCCTGCTGCATGCGCTCTACGCGTGGCAGCGCGAGCCGGTTACCGCTGAAGTGCTGGCGCGGGAGGCTGTCGAAATTGAGATGAACCGCCTTGGGGAACCGGTAGGCAAGCAGGACCAATACATTGCGGCGTACGGCGGACTGCTGTGCCAGGAATATTTCCCGGATGGCGAGGTGCGGGTCACCGCGCTGCATATGCCGGAGGAATCGCTGCGGGAGTTGCGCGATTCGCTGATGCTTTTTTTTGTCGGTGAGACACGCAGCGCGTCGTCGGTTCTGGGCGAGCAGAAGCGACTTTCTGAGGCGCGCGACCCTGCCATGATCGACAGCCTGCACTTCGCGCGCATGCTGGGCCGCGAAATTCGTACGGTACTGGAGGCCGGGCAGGTGGCTGAGTTTGGGCGTCTGATGCACGAGCACTGGATGCGGAAGCGGGCGCGTTGCCGTTGTATGTCCACCAGCCGGGTCGATTCGCTCTACGATCTTGCACGCTCAGAAGGCGGCGCAACGGGCGGCAAGCTGGTGGGCGCGGGGGGCAGCGGCTTTCTTCTTCTGCACACGAACGATCGGCGCCGGCTGCGCGACACGATGCTCCGCGCCGGGCTCAGCGAGATGGATTTCAGCTTCGACTTCGACGGATCGGTGGTGCTCCTCCGCAATGCGTAGTACCGGGCCCAATCCGGAGGCAGCGCGATGAGCTCTCGCGCCGCTCTGCCGCCGTCGGCGATGGCCCACGAGCCGCCGGTGGAGTGGACCCTCCTCGATTTCTTCGCCATATTGAGGCGGCGTCGTGCGTGGATTTTCTTTTCGCTGGCCGCTTGCCTGATCCTGGCTCTGCTTGACTGGTCTGTGGCTACGCCGCGTTATCGCGCCACGGCGGTTATTGAGGTCCAGAAAGAATCTCATGGCGCGTTTGGCCTGGAAAGCTCGACGATCGACCGGCCCACGACGGCGATCAGCGACTCGCTCGACGACAACCTTACGCTGCAGACCGAAATTGGGATCCTCGAGTCGGACGCAGTCACGCTGGAGGTGATCCGCCGCACTGGTCTCGAGACGACTGCCGATTACTTCGCTGTTCGGGGCAGCGCTTTTGCGCCACTGCACAAGGTGTTTTTCTGGCGGAAACCGCTGGAGCCGTTGTCGGTTCCTCTGGCGGCTGCTCCGAACCGACGCTTCTTGGCGCTGAAAACTTTCGCGCATCGTCGGAAAATCGCACCGGATGCGGGCACACGTCTGATCTCTATTAGTTATTCCGATCCCGATCCGGCTCGCGCTGCCTCGGTGGTGAATGGACTCGTCCAGGCGCTGGCCGACTACAGCTTCCAGTCGCGTTCGTCGGCTGCGGCACAATCGGCGAGCTGGCTCTCTGCGCAGCTGGGCGGTCTCAAACAGCAAACCGAGGCGCTTGATGCGCGGGCCGCGGAACTCGACCGCGTTTCCGGGGCCTATGGCGACGACGATGTCCACAACGTTGTTCTTGCACGGCTCGATGCACTGAACGCTGCGCTTTCCGCGGCCGAATCGAGCCGGATTGTGCGGGAGGCCATCTGGCGCGCCGTCGAGAATGGCGACCCTGACGTGATCTCGGGTCTTGCCGGAAATCCCGACGCGGGTCCGAACACGCAGAATTCGTTCGCGCTGCTGCAAAATCTGCGCTCCCAGGAATCTGGGGTCAAGACGCAGGTTGCCGAATCCGCCAATCGGTACGGCGAAAACTGGCCTGCCTTCGCGGAGCAGCGCGCCCATCTGGAAAGCATTGAGGAAGCGATTCAGCAGGAAGTCCACCGGCTCGGCGAGCGCGCGCACAGCGATTACGAAGTTGCTCTACAGGCGGAAACGGCGGCACGCGACGCATTCACGCAGCAAAAGGACGAAGCTTCAGGCCTGACCGGAAATGCGGTTGCTCTGCGGCTTGCCCGCCAGGAAGCCGACGCAAGCCGGACCCTCTACACGACGTTGCAGGGACGGTTGCAGCAAACCGGGATCCTCGAAGGCCTCCACTCCGGCAACTTCGCGGTGGTCAGCCCGGCGCTGGTTCCACCGCCGGACCACCCAACGAGCCCGAGCCTTCCGCTGCTGACCGCGCTGGCGCTTACGGCTGGAGCCGTGGTTGGATGCGGCGGGGCAATCGTGCGCGAACTAACCGATACGGCCATTCGCACGCCAGCTGACCTTGAAGCGCTTCTGGAATCGCCGATCTTTGCGGCTCTGCCCCGCTACTACCTTGCCGAACCCTGGTACCGGCGCCTGATTCCTGCTCCTGCCCAGGCTTCCCTGACGCTCGAGGCATCCGGCGATTCCACGCTCGAAATTCCGAGTCAGCCATCGGGGCAGACGCCTTACGCCGAGGCCCTTCATTGCCTGCGCGCCACATTGCTACTCTCACACAGCAGTCAGGCGCCGCAAGTCATCACGTTCACCGACTCTGTCCCGCGCAACCCTCGTGATTCGGTGCGGAAGTACGATCCCACGCCGCCTCCGCTGGCTCTTTCGCTGGCCGCAGAACTGGCGCAGAGCGGATTATCGGTCCTGTTTGTCGATGCGAATCTGCGCGCTGCCCCGGCATTTTCTACTTCCGGCGAACCGGGTCTGAGCGAGATGCTTTCGAACAGCGGCGTGCTGCCTTTCACCCAATCCATCGCCAATTTGCCGCAGCTCTCGGTCGTCCGCGCCGGCGCTCGTCCACCATGTCCGTCGGAGCTGATTGCTTCTTCGCGCATGACCAGCCTCCTCACCTCCTGGCGTGAGGAGTTCCGCTTCATTGTCATCCACAGTCCTGCGGCCATCTATGCCGACGCGCTGGTGCTGGCCCAGCTTTCCGATGCGGTTCTGCTGACCGCGCAGTCTGGCCAAACCAGCCGCGGCGAGCTTTTGCCCGCCTACAACGCGCTCAGCCACCAGGTTTCTGAACACGCTGTTCTCGGCGTCGTGCTGGAGAGCCTCTCCGCTGGAGTTCCCTATGCGCAAGTGTGATTTGGTGCGCTCTGCGGTTTTGTGCGGCATCCTTCTCAGCTCCCTTTGCTTCGGGTTCGCGCAGCAGCCGGCGTCTTCCGCTCCACCCGCGTCGATGGGCGAGTCTGAGGCTTCGCCCGTCGCACAGGCACCGTCCGGAAGCCTCCAGTCCGGACCTGCTGCCACCGCTTCAGACGCTTCTTCTGAAAGTCTGCTCATCGGACCGGGCGACCTTCTGCACATTACGGTGCTGCGCGAAGCCGAACTGGAACAACGTGTCCGCGTCCTCGACTCGGGCGAGATCAACCTTTCTCTGGCAGGCAGCGTTCGGGTACAGGGACTGACGCCGGCTGAAGCTGCGGCCCGGGTTGCCGGCAAATATCGTGAGGGCAATTTTCTCCTTCACCCGGAGGTTTCCGTTTTTGTGGAGGAATATGCCACGCAGGCGGTTACAATTCTCGGCCAGGTGGCTCGTCCCGGCACGGTGCGACTAGCGGCACCGCGCAGCCTCATCGATGTGCTCTCGCTGACCGGAGGGCTGACCGAATATGCCGATCGCCACATCGTTATCGAGCGCGGCGGGAAAAACAGCGAACGGGTCCATGCGTTCCTGCCCAATCGCGCCGACGACACCCTGGACGCCAACATCCTCATTCGTCCGGGCGACACCATCGTCGTTCCCAAGGCAGGCATCGTTTATGTTCTGGGTGACGTCGCGCATCCTGGCGGCTACATCATGCAGAACGACTCGCAGCTCAGCGTTCTCGAAGCCATCGCCCTGGCTGCCGGCACATCGAAAACCGCCAGCGAAAAGCGCGTTCTTCTGGTGCGCTCGGTCGACGGCCAGTCGCAGTCGGTCGAGCTGCCGCTCCGCGATATGGAACGGGGGCGCGATCCCGATGTTCCGCTCAAGGCCAACGACATCATCTACGTCCCCTTCAGCCTGATGAAGAACGTCTCGCTGGGGCTCGCCGGCATCACTGCCGCAGCCAGTTCAGCGCTCATCTACGCACACTGATGACTCACCAGGGAAACATTTCGCGTGCCCGCATCCTGCCCCTCGAGGACCTTGCCTGCGCTGCGCTATTCGCGTTTTTCGCGATGCAGGGATCGATTCCCGGCATCGCGCCGGCTCAGGCGCTGGAGATGACGGCTTCTGCCCCCAGCAGCCTGAACACTTTCGGGGGCATCGCCGCCCAGACCCTGGCAAACACGCTCATCCTCGCCCTCATCCTTCGCCGCCCGCGGCTGCTTCTGCGTCAGATTGCGGGGCTGCCGTGGCTCCTTGTGCCGGCGCTGCTCGCCCTGCTGGCCGTTGCCTCCTGCGCGTGGTCGCTGGACCCGCTTCTTACTCTTCGTCGCGCGCTGCCGTTTGCATTTGCCGGCCTATTCGGGCTTTGGTTCTCCGCGCGATTCCCGGTGGCGCGTCAGCTCTCGATTCTTCGCTTCGCGCTGGTGGCCCTCGCACTCGGTACCATTGCTTTGGTTTTGCTTGACCCCGCGATCGGGCTCGATCATTCTTCCGGCCACGGGGCCGACTGGCAGGGGGTCTTCACGCAAAAGAATGCGTGCGGGCGCATCATGGTCCTCGGAACCGCGGTCGTCCTGTTCGGCGGGCGCCTCACGATGTCCCGCTTCGGTGCGTTGCTGCTCTTCATTTTTGTGCTCGTCATGAGCGGCTCGCGCGCGGCGTGGCTTATTGAGGTTTCACTGCTGTTTCTTTGGGTCGCGTTGGCCATGGCCCGGCGCGTGGGCCGGCGGCTGCGAACCCTGCTCGCGATGGCAGCGCCCATCAAGATTGCCGCATTTGGTATGGCGCTGCTGCTCGGCGTTCACCGGCTGGTTCCGTTTCTTGGCCGCGATCCCACCCTGTCGGGGCGCGCCGCGATCTGGCTCCAGGTCTCGCGCTTCATCCTGCAGCGGCCGCTGCTGGGCTACGGATACGACGCTTTCTGGCGCGGGATGCAGGGTCCTTCTTTCCAGATTGCTGCGTCGCTGCATTTCATCGTGGCTCATGCGCACAATGGCTTTCTCGAAATTGCGCTGGAGCTGGGCTTCGCCGGGGTGCTTCTGTTCGGGCTGAGCTGGGTCCGCGCCTGGGGAGCGCTGTGGTCGCCGTGGCGGCGGGGGCAAATTCAGCAAATTGCGTGGCCGCTCACCTTTCTTCTGCTTATCGTTCTGTACGATCTGGACGAAAACACCCTTCTCATCTACAACGGCATCTTCTGGATTCTTTATGTCGCGGTGATCGCCAACATTGAGCGCTGGACATGTGATAGCCGTCACAATGCCGCCGCCACCGCGCATGAAATGCTGACGGCGACTCCATATGCCGGCGATGCCTTCGTGCGTCCCGGACCCCAGGCGGCCCTGTGAACCCAACCGTCCTCATCTATCGTTCCGAATTGCTTCCGCCGTCGGAAACCTTCGTCTCCGCGCAGGGTCACGCGTTGCGGGGCTTCACTCCGCGCTTTGCCGGTCTCCGTCTGGTGCCTGCAGGTCTGGCCCTCGACCCTTGCGAAATCGACATTCTCACCCACGGGAATAACCTCGGCGCTAAACTCCGCCGCCGCCTTTTCCTTAAAACTGGAATCGCTCCGCACTTTATCCGCACGCTTAAACTTCAACACCCCGTTCTGCTGCACGCGCACTTTGCCGTCGACGGCGCGATCGCCCTCCCACTCCAGGAGCAGCTCGACATCCCGATGTTGGTGACGCTGCACGGCTACGATGTAACTTCCAACGACGAAACTTTGGGCAGCACCGTGCAGGGCCGCATTTTTCTCCGCCGCCGCTCGGAACTCTTCGCTCGCGCGCATACGTTCATCTGCGTTTCCGACTTCATCCGCCGTCAGGCCCTCGCTCGCGGCTTTCCGGAAGCAAAACTTCGCACTCTTCCCATTGGAGTCGACCTCAGTTTTTTTGCACCCGATCCGTTGCGCTCTCGCGATCTCGATCCCACCGTGCTCTTCGTCGGCCGCCTGGTGGAGGAGAAGGGTTGCGACCACCTGATCAGCGCCATGTCGCGCCTTCAGGAGCGACATCCTGAAGCCAAACTGCTGATCGTCGGCGACGGCCCACTGCTCGATACTCTGCGCTCTCAGGCGCGAATCTCGCTGCACCAGTGCACGTTTCTCGGTTTTCAGCCGCCCGCAGTGGTCCGCGATCTCATGTATCGCGCCACGGTGCTTGTCGCGCCCAGCATCCTTACCGCGCGCGGGAATTCCGAGGGCCTTGGCCTTGTTGCCTGCGAAGCGCAGGCCATCGGTCTGCCGGTCGCCGGTTTTCATGGAACCGGCATCGATGAAGCCGTCGCCGATGGAGAAACCGGAATCCTGGTTCCGACGCGCGACGATATGGCGCTCGCCGAAGCCATCTCCTGTCTCCTTTCCGACGCCTCCATCTCTGCGCGTCTGAGCGCCGCCGGACCAGGCCGCGCTAAAACCCTCTTTAGCCTCGAGGCACAGACGGCGAAACTCGAAAAGCTTTACCTGGAAATTCTGGATCAGCATCCATGCCCGAGGAATCTCTCCGTCGCAGCTCTCTCTGGATGATCTCCGGCCAGGTCGCGGGGATGGCCGCGCAGGCAATTTACTTCATCCTCATCGGACGCGCCCTTGGCAGCCGCGAGTACGGCGCCTTCGTTGGCGTGGCAGCGCTGGTTGCCGCCCTCAGCCAGTTCAGCACGCTGGGCATGGAGATGATTCTCGTCCGCAACATCAGCCGCGATCGTGCTTCGTTCGCGCGCACCTGGGGTCATTCGCTCGCGATCACTTGCGCCGGATTCTTCTTTCTTCTCGGCGCCGCCATGCTCTACGCGCATTTTGCCCTGCGTCCCGAGCTGCGCCCTCTGGTTGTCTGGATCGCTTTCGCCGATGGGCTGGTTGGCAAGTTCATCCAGCTCGCCGCGCGCGCCTTCCAGGGAGCGCGACGCATGGCCTGGACCGCTTGTCTCACCGCCCTCGTTTATGTCGGGCGAGCTGTCACTGCGGCAGCGCTCTTTGTCTGGACACGCGCGCACGGAGTTCACGCCACGGCGCTGGGATGGGCGAAAGTCTACTGGCTGGCCACGCTCGCCATTGCTGTGTTTGCCCTCATATTGACCACGGCCCAGCTCGGCACGCCGCGCTTCGTGCATATTCGCCGGACTGACCTCAGCGAAGGCTTCAGCTTTTCGCTCTCCAGTTCCTCGGTGTCGGTCTTCAACGACATTGACAAGACTTTCCTCGTCAGCCTTGGCCAGACCGCGGCTGCCGGCATTTACTCCGCGGCGTATCGCGTGGTGGATGCGGCTACGGCGCCCATCGTCGCCATTCATGCCGCTGCCGCGCCGCGCTTTTTCAGCGAAGGCGCTCATGGCGTGGAGCGAGCGCGGACATTCGCCCGCAACACGCTGCGGCGCACGCTGCCGTACTCGCTCGCTGCGGCGGCATTGCTGGCTTTGGGCGCGCCGGTTCTGCCTATGCTGTTCGGTCCATCGTTTCGCGGATCGGTCGCCGCACTGCGCTGGCTGTGCGTGCTGCCCATTCTGCGCTCGCTCCACTATGCGTGGGGATCGGCGATCACCGGCTCGTCTTCGCAATGGAACCGCACCGGAACGCAGTTCGGCGCAGCAGCTTTCAACCTGTGCCTGGATTTTCTTCTCATTCCACGCTGGTCGTGGCGAGGAGCGGCCGTTGCCAGCCTGCTCACCGATGGGGCACTGGCCGTGGCCAGTTTTGTTGTTTTGGAACTCCTGACGCGGCGCGAACCATCCGTCGTTCAGGACGCGGTTGTTCCTGCCGGCCTGTGATCCTCAATCACCGAGAGCTCGCGCAGCAGGAACACATAATCCAGCGCGAGTTCTTTCAGATAGTCATATCGCCCTGATGCTCCGCCGTGCCCGGCGGTCAGATTCGTGTGCAGAATCAGATCGTGTGCGTCGGTCTTCAGCGTTCGCAATTTCGCCACATACTTCGCCGGCTCCCAGTACATCACCTGGCTGTCGTGGAGCGAAGTCTTCACCAGCATCGCCGGATAGCTTTTCGCCTCGAGGTTGTCATAGGGCGAATAGCTCAGCATGTATTCGAATGCGGCTTTCTCGTTTGGATTGCCCCACTCCTCATACTCGGGAACGGTCAGCGGCAGGGTGGGATCGAGCATCGTGTTCATCACGTCAACGAAGGGCACGTGCGAGATGATCGCTCGATACAAATCTGGCCGCAGGTTCGCGATGGCTCCCATCAGGAGGCCGCCGGCGCTGCCACCCTCGGCTGCCACGCGATCCCTCGCGCCATACCCCTGGGCCACCAGATGCTCAGTCACCGCAATGAAATCGGTGAAGGTGTTTCGCTTTTTCATGAGGCGGCCATCGTCATGCCAGGCCTTGCCCATGTCGCCGCCGCCGCGGACATGCGCGTAGGCGAGCACAAATCCACGGTCGAGCAAACTGAGACGGCTGCTGCTGAACCCCATGGGCAGCGAATATCCGTAGGCTCCGTACCCGTAGATCCAGAGCGGATTCTTGCCCGGCTCGCGTTTGTCCTTCCGCCACACCAGTGAAACTGGAACTTCGACCCCGTCGGGCGCCTTGGCAAAAATTCTCTCTGAAGCGTACTGGATCCGGTCGAACCCTCCCGGCACCTCAACCTGCTTCAGCAGCTTCGAGTCACCCGTCGCCACGTCGTACTCAAATACGGACGCCGGCGTGACCAGCGACTGATACGCGTATCGATATTTTCCCGTCTCATAGATGCGGTTGGAATGTGGATGAATGCTGTAGACCGGTTCCAGCAACTCAATCTCCGGTCCCTCACTCATCTGCGGCCCGGTTCCGCGGAACGGCGCCACGCGGACGTGCTGCAATCCCTGCCTGCGCTCCCAGATCATTGCATGCCTGGCGAAAAGATCCACTTCTTCGAGCATTGCCTCGGCGCGCAGCGGGATAAGCTCTGTCCAGTTCTCCACGGCAGGCGTCTCCACCGGCGCCGTGACCAGACGAAAATTTCTGCCCGTATCGTTGGTGCGGATGTAGAACAGTCCGTTGCGATGATCGGCGTAATATTCGATCTCTTCGCGGCGCGGCGCAATCAGCCGCCACGTGCCTCCTGGCTCGTCCGCCGGCAGAAACTGTTCCTCGGTGGTGGTGTGGCTCGAACATTCGAGGATGATGTATTTGTCGTCGCGGGTTCGACCGGCGCCAATGTTGAAGCGCTCGTCCTTCTCCTCGAACACCAACTCATCCTCGGAGAAATGGCGGCCCAGGACGTGCCGGAACAACTGGAATTGCCGCTTCTGCTCCTCGTCCTCCACGGTGTAGAAGAGCGTTTGATTATCCGCCGCCCACACTACAGAGCCGACGCGGTCCGCGTGCTCTTTTACGACCTCGCCGGTGCGCAGGTCCTTCACATATAGCTTGTATTGCCGAAAGCCACGGTTGTCGCACGAATAGGCCAGCAGATTTCCATTGTCGGAAACGACCATAGTGCCCAGCGCCATGAATGATTCGTGCTCGGCCAGCTCATTTACATCGAGGAGAATCTCTTCGCGAGCATCGGGCGCCGGTCCAGCACCGTTGCCCGCATCGCGTTTGCGGCAGTAAATCTCATATTGCTTGCCCTGCTCTGTCCGGGAGTAGTACCAGTACTCTCGCTCGCGAAACGGCACGGAAATATCCGTCTCCTTGATGTGGCTGAGCATCTCGTCGTAGAGCTTTTTCTGCAGATCTCCCGTGCCCGCCATCACCGCGGAACACCACGCGTTCTCGGCCTCCAGATATGCCGTGACCTCCGGATTTTCCTTCTCTCGGAGCCATACGTAGTCGTCCACCAGGGTGTGCCCGTGGACCGTTCTTTCCGTATGCCGGCGCGCCGCAACAGGCGGGGCCGTCGGAGCCATCGTGCCCTCACTACTCATCGGTTCACTCTCAGTCTGTGTGCGATGGCCACCAGCTGCCAGCTACGAGCTGCTTTTCCGTCATCTGCCCGCTGTCGCCTGATCGAGCATCGAATACAGCTTGTCGAAGTCGAGCACCTGCTTGTAACCGTGCTCGGTCACCACCCAGGCGGTTGGCGTTTCATGAATGCCCATGCGATTGCCGAGGTCCGCGTCCGCTTTCACCTCGGCGGTCAGCTTGCCCTGCGGATCCATCACGAACGGCAAAGCCACACCATGCTGCTGTGCGAACTTCGTGGTGAAATTCTGCAGATCGGTCTTGGTCTCGATGCCGCCCTGGGCGGCGAACACCGCGTTGCGGTAATCGTCACCCAGCTTCTTCGACTTGGTTTCGAACCAGCGAGCGTTGACCGCGGCCTGGAAACTCCAGTTGTGCTGGGGCAGCGGAAAGTCATGCCATACGCGCGGCACATGATACTTTTCCGCGGCCTCGAGGATGACCGGATTCCGCATCGCGCAACTGGGGCATTCCAGATCGGCGAACTCCACGATCGCCACTTTGGCTCCCGGCGGCGGATGCAGCGCGGACGTATCCTGCGGATGGATGGCGTCCATTTGCTGCGCCGGTGCAACCAGCGCGATCAACAAACCAGCTCCCAATAAAACAACTTTGTGCATTTGAACCATAATTCGAGTCTAACGTCTTGCCCCGGTCTGTCGTAAAGGGCGCACCACGGCACTCGGATGCGCCAGCAGGCGCCAGGGATGTAGACGGATCACATTGAAGATCGAGAGTGAAGGCTACTTCGCCGTTTTTTTAGCGGCGCGGTACTTGATCGCCACGAAGGTCAGATACACCAGATGAATCACAATCGTGGCGGTGTAGGCCAGCACCAGATGCCGATGTCCCATGTCTCCCATTACGATCTCCCTCCTGCCATCTGAGGCTGTCCGGGCGCAAATTCCAGCGACTTCAGTGCCTCGTCCTGTTCTGTTTTCTGCGCGCGGTACTCCGACACATAGCGCAGGCTCGCCACAAAGATTCCCCACATCAGCCACCCCGCCAGGTTCCACCACACCGCAGGCATCATGCTGGGATCGATGCCCGATCCTGGCGCCCCGCCGAACACCGGCGCCGGATGCTGCGTCCGCCACCAGCGCGTCGACATATAGACCAGCGGCACGTCGAGATAGCCGAAGATCGCCATCACTGCGGCGAGGGTTCGCATCTGCGGGCCCGCGGCAAACCGCCGCAGCAGCAGATACGCCACGTAGATGAGCCACAAGACAAGGGTCGAGGTGAGCCGAGCATCCCACGTCCACCAGATGCCCCACACCGCGCGTCCCCACAGCGAGCCAGTCACGAGACCGATGAAACAAAACACCACGCCCATCTCCGCCGAGGCCACCGCCAGCGAGTCGGCTTTGATGGCCAGCGCCTGATTCCGATTCCGCACGGCCAGATACACCAGCGAGCAGCCGAGATTGATTGCGAAGAACAGTCCCATGCCCGCCCAGGAAGGGATGTGGTAGTAGAAAATTCGCTGCACGTTGCCCTGTTCGGCGTCCGTCGGCACCACAAACAAAGCCACGCGAAATCCTTCCGCCAGTACTGCCAGCGTCGCCAGCAGCCACAACCATCTCCAGAGCTTCATCTCACGCCTCTTTCCGGTGCTTCGTTCTTCGTGCTCGCGAACCGCTCATTGCGGTCTTCTGCTGACTACCGGCGCATTCCCGCTCGACGGGGTGGGGCTGGTTGTGTTGGGTTTCGCCCCGTTTGCGGTCGTCCCATTTCCCTTCGCCGGGATGGCGGCCACGCCGTTGTAGTTAAACGTGAAGCGCACCTTCACCTCGTCTACAGCGATCCCGTAGGGAAACGCATCGTAGGGAGCCGAACCGGTAATCGTCGCCCACGCCGCCCGGTCCAACGCCACCTTTCCAGACGGTTGCTGGAGCGTCATTCCCGTCACCCGGCCGTCGGTATGCACCCAGCAAGTGATCTTGACCTGGCCGGGCGTCGCCACGGGCGGCTTGACATGCAGCCACCGCTGGTTGGTACGGCTTTCCAGCGTCTCCTTGTAACCCTGCAGGTTCGCCCGGTCGACCTCCGGAATTTGATTCGCGAAGTCTACCGACACGAGCTCCGGAACTGAAGTCGAATTCGCAGCTGGTGCTGCTTTGGCGGGCGCATTCGCCTGCTGCGCGCTTGCTGTTGCCACCAAACTGCTCACCAGAAGCAGCATCGTGAACCCAAGACTTCGCTTCATTTGTTTGTCCTCCCAGGAAACTTCGCTCTTTTCTGTTCTACATCTGCCAGGGTAAAACTATAAAACCATGGCTTGGACCACCCTCATTCTCGGCGCCCTCCTCATGGCCATCGGCATCGGCGGCCAGATTTTCGGAACCCGCAAAACCTCGACCCTCGCACCCCAGGATCGCCACGCTCGCAACTGGATCTTCACGGTTGGCTCCCTGGTGGTTGGCCTTTGGATCGTTGCCTTGTCCGCTGCCCGTTATCTTCATCATCACCACTAATCTCTGGCGCCGCGCCGCGGGGCGCCCGCCTGGACAGCCTGCCCTGAGCCTGCCGAAGGGGCCAGTCCTCACTCGGCGTGCAGAATTACTTCGAACAGCATGAGGCAAACCGTCGTGAAGATCACGTCGTAAGCCGCCAGCATTTTGATCCAGAGCCCGGGATCCGACTCGCCGGTGAGGATCGCCTCGGCGGACATGACCATTCCCAGCAGCGCCGGAATAAAGATGGGAAAAAGGATCAGCGGCAGTAACAATTCCCGGCTGCGCGTTCGGATTGAGAGCGCCGCGAAGAAAACGCCGTTCACAATCAGCGCCCAGGTGCCCAGCGGCAACACCAGCAGCAGCAGCCACGCATTGCCCAGGGCGTGCAGGTTGTAGAACATCACGAAAACAGGCGCCAGGACGATCTCGACCACGGTTACGAAAATGAAATTCGCAAGCGTCTTTCCGAGGAACAGCGAGGCCGCCGGAGCCGGGGTCATCCGCAGCGCGTCCAGCACCTGATTGCGCAGTTCCCGTGCCCATGCCTGGTTCAGCGCGCTTACCGCCGCAAACATCGTCGCCACGCACAGAATCCCGCCCGCAATTTGCCGACTCACCGCCCGCGTTGGATCGAACGCCAGGCTGAACAGCACTACCACCAGCAACGCGAAGAACAGCATGGAGTTGATGGCGTCTTTTGAGCGCCACTCCAGCTGCAGGTCCTTCTTCAGGTGTGTGGCGAAGTAGGCGGGCCTCACGCGCTCTTCTCCTGAGGTTTCACATCTTTGGTCAGATCCCCGACCGCCGCTTTCGCCGCCTGCAGATAATCCTGAGGACTCAGCAACACCTGCACGCCGCGGGTTCCCGCCGAAACCGAAATCACGTCGAAGAGTTCGATCGTTTCGTCCGCGTAGACAGGAAAATCCTTCTTCGCTCCAAAAACGGTCACGCCTCCGCGCACATAGCCCGTGAGCGGCTGCACATCTTTCAGCGAAACCATCTCCGTCCTGCGTGTACCGGCCGTCGTGGCCAACTTTTTGAAGTCGAGTTCCGCATCGCCCGGCACCACAGCGAACACATGTTCCCGTTCGTGCGTCGAGCACAGCAAGGTCTTGAACACCTGCTCCGCCGGGAGGCCGATCTTTTCCGCGACGATCAAGGCCGAAAACTCCTCCGGATCGACCGCGTACTCGCGAATCTCATACTGGATCCCCAGCGAGTCGAGGTAGCGCGCCGCGTTGGTCTTGTTCCCGCTCATCGCAGCGAACCTCCAGCCGCAACCTCGGCGAACGCCAGCGCTCCGCGCTTCGCATAGGGGCCCTCGTCGAGACCCGCGACCGCGCCGGCTTCCAGCGTCAGCACAAAATCCGCCAGCGGCTCGGCCAGCTCGCGCTGATGCGTCGTCAGCAAAATGGTTCTGTTTTCGGTCCTGAAGGTCTCCAGCAATCGCAGCATCTGGTGCGCGCTTGCAATATCCATATTCGAGAAGGGCTCGTCCAGCAGCAGCAGCTCCGGGCGCGAAATCAGCACGCGCGCCAGCGACGCACGCTGCTTCATGCCCTGCGAATACTGCCCCACCGGCCTTTCGAGTGCCGGGTCCAGCCCCACGCTGCGCAGCGCATCCTCCGGGGTGACGCAATCTCGTCCACGATACAAGCTCGCAAAGTATTGCAGGTTCTCCACGCCGGAAAACTCGTCGTACAGCATGGTGGCGTGGCTCATGTATCCGATTCGCTCGCGCGCATCCATCGGATCCTCCGCGTCGCCCTTGCCCGTGAAGATCTTCACATTACCGTAACTCGGCTTCAGGAGTCCTGCCAGAGTGCGCAGCAGCGTCGACTTCCCCGCTCCGTTTGGCCCCAGCACCAGATAGCATCGACCGCGTTCGAACCGCACCGACACCTTCCTTAATGCGGCGAAGGTGCCGTACAGCTTCGATACTTCATCGAACTCGGCGATCACACTCGTCATGGTTGCTTTCTGCGCAGTCTACTCCGGGACCCCTTGAAACACACGCCCACTCAAGACGCGGCCAGTGGCTGCACCATCCTTATTACTGTTTCCTTCTCGTTATTGCCTGCTGGCCGCAGGGTCGGCTTGCGATGCTACAGCCGCTGTTTGCGTCGTCGCGGGTTTCCCCGGAGCAGAAGTCCCGGGCGCAGGAGCGTACTTCGACGCGCACTTGGCCTGGAGCTGCGTCGCGTGGAACACGCCGTCACGGCCGAATGTCCCGATGGCCAATGCCTGGCTGTTGTCCTTAAAGGTGTCTGGGGGCGGCTCTTCGCCCGTGTAGGAAACCTTCAGCTTCCGGTCCAGCTCCACCAGCACAAACTGCGCGTGTGAGCCGTCCCGAACGATGGTTCCGGGCTCCACGCTGCCCGCCACCCGGAGGTTCCGCGTGTAGGCCTTCCCGCCCATCGACTGCAGCTCCTGGATCGTGACGTAGTAACTCTTGTTGGCCTCGACCCCGGTCACAGCCAGGTACGAGATTGCCCCCACAATCACCACCACCGCCAACGCAATCCGCACCGTCTGTTTGTTGCTGCTCTTCATGATGACCTTATTGTAAGCAGTCCAGGCGTAACCCCGCATGTGACAAATATCACCGTCGGCGAAACCCCTGACGGGCCGCTCGGCTGAGGCAGCACCTATGGCTTCAAGTCCTTTGTATGCCGCACTCCTACGTGCAGACGCACGATCTCCCCACCTGCGGCATGCGCCTCAAAAACCGCGACATTGTCGCGTATTTCTTTCGGTTGCGGATCGGAGTCCACAACCCACCCCTTTGGCACCGGCACCAGGACGAAGAAAACCACTGGCTTCATGGTGATGTTCTGGAGGACAAACTCCTGTTCCCGAACTTCTACCCGGACGCGTTCGAGCACAGTGCCGAAAGCCTGCTCTTCCTGATGCTGCGAGTTCGCCGCGCCCTCTACGTGGCAGACCACGGGATCGTACTTCACATTCTTTTCTTCTTTTTTGTTCCGGATCGTCGACAGGTCCGGAAGGATGGCGCAGTTTTCATTGACGTAGATCTTCCCGTCCGCGCCCACCGGGGGCACAGATGTGATGGTCATTTCCATTGTGGAGGGCGGCAACTCCTGCGAATTAGGGGGAGAGTTCGGCGGGACGCCGGCCGCTTGCCCAGGAGCGGCTCCCGCCCAAACCAGGACCGCCAGCAGCAGCGCCGGACTTTCTCTACGAATCGCGGAGAACATATTGTTCCTGCCTTCTTCCCTCAAACAGTATGAAGGTTAAGGCCGGAGGCTGGCCGAAGTTCACGCAACTTTCAGATATGTCGTATAGGGCAGATCGCCAATCGAGGTGAACGGCAGCAGGGTCATCGTTTCTGCCGCGGTCTCCACCTGCCATTGCCGCTCGCTTATGCGTTTTGCCCCCAGCAACTGCTCCCGCGTCACGCTCGGCGGTACGCTCGCCTGCTCTTTCTTCACGGCCATCAGGACCAGCGGACCCCGCGTCAGCGCTACGGTATCGGTGTGCTGTGCGTCGATCGCCTCCAACCGCATTTTCAGCGGGAATTCCAGCTCAACACGGTCGCCGGTCCGCCACGTCCTTCGCACCGCCGCAAATCGCCCCGGCCCCGCGAGGCCTTTCTGCTTCACCCCATTGACCCAGATTCCGGCGCCATCAGACCACTCGGGAATCCGAAAGTGCAATGTCTGCTCTGTGGGCTGCGAACTTGTCACCGTCACGGTTACATGCTCCTCGAAGGGATAATCCCCTTCCTGAGTGAGCGAAAGCGCCGCACCATTGCTGGTCCATCGCAACGTCGACGGCACATAAAGATTCACATATACGGCCGCCGGATCACGGAAGCAGATATTTATTCGGTAGTCCGCCGCCACCTGGGGCAACGTCCCCGAGCAGCACGGCCAACGATCGTGGTGATACACCCGCTTGCCATCCAGGTTGTAGTCCGAGTAGTAGAACGCCTTGCCATTTTCCTCCAGAGGCCTGGCTCCCAGCACGGTGTTGTACATCATCCGCTCCATGCTGTCTCCATAGCGGGAGTCGCGGGTCGCGCGCAGCAAATAGCGAGTCACCTTGAAATGCGCATACGAACCACATGGCGTTTCGAAGCTGTGGTGGGTTTTGGTCAGGCTCGCGTACAGGTCGCCGCTGCCCGGGGCGCGCAGCATCTCATCCGGACCCCATCCGCCAGTCGCAAAGCTCTGCGCGGCGACCATGGCAAAACCATTCTGCGCCGCACGCAGATGTTTCTCGCTCCCCGCGGCCAGCCACGCCATCATCGCCGAGCTCAGCGAATTGACGTAACTATACGCATGCCGCCCGGCGAGCACATTTTCGTTGCGCGCCAGGGGATCGAACCAGGTTTTGTCGTCGAGATACTGCTGCGCGAGATCGAAGTATCTTCGTCCCGCTCCGTGCCGGTATGCGAGGAACAGATTCTCCGGCATCGTGTAGGACTCATCCCACGTCCAGGAAGGGTCGTCCTTGTCCATTCGCCATCGTGTGTCATGTTCAACCGCGTGCTCCGGCAGATGCGGTACCGCAATGTCCGTCATCCGATCCAGGATGGCCAGAGCGTCGGGATCGTTCGCCAGGGTGTACGAATCCAGCAGGCCCAACAGAACCTTGTCGTAGGTGTACGCGGGAAACCGGTTCTTCACGAACACGTCCGCGGTTAGCGCCTGCGCAAACAGCCGGTTCAGGCGCAGCACTTTCTCGCGAGTGGCCGCATCGCCGGTGATCGCATAGGACCGCGCCAACGCCGAGACCCATTGCCCGAATGTGCATCCCGGCGCAAACCCATCCCCGCCTCCGCGATAATCCCAGTTCGGATCGTAGTGGTACCAGCCGCCAAGATCCTCACCCGGCGCCGTCATGCCTGACATCTGCCGGAACGGCTTCAGCAAACTGTCGTCGCTCAGCTCCATCAACACAGCGTGGGTTTCGCGCAGCTGCGTTTCATGCGGATCGCTCGAGATGAGCACGTCTCCGTATCCAAACTGCTCCAGCGGAGCCGCTGCTTCTTCACCATCCGGCGCCAGGCCGCGGCACAATCTCCGGCTCGCCGCTGCGCCAGCGGCCAGTGCACCCGTCCCGAGAAACCTCCTGCGCGAAAAACCGCTCGGCTCCCTCATCGTTTACCCCGCCTCATCAGGCATACGTCTGCGCACCCATTACCGTCAAACGGCGCAATCGCCTTTTGCGCTGACGCAAAAACGCCCGGCACCTGGCCGGGCGTCTGCTTCCTGGCTTGCATTGAGGCTAGGCTGTCACCGGCTGCTCCGCGGTGACCCGCACCGGCGTGAGCCAGCCGAAGCGGTCCGGCTTGAGCCCGTTCGCAATGCCCATGAATTCGTCCTTCAGCTGATTGGTGATTGGCCCAGGATTTCCGTCTGCGATCTGGATCCGATCCACCGACCGGATGGGCGTTACTTCAGCGGCGGTGCCCGTGAAGAATACCTCGTCGGCAATGTAGAGCATCTCGCGCGGCAGCGACTGCTCCACCACCGGAATTCCCAGGTGTCGAGCCAGCGTCAGCACACAGTCGCGGGTGATCCCCGACAGGACCGAATTGGCCAGCGGCGTTGTGTACAGCACGCCGTTGCGCACCAGAAACAGGTTCTCGCCCGAGCCCTCTGAAACGTAGCCGTTGACGTCCAGGGCGATCCCTTCCGCATAGCCGTTGATGTCGGCCTCCATGCGGATCAGCTGCGAGTTCATGTAGTTGGCGCCGGCTTTCGCCAGCGAGGGCAGTGTGTTCGGCGCCAGACGGTTCCACGACGAGACGCACACATCCGCAGCGTCGCCCGCGACGTATTTCCCCCACGGATAATTGGCGACGTACACCTCAATCGGCGACCCCTTGGGGTTGACGCCCAACTCGCCGTATCCGCGCAACGCGATGGGCCGGATGTAGCACGGCGCCACGCCGTTCGCCTCCACCGTCTCCACCACCGCCGAGCAAAGCTGGTCGAGCGACCACGGCAGGGTCATGCGGTAAATGCGCGCCGAATCGATCATGCGCTGCATGTGCTCGGGCAGACGGAAAATCGCGGCGCCTTCCGGCTGCGCGTAGCAGCGGATGCCTTCGAAGACCGAAGAGCCGTAGTGCACCACGTGGCTCATCACGTGGATGGTGGCTTTCTCCCAGGGAATCAGATTGCCGTTATGCCAGATTTTGGCGGTCGGGTGGATGGGCATGAAGATGCCGTCTCCTTTCAACTCTGGAACTCTTGATTATATCCGCTGGGCCACGGCTGTCTCTGGCAGGAATCCCTGCAGCAAATGGCGCGAAAGTACCAGGGCTCAGGCTCCTTCGATGACGCAACCATCGCCAGCATGAATGAGCTTGTGAACTTCGCCAGTCCAGAATGCGACCAGCCCATCGCGAAGAACTTCCGGCCACAGGCCACAGGCTACCGGCTGCTCTTTTGACTTTGCTCCCACGGCCCGTTACAGTCAGGAGTGGCGCATCGCGCGGTCGAGCCTCGCCGGAGGCGCCCGCCATCCAAGCGTCCCCGTCGTCTAGCCCGGCCCAGGACACCGCCCTTTCACGGCGATAACACGGGTTCAAATCCCGTCGGGGACGCCAAACAGAATCCAACCAGCACATCTCATCGGATCCAATCTGCGTTGCTCTCGCCCATCTCAATTGCGCGGAGGAAGAGCAGGGTGTTTTCCGGATTCGTCATGTTGAGCACTTCTCCTGGAAACCCGGTTCCCGATAATGAAAAGAACCTGCCAGGCCCGAACACGAGCGGCAGACAATGGTTACGGATCGCAGGCGTCAGGGCCGCCTGGATCATGCGCAGACATATAGGAGAAAGTTTTCGCAGCCATTGCCGTGGCTCGCCCTCGGGCGATTGTTTCTCGAGGGCCGTCCATGCGTTGAGCAGGGCCACCGCCAGATGAATCCGCGCGGCTGGGCGCTCTGCCTCGAGGCGAAGCATTTGGCGATAGACCTCGTCCTTAAGCCGGTCGATCGCTCGCGTGGAGACCTTCCGGGGTCGCATAGCCACTTTCCATCACAATGCCGGTCGCTGCAGGGATGCGCCCGACGAAAGGCCCATCCTCCGGAAGATACTCATGGCCGGACACCAGTTGGTAAAGGCCGACTGGAACAGATTCAGTCCGACGAAGGAGGTGAGCCAAAGCCAATCGAGGGAAACCCAGCGGGCCAACGCGAGCGAAACCAGAACGATCGTGCCAGCCAGCAAACGAACTGCTGTTTCGACGGTCATCATGCGAACTCCTTTTGCTCCTGGGGAGCGGGTATTGCGGCGTGGGCTTTGCGGGCGTTGAGCATGTAATAGAGAACCGGTACGGCAGGCCAGGACAGAAAAGTGGAAGCCACGCCACCGGCGATGAGGGAGAGGCCGAGGCCCTGAAAGATGGGATCGGTGAGGATGACGCTGGCGCCAATGATGACGCCGCCGGCGGTGAGCAGGACGGGACGGAGACGAATGGCTCCCGCGTCGATCACGGCTTCGGCGAGCGGCAAGCCTTCGCGGCGGCGCAATTCGATAAAGTCGACGACGATAATCGAATTGCGCACAATGATGCCCGCACCGGCGATGAAGCCGATCATCGAGGTGGCGGTGAAAAAGGCGCCCAGCATGGCGTGTGCCGGCAGGATGCCGACCAGGGTCAGGGGAATCGGGATCATGATGGCCAGCGGCACCGTGAAGGACTTAAACCAGCCCACCACCAGCACGTAAATCAGGATGAGCACGGCGGCGAACGCGAGGCCAAGATCGCGGAATACCTCAATCGTGATCTGCCATTCTCCGTCCCACTTCATGGAGCAGCGATCAGTCGATTCCGGCTGCACGGAGTTGTAACGCGCCAGTGCGTAGCCGTCGGGCAGCCGCAGCTTGTCCAGCGCGCGATTCATTTTCATGATGGCGTACACGGGACTTTCTTCCGCGCCTGCCACGTCGCCAATGACATAAACAACGCGCTTCAGGTTCTTGTGGTAGATGTCCGGCTCGAGCGTGGTGTGCTCCACGTCGACCAGTTCGCGCAGTGAAACCATGCTGCCATCCGCACTGCGCAGGCGGATATTTTCGAGCCCCTGTTCCGAGGAGCGCTCTGGCCGTTCGAATTCCACCTGTGTGGCCACGGCCTCGGGCGCGCCGGGCACATGGAGCAGCCCGGCCTGAGTACCTGAGGTGGCAAGCGCCAGCGTCTGCGCCACCTCCGCGACTGGAGTCCCGTCGAGTGCAGCCTTGGCTTCATTGACGCGAAAGTTCAGCTGCGGTTGCGGGTCCTGCATATACCAGTCGGAATCGACGACGCCCGGGGTCTGTTCAAAAATCTGCTTCGCCTGGCGGGCGACCGCGATCTGGCCGTCTGCGCTGGGGCCGTAGATCTCCGCCACCAGGGTTTGCAGGACCGGCGGACCGGGCGGCACTTCCGATACCTGGAGCCGTGCGCCGTAAGCCTCGGCGATGTGGTCGAGTGCGGGCCGCAGGCGCCGCGCGATGGCGTGGCTCTGTGCGCTGCGCTGGCCAGCGGGCAGAAGATTCACCTGGATGTCCGCCTGGTTGGGTTGCCGCCGCATGTAGTAATGGCGGACGAGTCCGTTGAAGTTGAAAGGGCCCGACGTGCCGGAATAGATCTGATAGTTCTCCACCTCCGGCTGGCTGCTCAGATACACGCCCAACGCCTGCGCCATTCGGGTTGTTTCTTCCAGCGGCGTTCCGTCGGGCATGTTCACGATCACCTGAAACTCGCTCTTGTTGTCGAAAGGCAGCATCTTGACGAGGACGGCCTTCATCGGCACCAGAGCGCAGGCCAGCACCAGGAGCAGCGCCACGACGCCGAGAAAGATCCAGCGATTGAGGGCACTGCGCATCAGCGGGTGCATAGCGCGGCGGTAGAGCCGTGTGAGCCACCCTTCCTTCTCCGGCGTGGGCGTGTGTGCGCCGGCCAGATGCCTGCGTCCAAGCAGACGCAACGCGGCCCACGGCGACACCACGAAGGCCACGACCAACGAAAAGAGCATCGCCACGGAAGCGCCCACGGGAATCGGCCGCATGTAGGGGCCCATCAGCCCACGCACAAAGGCCATGGGCAGAATGGCTGCAATCACAGCGAAGGTGGCGAGGATGGTGGGGTTGCCGACTTCCGCGACCGCCTCCACCGCAACCTCGCTGAGCGGGCGTCGCGCGTTGATGGGCATGCGGAAATGCCGGACCATATTCTCAACGACAACGATGGCGTCATCGACCAGAATGCCGATGCTGAAGATGAGCGCAAAGAGGGTGACGCGGTTGATCGTGTATCCGAGCAGATAAAAAACGGCGAGGGTAAGCGCCAGGGTTACGGGAATGGCCAGCAGCACCACCCCAGATTCCCGCCAGCCCAGAAACAACGCAATGAGAAAGGTGACGGACAACGTTGCGAGCAGCAAATGTTCCAGCAGCGTGTCCGATTTTTCTTTTGCGGTTGCGCCGTAGTTGCGCGTCGTGGTGATCGTGAGGTCCGATGGCAAGGTGACGCCCTTCATCTCCTGCACGCGCGCCAGTACGGCGTTTGCGATATCGGTGGCGTTGGTGCCTTTGCGCTTGGCGATCGTGATGGTCACTGCGGGATATTCCTTCGCCGCGGCGGCACCGGCATGTGCCGCAGCGGTGCCGAAGAGCACGTAGTCGTTCGGCTCGGCCGGGCCGTCGACAATGCGGCCGGCAACGTCACGAAGGTAAACAGGCTGCCCATGGGCAACGCCCACCACCACACCCTCCAGATCCTGGGTATCGCGGAAGAAATTGCCGGCGTCCACGCGAATCTCCCGATTGCCCTCGGCAAATTCCCCGGCCTGGGTGCGCGCATTGGTGGCCTGCAGACGGCCCACAACATCGCCCGGCGAGAAGCCGAAACCGGCGAGTTTCGCGCTGTTCAAAATGACTCGCATCTCCCTGGGCTGGCCGCCAATCACCGTCGTCTCCGAGACGTCGGAAATCTGCCGGATCGTGTGCTCGACCTCGTCCGCCATCTGGCGCAACTGATAAGCGTCGTAGTGAGAGCCCCAGAGCGTCAGCGCAAGGATGGGTACGTCGTCGATGGAGCGCGCCTTGACCAGCGGTTCCGACGCGCCCGGTGGCATGCGGCCATTGTTCTCGTAGAGCTTGCTGTAAACCTTGACCAGCGCGTCCTCTTCCGAGGTTCCCACCAGGAACCGCACGATCACGAGGCTCTGACCCGGACTGGAAATGGAGTAGACATACTCAACGCCCGGTATCTCGTGCATCAGGTTCTCAACCGGGTTAGTGACGCGTTGCTCGACCTCCTCCGGGGATGCACCGGGAAGAGCCGTCATCACGTCGAGCATCGGGACCAGGATCTGCGGCTCTTCTTCGCGTGGAATCGCGAGGACCGCAAAGAAGCCGAGGGCCAGCGAAGCGGCCACCACCAGCGGGGTCAGCTTCGAATTGATGAAGGCATGCGCGAGGCGGCCGGCGATGCCCTGGCTGCCGTGGGTCATCGCTGCGCCCCGTTCCCGGGCTCGTTCGAGGATTCGATACGTTTGCCGGCCAGATCGCGGTCGCCAGGATCGTTCACGAGCTTTTCGCCCGCCGCTACCCCGGAAAGCATCTCCACCCGATCGCCATGCCGGTTGCCCACCGTCACGTAACGCAGCTGGGCCACGCTGTTGGTGTCGAGCGCGTAGACGCAGGCCAGAGAGCCTCGCATCGCCACTGCGGACTGCGGCGCCAGGATCATCGGTTTCACGCCGCCGGGGATGCCCGCCGTCGCGTACATCCCGGCGCGCAGATTTTTCGCTGCCGGAAGATCCAACTTCACGAGGAAGCTGTGACTCGCGGGATCGGCGGCGGGTACGATCTCGGCCACCGTTCCACTCAGGTTCGTTGCCTCGATGCCCTCCACGCTCACCGGTACTTTCATTCCTTCGCGTACCGATCCGATCAGCGACTCATCGACGGTCGTGTAGACCTGCAGCGGACCGTCGCGATCGATCTGGAGCACCGGAATCCCCGGCGCCGCCAGCGTTCCAGGGTCGGCCATTCTCGCCGTCACCACTCCGGCGAACGGTGCGTCGAGCGTGGCGTAGCCCATCTGGGTGCGCGCGCCGGCCACCGCCGCTGTGGCCTGTTCGCTCTGCGCCGCCAGAGCGTCTACCTCGAGCTGCGCCGCCTCGGAGCGCTTTTCGATCTCGTCGAATTCCTGCGGGCTGACGCTCTTCTGCTCCTCGAGCATCCGATAGCGAGCCAGGGTCTGCGCTGCCAGCGAGGCCTGCGTCTGTGCGGCCATCCGCTGTTTTTGGGCTGCTGCTTCTCCGGCGATTGCCTGCGCGAGCGCGGACTGCATGGCCGCATCGTCCAGCGTCACCAGCAGCTGTCCTGAACGCACACGGTCGCCGGCCTCGACCAGCACCTGACGAATATGTCCCGGAACCTGAGCGGAGATGATCGCTGTCTCCTTCGCGCGTACCGTCCCCGTGGTCTGGATCAGCTGCGGCATCTGCGCGGAGATGCTCTCGACTATCGCTGCCTGGATCGTCGGCGGCGGCGCGGGTGCGGCGTTGTTGCCATGCGAACAGCCGAGTAAAAATACAGGAGCCAGAACAAGAGCTGTTGAAAAAACGCGTTTCATTGCAGTTTCTCCGCTGAATCGGGTGTGAGTCGGCCGGTGGCATACAGTAACCCGGCGTAAGCGACGGTATTTCCATAGGCGGCATTCCAGTAGCTGCTCTGGCTCTGCCGCTCGGCATCTTCAGCGCGCAGCAGATCGGTCATGGTGGCCAGTCCGGCATCGTAGCGGTTGCGCAGGATGCGCAGGCTCTCCGTCGACTGATCCATCGCGGCCCGCGCTGTGGCCACCATGCGCTCGGCAGTCTGGTGATCCGTAAAGGCCCGGCTCACCGCCAGGCGAATCTGCTGCTCCTGAGCGCGTTCCTGCGCCTCCGTCTTTTGCTGCGCTGCCCTGGCCTCCTGCAACCCGGCCCGCTTGCGCAGCGGCAGAATGTCCAGATTGAGCTGCGCTCCGGCAACCCAGTTATTGCCCCCGTCGCCAGCAATCGTCTGCCGATCCATCTCCCAGGTGCCGTACGCGCTCACCTGGGGAAAGAAATCGGACCGCGCGGCCTTCACCGCCTGTTCCTGTGCAGCATTCTGCTGGCCCAGCGCCTTCAGATCGGGCCTCTCCCGGATGGCTGCGGCAATATCTTCCGCGAGGTTGCCCTCCGGATAGCTCTTCGCCTCCATGGGCTTCAACTCGGGGTGAATATTGATGGTGCTGCCCATCGCCGCTTCCAGTTCGGCCCAGGCCGTCTCCACCGCGCCCTGCGCTGCGATCGTTTCCTGCTGACGCGCCGATAGATTGACCTGGGATCCGAGCAGGTCCGAATCGATCGCCAGACCGGCCTTCACGCGCGTCTGCGCTTCATGCAGCAGGGCCTCGGCCGTCTGTTGCTCGCGCTCGGCCACGTCGAGTTGACGATGCGCGCAGAGCACCTCCTGGTAGGCGCGGACCACCTGAAAGACCACGCCCTGCCGCACCGCTCCGCTCATCGACGTCGCGCTGGCAACGCCCAGCCTGGCCGCACGGATCTGCCGGCCGGTCTCGAACCAGTTGAAGAGCATCCACTGGCCGCTGACGCGGGTTGCAAAATTGCCGGTGGGGGTTGGCCGATTCAACGAGTCCAAAGAGAAGTCGCTCTGCGTGAAGCGCTGCTGGCGAAGCTTCGTGCCAAACACGTATACCGGATCGTTGCCGCGCGAAAGGTCCTCGGTAAAGTTAAGCCGCGGCAGCAGCGCTGTGCGCGCCATGGAAGCGCCCGCGCTCGCGGCCTCCACATCGGCTCCGGCCACGGCCATTTGCGGATTTTGCCCGAGGGCCCGATCAATCGCCTGACGCACCGTCAGCGATGGCTGCTGACCGAAGGTCATTACCGGAAGCAATCCCGGCAACAGCAAGGCCAGGCAAATATTCCAGCGTATCCTCATGCTTCTGCAACCTCGGCTGGCATCCGGAGTGAGACACGTCCCGCACCGGCGCCGCCGCACGGGGCTGCATGGCTGCGCTGTTCCCGGCAGTTCCAGGAGAAAAGCCGCTTTTCGGATGCCTTCACTTCTCTAAATGACGGGAAGCAGGCAAGCGTTACAGATTTACAGGAAAATTTTTGAGCCGCAGATATTCTTCGGTAAGGAGCCGCCGCAGCGCGGGCTGAGCTTCCGCATCCGGGCACACGTCCAGCAAACGGCAGCGATCGATGGCCCGCTTCAGATCGTCAATGAACGCCACGCACGCAGGACATGCCTCGATGTGCCGCCGCATGCGCTCACAGCTCTGCGGTTCCAGCTGGCCGTCGAGGTATTCCGACAGATTTGCGAAAATCTCGCGGCACTGGGCCGGCCGCTTCGCTGTCGACTTTTTCCGCGGCCGATGCTCAGGAACCCCGCGCAGCAGTTTCGCCATTTCCTGCCGGACGAGAAGCCTCGCCCGGTGCAACCGGACGCGAACCGTACCGGGCTGGAGCGACATGATCTTCGCGACCAAATCGCTGTCGAGTTCTTCCATATCGTGCAGCACCAGGACGATCCTGTACTGCGGTGGCAACGCCAGAACCGCCTCATGCAGCAGGTTGTGATCCTGCCGTTCCAGCGCCTGTTCCTCAGGACCTGCAGAAGTGTCTGCCAGCAAAAGAGATTCCAGTTCGGCATCGTCCGGCAGCAGTTGCTCCAGAGCAATGGTCTTCTGCCAGGCCGCCGTCCTCCGCCCCTGCCAACAGCGATTCTTCGCCGCTGTGTACAGCCACGCGGAAAGCGCCCGAGGATCTTCGAGCCTGGCCAGATGCGGCAGAGAACGCATCAGCACATCCTGAGCAGTATCCTCGGCATCTTCGCGATGGCCGCAAACCTTGACGCCGAAGGACAGCACCGTCCGCTGCAGCAGTTTCAGGGCGCGGTCCACGCTCGGAGGATCGCCCTTTCGCAGCAACACGATCGCTTCTTCGAGTTCTGAACGCATGCTCAGCTATCCGCACCGCCAACCACACAAAAGGGCCGGCACTTATTTTGCGGTGGGCAATTCGAGGTGGCCGCCGAACTGAAACCGCATCGCCGAAAGCAACTGATCCTGATAATCCGCTTCGCCGCGGGAACTGAACCGCTGGTAGAGCGCTGCGGAAAGCACCGGCGCCGGCACTCCTTCGTCAATGGCGGCTTTGATGGTCCAGCGTCCTTCACCCGAGTCGGAAACACGGCCGGTGAACTTCGAAAGCTTCGGATCTTCGGCGAGCGCGGCCGCGGTCAGATCGAGCAGCCACGAAGCGATCACGCTGCCGCGCCGCCACACCTCGGTGATATCCCGCAGGTTCAGGTCGTACTGGTACTCTTCCGGATCGCGCAGCGGCGTGGTCTCCGCACTCGCGGCGGATTTCTGCTTGCCGACGTTCGCGTCGCGCAGGATGCCCAGCCCTTCGGCGTAGGCGGCCATCAGCCCGTATTCAATTCCGTTGTGAACCATCTTGACGAAGTGCCCTGCGCCATTCGGTCCACAGTACAGGTAGCCCAATTCGGCCGTGCCGCCAATTTTTTCGCGGCCCGGCGTGCGCTCGATCGTCCCCGTGCCGGGCGCGAGTTGCTTAAAGATTGGATCGAGATGCTCGACCACGTCAGCTTCGCCGCCGATCATCATGCAGTAGCCTCGCTCCAGCCCCCACACGCCACCGCTGGTTCCCACGTCGACGTAGTGGATTCCCTTCGCCCCGAGTTCCTTCGCGCGCCGAATGTCATCGACATAATAGGAATTGCCTCCGTCGATCAGGGTGTCGCCCGCTTCAAGATGGGAACTGAGGTCGGCGATCGTCTGATCCACCACTGCCGCGGGGACCATCAGCCAGATGGCGCGCGGGGCCTTCAGCTTGCGCACCAGATCGCCGAAATCCGTGGCGCCCACGGCTTTCTCCCGAGCCAGCTCTTCAACCGCCTTCGGCGACACGTCGAAGACGACACATTCCTGTCCGCCTCTCATCAGCCGGCGAACCATGTTGGCGCCCATGCGGCCCAGTCCGATCATTCCCAGTTGCATAATGCGAATCCTCCGCTGCGTTGTTGGCCTTGTCTTACGGTAACTCGTCTCAGGGGCACGCGCATTACGCGGCAAAGATCTGGACAAATTCGCCGTAATTCTGCTCGACTGCATCCACCGCCCTGTCCAGTGTGATGCGGTTGGCATCCCAGTTCAGCAGAGGATCCCGGAACGCAGTGCGTTCGACGATGCTGGCCTCTCTTAAGCAGGAGCGGGGAGTGGGTGCGTGCCTGGTTCCTTTCACGGCGACAACAGAGGTTCAGCCCCAAATCACCAGCGATACACCGTCAGCTTATCCAGATACACCGTCGACGATCCGCTCGCCCCCAGGCCATCCACCTGCAGATTCGTCAGCAGCGTCGGCCCCCAGCCCAGCGCAAACGCCGAAGGCGCCGTTGCGTTGATGTCCTGCTCCGCGTCATCCAGCCACACCGACTGGTAGGTTACGTTCCCGGCGTCGTCGCGCGAGTAGAGAACCTGCACGTGATGCCAGGTGTTCACGCTCCAGTCGTGCACGTCGCACGCCTGCGTGGAATGCACCCAGCTATCCGGTCGGGTTTTCCGGCGTTCCGGAATTCATCGTGTAATCCCAGGTCTTCGAGTAGCCGTCGCACTGGAATCCGAAGATCACCGTCTGCCCGTTGGGCATCACCTGGTTCATGTCCATTTCCAGATTCGCAATGTCCTCGACAGAACTGTCCAGATATACCCAGGTGTCGTAGAGAAAGTGCGTGGCCAGGGTGTCATGGCCGAACGACGCCCAGTACCGCTCCCCGCCGCCATTCGTGTAGGTGCTCGAAAACTGGCGTGCCTGTCCGCTCAGAGACGGCTGGTCGACCATCGTCATCGTCCCCCCGGAGTTTCCTGGCGTCCCGGAGTCGTAGGCGTCTTTCCAGGTATTCATTGTCTGGATGGCACTCACAGAGACAGCATCCACGGGAAGCAACGCCAGCGCTCCGCCGGATCCCGAGTTACCCGACCCGCTGCCGGAGCCACCGGAACCTGATCCGCTCCCCGAACCCGAGCCGGAACCACTGGACCCGTTGCCGCTGGAACCGGAGCCTGTGCTTCCCGATCCGTTACTGCCGGAACCAGAATTCCCCGATGATCCCGATCCGGACGAGCTACCACCATTAGACCCCGATGATCCTGAGTTACTGCCGGAACCGGAACTCCCCGATGATCCCGATCCGGACGAGCTACCGCCATTCGATCCGGATGATCCTGAGTTACTGCCGGAACCGGACCCCCCCGACGATCCGCTCCCGGCACCGTCGTCCGTTCCGGCATTCGACTGCGCTGTTGTTGGATTGACGACGATTGCGCCGCAACCTGCGACCAGCGTCGCAGACACAAGGAGAGAGAGCACACCAGCGGTATACCGATAAGTTGTCACGTCTGTTCCCGGAACGACTGAAATTTGAGCGCGCCTTCCGGGCTTGCAGACACTGGTGCATCGGAGCGCAGCGGCCTAAAAGCCGAGGCTCTCCCTGCTGACAGCGCTCCACGTTTCGCTTTCTCGGGTGTTGTTGTACAAAAAGTAAGCGAGGTTATCTGTATCGACAATCACACGAAGGCGGAACCGCGAAAACCGCAGTAACTGCACTTCCCATCATCTTGCTGATGAACTTTGTAACTGGGGCGATCGCGCAGATACTGTCGTCTGTATGCGCAACGCAGAGGCGAAAAACAGACCTTCACCGGCGCCATTTCCTCGGTGCAATCTAATTCGTCGCCGCTCAAAACCGCGTGCGGCCCGGAAGACACGAGCATTTGCCGGTTCCTGGAAGAACTATGCGACTAATA
This sequence comes from uncultured Acidobacteriaceae bacterium, assembly GCA_963755485.1. Lineage (GTDB taxonomy): Bacteria > Acidobacteriota > Terriglobia > Terriglobales > Acidobacteriaceae > Palsa-343. The sequence goes on along the minus strand of CAVWJR010000010.1, from coordinate 527,359 downwards.
GTGATCTGGTAATGTGGCACGAAGCGTAGCACGCACCTCGCTGGGGAAAACAAACGAAAAACTCGAAACAGCGTGCTGCCCGCACCCCCCTGTTACCCTTCCCCCATGGCCGTTCGCAAGATCGTCCACATCGACATGGACGCCTTCTACGCATCGGTCGAGCAGCGCGACGATCCTGCGCTTCGCGGCAAGCCCGTCGTCGTTGCCTGGCGCAGCAACCGCTCCGTTGTCTGCGCCGCCTCCTATGAAGCTCGCCGCTTCGGCATCCGCTCCGCCATGCCTGCGCTGCGGGCCGAGCGCCTTTGCCCCGAGGCCATCTTCATCCCGCCTGACTTCGTCCGCTACCGCACCGTTTCGCGCCAGACCCGCGACATCTTCCGCCGCCATACCGACCTCATCGAGCCGCTCTCGCTCGACGAAGCCTACCTTGACGTCACTGAAAACAAGTGTGGCCTTCCGACGGCCACCAAAGTCGCCAGCGCCATCCGCCACGCCATTCGCGACGAGCTGCAACTCACCGCTTCCGCGGGCGTCGCGCCCAATAAGTTCCTCGCCAAGATCGCCTCCGACTGGAAGAAGCCCGATGGCCTCTTCGTGATTCAGCCTGAAGACATCGATACCTTCCTCCCCCCGTTGCCCGTTGAACGCCTGCCTGGCGTCGGCAAGGTCACCGCCGAACGTCTCGCCACGCTCGGCATTCACACTGTCGGCGATTTGCGCGGGATGCAGTTAACTACGCTCGAAGAGCGCTACGGGCGCCATGGCCACCGCCTGCACGAGTTGGCCTTCGGCATTGACGAGAGCGAGGTCGTCCCCGATCGCCCCACCAAATCCATTTCTGCTGAAGACACCTTCGAGCACGATCTTCCTCTCCTTGAAACCGAGGACGCCATTCGCCGGCTGTCGGAGAAAGTCTGGAACGCATCGCGAGGCGAGACACGCATCCCGCGCACCGTCGTACTCAAGCTCAAGACGGCGGAATTCAAAATCCTGACCCGCAGCCTTACACCGCCGGCGCCGGTTTCCTCGTGTGAAGAGTTGACGGCAATCGCGCTCTCCCTGCGCGAGCGCGTCGCCCTCGGACCCGTTCAGCGCTTCCGCCTCATTGGCGTCGGGCTCCACAACTTCCACGATCCTGAGGAAGCCCGTGCCGACACTCCAGCTCAACCGATTCTCTTCAATGAGTGAAGTATGGGCTTACAGGCTAACTCACCCCTTCACCCTGACCACCGTGCTCGGCGGCCGCACAATCAGCGGCACGATGATCGACACCAGCAGGATCTCCGCAATGATATGCAGACCGTGAGCGAATGACGTGCCCCTCTGCCGCAGATTCGCAATCAATGGCGGCCCGAACGCACTCGCAAAGCCCCACGCCGTCAGCATCAGCCCGTAGATCGGTCCGATGTTCTTCGTCCCAAAGTAGTCCGCTGCGAATGCCGGCATGGTCCCGAACCCGCCGCCGTAGCACATCAGGATGATGAACACCAGCACCGTCAACATGGTTGCATCTGCGATGTACGGCATCGCCCAGAACAGCCCCGCCTGGCAAACGTACATCACCACAAATGTCCAGCGGCGCGTGACGCCATCTGAAACCCACGCCCAGAACACGCGCCCCACTGCGTTGCCAATGCTCGCGATTCCCACCATGCCCGCGGCTACCACTGCCGTTACTTTGGCGATCTCCTGGAACATCGGCGACTCCTGAGAGATCACCGAAATTCCCGCGGTGGTATTCAGGAACAGCGCCAGCCACAGTGCCCACCACTGCCACGTCCCCAGTGCGCGGCCCAGACTGTAGTCTTCCAGCACCCGCTGCTTCACTTGCGTCGCGCTCGGTGTCCATCCGGTCGGAGCCCACCCGGCGGGCGGATTCGTCATGAACAGCCCGGTGATAATGACCACAATGAAGTAGGCGACGCCCAGGTATGCAAACGTGTGCAGTACACCCACTTTGGCAATCAGCCACGTCGCGACCGGCGCCGTCACCAGGGCGCCTGCGCCGAACCCGCCCACGGCAACGCCGGTAATCAGCCCGCGCTTATCCGGGAACCATTTCAGCAGTACCGCGACTGGAACGATGTAGCCGAGTCCCAGCCCGATCCCGCCGATAACTCCATAGGAAAAATAGAGCCAGTAAAGGCTATTGGCCGAATAACTGGCCAGGAAAACTCCCAACCCGTACAGCACACCCGCCGTCATTGCTACCGGCCGCGGCCCTTTCTTGTTCAGCCACAGGCCGCCGAAAAAAGCCGCAAACCCTACCAGAAAAATGCAGATCGTGAAGGTCAGAGTCACCTGCGAAATCGACCAGTGAAACGCCTTCACCAGTGGAGTGCGAAACACACTCCACGCATAAACCGCGCCCAGCGCCATCTGCATAAAGATGCCCGCCAGCGCAATTCCCCATCGCTTACCGTCTGACATAGGTTCCCTTTCTCGGCAGGACTCAGGAGCTTCCGTGCTGCGGTGGACCGGGGGAGCAGCCCTTCTCTTTTAAACGCGTGCCCAACGACTCAAGAAATCGATTGATCAGCGCAACGCTGCGGCGCAGCTCCGGGCGGCGGAACTGCCCCAGCAGGGAAAACAGACCCGGCGGCTCGATCACCGGCCGGCGCTCGCTGCCGAGCGTCTCGCTCACTGCCGCCGCGAAGCACTCCATCAGGTCGGGATTCATCAGGCTCATCATCTTCCCAAAGATGATGGCGTTGCGCAGTGCATGGATCGCTGCCGGTGTCTCGGTCTCACGCACGACCGTCTCCAGCACATGGTCCTTCGCGCTCAACAGGCCGCGCAGCAACTCAAACACCTGCGCGTTATGGGCCTCCTGGATCAGTTCGAAGGCATCCAGCAGCGCTTCAGCATGTTCGGCCGGTGCGTTCTCCAGGCGAGCGAGCAGTTCTTTTCGCGCATCGCGCGGCGGAATCTCAAGAGCAATCGGTTGCGCCAACTCTTTTCTCCTTCCCCGGCCTCACGGCCGCCAATATCGGCGAAGCAGAACAACAGAACCGGTCCGGCTCACTTGCCCACCTCAACCGGCGTCGACGCTGTTTGAATCTGCACCAGCCTGTTGCCATTGCCGTTGCCGGGTTCGTGATAATCCGCGCGCTTCCACTTCCGCTCCACTTCCACGCCCATCTGCGGGGTCGGATGTCCCCACCGCGAGTTAGTCTTCGGCAGCGGATTCGCCCCCTGCTCCGGGAGCACCGTCATGCGCACCGACGATTCCTTGTAAGCCGGCGTGTGCGTCACCTTGTCGGTGTGGCTGCTGGTCAGCCTGTTCACCGGTTCGTCGGTGGAGTTCATCGGCATATACAACTCCAGCCCCTTCACCCGATCGGTCACCACCGCCTGCACCTTCACCTCGCCATAGCGCGATGTCAGCTCGACCCAGCGCCCGCTCTCGATGCCGCGTGCGGCAGCCAGCTCCGGCGAAACCTCAACGAAGGTGCTCGGCGTCTTCTCGCGAATTCCCTCGGTGCGATACGTCATATTGCCTTCGTGGAAATGTTCCAGCAGACGGCCGTTATTCAGATGTAAATCGTAGTTCGCATCCGGCTGATCGGTGGGCTCGGACCACTCCAGCGGCCAGAACGTCGCCTTGCCATCGGGAAACGCAAATTGTTTTGTGTAAAGCAGCGGCTGATCGCTGCCGTCCTCGGCCACCGGCCACTGCAGAGTTTTGTAGCCCTCCAGCCGCTCGTACGTCACGCCGGCAAACATCGGAGTCAGCGCCGCAATCTCCTCGTAAATTTCACTGGGATGCGAATACTTCCAGCCCGCGCCCAGCCGGTTCGCGACGTCCACGATGATCTGCCAGTCCGGCCGGCTCTCGCCCAGCGGTTCCAGCGCCTGATACAGCCGCTGGATTCGACGCTCGGTGCTGGTGAATGTCCCTTCCTTTTCGAGGCTCGGGCTGGCTGGCAGGACCACATCTGCAAACCGGCATGTCTCGGAGAAGAAAGTTTCCTGGATCACCAGAAAATCCACCTTCGCCAGTGCCGCGCCCACGTAATTCGCGTTCGAATCCACCAGACTCATCTCTTCGCCGAACAGGTACAGAGATTTCAGCTTGCCCTCGTGGATCGCGTCGATCATCTGGTGGTTGTCCAACCCGGTTTTCGGCGGCAGCGTCACGCCCCACGCCTTCTCGAACTTTGCCCGGATTTCCGGATCCTCCACCTTTTGATATCCCGTGAAATTGTTCGGCATCGCGCCGTGGTCGCTGGCGCCCTGCACGTTGTTGTGCCCGCGCAGCGGATAGGCCCCGGTCCCGGGCCGCATGTAATTCCCCGTTGTCAGCAGCAGATTCGAAATCGCCGTCGATGTATCGGAGCCCATCGAGTGCTGGGTCACGCCCATCGCCCACAGCACGCACATGCTCTTCGCTTCCACAATCATCCGCGCCACGCGTTCCAGCGTCTCGATCGAAAGGCCCGTCCTGCGGCTCGCGTATTCCATTGTGAAAGGCGCGAGGCTCTTGCGGTACTCGTCGATTTTGTTCACCCACTTCGCCAGGAACTCCTTCTTCTCGAGGCCCTGATCGAAAATCCACTTCGTTACCGCGCTCATCCAGATCAGGTCGGTCCCGGGTTTCGGGTGAATGAACAGATCCGCGCGGTGCGCCATCTCGTGCTTCCGCAAATCGGCCACGATGAGTTTTTGGCCGCGCAGCTTGTGCGACTGCTTCACGCGCGTCGCCAGCACCGGATGGCTCTCCGCCGTGTTGCTGCCGACGATCAGTACCAGGTCTGCCGCTTCGATATCGCTGATCGATCCGGAATCGCCGCCGTAGCCCACCGTCCGGAACAGCCCCACCGTGGCCGGCGCCTGGCAGTATCGCGAGCAGTTATCCATATTGTTGGTGCCGATCACGGCCCGCGCCAGCTTCTGCATCAGGTAGCTTTCTTCATTCGTGCACTTCGATGAAGACACAAACGCCAGCGCATCCGGTCCGCTCTCTGTTTTGATCTCCGTGAATCGCCGCGCCACCAGCCCCAGCGCCTCGTCCCACGTTGCCTCACGGAATTTTCCGTTCTCGCGGATCAGGGGTTTCGTCAGCCGATCTTCGCTGTTGATGTGGCCCCAGCTGAACTTGCCCTTGATGCAGGTCGAGATGCCGTTCGCCTCGCCATGCAGCGGCTCGATCTTGAGGATGTGCCGGTCGCGCGTCCAGACGTCAAAGCTGCATCCCACGCCGCAATATGTGCAGACCGTTTTCGTTATCTTCGTCCGCGATTCCCGCATCGCTGCTTCCACTTCGGACAACTGCAGGATCGACCCGTACCCCAGGTCCGGCTCCACGCCCTTCACCACCTCGATCATCCCGTTCAGGGCCGGCTTCGGCAGCGCGGTAAAATACCCCGCTTCGCCGATCATCGATGTCTCCATCAGCGCGTTGCACGGGCACACCGTCACGCAATGTCCGCACGAAACGCAACTCGACTCGCCAATCGGCGCGCCGCCATCCCACAGCACGCGCGGATGCTCATCCTCCCAGCGAATCGAAAGCGTCTCGTTCACCTGTACGTTTTGGCAGGCTTCCACACATCGGCCGCACAGGATGCACTGGTCCGGATCGTATCGATAGAACGGATTCGAATTGTCGACCTCGTACGGCTTCGGCCGGTAAGGGATTTCCTGGTGCTCTACCGCCAGCAGCTTTGTGGTGTTGTGAACCGTGCAGTTGCCGTTGTTGTTGTCGCAGACTGTGCAGTAGAGCAGGTGGTTGCCGAGGATTGAGTCGAACGCCTCGCGCTGCGCTCTTTGCGCCCGCGCCGACTCGGTCGCCACCTTCATTCCATCCGCGGCCAGCGTCCCACAGCTGCGAACCAGCTTGCCATCCACTTCCACCATGCAGGTGTCGCAGGTCTGGATCGGTCCCATTTGCGGGTGATAGCACACCTGCGGGACCTTGCCGCCGGCGCGATTGATCACGTCCAGCAGACGTTCGCCCTGGGAAAACTCACGTGCCGTCCCATCAATGATTGCTGTGGCCATAATCAATCGATGCTCGCGGTGGCGAACGCGATGCTACCACGGAAACATGGCATCAAGTGTAAATTTGCCGACTTCTTCCTCAACTACATCCGGCCTTTTCGCTCCGGCTACCGGCTACCAGCTACTGGCTCCAGCTGCCTTACGGCTGTCCCTCCGGCGTCGGGTTCGCCGCCGTGAACTGCGAACAGCACGGCTTGCCCGCCGCGGTGAACTCCATCATCTCCACCCGCGTCAGGTCGGGATCGAAGGCGTTGAACTGCCACTTCCCGTCTCTCCCGATCTGCGGCCTCGGCGCGGCATCGCCCAACCGATCCTCGTTGTACAGCGTGGTCACCGTCTTTTCCATGTTCACCACGCCCAGCGAAAAATGGTTTAGCACCCCCAGCGTTTGCTGCGTAATGTGATCCGGCGAGCCCTGACCGTTGTAGACCATGTACTCCACCCAGTCGTGCCCGTCCGGAACCTGCTGCGAAATCCAGTCCGTGTGCTCGTGCATACCGCCGAACCAGTACGGCTTGAATCCCAGCACCTCCCGGTAGAACGTATTCTCCTTCTCCGGGTCCCGTACAAACATCCCCACGTGAATGATCCGCCGCCCGATCGGATCGGCCCCGGCCAGCGAATACAGCGTTTCCGTGCTCTTCACCCCCAGCACCTTCGCCGGCGGCTGCACAAACTCCACCTTGTTTCCCTCCGGATCCTTCACCTCGAACCAGGCGCTGCCATCGCTCCCGTGCTTCACCGCATCTGGCACAGTTATGCCCTTCGCGCCCAGGTACTTTCGCATCCCCTCCGCGTTCGCCGTCAGATAGCCCACGTGATCCAGCCGGTTCACCCCGGCGTCGGCCGGCACGGGAAGAACCTCGATAAACTGCTCGTCATTCACCCAGTAGCGAACCCCGTCGCTCTGCTCCGGATCGTCGCCCTTCTTCAGCCCGATATCGTGCACATAGAAATGCTCGGTTTTCGCCGCATCACTCGTGTATACCGCCATGTGGGAAATCCCCAGAATCGCCGGCCGCGACTGCGCCGCGCAGGATGCCGCTACCAGCACAAAAGCTGCAAAAGAAATACGCATGAACTGAAACCCCTCCCCCGTGCGTAACAAGGATAACGCGGCGCCCACGCAGACGGGCGCCTCCGACAATTCAGGCTGTCAATCTTCCAGCGGCAAGTTACTATGTCCCCACGGATGAAACGTCGCAGCGCACGGAAAAAACCGCTCTCGCCCAACCTGCTGCGCTTCTTTCTGGCTCTCTGGATCCTCTCGAGCCTGGGCTACTGGATCGCCGGGATGGTCGACCTGTGGGACACCCGCATTCACTGGGATCAGCGCGTCAACACTCCCTTCCGCTACGACTCCGATTCGCGCGCCATTCACAACGTCGGCCTCCAGCCCGAAGCCCGCGCTGCCGGTATCGCCCCCGGCGATCGCATCGAAGGCCTCAACGGCGCTCCTTATAGCGGCCTCGCCCAGTGGGACGCCGTCCTTTCTGAAAGCCACCCCGGCGACATCCTCGACGTCGATGTCACCCATCCCAACGGTTCCCACGCTACCTGCACCGTTACCCTCGTCCGCCAAACCTATCCCTGGGGCCGCATGTCGCCCATGTTCGCGTTCTGGCAGGCCTCCTTCTTTGTCGGCCTGCTCCCCCTGGTGTGTCTGGTCATCGGCTATTGGGTTGTCCTTACCCGTCCTGGGGACCGCAACGCGTGGCTGGTTCTCATCCTGCTTACCTTCCCCACCGTGATGTTCAGCGACAGCGGCCTCTCGACCGGCGTATTCCAGTTCCTGCGCCTCTTCTGGTACCAGACAATCCAGCTGGCCGGCGCCCCCGCTCTTTTGCTCTTCGGCATTTATTTTCCCGAGCGCTCCCGTATCGACGCGCGCGCGCGCTGGGTCAAGTGGATCCTCTTCGGCATCTTCGCCGTCAGCGTCGCCGCCTTGTACCCCTCCATGTACATGGAGGGGTACGGCGGTGGCGATGGCCCTATCCTCACTCGGGTGAGCGATGTCGCCGCCGACATCATCAACGCCTTCAACCTCCTCTGCGTCATCCTTTACCTCGTCCTCACCCTCGATAAACTTCGTTCCGCTTCTACCGAAGATGCCCGCCGCCGCCTGCGCGTGCTCACCACCGGCATGAGCATCGGCATGGGCGCGCTGCTCATTGTTGTTCTGCTGTTACCGCGCATCGGCATCAGTGGGAATAATCCGCGCTCTTACTGGATTCACTCCATCGCCGCTCTGCTCATCATGTTCGCGCCTCTCACCCTCGCCTACGTGGTGGTTGTCCAGCGCGCTCTCGATGTCCGTGTACTTTTGCGCATGGGCACCCGCTACGCCCTCGCCAAAGCGACTCTCTGGGTGATCCAGGCCGCTCTGCTGGTCGTCGTTGGCTTGCGTCTCTTCCTGCCGATGTTCGAGCGCCGAGTCCCGCAACCTTCCGACATCTGGGCGACCCTTATCTTTCTCGCCCTCATCCTGGCCCTGCGTTTCGGCGTCGCCAAACGTCTCGAGCAGTGGCTCGACAAGCAGTTCTTCCGCGAAGCCTACAACGCCGAAGTCATGCTCAACGAGCTCTCTGACGAAGTCAGGCGCTTCACCGAGACCCAGCCACTGCTCGAAACCGTAGCCCGCACCGTTTGCGATACCCTTCACATCCGCCAGATCGCTATGCTTCTTCGCCGCGGCGACACTTTCTATGTCGAACAGGCCCTCGGCTTCTCCGCCGATGGCGCGCTCGCGCTGCCCGCCCAGGCCTCTTCCATCCGCTACCTCGTCAACTCCAACGAGCCCGCCCGCCTCTATCGCGACGATCCCGATGCCTGGTACCTGATGGCCGGCACCGCCGAGCGCCGCGCTCTCGACCTGCTCAACGCCGAGCTCCTTGTGCCCCTCCCCGGCCGCAATCGCCTCATGGGCATCATGGCGCTCGGGCCCAAGCGCTCTGAAGCCGCGTGGTCGCGCACCGACATGCAGGTTCTCCAAACCGTCGCTCGCCAAACCGGACTCGCCCTCGAAGTGAGCGAACTCGCCCATTCCCTCGCCGCAGAAGCTGCCCAGCGCGAGCGTGACAACCGCGAGATGGAAATTGCCCGCGAGGTGCAGGAGCGTCTCTTTCCCCAGGAGATGCCCGACCTCGCCGGCGCTTCCGTCGCCGGCCACTGCCGTCCCGCTCTCGGCGTCGGCGGCGACTACTACGACCTCATCCATCTTGAAGGGGGCCGGCTCGGCCTCGCGATCGGCGATGTCTCCGGCAAAGGCATCTCCGCCGCGCTTCTCATGGCCAGCCTGCGCGCCTCACTGCGTGGCGTTGCCCTGGACAATCCCCGCGACTTCGCCAAGCTCATGCACAAGGTCAACGTGCTGGTCTACGAAGCCTCCGCCTCCAACCGCTATGCCACTTTCTTCTTTGCAGCCTGGGATCCGAAGACGCGTCGCCTCGAGTGTGTCAACGCTGGCCACAATCCGCCAATTGTCCTCCGCAATGGCCAGGTCATTCGTCTCGAAGCCGGCGGTCCCGTCGTCGGTTTGTTGCCCTTCGCGCCCTATACCGAGCAGGCTCTCACCCTCGAGCCCGGCGACCTGCTCCTGCTCTATACCGACGGCATCAGCGAAGCCATGACCCACGACGACGAGGAGTGGGGCGAAGAGCGCATGATCGAAGCCGCCCGCAAAGTCCGCAACCACAATGCCGACGAAGTTCTCCGTGCCATCTTCGCCGATGCCGACAAATTCACCGCCGGCGCCCCCCAGCACGACGACATGACCATGCTCATCCTCAAACTGTCGTCCTGAGCGCGCAGCGCTGCCTGAACGGGATAACCCCTGCTTTTCCGGCCAGCGAATTATCCGGATAGCTCGGCTGACTTCCCCAAAATCCCAGCAAACGAATCTCCGCGATCCCGCGTCTTATGCTTGAATCCCCCACGCGGATTCACATCGCGTGCGTTCTTCGTTGGCCCACGAGCATGCGTAGCAAGCAGGCCGTACGTTTTACTGCTCGAGCCAACGGAGGGATTTGTGTATCTGCACTCCCTGGCGCGCGACATCCGCGTCGAGATTATCGTCGCCATTGTCGCGCTGGTCTTCGCATGGATCGCTCTCCGCTTTAATCTCTGGACACATCGGTTCGCCTGGCTTGAAACTCATATTTCGCGTTTTGCAAGCCGGCCCCGTCTCTGTCTCGCGGCTCTCTTTGTTGCCGCCATCACCATCCGCCTCGCGCTGCTCCCGCTCATCAGCGTTCCGCCGCCGCTCTTCCACGACGAGTTCAGCTACATCTTCGCCGCCGACACTTTTTCCGCCGGAAGACTCACCAATCCCGAGCCTCCCGTCCCAGCTGCGTTCGAGACTATCCACTTCAACACGCGTCCCACCTGGCAGTCGATGTATTTGCCAGGAACCGGCCTCGCTCTCGCCGCCGGCGAGAAATTCGGTTCGCCCTGGATCGCCGTCCTCCTCATCACCGCCGCCTTCTGCGCCGCCATCTACTGGATGACAGCCGCGTGGCTGCCGCGCCGCTATGCGTTGGCCGCCGCCACCGTTGCCATGCTCATCGTCTACAACGGCAACTGGTGGTTCGATAATTATTTCTGCATCGGCCTGCCCGCCATTGGCGGCGCACTCGTCCTCGGCAGCCAGCCGCGAGTCGCCCGTTCCCGCCGCGCTCAACCCGCCTGGCTTCTCGGCCTCGGTCTTGTGATCCTCATGCTCACGCGACCGTATGAAGGCCTCCTCTTCAGCCTTCCCCTTCTCGCTGTGCTTGCATGGACGCTGCGCCGCCGTTCCTGGCGACTCGTCGCGCCCGTCGCCGCTATTGTTCTTGCTCTGGTCGGCTCCGCATTCACATGGCTCTGCTATTACAACTACCGCGGCACCGGCCACGCCCTGCTCTTCCCCTACATGCTCAATTACCGCGACTATCACATCACCGGGCCGTTTCTCTTCTCGCGGGTTCGCCCGCTTCCCCATTACGATGTCGAAGATCTCGCCCGCTTCTACACCAAGTGGGAGCTCGGAGAGCACCACCAGGAAGCCACCCATCCGCTCTGGTTCCTCTCCGTCAAAGCCAGGGTCTACTACCAGTCCTTCTTCTATGGCTTCGGAGGCCTCCTGCTCCTCGGCCTCGCCACGCTGGCTCGCCGCAGGCGCAAAGGATTGCTCGTCGCCCCACTGTTGGCCGCCGCCGCCTTCGCTCTAGAAATCTTCCTCATGGCCTGGTATCCGTTCCCGCAGTACGGAGCGCCCGCCGCTTCCCTCTTCTTCCTGCTCATCGCTTACGGACTCTTCGCGCTGCGCCGCGTTCGGCTGCCCTTCGCGAACGGCATCGCCCTGTCGCGCGGCGTGGCCTTTGCCGAGCTCGCCATCGCCGCCAGCGTGTTTTGGAGAATCTGGTTGTACGCGCCGGTCCCGCCTACCCCGCTCAACACATCGGTCGAGCGCGTCCGCGTCCAGAACCTTTTGCTCCACCAGCCTGGCCGGCAGCTATGCCTGGTGCGGTATGCGCCCGATCACGTCCCGCGCGAAGAGTGGGTCTTCAACCACGCCGACCTAGCTCATTCGCCGATCGTCTGGGCGCGCAGCCTGAGCCCCGCCACCGATCGCCAGCTCATCGAGGCCTTCCCTAACCGCCACGTCTGGCTGCTGCAGCCCGATCGTGACGACGCCGAAGAACTCACCCTCTATCCCGGAGCCACGCAGGAAGTCGCCGGCCTCTCCGCAATGGCACAGAACCGCCCCTGATTGTGTTTGATCCTGGATGATTACTTGAGTGGGAGGCATGGGTGCCCGACATCAGCCCAGTGTCGGCAGATGTGGGATGCCACACTCCAGGCTCCCAGCTCCCGGCTGCTTTTCACAGCTTCGCGAAGAACGCCTTCATCCGGTCCAGGCCCTCATCCACATCCGCATGGCTCGTCGCATAGGCCAGCCGAATATGCTCCGTCGTCCCGAACGCCTCACCCGGCACCGTCACCACATGCGCCTCATGCAGCAGCCGCTTCGACAACTCCATCGCGGTGCCGACGCCAGCCTTTCCCAGGTACGTCTTCACATTGGGATACACATAAAACGCCCCGTCCGGCTTCACGCACGTCACGCCCGGAATTTCCTTGAGCCGCCGCAGAATCCGATCCCGCAGCTTCAGATAATCGGCGCGCATCTCGACGACACAATCCTGTGAACCGCGCAGCGCCGCAATCGAAGCCTTCTGCACAAACGCCGCCGTGCTCGACGTCGACTGGCTCTGCAGCTTGGCCATCGCCGTAATCACCGCTTTCGGCCCCAGCGCAAATCCGGCGCGCCACCCCGTCATCGCATACGTCTTCGAGAGCGACCCCAGAACCACCAGGTGATCCTTCGCGTCCGTGAACGACCCACCGCTCACCAGCGCTCCCGTGTACTGCAGATAGACGTAGCACTCATCGAGCAGCAACCAGATGCCGCGCTCCTTCGCCAGCCGCACGATCCGTTCCAGATCCTTCGGCGCCACCACCGCACCCGACGGATTCGACGGCGAGTTCAGAATGATCGCCTTCGTCTTCGGCGTGATCGCGCGCTCAATCGCCTCCGCCGTCACAATGAAGCCGTCGGCCTCCGGCGCTTCGACGTACACGCACGTCGCGCCCGCGTACTGCACGATGTCCTTGTAGCTCACCCAGTACGGCACCGGCACAATCACCTCATCGCCATGATCCACCAGCACCTGAATGGCATTGAAGATCGAGAGCTTCCCGCCCGTCGAAAAAATCGCTTCGTCCGGCGTGTAGCTCGACCCGAAATCCTGCGCGTGCCGCTCCACAATCGCCTGGCGCAGCTCCGGAATCCCCGCAACCATGGTGTAGCGCGTGAAATTGTTCTTGATCGCCTCGATCGCCGCATCCTTAATATGCTGCGGCGTGGCAAAATGCGGCTCGCCCGCGCCAAAGTCCACCAGCTTCGCGCCCTGCGCGCGCAGCTTCGCGGCCTCCGCGGTCACAGCCATCGTCGCGGATATCTCAATCCGCCCAATCCGATCAGAAAAAACCGAAGCAGCAGTCGTGGTCATGGCTCTATCTTGGCAGATTTTCGCCGTCGCCGCCCTGGATTTTCTCGCCCCGCGAACCTTATCCCAACAGACGTAATCGACCGGTGTTACGCCTCAGCCGAACGTCACCACGCGCTTCGCCGCCGTCGCCACGTTCTGCGCGGAATCCACGACGTCTCCCACCACGTCCTTCCCGCGCTTCACATACTTCCCGGCAAAATCCTGCACGGTGTCCGCCGTCTCCTTGATGTAATCCCCTGCGTCCGACACCGCACGCTTGATCTGCCGCCGCGTCCGCGCCCCCGACTGCGGCGCATAAATCAGTGCCAGTGCCGCTCCCGCCGCCACTCCCACACCAAAGGCTGCCCAGAATTTCCATGTGCTCATCGTCGACCTCCCTTTCCTGCTGGTTTCGCCGTCTAATCCATTTTGGCTTCTTCCCGGTCAGATACCACCGGGTGCCTGGTGGTTGCGTTGATTCCTCCCCTGTGCAAAAAAAGCCTGAAAAGCCCGTCACCGTAGTACCCAAAACCGGAACTCCAAACAAAAAGCCGCCCTTCCGGACGGCTTTTTCGTCAAATTCCGCCAGCCTTGCCGGCCCTCATTTCTTCGCCCCCAGCTTGCCCGCCTCGAGCGTCACCAGCTCGCTCAGGTCCTGCTTTTCGAGGCCATGCACCGCCTTGTTGAACTCATCCACCTTCGTCGACCAGTTCATCGAGCAAAACTTCGGCCCACACATCGAGCAGAACGCCGCCTCCTTGTAGTAATCGTCCGGCAGCGTCTCATCGTGCATCGCCCGCGCCGTCTCCGGATCGAGCGACAGCGCAAACTGCTTCTCCCAGTCGAACGTGTACCGCGCGTAGCTGATTGCGTCGTCCCGATCCCGCGCCCCCGGCCGGTGCCGCGCAATGTCCGCCGCGTGCGCCGCAATCTTGTACGCGATCATCCCGTCCTTCACGTCCTTCTCGTTCGGCAGCCCCAGATGTTCCTTCGGCGTCACGTAGCACAGCATGCTAGCCCCGTGCCATCCGATCAGCGCCGCCCCAATCGCGCTCGTGATGTGGTCGTAACCCGGCGCAATATCCGTCACCAGCGGCCCCAGGGTGTAAAAAGGCGCGCCGAAGCAGTACTCCACTTCCTTGTCCACCTGCTCCTTGATCTTGTCCAGCGGCACGTGCCCCGGCCCCTCGATCATCACCTGCACATCGCTTTCCCAGGCCTTCGCCGTCAGCTCGCCCAGCGTCTTCAGCTCGCTGAACTGCGCCTCATCCGATGCATCGGCCACCGATCCTGGCCGCAGCCCGTCGCCCAGCGAGAAGCTCACGTCATGCTTCGCCATCACCTTCACGATGCGGTCGAAATGCTCATAGAGGAAATTCTGCTTGTGGTGGTGCCGTCATCCACTGCGCCAGAATCGCGCCCCCGCGGCTCACAATCCCCGTAATCCTCTTCGCCACCATCGGCACATATTGGATCAGCACGCCCGCATGCACCGTAAAGTAGTCCACGCCCTGCTCGGCCTGCTCCTCGATCACCTCGAGATACACGTCGATGTTCAGGTCCTCGAGCCGCTTCACCCGCGCCAGCGCCTCATAAATCGGAACCGTCCCGATCGGCACCGGCGAATGCCGCAGAATGGCGTCCCGAATCTCCGGGATATTGCCGCCCGTCGACAGATCCATCACCGTATCCGCGCCGTGCTGGATCGCCATGTGCAGCTTCCGCAGTTCCTCCTGAATCTCCGAAGTCACCGCTGAGTTCCCGATGTTCGCGTTCACCTTGCAGCGCGTCGCAATCCCGATCCCCATCGGCTCCAGCTCCGGGTGATTCACATTCGCCGGAATAATCAGCCGTCCCGCAGCGATCTCATCGCGCACCAGCTCCAGCGGCAGCTTCTCCCGCTCGGCCACGTAGGCCATCTCCTCGGTCACGAGGCCCTTCCGCGCAAAATGCATCTGCGAAAGGTTCGTGTCGCCGTTCTTCACGGCCTCGGCTTTGCGCCGCACGATCCAGTCGGCTCTCGGCTTCAGAATTTCAAGGGTAGGATTGGAAGCTGCCATCATTTACCTCGCCACTCCGCCGCGCTGTTCGCCGCGCCGGAGGTTCCGGAATTTGGACTTGGGAATCGCGTCGGGTTGATTCGTTGACGGGAAGATCAAAATCAAATTATAGATTGCGGGCGAGACTCGCCGCAGGAATGCAACGCGCATTCCTCGCAGGCGGCAGCACGGCGGAATAAAGAGTCGACTTCAAATATGCAACGCCATCCCTCCCGTCCATGAAACTACCTTCCGACGAAGCCGTGCTCCGCTCGGGGGCTGCCGAAGCCCCGTGTGCTGCAGAAGCGCGGCCGTGGATCCTGGCCGCGGCCATCATCGGATCCAGCATGGCCTTCATCGACGGTACAGTGGTCAATGTTGCCCTGCCCGCCCTCCAGGCCAGTTTTCACGCTTCGGTGGTCGATGTGCAGTGGGTGGTCGAGTCCTACGGACTCCTCCTGGCAGCGCTGATTCTGGTCGGTGGCTCGTTCGGCGACCTGTTCGGCCGCCGCCTCATCTTCCTGCTGGGGGTGACCATCTTCGCCCTCGCTTCCGCCGCTTGCGGCATCGCCCTCACCATCCATCAGCTGATCCTGGCCAGAAGCATTCAGGGCGCTGGAGCTGCGCTCCTCGTCCCCGGCAGCCTGGCGATCATCAGTTCCTCCTTCGACGAAAAAAGCCGTGGTCAGGCCATCGGCACGTGGTCCGGCTTCACCGCCATCACCACGGCACTCGGTCCCGTTCTCGGCGGCTGGCTCGTTCAGCACGCCTCCTGGCGCTGGGTTTTCTTCATCAATCTGCCACTTGCCGCAGTGGTCATCGTCCTCTCGCTGCAGCATGTCCCCGAAAGCCGCAGCGCGGTGCGCGGCAAAATCGATTGGCCCGGTGCTCTGCTCGTCACCCTTGGCCTGGCAGGCCTGGTCAATGCCTTCATCGACTCGGAAAACATGGGATGGAACCACGCTCCGGTCCTCTTCAGCCTCATCGCGGGTTCCGCCTGCCTCGTTCTGTTCCTGCTTGTCGAAGCCCGAGCCGAATCGCCGATGGTTCACTTAACGCTTTTCCACTCCTCCAGCTTTACCGGGGCCAACCTGCTCACCCTGTTTCTCTATGGCGCCCTCGGCATCTTCTTTTTCCTGTTTCCTCTCGACCTGATCCAGGTTCAGAAGTACTCAGCGACCGCCACTGGCGCTGCCATGCTGCCGTTCATTCTCCTCGTGTTCCTGCTTTCCCGCTGGTCCGGAAGTCTGGTCGCGCGATACGGGCCACGGCTTCCGCTCATCGTCGGCCCGCTCGTGGCTGCGCTTGGCTTCGCCCTCTTCGCCCTGCCTTCAGTTTCGGGCAGCTACTGGACCACCTTCTTCCCCGCAGTGATCGTCCTCGGCCTGGGCATGGCAATTACGGTAGCTCCGCTGACCACAGTCGTGATGAACGCGGTGGAGGAGGATCGCGTCGGAGCGGCCTCCGGCATTAACAACGCTGTCTCCCGCGTAGCGAGTGTTCTTGCCATTGCCGTCCTAGGGGTTGTTATGGTCCAGGCCTTTGGCGCGCACCTCAATCGCTCGCTCGCTGAGGTTCCGCTCACCCCGCAGCTGCGAGCACAACTTCAATCGAACGAGATCAAGCTCGCTGGACTCAAGGCCCCGGCCGACCTTAATCCCAGCGTTCGCGCCGCCATCGCACAATCAGTCAGGCAAGCCTTTGTTTTCGGATTCCGCATCATCATGTGGATCTGCGCAGGCTTGTCGGTAGTCAGCGCCGCAATTGCCGGGCGCCTGATTCCGCCAAAGACCTCCAACTCGTCCCACGTTCCACCTGATACTGGCTGAGGTCGATGGTGGCGCGGAGTCATTAGAGACTGTCCTGCGGCTCGAGGCAAAACAATTTGGGTGTCGCGCCTGGATCTCTGTCGTTGCCTCATTCCGGGAAAACCCACCCCACCGTAGCCGCGGCCAGGTTCACCCCACAGCAAGAAGCAAACTCCCACGCGGAGCATCCCTCAACACAATTGACTCTGCCCTTCGGTCCCAAAGTACCTATCACCGTTCCCTTTTGAAAAGGTGCCCCCGATTCGGCACCCATCCGGGGAACTGGTTTCGCGGGATAAGAGCTACAAGGGCACTGCTTCTGAACGCTGGTTCACCCTCCACGAGCTTTCAACGACTTACGGCCAAAACTCCCGCAATGTGGAAAACTTGTCAAGCCCCAGGCCCAAAATCCAAAGTAATGACCCCACATAACACGGCACTTACACGCCAAAATACCTGGCGATAGTTGGCACTACTTAGAGGCGGATTTGGTATTCTGATAATAGGGGATAAGAAAGTAATTTTCCCTTCACCGATCACGTCCACGATTCACCACAAGCCTCGCGCAAACGCGAGGTTTTTTCATTGCCGTTGCTTTTGCTCTCGCAGTTGCTCTTGCTCTCGCAGTTGCTACTGGCTACTGGCTGCAGGCTACTGGCCATCCCTACATCCCTGCTCCCTGTTTTCCGGAGGTTCTCAATGACCCGCGAATGCTGCTTCATCCTCTCCAGTGGCCGCAAATGCCGCTGCGCCGCCACCCGTAACCAACTCGTGTGCCGCCATCATGCTCCCAAACCCATCGTGCCCACCCCTCCGCGCCCTGCAAAAAGTGAGTACTACTCCGACCTCATCCGCTGGCGCCGCCTCGGCCGTAACCTCCCGTGGCTCCAGCCTGCCAGTTTGGCCTCCGAGGTCTACGACATCCTTAGATGCCTCATCGACCGCGGCGAAAACTCCACCGGCCACATCTCCGACCTCACCGCCGGCCGCTTCCTGCGCGCGCTCCTCAATCGCCTCGGCGATGTCCCTTTCCCCAGTCCGGAGTTCGCGCCGACCGCCCCTCAGCTCGCTCCCCAGTCCGTGCCGCCATTCGACAACCAGTCCGCCGATGCGCTCCTGGCCACCCTCGCCAAACAGGGCCTCTTCTCTCCTGACCTTCTTCGTGAGATGTCCTCACCCGCTTCACCCGCGTCATTGCATCAATCACGCCCGCGAGTGAATCAATGACGACCGCCACTTCATCGATCACGCTCGCCATTGATACATTCGCGAGCGCGACCAAAGTGACTCCCCTTCAATCATTCAGGTCCTTCGCGCGTGTCACTGATTCACTCATGGCCGTCACTGAGTCAGTGCCACTCGTCTCCCAAATGGCTTGTTACCTGTCTGTTGCCGGTGTCTCCGAAGTCATCGCGCTCGTAACTCGCAAAAAATCAATCAACCCTCATAACGAGCCAGGGGGATATCTCACATCGTCGAGGCAAAAAAAGCCGAGGGTTTGGAGGAAAAACCCTCGGCATTTGCCGGTCCAGTTCCGGGGGAAGGACTCGTAAAACTTTTCTGTCTAGAGGCTGTTCCCGATCGCGTTGAACGCGTTCGAAATTTGGTTAGCGAGAGAACCCATGGAAAAAATCGCTCCAAGGGCAATTAAGGCAGCAATTAACGCATACTCGATGAGATCCTGTCCGGACTCATCGCGTACAAGGGCCCTGAGCAGAGGACTCATTCAGCTTCTCCTTCATGAGGCCCCACGAAATTGTCGATGCCCCGTTCGTGGGGCTTGGTGTGACGGTTGGCCCATTGGACCCTGAATTGGTAACAGGAGCAATGACTCGCTTGGGGAATTACGGCAGAGTCGTGCCTCTGACTCCTGATTTGTGGCTGGAAATGAGTTACCGCGGAGTTAGAAGCAAGCTATCTTTGAGCCAGGTCGTCAGCCCACCATACGCTCCATCTCGGTGGGCCGCAGAATCACGATCGAAGCGCCATGGCGGGTGATCAGCTCGTCGCGCTCGAATTGATTCAGCAGACGGGTCACCGTCTCGCGCGACGTTCCGGCCATGTTCGCCAGTTCCTCATGCGTCAGCGCCATGGTGAAACGAAGCTCCGGCTTACCGCAGGAACCGGTGCGCGCCCAGTCCAGCAGCAATTGCGCCAGCCGACCGGCAGCGGAACCGGAAAGAGCCAGCCGCCGTGCATCGAGAAACACTTCATGGTATTCGCGTGCGATCACCTGCGCCGCGTGCCGGCTCACATCGCCATACTGGCTCAGAAACTCGAGAAAATCGCGCCGCCGCACGCTGCGCACCTGGCACGGTTCCAGCGTTTCCGCAGTCACCTCATAGGGCAAATCGTTCAGCGTCGCGGTCAGCCCCAGCACGTCGCCGGGAACAGCAATCTTCAGGATCATCGTGCGCCCGTCGCGCGATGTGGCCGCCAGTTTGATCTGGCCGCTGCAAACCACAAAAATACCCTGCGCGCGCTGGCCTTCCTCGAAGACCACCGACCGGCTCGGATAGGAGATCTGCATTGCAATTTCGTCGAACCGCTCGATCGCATCGTCGGGCAGATTGCAGAACAGCCGTTCTGCACGGTCGCTGCACTGCGCGCAGCGGTCCGGAACATGCCGTCCTGTTGAAGGGTTTCCGTTCTTGCTTGAATTCGCCATTAGCTCCAGCTCTCTGCTGCTCTCATCTGGCCTCGCGCCCGCGGAAATCCCATGCGTTGGCTTCTGGAAGGCCGCACTTGTTCGCCTGGCGGCCTCCAGGTCTCGACGGAAAACTGACCGGTGCAGGCGTCGCACAGCCAGATGACCCTCCGCTGAATAGTCTGGCCTTCACCTGTTTCGCCGGATGCGCCGACGGAGTCGACGTGATAGATTCCGCCGCTCCGCAGGTAGAGCGACTCGGCACCGCAAGCTGGATTGGCACACGTCATGGATCGCTCCGCGCACTGCATCTGCACTTCTTAGCCCAGAACAAAGGGTCCTGCGTGTTCCTTCTCTTCCGCTCTTTCGTCCATCAGCGCCGGATTCACCCGCAGCGAGATAACCGGGCAGGGCGCCGCCACCAAAATCTTGTAAGCAGCCGGTTCGGTCCCTGGCAGCCAGCTGTGCGCAGGCGCATGCACGCCCAGCACGATCAGTCCGGCCTGCGTTTCCTGGGCAACCGACAGAATCTCCTGCACCACGTTGCCGAGCGCGATCTTCACTTCCACCCGTATCCGGGGGCGCTCCCTTTCAGGAATCAGCTTTTCCAGTTCCTCCGTCGCTTTGGCAACCGATGCGCCGGGATCTTTGGCTACGCTCGGGCCAGGCATGATCACGTGCAACAGGATCACCTGCGCTCCAAACTGATCGGCCAGGCTGATGGAGAGCGCGGCACTGGTTTCGTGCATGCCGGCCAGCGAAACCGGGTGCAGGATCGTGGCCGGATTGTCCGTGGTTTTGCGATGGGCGCGCGGTCCGATTGTGCAAACCGGGATGTCGACCGTTTCCAGCAATTGCCGCGCCACCGAGCCAAGCACAAATTTTTTCAGGCCGCGGCGTCCGTGCGTCCCGAGGATCAGGCGGCCGGCGCCGGAATTCTTTACGACATCGGCGATCACGTCGGGAACGAACCCATGGCGAACCGCAGCCACGCACTCAACACCCTGTGCGCGCACCTCGCGCACCAGGCCGTCCAGCAACAGGCGCGCGTCGCGGTCCATCCGCAGCGGGTCGTAGTAGGGAACTGCGCCGGTCTCGACCGGCATCGACTCATGGGGCAATACCGCGTGAACCAGAATCAGGGAGGCCGCGCTGGCTCTGGCCTGAGCGATAGCATGGGGCAGAAGATATTCCGTGTCGGTCAGGTCGGTAGCAACAACAATCTTGCCGGGCGCGGCGAAAGCGGATCCGATTTGTTCCTGCGGGAGGGTCATAGCGTTACCTCGCAGCGTTGCGAGCGCTGGTTGACCCTAGTTTCGAGGCGCTTCGCCAGACCGGCTGTGTCCCAGCGCACACGCAGATGTGACGTGGATCACAACCGGACCGCAGGCGTTATGTGTTTCGGCTCGCCACGGGTGAAATATCGCGAAATCAATGAGGTGGCGCGTCCATCGGAAACGCCCAGTTTCTCCAGGAACTGCTTCGATCCGCGCTTCTTCGCGTTTGACCCGCCCGAGAGCGGTTGTTAACATAAAGGTGCGGGGTGGAGCAGCCTGGTAGCTCGTTGGGCTCATAACCCAAAGGTCGGTGGTTCAAATCCACCCCCCGCAACCATCCTAGCCGATTTCCCAACCCCAGATAACCCCAGATCACCCAAAGGTCGCTGGTGTAAATCCAACAACCACAGCCATTTACGAGATCTCAACTCATAGATGACCGGGCGCACGTGGCGCACGGTTCGCGTTTGGGGTTTTTGACTTGCCGTTTTTGGCGGACTATCGGTCCGATTTTCTAAGCAAAATCAGCCCTGCAAATGTGCTTTTGCCCGGCGCCGGTTCCCAATCGGCGGCTCACCGCAGTTCTGGGTGATAGTGATGTGGGCCTGGCGCATCAGTTTCTGCTGCACGTCGATCCATGTATCCGCTCCGCTGACTAGAGACCGGCAGTCTGGCGGAACGTATGCCATCCAATAACTTCCGAAACCCTCTTCGATAGCGACCTAACGAGGGGCATCATGCACCGAGATGATGGGCGCATTGCCCCTGCCGCGATGAATCCAGCTCATTCGCCTGAAGTGATGTCCCATCAATTTCCGTGTGGCAGCAGAATATGCCACGCCTGCATAAAGACCATAGCCATTGTCCAAAACAAGAAGACGACAACAACCGCAATGCCCATCCATTGCAGGAGTGCAGAGGCACGGAACTGCGCGCGATTTCGCCGGCTGCAATTTCTCGGACGCCGTGACCGCATAACCACCACTATCGGGCGACCCCCAGTCGACCACGAAGTGGAAACCATCAGATTTGTACGAAAGATATTCGCCACTATCCTGCGACGACGAATCGTCTGTCGAAAGATCACGATTAGCGCCTCAAAGATACGCCGGTCACTGCGGCCGCGGGCAATAAACTCATACAGGAAATCGGGTTCTTCCCCAGAACGAATCAGCGTTCGAATCATCGATGGCCAGCGGAACCCGAGCCGTCCCGAATTTTTCCGGGGCGGGATCTCCCGCGCCGGCGGAGCAGTTGTCCTGTCCGGAGCGATGGAAACTTCGAATCACAAATGACTCCCGACTTCATAACTGCAAAAAGGTTTCCGGCCGCACTGTGCCTCGTGACTCTGCTGGCGTGGGGTATTCCACCAGCCGCAGCTCAGCAAAGCTATACGTGGGACCAGATCAAGGCCAAATTCGCGGCTGACAATCCGACGCTCAAGGCCGATCAGGGCAACGTACAGGAGATGAAGGCCGAGGAGATTACCGCCGATCTGCGCCCCAACCCCCAGTTCACCCTCGCGCAGGATGGAACGCAGATCGCTCCCCACGACGGCGTGTGGCAGCCATTTCGCGGAACCTACATCGTTCCCAACGTCAGCTACCTGCATGAGCGCGAACACAAGCGTGAGTTGCGCCTGAAGAGTGCGCAGGAAGGCACGCAGATCGCAACCTCACTGCACTCCGACCTGGAGCGGAACCTCCTGTTCGATCTGCGCTCGCAGTTCGTCCAAACCCTCGAGGCCAGGTCGCTGGTCGATCTGGCCCGGCAGGAGCTCGCCTATTACGACCACATCATTCAGATCAGCCAGGATCGCTTCCGCGCCGGTGACCTCGCGCAGATCGATCTGGATCGCATCGAGCTGCAGCGGGTGCAGTACGAATCGGATCTGCAGACCGCCGAAGTGAACCTGCGTACCGCGAAGATCCAGCTCCTGCAGTTGCTCGACGATCGCACACCCGTGGACCAGTTCGATATTCAGGGGCCCTTCGATTTTAACGACCAGCTCGATCCACTCGACACTTTCAGGCAGATCGCGCTGGCCAGCCGGCCCGACCTCGAGGCCGCGCTCCAATCCGTCGATCAGGCGCAAACCAATCACAAACTGGCCATCGCCAACGGATCGACCGATCCGACCTTCAGCGGCTGGTACACGTACAACTCGTCGAATAACAATCCGGACGGCATCAATACTCTCGGCGCAAGCGTCAGCATTCCGCTGCGCATTTTCGACCGTAACCAGGGCGAGAAACTCCGCACTTCGATCGACATCCAGCGCAACCAGCAGCTGGCGGCCGCCGCCCACGCACAGGTTTTCAGCGACGTGGACTCAGCCTACGCACAGGTCAACAGCAATCTCATCCTGCTGCGCCCCTATAAACAGCACTATCTGGCTCAGGCGCTGCAGGTGCGCGACGGCGTGACCTACGCGTGGCAGCACGGAGGCGCTTCCCTGATGGATTTTCTCAACGCGCAGAGCGACTACCGCAACGTTCAGATGGCGTATGTGCAGCTTGTTGGCGCGTATCTTACCGCTGCCGCGCAACTCAACCTGGCCGTCGGACGCGAGGTGATCCAGTGAAAGCTCGAACACTTCTGCGATCCGCTTTGCCTCCTGGCTCATGCGTCTTCTGCTCCTCGGCTGCGAAAAGAAATTTGATCCCGCCGATCGGCGCGCCGGCTCGGCGCAGGTCATAGACCAGACCGACTCCGCACGCGTCACCGTCGATCATCCCGAGCAGTTCCCTCTGGTGGCGGCCGATCCATTGATGATTCCCGACCAGCTCAACGTCACCGGCATCGTCAATCCCGATATCTCGCGCGAAGTTCCCGTCATCTCCCTCGCCAGCGGCCGCATCGTCGATATCCGCGCGCGCCTCGATGACAACGTCAGGAAGAGGCGACCTGCTCCTGAAGGTGCAGAGCCCGGACATCACCAACGCCTTCGACGCCTACCTCAAGGCCTGAACGATGAGTTGCTCGCCAAAAAGACGCCTTGACCGCACCAAAGACCTCTACGATCACGGCGCGGTTCCGCTTCCGCGCTCGAACAGGCGCAGGACGCTGAAGACGACGCCACAGCCGACCTCACCGCCTCCGAACAGCAACTCGACACGCTCGGCGTGAAGAAGGACCATCCATCGAGCATCGTCAACGTCTACGCGCCCATCTCCGGCGTCATCGTCGCGCAAAACGTCACCAATGCTGCAGCCGCCGGCGTCACCTATTCCGGATCGGCCACGGCCTTCACCATCGCCGATCTCTCCGAGGTCTGGATCCTCTGCGATGTTTACGAGAACGATCTGCCGAAGCTTCATCCTGGGCCAGTCCGCACAGGTTCGCCTCAACGCGTATCCCGACAAGATTCTCACTGGAAGGGTCAGCGACATCGGCCCGGTTCTCGACCCCACTCTGCGCACCGCCAAAGTCCGCATCGAGGTGCCCAACCCCGGCATTCTGCTGCGTCTCGGCATGTTCGTCACGGCAACTCTGGAGAGCCGCACTCACCAGGTCCACGCCGTCGTGCCGGCTTCGGCCATTCTCCATCTGCACGATCGCGACTGGGTCTTCGTCCCCGCCGATCACACCCTCTTCCAGCGAATCGAAGTGACCACGGCGAAACGCTGGATAGCGGCCGTCAGATCATTCTGAACGGAATTTTGCCCGGCCAGGAGGTCGTCTCCAACGTTCTGGCTCTGGAAGAGACGCTGGAGGCGCAATGATCCGCAAGATCGTCGACTTCGCTCTGCGGAGTCGTTTTCTGGTGCTGGCCATCGGGATCCTTCTGTTTGCCTGGGGCATCGTCTCCTTCCATTCGGCTCCCCGTCGAAGCTTATCCCGACGTCGCAAACAACTATGTCGACGTGATCGCGCAGTGGCCGGGCATCTCCGCCGAGCAGATCGAGCAACAGGTCACCATTCCGCTTGAAACCGTGATGAACGGCATCCCCGGTGTCGCACACGTGCGCTCCTGGTCGATCTTCGGCCTCTCCACGGTAGAAATGGTCTTCGGCGAAGAGACCACCGACTTCGAGAACCGCGAGCGAGTAATGGAGCGGCTCTCCCAGGTCTACGTTGCCACCGGGCGTGGTACCGCAGATGGGCACCGACTGGAGTCCCGTCGGACAGATTTACTTCTACACGCTCGAAAGCACCAATCCGGAATATGACGTCATGAATCTGAAGACGCTCGAGGACTGGGTCATCGAGAAGAACCTCAAGTCCGTTCCAGGCGTCGTCGACACCAACCCCTTCGGCGGTCCCACCCGCGAATATCAGGTGCGCCTCGATCCCAACAAGCTTATTTCCTATGGACTGAGCCTCGGCCAGGTCGAGCAGCAATTGAGCGGCAACAATGCGAACGGCGGCGGCAGCTTCATCCAGGCCGGCTCCCAGGAGATCAATGTTCGCGAGGTCGGCCTGGTTGGCAATATTCAGGACATTGAAAACACCGTCATCATGACCAAAGCCGGCACGCCTCTGCGGTCAAGGATATCGCCGAGGTCTCTCAGGGGCCCATGATCCGCCTGGGCCATTCGGCCGAGCCATCCGCCGCGAAGACGGCAAAATCATCGATAACGACGATGTGGTCTCAGGCATTGCGCTGCTGCAAAAAGGCGCCGACGCCCAGCCCGTTCTCGACGGCATCCACGCGAAAGTCAAAGAGCTCAACGAGTCAGATCCTGCCCGACGGCGTGAAGATCGTTCCTTTCATCGATCGCAGCGATCTGCTGCACTTCACCACCCATACCGTGCTCCACAACCTCAGTGAAGGCATCGTTCTCGTCGTCATCATTCTCTTTCTCTTCCTCGGCAACGTTCGCGGCGCGATCATCGTCGCCATGACTATCCCCTTCTCGCTGCTCTTCGCCGCGATTTGTCTTGATCTGAAGCACATTCCCGCCAACCTGCTTTCCCTCGGCGCGCTCGATTTCGGCATGGTCGTCGACGGCGCCGTCGTGATGGTGGAAAACATCGTGCGCCACCTCTCACCGCAAGGATGAGACCGGACGCCTCGATCAAGCGCGCATTTCCGAAGCCGCGCACGAAGTGCAGCGCCCCGTTTTCTATGCCATTGCGATCATCATTACCGCTTATCTGCCCATCTTCACGCTGCAGTCGGTCGAAGGCCGCCTATTTCGCCCCATGGCCTGGACGGTTGCCTTCGCTCTGCTCGGCGCGCTTACCTTCTCCATGATTCTCGCGCCCGTCCTCTCCAGCCTTCTCTTCAGCAAGGGAGCGAAGGAATGGGAAAATCCTGCCATGGAGTGGCTCCGCAACCGTTATCGCCATGGCGCCACCTGGGCCATTCATCACACCCGCATCGTTCTGGGCATCGGCATCTGTGGACTTATCCTCGCGGTCTGGCTGGCCTTTGGCGGAGTCATCGGCTCTGAATTCCTGCCTCACCTCGATGAAGGCGCTCTCTGGGTGCGCGGCACCCTCGATCAAAGTGTCGGCCCTGACGAAAGCGTAGGCATCGCCAACCGCGCCCGCGACATCCTGTGCTCCTTCCCCGAAGCCACCGAGTGCACCAGCCAGACCGGACGCCCCGATGACGGCACCGACCACACCGGTTTTTTCGATACCGAATACTTCGTAGGGCTCAAACCGAAAGAACAGTGGCGTCCGGTCTTCCATCAGAACAAGGACGATCTCATCGCCTCCATGAACGATGTGCTCACGAAGAAATTCCCCGGCGTCATCTGGGGCTTCTCACAGCCCATTGAAGACAACATGGAGGAGGCGGTCAGTGGCGTGAAAGGCGAACTCGCCACCAAGGTCTATGGCAGCGACCTGCACCAGCTCGAAGATAAAGCCGCACAGATCGAGGCTGTGATGAGTCGCGTCCGCGGCATCACCGATCTCGGCGTTTTCCAGGTCACCGGACAGCCCGATCTCGACATTGCAGTCGACCGGCAAAAAGCCGCGCGGTGGGGCATCAACGTTTCCGATATTCAGGATGCTGTGCAGACCGCGGTCGGCGGGAACGCCCTTACCCAGGTGCTGCGCGGCGAAGAAGTCTACAATCTGACCCTCCGCTACCTGCCCCAGTACCGGAGCACCCGCGAAGCCATCGAGAACATCCGCCTGCTCTCGTCCTCCGGGGAGCGAGTTGCGCTCTCGCAGCTCTGCACGATTCACGAGGCCGACGAAGGATCCGAAATCTACCGCGAGAACAACCAGCGCTATGTCGCTATCAAGTACAGCGTGCGCGGCCGCCCGCTCGGCGACGCTGTACGAGAGGCGATTCAAAAGGTGAACGCGGAAGTGAAGCTCCCCCGCGGCTATCACCTGGGATGGGAAGGCGAGTATCAGAGCGAAATGCGCGCCGAAGCACGGATGGCTGATTATCGTGCCCATCACGGTTCTGCTCATCTTCGTGCTGCTCTACACCATGTACCGCTCCTTCAAATGGGCGCTGCTGATCCTGGCCACCGTCGCCATGGCCAGCATTGGCGGCCTGCTCGTCCTGCTCATTACCCACACCAACTTCAGCGTCTCATCCGAGGTGGGGTTCCTCGCACTCTTCGGCGTCTCAGTGCAGACCGGCGTCATCATGCTGGAGTACATCAACCAGCTCCGCGCCCTTGGCAAAAGCGCCGAGGAAGCGGCCGTCGAAGGCGCCGTTCTCCGCCTCCGGCCCATCATGATGACCATGCTCGTGGCCACGCTCGGGCTGCTGCCCGCCGCCATGTCGCACGGCATCGGTTCCGATTCGCAGCGCCCCTTCGCCATCGTTATCTGCGGCGGCCTCGTCATGAACCTCATCATGAGCATCTTCCTGCTCCCCACTCTTTACGTTTGGGTCGCGCGCGACAGCGACATCCTTCCGCCACCAGAGATGGAGTTCGAGAACTAAGGTGCATGGCCTATGACGACGCGAGCGAGCCGCTCAGGCGGTTGCAGCATCGTCGCCGAGCCAGTCATGGGAATGCCGTTCCAGAGCAAGCCGTACCAGCTGGCTTCGCGTGCGCACGCCGGTTTTATCGAACAACTGCTGGAGCGCCGCCTTCACGGAGCTTTCCGAAATGTGAAGTGTATCTGCGATCTTCTTGTTGCCCGACCCCTCGAGGACACAATTCAACACCGCCTTTTCGCGGCTGCTGAGCGAGGTATTGCCCGATCCCTCTGTGGACTTTTGCCTGACCCGTTCGACTACCGGTTTAACCGCCCGCGGGTCAAGCCACATCTCTCCGTCCATCACTCTTCGGATGGCCTCACTCAGCTGCGAAGGAGCACTGTGCTTCAGGAAAATTCCCGAGGCGCCCTGTTCGATCACGCCCATCATTCCCGCGCTGTTCATTCCGGCTGTCACCATCAGGACTCGGGGCCGGATTTCCCTGCGCCGTATCTCTTCCAGCAGCCGGGAGCCGAGTTCCGTTTCCAGGTCGTAGTCGAGCAAAACCAGGTCCACGCGTTCCCGATTGAATATTTCCACTGCTTCCCGCAGATGACCGCAGTTCCCCACAATCTCAAAGTCAGGTTCTGCCGCCAGCAGGCGAATCAGACCTTCGCGGAACAGGCTGTGGTCGTCGACCAGAAGCAAGTGGATTTTCGTGTCGGCTTCCTCTTTCACGGCCTGGCTCCCGGATTACGCCGAAGAATCTGGTTCACAAACTCACCTGAAGCCTCTCATGAGCCACCGAAGCGCGGTTTCGGCGCTGCCTGGCCACAAATTCCGCCCGCGATGCAAATTGGCCCGCCGCAAGGGGCACCTGCGTCTGAAGTATAGGATTCTTCCTCTTTTCGATGATCCATTATCTTTCGATACGATTCGGCGATCATTCGGCCATGCGCTGGTTTTCACTGGGCCAGCGCGGCGCGCCAACCGTTAATATCTGAAATATCTGAGCCCGCCGGGCGTTGTGTGCAGCAATCGCAATCCTATGGATGTTCTCGGCATCTATTCCCGCGCTAATCGACGAGGTCTGTTGATCACGGCGACAGTTCTTGCCATCGCCATCGCGGCGGTGGACTGGTACACAAGGCCCTTCATCTCGATCGGATTTCTGTACCTCTTTCCCGTGATGCTGGTCAGCGGCATCTACAGGCGATGGCAGATCGTCACAACCGCGATTGGTTTCGCCG
The DNA here is from genome assembly GCA_963755485.1 of uncultured Acidobacteriaceae bacterium. GTDB lineage: Bacteria > Acidobacteriota > Terriglobia > Terriglobales > Acidobacteriaceae > Palsa-343. Next base: position 498,460 of record CAVWJR010000010.1, on the reverse strand, counting down.
TTTTGCAGGAGCTTTTCAGCAACCTGCCGCTGGACAGCGCAATTCCGCGACTGGTCTTTTCCGGACTGGGCTTTGCCGGCACCGGCTTGTTTATGTTCGAACTCCTCCGCAATCGGCGGATGGTGCTGGCCCACCTGGACGAAGTCGAAGAACAAGTTCAACAGCGCAGGCAGGCAGAGGAGCAGCTTCGATCGCTCGTCGACACCAGTCCGGCCGCCATCCTCACCGTCGGTCCGTCCGGGGAAATCCTGCTCGCCAATGAGGCTGCACAGGATTTATTCAGCCCCGAAGGCCATGATTTGCGCGGCCGCCGCATCGCGGACTACGTTCCGGCGCTCTACTCCGCTTTACATTCCGGTCAGTCGCGCTTGTACCGGACCGCGCTGCAATGCCGCGCGCAGCGAGGCAGCGGAGAGACTTTTCTTGCCGGAACCTGGTTTTCCACCTATCGCTCGCCAACCGGGAACCGGCTTGCCGCGATCATCGTCGATCTTTCCGAAGAACTCTATAACCGCGAGGATTTGAGCCTCGACTACCTGTTGAAGAATGCGCGGATTCTTATGAGCGGTGTCTCTCACGAAGTTAGAAACCTGGCTGGAGCCGCGCTGATCCTTCATCAGAACCTTGGCAGAGTGACAGGATTGAGCGTAAACGAAGATTTCGTCGCACTGGGCACGCTGATGCACGGCCTCGAGAAACTGTCGGCGATGGAACTGGCGAGTTCTCCAGAGGAAGAGCGCCAGTTGATTGAGCTCGGCTCGGTTCTCGACGAATTGCGGCTCCTTCTGGAGAGCATGTGCCGCAAAGAGGGTATCGAACTCGAGTGGGCGGCGCCGGACGCCACACGCTCCGTGTGGGCCGATCAGTACGGACTGATCCAGGTCTTCCTGAATCTCGCGAAGAACAGCCGCCGCGCCCTCGAAAACGTCCCTGTGAAGCGAATCAGGATCACCACAGTCCAGGAGAATCACTTCCTCGTCATTCGCTTCGAGGACACGGGCCCGGGAATCTCCAATCCTGAGACGCTCTTTCGTGCGTTTCAGCGTGACGCCAAGGCTACTGGCCTGGGCCTCTACGTCTCGCGCGCTCTGATGAAGAGTTTTGGCGGGGATCTTAACTTCGAACCGCGGGAACATGGCTGCTGCTTCGCTGTTACGCTGCAGACCCCGATGCAGGAAACGATGTAGCAATAACGAAGCACTCCGTCGGGTCCAAATCACCTGCAACCGGGCTCAATCATCGAACTCTGATGAAGACGCAGTCTGGTGACCTTGCCTGGATCTTCACCAATGAAAAGCAACGTCATCGGCATCTTCAGGAAGTAAGTTTTCCGGAATCCAATCGATGCCGTTTCCCTCGAATTGCGACGGATCAATGTGCTCATCGAGGCGATTGTCGGGAGTAATGTCTGGTTGGTCGCCCACCCGGAAATTACCTTATGATCTAACGGTTCCCGAGGAGCGTCGGCAAGCTGCGATTTCGCTTGTGGAAAATTGCCGAGTTCGCCAAAAGATGGATTTCTACCGACAAGTCGGCCAGTTTCCAGCGATCTAGCCGGTTGGACTGTCAGCTGTCGATTTCAGCGCAAATCGCCCATGTACCAATCGGTTGTAAAGTGATTCCGATTCGCAACCAACTCGGTAAGGCCGGCGCGGGGGCGGCGGCGTCTCTCTTCGTTTTCAACCCCAAACCGACCCCAAATGACAGGGCAGATGTTGTCCCTGTGGCTAGATATCGCTATTTACAACTCCCAACCACGCCGTCCAACTCGTTGAAAATACGTTAATTATATCCCTCATAACCCAAAGGTCGGTGGTTCAAATCCACCCCCCGCAACCATTTACGGGAACTTCAACCCTTCCCAAACCCCATCCAAAACAGGGCGCACAAGGCGCTCGATTCTGTTTTTAGGGTCGTTTCGAGTGCATTTTTTGTTTGATTCGCGAATCCGCCGCATCCTCTCGTTCATCGACGGCAAACCGCCTCACTATGGGTGATTGACTGAGCAGGTCTTGCGCAGTGCCCCCTTCCTCCACGCGCACCCGCCAATAAAGTCCAAACCTGGCCGATTTCACTGCGGGTCACCTGAGTAGAAGTGTGAGGCGCTGGAAGCTGATCAGTTAATGAAGCGTGCCACGCTGTAACGGCCCGCAACCGAGAACTGATCCAATAAATGAATTCGCAACCCGATTACACCCAAGACAAAAGGCGCAGGTTTAGTCCTTCCGCCGGTAAACGTTGTCTCGCCTAACCGGCGGTGACTACAATCACTGTCGATCCGATTTTTCGCGCTGGAGGCGCACCATGCACTCTTCCGTTACCCGGCGGCAGTTCCTCGCCTCTTCTGCGGCTTCGCTCATACCCGCAGCCGGCGCATCGGTGGTCGGCAAACAGGGCTCATTCCTCACTACTCTCGACAATGCTGCAAGACCGGCCACGGCGCCCGACGAGGATTGGAAGAGCGCCGGCGTGATTGATCTATCACGGTCTCCCTACGCGCGGCTCAAGACCATTCCCGTCAGCGCGGTGAAGATTCGTGACGGTTTCTGGCAAAGGCGCCGCAATACCAACGTCAACTTGAGTATTCCCAGCATGCACGACGAGCTGATCGAGCATGGCAGAATGGACAACTTCCTCCGCCTCGAAGGGCTCGCGAACGACCCTCAGCGCGGACCCGTCTACTCGGACTCCGATATCTACAAATGGCTGGAAGCCGTCGGCTTCGCTCTGCAGTCAGGCGACGAAACCCGCCTTCGGACAACGGCGGAAACGATGATCAGGCAGGTTACTGCAGCCCAGGAACCGAGCGGCTATCTGAATACTTATTTCGTTGGCGATCGGAGCAGCCAGCAGATGCTGCCTGCCACCCAGGAGACAGGACACGAGCTGTACTGCATCGGGCACCTGCTGCAGAGCGCGGTTGCCTGGTATCGCGCTACAGGCGATCCGGCCCTGCTCGATGCGGGGATCCGCTTTGTCGACGGTTTTCTTCTTCCGAGTTATGGACCGGCGCCGTCGCAGAAACCGATCGTCGCGGGACACCCGGAAATTGAGATGTCCCTGATCGAGCTGTACAGGACCACGGGAAACCGGCGCTATCTCGATCTGAGTGGGTACATCCTGCGCGGCGACAGCCGAATTCCCCTCACGTCGCGGCAGATCACCTACATGTTTTGCGGCATTCCCTTTACCTCGCGAACCAAGCTGGAAGGTCACGCTGTGCGCGCCATGTACGCCTGCTGCGGTGCGACAGACTATTACCTCGAGACCGGCGATCCAGAATATTGGAAGGCCCTGAATGTGCTGTGGAACGATTTGTACCAGCATCAGCTCTACATCACCGGCGGCGTCGGTGCTCGGGCGGCCGGTGAAGCGTTCGGGGACGCCTACGAACTTCCGAATGCGCGCGCCTATGGCGAAAGCTGCGCTGCCATCGGCAATATGATGTGGAACTGGCGAATGCTTGCAGCAACCGGTGACGCGAAGTTCGCGGATGTGATCGAGCGTGCTCTTTACAACGGCATCAATTCCGGGATGTCGCTGGATGGGCGAACGTACTGCTACCGGAACCCGCTGGCATTCGATCCATCTTCCGGCGACACGATCCGTAACCCCTGGTACGACACAACGTGTTGCCCGCCAAACCTCGAAAGAACCATGGCGTCGCTTCCCGGCTATTTCTACAGCCTCACCGACGATGCGCTGTATGTGCATCTGTACGATAACTCGGAAGTGAACTGGCGGTTGCAAGACGGAACAGGACTGCGAGTAGTGCAGACGACCCGCTATCCGTGGGAGGGCGAGGTGCAGCTTGAAATCAGCCCGGCGCAGCCGGCCGAATTCGCCCTGAACGTCCGCATTCCGGCGTGGTCGCTGAGCAATACCGTGCAGGTGAACGGTAAGGCGATCGCAGGAGCAGCGCCCGGACGTTATCTCACGATTCGTCGTCGCTGGACCAGCGGGGACCGCGTCACCCTGGCGTTCGACATGACCCCGCGTATCCTTCGCGCGAATCCAGCCGTCACCGAGAATACCGGGCGGGTGGCATTCCAGCGTGGTCCCATGGTCTTCTGCATGGAGGGTCTCGACCAATCGGTTCGTCCAGACCAGCGTAACCTCGCGGGATTCTCCGTGCGAGCGACGGGTGCGACCAGCGCGAAGTACGACGCGTCTACCCTCGATGGAATCGTGGTGCTGGAGCACCAGGGCAGCCATGAAGAGACTCCTCCATCGAGCGCGCTGTATTACGCCGCGGATACGCCGCCGGCACAGGCGAATCCCGCCACGCTCCGGCTCATTCCCTACTATGCGTGGGCGAATCGCGAGCCCTCTGAGATGCAGGTGTGGATCCCATACATCCGCACCTAACGTCGTGTTTCTGAATGGGACATACGGGACCCTTCACCCCGCAATCTCGTGGTAGAGCCGATATTCCTCGTTCCCGATGTCTGGGAATGCCTTAAACGTGACCGGAGCAACGGCAGAGTCGGCGATCCAGAGCGAACCGGCCTGACGAGCGGCGACGAGCTGAGCGCGCGTGAAATGGCTCTCAGGAGAATTGGTGGCGAACAGCGTCAGCGGCCCGTCGACAAGCGCCACTGTGTTGGGGTGCTGGGCATCGACCGGTTCCAGCCGCATGACTCTCTCGAGCGAATACTCGATGGTGTCGCCGGTCTTCCATTCGCGCTTGATCGAAGCGGCGGTGCCGGGGTGCAAATCGCCGTCCCAGCGCCGGCCGTTGACGGCAAGCGAAGTACCGGGACCAGCCCAGGCAGGCACGCGTAAAGCAATGGCAAAGGTCTGCGGGGTTTCAGCAGTCACGTGCAGGGTGACTTCGTTCGAGTAGGGATAGCTGGTTTGCTGTTCCAGTGCGACCTGTGTTCCCTTCAGACGGAAGGTGAGGCGCGAAGGCACGAAAAGATTGACCAGAACACCGTCGGCAGAGCGGAAGTACGAGCTGATCCCGTAGTCGGCGGTCACCTGGGGAAATGTTCCTGAACAGCATGGCCATTTCTCCGGGTAGTAAACCTTGGCGGCGTGATTGTTGTAGTCGGAGTAATAGAAGCTGAACCCCGATGGCTGCAGCGGATCGGCACCAAGAATCGTGTTATAGAGCACCCTTTCCATGCTGTCGCCGTATCGGGTGTCGCCGGTGATGCGCATCAGATAACGAACGATCTTGAAGTGGCCGTAGGCGCCGCATGGCGTCTCGAAGCTGGCGTGAGTGGTGGTGAGACTGTCGCCCAACCCGCCGCTGCCGGGCTCGACAAAGCTTTCGTTCGGTCCCCATCCGCCCGTGGCAAAACTCTGCGCGAGCACAAAGCCGAGGCCGTTGCGGGCGGCGCGAAGATGCTTTTCGCTGCCCATCACCAGGTAAGCCTGCGATGCGGAGCTAAGTGCGTTCACGTGGCTGTAGGCGTGCCTGTTTGGAAGAACATTGTCACCCGCAGCCAGAGGGTCAAAATAATCCGTGTCCTGGAGGAAGCGCTGAGCGAGATCCAAATAGCGTTTGTCCCCCGATCGCTTCCAGGCGAGGAAGAAATTCTCAGGCAACGTATAGCTCTCGTCCCACGTGTACGAGATGTTCGGGTGCGGTCGCGCGGCCATTTCCGGCCGGGTGAGCGCATGCGGTGGAAGATACGGCAACACGGCGTCTGTGGCCCGCGCCAGCGCCGGCAGGGCGCCTGGATCCTGGGCGAACTGATGGGCATCGATGAGACCGCAGTTAGTCTTGTCGAACGTGTAGCAGGGCAGCGGATAGCCAGCATAGAATTTCGGGCTGATTGCTTCGGCAAAACCCTGAACCAGCCGATGAATCTTCGCCTGCGTCGGCTGATCGCCGGTAGCCGCATATGCGCGAGAGAGACCGGAAAGGTATTGTCCGAAGGTATGGCCTGGGACGTAACCAGTCATGTTGTTGGGCGGGTCGAACTCATCGGACCAGCTGTACCAGCCGCCCATGTCAGGACCGGGCGCCGCGAGACCCGCCCGTTGCCTGAACGGCTTAAGCAGGGCGTCCTCATCGATGGCAAGAAAGAACTCATGATTGGCCCGGAACTGATCGAGCATCGGACCGTCCAGCAGCTGTACATCGGAATAAGCGAACTGTCTGAGGACGGTAGGGCCCTTATCCACCGTCGCGGTGGTTTGGGCCAGAAGGCCGGAGCGCAACGTACTGGCGGCTGCCGCTGCGGCCATACCGCCTTTCAGGAAAGACCTTCGAGATAAGCGTTTTCTCATATTCGCTCCGAGGTGACAACATTTCGCTTCCCGAAAATGCGTATGTCGTTACCGATGCAGATGTGCCACTGCCGACGATAAGCCCGCGCACCGCGCGGACACCGCCGTCAAACCCCCTTCAATGTACTCCAACCGCCCTTTCTTTGGGCGATGCTGAGAAAACGTTCTCTGCTTGTGAGGAAATCGACTGGAAGTTACGCTTCTAGCTCGCGGCGCGGACCACCTCCACCACGGCGGACATATCCTGTTCTCCGTGGCCCTGGTGCTGCGCGGCTGCAAACAACCGCTCGGCGGACTCACCGGTGGAAAGCCGCACGCCCCGTGTCGCCGCGGCGTCCTGAGCATAGCGAAGATCCTTCGCCATCAGCCGAAGCAGGAAATTGACGTCATATTTTCTCTCGGTCATGCGATCCGCCATGGTGTTGAGGATGCCGCTGCCAGGCGCACCGCGTTTCAGGAAGTCCAGCGCGGTCTCCCGGTTCAGTCCGGTTCTTTCGATCCATGCCAGCGCTTCGGCAAAAGAAGCCACCTGCACGCCGCACAGAAAGTTATTGATGAGCTTGAGCTGCGCTCCGCTGCCGACAGGTCCAAGATGGAGGACTTCGCGGCTCATACTACGCAGCACCGGCAACGCCGCGGTCAGCGTTTCGTCGTCTCCACCTGCCAGAAAGATGAGCTGGCCACTCCCGGCCTGCACGCGGCTGCCGGTCACCGGGGCATCGAGGAACCGCACGTTTCGGCGGCGCGCCGCATCCGCCAGTTCCTGAATCCACTCCGGGCTGACGGTGCTGCACTCGACCGCGACGCTGGCAGGGGACATCGCAGCCAGAGCGCCCTGCTCGCCGCCCCATACGGCGCGGCTAGCGGCATCGTCGGCCAACATGGACAGAACCACGGAGGCCTGGGCGGCAGCCTGCGCAGGGCTTCCCGCCACAACGGCACCATGGGCCACCAGCGCGTCGGCTTTGGCCGTCGCACGGTTGTAGACCGTCAGTGGGAATCCAGCCCGCAGCAGGTTCACGGCCATCCCATTCCCCATGGTGCCCAGCCCGAGCAGGGCCACTCTCAATTTCGCTTCCATCTTGCCTCCTATCGCATCGCCTGCACGCGCACGGGCTCCCTCAGCGCCGGCTGCCGGACCACGACATTGCGCAGCGGTCGCCCGAATCCCTCAAACTGAATTTCCGTCATATCCCCGTGCTGCAGGCTGACGCCCTCCCCGAATGACAGGCAGTCCGCGCCCATGAAGTGAACATGCAACGTGCCTGGCTGGCGGTGACCGTCAAACTTGAAGTGATGATGCTCCAGATTGGCGAGGCTGTGGCACATGTTGCGCTCACCGGTGCGGATCGCCTTTTCCCAGAGCAGCTTCTCGCCGCGCCAGAGCCGCACCCGTCCCGAAACGTCTTCGAAGGCGGCGTTGATCACCAGCTCAGGTCCCAGACTGCAGGAACGTAGTTTCGACCCCGCAAGATTCAGGTAATTCCGCCGCTCGAAGACGTGATCGGAGAACTCATTGCCGGCGGCCATGCCGATCCGCCACGGGGTTCCGTCGGAAGCGATCACGTAGATTGCGGCCACTTCGGCCTCTTCGCCACCGTCTTCGGCATAGCCAGGGATCTCGAGATTCGCAAAAGGTGCCCGCAGCACGCTTCCATCTCCCTTGTAAAACCACTCCGGCGCCACGCCCACCGCGCCCGGAGCCGGTCTCCCCTGCTCGAGGCCCCATTCGAACATCCGCATGCTGTCCGTCATCTCCGCCTGCTGTTGCTGGGAGGCCGCAACGTGCATGGCCTGGCGCTCCCGCGCGCTGCCGAGGTGCGTCAGACCGGTACCAGAGACCAGGACCCGCTGCGGATTGCCGGGAGCATCGATCGGAAGGAGCAGCTTCCACGCCGAACGGCCCTCATACACTTCGTCGTAAGAAAGGACCTCCGTTGCGAGCAGCTGACTCGAAGTATCCGAGAGACTTCGTTCCTTGGCGAGACTTCGTTCCACAAGGGCCAGGACTGAGTCAACCTCACGCATCAGCCGAAGCTGCGATCCTTCCACTACAGCCACTCGACGACCCTCGGCGCCGCTCACCTGGACCAGATGCATTTCCCCTCCTATTCGATGATTCGGAAGCGCCGCAACGATTCCTCGTTGACGCGGAGTCCGAGGCCGGGCAACGTGTCATCGAGCTGAATGTGGCCCTTCTCGGGGACAGGCTCGCCGTCAAAGATGTACCAGAACAGCTCGTTGCCAACCTCGACGTCCACCGGTGGGAAGAATTCGGCAATCGGAGAGTTCAGGCTCGCCATCACCACGTGATAGTTGTGCATCTGCCCCGCGTGCGGCACCACCGGAACCTGGAACGATTCCGCCAGCGCGCAGATCTTTCGTGCCTGGCTGATGCCGCCCACACGGTTTGTGTCGAACTGGATATAGTCCAGCGCATTCGCCTCCAGCAGATCGCGAAACCCGAAGATCGTAAATTCATGTTCTCCACCGGCGATGGGGACCCGCCCATAACTCTTCAGTTCACGGTATCCGCGCGTGTCGTCGGGAATCACCGGCTCCTCCAGCCAGCGCAGGCGAAACGGCTCCAGCAGCGGCAACATGCGCTTCGCATAATCCAGCGTCCACCCCATATAAGCGTCCGCCATCAAATCCATTTCGTCACCGATTACCTCGCGGACCGCCCGTACGAGTTCGACATTCCTCTGCATGCCTCCAGCGCCATCCACCGGCCCCCAGCCAAATCGCAGTTTCACCATGGTGTAGCCTTCATCCTTATACTTCTGCGCCTCGGCCTGCAGCTGATCGATGGGGATCGCATAAAGCCGGCTCGCGTACACCGGAATCTTCTCTTTCGTCCGTCCGCCCAGCAGGCGAAAGACCGGCTGCTTCGCATCCTTTCCCAACAAGTCCCAGAGCGCGATATCCACTGCGGAAATCGCCGTCAGCGCCACGCCTTTGCGCCCGAAGGCCAGGGTGCGCCTGTACATCTGCTGCCACAGGAACTCAACATCCCACGGGTCAGCTCCCACCAGCAGCGGCTGCAGATAAAGATCGATCAGACTCTTCGTCACCGCCGGCGACAGAGCCGCATTCCCCAGCCCCACCAGCCCCGTATCGGTGAAGATCTCCACCAGCAGCCAGCTATGGAACGCAAAATTGCCCATGGATGCTGCACGAAAAGCCACCAGGTCCATTGGATTGGTGCAGAAGTGCGGCGGCAGCGGCACGGTCTCCCTTTCCCACTGCACAACACGCGTGCGGACTTCTGTGATTTTCATCAAGCCCCCTCCGTCTGTCCGATTTCAAATGTACGCAACGGCTGGATTCTGCCGCCCCTGAGAAGGATGGCGCCAAAGCCGATCGCGTGAAACGCACCCACAGCCACAAACAGTGCCCCGTAGTGCACGCCATGCCCCAACAGATACCCAGCCACCACTCCGAAAACCGCCCCGCCCATCGCTCCGCCAAAGCCGATCATCCCCGCCACCGTGCCTACGGCGTTCAACGGAAAGATGTCCGCTGGCAGCGTCATCACCAACCCGGACCACGCTTGTTGTGCGAAGAACGCAATGCTGAACAGTGCCAGCGCCATCGACACCGGCACCAGTGAAACCAGCATCACCGCCGGCATCGCCGCAGCGCAGCAGCCCAGCGCCACCTTTCGCGCCACGTCCAGCGAGCAGCCCCGGTGCAGCAGAGCAGACGAGAACCATCCTCCCAGAAAGCTCCCTGCCCCTGACGCGGCATAGGGAATCCAACCGTAGTAGCTCACCTGTTTGATATCGAATCCACGCGCGTCGTATAGGTACTTCGGTAGCCAGAAGAGCAGAAAGTACCATGCCGAGTCGCTCATGAATTTGGCAAACACAAATGCCTGCACGTTGGGCAGCCGCACCAGACGCAGCCACGGAATGGGGGGAACGCCCTCGATGCTCTTTGCCGCTTCTTCCGTACCATGCCCGCGATAGCTCGCTGCCCACCACAGGACCCAGCACAGCCCCGCCGCCCCTGCTGCAACGAATACGGCGCGCCAACCGCTGCCCAACAGGATGAACCCAATGATCGGCGGAGCCAGCAGCGATCCGATCGCCGTGCCGGCGTTGATGAGTCCCATCGCCGTCGATCGTTCCTGCGGCTCGATCCATTCCGCTACCACGCGCGTTGCTGCCGGAAAAGCTCCGCCTTCCCCTGCGCCCAGCAAGAATCGCGCTACCACCAGCAATGCGAAGCCCGTCGCCAGACTGTGCAGCGCGCAGGCCAGCGACCACCAGAGCATGATCAGCAGAAACCCATTGCGCGTCCCTAGCCGGTCCAGCAAACGCCCGCCAATCACATAGAGCGCGGCGTACGAGAGCAAAAACGAGGTCTGCAGCCACGAGAACTGCTCGTTCGAGAGCGGAATATTGTGCTGGATGGCAGCAATCGCCACCGGCAGCGTGAGCCGGTCGAAGTAGCTGATGGCAATCGCCGCAGCCACGAGAAGGACGTAATACCATTTACGCGGCATAGGCGGCTAATCGCGCAGCACCAGCGGGCAGTCGCCCGTTAGCGTCGGAACGGCGGCGCCACTTCTCGCCGAGCGACCGGCCGAGGCGACTTGCAGCAACGGCCATGCGCCGCCGATCCGCCCCTTCATAATCTGACTTCCGAGTTCCTGCTCGTCAGAGTGACCGAAACAGGCGCAGCCGCGCCGACTCGTTCCGCCATCAGCCTGCGGCCGGCAACCGGCCTGCCTTTGGGATCGCCCCGCAGCGTCAGGGTGCGATCGCGATCGCTCCACACACAGTCGATGGCGGTGTAATCCCCGTGCTCATAGCGAAAGCTCTCGCCGTCATCTTCATATAGCGAGAACCGTCCGTCAGCCCCCGGATACACTCGCAGCGTCAGGGGGCCGTCGACTGGCTCGGTCACATACTGCCGGACTGGGCCGAGGGGAATCACCGCGCCCGCACGGACGTAGAGAGGCATGGTCTTCAGATCGACGGTGCGCGACACCTCCTGTCCGCCGGTCACTGGATCGCCGGTCCAGAAGTCGTGCCATTGGCCCGGTGGCAGGGAGACTGCCCGCTTCTGCGCGGACGGAGCCAGCACCGGAGCAACCAAAATATGATCGCCGAAGAGATATTCGTCGTCACACATCAGCGAGCGGCTGTCTGCGGGAAAAGCGAGCCATAGCGGTCGCATTATCGGCAGCCCTGTTCGGTGAGCCTGTGCGACCGACGAATATAGATAGGGCAGGAGCCGGTAGCGCAGGTTGAGATATTCGCGGCAGACTTCCTCCACCTCGGCGTCGTGCAGTTCCGCTTCCGGCGGCCAGTTTGGCCCCAGATTGTCGCTTCCCTCCAGAGGTCCTGGGTTGCCCAGATCCCATCCCCACGGCAGACGCAGTTTCCAGGTGCGCCCATGGGAACGGAACAAGGGACAAAACGCACTGAACTGGAACCATCGCACATACAACTCCGGGGTCAGTTCCCGCGTGGCGAAGAACCCGCCCGTGTCGGTGCCCCAATAGGGAATCCCGCAGAGCCCGACGTTGATCCCATTCCGCACTTGAGCGGCCAGGGTTGCCCAGCTTGAATCGATATCTCCCGACCACAGCCAGCCGAACCGCTGCAGCCCCGCGTAGCCATTGCGATGCAGAGCAAAGGGACGACGCTCCGGATGCGCGCTCAGAGGTCCCTCCCAATAGAACTGGTTACGCTGGAAGCGCGCTTCGACCGGGAGCCGGTCACCCTCGTCCGGCCACCACCCGTCTACCCCCGCTGCTTCCACGGGAAGGTGTTCCTGCCAGTACGCCACGGCATCGCCGGGCGTTGTGGTTTCCGGTCCCGTGTCGCGGATCGTTCCATGAAAGTCACCCGGCGGCACTACGTGCACCACCACACGGAAATGCTCCTCGTGGAGCGCCGCTATCATCGCCTTCGGATCGGGAAAGACGTTCTCATTGAACGTGAACGACCCGTGCCCCGTGTTCCAGCCTGATGGACAGAATCCCGTTCCCAGATAGATGAGCGTATCGCAGGGCAGATTCTTCTCGCGGAACGTGCGGGCCTCGTTCATCACCTCGTCCTTGCTCGCAAGCGTCCGGTGCGACTGCTGGTAGCCGAGTGACCAGAGGGGCGGTAGATGCGGGAACCCGGTTAGCCTGGCATAACCATGCAGGATCTCCGCGGGCGTATCGCCCAGGATCAGATAAACATTACGGCTCGAAGTTGCTTCAACCGGCTGAAAAACCCCCGTGGCGCCGGTCAGGTCGAAGTAGCCGGACGGTTGTCCGATGAAGAGCCCCCATCCTCCCGCGCTGATCAGCCAGGGGATTGGCAGACGGGCTCCATCGAGACGCAGGTGCGGTGTGCCTTCCCCGTTGCTCATTCCATAACGCGCACCGCGCAGATCGTAAGTGGGCAATCCCTCGCCGAGCCCGAACACCGGCGCGTCGCTGATCCCGAATCTCACCGCCGTGCTGTCCGGGTCGAACTGAATTACCTGGTGAAAATTCCGCTCCGCCATCGAAACGGTCACGCTCAACGGGTCGTACTCGACACTGATCTGATAGCGGCCCCAGGGCAGATGGGTCGCCGCCGGCCGCGGCCTTCGCAGCAGCGTCCTCGCTCCGGGCTCGGGAAGAATGCCCAGTTCCTTCTCTGGTTGCCATGCATTCACTGGAGCAATCGCAATCCGCAGAATGTTTGGTCCCATCGCCTCAAGGCACAGGTCCAAATGCCCCGGCTCTCCGGTCAGTGCCGTAGTCACGCCTGCAGCGGCCACCCGCTGATTGAAAAGTATTTGGCCCATTACCGCGCCGATACCGCCCATTACTGCCCTGCGGGAAACAAGGGGGGTCATTGTGCGAGCCGTCCTCCACGAAATCGATTAGTTGCGGGGCCCGTTGTCGACGGCTGCCGCCGCTGGCTTCTTCAACCCCTGCGCACAGCTGGAACCGCACTGAATCATGAGCCTGGTTCTTCCTGGAGTAGTTTCAGACGGTCCTCGTTCATTTCACTCCCTGGCCACTCCTGTCCTGACGGACATTAAAGCACTGAAACCTTCCGTTCCAGACAATTCAGACGTTCGACTGCCGACTGGACAGCAGGAGTTCCTTCTTCTTTGACTTTCCTTGCCCGATCGAGAGCCTGCTCGACAATGCGGCTGATTTCGTGCAGCAGCTTGCGAATCTCGACCGACAGGCGATCCCGGCTATCCTGAATGCGATTGAGAACATCGTTTTGTACGCGCGAGCTGTTCACTTCCAAAAGATGACGCAGAAACTCCCGAGCTTCGTTCGTGATCACTTTGCGTGCTCCTGCGATCGGCAGAAAGACGTCGGCGAGCCAGCGGAGCGGTGATGGGGGTTGCGCGGTTCCAACAAAGTCCTCGAACGTAAACCTGGAACGCACGCGCAAGCCTTTCTCCTGATCGAGCGCATGGGGCATCCGTTTGAGTTCGCTGAGGCCAGCATCCGCGAGCTTTTTCAAAAAGCTGTTACCCATCTCTACAAATCGAAGGGCCACAACGCGATATTGGCGCTCGCCCTCCTCTTGCTCCGGTTTCAGCCAGGGCATAACCTGGCTGCGCGCGATCTCCTGGGCCAGCTGCATGACTCGGCGCCGATAGTGCGGGCCGAAACTCCGAAGTACGGGCGATAGCGCCTGCTCGAATTTACTTTCAGACTTCATCCATGCTGAATGGAAGAACTGCTTGTGGCGATCAACAAAGAGGTCCGAAATTCGCTGTTGCTCCGCCGTGAAAAGGAAATTCAGCTCGCGCATGGAGCGCTCCGCGTCGCTGATGGTTTGCTTCATCAGCTCGATGCGCCGTTCGGATTCCTCGATGGGGCGCTGAAGCGCTTCTCGGCCTTCACTAATGATCGCCAGCAACTGCTCGCTTAAGCGCTGCAGGCCTCGGTCACCCGCGGCGCGAACGAGATTTCTGCCCGAATCTTCAACGAGGCGATGCAGGCGGGCCAGCAGTTTTTCCCAATCCCGCAGTGGGCCGCGATTTTCCATCCGCTCGACAGCGCTCACCTCAAAGACCTCGCCCATGGGGCGGTGCAGCCGCTTCTCAAGAACCTGGCGCGTGAACTTAACCGCCGCTGCACGCTCCAGCTCGGTGGTCCGATCGGCTTTGTTGATAACCAGGATTAAATCCTGAACCTGTCCGCCAACTGCTTCCACCAGCGCTAACTCCTCGCCGGCGATGGGCGGGTCGGCTCCGACCACAACCAACGCTGCGTCGATGTGAGGAATAAATGCCTGAGTGGTTGCGGTATTTGCGGTGAAGACAGAGCCCAAGCCCGGCGTATCCACAAAACACATTCCGGAGGACAACAAGGAGCTGGGCACAAATACTTCCGCCCCGTCGACGCCCCTTCTGTTTTCAGGGTTGAATTCCTCGGTCACGTACTCCTTCAGCTCGGGCATGGCAACGTCCTGCCAGGACCCATCCTGCATGCGAACGCGCGCGTAAAGTTCGTCGCCAAACCGAATCACGGTGGGCGCCGCCGTGACGGGAACAAACCCGGTCGGAAGAACCGCGTTGCCGACCAGAGCATTGAGCAGAGTGGATTTGCCTCGCTTGAACTGACCGACACAAGCTACATAGAAACGTCCTTCGGCAACGCGCGCCGCGAGTTCACGCGCTTCTGCTGCGACCGACGCAGCCTCAAGCTCCTCAGCCAGGTCAGCAAGGCGAAACAGGCGGGACGTGCAACCCATGGTCGCGGATTTGTCACCTGAAAGATTGCTGTAATCCGCTAATGCCGAATGGGTCTTCGATTCCGGCATGAGTCATTGCCTCTGGGGCCGAGCAGATTCCTGACGAACGTAGCGGATTACTTCGACATTCGACATGGCGATGAGGCCCTCGTCCACCATCTTGTCCAAATGAGGAAGAAGCCTGGCGATCTGATCTTCCGTGTCGATGACGCTCAACATGATCGGTGCGTCATGCGAGAACTTCCAGAGGCTGGATTGGCGGATGCGTGTGCTGATTCCATAGCCCTCAATGCCCCGGTAGACAATGGCGCTCGCCACACCCAGTTCCTGGCATATGGCAAAGATCGCCTCATGGAGCGGCTTTCCGTTCCATTTGTCGCTCTCTCCAAAGTGAACCCGCAGCATGCGCGCCTGAAATTTCTCCTTCATGGTTCAGCCTCCGCTTATGACACTACCTCTCCGGATTTTGCGGAGTCGTCGCCCAAATCGGCTTCGATCGGGCGGTGCGAATACTTGATGACTTCGACGTCGGAAAGCACAACCAGACCTTCTTCCACCATTTGTTCGACCAAAGGCAGGAAAGCGCGAAGCTTTTCTTCCGTGTCGACGGCGGAAAGCATGATGGAGCAGTCGTGACTCAGGTGGAGCGGCTTGTCCTTGTGGATTCTGCGGTGCGCTCCGTAGCCCAGAATGCCCTTGTAGACAGTCACGCCGGCCACATCGTTGGCGCGCATCGCCTCGACCAGAGCCCGATAGAGGGGTCTGTCCTTCCATCGATCCGATTCTCCGATGTAGATGCGCATCATCCTGGCTTTGCCTGCTATCTTCTGATGGGCAGCAGGCTGCACCTTTTTGGCCCTCGAAGGCTGCGCCGGCTTGGCGACAGTTGTTTCCTGAATCTCGATCATGCCGCTTCCTGCGAGCTCTTCCAGTTTGCCCAGCAGCTCGTTCACTTTTTCGCGCGATTCGATGAACTCGATTTTCAGCGGCAAATGATCGGAAATCTCCACGAAGCTGGAGGAGTGCATGTGGTGATCCGCGCCGAATCCAGCGACACCTTTCAGAACCGTCGCACCTGCGACTCCTCTAAAAAACAGAAAATCGAGGATTCTGGAATAAGTGGACATTCCATGCTGCGTCGAACCCTCGCTCAGGTAGATAATGACTTTCACTGCTTTTCCGGCACTTAGCATGTAAATTTGTCTCCTTAGGAGCGCAGCTCTCGCTGCGAAACGAGAACCTCGGCGGCGCGCCCGACCGCGCCCCATTCGATTCGCACCGACTGCTGGGGCCTTCTCATGAGATTGCCTCCGCGATCAGAACTCCGCACCAGACCGCGACCAACCCCAGAAAGAGGCTGGCCAGCGCATACAACGAGGCGATGAAGAACGCCCCTGTCCGAATAGAAGAGAACGTTTCCCACTCATAGGCTGAAAACGTACTGTAGGCTCCGACAAAACCAATAGGCACCAGATAGCGCCAGGCCGAATTGAGTTCTGTCCGCTTCCCGAGAAAAGTCAAAGCGAAGCCTATGATGACGCAGGCGGTAAGATTGATGACGAAGGTTCCGAAATAAAACTTCGTCCCATACCGGCCAGAGATCGTCGATCCCACCCAGTACCTCGCAATTGAACCAAGTGAGCCACCCAGGGCGATAAATAAATATTTCTGCAACGTCGGCTTCTCCTCGCATGAATTAGGCCTGCCTTGCTGCCAAATCAGAATCTTCCGCTGAACTCCAGTTCCGCAGGAGATTCAAATCGTTCTTTATCTGAGCTGGATCCTTTACACCTTCCGACAGACCGCTCACCCGATGAATCTGTGCGCGGTAGGCGTCCGCATAGGAATTTAGGACGGCCTCGATTCTTCGAATCGCCTGATCGCTCCATTGCCGCAATGCGTGACCATAGAGATGAAGCTCGTCACGGAAAACCGACTTAATATTCCCACCCAGGCTTTGCGCGATGACAGTGCGCACAGCACGATCGCCAAGCCAATTCCATCTCGCAGCCTTCGTGTTATTGGGCAAGGCGGCCAACTCAAAGCGTGGCACGTCACGCAGGATCGCTGTAACTTCTTCCTGCGAGGGTGCTTCATCGTTTCCCAGTTCCTCTGCGGCCTGCTGCAGACTGCCAACTGCCTGCATCATTGCGGTGCGAAGCTGTTCTACTCGCTGGTTGAGGAATTCCTGTACGACATCGTGAATCCATTCCGAGAGCTGCAACGCGGTCACTGACTCGCCGCGATTGGCGTGGATCCACTTCGCCGCGCGATCCACCACTTTGTTGATGACAGATCGTGGTGACTCACCGAAGTCGAGGAATGCGCGATCGAGGGAGGTCCGTAGTTCTCCAATCTCACCCGTAACAAGGCGCAGCCGGGATTCGATGTCGGACGCCTGAACGATAGTCTGGGATCCTCCGCGGCTTCCCAGGCCGAGAATGGTGTCGAGGGCGGCGATGACTGAATCCCGAAGAGCGCCTATCTTTCTTGCCATCGACGCCTCTCGCAATGCCTGCGCTTCCTCAAAGCGTGGCAGCAGCTCTCGTTCGAAGAACTGATCAAGCAGGATGGAGGACGAGGGGAGAGAGCTTACCGCATGGACAATTACCGCGATTCCGAGTTCACGATGGAATTCATCCTTAATATAGGTGACTGTACGATGAAGGTCGCCTTCTGCGAGCAAGTCAGACTTGCTGAGCAGGACCAGCGCCGGGATTCCCGCCTCGTACAAAAGCCGCAGAGTGCCGATGTCTTCGTCATTCAAACTGGTGCCCGCATCGATCAGCAGCAGGGCCAGATCGCAGACGGGCAGATAGGCCAGCGTCTCTGCCGCGCCTTTCCTGGCCAGCGAGCCCAGCCCTGGAGTGTCCACAAGAACAATGCCCTGCCTCAGGCGCCGCGCTGGTACCTCCACAAGAGCACGGACGACGTTCCGCAGATTGCCGGGATTGCCTTGTTCGGTTACCAGAGAGGCAAGCTGTTCGACAGGAACAATCTCGTTGCGCCCATCGCCGTAAGTCACAGCGGCACGAAGATATGATCCATAACGCAACTTCGTGGGCACAGCAGTAATAGGATTGACCCCCACAGGCAGGACATCGGTACCCAGGAGCGCGTTGAGCAAGGATGATTTGCCGCTGCTTACCCTCCCGAAGAGCGCAACCTCCAGGTTGTTGTCTTCCATGCGGGCAGCCAGAGAAGCGATGCGCGGCCGGAACTCGACCAATCCCTCGCGAGTAATAATCTGTTCGATCGCACGCAGGAGAGCGACGTCATAGCCGGTTTTTTCCAGCTTCTGTAATCGCGAATCGAGGTTCGCGGTCAGCTCCTGCCGGAGAAAGCGCTCCATACCTTCCGCGAGCGAGCGAAGTTCGTGCACCACGCCATTCAATTCATCGAGGGCGTCTTCGGGGACTCCTCCCGATCCTCGCATGTAACCGGGACGCAGCTCTTCCACGGCAATATCGATGAACGCAAGATTCGTCAGAACGGCTCGCGTGGCTGGAATATCGGGAGGATTCGGCTTCATGTGCTGCCAGTCCAGAGCACGCAAAAGCTGTCTGCGGAGCCGGCGGATGTAGTCTTCGACCACACGGACCTGGGCCGGGGCAACGTCGATGACGTAGCGCGGAAACGGGGACTGCGAGGTTGCCTGATGGAGAATGTTCTCGATATCGCTCAAAAGCTTATCGATGTAATGGCATGTAATCCGCAGGCGCTTTTGCTGAGGATCGTTCAACTCCCCGGGAAATCGCCTCGCCGGCAGATCGTCTGCGTCAGGTTGGGGCATGACTCCTCCAGGTGTTCAAAGCTTGCAGGAGTCATTCGCCCATTGAGCGATGCAGGTGGACTCCAACACCAGCGGAACAATTACGCTTTGACCCAATGCTTCATGGAGCCGAAGCAGAGAACGCAACGATCCATGGATACATCATGGGCTCAAGCTCCAAAATGTTTTTTTGGATTCCCCGTTACAGACATGTCTCCGTAACAGGCGATCCCCTGTCAGGAGTCATCATCTGTCCGGCTCGAATAGAGGGAGGACAGCGGTTAAAGGTGAACTCCGTCACCTGCTGGTCTTCAATTTCTTTCTATGCCTGGAAAGCTCGGTCTGTCAACAGCACCGCTGTAATCGCTTCGAGGCTCGTCTCCACGATTGGACACTACCGTGCACTCCATCCTTACTTGTCGTAACTCAACGGAGACGACAACAATGTATTCCCACCCCGCCTCTGTGCTTTTGGCTTCTCGCGACAACGGCCCCTATTTCGTGAAGCGTCTGATCTTCAATCAGGAAGTGGCGCCGATCTTCGGGCTGGGGCTGCTCTTACCGGTGGCAAAAGCCGTAAACATCGGGGGCCGCGCGGAAACTACTGCGTTAACACCTCGTGGCCGTCGCGCTTGTAGACCACGCCCGCCTTCATCACGAAACTGACCTTGCTCATAAGAGAGATGTCGTCGAGAGGATTGCCCGGCACGGCAACCAAATCGGCATACTTGCCCGGAGCAACGGTTCCAACCTCGTCTTCGTGACCCAGCAACAGGGCCGCGTTGATCGTCGCCATCTGCAGCGTATACGCCGGAGGCAGCCCAGCCTTGACCAGGTAGATGAAGTCTTCCCAGTTCTGACCATGAGGATAGACGCCGGCATCTGTGCCATAAGCGAATTTCACACCGCCCTTGTACGCGCGGGTGACGTTGTTCATGATCTGCGGACCGATGGCGATCGCCTTAGCAGCAACGGTTGCAGGATACGCGCCCTTCTTCGCCTGCTCGGCGACATATTGTCCGGTATAGACTGTTGGGCAGTAGAAGGTGCCATGCTGCACCATGAGCTTGATGTCCTCGTCGTCCATAAAAGTGCCATGCTCGACGGAATCGACTCCAGCAACCACCGACCGCCGGATTGCCTCGGCGCCGTGTGCGTGAACAGCCACCTTCATCCCGTAGTCGTGAGCGGTTTCGACAATGGCGCGAATTTCCTCCTCGGTCATCTGCGGTCCTGATCCATTCGTCCCCAGGTCCATAACGCCGCCCGAAGGCATGGCTTTGATAAGATCGGCGCCCTCCTTGTAGTGGAGACGAACGACTTTTCGCGCTTCATCCGGGCCGTTGAAGATGGATTGCATCGGACCGGGATCGCCTTGCAGATCAAGACTGAGCCCGTTGGTGCGATCGGCGTGTCCGCCGGTAGTACTGATCGCAGGACCGGCAGTAAAGATGCGTGGTCCGATCACTGTACCGGCAGCGATTTCCTGGCGCAGCGCGACGGTGTCGTAGTCTGTGTCGCCCACATTGCGGACAGTCGTAAACCCCGCCATGAGTGTGCGTCGTGCATAAAGCGTCGAGCGCAGGACGAGATTCGCGAAGTTGATATGTGCCTGTTCCTGATAGGTGCTCTTGCCGAACTGGTCATCGAGGTGCACGTGATCGTCGATCAGTCCCGGCAGACAGGTCGCTCCGGTCAACTCGATCACAGTTGCCCCGGCAGGGCTTTCCGTGCCGGACTCGACTTTCTGAAACTTGTCGCCGGAGATAAAGACGGAAGAAGGGCCGAGCATCTTGCCGGCCGCACTATCGAAGAGGGTGGGGCAGTGGATAACGGTAACCGGAGCGGGCGCATCCTGGGCGAAGACAACGGCGACGTGCACGAGGGCACACGCAAGAGCAGTAATACGAACCAGATTCATGGAAGTCTCTCTTTCCTGGAACGAAGTAGCTCCGTCTCTTTGGCGGCTACTGCTGGGATTTCTTCTCGGGCAAGAGCTTCGTTGCCTGCTGCAGCAAATCGGCTTCATGCTCGAGAGCCGCGGATACCCGCTGAATCTGCACATCGGCCTCGGCCCATTGCTTCTGCTCGATCGCTTCACGAACTCCCGGAATCGTCTTCACGCCGTATCCAGTGTAGAAACCAGGTGCATACAGCAGGTGCTCGAACCATGGCCGATTCGGCAAACCGCGATCGTCGGTCAGCAGCCGCTCGCTGCGGATCAGATCGGCATTCAAGCCATCCGGTGCATTGCCGTTAGCGCCGGCAAAGGCCTGGTCGAAGGCTTTAGCCGCATCGGTCAGATCGTCAGAAGCCTGATCGAGCGGCGCAAAATTAAGATACGGCGGCACTGGCTCCACAGGCGGAGGCACCATCTGCTTCTTCGGATCGTACAGCGCCTGGTAAACGCCTTCGGAAATCTCCTGATTGCGCTCCTTCGCTTCGTCGCGCTTCTCGGTGAGCAGCGTTTTCAGCTGGGTGTCGTAGAGGTGCACAGTATCCGCAAGGTCGGAGAACTGGAACGGCAGCATATCGGCATCCGCCATGCGCATCACCATCGTTCCGGCGGTCTGGGCGAGCGCCCGGCCGTAACTGAAGTCGGTATCGAGAAAATGCGTGTAGTAGTAGAAGTCGTCATAGGCGGAGTGGTACTGCCCGCCTTCGTCTTCGCCACCGTAACCGAGATTCACGCTGGCAACACCCAGGTGATCGATGAAGACGGTGTAGTCGGAGCCCGAGCCAAGCGCCGGTATGCGCTGGTCGGCACGGGAACGGATCTCTCCACGAGCCTGGCTCGTGCCGCGGGAAATATCCACGAGACGCGCGCGCTTCCACACCGACATCTTCGTCTCGGGATCCTGAATGTCCTTCGCAACCTCGTTTACGAAGTTTTCAAGCGAGTGCGATCCCTCAGCTCGAAAGTAGCCGCGTCCGTTGCCATCGGAATTAAAGTAGGCAACGGCATGCTGCTTAAGTTCGTCTGCGTGGGTCTCAGCCCACTCCGTCGATCCAAGGAGAGCGGGTTCTTCCCCATCCCAGAAGCAATAAATGATGGTGCGCTCCGGTTGCCATCCCTGTTTCAGCAGCTGTCCGAAGGCGCGCGCTTCCTCCAGTTCCGGGCTTGCGCCGGAAAGCGGGTCCTCCGCACCGTTGACCCAGGCGTCGTGATGATTGCCGCGGATTACCCATTCGTCCGGATATTTCTTACCGGGAATTTTGGCGATCACGTCGTTGAGTGGCTTCCGATCCCAGTTAAAACTGACGGCCAGATGCGCTTTGGCCGTGCTCGGGCCGACGTGGTAGGTGAACGGCAAGCCGCCACGCCAGGCTTCGGGAACCGTCTCGCCCCCCAGGGCTTTGAGAAATGGCGTCGCGTCGGCCCACGAGATCGGCAACACAGGAATCCTGGTGATGGTCTGGACCTGATCGAGCGGGATGAGTTTCACGCCTTCTACCGCGCCCACCCCCGGGGTTTGCGGATCGCCCGGATAAACGGGCATATCCATGACGCTGCCACGCTGCGCGCCTTCAGCAGGACGCATGGGACCTTCAGGGTAAGGGTCGCCGCGGTAGAACCCGTCGTCGCGCGGATCGGAATAGATAATGCAGCCGATTGCCCCATGCTCGGCAGCAACCTTGGGCTTGATGCCGCGCCAGCTGGCGCCGTACCGGGCGATGACGATCGCGCCTTTCACCGAAATTCCCATTCGATCCAGGACTTCGTAATCTTCCGGGCGACCATAGTTCACATAAACCAGGGGTCCGGTGACGTCACCGTCGCGTGAATAGGCGTTGTAGGTAGGCAGCTGTTCGCTGGTCTGGTTCGAAGTGGGGTCGATCGCGATCGCCGGCTCCTGCAGTTTCGCCGTGAAAGGTGCGGGCCCCAGCAATTCCAGCTTGCGCGATTTAGGCGTTGGAAAGAGGGCTGTAAACGTCTCAATTTGTGCCTCTAACCCGTACGATTTCAACTGCGCCAGCAGCCATTCTGCGTTGTCTTTGTCGTAGGGCGATCCCACGTGATGGGGGCGTGCCGAGAGCCGGCGCATGTTTTCGCGAATGTGATCGCGGTCGGGCAGTTCGCGGAATTTCTGCTCCCAGCCGATCTCGATGGCCGAGTCCTCAGGTGTGTATCCACGCAACGGTCGTCCCGCATCCACAGCGTGAGCGGTAAAAACGCACAGGCAGATTGCAGCGATGGGCAGGCGCATGATGGTTCCTCACAACTGCAAATCAGAGTGCGGGGAAACAAGCCGATTGTCAGATTGCAACACTATAGCGCACAGATTCGGGCCTGCCTCGCTCCATGCAACCCGAAGCAAATATTCCTCCATGTCTGAACGGGTCGTTCGGCTGACACCAGAGATGAATGGCTCGCAGAATTGCGCCCTTCTCTCTCATCCAGCATCATTAATTGCATATGTCAGGAATCGCGGACACGCCGGCCGAGTCGACCAGAAGCTCTCCAGCCGTCGAACATTTTCGCGATGGAAAGTTCTTCAACCCTGGTGCTCCTGATCACGATTTCCGTGCAGCACTGCGATGGATGAAGAATCGGAAGCCAGGCCCGTGGCGGAACTGGATACCCTCCACTCCCGGACCCCGCCCACCCGCTCAGGTGGATGGCCACGCGCTTCGCGTCACCTGGGTGAACCATTCGACGGTGCTGATTCAGACCGAGGGCGTCAATATTCTGACGGATCCGGTCTGGTCCGAGCGCGTCAGCCCCGTGAGCTTCACGGGGCCCAAACGGCATCGCGCTCCGGGCCTTCGCTTCGAAGATCTGCCGCCCATCCACCTCCTTCTGATTAGCCACAATCACTATGACCATTTCGACGCACCCACTCTGAAGCGGCTCGCCGTCGAACATCAGCCCGTCGTCTTTTGCCCTCTTGGTCTCGAGAAGCCCCTGCGCCGCATTGGATTCCGTAAAGTTCATGAACTGGATTGGTGGCAGGTCCAATCCTGGCGCCAAATGCAAATCCACTGCATTCCCGCACAGCACTTCGCCGCGCGGTGGCCGTGGGATCGCAATCGCACGCTGTGGTGCGGATGGATTGTCGAAGCCACGAGTGGAAGCGTCTATTTTGCCGGCGATACTGGATTCTGTGACGTTTTCACTGCCATCCACGATCGATTTCCAGCCATTCGTCTGGCGCTCCTGCCCATCGGCGCCTATGACCCCGAGTGGTTCATGGGCCCCATTCACATGACGCCCGAAGAGGCCGTCCTGGCCCGATCCATTCTCGGCACGGGCACTGCAGTCGCCATTCACTTCGGAACCTTCGCGCTGGCCGACGATGGAGAAACCGACCCAACCGGCCGATTGCGACAAGCATTAAGGGGCCGTGAAGACGCCCGACAATTCTGGGTCCTGCAGGAAGGCGAGGGGCGTCCTGTCCCCTGATTGACTCGTCTAGTTTCGATATAATCAACCCCGAATCGTGGAAACCTTCTTCAATCTCTTGTGGGTTGCCGTCGCCGCTGTGCTTTTTGGGGCATGGCTGGCCAGCGCACGCCCAAAAAAAAATTCCGCGCTTCCTTCGGTTGGTTTGCAGCTCACCGCGCTGGCCCTCCTGGTGGTCATTCTCCTCCCGGTCATTTCGCTCACCGATGACTTGCAGGCCAACACCAATCCTGCCGAGTCCGAGCATTCCTCAAGGCGCGTCGAGGTTGCTCCATCCGCGGGCCCGGACTTGCATAGCCTGCCCCTGGCTTTGGCGCTGTTGGTCGCTGCCCCGGCAGTCGCCCGCACTTTGGTCGTTGGGTCGGTACGTCCAGACCAGCTGATTTCCTCGCGAGTTGAGGATAGGTCTCTCGCCCGCGCGAACCGCCCTCCTCCCCTTCTGGGGCCGTTCGCCTGATTTATTTGTTTTCTTCCTTTGTACAGCCGATCGTCGACAGACGATCCTTGGAATTCCTCATGAAGCTCCGGATTTTTGGACCCGGATTGGTGCTGGTTATCTGTCTGGGGTCCGTCCTGGCACGGGCGCAGGGAACACCGCCGCCACCCACGGCGGCGCCTCTCACCCTTGCGCAGGTGCTCGACGTAGCGCGCGCCAAAAATCCTTCGCTCCTCTCTACCGAGCAGCATGTTGAAGCCACGAAAGCCGCAGAAATTACAGCTGGATTACGTCAGAACCCGACCTTTACCGTGTCTGGAACAGATATCACGCTCTCCGCCAGCAATCCGGCCAGCCCATATTCGTATTCCGCCAACCTGACGCGGCTGTTCGAGCGTGGGCAAAAACGTCGTTGGCGGCTGGACGCGGCACGCTCGACAACGGACGTTACGCGCAGCCAGTACAACGATCAGGTTCGCCAGACGGTGCTTCAGATCAAGAACGCCTTCACGAATATGCTGGTCGCGAAGGAGGCGCTGCACATCGCACAGGATAACCTGGACAGTTACCGAAAAACCGTCGACCTCAGCAAAGTGCGCCTCGACACCGGCGACATCAGCCGCACCGATTTTGAGCGCATCGACCTGCAGCTCGCCGAATTCGAGTCAGACTCAGACAACGCGAAGCTGGACCTTACCCAGGCCAGTGATTCACTGCAGTTACTCATGGGAATCGAAAAGCCTGACCAGGGGTTTGACGTAACCGGCGATATTCAGCCTCCACAGTTCAACACCACGCTGTCGCAGATCGAACAGGAAGCGCTTGCCGCACGTCCCGATTACCTGGCCGCTCGACAATCTGTAACTCTTGCCGATGCAAATGTGAAACTCGCCGACGCTCTGGGCACAACCGATCCCACCATCGGCGGAGAATACGAGCGCAGCGCAACCTACAATACGGCCGGATTCCAGGTTTCGATCCCGCTCCGAATCTTCGATCGCAACCAGGGAGAGAAGGAGCGCACTCGCCTCGAGGCTCAGTCAGCGCGATTCGGTGAAATCGCCGCACGCAACCAGGTGCTCAACGATGTCGATCAGGCGTGGGCAGCCTACGATGTGGCTTTCGATGTCGCCAGGCGCTACAACAGCCACTACACCGACGAAGCGCGCCGTGTCCGCGACAATCTCGAATTCAGCTATCGCCACGGCGGCTCCACGCTGCTGGACTACCTCGATGCGCTGCGCGACTTCCGTCAGGTCAATCTTGACGCGCTCACTGCCAATCAGCAGGTCTGGCTCAGCATCCACCAGCTCAGCTTCGCCGCTGCCACGGAGATCGCCCCATGAAATGGCAACTTCTCTTCTGCCCGCCGGTGGCCACCCTCTTCTTGCTTTCCGCGACGGCGTGTCGTCGCGACGAAGCTCCGCCGCAAACCACTACTCCCAGGGAGCAGGTGGTCGAAACCGTCACTGTGCACGCGCAGCCGGTCGCAAGCCAGCTGGTTTTGCCGGCACGCATTATGGCCAATCCCACCGAGATGGTGCACATCTATCCTCTGATCAGCGGCCGCGTGCTCTCGCTCAGCATCCTTCCCGGTCAGGAGGTACACAAAGGAGAAAAAATCGGCACCTTGCAGAGCAGTGACGCCGCCCAGGCACGGTCCGACTTTCGAGAAAGCGAAGATCGAGGCAGCTCGCGCCGATCTTCAGCTCAACCGCGCCAAAGAGCTGCTGCAGCACGATGTCATGGCCCAGCGCGATTACGACGACCTGAAGGCGCTGGACGATTCCGACCACGCTGAGCTGGAGCGCGCCCGCCAGGCGCTTCATTTGCTCGGCTTCAGTGAGAATGATACCTCCGACGTTGTTCCCATCACCGCGCCCATCTCGGGGGTCGTGCTCGACGTTGAAACCGGCCCCGGAGAACTGCAGCGCTCGCTCGACAATGCCACCGCCATCGCCACCATCGCGAACATCGACTCCATCTGGGTTGTCGGCGATCTTTACCCTCGCGATCAGGGCTCCGTCCAGGTGGGCCAGCGAACCGATATAACCGTCAATGGCTATCCCGGCCTCGTGCTCCATGGCGCCATCGACAATATTTCCGATTCCGTCGATCCCGTATCGCTCACGCTGAAGGTGCGAGTGGTGCTTCCGAATCCAGGCCACCGCCTCAAGCCGCAGATGTACGCCACCATGGCGGTCGCGGGCAGACCGCGCAACGTGATTGTTGTTCCCTCTACCGCCGTCATTCAGAACGGCCGCGAAACCTTCGTCTTCGTCCAGACCGCTCCGGGCAAGTATGACCGTCGCGACGTAACCCTGGGCGAAACCCACACCGACAGCGACGAAATCCTGCAGGGCCTGCAGGAAGGCGACCGGATCGTTACAACCGGGGCCGAACTTCTGCGCGCACAAGAGGCCCAGTAAACATGCAGGCCCTGATCCGCGTTCTTCTCCGCTACCGCAATGTTGTGCTCATCGTCTTCCTTGCGATGCTCGGTATCGGCGCATACGCATTCCTCCAGCTGGACATCGAAGCCTATCCCGATCCTTCGCCGCCGATGGTTGAGTTCATCACCCAGTATCCTTCCTGGTCGGCGGAAGAGATGGAGCAGCAGGTCACCATCCCGCTGGAAACCGGACTTTACGGAACTCCGGAGCTGGATCAGATCCGCTCTATCAGCATCTTCGGACTGAGCGATGTGAAAATGTATTTCACGTTCAGCAGCGATTACTTCACCGATCGCCAGGAAGCGCTGAATCGCCTGCAACAGGTCACGCTGCCCAATAATCTTCAGCCGCAGCTTTCGCCGGAATCGCCGGTAGGTGAGATTTATCGATATCAGCTGACCGGCCCGGATTATTCGCTCAACGAGCTCAAGGCAACTCAGGACTGGTTGCTGGTTCGTGAGATCAAGCAGGTCCCCGGGATCATCGATGTCGCCACCTTCGGTGGAACAACCCGCCAGTACCAGGCTGAAGTCGATCCCGGCAAGCTGTTGACCTACGGCGTCACCATGACGCAAGTCGTCAACGCTGTCACCAACAGCAATGCCAACGCCGGTGGCAACTACCTGACCATCGGCAGCCAGAGCGTCAACGTGCGCGGCATCGGCTTGCTGCACTCGCTGGATGACATGCGCAACATCGTCGTCGCCGAGCACAACGGCGTGCCGGTCCTGCTTCGCGACGTATCCACGGTGCAGGAGGGCCATCAGCCGCGGCTGGGCAAGGTCGGCCGCAGCGACTTCAACCATGTCGACAACCCCGACATCGTCGAAGCCATCGTGCTCCTCCAGAAGGGCGCAAAGTCTTTGCCCGCGCTTGCCGCCCTCCACGAGAAAATCGACCGGCTGAACCATGGCAACCTGCTGCCCCACGGCATGCACATCAGCACCATTTACGATCGCACCAACCTCATCCGCATCACCACCACCACCGTGCGTCACGTCGTTATCCTGGGTCTCACCCTCGTGACGCTGGTGCTGCTCAGCATGCTCGGTGACTGGCGCATTACGCTCATTGCCGCCATCACGATTCCGTTCGCTGTGCTGTTCGCATTCAGTCTGATGGTTCTCACCAATCAGTCCGCCAACCTGATTTCCATCGGTGCCATCGATTTTGGAATTCTGGTCGACGCTTCGATCGTCGTTCTCGAAAGCGTCTACCGCAAAGTCTCCCGGCGTATCGAAGGCGAAGAAATCTTCGACCTGATCCTCGCCGGCGTCGCGGACTCAGCAACGCCGGTGCTGTTCGCAACATTGATCATTCTTGTCGCGTTCATTCCCCTGTTCACCATGCAGGGCGTCCCCGGCAAAATCTTCGCACCGATGTCCGTGACCTATGGCTTTGCGCTGACCGGCGCCTTGATCTTTGCACTCATCTTTGCACCGGTGCTCGCGTCCCTCGCGGTTCCCAGCAACGTCAAGGGCGAAGCAAAAGAAACCTGGCTGAGCGGGTTCTTTCATCGTCATTACGACAAAGGCCTCCAGCGAGCCCTGCGCTTCGGCGGTCTCACCTGGGTCGTCGCGCTGCTGGCGCTCGGATGTGCAGTGGTTCTTTTCCATTTTGTTGGCGGAGAGTTCATGCCCGCGCTCGAAGAAGGCAACCTCTGGATCCGCGCCGATATGCAGCAGGACATCTCCTTTCAGGCCTCGGAGAAGATGGCGGACGATATTCGTGCCACACTGCGTGCTTATCCTGAAATTACTCAGGTCGTATCGCAGATGGGCCGGCCCGATGACGGCACGGATGTGAGCACATTCAACAATATTGAATTCCTCGCGGACCTGAAGCCCGTCGGGAAATGGCGGCCGCAGTTTCATGGCAAGAAAGACGATCTGATCGCGGCCATCAGTCACAGCTTCGAACAATATCCCGGCGTCGACTTCAACTTCTCGCAGAACATTCAGGATAATGTCGAAGAAGCCATGTCCGGCGTTAAAGGCGAGAACTCACTCAAGCTTTTCGGCAATGACTTCGATGAGCTGACCAGGATCGCCACTCAGATCTCGGGCATCATGCAGAAGGTTCCTGGCATCACCGACGTCGGCGTTTTCGACGTCACAGGACAGCCCAGCCTCCTGGTTTCCATCGACCGGCTCAAAGCCGCGCGCTATGGCCTGCAGCCCCAGGACATCAACAACGTTGTCCAGGCTGCCGTCGGTGGCGCGCCGGTCACCCAGATCATCGACAACGACCGCCGCTTCGACTTCGCCGTTCGCTATTCGCCGGAATTCCGCAGCACGCCCGATCAGATCTCGCGCATCCTGCTGCCCACCCCCGACGGAAATCAGGTGCAGCTGGGCATGGTGGCCAACGTCACCATCCGCAACGGCGCGTTCATGATCTACCACGAAGGCGGCCGCCGTTACATTCCCATCAAGTTCAGCGTTCGGGGCCGCGACCTGGCCAGCGCCATCCAGGATCTGCAGTCTCGCATGGCCGACGAAGTCAAGCTCCCCAACGGTTACGAATACACCTGGGCTGGCGAGTTTGACAGCCTCAAAAAGGAGCAACGCCGCCTGGCGCTCATCATTCCTGTAAGCCTCGCCGTCATCATGGTGTTGCTCTACATTCAGTTCCGCACCTGGCGCGACGCATTTATCGTGATTGCCACACTGCCTTTCGCGGCAATCGGTGGCATCCTGTCTCTCTTCCTTACCCGCACCGCGTTCAGTATCTCTGCGGCCGTCGGATTCACATCACTCACGGGTGTCGCCACGCTGGGAGCAGTGGTCTTTCTCTCTGGCATCCGGCGCGCTCAGCGCGAGGAAGGCCTCGAGCGCGGGCTCGAAAAAGGCTGCCTCGATGAGATGCGTCCCGTCGTGATGGCCTGCATGGCCGCCGGCATCGGCCTCCTGCCCGCCGCCGTCGCCACCAGCATCGGAGCGCAGGCCCAGCAGCCCCTGGCGCGCGTAGTCGTCGGCGGAATGATCACGACCGTCTTCGCCATTCTCTTTGTCATGCCGCTGCTGGTGCGGCAATTTACCTCGAAGCAGGACCTCGCTCGCGAACTGCGCAACAACAATCACGAAGAGATTTGAGTCGAGGGCCGCTCACTCCCCACGCAGAACTGCGGGCAAACGCTCCTCACGAACATTGTCGTAACACTGCAGCGTCGCGAAACGGGTGATCGACGTAGGCATGCCCACCGCCGTGAATCCCGGGTGCCCGGTCG
Source organism: uncultured Acidobacteriaceae bacterium (assembly GCA_963755485.1). Taxonomy (GTDB): domain Bacteria; phylum Acidobacteriota; class Terriglobia; order Terriglobales; family Acidobacteriaceae; genus Palsa-343. The sequence continues at coordinate 468,209 of CAVWJR010000010.1, read as the reverse complement.
CAGGATAAGGTCCGCCGTGATTCATCGCGGCGCTCACCGCGACTCCTGTCGGCATCTTGTCGTTCAGGAATCGGCCCGACCTGCGCCGCAGAAGAGGCGCGACCCGGCCGTACAACGCATCGTCGCCGCCGGAAGTCGACGAGTAAACGCTCGCCGTCAGGTTGCCCTCCAGATGCTCCAGAACACTGAGCAACTCCTGCTCGTTATCCACAACTACGGCCATTGTCTCGTTGCCGAAAGCTTCCTGCAGAAAGTGTTCCGGAGAGGAAAGGAAGGCATCGCCGTTGATCCGCAGCAGCGTATTGGCGTGGCGATAGCCCGGACCAGGCAGATTCTCGCCTCCGACAACAAGCTCGGCGCCCGCCTTGCGCAAGCCTTCAATCGATTGATGGAATCTTTCCCGCACCGCGCCAGACAACATCGCATGCGGCTCACGTTCCTTAAATTTCTGTCCCACCTCGGTGAGAAATGGCTCAACCGCCTCCCCCTTTGTCAGGAAAACAAGATTCGGCCGCGTGCACTGCTGCCCGGAACTAGCCGTGCAACTGTCTACCAGTTCCCCGGCCCACTTGCTGGTGTTTTCCTTCAGCCCCTGGGGCAGAAAAACCACAGGATTCAGGCTCGACATTTCCAGATAAATCGGCTTCCCCGCTGCATCCGCAGCCGCCTTCAGTCGAAGCCCCGCTTCCCGGCTTCCGGTAAAACTGATCGCCCCGACGCGCGGATCGCTCACCAGCCGCAATCCCGTTTCAGGTTCAACATGGAACACCATCTGCACCGTCGCCGGAGGCAAACCGGAACTGGCCAGTGCCCGCTCTGCCTGTTCCGCCAGCAGCGCCGTAGTGTATGGATGCAGAGGATGAGCCTTGGCAATCACCGGATTACCCGCGACGATAGCGGAAGCAAAATCTCCGCCGCTCACCGAGTTGAATGCCAACGGAAAATTATTGGGATCGAAAATCACAACCGGTCCGATAGGCCCGCAGCACGACCGGATGTTGCGCTGCCGGTCGATCGTCGCGTGCCGCCACGTTTGTTGCCGTGCAGCCGTCGCCGCCTGGCGCAATTGATCCGCAGTGCGCGGCAACTCCCCATCCCTCAGACGCGGCGAAACGCTCAGTCCGGTCTCTTCGTGCGCGGCCGCGACAATTGCCTCCTTCGCCGAATCAATGCCCGCAGCGTAGGCTTCAAGAAACCCAGCAATTTTTTCAGCACTTAGCTGTTCGAGAACGTGCGCAGCTTCGACCGCGGCATCCAGCGCAGCATCGCAGTCGCTCCAGCGACTCACCGGAAAATCGCGGTCGATCTTTTTCCCCGTCGAGGGATTCTCGGTCTGAAACACTGAGGCGGCATCTGCCTCGCGCCACTTCCCGCCAATCCATACCTTCGCAACCTGCACTGCCGTTTGCATCGTCTCCTCCAGCACTCTGCGCTCCGATCACTCGACAGGATTCACCAGCATTCCGATTCCGTCGATGCCGATGCGGACCGTATCGCCTCTCTCCAGAGTAAAGGAATCCGGCGGCACGATGCCTGTGCCCGTCAGCAGAAAGCAACCGAACGGGAAGGTCTGGTCGCGATAAAGATACTCGGCCAGTTCCTGCGGCCGGCGCTTCATCTGCGCCAGCGTCGTTTCACCCCTGAATGCGGGTGCCGATCCGCGGACAATCTCGATGGAAATTCGTGTCTCCGGAACCGAGCGCCTGCTCGGTAATCAGAATCCCCGGCCCCAGCGCACAGCTTCGGCTTGTAGACCTTGGCCTGCGGCAAATACAGTGGGTTCTGGCCTTCGATGTCGCGCGAGCTCATGTCGTTCCCGATCGTGTAGCCCACGATCCTGCATTCGGGATTGATCAGCAGCGCCAGCTCCGGCTCGGGCACCGACCAGGTGGCATCGCTCCGCAGTCCAACCGCCGAGTTCGGCCCTACCACCTTGTGTGGAAGCGATTTGAAGAACAGCTCCGGCCTCTCTGCCGAATAAACACGATCGTAAAAGTCTCCGCCACCTGCGTCTTTCGATTCGGCCATACGGGCGGCACGGCTTCGCAGATACGTCACGCCCGCAGCCCACACTTCCTGGCTGCCAATCGGCGCCAGCAGCTTCGCTTCATCAAGGGTCGCCGCCGCGCCCTTCATCGCGCCCGCGAGAAAGGAATGCAGATTGGATTGGACGATCAATTCATCAACAGATCGCTCTTTGAGAGCGTAAGCCTTCCCTTCGTGTTCGACCACCAGACCGCTTGTCGTTCGGTACAGGATCACGATGTCTCCTTCAGTGCACTGTTTTTTGTGGAACGCGGCGACGCCTTACCCGTCAGTCGCTCAGTAATCGCATCGACATCGTAAATGCACCCGCCCCAGATGCCCCCGCTCGCTTCGACCATCGAAGCCCACAGGCGCGTATCCTCCGGCAGCGCAGGATGGGGACGCAAATCCGTCCGCAAAGCGCGGGAGCCAAGCCGCCGAGCGCCCTCTTCCGACCCGAAAACATGTCCGCCCTCACCCACCAGATCTACGCTCCCGCTCAGCTTTCCGCGGTCGATACGAATTTCAATCACGTCTCCATCGCGGATCTTTCCAATCGGCCCCGCGGCCAACGCCTCTGGCGAAATGTGCCCGATGCACGGCCCGGTCGAAACTCCACTGAAGCGTCCATCCGTTAAGAGCGCAACCTGCCGGCAGTGGGGCAATGCCTTCAGCGCCGCCGTGATCTGGTAAATCTCCTGCATCCCCGCACCCTTTGGCCCTGAGCAGATCAGCACCATCACGTCGCCTGGGGTAATCCGGCCCTCCCGGATGGCGTCGATGGCGTCGCTCTCCAGCGTAAACACGCGCGCCGGTCCGCAATGGACGAAGACTCCATCCTCCCCGATCAGGCTCGGATCAATTGCCGTGCTCTTCACCACGGACCCATCCGGCGTCAGATTCCCCTGCGGAAAACAAACCGTCGACGTCAGTCCACCAGCCCGCGCGCGATCTGGCGAAAAGATGACGTCATCGGCGTCAATCCCATCCCGCTCACGCAGTGTTTGCTTCAGAACTCGCCGCCGCTCACTCTGCTCCCACCAATCCAGGCACTCGCCCAGCGTTACCCCCGCAGCGGTCATCGCCTTCGTGTGGAGTAGCCCTGCCGTGCGCAGGTGCAGCATCACCTCTGGAACGCCCCCGGCAAGAAACACCTGCACCGTCGCGAAGTTCCTCGGTCCGTTGGGTAACGCATCCACCAGCCGCGGCACTCCCCGGTTCACTCGGACCCAGTCCGCCACCGTGGGCCGCCTGCGCCCGGCGGCATGCGCAATCGCCGGCAAATGCAGCAGCAAATTCGTCGAACCGCCAAACGCCGCGTGCGCCACCATCGCATTTTCAAAAGCCTCGTCGGTCAGGATGTCTCTCGTTCCACGCCCCAATTGCCGCAGCCGCAAAAGCCCCGCGGCCGATCGCTTCGCGGCATCCAGCCATACCTGCTGTCCTGAGGGCGCAAGAGCCGTGTGCGGAAGAGCCAGGCCCAAAGCCTCAGCAATCACCTGCGAAGTCGCCGCTGTTCCCAGGAACTGGCATCCGCCGCCAGGCGTGGCGCAAGCTCGGCATCCAACGTCCGCGGCATAATCCAGCGTGATCTGCCCCTGCGCAAAACGCGCGCCGATCGTTTGAATCTTCCCCGCGTCCTCGCCGTTCTCCGGCAGCAAGGTCACGCCGCCCGGGATCAGCACAGAAGGCAGCGCGCCCGAGGACGCAAGCGCCATCATCATCGCCGGCAATCCTTTGTCGCAAGTGGCCACGCCCAGAACGCCCGCGCGCGTAGGCAAAGAACGCATCAGGCGTCGCAGCACCATCGCCGCGTCGTTCCTGTACGGCAACGAATCCAGCATCCCCGTGGTTCCCTGCGTTCTTCCATCGCATGGATCGGTGCACGCCCCCGCGAACGGCACCGCATTCAGTGCCTTCAGTTCGCGCGCGGCCTCTGCCACCAGTAGCCCGACCTCCCAGTGTCCTGTGTGAAATCCCAGCGCTATCGGCGTCCCATCGGGCGCTCGCAGTCCGCCGTGTGTGCTCAGAATCAGAACCTCTGGCCCACCCATCCGTGCCGGATCCCATCCCATGCCGGCATTCATGGTCAGCCCAAACAGATTTCCCGAGGGCTGGCTCAGCAACATCTCCGGAGTCAGAAGCAACACGCCGGCTGGTCCCCGCGCATGCGTCACCACGCCGCTCAGATCCAGCTCCTTCGATTCGAGGACGTCGCTGACCGAAATTGAACTCATCATCCGAAACTCTGTCTCTCACCTGGCAGATTATCGAAGTCCACAAGAACATCGAGCAGCGTCGACCCAGAACCGCCAGTTACTCCACCTATTCGGCCGGCAGCGGAACAGCAACCATTGGGCTTTCCTGTGGCAGAGGTTTCATCCCCAGCAGCAGCAATCCTGCCACAATCAGCGAGACCGCCATCAGCAGAAACCCCGCCGCGGCGCTGCCCGTGAACGTCTGCAGTACGCCCACCAGATAAGTCCCAAAGAAGCCGCCCAGGGCGCCAACGCAGTTGATGAGCGCCATCGTCTCCCCGACCACATTGCGCGGAAGCAGCTCCGGCACCATCGCCCAAAATGGTCCGTAGGGCGCATACATGCAACTGGCGGCAACAATCAGGCACGCATACGCCACCACAAACGACCGGTCCACGCTCAGGTAGGACCCCGCCAGCGCGACGCCGCCAATGATCAGCAGCGGCCACACGTATTTTCGCCGTTGTCCCCGGCGATCGGAAAAGTGCGATATCGCGATCATCACACCAATAGCTACCAAATAGGGCACTGCCGCGATCAACCCCGTGATTCCCATCCCCTCCCGGGTCGAATTGCGAATCACCACCGGAAGCCACAGCACAAACCCGTAGATGCCCACGCTCCAGAAGAAATAGTTGGCGGAAAGCCGCAGAACATTCTTCTGGCGATAGGCGATCCAGAAATTCGCCATCTGCGGCAGATGCTGCTGTTCGTGGTCGAGTGCGGCCTCCAGCTGTGTGCGCGTCACCGGCGCCAGCCACGTCGCATCCGCGGGACGATCGCGCATCAGCGCGAGCCAGAAGATGCCCCACGCTACCGCGGCCACCCCCTCAATAATGAACGCCACCTGCCATCCCCACGCATGAATTAAAAATCCCGTCAACGCCGACATCCAAAGTACCGTCACGGGATTTGCCAGAATCATCAGAGAATTCGCGCGCGACCGTTCGGCCCGGGTAAACCATCGCGTCAGCAGGATCAGCAACGCCGGAAAAACGAAGCTCTCCGCAACGCCGAGCAGTGTCCGGTCCAGAGCCAGCAGCCAGAAGCTCCGCACCACTCCGGTCAGCGCGGCGAATGCGCCCCACGCCACCAGCGCCCCAAAAATCAACCAGCGTACGCTGTACCGCTGGACCAGGATCACCCCCGGTATTTGGGGCAGACAGTATCCAAAGAAAAACAGCGCGCCCAGCAGCGATGACTGGTATCCATTGATGTGCAGCGACTGCGCCAGCCCCGCCGCCGCGCCGAACCCATAGTTGGCCCGATCCAGATACGCAAGGCTGTACGTTACGAACACCGCCGGCATGACGCGCGTCCACCGTTTGCGCAGATCGGGTTCGCCGAGATTCAGTACATCCATCTTGAAGGGCCGTTCGCCTCGCCAGGCACGCGAGCCATCAGTAGATCACACCCAATCCCCACCTAGTCTTCGTCCCCCTCTTCGGGCATGTTCTCCGGTGGCTTATTCAAATCAATCCGAGCGTGATGAGCGCTTTCCAGCACCTTGTTCAGCTCCGGAAGCTTGTTCTCGCGAAAATCCTCCCACCCCGGCACCACTTCCTTTGCTTCACCCTCCACATGCGTTGCTGCCGCCATCAGCGCTTCCGTCGGCACGCCGTCGGCCTGCTGCAACTCACCATACAATTGCGCCGCCTCGCCATTCACATCGTCGATCCCTGGCACATGCTTCGCGTTCGGGTCGTTGCTGTGCTCATTTCCCTGCAGCAAGGATTTCAGGGCATCGCTGTACGGCGCCAGCTGCGACGAGAGCGGCGCATTCTGCGGTGCAACAATCTGCTCGGCGACCGCATGCGCCGCCAGATCCGCCTTGGCCACCGCATCCAGAGCATCCGCCATCGTCATCTGCGCGGTGTGCAGCGCCTCCATTTCCGCCGGCGCCGTGTGGATGCGCGGATCCATCTTCACCGTCAGCCGCTCCGACTCACTATGCCCATCCACTGTCAGCCGCACCATGTACGAGCCCGCCACCACCAGCGGTCCCTGCGGCTCCAGCGGCGTCCGATACGGCACCGCCGAAATCGGATACTCGTAATGCGTCGCCGTCGGGGTCGTCGAACGCAGATCCCATACCCAGCGATGCATCCCCGCCGTCACCGGCATTGGTCCGTGCATCTGCGGCCAATAAGGTGGAATCAGGTCCGTCCGCAACTGTTCCGGGGTCGGCGTTCCCGGATCCTTGCTCGAATACCGCCGCAGCACCTTGCCATCACCCTCCAGGATCTCCAGCGTCACTTCCTGCGCGTTCGCAGGCAATTGGTAGTCGATGATCGCCCCATTGGGCGGATTCTGCCCGGCAGGTTCATCCGGTGGCAGCGGAGTGTCGGTGTACTCCGTGCTGCGAACGCGCCAGGCCGCGGCCGGAGGAAACAGTATCGGCAGATGATCGCTGGCCTGCGCTGCCAGCACGCGCAGCGGCGTCACATCGTCCAGAATCCAGAACGACCGCCCGTGCGTCGCGACGATCAGATCGTCATCCTTCACCAGCAGATCGCGCATCGACGAATGCGGCAGGTTGTACTGGATCGCACGCCAGTGGGCCCCATCATCGAACGAAGTCCACACCGCCTGCTCCGTCGCCGCGTACAGCAGTCCAGGCTGCACCGGATCCGCGCGTACCGCATCCACCGGAGCATCATCGGGCAGTCCCGCGCTGATCGATTGCCAGGTCTTGCCGCCGTCGTGCGTACGAAATGCATACGGGTGCAGATCGTCGATGCGCATCCGGTTCACCGCCACGTACGCCGTGTCATCGTCGAAACGCGACGCGTCGATCTGCGCTATCTTGCTCCACGGTGTCACTCCGGCCGGCGTAATGTTCGTCCAGTTCGCACCGCCGTCCCGCGTAATCCACACCAGCCCATCATCCGTCCCCGCCCAAATTGTTTGCGTTGTCTTGTACGAAGCAGCTACGGAATAGATCACGCCGCGCCGCTGCGCCTGCTGCTCAGGCGTCAGCGTGGGCAGCGACTCCGGCTGGCCGGTTTTCTCCTGGCTCAGATCCGGACTGATGCTCTGCCAGGTGTGCCCGTAGTCGGTCGTCTTGAACAGATGGTTCGACGCGTAGTACATCGTTTGCGGGTCCACCGGCGAAAACAGAATCGGCTCGGTCCGGTCGCCGCGGAAATTCCGTTTGCGCATCGGCAGGGGCGTCACATTCTGCACTTCACCCGTGATGCTGTTGTAGCGCGATACCTCCGTTCGCCCCGCGCCATAGATGATCTCCGGATGCAGTGGATCAGGTGCGGCGTATCCGTATTCGATAATGCCCACCGGGTGCCATTCGCGATACGTAATGTCGCCGTCGTTGCCGCGCGACGAAATGCAGACCGATCCACTCTCCTGCTGCCCCGCGCACACCATGTAGGGAAATGTATTCGTCGCCGCGACGTGATACAGCTGCGCCGTGGGCTGGTTATACCAGGAACCCCAGCTTTCCCCACCGTTCACGCTGATCACCGCACCCTGATCGCTCACCAGCGCCAGAATCTGCGGATTCTTCGGATTGATCCACATGTTCTGGTAATCGTCGCCCCCCGGCGCTCCCCGCAAGCTGATCCATGTCTTTCCCCCGTCTGTCGATCGACAAGTAACAATGCTGGTTACATACACCACGTCGGGATTCTTCGGATCCACAACCGGAACCGACAAGTCGCCGCCGCCAATCTTCATCGCCGGCCGCGGATCGTCGGTGATCTTCTGCCAGCTTGCGCCACCGTCGTCCGAACGATAAACGCCCAGCCCCTTCCCCGATGCGTATCCACCCTCGGCTTTTGTGGCCAGCGTCGCGTAGAGCCGCTGCGGCTGGCTTGCAGCAATCGCCACGTTGATCTGCACCAGGTTGTCCGGCAGCCCCTGCGTCAGCTGTTTCCACGTCGTGCCGCCATCCACTGACTTGAATAAGCCACCACCCGTTCCCGCATAGTTGTTCCCGTCCTCCCACGGTCCCAGCGTCTCCTCCCACAGCGAGGCATACACGATGCGGGGGTTCTTCGGATCAATGACCACATCCGATCCGCCAATGCGATTGCCCTTGAACAGCACCTGCTTCCACATCTTGCCGCCGTCTTCGGACCGGTAAATGCCGCGCTCGTCATTCGGCCCGTAAGGATGGCCGAGCACCGCCGCAAACAACCGATTCGGGTTCGCAGGATCGACTGCGATGGCCGGAATCTGCTCCCCATTCCTAAGCCCGAAGTGCATCCACGTCTTTCCCGCATCGTCGGAGCGATAAATGCCGTCGCCCACGGAAAGGTCAGGCCGATGCAAACCTTCGCCGCTGGCAACATAAATAACGTTGTCGTTGGAAGGCGCAACGGCAATCGCCCCAATCGACTGCGTGTCCTGGCCGTCAAAAATCGGATTCCATGTCCGCCCGTAATCGGTCGACTTCCACACCCCGCCGTCCACCTGGCCGATATAAAAAACATTCGGCTGGTCAGGAACGCCGGCCACTGCCCGCGTCCGCCCACCCCGGAACGGGCCAATCATGCGCCAGTGCATGTCCGGCATAGTCAGGGCAGTTTGCGCGGTCAGCAGGGGAGCCAGCAAATTCAGCGAAGCGACGGTTAGCAGGAGGGCGAAGGTCTTTCTCATGACGTGTTATTCCTTTTGCGCCGCTCACAGTTGCGGCTTTTCGGTCAGCCGTCATTGTAACGGCGCAAACCCCAAATGAGGCCCTGCCAACTCCTTCGGCCAGGAAAGAAATCGATGTCCCTGCGTATACTCCGCACTGTTCATCAGAATGTCGCCCGAATGCCGAGCTGGGCAGCGAACGGAATGCCAACCGTTGTGCCGGGACCAAAGAAATCTCCCAGAGCGCCCTCTGGTTTCTCGAGCTGCTTCAGACTGCTAATGGGTTCGGTCTGGCTGCAGTCGGCAACCGTACACAGCTGCGTGACGTTGGTGATGCCGTTCTGGTCGGGCTGCATCTGGGCCGCTGGAACGGGCAGCTGGACGACGTTGACGGCATAGTTGGCGCCCGGATTGTTACGGTTGAAAAGATTGAAAAACTCGACGAACGGGCCTATCTGCCAGCGCTCGCCGATCATGAAGGGGCGGCTAACGCGGAGGTCGGTTTGCAGGTAGGGCGTCCCGCGGAACTCGTCGAGGCTGGTGTAGACGCCGTTCACCCAGATGCGGCCGGTGTTGTCGGCGTTCGTGATGGTGATCGGGCGAGCGCTTTCGTTCTGGGAGAGGCCGCTCACTTCGAAGCCGCCACTGACATGCAGAGTCCCGGCAAGCACGAAGCGATGTCGGACGTCTTCGCCGGAAGGACCATAGTCACCCGGACCGAAGGCATCGAGCTGGCCGGCCTGCGGCCCGTTCTGGAGGGTGCAGACACCGTCGACATAGTCGAATAGTTCGCCCAGCAAACAGCCCCATGTCTGCGCTTTCGAAAGTTGATAGTTCGCCACCAGGCTGAAGCGGCGCATATTGCCCTGCAGGTGGAGCATGAGGGCGTTGTAACTGGAACGGTTGTCGGATTGGAAGACGTTGACATTAGGCACGACGTTGGCCTGGTCACTGGCGTAGTCGGGGTCCGACGTGGGGATGAGCGGGGTCACGAGGTTGGTGGCGCCGCTGTAGGGGAAGGCGCGATAGCCGTGGTTGCCTTGCTCGTGAACATAGTCGGCGCTGGCCAGCCAGCGCTGATTGAAGGCGTGCTCGGCGCCACCGGTAATGTGAATCGCGTAGGGCGTCTTATAGAGAGAGCCGATGAGGTTGCCGGTAGCGCCGGAGCCGCCCTGGAGGCAGCCCGCGCCGGTGAGCGCGTAGGTGCCGGGGCCTCCACTGAGCACGCAGCTTCCCGTAGTGGCGTTGGTGTTGTTGATTCCCTGAAACGCCGTAGCCCATCCGTTCTGCGCAAGGTCATCGAAGTAGAGCCCAAAGCCGGCGCGCAAGACGGTGTTCCTGGTGTCGCCGGGCGACCACGTCAAGCCGAGGCGCGGGGCGATCTGCTTGTGGTAGTCGTGCGGCACCGTGGGAACGATCGGAATCTCGAGCGCCTCGAGAGTGATGTACGCGGCGTTTTGCACCTGAGTGCGGCCTGATCCTTCAAAGAGTCCGAAGCTGCGCTGGTACCGCAGCCCATAGTTGAGAGTGAAGCGATGGGATACGCGCCACGAGTCTTCCCCGTAGAACGCGAGCCGCTGCACGTTCTGCGAGAAGCTGCCGTCGCTCGACGGCGTATAGGTGCAGGTGATGCCGGAACTCGGGTCGGGTGCGGGGTTGCATTGCGCGCTGGCGGCAACATCGTAGAAGGGCAGCGGCGACGTGATGCCCCCGCAATCCGCGCCGGGCGGGTTGATATAGCAGTCGGGGTTCGACGGATACTGGATGAACTGCTCGGCGGTAGAAGCGAAGGCGCCTCCAAGCACCGGCTCGTGGATGAAGTCGACGCCGAATCGGAGTGCGTGGACTCCGACAGCGTGGCTCAGGTCGTAACGCGCCTGGTATTTATCCTGATTGCGCAAGTCGGGAAAGAGCGTAATGGGTGTGGCAAACTGATTGTCGCCGAATGTCTCGAACCCGGATATCGTCAGCGCCGTGGAGCTGAAGGGAAAGGCGAGTGCGAATCCCAGGTCAGAGTCGCGCGTCTGGGTAAGGTGCAGCAGGCTGGCGCCCAGTACCAGGTTGCCGAACCACGTGGGGCTGAACGCATACGAGTTGCTGAGGACAGCATTCCAGTAGTTGTTGTGGGCCAGCAGTCCGGTGGAAGGAAGGGTGCCCTGCTCGACGAGCGCGTTGCTCGTAAGGTACGAGTCTTCGGAAGTGCGCAGGAACCACTGCGACTTGTCCGACTGGGCCCAGTCCAAACGCACGGAGCCGAGGTAGTCGCGGAACGGGATGGGAACGGTGGCAGGCACAGCGATCGATGGTGCACCAGGGATCAGCCCCTGAGAAGCGATCTGACTCAGCGCATCGAACTGCTCCATGCTGGCCGGGCTGTAGGCGATGCTGGCGTTCTCATGGACGTTCTCGAACGAGCTGAAGAACCAGACCTTGTTCCTGGCCACAGGACCCCCGAGTGTACCGACGTAGTTCTGGCGCGAGAAGGGCTGCTTGGGGTTGTCAACGCAGGTGCCGTCCGTGCAGCTCTCGGCCGGATTCTCAATAGGAAAGCGGGCGTTCAGCGCCGCCGCGCGCTCGTAGAAGGCAGCGTCGCCGTGCCAGTCGTTGGTCCCGCGCCGCGTGGTGATAACCACTGAGCCAGCCGTGGTCCATCCGGTGTCGGCATCCTCGTTCGAGGTCCGCACCGCGAACTCCTGAATACCGTCGGGAGAGAAGTTCTGCAGGAAGCCCCCGATCCAGTCGTCAGAGTTGTCCGCCCCATCGACGGAAAGCTCGTTGTTCAGTCCGGAACTGCCGCCAGTGGAAACCGCAGTGATCCGCGCCTTGGTGGGATCGGAGGGTTCTACCGGCTCGGTGCCGGGCACAATATAGGCGATGTTGGCGAAGCTGCGAGCCGGTAGCGGAAGCGTTTCGAGGTCCTCACTGCCGACAACGCCGCCGTGGACAGCGCTGGCGGTGTTCACCGCTGCCTGGGTGATCGAAGAAGGACTCCCCTGCACGTTCACGGTCTCCTGCCCGCCCTGCGGATTCAATGTGACTTTGATTTCCCGGACGTTGGTGACTGCGGCCTCAACGCTGGTCGTGGCCTGCGCAAAGCCCCTCGCGCTTACCACCACCTGATAAAGGCCAGGAAGGAGGCCGTCAATGCGGAATTCTCCCTGATTGTCGGTCGTAGCGACGCGGCTCAACGAGGAACCGGCGGCATGCAGGACGACCCGAGCGCCGGCTACGCGCGCCCCCGTGGCGTCCTCGACCTCGCCGCGGAGCGCCGCGTCCGGATTCTGAGCATTCAGGAGCGCGCATCCGGTGATGAACAGCAACCCGAGAAGAGCTCTTCGAATCATCTGTCCAGCATTGCCCATTTTTCCGATTCACGCCAGCGCTGGTTTTCGCCCTGCCCTTGCGTATACGGTCATGCAACGGCAAAATCGATTCACCGATGAAAAGCTCTCCTGTCTCCAGGCTGTCACCTGCCTTGCTCCTGTGGTGTCTCATAGACCTTCTGTGTATGACGCCCCTCGCCGCCGCCCAAACCGTCTCTCCACAGCTATTCGGCGGCCTCCACTGGCGTCTCGTCGGACCTTTTCGCGCCGGCCGCGTGGTCGCCGTCAGCGGCGTACCTGGCAGCGCAACCACTTACTACTTCGGCGGCGTCGACGGCGGCGTGTGGAAGACCACCGACGCCGGCACCGTGTGGCAGCCCATCTTCGATCAGGAGCCCGTCGCCTCCATCGGAGCCCTCGCCGTTGCGCCTTCCGATCACAACGTCATCTACGCCGGCACTGGCGAGTCCGACATTCGCTCCGACCTTGCCTCAGGCGCAGGCGTCTACCGCAGCGACGACGCCGGCGCAACCTGGAAGAGCATCGGCCTCGAAGGCACGCGCCAGATCAGCCGCATCCTCGTCGATCCCTCCGACCCGCGCACCGTCTACGTCGGCGCGCTCGGCCACGCCTACGGCCCCAACGATGAGCGCGGCGTCTACAAATCCACCGACGGCGGCGAGCACTGGACGCGCATTCTCGATAAAGGTCCCGACGTCGGCATCGCCGACATCGCCATGGCCGTCGGCCAGCCGCAGATTCTCTTCGCCAGCCACCTGGAACGCGCACCGCCCGCCGTGGAGCACCTACGCGCCGCTCGAAGGCGCAGGCAACGCGCTCTATCGTTCCACTGACGGCGGCGCGACACTGGACGCAAATCTCCGGCCACGGGCTCCCCGACGCAACCTGGGGCCGCACCGGCATTGCCGTCAGCGCCGACGGCCGCCGCGTCTACGCAACCATCGACTGCAAAGGTCACTCTGGCCTCTACCGCTCCGACGACGGCGGCGACACCTGGATGCTCACCAGCTCCGATTCCCGCCTCACCAGCCGCGCCTGGTATTTCAACTCCATCGCTATCGATCCCGAAAATCCCGACGTCCTCTACATGCCCAACGTCGCGCTCTACCGCACCAGCGATGGAGGCAAGACCATCGAGATCGTGCGCGGCGCTCCTGGCGGCGACGACTACCACCAGATCTGGGTCGACCCCAAAGACTCCAACCACCTCGTCCTCGGCGTCGATCAGGGCGCAAGCGTGAGCCTCGACCGCGGCCGCACCTGGACCACCTGGTATAACCAACCCACCGCACAGCTCTACCACGTCACCACCGACCACAAATTCCCTTACACCATCTACGGCGCGCAGCAGGATTCTGGCGCCATCGCGGTCCACAGCCGCTCCAATCACGGCCATCTCGACACGCGCGACTGGTTCCTGCCCGGCGGCAGCGAGAGCGGCTACATCGCCATCGATCCCAAAGACGAAAACATCGTCTACCTCTCCGAGGCCTACGGTGGCGTCGATCGCTCCGATCTGCGCACTTCATTCAGTCAGAACGTCTCGCCGTGGCCGCTCGGCGGCTTCGGAACAGAAGTCAACCAGCGCCGCTATCGCGATCCCTGGACGCCGGTGCTCGTCTTTTCTCCCGCCGACAAAACCTCGCTCTACCTCGGCACCCAGTACGTAATGAAGACCACCGACGGCGGTCTCCACTGGACAAAGATCAGTCCCGACCTCACCGGCGTGGTTTCCGGAACCAGCGGCGCTGGCGCTGCAACGCCAGCCAGCGCCGAGCAGCGCGGTTACGGTGTCGTCTACACCATCGCTCCCTCTCCGCTGCGCGCCGATGAAATCTGGGCTGGCAGCGACACCGGCCGCGTTCATCTCACCATCGACGGTGGCAAGACCTGGACCGACGTCACGCCCCCCGAGCTGACTCCCTGGAGCAAAATCTCCCTCATCGAGGCCTCGCACTTCGATCCCGCCACCGCCTACGCCGCCGTCGATCGCCATCGCCTCGACGATCAGAAGCCCTACCTCTACATCACCCATGATTACGGCAAAACATGGAAACTCTCTGTGGACGGCATCGCCCCGCATCATTTTGTCAGAGCCGTTCGCCAAGATACTGAGCAGAAGAATCTTCTCTTCGCCGGCACCGAATTCGGCATCTATGCGTCCTTCGATGGCGGCAACCGCTGGCAGTCGCTGCAGATGAACCTGCCCGTCAGCTCTGTGCGCGACATGAATATCAATGGCAGTGACTTAATCGTCGCCACCCACGGCCGATCCTTCTGGGTGCTCGATGACATCGCGCCGCTGCGTCAGACCGCAGCGGCCGCTGAACACGCATCCCGCGCTTTCCTCTTCGCCCCGCCGACTGCGGTGCGCGTCGATAACGACGGCTTCCTCGGAACGCCACTGCCGCCGGAAGAGCCGCAGGCCGACAATCCTCCCAACGGCGCAATCGTCGACTACTACCTCGGTCAGGACGCTGCCAACGTCACCCTGCAAATCCTCGACACACAGGGCCACGTCCTCCGCCACTTCTCCAGCGCCGAGAAGCAGCCGGCCAAACGTCCTCTGCTGCCCATCGCCGAGCGCTGGTTCCCCAAACCGGAGATGCTCGCAACCACCGCTGGCGAGCACCGCTTCGTGTGGGATCTCGCTGCGGGCGGCTCCAGCGCAGGCCTCGGCGACGATGATCAGGACGACGAAGCCGGTGCACCCGCCGGACCGCGCGTCCCTCCGGGTAATTACACGCTGCGTCTCAACGTTGACGGCACATCCCTCGACAGGCCGCTCCACGTCATCATGGATCCCCGCGCGACCGCGACGCAACAGGTCCTCGAACAGCAATTCACTTTCGCTCAGGCCATCTACGCTCAGCTCCTCGCCAGCCGCAAGGCCATGGCCGAACTCGAAAGCGTTGAAAGCCAAATGAAGAAGCTCGACACCAGCGACAACTCGGACGCACTGGAGAAAGCGATCCACGACACGCAGGCCGAACTCGAAAACATTCGCGGCGGCGAACAAGATGCGCACGCACAGGGACAAAAGCACGAAGCCGGACTAGCCGAAGCAACTGCCGGCCTCGGCACCGATCTGCGCGTGGTCGAGAGCGGTGATCGAACCGCACCCGCAGACGCCACCGAAATCTTCACCCAGATGAAGCAGGCTTCGCAGGAAGGCATCGAAGCCTGGCAGCATTTCAAGACCGCTGACCTGGCAACCCTCAACGCGGAGCTCACCGCGGCCCATCGCGAACCACTCAAGATTGCCGCCATCGAAGAACAGGTGCATTACGCCATGACGCGATAGACGACGCGCTAACTTCGTCCCAGGGAAAGGCCGCGGTCCAGGTTACTTCACATCCGCCGTGCGATCCCCCTCGTACTGCATGATGTGGTAGTAGGCCTCCCATCCGTTCCACACAATGGGCGGAGCCAGATGCGTCATCGGATCCTTCAGGAACGCCGCGTAGGCTTCCAGCACCTGCTGCGTCCGATACACCCCCGTCAGCCAGTCGCCGCGGTACCAGTTCTTCCACTTGCCGTACTCCGCGGCCGCCTGTGCCTGCCGCACCTCGGCCACCGCCGCAAGAGCATCCGCCGCCTCCTGCTGCGCTTCAGCCGTTTTTCCGTTCTGCGCGTCGTCGATGGACTTCGCGATATCCAGCAGCATCCGGTTGCTTTCGCGGTTAATTGTAACCATGGTGAGCACAGATGCCTGATAGAAGGGCCGCCGCCCCGCGGGAACCAGCGCCTCCGCAGCAACAGCCTTCTTCCACACCGCATCCCAGCGCGGCTGCGCATCGCCGCATTGCTCAAGTTCTCGCTTCACCGTCGTCTGCATCCACTCTTTTCCGCCCGGTCTGAACCCGAATTGCATGCCGAGCACGCGCGGCACCGTCCACTTCGGTGACTGGCTTGGAATCGCGTACAACGGCGAGTCGATCATCCACGTCTGCATCAACTGCCGCCCCTCTGTGTGGTAGAGCTGATCGCCGTATTCGCGCGGTGGATCGCCGAAATGAGCCGGCGCCGCAAAGTAGTCCTTGTACATGTTCGCGATCGCCGGCGCCGCCTTATCGCCGAACTCCTCCTCCGCATAGTGCCTGTAGAAATCCGAAGGCGCCGCTTCCCCGCCCGGCAGATGCCCCAGCCACGCGTAATCCATCACCGCGCGAATCGTCAGCGTGTACGGCCGGATGTCGCTCGTGTTCACCAGAAAATAATTAGTCGCTTTCGCTGCGACAAATCGTCCCAGTTCACCCGCAATCCTCTCGATCGGCACCATCTCCGTCAGCTGATTCGTACGGTTGTTCATCATCGCCACGTGGTAATACGTCCCCTGCCCAGCGGCCACTTGTCCCTTGTCCTGGATATAGCCGTACCCGTCGTCCGCCCACACCGTCATCACTTCCGGCGGAATCTTCAGGTATCCCTCCTGCACCAGCCGCGCGCCTTCCTGCCATAAATCGGTTACGAACTTTGCGTCGGGATGCGCCTCGCGCACAATCTTCATCTGCTCCTCGATTGCGCTGCTTATTCTTTTCCCCAGCAGCGGATCGTTCCCCTGCACGCTCGGATCCATCGACGCATAGCTGGTGTCCGACAATCCCCGCAGCCCCACCGCCCACAGAATCTCGATGTTCTTCGGATACGCGGCGACCGCATCCTTCCACGCGCGCTCCAGAATCTCCGGATGCGCAGAGTAGTTGTACGGCACATTGTCGGGCCAGCGCGCCACGTTCACGCCCAGCGGAATCGCATGATGCTGCGTAACGATCAGTCCACGCTCCGCCGCTGCCCTGATCTGTGGATCGTCAGGAAAAATCCACGTCCCCGGCACGATCATGTTCGCCTTCAGCCGCAGACTCGTCTCGAAAACCTTGTCCCACACCGCCAGCGAGATCCCAGCGTGGTCCTTCGCGCCGGGCGCCCATCCGGTCAACAGGTCCTCATCATTGATGAAGAAGCCGCGATATTTGAAAACCGGCGCCGGATACTCCTTGTTCAGCGTCGCCGGAATCTCAACGCGCGCGCGCCGCAGCGGCTCGCGGTCGGTCCAGTAATACATCGGATCGACGCCGAGAAATTCCTGCGAGAACTGATAAACCGCATAAATCGTCCCGCGCATATCCGCGCCCGCCAGCACCAAATCCTTGCCGGAGACTGCAATCGAAAACGATTCCGGATCGCCTGCGCCCGCCGGCCGCTTGTCCTCCGGCAGCTTCATCGCTTCGCCGATCAGCACCGTAGCTCCCGAACCCGCGGCGGTCTCGGCAACCTTCGCCTTCGTGCCGAACACCTTCTCAAAATCCGCCGCCAGATCGTTCGCCGCCTTGTGCACCGGCCCCGGCTCGTCCGCACTCACCACAATCGTTAGCCGAGCATCGAGCGTCAGCGAACTGCCGCTTCTGCTGGCAGCCGGACTTTGTGCCTGCGCGGCAATGCACAGGATCGCCATGAACATCGCCGCAGACGCAAGCGCAGAACTGCACAGCAGCCTTCCAGTTTTCGAGTCGCCCATTTTGCTGTCCCTTCGTCTCACCGAGACACGACGTATCAGGATTAGTACGCGGGCCACACTTTATCGGGCCCCTTCGCCGGTGTCAACGAACACCGGTGAAGCTGCTGGCGCCGTGTCCTGCAGAGCTAGGCGTTAATTTTTGCTGGGAAACCCAGCGTCACTCCGCTTCCAACCGCCCGTCGGCCGAAGATTCCCCAATTGTTTTTATCCAGAACTATTCTCGTTTCCGGCCTCCTTTCCTCTGGAGCATAATGGTCTTTCTCTCATCCCGCCCTCAGGAGACCCCTTTGTGAAATTGTTCACCCGTCGCGACCTCGTTATCGCTTTCGTTTCGGTCCTCGGAACCTGTTGTGCCTTTGCCCTCACCGACCAATCGCCCTCCATCCTCGGCTGGGCCGTGTACGACTGGAACTCCATCCCAGTGAAAAAAACCGACGTCGGTGAAACACGCCAGTTTCTTCGCGCGCCCACCGCGACCCTCGATCAGCTCGAAATCCACGCCACCACCCTCGACCCCGGCAAGCAGTCTCACCCGCCGCACAAACATGCCAACGAAGAAGTAATCATCGTCGATCAGGGAACCGTGGAAGCTTTTGGCGAAGGCAAGTGGACCCGCGTCGGCCCTGGCTCGGTCATTTTCAACGCCGCCAATACGCTGCACGCCATCCGCAACGCGGGCTCCGGACCCGCTACCTATCACGTCGTCAGTTTCGTTACGCCGGCCACAAAGAAGCTGGAACAGCAGCCCTGACTCCCCAGCCAAAACGTCGTCCCCACGAGGGCGTATGACAGAACCCGTCCGTATCGGCATCGTCGGAGCTGGATTCGCCGCTCGATTTCACTTTCACAATCTGCGCCGTGTCCACAGCATTCCCGTCCACATCGCCGGTATCGCCTCGCGCTCCCCTCAGAGCCGCGAAGCTTTCGCGCATGACCACTCGGTCCCTACCTTCGACTCCTTCGAGGCCCTCTGCGATGCCTCCGATATCATCGACCTCTGCAGCCCACCATCCACGCATGAGTTCCTCGCCATCGAGGCTCTCCGTCGCGGCAAGCACATCGTCGTCGAAAAGCCCTTTACTGGCTACTTCGGTTCCGGCGCTCCCGACTTTCGCGGCAATGCATCCCCCAAAGGCCCCATGCTGCAGCACGCCATCGAGAGCTGCCGCCGCATCACCGAAGCTGCGCGCGCCTCCGGCAAGATCATCTGCTACGCCGAAAACTGGATCTACGCGCCCGCGATTCAAAAAGAAACGGAGATTGTTACAAAAAGCGGCGCCCAGATCCTCTGGATGATCGGCAATCAGTCCCACAGCGGCTCGCATTCCCGCTACTACGGCATCTGGCGCCATTCCGGTGGCGGATCGCTGGTCGGCAAAGGTTGTCACCCACTCAGCGCGGCGCTCTACCTCAAGCGCGTCGAAGGTCAGACCCACAACGGGCAACCCATTCGCCCCGCCACTGTCAGCGCCCGCACTCACGAAATCACCAAACTCCGCAGCTATCGCGATGCCGGCTTCCTGCGCACCGCCTACGAAGACATCGAGGACTACGGCCAGATGCACATCGTCTTCTCCGACGGTACCGTTGCCGACATCTTCTCTTCCGAGCTGGTTCTGGGCGGC
This sequence comes from uncultured Acidobacteriaceae bacterium, assembly GCA_963755485.1. Lineage (GTDB taxonomy): Bacteria > Acidobacteriota > Terriglobia > Terriglobales > Acidobacteriaceae > Palsa-343. The sequence continues at coordinate 448,843 of CAVWJR010000010.1, read as the reverse complement.
GTCAGCAACTGGCTCGAAGTCATGGCTAACAACCACCGCACCCGCTGCCAGCTCAACCCCATCAATGCTCTCGATACTTTCAGCGCCAGTTCCGACGCCTTCCGCGATATCTATCTCACCGAGAAGCTCGACACCAAACAGGGCTGGAGCCATCCCGCTCCCGATGAAGCATGGCAGCATGGCTATCCACAGGAGTTTCAGGATTTCATCGAGAGCATCGCCGCTGGACGCGAGCCGCTCGCCAGCGCTGAGCTGGCCCGCGATACCATGGCCACTCTCTACGCCGCATATCTTTCCGCCGAACGTGCCGGCGCAGAAGTCGAAATCCCTGCCTGACCGCTCACCGCTGCCGCGCCAGTACCAGCGTCACGTCGTCAGGCTGTTCCTGCACGCCGATCCACGTACGCAGCGTCTGAATCACCTGCTCTGAGATGGCCTCGAGGCTCAGGTGGCGATGCCGCCGCACCACTTCCAGCAGCCGATCCTCGCCAAACTCGCCAAAATCGTTCTCCGGCTCCGTCACTCCGTCGCTGTACGCAATCAGAATGTCCCCCGCTCCAAAGTGCACCGTGCCCTGATCCCACGAAAGCTCGTCCAGCAAGCCCACGACCGAACCGCCCTGATCCAGCCGCGTCACCGAGTCATTCGCCCGCAGCAGCAGCGGCGGCAGATGCCCGCCGTTCGAGTACACCAGCCGACGGCTGATACCGTCATAGTGCGCCAGGAACAGCGTCGCGTACTTTTCCGGCTGCGTGCTCCGATACAAATGCCGGTTCAACAGGGACAGGATCTTCGCCGGCTCTTCGAACAGCTCGCCACACTCAATCTCCTGCTCACCCACGTGCCGCGTTCTGGGATACACCAGCGCCGCCGCGCCCTCCGTGATCAGTTCTTCGCCCGCGAACCGATAGGCCCGCACCGCCGAGTGCAGCGTCGCCATGAGCAGCGCAGCAGAAATCCCTTTCCCGCTGATGTCCCCCAACGCAATTCCCAGACCTGTTTCCCCGAACAGTAAAAAATCGTAGTAATCGCCGCTCACCGTGCGCGCAGGTATACAAACTCCATGCAGCTCCAGCATCGGCAACGAGATTCGTCCTGGCGGAAACAGATTCGCCTGCACTTCCTGCGCAATCGAAAGCTCGTTCTGCATCCGCTGCTTCTCGCGCTGTTCCACCAGCAGCCGCGCCAGCGACGCAGCCATGCTGTTGAATGACCGGCTCAGTGCCCCCAGCTGGTCGCGCCGCTTCACCTCGATGCGGTGCTCCAGATTTCCCCCATCGATCGCCAGCGTCGCCTCGTACAAATCGTGTACCGATCGCGTGATGGTCTGGTTCAGCCGAACCGCGGCCAGAAATGCCAGCAGCTCCAGCACTCCAAACGCGACCGCGATACCGATCAGCATGTCGCGAACCACGGTCCCCACATCGATCGACGTGATGAACAGCCTGCGGTACAGCAGCGATGGCCGCGACGTCACATCGGTGTACGTGTGCAGCGTTTTTCCCGTGCTCCAGTCCACGGTCGCCAGCGGAGCCAGAAACGCGACCGGCACGTCATAAAAGTGCAGCGGGCTCGGCAGCGTCCCGCCCACAATCGCATTCCTGCGCGCCGCCGCGATATCCTGCCCGCCAATCTGCACTTGCCCCTCACCCGGCTTCCGCTGCTGCCCAAACTGCACCGAGGTCCGCGGCGCAGACGCATTCTCCTCGTCCAGGTCCACGTTCGGATAAACACTCACCCGCCCCAGCCCCTGCGCAAACGCCTCTACGTTTTCCCTCTGGATGGGCACACTGGAAATCACCACCGTCGTGTGCCCGTCAATCGTCCTCACATCGGCCGCGCGCAGCCACAGATGCCCCGCATCCAGCACAATGCCGCGGAACGGAAACGATTTCGTCAGCCACGCCGGAAGCGACGGTACGGGATGCATCTCCATCGCGGATGACTCCAGCACCACCGGCTTCCCATCCTCGAAGGCGGCGACGCCCAGGCCGCTGTACTCATGCTCGGCAGGCTGGTCCTCGTCTTCGAGCAGTGTCACTGCACGCGCGTGCGGATTCTGCTCGAGCATATGAGCGATGTGCATCGCCAGCGTGCTGTTGGTCGCCCCAATGTGCTCCAGCTCGTCATGAACCACGCTGGTCGCCGCAAAAATCGCGAACTGGCCCGAGAACACGTACAGCAGCAGCGCCGCCAGGGTCACAAACAGCACCACCGGCGTCAGCCCCATCAATAGATACGTCACAATCAGCCGGTTGCGAACCTTCCACAGCAGCCGCTGAAAGATGAACCGCCACAGCAGCGGTACGCAAAATATAAGGAGCAGGAAGAAGTCCAGGCTCGCCAGATCGCTGAAGAACCGTCCCACCGTGCCCGGAATCCACGCTGGAATCGACAGCCCCAGATACCCAACAAACAGCCAGAAAGCTCCGCGATGCGCAAAACCCTGCGGCGGATCGCGGCGCACCAGACGAAAAACCGCGACCTCAAATTTTCTCGCCTTCCCCATGTTTGGCCAGTCTAGTGCATTTCCGCCGGAAGAAAGCGAGCGCGTGGCGGCCCTTTACACCGTCTGTCACACCTTGATGAAAATCCTCTTCTTATAGAAGATCAGCATGACCGCCCAGCACACCATCGTGAATGCGATCGAGTACAGCAGCGACCCCAGGCCAGGTGGATGAATATGCGCATACGTGTGGGTGTAAATCCACATCCCCAGACTTTCCCTGGGCGCTACGTTAATCGTTCCCAGCAGCGGCGCCAGCAGCTCCGACAGCACGTAGCTGGCGATGGCGTTCATCCCGAACACCAGCCAGAACCCCCAGCCCTTCCTCCAGCCTTTAATTTCGATCAGACCGATCAACACCGCCCACAGCACCATGGCACATCCGGCCATAAACAGCACAAACGAGCTGGTCCACAGTTTCTTGTTGATCGGGAACCACGGATTCCACAACTGCCCAAGGATGATCAGCACAATTCCCGCGCCCAGAATTCCAGCCCATCTGCGCTCCAGCGTGCGGCTGGTGCGCATCCACATCGCCGCCAGCATGCCCAGTAGCGCCGTGCCAATCGCCGGAAACGTGCTCAGCAGTCCTTCCGGATCGCGCGTCCCCTCGTACAAATGCCCAATGTGCATCGTGCGGTCGAGCCACGCCACCATATTGGCGTCCTTATCGAGGAACGGAATGTCGCGCCCCGGCAAGCCATAGCCAGGCACCGGAACCCATCGCATCAGAATCCAGTAGCCCACCAGAAGAACTACTACCGCCATAATCTTCGTGGACGCGCGCCGATCCCACAGGTACCAGAGCGCGCAAACCAGGTAGCAGAGTGCGATGCGCTGCAGCACGCCCCATACCCGCAGATGCGACAGCTGGAACAACGGCCAGGTATTGACGAGCAACCCCAGCGCAAACAGGATTACGAACCGGCGAAACACGTGCGGGACCTGCGCCGCCGCCGCTACCCCCCGCTTCAGGCGCGACTCCGTCGAGAAGACGGTGGTGACCCCAACCAGAAACAGAAACGTGGGAAACACCATGTCGGTCGGCGTCCACCCATTCCAGGCAGAGTGTTCGAAGGGCCACCAGGCGTGCCCACCGTTGTTATTCACCATGATCATGAAGAAGATGGTGATCCCGCGCAGCACGTCCAGCGAAAGCATCCGCGTTGTCGCAGTTGCAGCCGGACTTTCGACAGAAACAGTAGCCATTCGCCTCCCCAAAGACCCCAACAGCGTACCCCGCATAGCCCTCTCTGTACAGCCATCGCCGCAAGAGGTCACAACCTATGGCCCCCGAGTCACAAAAGGCACATTACTCCTTGGTGATCCTTTTTTGTGATTGCCTTTGGCAGCGACCTGAGGCATCGTGTACGGAACGAAGGGAGCCTGAGCCGTCTTTTTCAGCATGCGCACGATCGCACGAAACCTCGGCACGATCCTGAGCATTCTGCTGTTCGTGATGACCGCTGCCCTGCCGGCAATCGCGCAAACCGCTTCGCTTCCCACAGCGCCGTCCGCCACGCCAACTCCCGATCCCTCGCCAGTTTCCCTTCCCGCGGCTGCCCCCGCAACCATCGCCCCGTTGCTCAATTTCCAGGACTCCGAAGTGAAGTTCAGCCTTCCTGAGCTGATGAACCTGCTCCGCGACCGCCGCCATGAAGGCTGGGTGCTCGCCGCTTATCCCGATCCCAAAACCGGCCGCCCGCTCATCGGCGCCGGCTTCAGCCTCGATCTGCCCGAGCGCCAGCACCTGCAGACCGACCCGCTCAACCCCCACACCTTTGTCGAGCCGTCCTCCGCTGAACTTTGGCAGGCTGCCGGTCTCGATCCAGCCCGCCTGCAACAAGTCCTCGATGATTTCGACGAGCATCTCGCTGCTTACCGCACGATGAGGCGCTACCGCCATAGAATCTGGTCACTCGCGCCCGAAATCACCGACGATGAAGCCAATTCTTTGCTCCGCGTCGCCGCCATTCAGGCTATCGAGAACGCGCGCGCCTACTGCCGCAACTTCGACCGGCTCTCCGGTCCGCAACAGATGGCGCTCAGTCAGCTCGTCTATCAGATGGGCGTCAACCTCTCCGAGTTCGGAACCTTCCTCAGCCTCATCAACAACGATCCGGCCCTCGCCACCGTCAGCGCCGCAGCGGTAGCGCCCTCCCTGGCCACCACACCGCCCATCGCCGCGCCGGAACTATCAGGAGCGCCCATTACCCCGACCATCGATATCGAGCACTGGCGCGACGTGCAGCAGTCGCTCATCGCCAGCCAGTGGGCGCATGCTTACCGCGTCCGCGCCACGGCGGTCATCGCCATGCTCGATCCCGAGTATTCCATCGATCCGGCTGGATCGGAGGCCCGCATCGCAGCGGTGCTGCGTCCGACTGTCCACCGCCGCAGAGGCCACACACGGCCCGCGCTGCGCACTGCCTCATATCGCCGTCGCTCCGTCCACCCCGCCACCAGGAAAGCGACTGCGGCCCGCGCACGACGTAAAGCCTAGAGCGACTCAGTCGAACCGCTTCTCCACCCAGCAAACATCCCAGTAGCGGCCGAACTTGAATCCTGCCTCGCTAAAGGTTCCAACGGTGCGAAATCCGAACCGCTTATGCAGCGCTGCCGATGCCGGATTCGGCAAGGTATAGCCGCCCACCGCGCGATGAATGTTTTCCCCGGCAATCGATTCGAACAACCCAGCGTACAGCCGCCTTCCGATGCCCTTGCCCGTCAATGCCGGCGCGCAGTAAACCGTGGCTTCAACGGTCGTATCGTAGGCTGCCTTCGGACGCCAGCGCGTCGTTCCGGCATAACCCACAATCGTGCCGCGCTCCTCGGCCACCACCAGCCGATAACGCCCCGTTGCCCCAAATTGCGCGAACCACTCCCGCCGCTGCTCCAGCGTCTTCGGTTCTACATCAAACGTCACCGGCGAGTGCACCACGTAGTGGTTGTAGATTTCGGTCAGACGAGGCAGATCGTCCAGCCGAGCCGCGCGAATCAGCAACTCTGACAACGAGCACCTCCATTTTGCATGGTCGCCTATTGCCGATCGGGCGTGATCTTCACGAAGGTACCGTCCGGCAACTCGCCTTCGATCAGGTGCACCACGCCGCCTTTCACGAATCCCTTCATCGGCTGCGCTGCCGGACCCGGCTTTGGCTTCGGCTCGACAGGCTTTTTGCCCATGCCGCGATCCATCGCCGCGTTGGCCAGCCGATCTGCTTTCTGATTCTTGCCGCGGAGCACGTGTTCGATGCGAAAGCCGTCCAGTTTCGCGATGCGGCGTTTGGCTTCTTCGAAGAGCGGCCGCAGATCGGGACTTGCCACCTTGTAGCGCCCCTGGATTTGCTTCACCAGCAGCTCGGAATCGGCGACCACGCGCAGCCGCGACCGCCCTTCGCGCAACGCCCACTCCAGCGCGCCGAGCAGCGCCGAGTACTCGGCCACGTTGTTGGTGGTCTTGCCCAGGTACTCGCTCAGCTCGGCCAGCTTTTGGCCATCCAGATCCTCGATGAACACTCCATAACCGGCTGGCCCAGGATTGCCGCGCGATCCGCCGTCGCAATAGGCCGTGACCCACTCGGCGTGAGTGCTTGACTTCTTGCTGGCGCCCGAATTCCGACCTGAGAAGAGGCTGCCGCTCTCCGAAAACATAGAGCGAGTGTATCGGGTTCCGCGCATCGGACCAGAGCGCTCGATTCTTGTTTTTCTCCGGTGGACGCGAGCGGTGATTGATTTGACGGTGTTTATGGGGTGTTGACAGGATCGACAACAGCCATCTATTTCGATCCGGATCAGTTGTGTTGCGGCCGCGTATGCGTCGCACATGGCTGAGAGTGCCGCAGACTCGGCCGAGTTGGGCCTTGATGATGGAGAACAAGTCAGTTGAGACTCGGCCGAGTGTGCGGCATATGCGGCCGAGTGTGACGGGGACATGGCCGAGACTGCGGCAGACACGGACGAAGCAGCCAGTAGACTGTGGCCCGTGGCCAGTAGCAAGTTGGTGAGGTCGGTCGATCATGACGAGCGGCAAAGGAAAAGGCCGCGCTTGCGCGGCCTTGCAGTCGGGAAAAATTTCTTACCCCCTATTATCAGAATACCAAGTCCAGCCATAAATAGTGCCAACGATCCGTGGATGTTTTGGCGGGTAAGTGGCGTGTTATGAGGGTTCATTACTTTGGATTTTGGGCTCGCCTATTGACAGATTTTCCACATTTCGGGGTCGGGGCCTGTAAGTGATTGAAAGTTCGTGAAACGGAGCCCCGGAGCTGGGAGCCAGGAGCGGGGAGACAGCAGCGAGAAGGCCAGCGAAGAAAGAGTGGCCGAATGGCTGGTTCCTGAAGTGGGCGGACAGGCTTCGTATGAAATTTGTGGAGGCGGCAGGGACGACGCAGGAGATGCCGTCAGCAAGAGTGCGGGAGCAACGAAACTGAGGGGCAGAATCTTCATCGCAAAAGCACTGTGCACAGATTGACATTTGTCGTGCGGAACTCTGTTCCCTGAGGTTGTTGAGGGAAGCGTTACCCACTCAAACCAAAAGATGGCTTGAATGGGCCACCCTAAATTTGAAATGGGCGTGCGGCGAAGGTGGGAAGATAGAGTCTCGATGGATCTTGTTGCGCTGCTTCGGGGCACTTTTGGGTATTCGGGCTTTCGCGAGAACCAGGAGGCGGTTTGCCGCTCGGTGGCGGAGGGCCGCGACGTGCTTCTGGTGATGCCGACGGGCGCGGGCAAGAGCCTGTGCTATCAGTTGCCGGCGGTGGCGCGAGGCGGCACAGGCCTGGTCGTGAGTCCGCTGATTGCGCTCATGGACGACCAGGCGGCCAAACTCACAGCCAAAGGCCTGAAGGTGGCTCGCATCCATTCCGGGCTGCCGCGCGAGGCGGCTCGCGAGGCCTGCCGCGCTTATCTCGATGGCGCGCTGCAGTTCCTGTTTATTGCACCGGAGCGGTTGCGCGTGCCGGGATTTCCCGAGATGCTGGCGCGGCGCAGGCCGTCGCTGATCGCAGTCGACGAGGCGCACTGCATTTCCGGATGGGGCCACGATTTCCGGCCGGATTACCGGACACTGGGCGATTATCTGCCGCTGCTGCGGCCGGCGCCGGTGATTGCGCTGACGGCGACGGCGACGCCCATCGTGCAGAAAGACATTGTTGCCCAGTTGAAACTGGCCGATCCTGCGCTTTATATTCACGGCTTTCGTCGCGAGAACCTGGCGATTGAAGTGGTGGAGATGTCGAAGCCAGAGCGGGCGGAATTTGTGGCGGCGTTTCTGAAAATCGAAGCCAGGCGGCCGGCGATCGTCTACGCACCCTCGCGGAAATCGGCCGACGATCTGGCAGAGCAGCTGAACCAGCATTTTCCGGCGGCTGCCTACCATGCCGGGCTCGACGCGGGAACACGGGAGCGGGTGCAGCGCGAATTTCTTGCGGGGAAGCTGGAAGTGGTGGTGGCGACGATCGCGTTTGGGATGGGAATCGACAAGGCAAACATCCGCACGATCGTCCACGCGGCGCTGCCGGGTTCGGTGGAAGCTTACTACCAGGAGATTGGCCGCGCGGGTCGCGATGGAAACCCGTCGCGGGCGATCCTGCTGCACAGCTTTGCGGATCGGCGAATCCACCAGAGCTTTTTCGACCGCGATTATCCGCCGGTGGAAGATCTGGATCGGGTGGTGCGGGTTCTAACAACGGACTTCGAGGCGCCGGAGCAGTTGTGGGAGCGGTTAAAGATGGAGCCGGAGACCTTCAGCAAGGCGGTGGAGAAGCTGTGTTCGCAGGGCGCGGCGCAACTGGACATGGAAGGCCAGGTACGCGCGACCGGGGCGGAGGGCTGGCGCCTGGGATACAGGACGCAGGTAGCGCACAGGCGGGAACAGCTGGAACGGATTGTGGAGTTTGCGGAGAAGCCACAGTGCCGGATGGCGGCGCTGGTGCGGCATTTTGGCGACGCAGCCGGAGCGAGCCGGCCGTGCGGGCATTGCGATTTCTGCTCTCCGCTCGCGGGTGCGGCGCAGCGCTATGCGGAACCGACGTTGGCCGAGGAGCGCGATCTGCGGGAGATTCTCGTGGTGCTGAAGACCAATCGCGCGATGGCGGCAGGACGGCTCTTTACCGAAGCCAGCGTCGGCAAGGACCGCAGGTATTTCGACCGGCTGGTGGAGGGGCTGGAGCGAGCTGGCCTGGTGACGCTTGCCCAGGAAACCTGGACGAATCCTGAGGGGCGAGAAGTGACGTTCAGAAAAGCGAGCCTCACGTATGAAGGGCGGGATTTGAGCGCGGCGGATGCACTGGGCGTGCTTCTGCCGGAAGAAAGTGGTGCGGCGCCTAAGCCTCGCGCTCCGCGGACAGTGCGAGTGGCGAAGGAGGATTCGGGCGCGGCGTTCACGGCGAGCCAGGCGGAGTTGGAGAGCCGACTGCGGGCGTGGAGGAAGGCAGAGGCGGCGGAGGCGGGCAAACCGGCGTTCTTTGTGTTTTCCGACGCGATTCTTCGGGCGCTGGTGGTTTCCGCTCCGAGGACAATTTCGGAGCTGATGACGGTTCGGGGGATTGGGCCCAATAAGGCGGAGCGGTACGGACCGGCCATCTGCGCTTTGTGCCGGGGCGAGGCGGTTGGGGGAAGCTGGTAGCTGGTAGCGGGTAGCCAGAGTTTTTGGCTAACGAAATGGCGGCTCATACGTCTATGAGCTGCAGCGTTGTGTTCGCACCGTCACGACGCAACTCACGTCCTCAGGAGCCGTGATGCCCGCTGATGCGCTTCGCTTTCTATCCCACGCGCGGCCTTCGCCTGCCAAGCCTCGCATACAATCCTCGCGTATGGTTGGTCCCGTCAGGGAGAACCTTCCCGAAACAGATTTGATCCGCGAAGCGCAGAACGGTTCGCGCACGGCGTTTGACGCTTTGGTGCGTCAATATGATCAGGCGGTCCTGCGGCTGGCCATGCATCTGACCGGCTCGGAGCAGGACGCTCAGGACATCCAGCAGGAGGCGTTTCTCAAAGCCTACCGGTATCTGGGGAACTTCCGGTTCGAGTGCTCGTTCTACACGTGGATTTACCGGATCGTGACGAATTTGTGCCTCGATCATCTGCGGCGGCGGAAGGCGCGGCGCGAGGATCAGGCGGTGGTGATCGATTCGTCGGGCGAGGAGATGGATCTGATGACCAACGTCTCCGATGACCGGGCTGGGGCGAATCCGGGGCGGGAACTGGACAGGAAGTATCTGGGGCAGCGGATTTTGATGGCGCTGGATGAGCTGACGCCACGGGAGCGGATGGTTTTCGAGCTGAAGCATTACCAGGGGCTGCGGCTGCGCACCATCGGCGAAATGCTGAACACGACAGAAGAGACGGCGAAGAACACGCTGTTCAGGGCGACGAAGAAGCTGAGGGCGAAGCTCTCAGAGCTTAGGCAGTAAGTCAGGGTACAGGGTACAGGGTACAGGGTACAGAACGCAGGACACAGGAAAGCAAAGGCTCAGGTGCAGGAAGTTGGCAAGCGGTAGAAGACAGGCAAAGAACGACCGGACGAAAGAGCCGGAGGTTACAGTTGAAAATTTTCAGAGGCGAAGTGAGGCACGAAAGTTTATGAATTGCGAATTGGCACAGGAAGACATTGTCCTGTCCGTTTATGGAGAGTTGCCAGACGATCGGGCGCACCGGCTGGAGCAGCATCTGGCCCAGTGCGAGCGATGCCGGCAGGAGATGGAAGCGGTCGCGGCGCTGGAGAAGGCGATGTCGGCGATGCCGGTGCCGGAGCCGTCGCCGAGCCTGATAGCACGGACGCGGCTGCGGCTGGATGAGGCGCTCGATGCAATCCCCCAGGGCGGATTTTTTCGCCGTGTGAGCCAGCGTTTCCGGCGCAGCGTGGGGACTCTTGCAGGGCGCGCCGGTGATGGCCATGATGCTGCTGATGGTGGGCGTGGCAGCGGGTGGATGGGGTGGCTATCGCGCGGCCTTGCGCACGGTGCACAACAGCCAGGCGCAGAACAACGCTGCGAATCCGTCCGCAGTGCCGGTGGTGGCCGATATTGATGCCGCGCAGATTGCGGGCGTGAGCAGCATCAGCCTCGAGCCGGGTTCGGAAAACGTCGAGGTGCGGTTCGAGCGCGTGATTCCGGAGACGGCGTTTGGGACTCTGGACGATCCCCAGATCCGCCAACTGCTTTTGCTGGGAACGCGGGAGCGCACCAACCCGGCGGTCCATGACGACTCGGTGAATCTGCTGGCGCAGGAGTGCCAGGCGGGACACCAGTGCACGGGCGGCCCGATCCGCAACGCTCTGATGGTGGCGCTGCGCTACGACCGCGATGCCGGGGTGCGAAGGAAAGCACTCGAAGGGCTGGAGTCGTACATCCCGATGGACACGCGGGTGCGCGATGCGGTGCTGGAGGCGCTGCTGCACGATCCGGATGCGGAAGTGAGAACGGAGGCCATCGGGCTGCTGGAGCCGGTGGACGCCGATTCGGCGGTGCGCAACGTGATGGAGATGGTGGCCAGCCGGGATGACAATGCGCATATCCGGACCGTCTCGCGGCAGTTCCTGGAACAGGTTTCACAAATTCAGTAGAGACAACGGGGCTGACCTTTTCGTAGCATGGGTTGGGGCAGCCGCAGGTTGACTCTGTGCGTAACTCGTTCGTCAGACAATTGGGCAGATTCGAGGCGCTGTATGAAGGATTTTTCGAGGCTGATGCTGAGGGTGGTTGCGGTTGCGGCGATGGCCGCGGCGTTTCTTTCGCTGCCGAACGTGTATGGGCAGCAAGGGCTGCTGGGCGCGGAGGGATCGGGTTTTGCGGCCGGCGAGCAGCACCTGACGGTTCCCGATGAAACCGCGATGCTCAACCAGGGGCAGGGATACCTGGGCGTGGGGCTGCGCGACGTGGACACGGAGCGCGCCACGCTGCTGAAGCTGAAGGAAGCGCGCGGGGTCGAGGTGACCACGGTGGACCACGACGCGCCCGCATGCAAGGCCGGGATGAAGATCCATGACGTCATCCTCGAAATGAATGGCCAGACTGTGGTGGGGCAGGCGCAGCTGACGCGCATGCTGCACGACACTCCAGCGGGGCGGACGGTGAATCTGCTGGTGAGCCGCGACGGGCAGCAGTGGACGATCACGGTGCAGCTGGCGGACCGGGCGACCATTGAGGCGAATGCGTGGTCGCAGCATATTCCGGTGCCCGATCCGGACAGCGATGGGACGGACCTGGCGGGCACGGGCGGCAGCTACGGCAATGGGATTTTCGCGCCGCTGAGCTCGAACCCTTCGTACACGGGCCTTGATCTGGACATGCTGGGGCCACAGCTGGCGAACTATTTCGGCGTGCATGACGGACAGGGATTGTTGATCCGGCGCGTGGACGATAACAGCCCGGCCGCGGTGGCGGGGCTGCGGGCCGGCGATGTGATCACCAAGGTCAACGGGCAGACGGTGGCGACAACCAGCCAGTGGTCGCGGACGATCCATGCGAATCGCGGGAAGCAAATTCAGCTGACGGTGATCCGCGACAAGCATGAGGGCACGGTGAACATGGTGGCAGGGCGGCCGAAGACGAAAAGTTGACGTGCAGGCGGGAGCCCGCCGATCCGGAAACCTGGATATTCACAAACAGAGCGCTTCAGCTTTTGGTAGACTGCGCGGATGTTCCGGCGCGTGGCAATTCTCGTTGCCCTAATTCCCTCATGTCTCGGTGTGGCGCAGGTTCCTTCGATCCAGCGATCGACACTTCCTGAGTTTCAGGAGGCGACGTTCCTGGGAGTGACCAGTTGTCGGCCCGATCCGGTATTTGAATACTGCACGAAGGGAATCGACCGGGTGTACACGATCATGGTCGACGGGAAACCGTATGTGCTGCGTTCGGGTCCAACCGAGGAACAGTTGCTGGGGATGATCGGAAACCTGGTGGCGCCGGAGAGCCGGACGTCGATGGCCAGCCGGAATCTGCTGGAGCACATGACGCCGCACAGCACGGTGGAGGTCCGGTTCCACGGCGGCGGGGTGGATGTGCGGGCTCTGGAGCCGTCGGGCAAGGGACCGCCGCGCTATACCGCGTCACATTATTTGCTGGCGCTTTCACAGATGGACCGGATGTATCATCGTGGGCCGGAGGGGCCGGAATAGCAGGACACAGAACGCAGAACACAGGGTGCAGGGTACGGGATCGGCGCCGAGAGTCGGCTTGGCTGCGTGGATTCCCGTTCAACCCTCGCTAACTCCCTTTCAATTCAGGCTGGTCGCGCGGGCAGGGTCGGTGTGTTCCAATAAGAAGAGGTTATGTCCACGGGCCGAAAAATGACGTTGCGCCGCCGGGTGAAAGCCGCATCGCGCAAGGTGCGGGAAGTGGCGCTGGTGACTCACGCGCTGGCATCGACGCAGCACACGGTGATGGCGCAGATTGTGCCCATGCGGCGGTGCAATCTGAGCTGCGCGTACTGCAACGAGTACGACGATGTGTCGAAGCCGGTACCGATCGAGGAGATGATCCGGCGCATCGACCACCTGGCGCGGCTGGGGACGAGCATCATTACGATTTCGGGCGGCGAGCCGCTCCTGCATCCGGAGCTCGACCAGATCATCGCGCGGATCCGGCACCACGGGCGGATGGCGGGGATGATCACGAACGGCTACCTGCTGATGCCGGAGCGGATCGAACGGCTGAACAAGGCGGGGCTCGACCATCTGCAGATTTCGATCGACAACGTGCAGCCGGATGAGATTTCGAAGAAGAGCCTGAAGGTTCTGGACAAGAAGCTGGAGTTTCTGGCCGAGTCCGCCGATTTTCACGTGAACATCAATTCGGTGGTGGGCGGAGGGATCAAGAATCCCGACGACGCGCTGACGATTGGGCGGCGGGCTCTGGGGCTGGGGTTCACGTCGACGATTGGGATTATTCACGACGGCAGCGGACAGCTGAAACCGCTGGGCGATCACGAGCGGAAGGTTTGGTCGGAGATGCGCTCGTGGAAGAAACGGAATTATTCGCGGTTCAATCATTTCCAGGTGAACATTGCGAACGGCGAGCCGAATGACTGGCGGTGCCGGGCGGGGTCGCGGTTCCTCTATATCTGCGAGAACGGGCTGGTGCATTACTGCTCGCAGCAGCGCGGGTATCCGGGTGTGCCGTTGGCGGAATACACCAAAGCGGATCTGAAGCGGGAGTTCCTGAGCGAGAAGGGCTGCGCGCCGAACTGCACGGTGAGCTGCGTGCATCAGATTTCGTTCATCGATTATTGGCGCGCGCCGCAGCGGCCGGCGGGGCCTCCGGCGGCCACGGGTGAGGGGCTGGTGAAGATCCAGCTGTAAGAAGCGCAAAGAAGCGGGCAGCTAAATTCCGGATGGCTAAGAAGCGGTTAGCTGAAGAGCCGGTTAGCTGAAGACCTGTTGATGACGGCTCGCGCTTCAGGTTTCCCGCTGTGCCGCTCACGCAGAACGCTTAGAGGCCAACTTTCTATGACAACCGCAGTGGAACCGAAGACGCTGGGGCTGGTGGCCGGCCTTGGCGTGGGCGCGGGCGTTTTTATTACCGATCGCTTGTTAAGGCGCACCTTGAGCGGGGCCTCTCGCCGCGGATCATGATGGTGCACGCCGACGTGCGGAAGGTGGTGGGCCTGGCGGCAGCGCGGGAGAAAGCGCAACTGGCCGAGTATTTGGCGGGACTGCTGCGGCAACTGGCCGGTGCAGGAGCCGAGATCGCAACCATTCCGGCATTTACGCCACAGGTGTGCGCGCGGGAGCTGGAGGAGCTGACACCGCTGCCGCTGATCAGCTTGTTGGACGCCATCGTGGCCGAGGTGGAGCGGAGAGAGCTCAGCCGTGTTGCGATTTCGGCGGGCGGGTGACGATGGAGACCGGTCTTTTCGGAAAGCTCGAGAATGTTGCCGAGGTTGTGGCGCTCCCGAATGCGGAGTTAGAGCGCGTCGGCACGATTTACGGAAGGATTGTCGAGAACGAGGGAGCAACGGTGGAAGAATTTGAGGCGCTGCGGTTGCTGGCACACCAGCTGGTCGACAGCGAGGGTGCGGACGCGATTTTGCTCGCGGGAACGGATTTGTCGTTTGTGTTTCGTCCGGAGAACACGGATTTTCCGTATCTGGATGGAGCAGAGGTGCACATTGAGGCGATTATGCGGGTGGTAGCGGGGTGACGGCGGATTCAGGCTCTCGCCGCGTCGAAAGGCGCAGGGCTTTAAAGCCCAGTTAACTTCTCGATCTTTGTGGCACGAGTGAACTCGTGCCCTGATACAAAACCTTATCTGACGATCTTCCTATTTCCCTGCTGGGGCGACGACGTAGACGTATTCGAGAATTTCACTCCCGGTGTTTTTGATGTTGTGGCGCGTCGCGGGCGGGATATACGTCACAGCTGGCGATACAAATGGGCGGTCGGGCTGGCCGTCGACCATGGCTGTGCCCTTTCCATGCAGAATTACCAGGGTTTCTTCATGCGCGCCTGTCGTGTGCCAGCCCACCGTTTCTCCGGGTTTGAGGCGGACGAAGCCGCTGCGCATGCCTGCCGTTTGGGGGGCTCCGGTGAGGATCTCCTGGTAGCCATTTGCGGAATCGAGGGGTATAACGAGGGGCTGGGGTTGGGCTGCTTGCGCGGCGGCGGTGAGAGAGAAGGCGAGCGCCGCAGAGGCCGCTGCTGTTATTTGTAACCGTCGATCCGTCATTTTCCAATAGCTCCGGTGGCTTGCAATCGCTCTGAAGAAAGGGCTGGTCTGGCTCGCAGAATCCCGGCCGGTTGCAATTCAAAGCCAAAGCGCCACGAGCAGAATTGCGACGGAAAACAGCAGGGCGATGCTCGAAATACCGTGGTGCAGGGCCTTGCTCAACCCGGCGTTTCCCTGCTCCGCCGGGCATCTCGAGCCCAGACGCTTCAATATCAGCGACGGCTCGATGCAGGCGATCAACAGAATTACCACGGTCCCCGCTGCGCCGAGGAACCAGGGAATTCCGTGGTGAACGCGCACGCCTTTGCCGGGGGAAAAGAGGATCGTGATGAAGTTCAGAAGAGCAAGCGCACAGAAGAGCGCGGCGGACGACATCATCAATTTCGTTCCGGTGTCCCAGGATTGACCTTGCCGATCCATTGCGAACCTCCATGTGGGCGCCTCTTTGCAAGGCGAGTGAATGCAGAGCCTATTCGATCACGCCGATTGTGTGCAACCACTTTGCCGCCAGATCGGGCCAGTGGGTCACCGGTAAATCGGTGGGGCGGAGGCCGTAGCCGTGTCCGCCTTTGGCGTAGACGTGGAGTTCGGCAGGGACGCCGGCTTTCTTCAGTTGCAGGAAGTATTCGATGACGTTTTCGACATGGACGGGATCGTCTTCCGCCTGGACCAGGAAGGTAGGCGGCGTGGCAGCGGTAACGGGAATGTCGGGGTTGAACTCAAAATTCTTGTTGGCGAGGGCGAGATAGCCGGGATAAATGACGAGGGCAAAGTCGGGCTTGCAGCTTTGCTGATCGGCGGCGTCGATGGGGGTGTAGACGCGTTGATCGTAGTGGGTGCTGAGGGCCCCGGCGAGGTGGGCTCCGGCAGAGAAGCCGAGGACGCCGATGCGGTGGGGATCGATGGACCACTCGGCGGCGTGCTGGCGGGCGATGCCCATAGCGCGCTGCGCATCCTGCAGGGCGGCAGAGGATTTGGGCCAGGGGCCAGAGCCAGGGACGCGGTACTTGAGCAGGAGGCAATTGACTCCGATGGAGTTGAGCCAGTCGCAGACCTCGGTGCCTTCGAGGTCGATGGCGAGGATGGAGTAGCCGCCGCCGGGAAAGACAACAACGGCGGCACCGGTGTTGTGGGAGGCGGGCGCGAGATAGAGAGTGAGGGTGGGATCGGTGACGTTGCCGAGGCGGATGATGGGGCGGCCGGCGATGGGTTTGTCGGTGGGCGTGGTGGTGTCGTGCTCGGGGCCGGGAGATGGGGCGGGCATGGCGCGGAGGTCGGGCGAAGCTGCTGTACCGTTGGCGGGAGCGGGAACGGCTCCATTGGGCCAGAGTGTGATGGTGGCGTGGCTCGGCCCAGGAGGCCAGCCGGACGGCTGCTGTGCGGCGGCGGTGAGGGCAAAGAGGAAGAGAGCGGGCAGAAGGGCGCGCATGGGCAACAGGGTACTACCGGGCACCGGGGACCGGGCTCCGGACACCGGGCTCCGGGCTCTGGGAGCGACGCTACTGGGGTTTGTCGAGGGGGTTCGGTTCCTGCTGGGTGGGGGTCGAGCCGGTTTGACTGGAGTTGCTGCCAGAAGCGGGCTGCGACTGCGGTGTTCCGGATTTCGAATTCGCCTGGGGTTGCGTGCACGGCGCGGGCGCGGAACTGGAAGCCTGGCCGGCGGGCTGCGCAGAACCTGTCTGACCGGTTCCCTGAGTTGAAGGCTGGCCCTGCTGCGGTGAGCATTGCGGCTGTTTGGCCGAGACAGTAGGCGAGTAGCCGGGGTCGCCGGGACGCTGTTGATCCGGTGGGAAGTTGACCGGCTTCATGGTGGCGTTGGGGTTGTCCTTGCTGCTGTCCTGAGGCAGCTGCTCACCGGGTTGACGGAGAGTGGGCGCGGCGCGGGGAGCGCTTTCCGCGGTGCGCTCGGATGCGGTCTGATCGCCGAGCTTGACTTCATGCTGGTTGGTGGCGACGACGGGCTGATTGCCCCAGTAGTCGCCCATTTCGTTCTGGTTGCGGACGACCATCGGCTCGCCAACTTTGGCCAACTCGACGCGAGCGACGAAGCTGCCTTCAAAGCGGACGAACTCGACCGGTTGCGGAGCTTCGCCGTAAATCCAGATCTCAAACTGTTTCCCGTCTTCGCCGGTTTCGCGGACTTTGCGGACAGGCTGGCCTTTGGAGTAAACGACCATGTCGCGATCCATACCCACGAGGACGCGATGGTTTTCGACGGCCTTTTTGAGGAAAGGAGGCAACGACTCGGCGTAGGCCTCGGCAGGCGATTTGACGCCGAAGTCGATCATCGGTTTCAGCAGAGCTTCGAGCTGCTCGCCGTTGACTTCGGGGACACGCTCTTCAAAGACGAGGGTGATGCGGGCGCCGGTGGGCGGCGCGCTGGAGTCCTGCACGATCGGCGAGGTGTAGGTCGGATCCATCCCGATCTGGATATGGCGGAGGTATTTGTGCTTGTGCTCGGGGCCGCCATTGAGGTCGAGCTCGATGGACTTCTCGTGAATCTTGATGTCGGTGACGACGACGCGATCGCCGGGCTTCACCGAGGTGCCTTTCTGGTGAAGGAGGTCGACGTACTTGTCGCCGGTGGGATCCATGTGGCCGTTGGCATGGAGACTGAGATTGGCGATGGGCAGGGGACGCATGGCGAAACCCTGCTCGGCCTGCATGAAGCGGACGAGTTCCTCGCGGCCCAGGGGGGTCATTTGCTCACTGGGGTACTGAACGTGGGTAGGGTTGAACTCGGTGTAATGCTTCTCGACGTGCTCCGCTTCGACGGTAAAAACCTGGGCGCGGAGCGCGGTGGTGAATAACAGCGGAAGCGCACAAAACGCCGCCAGTACGGGGGAGAAACCGGCACGTTCGGACCTGAGCATAACGCCGCCTATTCGCGTGGGAGACGAGACTCCAACAGCATGGCCCCGTTTCAGGGAAAATTCAAGCTCATTCGAGGCACCGATGTCCATAGCCAGTGCGGCTTGAGCGAGTCTGAGCGAATTGGAGCACGCGAGGCGAGAAGGTGTTGCCGCGGAGAGAACCTGCGGCGCGAATTGTCGCGCTTGTTTCAAAGGGTGCGGGGTGCGTAATTCGATGGACAAGGGAGGGGGTTGACGGATATTTTTGAACGCCAGAACCCCGGAGGGCGCGAGCACACGGTGCCGGAAAACGCGGAGACCAGCGGAAGGCGCAAGAGACGAGGTGATCTCCGCAACAGCCTGATGCTGCGGCTGGCGATGTGCTTCGTGCTGGTGACTCTGAGCACCATCGGGGTGGGGCTGGGGACGCAGGCCAACCTGATCTGGGTGGCGAACGGGCTGGTTCTTTCCTATTTGCTGCTGGCGCCGCGATGGTTGTGGCCGGCCTATATCGTGACGGCATTTCTGGGCATGATGACGGGCACCACGCTGGTGCACGACCCGTGGCGGACGACGGTGGGCTTCGGCCTGCTGAATGTGCTGGAGGTGATGATCGGGGCGGTTCTGCTGCGGAGGCGGTCGACGCAACTGCCGCGGTTTACCGATCCCAAATACCTGCTGCGGTTCGTAGGGTACGCGACGATTCTCGCGCCGACGGTGACCGGGTCGATCTATGCGACGTTCGCAGCGGTCCTGCAGCACCTGCCCTGGATGCACTCGCTGACGGACTGGGTGGTGGCCGATTGCCTGGGAACGGCGGTGACGGCTCCGGCTTGCGTGGCGATCTTTCGGACGCATTTCAGGAGCCATGGAGTCTGGCGGCGGAATTGGGTGTACGTGGCGCTGACGGTGGGTTTCACGGTTGTGGCTTTTGGGCAGTCACGCGTGCCGCTGCTGTATTTCCTCTACCCGGTGCTGGTGCTGCTGCTGCTGCGGATGGGCATGGGCTGGGCGGCAGCGGGAGCGCTGCTGGTGGCGGCCGTGGGCAGCTGGATGACGGTGCGCGGGGCAGGGCCGTTCGCGGTGCTGCGGACCTCGACCGTGGTATCGCCGAGCGTGATGCTGCAGTTGTTTGTGGCGTCGGCGATGGTGATGCTCTACACGGTGTCGGTGATTCTGGAAAGCCAGCAGCGCGCCGAACGGCGGCTGAAGGAGATTGCCGCGGTCCACGCGCTGGTGACGGAGAACTCCCGGGACGTGATCCTGCTGGCCGATTTTGAGGGGCGGCCGCATTACATTTCGCCGGCCGTGCTGACGCTGACCGGACGGAACCCGGAGCAGGCGAGAGAGCTGAGTTTTCGAGACATCGTGCACCCGGAGGATCTGGCCAAAGTGGAGACGCTGGTGAGCCGTCTGCGCGAGCGCGGTGCGGAAAGCGCGACCATGGAATACCGCATTCGGAAGCCAGAGGGCGAATACATCTGGGTGGAGGGCGGATTCAGGATTCTGAGTCGGCCGGGAACTTCCGCGCCGTCTGAGATTCTGATCATTGTCCGCGACATTGCGGAGCGGAAAGTGGCGGAACAACTGCTGCTGGAGGCCTACCAGACGGTGGAGAAGCTGGCCGTGGCCGATGCACTGACGGGGCTCGCAAACCGGCGCCGGTTCGACGAATCGCTGACCACGGAGTGGCAGCGCGGTATGCGGGAGAAGAATCCCCTGTCGCTGCTGATGCTGGATGTGGATCACTTCAAGGCTTACAACGATTCTCACGGGCACGTGCGGGGAGACAGCTGCCTGAAGCAGATTGCCGAGCTGACGCGGTCGGCGGTGGCGCGGCCTGGGGATCTGGTGGCACGATACGGCGGCGAGGAGTTTACGATCCTGCTGCCGGGAACGGGCAACGAAGGGGCCATGAAGATCGCCGAGGCCGTGTGCACGCTGATCGAGGGGCGGCAGCTTTCGCATCCGACAAACCCGGGAGGGGTAGTGACGGTGTCGATCGGATGCGGCACCATGCTGCCGCATCAGGGGGAAAGCCCGGCGGCGTTGATCGAGATGGCCGACCAGGCGCTGTATGTGGCGAAGACGCGGGGCCGCAACCAGGCCTGCAACGCCAATTCTGCAACGCTGAGCTGAGCGGGCCCAGCAACGCGGCTAGTTCCCTGCCGCGGTTTGCGCGGGCGGATTCTTCACGTAGGTGTTGAGCCAGTTGTTCATCTCCCAGAGCATGTGCAGGAGCGATTCGCGGGCGGCGTAGCCATGCGCTTCGAGGGGAAGGAAAACGAGGCGGACGGTGGCGCCGTGGCCTTTAAGCGCGTCGAAGAAGCGCTCGCTCTGGATGGGGAAAGTGCCGGAGTTGTTGTCGGCCTCGCCGTGGATGAGCAGGATGGGAGTCTTGATTTTGTCGGCGTAGGAGAAGGGCGACATTTTGAAGTAGACATCGGGCGCCTGCCAGTAGGTGCGCTCCTCGTTTTGGAAGCCGAAGGGCGTGAGGGTGCGGTTATAGGCGCCGCTGCGCGCGATGCCGGCTTTGAAGAGATCGCTGTGGGCGAGAAGATTGGCGGTCATGAACGCGCCGTAGGAGTGGCCCATGACGGCGACACGATTGCGGTCGACGACGCCAAGGCGCACGCCTTCGTCGATGGCGGCTTTGGCGCTGGAGACTAGCTGCTCGACGTAGGTGTCGTTGGGCTGGGCGTCGCCTTCCCCGATGATGGGTATGGCGGCGTTCTCGAGCACGGCATAGCCCTGGGTGACGAAGAAGACGGGCCCTCCCCATGAGAAGCGCGGGAACTGGTAGGGCGAGCCGGTGATTTGTCCGGCGGCTGAGCGTGACTTGTATTCGACGGGATAAGCCTCGATGAGGGTGGGCAGCGGGCCGTCGGAGGGTTTGTAGCCGGGCGGAAGGTAGAGGTTGGCACTGAGCTCAACGCCGTCGGCTCGCTTGTAGCTGAGGATTTGCTTTTTCGGCAGAGGGGTGTCGCCGTAAGGATTGGGGAAGCTGGTGACCTGGGTGAGCTGACCGGCCGAGTCGCGGAGGAAGTAGTTGGGGGGCTGGTCCTGGGATTCGCGGCGGAGAAGCAGCAGAGATTTGGCGGGATCGATGACGGCGGTGGGGAGTTCGTAGAAGGGCGCGGCGGAACGCCAGATCTGATCTTCCTTACCTGTGGCTGTGTTCATGACGGCGACGAAGGGGCGATCACCTTCGGGGCTGGCGCCGGGCGAAGAGAAGTAGATGCCAGCGCCATCGGCGGTGAGGTCGAGGACAGGGTGGCCGGAGGAATTCTCAATGAGGATGGGGCGGCCGGGATCCTGATAGCGATTTTCTGAGGAGCCCTGGTAGAGGGTGGTGAGGTGCGGCTCGGCGGAAGAGGGATCGACTTCCGCGATGACGCGGCGGCGGTGGGACCACTCGCGCTCATTGACGAGAGCCAGATGGGCATTGCCCCACTCAACGCTGAAGAAGCGCATGGGAAGCTCAGCGAGAACGCGGGGTGCGCCGGTGAAGGGCGCGTCGAGGACGAAGAGGCGATCGCGGATGGGCGCGGGCTTCTTCGGATCGCCGCCGTCGCCGGCTTCGACCCAGGCGATGGTGGCTGGAGCATCCGAACGCCATTGGTAGTCGCGGGGTCCAGTCGCGACGGCATCCTGGGCGATGGGGATGTTATCGGCGAGAGGCACGTCGGAGAGCTGCTTCGACGCGCCGGTGCGGAGATCGACGACAACTGCGCGGCGGGGAAAGTTTTCGAAGGGGAGCTCGTAGGAATACGGGTGGTGGGCTTCGGAGATGAGGGCGTAGTGGCCGTCGGGCGAAGGCTCGGCGGCATCGATGATGCCAGGTTTGCCGACGGGCTTCGAGGCTCCGGTGGGGGAGACGACGCGGACCTGGGCCGTCGCGTAGTAGTCGAAGAAGCGCTCGTCTTCAGGGTTCTTGAGGAGGTCCTCGTAGGTGCGGGCGGGTGTGACGCGGCCGAGGTTCTGCTGAACGGCGGGGCCGGTGGGAACTTCGGAGTGAACGGGCGCCGGGCCGCGGCCGGTGGGCACGGTGAGGCAGAGAAGGCTGCGGCTATCCGGCATCCAGGAACACGGTGAGGCCATTGAAAACGGGTTAGCGAAGACAGCGTTGAGAATGATGCCGGGGATGCGGGCGGCATGACCCGTGGCAGCATCGGCGGTCCAGAGGCTAAGGCCGGCGCCGGGATTTGTGCCGGTAACGATGACAAATGCGACACGCTTCGCGTCCGGTGACCACTCGGCGAACTCAATGTGGGGGTGTTCGGGCAGGCCGATAACGGCGATTTCCTTGCCAGTGGGCAGGGCTTTGAATTTCAGCGAAATGACGTAGGGCAGACGGCTGGGGCCGTTGGTGCGCGGATTGAAGCGCAGGCCGGCAAGGCGGAGTTCAGGCAGGGCGAGGTCGGCGATGGTGAGGAGGCCGCCAGGTTGTTCGATCAGCAGGGTACGGGGACCGGATTTTCCTTCCGGCGAGACGAGGACCAGCGGTGTGGGTGGGGCTTCGAGGAGATCGGCAATGGCTTTGGGCGGCCGCTGGTAAGTGATGCTGCTCTGTGCGAAGGAAGGAGATGCGGCAAACAGGCACAAGAAGACGCTCAGCAGGAAGCGGGATGCCATGGGCTGATCCTTATGGAGAGATTCGTTCGAGGGGAAACCGCAGTGCGCCGATTGTAGCAGTGGGGGCGCGAAATTGGACGAACGGGGCCGGCGGGGAGAGCCGGCCTGGGAACCGTGCGATCAGCTATCCATACCCTGGTGATCCTGCGTTTGTTCCTCGAGAATGTCGAGGGTATAGCGGTGACGGTGCTTCATGCTGACCGCACCGAGGATGGTCCGGATGGAACGGGCAGTGCGCCCTTGTTTGCCGATGACCTTGCCGACATCGGAGGGGGCAACACGCAACCGGAGAGCGGTCGCTTCGGGGGTTTCCTGGGCTTCGACGACGACTTCGCTGGGAATGTCGACCAGGGCACGCGCAATTTGGGTGACCAGGTCCCGCATGTCGTCGGGACGATCCGGCGTCTGCATTTCGCTCCATGAATAATGAGGACTCGGCACAGCAGCCGGAACAGTGGGGGAAATATACCCTGGAGAGACCCGGCTGTGTGTGATATTCGTCACAACCACCCGTCCTGGGGAATGGACTGGCACGCGCCCGGAAGTCAGGCCAGATGACGGAGCATTTCGTAAGACGCGCGGCGGGGATCGGAAAGGGACTGCGTGAACTGCTCGGCGGGCATGGGGCGCCCGAGGAGAAAACCCTGCAGGTAGTTGCAGCCGAGGCGAGTGAGGAATTCCTGCTGCTCCGGGGTTTCGACGCCCTCGGCAACGATCCTGAGGTTCAGGGTGCGGCCCAGGGCGACGATGGCAGCGATGATGGCAGCGTCTTCGCTGTCGTGGGTAAGATCGCGCACAAAGCCGCGGTCGATTTTGAGTTCGCTGGCGGGGAGGCGCTTGAGGTAAAGCAGGCTGGAGTAGCCGGTGCCGAAATCGTCGATGGAGATGTGGACACCCATATCACTCAGCTGGCGCAGGATGGCAAGGCTCTGGTCGGCGTCGCGCATTGCGGTGGACTCAGTGATCTCGAGGGTGAGGTAGCGGGGCTCGAGCGCGTGGCGCTCGAGGGTTGTGCGCACCTGCTCGATGAGTCCGGGATGGTTGAATTGCATCGCCGCGAGGTTGACTGAAACGGTCCAGTCGGTGTGGCCGGCATCGCGCCAGAGACTCATCTGGCGGCAGGCTTCATCGAGTACCCATTCGCCAATCTCAAAAATGAGCCCGGTCTTTTCTGCGAGGGGGATAAAGTCGCCAGGAGGGACGAGACCGCGGGAAGGGTGATTCCAGCGGACGAGGGCTTCGGCGCCGATCATGACACCGTCGACAGCGCCGAACTTAGGCTGATAGTGGAGCACCAGCTCATGGCGTTCCTGGGCCTGGCGCAAATCATGTAACAGCTGCAGTTGCTTTTCCGCATCGCCGGCCATCGAAGACTCGAAAAAGACGTAGCAGTTGTGGCCGATGGCCATGGCGTGACTCATGGCGGAGTCGGCATTGCGGAGCAGGTCGGCCGGCTCGGTTTCTTTCCCGTCGTACA
Source organism: uncultured Acidobacteriaceae bacterium (assembly GCA_963755485.1). Classification (GTDB taxonomy): domain Bacteria; phylum Acidobacteriota; class Terriglobia; order Terriglobales; family Acidobacteriaceae; genus Palsa-343. The sequence goes on along the minus strand of CAVWJR010000010.1, from coordinate 424,705 downwards.
TGGCGATGCCGATGCTCATGGAGGCGCGGACAACGTGACCCTCAATCTCGACGGGCTCGCGAATGGTTTCAAGGAGTTTTTCTGCAAGGCTGGCGGCGTCGGCTGGCTCCCGGGCATCGGCGAGGAGGAGGAACTCATCGCCTCCCAGACGAGCCAGGGTGTCGCGGGAGCGAATGATGGACTGAAGGCGGACGGCTACTTCAACGAGGAGCTGATCGCCGACGCGATGACCCCAGGCGTCGTTGATCTGGCGGAAGCCATCGATATCCATGGAGAAGACGGTGAAACTGCGCCGCTCACGGCGTGCAATCTGGATTTCCTGGGCGAGGCGGTCGTTGAACAGGGTGCGGTTGGGAAGCCGGGTGAGGCTGTCGTGCAGAGCAAGGAATCGAAGCTCCTGTTTGGCGTCGGCGAGTCCGGAAGCGAGCAGGGCGGTGCGCTGTTCGAGGCGGTGGTCGAGCACCGAGGTGATGAGAGCGATGGAGAGGACCGCGATGGCAAAGATGGTGATGAGCAGTGCAAGCCATCCGTGATCGACACCCGCCTCATGGGTCATGCAGTGGGCGTTTACGGGGAAGCGAGCGGCGGCCATTCCGGTGTAGTGCATGCCGGCGACGGCGAGGCCCATGACGACAGCCGCACCCGCGCGCAGACGCCTCACTCCTGAGGAGCTGCGGCGGAGATGAAAGGCCATCCATAGAGCTGCGCCGGAGGCCGCGACAGCGATGAACACAGACAGGACAAAGAGAGGCAGGTAGTAGTGGATGGGCGGCGACATCCGCATGGCCGCCATGCCGGTGTAGTGCATGCAGCAGACACCGGCACCCATGATAAGAGCGCCGGCAACGAGGCGGGACCAGGTCAGATTGTTCTGGCAAACCAGCCATAGCGCGAAAAGCGATGAGGCGATGGCGATGAGGAGAGAGAGGAGGGTGATGGTGGGGTCGTAACCCATGGGAACGGGCAGGCGAAAGGCCAGCATGCCGAGGAAATGCATGGACCAGATGCCGACGCCCATAGCCAGTGAACCGCCCGCCAGCCACCAGAAGGCGGCCCGACCCTGCGAAGCGGTGACACGGCCAGCCATGTCGAGCGCGGTGTAGGAGGCGAGAATCGCCACGAGCAGCGAAACCGCTACCATCCCGACGTCATAGCTCCCGGTCATCAGCACAGGGAGCCCACTTCCGCGCGTTCCTGCCTGTTAGCGCAGGGGCCCGACGACCCGGTTTGCACGAATTTCCCTCGAGGTCCGGCGAGCCGTGCGTGCCTGGGGTTGCCGGATTCGTTACTAATGGGACGTAGCGTAACAGTACCAGCGGACGAAGCGCTTCCCACGTTTGGGGCATTACCCCAGGTCGTTGGTTGAAGCCCTTTCGGGGCACATGAGGTCCGTGCCGGGATCGCTGAGGCGGAGAAGGGGCGCGCCAGAGTTGCGAGAAAGCCGGTTTGCACCTACATTGCTCTGCATGACCCCAACCGACCGCCGGACCTTTCTGAAGCGCGCCGCGACGCTGGCAGGTGCATGTTCCATCAACAGCCTGTTCCACCAGGCGCACGGCGCCGATTTCAGGGCGGCATCGCACGCGGTGCGCGACCTTGCTCCAGCGGAAGTGGCGCAGAACGAGGATTACTGGTCGGTAATCCAGCGCGCGTATTCGGTGAATCCGGACATCATTAACCTGAATAACGGTGGCGTGTCGCCCTCACCCATCGTGGTGCAGGAAGCGGTGGAACGCTATAACCAGCTCTCCAACGAAGGGCCGTCGTATTACATGTGGCAGATCCTCGACCAGGGGCGCGAGCCGCTGCGCGAGAAGCTGGCCAACCTGGCGGGCGCGAAGCCCGGAGAGATTGCCATCGACCGCAACTCGACCGAGGCGCTGAACACGATCATCTACGGGCTGCCGCTGAAGGCCGGCGACGAGGTGATCGGGACAAAGCAGGATTATCCGAACATGATCCAGGCGTACCGGCAACGCGGCGAGCGTGACGGGATTGCGTACAAGCAGATCAGCTTCGATTTCCCGATGGAGGATGATGACGCGATCGTGAAGGCGTATGAGGCGGCGATTACGCCCGCGGACAAAGCTGATCCATGTGACGCACATGGTGAACTGGGTGGGGCAAACGATGCCGGTAGCGAAGATCGCCGACATGGCGCATGCGCACGGGATCGAAGTGATTGCGGACGGGGCGCACAGCTTCGGGCTGCTGGATTTCAAGATTCCGGACCTTCACTGTGACTATTTCGGTACGAGCCTGCACAAGTTTTTGTCGGCGCCGATTGGGACGGGGATGATGTGGATTCGCGAAGACAAAATTGAGAAGGTGTGGCCGTTGACGTGTAATTCAATGCCGCATTCCGCCGACATCAGGAAATTCGAGACGCTGGGTACACGCAGTTTTCCGCTGGAACAAGGGATCGGGGAAGCGATCAATTTTCACGAGGGGATCGGAAGCGAGCGCAAGCAGCAACGGATTTTCTACCTGAAGAACTACTGGTCGACGCGCGTGCAGACGATGGCGAAGGTGAAGCTGCATACATCGCTGCGTCCGGAGTACTCGTGCGCCATTGGCGGGGTTTCAATCGATGGGATGACGCCCCAGCAGATGGCCAGCGCGCTCTTCGACAAATACAAGATTCATACGGTGGGAATCGTGTGGGAGAACATCAGCTCCGTGCGCGTGACGCCGCACGTCTACACGACGCTTCCGGATCTGGACAAGCTGGTGGGGGCGATCGGAGAACTGTCGGCGGCGTGAGGATATACGGGAACCGGATCGCTCTCCAGTTATGAACAGGCCTTTTGCCATCACCGTGCTGAGCTGGCTGTTCATCGCGCTGGGGGTGGCGTCGCTGGCGATGGACGTGCGGTACGTGGCGGGACACGGGTGGGGCAAGGACGAGGCCTGGGTTCTGATGGTGCATGGGCTGGCGGTGGTGGCGGGGGCGTTCATGCTGCGCGGAGCGGACTGGGCGCGATGGCTGACGGTGCTGTGGATGGTATTTCACGTTGCAATCACGGTGCTGAACGTGTGGCGGGGCTTCGCATTTCACGCGATCCTTTTTGTGGGAATCACGTACCTGCTATTTCGCGCCGACGCGCGAGCGTGGTTCCGGCACAGACCTGCCGCGAGCAGTTGAATCTGGGCGATGCCGACGGAAGAATTTATCGATACGAGTGGGCCGGAGGCGGTGCGGGGATACCTGCACACGCCCGGGGGCGATGCCGCTAATGTGGCGCTGGTCCTGACCCATGGGGCGGGAGCGAACTGTCATGCGCCGCTGCTGGTGGCGCTGACCGAATCGTTTGCCGAAGCGGGATGGAACGTACTGCGCTGCGATCTGCCGTTTCGGCAGGCACGGTCGCATGGGCCGCCCATTCGGACAGCGGAACGAGATCAGGCGGGATTGCGCGCGGCAGTGGTGGCGATGCGGGGACGGTTCGCGACGGCGAGAAGTTTTCTGGGCGGCCATTCCTACGGCGGACGGATGGCTTCCATGCTGGCTGCGCGCGAACCGGGGCTGGTGGATGCGCTGCTGCTGCTTTCCTATCCACTGCATCCACCGCGCAAACCGGAACAGATGCGGACGCAGCATTTCGGGAAGCTGCAGACGCCTGCGCTGTTTGTCACGGGAGTGAGAGACGGGTTTGGATCGATGGAGGAGATGGAGGCGGCGCTAAGGCTGATTCCGGCGCGCACAGACCTGGTGGCCGTCCAGAGCGCCGGGCATGAACTGCTGAGCAAGACGAATCGGGAGCAGCTGCCGCAGCGGGTGATGGAGGCGTTCCAGGAATTTGTGAAGCGAGGCTGAAGCCTGGCCAATGGCGCCCTATTAACTCTTACGCTAACAACCTCGGTAATAACACCGTCGGGCGATATCGCGATTGTGTGGGTCCATCTACGGTGTGCAGGTACCAGCCCACGGCTCGGGCGCGTCTGGAAGTGACGTTGGTCGTCTTTACAATTTTGCAGTTACTGGCTTCTGATGAAACCCGCATCCCTGATACAGAAATTATTTGCGATTGAACGCGCCATCGACGGCAATTGCCCGGCCGCGGTGCTGCGCGCGATGGTGATTGAGGCGCAGGAGACAGCTCTGCAGCTGGATCTTGAGAACCTCCACGACATCGAGACGATCCGCCGCGGGATGGAAAAGCGGCAGCTGGAGAGGCTCCGCTACGATCGGGTAGATGAGGACGACGACCCGGCGCTGCGCGGCTGCGCGTAAACCGGTTCTCACGAATGTAGTGCAGTGGCCTGGGATGCCAGGCCCGTTCTCCTCGACGCCGCTCACATAATTCATGTGGCGGCGTCTTCTGATTTTTGGCGACCCGCGGCGGTTCGTCGATTCCCTGCCCTGCTATACTCGCTCATCTTTTGACCAGTCTGCTCGCCTGCCATGACAGCCGCGTCCAATCCGGCGACCGGGTCCGGCAACGAGGATCGCGCAGAGAGCGCGACCGTCCGGCGATGGGGCAAATTCGAATTGCGGGAACGCGTGGGCCGGGGCAGTTTCGGCGAGGTGTATCGCGCCTGGGATCCGGATCTGGAGCGCGAAGTGGGGCTCAAGATTCTGGTGCCTCGTCCAGCGCAGATTCAACCGGCGTTTGAGGACGTGCTGGGCGAAGCGCGGGCGCTGGCCTCGGTACGGCATCCGAACATTCTGGCGATTTACGGCGTAGACCAGCACGACGGACGCGTCGGCTTCTGGACGGATTTCGTGCGCGGCAAAACGCTGCGAACGCTGGTGAGCGAGCAGGGACCATTTGGGTATCAGGAAGCGGTGCTGATTGGTCTCGACGTATGCAAGGCGCTGAGCGCGGTGCATCGCGCGGGGTTGCTGCACCGGGACGTCAAAGCGGAAAACGTGATGCGCGAGGAGGGCGGCCGGATCCTGCTGATGGATTTTGGCCTGAGCGCACTGGGCGGCAACCAGAGAGACTTTGCCGGGACGCCGCGCTATATGGCGCCGGAGCTGTTGCGCGGTGAGAGCGCGACCGTGGTGAGCGACCTGTATGCAGTAGGCGTGCTGCTGTTTTTTCTGGTGACGGGTCAGTATCCAGGGGAGACACCAGCTGCGGCAGGATCGAGCGGACGAGGCGGCGATGCGCCGACCGCGACTCATGTAACAGCCGCGGTGACTAATGTGAAAGCAGCGCGCGGGTCGGTGCTCGACCACAGGCCGGACTTGCCGGACGCGTTTGTGCGGGCGGTGGAGACGGCGATGCATCCTGAGGCGAAGAAGCGCTTCGCGAGCGCGGGGGCGCTGTCGAGCGCGCTGGCCGAGACGCTGGGGGCTACTCCGGTTGTGGCGGCGCCGCCCAGGCGACGGACGGCATGGATCGCGGGCGGGACGGTGGCGCTGGTGCTGTTGGCGGGAACCTTGACGTATCGCCTCCGGAGTGGGCAGTGGTTTCCGGGCGGGCGTGGCGCGACTACCGAGGCGGCAGTGCCGGCAAACCTGAATGATGAATTTCTGAAGGCCGATGCGCTTCTGCAGCGGTATGACATCCGGAAAAATGTGACGGATGCGATTGATCTGCTGAAGAAGGTGCTGGCGCAGGATTCGAGTTTCGCGCTGGCGCAGGCAGGGCTGGGGCGGGCGTACTTCCTGGAGTATCGGGTGACGCGCGAGGCAGGGTTGCTGGATCAGGCGCGGGCGGCGTGTAACAAAGCGATCACGCTGGACGGCAGCCTGGCGCAGCCCTACACGACGCTGGCGCGCATCGATGCGATGGCTGGGCACACGGACCTTGCGACGCAGGAGGCGCAGACGGCGCTGCGGCTCGATCCGCGCAGCGCGGAGGCGTTCGGCGCGCAGGCGGAGGTGTTCGACGCGGAGGGGCGCGGGGACGATGCAATGGCCGCGGTCGAGAAGGCGATCGATCTGCAGCCGGATTACTGGCGATGGCCGCTGCTGCTTGGCAACTACGACTACGCAGCGGGAAAACTGCAGGATGCGGCGACGGAGTACCGAAAGGCGGAGGCGATTGCGCCGGACAGCCCGATCGTGCAGCTGAACCTGGGGTTGGTATCACTGCAGCTGGGAAACTATGCTGACGCGCAGGCGCATCTGGAGAAGTCGGTGCAGATGGAGCCGAGCTTCAAAGCCTACTCAACGTTGTCGGAGGTGTTTAGCGCGCAGGGCAAATACCAAGACGAGATCGAGATGAGTAAGAAAGCGCGGGATCTGAACCCCACCGATTATGTGGCGTGGGGCAATCTGGGCGCCGCGTATATCAATGTGCCCAGCGACCACTCGCAGGCGGTGAAGGCGTATCAGAAGGCGATTGAGCTGGCGGAGGTCGCGAGGAAAGAGACGCCGCAGGATCCGGTGCTGCTGGCAACTTTGGGTGGCTACTATGCTTTTGTAGGACAAGTGGGACAGAGTATTTCGCTCTTGCGGCAGGCCGTCACTCTTTCTCCTCAAGATCCGAGCGTGCTCTTTTTTGCAGGCGACGGTTATGAAGTGCTGCATCGTCGGAAGGAGGCAATCCCGCTTATTGCAGACTCGATTGCTTTAGGTTTTCACGCCAATCAACTACAGCAACTCCCGGAGCTGGCGGCCCTGCGAGCCGATCCGAACTTTCAGATGGCACTCAAGTCTGCAATTGCGCTGCACACCACTGGACAGCCGCGGTAAATCCAGATAGATTTTAGCGACATGACTGCTACCGAAGTTGTTCTTCGCGATGAAATGGGGCTGCGTGTGCCTAGCGTCGGAAAAGTGACCGTGGCCAAAGGAGCTCAAATTACGTTCAAGGCGGCGGACGCCGACTCGGCTCTGTATTTCTCTTCGGCGACTGCAGCAATTCTGTCTCCCAAGCCGAGGCTCGCGCGTCGATGTGGCGACGGGCAAGTCCGTCACTTTCACCTTTTCTACCAGTGATCCGGGCGTGTATGGAGTGATTGCCGAGGCTCCCAAGGATCCGGCACCGACCCGCTTCGATTTTGGTGCCGCGATGAATCCACCGACTCTAGTCATCAAGGCCGGAAAGGGCACGGACTTTCCAGGACCCGTGAACCAGCCAGGCGGGTAGCGACCGTCGAAGTCACGCACTGGTCGCGTCGCGACCTGTGTTGCAAGAGCAGGCACCGCGTTTGTTGTGTGCCTTGCGGAAGTGTTTCTCACCCCCGTACAGTGGGAATGCAGTTCCCCAGAATTTTCTGACACAGCGCGCGGGTTCGCCGCGCATTTGCTGCTGCGATGTTCTGCGTCCCAGACGAGGGAGATATCATGGGCCGATCCGATGCGCTGCTGGTCTTTAATGGGATCAACGGCGCGACTGGCCGGTACGACATCGAACCGACGCCAGTGGACGCGTTCGCGCGGATCGCGCTGGGGATGGCTCCGCACAGCGCGAGCGAAAAAGCGCATTTCGAGGAACTGAAGCGGCGGCGGCAACGCGACACGCAGACGCACTACGCGCCGAAGGAAGGCGTTGACCCGAAGAAGCTGGAGGAGTCCGGGTGGGGCGTCATCTTTGCGTATGGCGCCGATCCGGCAATCTATGAGGCGCTCTCGCCGCTGCTGAAACTGCGCAAGGAGCAGGCTGGTGAGCGCTACAGGGAGTATGTGGGGCCGAAGGCGTATCGAGGCGCGACAGCGGACGCGCCGGGGGAAAGCAAGCAGGATTTTTTGCAGCGCAATGGCGCCGGACCGGGGCCGGTGGATCCGCAGGTGGTGCCGTACTACCTGCTCATCGTGGGCGATCCGGATGCGATTCCATTTCGATTTCAATATCAGCTGGACGTGCAGTACGCGGTGGGGCGACTCCATTTCGACTCGTTGGCGGAGTACGCGGCGTATGCGCAGACTGTGGTGGCTGCGGAGACAGGCGGGCTGGCGCTGGCAAAGAGGGCGGCGATTTTTGGAGTTGCGAATGAGGGCGATGCCGCGACGCAGCTAAGCCACGACGAGCTTGCCGCGCCACTGGCGGATTGGACCGGCAAGCAGCCGGGCTGGAAGGTGGACACACTCGTGAAAGGCGACGCTACGAAGGCGCACCTCGCGACTCTGCTCAAGGATGCTCCGGCGTTTGTGTTCACGGCGAGCCACGGGATGTGCTATCCGAATGGCGACGCGCGGCAGCTGGCGCAACAGGGTGCGCTGCTTTGCCAGGACTGGCCAGGGCCGTCGTACCAGGGAGCGGTGCCGGACAGCTTTTTCTTTGCGGGCGCGGATGTGGCCGATGATGCGCGGATGTTCGGGACGATCACGATGCACTTTGCTTGTTTTGGAGCGGGAACGCCAAGGCTGAGCGACTACTCGGATGGTCCGCCGCCGGCGATTGCGCCGAAGAGTTTTCTGGGAAAGCTGCCGCAGCGGCTGCTCGCGCATCCGCGCGGAGGTGCGCTGGCGGCGATCGGGCATGTGGAGCGCGCCTGGGGATGGTCGTTCCACTGGGATCGCGCGGGCAGCCAGACAGAAGTTTTCAAGAGCACGATGAAGCGGCTGATGGAAGGCCATCCAGTGGGCTCGGCGGTGGAGTATTTCAACGGAAGGTACGCGGAGCTTGTCGTCGGACCTCACGACGATGCTGGAGGACGTAAAATTTGGCGCAACCCTCGATCCTTATCTGGCCGCGGGGATGTGGACGGCCAATAATGATGCGCGCAGTTATGCAGTCGTCGGAGATCCAGCGGTACGGCTGATGCTGGCCGAAGATTCGAAGCCGCCACGCCGGCCAGTTCTGGAGGTGAAAACAATGTCTGCACAAGGGGCTCAACCACCGATCGCAACGCCACCTGTGGTGGGCGCGGTAAATCCGCTGATGGCGGATTATGGTGTGCTCGATTCGGTGCGGGGCGCGGCGGCGTCCCTGCAGGATGCGGCGCAGCGAATTGGATCGTGGCTGGCAGATTCGTTCCAAACGGTGACGAGCGTAAAGGTGAGCACGTTTGTGAGCGACAACATCGCCGATGTGAAGTTTGAGAACGGAACATTCACGGGCGCGAAGCTGCGCGCGATGACGGTGGCGAGTCTCGACGGCAACACAGTGGTGTGCGTGCCGGAACAGGACGGCAAGGTGGACGACACGCTGTGGAAGATTCACTCGGATATGGTGGACAAGGCGCTGGAGAATCGCGTGGAGCTGCTGAAGACGGCGGCCCTGGCGATTGCGAACCTGGTGCCAGGAGTGAAGTCGCTTTGATGGCGAGCGATCCCCAGGTTGCAGCGGTCGAGTCAGCGTGCAGCCAGATTGCGCAAATTGCGGTGGCCGCACGCACGACCGCGACGCCCGCGCAGTCCGGTTTGGGTGCGGCGGTGAGTTATTCCATCGATTTTGCGGCCGATTCGCGCCAGGGATTTGCGAACCTGGTGGCGACGGTGGAGTCGCTGCTGGCGCAGTTGAAACCCACGGCAACAGTGCACACGGCCAGCGATGACGAGACGATCGAGACGCTGGTGCGTTACACAGGGAGTGCCACCTCCGTTTCGACCGCGAATTTGTCGCCGTACATGGCACAAATTCACTTGAGCTCGCTGGAACGAGCCTATGGTTTGCGAAGCGCCGTCGCGGGAGCGTTTTTAGCGGCAGCGAGCACGCTGATGACGCTGTCGGCCTCGGTGGCGAACCCGCTGCTCCTGCTGCACGCGCTGTCCACGGCGCGGTCGCTGGAAGAGGCTTTGCGGCGTCTGGCCGGCGCCATTGAAGCCGCGGCCTGATGGGGAAATCCATGGTGGGTGCGGATCGATGAGCCGATACTCCGATCTCGAAATCACTTTCAGAAAACGCGACGAGCGTTCGTACGCACTGGGTTTTCGATTCCACAGCGCAGAGGACGCGGCGGAACAGCGCTCGAAGACGGAGCCGGTGATTGCCGTGGATTTTGCAGCGCTGGCGGGCGACGATCCGGCTGCGTATGCGGAGACGCTGAGCGCGACATTCTTTACGCCGGAGGTGCGCACGGAATTTGGGAAGTATCGCGCAGCAGCGGCCGGGCAGGGGTCGATCCTGCGATTACGGTTGTCGATCGATGCGAATGCGGCGGAGCTGCACGGTGTGCATTGGGAGACGCTGCTCGATCCGGACGTGGCCGGAGCGCCCTTGTTCGCGGGCGAACAAACCATCGTTTCCCGATTCCTCATCAGCGGCGAGGACTGGCGGCCGATTCGGCTGCGGGCACGGGGCGCGCTGCGGGCGCTGGTCGTGGTGGCCAATCCCGCGTCGCAGGAAAAATATGGGTTAGCGCAGGTGGATGTTGCAGGCGAAACAGCGCGCGCAACGGAAGCGCTGGCCGGAATTCAGGTGACGGTGCTGGCTCCTGGGGCCGGTGTTTCGCTTGGGGATCTGGCGGCAAAACTGCGCGAGGACTTCGACATCCTGTATCTGGTTTGCCACGGGCGGCTGGTGGAGCGTGAGCCGTGGCTTTTCCTTGAGGATGGGCCGCCGGTTGCCGGGGCCGAGCTGGAGCAGGCCATCCGCGAGCTGGATCAGCGGCCGCGGATGGTGGTGCTGGCGTCATGCCAGAGCGCAGGCAAAGGCGAAGTAGGACTAGCGGCGCTGGGGCCCCGGCTTGCGGAAGCGGGCGTGCCCGCGGTGATCGCGATGCAGGGCAACATCTTCATGGCGACGGCGGCCGCATTCATGAAGCGGTTCTTCAAGGAGCTGCTGGCAGATGGGCAGATCGATCGCGCCATGGCTGTGGCGCGCGGCGAAGTGCGCAAGGCGGACGACGCCTGGATGCCGGTGCTGTTCCTGCGGCTGCGGGATGGGCGCATTTGGTATGAGCCCGGATTTGGCGGGAGCCGCGAAAACGAATTCGATAAGTGGCAGTCGATCTGCGCGTCGGTGAGGGCGGGGCGCTTCATTCCAATTGTGGGGCCCGAACTAGGGGAAGACCTTTTCGGCGGAACGCGGGAGCTGTCGCGGGTGTTGGCCGAGAAGCATGGATTTCCGCTGGACAGCCATGACCGGAACGATCTGGCCAAGGTGGCGCAGTTCATCAGCGTGGAGCAAAAGCGCAGCTACCTTTGCGACGCAGTGCAGAATCAGTTTCTCCAACAGGTGCGGAAGCGACTCTCGAACGGAAAGGCAGATGCGGTGCTCGAGACACTGCCTGCGCTGCTGGACGCGGCGGTGGAGCGGTCCCGGGCCGATCCGGCGAAATCCTTACCGCGTGCTGAGCGAACTGCCGGCGTCGATCTGTCTGAACGCAAGCTACGAGCCGATGCTGCTGCGAGCGCTGCGGGCGGAGGGCAAGGATCCGGAGCCGATTTTCACTGCATGGCGCGGTAAGGATGTGCCGCGCAGGCCGGAGCCAAAGACGGCGAAGCCCACACCGGAGAAGCCGTGGGTGTACCACGTGTTCGGCATGTTTGGAAAACCGGACTCGCTGGTGCTGACCGAAGACGATTTCTTCGACTACCTGATTGCGGAGGCGCGGCTCGATCTGCTACTGCCGGCGCTGGTGGGGCAGCTGATGCAGAGTTCCCTGCTCTTCCTGGGATTTCAGCTCGACGACTGGCGGTTCCGTGCGCTGTTCCGGATGATCGTGACGCGGCAGGGGACGCGCACGCTGCGGGATTTATCCCACGTCGGGGTGCAGGTGAACCCCAGCGAGTGGAGCGTGACGGACGCCCACAAGGCGCGGCGCTATATTGAGAGCTATTTTCATGGCGGCGGAGGTTCACCGGAGATTTCAATTTACTGGGGATCGCCGCGAGACTTTCTGACGCAGCTGAGAGAACACCTGGCGCAGACGGGCGACGAGCAGGCTGTGACGGTGGCGCAGGGAGCCGGCGATGAGTGGTTCTAGCGCGGCAAATCCTTTTGTCGGACCGCGGCCCATCGAACGAGGACAGCCGATCTTCGGGCGCGACGCGGAGATCGACGGGCTCTATTACCTGCTGAGCGCGGAGCGCATCGTCCTGTTCCATTCGCCGTCAGGCGCGGGCAAGAGCTCGCTGCTGCAGGCGGGTCTGCTGCCACGGCTGGCGCGGCATTTCGATGTGTGGGCTCCGGCGCGGGTGAGCCTTCCGCCGGGCAATGATGGCGTGACGAACCGCTACGTGCGGAGCATCAATCTTTCGTTTGAAGCGGAGGTACCGGAAAACCTCAGGCGTGCAGAGAATGCGATTGCGGGAATGCCACTCGCGGAATATGTGGCGAGCCGGCCGCGGCGGCGCTCCGCGTCGGGAAACACGGTCCTGATCTTCGATCAGTTTGAAGAAATTCTCACCGTGGATCCGACGGCGTTCGAGGCGCGACGGGAATTCTTCACACAGCTTGGGCACGTTGCTGCAGAACCCGCAGATCTGGGCGGTGTTTGCGCTGCGCGAAGACTATCTGGCGCAGATGGATCCTTTCGCAGAAAATCTGCCGACGCATTTGAAGAACCGGTTTCGCCTCGATCTGCTGCGGCAGAGAATCGGCTGAGGAAGCGATTCGGCGATCGGTGGAAGGGGCGGGACGCTTGTTTGCGCCCGAAGCGTTGCGGCAACTGGTTGCGGATCTCGCGAAGATGCAGGTGCAGCAACCCGATGGAGAATTCAAGGCGGAGACCGGACCCTATATTGAACCGCTGCACCTGCAGGTGGCGTGCCGGGAGCTGTGGGAGCGGTTGCCCGCGTCGCAAGCCGTGATCGAGAAAGATGCGGTGGCGTCGTTTGGCGACGTGACGGCAGCATTGGCGACTTATTACGCAAGCGCAGTGGGCAAAGTCGCCGGTGGGGACGAGCACGTGGAACGCAACATCCGGAGGTGGTTCGGGGAGGAACTGATCGCGCGCGGCATCCGTGTGCAGAGGCTGCGAGAGCCCAGGCAGAGCGGCGGCCTCGACAATGCGCTGATCGAAAAGCTGATTGATGCACACCTGGTGCGCGGAGAGACTCGCGCCAGCGCTACGTGGTATGAGCTGGCGCACGATCGGCTGATCGAGCCGGTGCTTCGCGACAACCAGCAGTGGTTTGCGGCGCACCTGAGCACGGTGGAGCAGCGAGCGCTGCAATGGCAGCGAGAAGGCGAGCCGGAGGGGCTGCTGCTGACGGGCGCGGAGCTGAAGACGGCACAGCATTGGGCAACGATTCCAGGGCGGGTGCTGACGCGGGGAGAGTCGCGTTTTCTGGAGTTGTCCCGGCGCAGGCGCACGAGGCTACTGCAGAAGCGCGCAGCGGTGGTTGCGCTGATGGTGCTGTTGGCGGGAACGTCGGTGCTGGCGCTGATCGCGAGGAGCCAGTACGGTCGCGCCGAACAGAATTTGTTTTATGCCGAAGAAGCGGTGCAGGAGAGCCTCTCTTCCGCAGGCCGGCAACAGGCGCAGGAGTTCCCCGATTCGCCGGACCTGGAGGCTTTCCGCAACGAGCTGCTGACCAAGGCGGCGAAGTTCTATACAAAGCTCACCCAGCAGGAAGCTGACAACAGGAAGCTACGCGCCGATGTGGCACTCAGCCATGCCCAACTGGGGGATGTGAACCGCCTGCTGGGACATTGGACGCAGGCTGTGGATGAATACAACAAGGCGATCACGGCATATCAATCTCTCGCGAATCCCGAGATGCTGGCCAATTGCCATAACTGGCTGGGAGAGGCGTACCGAGCACAGATAAAAGACCCCAGCGCTCCCGACCCTGTACTCGCGCGCCAGGCGATACAGGAATACAACGCCGCAATCGAACTGCAGCAGAACCTTCATGCCTCCGCGCCTGACGATCGGAATACGCAGGAACTGGCGCGGAGTTATTACAACCGCGGAATCGTCGAATACGTCGAGCGGGATTTCCCCAAAGCCGAATCCGATTATCGTCGGAGCCTGGGGTTGTTGCAGCCGATCGGGAGTCATCCAGGGGTGAGCGTGGGAGACGAGACTTCTCCGGCCCCGGCGGAAGACCTGTCTCGAGTCGAGAACGATCTGGCGATCCTGCTGGAAAAGGAAGGAAGCTACAAAGATGCTCGCAGTTATTATGGGCAGGCGATCGAGCTTGCTAAGGAGCTCGCCGAGGCATCTCCGAAGAATCTGGGAATCCGCTACGAACTGGCGACGTACTGCGATAACGAAGCGCAGTTTCTGTTCTACAAAATGAAGGACCTTCCCGCAGCTTCAGAGAGGAATCACACGTCTCTCGATATCGTGGAAGACTTAGCCAATCCGGCGTGGCGGCTGTCACTCGAGGAAGTCACGATTCTCCAGCTGCGCACGGAAATCCTGCTGTCGCAGGGGTCGAAGGTGTCACTGGATGAGGCGGAGCGGGAGCGAGCGATGCTGATGCAGCTGAAAGGCGGAGGCCTCGCTGAGAGCCATCCAGCTTTTCACGATGTGTATTACACCCTGGCGGCGAACTATGTGGATTTGGCAGAGAAGGACTTGAACGACGGAGACCTGGTGGGCGCGCAAATTGCAATAGCGAGTTTGTCGGATATTCTTACTGAGTTAACTCCAACGGATAAGGAAGTAGTGCAGCAACATTACGACCAGTTAAAGTCGAAGCTGGATGTTAAGAGAAATAGTCGATAATGAACGATCAGCACGCAATGGCTCGAATATTGTCTGCCCATTCCGTGAAATACGGCGTGGTTCTGGCGGCGCTGTGTTTCTCTTCGATCATGGCCGCACAGCAACCTGGCGCTTCACTGCCGAATAGCCCGCAACCGGCGCTGAGCTTCCCCCTGTCCGGTCTGTTCTCAGCGGGAGTCCCGCAGACGGCGCAGAGCAGCCAGAGCACGAAGCCTAAATCCACGCGCAGGGATAAGAAGCTTGCCCCGATGAAACGCCGGGAAATCGAACGCAGCCCGGTCGGCTATATCGACGATCCGACGGTCGGGAGCGAAGTGCGGGTGCGGTTCGATGCGGGGTCCAATACCCCTCAGCCCGATCTCGCCGAATTTTTCTATCAGGGTCACAGCGCTCCGCTGGGTCCTGCCGTGGCCTTCCAGCGCACGCTGAATTTCCAGCAGCTGTATCTGAACGCGGAGTACGCGCCGGGCAAATCGGTTTCAGGATTTCTGCAGATTCCTTATCGCTGGATTCAGCCCATCTTCATTCCAAGCGCAACCCGTACGCCGGACTTTTCCAGCGGCAGCGGGATCAGCGATGTTCAGGCCGGACTGAAGTATGGGGTTATCGTCTCGGAAACGAGGAACCTGACCTTCCAGCTGCGGGCTGACTTCCCTTCCGGTGACGGCAGCAAGGGATTTGGAACCGGGCACTACAGCCTGGAGCCGGCCGCGCTCTTCTATCAAAAGCTAACCGACAGGGCTGCCGTGGAGGCCGAACTGGGCGATTCGCATCCGATCGGCGGGACGATTTACCGTGCGAGCGCGACCAGCGCACCGCAAAACTTCGCCAGCGACGTAATGATGTATGGCGTGGGGCCGAGCTACCGGGCGCTGGAGCGCGACAACTACAGCATTACGCCGGTTCTGGAGCTGGTGGGCTGGCATGTGTTTGGGGGATTACAGACGAATGCGGCCAATCAGGTTGAATCGGGAGCGGGCGCGAACATCTTCAACGTGAAGCTCGGGGCGCGCGTCAGCTGGACCGGCGGGAACTCCGTTTACGCCGGATACGGACGTGGAGTGACGTCGAATATCTGGTACAGGAATCTCTTCCGGATCGAATACAGACACTGCCTCGGCAACTCGGGACGCTGAGCCTGGGCCAGTCAGCGAGCTTCAGCCAGAGAGACGGCGGTGTGAGGAGCGGCGTGGTCGTGCTCCTCGATGATCTCGAGCGCAAAGCGGTGATGGTACTTCATCCCCACCGCGGCCAGAAGGGTTCGCATGGAGCGGGCTGTGCGGCCCTGCCTGCCGATCACCTTCCCCACATCCTCAGGCGCCACGCGCAGGCGCAGGACGGTGCTTTCCGGCTTTTCCACGACATCGAGTTCAACGTCACCGGAAGCATCGACCAGGGCTTTTGCAATCTGAACGACTAATGCGCGCATCTCCTCAGTTTCTTCGGTCCTCAACATACTGCACCACCGATCCTCGCTTTGCAGCGGAGTGCTGGGGGCCGGTGAGAAATAGAGGCCGGAAAGATCTGACGGGCGACCAGCGGTCGCGCCGGAGGTATCTCCGCTGAGCAGAACCGGCTCCAGAAAGCCGTTGGACCTCACTATCGGCTCAAAAAGACCCCTTGTATAGACATATTCGGCGCGAGTCGGGGTGATTCGAGGCTGGAAAAGGTACACGGAGGTAACTGGAATCCCAAAAGGGGAACGATCTGGCGTCAGGTTGCGATTTTGGCGGCCTTCCGGCTTCTGCGGACCGGCTTGCGGGGGGCCTTCGCCGCCTTCTCGTGGTGCGCAAGCGAATCTGTGAGGCGATCACCCAGGACGTGTAGACGGAGGAAGTTGGTGGAACCGGAGCGGGTACGCGTACCGGCAACGATACCCAGGATCTCCTTTGGCCTTACGAAGCCGGCCTCTTCCAGCAGAATTTCCGCGTGGTCGACCATCTGCTCGGAGGTCTGCAGCTTGGGACATTTGATGGGGTGCACGCCCCAAAGCATCGACATGCGGTGAATCACCGAGTCGGCACTGGAGAGCGCATAGATCGGCGGCTTGGGACGGTATTTGGAAAGCTGGCGCGCCGTGGTCCCGGACTCGGTGAAGACGGCGATGGCTGCGACGTCAAGATCCTCGGCAGCATGGGCCGCCGACTCACAGATGGTTTCAGCAATGGAGAGGCGGACGCGAGTGTGGTTATGAGTCTCGAAAGCGGCGTTTTCGCGCAGATTGGACTCGGTCTCGCTGACGATCTTAGCCATCATCTTGACGGCTTCGACGGGATACTTGCCGGCCGCGGTTTCGGCTGAAAGCATGACGGCATCCGTGCCGTCATAAATGGCGTTGGCAACATCGGAGGCTTCGGCGCGCGTGGGGCGCGGGTTTTCGATCATCGATTCGAGCATCTGCGTGGCGGTAATGACCGGCTTGCGATACTCGGCGGCGCGCCGGATGACGTGCTTCTGAATGGCGGGGACTTTCTCCGGCGGCATTTCGACGCCGAGGTCGCCGCGGGCCACCATGACCCCGTCGGCGTTCTCGAGAATCGCCTCGAGGTTCTCGATGGCCTGGGGTTTCTCGAGCTTGGCGATGATCCAGGTTTCGAGGCCGAGCGCAGCGACGCGGAACTTGACGTGGCGCACGTCCTCGGCGGTGCGGACGAAGGAGACAGCGATGGCGTCAACACCGTGCTTCATGCCGAATTCGAGGTCTTCCTCATCTTTTTCTGTGAGGGAGGGAACGCGGACCGGGATGCCGGGCAGGTTGATGCCCTTGTGCTCGCCGAGCATGCCGCCGTTAATGACCTCGCACTCGACTTCTTCGCCGGGGATTTCAACGACGCGCAGCTCGATGAGGCCGTCGGAGAGGAGAATCCGCGCACCCGGCTCGAGGTTTTCAGCGAGGGTGGGGAAGGTGGTGGCAATGACGGTGGAGGTGCCGAGAATGTCCCGTGGGGTGATGGTGAGGCGCTGGCCGGCCTTCAGCTGAACGGGAATGCGGTTCTTGAGGCGGCCGGTGCGAATCTTGGGACCCTGCAGGTCGCCGAGGATACAGACGGTACGCTTCTCTTCACGGGAGATCTTGCGCACCATCTCGATGAGCTTGAGCTTTTCCGGTAGAGTGCCGTGAGAGAAGTTGAGGCGGGCGACATCGAGACCGGCGCGGAGCAGTTCGCGAAAAATGGTCTCGTTGGAAGAAGCAGGGCCGAGAGTGGCAACAATTTTGGCGCGACGCAGGCTATCGCCCACTACCGGCGTCCCTGAAGACGAGAAATTCATCCAACCCCCAAATACAGATTCGACGGCTTTGAACTGGAGAAGTGTGGTGACTTGGGTCAGTGCTGGGGCCCGAACCGATTTTACCGTGCGGCGGCGGATCGGGCAGCGTGAGGCGAGACGATAGGCGAGTTTTCATCCTGAGCGGAAGGTAGCTGAGCCGTTTCTGCAGAGAATTCGTCCATGGTCACCGGAACCGGCCGGAGTTGGGGGAATGGATAGAGCTGGGCATTGAACTCACCGCCAATGAGGACGCTGAGGGAGATCATGTACAGCCACACCAGCGTGGCGATGCCAGCGCCGAGGGACCCGTAGACGATGGAGTAGTCCGCAAACCGGGTGACATACCAGCCATAGAGGAGGGTGGCAACGAACCAGGAGACCGTAGCAATCGCGGCACCCGGGATGGTTTCGCGCCAGCGCCCGCGAATAAAGGCCAGCTTGCCACCACGCTCGGGATGTTTGTGCCGCGGGATACCAAAGTGATAAATGAGCACGAGCGACATGACACTGGCCAGAAGGGCGATGCCCCAGCGAGTGAGCCGCCAGAAGACGATGACGTAGAGGTGCAGTCCGTGCTCGGAGTTGTCGATCATCCAGTGCTCGATGTAATGGCCGAAGGTGAGGAAGACGGTGGCGGCAGCCATCGGCACCATGGTGGCGGGAACCAGCAGCACTGCCGCCGCGCGCTCCCCCCAGAATCCCCACAGGCCGCGGGGCAGCCGGTAGGCGCGGCGGAAACCTTCCATGAGCGAGAGCAATACGCCCATAGCGGCGAAGAGGCTGACAAAGACGCAGCCCCAGACAATGCGGACCGAACGGGTGTGGTAGCTGATGAAGTAGTTCTGCACCAGCAGCATGGTATCCGGCGGCAGAACCTGCTGCAGGGCGCCGCGGAGAACGCCGCGGAGGTTGTCGCCCGAAGGCATGACCGCAAAGAGAGTGGTTACGACGACTAACGCCGGGAAAATGCTGAGCATGGCGGAATAGGCAGCCGCTTTCGCCATGGAGAAGACACTATGGCTGAAAGACGCCCAGATGGCCCGCCGGAGATGCTGGAGCATGCGCAGCATAACTACAGGGTACAGGGTGCAGGGTACAGGGTACAGCGAAACCGCGAGCTGAGCCGATAGATAGTAAGAGGGTTACGGCAAACAGCGAGTCGGGACGACGGTCAGGCGCCGCCCTTCCACTGCTCCAGAAAACTGGTGACGGAGTTGGGATCCATGTGGCGCATCTTCTCGAACTCGCCATTCTTCTGGCTGTACAGAAGGTGTCCATGGGAGTCGAGGACGGCGAGCGCGGGAACACCCTTCTCCAGCGGGACGTCGTACTTATTGGCGACGTCGACGTTCTTATCCATATGGCCGACGTCGATGTCCACGAGGATAAAGTTGCCGGTCAGCAGTGCGGCATTGGGCTGCTGATGGAAGTAGTAATCGAGCACCTGGCAGTCGCCGCACCAGTTACCGCCGAAGTCGAGGATAATGCGCTTGTGTTCGCGGGCGGCGGTGGCGATGGCGTCGCGGATCTCGGCGTGAGGGTCGGCGTTTTCGTTGTAGATGTGGCGCGGGGTGAACTGGGCCTGCGCAGGCAGAACTGCCGGGGCCAGAAAAACCGCAGCGATCAAGGCGAAAGCGGGTCGCGTGAATTGAAGGGTCATATGTTAGGCGGGAACTCGCATTCCCGTGCAAGTAAGGATGCCACAGACGGAACGGAAGCTGCAGGATCTAACGTCCAGCCGTCGTAGATCCCTGACGTCGGGTCAGCGAGGCGCTCCTTCGATGGCCTCGAGCAGATCCTGATACTCGAACGAACCGTTATGGCGCTGACCGTTGATAAAGAACGTCGGTGTGCCGTTGACCCCGCTGCGAACGCCTCCGGAAAAATCGGCACGGACGCGTGCTTCGTAGTCTTTCCGCTTCAGCGCTTCGAGCAGTTCCGCCGGGGAAAGACGTAGATCTCCGGCGAGTTCCTCCAAAAGAAGAAGGCTTAACCGGCTCTGGTCTTTAAACAGATGATCGTGCATCTCCCAGAACTTCCCCTTGCTGGCCGCGAACTCCGCTGTTTCTGCCGCCGGTTCAGCATAGGGATGGATCTGGCTCAGCGGGAAGTTTCGAAATACAAATCGAAGGCGCTTTCCCAGGTGTCGCTGCAGCCTTTTGACGATCGGATCAGCGTGGGCGCAATGAGGACATTCGTAATCCCCATATTCCACCAGGGTAAATTCGGCGTTCTCGTCGCCCTGAACGTGATCGTCGGGTCCAACCGGAACTTTCAGTGTGCTCACGGTCACTCCTGCTTTGGCAGCTGTTCAAGCGCATCGAGGATGCCGTCCGCGCCTGGGTTCACCGCAATGGGCGAGCAATAGCTCCAGCTAATGATGCCATTTTTATCGATGACGAACAGCGCCCGTTCGCTAATGCCGTCTCCCTCGCGATAGGCCTTGTAAGCTCGGGCAACGGCGCCTTTGGGCTCGAAGTCTGCGAGCAGGGGAAAGTGAAGATTGCGGGCTTTGGCGAAAGCCTCGTGACACCATACGCCGTCCACCGAGATTCCCAGAAGCTCCGCCCCAAATTTCTGAAATTCAGGAAGGACCTCGTTGTACAGCGCCATCTGGTCGCCGCAGACCGGGCTCCAGTCCGCGGGATAAAAGGCCAGAATGACCGGCTTGCCGCGAAGCTCACTCAGCGTGAGTTTCTGATCCGGCGTGACAGAAAGGCTAAATTCCGGCGCAGCCGTGCCGGGAGTCAGGATCGAAGCCATCGTATTCTCCATTCAGTGGGAAGATTCGGCTTTACGGCATTGAGATTCTTTCAATTCAGGTTAAGGTCCGGCACGGAAAATTGGATGCGGCCCGCTCGGCCGGTTGCGGGAACTTCCCAAACAAAGACGAATTATTACCACAGGAGATCAAAATGTCAGATGCGCTGCCACCGGTACCACCGGACAACCCGAACCGCAATCTCACGCTTGCGCAGCCTGACGACCTGCCCCATATCGGTCTGGTTGGCGACACCTATACCGTCACAGTGACCGGCGAGAACACCGGTGGACGCTTCTGCGTAATCGATATGCACATCCCGCCAGGGGGCGGGCCGCCACCCCATCGTCATGACTTCGAGGAAACCTTCATCCTGCTCGATGGCGAGATTGAAGCGACGTTTCGTGGCAAGAAACTGACGGTGCGCGAGGGCCAAACCGTGAACATTCCCGCCAATGCTCCGCATCAGTTTCACAATGTCTCCCCTGAGCCGGTGCGCATGCTCTGTATCTGTTCTCCCGCAGGGCAGGAGAAGTTCTTCATGGAGGTGGGAGTGCCGGTTGCCACGCGGACGGCGCCGCCACCAAAGCTGAATGAAAAGGAGCAGTCGGCATTCATTGAGAAAGTGATCGCTCTGGCGCCCAGGTACCGGACGGAACTGCTGAGGGAAGCGTAGCGGCAACGCCGCACGGGGCCGGGTCAAAGTTTGCCCTCTACCGCTGGCTTGACCGGTGTCTGACGCGGTCAGATCAAAGCCGCGTGGGCGATTTCTTCGAGAACTTTTAGCGGAGAGATCTCCGGGCGCACCATCGCTTCGGGGCGAACCAGGAAGGTCTGCTCAAGCGCGTACTGGCCGGCGAGCACGGCGTGGGGGACGGTGTCGGTATAAACCATCCACGAGGAGCCGGGCGGGAATTGGAAGGGATATTTCGGGCACTCGGCCTGGAAGCGCGGGTTCTCCTTCAGGAAATTATGAAAGCGCATCATGAAGTCGTCGTAAGGCGACCGCTTGAGCGAAGGGATGGCTGCGCCAAGTCCGATGGCGCAGGCAGCCGATTTGCCGAAGCGCGAGAGTGACGAGGCGGGATGGGGCGCGATTTCCTGCGGTGCGAACTGGCGCACAGTGGTGGCAAAGGGATCGCTCACGATCCAGTCGCGGGTGCGCCCAGGATGAATGTTGTTGAAGAAGCGGAGAATCCGTGCGCCGTGGGTGGGCCGGGTGGGGAAAGCATCGGTGTGGAGGAGGTCGTTGCGACGACGCTGCGGAAGATCGCGGCCCTGCTCTTCCTGCGGCCGGAAGCTGGCGTAATCGAGCTTCCAGTCCTGCTGGTAGGGCGCAAGGAAGCGAGCCAGGAACTGCACGACGGAGTTGGAGTAGCCGCGCATGATGCTTTGCAGGCGCTCGACGGCCGCTGGATCCGCAGTTTTGGCGTCATATCCGCTCAGGCGATCGATATTCGGCTTGTAGGCGATGTTCTTGTGCAGTGAGCTGTCGGCCTGCTGCTGACCCAGAAGAAAGCTGACGTCATCCGCGGGGAGAGGCACGGGCGTCTGCGGGAAGTAGAGAATGTCGCCCGCTTCCAGCTGGGCGCAGAACGCGCGGGATTCTTCAGGACTGGGGGCGAGCGATGATGAGGGAATGGCGATGACGGCCATTTAGTGCTGACCTGAGAATTTGCGGCGCAGCCATGTGCCGGTGAAAAAGAAGAGCCCGAAGGCCAGCACCGCGAGGCCAATGGGAAACGCTACCAGCCGGTAGCTATCGGCGTAATTAACGTGGTTGTGTCCGGCGATGTTCCAGAACAGCAGCGCGATGATGGCGAGAAAACAGCTGGCAAAGAAGGCCAGAAAACCCGAGGCCAGCGAGAGCAGCAGCGAGGAGAAAAAACCGAAATCGCCGAGGGGAATGCCGAGGAGTTTTGCCGGCTGGGTGGCAGCGGTCATCATGCAGTCTCTTTTCGCGCGCGGCCAGTTCGATAATTCCCGCTCACGCCATTAGAATAAAGCTTTATGGCTGGAGCCGCGCAAATCCCGCTCTATTCGGCCTCGAAAGTGGCACAGGAAGCCCAGGTCCGTCAGGCCGACAACGGCCTGTGCTGGGCCAGTTTCGGTGAGGTCCATACTCCTGCAGACGAACTGGAACGGATTGTGCAGGCGGTCCCGGCGGTGGTGGCGGCAGCGCTGCGGCAGCGTGCGTGGTACTTTGTGCCCCTGGCCATCGGCGAAGACGAAGACACCGTGGTGGCGCCGGACTACACCGTCGATCTGGGCGACCGCGCGATTTGTCATCGCAACGTGCGGTTCGGCGGGTCGGAGTGCATCTTCATTTCGACGCGGCTGATGCAGGACCGCTTCGCGCTGGCATTCGAGTTTCTGATCAATGTCGGACACCACTTTGTGGATGTGGTGGGCGTGCCGCAGAGCTTCGCCGATCTGGCGTGGTCGCAGGCGAGCACGGACGTGCGTGGCGAAACCAGTCATGATGCGTGGGAGAGCCGGCGGCGGGCGCTCGACCGCGGACGCGGAAGTGAGACCGACGAGCGGGCGAAGTCGAGTTATTTCGAGTCGACGTTCGCCGATGCGCTGGCAGTCTACATGCTGTCGCTGACCGTTGATTTCGATTACGCGGATCTGCGCGAGCGTGAGTATCCGCTGCTGGCGGCGCCGGCTCTGGCCGAGCGGCTGCGGCATGTGGCGGAGATGTTTCCTCCGAACGCCGGGTACGAGTTTGAGATTCGCTACCGCCGGCGGGGCTAAGCGCCGGTGTCGCTGTAATACAAGACAACGTTTTGTAGTACAGTTACCTTGTGAAGTCCACAGTGCAGGCTCGACTCGACGATGAATCCAGGGAGGCCCTGAAACAGCTCACTCGGCAATTGGGCTGGAGCTCCTCGCGGGTTGTTCGTGAGGGATTGCGGCTCATGGCACAACAGCACAACGTCGACCTCAAACGCAGGAGAAAGATTGTTGGGCTTGGTGCGTTCGAAGGTGGGCCTTCGGACCTGGCCACGAACAGGAAGTATCTGGACGATCTGGGGCAGTGAAGCCCGTACTTCTCGACGCGAGTGTGATCGTTGCATTACTGCAGCGCGAATCGGCACGCCATAAAGAATGCTCTGAAGCGGTACTGAATCTAAGCCGACCGTTGGTTACGTGCGAGGCCGTCATCACCGAAAGCTGCCACATATTGCGCAGGTTTCCGGGCGCTTCGGAGGCGGTACTTGCAAATCTGGAGCAGGGCGAATTCGAGATCCCCTTCGCGCTGTCCGATTCAATTGCCGCCATTCGTAACCTCATGCACAAGTACCGCGATATCCCGGCTAGTTTTGCAGACGCGTGCCTGATGCAGATGGCCGATGAACTGGACACAGGCGACATCCTCACACTGGACGGCGACTTTGTGACCTATCGATGGCACAAAACACGTCCATTCGAAATGCTGATCCCGCTGAAGGACTGAAGCCCGTGCGTGGACGCTCTCGCAAGCCGGTTGCTCCTCTCGATGAAGATGCCCTCTACAGCTATGCAGTGAAGCTGCTGGGCCAGCAGATGCGCACCGTCGCCGAAGTAAAACGTCTCCTGCGCCGGCGTGTCGAACCGGCTGAGGCGGGCGAGGCGAAGGTCGAAGCGGTCGTCGCGCGACTGAAGGAGCGGAAGTATCTCAACGACGCCAGCTATGCGCAGGACTACGCGAAGATGAGGCAGGAGAACGCGAGCTTTGGGAAGCGGCGCGTGCAGCAGGACCTCATCCGCAAGGGCGTGCACGCCACGGTAATCGGCACCACACTCGATGCTGCATACGAAAACGTCAATGAGGAGGAGCTGGCACGGCGGCATCTGGAACGGAAACGGGTGAAGAAGCCGGCCAGCGATAAAGAGGCGGCACGGGTGGCGCGGATGCTGATGCGCGCAGGTTTTTCGAGCACCGTGATCTTCCGGATCCTGAAAAAGTGGGATGTGGAGGCGGAAACGCTGGCCGAGTTGGACAGCATCAACGAAGAATGAAGCGTTGGGCTGCGAGAGCCGTTAGGGGGACCACGTTCAGGCGGATCCTTTCGCGGTTTTGGCGTCAGGTATCGTTTGAGCTGCGGTAAAGCCGGAATACGATTCGACGAACACCTCATGCAGGACGTCTTCGATGGCGTCGACAGCGTCGCGGACCGGATCGGTGGCATGTGCATCGTCGGACCAGGTGAGGCATTCAATGGCCTGGAGAGAGTTGCGGATACGGTCATTCATCCAGCGGATGCGCTCGAAGCGGCGGAGAATCTCAATTTTTCGCTGCCGCACGGCCCGCCGCCAGCGAAAAACAAAGATGAAGGTGAGGAAAGCGGCTAACGTACTGCCCACCACGCGCAGGGAGCCGCGGTGCATCCAGTCGTCGTAGATAAGCCATTGCAGAAAGATTGCGACACAGAAAACGGCGAAGCCGGAAAGCACAGAAATCAGCCAGATATGCCGGTCGGAGGAGATTTGGCGCGCCAGGGGGAGTTCGGATTTGGACTTCATTCTTGATTCTCCCGGAGGATACCGGCACGATGTTCGACGCTCGAACCGGACCTGTGTCACCCATAAAAACGCCACGGCGACGGGTTGGGCCGGCTGGGGAAGGGAGAAATCTGGCTCCGGCGTCCTGGCGCCGGATGGGTGCGAAGGCGAGCGGCTGTGCTATTCTTCTGCGTTCCTTATGAGTGAGCGGACCCATCCCATTCGCGTGCTGGTGGCCAAGCCGGGCCTCGACGGGCACGACCGCGGCGCCAAGGTGATAGCCCGGGCTCTGCGCGACGCCGGCATGGAGGTGATCTACACCGGCCTGCGCCAAACGCCGGAGATGATTGTGAACGCCGCCATCCAGGAGGACGTGGACTGCGTCGGGCTGAGCATTTTGTCGGGCGCGCACAACGCCATCGTGCCCCGGATTACGGCAATGCTGAAGGAACAGGGCGCAGGCGACATCCTGGTGGTGCTGGGCGGAACAATTCCGGAGCAGGACATTCCGGCGCTCAAAGAAAGCGGCGTGTCAGCAGTGTTCGGACCGGGGACATCGCTTGAGGCGGTGGTGAAGTTTATCCGGGAAAATGTAAAGGCGAAGGGCGTCAGCGTTTAACCGCCGGCCAGGTTCGTTCAGGCCAGGGGATCGGGCTGCAGAGCGCAGATAAGGCGATAGGCGTCGTTAACGGCAGCCATGCGCTCGGTAATCAGCCGGCGCTCCCGATCGCCCTGAGCAGTGTGCCGGTCGGGGTGATAGCGGCTGGCCAACTGGCGATAGGCGGCTTTGATCTGATCGCGGGTGCTGTCGGCGGCGACTCCAAGGATGCGGCGGGCGCGTTCGAGGGTCAGGGCGCCGGTCAGCAGACCAACGTATTCATCGTCCTCCAATAGCTCGTCGAGGCTGGCGTTCGGGGCGGAATGCCGCGGTAGTGGAACCGTGGCGGCGCTTAACCATTCGGCGGAGGCGACGAAGGGCTGGACGTCGTTGAGCCCGGAGAACGCGGGCATCGGGTGCTGCTCGGGTTCCGTGTGTCTGTGGAGCAGGTTCTCGGCAGCAGCTGCAGCGCCAAGGGTCCAGCTTTCTACGAAAAAGGCGGGGTCGGGCGGGCAATCCTGGCCAAGAAACGGCTCCAGTTGCGCACGTAAGGAGGAATCGGCACCGAGAGGGGCCAGCACGGTCGCGGCAGAGCGAGTTCCATAGGCTTCGGTTGGCCGTTCGAATTCTGCAAACGAATGATGCACAGCCCACCTCCGCGAACAATTCGTTCATCGGCAGATAGGCGCTTTTGTTCTATGTGGAAGACTTTGGGCTGGGGTGGGACGGCGATTCAAATGCGCATCGATGGCTTTTGCGCAGAATGAGGCCTGGGGGTGCACCTCAGCCGCGGTTCTTCCAGCCGGCGGCCATCCGTTCCTTCAGAATGCAATGGTCCATCACGACTTTGACGCCTGCGGCCTCGGCCCACCCGGCGGCCTCGTCGTGGACGACACCCTCCTGGAGCCAAAGGCGCGGAATTTTGAGCCGAATGACGTCCTTGACGATTTCGGGGACGAACGCGGGCGCGCGAAAGACGTTGACGAGATCGATTTCCGGATGGGCGGCAACCGCTTCGTCGAGGGTGGCGTAGGCTCTTTCGCCCAGCGCCGCATCGATCTGAGGGTTGACCGGGATAATGCGGTAGCCCTGGGATTGCATGTAACGCGAAACGCCGAGGGAGGCGCGGCCTTCCCGGTTCGTGAGGCCGACAACGGCGATGGTGTGGGTGTTGTCGAGGATTTCGCGGATGGTGGCCGGCTCGTTCATCTTTTCATCTCAGGTTACAGGGTGCAGCGAGGAAACAATCCTCAGAGCGCGCATCGTTTTATGCTGGCGCGAATCTCATTTTTTGAAGGTGCTGCGCAGCATTGGTTTGTGTCCTGCGGGAATCCCCTCAGCCTCGGGTTCAAGGCCCATTGCAATGGCCGCGGCCCTAAAATGATTTTGTCTGCGAAAGGAAGACCAGGATGGCTACCACCAACGAACTGATTGAACGACAAAAGTCCCCGCTCAGAACCCCCTCCGACATCAGCTCCGACACCGTGAAAGACATCACCGGGGCGCTGAATGCGCTGCTCGCCGATGTGTTCGCACTGTATCTGAAGACGAAGAATTTTCACTGGCACATGAGCGGACCGCACTTTCGCGACTATCACCTGCTGCTGGACGACCACGGCGATCAGATTTTTGCCATGACCGACGACATTGCGGAACGGGTGCGGAAGATCGGCGGAACAACGATTCGCTCGATCGGCCACATCGCGCGCCTGCAGCGGGTTGCCGACAACGACGCCGAGTATGTGACCGCGCAGGACATGCTGAGCGAGTTGCGGGAAGACGAGATGGCTCTGGTGCTGAGCATGCGGGCTGCGCACGATCTGTGCGATGACGCGGGCGATGTGGCGACAGCGAGCCTGCTGGAGAACTGGATCGACGAGGCCCAGCGCCGCAGTTGGTTTCTGTTCGAAGCGACGCGCGCCTAAGCTGGATGGTCAAATGGGCGGGGCGGAACCGGTAGAGTTCCGCCTGACGTGCCGTCTGCCAGGGCGCTTAGTAGTTCACGATCTTCGCGAAGGATTGCGCGTCGAGACTCGCGCCGCCGACCAGAGCTCCGTCGATCTCGACTTCTGCCATGAGTGACGTGGCGTTGTCGGGTTTGACGCTGCCTCCGTACAGAATGCGCAGAGCATCGGCGGTATCGACGCCGAGAAGCTTCGCAACCTCACCGCGGATGATGGCGTGGGCTTCGGCCGCGATCTGCGGGGTCGCGGTTTTCCCGGTCCCAATAGCCCACACCGGCTCGTAGGCGATGACGATGGGCGCTGCTTGCCCGGCAGCAATGCCGGCGAGGACGCCGCTCGTCTGGCGGATGAGAACCTCGTTGGTCTTGCCCGCTTCGCGCTCTGCCAGAACCTCTCCGACGCAGACGATGGGGATGAGTTGGTGCGCGAGGGCAGCTTTGAGCTTCTTGTTGATCAGCTCATCGGTCTCGCCAAAGTATTGGCGGCGCTCGGAGTGCCCCAGGATGACATGCGTCGCGCTAATGGCTTTGAGCATCACAGGAGAGGTTTCTCCGGTGTATGCGCCCTCGTCGGCAAAGTACATGTTCTGAGCGCCGATGGCGACACCAGAACCCGTGGCGGCCGCGATGACTACCGAAATGGAGGTAAACGAGGGGCAGACGACGATTTCGTCGCGTTCATGATTCGCCACCAGAGGCAGGAAGTTTTTGAAGAATTCCTGAGCCTGGGCGGGCGTCTTGTACATTTTCCAGTTGGCGGCGATGAGCGGCTTACGCGGCATAAGTTTGTGGTTCCTCAGGGTGATTGTAGAAGAGGGGCGGAGTGGGTACGGTGATCGCGGGCACAGATAAAGAGTGCTGGTAGCCGGTACCTCATAGCTTTGCAGATGACAGGCGGTGGTTCGTGTATCGTGATTCTGGTTCCATAACCCAGGCGATGATAACGGCAAAGGCGGCGGCACGGACCAGTGTGGGGCGCGTCCGCAGCAGCAATGAGGATGCGTTCGGGTACCAGCCGGAGCACGGTATTTACGTGGTCTGCGACGGTATGGGCGGCGCAGCAGGCGGCGAGATCGCGAGCCGGATGGCCGTCGACGTCGTATTGCAGCGGATGAGCGAAGATGCGGGGACGCAGCCGCGGTCCGAGCAGCTCCACGAGGCCATTGCCGAGGCGAACCGGGCGGTGCTGGAGCGGGCCGATCACGAGCGCGGACTGACCGGGATGGGAACGACGCTGGTGGCCCTGCTGCTGGGTGACGCCTCTGCCCTCGTGGCCCACGCCGGAGACAGCCGCTGCTATCGGCTGCGCGCCGGGAAACTGGAACGGATCACCCAGGACCACTCACTGGTCGATGAGCAGATGCGGCTGGGCGCGATGACAGCGGAGGAAGCGGAGCGTTCGCCCTTCCGCAGCGTCATTACGCGAGCCATCGGGACGCAGCCCCTGGTGACTGAAGATATGGCGGAGATGAAGGTCGAAGCGGGCGATGTATTTCTGCTGTGCACCGACGGGCTGACCCGCGAAGTCGATGAGCCGTCGATTGCCCGCATTCTGGGAGCGGGGAGCGACGTGGAGCGGGCAGCGCAGGGCCTGGTGGACGCGGCGGTCGAGGCGGGCGGACGCGATAACGTCACGGCGGTAGTGGTCCAGGTGCAGCCAGCAGCCAGCGGCCAGTAGCCAGTCAGCACGCAAAACCTGTCAGAACGAAATTGCGCGCAGAACTTGTCTCCGGCCGCGCCAGGCCGCGCGAATATCCATCGCACCCCCGCGTGCTTTACCATGCCGCCATCGGAGCAAGTGAAATGGCAGAAATCAAAACTGTAGGCGTAGTGGGTGCGGGGACGATGGGCAACGGGATTGCCCATGTCTTCGCGCGAAGTGGCTACAAAGTACTGCTGTGCGAGGTCGAGCAGCGCTTTCTGGACCGGGGAATGGAGACGATCCGCAAAAACCTGGGGCGCGAGGCAGACAAAGGGAAGATCACCGTCAACGACGTCGATGACACGCTGGCGCGAATCGAAGGAACGCTGGATCGCGCAGCCCTGGCGGAGGCGGATTTCGTAGTCGAGGCGGCGACCGAAAAGTTCGATATCAAGAAGGCGCTGTTTGTGGAACTGGACGGTATCGTGCGGCCCGACGTGATCCTGGCGTCGAATACATCGTCCATTTCGATTACGAAGCTCGCAGCCGTGACGCAGAAGCCCGAGCACGTCATCGGCATGCACTTCTTCAACCCGGTGCCGGTAATGAAGCTGGTGGAGGTGATCCGCGGGCTCCAGACCAGCGATGACACCTACGAGACCGTGGCAACGCTGGCCGAAAAGCTGGGCAAGACGGCGGTTGAGGTGAACGACGCGCCCGGCTTCGTCTCGAACCGTGTGCTGATGCCGCTGCTGAACGAGGCCATGTATGCGGTCATGGAAGGCGTGGCGACGCCGGCGGCCGTCGATGAGGTGTTCAAGCTGGGGATGGCACATCCGATGGGGCCGCTCACGTTGGCGGATTTTATCGGTCTGGATGTATGTCTCGACATCATGCGGGTATTGCATGACGGTCTGGGCGATCCGAAGTACCGGCCCTGCCCGCTGCTGGTGCGGATGGTCGATGCGGGCTGGCTGGGGCGGAAGAGCGGGCGTGGGTTTTATACCTATTGAGCGATCAGATGGTGACGACAGTTAGCTTTGGAACGGCCTGAAAGTGCCGGACATTGAGGGTAACCACCTCGAATCCGAGGTAGAGCGCGGTGGCCCCAATTGAGCAGGTCCTGAAAGGCGATTGTCTTGCCCAGCGACGCCTGTTCCGCCTCGATCCTCCCGGCAAGTTGCCCAATCTCCAGTGTCAACGGATAGATAAGCAGGCCAGGAAAAACGCCTTCAGCAAAATCATGGCGACGCCGGCGATCGGCCTCCGTTTTCGCGCGATGGATTCCATGCGTCAGTTCGAGAGCGGTGATTACTGAAAGAGCAACTGGGACATCGCCCCTCGAGGTGCGCAAGTGGCGAAGAATATCTTCAACTGCCTCGCCGCTCCGTTCGCTTGCGATCAGGACGCTGGTGTCGAGAATCAGTCCCATTGCGAGGTATCGCGCGGGGCCCGACTCCGGAGGATCTCCTGCAGGTCTGAGGCGAAAGCAGCATCCATGACCGGGCTATAGCCGAGTTGCTTCGAGTGCATTTCCGCCGACGCGATAGATTCCGACAGCAGCCGAATCGGAGAATTCGCGGGTCGAACGACCGCGACTGGCTGTGTATCGCTTTCGATGATGACCTCGGTGCCGGCGCGGACCCGTGCCAGCAGGCCCGCAAAGTCGCGGGCAGCTTCGGCTTCGGAGACGCGGATGGTTGCCATGCGACGATGATACGCTGGTTGCCAAAATGGACGAATCAGCAGAAGGTTCGTTGGATGGAACTGCCTTGACGCGAGCCGCCTTGATGGCAAACGCGCGGGTGGAGGGGCGACTATGCGGATGAGGGTGCGGCAGTGGATTGTCGTTGCGGGGCTGGCGGCGGTCTTTACCGGGGACGCTTTGCCGCAGAAATTGCTTCCGATCGCCGGGGCAGAAACTGGGGAGCAGTTGGTGCTTCCCAGGCAGGGCGAGACAACGCCTTCGTTTGAAGTGGCGACAATCCGCGCGGCGGCGGATTCAGACGGCATGTCGATCCGCTGGATGCCGGACGGCTATATGGCCCAGAACGTCGAGTTGCGGGAGGTGATCCGCGCCGCGTATGGGGCGACCTCGGACCAGCAAATCGCAGGGGGCCCTGAGACGCTGCTGAGCCAGCACTTCGATGTGAATACAAAGGTGGACCCCGACCTGGCTGCGTCGATGAAGAACATGACACGCGAAGACCGCAATCGCCAGATGGCGCTGATGATGCAGTCTCTGCTCGCGGACCGCTTTCATCTGAAGGTACACGTCGAGACGAAGGAGATGCCGATTTACGCGCTGGTGGTGGCGAAGGGAGGGCCAAAGCTCAAGGAATCCGCACCACCGCCCCCGCCGCCCTCGGATGCAGATGGGGCTCCTTCAGCGCCACCGCCATGCCTGCGCCGCCCTCCCCTGACAAGCCGCTGCCGAAACAACTCCCCCACGGTGGCATGATGATGAGGGCCTCGGCGACCAAAGTAGAACTGACGGCCTCGGATGGAACGATCGACGGGCTGGCAAAGATCCTTGCCAATCAGCCGGATGCCGCTGGAAGGCAGGTCGTCGATAAGACCGGGCTAAAGGGAAAATATGACTACCACCTCGAGTGGACGCCCGCGGGGATGGGCATGGCCATGAAGGGGGCTGACAATGGGACGGCTGAATCCGGCGCGAACCCCGATGCTCCGGGGCTGTTCACGGCGCTGGAGGAACAGCTGGGCCTCAGGATCGAACCGG
The DNA here is from genome assembly GCA_963755485.1 of uncultured Acidobacteriaceae bacterium. Taxonomy (GTDB): domain Bacteria; phylum Acidobacteriota; class Terriglobia; order Terriglobales; family Acidobacteriaceae; genus Palsa-343. Next base: position 392,777 of record CAVWJR010000010.1, on the reverse strand, counting down.
ACAAGGGTCCGGTGCAAGTGGTGGTGATCGATCATCTGGACGCACCGACCGCGAATTAGAACATCGGGCCCGCGGGCGGAAGGATTACCGGTAAACCAAGGTGTAGCCGCGCAGGTTCGTGGAGGGCCAAAAGCCCTCATTCCCACACCGATCCGTCGTATGCTCCACTTATGGTGCGGATGACGGTGCTGGCCAGCGGTTCAAGAGGCAACAGCACTATCGTCGCCAGCGCAACCACCCGCATCCTGGTGGATGCCGGGCTGAGCTGCCGCGAGCTGATGAAGCGCATGAAAGCCGCCGGCGAGGAGCCGGCAGCGCTCGATGCCATTCTGATCACCCACGAACATCAGGATCACGTGCAGGGGATGGCGGTAACCGCCCGCAAGCTGAAAATCCCGGTCTACCTGACCGAGGCGACCCACCGGGCCTGGGTGCGCTGGATGACGCCGCGGAAGCGAATCACTTATGCCGAATGGCTCGAACAGCGAAAAGCCAGCGCGCAAGCCAGCGCTCAGCGTTCAGCGCTCAGCGTTCAGGAAAGCCAAAACGCCGGCACCGAGTCCCTCACCGTGAGCTGCACAGCCGAAGCGAGGTGTTCGGCCGATGTGGCCGACGAGCCGGATGCGGAAGAGAAGGCAGCCGTGGAAGAGGTGCTGGCGGAGGCCGCCAGCGAGCCTGAAAAGGACCCCACTTCCCTTCCCGCTGTGGAATATTTCCGGTCCGGCAGCGGATTCCGGATCGGTGATATCGCCATAACCCCGTTCACCATCCCCCACGATGCTGTTGATCCAGTGGGTTTTGTGTTTGAGGCGGAGGGCGTGCGTATAGCAATTGCGACCGACCTTGGGTACATGCCATCCAACGTCAGTATGGCGCTGCGGCGAGCCGACATCCTGATGCTGGAATCTAATCATGACGTAGACATGCTGCGGGACGGTCCCTACCCATGGTCAGTTAAGCAGAGGGTGATGTCCCGTGTGGGGCACTTGTCGAACGATGCCGCGGCAGAATTTTTGGCGAAGGGTTATGACGGGGGCGCGGCCTACGTGGTGCTGGCGCATTTGTCGGAGAACAATAACCTTCCCGAGCTGGCCCGGATTGCAGCGGAGCGAGCGTTGCGCGATCGGATGAGCCTCCTGGCAAATCACCTGCTGCTGGCAGGGCAGGATCAGCCGATGGAAGCTATTGTGCTGTAAGGAGAAGGGTTTATAATAGGTGGATGCCGCCCCTCCGTTGGAGTCTCACCTCAGGGCAATCGGCCGGGTTTGGGCGAGGTGAGGGGAAAATGAGGACCTGAAACGATGAGCAACTGCACCGATTCGGTCGTTGGGGACATTTTATCGAGCTGGCGTTATGACATTTCGGGCATTTCCCCCGAGATGCGCACGGATTACGAGGAACATCTGGCAACGTGTGTGTTCTGCCGGTCGCGACAGCGGCTGCACCGCACCATCGATGTGGCTCTCATCAGTCTGAGCACGCTGTGCATCGTGGCCTTTCTTCTCGCGCTGGCTGTGATCCATCACGTTGAACCGCTGCGAACCGCAGCCGTACGGATGCACCTTGAACATACGGCAGTGGTTCTCACGCTGCAGGCGGCCGCTATCCTGGGTCTGCTGGCTTCCCTGGCAGCCTGGATCCTGGTTGCCATCGCAACTCCGGCTCCGGCCTACCTGACCGGCGTGGCGATCGAGCAGGCGAGGGTACTGCAGGATCGCATTCCGGAAGAACTGCGCAGCCGGCTCCGGGCGTAAGCGTCGACGCTGGCGGTCATGGTCCGCGACGGGCGGATAAAAGTGAATAAGTGAGTGGTGTGGCCTGGCTCGATAGAGCTCTATTTGCATGCGCAGATCCCGGATTCAGCGGTCGGCGCGGCCCATCCCGCTCTGCGGCACTACTGGGTGATTCCGATCACATCCATTCCGCCGGAACCTTTGCGAATATGGCCGTATTCTTGATTCACGCTGTGCAGGAGCTGGCAATGGTGATCCCAATTAACGCCTTTCGCTGTGGAGTGGGTTTTGATGCTGCGGGCCAATGGCATGAACCGAAGGCCGACTATCTGCCGGACGAGGAACATGAAGCCGGGCTCGAGCTGATGGGCCCCGCGCGAGGAGCCGCCTGGGGGCTGTTGGTGAGCGCCGTCCTGTGGGTGGGATTGGTCGGAACGGCGAGAGCAATCCTCATGCTCGTGCGATAACCTGCGACGATCCGTTTGCCAGGAGAGGTGCCGAAAGGGCGCCCCTTTTTGTTTGCAGAGTGAATCAGCGAGGGCCGTTGCCCTTCTTTTCAGAAGGCGTGACGAGAGTACCTTGCTCGTCCATGGCTTCGACCACCGAGTCATCGGTGGCAGGGCGGCCATTGCAGTCGCTCTTGGCGCCGAGAGAGTTCTTGCTGCCGGCCGGAGCCGTCGGATCGGGGCTTCCGGCGCAGGGATCGGTGTCTCGGTCTCGGACGTCTTTCACGGGCTGTGACTGCTTCGCGCTGGATGCGGCCATATGGGTCTCCTCGATGTTGCCAGTCCAGTAGGATGCGACGTCAGACCAATGGGAAGACCCGGTGCCATCGCCACGCTGGCGCGCCCAGGCGCGCGAAGAAAGAGCCACGGCGTTTGTTATACTTGCAAAGGTCATTGGGTGAGCGCGGCGTTTGTCGACGCAGCTCCTCAGTGGCTCCTCTCTTGCTGGAAACCCTCCGGCGGCCAGGTAGCTCAGTGGTAGAGCGCGGCCCTGAAAAGGCCGGCGTCGGCGGTTCGATCCCGTCCCTGGCCACCATCAATGACTCCAGACGGCCTCATCCAGGGTGATCATGATGTATCCCCGAGGGTGAATGGACAAAGAGCGAAAGCGCTCACCGGCACCCCGGCGTCGCACATAAATTCTGGCTGAAGAAGGGCAGCACGTGGTTCTGGAAGCGGTCGGCCACCGCGCTGGTGTGTGTTCCGTGGTACATCTCAAAGCTGTTCCTGATCCCGTAGTTGTCCAGAATCTCGTGCAGCTTCTGCGTGTCGACATCGCAACCCGTCCTGGTCGCCTACGTCCATCGCAATCGCCCGGTATTGCCGCAGGTTGTCGATGTACTGGTCGATAAACGCCAGCGGCGCATTCGCCGTCCATTTCGCCAGCACCTCCGGTTGCGGCACGCCGTCTTTCATCGGCAGATCGAAGTACAGCGGCGGATTCTTCGGGTCCGGCGACCATGCCGCGGCCGTCGCCAGCTGCGCCTTGGTGAAAAACGGCAGGTTCGCCGCATCGGCGGGCGACTTCAGCCCTGCAACCACGTCCTCAAACTTCTTTTCGGCATCCGCAAACTGCTGGCCACCATTGGGCGGCGTCGCCGGCCTCGGCGCCATGCAGCACGGGCTCATGATGTAGAGGCTCCCAAACACCTCCGGATACTTCATCCCGATGCGGCTCGCGCCATACCCGCCCATCGAATGCCCGACCAGGCCGCGACTGTTTCGGTCGGGAATCGTCCGGTAGTGCGCGTCGATATACGCCACCACGTCATGCGCGATGAACTTCTCAAAGTCCCCAGTCGTCACCGAACTCGAATACATCGACCCGCCGTAAGCAGTCTTCGAGTCCGGCAGCACCACGATCATCTCTTTCGCGCCCTGTGCAAAGGCCCCCTCAACGGTCTGCGGCACATGGATTTCATGCGTCCACTGCTCGGCTCCAATCGAAAACCCATGCAGGGCGTAAACCACCGGATACCGGCGGCGCTTGTCCTTCTGATAGCTCGGCGGCAGGAACACGATAACCTCGCGATCCACGGCCTCGCCCTCCAGATTCCCCTCGAGCGACGCCCCATGAACCTTGATATGCTCCACCGTCACCGGCTTGGCGCCGGGAATCACCGCCGGCACTTCGGTCTGCACCTGTGCGGCCAGAGGAAAGCTCACAGCCGCGGAAAGAATCAACGTCATCCCAAAAGACAAGTTCCTTGTCACAATGAAAAACTCCTTCTCCCCAATCGAAGCTCGCTACTTCTCCACGGCAAAGCGATAGATATTCACGCTGATCGGCGCCACCGTCAACGATCCCGAAGGCAAAGCTGTCTCCTTCACGACCACCTGCGGCGGTTGACCAACATGATTAGCCGCATCGAGGCTCGGTCCGGTCATCTGCCACAGCTTCCCATCGCCCGCCACCCGCACACCCGCAACGTTAAGATCAAAGTTCTGTTCTGACTCCGTCGCGTTGACCACAGCCAGCGTCAGGAATTTGCGATCCGGCGACAGCGCCGCCACCATATCCAGCGGATATGTCGGGCTGCCGGAATTGATCTCCGGCTGGTCGCCCCCAGTGGGATACTGCGGTGCAGGCTGCGGCGAATTCCCGGTAATCGCCACGGGCAACGAACCGCCCGTGAAGTGGTCGCCGTACAGCTTAAACATCAGCCCCGTCGTGTTCAGCGCCGCCGCTGTCGGCGTGTAGTCAAGGGTCGAAACGCCCATCGTGTGCGCCGACATCCGCAGGAAATCCGTGTGCCGCAGCATCTCGTCGAAAATCATTCCGTAAGCCAGCGCCAGCTTCATGTCCGGGGCTCGATTGAAGGTCCCGCCGAAATACGCGTACTCGTCGATCGACAGAAAAATCTTCTTGTCGAGCATCGCAGGAAAACGCTTTTGATACCCCTCCCACTCCTGCGCCTTCAGGTGCACGATATTGGCCGGATAGCGCGCGTACTCCAGCAGCGTCTGATCCACCTTCACGTAGCCCTGCTCGGTTGGCGCATCCGGGGGCAGGCCCTTCGCTTTCTGGACGTCAAAGTGCCGGCCCGATTGCGCATACCAGTGTTGCGTGATGCCATCGAAGTTTCCCCAGCAGTGCTCCAGCAGGCCGCCGGTCCAGTCAATTTCCGACCCTTCTACAGCCTTGAGATTGTCCACGTCTTTGGCGCGGAACTCGCCAGTCAGATCCATCGCTTCCGGCATATTGCCCGATGCCAATAACGTGATCGACGGATCGGCCTTGCGCATGGCCGCCGCAAATTCGTTGTGCTTCAGCACGTAATACTTCAGGTCGGTGCGGCCCAGTTGCCACACCCCATAAGGCTCGTTCCCGATGTCCCAGTACTTCACATGGTATGGCTCAGGATGCCCATCTTTCGCGCGCAGAGCGCCCAGCCGCGTCGTCACCCCGCCGTTCATGTACTCCACTTCTTCACCCGCCGAATGCGCGTCCCCGAAACCCGCATTCACGGTGATGTAGGGTTCCGTCGCGATGAGCCTGCACAGCGTCATGAACTCATCCAGACCCACATCGTTCGTCTGCATCGCGTTCCACGCGTAGTCAAACATGGGCGGACGCCGATCGCGGTCTCCCAGACCGTCGTACCAGTTCCAGTCAGAAAGAAAATTGCCGCCGGGCAGCCTCCAGAAGCCCGAGTGCAGGGTTCGCAACAGAGCGATGGTGTCCGGCCGGAAGCCGTCGACATTGTCGGCCGGCATCAGCGAAACCGTCCCGACGTGAAAATTCCCCGAGCCTGTCCCTGTAATTTCGAGCGCGCCGTTATCTGTGTCGCCCTCTGCTGTGAAGCTCAACGGAAATTTCGTCATAGGCAGCCGGCACGGTGGCAATCGAGACCGTGCGGCGATCGTCCGAACCCGCGCCCCACACCAGCGCCACCTTCACACGTGTACCAGGCGTCCCGCGCAGCCAGATGTGGCCGACATAGCGCTTGCCTTTCACCAGCGCAAGCCCGGATTGCCGGATACCGTGCGGCTCCGCGGCAGCAAGCGCGATACGCGGGCTCTGCGCGCCCACAAACGGCTGACCCTGGTCGAGGGTCACAAATTCATCCGGGCCCACCGGACGCCATTTGCGCAGTTGCATCCCGCGAAAACCCCCGGGCCGCTGTCCCTGCTCGGGCTCCTTCGATGTGATCGGGAACCAGAACTTCCGGTCGTCCAGCATCTCCGACCACAGGCTGCGATAGATCAGCGGGCCGATGTGCTCGATGAACATGCCGTACTCATATTTCGAGATCGACTCTGCCATCTGGCCGGCGTCAATATTCACCGTCAACGGTTGAGGCGCAGGAGACACGCCCTGCGGAGCAGCAGCCACGGCCGCGCCTTCCAGTGAAAAGGCGACCATGGCGAACAAAACAATTCGTTTCTGCATAATGTCTCCGCCGGCGCGTTAGTTCCGCTCGCAAGGCGGGACTGTGGGCATGAAAGCAACGCGCCGGACCGATGGTCATGGTACGCCATTCGCGGCAATTACTCATCCGGCTGCGAGGTCTATAGCAACCTATCGGGCGGAGATGCGCAGCGAATCGAGCCTCACGCTGCAGGCCTGATTCTGGCTTTCAGTTTGTGCGCTGAACGCGGATTGGTGGTGCGAACCAGTAGCGATGAGACTCTGGATTTCGGAGATGGGGCGGATGCCGCCGCGGGCGCCGGTTCCTGCGCAGTTAAGAGCGGCGGCTGCACAGGCGAACTCGAGCGTCTGACCGAGACACCATCCCTCGAGCAGTCCGTAAATAAATCCCGCGTGAAAGATGTCGCCAGCGCCGGTCGTGTCCACAACGGGAACCAGATATGCGGGCCGGTAACAGAACGCTCCGCCGACGCAGGCCAAAACGCCTTCCTCTCCGAGGGTTGCAGCGGTCAGATAACAGCCGAACCGTTGCTGGACGGCCGCGAGAGCCTCGAACAAGTCCGATTTGCCGGAGAGGCGGCCAGGAACGTCGCGCGAGACGATCAGGTAGTCGACCTTGCCGATGAGCTCCCCGACACCGGGATATAGCTCATCGAGGTCAGCGATAACCGGAATGCCGGCCTCGTTCGCCCACGACGAGGCGGCAATGGCAGCAGCCGTGTCATACCCGTCCAGATGAAGTGCGCGCGCATCGGCGATCCATTCCCGACGCAGGTCCTGAGGGCGCAGCGCAAGCTGGTCATCCCGGGTACACAACACGGTTCGTTCGCCGGAGTCTTCGACAAGAATGAAAGACTGCAGGCTTGAACAGCCGGCTGCGGTGAGGATCTGCGCCTCGACGCCCGCTTTGCGGAATTCTTCCCCATGCAGCGCCGCAGCCGGATCGTCGCCGAGCTTGCCCACGTAACGCGCACGCAATCCCCACGTCTGGCAGGCGACCATCGCAGTGGCGACCTGGCCGCCGGGCAAAACGGACGCGGAACGGATCTCAACCTTCGAGCCTGAAATCGGGTACCGCGAAACGGGAATCAGAGTGTCGGTGGCGTTGAGTCCAACGCCGACGATGTCGATGGGCACAGGTGTTTTTCCCAGGAGCTACTGTCAATGTAAATCCAGCGGCAGGGTTCTTGTCGGAGTCACTCGAAACGCGTCCTCTTCCAGAGCAACCATCCGCACGCGCCGAGGACGGCCACGAGAATCGCAATGAGAGCGATGGCGAAAGGAATCCGGATCGCAAGGCGGGGAATCCGCGCGTAGACCGCGAATCCAGCGAAGATCGCGACAGCACTGAGCAAAATCAGGTAGTCGGCAAGTGAACGCCGCCCATCGATAGCGGAGCCGCTCGCCACGCCTTCCTGAGTTCGCAGCGTCGCGTCGAAATCCATGCCGTAGCGTTCACACTCGCGGCGAATGGCCCGCACCACCGAGGCGGATTCGGCCGTCGACACGGTGGCTCCCGCAATCAGCATGGCTCCGGCAACCGTGAGCGCCGAGGCCCCGAGCGCAAGAAGCCGCGCCCATCCGTGCGCGCCGGCCAGTTCGCCGAAAACCAGCACGCCCCACGCGAATCCCCAAAGTTGATTGGTGTTGGAAAGAGGAATAGCCCGGCTGATACCCACATACTTGGTTGCGTACTGCTGGAAGAGATCCCCGATGACCCAGCAGAATCCGCCCGCCAGCACCCAGAAAATGGAAGGCCGCATGAGGACGAGCTGACCGCGCAGCGCCGAAAATCCGCCCGGCAGAATGGCGGCGAGCAGGAACATCATCCCCAGCTCGCCGAAAGTGAAGATCGTAACGAAGCTGAGCGGATTGATGCCACTGAGGTAAGCCTTGCGGTAAGGAACGTACATCGTCCCCCACAGCAGGCCCGCGCCCAGCGCCGCCGCGATGCCGCTGAGTGCGCGCCCCGGCGTTGCAGCCATGGTATGCACCGAGAGCGCCGAGAGTAGCACGGAGCCGAGAACGATCGCAGCCGCTCCACCCGCGACGCGCGCCCAGCTTTTCGCGGATGCGCCCTCCAGTTCATGGAACAGCGCCCAGCCCCAGAAGATGCCGATGAGTGAGTTGATGTTCCATAGCGGAAAAGCAATCGAGAGGCCGACGTCACGAATCGCAAAGATGGTCAGCGTGTTGGCCACCGCCCAGATTGATCCGGCGAGGATCGCCCACAGCATAAGGTGCGGGCGCTGGCGCAAATCGCGAACCACGGAGCGCGTGCCCTTCGCGGCGACAGGCAAAGTCCAGCGCGCGAGGAAGACGCCCCACACCATGCAGAAGGAGATCGCGAACGGCGAAAACCCCGAGGCGACCAGCCGCGCAGGAGCCTCGGCCGCGCCCAGCCACGCACCGGCAGCGAGCGCGCACGCGATGCCAAGGCCGAACCTTTTCCCGAGAATTAGATCGGTAGACGTGCGCGGCGATTCAGGCTGGCTGGAGAGTCTTGAGACGGATTGCATGGGCAAGGAGCAGTGGCCGGATGAGTATACTCGGTTGGTGGTTGAGCCATGCTCCGAGCCATCTTGACCGATATCCATCTGTGGCTGCCCCTGCTGGTGCTGGCCGCGGGAGTCCTGCTGCTGTTGCACCTGGTGTAATTAACGCGCGCGTGGCGATCCGGACCGATCACCGATCCGCGATACACTTGGGGTCACCCGGTTCTCTCAATCTCCCAAGGAAACTGAAAGCTCATGGTCCTCTCTCGCCGTGCGTGTGCTGCTGGTTTCGTGCTGGCTGCCTGCGTTCTCGCCTTTCCGTGTGTTCACATAGCAGCTCAAACTTTGGCTCCGGGTGAAGCCAAAGCTGCGAGGGCATTCGAGGAGGCGAAGAAAGAAGGACCAGCCGCACTGCGCCCCTTCCTCTATCGAATGCCGAAGGGGGCCGACCTGCACAGTCATCTCGGCGGGGCGATCTACGCAGAGACGTTTATTCGCGAGGCTGGAGAAGACAGGATCTGTGTCGACATCGCGCAGCTGAAAATGGACAGTGAGCACCATACTCCGGAATGCCCCGCGGGCGAAACAGCGGCAGCGGGCGCCCCGGCGGATCAGCATCTGTACGACGAGCTGATCGATGCGTTCTCCATGCGGACCTTCGTGCCCACAACGGGCGAATCGGGCCACGATCACTTTTTCGACACCTTCGAGCGCTTCGGCGACGACAAGCGGTTCACGGGAGAATGGATCGACGAAGTGGCCGCGCGGGCCGCTGCGCAGAACGAGCAATACCTGGAGCTGATGCAAACGCCGAATTTCCGGCCCGCGGCAGCACTCGCAATGAAGATCGGCTGGAATGGCGACGCCGCACAGCTGCAATCGGCGCTGCTCGCCGACCCAGCCTTCCACGCCAACGTGGAGAGCGCGAAAGCGGAGTATAGCGAAGCACTGAAGAACCGCAGCGAAGTAGAGCATTGCGGGCAGGCGAACGCCGCGCCGGCCTGCAAAGTGGCCGTGCGTTTTCTGTATCAGGTGTTAAGAGGATTTCCGCCGGCCAACGTCTTCGCGCAGACCCTCCTGGGCTTCGAAGTTGCCTCTTCTGATTCCGATGTAGTGGGAATTAATTATGTAATGCCCGAGGACGGGTATATTTCGATGCGCGACTATGCGCTGCAGATGGGCATGCTCGACTACCTGCACGGGCAGTACCCGAAGGTGCACATCACGCTGCATGCGGGCGAGCTGAGCGAGGACATGGTGCCGCCGGATGGACTGAAGTTTCACATCCGAATGGCGGTGGAGAAAGGTCATGCCGAACGCATCGGACACGGCGTAGACGTTATGTTCGAAGATCGGCCGTGGGAACTGATGAAAGAGATGGCAGACAGGCACGTGATGGTCGAAGTTAACCTGACGAGCAACGATGTGATCCTGAACGTTAAGGGCAACGAGCATCCGTTCATGCTGTACCGCAAAGCGGGAGTGCCGGTGGCGCTCTCGACTGACGACGAAGGCGTGTCCCGCATCGATCTCACCCATGAATATGTGCGCGCCGCAGATACCTATCCGTTGAGCTATCACGACCTGAAGCTGATGGTGCGGACCTCGATGGAGCACAGCTTTCTGCCGGGCGCGAGTTTGTGGGAGCACTCGACCCCGGAGAAACTGGAAACCCCTGTCACGGCATGCCGTGGACAACTGGGCTCGGATACGCCAGCGGGAAGTTGCGCGACGCTGGTACACGGGAGTGAAAAGGCACAGCAGGAGTGGGAACTGGAGCGGCGTTTTCACGCGTTTGAAGCAAGTTTCTGAGCAATGCAGCATTTCTTTTTGAACTGATTCGTTTCCTGCCGATGAAAATCGTCTTTTCCACCTATGGCACGTTCGGCGATGTAAACCCGCTCATCGCTTTGTCTCTGGAGCTGAAGCGCCGCGGACATCGCCCTGTGCTGGCAGTGCCGGAGATGTTTCGTCCGAAGATTGAGCCGCTGGGGATCGGCTTCGCGCCGGTGCGTCCCGAGCAGGACCCCAACGACACGCGACTCATCGCGATGATCTACGACATCAAGCATGGAACGGAAACCGGTCTCCGGAAATTCCTCTTCCCTTCCCTGCGCGAGAGTTATGCGGATCTGCTGGCGGCTGTAGAAGCCGACGGTGGCGCCGATTTGCTGGTGGCCGGAGAACTGGCGTATGCCGCCCCGATTGTCGCTGAGAAAACTGGCGTGCCGTGGGCTTCGTACGTGCTGGCGCCGTTTTCATTTTTCTCCGGCTACGATCCACCCGTGCTCCCACCCTATCCGGCGCTGGCCAAATTGCAGGGCGCCATTCCCCCGCTGGGACACGTTGTAGCGCGCTTCGCACGGTTCGTTGACGCGGAAGTGGCCGGAGCCGGTCTACGATCTGCGCCGAGAGCTGGGGCTGCCACGCGGCAAAGATCCGATCTTCGACGCCAAGCACTCCGAGCAGCTGGTGCTGGCCCTGTATTCGCGCGTGATGGGCGAGCCGCAACCGGACTGGCCACGCGGAGTGAAGATCACGGGTTTTGCGTTTTATGACGGAAGTGGCTCCGAGGGTGTGCTGCCGCCGGAGCTGGCGGCATTCCTCGACAAGGGTACCGCGCCCCTCGTCTTCACGCTCGGCTCGGCCGCAGTGATGCATGCCGGCGATTTCTACGAACAGAGCGCGGAGGCAGCGGAGATGCTGGGACAGCGCGCGGTGCTGCTCATCGGCGCCGATGACCGGAACATCCCAAAGCGAAAGCTGCCCGAGACCATTTGCGTTGCGCGATACGCGCCCTACTCGAAGATTTTTCCGCGTGCCTCGGTCATCATCCATCAGGCAGGCATTGGCACCACGGCGCAGGCGCTGCGCGCGGGCCGGCCGATGCTCGTAATGCCCTACAGCCACGACCAGCCCGACAATGCCCGGCGCGTGCGGCGGCTCGGCGTAGCGGAAGTGCTGGGGCGAATGAAGTACAAAGCGAAACCGGCGGCAAAGCTGATCGAGCAGTTGCTCTCGAATCCTGCTTACGCGCGTCAGGCCGGTGCGGTGGCAGAACGCGTTGCAGCGGAGAATGGCACGGTCGCGGCCTGCGATGCACTGGAAGCGTTATCCAGGCGAGGGTGATCAGGGCTTTTCCGCGGCCCAGACGTCTGCCCATACCTTGTTTCCATCGAGATAAAAGGTGGAAAGCCCCAGCATGTCGGTCCGGTAGGTACGGACACGTGCGCCCTGCAACTCTTCGAGAACTTCCTCCCTCGGGTGGCCATAAAAATTTCTGTGGCCCACGGAAATGCCCGCCCAGGATGGCGAAACAGCGGCAAGGAAATCCGGAGTGGTCGAGGTGCGGCTGCCGTGATGACCAACTTTGAGGAAATCGGAGTGGAGGCCGCCCTCGGCAAGCATCCGATCTTCGCTGGGCGATTCAGCGTCGCCTTCCAGCAGCGCCGTGGTGTTGCCGTATCGCATTTGTAACACCAGCGAGTCATTATTCCCCGGGGTTGCGGCGGGATGGTAGCCAGGCTCAGGAGCCAGCACGCGTACGCGCACCCCATCAAAGACGAATATGTCACCCGCAGTGTGACGAATCAGCCGAGTGCCCGTGCCCCGAGCTGTGGCCAGAACGTCCTCGTACAAGGTTGAATGCGGGTTGATGCCGATCCAGAGTTCGCGCGGCCGAAAATTGTTGAGGACCGCCTGCATCCCGCCAATGTGGTCGGCGTGAGCGTGCGTGATAGCCACCGCATCCAGACGCCGGATGCCGCGTGACCACAGGACAGGAGAAACAACGTCATCGCCTACGTCGAAGTTGGAGGCGTGAGCATTGGGATCGCTGGCGTTGGGACCGTTGGCGCCAACGATGCCGCCAGCGTCGATGAGCAGCGTCTTGCCCCCTGGCGTGATCACCAGTATTGAATCGCCCTGGCCCACATCGATGGTCGAGATTTCGAGAACTCCGACGCGGTGCTGGACCGGCCGCGGCCACGCTGTTATAGCCGCCGCAAGAAGAAGAGCGGCCAGTGTAACGGGGATCGCAAAGCGGCGAAGGCGGATCAGCATCAGCGATGCGCCACTCACAGCGATAATCGCGGCTATGGCGAACTCCCCCGGCGGCGCTATGCGGAGATCGCCGAGATGCATCCCTCCAAAAAGTAGCACCAGCGCGTGCACACCGTGCATCAGCAGAGCGACTGCAGCGACCGGAATGGCAACCAATCTAGGCAGCGCGAAAACAACCAGAAGCGTGGCGAGCCCAAGAGGCAAGAGAATTCCGAGCAGAGGAACAATAACGATATTGACGGGCAGTGCGACTGCGGTGACGCGATGGAAATAAAGCGCCATCGGCAGCGTGAGAAAAAGCTCAATGGCCAGAGATGTCGTGACCAACTCCACGATGAGCAGTGCCACGCGGACAGCTTTCGGAAACATCTTCAGGGCCATCCAGGAGCCAACGATCCAGCGCAGAGACATCGCCACCATGCGGAGCATCACGCGAAACTGCGTCACGCGAGGTGATAGCCCGGGATCGAGAGGCAGGAGCCAGGGTTGCCGCGTGGCGCGAAGGTAGGGACCAAAAGTCCGTTCAGCCAGAGGAATGGCGATGCCGGCGACCGCGAGGACCGAGAGCAGCGTCATCTGAAATCCGGCGTCGAGCAGCGCCGCAGGGTTCGCGACAAGCATGACGAGGGCGGCAAAACCGATGGCATTCAGACGCCGTCGCTCCCGCCAAATCAGGCGGCCCGCCAGATAAAGCGTAACCATCCAGAAAGCGCGCTGGACCGGCTGGCCGAATCCGGTGAAAAGCGCATACGCAAAGGAGAGAGCGATCGTGGCCAGCGACGCGACCGCGCGCGGCACGCGCAGGCGGCGCGCCAGCCAGAAAACGATGCCTGAGAAAATTGCCAGGTGCATACCGGAAACGACCAGAAGATGGAACGAGCCGGTACGCTCAAAGCCAACGCGAAGCCGATGGCCGAGCAAGGTGCGGTCCCCAGTCACCATCGCTGTGAGCATCGCGGCATCGTCGTGCGAGAGCCGGAGGAACTGTGGGATCCGCGACGCTGCGGGTTGGTCGGCTAGGGTGACAAGTCTCTCGCTGGCAGTCTGTTGAATGACATGTATCCAGCATGAGACATGCAATTCCCTATTCGTCGCACTCACAGTGACATTTTCAGCGTGGGCGCTGCCCATAGCACTGATTCCCTGCTGGCTGAGCCACGCTGAGGCGTCCCATACACCAGGATCGAGAAATCGCTCCTCGGTGTGCAGCGCCGCCGGGCCCCGCAATGTTTGGCCGCACGTAAGGGTCGGGAAATGCGCGTCGGCAGCGGCGTAAATCGTAACGCGCAGGCCTTCGGGCAGAGGCAACGCGCGACCGTCCACGGCAGAAACACGCAGGTCGACCTGCTGGCTGTGCTCGTGGCGAAGCACGGTGGAGTAGGGCGCGAAAGATTCAATCAGCCGCGGTGGTGTGGTGCGAATGACGACACCCTCGACCACATGAGAGGTGTCGATACCGAGATGACGGATAGCCGGAGTCGACGCCGGGGTCGCGAAGGCGATGCCCTCGAGCGGTGTGGTTGACGGCGGTCGAGCTTGTACTTCGGTACAGAGAAAACCGAGCAGAGCGCAGAGGATCGCAGCAGAGAATAGCGCGATTCGCGAAGGGCCGAATGCGGTAACGGCGGTGACGATCAGCAGCAGAACGATGGCGAGAAGGAGATGGGCAGGCTGAATCCACAACCGCTGCGCAACCACTACGCCGCCAGCGAACGAGATTGCGACGAAGAGGGCTGGAGCGGCAAGGATGGGCAAAGTTCGCGCAATCGAAGGACTGAGTGCCGACGTTCGCGTTGAAGACGCGGCAGGACCTTGCGGAATGGCGAGGGAGGAAGCCATCGCGAGCAGTCGCCTCCAGCCCGTTCAGTCGAGCGCAAGATGCGTGACGCTCTCCAGGTGATAGGTCTGCGGGAAGAGATCCAGCAGATGCATTCTTTCGAGGCGATAGCCGGATTGTACTAAGGCAGAGAGGTCACGGCTGAGCGTGGCGGGATCGCAGGAAACGTAAGTAATCTTGCGCGGCCGAACTTTTGCGAGTGCGGTTGTCACATCGCGGCCAAGGCCGGCTCGCGGTGGGTCCACAACGATCAGATCGGGCCCCGGTACGCGCTGCTGGATTGCCTGGCGCAGGAACGCAGCCGTATCCGAGGCGATGATCCGATGTCTTGTCCCGCGAAGATTCTCGCGGAGATCGCGGACTAGCGGAAGGTGAAGACTCGACCGCAGTCACAGAGGAAAACGTCCGGGTGAGCGGAAGAGAGAAAAGTCCCACGCCGGCGTAAAGATCCCAGGCAACGTCCCCTTTTTCTGCGCCGGTCACGAGTTCGATGAGCGGATCGATGAGGAACCGGTTGACCTGGAAGAAGGATCCGAGACCCACTCGATAGCTCCGGCCCCCCGCAGAATAGAGAAGAGATTCGGAGCCGAAATGAGCAAGAAGCCGCGCAGTTTTGTGGATTTCTTTATGATCGAAAATCCCTGTTCCCTGAATTCCCGGAAGGAATTGTCGCAGTCGTAGTGACATACTCTCCCCAAACTGCTGTGGCGGGTGGTTGCTCCACAGGGAGAGGAGGAGAGCGGATTCGTCCGGCGCTGCAAAAAGCTCCAGTTCGGTGACAAATTCGCCGAAACCCAGCGCTTCGCCCTCGCGATTGAGCAATTCGATAGCGCGCTGCAGCGACCGGGCGGCGATAGGACAGGCTGCAACCGGCAAATTCGTGATGGATTTGCGCATTTTGTAACAGAGAGCGAACGGATTCTTCTGAACATGCAGCCGGACGCGATTGCGATAGCCCAGCGGTTCGGCCATAACCGCTTCGATCGCGGGAATTTCAGGAAGATGCGCCCGCTCCAGCGACTCGCGCAGAATGCCAAGCTTCATTTCCACCTGCGCCGCATAGCCGGCGTGCTGATAGTGGCAGCCCCCGCATTTCCCGAAGTAAGAGCAGGGCGGCTCAGTTCGGGCCGGGCTCGCCTCCAGTACAGATTGCAATTCGGCATTCGCAAAACCACCCTTGTCTGAAACAATCTCCGCCTCAACTTCTTCACCCGGCAGCGTGAAAGGAACGAAGACAGCTTGGCCGTCAGCGCGGGCGAGGGCCGACCCGCCATACACCGCTTTTTCAATGCGAAGTTTCACGGCGCCTACTGCTGCCTCATATAGAAAAGGCTGAGACGCGGCAGATTGTGCTTCTCCAGCAGGCGCTTGTGCAGGAATTGCTGCTCGATCTGCCGAATCTGGACAGCCTGCATGCGACGGCGGTAGGGCGCGAGTTCCTGCGCGCTTTGCTCACGGAGGACCACTAATTCTGTTTCCGGACTCGTGGCGACCAGAGTGTTAAAAAGCTTTTCTTCAAGGACGGTAAGGTTGCGCTCGAGGTCTTCAAGGTTGGGCGCGCTCGACGACGGAACAGTCAGCACCGCGAGGCGTTTGGCAATTTCCCCAGCGACTTCCGCAGCGAGGCCCGTGAGAGCGGCAGCTTTTAATGCGGCGGCCGCGTCGTTCAGATGTGCCGCGATGCGGTCCCACTCGAGACCCGCCGAGGCAGCATCACTTCCTGGCTTGGCAGCACCCACAGAGGCTTCGCGCATGTCCTCGGCAGCTGTCATCACTTCCTGGGCACACCAGGCAAGGCCGTTAACGCGGCGCGAAGTGCGGTGCTTGCGCGCATCGTAGCGATCGAATGCTGTGTCGATGCCGCGCAGGACCGCCTCCAGAGGGATCCCAGCCTCGCGCCATGTATCGATGAGCGCCCAGTCCAGCGTGGAGAGCAGGAGGATGGAGCCGCGACGACGCTGAAAGTGCTCCTCAATCTCGGTGAAATAGTTGAAGTAGTTTTCCACGCCGTTATGCGCTGTGGGTACGAACCGGCTCGGGGTGCGCAGGATTGCGAACCGCGCGGTTGCGGTCGTAGATGAGGCGCAGGCCTTCGAGCGTGAGACGGTCGTTGACCTCGGAGAGGTACTTCGATTCGCGTGCAATCAGATGCGCCAGGCCTCCGGTAGCCACACACTTTGTCTCCGGCCCGAGCTCGGCGATCATGCGCTCGAGGATGGAATCGACAAGACCGATGTGGCCCCAGAAGAGACCGATCTGCAGATTGTCGACCGTATTGGTGCCGATGATTTTCGCTGGACGTCGAATCTCCACGCGAGGCAGCCGCGCGGCACGTGCAAAGAGCGCTTCGGCGGAAATGTTGAGCCCCGGTGCAATGGCGCCGCCAAGAAATTCGCCCTTCTTCGAGACCACGTCGAAATTCGTGGCCGTGCCAAAATCCACAACGATCGTGGGCCCTCCGTATTTATGAAATGCGCCAACGCAGTTCGCGACGCGGTCGGCGCCTACCTCGCCAGGATTGTCAGTGAGAATCGGCAGACCCGTCTTCACACCAGGCTCGATGAACAGCGGCTTCTGGCCGAAGTAGCGCTCGCAGAACTGGCGGAGGATCCAGTCGATCGGAGGCACAACAGACGCAATGACGATCCCGCGAATGGCGCTCGTCTCAACGCCTTCGTGCTGCAGCAGGCTGCGAACCAGGATGCCGTACTCGTCGGCGGTTTGCTGCTGGCGCGTGCTGATCCGCCACGTGGCGTGCAGTTCGCCCGTGCGGCCTTCGGGCGTCAGCGCATAGACGGCGATGACCGTGTTGGTGTTGTTGACATTGAGGACGAGCAGCATGCCTAGATTGTATTGCGCCCGGCGAGGAAAGGGTTCGATCGTACGCTCAGCCTTCGCGGACGCCCCCCGAGAGTACGGTCCGCAGGCCCTCGGGCGTGCGCACCTGCAGGAAGCCGCGCTGATCCAGTCCCTCGGTGACGCCCGCAAAGCCGTCGCCTTCGTCGACCCGCACCCGCTTATTACGAATCCACGAGGAGTTTTGCTCAAGGCGCTGGCGGATGCTCTGCGTGGCGCCAGAGAGATCAGCAGATCCACTCAGGGCCGTGACTTCGCGATCGAGAGACTGTAACAGTGACAGCAGCAAATCCTGGCGCGGCCAGTTGCGGCCGGACTCAATGTGGAGGGAGGTGGCCACCGAGCGGAGTTCGTCCGGAAAGTGTTCCTGGTGGATGTTGATGCCCATGCCGACGACCACATGGCGCACGCGCGTGACCTCGGCGTTGAGCTCAGTCAGGATGCCGCAGAATTTACGCGGTCCGAAGAGCAAATCGTTCGGCCAGCGAAGATCGGGCTTGAGAGAAGTAACAGTGCGAATCGCGCTGTGCACCGCCAGACCCGCCGCCAGCGAAAGCCACAGGATGTCAGCTGGGGCGATGCGTGGACGCAACAGGACGCTGACGTAGAGTCCGGAGCCTGACGGCGAGGTCCAGGCGTGGCCCCCGCGTCCTCGACCCGCGGTCTGCTCGTCAGCGATGTAGACGCTGCCGTCGGGCGCGCCAGAATCGGCCTGTTGCATGGCATGGGTGTTCGTCGACGAAATCGATGGAAAAAAGTGCATGTGCCCGGCAAAGCGCGTGCCGGCGAGCGCGGCATTGAGAGCGGAAAGATCAAAAGCGTCGTCGATGGCCTGCGTCGGCGGATTGGGCCGCGATCCGGTGGAGGAAGCCGGCAATCAGTAGATCTCCGCGGTAATGCGCATGGAGAGATCGACGGCAATAGCAGAGTGTGTAAGCGCGCCAACCGAAATGTAATCGGGCCCGGCGAGCGCGTATTTCCGGACATTCTCGAGTGTGATCCCACCCGAAGCTTCGACCGGAATGCTAAGGCCGCGCTCGCGAACCAGTTCAACAGACTTCTTCACCTCGGCCGGAGTCATGTGGTCGAGCAGCAGCGATTCGGCTCCATGATCGAGCGCAAGTTCCAGCTCCTGCTGGTTGCGGACTTCGATGTCGATGGTCTGCCCTGGCTTACGCCGCTCCTTCGCGCGCGCGAGAACCTTCTCAATACCACCGCCCAGCGTGATGTGGTTGTTTTTGATGAGAATCCCGTCGGAGAGGTCGAGGCGGTGGTTTTCTCCGCCGCCGCAACGCACCGCGTATTTGTCGAGGATGCGCAAGCCAGGAATAGTCTTGCGCGTGTCGAGAATCTTCGCGCCTGTGTCATCAACCGCAGTCACATAACGGCGGGTAAGAGTAGCAATACCGCTCATTCGCTGCAGCAGGTTGAGGATGACGCGCTCGCAGGCCAAAATGACACGCGCATTGTGACGAATTACAGCGACAGCCTGGCCTTTACGCAGGCGAACGCCATCGAAAATTTCCGGATGGCTCACGACTTCATGTCGCCCGCTGCTCTTGCCGTCGAGGCGTGCAAAAATATCCAGAAAACGAGGAACGCAGCCCAGGCCCGAAAGGACGCATTCCTCCTTCGCGAGGATCGTGGCCGCGGCCCGCAGCGAAGGCTCAATAGTCAGCGCCGTGGTCACGTCGCTGGTGGCTTTGTCCTCGGTGAGTGCCTGTTCGAGAATCGCCTCGATGCGGCGGCTTTTCCATTCCATGGCTAGTGGAGGTCCTCGAGTGCCTTGCGGGTTTTCTCGATCAGCAAAAGGTTATCCGCCTGGGTCCGGCGGAGACCATCGACAATGTGCGCCGGCGCCTTCTCAAGGAACGAGGGATTCGAGAGCTGGCGTTCAGCCGAAGCGAGGGCTTTATCGTGTTTGGCAAGCTCTTTGGTCAGGCGCTCCCGCTCGGCGGCCACGTCGATCATCTTTTCGTAGATAACCTGAACGTCGAACTGTGGCGTAGAACGAATCGCCGCGCCATCGGGAATCGCATTAACCGATTCGACCCCCGAAACGCGTGCGAGCCGCTGGATAATCTCGAGATTCTCAGCGAAAGCCAGACCGTCGCTCCCCGTCCGAACGCGAATCGGAACGCTGACTTTTTCTTCCACGCCGAGGTCCTTGCGAAGAGCACGCACCGAAACGATGAGCTCCTGGAGAAGCGCGAAATCATTTTCCGCCACATCGTCCGAATGCGCCACACCCTGCGGGTACCGCGTCAGCGCGATTGACTTCGCTGGCGCCTCGCCCTGGTAGAGCGCATGCCATAGCTCTTCAGTGATGAACGGCATGAACGGTGAGAGCAGCCGCAAGGCCGACTCGAAAACCTGGAGCAGCGTGGTGAGCGCAGCCTTGGTTGCCGATTGGTTGCTGGAATCAGTAAAGTCCAGCCGCAGCTTGACGATCTCCAGATACCAGTCGCAGAAGTCCCCCCAGAAAAACTGGTAGACGAGACTTGCGGCCTCGTCGAATCGATAATCCGCGAACGCCGAATTGACTTCCGCCGCAACCGAATTAAGGCGGGCCACGATCCAGCGCGCCTCAAGCGGCGCATCACCGGCAACAACCCGCGCCTGACCCAGCAAATCGCGTTCAATCGCGATCCCAGCCTCTCTCGCCCGCTCCACATTCATGAAGATGAACCGCGCCGCGTTCCAAATCTTATTGGCAAACGCCCGGTAGCCTTCCGTGCGGCCTTCGCTGAAAGCGATGTCCGTCCCCGGCGAGGCCATCGACGCCAGCGTAAAGCGCACCGCGTCAGTCCCATACTTTCTCGACAATCGCGACCGGATCGATAACGTTGCCCTTCGTCTTCGACATCTTCTGGCGATCGGCGTCGCGTACCAGCGCGTGAATGTACACCTCGCGGAAAGGCACGGTCTCTTTGAACGACCGCTTCGATCCGTCGGCCATGGGCACGCTCTGGCTGAAGTAACAGCCGAGCATGATCATCCGCGCCACCCAGAAAAACAGGATGTCAAAACCCGTCACCAGCAGCGACGTGGGATAAAACGCGTCCAGATCGGGCGTCGACTGCCCCGCAGGCGGCGGCCATCCAAAAACCGTAACCGGCAGCAATCCTGACGAGAACCAGGTGTCGAGAACATCGGTTTCCTGGGTGATCTGCTCGCTCCCGCAATGCGCGCAGTGCGTCGGATCCTGGCGCCCGACGGTGATCTGCTTGCAATTTGCGCAGTGCCACGCGGGAATGCGATGTCCCCACCACAGCTGGCGCGAGATACACCAGTCGTAGATGTTGTTCATCCACTCCAGGTAAATCTTCTCGTAGTTCTCGGGCGTATAGCGCAGCGGCTTCGACGTCGGATCGCCCGGGCTTCTCTTCGCGGACGACCTTCCTCGCGAGTTCGGCCATCGAGTCGCCGCCATTCTTCGGCCGCTTGTTCACGGCGACGAACCATTGCGTGGAAAGGCGCGGCTCAACGATGGTCTGACAGCGGGCGCACTTGCCGATGGAGTTCACATGATCGCGCGCCTGCCCCAGCAGACCCTGCGCCTCCAGGTCTTCCAGAACCTTTTTGCGCGCGTCGTACCGGTCAAGCCCCGCATAAGCAGGACCGGCCTCCGCGTTCATGTGCGCCGTCTCGTCCATTACCGAAATTGCCGGCAGGTTGTGCCTCTGCCCGATCGCAAAGTCGTTCGCATCGTGCGCCGGTGTCACCTTGACCGCGCCGGTGCCGAAGTCCGACTTCACCCACTCATCGGCAATCACAGGAATCTCACGGTTGGTGAGCGGCAGCTGTAGCATCTTGCCGATGAGGTTCGTATAGCGCTCGTCCAGCGGATTCACCGCCACCGCCACATCGCCCAGCATCGTCTCGGGCCGCGTGGTCGCAACGGTCAGGAACTCGCCGGGCGAGCCCACGATGGGATAGCGAATCTCCCACAGCTTGCCCTGCTGCTCTTCATGCGAGACCTCAAGATCGCTGATGGCGGTCTGGCAGCGCGGGCACCAGTTCACGATGTACGCGCCGCGATAGATCAGGCCGTCCTCATACAACCGGACAAACGCCTCACGCACCGCCACCGACAGCCGCTCGTCCATCGTGAAGTACTCGCGCGACCAGTCGACGGTATCGCCGATCCGCTTCATCGACGAGAGAATCGCGCCGCCGTAGTGACGCCGCCATTCCCACACGCGCTCCACAAATGCTTCCCGGCCCAGTCCCTGGCGAGACTTCCCTTCCGCAACCAGCTGCCTCTCCACCAGCATCTGCGTAGCGATGCCGGCGTGATCGGTTCCCGGAAGCCACAGCGTCGTCTCGCCGCGCATACGATGCCAGCGGACGAGGATGTCCGTCTCCGTGTGCTCAAACATGTGCCCCATGTGCAGATTGCCTGTGACATTCGGCGGAGGCAGCAGAACCGTAAACGCGCGCGGGCCAGTTGTGCCTCGCGCCGGCGTTTTCACCTCAAACAGCCGCTCCTCAACCCAGTACTTTGCCCAGCGATCCTCAATGGCCGCAGGGTCGTAGGCTTTGGGCAGTTCGCCACGAGCGGGATTCGGTTTTTCGTTCATCTCCGGCCCGCTCTCAATCGTGTTTTCAGCTTGCTGGGGCATTCCTGTTTCACGATATAACGTTTGGATTTTCGATGCAGAACCAGCGCACCGGACTCGGCAACCAATAGAAAGGCCGCCCATCAGGGCGGCCCTCCCCGGCTCATCTTCCGTTCCTCAGAATGGATTCAGCTTGTCGATGCCTTCTTTCTTCTTGTGCTTGCTCGAAGACTCATCCTTCTTGTTGTAGGGCGCTTTCTTCGCCTTCTTAGTCGGCTTGCCGCTGGCATTGGCTCCCGTGGCCACCTGCGCATTGCCATTAGCGGGAACCTGATTGATCTGCTGCGGCGCTTCGGCCGGCTTGTCGACTGCTGGCAGCGGCTGGTTGTTCGTCGGCCCAACCGGCTTCACCAACGGTTCGGAGTTGCTGTGCAGCTCCGCAGCCGGTGCGGCCCCAGCTCCCTCACTCCCGGCCGAACCACCAGCTGCGGTGCCGCCTGCACCCGGAGCCGCCGCTCCACCGCCTGCCGCGTTGTCGCCGGAAACCTGGACGCTGACCGAATTGCCCGGAGCGGCGTTGGCATCCGGCACTTCCTCAAACGTAGCCTTCTGCGCTGGCTGTTCGCTGGTCGGCGGCGCTGTGCCGGCCTGGATCGCGGCGTTCACCGTGGGTGCCGACGGCGATGCCACGCCCGTCACCGGCTGGCCTCTCAGCGCCTGCTCCCAGCTGGCCTTGCTCTCATTCACCACATCGGGCGCCAGAACCGGCGGCGGACTGTTCAGCGATGGCTCGCCCACGCGCGCGGCTTTCACCGTGTTCGGCCCGCGGCCCAGCAACTGCAGAGTTCGGGAGCCCAGCCTTACGCTCACCCGGCTGTCCTCTTCCGCCTGGCTCTCCGCCAAGTGCCTGCGGGCTGGGATCCGGAATCGGCTTCCCCATCGCGATTAGGCGGTCTTTCGCATCCTCGACGTGCGGCGCCAGCGGATAACGCGTCACTACGCGCGCCCAGGAAGCTGCGGCGCGATTATCGAAGTAGCGAACCAGCTCCGCCTTGGCTTTTGGCGGAATGTTCGCGCGCGACATCACCTGCGCCTCGTTCGCGTAAGCATCGCCGATTGTGATCAGCGCCTGGTCGTTGTGGCTGAACAGCGGGTAGGAATCCGCGACGGTCTGCAGCCGCGCAATCGACGCAGCCCACTGCTCGCGCGATGCGTAGAACTCGCCAATCTCAAACTGCCGCTGCGCCAGAACCTCCTGCACCTCGCGCAGTCGCTGCTTGGCCCGCGGAATCAGTGGCGAGTCCGGGAACTGCTCCAGCATTGTCCGGTATTCCTGTTCCGCATGAACCGCGTTCTGCGGATCGCGATCCGGCTTCTCCATCTGCTGGAAATAGATGTCGCCCACCTTCATCTGCGCCTCAGCCGCCTCCGGCGTGTTGGGGAAGAAGGTGATGAAATCCTTGTATTCCGACTCGGCCTGGGTCAGCGCGGCCGAGCCGCCTTCCTTAAACCAGGTGTCGCCCACCATCAGCTTGGCGCGCATGTCGTATTCGGAGTCGGGATAGGTATTCAGCAGCGTCTGCAGGTCCAGGCGCGCTACGTCGTACTTGCCTTTCTTCATGGCGATGGCGGCCTTGTCGAACAGCTCCTTGTCCGGCTGCTTCGACTGCACGTTGCCCAGGGGATTGGCGCTCAGATCGACATTCTTCTTCTTTTTGGGCTTGTGCTTGAGGGCGAAAGCCGACGGGGCGGAGCACGCGATCGCCATGCCCAGACAAACTGCCGAAATACGTAGGACCAACCGATTCATAACACCTCAATAATCGCAGACGCCCCCGTGCCCATGCGCCCGGTGCGGAATGGTCTGCGATGACCCCGAACCGGTAAAAACCTATGCAGCGGCTATGCTCGCCGCCCTCTGTGCCGCGTCCAGCAGGCTGCGGGCATCGCGCTCGGCGTGCCCGTTCCCGAAAACCGCGTTGCCAGCCACCAGCAACTCGGCTCCCGCTTCGACGACGCTCCCGACCGTATCGTGAGCCACACCACCGTCTACCTCAATCCTATAACTCAGACCCAGCTCCCGTCGAAGCTCTTTGAGGCGGCGAATCTTATTGAGCGCGTACGGAATGAACCGCTGGCCGCCGAACCCCGGATTCACGCTCATCACCAGCACATGGTGCACCATGCCGAGGACCGGAATCAGCAGATCCACCTCGGTATGCGGGTTGATCACAACGGCGGGCTCCATCTTGTGCTGGGCGATGTATTCCAGCGTCCGATGCAGATGCCGGCAGGCTTCGTAGTGGACGCTCACCCAGTTGGCCCCAGCCTCGGCAAACGCCGGGATGAACTCGTCGGGATTCTCGATCATCAGGTGGCAATCGAGAGGCAGTTTCGTGTGCTTGCGCAGCGACGCCACGATGGGCGGCCCCACTGTGATGTTCGGGACAAAATGCCCGTCCATCACGTCGACGTGGATGACGCTGCCGCCGCCGCGCTCGGCCGCCGCAATCTCGTCCGCCAGACGCGCGAAATCCGCGGAAAGTATGGATGGAACCAGCTCGACCACTCTACGGAACAGGGTACAGGGCCGGGCAGGCAGGGTAAAGGGTCGAGGGCTGGATGGACTTCAGGCCGCTGCAGCGTCCACAACAGCATGACGGCTCGTGGTGAGCACAACGACCGCCGCGATGATCAGCGCGCCTCCCACATAAGCGCCCGGTCCAAGACGGTCGCCCAGCACAACCACGCCAAGGATCGAGCCCAAAGCCGGCTCAATATTAAGAAAAATGCCGGCTCGCGACGCAGGCACGCGATGGATCCCCCAGTTCCACAGCAGCGTGGCAGCCGCCGTCCCAAACAGGCCGCTGGCTGCAACAGCAAACCAGACTATCCAGTGGAGTCCCCGTACCGGAGGCAGCCCGTCACGAATCAGAACCCACGGAAAGAGCATCGCCGCCCCCGTCAGCAGCGTCCACGAGCTCACGGCCATGGGTGACCGTCCCAGTACCATCAGGCGCTGATTGATGAGCACCCAGCCCAGAGCGATCACCAGCGACAGCACCACCAGCAGATCGCCCCGGATGTTGCCGCCGCCGATGGCCCCATGGCTGGCGCTGAAAACGATGAGCGCGATCCCCAGAGTCGATCCCAAAAGTGCCGCCCAGCCTTTCAGGTCGAGCCGCTCGTGCGAGAAAAGGTGCGCACCAACAGCCAGGATCACCGGCATGGTGCCGACCATCAGCGCCGCATGGCTGACCGTCGTGAGTTTCAGCCCTTCAAACTGCACAATGAACTGCACCGGAATGCCCAGAAACGCCCCGATCAGCAAGAGCCGCCACTCACGGCCTGTAAAGCGCGGCCGCTCCACGATCGGCAGCAGCCCCAGGCAAGCGAAGACGAACCGGTACAGCACATAGTGGTCAACGCTCAGCTGCCGGAAAGCGATTTTGCCAAAGAAGAAGCCGGTTCCCCAGCAGCATCCGGCAAGCGCGCAGGCCACGTAGCCAAAAGTGCGGCCCCGATGGCGCGCGACTCCGAGCGCACGTGCGGCCCCGGATTGCTCCTGCTTCAGCAAAGGCATTTCGCTTTGATGAACCACTACGCCGATGGTCGCAACGTCTCCTCAGTGACATCGACCAGCCCGCGCCATTTGTCACCGAGGAAGAGCCGAATTGCCGCAATGCCCACGGCGCCATTCTGGATGCAAGCCGCCGCGTTCTTCTCAGTGACTCCACCCAGAGCAAGCACGGGAACGGGCTTCGCCACGTCAACCGCCGCGCGCAGAGCTACCAGCCCCTGTCCACGCGTGTTCCCCTGCTCCGTGACCTTTTCGAAGATAGGCGAAAACAACAGCAGAGAAGCCCCGGCAGCCTGGCGAATTTCCTCCGCCGAGTGACAAGCCGCGCTGATCACCGGCTCGCGCCCGGTACGCGCGTAGACCTGCTGCGCGGCGCGCACGCGCAGGCCGGTCCGGCGTTAGCGTGGAGATGCACGCCGTCGGCTCCCGCATCGAGCGCCACCTGCGCGGGGCCGTTCACCAGCACGCGGGTCTTGCCCTTCGCCGCTCGAACCGCTTCCACCACCCGCGCCGCCAGCGCGCTGCAGCTCGGTGAGCGCCAGGTCCCTCTCGCGGACCTGAATGGTATCCACGCCGCCGCTGGCCCAGCCGCGGGCCAGCTCCACCAGGCGTCGCGTTTCGCGTTCT
This sequence comes from uncultured Acidobacteriaceae bacterium, assembly GCA_963755485.1. GTDB lineage: Bacteria > Acidobacteriota > Terriglobia > Terriglobales > Acidobacteriaceae > Palsa-343. The sequence continues at coordinate 366,648 of CAVWJR010000010.1, read as the reverse complement.
CATCGCCCTCCAGCAGGCGGCGGTTCGTAATGGCGTAAAGCAGCATCGGAAGTTTAGTGTAAGAGTGTATTCACACCGCACGTCATCACTGGATTGTAAGATGAGCACGGATTTGGACTGGATGGATTCGGTCCCCTCCCATAATGGCGAAATACGATCTTCTGGTCATCGGTTCCGGCCCTTCCGGACAACGCGCGGCGGTTTCCGCCGTCAAGAAGGGCAAGCATGTCGCGCTGGTGGAAATGCGCAGCGTCGTCGGCGGCGTGTGCATCAACACCGGCACCATCCCCAGCAAGACCATGCGCGAAGCCGTGCTGCATCTTTCCGGATACAACTACCGCTCCATCTATGGAATGAATTACCGCGTGAAGGAAAAGATCACCATGGCCGATCTTGCCTTCCGCGTCCAGCACGTCATCAAGACTGAAATCGACGTCACCGAGGCACAGCTTTCCCGCAACGGAGTGGAGATCTTCAACGGCGTGGCCAGTTTTGAGGACGATCACCGCGTCCACGTGGATGGCCCACGCGGCGCAAATACCTACGAAGCCGACAACATCATCATCGCCGTGGGCACCAAGCCCGCGTCGTCACCCAAAGTGCCGGTCAACGGCAGAACCATCATCAACAGCGACCAGGTTCTGGACCTGGTCGACCTCCCCAAAAGCCTCATCGTTGTCGGAGGCGGGGTCATCGGCGTCGAATATACCTGCATGTTCGCGGCCCTCGGCGTGCGTGTCACGCTGATTGAAAAAAGACCGCGCCTGCTGGAGTTTGCCGATCAGGAAATTATCGAGGCGCTCAGCTACCACCTGCGCGACGCCAGGGTGACCATGCGCCTCGGCGAGGAAGTGGAGAGCGTGGAGGAGATCGCCGACGGTGCTGTGGTCGCGAATCTCGAAAGCAAGAAAAAAATGTCAGGCGACGCACTGCTCTATGCCGTCGGACGCCAGGGCAACATCGACGATCTCAACTTGTCGGCGGCGGGCGTCGAAGCCGACAATCGCGGCCGCATTCCCGTGGACAAGGATTTTCGCACCAAAGTCCCGCACATCTTCGCGGTCGGCGACGTGATCGGGTTCCCGGCCCTGGCCTCCGTTTCCATGGAGCAGGGACGCATCGCTGCGGCACGCGCCTTCGGCGACGAACACATCCAGTCCAATCCCAGCTTCTATCCATACGGCATTTACACCATCCCGGAGATTTCCTTCATTGGCAAAACGGAAGAACAGCTGACCGAAGAGGACGTCCCCTACGAAGTGGGCGTCGCGTACTACCGGGAAATCGCCCGCGGCCAGATCCGCGGCGACACTACCGGCCGCCTCAAGCTCGTTTTTCACCGCGAAACACGTCAGGTGCTGGGCGTGCACATCATCGGCGAGGACGCGGCCGAGTTGGTTCACATCGGCCAGGCCGTCATGGCCCTCAACGGCACCGTGGATTATTTCATCGATACGGTATTCAACTATCCCACGCTGGCTGAATGCTACAAGGCCGCCGCGTTCAACGGCATCAACCGGCTGGCCCGCTTTGAAGGATGACGCCGAAGCAAGCGCGGCGGAGGGATTATGTCCAGAACAGTTGGCGCAGTACTTACGACGAAGGTGGTTGCGGGCCTCATCGAAGATCACAAGCTCCAGGGCGAGCTGGGCGAGTTCCCCGAGCACATCGACGACACGAATGGACTCATCGAAGTCCCCTCCGAAAGCCTCTGCGACATCATCTGCGATGCCATCGTCGCGCACATCCCCAAAGGCGCGACGCTGGACGCGGCCGGCGTAGCCCTGCCTGGCTACGTACATGAGGGCATCATGCTGGACGCGCCCAACCTCCCCCAGCTCAAAGGCGCGCAGGTCTGCAGCAACATCCGCCAGGGCCTCAGGAAGCGCGGGGTCGACGTGAAAGTGAGCGTCTTCAATGACGCGGATGCGGTGGCGGCCGGTATCGCCGCCACGCGTGGCCAGATGGATCGCCAGGTACGCGTCTGGACCGTCGGCAACGGCATTGGCTTCGGGCGCTATCCGTATACAAGCGGCCCATGGGAAGGCGGCCATACTGTGGTCACGCTCGACCCCAGGGAAACCTACTGCGGTTGCGGAGGCCGCGGGCACCTCGAGGGCGTGATGGGGCACCGCGCCATGCGTCTTCGCTTTCTCGATATGGAACCGGACGAAGTTTTCGCGGCGGCAAAGAAAGGCGACAAGCGCTGTGCGGATTTTGTGGAGCGCTGGCATGCCGCGCTCGCCGCAGCGACCGCGACCCAAATTCACCTCGAAGGCCCCGGGCGCTTCTACTTCACCGGCCGCGACATCCAGCGCCTCGAGCTGCCCCGCTTCAAACAAATGCTCTACGAGATGATCAAGATGAGCCCCCTCCAGAACTACACCGTCGAAGTGCTGCCCGAGGATCCGGCGCTGGCAGTGATCGGAGCGGGCGTGGCGGCGCTGCTCGAGTCGAAGTGCTGAGCGCTACTCGCCGAAGCTGAAGCGTAATCCGGCGCGCGCGATGCGCGGCGTTCCCAGCGTCGTCAGCGGCGTCTTCCCCACCTCGATCGATCGATCGAAAAGATTTTCCCCCGAAGCGAACGCAACAACGTGCCGCCCGAAGTTGTGCTCCGCGCTCGCATCCAGCCGAAAATAACTGTGCAGCTGGTAAGCATTGGCGTCGTCGTCGAACTGGCGCCCGCTCACGCGGCCCTGAACGCTGAGCACTCCGATGCGCGGCCGCGAAAGCCGAACCTGCGTTGTAGCCATGTTGCGCGCCACCTGCGGAATCCATTTGCCCACAAGGTCCGGCTCTGGAGCAAATTTTGTAACCGTGGCATCGGCAAATTGGTAGCCGCCGTCGATGCCGATCCACGCAACCGGCTGCATCGCGTAATCAAGTGAAACACCGCGGCTCTCGATCTGGCCGAGATTTTCGCGCTTGAGCAGCTCGGACGTCGGCGTTACGCTGAGCGTCAGCGCAGTGATTGGCCGGTTGACCTGCGTCCAGAAGTAGCTCGCGCGCACACTCGACCCATAGCGCCGAATATCGTCCTGCAGGCCCGCTTCCCATCCCGTAGCGCGTTCAGAGCGCAGGTTCGGATTCGGCTCCGTAACCTGCTGGCCCACCTGGCCCGTGCGGTACAGCTCGTTTTCCGTCGGCGCACGAAAGGCTCTGAACCCCGACGCGTTCACCGCCAGCGAAGGCGTGAGCCGCCGCACCACGCCGAGTCGCGGATCGAAAACGGTCTGGCTGAAGTCGGGCAGCGCGGCCGCACCAGTCGAGCTGCTGAACTGCTGCGCGTTGAAATTGGAGAAATGATCGACGCGCGCAGATCCGCTCAGCGTCCAGTTTGCCGGCGTTACCAGCGCCTCGCCCCAGACTCCGGTTTGCCGCTGCCGCGCCGATGTGTCCAGCAATCCACCCGCTCCGCTAAAGAGCTGCTCCTCATCTTCGGCGCGAACGTCGTGGGTGTCGGCTCCGGCCAGCACCAGCGCATGCGTTCCCACCGGGTGATGCCAGCGAAGCGCAGCCCCCAGCTCGTCCGCAGGATCGAAGGCGAACCGCGTCAGCGTCTCCGAAGTCCGCGCCGTAGAGATAGCAGAGAAAGTCTGTCGAAAGTGCTCATCGTCGCCGTAAAGGCGCAAGGCGAAGTCGCGCCAGTCCGCGCCCGCAGCGCCGCGCCACAGTCGCGTAGCATTCCACTGGGCGGGCGTGCCGTTGTGGCGAAGCTCGTTGAGCACATTGCTCCGGACAAAAACACGCCCGTCACCAGGCAACGCCCGGTCCACCTCGGCCAGCCCATTCTGCGCATGCACATTCGAAGGCTGGTCGATCGGGCCGCGCAGATCCGGCGCAATCAGCGTGTAGCCATCGGTCGCAATCAGCCCGCCGCTCCCAAGCCCGGACCACGGTCCGCGCTTCACGGTGGCCAGAGCGCCGTCGTCCAGTGTGCTCTCGGACCCGCCACTGGCGAACACCTGCACCCCGGTGGCCTGCGGGCGAACTGGAATCACGCTGATAACCCCGCCGATGGCACTCGATCCATACAGATCCGACGCGCCCCCGCGAACAATTTCGACGGAGTGAATCGCCAGCTCCGGCAATTCTTCCCAGTGGATCCAGCCGCCATAAGGGTCGTTCAGCGGAATGTCATCCAAAACCACAAGCGACCGGCTGGCCGCCGTCGACCCGAGCCCGCGCAGCGAGACGCCTTCCGTCGTCGGATTGGCCACCAGCGAGCTGGAACGGCGGAAAAGCTCAAACCCTGGAATCTCTCGCAGCTTGCCATCGAGCGAAGGCGAGGCCGCCTGGCGAAGTTGTTGCTCATCCAGAACCCGCGTGCTCGCCGGGCTGTCTGAAGAACCCAGCGCAGAACGGTACGCCGTAACGGTCACCGTCTCCAGCGGCTGCCGCAGAACCACATTCACCGCCTGGCCAGGAACAATCGTAACCACTGAAGTTACATAATGTGCCGCCGTTACCTCGATCTGGTCCGGGGGCTGCGCCAGAGTGAAAGAACCGTCCGCAGCCGAAACCGCCAGCCGATTGCCCGCCATATCCGTGATCGTCGCCGAGCCGATCGGCGCGCCCTGCGCATTGCGAACAACTCCGCGAGTCTGCGCCAATGCGCACGTCGCCGCGCCAAAACCGAGCACAACGACGAGACAGAAGCGGCTGAAGCGGACGAGCATGCGTTTGAAAGTTAGGGCCGGGTCTGCGGCGAGTATAGCTTTCGCACCGATTCGGTGCGATTGGGGCCCTCCGAACGTAGCACAGCGAGAAGTTCAGCCACGGTTTTGCCAAAGATTGGATGCATGAAATCCGGCGCAATCTCGGCCATCGGAGCCAAAACAAACCGGCGCTCGGCGACCCCGGGGTGCGGCAGCGTGAGCCGTGGTGTCTGCAGCACCAGGTCATCCATAAGCAGCAGGTCCAGATCAAGCGTCCGTGGCCGATCGCGCAACTCGCCCGCTCGATCCCGCCCATATCCCCGTTCGATAGCCAACAACGCATCGAGCAGCGCTTCCGGCTCGAGCGCCGTGTGTAATGTAACAGCCGCGTTCACAAATGCCGGCTGATCCGCGAATCCCACCGGCTCCGTGCGATAGAGCGACGATCGTGTGACCGCAGTGCCCGCCGCGGCGAGCCCCGCAACATCATCCATCGCCGCCACCACGGTCTGCTCCGGTGTGCCAACCCGCGAGGGCAAGTTAGCGCCGAGTCCGATGGCAGCAAGACGAATCACAAGCCCACAGTATCCGAATTTCGAGGCCGACGCTCCCTCGCGATATCCTCAACAGCAATGAGAATTGGCCTGTTCGGAGGCAGCTTCGATCCCCCGCATCGCGGCCACATTGCGCTCGCCGCGCTGGCCATGGCACGGATGCGCCTCGATCGCGTGCTGTTCGCACCGGTAGGCGTGCAGCCGCTCAAGCGCGACCGCCCCCAGGCCAGCTTTGACGATCGCGTCGCCATGACGCGCCTCGCCATCGAGGGTGAGCCGGGAATGGAAGTGTCGCTCATCGACGCGCCGCACAGCAATGGTCGCCCCAACTACACCGTCGATACGGTACGAGCCCAGCTGAAAGAACTGAACCCGGGCGACGAGCTGTTCTGTCTCATGGGTGCGGATTCGTTCCTGAGCGTCGGAAAATGGCACCGTGCTCCCGACCTGCTGCTCGCCTGCGACTTCATCGTCGCCTCGCGGCCGGGCTTCGAGCTGAACCGCATCGCCGCCGCATTGCCGCCCAGCATCGCCGTCGGCTCCTGCGATCAGCAAAAGGGCGACAACCTGGTTTTGTGCCTGCGCGGCGCGGGCGGCAAAGAATCGCACCTGTACCTGTTGCCCGACTTGCAGGAGCCGGCCTCCGCCACCGGAATCCGCGCGTCGCTCGAACGCGGCGGCATTCCGCGCAGCCAGCTCGACCCCGCAGTCGCCGATTACATCCGCCAGCACGGATTGTATGAGGAGAGCGCCGTCCGCTGACCATCCCCGGCGCGATTCCCCTTCCTCAGTAACTTGCCGTACCATCAAAACATCAGCGCGAATCAACAACGCGCAGCAAGGCTCATGAGGCGCTCTCCCACGAATGGCATCGACTGAAACCCGCCAAATGGTTCTGGCCGCGGTGGCGGCCTGCGAAGAAAAGAAGGGCGAAGACACACGGGTCCTGCAGCTGGATCCCGCAGACTCCGCCTTTACCGATTTTTTCCTCATCACCAGCACCGCCAACGACCGGCAATCGCAGGCCATTGCCGATGAAATCGAGCTGCGCCTCAAACGCGACTTCGCCACGTATCCGAACTCCGTCGAAGGCCGCCGTCTGGGCGAGTGGATCCTCATGGACTACGTGGATTTCGTCGTCCACATCTTCCTGCGTGACCGCCGTACCTTCTACGACCTCGAGCGCCTCCGCAAATCCGCGCGGCCCGTCGACGTGGGCGAGCTAACCGCCGCCCTGACCGAGAAAACCCTGGCCGCCCGGAAAAAGGCCCCAGTGAAGCGCGCCGCGAAAAAGGCAGTAACGAAAAAGGTGACTCCGCACGCCGCGCCAAAGAAGCCCGCGAAAAAAGCCGCGAAATCCTCTGAAAAACGCGGAAAATAGGTTCGTGCCGAAGGCTGCGTTCACCTTCATCGATCTGTTCGCCGGCATCGGCGGCATGCGCATGGGGTTTAAGGCCGCGGGCGGACGCTGCGTCTTCACCAGCGAATGGAATCCCTGGGCGCGCGAAACCTACGCGGCGAATTTCGGTGCAGGCGATCCAATTGCCGGCGACATTCGCGAACTCGACGAAGAACAAATTCCGGACCACGACATCCTTCTCGCCGGATTTCCCTGCCAACCGTTTTCAATTGCCGGCGTAAGCAAGAAAAATGCGCTGGGCCGCCCGCATGGATTCGCCTGCGCGACCCAGGGCACCCTCTTCTTCGATGTAGCCCGTATCCTGGCGGCGAAACGGCCGCGGGCGTTCCTGCTCGAAAACGTGAAGAACCTGGTCAACCACGATCGCGGCCATACCTTCCGCGTGATCCGGCAGACGCTCGAAGAGGAGCTCGGCTATCGCATCTCCTGGCGCGTCATCGACGCCGCGCATTTTGTCCCACAGCACCGCGAGCGCATCCTGATCGCCGGCTTTCGCGAAGACTGCAGCTTCGATCTGGGCGATGTGACGTTGCCAAACGCGGCACCGAAGCTGCACTCGATCCTGCATCCCGAAAATGGCGCGAAGCCGCAGAGGAACCATACACCCTTTCGCCGCGTGGCAAAGTCAATCCGAAATACACGCTGACCAACAAACTCTGGGCCTATCTGCAGGCCTATGCGGCGAAGCATCGCGCAGCGGGTAACGGTTTCGGCTTTGGCCTTGTCCACGCAGACTCCATCGCCCGCACCTTGTCGGCCCGCTATTACAAAGATGGTTCGGAGATTCTGGTGAGCCGCGGCGACAACGAGAATCCCCGACGACTCACCCCACGCGAGTGCGCGCGGCTGATGGGATTTCCCGACAGTTTTCGCATTCCGGTTTCCGATACCCAGGCGTACAAACAATTCGGCAACAGCGTGGCCGTGCCGGTAATCGCAACCGTAGCCAGGGCGATGCGGCCATCGATCGCGGGCCATAGCCTCCGGGTGCCTCACACACCGATAGCTCATCATCAAAACGCCGCCGAGCTTCTGAACGCTGTACGCTGAGCCTGCTCTTATGGACGTCCACACCCCCCAGCAGCGCAGCCGCAACATGGCCGCCATCCGCTCCCGCAACACCAAGCCGGAGGTACGCGTCCGCCGCGCGCTCCACGCCATGGGCTTCCGCTTCCGTCTCCACCGCAAAGATCTTCCCGGGCGTCCCGACATCGTACTGCCCAAGTTCCGTACCGCCATCTTCGTCCACGGCTGCTTTTGGCACTGTCACCGTTGCAAATACGGCTCCGTCACTCCCGCCACCCGCGCGGAGTTCTGGGCAGCCAAGCGCGGCGGCAACGTTGCTCGCGACAAGAAACATGCCGCGGCTCTGCGAAAGCTGGGCTGGCGCGTCATCATCCTCTGGGAGTGCGAGGTGCGCAACGAAGAAGCGGCGCTATCCAGGCTGAAGCGATTGCAGATCGGCAACTGCGGTTAGGTTCCACACCCGCTTGAGCATCAGTCCTCTGCGGGATTACATTGTTCCTGCTTTGTTTCCCCAAGTCATGAGACGCGCTTACCTTCTTCTTCGCGGGACCGTATTTTTCATCGCGGCCTTTGCCCAAAACAGCCCGCCGGCCTCCGCCCCGCTACCACCTCTGCCCCAGGATCCAGCTGCGCTGATGAGGCTCGCATCGCAAGTGGACGGCCTTCACTCCCCCAGCCTGAAGCCGTGGCACCTGCATGCCACGTTCATGACCCTCGGTGAAAAGAAGGACACGAAAGATCAGGGAACCTGGGAGGAATGGTGGGCCGGCAAAAAAGAATACAAAATCCACTACGTTTCTTCAGGATTCGACCAGACCCGCTACGTCACCCATGACGGCTGGTTTGCAGTCGGTAACGGCGGCGAACCTCCGCCCGGAGTTTTCGCCATGATCGCCGACGCCTTTCTCGGCCCCCTTCCCGACCCGTCTGCCATCGCAGCAATCAAACTGAAGCGCAAGGTCAGTGGACGCGAAAGCTCCGGAACCCTCTGTGTAGTGCGCGATCCAACACCCCGGCCACCCAGTCCGGTGGACGGAATGTTTTCCTTCATGCAGCGCTACTGTTTTGCCGGCGATGTTCCAGCAATTCGAGGGATCGAAAGCGATGGAGTCCAGATTCTGCTGAATTCCATCGTCCGGTTTCAGGATCAGTATCTCGCCCGGAACGTTCGCATCGCGCTCGGTGGTGGCGTTACCATCGATGCCGAACTCGACAAGATCGAACCCTGGCAGCCGGCCGCTTCCGATTTTGCGGTCCCTGCCGATGCCTTCCAGGTCGCCCCCATGGTCGCCGTCGCCGGCAGCGTGATGGCTGGCGACAAAATATCCGGTGCCGAGCCCCAGTACCCCGACGCCGCGCAGACAGCGCACATTCAGGGCGTCGTCGCTCTGGATGTCGTCGTCGGCAGGTCGGGCTCTGTACAACACGCGAGCGTCATCAGCGGAGATCTGCTCTTCCGCAACGCCGCGCTGGACGCCGTGCGCACCTGGCGGTTTCGTCCCTGGCTGGTGAATGGGGAACCGGTTGAGGTTCATACGCTCATCAGCGTTCCGTTTACGCTGGGACAATCGGCCATAGGACTCTGGTAGCGCGATACCATCATCTCGAATGTCTGAACTGGCAAACCTGCCCACCGAAGCGCGCAATCCTGCCTCAGCGCACATCGACGAGGTCTCGACCCTCGAGATGCTGCGCGTCATCCACACCGCGGATCAGGAAGCCGTCGCCGCCGTCGACCACGAACTCCCGCACATCGCCGCAGCCGTCGACGCCATCGCCGCGCGCATCGAAGCCGGCGGCCGGCTCTTCTACCTCGGCGCAGGAACGTCCGGGCGCCTCGGCGTCCTCGACGCTTCGGAGTGCCCGCCCACCTTCAACACCGCCCCTGATCTGGTTCAGGGGATCATTGCAGGCGGCGACGTGGCGCTGCGCCGCTCGATCGAGCGCGCCGAGGACAATCCAGAACTGGGAGCACGCGACGTCGAAGAGGCCGGCTTCTCGAAGGCCGACGCCCTGGTCGGGATTGCCGCCAGCGGCCGCACTCCCTACGTGGTCGGCGGGATGGAGCACGCACGCAGGCTGGGCGCGCTCACCATCGGCCTAACCTGCGTGCCGGACTCGCCGCTCGCTCAGGCCGCGGAGATCGCCATCGTCCCCGCAACCGGCCCCGAAGTCGTCACCGGCTCCACCCGCATGAAAGCCGGAACCGCCACCAAGCTCGTCCTCAATATGCTCTCCACCGGAGCGCTGGTCCGGCTGGGCTACGTCTACGGCAACCTCATGGTGAACGTACAGCCCACCAACACCAAGCTCGCGGACCGCGCAACCCGCATCATCGCAGCCATCACCGGCCTCGACTACGACGCTCCGCCCAACTGCTGGCGAAGGCAGAATCCGTGAAAACTGCCGTGGTGATGCAAAAGCTCGGCCTCAGCCGTGAAGACGCCGAAGAACGGCTCCGGAATGCGCATGGCAGGCTCAAAGCTGCGCTGGGAACGAGAACGACATGAAAGCCACACAGTTCGAATTCCGTTTCCGCTTCTACATCATTGTCTTTCTCTACCTGCTCGGCTTCTGGGCCCCGTGGACGTGGACCGCAGGCCACTATTGGCCCCCGGCATCCACGGCCTGGCTTGGGCTCTCCACCACGCTGGCCCACCTTGGATTTTTGCGCCTCGACGCCGCGAGCCTGCTGGTCACCGGCCTGGCCATCCTCGCCGGACTCATCGGCGCCGCGCTGCGCGTCTGGGGCACCGCCTACCTGAGTGCGTCGGTGGTGCACTCCGGCGCCATGCACGGCGAACGCATGATGGCCGCCGGTCCCTACCGCCACGTCCGGAACCCGCTCTATCTCGGATCCTTCTTCATGGCCGTCAGCATCGCCATCCTCATGCCGCCCTCGGGCGCGCTGGTTTTTCTCGTGCTGCTCGGGTTCTTCTATTTCCGGCTCATCCTCGGCGAAGAGGCATTCCTCGCCGGGCAGCTAGGCGCTCCCTACCTTGAATACAAGAAGCACGTCCCCCGGCTTCTCCCCAGTCTCCGTCCCCGGATTCCGCAGTCAGCGGCGCAGCCTCAATGGGGCACAAGCCTCCTGGCGGAACTTCTCCCGGTAGGCTACGCGCTCTGCCTTGCTGTGCTGGCCTGGCGCTACGAACCGCTGCTTCTCGTCCGCTGCCTGCTGATCTGTTTTGGAATCTCCCTCGTAGCCCGTGCTCTCCTCCCCAGGCAAACTGCAGCGGCGCGGACTGAGGCTCAGGAAGTCTTGCCGGGCGTTCCCGACATCTTCCTCTTCAGGATCGGCAGTCGCCGTATGCCCATGCGTTGCCCACAGGATGCAACCCAGGAAAACGATGGCGAACAGCAGAATCAGGCCCACGGTGTTAGGACTTCCCGACATAGAATTGCCCCTCCACTCCATAAAGAGCAAAAGAACCCCTCTTTCGTTGTCTCAGTCATCAACGGTCAGCCAAAAATGGCCCGGTCAGGCCAATCTCCACCTTGGATCCGGCATCAGTGATCCCTGGCCACCACCGATAGATCCTCATTGTCGGCATTCGAGGTGTGGCCGTGCGTCGCCCAGAGAATGCAGACAACAAAAATCGCCGGAAACATTAAAACTACGAAAAATGTGCTGGGAGTCAGGTCCATAGCGTGCTCCTCCCGGCCCCCATTCTCCGCCTGACGCCGCGCGCCGGCGCCGAATTTGACATCGCGAACAAATCGGAAGTAATGTTGAGCACCCTCGTCGCCTGTGGCCGCATCTCAGCCGCCACAGGCATGTCTCAATAAGCAAGGACTGGGAGCATTCCGATGAAGACCCCATCCGCATGGCTCGCCCTGATTTTGTTGTCTGCCTTCCTATCAACCCCGGCTTTCGCGCAGGATGAAGGCCTCGGCATCGGCCCGCGAGGCGGCAGCGTCTTTGTTGAGGGCTCCGCAGCTCGCGTAGGCCAGGGAGCCGGCGTCATCTGGGGCGGCAGCGGCGGCGGCTATATCCAGGGCCATCTGCTCGGCTTCATGGCGCGAGCCACCGTGCTGCCCAGCAACGGAAATCTGCACGCCTATAACGCCGTCCTCGGTCCCCGCGCAGCCGTGACCTTGCCATTTGTGCGTCTGTTCGCCGAAGCCGGCGGCGGCGTGGGCCGCAACGACTCCTTCAACGCGGTCGGCATCTGGAGCGCATCCTGGGGAGCAGCCTGGCAGGCCGACGTCGGCGTCTCGCACACCCTCGCGTCCCGCCTGGACTGGCGCATCCTCGAAGTCGCCTACGGCCACATCTACGCAGGCTCCGGCGTCTCCCCGCTGGTCGCAAGCACCGGACTAACCCTGCACCTGTGGTAACTCGCGTTCGGGACCTCGTTAGCATCCTCAGCCTGGCGTCCGTTAAAGAAGCTTTTGTATCAGGGCACGAGTTCACTCGTGCCGCAACAGTCGCAAAATGATTCGGGCTTTAGCCCCTGCGACCTTCTGTGAAGGGGCCACGGCTTCACAGCTTGCGGAAAAACTGCCTGTCTTGAAGGGGCACGTCCGTTAAAGAAGCTTTTGTATCAGGGCACGAGTTCACTCGTGCCGCAACAGTCGCAAAATGATTCGGGCTTAGCCCCTGCGACCTTCTGTGAAGGGGCCACGGCTTCACAGCTTGCGGAAAAACTGCCTGTCTTGAAGGGGCACGTCCGTTAAAGAAGCTTTTGTATCAGGCCACGAGTTCACTCGTGCCGCAACAGTCGCAAAATGATTCGGGCTTTAGCCCTGCGACCTTCTGTGAAGGGGCCACGGCTTCACAGCTTGCGGAAAAACTGCCTGTCTTGAAGGGGCACGGCTTGAGCCGTGCCGTAAATGTCGCAAAATGATCCGGGCTTTAGCCCCTGCGACCTTCTGTGAAGGGGCCACGGCTTCACAGCTTGCGGAAAAACTGCCTGTCTTGAAGGGGCACGGCTTGAGCCGTGCCGTAAATGTCGCAAAATGAATCCGGCTTTAGCCGCTGAGGGATGCCTTTTCTTTCCTTCACCGCCTTTTTCCGCAAGCTCTTCAGTTGTGCCGTAAAGGGCGCAAAATCGAATGGCTTCAGCCCCCTGAGGGCCGCGTTTCGAACCTCTTCGATTCGCCCAATCGCTTAATGAACCCGGCTCCCGATCACCCCTTCGCGCCTGCGGCAGCAAATGCCCGCGCCGCCGCCTCAATCGTCTGCCCGATATCCGCGTCGCTGTGCGCCACGCTCATGAACGCCGCTTCAAACTGCGAAGGCGGCAGCCACACCCCCGCATTCAGCAACGCGTTGTGGAAGCGCCCAAACGCCGCCGTGTCCGACCGCGCAGCCTCCTCGTAATTTGTCACCGGCCCACCGGTAAAGAACCAGGTCCACATCGACCCCACCCGATTCGTCGTCAGCAGAACCCCGGCCCGCGACGCCGCCAAAGCCACACCGTCCGCCACCGCAGCGCTCAGCCGTTCCAGCTCCCGGTAGACATCATCGCGATGCTCGCGCAAATAGCCCACCGTCGCAATCCCCGCAGCCATCGCCAGAGGATTGCCACTAAGCGTCCCAGCCTGATACACCGGCCCCAGCGGCGCAAGCTGATCCATCAACGCCCGCTTCCCCCCAAAAACGCCAACCGGCAGCCCACCGCCAACAATCTTGCCCAGCGTCACCAGGTCCGGGTCCAGCCCGTACGCCTCGCACGCCCCGCCCAATGCCACGCGAAAACCCGTCATCACCTCATCCACGATCAACAGCGCACCGTGCTTCTTCGTCAGCTTGCGCAAAGCGTCCAGATATCCCGGCGCAGGAGGAATACACCCCGCATTCCCAACCACCGGCTCAAGGATCACCGCAGCAATGGCCTCAGGATGAGCCGCAAACGCCTCTTCGAGAGCTCCCACATCGTTGTACGGCAGCGCCAGCGTCAGATGCGCAATCTCCTCCGGCACTCCCGCCGACCCAGGAATCCCGAACGTCGCGACCCCTGACCCAGCCTTCACCAGCAGCCCATCGGCGTGCCCGTGATAGCAGCCCTCGAACTTCACAATGACCTTCCGCCCTGTCGCCGCCCGCGCCAGCCGAATCGCCGACATCGTCGCCTCCGTGCCGGAGCTCACAAACCGCAGCTTCTCAATCGCCGGATAACAGGCCAGCACTAACTCCGCCAGGTCGCCTTCCGCAGCCGTCGACGCGCCAAAGCTCGCGCTCCTCGCCGCTGCCTCCCGTATCGCCTCCACCACCGGCGGAAACGCATGGCCGAGGATCATCGGCCCCCACGATCCGAAGTAGTCGATATACCGATTGCCATCCGCGTCCCACAGGTATTGCCCTTCGGCCCGCTCAACAAACGGAGGCTCGCCACCCACGGCGCGAAAGGCGCGAACCGGTGAGTTCACTCCACCCGGGAAAAGTCTCTCGGCGCGCCGCCGCAACGCTCCAGAACGTTCAAGATTGAGAGGCATGACCTTTCAGTATAGGCGTCGGGATGACGAACTCCGGCGCGATAGAAGATACTAAAACGCGATGAAGATGAAAGCCGCTCCAGTTCTTCTCGCCTGCGTTGCCCTGATGACCACAACCCCATCCATGAAGTCGGATTCCGACCCGAACGCATCGTTCCGCGCGCTCGCCGACCATTATTTCTCCGATGTGATGTTTCGCTTCGGCCCCAGCAACGCCACCCTGACCGGCTTCCATCAGTACGACTCCAAGCTGGAAGACTACAGCCGATCCGAGTTCGAAGCGGAAGTCGCCGCGTTGAAGGATTACGAGAAAAAGTTCGACGCCTTCCCTGCCGACCGGCCTGGATGAGAGCACCCAAGGCGACCTCGAAATCGTGCGCAGCAACATCCGCGGCGCCCTGCTCGAACTCGAAACCATTCGAGGCATGGGAGAAGAATCCCGACGACTACTCCAGCGGCATCACCAACAGCGCCTTCGTCCTCATGGAGCGGAATTTCGCCCCGCCGGATGAACGCCTCCGCTCCCTGGTGGCCCGCGAAAAGCAGATGCCGGCCGTATTCGTCGCCGCCCGCCAGAACCTCAAGAACCCTCCGCGGATCTACACCGAAATCGCCCTCGAGCAGCTCCCCGACATCATCAGCTTTTTCCAGCACGACGTGCCCGACGCCTTCAAAGACGCAAAAGACCCGGCGACCCTCGCCGAATTTCACCAGTCCAACGCCCAGGTCATCGCCTCGCTCCAGAGCTATCAGGCCTGGCTCAAGGACGACCTGCTCCCCCGCTCCGATGGCGACTTCCGCATCGGCGCCGACGCCTTCCAGAAAAAGCTCCTCTACGACGAGATGGTCGACATCCCCCTCGACCGCCTGCTCCAGATCGGCTACGACGACCTCCACAAGAATCAGGCCGAGTTCAACCGCCTCGCGAAGGAAGTCGATCCCGCGAAAACGCCAAAAGAAGTCCTCGCCGAGCTCGCCGGTATCCATCCGCCGCCCGGACCAGCTCCTCCAGACCTTCCACGGCACCTTTAACAGCCTGATCACTTTTATCCGCGCGAAGAAAATCATCACCATCCCCTCCGACGTCGAGCCGACCCTCGAGGAAACCCCGCCGTTCATGCGCGCCACCACCCAGGCCTCCATGGATTCGCCCGGCCCCTACGAGCGTCACTCAACCACGGCGTATTTCAATGTCACGCTCCCGGAAAAAAGCTGGAGTCCCCAGCGCGTATCCGATTACATGGCCGCCTTCAACATCGGCACCATCGTCAGCACCTCCGTGCATGAGGCCTATCCCGGCCACTACGTGCAGTTCCTGTGGGTCAACCACGGCAACCTGAGCGCGGTCCGCAAGCTCACCGGCTCGGCCACCAACATCGAAGGCTGGGCCCACTACTGCGAACAAATGATGCTCGACGAGGGCTACAACCAGCCCGGCGTCGGCGCGAAGAATGAGCGCGAGTCAAAGCTCATCCGCCTGGGCCAGTTGCAGGATGCACTTCTCCGCGACGCCCGCTTCGTCGTCGGCATCCGCATGCACACCCAGGGCATGACGCTCGAACAGGCCCAGGACTTCTTCGTCAACGAGGGCTACCAGTCCCGCGCCATCGCTGAGGTCGAGACGAAACGCGGCACCTCCGATCCCACCTACCTCTACTACACGCTTGGCAAGCTCCAGATCATGAAGCTCCGGTCTGACCTCCAGAAAAAAGAAGGCAGCAGCTTCTCACTTGAAAAGTTTCACGACGACTTCATGCGCCAGGGCGGCGCGCCCATCAAAATCGTGCGCAAAGCCATGCTCGGCAACGATTCGCCAACATTGTGAAGCGGGCTCGCATCCTACCCTTTTCTCGCTATAGAATGCCCGGTTCGTGTGAGTGCCTTGTCCCAGGCGTTTGTTAAAGAATCGTTGTTTGTTCTCTAGCAGAGCACGGCTCCATGGCACCCAGAAAGACCACCGCCAGTGAAGGGGCACGGAGGAAGACCACCGCCAGTGAAGAGGTACGGAGAAAGTCCACCTCCAGTGAAGGGGCACGGCTTCAGCCGTGCCATAAGGATCGCAAAATGAATCGGGCTTTAGCCCCTGAGGATTTGTTTCACCACTTGAGCTCCTGAGGAAGGAATCTAAATTAGAGAAATATGTCCACGCATACAAAAGTGCGCAAGGCGATTTTCCCCGCTGCCGGTTTCGGCACCCGTTTCCTGCCGGCCACCAAATCCATCCCCAAAGAAATGCTCGCGCTGGTCGACAAGCCCATCATCCAGTACGGCGTCGAAGAGGCGCTGGCCGCCGGCTGCGACCAGATCGTCATCGTCACCGGCCGCGGCAAATCGGCCATCGAAGACCACTTCGATGTCAGCTACGAGCTCGAGTGCACGCTCGAAAAGCGCGGCAAAACCGAATTGCTGGAGGTGAGCCGGCACGTCTCGCACATGGTGCGGCTCTCTTACGTGCGCCAGAAAGAAGCCATGGGCCTCGGCCACGCCGTCCTCATGGCCCGCGACCTGGTCGGCGATGAGCCCTTCGCGGTCATCCTCCCCGACGACGTCATTGACGCCAATCCGCCCTGCCTCAAACAAATGATGGACGTCTTCGAGACGGTGCAGTCCTCGATCATCGCCACCCAGATCGTCGAAGGTCCAGCCATCTCCGCCTATGGCGTGCTCGAGGGCAAACCCGTGCCCGGCGATCCCCGTCTCTTCGAAGTTTCCGGCATGGTCGAAAAGCCGAAGCCGGCTGAGGCGCCATCGAAAAACGCCATCATCGGCCGCTACATCCTCACCCCAAAAATTTTCGATCTGCTCGAACACACGCCCCTCGGCGCAGGCGGCGAGCTGCAGCTTACCGACGGAATCAAAGGTCTGCTCGAGACGGAAAAGGTCTACGGCTACAGCTTCGACGGAGTACGTCACGATGCCGGTGACAAACTCGGCATGCTCAAGGCGACGGTCGAGTTCGCCCTCAAACGCGAAGACCTCGGCCCAGCCTTCCGGGAATACCTGAAGACCCTGAAGCTGTAGTGTCGTCGGAAAAACCGCCTCCTATCCACTACCCCCTGTTTGTGCAAGTGTTGAATACACGGAACTTGCACAGGGCCTCAAATGGCAAGTAATTGATTTTCCAGCACTTGCGAAGAGGTTCTCTGGCAAGTGACGGAAAAGACGGGAGTTTGGTCGGCGTCCGCCCACCGCTTGCGGTTAGGAGCCCATGGCAGAAACAGAAGCCGGTGACCCGACTGAATTTCGGCAGAACCCTACCCCCATGTTTTGTGCAAGTGTTGAATACACAGAACCTGCACAGGGCTTCAAATGGCAAGTAATTGATTTTCCAGCGCTTGCGAAGAGATGCCTTAGCAAGTGCCAGAAAAGACGGGAGTTTGGTCGGCATCGGGCCTGCCGGTGGGCCAGAGTCAACAGGCGGAAGAGCGGGGCTGCTTCGCTGACGGACGGGATTGTCAAAGAGCGATAGAGAAGGCAGATTCGAAGTTTGCGCGAGGCAAGCGCCAAAAGCGCCGATGCGGATTGGCCGCCTGGGCAGACAATCCCCACTATCTTTGAGGGTAGATGGGGGCCAGGGCGAGGGCAAGGGAAATCCGCAGGACGGACGTGACGTTGGTACTGCGGCGGGCAAACGAACTTTCAACCACAGAGAACTGGGAGAACCCAGGGAGAACGGCGCCACTCCGGCTCGCCTCGGGCTGCTCTGCCTTCGCTCTGAGGTGATGGCCTGATACAAAGTCTGGGTTTCGCTTTTCTTTCCTGCCGCTCAAGCGTATCCTCGAAAGTTGTTCGGGCGTCATCCTCTGCAGCCGAGAGGAGCCGCACTGGAGACAAAATGAGCATTACGCAGTTCCGCAATAATGAGCCGGCATCCGAGCCGATTCCAGTGACCTTCCAGACATTGCAGGAAAAGAAGCAGTCGGGCACGCCCATCAGCGCGCTCACAGCCTACGATTACGCCACAGCGCGCCTGGTCGACGAAGCCGGCATCGACCTGATTCTCGTCGGCGACTCGCTGGCGCAGGTCGTTCTGGGCTACGAGAACACACTGCCGGTAACCGTGGACGAAATGCTCCACCACACGCGAGCGGTGCGCCGCGCCGTCAGGCACGCCATCGTCGCGGCCGACATGCCATGGGGTTCGTATCACGTCAGCCTCGAAAACGGTGTCGCCAACGCCGTGCGTTTTGTTAAAGAAGCCGGTGCGCAGGCAGTCAAAATTGAAGGCGGAGCGAGCCGCGCCGAACTGGTCGAGCGCCTCACATCGGCGGAAATTCCGGTCATCGGACACCTGGGACTCACGCCGCAATCGGTGCATCGCATGGGTGGCTACAAGGTGCAGGGCAAAACGGCTGCAGCCATCAACGAGTTGCTCCACGACGCGCACATCCTCGAGTCGGCTGGCGCTGTGCTGCTCGTGCTCGAAGGTATGCCGCGCGAAGTCGCCGCGCGCATCACCGCGGAAGTCGGCATTCCGACCATTGGTATTGGAGCGGGACCAGACTGCGATGGACAAATACTCGTCTTCCATGACCTGGTGAATCTCAGCTTTACGCATCCGGCGAAATTTGTGCGCCAGTATGGCGATGCGGCAGCACTCTTCCGCAACGCCATCGACGGCTATCGGCAGGATGTGGAAGCGCGGGCGTTTCCGGCCGACAGCGAGAGCTATCATCTGCCCAAAGACACAGCCGCAGCGCTCGAAGGCGCTGCCGTGCGTCATAAAGCCTGAAGCGTTTTCGCGCATGATTATCGCCAGCACGATCGCCGAAGTGCGCGCAGCCGTCGCCAATCTGCGCAAGGAAGGCCGTTGCATCGGTTTCGTACCAACTATGGGCGCGCTGCACGCAGGGCATCTTTCACTGGTGCGCGCAGCCAAAGCGCACTGCAACGCGGTTGTGGCGTCGATCTTCGTCAACCCAACGCAGTTTGCGCCGGGCGAAGACTTCGATCAGTATCCGCGAACCTTCGAGACCGATAGCGCGCTGCTCGAAGCCGAAGGCGTCGACGTTCTCTTCGCACCGCAAGCTGCGGAAATGTATCCAGAAGGCGCAACAACCTTCGTTGCCGTCGCGGAAATCGAAGATCGCCTCGATGGCGCGTCCAGGCCAGGACATTTTCGCGGCGTCGCCACCGTCGTTGCCAAGCTCTTCCACATCGTTCAGCCCGATCACGCCTTCTTCGGCCAGAAAGATGCGGCCCAAGTCGCAGTCTTGCGGCGCATGGTGCGCGATCTGCATTTCAATCTCGTGCTGGTGGTTTGCCCAACTGTGCGCGAACCGGATGGCCTGGCGATGAGCTCGCGTAATCGCTATCTTTCGCCGGACGAAAGACAAAGCGCGCTGGTGCTGAGCCGCACCCTGCGCAGGATCGAAGCAAAAATTGCGGCAGGCGTGATCGACGCGCAGCCGCTGCTCGACGCAGGCCTCGCAGTGTTGGCCGAAGAGCCAGACATTCGCCTCGATTACTTCCGCATCGTCGATCCAGACACGCTCGAAAACGTGTCCGACGTGAGCGCGGGTGCGCTGGTCGCAGTCGCGGCCTTCATTGGCCCAACACGACTGATCGACAATGTTCTGATTCCACCGCGCTGAACCACGTTACTGCGGCTTCTGCTCAGCGCCGGCTGCAGGCGCATGCCGGTGATGTTCTTCAGGCTGCGGGACAAAATGTGCCGGCATGGAATGCCCGCGATGACACGTTCCGCATACGACGTGCTTATCGGCAGGCATCGCATCCGGGTCGTTGATCTGCGACATGAATTGTTCGTTGATGGTATGCGTCATCGCCATCATCGTTCGCGCCATGCCTTTATCGTCTTTGGCGTCCGACGCAAAATCCAGCTTGTGCGTTTGCTTGTTCGCAGCGTGGCAGAAGTTGCATTCAACACCCAGCGCACCCGAATAGGCGCGCATGATCTTCATCAAATCCTGGGTCGAAATGTCCTTCTGCAGCACCTTCAAATTCGTTGGCGTCGGCAATGTCCGGTGTTGCCGCGCACCAGCGTTTTCCGCAGGAACAGGACCTGCATCCTCGAGCGCTCGGGATGCAGGGATGAGATTCTGGCCGAAAAGCGGTTGTACAGCCAGCGCAACGACAAAGGTCACAGCGAAGAAAAACCTGCTCAGCATGCGTGATTTTCCTGGGGATTTGGAATCGGCTGAAGAATTTCCCGCCTCGCAACCCATGGTACACAAGCATGAACAATTGAAGGCGACGCCACATTCCGAGAGGCTCGGATTCATCCCGAGACAAACTGGTTGCCGGCAATCGTAAACCGCAACGGCCGATCTGCAGCCTTACGAATACCGATGCGCGGCGAAACGGCAATCTTGCCTGGCACGAATCCGTCGTCTTCCACATGCAGGCCAGATCGTGCGCTGGTCACGTCAATGCCGTTGTGCGTCTCACGGTCGATGGCCAAAGCCTCGCAGAGTCGTCCAGGACCGGAAGTCAGCAGGCGAGGCTTGGCCGACGATTGGAGTCCGCGCAACCGCGCCATCGTCTCCAGACCTTCCAGCGGCTCCAGCGCCCGAAGCAGCACGCCTCCAGGTTGGCCGTCGGGCTCGCAGGAAAAGTTCAGACAAAAGTACATGCCATAAATGAAGTAGACGTAGGCGAAGCCAGGAGGCCCAAAAAGCACGGCATTACGCTCAGTCTTGCCCACAAAGGTATGCGCGGCCGGATCGTCCAGTCCAAAATAAGCTTCCACTTCCACGATGCGCCCAGTCAGCCGCTGCGTTTTGCCGCCAGGCCTGGCCTGATACCGCCGCACCAAAACCTTGCCCAGCAGCCGCCGCGCGACCAAATCTGGCGGATCAAGATAGAAGCTGCGCGGCAGAACCGGAGCCTTCTCCATCTATTTCGAGGGCAGTCCCTTCAGAACGGCCAGCACCTCTTCGGCGTGGCCTTCGGGCTTCACTTTGGGGAAGATCTTCAGCAGTTTCTGATCCGGGCCGATGAGGAATGTCGTCCTTTCGATCCCAATTACCTTCTTGCCGTACATATTCTTTTCTTTCAGCACACCAAACTGATTGCAAACGGTTTCGTCTACATCAGCAAGGAGGGGATACGGCAGGTCGTACTTCTCGCGGAACTTCTTCTGCGCCTGAACCGTGTCGCGGGAGATGCCGAGCACCACAGCGCCGGTCGACTGTAGCTTCTTGAACTGATCGCGAAACCCACAGGCTTCGATGGTGCAACCGGGCGTGTCGGCTTTGGGATAAAAGAACAGGACCACTGGCTTCCCGGCGAAATCCTTCAGGTGAACGGTTTTCCCGGAATCATCCTGAAGCGCAAAATCGGCGACTTTATCGTTGATTTCCATTTTTTCCCCTTCAAAAGAGCAGATGCTCATCGCCAGGCGGCGGGCAATTAAAATCAACTGTAGCAGTGAGGATTATGTCACGGGTTCGCAGAGGATGTTTCGAGTGGCTGGCTGCCTCAGCCGTAGCAGCGGCGTGCGCGCTACCCGCATGCGCGCAGTATCCAGGTCACGTCGATGATGAAAAGCAGCAAACCGGCGTGCATCTGCGAGCCACCGCGGTTCTGGAATACACCGGCGACCTGAACAAGATCAAGGAAAGCCGCCTCGTGCCGATCGCCATCTGGGACGGGATGCAGTATCAGCCAGGCGGGCTCTATCTGGCGCAGCCGGCGCCGCTGGCCGTGCTTTCCGGCACGCAGTATGAGCTGGAGACCGCGGGCAAACCCGATGGGGTTTTCAATGTCCAGGATGCGGAAGATCTGGCCGGTCTCTGGATCGGCGTAGGCAATTACGAGGCGCCGCCTCCACCAAGGCCTAAGGCTCCGCCCTCGAAGAGCAACCACGTTTACGAAGTGAAGGACTACGATCCCGACAAGCCGCACTTCGCGCACCGCCCAGCCGACGAGCAGAATCAGGGCACGACAGCACAGAATGCTCCTGCAGCCGATCCGAACCAGCCGACCCTGCACGGGCGTTCGGGCACCGCAGATTCCGGCTCCTCGGACTCCGGTTCTTCCTCTTCGAGTCAGGCCGACGTCGATCCCGATCGGCCAACTTTTCACCGGCGATCGAACACCTCGGCCCAAATGCCGAACAACCAGCCTGCGATCGATCCTGACCGGCCGCGCCTCGAATACACGGCGCCGGTGGATCAGGCGAAGCTGGACAAGTCGACCGCGCTGTTTGGACTGCCGGCGAACATGAGCCAGGTAGCCGGAATCTCTGACACGCGGACCGAGGACACATTTACCTACAATTTCAGCTGGGCCAATCCTGACGATGAAGCAAAGATGAAGTCTGCGCTGGAAGAGATTGCCCAAAAAGCCATCTCTCCTCCAGCTCCCGCGACCGCGGCGAATACCAAACCGGCAAGCGCAAACCACCGCAGAACACACGAGCCATCAGGGCCGTCGCTGCCCACGCTGACCGACGAAGACTTCCGCGCCTACAGTCTCAGCTTCGGCGGCGGAGCAACGATGGTGCTCACCGCGCAGTCCGCCAGCAAGCCGCTCAAATACGTGACGATCGTCGCACAGCCGGATTTTTACGGGCAGCCGAAAGTGCTCCTCAAGCAGGTTGCCAGCGACAATGAGCTGGACGTCACGCCGCGTTTCCGGCTCGTGGACGCGGTGGACACCGAAGGCAACGGACGAGCCGACCTGATCTTCGAGCTGCGCGGCCAAACTTACAGGCAGTTCGCCATTTACCGGATCGCCGGCGGCACGGCGACGCAGGCTTTTGTGACGCAACCAACCGCGACGACAACCAGCGCGGCCAATTAGATCAGCGATCGTTACGATTGATTCGCTGTCAAAGTCAATCGGATCGTTAGCCGTTACAAATGTGGCAGCTGGCTCGTATCCCAGCCTCCGCCCAGCGCGCGGATCAGCTGGACGCTGGCCACAAACTGCCGCGTGGCGATGTCCTCCTGAGTACGCTGATTCGAGAGCAGGGTGGTCTGCGTGGTCAGCACTTGCAGGTATGTCGTGACCCCGCCCTTGTACTGCGAGGTGCTGATGTTAAGCGACCGTTGGGCGGCTGCCACAGCCGCATCCTGTTGCGCCGATTCCTGATCGAGGATGCGAATCGCCGCCAGGTTATCTTCCACGTCCTCGAATGCGGCCAGCACCGTCTGCCGATAGTTGGCCGTCTGCTGCTCCCAGGCGTCCTGCGCCTGCCGGGTAATGGCGTGACGCCGGCCCGCGTCAAAAAGCAGTTCGACAGCGGAAGCGCCCAGGGACCACATTTCACTGGGACCCTGGACCCAGGTCCCAGGATTGCCGCTGGTAAATCCGCCGGTTCCGCTAAGGGAAATATTGGGGTAATATGCCGCGATCGCAATGCCGATCTGCGCATTCGCCGCATCGGCCTGCCTCTCTGCAGCCGAAATATCAGGCCGTCGTTCCAGCAGCTGCGAGGGCACGCCAACCGGGATCGGCGGAATCTGCTGGCCCAGCGGCATTGCAGGCAAACTGAAGATCGAAGCCGGCGTACCGATCAGCGTGGCGATGGCGTGCTCGTACTGGGCACGGGCGACGCCCACGTCGATATCCTGCGCGCGAGTTGTCTCCAGCTGGGTTTGTGCCAGCGCCACGTCGGATTCCGTCGCAACTCCGCCCTTAAAACGTACCTCGGTTAGTTTCAAATACTCTTCGTAGGACTGGACCGTGTTGTCGAGCAGCTGTTTCTGCGAATCCAGCCCGCGCATTTCGAAATAATCAGCCGCCAGCTCGGCGCGCAGGCTCAGTTCCACGTTGGCCAGCAGTGCCGCAGAAGCCTGTGCATTAGCGCGCGCCTGTTCCACCGTGCGGCGCACCTGGCCCCACAGGTCTGGCTCCCACTGTGCCTGGCCCGCGATTGAGAAGGTGTTGTACTGGTAAGTAGTCAGCGACCGATTGGTGTTGGGCTGGTTGTACGATTCGCGCGTCCTCTGAATCGACGGTCCCGCCGCCAGCGTCGGATAATATTGCGACCGCGCGACCTGCACCTGTTCTCGCGCGGATTGATACTGTTCGAAAGCCGCGCGCAGCGTCTGATTCGAGACCGCCACCTTCGCTTCAAGTTCGTTCAGCTGCGCATCGCCGTAGAGATCCCACCACTGGCCCCGCAGTGTGCCGTCGCTCGGCTCAGCCTGTTTCCAGGCGCCGTTGGGAGGATTCGGCGGAGGCACCGCATTCTCTTTCCACGCAGGAGCCGTGGCCGCGTCTGGCCGATGGTAATTCGGGCCGACCGTACAGCCGGTGAGCAAAAGCGCTGTCACAGAAACTGCCAGCACTCCTGGGCCTGGACGCATCACGCGCTGCCCTCCGGACCACCCTGCGCTGGATGCTCCTCCGGTTGCGGGGTCCCTGGCACACCGCCGTTGTTGGGTGCCACTACGCGTACTTTCTCGCCCTCGACGATTGAATCGGGGGGATTCTGCACCACCTCATCATCGGGACTGAGACCGGTGATGATCTGGATCACACGGCCGTCGTCCTGTCCGATCGTAACGGGCACAAGCTTCGCCACATCGCCGCCGTTGCTGTGAACCACCGTCACCACGCGCAGGCCTTCCTGGCGAAACAGCAGCGTGGAGACCGGCAAAATCAGCGTCTGTCTCACGACCTTGAGCTGAAAGTGAACCTCGGTATACGCGCCAGGAACCAGCACGCCGGCCGGATTCGGCACATCCACTTCGACCAGCAGCGTTCGCGAATTGGGGTCGATGGCGCGCGCAGTCCGGACGACCTTTCCGTGGAAGCGCCGGCCAGGAAACTCCTCAAGCGTCAGGTCCGCCGGGGTTCCGGGTGTACACGATGGAGAATCCACCTGCGGCACGTTCACATAAACGCGCATGATGTGCTCATCGTCCATGTGAAACATCTCGCGGCCCCCGGAGGTGCCCGCGCCGGCATTGATCAGCGTTCCGATGTCAACGTCGCGCGCAGTCACGATGCCATCAAACGGCGCGTACACCTTCTCGAACCCGGTCAGTTCCTCCAGCCGCTGCACGTTGGCCTGCGCTGATTTCACCTGGGTGTTGGTGGAGGCTGCCTGGGTGACGAAGTTTTCTGTGTCCTGTTTCGCAACCGCATTTTGAGCCAGCAGATCGGTATACCGGCTCGCCTGCGATTTGGCATAGCCGGCGTTGGCTTCCGCAGTCGCCAGGTCTTCCTTCGCCTGCGCCAGTTGCTGATCCACTTCGGGGCTCGCGATCGTAGCCAGCAGCTGACCCTTCTTCACACGCGCCCCGATGTCGAAATACCACTTATCCAGATACCCATCGGTTCGGGCATAAATCGGCGAGTCAACGTAAGCGAACATATTGCCGGGCAGAATGATTTCCTGGCTCGGCGCTCCAGGTTTGGGTTTGTCCACGGTAACGTTGGCCAGCGCCAGTTGATCGGTGCGTGTTGTGAGCGCCTTCTCTGCGCGCAGCCTCGGGATGATTCCGATAACGGCGAGAATGGCCGCCAGGATGACAACGCCGATCAGAACAAAGACCGCCTTGCGCCCGGAGATGGGCGGCCGGTCATCTTCGTAGCCGTGAGTGTCGCCGCCGTGATTCTGCGTCCGATTTGGCTGTTTGGATTCGGTCATAGCTTAGCTCCCGGTCACCAGCTGCCGGTGAGGATGTCTGCGTTCCTCACGCTCTCGCCGGCGGCGCTCCAGCCGCCCGTGCAGCACGCTGAAGATGGTTGGAACAAAGAACAAAGTCGAGACGGTTGCGAACAACAGACCGCCGATCACGGCGCGGCCCAGCGGCGCGTTCTGCTCACCGCCGGAGCCAAGGCCGAGGGACATGGGAATCATGCCCAGGATCATAGCCAGCGCGGTCATCAGTACCGGGCGGAATCGCACGAAGCCGGCATTCAGCGCGGAGAGAGAAGCGTCGCCGACGGTCATTTCCAGCTGCTCGCGAGCGAAACTGATCACCAGAATCGAATTCGAAGTTGCCACCCCCATGCACATAATGGCGCCCGTCAGGGCGGGCACGCTCAGCCGCGTGTGCGTCAGGAACAGAAGCCACACGATGCCGGAAATGGCTGCGGGCAGCGCGCATACGATGATGAAGGGATCGAGCCACGACTGGAAGTTCACGACGATGAGCAGATAGACGAGCAGGATCGAGAAGATGAGGCCGCCCAGCAGCCCCTCGAACGACGTGCGCATCGTCTGCACCTGGCCGCGAACTACGATCGTCGATCCCACGCGGCAGATGCGCCTTCTCCTGATCGACAATTTTCTGGATACCCCGGCTTACGCTGGCCAGATCCGTTCCCACCACGTTGCCGTAAATATCAATGACCGGGCTGATGTTGTAGTGCGTCACAATCGCCGGTTCGTTCCCCGGCACCACAGAAGCAACGTTGCCGAGAATCTGGATCGGCTTTCCACCCACCGGTCCACTCCATGAAGCGGGAAGACCCGCTCCCGCCGAGGCGCTGGCAGGCATCGCGGCGCCCGCGGCTCCGGAACTCGACGCAGGATCGCTCTGGCCATTAACCGGGATGTTTTTAAGGTCCTGCAGTGTGTCCAGCACATACTGCGGAGACTGCGCGGCGATACTGTATTCCACGCCATTGCTGGGGTCGAGATAAAAGGTCGGCGAAGTCTGGAAGCTGCCGCTGCTGGCCACCAGCAGGCTTTGCATCACGTCGTTCTGCTGGAGACCGATGCTCTGCGCCATCGATCGATTGACATCGACAGTCAGCGTCGGATTATCGAAGGGCTGTTGGATCCGCATATCCGCGGTGCCGGGGACGAACTTCATCTGGTTCAGCAGATGCTCGGCAAAAACGCGGTTGGCCTGCTGATTCGGCCCCACAATCTGAACATCGATCGGCGAAGGCAGGCCGAAGTTCAGAATCTGCGTCACCATGTCCACCGGAAGCGTGTAGAAGCTCGTGCCCGGAAAGCGCCGCGGCAGTTCCTCGCGCAGGCGCGAAACGTATTCCTCCGTCGGACGATGATGCTCGGTGAGAGACACCTGGATATCCGCATCCGCGGGCCCCACGGGAGCGGAATTGGAGTACGAAGTGTTGATGCCGGAATAGGGCAGACCAATGTTGTCGATAATCGTGACCAGCTGATCTTTCGGAACTATTTCGCGGATCGTGTTGTCGATGCGGTCGCACAGTGCTGCCATATCCTCGATGCGCGTCCCAGTCCGGGCACGCACGTGCAGTTTGAATTGTCCGCTGTCCACCGTCGGGAAGAAATCCTCACCCAGGAAGGGATAAAGCAGCGCCGCCGATCCCATGGTCAGAACGAAGAACAGGATCACGAACACGCCGGCATGGTTGATGCACAGATCGAGGATCCGCCGATAGCCTACCCGGATCTTCTCAAAGCGGCTTTCGAAGGCCAGCTGAAAGCGCGTGAACGGATTACGGCTCTGCCTCTTCTGCTCACCTTCCTGTGGATCGTGCTCGCGCAGCAGATACTTTGCCATGGTCGGCACAACCGTCCGCGACAGCAGGTACGAGGCGAGCATGGCGAAGCACACCGCTTCGGCCAGGGGCACGAAGAGAAACTTCGCAACACCACTGAGAAAGAACATCGGCACGAAAACAATGCAGATGGAAATCGTGGCCACCAGCGCGGGAACCGCAATCTGCGCGGCGCCGTCGAGGATAGCCTGCTCAATCGCCTTGCCCTGTTCGAGGTTGCGGTTGATGTTCTCGATTTCAACCGTAGCGTCGTCCACCAGAATGCCGACCGCGAGCGCCAGGCCGCCCAGGGTCATAATGTTGATGCTTTCCCCCAGCGCGCTCAGTGTGAGCAGCGAAGTCAAAATCGACAGCGGGATGGAAACGGCGATGATGAGCGTGCTGCGCCAGCTCCCCAGGAAGATCAGGATCATCACCGCTGTCAGGCACGCCGCGATGATGGCTTCGTGTACCACGCCATCGATCGAGTTGCGTACAAAAATGGACTGATCGGCCAGGGGCGTGATCTTCAATTGCGGAGGCAGCTGCGGTTTCAGGCTGTCTACCTTCGCCAGAATGCCTTTCACAATGTTCAGTGTTGAGGCATTGCCCGTCTTGATGATCGAAAGAAGCGATGCCCGCTGGCCATCGACGCGCACAATGTTGGTCTGTGGCGGAAATCCGTTGCGCACATGGGCCACGTCATGGATGTACACCATGGCGCCGTTCACCTGGCGGATGGGCAGATTGTTCAGGCCTTCAATGGTGGTCGGAGCGCTGTTGGTTTCCAGCTGATATTCAAACTGGCCGATCTTGATGGTGCCCGACGGCAGAATCAGATTCTGCGCGCCGATAGCGTTCACCACATCGGCCGGAGCAAGCCCTTTGGACTGCAGCGCAGGAAGGTCCAGATCAACCTGCACCTGGCGCTGTTTTCCGCCGTAGGGATACGGGATACCCGCGCCCGGCACAGTGACCAGCTGCGTTCGAATGAAGTTCAGACCCAGGTCGTTCAGCTGCATCTCCGACAATCCCTGGCCGGAAAGACCAAGCTGGATAATCGGCACGCTGGAAGCGTTGTACTGAATCACCAGCGGTGCCGTCGTCCCCTGCGGCATCTGCCTGAGCTGCGTTTGGCAAATCGCCGTGATCTGCGCCACCGCATTGCCGATATTCACACCGGGCTGGAAGAACACCTTGACGACCGAGCGGCTGTTCACCGACATCGATTCGATGTGTTCAATGTCGTTCACCGTGGTGGTCAGGGAGCGCTCGCTCAGGGTCACGATGCGATCCGCCATCTGATCGGGCGAGAAGCCCTGATACTGCCAGATGATGGAAACCACCGGAATATCGATATTGGGAAAGATATCGACTGGCATGTTCATCACAGCCAGCGGGCCCAGCACCATCAACAGGAGCGCGACCACGGCGAACGTGTAGGGCCGTCGCAGCGCGAGGCGGACTATCCACATATCGGTTCAGCGTCTCCTGCGGCCAGCGCTATCGGTTGCGGCCGGGATCCTCCACACGAGGGGAACGGGAAAAGCATCAGCTTCGACGAAAAAGGGACACAAATCCCGCTAACAACAGTATCCATCCTTGGCCCGTTTGGAGGGAATTTGGAACGAGAATAAAGCTCTACGTTTGTGAAGACGATCAGACCTGGGAAAAAGACCGCGGCAATCGCTTCCTCTGCTATCCCATAGATGTCGATTCACCTGCATCCGATGCAGATTTCCCAGGAAAACGCCCGCTGCCGCTACATATTCATCTTCTTGAAAATGCGCCGCGGAATGCTCCTCACCATCAGCATGATCAGACCCCAGAAGGGCGGCGCATAAACAACGTCTTTCCGTTTTTCGATCGCGCGAACGATGTATTTGCCCACCTCAGCAGGCTGAGCAAAGAGAGCATTCTTCGGCAAATGAGCGGTCATCGGCGTGGCCACAAAGCCAGGCTTGATAGTCAGCACCTGCACTCCGGCGCGGTCGATCCGGTTGCGAACGCCGTCGAGAAAAATGTTGAGCCCGCCCTTCGAGGCGCCATAAACGTAGTTGCTTTTTCTACCCCGATCGCCCGCCACCGATGAAATAACCGCCAGCGTGCCGCGACGTTCCGCCTCGAAGTAGTTCGCAAGCCAGGTGATCAGCGAAACCGCTGACAGAAAGTTGGTATGCAGAATCGCCTCGGCTGCAGCGTAGTCTCTTTCGGCCTGGGATTGATCGCCCAGCACCCCGTGCGCAAGAAGGGCGATGTCGACGCCGCCCAGATCTGCGACCGCCTTTGTGAGCAGGGCCGGATGAGCCGCCGTGTCATCGAGGTCGGCGGAAAAAGCGATCGCCCCGGTCGCTCCTCGAGTCAGCAGGTCGCTGCCTACAGCAGCCAACTTTTCCGGGTTGCGGCCCACCAGAAAAAAGCTTGCGCGCTGCTCGGCCAGCAGGCGCAACGCGGCCTGGGCAATGGCTGAGGTTGCGCCGAGCGCGAGCACCCGCTTCGGAATACTCTGCCGATCAGCCAACGAGCGGCCTCCGTCCTGTAACCCGCTGCCAGAATGCTGAGTCGAACCCGGGATCGACGAACCGCGAGAATTCCTGCCATTGCGGATAAAACGCCTGGAACTGCTCCGGCGTCATGCGCGCGTCCTTGGCGGAATACATGCGGCCGCCAAATTCGAGCGTGATACGCGCAAGCCGATCGACCAGCTCGAAGCTCACCTCTCGACGGATCGGAAAATCGAGAGCCAGCATCGGGCCGGGCTTCGGAAACGACATCATCCCCACCGAGGGCACATCGCCGAAGAACTTGATGACCGCGAGAAACGAAGCCAGGCCCGATTTCGTAATGGCCTTCAGAATTTCGATCATCCCTTCGCGCCCGCTCTCGTAGGGCAGCACGTTCTGGAACTGGAGAAGACCGTGTTTGCCGTAGATCCGGTTCCACTGAAGAACCGAATCCAGAGGATAGAAAAATGGCTCGTAATCCACCGGTCCCGTCTTCTGTTTACGAAGCTGCTTGTGGAAGTAGAGTGAGTTGAACGCCGCCATCGAGAAGCGATTGAGGGCGAACTCCGGCAGATCGAATGGGAACGTCAGCTTCGCCTCTTTGCTCCTGGTCAACGGGCCGGGCGTCTCGCTATGGTCGCCCTGCATAAAGATTCCGCGAGCAAAGTTACTGCCCGTCGAGATGCAGTCGATCCAGGCGACGGTGTACTCGCTGGTCGCCCCCTGCGAAAGAGCAAAGAACTCATCGATCCCATGAAACTTTTCCCCGCGATATTCAATCCTGCGGGAAACAATGGGTCGCAGGTAAATCTCCGCCCAGGTGATCAGGCCGGTGAGCCCCATGCCGCCGATCGTCGCGGCGAACCATTCAGCATTTTCGATCGGACTACAGATGAACCGCGTCCCGTCGGATCGAACCAGTTCGAAGCGGATCACATGACGCCCGAAAGTCCCGGCCACGTGATGATTCTTGCCGTGAATATCGTTCGCGATGGCGCCGCCCACAGTTACGTATTTCGTACCCGGAGTTACCGGCAGAAAGAACCCGCGTGGAACCGCAAAGTCCAGGATCTGCTGCAACGTCGCTCCTGCCTCGCAGCGCAGCATCCCCGTCGCAGCCTCGAAATGCAGCAGCCGATCCATGCCCGAGGTCTGCAGCAGCATGCCGTTCTCCAGCAGGCAGACGTCGCCATAACTGCGGCCCAGCCCAACCGGCAATTGTCGGGTGCTCGGCGCGTGCGGCAGAGGAAAATCGCCGGTCCAGTGGAGCGGAACCACCTCAGCCTTGAATTTGGGATAACGACCCCAGGATTCGAAGCTCGGGGCCCGCTCGGATGAACTGCTGGAATTACCCATGAATCGCCGCTCTCCGCGTTAGGTAGCTGCAAGTGCCGCAATCACTGCCACCGCCGCGCCCGTCAGCAGGCTCACGCGATCGGT
The DNA here is from genome assembly GCA_963755485.1 of uncultured Acidobacteriaceae bacterium. Lineage (GTDB taxonomy): Bacteria > Acidobacteriota > Terriglobia > Terriglobales > Acidobacteriaceae > Palsa-343. The sequence continues at coordinate 335,204 of CAVWJR010000010.1, read as the reverse complement.
CACCGCGAAAATAACCGGATCCTCATCGAGCTGGCCCCGCGACGCCAGCAGCCACACACGGCTCAGCCAGTAAATCATCAACGGCGTGATCAGCCACAATCGGTTTCCGTGCCGATAAAGACTGGAGACATCGTGCGCCCCGATGTAGAACGAAAACACCACAACCGCGGCGTAAGCGCTCGATGTTCCGAAAACGCGCAGCTGCTCGATGTCCCCGAGCACATAGCCGCGTCCATTCGCCAGCGCCTGTCCGCGTTCCCGCGTGTTCTCGAGCTCGCTGAACCGCTTCACCATGGCAAGACTTAAAAACAGGAAGACAGAAAACGCCGCCAGCCAGGGGGAAACATTCACTCGGGTCGCCGATGCCCCGGCCAGCATCCGCACCGTGTAAAGGCCCGAGAGCAAAATCACATCCACCAGAACGACGCGCTTCAGCACCAGCGAATAGGCGAGCGTCGTCACCAGGTAGAGGAACAGCCACATCAGAAAGCCCAGCGGCAGCAGCGCAACGGCGATGGCAATCGATCCCGCCAGAAGGGCCGCGCTGATCGCCACGCCCGTCGCCACCGAGAGGTCACCGGCAGCAAAAGGCCGAAGACGCTTCCGTGGATGACGACGGTCGGATTCGATGTCCAGCAGGTCATTGGCGATATACGTCGACGAAGCGCAAAGACTAAAGCTCACGAAGGCAAACGCTGCATCCGCAAATACGGAGGCCCGCAGCACGTGTGCCAGCAGCATAGGCAGGAAGATCAGTACGTTCTTAGCCCATTGGTGCAGGCGAAGCGCTTTAAGAATCGCTTTGCCGCGCGCCGACCGATCCCGGAATTCCCGCTCTACCGTTACCCCACGCGAACGCAGGCGCGCGCGCAGCGCGGGTGCAGGATTGGCGATCATGGCCGTTCCCGCATGTTCGAGCAGCTGTAAGTCGGGACCTGCGTTGCCGATGTAGTCGTAGCCCTCGTCGCCGAACGTCCTGCGCAGACCCTCGAGTTTGTTGCCCGCAGTCAGGTTGGTGCGGCCATCGCTGGCCAGCACTCCGTCAAACAGGCCGACGTGTTCCGCGATCCTCGCGGCCAGCTGCTGATCCGCTCCGGTGGCCAGGTAAAGCCTGCGCCCTTCCGCTCGCTCCACCTCCAGGTATTCGATCAGGGAACGGTTGTAGGGCAAATGCACGACATCCAGCGAAACCCGCGTGCCGACCTCGGCCTTCACCGCAGCCTTGCCGCGCAGAAGCCACACCGGCAACTGGAGCACGGCCAAAGGCCGGCTGCGTAATAGCAACAGCAGAGAGTCAATCAGAGTGTCGCTCTTGACCAGGGTGCCATCCAGATCGACGCACAGCGGCCGTCGGGACACCTCCGGCGCCAACTGCTCGACTGATGACTGGTTCAAGGAATTCTCTCCCATGTTCCTGCTGTGAAAACCCGAGCGAACGGAGCCGAAAATGAGGAGAAACGCGGCTCGTCACACTCAATCGGACGAGAGTAAGGAATTCACCGAAAGTATAGCATCGGAGGTTGCTGTGTCCCGGCTAACATACACGGCGCAGGCGGGGACTCAGACCAGCAAATGGGCTGGCGTACCCGTCAGTGCGCGACAGAGTTTTCGAGGTCCGGCTGCGTCGTTTCGGAAGGCTTGTCAACCCGGCGCTCCGGGAAGTACGCATTGAGGATGTACTGCTCCAGCATGCGCTGCGTGTTGAAGAACGACCCGTTCAGCGCAATGGTCGAACGCATGATGCGGTGCCACTGCCCCGTGTCTTTGTAATAGAGCGGGAGGATCAGCTTCTCAAGGTGGTCATACAACGACCTGGCCTCACCCGGCTCGTCGTCGCGCTCTTCGATCGCCCAGCCGGTGACGCCTTCGATCCATCCCTCGATCCACCAGCCATCCAGAACGCTCAGGCTTGGGATCCCGTTCAGCGCCGCCTTCATGCCGCTGGTTCCTGATGCCTCGTAGGGGCGGCGCGGTGTGTTCAGCCACAGATCCACTCCACCAGTCAGCAGAGCGCCCAGTTTCCACTCGTAATTTTCGAGGTAAACCACTTTCAGCGCAGTCTCGCGGAGTTCATTCGCCAACTCGATCACCCGGCGAATTTTCGCCTTGCCCGGCTCATCCGCCGGATGCGCCTTGCCCGCGTAAACCACCTGCATCCCGCCGAACTTTTCCGCAATCTTCACCAGCCGCTCCGGCTCGGTAAACAGCAAATCGGCGCGTTTGTAGGTCGCTGCCCGCCGCGCGAATCCGAGAAGGAAGACGTCAGGGCGCATTTCCACGCCGCTTGCCTCTTTCACGGCATCGATCAACGCCTGTTTCGAGGCGGCGTGCGCTTCCACAATCTCGTTTTCCGGAATATCGATGGCGTAGCGCAGAGTCACATTATCCTGGCGCCAGCGCGGCAAGTGGCGATCGAAGATAGCCTGTACCGAGGGCGCCGTCCAGGTGCCTGCATGCACGCCGTTGGTGATCGCATCGATCGTGTACTCAGGAAACATCTCCCGGGAAACCTTGCCATGCTGCATGGCCACGCCGTTCACAAAGCGCGAAAAACGCAGAGCCACATAGGTCATGTTCAGCAGACCGTCATGGAAACAGCCGAAGCGCTCCAGCATGCCCGCGCGTTCGGCGCCCAGAATGCGGTAAGCCTGTTCGCCGGAGAAACGATCGTGCCCTGCAGGCACCGGCGTGTGGGTAGTAAAGACGCAGCGGCGGCGCACCGCTTCAACGTTCCGTTCCGTGGCCGTCTGCAGGCCGGCGCCGTGCAGTTCCTGTTCCAAAACGGGAATTGTCAGCAACGCCGCATGACCTTCGTTCATGTGGTACACCGCCGGCTGATATTCCAGCGCATGCAGCAGTCGTGCTCCCCCGATCCCAAGGACGGCTTCCTGACGCAGACGATAATCCGCATCGCCCCCGTAAAGATGGTCTGTGATCGTGCGGTCGGTCGCCTCGTTTTGCTCCAGATCCGTGTCGAGGAAGTAGATCGGGATGCGATGCCCGGTGATGCCCTCAAGGTCGTAGCGCCACGCGCGAATCGCAACCGGACGCCCTTCGAGGGTCACCGTTACAACCGGCTCTTCGGCGGCCAGAATTGCTGCCGGATCCCACGGCTGGGGTTCCTCAGATTGCACGCCGGTCGGATCCAGATGCTGGCGGAAGTAGCCTTTCCGATGCGCCAGAGTCACCGCGGCCAGCGGAAGCCCCATATCGGCGGCGGCGCGCAGCGTGTCTCCGGCCAGCACCCCAAGGCCGCCGCTGTACGTCGGAAACTCCGGAACCACAGCGATCTCCATGGAGAAATAGGCGACCACGCCGCCTTCTCCTGGTTCCTCCGGGGAAAAATACTGGGAACGATTGATAAATCGCATCGTGAAAACGATTTCTCCGGCCCTGTCCGAGCGACCCGCCCTTCAGAATAACAATCTCTTCGCCGGGCTTGTAGTCCTTGCTCCGGAACCCTGTGATTGTTACATCGGCCCCATAGCGCGGGTATGACCCTTCTGTGGAATACTGCCTGAACCCTGGAAACCACCCTCCCGTTACGAGGGACGCTCATCTCCTGATGGCCCATAGATCGCCGGCACTTTCGCACCCATCGGCCGCAAATAGGTTGTGATCTGGCCGCGGTGATGGATGGCGTCGAAATGGATCATCCACAGAAACCTCTCCGCCGGCTGTTCCGACACCATCTGGCCGTTGTAATAGAACTTCGCCGTCCGATTCCACGCCTCATCGCTCATCGCAGCCACGCCTTCCACCAGCTCGCCGGACCATTTCTCGAATAGCGCAATCATCTCTGGCAGTGGAGGCGCCGGGTTGGTCTTCCACTCCGCACGATGCTCCTTCACCACATCCAGACACGAACGTAATTCCGAGGTCAGCGTCCACGCCAACTGCTCCGCCGAAGGCGACCGTTCATGGGGCTTGTACTGCATCTGATCGGGCGGCAGAGCTTTCAGCACTTTCAGAAACACCGGGAGCTCTGCTTTCCGGCGTTCCAGATAAAACTCGCGAAGCGTCATCGTTGCTCTCCTTCACACCGCGTGTGCTGCGGCCGACGCCCGGCAACGATAAATCTCCGCGTGGATTCCCGTCCGCTGCCGGTACTCTTCACGCAGACTCGTCGCAAAGTCTGCCGCCTGCTCGGCGTGCACCAGATTAACAGTGCAGCCCCCGAATCCGCCTCCAGTGAGGCGTGCCCCAATCAGTCCGGGAAGCGTTTGCGCCGCTTCCACCATGACGTCGCATTCGTCGCAGCTGGCCTCGAAGTCGTCGCGGTAGCTCGCATGAGCCGCCGCCATCAGATCCCCCAGCCTCTTCAGGTTCCCTGCCGCCAGCGCATCCGCCGCGGCCACCGTCCGCAGATTCTCCGTGATGATGTGCCGGCAACGCCGCAGCACATTCTCCGGCATTTCCTTCCCCCACTTATCCAGGTCTTTCGTCGTCGCATCCCGCAAAAGCTTGATCTCCGGGCGATGGCTGCGCAGAATCTCGGTTCCTTCCTCCACTTCACCACGGCGGACGCCATATTCGCCGCCCGCGTGCGCATGCTTCACCATGGTGTTCGCGATCACCAGGCTGACATTTGCAGGAATCGGCGCCAGCCTGTACTCGAGCGACCGGCAATCCAGAAGTAGCGCGTGGTTCTCCGCCCCGTTGCACGCGATGAACTGATCCATGATGCCGCACGACGCTCCCACGTAGACGTTTTCTGCGCGCTGGCAAAGTTTGGCTATCTCTTCCCGCGCCGGATTCGCTCCGGTCAGGCTGAGTGCCGCCAGCGCCGTCGCCACCTCTATCGAAGCCGATGAGCTCAGCCCCGCACCCAGCGGCACGTCTCCCTGCACGCTCAGGCTGAGCGCCGGTACGGCGAAGCCCGCCTCGCGCAGGATCTTGACCACCCCCAGCGGATATCCCGACCAGTGCCCCCCGCCATTCTTCGGCAGACCTTCGATCTGATGGCTCACCTGTTCCTGGAAGTTCTCCGACCAGATGACCACCCTTCCATCCGTCCGCGGCGTGATGGCCGCAAGGGTGCCAAAGTCGATCGCCGCGGGCATCACGAAGCCGCCCGCATAGTCGGTGTGTTCTCCAATCAGGTTCACCCGCCCTGGCGCAAGAAAAACGGCGGGTTCGGTCCCAAACCGCTCGGCATGTTTCCTGGTAATACCGCTTACATTCAGCATGCGAGCCCTCTCTCACTCCGGAAAACCAGACGGAAACTACAATAACCGGATTACTGTAACCATAGATGCGCAGGAAGAAAACGCATCCCTCTGGAGTCGGATCGGCGGCTTTTTCTCGACCCTCACAGCGCCTGACCGAGCCTCTCCGCGATTTCGTCCACCCAGGCCAGATGCTCGGGCTTCATCAGCACCGAGCGCAAACAGGTCACCGTCGCGAACGGGTTGTGATCGGACCATCCCGCATCCGTGAAGATGCGCGCCGGCATGGTGGCGAGCGCCAGGTGCAGATCGAGCTTCGCGGCCCCATCAAACAGCTGCTGCGCGCGCTGGGAAGACTCTGCAACGGTGTCGCCGCGCACCGCCCACGTCACAATGTCCAGGTCAGGTTCCGGGCCGGCTGCGAAACGTGAATCCGACGCCAGAGCGCCGTGCAGGCGCAGTGCCGCCTCACGGCTCTGCTCCAGTCCCCTCGCAAATTCACCCCCGCGCTCCAGGGGCAGCAGCCGCTGGGTCGCCCATAACGCCACAGCCGAAGCACCCGGCCGCGAACACTCGAGGCTGATCTCACCCAGGTGCAGCGAACCCTGCTGGAAAAGCTCGGTCGCGAAACGTGTGGCCGCGCACGTGCCCCCCGCTTCCGGCGCCTCGGCGGTTCCACCGTGAATGTGGAGCTCCTGCGAAGTGAAATAGGTGCAGGGCGAATCGTGTTTATACCACCGCCCCATGGTCGGATCGCGAAACAGTACACAGCCGCATCCGTACGGCTGCAGACCATGCTTGTGGGGGTCGATGACAATCGAATCCGCCTCCGTGATCCGCTCGAAGGCTCGCCGCGCCGGGCCGTCCAGATTGGACGCCAGCCGGAAGTACCCGCCGTACGCAGCGTCGGCATGGAGCCGGAATCCATGCTTCGCCCGCAGATCGAGAATCGCATCCAGCGGATCCACAGCGCCGGCTCCGGTGGTGCCAAGCGTGGCCACCACGGTGCTCACATCGCCCGCGGCCAGCACAGCCTGGAGTTCGGCGAGATCCATCCGCCCCTGCGCATCGCAGCGAATCGACTGGAACGGGATTTTCAGAACAGCACTGATGCGCTCATGCGTGTAATGGGCCTGCTCCGACGCGACGACCTTCTTGCCCGGCGCCATCTGCCCCGCAACCCAAAGCGCTTCCAGATTCGCCAGCGTCCCGCCCCCGGTCAGATGGCCGATAAAGTCGCTCCATCCGAACATCGCGGCTATCTCCCGCACCGCTTCCCATTCCATGCGCGAGCTGGCCCGCCCGCCATCGAGCGCGTGGTTGTTCGGGTTCAGCCACATGGCCATCGCATAGGCCGCCCGCGCCACCGGATGCGGCGGCTTCAGCATCTGCCCCGCGTACAACGGGTGGAAGTACGGAAAATTGTCGGCCATCCGGTCCGCGGCTTCTTTCAGAACCGCGCCCATGCGGGCTTCGCCCGGTACATCCGGCGTGTAACCGGGCAGCGTGGTGAAGGCTCGCTCCAGCCGGTCCAGGGCCTCGGCCAGCAGCTCCGTGTCGTGTGTCAGGCTGTAGTTCATATCAATCCATCAGCATACCTGCTCGACCCTCATCCTCTCCCGCTCCCTGTGTTTTGCACCGTTCAGGGAATATTCACGCATCCTTTTCAGGGCTCCGTGCTCAAACCCGCCAGAGAGTTGAAGGGAAGTAGCAAAGACAAAGTAGAGGAGGCACCCCATGAAAGCACAAACGCGGTTCGCGATGCGGATTTTGGTTGCAGTGGCGATGTTGCCCCTTACCTCCGGCGTGGCGAACGCCCAGAGCCTCGGCAGTATCTTCGGACAACAGGCAAAATCTCTGGTCCAGCAGGCGCAGGGCGCGGCTTCCGGCGTCGGCACCATCGATCTGACCCACCCCACCCAGATCATCGGGCAGGTCAAATCCAATGTGCAGACGGCCGGCGCCCAGGTCGTAGGTCAGGCGGAGCAGACCGGCCTCGGCGACGCGCAGGGTATCCTCGGTGCCCTGCAGGGCAAGGTCACGCAGCTGCAGTCGAAAATCCCCCAGGCCAACTGAAGACACCGAAATTCCGGCCAATGCTGGAAGAGCTGCGGAGCAATCCGCAGCTCTTCCCCCCTCCACGCTGGGGGTCCGCCAACTGACGCCGCCGAGGCCCGGCCAGTCCGGAATTGACCCCCGAAAGAACCGAATCTGATACACTGTGACCGCGTTAGAACCGAACCGGGCAAGCGCAGTCTTTCGCCTCGCCCAACAAAGCAGGATTTGCAGGTCTGCCAGTTTCGCTCCGATTCACTCCAGCGCAATTCAATCTAGGAAATCGCAACAAATATGGAACAAGGTACTGTGAAGTGGTTTAACGACGCGAAGGGCTACGGCTTTATCTCGCGCCAGAACGGCGAGGATGTCTTCGTGCACTACTCTGCCATTTCCGCAAATGGCTTTAAGAGTCTGCAGGAAGGTCAGGCCGTGCAATTCAACGTCGTCAAGGGGCCAAAGGGCTGGCAGGCAGCTGACGTTCAGCCTCTGTAAGACGCAAACATTTTAGGAAAGTCATCACCACAAAGGGCAGGCTTCGGCCTGCCCTTTGTCCTGCCAGCTCCCGCCTTGCAACCGCCAGTGACTGACTACGGGCCGCTGGGGGCTGGCTGCTGGCGTCTGGCGGCTGACTACTGGCCGCCTGTCCCCGTCCACACCTGCTCCGCAATCACCCATACAGCGTTCCCATTGGGAGCCTTCATCCGCCGGTACACCGTCACATAGTCCCCCGTCATCTTCTGCGTTTTCCCCGTCGCCCGCGTGGTCAGCGTCTCCTTGTACGTCCCGGAGTCGTACGCGAGGTCTCCGGATATCTCCACCCGCTCCGAATGGAAGGTCAGGTCGCTGTCGAGCGTTGTCGTAACGGTCTGGAACAGCTGCCGCAGCGCCGCGGTCCCGTGCGTGCGGCCCGTATCACTGATGAAGTCCGCGTCCGGTGCGTACTGTGCCAGCGAGTCCTCAATATGCTTGTCGTGCAGGTCCTTCGCCCACTGCTCGCGCAGCGCTGCGAAAGGATCGTTCGCGACCGTGGACCCGGCCGGTGTCTGCAGCGCAAGAACAAGCATCAGAAGGATTCCCATATTCCGATCAGAACACAGCAGCCGACGGAAAAGTCAACCTAGGCAAGTCAAGGGCAGCGGGTCACTTTGATTCCACAGGCAACCGAATTTCTCGGAGCGCAGCAACCGTTGCTGCCATGTCGGGCCTTGTTGCGCGATCCAAACCCATGTGGTCGTGAACGGCCCAATAAAGGTACTCCGTCAGTTCTGTATCCGACGCATCGCTCGTGAGCAACTCGTAAATCCTGCCGATGTAGCCGTCGTACTCGTCTTTTGCATTCGGCTCATCCTTGACCCCAATCGGGTCCCAGATGGCTAGGAGAACATGCCGTATTTGGACGCGAATGCGCCTGGACTCATACTTGTCGATCCGTGGGGCCGGAGTGCCCATGTTGGCCATACTAGGCCGGCTGATTCTGCCCGTCCAGATTCAAATCGAGCTACCACCAACTCAGGCCCCTGTCCGCACCCCTACAATCGCCCCATGCCGACCCAACTCCCCAACGAACTCAACGACCCGAGAACCTACTTCGCCGCCGAGCGCACCTTCCTCGCCTGGATACGCACTGGCCTCGGCCTCATGGGCGTGGGTTTCGCCCTCGCCCGATTCGGACTCTTCCTTCGCGAATTTCAGGGCAATCAACACGCCGCCCCGCACCCCACAGGCGTCTCCGTCTATTCAGGAGTCGCGCTGGTCGCGCTCGGCGTCCTGGTCAACGTGGCTGCGGTCCTCCATCACGTTCGCACCGTCAGGGAGCTGCGCACCGGCGCCTGGATCGCCGGCCGCGTTTCCCGCAACGCCATCATCCTCGCGTTGTTGCTGGCGGTTGTCGGCACCGGAGTGGGCATCTATCTGTTGCTTCTTCGCTAATGCCGTCCGTGAAGTTTGCTGAGGAATTGCCGTCAGGGCACGACTTCACAGCTTGCGGGAAAATGCCGAACGGAACCGCTTTTGTATCAGGGCACGACCTTGGTCGTGCCGTAACGCCACAAAATCAAATGGGCTTTAGCCCCTGAGTACCTGTCCTTCGAGCCGTTGCGATCGCGTCGAATTCCTCAACGCCGTTCCCCCTGACTTTCGTTACCCCGCCATGACCGTCGTGCCCTGTCTTAGCGATCCCCGCCGCCTGAAAATAGCGCCAATGCTGCTCCAGTTACGCGTCAACCTGATGGAGTCGGCGGTCAACGCCATCGAACGCGCTGCCTCCCGCCGTCGCCCTCCCCGCCCCGAACACCTTGAAACTGGCCTCCTCGGCGAACGAGCCGCATTTTTCTGGCTCATGCGCCGCGGCTACTTTGTTGTCGCCCGCGGCTGGCGCTCCGCCCGTGCCCCCGGCGACCTCGACATCATTGCCTGGAAAGGAAATACGCTCTGCTTCGTCGAAGTGAAGACCCGCACCACGCGGGCCGTGGCTCCCGCACACGTAGCTGTCGACCCGCACAAGCGCCATGTCCTCCGCCGCCTCGCCCGGCATTACATGCGGCAGCTCCCGCCCGGCGAGTTCGCCGTCCGCTTCGACATCCTTTCCATTTATTTCGAGCGCGATAAGCCGCCAGACTTCGAGCATCTCCCCGGCGCCTTCGGATGGGCGGAGGTGAGGCAGTAAATCCAGGTTCGAATCGGGAATCAGTCCTGACCGGCTCAGTTCACGGTCACGCTGACCGTGGTCGTCGCTTTGATCGTCCCCGTCGCCGCATCCGCCGCCGAGATCGTCACCACGTAAGCTCCAGGCGTCGTTCCCGCCGCCACGGTGCCGCCGCTCTGCGTCGAAGGATGGACAGCCGACCCACACCCGATCCCCGAGACGATAAAGACCGCCGCCAGCCCGCCCAGCAGCGTACGCCATGCCCGCCTGCGCGCCGGCACGCCGAAGAACAGCACCATCGCCAGCGTCGTTCCCCCACCGGCAAACAAGATTGGCACAAGGCCTGCGGTGCTCGTCGTCGCCGTCGTCGTCACGGTCAGCGTGGCCGTCGCCGCCGTAGTCCCACTGATGGTCACCGAAGCAGGAAGCTGGCAAACCGGCGGATCCGTCGGATTACTCACCGTTGTCGTGACACTGCAGCTCAGGTTCACCTGGCCGCTGAACCCGCCCGACGGAGTCACCGTGATCGTCGCGCTATTTCCCGTCGCCGCGCCTGGCGCGAACGAAAGATTGCCGCTGTTGCTCAGTGCAATCGCCGGAGTGCCGCTGCCGGTCACCGTAATCGTCAGCGTAGTCGTAGCCGAAAGGGTTCCGGTGGCAAGGTCCTGCCCGGTAATGGTCGCCGTATAGTTTCCCGGAACAGCGCTGGCGCCAGCCTCGGCCGTCACCGTCGAAGTCACCGCCGCCGTCCCTGTCACCGTCGCTACCTGCGTGATGCAGTTGATCGCCGGATTGCCGCTGATCACACAGGCAAAAACCACTTCGCCCGTGAATCCGCCCACCGGCGTAAGCGTCAGGGTGGAGCTTCCCGATCCCCCAGGCGCAACGCTGATGTTGCCGCTGTTGGCAAGGCTGAAGCCCGCCGTCCCGGTCACGGCAGCGATGGGCACACTCGTCGATGCGGACGCGTAATTCCCGTCGCCGGAGTAATTAACCCCGATCACGTTATTCGTGCCGGCGACCAGCTGGCTCGCCTGAATCGTCGCCGTCCCCGAAAGCTGGAACATCGCGCCCGACCCGGAACCAACCGTACCCGCCTGAAGCGCCGTCACCGTGCCCAGATTTTGCCCATTCGCGCTCACCTGCACCGTCCCGGTCGGCAGTGCGCCCAGATTCGCTGGCGTCGTCACCGCAAAGGAAATCGTCGCCGACTGCCCAGCGCCGATCGCCCCCGCACTCGCCGACGCCGACACGCTCGTCATAGCAGGAACAACACTGAATGCCACCGTGCTGCTGACGCTCGGCTTATAGCTCGCATCGCCGGAGTAATTCGCAGTTACGCTGTGCGATCCCACCGTGAACGCTGCCGCAGCATTTCCCTGCGCCGGATACAGCGCCAGATCGTCGGATCCAACACTCGTGCTTCCCAGCGTCGCGCCCTTGTCGCTGAACGTCACCGTGCCGGTCGCCAGTCCCTCCGTGTTCGCGCCTTCCGCCGCGCCCATGATCTCGCCGTCCAGAAGTACCCGCGACCCGTATGGAATGCTGCTGAGGCCGACCGTCGCCCCGGATAACGGATTCGCGGCCTGGATCATCAGCATCATCGTGCTTGATTCCGGCGTAACCGTGACGCTGACGGCATTGGACGAGCTCGACGCGTGCGACGTATCGCCCCCATAGGAAGCCGAGACCGTGTACGTGCCACCGGGCAAACCGCCGTAGCTGGCCGATCCGTTGCCATTGGTCAGCGCGATCGCAAACTGCCCATCGTTCTGCGGTCCGCCAACAACCTCGTTCGCCGAATCGACAATCCCCACCACGCCCGTAGCCGTTGCCGGACTCACGCCAACCTGAAACGTCAGCGGCTTACCGTGCACCACGCTGATGCCCGACGTTGACCCATTGATCTCGAAGGTCGTTGAGGTGGCAGCCAGGGCCACGCTGCTCCAGTTATTCACCAGCGCCGTCACATCGACGCTGCCCAGCCCCGACGCCAGATCGTAGCCGGCTCCAGCGTTGTACCCGGTAATAAATCCGTTCGCACCGCAATTAGGCGTGCCGCTCGCGCAGGGCACCGAGTTATCGCCCGTGGTCAGGTCGTGAAAGACCGCCGCGTAGTTCGACGCTGCAAGCTGGTAAAGAACGCCATCGGCCTGCCCCAGTCGCGCGCCTGTCTTCTCCTCCACCAGAGCCAGCATCCCCGCAAAAGCCGGCGCCGAAGCCGATGTCCCGCCAACCCCGCTCACAATCGTCGAAGCCGTCAGCTGCCCCGCGCTCGTCTGGCAATCGGTGTACGTCTCCGCAGTGTTGCCATCGGTCACGCTGTCCGAGCAGAAAGCCCAGTACGCCTGATGAAAGCCATTGGCCGCAAACAGCGAAACATCCGGCACGTCCCGCGCGTTGTCCCCTGGAGTCAGCGAAGTCTGAAAAGCCGGCTTGCTGTAGACAATGCTCGCGCCCCCTCCGCCGGCAACGATGTCCGTGCCCCCGGCGCCATTTTCATAGGGAACGTTCGCCGCCAGGCTCGTATTCGCCATCGTCGAGTTGTTCCATGGCTCTTCCGGGATGTATCCGTTAGCGGTCCGGTAATACGGCGCATTGCCCATGCTGGCCGTGCTCGCATAGCTCGAAAATGCCGACGACAGCCCGTCGAAATCCGTGCCCCCCACCGCAATCGTGTACGGCGTCGACGCAATCCCGTTAACACCCAGCCCATCCTGGGCCACCAGTTCCGAGTCAAAATCGTCGCACCCCGCCGAGCCCGCATCGCCCGCGGAAACTGTGACCGTGATGCCCTCGGCCGCCGCCTGCTCCGCTGCCTCCAGAATCTCCTGGTTGCCCGCAGTTCCCTGCTCCGCCTCGCACCCGCTGAAGCTCACATTCAGAATGCTGACCGTGTCATCGTCCAGAGCGCGATACCACGCATTCATCAGCCCGGACGAAAGCCCCGTATCGGCCGACGTGTAGAAATAAATCTGCGCTTTCGGCGCCAGCCCACCGGCAATTTCGTTGTCCAGCAGCGCCTCATCGGCAGTGTTCGTCAATCCAGGATCGCCGCCATCCACCACCACCGTCGGCAGATTCACCGAAGAAGACGTCTCGCCCAGGAACGCAATGCGGTAGTTCGCGATGTCGGCCAGCGTCAGGTCCGACGTGCCGAGAATGCCGATCCTTACCCCTGTGCCGTCGTAAGTCGTGCCGCCGCTGTAATTGGTGTTCAGGTTCGCATTCGGCGTGTCGTAAATCGTAGCCGCATCCGCCGGATTTACGAAGAGGTTCGGCGTGTTGCTGCTTGCGTTGAACGACGTCAGCTCCGGCTGGAAGCGCCGCGTCGTGGGATCGTACCGTCCCTGCGCTCCACTGCGAATATCCGGCCTCGGCCGAAAATCATTCAGCGGAGCCACTCCGGCCACCACCGGCGCCAGTGCCGCGGGAATCTGCGGGTCGCTCACGTTCGCCCAATGCGTCTCGCCATTGACGACGAAAGTGTGAATCGAGGTAAGGAACGCGCTCTGGACCTGGTTGATCGAACCGGAAAACTCGATCACGTTGCGCGCCTCAGGGACCTTCTCGATTTTGAAGCCCTGATTCTCAAGCCACGATTCCACCGTGGCAAGGTCGGAATCGCTCAGGCCAAATCGCGCGCCATATTGCTCCGGCGTCAGCCATTGGTGATAAGCCGGTGAGCCAGCGTTCTGAACATCCGCCAGGTATTGTTTGAGGGCCTGTTGCTGCTGACCACTGCGGGCGAGCACCAGCATCACGCGGCCAGCAGGCATCGATTGTGGAGCCGGTCCCCGGTCAAAACGCGCCTGCACAAGGGGATGAACATTGCCCGCGCAGCGCGACACGAACAGCATTGTCGACCGGCGAAACAATGCGGTTAGGAATTGGAGACAGCGGGGGGTTCTGGCTTACCACAGGAAGCCATGGAACCGTCACAACGAGAGTCAGTAGAGTGCGATAGTGCAATCGCATGACTGTGGTAACCCAGACAGTAGCCGATTCAATGCCGGTGGTGAATCTAAATTCCGGCCAGTTAACCAAATAGTTATTACGGGGCCCGATTCCTTATTGCCGCTCCTGTTAATAGCCGCGGCTGATCGTTACCACAGATTCTCTGGCAGCTTGGATGCGCTGTCTACCGGAAATTGGTAGCTGTCCAGTGGAAATCCGGGGGTCCCCCTGCTGCCCCGAACAGGGCATTCGTCCCCGAACGCAGATCCCGCCCGTAGCTCAGGATCACGCTGGTGTGCAAAACCCTGAGCCGCGCTTCGACCCCCGCATCCACCAGCCATTCCCCGCTCGAAAGCCCTGCGCGTCGGCGCAGCCATTTTCCCCACATCCAGCAGCGGCCCCAAGTCGATTGCCATCAGCCCGTTACCGTAGAACCGCCGCAGGAAGTCCGTGTTGGAGAGCAGGCAGGCGTCCCCGATCGGCGAGCTTCCCTTCCGCCCATCCCGAGTCCCGATGTGCCCCCTCATCCACAGATCGGAGTCGTCACGCACCATTCCCAGTGCAAACAGGTCGTCAAACGGCGCCGTGCCAAAAATCTTCCCCGCCCGCAACTGCTCACTGAGCTCGTACTTTTTCCCCTGCATCCCCGGCAGCCAGTCCGCCAACGCCCATCCCTGCAGCTTTTCCGAAAGCCGCGCCGGCGTGTTCAGCGTCCGCGCCAGGCCGGAACTCGCCCCGCCCGTGAGCGTAAATCGATCCTCAGGAAGCGCAACCAGCCGGTCCCGCACCGCCGCAACCTGCTTCAATTCGAATCCCGGCGTCACCAGCGCCGGCGTCATCGCGGACCCCGGCACCACGTCCCGAAAAATCCGGTGCGACAGCTCGCCACCCGCCGACCACTGCCACCTCCCGCTGGCAAAAGAGGTCAGCGTACCGCCCGCTGCCTCCCGTTCCAGGTTCAACGAACCCAGCACCGGCGCATCCCCCGTGAACGACCGCCGAATCGCCCAGTTTTCGTTCCGCAAATCCGTCGAAATCTGCCACCGCCATTGCGGCAGACCCTGCAATGGAGCCGACACTTCCCCCCAGGCACGGCGCTTCTGTGCGTCGAACCGCAGCAATGAGTCGAAATTCATCGCCGAGCGGCCGATGTTGCGGTAGCTGGGGTAGAGCGTCTCGTACGGCGCGCCGCCAAAGGTCGAGAGCACCGCTCCCAGCGGGCTCGAACCCAAATCCGTTCTGCTCCTGCGCCCGAAAAACCGCGTCAAACCTTCCGTCCTGCCTCGCGTCCAGATGAATGTTGTAGCTCGGAAAAATCCCCAGCCCATCCAGCCGCGTTTGAGTCGTGATCAGCTGCGGCGCCTTCAGTTCCGACGCCGGCGCAAACGCAAACGCCCGGTCCAGCAGCAAGTGGTGCACGCGCAGGTGCGGATCGAGATCGAGCCTCGCAATGGCCGGTCTCTGCACGCGGTTCCAGTACTGCACCGCGGCCTCGAGGTTGCCGGAAAGAAAATAGACCGTCCCCAGGAAGTTGTTCGCATAGCTGTCCCCGGGATCGAGCCGCAAACCCCGGCGCAACCAGTGCTCTGCCGCTGCATACTGCTTCTCTTCGAATGCCACTCCGGCCAGTTCGATGGGAAAACGCTTCTGCCCCGGGCATTGCCGCGCCCCCGCCAGCAGAACAGCGTGCGCTTCCCTCAACCGGTTCAGATGCCCCAGCGCCATCCCATAGTCGAAATCGACATCGCCCGACCGCGCCACCATCGCCGCCGCCAGCCGAACCACCTCGGGCCACTTCTGCTGCCCGAACAGCTGCCGTATCTGCGCATCCGCCGTCGTGCCGGCTCCGGAACATTGCCCCCAGCCTCTCGCGCCCCACGCCAGCGGAAGAATCAGCGCGAAGACGATGCAGGCACAGCGAGCAGCATCCAGTTGCCGGTTGCGCTCCAGTCTTTCTCGAATGCCGCACGCTCCTGGGACAGCAGTTTGCGCTCTGCCGGGTCGTTCATCGTCACCAGTCCGCGCCCCGGATCGACGCCGTCTACCACCACATAATGCAGCGCCGTCTGCCCCTCAGGACGCAGCGCCACAATCAGCGGACGCCCTTTCCGCAGCTCCGTTTCAAAGTCGCTCCATCGCCCGTGCAGCGCGAAGACCCGGTACCCATGCTGGCGCAGATACTCCTCCATCGACGACGCCAGAATCCCGTGCGCTTTCGGCGAATAAATCGCGTGCTGGATCACCTCTACCCCGGAGTCCGCCGTCGGCGCTAGCCCCGTCTGATGCGCCCAGTACTGCATCACCATCGACACCGACGCCGCCCCGCAACCCTCGCGAGGCTGCTGAACAAAAGGGACATCGATCCAGATGGCCTGCGCAGTTTGCGCTTCGGCCGCGACGGTCGCGGCTGCCAGCCAGACAAGCAGCGCTAAGCGGCGCACAGCGTCAGTGCCAGATCGAAACCAGAATGATCACAACGATGATGAGAATAATCAGCAACAGCGCCGTCGTTCCCAGAACGCCAGCCGAGAAGTCCTGCTGTGCATGATCCGCGCGCGCGGAAAGATCGGCCAGTTCCGCATCGGAAAGGCTCGGGATCGCCGTCTTCACCTGCACCGGATCGATCTTCGAGTCTTTCATCGCCTTCTGCGCGAGAGGCGTCGAGAGAAACTGATTCAGATCCTCGATCTGCTTCTGGCGCGTCGCGGTCGACGACTGAACCTGCTGCTGCAATTGCTGCGGCGTGACAAGATGCGTGTCCTGGCTAGTGTTTTGCCCCGGCTGCTGCGCCTGCGCGGCCGGTGAGGAAACGAGCAACGAAAGCATCGCGGCCAAAATAAACAACGCTGAGCCCGAAGAACCGTGAAGAGTGCATAGCGGCTCCCAGAGAAAGGTTTTGTCCGATTTTAGCTGGACATCTGGTTTCTGATGCACCGAGGTTCGGGTGCAGTTGGCCCTGTGTCCTGCGTTCTGCGTCCTGTGGATCACGGCAGCGAAAACGCAATGTACATCCCGCCCACAGGCGATTTCGGATCCCGACCACCACTCGCCGCAATGACCACGTATTGTTTTCCATCGACCGAGTAGGTCGCCGGCGTCGCTCCCGCTGCAAATGGCAGTTCCGTCTCCCACAGCAGCTGCCCGGTGTGGCTGTCGAAAGCCCGAAACTTCCGGTCGTACGACGTCGCCCCAATGAAAATTAGCCCTCCAGCAGTCAGGATCGGCCCACCGTAATTCTCCGACCCCGTGTTGCCCAGGCCCTCCGCGGTCAGCGCCGGATATTCGCCCAGCGGAATCTTCCACAAATACTCTCCCGTGTTCAGGTCGATCGCGCTCAGCGTCCCCCAAGGCGGCGTAATTGCCGGATAGCCGTCAGGATCGAGGAATTTTCGGTACCCCGTAAAGGCGTATTCGAGGTTCGCCCCGCCCGCCATCTTCCATCCGGGCACATGCTCTGCAGTCTCCGATGCCGCTCCCCGGTCCGCCGACTTCAGATACTCGATCAGCTCCGCGATCTTCGCCCCATCCACGTTGGGCAGCGCCATCATCCGTCCGCGCCCGTGCATCACCATGTCGGCGATCTGCGCGTCCGTCATCCGTTGCGTCACGTTCACCAGCGAAGGAAACGCCGGCGGCGACCCTGCCCGATTCGCACCATGGCAAATCGCGCACTGCGACTGGTAAACCTTCGCGCCCGGGCTCGCCGTGGGATTATCCGGCGTCAGCCCGCCCGTCCACGCCATCTCATTCGCGTTCACATACAGCACGCCCGTCGCCGGATCCACCGCCGGCCCGCCCCACTCCGCGCCGCCATCGAACCCCGGAAAGACCACCGTCTGCCGATCTACTCCCAGCGGAATAAACTGCCCATCGCTGCGAAACGTCTTAAACGTCTCAACCGCCCACGCATGCGCCGCCGGCGTCCGCGTCGTCAGCATGTCCTCTGTCAGCCGCTGCCGCGCAAACGGCGCCGGCTCAGTCGGCATCGGCTGCGTCGGCGCAGTCTTCTCGCCCGGCACATCGCTCTCCGGATACGCCCGCTCCTCAACCGGAAACAGCGGCGCCCCCGTGACGCGGTCAAAAACGTAAACCACGCCCTGCTTCGTCGTCTGCGCCACCGCGTCCACGCGCTTCCCGTCGCGATTCACAGTCACCAGTGCTGGCGGCGAAGGAAAATCGCGATCCCAGATGTCGTGATGCACTCCCTGGAAATGCCACAGCCGCTTCCCCGTCGCCGCATCGAGCGCCAGCAGCGTGTCGGCAAACAAATCGTTGCCCACCCGATCGCCGCCGTAAAAATCAAACACCGCGCTCCCCGTCGGCACATACACAATGCCACGCTCCGCATCGAGCGTCATCCCCGCCCAGTTGTTCGCCGCGCCCGCATCTTTCCACGCATCTGGCGGCCACGTCTCGTACCCAAACTCGCCGGGATGCGGAATCGTGTGGAAACGCCAGCGCAGCGCGCCAGTCCGCACATCGAACGCGCGAATGTCCCCCGGCGGCGCAGGATGCGTCTCCGGATTCCGTCCGCCCACGATGATCAGGTCCTTGTAGATCAGCCCCGGCGTCGTCAGCGCAATCGACTGCTCCTTGTAATCCGCGCCCTCACGCAGACCCATGCGCAGATCGATCCGGCCGTCCTCCCCAAAGCCAACAACCGGTTTCCCCGTCCCTGGATCGAGCGCGTACAGATAATGCAGCACGCCGGCAAAAATGCGCCCACTCGTACCGTCGCTCCAGTACGTCAGCCCGCGCGAAGGCTGCGTTGCCCCGCCAATCGTCTTGTCGTGGTTATCGACCGTCGAATCGAAGGCCCACAGCAGCTTCCCACTCGCCGCGTCCAGCGCAATCACCTTCCCGAACGGCGTGACCGCATACATCACCCGCCCCACGATCAGCGGATTCGTCTCCAGATTCCCCTTCTCACCCGTGTCGAACTGCCACGCCACTTTCAACTGCGCAACGTTGCCGCGATTGATCTCGTTCAGCGACGAATAGTGGTCGCCGTCCACGCTCCCGTTGTACGCAGGCCAGTCAACGTCGTGCTGCTCCGTGCCGGCAACAGCCTGTTTCGCAATCGCCGAAGAATGCTGGGCAGCGCCCATCGCCGCCATCAGCAACGTGGTACTGCAGGCACTAACAACCCAATAAGAACGACTCAAGAATGCTTCTCCCCGCGCCTGAAATCGGATGGTATGATCCGGCCATGTTTACCAGAGGCAGGCGTCGTTTTGCCAGCGTTCTTCTGGCCACAGCCGCCCTGGCCTGCTTCCCGCAAGCGGCTCGCGCCGACGCCGGCATCCCCATGCTGCCCGTCACCTGGCCGACCATGCTCTTCTTCCTCTTCCTCGTCATCGTCATCGAATCCATTTATCTGCTTTCCCGCCTGAAGACGCGCATACGCCGCACCCTCATCGCCGTCATCTGCGTCAACACTGCCGCTATGGGTCTCGGCTTTCCCCTGGCATGGCTCATCTATACCATTCTCGACTCGTGGGCCGAGTTTCCTGGCGGTCATTCCGGCGCTTTCAGCGACATGCAGTTCGTTCCTTTGTGGGTCTGCACCAAAATGTTTCCGGACATGGTCGGTACCCACGCGGAAATCTGGGCGATCCTGGCGATCTTCCTCACCCTGCTCGTCCCCTCCTACCTCTTCACGCGCATTCTTAAATCGTGGGTCTTTGACTGGTACGACCTGCTCCGCTATCAGGGTGACATCAAGCCAGCCATTCTCGTGGCCAATCGCTTGTCCTATCTCCTGCTCGCCCTTACCGGCTGCATGCTCCTGTTCCGAACCTTTCACGGCTGAACCGAACCTTCCTCGTCGTTCCCTCAAGCGCCGCGAGCAACGGTCCATTCTGCACTCCCGGCGCAAGCCGTTCGCGTTCTTTACAATCTCCTACGGCATGCCAATCAAAACCATCATCGAGCCGTTCCGCATCAAGAGCGTCGAGCCCCTGCGCTGGACCACCCGCCAGCAGCGCGAAAATCTTCTCCGCGCCGCGCACTACAACATGTTCCTCCTCCCTGCCGACGACGTCCTCATCGACCTGCTCACCGACTCCGGCACCGGCGCCATGTCCACCCATCAATGGGCCGCCATTATGGAAGGCGACGAGAGTTACGCCGGTAGCCGCAGCTTCGACCGCTTCCGCAACTCCATTCAGGACATCTTCGGTTACAAACACGTCATTCCCACGCATCAGGGTCGCGCAGCCGAGCGCATCTTGTTCGGCGTCCTCTGTAAAAAGGGCGACGTCGTCCCCAACAACACCCATTTCGATACCACTCGCGCCAATGTCGAATTCACCGGCGCGCAAGCTGTCGATCTGCTCACCGAAGCAGGACGCCAACCCTCCGTCTCCGCGCCTTTCAAGGGCAATATGGACGTCGCCGCTCTCGAAACCCTCATTGCCAAACACGGCCGCGAGCGAATCCCATGTGTGATGCTCACGGTTACCAATAATTCCGGCGGCGGCCAGCCTGTTTCCATGGAAAACGTTCGCGCCGTCAGCGCTGTCTGCCGCCATCACGGCATCCCGCTTTACTTCGACGCCTGCCGCTTTGCCGAAAATGCCTGGTTCATCAAGCTCCGCGAAAAGGGCTACGAGAACAAAACGCCCAAAGAAATCGCACAGGAAATGTTTTTGCTCGGCGATGGCTGCACCATGTCCGCCAAGAAAGACGGCATGGCCAACATCGGCGGCTTCCTCTGCACCAACGACGACAAGCTCGCCCAGCAGGAAAAAGACCTGCTCATCCTTACCGAAGGTTATCCGACGTATGGCGGCCTGGCCGGCCGCGACCTTGAAGCCATTGCTGTCGGCGTGCAGGAAGCGCTTGAGGAAGACTATCTCCGCTACCGCATTGCTTCGACGGCTTATCTCGGCAATCACATCGCTGCTGCCGGTGTGCCGATTGTTCAGCCGCCTGGCGGCCACGCGATCTATCTCGACGCGCGCGCCTTTCTTCCGCACATTCCCGCCGAGCAGTTCCCTGGCGTCGCGCTTTGCTGCGAGCTTTATCTTGAAGGCGGTGTTCGCTCCGTCGAAATCGGCTCGTTGATGTTCGCCGGCGCCGCGCAAATGGATCTGGTCCGCCTCGCCATTCCTCGCCGCGTCTATACGCAGAGCCACATCGACTATCTCGTCGAAGTCATCCTCGAAGTCTGGAAGAACCGCGACAAGATTCGCGGCATGCGCCTCACCTTCGAAGCGCCTTTCCTCCGCCACTTCACCGCTCATCTGGAGCCGGTGGGATAAGTAGTAGGCTTCGTGGCCGAATCTCCGCTGGCACAGGATCTCGCGTTCAGTACCTGCCGATACCGTCCCAATCAGAATGGGGCCGACCGCCCTATCCCTGACTTATCCACAGATCTGTCAAGTACTTGTGGAAAAATCCAAAGTAATAACCCTCATAACAAACCACATACAAGCCAAACTACCCCAACATTGTTGGCACTACTTCCGGCCAAACTTGATATCCTATACTTATAGGGTAGAAAAGAAAAAAAGCCTCGCCTTCCCGGCGGGGCTTTTCTTTTTGGATGCCTTTCTAAACGCTGAACGCTAACCGCTGCTTTCCTGAGCCCGGCGCCCTGACGCCTAAACTCTGATCCCTAAACTCTAAACCCTGCTTCCACGAAAGGCATATCGTCATGACCGACTTCTTCCCACGCTGCCAGCACCTGACCCTCGCCGGCGCACGCTGCACCGTCCCCGCCCTCCGTAACAGCGACCTCTGCTTCGACCACCACCACCGCCGCCTCCGCCGCAGCCGCCGCCCCCAGCTCGTCGGTACCCGCGATGTCTCCGGCACCCTCCTCTCCTTCGTCTACATGGAGGACTACGCCTCGGTCATCGAAAACCTCAACGCCACCGCCCTCGCCTTCTCCGAGCACTCCATCGACCACCGCCAGGTCTCCGCCCTTACCTACCTCATGAACACTACCCTCAAGACCATTGACCGCATGCACAAGGTCCAGCAGGTCCCCAAAGAAGACATGCCCACCGAAGTCGCCTACGACGAACTCCACGACCCCATCGCCCTCCCCGACCCCGTCGCCAAACCCGAATCCGCCCCCACCCCCGGGATTTGTCATCCTGAATCCGCGCCAGCGGATGAAGGATCTGCGGTTGCTCTTTCTGAATCCGCGCCAGCGGCCCAGGCACCGTGTGTCTCGGATCACGATTCGGAATACACGCATCAGTCAGCGGATCACGACGAAGCAGCCCGGCGCGCCTTCCACGATCAGCAGCAGGACGAGATGTTCCGGCCGCTCAACCCTCACATTTATCCTGCCCTCACCGCCGCCGCCGAACCCGCTCCCGAACGCCGACCGCCTACTCCCGACTCCCGACTCCCTATTCCCTGTACTTCCAGCAACTTGCCACCAGCCCTCGGCGCAACCAGCCTGTTTCCAACAACTTGTACTTCGACCCCCTCTGCAACTGCCGCAGATTCAACACTTGCATAAAAACGGGGGGGTGTCATGAAGCGCTCGCGACTCAATACCCGGCTTCGCCGCTATGGCGAACGGCAAGGCAGCGATTTTCCAAAGACGAAAAAAGCAGGCCCGGAGGCCTGCCCTTTTCTTACTCTCTTCAGCTTACTTCGCCGCTACCGCTTGCTTTCCGGCAGCCTGTTCCTTCAAAGCAGCGGCCTTGTCGGTCGCTTCCCAGGTGAAGTCCGGCTCATTGATGCGCCCAAAGTGTCCGTAGGCCGCGGTCTTGCGGTAAATCGGCCGCCGCAGGTTCAGGCTTTCGATGATCGCCTTCGGCGTCAGCTGGAAGTTTTTCCGCACCAGCTCCACCAGCGCGCTCTCGTCCAGCTTGCTGGTCCCGAAGGTATCCACCAGCACGCTCACCGGCTCGGCCACGCCGATGGCGTACGCGAGTTGCACCTCGCAGCGCTCCGCCAGCCCAGCCGCCACGATGTTCTTCGCGATATACCGCGCCATGTAAGCCGCGGAACGGTCCACCTTCGTCGGGTCCTTGCCGCTGAAGGCGCCGCCACCGTGCCGGCCCATGCCGCCGTAGGTATCGACGATGATCTTGCGGCCGGTCAGCCCGGTGTCGCCGTGCGGGCCGCCAATGACGAAGCTTCCTGTGGGATTGATGTAGTACTTGGTCTTGTCGTCGAGCAGCTTCGCGGGGAGGACCTTTTTGATCACGTGATTGAGAGGTCGGCGCGGATATCTTCGGTGAGACTCCCTCGGCATGTTGCTGAGTCACCATGGCTTCCATCCGCCCGGCTTGTGCTCCACGTCGTACTCCACGGTCACCTGGCTCTTGCCGTCGGGACGCAGGTAGGGGAGCTTCCGCTCTTGCGCACCTCCGTCAGCTGCCGCGTCAGCTTGTGCGCCAGGAAATGGGAAGCGGCATCAGTTCCGGCGTCTCGTTGGGGCGTAGCCGAACATCATGCCCTGGTCCCCGGCGCCGTCGCGGTCCACGCCCATGGCGATGTCACCGACTGTTTGTTGATGGACGAGATCACCGCGCAGGTATTGAGTCAAAGCCGTCACGGCATTGTCGTACCCGATCGAAGCCACCACGCCGCGCACCAGCGTCTGAAAATCGACGTAGGCCCGCGTCGTGATCTCAGCCAGCAATAACCACGAGTCCACTCAGCCGTCAGGGTTTCGCACGCCACGCGGCTGTACGGATCCTGTTCGAGGCACACATAGAGAATCGCGTCCGATACCTGATCGGCAATTTTGTCGGGATGACCCTCGGTCACCGACTCCGAAGTGAAAAGAAAACGTTCTGTTGCGGACAAGACTACCTCCCAGATGCTGCTGAGTCCCGGCTTATTGGGGTCGAGCTATCAGATGACTTTTCTATGTTACAGGTCAGGGTATGCCGGGGCAAAAGAGTGCAGCAAAAAGGGTGAATGGGACGCGAACAGCCCCAGATCGCAGGGAACAAAATTCCGTTTGCCTATTTGTTCGCCGGGTGTGATTAACGGAGGAATTACTGGTTTCACCGCACAGATGCTGTGGTATCGCCAATGGCCGGGGGTGCGCCATGGCCAAAGTGGTCGGCCATCCTGGGCGGTTATCGCCGCGGCGGAGTCACGGACCAGGCAGTGGACGCGGTGCTCGAAGGCGCCGGTGAAGAAGGCGCGGAGACAAAGAAAATCTCCCTCGACGAACAAAAAAAAAAAAAAAAAAAAAAAAAAAAAATTTTTTTTTTTTTTTTTTTTTTTTTTTTTAAAAAAAAAAAAAAAAAAAAAAAAAAAAAAAAAAAAAAACCGAGTTCTGCCGCAATTAGCCGAAACTGTACTCAGTTGCACGGCGCACCACCCCCGCGGCGCGAGCATGCCCGCAGCAGGACGACATGGAATGCGTTCTCAGCGAAGTAGAAGACGCCAATTCCCTCGTCCTCGGTTCGCCCGTTGACTTCTACGACGTGACCGCCCATCTTTCGCCGCTTCATGGAGAGGCTCCTCGGCTTCGCCTACTGGCCGTGGGGGAAAAACCTCGGTCAAAAACTGCGCTCGAACGTGCGCCACAAGAACGCTGTGCTCGTCTGCTCCGCCGGAATGCCGGGTCCGCTCATCCCTATCGCCACGGGAGCGCCCAGCGCCCTCAGGCTCACGGCGAAGATGCTCGGTGCTGCGCAATCGGAAACCTGTGGATCGGCCTCGCCGCTGAGGGGCCCGACCAGAAGCTGCCGGACAGAACCCTGGCCAAAGCCCTGCGTCTCGGTGGCAGCTCGCCTGACCTGCGGCCGCGGGCTGTCCGCAATCGCCCGAACCGTTACTGTGGCTTTGAAGCAGGCTGCGTCGGTGGCGTGGCCGGCGACGGCGATGACGAGTCTCCTGCACCCGGCTTCTGCGGACTACCGGTGATGTCCTGGCCCTGATAGAGCACGCGAATGCTGGTGTGGAACTCGTGGTAGTTGGTGTACTTCAACGTCTCGCGCAAGCGCACGTCCTGACTCAGATAACCGTGCCCCGCCGAAAAATGAGGATGCCGTCGCCGTGCGTATAAACCGGAAACCAGTATTTGCCGTCGACCAGCTGCCGGTAAGTTACAAACGGAGTGGAGAGGTCTTCGTGACCCGGACGCACATCGTCAGGCACGTTCTTTCCGTTGGTCACGACTATCTGGTGTTCCTTTTGGTCTACCCAGATCCGCCCCTGAAAATACCGCTTCTTCTTCTCGATCACTTTGGGTTTCACATCGAAAACCCAGGTGTCGACCTCGTCGATCTTCTGCTTGCCCACGTAGCTGATGTCGTATTGGGGAGCGTCTTCAGTGGTCAGCACAAACGGCAGGCGTTCTTCGATGTCCTGGAAATCCGCCGGCGACATCATCACCCGCGTAAGCGAATTTGCCGGCGCGTCCAGCACCCGCTCTGTCCGACGGCCATCGGAATCAAAGGCGATGTCCACCACCTGGTAATACTGCCCATCCGGCTTGCCGTCGTCATCGATGGTCTGCACCCGCACGCTGCGCGTCCAGGTGTAATTATCCAGAGCTCTCCGGAAGACGGCCTCCTTCGCGGTGAACTCGGTGATGATCTGCTGCACGGGAATCTCGGGCTGGGTGGTATCCAGAGGCCCGAATCCCTGATCGAGCGGCATGGAAGTGTACGAGGCCTGGGCACGGAGCGCCTGGGGAAGCAGGACTGCAAATGCGGCCAGCAAAACGGGGAAAAAGCGGCGGGCTGGGACAAGGGACACGAGGACGCTCCTGTTCATTAAGGATAGACGCACGCACGCCGCGGGAGTTAAGTCCGGCCCGAAGCCGGAAGAATCTGGTTACGAAAGCGCTAACCTGCACACTTTGCATCATGTTCAGGTAGTTGACGGCCAGGTAGACTCAGATTAGTTCGTCAGGAATTTATGCCCACCACGATGGATCTTTACGGTGCGCCAACCCTGATTCTGCTGTTTGTTTTGGTGGCGGTGTTTGGCGCGCTCTGGCTGCAGCGGCGTTCGCTGCCTCCGCTGCGCATGCGTGCCGGCCAGGCGGCGACGGCTCGCCGCCGGCAATTGCTGTGGCTGGTGGGCTGGATGTTCGCCGCGATTCAGCTGGAAATGGAAGTCTTCGGCCGGGCTCACTCCGGCGTTTGGCTCGCCGTTTCGCGCCTCTGCATCCAGCTGGCGGCCATCATGTTTCTCGGCTCCATGGCGCCCCAGTATTTCAGCCGCAGACTGCGCATCCTCTACGTTGCCGCCTTTGCTGCGCCGCTGATGCTGTTCACCGTTTTGGTGTCTCTGAATCCGGCGCCTGGACCTCAGGGCCGCTTCATCCTGCTGCTGTGCGTGTGCGCCGCCCTTTTGGTGAGCGCTCGCTGGAGCCTTGAAAAGCATCTTCTGCCGGTGTGGCTCGGGCTTCTGCTTGTCGCTTCAGTGGGGGGCGCCGGAATCTGGCTGACTCTCCACCAGCAATTTGTCGGCATGCTGGCCCTGGCTCAGGGTGGAATCCTGTTCATCACCGCAGTTCTGTTTGCCCTGGCTTTCCGGAGGGTGACCGCTGGCGTGGTCTTTACCGTAGGCGGCCTGGCGGCATGGTCCTTGCCCGTGATGCTGGAGCCTTTACTTGGCGCAACCGCTGTGCCCTTCGCGCTGATGCGCTCCCTCAACCTCATGAAGGTCATCGCCGCCGTCGGCATGATTGTGCTCGTGCTCGAAGATGAGATTGCCTCCAACAAGGCAGCCCAGTTGCGTGAGCGCCGTGCGCGCCAGGAGATGGAAAAGTACACAGAAATCTTCCTGGAGACTTTGTCGTTCGAAGAGGAGAGCCGCCAGTACGACCGGATCTGTGCCGTCATTGAAGAGGCCAGCCGATTCACCAGGGCTGCCATCATCCTGCGCAGTCCCGACGGTCGGTTTCGGCTGGCGGGCCACGCCGGGGTCGGCGGCGCTCTGGCCGGCGCGCTCGACGCAATAGCCCAGCGCACCACCGATGAAAAACTGAAAGAGTTCAAAGACAAGTCGTTCTATAAGCCGGAAATCGGCCACCTTGTGCGCCTCAATTTGACGCCCCTGCTCGAGCCCGGAGACGAGCTGTTGCAGCTGAATTTCATCGAGACCCACGCCATCCCCATCCGGGGCCGCGAACATGAACTGCTGGGCACGGTGCTGCTCTCCGGCATGCGCGAGCCCGATCAACCCCTCCTCACTGAAGATGTTCTTCCCCTCGAACTGCTGGTGGCCCGCATTGGCACAGCCCGCGAGCACCAGGTACTGTTGCGGCGACTGCTCCAGGCCGAGCGCCTCGCCGGTCTTGGTCAGCTGGCCGGAGGTGTCGCCCACGAGCTCAACAATCCTCTCACTGTCGTTACCGGTTATGCCGAGCTCATGGCCGACGGCGATGGCCCGGGCCGCGACCAGGCAGCCGTCATTCTGGGCGAAGCCCGCCGCATGAAGCAGATCATCGAGAGCCTCATCCGTTTCCGCAAAGCTTCCCCAGGACTGCGCGGTCCGGTGTCTATCGAATTGCTGCTGCATGATGTGCAGCGGCTCGCCCGGCACGATCTGGACGCCGCACGCGTCCGATTCGAGCTCCGGCTTGGTCCGGATTTGCCGCCCATCCGGGTCGACGGCGACCAGATTCGCCAGGTCTTCCTCCAGATCGTCAAAAACGCGATCGGATCCATGAGCGAATTGCGCGATGGCCTTGACCGGCGGATCCTGGTGGAAGCTCTTTCCCAGGGCGAACACGTCCAGGTCACTGTCTCCGATAACGGGCCCGGTTTCGTCGATCCCGCTCGCGTCTTCGATCCCTTCTACACCACCCGCCATCAGGGTGAAGGCATGGGCCTCGGCCTCAGCATCTGCTATTCGATCATTCGCGAGCATGGCGGCCAGATCTCCGCCCTCAACCTGCAGCCGCACGGAGCCGCCGTCGTCATCGAGCTGCCCATCGCCATCCAGGAAAAGCCCGACGTCGACGAGTGCGAGCAGGATCTCCCGTTTGCCAGCCAACCCTCGCGCGTCGGTTAGTCCCCGCCGCTCGCGCCCGCCATTTACTATTGTCCGTTGCCATCGAGAGGATGTGCCATGAGGGGATTCGTGTATGTCGCGGGGACGCTCCTGTTCTCCGTGCTGGCGGGAGCGCAGAGCTCGACACCGCCGCCAGAACAAAGCGGGGCAAAGCACCCCATGATCTTCGAGGACATGATGAAGATGCGCCGCCTCGGCGACATCGCCGTATCCCCCGACGGCAAATGGGTGCTCTTCGCGGCCACCGACGTCGACCTCGATAAGAACACAAAGACCTCGCACCTCTGGATCGTCCCCGCATCCGGTGACAACGAGAGGCCACTCATGGCATCGATGGTCGGCGAGAGCCGCGGCCGCTTCTCACCCGATGGCAAACAGATCGCCTTCCTCACCGCCCGCGATGGCACCCAGCAGATTTGGCTCGCCGACTTTCACGACGGCGACATCGGCGTCCCGCATCAGCTCACCCATATCAGCACCGAAGCCGACAACATCACCTGGTCGCCCGATGGCCACCACATCCTTTTCACCTCGGCGGTCTATCCCGAGTGCAGCGCTGCTGGACAATCCGGTGCGGACGAGGACGCGTGCGATAAAAAACGCGACGACGCCGAGGCGCAGTCGAAGGTCAAGGCGAAAATCTTCACCGCACTGCTCTATCGCCACTGGAATGCTTTTACCGATGACAAACGCAGTCATCTCTTCCTGGCTTCGGTCGACGATGGCAGCTTCCGCGACCTCAACCCCGGCGACACCCACGACGTTCCACCCTTTTCTTTAGGCGAGCCCGACGGCTGGGACTTCTCTCCCGACGGCAAAGAGATCGCCTTCGAGGAAAAGAAGGTCGACGACCCTGCGCTCTCGACTAACGTTTCGATCTTCACGCTGCAGCTCGACGATCCGAATGCGCGGCCGGTGAAGATTTCGACCAGTCTGGGCGGAAACTTCACCCCGCGTTACTCGCCCGATGGCAAATTTATCGCCTGGCGGATGCAGCGCCGCGCCGGCTACGAGAGCGACCGGTTTCGGCTCGTGCTCTATGACCGCACTACGAAACAAATCCGCGAGCTGCTGCCGAATTTCGACCGCTGGGTCGACGAAGAAGCCTGGAGCCCGGACTCGCAGGTAATTTACTTCACATCGGGAGACAAAGGTGAAGAACCAATCTACATCGCCGATCTGAGTGGGAAGCTTCTGTCGAGGCTCGATAACCCGGGTCAATACGGCGACCTCCATCTTTTGCCCAGTGGAAAAAGCCTGGTCGCGAGCCGAATGAGACTGTTCTATCCGTCTGAGTTGGTAAGAATTGATCTGGAGGACCACTCCTTTGCGCGGCCTCGCCAGGTCTCACCAATTAATTCAACAGACATCATTCGCCTCACCCTTATGAACGCCGAGCTGCTCCAGCAGCTCGACATGGGCTATTTGGAATCCTTCTGGTTCCCCAGCATCGGCAACGTCAAAGTCCAGGGCTTCCTGATCCGCCCGCCCAACTTCGACCCCAGCAAAAAATACCCCGTCAAGTTCCTCATCCACGGTGGACCCGAGGGCGAATGGGGCGACATGTGGTCGTACCGCTGGAACGCCGAGCTCTTCGCCGCCAACGGCTACGTCGTCGTGATGATCAATCCCGGCGGGTCTACAGGATATGGGCAGGCCTTCGTCGATCGCGTCAACGGCGACTGGGGCGGCAAGCCGTACATCGACCTGATGCGCGGCCTCGACTACGCCGAAGCTCACTATCCCTTCATCGATAAATCCCGCGAGTGCGCCCTCGGCGCCAGCTACGGCGGCTACATGGCCGACTGGGTGCTTGGCCACACCGACCGCTTCAAGTGCATCGTCTCCCACGACGGCATGTTCAACACCGAATCCGCCTATGGAACCACCGACGAGCTTTGGTTCAACGAGTGGGAATTCCGAGGCACGCCCTGGACCAACCGCGCGCTTTACCGCGAGTGGTCGCCCATGCTCGCCGAAACTCACTTCAAAACGCCCACCCTCGTCGTCCACTCCCAACTCGACTACCGCCTCGACGTCTCCGAGGGCTACCAGCTATTCGACACGCTGCAGCGCATGAAGATTCCATCGAAGATGCTCTACTTCCCCGACGAAGGCCACTGGATCCTCAAGCCGCAAAACTCCCAGCTCTGGTACAAAACGGTGAACGACTGGGTCGACCAGTGGACCCACACTTCGCACGCGGGGTCCCAATGATTGCTCATTTGCGCGGCCGTCTGTTTTCGAAACAGCCCGGCCAGGCCATCGTAGAAGCCGCCGGCGTCGGCTACGACGTCACCATCAGCGTCCCCACCTTCACCGCGCTCCCTGCCGAAGGCAGCGAAGTTTCGCTGCACATCCACACTCAGGTGCGCGAAGACGTCCTTGCCCTCTACGGCTTCATGGACCGCAATGAGAAACGACTCTTCGAACGCCTCATCACCGTCTCCGGCGTCGGTCCCAAACTCGCTATAACGATCCTCAGCGGCCTCAATCCAGAACGCACCGTCGAGGCCATTCGCGCGCAGGACCACGCCACGCTCACCCGCATTCCCGGCGTCGGCAAAAAACTCGCCGAGCGACTCGTCGTCGAGCTGAAAGAAAAGCTCGAAGACCTCGCCGTCGCCGCTCCGTCCGCGCGATCCGTCGCCCCGGCCGCCGACGACGTGCTCTCCGCGCTGGTAAACCTCGGCTATCAGCGACCCGCGGCGCTGAAGGCCATCGAAACCGCTGTCGAGAAGGACAAGGCCTCGGGAGAGAATTTTGACGACCTCTTCCGCGCCGCGCTGAAAGTGATTCGCTAGCGACACGTCTCGCGAATCGTCATTTGCTGCCAGTCACGTTGCTCGCTGACCGCCATCCAGGCAAGAATGATGAATGCGCGCTCCCATCTATCAGGTTGACGCTTTCACCACGCGGCGCTTCGCCGGCAATCCTGCCGCCATCATTCCGCTGCCCAGCTTTCTTCCCGACGCAACGCTGCAGGCCGTCGCGCAGGAAAACAACCTCGCCGAAACGGCGTACCTTGTCCGCTCCAACGGCAACTACGATCTCCGCTGGTTCACACCGGGCACCGAGGTTCCGCTTTGCGGCCACGCCACGCTGGCCAGCGCCGCCGTCGTGATGGAACGTCTCGAGCCCACGCGCAACCAGGTTGTCTTTCACTCCGCGAGTGGCCCACTCACGGTGAAGAAGAACGGAGCCGGCTATGTGATGGATTTTCCTACGCGCCCGTCATCGCCGGTCTCCGCACCGGCGGGCCTCGCCGAAGCACTGGGCGCGACGCCGCTTGAAGTCACGGAAAACGACTTCAACTTCCTCGCGCTGATCGAGAGCGAAAAAGTTCTGCGCGCGCTTGCGCCCGACATGGCCGCCCTCATTCGCCTCGGCAAGGGCGGCGTCATCGTTACAGCCAAAAGCGATGACCCGCAATACGACTTCGTCAGCCGCTACTTTGCCCCGTCAAAGGCATCCCGGAAGACCCGGTCACCGGCTCGGCGCACTGCATGCTCGCGCCGTGGTGGGCGGAGCGGCTCGGCAAAACCGACTTCACGGCTTTCCAGGCGTCGCCCCGCGGCGGCAAAGTTTTGTGCCGTCTCCGCGGCGACCGCACCGAGCTCGAAGGCGAATGTGTTTTCTATTTGGAAGGCGAAGTGGAAATCTAAAAAGCAGCCGGCAGCCTGCAGCCGGCAGCCAGTTTCCGGCGGCTGCGTTCTTATTCGAGGCGATACTTGGTTTCGGCCAGGCTGTAGAGCGGCCGCCAGACGAGCCTGTTGATCGTCACCACCAGCAGCGCCATCATCATGGTGGCCGCCAGCAGCACCGCGTAATTGCCTGCATCGCTGGCCGCGCTGATCTGCGCTCCCACTCCCAGAGTGGTCAGCGTCTCGCCGCGCAGCTTGAAGTACTCCGCCATGATCGATGCGTTCCACGCGCCGCCCGAAGCTGTCACCAGCCCGGTGATCAGGAAGGGAAAGATGCCCGGCAGAATCACGGTCGTCCAGCGCTGCACATCGGAAAATCGGAACAGCCGCGCAACTTCCCGCAGCTCCGATGGAATGGCCTGGGCGCCGGCAATCACGTTGAACAGGATGTACCACTGCGCGGCCAGCAGCATCAGCACCACGGAGCCGATGCCCAGCCCGACCCCGATCCTCGCCAGCGCGATCAGGATGATGGGGAAGAACGCGGTCGCCGGGAACGACGCCGCAATCTGCGCCACCGGCTGCGCCCAGCTGGAGAAGCGCGGGTTGAAGCCGATGGCCACGCCGACCGGAATCGCCCACAGCGATCCCAGGAGGAGCGCGGCGTTCACGCGCACAAAGGTGAGGCCCAGCCCGGCAAGCAGATGCAGAAACTCCGGCCCGTGAATCTGCTTCAGCAGCAGCAGCGCGTGGAAGGCCGCAACCCCAATCACCGCCAGCATCGCCACAGCCGCCACTATATAAATCCAGGTCGTGTTCTTGTGTGGCTGCTCCGGCGCGGGTCTG
Organism: uncultured Acidobacteriaceae bacterium; assembly: GCA_963755485.1. Lineage (GTDB taxonomy): Bacteria > Acidobacteriota > Terriglobia > Terriglobales > Acidobacteriaceae > Palsa-343. The sequence goes on along the minus strand of CAVWJR010000010.1, from coordinate 302,928 downwards.
GAATTGCTGCGCCTGCGCCACGCCGCCATGTCCACATAGAACCGCTCTGCCATGGGCTTGAATGTGTAACGGTTGATGATGCCTAACACCTGCGAATTGCGCAGCGCATCGAGCACCGGCGACGTCACCCGGCTGCTGCTCTCCACCGTCTCAAACTTGAACTTGTCCGACCAGGCAATGAGCGGCCGCCACAGCAACTGGTCGGTCAGCACAATGATCAGCAGCATCGTAATCAGCCCATAGGCCATTGCCCCGGTATCGCCGTGCGACGCCGCCGTCTGCAGATACGATCCGAGGCCAGGAAGCCGGAAGTTCCTGCTACCCACCGGAAACATCTCGCACAGCATCAAGGCAAACCATCCGTTGGCCACCGAGACCATCGAGTTCCACACCAGCCCGATCGCCCCAAAAGGAAGCTCCAGCTGGAACAGCCTCTGCAGTGGTGAAAATCGGTTGATCTTCGTGGCTTCCATCAGCTCGCGGGGAATGCTTTTGAGCGATGTGTAGAAACTGAACGCCATGTTCCACACTTCGCCGGTGAAGATCAGCAGAATCGCGCCGAACTCGATCCCCAGTTGCCGCGATGGAAACAGCGACATCATGGCCAGCATCACGCCGGGCAGGAAACTCAGCACCGGAATCGACTGCAGGATGTCCAGGATGGCGACCAGGAGCGTTTCCAGCCGCTTGTTGTACGCCGCCGTGTATCCATAACCGACGGCAAACGCCAGGCTCAGCGCGTACGCCACAAAAATACGCACCACCGAATAGAACGCGTACAACGGCAGGTGCGCCGGCGACCGGTAGATCTCCACCTCCGGAATCGCCGAGCTGAACCAGAACTTCGCAACCCACAGAATCGCGTAGAAGCCCGCCAGTAACGCCGCGGCCACGCTCAGGTCAATGAAAAACGGCCACGTCCGCTCCATCACGAAGGCTCGTGAGAGCGTCAGCCGCGGTTTCATCCAGCTTTCTCCTGCTTCTCCGGTTCGCTCGCCGGTTCTTCCGTCAGTGTTGGGACGACCTCTTCGCCTTCATGCTCGTGAAACGTGAACCGCCGCCGCGCGTCGTCCCAGTCAAAGAGCTCCGCGTAGCGGCCCCAGTTGATCGCCGTCTCCAGCTGCCGCTCGCATTCGTCCTGGCTGAACTGTTCGTCCAGCATGTCGAGGAAGAAGTCCTCCGGAACCGAGTGGTCGCTCTTGTTGGCCAGCGCGCGGGTAATCTGCCGCAGCAACAGCACATGTTCCAGCGCCGCTTTCCGGAACAGCTCTTTCTGCTTCAGAATTTCCGATTCGGCATACTCGCGACCTTCCGGCGTGATGACTGCGTCGCCTTCTTCCACCTTCAGGAAGCCCAGCAGTTGCGCCGCTTCGACAATGGGGAACAGATCGTCGATCTCAAATGCCAGTTCGTCAGCCAGCTTATAAATATCGGTGCGCCCGCCCAGATCGATAATCAGCTCCAGCAATCCGGCGATCCCGCCCGGCCGCGCGTGCGGAAGCATCTCGTAGCGCATCTGCCGTTGATCGCGTACCCGCCGTCCATCCACCAGCACCGGCACTTCGGTCGGCACAACGTCCGGCTTGGTCAACACCTTGTAGATGTAGTCCACCAGCGCGGTGAAGGCCTGCGTTTTGCGGTCGCGCGGATGCGCCAGCGACACTTTGAAATCCGTGCGCACGTGGCCGGGATTGCGCCCCAGAACGATAATCCGGTCCGCGAGCAGCACAGCCTCTTCAATGTTGTGCGTGACCAGGAAAATCGCCTTCGTTGGAATGGTCTTCTTCTGCCAAAGCTCCAACAGTTCGCTGCGCAAATTGTCGGCGGTCAGCACATCCAGCGCCGAGAACGGCTCGTCCATGAAGAGAACTTCGGGTTCCACCACCAGCGCTCGCGCGAATCCTACCCGCTGGCGCATACCGCCCGACAATTCCTTCGGATAGGCAGCCTCAAATCCGTCCAGGCCCACCGTGTCGAGAATTTTCACACTGCGCCGCTGACGTTCCTGCGCTTCCATACCGCGCGCCCGCAGCGGAGCTTCTACGTTCTCCAGAACGGTCAGCCACGGGAATAGCGCGAAGCTCTGGAAGACAATCGAGACATTGATCTCGGTCGACCCCAGGTCTTTGCCGTGCCACAATACCTGCCCTGCCGAAGGCTGCGACAACCCCGACAGCATGCGCAGCAGCGTCGACTTACCGGAGCCGGACGGGCCCAGCAGCGCGACAATTTCACCCGGATAAATGGCCAGATCGGTAGGCGCGATCACCTGAATCCGCGCGTCGCGCGACTGCGCGTAGTACTTCTCCACCTGCCGTGCCTGGATGATGGGTTCGGTCATGAGAATCAGGCCAGTTACCCCTGCGATTTCGGGGGCGTCCGCTCAGCATAATGGTCCAAACAGCAAGGATTCGTTAAGATTCTGCTGCAGTTGAGATCCGCCGGAAGGCTGCTCGCTGCGGAAGCATCTCCCGAGGAAAGCGTATCATCATAGGTGCAGGTTATCCGGCACGGCTGCCCCAGCAGCCCGCGCGGCGATTCTGCGGATCTGCATCTCCCGATACATTTGACGACAAGGAAGCGGTAAGAGACGAATGTCCGAACAGCAGGCGAAACCCAAAGTGCTTGTCGCAGACGATGAGCGCGTGATCGCCGATACCCTCGCGATTATCCTCAACCAGGCCGGATTCGATGCCACCGCTGTCTATAGCGGGGAAAGAGCCGTCGAGATGGCTCAGATTCTCAAACCCGACATGCTCATCAGCGACGTCATCATGACCGACCTCAACGGCATCGACGCCGCTATTCAGATCCGCGCCATGCTTCCGGGCTGCAAGATTCTTTTGTTCTCAGGCCAGGCCGCTACCGCTGACCTGCTCGATCGCGTGCGCGTCCAGGGTCACGAGTTCGAAATCCTCGCCAAACCTGTCCATCCCCAGGACCTGCTCGCCCGCCTGCGCAGTTAACACTCCGAAGCTCCGAGTGTCCGAGGCTTTACGGGTCGCCCCAAAAAGCTATTGGGTCTTTTCCCGCGGATACCAGGTGATCTGCGCAGCCACCGTGGTGTCGCTCTGCGGACCGGTCTGGTAGATCGGCGCCTTCCACGATTCGTACTGCACCAGACCCTTCACTTCAATGTCCCTGGCGAACCGCTTCACAACCGCGCCCGCGTAGTCGTTCTGCGTCGTACCCCCAGGGATGAACTGTGCTGACGCCTTCGCATTCCGGTAGCTGAACTGAACGTCCTCATTGGCCGACAGATGATACGTCAGCCACGCCTGTCCGCCTTTTCCCTGGCGCCCCACCCAGTCCGGCAGAAAGCCCTGGTTGGTCGGTCCCTGTTTTTGGACGACCTCCACGTACAGGAACTGTCCCTGGTTGATAACCCCGTAAGGCGGTGTTCCATTGCTATGGCTGGCCGGTTCCGTATTGGCGCCTTCCACCCGCAGATCCAGCTGATGCAGATCAGGAAACTGCGAGAGATACAAGCCCGGATGCACTCCGGCACGGCGCGGCGCGCTGATGGGATTCACGTCGTCATGCACAAACGAGTCTGTGTACAGCGTCAGCCACTTCTGCAGGTGCGGCAACCGCCAATCGAAATCGAAGTTGCCGAAACGCGCCCCGGGGTCGCTGCGCGAGAACTTCTCAGCCGCCGATACATTCTGAAAACTGAAGAAGCTCTTCAGAAATGTGTGCAGCGTGATCGGCTCGTGACCCTTCCCACCCCAAATCACCATTCGGCTGAACCCAAGCTCAAGGTCGCGGTATGGCTTGAAGCTGACCTTCTCCACGTGCACCCATGGATCGTTAGGCTGGGTATGTCCCTTCAGGCTGCCCACAAAAAACTCATAGCGAAACGGACCTGTCACCCGCGACAACCCAGGAATCCGCAGCGGCTCCACGCGATCGATCTGGAAATGGTAAATGTCCTCCGCGTTCGTGCTCCACAGCATCGCCGCGCCCCGGTCCGGCCCTAACCAGTTATCGCTCTTGCCGAACGATACCTCATGTCCCAGCAGGTGATACGAGAGATTTGCCTCCATCACTCGCGCGTCGTTCGCCGTCGCAATCGGCCCTCCGGGAATCGTGTCCTGGTTCGGAGTGGGCGTGCAGGGACCGCCCGTGATTGGGTTGATGTAGATAGCGTCGATGTTGCATGAAAGATTGTCATAGAGCGCCGCTGAGTATCCCGTCGCGCTCGGCGCATATTCATATTCGCCACGCCAGTAGAGCGAAAATCGCCCCGCTTCTGCGCGCCCACTGAAACCCGTATAGCTGTTGAACCCGCCCTCGTACGGACGCCCGTAATCGTCCACGATGGTTTGGCCCAGATGAAAGCTGTCCCGGAGCGGCGTCCCGCTGATCCCCCGCAGCTGGGTGTACACGCTCTCCAGCTGTGCGTTTGGATGGTTCAGCTGGGTTGCGTTGTCGATGTCCGGCTGTACCTCGTCGAGCACCGCCAGATAAATGCCGCGCGCCTCGTCGTTATTCGTGTCGGTGTCGATGCGGTCCGCGCTCAGCTGCAGCATGTGTGCAATGCTCAGCCGTGTCCACGGCCGGATTCCCATGAATGCGGTGTCGAGATAGCCCAGCGAATGCAGACGGTCCAGCGCCGGATAAATCCAGCTGTCCATCGGCACATACGTCGATCCCTCGGAGCTGGTGCTGATCGTCTCCGCCGGCGGCTGGTATCCGGGAGGGAACGGCTCCTTCGTCGTGACCTGAGCTTCACTGATCGAGAAAGCTGCGCTGCACAAGAGGACTGCGGAAAGGAAAAGGGAGGATCTCAAGCGAACCTCGGTGGGAATTTTGCCGTTCCAGGCACGGTCCTGCGATCACGACTGTGCCCCTGGATTCAGACTCCGGGATCAATTCCTTCCTGTCAAGCCAGCCCGGCCTGCTCGGCATAACTCGGCGGATTTATCGCGGCCTACATGTGTGCCGGGTCGCCGCGCTCCGCATCCACCCCCAGCTCCGCGAACGCCTTCTCCGCCTTCTTTGCGTCGAACTTTCCGTCGCGCGTCAGCTTCGACAACGTCGCCGTCACCACCGACTCCGCATTCACCTCAAAGTGCCGCCGCAGATGTTCGCGATTGTCGCTGCGTCCGAAACCATCCGTGCCCAGCGACAGCAGCCGTGTCGTCAGCCACGGCGCAAGCTGATCCGGCACCGCCTTCATGTAATCCGTCGCTGCGATAATGGGACCCGCCGCCTTGCCCAGCGCCGTCACAATGTACGGTGTCTTCTCGGTTTTCGACGGATGTAGCCGATTCCACCGCTCCACACCCAGTGCCTCGCGCCGCAGCTCGTTGTAGCTGGTCACGCTCCACACATCGGTCTCAACGCCGTATTTCTCCCTGAGAATCTCCTGCGCGCGCAGCACCTCGTTCAGAATTGGACCGCTGCCGAACAGCTGCGCGACGGCCTTGCCGCCCGGCGCCGCCTTCAGTTTGTAAATCCCGCGCACAATTCCTTCGCGCACGCCCTCCGGCATCTCCGGCATGGCGTAATCCTCGTTGTACATCGTGATGTAGTAGAAGACGTCCTCGCCTTTTTCGTACATCCGCCGCATCCCGTCCTGCAGGATCACTGCCATTTCGTACACATACGCCGGGTCGTAGCTCAGGCACGTGGGAATCACACTCATCAGCAGATGACTGTGCCCGTCCTGGTGTTGCAGTCCCTCGCCGGTCATGGTCGTGCGCCCCGCGGTGCCCGCCATCAGGAAGCCCTTGCCCCGCGCGTCCGCAAACGCCCACATCATGTCGCCCACGCGCTGGAATCCGAACATCGAGTAGTACATGTAGAACGGAATCGTCGGCACATGGTAATTCGAGTAGCCCGTGCCCGCCGCGGTGAACGACGCCATCGATCCGGCCTCCGTAATTCCCTCTTCGAGAATCTGTCCGTCTTTCTCCTCGCGATATGACAGCAACATGTCCACGTCGTGTGGCTTGTACTTCTGTCCCTCGCTCGCGTAGATCCCCACCTGCTTAATCGCCGACTCCAGCCCGAAGGTCCTTCCCTCATCGGGCACAATCGGAACAATGTACTTGCCGATTTTCGGATCTTTCATCAGCGCGCGCAGCATGCTCACGAACCCCATCGTCGTCGAGACAGCGCGTCCCTTCGACCCCGCCGTCCACTCCGCGAACGTCTCCAGTTTCGGAGCCGTGAACTGGATCTTCGGCACGTCGCGCTTCGGCATAAATCCGCCCAGCTCCTGCCGTCGCGCATGCATGTATGCCATCTCGGGCGTATCGGCCGCCGGCCGGTACAGCTTGCCCGCCCGCGCGTCCTCCTCCGGAATGGGAAGATCGTAGCGCCGGATGAATTCCACCAGCGTGTCGTCCGCCATCTTCTTTTCCTGATGCGAAGCATTGCGGGCCTGCGTGCTCCCCAGCCCATAGCCCTTGACGGTCTTCGCCAGGATCACCGTCGGTCCGCCCTTGTGTTCCACCGCCCGCTTGTATGCGTTGTAAATCTTTCTTGCGTCGTGTCCGCCGCGATGAAGATGGAAGATCTCATCGTCCGACATGTGCTCCACCAGCTTCAGCAGCTCGGGATATTTCCCGAAAAATTCACTCCGGATATAGGCGCCGCCCTTGGCCTTGAATGCCTGATACTCCCCGTCCACGCACTCTTCCATGCGCTTCAGCAGCAGGCCAGTGTGGTCGCGCTCGAACAGCTCGTCCCAGTCCGAGCCCCAGATCACCTTAATCACATTCCACCCTGCGCCCAGGAATACCGCTTCCAGTTCGTCGATAATGCGCGCGTTCCCGCGCACCGGCCCATCCAGCCGCTGCAGGTTGCAGTTCACCACAAAGATCAGGTTGTCCAGCTTCTCGCGCCGCCCCAGCGACAAAGCTCCCAGCGTGTCCACTTCGTCCGTCTCGCCATCGCCGAAAACGCCCAGACCTTCCGCGGCGTCTTCTCGATCAGCCCGCGATTCTCCAGATACTTCATGAAGCGCGCCTGATACACCGCATTCAGCGGCCCGATCCCCATCGATACCGTTGGGAATCGCCAGAAATCCGGCATCAGCCACGGGTGCGGATACGACGACAACCCCGGCTTATCCCTTAGTTCGTGCCGGAAATTGAGCACCCGCTCCTCATCCAGCCTTCCCAGCAGAAACGCCCGCGCATAAATTCCTGGGCTCGCGTGTCCCTGGAAATAAATAAAATCTCCCGGCTGATCGCCGTAGCCGCGTGAAAGAAATGATTGAACCCGACCTCCAGCAGCGTCGCCAGCGACGAATAGGTCGCGATGTGACCGCCGATGCCATGGTCCTTCTTGTTCTGCCCATGGACCATGGCCATCGCGTTCCAGCGGATCAGCGCCTCGATCCGCCGCTCCAGCTTTCGATCGCCGGGATAGGGCACTTCTTCGTGCTTCGGAATCGTGTTCATGTACGGCGTGGTCAGCTCGCTCGCTTGCGAAATTCCGGCCTCGCGCGCCCGCTGCTTCAGCGCGGTCAGCAGCTCCGCGCCCTGCTCCGGGCCATCCGCCACCACCACGTCGTCAAACGCCTCGATCCACTCCCGAAGCTGCTGGGAAAAATCGCTCCCTGCCGGAATTGTTACCTTCGTCGCCATAGATTCCCGATCGGTCTCCTTCGCGCTCACGCGACGCTCTCAATCTCCTTGCGCCACTCCTGCGCCGGCAATCCCCGCGCCATCAGCCACTCTTCGAGATGCTCGACGGCATCCGCCGCGACTCGTTTTTTTCCTGCGCCCAGTTGCCAATCCACAGCCACAATATGCGTTGGTCCGCTGCCATCGCGCGCCCGCTCAATGGATTCGTGCGCCGCCCGGTACATCGCGATCACATCCCGCTATCCACCGGAATCGTCGGATACGACGTCAGCGCCGGCATTGTTCCTCTTCCCGGTTGGCTCCTGCCGCCGTCTTCTGTCGCGCCGCTCTCCCACAAACAGCACCGGCAGCCTCGCCGCGCCCGCATCACGCGCGCTTCTATCAGGCCTTTTCCGATTGCGCACCCGCCGAGAAGATCACGCTCACACGCCCCGTCCTCCGCATCCGGTCGGACGACGCCACGCTGAGCGCCTCAATTACGCGTTCTTCAAAATCTCTGCGATCCGTCCGCGGCGCAACCGCGCCGCGCAGAATCTCCTCCATTGACCCGCATACTCGGCCACCACCAGATCGTCGGCGCGCAAGTCCGCTGCCACACCGGCCAGCACCGCCTCGTGTCCCCGCAGCCACCGCGAGCCTTTCCCGCCCGCCCGCTTTGCAATCGAATGCAGCCGCAGTGCCAGCTCGTACAGCTGGCGAAATTTCGCATCGCTGATAAGAGACTGGCCGTTCTTGCCGTTTGCCGCCGCAGACGGAACTTTCTTTCCTGTGCCTGATTGCCATGTGTTCCTGTTTTAAGGATCGCTGAATTTCGCCCGGTTTGTGGTCTTTGCCGGCGGCCTTCGCTGCCCGATGATGCGCGATCCGGATACGCCTTCGGCGATCGCTTCGGCGAAACTGCGCCGCAGCGAGCAGAACCGCCTATATAAAAATTGTAGCGCAGCCGCGGTCCTTCGTTCCTGCGGTCCCCCGCGCGCATGGCGGTTCGACGCGCGCTCTCCGATTTCAACAGTTTTGTGAATAACCCTGTGCATTTCCAGTTCTATCCGCCCGGAACTCAGAAATGATGCGCCCTTCAGCACTCTGCACTCCCCGCGATGCACCCTCTGGGCACTCCTCGATGTGATTTCCGTCACGCGTAATGATCACTCGTTGCACCGGTTGTCTCACAACAGCATTACGTGACCGTCTCATCGCTGACCGCTTTTCAGCTGACCGGTCCTCGCTCTTCTTACGTCGAATACTCCGCATTGATGCGCACATACTCCGCCCTCAGATCGCTCGTCCAGAATCGGCATCGGCCGTCCCGACGCCCAGCGCGATCGAATCGAATATTCCCGCTGCCCCAGATACGCGTGCGCCGCTTCTCGTCATACTCCGGCGCGCGGCCGCCCTTCGCGCAAATCGGCAGCGCGCCAAACCAGATCGCAATCTTCTCCGGATCGATCTCCACGCCCGAATAACCCACCGCCGCCATCAGCCGTCCCCAGTTCGGATCGGCGCCCGCCCACGCCGTCTTCACCAGCATGGAATGCGCAATCGACTTCGCCACCGTCAGCGCATCCACATCGCTCGGCGCCCCTTCGATCTGCAACTCCACCACATGTCCCACTCCCTCGCCATCGGCCACAATCTGCTTCGCCAGCGACGTGCACACGCTGCTCAGGGACGCCGCAAAGTCCGCATCGTCCGCCCAAACATCCGCGCCCGAAGCGCCGGACGCAATCAGCAGCACCGTGTCGTTCGTCGATGTGTCGCCGTCAATCGAAATCCGGTTGAAGCTTACCTCCACGGCCGCGCGCAAATAGCGGTCGAGCGCTGTGGGATGGACCGCGGCATCGGTGAACAGATACACCAGCATCGTTGCGTGCGGGCCTGCAGTCGCCGGCACCAGTTGCGGGTGGATCATCCCCGCTCCCTTGCAAACACCGGCGATCCGCACCGTCTTGCCGCCCGCCTCAAACTGCGCGCTCGCCACCTTCGGCCGCGTGTCGGTCGTCAGAATCGCCTGCGCGAACGCCAGTCCCTCGGCATTCGCCCGCAGCGCCTTCTTTACTTCCGGCAGCGCCGCCACCAGCTTCTCGCCGGCAAAGGCACGCCAATAATTCCGGTCGACGAAGGCAACACTCCGTGCCCTTCGCACCCAAAGGTCTGCGCCGCAGCTTTGCACACCTGTTCGGCGGCGCGCAGCCCAGCCTCGCCTGTCGCGCAGTTCGCGTTGCCGGCGTTCACCACCACCGCCCGCATCAGTCCATTGTTCCGTTCCAGGTGTCGTCCGCCCCACCGTGATGGGCGCGGCCTGCACCCGATTGGCTGTGAACATGGCCGCGGCGCTCGCGATCCGGTCCGCTACCGCGACGGCAAAATCCGCCTTGCCGCTGGGCTTGATCCCCGCCTTCACCGCACGCGAATCGAAATCCGCGCGGTAACTGCTCCGATTGAATTCCCAGCCTTCTCGGTCATATTTCCCAGCTTTTTAGGTTAGCCCGAGCGTTGTCGCTGTGCTGCGTGGGCGCCATCATCAGGCTTCCGCAAATTCGCGCGTGAACTTTCCCAGATCCAGATCCATCTGCGCATGCACCTTCTGCACATCCGTCGCCGGTCGCATCGCGTCGCGTCCAGGTCAGCGTGTCGCCGTAGCTGGGACCGTGGCTCAGGTCGATGTCCATGTAGACCTTCTTCCCTGGTGATGATCTCGGATCGAGCCACGCGCACGCCGCCAGTTCATCCCACAGGTAGTAGCGATTCTGGCTCCACGCCGCGATGTACCGGGCCGTCGGCGTTTGCGACTTCGAATTTCATCCAGCATCCTCTGTGTGAAGGGGGCCTTGATCGATACATCCACCGTGGTCACATCGATGCGCGGCCACTGCGGCGCGCAACACGATGTGCGCCGCCTCGGGATCGAACCAGAAATTGAATTCATGCCGCGGGCTGTTCGCGAATTCCGGATCGTCGGTCTGCGGATTGAGGCTTCCGCCCATCATCACAATCCCCTGTGTCAGTTCCGCAAACTCCGGATCGATCGAGATGGCCAGCGCGATGTTCGTCAGCGGGCCGGCTGCGTAGATCGTCACCTGGTGCGGATGCGCGCGCACCTGCCGAATCAGAAAATGCGCGGCGTCCTCGTCAATCGGCTTGGCGTCGGCATGCCTTCCGGCATCGGCGGAATCACGTAGGGTCCATGTCTGTCGAGTTTGTCCGGCGTCACCGGCGTTACTGCGCCGTTGGGTCTCGACCAGTGTCGTCGGTCCCTGCCCCCACGCGCCAAGCCAGTCACCTTGCCGTCAAGTCGCTGCTACAGCTGCGTTTCCCGCTCGGTGCGCACCAGCGGAAACACCGCGCCCTTCGCGACCGGCACGTTGCTGTGCCCTGTCAGCTCCAGCATGCGCAGCGTGTGCAGCGTCTCTTCGTCGCGCCACGCGTTGCCGGTCACCATGGTGATGCCGAGAACCTCGACCTGCGGCGACTGCAGCAGCGCCAGCATCGCCATCTGGTTCGAGCCGCCCGGGCCCGAGCCATCCTGATCGATCAGCACCAGCCGCCGCTGGGCTCCCGCGGTCAGCGTCGCGCTCGCTGCGAGCGCCACCATCATCAGCTGCCACGCTTTCTTTCGCGCGCACTTCCAAAACCCGTTCATGCCAGAAGTCTCAGAAAAATCAGTCATCGGTCTGTTTAGTGCAATCTAATCTACCAACTTCGCACTCTGAAATAATTCTTCTTCCGGAGACGCTAGCCATCGTGGACCAACCCGACTTCCTCTTCATGCACGATGTTTCCGTCGCCCGCGGCGACAATGTCGTCCTCCACGACATCTCCCTTCGCATCGCTAACGGCGAACACGTCGCCATCCTCGGCCCTAACGGCTGCGGCAAATCCACTCTCATCCGACCATCACCTGCGAGTGCTATCCCATCGTACACCCACCACGCAATTCCGCCTCCTCGGCCGCGAGCGCTGGGATGTCTCTCAGCTCCGCACCCACCTCGGCGTCGTCTCCGCCGACTCCCCGGCGAGCGAAAGCCGGTCACGCGCGGCCTCGACGCCGTCATCGCCGGATTCTTCTCCGCATCCACCCTGTGGCCCAATCTTCATGTCCCGCCGGAAATGCGAGACCGCGCCCACGAAACCCTTCACCTCATGCAGGCCGCCCACCTCGAATCGAAGCTCGTCGGAGAAATGTCTGCCGGCGACAGCGCCGCATCATGATCGCCCGCGCCCTCGTCCACCAGCCGGAGATGCTCCTCCTCGACGAGCCCTCCAACGCTCTCGACCTCGCCGCCCAGCGCGAACTGCGCCAGGCCCTTCGCCATGTCGCGCAGCGAGGGCGTCGGCATTCTCATGGTCACCCACCACCTGGCAGACATCCTTCCCGAGATCGACCGCGTCATCATGATGCGCGACGGCCGCATCTTCGCCGACGGCCCCAAGCGCGACCTGCTTACCGCTGCCAAACTTCGCGACCCTATTCGGCGTGGAAGTGACTCTGATCGAGCACGAAGGCTCGTGGCACTCCTGGTAGTCGATCGGAGGAAAACAGCCTCTAGGGCCCCTGCGAATGCCGGGGGTGGACACGCGTCAGACAACCGCCGTCGTCTCCCGCTTCGGCTTGCGCCGTCCGCCCTTCTCGGGTTAACTTATGCGTACACGGGAAAGGAGGATGATCCAGCTAATGACAAATTCAGATGGTAGTAGTAGTCGCAGGACCCTGCGTGAGGTGACTGAGGCTTAGAGCCGCTCCTGGCTGCAAGTGAAACTAAGTCCTGGCGTAACTCAAACGCCGAGGCCACTCCGACCACCCCAGCGAGCAAGCTCGCCGGGGACCCCGGAAGGAAAGCGGGGGCGCCTCAGGTCAATCTCAACAGCTCACCGGTGATCAAGGCCCGCTCGCGCAATCCCGCAGCGGGCCTTTCACATTTCCGATCGGACCCGGATCGGCGATATGACCATGGTAAAATGACCATGGTCGGATGGAAACAAGGTTATGAAAAACCAGACCTCAAAAACGATCGGCGCCGGCGAATTCAAAGCCGAATGTCTTGCCATCATCGATGACGTACACACCGCCGCGAAGAATCGTGATTACCAAACGCGGCGAGCCCATGGTGAAGCTCGTCCCCTTGAGGCGCAGAAATCGGACAGCATCTTCGGATTCCTAAGGGCAAAGCGAGGGTCGTGGGCGATATTGTCTCTCCATCGTCGAGCTCTGGGAATGGAGGACATCTTCCCGCCAGGCACTCCGAACGCGAAGATTTCGAACGCAGAAAAAAACCGCCGAAACATCCCAGCGAGCGGCGGTTAAAGCGCGAAGATAATGGTCCTGGACACCCATTCCACTCGAGTCCGTACAGCCACCTCCATCGGCGGCACATCGTTCCATCAAAGAGGCGCAGGGGGACTCGCCTGATAGTCGCCGCTCCCTCCCTCTACGAGATTGCCTGGGGAGTCCTGCGCGGCAGGATCCAGTCCCTGCTCCCGCTTAACGACCTCGCCACGAGAGCATCTATCATTCGTTCTGTCACCCGCATCGCCATTGCCGCCGCCCAACTCCCCTCCACTTTCCCTTCCGATCCCTTCGATCGCATCATCGCCGCGACAGCCATCGTCGAACGCGTCCCGCTCCTCACCGCCGACCTGCGCATCCGCCGATCCCGCGCCCTCCGCACCCTCTGGTGACCCGCGCCACAAACCCCGCTGCGCGCTGGTTTTACAATGTCCCTATGGATTCCCTCGTCATCGCTGGCCGTGCCTTTCAGTCGCGCCTTATCGTCGGCACCGGCAAATACAAGTACGGACCCGAAACCCAGGCCGCGCCATCGAAGCTTCCGGCGCCGAGATGGTCACCGTCGCCGTGCGCCGCGTCAATCTCGACCGCTCCAAGGAATCGCTGCTCGACTTCATCGATCCGCAGCATATTTCCTGCTCCCCAACACCGCCGGCTGCTACACCGCCGACGAAGCCATCCGCACCGCGCGCCTCGGCCGCGAAGTCGGCCTCTCCGACTGGGTCAAGATCGAGGTCATCGGCGACGAGGCCACGCTCTATCCCGACGTGCAGGCCACCCTCGAAGCCACGCGAATTCTGGTGAAGGAAGGCTTCACCGTCCTGCCCTACACCACCGACGACATCGTCGTCGCGCACCGCCTCATCGACGCCGGCGCCGCCGCCGTCATGCCGCTCGGCGCGCCCATCGGCTGCGGCCTGGGCATCCAGAACCAGCGCCAACCTCCGCATCCTGCGCGAGATGCTCACCGACGTCCCGCTGATCGTGGACGCCGGCGTGGGCACCGCCTCCGACGCCGCCATCGCCATGGAACTCGGCGCCGACGGCGTCCTCATGAACACCGGCATCGCCGCCGCCGCCAAACCCAGTCCTCATGGCCGAAGCCATGCAGCACGCCGTCCTCGCCGGCCGCCAGGCCTACCTCGCCGGCCGCATGCCGCGCAAGCTCTACGCCACCGCCAGCTCGCCCGCTCGAAGGCGTCTCCACGGTAACCACAATCGCCTTCGGCAGGCTCACAATTCGGGAAATTCTGCCCAGACATCGGTTAGCGACGTTGTTCTCGTTCATGAGCGTAAAATCCACGAACCTGAAGGTGAAAGACACCGAATATGAGCCGATCAAAGTCTGAGCCTTCTGGTGGCGAGGAAATCAAAGAGACTAGGCTTAGTCGAGGATGCAGGAAGACCTTTATCGGGCATCTACATACGACTTGTCGATTGAGGGAGTCGTTCCGTCGGGCGGCATAATGCCGGAGGGCTCCAAATTCCCGCTCCAGCCCCGTGGCATGGTCCCACGTGATTTCAAAGGAGCTCCTGAAGGTTTCCCGAAACAGTCACTGGACACGTTCTTCTGAAAAACCAGCTGTGCACACAAGAAGTGCTGGCAATCAGGCAGCGGCATCGTTTATATCTGCTTTCAAGCCCCATTGCCAGTATGCTGATCAATTTCGGACGCGAAATTTGCGAGATCAATAAGGGCGATCCGTTCCTGCGCGTCAGTTTTCTCCCGATGCCAGCAATCCCCTAGGCTACACATTCGCAAAAGAACTACGCCAGAAAGTTACGTCAGGAAGTGTCAGGCAGGAAGTCCTTCCTTCTTCGGGCCCAACATTCCTGAACATGGACAGAATAACAGCGCGGGCCGCGACGAGAGCGTTCGGATCATTCCGAAACTGCTCGTCATCTGGGCCGGTCTCATTGCTGTGTTGCTTGCTCTGTCATCGCAATTTTCGCGCCCTGGGTGCCGCGTTCGTCCACAAACATCTTGTATCCGACGAACAACGCGATATCTCTATGAACAAGCCGTCAGAAGGACGTAGCAGCGCGTTACGAACTCCGTCTCAAACGCTTACTGGCGGGTTGGAACTGAAACGAAGTGCCGAAAAATCAAAGCCAACAGTTTCAAACCGAACCCATTGACAGCCTTCCTGAAGCTATCAGGCCGGACAACTGGATTTCGCTCGCGGGACGAGTAGCGTTCTAGATCCACCTGCGTCCGTCGGTCGGTCGGGGCTCTTCTTGTCCACAACGGTATGATGCCGAGGTCTGAAACGGAGTGTCGGACAGATACCACGAACTGCCGAGCAGCGGGCTGCCCTCGATGCATTGGCGGTGGACGCAGGAAGTGGCTATGAGAATTGCATCTGTGTTCACACCGAACAACGCGCATCGCCGAGGCTGCGCGAAACGGAATAGCAACGAATCGATTCGGCAATTTACGTAGACCTGCGGCCCTGCCTCCAATGCTTAGCATTATGCCAAGCTGCCGGAGTGACGCGGAGGTCTACTATTCCGGTGAAGGTGGGAGTACCCTGCCGAAGTCGAAAAGATATATCACGTCCTGTCGGACCAATTTGCAATATTTCAGCCGAAATGATGACCACGATGATTTCGCTCATTGCCGGCTTCGGGCATCCGCTCGCCAGTCTTATGTGGACTCGAGCTATACGCTGAGGTTTCGGCACGCTGCTCGGCAACCCCGTTCCATCAATCCCTCTTCATCCCCAACCGCCTGCGTTACACTGGCGCAGGATTTCACGCCGATCCGTTCCTGCTGCTGAGGTAATCCATGCGCGTCTGCGGTATCGACTGCGGCTCTGAAACCACCGGCTACGGCATCGTCGAGTGGGACGACCGCGCCCGCCAGCCCCACCTTGTCTCCATCGACTCGGGCGGCATCTGCCCGCCCAAAAAAGCCCAGCTCCCCGAGCGCCTCGCCCTCATCTACGCCGAGCTGACCTCCCTCTTCGAGCGATACCGCCCCGAAATCGTCGCCGTCGAAGAAGTTTTCTACTCGGTCAACGCCCGCTCCGCCATCCGCCTCGGTCACGTGCGCGGAGTCGCCTTGCTTGCGGCTGCGACGGCCGGCCTTCCCGTTGCGGAATACGCGCCTCTCACCATCAAATCCACCGTCACCGGTTACGGACTCGCCGCCAAAAACCAGGTCCAGTTCATGGTCGCCCGTCTGCTTTCGCTTCCCGCAGCGCCCGAACCCGCCGACGCCGCCGATGCTCTCGCCATCGCCATCTGCCACATCCACCACGCACAAACCCTCACCCTTCAGGAGGCTCGGGCGTAGTCATGCGCAGGTACTCGGCCTCAGTTCCGATGCTCCTTCTCGCCGCCGCGTCGCTCTCCGCGCAAACTACGGGCCGCATCACTTTCACCTTCGAGCACCCGCAGCTGCAGCCTTCCCGCTACACCATCGCCATCGACGAAACCGGCGCCGGCCGCTACACCTCGCAGCCCGGTTCCGCCCCGGTATCGAACGACAGCTACGACGAAATCCGCCCGACCCCCGTCGACCGTCCCATCCTCCTCGACGATTCCCTTCGCGCCGACCTCTTCCGCTACGCCCGCAGCCACAATTTCTTCGCCACTCGCTGCTCCACCACCCAAACTGGTCTCGCCTTCACGGGCAATAAAACCCTCTCCTACTCCGGACCCGACGGCAGCGGCACCTGTACCTTTGTCTGGGCCGGCGACCCCGTCCTCCAGCACCTCTCCGACCAGCTGGACGCCGTCGCTTTCACCATTGAAGAAGGCCGCCGCCTCAGCCTTGAGGTCCTTCACGACCGCCTCGGCCTCGACGCCGAACTCGCCAACCTCCAGGACGCCGTCAAAGAGCACCGCGCCGCCGACCTGTCCAACATCGCCGATAATCTCCAGGCTGTTGCCGACAACCAGCAGGTCATGGACCGTGCCCGCAAACGCGCCCAGGCACTCCTCGCCACCTCCCAAATGGCCCCCAAAAACAACTAGCTGGCTTTCCGCCTCTTTTCCCCTAAAAGTCTCTTTCCCAGCCCTCCACAAACCATGCGAAAATAAGTCGAAACTTAATACCACCCTCGCTCGTTATCAGGGCAGATGGGTTGTGGGCCACGGCGTCTCCCTTCAGGCCCAGGGCGGCAGGGATTCACGCTCGCCAGCTCGATCGGCGGCATCGATCGTATCCCGCCTTACCAATGTCAGGGGAGATGCGCATAAGGAGGTGCCGTGATGAGGCGCCGCTCTTTCTTCCAGATTCGGTCTTTCGCCCGCCGCACGAACTCTCACCTGATCCTTTTCGCCGCTGCCTTTGCTCTGCTTCTCACCGCGATCGCTGCGCGCGCTCAGGACACCACACCGCCAGCCCCTCCGCCAGATACGCAGCAGGCCGCGCCCACGACAGAGAACTCCCGCGCCCGAAACCCAGGGGCAAAGTCAGGTTCGCGCCGTACGCATCAGCGACGTCGAAGGCCAGGTCCAGGTCTTCTCCGGCGATCAGGTCGCTTTCGATCAGGCCATGCCCAACATGCCCGCAGTCGAGGGCATGCGCTTCGTCACCGGCGACAACGGCCGCCTCGAGGTCGAGTTTGAAGATGGCAGCGTCGCCCGCGTCACTCCCGACAGCTCCATCCGCCTCTCCGAGCTCCGCCGCAATGCCGATGGCAGCACCGTCACCCAAATCGATGCCCTCACCGGTCTCTCCTATTACGAGCTCAACGACCGCGGCGGCCAGTACAGCGTCCACTTTGGCCCAAGCATTGCCACACCCGCGCAGGACGCCGTTTTCCGCGTCGCGCTCGACACTGCGCCCTCGAAGCTCGCCGTCATGCACGGCGGCGTCCATATAGAGGATGGCCAGGGTTTATCCGTCGACGTTCACCCCAGCCAGACCTACCAGACCGATCCGCAGCAGCCCGGCGAGTTCACCGTTGCGCAAAACATTACTGCTGATTCCTGGGATCAGTGGAACTCCGATCGCGATCAGTCTCTGGCTCGCCTCGAAACCAGCGAAACCACCGCCCGCGCCAGTTCCGGCAATCCCGACAATCCCGCGTGGAGCGACCTCGACTACTACGGCAACTGGTATAACCTGCCCGGCTACGGCCAGGTGTGGTCGCCCTCCGGCGTCTCGGCCGCCTGGGATCCCTTCGGCGTTGGCGCCTGGGGCTACTACCCCGGCATGGGTTATAGCTGGATCTCCGGCTATCCCTGGGGCTGGTGGCCCTATCACTGCGGCGCCTGGGACTACCTCAACGGCCCCGGCTGGTTCTGGACTCCCGGCAATTGCGGCTACGGTTTCTATGGCTCCGGATGGTATCCGTATTCCACCGTCTGGAACGTGCCTCCCGGCTATAGTCTGCCGATACGCCCGCACGGCGGCCCCATCCACCGGCCCGGTCTGCCTCATCCCGTCACGCTGGTCACCGTCAATCGTGGCGCTCAGTTTGCCGCTCCTTTCCATTATGAAAACGGAGTTCGGCCCGAGGCTCATCCCCTTGCCTTCGATGGCAAATCCATCCAGCCTTTGGACGCCGGCATTCATCCTCTCCAGCGCGGTCCCATGGGCGAAGGTTTTACCCAGGCTCTCGTCCGAACGCATCCTGAAATGGGAATCTCCGCGATGCGCTCAGTCCCCGGCCAGACCGGCTTCCGCACTACCTACGTCCCATCCACGACCGGAATCCGCTCCTTCGGCGCGCCGCCTACCTTCAACGCTCCTCATGCCAGCGGCTACTCCGGAGGCGCCAGCCATGGCTCCTTCAGTGCCGGCAGCAGCAGCGGCGGCGGTTTCCACGGCGGCGGCAGCTTCAGCGGCGGATCAGCGAGCGGCGGTGGCGGCGGCTTCCATGGAGGAGGCGGTGGTGTGAGCAGCGCCCCCAGCGCCAGTGCCGGTGGAGGCGCATCCAGCGGCGGCGGTGGCGGCGCCCACCACTGAGAACTCCTTTTTCCCGCCCGGCCCGGATCGTCCACGGGCCGGGCTTCGCTTTTCTGCCGGAATTCCCACATGCTGCAGCACAGCATCGATGTGCGCTGCCGTTGTGTTGATGTAGGTCACTCCCCCGTACCTGAACGACGCCTGGGTCGTGAATCCCGGAAACGCCAGCGGCAGCTCCGTGCATGCGAGACATACCACGGGCTCTCCGGGAAATCGCCAACTGGCCGCGACAATTTTTCCCATCCGCACCGCAGCGCCCTTCACTCGGCCGCGCTGCAGTTCCGCAATCAGCGTCACTGTCCTGGCTCGCGCCACATCGTTCACTGGTGGCACCAGATCGATGCCATGTTTCGCAAACGCCGCCCGGAATTTCGCTGAACGCATGGCCAGCGCCGTGCCCAGAACCAGCACCCTACGCGCTCCCGCGTTCCGGCATTCCTCGGCCGCCGCGTCCAGGATGCTAATCACCGGAATCCCCACTCCGCGCACAATGTCGTTGAATCGGTGGTGCGGCGTGTTGCTCGCCATCAGCGCCACGTCGGCGCCCGCTGTCTCCAGCCGCCACAACGCTCCGCGATGATAAGCGTCAAATCTTCCCCACGATTCCTCGTTCTCGTCGTTGCCCAGCAGCGCAAAAGCTTTCGCCAGATCCAGCGACTCGATCACGATCTCCGGCGTCGAAGGCGTCCCCGTCAGCTTCCTCTCCGTGTGCCAGGCGTCCGCGCGCCGGCAAATCTCCGAATAGTACTCCACCGTCGACCGCCATCCCACGCCCCCAACAATCCCGATCTTCTTCACCGGTTCTGCTCCGCTCCTCTATCCCGGCTCAAACATCGCCACGATTTTCTGCGTGTTCGTCGCCCGCCTGGCAAATCCGAATGACCCGCTTTCCTTCATCTCTTTCGCCGCGCTCAAAAAGGCTCCCAGCGCCAGCCGGCACATTGCCCCGCCCACACTCACCCGCCGCACTCCCATCTCCGACAGATCGTTCAGCGTCAGATCCAGACCCCCGAGACCCATCAGCACGTTCACCGGCCGGTCCACCGAGCTCACCACCGCCGCAATATCCTCGCGGCTGCTCAAGCCCGGCGCATACAACACATCCGCGCCCGCCTCCTGATATGTCCGCAGCCGATGAATCGTATCCTTCAGATCCGCTCGTCCGTACAGGTAGTTCTCCGCCCGCGCCGTCAGCGTGAACGGAAACGGCAAATTCCGCACTGCCTCCGCGGCCGCCTCGATCCGCTCGATCGCCTCCTCGATCGGATAAATGGCCTGGTCGGGCCGACCCGTAGCATCTTCGATCGACCCTCCCACAGCGCCTGCCTCCGCTGCTAAACGAATCGTCTCTGCGACCGCCTCCGGGCTGTCGCCAAATCCGTTCTCCAGATCTCCGCTCACCGGCAGCTCCGTCGCCGCTGCAATCGCCGCCACGTTGGCCAGCGTTCCCTCGCGTCCCACCGTCCCGTCCTTCTGCCCCAGCGAAAACGCATTCCCGGCACTCGTTGTGGCCAGCGCCTCAAATTTCATGTGCGCCAGCATCCGCGCCGTCCCTGCGTCCCACGGGTTGGGAATAATGAACGCACGCTCCCTCTGATGAAGAGAACGAAATATCTCGCCTTTTTCCTTTTGTGTCAGCATGACTATTGACCCCCTCCCCCCAACGCGGCCCGCACACAGAATGTTTCCTCAACCGTCTCCAGAAAGGTTCTCTCCTCGCGCACGATCAGCCGCCTCTGCTCGGCCATGGCAAAGTTTGCCCGCGCCTCCGCGTCGCTTTTCAGCCGCGCGCGATACGCCTCGTAGGCCGCCAGGCTCTCAAAAGCGATCAGCCCCCACGCCACGTCGTTCGTCCCCTCGTGCGGCAGAAAGTAGCCCAGCAGCTGCCCTCCACACCGCGGAATAATCCGCCCCCAGTTCTCCGCATACTCCCTGAACCCATCTTTCTGAAACGGATCGATCTGGTACCGGATGAAGCAAGTGATCCTCATCGTTCCCTCTTTTCCTGCAGGATTGTGAGCCCGTATCGAAGCCCGCGCCATAGCCGCTCGAAGGCCGGCAGCCGCAGAAGCGCCTGCCGCCGCCATGCCAGCCATCGCTGCCCTGCGCGTCAACCTGGGTCCGCTCATGCCATAAGCATGCCGCTTGCCGCACAGCCATACTTCGTCCAGGATAAAACTATGAATGTCAGCCGAGTTGCCGTCTCCGCGAGCACCGATGCCGCGGTCTCCTCCATCGCCACCGCCATCGGCGAGCCGGCTCGCACCCGCATGCTCTACTCCCTCATGGATGGCCACGCCCGCACCGGCACCGAGCTCGCCATCGTGGCGGAAGTCTCACCTTCCACCGCCAGCGTTCACCTCCAGCGGCTGCAAGCGGAGAACCTCATCCGCGTCGCCGCCCAGGGCCGCCATCGTTATTACTCTCTGGCATCGCCCAATGTCGCCCGCGCCCTCGAGCGCCTCAGCGTCCTTGCCGGCACTCGCTCCCGGCCCTTCGTCCCGCACACGCCCGAGCCTCTCCGCGCTGCCCGTTCCTGCTACGACCACATGGCCGGAGCCATCGCCGTCGCTTTGCACGACCACTTCCTCCGCTCGCGCTGGATCGAGCCGCAGCGCCGCCCGTCATCCGGGTCCGGCGCCTACAACCTCACCGTTGAAGGCACTCGTACCCTCGCCGCGCTCGGCCTCGACCTCGAATCCGCCCGCACCCGGCGCCGCCGCTTCGCCTATGCCTGTCTGGACTGGAGCGAGCGCCGCCCCCACGTCGGTGGCGCGCTCGGCGCCGCCCTCCTCAACCTTGTCTTGTCTCGCGAATGGGTCGCCCGCGAGCTTGATAGCCGCGCCCTGGCGGTCACTCGGCTCGGCCGCCGCGAATTCCACACACGCTTCGGCCTCCAGCTCTAGCGTCGCCTTTCGCCGGGAAATCCGATCCCGCTCGTTTTTACCCTCTCACCGACGGCTGAATCGACGGCGTCCCCGCAACCGCGGCCTTCACCGCCGGATTCTCCGCCATCAGCCGCACCAGCGCCTCGGTGATCTTCTCATCGGTCTCCGCTGCCTCGCGAATCTCCACCGGAAACCGCGCCCACATCTGAAACGCCCCACCCGTGAACTGCAGCCTCGATTCAATCGCCGGAGCCTCCACCATCGCCTGCATCCATTGCTGCACCGCCTCGTGCTGCCGCTCGATCGCCGACCGATATCCCTCGTAGACCGCCTGCATCTCTTTCACGATCGCCTCGCACACCGCCTTATAGTCCGCGCCATCGGCCAGCTTCACCGTCAGCTCATGCCACGCATAGCCTGTCCCCGGCAGTTGCTTGTACAGCGGCGTCCCCGCCTGAAACAGCACCGCATTTGAAAACACCGCCACCCGCCCCGTCGGATTCAGCGCCGTTCCGCTTCCCGCCAGTTCCATCAGATAAAAACGCACTAACCCCACCTCAATCACGTCCCCGGTCACCGACGCAACCGTGATGCGATCTCCCACCCGAATTCCAAACCGCCCGATGATGAAGAAATACGCCGCCACTGACAGCAGGATTGTCTGCAACCCTACCGCAATCCCCGCCGTGATGAACCCCGCGAAGGTGGCCAGCGAATCGAATCGCGTCACAAACCCAAACAGCAGCACCATCGCCGACAGAAATCCCACCAACACCCGCCGCACAATCAGCAGTTGCCGCCGCCGCCTCAAATCGCGGATGTACCGATTCGTCGCCCGCGTCCACGCCTCGCCTGCCCCGATAATCACCAGCAGTGCAATCACGATCACCAGAATTCGTAACAGCAGCGAGTGCAAAATGGCGCCGTATTCCTGCCGCACCGAAGCCTGCCACGCCGTCAGGTTCGCGTGGCTCTGGTCCAGTACGATCGTCTCCTCGCTCAGCGGAACCGTCGCCGCTGACAGCGCCCTGAACTGTTTTGTGATCGATTGCAGGTCCTCCGTCGCCGGCCCCGATGAGTTCCCCGCTCCGTTGCTGCCATTCCCGGCCTGCGTCGCCCGCCCCCTGCCTGCCTTCGCCGGCAGCGCTGCCGCCGCCTGCTGGGAAAGCTGCTGCCCCTGTTGCACCAGTCCCCGCACAATCGTCAGCATCGGCGCGCGCACTTGTGTCGCCTGCGCCTTCAACCCATCGTTGGCCGCCAGCGTCATCCGCAGCGCGTGCAGAGTCTCCACCAGATGCAGCAGCACCATGCTCTGTGTCGTCACGCCCGATGAGAGCGCAGAATCGATCGTCGTCATCAACGGTGGGCTCGTCTTGTTGTTCCCTTTTAGTTCCGGCAGCGATTGCTCCAGCTGCCCCACGTCCGCCGTCAGCCCCGTCCCGCCCCGCGCTACCGACGTCTCTGCGATCCGGTGCAGCGCCCCCTCAATCGCGTGCGCCAGGTCCAGCGCAGCATGCACCTGGTTTTTTTCCTGCTGCAGCCGTGCCGCAGCTCCACCGCTTGCCTCGGCAATCTGCCGGTCCAGCGTCTTCTCCTGCTCCTCAAGATCCTGGATCCGCTGCTGGTTCGCCGCGATGGCCGCCTGGATTCGCTGCTGCTCATCGCCGCCTGCGCTCGTACCGTCCCCGCCCGCAATCAGCGCCGCCTCGGCCTTCGCTGACTCAAACGCCAGCTGCCCAATCTGTGCCGCCTGCGCAATAGCCTGTTCCCGATACACCACATCGCTCGGCTCGCCCGCCTTCTGCACCGGCTCGTTCACCATGCGGAAAAACTGGATCACCGCGTTCAGATGCCCGAGAATCGCCCCGTCCTGCGCCTTTAATCCTGGAAGAGGTGCTGGCGGCACTCCTGATTGCGCAACCCCTGCGTCGCTGAGCCCAACCAGACCCAGCAGCAACAGCGCCGTTACTGCAGGCCACGCCTGCGTTCTTCTCCGCCAGCGCTCACCGCGCACACTCCGCCCCGCTTCCGATTTCGGCTTAAGCCTTCTCGCCATGCCACCTCTGTCGCCCGTTTCGCTTTGGGTTTTGGGATTTGTGCGGAAACCAGCCGAACCTCGACTGCCTACACTCGACCTGATCATGCACCCGGACCGATAACTACGAGGTTAACCCACTCGCCTGGGCCGGCAGTCGTTCTCCGAGCTGACAGCCTTCCGCCGACCGCTCCTCAGCTGTCCGCTCCTCAGCTATAACCGCTTCTCAGCTGTCCGCTTTTTAGCTGCTGGTGCGCCTCGCGCTCCAGCTCACACATCCTCCACGCTCAGCGTCCGCGGATCCCGCACCCTTTGCATCATCCCCGCCGCCAGCAGCAGGAAAACCCCTCCCGCAATCACCGCGTAAATCCGGTTGTTTCCCAGCAGGTGAATCATGATCCACCCAAAGAACAACGAAGCCAGAATCTCCGGCGTCACGATAAAGAAGTTGAAAATCCCCATGTAGACGCCCGTCCGCTCCGGCGGCAAACTCGCCGCCAGAATCGCGTACGGCATCGACAGCGTGCTCGCCCACGCAATCCCCACACCCACCATGGTCAGCAGCAGCCAATATTTATCGTGGATCACCGCCACCGACATCAGCCCCACCGCCCCGCACACCAGGCAAATCGTATGCGTGGTCCGCCGCCCCAGCTTCTTCGCCATCGGCGCCAGCGCAAACGAGAACCCGAAGCACACCGCCGAATACAGCGCGAAGCAAATCCCTCCCCACTCCACGCCCGCCTTGTAGAGCGGCGATTGCGCATCGCTCGCCCCAAATACGTTGTGCGCTACCGCGACCGGAAAATACAGCCACATGCAGAACAGCCCCAGCCACGTGAACAGCTGCACCGGCCCCAGCCGCCGCATCGTCACCGGCATCTCCCGCACCGCCCGCAGAATCTCCCGCGTGTTCGCGCCCAGGCCCGACTTCTCCGCCTTCGCCTTCCGAAACGCCTCCAGATCCTGCGGCGGATACTCCTTCGTCGTCACAATCGTCCACAGCACCGCGCCCATAAACACCGCCGCGCCGATGTAAAACGAAATCCGTACCGTCGTCGGCACCACGCGCACATCGCCCACCGCCTGCTGCATGTGGAACATATTCGTCAGCAGCCACGGCAGGGCTGACGCCACCACCGCGCCTAATCCAATGAACAGGCTCTGCATCGCGAACCCCGCCGTCCGCTGTCCCTCCGGCAAAATGTCCGCCACAAACGCCCTGAACGGCTCCATGCTCACATTGATCGACGCGTCCAGAATCCACAGCATCCCCGCCGCCATCCAAAGCGCCGCACAGTTCGGCATCAACAACAGCATCAGCGAGCTCAGAATCGCGCCGGTCAGGAAATACGGGCGCCGCCGTCCCAGTCGCCCCCACGTCCGGTCGCTCGCATGACCAATCAGCGGCTGGATCAGCAATCCCGTTAACGGTGCCGCCAGCCACAGGATCGGAATCTGATCCGCCCGCGCCCCCAGATATTCATAGATGGCGCTCATATTCGCCATCTGCAGCCCCCACCCAAACTGGATCCCGAAAAAACCGAAGCTCATATTCCAGATTTGCCAGAAGCTCTTCTCCGGCTTGCGGAACTCTGTCCCGCTATTCGTTTTTCCCGCGCCCGCCGCCACCGTTGCCATCGCTCGCCCCCGAACCCCGCCAAACCACCGACCACCCTACTCCAAAACAGCAAGACCAGAACAGATCACAGTTGAGATGGCTCCCACCTCCCGGCTACCAGCTACTAGCTACCGGCTACCAGCTCGGCTCCCCTTGCCACCGCCCTCCCCAGCGATCTATACACTTGACCAGCAACCGCACCACCCTGAGCCCCGTCATGAACAAACGCCACTTCCTCCAATCCTCTGCCGCTGCCCTCGCCTCCGGTATCCTGTCGCGGATGCTCCCCTCCGCCCACGCCCAGTCCGTGCCCCGCACCAACTGGTCCGGCAATTACACCTACACTGCGAAGAACCTCATCGAAGCTTCCACGCCCGAAGACGTCCAGGCCGCCATCCGCACCAACCACCACATCCGCGCCCTCGGCTCTCGCCACTCCTTCAACTCCATTGCCGACGATCCCGAGACTCAGCTCTCCCTCCACGCCTTCCGCTCCATCGACATCGACTCCGCCGCTCGCACCGCCACCGTCGGCGCCGGCATTCGCTATGGTGATCTCGCTCCCGTCATCGATGCCCGCGGTTTCGCCCTCCACAATCTCGCCTCGCTCCCTCACATCTCCGTCGCGGGAGCCATCGCCACCGCCACCCACGGCTCCGGCGTCCGCAACGGCAACCTCGCCACCCAAGCCTCCGCCATCGAATTCATCGATGCCCAGGCAAATCCCGTCCGTCTCACCCGCTCCGACCCGTACTTCCTGGGCGCCGCCGTCCACCTCGGCGCGCTCGGAATCCTTACCCGAGTTACCCTCGACCTACAACCCACTTACCAAGTCGCGCAAACCGTCTATCTCGATCTCCCCTTCGACCAGCTCGAGCACAAGCTCGAAGCTATCTTCCTGAGCGGCTATTCCGTCTCCCTCTTTACCGACTGGCAAAGGTCCCGGGCCACCCAGGTCTGGATCAAGCGTCGCGTTGGCGACACTTATACCGCTTCCACCCTGGGCCCCAACTTCTACTCCGCCCATCCCGCAACGGAAAACATGCACCTCATCACCGGCCACTCCGCCGAAGCCTGCACGGAACAAATGGGCGTCCCGGGCCCCTGGTACGAGCGCCTGCCGCATTTCAAAATGAACTTCACTCCCTCCAGCGGCCAGGAACTCCAGACCGAATACCTCGTCCCCTTCGAGCACGCCTACCCAGCCATCCGCGCCGTCGAAACCCTTGGCGACCAGATCACCCCGCACCTGTTTGTGACTGAGCTACGCACCATCGCGGCCGACGAGCTGTGGATGAGCACCGCGTACCGCCGCCGCTCGCTCGCCATCCATTTCACCTGGAAACCGGAGTGGCCCGCCGTCCAGACCATCCTTCCGCAGATCGAAGCGAAGCTGCGCCCGTTCAGCCCACGCCCGCACTGGGGCAAGCTCTTCACCATTCCGCCCGACCGCATCGACGCTCTCTACCCGCGCCTCCCCGACTTCAAATCCCTCGTGTCGCACTACGACCCCCAGGGGAAATTCCGCAACCAATTCATCAACACCAATCTCTTTACGGACTAGAACCTCGACCACCCTGATCCTGCGACCAGTCATCGACTGTTGCCAATTGCCTGCCGGCCACCGGCTCACAGCTACCCAAATTCTCTCTCCCAGTCTGGGGGCGAGATTTGGGGGTCACCGATCTCCGGCCGGATACAAAAGCGCCTTCGCGCGCAACTGCGAAAACGCATCCAGCGCCGCCTGCCAATCCTCCGCAATTCGCTGCGGATCGCGCCCGGCTTCAAGCGCCTCCAGCACCGAGTGGTTCGCCAGCAGCGTATTCATCTTCTCCAACTGGAACCGGTCTGGATAAAGATGATGGATCCCCGAAGCCAGCTCCACTCCCAGCTCAGGAGCATCCAGAATGTTCCGCTCCAGCACCAGGATCCGTACACCATGGCAGATTTCTCCCGCGTAGGGATAGGGCTTCTGCGGCGTGAAATCGATCGGCACAAACCGCACCGCCGGCAGCTGCCGCCGATTCAGATACTGCGCCAGCTGGCGCGCGTCGATCCACGGTGCACCCAGCACCTCAAACGGCGTATCGGTTCCACGCCCCACCGAGATGTTGGTCGTCTCCACCAGGCCGACCCCGGGATACAGCGTAGCTGCTTCCAGCTCGCGCAGGTTGGGCGATGGATTCACCCAGCTAAGTCCGGTCGAGTCGTACCAATCGCCCCGCTGCCAGCCCTGCATGGCGATCACGGTCAGCGGAGTTTGTAACTGTAACTGTTTCTTATCGAACCGGGCCAGCTCGCCCAGGGTCATGCCATGGCGAACCGGAATCGAAATCGAGTTTACGTAGCTCTCCGATCCGGGATCGGAAAGCGGCCCCTGCACGAACGAGCCATTAATCGGGTCCGGCCGGTCAAGCACCACAATTTCCGTTCCCGTTTGCGCTGCCGCTTCCAGAAAGTACCGCAGCACTGCTTCATACGTATAGAAACGCACACCCGCATCCTGCAAATCAATCACCACCGCGTCCAGCTTGCGCAGCGAATCCAGCGAAGGCCTGCGATCCGAATCTTTCGAACCATACAGGCTGACCACCGGCAAACCGCTCGCCGCATCGGTTGAGCTCGCAATGTTCGCCTGATCCAGCTCGCCGCTAATGCCATGTTCGGGACTAAACAGCGTGTCGAGCGTCAATCCAGACACAGCTTGCTCCGCATCGTGCAGCAGCACATCGATCGTTCGCCGGCCACCAGCATCGACGCCGGTTGGATTCGTCAGCAGCCCCATCCGCAGCTTGCCGCCATGCCGTCGAGCCAGCGCAGCCAGCTCTTCGAAGTGGTCGCTCTCCAGCACGTCGATTCCGGTTTTCACCTCGCCGCTCCGCGCCGGCCAGCGGCGCATCCCGCTCAGCGACTCGTTGTATCCAGTAATGTGCGCGGCCAGCGAGCCGCCGTCAGCGTGAATGCCGATCGCAACCGCGGCCGCATCGGCAATCCTTCCGCGCAGCGCCGTGATGCTCTTCGGTCCGTTGGGATGAACCGAATTAGCCAGCACAATCACGTAGCTGTCACTCACTGGATCGATCCACATCGACGTCCCTGTAAATCCGGTGTGGCCGAACGAACCAACCGGGAACAGCGAGCCACGATTGCTCGAGTATGGCGAATCGATGTCCCACCCGAATCCGCGCAGCGCCGTTCCGGTAGCCGGCTGTTCGGGCGCCACCATCTTCTGCAACACGATCCGCGACAAAGGAAACTTGCTCGGTCGTCCGGCCAGCCGATCGAGCAGATTCTGCGCATAGATCGCCAAATCGTCGCCGCACGAGAACAAGCCTGCATGCCCGGCAACTCCGCCCATGCGCCGCGAGGTCGGATCGTGCACCCGGCCCCGCAGCATCGTGTCGCCCGGAAACGTATGCGATTCGTGGACACCGGAAGAGATGGGATCGTGTTCCCATTCGGTCGGCGCGATCCGCGGAATCCACTCGGCAGGCGGAAGGAACCGAGTGTGATCGAGGCCCAGCGGTTCCATGATGAAGCGCCGCGTGTATTCGTCGAGCGTCATACCGCTCAGCTTCTCCACCAGCGCGCCGAGAACAATGAAGTTGATATCGCTGTAAACAAACTGCTCGCCGGCCGGACGCGCCGGAGCAATGGCAAATGCACGCCGAAAGCCTTCCTCCTTGCCGCTCCACGGATCTTCCAGCGGCAAATCCGGCGGCAAACCGGAATAGTGCGTCAGCAGCTGCCGAATCGTGATGTCCTGCTTGCCGTTCGCTCCAAACTCAGGCAGATACTTTGCCACAGCATCGTTGAGCCCGATTTTTCCCTGTTCGTAAAGCTGCATCACCGCAACCGCGGTCGCCAGCGGCTTGGTCAGTGACGCCATGTCAAAGATGGTGTCGACCGTCATCGGCTCCTGCGCCGGTTCGAGCGAGCGCATCCCGTAAGCGCGGCGAAAAACAACATGGCCGTCGTGTCCAACAATGACCACGGCTCCAGGCAGCCGGTGATCGGCGACCGCATCGTTGGCGATCGTATCGATGGTGGCAAAGTTCTGCGCACGAGCAGAGCCGCAGACACCAGCAGAAATCAGCAGCAAGACAGCAGCCGTGCAGAAAGCACGCTTCATGACTCCACAACCTCTTCTGATTTTGGTGCTCCTTCAGGAAACAGCACACTGGCCGTATATCCCACAACGCACGTCACCATCGATCCAATCAGCACCCACCAGGTCCAGGCGATCTTAGGCAGAATGAGCATGCGCCCATCGAAAGGAATCGCCAGCGCACGCGGCTGCAGCCACAGCAGCAGATTCACCACCACTCCCGCTACCATGCCGAAGATCGTTCCGCGCTCATCCGCCCGGCGGCTCAGCGTGCCCAGCAGAAAGACGCCGAGCATTGCGCCCCACAGAACCGATGCGATGGACAACCCAATCTCCACGACATGTCCACCGCCGCGCGAAAACATCGCCAGCGCGAACAAAACGGCCGCCCACGCAACCGTCATCAGTCGCGAGAGCCGCGTGCGCAGCCGATCCGAAAGGTCGGGGTAGCGCGGCAGATAAAAATCAACCACAGAGGTCGAGGCCAGAGAGTTGAGCGCCGCGCTCAGGTTCGACATAGCCGCAGCCAGCACCGCTGCGATCATCAGCCCAGAAACGCCGGTGGGCATCTGCTGCACGATGAACGCAGGAAACAAACGATCCGCTCCGAGTTGCGGCGTCACCCCCATACTCTTGTAATAAACGAAGAGCCCGGCGCCAATCAGCAGAA
Organism: uncultured Acidobacteriaceae bacterium; assembly: GCA_963755485.1. GTDB lineage: Bacteria > Acidobacteriota > Terriglobia > Terriglobales > Acidobacteriaceae > Palsa-343. Next base: position 272,798 of record CAVWJR010000010.1, on the reverse strand, counting down.
AGAGGGTGAACTGAAAAAAGATCACCCCACCGCTCGCCAGCAGCGCAGTGCGCGACTCGCGCAGATTCTTCGCCGCCAGCAGCCGCTGGACCATCAGCTGGTCGGTGCCGTGACTGGCCATCGTCAGGAAACAACCGCCGAGAACGCCGGCCTGGAAGGTGTAGGTCTGCGCCAGCGACCACGAAAAGTGGAACACGGTGAGTTTGTGCGCAGCTGACGCGCCGGCAATTAGCGCGCTCCAACCACCAGGAATGCGGTGGCACACGGTCGCCAGCGCCACCAACGATCCGCCCACGTAAAGAAACATCTGCACCACGTCAGTCCAGATCACCGCGGTCATACCGCCCTCGAAGGTATAGAGCAGCGTGAGCGCAGAAAGAATCGCAATGGAGGCCACATCGCCGGTTCCAATGGCGACGCCGACGACAATCGCCACGGCAAACACTCGCACGCCTTCTGCTGCCGCTCGCATCACCAGGAACAGCGCAGCGGTGAAACGATGCAGCCGCGGTCCAAAGCGCTGGCCGATGAGTTGATAGGCAGTCAGCAACTCGCCGCGAAAATAACGGGGCAGAAACAGAATGCAGATCACAACGCGTCCGATCAGATAGCCAAGAACAATCTGCAGGAAGCCGAAGTCGCCGGTGAAGGCCAGACCGGGAATGCTGATGATCGTCAGCGTGCTTGTTTCGGCCGCAACGATCGAAAGCGCAATCGCCCACCACGGCAAATCGCGATCGGCAAGGAAATAAGAACGCAGCGAGCTCTGGCGCGATTTACGAAATCGCAGCCCGAACAGAGTGATGCCGGCCAAATACACCGCCACCAGCACAAGGTCGACAGGGCCGAGGTGCGAAGGATGCGTAGGCGCTGGCATCACTGGGTCTGAGGGGTGTCGGCAGTCGGGATGCCTATGTCATTCGGCGAAGGAACGGTGTGATGCTGGTTCCACTGGTCGCGCGCGGCGGCAATCTTAGCGCTGCGCTCAACCCAAAGCTGCGCGGCAGCAGCGTACCGAGCGCTGACAATATTCAGCCAGAATGGGCGATTTTCCATCAGCCAAACGTCGCTGAAGCGCGAGCCCAAATAACTGTATCCGTCGCGCAGATCCTCGCACAGGCCATTCACGCCGGAAAGATTCCACAAATCGCGCGACTCGTGCGCGGCGATGTCGGGAGTCTTCTGGCCGTCATACAAGCGCCGGTATGCATCGGCCACCTGGTCGGCAATCTGAAATTTGAACGCCAGAAAGTCGATGCGCCGCGCACCCAGGTCCATCGCATCCAGCGCCTCGGTCTCCCGTAGCGGAGCCGCTGCCCTGGCCTGCGCAATCAGCGTCAGTGCCCGCTCGGCGTCGAGGCGAACTTCTCCAGTCACCGGACGAATTTTTGCCGCGACCTGCTGCCCTTCGGCGCTCCATGGATCCATCCAGAAATCCGCGTCGCGTGCATCGCTCAGGCCCGCTCGCCCCAGCGCCTGGTGAGCGGCGATCAGAGCCTCCTGCGCCTGACTAATGTCTCCGGTGGCATCGCCGTGGAACACGACGCCGTAATCCTGCTGGAACTGCGCAATGTCGGCGCTGCCCGGCTGCCACGCGGCAGCCGCGCCAAACAGGACGGCGTACCAATCTTCGAGGAAGAGCCCTTCGCCATCGTCATTCCAGATCGTGTTCAGCATCCCCGTGCTGCCCGCGCGCTGGCCGTCCGCCACGAATCCCTGAATATTGTGCAGCGCCATATCGAAATCGGGCCATACCCGATTCCAGTTATTCACGCCGGGCGCAACCCAGGTCTCCATGCCGGCCTGTGTGTAGGGATCCAGCCAGCGATGGAAGCCTTCCGGATGCGGGTCATACTCCCAGGCAACCGCGATCATGTCATGGGGCAGCTTTGGCACCAGCTCCGGGCTCTTCATCGCGATATCTCCCCAGAACAGCAACCGGCGATGCAGCGGGGCGAGCGCCTGGTGAATGCCCGAGAGGAAATCGATGTAGACCGCGCTGAGCCCGCGCTGCTTCACATCGGCGGCGGTCTGGCCCTGGCCCAGTTCGAAAGTCTCGTCGGCGCCGATATGCAGGAATGGTCCGGGGAAGATACTCGCCAGATCATCGAACCACTGCGTGATGAGCTCCATCGAGCCCGCCTGCCCGGGCGCCAGCACCGCACCGTTGGGAATCTCCGCCAGCGCCGCGTACTGCTGCCACGTGAGCACCTTGTGCAGATGGCCAAAGGCTTCCTGTTCCGGAATGATCGTAACGTGATACTTCGCGGCGTACTCTACCAGCGCCCTCGCGTCGTCGGCAGAGAGAGAGCCGCCCGGCAAAGCCGGCAGGGGATTCGACGCGTACTGCATGGTGTTCTCGAAGTAAGGCGAGTAGACGTTGAGCTTGTAGGCAGCGAAGGTGCGAATCTGCTTCTTCTGGAATTCGAGCGTCGGCACCGGACCACGCGACAAATCATCGTGCACCCCCCGCCAGCGCATCGCCGGCCAGTCACGGATCAGCGCGCCAGTAAGCACCGGCTCACTCTTTCCGCCCCGCAACAACTGCTTCAGCGTCTGCGCCCCGTAGAAGACTCCCGTAGCTGTGCGGCCAATGACGAAACCCTCGTGCCTGCCCGTGACCAAAACGTAGCCTTCGGGCCCCATCGCATCATCGAAGCTCAGACCCTCGCGCTGCAGCACTCGGCGCGCGAGTGGAGTCTCGTCGCGCAACAGGTAGACGCGGACTGCCGTCGCCGTCTCGCGCAGCCTGATGCCCCGGGCCTTCAGTTCGGTTTTCAGTTCCTCGGCCGTGAAACCGGTCTTCCGCGTCGGCGCCGGGAACGACAACGCGAACCCCATCGGAGAGAGAAACGTTGTCCCGCGCGGTGAATTCGCGCGGCTGCGGAATCAGCGCAGGCCGCGTCGCTGCTGCGGCGTTAACCGTCAGCGCGGACGAGAGGCAAAGCAGGACTGCGAAAAAGCGGAGATCGCCCAGGGATTTTCTCACCTGCCCATCGTCCGATGTTGTGCGCGGAATGTCCACCCGTCAATCCGTGGTCGCCGAAAAATGGCCAGGCCGGCGAGCCCGCCACAGCGCACCTGCCAGTGCATCGGCGGGAGCGTCCAGAACCACGATTCCCGGATAGCGCTTCTGCAGATGTGCCACCAGCGCGGCCCGCACCGGAGCCGCTCTCTCCAGGATGGTGCTGGCAATCGCGACCGCCGGCGTCAGGAACGGTGAATCCGACCCGGCTTCGAGACTGCGGATATGTTCGATCGCCAGACCTGCGAGCATTGCCAGATCGGCCCCACCTTGCTCCAGCACTTCCTGCGCAACGGCATCCCCTTGTTCCGCAGCGGCCACTACCAGTGGAGCGAGCCGCGAAAACTCCGGCGCGGGATTGGCATTGGCGAATTCGACCAGATCGCCGACCGACTCCAGATTCCAGAAACTCCGCGCCATCTCCAGCAAGCGCGTCGGCCGCCGCTGATCGATGGCGAGAAATCCGCGACGCAGGGCTTCGAGTCCCAGAAAATGACCCGACCCCTGATCCGCAAGCGCTGGTCCCCATCCGCCAGCCGTGATGATTTTGCCAGTGGCTGCGCGGCCCGCGACGTTTGATCCTGTCCCCGCCAGCACCAGCACACCGCGTTTGCCCCAAAACACCGAGTCGTGGGCGATTTCCACGTCACCGAGGATCAGCAACTCGCCGCCAACATTCCTCGCAAACGCCTCCCGCAGCCAGTTCACCACCAGCGGAACCGTCTCGCCAGCCGTCCCGACGCAGGAACAGGTGACGTCCTGCAGCGAGATGTTCGTCGCCTGTTCGATCTGCCGCAGGCCCTTGACCAGGTTATTCTCGGCCGTCTCGGCGTCCACCTTCATTCGTTTGATCGTGCCGCCGCTGGTGCGCGCCAGCTCACGGCTCTCATCGCCCAGCACATATTCCGTTTTCGTGCCGCCGGCATCCACGCCGAGGAAATACTGCACGCGTTCGAGCCCCCGTTTAAAAAATGAAGTTTCCCGCGCGAATGAAGGCCCTTCCGCTACTGCCCCCGCTTGGGCAGAATCGTCCAGATGGCCGGGTCTTCCTCACCCAGCACCCACGAGCAAAAACCCTGGAGTCCATTCTGCTGCATCAGTTCGTAGCGGTCCCTGAAGGTGTGCGGGTCGGTAAAGAAAATCCATTCGCGCATCTGGTCGCGATAGAAATAGAACCACGCCGAGTGATCCTCGTCGTCCCACTGAACCTTTCCGTTCCAGTCGTGCGCCAGCTGCAGCGCATCCGCGGTGCTGATGTAGTCCGCCGTCGGATTTGGCTTCTCCGTCGGCAATTCGCCTTCGTGCGCCGGCGGCGTGATCGTCGGCGCGCCCGTGTACCAGTGATAGCCGTAGAGCGGGATGCCGAGCGAAAGCTTTTCCTTCGGGACAAACTGCAGCGCGTATTTCAGGTTGTCTACGGTCCACTGCCACCCCGCCACCGGTCCAGGCGTCGTCCACCGCGTGTTCTGGTCGTAGGTCATCAGGCAAACCAGGTCGACCACTTTCGCTATAGCCGCGAGGTCATAGGCGCCGCGCCAGTCGGTGTAGATCCACTTCGCAAATCCGCCGCTTCCCGGATAGCCCGGCGCATTCGGCACCGTCGCGATGGTCAGCTGCAATCCGGCCCTATGCAACTCCGCCGCCGTCGTTGCCACCATAGCGGAGAGCGCGTCGCGGTCCGTCCACTCGACATTCTCGAGGTCAAACTGAATTCCAACATAGCCATGCAGTTTGCATTCACGAATCAGCGCAGCGTTCAACTGCGCCTGCGCCGTGCTGCTGGTGGCGAGCAGATGAAAGCTCCGCTTATTGAAGAGCGCGACAATCGGCATCACCGGCAGCTTCTCGCTCTGTGCCTGGGCCAGTACGGCGGGCTCGGGCGCCCCCGTCACCAGACCGTTTTCATCCACCTGGTACCACGTCGGCACCAGCAGATCGATCTGCGAAGAGTGCGCGAAAAAGTCCCGAATCGAGTTGGGGCTGTCTGTCATATAGAACAGCGCAACAGGATGATTGGCAGCGAAAGCCGAAGGCAGATAAGCAACAAGAATCAACCAGAACAGGGACTTCACGAAATTCATACCGCGCACACCTCAATATCGTTGGCTCGGAAAATATCGCGCGCATCGGCGCTGATTCCCGAGTCTGTGACCAGGACGTCAATCTCTTTGACCGCGCAGATCAGCGCCGGGCTCACCATGCCAATCTTGCTCGAGTCGGCTACCACAATCACCTGCTTCGCCTGGCGCACCATCGCGCGAAACACCGCCGCTTCATCCGGCTCAATGGTGGTTACCCCTCGTTGCGGATCGACCCCGCAGGCGCCGATAAAAGTTTTGTCCATGAAGACGCCATTCAGCATCTCGATGGCCGTGGGTCCGGTGAGCGAAAACGCACCGGCCCAGCGCATCGTTCCTCCCGTCAGCGTTACGTTCAGCGCAGGCTGATTGCTCAGCTCCATCGCAATGTTCACAGCATTGGTAATGATGTTGATCGAGTTCCTGTGCCGGATACAACGCGCCACCTGAGTCGGCGTAGTGCCGGCTGTGAACCCGACCGTATCGTGCTCGCGAATCATTTCCGCCGCCGCCATCCCGATGCGGCGCTTCTCGTCCGTGAAGCGCGATTCGCGCACATGAAAGGACGAGTCGAAGCGGAAAGGCTCATACTGCATCTGCCCGGCCAGCCGCGCCCCGCCGTGGGTGCGGTGCACCAGATTGCGCTCCTCGAGTCGAGCGAGATCGCGGCGGATACTGGGCGCCGATGCGCCGAGAAAGTCCACCAGTTCGTCTACCGAAGCGTTGCCGTGCTGCAGCAGAACCTGCAGGATCTTCTTTGCCCTTTGCTCAGTCTTCAGAGACATGGGTTTGCCGAACAATTATCGCTGAACCCGGCATGGTACACGGATTGCTCTGCTTTGAGGAAGCTGTCATCGCGGGCCGGCGGCCGCTCTTTCCTCGAGCACCCGCTGCAGCGCCTGGGCCAGGGAACGAACGTTGTCCTCCTCCACCACATAGCGCACGTACTCGCGGTCGCGAATCTCCCCCATCTGGACATCCCGGCGGCGAAACTCCACCGGACTGGGCCGCGCGGTGCGAAGGCTCGCGTGGAACTCCGTTGCACCCGTCGTCTCAGCCACGCTAAGAATCGTCTCGGCCGTGATCCCTCCGCCGGCCATCACGCGGATCCGGTCGCCTGCAGCCTTTACCATGCGAGCCACGGCGGCAACACCATCGGTCACTTTCGCTGCCCCACCCGATGTCAGAACCCGTCGGGCGCCGGTGGCGATCACATCTTCGAGCGCCGTCTCGAGGTCCGGCGTCATGTCGATGGCGCGATGAAACGTCACCGGCAGTGGATGGGCAAGTTCGACCAGGCACCGGCTCCGCCGTACGTCCACCCGCGCATGCTCATCCAGGATGCCAAAAATAACTCCATCCGCTCCCATGTCGCGAGCCTGCTCGATGTCCTTCCGCATCGCCTCAAATTCAAGCTCGCTGTAGCAGAAGTCGCCACCGCGAGGACGGATCATCACAAACAGATCGATGCCGACCCGTTCCCTCACCAAAGCAATCAATCCAGCTGAGGGAGTAACACCGCCCTCCAGCAGATCGCTGCAGAGTTCCACCCGCTGTGCACCGCCGCGCTGAGCCGCGATCGCCGATTCTACCGAGTCTGTACAGATTTCAAGGACCATGATTGGCTGTCGTACACCATTCCGGGAAATGCGGGACCTGTCTTTCGCACGTTGCGGCTGCCCGCTCCCTTTCGAGCGTAGCAGCCGCAGCCTGAAACCGGATTGACCCGCGCTAGAAGGTGATCTGCCCGGTTAATTGCAGAACGCGCGGACTCCAAAGGGAGATGTTGCCATACGGTGCGTCTCCGCCCGGAATGATCGATCCGAAATTCGAATTTCCCACATTCGCACTCGGGAAAATGCACCCTGAGCAGCCGGCACTCGGCGAATGCCAGTTACCCCCGAAGTTAAAGACGTCGGCGCGAATCAGCAGCGAAGTCGACTCCGTGATGTGCGTCGTCTTGCCGAGGTTCGCGTCGAGGTTCTCGATGTAGGGCGTGCGCTCCGGACTCTTGTTCGTATTTCCATAGCGCCCCAGCACCGGATTTGAATATTTACTCGTATCGAAATACTCCGTGAGGGTGCGCTTGAAGCCGGGCGTCGTGTGATAAGTGGAATTGGCGTTATAGCGGCCTGTGTAATATTCGCCCATCTGATCGGCTGGCACGCTGGCGCCCACGTTGAACGGCAGCCCGCTGCCCATCTGGAAGATACCGCTGGTTGTCCATCCCGTCGCAATCGTGTTCAGCCACCGCCTTGCGAACAGATGGTCGGGCACCGTGTAGACGTAGGTCGCAACGAACCGGTGCGTCTCGTCCGATGCCGCCAGTCCGTATTCCTGGTAAGGATGCTGCGGATCCTGGATCAGGCTCGGTTCCCCATTGAGATTGTTGACGCCCGATGTCACGTCCATCGTCTTCGAGTAAGTGTAATTGCCGTGCAGGCTGAAGCCGTGATAGTTTCGCTCAATCAACTGCACCTGCAGCGCGTTATAAGTAGACTGGAAGCCGTTGATGTTCGCGTAGAAGTAAGGTGGCATGTTAGGGAAGGGCTCGCGAGTATCCATCGGCTGGAAATTGGGGTCGGTGGCACAGGCAGTGCCAGCCGCCTGCGAAGCGTCCACCAGCGAGTTGCAGGAGTCGCCCGCCACCGTCGGCGGAGTGGCCGCGCCAATGATGTCCTGGCTCGGTTGGTGCAACCCGTGATCGCCCACATAGCCCACATCCAGCAGCAGGGTCGGGTTGAAGCTGTACTCCGTATCCAACATCCACTGTTCGTCGTAGGGGTTGCGGTTCTTCGGCCAGTTCGTCTGGTTGTAGGGAAACTCCCAGCCTGGCGTCACGAACAAAGCAGCTGAACTGAGCGGCGGTGACCACAGATTGCGCAAAACGGCCGAGGACTGCGTCTCCGTGCCGCTCGGCGAAGGATAGGTCGCAGCTGTCTCGTCGTAGATGCTGTCTTTATCAAACTGCGTTCCGTCGTAGTAGCGGTTATACAGACCGTAGAACATACCGAATCCGCCACGGACGACCATCTTTTGCAGCGCCTGATAGGAAAATCCCAGCCGTGGTGCGAAGTCCTTGTTATCAATAGGTACAAGCGTGTTGCTCGCGCCGCATTGCAGGAAGTTCAGGTTGGGAGTGCCACCCGCCGCCTGGATGACTCGCCTTGATAGATTGAGTGAAGTTGCAGTTAGCCCATACGTACTGGCCGCCGTTCGCAGGATTAAAGGCAAATCCGTCGTTATGGGCGCTGTGAAAGTTAGGCGGCCGCTCCCAGCGCAGCCCGGCGTCAAGTGTCAACTTGTTTGTTGCATGAAAGTCATCATCAAAGAAAACATTCCAGTTCACGCCCCAAAGAATGTAGTCGTCAGTGCCGATGGGCGGAGGTCCGCTCGCGGAGTTTGTATCGCCCAGGTCGAAGTCAGCGATTGGGTTGCCCTGGTAGGGCGCGGTTGCTGAATAGGCGCCGTTGCTCGTATACGGACCGCCGGCGAGGCCCGGTACCAGCGCCGTGAACTCACCGTTGAAGTTCACTGATCCGGTTCCCAGATAATTGTCCAGCTCGAAGAGCTGCACCCGCCGCACGTCAAGACCCCAGTTCATGGTGTGCCGCCCACGTACCATGGTGACCGTGTCTACACCCTGGTAGATGTTGTCGGCATACGTCGTTGGCTCGCCACCACCAACGCAGTAATAAATGCCTGGGCTGAAGCAGGTGTTAGGCAGATCGAAGGTCACTGGGTTCGGCGCTGTATTCGCGAGGCCCACCAGCGCCGAAAGGTTCGGCCCGTATGCCGTGGTGTTGCCAGTGAGGAAATGATTGCGACTGTAACCAAGAGTCGCCTGGTTCAGAATATTCGCGCTGAAGGTGTGCGTCCAGGTCCCGCCAAACAGCTTGGGTCGGGCATACGTGGTGCCGCTTTGGCCGAAGGAGATGCTGCCGCTGGTCTGCGACAGATTGCCAATGTTCGCGGTGAAGAACAGGTGATCGTTTTGCCCAATGTACTGGTCGATGCGCGCCGTGCCCACGCCTTGCTTCTTCGTTAGTTTGGTATCGACCGTGTAATTGCCGCAGCCGGTCAGCAGGTGTGCCGCCTCGCTGCAGCCCGTGCTGTTCGCAGGACCGAAATACGCGCCAATTGCCTTTGCAACCGGATCGATGTCTCCCGACGGGATCTGGTTATTGGCAAACGCTGTCCGGATTACCGGGCTGTTGGTCGCGCTCAGCGGCAGGTTCGAGTTATACGCTGGATTCGGCACTGTGGTGCTGGGATCGTAGATCGGGAATGGCCACGCGCTGAAGTCACCGCTCAGTTCGGCCGCCGTCGGCGCAAACACAGTCTGGGGGCTGCGGACCTGCGAGTACAGGCCTTCATCGTAGCTTCCGAACCAGAAACGTCTTGTTACGCCCATCGTAGAGGTGCGGAATGTATAACGGACCGCCCAGCGTGCCGCCGAACTGATTCTGGTGGAGTGGCAGGCTCAGGGGCCCCGGTGTGAAGCCAGACACATAGGTTTGGCCCGCTGGGCACGGGTTCGGGCTCATCGCCGAACACAAGTGATACTTGTTCACTGCATCCTGAAATTCGTTGTCCGGCTGCATCCAGTTTGCTTCTATCGATTCGTAGCCGGCACCATGAATCATGTTGGTACCCGACTTAATAGCGACGTTCACCTGCGTCACGCCCGGCCCGTACTCCGCGCCGTACATGCCGTTCATCATCTTGAATTCCTGGATCGCCAGCTCATTTGGAATATTGATCGGCGTCGAGAACTCATAATCCGCGTCGTAGATGCCGTCGACGCTGTAACTGGTGCTCTGCGCCTGCACACCGTTGGAACTGACGGAGAAATACTCATTATTGATGCCGTGATAACTCCAGTCCGCTTCGTCACCACCGATCTCAATCGTTCGTGCCGACGTTCGTGATCATCAGATTGGTGAAGTCGCGCCCCACGATGGGCAGGTTCTGGATCGTCTGGCTCTGCAGCACCTGGCCGATCGTCGTGTCGTCGGTATGCAGCATCTGCGTAGCCGCCGAGACCTGCACGGTCGAGCTCACGCTGCCCACCGTCAGCTTGAAATCCTGGCGCAGCGTCTGCTGCACTTCGAGGTTCAGGCTCGACGCCACCGCCTGCGAAAATCCCGCCGCTTCCACCGTCACGATGTAAATACCCGGGTTCAGATCAGGCACCGCATAATCGCCGCTGCTGTTCGTCGTCAGGTGGCGTGCGACGCTGGTGCTGGCGTCTGTGATAGTGACCTTCGCCCCATCAACTGCAGCGCCGCTCGGATCGGTCACATGTCCGACGATGGTTCCCTGTGCGTTCTGCGCTCTGGCCAGGCCGCCGAACAGCAGCATGAAGCTTCCCAGCAGGGCAATCAGAGCCCGCCTTGTACGAAACTGATGAGTCCAGTGCATGGTGGCAGGTTTCCTTTCGTGACAGGATTCCTCGCTCGCAGGAGACATCCGGTCGATCAGAACTGTCTCTGGATCGAGCACCGGTCGTTGACGGTTGGCCTCCGCAAGAACGCCGATGTGGCGATAATCTAACCACAAATCTGTCACTTTGGCCACAAAAATGATCGAAATGCCGTAATCTGATCACTTTGCGGCGCGACTCAGCCCTCAACGCTGAGCTCCGGTCTGAAGAAATGCGGTTGGGATTTTCGCTAATTAGAGACAGGCAGACGCCATTGCAGAATCGGCAACAGGCTCGAATAATCGTCAGTCCACGCCCGCAAGCCAGGTTTGGCCCGAATTGTCCTGGCAAACGCAGCCACCTGCGGTAGAGCCAGAAACATATCGTTATTCGTCACCAGGACCCACGTCGCCCGATACTCACCGCGGCTTTCCTGCGGAGGCGTGTCGACGAGTCGCGCTTCCATTCCCGACGCAGCCGCCAGGGCCGCAATTTCTGGCGGCAAATCGAGATACTGGTTCGATACGTGAAACGCGAGAATCCCTCGCGGTGCCAGATGTCTGCGATACACCGTCATCGCCTCGGTGGTCAGCAGATGGATCGGGATGGCGTCGCCCGAGAACGCATCGATAACCAGCACATCGAAATTCTCCGGCGCCTCGTGAGTCAGAGAGATTCGCGCATCGCCCTCGGCGAACGAAATCTGCCGCGCCCGATTCCCGCAGGTAAGTGAACAGGTGCTCCGCGATCGGAAGCATCGCCGGGTTGATCTCATAGAAGCGTATGCGGTCGCCGGCCTCGCCGTAGGCAGCCAATGTTCCCGCACCCAATCCAACCACCCCGATCCTGCGCGGCCGAGTGTCGCAGCAGAGCCGCAGCGCCAGCCCCACCCCTGAATCTGTCGCGTAATAAGTAGTCGGGTTACGCCGAAATTCCGGCGCGAACCACTGCGTTCCATGTTCGATCGTCCCATGCAGCAGCGTACGCACGGTCAGCGCCTGCGGAGGATTATGCGATTCCCGCACCCGCAGCGCACCATAGAAGTTCCGTTCTTCGAGCAGCGTGCTGCGCGCGTAGACGATATGCAGCATCACGCACAGCGCCAACAGCAGCGCCGTTCCTGTTGACCACAACAACCGCTGCGCCCAACCGTTGTCCCAGGTCACCGCGAGAGCCAGCGCCGCTGTCGCCAGAAACGCAAGCGCCACATCGTAGTTCGCATCGAAAATCAGCGGACAGAGAATCCCGATAAAAATTGTTCCCGCCGCTCCGCCCGCGGCAATCAGCAAATAGAACAGCGTCGCCTCCGACCGATTCGCCGGCCGCAGAGCATAAGCCTCCGCATGGCAGAACCAGCAGGCGAAGAACAATTCAGCCAGGAAGAACCCAATGCTGATCTGGATGGGCAGGCTCACGTCGGTCTTCGACAGCATCCACCCGAGCGCCGCCAGCAGAATCACCAGCAGCCTCACCATCAGCCAGCGCCGGTAGAGCCAGGGCGCTTCAAACGCAGCAATAAATGTGAGCAGATAAACGCCCAGTGGCAGGATCCACAACAGCGGAATCGCGGCAACATTCTGGCTCAGATGACTGGTGACCGCGCACAGCTGAGCCGATGCGGCAGCGGGCAGAAGAAACCAAAGCACTCTGGCGCGCAAGCCAGCGCGAACCCCATCGGAATCACTCTTGGAATCTGGCCGCGGCATCTGGCTACGGCGCATCAGCCACGCGATGACAGCACACAGAACCGCATAAACCGCGAATCCAATAACCCAAGCCTTGCGCTGAATCACCAGCGAGAGGTGTGGTTCGATCACGCTGGGATACAGCGCCAGCGCCAGCAGCGATCCTGCATTCGACAGCGCAAACAGCTTCCACGGCACGCTGCTCTGCTCCCGCCGCGCCAGCCACAACTGCAGCAGAGGGCTCGTCGACGCCAGCAGCAGAAATGGCAGCCCGATGGTCAGCGAGAGTGAGCGAAAAATCGCCGCCAGCGGATGTCCAGCGGCGTTACCCAAATTCGGTTGAGCCGCAAAGGCCAACGTCGCCACCGCCAGCACCAGCAGCGCAATATGGATAACCGTCGCCGTGCGCGCCCCACGCCGCCCCAGCCAGTGTGCATAGAGGTATCCGAGCAGCAAAACAATCTGGAAGAAAACCAGGCATGTAATCCAAACGGCTGACGATCCGCCCAGAGCCGGCAGCAGCTGTTTCGCCGCCATCGGCTCCACGGCGAACAACAAAAATGCTCCGAGAAGAATCGCACTGCCGTAAAGAATGCGCATCGCCGCTAGCCCGTTGGTTCGATAGCAACGCTACCACGCGAACCAGCCACGCAAATTGCCCACGGTGATTCCACCCGGTTTTCCACGGAATTTTGTCCAGTAACTTCGTCGTAAACTGAGAATGAAATGAGAATCGGGATCGATTTTGGCACCACCCGCGTGGTTGTCGCCTCGGTCGACCGCGGCAACTTTCCGCTCGTGAACTTCGAAACCCCTGACGGCCAGGTGTGCGACTGGTTTCCGCCCGTCATTGCTGTCCGCGGCGACAAGCGGCTCTATGGATGGCAGGCTGTCGCCGCCCAGGACGACGACAGCTGGACCATCCTCCGTTCACTCAAGCGCTCGCTGCGTAACGCCGGTCCTCACACCGAACTCCATGCCAACGGCCAGTCCCTGCCTCTGCGTCTTCTGCTCGCCGAGATGATGAGCGCCCTCCGCACCCAGCTACTCGAGCGATCGAACCTCCGCATCAATCCCGGCGAGCCCATCGAAGCCATGCTCGGCGTCCCCGCCAACGCCAACAGCAATCAGCGCTTCCTCACCGAGGAATCTGCGCAGAGTGCCGGCTTTAGCGTTCTCGGCCTCATGAATGAGCCTTCCGCCGCGGCCATCGAGTACGCCTACCGTAACAGCGCCGAGCGTCGCAACCGCGCGGGCAGCGGCCTTCTTGTTTACGACATGGGCGGTGGCACCTTCGACGTCTCGCTCGTCACCATGGGCGAAACCGAACACATCGTCGAAACCTCCGACGGCATCCCCAATCTCGGGGGAGAAGACTTCGACCAGATCCTCGCCGACCTGGCACTCGAGGCCGCATGCCACGACATCGCCCTGACCGCGGCCGAGCACCACCATCTGCTCGAGGAATGCCGCGAGAAAAAGGAATCCCTCAATCCCAACACCCGCAAGGTCACAATCGATCTCGACCGCGTCCGCTCAGGCTGGTCGCAGGTCACCATTCCAGTCGACGACTATTACGAGCGTTGCCGCCCGCTCATCGAATCCACCCGCGAAGTGGTCGAGAGCCTCCTCGCCGCGCATCCCAATCTTCCCCTCGATACCCTCTACGTCACCGGCGGCGGTTCCGAGCTCCCGCCTGTCGCGCGCATCCTCCGTGAAACCTTCGGCCGCAAAGTGCGCCGTTCGGCTTACATGCGCTCGGCCAGCGCCGTCGGCCTCGCCATTCGCGCCTCCGCCCAGGCCGACGCGCTGCGCGAACAGTTCAATCGCAATTTCGGCATCTGGCGCGAAGCAGACTCCGGCGGCACCATCGTTTTCGACCTCATCTTCCCGCGTGGTTCGCGTCTGCCCGGCCCCGGCGAGCCTGCGCTTTCGAGTGAGCGCGTTTACCATCCGGCCCACAATGTCGGACACTTCCGCTATCTTGAATGCTCAAAACTCGACGACAGCGGCCAACCCCTGGGCGAGATCACCAACTGGGAGCAGATTCGGTTCCCCTTCGATCCCGGCCTGCAGAGCAGTCTCGATCTGTCCTCCTTCCCGGTGCAGCGGCTCAGCAATCAGGTCAATCTCACCATCCACGAGAAGTACACCTGCGACGCCAACGGCAATCTGCAGGTAAAAATCTCCGCCGACCCTACCGGCTTTACCCGCAACTTCCTGATCGGGCCGTCGCTGGCAGCGGAACGAGCGAGGCACTCTTCCCGAACGACTCGGGCCTGACTCAGCCAGTTCCATCCAGCGCCGGCAGCCCTTCAGAGTCCCCGCGTCGCTGTGCTACAGTGAACGAACTCCCCTCGGCCAGGACTCCAGCCTGGCGCCCCAGGTCTCGAGAGCCATACTGTGGCGATACCGATGCAATCCGCGCCCTCCGTGGAGACGCTCGAACTGCAGCAGGAAATCGTGCGATTGCAGGCGCTGCTCGAAACCTCGCGGCAGGTTCACGCCACCATCCGCCTCGACGAAGTGCTCAACACAGTCCTGCGCATCGTCGTGCGCGAGCTCGAGCTGCCCGGTGCGCTGGTCACCGAGCCCCGGTTGAGCTACGGGGAGTTGCCGCCCGAGCCATGGCCCGGCTGCTTCCATTTTCCTCTGCAGGATAAAGACGGGAAGCACGCGACAGAACTGATCGTCGCCACACCGGACGGCCGCCCGCTCACTATTTATGAAGAAGATTTTCTGGAACGCATCGCGCTGCAGGCCAGCGTCGCCGTTGAGAATGCGCGCTACTACGAGCGAAGCCTGGAGTGGGCTCGCGTTCAGCAGGATCTGCACGCCGCCCGCGCCATTCAGCGCAGCCTCGTGCCGCAACAGATGCCGGAGATCGATGGCTACTCGGTGGCTGTGCGTTACAGCGCCTGCTACGAAGTCGGCGGCGACTGCGTTGACATTGTCAGCCTGCCGGATGGCGCGCAGGTCATGGCCGTCGCCGACGTCGCCGGCAAAGGACTGGCCTCGGCGATCGTCAGCACCGCGTTCCGCTCGGCCTTTCGCGCCAGCGTCGGCGCTGGTCTTCCGCTCCCGGAGCTCGTCTCGCGTCTCAACCACCAGCACTGCGCTGAAGGCGCCGAGACCCGCAGGCGCTACGTCACCGGCATCTTCCTCAGGCTCGACCCCAAAACCCACCGCCTGGAAGTGGTCAACGCCGGCCACAATCCCGGCTTCCTCGTCCGCCCCGGCCAGCCCACCCACGAGCTCAAGGCCAGCGCCACCCCCATCGGCATTCTCCCCATCGTCGAATACTCATCGGAGTTCCTCGACTTCCCGCCCGGTTCTCGCCTCCTCTTCTATACCGATGGCCTCACTGAGGTCTTTCAGGGCGATGAAGAATTTGGTACGGAACGCCTGCTCGCTACATTTCTTCAGTGCAACTCGCCGGAGTGTACTGCTATCCTCGATACGCTGTGGCAGGAGCTGCGCCGCTTTTCCGGAAGCGAATCGCAGGACGATGACATGACCGCCCTGGCCCTGATGCGAATTACGCAATTAGCGGGAGATCCCGATGATCGACACCAACGGTTCGTCGGTAGAGGTGCGGATACCATCGCGGCTCGGGTTTGAAAAAGTCGCTATGGCGACCGCAGCCAGCGTTGCCAGGCTTAAAGGCTTCTCCGACGAACGCATCGAGGATCTGAAAACCGCTGTAGCGGAGGCCTGCATCAACGCCATCGAGCATGGCAACCAGCTCAACGATAAGCTGTCTGTGGGTGTGATCCTCTCCACCCACGCCGATGAGCTCGAAGTTAAGGTCATGGACAATGGCGGGGGCATCTCGAAGCAGCCCCCCAAGCCCGACATCGACCGCAAGGTGCACGGTGAAGAGGACACCCGCGGTATGGGCATGTTCCTCATTCAGGCTCTGGTCGACGAGGCGGAATGGGTTCGTGACACCCAGGGCCACAACAGTTATGTACGGCTGGTCATCCGGCTGGATAAGGAGACCCAATAGTGCAGGCCGAGACAAAGACAACCATCGATCGTACCTCCGGCACGAATGGCACGGCCATCTCGGTCCTGCGTTTCACCGGCGACATCTCCAGCACCTCGAAGGAGTCAGTCATCGGCGCCTGGCAGAATATCGCTGGCTCCAACCCCGTCCTGCTCGACTTCTCCAAAGTCGAATACATCAACTCCAGCGGCATCGCCCTCATTATCCAAATGCTCATGGAGGCCGACAAGACTGGCCGTAAGGTTGCCGCCTTCGGACTTACACCGCACTTTCAGAAAGTCTTCACCATGGTCGGCATCGCTAAATACGCCGGCCTCTTCAAGGATGAGCCGACCGCCGCCGCCTCTCTCTGAATACAGAAAAATAGCTCCTCCGATTCGCCCTCCCAGGGGTCATTCAATAGCCTCAGACGCTGTCGTTCTTACGTCGAGCATCGCGAGAGGAATGCCCACGCAACCACCCGAGAAGCTTGTCATCCTGAGGAGCGGAGCGACGAAGGATCTGCGGTTGTTGTCGTCTCCACAGGACGGCGTGACTTGCCATCGGTACCTTCGTACTGTCAGGTCCTACGATTCTCCTTGCCTCTACCCGCAAAAAACTTAAGCTAAGAACAGGGAAAGCTCTGTCCGCGCCAACGCGAGCAGAGCTTTTCTCTTTCTAGGCTGTTTCCGGCAAACGTCGCACCTCGACCCAGGTCGAGGTCCCGCTCTTTGACAATAGGCGTGCACACCTGTGTCCTGGTCCTGGTCCCGGTGCCTGGCCACCGGCTCCCAACTCCCGGCTGCGGGCTGCGGGCTGCGGAGGGTAATACCCAACTCACAGTACCCTCCCGCCACCATGAAATGAAATACATACCGTAGTCCAGGGGGGAGGGGGGTACCCCACCCAGCTGAAACCCGGAGATCGGCCCAGCTACCAGCTATCAGCTACCAGCGACCAGCTGAAACTAAATTATTAGTTACTTTCGCCGCCCTACCGCGTCGAATGAAATGAAGGGGAATTTCGCCCGTGCCGCGTAAAACATCCCAGACCCTGACCGAAGCCGAACTGCCCATTATGCAAGTGCTATGGCAGAAGGGTCCCGGCACCGTACAGCAGATTCTCGACGCTCTTCCGGGCAATCCCGCTCTCGCCTACAACAGCGTCCTGACGACCATCCGCATCCTCGAGCGCAAAGGCTACGTCGGCCACGCCAAGGACGGCCGCGCCCATATCTTCACCGCGCTCGTCGCCGAGGAAGAAGCCAGCCGCTCCGAGATTCGTCACCTCGTCAGCCGCTTCTTTCGCAACTCCCATGAAGATCTGGTGCTGAATATCCTCGAGGATCGGGGCATCGCTCCGGATGAGCTGGTTCGCCTGCGCCAAATGCTGGAGGGTAGCGAGATTCCAGGCGCAGAGCCGCTGAACAAAATGCCCATCGCGAGAAAGTCCGTCCCTAAATCCCCCACCGGGAGCGGCGCGCGATGATGTCCTTTGCCCAGCTCGCTGTTGGCCGAGTGGTGAATTCCCTGCCCGAAGGCCTCCTCATCGCGCTCGGCGCGTGGCTCCTCCTTCGACTCATGGGCCGCCAGAACTCAGGCACGCGCTTCGCCGTCTGGATGACCGCGCTGGCCGGTGTCGTTGCGCTGCCGTTTCTCAATGGATTGAGCGCGGCGCCACACAGCCTGACCGCGATCCTGCCGCACGC
Organism: uncultured Acidobacteriaceae bacterium; assembly: GCA_963755485.1. Classification (GTDB taxonomy): domain Bacteria; phylum Acidobacteriota; class Terriglobia; order Terriglobales; family Acidobacteriaceae; genus Palsa-343. The sequence continues at coordinate 254,889 of CAVWJR010000010.1, read as the reverse complement.
GCATCCTGAAATCGCCATTTCTGCTTTCTGGGCAGTCGCCTTCTTCGGCCTGTGGATCGCCATTGCCGCTCTCGCGCTCGCCCGCGTCGCAGCCGGCGTTTGGCAAGTGCGCCAGATTCGCCGCAGCTGCACAGAAATTCCCGCCGCGGCGCTCGACCCAACATTGCGCGAACTGCTCACCGAGACGCAACGCCCAGTACAGCTGCTCTCATCGGAAACGGCCCGCATCCCCGCAGCTCTCGGCTTCCGCAAGCCAGCCATCGTTCTTCCCTCCTGGACCCTGCGCGACCTAACCGGCGAAGAACTGCGCCCCATCGTCATTCACGAGCTCGCTCACCTGCGCCGCCACGATGACTGGACCAACCTTCTGCAGAAGGCGATCCGCGCCGTTCTCTTCTTCCATCCGGCCGTCTGGTGGATCGACGCCCGTCTCTCGATGGAGCGCGAGATGGCCTGCGACGATGCAGTCCTCGCGGCGACGGGCAATGCTCGCGGCTACGCCGAATGCCTGATCGATCTGCTCGAACGAGGCTGCGCCCGCCGGGGATGGACCATGGCGCAGGCCGCCGTTGCCCGCGCTCGCGACGCCTCCATCCGCATCGCCCGCATCCTGCGTGTCGGTTCTTCAGCCACCACCCGCGTTGGCCGCGCTGCTCTGGCGGTTGCTGCATCGCTTGCGGTCGCCGGTGCCGGATTGGCGCTTGTGACACCACAGCTCGTCGAGTTCGTCCCGATGGAATCGGCCTCCGACGCGCAGCTTTCCGTGCCGTCTCTGGCCGAAGCAGTCCATACCCCCGCCCCTGCGTTCATCCCGGCAGCGTTTCATCCGGACCCGAATCCGGCTCGCAGTTCGGCTCCGCTGCACGAGGCGCTTCGCCGCAGCCCCGCGCCGCACATGAAACAGTCGCGCCAGACTGTGGCCAGGACGTCTCACCCAGCCGCCAATCCTTATGTACTCGCGAAGCTGATCGATCGCCCGGCTGACGCACCGAAGCCGCAGCCCATTGCAGCCCGATTCACCGTCGCCGATGCAGCGGATCCAAACCTGTCCACTCCCCTGGTCGTGATCTTTGAAACCAGGGAATCAACCAACACCCTCCCCACGCAGGCAGCGCTGCACACGGTGGCTGGGACGAAGACCAGTACCCACAACGTTCAACAACTGCAGAGCAAGGACAATCCCGCCCTGCAGGTTCAGATGTACGACGCGGTCGACCCCGTAACAGGCACGCCAGTCCGGATTCTGCGCATCGTTTTCACGATTCCGCAGTCAGGCATGTCCTCGCAGTCGATCTAAAAAATTTTGCTTGTATCAACTAATTTCTTAGTTAACAACAGGAGAAGCACACCAAATGAACCTCACACCGATCCAATCCTTGCTGAAGCGGCGCATCGTCATTCCCTTCGCCGCAGTAGCAGCCCTCATCGCCGCTGGAGGATGGGCGCTCGCACGCCCCGCTTCCGCGGCCGCCAATCCGGCCCCAGCCGCCGCTCCGATCAGCGAAAGCAGCGTCGCGCCCCTCATCTCTCTCGACCAGGCCATGGAAGCGCTCACGGCGCGCGTTCGTCCTGCGGTCGTCAACGTTGCGGTTACTTCCCGAGTCAGTCAGCATCAATCTGCTGAAGACGACGGCGACAGCCAGGACGGTCAGCAGCAACAGCAGCAGTTCCAGCAGTTCTTTGGTCCCGGCTCGCCCTTCGGCCAGTTTTTCCAGGGTCCGATGCAGCAGCAACAGCAACCCACCATCGAGCATGGACTCGGTAGCGGCGTCATCATCTCCCCTGACGGCTACATCGTGACCAACAATCACGTCATAGCTGGCGCCATGAATATTAGCGTCACTCTCAGCAACCGCGACATCTATCCCGCAAAGCTGATCGGCGCTGATCCCCTCACTGACCTCGCCGTCATCAAAATCGAGGGCCACGACTTCCCCAGCATTCCGTGGGGCGACTCCACCAAGCTCGAACCTGGCCAGACCGTGCTGGCTTTCGGCAATCCCTACGGATTCCGCTTCAGCGTCACGCGCGGCATCGTCAGCGCACTTAACCGCGACAACCTCAACTCCGACCGCCGCAGGCCGGGCGAGTTCATCCAGACCGACGCCGCCATCAACCCCGGCAACTCCGGCGGCGCGCTCGTCGATGCTCGCGGCCAGCTCATCGGCATCAACACCATGCTCTATTCGCCCACGGGCGCGTTCTCCGGCATGGGCTTCGCCATTCCCACCCAGATCGCTGAGCCAACCGCGAACGCACTCATCCGCGACGGCAAAGTCAACCACGGCTACATCGGCATCTCCATCGAAGACGTCACGCCCGATACTGCAAAATTCTTCGATGTGAAGAAGGCTGTCGGTGCAGTGGTCTCCGATGTCACGCCTGATTCCCCGGGCAGCAAAGCCGGCCTGAAGACTGGCGACGTCATCACCACTTTCGATGGCAAGCCGGTGAGTGACGCTGGCGAGCTGCAGATGGAAACCAGCCAGAAGCAGCCGGGCGACACCATTCATCTGACCGTGAATCGCGACGGCGGGACCCAACAGATCGCGGTGACCCTGGGCTCGATGAACGGCGGTAAGGAATCGGTCGTCGCGCAGAACGGCAACGGCAAGGGACGCTGGGGCCTCGGCCTCGCCGACCTTACGCCGGACGTCCGCCAGCAAATCCAGGCGCCGGAAGGAGTGTCGGGTGCAGTCATCCAGAACGTCCGCTCCGGCAGCGCCGCCGATGACGCCGGCCTCCAGCGCGGCGATGTCATCATCTCTGTCAATCGCAAGCCGACGCCGACGGCCTCCGACGTGGCCCACCAGCTCTCCAGTGTTCCTGCCGGTCAGGATGCGCTGGTGCTGGTGTGGTCGAACGGCGGAAAGACCTTCCGCGTTCTTCACCCAACTGAAAACTCCGAGGGTTGAGGTACTGAAGCCCGCCACAGCGCAGCCGGTGCAATCCGCCGGCTGCGCATTTACTTTTCGGCACTCTTTTAGCGCTGCAGTTGAGAACGTTGTGCCAACAGCCAATGCACCAGTTCCACACCCCCCGCAAAGTTGTCGTAATCCGGCGGAAGCTTGCGCCCATCCGTGTACTCGTTGTAAAGCCACGGATCCGTGACCGCAAAAACCATTCCCTTGCCGAATTTCGTGTAAGCCATCAGTAGTTCGCTTGTCTTGTCCCGCAGCAATGGTCGCGTATCGCCGGAGAGCGTCAGCGAGCAGGTGTCCTTCATGTAGAGCACATGAGGATGCGTGAACAGTGCAGCTGCAGCCGTCACGTCGATGCGCCCCATCTCGAACTGATCGTCGATCACGTGATGCACCAGCACATTGTTGAAGTGCAGCCCGAATTTGTCCGCCAACAGATCCATATGCGGAATGTCCGCATTGCCCGGATCGTTCTCCATCATCAACAGCACACCGCCCGCTCGAACCCATTGAGCAATCTGTTCCGCGTCTTCGGCCGTCATGTAATTCGGATTGGGATTCTTCGCAGGGTTATCCGGCGAAACGATGATGTAGAACTGCGCGTCCTTCAGCTTCTCCATCGTCGGCGCCGACGTGAGCGTCTTCGTCGCCACGCCATAGCTGCGCCAGATGTGCCCAAACAGCGAGAACCCGGAATTCGCCAGGTCACTCCATTTGTAGTGGAACAGCTCCGTCTGCCCCGCTGCGTTCTTCCGCGTCTGGCTGTTGTACCAGGCATCGACCAGCACCGTCTGTCCAAGACCCTCGGTTGCCCGCGGCGCCATCTCCATCTCGCTCGCCGCCAGGAGAAACGCTCCCACTCCCTTGGGATCGTCGCTCACCACCGGCGTCGATGTGTAGTACGCGTAGCTGCCATCGCGATGTTCGGCGCCGCCAAGTCCTGCTACCTTGACTGTCCCCATCAGCGTCAGGCTCCCATCGCTCTCCGTCTGCAGAAAGCGACCCTCAATTCCACGCCACGCACGCTCGGCATTGCGCTCATACGCTCGGGGCAAATATCCCAACCGCATGCCCTTCGCCAGCGCATAGGTGAACATGCACGACCCCGAAGACTCCAGGTAATTCCCTTTGGCGCGAGGCTTATCCAGCACCTGGTACCACAACCCGCTCCTTGGATCCTGAACCCGCACCACGGATGCCGCCGTCCGCCGCAGAATCGCCAGCAGCTCCACTCGCCCCGGATCGTCCTCCGGATACCACGGCAGCGTGTCGACCAGCGCCATCATGGTCCAACCCATTCCACGGCCCCAGAAACTCGGCGAATCGCCCGTCTCTCGATTCGCCCAGGCCTGCTCCTTGGACTCGTCCCACCCGTGATACAGCAGCCCCGTCTTCGCGTCCCGTGCGTGCTCGTCAATGAGCACGAACTGCCGGGTGATCTCGGCAAAATCCTGTGGCTCCTGGAACTCTGCCGCGTACTCGGCGTAGAACGGCTCCGCCATGTAGAGCCCGTCCAGCCACATCTGGTTCGGATAGATCTTCTTGTGCCAGAACCCGCCTGACGCCGTCTTCGGTTGGCCAGCGAGTTGCTGCCGCAGCAGCGTCGCGGCTTTGTAATAGCGCTTGTCCTGCGTTACTCCGTAAAGCAACAGCAATTGCCGCCCCAGCAGAATATTGTCCAGCGACTCCTCGTTCGCGTCGTACGTTGGAATCGACCCGTCGGGTCCAACAAACTGGTCGACCGCCCGCTTCAGGTATCGGAAATATTCACCCTTAGCTGAGCCGTACCACGCCGCATCCATTCCCTCCAGCAGCGTCCCCAACTCGTAATTCCAGCGCCACGGCTCGCTCGCCGGCGCAAACCGGCCCTCCGGCCAGCGCTTGATGGTCGTGTCTGCCATTTTCTGCGACAGCGGCTCCTGCGCCATCGCAGCGTCTGATAAGCACGCCAGCAACAGCACGATGCCGGCCCGAAAAATCAGCTTCACCAGGCTATTCATTGAACCCACGCCGTGTATGGTTGCAGAATCCTTCTGCTTCTGTCTTCTCTTCCTCCTCACTCCCGTATCGCATCGCGGAATGTCGGGCATTCGTCACATTCCCGAATTGACCTATTGCTTTCCCATAGCAAACGGTGCTACATATGGTCAACCAAGAGGAAAGTAATGGCAGACAAAACCGACGTATGGCAGGGAACTCTGGCCCTCATGGTCCTGAAAACACTCGAAACCATGGGCCCGCAGCACGGCTACGGAATCGCCCGCCGCATTGAGCAGACCAGCGGGAACCTGCTTTCGCTCAACTACGGCACGCTTTACCCGGCCCTCCTCAAGCTCGAGCAGGAAGGCGCCATCGCCTCGGCGTGGGGCACGTCCGACAACAACCGCAAAGCGAAGTTCTATCGTCTGACGCGCATCGGACGAAAACAGCTCGAACACGAAGCCCGCAGCTGGGAGCAGGCCACCGCGATTGTCGCCCGCTTCCTGTCTCCTGCCGAGGAAGGGTGATCGCCGCATGACGCGCCAACTCCGAGCCCTTTGGATCCGTCTCCACGGCCTCTTCGCCACAACACGCGCCCACGACGAGATTTCAGCCGAGCTGGAGAGTCACCTCCAGATGCACATCGACGACAACCTCCGCGCCGGCATGTCACCGGAAGAGGCCCGGCGCCAGGCGCTCATCCGGCTCGGTGGCCTGGAGCAAACGCAGCAAGCCGTGCGCGAGCGCAGCACCCTCCCGTGGTTCGAATACTTAGTTCAGGACTTGCGCTTCGCTGTGCGCCAGTTGCGAAAATCGCCCGGCTTCACCACTGTCGTCATCATCACTCTGGCCCTCGGCATCGGCGTCAACACCGCATTGTTCTCCATCGTCAACACTGTTCTCCTCCATCCCATCGCTCTGCCGCATCCCGACGAGCTGGTCTCTGTCGATGCCTCGAAACCCAACTTCGAGCACGGATCCATTTCTTATCCGAATTTCCGCGACTGGCAACAACAAAACCACAGCTTCTCTGGTCTCGCCGTTTATCGCCACATTGGATTCGTGATGACCGGTCGCGGCGAATCCCAGCGCGTTCGCGGCAACTACGTCTCATCGAGCTTCCTGCCTCTTCTCGGAGTGAAACCCGTTCTCGGCCGCCTCTTCACTCCGGACGAAGACGAAATCGGCCGCGCGCCCCTGGTCATGCTGGGCGCCGGATTCTGGGCTCGCAAATTCGGCTCCGACCCTGGGATCCTCGGCCATTCCATTAGCCTGGACGGCTCCGACTATACCGTCATCGGCATCATCCCAGCCTCCTTCGATCTCGCTTTCGGCGCTTTCCTGGCGGAGGATGTTTACCTGCCCATCGGTCAATGGCCCACACAAGCGCTCAAGCTGCGTGGCGCAGGCCTCGGCATTCATGGCGTCGCGCGCCTGAAGCCCGGCGTCACCCTTGCGCAGGCGCGTGCGGATATGAACGCCGTCTCGGCCCATCTCGCCGCCACCTACCCTGAAGATGACCGCGATCTTCGCGCCAATATTATGCCGCTGCGTGACATGGTCGTCGGCGACCTCCAGTCCGTGCTCTTCGTGTTGCTTGCTGCCGTCGCCTTCGTCCTGCTCATCGCCTGTGCCAATGTGGCCAATCTCCTGCTCGCACGTTCTACTGTGCGCGCTCAGGAGTTTGGGGTTCGTCTCGCCCTCGGCGCCAGTCGCCGGCGCATTGTCCGTCAGGTCCTTACGGAGAGCACTCTGCTCGCTTTCGCCGGCGGTACGCTCGGTCTCGGTCTGGCGGCTTGGGGCACCCGCGCCGCTGTTAGTCTGGCCCCCGACGCCCTCCCACGCGCATCGCAGATTCACCTCAGCCCCCTCATCCTCGGGCTCACCTTTCTCATCTCCTTCGCTGTCGGCATCCTCTTCGGCCTCTTCCCCGCACTCGCCATCACGTCACGCGCACCGCAAAACACGCTTCGCGAAGGAGGCCGAACCATCCATGGCACCCGCCACCGCACCCAGGATTCGCTGGTCGTCTTTGAAGTCGCTGCGGCCGTCGTTCTCCTTGCCGGCGCGGGCCTCATGATCCGCAGCCTCGCCGGCTTGTCGCACACTGACCCTGGCTTCGAGCCGAAGGGCGTGCTCTGGTTCAGCGTTGCCACCCCCAATTCGCCCGTCATCGACAATCCGGTGGGTGCGCGCGCCTACCTGCGTCAGGTCGATCAGCAGATTCGCAGCGTTCCTGGTGTCTCTGCGGTCTCCCTCATCAGCGGCGGTATTCCCCTCACCGGCGATGACGACGAGGAACTCTTCTGGTTGCAAAATGAGCCGAAGCCCACCGCAGAAAACGACATGCACTGGGCCCTGCTCTACATTGTCGAACCCGAGTATATGAAGGTAATGCACATCTCCCTTGTGCGCGGGCGATTCTTCACCGATGCCGACCGCGAAGACTCGCCTCACGTCGTCGTCATTGACGAAGACCTGGCCCATCAGTTCTTCGGCAATGCCAACCCCATCGGCCAGATCGTCAATCTCACTAATCCCTCTGACACCCACGCCACCGTGGTCGGCGTCGTGCATCACGTACTCCACTGGGGGCTCGACAACGAAGCTGGGTCCCCGCTCCACGCACAAATCTACCTCCCGATGGGGCAGCTCGACGGCTGGCAGCTCGTGTCCACCACCGGCATCTTCTCTGACGTTCTCGTTCGCAGCGACCGTCCGGCAACTATATTCCCTGACATCCAGCGAGCACTTCGCCGCATGAATGGAACGCAGGTCGCATGGAGACCCAAAACCATGGACCAGGTCATCGCCGATACCCTCGCCGCTCGCCGCTTCTCCATGATGCTGCTCGCCGCCTTCGCTGGGCTTGCCCTGCTGCTCGCCAGCGTCGGACTCTACGGCGTCATCTCGTATCTCGTCGGCCAGCGTACCCGGGAAATGGCCATTCGCATGGCGCTCGGCGCCAATCGCGGCAACGTTATGCTCTGGGTTCTCAAACGCGGCGTCACCCTGGCCGGCATCGGCATCATCGCCGGAACCCTCGCCGCCCTGCTGGTCACGCGGCTCATGGCCAGCGTCTCTCTGGAGAAGTCCTCGATTATCTACGGCGTCCGTCCCTGGGACCCGCTCACCATGACCACCGTCATCGTCGTGCTGATGGGCGTCGCGATCCTTGCCTGCTACGTGCCGGCACGCCGCGCCGCTTCCGTCGATCCCATGCGCGCCCTGCGCGCAGAGTAGCCGAAGACATACTCAGAACCCCATGATGTTGTAACCGCTGTCCACGTAGATCACTTCGCCGGTCACGCCGCTGGCGAGATCCGATGCCAGGTACACCGCCGTTTTTCCCACCTCTTCCTGCTCCGTGTTGCGATGCAGCGGCGCGCGATCGGCATGATACTTCAGCATGTCGCCCAGCGATCCAATCCCGCGCGCGGCCAGCGTCTTTATCGGCCCGGCTGAGATCGCGTTCACGCGGATGTTCTGTTTACCCAGATCCCACGCCAGATAACGCACCGTCGCTTCCAGCGAAGCCTTGGCCACGCCCATCACCTTGTAATGTGGAACTACCTTCTCCGCCCCGTAGTAGGTGAGCGTCAGGATCGACCCGCCCTCGGTCATCAGCGGAGCGGCGCCACGGCTCAGCGCAATCAGCGAATACACGCTCACATCGTGGGCGATGCGGAATCCTTCCCGCGTGGTCTGCAGGAAATCGTTCTTCAGATCCTCAGCCGGCGCGTAGGCGATGCAGTGCACCAGCACATCCAGCTTGCCATACCGCTCCTTCAACTTCGCGAAAACCTGTTCGATCTCAGCGTCATTCGAAACATCGCACTGGAACGGCTCCGCGCCCGGCAAATCCAGGATCAGCCCTTCCGCCTCCGCCTTCATGCGCTCGTTCTGATAGCTGATGGCCAGCTTCGCACCCGCCTCGTGCAGCATCTTTGCAATGCCCCAGGCGATACTGCGCTTGTTCGCCAGTCCAAAAACAGCCGCCACGCGGCCTTCCAAATTGAGCATGAATCGTTCGACTCCTCGGACGTTCTCCGGTGGACAACCTCACGACCGGCTTTGCAATTGTATCTGCTGGACGGTTCCGGACGCGCTCAGGCGCACTCGCATCGTGACTGCGGCGCGGCCTGCTCCTGCTGCTCAGCGCCCTTGCCCTGCTGCTCGTTCGCCGGCCTGTAGTACCGCTGCTCCGGATACGCGCATGCCAGGCACAATCTCTCGCCCTCGCTTTCGATGAAGCGGTCGTAGTTGATCCCCTCCCCGCATCGCGCGCACGCCACGCGGTCGCCCTTATAGCCGGGCATCTCCTTCGGGCTCACCTCCACCTCGACCCACTCCTCACCGAATAGCTCCGCGTCATTCATCTCGCAGTACGCCTTCATCTGCTGCTTGTTCTTCTCAGGGATCTCCGGATAAAGCTCCCGCGCCCGCTGCTTCGACGACTCCAGCGCCACAATCCGAATCGCCCGCCCCGTCGCGAGATCCACAAACGTCGCCGCCATCTTGCCCCAGTCGCGGAATTTCAGCGCCCGCTTGCCCAGCCGGCAGCCCGTCACCACGCCGATCGCGTCGGTCGCGCAACGGTCGATTTCGACATACGTTACCAGCCGCTTGCGATCCGCGCCCCGCGGCTCCTCGATCCCCAGCCGCCGGCACCCCAGCATCGCCATGCGCACGCCCAGCACCTGACCGGCACACAAATGCCCGTGCGCAATCTCCGCCTTGAGCAGCAGCTCGTTTATCGACTCCATGCAACCATGCTATTCCAGACACAGTGCAACTCGTCAGCGCACAAGTTTACGATTTCCGCCCCAGCCGCCGCCGCCCGGTGTTTCGATTCGCAGCACATCTCCCGTCTCCAGATGCACGCTGCACTTCCCGGCCAACTCAATCCGCTCTCCTGTCGCTGCTTTCATCACGCTGGCTCTACCAGCCGCGCCCTCGCCACCACCCTGCAACCCCCATGGCCGATACTTCCTGCGCTCCGCCAGCAGCGTCACTTGCGCGGGAGCCAGCAGTTCAATTTCGCGGATCAGCCCGTCTCCTCCGCGAAACCTGCCTTCGCCCCCAGACCCTTTTCGGTAAGCGTATTGGCGCACCCGAAATGGATACGCATACTCGAGCGCCTCAATCGGCGTGTTCAGCGAGTTCGTCATATGCGTCTGCACGCCGGAGATTCCATCCGCATTCGGCCGCGCCCCCATCCCGCCCGCCGCTGTCTCGTAGTAGGTGAACGGCTGGCCCGTTCGCGGATCGATCCCGCCAATCGTCAGATTGCTCATCGTTCCCGCACTGGCTGCGGGAACCCGATCCGGGATCGCTGCGGCCAGCGCCCTCATCAACACATCGACAATGCGTTGCGAGGTTTCGACGTTGCCACCCGCCACCGGCGCCGGCGGCCGCGCATCCACTATGCTTCCTGGTTCGGTCACCAGAGTCAGTGGCCGCAAAATGCCCGCGGTTGCCGGTACGTCTTTGCCGACTAAACAGCGCAGCACATAAAAACAGGCCGACAGCGTGATCGCCCGTACCGCATTCACGCTCCCCGCAACTTGCCCGGACGACCCGCTGAAGTCTGCTTCGACCGTGGCCGTTTGCGGATCGATCCGCAGCCTAACGCAAATCCTGATTGGCATGTCGTCAACGCCGTCATCATCCAGCCAGTCCTCGGCTTCATACTCGCCGCCGGGTATACCGCGCAGCTCAGCACGCACCAACCGCTCCGAGTAGTTCAGCAATTCATCCGTCAGCTCGCGGACTCGGCCTTCGCCGTATTTCCCGACCATTTCAAGGATGCGTCGCCCTCCAACGCGGCAAGCACCGATCTGCGCGGTGAGATCGCCCTCGCGCTCCCCGGGCGTACGCACGTTCAGCAGAATCAGATCCAGCATCTCGCGGTCGATCGTCCCGCTGCGTACGATCCGAACCGGTGGAATGCGCACGCCTTCCTGATAGATTTCCCGCGCTGGCCCCATCGATCCTGGGAACGCTCCACCGACATCCGCGTGGTGCGCTCGCGCTGAGACGAAAAAGCCCGGCTTGCCGGCACCCGGCAAAAACACCGGCAGCACCATCGTGATATCCGGCAAATGCGTTCCGCCGGCATAGGGATCGTTCAACACGACAACATCGCCGGGAGCAAAATTGACAGCCGCAACCGCCGCCTCCACCGACATCGGCATCGAGCCCAGATGCACCGGCATGTGGTCGCCCATCGCAATCACGCGCGCCTCGCTATCGAAGATCGCGCAGGAATAATCACGCCGCTCCTTGATATTGGGTGACAGCGCAGTCCGTCGCAGCGCCGCCCCCATCTCCTCCGCGATGGAATGAACCACGCTGCGAAAGATCGCGAGTTCCACCGGATCGACGCGCGCCGCTCATGACCCAACCTCTCCAATCGTGATCACCAGGTTTTCGAAGGCGTCGACGCGATCCCCTGCATCCCGGCGGCAATACCGTAACCGACGAATATTCCGTGATCAGCGCCGGCCCCTCAATCCCGTCGCCCGCCCGTGAGCAATTCCCGGCGATACATCTGCGACCGTCACGAATTCTCCGTCGAAGAATATCGGCCGCTCCCTATTCCTGGCTGCTTGGCCATCCCCGGCAACAAGCTCGTGGCGAACCGGCGCCCAGGGTTCCGCAGCGGCAATCATCCGCAGGCGCAGATTCACGATCTGGACCGGCTTCCCAATATCGAAAATCCGTACCGCTGCTCATGCGCGCGATGAAACTCGGTCACCGAATCCGAAGGGTGGGCGGCGTCCCACGGCACATTCAGCTCGTAGCCCTGGCCTGTGTAGCGGAGATCGAGCGAATATTGTGCGGCACCCTCCAGTCCTTCAGCCTCGAATTCGGCTCGCGCCTCTTCTTCGATCTCCGCGAAAAGTGAGTTCAAACCGCTCACCGACTCACCCGGCAGCATCACCGTGCGCGCATGATCCCGTACCACATCGGACAGCAAAATACCGAGAGCGGAGAGCGCTCCCGGCATCGCGGGAATCACTACGGTGGGAATGCGCAGCGAGCGCGCCAGCGAGCAGGCGTGCAGCGGTCCGCCTCCACCAAATGCCACCAAAGCGAAATCGCGCGGATCATATCCCTGCTCGACGGATATCACTCGAATCGCCTTCTCCATCTCTGTTTCCACAACCCGCAGAATCCCCGCGGCAAATTCCTCAACGGTGCGGAGGCCGCCCTTCTGCTCGGCCATCAGCCTTTCGGTGCGTTCGCGATCGAGAGGCGCGCCGCCTCCCAGAAAACTGGCCGCATGCAGCCGTCCCAGCAGAAGGTTGGCATCGGTCACCGTCGCGTTTGTTCCCCGCCCAAAACAGATCGGTCCTGGATCGGCTCCGGCAGATTCCGGTCCGACCCGCAGCATGCCGCCCGCGTCGAACCTGGCAATCGATCCGCCTCCCGCACCCGCCGTGTGGATCTCGAGCATCGGAGTGCTCACCGGAACCCCGGCCACCACCGATTCCCGCGTTCTTCGCACTCCGCCCCGCGTCGCGTCGGAGAGAAAGACATCCGTCGAAGTCCCACCCATATCCAGCCCAATGACGCGCTCGAAGCCTGCCCACTCCGCCACTCGCGACGCACCAATCACGCCGCCCGCGGGCCCGGAAAGAACCGTCCGAACCGGCTCCTCGGCGGCGACGCGCGCAGAAACCAGGCCGCCGGAAGATTGCATCACCTCCACTCGGCTGCCGGCATGCTCCACATTCACGCGGCGCTCGAGGTCAGCCAGATAGGTCTGCATCAACGGAGCCAGATACGCATTCACCACTGTTGTCGAAGCTCGCTCATACTCGCGAAACTCGGGCAGGATCCGATGCGAGACCGAAACCGGAATACCCAGCGCTCTCAGCAGCGCGTCCACCCGTTGCTCTGTCTCAGAATTGGCGAAGGAAAAAAGCAGAGACACCGCTGCTGCCTGTGCCCCGCCGCTGCGCACGCTTTCCGCCAGAGCTGCCAGCTGAGCATCGTCCGGACGCCGAAGCACCTCGCCCGTCGGACTCACACGTTCGGCAACGCCAAATCGCATTTCCGCCGGGACAAGGCAAACGGGAGCAGCGGCAAACCAGTTGTACAAATCGCTGCGTGCCTGGCGCCCGATCGCGATCGTGTCTTCACAACCCACGGTCGTCACAAACGCAACGCGCGCTCCGCGACGCTCCAGCATCGCGTTGGTTCCCAGTGTGGTCCCATACCGCAAGTCGACGGTCAGGTTGGGGGCGATCCGCGCCAAAGCTTCAAGAACCGCCGACGCCGGATCGCCTGGCGTCGAGAACACCTTCAAAACCCGGAGCTGCCCGTTCTCCATCCAGACGCAGTCGGTGAAAGTGCCTCCCGTATCGATCGCCGCGCGCAAAGGTTCCCTCTTTCCCTCGTGGGGAGTCCCGAAGCCTGGTCCGTCCTTCTGAATGTAAAACAACCGCGCGCAGAATCCGGCGATCGCCCCGACCCCATGCCCGTTCCAGGTGAATTTACACGGATTCGCGTCCTTCCGCGCGTCGGTGCATCCTTAAATGGGTATCCTCAACCTGGGCAATTCATGAAGATCGGAATCACGTGCTATCCAACCTACGGCGGCAGCGGTGTCGTCGCCACCGAGCTCGGTATTGAGCTGGCTGCCGCCGGACACCAGATTCACTTCATCGCCTACTCCCAGCCCTTCCGGCTCCGCGGGCGCGAGCAGGACATCACCTTCCATGAAGTGCCAGTTTCCAATTACCCGCTGTTTGAATACCCTCCCTACGACCTGGCTCTGGCCACCCGCATGGCCGAAGTCGCTGCTTACTATGAGCTCGACCTGCTGCACGTCCACTATGCGATCCCGCACTCCATCTCCGCGTATCTGGCGCGCGAGATGCTGGCTCGCCAAAAGCGCCGCCTGCCCTTCATCACCACCCTGCACGGCACCGACATCACGCTGGTCGGCCTCGATCACTCCTACCTGCCGATTACCCGCTTCGGCATCGACGAGAGCGACGGCGTCACCGCGATTTCGACTTATTTGAAGGACATGACGGTTCAGGAGTTCCATCCTCAGCGGTCCATTCACGTCATTCCGAATTTCGTCAACTGCGACGTGTACCAGCCGATCGAAGAACCGGAACGCTCAGCGCGGCGTGCCCGTTATGCCGAGCCCGGCGAGAAGCTGCTGCTGCATCTTTCCAACTTCCGCCCGGTCAAGCGCACGGCCGATGTCGTTCGCATCTTTTCCTGCATTGCTCGCGATCTGCCCGCCCGCCTGCTCATGATCGGCGATGGTCCCGACCGCTCTGCAGCTGAATTTATCGCCCACAGCCAGGGTATTCAGGACCGCGTTCACTTTCTCGGCAAACAGAGCAGCGTCTCCGAGATTCTTCCTCTCGCCGATCTCCTGTTGATGCCGAGTGAGCTGGAATCCTTCGGATTGGTAGCGCTGGAGGCCATGGCCTGCCGCGTGCCAACCATTGCTACCCGCGTCGGCGGTGTTCCCGAGCTCATCGAGGATGGAGTTAACGGGCGGCTCTTTCCCGTTGGCGATATCGAGGGAATGGCCGCTGCGGCGACGGAACTGCTGCGCGATCCCCAACGTTACGAGGCCATGGCGGAAGCGGCCCGGAAAACGGCGCAGACCCGCTATTGCGCCTCGAAGATCGTTCCTCTTTACGAGCGATTTTACGAAGAAGTGCTGAGCGGGTCTGCGAACGGAAATGGCTAGTGGATCGTCGCGAAGAGTTCGCTAACACACCGCAGTCAGGAGATCGGTGGCCTGGCTGCAATGCCGGCTTGCAACTCGGCCACCCCCCTCTTGACAGTCACTCTAGTGGATCATGTTGATGGTTTCCTGTGAGACCGAATCGAACGTAGTGATAGCTTTCGAGCTCGCCTCGAATGCCTGCTGCGCAACAATCAGATCGGAGAACTCGGTGGAGATATCGACGTTCGAGTTTTCCAGCGTGTCGTCCTCCAAAGTGCCCAGCCCTGCGGATCCCGCCAGCCCCGTCGTCGCCGAGCCCGACGCCGTCGTTGTCGCGTAGTTGTTTCCTGCCTCAATCTTCAGCCCCTGCTGGTTCGCCACATTGGCCAGCACCACCTGGCCCACCACCTGTGTCTCCCCATTGCTGTAGCTGGCCGAAACCACGCCGGAAGAATCCACCGTGAATCCCTGATAACTCCCGCTCGCGTATCCGTTCTGCGTCGTGGCCGAGACCGGGTTGCTCGACGATGACGTCCCCACCGCGCTCTGGGTGATCATCCCCGTGCCGTTCGAACCGAACAGGTCCCAGCTCAGGCTGAGGTTCGCTGCCCCATCTGTCAGTCCACCCAGCTGGATGCCCGTCACGTTCGACGATGGCGCAGTCAGGTTGCCGTTCGAGTCGAACGTCAGTGTCCCCGCCGCATTCGCCGACGCGTTCCCCGCCGCGCTCTCCACCAGGCTGCCCCCCAGCGAAATTCCCGGACCGGAAATGCTCAGCCCATTCGCGGTCGCCGACACCTGTACCCCCTGAATATGCGCATTGCCAATGGCTGTCGTCAGCGCCGACGCGTAGTTGGTCAGGGTCTGACCCGGAGCGATGGCCGGGGCCGTAAGGGTCGCGCTGTTCCCGTTCGCATCCGTACCGCTGATCGCCAGGCTGGTCGACGGGTCGATGGTCGTGCCGGTGTCGAAGTTGTACCCGTACGTCGTGATGCCCCCCTCCACCACACTCCCCGATACCGTGCCCCCCGTAATCTTCAGTGTGTTGCCGGTGACGCTGGCCGTCGCAGTGCTGCCTCCGTGCGAAAGAGCCCCCTGGAGTGCCGTCAGATAGGTCCCCAGCGATTCGCCCGAGGTCGCCGCCGGCGCTGTCACCGTGGTTGTGCCGTCACTGATCGTAAAACTGGTCGAGGGATCAACGGTCGCACCGGCATCGAACGGGATGGTGGTATTACCGCCGCTCGCGGTCGGCGTAAGTGTCCGGGTCGTCGCCGATGAGGTGTCGGTCAGCGTCTTCGGATCCAGAGAGAAGCTGTAGCCCCAAGTGTTGTTGGCCGTCTTGGTAAAGTAAACCGTCGCCTCGTGGCTGTTGCCCAGCGAATCGTAGATCTGCACCTGCCCCTGCATCGTCGTTCCCACCGCATCGGAGGCGTTCAGGTTGGCCGTCATCGACATGGTCGACGTTGCCTGCGCGTTTTCCGTCTGCCCTATCGACGGCAGCTGGATTGGCGCCAGCGGCACCCCCGTGTTCACCGCGCCGTTGGCCGCCGGATAGCCCATCACGTTCTGCCCGTCCTGCGTTACCAGGTACCCGCCGCTGGTGGTGAAATTGCCGTCCCGCGTCAGCTCCGTCGTCCCGTCGGAACCCTGCACCACGAAGAAGCCGTTCCCGTTGATATATAAATCCGAAGCATTACCGGTTGAGTCGACGCTTCCCTGCGAAAAATTCGTCTCGGTCGAAGCCACCTGGGTTCCCGCGCCCACCTGCAGCGGGTTCCCGGAGCCCGAGCTGCCGATCTGCTGGTAAAACAGGTCGCTGAACGTTACATCCTGACTTTTGAAGGCCGTCGTATTCATGTTGGAAAGGTTGTTGGCGATCGTGTTCAGGGCCGTCGATGAAGACTCCAGCCCGGTCAGCGGAATTGAAAAAGACGACATGCTTCCTCCTTGGAGAACCGCGCGCTCAACGCGCCGGGTTGGTAGTTGTTGATGTGCGTGCCTGCTGCGCGCGGGCCCTCAGCGTGCTGAGGATGGAATCAAGCGGACTGGATGAAGAGCCCGGCGCCAGCGTCTGCGCGGCGGTGCCGAGAGCGGTCGCCACCCGCGATGCGGCCCCGGTGTTGGCCGGCGTGCTCAGATTGCCCGTTGCCGGGCTGGTGGGCGCGGACCCAGGCTGCTGTGCGGTCGCCGGTTGACTGCCCAGCCGGTGAAGGCCTGCGCCGGCTGCCGCGGTCGATGACCCCGTCGGCGTCAGATCCTGGTTGATCTGGATCAGTTGTTGCAGGCTGTTCACCTGGACCAGCTGATTCACGTATTCGTTCGGGTCTGTATCCGCCGTCGGATCCTGATTTTTCATTTCCGTTACCAGAAGCTGCAGGAAGTCATTGGCCGTCACGGTCGCTGCATTCGTATCCGCCGACGACGTTGATCCGGAACCGGTCGTCGTATCTGCCGGCTGGGCTGCCGCCATGGCCGCTGTCACCGGGCTTGAAAATGCCGACATAGTCATCCCCTTTTCTGGCGTCTGCCTCAGACGCGAACGTTGATGTAGGAAAGCGGTTCCACTTCTGTCTCCATGAGAGCTCCTGCCGGGCGCTCGTCTCGCCCGGCTGTCTTCCCGGAATCGCCGCCTCCCCGTTGATCCTGTTGCGAGCCTTCGCGATTTCTCGAAGGCGCTGAGAAAACTTCCGACCTCAGATCGCCGACCTGTACGTGCGCGCCGGAAAGAGACTCCCGTATCGAGGGCAGCTGCGCCGAAACCGCGTGTTGCGATTCGGCCGAACCCGTCGCCAGCGTCGCCGAAACCAGCCCCTGCGCCGTGTGTGCGCGGATCTCCACCCACCCGAGCCCTCCGCTCTGGACTCCCACAGTCAGCCGCTGCGGTGTGCTCGCGATCGTCTGTGGCGCCGCGGCTGAATCCAGGCGCTCAAAGGCGCCAGCGGCGTTCAAAGGTGCGGCCAGCTTCACCGGCATCCCCCGCAATTCTTCCGTTGCACCCCGACTGGCTGCCGGACCTGAAGAAATACCGGCCGCTCCGGGAATCGTCGCCCTTACGTTCGCAGAACCCGTCACCGATGTCCGCATACCGGCGCCGCTCGATGTCTGCAAGGTGGAACTGCCAGGCCGTTGGGCAGCTACTTCCCGGTGGACTCCGGAGAAGAAGTCCGGCTTCCGCAAGCCCGCATGGCCATCGACGGTACTCGATTTCCCCGAATGATCAGCTGCAGCCTGTTGGGTCCCTTCCGAACTTCCGGTACTGGCGTTCGCCTGGGCCGCGAGATGTTGATTTCGGACCGAACCGCCGGGTTTCATTCGTGGTGCGGGAGCCGGCGCTGCGGGTGCAGGATTTTGGGGGACGGCGACAGGCGCCGGAGCTGCGACCGCTCCGCTGCAGGGATCGGATGCTTTCGGCTGATAATCCGCGCTGGCGTCACGGGTCTCCTGCAAAGCCGGAAGGGATGTCGATTCTCCCCTTGTCTTCTCGCTGTTTCCTGCCTTTTCCGATGCACTCCCTCTGCCCATCCCAGCAGCCTCTGCCTTTTTGATCCCTGATGCCCCCGATTCCGCAGTATGGGCTGGAGTCAATGGCTGGGCATGCGTAGTGAGTTTGGCCACCTCAGGCACCGGCCTCTCCGGGGCAGGAGCCGGCGCAGCGCCTTTCAATCCAGGAGCTTCGGAAGAGCCGCCGAGAGCTTCATCCGTCGGCACAACCGGGTCGCCAGTCGCAGAGCCTCGAGGAATCTGCGAAGGACCGGGGAAAGTTGCGGAGAGCTGGCTATCGAAGCCAGAAAGGTCAATCGGTTTCGCATCCGTCTCGCTCGCCGAGCCGACCGGGTGCGCGGCCACGGGCGGCCGCCGGTCAGCTGCTGGCGAAGCACCATCATCCGGAGTCGTCCTGAGAGGCCGGACAGTTGTCTGGCCAATTGGAGTCTCGGTCACCGCCGGCGTATCAGCAATCGTCGCAGGCTTCGCAGTTGCCTCGGTGGAGACCGGGTTGCGGGGTCCAAAGGCGGCAGCCGTCAACGGCAGAGCTTCCTTCTTCACCTGCGCATCGTTTTCCGGGATCGCCAGCGCAGCTTCATTGCTTGCCGGAACGCCCGTCTCCGGCTCTCGTTCTTCGATTCTCGCCAGAGATGATCCTGGAAGCGATGCACCCGGCAGAACTACGGCATTCGGCGTTGGCCCGCCCAATGCAAAACCTTCCGGAGATTTGCCGGCAGGAGAGCTCCCCGAAAGCGTTTGCGCTTCCGGCGCCGTTGTCTCTTTGAAGCCGACCTCGTTGCCTGGATTCTCCACGAGCCTCTGCCGGAACTGGCCAGGAGTCACAGCCGTTGTCGAACGTGGAGTGGTTGAATCCGTCCTTCCAACGATCCCAGCGGAAATGCGATCGCGCATGAGGCTTTCGAAACTCATGCCGTTCGGCAGGGTCCTGCCCGGATGGCCCACGGCCGGTACGGTGGCATTTTCTGTTCCTGCATCCAGAATCGGAGCACTGGCGGTTCGCAAAGTCGAGCCCTCAGCCCGATGTAATGCAACTCCCGCTCCCCCTGGCATCGCCAAATGTGAGAGCGATCTTACCTTCGCCGCTCCTGCCGCAGCCATTTGCTCTGCTGGTACCACTCGTCCGCGCGTTGCTGTTCCCGGCGCAGATCCGCTTGTTTCTCAAGCCGCTCGGCTGCGCGAATCAGCGCCTCCACCTGGCGCCGATCCAGTCTCCGCTCCAGCAGTTCGTCGCGTGCCCTCTCGACGGTCGATCTGCAAATGGCAGCCAGCGCTCTGAGCCGCCCTTCCTTCCAGCCCAGAATTTCGACGTCCGCCATGTCCAGGCGCCATGACTCTGCGCGCGCATCTTCGGCCAGGATCCTCACCGCATCCGCGCGAACCTCCAGAGCGAGCCGCCCCTGGTGTTTGCCGGCGCTCTCTATCAGCTGCATCTCCCCGTGCTTCTTTTCAAGATCGAGGCGGCCGACTTCTTCCAGAAGCTCCCGAAGCTGCAGAATTCGACCCAGATTACGCTTCATAATATGGACGGCTGTTCGATGAATGCTGCCTCAGGCGATCGGCTCCTCCCGGAACATCTCTCCGCAACTCCTTTTCAGAATCAACGCGCCCAGCACTTTACAGTCTCCTGAAACTCAGGGATCCGACTCAGATTGAGCTTTTATGACACGGATCGCGCAAGGGCAAGCACCGTCCAGGCGATCCGCTCCTCCGAGACCCACCGCTGCTTCTTCTCAGGATCAACGCTGTTCACCTCCTCGAGCAGCACTCGAAACTGCAGATTCGACGCCCGTTCGGCTTCATGACATGGACCTCTGCCTGTCGTGTCCGTGGGTCAGACCAGTTCAGCCGGTTCCTCCCTGCAGCATCTCCCCATGCTTCTTTGCAGGATCGAACGGATTCTTCGACAAGCTTCCAAGCTCCAGGATTCGACCCGCTTCATCCCATGACCGCCGGACGCCCCTGTTCGATCGATGCGACCAGTTCCAGCAATCGTCTGCTCGCGCCCTCGGACGTCTCCCTCTCTTTTGCGCCCTGCACCAGATATTTCCTGATGGCCGGAAGGAACTGCAGGGCTCGATCGATATCCCGGTCGGTACCCGGTTTGTACGCGCCGATCCTCACCAGATCTTCGGAACGAGCCCAGCTGGAAAGCACGCGCCGCACGGTCCCCGCAGCCCTCGCATGATCGTCCGTGACCACCAGCGGCATCAACCGGCTGATCGACTCGATCACATCGATCGGAGGATACCAGCCGTCGGCGGCCAGCGCCCGCGACAGAACCACATGCCCGTCGAGATACGAACGCACGGCATCCACAAGCGGATCCTGCAGGTCGTCTCCTTCCATCAAAACCGTGTAGAAAGCTGTGATGCTGCCCGTCCTGAAGCGGCCGGCACGCTCCACAAGCCGCGCGAGCCGGCTGAATACCGACGGGGTGTAGCCTCGCGTGGTGGGCGGCTCTCCCGCCGCCAGGCCAATCTCACGTGCGGCCATGGCGAAGCGTGTCAGTGAATCCAGAACCAGCAGGACATGCTTGCCCTGACCGGCAAAATACTCTGCCACGCTGGTCGCGGCCATCGCTGCACGCATCCGCAGCAGCGCCGACTGATCGGAGGTGGATACCAGAACCACCGCCCGCTTTTTGCCCTCCGCCCCCAGACTCTCTTCGAGGAACTCCCCCACCTCCCTGCCCCGCTCGCCGACCAGTCCCACCACAATCACATCGGCGTCGGTGTTCCGGGTCATCATCCCGATCAGCGTGCTCTTCCCCACTCCCGATCCTCCGAAGATGCCAAGTCGCTGGCCCCGTCCCGCGGTCAGGACCCCATCGATGGCGCGGATTCCGGTTCCAATAGGTTCCCTGATCGGCTCGCGATCGAAGGGATCCGGGGCCGCACGATCCAGCGGAACTGCCGTCTCGAGCACCGGTCTGCGCCCACCGTCCAGCGGCTGCCCGACCGCGTTCAGAACGCGGCCAATGAGCCCCGCCCCCACCTCGATACACGGAATCGAGCCGGAGGCTGAGACCGGATCCCCATAACGGATTCCATCCGCAGCGCCCAGGGTCATGGAGAGCACGCCGGTGCCGCGCAGTCCGATGACTTCAGCCGCGTGCATTTTCCCTTTGGAATCGCGGATCTCGCAGCACTCCCCCACCGAGCACGGCGGACCTTCCGACTCGATCGTCTGCCCCGTCGCTTCGACCACGCGTCCCCGCCACCGAACCAGGGAACGCTGCCGCAGGCGGGAAAAATAGCTTCCTAACAGATCCATTCAGCCCTGCTTTCCGGCACCCACGGTTTGCTTCGTCGCCTCTTCGGTGTCTCCTCGCCCCGTCAGCGAATCGAAAAATCCGCGTCCCGCCTCTTCCAGCTGCATTCGCACGCCAAGGTCCACCACGCCCAGGCTGGACTCCAGAAACGCCGCGCCGGCCTGCAGGCCCGGATCTGCCACCACCTCGGGGCGCAGCGGCAGCCCCGGAACCAGCCGCACCATCTCTGCCCACAGCTCCTGATGCTCGGAGGGCACCCGCAGGCGGACCTTCGTGGACTCGGCAAGCTGTCCCAGCGCCACCCGCACGGCGCCGGAAAGCAGCAGCGGGTCCATCTGCGCCTCGCGGTGCAGGATTCGCTCGGCAACCGCGAGCGCCAGCCGCACGACCTCATGTTCGACGCGCGCAAAATAGTCCTCCCGCTGCAATCGAAACTCCTCGATGGCGGTGCGCAACTGGACAGAGCATTCCTCGCGCCAGGCGACTCGCTCCTTCTCCGCCGTCTGCTTTCCCTTTTCGAGGGCTTCCGATCGTGCACTCGCGAGGGTCCGCGCGAACTCCCGTTCGCGGTCTGCCAGCTTCGCTTCCAGTTCTCGTAACCGGTCGGCCGGCGAAGGGGGCTCATTCTCGCTCGCCGCCACTGCACCTCCCGTCAGAACGGGATATTCCAGGCGCCGGACCCTGCTCTCGAATTTACTGTCCATGCTCCTGCTCGCTACACGACAAAATCGTCGCCCTGCTCGAGTTTGAGGATCACTTTGCCCTCGGCTTCCAGATTGCGCGCCAACGCCAGGATCTCGTGCTGCGCTCCGGCCACTTCCCTCCCCCGCACCGGCCCCATTACCTCCATGTCCTCCTTCAGCATGTCGGCGGCGCGGGAAGACATGGCCGCAAATACATGGGCGCGCAGTTCCTCCGAGGCGCCGCGCAGCGCCAAAGCCAGCTGCCGTTTGTCCGCGGCCGAGACGATCTCGCGAATACTGGCCGGAGGAATGGTCACCAGATCGTCAAACGTGAACATGAGATTGCGGATGTTCAGCGCCATCGCCACATCGGCCGCCTCGATCTCATCCAGAATTTTCTTCGTTTCCTCCGCTTCCATGCGGTTCAGAAGATCGGCAACCGCCTTAAAGCCGGAGTATGCCTTGCGGCCGGTTTCTCCCATGTTTTCCAGCCGCCGGTGCAGAATCACGGCCACCCGCTGGGCCATTTCCGGCGAGAACTGACGCATGGCGGCCAGCCTCCGGATCGCATCCACGCGACGCTCCTCGCTCAGGCTCTCAATGACCGTCGATCCCCGCTTGGCATCGAGGTGGGCCAGAACCACCGCAATCGTCTGCGGGTGTTCGCTCTCGAGGAATTTGCCCAGCTGCTGCGGATCGACCCGCTGCAGCACCGTCATGTCGCTCTGGCTGGCTTCCTGCGCGTGTTTCACCAGGGCCAGCAGATCTTCCGCATGCTGCTTGCCAAAGGTATCGACCAGCAGTTTGGTGGCGTAGTCCAGCCCTCCATGGAGCACATACTGCTGCGTCTCCAGCAGATCATGAAACTCCTCGATCACGTCCTGCGAGACCTCCGGCGCGATGCCGCGAACATCGGCGAGTTCCTCGGTCAGCCTCCGCACATCGGTTTCGGTGAGGTTCTGCAGAATCTTCTTGGCCACTACGTCGCCCATCGCCAGCAAAAAAATCGCGGCCTTACGCACGCCGCTCAGTTCATGGTGAGCGAAGGTGGCACCGGGTGACCCATGAGCGGCTGCTGACATCATTCACTCCGAACGGATCCAGCTCTCCAGAAGACGGGTGCTTTGTCCCGGATCGCGCTGCACGCGTTCCGTCACCTTTTCGATGACACGCTGCGCCAGGATGTTCTTTTGTTCTGCCGCCCTCTGCTCGGCGGACAATTCGACGACGGCGGGCTCCTCCTGGAATTGTCTCAGCGGAGACGCCACAGGTGTGTTCGCAGGCCTCCCCGGCGTCTTCCCCTGCACCGAGGTCAGCGCGCGGACGATGGGGCGCGCTATGAAAAGCAGAAACATCAGGAGCGCGACGAAGAGAGTGCCATAGCGCAACAGGGTTTCTGACCGATCGGCGGTCCTCAGGATCCGCTCGCCCAGGCCCGTCTCCGGCGGAGCCGCATTGTCGTCGAAGGCCAGCTCCTCCACGCTGACCTGATCTCCCCGCGATGCGTCGAAGCCAACGGCAGACTCGGCAAGCCCGGTCAGCTGTTTCATCTCGTCCGCAGAACGCGGTTGCCAGTTCACCTGCTTTCCGCTCGCCGTGCGGCGGTAATTGATCAGAACGGCGGCTGTCAGCCGGTGAACCCGCCCGGCAGCCTCGACCGTGTGACGGACCCTTTTCGAAACGCCGTAGGTCGCGCTCTCCTGTCTGAGGTTCTGCGCCGCCGCGCTTTGCGATGGGTAGAGCGGGGGCTTTGCATTGGGGGAGTTGCTGGCCGTGCCAGGAATGCCGGAAGCGGCCGGCTGGCCGGAGGTCTGTTCATTGCGCTGCATCGACAACGTCGCCGTCTGTGCCGGATCGTAGGTTTCGTCCATTTCGTCGGCGGAATCCGGATCGTAGTCGACATTCACCGAGGCTCGTACATTGCCCGGCCCCGCCACCGGTTCCAGGGTTTCAACCAGTTTGGCGGCCAACTGCTGTTCATGAGAGGTCAGAGCCGCATCGCCGGTACGCCGACCCAGCATTCCCCCTCCTTCCGCATCCACCAGCACCACGTCTTCCGGCCGCAGATCGTCCACCGCGCTGGCTACCAGATTGGCGATTCCCTGCGCCTCGTCATCGGTAATGGTCCGGTGACGCAGCCGCAGCACAACCGACGCTTTAGCATCGCGCTGGACGGAAGTGAAGAGTGAATCGTGAGGAAGCACCAGGTGTACACGCGCCGACTCCACCGAACTCAGGGTTCCGATCGTGTGCTCCAGTTCGCCTTCGAGCGCCCGCTGATAATTCACCTTCTCGTCGAACTCCGAGCCCATCCAGTTGGGCTTGTCGAACAGCTCGAAGCCCATCCGTCCGCTCTTCGGGCCGCCCCTGGCCGTCGTGGCCAGTCTCGCCTTGTCAAGATTCTCTGCGGGAACCCGCAGCGCGGTCCCATCCGGAGTGACGTCGAACGGGACTCCGGCCGTCGTCAGTTCCTGCGCCATCTCCCGCGTGTCTTCCGGATCAAGTCCGGCGTAGAGAGTTCGCCAGTCGGTGCGTGTCGTATACCAGAGGAGGCCGCCAAAACACGCCAGCAGAAACGCGGCAGCGGCGAGCAAACGCGTTCGGCGAGCGGGCTCCAGACTGCGAAAGCGCGAGGCCGCCTCTGCGGCCAAAGCTCCGGCTCGCTGCACGGTCAGCGCGGTCTGCGGTTTCTCGACTTTGTCGGCCATCCGTTATCCTCGCTCCGCCGGTCAGAACTGCATGCCCATCACCTGCTGGTAGGCCGCAACCGCCTTGTTGCGTACCGCCAGGGCAAATTCAAAGCTCATGTCCGCCTTCTGCGTGGCGATCATCGCGTCGTGGATATCGACTCCGGTTCCGCGCAGCACACCCTCGACGGCGGTGGATGCCTGTTGTTCAAGGTTGTCGACGCCGTCGACGGCATTCTTCAGAAGATCCCCGAAGGGAGCCCCTCCTGCGGCGACAGCGGACCCGGCCGCGGGTGCCGCCGTGCCTGGAACGAGCGCCGAAAGGGAAGGAATCGCAGTTGGCTGCATCGAATTTCTCCTACTTCAGAATGTCCAGCGAAGCGGATACCATCCCTTTTTCCGCCTGCACCGCCGAACTGTTCAGGCCATAGGCCCGCGTGGCCCCCATCAGGTCCACCATCTCGGTGAGCGGGTTGATGTCCGGGTACGACACATATCCATCCTTGTCGGCATCCGGATGTCCAGGATCGTAGCGGCGCAACGGCTCACTCTGATCGGCTACCACTGCGGACACACGGACGCCACCGATTTGCGGATCGCCGCCACCGGACTGTGTCAGGAACTGGCTGGCAAAGCTCGACTGCGGAGCCGCCGAAGAGAAGACAACCTGCTGCCGCTGGTACGGACCGCCTTCCGCGGTGCGCGTCGTTTCCGCGTTGGCCATGTTCGCCGCCACCACTTCGGCGCGGATGCGCTCGGCCTCCAGTGCCGAACCGCTGACATCCATCACACCGAGCAGGTTCATCGCTGCCTCCTCCGCGTCGGGGAACCGCTCCTCTTACTTCTGGCGCTCACGGCCGGCATCCGTAGCCGGCGAACATTCCTGCTCGGCAGTTCCACTCCGCCTTGGTTCATCACTGCCCCCACCCCCGGGAACTTACTTCTGGTCCTCGTGGATCGCGTCCAGAACCCGCGAAAATTCGTGTTTCAGCAGCTCCACTCCGGTTTTGAACTGGAGCTGCGACTCCGCCATCTGCATGCCTTCGCGGTCCATCGAAACATTGTTCCCATCCGGACGCTCGAGGAGCCCGTCTACCGGACCCAGCTGCGGCGTCTCCGGGAGAGCGCCATCTCCCGCCGCCGATTCCTTTTCCATAGAGTTGAGGCAATGTCCCATCTCCGCCGCAAAATCGAAACCCACCGTTCGATATCCCGGCGTATCGACGTTCGCCATGTTCTGTGCCGAGGCCTTCAGCTGCAGGGAGGAGAGATCCAGGTACCGGCTCAGCGCGTCGATCATCGGTGTTGTTGTCTGCATGCTTTGCCTCCGCTCCTCACTTGCCTCCGGGTCCGCAGCCGCCGGAAACCTCCATCCCCACAAGGTTGCAGCTTTCCCACCCACCGCATCTTCCCTTCATGAGGATTTCCTTATTCCAGCTGGTCCAGTTCGATGTCGGCGACATCGATACGGGGCCGATCCTCGGCCAGAATCCACGCCCGCTCCAGCACATGTTCCAGTTCGCGCACATTTCCGGGCCAGTCGTGCGCAACCAGGGACTGGAGCGCCGGCCCCGTAATTTGTTTTGCGGGACTGGCCATCGCCATCCTGCGGAGAAAGTGCCCGGTCAGCGCTTCGATGTCCTGACCGCGACCCCGCAGTTCCGGCGTCCGGATCAGGAAAACCGCCAGCCGATAGTAGAGGTCGGCCCGAAATTTTCCTTCGGCAACCAGACGCGCCAGAGGACGGTGCGTCGCGGCTACCACCCTCACATCCACCGTGATGGACTCATTGTTGCCGACGCGCTGCAGTTCGCCGCTTTCCAGAAACCGCAGCAGCTTGGACTGCAGCGCCAGCGGCATTTCTCCCACCTCGTCCAGGAAAAGCGTCCCGCCATGCGCCGCTTCAATCCGCCCTACACGGCCTTCGACAGCACCCGTGAAAGCCCCGCGCGTATGCCCGAACAGTTCCGCCTCCAGCAGGCCCTCCGGAATCGCCGCACAATTCAATGCGACCATCCTGCGCGCCGAACGCTGGCTCAGCCGATGCACGGCCCGCGCCACCAGTTCCTTGCCGCTGCCTGTCGGTCCCTCGATCAGAACCGTCGTCGTGCGCGGCGCCACCAGGCGAATTCTTCGGCTCACCTCGAGCATCGCCGGATCGGTCCCCACCAGTTCCGGAAGTCCGGACTCGCGTCCCCGGTTGCCCCCGCCGGCTTCGATTCGGGTCGCGACGACGGTGGCAGTTTCTGCGGCACTAGTCGCCGGCGCACAGGTCATCTCCTGCTGTCCGGGCGCCGCCATCGTCACGCTTCCGGGTCCGTCCGGCGCAGTCTTCCAGATCGCGTCGTCGGTCGTCTGAGCCCTCCTCAGCGCGTGCAGCACCTCATTACGGCGCGGTCCTCGCGCGGTGCTTCCCGAGGCAATCGATGCGTCCGCCATGATTAAGTCCACGTCCGGATGCACCCGCCGGAATTCCTCAACAAACTCGTGAATCTCCAGATCCGGCAACCACGAATCCAGAACCACGGCCTCGGCCGGGGACGCGTCGAGACACGCCAGAGTTTCCGCGCCTCCCGTCGCCTCCCTGACCTGCCATCGCAGCTCCGACAGCGCGTCGCGAACACGCTGGCGAAACGAAGCGTCCGCACTCACCAGAACCGCGCTGCGCGTTGCGGAGCAAATTCTCGCCTGCACTGTGGTTGCCATTCCCTTCTCCTTGTCTTTCCCGGCAGCTGACCCAATCAGGCCTGAGCGCCGATCGCATAGCCCACTCCCCGAACCGTACGAATCAGCGGCGTTACAGATTCTTCCGCGTCCCCATCAGCCGTCCTCGAACCATCGTGCAGCTTGCGCCGCAGATAGTTGATGTACACATCGACGACGTTCGTGCCGGCTCCGGCATGCATGTTCCAGACCTGCTCGAGCAGAGTCGCGCGGGAGACCGCTCGCCCCCGGTGCAGCATCAGGTACTCGAGTAGCGCAAATTCCCGGGTGGTCAGAGAAACCGGATTTCCATCGCGCGTCACCGAGCGCTCCACCCGCTTCAGTTCCACGTCGCCCTCGCGCAACACCAGTCCTGGCGACCTGCGCCGCAGTAATGCACGGCAGCGTGCCCGCAATTCGGCAAAGGAAAATGGCTTCTGCATGAAATCGTCCGCGCCCATTTCGAGGCAGCGCAGACGCGTTTCCGGCTCCTGCCTCGCGGTCAGAATGAGGATGGGTGCTTCGCAGT
This sequence comes from uncultured Acidobacteriaceae bacterium, assembly GCA_963755485.1. Lineage (GTDB taxonomy): Bacteria > Acidobacteriota > Terriglobia > Terriglobales > Acidobacteriaceae > Palsa-343. The sequence goes on along the minus strand of CAVWJR010000010.1, from coordinate 226,905 downwards.
TCAACGATCGCAGGAACTCCAGCACTTCGGTCCCGTCTTTCCGCGGAAGGTTCAGGTCGAGAACCGCCATCTCCGGCAACTCCCGCCTCGCAGCTTCCATGGCCATTTCGCCGTCAGTTGTCATCGTCACTTCGTGGCCTTCCTGCTCCAGTCCGCGTGCAAGAAAGTTGCCCAGCGCCGGGTCGTCTTCCGCGATCAGCAATCGCATCTCACCTCTCCCCAACTCACCATCTCTCTCTTCCGCCCCCGCGTGAACAGTTTTCTGAGAGAAATCCAAACCTCTTTCCGCAATCGGGACGCGACTCCCTTGCTTTCCGGATTCGGGATACGACAACCCCGCCTTGAGGCATGGTCAGCGGACACCGCAGAAAACCAGGGAATTCGAAAAGATAACCTCTCCGCCAGCCAATTCGCTTTTTATTCGCTATAATGGCCGCTATGGCAATTACCCGGCGGCAAAAGGAAGTGCTGGAGTTCATCTCCGGCTTTGTCCAGCGAAACGGCTATTCGCCGTCCTTTGACGAGATCGCCCGCGGTCTGGATCTCCGCTCCCTGGCCACCGTTCACAAGCACATCACCAACCTGCAGAACAAAGGCCTGCTGGCTCGCGCCCATAACCGCAGCCGGTCGCTCGACGTCCTGCCGCCTCGCCCCAAAGGCCGCCCCGTCGACCGCCTGCCCCTCGCCGGCCGCATCGCTGCCGGCTATCCCGTTGAAGCGGCTGAAATCCCCGACAGCATCTCCCTCGGAGACATCGTCGGCAACCGCGACGTCTTCGCGCTGCAGGTGCGCGGAGAGTCCATGCGCGACGAGCATATCCTTGACGGCGACTTCGTCCTCGTCGAGCGAACCAGCACCGCCCGTTCCGGAGAAATTGTTGTTGCCCTGGTGCGCGGCTCGGAGACCACCCTCAAACGCTATTACCGCGAAGGCGCCATGATCCGCCTGCAGCCGGCCAACTCCGAAATGGAGCCCATCATGGTTCCTGCCGCCCAGGTCGCCATCCAGGGAAGAGTTCTGGGAATGCTCAGAAAGTATTGAGCCCCAGCAAGCAAAAAGCCCGGATCGCTCCGGGCTCTGCACACCTCACAACTCAAACCGTTAGCCGAGTACTCGGCTGATGCTCTTGGTGAGAGTTTCCTTAGGCACGTATCCCACAATCTGATCGGCAACCTTGCCTCCTTTGAAAAGAAGCAGGGCCGGAATGCCACGAATCCCGTACCGCATCGGCGTCGCCTGATTGCGATCCACATCCATCTTCGCCACCTTCAGCCGGCCGCTGTACTCCGCGGCAACTTCATCCACGATCGGCGCCAGCGCGCGGCACGGCCCGCACCACGTAGCCCAGAAATCCACCAGCACCGGCTGCTCCGACTTCAGCACATCCTGGTCAAACGTTGCATCGCTCACCTCAGCGATTCCCACTGCAGACATGTCCTCTGGTCCCTTCTTTCAGTATGTAAACACTGTTCAGTCTACCTGATCCAATAGATGCGGCTGGGACGCCATCGGCGCAGGATTCGCCAGAAGGAAGCCGTTCGGGACAAAAATTAAGGCGCCCGGATTCTGTTAAGAATCACGGACGCCGGAGCAGCCCTCCCCCAGAACTGCCCACAGATGCGAACATAGGGCCTCTGGTGGCCCGTGTAAAGCAATCTTCAGTAATTTTTGGTAACGTGGCAATTAAGGTACTGCTGAGAGCCAGTTGAGATTACCAAAGAAGTATCTTTTGGCCTGAAATTCCAGCATCTTTCGACGAATCGCCCCGATTCAGCCGGATTCGGCAACCGAAGCGTCGTTTTCGAGTTCACAAATCAGAAACTCGACCTCGTTCTCGCCGCCGACTTCTATCGTCGCCAGCTCCCGCGCGCGCCTTGCCGCACTCTCCGAAACCGTCAACAAGAGAACCGACGGTCCCGCCCCGCTCAGCGCCACGCCCGCAATCCCTCCCCGTCCCGCCAGAGGCAAAAGCCGCGGCAGCAAAGGGCAAACCTTGGCCCGAAACGGCTGGTGGATCCGATCCTGCATCGCCAGCGCGATCACATCCGCTCTCCCCGTCGCAAAAGCGGCGGTCAGCAACGCCACCCTCTGCACGTTGGCCACGGCATCCTGCCGCGAGTACGACGCCGGGAGCACAGCACGCGCCATTCGCGTCGCCAGCGGTTGGCTGGGAATCACAATCACTGCCCGCCAGTCCCGCGGCGGCGCAATCGAAACCGCCCGAACCTCGCCGCCCTCGTCCCAGGCAGAAGCCACAAATCCCCCCAGCCAGCAGGCGGCAACATTGTCCGGATGCTCCTCCAGGTGGGCCGCCTCGGAAAGAATCCGCTCCCGGCTCCACTCCAGCCCTCCAAAATGCGAGGCCAGCGCCACCGCTGCCAGCCGTGCCGCTGCCGACGACCCCGTCCCCATCCCCAGGGGAATCTCGTTGCGAATCCTGATCTGGATCGGAACGAATTCCCTGCGATTCGCCTCCAGCACAGCCCTGTATGTATCAATGAACAGGTTTCCCTTCACGGCGCTGCAGATGCCGGCATCGCGTCCCGTCGCCTCAATTCCAAAACAGTCAGACTCCGAGGCATCGACGTTCAGATACACCTTCAGCGCAATCGCCAGAGAATCGAACCCAGGCCCCAGATTCGCTGAGCTGGCCGGCAGGCGAAGATGCAGATCTCTCATCAGCGAGCCCGCTCCAGCTCCTGCAGCACCTCATCCGCCGATGCATCGGTCTGAATCGCGCTGTGCCGCGTAGCCTCCAGCTCTCTGGCCAGCGCCGATTTCTCCGCCTCCGTCAGCAGTTCACCGCGGTGGTACCGAATCGTATAGTCGGGATCCTTCAGGGTGTGCCCGGTGAGCACCAGCACTACGGACTCTTCTCCGCCGATCCGCCCGTCCCCCACCAGCTTCTTTAGTCCCGCGAGTGTGACGGCAGATGCCGGTTCGCAACCAATCCCCTCGGCCCCGATCTCCGCCTTGGCCAACGCAATCTCTGCCTCAGAAACCTGTTCCACCCATCCGCCCGTTTCGCGCACCACCCGCGCCGCCTTGCGCCACGACGCAGGATTCCCGATGCGAATCGCGCTGGCTCGCGTCTTCGCTGCCACCGGTTCGATCCTCTCTCCATCAAATTCCCTGAACGACTGCACCAGCGGATTGGCTCCCTCCGCCTGGATGACCGAGATTCTTGGCACGCTGCTGACCAGTCCCAGATGTTTCATCTCCAGAAACCCTTTGCCCAACGCCGAGCTGTTCGCCAGATTGCCGCCCGGAACGATCAAATGATCCGGCGCCTGCCATTCCAATTGTTCGGCAATCTCGAAGGCCGCGGTCTTCTGGCCCTCCACCCGGTAGGGATTCACCGAGTTCAGCAGGTAAACCGGTGCCCGCTGTACTACCTCCATCAGCACGCGAACGCAGCCGTCAAAGTCCGTGCGCAGCTGCAGCGTCAGCGCTCCGTAGTCCATCGCCTGCGACAACTTGCCCCACGCAATCTCTCCCTCCGGAACCAGCACCAGGCTCCGAATCCCCGCCCGCGCCGCATACGCCGCCATCGAGGCTGAAGTATTTCCCGTCGACGCGCACGCCACCCACGCCGCGCCCCGCTCCCGCGCTACCGAGAGTGCCGCCGTCATGCCCGTATCCTTGAACGAGCCAGTAGGATTCATCCCCTGGTGCTTCGCGCGCAGATCCCCAAGGCCCAGCCGCTTCGCCGATTGCGGCAAATCATACAAAGGAGTATTTCCCTCGTTCAGCGACACGATGCTGCTCGAGGATCCCAGAATCGGAAGCATCTCCCGGAAGCGCCACACCCCACTGCGGTCCGCCGGTTCCAGCGACGAGCGCCGTTCCCTCCATAACCAGCGCAGAGCGCTGGGATTCGGCCGCGTGTGCCCAGGCGTGCTCCAGCCCGGATACAGAATTTCGAACAGCTCCCGGCACTCCGCGCAGCGGAAATCGGCCGGCAATTGCTCCGGCGCGCAGGTGTGCCCGCAGCCCGTGCATCGCAGCTGGTAAAGTTTGCTCATCGCTCCGGTGATCTCAAGCCTATCACCGGCTTTCGATCGTGCCCTTCAGGGCCGTCCTGCGGCTGGAGCGGGCTGGCGAACGTGCCGTCCCGCCGCCTTCGGACCAAGGCACGGAAGCGTTCGGAAACCCAAAGGGCACCGAGGATCACGGCCGCATCACAGAGCTCGCGCGAAAAGCCTCGGCCACAAAAGTTAAAATCATGATTATCACCGTGACACAAGGTGGCCACGGTGGGGTCATGCTGGTCGGATAGGAGGGTTATCCGGGAGGATTCCCTAATACCCGTGGCAAAAGAAAATAAATCTTGACAAGCCCGGCGTCAGTGTCATTTTGACCGCGGTAGGGGAGATCAGACATCCATTGATAATGATCAAGTGCAGTATTCCGTGCATTTACGTCCACGGAATCGGGCTGTTCTCATCGTCCTGGTACTCAGCCCACATTGTCAGCGATAAATCTACTAATCTTCGCCTTGCCATGCAGTTGGATATGCCGGGAAAGCTAACGGACGGGCAGCAGGTTGAAATGGAATTCAGATCGCAGAACGACAACGAAGTAAAGATTGACTCCGTGAAGCTAATTTTGCGGCACTGAGTTCGTTATCCACTCGGGGCAGTGCCACAGCTTGCAGACTAGGGGTCCCGCCGGGGCACGACTTCGCAGCTTGCCGAGAATTTGAAGGGCACCACGATCACGGCAACTTCACTGCTCGCGCGGAAAAACTTCCGCCCCAAGAAGTGACAGGAAAGCATTTTGCCCCCGGCCAGGTTCACCCCACAGCAAGAAGCAAACGCCTGCGCCCGCTCATCGGTCAATCATCCGAAGGTTTCGGTTCAACCTAAAGTACCGCATCCGCAATCAATTTCGGGAAAGATGTAGCTCTAACTCGACTGGACCGAATGCCCTTAATAGGCAGAGCCTGAGCTGAGCGCTTCCTCGCTCAAAGCAGCTGAAGCAGATCTCGTGGGGCTTTGTATCGGACCGTGACATCAGCCGCGCCGATCCGAGGCCCTGTGGCAGCCCCACAACCTGAACGGATCGCGGGAAAACCCAAACCGCCAAACCCCTAAAAAGACCAAACACCACACCAGCGTGTCCCCGGCCAGGTTCACCCCATAGCAAGAAGCAAACGCCCCTGCCGCCTAATCCTCAACACATTTCGAACTCCTGCGCGGTCCGGCGTAACCACACGGCCCATTTTGGGAACCCAACTCAGGCCGGCGGAGGGCCTAAAGCGCGGAGAAGCTTGCCGTCTTGAAGCGCACGGGGCCAGCACCGCGTGTCGAACGGACTCCTAAAGAAACACGGTGTTGAGCGCAAATCCAACACCTTTTGTATCGTCTTGTTTCGCCTACTACGAACGCCCAATTTCGTCTAAAATCGCCCAATGGCGACGCTTCTCACTCCCCGCGACGCGGCCCTGCGGCTCGGCATCTCCTATGCCGCCATCAAGCAGTGGATCTATCGCGGCAAACTGCGCGCGATCAAAACGCCGGGCGGCCACTACCGCATTCCCGAATCCGAACTGGACGCGCTCCTGTTCAAAGCAAAGCGCCCCGATACGCCGAAGCGTCAGATGATGCGCACCGTCAGCGGCCGCAACCAGCTCGTCGGCCGCATCGTCGAACTCAAAATCGAAGGCCTCCTCGCTCAGGTCCGCCTGTCCATCGGCGGCCAGATCATCACCTCCATCATCACTGCCGACGCCGCCCGCGAAATGCGCCTCAAGAAAGGCGAAACCGTCGCCGCTCTTATCAAGTCGACAGAAGTCATGGTGCTCCGTGTCGGATAAAAGCCTCCCCGCGCGTTTGGTGACGAGGCACGGCTTGAGGTGTGCCGTTAAGTCCGGCAAAGAAGCCGGGGTTTCAGCCACTGTTGCTCTCCTGCCTTGCTTCTTTTTCGCTTTCCTCTTTTGCGCACTCCCCGCGTGCGCTCAGCAAACCCTCCGCATCGCCGCCGCTGCCGACCTCCAGCCGCTGCTCCCTCCTCTGCTGGCTCAGTTTGAAGCGCAGACTGGAATCCACGCCGAGGCCTCCTACCAGTCCTCCGCAACCCTCGCAACCCAGATCATCCAGGGCGCTCCCTTCGATCTCTTCCTCGCCGCCGATCTCTCCTTCCCCCAGCGCGTCATCGACGCCGGCCGCGCCGAGCAATCCAGCCCACTCCCCTATGCGCGCGGTACCCTGGTTCTGTGGACGCGCAACGATTCCGGCGTATCCAACCTCGCTCTTGACGCACTTCCCACCACCGCTATCAAGAGCATCGCCATCGCCAACCCCGAGCATGCCCCCTACGGCCGCGCCGCCCAGGCCACACTGCGGCATCTCAACCTTCTCAGCCCAGTGCAGTCAAAGTTGACGATCGCGGAAAATATCGCCCAGGCCGCTCAGTACGCCGACTCTGGCAATGCTCAGGTGGGATTCATCTCGCTCACCTCAGCCAGCACCCCACGCCTTAAGGCCGACGGTCACTTTATCCGCGTCCCCGCTGACGACTATCCGCCCATTCTCCAGGGCGCGGTCGTCATTCGCCAAAGCGCCGGAGCCGCCGCAGCCCATCGCTTTCTCGACTTCCTCCACACTCCCGAAACCCAGCAAAAGCTCGCAGCCCAGGGTCTCGACCCTATCCGTTAATTCGTGATGGACCTTCAGGCACTTTGGCTCACCCTGCGCCTTGCCGTAACCACAACCGTGATCCTGCTCGTCCTCGGCATCCCCCTCGCATACTGGATCGCCTCAACTCGCGCCCGCTGGCGTCCCCTGGTCGAAGCGGTCACTACCCTGCCGATTCTCCTGCCCCCCACCGTCCTCGGCTTCTACTTGCTCGTCCTGCTCGGACCGCAGACCGGTTTCGGCCGCGTCGCCACACATCTGCTCGGCCATCCTCTGGCCTTCTCGTTTTCCGGCCTGGTTCTCGGCTCCGTGATCTATAGCCTCCCCTTTGCCGTGCAGCCCCTGGCCGCCGGCTTCCGCTCCGTCGACCCCGCTTTGATCGAGCAGGCCCGCCTTCTCGGAGCCGGCCCCTTCCGCATTCTCACCGCCGTCCTCCTGCCGCTTTCTATGCACTCCGTCATCGCCGCCGCCGCTCTCTGCTTCACCCACACGGTCGGTGAATTCGGCGTTGTCCTCATGATCGGCGGCGACATTCCCGGCGCCACCCGCACCCTCTCCATCGCCATCTACGACCAGGTCCAGGACTTCTCCTACGCCGCCGCCAATCGCACCTCGCTCGTACTGCTTTCGGTTTCCCTCCTCGCTCTCGTGCTCCTCTACGCGCGCCGCAACAGGAACGGAGCGCCCAATGCCTGACATCTCCATTCGCCACCGGCAGGGACGCTTTACCCTCAAGGCTGACTTCTCCATCACGAATCATTGGACCGTCATCTTCGGCCCCTCCGGCGCCGGCAAGACCACCCTCCTCCGCGCGATCGCCGGTCTCATCGCGCCGGAATCCGGCCGCATTCAGCTCGACGGCTCGCTTCTGCTCGATACCGCGACCGACATTTCCGTTCCTCCAGGCCATCGCTCCATCGGCCTCGTTTCCCAGCAGCCCGCGCTCTTCCCGCATCTCACCGCGCGCCAGAATGTCGCCTTCGGCATTCGCCATCTCGAAGCCAAACGCCGCTCCGCCCGTGTCCTCGAAATGCTGCGCCTCTTCGGAGCTGAACCCCTGGCCGATCAGCCGGCGCCGCACCTTTCCGGCGGCGAGCGCAAACGGGTAGCCCTCGCCCGAGCCCTGGCGCCAGCCCCCAAATTCCTCCTCCTCGATGAACCTCTGGCCGGCCTCGATGACACCTCCGCCCAGGACATCCTCTCCCGCCTCCTGGCTCTCGATATCCGCGTAGTCTACGTCTCGCACGACCTCGCCGAAATCTGGCGCATGCCGGCCGAGGTGGTCTTCCTCGATGCTGGCCGCGTCACCGCTGTCGGACCGCCACAGGAAGTGCTCGCCTCCCACCGCGAACACCTCCTCGCTCAGCTCCGTTAGAGCAGTTTCGAGGCCTGACGTGTCTGGCCACACTCTTTTCAGTCGTACCCTGTTAAATGAGTCCTGCGGCAAGCCCACGACTTTTTTAGTCGATCAAGAACGCGGGTTTGGTCTCCAACGTCGCCTATTCAGCAGTGCCGAGCAGCACAGGATTTGTGGCAGGCCACGACTGAACGAATCGCGGAAGCGCCCGGAAAAAACCAAAAAACGGAACCCCCGGCCAGGTTCACCCCACAGCAAGAAGCAGACGCTTCCGCCGCCTCATCGGTCAATCATCCCAGCGCTTCCCCTCAGCCCGAAGTACCCTCTCCGGAGCTATTTCAGGAAAGCGATGGAACGGGACAACCTCGCTGCCTGCCCCACGCAAGCTCTGGACAAGCGAGGTCCGCGTCAATAAGACCTACCGATCATCCGTCGAAAATGAACCAGATCCTCAGCCTCGAGGGGATCTCCTCACGCAATCCAAAGTCCGCCGCAATTACTCCTTCTTCACCCAAACGCTCTGCAGGAACAAATACCGGTCCCGGTGCTCATCGGGGTCCGCCTTCGGATCCACATCCAGATGCATCAGCTCCCAGTTATCCCCGGCGTTGTATTGCGGCCAGTCAGGAGCGCCCCCGCCATTCGGATTCCCGGTCCGCGCGAAATTGGTCCAGTACGTCTCGACCAGGTCGCTCAGCTTCTGATCCTCCGGTTGCCAAACCGCTTCCGGGCGCGAGCGGAACGTCCCGAAGACATAATCAATCTCGTCCGAGTGAAACGCCCCCGATCCCGCAGGGTGATACTTGTCCGCCGGCGCCGGCCGCTCAAAGTGATACCGGTAGACCTGCGTGCCGCCGGTCGCCACCTGCGCCTCCAGCCATTCCCATGTTCCGAACGCAATGAAGCTGTCGCCCGCAAAGTCGATCGTCGAACGCACCGCCTCTGCATCCGTCGTCGCCGGATACAGCTTCAGAAACTCCGGCGCGCGGTCACCAAAGCTCTTCTGCGCCGTCTCCGTAAAGCTCTCCACCGTCGCCGGTTTCGGATACCGCGCCACCAGTCCGCTCGGCTCATCGCGATTCCACCCCGCCAGCAGCGGAACATGCGCCTGCTTGCCTTCTGCGTAAATCTGCTCGACCGGCTCCGGCAGGAAGTATCCATCGACTAACGGCCAGAACCGCGGGCCTCCCGGCCCCGCATGCGCTGTGACTTTTGCCACCAGATCCTCGGCGCTCATCGCCCGCAGCGCCGTCACGTCACTCGTCCCAAATATCGTGGCTGCCGAGGCCGCTTCCTCCTTTTCCGCATTGGCCAAATGCCTGAAGCCAGCTCCGTGCTGGCCCGGAAACGCCGCGCCGCTTTCGCCAATCGCGTGTGCAAACAGCCCCTGCGCCAGCGGCGACGCCATCTGCGCGCTCACCGAAAACGACCCCGCCGACTCACCGAAGATCGTCACGTTGCCAGGATCGCCGCCAAACGCCCCAATGTTTTTCCGCACCCACTGCAAAGCCGCGGTTTGATCCATCAAGCCGTAATTCCCCGCCGCGTGCTGCGGCGACTCCGCCTCGAGCCCCGCCAGTGCCAGGAATCCGAACACCCCCAGCCGGTAGTTCATCGACACGACCACCACACCTTTCGTCGCCAGATGGGTACCGTCCTGCCGCACCTCCGACGTCGCCCCTGATGTGAATCCGCCACCATAGATCCACACCATCACCGGCAGCTTCGCCTTCTTGTCCTTCGCCGGCGTCCACACGTTCAGGTTCAGGCAATCCTCGCTCTGGCCCGGATCGCGAAAAATCATGTCCGGAAACGGCGAGGTCTGCATGCACCTCGGCCCAAACTGCGTCGTCTCCTTCACCCCGCTCCATTTCACTGCTGGCTGCGGCGGCTTCCAGCGCAGCGGCCCCACCGGCGGCGCCGCGAACGGCACTCCCAGAAAAACGCGGACTGGGGCCTGGTCACTCAGCTTGCCGTGAACCTTGCCCTTGTCGGTTTTGATCGTCAGATTGTCCGCTTTGGCTGCAATCCCAACAAACACCATCAACGCTGCGCACAGGATTCTCCTCGAAGAATGCATCCGCCCCCTCCTATCAATCTCTTCACGAAACCAACCACAATATCAGAGCGACGCATTCTCGCGTTCCATCGCCAGCATGTCGGCCACAGACTCTCTTCTCCGGATCACCCGCGCCCTCCGCCCGTCCACCAGAACCTCCACGGGACGAGGTCGCGAGTTGTAATTCGAAGCCAGCGACATCCCATAGGCGCCGGCATCGAGAATTGCAATCAGATCGCCGGACTTGAGCGGAGGCAACTCGCGATCCCGCGCCAGAAAATCTCCCGTCTCGCAAACCGGACCGACGACATCCACCACCTTCTTCTTCCCTGATCGACGCTCGACCGGAATGATTTCGTGATGCGCCTGATACAGCGCCGGCCGAAGCAGATCGTTCATCGCCGCGTCCACAATCACGAAAGTCTTCTCGCCGTTTTTCTTTACATACAGCACCCTCGAAAGCAGCGCTCCCGCCTGCGCCACGATAAACCGCCCTGGCTCCAGCAGCAGCTTAAGACCCTGCGCCGACTGAACTGCCGGAACCACAGCCGCAGCATATTGATGAACTTTCTCCGCCGCATCGAAAGGCCGGTCCGCGTGATACTCGACGCCCAGCCCGCCGCCGATATCGATGAACTCGATCGCGTGCCCGTCCCTGCGAAGCTCCGCAATCAGCCGGATCACCCGCCTCGCCGCGGCCCCAAAAGGCTCCGTGGCCCGGATCTGCGATCCGATGTGAACGCTGACGCCGCGAGCCTCCAGATGTTTTCCGGCCCGCCTGTAGACCGCACGCGCCCGCCGGATGTCGATGCCGAATTTGTGCTCCTGCATCCCGGTCGATATATAAGGATGCGTATCCGCAAACACATCGGGATTCACCCGCAGCGCAATCCGCGGCCGCTTGCGCATTTTTGCCGCGCGTTCGGCCAGCAGTTCCAGTTCCTCTTCGCTCTCCACATTGAACAGAAGAATCTTCGCACGCAGGGCAAGATCCATCTCCGCCGCGGTCTTGCCAATACCTGAAAAGACCACTCGCTCGGCCGCCGCTCGATCGACAGCCAGCACGCGCTCCAGCTCGCCGCCGGAGACCACATCGAACCCGGCTCCCTGCTCCGCCACCAGTTTCAGAATCGCCAGCGCCGAGTTGGCTTTCACCGCATAGCAAACCAAATGCGGAATCCCCTGAAACGCCTCCCGAAAAAGCCTGATGCGCTCTCGAATGTGTCCCGCGGAGTAGACATACAGGGGCGTCCCATAGCGCCGCGCCAGCGCCTCAAGGCTCACACCCTCGCAGCGAAGCGCGCCCCGAGTATCCGGATAAGAAAAAGGACGATTCGAAATCGAAAAACCTCAACGAAACGAATTTCCCTGAGAGTATCCGGCTTCCTCCACCTCGTAAAGCGATTGCTTCCGGCCTTTCCGTAACCTGTCACCTGTAACCGGAAACCTGTAACCCGTTCTTGCCTCCCGGCTCCCAGCTGCCAGCTGCCTTTCTTACGGATGCGCATCCAGCTCGAAATTGAGCGCACCATTACTGCTCGCCGCCGTCACCAACAAGCGTCCCGCCAGTCCACTCTGAGAAAGTGGCGTCAGCATCACCGATCCATCGATGCCTGAAATGGCTTGCACCACTTGTTGCCCCAGCACCGGCGCAGGAGCGCACGGCCCCTCAATCCCGCACGGCTCCGTCCATCCATCAAACGTCTCGTAAAAGCTGACATTCGCTCCTGCCACCGGATTCCCAAAAGCATCCGTCACATGCAGAACCACCGGCGTAAACGTCTGGCTTGCCGCGGTGTACTGGCTCGTCCCGCTCCACGGCGCCAGCCCAAGCGTTTCCGGATCCACCGGTGTCACCGTGAACGTCGCGCACGTCGTCGTCCCCGCAAGGCAAGCGTTCACCGTCGCACTCGTGCTCACGTTCAACGGCCCCGCCGCCACCTGGTTCGACACCAAACCCCCTGAACCGCTCGAGTTTTGTCCACTCGCCAAACTGACGCCCGCACTTCCCGCACTCCACGCAACGGCCTGCCCAACCACCGGCGCCCCCGACGCATTCAACACCATCGCCTCGACCGGCCACTCGACCGTAGCTCCCATCGCAACATAAAGATTCGCCGTCAACGTCGCGATCGATGGCGGCAGGTTCCCCGTAAACTCCGCAATTACGCTGCTTCCGCTGGTCAGCGACGCTGTGATTTGCGCCAGTGCTCCAGAATTGGGAGTCACCACAACCGTCGCTGTCCCATCGCCAGCCGTCACCACGCTGCACACATTCTGCCCGCAACCCAGCCCCGCCGTTCCCTCCGTCACAGCGAACTTCACCGTCACACCGGCCGCCGGAGTCTGCGTCGTCACGTTCATCGCACGCACCGTAAACGGCTGCGGCACCCCAATCGCCACCGACCCCATTGGCGCCGTGAGAATCGAAATCGCGTCGTCGGGCTCCGCATCGTAGCTCACCCCACTCGCAATCGCTGCCACCCCCAAGGTCACGGCGTCCTGCACCTCGACCACAGCCGTCCCCGTCGCTCCCCCCGAAGGCGGCGCCACAGCCATGATCGTCGTCGGCGTCACACTCGTCACCGCCGCCTGAACGCCATTCACCGTCACCACCATCGTCGGCCGAAATCCCATCCCGTAAATCGTCATCGGCCCGCCCTGCACTGGCAACCGCGCCGGCGAAACACTATCCGCATACAAAATCCGCCCGTGGTACGCATAATCTGGCCGTCCATCGCCACGAAAATCCGCCAGTCCGATCCGCACCTCGCTGTCCGCAATCGTCAGCACCGGCAGCGTCGTCAGCCCCACCACGCTCCCGTTGAACGGTTGCGTCGTCGCCGTCACTGGAGCCGTCCCCACTACGTCGGTCCCGTTCCACGCGCCCACCACCACCTGCGCCTTGTTCTCCGAATCAGCCCCAGTCTCATCCAGCGCCTGCGCCTCAATCGTGAACTCGCGCCCCCCGCGCGCCCACCAACCAAACCATCCCGCGTGCCCGTATCCTGTGATCCGCGCCGTCCATTCTCCCGTCACCGGAACCGCCGCCGGCGTCTCTTCCGCTCCATCTGCTCCACTCTCTGCCTGCTCCTGCGCGTCTTCAATCACTACCGTCTGCGTTGCCGCCGCCGAACCCGCACTCAGCGTTCCCAGCGCGATCACCGGCATCGTTCCCGACGGGCTCACCTGCCCCGTCGTGTACGGCCCCACCGAAGAGCCCTCGATATACAGCGGATTCACCGCCTCGAACGTCAGCTGATACTGCGGCCGACGTCGCTCCCGGCGGCAACGGAACCCCGCTCAGATCGAAAAATCCCTCCAGCGTCGCATCGTCGCTCCCAAACCGATTCAGCGGGTTCCCACTCGCATCCACCACCCCCGTCATCTCATTCCCGGCATTCCCCTCAAAAAATACCCCGCTCACCGCCGTCGCCGTGTAGCGAACATCGGGCACGCCATTCGTCAGCGGCTGCAGCACCACATTCACGCCCTGCATTCCCTGCCCGCTCGGAAACTCAATCGTTCCCTGCACCGCAATCGTCGCCGCCGCCGTAATCTTCTTGCCCGGAAAGCTCCCCACATTCGCCGCCGTCACCGGATACAGCCGATTCAGCGCCGCCACATCGTCGGTCCGCAGCGTCAGTCGGATTCGGCATGCACTGCCCGCCGCTCGCCATTGCACAGCCGCTCCACCGGATGCATCACCGGCCACCCCGTCAGCCCGCCCGTCGTGACCGCATCGTTTAAGAACATCTCCTCATTCGCCTGCGACCAGTCGAGCCCCAGCACCCGCCCGAACGCCCGAACCAGCTGATACTGCACCGTCGCGATCTGCCCCGCCGTCGTCGCGCACAACCCATTCACCACCACCAGCGCATGCACAATATTCCCGGTCACCGCCAGGTTATCGACCTACACCATCACCCCGTCGTCCTGGCACACCAAATTCGAGCTCGCCCCCGCGCCCCAAATCGCGTTGATCACCGACCCGTCCGCGTCGTATACCACCGCCACCGGCTTACTCGTCGCCGTCGGCTCCATATCGGCCGGCTCCGTCAGCCCGTTCGTCCCCACCGTCACGTTCGTCCCGTTCACGTCCTCGGCCAGGCTGCCTCCCGACCGGACCGTCACCGCCGCCGTGCTCACGTTGTTCCAAACCGCAGCAGCCGCGGCCACCATCGCGTTCGCCTGCGACTGGCTCACCTCCGCGCTCAAATTCCCCAAATCCGTGTAATACACCACCTGCCCATTGGCCCAAACCACCGGCAGCCCCTTCGCCGCCGCATTAAAGTAGCTCGACCCCGCCACCCATCGCGGCCCGCCCGCCTGCAATCTCCCCACGCCGCCACCAGCAGCAGACCCAGCAGCGCCACCGCCTTCCCCGTTCCCAACTCGCTCCGCGCAGCGCATGCCAGGCCCCCGAAGGCCGCCACCTCAAACAATCAGCAGCTCCTCCACCTATTTCCCCACACCTCCACCCTTCCTCCACAAAGAATCGAAACCCCACCCAGCCGCATCTTTCCACTCCGGGACAGCGCCTCTCCTCGGTTCCATTTCAGGATTCCGCCGTTCCGCCTGCGACCCAGCCATTTCTCCGGCATCCCGCAGGTACAATTTGGAAGTTCACCGCAATGGCAGAAAATATCCGCGACACCGTCATCCTCGGCACCGGCTGCGCCGGCCTCACCGCCGCCATCTACACCGCCCGCGCCAACCTCAAGCCCCTCGTCCTCGAAGGCCACGAGCCCGGCGGCCAGCTCTCCATCACTACCATGGTCGAAAACTTCCCCGGCTGGCCCGATGGCATCCAGGGCCCCGAGCTCATTGAGAACATGCGCAAGCAGGCCTCTCGCTTCGGCGCAGAATTCCGCCTCGGCCACCTCGCCACCGCCGACCTCACGAAACACCCGTTCGCTCTCAACCTCGGCAGCGAAACCATCCACGCCCGCACCCTCATCATCGCCAGTGGAGCCTCCGCGCGCTGGCTCGGCCTTCCCTCCGAGCAGGCCCTCATCGGACACGGCGTCAGCTCCTGCGCCACCTGTGACGGATTCTTCTTCTCCGGCAAAGAAATCGGCGTGGTCGGCGGCGGCGACTCCGCCATGGAAGAAGCACTCTTCCTCACCCGCTTCGCCACCAAAGTCACCCTCATTCATCGCCGCGAGCAGTTCCGCGCCTCGCGCATCATGCTCGACCGCGCCATCGCCCACCCGAAGATCAAGTTCCTCACCAACACCGTCATCAAAGAAGTCCTCGACCCCGCGAAGAAAGAAGTCACCGGCGTTCGCATCCTCGACAGCACCACCGGCATCGAATCCGATCTCCACCTCAGCGGCCTCTTCCTCGGCATCGGACACATCCCCAACGCCGCTATGTTCGCCGGACAGCTCGACCTCGACGAGGACGGCTACATCAAAACCCACAACAACGTCTTCACCCGCGTCCCCGGCGTCTACGCCTGCGGAGACGTCCAGGACCGCCGCTACCGCCAGGCCATCACCGCCGCGGGAACGGGATGCATGGCCGCCCTCGAAGCCGAAAAGTACCTGGAAGAACACGGCCACTGACATCGAGAACAACCGGCGTCCTTGCCTCGCCCGCCATCTCCGATTTTGCCGAGCCGAATTCGTTCGGGGTATAGTCGAAGGAACATGCGCTTCGTGACCGCAAAGCGTGGCACCTCGCTCTCCTGGGTTTCGTTGCTCGGGATCCTTTGCGTCGCGCTGGTGCTGATGACGAGTGTTCTGCAGGTCACCCATTCCCATCCGAACGGTCAGCCGGATCACGACTGCTCCCTCTGCGTCACCGCCCACCACGTGGCCCAGGCCGTCGTGGTGGTCACCCTGGCCGTTTCGTCCAAACCGCTCGCCGCGGTTCGTTCCTGAAAGCTTCACTCCTGTTCCCCGCCAGCGCTTCGTTCTCAAGCTGGCCAATCGACCTCCGCCCGTCCCGCCTGCTTTCGCCTAAGCCATAACTCCGCCCCAGCGGAGACCCAGGGACAATCCATCACTTACGGGAGGTCGTCTATGCGCACGTGTCTGCGTGGCGCTGCAATTTCTTTCTCCATCGTTCTCTTGGCTGCGTTTTTAAGCGTGATTCCGGCCGGAGCCCAGTCCAGCGGCAATTCCGGCAGCGTCAACGGGACCGTCACCGATCCCACCGGTGCAGTGGTGCGCGGCGCCACCGTCACCATTCAGAACCCTGTCAGCCAGTATGAGCGCACCGTGAAAACCGACAGCGCCGGCCACTTCCAGTTCCTCAATGTGCCTTTCAACCCGTACCACATGACCGTTGAGATGAAAGGCTTCAATGCCATCGCCCAGGATGTGGACGTACGCTCCGGCGTGCCCCTCGTCGTGCCCGTGAAGCTGGCGCTGGGCACCGCGTCGGAGACCATCCAGGTCACCGGCGAGGATCTCATCGAAAACGATCCCACCTTCCACACCGACGTCGATCGCGAAGAATTCATCAAGGTGCCTCTGGAAAGCCAGTCGTCAACGCTCAGCTCGCTGGTCACGCTCTCCAGTCCGGGTGTCGCCGCCGATTCCAACGGCCTTTTTCACGGCCTCGGCGATCACGCGTCGAACTCGTTCAACATTGACGGCCAGTCAATCACCGACCAGCAAAGCAAGGTGTTTTCCAACCAGGCGCCTTCCAACTCCATCCAGTCCATCGAGGTCATCAGCGGCGCGCCCCCAGCCGAGTACGGCGACAAAACCAGCCTCGTCATCGTCGCCACAACCCGTTCTGGACAGGGGATCACCACACCAACGGGAACCCTCAGCACCTCCTATGGCTCCTTCGGATCGGTTACCGGAAGCGCCAGCCTCTCCTACGGTGGCAAAAACTGGGGCAACTTCATCGAGGGCGATGGCGTCAACACCGGCCGTTTCCTCGACCCTCCCGAATTTGCCGTCTTCCACGACAAGGGCAATGAAGAGAACTTCTTTGACCGCGTCGACTACAACCTCACGCAGAAGGATTCGGTACACCTGAACCTCAATTACAGCCGCTCCTGGTTCCAGACCCCCAATGCTTTTCAGAACCTCGACGTCCAGAACGTGATAGATGGAACCGGAAGCAGCCCCAACCCGGTCTTCGGCAACGTTGGCAATGCCGACCAGCGTTCCAAAATCGGAACCTTCGACATCTATCCCAGCTACACACGAGTCATCAACGACCACTCCGTCTTCAACCTGGGAGCTTGGGACAGAAAGGATTTGTATAACTACTTTCCCAGCGGCAATGCTCTCGCTGACCTGGGTCCATCCAACCTCCAAACCTCATCCATCTCCCAAATCCGCACGCTCGACAACGTCGCCATCCACTCTGACTACTCCTATGTGAAGGGCATCAGCAACCTCAAAATCGGTGCCCAGTACGGCCAAACCTTCCTTCGCGAGAGCGACAGCCTGGGAATCGTGGATAACACCTATAACTCGCCATGTATGGATGTGTACGGCAACCCGCTCCCGGGCTATTCCAGCCAGGCGGACTGTGACACTGCGACGGTCCTTCCGAACGGGAACTATCTACCGGTGCTGGCCCCGTACGACCTGACCCGTGGCGGCTCCAGTTACTACTCCTTCGGCCACACCGACGTGAAAGAGCTGGCCCTCTATATTGAAGACCAATTGAAGATCGGAAACTGGGTGGCGAACCTGGGTCTGCGCGGCGATGTTTACAACGGTCTCACCGACGCGAGCCAGGCCGAGCCGCGACTGGGCGTTTCCTATAACGTCAAGCCCACCAACACCGTCCTCGGCATCTCTTACGCCCGAACTCTGGAGACGCCCTTCAACGAGAACCTGGTGCTCTCCAGCCAGGGCTGCTCCAATCCGGTGCTGGCCCCGTTGCTGGCCTGCTCATCGACCCTGGCCGGAGTCGTATCGAAGAACCTTGCGCCGGGCTTCCGCAACGAGTTCCATGCCAATCTTCAACAGGCGTTCGGCAAACATGCGGTGGTGAGCGGGGAGTACATCTGGAAATACACGCACAACGCCTTCGACTTCAGCGTGCTCGGCAACACTCCCATCACCTTCCCCATCGACTGGCATAACTCGAAGATCCCGGGCTTCGCGCTGCGCGCCGAGATGCCCACCTGGGACGGCTTCTCCGCGTTCGTCGTCATGTCCTCGGTGGCGGCCAGATTCTTCCCGCCCCAGGTGGCTGGCGCAGGCGCCACCAGCGGCGTCGCTGTGGGCAGTCCCTTCCGCATCGACCACGACGAGAGGTACAACGAGACAACCCATTTCCAGTATCAGATTCCTGGTCGGCACAGCCCCTGGTACGGTTTCAACTGGCGCTTTGACTCAGGTCTGGTGGCCGGATCCACCCCCTGCTACAACGTCACCGATCCCAACAGTTCCTGCCCCAACAGTTCTCTGGGGCCTGACGGCAATCCCGCCACTCTCAACGGCCAGCCCGCCGTCTCCCTCGTCGACAACAATATCCCCCCAACCGCAAACCCGGTCTCCGGAGTCCCCGTCGCTCTGCCGTTGACCGCGGACGAGGAGTTCCAGTCCGGGCTCTCCTGCGCCGGAGATAAAGCAACGCCAACCCACCAGATTGGCACGCCGGTTACGATTGCGGGCGTCACCTACTATGAGTGCCAGGCCAATCGGCTGACCTCGAGTGTACTGAGCATTCCCGCGCCGAATCAGGGCGACAACGACCACAATCCACCCCGCGTGTCGCCGCGCAGCCTCTTCGATATGACGCTGGGCGAGGACAACCTCTTCCACGGCGACAAATATAAGTGGGGAGCCCAAATCACGGCGATCAACGTGACCAACAAGTACGCGCCCTATAACTTCCTCTCCACCTTCAGCGGCACGCACTATGTCACCCCGCGTGCCATCACGGGCCAAATCTCACTGTCGTTCTAGCTGGCGGCGGGAGGCGGCTCGTGGCTTGAGCCGCTTCCCGTAGCCGCAGGAGGAGCTATGGCCGCAGAGAATCTGTGGAAGGAAGGCAGTAAGCGGCGGGTGGAGCAGATCCGCTGGAAGCGATGGGAGATCGTGCACGCGATAATCCTGACCCTGCTCATGGGCGGATTCGGCCTGTGGGTGGGCATCTGGATCGCGACGCACCACTTTGACTGACGGCGGAGCCGGCCCTGACCGGGCGCTGCGGCACGAGGCATGAACCTGCCCGCCAGGAAGGCCTCTTTGCTGACCGCTTTTCAGCTATCCGCTTCTCAGCTGTCCGCTTTTTAGCTCCGCTCTGTTTTTGTCAAGTTTCCACCACTTACCCAAAGTAACAACCCCTCATAACACGCCACTTACCAGCCAATACTGTTGGCACTATTTCTCCACCAACTTGATATCCTGATAATAGGGGGGAAGAATCTTTTTTCGATCCCCCCGAACCCGTTTCAAACGCCGAGAAGGGCCGCTTCGAGCGGCCCTTTTCCTTCACCGCCCACACAATGATCAGCCTTCTCTCCAACTCGCAAACAGCTACAACCGGCAGGCCGCCCGCTGCAGGCCGCCGGCTGCCGTCACACTCGGCCACGACCCCGTCAAAGTCGGCCGCATATGCCGCACACTCGGCCAGATCACAACTGACTTGTCCTCAATCATCCAGTCTGCACTCGGCCGCATCTGATGCACACTCGGCCGCATCTGACGCACGTGCGGCCATACTGCAACTGACCCGGATTCAGATAGCTATCTGTTGTCCAGCCTGTCAACACCTCGCAACTGCCGCAGAATCAATCACCATCCAGCAGTACCAGGGGGGAGGGGGAGGGTATCGCGCAGCGTGCCGCGAGCTCCGCGCACGTCATTTGCCACAAGTCGTCAGCCACCTGCTGAACTTGAAAGTGTCCGCCGATGAAGCATGTGTATCGGAACGGTTCACGGCGAGCACGGCAGCAACACCAAAAGCGCTTGACCAGGAACCAAATTTAAACGGGAGTACGGTCATGCCTTTAGGTGTACTGAACAACATCTCAGCGGTCTATGCAGAAAACAACCTCAACCAGACGCAGGCCAGCCTGCAAAATGTGCTAACCCAACTGTCTTCGGGGTCGAGGATCAACTCCGGCGCCGACGATCCAGCTGGGCTCTCGATCGAGAACGGCCTCGCAGCCAACGCGGCCGCTCTCACGCAGTCGTCCAGCAACGCCAGCGAGGGCGCGGGCTTTCTGCAGGTAGCCGATGGCGCGCTGTCGCAAGTCACCAGCCTGCTCACCAGCGCGGTTACCCTGGCCACCGAAGCCGGCGGCGGAACCCTGTCCAGCTCGCAGTTCGCCGCGGCCAATCAGGAATATCAGGATATTCTGACGCAGATCGGCACTATCGGCAGCACCACGGAATACAACGGAATTTCGGTGTTCAGCAGCGACCAGACCACCAGCGCGCTGACGTGGGGCAACACCGGGACACCCTGGACTTCAACGACGACAGCGTCTTCGGCCGCAGCGACGGCAGCGGCGGTTGCCGGCGCGTCCATCGTTACCGGCGGCACCACCGCGGGAACCGCGCCGACCCTGACGGCCACGTACGGCACGGGCAGCGCTCTTTCATGGACAGGCGGCGGCACAGACTCTCTGTCCGCGACCATTACTGAAGGCGGGAAGATCGGTGGCAGTCTCAGCTTCGTCCCGACCGTGAACAGTGCCAACGGAACCGCCATTACTGTGGATCTGACAGCCGCGAATCTGGCCGGCCTGACCAGCAGCGACAGCGCTGCGCGGGCCACCGCGGTGACCAATTTGGAAACCGCCCTGAACGCCAATGCGACCACCCCCGGAGGCACCGACTACACGGCCACCGACACCGGCACGACGATCACCATTGGTCTGGGCGCCGACGCGACCGGTGACAAGATCACCACGCTTGCCGCTCCCACTTCCAAGGGGACCGAAGCCCTGCAGAACGGCTTTACCATGGCGGTGACCGACGGAGATCTGGTCAGCGGCACGATCGACCTGGCCGGATCGGGTTCCGGCGCCACCTCCATGCCAGCGTCCATCGTTCTGTCCGACGTGAACACGGCAAACCTGCAAAGCACGGTGAATACGGACCTGAACGGAACCAACACGACCACTCCGGATTACACCGTCCAATACTCGTCCGGCACGCTGACCGTGGCCCTGGCTTCGCCGCAGGCCGGCACCGATAACATCACAGGCATGGCCGCAACCGACGATGCGACCACTCCGCTGGCCGCGGCTGCGCTGAAAACGGCCACCATTGCCTTCACCGCCGGGGACACACTGAGCGGCAGCTTCACCATTACACCCACCATCAACGGAACCCAGGCCAGCGGTACCGGCATCACCACGGTGAGCCTGGCGGGCGTGAGCACAGCCAACTCGGGCGCGGCAGTGGTAGCGGCGGTCAATAAGGCCCTGGGCTCGTCGGCGAGCGACTACACCGTCGGGTATGCCAACAACAAGCTGAGCATCGCCGTCAACACAGCCAATACCGACGGGGTGGATCTGGTCTCCATCGCCAACGGGACCAGCACCAATGCCCTTTCGCAGGGGACGCAGGCAGAAAGCAACATTAACATCGCGAACACCGACATGGGCAGCTTCACGCTGACCCCGACCGGCACCGGCACCAATACTCCGGTCACTGTATCCCTGACGGGTCTGAGCCCAACCGGAAGCGGGAACGCCGGGCTGCAAGCCGGGATACAAAACATCCTGGGAAGCAACTACACGGTCTCCTACGACTCAACCTCCGATGCAACGTCGGGCGACCTGAACATCTCGGTGTCATCGACGGGCGTTTCCAACGGCGTCACCGGGTTCTCCGTGGCCGAGGCGTCGCAAGCCGCCGCGTCGCAGCAAACACCCATAAACGGAGGCATCGAGGTCTACACCGGCGATGGCACAACCACCGGCAGCCAGAACTACAACGTGACCGTAGGATCTCTGTCCGTCGCCAGCGTGGGCACCTCGGTAGAGGGCTCAGCCATGGGGACCGACATCACGGCCACGGTGGGGAACATTACCGGGACGGGCGGCGTGCTCGCCGGCGCCGGACTGGGCACCAGCCTTACCGGGACCAATCTGAACACTCAGGCCGACGCCGAAGCTGCGCTCGAAACCGTAGACGACGCCATCACCGGCGTAGCCTACCAGCGCGGCCAGGTGGGCGCCAACATCAATGAGCTGACGGCTGCCTCAAACATCGCCAGTTCGCAAATGACCAACATTACGGCGGCGCAGAATACGATATCGGCGACCGATTATGCTTCGGCGACCTCGAACATGTCGAAGTTCGAGATCCTGACCCAAACCGGCATCAGCGCACTGGCCCAGGCCAACAGCACGCAGCAAATGGTCACCAAGCTGCTCCAGTAATCACCCAGCTTTGAAAGTTACACCTACGGGGGGCTACTCATCTCCGGCGAGCACAAACAGGCTCGCCGCAGATGGGGATGGGCTCCCCGCTTTTTATCTTTAGCCCGCTTACTCGACGGTGACGGACTTCGCCAGGTTGCGCGGCTGGTCCACATCGCAGCCGCGCCGCACGGCGATGTGGTACGCCAGCAGCTGCAGCGGAATTACTTCGAGAATGGGCAGCAATAACTCCGGCGCACCAGGCACAAAAAGCACATGATCCACCAGCTGTCCGATGTGCTCGTCGCCCCGCGTAGCCACAGCAATTACTTTGCCGGAGCGCGCCGTCACTTCCTGGATGTTCGAGAGCGTCTTCTCATACCGCTGTACGGAGTCACGATTGCTTTCGTCTTTGGTCGCCAGCACAACCACCGGCAGCGTCTCATCGATGAGGGCATTCGGCCCGTGCTTCATCTCGCCAGCCGGATAGCCTTCGGCGTGGATGTAGGAAATTTCCTTGAGCTTCAGCGCGCCCTCAAGAGCAATGGGGTAATGAATGCCGCGGCCGAGGAACAGGAAATCCCGCGCGGTGGAGTAAAGGCGCGCCAGCGGCTCGCACGCGTCATCGCAGGTGCGCAGGATTTCTTCGACTTTGCCGGGCAGCAAATTCAGCGCTTCAACCAGCGCAAGGCTTTGTTCATCGCTGATCGTGCCGCGCACCTGCGCAAGATGGACCGCAAAGAGAAAGAGCGCGACCAGTTGCGCGGTGAACGCTTTGGTCGACGCAACGCCGATTTCCGGACCGGCGTGGGTGTAAATAGTGCCGTTGGCCTCGCGCGTGATCATCGCGCCAACCACGTTGCACACCGCGACGGTAGGCGCCCCTTTCTGGATCATCTCTTTCTGCGCCGCCAGGGTATCGGCGGTTTCGCCCGACTGCGTGATCAGAAGTCCGATCGTTTTCTCATCGACGATCGGGTCGCGATAACGGAATTCGCTGGCGTAGTCGACTTCGACGGGCATACGCGCCAGCCGCTCGATCATGAATTTGCCGGCGGTGGCCGCGTGCCAGCTGGTTCCGCAGGCTGCGATGTGGATGTTGCGCGCCTGGCGAAAGGTCTCATCGGGAATCTTCATCTCGGCCAGAAAGATTTTTCCGGTGTCAAGCGAGATGCGGCCCATCGTCGTGTCGCGCACGGCGCGCGCCTGCTCGAAAATCTCCTTCTGCATGAAGTGCTTGTAGCCGCCCTTTTCCGCCTGAATCGGATCCCACAGAATCCGCTGCAACGGGCGCTCGATCGGGTTGCCGTCGAAATCGGTGAGCGCAACGCCCTGGCGGGTGAGCACGGCCATATCGCCATCGGCCAGAAAATAAAGATCGCGGGTGTGATGCAGAATGCCGGGAACGTCGGAAGCCACAAAGTATTCGCCGTCACCCACGCCGATGATCACCGGAGGCCCGTTGCGCGCCGCTACGATCTTGTTCGGCTCGTCGGCCGAAAGCACGCTGATGGCGAAGGCGCCGGTGAGCTGCTTCACCGTACGGCGCACGGCGTCTTCCAGCGAAATGGGCTTGCCCGATTTCGCCGCCGCGGAAAGTTCCTGCTCGATCAGGTGAGCGATGATTTCTGTATCGGTTTCAGTTACGAACTTGTGCCCTTTGCGGGTGAGTTCCTGTTTGAGTGCGAGATAATTCTCGACGATGCCGTTGTGCACCACCACCAGCCGGCCGCTGCAGTCCCGATGCGGATGGGCGTTCTCCTCAGTAGGCCGCCCGTGCGTGGCCCAGCGCGTGTGCCCGATGCCAAAAGTGCCATCGAGAGGCTTTTCACGAATCGCCTCTTCCAGCCGGCGCAGCTTGCCGGAGGCGCGCCGCAGTTCCAGACCGTGGCCGTTGCCGCCCACCGCGATTCCCGCCGAGTCGTAGCCGCGATACTCCAGCCGCCGCAGCCCCTCAATAATGATGGGCACGACTTCCGTGCTGTTGCCGACGTATCCGACGATGCCGCACATAAGCTTTCAGCGTATCCTGAGTGATCCGGAAGGGGCAGTCGACGAAAGTTGCAGAAGTCTCCGGCTCATCAACAGCGCGCAATCGCGCCAACTACTCCAGGCGAAACGAGTACTCCTCGATGACCGGGTTGGTCAGCACCTCGCGCGCAATCCGCTCCACCTCGGCGCGGGCCGCGGCCTCTGGAATCCCATCGTCCAGCGTCAACTCAAAGTGCTTGCCCTGCCGCACATCCGCTACGCCGGCATAGCGCATTTTGCGCAACGCATTGTTGATCGCCTGTCCCTGCGGATCAAGCACGGTTCGCTTCAGCGTCACATAGACATGAGCCTTCATTGTGCCCGATTATAAATCCAGGCGCGTTCTGCCCCGTTCTGGTCAATGCTCGCATCAGAGGATTAAGCGATACTGGAATCAGCTATGACCAATTATCTGGAACTCCCCATCGGCGAAAAAGCGCCTGAGGTGTTCAACGTCGTGATCGAGATCCCGGCGGAGGGCATCAATAAATACGAATACGACAAGCAGTTGCACGTCTTCCGGCTCGACCGCAACCTCTATTCACCCGTCCACTATCCCGGCGACTACGGCTTTGTCCCCTCGACGCTCAGCGACGACAAAGACCCGCTGGACGTGTTGGTGCTGGTCGACGCGCCCAGCTTTCCCGGATGCGTGATGCAGGTGCGGCCCATCGGGCTCCTCGAAATGTTCGACCAGGGCATCCTCGACGAAAAGGTCCTGGCCGTGGGCAGGAACAATCCGCGTTATCGCGACGTGTGGAATTATTCCGAAATTTATCCGCACATGCTCAAAGAGATCACCCACTTCTTTTCCATCTATAAAGATCTCGAAGGCAAGCGCGTCGAAATCAAGGGCTGGCAGGACGCTGCCCACGCCCGCGATCGAGTCATGTATGCATCGCGGAACTTCGAAGAGAACCGCGGGAAGAAGCTCATCGAGGTAGGCGCGAAGACGTAGGCCGGATTCGGTCGCCCCGGAAAAAGCAGAAACGCCACCGAACAGGTGGCGTTTCTGCGCTGCATTATGCTCGCGAAAACTACGACGCTTTCCGCCGCTCCTTATCCGAAGCCCGGTAGTGTTCCCGCATCGACCCGTAGACCTGCACAGGACTTTGCCGATCCGCCGCACGCAAGGTGGTTCCACCGGCCATTTCAAAGCGCACTCGCCCGCGGTTGCGCTCGATGATGTTTTCCGCCACGGACGCGCGTTCCCCTGCTCTGACCGTCACCACGGCGCCGCCGCCGGCAAGTACCCCGCTCAGGCTCCGCGCAACATCCGCCTTCAGGCCCATGTCGGAAAACGACCCCTCAAACGCCGATTCCGAATACTCATAATCGGGATAGAGGCCCAGCGTTCCCTCACCGGTACCGAATTTCTGATCCGACGCCCGCGCGGCGTTGCGGTTCCGCGCGGTTTCCCCCATAACGCTGCTCTCAGCCCTGCTGCCCCAGTTGCGCCCGACGTGTTCAACCCAGCGATCATCCGCGGCTGCCGTAGTGCCGCCGCCGCTCCGCAGGGTGCTCGGCAGGTCGTGCGGTAATGTCTCTGGCAGATCATGCGGAAGAGTCTGCGGAATCTCAGCTCCAGGAATCGGCCCTGGCGTCGACGGCGCCCCGGGAAAACTGTTCCCCGACCCAGGAGACAGACCCGCAGGCGTCACCGCCTGATCGTCCGATCCAGGCCCTCCCACGCTGCCCGACATCGCCGGATTCGTTTCCGTCAGCTCGCGCACACTTTTCATCTCGCCGACTGCGGCCTCCTCCCGCCCGCCTGCTCGCGGGGTACGAAACGCCGCACCCATATCGGCTGCGCTGAAACCTTCGTCGACCAGTTCATTGATGGCGCGAGAAGCATCCCCGCCATCCGCGAAATATCCAACCACAATGTTTTCCGTCTTTCCCTTCAGGACGCTGCTTTGAGCTGTCATCTGTTTTTCTCCATGGTGGTCCGACAAAGGCCACTTCCATGGGATGCGCCGAGACCCGCTCGTGCCTGCCATGAAGCAGCGCGATACGAGCCCGGACGGGGAATTCGCGCTTGCCTCGCCAGGCTTCCTTGTATACTGGCCACAACCCGAGCCGGAGAGATGGCCGAGTGGCTGAAGGCGGCGGTTTGCTAAACCGTTATAGGGTTTAAAAGCTCTATCAGGGGTTCGAATCCCCTTCTCTCCGCCAGCGCTTTCCCTCTTTAAATCGCCCGTTCAGCAGCATTTAAGCGCTACCCAGCGTCCGCCTATACTGGCCACGTGAGATACCCACTTCCCGCGCAGGATCTGGTAGCGCTCATCGTCGCCGTCTCGTTTGCCGCCGGGCTCAACGTCTACGCAACGGTAGCCACCCTGGGACTGCTGGAACACGCGGGCTTCCTGTCCCTTCCCGATTCACTTCATCTGCTCTCCAGCTGGTGGATCATCGGCGCCAGCGGCGCGCTGTTTGCCGTCGAATTCTTCGCCGACAAAATCCCCGCTTTCGACCTCATCTGGAATGCGCTGCATACCTTTATCCGCGTGCCCATCGCCGCCCTGCTCGCCTTTCGCGCCACCTCGACCATGAGCCCAGGAGAGCAGCTCGCCGCTACCATCCTCGGCGGTCTGGTCGCCCTCGCCGCTCATGGAGGCAAAACCGCCGTTCGTGCCGCCGTCACCCCCTCGCCCGAGCCATTCTCGAATGCTGGCCTCAGTCTGGGCGAAGACGTGCTCGCCGTCGCGCTCACCTGGCTCGCCACCCGCCATCCGCTGCTGGCAGGTTCGGTCGCCGCGGTGTTGGTTCTCACTATTATTTTGGTTATTCGCTGGATCTGGCGCTGGGTCGCGCGCAGCCTCCGCAACCTCTTCAAGATGCCCCAGCCCGCACCCCAGTCCTGAAGAACAATCTCGTTCGGCCACCGGCTACAGGCCATCTCCTCACGTAACCACAGCCTTCTCCGACATCCCCTCGACTCCAAACACCCGCCGGTACCGCTCGATTTCAGCCGCCGGCCCAAGCGCCTTGGCAAGGTTGTCGGAAAGTTTCACCGCGGGGCGCCCGTTGGCCTCGCTCAGCTTGCAAACCAGCCGCGGTGGATCGAAGCCCGGCCCTCCCTGCGGATTGCAGTCGCGGAAATCGTTGGTCAGCAGCGTCCCCCAGCCAGCGCTGAACCGGATGCGGCGCTCGGGCACCCACCTGCTTCTGTCACTAAAATCGGCGCCGCGCCGAAAATCCAGATGCGAGTCGCCGTTCAGAATCTTGCCGCCAAAATGCGCGTGCAGCTGGAGGATTTCGTCCACATCCAGCGAATCCGACGCGATAAACAGCTTCTTCTTCGGATCGCGGCCGCGCTCCCGCAGCCACTCGATGTACTCGTCGCCGGCAATGAATGGATCCTTGCTGTCGGCGCGCTGGCCCGTCCAGTTCGCCACCCACTCCGGCGCGTTTCGCAAAAACTGTGTCGTACCGAAGGTGTCAGGCAAAAGGATCAGCAGTTCCCCGCCATACGTCTGCTGCCACAACTCAAGCAACCGGTACTGTGACGACTTCAGTTCCGCGTCGTCCTTCGCCATCGCAGCCAGCGCCATAGGCAGTTCATGCGCGTTCGTCCCGATCGCCTCCATGTCGTGTTTGTAGGCAAGGTAAGTGTTCGACGTGCCCGTGAAGCTGTCACCCAGCACGTCGTGCATGGCGTTGGCAACATATTCCTGCCACAGAAAGCTGTGCCGGCGGCGCGCGCCAAAGTCGCTGATGTGCAGATCGGGAACGCCGCGCAGCCGCGCCATCTTTTCCCAGAGTTTCGCCTTGGCGCGCGCGTACAGAATGTCCAGCTCCAGCTCGCTCAGCCGCTTCAGATGCGCCCGGGTGCTCAGCTCGCTCATGGTCGCGAGCGCATAAATCTCCCACAGCGTCGCCTGGGTCCACAGCCCGCGAAACTCCAGCGAAACCCGGCCATCTTCAACGTTGAGCTCGTAGTCAGAGAGCCGGAAACCATGCTCCAGCCAGTCCAGAAAATCCGGCTCGAAGATGCCGCGTTTGCCATAGAACGTGTTGCCGGCCAGCCAGATGATCTCCGACTTATGAAACCGCAGCTTTCTGATTTCTTCCAGCTGCGCATGCAGTTGCTCAATGTCAATCAGCTCGGTATAGCGCGCATCCGGCGAGCGATCGATCAGTGAAAACGTAACCGTAGTCGCCGGAAAATGCTTCCAGATGAACTGCAGCATCAGCAGCTTGTAGAAATCCGTATCCAGCAGCGACCGGATAATGGGGTCCAGCTCCCAGTTGTGATCGTGCGCGCGCCGCGCAAAGTTAATGATCACGAATCCATCCTGTCCATCCAGAGACCGGCTTGTCCATAGCGCATGCGCCCAACCTCACTCCTGTTTAACAGATGTAAAAAATGATAATTCGGACCAGGAATCCAATCCTCAGCCCTCGCCAATGCACAAGTCCCGGTGGTAGTGTTCTCCGGTGCAAGATACGGCGCCCGCCGGCGCCGGGAGAGGGAGACTCCAGCGCTCCCAGCCCTCTTCCGCAACCGCAGGTTCGGACTCCAATTTCACAGCCCGGCCCGTGACCGATTGCACCCGAGGTTCACGCTATGGCGACGATTGCGATCGATCCGCGAGTCAGCAACAGCACTGCTGACTTTGTCTCACAGACTCACCAGATGTACATTGACGGCCGCTTTGTGAAGGCGGCGTCCGGCAAAAGTTTCCCCGTTTACAACCCCGCCACCGGCGACGTGATCGCCGAAGTGCCCGAAGCCGAGGCAGAAGACGTAAATCGCGCCGTACTGGCCGCGCGCCGCGCCTTCGACGACGGTCCGTGGCCCCACATGTCTCCCTCCGAACGAGGCCGCATGATCTGGAAGCTCGCCGACCTCATCGAGAAGCATCTCGAAGAATTCGCCGAGATCGAGTCCCTCGACAACGGCAAGCCCCGCAGCATCGCGCGTGTCGCCGACGTCCCCCTGACCGTGGACATGTTCCGCTACATGGCCGGCTGGGCCACCAAGATCACCGGCTCGACCCTTCCGCTCTCCGCCGGTCACGACTTCCACTCCTATACGGTACGCGAGCCCATCGGCGTGGTCGCGCAAATCATCCCCTGGAACTTCCCCCTGCTCATGGCGGCATGGAAGCTGGCGCCCGCTCTGGCGTGCGGCTGCACAGTCGTGCTGAAGCTGGCTGAGCAGACGCCGCTTTCCGGCCTGCGCCTCGCGCAACTCATCGACGAAGCCGGCTTCCCGCCCGGAGTGGTCAACGTCCTCACTGGCTACGGCGAAGGCGCTGGCGCACCGCTGGCCGCGCACGACCTCGTCGATAAGGTGGCCTTCACCGGATCGACGGAAGTCGGCAAGCTCATCGTCAAAGCCGCCACCGGCAATCTGAAGAAAGTCTCGCTCGAGCTCGGCGGCAAGTCCCCGTCAATCGTCTTCCCCGACGCACCCATCGACCAGGCGGTTTCCGGCACAGCGAGCGCTATCTTCTTCAACCACGGCCAATGCTGCTGCGCCGGCTCGCGCCTCTACATCCATGAAAAGGTCTTCGACCAGGTGGTCGAAGGCGTCAGCAAAGTGGCATCGGACATCAAGCTCGCGCCCGGTCTCGATCCCTCCTGCCAGATGGGTCCGCTGGTCAGCGATGAGCAGTACCAGAAGGTCGTCGGCTACATCGAGTCTGGCGTCAAAGAGGGCGCCAAAATTACCGCCGGCGGTCCCGTCTCCGGCTTCGAGCGCGGTTACTTCGTGCGGCCCACGGTGCTCACCAACACCAACCCCCGCATGAAGGTCGTCCAGGAGGAGATCTTCGGTCCGGTGGTCTGCGCCGTCCCGTTCTCCGACAAGGAAGTCGACGCGATCATCAAACGCGCCAACGACACCGTGTACGGCCTCGCCGCTTCCGTGTGGACGCAGAACCTGAGCCTCGCCCACAAAGTGGCTCGCGGACTGCGCGCCGGAACGGTGTGGGTCAACTGCCACAACGTCTTCGACGCTTCCCTGCCCTTCGGCGGATACAAGCAATCCGGCTGGGGCCGCGAGATGGGCGAAGAAGTGCTGCACAACTACACCGAAATCAAAGCCGTCACCATCGCGCTTTGATTTTTCCGTTCGGGCGGGCAGTAGCGGCCTCGCTTCTGCCCGCCTTTCAATTGGCGAAACCGGCGCGGCCTCTGTAGCATCCTGTAGAAGCAGATGGCCCCGGAACGACCACGTCGCATCTCGTTGGAGAGAGCACGCCGCATCTCGTTTGAGCGGACTCTGGCTAGTGCCCGCCAGACGATCATGCTCAGCGAGATCGCCAAGCTGGCCATCGACAGCTTCCGCTCCGCCAAAGTTCGCTTCGTGCTCACCGCGCTGGGCATGGTGATCGGAACCTCTTCGCTCATCCTCGTCGTCGCGATCTCCGCTACCGGCCGCCAGTACATCCTCAGCGAAATTCAGGGCATCGGCACCAATCTCGTCGAGTTGGAATACGCCGGCGGTGGCTCCGGCGCCGTCACCAATATCCAGTCTGACTTCCTCACCTTCGACGACGAACACCTCATCGACGAAGAGGTGCCCTCCATCAGCGCATCTTCGGTCGTGCTGGAGATGCATCAGAACATCAGCATTGGCGGCGTCATCCGTGAAGTGCTGGTGCTGGGCGTCGAGCCACAATACCGCCAGGTCCGCAACCTGGTCACGCTAGCCGGACGATTCTTCGACGAGGACGACGAGACCGCACACAGCAAAGTGGCGGTGGTGACCGAGCCCTTTGCGCGCGCCATGTTCGGCTCGCCTTCTGAAGCTATTGGCCGCACCTTCCAGATCACCGGCATCCCTTTCACCATCATTGGAACCTTCAGGGAACGCGTTGAAACTTTCGGCGAAACGGAGATCGCCAATCAGACTGTCCTCATCCCTTACTCCGTGGGCCGCTATTTCAGTGGCACCGACAATGTGAAGGAGATGTATTTCTCCATTCGCGATCAGAACGATGTCGAGGACGCTGCCCGCCAGATTATCCATGTCGTGCAAACCGATGGCCGCCACCAGCCCACATCGGTCTACCAGACCCAAACCATGACCGCGCTCATCACTCTCGCTGGTCAGGTGGTCAATGCGCTCACAGCGATGCTTCTCCTCGTCTCGGGCGTCACCCTCGCCGTCGGTGGTGTCGGCATTATGAACATCATGCTCGCCACCGTTCGCTCCCGCACTCGTGAAATCGGCATCCGCAAAGCGCTCGGCGCGACGCGACGCGAGATCAAGCTCCAGTTTTTAATGGAGGCTGTTTTTGTCTCGCTCTTCGGAGGACTCATCGGCGCGGCCATCGGCCTCGCTATCCCTTTCTCGGTCCGATTCTTCACCGCCTACCGTGTGCCCGTATCCGGCTGGTCGGCGGTGATCGGACTCATCGCCTCGGCGACCGTGGGCATTATTTTCGGCACACTGCCCGCTAATCGCGCCGCCGCGATGGATCCCATCGAGTCGTTGCGGTACGAGTAGCGGGCCTCAATCGTCAGCAATTACTGCAGAGTCACGCCCGCCGGCACAATCGTCAGCGCTACTTCCATCTGCGTTCCATCGGGAACGTGGACGTTGCGGCCCTTCGAAGTGAACGTTGCCGAGGAGTGATCGTGGATGCTGCTCTTCAGCGTCACATCCGGCACGCCGTTCTGCTGGGCCTGCTGCTGCGAGCCGGAGTTGGCCTGCGGCATGTTCATGGGTTGTGGGGGAGTGCTGGCCGCGCCTGACGAAGTTCCTCCCATCGATCCGCCGCCGCTGGGCGCACTGGGTGCGCTCATGGGTGTTGGCCCGGCGCTCATGGGCTGTCCAGCATTGGCCTGCTGCATCGAGATCGGCTCGGAAACAGCGATAATCGTCGCCTTGATCGGTAGCTCCTGCCCGTCCTTCAGCTTCGCTTTATCGAAGGTGACCACCATGATCGAGTCGCTCTTGTGATCGGAAGCCTGCACCTGATCCACGTGCCCTTCGAGCACCGTATTCTTCGGCAGCGACTGCGCATCCGGAATCTGCACGTCCTTCTCGAGCTTGGCCGTCACCGGCTCACCCTGCTTCGCCTTCTTCGCGTCCAGCGTGTGATCGAGCGTCGCCTGCGCCGGAACCATCTGCAGTTGGCGCTGCGCCTGAGGCTGCGAACTCGTGTTATCCGCGGCTGGCTGGCGTTGCGCCCAAGCCGCAGCGCCCAGCACGGCTGTGAAAGCGACGCCGGCTCCTGTCGCCAAAATACGGCGAACCAATAAGTTCATAAATTCCTCCTCCGCTTTCGCGCCCGCCCTCTCTAAGGAGGACGCATACTACACACAGTGGTGTTGCCCGGCACTGGTAAACTTAAAGAAAGACTTATGGCAACCGCCGCCCCGCTCCGGATTTCCACCAGCGAGTACCTCCGTACGAGCTACCGGCCCGACTGCGACTATGTTGACGGGGTCATCGAGGAGCGCAACTTGGGCGAACTGGATCATTCCGCATTGCAGGAAGCACTTCTCGAGTGTTTTAGAAGTCACAGGCAGGAATGGGGCATCCGGGCTTATCCCGAACTCCGCATCCAGGCCTCGGCAACCCGCTTTCGCGTTGCCGACATCTGCGTCCTCTCGACGTCCGCTCCTCGCGAGCAGGTGATCCAGACCCCACCCGTCGCCATCATCGAAATTCTCTCCCCGAAAGACCGCGTCAGCCGTTATCTGACACGCCTCGAAGACTACCGCAGAATGGGCGTCCGCAATGTGTGGGTCATTGACCCGGGTGACCGCAAAGGATTCGATTTTTCCTCCGGCAGCTGGATCGAAACGACCTCCTTCGCCGATCCCAACACCGGAATCCGCCTCGACCTCGATGCCGTCTTCAAATCCATCGACGACGCACTCGGCGACTCCAGCCGCCCCTGAATCTCCGCCCATCTGAAAAACCTTGCCGGGCCACACAAGCTTGGCCTGCCGAACCCTCCCGAAACAGAAATCAGGACAAATCTCTGTGAGCTCGATCCGCAACATCGCTATCATCGCCCACGTTGACCACGGCAAGACAACTCTGGTCGACGGACTCCTCCGCCAGGCCGGTACCTTCCGCGCCAATGAAACCGTCGCCGAGCGCGTCATGGACTCGAATGAACTCGAGCGCGAGCGCGGCATCACCATCCTCGCCAAGAACACCGCCGTCTTCTACAAAGGCGAGAAGATCAACATCGTCGATACGCCCGGTCACGCCGACTTTGGCGGAGAAGTGGAGCGCGCCCTCAAGATGGTCGACGGCGTCATGCTCCTCGTCGACGCCTCTGAAGGCCCGTTGCCGCAAACGCGCTACGTCCTCTCCAAGGCGCTCGAAGCCAAGCTGCCGCCCATCCTCGTCATCAACAAAATCGACCGCCCCGACGCGCGCGCCCAGGAAGTCCTCAACGAGGTCTACGACCTCTTCATCGATCTCGACGCCACCGAAGACCAGCTCGACTTCCCCGTCCTCTACACCAACGCCAAGCTCGGCCAGGCCAGCGCCAGCCCGGATCAGCCGGGCACCGATCTGATGCCGCTCTTCGATGCGATCCTCTCGACGATTCCGACCGGCAAGGGCGATCCCACCGGCGTTCTGCAAATCCAGGTCGCCAACCTCGACTACTCCGACTACCTCGGGCGCCTCGCCATCGCCCGCGTCTACCAGGGAACGCTGCACACCGGCGACGACGTTGCCATCTCCAAGCGCGACGGCTCCCTGCAGAAAACCCGCATCACCAAGCTCTTCAGTTTCGCCGGCCTCCATCGCGTTGACATCACGGAGACGGAAATCGACGATATCGTCGCCGTTGCCGGCGTTGAAGGCATCACCATCGGCGAAACCATCACCAGCGCCGAGAATCCCGAACCGCTGCCGGCCATCACCATCGACGAGCCGACCATCGCCATGCAGTTTTCCATCAATAACTCGCCCATGGTAGGCCGCGAAGGCCAGTGGGTTACATCGCGCAACCTGCGCGAACGTCTCGAAAAAGAATTGTTGACCAATGTCTCCATCCGTGTCGAAGAGACAGGCACACCCGACAGCTTCAAAGTTCTCGGCCGCGGCGAGCTGCAGCTCGCCATCCTCATCGAGATGATGCGCCGCGAAGGTTACGAGCTCATGGTCGGCCGCCCCGAAATCGTCACCAAAGAGGTCAACGGCAAGCTGATGGAGCCCGTCGAGCACCTCACCATCGACATCCCGGAAGCCTTCATCGGCACCGTCATCGAGCGCCTCGGCCCGCGCAAAGGCGAGATGGTCAAAATGCACAACCACGGCTACGGCCGCGTGCGCCTTGAGTTTCGTGTCCCCTCGCGCGGCCTCATCGGCCTGCGCAGCGATCTCCTCACCGAGACCCGCGGCACCATGGTGATGAATTCGCTCTTCGACGGCTACATGCCCCACCAGGGGCAAATCCCGCAGCGACCCACCGGTGCCCTGGTCGCCGACCGCCCCGGCTCGACCACTGCCTACGCCCTCGAAGGCCTCGAAGACCGCGGCGTTCTCTTCACGCCACCCGGAGTCGAGGTCTACGAGGGCATGATCATCGGCGAGCACTCCCGCGACAACGACCTCGACGTCAACGTGGTCCGCGAGAAGAAGCTCACCAACATGCGCGCCTCCACCGCCGACGACGCCATCCGCCTCGCGCCGCCGCGCCTGCTCAATCTCGAACAAGCCATCGAGTTCATCGCCGACGACGAAATGGTGGAGGTTACGCCGAAATCGCTGCGCCTTCGCAAGAAGATCCTTCAGTCCAATCGCCGTCCGCGGAGAAACCCAACCGTCACCGTTCAACAATGAGGTCAGCCTGACGCGACGAGCCCAGGCACAGATGCCCCCGCAGATTTTCCACATCGGCGAACTTTCCTCCCTTTCGTAACTTTCGCATCCAGAGGCTTCAGCGCTAGCGTTCTTGCATTGCGGGGCTGACTCGTTTTCTTCGAGTACCCACGCAGCCTGCCTGGCGGGTGACCGTGTTCCTATTCGGCAGGAACCGGTCTCCGCCAGGACATTCCTCGAACCGTTTTGTACAGTTGACTCGCTGCAGTTCCTCCCCCGATCCGACTCAGGTTCTGTCTTCACGGCAGGTCTCTGCCTGGCCGCCGTCCCTCGGCGAAGAGAAGCCGCATTCTAACTGCAGCTTTATTCCCGCCCCCGAACCACAGTTCCAAAGAGGAGCAACGAACATGGCAAAAACGCAGAAAGTTACGCTGAAGGGGACCGAGCACACCCCAATGCAGGGTGCTCGCGCCATCGGACCGACCTCTCCGCATCAGCTCATCGAAATTTCGGTGATCGTCAAAAACCGTCAGCCGCTCAACCTCCCTCAGCATCGCGGCCTGACCCTCACCCATAGCGACTTCGCCAAAACCTACGGCGCTGACCCCGCCAACATCGACCTGGTCCGGCAGTTCGCCCGCGAGAATAACCTCACCGTTCTCACCCGCGGCGACGAGGTAATGCGCCGCACCGTGACTCTGGCGGGCACCGCCGCCGAAATGGAAAAAGCGTTCAACGTCGAACTCGTCGGCTTCGA
This sequence comes from uncultured Acidobacteriaceae bacterium, assembly GCA_963755485.1. Classification (GTDB taxonomy): domain Bacteria; phylum Acidobacteriota; class Terriglobia; order Terriglobales; family Acidobacteriaceae; genus Palsa-343. The sequence continues at coordinate 191,009 of CAVWJR010000010.1, read as the reverse complement.
GCATCCCGACGGCACCTACCGCAGCCACACCGGACCCATTCAGATTCCGGAGAACCTCGCCACCGTTATCCAGGGCATCTTCGGCCTCGATAATCGGCCTGTCGCCCATCCCCACTTCCGTTTGCGCAACACCAACCGCACCTTTGGGTCGCGCGCTTCGACCGTCACCTACACTCCGCTGCAAGTCGCCTCGCTGTATGACTTCCCGCGCGACGCCGACGGCGAGGGCCAGACCATCGGCATCATCGAGCTGGGCGGCGGCTATCGGCCGGCCGATCTGCAGCAGTATTTCCAGAGCCTGAACCTCCGAACCCCGCCCACCCGCACAGTCCTCGTGAACCAGGCCAACAACCGGCCCAGCACGCCGAACAGCGCGGATGCCGAAGTGATGCTCGACCTCGAAATGGCCGGCGCCATCGCCAACGGCGGATCGATGGCCGTCTATTTCACTTCGAACACAGCCCGCGGATTCCAGGACGCGCTCTCGACTGCGGTCCACGATCAGATCCACACGCCCTCCATCATCTCCATCAGCTGGGGCAATCCTGAAGCCACCTGGACGCAGCAATCTATGGAATGCTTCGACCAGGTGGCGCAGGAAGCCGCCTTACTGGGCATCACCGTCATCGCCGCTTCCGGCGATCACGGCTCGACCGACGGCATGACCGGCAACCAGAACCACGTTGACTTTCCGGCATCGTGCCCGCATGTACTCGCTGTCGGCGGCACGCGGCTGGTTTCCGCCAACAACCTCATTACCAGCGAAACTGTATGGAACGACGGCCCGGCTGGTGGCGCCAGCGGTGGCGGATACAGCAACATCTTTCAGCGCCCCGACTGGCAGGCCTCTGTGGTGACCAAACCCAACCGCGGCGTTCCGGACACCGCCGGCGACGCCGATCCGGATACCGGCTACACCATCCTTGTCGATGGCGAGCGCCTGTCCATCGGAGGCACCAGCGCCGTGGCTCCGCTGTGGGCGGGGTTGATTGCGCGATGCAATCAGCAGCTCAACACGCGCCTCGGCTTCCTCAACCCAACCCTCTACTCCATCAATCAAAGCAGCGGATTCCACGACATCACTCAGGGCAACAACGGCTCCCTGTCGGCCACCCCTGGTTGGGATCCGTGCACCGGCCTGGGCACGCCGAACGGCACCCGTCTGCTGCAGGCGCTCTCCACGGCGACCGGCAAAAGCGTTGGCGCTGCTGTGGGGAAACTTGCTGCCTCGGCGCAAACTGCCGAAGTCCGCTCCAACCGTCCGCATTCGGCTGCCTGAACCGAAGCAGGCGCTCTCGTTGTGCTGCGCGGCTCTCCTGTTCCCTCCCTCAGGAGAGCCGCGCAGGGTTCTTCCAGAAGCTCATTTGCCGACCGAGCAGAATCACACGTATAATACGTGTAGCACGTAAAGTACGTGGTAGGGCGAGCCCATGACGCAATCCAATCAAAAGCAAAATGTAACCATCAGCCTCAGCTCCGAGACCATTCGCAAAGCGAAAATTCTCGCGGCAAGGCGCTCAACCTCCATCAGCCGGCTGCTGGCGGACCAGATAGAGGCGCTAACTGGCGAAGAGGAAGCCTACGAGCGTGCTCATCGCTCGGCTCTGGTCCTCCTCGAAAAAGAATTCCATCTGGGAGGCGTGATCTCCGCCAGCCGAGACGAACTGCATGAGCGGCGGTAAGGTCTTCGTCGATTCCAACATTCTTATCTACGCGCATGACGCAGACGCGGGCTCCAGGCGCGCCGTAGCCGCCCAAATCCTGCAGGATTTATGGTCCAGCCGGCTTGGCGTGCTCAGCCTGCAGGTGCTCCAGGAATTCTATGTCAACGTCACCCGCAAGATCGCAACCCCACTGCCCCGCGAGACCGCTCGCCGGATTGTCGACGTTTATGCGGCCTGGTCCATCGAAACGACCACTGCTGAACTCACATCCGCCTTCCGCATAGAAGACGAAGCCCACATTGGCTTCTGGGATGCGCTCATTGTGGCGGCTGCGCTGAAGGCCGGCGCGGAACGCATCTTGTCAGAAGATCTCAACTCAGGCCAGAACATCGGCGGTGTCCGCGTCGAAAATCCCTTTACCGGAGCCTGATGCAGAACGGGCCGAGCGTCCTGGCCCGGCCCTGTTCTGGTTTCTGTTCGGATTTACGCTGCCCGTTGCGCGTACGGATTCACCCGCTCGGAGATCTCCGTCAGCAGATGGTCGGCGTGGCCTTCCTCCTTAATAGTCTTGTCGAGCAGTTCCACGTGCGCGGTTTCGCCGAGGATTTGCGCCCAGCGCCGCACGGCGCCGTACACGGCTATTTCGTAGTGCTCGACGCGCTGGCCGGCGGAAATCAGCGCTGCGTCGCGAACGGATTCGTCGGCGGCATCTTTGACCATATCTTCGGTTTCGGTCACCAGCGCGGCCATCACTTTACATTTCACCGGCTTCGCTTCGCCGGCGCTCTGGTTCAGAATCTGCTCGAGACGCTGGACGTGCACCTGCGTCTCCTGCAGGTGGGACTGGAACGCCTGCCGCAGTTGGGTATCGGTCGCTTTGTCGACCATCTTCGGCAGGGCTTCGGTAATTTGCTGCTCGGTGGAGAGCAGCATCTGCAACTGGTTGACATAGAGCTTGCGGAGGTTATCGAGATTTGCGGAAAACACCTTCATGAGCCTCACTCCTCTGTTTTCTGCCCGCCCGATCGACGGGTTCACTTGGCTTGGTTCTTTCCTATAGGATGCAGCGGCGGCGCAAATCTTTTTCTTTGCGGTGAGGATCGTGTGATTGATGCAGCGGTGCTTACCTGGTGATGACGGGATCGACAACACACAAGCAACTGAGAGCAAGTGAGATGGAGTGCGGTCAAGAGTGACTCAGATGCGGCCGAGTGTGATGCATACTTGGCCGGATGGGGTGTGGATGATTGACAGCGAGTCATTTGGAACTCGGCCGCATGTGCGTCACATTGGGCTGCATGTGACGGGGATCCGGCCGGAACTGCGTCAGACCTGGCTCAATGGGCGTGACGGTCGGCGGCGCGGATGACGGCCTGGGAAGTTTGCTTGCGAGGGACTCGAGCAGTGCCGCAAAAGCGGGATCGTTGACGGAGTCTTCGGGATCGAGGGTCGGATCCGAGACGGGGCCTCGCATGCTGCGAGCGTCCTGGGACCGCGCAGGGGCGGGTGACGGAGGCTGGAAGTCCTCGGGGTCGGGAAGCGGGAAAGGGACCTGGCCAAGACGGCGGAGGAGTCCGCGAAGCAGGCGGCCGGCCTCGCGGTCGGAGATGCCGAGGGGCCCGTCTTCGAGGAGGCTGCGGAGGATGGAGTGGACTTCGTTGGGGATTTCAGCGGGATCCAGCCATGGAGTGAGGCGGCCGAGCTGGGTCCAGCGGATGTGGCGGGAGTAGAGTTCGCGCCGAAGGGTTGGAGGCGGACCAGGGATGGCGGGCCTGGGGGCGTGATGGCGGCAGACGGCCTGGTTTCGGGTAGCGGCGCAGCGGCATTTGCGGCCGCTGGGCAGGATGAAGGCGCATTCACGGATCATCGGTTCCTCCTTCGGGTAACAAAGTACGGGCATGAAAAAGGCCGCCTGGGAAGGCGGCTTTTGGCGGTTCGAACTGTGGGGAAAAATTTTCTTTCCCCCTATTATCAGAATACCAAGTCCAGGTAGTTATAGTGCCAAGTTAGTTTGCGTTTTTTGGCGTGTAAGTCATGATAAGTCAAGGGTCATTACTTTGGTTTGGGGGCGCGCCTCTTGACAAGTTTTCCACATTTTGGGGTTTGGGCTGTAAGTGATTGAAAGTTCGTCAGAGTGGAGAGAAGAGCAAGGAGACCGGGAGGGGGATAAGAAGCATGCAGCGGAGCTTTCTGCCTCCACCCAGGATTCTCTCCAGGGACGGGCGCCTTTTCCAAATCGGAATGAGTGCAGTACTTTGGGACCGAAGCAGAATCCGCTGCCTGCTGCGGGCTGGCTTCGATGGGTGCGGGGCATCCAACGGTTCATGCGCCTGGCGAAAAACACGGCCAAGCCCTCGCGCTCGGCCACAAAGCGCTCCGCCGCGGAATTTCTGCCGCGAGATCCAGCAGCGCGCCACGATCTGCGCGCACTGCAAAAGGCAGCCGCGCGTTGCGAGGGCTGTCCGCTGTTTGAGCACGCGACGCAAACCGTCTTCGGCGAAGGCGGCCCAAAGGCCAGGCTAATCCTCGTTGGCGAACAGCCGGGGGATCGCGAAGACATCGAGGGCAAGCCGTTCGTCGGACCCGCGGGCCTCCTGCTGGACCAATGCCTGGAAGAAGCCGGCATCGACCGCAGCGAAGTCTACGTAACGAACGCCGTGAAGCATTTCAAATGGGAGCCGCGCGGCAAGCGGCGCATCCACAAGAAACCCAGCCTTCGCGAAGTGGCTGCCTGCCGTCCGTGGCTGGACGCGGAGGTGGAAGCTGTTGAGCCAGAGCTGATCGTTTGTCTCGGAGCAACCGCTGCGCAGTCGCTGATGGGTGCCTCTTTTCGAGTAACGCAGAGCCGCGGCAAGGTGCTCACCGTGGAGGGACGGCCTCCGATTCTGGCGACCGTGCACCCGTCGTCGATTTTGCGAGCTCCAGATGACGCCGCGCGGAAAGAGGCGCGGGCAGAGTTTGTGAGTGACCTGCGCGAGGCAGCTGCGTTCCTGCGCAACCACCCTCGCGCAGCGTGAAGTGAGGAGCGCGGAACGGTGTGCGGTTCAGCCCTAGACCATGCGCGCGAACTTCTGCCGCCGCTTCTCCCATTCTTCAGTGGGGAAGAGCCGCGGGCCGACGTCGATGAGGCGCGGGATCATGTTGAAGATGGCGACTGGGTTCCAGCGCTTGCCTTCGCGGGTGCGAAAGCCTTTTTCGTTGAGGTCGCTGGCGATCGAGGAGAAGGAGAAATCCTGGACCAGCATCTCCATCATTTGCAGGAGCGCCTGCTGCTCGTTGGGGTCGATCTCGAGGCGCTTGCAGTCTTCGGAGATGCGCAGGCCGAAGGGAATGTCTTCGGGATAGGCGCCGTCGGTGGGAGCTTCAGAGTCGGGCAGCTCGCGCCGCCATTCAAGCGATACCAGGTGCCAGCCGGACGCGGTACGCTGCCGCACGATTTCTTCGAGCAGGGGCTGGGTAATCATGTCACGGATGCGTTCGACGTACGCCATCGACGACCTCCTGAATTGGGCCTATTCAAATGCACGTTGCTGGCCATGTCAAGGTGGGATGACGCGGCTCATAACAGCCCTGAAAACAGGCAGATAGGGGTGGCCTTCGGGAAGCTGGCTGGCGATGGGATGTCCGAGTCCGGCTTGCGATGTCCGGGCGTGAACAGGGCTGCGGGCAAAAAGCTCTGCGCTACTGGTCTTCCACCTGGAGTGTCAGCACTTGTGAACCGCTGACCACGGCATCCATCGGCAGCGAAGCCATGGGCACGGCGGACTCGCCGTTGAGCGCCATGCCTTTGTTGTCGCGGAGAGGCGCCAGGGCGTTGGCCATGCTGATGGGGATCGCCGTCAGCGTGCGCCCGTCAACGGCGGCCTGCGCTTCGGGCGCCAGCAGCGTGACGTAGAGCTGATCGGAAGTGTGCACGCTGTTGAGCTGGGCAATGGTCGCGGCCACATCCAGCGGCTGCGCGTTGAATTGGGGCGGCTGGAGCAGGCGGTCGAGGGTTCCGGCATCGCTCACCAGCAGGCGCACCGGGCCCTCCGGCAGATTCAACGGCAGCTTCACGGGAACGCTGACGTTGCGGGGCTCGCCGTGCCAGGGAAGGAGGGTGGTCTCAACAGTGATGGTGTCTCCGCCATGCACCTCCTGGCGGCTGGTGTGCACGCTCTGAATTTCGGCGGTGAGGCGGCGCGGGATGGCGGCGACTTCGAGGTCGACGCTTTCAATCGGGGTGCGGCGCGCGGCGTTGTCGTAGAGACGAATGAAGCGCTCACCCAGGGCCAGAGCTGTCTGCAGATTGGCCGGCAGGGCGTCGGTGGGCGCGACGAGGCTATTGAGCCGGACGGAGGGATAGCCGCTCAGCTTCACCGATCCCTGGACGTGGTAGGTGGTCTGCGCGGAGTACGTGTTCTCCTGCATCAACCCCTGATAGACGGCAACCATGACGGCCATGGGCGTGATTTGGGGCTGATCGATGACCTCGAAGTGGAGGGTGTCGAGCGCTTTGTCTTCAGAGCCGGCTGCTGCTCCATCGCGTGTGACGCGCAGCGTGACGGGAATCATGCGCGCTGGTTTGCCGAACTCGCCCATGATCGCCGACTCGCGATCTTCAGTGATGGAGCCGATGGTTTCGGTGGTGTTGATGATCTTGAAGGCGTCGAGCGGCGAGGGCAGCGTGGCCACGACGTCGGCTTTGGTCATGGGCATCGAAACCGGACCAAACTGGGTGATGGGGTGTCCACACGCCAGCATCTTTTTGGGATCGATATAGGTGACCGTGCAGGTGGCGGCGATGTCGAGGTCGCCGCGAACGAGCACCGCGCTTACCGCCGATCCGGGCTCCAGCGGCGCCGGCTGCTTTTCGTTGCTCTCCGAGCCGCCCACGCCTTCGACGGGATTCAGTCCGGCCGGAGCGTGTTCCTTCCAGAGCTTCAACGCGTCGGGGCTGAAGCCGCTGAAGACCAGGGGCGTATCCATGGGCTGGATGAGCGGACCACCAGCGCCGCCGGTGCTGACTGTTCCTGCGCCGGGTTCAGCGGGAGCGCTGTCGCCGCTGACGGCCAGTTCCCTGGCCGGGGATGCGTGCTGCTGTTCGACGGCGAGCATCGACTCGATGGGCGTGATGCCGCAAATGGGCTCCTTGCTGAACTGGCCGATGCGGTAGGAGAGCGCGCCCACGAGGCGGCCGTCGATGTAGACGGGACTGCCGCTCATGCCGGCCACAACGCCGGTGTATTCGGGCTTGGCGCCTTCGAGGCGGGCGAGGATCATGTCCTGGCGAGGGCCGAGGGCGTTGTGCAGAACGCCGAGAATCTCGACGCCCATGGGTTCGGGTTTCGTCCCCTCAAAAACGGTGTAGGCGACGCCCTGGAGGCCTCGGTGGATCTGGCTGAGCGGGAAAAACTTTGTAATTTCAGGGGGATTGGGCGGCAATGCGGCAGCGGTGGCTGCCGTTGTGACAGGCAGGGTCTGGGCAAAGGCGGCGACACAGCCGGCGACGGCCAGGGCAGCCAGGCCCCTGCGGATATCTTTCGGGCGTTTACACACGTCCATAGACTAAGCTGCTCCCACGCTTGCCGCCAAGGCACCTGTAGCACGAAGATTGTTCCAGAGGTTGTTCCATGAGGAAATCCCACTTGCGTTTCCCGGCGTTTGCCGTTGCCCTGCTGCTCTTACAGACGCTTTTACCCGCCCGCTGGTCATGGGCTGAGCAACAAACTCCTTCGAGCGATCAGCCTCCGGCCCCATCGCAGCAACAGCAGCAGCGACGCAACAGCCGGCGACACAGCAGCCCCAGGATCAGACGGCTCCCGAAGCGGGAGGTCCTGGCAGCGACAACGGCCCCATCGCGATTCCGAAGAAGGCCAACGTTCCGCCGCCACCACCGCCGCCCGAGACGACGATAAAGAACCCTCCGGGGCTGAATAACTACTCGCTGCGTGTGGATGTGCCGGTGGTCAACGTGGATGTGGGGGTTTTGACAGAGAAGACGCACCAGTTCATCCCCAATCTGAAGGAAGACAATTTCCGGGTCTTTGAGGACGGCGTTCCGCAGGACATCGTCGCGTTTCACCAGGTGAAGGCGCCGATCACCGCGGTTCTGCTGGTTGAGTTCGCCGCCAACAGCTACAACTTCATCTACGACATGTGGAACTCTGCGATCGCGTTCACGCAGCAGCTGCGCCCCGACGATTACATCGCGGTGGTGACCTATGACATGCACACGACGATCCTGACCGACTTCACGCAGAACAAGATGATGATCCAGCAGGCGATCCAGTCTCTGACGATGCCCACCTGGCGCGAGACCAACCTGTTTGACGCGCTCTATGAAACCCTGGACCGGCTCTCGCGGATCGATGGCCGCAAGTACGTCATCCTGGTTTCTTCGGGGGTAGATACGTTCTCGAAAATCACGCTCGACAAGTGCCTGCAGAAGATTAAGGAGACGCCGAACGTGACGATCTTCTCGATCGCCACCGGCGGCGCGGGCATGATGGGCGGCGGCGGATTCGCCAGCGGGCGCATGAACAGCATCGGGATGCTGCAGGCTGAAAACCAACTTAGCTCCTTCGCGCGCATGACCGGCGGCATGTATTTTGAGCCACGCTTTACCGCAGAGCTGCCGGACGACTTCACGGCGATCAACGAATCCATTCGTAACCAGTATCAGATTACCTATAAGCCGTCGAACGCGAAGATGGACGGGACGTACCGGCGGATTCGCGTAGAACTGGTCGACCAGGAAGGGCATCCGCTGCGCATGCAGGACGAGAAGCACAAGACCCTGAAATATGACGTGATCGCCCGCGACGGCTATAAAGCGAAGCAGCAAGTGGAGTAAGGGGCGGAGTGGCTATTCCAGGGGATTCGTTTCCGTAGTGGGCCAATTTTCCCGAATTGGCACACCTGGTACAAAAGTTTTGGTACCGAGGGTTGTCAGTTACACCCCAATAGGGTACCTTCGCGTCGTTCGCGCTTCCATGGAAGTGTTATTCCTGGGTCATTGCCCCGAGCGTCATACTGATTGGCGCGCATGGGCAAGGACGCTGTTTATTCCGAGGAAGTGCCTTAATGCATGACCTGATTTACGCTGTCGCCTTTGTGGCCATGGTCGCGATGCCCGCAATGGTCGCCGCATTCGGTGGCCGAAAAGAATCCGAACCGGGCCCTGAAGTACGGGCTCCCCAACGTTCCCGACCCTCCGTTAATGTGCCTTCGGTGTCTGTAAAGGTGCGGCAGGCCACGGTCTCCAATCGCAAGCTGGCGATGCAAAGGATGGCGATGGCAGGGCACTCCCTGGTGTTCCAGGATGGGCCAACGCTGCCGGTTCACAACGGACGCGGCCTCTCCAACCGCTAAACACTCCCGTCCGATTGCAGCCGGAGAGATTTTCCGGATGGGACGGGTGGGTCCGTGCGGACGGCTCGCGCGGTGATGGTGCTTTGCTACTCTGGCTCCGGATTGTATGGAGCCACTCCTGGTCGTGCTGCTGGGTCCGACCGGCAGCGGCAAAACCGCGCTTTCGCTGAGTCTGGCCCGCCGTTTCCGCGGAGAGATCGTCAGCTGCGACTCGGTAGCCGTCTACCGGGAGATGGAAATCGGCACGGCCAAACCGACGCCGGAAGAGCGCCGCGAGTTTCCGCATCATCTGATCGACGTTTTGCCGCCGAACCAGCCCATGACGGCCGGCGACTATTCACGCTTGGCGCGCGAGGCGCTGGCGGAGATTGTTTCTCGCGGGCGGCTGCCGATCGTCACCGGGGGAACCGGGCTTTATCTGCGCGCGCTGCTGGAGGGTTTGTTTGCGGGCCCGCAGCGGTCCGAGGAGATGCGCGCTCGCCTGCGACACAGCGCACAGCGTCACGGGCCGGGCTGGCTGCACGGGATTCTGCGCCGCCTCGATCCGGCAGCTGCCGGGCGCATCCACGCAAACGATGAGCCGAAGCTGATTCGCGCCATCGAAGTTTGCCTGACCGCGCGGCAGCCACTCACCGAGGCATGGAAGGCGGGGCGCGAGCCGCTGATCGGCTATCGGATTTTTCGGATCGGGCTCGACCCGCCACGGACCCACCTTTATGTCCGTCTCGATGCGCGTGCCGCGGAGATGTTTGCGCAGGGCCTCGTCGACGAGACGAAAAGGCTGCTCGCTAAATTTGGCGAGTCGCCGCGGGCCTTTGAGTCGCTTGGCTATCGTCAGGCGCGCGCCGTTCTGCGCGGCGGGTTTACCGAGGCCGCTGCCATTGCGGCCACGCGCCAGGCGCATCGCAACTATGCCAAACGGCAGATGACCTGGTTTCGCCGGGAGCCGGGGGTTCATTGGCTCCACGGGTTCGGCGACGATGCGGCGATCGGCACGCAAGCCGCAGAGCTTGTACAACAGAGTCTCTGACTCTATGTCTGTCGCTCCTGTTCTGAACCCGCCCCGCCGCTTTGGTCCGGCAAAATTCAAGGCTCCACTGGTGCGGCGGTTGCCGGCGATTCCGTCGTCTCTCGGGCCGCTCCTGCTCACTCCCGCGGTTTTGTTCGTCCACGGTTTTCACCCCTGGGCTAACGATGGGGCCATTTATGTCGCGGGCACCCTGCGGATGCTGCACCCTTCGCTTTATCCGCTGAACTCGGCTTTCGTGGAGACCTTCGCGCGGCATTCCATTTTCGCAGCAGTGATGGCGGCCGCCGTTCGTGTTTCACATCTGCCGCTGGCGTGGGTCCTGCTCTCGGCGCATCTGCTGACCATCTTTCTGTTCCTCGCGGCGTGCCGGCAGCTCGGGGCTCGGCTCTTCGGTGGAGAGCGGGTCCAGTGGTGCGTTCTGCTGCTGGCCGCCGCATGCTTCACTCTGCCGGTCGCTGGAACTGCGCTGTTCGTGATGGACCCTTACGTGACCGCGCGATCCTTCTCGACGCCGCTGAGCCTGATGGCCGTGGCGGCATCGCTCGATCGGGCGTGGTTGCGGACTGCGGTTTTCCTGGTGGTGGCAGGGCTAATTCATCCACTGATGGCGGGCTATGCGGTTGCGTTCATCGTTCTCCATTCGCTGCTTGCTTCCGGGCAGCGTCGCCTGGCGCTTGCCTTCTGTGGAACGGCGCTGCTGGCGGCGGCTTTGGCGTTCGCGCTGGCCCATCGCATGCCTGTCTCGGCTGCTTACGGGCAGGCCGTCTCTCTGCCGGAGCGGACATTTCTGCTTCTCGCTCGATGGCACTGGTACGAAGTGCTCGGCGTTGTTTTCCCGATGGCGTTGTTGGCGGTGGGCGCATTAAAGCTCGGCGTGACGAGCCGGTGCGGGGCGGTTTGCCTTGCGTGCCTTTATTTCGGAGCCACGAGTGTTCTGATCGCGGCGCTTTTTGTCTCCGCGTCGGGCCCGTATTTGCTAGTTCCTTTGCAGGTGCTGCGCGCCTTTCAGCTGATTTACGTGCTGGGCATTGTGCTTTGCGGCGGTGTCCTGGCGAGTCTGCAGTCTCGGTCGCGAGTGACAGCGACGTTGCTGCTCGGCCTGCTGTTCGCAGGAATGTTCGCCGCGCAGCGTCTCTCGTTCGTCGGGACCGGGCATATCGAATGGCCGGGCCGACACCCTACGAATCCGTATCAACAGGCGTTTCTATGGACCCGCGACCACACGCCGCAGGACGCCGTCTTTGCCTTCAACCCGCGCCTGGTGTATTTACCCGGCGAAGATGAGCAGGGGTTTCGCGCGATTGCCGAGCGCGACCACCTCGCCGACGACAAGGATGCGGGCGTCGTGGTGGTTGCGCCGTGGCTTGCCAATCGCTGGGCCGCGCAACGCAATGCTCAGCTCAACGTCGACCGCATGACCGACGTGCAGCGCGCGGCAATGCTGGCGCCGCTTGGAGCGACCTGGCTGTTACTGCCGCCCGGCTCAATGACGCGATTCCCCTGCCCCTGGCAAAACACCGTTGTGAGGGTGTGCCGATTGGCTCGCTGAGAGGGCGGCCTCGGCAATAGCTCGGCTGTTGCCTGTTGCCTACTCCCTACTGCCTATTCCCTGTTTTTACTGGACCGTCAGCGCCACGCAGACTGCGCCCGAGCAGCTGGTATCGGAGGAGGTTGCGTAGGTGATCGAGGTGCCGTCAGTGGCATACGCCGCAATGTTGATGGTGTAGGAACCTGCGGCGGTTCCGTAGTTGGGCGACGGCTGGTATTTCAGGTATCTGAAGCGGGGATTGCACGCGGTCAGGCTAAGCGTTCCGGCGGCGAGCAGGACCAGCATGCCGAAGAAGCGAAGCAAATTACCTTTGCGCCTCCGCAACGCGCCCAATCCCACCAGAGCCAGCGCACCGGGGATCAGCGCGGCATAGAGGCCAGGGCCGGACTGCGCGGGAGGTGGTGAGTTTTTCGAGGTCACGCCGGAAGTTGCCATGGTTGTGATCTGCATGGCGCTGGTGCCGGAACCATTGGCGGGCGGCGTGAGCACGGTGGGATTGAAGTAACAAAATGCCGCACCGGGCAGGCCGGAACAGGACAGGTTCACCTGCTCGGAGAATCCATTCTGCGAGGTCACTGTCAGCTGTACAGTGCCGTACTGTCCAGGCGTCAGGCTCAGGGAGGTCGGACTGGCGGTGACGGTGAAGCCGGGCAGAGTGCTGGTGGCGTCGGGCGTCACCTCGGTGCTGGCCTCAGCGTTCGCGAGACTGGCGCTGCCGTGGTAAACGGCGGTCACCGTCCTGAGCCACTGCGGGGGATTCGTCAGATGCAGCACCGCAGCTCCGTCATGGACGAAGACCGAGCCCAGGGAGCCCTTGGCCGTCTCAAAACTCACCGAACCTTCGGAGACGGGAGCGCCGCCCACGTCCGAGACCTTCGCGGTGAGCGAGAGGACACCGTCGGTCCGGTCGGTTGCAACCTGGATGCGCGTGGGAGCCTGCGCCAGGGCCGGTCCCGCGGCGATGAAGAAACCTAAAAGCACGACCACCACGGTCAGGGAACGAAGGATGTTTTTCCGAAACTGCGAAATCATTCTTGAGGAACTCTCTTTGGCGCCGACTTCTGCACAGAGGCTCTCCCGTTCCGACCCCAAAAACCCTATGCCGGATCGAAATCGAAGCCCTGTGCTGGAAAAACCCATTGTATCTGACCGCTCGCGCCCGCGACAGGTGAGCACGGCCGCGCTCTGGAGTTAGGATCATGGGTTAGACCTTCACTTCGAGGCGAAACCATGGCCAGCACCCTGTCGGAGCGACCGCAGCTCCAGTACCTCACCGCGCAACTGGACGAACTGAAGCAGAAGGGGACGCATTTTCGGCTGCGCGTGCTCGACGACGTCCAGGCGCCGGTGTGCACGTACGACGGCCGCCGCGTCATCAACCTCGCGTCGAACAACTACCTGGGGCTCTGCAATCACCCAAAGCTGCGGGAAGCAGCGATCCAGGCCACGCGTGATTTCGGCGTGGGCTCGGGAGCGGTGCGGACGATCGCCGGGACCATGAAGATCCACATGGAGCTGGAGGAGAAGATTGCGCGCTTCAAGAATGTCGAAGCCTGTGTGGTCTTCCAGAGCGGATTCACCGCCAACGCTGGCACCGTCTCGGCGATTCTTGGCAAGGAAGACTTCATCGTCTCTGACGAGCTGAATCACGCATCGATCATCGATGGGGCGCGTCTCTCGCGGGCGAAGATCAAGGTCTTCCGCCACAAAGACGTCGGCCATGCCGAAGAGCAGCTGAAGGAAATCCAGAACGAGCCCGGCCGCAAGCTGCTGATCACCGACGGCGTTTTTTCGATGGACGGCGACATTGGCCCGGTCGACAAGCTGGCCGATCTCGCGGAGAAATACGGCGCCATCATGATGGTCGACGACGCGCACGCTTCCGGCGTGCTGGGGCGCAACGGACGCGGCACGGTCGACCACTTTCATTGCCACGGCCGCGTGGATATTCAGGTGGGAACATTGTCGAAGGCGATTGGCGCCATTGGCGGCTACGTGTGCGGGTCGAAGGATCTGATCGACTTTCTCTATCACCGTGCGCGGCCGTTTCTTTTCTCCACCTCGCATCCACCATCGGTGACGGCAACCTGCATCGCGGCGTTCGATTTACTGGAGTCGGAACCGGAGCGCATCGAGCGGCTTTGGGACAACACTCGCTACTTTAAGGGGGAGCTGGGCCGGCTGGGCTTTAATATTGGCGGCGTCAACACGCCGGCGAGCGAAACGCCCATCACGCCGATCATCATCGGGGATGGCCGCCAGACCATGGATTTTTCGCGCGCGCTGTTCGACGCCGGGGTTCTGGGAACTGGTATTGCCTTTCCCACCGTCCCTGAAGGCAAGGCCCGCATCCGCACCATCATGACCAGCGAGCACACTCGCGAGCAGCTGGACGAGGCACTGGGGATTCTGGAGAAGACGGCGAGGAAGATGGGGATTCTGGGCTGACGGGCGCCTGATAGCGGCGGACGCGGTTTACCGGAACAGGCTACTGAAGATGATCAGGCCCAGGCCGACCATCGTCACTTCGTGGTGGCCGAAGATGGCTCCGCCGCAAACCAGAAGAACTACGCCGAGGGCAAAGATCAGATGCTGGTCCGAATCGCACCGCTGTTCGATGGCATGCTGTGTCGGATTTCCGGGGACCGTACCGGGGATGGGGCTCGGAATTGGGTTTTCCATAACGCCTCCTGACAGAACCAGCATCGCCCCGGGACCTTGATTAGGGCAGTGCGCTTCGTCAGCAATCGCATATGACAAATGTCAGCCTTCGTTCCGGGGGCCTGGCTTCGATAGTGGCCCCTGCACCTCTATACTTGAAGGAAGAGGACCTTTCGCCTGCATCCTGTCGGCCAGCGTCTTGACCCAATTATCGAGGAGACTCGTGCCGAGGTGGCCCGGCGCCGCGAGCGCGTGCCTCTGCGCGAACTGGAAAAACTGGCTGAGCGACACACGCCGCGCGGCTTTGCGCGCGCCCTCCGCGAAGCGTCGGCAAAGGGTCCCGCGATTATCGCCGAGTTGAAAAAGGCATCGCCGTCTAAGGGGGTCATCCGCGCCGACTTCGATCCGCGGACCCTCGCCTTCGATCTCGAGCAGGCGGGAGCCGCAGCGCTCAGCGTTCTTACCAACGAGCCGTTTTTCCTGGGCAGCCTTGCGAATCTTGAAGTTGCTTCCACAGCAACCAGGATTCCCTGCCTGCGCAAGGATTTCATCGTCGACGAGTACCAGATTGCAGAAGCCCGCGCTCATCGCGCCGACGCTATCCTGCTGATCGCGGGAGCGCTGGGCTACGGCGACCTGGAATACTTCACCGCCATCGCCCACAAACACTCGCTCGATGTGCTCTGCGAGGTCCACACGCCGGAAGAGCTTGATCTCGTGCGCGGGCTTGGCTGCGACGCTTACGGCGTGAACAACCGCGACCTGAAAACCTTTGAGGTTCGCCTTGAAACTTCTCTGGAACTTGCCGGTCGGCTTCCGCGGAACGCCGTGCACGTCGCCGAAAGCGGTATCAGCACTGCAGCCGACATTCAAACTCTGCGCAACGCGGGCTACGACGCGCTTCTCGTCGGTGAGTCGCTGATGCGCCAGTCGCAACCTGGAGCAGCGCTCAAGGAACTGCTGCGCTCCGTCAACATACCCACACCCGAAATTTTGGCCCCGCACACTTAACCGCTATGTGGATCAAAATCTGCGGCAATACAAATCTCGCCGATGCACGGACGGCCGCCGACGCCGGAGCTGATGCCGTTGGTTTCGTTTTTGCGCGCAGTCCGCGGCGCGTAAACGCGGCTCAAATCGCGACCCTCATGCCGGACTTGTCTGAGGATCTGACAAAGATTGGCGTATTCGACACTCAGAATTTCGACGAGATTGTCCTTGCACTCCAGTCTGCGGGGCTGCACGGAGTTCAGCTTCACGGTGAGCTCGATTTTTCGCTCGCGGATAAACTGCGCAACCAGTTCGACACCGGTTTATTTTTGATCCAGACCCTGCACTGGGACCTGAACAGCGATCCGGCCCGCGCGGAGGAGCGGCTCCGCAACGAACTGCGCGCCATCTCCCGGCATCGCCATATCGACGCGGTCCTGCTGGATACAAGGACGGCGACCGCATCGGGCGGCACAGGCCGTACGCTCGACTGGACACGCGCGAGCGATGTTCTGGGCGCCGAGGCCGGAAAGCTGCGCGTCATCCTCGCGGGCGGCCTCACTCCCGCCAACGTCGCCGAAGCCATCCGCACCGTGCACCCCTGGGGCGTCGATGTGGCCAGCGGCGTGGAGTCACATGTTGGCCGGAAAGACGCTGTCCGCGTTGAAACCTTCATCAGCGCAGCCCGCGTCGCATTTGCCGAAATTGAGAATTTCACCACGCCCGCTTCGGCTGCGCGGCCGGTGTAAGGTGGAAGAATGGCAGCCAGCGCGACCCAATCCATCGCAGGACGCTTCGGCCCTTACGGAGGCCGCTATGTGCCGGAGACCCTCGTCGCGGCGCTCGACGAGCTGGACCATGCGTATGCCGAGGCACAGGCCGATCCAGATTTCCACCTGAAGCTCGACCTGTTGCTGCGCGACTACGCTGGACGCCCCACGCCGCTTTACTTCGCTTCACGACTCAGTGAATCGCTGGGTGGCGCAAAGATTTATCTGAAGCGCGAAGACCTGCTGCACACCGGAGCGCACAAGATCAACAACTGCCTCGGCCAGGCGCTGCTCGCGGTGCGCATGGGCAAGAAGCGCATCATCGCGGAAACCGGCGCGGGCCAGCACGGTGTGGCCACGGCCACGGTGTGCGCGCTCTTCGGCCTTGAGTGCGTGGTCTACATGGGCGAAGAGGATATGCAGCGGCAGCAGCTGAATGTCTACCGCATGCGCATGCTGGGCGCGGAAGTGCGGGGTGTTTCCTCCGGCTCGCGCACGCTGAAGGACGCGATCAACGAGGCGATGCGGGACTGGGTCACCAACGTCCGGACGACTTACTACCTCCTCGGCAGCGTGCTGGGCGCGCATCCTTACCCGACCATGGTGCGGGATTTTCATCGCGTGATTGGCCGCGAGGCTCGCGTGCAAATTCTCGAGAAAGAAAATCGTCTTCCGACCGCTGTGATTGCCTGCGTGGGCGGCGGCTCCAATGCCATCGGCGCGTTCTACGAATTTATCCCCGACAAAGAAGTTCGGCTGATCGGCGTCGAGGCCGGCGGGCGTGGGTCGGGGCTTGGCGAACATGCGGCGCGCTTCAGTGGCGGATCGCCCGGTGTTTTGCAGGGCACCTATTCTTACGTGCTGCAGGATGACAACGGTCAGATCGCCCTCACCCATTCTGTTTCTGCGGGGCTCGATTATGCTTCCATCGGCCCGGAGCACGCAGCGCTGCACGACTCGGGCCGCGCCGAGTACACTTCGGCCACGGACGCCGAAGCTCTCGATGCGACGCTGCGCCTGGCGCGCACGGAAGGCATCATTCCGGCACTCGAAAGCGCGCACGCCGTCGCCGAATGCATCCGCTTCGCGCCCACGCTGAGTCCGAGCGACATCGTCATCGTGAATGTCTCTGGCCGCGGCGATAAGGATATGGGCATCCTCGCTCGCGAACTGAAGCTCGAGGGCGAGTAGCGATGCCGATCCAGTTCGCCAGCAGACCAGGTCTCGTTGCTTACATCACCGTGGGTGATCCTGACCTCCAGACGACGCATAACATCGCGCTGGCCGCCATTGATGCGGGCGCGGACGTGCTCGAACTGGGGGTTCCGTTCAGCGATCCGCTGGCCGACGGCCCGGTGATCCAGCGCGCCAGCGAGCGAGCGCTGAAGAAAGGCACGCGCCTGCGTGACGTGCTGGCACTGGCTGCAACGTTGCGCACGGAACGCCCCGGTGCTGGACTCGTGGTCTTCACTTACTACAATCCTGTTCTTCGCTTTGGCCTTGAGAATTTTTGCGATGCAGCGGAGCTAGCCGGCGTGGACGGTGTGCTGGTGACGGACATGATTGTCGAGGAAGCCGGCGACTACCTCGCTGCGATGCGCCGCCATCATCTGGCGCCCATTTTTCTGGCCGCGCCCACCAGCCCGGACGCACGCCTGGAGCGCATTTGCGCTGTTTCCCGGGGATTCGTCTACGCCATTTCACGGACCGGCATCACCGGTGCGCAGAAATCTCTTACCAGCGACGCCGAGGAGCTGGTCCGCCGACTGCGCCGCTTTACACAGCTGCCCATCGCTGTCGGTTTTGGTATTTCCAATCCCGAACAATTCGCCGCCGTCGGTGAATTTGCCGATGCGGCTGTTGTCGGCAGCGCGCTGGTCGCAACCATTGAGCAGGCCGGACCGAAACACGCCGCCAGCTCCATCGCGCGATTTATTCAGGGCTGCGCGGTGCGTGCGTGAACCCGCCGTGCCGGCCCGCTGACTCCATCGAACATCGCCCCATATACGATAGTTTTTTGTGGATCACTCCATGCCCCGGCGCGGATTGCCGGGGAGAGGAAGACCATGGACATTGAAACCTTCCGGCGCGAGATCGATGAGCTGGACCGGCAGCTGGTCGCGCTCATCAGCCGCCGCGCCGCTGCCGCACAGGAGATCGGCCGGCTGAAGCGCGCGACGTCGCTGCCTGTGTACGAGCCGGATCGCGAGCGCGTGATCTTCGAAAACGTGCGCACCCACAATCCCGGGCCGCTGCCGGACATTGAGCTTGTGCACATCTACGAGCGCATTGTCGACGTGATGCGCGCGCTGCAACGCGATGAGCTGGCCTCGCGCCCGGGTGTGCCGGCTTCGGCCGTTCAGAAAAAGACAGGAAAAGAATCATGATTGTTGCAATGCAGGATCGCGCGACCGAAGAAGAGATTCAAGCCGTCGTCGAGCGCATGATGGAAATTGGCTTCAACGTCCATCGCACTACGGGTACGGTGCAGACCATTCTGGCCGGCGTCGGCACTCCGGGCGCTTTCGATCACAAGGAATTTGAGGTGTTCGCCGGGGTCGCGGAAGTCATCCGCATCAGTTCGCCGTACAAACTCGCCGGGCGCAGCTTCCGGCCTGAGGGAACTGTTGTTCGCTTTCCGGGCGGGGTTGCGGTCGGGGGCGAAGAAGTCGTCGTGATGGCCGGTCCTTGCTCGGTCGAAAGCCGCGAGCAAATCTTCGCCTGCGCAAAGGTGGTCAAAGAGGCGGGCGGAAAATTTCTCCGCGGCGGAGCCTTCAAACCGCGCAGCTCGCCTTACTCCTTCCAGGGGCTGGGCCTTGACGCGCTCAAGCTGCTGCGCGAGGCTGGCGATACGCACGGCCTGCTCATCGTGAGCGAGGTGATGGAGATTGCGCAGATCGAGCTCATGATGCCCTATGTGGACCTTTTTCAGGTGGGCGCGCGCAATATGCAGAACTTCAACCTGCTGCGCGAACTTGGCGAGGTCCGGCGCCCGGTCCTTCTGAAGCGCGGCATCGCCGCCACCATCGAAGAGCTGCTGCTGAGCGCCGAATATTTGCTGGCCGGCGGCAACTACGACGTGATCCTTTGCGAGCGCGGCATCCGCACGTTCGAGACGTACACGCGCAACACGATGGACATCTCGGCCATCCCCGTCGTCAAGAAGCTGTCGCACCTGCCCATCGTCGGCGATCCTTCGCACGGCACCGGCCGCCGCGACAAGGTTCCCGCCATGGCGCGCGCAACGGTTGCGGCGGGTGGCGACGGCGTGCTCATGGAGGTCCATCCCAACCCCGATAAGGCTCTTTCCGACGGCGCACAGTCGCTTTTTCCTGAGCAGTTCACACAGCTGATGGACTCGCTGCGGATCATCGCAAAGGCCGTCGACCGGACGATCTAATGGCCATCGAGCGCGTCGCGATTCTCGGCACCGGCCTCATCGGCGCGTCGGTGGGACTCGCCCTGCGCACCCGCGGATTCGAGGGCTCCATCGCCGGATGGGATCCGAACGCAGACGAACTCCATACTGCGCTTCGCCGCGATGCGATCACCGTGATCGCCGACGATCCGCTCGGCGCAGCGGCGGAGGCCAATGTCATCGTGCTGGCGGGCCCGGTCTTCCCCATCCTCGAGTGGCTCGATCGTCTCGCGCCCATCCTGCGGGAAAACCAGCTCGTGACCGACGTCGGCAGCGTAAAAGGCGCTATTTGTGACCGTGCTCGTGACAAATACAATGGCCCTGGTCAGCCTGGATTTCTTCCGGGTCATCCTATGGCGGGCAAGGAAGTCGGCGGCGCTGAAAATGCCGATGGCGACCTGTTTGACGGGGCTGTGTGGCTCTTTACCCCGTGCGACGTGGCCGGGAAGGCTTTGCCCTCTGAACCGCTGGCGGAAGAGTGGCGCGCCTGGGTGGGTCGTTTTGGCTCGCGCATCATCGACCTCGATCCTGAGCGCCACGATGTTCTGTGCGCGTGGATCAGCCACTTGCCGCAATTCGTTTCCACCGCGATGTGCGCGCTGCTTGAAGACGAATTTGCCGCCAACGCCGACCTGCTTCCCATCGGTGGCCGCGCCCTGCGCGAGATGACGCGCCTCGGCGCCAGCCCTTTCTCCATGTGGCGCGACATCGCCCACTCCAATTCCGAAGCCATTGCCAGCTCGCTGCTTGCGCTCGAACAGCGCCTGGCTCATCTGCGCGAGAATCTTAAGACCCCCGAGCTGCGCGAGGAATTCGACCGCGGCAATCGTTTCCGCCTCCGCGACCCGCGTCGTAGCTCGTCACTTTCCCAGATTTCCTGGCGTGGCGCCTCTTAACAACGCCTGTACACTTGCCCTTCACTCCTAATCCCAGCTGGAGGTCCCGTGTTCAGATCGATTCGTCACGTGCCCGCTGTCCTGTTTGCGCTTCTTTTGCTGCCACTCGTTTCGCAGGCTGCCCCTCTGCTTCTGCTTCACCCCACGCTCAGCAAAGATCAGATCGCTTTTCGCCATGCCGACGACATCTGGATCGTTCCGCGCGCTGGCGGCGAGGCTGTTCGCCTTACTTCAACAGCCTCGGTTGTCGACGGCCCGTTCTTTTCGCCGGACGGCCAGACTCTTGCCTACTCGGCGCGCATCCGCGGCAACGTCGATGTCTATACCGTTTCTTTGAACGGCGGCATTCCGCATCGCCTCACGTATCACCCTGAGCCCGACATTGTCGTGGGCTGGACTCCGGATGGCAACGACGTTCTTTTCCTGAGCGGACGCGAAGCGTGGAATGACTTCAGCCAGCTCTACCGTATTCACGCCGATGGGTCCGGACTGCCGGTCGCCTATCCGCTTCCGTCTGCCGACAGCGGCTCGCTTTCGCCCGACGCCAAACAGATCGCTTACACGCCGTTCAACCAGTGGGAGCCGGCATGGAAGCGCTACCACGGCGGTCAAACCCAGCCAGTCTGGATCGTCAACCTCGCGACCCTCGACCTCACCAAGGTGCCGCGCGACAATTCCAACGACTCGAACCCCCTATGGGTGGCCGACAAAATCTATTTCCTCTCCGACCGCAACGGGCCAGTCACGCTCTTTAGTTACGACACAAAATCGAAACAAGTCGAACAGGCCGTCGAGAATAAGAGCTTCGATCTGAAATCAGCCAGCGTCGGGCCCGGCGGCATTGTGTATGAGCAGTTCGGCAGCATCCACCTTTTCGACATGGCAACGCACACTGAGCATCCGGTCGACATCACGCTGCACGGCGATTTGCCGGCGCTCGCGCCCAGCCTCACGGTCATCGACCCGCACACCATCCTCAACGCCGACATCTCGCCCACCGGCGCAAGAGCGGTTTTTGAAGCCCACGGTGACATCTTCACCGTCCCCGCCGAGAAGGGTGACGCGCGCAACCTCACTAATACGTCCAACGCCGCCGAGCGCGATCCTGCGTGGTCACCGGACGGTAAATCCATCGCCTACTTCAGCGATGCCTCGGGCGAGTATCAGCTATACATCCGCGGCCAGAGCGGCATCACCGCGCCGAAGGTGATCGACCTTGGCCCTTCGCCGTCGTTTTTCTACGCGCCTCACTGGTCACCGGACTCGAAACACATCCTCTACGGCGACAAGAACGAGACCATCTGGTACGTCGATGCAAGCGCGGATCATCCTCACCCGGTGAAGATCGATACGCAGTTCTTCGAAGGGTTCGGCTTTGACGTGAAGTACGCATGGTCGCCGGACGCCAAGTGGATCGCTTACCTGAAGGAACTGCACAACCATCTGCATGCCGTTCTCTTGTATTCCATCGAGACCGGCAAGTCTACACAGATCACCGATGGCATGAGCGACGTGGGCACCGTCGCCTTCGATCGCAACGGTAAATATCTCTACTTCACTGCCAGCACCAACGTCGGCCCGTCTGTCGATGGCTTCGATCTTTCCAGCCTTGATCGCGCGGTGAGCTCGAGCGTCTACGTCGTGGTGCTCTCAAAGAATCTGCCCTCGCCGATTCCGCCGGAGAGCGACGACGAGAAGGCGAAGGATGAGAGCAAGCCCTCCGACGAGACAAAGAAAACCGACGACCAGACCGCTGCGGAAAAGAAAGACGAGACCGCCAGCGCCCCAAAAAAAGACGAGAAGAAGGAAGAGAAGAAGCCGCCAACGGTTAAGGTTGACTTTG
Source organism: uncultured Acidobacteriaceae bacterium (assembly GCA_963755485.1). Lineage (GTDB taxonomy): Bacteria > Acidobacteriota > Terriglobia > Terriglobales > Acidobacteriaceae > Palsa-343. The sequence goes on along the minus strand of CAVWJR010000010.1, from coordinate 168,835 downwards.
ACGGCATCGACCAGCGGATTCTGGCGCTGCCGATCCCGGCTCGGAATTATGTCGATCTGCAGGCGGGAAAGGAAGGCGAGTTGTTCATCGCCGAGGGCGGGCCGGTGGCCAACCCATCGCACGGAGGAGGCAGCGGCATTCATGCCTTGTGGCATTTCACGCTGGAAAAGCGCGAGACCACGGAGGTTCTTTCCGGCATCGACAGCTACGTCATCTCCGCCAATGGCGAGAAAATTCTCTACAAGAAGGGTGATTCCTGGCTGATTGCTACCGCCAGCGATGTGAAGACCACACCCGGGAAGACGCTGAACCTCGGCAATCTCCAGGCCAACGTCGATCCTCGCGCCGAATATCGCCAGATGTACCACGAAACCTGGCGTATCGAGCGCGACTTCCTCTACGACCCCAATCATCACGGTCTCGACCTCGCCAAAGCCGAGAAGCGTTACGAACCCTACCTGGACGGCATCGGCTCGCGCGACGAGCTGAATTACCTCTTCGAGGAAATGACCGGGGAAATCACCATCGGCCACATGTTCATCCGTGGCCCTCGCGAGCCCGACCACTCACCGCACGTCGGATTGCTGGGCGCGGACTACTCTGTCGATCACGATCGTTACCGCTTCGCGCGCATCTACAACGGCGAGAACTGGAATCCCTCACTGCACGCGCCGCTCACGCAGCCGGGCGTCAACGTGAAAGAGGGCGAGTATCTGCTGGCCGTCAACGGCCGCGACCTTCACGCCAGCGACAATCTCTACAGCTTCTTTGAAGGCACTGCGGAGAAGCAGGTGGTTCTGCATGTGGGCGCCAATCCTGACGGATCCGGGGCGCGCGACGTCACCGTCGTGGCCATCGAGTCCGAACATGGCCTGCGCAACCTGGCCTTTATCGAAGCGGCGCGCCGGAAGGTCGACGAGCTGACCGACCATCGGGTCGCGTACGTCTACATGCCGAACACCGGCGGCGGAGGCTTTACGAACTTCAACCGCTACTTCTATGCGCAGGTCGATAAGAAGGGCGTCATCATCGATGAGCGCTACAACGAAGGCGGCGACATTGCCGACAACGTGATCGATACGCTGCGCCGCGTTCCCATGTCTCGCTACGAATCGCGCGGGGGTGAGGACAGCACCGATCCGCGGGGCGCTATCTTCGGACCCAAGGCGATGATCATCAACCAGTCCGCGGGTTCGGGCGGCGACCTCATGCCGTGGTATTTCCGCAAGGCCAACCTCGGCGCGCTTGTTGGTGTGCGCACGTGGGGCGGACTGGTCGGCATCAGCGGCTATCCTGTGCTGCTTGATGGTGGTTCTGTCACCGCTCCCCGCGTGGCTATCTACGGCCTGCACGGACAATTCGAAGTTGAGAACCACGGTATCCCGCCGGACATCGAGGTGGAATATCTGCCGAAGGAAGTGGCTGCCGGACATGATCCTCAACTGGAGCGCGCCGTGCAGTACGTGATGGAGCAGTTGAAAGAGCATCCGCTGCCCACGTATCCGAAGCCGCCCTATCCGAACTACCACGAGCACGACGGCCTCGGAATCCACTGAACTCGGCACATTTTCACAAGAGGGCCGGAGCCTTGCTCCGGCCTTTCTTTTGCGGATTAGTATGGTCGTCATGGGTCGCCGTGTCGCCGTTTGCCTTTTGCCTGCACTCGTCTTCGTCGCCGTCGCCGCTTACTCTCAGCAAGCCACGCTGCTCGTCGATGTCGACCATCGCCAGCAAACCAGTCTCGATGGTCCCTGGCACTACATCCCCGATCCTTATCGCGAGGGCTGGGGTTCGACTCCGGACCACGCCAGCCCCAACGGCTACGCGAAGAATGCGCACTATGTCCCCGGTGGTCCGCTCGTACAGTACGACTTCTCCCGCTCGCCAACGCTCGACGTTCCAGGCGACTGGAACTCGCAGAAAGATTCGCTGTTCTACTACGAAGGCCTCCTTTGGTACCAACGTGACTTCACCGTTCACCTCAGGCCGCACACGCATCTGTTTCTGCACTTCGGATCGGTGAACTACGCGGCCTCGGTTTTCGTCGACGGCCAGCATGTCTGCGATCACGAAGGCGGGTACACGCCGTTCGACTGCGAGATCACGGGCGTGGCGCACGACGGCGATAACTTCATTGTCGTCGCTGTCGACGATCAGCGCACTGTCGACCGCGTGCCCACCGTGCGCATGGACTGGTGGAACTACGGCGGCATCACGCGGCCGGTTTCGCTCGTGGAGGTGCCTGACAGCTACATCGACGATTACTCCCTGCAGCTGCGCCGTGGCACTGGCAATCAGCTCGAAGGCTATGTTCATGTCGTCGGAAGTGGGGCAGGAAGCCGCGTCACCCTGCGCATCCCCGATCTCCACGTCGAAAAAGATGCAGTGACGGATACAAATGGCCGCGCCTCGTTTTCATTCGATGCTCCGGGTCTCGAGCTGTGGTCACCCGAACACCCGCGGCTCTATGCAATCGATCTCGCCGCCGGACCTGACCATCTCACGGATGACATCGGCTTCCGCACTGTCGAAGTCCAGGGCGATCAGATTCTCCTCAACGGCAAGCCCGTCTTTCTGCGCGGCGTCAGCTATCACGACGAAGCTCCTTTCCGTTCCGGCCGGTCCTGGTCTGAGAAAGATGCCGAAACGCTGCTGGGCTGGGCGCAGGAACTGCACTGCAATTTCGTGCGTATGGCCCACTATCCGCACACGGAAAACGAATATCGCCTCGCGGACAAGCTCGGCATCATGGTTTGGTCGGAGATTCCCGTCTACTGGGGCATCGACTGGACCAATCCGCACACGCTCGACGTGGCCAAACATCAGTTGTGGGAGATGATTCGCCGCGACCACAACCACGCCGCGGTGATCCTGTGGTCGATGTCGAATGAGACACCGGAAAGCCCCGAGCGCAATGCTTTCATCCATCAGCTTGCGGTTGAAGCTCGGAGCGAAGACCCCACGCGGCTGATCACCTCTGCCATCGTCACGCACTTCAAAGGGACGACCGCGACGCTCGACGATCCACTCGGCCAGGACCTCGACGTGCTCGGCTACAACGAATATCTGGGCTGGTACCAGGGCACAGCGCAGTAGCATCCCCGACTACACATGGCAAAACCCGATGGGCAAGCCGGTGATCATGAGCGAATTCGGCGCGGGGGCCAAAGCCGGCCTGCACGGACCCGATACGGAGATGTTCACCGAGGAATACGAGGACAATGTGTACCGGCAACAGTTCCAAATGCTCGCGAAGATGCCGTTTCTGCGCGGCATGACCCCGTGGGTGCTGATGGATTTCCGCTCACCCATGCGGCAGCTGCCGGGCATCCAGGACGACTACAACCGCAAAGGCCTTGTCTCCGACAAAGGCGAAAAGAAGAAGGCCTTCTTTACTCTGCAGGATTACTACGCGAAGATGACGCGCTGATCCGCACTTACGCCCCGAGATGCCCGAGTCCAATCCCGATCACGTAGGTTGCCGCGCCTTCTACCGCGCCCACCAGCGTCATCTCCAGGCCGGAAGCCCACCAGCTGCGCACGGTGATGAGCGACTTGGCTGCGCCGACCGCAAAGTGCGCGATCAGCGAAATGACTGCCGAGACAATTACTGCCGGGTATCCGCTCATGAAAAAGAACGGAAGGATGGGGATGAACGCGCCCACCGCGGTCGACAGTGCACCTGACCACGCTGAGACGAACGGCTTGCTGAGGCCCTCTTCGGTCATGTTGAGCTGCTCGGCCGCCAGCGCGCGGGTGAACTGCTCGGGCGATTCGGCCAGATGCCCCACCACGTGATCGGCGTCGTCGCGCGGAATGCCCTTTACCTGGTAATAGAGCGACAGCAGCTCGCGCGCCTCCGGCTTGTTCATGGCGATGGCTTCGCGCTCGCGTTCCAGTTCCGCCTGATAAATCTCGCGCTCGCTTTTCGCTGCCAGGTACGCGCCCGATCCCATGGATAGCGCGCTGGCGACCATGCCTGCCAGGCCCGAGAGCAACACCCACTTACTGTTGCCGAGCGTCGCGCCGGAAACGCCGGAGACAATCCCAAAGATCGCGCCCAGCCCGTCATTCACGCCGTAGATCGCGTCGCCGATCCAGCCCGCCGTCTGCTGTCCCGGACGATTCCGCCGCGTCAGCAGATCGTCAAGCTCCTGGCGCGCCGTCTCCAGGCTCGCCGGCATCTTCGGATAGCGATGCCGGATGAGCTCACTCAGCTCGCGATAGTGCTCCTGCTCATCGGCGATCACCTGTTCGAGGATCGCGACGCTGGGCTCGTCGCCCAGCTCTTTCAGTTGTTGCCCGTAGCGGGCGATGTCGCGGCTCTCGTCAATCTCCAGCCGCCGCAGAGCCATCTGCGGCCCGCCCAGCCGGTTCACCAGTGTGTCTGCGTCGCCGGTGAGCCTGCCTTCGTACTTCGGGATCTCGGCACCCAACTCGCGAATCCGCTTCGCCCACATCGCCGCGTGCTGCGCTTCCGATTCTGCCATGTGCCGCAGCGCTTTCCTGCGAACTGAATCGGTGTCGCGCTCGGCCAGGGTGCTATAGGTGTGAAAGCCGCGCATCTCCGCCTGCCAGTTCTCGCTGAGCGCCTCCAGCACCTTTTGTTCTTTCTGTTCTTTTTGTGATAACTGCTGCGCCATGCGTACCTAGCTCCCGATCTGATAGCTGAATGCAAATCGCCCAATTTGAATTGCAGACCGCTCCGCCGGCGGCCAGATGCGAAACGATTCTACTCGTGTGACACCGGTCATCAGAGCGGCCGGCACGCTGCCCACCGGCTTTCCTGTGGCAGCCTCATAAAAGTGCACCAGCAGCGAGTTGTTCTCCGTGTGCTCGTAGCCCAGCACATATTCTCCGGGCGCCAGACGCGTATCCGCGCCCAGCCTAAGCGGAACCTGAGTGAGAAAAAAGTGCGAATACTTGCCCTCCGCAGAATATCCCGCGGTGATGAGCACCACGCCGGCGATGAATTTCCCATGCCCGTTGGTGATGCCGGAGGCCGAGCGCATTTCCGTCTCGATCCGCTCCTGCACCACCGGAGCGCGCGCCGGAATGATCGACCGCAGCTCGGCATCGGTTGCCGCATGCCACTCCGCCAGCCGGCCATCCCGCGCAAACGCGCAACAAACCGCCGCCACAAGGCTTCCGGCGATCGCCCACTTTTGCAATGAAATTCCGATTGATCGTCCCATTTCCAAATTGCCTGCTTTTTTTTCAATCCAGATGCACGATGCCTCGCTGCAGCGCGGAGGTCGCCGCCTGGGTGCGGTCCTCGACACCCATTTTGCTCAGCAGGCTGTTCACATGCGTCTTCACCGTCGCCTCCGAAATGAACAACGCGTTCCCGATATCCTTATTACTCTTGCCGGCCACGATCAGCTGCAGCACCTCCAGTTCGCGGGCCGTCAGCGCAGAGCCGCCCATCCGTTCCGCCAGCTTCTCCGCAACCCGCGATGGGATGCGCGATTTCCCGGCATGCACTGTCTTGATTGCTTCGGTCAGTTCATTCAGATCCATCCCCTTCAGCAGATAACCCTTTGCTCCGGCCTGCATGGCACGATAGATGTCCTCATCGCCGTCGAAGGTGGTGAGCACGATGATCCGCGCCGGCGGAAAATCTTTGCGAATGCGCTCGATGGCCTGCACACCATTCATTTTCGGCAGGCGCAGGTCCATCAGGGTCACATCCGGGCGATGCTTCCGGTATAGTTCCACCGCCTGCTCGCCATCTGAGGCTTCCCCCACCACAGTGAATCCAGGCACCGTCTTCAGCAGCGCAGCGAATCCCTGGCGCACGATGTGGTGGTCGTCGACCAGCAGGATGTTAATCGTATCCGCCATAGTTACTTTTTCATCTCCGTTTCGCTCGCCAGCGGCAACGCCAGCTGGACGCTGGTTCCCTCTCCTGTGCCGCTCTTCACTGTCAGAGAAGCCCCGATCGCCTCGGCGCGTTCCCGCATGCCTGTAAGTCCAAAGTGGCCGGTTGCGCCGTCGACTGGCGCGCCCGCAAAGCCCCTGCCATCGTCGCGAATCTCCATCCCGAACATACTCCCCTCAAACTCCAGCCGCAGCACAATGTTCTCCGGATCGCCGTGCCGCACCGCGTTCGCTACTGCCTCGCGTGCGATGCGCGTCAATTCGCGCTCCACATCTTCATCGAGCGGACGATTCGTTCCGCTTACCTGCATCTGCACCCGCGCCCTCGACTTCGACCGGCTGGTCACCTCTTCAGCCACTTTTAGAATCCGTACCGCCAAATCCTCGCGCTCTCCGCCCTGCGAACGCAGCTCCCAGATCGATGTCCGGGCGTCTTCCAGACTGCTGCGCACCAGCGCCTGGGCGCGCTCCAGCTGTTCTCTGGCGGCATCCACCGACCCGCGCAGTAACTGCGCCACCAACTCCAGCTGGACGGAAACCGCGACGAAGCCCTGAGCCAGCGTATCGTGAATTTCGCGCGCGATGCGCGTGCGTTCTCCCAGCACGGCCTGGAATTCCCGTTCTGCGCGCATCAGGCGCCGCCGCCAGGCCGCGTAGCCCAGTCCCAGGAGAGCGAGCACCATCGCGAGCCGGAACCACAGCGTCTGGTAATAATGCGGCTCGATGGTCAGCTCCGCAGTTGCCGGAACTTTGCTCCACACGCCGTCGTTGTTGCGCGCCAGCACCCGGAATGTGTAACCGCCATGGGGTAGATTTGTGTAGTACGCAATACGCCTGGTCCCGGCATCCACCCAGTCGCGGTCGAATCCTAGCAATTGGTATCGGTATTGCACCTTTTGCGGCGCCACAAAGCTGAGGCCTGCGTAGACGAACTCGTAATGGCTGTGCCCTGGCGCGACGTCTAACTGTGCCGACGAAACCTGCGGTGCATCGTCCACGCTGACGCGCTCGATCGCTACCTGCGGGGCCACGCGGTTTACCGGCATATGTTCCGGATCCACCCGCGCAATCCCTTTCAGCGTCGCGAACCACAGCGAGCCATCCTTCAGCCGCAACGCCGCCGGATGTCCGCCGCTCGAACACTCGCTAATGCGCATGCCGTCCGCTGTCCCGAACCGCATCACCTCCGCGGCTGCACCACTGTCCGCCATGCGATTCAGCGCATCGCGGCTCGCGCGGTAGATGCCAGTATTGGAACTGATCCATAAGTATCCGCTCGCGTCTTCCAGAATTCCGATCACTCGCTGTGGCAATTGCTGCGGCGCTACCCTCGCGATCGTGCCCGCGCGCCAGCGATTCAGCCCGCCATCGTTGGTTCCGATCCACAGAGTCCCATCGTCATCTTCATGGAGCGCCGTGACTACGTTGCTGGAAAGTCCGTCCTTCGTGGTGAAATTCCGGATTTGCCCGTCGCGAAAGCGGCTCAGCCCGCCCAGCGTTCCAATCCACAGCGATCCGTCGCGATCCTCTGTCATCGCACCGATCAGGTCGCTGCCTAGTCCGTCCACCGCGGTCCACGTCGTGAACCGGCCATTCTCGTAGCGCGACAAGCCGCGTCGCGTCCCGATCCACAGTTCACCGTGGCTCCCGATGAACAGCGACCGCACAAAATCGTCGGCCAGGCCGTCCGCCGTCGTGAACGTCCGCGCTACATCGCCGTTGTGGAGCAGGTTCAATCCATCGGGCGTTCCTACCCACACGTCACCGTTCGCAGCGGCCGCCACGGTCAGCACCACATTGCTCGCCAGCCCCTGCGCGGTTGTCAGCCCGTAGAACCTGCCATCGCGAAATACGTTCAGGCCGCCGCCCTTCGTCCCCACCCCAACATGCCCGTTGGGTGCCTGGGCCAGCGCAAGAACATATTCATCGGTCAGCCCATCCTGCGCGGTCAGCGTGGAGAATTTCCGATCCCGCAGCACGGCCAGCCCGCCCGACTCGGTCCCCAGCCAGAGATCGCCTTCGCGATCCTCCGCCGCGCTCAGGAAAACATCTCCGCTCGCCAGCAATTCCGACGCGCTGCTTTCGGGGTCGATCCGCATAAGCCCATGCGCCGTCCCCGCCCACATCATGCCTTCCCGATCCCGGTAGAGAAAATCCACGAGCGCCGCTTGATCTCCCATCGCGCGAACCCGATCTCTCTCTGCCAGGAACAGCCCCGCATCGGTGCCGATCCACATGCGCCCCTGCGCATCGCTCGCCAGCGCGTTCACTGAGGCTGCACCCTGAAGCGGAACGTTCCTGCAGCCGGCTGCCGAGCATTCTTCCAGACCCGACCGCGTGGCCGCCCAGGCCGTTCCGTTGCCATCCACAGCCAGGGCCAGGACTTCACCGGTTGTTCCCACTGCGTGAAACGCTCCGCCCGCCGCCGCACGCATCAACCCATCCGCCGTCCCCAGCCACAGCGCTCCATCGGGACCCGCGACCATCCGGCTGTTTTCGGTCAGCGCTGCATCCAGCGGAACCTGCCTGCCTCGCTCCCCCTCGATGCAAAACAGCCCCGACGCCGTCAACACCCACACGGCACCGTGCGGGTCTTCCAACGTCCGCCACACCTGGGTTGCCGGTACGCCCAGCTCGGGTCCAGCCGCCTCGAGCTTTCCGCCGCGCATCCGCGCCAAGCCACCGGAGGTGCTGATCCACAGCGTTCCCGAGCTGTCCTCTTCGACGTCGTCGATTAAGTCGCTGGGCAGTGCCGGAGTATTTGCCCGCGTAAAGGCACGGAAGTCCACGCCGTCGAAGCGCACCAGGCCGCCTTCGGTCGCGATCCACAAAAACCCGTCGCGCTCCTGCGCAATGGCATGCACAGTGTTTTGCGGCAGGCCGGTGTCTGTCTGCCACGATTCGTATCCGTAATGCGCCACAGCTGTGTGTGGATCGAGCGCCCTGGCCGAAACACCGGCGAGCGCCAACGACGCAGCTCCAAGCACACCGGCAGCACGCAGCAGGGCCATGGGTTTCTTCAGGAATTCTAAATACCCGCGCGAGCGCGCCGCAGACTCAGTTTCCGCCGGGCGCCGGCTCAGTGGGCGTGCCTCGTCCCGTTACCCGCCCCGCGCGCAGCTGTAGCCCCGCTGGTACGGGCCGTCTCCGCCGCTCGTTTCACCCGCACCTTTTCTGCCGCCGCCGGGCCAATCGTGAAGCTTCCCGCCGCGGTCTCAATGGCCACCGTCTGGTCGTAGTTGCGCTGCACCACCCGCACCGCGCCGCCCGGCTCGATGCCGGCCTGCTCAAGAAACTTCAGCAGCTTCTCATCGCGCTCGTAGAGGCTGGTCACCGTATACTCGGCGCCCTCCGCAACCTCGGCCAGCGGGCGGATCCCGCTCTTCTTGCGCTTCGCCTCGCTCTCCGGCAGAACCGCGTTCCCGTGCGGACAGGTCCCCTTCTCACCCAGTTTCTTCATCAGCAGCGCTTCAAACGCCGGCGATACGGCATGCTCCAGCCGCTCGGCCTCGTCGTGCACCTCGAACCACGGCATCCCAAACATCTCTGAGAGCATGCGCTCGATCAGGTGGTGCCGCAACGCAGTCCGGTAAGCTGCTTCGTGCCCCTTCGCCGTCAGGCGGACCACGCCATCCGGGCGAACCTCCACAAAGCCGTCGCGCTTAAGCCGCCGCAGCGCCATGGACACGGCCGGCGGCGAAACTTCCAGCCAGTGCGCCAGGGTCGCCGAAATGACGGTCTGCCCTTCGCTCTCGGCTTCGAGAATCGCCTTGAGGTAGTCCTCTTTCGATACGCTGATCGCCGTTTTCACGTCGGATTCCTGGCTCTAGATTACAGCGGCGATTCCCGGTTGGCGTTGCGCAATTTTCGTCGACGGCGGGACCGCTTTTCCGCGACGCGTCGGGCCCGCTCCATGCAATGGTCCCGTACAATAACCAGAGCCATTCCCATCGCGAAGGATTCTGTGTCGAACCCCACTTCTTCTGGCCGCAAAACCGGGGCCCCCGGTGCGCCCGCCGTTGGCGCAATGGGGCGGAAGCGTGTCCTGAGCGGCATGCGCCCCACCGGCAAACTTCACCTCGGCAACTACATGGGCGCCCTGCACAACTGGGTCCGGCTCCAGGACGACCCGCAGTACGAATGCTACTTCTTCATCGCCGACATTCACGCGCTCACCACCGACTACGCCGACCCATCGCAGATCGCCGGCAACACCCGCGACGTCATCCTCGACTACCTCGCGGCCGGCCTCGATCCGGAAAAGTCCGTCCTGTTCGTGCAGAGCCACGTCGTGCAGCATTATGAGTTACCCCTGCTTCTGGGCATGATCACGCCGCTTGGCTGGCTCGAGCGCGTTCCCAGCTACAAAGAAATGCAGGAGAACCTCACCTCCAAAGACCTCACGACCTACGGATTCCTCGGCTACCCGGTCCTCATGGCGTCCGACATTCTCCTATATCAGGCGCACTTCGTCCCCGTCGGTCAGGATCAGACCGCGCACGTCGAGCTGACCCGCGAGGTCGCAAGGCGCTTCAATCAGTTCTACCCAAGAGCCCGATATGGCGAGTATGAAGGCATAGGCCAAGTTGAAATCCTCCGACTTCCAATCCTCCCTGAGCCTCAGGTCCTCCTCACCCCCTCGCCCAAACTCCCCGGTACCGACGGCCGCAAGATGTCCAAGAGCTACGGCAACACGATCTTGCTTACGGATTCATTCAGGACGGTCTCTTCAAAGCTAAAGGAGATGGATAAAGGCGGCCAAAGACCCCAACTGAATGATCCAGGGGACCCGGACAAATGTCCTGTTGCAGACCTACACAGAGTATTTAGTGAGTCGAATACGCTTCAGGAAATCTCTCAGGGGTGCAGGAATGCGTCGATTTCCTGCTTGGAGTGTAAGCAACTAGCCGCGAATGCGATCTGGCGAGAGCTGCAGCCGATTCAGACACGCCGGAGTGAATTCGAGCTTAATCCCCATCGCGTTGATGGAATATTGGCAGAGGGTGCGGAGAGGGCGCGGAGAGCGGCTGAAGCGACCATGACGGAAGTACGAAAGGCCATGGGCCTGAGGGGCGGGCAACAACGCTTCGATCTGACCGTGTTTGAGCAGATGAAGCAGGACTCTCCCAACAGCCTTGTTCACGATCTCTCCAACCATAAAGACTGGTGGAATCTGGAGCGCGCCGAGCGAGGAGACAGGCTACGGGAGTACCTGAGAACTCGCATGGTTCCCGAGGACATTCAACTGCGACGAATCGGAGATCTCGTGTTCGTGACGCCCCGTAACAAGAGAGTCTTCGTGCCGACCTCGCGCCAGCGCCCAGATGGAGACTACCGCTTCGATATCGTCAACAAAAGTTACGAGGTTTTGCTACTTCTCGCGTGGGAGAGAGAAACATTCGTACTTAGGGCCTTCGTTATTCCTCAAAAAGAATTTAGAGAGCCGTGGGCCCGAATCAAGAAAGCAGAAAAGACTTTCCAAGTATTCCTTCGCAAGTCGAATGCTGGATACTCTCTCGAGCTCCCGGAGTCGTCACCGATCAATGTGACGTCATACGAAGGTGATTTCACTGCATTGCGATGACTCAATCTAACGATTTCAAACCCGGCCTCCCTTCCGATTCTGGCTCTGGGCAGCCAAACAGAGAAGCATCGGCAGAAACTGGCAAGCATGTCGCAGCCGACATCGCCTCCGCCAACCCCCACCCCTACGAAAAAACCGCCGCCGACCTGCGCAAGGAAGAAGAGTCCGCCTTCCCTTTCTCCGTCATCGTCGGCCAGGTCTACGAAGGCCCGTACGACCTTCTTCTCGACCTCGTCCGCAAGCAGAACATCGACATCTACGACATCCCCATCGCCAAAATCACCGCGCAGTTCCTCGCCTACGTCGAGCACCTGAAAGCCTCCGACGTCGACACTGCCGGCGAGTTCATCTACATGTCGGCTCTGCTCATCCACATCAAGAGCAAGATGCTGCTGCCGCGCTCGCCCGACGAAGCCGAGGGAGCAACCGAGGACCCGCGCCACGAGCTGGTCGAGCGCCTGCTCGAACACGAGCGATTTCGTAACGCGGCGCAAATGCTCCAGCAGAAGCACCAGCTCGAAGAGGCGACCTGGACCAACCCCGGCATCCGCGAGTTCCGCGAGGCCGGCGAAGACGAGCAGGAAATTGCCGCCGACACCCTCGACCTGGTCCGTGTCTTCCGCCAGGTTCTCGATCGCGCTAAAAACCGCCCCGTCCTCGACGTAGAAGAGGACGCGGTCACCGTGCGGCAGATGATCGACTTCATCCGCCGCCGCCTGATGATGGAAGACCGCCCCGTCGCGCTTTCGAAACTGCTCTCTAACACGCGGTCCGTCAACGCGGTCATCGCCACCTTCCTCGCTCTGCTGGAGCTGGTCCGCCTGCAGGCCATCCTTCTGCGCCAGGATCGCGGCTTCAGCGAGATTTTCATCAAGAAGCACGAGCAGTTCGAGCAGGCCATCAACGACCGGCTCTCCATGCGCGACGACTGGAGTTAGTCCCGCTACTCTCCTGCGCTCTTCGCAGCAGTCTTCTTCGTGCTGATTCACCGTCTGTTAACACGACATTCATGCTCCTCGCCATCATGCCTTGCTAGTTTGGGCACCTACCTCCCTACACTCCGCAGGAGCCAGAGCCTCAATGTCCGCAGGAACAAAGATTCCATTGACAGACGTTGTCGAAGTACCCGCCGTTCCCGAGCATCCAGCTTCCCTGCTCCACGACAAGATGAACAAGTCTCCCGGCGCCATCGGGATGATCATCTTCGGAATCGCCCTCCTCGGCGGCCTCATCTATGCTGGCTCGCAACTCGCGCGCGATCTCTCAACCACCCACCTGCCATCCGTGTGGCCCTACCTGCTGCTGGCCCTGGCCCTGCTCATCGCGCTGGGTTTTGAGTTCGTCAACGGCTTCCACGACACCGCCAATGCCGTGGCCACCGTCATCTACACGCATTCCCTTGAGCCCCACATCGCCGTCGTCTACTCCGGCCTCTGGAACCTCATCGGCGTGCTCACCTCTTCCGGCGCAGTTGCCTTCACCATCCTTTCGCTGCTCCCTGTCGAACTGGTCCTGCAGGTCGGCAAAGGCGCCGGCTTCGCCATGGTTTTCTCCCTGCTCATTGCCGCCATCATCTGGAACCTCAGCACCTGGTGGTTTGGTCTTCCCGCTTCGAGTTCGCACACGCTCATCGGATCGATCATCGGGGTCGGTGTCGCCAACCAGCTCATGAACCCTCACGCGGGCACCAGCGGCGTGGACTGGGGTCAGGCCGGCGGTGTCTTCAGGGCTTTGCTGGTTTCCCCGCTGGTCGGCTTCGGCCTGGCCGCCATTCTCCTGCTTGTCCTGAAATTCACTGTTAGGAATCCTGCCCTCTACCAGTCTCCGAAAGGCACTGAGCCGCCCCCCCTCTGGATTCGCGCGCTGCTCATCCTCACCTGCACCGGCGTCAGCTTCGGCCATGGCTCCAACGACGGACAGAAGGGCATGGGCCTCATCATGCTCATCCTCATCGGCACTGTCCCCACCGCCTACGCGCTGAACCACGCCGTCGGCTTTAGTCAGACCCCTGCCTTCACGGCCGCTTCTCAGCAGGCCGAACAGGTCTTCAATCACTACGTCTCGCCCAACGCCGTCATCGGCGACGCGCGCTCTGACCTCACCGACTACATCCGCACCAAGGAATTCAACCAGAACACCATGCTGGCCGCCCGCCAGATGGTCGAGGAAATCAGCAACGAAGTCACGATGTACAAATCCCTCAACGGCGTTCCCGCCAATCAGCAGCAGAACGTCCGCAACGACATGTACGTCGTCAGCGAGGCGCTCCGCCTGATCGCGAAAAATCCGGGCAAAAACGGCACTCCCACCTTCACCGCTGCTGAAAACAAGTCCCTCGGCGCCTACAAAAAGCAGCTCGACAATGCCACCAAGTTCATCCCCACCTGGGTCAAGGTGGCCGTTGCCATCGCCCTCGGACTCGGCACCATGGTCGGCTGGAAGCGTATCGTCGTCACCGTCGGAGAAAAAATCGGCAAGAGCCACCTCACTTACGCCCAGGGCGCATCGGCTGAAATCGTTGCCGCCGTCACCATCATCATGGCCGACCAGTATCACATGCCAGTCTCCACCACCCACGTCCTCTCTTCCGGCGTGGCCGGTACCATGCTGGCCAACGGCAGCGGACTCCAGCTGTCCACCATCCGCAACATCGCGCTGGCCTGGATATTCACCCTCCCGGCCGCGGCTCTGCTTGCCGCAGGCCTCTTCTTTATCCTGCGTCAGTTCATGTAATCCACATCGCACCAGGTCAACGAAGCGGCGCTTTCGGTAGTATCGAGAAAGCGCCGTTTTTCTTTTGCCCGGCGTTTGTGACCCCACCTATTCATGAGTCTTAAAGCCCGCATTGAAGCCGTCATCTACGCCGCAGAAGAGCCTGTTACCCTGGCCCAGCTTGCCGGCCTGTTCCGCGACGAAGCCCTGCTGAGCCGGGCCTCCCGAACCGCACCCGAGGCCGATCCCGACGCTGCCACCTCTCAAGACGCCGAATCATCGACCGAAGTCGTGGTCGAAGAATTGGTATCTCCAGCCGCCGAAACTCCGTCACCTGAGTCGGCGGGCGACGACGAGAAGGACCACGCAAAGAAGGCGCAGCGTCAGCGCGACCGCGAAGTTCGCGACGAGTTGCGCCGCCTCATCGATGAGCTCATCGCCGACTACAATTCCCCCGACAGCGGCCTTGAAATCCGAGAAGTAGCTGGCGGCTTCCGCATCGGCACGCGGCCCGAAAACCACGACGCGGTCCGCGCTTTCATCAAGACCCTGCGGCCGCCCTTCAAACTCTCGCTGCAGGCGCTTGAAACCCTCGCGGTCATCGCTTACAAACAGCCCGTTACCGCACCCGAAATCGGCGAGATCCGCGGCGTCGACTCCGGCGGCGTCCTCGGCTCCCTCATCGCGCGTAAGCTCATCACCACCGCCGGGCGCAAACAGGTTGTCGGCCGCCCCATCCTCTACAAGACGACGAAGGAATTTCTTCTCCGCTTCGGTCTCCGCGATGTCAACGAGCTTCCTTCTCTGGAGGAATTTGAGAAGATGGCGAGCGAGCTGGCAGAAACTGAAGAAGAAGGCGCGATTTCTCCCGGCGAAGAAGAACTCCCCTTCGCTGAGGAAGAAATCGCCGCCGTGGGAAAAAACTCCCCATGGGACGCCGAAGGCAACTCGCCGTCCGCAAAGCATCCGCACGATCCAGCTGATCCCACACCCCCGATGAACGACCCCGAGCCGGAGGTTCCAGAGCCGCCCATTGGAGAGCCACCCGCCGAACCCGAGCCGGCTCCCACTTCCGAAGTGGACGTGGCCGAACACGCAGAGAAGTCATGAAGGAGTCGGCGCCTGAGTCCGGGTCGTTGCAGCGCCTGCAGAAGATCATCGCTGCGGCTGGCATCGCCTCGCGCCGCAAAGCTGAAGAGTTGATCGTCGCGGGACGGGTTCAGGTGAACGGGCGGACGGTCAGCGAGCTGGGCGCTAAAGCCGACCCCACGCACGACCACATCCGCGTCGACGGCAAGCTGCTCCACGGCCCCGAACGCCATCGCTATGTCGTCCTCAACAAACCGCGCGGCTACGTGACTACGGCCAGCGACCCCGAACGCCGTCCCACCGTGGTGGCCCTGGTTAAATCCGACGGCGAGCGCCTTTTCCCCGTCGGCCGCCTCGACTACTCGAGCGAAGGCCTGCTGCTGATGACCAACGACGGCGACCTGGCCAACGCCCTCACCCGTGCCGCTGCGCGCGTTGAAAAGACCTATCTGGTCAAAGTCAGTGGCAAGCCATCGGATTCCGCTATCAACCAGCTCCGCCATGGCGTCATGATCGACCGCGGCACCCAAGTCCGCCCGCACGTCCCGAGCGAGTCCCGCGCGCCCGCCGGCAAGCCCAGCCTGCGTACCCGCCCGGACCCGCCCCGGCGCAATGAGGGCAGAATCATGACCGCCCCGGCGCGCATCCGCCTGCTGCGCGACGCCGAGAATCCGTGGTACGAGATGATCCTCATTGAAGGCCGCAATCGCGAAATCCGCAAGATGTTCGAAGAAGTCGGCCACCACGTCGAGAAAATCCGCCGCGTCGGCTACGGCCCGCTGGTCCTCGACCTCGAACCGGGGCGCTCCCGCGAGCTTACTCCCGACGAAGTTGCCGCGCTACGCCGCGCTGCCGAGGGCAAACGTTCTGCGGCAGACAAGAATCAGCCCATCCGGCTGCCCAAAACAGCACCGAGGCCGCGCCCCCGTCCCACACCCGGTAAACCCGCCCGGCCCGCGAGCCATAAGCGCCCGATCAGCGGCAAACGCACCCGTCGCCCCTGAATTTCCGCCGTCCCGTTCCTCGAGCCCCTGCGACAGCTCATCGTGCCAAAATAAAGACAGCACGCGGGCCTTCCCATTTCATCCTCCGAGGTCACCCGATGAAACGCCGCGAATTCCTCAAAAACGCTGCCATCACAGCCGCCGCCCTCGCCGCTTCCGATACCCTCCACGCCTCGACGCCCACGCATCCTATTCCGCGCCGCCGCCTCGGCAAAACCGGCGAAGAGCTTTCCATCATTGGCTTCGGCGGTATCGTCGTCATGAATGAACAGGAGGGTGAAGCCCGGAACATCGTCGCCGAAGCCGTCGATCGCGGCGTCAATTATTTCGACGTGGCGCCCAGCTATGGCAATGCTCAGGAGCGCCTTGGGCCGGCCTTAGCTCCCTACCGCGACCGCGTCTTCCTGGCCTGCAAGGCCGAAGACCGTACCCGCGACGGTTGCCGCGCGCAGCTCGAAAATTCGCTGCGCCTCCTAAAAACCGATCACGTCGATCTCTACCAGTTCCACGCCCTCACCAAAATGGCTGAGCTCGATAAGGTCCTCGGCCCGGGCGGCGCGATGGAAACCATGGAGGCCGCGAAGAAAGAAGGCAAGATCCGCTACATTGGCTTCTCGGTCCACTCCCAGGAAACCGCAGTCGCCGCGATGAACCGCTATCCCTTCGATACCGTCCTCTTCCCGCTCAATTTCGTTCTCTACACGCAGGCGAAGTTCGGTCCCGGCATCCTCGAAACCGCCCAGCAAAAACAGATTGGCGTCCTCTGCCTCAAAAGCATGGCCAAAACCGTCTGGCCCGCCAGCGAGCAGCACGACCATCCCTCCGATCCCAAATGCTGGTATCAGCCGGCAGCCTTCCCGCATGAAGCCTCGCTCGGCCTGCGCTGGACCCTCGGCCATCCCATTACCGCGGCCATTCCTCCCGGCGAGGAGCGCTTTTTCCGCCTCGCCATGGACGTCGCGCAGAACTACAAACCCCTCGACACCCAGGAAGAACAGGCCCTGCTGTCCGGCGCCGCAGGCGTCGAGCCCATCTTCCATCTCGGCAACGACGTTTAGACGGGTTTCGCACCGCATGAGAAGCCGATGCGACTTCTCGCGAATGGAACCTTGCGAGCTATGACGCTGGGCCGAACTTAGATATTCGCCGTCAACCTGTATTCCCGAGCCACCGCTTCCACAATCTTCAAGCGGCCGTGCCCAGGATTCACGCGGTAGCTCGTCCGCAACAGCCCGGCCTTCTCCAGCAGAACCACGTCCCGAGTCACCGCCCGCACATCGCGTTTCAGTCCCGAAGCCAGATCGGAGACTGCCACAGATCCAGCCTTCGCCCGCCGCAACAGTCTGACCCGTTCGGCGCTGAGAACCCTCAGCATCTCCGCCGGGTCTTCAAAAGTCACGCTCATCTCTGCCGGAAGATTCTCACCGCGATCCAGCCGCTTTGCGTGGCTCCGTACACGATCAAAGAACTCTGCTGTGCTGCTGGTGCCGATGTTCACCTTACCCTTCTTCATCTTCAATCCTCCAGAGTTCGTGCACTTCTCCGATAAACCTCTCCACCAGTTCTTCGTAGGTTGTGAACGTGAACGGTGCTACCTTGCCCATAAAGTGGCGATGATGGTAACCGTGACCGTTGTCGTAGCCCAGCACCCTTCCGTTATCGACAGAGCATCGTCTCAGGTTGATATAGGCCAGACTGTACGCTGCAACGATGCCGCCTTCGAACCAGACTTGCTCTTTCAGGAGCGCGCCCTTCCTCCTGCCGCTAAGGCGATGGACCTCGACTAGCGTGGTTCGGTGCAGACGCTGTTTCCTGCCCAACGAACAGATCTTACCACAGATAGGATCTTATACGTCCTACCTGATTGCGGTTAGCGTCCTGAAGCCTGCCCAGGTAATCTAAATGTCTGAGAGGTTCACCATGGCTAAAGCCACATTTGCCGCTGGCTGTTTCTGGGGAGTCGAAGCCCGCTTCCAGCAACTGCCCGGCGTCATCTCGACCGCCGTCGGCTACGAGGGCGGCTCGCTCCAGAACCCCAGCTATCAGCAGGTCTGCACCGACCGCACCGGCCACGCCGAAGCGGTCGACATCGACTTCGACCCCGCGAAGATCACCTACCAGCAGCTTCTCGACGAGTTCTTCGCCCTCCACGACCCCACCCAGCTCAACCGCCAGGGGCCGGACTGGGGCACGCAGTACCGCAGCGTCGTCTTTTATCACTCACCAGAGCAGAAGGCCGAGGCCGAACAGACCATCGCTCGCCTCACTGCGGAGAAGAAATTCTCCAAACCCATTGTCACCCAGGTTGTCCCCGCCGAGACCTTCTGGCGCGCCGAAGAGTACCACCAGAAGTATCTCGAAAAGCGCGGCGCCCTCAGCTGCCACATCTGACCGTCTTGGTGGAGAATGATAGAGGCGTGGTCCAGAAGCCGCGCCTACACCCCCGGTTGCCTATTGCCTGCTTCCTGTTGCCTATTGCCTGTCTTCAAACCGCGGAATCCCGAAGTGCCCACGCAGATGGAGCAGATCCAGGGGACTGATCATCCCGTCGATTGCGACCACGCTGACGTTCCGCTGGTTCGCCACAACCAACACGATCCCGTCAAAGTTGGAGTGATCCATCCGCACCCACACATCAGTCCGTGTTGGATCAAAGGGCTTCGCAGGCGTCGCCGTCACCGGAGACGCACCCTCAACCGGGCCTATGCCAACCGATGCAGCCGCAGCCGGCTGTGCCGGAGGTTGCGTCTGCTTCGTCACCATATGGTTCCAGCCGTTTGCCGAAAACTGCGCCCGCACCGCCTCCAACGCCGCCGAATCGTACCCCATCGCCGAGTATTTGAAATTGTGCACGGTGATGCTGCGCAACTTCGCGATAATCGGCCGATCCTCGTCCGGCATCATCTGGCTGGCCGCCTTCAGCATCGACTCGTTGAAAGTCATGTCGGTGTGCAGCGCAGCTTGCGCACCCAGCGCATCCAGACCCTGCAGAGTGAGCGGAGCAGGCGTACTATCCTGGGCCTGGAGAATCGGGTTGCAGCTAAAAAGGGCGCCCAACAAAATGGCGGACGCAAAAAGGGCGGGACGGCGGTGGGTCATAGGATTTCAGACCCACCTCAAAGAAAAAAGTTATTCACCCAAAATCAGCAAAAACCGGGCGCGAATCATCGTCTCCGGGCTCCACTATTACCTGTTGCCTATTCCCTGTTGCCTATTCCCTACTCCGAGCCTTTCAGACCCACTCCCCCTGCCGCATCACCGGATCGGCTCCGCCGCCGGCCGTGATTCCGTCCACATCGATCTTCCCCGACCCGATCATCCAGTCGACATGAATCAGGCTCTCGTTCGCGCCCTTCGCCGCCAGCTGCTCCGGCGTCAGTTTGTCGCCATTCTTCAGACAGCTCGAATAGGCCTGCCCCAGCGCGATGTGGCACGCCGCGTTCTCGTCGAACAGCGTGTTCAGGAACAGCATTCCGCTGGCCGCAATCGGCGATGAGTTCGGCACCAGCGAAACTTCGCCCAACCGCCGCGCCCCATCGTCCGTCTCGATCATCTTCTGCAGCACCTGCTCGCCCTTCGCTGCGTGGGCCTCGACAATCTTTCCGCCCTCGAACCGCACCCGGATTTCCTCAATCAAAGTTCCCTGATACGAGAGCGGCTTCGTGCTGGTCACCGTCCCGTCCACACGATCCTTGTGCGGCGTCGTGAACACCTCTTCGGTCGGCATGTTCGGAATGCAGTAGTTGCCGTTGCCTGCCGTCGTGCCGCCACCCAGCCACAGATGATCGTCCGCCAGTCCCACTTTCAAATCCGTCCCCGGACCTTTGAAGTGCAGCGCCGTATACCGCTTCTCATTCAGCCGATGCGCCCACATGTGCAGCTTCTCGTCGTGTTTTTTCCACGCGCCCACCGCATCGGGCTGGTCCGCGCGGCTCGCCTTGAAGATCGCGTCCCACAACTTTCCCAGTTCCTCGTCCTCCGGCAATCCTGGAAACATCGCCGCCGCCCACGCCGGAGTCGCCGCCGAAACAATCGTCCAGTTGATGTCGTGCCGCGTGATCAGCTCCAGCGCCGGCCGGTAGGCCTTCGACATCGCGCGGTTCGCCCGGCTCACCTTCTCCGGATCCTCCTTCGAGAGCAGCGACGGATTCCCGCCGGTGATCGCCAGCCGCGCAGCCCCGCTCTTGTAGGCCGCCGCCATGCCCTCGTAGAGCCAGCTGGCCGCCGTATCGAAGCTGGCGTCCTGACCGTACCGGAACCGCAGCAGCTGCGATTCCTCGTCGTTCAGAAGAAGGGTCACCAGAGACGCGCCCGCCCGGTACGCGTGCTTCGTGATCAGTCTGGCCAGCGGCAGCGCGTCGGTCGACGCCGTCATCACCAGCTCCTGTCCTTTTGCCAGCCCAAGGCCGCACTGAATCGCCACCTGGGCCAGCCGGTCCAGCTTCGTCTCAAAATCCTTCGTCGTCGGTGTTTCCACAATCGCTGTAGCGCTCATGATTTCCATTCTCCCCTTCAACGCTGTGCAATGGCAACGCGCGGAATCCCCCGCAAATCATCTTTGAAGCTCACCGACTCCCATCCGCGCAAAAATTCCGCCAGCGCATCCCGCTGGCCCGTGTCCGATTTCCATTACCAGCCATCCACTGTCGACCAGCGCTTCCCGCGCCTCCGGAATCAGCCGCCGATACACTTCAAGCCCCGTCGGCCCCGCAAACAGCGCCGTATGCGGCTCGTATTCCCGCACCTGCGCCTCCAGCACCTCATCCTCCCGCACGTACGGCGGATTGGAGACGATCACGTCGAACTTCTCACCGCGCACCGCGTTCAGTAAGTCCGATTCGACGAGCCGCACGCGCTCACCTACTCCATGCCGCTCCCTGTTCCGGCGAGCGACTGCGAGTGCCGACCACGAAATATCCACCCCCGTCACCTGCGCATGCGGCAGCTCATGCGCGAGGGCAATGGCAATCGCCCCCGAACCGGTCCCCACATCGCAAAGCCTCAGCGCAGCATCGCGCTTCACCATTGAGAGCACCGCTTCCACTACATGCTCGGTCTCCGGCCGCGGAATCAGCACATCCGGCGTCACCCCCAACGTCAGCCCGTAGAACTCCGTCTCGCCTACGATGTACTGGACGGGCTCGTTCCTGGCCCGCCGCTCAATCCAGTTCTCGAATTTTGCAGTTTGCTCCGCAGTCAGGGCCGCATCGCCGTGCGTCATCAGCCATGCGCGATCCACGCCCATCGCGCGAATCAACAGCAGCTCCGCGTCGCGCTTCGCCGATGCCAGTTCTGCCAACTGGTCGGTCGCGTCAGACAAAATGTCTCTTAGTTTTCCGAGGGCCATATCGATCGAACCCTGTCGGCGACGAACGCCAGCGAAAGGCCTTCGTGCGCGGGAATAGTCATTTCAGGAAGGTTGAGGCCTTCAGGATCGGCCTCAGATCGTCCGCGCGGCACAGCTTCCTGATGTCCTTCCACCCAAACGCCACCTCAGGGAGCTGCGCTCCGCCCACCTCAATCGTCTTCTCTGCCACGCGCACGCCACCCATGCGCTCGTAAAACCCGCACGCAGGATTCTCCTTCAGAGCCCACACCACCATGCTCTGAAACCCGCGCGGCGCCAGCCTCCCGGCAAACGCCCGCACCAGCGCGCGTCCCGCGCCCTCTCGATGATGGCTCCGCAGCAGATACAGGCCTATCAGCTCGCCGTCGTATCCCTCCACCGGATGAATGGTCGCACCGCCGGCAGCGAAACCAAAAACCCCCACGTCGTCTTCCGCCACCAGGATCACGTTCGCCACATCCAGCACGCGCTCCCTCCACCGCGCCCCGCGCTCCTCAACCCCCAGCAGATTCAGATATTCCTGCGGCACAATCCCGGTGTACGTTTCCCGCCAGCTCGTCACCTGGACTCGCGCAATCGCCAGCCCATCTTCGGGCACCGCTCCTCTGATCCTCACGAAGCGCTTCCCCTAAGAGGCCGCCTTGCGCCGCCTGCTCTGTCGCGCCAGCCACTGGCGGACCGCCTCTTCCACACGCAACTCCCAGCCCTCACCGGTCGCCTGCATCTTCTCCACCACATCCTTCGGCAGCGGCACCGGTACCTTCTTCTTTGCCGCGTTTGCTTCCATGATTCCCTTCAATACACGCTGATGCTCCTCATCCAGTTCCGAGAATCTCTTCGCTCCGGCAAAGAATTCGTCTGTCAATTCCCGAACTTCTCCTTCATCGTCCGTCCAGGGTTTTCGGCTTGCCATATCTCTTTGCCTCTCTCTCGTTCGCTCGACGGAAACTGATCACCCGAATGCCACCGGGCACTTACAGGTAACAGAGAACGTGCAGACGCCTGTCAAGATAACCAACGGCCAGCAGCCGCGCTTCTCCCTTTCGGAATTCGAGACCGATATAGGCCGTCTCGAAGTCAAACGCCCTCGCCCGCTCAAAGGATAACCCGCGTTCCCAAATGTTCCGCTCGTTCTTCGACGCGTCGTACTCGATCTTCACGCGAAGATCGTAGGCTCAGCCTCACGCCCTCACAACATTACTTCCACGTCCAACCTATCCCGTATTTCCTATTCCCTACTCCCTATTCCCTGTCTTTAAGCCACTGCCTCGGCTTCACTCTTCAGCCGCTCCGCGTTGAAGTGCGCAATCAGCGCGTCGATCACCGGCTGCAGCTTGCCTTCCATAATCTCCGCCAGCTGATGGATTGTCAGCCCGACGCGATGATCCGTCAGCCGGTTCTGCGGAAAGTTGTAGGTCCGGATCTTTTCGCTCCTGTCCCCTGACCCCACTTGCTGCTTGCGCTCCTTCGCCAGCGCCGCCTGCTGTTTCTCCATCTCCATCTCATACAGCCTGGCACGCAGCACGCGCATTCCCTTCTCGCGGTTCTTGATCTGCGACTTCTCATCCTGGCAGCTCACCACGGTGTTGGTCGGCAGATGCGTAATGCGCACCGCGGAGTAGGTCGTGTTCACGCTCTGCCCACCCGGCCCCGAAGAGCAAAACGTGTCGATGCGAATATCCTTTGCCTCGATCTTCACGTCTACGTCCTCGGCCTCCGGCAGCACCGCTACCGTTACCGCGCTGGTATGCACGCGCCCCTGCGTCTCGGTCGCTGGAACCCGCTGCACCCGGTGCACCCCGCTCTCATACTTCATCTGCGAGTACACGCGGTTCCCCTCGATAATCGCGATCACTTCCTTCAGTCCGCCCACCGACGATTCCGACGAAGACAGCACCTCTACCTTCCACCGGTGCTGCTCCGCAAATCGCGAGTACATGCGGAAGACCTCCGCCGCAAACAAGCTGGCCTCATCGCCGCCCGTCCCTGCACGAATCTCCAGCACCACGTTCTTCTCGTCATTCGGATCTTTCGGCAGCAGCAATAGCTTCAGGTCTTCCTCGATCTGCGGCTCCCTGGCCTCAAGTCCGGTCAGTTCCTCCTGCGCCATCGCCCGAAGATCGGCGTCGCTCTCGTTCAGCATCGAGCGCGCATCGGCAATCCCGGTCTTCACTTGCTGTAACTCGCGAAATTTCTCCACTATCGGCACCAGCTCCCGATGCTGCTTCGCGATCTTCTGGTACTTCTCGTGATCGCCCAGCACCTCGGGATCGGCCATCTGCCCCGACAAATCCTGAAAACGCGCTTCAATTTGTTCCAGACGCTCAAACATAAAATCCTCCCGGCCCTCGACGCCGGCTCATTGCAATAATTGTCAGTGGAAAAAGGGACGCAGCTGAGGCGTAGGCGGCGGGAGCCGCTAGAGAAGGACGCCGATGGGAAACATCTGCCGCATCACCCTTTCATTTTACTTCGATTCGATGTCAGGGCGTAGCAGGACCCAACTCGGCCGCACCACAGCCGCCAACCATCGGCGGCCACCCGCTATCCGCTGCATCCTGTGCCCTGCACCCTTCACCCTGTACCCTGCTGTCGGATGTCCCTTTTCCTCCAGTTCGCCGAACTCTGCGACACGCTCGCCGCCACCCCTGCAAAGCTCGCAAAACGTGTCCTGATCGCCGCCTACCTCCAATCCCTGCCCCTGGAAGACGCCGGACGCGCCGCCCTCTGCCTTTCCGGCACGCCGTTCCCTGAAACCGATCCCCGCGTCCTCAACGTCGGTGGCTCGCTTCTGAGTAAAGCCGTCGCCGAGCTCTCCCACGCAAGCTCGCAGGCAATATCCGCCGCATACCGCCGCCACGGCGACTTCGGCGCCGCCGCTGCCGATCTTCTCTACGGCCACGCCCCCACCCAGGCTACCCTCACCCTTGCCGACATTGAATCGGCCTTCGCCACCCTTGCCGAAGCCCGCGGTCCCGCGCCCAAACTTCACCTGCTCCTCGATCTCCTCGCCCGCGCCACTCCCGACGAAGCCAAGTACCTCATCAAACTCGCCACTGGCGACATGCGCACCGGCGTCAAGCAATCGCTCGTCGAAGACGCCATCGCGGAAGCCTGGCCCTCCCCCACGTCCAAATTCAGCGCTCACGCAGCGGCGGTCCGTCGCGCCTCGATGCTCCTCGGCTCTATTCCCGAAGTCGTCACCCTCGCCGCAACCGGCCACCTCGATCAGGCCCGCATGAAGCTCTTCCATCCCATCGGCTTCATGCTCGCCAGCCCGGTCCAGTCCGTGGATGAAGCCATCGCCCGCTTCACCCAAGAAATCAAAGCCGAAGCCGCTGTCGCCTCCGACGCGTTCCCCTCCATGACGGTTGCCGGCGAAGACGCAGCCGCAGCGAAGGAGCCCTCTTCACCAGCCGACTCCAGTTTTGTGTCAGGGCACGACTTCAGTCGTGCCGTAAAGCGGCCAAAAAAGAAAGGGGCTTTAGCCCCTGAGTCATCCCTCCGCGCAGCCCAACTCGAAGACAAATACGACGGCATCCGCGCCCAGTTGCACCTGTCGCCCGAAAGGTCCGCCGCCCTCTACTCCCGCAATCGCGACAATCTCAGCGAATCCTTCCCCGATCTGGTCGAAGCCTTCACCTCCATCGCCGAACCCGCCATCCTCGACGGCGAAATCCTCGCCTGGAATCCTGTGACCCAGCGCGCTCTCTCCTTCTCCTCGCTCCAGCAGCGCCTCGGCCGCAAACGCGTCTCCCCGGAAATGCTCCGCGACATCCCCGTCGTCCTCATCGTCTTCGACATCTTGTTTCGCGACGATGAGCTCCTCCTCGAACAACCCCTGTCCGAACGTCGCCGCCATCTGGAAGGCTTCTGCGATCACTGGTCCCCCACCACAGCCGCCGCCCAAGGTCCGAGCCAAACTCATCTCTTCGATGCCCCGCAGCAGGCGACCCTTCCCCGCCTCATCCTCGCCAGCACCACTCGTCTCGAAACGGCCTCCCAGCTCGACCAGGCGTACGTCGATGCGCGCGCCCGCGGCAACGAAGGCGTCATGATCAAGTCCCTCGCCTCCACCTACCAGCCCGGTCGCCGCGGACTCGCCTGGCTCAAGCTCAAGCGCGAGCTCGCCACACTCGATGTCGTCGTCACCGGCGTCGAATACGGCAATGGCCGCCGCGCCGCCGTCCTCTCCGATTACACCTTCGCCATCCGCGATCCCGCCGACCCTGACCACGCCCTGAAGAACGTCGGCAAAGCCTACTCCGGCCTCACCGACCAGGAGATCGCCGACCTGACCGCTTTCTTCAAATCCCACACTGTCGAAGACCAGGGCCACTTCCGCACCGTCGAGCCCACCGTGGTCCTCGAAGTCGCTTTCAACAACGTGATGCGCTCCTCGCGCCACGCCTCGGGCTTCGCGCTCCGCTTCCCCCGCATCCTCAGAATCCGTACCGACAAGCCCGTCGACGAAATCGACACCCTCCAGCGCGTCGAAGAAATCTACAACTCCCAACCCGACAAACCCATCGAAACAGATGGCTGAATCAGGCCTGGCACGAAGCGCGCTCCTTGTTCTGCGTTCTGTGTCCTGTGTTCTGCGCAGTCCGGGTCCCCTGCACCCTGTACCCTGAATTTATGCCCACTGAAACCGCAGCCCCGAACGCCGCCTCCGCCGGAACCGTCAACCTCGGCGACCTCACCGTCCACCGCCTCGGCTACGGAGCCATGCGCATCACCGGGCCTGGCATCTGGGGCCCACCCAAAGATAAGCCCGCCGCCCTCCAGACCCTCCGCCGCGCCGTCGAGCTGGGCGTCAACTTCATCGACACCGCCGACTCCTACGGCCCCAACATCAGCGAAGAGCTCATCGCCGAAGCTCTCCACCCTTATCCCAAAGACCTCGTGATCGCCACCAAGGGTGGATGGGAGCGCGTCGGCCCCGGCCAGTGGATCCACAACGCCAGCCCCAAACATCTCGAAGAAGCCGTCGACGGCAGTCTCAAGCGCCTCAAGCTCGACCGCATCGATGTCTACCAGCTCCACGTCCCCGATCCGGCGGTCAACTTCGACGCCTCCGTCGGCACCCTCGAAAAACTCCGCCAGCAGGGCAAAATCCGCCACGTCGCCCTCTCCAACGTGACCATGGAACACGTCGACCGCGCCCGCAAAATCACGCCCATCGTCTCGGTGCAGAACCGCTACAGCTTCGCCGATCGCGAATGGGATTTCCTCCTCGATCACTGCGAGCAGAACGGCATCGCCTTCATCCCCTGGGCGCCGCTCGGTCAGGTTCGTACTCCCGCCCACGACCTCCTTGAGAAATTCTCGAAAGAACTCCACGCCTCGCCGCTCCAGGTCGCTCTCGCCTGGCTCCTGCGCCGCTCCGCAGTCATGCTGCCCATCCCCGGCACCTCGTCGCCGAAGCACGTCGAAGAGAACATCGCCGCCGCCGCCCTCAAACTCCCCGAGCAGGACTACAAACAGCTCGAAGCCGTCACCCCACCCCCAGCCAGCCTGCGCTAGTATGACAATTCGCGTTTTTTTTGCGAATTGTCATCCTGAGCGAAGCATCCGCAAAATCAGCGCGCCGCGTTTTTCGGCGCGCTGAAACAATTCAGACGCGAGTCGAAGGACCTGCTGTTGGGCCGGCCAGTCCTCGCCTGGAACGCGAGCCCCGTGCTACCCTAACGGGTTTCCGCATCTCTCCCGCGAGCCCAAATGACCACCACCGCCCAAACCGCCCCCAACCTCCGCACCGCGACCTTCCCCTTTACCCTCACCGAAGACCAGGAAGCCCTCCGCCGCGAAATCCGCGACTTCGCCGCCCGCGAAATCGCCCCCAACGTCCTCCGCTGGGATGAGGCCTCCGAATTCCCCATCGACGTCGTCAAACAGCTAGGCGCACATGGGCCTGCTCGGCGTGATCTTCCCGCCTGAATACGGCGGCGCCGGCCTCGGCTACGTCGACTACATGCTCGCCATTGAGGAGTTCTCCGCCGTCGACGGCAGCATCGGAATCATCGTGGCCGCACACAATTCCCTCTGCACCAACCACATCTTCCTCGCCGGCAACGAAGCCCAGAAGAAAAGCTACCTCCCTAAACTCGTTACCGGCGAACATCTCGGCGCCTGGGGACTCACCGAGCCCGGCTCCGGCTCCGATGCCTCCGCAGCCCGCACCACCGCCGTCCGCCAGGGCGACCGCTACATCCTCAACGGCACCAAGACCTTCATCACCAACGGCCACTATGCCGACGTATCTGTGATCATCGCGGTTACGAATAAAGAGGAAGGCACGCACGGCCTCTCCGCCTTCATCGTCGAAAAAGGCACGCCCGGTTTCCGCGCCGGCAAAAAAGAAAACAAGCTAGGCCTCCGCGCCAGCGACACCAGTGAGCTCATCTTCGAGGACTGCGCCATCCCGGCCGAAAATCTGCTGGGCAAAGAAGGCGAAGGCTTCATCGACGCCATGCGCACCCTCGATGGCGGCCGCATCTCCATCGCTGCCCTCTCTCTCGGCATAGGCCGCGGTGCGCTCGATGCCAGCGTGAAATACGTGAAGCAGCGCCGCCAGTTCGGCAAAGCCATCGCCGAGTTCCAGGGCATCCAGTGGAAGCTCGCCGACATGGCCACCGAGCTCGACGCCGCCCGCCTCCTCACCCTCCGCGCAGCGGTGCTGAAAGACGCAGGCCAGCGCGTCACCCAGGAATCGGCCATGGCCAAGCTGTACGCGTCCGAGGTCGCCGTCAAAATCTGCAACGAAGCCGTCCAGCTCCACGGCGGCTACGGCTTCATCAAGGACTATCCCGTCGAGAAGTTCTACCGCGACGTCAAACTCTGCACCATCGGCGAAGGCACCAGCGAAATCCAGCGCATGGTCATCGGCAGAGAAATTCTCAAAGTGCATCCCTCGCGGGGATAGGCGCTGTAGTCTGTATCACGAGTGCCGCCCGACCTTATTTCCGCTCTCGTCGATCGCCTCCGCCAGGGCGACACGCGCGCCCTCGCCCGCGCCATCTCGCTCGTCGAAAACGACGCACCCGAGGCGCCCGCGCTGCTCTCCGCCTGCTTCCCGCACACCGGATCGGCGCTTCGCATCGGCATCACCGGCGCGCCTGGAGCCGGTAAGAGCACCCTGGTCGACCGCCTCGCTCAACACTTCCGCCATGCCGACCGGACCGTTGGCCTTATCGCCGTCGATCCAACCAGCCCCTTCACCGGTGGAGCCCTTCTTGGCGACCGCATCCGCCTGCGTGAGCATGCCAGCGACCCCGGTTTCTACGCACGCTCCATGGCCACCCGCGGATCCCTCGGCGGTCTCGCCCTCGCCACCGCCGACGCCGCCCTCGTCCTCGAAGCCAGCGGCAAAGATGTGCTCCTCATCGAAACCGTTGGCGTCGGCCAGGATGAAATTGAAATCGCCCGCCTCGCCGACATCACCCTCGTCGTCCTTGTCCCCGGCATGGGCGACGACGTGCAGTCGCTCAAAGCCGGCGTGATGGAGATCGCCGACATCTTCGTCGTGAATAAGTCGGACCGCGAAGGCGCCGACCGTGTCGAGCAGGAAATCCGCGGCCTGCAGTCCCTGGTCTCCAATCACCCGGAGCGAATCCCGCCGGTGGTCCGCACCATCGCCACCACCGGCGAGGGAATCGACGCCCTCGCCGCCGCCATCGACGAAATGCAACAGTGGCTGAGCCAGGATCGCCGCCTGACCGCCCGTCGTACCAGGCACTGGCAGCGCCGCCTCGACGCCATGCTGCGCACCGAACTCATGCGCCGCGCCCGTCAAAACGGATTCGACGCAAGCGTCCTCCAGTTCCACGCCGCCCGTATCGCCACGGGCCAGCAGGACCCGTGGCAGCTGGTCGCCCAGCTCACGGAAAAGGTCTTCGCGGGCGGCAATTCGTCCTGACTGTCGCCCGCAACCTCTCACCAGCAACCTGTCACCTGTAACCTGTCACCTGTAACCTGAATTCATGCCAGAACTCGACCACATCGGCATCGCCGTCCGCAGCATCGCCGAGGCCCGCAAACTCTATGAGTCGCTCGGCCTCAAGGTCGTTCACGAAGAAACCGTCGAGCAGGAACGCGTCCGAACCGCCATGATTCCCGCCGGCGACGCCCGCATCGAGCTGCTCGAGCCCACCGCGTCCGACTCGCCCGTGGGCAAGTTCCTCGCGAAACGCGGCGAAGGCCTGCACCACATCGCCGTCCACGTCGAAGACATCTCCGGAACCATGGAGACGCTCAAAGCCCAGGGCGTTCGCCTCATCTCCGAAGACATTCAGATCGGTACCGAAGGCCATCTCTACTTCTTCGTTCACCCCTCGAGCGCCGGAGGCGTCCTGCTCGAAATCTGCGAAGATCAGCCGACCGAATGATCCTCCTCGGAATCGACACAGCGGGATCGACCGGCAGCATCGCAATCGCCCGACTCGAAGCCGGGAATCTCACCCTGCTCGCCCAAACCGACCTCGCCGGAAAGACCTATTCCGCGCAGTTGGTTCCTTCGATTCGCGACCTGTTCGCCGACCACAACATCAGCCTCCCCGAAATCGGCGCCATCGTCGTGACCAGCGGCCCAGGATCCTTCACCGGGATTCGCATCGGCCTCGCGACAGCCAAAGGCCTTGCCGAAGTCCACTCCATTCCGATCCTCGCTGTCTCCCGCCTCGCTGTCCTCGCCCACAAAGCCGGAACCAGCGACGCCGCTCTCGACGCCTCCCGCCAGGAGTTCTACTTCCGCGACGGCGCCAAAGCCACCGAATCCCTGCTCATCCAGGACGCCTTCCTCGAACACGCCGCCGAGTTCGGCCCACAACTCGCCGTCTGCGAACCCGCCATCCAGGCTGTCGCTCCCGCCGCGACCCTCGTTGACCCGCCCACCGCCGAAGACGCCATCCGCTTCGCACTTCCCCGCCTCGCCGCCGGCGAATTCGACGATCCCCTCATCCTCGACGGCAACTACATCCGCCGCTCCGACGCCGAAATCTTTTCGCAGCCCGGAGCGCCGCCGCGCCCTCAGGCGGCCAAAGCCGGCGCACACCGATGAGCTTTACCCAGTCTTTCGAAATACGTCCGGTGCGTTCCTATGACGTCGCTTCGGTCCTCGCCATCGCCGCTGCGTCCCCGGAATCTCCGCAATGGCGGGCGGACGCGTATGCGGCCTATCTCCCATCGGCAGCGCAGTCTCCCATTTTCAGAACCGCCCTAGTGGTGGAACGCGACGGCGAAGTGCTTGGTTTCGCCGCCGCCACGCTCCTGCTCGATGGCGAACAAAACCTCTGCCAGCTTGACTCCATCGCCGTCCATCCCTCAGCCCGTCGCCAGGGCCTGGGCGCTGCGCTCACTCGATCCATCCTGAATTGGGCCCAGGAAAACGGTGCCCGCCACCTCTCCCTCGAAGTCCGCGCCTCCAACACCGCCGCCATCACCCTTTACCAGCGCCTCGGCCTGCGTGAAGAAGGCCGCCGACCCCGCTACTACGCTGATCCTGAAGAGGATGCCCTTCTTCTGGGCAGAGCCGTTACCGACGTTCTACCCACCGGCGGTTTTCCACCATAAAAGTCATTGAAGGTCAGGCTGCCCCGGTGCTAGCGTGGTACGTCTCACTTTTTAGTGAGCCAAATTCGCCCGGCGCAACCACGACGTTAGCCGCGGCTCCGCCGGGAGTGATCCCACAGCGGAGGTGTCGTCTATATGGATCTGGAAGCGAACGGTCAGCCGGATAGTGAAGCAATACGTCGCCTGGAAGAAGAGCATCGTCACTATTCGGAAAAGCTCGAAGCCCTGCTCCAAAAAGCTTGGCTTTCTGAGGATGAGCAACTCGAGGAAGTTCGCCTGAAAAAGCTCAAACTGCATATCAAAGACCAGCTGACCCTGGTCCGCGGTCAGGTTCGCGTCTTTAGCGCCGCCTGACTCGGGTTCGTGCACTTCCACATCTCTGCTCTCTCCCGCGACGTTTTCTCCATCGCTGCCTGCCTGGTGTGTGCGTTACCCCAGAAATTAACCGCCCGTCGTAAACCCCTTTCTGTTTGACCGCTTCGGCCATAGAATGAGGAAGACCTTCGGACGAACGTCCGATTCGGCTCCCTTGGCCGGTTCCCTGTCTTTCTTCATTCCTGAGGATTTCTGCCCGGCTCAGGCCCGATCGGAACGCTCACCGCAAACGCCCGATGGTTTTCCACGGTTCTTATTTTCTGCTCATGGTACGTGACGGATATTTCTACGGGCTTGCGCTGGCTGCCGTGGCCGCCATTCTGTGGCTCGCCACTCGCGCCTGGGGCTGGGCCATTCTGCCCCTCCTCTTCGCGGCCTTCTTCCTCTGGTTCTTTCGCGACCCGAATCGCGCCATTCCGCCGGAGCGGGGCCTTGTCGTCGCGCCTGCGGACGGCAAGGTCACTGAAGTTGCCCGCATCACCACACCGGAAGGCGAACGCCTCCGCATGAGCATCTTCCTCAGCGTCTTCGACGTCCACGTCAACCGTTCTCCGGTCGAAGGCATCCTTCGCGAAGTTCGCTATCGCAAGGGCAAATACCTCAACGCACTTAACCCCGAATGCTCTCAGCTCAACGAACAGAACCTCGCCGTGGTCGACTGCATCGAGGGCTACCAGGTCGCCTTCGTGCAGATTGCCGGCCTGCTCGCGCGGCGCATCGTCTTCACCAAACGCCCCGGCGATTACCTCGAACGCGGCGAGCGCGTCGGCCTCATCAAATTCGGCTCCCGCACCGACATTCTTCTGCCCGGCCACGCCGAGCCCCTGGTCAAACCGGGCGATCGCGTGCGCGGCGGAGCCAGCATCGTCGCCCGCATTTCCACTCCCGAATCCGATCCCATACTCGCCGCTGCCGGCGCGGAGCTGCTCGTTTGACGGGCGAATCCCAGCCCTTCCTCCGCCCCAGTGGCCCTGCCGGCTTTCGCGGCCATGCGCCTCAACCGCGCCGGCGCCGTGGCATGTTCATCCTGCCCTCCATGTTCACCGCCGTGAACATCGCCGCCGGCTTCTTCGCCATTACTCAGAGCCTGGAAGGCTCCGCGCTCCAGCCCCACCACTTTGACTACGCCGCCCTGGCCATCGGCCTCGCCATTCCCTTCGACGCGCTCGACGGCCGCATCGCCCGCCTCACCAACACCGAAAGCGAATTTGGCCGCGAGCTCGACTCGCTGGCCGACGTGATCACCTTCGGCGTCGCGCCCAGCATCCTCGCCTTCGCCTGGGGCTTTCACTCGCTGCCGGGGACCATGCCTCACGAACTGCGGCTCAAGCTGGTCCAGTTCGGCGCGTTCGTCTGCTTCCTGTTCCTTCTGTGCGGCGCCAGCCGTCTCGCGCGCTTCAACATCAGCGTGAACCCCATCCCCAAAAACCCCGGACGCCCGGGCCGCAAATACTTCGTCGGGATGCCCATCCCGGCCGCTGCCGGCGTCGTCGTCGCCGTCATTCACGGCTTCATCGGCCTGCCCATCTTCACCTGGTGGCTGGCGGTCATCTGGGGCCTGCTCGTAGGCTTTATCGGCTTCCTCATGGTCAGCTCCTGGCGATTCTGGAGCGGCAAAGAGATCAACCTCACTGGACGCCAGCCCTTCCGCTGGATCGTTTTCCTCGGCGTCAGCATCTACCTGCTCATCTTCTTCTCCCGGGGAATCCTGCTCATCCTCGCCCTCGTCTACATGTTTTCCGGCGTCATCGCGCGTCTGGCGTATGCGCGCCGCCACCATCAGCCCAGAAACCCTCTGCCTTCTGCCCAGGGTCCTACAGCATGACTGACAAGCTAAAAATCGCCATTGTTGGCGCGGGCTCGCTCCGCGGCAAGGAACTCAACGACGCCCTCGCCGATTCGCCCTTCGCCGACGCCGACTTCGTCCTTATGGATGATGAGGCCGCGCTCGGCACCGTCGAGGCTGTCGCCGACGAGATCACCTTCATCCAGCGCATCGAACCCGACTCCTTCAAGCGCGTCGACTTTGTCTTCTTCGCCGGCGATCAGGATCTGACCCTCAAACACTGGCAAAGCGCCAGCCGCGCCGGAGCCAGCATCATCGATCTATCCGGCGCGCTCGAAGGCAAGCCTGGCGTCCTCGTCCGCGCACCCTGGGTCGAGGCCGAGTTGCAGCCACCCTCCAAAGAAACCCCGGGGCTTGAAACTCCGGCAATCGTTCCCGCGCATCCGGTCTCCGTCTCCCTCGCGATTCTTTTGGGACGCCTTTCGCAAACCGCGCCGGTTCGCATCGCCTCCGCCACCGTTCTCGAGCCGGCTTCGGAATACGGCCGCGCCGCTCTGGACGAGCTCCATCAGCAAACCGTCAAACTACTCAGTTTCCAGGAACTCCCGCGCCAGGTCTACGACACCCAGGTCGCCTTCAATACCACGCCGTCCTTTGGTGAAGCGGCCACCATCAGTCTGGCCGCGAGCGAGTCCCGCATCCGCCGCCACTTTTCGCTGCTCGCTGCCGGCCGCCTGCCCG
The DNA here is from genome assembly GCA_963755485.1 of uncultured Acidobacteriaceae bacterium. Classification (GTDB taxonomy): domain Bacteria; phylum Acidobacteriota; class Terriglobia; order Terriglobales; family Acidobacteriaceae; genus Palsa-343. The sequence goes on along the minus strand of CAVWJR010000010.1, from coordinate 134,747 downwards.
ATGTCGCTGTGCAGTTGCTGCACACGCCAGTCTTTCATGGCTATGGCATCTCGCTCGCGGTGGAGATTGCCAACCCCACGTCGCTCGATCAGGTGGAAGCCGCCCTTGCCGGTGAACACGTCGAAATCGTCACCGCGGATTCCGACCCTCCGACGAACCTCACCGTCGCCGGCCAGGAGAATATCCTCGTCCGCGTGCGTCCCCACAACACTAAGGAGCAGGAAACGACACGCTTCTGGATCTGGGCCGGCCTCGACAATCTCCGCTTTGCCACCTTCAACGCGCTCGCCTGCGCGCTCGAACTCAAACGCCTGCGCCCCTCCGGCGAAGTTCAGTAAGAACTGCCGTACACCTACAGCCCGGCACAAAGCGGGCTCAGCTACCGGTTCCCGGCTGCAGGCTGCTGGCTGCAGGCTTAATTAAGCGACCATCGTCTTTTCATCCCCCTGCCTGGCTTGCCGCCACCGGTCCCGTCGATCCCCGCAGCACCAGCTTCGTCGCTACCCCGTACTCCGCGCCCTTGCCCCCGTCCTGGCGCACGTTGTACAGCGCGCGGAACGCCACCCGCGCAATCTCATCCCGCGACAGCCGTACCGTCGTCAACGCCGGCTGCGTAAAAGCGCTGATCTGTATATCGTCGAATCCCACGATCGAAATATCCTCCGGCACCCGCAGCCTCTGCTCGTGCAGCGCCCCCAGCGCTCCAATCGCCGTCATATCGTTCGACGCCAGCACCGCCGTCGGCCGAGTCTTCCGGCTCAGCAACTGCATCATCGCATCGTGACCGCCCCCCACCTGATGATTGCCTTCCTCCATCAGCCCCGCGCCGATCCCCCTCCGCTTCAGGCATCCGACGAACGCCTCTCGCCGGATCAGCGCCGATCGCAGCGTCATCGGTCCCGTTATAAATGCAATCTCCGTGTGCCCCAGGCCGACAATATGCTCCACCGCTGCGTCCACGCCTCCCGCATAGTCCACCACAATGTTGCTGGTCAACCCCTCCGCCGTCCCCGTATCCAGAAACACCAGCGGTATATCCCGGTTCTGAAACTCCGTAATCAGCTTTGCATCCATCTCCGACGTCATAATGGCAACGCCGTCCACCTTGCGCTGCAGCATGCGGCTCACGCACAGCTCCATCCGGGTCGCGTCGTAGTTGGTATTCCCAACCAGCACTTCCTGCCCATATTGAACGGCCACATCTTCGAAGCTCTTCACCAGCTCCGGGAAGAACGGATTCGTGATGTCGGAAATGATCAGGCCATACAGGTTGCTGCGCCCCGATCCCAGCGCCCGTGCCCACGTGTTCGGATAAAATCCCAGCTGCTCGATTGCCCGTTGCACACGCGCCTTCGTCTCCGGCGTCACCTTGTCCGATCCGTTGATCGTCCGCGACACCGTTGCCGTTGAAACCTTCGCCAGGCGCGCAACTTCCTTGATGTTCATAAGAAGGGCGTTCGAACCGTTATATTCGATTTACCCCAGGCGATGAAAGGTCCTGTTCCTTCTGCGTTGAAGTAAACCTTTTCCCACGCGGACCGGTTTTCAGCTGACCGATTCTTCGTCGACCGCCCTTTCGCTGACCGGTCTTCCGCTAACTGCTGGTATCCTGGTTCGCGATGATCTCCCGGATCTTTACTCGCATCGTGATCGTGCTTCTCGCCTGTTCCGCGCTCACCGCCCAGGCCAAATCTCCCGAACGCTGGAGCGAAGACGAGGCCAACGCCTGGTACGCCCGCCAGCCCTGGCTCGTGGGCAGCGACTACATTCCCTCCTACGCCATCAATCAGCTGGAAATGTGGCAGCCCGATACCTTCGACCCCCAACGTATCGACCTCGAACTCGGCTGGGCCGAATCCCTCGGCATGAACACCATGCGCGTCTTCCTCCACGACCTGCTCTGGCAACAGGATCCCGACGGCTTCCGCAAGCGCATGGACACGTTCCTCACCATCTGCGCGAAGCACCACATCCGCCCAGTCTTTGTCTTTTTCGATTCGGTCTGGGATCCCAACCCTAAACTCGGCCCCCAGCACCAGCCCATCCCCGGCGTGCACAACTCCGGGTGGGTGCAGAGCCCGGGTCGCGCCGCGCTCACCGACCCATCGCAGTACCCGCGCCTCGAGGCCTATGTGAAAGGCGTCGTCGGCGCTTTCGCCAGCGACCCGCGCGTCCTTGCCTGGGATTTATGGAACGAGCCCGACAATCTCAACAACCCCTCCTACGCTGTGCAGGACCCTCCAAACAAAATCGAGCTCGTCGAAAAGCTTCTGCCCAAGGTTTTCGAATGGGCGCGCGACGCCCATCCCACCCAGCCGCTCACCAGCGGCCTCTGGCAGGGCGACTGGACGTCGATGAAGACCCTCACGCCCATCCAGCGCACCCAGGTCGAGAAGTCCGACGTGCTCTCGTTCCATAATTACGGCTGGCCCGAAGATTTCGAGGCCCATGTCCTGCTTCTCGAGCAGTACCACCGGCCCATCTTCTGCACGGAGTACATGGCGCGCGGCAACGGCAGCACCTTCGACACCATCCTGCCCATCGCCCTTAAATACCGCGTCGCCGCCATCAATTGGGGATTCGCAAAGGGCAAGACGCAAACCTGGCTTCCCTGGGATTCCTGGACGCGCCCCTATACCCTCGAGCAGCCCTCGGTCTGGCACCACGACATCTTCACCCCCGAGGGCAAACCCTACCGCCAGCGAGAACTGGACATCATCCGCACCCTGACTACCCAGGCCAACGGCGCGCCCAAGTCCACACAATAAGAGAGGAGCCTCGACGACCCTCTAACCGAAAAACCGAATCGTTCCCCGGCCCGCTTCATCAAAAAACCACTCCCCGGAAAAAGATCCGTCGACCTAAGGTGGACCCATGAAAATCGCAGCCCTGATCTGCCGCATCCTCCTCGGCCTCGTCTTCGTTGTCTTTGGACTCAACAAGCTCTACGTCTTTATTCCGGCAACCATGCCGCCCGGCGACGCAGGCACCTGGTCCCTTCTCATGGTCCATCATCACTGGCTGGCTATAGTCGGCATCTTTGAGTGTGTCGGCGGCCTGCTCCTGCTGTCGGGCCGGTTCATCCCGCTTGGCCTAACCCTGCTCGCCCCCATCATCGTCAACATCCTGCTCTTCGGGTTTCTTTTTACCCCTTTAGCCTTAGGCTCCGGTATCGTCGTCGCGCTCCTCGATCTTTTCCTGATCTACGCCTACCGCAGCTACTTCGCTCCCCTCTTCACCGCCAAAGCTGTGATCTCCTGACCGCGCCGGGTCTTCAGTTCCACACCAATCGCATCCACCGCAACGTCCCCGTCTCTGTTGTCCATTGGCCCACTTCGCATCGAATGCCGGAAACGCGCGCCGGGATGGGATCTCTGAGGAAGACCGGAGGGCTCTGGAAACCTTGTTTGACGCGGCTGACGATCCTGCGTTCGTCCCGGGGACCGGACAGTGCAGCCGATGGTCTAAAGGACTTCCGCCAGGCTCCGATATAGACCATGTATGACATTCACGCTGAAGAGGAAACTGGTCGTTGCCTTCGCAGCCAACTGTCTGCTGACTGTGGCCAGCTCCGCTGTCGTCATCCTGCAGGTCAGTCGCATGCGTACCGTGGAGCAGCAGATCAACTCTGTACGCATCTCCTCCGCTCTCGCCGCCGAGCAGATGAGCCGCTTCATCAGCGATGCCAGCTTCGCCTACCGAAACTACATCATCTACGGTGACGACCCCGCGCTTGCCGCGAAATACGAAGCCGCGCGCCAAAAGGGCTGGAGCAATCTCTTCGACCGCCTGCAGCTTCTTGAGCGCCTCTCCCCGCCCGAAGATCAGGCGCTCCTCGCCACTCTCGACAGCGATATCCGCCAGGGCTCACTGAAAATCCAGGAAGACACTCGCGGTGACCTGTTCGGTCATGGCGAAGGGCCTCGCCGCGCCGCGCTCGACCACATGAAGGCCGGCAGCGGCCTCGCTGCCAAAGTTCAGGCCGACTGCACCGAGATCACCGCGCGCACCCAGGCGCGCCTCCAGCACGACAACCAGGCTCTCGCCTCAGCGCAGACCACCACCATTTTGGTCGCTGCTGCCGCCGGTGTTTTCACCCTCCTCTGCAGCATCGCCGCCGGGTGGTTGCTCGGCGCCCAGATCCTCGGCAGCATCCGCCTCCTCTCCAGCCGCCTCGCCCTCATTGCTCACGGTGACCTGAGCGCCGAGCCGCTGTCGCACCGGACCCGCGACGAGATCGGCCAGACCGTCGACCGCATTAACCAGATGCAGGCCGGACTCCGCGAGATGATTCAGGCCGTCTCCGGCAGCGCCCAGCGCGTCGCTTCCGCCGCCGCCGAACTGTCCGCCTCATCCGGCCAGTTGCTTGAAACCACCAACAGCGAAAAACTCCAGAGCCAGCAAATCGCCACCGCCATGCAGGAAATGGCATCCACCATCGCCGAAGTCAGCGCCAACGCCTCCCAGGCCAATATGGCCGCTACCGATGCGAAGCAGGCAGCGCACCAGGGTGGCTCCGTCGTCGGCGAAACCATTGCCGCCATGACCCAGCTCACCTCCGCCAGCCGCTCCACCGGCGCGCAGATCGAAGAGCTCGCCCACCGGTCCGAGGAAATCGGTAAGGTTATCTCCGTCATCGGCGAAATCGCCGAGCAAACCAACCTTCTCGCCCTCAACGCCTCCATCGAAGCCGCGCGCGCCGGAGAACAGGGACGCGGTTTTGCGGTCGTCGCCGGCGAAGTGCGCCGTCTGGCCGAGCGCACTGCCGAGGCCACCCGTGAAACCGGAGGCCTCATCGGCAACATGCAGAGCGAAGCCCGCAAAGCTGTCCTATCCATCCAGGGCGAGCTCGTCCACGTGGAGGAAAGCAGCCAGAGCGCTACCCGCGCCGGCGATGCTCTCCAGGCCATCATCGCCGCCTCGGAAACCGTCACCTCCGTGATCGGCCAGATCGCCACCGCCGCCAGCCAGCAATCGGCGGCCACCGAAGAAGTCAACCGATCCATGACCGAGATCAGTGAATCAGTGGAATTCACTGCAACCGGCAATCAGGAAGTGGCGCGCTCCTCCGCCGAGCTTTCGCATCTGGCCGCCGAGCTCCAGCAGCTCGTCTCCCGGTTCCGCCTCGAAAGCGGCAAACCCTCGTTAAGCGCTTCCCGGTCCTCGGCTGGTGCTGTCGCCGGCTGGCGCCCCGCCACCGCCTGAATCAGAGCGCCTGCATTACTGTTTCGCGACCGGTGCGCCCGGCTGGACGGTCAGTCCTCCGGGTACCGTCCCCGTTATGCCCTTGCCTTCCTCGACCGTATAAATCCTGTCCACGCCCGGCAACGTCATCTTCTCCAACTTCCCATCCGGCCAGTGGATCTCAACCCCATCAACGCGAGCCGCATCGCCCAGCCCAAAGTGCACGCGCGGATCGTTCGACGACAAATAACTCCCCCCGCTCAGCACATCGCCGCGCTGCCGCATTCCGCCCGCCGACAGATACACCGTCGAACCCACCGCATCGCGCGGGCTCTTCGGCCCTCCAACTAATTTCAACTCCACCCAGTGGTGATGGTCCGGGTTCACGTTCCGTTCCAGCACCGGCACTCCATCCATGTTGTTCATCACGGCGTCGATCTTCCCGTCGTTGAATAAGTCCCCGAACGCCACCCCGCGACCTACCGTCACCACCGCCAGCCCCGTACCCTCCACCGCCGGAACCAGCGCAAACTTCCCGTTCTTCTCGTTGTGAAACAACAACGGCCGCTCCGCATACGTTGTCCCCCACTCCGGATGCTTATCCACTACCGGATACACATGCCCGTTGGTGATGAACAAATCCTTCCACCCGTCATTGTCATAATCCAGAAACCCATCGCCAAAACTCACAAACGGAATCGTCGGCGCCGCGATCCCTGCCTGATAGCTCACATCCGTAAAGTTCCCCTTGCCGTCGTTCTGGAAGAGGATGTCGTAGTCATCGGCAAAGGTCGTGCTCACGATCGACTCGTGCCCGTTGTTCTGGTAATCGCCCGCCGCCAGCCCCATGTTGGCCGCCTCGCGTCCATCCGCATTCAGTGCAAACCCGCTCAGATAGCTGTCATCCTCAAACGTCCCGTTGCCCTTGTTGATGTACAGATAATTCGGCGTCGAATCGTTGGCCACAATCAGGTCCGGCTTCCCGTCGTTGTTCACATCCACAAACAGCGCGCCGAGCCCGTAGTATCCGTTCTTGTTTTCCACCCCGAGCTTCTCGCTCACGTCGGTGAACGTCCCATCGCCGTTGTTGTGAAACAGGTGATCCCGCTCGCCCGGCAGCCCCCTCGGCCCGCACATCGTCTCCACACCGCGATACACGCAGTTCGCGTAGTTCACCGTCCGCGATCCTGAGACCGGTGGATTTACAAAGTCGAAAGCAATGTATCCCGCCACAAATAAATCCAGCCGCCCGTCGCCGTCGTAGTCGCCAAACGTCGCCCCCGTTGACCACGTCCCCAGATCCACCTTCGCCGTCTCCGCCACATCGGTGAACGTCCCATCGTGGTTGTTGCGGTAGAGCCGGTTCTTCCCGTAGTTCGTCACATACAGGTCGGGCCAGCCATCGTTGTTGTAGTCGGCCACCGCGCACCCGTAGCCCCAGCGCAGGTTTTCCACGCCCGCCTTCTCCGTCACATCGGTGAAGGTCCCGTCGTGGTTGTTGTGGAAGAGCGCCGCCCGCGGCGCCTGGGCCTTCCCGTTCATCGCGTCCAGCGTCGATCCGTTCACGAAATAAATATCCAGCCACCCATCGTTGTCGTAGTCGATCAGGCACACCCCGGGCCCCTTGGCCTCCACGATGTACGGCTTGTCCGGCGTCCCCGCCGTGTGATGCCAACTCGTCAGCCCCGCGGCTTTGGCGATGTCCTCGAAGACCACCGGCCCCGTCTTCACAAACCCGCCCGCCGTGATCACCCGATGCTCGGCGTCATATACCACCTGATGCTGCTCGCCGCTCGCCATCCCGGGTTGCTGCGGCGCGCCGCCGGACTGTTGTCCTCGCCCCGCCATCAGCGCCCCCGCCAGCAATCCAACCCCGCCCAACACCCACCCGGCCCGCAACCAACCCGTCGTCAATCTCACTCGCCCTTCCCTCTCTTCTCGATCCAGCAACCATTGTCGCCGTTCGCCGCACTCGGCGAACAGCACTTCCTCGCCCCCCTATCCCTCAATCCTCCGCGTTACCATTAAAGCCGACATGCGCCGCCTCGCCCTCCTGCTTCTTCTCTGCGCCGCCGCCGCGCCCCATCTCACTGCGCAGAAATCCGTCCACGTCCGCGCCGCAACCCTCGACAACTACGTTGGCGAGTACAGCCGCACTGACGACCCCGACTGGCATCTTTCCTTTTTCCGCGACGGGGATCATCTTTATTTCGAAGGCCCGCGCACTCCGCGCGCCCCGCTTACCGCGGAGTCAGACACCGTCTTCACCCCCGACAAAGGCCAGGTCCTCTACACCTTTATTCCCGCCACCTCCGCCGCGCCCGCCTCAGTCCGTGTCTCCGGCGAAACCACCTGGGACCTCGTCCGCATCTCCACCCAGCCCGTCCCCAACCACTTCCGCCCCTACTCGCGCGAAGACGCCTTGATCCCCATGCGCGACGGCGTCAAACTCCACGCCATCCTCTTTCGACCCGCCGATACGCAGGAGCCGCTCCCCTTCATCCTTGATCGCTCCCCCTACGGCATCGAGTGGGACAGCCCCGCTCAGATGGTCGCCTCCCACCCCGACCTCGCCCGCAGCGGTTACATCTTCGTCTATGAAAGTATCCGTGGCCGTTACAAATCCCAGGGTGACTTCGTCATGATGCGCCCCATGCTCGACCATCGCGTCCACCCCTCCAGCGATGTCGCAGCCACCCAGTTCATCGACGAATCCACCGACACATACGACACCGTCGCCTGGCTCCTCAAACACGTCCCCCGCAACAACGGCCGCGTCGGCGTCGTCGGCGTCTCCTATCCCGGATTCCTCACCGCCGCCGCCGGCATCGATCCGCACCCGGCCATCCGCGCCATCTCGCCCCAGGCGCCCATGACCGACGTCTGGATCGGCGACGACTTCTTCCACAACGGCGCTTTCCGCCAAACCTACGGCTACGACTACGTCCTCGGCGTCGAGGGCAACAAAGATTCCACCCTCGGCAATCCCGACGAGTACACCGCCCTCCTCCAATACGGATCCTTTTCGGCCGCTATCCACGCTCCCGATGCCATGTCCGGCGCATCCCTCGATCCAACTGCCGACAAATCCGCAGACAACAAATCCGGCAATCCCAAACTCCTGCCCACCTGGCAAGCCTTCCTCGACCATCCCGCTTACGACGACTTCTGGCTCTCCCGCGCTGTCCAGTACCACCTCACCACCGTCGCCGTACCCACGCTTGAGGTCGGCGGCTTCTGGGATCAGGAAGACCTCTGGGGTCCCCAGGCTGAATACGCTGCCCTCGAGTCCGCCGCGCACCACGAGCCCCCCGACCCGGCCCACCGCGTCTATATGGTCCTCGGCCCCTGGCGTCACGGCTCCTGGGGGCAGACCACGCGCCACCTCGATGCCGTGAACTTCGGCGAGCCCGTCGGCGACGAGTTCCGCCAGCACATCGAAGCCCCGTTCTTTGCGTATTACCTCAAGGACGAGCCTGGCTTTTCACTCGCCAACACCGCCACGTATCAAACCGGCTCCGAGCGCTGGATGTACTACGACCAGTGGCCGCCCAAAAATGTAACCATGCATGATCTCTATTTAGGCGCGGACGGCTCGGCCACCTTTGACAAGCCCTCCGATCCCACGGCCTTCAAGGCCTATACATCCGACCCCGCCGACCCGGTCCCCTACCGCCGCCGGCCGATTGAAGGCACTTACAACCCGGGCTCCCACTGGTACACCTGGCTGGTGCAGGATCAGCGCTATGTTGATGGGCGGAAAGATGTGGCAACCTGGACCACGCCGCCCCTCGACCACGACCTCACCGTCACTGGCGACGTGATAGCCGACATCACGGCATCAACCTCCGGCACTGACTCGGATTGGGTTGTGAAACTCATCGATGTGTTCCCGAGTGGCGACGCCGCGAATGACACCCGTCCTTGTCCGGCTGCTGCATGCAATGCTTTAAAGATCACGCCCGGCCCCGACGCCAACCCCGCCGGCTATGAGCTGATGATCGTCGACGAAATCTTCCGAGGCCGCTATCGCACCAGCCGCGAGCACCCCGAACCCATCCCCGCCAACACTCCCGAGGAATACAAGTTCTCCCTCCACGCCGCCGACCACGTCTTCCGCAAGGGACACCGCATCATGGTCCAGGTCCAGAGCACCTGGTTCCCGCTCTACGACCGCAACCCCCAGACCTTCGTTCCCAACATCATGACCGCCCAACCCTCCGACTATCACGCGGCCGAGCAGCACATCTACGCCGGCTCGCACATCGAGTTACCCATCCCGCAATAGGGTGAGCCGCAGCCTAACGGTATAGAAACGCACAAATTTCGGTCCAGAACGGCCGCGGGCTGGCAGGCCGAAACCTCCGAATGGGTGACGGTGCGGCAACAATTCACGACCCATGAGATTTCAGTTCGCAAAACGCCTGAAGGAAGCCGGATTTCCGCAAGATGCGGTGTACGGAACCTTTTTTTCAATGGTATGGGCAATCTGATTTTCATTGATGAGAATCTGGAAGGCATGACGTGGGCGACATATGCCCGCTGTCCCACGCTTAATGAACTCATCAAAGCGTGTGGGTGTGGAGAATTAGAGTTTCGGGTACGGAATGACTATTCTTGCGTGAGAACAAATGCCATCAGCAACGAGGATGGGGTGCCACTTTGGTTTGAAGGAACCACTCCCGATGAAGCCCTGGGGGAGCTCTGGATCGCACTCTACACCTCGACTTTGCGCGGCACCGGTCGCTGACCAAAGCTCAGATCCCGAACAGTACTTCCGTACTCCACCCACCGCCGATTCTTCTCGACATGATTCCGCCGCCACTGCTAGCCTGAAAATAATGGGAAGGGATCGTCTGCCGACGATCCCTTTTTCCTTTTCGGCTCAGGCCTGGAAAGACGCTCCATGCTTCTTTGAAAACTCGGAAGAGCGGGTAATACCGCAAGTACAGTACCCCGAGGCAACAGGAGGGTAATACCCAGGACACGGTACCTAAACAAGTGTATGGAATCAGATACATGCCGCACCCCTGGGGGGGAGGGGGGTACCCCCTGGGCCCTGCGCTGCTTTTACTCCACTATTCCGCAGCAGCCGCGGCCAGCGTCGCCGCCGCGGCAAGAGGCGGCTCAAGGTTGGGCGGCAGACTGTGCCGGTACGCCAGGTAGTCCGCGCTGTTCCAGGAAAGCCAGACCTTACCCTCGCCATCCTGCCAGACCAGGATTTTCAGCGGCAGATCGATAGCAAGGCTCGGAGCAGCCAGCATCGCCGGCGTTCCGGCGCGCGGATTACCGAAGATGAGCAGCTTCGTCGGCGGCATCGTCTTTCCCACTTTGGCGGCTTCTCCGCTGTGGTCCACCAGCGCGAACAGCTTGATGTCCTTCGCCTGCAGGATGCCGGTGAGTTTCTCCACCGTCTCATCCACGGAATGATGGCTGGGGATGCTGACAAATCCGTTGTTGGCCGCCTTGTCCTGGGTCATGAGGCTCCTTCACCGATTCGAAGTTTCGCGGAGTTACTCGTCCTGCTCGCGCAGCTTGGCGATCACGCTGAAATCTTCCAGCGTGGTCACGTCGCCCTTGATCTCGCCATGCGTCGCCATTTCACGCAGCAGGCGCCGCATGATTTTTCCCGAACGCGTTTTCGGCAACGCGTCGGTAAAGCGAATGTCGTCCGGACGCGCCAGCGACCCGATTTCCTTGGCCACCCACGCGCGCAGCTCGTCCTTGGTCTCCTTCGTCGGGGTAAAGCCTCCTTCGAGCGTCACAAACGCTGAAATCGCCTGGCCTTTCAGCTCGTCGGGACGGCCAACTACAGCAGCTTCGGCCACTTTGGGATGCGCCACCAGAGCGGATTCCACCTCCATCGTTCCCAGGCGATGCCCGCTCACGTTGATCACATCGTCGACGCGGCCCATCAGCCAGAAGTAGCCGTCTTCATCCATGCGCGCGCCGTCGCCGGTAAAGTACGAGCCTGGAATATCCGACCAGTAGGTCTTCACATAACGATCCGGGTCGCCCCAAATCGTCCGCGCCATCGAGGGCCACGGCCTCCGGATCACCAGCAGGCCCCCCTGGCCCGCGGGAACCGGCTGGCCTTCTTTTGTAACAACCTCGGGCACAATTCCGAAGAACGGCCGCGTAGCTGAACCAGGTTTCGCTGCAACCGCGCCTGGAATAGGCGAAATCATGATGGCCCCGGTTTCCGTTTGCCACCAGGTGTCGACGATCGGGCAACGTCCGTGACCGATCACCTCGCGATACCAGATCCACGCTTCGGGATTGATCGGCTCGCCGACCGTTCCCAGCAGACGCAGACTGCTCATGTCGTGCTTTGCAGGATATTCGTCGCCCCACTTGATGAAGGCGCGAATCGCCGTCGGCGCCGTGTAGAACACCGTCACTTTATGGTCGTCGATGATCTTCCAGAAGCGGTCCGGCTGCGGATGATTCGGCGCACCTTCGTACATCAGAGTGGTCGCGCCGTTCTGCAGAATGCCGTAAACCACGTACGAGTGTCCGGTCACCCAGCCGATGTCGGCCGTGCACCAGTAAATGTCGTCCTCGCGCAGATCGAAGATGTACTTGCTGGTCAGGTACGTCTGCACGGAGTAGCCGCCAGTTGTATGCACGAGGCCTTTGGGCTTGCCGGTCGTCCCCGAGGTATACAGGATGTAAAGCGGATCTTCTGAATCCAGCTCTTCGGCGGGACATTCTTTCTCTGCTGCAGCTACCAGTTCATGCCACCAGTGATCGCGGCCGGATTTCATTTCAACGGGCGAGCCGGAACGTCGATACACCACGACGTTCTTCACCGTCGGGCACTGACCAACGGCTTCATCGACGGTGGCCTTGAGCTTCACCTCGTTGCCGCGCCGGTAAGAAGTATCCTGGGTGAGGATCGCAACACACTGGGAATCGTTCACGCGATCGACAATGGCATTGGCGGCAAACCCGCCAAAGATGACCGAGTGCACGCCGCCAATGCGCGCACAGGCCAGAATGGCGATGGCCAGCTCGGGCGTCATGCCCATGTACACCGCAACGCGGTCGCCCTTTTTGATTCCGAGGCCTTTCAGGACATTCGCAAAACGTTGCACTTCGGCATGCAGTTCGCCGAATGTCAGCTTCCGAACTTCGCCAGGTTCGCCTTCCCACAGGATCGCGGTCTTGTCCGCGCGTCCGCTGGCGACATGGCGATCGACGCAGTTGTAGCAGAGGTTGATTTTGCCGCCCACGAACCACTTCGCCCACGGCAGATTCCACTCGAGCACTGTTTTCCAGGGCGCAAACCAGTGCAGTTCGCTGGCCGCATCGGCCCAGAATCCCTCCGGATCGCATACCGAGCGCTCATACATCTTCTGATACTCGGCGAGGCTTTTGATGTGGGCCTGGCGCGCGAAGTCTTCGGGTGGCGGAAACACCCGGTGCTCGCGCAGAATCGACTCCAGATTGGGGTTGATGGTGGTTTCGGAAGCCATGCTTTCTCCACCGATCACACTATCGTTCCTGGCCCGCACGACGCAACCACCGTTCGGGTAATCTACCGCAGATACACTTGTCTGCGGAGGACCCCGTTTGCCTTCCACCTTCGGCCACGTTCTTGCCGTCATTCCCGCGCGTCTCGGCTCCACGCGGCTTCCCCGCAAGGTGCTGCGCGAGATTGCCGGAGAACCGATGATCGCCTGGGTTTATCGCGCTGCTCGCGCGTGCCCGCTGCTCGATCAGGTCCTCATCGCGACCGACTCCGACGAAGTGATCCAGTTCGCGCAGGCACACGGTTTGCCCGCGGTCTTCACGCCCGTCGATTGCGCCAGCGGCACAGACCGCGTTTACGCCGTTGCGCAGTCGATCCCGGCAGATATCTACGTGAACATTCAGGGCGATGAGCCGCTGCTGACGCCGGAACACTTCACGCCGATGCTCGAGCTGTTCGAACGGCCCGAAGTGCAGGTGGCAACGCTCGCGGTGCGCTGTCCGGCGCACGACGTGAATAATCCGAACGCGGTCAAAGTCGTAACTGCCAGCGACGATCGTGCGCTCTATTTCTCCCGGGCAACGATCCCCTTCGACCGCGATGGCGGCTTTGCAGGATATCGCAAGCATCTGGGCGTTTACGCCTACCGCAAGGCGGCTCTGGAGCGATTTGCCTCGCTGCCGCCGTCATGGATCGAGCGCGTGGAGCGACTGGAGCAGCTGCGGCTGCTCGACAACGGCATCAATATTCACGTTGCCGGCGCGCCGAGCGACACCATCGGCGTCGACACAGAAGAAGATTTGCGGGCGGCCGAAGCGGTGCTGTCGGCGCGGCTGGAGCAGGCTCGGTAAACTCAGGTCGCCGTCAGCTCGGTTCCACGCGACTCGCGCCCGAATGCCGCCACGACGGTCAGATAAACAGCCACAATGGCCACCGTGACCGCCAGAACAGGGCCGTATCCGCGGCCAAAATGTTCAGCGGCTTTCGACTGAATCACGTTGTTCTGGGACGAAATCAGGTTGCCGAGCTGGTAGGCAAGCCCCGGGAACGTGGCGCGCACCGGCCCTGGCGAGAGTTCGCTGAGCCATGCCGGAACCACGCCCCACGCGCCCTGCACCATGAACTGCATCGCGAACGCTCCAATGGCGAGCGAAAGGACGGAGTGCGACAGCGCATACAGCGGAATGATGGGAAGCGCGAGCAATGTCGCCAGGATGATGGCCCGTTTGCGCCCGATGCGCTCGGAAAAGCTGCCGAATACCATGCCCCCGGCCAGCGCACCGATGTTGTAGAGGATGGCGATGGCGCCGGTAAGTTGCGCGGAGAAGCCATGGTCCTTCTGTAAGAACGTCGGATACAGGTCCTGTGTGCCGTGGGAGAAGGCGTTGAAGCCGGTCATAAGCAGGACGAGAAAAACGAAGGTGCCGGCATACTGCAGAACACCCTTACGCAGGCCGATTTCTGGAAGTGTCCGGGTTTCCAGCGAGCGGCCTTCCTTCCAGGTCGGCGATTCCTCGACTTTGCCGCCGATGTAGAAAACCAGCAGCGCCGGCGCCGCGCCGACCAGAAACATGCCACGCCATCCGAACGGATGGCCAGCCCACGTAAAGTGCGAGAACCACGGAAACAGCAGCGCGTAGGCAGCCGCGGCCACAAGATAGCCGACTGCGTAGCCCTCCTGTAAAAGGCCTGAGAAGAATCCGCGATTCTCCCTGGGCAAAGTTTCGAAGGCCAGCGCTGCGCCTACGCCCCATTCGCCGCCCATGGCGATGCCGAACAGGGCGCGCAGTATCAGGAGCGTATGCATCGATCCGGCAAAAGCGCAGGCCAACTCGAGCAGCGAATAGCTGGCAATGTTGAACATAAGGGTTGGCCGGCGGCCGAAGCGATCGGCCATCATGCCGAAAAGAAATGCGCCGACGGGACGGAACGCCAGGGTCAGTGCGAGCGCTTCGACCACTTCAGAACGCGCGACGTGGAAGTCGACGGCAACGGCGGAAACGCAAAAGACCAGGATGAAATAGTCGAAGGCATCGAGCGACCATCCCAGAAAGCACGCCGTAAAGGCATGACGCTGCCGCGAGCTAAGGCCGCGGAACGGACTCGGCATTGGAGCAGCTTACCAAAGGGCCACGGAATGGCGGCGGATTCCGCTTTTCGCCCGTCATGGCGCGCAGTACATTGGTGACGCGATGGAAACCGGAAACACGTTGGGAGTGAAAGGCTCAGCGAGACCTTCTTCCGCGGCGCTGGCTCGCCATGCCGTTGGTATCGCAGTTGCGCTCGGCGTCTTTGCCGGTTGCAGCAGCGGAGGAAGCACAAGCGGCAACAGCGTTCCGCCTGCGCAAAGTGCGGCGACTCCGACCATCACCACGGCTGCCGCGCGAAACGGCGCTGTCGTTGTCACGCTCAGCGACTCGACTTCCGGCGCGACCATCTATTACACGACCGACGGAAGCACCCCTACGGAAACCTCGCCGCAGTATTTCGCGCCCTTCCTGGTGGCGTCGAATGTCACCTTGAATGTTATTGCCGCCGAACCACCGAGCTACCTCAACAGCAAAGTGGCGACGCAGACGTTTTCGCCAAGTATCGCCTCCGGCACGCTGGTGTGGAGCGATGAGTTTGCGAACCCAGGGACCACGAACGCCCAGCCGAATGCAGCGACCTGGGCCTACGACACCGGAACCAACTGTTGTGGCAACAATGAGCTGGAAACCTATTGTCCGTGGGGCTCAAGCGCGGGCGCGTGCAATCCGTCGAACCCGAGTGCGTACGTGGGAACCGATGGCTATCTTCACGTCGTAGCCATGAACCCGTCTGCAAATGTCTATACTTCCGCGCGACTCAAATCGCAGGGACTGTTCAGCTTTCAGTATGGCCGCATCGAGGCGCGGATGATGTTGCCGGAATCGCAGGGCATGTGGCCGGCGTTCTGGCTGCTGGGAAACAACATCACCACCATTTCGTGGCCGGCGTGCGGTGAAGCCGACATCATGGAGCACATCGACGGCTCCAATCCGCCTCCTTATGTTGGCGCTGCGGCTCCTGGCTACGACTGGATTGCCGGTTCGGTGCATGGCGGAGCGAGCCGCAGCGCTGAAGTCAACGGCAGCCAGATGTATCACCCCAGCGGATTTTCCGCGGCAGCCTGGCACACTTACGGCATGATCTGGAGCAAAGGCCAGGTCCAGTTCTACGTCGACAGCCCGACGAATGTTTACGCGACCTTCAACACGAGTAACTTTTCGGGAACCTGGCCTTTCGATCAGGGTCCGATGTTCATCATCCTGAATCTGGCGGTCGGCGGATCGTGGCCGGGAAATCCGGATGCAACAACGGTGTTTCCGTCGCCGATGCTGGTGGATTACGTCCGCATCTACGCGAACTGAGCGGTTAATCTCGCGCCATCATCCAGCGGTCGGTAATGGTGTGCACGCAGCGCGCGCCGCACAGGTGGCGAATGTCGGCCGAGTGCGCCAGGAATCCGTTCCAGTGCGTGACCTTGATGACCGGCTGGTCCGCTTCGCCCTGCGCGGGCGAAAACGTCTCGGTCCAGGCAAGCCACCAGTCTTCCGATTCCTCGCGTTTTTCCTTGTTGCAAACGTCGCAGTGAAAGGTTTCTGCCCAGGCCATTGGGTTCGGCTCCCGAGTGCTTTTCCAGTAACATATTAGCCACCAGGCCGTCTAAACCCCAATCACCCGGATGGCGCATGATCCTTTCCCCAGCGCGAATCGAGCAGCGACGGCAAACGGGTCTTCTGCTGTCGCTCGCTGCGCATGCAGCCATCTTTGGCATCGCGTTTCTGTTCACGCTGCACTGGGGAAAAGTGCGACCCATTTACCGCGAGAGCCGCTGCTGCACGGCGGCGCTTTACTGGAGCGGCAACACCGGGGTAAGCGATTCCTCGCCCGCAGCAGCAGTTCGCAAGCGGCAACCGAAGACGGCGCCGGTTCCGGTTCCCAGAACATCACTGATCGAGAACCCGATGCGGTTGCGACAGCAGCGCACGGAGGAACCGCCGGCACAAAGCCGACTGGCACAATCCGGTAATCCGACACCGCAACAGCAGCAGAGCCTGGGAACTGGCGCTGGAACCGACGACGCCGAACCGGCCTTTCCCACTTATTTCCCGCGGCCCCCTGTTACCGATCGCTCGCTGCTTCCCGCTGTTGAGAAGAAGATCATCGTGCATGTGACCATCAGCTCCCTCGGAGATGTGACCGATGAGACGCTGGTTCAGGGCTTCGGCAACTCTCTGGACGATCTGGTTCTGAAGACGGTCAAGGGCTGGCGCTTCCACCCAGCGACTCTGAACGGCAACGCCGTTGCGTCGGTCGAGGACCTGGTTTTCCCCTTTAACCAGGACTATCCATCGGACGAGTCGGCAAACGGCTAGCGGTTTCCCCCTGTTTGGGCCGAGCTCCCGGACCAGCGGCCGGCGTGAGGTCTACTGCGCGCGGGCGACCTGCACGCGCGACGGATTGGGCGAGACTTCTTTGCCGGCGAGGAGGCGCTCGACCAGGTGGGTGATTTCGCTTTCAAGGGCGCGATTGTCTTTGTCGGTGGCTGGGCCAGCGTAGCCGGTGTGGATGGCCTTGACGAGTCCGTCGCGTCCGACGAAGAAGGTCGTCGGCCAGCAGTCGAGATTCGCGACGTGGGGAAACTTCTCGTTGAGCTGATCGCGGGTTCCGGCCAGGAGGACTGGGTAGGTTATGCCGTAGCGCTGGATCACGGCGCGAAGGCGGACTGGGTTCTGGAGCTGGGAATCGTCTTCGAAGCTGAGCTCGACGATGTTGAGGCCGCGGTCGTGATACTTGCGATAGAGCTGTTCGAGAAACGGCGCTTCATCCTGGCAGTTGGGGCACCAGCTGCCGCCGATGCCGACGATCACGACTTTGTGCGCGAACTCAGGATCGGAGCTGGAGACGAGTTTGCCGTTGAGATCCGGAAAGCGGAAGGTGAGCGGCTCGTCGGGGTTCTTGAGCGACGTGTGGTGGAGCGGGTCGTCGAGGGTTGCGAGAGAAGCGTTCTGAAGCGGAGACACGCGATGGGCGGTCAGGGTTTGAACTGCGCCACCGTGCGCTGAGGTTTCAAGATGCAGCGTGCCGTCGGGCTGCGGGCGCAGGACAACGAAGCTGGGACCGGCGGCGGTGAAGTGGCTGACGGCGTAAGCGCCATCGTGCCACACGCCGTAAAGGTTGCCGGTGTCGCCATCGATGCGCTCGATGACCGCGTCGACGGTGGGTCCGCTTTGGCGAACGACGAGCTTCCAGTTGCGCTCGCCTTTGGCGCCGTCGACAACGGCAACGTCCCAGACGCCGCCGATACGCGGCGGATTAGGATCGGCGGCAGGAAGCTTTCCATTGAGCTGCGCGTTAATGGGAACGGTGCGGTTGGCGCGACCGTAGCTGCCGGTGAGAACGCCGTTCTGAAGCGTGGCGTCGAGGGTGTTGGCGTAGTAGTCGAAGTGGAGAACGAGGTGGCCCGCGGAGTAACTGCCGTCGGAGGACTGGTATTTGTCCTTGCCGTTGAGGAGCGCGCCGCTGACCTGATTGCCGGCGCCGGAAACCTCGAGGCGGAAGGGAACGGCGTGGTCATTGACCTGAGCGTCGCCGATCCAAAGACCGGCAGGCGAAGCATCGGAAGCTGGGACGGCGGCGGAAGTCTGAGCGGCTGCAGCGCTCACGAAGAGCGCGGCTGCGACGACGATGGGAAAGCTCGCTCGCGTGCCTCGGGTCAACTTTGGGGTCAGCCGTGGAGTCAGCATCGGACGAATCCTTTCGGGTGTGAGATGTCGCTGGTTCTAGTTCGGATGCGGGAGCTGGGTTAGCTCAGTCCGAGGCGACTACCGGCGGGAACGGGGACGATGCTTCAACAACAGGTACAGACGGCCGCCGGCGCGTTGGAGCACGCGCAACAACAACCGATCCTGTGGAGCGTCATCACGGTTTTGAGCCTACCATTGGGCGGATTTGAAATGCAACGCGAGCCTTCGTGCGGGGACGGGGTCAGTCGCCGCAGGTGCATTCTTCCTGGCCGCAATAGGAGCAGCAGCGACTTTCACGCGAGGGACGCGAAGCGGGTTCGCCCTGCGCGGAGCAGCCGTCCGGCCAGGACCCGCCGGCGATGGAGGGGATGACCAGAACTTCGTCGCCGTCCTTGAAGGCGTACTTCTCGTTGCCGAGGAAGCGGATGTCTTCTTCGTTGACGTAGAAGTTGATGAAGCGGCGGATCTGACCGGAGTCATCGCGGAGATGAGATTTGAGTGCGGGGAAGGTCGTCTCGATCTCGGTGATGAGAGCGGGGAGATTGCCGGCGCTGGACTGAATTTCGCGCGCGCCGTTGGTGTGTTTCTGAAATGCGTTCGGCAACAGGACTCTAACCGACATAAGCTCCTCCGAGTTCGAGTGCGTGTTCTTCGCTGCGCTCGGCGAGATACTCCTCGAAGTCGCCGAGGCGGGGGCGGATCGCGGCGTGCTGCTCGTAGGCTCCATGGAGCACGTCGGTGGTCTTGAGGCCGTTGCCGGTAATGCAGGTGACGGTGAGCTCGTCCGGCTGAATGCGGCCATGGGCGTAAAGGCGCGCGGTGACGGCGCTGGTGACGCCGCCGGCAGTTTCAGTGAAGATGCCTTCGGTCTCGGCCAGTTCCTGGATGGCGGAGACGATCTCGACGTCGGAGACGTCCTCGGCCCAGCCGCCAGTCTCGCGAATGGCACGCGCAGCGTAGATGCCGTCAGCGGGATTGCCGATGGCCAGCGAGCGGGCAATGGTGGCCGGGCGCTGCGGCTCGATGTGATCCGCGCCAGTTTTGACGGCGGTCGAGATGGGCGAGCACCCGGTGGCCTGCGCACCGAAGAAGCGGACCGGCTTGTCTTCGACGAGGCCGAGAGCAACGAGTTCGCGGAAGCCTTTGCGGATTTTGGTGATCAGCGAGCCGCCGGCCATGGGGACGACGACGTTGTCGGGGAGACGCCAGCCGAGTTGCTCGGCGATTTCGAAGCCGACGGTCTTGGAGCCCTCAGCGTAATACGGACGGAGATTGACGTTGACGAAGCCCCAGTTGTAGCGGTCAGCAATCTGCGAGCAGAGGCGGTTGACGTGGTCGTAGTTGCCATCGATGCGGACCAGCGTTGCGCCGTAGACCTGGGTGTTGAGAATCTTGGCCGCCTCGAGGTCGGAGGGGACGAGGATGTACGTTTTGAGCCCGAGGCGCGCGGCTTGAGCGGCAACGGCGTTGGCCAGGTTGCCGGTGGACGAGCAGCCAACCGTGTCGAAGCCGAAGGTCTGTGCATTGGCGAGAGCTACGGCAACGACGCGATCCTTAAAGCTGAGGGTCGGCAGGCAGACGGCGTCGTTCTTGATCCAGAGATTCGTGGCGCCGACACGCTCGGCGAAGCGCGGTGCGCGGAGAAGCGGCGTCCAGCCGGCAGGGGTGGCGGGAACGTAGTCGTCGGGGACGGGCAGAAGCCCCTGGTAGCGCCACATGCTCGATGGACCCTCGGCGATCGACGCACGCGTTACCGTGCGGCGCGCCTGATCCAGATCGACGGCGATTTCCAGCGGAGAAAAGCACTCGTCACAGATGGAGAGCGGAGCGTTGTCATAACGCTTTCCGCATTCCCGACATCGCAATTCGTAAGCAGCAGCCATGGCAGCCCTCGTTTAGAGAGCGGCGTCGGAAAACAGATACGGGCACGCGTGACGACGTACTTGCTTACTGCTGCACTACCTGGGATTGCGCGAGATGCGAACTGCCTGCACCCCGAATCTCATGTTCCCCACCCTGCGGTGAGCGAGAGTTGACACCGATGTCCCGAATTGCTCAGGCCGGTTGTCGTGGCGTCACAGGGCCCGTCCCTCAGCCACTCTGCATGAAATTCAGGCTCGCTCTTTAAGGGAGCAAACTTGAACTGATTCTTTGATACCACAGGGGCGGGAGTGGCGCAACTCCCACAGTGGTGGGAGGCGGCAATGGTGCAGCGAATGGTTGCGGAGCAGCATCGGATTGGGATCGGTAAGTTGGGGGAGCATCAGGATCGCGCAGCGATAAGGCGGTCGCGAACTGCGGTGTTGGCCGCGAGGTCGATGCAGGTCCAGGCCATGGCGAGCGCGCCATCGATGAGGGCTCTGTCGGCGTCGGCAGTGACGCAGTGGGCGGTAAATTCCGGCTGATGATTCACGGCGGGCAGCGAGTTGATGCCGATCATGGGATGAATCGACGGCATCGCACGCGAGACGTTGCCCATATCCGTGGAGCCGGTGGGACGCGTCTCCCACTCGCCGAGGTTGGGGAAGGTGCGGCCGAGGGCTTCAGAGTTGGCGCGGTAGAAGGCGGCCATATCGAGGTCGTGATGCATCTCGGCGTAAGGTTTGTCTCCACCGCGGATTTCGACTTTTGCGCCGGTGGCGAGGCCTCCGGCTTCAAAGCAGCGGTAGACCTTCGGGCGAAGCTCGTCGAGCTGATCGAGCGTTTCGGAGCGGACGATGTAGCGGGCGGAGGTGTGCGCGGGGACAACATTGGGCGCGACGCCGCCTTCGGTGACGATGCCGTGAATGCGATCGGTGGAGCGGATGTGCTGCCGCAGAAGACCGATGGCGGTCTGCGCGATAGTGAGCGCATCAGCGGCATTGATGCCAAGCTCCGGAAAGGCGGAGGCGTGCGACTCTTTGCCGGTGCAGTGGACCTCGAACATCGAGGCGGCGATAATTTTTGCCTTAACCACGTCGAAGGGCGCGGGGTGAACCATCATGGAGGCGCGGATGCCATCGAAGCCGCCGCGCTCGAGGAGGAGAATTTTGCCGCTGGCATTGCCGATTTCTTCTGCGGGCGTACCGATGACGGTGACGGTGAGGCCAACTTCGTCCGCGACTTTGGCGGCTGCGAGCGCCGCGCCGACGGCCGAGGCGGCGATGATGTTGTGGCCGCAGGCGTGGCCGATGCCGGGAAGCGAGTCGTACTCAGCGCAAATGCCGATGTGGAGCGGGCCGGAGCCGGCACTTGCGCGAAAGGCGGTGGGCAGATCGCAGATGCCTCTTTCGACGGAGAAACCGGCAGCGTCCAGCGATTCACAGAGCCAGGCAGAGGATTGTTCTTCCTCAAAGCCGAGCTCGGGGTGAGCATGAATGCGATGGCTGAGGCCGATGAGCGAGTCGCGGCTGGAGTCAAAACGTTCACGGGCTGCGGATTTTGCATCCACGGCGGTTCCCTTCCCGGTCGTGATTTACGGGAGAACCATATCATGCGGTAGCGTGTATTTTTTGGGACCGTAGTCGAATCAGTTGGGAGATATCGGGGAGGGTTTGCGATGAACGCTGCCGTTGTGGAGTCGTACGAGAAGCCGCCGCACTATGCGACGTTCGACGATCCGGTTGCCGGCGATGGCGAGGTGCTGGTGAAGGTGACGGCCGCGGGGCTCCACCCGATTGTGAAGGCTCTGGCGAGGGGCGCTCACTACGGAAGCACGGGGAAGCTTCCGCTGATTCCAGGAGTGGACGGTGTGGGGCGGCTGCCAGACGGGACCCGCGTAGTATTTGGCCCATCGCGGCCGCCATATGGGTCATTTGCGGAGCTATCGGTGAGCCGGCCCGCGCTATGCACGCCGATTCCGGAGGGGCTGGACGACGCGACGGTGGCGGCGATGATGAACCCCGGGATGTCGTCGTGGGGCGCGTTGCAGCATCGCGCGCACTTTGTGGCTGGGGAAAGCGTGCTGATCCTTGGAGCAACGGGATCGGCGGGAAAAATGGCGGTGCAGATTGCCAGGCGAATGGGTGCGAGGCGCGTGGTTGCAGCCGGGCGCGACCCTGAGGCTCTGGAAGAGACTCTGCAACTGGGAGCGGATGCGGCCATCTCGCTAAAGCAGGATCGGGATGCGCTGATTGCCGCGTTGAGGGAGGAGATTACCGGAGAGAAGACAGACGTGGTGCTGGATTATGTGTGGGGCTCGCCCGCTGAGGCGCTACTGATGGCGATCGCGCAAAAGGGGCTGGATCACAAAACCTGGCGGCTCAGGTATGTGCAGATCGGCAATATAGCGGGGCCGACGATCACGCTGCACGCGCAGATCCTGCGCAGCACGGGGCTGGAGATGGTGGGCAGCGGGTTTGGCAGCGTCTCGATGGAAAAGATTTTTGAATCGCTGCGAGGAATTTTGCAGGAGGCGGCGAAGCGGCCGTTTGAGATTGCGCTGAAGACTGCGCCGCTGAAGGACGTGGAGAAGCTTTGGGACTCAGAGGAAGAGGCAAGGCTGGTGTTTCAGCCCTGATGCGGGACACAGTGACAGGTAACAGGTGGCGGAACCCAGGCACAGTCTTGGTTGGCATGTTCGGACGCGAACACCCCTGTTCGAACGCGGACAAAGAGCCAGCGGGCAGGCGCGGCTGCAGGTTCTGTATACCCGTGAATAAAGCCCTTGCGGGGGATCGGCGCGTGGAAGATGATTTGCTGCATACTCTCTGATACCCCTCGAGGCCTTCATGCAAAGCTTTCTCCAGGATTTGTGCTTCAGCGCCCGTACCCTCCGCAAGTCGCCGGGATTCGCGATTACAGCCATCCTGACGCTGGCGCTCGGCATTGGCGCGGTCACATCGATTTTCAGCGTCGTGGATTCGGTGCTGCTGAAGCCGTTCTCGTTTCCGGATGCCGGACGGCTGGTGACGATCCGGGAACTGATTCCGGCGCTTAGTCCGGTTGCGGCGACGGATAACGAGAAGCATTTCCTGCTGTGGCAGGAAAACGCAAAAACGTTCTCCGGGATGGCGATCTTTCAGAACGGGGAGTTCAGCATTTCGTCGGGCACCGATCATCCGGAGATGGTGGGCGGGATTGAGGTGGAACCGAATTTCCTGGATGTTCTGGGCGCGCATCCGATGCTGGGCCGGAATTTTCTTCCGACGGAGGCGACCGCGGGGCACCAGCATGTGGTGATCCTGTCGTGGAGCGCGTGGCAACGGTATTTCCATGGCGATCCGCGGGCGATTGGACAGACGCTGCGCGACGGTGGCAAACCGGAGACGGTCGTGGGCATCCTGCCGCAGTCGTTCTCTTTCCCCAGAGTGGTCGCGTTCCCGACGGAGCCGCAGAACGCGGCGGATGATTTTGAGATTCTGCGGCCGATGGTGCTCGATGCAAACAAAATGAGTGACAGCGGTGATTACGATTTTCTGGCGCTGGGGCGTATGCGTACGGGGGTCACGCTGGAGCAGGCACGGAGCGAACTGAACACGATCCAGTCGGGCTTCAACCAGGAGAAAAAACTGGAGTGGCCGTCGATCATCGCAGTGCAGCCGTTGCTGGCCGATGTGACGGGACAGGTGAGCACAGCGCTGTGGCTCCTGCTGGCGGCGGTGGGCGGGGTATTGCTGATCGGCTGTGTGAACCTGGCCAATCTGCAGCTGGCGCGGGCGGTTTCGCGAGAGCGCGAGCTGGCGGTGCGCGCGGCGCTCGGAGCGAGCCGGGACCGGCTGGTGTGGTCTGCGCTGGCCGATAGTCTCATTCTGGCGGCGATCGGCGGGGCACTGGGAATTCTGCTGGCTTTTGGCGGCGTGCGGTTTCTGGTGGCCGTGGCGCCCAGGACGCTGGCCAGGGTCGACTCGATTAGCGTCTCGTTGCCGGTATTGCTGGCGGCTGCCGGGTTGTCGATTCTGACGGCGTTGTTCTTTGGATTGCTGCCGGCTCTGCGCTCGATGCATGTCGATCCGCAGGCGGCCTTGCAGAGCAGCACCGGGCGGGTTTCGAGCGGACGGGAGAGCCGGCGGACGCGGCACGTTCTGGTGGCTGCGGAAGTAGCCTGTACGGTGGCGCTGCTGATCGTCACGGGACTGCTGGTTCGGAGCTTCTCGCAGATGGTGAACCAGAACCGGGACTTCGACGCGAGCCACGTAACGATGGCGCGGGCGTACCTTTACGCCCCTCAGTATGGCGACAGCGTACCCCACTCGGACGAGGTGCGGGCAGCGTTTGTGGATCGCACGCTGGCGGCGCTGGCGCAGATCCCCGGAGTGCAGTCGGTGGCGACGACCAGCGAACTGCTGATGGCGGGCGATGTGTGGATCAATGCTGTGACGCGGCCGGACCACCCTGTACCCGAGGCAGAGATGCCCACGGCGAATGTGCGGTGGGTGAGCCCGAGCTATGCGAGCACGCTGCGGATTCCGGTGATCGCAGGGCGCGATCTGACTGCGGAGGATAAAAATCATCCAACGAATGCGCTTTTGTCGGAACGGGCGGCGCGCAGGATCTTTGGCGATGAGAATCCGGTTGGGCGCACCTTTGCCTTCGCGGGCAATAACAGCACGAAATTCACGGTAGTAGGCGTCCTGGCCGATGCGCGGGTCAATGACCTGAAGACCACGTCGAGCATGGTCTATATCCCCTATTGGCAAAACCCGTGGTGGCGGATTACGTTCCTGGTGCGCAGCCCGCAGTCGCTGGCGGGGCTGGCGCCGTCGATCCGGCGAGCGATCTGGAGCGTCGATCCGCAGGTAGCGATTCCGGTGCTAAAGTCGCTGGACCAGCAGGTAGCGGATTCGGTGGCTACAGAACGCTTTCAGACGCTGCTGCTTTCGAGCTTCGGCGGTGCCGCGCTTCTGTTGGCGCTGCTGGGCATTTATGGAGTGCTGGCGTATTCGGTGTCGCTGCGCCAGCAGGAATTCGGGATTCGCATGGCGCTGGGCTGCGATAAGCCAACCCTGATGCGGCTGGTGGCGCGGCAGGCCGCGTTGCCGGTGGCCGGAGGCATCGTGGCGGGATTGGCGCTGGCGTTTGCGGCGACGCGCTACGTGCAGAGTCTGCTTTATGAGACGAGCGCGGCGGATCCGGCAGCGATTGCCGGCAGCATCGGTCTGCTGCTGGTGGCCGCGCTGCTGGCGGCGCTCATCCCGGCGCGGCGGGCGGCGGAAGTGGATCCGATGGCGGTGCTGCGGAACGAATAGCCAGGCCCGATGTGCGCTGGAATCACCGTTCGAGAGGGGAACACTCAGCGCCAGGCTCGTTGCCGGACGCTACGGCTGCCCGCTGAAATCCACCTTCACCCGCCGCCCCTGCCCGCTGCTCTCCCGTGCCAGTTCGATCAGCCGGGTCGTCCGCCACACCTGCTCCGGCTTTACTGCCAGCTCTGCCTTCCCCTCCACCGCGTCGCGCACGTTCTCATAGAATCCCCGATAATCCCCCCGCAACGTAGGTACCTTCCTCGATCCTTCCAGGGATCTTATCTCGCCCCATCGGCTCTCCGGCTCCATGCCCAGCTCCGGTGAATCGTAGCCCATCCCCGCTTTCAGCTGATCTTCCTGTGGATCGAGCCCCCACTTGATATAGCTCCCCTGCACCCCATGCAATAGAAATCTCGGTCCGGGAATGCACGCCGTCAGCGTCGACCGCAGCAACACCGTCAGCCTGCGCCCCGCCGTGTACTCCAGCCGCAGATCGAAGGCATCGTCCGCCGCCCCATTTTCGCGATCGATCCGCACGTCAGCCCAGACATTCGCCGGCGCCCCAAACAAGCCCATCGCCTGATCGATCAGGTGCGGACCCAGATCGAACAAAACTCCGCTCCCCGCTCCTCCGCTTTCCCGCCACACATCGCGCCGCGGCTGCGGCCGGAAGCGATCGAAGTGCGATTCATAGGTCACCAGGCGCCCCAGTTCACCGCTCGCAACCACCTGCTGCACGGTCCGGTAATCCCCATCCCACCGCCGATTCTGAAACGGCGCCAGCACCAGCTTCCGCTCCCGCGCCAACCGGATCAGATCGGCCGCTTCTTCCGACTTCAACGTGAACGGCTTGTCCACCACCACATGCCGCTGCTCCCGCAAGCACTGCTTCGCCAGCTCATAATGCGAATAGCTCGGCGTCGCGATCACTACCAGCTGGATGCCCACGTCGCCGAGCAACTCCTCGACGCTCCGCGCCACCTTGATCCGCGGATACGCCCTGGCCGCATCATCTCCGCTGCGCTCCACCACGCACACCAGTTCCAGCCCTGGCGTCGCCGAGAGTATGGCGGTGTGAAAAACTCTCCCCGCTAAACCAAATCCAACTACACCCACACGAATCGGTTCCTGCATAACCAGCATTAGACCGTCGCCACCCCAAAACGGCAACCCGCGCCCTCTTCAAAAGCTCTGGCTCTTCACCCTGCACCCCGTACGCTGTACCCTGTACTCCCATGCTGCTCGAACTGCGAGCCGAAAACTACGCCGTCATCGACCATGCCATTGCGGGTTTCGGTCCGGGGCTCAATCTGCTTACGGGCGAAACGGGCGCGGGCAAGTCAATCCTGGTGGATGCGCTGGCGCTGCTGATGGGGCAGAAGGCTTCGACTGGAGTGATCCGGCACGGGGCGGATCGGGCGGTGCTGGCCTGTGTCTTCGAGTCGACGGCCGGCGCGGAGCTGATTCTCGAAGCCAATGGAATCGACGTGGATGCGGATGAAGTGATCCTGCGGCGCGAGATTGCAGCCGACGGGAAGGGGCGCGTCTACGTCAACAACCAACCGGCGACCGTGGCCGTGCTGCGCGCGCTGGCTCCGGAGCTGGCGCTGGTCCATGCGCAGAGCGAGACCCTCTCGGGGTTCGACGGCGCGCAGCAGCGTGGACTGCTGGATCGTTTTGGCGGGATTGCGCTCGATGCGGCTGCGGAGGCTTTCTCACGCTGGCGGGAGATTCAGGATCGCCTGACCGAACTGGAGCACGACGAGCAGGACCGGCTGCGGCTGGCCGACCTGTGGACTTTCCAGGCGCGCGAGATTCAGTCGGCGGTGCCAGAGGCCGGAGAGGACGAGGCGCTCGCGACAGAAAAGCGCGTTCTGCAGAACTCAGAGAAGCTGCACGCGGCAGCGACGGCAGTAAGCGAGGTGCTGTACGAGAACGATGGATCCGCCGAGGCCTCGCTGCTGGCAGCGCAGAAGCATCTGGAGGAGTTGGCGCGCTACGACGGGCAGTTTGCCGAGGCAGTGCAGCAGATTGCGACGGCGCGGGCGGTAGTGCAGGATGTGAGTGCGACGGTCCGGGATTACGCCGAGCGGATTGATGCCTCGCCCGAGCGGCTGGCGGAGATTGAGGACCGGCTGGCGCTTCTGGATCGGCTGAAGCGGAAATATGGGTCGACGCTGAGCGAGGTGATTGCGTTCGGCGAAGAGGCGGCGCGGAAACTGGCAGAAATTGAGAATCGCGATGAGATTTTGAAGGGGCTAAGGGCAGATTTGGGCAAGGCTGCCGAGGCTTACAAGGCCGTGGCTGGATCGCTGACGCAGGAGAGGGTGGCTGCGGCGAAAAAACTGGAGAAAATGGCGGAGTCGCAGATCAACGACCTGGCGATGAAGGCAAAGTTCTCCATCGCGGTGACGGCAAATGCGGAGCCGGCGGCGTGGACGGCGCATGGATGGGACGATGTGGAGTGCCGGATCGCGACGAATCCCGGAGAGCCGCTGCAGCCGTTGGATCAGATTGCTTCCGGCGGCGAAATGTCGCGCGTCCTGCTGGCTCTGAAGGTAAGCGTGGAAGAGGGAGCGAACCGGTCGCGGGCGCGCAAAGTGCAGGCGCCGAGGACGCTGGTCTTCGATGAAATCGACATTGGGATTGGCGGACGAGCGGCCGAGGCGGTTGGACAGAAGCTGAAAACATTGTCGAAGGCGCAGCAGGTGTTGTGTGTGACACATCTGCCCCAAATCGCGGCTTTCGCCGATCAGCATTTTCTGATTGAGAAGCAGGAAAAACAGAAGCGCACACAAACTTCGATCCGGCTGCTGACATCGCAGGAGCGCGCCGAGGAGATCGCGCGGATGATCAGCGGCGCGACTGTGACCGAAACGTCGCTGCGACATGCGGAGCAGATGCTGAAGACGGCGCAGTGAGGGTGTTATCAGGATGCAATCTGGCTTGGTGGGAAAGAAAAGGAAGCCCGACAGCTAGCCGCGTTCTGGCGCGAAGTCGGTAACTTTACGATCGTAGACGCCGACCAGCGAGTTCCAGCGCACGTAGATCAACTCCTCCAGCATCTTGATGCCGTCGCGCAGGTAGCTAATGCGGGAGCGCTCATCGTGGCCCCAGGTGACCGGAACCTCTTTGATGTTGTAACCACGCTTCAGCGCGATGAAGAGGATCTCGGGATCGAATCCCCATCGCTCAATGCGCTGCAGCTGGAAGATGGTTTGCGCGGCGGAGCGGCGGAAGGCCTTGAAGCCACACTGCGTATCCGCAAAGGGCAGGCGCATGATCATGCGCGTAACCACATTGAAGCAGCGGCCGAAGAACTGCCGATAGAGCGGTTGATGGATGGTCTGGCGGCTGACCTCGAGCCAGCGCGAGCCGATGGCGACATCGGCCCCATCGCGGATCGCATCAAACAAGCGCTCGGCCTCGGGCATCGGCGAAGAGAGGTCGGCGTCGGTGAACATGACAATGTTGCCAGTCGCATGCAGAATGCCATTGCGGACGCTGAAGCCCTTGCCGCGATTGGTGCCGTTCTGGAGCAGGCGAACACGATGGTCTTTGACGGCAAAGGATTCAACGATGGCAGCGGTCGAATCCGTCGAGCCGTCATTGACGACGAGCACTTCAGCGTTCCAGGCTTTTTCATCGAGCGTATGCAGAACCTCAGTGAGCGCGGGGCCGATGCGCGCGCTCTCGTTGTAGGCCGGAATCACGATGCTGTATTGAGGGTCCACGTTTTGCTCGAATCGTTTCAAAAGCCGCTACTGTTTAGACCCAAAAGAGAACACCGGGTCGCAAAAGACTGCAACTGTAAGGGGAACCCGCTCTTAATCATACCTGCTTTTTGTGCCTGCAGCCAGCACTCACCTTAAGGCCCGGTGCTACACTCGCCCTTATGGAAGAGTCACTTACGCCCGATCCTAACGCTCCGCAAGCCTCTGCCGGCGGTTATTCAGCACCCCAGAACGGGTATCCTCCGCCTCCGGGCCCACCGGCGCCCCGACGCAGGAGGATCTGGCCGTGGTTCCTGGTCGGGGGATGTCTGCTGCTGGGGTTGTTGGTCGTGGCGTCGGCGCTCATCTACACGGCAGCCCGGTCGATGGGAGGCGAAGACGACGGCATCGCCTCATTCGGCGACGACAACATCGGGGTGGTGGACATCGACGGAGAGATTCTCTCGGCAGATGCTACGGTCGACCAGCTGCGCAAATACGACCAGGACAGCTCGATCAAGGCCATCATTCTGCATATCAACTCGCCGGGAGGTGCCGCGGCGCCTTCGCAGGAGATTTATCACGAAGTTTTGAAGATCAGGAACGCAAAGAGAAAGCCGATTGTCGCATCGATCGAGAGTGTGGGCGCGAGCGGCGCGTACTACATCGCATCGGGGGCGGGAAAGATCTATGCCAATGACGCCAGCGTGGTGGGTTCGATTGGCGTGATCATGGAGTGGACCAACTACGGCGATCTGCTGACCTGGGCGAAGATGAAGCCGGAGGTGATCCATGCCGGCGCATTGAAAGATGCCGGAGATCCGACGCATGCGATGACGCCCGAAGAGCGCGTTTATTTCCAGGGGCTGGTGGATAACATGTACGGGCAGTTCGTGGGGGACGTGGCAAAGGGGCGCGGACTGCCGGAGGATCAGGTAAAGGCGATTGCCACCGGTCAGGTTTGGACCGGCGAACAGGCCTTGCCGATGCACCTGATCGACAAAGAAGGCGGGTTTCGCGACGCGCTGCTGGAGACGGCGAAGTCGGTAGGGATTTCGGGCGAGCCGAGCGTGGTGAAGCCGGAGGTCCGGCACAAGACATTCTGGGACCTGATTTCAAACGCCGACGATCTGGTGCACCAGCCCACGAAGCTGCTGGAACGGCGGCCTGGGTTCTACTTCCTGTGGCGATAACTGCCTGCGTGGGCGGCCCAGACAGGGTGGTGCATGGAGATTTCGCGGGGAAGTGGGCCGGCCGGCGATTCCGGTGCCGATAAAATCGCCGAAATTCAAGCCTTTGCAAGGTCAACAGATTGCATCTACTATGGTTAACAGAGGGCCAACCAACTCGGAGCCACCCCACCATGACGAAAGCCGACCTTGTTGAGGAAGTGACGAAACTGGGCGACCTGACACGCCGCGACAGTGAAACCATTGTCGAGACTATTTTTGACTCGGTCATTGGAGCGCTGCGCTCCGGCGACAAAATCGAGATCCGCGGATT
Source organism: uncultured Acidobacteriaceae bacterium (assembly GCA_963755485.1). Classification (GTDB taxonomy): domain Bacteria; phylum Acidobacteriota; class Terriglobia; order Terriglobales; family Acidobacteriaceae; genus Palsa-343. The sequence continues at coordinate 103,939 of CAVWJR010000010.1, read as the reverse complement.
CGGGAGCTTCCGCATCCGGCAACGCAAGCCACGCATTGGGCGCAATCCCAAAACCGGCACCAAGGTTGAGGTCCCCGCAAAGAAGGTCCCGTATTTCAAGCCCAGCAAAGAGCTACGTGATCTGGTGAACCCCAGCGGGAAAGCGGCGGAAGCGCCAGCGCCTTCTGCCGGTGCTGGCGGAACCGCGGCGTAGAACAGCCCGCTGAAAGCGGATTACCGTAGTCATCTGGGAGCGGGCGCGGCTGTGCTGTTCCTGAGACTCCGATGGGCTGTCTGAATCCCTCACTTATAGATCAGTCTGATTTCGATCTGCGTGGATGGGCACGCGACCGGCATCTCTGCGGCCTGAAACGACGGCGCGGAAAAGATGACGCGCGGATTGTTGGAGAAGCCGAAGCCCTCTTTGGGAATACCAAAGAAATTGCGGTCGAGCTTCATGTTGGAGTTCTCGTCGTGAATGACCACGACGGCATATCTCCCGGGCGGAACCTGGAAGGTTTGCGTCGCCTGGCTGGCCGCGATAGGGAAGCCACCCTGGACGATGGCCTTGCTGCGGTCATCGGGCCACCCGACAAATGAGTTGAACACCAGGCCACCGGCAGTGCCCTTATTGTTGCGAAACCCGGTAATGTGAATCTGAAGCGTACAAATTGGCTGGCCTGCAATGGAGGCGGTGTAGTGCCCGCGTGGGTCGCGTTGCGACGAAGCGGGCAGGGCAAGGAGACCCAGCAGCAGGGCGACTGGCAGGGTAAGCGCGAGAGAGGTCACGAGAGTTGGACGCGGGGTACGGGCCGGTGAAAGTCACGCGATTGTAAAACGTAAACCGACCCGCAAGCTACAATCCGATCCGAGGAAAGAAGCCGATGAGCGGATTGGCTGTGCGCGCGGGTTGGTCGGTGGCGTTGATGGGTTTGGCGGCGGTTGCTGGTTGGGCACAGAACCCACAGACGCCGTCGGCTCCCCAAGTGCCCGAGTGGGCGCAGCCGGGATCGGCAACGCACCAGCAGGTCGCGCCTCCACCGGACTTTCATCGGCCCAGCACGAATTTCGATACTCCGATCGGGATCTTCGAGGGGGAGTCGGATATCGGCAGCGCGCTGGTTCCCGGGAGCGCGAGCTATGATCCGGCGACTGGCGCCTACACGATCTATTCCGCCGGTTACAACGTCTGGTACACGCGCGATGAGTTCCGGTATCTGTGGAGGAAGATGACAGGCGATGTGTCGCTGGCGGCGGACATCGCGTTTCCTGATCCCCACGGCTACGGCGATCGCAAGGCGGTGCTCGTGATCCGGCAGAGTCTGAATGACGATGCGAAGGAAGTGGTTGTGGCACTGCATGGGGCAGGGATGATCCAGCTGGCCGAGCGTCCGCAGGAGGACGTTCGCATCAAGGACATGGAGTATCGCATAGGCGGGCGCGGGCGGCCGGCAGGCGCGAGCCCCGACAGCCTGGTGACGGTAATGGCGAAGCGTATCGGAATCGAGAAGCGCGGCGATGCATTTGCGCTGTACGTGAGCCTCGAAGGCGAGCCGATGCACCAGTTCGGGCCGCCGACTGAGCTTCATCTCGATGCGCCGTTCTATGTGGGGATTGGATTCTGCTCGCATTTGCCAACCACTGTGGACACCGCGGTGTTATCCGACGTGGTACTCGAGGGCGAAGCAGGAAAGTTGCGTTAGACGAGCCGGACTCAGGAATGCGATGCACGCGAGGGCGGACTAAGTGACGTCAAATCGGATAGCGTGTTGGGTTGCCCATTTGAGGATTTCGGCCTCTGAGAGAATCAACGTATGAAGGTCTTGTCTGTCGCTGAGCCTGCCGGCGCCGTGCCATCAAAGACGATTAGTTTTCCCATTCGCCGTATCGCGGTTCTCGGTGCGGGCACGATGGGGTCGCGCATCGCCGCGCAGATTGCCAATGCCGGCTTCCCCGCCCTGCTGCTGGATATGGCGCAGCCTGGCGATCCGAACAGGCTCGCCAGCCAGGCGGTGGAAGCGCTGAAGAAGGCAAAACCGGCGGCGCTAGCCAGCCCGGAGTTCGCGCGACGGATCACGGTGGGAAATTTCGATGACGACCTCGCAAAACTGAAAGACTGCGACTGGGTGATCGAGGCGGTCGCAGAAAATCTGGAGATCAAGCACGGGCTGCTTGCGCGGGTGGCGCCACATCTGCGAGCGGATGCGATTCTGACAACCAACACGAGCGGGCTGCCGGTTGGAGACATTGCAAAGGCTTTACCTGAAGATCTGCGTCGGCGGTGGTTCGGAACGCACTTCTTCAATCCGCCGCGGTATATGCAGTTGGTGGAGATTATTGCGACGCCGGAGGCCGATCCGGCGGCCGTGGCTACAGTGGCGCAATTCGCTGAAATCTATCTCGGGAAGACAGTGGTTCCGGCCAAAGACCGGCCAAACTTCATCGCGAATCGCATTGGCGCATTTGCGATGCTGAACACGATTCACGTAATGCAGGAGCAGGGACTGACGATCGAAGAGGTCGACGCGCTGACGGGCAAGCCACTGGGCTGGCCACGAACAGGGACATTTCGGCTGGCGGACATGGTTGGCCTCGACGTGCTGGGCAGCGTGGTTCGCAACTTCGCAACGAACGCAAAAGACGAGCGCGGGGACGTCCAGATGCCGGCATTTCTGGAGCAGATGCTGGAGAGGAAATGGTTCGGCGACAAGACAGGTCAGGGCTTCTACAAGAAGCAGAAGGGCGGGGAGGGAAGCGCCAGCGGCTCGGGAGACGACCGGCTGGTGCTGGATGTGACGACCCTCGATTATCGTCCGGCGCAGAAAGCGAAGATTCCAGCGCTGGACCTTGCGAAGAATATCGAGTCGCTGCCGGAGCGGATTCGCTCGCTGCTGGCTGCGAATCCGGAGAAGGACAAGGCGGCGGCTTTTTATTGGGCGATCCTGCCGGACCTTTGGCTCTACGCGGCGAACCGCATCGGGGAGATCAGCGACAGTGTTGCGGACATTGATCGCGCGATGCGGACCGGCTTCAACTGGGAGCTGGGACCATTTGAGATGTGGGATGCGGCGGGCGTAGCAGAGACAGCCGCGAAGATGCGCGCCCAGGGAAGAACGCTGGCTCCAGCGCTGGAAAAGCTGCTCGCAGCGGGTGGGCCGAGCTGGTATCGGAACGGGGGCGCAGAGTATTTCGATGCGCGGTCCGGCGATTATGTGCCGGTGGAAGCGCCGTCGGCGGTAGTGACTCTGGCGAGGGCGAAGCGTTCTGGAGGGGTGGTTGCGGCGAATCCCGGCGCGTCGCTGATTGATGTGGGCGATGGCATCGGATGCATCGAGTTCCACACCAAGATGAATGCGCTGGGCGGGGACATTGTGAGTTTCGTGCGCCAGACGCTGCGGCCAGAGAGCGATAAGGTGCGGAACTTTCGCGGTTTCGTGATAACGAACGACGCGACGAATTTTTCAGCAGGCGCAAACCTGGTGCAGCTGCTGCTGGCAGCGCAGGATGAGGAGTGGGACGAGATCGACCTTTATATCAAGGCGTTCCAGGAGATGACGCAGGCCATCAAGTTCTGCCCGTGTCCGGTGGTAGTGGCACCGTTTGGTCTGGCTCTTGGCGGCGGTGCTGAAGTAACGCTCCATGGCACGGCGCGGCAGCCGCATCTGGAGCTGTACATGGGGCTGGTGGAGACGGGTGTGGGGTTGATTCCGGCTGGCGGCGGATGCAAGGAGATGACGTTGCGTGCGATTGAGTTTGCGGTGGGCGCAGCCCCGGCTGCTTCGCGGAGCGATTCGGTGGAACTGCATCACGTGATGCGAACGATTTTCGAAAATATAGCGCTGGCGAAAGTCTCGACGTCTGCGTATGAGGCCCGGGAGCTGCGGATGTTGCGGCCGTCGGATGGCATCACGATGAATCGCGATCGCGTGCTGCACGATGCGAAGGAACGGGCAATAGCGCTGGCCGAGTCTGGATTTCGGCCACCCCTGCCGATCACAGACATTCCGGCGCCGGGAGAAAGCGTGCTGGCCGCCCTGCGGCTGGGGATTTACATGCTGCGCCAGGGCGAGTATGCATCGGATCACGACGTGACGGTGGCGTCCCATCTCGCCGAAGTGCTGTGCGGCGGCAACATCACGCCCGGAACCTCTGTCAGCGAGCAGTACCTGCTGGATCTCGAGCGCGAGCATTTCCTCTCGCTGTGCGGGCAGCGGAAGACGCAGGAGCGGATTGCACACACATTGAAGACGGGAAAGCCTCTGAGGAATTAGTCACTGTTCAGGACACAAATATGAGAGAAGCCGTAATCGTGAGCGCGGTGCGGACCGCTGTGGGCAAGGCTCCGCGAGGAGCGCTGCGCGCGACGAGGCCCGATGAACTGGGGGCTGTCGCGGTGCGCGGTGCACTGGATCGCGTGCCGCAACTCGACGCCAGGGAAATCGACGATGTCATCCTGGGCTGTGCCATGCCGGAAGCAGAGCAGGGGATGAACCTGGCGAGGGTAGTGTCGTTGCGCGCGGGGCTGCCGCAGGAGTCGGCCGCAATGACGATCAATCGCTACTGCGCATCCGGACTGCAGGCCATTGCGCTGGCGGCGGAGCGGATTCGCGGCGGAGGAGCCGAGGCGATCGTGGCTGGCGGCGCAGAGTCCATGTCGTTCGTGCCCATGGGCGGCAATAAAATCGCGGTGAATCCATGGCTGGTGGAGAATTACCCAGGCTCGTACCTGACGATGGGGCTGACGGCGGAGCGAGTGGCAAAACACTACGGGATTTCGCGCGAGGCCAGTGACAGATTCTCTCTGGAGAGCCACAAAAAGGCGGTCGCGGCGATCGAGGGCGGGCGTTTTGAGGACGAAATTGTTCCAGTTACGGTGACAATTACGACGCCCAACGGCAGCGCGGAGCCGAAGACCTCAACAACCGAGTTTCGGATCGACGAGGGCCCGCGTGCAGATACAACCGCCGAGGCGCTGGCGAAGCTCTCTCCGGTGTTTCACGCGAAGGGCGTCGTTACGGCGGGGAATTCATCACAAACGTCAGACGGTGCAGCAGCTGCGGTGGTGATGTCGGCAGAGCGGGCAGCCCAGCTTGAGATCAAGCCGATGGCTCGGTTTGTGGCGTTCGCGTATGCCGGGTGCGATCCGGAAGAGATGGGGATGGGGCCGGTGTACGCGGTGCCCAAGGCCTTGAAATTCGCCGGGCTGACGCTCGATCAGATTGACCTGATCGAGTTGAACGAGGCATTCGCGGCACAAGCGCTGGCGGTGATCCGGCAACTGGAACTGGATCCGACGAAGGTGAACGTCAATGGCGGAGCCATCGCGCTGGGGCATCCGCTGGGTTGCACCGGCGCCAAGCTGACGGCGACGATTCTTCGTGAGATGCAGCGGCAGACGGCGCGCTACGGGATGGTGACGATGTGCGTGGGCGGCGGGATGGGTGCGGCCGGGATTTTCGAGCGGCTGAACTAATCTGCAGTTCACACGCGCGCGATGCGGCCAGAGTACGATGAACTCTCAGAGAGAGAGCTATGGCCACAGCGACTTTACCGAAGATCATTCCCGGCGGGCACTTCCTGCTGCAAAATGCGACGCCGGAAGACATATTCACCCCCGAAGATTTCAGCGACGAGCAGAAGGAAATCGCGCGCACGACCGCGGAATTCGCCGAGAAGTCGATCGTGCCGCGGATCGCGGAGATCGAGGCTAAGAACTTCGCAGTGACACGCGAGCTGCTTCTCGAAGCGGGCAAGCTGGGGCTTCTTTCCGTCGATGTGCCCGAGCAGTACGGCGGGCTCGCGCTCGATAAAGTCACGTCGGCGCTTATCTCCGATCGCATTGCGGTTTCAGCCAGCTTTTCGGTCAGCTTTAGCGGCCACACCGGGATTGGCACGCTGCCGGTCATTTGGTACGGGACACCGGGACAGAAAGAGAAGTACCTGCCGCGGCTGGCATCGGGCGAGTGGATTGCCGCGTATGCGCTGAGCGAGTCGTCGTCGGGCTCGGACGCGATGAACATCCGAGCACAGGCGCGGCTTTCACCGGATGGGAAGCAGTACATCCTGAACGGCGAGAAGATGTGGATCTCGAACGCAGGGTTCGCGGACCTGTTCATTGTCTTTGCGAAGATTGACGGCGAGAGGTTTTCGGCATTTCTGGTGGAGCGCAACACACCCGGGCTAACGATTGGCGCGGAAGAGCACAAGCTGGGGATTCGCGGCTCGTCGACCTGCCCGCTGGTGCTGAGCGACTGCACGATCCCGGCGGAGAATCTGCTTGGCGAGGCGGGCAAGGGGCACCACATCGCGTTCAACATTCTGAACGTTGGCCGTTACAAATTAGGGGCGGCGACACTGGGCGGTGCGCGAAATACTCTGCGGAGCGCGGTGAAATACGGAAAGCAGCGGATGGCGTTTGGGAAGCCGATCACGTCATTCGGGCTGATCCAGGAAAAGATTGCCGATTCTGCTGCCGGGATTTTTGCTGGCGAGGCGCTCGTGTATCGCGTGGTCGGCGCCATCGATGCGGCCTTGTCGATGCTCGCCCCGGACGCGCCCGCGAGCGAAGTCCAGAAAAAGATTGAGGAGTACGCAGTCGAGTGCTCCATCGTGAAGGTGTGGTGCTCGGAGATGCTGGAGCGCGCAGTCGACCACAGCGTCCAGATCTATGGCGGTTATGGGTACGTCGAGGAATATCCGGCCGAGCGGAGCTATCGCGACTCAAGGATCAATCGGATCTTCGAGGGAACGAATGAGATCAACCGGCTCATCATCACCGGCTTCCTGCTGAAGCGCGCGATGCAGGGGCGGCTGCCGCTGCTGGCGGCGATCGGCAAGGTGATGGATGAGGTGATGGCCGGGCCGTCGGCGCGCGAAGAAGCGACGGGGCCGCTGGCGGCGGAGAAGGCGCTGCTGGCCAGCGCGAAGAAGGTGGGCCTGTTCTGCTCCGGCGCAGCGAGCCAGAAGTATCCGACGAACCTGCAGGACCAGCAGGAGATCATGGGCGCCCTGGCGGATATCCTGATCGAGATTCTGGTGATGGAGTCAGCGATCCTGCGCGCGGAAAAATTCTCCGGACGGAGTGCGGTTGCGGTTCAGCTGGCGCAGTTGAGCGCGGCGCGGTCATTCAGGATCATTCAGGATTCGGCGGAGCGTGTGCTGGGCGCAGTGGCCGAGGGCGACATGCTGCGGACCCAGATGGCGATCTTCCGGCGGCTGGCGAAGCACGACCCGATCAACACTGTTGCGATTGGACGGGCGGTGGCCGAGGAAGTCATCGCAGCGGAGCGGTACACCCTGTAGCGGGTCAGGACAGCGGCGGCCCTTGCAGCAGGATACCTTCGACCAGCGCCTTCCATTCGTCTTTAAGGGCAGCGCGGTAATAGAGCCGGCCGGCACGGCTGTACCAGTAGTCGGCGTTGGAGAACGACCCCTCGCGCCGATGCAGGTAAGCGTGGACCGCCATACCCTCGGTGCTCTCCAGCGCGTCAACGAGATCATGCGCGCGCGCCCAGTCGCCCCTGGCATCCCACCACAGCGCGGTCAGCGGCACGGAAAGGTTCTTTGGCGGCTCATCGAGCGCCAGCGAGGCCCGAAATTCCTCTGGCGACGTCATCGAACGCGCCGCCCTCCTGCGGCAAAGGGCTATGCTACCGCAAGCCTATTGCAAAATTAGTTTCCCGATGGTGGCCAACTGCATGTTTGAGGTTCCTTCATAAATCGAACCGATTTTGGCGTCGCGGTAAAACTTTTCTATGGGATAGTCGCGAACGAAGCCGTAGCCGCCATAGATCTCCACGGCTTTGCTGGCCACTTCTTCAGCCACACGGGACGCAAAGAGCTTGGCGATGGCGGCCTCTTTGACGAATGGTATACCGGCCACCTTCATGCGCGCAGCGTTATAGACCAGGTTGCGCGTGGCCTCGATCTGGGTGGCCATTTCGGCGAGGGCAAACTGCACAGCCTGAAATTCCGCGATGGACTTGCCAAACTGCTTCCGTTCCTTGCTGTACTTCACAGCCAGTGAACAGGCGCCTTCGGCGAGGCCAAGCATCTGGGCAGCGATGCCGATGCGGCCCTCGTTGAGGGTTTCGATAGCGATTTTGTAGCCCTTGCCCACTTCACCGACAACATTTGCCGCCGGCACGCGGCAGTCGTCGAAGAGCAGTTCGCAGGTTGAGGACGCGCGAATGCCCATCTTGTCCTCCTTGTGTCCAACGGTGAAACCGTCCATACCGCGCTCGATCATGAACGCGGTGATGCCACGATAGCCGGCTTCGGGATTCACGGTTGCGAAGACCAAAAACAGGTCGGCCTCCATGGCATTGGAGATCCAGAGCTTGCGGCCGTTGAGGATATAGTGCGAGCCGTCGGAGCGAGCCTGCGTGGCGAGAGAGAAGGCGTCAGAACCCGAGCCTGCTTCACTCAGTGCGTAAGCGCAGACGGTTTGCTGCGCAAGTCTCGGAAGCCACAGACGCTGCTGTTCCGGTGTAGCCCAACGGAGAATCGCATTGACGGCAAGGGTATTCTGCACATCGACGATGACCGCGACGGCGGGGTCGACCCGGGAGATTTCTTCAACGGCGAGGACGGCGGAAAAGAACGAGGCGCCGGCGCCGCCGAGTTCCATCGGCGCTTCTATGGCCATCAGGCCCAATTCGAAAAGCTGTCGGAGAATTCCGGGATCGAGCTTCTGTGCTTCGTCCATCTCGCGCACATGGGGTGCGATCTCCTGTTGGGCGAACTGCCGGACAGTGTCACGCAGCATGGTCTCTTCTTCCGTGAGCGACGTGAGTGGCGGAATGGTCTCGACAACTGGCTCGGTTTCGGGCATCGGAATCCCTCGTGGCAGCGGACTGCCAAAAACTGAGCCTATCCTGGCCGCATTATGTTTTGCTATGCCCGGCGGGGACTTTGTTTTGGGGATGCAGAGAGGACAGCTCGTTCATCCGGCGAACGATTTTGTGACGTTGGGAAGCGCCGTGCGCCCGGGTTAGCGCTGAACGACGGCCGTGTCCAGGATCGGCTGGACCGAATCGTCGACGATGACGGGACGCATAGTGCTGAAGCCGGGCATGACCCGGAGGCGCTTGAGAATTTTGCGCGTGAGGCCGGTCAGCGGCTGCTCCGGCAGGTCCAGCACAGGAACCCAGACCCGCTCTGCCGCGTCCCTGGCCAGGAGCTTCTGTTCATTCATCGTGAGGCCGTACACGGTGACGTAGTAATTCGTGTTCGTTATGGAGTGGCGGACTGTGAGCAGCAGCATGTCCTCGCTCTCCTGTCCTTCCTTAACGGTGGGCAGCTCCCACATATTCGGCATTTGAGCAGCGTCCGAGGGACGGCGCTGCAGCAGGACTTCAGCCCGCGGCCACTGGCGGCGCTGCACCAAGGCTAAAGAAGTTTTGCGGCTGAGCATTTTTCTGGTGCGCGGCACCGTGTGCTCGCCGCGGGTGGCGCAGCCTTCGCGCACCGGGCAAGCGAGACACAGCGGGGCTTTCGAGAGGCAAACCGTTGCTCCCAGGTCCATCATGGCCTGGTTGAAATCGCCCGGCCGTTCCCGATCGACAAGCTGCTCGGCGGAACGACGCAATTCGCCGCTGCGTGCAACCCCGGGTACCGGCTCGTGCCCGAAGTAGCGTGTGAGCACGCGCTCCACATTGCCATCGACTGCGGCCACTGGTTCACCAAACGCGATGCTGGCCACAGCCGCGGCGGTGTAAACTCCCACGCCGGGAAGCCGGCTAAGAGCAGCTGCCGTCTTCGGAATTACGCCCGCGTGTTCGGCCATGACGGCCTTTGCGGATTCATGCAGCGCACGGGCGCGGCGATAGTAACCAAGACCGCTCCACAACGCCAGCACTTCGGATTCTTCTGCCTGGGCGAGGGACTGCAGGGTGGGAAAGCGCGACATAAAGCGCGTGTAATAGTCGATCACCACCGCAACACGGGTCTGCTGCAGCATGGTTTCGGAAACCCAGATCGCGTAGGGATCGCGGGTCTGCCGCCACGGCAGGTCGCGCGCGTTCCGGTCGTACCACTGCAGGAGGTTCTGACGAAAGTCCACGTGTTCCTGTCCGGTGCCCATTTCAGGATTGTAGGTTTGATTTCAGCGACTTTTGGACCATTCGGCAATCCCACAAAAGGCGAATGCACCTGTTCGATTAACGCCTCGGTGTTAGTGGAGAGTAATCTGCGCGACAAAAGCACGTCAGGCCGACTCTGGATCGTCCTGTACCCTGAAAAGTTACCGTATGGAAGCTTCTTCCTTCATTCGCCGCCTGCCGAAAGCCGAGTTGCACCTGCATCTGGAGGGCACGGTTACTCCGGAAACCCTCGCCGAGCTAAGCCAGCGTCACCACGGCTCGCCGCTCGCTCTGGACGAAGCCCGGGCTCTCTATCGCTACACCGACTTCACCGGGTTTCTGATGGCCTTCAAGGCGGTGAGCGAGCACCTGCAAACGCCTGACGACTACGAACTGATCGCCTGGCGAATGATGACGCAGCTCGCGCGCCAGGGTGTCGTCCACGCTGAAGTCTACGTATCGGTCGGCGTCGTGTATTACTGGCGGCACTGCTGAGTTCGAGCCGCTGTTTGAAGGGATGGAGCGAGCCCGGAATTCGCGCGGAGCAGGAGTTGGGAATTTCCGTTTACTGGATTTTCGATGCCGTGCGACACTTTGGGCCCGAAGCGGCGGCGCGCGTCTTCCGCAAGGCAGCAGAGATGCGCCGGCAGCATCCTTCCATCATCGGGATCGGCATCGGCGGGGACGAACGCCGCACGGGCGCCGAGCCTTTTCGCGAGCTTTACGCCGAGGCGCGCGAAGCCGGGCTGCGGCTCACCGCCCACGCCGGAGAAACGGCTGGACCGGAAAGCATCTGGGGCGCACTGAATATTGGGGCGGAGCGGATCGGGCACGGATTGTCAGCGATTCACGATCGGGAGCTGATGGATCTTCTGGCGGAGCGCCAGGTACCGGTGGAAATCTGCGTCACTTCCAACCTGCGTACCGGCTGCTGCGCTTCGATGGAGGACCACCCGCTGCGCCGCTATTTCGATTCGGGGCTGATGGTGACGCTGAACTCCGACGATCCGGCGCTGTTCGAAAGCGACCTCGACCAGGAGTACGAACTGGCCCGGAACCGCTTTGCTTTCACCGATGAGCAGCTGCGCGAGCTGGCCGCGAATTCCATCGAGGCCAGTTTTTTGCCGGCCGAGAAAAAAGTAATGCTGCTTCGGTGCATCGAATCACTCGAATGAAGTATGGCTGGCGCAATTCGGCCGGTCTATACAAAAGCTGAAGCCGTGGATCCGGTGCAAACCTGCGCTATGATGGAGCCATGGCGCCTTGGGGAAAGCGCATGCTCTGCAGCAGAAAGAAAAACAAGAAGTCCAACCTGGTTGAAGCCTTGGTTCCCGATTCGTCCAACTCCTCGTCAGGTGCGCTGCGCGCCATTGGCTGGACCTCTGCGGCCTTGGCCGTTACGGCGCTCGGCCTCTATATCGGTCGAGAGATCCGCGTCCGCTACAAGTTCAAGCGCCGCACGCCCTCGGACTTCTATTCACATGCCGGCGAGGAGATGGGCGCCGAGTACGGGATGGGCATCTAAACGCAGCTCGTAGCCGGTAGCGTGAAAGCGAAGTCGACACCGGACACCATCAGGCTCTGCGCGCGGAACTCACTGACAACTGCTCACTGCACACTAATCGCAGCTAGTGCGTGCGGTCGACGAGGTATTCCGCGACGGCCCTGAGACCCGCTGCTGCCTCGCCATAGGGCTCCAGGGTGACAAAGGCTTCGCGGATCAGGCGGCTGGCATCCTTGCGGGAGGCCTCGATTCCGAATACTGCCGGCCATGTAGCTTTGTCGCTCGCCACATCTTTACCCGCCGTCTTGCCCAGGTGTTCGGAATCCTGAGTCATGTCGAGAACATCGTCGACGATCTGAAAAGCCAGGCCCGCCTTGGTCCCGAAATCAGTCAGCCGCTTCACGTCGTCGGGATTGGCCCCTGCGTAGATTCCGCCGGTGACGATGCTGACCCGAATGAGGGCCCCAGTTTTCGCGCGATGGATGGCGAGCACACTTTCGGCAGTGGGTTTGGAGTGCTCGCCCTCCAGGTCGAGCACCTGGCCGCCGATCATACCTTCCACCGTACCGGTGGCTTCAGCGACGAGGCCCACGATTTTGATGGCGCGCTCCGACGCACAGCGCAGTGCGGCGAGGGTTTGATAAGCCAGAGTCTGCAGCGCGTCGCCGGCGAGAATCGCAACGGCTTCACCGAACGCCACGTGGCAGGTGGGCTTGCCCCGGCGCAAATCGTCGTTGTCGAGCGCAGGCAGGTCATCGTGGATGAGCGAGTAGGTGTGCAGCATCTCGATGGCTGCACCCAGGTCCTCGATGCCGTCAGGCAGGGTTCCCCTCTTGCCGCCTCCACCATGCACGGGGTTCATGGTGCGCGCGGCCTCCATGGCAAGGATGGGCCGCAGGCGCTTACCGCCAGCGAATACGCTGTGCCGCATGGCGCCGTGGATGGACGCGGGGACCTGGCTCACCGGCGGAAGAAGCCGCTCCAGCGCGCGATCCGTGCGCTCCGCGCCTTCATGCAAAAGCTGGTGAACGTCGACCTGCATTTCGATCATGTTATCCGATGCGATTGCCACCGATTCTTCGCCTCTCCATCAGCCCCGTTGCCAGTGTAAAGGCCAGCGCAGCGAACGATACCGCCATGCCGTACTCTTCGTCCTTCGTCCTATGCCACTGGATGTCGATCCGCGTTGTGCCCGCATTCACAGGAATCACCATCAGGCCATCGTCGCGCCGGATTCGGTTCGCGATCGGCACGCTGTTCGCCGTGACCCGCCACGCGGGGTAGTCCATGAAGCGCAGGACGGCATAGCCGGGTTGCGGCGTAGTCACAATTGCAGTCATGTGATCTGCATTCCAGCTCTCGACCTTCGCGCTGGCTGGGATCTCCTGGGCGGCATCGGCACTCCAGTCCGGGTTGTCGCCGCTCGATGCTTCTTCGGCATCCGGGTTCCGAAGCAGGCGAACGGCCGGCAGCCCCTGCTGGACCTCGCTGTTGTCCGCCGGAATTGGCGTGTATTCGTCCGCGCCGCCAAAGCCGTTGCTGTGGAAGGTTGCGACCTGCGCGCCGGGGTTATCCTCGACATCGCAGGGCTGCCAGAACATCAGAGAGCACATAACCGCCAGTTCGCAGGCCAGCAGCGAAATAAGAAGGGCGCTGAGACTGAGAGCGCGCCGCGGTTGGGCGTGCTCTTTAAGCGCAAGACCAGCGAGCATGGCAAAGATGAGCCCTAAAACAGCCATCCAGCGCCAGGGGAACTGCAGGAACAGCAATTTTGGGATCAGGCGCCAGACCGCGGCGCTCCAGCGCAGTTGGAGAATACAAATGGCGACAGCAACAACCACCAGCGGCGTCCACAACGGACTGCGTCGTCGCCTGGCGAACAGCGCTGCGAGGCCAGTTGCTGCCATGAGGCTGACAGAAATCCAGGAGACCTTCCACAGGACGTGATTGTGGAACATCACGCCGAAGGTTTCATCGGGAGGAAATCGGGAAGGGTCCACCCAGCCGAAGAGAAAACTGGAGTCCACGCTCATCAGAGGCCCGATGGCGCGGTTGATCTCGACCCAGCGTTGTTCATAGACGGCGGGAACGAGCCAGAACGCTGCGAGGCCGAGACCCAGCGGGACCGCGATGACGACGCGGACAGCGAGGCGCCAGCTTTTTTCCTGCAGAGACGCAACGGCCACCAGGGCCGCGAGCATATAACAACCCATCACAGCGGCGGGAGCGTTGGTGAGCCAAATGGTGGCGATGCAGAAGGCGAGGGGGATCATTGCCCGCCTTTGACGCAGACCGTAGAGCACCAGCAGCGGCAGCCAGGCGGCAGCCAGCAACTCCGCCATAGCACCGCGCTCGTAGGCAGCGAAGAGCATGTATGGATTGGCGACATATAGGCAGGCAGCTAGGTTGGCGTTCTCCACAGGCATCCACTCGCGCGCCATGGCGCGAAAGCCGAAGCCGGCACCGAGAAGGGCGATGAGGGTGAAGGCGAGCGTGGCGAATCTCCATGGCAATAGCAGTCCCAGGAGACCACCCAGAAGCCAGCTCAATGGAGGATAAAAAATGAAACGGGGCTCCCCGGCCAGATAGTTCGGCGACAAAGCCCAGTGGGGATAAAGGATTCCCTGGTGCCAGGAGGCAACGACCTCAATCCAGTTCTGCAGATGGAAATCGGTGTCGTGCCCGCAGGAGGTTCCACGCCACGCCAGTGGCACGACGGCCAGCACAACAACGAACAGCAGCACGAACGGTTTGGGACGGGATCGCGGGTTGTCGGAGCTGGTTTCTGGAACAGGCGTGTTCACGGGCGCGGTCAGGGAAGCCTCTTCTCAGGGTTGCAGCCGCAGTGTGTGGGCGGTGGCTGCCGCGACAGCTTCGTCGGTGAACGGGAGCGCAAAGGTTGTGCCGTTGTACCAGTAGGACCACTGATCGCGGTAGTAGGGACTCAGTGGGTCGCCGGATTCACCCATGGAGATGTTCTCGGTCGCGCCGTCAATGTTCGACCAGTCGATAATGAAGCGCTGCGAGGGGCCGAAGGTTCTGCCCACCTGCTTCACCGTCGTAGTATCGCCGGATTGCGGTTGCGGCCCGGTTCCGGTCCAGCCTTTGAACCAGGGCAGCAGGCCGAACAGCGGATGCTCCAGGTCGACCGGATGCGCGTAGCCGTAGCGCCACTGGCTCAGGTCGCTGGGCGCGTGGCCACCGGCAATACCCTGGCGCACCAGATCGGCAAGAAAATCGTCCCAGCTCGAGTATTGCGGGGGCAGCCAGGCAGCCGGCTCGTTCATAAGAATCTGCTCTCCCGCGAACAGGCTTTCAGCCCAGCGGTACAGGCGCCAGTCGTCGCCAAGTTTCGGCTGCAGGACCATCGGGAAGAACTCATTCTTCGCCGCGGCGACGATCGCCGCAGCAGCTGAATCGATGGTAACGGCGCCATCCCAGGAGCGCAGCAGATCGGCTGCCTGGCGCATGCGCGCGTCCGCATGGCTGGCGTGGTCGATGCCGTAAGCCAGGCGCTGCGCAATCTCCTGGTCCAGCGCCGAATAGATGTCGGTCTCGAGAATGAGCATCTGCGCCTGGGTCAGATGGTCTTTCGGTCCAAGCCATTTCCAGATGCGCTCATTGCGATACGGCTCGGCCCACTCGAGGGTCAGCTCGGGTGGTTGGGCTGCCGCAGGTGCGGGCGCGGGAGCCGGTGTTGCCGGCGGCGTGGGCTGGGATGGAGACGGAGTGTTAAGCGCTGGGCCAGTCGCGGGGTTTGCACCTGGCCCAGGATTCAAAGCAGCCCCCGGTGCAGGGTTCTGTGCCGGCGCAGGGTTGGGATTGGGCGTCACCCGCGAGTTTGCGGTTGCCAGGAGTCCATCCGGCGGATCGAAGGCCGATGGCAACTGGTCGAAGGAGATGTATCCCTGCCACTCATGCTGTTCATCGGTAATGGGAACGCCCGCAAGGCCGCCGGGCCGGTAAGGAATGTCTCCCACTGCCTGGTATCCGATGTGTCCCTGATCGTCTGCATAGACGATGTTCATCGTGGGAGCCCACCACCCGCGAAGCGCGTTGCGAAAGTCCGCCCAGTTCGAAGCTTCGTTCATCTGCAGCAGGGGGACGTTGCCAAGTTTTGGATCGTAGACGGTCCACTTCAGCGTGAGGACCCGCCTTTCGCCAGGAATGAGTGGCGTGATGACGACACCGTGCGCAGTGCGCGCCGCATCAATCGTGATATCGTGCCGGCCACGTACGCGGATAGTCTCCCGCTCATGCTCAATCGGCCGCCATGAGCCGTCAGGGGCCAGATACTGATCCTGACCGTTCACGCGTTCCACATAGACATCCTGTGTGTCGCCGTAAAGTGCGGTGTATCCCCATGCGATGTGCTCGTTGTGCCCTGCCGCGACCAGCGGCAGCCCCGGCACGCTCACGCCCGTTGCATGCAGCCCCGGCGCTTTCAGATCGTTTTCGTACCAGATGTTCGGGATCTCCTGCTCCAGGTGCATATCGTTGGCGAGCACGGCGCGCCCACTCGCCGTCCGTGAGCCGGAGACGACCCACTCGTTGGATCCTGGGTCACAGGTGAAGCAGCTGGGATGGCCCATCACACGCTGCAGGTGCAGCAGATCGTCGTGGAGGACTGCATCCTGGCTCTCATCGAGCGGCACGTCGGGGATGTTCTGCTGCGGCGCGGTAAGGGGAGGCTCGGTGCTGATGGGCGGATGGTCACGCCAGGAACCGGTCGGATAGAGATCGGCTGCCAGGGTCGGGCCGAGGCGTGCCGTAATGCGCTCCCGCCCCAGCTTATCCTGCCAGTGCTCGTCGAGCATCTGCACCATGCTCAGCACCACCAGCATGGAATCCACCGCCTGCCAGGGTTTGGGCTGATACATCAGCAGGCGGAACTCCGCGGGAAGGCGATCCGAGTGCGACCCGATGAAGGCGTTCACGCCCCGCGCGTAGTCGTCGAACAACCGGCGCTGCTGTTGATCAAGGTTCGCAGTCAGCCGTTCGGCTGTGGCCTGCATCGCCAGGATTCGCTGCATACGGTCGTGCTCGACCAGTTGCGGCCCCAGGATCTCCGCTGCCTCCCCCGCCGCCATTCGGCGTGCCATATCCATTTGCCACAGGCGGTCCTGAGCGGTCACGTATCCCTGGGCGAAGAGCAAGTCGTCAAGATTGGCGGCTTCAATGTGCGGAACGCCATGCTGATCCCGGCGCACCGTAACCGGAGAACTCAGCCCTGGCGTGAGCACACGACCGTCGAGCTCCGGCAGAGACGAGATCATTTTGTGCTTCAGCCAGACCGCGCCAGTAACGAGCGCGCCGGCAACAACCAGCAGAAGCAGAAACAGCAGGATCAGCAGCACCCGCAGAACCGGATGCCCGCGCTTCTCTTCGATCTCTACCGTGCGCCCGAGTGCCATCCCGGATCATTTTCGCAGAAACGGCTTTTCCGGACGCAGAGACGTGAGGCCCCGGCTACTTTCGAGCGGCCGGGGCCCTGGGCGCCCTGGCGGTGTTCTTACATCGATCCCGCGCCGGGGCGGCTGGCTGGCGGAATGATGCTGTTCATTCGGAGGTATTCGACCATCTGGCCGTAGTGATCCATCGTGTGCATGATCATGAACGCCACCATTGACGCGTTGGTGGCTTTGAACTGCGGAGGAAAGCCGGCAACGGAATTGAACGCATTTTCCGGCGTCAGGGAATTCACAACCGCGTGCGCATAGGTGTAGGAGCCCTTAAGGGCCGTCACCAGCTCGTCTTTGGTCTTGAGGCCGTCGAGGGTTTTGGGGTCCACGGCGCCGGGGACGCCGGTGCCCTTGAGCAGCTGATAGTTCGCCTGAGCGAGGTGCTTGACCTGTTGGCCGAAGGTGCGTACGCCCTTAAAATCGCCGGCCGTGGTGGGGGGCGCGAAGTCGTATTTGTCAGCGGGCATGGCCTCGGCGGCGCTGACGACTTCCATTTCCGTGAGGCTCAGGACGGCACCGAAAGAGTCGGCTGGAGAAATAGTGGCCGGCGCGGCCGCGGGCGCGGCCGGGGACATTGTCTGGGAATGCAGAAGCGCTGGCAGGGCCAGCACGGTACAAAGCACAGCGCACATCGATCGGCGTAATTGCATGGGAAATCTCCTCTGGAGCGGACGTGGGTTGAAAGTAAGCTCATCCGCGCACCCAAGGCTAGCAGATCGATCCTGGGGACGTGTCACAACAGTGACGAACTGACGCCTCCGGATGGGCAGCTAGACTGAAGACATGAACGACCTGGGGCGAATCCTGATCGGCATTGGTCTGCTGCTGGTGGTTTGCGGTGCGCTCGTACTGCTGGTGGGGAAGCTGGGGCTGCCGCTGGGCCGTCTTCCGGGGGATTTTGCGTGGCGCGGCAAGCACACGACGGTCTATTTCCCACTGGGGACTTCGATTCTGCTGAGCGTGGTGTTGTCGCTGGTGTTCTGGGCGCTCTCGCGGTGGGGCAAGTAGCGGCCCGGGGGAGACAGGACACAAGGATTCCTTGACATCTGATGCGTGATGTTTGATGCTGGATACATGAGAACTACTTTGGCCATCGACGACGACGTTCTTGCCGCAGCAAAAGGCCTGGCTGAGAGCGAGGGAAAGACCGTTGGCGAGGTGGTTTCGGCCCTTGCCCGGAAGGGACTCGAGCCTCCTCAGCGACGTTTCAGAACGCGCAACGGAGTACCACTGCTTCCCAGGCGGCCGGATGGAAGGCCCGTGACTCTGGAAATGGTTAATCGCCTGCGCGATGAGTTGCCATGAGATTTCTGCTCGACGTAAATGTGCTGATCGCTCTGATTGATGACCGGCACATCCATCATGAGTTGGCACATCGCTGGTTCGGGAGCGTCGGCCGCAAAGAGTGGGCGACCTGTCCCATAACGGAAAACGCCGTTCTGCGAATCGTTAGCGGCCCGGCTTATGCAAACTCGCCAGGATCGCCGGCAGTGGTATCGGAGATTCTGGGCACGCTGTGCAAATTGCCCGGGCATACCTTTTGGACGGATGACGTCAGGCTGCTCGATTCTCCTGAAGTGGACCCATCGCGGCTGCTGCGGTCCGCCGAAGTCACCGATACCTACCTGCTTGCGTTGGCCGCAAGGAATAGAGGCCAGCTGGCAACCCTTGACGGGCGGCTCATTGTCGATGCGGTGCGTAAGGGTAAGAGGGCACTCCATTTGATTCGCTAATCGAGCAAAGACCAAAAAAAGGGCCCCTCGGGGTGAGGGGCCAATCTGCCTTGGTTCTCTCGTTGTGTGAGAGCTTGTTCGGACCTTGCCTTCTTACTGAGGCTGTGCCGTTGGCTGCGACGCAGCACCCTGAGGGGAGGGCTGCGCGGAATTCTGCTGCGTCGCACCAATCGGTGAACCGCCAGAGGATGGCTGGTTCAAGGCCGCTAAACTGTTGGCCATCAGGCTCACGCGTACTACACTGCCCGGCTTCGCTTCGGAGTTGTCATCCGAGCTGACGGGTGCGTTGCCCATGGCTACTTCGTGAATCCGCCACACGGGGATCTGGTGCTCGGCAAGATACCGAACCACCGCTTCGGCCATGTGCTGCGAATTCTCTACACCCGCCATACCGCGCGAGCGCGAATACCCTTCCACTTCGACCACATAACCCTTCTGGCCCTGCAGCTGGCTCACAACCTGATCGAGGGCGTCTTTCGCCTTCTGGTTCAGCATGGTCTGGCCGGGACGGAAGCGAATGTCGGTGTTGGTGAGCGGATGATACTGATCGAGATTGGCGACGGTTTCACCCAGCTGCGCGGTCTTGTCGCTCGCCTGTTGCGCGGTCTGCTGCGCCTGCTGAGCGGTCTGGTTCGCGTTAGTGGCAACCTGGTTCGCCTGATCGGCCGTGGACTGCGCGGCGTGAATGCCGTTCTGCGCCCGCTGGTCGACGTCCTTAATGTCTGCCGCGTTCTTGGCCTGGAGCTGATCGAGCTCGTTCAGCCGATCCTTCACCGGATCCAGCTGCCGGTTCACCCACTTCTTGCGGGCGAACGGATTCATGTGTCCCCAGAAACCTTCATTGGACTTTTCGGGGAGGGGAGCCTTGCCTGTTCCCGTCTGAGGGTTCTGTTCCTGCGGCTGAGCGTTCGTGGAAGCGCCCGTCTGTACCTGGGGCTGTTGATCGGAGGTGGACTGCGCGACCGCTGGCAAACCCAGACTTGCCGCAACCAGCAGCACTGTAATGGAACCGGGATTCAATCTCATTTTCATAGTTTTTTTCTCTAGTATTGAAGCTTCGGTAGCTGCGCAGCACCCGTGTTGCACGGAGATAAAGAGCACTCGCCTTGCCAAACCATGCGCCTGGCCGCGATGAAGAGACAAGCCTTTTAATATGAGGTGGATACGGATAGGCAAGCACCGCGGGTAGTTACTTCCGAGTCCGGTAAAAAACGCACATTCCAGAGGTACCGGGAAGAAATTACTCTAGCCCTGGCCCCCAACGGTGCCTCAGCGGCCTGCAACCTGGATGATCCGGATCGATGGGTAGTTCTGGTCCCAGTCCTGAGGGAGGTTGTCGAAGATCAGGCGAAACTCCTGCGTCTGACCTGGCTGAATCGGGGCCGCGCCGACCGGCTCCGTATCGACATAAGGCTGCCGGGTGCGAATCAGGGTGAGCGGCATCGTCTGCTTGCTGGAAATTGGGTTCGAGAAGCCGTGAAATGCCACCTGGACAGTGATTCCCGTGACGGTCTTCTGCCCGTGATTCGAGATCTGTCCATCGATATAGGTAGTCTGCGATCCGGCCATGTTGCCTGCCTGGCTCATCTGCAGGTTCGTGATGGGAAGGCTGGCGGCATAGGGATCGGCTGGAGCGAGTCCTGCACCACCAGGATTCGGCGGCGGCTGACGATGGCTGAGGGCGAGCAGAGCGCCAATCGCAACCAGAACGACAACGAGTGCGATGATCCAGGGAAGAGGGGAGCGCGGTTCACGCGCGGGCGGGTGTTCGGGAGGAAACAGTCCGGATCCGGATGAAGGCTGAGAACCGGAAGTGCTCGGGGTGCTCACGGCTTAACTCCTCGGTTTAACTCCTCACTGCGCGATTGTACCTCTCGGTTTCGAGACCCGCGCGTTTGAGGACTTTGGGAATACATGAACGTAACTCCTGCGGCACCTCGAAGTGGGAATCGAAAAATATTTCTCGTGTTCCGAGTCGAGGTTGCAGAAGAATGAGTCTAAGCAGGCAGCAGAAATTCCCCCGCGAGGCCATCTATGAACTCCCTCACCCCCAACGAGCCCCAGAGCTCCAGTCGCCGTCAGGATTACGCTTACCGCATCGCAGCGGCCGCAGCAGCGCTGTTCCTTCTCTTGACCTGGGTATCGGCTTAAGACGTCGGTCGCGGCGGCCACAGGTGAATAACCGCCTGTGTTGAAGTAGTCCTCACATACATCTTCAGCTATCGTGGAGTCGCTTCGCGGCTCAGTGCGCGCTTCAGCAGCACTTCCAGCGCAGACTTTTGCGCGGTATATTCCTCGTCGCTCATCCTGCCTGCGAGGCGCTCAGTCTCGATCTGCCACAATTCCTCTTTCAGAACCGCAAGCATCGATGCTGCTGGCGCGGTTGGAGTTGAAACGGCCAGCACCGCAGGAGTTGCCTGCCGGGAAGCGTTGCCGTTTGCCCGGACCGGTGCAGCGGCCGGGCTGGCGGCCATCGCCTGAGCCCGGTATTCCGTCGCCTTAACGCCGGGTGGAAGAGTCGGAGTCAGCGGAGAAATTTCCTCGCTGGCGATGTGTTGCCCCTGTTGTCCAGGTTTCGCACGCAACATGAAGGCCGCGGCGATGACCAGCGCAAGTCCAACGCCGCTCAGGATCCACCATTTGTATTTCGTCAGCGGATCGGGCGTGCCGACAGGAACCGCGCCGGAAACTCCGCCGCCTGGGCCGCCCGCCTGCGGCGAGGACTGATCCTGGCCACCGCCTGCTCCCTGGTCCGCGGTAGCTCCCATGCCCGCGCCACCCGCGGCCATTCCGCCCTGGCCCTGATCGCCCTGGGGGTTCTGCTGTTCACGCGGCATCGATCCCGACCCGGAGAGGGTGAACGCCACCGGCGCATCCGGCTTCACATTGGTAGCCAGCCACGTCTGCGTGCCCGGGCCGCTGGCGTCGGCGCCCAGCGCCTGAAAATTCTTCCCGCCATCGAAGCTCATGCTCTTTGGCAGCATGACCGCGACGTTTTCCGCGGGGAGCGTGACCTGAGCGTGCAGATTTGCGCTGCCACTGTACGGAAGGTGGTAGCCGATCTGGAAGCGTGTCTCACCGGGGCGCAGCGGGAAGATGAAGGCGTAGTGGCCCTTGTCGCTCATCGGGATCGGCGAACTGGAAACCGCCATCCCCCCCGGACCGGTTGCGGTCGAGCCTTCGAGCACGGCCCCCGGCGGCAGGTAGAACTCAAAACTGTGGGCGCTGAGCTGCGTTTTCGGCGGCTTCGATTCGTTGCGGATGAAGTAGCTTTCGGTGACGCTGAGGCCCTGCTGATTGGTTTCGAAACGCGAAACGTCGGCGTAGAGATGCAGACCATCGACCTCCGGCGCAACGTCGAAGACGTCGATGTTCACGACCGTCGTGTTTGGCGGAACCGGGCCGTAATACGAAGCTTTCTGATGCTCCACCTGAACCAGGTGCATGCCGGCGTTGTCCGGCACAGTGAAGGAGTAGTGGCCCTTCGCATCGATGGTCGTCCGCGCAGACTCGGTCATCGCCTGCTGCAGGTCGAGCAGGATGGCCGTGTCGCCTGCGGCAGGCTTGTTCGTGGTCCGGTCGGTCACAGTGCCGGAAATGGTGGCCGCGGCGAGTGAGGCCGGAAGGGCCAAAGCGGCAAAAAGAGCGAATTGGGAGAGCAGCTTCATAAATGTCCAGCCTTGTCAGCGTTCAGCCATGCTGCGGGGAAAGAATGTCGGACTCCAGCAGGTCGATCTCAGCGACCGTCTCAGCGGCTTCGTTTTCAAGCATCGCTCGCTGCGCGGCGTAGTCCTCTTCCGGATATTTGCCGGCGCGATATTCGAAGTTCAGGTCGCGGAGATTCTCGAACAGGACTTCACGGCGCTCGCGCAGGTACTCGAGCCGCGTCTTATGATGCTGAGCCTGGACGTGTCTGTCCGGCCAGAAAACGTAAAGGAAAAGAGTGACCAGCAGAAGCGCGCAGGCAACGGTGCTCATACTTCAGTCTCCTTACGAATGCGCTCGCGCAGATCGTCGGAAAAAGGACTCTCCTCGACAACGGGCATCGCCGCACTGCGCAGGCGCCACTTCCTCACCAGCAACCAGGTCCCGGCCAAACCGAAAATCAGCAGAGCGGGCGGCACAACCCAGGCAAGGATGTTGAACTTCGTGAGCATAGGCGCGGCCAAAACTGTGGGTCCGTATTTGTCCTGAAATGCGACCAGAATCGCGTTATTGCTGTCGCCATTGGCAATTGCTGCGCGCAATTCGCCGAGCATGCGGTCGGAGTCCGGGCAGCCAATGTGGTTGCACTCGATGAGAATCTCGCTGCATCCGCAGATGCACATCATCTTGTGGCCGAGGTCCTGATAGCGCGCCTCGGTATCCGCTGAACCGAGCGTCATGACGCTCAGTGCGATAACCACGGGCAAAATCGCAAATCGGGTGAGGCGGCGCATCAGTCCCCCGCTCTTCCCGCCGGAACCGGTTCCGGTGTTGCCACGCGATGACGCTGCGACGCGAGCGCTGCGCTCATGTTGGGCGCGAGCGCGATGCCAGTGCCCAAAATCGTGACGATGAGGCCGATCCAGATCCACGCCACCAGCGGATTCAGGAACGCCTTGATGACGGGCTGGCCGGTCTGCGGGTCCTTGCCTGCATAGATCACGTAGAGATCAGCGATCAACGTGGAATGGTTAGCGACAATGGTTGATGGCTGTCCGCTGGCCGCGTAGACGCGCAACTCAGGTGCGAGCTTGGTTACCAGGCGATCGCCACGGTAGACGTTGAGCAGCGCGAATTCTGTGTCGTAATTCGGATTTGAATCCTGCGAGTAGTCCATGCACTGGACCGTATAAGGCCCCAGCATGAAGCTCTGCTTGTAGTTCATCGTCTGCTCGTGGCTCTGGTTGAATGCCTGGCCGCTGATGCCGATGAAGATCAACACGATGCCGAAGTGCACGATGTAGCCGCCGTAGCGTCGCGTATTGCGACGCGTCAGCTGGACCATCGAAGCGAGCAGATTTTGCCCGGACTTCTGCTGGATCACCCGGCCACCTTTGTAGAACTCCGCAAAGATCGCGGTGAGCACGAACCCAGCCATCGCAAACGTGATCCAGGCATAGAACGCGCCCTGCTCATCGGTAGTGAAGATGGTCCACGGATGAACTCCCAGCGGGATGACGGCGATCGCCACTACCAGGGCGACGATGCCAGGAAGAACGCAGTTCCTCCGGATGCTCTTCATCGAAGTGGAGCGCCACGCGAGTATCGGCCCGATGCCGGTGAGAAAGAGCAGGAAGACTCCAATGGGCACCGCAACGCGGTTATAGAAGGGCGCGCTGACTGTGACGCGATTGCCCTGAACGTACTCCGACAGCACCGGGAACAGCGTTCCCCAAAGAACCGTAAAGCAGGCCGCCAGCAGAACGAGATTATTGAAGAGGAAGCTCGACTCCCGCGAGACCAGCGACTCCAGTTTGTGGTCGCTCTTCAGATGGTCGCGATTGCGGATGTAAACGAAGGTGCACACGGCCAGCGTGATGACGAGGAACACCCAGAACCAGGTCCCAATGGCCGACTGCGCGAAAGCGTGAACCGAGCTGACCAGTCCGGACCGCGTCAGCAGCGTGCCCAAAATCGCCAGCATGAACGTCGAGAAGATGAGCCATACGTTCCAGGACTTCATCATGCCGCGCTTCTCCTGCATCATGACCGAATGCAGAAACGCAGTCCCCGTCAGCCATGGCATGAGCGAGGCATTTTCGACCGGGTCCCACCCCCAGTAGCCGCCCCATCCGAGCACCGAGTAGGCCCAATGCATGCCAAGAAAAATTCCGACCGTCAGGAACAGCCACGTCACCATGGTCCAGCGGCGCGTGATGTGGATCCATTTCTCACCGGGGTAGCGCATCATGAGCGCGCCCAGGGCGAACGCAAACGGCACGCTGAATCCCACGTAGCCCAGATAGAGCATCGGAGGATGGATCACCATCTCCGGATACTGCAGTAACGGATTCAGCCCGTTGCCGTCAGGCGGGATCGCTCCCTGGGTGAGTGAAAACGGCGTGGCCGCCACGTTCACCAGGAGAAGGAAAAAGACCTGTATGCCGGCAAGGATGGTCGAGGCGTACGCGGTCAGCTTGACGTCGACTTTATGGCGCATGCGCAGAACAAATCCATACGCCGAGAGCAGGAATGCCCACAGTAACAGCGAGCCTTCCTGGCCCGACCACAGCGCCGCGAACTTATAGGGCCACGGCAGCGCGCGGTTCGAGTGCTCGAGGATGTAGGCAACGCTGAAATCGTTGGTGAAGGCAGCCCAGACGAGGGCAAAAGCGGCGCATGCCGTGGCGAAGAAGCTGGCGATGCCGGCACGGCGAGCGGTTTCCGCCAGCCTTTCCGGAGAAATGAAGCTGCGCCGGCCGGTTGCCAGTTGCCGCAGGGCCACGGCTCCTGCCAGCAGGTTGTAACCGCTCAGTGCGAGCGCAATCAGAAGCGCAAAACTGCCGAATGCAGGCATAGGGATCGACCTTCTGATTGTCGCACTTTCGGGGAGGGCAAACGCTGCGGCAACCAGAGACACACCGATCTTCTCGTCAGATCGCGCGTCCCGCTGTGACAAATCTCACAACAGCAGCAGGTAGCCAGAAGCCGGTAGCCGGAGAAAAGCGGGATCCTGTACATACAGAGGCTGGCGTGCGGAGTGTGCGGGGATTGCGGGAAAAAGCTGACGTCCAC
Organism: uncultured Acidobacteriaceae bacterium; assembly: GCA_963755485.1. Classification (GTDB taxonomy): domain Bacteria; phylum Acidobacteriota; class Terriglobia; order Terriglobales; family Acidobacteriaceae; genus Palsa-343. The sequence goes on along the minus strand of CAVWJR010000010.1, from coordinate 78,459 downwards.
GGGCCATCGAGCCTGGATAAGCCATTGGCTACCAGCTACTGGCCACCAGCTGCTTTTAGGCTGTGCGACCGATGGGCTGAACGAGCAGGGATCGCACCAGGGACAGCAGTTCATCCGGCGGGAAAGGCTTCACGCGGAAAAGCACCTCAAGATCGCAATATTCGTCTTCGGCTTCGGCCAGGCCGCTCAGAACAATAACCGGAAGGTGCGGGAATTGTGACCTGAGCTCCGCGACGAACTCGGGTCCATTCATTCCGGGCATCAGGTGATCAGTCACCACCAGCCCCACGGGACGCGTTGTACCGGCCTGCTCCAGCATGGCGAGGGCCTGACGCCCATCCGAGGCAACCGCAACGTTGCCGCCCGCGCGAGCCAGAATGGCCTTTCTGGTGGTCGCCTGAATGCAGTTGTCGTCCACCAGCAAAATGTCAGCAATCATTGGGATGGGAGATTCCCTGGAGGAGATTTAGGTTGCCCGAACAAAGATCTGTGAGAGTTACTGACGTGATTCCCGGTCAGCAACTCAGAACACCCTTTTACCTGGGGTCGAAGAAAAACGCAAGGCCGCGGCTGGGAAGACCATATGCCACTTTCGTGACACGCACTGACCTGAAGCAAAAATAAAAGGGCGGAGGATTTGCCCTCCGCCCTTAGGTTGCAGGATGAAGCCCTAGCCTAGAACTGGAACTTCGCCTTGAGCTGGATCAGCCTCGGATCGGCAGCGCCGCCGAGGAATGCACCCAGAATCGATGTGGGCGTGTTCACGTCGGTGGAGATGAGACCGAACGCGCCGGAATCGATGTTTCCGCCTGGCTGTCCGAAGTTCACGTGGTTAAACAGATTAAAGAACTGGACGCCCAGATCGAGCTTTCCTGATTCCCAGTGAGGCATGCCGAACGACTTCTGGACGCTGAGATCGGTATCTGTGTAGTCGGGGCCGTACACGGAGTTGCGCCGCCCCTGTCCGAAATCTGTCGCATCGGCGAAGTCATTGACGAAGGAGCAGGGCGTCGCCGTTGCGGCATAAATGGTGTGAGCCTCACCACCGCAGTGGTTGCTCTTGAGGGGCGCAATCTGTGCCGCGTACAGCCGGCCGCCAGGATTGGCTCCATAGTTTGGAATACCGGATGCCACCGAATCCGACGTCACCGAGAATGGCAATCCGGCGCTGTGGAAGACGGTTCCGGAGAGCATCCATCCGTCGGTCAGCACCTTCGGGCCACCCCAGTGCGGCACCATCAGAACGTAGCTGGCACTGAAATACTGGCGAGTGTCGTAGTCTGAATTGCCGTATTGCTGAGCAAGATTGCCGGGATTGCCCTGGAAGACGGAGTTTCCGCTGAACCCGTCGAAGCCTCCATTGGAGACATCGTCGAGAGCGTGTTGATACATGTAATTGGCCTGCAGGTTGATGTAGTGCCCGCGCCGAGTCACGCTGGCCACGCCCCCGTTGTAGTTGGAGATGCCGCCGCTGTAAATCTCGGTCGAGGCTCCGAAGTTCTGGTTCGGAATCGATGCCGGCAGGCTGCCAAATCCATAGGCGTTAACCGACTGGTCCTGAACCGGCTGGTGATACGTGCGGTTGCCTACGTACGACACCGAAACCACGGTGGCCTTCGCCACTTCCTGCTCGACCGCGAGGCTCCACTCCTCATAGGTTGGATAGGAAACGTGCGGGGATGAGGTGGTGATGCTGGGAGGGCTAAAGCCAGGGATCGCGGACAGCGAGGTCAGTGTGGCGCCGCCGGCGTATCCGGCCTGGAAAGCCTTGTTCGAGCCCGCGGCAGTCTGCTCCGCGCTTCCCGATGTGGTCGGATCGAGCGGGTACAGGGCTGGTCCGCCGATCGAAGCGCCGACGATCGTGAACGGCACGTTCGTGGGCGCGTTGTTCAGAAAGTCAGCCGCGATCTGTCCGGGGAAAGCATCCGCGAACATCCCGAATCCGGTACGGATGGTGGTTTTCGAGCCGGGACCGAACGGCAGATACGCAAACCCGATGCGAGGCTCGTAGCCGACGTGCTGGAAGCCGGTGAAGGCACGATGCCGGCCGGACAAAATGATTTGGTTGTAAGGAGTGGTCGCGCTGCTGCTGGCGGAGCCAAACCATCCGGGCAGGCGAGCAAAGCAATTGTCCTGGCAAACGGGATTGGAATTGTGTTCAAAGCGCATGCCGTAGGTCACGGTCAGACCCGGCGTCGCCTTCCACTCGTCCTGCACATAGGCGCCCTGAACGTACAAGGCCACGGGCTGGGTGGGACGGGTGGGGAACTGCTGGAACCACTCGTCGACATATCCGTTCTGGAACGACAGTGCGTCGCCGGGCGTGTTGAAAACGACAGCTTCTGGCGACTGCGTGTACTCCTGGGGGCTCCAGTCCGTCACGTCGTCGCGGCGCATGGTCCAGCCCACCTTGATTGCGTGCTTGTTGTGAGTCCAGCTCAGATCGTCTTCACCCTGGTAGCCTTCGACCACGCGCCCCTGGGGCCAAATAATGTCCAGGCCGCCCGGCCATGCCGATGTGCCGTTGGAGCCCAGATCGCCGTCGGCGAAGATCAGTGACATGGGAACCTGAGCCACTGCGTTCGCCATGTTCTGATTCGCGAAGATGGCCCGGTAATAAATGTCGGACAGGATGAACTGATTCACGACGTTGGGGGAGAAGGTGTGCGTCTCGTTCAATTGCCCGGACCACTGGGGCTGCGGGCTGTCGGCGTCGAATACCGGGTTCAGCAGGCTGGTGAACGTAGCCTGCAATCCATCGTCGTACTCGAAATGGACAAACATGTGGTCCTTGTCACTGATGTTCTGATCCACGCGCGCCATCAGCAACCACTCATGGGTGAGGTTGTTCGCGGTCCCGTTGAACAGCACCGTACTGTACGGAGCCGCGGCGCTGGTCGGTGAGGGAACCGCATTGGCCCGCCCCGCAGCGTTGTTAAAGAGCGAGAAGATGTTGTTGTAGAGAGGGATTTCCGACGACAGCCCGTTGGCAGCCAGATTTGCCAGGGTTGCGGTCTCATAATCGGTTGTCGGCGCATAGATGGCGCCCCGAGTCGGCAGGAGCACCCGCAGTCCTTCGGTGTTGAAGAAGAAAAAGGTCTTGTCCTTGATGATGGGTCCGCCAACAGCGCCCGCCCACTGATTTACGTTGTTGAAGGGCTTGGGGGTGTCGGTCTCGTTGTTGAAGAAATCGTTGGCGTTCATCGCGCGCCCGTTCCACCAGTAGCTGGCATCGCCGTGGAAATGGTTGCTGCCGGATCGCGTGGTCTCGTTGATCTGATCGCCGCCCAGCCCTCCGAACGCGGCATCATACGCGTTGGAAACTACAGTCACATCCGCTACATCGTTATTGCCGAGCAGCAGGTTGGTGGCACCGGAGTTGTTCACGTTCAGATACGGATCATTCTCGTACCCGCCGTTCACGGTGAAGGTATTGGAAGTGGCCGGCAGTCCAAACGCCGAAAAGTTGCCGTAGCCGCCCTGCGTATTCATCACGGAACCGGGCGCAGTCTGCGCGACGAAGGTCAGGTCGTTTCCAGGATTAGGAAGATTCTGAACCTGCTCCATCGAGAATGTGGTGGTCACCTGCGCATCCTCGGTATGCAAAACGGGCGCCGAACCCGTCACTTCGATCGTCTGGCTGGCAGAGCCCACCGTCAGTTTGGCATCCGTCTGGCTCACCGTCCCCGGTGAAACCGTCGCTGACATCGATGCCTTTTGGAACCCCTGAGCGGAAACAACCACCGCATACGTTCCCGGCTGCAAAAGCGAAACTCGATAATCGCCGGCCGCGCCGGTGGTCGCCGTCTTGCCGGCTCCGGTTCCCGTATTCGTCACCGTAACGGTTGCGCCAACAATGGCGGCGCCGCTGGTATCGGTGATCGTCCCTGCTATGTCGCCGGAAATCAGCGACTGTGCGGATGCGGGCTGGACAGAGAGCAACAGGGCGGGCACCAACAGGATCATAGAGAGAGCAGCAAAGATCCTCTTGCTACAAAACAAACTCATTCCAATACCTCCGGAGATCTTCGAAAACTTGCCTGGGTCGGGGGAACGTGCAAAATTCTAGGGAAAGGTCAACCCCACCAAAGCTGCAATTCATTGGCCAATCACATTTAAATAAACCTCTTTGAATCAATGGCCTTGTCCACTCGTCGAGCGTTTTCGCATCCGCTGATCCGGAAAACTGTAACCCGCAGGGGTCGATATCCTGATTTCGGGAGTCGCCTATGACCATAGGTAGCCCATAGTTTTTGGCTTCCTGAGCCCCCGAAACGATCATTGCTGTCCGGAGCAAAAAAATGGCGACCGAAGGCGGTGCTCCCGCAGGTGCTGGCGGCCGAGCGGAAAGAACCAGACGAACAGCACCCCGAAAGTGAAAAAGAAAGGGTGCTCAAATGAGAGCACCCCTCTGGTTATGTCCAAAGCGTCCGGCAGGGCAAGCCCCGCGGACGGTTAGTTAGAAGTAGATCTTGCCGGCGAGCTGGACCTGGCGCCCCGGTGCAGGATCGCTGTTGACAGCCGACCTCACGCTTGAAATCTGTCCAAACGTGCCGTCGTAGATTTCGCCGTCCGGCTCCGAGAAATTGGGATGGTTGAAGACGTTGGCCGCTTCCATCCGAATCTCGATAATCCGAGGGCTGTCGGATTTCCCGATGGGGAAGTCCTTGAACACGGTCATGTCGGTGTAGTTGAAGCCGGGTCCATGGTAGAAGTTCCTCTTCACGTTGCCGAAGGTGCCGAGGGGCTCCAGGGAGAACGAGGAGGTATCGAAATACTGGTGGTCCGCTGAATCACGCGGGTTCATGCGCGCGGGGTTGAAGTTGGTGGTCTCCGGCGTATCCGCGCACTCGTAGTACCAGTAGTACTCGGAGTCGCACCACAGGGAACGGTTATCGACCCCCTCGCCGATGTTGGCGGGGAAGCCGGACTGGAGGACAGTGTAGCCACCCACATGCCAGCCGCCCAGCGCCTCGTTCACGATGTACTTCGCGTGCATGGCACTGGTCAGGGGCACAACGTACTCATAGGCGGCAAACAGGCGGTTCCGAGCATCGTAATCCGAGTTTCCGTGACTCAGGTTGGTGAACCCAGGAGTCCAGTTGACGCCCGCCAAATCGGTGCCGAAGCCGGTGCTTTCCAGCCCGGAACCGTTGTCCATAGCATGGCTCCACGTATAGCCGACATCGTACAGGAGCCCGTGGCCCAGCTGTTTTTGGACGCTCAGCTGCAGCGAGTGGTAGCTGGAGACGCCGTCGGTATAAACCTGACCGACGGACCAGATGTTTCCGGTGGTGTCGGTGAAGTCCTGCGGCTGAACTTCCTCCAACAGGGCCTGTGCGTTGAAGCAGCTGGAGTTGCCGGTCGTATCGCCTAAAACCCCTCCCTCGGATTGGCACTCGGCAAGCGCGTTGGCATGGCCCGTAGCCGTGATTTTGTTCGCCTCATAGGCGCGGACCAGCTTGCGGCCCAGAGAGCCTACGTACGCAATCTGTACCACCTGGTTGCCGGGCAGCTGGCGCTGGACGTTCAGGTTGAAGTTGTAGGCGTACGGGGTGTCATAGTTGGGATTGATGGTGCTGATGTAGGCGTAGGGTACGTCCCCGAGTGCCGTAAAGTCGATGTTGGTGTCGCCCGGCTTCGGGAACTGGTACGGGAACGGATTGTTAATTTGGTTACCGTTATTCCTGACATCTTTGAAAGGGTTGGCGAAGCCCGGGGTGCTTGGGTCGGCTGCGGTGCCGATGTAGCCAGGGGTTTGGCCGCCGAACGGCGGATCTTCCAGGTTCTGCAACTGCGCCTCTTCCGAGTCGCGGTTGAAGTAGACGCCGAAGCCTCCGCGGATGGCGAGGCGGTGCTGGCCGCTCGGGCCGGTCAGGAAGCCGAGGCCGCTTTCCGGAGACCAGTCGAAGCCAACGCGTGGCCCTAAGTGGTCGTACTTCGCGGTGGCCCCGCCCCGGTTGGTGCACCCCGGATCGCCGGGGTAGACCAGGCCGGGCACCTGGGTGGGAAAGACCTTGGACTGCTCGCCGGGAATAAAGCAGAAGACCGCTTCGCCGCCGTACTGAAGGTTTTGGAAGGGGTTCTGGGAATCCCAGGCCAGACCGTAGTTCAGGGTTAAGGAGTTGGTCGCCTTCCAGCTATCCTGGACGTAGGCAAAGATTTCCGAGGCGCGGGCATTAATTTCGGCTCCACTGCCCTGGTTATAAGAATCCGGGACGCCCGTCAGAAAGTCGAGGAGCGGATCGCCGGAGCTGTACTGTCCGGTGCCCCCGAAGCCGAAGGAGCCACTGTTCCTGGCATAGAAGGGATTGCTAACCCCGAAACGCTCGTAGTGAGCGCCAAACTTGAGGCTGTGATTGCCGAGAATCTTCGTGAAGTTGTCGGAGAAGCTGGTATTGCTGTCCAGCCGAGGCTGCGGCCCGTTGGTGCTGAAGCCGAGGGAGTTGTATCCCCCGATGGAGATATACGGGAGCCCCGCCGCGCCTGGATCCTGCGGAGTGATGGCGAAGCCGAACGACGAAGGCTGCGCCACGTTCACCGGCTCCACAGCCGCGTAGTTAAAGCGGTAGTAGCCGGCGCGCAATTCGTTCAGCGTGGTCGGGCTGAAGGTATGCGTCCAGGAGGCGTCGAAGAACTTGAAGTGGCGCGCGTCGTCCTGGGCGAAGCCGGGCAGCGTGCCGCAGGTAAAGCAGACGCCCGCGACGTCCGGCTCCGACTCGAAGACACTGGAAGCCCAAACCAGATCGCGATGGGTGACCTGTGCATCGACGCGGATAACGCCCTGGTCTTCGGCCTCAGTGTTCGGAGAATTCCAGATATAGCGGCCTACATTCGACGTGACGGAATTGGGCGACGGGAGGTACATCGTGGCCAGGTTCGCCGAAATCGAATTGAAGGAGGTCGTCGGGAGATGAACGGTGCCCGCCGGAAAGCAGGTGTTCCACGTCGCAGCGCTCGTGCCCGGACCGCAAGCTCCGTTGGGGCCCGTGAGCGCGAAGGGAATGGTGTTTGTGGACAGGGTCTGTTGGCTCTGGGCCGCGACATTACCTGTACCGGTCAGGTCGTTCTTGTCGTAGCTCAGGTCGGCGTAATCGTTGCCGCTTCTGCCCATCTGCGTGTCGGTGGGCGTGAGCGGGTTTTCGAGGCTACCGGAGGCTTCGCGGAAGCCCTGGTAAGAGAGGAAGAAGAAGAGCCGGCTCTTCAGCACCGGGCCGCCGAGGGTGCCGCCGAACTCGTTCTCATGGAGCTTGGGCCGCGACCCAGGCTCCGCGAAGTAGCCGCCCAGGTTCATGAACGTGTCGCGGTAGAACTCGAAACCATCGCCGTGGAACTGGTTGGTGCCGGTCTTCAGTTGTTCGTTGATGATGGCGCCGGAGTTGCGGCTGTACTCGGGGTTCTGCGTGCTGTTGAGCACCGTGATCTCGCCGAGCGCGTCAGGGCTGATGACGAAGCCCTGTGTCTGGAGCGGCGCGTCGTTGATGTCCGCGCCATCCATCAGATAACTGTTCTCCTGGGTCTGCGAGCCGTTCACCGAATAGGTGCCGAAGCGGTCGTCGGATTCCACCGTGCCAGGGGTGAGCTTCTGCACGATCGCGGCGTTCCGGCTGAGCATCGGCATTTGCTCGATCTGGCTGGATCCGAAGGTATCGCTCAACTGGGTGTCGGAAGTTTGCACCTGGAGGGCGTTGGCGCTGACCTCGACCGTCTGCGAGACGGCGCCGGCCTGCAATTTGGCATCCTGGTCATAGTCCTCGTTCAGCGTCAGGATCAGTCCTACTGCCTGGACCGACTTGAACCCGGCCTTGTCGATGCGGATCGAGTAGGGACCGCCGATAGCGAGCTGGGGAACGACGTAGTAGCCCTTGCTATCCGTCGTGGCCGTGGTCGAGCTGCCCGTGCTTCCATTCGTCACGGTGATCGCCGCGCCGGGAACCACCGCGCCGCTCGTGTCGGTGACGGTTCCGTGGATCGACGCATAGGAATTCTGCGCCTGGGCGTACCGCGCTCCGACCACCGCGATCACGCTGATTGCGACTGCCAGCCAGACATGCAGCTTTTTCATAACTTTTCGGTCCTCGTGGGTTTTGAAACTGTTGAATTACCGATCTGGAGTTCGAACAGTAAACCAGAAGCGCCTGCGAAGACAGCCATTGCGAGGGATTAGCCCTCACTAGGCAATTTGTTGACCACTCTGGCATAACCGAAGGAGCCCACATCCAACCGAGCTCGACTTCCGCGTCCATTTTGGCCTTATATAGTTGATTAATATGTTGTTAAATTCAAATCAACCCCACTGCAATCTAATAACGCACCATATAACTGGCACTCCCATTTTGTTATCGCAAGGGTTAACGGTTGGGTGGAGGTGCGATCCAGAAATTCATAACACTTCCGGGGGAATGTATGGCATCTCGGAGGTATGCGGTACTTTAGGGGCCCTCTAAGCCCACGCGAAAAGCAGCCTTCCGGCCCCTCCCTTTCGTCGGTGCACCCGGGCGCGCCTCTTGTGAAAAAATGGGGTTCAGATGCCTCGAAGAGGAGGCTCATACAATGAACACCCTTAAGACCACGTTTCTCCTGACCGCCCTCACTCTGCTTCTGGTCCTCATCGGCAGCCACTGGGGCGAAAACGGAGCGATTCTCGCCTTCGTCATCGCCGCTGGCATGAACTTTTTCAGCTACTTCTATTCCGACAAACTGGCCCTTGCGGCCTACCGCGCCCAGCCCGTCACCCGCGAACAGCTCCCTCGCGCCTATGAAGTGGTCGAACGCATGACCCAGCGCCTCGGCCTGCCCATGCCGAAGATCTACGTCATCCCCACCGACGCTCCCAACGCCTTCGCGACCGGCCGCAATCCGCAGCACGCCTCCGTTGCCGTGACCCACGGCATTCTCCAGCTTCTGAATGACGATGAGCTCGAAGGCGTCCTCGCCCATGAGCTCGGCCACGTTCGCAATCGCGACATCCTCACCAGCTCCATCGCCGCTACCCTGGCCGGCGCAATCACCCTGATCGCCCGCATGGGTTACTGGGCCGAGATGTTTGGCGGCTTCGGTGGAGGCGGTGACCGGCGTCGCGGAGGCGGCATCAGCACGCTCTTCCTGCTGATCCTCGCACCCATCGCGGCCATGCTTATCCAGCTCGCCGTCTCACGCTCGCGCGAATACGAAGCGGATGCCACTGGCGCGCATATCACCGGCAATCCCTACGCACTGGCCAGCGCACTGGAAAAGCTCGACGCCTACTCAAAGCGCATTCCCATGCCCGGATCGCCGACCACCGCGCACCTGTTCATCGTGCAGCCACTGCTTACCCGCGGAGACTTCGCCAACCTCTTCTCGACGCACCCGCCCATCCGCAAGCGCATCGAGCGCCTCATCGGCCGGCCCAGCGTTCACGGCCCGCAGTAGGCTGTCGGGTGGGCGTCGCCATAGCCGGTGACGTTTACTGCGCCCAGCCCAGACCATCGTCTCCTTTGCCTGCGTCGATCAGTTTGTCGACCTTCCAGTCCGACAAATTGATCGCCGCCACCTGGCCGCTGCCCATGCAGGAAACGTAAGCGACCTTGCCATCGGGTCGCACCAGCACTTCCTGGGGAGAACGCGCCACCGGCACGGTGCGCACGACATGCAGGCTGCTCAGGTCAATAACGGCAACTTCATTCTTTGCAGGAATAGTGACCAGGAGGAATCTCCCGTCCAGAGTGGCGCCAGCGCCGTATCCCGTCCCCGGCAGGCCGATCCAGCTGCTCACCTTCCGCGTCGCCGTATCGATCACCGCCAGCCGCGGCTGCGTTTGATCCGACGTGAACACCAGCCGGTCGTCGCGCGAGATCGCGATGCGCTGCACTTCGCCCGCGACCGGAATCACGCCGATGGTTTTTCGTCCGACCATATCGAGGACAGAAACCGTTCCCGGCCCGACATTCGCCGTGTAACCCAGCCGGCCATCATGCGAGAGCACCATCATGTGCGATTCTTTTTGGCCGGTCGGAACCTCGCCCACAATCTTCAGCGTCGTCGGATCGATGACGGTCATTGCATTATCCAGCTCGGTCGTCACATACAGCAGGTTGTGCACCGGATCGAGCACCGGCTGATGCGGGCGAACGCCATGGTCGAAGTCGATTTCGCCCGTCACCTTGTGCCCCTGCACATCGATCACCAGCAGCTTGTTCCCGTTGAGCCCGGGCCGTCCTACGCCGGTGTTTCCGTAAATCGGCAGGTACGCCCATTTGCCGTCGGTGGAAGCAACAATTTCGTGCCCCCACTCTCCTGGGACGTTCTCGCTGATGGTCGCGACTGCATGTGCCGAGGAAGCATCGATGACGCTCACCGTGCGATCGCCCTGATTGGCTACCAGCAGCGATTGCGACTGGCTCGCTCGCGGACTCGCGGTGCAAAACACGAAGCCAATAAACAAAGCAGATGCAGTTCCGATCCTTGGCATAGGCGCCACTATACGTTTTCCCGCTGCACCTCCGCCACTCAGGCCGCGTCGTGCACTGTACGCCGCGCCCTGCGACGCTGTACGCTGTTTGCGCAATGAAGACCTTCCTTCGCGCCGTCGTCTGGCTGGCCCTGGTGTTCTGGCTGGGCGGACTGCTCTTTTTCCCGATTGCCGCCTGGGCCTCCTTCGATACCCTCACCGATACCCACGCCGCAGGCACCATCGTCGCGAAGTGCCTCAACGTTCTGCATCATGAGGCGTTCATCGCGGGCGCGATCATCGTGCTCATCCTGGCGCTCGGCTATTTCGCCCGCGCGTTCCGCCTCAGCACCGTCTCCATCGGCATCATCGTCACCGTGCTCATGATCGCCTGTACCGCGTGGTCGCAGTACGGCATCATCCCGCGCATGGAGCACGATCGCATCGCCGTTGGCGGCGCCATCGATAGCGTTCCGAGAACCGATCCGCGCCACGCCGACTTCGACCACCTGCATCGCGTCTCGACAGACGTCGAAGAAGCCGTCATGCTCGGCGGTTTCGTGCTTCTGGTCCTTCTCGCCCGCGATTACTGAGACCGCAGCGGAATGGGCGGCGTCGTCCAACTGCGCTACTCCCGCGGTTTCTCCTCCATCAGCGCCAGCACGTTTCCTGACGGATCCTTCAAAAACGCCAACCACAGGTCGTGACTCTTCATCCGCGCGACAAGATGCGGCGGCTGCGCGAACTCGACGGCTTTCTCCTGAAGCGCTGCATACACTCTCTCGATTTCGCGAACCCGAAAATACAGGATCGTGCCACCACCCGGGTTGCCTGACTCCCCGGTCCCGATCATCAGCCGCACCGCGCCGCACTGGAAGAACGCCATGGTGCCGGCATCGAACAGGAACTTCATTCCCAGCACATCCCGATAAAATGCCTTTGCCTCCTCAAGATTCGTAACCGTAAGCGCGATCTGCCCAATCTCCTCCAAATGAACTGCTGCCACCTCGTTCGCCATCGCCAAAAACTCCTTTTCATTAGCTCAGCTAATGATCTATCATGAAGCCGGCCACTCATGTCAACTGGAAAGCGCACTGATCCCGAAGCAACCGCCGAATCTCTTCATTCCGCCGCCATCCATCTGTTGCGGAAATTGCGCCTTGCCGACGCGGCATCCGGCCTGAATTCCGCCCGGCTTTCCGCTCTCTCCGTCATCGTCTTCTCGGGCCCCATCATCCTCGGCCGCCTCGCGGATGCGGAACAGGTCCGTCCCCCCACCATGACCCGCATCGTCAACGCGCTCGAGTCGAAAGGCCTGGTCGCAAAGCTCTCCAATACCAACGACCACCGCACCATCCACCTCTCGGCCACCATGAAAGGCAAGCGCGTGCTCCTGCAGGCGCGCCGTCGCCGTGTCCGCTCGTTAGCGCAACAGATCGCGATCCTCTCGCCTCCCCAGCGGCGAAAGTTGCAGTCGGCCGTCACCATCCTCAACGACCTGATTCGCGCTGTCTGAACCCACCTTTTGTGAATAGTCACCAATCGCGGGAACCAGCACCAGCCAATCTCCGTACCTGCGTTCAGCAATCCCGCGAGGTTCCCCAGCTTGAAGCTTTCCATCGAGAACGTCGGTAAGTGCTATCGCGGCGGGCTGTGGGCGCTGCGCCGCTTCAGCCTCGAGCTGAAGCCGGGAGTCCTCGGCCTGCTTGGCCCCAATGGCGCCGGCAAAACCACATTGATGAGCATCCTCGCCACTATCACGCGAGCTACGGAAGGCCGCGTGACCTGGAACGGCGTCGACCTCGCGTCGAACCCCAACGCGCTCCGCGCGGTGCTCGGCTATTTGCCCCAGGATTTCGGCGTCTATCCCAACCTCAGCGCGCAGGAGTTCCTCGAATATCTCGCCGCCGTCAAAGGCCTCGACGCCAACGCAGCGAAACGCCGCATCGATCAGTTGCTCAACGTCGTCAATCTCGCCGATGTGCGCGGCCGTCCTCTGGGCGGCTTCTCCGGCGGTATGAAACAACGCGTCGGCATCGCCCAGGCGTTGCTCAACGACCCGCAACTTCTCATCGTCGACGAACCTACCGCCGGCCTTGATCCCGAGGAGCGCGTGCGCTTTCGCAACCTGCTCTCCGAGCTCTCCGGCGAGCGGATCGTGATTCTCTCCACACACATCGTTTCCGACGTCGAAGCCACAGCAACCGACATCGCCCTCATCGCAAACGGCACACTGGTGGCCCATGCCGCTCCGGAAGAACTGCTGCGAAAAGTCGACGGCCGCGTCTGGGAGTGGGTCATTCCCAGCGCCGATCTGAACGCCGTAAAGCAGTGCTACCACGTCAGCAGCACGGCGCGGCGCAGCGATGGCGTCCATATCCGCGTACTCACCCAGGATCCTCCCACGGGCGCAAACCCCGCCGCACCTACTCTGGAGGACGCCTATCTCGATTCGCTTTCGGTCCATCGCGCTGGAAGGGCCGCATGAAGCGTAGCCGCGTTCTCTGGGCTTTGGTAAAGGCCGACTTCCTCACCCGAGTGCGCCGCACCAGCTTTCTCGTGATCCTGGGCTTTGCCGTCTTCCTCGGATACCAGACCTTCGCCGGCCACATCGTCATGCAGCTCGACGACTATCGCGGCGTCTACAACTCGGCGTGGGTCGGCGCGCTCATGGGTCTCGTCGCCAGCTCCTTCCTCACCCTGGTCGGCTTCTACATTGTGAAGGGTTCAATCCTGCGTGACGAAACCACGCGCGTCGGGCAGATTCTGGCCGCGACGCCGATGTCGAAGAGCTTCTATACAGTGGCCAAGGCCCTGGGTAACTTTGCCGTGCTGGCGGCCATGGTGTTGGTCATGGCCATCGCCGCGCTCTCGATGCAGCTCTTTCATGCCGAAGATCGAACCCTGCACCTGTGGACATTGCTTTCCCCGCTGCTGCTCTACGCGCTGCCGGCCATGGCGTTTGTGTCCGCGCTCGCCGTCCTGTTTGAGACGCTGCCCGTACTGCGTGGAGGAGTCGGCAACGTGTTCTGGTTCTTCCTGTGGTGTGGACTCATCGCAATCGGCGTTGGGCCCGCCGTGACCCATGGCGCCTCCCTCACCAAAGCCGACTACTTCCACGACTTCACCGGCCTCCCCACCATGTTCACGCAGATGCGCGACTCCCTGGTGGCCGTCGATCCGCATTTTCACAATGACTTCTCGCTCAGTATCGGCTCAAAACCGCCGCAGCACCGCTTTCTCTGGACCGGCATTCGTTGGGATACCGCACAGGTCGCCGGGCGCCTGACCTGGTTTGCATACGCTCTGGCCGCGGCGTTGCTGGCCTCGCTGTTCTTCCACCGCTTCGATCCGGCACGCGAGCGCCTCACCCGCCGACCGAAGGATTCAACGGAGAAGGCGCCGGTTCTCGAGTTCGCCGCGGCACGCGAACTGGCGCGCAGCGATCCCTGGGCGGCCCGGCTCACGCCTCTGGAACCGCGTACCGCAACCAACCGCTTTTTCTCTCTCGTCGCAGCCGAGCTGCGCATCATGCTCCAGGGCCACGGCTGGTGGTGGTATGCCATTGCGGGCGGATTGTTCATCGCCTGCGTTGCCGCTCCGCTCAAGGCGTCCGGCAGCGGCATCATCCTGGCTGCGTGGATCTGGCCGATCCTCGTCTGGTCGCAGATGGGCACCCGCGAATCGCGCTACAACACCGGCTCTCTCATCTTCTCCGCACCGAACGCACTCGAACGGCAGTTACCGGCAACGTGGCTCGCGGGGGTTCTCATCACACTGGCCACCGGCGGCGGCCTCGCCATCCGTCTTTTGATCGCGCGCGACCTGCACGGCCTGGCTGGATTCGCCGTTGCCGTCTGCTTCATTCCCACGCTCGCACTGGCTCTCGGCATTGTGACTGGCAGCAGCAAGTTCTTCGAGGCGCTCTACACTGTCTGGTGGTACACAGGCGCAGCGCACCATCTCCGCGGAGGCGACTTCACAGGAGTCGTGGCCGCCAGCAGCACTCCAGTTCTCTATCTCGTACTGACGATCATGCTGCTGACCACGGCCTTCGTGCGACGCCGTACCCAACTCGCCTACGCCTGATGCCGCATCAGCAGATCCGCTGCGACAAAGACGAAGAAGATGACCGCGATGACGCCATTCATCATGAAGAACGCTGCGTTCATCCGCGTCAGGTCGCGCGGCGAGACAATCAGGTGCTCCCCCAATAACAATGCGGCCACAACGACAATCCCGGCACCGGCCAGCAGTCCCAGATGAAACAGAACCATGAGCCAGATGAGCAGAGCCAGCATGATGATGTGCATCACCCGCGCAATCCAAAAGGCGCCTGCGAGACCCAGCGTGGCCGGCACGCTCAACAGCCCAGCCGAGCGATCGTGCGCCTCATCCTGGCACGCATAGAGCACATCGAAGCCTGCGACCCAGAACAACACCGCAGCCGTCAATACGAGAATGCGCGGATCGAGCGAGCCACGAATCGCGATCCACGCCCCTGTCGGAGCAATACCCAGCGCGAGCCCCAGAAAGAGATGCGACCAGCGTGTAAAGCGCTTCGTGTACGAATAGAGAAAAAGAACCGCCAAAACGATGGGCGACAGAATCAGCGTGAGCCGGTTCAGCCGCCATGCGCCAACAAGAAAAACCGCCGCCATCGCGATGGTGAACCCGGCCGCAAATCTGCGGGTCAACAATCCCGCAGGAATTGCCCTCATCTTTGTCCGCGGGTTCGCGGCGTCGAGGTCCGCATCGGCCCACCGATTGAAGGCCATCGCGGCGGAGCGCGCGCTGATCATGCACACGACAATCCACGCGAGCTTTGTAGCCGGTGGCCAGCCATGAACGGCAAGCATCGCCCCAGTCAGCGCAAACGGCAGCGCGAAGACCGAGTGCTCCCACTTGATCATTTCCAGCGTGACACCGATGTTGCGAAAGAGCGGCATAGACAAAAAATGGACCCCATCCCTTTCGATGAGGTCCATTTCAGTGTAACGGTTAGGCGGAATTGCTTCCCTCCCCACCCGCCATAGTCAGGACGTTACTTCCCTGGCTTTTCGCCTGCTCCGCCTGCAACCTGCAGGTCGTTGGTCACGCTGAAGACGCCGGGTACCGTATTCGCCTGGATTCCGGCCGCGTTCTTCTGTGCCTCCGTATCCACGGTGCCGTAGAGCGTCACATGCCCATTCGCCACCTGGATGCGAATTGGCTTGGCCGGATCGATCAGGTACTGGTTGAGCAGCGGATAGCTGTAGATGGCGCGAAAAACAGCCCGCCGAATCCGGTCGTCATTCGGCGATACGGGATCGACCTGGATGTTGTCGACCACATCCTTCACGCCCTTGGTGTTGGCCACTATCGCGACCGCGTCAGAGGCATCGACCGGACCGTAAGCATGGCCGCTCAGCGTGGCCACGCCATTATGAACCTGTACCGAGATGGCATCGAAGGGCGTGGTTCCGTAGCCCACCATGTCATAGGTGATGGCCTTCTGCAATTTCTCCTGCAGCTGCTGATCAGGCACCTCGTTGCCTGCCACCTGGATCTCGTCTTCGACGGCTTTCACGCCCTTCACATGGTGTACCTTCTGCTCCGCGTTGATCTTATTCGCGACCAGATCGACGGTTCCGTTCAGGGTGACGACACCGCCCTGGACTGAAGCCTGAATGCCCTTGAAGCGAGATCCGCTCAGAGCCTTCTGCACTGAGGCCTGTAAATCCGAGTCGTTCTGTGCAAAAGCCACAGGCACGGCAACAGCTGCGGCAAGAATTAATAACAATGCTTTCTTCATGTTTTTTTCTCCCAGGCTCTCTCTTGATTTTTCGCGCGCGGTTTCCGGCGTCGTTCCGCTTGCCCGGTAGAGGAGCCTTCCGATCTATTCAGACACGGAATCGCCCCGTTTGGATGCGCTACCCGCGAAAAATCCGTCGCGTGGCGCCTTCTGGCGCGTCGTTAAATCCAATGATTGTGAAGGAATTGCAGGAGCACGATCAGGGTTGCCGCCGCCTCAGTGATAACGCCGATGCAGCCGGAAAATCAGGCTGAAAACGCCGGATTCATCCCGCACAGCGACCACCGAAAAGTCAGGAGTTACGCGCCACTCACCCTGGATCAACTGCTCGGCTGTGGAGTTTACGTTAGTGGCATAGGTGAGAGTAGCGTTCTTCGAAATCGGCTCCTCTACAGTGATGCGAGCGGTCGCGTTGCCCACACCGCTCACAAAAGTGGGATCGATGCGGACGCTACCTCCGCCGAAAAGTTTTTGGATCCGATTGCTGATCGTCGCATTGAGCGCCCCGCCCAACAGAGAGTCCGCGGTTGAGTTCACCCCCGCCTGCTGCTGCTCCGTGCTGTAGATCTGCTGCTCCTCCTGTGTGCGCCCCATGGCCAGCAGCGAGAAGATGTCCTGCTCCGAGAGCGGGGGCTCGGAACGGAAGGTCGGATTCAGCTTGGTCGTATTGCCCTGCAACGCAATCGTGATGGTGTAGTTCTCGACCGTCGTCGTTGCCGTCAGATCCAGCACCGGCTGGATGCGCACTGGGTTGCTGAAGTAAATCTCCCCGTGCTGCAGCTCGAATTTCTCTCCGTTGAAGGTAGCTGTGCCTTCAATGATGGTCACTCGCCCCAGAACGGTGGGCTGCGCCAGCGTCCCTCGAATCGCCAGGTCCACGTTGCCCGCCAGACGCGCGAAGGAGTTCTGGAAATTTAGCGCCGGCGCCGATGTAATCTTGATATCGAGCCGTACTTTATTGGTCGGTGACTCAGGATTCGGCGGCAGCGACACACCACTGCTGTTGGCCAGCGAAGCAAAATCGACATCGGGATTGATGGAAAAACCAGTGAGCAAAACCTTGCCGCTCACCAGCATGCTCGCCTGATTTCCCTGTACGCGAATCTGCGCGCTCGCCGTGGACGTGACGCCCTCCGGATAGCGGATGCGCACGTCTTTCGCGTCCGCGGTCAGGTCGCCGTAGAGGCCGTGATGGTAGGTGACAAATCCGCCCACCTTAATCAGGCCGCCGCCGCTGTACGCCGTCACATTCTTGAAGTCGAGACGGTCCTGATCGAAAACCAGCTCGCCATTCATACGGCTCAGCCCGTTCACGTAGTCTTCCAGCGCAACGTTCACATTGGTGAATTTCACGTTGCCCGTCAGATCCGGATTCTCGACCGTGCCTGCCGCGTTCATAGTGAAATCGACGTGCCCGGAAGAGATGATGTCGGTATCCAGTGTCTGCGCCAGTGCCATATTGATCGAGCCTTTGGCGCTGCCGTGAATCGGCCTCGGCTTTTCGAACACGCCGACCGAGCCTTCCGTGCGCAGATCGGTGTCCGGGCCCACGATGTGCAGCGAATCCATAGTGAACACGCCGTTGCGCAACGTCGCGTGCAGCTCGCCATCGCTGTGGATCGGAACGTCCTCCAGCGTGACCGCAAGCTGGCTCAGGCGAACGTCGCCGCTCAGTTGCTTTGGCTTCTTCAGCGGACCGGAAACGGTGACCGCTCCAGCGATCGACGAACTCCCGCGGATTCCCGTGACGCTGAACGTGCGCAGCAGCGGGTCGATATTGAAGCCGTTGATCTTCAGGCTGGCGCGCGTCTCATAATCACCGGTGAGTTGCGTTTCTCCGGTTAGTTCCAGATTCGACGTATTCAGATGTGACGTCATGCGCAGATCGAGCGCGCGCCCCTGGGTGTGAGCGTCGGCATCCATTTCCCCGGTGAACTCGCGCGCAACCTGCAGATTGCGCACATGCATGCTGGCCTGGAGCGTCGGCGCTTCAATGGTCCCGCTGCCCTTCGCCGTAAAGTCGACCGTTCCCAGCACCGGATACTGCTCGTTGGCGAGCCGCTTGATGTGGGCAAGCTCAAACCCGCTGCCCTCCAGATTGAAGTGGGCCGTCTTCGCCTCGAAGTTGTAGCCACACTCGCCCGTAATACGTCCGCCGTCCATCACGAACATCAGATGGCTTGCGCTCACCTCCTTGCCCCGGAACTGGACGTCGGTGGTCAGCGACCGATACGGCTCGCCGTAAACGATCCCGCCTGTCAGGCTCATCTGCCCGGTCCCGTTCAGATCGCCAATCGTCCCGTCGGTTTGCGCGTGAAGATTCAGCGTTCCGGATATGGGATACGTTTTGCCGGTCAGCGCCATCCACTGCACAATGTCGGCGTTCTTCACTTCGACGCTCGCGTGAATCGTCGACGAGTCGGCAAACAGCTCTTTGGGTTCATTGGCTCGTCCGTGCACATCGCCGGAAAACTGAATCGTCGTCTTCCCCTGCACCAGCGTGCCCAAACTTGCTGACAGCGATCCTGCCCTGTACTCCGCATCCGTGGTCAGGCTGTCAAAATGCAGGTTGCTGGCGGCCCGCGTCGCAAACGGCGTCGGCCCTGCTGGAATAATGTTGAAATCCGTCGCCTGCAAATGGCCGCGGAATTCCGGCGAATCGAGGCTGCCGGTCACAGTTCCGTGGAATTGCGCCTCGCCATGCAGTTGCGCAGGAATAGGGGTCGGCTGTCCGGGCGCAGAAATGCCGAACGCCGCCAACACCGGATTGAACTCCGCAACGTTTCGCGTCACCAGGCTGGCAGTGATCTGCGATTTGCGCGTCATGGGATAGACGCCGAGATCGCCCGTAACCTGAATCTCCGAGGCCGGCGTGTGAATGTCGAACGCGTGCACCATCACCGATCCCGTCCGGTTCACGTACTGCGCATCGACCACGCCGTTGACTGGCACTTCATTCGGGCTGGGCGTGTGCGGCGGCGCCAGATTGACTTTCACCGCTCCCACCAGATTCTCGGGGCTGCCCGTCCAGTCCACATTCGCAGTTCCCCCGGCAGAAGTGTCAAAGCCGAGCCGTCGGAATTTCCGCGGCGCCACAGTGTCCAACAGCGAATCCAGCGTGAAGCCGGAAAACCGCGTGCGAATTGTTCCCTGCTCGGGCCCGGAAGCAGCCTGACCCGGCCCCGGCGTTTGCCAGTTCGTGATCTTCATGTCGCCCGTCACCAGGCCGCCAGTCGCCAGCCGTGCATGAATCCCCGTCACCGCAATCAGGTCCTGCGTAACGTGGGCAACGGCATCGGCGGTCACGCCGCTGGCATTCACGGATCCGGTTCGGTACGCACCGCCGCTGACCCGCGCATTGCCATTCACTACAAACTGCGTGCCGGTCCCGTTCCCTGTGGCTTCCAGCTGGGCCGTCCCACCCGCCAGGCCCGGCGCCCCGGTCAGCGCGCGAATTTCCAGCGCATCAATCGCACCCTTCATCGAGAACTGCCAATGAGGGTTGTCAAAATTGTCCAGCGTCCCACTGGCGCGCAGAACTGTCTTCTGGCTCGTGCCCTGCGGTCCACTCTGTAGTACCAGCGACACCAGATTGACGGTGTTCCGCCCCATATCTACCGACGCGTCCACCACGGAGTGCACCGGCGTGTCGGTTCCGCGCTGCGCAACAACGTCTTCGGCGTGAATCGTTCCTACGTAATGATCGCGGAGTGGAACATAATTCACCTGCGCGGAAAGATTGTTCACCGCCAGATTGAACGGAATCTGCCTCTCGTTCAGAATCGCTACGCCGTCGTTCAGAACCGTCCGCCCGACGGCCAAATTGAAAACCTCATCCGTCGTTTTGCCGCTCGATGCGTGCTTCGGCTTCGGCTGATTCGTCGATCCATCCGGATAGACGATCAGGTGAATCACCGGATGATCGCCTTCAAGGTAATTGAGCCCAATCTTCGCCCGGAAGAAGGAGAGAATCTGCAGCCGAACATACAGCCGATCCAGATGCGCATAAGGAACCTGGCCCGGCGCCTCGAGCCCATGAATGGTCAGGTCGTCCGCCTCGAATTCCAGATGCGTCAGCCGCCAGCTGAATTTCTTCAGCTCCACCCGCCCGCCCGTCGATTTTTCCAGCTCGGCGACCAGAACCCGCCGCATCCGGTTCTGAAAAGCCGGCGTGCTGGCCACCCACGCAGCGAGGCCCACCATCACAACCAGCACCGCGAGCGTCCACAGCGCACCGAACACAATCAGATTCCGCAATCGATGCGGATGCCTTTGCGGAGGCCGCGCCTCCTTGACTGGCTCTTCCGGCGCCGGTGGTGTCGCCTGTGGCATCGCGTTCATTGGGCCCCTGCCGAGGGTTTCGCCTCGAGATCGGCGCGGTAAGCCTGATCCACGATCTGTACGTTGCCCTGGTCGCGCAGGCTCGACAGCCAGTCCTCGAACAACCCGCTCACCTGTTGCTGCAGCAGGATCTCCTGGACGCGGGATGAAACGTCCGCCAGCGGGGGCGCCTTCTGGTTGTCCTTTTCCAGCGCCGGCACCAGAGTCTTCTGATAATACGTCGCAATCTGTTCCTGCGATATGCGAATTCCGCTGCGGAAGCGCAGATCGATGAAATGCAGGATGGCGATTCGCTGGCTCCAGCGCTTCTCCACCCCTTCCATTGTCAGATCGTTCGCCTTCAGAAAATCCGCCCATCCCTGCGCCGTCTCGCAGTGATACTTCGCACAATCCGGAATCTGCTTTTTCAGCTCGTCCAGCGATTTCTCAACCTCGGGCTGCGCAGCGGTGATCGGTTGCTGCTGTTGCGCCATCTGCTCCAAAATCAGCGTGCGATCGATCAGCCGGCGCATGGCCTGGTCCGGTGTGTTCTGGCCGGGCAGAATCTGTAACGGCTCCAGTGCCGAATAATGCATCTCCTGCTCAACATCGCTTTCCAGCAGCACGTTCGAGCCGATCATCGCCACCACGTGGTCCAGTTCGATAGGCTGATCCGTCGAAGACGACGCGCTCGGAGGCGCCTGCGGCGACGGGGTCTGCGCGCGCGCCATCGGCGGGATCGCCAGAATTGCGGCCGCCGCGAGGATGGGCCAGCTGCTCATCAAAACGCCTGCCCAATACTGAAGAAGAAATTGAAATGAGACGCCTGACCGTAGCATGGCGGCGAGCTGCCCGCGGGCGCATTCGGAGGAAGCGGAAAACAGGTGAGGCTATTGGAGTTGGTAGCGTTGCTGCTCCCGCTCCCGCCGGTGTACTGGATCAACACCGGATAAACGGGTGGGTTGAGGTTGTAGCTCACGTCGAAGCGTATAGGGCCAATGGGGGTGTGGTAGCGCGCGCCAATCCCTACCGCATGCGAGAAGTCATTGAAGTCGCATTGCCCGGTGGTATTCGTGCTGGAAGAACGGGTGACCTGCTGCTGCTCCGCGATGGTCAGGAACGCAGGCGACGTGCACGTATAGCTGTGGGGCTGCTTAATCCGCAGCAGGCTGGGCCAGATGTCGGAGGAATTGTTGAACACGTTCCCCATGTCATGGAAAAGAACAAATCCCAGCGAATTCCCGAAATATGGCAGCTGAGGATTCGGCAATCGCAGTTCAGTCTGGTTTACAAACGCTCCCGCCCCGCCAATCGGGAAGCCGGTCAGCGAGTCGCGCGGACCCGCCGAGTTCAGCGGAAATCCACGCAGCGATTCCGGGCCGCCGGCATACAGCCGTTCCGGCAGCGGGATCGATTCATACTTCGCCTCTCCAAAAACGCGTTCCATGCCGAACCGCGTGTTGCGCGCGATGACGTACTTCTTCTGTCTCCCCAGGCCGTAATAAGTAGCGTTGGACCAGTCGAAGTGCGCGTAGTTCGCCTCCGAGCTCAGAAACACGTTGTCCGTAGCAAAAACCTGGATGCTGTTATACATGCCCCGTTGCGCATCCAGCGGCTCAGGCTGGCGGGTGTCGCGAACCCACGTCAGTTCCGGGCCGGCCACGCGCACCGGCTCCGAGAGAAGTGGAATAAGGTTCGGCGCTACCTGGATTGTGTTGGGATCGACTTTCACGCGCCGAAAGGACATCTGGTAAATCAGCGTGTCGATCAGGTTCGGATGCTGCGTCATGCGCACGTCGGCTTCCGATGTTGACGATGCAAAAGTCACAACGTTCTGCGCGTTGATGTAGCCGCCGCCAAAGGAGAAGTCGAAGTTGGGATGGTTCAGAAATCTCGGCCAGTTATAATTGGCCGTGAACTGTTGCTCCAGCGAACCGTATTCGCTCTTGAAACTGATCGACTGGTTTCTCCCCCACAGGTTAATCCGCGAAACATCCAGTTCCACCAGCGCGCTCACCCCGAATTTGCCGTTTGGACTACACGAATAAGTCGAAGGGTTGATCCCCAGCGCGATCAGGCTCAGCGGATTCGGGCAATTGGTGCTGGGCGTGCCAGTTTGCGCCTGAAGCCCGGCCCCATAAGTCACATCCCAGCGCCGCGCTTCGTCAAACTGAATCAGAACGTTCTTGCGCGGCTCATCGCCCTGTGGATTCTCCACCGCCGTCTGCACCTGATTGAACAACGTCAGGTTGTAGAGATCGCGCTGGGTCTGCAGCAACTTCGACTGATCCAGCGGATCGCCCTGCTTAACCAGAATGTCGTGCTTCAGCGTGTTTCGGTGCGTGTATTTCAGGCCGCTCATCAGCACGTTACGAATAAAGATCTGGTCGCCCGGAATCACATTCATGCTCACGTCGATCAGCGATGGATCCTTCGCCGATGGATTCTGCTGCAGGCTGACGGTCGCGTGATCGAAGCCATGGTCCAGGTAATACCCCAGGATCGCATCGCGGTCTGCGGCGACGTTATTTCCCGAATAAGGTTGCCCAGGTTGCAGGCTCAGCTTCGGCTGGATCTCCCTGAGTTGCGCCGCCGTTGTCCCGCTGATCCTGTAGTCCCCAACCTTTTGCTGCACGCCCTCCACAATGTCGTACGTAATGGCAAGGCTGCGCTCGCCCTTCTTTGTCGGTTTCTCCTCGCGAACTTCCGGGGTCACCTGCACGTTCGTGAAGCCATTGCCCTGATAGAGCCCCTTGATAGAATTAACGTCTGCTTCCTGCAGCGCCTGGCTGTAAATGCCGTGCGGAACAAACAAGGAGGCGGGCTGCACGCTCAGCCGCTCCTTCAGCAGCCATGCTCCGAAGTAGCCGTTGCCGTGGATTGAAACTGATTCGATTCGATCCCGTGGCCCGGGGTTCACGTCGTAGGTAACGTGGGTGACGCCGTCTTTCGCATCCGTCAGGTGCGTCACCTTCGCGTCGAAATACCCCTGCCGCTGGTAGTAATCGCGGATGCGCTTGCTTCCTTCGTTCAGCAGGTCCTCGTCCAGCGTTCCTTCGGCGTACACCGGAACCAGACTGCGCACTTTACCCTGGCTCAGCTTCGCGCCTTCCACCACGATTTTGACGATAGGCCCGCGATCGGCGTTGAAGCCGTAGTCCAGGTGGTTGTTCGCCGCGCGGTATTGGCTTGAAGCCAGACTCACGTTCGCTTCCAGACGTTGCTGCTTCTGATACTGCTTGCGCAGATTGCCCAGCGCCCGGCTCACCGTATCCGAATTGACCTTCGACCCCGCCTTCAGCTTCGCCTTCTTGCGGAAAGTCGGCACGTCCATTCCCGGATCGCCGGCAACCGCAACGTCCCCCACCCGCGCCGGCTTCCCTACCGCGATATTGAATTGAACGTCATTTTCCGCGTTCGCCTTATCCAGGCGCGTGTGACGCACGATCTTTCCCTGGTAGTAACCGTTCTGCTGCAGGGTCTCCTGCAGCAGGTCTTCCGCGCGCTTCAGCTTCTGCTCGGTAAAAGTGGTTCCCGGATTCAGCCGCGTCGAATAGTTCAGCTGATTGCTCAGGTGGCTGTTCTTCACTCCGCGTACCAGGATGCGCCCCAGAAATATCGTTGGCGTCCCCTTGAAAACCAGCACAATGCCGTTCCCTTGCTGTCGTCCGTCCACGGCAATCGTCTGGTAAAGACCAGTGGCGTACAAACGGCGCAGGCTGGCGCGGACCTTCACCGGATCCAGCGGCTGATTCACCTGCTGATCAAGGCGCTCCGGCAGCGGATCGAGCGTGGAACGGGTCACCCCTTCGAATTGAATCCCTTCGACCTGCAGTCCGGCCCATCCCTCCAGGTGCTGCGACGTGGGCACCGGCTGGACTTTCACAGAAGAGGTCTCCTGCGTGTTGTTGTAGGAGGGCAACACACTCCCCGGCGGCACGGGCGGCGTCTTTTTCCGCTGTTCCTCGGGCGAAGCCGGCGTCGGCGGCTGCGTCGGATTGATGGGTTGCTGCGCGCGTGCAGCCACTCCTGCCGCGGTCAACAGCAAAACAACCAGGTACAAGAACCCTGCTGGCCGGATCAGCAACGCCGCGCCTCGCCCTGCCCGGGCCCATAGCCGGTCATCGCGCAAAACAGGAAACACTTTCGAACCCAAACCGCCCTCGTTCTGAACCTCATCGGTAGTCTGCGGTAAAAACCAGAGAACCTGTGTTCTCTTGAACACCACCTGGCCCCGGCGAGTTTTGTTCTGTCCGCTCTGATCGACGGCGCTCGCCCCAGATCCCGGTCCGCTCCCCGGTTCCGCCCTCGAACCATGAGATGCCAACTCCCGGCAATCGCGGCCAATCGGCCGCCAAAACTCTGCGCCACTCCGAATTTCTATACTACTGACATATGGCAGCCTCGTCCCAGGCCCTCCGCGAGCGGTACTCTCGCCAGATACTCTTCCCCGGCGTCGGGCCCGAAGGGCAGGATCGCATCGAGCGCGCGCACGTCGCGATCGTCGGCGTGGGTGCCACCGGAGCCGCGGCCTCTGGCCTCCTGGCCCGGGCCGGCGTCGGCACTCTCACCCTCATCGACCGCGACTTCGTCGAGGAAAGCAACCTGCAGCGTCAGGTTCTCTTCGACGAAGCCGACGCGCGCGACTCCCTGCCCAAAGCCGAAGCCGCGCGCCGCAAAATCGCCTCCCTGAACAGCGAAGTCACGGCGCACGCCCATGTCGCCGATCTGGTGCCCGGCAATATTCACGACCTTCTGCAGGGGGCCGGCATCGTCCTCGACGCGACCGACAACTTCGAAACCCGCTATCTGCTCAACGATTACGCCGTCGAGCAATCAAAACCCTGGATCTATGCCGCCGCCATCGGCTCCTACGCCGTTACCATGAACATTCTCCCCGGCGAAACCGCCTGCCTCGCCTGCATCTTTCCCGAAGTGCCGGGCGGAGCCGTCGAAACCTGCGACACAGCCGGCATTCTCAATACCGCTGTCAACCTCGCCGCCTCCATTGAAGTCACGGAAGCCCTGAAGTGGATCGTCGGAGCCCGCACCCGGATGCGCCGCACCCTGCTCTCCTGCGATCTCTGGGCCAATGAGTGGTCTGAGGTTTCAGCCGCAGCTCCCCGTCCCGACTGCACCGTCTGCGGTCGAGCATGACTTTGTCCATCTGCGCGGCGAAGGCCGCCCGCACATCACCCTTTGTGGCCGCAACTCGATTCAGATTCACGAGCGCTCCCGCCCCGTTGACCTGCGAGAGATGGAACGGCGACTGCGCCCCCACGGCCATGTCCTTCGCAACGATCTGTTGCTCCGCTTCGAGCGCGCCCCGCACACCATCACCCTCTTCGCCGACGGCCGCGCCATCATCCAGGGCACGACGGACGTCTCCGTCGCCCGCAGCCTCTACGCGAGATTCATCGGCTCCTGACCTTTCGACGATCCCCAAAAGAAAAAGCCCCAGCTCATCACCGGGGCTTTGGTTTTTGCACGCGAAGCGTGCGGCTGCCTGGACGGCCAGTCCTCAGAACTGGTTCCAGAGGAACTGGTTGTATACCTCGTGGTGGAACTGCACTTCCTGCGGCTTCACAAACGTCCCCAGCAACCGTGGACAGCGATCGGCTGACGCCTGTTTCAGGTCCGCATAGCGTCCCTTCACATCTTCGCCCAGCAGCTTCGTCGCCCATGCGGCGTTGCGAAAATCTCCCAGCGCCGTGTAGATGTTGTCCGGCAGATACCGTTCCGCCTGACGCAGGTTGGCAATCTTCGAAGTGTCGCCCTCGATCCCCGAGCGGAAGATCGAAAGCATCACCAAATAAGGATTGGAATCCGGCGCCACCGAACGCACCTCAACGCGCATCGAGCGCTCGTTGCCGATCGGGATGCGGATCATGGAGCCGCGATCGACAGCCGAAGCCTTGATCTGGTTCGGCGCCTCAAAATGCGGGTCGAGACGACGGTAAGCATTCACGCTCGAGTTCAGCAACAAGCAAATATCGTTGCCATGGGTCAGGATGCGATCGACGAACTCCCACCCAGCCTTCGACAGCTTCTCCTCTCCCTGTGGATCCCAGAAAAGATTCTTTCCGTCCTTGCTGATCGAGACGTTGGTGTGCATTCCGCTGCCGTTCACCCCCACCACAGGCTTGGGCAGGAACGACGCCGTCATCCCCTGCCGCGTCGCCACCTGCCGGCAAATCAGCTTGTACAGCTGGATCTGATCCGCAGCCGCAACCACTTCGCCGTACCCGTAATTGATCTCGAACTGCGACGGCGCAACTTCCGGGTGATCTTTCTCGTTCTCGAAGCCCATCGAGCGCTGCACTTCTGCCACCGTGTCGATAAACGTCCGCAGCGGATCGCCCGGCAGCGAGTGATAATACCCGCCGGTATTCACGTAATCGAAGCGCCCCGTCGTCGGGAAATTCCGCTCCGCATCGAGACCTGCGAACAGAAAGCCCTCAATTTCGTTCGCCGCATTCAGCGTGTAGCCGTGCTTCTCGAACTGCTCGTTCGCAAACGTCTTCAGCTGTCCGCGCGTGTCGCCCCCGTACGGTGTTCCGCCCTTGTCGATCACGTCGCCAAACACCAGGATTTTTCCGGCGCCGAATATGTCCGCCGGCGCGTAATAGAACGAACTCCAGTCGATGCCCAGGCGCAGATCGCTCTCCCGCTGCGCGGTGAATCCGCGGATCGACGAGCCATCGAACGTCAGGTTGTCGTAACTCTTCACCAGAAATTTCTTGTCGTAGTCCAGCATGTGCAGGCGGCCTTCAAGGTCGCAAAACAGCACGGTCACCGCCTTGATACCCTTCTGATCGCTCAGGTACTTCAGCCGCTCTTCCTGGATTTTGTCGGCGGCCACGCGCTTCCGGCGCTGATCTTTCGCCTTTAAGTTGAGCTCCTCCAGCTCCTCATACGAGAGCGCCAGGAAATTCCGATATTCAGTCGACATGCTTCTCCTCTGATCGTGATGGGATGACTTGTTTTCGCCGCGCAGCGGCCGGACCGAAGCGCACCCGCAATCGTCGCCGAGCGGCGCGATTTTCGAATGCGGAAAATAAATTTGGCAGTTCGCATTCAGGGTATCGCGCAAGCCATAGAGATGTCTTCCCATAAAAAAACGTGATGGTGGAAATCCGGTCTCCTTATCGGGGCCGCCCCTCCCACCAGTTCTCCCAGCTTGCGGAAAAAGTCATGGTGTTGGAGGGGCACAACTTCACAACTTGCGGAAAAATCCCACCCCCCGAAACTCAAATCCAGTTTTTGGCCCCGGACCAGGTTCACCCCACAGCAAGAAGCGAACGCCCTCGGCGCCCAATTCTCAACGTAATTAGCACTTCCGCTCCGCATTGCGTAACCTGCCGAGCCCATTTCGGGAACATCCAGATCTGCTTTTGTATCAGGGCACAACTTCAGTTGTGCCGTAAAGATCGCAAAATCATCCCGGCTTTAGCCGCGGAGGGATGGTTCTGTCTGTTCCCCACAATTTCAGCAAGCTGTCTCCCACAAGAAATTCTCCAATTTCCCTGCTGGCCTTCAAACCTCTAGTCTGAACCTGCACCCATGAGTTCCTGGCAGGCAGAAGCCGTCGTCCTTCGCAAGTGGCCCGTCCACGAGGCCGATGAGATCGTGTCCCTCTTCACGCGCCAGCATGGTCGCATCCGAGGCGTCGCCAAAGCTGCCGCCAAGTCCCGTCGCCGCTTCGGGGGAGCCCTCGAGCCCATGACCTTCGTCTCCGCAAGCTACGTCGAAAAGCCCAAGCAGGACCTGGTTCGTCTCGATGCCTGCGAGGTTATCTCCTCGCCGCTCTCCGATCCCGTCAACTACGCCCGCGCCGCCGCTCTCGCCTTCTACGCCGAAATCCTCGAAGAAGCCATGCCCGACCACGATCCCCATGAAGCCGTCTTTCGCCTCGTCCTCGCCGTTCTCACCCACACGCGCGACAGCCGCGTCTGGATGCCCATCACCTACTTCTCCCTCTGGATCACGCGCCTCCTCGGCTGGATGCCCTCGCTCACTCACTGCACCGTCTGCGGTCGACCCTTCGCTGGCGAGCCTGCATGGTTCCAGCCCCAATCCGACGGTCTGGTCTGCGGGCATGACAAGACACCTGCAAGCCGTATCCTCTCCGCAGAATCCCTTACCCTGGCGCGTCGCATCTTTCAGTCGCCCGTCGCCGCCTTCGCTGCTGAAGATTGGCCCGCCAGCCGCGCCGCCGATCTTCGCCGTTTTGCAACCCAGGCCCTCGAGCGGCATCTTGAACGCAGGCTCCATTCCGCCGCAGCCCTGCAGAAGCTCTGCGGGTGAAACAGTGACAAAACGTATCACCGAGGTGCTGGGAAATCCCGCCACGGCAACGGTGGCGAATCTGAACTACCAGACCCGTTTTCTCCGTGTCTTCTGTGTCCTCTGTGCTGAGAGTCCTGCCCCGTAACTTTGCACCGCCCCCAGCATCTACACTGGATGCGCCCGGATTCTTCCCCGTCGAGGACCCATCCATGAAGATCGCCAACAGCGTCATCGATCTGATCGGCAACACGCCGCTGGTTCAGCTCAACCGCGTCACCGCCGGTGCTCACGCCCGCGTCGTCGCCAAACTGGAAAGCGCGAACCCGGTCAACAGCGTGAAGGACCGCATCGGCTTCGCGATGATCGAGGCCGCCGAGCGCGAAGGCAAAATCCATCCCGGCAAAACTATCCTCATCGAGCCCACCAGCGGCAACACCGGCATCGGCCTCGCCTTCGTCGCAGCCGTCAAAGGCTACAAACTCGTCCTCACCATGCCGGAAACCATGAGCCTCGAGCGCCGTGTGCTGCTTCTCGCCTTCGGGGCCCAGATCGTCCTCACCCCTGGCCCCAGCGGCATGAGCGGAGCCATCGCCAAAGCAAAGCAAATCCTCGCCGACACGCCCAACGGCTACATGCTCCAGCAATTCGAAAACCCGGCGAACCCGAAGATCCATTTCGACACCACCGGCCCCGAAATCTGGCACGACACCGAAGGCCAGGCCGACATCCTCATCTCCGGCGTCGGCACCGGCGGCACCCTCACTGGCGTCTCCGAGTACATCAAGCCGCGCAAGCCCTCCTTCAAAACCATCGCCGTCGAACCCACCGACAGTCCCGTGCTCTCCGGCGGCAAACCCGGCCCCCACAAGATTCAGGGAATCGGCGCCGGCTTCATCCCGAAAGTCCTCGACACCAAACTCATCGACGAAGTCATACAGGTATCTAACAACGACGCCATCGCCATGGCCCGCCGCCTGCCCCTCGAAGAGGGTCTTCTCGTCGGCATCTCGTCCGGCGCGGCCGTCCATGCCGCAATTCAGGTGGCGAAACGAGACGAAAACGCCGGCAAGCTGATCGTCGTCATCATCCC
Organism: uncultured Acidobacteriaceae bacterium; assembly: GCA_963755485.1. Classification (GTDB taxonomy): domain Bacteria; phylum Acidobacteriota; class Terriglobia; order Terriglobales; family Acidobacteriaceae; genus Palsa-343. The sequence continues at coordinate 48,534 of CAVWJR010000010.1, read as the reverse complement.
CAGCTTCGGCGAACGCTACCTCTCCACCGTGCTCTTCGAGAATCTACGCAACCAGGCGCAGGAGCTCAAAGCCGAACCCCTCGAAGCGCCGGCCAAAGTCTAGGCAGAAGGCTGCGTCGGTGACACTAGAAGGGCCATTCGGCGCCGAAGGACGGAGCATCGACCCACTCGCGCTCCTCGGGCGGAAGCGGCTCTGAATAATCCAAAGCAGCCAGCAACTCGGCGAGCGTATAGCGCTGCCCCGGCCTTTCCCTGGTCAGGGACGCCACCTTGTCCGATACTGGCTTTTCCTCGTCCCGCTGCATTGTGCTTCCTACACCCTAAACCCTATCCCCTATACCCTGTTCTCAGCCATGTTCGCCACCGTCCGCGAAGACATCCGCTCCATCCTCGACCGCGACCCGGCGGCCAGTTCGTGGCTCATGGTGGTGCTCTGCTATCCTGGCCTTCACGCCGTCTGGATCCACCGGATCACCTCCCGCCTGTGGCGCGCGAAACTCCGACTCCTCGCGCGCGTGCTCTCCCAGTTCGCGCGCCTCGCTACCGGAATCGAAATCCACCCCGCTGCCTTCATCGGCCGCCGCGTCTTCATCGACCACGGCGCCGGCGTAGTCATCGGAGAAACCGCCATCGTCGGTGATGATGTCACTCTCTACCAGGGCGTCACCCTTGGCGGAACCGGCCACGAGCATGGCAAGCGTCATCCCACGTTGCGGAGCGGCGTCTTCGTCGGCAGCAATGCCCAAATCCTCGGCAACATCTGCATCGGCGAAAACTCGCGCGTCGGCGCCGGGTCTGTCGTTCTGCAGGACGTGCCGCCCAACTCCACCGTCGTCGGCGTTCCCGCGCACATCGTCTATCAGAACGGCGAGCGCGTCCTCATCACCGACCCCAACCAGGTCAAGGACCCGCTCTCCGGCGTCATCGTCGCCCTCGCCGAAGAAGTCAAACGCCTGCGCCTGCGTGTCGACGTCCTCGATGGCCAACTCGAACTCACCAGCCGCGAAGTCGACCAGGTCCGCTCCTTCACCGTCGAAGAAGAAGAACGCGACCAATACCGCAGCGAACAGACCGGCTCAGGCCTGGTCAGCATGGGTGAAGGAATTTGAGCCGATTGGCGGGCGTCCGAGCCCGCCGGCGAAATCCTGAACGCCGCGAAGGATATGGAATCCGGTTGTCCCTGGTCGCGCACTATGCGCCAGGAACACCCCGCGTCCGCAGCGTCTCCACCACCATCACCCGAATGTTGTCGTAGTCCGGGCGTCCGGAAAACATCCGGTAATCCACCGGATTGCTTCCCTCGTCGCCGTGCCCTGTGATCTGGAATTGCCGGTTTCCCCCGGCGGCCTCAGCTGGGTGTGCCTCGGCCCACGACTTCTCATCGAAGTCGTCGCTCTGCACGTCCACCTCCCACACCCGCTTTCCGTCCGCCCGCCGCACCAGAAAACGGTAATAGGTGTGGAATCGCCCCATGGGCTCGAAATACTCCACCGCATCGACCCGATACGGCCCCACCGGAAACATCTCCAGCAGGAACCCCGTCGCGAGGCGCGCATCCGCCGGCCCGTTTTGATGCAACTCCCGCAGCAGCGCTCGCTCCTCGTCCCGCTGCTTCGTCATGCCCGCCGCTGAGTACGCCGCCACCAGCGTCGTGTGAATCTTCCAGTTCCGCGGATCCAGTTGCTTCGCCTTCTCCGCATATTGCACCGCGAGTTGTCCCTGGAACGTTTCCACGGCCGCCGTCGAAGCCAGCAGGTTGGCTGCCGTGTTATTGGGATCGGCCTGGAGCACCTGCTGGAAATCCGTCAGCGCTTTCCGCGCCTGATCCGCCTTCAGCGCAGCCATTCCCTGCGTCATCGCTACGTTCATGGAGACAGAGCTGGGTGTCGCTGCTGCGCCGGGGGTCAGAACCACTGGCGCATTCTGTCCCCCGCCCCATTTTGCGCAAAACTCACCCCGGCAAACCACGCCAGCAACAGCGCCGACGCAACCACTCGTCCGGGACTCAGCTGATCCATCCGATTCACTCTATCGCGTCAACGGCCTCCACGGTACGGTTAACCGGCAGTGGAAGCACATTCGCCAACCATCAGGTATGCTTGCCGCAGGAGCCGTCTTCCCCGCGCTCCGGCAAGGAGAACGATCGTGGTTTTTCTCGTCATTGGCAGCTTCGCCGTCATCTTCCTCACCGCAATCCTCTGGGCAACCAGCCGTCGCACCGAAGAGCCGCATCACTAAGCCAAATCAGGCTGAAAAGTGGTATCCGAACCTCTTCCGGAATATATGATTTTCCATATCCACTCACAACTTTCCAGAGGTTCGGATCGGAATGCTGCCCGATGGCCCCGAAAGCGATTCCTCTCTCTAAGCGTATGTAACTGGTACTGATATAGATACGGCATACCCCAGGAATCCCGGAACCTGGATTTCCGTTGGCCCCAGACTTGCTCACATTTCATGCTTCGGACTGATCTTTTACCCGAAGACACATCTCTGGGATGGAAAATAGTGGGTCAGGACTCCCCGGTGGTCTTTCCATCCGGCACTCTGCAGACTTCTCATGCAGCGGACCTTTCAAACCCGCATTGTCGCCGTTCTTCTGGCGCTGTTCACAGGCGCGGCGGTGGTGTGCGCAGGCTTCAACCTCGTTCAGGAAAATCGCTACCAGTCCCCCACCGACGGGGTGTGGTGGATTGAAGCGCCTGGCGGCCTGGAAGCCCAGCGAGTTCCTGCGAACAGCCCCGGCGAGCGCGGCGGCATCAAGACCGGCGACCTCCTCGTAGCGGCGAATAACCGGCCCACAACGGCAGGCGCCGATCTGGCCCGCGAAATCTGGCGCACGGGTTCTTACAACACCATCCACTACACCCTGGTCCGCCATGGCTTCCGGCTGCCCGACGTCCCGGTCGTGCTGGACGTGCAGGATCGCAGCATCAACCAGGGCTTCCGCTTCATTGCTCTCGTTTATCTCGGCATCGGGCTCTATGTGCTCCTGCGACGCTGGACCGCGCCGCACTCGATGCACTTCTACATCTTCTGCCTCGTCTCCTTTGTCCTCTACTCGTTCTGGAGAACCGGCAAGCTCGACGCCACCGACGAAATTGTCTATTGGAGCAAGATCGTCGCCAACGCTCTGCAGCCGGCGCTGTTCCTGCATTTCGCCCTGGCGTTTGCGCCCGAACGCCGAGAGCGCCGCCCCTGGCTGATGGCCCTTATCTACCTGCCTGCTGCGCTCATCGTGACTCTCCAGGTCGTGGCCATCGAGCTCTGGTCGGCCACCGAGCTGCTGGCCCATCGCCTCGACCAACTGGCAGTCGCGCATCAGGCGCTCTTCTATCTGCTCGCCGCGCTGGTCTTCAACCACAAGTTCCGGAACTCGCAGGCTCCTCTCGAACGCCAGCAGCTCAAGTGGCTCACGCGCGGCACCCTCCTCGCCATCGCTCCTTTCACGCTGCTCTCCGCTTTCCCTTTCATTGCCGGCATCGCCATGCCCGACGCGCTCACCAAGATCGCCGGCATCTGCATGATCTTCCTGCCCCTCACCTTCAGCTGGGCCATCGTGCGTTACCGCATGATGGATGTCGACCTCATCTTCAAGCGCGGCGTCACCTACACCCTGGCCACCGCGGCTCTGGTCGGCGTCTACTTTTCGCTCCTCGCCGTGGCCGCGGCGCTCGCTCAGGCGCGTCTGCGCAGTCTTGGCATCTGGGGGCTCCTCGCCGCCATCATCGTCGCGGCCCTGCTCTTCGAACCCCTCAAGCGCGCGATCCAGCTGCGCGTCGATCGCCTCTTTGACCGCCGCAGCTACGACTACCGCTCCACGCTCATCGCCTTCGGTCGCGGCCTCAGCTCCTTCACGAACCTCGACACACTGCTCAACGCCATCGTCGATCGCCTGCCCCGCACCCTGCTCGTCGATCGCGTTGCCGTCTTCCTTGCCGATGGAGATGTCTCTCCCGGCCCCTATCGCCTCGCCGCGCAGCACGGCCTCCCGGAGAGCCTCGGCGCCAGTTATCTCGACCTGAGTTTTCTCGACTTCGACGAGCCCAACTCCGGCAGCCATCTTTTTCTTGAGAATCCCCAGCTCGCTCTCCACCTCACCTCCGGCCAGCAGCGCAGCACCGCCATGCTCGACATGAACTACTTCCTGCCCTGCCGCATCGGCGTCCCCAGCATGCGCGAGAGCCGGGATTTCGAGGTCCGCGACCGCACCATCGCGGTCATCGGCATCGGCCGCCGCCTTGGCGGGGACTTCCTCTCCAGCGAGGACATGGAGCTGCTCGAATCGCTCGCCGGCTATATCGGTATCGCGCTCCAGAACGCGCGCCTCTACGCCAGCCTCGAGGAAAAAATCAACGAGTACGAGCGCCTCAAGGAGTTCAACGAGAACATCGTCGAGTCCATCAACGTCGGCATCCTCGCCCTCGATCCCGAAGAGCGCATCGAGAGCTGGAACTCGCAGATGGAAGTCATGTTCGCGCTCGCCCGCAACGAGGCGCTCCATCAGCCGCTCGAAACCGTTTTCCCCGCCAACCTCGTCCAGGAATACCGCCGCGTGAAGGATCAACCCGGCGTCCACAACCTCTATAAATTCCGGCTCGAGACCCGCGCCGAAGAAACCCGCACTGCCAACATCGCCATCGCACCGCTCGTCTCCCGCGACTTCCGCACTGTCGGCCGCATCATCCTCATCGACGACATCACCGACCAGACCGAGATGGAAGGCCAGCTCGCCCAGGCCGAAAAGCTCTCCTCCATCGGCCTGCTCGCCGCCGGCGTCGCCCATGAAGTCAACACTCCACTGGCCGTCATCTCATCCTATGCACAGATGCTTGCCCGCCAGGTGAAAGGCGACGCTAAACTCGGCCCCCTGCTCGACAAGATCACGCAGCAGACTTTCCGCGCTTCGGAGATCGTCAACGGCCTGCTCAACTTCTCGCGAACCAGCGGCGCGGAATATCGCGAGACCGACGTCAACACCATCATCCGCGACACGCTTACCCTGCTCGACCATCAGTTCAAGACCGCGCAGATCGCCGTCGAAACATCTCTCATGCCCGAACTGCCTCCCATCCTTGGGAATTCCGGCAAGCTGCAGCAGGTGTTTCTTAACCTCTTTCTGAACGCGAAGGACGCGATGGCCGGCAATGTCGAGCCCCAGAGCGAGCCGCGCACTCTGCGTATCGCCACCGAGGTCAATGGCCACGTCAGCATCTCCATCGCCGACTCCGGCTCCGGCATCGCGCCCGAACATCTGCGCCGCATCTACGATCCGTTCTTCACCACCAAGACCGCCCGCCGCGACGGGCAGCCGCGCGGCACCGGCCTCGGCCTTGCCGTCACCTACGGCATCATTCAGGAGCATTCGGGGAAAATCCACGTGGAGAGTCAGGTGGGATCGGGAACTACGTTTTATCTTGAGTTTCCCTTGTTGAGGAAACCCGCGCATGTCTGAAACCACCGTCGCGGTTCCGGCCGGTCTCCAGGTATCGGGTTCGGATTCCCTCCCGCGCATCCTCATCATCGACGACGAAGCCGCGATCCGCGAATCGCTCGAGACCCTTCTGTCCATGGAAGGTTACGCGGTCGAGAGCGTCGAGAATGGCGAGCTTGGCCTCGATCGTATCGCCGAACAGCCCTTCGACCTCATCCTGCTCGACCTCGCCCTGCCCGGCCGCAACGGCATCGAAATCCTCGCCACCCTCCGTGAGCGGGAAGCGACCCTTCCCGTCATCATGATCACCGCCTTCGGCACCGTCGATAACGTCGTCGACGCTATCCGCGGCGGCGCCCAGAACTTCGTCCAGAAGCCCTGGGACAACGAAAAGCTTCTCGCCGATATTCGCGCTGCCATTGCCCGCTATCGCGTCGAAGAAGAGAACGTTCACCTCAAGCGCGCACTGCGCCAGCGCTACAACTTCCCCAACATCGTCGGCAAAAGCGACGTCATGCTGCGCATCTTCGACCTCGTCGCGCAGGTCGCGCCCACCCGCTCCACGGTCCTCATCCAGGGCGAAAGCGGCACCGGCAAGGAGCTCATCGCCAAGGCGCTGCACTCCAATTCCACCCGCAAGGACAAGCCTTTCGTCCCCATCAATACCGGCGCCATGCCCACCGACCTGCTAGAGTCCACTCTCTTCGGCCACGTCAAAGGCGCGTTCACCTCCGCCATCGCCGCCAAGAAGGGCCTCTTCGAAGTCGCCAACGGTGGCACGCTCTTCCTCGACGAAATCGCCACCATGGGCATGGATACCCAGGCGAAGATTTTGCGCGTCCTCCAGGATCGGCGTTTCATGCACCTCGGCGGCATCCAGGAAATCCAGGTCGACGTCCGCATCATCGCCGCCACCAACGTCGATCTGCGCCAGGAAGTCCGCGAAGGCCGCTTCCGCGAAGACCTCTTCTACCGCCTCAATGTCATCGCCATAGAGCTGCCGCCCCTGCGTTCACGCCGCGAAGATATTCCCGCGCTCGCCCTGCACTTCCTCAAGCGGTACGCCGAGGAAAACGGCCTCGGCGTCCGCTCCATCGCGCCGGACGCCATGCGCGCCCTGGTCGATTACGACTGGCCCGGCAACGTCCGCGAGCTGGAAAATGTCATCGAGCGCGGCGTAGTCCTCTCCTCCGGCCCCATCATCGGCGTCGACCTCCTTCCCGGCCACGTCACCGGCTCCAGCTATTCCTCCAGCCTCCTCGAGCACAGCCCCGACGCTTCCCTCTTCGACATCATGGAGGACATCGAGCGCCGCATCATCGTCGACAAGCTCGAGCGCTGCAACGGCAACCAGACCGAGGCCGCCGAGCAGTTCCGCATCCCGCTTTCCACCCTGAACCAGAAGATCAAGCGCCTCAACATCGAAATCCGCAAACGCAACCGCGACTGAGGCTTGGGCGGGGCTGAGCGCCCGCCCCATATCTGCTTGCATTCAGTGCCTGCATTGCCTACAATCGGTGCATGCAGTACACGATCCGCAATGTTCCGAGCTCCCTGGATGCCGCGCTCCGCCAGCGTGCCCAGGAGCAGGGCAAAAGTCTGAACGAAATCGCGATCGAAGCTCTGGCCCGTGGCGCCGGCATCAGTGGCGAGCGCATCCGTATGCGGGATCTGAGTGACATCGTTGGTACCTGGCAGCACGACCCGGCATTCGACGAAGCCATTGCCGCGCAGGACACCGTGGATGAGGATCTTTGGCGTTGAGGCTGGCGCTCGACACGAATCGCTACACTGACCTTGTCCAGGGCGATCCGAACGTCGCACAGACCGTCGAATCAGCCGATGAAGTCTGGCTGCCATTTATCGTGCTGGCCGAACTGCACGCTGGGTTTTCCCTCGGCAGCAAAGGTGCGCAAAACGAAGCGGCTCTGCGGCGGTTTCTCTTCAAACCAAGTGTTGCGGTCCTCTACGCCGATGAACAGACCACGCATCATTACGCGAGCGTATTCCGGCAACTGCGCAAGCAGGGAACACCAATCCCGACCAATGACATGTGGATTGCAGCCCTGGTGCTTCAGCATTCCCTCACACTCTGCGCCCGCGACATCCACTTCGAAACACTCCCACAGATTCCGCGAGCATAAATAGACCTTCTCATCGACTGAAACCGCTCCCACTACTGCAACACTGTCCGCGTTCGGTGCCCGCTCCCGGTCCTCTGTACCCTGTACCCTGTAACCTGTACCCTGTAACCCATGGCCCTTGAGACCATCGACGCTGCCGCCAAACGAGGCGTCCTCGCCGTCCAGGAATACGCCGTCCTCTCCGGCCGCGCCCTCAGCGACATATTCCGCAAGCCTTTTTACGCTTCCGACATTTTTATGCAAGCCGACATCATCGGCGTCGGTTCGCTGCCCATTGTCATCCTCACCGGATTCTTCCTCGGCGGCGTGCTCGCTCTGCAGTCCGCCTCCACGCTCGCTCAGTTCGGCGCCGCGGCCTTCACCGGTCAGCTCGTCAGCTTCTCGATGATCAAGGAGATCGGCCCCGTCGTCACTGCGCTCATGGTCTCCGGCCGCAACGCCTCCGGCATGGCCAGCGAACTCGGCTCCATGATCGTCACCGAGCAAATCGATGCCATGCGCGCCCTCGGCACCGATCCGCTCAAGAAGCTGGTCATGCCCCGCATCGTCGCGACTATCGTGATGCTCTTCTTCCTCGTCATCATCTCCGACGCAGTCGGCATCTGCGGCGGCGGCTTCGTCTCCGTGTTCATGCTCGGCCAGGATCCCTCCCAGTACTTCCACACCAGCTATCAGTCCCTGGAATTCGCCGACGTCTTCCAGGGCCTGGTCAAGCCGATCTTCTTCGGCTTTATCATTGCCACCATTGGCTGCTTCTATGGCATGAAAACTCGCGGCGGAACCCAGGGTGTCGGCCGTTCCACCACTCAGGCCGTGGTCTGGTCCTCCATCCTCATCATCACCACCGATTTCATGATCAGCCGCGTTCTCATCGGCATCTTCGGACGGTGACCGGCATGGGCATCGCAGGATCGCCATCCCCGCTGCCGCAGCCCCGGCCCCCGCAGCCACCTCCGCCTCAACCCTCCGCTGCCCAGGAACCTATCGTCATCTTCGAAGATGTCTCCATCGGCTTCGACCAGAAGCCGGTTCTCGAGAACATATCCTTCCAGGTGCGCCAGGGTGAGATGCGCATCCTTCTCGGGCCCGCAGGCGTGGGCAAGAGCGTCCTCCTCAAGCTCTGCAACGGCCTCCTCCGCCCCGACTCCGGCCGCATCTTCGTCTTTGGCAAAGAAATCAGCGCCATGGCCGAACAGGACCTCTTTGAGCTCCGCGGCGCCATCGGCACCGTCTTTCAGGAGGGTGCGCTCTTTGACTCCCTCACCGTCCGCGACAACATCGGCTACCGCCTCCTCGAAGAGCACATTTCCGAAGACGAAATCACCGCCCGCGCCGAGGAGGCCCTCCGCTTCGTCGACCTCGAAGGAACCCTCAACAAGTTCCCCTCTGAGCTTTCCGGAGGCATGCGCCGCCGCGTCGCCATCGCGCGCGCCATCGTCACCAATCCCAAACTCATCCTTTACGATTCGCCCACCGGCGGCCTCGATCCCATCACTTCAACCACCATCATTGAGCTGGTCATGAAGCAGCGCGACGTCTCCCACACCAGTTCGCTCCTGGTGACGCACCGCATGCAGGATGCCTTCATCCTCGCCATGCACCACTTCAATCGCACCACGAACCAGATGGAACCGCTTCCCGAGCATACGACCGATCCCAACACCAGCTTCCTGATGCTCCACCAGGGCCGCCTGGTCTTCGACGGAACGACGAAAGAACTCGTCCACTCCCAGGATTCGTTCATCCGCGAATACATCAGCTGAAAAACAGGGATTAGGGTGTAGGGATCAGGGTGTAGGGATCAGGGTGTAGGTGGGCCTGAAGTGGCGAGCGCATTCGAGTAGGAATGGCTTTCTATTCCCTACTCCCTATTCCCTATTCCCTGTCCTTAAGCATTGTCGTGATCGTAAAACCGGAAGAACAACGATGGCTTCGACACAGGCTCTGCTTTCGCCGCCAGCCCCGCCAGCTGCTGTTCGTTGTAAGGAGTGAAATCGCGCGCGATCTGCACGTTCTCCTCGAGCTGCGCAATCGAATCGCACCCAATAATAACGGTGCTCACCGGCCGCGACAGGGTGTATCCGATGGCTTCCTTCATCGTCAGCGTCCCCGGCGTCGGCGCCGGCACCATCCCTTCCCACATGTGCTTCTGCTGTTCCAGCGGCTGCGGCGTCCAGTTCGAAAGCAGCCGCCCACGCCCCGGAATCTTCATCCCGATAATTCCCATCTGCTTCTCAACGGCCAGCGGCAGCAGCTGCTCCTGGAACGTGAAGTGATGCGGATCGGCCGCGTTCAGCGCCATCAGAATGCAGTCGAAATCGTGCCGGTGAATCGCCTCCACCAACGCATCCGGCCGATAGTGTCCCGTGATCCCCAGATACCGCGCCACCTTCTGCTGCTGCATCTCCACCAGCGCTTCCATCGCCCCGCCCGGCGCGAAAATCCCGTTGATGTCCTTCATCGTTCCGATATCGTGCAGCTGCCACAGGTCTACATGGTCCGTGTTCAGCAGCTTCAGCGACTCGTCGATCATCCGCATCGACCCCTCGCGCGTCCGTTCCTTGGTCTTCGTCGCAAGGAACGCCTCGTTGCGCCGCGTCTTCATCACCTCGCCCACGTAGCGCTCGCTCCAGCGCATCGGCCCGCCATAAATCGACGACGTATCGAGGTAATTCACACCCAAATCCAGGGCGCGGTTGATGATGGGCACAGCCACCGCCGCGTTATCCGGTTTCTCCAGCGCCGCCTGCCCGCCCAGCGAGAAAATTCCGACTTTGTATCCCGTCCGTCCCAGGTTTCGGGTCGGCATCGCATCCTGTGTCCGGGGATTATTGGGCATCGCCGGCAGCGTCGACCCTCCACTGGTCCGCGGCAGGGCGGCTCCGGTCAGCATTGCGGCCGCAGCAGCGGTCGTTCCCTTTAAAAACGCGCGGCGATCCTGATTCGTTCCCATAACAAGATCCTCCTCCAGACAACCCACCGTTGTACCACAGGCAAATCACGTCAGCATTGCCCGACCGGCCCAAATCCCCACTCCCGTACTCGGCCTTTCCCAAACGAAAAGAGAGATGGCAGTTAGCCATCCCTCTCTGTGCTGCTTTTTGCTGCCTTTCGCTGCTTTTCTGCCTGATTAGCGGCCGTGCTCGTGACCCTTCTCGCCGCCCTTCGGATGCTCTGAGGGCTTGCTCTCGTTCCGCGGTGCCGGCTTGTTCTGCGGCGCGGGCCTGTTGTTCGTGTTCGGCCGGCTGTAATTGTTGTTGGTCGCCGGGCGATTGTAGTTATTCGTTGCCGGACGATTGTTTGTCGTGTTCGGACGATTGTAATTGTTCGTCGTGCTCGGACGATTGTAGTTATTCGTCGTATTGGGACGGTTATAGTTGTTGTTCGTCCGATTGTAGTTATTGTTGGTATTCGTCCGGTTGTACGTGTTGTTCATCGTGCTGTGGTTGTTGATCACCGTCCGGTTATTGTTAACCTCGGTTACGTGGCTGTAACTCACGTTCCGCACCGTAACAGCCGCGTGCGCGTTGTAAGCCCGCGCTCCCGGCGCACGATCGAACCGCCCGTAGTAGCCATGGTTCACCACCGTCACACTGCGCGATACATAGGTCACGCGGTTGAACGCCACATAAGGATGCGGACCCCACGCGAATCCCCAGTGTCCCCAGCCCCACCCGTAGCCGCCCCACAGACCGACTGCGATACCGACTCCAAAGCCAAATCCGAAACCCGCTCTCCATCCATACGGCGGCGGAGGCGCATACCACGCATAGTAGGGACGGAAGCCCCAGTACACCCACGGGTCGTAGTACGGCACATAGACAACTGCCGGATTGGCCGGCTCGATTACGATGTCACCCGGCGAATAATTCACCGCCAGCTGAGCGCTCGGCTGCAGATGTCCTGCCGAGTAAGCCTGCTGCCGCAGCGCCTGCACCGCATTCATTACATCCTGCGGTTGGTTGTAATAAGCGTTACCCAGCTGCGTCGTCCATTCCAGGTTTTTGTCCATGTTCGCGAGCACTGAAGGGAATGCAGCCAGCGCCTTCACGCTGGGATCCCATTGCTGCCCGTTCACCATGTTTGCAATCTGATCCGGAGGCGCGCCGGCCTGCGATTGAACGAACCGGTCCGCTTCCACCACCTGCGTCGGATACGTCGAAGCCGCCAGAACCTGCGCCACCAGCGAATCCGGATACAGCGCAATGGGCGCCACCAGCTGATTCAGCTGGTCCGGGCTCAGCGCATTCCACTGCTGCGGCGGAGGAGCGTTCTCATCCACGGGCGGTCCCTGATCCGGCGGCGGACCCTGCTGATCGGCCGGAGGCGGTGGCGGCGCGTCCTGCGCGAACGCGGCCACCTGGGCAATCCCCATCGGGATCATCAGCCCGACCAGAACCGACGCGATTCCGCGTTTCGATGCTTCAATTGAGGTTGCTGCATGCCGGCGCATCCATCTGCGTACCTGGCCAGCCGTGGGTAAGAATTCAAAGATCTCTTTCATGGAGGGTTCCTCTCAAGCTTTACCGGGTCCTTTGCTATCTTGCCGTGGCCCGGGAACTGGGTTTCTCTCAGCCTATGGGAAACCGAAGAGCGCTGTTAAGTTGCGCCCAATCGGGGGTCAACCGCTCTCTTTATATAACGGAATCGAAGAACCTGCGCAGAATCCGGGCAACCAGTTCCGGCTGCTCAAACGGGGCAAAATGCCCCGCATCCGGTATCTCGTTGTACTCAGCCCCGTACCCGCCATTCCTGATCTGTTCCGCAAGCAATTTCATGTCGGCCGGTGGGCTCGCCGGATCCTCACCCCCAGCGATCACACAACAAGGCAGTCTCATGGTTCGCGCCGTTACCACAGAGTCGGGCCGCACCGCCAGGCCCTGCTGCACCGCTACAATCGATTCCACCGGAACCGCCTGCATCATCTCCCGCGCCTCGGCCACCTTCTCCGGCCAGCGCCGCCGCGCCGCTGATCCGATCAGCGTCTCCAGATTCGATTCGATAAATTCCGCCGTTCCCCGCTCCCTGACCTTCGCGATCGTCTCTTCACGCTTCGCCCGCGCTGCGTCGTTGTCCGCTTGCGCCTTCGAACAGCAAAACGCAAACCCATCCACGCGCGACGGCATCGTCCGCCATATTTCAAACAGCGTGTAACCGCCGATCGAGCAGCCGCCGAACAGCACCTTGCTGATTTGCAGGTGATCGAGCAGCCGCCCCGCATCGGCGGCCAGTTTTTCCACGGTGATCAGGCCTTCCCCCAGCTCCGACTGCCCATGCCCGCGCAGATCCGGCACAATCACCCTGTATTTTGTCTTCAGGAAATCCGCCACCGGCATCCAGAACCGATGATCCACCGGCGTCGGATGCAGCAACACCACATTGGGTCCGCCGCCCACCGTGGTGTAGAACAGCTTCGCACCGTCGGAGTAATAGAACATGAGCCAGCCAACAGGCTAGCACCACAGCTGTCAGCTTCTTCGCCGACCGTTTTTCCGCTGACCGGACTTTAGCTGACCGGTCTTTAGCTACGAGCTACCAGCTACCGGCTACCGGCTGTCTTCTCACTGGCTCGGCGGCTGATAGGGCGGCATCGGCGGCATGGGAGGCATCGGCGGCGCCCCCGGTAGCAAAATCGGCTCCTCCGGCATCACGATCCAGAAAATGATGTACGCCAGCAATCCCGACCCGCCACCAAACACCGTCAGCAGCACCGTGATTACCCGCACCCAAACCACATCCCAGGCGTACGCGTTCGCGAGTCCCTGGCACACACCGGCAATCATCCGGCCCATCCGCGGCCGCACCAGCCTCGTCACCGACGTCGTCGGATAATAAACAGGCGGCGCCACCGGCGGCTGCATCTGCCCGCCGCAGCCCGAGCAGAACCGGGCATCATCGGCGAGACTCTTACCGCAATTCCTGCAAAACACAGCCATGGCCATTCCTCCCTCGAACCCCAACCACGCTCCGGCCCGAAAACCCAGCATAACCCGGTCGCCGCAGCTCCGGCATCCGTTCATCCTCAGCAGCGGCCTGCCAGCGTACATTGAACAATACGCGCTCATAGCCCTTCAGGTTCCCCGACCTGACCCGCTCCCAGCGCGGCTTCCCACGGTTCCGGCCCCGGAGTACCTTACCCAGCTGCATCTAACCAACTGCACCAGCTCAACCACCCGGAGAACACCATGCAGCGCCTGCAGGGAAAAGTCGCCATCGTTACCGGAGCCGGCTCCGGCATCGGCCAGGGCATCGCCAAACGCCTCGGCTGCGAAGGAGCCAAACTCGTCATCGACTATGTTGGCAGCGATGCCGGCGCCGACGAAACCCGCCAGACCATCGAGTCCTGCGGCAGCCAGGGCGTGGTCGTCCAGGCCGACGTCACCAAAACCGCCGACATCCAGAAGCTCGTCGATGCCGCCTGGACCCAGTTCGGCTCCGCCGACATCCTCGTCAACAACGCCGGCATGGAAAAGAAATCCGCCTTCTGGGACACCACCGAGGCCGATTACGACAAAGTCCTCGCCGTTAACCTCCGCGGCCCTTTCTTTCTCTCCCAGGCTTTCGTCCGCCGTCTGCGCGATGCCAAAAGGCCTGGCCGCATCATCAATATCAGCTCCGTCCACGAGGACATGGCGTTCCCCGGATTCACCACCTACTGCTGCAGCAAGGGCGGCCTCCGCATGATGATGCGCAACCTCACCGTCGAGCTCGGTCCCCTCGGCATCACCGTCAACAACATCGCCCCCGGCGCCATCGCCACGCCCATCAACAAAGCGCTCCTCGCTGACAAACCCCAACTCGACGCCCTTCTCGCCAACATCCCCCTCGGCCGCCTCGGTACGCCCGACGACGTCGCCTCCATGGTTGCCTTCCTCGCCTCCGACGACGCATCTTATGTAACTGGCGCCACCTTCCTCGTCGACGGTGGGCTGATGCGCAATTATCACGAACAGTAAGTTCTCTATGGCCTCAAAAATCGAAGACTATGCCCTGATCGGCGACTGTGAGACTGCAGCCCTGGTCAATCGCGAAGGTTCCATCGACTGGCTCTGCTGGCCCGACTTTTCTTCCTCCGCCTGCTTCTGCGCTCTGCTCGGAAATGAGAAGAACGGCTATTGGAAGATCTGTCCCGCCGGCAACGACTGGAAATCCACCCGAAAATACCGCGATCACACCCTCATCCTCGAAACCACCTTCGAAACCGCAAGCGGCTCGGTTCGCCTCATCGACTTCATGCCCATCCGCGAGCACAACTCCGACGTCGTCCGCATCGTCGAAGGCATCCGCGGCAGCATCGACCTCACCATGGCGCTCTCCATGCGCTTCGACTACGGCCGTACCGTCCCCTGGGTCACCGCCATCCCCGACGGCATTCGTGCCATCGCCGGCCCCAGCCTCGCAGTCCTCCACACCTCTGTTCCCGTCCACGGCGAAAACCTCCACACCGCGGCCGAATTCACCGTCAGCAAAGGCGACCGCCTCTGGTTCACCCTCACTTACGGTGAATCCCATCAACCCGACCCTCGACCCATCAGTGCCGACCGCGCGCTGCAGGATACCGAGCATTTCTGGAAGCGCTGGACCTCGAAGCTCGAATACAGCGGTCAATATCTCGAAGAGGTCGAGCGCTCGCTTATTACTCTCAAGGCCATGGCTTTTCGCCCCACCGGCGGCCTCGTCGCCGCCGTCACGACCTCATTGCCCGAATTCATCGGCGGCGTGCGCAACTGGGACTACCGCTTTTGCTGGCTCCGCGACACTACCTTCACCCTCCTCGCCATGACCACCGCCGGCTATTACGAAGAGGCCGTCGCCTGGCAGGACTGGCTGCTCCGCGCCGTCGCCGGCAGCCCCGACCAGGTCCAGATCATGTATGGCCTTAAAGGCGAGCGTCAGCTCATCGAGTGGGAAGTCGAATGGCTGTCCGGTTACGAAAATTCGCGCCCCGTCCACGTCGGCAATGGCGCAGCAACCCAGGTCCAGCTCGACATCTACGGGGAACTCCTCGACACCTTCTTCCATGCCCTCCACGGCATGGGCCATCACACCGCAGATGATTTCCGCGTTTTCATGCTCCTGCTCGACCACCTCGAAACTATCTGGCAGCGCCCTGACGATGGGATCTGGGAAACCCGCGGCGGCCGCGAGCAGTTCACCTATTCCAAAGTGATGGCCTGGGTCGCCTTCGACCGCGCCATCCTCATCGCCAAAAAGCTGCGCATCAAGGCACCCGTCGAAAAATGGCAGAAGATTCGCGATACCATCCACGAAGAAATCTGCCACAAGGCCTTCGACAAAGAATTAAACAGTTTCGTCCGCTTCTACGGCGCCAAGCAGCTCGACGCCTCACTCCTGCTTATGCCCATCGTTGGATTTCTGCCGCCCACCGATCGCCGCATTCGCGGGACCATCGAGGCCATCGAACGCGAGCTCATGCCCGGAGGTTTCGTCCTCCGTTACGACACCCATCTGGTCCAGGACGGTCTCCCTCCCGGCGAAGGCGTCTTCCTCGCCTGCAGCTTCTGGATGGTTAGCTGCCTCAAAGCCATCGGCCGCGTCGACGATGCACGCCACCTCTTCAACCGCCTCATTGCGCTGCGCAACGACGTCGGTCTCCTCTCCGAGGAGTACGACATCAACAGCAAACGTCTCGTCGGCAACTTCCCCCAGGCCTTCTCCCATATCGCGCTCGTCAACGCCGCTGTCGATCTCGAACGCAAAGACGAGCACCACCATCGCGCCCGCCACCACGCCCATGCCGACGTGGCGCCTCGTCCCTGATCTACTCCGATCTTCGCGACGGGCCGCTACACTTTTTTCAAGGAGCACCGTCGATGCACCGCTTCCGCCTATGGGCGCCCAACGCCGCCAAAGTCAGCGTCCAGGTCGCCCAAAATAAATACCCGCTCCAGAAACACGACGGCGACTGGTGGGAAGCCGACGTCGAAGCCGCACATCCCGGCACCGATTACGCCTTCTTCCTCGACGACCCGACTCCAAACAATCAGGACCTCGCCCTCCCCGATCCACGCTCCCCCTGGCAGCCCAACGGCGTCCATGGCCTTCGCGTATCGTCGATCACGCCGCTTTCCACTGGACCGACGCCGCTTTCGAGCCGCCTCCGCTCTCGTCGGCCATCATTTATGAGTTGCACATCGGCACCTTCACCCCCGAAAGCACCCTCGACGCCGCGCAATCTCACCTCGACTATCTCCGCGACCTCGGCATCACCCACGTCGAGCTCATGCCGATGAATTCCTTCCCCGGTATCCAGGGCTGGGGCTACGACGGCGTCGATCTCTTCGCGCCCCACCAGCCCTACGGCGGACCCGACGCCCTCAAGCGCTTCGTCAATGCCTGCCACATGCGTGGGCTCGCCGTTCTGCTCGACGTCGTTTACAACCACCTCGGTCCCGACGGCAACTACCTGGGCAGATTCGGCCCGTATTTCACCGCCTCGCACCATACCCCCTGGGGCGACGCCGTCAACCTCGAAGACGCTGGCTCCCACGAAGTCCGGCGCTTCTTCTGCGACAACGCCCTCATGTGGCTCCGCGATTACCACTTCGACGGCCTCCGCCTCGACGCCGTCCACGCCTACATGGATCGCTCCGCCATCAATTTCATGGAGCAGCTCGGCGCCGAAGTCCACGCCCTCGAGGCGCATACAGGCCGCAGCTACGTCATCATCGCCGAAAGCGACCTCAACGACCCTCGCCTCGTCGCCGCGCGCGAAGCTGGAGGCTACGGTCTCGACGCCCAGTGGAGCGATGACTTCCACCACGCCCTCGTCACCGCGCTTACCGGCGACCGCTCCGGCTATTACGCTGACTTCGGCTCCCTCGCCGACCTCGCCAAATCCCTTCGCGATGTCTACGTCTACGATGGCCGCTATTCGCCCTACCGCGACCGCATCCACGGCCGCCCCGTCGTTAATCTGCCCGCGTCACGCTTCCTCGGCTACTCGCAGAATCACGACCAGGTCGGCAACCGCGCTAAAGGCGAACGCCTCTCCAGCATCGTCAGCCCCGGTCGCGCCGAAATCGCAGCCGCTCTCGAGCTCACCGCGCCCTTCGTCCCTATGCTCTTCCAGGGTGAAGAGTGGGCCGCAACTTCGCCGTTCCAGTTCTTCACCGATCACAATCCCGAGCTCGGCAAGCTCGTCTCGGAGGGCCGCAAAAAAGAATTCGCCGCTTTCGGTTGGAATCCCGCCGACATTCCCGACCCTCAGGACCCCGCCACTTTCCAGCGCTCCAAACTCAACTGGGACGAACGCACCACCGCGCCTCATTCCGAAATGCTCGACTGGTACAAAAAACTCATCGCCTTCCGCCGCACCACCCCCGACCTAACCGACCCCGACCTCACCCACATCCGCGTCCACTTTTCCGAAGAAGACCACTGGCTCATCCTCGAACGCGGCTCCATCACCATCGCCGTCTCCCTCGCTGCAAGGCCCGTAACGGTAGAAGTGCGCACCGGATCGTCAATTGCTCTCGCCTCGGCACCACAGATCGGAATCGACAAGAATCTGCTGACGTTGCCGCCGGACTCGGTCGCTGTTCTCACCTTGGAGTCAAATTGACTATCGTGACCATAATGACCAATAATTAGATGCTGAGGTCCTGAGACATGAGTACGAACACCTGGACGGTGGCCGAAGCCAAGGCCAAATTCAGCGAGCTGCTCAATAAGGCTCAGGCTGAAGGGCCCCAACGAATCACGCGCCATGGGCGCGCCGCCGCCATAGTCGTTTCGGAGAACGAATGGGAGCAGAAGAAGCAGCGAAGCGGAAATCTGGCGGATTTCCTGATGAATTCTCCTCTCCGCAATTCCGGCTTGCGCGTGAGGCGGTTGCGCGGCGGGTTAAGGAAAGTTGACCTGTGAGCTTTCTGCTCGACACCAATGTCCTTTCTGAGCCAACAAAACCGCAGCCCGACCCTGCGGTCTTGACATGGTTGGCATCTGTCGACGAAGACGAACTCTTCATCAGCGCAATCACAATAGCCGAACTTCGCCACGGGATTCAGCGTCTCGCCTCCGGAAGAAAGCGGAATCGACTCGACCAATGGCTGGACCATGAGCTTTCCCTGCGTTTCGAAGCACGTATCCTGCCTGTCGACTCCCGCGTCGCGGATCTGTCCGGACGACTGATCGCCGCCAGCCAAAGCAGGGGACGGCCAATGGACCTGGCTGATGGATGTATTGCCGCCACCACGCTTGCGCACAGAATGACTTTGGTGACTCGCAACGTTTCCGACTTTGAGGTGGTTGTTGATTCCATCCTCTCTCCGTGGAGCCGCGGATCGAAATCCCGATGACTGCCCTCGAGTTCTCCCTCATCCTCTTCGTCACTTCCATCGCCGCCGGCCTCCTCGGCGCGCTCAGCGGCCTCGGCGGCGGCGTGGTCATCGTTCCTCTGCTCACGGTCATCTTCCATGTCGACATCCACTACGCCATCGGCGCCTCACTCGTATCCGTCATCGCCACATCGTCCGGCGCCGCAGCCGCCTACGTCCGCGAAGGCTTTTCCAACATCCGCGTCGGCATGTTCCTCGAAATTGCCACCACTCTCGGCGCGCTCGTCGGGGCATGGCTCACCACCCGTGTCCCCACCCACGCCATCGGCATCGTCTTCGGCATCGTTCTTCTCTACTCCGCCTACGCCTCCATCAAGCAGCACCACGAAATCCTCACCCAAAACCCTGATCCTCTCGCGCTCCGCCTCAAGCTCAAAGGCAGCCCCACCGGGCCCGGCGGCCCACAGGACTACGTGGCGCAGCGAGTCCCCGCCGGCTTTTCCCTCATGGCTCTCGCCGGAACGCTCTCCGGCCTCCTCGGCATCGGTTCCGGAGCCGTCAAAGTCATCGCCATGGATCAGGCCATGCGCCTGCCCTTCAAAGTCTCCACCACCACCAGCAATTTCATGATCGGCGTCACCGCCGCAGCCAGCGCCGGCCTCTACCTCCGCAGCGGCTACTTCGCCCCCGCCCTTGCCATGCCGGTCATGCTCGGCGTACTCCTCGGCTCGCTGGTCGGATCGCGCCTCCTCGTCAGAGTCCACGTCCGGACCCTTCGCATCGTCTTCGCGCTCGTCATCGTTGCGCTCGGGATCGAAATGATCGTCAACAGTCTGCGAGGTGCCCTGTGAACGCCAACACCCCTCACGCCAACTCGCAATCCAATGCCTGGACTGACCTTCGTATCGAAATCTGGGTCAGCATCATGCTCCGCACCGGCGTCCTGCTCGCGGCCGCCATCGTCCTCACCGGCGGCATCCTCTATTTAGCGCATGCGCACGGCCCGCGCCCGGACTATCGCAACTTCCACGCCGAGCCCGCCCACCTCACCACGCTCTCCGGCGTCCTCCACGGAGTCGCCGCACTGAATCCCGAAAGCGTCATCATGCTCGGCCTGCTCGTCCTCATCGCCACGCCCGTCGCCCGCGTCGGCATGTGCATCGTCGGTTTCCTCTTCGAGCGCGACCGCCTCTACACCGTCGTCAGCACCATCGTCCTGCTCATCTTGCTCTACAGCCTTTTCTTTCACAAATAAGGCGAGCTTGTTTTTCCGTTTTTTCTATTCCCTATTCCTACTCCCTACTCCCTATTCCCTATTCCCTGCCTTTAGACCGGCGCCAGTATTCTCACCACCACCAAAATCGCCACGCCCAGAAAAAACACCAGCGCCATTCGAATCCCCGGTTCCCGATTCACCTCCGGAACCAGATCCGTCGCCGCCACATAGATCGTCACGCCCGCCGAAAGCGGCAATCCCACCTCGACCCATCGTGGCAGAATGCCAATAATCAACACCCCCGCAATCGTCGCCAGGGCCAGCGCTGTTGCCGACACCACTGCCGCGCGCCGCGTCTGCCCCGACGCCAGCATCACCGACGCCATCGTGAACCCTTCCGGAACCTTGTGCAGGATGATCGCCACAAAAATCATCCATCCCAGCGCCCGCGACAGCACAAACCCCGACGCAATCGCCACGCCGTCGAAGAACGCATGCGCCGCCAGCCCGCACAGCACGCTCCATCCCGTCCGCTTGTGCAGGAACTCGTGCCCGTGTGTCTCCTCGCCAAAATGAAAATGCGGAGTAATCGTGTGTTCCAGCAGATGGATCGCGCAATACCCGGCCAGCACCAGCGCCGGCGCCCACAACGGCGAAAATTTCATGCTCTCCGGCAGCATGTCCAATATCGCCACCGCCATCATGAAGCCCGCACCCAGCGCAATCGAGTAGCGCAGATACTTCCCGGTCCAGTTGCGCTGCACCAGCACCACGCCGCCGACAATGTCAGCGATCGCCGCGAGCGTCCCGAGCACAAGAGAAAGAATCATATTTCACGGTTACCGGGCACCGGGCTCAGGGGCTCCGGGTTCAACCGAAGCTTCTGAACCAGTCCCCAAAGCATTTTCCCGACCTCCTCAGCCTGCGCTTGAACCTTCTTCATCAGATCGACTTTCCCAAACCCCAGTTCCCGGTCAATCGCCAGCTGCGTCTGCAATTCAAGCACTGAACCACGAGCGACGGAAATGAAGCTGCGATAATCGCGTCTCGTCCCTCGCCCATACCCTTCGGCAATGTTGCTGGGAATTGATACAGCGGATCGCCTTAGCTGCGAAGTCAGCCCATAAAGTTCTTCGTGTGGAAATTCGCGGGTCAACTTATAAACGGCGATTGAAAGCGCGAAAGATTCCTGCCACACCCTGAGATCCTTATAAGAGCCACTCACTCTACCCTCCGTC
This sequence comes from uncultured Acidobacteriaceae bacterium, assembly GCA_963755485.1. Lineage (GTDB taxonomy): Bacteria > Acidobacteriota > Terriglobia > Terriglobales > Acidobacteriaceae > Palsa-343. Next base: position 27,202 of record CAVWJR010000010.1, on the reverse strand, counting down.
CGCCGGTGCCCGGTGCCCGGAGCCCGCTGCCCGGTTTCAACCGCTGTGCCGTATATGCATCACATCCCCGTCCTCGACCCGATAATCCTTCCCCTCCAGCCGCAGCGTTCCCTGCGACCGCGCTGCAGCCTCCGACCCCGCCGCCAGCAGCGTGTCCCAGTGGATCGTCTCCGCCCGAATAAAATGCTTCTCCAGATCTGTATGGATCGCCCCCGCCGCCTCCTGCGCCCGTGACTGCGCCGGCACCGTCCACGCCCGGCACTCATCTTCTCCCACCGTAAAAAAGCTGATCAGCCCCTGCAGCTCGTAGCTCTTCCGGATCAGCCGCACCAGCCCACTCTCCTTGAGCCCATATGACGCCAGAAACTCCGTTGCCTCTTCATCCTCCATCTCCGCCAGCTCAGCTTCCACCTTCCCGCAGAACGCCGTCACCCCCGCATTCGGCCGCGAAGCAATCTCTTCAAGCCCATACTTCTTAGCCGCAGCTTCCAGATCGGCCCCCAGCGTCGTGCTCTCCGCACACATTCACGGCATACAACACCGGCTTCTGCGACAAAAACATAAATCCCCGAATCAGCTTCTTCTCCTCCGGCGTCATCTCCAGTTCGCGCAGCGGCTTCTCCGCCTCCAGCGCCTCTTTGAGCGCAACAGCAGCGCATTCTCCTTCTCGAGCTCCGGCAGTCCGCATCTTTTTCAAATCTTTTTCCAGCCGCTCCAGCCGCTTCTCCACCTGGGTCAGATCGCTCAGCATCAGGTCGAACTCCACGCTCTTCGCATCCCGCAGCGGATCGATCGCCCCAACATGCGCAATCGCATCGTCTTCAAACGCCCGCAGCACATGGATCAGCGCATCTACGTTGCGCAAGCTGGTCAGAAACGCCGTCTCCTTCAGCGCCTCCTGCCCAATCGCCGCCACGTCGGCGTACTCCACCGTCGCGTGGATCAGCTTCTTCGGGTTATAGAGCGCAGCCAGCCGGTCCAGCCGGTCGTCGGGCACTTTGGCCACGCCCAGATGCGCCTCGCGCGGATTCGAGTAGCCCGCGCCCTCTCGCTTCACCCGCGTCAGAATCGTGAACAGCGAAGTCTTGCCCACCTGCGGCAGGCCAATAATGCCGGTTTTCATAGCGTTCCCAGTTAGAAATTATGATCGCGCTGCCAATCCTCGATCATATGTCATCGCTGCCCCGTGTCCTGTGTCCTGTGTCCTGTGTTCTGTGTCCTGCGTTCTGCGTCCCGTGTCCTGTGTCCTGTGTCCTGCGTCCTGTGTCCTGTGTTCTGTGTCCTGCGTTCTGCGTCCTGTGTTCTGTGTCCTGTGTCCTGCGTTCTGCGTCCTGCGTTCTGTGCCCGGTTCCCCGGTGCCCGGTTTGGTTCTCGACTCCAAATTTAGGCTCCTCCGCCGTTGACCCCACCTCGCCACCCGTATCGAATGATCAGAGGGCCCTGGCAATCACCGCCGTTATCTCGGAGCCGGCGCGTCGGCCCTCGCTTTCGCACCACAGCTTTTGCGGAGAGTCTCAGAGTCTACCAGGCAGCAGCCGAGCACGCATCCTCAGCGTGCCGCTGACTTCGGTTCGATTCGGGCCACCAGCTACCGGCTACTGGCTGGCAAGGTCGAAGACCGCGCCCTCGCCTCGCAGCGTTGCGAAAGGCCCGCCCCAATGACCTTAGGGATCGCGGTTCCGTTTCCAGGCGGCTCCCTCCTCAGCGCCGATTCCCGCGTCGACGCCGACGATGGCTCCGCCCAGGAAGACGACGCCACCCTCATGTCCGTCACCTCCGGCAAGCGCATCTTCGCCATCACCTGGGCCGCCAAAGATCCCCGCGCCGGCCGCATGCTCGCCTCTGACATCGCCGCCGTCGCCTGCAGCTCCCCCAGCCGCCAGGACATCGTCCCCGGCATCAAGCGCGTCATGGGCGACTGGTTCCGCTCCTACGGCGTCGCCCAGATTCCCGCCCTCCAGTTCCTCGTCGCCAGCAACTCCACCGACGACAACCCCGGCCGCGTCCTCCTCTGCGAGCCCCCCTCCACCGTCATGGAAACCTTCGGCCCCTGCATCATCGGTGCCGGCGCACGCTCCGTCAATCCCTGGCTCAAGGTCCTCACCCCGCGCTACAACCAGAGCTTCAGCCTCCGCTCCACCGTCCTGCGCATGACCTGGCTCAACTACCTCGCCCGCAAATACGATCCCTCCGTCGGCGAGGAAACCGAGATGATCGTCCTCTCCAACCGCGGCTCCTTCACTTACATCGATCGCCGCGAGCTCAAGCAGGCCGAAGGCCTCGGCGAAAAAGTCGACGCCCTCCTCCTCGACATGGCCCGCCAGGTTCTCTCCGCCGAAGCCGAGCAATCCCCCCAGGCCATCGCCGAAGAATTCCTCCGCGGCTACTTCGATGTCATGGAGCAAAATCCCCAGGTCTACTTCCCCTCCCTCAGCTATCTGGAGAAGTTCACCAACGGCGGCAGCAGCACCGGACCCATCCCCATCCCCGTCCCCATGCCCACCGGCACTCACGGCTGACCCGGCCGTCATCCTAAGCACAGTACTTTACGCTGAGCGGGAGAACCCGTAACACCACCAACCTGTCATCGCGAACCCGATCCTCGAGAAGCGGAAGTCTGATCGCCTTCCAGTCCGCTCAGATACCTATCGGCCAGCTGAACCAACTCCTGCTTCAGTGCAGGAGACCTCAGCGTTCCTCGCCGCGCAGCATCGTGCACCACCCCCTCAATCGCCGAGGAGAGCACCTGCCCACGGATCTCGCTGCGCAGGTTCGAGCCCGAGCCTTCGCTGGCCGCGACCAGCCTCGTGAAGAGGTTCGCGTGTTCCCTCTCAAACTTCTCGTGTACCGACTTTGCAATCTTCCCCCGCGGAACGTCCTCGAGAAGCACGCGATAAAGCGAGGGATGACTTGAATGCGCTGCGATCATCCCCGACACCAGCCCTTCAATGCGCTCAACGCGCGAGGCGTATTCGTCGGCATAACGAAGCGCCGACAGCACGTCGTCAAAATGCCGCCGCAGGATCGCTTCCACCAGCGCCAGTTTGTTCGGAAAATATTGGTACAGCGATCCAATGCTCACTCCGGCCGCTTCGGCCACCGCATTGGTGGTGAATCGCCCCCAACCCTGGCGGTCCAGAATGCGAGCACTGGCCTCGAGGATGGCTTCGACGGTCGCCTGTGCGCGCGCCTGGCGCGGCTCCTTTCTCATCGTTCCGCGCGTCAGAATGCGAGTAGCCAAATCCTCTCCTCCATGGGAATATGAGCTATACGCTCGCATTTGCTCAGGTTCTTGTCAAGTGCGCATAGCAGACCCGTTTTCCCAACAGGAGCACCCATGACCACCCTTCCATCCACCAGCCGAGAAGTGAAACTCGTGACCCAGCCTCCAGGCCTGCCCCAACCTGAGAACTTCACCGTGGTTGACGTCCCGATGCCCATCCCAAAGGCCGGCGAAGCCCTCATTCGCAATCGCTGTTTCCGCATCTCCGCTTCGCTTCGCATGATGATCAGCGAAGGTGCTGAATGTGTAGAAGGAGTACCGTTTCCGGCCTTGCATCCCGGCGACACGTTGTTCGAAGAAACCGTCGGCGAAGTCGTGTCCGCTCCCCCGGGTTCCGGATTATCGGCAGGCGATAAGGTTCTGCACAATCTCGGCTGGCGTCAGTTCGCCGCGCTCCCCGTATCCGAATGCACCTTGCTCGACGACACTTTGCCCGATGATGCGGCACACCTGAGTCACGGGTGGACAGCGTACGCGGCCCTCACGCGCGCTGTCGAAATTCGCCCCGGCGACACCGTCTTCGTCTCCAGTGCAGCCGGCGCTATCGGATCGATGGCCGGACAGATCGCGCGGCTGTTGGGAGCGCACCGGGTCATCGGCAGCACCAGTTCCCAGGAAAAAGCAGGTCGGCTCGTTTCCGAATTGGGCTATGACGGAGCCGTCGTTCGCGGCGAACGACCGCTGGCGGCTCAGCTTGCTGAGCTTGCACCCAACGGCATCGACGTCTACCTCGATAACGTAGGTGGCCCGCAATTACACGCAGCCGTCAAGGCGGCTCGAACCGGCGCGCGCTTCGTCGTGGTCGGCGCGTTGTCCGGGCAACTCGCCCCGCACGGCACCGGCCGCACCGCGCCCGTCGAGTTGGATTCCTTTGATCTTCTCCTGAAAAGGATCACGATCCGCGGCTATAGCGCGGATGACGGTCCCGCAGTTCGCGGCGAATGGACGCGCCGCTTTGCCGGCTGGCTCCGATCAGGCGAAATCCGCTTCCCGCACGTGACCATCGACGGCCTCGAGGCCGCGCCTGCCGCGTTAAGAGATGTGATCGAAGGGCGCCATTTCGGAGTCGTCATCGCAAAGGTCTGATGCCTCGCATCGCAAACTCCGGCGCGGCGTTCGTCCGCATCGGCTCACCCCTCGCGTCGAGCAGTGTCTAACCGCTACAATCCGTAACACTGGGGAAACGGTCCGTATTCCCGGCGTAAACTCCTCCAGAACGGCCCCAACGCACACCCGCTCAAAAGGCGCTCCTCATGGATGATTTCTGGCAGGACCTTCGCTACTCCCTCCGCACCCTCCTCTCCAGTCCCGCCTTCACCATCACCGCCATCGCCGCCATCGCCCTCGGCATCGGAGCCAACACCGCCATCTTCACCGTGGTCAACACCGTTCTCCTCAAGCCGCTCAGCTATCCCGACCCCGACCGCATCGTGCAGATGATGAACGTCACTCCCGACGGCAACTGGGCCGGCGCGTCCCCCACCGAATTCAACAACTGGCGCACTCAAACCAGCATTCTCCAGGACGTCGCCGCCTACGACTTCGGTGGTCCCAACTTTAATCTCACCGGCCAGGTCCCTGAACAGGTCCACGGCATTCACGTCTCCGAAGCGTATTTCCGCCTCTTCGGCGCGCCCATCATCCTCGGCCGCACCTTCACGCCCCAGGAAGACTCCCCCACCGCCGGCCACGTGGTCGTCATCGGCTACGGGCTCTGGCAGCGCAAGTTCGGCGGCAATCCCAACATCATCGGCACCGCGCTTTCTCTCGGCAATGAGCCATACACCATCATTGGCGTCATCGGTCCGTCCTTCCAGTTCGACCCGCCCGCCGACATCTGGCTCCCCTTCCAGATCGACCCCAACAGCACCAACCTGGGCCACTACTTCTACACCGCGGCTCGCCTCCGGCCCGGCGTATCCCTCGCCCAGACCAACGCGCAAATGAAGCTTGCTTACAACGAATTCCGCCGCCGCTGGCCCCTCGCCGATCCCAAAACCACTTTCGCCGTCCAGCCCCTGCGCGACTCCATCGTCTCCGACGTCCGCCGCTCCCTCTTGGTCCTCCTCGGAGCCGTCGCCTTCGTCCTCCTTATCGCCTGCGCCAACGTCGCCAATCTCCTCCTCGCCCGCGCCACCGGCCGCAAGCGCGAATTCGCCATCCGCGCCGCCGTAGGCGCCAGCCGCCTCCGCATCGTCCGTCAGCTGCTCACCGAAAGCATCGTCCTCTCCCTCACCGGCGGCATCCTTGGCTTGATCCTCGGTTATGTCGGAGTCCGCGCTTTGCTCGCCGTCAGCCCCGCCGATCTTCCTCTCGTCGGCGAAAACGGCTCCTCCGTCTCACTCGACTGGCGCGTGCTCCTCTTCACCCTCGGCGTCGCCCTCCTCACCGGCATCCTCTTCGGTCTCTTCCCCGCCATCGGAGCCTCGCGTCCCGACCTCAACACCGCGCTCAAGGAATCCAGCAACCGCTCCGGCACTGGCCTGCGGGGCAACAAAGCCCGCTCGCTCCTCGTCATCAGCGAAGTTTCCCTCGCCCTCGTGCTTTTGATCGGAGCTGCGCTCCTCATCCGCACCTTCATCGCCCTCCGCCACGTCAATCCCGGCTTTGATCCTCACAGCGTCCTCACCCTGGAAATGTCCCTCAGCGGAGATCGCTTTCAAAAATCCGCAGGCGTCGCTCAGCTCGTTTTCGACGGCCGCCAGCGCCTCAACGCTATCCCCGGCCTGGAAGCATCCGCCTCCACCTGCTGCCTGCCTCTCGCAAACGACATCGACATGCCCTTCAACATTCCGGGCCGTCCCACCGGCAAAGATCCATGGACTGGCGACATCGGCTGGATGAACACCTCGCCCGGCTACTTCGCCGTCTTTGGCATCCCCCTCCGCGGCCGCGACTTCAATGATCGGGACACCGGCTCTGCGCCCCTCGTCGTCATCGTCAACCAGGCTATGGTGAGGCAGTATTGGCCTGAACAGGACCCCATCGGCCAGCAGATCGTCATCGGCCACAATGTCGGTCCCCAGTTTGAGGAAGGTCCCCGCCAAATCGTCGGCATCGCCGCCGACTTCCACGACGAGAGCCTCAATCGCGACCCCCGCCCGCTCATGATCGTTCCCCAGGCCCAGGTCACCGATGGCATGAACGCCCTCTTTGCGGGCATCCGCCCCTTCGCCTGGATCGTCCGCACCCACGGCGACCCGCATCAATATATATCCGCCGTCACCGAGCAGCTCCGTCAGGCCAGTGGCGGATTCCCCGTCGCCCGCGTCCGCCCCATGACCGAAGTCGTCAGCAACTCCACCGCACGCGACGACTTCAACATGCTCCTGCTCTCCATCTTCGGAGCCTGCGCGCTTATCCTCGCGGCCATCGGTATCTACGGCCTCATGGCCTACTCCGTCCAGCAGCGCACCCAGGAGATGGGCATCCGCATGGCCCTCGGCGCCGATCGCTCCCACATCCGCTCCCTCGTCGTCTGGAATGGCATGCGCCTCGCCATCGTCGGCGTCGTCCTCGGCATCGCCGCCGCCTTCGGGCTCACCCGCCTCATCGCCAGCTTCCTCTTCGGCGTCAAAACCTGGGATCCCCTCGTATTTGTAACCGTCCCGGTGCTTTTATCGCTGGTCGCCCTGCTCGCCGTCTGGATGCCCGCCACCCGCGCCTCCCGCCTCGACCCCCAGCAAGCCCTCCGCATCGAGTGAGGCCCCTTCTGAATCCAAGGGTTCAGAGCTATTTCTTTCGGAGACTGTTTTGGACCTCAGAATCGCCAACAAAACTGCCCTCGTCACCGGATCGACCGCAGGCATCGGCCTCGCCATCGCTGAATCTCTCGCACGGGAAGGCGCTCATGTTTGGGTCAACGGCCGCACCCAGCAGCGCGTGGACGCAGCCATCGCCGCCATTCGCAAACAATCTCCGTCCGCAAAGGTCGACGGCATCGCCGCTGACTTCTCCTCCGCCGCCGGCGCCGAAGCGGTCATAGCGAAGCTGCCCACCGTCGACATCCTCGTCAACAACGTCGGCATCTTCGACGTAAAGCCCTTCCTCGAAATCCCCGACACCGAATGGCTCCGCTTCTTCGAGGTCAACGTCATGAGCGGCGTTCGCCTCTCCCGACACTATCTGCCCGCCATGCTCAAAAGGAACTGGGGCCGCATCATCTTCATCTCCAGCGAGTCCGCCGTCCAGATCCCCGCCGAGATGATTCACTACGGCATGACCAAAACCGCGCAGGTCGCCGTCGCCCGCGGCATTGCCGAGTCCGTTCCCGGTACCGGCGTCACCGTCAACAGCATTCTCGTCGGCCCCACGGAGTCCGAGGGGGTAGGAACGTTTCTTCAGTCGATGGCAAAGCAGCAGAACAAATCAACCGCCGAAATAGAAAAAGAATTCTTCCAGACCGCCCGCCCTTCCTCTCTGTTGAAGCGCTTCATCAACGTCGACGAAGTAGCCGCCATGGTCACGTACGTCGCCAGCGAAGCCGCCTCCGCCACCAACGGCTCAGCCCTCCGCGTAGACGGCGGCGTCATCCGCGCCATTTTGTAACTGTGATGGGTGCAGAGTCTTCGCGGTGCCGTTACGCGTATTCACTTTGTCAGTCGAAACAACCCGTGCCGACCTGGCGCATCGCGCCGGCCCGGCTGCTCCTCGGTGACGCTTCATCGCTAACCGCTTTTTGCCTGACCGCTTCTCCGCTAACCGCTTCTTAGCTGCTCGCTACCAGCTACCCGCTGCATCTGGTCACTCTCTCCTTGACAATCTACCTATGCAGATCACAATAGGTAGAACATCATAGAGAGAAGAGAACCCGTGCCTCCCACCGAAAAAACCGACCTCCTGCAGGGCACTCTCGACATGCTCATCCTCAAGATCGTGGCCCTCGGCCCCGTCCACGGTTATGGCATCTCCCAGCGCATACGCCAAATCTCCAAAGAAGTTCTCATCGTCCAGCAAGGCTCGCTCTATCCCGCCCTTCATCGCCTCGAAAAGCGCGGCTGGCTCGCCGCCGAGTGGGGCGACTCGGAAAATGGCCGCGAAGCCCGCTTCTACCGCCTTTCCGCCAAAGGCCGCCGCCAGCTTGCCCAGGAAGAAGCCTCCTGGAATCGCCTCTCCCAGGCCGTCGAGCTCATCCTCGCCGCCGCCCGCCAGGAGGCCTGACGATGTCTCCCACGAGAAACCCTTTCGGCCGCCGTCCGCAGGACCCCGAATTCGACCGCGAGTTCGCCTTCCATATCGATCAGCTCATCCAGACCGGCATCGCTCATGGCCTTTCGCCCGAAGAAGCTCGCCGCCGCGCCCTCCTCGCATTCGGTGGCCGCGAACAGCTCCGCCAGCAGTTGCGCGAAGTCCACACCTCGCAACTGCTCGAAACCCTCCGCTTCAACTTCCGCGCCGCGCTGCGCTTCCTCCGCCACTCCCCGTCCTTCTCACTCGCCGTCATCCTCACTCTCGCCCTCGGCATCGGAGCCAACAGCGCTGTCTTCTCCGCCATCGACGCCGTCGTTCTGCGCCCGCTGCCGTACCCCAACGGTGATCAGCTCGTGCAGATCGATCAACACGACACCCGCAATCGCGACGCCAACACCTTTGTCGCCCCGCAGCGCCTCGAAGACTGGAACCACCTCAGCTCCACCTTCTCCGCAATCAGCGGCTACTACACCGACGACCTCTCCGAAATCTCCGGCCCACTCCCTGAAAAGCTCACCATGGCACTCATCGCCCCGCGTTTCCTCGACGTCCTTGAGGTCCCGCCCGCCCTCGGCCGCAACTTCACCCGCGATGAATTCCACTTCGGAGGTCCCGCAGCCGTCATCATCAGCAACCGCCTTTGGCAACACCGCTTCGCTGGCGATCCCGCCGTCCTCACCAAAAAACTCCGCTTCGGCACGTATTCGTATTCCATCGTCGGCGTCATGCCGCAGTCCTTCACCTTTCCCAACGCCGGCATCGACCTCTGGGCACCCAGCCCGCCCGACGCCCCCTACTCGCAGCGTCGCGACGCTACCTGGTTCACCGTCATCGGCCGCATGAAGCCCGGCGTCACCCTCGCCCAGGCCCAGGCCGACATGGCCACCGTCCAGTCCCGCCTCGGCAAGCAGTTCCCCAAGCCAGATGCCGACCTCACCGTCCAGAGCATTCCCCTCAAATCCATCGTCGTCGGAGACTCCGGCAGCTCGCTCTGGCTCCTCTACGGCTCCGTCACTCTGCTGCTGCTCATCGCCTGCTCCAACATTGCCGCCCTGCTGCTCGCCCGCACCGCCGGCCGCGAACACGAAATCTCCATTCGCTTCTCCCTGGGCGCCTCGCGCCGCGCCATCGTCGGCCAACTCCTCACTGAAGTCTTCGTCCTCGCCCTCCTCGGCTCGCTCCTCGGCCTCGGCATCGCCGCCGCCGCCACTCGCGCCTTCCATCTCCTTGCCAACACCCTACCCCGCGCCTCGGAAATCACCCTCAACCCCACCATCGTTCTCTACTCACTCCTGTGCGCCCTCGCCACCACTTTTCTTTGCGGACTCTTTCCCGCTCTCCGCGGAACTCGTCGCGATCTGGCCCACTCGCTCGCCCAGGGCGGCCGCACCCAGGTCTCCCGCCGCAACCCGATGCAATGGTTCCTCGTCGCCGTACAAGTAACACTCGCCGTTACATTACTCACCGGTGCAGGATTATTGCTCCGCTCCCTCCAGCAGCTCAGCCGCGTCCATCCTGGCTTCGATCCCTCCCGCGTCCTCACCTTTCAGCTCAGCGGCTCCTGGGGCGAAACCGCTGATATGGCCGCTCTCAACCGCCGCATCGACTCCACCCTCGACGCCCTCCGCACCGTCCCCGGCGTCCAATCCGCCGCTACCTCCTCGACGCTCCCCGGCGTCTCCTCGCTTTACCAGGTAGAATTCAACCTCGATGGCAGCGTCGATCCCAATCGCAAAATCCTCGCCGACAATCGCTGGGTTTCCTGGGGCTACTTCGACACCACCGGCATTCCCCTCCTTCAGGGAGATTCCTGCAGACGAGGCGGCTCACCCTCCGACGTCCTCGTCAATCGCGCCTTCGCCAACCTCTACCTCGGTGGCGCCGCTTTGGGCCACAACATCGCAGCCGCCGCCTACAACGACTTCTCTACCAAAGGCCAGATTCGCGGCGTTGTCGGCGACGCACGCGAGGAAGGCCTCAACGTCGCGCCCGTCCCCATCGTCTACTCCTGCTTCAGCGCCCCCACTCCCTTTCCCAATTTCCTCGTCCGCACCCACGGCGATCCCATGGCCCTCGCAGAAACCATCCGCCGCCGCATCCATCAGTTCGATCCTGGCCGCTCCGTCTACGCCATGATGCCGCTCGAGCAGCATCTCGATGCAGCCTCCGCGGGCAATCGCCTGCGCACCATCCTGCTCGCCATCTTCGCGGCCACCGCCGTCTCGCTGGCTTCGATCGGACTCTACGGCACCCTCAGCTACCTCGGCCGCATGCGCCAGCGCGAAGTCGGCGTCCGCCTCGCCCTCGGCGCGGCGCGCAGCCGCATCGTCTCGCACTTCCTCCTCCAGGGTCTTCGCGTAACCCTCATCGGTTGCATCGCCGGACTCGCGCTCTCACTCGCCTCCAGCCGTCTCCTCGCCGGTATGCTTTACGGCGTCTCACCTCTCGACCCCATCACCTACATCGCGGTCCTCATCCTCATCGTCGCCGTCGCCACCGCCGCATCCTTGTTCCCCGCATGGCGCGCCGCGAGAGTCGAGCCCGTCCAGGTCCTACGCCAGGGATAGAGGACACTGGCGGCTGGTCGCTGGTTGCTGGCCGCTGGCCGCCGCGCAGGCGGCGCGCGCCAATAGCGCGCGTCTCCTGAGGAATGTACTATCGCTTCATCCTCCTCCCCGCCGAGGGCACAAGATCAAAATGTCTGCGTTCGCCGCATGGCCCGCGCGACTGCGTACGCCGCTGCTTCTCTGTTTCGGCCAGGAAGACGACATCACCGTCCTCACCCTCACCTTCGAGGTTGCCAATGCCTAACCGCTCTGCCCGTGGCACGCTTCTCGCGATCGCCGCCATCCTCATCGCCGCCCCGCTGGCCCGCGCGCAGTCCACAGCGCCCACGCTCATCCTGCAGGATCTCGGCAAAGACGCCGCACCCCTCGACGGCCTCTGGCAATTCCATCTCGGCGACGACCCCAGCTTTGCCTCGCCCACCCTCGACGACGCCACCGGCCACGATGGATGGGAGCAGCTCACCGCCAACGCGCCCTGGGGCGCCCAGGGCCATCGCTCCTGGGTCGGCTACGCCTGGTATCGCAAACACATCAGCATCACTCCCGCCGCCGGTGTCTCGCCCGACTGGTCGCTCCTCGTCCCCCACATCGGCGACGTCTACGCTATCTACTGGAATGGAAATCTCATCGCCACCCACGGCCAGTTCCCTCCCAACCCTCACTGGGCCTGGACCGGACCCGACGACATCTACCCCGCCGGAGCGCTTTCCCAGGGCGTCCTCGCCATCCGCGTCTTCCTGTATCCGCTGGGCTCCTATGAAACCGGACTGCAGGGCGGCCTCTACGCTCCACCCCTGGCCGGAACCTTGCGCGCTGTGTCCAGCGTAAAAACCTCCAGGCAGTACCAGTGGCTGGTCAGCCACCAGTTCGGCTTCGGCGTCTACTCGCTCGAAGCTCTCCTCATGCTGCTCAGCCTCCTGCTCTGGCTGCGCGACCGCTCCCAGATCGTGTTGCTGTGCACGGCGTTGTTCTGCGCTTCCCAGGTCACCCTCTTCGTCCTCGTAGATATGCGCGCGCCTTTCGACTTTCGGGTTATCCAGGCATTGGACGAGCCCCTCCAGGCCATCCAGGACGTCAGCCTCTCCTTTCTGCTCCTCTGGCTCCTCGACCTGCGCCGCATCCCGCGCCTGGTCCGCTGGACCATCGGCTTCTCCGTCGTGAACATCGCTATGCAGCTGCTCGATGCGTCCACCTGCCTCCTCGACTGGAGCAATCCCCACCTGACCCTTTTCGCTCAATGGTGCGACGCCATCTGCACCCTCATTTACACCGTCACCGAAGCCTGGCCCGTGGTTCTGGTCTTCTTCGCCATCCGCAAACCACTCGACCTTTCCCGCTGGCTTGTCGCGGGCTTCGCCTGCATCGCCGACCTCGCCTTCGTCGTCCCCATCACCCTCACCCAGGGCAGCCGGTTCACGCACTGGACCATCGGCGCCACGATCCGCGCTCCGCTGTTCACCATCGCAGGCAACAGTTTCGATATCCAGAACCTCTCCAACTTCGGCCTCCTCCTCGCCATCATCTATGCGGTCTACCGTTATTCCCGCGAAGCCCTCACCCGCAAACAGTCCATTGAGCAGGAGCTTCGCAGCGCCCAGGAACTTCTCCAGGTCCTCATTCCCGAAGCTCTGCCATCGGTTCCCGGCTACGCTCTCACCAGTTCTTACCGTCCCGCCCAGGAAGTCGGTGGCGACTTCTTTCAGATCATGCCCGTCGCCGACGGCTCGTACGTCATCGCTCTCGGCGACGTCAGCGGTAAAGGCCTGCGCGCCGCCATGGCCGTCTCCCTCATCGTCGGCACCCTCCGCACCCTCGTCGAAACCGATCCATCCCCCGCCTCCATCCTCGCCGGCCTCAACCGCCGCCTCCTCAACCGCCTTCAGGGTGGATTCGCCACCTGCCTCGTCCTCCACCTCGACTCCTCTGGCCGCTGCACCATCGCTAACGCCGGCCATCCCGCGCCCTACCTCAATGGACGCGAGGTCTCCTTTGCCGGATCACTGCCCCTCGGCGTCGCCGACGGGGAAATCTGGCAAGAGTCACAGTTTCAGTTACAAATTGAGGATTTTCTCGTTCTCTATACCGACGGCCTGCTCGAAGCCCGCAACGCCACCGGCGAAATCTTCAGCTTCCAGCGCCTCGCCTCGCTCGTCGCCGACCGCCCCAGTGCCGCCGAAGCTCTCGAAGCCGCTCAGGCCTTCGGCCAGGAAGACGACATCACCGTCCTCACCCTCACCCGCCTCGCCAGCGGCGAAAAACCCACTACCGAGCTACTCTCTCCCATCCTCGCCCCCGCCTGAACTGAGCCGTCATCCAAAGCTCCGATCACCGATCGCTCCAGGCCGTTCTGTTGCCTATTCCCTACTCCCTACTCCCTGTTCTTAGTTCCGCAACGCCACCATAGGATTAATCCGCGACGCCCTTCGTGCCGGCAAATATCCCGCCACCATCGCCACCACCATCAGCAACACCACCATCCCCGCGTACGTCATCGGATCGGTCGGCTCGGTCCCGAACAACAGCGCCGCAATCATCCTCGCCGCCGCAAACGCCGCCACCGTCCCCACTCCAATCCCCACCGCCACCAAAGTCAGAGTCCGCCCCAGCACGCCCCTCTGCACGCGTCCCCGGCTGGCGCCGAGCGCCATCCGGATCCCAATCTCCTGCGTCCGCTGCGTCACCGAATACGCAATCACCCCATAAATCCCCAGCGAAGCCAGCAGCAATCCCAGTCCGGCAAAAATCGCCACCAGCAACATGAAGAATCTCCGCGGAGACACTGCACGATCCACAATCGTGCGCAGTGGCCGAAACTCCGCCGCCGGCTGATCGGGATTCAGCTCCCGCAACGCCCGCAGCACACTTCCCGCCAGCGACGCCGGCGCCACGCTCGTCCGGATCACCAGGTTCGCATCGGCCGGACCTCGCTGCAACGCCGAATAGAAAATCTGCCACCCCTTCTCGTCTTCCACGCTTGAGGTGTGCACGTCATCCACCACCCCAATCACGTGCAGTTCGGTATCCGGCCCGCTCATCAGCACCTTGCCCACCGCATCCTCGCCCGGCCAGTACGTGCGCGCTGCCGCCGCGTTGATCAGCACCACCGTCTGGCTCTTCGGCCCGTCATCCCACGTGAAATCGCGCCCGCGCACCCGCATTCCCATCGCCTCCATGATACCCTGGCGTGCACACATACACCAGCGGCGATGGCAGCGCGCCATCCGGAAACGTCTTACCCTTCGGCACCGGCACGCCCCACGCGCGATTCGGCCCCAGCGGCAGAAAATCCACGATCCCCGCCCGCTCCACGCCCGGCAGCGCGCTCACCCGCGCAATCATCTGCTGGAAGATCGCCTCACGCTTCATCGCGCTGGCGTCGTCCGTCGGCGCCGAATCGTCGTATTGCACCCGTATCGATGCGGCCTGATCCGGCTGGAATCCCAAATCGATATCCAGCACCTTCAGAAAACTCCGCAGCAGCAATCCCGCGCCCACCAGCAGCACACAAGCCAGTCCCACCTCGGCAATCACCAGCGCTGCCCGCACCGTCTCGTGCTTTCGCCCCGCGCTCGTTCCGTGCCCGGCATCCTTCAGCGCCTCCTGCAGATTCCCGCCCGCCATCCGCAGCCCCGGGAACAGCCCAAACAGCAGCGCCGCCGCAATCGCAATCAGCACCGTCCATCCCAGCGCCTCGCCGTCAATATGCAGCGTGCTCAGCAGTGGCAGCGCCAGCGATCCCTGATGCGCCAGCCACACCACCAGCCCCCACGCCAGGCCAAAACCCAGCACCGCCCCTGCCCCGGACAAAATCAGGCTCTCCGTCAGCAGCTGCCGCACCACCCGCGCGCGGCTCGCCCCCAGCGCGCTCCGCATCGCAAATTCCTTACTCCGCGCCGCCGCCCGCGCCAGCAACAGGTTCGATAAGTTCACGCACGCGATCAGCAGAATCATCCCCACCGCCGACCACAGCACCATCAGCGACCGCCGCATCTTCCCGCTCACGTAATTCTTCAGCGTGCGCAGCTCCATCCCGCCGCCGTCTCTGCGAACGAATTGACTCCCCACCTTCGCCACCGCCGCATACGACCCGCACGACCCCGGACGCTTCTCGCTCCAGCACAGCTTCGGCACCACCAGGTTCGCCTCCGCCTGCGCTGCCGCGAGCGTCACTCCCGGCTTCATCCGCCCCATCAGCGTCACAATGTTGCCCCACGTGCGTTCCCGATCGAGGCTGAGCGGAACAATCAGGTCAACCTTCGAGCCCGGTGCAAACACCGCCCCAAAGTCGAAGCTCTCGGGCAGCACACCGATCACAGTAGTCGGCTGCCCGTTCAGATCGATCTCCTTCCCGACGATCCCCCTATCGCCGGCAAACTGCCGCTTCCAGTACGCGTACTCCAGCAGCGCTACCGGGTGCGCATTCTGCTGCGACTCCTCCGGCCGAAACAGCCGCCCCATGTACGGCTCGACGCCCAGCACGTTGAAGAAATTCCCAATCACCTCGATCCCCGTCGCCGGAACCGGCTCCCCGCGTCCCGTCAACCGATAATTGTCCGGATTGGTGAACGCCATGTACCCCGTCACGCCTTGGTACGACTTCGAATCCGCCACAAACTCGTCGTAGGCATCCGCCGAATACGTCGCGCACGACAGGCCGCACTTCTGCGGCGGCGGCGCAATCCACACCAGCTTCTGCGACTCAGCAAACGGCAGCGGCCGCAGCAGAATCGTGTTCACCACGCTGAACACCGCCACGTTCGCCCCAATCCCCAGCGCCAGAATCAGGACCGCAACCACCGTGAACCCCGCATCGCGCCCCAGCGTCCGCAGCGTGTACCGCACATCCTGCCCCAGCACATCCACAAACGGCAGTCCCCGCGCCGCTCTCTGCTCTTCCCGCGCCTGCTGCACCCCACCAAATCGCACCATCGCCTGTCTCCTCGCTTCCTCGGGATTCATCCCGCGCCGCACATTCTCCTCAATCGCCATCTCCAGATGCGAAGCCATCTCCGCATCCAGATCCGCATCCAGCGGCGCCTGGTGAAAGAAAGCCCGCACCCGATTCCACATCTGCCGCAAATAATCCATTCGCGAATCCCTCGCTCACGCGCCTTCGTCAACCGGCTTTTCGTTGACCGTTTTTTCGCTATCCGCTTTTTAGCTGACCGTCTCTTTGCTGACCGCTTCTCAGCTATTCCCTGTGTCTTGTGTCCCTGCGTCCTGTGTTCTGTGTTCTGCGTCCTGTCTTCTGCGTCCTGCGTCCCGTGTTCGCTGCAGGCCGCAGCCTGCCGACTGCAGGCTATTCCCGACTCCCTACTCCCGACTCCCTGTATTTAGGACCCGCCCCATCACCGCCGCCAGCCGCTGCCAGTACGCCACGTCCTCGTCCAGCTGCTTCAGCCCACGCTTCGTAATCGAGTAGAACTTCGCCTTCCGGTTGTTATCCGACACACCCCATTCCGCGTCGATCCATCCCCGCTGCAGCAGCCGCACCAGCGACGCGTAAATCGTCCCCTGGTTCAGCAGCACCTCATCCCCGCTCACCTGCTCGATCCGCCGCGCGATCCCATAGCCGTGTTGCTCGCCCATCGCCGCCAGCGTCTGCAGAACCATCAGGTCCAGCGTCCCCTGCAGCAAATCCAGCTTTGAATCCCCCATCCTGCCTCCTGCCCCATTCTCTTCCTGTGTTATCCCCACAGGAACCCTACCAGAACCTGTGGTAGTGCCACAGGAATACGTCCAGGCGATCTCGCCGGTTCCCACATCTGGCAGTTTTTCTGAGGCGAGCACGTGGCTCCCATCTCCGAGCTGCAACTGTGGCCACCAGCTCCGGGCGCCGGGATCCGAGCCCCAGGCTCCGATCTCCGAGCTGCAGGCTGTGGCCACCAGCTCCCGGCTCCGAGCTTCCGAGTTCGAGCTCCGAGCTCCGAGCCCCGAGCCCCGAGCCCCGAGCCCCGAGCCCCGAGCCCACGAGCTTCCAATACCCGAATCGCAACCTGACCGATCGACCACCCCTGTCAGCTCACCGCACCTTAAGACCCGGCGCAAAACCAGACTCGATGCAACAGCAGACCCGACGCAAAGCCAGACCCGATGCAAAACCAGACCCGATGCAAAACCCCAAAATCAAAACCCGAAACCCGCGCTGTTCCGCGGCCAGGTTCACCCCACAGCAAGAAGCAAACTCCCTCGCCACGCGACAATCAATCCCACTCACCCTCGGATCCAGCACGGGCGTACCTTGTCGTCCCGAATCGACTCCCACCCTTCCTTTCCATATGATCCTCACATCGCATCGCCCCGCCTTGAACCCCTCTATTGCTCCCACAGCTTCCCCAGCTTCTGGCTTCCGGCTTCTGGCTGCCGGCTGCCGGCTGCAGGCTGCAGGCAGCAGGCAGCAAGCAGCTGGCAGCGGGCAGCTGGCAGCAGTTCCACGAACTTTCAATCACTTACAGCCGCACCCCCAAATGTGCAAAACTTGTCAAGTTTTTTGACCCTATTACCGAAGTGCATCTTGCTGATCCCAAGCAGCTTACAAGCCACGGTTGTTGGCACTGTTTAGGCCCTGACTTGGTATTCTGATAATAGAGGGTAGTTTTTAGAAAAAGGCCTGTCTGGGGCCTCCGACCTTGCCGATCCACCGGCAACTCGGGGCCGCCCCGGCAGGCCTTTTCTCTTGCGCCCTCATTTTTGCATGCAAAGGAAAGCAAGCACCTTATGAACATCATTCAGAAACTCGGCGTCAAAATCGCGGACTTCGGCAAATGGTTCGCCGGCGAAGTCAAAACCATTGCCGGCCTCGCCCTCCGCATCGACCGCATCCTCAAGTCCGCCAAGCCCCTCGAGCAGCCCTTCATCGCCGGCCTCTCCACAGTGGTCGCCGACGTCGAAGCCCTCATCGCGGCTTCCCAGGGCGCCGTCAGCTCCGAAGGCCTTAACTTCGCCGCCGACTCCAAGGTCTACTCCGACTTCATGACCCTGATCGAGGACTTCAAGAATCTCGCCCCCGTCGTCGAGCAGGCCCTCGCCATCCTCGAAGGCAAACCCACCACCACTCCCGCCGCCAGCTAACCGCTGCAGCAGCAAAACGAAGGGCCGGCAGAGTATCGCCGGCCCCACTCCTGGCTCAGAAGACGATCAGCTCTCTATAGCTCTGTGTCCTCTGTGCCCTCCGTGGTAAATCCGGCAGTTTTCAGACCGCACCTCATGCCAACTACTTTGCAATCAAATTCGTTGACGGTTTCTATTGCAGATTCAAATACATCCGCGACCCCTGTCCGCGAGCCGCAATCTACGCATTTGATTCCACAGTACTTGCCCGCAACCAATCCCAAAATCAAATACATCCACGGGACCTCATTTTTCGCGCCCCAGCAGAATCAAATACATGCGCGCCATCAGCCCCTTCGACCCGGGGGGAGGGGGGTACCCCCTCATTTCCCGAGCGCCTTCCGCCCAATATCCCGCCGATACACCATCCCCTCGAACGAAATCTTCCCCATCGCCTCGTACGCCGAACCCAGCGCCGCCTTCAAATCGCCGCCCGTCGCCGACACGCCCAGCACCCGTCCGCCAGCCGTCCGAAATTCACCATTCTCGAACGTCGTGCCCGCATGAAAAATCTCCACGCCCGGCACCCGCGCCGCCTCGTCCAGCCCGCGAAATCACTTTCCCCGTTTCATAATTTCCCGGATAACCCTCGGACGCCGCCACCACGCACGCCGAAGCTCCCGGCTTCCAGCGAAATTCCGTCTCGCTCAGCCGTCCTTCCACGCACGCCTCCAGAGCCTCCACCAGATCGCTCTCCATCCGCGGCAAAATCGCCTGCGTCTCCGGATCGCCGAACCGCGCGTTGTATTCGAGCACCTGCGGTCCGGTCGCCGTCATCATCAGCCCGCAATACAGCACGCCCACAAAAGGACTCTCTTCCTCGGCCATGCCGTCAATCGTCTTCTGCGCAATGTGTTCCAGGATCCACGCCTGCATCGCCCCATCCAGCATCGTGTCCGTCGAGTAAACGCCCATGCCGCCCGTGTTCGGCCCGGTGTCGCCTTCGCCGATGCGCTTGTGATCCTGCGCCGGAACCAGCGCCGCGGCGTGCTTCCCATCGCTCAGCACCAAAAACGAAACCTCTTCGCCGGTCAGGTGCTCTTCAATGACCACCGTTTTCTCGGCCGAGCCCAGCAGCTGCCCGCTGAAAAGATCGGCGATCGCCTGCTCGGCCTGCGCCTTCTCTTCGCAGATCAGCACACCCTTGCCGGCTGCGAGTCCATCCGCCTTGATCACCACCGGCAGATGAAACATCTCCAGCGATTTCTGCGCTCCCAGCCGCGATTCGCACACCGCGTAGTCGGGCGACCGGATTCCATGCCGCTGCATGAAGCGCTTCGCGTACGCCTTGCTCGTCTCCAACTGCGCCGCTTCCTGCGTCGGTCCGAAAATGCGAAATCCGCGCTGTTGCGCAGCATCCACAAAGCCAAGAGAAAGCGGCATTTCCGGACCAACCACCGTCAGATCCGGCTTCTCCTCCGCCATCAACCGCAGCAGATCGTCGATGTCTTTCGGGTTCGCCTTCACGCAGCGCGCCACCTGTGCAATGCCGCCATTGCCAGGCCCGCAAATCACTTCACTTACTCTCGAAGAATGGCGAATCGCAGCGCACAAAGCATGCTCGCGCCCGCCACTTCCAACCACCAGCACCTTCATCTCTTATCCCGGCCTAACTGTAGACGCCAGGCCGCACCCGGATCAACTGGCTGCTGGCTGCCGGCCGCTGGCTACTGGCTGCTGTCTTCACTTCACCGCCAGCCAAGCCTGCCAGCACACCACCACGAACATGAAGACCAGGTAGATCCTCAGCGCCCAGGCGAGCACCAGTGCGATGCCTTTCAGTTTCCGCCGAGGCACCGGCTCGCGTTTCGACGCCACCAGCTGGTCGTGCTCCAGCGTCGAGAGCACGAATCCGGCATCGGCATCGCTCACATGCTCCTGGCTCATCGCATCTCGCTCCTACAGCCTTCCAATCCAGGCCAGTACATTCGGCGCCACCACGCTGATGCCGTACAAGATTCCCGCCGCCGTCAGCACCACAACGACTCCCGCGGCCAAAACATTCGCCCACGTCGGGCTCGGCACGCCACCCATGATCTCTTTATCGTTCACCAGCAGAAACAGGAACAACAGAGCCGGCGGCATCGCCAGTACCGCCACCACATTCACCACCAGCACCACAAACACCAGCGGCAATCCCGGAATCAGCACAATCCCAGCCGCGGCCGCCGCGCACAATCCCAGCACCGCGTAGAACGATTTTCCCTGGTTCATCGGAAGATTCAAACTGTGCGGCCTCTGCGCCACTTCGCCGAACGCATATGCCGAGGAAGTCGAAATCGTGATCGCCGCCACGATCCCGGCTTCCACCATCCCCAGCGCAAACAGCGCCGCGCCGAATCTCCCAATCACCGGTTGCAGTGCCTGGGCAAACTGCGCTGCCTCGAAATTCTCCGCGCTGATGTGTCCAAACAGCGGCGCCGCCGCCAGGATCGCGCCCAACGCTGCCGCCGCGGCCAGCGTCGCACCCAGCACCGTATCGATCCGGCCAAAATGAATGTCCTTCGTCGTCAGGCCCTTGTCGACCGTTGCGCTCTGCTGGAAGAACAGCATCCACGGCGTCACCGTCGCGCCAATGTCCGAGAGCACAAACAGCACCGTGTCTTTGCCGAACGGAGGCAGCGGCTTCCACGTCACCATCGCGTGCCCCACACCGCTCCAGTGCGGATGCGCCATCAGCGCCACGGGAATAAAAATCAAATTGAACGCGGCCGCCGCCAGCGTCACCCGTTCCCACGTCCAGTAACGATGGCTCAGCAGCGCGGAAAACAGCACCGTCAGCGCCACCAGAACCGCAGCCCATGGCGGCACTCCGAAGAATCCCAGCCCCGCGCGAATCGCGATGAACTCCGTAATCAGGGTCAGAAAATTTCCCAGCCCCAGGTCGATCATCGAGAACCAGCCCCAGAACGGTCCGAACCTCTCGAAGATCAGCTCTGCGTGCCCACGATGCGTCGCCGCGCCCAGCCGCACCGTCATCTCCTGCACCACCAGCGCCATCGCGAAGGTCAGGACCGTGAACGGCAAAAAGAATCCCACGCCGAACTTCGCGCCCGTCGCCGCGTAGCTCAGCATGCTCGGCCCGTCGTTCTCGCCCAGCATCACCAGAATGCCAGGCCCAATCAGCAGCCACAGCAGCCAGCTTCGCGCCCGCAGGCCTCGGCCCAGCCGCGCCGTCTCCACCTTTGCCCGATCGTGCGCGCGGTCGATGTCCTCATGGGTGACAACAACCTCTTCGTCCGCCGTCAACACTTTCAGACCGCGCCCGGATTGTGCGCCTGCACTCATCCCTGCTGCTTTCGCTTTCGTCTTGTCCGATGGCTTCGGGCAAGGATTCAGCCGCCCGATCCCACGAGTGTACTTCGATTCCCGCTCGCCTGTAAACTATAGTTAACTCAGAAATGTTAAGAAATGTTCATATCCGATTCACGGCACCGGTCCCGTCGTCGAAATTCCCGCTCCGGGTCCCGGAAAAGTTCTAAACTATTCAACGGTGATAACGAGTTTTCTCATCTCGTTCCCTCCGCCCCTCCGGCGCTTCCGCCGTGGCCGCCACGATCGTGGAAGACCTGTTTCAGACTGACCTGGCCGCTCTATCAATCCGCTCCACCGCCCGCCAGTCAGGGCCGCGTGAGCGATGCCCCTTGCGCCTCTCACCACGAAAGGAATCGCAAATGAACACCTTCGGCAGCCAGTCCGAGCTCAAAGCCGGTGGCAAGACTTACGAAATCTTCCGCCTCAGCGCCCTCGAGAAAAAGGGAATCTCCCTCCATCGTCTTCCCTTCAGCCTTCGCATCCTGCTTGAGAATCTGCTTCGCTACGAAGACGGCAAATCCGTCACCGCAGACGACATCGAATTCCTCGCGAAATGGGATCCCAAATCCGAGCCCTCCCGCGAAATTTCCTGGATGCCCGCGCGCGTCCTCATGCAGGATTTCACCGGCGTTCCCGCCATCGTCGATCTCGCCGCCATGCGCGATGCCATGAAGCTCCTCGGAGGCGATCCCCAGAAGATCAACCCGCTCCAGCCCGCTGAGCTGGTCATCGATCACTCTGTGCAGGTCGATGAATTCGGCACCAACAACGCCTACTCCATCAACGCCGCGCTCGAATTCCAGCGCAACCGCGAGCGCTACGCCTTCCTCAAGTGGGGCCAAACCGCCTTCCGCAACTTCTCCGCCGTCCCGCCTGGCATGGGCATCTGCCACCAGGTCAACCTCGAATATCTCGCCCGCGTCGTCTTCACCACGTCGGGATCGAAGCCGCAGGCCTATCCCGACACGCTGGTCGGCACCGACTCTCACACCACGATGATCAATGGCCTCGGCGTTCTCGGCTGGGGCGTCGGCGGCATCGAGGCCGAAGCCGCTATGCTCGGCCAGCCCATTTCCATGCTCGTGCCGCAGGTCGTCGGTTTCAAGCTCACCGGCAAACTCCGCGAAGGCGCAACCGCCACCGACCTCGTCCTCACCGTCACCGAAATGCTGCGCAAGCTCGGTGTCGTCGGCAAGTTCGTCGAGTTCTACGGTCCCGGCATCGCCGAGCTGCCGCTCGCCGACCGCGCCACCATTGGCAACATGGCTCCCGAATATGGAGCCACCTGCGGCCTCTTCCCCGTCGACGCGGAAACCCTCCGCTACCTCCGCCTCACCGGCCGTCCCGCCGATCAAATCGCGCTCGTCGAGGCCTACTTCAAGGAACAAGGCCTCTTCCACACCCCCGACGCGCCAGAAGCCGAGTACTCGCAGACCATCGCTCTCGATCTCGCCCAGGTCGAGCCCAGTGTCGCCGGCCCCAAGCGTCCGCAGGATCGGGTCCTGCTCCGCGAAGCCGGAGCGAGCTTCAAAAAGCAGCTGCCCTCGCTCCTCGGCCCCAATGCCGACAAGGTCAGCCAGCGCCAGGCCATCCGATGGGAAGGCGAAGGCGGTCACGCCTCGGCAAACGGCAACGTCCAGTCCACGCACGCCTCTCCTGAGCCAACCAACGGCAACGGCCACATCGCCCATACCGTCAAAGAACGTTTCGGCATCGACCCCGAGCCCTACCTCGATCACGGCTCCATCGTCATCGCCGCCATCACCAGCTGCACCAACACCTCCAACCCGTCGGTTATGGTCGCCGCCGGTCTGCTCGCAAAAAAAGCCGTCGAAAAAGGCCTCGCCGTTCCGCCCTGGGTAAAAACTTCGCTCGCCCCCGGCTCCCGCGTCGTTACCGATTACTACGACAAATCCGGCCTTACCCAATGGCTCGACAAGCTCCGCTTCAACACTGTCGGCTACGGCTGCACAACGTGCATCGGAAACTCCGGCCCGCTTCCCGACGACATCTCGAAAGCCATCGAGACCCACTCGCTCGTTGCCGTCTCCGTGCTCAGCGGCAATCGCAACTTCGAAGGCCGCATCAATTCGGAAGTCCGCGCCAACTACCTCATGTCGCCACCGCTGGTCGTCGCCTACGCGCTGGCCGGCCGCATCGATCACGACTTCGATAAAGACCCCATCGGCAAGGACAAATCCGGCAAATCCGTTTTCCTCCGCGACATCTGGCCCTCGCAGCAGGAAGTTTCGAGCGTCATCGCCTCCGCCATTTCCTCCGACAGCTACACAAAGGAATACGCCACCGTCACCCACGGCGACGCCAACTGGCAGAAGCTC
This sequence comes from uncultured Acidobacteriaceae bacterium, assembly GCA_963755485.1. Lineage (GTDB taxonomy): Bacteria > Acidobacteriota > Terriglobia > Terriglobales > Acidobacteriaceae > Palsa-343. The sequence goes on along the minus strand of CAVWJR010000010.1, from coordinate 3,398 downwards.
AGCTTCCCCACCGGCGACGTCTACCAGTGGGAAGGCGACTCCACCTACATCCGCAAAGCGCCATACTTCGACGGCATGCCTGCCCGGCCCGCACCGGTGCAGGAAATCTCCGGTGCGCGCGTCCTCGCCGTCCTCGGCGACTCCGTCACCACCGACCACATCTCGCCTGCCGGCTCCATCAAGCTCAACGGCCCAGCCGGAAAATATCTCGCCGACCACGGCGTCAAACCCGCCGACTTCAACTCCTACGGCTCGCGCCGCGGCAACCACGAAGTCATGGTCCGCGGCACCTTTGCCAACGTCCGTCTGCGCAACAAACTCGCGCCCGGCACCGAAGGCGGCGTCACCCGCCTGCTGCCCGAAGGCGAACCGATGTCCATCTACGACGCCTCGGTCAAGTACGCCGAGCGCGGCACCCCGCTCATCATCCTCGCCGGCAAGGAATACGGCTCCGGCTCCTCACGCGACTGGGCCGCCAAAGGCCCGCGCCTTCTCGGCGTTCGCGCCGTCATCGCGGAGAGTTTCGAGCGCATCCACCGCTCGAACCTCGTCGGCATGGGCATCCTGCCGCTGCAATTTGAAGCCGGCAAGACCGTCGAATCCCTCGGCCTCACCGGCGAGGAAGCCTACGACATCGTCGGACTCAAACCGCGCCTCGAATCGAAATTCTCCACCGGCCACACCGTCTCGGTCCGCGCCACCGACCCCAGCCGGCAAAACCAAAGCCTTCGAAGCAAAGATCCGCATCGATACGCCCCAGGAAATCCTCTACTTCGAGCACGGCGGAATCCTGCAATACGTCCTCCGCCAGCTCGCCGCGCAGAAGGAAACGCTTTGAAGGGGCACGGCCTTCAGCCGTGCCGTAAATGCAGCAGCATGAATCCGGCTTTAGCCGCTGAGGGATTTTTTCGCCAAACAAAGCGGCCGCCCATTAGGCGGCCGCCGGTACTTTTCATAAAGCTCTATGCTGCGATTTTATTTTCCCGCTGCTCGGCCAGCCTCCGCACCAGCACCGGAACCCCAAACGCCACCGCCGTAATCACCGTCGTCGAAAGCAGATCGTTCCGATAGAACGGCAGCGCCGCAACATAGCACGCGCCCAAACCGGCTGCCGTGTGCGGATACATGACGCCACCCACCCACACCGCATAGTTGCTAATAAGGAAGAACGAAGTCGAGGCCACCACCGGACCGCCGATCACTCGCGGTACCGTTACCTGCCGCTTCAGCAAAATCCGCCCCAACACCACCACTGCCGCATACCACGCCCAGGTAATCAGATACGCGCCGGTGTGGAACGAGTAATGGTACGCAAATACCGTCAGGTAATAGTCTGTCCCCATCAGCGCCAGCACCGGCAACGCCATCTCCCGCAATGGCCGCCGCGCCCCAAAATAGAGCAACCCCGCGCCCACCGCCGTGAAGTTCATGCCCGGAAAAGGCACTACCCGGCTCAAAACCGCCAGCACCATCAGCAGATATGCGGCCATCATCCCCTCATCGACCCAAAATCAAATCCTGTTCCCATTCTGCGGACCCCAGCCCACCCGGTCAAGGCGGTTTGCAGTCTCATCAAGCAGCCGCTTCATCTCACCAACAAATCCTCGACGCCAACCTGTGGGACTCGAACGGCGTTTCTGGCCACAAGCTACCGGCTACTGGCTACCGGCTGCTTCGTTGCTCCCAGCTCCCGGCTCCCAGCCGCCTCACCTCTGTTCATGCCCGTTCATGTACATCCCCTCAATCTCGCCGCCCCGGCCAACATACACCCATCCGCCCAGCGTCGGCTCCGTCGTTCCCATCGGCCGATACCCGAACCGCAAATCCTGGAACTCCACTGTGTGCCATCCTGGTTGCGGCGCGTCAGCTCCCGGCACGCGCACCGTTCCCAGATCCTCCACCACCGGCCACTTGCTCCAGTCCAGATACACCCGCCCCAGGTACGACTGCTTTGCCGCCATCACCGCCGGCGTCACCGGCGCCTTGTAGATCACATCGGCGTACTCGTCGGTGTCCACGCGATCGCCAAGGGTGTCGCACTTCCGCAGTCTGAAAGTAGTCTGCGGTCTCCATGATCACCCGCCACTGGAACGGATCGGCCACGTGCGGCTCGCGCAGCCACGCGAATCACCGGCTCCCGGGTATAGCTGCCCGTCCGCACCAGTTCCAGCGCATGGGCGTGCTCTGCATTGCGAAGCCCCCAGTACAGAACCATGAAAACCAGCGCCGCAATCGCCCACCCTCGTCCCCGAAACCTCGTCTTCTTTGCGCCCGATCTCGCGATCCGCCAATCCCAGAATTCCCGGCACCACCAGCGCCAGAAACAACGCGAGCAAAATCCACGGATCAATGATGAACACGATGCTCCACGCGTACCACCGCGGATTAAAAGGAAAGAACGGCCGCACCCCGTAGTTCACCGTGTAGTCGAGCAGGATATGGCTCAGCGCTGCGATCAGCGCCGCAAACGCCAACCATCCCCATCGAAGCGGAACCACCGGCTCCTTCTTCCTGAGCCGATGCACCACCCACACAAATGCCAGCGTCGCCAGCGCCACCACCGGCGCTCCGATCAGGGTGTGCGTCCAGCCGCGGTGGTGCTGCAGTTCCGCCACTGGCCCGCGAAAGCCCCAAAAAATGTCGAGATCCGGCGCCTCTGCCGCCAGCGTCATGGCCAGCGTTGCATAAGCAGTTTTGCGATTGAAGCCGGAGCGTCCCAGGCACGCTCCGGTCAGGAAATGCGTTACAGGTTCCATGCCTTCTTTCTGGAACTCAGGTTCTCTGCGAAATCAGGCGCCACCTTCCGCGCGGCGCCTTCCTACGACCTGCTAGACCAGCTTCGCATCCAGCGTGATGTTCGTGTTCCCCTTGAACAGCCTTGAAATGGGGCAGCCGTTCTTCGCGTTATTGGCCGCCGTCTCAAAGCTCGATGTGTTCGCCCCCGGCACCTTCGCCCGTGTTGTCAGGTGAACCGCCGTGATCGCAAACCCATCGTCGGTTTTCTCGAACTTCACCTCGGCCGTTGTCTCCAGCGACTCAGGCGTCAGGTTTGCATTGCCCAATTGCGCGCTCAGCGCCATGGTGAAGCACCCTGCGTGCGCCGCTGCAATCAGCTCTTCCGGGTTGGTCCCGGTCCCATTCTCAAACCTGGTTCCAAACGAATACTGCGTGTCCTTCAACACGCCGCTCTGCGTGGAAATGGTGCCCTTGCCGTCTTTCAAACCTCCGCGCCAGACGGCGCTCGCCGTACGCTGCATACATCTCTCCTTCTTATTTAGCTGAGTATTGGCTTCAAGCCCCGGACTAATACGGTCAGTTCTTTCATGAGATGCCGCGAAGCGGATCACAATGCGTCAGGAGCACTCCGCGACATCGCCCGCACCATCATATGCGATTTT
>CAVWJR010000009.1:0-31155 GCA_963755485.1 uncultured Acidobacteriaceae bacterium | reverse complement strand
CGAGGGCGTCGGCGGCGTCGGCGGGCTGGGGCGCGGCGGGCAGCGAAAGCAGGCGGGCGACCATGAACTGCACCTGATTTTTCGCGGCGAGGCCGTAGCCGGTGACGGTGGACTTGATGGTGAGGGGCGCGTACTCGGCGACGGGGAGGCCGGCGGTGGCGGCAGCGAGCAGGGCCACACCGCGCACGTGGCCGAGGCGGATGGCCGAGTTGGCGTTGACGGAGTAGAAGACTTCTTCGACGGCGACCACGTCGGGGTGGTAGCTGCTCGAAGAGGGAGATCAGCTCGGCGTAGATGACGGCGAGGCGTTCGGGGAGCAGCGGATTTTTTCGGCGGGCAGATGCCGCCGGAGCACGAGGGAGACGAGGCGAGGATCGCGCGGTCGGCGGTCGTCCCACTCGACGACGCCGTAGCCGGTGGTTTCGGTTCCGCAGTCGATGCCGCAGACGCGCATGAGAGGGACCCTCAGAAGAGGACGCAGCGGATCGTGAGTGAAATTTTCTACGGGCCAGTTTAGCGCAGGCGGCGGCAGAGAGGGATGGAGGGATTGCGACGAGACGGGGTTGCCTGATCCAGGATCGTACCTGAACGCCCAGCGCTATAGGCTGCATCAAGGCGTCCGAATGCGAACTGGCAGTTCGGTATCCCAATCGCGACCACTAGTCCGTGAGGCTACTCAATTCGGCTGAAAGATTGCAAATTGGTCAGACAGGACGTGATAGATTCTTTTCGACCTCGGCGGGATACTCCCACTCTTCCCCGGAATAGTAGACCTCCCGTCACTCCTGCGGCTTTGCATATCGCTAGGCATTGAAGGCAGGGACGCAAGGTTTACGTAAATTGCGGAGCTCGTTCACTGTCTATTCCGTTTCGCGCCGCCTCAGCGATTGCTCGTTGTTCGGCGTGAATGCAGATGCAATTCTCGTAGCCGCTTCCGGTATCTCCACCGCCGATGCATCGAGGGCAGCCCGCTACTCGGCAGTTTGTGTAATCCGTCCGACACTCCGTTCCACCCCTCGGACGCGAGCAATCCGTCCCTGTCGGACAAGGAGAGCCCCGACCGGACCGGCGGACGCAGTTGGATCGCAGATCGCCACCCGCTCCGCGAGCGCAATCCAGACGCTCATGATCCTGATGGCTTCAGGAAGGCTGTCAATGGGTTCGGTTTGCACCTGACGGCATTCTGATTGTCCTGTCGCCGCAGATTTCTGGTTCAACTTGCTCAATCTGGTCGGAGAGTGCCTTGATCCGGGCCTCTGTATCGTGCATCAACTTCATTCTCGATCTTCTTGTTCCGCTCTGAAGAATCGCGCTGATCGTGCGTCGTTACCGGTATCTGTCAACCCAAAGACGCTCCAAGCGGCGCGAAAATGGCCAGCAGAGCGAGAACATATGCCGAAAACAGTAGGCTCCCCCTATTACGCACCCTCTTTGAAGGATCTGAAGGCTTTTCTCGGCGGCTTTCGTCGTCATCCGCATCCATGTTGAAAGGTCGGTCCCGAATACGCGAGCACCTCTTGCCTGACACGTTGGAGGTACCTTTCTCCGCGTAAATGCTCCTGCGAATTTTTCCCTCCTTTTCAGATTGTGGACAACGGAGAAGAAGCTCACTCGTAGAAAAGGGTCCCCCTTCTTCACCTCGCACGTCTCCCTGCCGAAATTAATCAGAGTGCTGGAGATGGGGCCCTACGAATACCAGGATCGAACCACGCCGATGCTGATCGCGCAGCACTCCTTGTGGTGCAGAGCTGGTTCTTCAGCAAGAACATGCCCGGTGACTGTATCGGGCAACCTTCAGGACTTCCTGCTGAGATCACGCGGACCATGCCGCCGGGCGGGAGTGGGAATGTTGGAGCCCTGCCGGAAGGTACACCGCCACGACGGAATGATCTCCTCGATCGACAGGTCGTACGTCGATGCCCGGATACAGATCCTTCCCTCGCCATCTTCGACTGAGCCCAAGCTCTTTGATTTCCTCGCCGCTCAGAAGACTCAGAAGTTGATCAGTCATATGCGGTAGTCCCTCGATCTCGGGTTCGTAGATCTGACGCTGATTCGAACTATGCACCACTGTGTAGCCGATGTCTGTGCAAAATTTCCAATCTCGGTGAGCCTGCCGAGACTGCTATGTGGTTACCTCGAGACGCCCTCCAGCGGAGAGCTGGCGCTGGCGTAGAGTTTCCTGGGCATGCGGCCGGCAGTACGCCTGGCGTCCGGCAAGGACGGCGAGCTGCATGGCTCGGGCCATCAGAACTGGGTCTTCCGCGGCGGCAATGGCGGTGTTCATCAGCACGCCGTCGGCGCCCATTCCATGGCCAGCGCCGCTCCGAGGCGGTACCGACACCGGCATCGACGATGAGAGGGACTTCGGTGATCGTCTCACGCAGGATCTGCGTAATCGTGGCGCGATTCTGCACGCCCAGGCCCGATGCCGATGGGCGCGGCCAGAGGCATGACGGCCGCGGCTCCGGCATCGATGAGGCGATGGGCATTTACGATGTCGTCATTGGTATAGGGCAGGACGATGAAGCCTTCTTTGACCAGAGTTCGGGTGGCTTCGAGCGTCCGGCATGTCGGGAAAGAGGGTTTTTTCGTCGCCGATGACTTCGATCTTGACCCAGTCGGAGAGGCCGACTTCGCGGGCGAGGATGGCGGCGCGCACGGCCTCGTCGGCGGTGTAGCAGGCGGCGGTATTGGGCAGCAGGAAGTAGCGGCGGGATCGATGTAATCGAGCAGAGATTCCTTGGACGGTCGAGATTGACGCGGCGCACGGCGACGGTGACCATCTCCGCGCCCGAGGCTTCGATGGCGCGTTGGGTTTCCTGCCGAAACTGTACTTCCGGTCCGACGATAAGCCGCGACTGGAAGGCTTTGCCTGCGATGACGAGGGGTTCCATGGGGGTATTGTAAGTCCGGAGCGCAGCGGAATTTTGCGCGGATCACCAGAGGGTCCGGAGGGCGCCGGAGCGGCGGATGCGCTGGTCAGCGGTGAGCGAGCTGACGCGTTCGACCGATGGCCGTCGCTGCGATGATGCGATCAAAGGGATCGGAAGGGAAGGCGGCGGGGAGCTGGGCGGCGGCGACGGCGATTCAGGGCGTCAGAGGCCGCGACGTCGAATCGAGCGGTCGATTACCGAACGGGAGTCCTCGACAGATCGTGACCATCGACGTATGATCGGACAATCGTAGCGATGCGCCTCATACACGGGACGTAATCGCTGGCCCAGGCCCTGTCAGACGCTTCGGATCGCGCTGCGACCGCACAGCGACAAACGCTCAGTATGAGGGCAGATCAGCGGCCACGTGGGTATCGAGCAGGCTCATTCATTGACGTTCTTCCGCATTCGGGCTCCCGCTGGCCACTTCCTCATCGGTCACGATCGGCTCCACGATATCTGCCGACGATTTTCGCCTGACCCTTGAGGAAGCCGAAGATGCTCTCGGTTTCTCGCCTCGACCGGGACCACTCTGCCATCGGCTGACCGCGCTTGGTAATGACCACCTCTTCGCCGTGTTCGTGAACTTCGTCGAGAAGCGCAAGGCATTGGGTCTTGAATGCAGCCGGCACCCATCGTCTTCATAGCCGTTTCCTCTACTGACCATGGTCATTTTACCATGGTCATTTCAGCTCGATTCGCCCCGTGGTCTTACCGGAAACGTGAAAGGCCCGCTGCGAGATTGGGCAAGCGGGCCTTGATCACCGGTGGACTGTGGAGATTGACCTGAGGCGCCTCTTCCCCAGCTTGCGGGGCGGGGCCTCGGCGGTTGGTTACGCCAGGACTTAGGTTTCCGGCGAGAAGCGGCTCTAAGCCTCAGTCACCTCACGTGGGGTCGTGCAACTACTACCGTCGGAATTTTTCATTGGCTGGATCATCCTCCTTTCCCGTGTACCGACTAGTTAACCGCGGGAGTCGGCACTGAGAAAGGCGCAAGGGCCGCTACCAGGAGTGCCAGGAGCCCTCGTGCTCGACGAGCGAGACCTCGACGCCGAACAGGGCACGGAGCTTTTCCGGTGGCGATGCAGGTCGCGCTTGGGGCCGTCGGCGAAGATGCGGCCATGGCGCATCATGATGACGCGGTCGATTTCGGGAAGATGTCGGCGAGGTGGTGGGTGACCATGAGGATGCCGACGCCCTGGCGGGCGACGCGGCGCAGCGCCTCGCGCAGTTCACGCTGGGCGGCGAGGTCGAGCGCGTTGGAAGGCTCATCGAGCAGCAGCATCTCGGGCTGATGCACGAGGGCGCGGGCGATCATGATGCGGCGCTGCTCGCCGGCGGACATTCCCGACCAGCTTCGCCGAGATGCTCGGCCTGCATCAGGTGAAGCGCTTCGCGGGCGCGCTCCGATCTCCGGCGTGACGTGGAGATTGGGCCAGAGCGTGGATGCGGAGAAGAATCCGGCGATGACGGCATCGAGGCCTGGGGTGACGGGCGTTCGCTCGCCGGGGAGTCGCCGGAGACGACGCCGAGTTGGGTGCGGAGCTGAGAAATTCCCAGCGCTCGCGGCCCAGCAGGCGCAGTTGCGTGTCGGGTGTGACGATGGGATAGCACTGGCAGGTGATGGTTCTTGATGAGCGTGGATTTGCCGCAGCCGTTAGGGCCGAGGATGGCGACGTGTTCGCCGATAGCGATGCGAAGGGAGATGTTGTGGAGAACGACGTTGTCGCCGCGGGCGACGGAGACATCGCGCATGAAGAGGAAGTCGGGTTGATCCACGATGGCTGGTGTCTCCGGAAGAAGAATTATTTCAGAGTGCGAAGTTGGTAGATTAGATTGCACTAAACAGACCGATGACTGATTTTTCTGAGACTTCTGGCATGAACGGGTTTTGGAAGTGCGCGCGAAAGAAAGCGTGGCAGCTGATGATGGTGGCGCTCGCAGCGAGCGCGACGCTGACCGCGGGAGCCCAGCGGCGGCTGGTGCTGATCGACCAGGATGGGTCGGGGCCGGGCGGGTCGGACCAGATGGCGATGCTGGCGCTGCTGCAGGCTCCCCAGGTGGAGGTGCTGGGCATCACCATGGTGACTGGCGACGCGTGGCGCGACGAGGAGACGCTGCATACGCTGCGCATGCTGGAGCTGACCGGGCACACGAATGTGCCGGTGGCGCGGGGCGCGGTGTTTCCGCTGGTGCGTACCGAAGAGGAGACGCGGCTGGCAGAGGCGCTTGACGGCAAGGTGGCGTGGCTGGGCGCGTGGGGGCAGGGCCGACGACATTGGTGGAGACGGCCGCAGGCGCGAGGCCGGTGATGCCGGACAAGCCGACAGATGCATGGGCCGTACGAGATTCCGCCGATGCCGGAGGGCATGCCGACACGAAAGCCGATCGACGAAGACGCGGCGCATTTTCTGGTCCGGCAGGTGCGCGCGCATCCGCATCAGGTGACGATTTATGCCGCGGGGCCGCTGACGAATATCGCGCTGGCGATTCGCATCGATCCGGAGTTTGCTTCGCTGACCAAAGGAATTGTGCTGATGGGCGGCAGCCTGAATCCGCAGACCGACGATCCGGAGTTCGCGGACAGCCCGCGGCATGAGTTTAATTTCTGGTTCGATCCCGAGGCCGCGCACATTGTGCTGCGCGCGGATTGGCCGCGCATCGACGTGACGACGGTGGATGTTTCGATCAAGGCGCCGTTCACGCAGAAGATGCTGGACGAGATTGCGAAGGCGCAGAAGCCGGCGGCGCGCTACATTGCCGCATGGAGCCAGAACCGCTACTACCTGTGGGACGAGCTGGCGGCCTGCGCGTGGCTCGACCCGACGCTGATCACGAAGGAGAAGCAGGTCTACATGGATGTGGACCTGAGCCATGGGCCGAGCTATGGCGACACGCTGACCTGGACGCGACGGTTGCGACCGGCGACGGGGGTGCAGCTGGTGCATGCGCAGGTGATCTGGATCTGGGAAAGTTCACGCGGGAATTTGTGGAGTCTGATGACGGCACCTACGCAACACAGCGAAACGCTCGCGCTAACTGGAAAGTTGGGAATCATGACGGAGAATGCGGCGAATTCAATCGGAGCAACTACCACGCGGATTTCGGTTCGGGCGGTGAAGGCGGGGATCAAGCCCAGCGGCAAGCCGGATTTCGCGGTTGCGGTGGCGGACAAGATGGCGAGCGCCGCGGCCATGTTCACTGCGAATCGGGTGCAGGCGGCGCCGATCACGGTGGGCGACGGCATCTGGAGCGCAACAACGGGCTGATGCGGGCGGTGGTGGGAACGCCGGCAACGCAAACTGGGCGACAGGGGAGGCGGGCGTGCGCGCCGCCGAACAGGTGTGCAAAGCCGCGGCGCAGACCTTCGCGTGCGAAGGGCACGGAGTGCTGCCTTCGTCGACCGGAATTATTGGCGTGCCTTTGCCGGACGAGAATGGTGGCGGCACTGCCGGAAGTAAAGAAGGCGCTGCGGGCGAATGCCGAGGGATTCCTGGCGTTCGCGCAGGCGATTCTGACGACCGACACGCGGCCGAAGGTGGCGAGCGCGCAGTTTGAGGCGGGCGGCAAGACGGTGCGGATCGCCGGTGTTTGCAAGGGAGCGGGGATGTTTCACCGCAACTGGTGCCAGCGACTGCAGGCCCGCACGCGACGATGCTGGTGTATCTGTTCACCGATGCCGCGGTTCATCCCACAGCGCTCGACCGCTATTTGCGCGCGGCCGTGGAGGTAAGCTTCAACCGGATTTCGATTGATGGCGACACATCGACGAACGATACGGTGCTGCTGATCGCTCGGGCGCTTCAGGCGCGGATGTTTGGGCGGACGATGAAGACTTTGCGGGCGCCCTGAGCAGCGTGTGCACGTCGCTGGCAAGCAGTTTGTGGCCGATGGCGAGGGAGTGGGACATGTGGTGGAGTTGCAGATTGAAGGCGCGCCGAGCGATGTGGATGCGCTGACGGTGGCGAAGTCGATTGCGCATTCCATGCTGGTGAAGACGGCGTGGGCGGCGCCGATCCGAACTGGGGACGACTGATGGCCGCAGTGGGTTATGCGGGAGTGGAGATCGATCCGGAGAAGATTGCGATCTGGTTTGGCGATGTTCCGATTTGCGAGAAGGGTGGACGCGCGCCGGATTACGACGAGCGAGCGCACACGCGTTCTGGAGCAGCGCGAATATTCGATTCGCATCGCGCTGGGAGTGGGCGAAGGCCGATGCCGATTCTGGACCAGCGATTTGAGTGCGGAGTATGTGCGCATCGATGCGGAGTATTCGACGTAGAGCAGCTGAGGCCGTTCGGCTGAAAAGTGTTCAGCGTTGAGACGGTCAGGTAATGCTGGTTGTGAGACAATCGGTCCAGCGCGTATCTTGCGTGACGGAAATCATATCGAGGAATGCCCAGAGGATGCATCGAGGGGAGGGCAGAGTGCCGAAGGGCGCATCGTTTCTGAGTTCCGGGCGGATATGAACTGGAAATGCACAGGGTTATTGACAAAACTGCTGAAATCGGAGAGCGCGCGGCGAAACGCGATCCGCGACGGGGGTCCGCACGAACAAGGAAAGAGGCTGCGCTACAATTTCTGTATAGGCTGTTCTGCTCGATGTGGCGCGGGGTTTTGCCGAAGCACTCGAAGAGGAGTATCGGAATGCGCGTCGTAGGGCAGCGAAGGCCGAAGGCAAAGACCATAAACCGGCCGAAATTCAGCGATCCTTAAAACAGGAACACATGGCAATCGGGTACAGGAAAGAGTTTCGTCTGCGGCGGCAAACGGAAGAACGGCCAGTCTCTTATCAGCGATGAGAAACTTCGTCAGCCCTACGACTGGCACTGCGGCCGCATTCGATTGCGAGCGGGCACGCGGGAAAAGGTCGCGGTGGCTGCGGGGACACGAGGCGGTGCCGGCGGGTGTGGCAGCCGACCGCGCGCCGACGATCTGGTGGTGGCCGAGTATGCGGGGTCCATGGAGGAGATTCTGCGTGGCGCGGGTGCGTTGCGGACGGATCGTAGATATTTTGAAGAGCGCGTGATCGAGGTGCTGAGCGTGGTGTTGTCGGACCGGATGCGGAAGACGGGGCGTGTGAGCGTGATCTTTCAGAGGGTGCGCGATCCGAAAAGGCTGATAGAGGCGCGCGAATCGCGGGCGCGGCGCAGGCTGCCGGTGTTGTTTGTGGGAGAGCGGCGCAACGAGAAGACACGGCGGCAGGAGCCGGCGGGGAAGAGGAACAGACTGCCGGCGCTGACGTCGTATCCGACGATTCCGGTGGATACGCGGGATGTGATCGCGATGTACCGGGCGGCGCACGAATCCATTGAGCGGGCACGTGATGGCAGCGGACCAACGCATATTGTGGCTGTGGATTGGCAACTGGGCGCAGGAAAAAAACGAGTCGCGGCAGATGCCGTCGAGCATCTCGAAGAGTGGCTGATGGCGCGGGGATTGCCGGCGCAGGAATGGCGTAAAGAGATTGAGAGCGTCGCGTGAGCGCGAAGGAGACAGATCGGGAATCTATGGCAACGAAGGTGACAAATCCAGCAGGGAGCGATTTTGCCCAGCAGCTTCGGGAGTGGATCGAGGCGTTTGACGACGTGGTGGTGGCGGACGGCCCGGAGCAGGGCGCGGAGCTGCTGACCGCGCTGAAGCAGCGGGCGCGCGAGGCGGGAATCTCGCAAGCGAGCGAGCTGACCACGCCTTACATGAACACGATTCCGAAGCATGAAGAAGTGCCCTATCCCGGTGATCGAAAACTGGAGAGACGCATCGAGGCGCTGATCCGCTGGAATGCGATGGCCATGGTGCATGGGCAGAACAAGAAGGACCATGGCATCGGCGGTCACATCGCGACCTACTCGTCGCTGGCGACGCTGCTGGAGGTTGGGTTCCATCATTTCTTTCACGCGGCGTACGGAGATCAGCCCGGAGACTTTATTTATTTCCAGGGACACGCGAGCCCAGGAATTTATGCGCGGGCATTTTTGCTGGGAAGGCTGGATGAGGAGCGGGTGCTCAACTTCCGGCACGAGCTAAGGGATAAGCCGGGGTTGTCGTCGTATCCGCACCCGTGGCTGATGCCGGATTTCTGGAGATTCCCAACGGTGTCGATGGGGATTGGGCCGCTGAATGCGGTGTATCAGGCGCGCTTCATGAAGTATCTGGAGAATCGCGGGCTGATCGAGAAGACGCCGCGGAAGGTCTGGGCCTTTGTCGGCGATGGCGAGACGGATGAAGTGGACACGCTGGGCGCTTTGTCGCTGGGGCGGAGCGAGAAGCTGGACAACCTGATCTTTGTGGTGAACTGCAACCTGCAGCGGCTGGATGGGCCGGTGCGCGGGAACGCGCGCATTATCGACGAACTGGAAGCGGTGTTCCTGGGCGCAGGGTGGAATGTGATTAAGGTGATCTGGGGCTCGGACTGGGACGAGCTGTTCGAGCGCGACCACACTGGTCTGCTGCTGAAGCGCATGGAAGAGTGCGTGGACGGGGAGTATCAGGCATTCAAGGCCAAGGGCGGCGCCTATATCCGGAGTGAATTTTTCGGGAAATATCCCGAGCTGCTGAAGCTGGTGGAGCACATGTCGGACGATGAGATCTTCCATCTGCATCGCGGCGGACATGACGCAAGAAAGATCTACAACGCATACAAGCGGGCGGTGGAACACAAGGGCGGACCGACGGTGATCCTGGCGAAGACCGTCAAGGGCTATGGGCTGGGGAGCACGCAGGCCCGCAATGCTTCGCATCAGGAAAAGAAGATGGCGGACGATACGCTGGTGGAATTCATCCGGCGCTACGATCTTCCCATTCCGGAGGAGGACGCGCGGGCGGGCAAACTGTACCGGCCGGCGGCCGATACGCCGGAGATGGCATACATGCATGCGCGACGGCAGGAGCTGGGCGGATTCATGCCGAAGCGCGACGTGCCGAAGATCGAGTTCACGGCGCCGAAACTGGAGACGTTCGCAGAGTGGACGGCGGGATCGAAGGGACGCGCTGTCTCGACGACGATGGGGTTCGTGAGCATGCTGCGCGCGCTGATGAAAGATCCGAAAATCGGCAAGTACATTGTGCCGATTGTGCCCGATGAGGGAAGGACCTTCGGGCTGGAGTCGGCGATTAAGCAGGTGGGGATCTACGCGAGCGAGGGACAGAAGTACAAGCCACACGACGTGGACATGTTGCTGTCGTATCGCGAGGAGAAAGACGGACAGATTCTCGAAGAAGGAATTACGGAAGCCGGATCGATGGCGTCGTTCACCGCGGCGGGCACGGCTACTCGAATTACCATGTGCCGACGATTCCGTTCTACATGTACTACTCGATGTTCGGATTCCAGCGTGTGGGCGACATGATGTGGGCGTTTGCGGACGCGCGCGGCAAGGGCTTCCTGATGGCGGGCACCGCGGGACGCACGACCATGACCGGCGAGGGACTGCAACACCAGGACGGGCACAGTCATCTGCTGATGAGTGTGATTCCGACGTGCCTGAGCTACGACCCGGCGTATGTGTACGAGATGGCAGTGATCCTGCAGGACGGGATGCGGCGGATGTACGAAAACGGCGAGGACGTCTTCTACTACATCACGATGTACAACGAGGATTACGCCATGCCGGAGATGCCGGAGGGCGTGCGCGAAGGCATTGTGCGCGGGATTTACAAGCTGAAGGCGGCGCCGGGGGCAAGGCCGTCGCGCAGCTGTTCGGCAGCGGGCCGATTCTGAACGAGGTGCTGCGCGCGCAGGAGATTCTCAGGGAGAAATACGGCGTTGAGACCGATGTGTGGAGCGTGACCAGCTACAACGAGCTGCGGCGCGAGGCACTGGGTGTGGAGCGGTGGAATCGGCTGCATCCGTCGAAAACGGAGAAGACGCCGTACATTCTGACTGCGCTGGGCAAGGCGGCGGGGCCCATTATTGCAGCGACGGATTACATGAAGGCGGTGCCGGATCAGCTGGCGCCGTGGCTGACGACACGGCTGCTGTCGCTGGGCACGGATGGTTTCGGACGCAGCGACAATCGCGAGCATCTGCGGCGGCACTTTGAGGTGAATGCAGAGTCGGTGGCGACAGCGACATTGTCAAAGCTGGCGCGCGACGGAAAATTCGACGCAAAGAAGGCGCAGAAGGCGTTTGCGGAGCTGGGTGTGGATGCGGAGCGCGGCGACCCGGCACACATGTAGGCCGCGATAAATCCGCCGAGTTATGCCGCGACGGCCGGGCTGGCTTGACAGGACGGAATTGATCCCGGAGTCTGAATCGAGGGGCACAGTCGTGATCGCAGAACCGTGCCTGGAACGGCAAAATTCCCACCGAGGTTCGCTTGAGATCCTCCCTTTTCCTTTCCGCAGTCCTCTTGTGCAGCGCAGCTTTCTCGATTAGTGAAGCTCAGGTCACGACGAAGGAGCCATTCCCTCCCGGATATCAGCCGCCGGCGGAGACGATCAGCACCAGCTCCGAGGGGTCAACCTATGTGCCAATGGACAGCTGGATTTATCCGGCGCTGGATCGTCTGCATTCGCTGGGATATCTGGACACTGCTTTCATGGGCATCCGGCCGTGGACGCGGCTGAGCATCGCACACATGCTGGAGCTGAGCGCGGACCGCATCGACACCGATACCAATAATGATGAGGCGCGGGGCATTTATCTGGCGGTGCTCGCGGAGGTACAGCCCGACATCGACAACGCAACGCAGCTGAACCATCCAAACGCACAGCTGGAGAGCGTGTACACCCAGCTGCGGGGGATCAGCGGGACGCCGCTCCGGGACAGCTTTCATCTGGGTCAAACCATCGTGGACGATTACGGGCGCCCGTACGAGGGCGGGTTCAACAGCTATACGGGTTTCAGTGGGCGCGCAGAAGCGGGGCGATTTTCGCTCTACTGGCGTGGCGAATATGAATATGCGCCGAGCGCGACGGGATACTCAGCGGCGCTCTATGACAATCTTTCATGCAACATCGACGCTATCTACATCAACCCAATCACTGGTGGTCCCTGCACGCCCACTCCCAATCAGGACACGATTCCGGGAGGGCCGATTGCAGCCGCGAATAATGCGCGGGTGATGGAGGCGAACCTGTCGTACCACCTGCTGGGGCACGAGGTGTCCTTCGGCAGGAGCGATAACGGCTGGGACCGGACCAGGGTGCGGCGATGTTGTGGAGCACCAACGCCGAGGACATTTATCACTTTCAGATCGATCGCGCGGAGCCGCTGCGCATTCCGGGACTGTCGCGAGCGACAGGTCCGTTTCGCTACGAATTCTTTGTCGGCAGCCTGAAGGGACATACCCAGCCTAACGATCCGTGGGTGCACGCGGAGAAGATCAGCTTCAAGCCGTATCGCGATCTGGAGTTTGGGTTCAGCCGCCTGGTGATCTGGGGTGGGAAAGGTCACGAGCCGATTACGCTGCACACCTTCCTGAGGAGCTTCTTCAGCGTGACAGCCGGCATCGGCCGCCCAGAAATTCACCACGGACGATCCGGGCGCGCGCTTCAGCAGCTTTGATTTCGACTGGCGACCGCCCCATTTGCAGAAATGGATCACCCTCTTTACAGGACTCATTCGCCCACGACGAGGTGAATCCCGATCGATTGCGCCGCGGCGCGCAGGGTATCATCCGGGCATCTACCTGTCACAGTTCCCTGTGGTGCACCAGCTGGATCTGCGCGTGGAGGCTGCGAATACGGAGCCGGCCAGCCACAGAAACGCGAACGGGGTGGCGGACCGATCAACCAGGGACAGTTCCTTTACTGGGAGGTGGTACAGCGACAGGGACCGACGAACAAGGGTTTTCTGCCCGACTGGGTGGGGCGTCAGGGAAAAGGTGGGCAGGCTTGGCTGACGTATCATCTCTCGGCCAATGAAGACGTGCAGTTCAGCTACCGGAACGCGAAGGCCTCAGCACAGTTCATCCCTGGGGGTACGACGCAAAACGACTACGCGGGCGCCGTTGTAAAGAGGTTCGCAAAGGATTTTGAGGTGAAGGGCCTGGTGCAGTACGAATCGTGGAAGGCGCCCATATACCAAACCGGCCCGCAGAGCGACACGACGGTAGCCGCGCAGTTCACCTGGTATCCGCGGGAAAAGATACAGTAGGCTGTTCCAGGCGGCCCGTACGTCTTGGACACTCTGGGCTTAGAGTGCTAGCTGCGCAGACGAGCCAGCAGATCCTGGGGATGGACAGGTTTGGCGAGAATTTCGAACTCGTGACCCTGGACGCGGACGCGATCCAGCAGGTCAGCGGTCGCGGCCTGGCCTGAGAACAAAAGAATCTTGCAGCCGGGCAGCATGGCGCGGATCTGGATGGCGGCGTCGATGCCGTTGAGGTCGGTCATGATGACGTCGCTGATGAGCATGTCGGGCTTGAGGATCTGGGCCATCTCGACGGCTTTTCGCCGCTGTAAACAGCGGTAGCGTCGAATCCGGCCTGGTTGAGGATAATCGCGAGGGTATCGGCGATCACGCGCTCATCGTCTGCGACAAGCACTTTGGGTTTCGCCTGCTGTTCGGACATTCGTCTCTTACCGCTTCCTTGTCGTCAAATGAATCGGGAGATTCAATCGCAGAATCGCCGCGCGGGCTCCTGGGGTAGCCGTGCCGGATGACCTGCACCTATGATGATACGCTTTCCTCGGGAGATGCTTCCGCAGCAAGCAGCCGCGCGGCGGATCTGAACTGCAGCAGAATCTTAACGAATCCTTGCTGTTTGGACCATTATGCTGAGCGGACGCCCCGAAATCGCAGGGGTAACTGGCCTGATTCTCATGACCGAACCCATCATCCAGGCACGGCAGGTGGAGAAGTACTACGCGCAATCGCGCGACGCGCGGATCCAGGTGATCTCGGCGACCGATCTGGCATTTATCCGGGCGAGATTGTCGCGCTGCTGGGCCCGTCCGGGTCCGGTAAGTCGACGCTGCTGCGCATGCTTTCGGGGTTGTCGCAGCCTTCGGCGGGTCAGGTATTGTGGCACGGCAAAGACCTGGGATCGACCGAGATCAATGTCTCGATTGTCTTCCAGAGTTTCGCGCTTTCCCTGGCTGACCGTTCTGGAAAACGTAGAAGCTCCGCTGAGGGCGCGGGGATGGAAGCCCAGGAGCGTCAGCGGCGGAGCGTGAATATTCTCGACACGGTGGGCCTGGACGGATTCGAAGCCGCGTATCCGAAGGAATTGTCGGGCGGGATGCGGCAGCGGGTGGGATTCGCGCGAGCGCTGGTGGTGGAACCGGAAGTTCTCTTCATGGACGAGCCGTTCTCGGCGCTGGACGTGCTGACCGCGGACAATCTGCGCAGCGAACTATTGGAGCTTTGGCAGAAGAAGACCATTCCAACAAAGGCGATTTTCCTCGTCACGCACAACATTGAAGAGGCTGTGCTGCTGGCGGACCGGATTATCGTTCTGGGGCGCAATCCCGGCCATGTGCGCACAGATTTCAAAGTATCGCTGGTGCAGCCGCGGGATCGGAAGACGCAGTCTTTTACGGCGCTGGTGGACTACATCTATAAGGTGCTGACAAAACCGGACGTAGTGCCGACGGAACTGCCGGTGCTGGCGGACGGACGGCGGGTGCGCGATCAGCGGCAGATGCGCTACGAGATGCTGCCGCATGCACGGCCGGGCGGGATTGCCGGTTTGCTGGAGTTGATTATCGACCTGGGTGGGCGGACCGATATTTATAAGCTGGCTGATGAGCTGGCGTTTGAAATCGATGACCTCTTCCCCATTGTCGAAGCGGCACAGCTGCTGGGCTTCCTGAAGGTAGAGGAAGGCGACGCAGTCATTACGCCGGAAGGGCGCGAGTACGCCGAGTCGGAGATTCTGAAGCAGAAGGAGGTGTTCCGGAAAGCGGCACTGGAACATGTGCTGTTGCTGCGGCAGATCACCCGCGCGCTCGCCAACAAGAGCGACCACTCGGTTCCGGAAGACTTCTTCCTCGACATGCTGGACGAGCAGTTCAGCGAAGACGAATGCGAGCGGCAGCTGGAGACGGCGATCAACTGGGGCCGCTACGCGGAGCTCTTTGACTGGGACGACGCGCGCCGCCGGTTCACGCTTCACGAGCATGAAGGCGAAGAGGTCGTCCCAACACTGACGGAAGAACCGACGAGCGAACCGGAGAAGCAGGAGAAAGCTGGATGAGACCGCGGCTGACGCTCTCACGCGCATTCGTGGTGGAGCGGACATGGCCGTTTTTCATTGACCTTAGCGTAGCCGCGGCGTTACTGGCGGGCTTCTATGCGATTTTGTGGGTCGCGAAGTTCTGGTTCAGTTCGGCGATCCCGGAAGTGGAGATTTACCGGTCACCGGCGCACCTGCCGCTCTACGCGTTCTATTCGGTGGTCCGGATCTTTGTGGCCTACGCGCTGAGCCTGGTGTTTGCCGTCGCCTATGGATACATGGCGGCCTACAACAAGCGGCTGGAAGCGCTGCTGATCGCCGTCCTGGACATCCTGCAGTCGATCCCGGTGCTGAGTTTTTTGCCAGGCGTCATGCTGGCCATGATGTCGCTGTTTCCATCGCGGCAACTGGGCATTGAGTTCGGCGCGATTTTGCTGATCTTCACCGGCGAAGTGTGGAACATGGCGTTCAGCTTCTACACATCGCTCAAAAGCATTCCCCGCGAGCTGATGGAAGCCACGAAGATCAACCGCTTCCGCGGCTACAGAGGCTCTTCCAGTTGGAACTGCCTTTTGGGGCGATCGGGCTGGTGTGGAACTCCATTGTCTCGGTGGCGAATGGGTGGTTCTTCCTGATGGTGTGCGAGATGTTTCCGGTGGGAGCAGAAATTTCCGGTTGCCTGGACTGGGATCGTATCTGCAGACCGCGGCGGCGCACGGCGATACCGGACGGCGATGACCTTGGGGTGATTACCATGGTGCTGATCGTGGTGATGACCGATCATCTGCTGTGGCGGCCGCTGATCGCGTGGTCGGACAAATTCAAATTCGAGAATGTGGAGAGCGGCGATCGGGTCACGTCGCCGGTGCTCGATGCGCTGCGGAATTCGCAGGTATTAGGGATCATCAACCGTTACACATTCAGGCCGATGGCGGAGCGGTTCTATATGGACCTGGCGGCATGGCGGAGGAGGAGAAATCGAGTCCGGAGATGGAGAAGCCGCGCGAGTGCGCGACCGGCTCTCTACGTGCGGCTGTGGCGATTTGCTGGCGGTGGTGGGGTTGCGGCCTTCCACGCGCTGCTGCTGCTGAAGAGATTCGCGGGCCGGAGTTTCTGCATCTGCTTGCCGGGCGGGACTCACGCTTTGCGTGTGAACGCGGCGCTCCTCCTCGGATCGCTGTGGGCGATTCCCGTCGGCGTGGCCATCGGGTTCAACCCGCGGTTCTCCAGCTAGCGCAGCCAGTGGCACAAATTGCCGCATCATTCCCGGCGACCGCGTTCTTCCCCCTGATCCTGGTGGCGCTGGCGCGGATCGGCGTCGGGCTCGGCATCGGCTCCGTGGTGCTGATGCTGCTGGCGGCGCAATGGTACATCCTGTTCAATGTGATTGCCGGCGCGCAGGCGATTCCGTCGGAGCTGCGGGAAGTTGCGCGGCTGTTCCGGTTTTCCGATGTGCAGCGTTGGACGACCGTTATTTTGCCGGGCATCTTTCCGTTCCTCATCACCGGGCTGTGACGGCTTCGGGCGGCGCGTGGAACGCTTCGATCGTGGCCGAGTACTTCAAGCTGAAGGGCAACACGCTGACCACTCTGGGACTGGGTGCGCAGATCAGCGCGGCCAGCATGCGAGGCAATTACGCGGTGCTGCTGGCGGCCACCATGATCATGGCGCTGATGGTGGTGACGATCAACAGGCTCGTCTGGCGGCCGCTGTACACCTGGCCGAAACCAAGTATCGCCTCGAATAAGAACGCAGCTGCCGGAAACTGGCTGCCGTCTGCAGGCTGCCGGCTGCTTTTAGATTTCCACTTCGCCTTCCAAATAGAAAACGCATTCGCCTTCGAGTTCGGTGCGGTCGCCGCGGAGACGGCACAGGACTTTGCCTCCACGAGGCGAGGCCTGGAAGGCCGTGAAGTCCGTTTTGCCGAGCCGCTCCGCCCACCACGGCGCGAGCATGCAGTGCGCCGAGCCGGTGACCGGGTCTTCCGGGATGCCTTTAACGGGGCAAAGTAGCGGCTGACGAAGTCGTATTGCGGGTCATCGCTTTTGGCTGTAACGATGACGCCGCCCTTGCCGAGGCGAATGAGGGCGGCCATGTCGGGCGCAAGCGCGCGCAGAACTTTTTCGCTCTCGATCAGCGCGAGGAAGTTGAAGTCGTTTTCCGTGACTTCAAGCGGCGTCGCGCCCAGTGCTTCGGCGAGGCCCGCCGGTGCGGAGACCGGCGATGACGGGCGCGTAGGAAAATCCATCACATAGCCGGCTCCGTTCTTCTTCACCGTGAGTGGGCCACTCGCGGAGTGAAAGACAACCTGGTTGCGCGTGGGCTCGAGACGTTCCATCACGACGGCGGCGCTGGCCAGCGTGGCGTGGCCGCAAAGCGGAACCTCGGTGCCCGGTGTGAACCAGCGGAGATCGTAGTTGCCGTTGGAGCGGACAAGGTACGCCGTTTCGGCGAGGTTGTTTTCCTGCGCGACGGCCTGCAGCGTTGCGTCGGGAAGAAAGCTGGGCAGCGGAATGATGGCGGCAGGATTGCCGGCGAAGCGCCGCGTGGTGAAAGCGTCAACCTGATAGATGGGAGCGCGCATTCATCATTCTTGCCTGGATGGCGGTCAGCGAGCAACGTGACTGGCAGCAAATGACGATTCGCGAGACGTGCCGCTAGCGAATCACTTTCAGCGCGGCGCGGAAGAGGTCGTCAAAATTCTCTCCCGAGGCCTTGTCCTTCTCGACAGCGGTTTCGATGGCCTTCAGCGCCGCGGGTCGCTGATAGCCGAGGTTTACCAGCGCGGAGAGCACGTCGTCGGCGGCCGGGGCGACGGATCGCGCGGACGGAGCGGCGACGGCGAGGTCTTCGAGCTTTTCTTTCAGCTCGACGACGAGTCGCTCGGCGAGTTTTTTGCCGACGCCGGGAATGCGGGTGAGCGTGGCGTGGTCCTGCGCGCGAATGGCCTCGACGGTGCGTTCTGGATTGAGGCCGCTGAGGATCGTTATAGCGAGTTTGGGACCGACGCCGGAGACGGTGATGAGGCGTTCGAAGAGTCGTTTCTCATTGCGGTCCATGAAGCCGTAGAGGGCAAGGACGTCTTCGCGCACCTGAGTGTGGATGTGCAGCGAAACTTCGCTGCCTTCGGCAGGGAGCGCGGTGAAGGTGGGGACGCTGATGGTGACGTCGTAGCCGACGCCGGCGGCTTCTACGATGGCCTGGCCGGGCTGTTTCGAAAACAGACGGCCGCGCAAATGAGCAATCATTGGGACCCCGCGTGCGAAGTGTGGGTCCACTGGTCGACCCAGTCGTTCACCGTTTTGTACCAGAGCTGGGAGTTTTGCGGCTTGAGGATCCAGTGGCCTTCGTCGGGGAAGTAGAGCATCTTCGATGGAATCTTCATGCGCTGCAGCGTGTCGAATAGCTGGTAGCCCTCGGAGACGTCGAGGCGGTAGTCGAGTTGGGAGTGGACGACGAGGGTGGGCGTTTTGAAGTGAGTTTCGGCGAGCATGGGCGACCACTCGCGGTAAAGCGCGCGGTTGGTCCAGGGCGTGCCCCTGAATTCCCACTCGTTGAACCAAATCTCGTCGGTGGTTCCATAGGCGGATTCGGTGTTGAACATGCCGTCGTGGGAGACGATGCACTTGAAGCGGTCGGTGTGGCCAAGCACCCAGTCGGCCATGTAGCCGCCGTAGCTGGCGCCGAGGGCGCACTCGCGGGATTTATCGATGAAGGGATAGTGAGCTTCGGCGTAGTCGAGGCCGCGCATCAGGTCGATGTACGGCTTGCCGCCCCAGTCGCCGTTGACGCGATCGACGAAGGCCTGCCCATATCCTGTAGACCCGCCGGGATTGATCATCACGACGACGTAGCCGTTGGCGGCGAAGAGCTCGGCGTTCCAGCGGTACGACCACATGTCGCCCCATTCGCCCTCGGGTCCGCCGTGAATGAGGAACTTGACGGGGTATTTCTTGCCGGGGGCGAAGTTGGGCGGGCGGATGAGGAAGCCCTGGACTTTGACGTTGCCGATGCTGGGGAACCAGAAGGATTCCATGGCGGGCAAGTCGAGCTGGGCGAGGAGAGCGGAGTTGAGGTGGGTGAGCGGGGCGATGGTTGTTCCCCGTCCTGCGTGATGCCCAGAGCGTCGGGCTTATGCACGACTGCAGAGACGCCGAGATGAACGGCGACGACTTCCATGGGACGGTCGACGGTCATCTTGGAGGTGACAATTGCCCACGGGTTCAACCGGATTCCGCCGGGTGGAAGAGGCGGCATTTTTAAGAGGCGGAGGTCGCCATACCCTCCCTGGCCGGCAAGAAACGCGAGCTTGAAGCCGGGCACGGTGACGTCGTAGAGGTTCTTTCTCCATGTCGCCAGCAGTGAAGTAAATGGCCGCGGAGTCCGGGCCCCAAATCTCTTCATCCACCCAGCGGTCGAAATTGGGAAGCAGTTCGCGAATTTGCTTGGTGGTGCGGTCATAGAGGACGAGCCGAAACCGGTCGCTCTCGTACCCGGCACGCTTCTGCATGCGCCACGCGATGGACTTGCCGTCGGGCGAGTAGCGCGGCGTGAAATTCCCGCCCAGACTGGCCGAAATCTTCACCGGCTGCGCGTTTGGATCGTCGAGCTGCAGAGTGAAAATCGACACGTTGGTCGAAAGCGCCGGGTCGTCGACCTTCTTTTCTTCGAAGGCGATCTCCTTTCCGTCGGGCGAGAAGTCCCAGCCGTCGGGCTCGCCTAAAGAAAACGGCGGAACATCATGCGTGTCGCCAGGATTCAGGTCGCGGAACGAGCCATCATCAACCGACGCCAGGAAAAGATGACTGCGTTTGTCATCGGTAAAAGCATTCCAGTGGCGATAGAGCAGTGCGGTGAAGATTTTCGCCTTGACCTTCGACTGTGCCTCGGCGTCGTCGCGCTTTTTGTCGCAGGCGTCTTCGTCGGTGCCGGTCTGTCCCGGAGCGCTGCATTCGGGATAAACCGAGGAGGTGAAGAGGATGTGCTGGCCGTCCGGCGACCAGGTAACGTTGTCGGCTTCAGTGCTGATGTGAGTGAGCTGATGCGGGACGCTGATGTCGCCGTCGTGAAAGTCGGCGAGCCAAATTTGCTGGCTGCCATCGCGCGCGGTGAGGAAGGCGATCTGTTTGCCGTCGGGCGAGAAGCGGCCGCGGCTCTCGCCGACCATCGATGCCATGAGTGGCCTCTCGTTGTCACCGGATGCGGGGACGATCCAGAGATGCGAAGTCTTCGTGTTTTTGTCGAGATCGACGTCGGTAGCCGAGAAGAGCACCCATTTGCCATCCGGCGAGACGGCGATGTCGCCGAGGCGGCGCATCTTCATCATGTCCTCGAAGGTCATAGGCCGTTTTGGCCCGCTTTGTTCCGGAGGCGGGGTTGAGCTCTGCGCTCCCGCGAGCACCGAGAACAGGAGCGTTCCTGCCACACACACAAATCCCCTCATGGCACATCCTCTCGATTGCAACCGACAATAGTAAATGGCGGGCCCGAGCGGCAGGGACTAACCGACGCGCGTGGGTTGGCTGGCAAGCAGCAGATTCTGTGTCTGGTCGGCTTCGGGCTGTTCCTCGACGGCGATAGGCAGCTCGATGACGACAGCGGCGCCATGCGGTTGCAGGTTAAGAGCGGAGATCTGGCCGCCATGCTCGCGAATGATCGAATAGCAGATGCTGAGGCCGAGGCCCATGCCTTCACCCTGATGACGCGTGGTGTAGAAGGGATCGAAGGCGCGAGCGGGATCGACGAAGCCGGGCCCGTTATCGGAGATGGTGACCTGGACGTGTTCGCCCTGGGAAAGAGCTTCAACGAGGATCCGCCGGTCGAGTCCATCGCGCGATTCGTTCATGGATCCGATTGCGTTCTTGACGATCTGGAGGAAGACCTGGCGCATCTGGTCGCCATCTGCCGGGATGGGCGGCAAATCCGGAGCGAGCCGGAGCTGCAAGCCGATGCGTGCGCCATCCAGATCGTGCCGTGCGAGCCGCTGCACATCGTGCAGCAGCAACTCCACTGAGACCGGAGCGCGAAGTCCTGGGGAAGCTTTGCGGAAGCGGACGAGGCTCTCGATGATCTGCTTCATGCGGCGGGCCTCGCCCAGAATAACGGCTGCGTGCTCGCGGCCTGGGCCATCGCTGTCGGCCATAAGCTCGGCATAGCCGGTAACGACGGTGAGCGGATTGTTGAGCTCGTGGGCCACGCCTCCGGCCAGCTGACCGAGCCCCGCGAGGCGCTCCGCCTGCAGCAATCGCCGCAACAGCATCTGATGCTCGCGCGCTGTGCCAATGCGGGCCACCAGCAGTTCCAGGGGAAGAACATCTTCAGTGAGGAGTGGTTGATCGGGCTCGCGCATGCTGGAGAGCAGCACCGCGCCCAGCGGCTCGTGTTCGCGGCCGCGGATGGCGATGGCGTGGGTCTCGATGAAATTCAGCTGCAGCAGTTCGTCTCCGGGTTCCAGCAAGGGAGTCAGATTGAGGCGCACGAGGTGGCCGATTTCCGGCTTGTAGAATGAGCTGCCGTTGAACTCTTTCAGTTTTTCGTCGGTGGTGCGCTGGGCCATGGCGTCGAGCGCGCCGGCCAGAGCGCCGCCGATTCCGGCGCGGCCTGCCAGCCGAAACCGACCGTCGGGGCTGCGCAGGATAATGGCTGCCCGGGTGAATCGGCTGGCCTCTTCAATGACGGCACAGATCCGGTCGTACTGGCGGCTCTCCTCTTCGAACGACAAAGTCTCCAGGAAGATTTCTGCGTACTTTTCCATCTCCTGGCGCGCACGGCGCTCACGCAACTGGGCTGCCTTGTTGGAGGCAATCTCATCTTCGAGCACGAGGACGATCATGCCGACGGCGGCGATGACCTTCATGAGGTTGAGGGAGCGCACCAGCGCGAAAGGCACAGCGGTTGCGCCAAGTAAAGGCTCCAGCATGACGGGCAAGCGACCATGCCGCCAGGCCGCCTACGGTAAAGACCACGCCAGCGGTCACCCTCCGGAAAGCCAGGGCAAACAGAACTGCGGTGATGAACAGGATTCCACCCTGAGCCAGGGCCAGCACGCCGACAAATTGCTGGTGGAGAGTCAGCCAGATTCCGGCGCCGCCCACTGAAGCGACAAGCAGAAGCCCGAGCCACACCGGGAGAAGATGCTTTTCAAGGCTCCAGCGAGCGCTCACCAAAAGGGCGGCGCACACGCACAGCAGCAGGATGAAGCGGCTCTGAGGTCCGGGCGCCGGATTCAGAGACACCAAAACGGTGAACAGCATGAGCGGCGCAGCAAAGGCGACGACGTAGAGGATGCGCAGCCGCCGGCTGAAATACTGGGGCGCCATGGAGCCCAGAAACATGATGGCCGCCAGCTGGATGCAGAGGCGCGAAACGGCGAGCCAGACGCCGGAGTGAGCCCGGCCGAAGACTTCCATTTCCAGCTGAATCGCGGCGAACATCCAGCCCACCAGCCACAGCAATTGCCGGCGGCGAGCCGTCGCCGCCTGGCCGGCACGCATGCGCAGCGGAGGCAGCGAGCGGCGCTGCAGCCAGAGCGCGCCAAACACCGCCACCAAAACAAACAGCAGAATCAGCGTTGGCGCACCGTAAAGATCCATCGTGGTGGGCATAAATTCCTGACGAACTAATCTGAGTCTACCTGGCCGTCAACTACCTGAACATGATGCAAAGTGTGCAGGTTAGCGCTTTCGTAACCAGATTCTTCCGGCTTCGGGCCGGACTTAACTCCTGCGGCGTGCGTGCGTCTATCCTTAATGAACAGGAGCGTCCTCGTGTCCTTTGTCCCAGCCCGCCGCTTTTTCCCCGTTTTGCTGGCTGCATTTGCAGTCCTGCTTCCCCAGGCGCTCCGTGCCCAGGCCTCCTACACTTCCATGCCGCTCGATCAGGGATTCGGGCCGCTCGATACCACGCAACCCGAGATTCCGGTGCAGCAGATCATCACCGAGTTCACCGCGAAGGAGGCCGTCTTCCGGAGAGCTCTGGATAATTACACCTGGACGCGCAGCGTGCGGGTGCAGACCATCGATGACGACGGCAAGCCGGATGGGCAGTATTACCAGGTGGTGGACATCGCCTTTGATTCCGATGGCCGTCGGACAGAGCGGGTGCTGGACGCGCCGGCAAATTCGCTTACGCGGGTGATGATGTCGCCGGCGGATTTCCAGGACATCGAAGAACGCCTGCCGTTTGTTCTGACTACTGAAGACGCTCCCCAATACGACATCAGCTACGTGGGCAAGCAGAAGATCGACGAGGTCGACACCTGGGTTTTCGATGTGAAACCCAAAGTGATCGAGAAGAAGAAGCGGTATTTTCAGGGGCGGATCTGGGTAGACCAAAAGGAACACCAGATAGTCGTGACCAACGGAAAGAACGTGCCTGACGATGTGCGTCCGGGTCACGAAGACCTCTCCACTCCGTTTGTAACTTACCGGCAGCTGGTCGACGGCAAATACTGGTTTCCGGTTTATACGCACGGCGACGGCATCCTCCATTTTTCGGCGGGGCACGGTTATCTGAGTCAGGACGTGCGCTTGCGCGAGACGTTGAAGTACACCAACTACCACGAGTTCCACACCAGCATTCGCGTGCTCTATCAGGGCCAGGACATCACCGGTAGTCCGCAGAAGCCGGGTGCAGGAGACTCGTCATCGCCGTCGCCGGCCACGCCACCGACGCAGCCTGCTTCAAAGCCACAGTAACGGTTCGGGCGATTGCGGACAGCCCGCGGCCGCAAGGTCAGGCGAGTCTGCGACCGAGACGCAGGGCTTTGGCCAGGGTTCTGTCCGGCAGCTTCTGGTCGGGCCCCTCAGCGGCGAGGCCGATCCACAGGTTTCCGACCGGCGCAGCACCCAGCATCTTCGCCGTGAGCCTGAGGGCGCTGGGCGCTCCCGTGGCGATAGGGATGAGCGGACCCGGCATTCCGGCGGAGCAGACGAGCACAGCGTTCTTGTGGCGCACGTTCGAGCGCAGTTTCGGTCCGAGGTTTTTCCCCCACGGCCAGTAGGCGAAGCCGAGGAGCCTCTCCATGAAGCGGCGAAAGATGGCGGTCACGTTGTAGTAGTTAACGGGCGAACCGAGGACGAGGGAATTGGCGTCTTCTACTTCGCTGAGAACGCATTCCATGTCGTCCTGCTGCGGGCATTTGCCGCGGGTGAGGCCGCTGAACTGAGTACAGTTTCGGCAATTGCGGCAGAACTCGATGTGCTGCTCGCTGAGGTAGATTTTCTTTGTCTGCGCGCCTTTTTCACGGGCGCCTTCGAGCACCGCGTCCACTGCCTGGTCCGCGACTCCGCCGCGGCGATAACCGCCCATAATGGCGACGACTTTGGCCATGGCGCACCCCCGGCCATTGGCGATACCACAGCATCTGTGCGGTGGTCAGTATCCGCCATCACATGGGGCGAAGTAAGGAGGGCAACGGAATTCTGTTCCCTGCGATCTGGCGCGGTTCCGTGTCCCATTTACCCCTTTCGCTGCACTCTTTTGCCCCGGCATTACCCCGCCCTGTAACATAGAAAAGTCATCTGATAGTCCATCCCCGATAAGCCGGGACTCAGCAGCATCTGGAGGTAGTCTTGTCCGCAACAGAACGTTTTCTTTTCACTTCGGAGTCGGTGACCGAGGGTCATCCCGACAAAATTGCCGATCAGGTATCGGACGCGATTCTCGACGCGTGCCTCGAACAGGATCCGTACAGCCGCGTGGCGTGCGAAACCCTGACGGCGACTGGACTCGTGGTTATCGCCGGCGAGATCACGACGCGGGCCTACGTCGATTTTCAGACGCTGGTGCGCGGCGTGGTGGCTTCGATCGGGTACGACAATGCCGTGTACGGCTTTGACTCGAATACCTGCGCGGTGATCTCGTCCATCAACAAACAGTCCGGCGACATCGCCATGGGCGTGGACACGGGCGGCGCCGGCGACCAGGGCATGATGTTCGGCTACGCGACGAACGAAACGCCGGAGCTGATGCCGACACCAATTTCGTTTGCGCACAAGCTGACGCGGCAGCTGTCGGAGGTTCGCAAGAGCGGGAAGCTGCCCTACCTGCGTCCCGACGGCAAGAGCCAGGTGACCGTGGAGTACGACGCGAAGCACAAGCCGGTGCGGATCGACGCCGTGGTGATCTCCACGCAACATGCCGAGACAGTCTCTACCGACGATCTCCGTGCCGACATTCTCAAGCACGTGATCCAGGCGGTGCTGCCTGCCAATCTGCTCGACGAGAACACGAAGTACCACATCAATCCCACAGGACGCTTTGTGATTGGCGGCCCGATGGGCGACACCGGGCTGACCGGCCGCAAGATCATCGTCGATACCTACGGCGGCATGGGCCGGCACGGTGGAGGCGCCTTCAGCGGCAAGGATCCGACGAAGGTGGACCGCTCGGCGGCTTACATGGCGCGGTATATCGCGAAGAACATTGTGGCGGCTGGGCTGGCGGAGCGCTGCGAGGTGCAGCTCGCGTATGCCATCGGCGTGGCTGAGCCGGTGAGCGTGCTGGTGGATACCTTCGGGACCAGCAAGCTGGACGAGAGCGCGCTGGTGAAACTGGTGCGGAAAAACTTCCAGCTGACGCCGAAGGCGATCATCGAAAGCCTGAACCTGCGGCGGCCGATTTACCGCAAGACCGCGGCCTACGGACACTTTGGGCGCATCAATGAGCCGGACTTCACCTGGGAAGCGACCGACAAAGCCGCTGCTTTGAAGGAACAGGCTGCCGGAAAGCAAGCGGTAGCGGCTAAGTAAGCTGAAGAGAGTAAGAAAAGGGCAGGCCTCCGGGCCTGCTTTTTTCGTCTTTGGAAAATCGCTGCCTTGCCGTTCGCCATAGCGGCGAAGCCGGGTATTGAGTCGCGAGCGCTTCATGACACCCCCCCGTTTTATGCAAGTGTTGAATCTGCGGCAGTTGCAGAGGGGGTCGAAGTACAAGTTGTTGGAAACAGGCTGGTTGCGCCGAGGGCTGGTGGCAAGTTGCTGGAAGTACAGGGAATAGGGAGTCGGGAGTAGGGAGTAGGCGGTCGGCGTTCGGGAGCGGGTTCGGCGGCGGCGGTGAGGGCAGGATAAATGTGAGGGTTGAGCGGCCGGAACATCTCGTCCTGCTGCTGATCGTGGAAGGCGCGCCGGGCTGCTTCGTCGTGATCCGCTGACTGATGCGTGTATTCCGAATCGTGATCCGAGACACACGGTGCCTGGGCCGCTGGTGCGGATTCAGAAAGAGCAACCGCAGATCCTTCATCCGCTGGCGCGGATTCAGGATGACAAATCCCGGGGGTGGGGGCGGATTCGGGTTTGGCGACGGGGTCGGGGAGGGCGATGGGGTCGTCGAGTTCGTCGTAGGCGACTTCGGTGGGCATGTCCTCTTTGGGGACCTGCTGGACCTTGTGCATGCGGTCAATGGTCTTGAGGGTAGTGTTCATGAGGTAGGTAAGGGCGGAGACCTGGCGGTGGTCGATGGAGTGCTCGGAGAAGGCGAGGGCGGTGGCGTTGAGGTTTTCGATGACCGAGGCGTAGTCCTCCATGTAGACGAAGGAGAGGAGGGTGCCGGAGACGTCGCGGGTACCGACGAGCTGGGGGCGGCGGCTGCGGCGGAGGCGGCGGTGGTGGTGGTCGAAGCAGAGGTCGCTGCTACGGAGGGCGGGGACGGTGCAGCGTGCGCCGGCGAGGGTCAGGTGCTGGCAGCGTGGGAAGAAGTCGGTCATGACGATATGCCTTTCGTGGAAGCAGGGTTTAGAGTTTAGGGATCAGAGTTTAGGCGTCAGGGCACCGGGCTCAGGAAAGCAGCGGTTAGCGTTCAGCGTTTAGAAAGGCATCCAAAACAGAAAAGCCCCGCCGGGAAGGCGAGGCTTTTTTTCTTTTTCTACCTTATAAGTATAGGATATCAAGTTTGGCCCGAAGTAGTGCCAACAATGTTGGGGTAGTTTGGCTTGTATGTGGTTTGTTATGAGGGTTATTACTTTGGATTTTTCCACAAGTACTTGACAGATCTGTGGATAAGTCAGGGATAGGGCGGTCGGCCCCATTCTGATTGGGACGGTATCGGCAGGTACTGAACGCGAGATCCTGTGCCAGCGGAGATTCGGCCATGAAGCCTACTACTTATCCCACCGGCTCCAGATGAGCGGTGAAGTGGCGGAGGAAAGGCGCTTCGAAGGTGAGGCGCATGCCGCGAATCTTGTCGCGGTTCTTCCAGACTTCGAGGATGACTTCGACGAGATAGTCGATGTGGCTCTGCGTATAGACGCGGCGAGGAATGGCGAGGCGGACCAGGTCCATTTGCGCGGCGCCGGCGAACATCAACGAGCCGATTTCGACGGAGCGGACGCCGCCTTCAAGATAAAGCTCGCAGCAGAGCGCGACGCCAGGGAACTGCTCGGCGGGAATGCGCGGCAGAAAGGCGCGCGCGTCGAGATAGATGGCGTGGCCGCCAGGCGGCTGGACAATCGGCACACCGGCAGCAGCGATGTGATTGCCGAGATAAGCCGTCGAAGCAATGCGGTAGCGGAGATAGTCTTCCTCAAGCGCTTCCTGCACGCCGACAGCGATAGCTTCAAGGTCGCGGCCGGCCAGGCCGCCATACGTCGGATAACCTTCGGTAAGGATGAGCAGATCTTTTTCCTGCTGGGCGAGCTTGTCGTCGTTGGTGCAGAGGAAGCCGCCGATGTTGGCCATGCCGTCTTTCTTGGCGGACATGGTGCAGCCATCGCCGAGCAAAAACATTTCCTGTGCGATTTCTTTGGGCGTTTTGTTTTCGTAGCCCTTTTCGCGGAGCTTGATGAACCAGGCATTTTCGGCGAAACGGCAGGCGTCGAAATAAAGCGGGATGCCGTGATGGCGGCAGACAGCGCTGACGGCGCGAACGTTTTCCATAGAAACCGGTTGGCCACCGCCGGAATTATTGGTAACCGTGAGCATCACACATGGGATTCGCTCGCGGCCGTGTTTGGCAATGAGGGTTTCGAGAGCGGCGACCTCCATATTGCCCTTGAAAGGCGCGGAGACGGAGGGTTGGCGTCCAGCTTCGGTGAGCAGATCGACAGCTTGGGCGCCGGTGAATTCGACATTGGCGCGAGTGGTATCGAAATGGGTGTTGTTGGGGACGACGTCGCCCTTTTTACAGAGGACGCCGAACAAGATGCGCTCGGCTGCGCGACCCTGATGGGTGGGAATGACGTGTTTGTAACCGAAGATGTCCTGAATGGAGTTGCGGAAGCGGTCGAAGCTGCGGCTACCGGCGTAACTCTCGTCGCCTTCCATGATGGCGGCCCACTGATGGGTGGACATGGCGCCGGTGCCGGAGTCGGTGAGGAGGTCGATGAGGACGTCGTCGGCAGGGAGGAGGAACATGTTGTAGTGCGCCGCGCGGAGAAGATTTTCGCGCTGCTGGCGGGTGGTCCAGTGCAGGGGCTCGACGCTCTTGATGCGGAACGGCTCGATGATGGTTTTGATTGGCATGCCGTAGGAGATTGTAAAGAACGCGAACGGCTTGCGCCGGGAGTGCAGAATGGACCGTTGCTCGCGGCGCTTGAGGGAACGACGAGGAAGGTTCGGTTCAGCCGTGAAAGGT
This sequence comes from uncultured Acidobacteriaceae bacterium, assembly GCA_963755485.1. Taxonomy (GTDB): domain Bacteria; phylum Acidobacteriota; class Terriglobia; order Terriglobales; family Acidobacteriaceae; genus Palsa-343. The sequence continues at coordinate 2,531 of CAVWJR010000009.1, read as the reverse complement.
TCGGAACAGGAGCATGCAGCCGGTAAGGGCGAGCAGGAGATAGGACAAGCGATTGGCCACGAGAATGGCTGGCTTGATGTCACCCTGATAGCGGAGCAAGTCGTACCAGTCAAAGACCCACGATTTAAGAATGCGCGTGAAGAGGTAGGAGGGGACGAGCAGAGTGAGGAAGATCGCCAGGATCGCCCAGATTTCCGCGTGCGTACCGGTCATGTCCGGAAACATTTTGGTGCAGACCCACAAAGGAACAAACTGCATGTCGCTGAAAGCGCCGGAATGACCGCCAGGAAACTCGGCCCACGAGTCGAGAATGGTATAGATGAGCCATGCCAGGGGAAAGCCGAGACCCATAGCGGCAGTGTTGACGCAGATGACGGCGATGAGGGTGCGGCGTATGCGCGTCTTCAGGCGGGAAAGCAGATAAATGGATTCGATGACGATGACGAGGAAGAGGAAGAAGAGCATGGTCGGCCAGGTGACCGGCAGCATGGGGATGCCGGCGTCTGCGCGAGCCGCTTGCGGGAAGGAGGCCAGGGCGGCTGTGGCCAGAAGAACGCTGGCAAAACGACGCCTGCCTCTGGTAAACATGGCCGGATCATACCATTCGATTTCAGGCGCGGGGAGAAGCATTCTTCGAGTCGTTCTTATTGGGTTGTTAGTGTCTGCAGTACCACGTTGCTGATGGCGGCGATGGGCGCCGCTCAGCATTCTTCAGCGATTGCAAAACAGGCTGCTGCCGGCACGGCGCAGCACGACGTTGACTGGCCTGCGTACAACGGGAGCGTGGATGGCGACCACTATTCGCCGCTGAACGAGATCAATCGCGGCAACGTTGCGCAGTTGAAAGTCGCGTGGACGTACGACACGGATGAGAAGGGGAATCTGGAGACGAATCCGCTGATCGTGGGGCGAATGATGTATGGATCACGCCTTTCGGGAAGGTGATTGCCCTCGATGCGGAGAGAGGAAAACTGCTGTGGGCCTTCGATTCGACGGTCGATAACCACGACAAGACGATTGGCGGGGCAACGCAGCCTGCGCGAGGGCTTACCTACTGGCACGATGGAAATAATGAAAGCCGTTTTTTTGCTGGGGTGATGAATTTTTTGTATGCTCTCGATCCTTGAACGGGCACGCCGATGGCCGAGCTTTGGGAGGACGGCCGGATTGACTTGCGCAAATATCTGCTGGGGCGCGGATGGCAAGAAGCAGTCGATGGCGCTGACGAGTCCGGGCATCATCTACAAGGACCTGATCATCGTGGGCGGCGCAATCCGGAGACGCTTCCTGCGCCGCCCGGAGATATTCGCGCCTACGATGTGCGTACGGGGACGTTGCGCTGGTCGTTTCCACACCATTCCGCATCCCGGCGATTTCGGCTACGAGACCTGGCCGAAGGACGCGTGGAAATACGCGGGCGCCGCGAACAACTGGGCGGGCATGGCGGTGGATGCGGAGCGCGGAATCGTTTATGTGCCGACCGGTTCGGCGGCGTTCGATTTCTATGGCGGCGACCGCGTGGCGACGATCTGTTTGCGAATTCGCTGCTGGCGCTGGATGCGGAAACGGGCAAACGGATCTGGCACTTTCAGGGAGTGCATCACGATCTCTGGGACCGCGATTTTCCGTCGCCGCCAACGCTGGTGACCATTAACCGCGACGGCAAAGACGTCGACGCCGTGGCGCAGACCACCAAGCAGGGATTCGTCTATCTCTTCGACCGCGCACGGGCAAGCCGCTCTTCCCGATCGAACAGCGCAAGTATCCGGCGAGCGATGTGCCGGGCGAGAGCTCGGCGACGGAGCCTTTGCCGTCCTCGCCTGCGCCTTTTGCGCGGCAATTTCTTACCGAGGATATGCTGACGAGACGAACGCCGGAAGCCCATCCGTGGGCGCTCGGAGAATTTAGGACGTTTCGCAGCGAGGGACAGTTTGTGCCGTTCACTGTGGCACAAGGAGACGGTGATCTTTCCTGGCTTCGATGGCGGCGCGGAGTGGGGTGGCTCGGCTGTCGATCCGGATACGGCCTGCTCTACGTGAACGCGAACGAGATGGCCTGGACGGGCGGCCTGGCGCCGGATAATCCCACGGCGAGCCCGGGCGCGAAGGTTTACCAGTCGCAGTGCGCGATTTGCCATGGTGCGAATCGCGCGGGGTCGCCGCCGGCGTTTCCTTCGCTGGTGAACGTGACGCAACGGATGACGGACGCGCAGATCGCCGACATGGTGATGCACGGGCGCGGACGGATGATGGCGCTGCCCAACGTGGATGGGGCGAAGATCGCGGAGCTGATCGAGTATCTGAAGTCGGCGGACCGGGGAGCGGCATCGGAGACTGCAGAGCATGTGCCCGGATGGAAGATGGCGGGCGGGGCGAACCTCGAATACGCCTTTACGGGGTACCGAAAATTCCTCGATCCTGACGGCTATCCGGCAATTACGCCGCCTTGGGGGACGCTGAGCGCGATCGACCTGAACACGGGAGAGTATTTGTGGAAGATTCCGCTGGGCGAATATCCGGCGCTGGCAGCGC
>CAVWJR010000008.1:0-30664 GCA_963755485.1 uncultured Acidobacteriaceae bacterium | reverse complement strand
CGAGAGCATCGGCGGCGTCGGCGGGTTCGGGCGCTGCGGGAAGCGAAAGCAGACGGGCGACCATGAACTGGACCTGGTTTTTGGCGGCGAGTCCGTAACCGGTGACGGTGGATTTGATGGTGAGAGGCGCGTATTCCGCAACGGGAAGGCCGGCCGTCGCAGCCGCAAGCAAGGCGACTCCGCGCACGTGACCGAGGCGGATGGCGGAGCGGGCGTTGACCGAGTAGAAAACTTCTTCGACGGCGACGATTTCGGGGCGGTATCGCTCGAAGAGGGAGGTCAGCTCGGCGTAGATGAGGGCGAGGCGCTCGGGGAGCTGGGCTTTTTTGGGCGGGCAGATGCCGCCCGAGTCGATGGAGACAAGGTGGGGCTGGCGGGCGCGGTCGTCCCACTCGACGATGCCGTAGCCGGTGGTTTCAGAGCCGCAGTCGATACCGCAGACGCGCATGGATTACCTCAGCAGCAGGAACGGATCGGCGTGAAATCCTGCGCCAGTGTAACGCAGGCTGGTTGGGGATGAAGAGGGATTGTGGCGCGTGCCGGCAGCGGGGTCATCGAGCTCGATACACATCGGCGAGCGGTGCCCGAGCCGGCAATGAGGAAATCAGGCGGTGGCCTTGGAGACGCCTTCGAGCGGGGAGCTGGCGGTGGCGTAGAGTTTGCGCGCCATGCGGCCAGCGAGAAATGCCTGGCGGCCCGCGAGGACAGCGTGCTGCATAGCCTCCGCCATGAGGATGGGGTTGGCTGCGCCAGCGATGGCAGTGTTCATGAGGACGCCGTCGGCTCCCATTTCCATGGCGAGGGTAGCGTCCGAGGCGGTCCCGACACCGGCGTCCACGATGAGGGGGACGGCGGTGATTTTTTCGCGCAGGATCTGCAGAGTGGCGCGGTTCTGAATGCCAAGACCGGATCCGATGGGTGCGGCCAGCGGCATAACGGCGGCGGCGCCGGCGTCGATGAGGCGATGCGCGAAGACGATGTCGTCGGAGGTGTAAGGGAGGACGGTGAATCCTTCTTTGACGAGAATGCGCGTGGCTTCGAGGGTGGCCTGAACATCGGGATAGAGGGTGGCCTGGTCGCCGATGACCTCAATCTTGACCCAGTCCGATAAGCCGACTTCGCGGGCGAGGCGCGCGGCGCGGATGGCTTCGTCGGCGGTGTAACAGCCAGCGGTGTTGGGGAGCAGAAAGTAGCGCTGCGGGTCGATGAAGTCGAGGAGGGATTCCATGGAACGGTCGAGATTGACGCGGCGGACGGCGACGGTGACCATCTCCGCGCCGGAAGCTTCGAGCGCGGCCTGGGTTTCGGGTCCGTTGCGATATTTGCCGGTACCGACGATGAGGCGCGACTGGAAGGCTTTGCCTGCGATGACGAGGGGTTCCATGGGGACATTGTAGAACCGGCGCGCAGCGGGGTTTGTGGCGCGGGTCACCAGAGGGTGCGGAGGGCGCGGGATCGGCGGATGCGCAGGTCGGCGGTGAGGAGCGGGACGCGTTCGACGATGGCTGTCGCGGCGATGATGCGATCGAAGGGATCGGAAGGGAAAGTGGAGGGGAGTTGGGCGGCGGCAATGGCGATGGCCGGGGTGACAGAACGAATGATAAATCGCTCCTCGATACTGGCGAGCAGTTCGTTAAGCGGGAGCAGGGACTGGATCCTGCCGCGCAGGACTCCCCAGGCAATCTCGTAGAGGGAGGGAGCGGCGACTATCAGGCGAGTCCCCCCAGCCTCAGCCTCTTTGATGGAACGATGTGCCGCCGATGAGAGGTGGCTGGAATTCTCCCCAAGCCAAAGAATGACATGGGTGTCCAGGACCATTATCTTCGCGCTTTAACCGCCGCTCGCTGGGATGTTTTTGCGGGCGGTCTCTTTTTTCTGCGTTCGAAATCTTCGCGTTCGGGAGTGCCTGGCGGGAAGATGTCCTCATCCCATTCCCAGAGCTCGACGATGGGAGAGACAATATCGCCCACGACCCTCGCTTTGCCCTTCAGGAATCCGAAGATGCTGTCCGATTTCTGCGCCTCAAGGGGAACGAGCTTCACCATGGGCTTGCCGCGTTTGGTAATCACGAGTTCTTCGCGGTTGGTGTGTACGTCATCGATGATGGCAAGACATTTGGCTTTGAATTCGCCGGCGCCGATCGTTTTTGAGGTCTGGTTTTTCATAACCTTGGTTCTCATCCGACCATGGTCATTTTACCATGGTCATATCGATCAGAGGGTCCGATGCTGAAATGTGAAAGGCCCGCTGCGGGATTGCGCGAGCGGGCCTTGATCACCGGTGAGCTGTTGAGATTGACCTGAGGCGCCCCCGCTTTCCTTCCGGGGTCCCCGGCGAGCTTGCTCGCTGGGGTGGTCGGAGTGGCCTCGGCGTTTGAGTTACGCCAGGACTTAGTTTCACTTGCAGCCAGGAGCGGCTCTAAGCCTCAGTCACCTCACGCAGGGTCCTGCGACTACTACTACCATCTGAATTTGTCATTAGCTGGATCATCCTCCTTTCCCGTGTACGCATAAGTTAACCCGAGAAAGGGCGCGGCGGCAAGTGGCGAAATCGCGGGAATGACGACGGCGGTTGTCTGACGCGTGTCCGACGCACGGCAGACATTTGGCGCAGGGGCACCGGAGAGGCTGTTTTTACGGTTTTTGTCCGATGGACTACCAGGAGTGCCAGGAGCCATCGTGCTCGACCAGGGTCACGTCCACGCCGAAGAGGTCGCGAAGTTTGGCGGCGATAAGGAGATCGCGTTTGGGGCCGTCGGCAAAGATACGGCCGTCGCGCAACATGATGACGCGGTCGATCTCGGGGAGAATGTCTGCCAGGTGGTGGGTGACCATGAGAATGCCGACTCCCCGCTGCGCGACGCGGCGAAGAGCCTGGCGCAATTCGCGCTGGGCGGCGAGATCGAGAGCGTTGGAGGGCTCGTCGAGGAGCAGCATCTCCGGCTGGTGGACCAAAGCGCGGGCGATCATGATGCGACGCTGTTCGCCGGCGGACATTTCACCGACGAGCTTCGATTCGAGATGGGCGGCCTGCATGAGGTGAAGGGTTTCGTGAGCCCGTTCTCGCATTTCCGGCGTGACATGAAGATTGGGCCACAGGGTCGATGCGGAGAAGAATCCGGCCACGACGGCGTCGATGCCGCGCGTGACCGGCGTCCGCTCGCCGGGGAGCTCCGCGGAGACGACGCCGAGGTGGGTGCGGAGCTGAGAGACATCCCAGCGCTCGCGGCCGAGCAGGCGGAGCTGCGTGGTGGGTGTCACGATGGGATAGCACTGGCAGGTGATGGTCCGGATGAGCGTGGATTTTCCGCAGCCGTTGGGTCCGAGGATAGCGACGTGTTCGCCGTTAGCGATGCGGAGGGAAATTTCGTGGAGGACGACATTGTCGCCGCGGGCGACCGAAACATCGTGCATGAAGAGGAAGTCGGGTTGGTCCACGATGGGCTAGCGTCTCCGGAAGAAGAATTATTTCAGAGTGCGAAGTTGGTAGATTTAGATTGCACTGAACGAACCGATGACTGATTTTTCTGAGGCTTCTGGCATGAACGGGTTGCGGAAGTGCGCGCGAGAGAAAGCGTGGCAGCTGATGATGGTGGCGCTCGCAGCGTGCGCGACGCTGACGGCGGCTGCAGCGCAGCGGCGGATGGTGCTGATCGACCAGGACGGGTCGGGGCCTGGCGGGTCGAACCAGATGGCGATGATGGTGCTGCTGCAATCGCCGCAGGTCGAGGTACTGGGCATCACGATGGTGACCGGTAACGCGTGGCGCGATGAGGAAACCCAGCACACGCTGCGGATGCTGGAGCTGATTGGGCGGACGGACGTGCCGGTGGCGAAGGGCGCGGTGTTTCCGCTGGTGCGGACCGAAGAGGAAACGCGGCTGGAGACGCCGCTCGACGGCAAGGTGGACTGGCTGGGCGCGTGGGGACAGGGACCGACGACACTGTTGGAGACACCGAAAGGCGTTGTGGGAGTGACGCCGGAGCATCCTGTGATTCATGGGCCGGACTTTGTGCCGCCGATGCCGGAAGGACCTCCGCACACGAAGGCGATCGATGAGGACGCGGTGCATTTTTTGATCCGGCAGGTACATGCCCATCCCCACGAGGTAACGATCTACGCAGCCGGGCCGCTGACGAATATCGCGCTGGCGATCCGCATCGATCCGGAATTTGCGGAGCTGACGCGGGGGATTGTAATGATGGGCGGAAGCCTGAATCCGCAGACCGACGATCCGGAGTTTGCCGATAGCCCGCGCCATGAGTTCAATTTCTGGTTCGACCCGGAGGCGGCGCACATTGCGTTGCGGGCGCACTGGCCGCGCATCGATGTGACGACGGTGGACATCTCGATCAAGGCGATGTTCACGCAGGCGATGGTCGATGAAATTGCCAAGTCACAGAACCCGGCGGCGCGTTACATTGCCGCGTGGTCGCAGGACCGCTACTACTTGTGGGACGAGCTGGCGGCGTGCGCGTGGATCGATCCATCGATCATCACGCGGGAGAAGCAGGTTTATATGGATGTGGACCTGAGCCATGGGCCGAGCTATGGCGACACGCTCACATGGAGCGACGCGATGCGTCCGGCGACGGACGTGCAGAAAGTACACGCGCAGCTGGATCTGGATCTGGGAAAGTTCACGCGGGAATTTGTAAGTCTGATGACGGCACCTACGCAACACAGCGACGCTGCGCGCTAAGCTGGAAAGTTGGGAAACATGACGGAGACTGCAGCGATTCGATCGGAGCAACTGCCGCGCGGATTTCGGTTTGGTGCGGTGAAGGCGGGGATCAAGCCCAGCGGCAAGCCGGATTTCGCGGTTGCGGTGGCGGACAAGATGGCGAGCGCCGCGGCCATGTTCACTGCGAATCGGGTGCAGGCGGCGCCGATCACGGTAGGCCGGCGGCATCTGGAGCGCAACAACGGGTTGATGCGCGTGGTCGCAGTTAATGCCGGAAACGCCAACTGCGCGACGGGCGAGGCTGGCCTGCGCGCGGCCGAACTGCTGTGCAAAGCTGCTGCGCAGACCTTTGGATGCGAGGGGCACGAAGTACTCCCTTCGTCGACGGGGATTATTGGCGTGCCGTTGCCGGCAGAGAAACTGGTGGCCGCACTGCCGGAAGCGAAGAAGGCGCTGCGGCCGGATGCGGCGGGATTCCTCGAGTTTGCGCAGGCGATTCTGACGACGGACACGCGGGCAAAGGTGGCGCACGCGCAGTTTAAAGCCGATGGAAAGACGGTGCGCATTGCCGGGGTGTGCAAGGGCGCGGGGATGATTCATCCGCGGCTTGAGTCGGCGCTGCACGCGGCTTTGGGTGAGACGCCGCTGCACGCAACGATGCTGGTGTATCTGTTCACCGATGCCGCGGTTCATCCCACGGCACTCGACCGCTATTTGCGCGTGGCCGTGGAGGAAAGCTTCAATCGGATCTCGATTGACGGCGACACATCGACGAACGATACGGTGCTGCTGATCGCCTCGGGCGCTTCAGGCGCGGATGTTTGGGCGGACGACGAAGACTTTGCGGCGGCCCTCAGCAGCGTGTGCACGTCGCTGGCAAAGCAGATTGTGGCCGATGGCGAGGGAGTGGGACATGTGGTGGAGTTGCAGATCGAGGGGGCGCCGAGCGATGTGGATGCGCTGACGGTTGCGAAGTCGATTGCGCATTCCATGCTGGTGAAGACCGCGTGGGCGGGCGCCGATCCGAACTGGGGACGGCTGATGGCGGCGGTGGGTTATTCGGGCGTGGCGATCGATCCGGAGAAGATTGCGATCTGGTTCGGCGATCTTCCGATTTGCGCGAAGGGCGGCCGCGCGCCGGATTACGACGAGCGAGCGGCACACGCGTATCTGGAGCAGCGGGAATATTCGATTCGGATCGCGCTGGGAGTTGGTGAAGGCCGATGCCGATTCTGGACCAGCGATCTAAGCGCGGAGTATGTGCGCATCAATGCGGAGTACTCGACGTGAGAAGAAGCTGAGGACCGGTCGGCTGAAAAGCGGTCAGCGATGAGACGGTCAGCGTAATGCTGGTTGTGAGACGACCGGTGCAGCGAGTGATCATTACGCGTGACGGAAATCACATCGAGGAGTGCGCTGAGGGTGCATCGCGGGGAGTGCAGAGTGCTGAAGGGCGCATTGTTTCTGAGTTCCGGGCGGATATGAACTGGAAATGCACAGGGTTATTCACAAAACTGTTGAAATCGGAGAACGCGCGTCGAACCGCCATGCGCGCGGGGGACCGCAGGAACGAGGAACGCGGCTGCGCTACAATTTTTATATAGGCTGTTCTGCTCGCTGTGACGCAGTTTCGCCGAAGCGATGGGATGAAAGAGTATCCGGATCGCGCATCATCGGGCAGCGAAGGCCGCCGGCAAAGACCACAAACCGGGCGAAATTCAGCGATCCTTAAAACAGGAACACATGGCAATCGGCACAGGAAAGAAAGTTCCGTCTGCGGCGGCAAACGGCAAGAACGGCCAGTCTCTCATCAGCGATGAGAAATTTCGCCAGCTGTATGAGCTGGCACTGCGGCTGCATTCGATTGCAAAGCGGGCAGGCGGGAAAGGCTCGCGGTGGCTGCGGGGACACGAGGCGGTGCTGGCCGGTGTGGCAGCGGACTTGCGCGCCGACGATCTGGTGGTGGCCGAGTATGCGGGGTCAATGGAGGAGATTCTGCGCGGCGCGGTTGCGCTGCGGACGGATCGCAGAGATTTTGAAGAACGCGTGATTGAGGCGCTCAGCGTGGCGTTGTCCGACCGGATGCGGAAGACGGGGCGTGTGAGCGTGATCTTCTCGGCGGGTGCGCAATCGGAAAAGGCCCTGATAGAGGCGCGCGTGATTGCGGGCGCGGCCAGGCTGCCGGTGTTGTTTGTGGGAGAGCGGCGCAACGAGAAGACACGGCGGCAGGAGCCAACGGGGAAGAGGAACAGACTGCCGGCGCTGACGTCGTATCCGACGATTCCGGTGGATACGCGGGATGTGATCGCGATGTACCGGGCGGCGCACGAATCCATTGAGCGCGCGCGTGATGGCAGCGGACCAACGCATATTGTGGCTGTGGATTGGCAACTGGGAGCAGGAAAAAAACGAGTCGCGGCGGATGCCGTCGAGCATCTGGAAGAGTGGCTGATAGCGCGGGGATTGCCGGCGCAGGAATGGCGCAAAGAGATTGAGAGCGTCGCGTGAGCGCGAAGGAGACAGATCGGGAATCTATGGCAACGAAGGTGACAAATCCAGCAGGGAGCGATTTTGCTCAGCAGCTTCGGGAGTGGATCGAGGCGTTTGACGACGTGGTGGTGGCGGATGGCCCGGAGCAGGGCGCGGAGCTGCTGACCGCGCTGAAGCAGCGGGCGCGCGAGGCGGGAATCTCGCAAGCGAGCGAGCTGACCACGCCGTACATGAACACGATTCCGAAGCATGAAGAAGTGCCGTATCCCGGTGATCGAAAACTGGAGCGGCGGATCGAGGCGCTGATCCGGTGGAATGCGATGGCCATGGTGCATGGGCAGAACAAGAAGGACCATGGCATCGGCGGTCACATCGCGACCTACTCGTCGCTGGCGACGCTGCTGGAGGTTGGGTTCCATCATTTCTTTCACGCGGCGTACGGAGATCAGCCCGGGGATTTTGTTTATTTCCAGGGACACGCGAGCCCAGGAATTTATGCGCGGGCATTTTTGCTGGGAAGGCTGGATGAGGAGCGGGTGCTCAACTTCCGGCACGAACTAAGGGATAAGCCGGGGTTGTCGTCGTATCCGCACCCGTGGCTGATGCCGGATTTCTGGAAATTCCCAACGGTATCGATGGGGATCGGGCCGCTGAATGCGGTGTATCAGGCGCGCTTCATGAAGTATCTGGAGAATCGCGGGCTGATCGAGAAGACGCCGCGGAAGGTCTGGGCGTTTGTCGGCGATGGCGAGACGGACGAAGTGGACACGCTGGGAGCTTTATCGCTGGGGCGGCGCGAGAAGCTGGACAACCTGATCTTTGTGGTGAACTGCAACCTGCAGCGGCTGGATGGGCCGGTGCGCGGGAACGCGCGCATTATCGACGAACTGGAAGCGGTATTCCTGGGCGCAGGGTGGAATGTGATTAAGGTGATCTGGGGCTCGGACTGGGACGAGCTGTTCGAGCGCGACCACACTGGTCTGCTGCTGAAGCGCATGGAAGAGTGCGTGGACGGGGAGTATCAGGCATTCAAGGCCAAGGGCGGCGCCTATATCCGGAGTGAATTTTTCGGGAAATATCCCGAGCTGCTGAAGCTGGTGGAGCACATGTCGGACGATGAGATTTTCCATCTGCATCGTGGCGGACATGACGCGAGAAAGATTTACAACGCGTACAAGCAGGCGGTGGAGCACAAGGGCGGGCCGACTGTAATTCTGGCCAAAACGGTGAAGGGTTACGGACTGGGAAGCACGCAGGCGCGCAACGCTTCGCATCAGGAAAAGAAGATGGCGGACGATACGCTGGTGGAATTTATCCGGCGCTACGATCTTCCCATTCCGGAGGAGGACGCGCGAGCCGGCAAGCTGTACCGGCCGGCGGCCGATACGCCCGAGATGGCATACATGCATGCGCGACGGCAGGAGCTGGGCGGATTTATGCCGAAGCGCGACGTGCCGAAAATTGAGTTCACGGCGCCGAAACTGGAGACGTTCGCGGAGTGGACGGCGGGGTCGAAGGGACGCGCTGTCTCGACGACGATGGGGTTCGTGAGCATGCTGCGCGCGCTGATGAAAGATCCGAAAATCGGCAAGTACATTGTTCCGATTGTGCCCGATGAGGGAAGGACCTTCGGGCTGGAGTCGGCGATTAAGCAGGTGGGGATCTACGCGAGCGAGGGACAGAAGTACAAGCCACACGACGTGGACATGTTGCTTTCGTATCGCGAGGAGAAAGACGGACAGATTCTCGAAGAGGGAATTACGGAGGCCGGATCGATGGCGTCGTTCACCGCGGCGGGCACGGGCTACTCGAATTACCATGTGCCGACGATTCCGTTCTACATGTATTACTCAATGTTCGGATTCCAGCGCGTGGGCGACATGATGTGGGCGTTTGCGGATGCGCGCGGCAAGGGCTTCCTGATGGCGGGCACCGCGGGGCGCACGACCATGACCGGCGAGGGACTGCAACACCAGGACGGGCACAGTCATCTGCTGATGAGTGTGATTCCCACGTGCCTGAGCTACGACCCGGCGTATGTGTACGAAATGGCAGTGATCCTGCAGGACGGGATGCGGCGGATGTACGAAAAAGGCGAGGACGTCTTCTACTACATCACGATGTACAACGAGGACTACGCCATGCCGGAGATGCCGGAGGGCGTGCGCGAAGGAATTGTGCGCGGGATTTACAAACTGAAGGCGGCGCCGGGCGGCAAGGCCGTCGCGCAGCTGTTCGGCAGCGGTCCAATTCTGAACGAGGTGCTGCGCGCGCAGGAGATTCTCAGGGAGAAATACGGCGTTGAGACCGATGTGTGGAGCGTGACCAGCTACAACGAGCTGCGGCGCGAGGCACTGGGTGTGGAGCGGTGGAATCGGCTACATCCGTCGAAAACCGAGAAGACACCGTACATTGTGACGGCGCTGGGCAAGGCGGCGGGTCCCATTATCGCAGCGACGGATTACATGAAGGCGGTGCCGGATCAGCTTGCGCCGTGGCTGACGACACGGCTGCTGTCGCTGGGCACGGATGGTTTCGGACGCAGCGACAATCGCGAACATCTGCGGCGGCACTTTGAAGTGAATGCGGAGTCGGTGGTGACGGCGACGTTGTCGAAGCTGGCGCGCGACGGAAAGTTTGACGCGAAGAAGGCGGAGAAGGCATTTGCGGAGCTGGGGGTGGATGCGGAGCGCGGCGACCCGGCACACATGTAGGCCGCTATAAATCCGCCGAGTTATGCCGCGCAGGCCGGGCTGGCTTGACAGGACGGAATTGATCCCGGAGTCTGAATCCAGGGGCACAGTCGTGATCGCAGGACCGTGCCTGGAACGGCAAAATTCCCACCGAGGTTCGCTTGAGATCCTCCCTTTTCCTTTCCGCAGTCCTCTTGTGCAGCGCAGCTTTCTCGATTAGTGAAGCTCAGGTCACGACGAAGGAGCCGTTCCCTCCCGGATACCAGCCGCCGGCGGAGACGATCAGCACCAGCTCCGAGGGATCGACGTATGTGCCGATGGATAGCTGGATTTATCCGGCGCTGGACCGTCTGCATTCGCTGGGCTATCTCGACACCGCATTCATGGGAATCCGGCCGTGGACACGGCTGAGCATTGCACACATGCTGCAGCTGAGCGCGGACCGCATCGACACCGACACGAATAACGACGAGGCGCGCGGCATTTATCTGGCGGTGCTCGCCGAGGTACAGCCGGACATCGACAACGCAACCCAGCTGAACCATCCAAACGCACAGCTGGAGAGCGTGTACACCCAGCTGCGGGGGATCAGCGGGACGCCGCTCCGGGACAGCTTTCATCTGGGCCAAACCATCGTGGACGATTACGGGCGTCCGTACGAGGGCGGGTTCAACAGCTATACGGGGTTCAGCGCGCGGGCGGAAGCGGGACGATTCACGTTGTACTGGCGCAGCGAATTTGAGTATGCGCCGAGTGCGGCAGGGTATTCGCCGGCGCTCTATGACGAGCTTTCCTGCAACGTTGACGGCATCTACATCAACCCACAGACAGGTGGCCCCTGCACGCCCACTCCCAATCAGGACACAATTCCGGGAGGGCCGATCGCGACGGCGAACGACGCGCGGGTGATGGAGGCAAATCTCTCGTATCACCTGCTGGGACATGAGGTATCGTTCGGCGAGAGCGATAACTGGTTAGGGCCCGACCGGGGCGCGGCGATGCTGTGGAGCAACAACGCCGAGGACATTTACCATTTCCAGATCGATCGCGTGGAGCCGCTGCGAATTCCAGGCGTGTCGCGATTGACGGGGCCCTTTCGGTATGAGTTTTTTGTGGGCAGCCTGAAGGGGCATACCGATCCCAACGACCCGTGGGTGCATGTGGAGAAGGTCAGCTTCAAGCCATACCGCGACCTTGAGCTTGGGTTCAGCCGAATGGTGATTTGGGGTGGGAAGGGTCACGAGCCGATCACGCTGCACACATTTCTGAAGAGCTTCTTCAGTTTTCAGAATGTATCGGCGGCTGAGAAGTTCTCGCGCAGCGACCCCGGGGCGCGTTTCGGCAACTTCGATTTCGATTGGCGGTTGCCGCACCTGCAGAAGTGGCTGACGCTGTACACAGACTCGTTTGTGCATGACGACGTGAATCCCATCAGCGCGCCGCGCCGTGCCGGAGTGCATCCGGGCTTGTATCTCTCGCAGTTTCCTGATCTGCATCAGCTGGATCTGCGGGTGGAAGGCGCCAATACGGAACCGGCCAGCCATAGCAATGGAACACCGCCTTACGGGGTTATCAACCAGGGACAGTTCCTGTACGTGGAGGTCGTCCAAAAACAGGGACCGACCAACCAGGGCTTTCTGCCGGACTGGGTGGGGCGCCAGGGAAAAGGCGGACAGGCGTGGCTGACGTATCATCTGTCGGCCAATGAGGACGTTCAGTTCAGCTACCGGAATGCGAAGGCGTCAGCACAGTTCATCCCTGGGGGTACGACGCAGAACGACTACGCGGGCGCGGTTGTGAAGCGGTTCGCCAGGGACATTGAAGTGAAGGGTCTGGTGCAGTACGAATCGTGGAAGGCGCCGATCTACCAGACCGGTCCGCAGAGCGACACCACGGTGGCTGCGCAGATCACCTGGTATCCGCGGGAAAAGACCCAATAGCTTTTTGGGGCGACCCGTAAAGCCTCGGACACTCGGAGCTTCGGAGTGTTAACTGCGCAGGCGGGCGAGCAGGTCCTGGGGATGGACAGGTTTGGCGAGGATTTCGAACTCGTGACCCTGGACGCGCACGCGATCGAGCAGGTCAGCGGTAGCGGCCTGGCCTGAGAACAAAAGAATCTTGCAGCCCGGAAGCATGGCGCGGATCTGAATAGCGGCGTCGATGCCGTTGAGGTCGGTCATGATGACGTCGCTGATGAGCATGTCGGGTTTGAGAATCTGAGCCATCTCGACGGCTCTTTCCCCGCTATAGACAGCGGTGGCATCGAATCCGGCCTGGTTGAGGATAATCGCGAGGGTATCGGCGATCACGCGCTCATCGTCTGCGACAAGCACTTTGGGTTTCGCCTGCTGTTCGGACATTCGTCTCTTACCGCTTCCTTGTCGTCAAATGTATCGGGAGATGCAGATCCGCAGAATCGCCGCGCGGGCTGCTGGGGCAGCCGTGCCGGATAACCTGCACCTATGATGATACGCTTTCCTCGGGAGATGCTTCCGCAGCGAGCAGCCTTCCGGCGGATCTCAACTGCAGCAGAATCTTAACGAATCCTTGCTGTTTGGACCATTATGCTGAGCGGACGCCCCCGAAATCGCAGGGGTAACTGGCCTGATTCTCATGACCGAACCCATCATCCAGGCACGGCAGGTGGAGAAGTACTACGCGCAGTCGCGCGACGCGCGGATTCAGGTGATCGCGCCTACCGATCTGGCCATTTATCCGGGTGAAATTGTCGCGCTGCTGGGCCCGTCCGGCTCCGGTAAGTCGACGCTGCTGCGCATGCTGTCGGGGTTGTCGCAGCCTTCGGCAGGGCAGGTATTGTGGCACGGCAAAGACCTGGGGTCGACCGAGATCAATGTCTCGATTGTCTTCCAGAGCTTCGCGCTATTCCCGTGGCTGACCGTTCTGGAGAACGTAGAAGCTCCGCTGCGGGCGCGCGGTATGGAAGCGCAGGAACGTCAGCGGCGCAGTGTGAAAATTCTCGACACGGTGGGCCTGGACGGATTTGAGGCTGCCTATCCGAAGGAATTGTCGGGCGGTATGCGCCAGCGGGTAGGATTCGCGCGAGCGCTGGTGGTGGAACCCGAAGTTCTCTTCATGGACGAGCCGTTCTCGGCGCTGGATGTGCTGACCGCCGACAATTTGCGCAGCGAACTGTTGGAGCTTTGGCAGAAGAAGACCATTCCAACGAAGGCGATTTTCCTGGTCACGCACAACATTGAAGAGGCTGTGCTGCTCGCGGACCGGATTATCGTTCTGGGGCGCAATCCCGGCCACGTGCGCACGGATTTCAAAGTGTCGCTGGCGCATCCGCGCGACCGCAAAACGCAGGCCTTCACCGCGCTGGTGGACTACATCTACAAGGTGTTGACCAAGCCGGACGTTGTGCCGACCGAAGTGCCGGTGCTGGTGGATGGACGGCGGGTACGCGATCAACGGCAGATGCGCTACGAGATGCTTCCGCACGCGCGGCCGGGCGGGATCGCCGGATTGCTGGAGCTGATTATCGATCTGGGCGGGCGCACCGATATTTATAAGCTGGCTGACGAACTGGCATTTGAGATCGACGATCTGTTCCCCATTGTCGAAGCGGCGCAACTGCTGGGCTTCCTGAAGGTGGAAGAAGGCGACGCAGTCATCACGCCGGAAGGTCGCGAGTATGCCGAATCGGAAATTCTGAAGCAGAAAGAGCTGTTCCGGAAAGCGGCGCTGGAACATGTGCTGTTGCTGCGGCAGATTACCCGCGCGCTGGCCAACAAGAGCGACCACTCGGTTCCGGAGGACTTCTTCCTCGACATGCTGGACGAACAGTTCAGCCAGGACGAATGCGAGCGGCAGCTGGAGACGGCGATCAACTGGGGCCGCTACGCGGAGCTCTTTGACTGGGACGACGCGCGGCGGCGGTTCACGTTTCACGAGCATGAAGGCGAAGAGGTCGTCCCAACACTGACGGAAGAACCGGCGAGCGAACCGGAGAAGCAGGAGAAAGCTGGATGAAACCGCGGCTGACGCTCTCACGAGCCTTCGTGATGGAGCGGACGTGGCCGTTTTTCATTGACCTGAGCGTGGCCGCGGCGTTACTGGCGGGCTTCTACGCGATTCTGTGGGTTGCGAAGTTCTGGTTCAGCTCGGCGATTCCGGAGGTGGAGATCTACCGGTCGCCGGCGCACCTGCCGTTGTACGCGTTCTATTCGGTGGTGCGTATTTTTGTGGCGTACGCGCTGAGCCTGGTGTTTGCCGTCGGTTATGGATACACGGCGGCGTACAACAAGCGGCTGGAAACGCTCCTGGTCGCCATCCTGGACATCCTGCAGTCGATTCCGGTGCTGAGTTTCCTGCCCGGCGTGATGCTGGCCATGATGTCGCTGTTTCCATCGCGGCAACTGGGGATCGAGTTCGGCGCGATTCTGCTGATCTTCACCGGCGAAGTGTGGAACATGGCGTTCAGTTTCTACACATCGCTCAAAAGCATTCCCCGCGAGCTGATGGAAGCCACGAAGATCAACCGATTTTCACCACTGCAGAGGCTGTTCCAGCTGGAGCTTCCTTTTGGGGCGATCGGGCTGGTGTGGAACTCGATGGTCTCGGTGGCCAACGGATGGTTTGCCTTGATGCTGTGCGAGATGTTTCCGGTGGGTAGCAGGAACTTCCGGCTTCCTGGCCTCGGATCGTATCTGCAGACGGCGGCGTCGCACGGCGATACCGGGGCAATGGCCTATGGGCTGATTACGATGCTGCTGATCATTGTGCTGACCGACCAGTTGCTGTGGCGGCCGCTCATTGCCTGGTCGGACAAGTTCAAGTTTGAGACGGTGGAGAGCAGCAGCCGGGTGACGTCGCCGGTGCTCGATGCGCTGCGCAATTCGCAGGTGTTAGGCATCATCAACCGTTACACATTCAAGCCCATGGCAGAGCGGTTCTATGTGGACATGGCGGCGTGGCGCAGGCGCAGCAATTCCAGACCCGCGCCGGAGCAGCCACACAAGAACACGACCTGGATTTATATAGTGGCGGCTGTGGCGATGCTGGCGGTGATTGGGGTTGCGGCCTTCCACGCGCTGCTGCTGCTGAAGCAGATTCACGGGCCGGAGTTTCTGCATCTGCTTGCCGGGCTGGGCCTCACCTTTGTGCGCGTGAACGCCGCGCTCCTCCTGGGATCGCTGTGGGCGATTCCGGTCGGCGTGGCCATCGGCTTCAACCCGCGCTTCTCCAGCTGGGCGCAGCCGGTGGCGCAGATTGCGGCGTCGTTCCCGGCGACCGCGTTCTTCCCCATCATCCTGATCGCGCTGGCGAGGATCGGGGTCGGGCTGGGCATCGGCTCCGTGGTGCTGATGCTGCTGGCCGCGCAGTGGTACATCCTGTTCAACGTGATTGCCGGCGCCCAGGCCATTCCATCGGAGCTGCGGGAAGTTGCGCGGCTGTTCCGATTTTCCGATGTGCAGCGCTGGACGACCGTGATTCTGCCGGGCATCTTTCCCTTCCTGATCACCGGGCTGGTGACAGCTTCGGGCGGCGCGTGGAACGCATCGATCATGGCGGAGTACTTCAAGCTGCGCGGCGAGACGCTGACCACTCTGGGAGTGGGAGCGCAGATCAGCGCGGCCAGCGATGCAGGCAATTACGCGGTGCTGCTGGCGGCCACCATGATGATGGCGCTGCTGGTGGTGACGATCAACAGGCTCGTCTGGCGGCCGCTCTACACCCTGGCCGAAACCAAGTATCGCCTCGAATAAGAACGCAGCTGCCGGAAACTGGCTGCCGGCTGCAGGCTGCCGGCTGCTTTTTAGATTTCCACTTCGCCTTCCAAATAGAAAACACATTCGCCTTCGAGCTCGGTGCGGTCGCCGCGGAGACGGCACAAAACTTTGCCGCCGCGGGGCGACGCCTGGAAAGCCGTGAAGTCGGTTTTACCGAGCCGCTCCGCCCACCACGGCGCGAGCATGCAGTGCGCCGAGCCGGTGACCGGGTCTTCCGGGATGCCTTTGACGGGGGCAAAGTAGCGGCTGACGAAGTCGTATTGCGGGTCATCGCTTTTGGCTGTAACGATGACGCCGCCCTTGCCGAGGCGAATGAGGGCGGCCATGTCGGGCGCAAGCGCGCGCAGAACTTTTTCGCTCTCGATCAGCGCGAGGAAGTTGAAGTCGTTTTCCGTGACTTCAAGCGGCGTCGCGCCCAGTGCTTCGGCGAGGCCCGCCGGTGCGGAGACCGGCGATGACGGGCGCGTAGGAAAATCCATCACATAGCCGGCTCCGTTCTTCTTCACCGTGAGTGGGCCACTCGCGGAGTGAAAGACAACCTGGTTGCGCGTGGGCTCGAGACGTTCCATCACGACGGCGGCGCTGGCCAGCGTGGCGTGGCCGCAAAGCGGAACCTCGGTGCCCGGTGTGAACCAGCGGAGATCGTAGTTGCCGTTGGAGCGGACAAGGTACGCCGTTTCGGCGAGGTTGTTTTCCTGCGCGACGGCCTGCAGCGTTGCGTCGGGAAGAAAGCTGGGCAGCGGAATGATGGCGGCAGGATTGCCGGCGAAGCGCCGCGTGGTGAAAGCGTCAACCTGATAGATGGGAGCGCGCATTCATCATTCTTGCCTGGATGGCGGTCAGCGAGCAACGTGACTGGCAGCAAATGACGATTCGCGAGACGTGTCGCTAGCGAATCACTTTCAGCGCGGCGCGGAAGAGGTCGTCAAAATTCTCTCCCGAAGTCTTGTCTTTCTCGACAGCGGTTTCGATGGCTTTGAGCGCTGCAGGGCGCTGGTAGCCGAGATTAACCAGAGCGGAGAGCACGTCGTCGGCAGCCGGGGCGACGGATCGCGCGGACGGAGCGGCGACCGCCAGGTCTTCGAGCTTTTCTTTCAGCTCGACGACGAGTCGCTCGGCGAGTTTTTTGCCGACGCCGGGAATGCGGGTGAGCGTGGCGTGGTCCTGCGCGCGAATGGCCTCGACGGTGCGCTCGGGGTTGAGGCCGCTGAGAATGGTGACGGCCAGTTTGGGCCCGACGCCGGAGACGGTGATGAGGCGCTCGAAGAGGCGTTTCTCATTGCGGTCGAGGAAGCCGTAGAGAGCGAGCGTATCTTCGCGGACCTGAGTGTAAATAAAAAGGGAGACTTCAGCGCCTTCGGCGGGCAGCGAGGTGAAGGTGGGGACGGAGATGGTGACGTCGTAGCCGACGCCGGCGGCTTCTACGATGGCCTGGCCGGGCTGTTTCGAAAACAGACGGCCGCGCAAATGAGCAATCATTGGGACCCCGCGTGCGAAGTGTGGGTCCACTGGTCGACCCAGTCGTTCACCGTTTTGTACCAGAGCTGGGAGTTTTGCGGCTTGAGGATCCAGTGGCCTTCGTCGGGGAAGTAGAGCATCTTCGATGGAATCTTCATGCGCTGCAGCGTGTCGAATAGCTGGTAGCCCTCGGAGACGTCGAGGCGGTAGTCGAGTTGGGAGTGGACGACGAGGGTGGGCGTTTTGAAGTGAGTTTCGGCGAGCATGGGCGACCACTCGCGGTAAAGCGCGCGGTTGGTCCAGGGCGTGCCCCTGAATTCCCACTCGTTGAACCAAATCTCGTCGGTGGTTCCATAGGCGGATTCGGTGTTGAACATGCCGTCGTGGGAGACGATGCACTTGAAGCGGTCGGTGTGGCCAAGCACCCAGTCGGCCATGTAGCCGCCGTAGCTGGCGCCGAGGGCGCACTCGCGGGATTTATCGATGAAGGGATAGTGAGCTTCGGCGTAGTCGAGGCCGCGCATCAGGTCGATGTACGGCTTGCCGCCCCAGTCGCCGTTGACGCGATCGACGAAGGCCTGCCCATATCCTGTAGACCCGCCGGGATTGATCATCACGACGACGTAGCCGTTGGCGGCGAAGAGCTCGGCGTTCCAGCGGTACGACCACATGTCGCCCCATTCGCCCTCGGGTCCGCCGTGAATGAGGAACTTGACGGGGTATTTCTTGCTGGGGTCGAAATTGGGCGGCCGGATGAGGAAGCCCTGGACTTTGACGTTGCCGATGGAGGGGAACCAGAAGGATTCCAAATAGCCCATGTCGAGCTGCTGGAGCAGCTCGGCGTTCATAAGGGTGAGGCGAATGATGTCTGTTGAATTAATTGGTGAGACCTGGCGAGGCCGCGCAAAGGAGTGGTCCTCCAGATCAATTCTTACCAACTCAGACGGATAGAACAGTCTCATTCGGCTCGCGACCAGGCTTTTTCCACTGGGCAAAGGATGGAGGTCGCCGTATTGACCCGGGTTATCGAGCCTCGACAGAAGCTTCCCACTCAGATCGGCGATGTAGATTGGTTCTTCACCTTTGTCTCCCGATGTGAAGTAAATTACCTGCGAGTCCGGGCTCCAGGCTTCTTCGTCGACCCAGCGGTCGAAATTCGGCAGCAGCTCGCGGATTTGTTTCGTAGTGCGGTCATAGAGCACGAGCCGAAACCGGTCGCTCTCGTAGCCGGCGCGGCGCTGCATCCGCCAGGCGATAAATTTGCCATCGGGCGAGTAGCGCGGGGTGAAGTTTCCGCCCAGACTGGTCGAAATCTTCACCAGCTGCGCGTTTGGATCGTCGAGTTGCAGAGTGAAAATCGAGACGTTGGTCGAAAGCGCAGGATCATCGACTTTCTTTTCTTCAAACGCGATCTGTTTGCCGTCAGGCGAAAAGTCCCAGCCGTCAGGTTCTCCCAGAGAGAACGGCGGAACATCATGCGTGTCGCCAGGATTGAGATCGCGGAAGCTGCCATCGTCGACCGAAGCCAGGAAGAGATGACTGCGTTTGTCATCGGTAAGAGCATTCCAGTGGCGATAGAGCTGTGCGGTGAAGATTTTCGCCTTCACCTTCGAATGGTTCTCGGCGTCGTCGCGTTTTTTATCGCACGCGTCCTCGTCCGCACCGGATTGTCCAGCAGCGCTGCACTCGGGATAGACCGCCGAGGTGAAAAGGATGTGGTGGCCATCGGGCGACCAGGTGATGTTGTCGGCTTCGGTGCTGATATGGGTGAGCTGATGCGGGACGCCGATGTCGCCGTCGTGAAAGTCGGCGAGCCAAATCTGCTGGGTGCCATCGCGGGCGGTGAGGAAGGCGATCTGTTTGCCATCGGGTGAGAAGCGGCCGCGGCTCTCGCCGACCATCGATGCCATGAGTGGCCTCTCGTTGTCACCGGATGCGGGGACGATCCAGAGGTGCGAGGTCTTTGTGTTCTTATCGAGGTCGACGTCGGTGGCCGCGAAGAGCACCCATTTGCCGTCGGGGGATACGGCGATGTCGCCGAGGCGGCGCATCTTCATCATGTCCTCGAAGGTCATGGGGTGCTTTGCCCCGCTTTGTTCTGGCGGCGGTGTCGAGCTCTGCGCTCCCGCCAGCACGGAGAACAGGAGCGTCCCCGCGACATACACGAATCCCCTCATGGCACATCCTCTCGATGGCAACGGACAATAGTAAATGGCGGGCTCGAGCGGCGGGGACTAACCGACGCGCGAGGGTTGGCTGGCAAACGGGAGATCCTGCTCGCACTCGTCGACGTCGGGCTTTTCCTGGATGGCGATGGGCAGCTCGATGACGACGGCGGCTCCGTGCGGCTGCAGGTTGAGGGCGGAGATCTGGCCGCCATGCTCGCGAATGATCGAATAGCAGATGCTGAGGCCGAGGCCCATGCCTTCACCCTGATGGCGGGTGGTGTAGAAGGGATCGAAGACGCGAGCGGGATCGACGAAACCGGGCCCGTTATCGGAGACAGTGACCTGGACGTGTTCGCCCTGGGAAAGAGCTTCCACCAGGATCCGCCGGTCAAGGCCATCGCGCAATTCGCTCATGGATCCGATCGCGTTTTTGACGATCTGGAGGAAGACCTGGCGAATCTGGTCGCCGTCGACCCGGATGGGCGGCAAATCCGGACCAAGCCGGAGCTCGAATCGGACGCGTGCGGCGTCCAGATCGTGCCGGGCGAGCCGCTGCACATCGTGCAGCAGCAACTCCACTGAGACCGGACCGCGAAGTCCTGGGGAAGCTTTGCGGAAACGGATGAGGCTCTCGATGATCTGCTTCATGCGGCGGGCTTCGCCCAGAATGACGGCTGCCTGGTCGCGGCCCGGGCCATCGCCGTCGGCCATGAGCTCGGCATAACCGGTAACGACAGTGAGAGGATTGTTGAGCTCGTGGGCGACACCTCCGGCTAGCTGACCAAGACCGGCGAGGCGCTCGGCCTGGAGCAGTCGCCGCAACAGTACCTGGTGCTCGCGGGCTGTGCCAATGCGGGCCACCAGCAGTTCGAGGGGAAGAACATCTTCAGTGAGGAGGGGTTGATCGGGCTCGCGCATGCCGGAGAGCAGCACCGTGCCCAGCAGTTCATGTTCGCGGCCCCGGATGGGGATGGCGTGGGTCTCGATGAAATTCAGCTGCAACAGCTCGTCTCCGGGCTCGAGCAGGGGCGTCAAATTGAGGCGCACAAGGTGGCCGATTTCCGGCTTATAGAACGACTTGTCTTTGAACTCTTTCAGTTTTTCATCGGTGGTGCGCTGGGCTATTGCGTCGAGCGCGCCGGCCAGAGCGCCGCCGACCCCGGCGTGGCCCGCCAGCCGAAACCGACCGTCGGGACTGCGCAGGA
Organism: uncultured Acidobacteriaceae bacterium; assembly: GCA_963755485.1. Taxonomy (GTDB): domain Bacteria; phylum Acidobacteriota; class Terriglobia; order Terriglobales; family Acidobacteriaceae; genus Palsa-343. Next base: position 10,214 of record CAVWJR010000008.1, on the reverse strand, counting down.
TGATGGCAGCCCTGGTGAATCGGCTGGCCTCTTCAATGACGGCACAGATCCGGTCGTACTGGCGGCTCTCCTCTTCGAACGACAAAGTCTCCAGGAAGATTTCTGTGTACTTTTCCATCTCCTGGCGCGCACGGCGCTCACGCAACTGGGCTGCCTTGTTGGAGGCAATCTCATCTTCGAGCACGAGCACAATCATGCCGACGGCGGCGATGACCTTCATGAGGTTGAGGGAGCGTACCAGCGCGAAAGGCACAGCGGTTGCGCCAAGTAAAGGCTCCAGCATCACGGGCAGCGACCATGCCGCCAGACCGCCTACCGTAAAGACCACGCCAGCGGTCACCCTCCGGAAAGCCAGGGCAAACAGAACTGCGGTGATGAACAGGATTCCACCCTGAGCCAGGGCCAGCATGCCGACAAATTGCTGGTGGAGAGTCAGCCAGATTCCGGCGCCCCCCACTGAAGCGACAAGCAGAAGCCCGAGCCACACCGGCAGAAGATGCTTTTCAAGGCTCCAGCGAGCGCTCACCAAAAGGGCGGCGCACACGCACAGCAGCAGGATGAAGCGGCCCTGAGGTCCAGGCGCCGGATTCAGAGACACCAAAACGGTGAACAACATCAGCGGCGCAGCAAAGGCGGCAACGTAGAGGATGCGCAGTCTGCGGCTGAAATACTGGGGCGCCATGGAGCCGAGAAACATGACGGCCGCGAGTTGCATACAGACGCGGGAAACGGCGAGCCAAACGCCGGAGTGAGCCCGGCCGAAGACTTCCATTTCCAGCTGAATCGCGGCGAACATCCAGCCCGCCAGCCACAGCAATTGCCGGCGGCGAGCCGTCGCAGCCTGGCCGGCACGCATGCGCAGTGGAGGCAGCGAGCGGCGCTGCAGCCAGAGCGCGCCAAACACCGCCACCAAAACAAACAGCAGAATCAGGGTTGGCGCACCGTAAAGATCCATCGTGGTGGGCATAAATTCCTGACGAACTAATCTGAGTCTACCTGGCCGTCAACTACCTGAACATGATGCAAAGTGTGCAGGTTAGCGCTTTCGTAACCACATTCTTCGGTCTGCGGGCGGGACTTAACTCCTGCGGCGTGCGTGCGTCTATCCTTATTGAACAGGAGCGTTCCCGTGTCCCTCGTCCCAGCCCACCGCTTTTTCCCCGATTTTGCTGGCCGCATTTGCAGTCCTGCTTCCCCAGGCGCTCCGTGCCCAGGCCTCGTACACTTCCATGCCGCTCGATCAGGGATTCGGGCCTCTGGATACCACCCAGCCCGAGATTCCCGTGCAGCAGATCATCACCGAGTTCACCGCGAAGGAGGCCGTCTTCCGGAGAGCTCTGGATAATTACACCTGGACGCGCAGCGTGCGGGTGCAGACCATCGATGACGACGGCAAGCCGGATGGGCAGTATTACCAGGTGGTGGACATCGCCTTTGATTCCGATGGCCGTCGGACAGAGCGGGTGCTGGACGCGCCGGCAAATTCGCTTACGCGGGTGATGATGTCGCCGGCGGATTTCCAGGACATCGAAGAACGCCTGCCGTTTGTGCTGACCACTGAAGACGCTCCCCAATACGACATCAGCTACGTGGGCAAGCAGAAGATCGACGAGGTCGACACCTGGGTTTTCGATGTGAAACCCAAAGTGATCGAGAAGAAGAAGCGGTATTTTCAGGGGCGGATCTGGGTAGACCAAAAGGAACACCAGATAGTCGTGACCAACGGAAAGAACGTGCCTGACGATGTGCGTCCGGGTCACGAAGACCTCTCCACTCCGTTTGTAACTTACCGGCAGCTGGTCGACGGCAAATACTGGTTTCCGGTTTATACGCACGGCGACGGCATCCTCCATTTTTCGGCGGGGCACGGTTATCTGAGTCAGGACGTGCGCTTGCGCGAGACGTTGAAGTACACCAACTACCACGAGTTCCACACCAGCATTCGCGTGCTCTATCAGGGCCAGGACATCACCGGTAGTCCGCAGAAGCCGGGTGCAGGAGACTCGTCATCGCCGTCGCCGGCCACGCCACCGACGCAGCCAGCTTCAAAGCCGCAGTAACGGTTCGGGCGATTGCGGACTGCCCGCGGCCGCAAGGTCAGGCGAGTCTGCGACCGAGACGCAGGGCTTTGGCCAGGGTTCTGTCCGGCAGCTTCTGGTCGGGCCCCTCAGCGGCGAGGCCGATCCACAGGTTTCCGACCGGCGCAGCACCCAGCATCTTCGCCGTGAGCCTGAGGGCGCTGGGCGCTCCCGTGGCGATAGGGATGAGCGGACCCGGCATTCCCGCGGAGCAGACGAGCACAGCGTTCTTGTGGCGCACGTTCGAGCGCAGTTTCGGTCCGAGGTTTTTCCCCCACGGCCAGTAGGCGAAGCCGAGGAGCCTCTCCATGAAGCGGCGAAAGATGGCGGTCACGTTGTAGTAGTTAACGGGCGAACCGAGGACGAGGGAATTGGCGTCTTCTACTTCGCTGAGAACGCATTCCATGTCGTCCTGCTGCGGGCATTTGCCGCGGGTGAGGCCGCTGAACTGAGTACAGTTTCGGCAATTGCGGCAGAACTCGATGTGCTGCTCGCTGAGGTAGATTTTCTTTGTCTGCGCGCCTTTTTCACGGGCGCCTTCGAGCACCGCGTCCACTGCCTGGTCCGCGACTCCGCCGCGGCGATAACCGCCCATAATGGCGACGACTTTGGCCATGGCGCACCCCCGGCCATTGGCGATACCACAGCATCTGTGCGGTGGTCAGTATCCGCCATCACATGGGGCGAAGTAAGGAGGGCAACGGAATTCTGTTCCCTGCGATCTGGCGCGGCTCCGTGTCCCATTTACCCCTTTCGCTGCACTCTTTTGCCCCGGCATTACCCCGCCCTGTAACATAGAAAAGTCATCTGATAGTCCATCCCCGATAAGCCGGGACTCAGCAGCATCTGGAGGTAGTCTTGTCCGCAACAGAACGTTTTCTTTTCACTTCGGAGTCGGTGACCGAGGGTCATCCCGACAAAATTGCCGATCAGGTATCGGACGCGATTCTCGACGCGTGCCTCGAACAGGATCCGTACAGCCGTGTCGCGTGCGAAACCCTGACAGCGACCGGACTGGTGGTTATCGCCGGCGAGATCACCACGCGGGCCTACGTCGATTTTCAGACGCTGGTGCGCGGCGTGGTGGCTTCGATCGGGTACGACAATGCCGTGTACGGCTTTGACTCGAATACCTGCGCGGTGATCTCGTCCATCAACAAACAGTCCGGCGACATCGCCATGGGCGTGGACACGGGCGGCGCCGGCGACCAGGGCATGATGTTCGGCTACGCGACGAACGAAACGCCGGAGCTGATGCCGACACCGATTTCGTTTGCGCACAAGCTGACGCGGCAGCTGTCGGAGGTTCGCAAGAGCGGGAAGCTGCCCTACCTGCGCCCCGACGGCAAGAGCCAGGTGACGGTGGAGTACGACGCGAAGCACAAGCCGGTGCGGATCGACGCCGTGGTGATCTCCACGCAACATGCCGAGACAGTCTCTACCGACGATCTCCGTGCCGACATTCTCAAGCACGTGATCCAGGCGGTGCTGCCTGCCAATCTGCTCGACGAGAACACGAAGTACCACATCAATCCCACAGGACGCTTTGTGATTGGCGGCCCGATGGGCGACACCGGGCTGACCGGCCGCAAGATCATCGTCGATACCTACGGCGGCATGGGCCGGCACGGCGGCGGCGCCTTCAGCGGCAAGGATCCGACGAAGGTGGACCGCTCGGCGGCTTACATGGCGCGGTATATCGCGAAGAACATTGTGGCGGCTGGGCTGGCGGAGCGCTGCGAGGTGCAGCTCGCGTATGCCATCGGCGTGGCTGAGCCGGTGAGCGTGCTGGTGGATACCTTCGGGACCAGCAAGCTGGACGAGAGCGCGCTGGTGAAGCTGGTTCGGAATAACTTCCAGCTGACGCCGAAAGCGATCATCGAAAGCCTGAACCTGCGGCGGCCGATTTACCGCAAGACGGCGGCCTACGGGCACTTTGGGCGCATCAATGAGCCGGACTTCACCTGGGAAGCGACCGACAAAGCCGCTGCTTTGAAGGAACAGGCTGCCGGAAAGCAAGCGGTAGCGGCGAAGTAAGCTGAAGAGAGTAAGAAAAGGGCAGGCCTCCGGGCCTGCTTTTTTCGTCTTTGGAAAATCGCTGCCTTGCCGTTCGCCATAGCGGCGAAGCCGGGTATTGAGTCGCGAGCGCTTCATGACACCCCCCGTTTTATGCAAGTGTTGAATCTGCGGTAGTTGCAGAGGGGGTCAAAGTGCAAGTTGTTGGAAACGGGCTGGTTGCGCCGAGGGCTGGTGGCAAGTTGCTGGAAGTACAGGGAATAGGGAGTAGGGGGTAGGGAGTAGGCGATCGGCGTTCGGGAGCGGGTTCGGCGGCGGCGGTGAGGGCAGGATAAATGTGAGGGTTGAGCGGCCGGAACATCTCGCCCCGCTGCTGATCGTGGAAGGCGCGCCGGGCTGCTTCGTCGTGATCCGCTGACTGATGCGTGTATTCCGAATCGTGATCCGAGACACACGGTGCCTGGGCCGCTGGTGCGGATTCAGAAAGAGCAACCGCAGATCCTTCATCCGCTGGCGCGGATTCAGGATGACAAACCCCGGGGGTGGGGGCGGATTCGGGTTTGGCGATGGGGTCGGGGAGGGCGATGGGGTCGTGGAGTTCGTCGTAGGCGACTTCGGTGGGCATGTCTTCTTTGGGGACCTGCTGGACCTTGTGCATGCGGTCAATGGTTTTGAGGGTAGTGTTCATGAGGTAGGTAAGGGCCGAGACCTGGCGGTGGTCGATGGAGTGCTCGGAGAAGGCGAGGGCGGTGGCGTTGAGGTTTTCGATGACCGAGGCGTAGTCCTCCATGTAGACGAAGGAGAGGAGGGTGCCGGAGACGTCGCGGGTACCGACGAGCTGGGGGCGGCGGCTGCGGCGGAGGCGGCGGTGGTGGTGGTCGAAGCAGAGGTCGCTGCTACGGAGGGCGGGGACGGTGCAGCGTGCGCCGGCGAGGGTCAGGTGCTGGCAGCGTGGGAAGAAGTCGGTCATGACGAGGTCCTTTCGTGAGTGAGAACGCAGAACACAGGACACAGACAAAGCCTGCGGCCTGGGGCGAGGTTCATGGCTTAGGGTTTGGTGCACGGGGCACCCGAAAAAGGGCAAAAAAGGAAAAGCCCCGCCGGGAAGGCGAGGCTTTTTTTCTTTTTCTACCTTATAAGTATAGGATATCAAGTTTGGCCCGAAGTAGTGCCAACAATGTTGGGGTAGTTTGGCTTGTATGTGGTTTGTTATGAGGGTTATTACTTTGGATTTTTCCACAAGTACTTGACAGATCTGTGGATAAATCGGGGGTAGGGCGGTCGGCGGCGATTTTAGGGCATTGAGCGCTATGCTATGTTTGCTGCGCCAGCCCGTCGTCGATTTCCTGCCAATGGGCACCGCAGGCGTTGCAGGTCCAGCTCTCGCCTCCCGACGGCAACGGCAGGCTGAGCAGAGTAACCGAGGCAAGGGCGGCGCGGCGGTCCGGTCCGAGAAACGAAATTTCGATGGAGCCGCAGCGCGGGCAGTGGGGCTGTTGAAATTCGGCATACTCGTCGAAGGGGATGGCCTCGGGGATGGGCTGGCTGAGTACTTCGAGAGCCGCATCGGCATTTCCAGCTTCCACCTGGAGCCGAATACCACCGAGCAGATTCGAATATTGCCATTCCATGCGGGCGAGGTTCTCGTCGCGAATCCACGCAGGTATGTCGGCGGACTCGAGCAGAGATTTCGCGACGAGTGCCTCGGAGAGATCGCGATAGCGCCGGATGGTGATGAGGGCGCGATAGGCAGGCTTGGGTGGCTCGGGGGGCTCTTCGACGACTGGCGGCTCCAGATTGCGATGTGCGAATTCGTTGCGGAGGGCTGACTGCGCCGAGGTGGTGAGCGAATCGTAAGAGTGGGCGAGTTCCATGAGCTCGACGTCGCTCAGCTGTGCGTAGCGCGCTGCGAAGTATTCGGCCGCCGGATCCATCGAGCGGAATGGTAGCAGAACCCAGGTTCCCTGCTACATAGGGATGCCGACGGTACTCAGGGGCTGAAGCCCGATCCATTTTGCGGTTTTTTCGGCACGAGTAAACTCGTGCCCTGACACAAAGCCTCTCTGCGGTGGTCCCGACGGGTTGGTACCCGACATCTGCCGGTGGCGCGCAGATGTCGGGCACCCGGCTTATCCCACCGGCTCCAGATGAGCGGTGAAGTGGCGCAGAAAAGGCGCTTCGAAGGTCAGGCGCATGCCGCGAATCCTGTGGCGGTTCTTCCAGACTTCGAGGATGACTTCGACGAGATAGTCGATGTGGCTCTGCGTATAGACGCGGCGAGGAATGGCGAGGCGGACCAGGTCCATTTGCGCGGCGCCGCCGAACATCAACGAGCCGATTTCGACGGAGCGGACGCCGCCTTCAAGATAAAGCTCGCAGCAAAGCGCGACGCCGGGGAACTGCTCGGCGGGAATGCGCGGCAGAAAGGCGCGCGCGTCGAGATAGATCGCGTGGCCGCCAGGCGGCTGGACAATCGGCACACCGGCAGCAGCGATGTGATTGCCGAGATAGGCGGTGGAGGCGATGCGGTAGCGGAGATAGTCTTCCTCAAGCGCTTCCTGCACGCCAACGGCAATGGCTTCAAGGTCGCGTCCAGCGAGGCCACCATAAGTGGGATAACCTTCGGTGAGGATGAGCAGGTCTTTTTCCTGCTGGGCGAGCTTGTCGTCGTTGGTGCAGAGGAAGCCGCCGATGTTGGCCATGCCGTCTTTTTTGGCAGACATGGTGCAGCCGTCGCCAAGCAAAAACATTTCCTGTGCGATTTCTTTGGGGGTTTTGTTCTCGTAGCCTTTTTCGCGGAGCTTGATGAACCAGGCGTTCTCGGCAAAGCGGCAGGCGTCGAAGTAAAGCGGGATGCCGTGATGGCGGCAGATGGAACTGACCTGGCGGACGTTTTCCATGGAAACGGGCTGGCCGCCGCCGGAATTATTTGTAACCGTGAGCATCACACATGGGATTCGCTCGCGGCCGTGTTTTGCGATGAGGGCTTCGAGAGCGGCGACGTCCATGTTGCCCTTGAAAGGCGCGGAGACGGAGGGTTGGCGTCCAGCTTCGGTGAGCAGATCGACAGCTAGGGCGCCGGTGAATTCGACATTGGCGCGAGTGGTATCGAAATGGGTGTTGTTGGGGACGACGTCGCCCTTTTTACAGAGGACGCCGAACAAGATGCGCTCGGCTGCGCGACCCTGATGCGTGGGAATGACGTGTTTGTAACCGAAGATGTCCTGAATGGAGTTGCGGAAGCGGTCGAAGCTGCGGCTACCGGCGTAACTCTCGTCGCCTTCCATAATGGCGGCCCATTGATGGGTGGACATGGCGCCGGTGCCGGAGTCGGTGAGCAGGTCAATGAGGACGTCGTCGGCAGGGAGGAGGAACATGTTGTAGTGCGCGGCGCGGAGAAGATTTTCGCGTTGTTCGCGGGTGGTCCAGCGCAGGGGCTCGACGCTCTTGATGCGGAACGGCTCGATGATGGTTTTGATTGGCATGCCGTAGGAGATTGTAAAGAACGCGAACGGCTTGCGCCGGGAGTGCAGAATGGACCGTTGCTCGCGGCGCTTGAGGGAACGACGAGGAAGGTTCGGTTCAGCCGTGAAAGGTTCGGAACAGGAGCATGCAGCCGGTAAGGGCGAGCAGGAGATAGGACAAGCGATTGGCCACGAGAATGGCTGGCTTGATGTCACCCTGATAGCGGAGCAGGTCGTACCAGTCAAAGACCCACGATTTAAGAATGCGCGTGAAGAGGTAGGAGGGGACGAGCAGAGTGAGGAAGATCGCCAGGATCGCCCAGATTTCTGCGTGGGTACCGGCCATGTCCGGAAACATTTTGGTGCAGACCCACAAAGGAACGAACTGCATGTCGCTGAAAGCGCCGGAATGACCGCCAGGAAACTCGGCCCACGAGTCGAGAATGGTATAGATGAGCCATGCCAGGGGAAAGCCGAGACCCATAGCGGCAGTGTTGACGCAGATGACGGCGATGAGGGTGCGGCGTATGCGCGTCTTCAGGCGGGAAAGCAGATAAATGGATTCGATGACGATGACCAGGAAGAGGAAGAAGAGCATGGTCGGCCAGGTGACCGGCAGCATGGGGATGCCGGCGTCGGCGCGAGCCGCTTGCGGGAAGGAGGCCAGGGCGGCTGTGGCCAGAAGAACGCTGGCAAAACGACGCCTGCCTCTGGTAAACATGGCCGGATCATACCATTCGATTTCAGGCGCGGGGAGAAGCATTCTTGAGTCGTTCTTATTGGGTTGTTAGTGTCTGCAGTACCGTGTTGCTGATGGCGGCGATGGGCGCCGCTCAGCATTCTTCAGCGATTGCAAAACAGGCTGCTGCCGGCACGGCGCAGCACGACGTCGACTGGCCTGCGTACAACGGGAGCGTGGACGGCGACCACTATTCGCCGCTGAACGAGATCAATCGCGGCAACGTTGCGCAGTTGAAAGTCGCGTGGCAGTTCGACACGGGTGAGAAGGGGAATCTGGAGACGAATCCGCTGATCGTGGGGCGGGTGATGTATGCGGTCACGCCGTTCGGGAAGGTGATTGCGCTGGACGCGGCGAATGGGAAGCTGCTGTGGACCTTCGATTCGACGGTCGATAACCACGACAAGACGATTGGCGGGGCAACGCAGCCTTCGCGCGGGCTGACGTACTGGAGCGACGGTACGAGTGGGCGCATTTTTGCTGGCGTGCTGAATTATCTGTACGCGCTCGATCCAGGGACGGGGAAACCGGTTGCTGGTTTCGGGGAGGATGGCCGGATCGATCTGCGCATGGGTCTGCGTGAGGGCGCGGATTACAAGGAGCAGTCGATTGCGCTGACGACGCCGGGGCTGATCTACAAGGACCTGATCATCGTGGGCGGACGGAATCCGGAGACGCATCCGGCGCCGCCGGGGGACATTCGCGCGTTTGACGTGCGGACGGGCGCGCTGCGTTGGCGTTTCCACACGATTCCGCATCCCGGCGAGTTTGGGTACGAGACGTGGCCGCCAGATGCGTGGAAAGATGCGGGCGCGGCGAACAACTGGGCGGGGATGACGCTCGACGCGGAGCGCGGCATTGTGTTTGTGCCGACGGGGAGCGCGGTGTTTGATTTTTACGGTGGCGACCGGATGGGCAACGATTTGTTTGCCGACACGCTGCTGGCGCTCGACGCGGCGACGGGGAAGCGGCTGTGGCATTTCCAGGGAGTGCATCACGACATCTGGGATCGCGATTTTCCTTCGCCGCCAGCACTGGTGACCGTGAATCGCGACGGGAAGCGCGTGGACGCGGTGGCGCAGACGACGAAGCAGGGCGTGGTTTACGTTTTTGACCGCGTCACGGGAAGCCGCTGTTTCCGATTCACGAGCTGCCTTACCCGGCGAGCGACGTGCCGGGCGAAGTGCCGCGCCGACGCAGCCCAAGCCCGACTGCGCCGGAGCCGTTTGCGCGGCAGCGGCTGACGGAGGAGATGCTGACACGCGCACGCCGGCGGCGCATGCCTGGGCGGTTGAGAAGTTTAAGACGTTTCGTAGCGACGGGCAGTTTGTTCCGTTGGGAGTAGATCGACAGACGGTGGTTTTTCCGGGTTCGACGGCGGCGCGGAGTGGGGCGGTCCGGCGATTGATCCGGCGACGGGCGTGCTGTATGTAAATGCGAACGGAGATGGCGTGGATGGGCGGGCTGATTCCGGCGGGGGCAAGGTGCAGCGCGGGCGCGCAGGTCTATCAGGAGCATGCGCCATGTGCCATGGGCCGAATCGCGCCGGAGCGCCGCCGGAGTTTCCGTCGCTGCTGGACGTGACGCAACGGATGACGGACGCGCAGATCGCCGACATGGTGATGCACGGGCGCGGACGGATGATGGCGCTGCCCAACGTGGATGGGGCGAAGATCGCGGAGCTGATCGAGTATCTGAAGTCGGCGGACCGGGGAGCGGCGTCGGAGACTGCAGAGCATGTGCCCGGATGGAAGATGGCGGGCGGGGCGAACCTCGAATACGCCTTTACGGGGTACCGAAAATTCCTCGATCCTGACGGCTATCCGGCAATTACGCCGCCTTGGGGGACGCTGAGCGCGATCGACCTGAACACGGGAGAGTATTTGTGGAAGATTCCGCTGGGCGAATATCCGGCGC
>CAVWJR010000007.1:0-100366 GCA_963755485.1 uncultured Acidobacteriaceae bacterium | reverse complement strand
CTGCGTATCATTGTCATAGCCGGACTGCACAGCGCGCTGTTGTCCCCGCTGCGCGATCTCTTCTCGTAGGTCGGGTCGATTTAAATAGAATCGGCATTTATCCGCGCATTCCTCAACCGATGAAAAGAAAACCGCCTCCCGATCCTCCTCGAAAAGCGCCTTGTGACCCTCAGTCCGTTCGGCAAGCAGGAAACCCCGGCAGGCAGCGATTTCGACGCTCTTATGGCCAAGGTCGTCTTCATTAAGATGGGTTACGAAGCTTAGATTAATATGCGATCTCCAGATCGCCTGACGGTAGTCGGAATCGCGGAGATAGTCATCAGTTACCAGGTGTTTATAGGCTTCGGGCGGGAGGAAACGTCGCCAGCGCGGTCCGGAAATAGACAACCCGATACCTTGCATTTCAGCTAATTGCTGAAGAAATTGCGGGCGCTCTTCATAGGGGCTGCCTATATAAGAGACTGCTCGCGTCCTCTGCTCGTCGGACCAGCCCTCGGGCGGGGGAAAGTGAATTGTCGGTTCGAAGCTGAAGAGGGCTTTGATCCAGGGGAGGCCCCAGGCCGTGTACCTCGGAATGTCTGCGGTGCGAAGCAGGCAGTGGAGATCGAACAAACGAAACACCTTGTAAAACTGGCGCCAGCATCCGTCCTTTCTGGGGCCAAAGGGATTGTCCTGGTTATAGCAAACCGTCTGCGCGCCGGTTTCCTTAATGCTTAGAATTGTCTTGCTGGTGAAATAGATTGGCTTGTCAAACCACACAACTTCCGGTTTGTGCTGCCGAACGGATTGGAGGAGATCACGGTTGATTCCGCTAATCAATGGGCCGATTGGCAATCGATATCTGGCCGCTGCGAGAATCCGGTTGCGAGGCTGGTAGGAAGACAAGTCAAAAGGAATGACCTCCTGACCGAGGCGGCGGAGGCTCCTGAGGCGATAACCAGTAGTTTGTCCAGGACCCAGGTCGGAGACAACAAGGATGCGGTGCCTTAGAAGGTGGCTCAAATGATCTCCAGGTTTGTTTTGTCCTCGCATACTGCGATCGGGTTTGCAGTGGACCTGAAAGGTCAAGAGTTGAGAAATACTTGTCGCAGAAGTTAGGATAGCAGCAGGTCGAAGTCGTGCGAGGCCGTACAGGGCGAGATCCAAGAGGCCGCACGACAATTTGATGACCTGAGGAAGGATGGAAGGGGTCGTTTTGAGCGACTGGAAGAGTTTTCTTTACAATTCTTATGTTTCAAGTGGCCAGATTCGGCGGGTCGGCGAGTCGGCGCAGGAACAACTGCGGGCACGTCAACACTTCTTCGAATCAATCATTAGCTCCCATTTTCCGAAAGACCGGGAAACGCGAATTCTGGATATCGGATGCGGGCACGGTGCTCTGTTGCATTTCCTTCATAAGCAAGGCTACTCGGACATTCGCGGTGTGGATGCTTCTGCGGAGCAGGTCGAGCTTGCCCGTCGGCTTGGCATAATTGGCGTTGAACTTGGAGACGCCGAGGATTGTCTGCGTGGTTTTCAATCAAGCAGCGTAGACGTGATTGCTTTCTTCGACATACTGGAACACCTCACGCGTCAGGAGGCCTTCGATTTGCTCGCCGAGGCAAGACGCGTTCTCGCGGTGGGAGGCACCTGCATTGGCCATGTGCCAAATGCCGAAGGAATTTTTGGCGCGGGAATCCGTTATGGCGACCTGACGCATGAGCAGTGCTTTACGGCCTCTTCCATCCGCCAGATGTTCGGTGCCCTCGAGTTTGGCTCGATCAAATGTTATGAGGATAAACCGATTGTTCACGGCGCTAAGAGTCTAGTCCGCCGAGTGATTTGGGAGGCCGGAACGGCGCCCTTTCGCCTGCTTTTCACTGCAGAAACGGCAAAATCTGGCGCCATCCTTTCACAGAATCTGCTCTTTGTGGCTTCTCGGATGTCGTAGCGTGACCGGCTAGTCGGGTTTTGCTTCAATTTCAACTAGAATCAAATGCGGGTACAACCCCAAAGGAAACTGAATGAGTGAAGGCGGTGCTGATTAATTGGGCCAAACCACTTCTCTGCCCTCTCGTATCCTTGTCACTGGTGCCGCGGGCTTTCTCGGTTCGCATCTCTGCGACGCGCTCCTGGCCGAAGGGCACAGCGTCGTCGGCGTTGATAATTTCTGCACCGGGAGGCCGGCCAACGTCGAACACCTGAACAGCGAGCCGCGGTTCGAACTCGTCGAGCAGGACATCTCCGACCCCTTCGACGTCGGTCCCGTCGGCTATGTTTTTAATTTCGCGTCTCCGGCCAGTCCTGTCGACTACATGCGCATTGGCATTGAGACTCTCCGCGTCGGGTCGGAAGGCACCCGTCATGCACTCGAGATCGCCAGAAAATACCATGCGCGGTTTCTGCACGCGTCCACCTCGGAGTGCTACGGCGACCCCACCGTGCATCCGCAGCCAGAAAGCTATTGGGGGCATGTGAACCCGGTGGGGCCGCGCTCGGTGTACGACGAGGCCAAGCGTTTTTCCGAAGCGCTGGTGACGGCCTACCACCGCTATCACGGCGTGGACACGCGGCTGGTTCGCATCTTCAATACCTATGGTCCACGACTGCAAAGCAGCGACGGACGCGTCATCTCCAATCTGATGACCCAGGCCCTGCATAGCGAAGACCTCACCATCTACGGCGACGGAATGCAAACCCGCAGCTTCTGTTACGTCTCCGATGAGATCGAAGGCATCCTTCGGCTTTCGCGCTCGAATGAGCATTTGCCCGTGAACATCGGCAATCCCGTGGAGTGGACGATCCTCGAGTGCGCACGCGAGATTCTGGAAGTGACGGGTTCATCCAGCAAAATCCGTTTTGAGCCTCTTCCGGTTGACGACCCCGTCCAGCGCCAACCCGACATTACAAAAGCCAAACAACTGCTGGGTTGGGAGCCGAAGGTCGACTTGCGCACTGGGCTGAAGCTCTGCCTTGACTACTTTCGTCAATCGGTGGAGCGGGGCGAGCGAGCCTCGCCGGCCCTGAATTCACAGTCTGCGGGAAAGTAACTGCAAGCGGGATCCCAGGCTGTCTCGTTTTGGAACAAACGTTCGCTGGTGGTGGTCAGGCCACCCACACCGGCCGCCGAAGTTCCCGATGTGCCTGATATATTAGGGAGTGGATCGAGGATTGGCTTTTTGTGGACGTCGGTGCCAAGACCCGGGATCGCGACTTACTGAAAGGACAGTTGAATTGTGCTGATGATTCGCCTGGCGCGCTTTGGCGCGCGCAAACAGCCTTATTACCGCGTTGTTGTGATTGAGAAGGATCGCGCCCGCAACGGGCGTTCGGTGGAAGTGGTGGGTACCTACAATCCCCGAACCAGCCCGGCGTCCGTCGATCTGAAACAGGAACGCATCGCGTACTGGAAGAGCAAGGGAGCTCAGCCATCGGACAGGGTGGCCAAACTGCTCAGCAAGGGTTCTGTGCCATCGGGTCAGCCCGCCGTATCGGAAACGAACGCGGCAGCTAAGGCGGATTCTTCAACGGCCGCCTGAGGCCCGGGCATTTTTCGGAGGGTTCGCCTGCTCGCTGCTCCAGATACCTCCCAACAACGTTACTTTTGCATCTCCGGGGTGAGAAAGTCTGCGGATTGTTCTTTTGTCCGTTGCAGCCTTACGGTAGTATCCGCGATAGCCCCGGAAGACGAATGAAGTGTGTCTTCCCACTTGGGGGGCAGGATGACGACGACAGATAAACCCGATGACATGCGGGAATTGGTTACCCAGATTGCACGAGCGTTGGTGGATGTTCCTGAGGCAGTAATCGTTGAGGCTGTGGAACGAGAAGAGAGTACGGTGTTGCGGCTCCGGGTTGCGCCCACAGACGTGGGCAAGGTGATCGGGAAGCAGGGTCGCACCGCGCGCTCGGTGCGAACGATCCTTGGCGCTGTCAGCATGAAGCACCATCATCGCTACACCCTCGACATTCTCGAAGAGGACCACCTGGGAGCGCCCGCCGGCGAAGAGTAGCCGGAGCCGGCAGCAATGGTGTCCCCGCGTTCAACCATCTCAGGCACGCAAGAGGCTCTTCCGAGCTCCGGAAAGGCTGAGGCCCCGCGACCCGCGCCTGCCTGGGTGCTCGTGGCCAGGCTGGTTCGTCCCCACGGCCGCCGCGGCGAACTGGTCGCCGAAATTCTCACGGACTTCCCGGAGAAGTTCCACCAGCGTACCCGCCTTTTCCTGATCCCCCCTGAGCGCCTCGGCTCGCGCCCCAGGGAAATAGACCTGGAGAATTTCTGGTTCCTCCGGAGCCGCATCGTCCTGAAGTTCCGCGGCGTAGAGACCATCAACGACGCCGAAGCTCTGCGCGGGTTCGCAGTTGCCATCCCTGCCGCCGAGCGAGCGCCCCTCGAGCCAGGCTCCGTTTACCTGAGCGATCTTATCGGCTGCCGCCTCATCGATCTGAATCGGGATGGCGCCGACCTGGGCGAGATCGCAGACGTCGACCGCAATTCATCCAATGCCGATCTCCTCGTGGTGCGCAGCAAAACCGCCGCAAAGCGCGGAGAAAACCTGCTCATTCCCTTCGTCCGCGAGTATCTGGTCCGGATCGATACCGGGAACAGCCGCGTCGAGATGCGCCTACCCGAAGGCCTCGCCGAAATCAACGCGCCCATGACCGAAGAAGAAAAACGGGAAACGGGCAACCGTCCATAGAGCCCTCGGCGCTCGAACTTCGAGCCCCTCCAAATTCACCTCCCGTTTACCTGGCTTTCAACATCCGCCGCATCTACGTCTACGCACTCCCCCCCAGGAAGGAGAAAAAGCGTGGGCATCAATCGCAGAGAATTTCTTCGTAACGCCGCGGCTTCCGCAGCAGCACTCGCCGCGGTGCCGGCCGCCACCAGCCCTGCCGATGCGCAGGAGCTGCCATCGCCAACCGCTTCTCAGATCGAGCACATCGTCGTCGTCATGATGGAAAATCGCAGTTTTGACCACTTCCTCGGCTGGCTGCCTGGCTCCCGCGGCAAGCAGGCCGGCCTCACCTACCTCGATAGCCAGGGCGAAGCGCATTCCACCTGGCATCTCATCGACGACGTCGGCTGCTCCCATCCCGACCCCGACCATTCCTATGCCGGCGGCCGCAGCGAGTACAACAACGGCAAGATGAATGGCTGGCTGCAGACCACCACCAACGACGTCTTCTGCATCGGTTACTACGAGGAAGCCGACCTGCCCTTCTTCAGCGCAGCGGCACGCAACTTCACCACCCTCGACAACTACTTCCCCTCGATCCTCTCCTCGACGTTTCCTAATCGCGTCTTCCAGCATGCGGCACAGACCGACCGGCTCTCCAACACCTACGACATCTCCACGCTGCCCACCATCTGGGATAATCTGGCGGCTGCCGGGATCAGCAACAAGTACTACTACTCGAACGTGCCGTTCCTGGCGCTGTGGGGCGTGAAGTATCTCGGCATCGCGGCGCTCTACGAGCAGTTCCTCCTCGACGCAGCCTCCGGCAATCTGCCCGCCGTCTCCATGCTCGACCCCAAATTCACCATCCTCGACGACGGCGAGGGCAACGACGATCACCCTCATGCCAATATCGAAGCCGGCGAGGCATTCCTCAGCCAGGTTTACAAAGCCGTCACCAGCGGACCCGGCTGGAAAAATACCGTGCTCATCATCAATCGTGACGAGTGGGGCGGATTCTACGACACCATCGTGCCGCCGCGTGTCATCGCCCCCAACGACCTCGATACCGACCTGGTGGACGGCAAGGCTCTCCTCGGCTGCCGCGTTCCCACGCTGGTCATCTCGCCGTGGAGCCAGGGCAATGCGGCCACCCCGCGCATCGATTCAGGCCTCTATGACCATACCTCGGTGCTCAAGCTCATCGAATGGCGCTACAACCTGCCGCCGCTCACCGCGCGCGACGCATCGAACGAGATTGCCAACCTGGCGAACGCCCTCAACTTCAAGAGCCCGAACTACAATCCGCCCTCGTTGCCGCTGGTGACGCCGCCCATCCCCACTCCCTGCGGCCTGTTCGAGCTGGGCAGCGAAATCGACAACGAAAGCTACGACTTCAACGTCCTGAAAAACTCCGATCTGACCAACGGCTGGACCCTGCCTTAAAGCCGCCGCAAGAACGAAGGGCCGCTCTCCAGGAGCGGCCCCTCTGTTCCGACTGCAGGCGCGACTAGCGGCGGCCCTTCTTCTTTGCCGTCTTCTTCGCAGCTTTCTTCGCGCTCTTCTTCGCTGCCTTCTTTGCAGGAGCCTTCTTCGCTGCCTTCTTTGCGGACTTCTTCGCCGCTTTCTTCGCTGGAGCCTTTTTGGCAGCCTTCTTTGCCGGAGCCTTTTTCGCGGCTTTCTTTGCCGGAGGTTTGGCGGCCGCCTTCTTTGCCGGAGCCTTCGGGGCTGCCTTTTTGGCCGGGGCTTTCTTCGCTGCCTTCTTCGGCGCAGCTGCTTTCTTCGGCGGTGACGAAACCGGCTCCGATACCACCACGCCGATCACCTCGTCCTCCTCGCCCAGTTCGTCGTCGTCGGAGGAAACGGTAGTGGAGATCTCCTCCTCTTCCTCGTCGTCCCCGAAGCCGCCTTCCAGCTCTTCCATGTCGTCAGCTTCCGGTTCAAATTCTCCGTCAGCGCTTGCATAAAGCTTGTATTCGTCCTGCATTCTCGCCCTCCGGCTCCGCCTTCAGTTTCGACCGCTGTATGAGTATGCCAGAAAAACTGCAAAACTCCCGCGCGCGGATTATAGCAACACCCTGTGCCATTGCCAACGCAACCGGGGCGCGCCCATCGCAGGCAACGGCGCCACGGCATGAAAGAATCAGATGCAGCCACGCGCTGTTCTGGGGTCATGCGCTTCGATCTGGTAACCATCTTTCCGGAATTTTTCTCGAACATCCTCAGCCACGGGGTGTTGGGGCGGGCGATTGCCGGCGGACGGGTGGAGGTTACCATCCACGACCTGCGCAATTTTGCCCACGACCGGCACCGGACCGTCGACGACCGGCCTTTTGGGGGTGGCGAAGGCATGGTTTTGAAGCCGGAACCCCTCACCGAGGCCATCGAATCCCTCGGAATCCCCTCCAAAGCCGACCGCAACCCTGCCCAGGTCCGCGTCGTCCTGCTTTCCGCCCAGGGTGCCCGCTTCACCCAGGCCACCGCCCGGGAGCTGGCCCGCCTCGACCGGCTGGTACTCGTCTGCGGCCGCTACGAGGGCGTTGACGAGCGGGTCAGCGAACTGCTCTGCGATCAGGAGCTTTCGATCGGCGATTACGTGCTTTCCGGCGGCGAGCTGGCCGCGGCCATCGTCGTAGACGCGACGGCCCGCCTGCTGCCCGGCGTCCTCGGCAACGAGGCCTCGAGCGAGTTCGAGAGCTTCGGGCCGGCCCTATTGGGAGGCGTCTGTGCGCCCGTCGACCCGCAGGCGCCGCCTCAATCCACCCACGGCTCGGGTGGCCTCCTCGACTATCCCCATTACACCCGCCCCGCCGAATTTCGCGGATTGGCCGTGCCCGACGTTCTTACCCATGGCGATCACGCAGCCATTCGCCAGTGGCGCCGCGAGCAGGCCCTCAGAAAGACCCTCCGCAACCGGCCTGACCTGCTCGCCGGCGCCGACCTGAGCGAGGCTGACCGCCGCTTTCTGCGTCAGCTGGGATGGGAATGAGCACCTCCCCGGCTGCGATTCTGCAGCTAGTTCGAACTCTTCTCGTCGGCAAAAAGCTGCACTCGGGCCAGATCCCCGGCTCGATCGGCGATATCCGCCGCGGATACGACATCGGTCTCCTGATTGAGCCGTGCCCATTGAACCGCCAGGTTGCCGAGGGTTGAACTTTCCACCGAACAACGTTCGACCGGGAGGCCCGTCATACTTCTCGTCAGCGCATTGAGATATTCGTTGCGGCTTCCCCCTCCAACCACACAAATGGACTGAGGTTTGAGTCCCGTCAGATCGGCAATTCTGTCGATTGTGACTCTGTAGCTCGACGCCAGGCTGTGGAAGATGAGATTCGCGTAGTGCGGTAACGCGGAACTGTTCTCGGCCAGCGGAGCCAGTCCGCGACGGACACGCTGGGCGTTGATGCGAGAGGGCATTTCGCCAGGCGAGAGAAAGGTCGGATCATCGAGATCGAGAACAGCATCGGGAGCGGGCAGTTCCTGTGCAGCCGCGATAAGATTCGGCAGTTGCCACCTCTGACTCGCATCGAGGCTGTTGAGGCACTGCCTCAGAAGCCACATACCCGAAAGGCCTCGATGGAAAAGCACGCCACCACCGGCGGCTCCCAAATTGGTGAAATCCGAGACGAAAGCCTCGGGCGTGCGATGGCTGACAGAAAGCACCGTCCCAACCAGAGACCAGGTGCCCGAGCTGATGTAGGCCCAGTTGCCGGCGGGGTGCGGAATGCCGGCGATGGCAGACGCAGTGTCGTGACAGGCGGGTGCGATCAGTTGGGTGTGAGCAAATGCGGGAAGGCTGCGCAAATCCGCGCGAAGCGGTCCGAGAGCAGCGCCGGTGGGAACAAGCGGAGGCGCGGAGGCAAGGTCGAGTCCAAGCAGGGAAAACAGCTCGGGGGACCACGACCGGGTAGTGGGATCGATGAGCGCCGTATGGGTAGCGTTGGTATATTCCGCGATGCGCGGCGCCCCGAGCCAGTGGAGTATGTACTCCGGCAGCATCCCCCAGGGTGCGGCCGGCGCGCCCGCGAGCTTATCGGCGTAGAGCTGATACACCGTATTGATGGGCTGAATCTGCACACCGGTTTTTGCGAAGAGCTGTGCGGCGGGAATGATGGAGTGTACGACTTCCAGAGCCGCCGCATTGCGCGGGTCGCGATAACAAAACGGCAAAGCGAGTGGTCGGCCGTCAGAACCCAGGCGAACGTAATCGACACCCCATCCGGTTACCCCGATGCTGGCAATGCCCCCGGGGGCCCGATCTGCGCAAAGGCGCAAGCCCGTTTCCAGTTCCTGGCAAATGAGACTCAGGTTCCATCGGAAGCCGGAGGTTCCCTGGTCCCATGGAGAATTAGGGAAGCGGTGGACGATGGTGATGGTGGGGTCGTCCGACGCTTGAGCGCTGCCGTTTGTCCAGCGGAGAAGGGAAACGCGACAGCTCTCGGCGCCCAGATCGATGGCGACCAGAGCCAGAGGCTTCACCGCAAGAAGGCCTCTGGCAGACCACCATCGATTGAGAAAAGATGGCCTGTGGTCGTACCGTATTTCCTGAGTGACGTAATCACTCGATCGCGCGGAAACATTGTTGAACCTTTTACCACAGCCGCCGGGTCCGCAGATGAGCGCCCAGGGAGGGTCGAGTGATAGCTCAGGAGATCGGGTTTATCCAGTCCCGCAGTTACTTTGTTGTCCCAAAGGTCCTCGAGAAAGTGCAAACTTGTCATTGCAATCACGCGAAATTCAGCATGACACATGCGGATCAATAGGACAACGATTTCAATAGGCATATGCCCTGGTAAGCTGCCTGCCCGAGTCACATGGTTTTCTGGCGGAGGCATCGGAGCGACCGTGTTTTGACTGCGAAACAGAATTTCTATTGAAATCCCGCCTGGATTGCGGCTAGACTCTTGTGTTGTTCAACGCTCTGAGGTTATCCATGGATTGGTCCGGTATTCCCGATCAGGCCGCCAGGAATCTCGAAAGCTTACAAATCGAGATTCCGTCATGGGGCTTTGCCAATACTGGCACCCGTTTCGGCAAGTTTCTTCAGCCTGGCGCTGCTGCCACTCTTCGTGAGAAATTTGCCGATGCATCCGAGGTCCACGCCCTGACCGGTGTCACGCCGCGCATCGCGCTGCATGTCTTGTGGGATCTGCCGAATGGCACCGCGGATGTGCCTGAGGTCCGGCGACTGGAAGCTCAATATGGCATTCGCGCCGGTTCCATCAATCCCAATCTGTTTCAGAATCAGGAATACAAGCTCGGATCGATCTGCAATCCCGATGCGGCCATTCGGCAAATGGCGATCGATCATTTGATTGATTCGGTAGAAATTGCCAAAGCCCTGGGCTCTACCGACATTTCACTCTGGTTAGCGGATGGATCGAATTATCCCGGCTCTCAGAGTATTCGCAAACGCATCGTCTGGATGGAAGAAGCTCTGATTCTGACTCACGACCGAATGCGGGAAGATCAGCGGTTGCTGGTGGAGTACAAACCGTTTGAGCCCGCGTTCTATCACACCGACATTGCGGATTGGGGAATGGCAGTGCACCTTGCCCGAATCGCCGGCCCGCAGGCGCGCGTTCTTGTTGACACCGGACACCACTACCAGTCGCAGAACATCGAGCAAATCGTGGCGTGGCTGCTCCACCTTCGACTCCTCGGGGGCTTCCACTTTAACGATCGCCGCTATGCCGACGACGACCTGGTCATCGGATCCCTCGATCCTTACCAGGTCTTCCGCATCTTCCACGAGATTCTGTGCGAACCCGATCTTGCAGTGACCGCAGACATCGCTTTCATGATCGACCAAAGCCATAACGTTAAAGGCAAGATGGAAGCTATGGTCCAGACGGTGATGATTGCCCAGGAACTGTTTCTCAAGGCGGCTCTGGTCGATCGCGAACAGCTCGCAGAATTGCAGGCGGCTGGCAAAATTGTGGAGGCCGAGGAGTGCCTGCGCACTGCTTTCTGGACTGACGTCAGACCAAGCCTCGAACAGTGGCGAGTGAGCCGGGCATTGCCGCCTAATCCCCTCCGGGCGTTGCGGGAGAGCGGTTATGTCGAACGCATTTCCCAGGAACGAGGGATGCGAAATGCTGCTCAGCTCTCCACCTATGCCTGACATCGTCTGACCGAACGTCCGCAGTTCCAGAAAATATCCTCGCTCCGTCCTCCTGCGTTCCCGATCTGAAGCGGTGGCTTGAGGATGAAACCTTCGAGTGGTGTTCCCTGGAGCCGCCTGGAGCGTCGATTTTCCCCAACTAAAACGTTCCAGCAAATGTCTTTCTCGCCATTGATCCGCGTCACCAACAAAAGTGCGTTTTCGCCGGCTTCTGTTTCAAATGAGAAACAAAGTTCCTCTTGACATCTGTAAAGTTGTGCGCGTACTGTTCCGGCGAATTAAAAAAACGGACAAACGAGTAACCCCATTTCCCCAACGTTTGTCCTGCGATGAACCTGCAGTAAACCTTCGGACAGGAGACCGGTTATGCGACCACTGCGAATCAGCCTGGGGCTATTCTTCCTGCTGTGTGCACCGAACTGGATGTTCGGACAGGCAGGAGCGACGGGAACGATCCTCGGTACGGTAACGGACAGTACGGGGGCGGTCATCCCCAACGTCAGGGTGACGGTGACCAACACCTCCACGAATGTGCCCTTCGTGACGACCACCAGTTCTGCAGGCGACTATCTGGCGCCCGCTCTGATCCCCGGCAGCTATTCGGTCACGGCGGAGATCCAGGGATTTCAGAAGTCGATTACGACCGGCCTGACGCTGACAGTGGACCAGAGCCTGCGCGTCAACATCACCCTGAAGCCGGGGGCGGTTACCCAAACGCTCTCGGTGACAGCTCAGGCGGTGAGCCTGGATACAGACAGCGCCGCATTATCGCAGTTGATGAGCGGCCAGCAGGTGGAACAGCTGCCACTGAACGGCCGCAACTTCATGGAGTTGTTGCTGGTGGGTGCAGGAGCGGTAACCGTCGGCGGCGAGCAGGGTACGATGCGCCAGGGCGAGGGCAACGCGGTGAGCGTCAACGGTGGCCGGCCGGAAGGGAACAACTACACGCTGGACGGGCTGGTGAACACCGATCAGGCGCTGGTGACGCCGGCCGTGATCCTGTCCCAGGATGCGATTCAGGAGTTCAAAGTCGAGAGCGGCACCTATTCGGCGGAATATGGATTCAGCGCCAGCCAGGTGAACATCGTCAGCCGCGGTGGTACCAATTCCCTGCATGGGTCGGTTTTTGAGTTTAACCGGAACAACGCCTATGACGCGTCTCCGTTCCCAACGGCGACCGACTATAACTTAGGGGTCCCGACTACCAATCCGGTCCTGCGCCAGAACCAGTTCGGTTTCGTGGCGGATGGCCCGGTTTATATCCCGAAGATCTACAACGGCCACAACCGCACCTTCTGGATGGCAAACTATGAGGGCTGGCGGATCATTAATGGCGGCAAGCTCTATGATCAGGTTCCGAATCCAGCGGCGCTGAGCGGGAACTTTAACAATGAGACGACCTCGAGCGGAGCGCCACTGCCCCTTTACGGGACGGCGGCCTGTGCCGCGCTGCTCGCCAAAAGCCAGAACTGCATGCCGGTAGATCCGACCACGGGTGCAGCGTTTCCGAGTAACCAGATCCCATCCACCGAGATTACGAATCGGCTGGCGCTGGTGGCCCTGAAGTACAACTATTTCCCCACCCCGACACTGGCCAATCAGGGCGAGGGCGTTACGAACTACATCGCAAACTACGGAACGCCTCTGACGACCAATCAGCAGACCTATCGAATCGACCAAAACCTGGGAAAACTAGGGTCGATCTTCGGTCGCGGTACCTACTCGACCTATCAGAACGGCTCACTTTATAACAGCTCCAATTTGGTTTACGGCATAGAAACTCAATACGAAACGCAAAAGAACTGGGAAGTCTCCCATACCATCAACTTCGGTGCGTCGAATGTGAATAACTTCCGCTTCGGGTATCTCGACGCCCAGGCGCCAGAGGGTGCTCCCGCACCACCGGCTGCGGCAGTAACCGCCCTGGGAGAGACCGGCGTTTTCACTCACTTCACGGCGCTGCAACAGAGCTGGCCTGGACTCTCCATGTCGCAATTCCAGAATCAGGGTGGGTCGGGCAACGCTTATACCGGGTCGGATAACCCGGCGTGGGAGTTCGCCGACGCCTTTACCACCGTTCACGGCAAGCACAGTCTCGGATTCGGAATCGATTATCGTCACTGGCATCTGGTCCGCAACCTCGACGATGATTTCTACGGCGACTGGAGCTTCTCCCCGACCACGATTACGAACAACGGCACGAACTGTCCGAATGCAACCGGCCTGTGCGGCACCGGCAATGCCATCGCCGATATGCTGTTGGGTTACTACTCCACGGTTTCCGGATTTTTCCCGGGACCGCTCAGCCCCACTACTTACGCTGGAAATTCCCAGGACCATGTCTTCAGTTATTTCGCGCCCTATGCGGAAGACAACTGGAAGGCCACGCAGAAGCTAACGGTGAATATCGGCCTGCGCTGGGATTATCGCGCTGCAGCCTACGAGGCGCACAATCACTTCTTCTGGCTTGATACTAAGAATCCTAATGGCGGTCTTTGCTATGCGGATCCACAGCTATCGACCGATGGTGTCGCTCCCGGTGGCACGGCGACTGACCCCGTGCTGCGCTATTGCGGTTCGGTTCCGCATCCGGGCCTGAAGACACCCTTTGCTCCCCGCTTCGGAGTGGACTATCGGCTGACGGATAAAACCGTGGTTCGTGGTGGGTACGGCATCTTCTTCGACTCCTTTGAGGGCCGGGAGATCGACGACTCCGCCGATATCTACCCGTACAGCATCCGGCTGACAGAGAACCCGACCGTTAATTCGAGCCTGCCTAAATTTGGCAACCAGATGTTCCCGGCCTATGGAACCCTGGGACCCTTTCCGATATCCACCCTGTCGTTCGTCGCCGTCATCGAATCGGAGAATCCTCTCGATCCTTATGTTCAGTCGTGGACGGGATCGGCGGAACGCCAGTTGACCAACAACACGACGCTGGAAGTGAACTATATCGGCACACACGCCGTCCACCTGCTGGACCGGCGCAATATCGCGCAGCCCAACGATCTGCCGGCGGCTGACGTCGCAACTTGTCAAACGAGCCCGACTCTCGGTGACTGTCCGGCCTCTGCCCGGCTTCCTTATCCGAACTTCACCGGTGATTACATCGATAGCGATTTTCATGGTTACTCACACTACAACGCCATGAACGTCAACCTGACGCATCGCGCGCACGACCTGGCGGTGACTGCAATCTACACCTGGGCGCAGAGCAAGGACGACAAGTCGGCGGCCGCCGGTGTAGGGGCGAGCGGAGCTGGTTATCAGGGATTTGAGGATAATCACCATCCGGAGTGGGATTATGGTTTGTCCGACTTTGACGTCAATCAGCGTTTTGTCGCGAGCTACATTTACAACCTGCCCTTCGGCCGCGGGAAAAAGATTGCGAGTGGCATCGGCCGGGCGGCAGATCTGGCCGTAGGCGGCTGGCAGCTGAGCGGGATTACAACCTTCCAGGCCGGCTTCCCCTTCGACATCACTGCGAACGACATCGACGGATTGAACA
Source organism: uncultured Acidobacteriaceae bacterium (assembly GCA_963755485.1). Classification (GTDB taxonomy): domain Bacteria; phylum Acidobacteriota; class Terriglobia; order Terriglobales; family Acidobacteriaceae; genus Palsa-343. The sequence goes on along the minus strand of CAVWJR010000007.1, from coordinate 86,076 downwards.
ACACCCCGGCGGAACGAGCAAATATCGTAGCTGGCTGCGATCCGCACGCGAACCTCACCGAGAAATTCCAGCGGATTAACATGTCGTGCTACTCCCAGCCCCTTGCCGGAACCTACGGCACTGAAGGTAATGGTATTGCGCCGCGCAACAACCTGCGTCAGCCCGGAATCAACAACTGGGATATGGGTCTGACAAAGGCCTTCCCGATCACTGAGCGCGCGAACTTCAATCTGCGCTTCGACACCTTCAACACGTTTAACCATCACCAGTACGACATCGATACCGGCGGATATGCGACAGGTGGCTCCGGCGGCGGATCGTCGATTGACAATGGCGTTGACGACGCGCCGAACGTCGCGGGCCGTATTACCAGTTCGTCAGCGGCACGCGTTATCCAGCTCAGCGGCAAGTTCACCTTCTGACCTTTGTGCCTCAACGGGTACCTCCTGACCGCCACGCCTTCGGGCGTGGCGGATTCTTTTGCACTGGAGCTAGACTGCACAACATGAAGGAATACGGGGTGGGGTTTCGTTGGTTCATGACGTTGTTGGGTGCAGCAGCACTGGGGGCGCTGGGGCAAACTCCGGATGTCAACTCGCCGGAGACTTTAGCGGCTACGGGCCAGCAGGCAATGGCGCACGGCGACTATGCGGTGGCAGAAGAGAAGTTCGAGCAGCTTGCGCGCCTGGAGCCCGGTATCGCCGAGATCCATGCCACGCTCGCAGCCATCTGCTTCGAGCGGCGCGAATATGAGAGGGCCATCACTGAAATTCGAGTAGCGCAACGGCTGAAACCCGGCTTGCCAAAGCTCGACAGTCTGCTGGGGCTGTCGCTGGCTGAAGAAGACAAATTTGCAGAGGCGCTGCCTCATCTGGAAAGAGGCTTCCACCAGACGTCAGATCCTGAAGTGCGACGCCAGTGCGGCCTGGAACTGCTGCGCGTCTACGGCGATCTCAACAGGGATGCAGATGCGGTCGAGATCTCATTGGCGCTTAACAAGGCGTACCCTGACGATCCTGAAGTTCTGTACCACACAGGGCGTGTGTACGGTAACTATGCCTACACGGTGATGGAGAAGCTGCATGACACGGCGCCTAACTCCATCTGGATGCTGCAGGCTCAGGGAGAGGCAAACGAAAGCCAAAAGAACTGGGACGCGGCCATCGTTGCGTTCAATCACGTTCTGGTCATCGAGCCGAACCGGCCCGGAATTCACTATCGATTAGGACGCGTCTATCTCGGGCGCTTCCGCGATTCGGGAAATAGCGAGGACCGCGACGCGGCCGTGCGCGAGTTCTCAGCGGAGCTGAAGGTCGATCCGGGCAATGGCAACGCGGCGTATGAACTGGCCTTCCTGGAAGCGGAGGCCGGCAATCTTCAGCAGGCAGGCCAACAGTATGAGTCCGCACTCCAGCGCTATCCGGATTTCGAAGAAGCACTTGGTCGGATTGGCAAGCGTCGACCTGTCAAATCAAAAGGCCGATAAGGCAGTGCCCCTGCTGGAACGAGCTACCCGATTGCGCCCAGACGATGAGGTCGCCTGGTGGCGCCTGGCCCAGGCCGAGCGGGCAATTGGCAACAGCGAAGGACAGCAAAAGGCGCTCGCGACTTTCAAAAAGATTCACCAGGTCACTCCCGGAACTCTGCGTAATCCCGGAGCAACCGACGACGTCACGCCACAGCATCTCGACCCGAACGCGAACCCGTGAGAGGCGGGCCGCTTTCTTGAGGGGTTCATGAAAAAGCAGCGAGTTAGAATCGCCAACGTCCTGCAGCCCAGTGCTACCGTCGCCGCACTCGCTCTTGTGCTCGGCGTCTGCACTTTTTTTGCCAACGCACAGTCGCCACCTCTAGATCCCGGCCTTGTTGCCTCAAAATGGCCGGCGACCTGGATTGCCAGCCCCTCTGCGCCGGCAAAGTCCCCTGGCGTTTTCTACTTTCGCAAAGAGATCACACTGCCAGGTGTTCAACAGCACTTCTGGGTTCACGTAAGTGCAGACAATCGGTTCCTGTTACACGTGAACGGAAAATACGCGGGCGAAGGGCCGGCGCGAGGCGATCTGTTCCACTGGCGTTTTGAGACGCTGGATATTGCTCCCCTGCTCCATGCCGGGACCAACGTTGTGGCCGCTGTGGTGTGGAACTTTGGCGAATTGGCTCCGGTAGCGCAGATGAGCAACCGCACTGGTTTTCTGATGCAGGGCGATACCGCGGCTGAAGCAGCTGTAAACACTAACACAGGCTGGCGTGTTCGCGAAGAGCAGGGCCACGCTGCGCTGGGACACCACGGCGCGAACGGTTACTATGCCGCGGGCCCGGCAGAAACGATTGATGGACGCGTATTGGACTGGAACTGGGACCAACCCGGCGGTGCCGACAGCTGGCAGACGCCGATAGAAGTCGGGCGCGCCGCGACGCGCCAGGCGCAGGACGCCGACAATAACTGGGAGCTGGTTCAGGATCCTTTGCCGCCAATGGAGCATCGGCTGGTGGATGCAGGCAAGCCGGTGCGTGCAGAAGGATTGCCAGATCTGCCCGCATTTCCGGCGGAGCCGCTCGATATACCCGCTAACTCCCATGTCACTCTGCTGCTCGATCATGGAGCGCTGCAGACTGCCTACCCTGAACTTACTTTGAGCGGAGGACGCGACGCCACTATCGCTGTCACTTACTCTGAGGCTCTCTACGACGCGCAGGGGCATAAAGGAAACCGCAACGAAGTTACTGGCCGTCACATCCAGGGCATCACCGATGAGTTCATCGCCGGAGGAGGCAACGAGCGCCGGTTCGAGCCGCTATGGTGGCGTACCTGGCGCTATCTGCAGATCGACGTTACCACGAAGGATCAACCACTGCGCCTGGACTCGCTCCGTGCGTGGTTTTCGGCCTACCCTTTCGACGCGAAAGCTGCCATTGCAGGCGATATACCCCAGCTGGATCAGCTATGGAGCACCGGCTGGCGCACTGCGCGGCTCTGTGCGCATGAAACTTACATGGACGCGCCCTATTGGGAGCAGCTGCAGTATGTCGGTGATACTCGCATCCAGGCGCTGATCTCCTACGTCATGACCGGCGACAGCCGTCTCGCGCGCCAGGCGATCGTTAATGTCGACGACTCCCGTATACCCGAGGGAATTACCCAGAGCCGCTATCCTTCCGGACTTCCACAATTCATTCCGCCTTTCTCGCTGCTCTGGGTGGGAATGCTGCACGACTACTGGATGTATGTGGACGATGTCTCCCTGGTAAAAGAGACGCTGCCTCACACGCGCACTGTGCTGGATTGGTTTGCCGCGCAGCAACGGCCGGATGGTTTGCTGGGAAAACTCAAATGGTGGGAGTTTGGTGACTGGACGGCAGACTATCCGGATGGCGTTCCTCCCCAGGAGTCCGACGGCGGATCGGCTTTCCTCACCCTGCAATTCATCGAGGCTCTGCGCGACGCGCAGGATATGGAGTCGCTCTACGGTAGCCATGAGCGAGCCCAGGCATATGACGCACGAATTCGCCGGGCCACAGCTGCTCTCAATGCCCAGAACTGGGACGCACACTACGGCCTGTATGCCGATACGCCGGCAAAGAAGACTTATAGCCAGGAGGCCAACATACTCGCAGTTTGGCTCGACGTGGCGCCGCGCGTGGAGCAGGCCGGGATTCTGCGCCGTCTGCTCGCTTCGAATCCTAACTCAGCGACCGAAGTAGATGGCAAACCCGTGCCTCCGCTGTCGATCCCCACATATTATTTCCGCTTCTATCTCAGTCGAGCGCTGGACCATGCCGGCATGGGTGACCAATATGTCAGCCAACTAGGTCCATGGTACGACATGCTGCGTCTGGGCCTCAGTACCTGGGCGGAGAATCCCGAACCGACCCGCTCCGACTGCCACGCATGGAGCGCGAGCCCGAACTACGATCTGCTGACGGTGGTGGCAGGCATACGTCCTGCGGCGCCAGGATTTCGCAAGGTGCGGATTGAACCGCATCTGCGTGGGTTACATCATCTCGATGCATCCATGCCCCATGCTGGCGGGGCAATCCACACGATGTATCAGCTGGGGACCGCTGGCTGGAGCGCCACGATCACGCTGCCCCCAGGTCTCGACGGCGAGCTGGTTTGGGGAACAAACCACTATCCGCTGCATACTGGAACCCAGGTGCTGCACCTTGCCGGCCATGCCGACTGAAAGGACGGGGCCGATTGATTCCACCCTATCCTTATATATAGTCACGAAACCCGGGCATCCCTTGCTGAGGCAACTGCGCTGTGTAACCCGAGGGCGGACTTAACAAACCTGAACAACCGGGATCTCCAGCAACCGCGCCAGTTTTTCGATCCTTCTCGCGATGTGGCCCACGCCCACAGCACAGTGATGCGCGGGACCCTGCTCATTCCACCGCTGCACGAACCCGACCGCCCCGATGGGAAACCTGTAGCGGCTGTTGGTGTTTCCGATGGCCAGAGTTGGACCCGGCTCCGACGTCCCTTCCGCAACCAACAGCCGAAAGCCGTGTTCCCGGTCATCGACAACCGACAGCAGCGTTACCGGTCCATAACGCACCGACATTTCAACGGAGAGCCCGCGGCCCACTTTGCCGTGATAGACATCCAGTGGCCGCACGCGTGTCTTGCCTTCCGCAATGGCGATGTGGCCGGGGCCATCATGGCCCATCAGGACGATGTCGTCGTTCAAATCGAGTGCGTAGTACTCGGTGAACGACCCGCCCGCGCCGAAACAATCCATGATCTTCATCGCGATGGCATTCTTCACCTCGTATTCGCCGGCCACGGGAATGTGACGCGCGGTCAACAGCGAGGTGCCGAGGATAATCGAACTCATCGTGTCTTCGTTCGCCGGAGCCCCGATGCCTTTGTAGTAGTACGCGAGCGAATGCAGATCGTGTTCCGCCACTAAACGGTCCAGCGCAACTGAGGTGCGTGCTGCACGCGCCAGCTCCTCGGCAGAGCAGTCGGGCTGGATCGCAAAGTGCTCTCCGAACACTCGCACCCGCTGCTCGATCTCCCCATCGGTGCACTCGGACCGAAGCGCACTCAGCTCATCTGCTTCGAGCATCTCAATGTGACTGCCAAATGTGATCGACACCTGGGTAGTGTCGGTTGCAACATCGAGCATGCCCCCGTAATAATGACCCATTAGCCCGAGCCGGTTCTCGGCCAGCGCGTTCTTCGCCTTTGCGGCCTGCACCCATTCTTCAATCTCCTGCCAGGTCCTCTCGTCGGTCAGGGCTCCTGTCAACTGATGAAACGGAATCCGCGCCCTGCGCATGACGTTCGCAATCTCAGGAATGGGACAAGCCGAGCACCACGCCAGCCAGGCGCCGGTCATCGCCGTGCGATTCGGCAGCCGGTTGAAGGCTTCGTAATCAATGGCCGGCCCTGGCTGCAGATTGAGCACAATCACCGGCACGCGGGCACGCTGCACCAGCGGCAGCACCGTGCTCGACAACGCATAGGTTGTCGCATGGAGAAGGAGCAAATCCACGTCGCCGCGACGGCATGCATGCCCGGCTTCGCTGCCGCGCTGCGGAGTATCGACCAATCCCAGCGCTTCAACGTGGACGCCCATTCCTTCCAGGCGCGCCTGCACCTGGCCGAGATAGCCCTCAAGCTGCTCGCGTAGACCCGCGAACTGAGGCCAGTAAGCATCGAGCCCGATGCCGCATAGCCCTACCCTCAATTCTCTGACTGCCATCTCTTCTATTCTGCCTTCAGCACGGTTACGGCAAACGGCGCCAGAGTGAGGTTAATTCCACTCAGCGTTCCTGTCCGCGGCGCATCGTCTCCGAGGGCTTCGTCCACCGTGGCAAACTGGGCATGCGCGAACCCCACTGGAACACCGACCGTCTCCTCGCGATTGCTCCTGTTCACCAGCAGAATCTTTCGCCCCTGCGGCGTCACAAATCCCTGCACGTACGGCTGGTCTTCGTCATCGCCGGAAGAGGGGCCCGTGGTCACCAGCCGATCACCAGGATGGAAGTTATCGACAATTGTCTTCAGCACCCAATAGCGCGCATTCGGCTTTCCGTTGTAATAGTCGATCATCGACACGCTGGGAAACTGCGACGGATATCCCACTAACTGCGACTCGCCGATGACATCCACCCCCAGCTTCGAGAGCTCCACAAACAGGTAAGCGTACAGCGCACCGGCCGCATTCCAGTAGCGATGCGGGATATGATCCGGCAGTGCTTTGTTGGCTCGGATTTCCAACCCGTCTGTAGGCAGAATCACCCCCAGCTCATCTGTGTCGATCTTCGTCTGGGGCGACAGCCGGTCGCGAATCGCCAAAATGTAGCGCGTGACCGCCAGGAATCCATCCGCCTGATTGAAGAATGTATGCTGCCAGCCATCCGGGCCTTCGTCGAGCGCAGGCGTCGCATAAAAATGGAACGAGATGTAGTCGAGCGGAATTCCCGGCCGATGATTTTTGGGATTCAGGAAGTACTCGAAGTACTTTGGACCCGTGCTGGGTTGCGCCAGCGCCAGCCCCATGAACTTCGTCCCGGGGCTCACTCTGCGAATTCCCGAAACAATCGCGTCGTAGCGCTCCGTATATTGCTCCGGGGTTGTCTGATGCTCGAAATCGACCTCGTTCAGTACCTCCCAGTAAGGAAACGTGTAGTGATGTCCGGACTTATGCCGCTGTCCGTTCTCATCGATGAAGCCGCCCTTCGTGAACCAGCTTACCAGGCGCGCATAGTAGTCGCCTAACTCCTTCCCGCTCGGATCCCGCAATTCGGTGCCCTGCGTATAGTTCCAGAACACCCGATTCGGATCTTCCGGATAAGTCACAGGCTTGTCCGTTTTGAACATCCACGCCGGTATTGTGCTGAAGTTGATAATCGTCGAGTGTCCTTCCGTCGCCGCCAGGAAATCCTTCGTCACCGGATCGATATACGTAAAATCCCACGAGGTATGGTCCGCCGTCGGAGGCTGTAACTCCGCGACCGCGATCTTCGGATAAGGTAACCATGGAACATACCGCACATAGTCGGCGCCCAGCATCTTCAGCGCCGCAAACGAGCCATCATGAATTGGCGACCCGGGATTGAGCATCGGGTTGGTCACCACCTGCAGCGTCGGGGTCGACTTCGAGACGACGATCGTCTTGTTCCAGTCGATTGTGATCGCTGCGGGTTTTCCCTGTGTCTCTTGTGCGTGGATGATGGCAGGGCTGAGCAACGATGCGGCAAGCAGAAATAACTGAATTCCAAGGGATCGCACCTCGACCCTCCTGTTGGGCAGGTTTGCAGGGCAGAACAGTAACAGCGGACACAGCTGTCAGAACAACCGACGAAACCATATGCTATTCGCAGGCCGTTCGCAACCAAATTTGCGCAGCATGACAAATGTTGCGCGATATCATCTCTCTACTGCGCAGAACTACGCTTAATTACCGTCACCGGCCCCAGCAGTCCCGACGCCAGCAGCGGCGAGCTCGCCCTATACGGCTTCACGTCGGCGAAGGTGTATTTCTTTGCCACGTCGGGTTGTTGATCGCCGATCAGCCGGTTCACCCACGCGTTCGTCACCTTGATCGTCAGCTCGTTGTGTCCCGGTTTCAGCGTGGTCGTCGCATCCACCCGATACGGCGCATGCCAAACGATCCCCAGCGATTTCCCGTTGACGCTCACCTCGGCGAGATTCTTCACCTCGCCCAGATCGATCCATACATGCGCGCCCCTGCCAAACCAGCTCGCGGGTGCATCGATCGTCTTCGTATAAGTGCCTGTGCCCGAGAAGTACTTCACCCCTGCATCGCTGTTATCGCTCCATGACGCGAGCGTATCCAGAGTGATCAAGGGCGGCGCTCCCCAGTTCGGCGGAAAACTGACCGTCCACGGTCCAGCAACCGTCGCGACCTGCGTTTCCGTCACCGGAGGCACCGTGTGCGACGTCTCCCTGGTCGGCTTGCGGAAGACAACAAATACCGTGCCCCAGGGCTCCAGGTTCAGCGGCAATGTGGTACGGCCATCGGCGATGCGGAACGACACCGGCTCGGTTTTGCCTGTCTCTGCGTACCACAATTCCGGCACTTTTCCACTTACACGAAACGTCGCTTCCACCTGTGCGCCGTCGTCGCTCCGGTTGTCCACGAAATACAAATCGCCGGTCGCCAGCTTGCGGTGAAGGAACTCAATGCGGTTATCGCTCCCCGTGTAATGGAAATCGGGCGCGACGTCCATCGCCTTCAGTGCGGCAGCCGCGTCGCTGCCGGCATACACCGTGCCCTTACCTACTGAATGCGCGCCTGTGCCATCGCCAAACAATTCATCGTCCAGCTTGCGAAATTCCGCCTGGTCGTCGGCAAGGCTCGGGTCATCCGTCGGTTTCGGGCCTGCGACCGCAGCTCCGTCACGCACTAACTTTTCGATCGCCTTCAGCACCGGCAACGACATGTGCTTGCTGTATGCATCGAGCACTAACAGCCGATACGTTGTGTCCCCCGGAGTCGTGATGTGTCCGTTGGCCACATTTAGTTCGTGGATAAGCGCATCAGCGTTGACGTAATCGAAACCATACCCGACCGGCATATCCGGCGACTTATCGCTGAAGATCGCCGTCAGGTTTGAGTCCTCTCCGTAGAAGTAAATTACATCCGCGCCGAAGTGTCCCTGCTGCAGCAGGTAACTCGAGCGGCCTATGTAATCAACCCACGGCCCAGCCTCATCGGCCCATGTGTCGTTGCGATTGAACCATTGCCCGAACGGCCCCAGCGTCAGTCCGGGCTTCTTATCCACCAGTGGCTGGTGCGCCGACTCGTGAATGCAGAAGCGATTGATCCCGTTCAGAAATTCCTGGTCTGCGGTCGGCTTCAGCGTTGCCGGCGACCACGCCCAGGGCGCCGCTGCCGCCGTCATCGATTCTGCCGCTGCCAGGTTCTGCCCGTAGATGTGGGCCACCGACGCCGACTCGCGATCGTCCGCGTTGTAACCATACTGCTCGTGGTTCACGCCCGGCGTCTGCGTCCACATTGCGCTCATCGGAACTTCGTTGAACTTCTTTACCTCCATGCCATCGGCCACAAATGCGCGCCCGCTCTCGTGCGACTCGCCGTAATGGCCCATGTGCCACTCGTGGATCACCTGCTCCAGCACGCCATAATGCTCATCGGCGATCAGGTCCGCGATCGTCTTGCGAAAATCCCACAGAAACTGGTCACTCGCCTCTGAGCTCCCGACTACTGCGCCCGTCAGCACCGGCATCCATGGGGTCGGATCGTAGCCTCGCCGCTTTCTGAACTGCACAATCATGTCGTCGGTCCAGTTCTGCGATCCCGCCTCCCAGCTGTCGTTGATGATGTAGCGAATCCCGCGCTGTCCCATCATCTCCGGCCCAACCGTCTGCTTGTAACTATCCAGATACTTCTCCATATATTGCCGAACATCCTTGCCGTTCAGCTTGTCTACCTCCAGCCCCGTCGCTTCGGCCGTGGCCGGATGATTCGTGATGCCCAGCAGGCTGTATCCAAACCGCAGCACCACCCAGTGTCCCGGTGGGGGCGTCCATTCCAGGGTGCCGTCCGGCCGCATCTTCGACGTCAGATCGATCACGTCCGCCTTTTTCACCGCATCGTCCGGCCCCACCGGCGGCGTCGCAAACTCGTAGAGATCCGGCTCCGGAACAAAAGCCGCTTTCTGCTCGAAGTGGTTCACCCGCGCTCCCGGATGCAGCACCAGTTCCGCGATTTGGTAGTCCTTCGGCGGCGGCGGAAGTTTGAATCCCAGCGACGACGGATCGAGTCCCTCTGCCCAGGCTGGCCGCGGCGGAGGAGGCGTGCGCAAAAACGTCACCCGAAAATATTTCGCCGTCACGGCCGGAAACGACACCGTCAACTCCGGCGATTCCCCGGCCTTCAGTTCCGCTACGCTCCGCCAGTTTTGCCCATCGTCGCTCGCTTCCAGCGTTTTCTCCGGTGCGCCAATCCCGCTGACCATGGCCACGATCCGGTTCGGATCCTGGGTCACCAGGGTTACTGCGCGAATCGTCGTTGGCTCCGAGAACGCGTACTCAATCCACGCCTTCTCTCCCTGCGCCGGAATCGGAATCCCCGTCGTCTTCACCAGATCGCCGTCGCTCAGCATGGCCACATCCGGTGATCCGCCGCTCGCCGTCACCGTCGGATGGAGGCTCTCAGTGTCCACATCGCTGGCCGCCCGCCGATAGGCAATCGCCACCGAGTCCGCATAGAACTGCGGTGGCGTCTTCGCACCCTCGGGGCTGCCCAGTGCGTCGTGAATCCCGATGTTCTGAAACGCGCCCGTAGTCCCTGGCGGGTGCGGCAGAGCGCCGGTGAAAGGCTGGCCGCCTTCAACTTCGGTCGCGCTCCACACATACTTCTTCATTCCCTCCGACGCAGGCACCCACGGCCCGCCCGATTCGCTCCACCCCGGCGAGCCTGCAATCGCCATCTCCATGCCAAACTTGTCGCCAGTCTCGATTGCATAGCGGAACGCGTCCTTCCACTCCGGCGTCATGTACGCCAGCCGCTTCGGCACTACCTGCGGCGTCTGCAGCGCCGCGTCGAAGTTCTGGAATCCCGCGACCCCCACGCGGTGCATCCAGTCCAGATCCAGCTGGATCCCCTCTTTGCTGATGTTGCCGTTCATCCAGTGCCACCACACGCGAGGACGTGCGCTCGAGGGCGGATTCTCAAATCCGTTCTTTAGCGTGTCGGCCGAGTTCTGCGCTGAAGCCACGAGTCCGGCCCCCATCATCAGGGTCGCTGCCAGCAGTAGTCTGGAACGGTCTCCCATAAATTGTCCTTTCAGCCACCACGCGGAAAACGCGCAAAATTGGACCTCCCGATGAAATGGCAGAGCTCCATCAGAGGCGGCTTTCAAAATGCGGAAAACACCTTAGCACACCGATGATTCGAAAGGGAAATTACTTCCCATTAGAACTTGACGTGATTTTCTCTCCCGCCGGATTGCCCCGCCACGCACAATCCACACATCCGTCGCTCAGCCCCGACCATCTCTCTCTCCCGGTTGACATTCGGCCTCCAACTTCGCTATTTTCCAGTCCGAAATTGTTTCCTCTGGTAATGTCAGGACTTGATCCCACCGGCTGAATTGCACGTGTGCGATTCGCAGGCGGCGTTCTGAAAACAGAAATGAGAATCGTGGCGCACCCATTCTCGGGCTGCGAAGAGAGGACGTTGAATGGCCTCAATTGCCGCGGGAATCGGGTGGCACATCGTTGGCGCCAGCATGGCCGCGTCGTTTTACGCCCCCATTGAACGAGTAAAGAAGTGGTCCTGGGAAACCACATGGGCGTTGGCGGGAATTTTTTCCTGGGTTTTGCTTCCCATCGGCGTCAGCCTGATTCTCTTACCCAATTTTCATAGCTTCTACGCGGGAATGGGAACATCGCTGTTGCTGAAAGTTGCCCTCTTTGGCGCAATGTGGGGCGTGGGCAATGTGAGCTACGGCCTCACCATGCGCTACCTCGGAATGTCGCTCGGGATTGGTGTGGCCATCGGAGTCACACTGGTGGTCGGCACCCTGGTGCCGCCCCTCATGCATGGCCAGGGCGCAATGCTGTTCACAACGCGAAGCGGACTCATCACCATGTCCGGCGTGCTGGTGGCCCTCATCGGCGTGGGCATCGTCTCCTGGGCCGGTCATCAGAAAGAAGTTCAGCTGAAAGGGCATCAGCAGGAGTTCAACGTCGGTCTTGGCCTGTCGCTGGCCGTGCTGTGCGGCATCTTCTCTTCAGGCATGTCCTTCGCGATCGATGCTGCACAACCCATGCAGACTGCGGCCCTCGCACTCCACATCAATCCGCTTTATGCGGCGCTGCCCAGTTACGTCATCATCATGGGCGGAGGCGCGGCCATCAACTTCGCCTACTGCTTCATTCGCCTGGCTGTGCTCCCTCGATTGTCGTTGCGCAACGACCTCAGCCTTCCCGGGCCGGCACTGGCCCGCAACGCTCTGCTGGCTTCGACTGGCGGAATCATGTGGTACCTCCAGTTCTTCTTCTATGCCTGGGGCGCGGCCAATATTCCCCAGCATCTCGCCTACGTTAACTGGATGCTTCACATGAGCATCTATGTGCTGTGCGGAAGCCTGGTCGGGCTGGCGCTGGGCGAGTGGGCCGAGGTCAACAATCGTTCCATTCGCCTTCTCTGGGCCGGTGTTCTGGTTATTATCGCGGCGGCAAATCTGGTCGGCCTGGGGATGGCTTCGTAGCAAGCTCTGCGCCCGGCGATCTCTTCGCCTCAGAACCAGCCGGCGCCCTGCGTCGTTGCGGGGCCCCAGGCTGGGCCGCTGCATTGCTCCCGCTTGTTGTTTCTGCGTTCAGCGTCTCCGGCGTCACCACCTTATGGCGCACGTAGTTATAAGGAGGAACAGCGTAGCCGCGCAGCATCGAGATTCCCAATTGAATCAGGCGCGGCCCGTAGGTTTCCGCCTGGTGCGAGACGCTGCCGATCAGAGCGCTCTGCCCCGACGCCATCTCTTCGATCGCGTCGGGAATGCAATCCTGACCCACCACCGCAATGTCGCGCTCCCGTCGATGCTGCCGCGCGGCATCGAGCACCCCCAGAGCGCTGGAATCGGTTGCCGCCGCTACCAGAATGCGATGGCTCTTCGGATTGTGTTCAAGGAACTCGGCGGCCACCAACCGGCTTGGATTGCGCGAGCCGCGTCCGTCGATCTGCACAAAACGCTCTGGCGAAAGGTTACGCAGCCTTTGCTTCACGGCCTCGAACGCGCCCGTGATGCGGCTCTGCACAAAGCTCCCCGCTTCGGTAAAGCCCACTCCCAGAACCCAGTCGACGCTGCCTTTCCACTTCCTCAACGCGTGCTGCGCTAGTACCGTTCCGGCTTCAATACCGCACTCGAAATTGTCCACGCCGAAATAGGTCGCGTTGGGGTGAGGAACGTCAATGGCGATCACCGGAAGATCGGCCTTCTTGAAAATGTTGGCCACCCGCGGCCCAACCGACTCCTCCGCCTGAAATTCGAGCACCAGGTCCACCCGCTTTTCCGCAAACTCCTCCGCATTTCGCACCGCGGTTTCCGGATCGAAGCGATTATCGAGCAGCAGGATTTCAATGCCGGCTGCGGCCGCGGCCGCCATTACGCTGCGCGACACAGCCTGTGAAAATGGAAGATCCGCGCTCTGAACCGCCAACCCAAAACACAACCGCCGAGGCCGCGCCACCAGCCGATATTGCCCATTCTGCGTCTGGGCAACGTACCCTCGATGCACCAGCGTCTTCAGAATGCGGTAGACGCTCGTCTTTGAGATGTGGGTCTCTTTATAGACCTCTTCCAGGCTGATCGGCCCGTGGAAGCGCTCCAGCAGCTCGAGTACATCGAACCCTTTTGAGAGGATTGGAATCAGGTAGAGACGCTTGATCCTGGCCTTCGGCAATCGGTACTCCTGCACTCAGGATTTCAATAGTGAAACAGCCAGAAAACAGCATACAGCCTCAGCCGGGATAGCTCTGAACGCCCACGGCAGAACCACCCACGCGCACGTCGCCGGTTCCGCGATACGGTGGTGAACCGCTCGCCAAACGATTTTCACTGCAATAGACAAATTAAACCCCTATAGGACGCCCCACGCTTTCCGGCCAAGAGGGTCAAAACGGTGCGCCGCCCTTTCCACACCTGTCCCCTGCAATTTGGGAAGTCTCCGGCATCTGCCGGCCCTGTACGGTACCTCCGTAACTCCCGCCCCTTCGATTTCCCTTGTTCTGCTTCCGCAAATTTCCTACCCTAAATACAAGGGAAAGCTCTGTCCGCGGATTTCGCAGGCAGAGCTTTTCTCATCCGGCCCAGGCCGAAGCAGCACCAGTCTCTTTGACATTCGCTCCAACTTCCGCTTTCAGCTTCCAGCTAAAGCAAGCCCTGTGTTTTCTGACACTTGCACAGTGAGACTTCTCGCAACTACCTTCTTTTGTGATACTTGCATTTTGAGCCCCTATCTAAGTGGCCTGTATTCAACACTTACCAAAAGGGGGGGTACGTTGCCAGCGCTCAATAGACAGTTTCGGGTCGCTGGCCGCTGGCTGCTGGGTATTTGTTGTCAAATCTGTCAACATTAGCTAAATGCAGCAAAATCAAATACATCCGCAAAACTACCCCGGCGAAAAATCGACGCCTGTTGTCGAACCTGTCAACATAGCGCCCTTCACGGCCACCGGCTACCGCTCCAGCGCCTGATTTTGCCGGATGCACGCCGTGTAGTTCTGCAGAAAATGGTCGCGAAGGCGCCCGTACTCATCCATCGTCTGGAATTTGCGCTGCCAGGACTGCTGGTTCAGGAAGTAGATGGTCGTCGCTACGTGGGCCTTGTCGTCGAACATCAGGTACATGCCGAGCACATCGCCCTCAAGCCGCAGCCGATCGTTGCCGTGCACCTCAAAGCCGTGCAGGCCGACCGGAAGAGCTTCGGCCCGCGTTGGACCGTGCGGCTGCGACTCAAGGTAGTGCAGGTTGCCGATGAGCTCCTGCTTGAGCTGCGGATAGCGATCACCGGGCAGCAACTCCACGTTCACGTGGGCGAAGAAGTCGGTCATCGGGTAAGCGAACATCACGCGCTCGCCTGCGACGAGGTCAATCTGCTGCGGGCCTTGCGCCGTGTCAACCGAGCGCGCCGTCACGCCAGGAGCCAGCGGATCGACTTCGACGATGCGCAGCATGTCAGGAAACACGCAGCTGGTGTAAGGCATCAGCGGCTTCGGAATCGCGCCCGCCTGGCCGGAAATATTTTGAACGGAGCACGAAAGCGCCGCCACCGCGATCGAGATAACGGCAGAGAGGGAGGTTCGGTTCATCATTGCCCTGCAACTACTCGGCGGTTTTCAGCTCGATCCTGACCAGGTTGCGGACCGAGCGCGCGGGCCGCTTGTCCTCTGTAACCACGAGGCGAAACGGCCCAGCTTTATCGAGGGGTTTGCCACCCATCGTGTCGGCAACCAGCACCGTGCCAGGGTGGAATGCGGGGTCGATTTCGCCCAGAGCCACCACGGATTTGTAGCCGTCGGAGCCGGTCGCAACGATGTAATCGGCCAGCGCCTTGCCCTTAAGATCGGCGCCGTGCGGGACGCCGAGGTGGGCCAGCAGATCCATCAGCGGCACGCCGGAATACGTTTCGTTGGCGTTGGTGTGGTGGTCGAAAATGGTGACCGTCTGGTGTGGGTAGTCCTTGAAGCTGGCAGCGGTGAAGACGCCGCGCTCACCGCCAACGCCAACGATGATGAGCGTGTTGGCGCTGGCCGCCGCCGCAGCGGGTGCAGTCGGCACATCCATCGCCATCGCTGTGTCGGGCACGGCGACCACCTGCGGCGAACCACCGCCAGTCGAGAGCGAAACCGTGATGGTCTGCGGTTTGGACTCGATAGCGACATCCTGCTCAGACGGCGGGTAGCCCTGAGCGCTGACGCGGAGGTGATACTTGCCTGGATTGAGGCCGACAGAGAGCTTTCCGTGCTCATCGGTGACGAGGTTTTCGCCGGTAGTAGTGCCGGGAGTGAACTGGATGTAGGCGCCGGAAATGGCGGTGCCGGAAGGATCGGTGACAACGATGGTGACGGGCGTGTAGGTCTGGGCGAGGGCGATGGAAACACTGCCCAGGAGAAGTGCAAATAACGCAGACTTCACACTTCCGAATCGCAACACCGACATGATGGGATAGCCTCCGTGCGCGGAGAACGCCGTGCCGGTGCAATGGCACGATGGAATGCTCCGTCGCTCACCATCGTAATCCCTGCGCGGCGATTTCTTTCCGATTGGTTGCGTGACGTTGCGGGTACACTGGAGATAAATGGGCCATCTGCAGGATCAACTCGACGAAATCACGGCGCAGACGCGAACCCTGGTGCAGCCAGAGCGGCTGGCGATTGGGGAGCGCGCCATCACGGAGCTGTTTGCGACCCGGATCGAGGAGCGGATTCTGCCGGTCGGTGCGACGGCGCCGGAGTTCGAGCTCCCGGATTTTTCCGGGAAGCAGGTGCGGTCGGCCGATCTGTTGGCGCTGGGGCCGCTGGTGGTGAATTTCTTCCGCGGGCGGTGGTGTCCGTACTGTGTAACGGAGCTGGAGGCATGGCGCGATCTGTATCCAGGGCTGCGCGAGCGTGGCGCGCTGGTAGTGGGGATTTCACCGCAGACCCAGCGACAGAGCGACTTCACGGCGAGCCAGCATGGAATCCCGTTTCCGCTGCTGGTGGATGCCGGGTGCGCGGTCGCGGAGAAATTCGGGCTGGTTTGGACGGCGCCGGAATATCTGCGACGGTACTATCGCGGGATTCTTCTGAATGTTCCGTTTGTGAACGGTGATGAGAGCTGGCGGTTGCCGCTGCCGGCGACCTACGTGATCGACCAGGGCGGCAAGGTGGTGTTTGCCGAGGCGAATGCGGACTTCCGGGTTCGGCCCGAACCGGAAGATGTGCTGAGGAGCCTGCCGGCCTTCGCGCGCAGCGAGTAGCCGAACCGGGCACCGAGCACCGGGAACCGAGCACAGCGCACCGAAAAACCCAATGCCCTCACGGCTTCCGGCCTGGGAACTTCCTGCGTCTAACTCGCGTATCCCTTGCCAAAGGGCCTGAAGCGGGCCGCGAATCACATGACAAGGAGTTTAGCCGTATGCAGACGGTGGAGCGTGTCGTCATTAAAGCCAGCCCGACGGCGATCTGGGAAGTATTGACCGATGTGGAGCGCTGGCCGATGTGGACACCGACGGTGCTGAGCGTGGAGCCGGTGACGCGGGACGGCTTTAAGGTGGGCGCGAAGTATCGCGTGACCCAGCCGAAGATTAAGCCGGCGATCTACGAGGTGACGGAGCGGATTCCGCACGAGGCCTTCACGTGGGTGCAGAAGGCGACTGGGGCGACGCTGATCGCCGAGCACCGGCTAACGGCCTTTGACGGGTCCGGCACCGAGGTCGAGCTGGCGTTCGCGACCAGGGGGTTGCTGGGCGCGCTGGCCGGCAGCATGTATTCGAAGCTGATCGCCGAGTATGTGAAGACCGAAGCCAAGAGCCTGAAGCAACACTGCGAGATGCTGGCCGCGAAGACTGCTTAAAAGGCAGGCAGTAGGGAATAGGGAACAGGGAACAGGAAACAGGCAACCGAAAAACCGGCTCGGACGTGTCCCGGCGTCAGGGCTCGCGTTCGTAAGGGACGTATTTGGGTTCCCAGATGTTGGCGTCGACAGCAGCGTTGATGTCGCTGTCTTTTAAATCAGACAATCCTTCGGCAACGGCCTGGCGAGCGACGGCAGCAGCGATGATGCGGCTGAGACGGCGCGAATCGGCAAGCGGGGGCAGGAGGTTGGCGTTGCGGTCTTTTTCAACCGGGGAAAGCCCGGCGAGAGTGCGCGCGGCGGTCATGATCATGGCGTCGGAGACGCGGCGGGCGCGGGCAGCGACGATGCCGAGGGCGAGGCCGGGGAAGACGTAGGAGTTATTGGTCTGATCGATGCAGACTTCTTTGCCGTTGTAATTCACCGGCGCGAAGGGACTACCGGTGCCAATCAGCGCGCGGCCATCGGTCCACTTAAGAAGGTCGGCGGGAACGGCTTCGCTCTTTGAAGTGGGATTGGAGAGCGGAAAGACGATGGGGCGCTCGGCGTTTTTTGCCATAGCGCGGACGGCGTCTTCGGTGAACATGCCGGCTTTGCCGGCGACGCCGATGAGCGCGGTGATCTTCGCGTTGCGGACGACTTCTTCGAGGGTGATCTTCTTTGGGTCGGTGACCTGCCAGTTCTGAACGTCACTCGCCGGCCGGACGTAATCCTTTTGCTCGGGATGAATGCCTTCGGCGCCTTCGACAAGAAGACCGGGACGGCCGAGGGCGTAGATGTGGCTGCGGGCGTCTTTCTCGGAGAGCCCTTCGTCCTGGAGGGCCTTGATGAGCAGATTGGCGATGCCGATGCCGGCCGAGCCAAAGCCGAGGATGGCGATGCGCTGATCGGCGAGCTTCGTTCCTGAAGCTTTAACGGCAGCGAGCACGGTGGCCAGTACGACAGCAGCGGTGCCCTGAATGTCGTCATTGAAGGTGCAGAGGCGATCGCGATATTTCGCAAGCAGCCGTGCGGCGTTCGAGCCGGCGAAGTCTTCCCACTGCAGCAGGACGTGCGGCCAGCGTTTCTCGACGGCCTGAACGAAGGTCTCGATGAAGTCGTCGTACTCCTGGCCCCGAACGCGCCCGTGACGCCAGCCGATGTAGATGGGGTTGTCGAGGCGCTCCTGATTATCAGTGCCAACGTCGAGCAGGACGGGCAGGCAGTACTCGTGGTGGATTCCGCCGAGCGCGGTGTAGAGTGCCATCTTTCCGATGGGGATGCCCATGCCGCCAGCGCCCTGATCTCCCAGTCCAAGAATTCGCTCGCCGTCACTGACGACGATGGCGCGGACGTTGTCATAGCGCTTGTGGGAGAGGATTTTCGCGATGCGGTCTTTGTTGGTGTAGCTCAGGAAAAGGCCGCGGGGCTTGCGCCAGATTTCGCTGAAGCGCTGGCAGCCTTCGCCTACGGTGGGCGTGTAGACGATGGGCATGAAGGTGCGGACATCGGAGAGGAGGAGCGCGTAGAAGAGCGTCTCGTTGATGTCCTGGAGATCGCGCATGAAGGTGTATTTCTCAAAGGGCGTCTCGTAGGAGTCAAAAGCTTTGCGGCGGCGGGCGATTTGTTCCTGGAGGGTGCCGACGTGAGGCGGCAGGAGGCCGTGCAGATCAAACGCGTCGCGCTCGTCTTCAGTGAAGGCGGTGCCTTTGTTAAAGCGGGGGTGGTTGAGAAGCGTGAATCCGTAAAGTTTCGTGCGCAGAACGGGTTCAGACATGCGGCCTCGACTTAACGCGATGGGGCGCGATGCAATTTCCAGGGAGAGAACCATCTCCGGGGTTGGGATGCGGGCGGCGCGCTGATCTGGGCCAGCTCCTGCCGCAGCCTGCGTGCTTCCAGCTGCAGGTCCTGGGCCGCGCGCCAGCAGCGGTCCTGTTCGGATGAATCCTGGGCCGCGCTGGCAAGACGGGTAAAGCGGTCGATCTGCATCTGGAGGTCAAAAAGACGGGACTCGAGAGCGGCTTCGGCCGCCTCAGCTGCATTCATTTCTCGGTCAGACACTGGGGGGACTCCGACAATTCGATGGGCCGGGCGACACGAGCAAACCCGGGAATTCAGTTTACTCTTCGGCGGGGTTGATTCCAGCCCACATCGAAGGGTCGTCATTTACCGAAGCTACTCCGCGCCGCGCGGCGAGCAGGTAGCGCTCGAAACGCATGGCGTTGCGGACCTGATCGCCGACGCGCTGGAGAACTCCTTGTTGCGTGTGATGCTTCTGGAAGGCTTCGAGCTTGCGGTCGGCGAGGTTACCAAGGTCTAAGGTCAGCGACCATGGCGTGGTCGCGGCAGACGCGGCCAGCTCGGGACGGTCGCGGACGGAGACGAACGGGGTACTGCAGTAGTAGAGTTTTTGGGCAGAGCATGGGCGAAGGCCGGATGCGATCTGGTCGGGAAAAAATTCTGCGCGGCCGGCCCAGTGGAAGGCGACCGTGGTTACCACAGAGACCATGGTGTGGTCGCGGTGAAGGTTGACGCCGCCATCGCCGCCAAAGGTGAGGACGACGTGCGGACGCCAGCGGCGGATGCGCTCGACGACCGTGCCGACGAGCTGCTGGAAATCCTGTTGGGCGAGCTCGCCATCCGGGAAGTTAAGGACTTCACAGCGGGTGAGGCCGAGGAGTTGGCAGGCTGCATCCATTTCAGCGCGGCGGAGCAGCCCGAGGTCGGCATCGGGCGCGGCATCGCCACGGAAGTGCGCGGCCTGACCATCGGTGAAGCAGAGGACGCTGGTTTCCGCGCCGGCCTGGTGGGCCAGGAGAAGCGCGCCACCGAAACCGCCGCTTTCGTCGTCGGGATGGGCGGTTACGCAGAGGAGTCGCTGGGGCAAAGGCTGGCTTCTTCTGTAAGGGCTTCTTCGGGAATTTCTGCTTCGGGAATGCCGTCCTCAGCAATCTCGTCCCAGGGCAGGTCCGCCTGCAGAACGGGAGCGAAGCTCTTCCGATGCAGCGGGCACGGGCCGAGATTCTTCAGGGCCTCGCGATGCTCGGGGGTGGCATAGCCCTTGTGGGATGCGAGGCCATAGCCGGGATACTCGGCGTCGAGCTCGCACATCCGGCGGTCGCGGTAGACCTTGGCGACGACGGATGCAGCGGCGATGGAGATGCTGAGCGAGTCGCCATAGATGATCGCGGTTTGCGCGTGGGGCAGATCGAGGCGGAGCGCGTCGATGAGGAGGTGATCGGGCTGGACCGCCAGGCTCAGAACGGCGGCGGACATGGCCATGCGCGAGGCCTGGTAGATGTTGACGCGGTCGATGGTCTCGGCGTCGACTTCTTCGATGGCAAAAGCGATAGCGCGGCTCCGGACGATGACTTCGAGGCGCTCCCGGTCTTCGGGCAGGAGCTGTTTGGAATCGCGCAGGCCGCGGATGCGAGTATCGGGCGGTAAGATGACGGCGGCGGCGACGACAGGACCGAAAAGCGCGCCGCGGCCGACCTCATCGACGCCGGCGACGGTGACGGCACCCTGTGTGCGGGCCAGCTTTTCGTATTTGTTGCCGCAAGCCAGGTTGCGGAGCATGCGCCACTTGCGCGTGGCGGCGGACACCTGGTCGTCGGGGAGAGTTTTGCGGGGAAGCGGCTTGCGGCCGCGTTTCGGAAGCAAATCGCCTTGCAGGGTCCCCATGAGGGGAGTTTACTGCGCGAGCGGCGGAGGAAGATGGTGGAAAACAGGGCGGATGAAACGTAGCTTCATTCGATGAGTGATTCCTGCGGCTGGCGAAGCGCATCCATTCAACGAGGGTTTATGGCGATTCTGAGAACGTGTACGAATTGTGGGAAGACGAACCGGGTGCCCGGGCGGCATCTGGCGGATACAGGCCGATGCGGGGCATGCAAGACGGCGTTGCCAGCGGTGGCGGAGCCGGTTGCGGTGGGACCGGCGGAGTTCGACGAGATTACGCGCGAGGCGAAGGTCCCGGTGCTGGTGGATTTCTGGGCAGCATGGTGCGGACCATGCCGGATGGCGGCGCCGCATGTTGCGCAGGTAGCGCGCGAGATGGCGGGCAAGGCTGTGGTACTGAAGGTGGATACGGAGCAGCATCCGGAGCTGGCCGGGCGGTACAACGTGCAGGGAATTCCGAACTTTGCGGTCTTCGCGGGCGGGAAGCTGAACTTCCAGCAGGCGGGGCTGGTGGATGCGGGGACAATGGAGTCGTGGCTGACGCGGGCGGCGAGCGCGGCGACGGCCGGCGATTAAACACAGCGACGCCCCAGTTGTGAGCTGGGGCGTGGTTCGATTCCGGTTGCCTGCTGGAGCCCTAGGCCCTGTCGACTTCCTTGAGGCGAGCGGCTTTACCGCGCAGTGCTCGCAGGTAGAAGAGGCGGGCGCGCCGGACTTTCGACGAGCGGACCTTCTCGATCTTGTCGATGACTTTGCTGTTGAAGGGGAAGATGCGCTCGACGCCCTGGCCGAAGCTCATTTTGCGGACGGTGAAGCTGCCCTGGGGGCCATTTTTGCGGGCGATGACGACGCCCTCGAAGGCCTGGAGACGTTCCTTGTCGCCTTCCTTAATGCGGACCTGAACGCGGATCGTGTCGCCCGCCGCAAAGGGGGGCAGGTCGGTGCGGCTCAGCTTGTCGGCAAGGCGCTGCATAACGGGATGGATGGACATAATCTGACTCGTTTCTCGAGGAAATTGCGAATCTTCAGTTTACAGGAAGAAACGGCCGCGAGAAAGCGGCCACCGGGGAAGCAGTCACCTAAAAATCGGTCCGCGATGAGCCGGTCGCCAGAAGGCAGACGGTTATTCGAACTGGTTGAGGTCGGTGTCGGGTGCAGGATGGCCGAGGAGGCGGCACATGGCGACGATCTGGCCTTTGTGGTGGAAGGCGTGGGTGAAGACGTGATGCAGCACGAGCGCCGGGGTGCGGAAGGCGATGTCGCCGTCGGAGAAACGGAGTTCGGCGTTGGTGTTGAGCTGCTGCCCGGTGAGGCCGGAGAGGTAGTCGAGGGTCTGCGAGCGGGCCTCGGCCTGCAGCGCTCGGGCATCAGGAATCGTGGGCCAGCGGGCCGGGTCCCAGGGTCCGACGGGGAGCGCGCGCAGCCGGCTGACCCAGCGGACTTCGCAGCCGAGGAGATGAACGACCTGGGCGTGGATCGAAGGATAGCCGAAGCCAGGGAGCTCCTTTGCGTAGTCCGATGCGGGGAGCGCATCGAGGTGATCGAAGAGAAGGCCGAGCGAGGCGTGGGTCCAGGAGTGGAATTTGCGGATGCCGTCGAGGGTGAACATAGCTAATCCTCGATGCCCAGAGTCTTCCAGAGCGCGTCGATGCGGGATTTTGTCGCAGGGTCCATCACAATTTCCTTCGGCCAGGGGCGGTGGAAGCCTTCGGCAGACCATTTGCGGGTGGCATCGATGCCCATCTTGCTGCCGTAGTTGGGCAGGCGCGAGGAGTGGTCGAGTGAGTCAATGGGGCCGAGGGTGAACTGGATGTCGCGCTCGGGGTCGATGTTGTTGGCGACGCGGAGGGTGACTTCGGCGAGGTTCTGCACATCGCAGTCTTCGTCGACGACGATGATGCACTTGGTGAACATGGCCTGGCCCATGGCCCAGATGCCGTTCATTACCTTGCGCGCCTGGCCCGCGTAGCTCTTGCGGATCGACACGATCATGAGGTTGTGGAAGACGGCCTCGATGGGCAGATTGATATCCACAATCTCCGGCAGCGTGAGCCGGAAGAGCGGGAGAAAGATGCGTTCGACGGTCTTTCCCATCCATGCGTCTTCCTGGGGCGGCTTGCCGACGATGGTCGCCGAATAGATGGGATCGCGGCGGTGGGTGATGCAGGTGAGGTGGAAGACGGGATAGTCCTCGGCGGGGGTGTAGAAGCCGGTGTGGTCGCCGAAGGGGCCTTCGGGGCGGAGCTCGTCGAGGGAGACGTAGCCTTCGAGGATGATTTCCGACGTGGGCCGGAACTTCGAGGTCAACGGTCTCGCACTTGACCAGTTCGACGGGCTGCTGGCGAAGAAAGCCGGCGATGAGGAATTCTTCGACTTCAGGCGGTGCAGGGACGATGGCGGAGAAGGTGGTTACAGGATCGGTGCCAATGGCGACCGCGACTTCGAGGCGGTTGTTGGCAGGATCGGCGTTGGTGAGGGCGATATTGGCGGTGGCGCCGGCGGTTTCGGCCATGGCCTGGACCCGCGCGGATGCATCGCCCACTGTGGCGCGCAGGCGTTCGCGAAGGTGCTCGGCGGCGTTCTTTTGGCGCTGCCAGTGCATGCCGGTGGTTTGGCCGTCGTAAACCTGCATCCGGTACATGCCCATATTGCGGCGCCCGGTGCGAGGGTCGCGGGTGATGACGCAGGGCAGCGTGATGAAGCGGCCACCATCGAGAGGCCAGCACTGCAGGATGGGGAAATCGAGAAGAGAGAACTTGTCGCGGAGGACAACTTCCTTGCAGGGCGCGTCTTTGGCGGCGATGGTTTTGGGGAAGATGTTGCCGATGGCCGTCAGTTGTGGCAGTAGCTTCATCTTTTCGAGGAAGCCGGAAGGGGATTTGACTTCGAGGAGCGCGCGAATGCGTCCCGCAATCGCGTCGAGTGAGTCTTTATCTGGGTTCAGGCCGAGCGCGAGCTTCATGCGGCGCTCACTGCCAAACTGATTCATCAGGACGCGAGAACCGGGATAACCCTGAACGTTTTCAAAGAGGAGAGCGGGTCCACCAGCCTTATTGGTACCGGAACCCGACTTCGACACGCGGTCGGTGATCTCGGCGATTTCGAGCAGGGGCGAGACTTCCTGCCGGATGCGGCGCAACTCGCCGGCTTTGTCGAGGACTTGGATCCATTCTCTGAGGTCGTCGCAGGGCAGGGCGGTGGCTCCGGATGGGATGTCGTTCTTAACTATAGAACGGTGGCCCGGGGCCGGTGGTGGGCGCGGTGACAGAACAAGAGGCATGGTCAGGTTCGACCATGCCTCCGGTTGCGCGGGCTGAGCAGTTTTACTTCAGGCCGTAAACATCGATTTCGCCGTGCGGGTTGGAGACGGTGGTGAGGTCGTGGCCGGTGGAGATGTAGACCTTGCCATTGGCGGCCACGGGTGAAGTGAACTTCATGCCGTAGCCGGGGGTGTCGGCAGAGTTCATGGTGGTGTCGTAGAGCTCGTTGGGGAACATGTCCGCATCGTAGGCGCGGAGGATGGCGCTGGAGGGCGCGGCGCCGCTCGAGTTCTGGAGCGGGTTGCCGGTGTCGATCATCCACATGATGCCGCCCGAGGTGCCGTTGGAGGAGATAAACGGCGTAGTGCCACGAGTGCCCTGCTGGATGTTAGGAGTGGTGAAAGCGCCGGGAGTGAGGGTTCCGGAGTACTGGAACTGGCGAACGCCGGCGGGCGCCGAGGACGCGGTGGGCGTGACGCCGAGGTAGACGTAGTTGTTGTAATAGGCGCTGGTTCCGAAGATTTCATAGGAAGTGATGTTGGCACTCTCGACGCCTGCGCTGTCGTTGCAGGTGGCGGGATAGGTGGCGCCGTTGGTCAGTCCCTGGCCCCAGACGAGGGTCTGTGTGGCCCCTGCGTCGTTGGCCTGCTCGTGACCCATGTTCGTGGAGTTGACGAGGTACAGGGTGCCGGTTTTGCCGCCCGCCAGCAGCTCGGTGGTGCCGGGGATGAGAAGCAGGCCGCCGGAGGCGAGGTCGGCGTCGTCACAGTCCATGAACTGATAGTCGTCGGGGGTAAAGTAGTCCTCCAGTTGCAGCGTGGGGCTGAACTTGAGGATGGAATCAGCGAAGGCGGTTTGGCCATCCCACGGGCCGTTGCCGGTAACAACGTAGATGTTGCCGGAACCGTCGGCGACAGGACCGCCGCTGCCCATCCAGATGCCGCCCGCACTGGCGTACTGACCTTCACCATTGAGGTTGGGACTGGAGGTGAAGACGCCGACCTGGGCGAGGGTGGAGGCGCTATAGGCGAGGAGCCATCCGCGCGGGCAGCTGCCGAAGCCGAAGTAGACGTTGCCATTGGCGAGCAGAAGCGCGGAACGCTGGATGCAGGAAGTGGTGAGTGAAACGGTGGCGCCGCCCGAGCCGGTGCCGGGCAGGGAAGCCTGGAGAGTGGTGGGGCCGCCGAATTTCTCCGCACCGGTGGTGATGTCGAGGGCGTGGAGGCGGAAGGTGCCGCCGTTGGTCGATGAAGTTTGCGCGGAGACGACGTAGAGTGTGTTCGTCGACGGATCGATGACGGGCGTGGAGGTGACGCCTTCAACGGGCGCGATGGCCCCGCCAGTGATGGGCGTTTCTCCGGACTGCAGCAGGGAGACCTGCCAGAGCGGCGCGCCACTGCCGTAGTTGTCGGCATCGAAGGCGTAAACACTGTCGTTCTCGGTGGCGACGTAAAGGACGTCGTGTGTGGCGTCGTTGATGGTGACGCCGGACATGAGCAGTGGCTCGCCGTAGACGTAACCGTCCACGAGATAAGAGAAGAGCTTGCCGAAGGTCTGCGAGCTGACGCTGGTAGGAGTGAGCGCGGTTTCGCTGGAATTCAGGCCGCTGCGGTTGTTGTCAACGTGCCAGGTGGTGATGTTGACGGTGCCCGTGGGAGGTGGCGTGGGATTTGTCACCGTGAGCGGCACATTTCCCGATACGCCGCTGAGAGAAGCAGCAATGGTGGTGGATCCGGCGGCAACCGCCGTGGCCAGACCGCCGGAATTAACGGTGGCGACCGAAGTATTGGAGGAACTCCACGCAGCGGTGGAGGTGATGTTGGCGGTGGAACCGTCGCTGTAGGTTCCGGTAACCGTGAATTGCTGGGTCGCGCCTGTGGTGACATTGCGGTTCGCAGGCGAGACCGCGATGGACGAGAGGGCCGGAGCTGGCGGCGTGGTTGCGGTGACGGTGAGGGTGGTAGTCGCGGTGATGCCGCTGTACGAGGCGGTGATCGTTGTGGATCCGGTGGCTACTGCGGTGGCCAGGCCGGAGGCGCTGATGGTGGCAGTGGCCGCAGCCGAACTGGTCCATGTGGCCGAGGTGGTGACAATGGCGGTCGAACTGTCGCTATACACGGCAGTGGCCGTGTATTGCTGGGTGGCGCCGACGGCAATACTGGCGTTGCCTGGAGAGAGCGCGATCGAGCTGAGCGTTTTGGGTGGGCTGGCCGGTCCGGGCGAGCCGGAGCCGGAAGAACTGGTACCTGCGGTCGCGTGCGATCCGCACCCGGTAGCGTAGACGACGAGCAAGAGCGCAAGCGCGAAGAGACAAAGCGACGGTATCCAGTCGCGGCGGCGTGGATGACAGCCCATGTTAACTACTCCAGTTGAGGCAAAAGCCAGATTGGGTCTTGCGGGGAGGCGCACGAATGCGACTCTTCGAACAGAAGAAAGCCGGCGGCGTTACGGATGAAAAATGCAGGTCTCTGGTGCGATCCGGGGGATGCTGGAACGGACCTGCATGGGCATAAACCAGGGCAAAAGCTTACTTCGAACAGTGAAGTGTGCTGATTGTGCTGTTCTGCTTTCGGCGGCCGGTGCAGGCTGGCGCCTAAACCGGTGACGCCTTGTTCTCACTTGGGTGAGTTCAGGAGCCTGGGAGTTGTATATCATTTAGTAACTAACCAACTATACACCAACCGGGGAGGCGGGAGAGGACAGCTACTCGCGGGCGAGAAAAAAGTAGACGGCGGGAGTGACGATCAACGACAGCAACATGGAGATGAGCAGGCCGCCGATAACGGCGATGGCGAGGGGCTGCAGCATTTGCGAGCCCTGACCCAGAGCGAAGGCCAGGGGCAGCATGCCCGTCATGGCGGCCAGCGCGGTCATCACGATGGGGCGAAGGCGGCGGCGCGCGGCCTGAAGCATCGCGTCGCGCGCTGAGAGGCCGGACGCACGAAAGCGCTGATCGGCATCGAGGAGGAGGATGCCGTTTTTGGCGACGATGCCAATCACCATGATGAGCCCCATAAAGGAAGCGACATTGAAGGTCGTTCCGGTGATGAGGAGGGCGAAGATGACGCCGGCGGTGGAGAGGACCGACGAAACGAGAATGGAAGTGGGAGCGGAGAAGTTGCGGAACTCCGCGAGGAGAACGCCGAAGACCAGAACGAGGGCAAGAAGGAGAACTTGTAACAGTTCGTGGAACGATTGCTGCTGCTCCTGGTACGTGCCGCCGTAATTTATGCGGACGCTGGATGGGGGGTGAAGATCGGCGACAGCTTTCTGCACGCGGGCGATGGCCGAGCCCAGGTCGGAACCTTCAAGGCGGCCGGTCACCGTCACCATCTGCTGGAGGTTTTCGCGGAGAATTTCATTCTGCGGCGGAAGCTGCTCAATGTGAGCGAGGGCGCCGAGGGTGGCCATTTTGCCGGTGGAGCTCAGGAAGACGGTGTTCTCGATGGCGTCGAGCGAGGAGCGATGCGAGTCGTCGAGGCGGACGCGGACGGTGTACGGGCGGCCGTTCTGGATGAGGGGTTGCGGGGTGGGCAGGCCGTCGAGGATAGACGTGGCGTCGGTGGCGACTTCTGAGGTGGTGAAGCCGTAACGGGCGGCGAGGCCGGGATCGACCTGGAAGTTCGTGGCGGGGCCGCTGATCGTGTTGTCAATCCCGTTCTCGACGTCGACCACGCCGGGAACTTTGGAAATGGCATCGCCAATGCGAGGAGCGAGTTGGTTGAGCACGTCCTGGTTCGAGGAGAAGAGCTTGATCTGGATGGGCTCAGGTGCGTTGGAGAGGTCACCGATCATATCCTGCAGAACCTGGGTGAACTCGATGTCCAGCTCGGGCTCGGCGGCTTTGATGCGCTGGCGCGCGTCCTCCATCACGTCATCAATGCCACGGCTGCGATTGTCCGTGAGCATGACGGTGAAGTCGCCGGTGTTGGCTTCGGTGACGGCGGCAAGGCCCATCTGCAGCCCGGTGCGGCGCGAGGTTGTGGTGACCTCCGGAATCTGGTGGAGGATGCGGTCGACGTGGAGAAGGACGCGGTTGGTCTCCTCGAGCGAGGAGCCGGCGGGCATGATGTAGTCGAGCACAAAGGCGCCCTCATCCATTTCCGGGAGCAGGTCGGAGCCGAGCGCCTTATAAGCAACGAACACTGTGACAATTAGCACTCCGCAGGCGGCGGCTAGCCAGAGGGGTTTGGCCAGCACGAGGCGAAGCAGGCGCTCGTGCGCGCGCAGGACGGGGGCCATGAGGTTGTGCGGGCGCGAAGATTCGCCGGTTGGCGCTGCTGCGTCAATAGGTACGATGCGGGCGCCGCGATGATTGCCGCGGATGAGGGTCAGCGAGAGGGCGGGCGTCCAGGTGAGGGCCAGCGCGAGTGACGTGAGCAGCGCGACCGTCATGGTAAGGGCGAGGGCGCGGAAGAAGGTTCCAGTGACACCGGTGACCGAGATGAGAGGAAGGAAAACAACGATGGGAGTGATGGTGGAACCGATGAGAGGGCGGGTGATTTCTGCCAGGGCGAGGCGGACGGCGTCGTAACGATTCTCGCCGGCTTCGCGATGGAGTGCGATGTTTTCAACGACGACGATGGCATCGTCGATGACCAGACCGACAGCAGCGGCCAGCCCGCCGAGGGTCATGAGGTTGAAGCTTTGACCCATGGCCCACAGAACCAGAAATGTAACGGCGATGGTTACAGGAATGACGAGGCCGGCGACGAGAGAGGCGGTCCAGTCGCGGAGAAACAGGACGAGGATGAGCGCGGCGAGGATGAGCCCGATAAGAATGGCATCGCGAACGCTGGCGATCGAATCGCGCACCAGGTGAGACTGGTCGTAGAAGGGCTTGATCGTAACGCCAGCGGGAAGATTGGCGCGGAGTTGTTCGAGTTCCGCGGAGACCTCGTCGGCGACGGCGACCGTGTTGGAATCGGGCTGGCGAAAAACGTTGATGAGGACGGCGGGTTTTCCATCGGCGGTGACGATGGTGTAGACGGGCTCCGTGGCGGGGACGACCTGCGCGACGTCGACGAGGTGGATGGGCACGCCGGCCGCGGTGGTCTTAACGGAAATTTGCGCGAGCTGGTCGAGGTTCGCGGCCTGATCTCCGACCAGACCGAGGATCAGCTGGTGGTTGGCTTCGTAGAGGCCGGGGGACTGGACGAGATTGGTCTGCTGAATGGCGGTGACAAGGTCGGAGATAGTGAGCTGCGCGGAGATCAGCTTCGCAGTATTGGGGATGACGTGGAATTCGGGTACCTGGCCGCCCTGGATGGTGACGGTGGATACGCCATCGAGGCGGTTGAGCGGCGGCTTCAGCTCGTAGTTAGCCAGCTCCCAGAGCCGGGTTTGCGAGACGGCATCCGAAGTGAGGCTGAAGCCGAGGATGGGGTCGAGCGTCGCGAAGGTAAGGCGATTGGTGGTGATGACTGCAGAGGATGGCAGCGACTGCTGGACGCGGGCGACGGCGGCGTTGACCAGCTCGAGGGTCTGGAACATGTCGACGTTCCAGTTGAAGAAGAGGCTGACCTCCGCCGAGCCACGGCTGGTGGTGGAGCGAACCGTGACGAGGCCAGGGACGCTGTTGACCGCGTCTTCGATGGGCCGGGTGATGGTGACTTCCATTTGCTCGACGGGCATGACGCCGTTGTCGACGCCAATAACGACGCGGGGGAAGTTGGTTTGCGGGAAGACCGAGATGGGAATGCGAAACGCGAGGAAAATGCCCGCAACGGCGAGGACGACGGTGAAAAAGAAAATGCTGCGCGCCCAGCGCGGAAGCCAGAAGGATGGTTCAGTGGGCGTGGGGCCGGTCACTGGTCGTCCTTCGCCTGACCTGCGCCTGGTTTTTGGTCGTCGTTGTCGGTGGACGTAACGACCTTGACGTGGGTGCCGTCGTCAAGCGAAGCGGCGCCGGTGGTGACGACCTCCTGGCCTGCAGAAATTCCGTTCAGAATTTGTGTCTGGCCGGCGTCAGCGATGCCGGTCTCAACAGCGGTCTGGTGCGCGACACCGTCGGAGCCGATGACCATCACCGTGGGCTTGCCGGAAGTGGCGACGACGATGGATTCAGTCGGGACCACGAGAGCTTTCGGGGCGGTACGCCCGGCAATGGAGACATGGACGGCTGTACCGGGGCGGAGCTGGCCCTTGGGGTTCTCGAGGCGAACCCAGACTTCAACCGTGGTGCTGCCGGGATCGAGCGCGGGACTGACGAGGGTAATCTTCCCAGGAACCGGACCCTCGACACCCGGGACGGCGACAGAAGCGGGATCGCCAATCTTCAGCAATTGTGCCTGTGGCTGTGACAGATGGATCTTTGCCAGCAGAGCGGAGGTATCCATGACGGTGATGAGCGGCGCCCCGGAGGCGGCGGTTTCGCCGGCATAGAGGGGACGGTCGGTGACGACGCCAGCGATAGGGCTGCGGATTTCGGAGTAGGAGAGGTCGGCTTCGGCGCCCTGGTACTTGCCGCGCACCGATTCAAGCTGGCCCTTCGCGGCTTTGATGGCGGCTTCGCGGCTCACCTGCTGCATGGAGTCCAGATGCTGTTTGGCGGTGTCGTACGCGGCCTGGGCCTGGACGAGTGCGGCCTGAGAGGTGTCCAGATCGCGCCCCGAGATGGCGCCTTCAGCAAAGAGCTGCTTGCGGCTGGCAACGATGCTCTGGTTGAGGTCGAGATTGGCTTTGGCCTGGGCGAGGTCGAGCTGGGCTTTCTGGTAGTCCTCGGGAACCTGGGCTTTGACGGCGGTCTGGTAGGTAGCGTCGGCCGCGTCGAAAGCGCCCTGATTGTCGGTAACCGCTGCCTCGAGGTCGCGATTTTCAAGGGTAGCGAGCAGCTCGCCGGCTTTCACATGCGATCCGCGCTGCACATAAAATTTCCTGACCGGGGCCGTGATTTTGGGCGCGATGGCGGCCTGAGCGACCGGCGCGAGAATGGCGTCGGCGGTGATGTGCTCGGTAATGGGCTGGACCTGTACGGTTGCGGCCTGGACAGCGACCGGGGTTTGTGGGGCTTGCTCCTTTTTGCATCCGGGGAGCAGCAGAAGGACTACGAGACTAAGAAAAGATGCGAACTGGAGTGGGCGTGCTTTCATTCAGAGGGTTCCGGTGAGGGTTTGCAGGTTGGCGCGGGCAACGTGGTTGCGGAGAATGCCGTCGGCCAGCGCGGCTTCGGCCAGGGCCACGGAAGATTGTGCATCGACAACCTCGAGGGCGGTAGCTTCGCCAGCCGAGTAACGGAGCCGCGTGAGGCGGAGGCTTTCGCGCGCGGTATCGACACTCACGCGGAGCGAGGCGACCTGATCGGAGGCGATGCGGGCCTCGTGGTAGAACTCGTCGAGCTGCGCGATGAGCTGACGTTGGGTGGTGGTGAGCGCGGCCTGAATTGCTTTTTCGTGCAACTCGGCCTGGCGCACACGGTCGTGGGTGGCGAACCAATCCCACAGAGGGAAGTCGATGGAGGCGGAGGCGGAGTAGCCAAGGTTGCGGACGCCATCGGGTCCATTCACGGCGAACTGCGGCGCATCGATGCCGTAGGTGTAATTGAAGCCGAGGCTGGGCAGGTAAGCGGCGCGGGCAGTGAGGGTTTCACTGTGGGCTGCGTGTAACGCTTCGAGAGCACTGCGCAGATCGGGGTTGTTGCGGGATGCAGCGGCTTCGACGGTGGGCTGGTCGGGGAGGGCCTCGGGAGACTGGTTCTGCGCGGCGAGCGTGTAAGGAGTCCGCGGATCGGGAAAGAGCAGGACGCCGAGGTCGAGGCGAGCCTTTTCCGCGGCAAGAGTGGCATCGTCGAATTCGCGCTGGCGCTGCTGGAACTCGAGGTCGGCTTTGACCACGTCGGCGTGCGCGACCTCGCGGCCGGATTCGAGCTTGTTGGTGAGGTCGACGAAGGCGCGGGATTCGTCGAGTGCGCGCCGGGCAACTTCGACCTTGTCGGCGGTCGAGACTACGCCGAAATAGGCGGCGACGACGCGCGAAACCAGATCGCGTCGAGCACTCTCGAGATCGGCGGCCGATTGTGCGGCCAGCGCGCGCGAGCGACGATACCCGGCGATGGAAGCGAGATTGATGTTCTCGTTGACAAGGATCTGCGCCGCGTACTCGCGGATGGCATTGTTGGCGATGAAACGCGGAGCCTGTTGGTTGCCGGTCTGGCCGGCCTGGTTGCGAAGGCCGTTGGGCTGTGTGAAGAGATAGTCGCCATGCGCTGCGGCGTTGGGAAGAAGCGCGTCGCGGCTGAGGGCGGCATCGAGTTGCGCAGAACCGGAGGCCGCGAGGGCCGCGTGGTAAGCGGGATCGTTGGCGAGGGCTGCGGCGATAGCTTGATCCAGGGTGATTCCGCTGGCAGGCACAGAAGCCGGTGCTGCCTCTGGAGGCGTGGCCGAGCTTGGGATTTGAGCGTTAGTAGTCCAGGCGCAGAGAAGCGCGATGCAGAACACAAGATCATTGCATTCCCCTGAGAAGAGGCTGGAGCGTGACATGGCGGGAGAATAGCAACCCCAGCTTAAGGAACGCTGAAGGGCGACTGGTAAGAGCAGCTGACTGAAGGCCCGGGAGATGAAAAGGGCTCGCGGAGCCTAAGTCAGCAAGTCGAGCTAGTGTGCCTTCTGTTCGTTCATGAGCTCCGCAAACTCTGGCATGGCTCGCAGAGTGGCGAGGGTCTGGTCCTGGAGGATCTTCTTGCGGTCGGAGAAACCCTCGTCGAGCGCCTTGCGGAGGTACTCAATCGCTTCGTGATTCTTGCCGGATTCGGCCAGGAGCAGGGCGATGCAGAAGTCCTGCTGAGCGCGGTCATGGGCCGGCAGAGATTCGTTAACGAGCAAGGAGGAGTCCGACTCGAAGACTTTGGGGTCGAGGGCAAAGGCAGTGCGATAGGCATCGATACCCGCCTGCACTTTGCCCCGCGCAAACCACGCGGTGCCCAGGTTGCTGTAGACGGGGGCGGATTTGGGATCGTATACGAGCGCCTTGTGGTAATACCGGATCGCCTTGCCGTAATTCTTTTTTGAGTAGTAGACCGCGCCGAGATTGTTGAGCGCTTCGGGATAATCGGGGCGCAACTGCAGGGCATGCTGGTAGTCGCGGCGCGCCTGTTCCATGGCGAAGAGGTGGTGGTAGGCCATGCCGAGCTTGTTCCAGATTTCCGCATTTTTCTCGGGGACCTGGCTGTAGGCGTCGATGGCCTGCAGGTATTGCTGATGCGCCATGGCCAGGTCGCCGCGGACTTCCGGGGTCAGATCCACCGAGGTGATGGCCGGCCGAGACTCTGCGGCAGTTTGCTGCAGCTGGGCGGAGGCGAGGCTTCCCGCAGGAACGGAAAGCGTGGCAACAAGAAACAGGCGCGTTGCAACGGCGAGGGAGCGGTTCATAAGAGCCTCCCGAAGACAGGGCTCGAACGCACATATGATGACCCCAAATGGGACAAAAAGGGAAGTCAGGAATCAAAAGGATTGTGACGAACGGTAAAGCCAAGATCCACAAGCCACTTACAGAGTGAGTGGGGATCGGGCGTAAAGCGTTGAGCGCCGCGGAGCCATTCTTATAATGGGAGCGCATGACGACGATTCGAGCAGCTACTCCCGAGGACGCAGAGCTGATCCTGTCTTTCATCCGCGAGCTGGCAGAGTACGAGCGCGAGCCTGATGCCGTAAAGCTGACCGCGGCGGAACTGTTGCGGGACGGATTCCCGCAGGCGAGCGACAGAGGTCAAGGCCGGTATTTCGAGGCGCTGATCGCCGAAGAAGAGGGTGAAGCAGCCGGCTTTGCGCTGTTTTTCCCGGTGTATTCCACCTGGCGCGGTCGGGCGATGCACCTGGAGGATCTGTTTGTGCGTCCGCGGTTTCGCGGGCGCGGAATCGGCCGGGCTCTGCTCGAGAAGGTGGCGGCCGTTTCGGTAGAGCGAGGCTGCGTGATCCTTTTTTGGCACGTGCTGGACTGGAACACGCCGGCGATCGACTTCTACAAGACGCTGGGCGCCGAGGCGCTGGACGACTGGACGCGGATGCGGGCGATGGGGAAATCGCTGCTGGCGCTTGCCGGGGCCGACTTTCCTATTGAAGTGCCGGAATGAAGATCCGGGTGATCGGCGGAGGACTCGCTGGACCGGAAGCGGCGCTGGTGGCCGCGCGGATGGGCGCCGAGGTAGATTTGTGCGAGATGCGCCCGGTCCAGATGACACCCGCACATCAGACGTCGGATTTTGGCGAGCTGGTCTGCAGCAATTCCCTGAAGAGCGAGAGCGAGAACACTGCGCCGTGGCTGCTGAAGCAGGAGATGCGGCGAGCGGGTTCGCCACTGCTGCAGTGCGCCGACGCGAGCGCGGTTCCGGCGGGTCATGCGCTGGCCGTCGATCGGGTGGAATTCTCGCGGTTGATCACGGAGAAGATTGCCGCGGAGCCGCGGATTACGGTGCGCAGGGAAGAGGTGACGCGGCTCGGCCGCGACGACGGGATCACGATTATCGCTTCCGGACCGCTGACGTCATCGGCGCTGTCCGGCGAGATTGCGCAGCTGACGGGAAGCGAACACCTGGCCTTCTACGACTCCATTAGTCCCATCGTCGAGGCGGATTCGATTGACCGCAAGAAGGTGTATCTCGCGGCGCGCTACGACAAGGGAACCGCGGACTACATTAACTGCCCGATGACGCAGCCGGAATACGAGGCGTTTCTCGATGCGCTGCTGACGGCGGAGAGCGTGGAGGCGAAGGAGTGGGAAAAACTCGACTACTTCGAGAGCTGCCTGCCGATTGAAGAGCTGGCGCGGCGCGGTCGCGACACGCTGCGCTTTGGGCCGATGAAGCCGGTTGGATTGCGCGATCCGCGGACGGGAAAAATGCCCTGGGCTGTGGTGCAGCTGCGGGTCGAAAACCTGAGGGCGGATTCTTACAACCTGGTGGGTTTTCAGAACCACATGAAGTTCGGCGAGCAGGCGCGGATTCTGCGGATGATTCCGGGCCTCGAAAACGCAAAATTCCTGCGCTACGGTCAGATTCACCGGAACACCTACATCAATGCGCCGCGGGTGCTGACTCGGCTGCTGTTTCTGCGGGAACATCCGCAGATTTTCTTTGCCGGGCAGATTTCCGGGGTGGAAGGTTACACCGAGTCGATCGCGACGGGCATGCTGGCGGGAATGTATGCGGCGACGATGGCTCAAAATGAGACGCCGGAACCGGTTCCGCGAGGGACGGCGCTCGGGTCACTGGTGCGTTACATTACCGAGGCCGATTCGAAGCGTTTTCAGCCGGCGAATATCACCTTCGACCTGCTGGAACCGCTCGACGAGGCGACCCGCAAGCGCGTGCGGGATAAGAAGGAGCGGCACCGGATGCAGTGCGAGCGGGCATTGGAGGCGATGGACGAATGGCTGGCGGGGTACCCCCCCTCCCCCCTGGGGGGTCTGGCAAGTCGTTGATTCTGCGAGGCCGTCTTGGTACTGCGATTTGGGTATTACCCTCCTGGGCCGCGGGAGCGCTTCAGCAATATGAAAACAGAAGACTTAGCGGCACGTATTTGAAATCAAAGGATTTGGCTTGCTCTTTTGGCGACTCCAGATTCGCGGTGCTTCGATAGGAAAGCAACCGCAGATCCCTCCGCCTCGCGAAGCTCAGCGTCAGGATGACAGCCCCTAAGGGTTGTTGAGCCTGGCGGCGGCTGGGTGCACAGAGACAACGACAGACCGGGACAGCTGCGCTGGATTTTCAAAGATCTGGACGAAAAAGCCCGACCGCTGGCGGTCAGGCCTGGATTTCCTGCTTACTTTAATTCTATCGAAGCGAGCCATTGGAACGCACTGCGGGAGCGCGGTCGAGGCGGTGGAAGTCCTGCACAATGAGAGGTTGCCGGGGCGTTACTTCGGAGACGTTGACAGACGGTTGGGTGATCGGGAGCGGTATGGCAGGGTATCGATCGGCGGGGGGAAGGATGCCGGTGATACGGACATTTCGCGGCAAGTCTATTTCGTTACCGCTCTTGCTTTCTGCACCGCCTCGAACAATTCCCCAACGGTGAACTCACGAACCGTCGGTTCCGGGCCAAACAGCGAGGTGAATCCGAATGGAAATAGACCTTCAGAGTTAAAGAGGTATTCATTCGGCCCTAGATTGAACGTCTCACGCAGTCCTTTTTCCTCAGAGGCGAGCGTCACACCAAAACGCTTCTCTGTCGCCTCCAGCAAATCGCTTCCGTCGTCGCCAGTCAGCCCCAAATCGCGCTCGAACTTCGTTTCTGGGGAAATCCTCTTCCGGTCAGAAACCTGCCAGTACTCTCGAATGAAGTCAGCGAACTCGTCAAATGTCAGTTCATCCATGGCAGCGATGTTCAAGTGTACCGCCCGAATTGTCGGCCATTTGGAAGGTTGGGGCGTTGGGAAGGCCTGGCAACGCCTGATGTTCTTTTTCGGCGGCTGCGCCACCGATCCCTCCGCGCGAAGAGCGCTTCTGGTGCGTGCAGGCCGTTTCGCTGCGGGGGTCCGTTCGCCCATTCGACTTGCCTCGCGATGCTCGCCTTCGCTCAGGGCATTACTCCGCGCCGGGAGGAAGTTGTAGGGTGTGATTTCCATTCCGGGTTCCAGCAGATTGCGTGCTGGTACTGCAACCGAGAGATCGAACAGAGGGGCTGAGTCATGGCTATGGGCAGGCCGAGCAGTTCTACCGGCAGCTGGAGTTCCCGGCGCTGATCGGCATGGAGCAGTGGGCAACGCGCTGTGGTTGAGCGGCTGGTTGAGCGGTGCGACACCAGTTGTGGATCGGGGATGCGGCGCAGATTCGTGCCAGCTATGTGCGCAGCGAGACGACAGCGCGTGCGGCACACATTCTGCGTCTGCTGTGGGGGCGGTTCCCGCCATCTGGTGCCATCGGCCTCGGAGCGGGATCCGCGGCGTTGCTCCTGCACCGGCCTGGAGCGGATCCGGCGCGGGTGCTGACCGGCTCAGGATCACAGTGCGGACCCAGGCGCTGCAAAGCTCTCGCTGTGGAGCGTTCGGGGCAGGGCTGATTTGCAAAACCTGGCTCTGGAAGGCTGGACAGCGCGGCGCGAGGATCTGCTGTCGGTGCTGAGTCTGCTGGAGGGCCAGGTGGAGAAGCTGGACCGGCGGTGGCCGAGATGGCTGCCGCCGATGCCCAGGCGCTGTTGCTGATGACCCAGCCGGTGTGGGCCCGGTAACTGCGCTGGCGTTTGTCGCGGCCCTCGGCGATGGACGGCGGCGCTCACCGGGAAAGTCTGATCGCCGGCAAGCTGGGGCTGATTCCGGCCGAGCGCAGTTCCGGAGAGCGGCGCCGGCTGGGCGGGATTTCCAAACAGGGCAACGTCTTTCTGCGCACTCTGCTGGTGGAGGCCGCCCTATTGGCGGCTCGCGACGATAGCAGTTCGCATAGAGTATCAGGCAGCGCTTCACCGGAACCCACAGGCGTGGCCAGGTGCGGCGGCGCGCAAGCTGGCCTCGTACTGGCTCCGTGCCACAAAATCTTCCCATTGAGCGCGCCCGCGATCGATGGCCTCGCGCTCGCGCGTGCGATCCACGTGCTCGATGACCTGCTCCTTGCTCTGGTCTACGAGGCCGCTGATCTTTTCCGCGGCCTGGCGGGTGCGATCCACGTACTGGTTCACCTGCTCCTTGCTCATGTCCACGAGGGCGCTGACCTCTTCCGCAGCCTGGCGAATGCGATCCACGTACTCGTTCACCTGCTGCTTGCTCTGGTCGACGAGGGCAGCCACCTGCTCCTTGCTCTGGTCGATCATGGCCCCGACCTCTTCCGCGGCCTGGCGGGTGCGATCCACGTACTCGTTCATCTGCTGCCTGCTCTGGTCAACGAGGGTAGCCACCTGCTCCTTGCTTTGGTCGACAATGGCGCCGACCTCTTCCGCGGCCTGGCGGGTGCGATCCACGTACTCGTTCATCTGCTGCCTGCTCTGGTCAACGAGGGTAGCCGCCTCCTCCTTGCTCTGGTCGACAACGGCGCCGACCCCTTCCGCCGCCTGGCGGGTGCGATCCACGTACTCGTTCATCTGCTGCTTGCTCTGGTCAACGAGGGCGGCCACCTGCCGCTTGCTCTGCTCGACAATGGCGCTTACCTCTTCCGCGGCCTGGCGGGTGCGTGCGCGCAGATGCTCGGTGTCCTCGCGGGTGCCGTTGGCGACGTCCTCACGCCTTTCACGGCCGGATTTTGGGGCACAGAGGAATCCGGCCACAGCGCCAGCACCCAATCCGGCAAAAACCCATGCCAGTCCGTAATTTTTGCTTTCGTTCGCCACTGGGAAAACTCTCCTTATATGCTCAGCACCCAGCTCTCACACTTTTGTGGTGAATCGGTGTAATTGGGAATGATGAAATGATGATTGTCACCTTGGTAAACCAGTTTCAATGATCACGGTATGTTCTCAGCTACAACTAGCCAGGCTGGCGTCTAATACCTTTGTTGTAGTGGGTGGCCAGTAGAAAAGGGCCGGGTGGCTGAAGCGCAATGTGCGGTGTTCTCGGTCTTGCGGGTTCTGGGGGGATCGTCGGCACCGTGCCTCGATGGCAGCTTGAGGCGCTTCCCAGGGCGATGACAATCCCCGCCGCCTGACCTGCTAACCTTAATACAGCGATGAAATTCGGCGTTCTGGTTTTTCCCGGGTCGAATTGCGACCACGATACCTATAACGTGGTTGCCGAGATTGCTCATCAGCCAGTCACCTTTTTGTGGCACGATTCACCGTCGCTGGAGAATTGCGACGCCATCCTGGTACCGGGCGGGTTTGCTTACGGGGACTATCTGCGGACGGGTGCGATTGCGCGGTTTTCGCCGGTGATGCAGTCGGTGAAGAAATTTGCTGCTGACGGCGGGCTGGTGCTGGGAATTTGTAACGGTTTCCAGATTCTTTGCGAGGCCGGATTGCTGCCGGGCGCGCTGATGCGGAATGCCGGGCTGAAGTACATCTGCAAACAGGTTTATCTGCGGACCGAAACGACGGATTCGCCGTTCACGCAGACGCTTACGCCCGGGCAGGTGCTGAAGATTCCCATCGGGCATATGGAAGGGAATTATTTCTGCGATGAGGCGACGCTGGCTGAGTTGAAGCGCGGGGAGCGGATTGCGTTCCGGTATGCGACTCCGGAGGGCGAGGTGACGCGCGAGGCGAACCCCAACGGATCGCTCGAGAACATTGCCGGCATCCTGAACGAGGGCAGAAACGTGCTGGGAATGATGCCGCATCCGGACCGTTCGAGCGAGGCGATGCTGGGATCGGCAGACGGGTTTAAGATTTTCGAGTCGCTGGTGGGATCTCTGAAGGGTCACCGCGGTCAGGCACAGCGAGGAGAGTTGGAGCGCCACGGCGCTCAGGCGCAGCAAGCATGATCGACATCCATCATCACCTGTTGTTTGGAACCGACGACGGGCCCAAAGATATCGAAAGCTCCGTGGCACAGGCCGAGCTGGCCGCGGCGGACGGGATCACCCATGTCGCGTGTACGCCGCACGCCAACGACACCTGGGAATTCAATCCGCAGAAGAACCGGGAGAAGATGGAGGCGATTCAGAACCGCATCGGCGACACCCTGACGCTGGGACTGGGCTGCGACTTCCATCTTTCTTACGAGAACATCGAAGAGGCGCTCAAGTCTCCGACGAAGTTCACCATTAACGGGGGGAAATACCTGCTGGTGGAGTTTGCGGAGTTCATGATCCCGCAGAGCATCGGCGATACGTTTTACGAGTTCACGGTGCGCGGGATGCGGCCGATCATCACGCATCCGGAGCGGAATCCGATACTGCAGAAGGAACACATGCGGATGGCGGAGTGGATGCGGACGGGGTGCCTGGTGCAGATTACGGCGTCGTCGCTGGGTGGGCGCTTCGGGAAGCGGGCGCAGGCGCTGGCGTGGGAGTTACTGCAGAAAAACTGGGTGCACTTTATTGCCACCGATGCGCATAACCTCGAAGGGCGGCGGCCATCGATGCGGGCCGCTTACGAGGGGATCGCGCGGAAGTACGGGGAAGAGACCGCGGATCGGCTGTGTGTGGAGAATCCGCTGGCGGCCTTTGAGAACAAACCGCTGGGGCCGCAGCCGGAACCGGAGGGCGTTTACGTTTATGAAGACGATCGCAAGCGCTCGGGGCTGATGGGACGGCTGTTCGGCAAGCAGTAGCTCGTCCAGGTTAGAGAGCGTTCACTCTCATCGTGAAAAATCGAATCCTGTAGTAATGCGGGCGCACAAGGCGCGAGGCGAATCGCAACCTGTGGTCACGCAAAATGCACGGGCAAGCTGCGCGGTGCGCTGACATGAGCTGCGATTACCAAAGATGGAATTGACTTCGCATCCCTGGTCGCGCACAGTGGGGAAGCTCTTTCGCTCAACAAAATCCAAAATGCAACAAGGAAGATGAGAATCCCCCATGCGGATGTCCTCTGCTTTTCTGTCCCTCGTTGTCTTCGGCCTTGCAGCCAATTTTTCACAGGCCCAGAACAGCGGTAAAACCACACATCGGCCAGTCGTTTTGCCTCCTGGTTATTTTGCCTCCCTGAATGCAGCGCCGAAACATCTGGCCACCAGCAAGCTATCGCCTGCAACCAACGCGGCGGCCATTGCGCAGAGTGCGCGGATTGTCTCGGTTCCGAACTTCACTCGCTCGTTCAGCTATGGCGGTCAGAGCTATTCCTACACGATGGTGGGTGCGCAGCCGGGGAGCGGGCGGACGACCACGGTGCCGACGTCGTATGTTCCGCTGTCGTTTTATTTCGACGAGTTTGTGGACCAGAACGGAAACAACATCACCATTGATGCAACTGCTGTGACGGAAGAGATCAAACGGTCGCCGCTGTTCGAGAACGCGGATTATGCGAGCGGCTACACGCAGTTTGTGGATGCGCAGATGAGGGCCGAGTTCCACTCGCTGATGACTGGGGAGGGCGATGGCTTTCACGTGCTTTTGTCGAGGCCGCAAACGCTGATCCCGGTGACCATCGAAGTGCCGGTGGGGTCATCGCAGGTGTTCCAGCTTGCTGACGGGAACTACTTCGCGGTGATCGACTACAACTTCCTCATTTCGCAGCTGAACACGCTGGTGCAGACCGAGCCGATCACGGTCGATTCAATTCCGATCTTTTTGACGCGCAATGCGGTGTACAGCACGTTTTCAGAGGGGCAGCCGGTGGACTGCTGTATCGGCGGGCTGCACACAGCCTTCGAAGTGAATGGGAACGCAAACCGGATCTCTGTGCAGACGGCGGCGTTTGCCACATCGCTCGATCCGGATGTGGCTGACGGAGTCTTTGGCGATCCGGGAGTTTTTGCGGACATCAATGCGCTCTCGCACGAGCTGGCGGAGACGTTGAATGACCCGTTCGTGAATAACACCACGCCCAGCTATCAGGTGCCCGGGGCTCCTTCGGGAACCTGCCAGAACCTGCTGGAGGTTGCGGATGTGGTGGAGAATCTGAGCCCCAATTACACCGAGGTCACGCTGCACGGGGTGACCTATCACCCGCAATCGCTGGGGCTGTTGCAGTGGTTCGAGGGGCTGCCGAAGTCGAATGCCATCGGTGGGGATTTCAGCTTTCCGGATGCGACGAAGTTGACGGCGCCGTTCACGCCGTGCTCTTCAGGGCCCATTCTCTAAGGAGGGAGAAAGCGAAAGAGCGCTTCCTGAAGGGAGCGCTCTTAGCTTGTGAGTGCCGACGGTTTGCGGCAGTAGCTGCTCAGCGGACGCCGTGGGCGTTCAGATGGTCCGAATAGGCTTTGTCGGATTTCTGAATGTGGTCGACCAGCCACTTCTGCAGAAAATTGAGCACGGCAATGGTGTTGGGTTTGTGCCCGTCGACGAGATCGTTTTTGTATTTCTCGACCTCGACCATGAGTTTGTTGTGCTGCGCCTGATGCGCTTCCAGTTGCGGGTAACCGCTCTGGCGCATGGCGACTTCTTCCTGCAGGAAGTGAGTGCGGGTGTAAACGGCGAGCTTGCCGACCACATCGCGAACCGCGTCTTCACCCTTGCCAATGCGCATGGCGTCGGCAAGCTCATTGATGATGTCGAAAAGCTTTTTGTGCTGAGCGTCGAACTGCTGAACGTGGACGCTGTAGGACTCGTTCCAGATAAAGGTAGACATTGGTAGCCTCCGGAATTTCGCCGGACTGAGGGACTTATCGGCGGAAAGGGCGGGAGGATGAGTGGGGAAGCCCGCAGCCGGCAGCCAGTGCCCTGTAGCCTGTGGGCCTTTGCCCACTACAGCCCGAGACCGCCGTCGACGGAGAGAATCTGGCCGGTGATGAAGTGCGGGCCTGTCGCGAAGAAGAGAACGGCCTCGGCGACGTCATCGGCCGTGCCGTTGCGCTGCATGGGCGTGCGGCGGGCGAAGTGTTCGAATTCGGGATCGACTTCGCCGTTGACGATCATGCCCGGGGCGACGCAGTTGACGCTGATCTCTGGTGCCCACGCCTTGGACATGGTGCGGGTGAGCATGTGGAGGGCGGCCTTGGAGGTGCAGTAGTGGGCGTGGGTGGGCCAGGGATGCAGCCCTCCGAGCGAGCCGATGTTGATGATGCGGCCGTGGCTGGCTTTGAGGTACGGGTAGGCGGCCTGGGCGGCGAGGAAAGGCGCGCGGGTGTTGGTGTCGAACATGGCGTCCCACTGCTCGACGGTGAGGGTTTCAAGGGCAGCGGTTTCGTAGCGGCCGGCGTTGTTGACGAGGATGTCGAGGCTGCCGAAGCGGGCGATGGCGGCGTCGACAGCAGCGCGGAGCTGGGCGGGGTCGCGCAGCTCGGCGCGGAAGGCTGCCGCCTCGGCCCCGAAGGCCTGGAGATCGGCGACGGTCTGGGCTGCGTCGGATTCGGAGTCGCGCCAGGTGATGGCGACGGATGCGCCGGCTTCAGCGAGCGAGAGGGCGAGCCTGCGGCCGATGCGCCGCGCGCCGCCGGTGACCAGGGCAACCTTGTCCTGCAAGGGGGCCGGATTCATGGCCCGATTCTAAATCGCGGGTCAGAACTTCGTTGGCAGGCAACCATCCCGGCACGGGATGCAACGGCGCGCGGGGAGGATTCATCCTACAATGAAGCTGAGGACCTCCTTCCATGTTCAGGCGTTCGCTGTTTCTGGCTTTCGCCGTGGGGTGTGCTCTCGCGGTGTGCGCTGGCTGCGCCGGAACGAGCGCGGCTGGCAAGACGAAACTGGCAGCACAGAGTCTGGCGCCGGATGACGCGGCCCTGCACCCGAATCCCAACGCACCTTATATGTTGCCGGGAGAGACGCCGCGGTTGATTCCGCGCGCGACCGCGCTGGACGCTGAGAACGCGGGGCCGTGCGACCCGGATGTGTTGTCGGTGGAAGAAATCGCGGGGGATGCGAGTGGAGTTTTCCGCTCGGTGAAGCTGGCCTTCATGAATCGCGGTGCGATGCCGTGCAAGCTGGGCGGGTATCCCAGCGTTGCGCTGGTGAGCCCGGAAGGCGAGAACGTGGGCAGCATTGGCGTGGAGAAGGTGAGCTCGGCGACGGTGCTGGCGGAGTTCCAGAAGGCGAAGACGGCCGAAGCGAGCGGCCCTGCACCCACGGTAACTCTGATGCCCCATGCTGTGGCTGCGTTTGAGGTGGTGTGGAATAGCGGTCCGGAGTGCTCGCGAGTGTCCAAAATTGTGGTGACTGCGCCGGGAACGCGGCGGTCGTTTGGGATTTCGCAGCCTCTGCGGATCTGCACCGGAAGGATCCAGGTGACGGAGCTGAGGCTGGACGAAGGGGATGTCTGAAAAGCAGGGAATAGGGAATAGGGAATAGGGAGTAGGGAGTAGCAACCTTCAGCCAATCGAAGGGTGTGCTTGCGTGCCTGGCCTGCGGGCGAAGGCTACTCCGGCGAGCACGATCAATGGTGGGAAGCACTCGAGGGTATAGCGTTGCTCCGGCGCTTCGAGCGTGGCGAGCAGAGCGCAGCGTAACAACACAAACGCGAGGATGACGCCGGAGAGGCGTGGGCGTTTGAGGAATCCAATGAGCGCGGCGATGAGGTAGGCCAGGTTGAGCGCTGCGTAAGCGAACGCAAACTCGGTTTCGGCAGGATGGCGGTCGAACTGCCACCAGCGCAGCTCGATCCACAGCGTCTCGGTGCGGGGGCGCAGCCACATGTCGGCGAGGCGTGCCAGCGGGAGCTCGACGTAATAGCGGAAAGGATGAGCGCGGATGCGTTCGGCGGCGAGGGCGCCGAAGGCCGCGTCGAACTGCGGCGTGAGGGTGGTGGTGCGGTTGTAGGCGGCGATCAGGTCGCGGGTTTCGATGTATTGCTGTGGCGAATCGAAGGCGCGCGAAGGCAGATCGGAGAAGTCGATGACGTCGGTGTTGACGTTCCAGTAGATGTCCCAGGTGCAGGCGAAATCGACGCAGATGGTTTTGGTCCAGCGGTTGAAGCCGGGATTGGTGCTCTCGCCGGGATCGACGGCATAGCGTGGCGCGAGCGGCTGAAAGACATGGAAGGTGCGCTGGTTGCGGAGGGTCCAGGGAATGAAGGGAAGGATGGAGAGGAAGCCACAGAGGAGCGCCCAGCGCGTCATAGGCCCGGCACCCCAGTGGCGGCGGCCATATATAAAGATGCCGGGACAGAGGGCAACAGCCAGCAGGGCGCCGTCGGGGCGGAGCAACGCGGCGTAGCTCCACGAGGCAGCCATGAGGAGGGCCCAGAGCCAGCGCGGTTTCTGGATGAAGCGATCGAAAGCGTAAAAGGCGAGAGCGGTTGCGAAGAGCTCCAGCGTTTCGGTGAGGGGAGTGGCGGAGTAGTTGGCGGTG
This sequence comes from uncultured Acidobacteriaceae bacterium, assembly GCA_963755485.1. GTDB lineage: Bacteria > Acidobacteriota > Terriglobia > Terriglobales > Acidobacteriaceae > Palsa-343. Next base: position 41,355 of record CAVWJR010000007.1, on the reverse strand, counting down.
AAGGGACAGAGCACTGCCAGCCACAAAGCCCACCAGCCGGCGCGCGGGCTCCAGATGCGGCGGGCGAGCGCGGCGATGAGCAGGCAGGTGGCGAGGTCGATGGCCACCTGAACGAACATGACCGCGTGGTAATGCTCCATGCCGAAGAGCCGGAAGCAAACGATGAGGAAGAGCGGGTAGCCGGGAAGGCGGATCAGGGTGGGATCGATGTGCGATCCGCTGGTCAGGCCATAGATGCCGTGGAGCATCCAGTTTTTTGCGATGTCGCCGTAGATGAGCGGATCGCCCTGGACCTCGGGATAAGCGTGGATGAACCAGAGACGCAATGCAGCGCCGGTGGCGAGAGCGAGCAGAAGGAGCCACCACTTCCTGGGAGCCGCGGGCATGAGGGGATATTAGAGCAGGCGGCAGCCAGCGGCCAGCAACTCGCAGCCGGAAGCTGGCGGCTGGCAGCTGGAAGCTGGAGCGCGCGCGCCAATATCGTAGGATTGAAAGAGCCACGATGAAGCAGGTTTTTTATGATCCGCGGCAACGACGCCGCAAAATTCTGCGGCGGACGAGCGACGTATCGCTCATTCTGCTTACCGTGGTGGCAGCGGTTTTCGTCTTCAGCGTTGTTTCCAGACAGACGCTGCCGGAGCTGCTGTTGCCCACGCAGAAGCGGAACTACAAGGCGCTCAAGGAACGGCAGCCGGAGCTGGCGAAAAAGGCTGCGGCGCATCCCTCGCGGCGCAGGGCGGGGCTGCATCCGTCGGAGATTGTCCTGAACCAGGATGAAGGCCTGCGCGCGGCGTTCTATGAGAACGACGAGGCCAGCTATTCGATCCTGAAGACGCACATTCACCAGATCGACATGCTGTTTCCGGACTGGCTGCACGTCGTTTCGCCGGACGGAAACCTGGTGGGCGCGACGCCACTGTTCCCGGTGCACTTCTACAGTGTGGTCGATGCGGCGGGCGTGCACGGTGTCGATCCCGAAAACCGGGTGAAGACGACCATCGAAGCCGCAAAGGAAGACACCGAAGTCTTCCCCATGCTCAACGACTACAACACGCTCGATGGCTCGTGGAACGGCGATGTGATTGGGAAGATGCTGGAGAGTCCTCAGGCAAGAAATCGGCTGCATCTCCAGCTGGATAAATTTCTGTATGCGAATCCCGGATACAAGGGGATTTGCCTCGATTTCGAGCTGGTTCCCGACGAAGACCAGAAGCTCTACGCAAACTGGATTGCTGAGTTGCGCGAGGATTTTCGCGCGAAGAACCTGCGCATTTATGTGAACGTGCAGGCCGGGGCCGACGACGACACGATGCAACAACTGGCGCGGGCCAGCGACGGCATCATCCTGATGAATTACGACGAGCACGAGGAGACCAGCGACCCGGGTCCGGTGGCCAGCGAGCCGTGGTTCGAGGCGAATCTGCATCGCGTGCTCAAGCTGGTGCCGAAGGACAAGATTATCTGCGGCATCGGCAACTACGGGTTCGACTGGGCGCAGCCGCTGCCGGAGAAAGGAAAGAAGGCGTCGACCAAAGTGGTGGACGTCGATGACCTGTCGGTGCAGCAAGCCTGGCAGCGCGCGGAAGATGCGGGCGCGGATGTACACCTCGAAGGCGATGAGCTGAATCCGCACTTTGCCTACGACGACGACGATGCGCATCTGCGGCATCAGGTGTGGTTCCTGGACGGTGTAACGGCGATGAACGAGCTGCGCGCGGGGCGGCAGATGGGCCTGCGGACGTTTGCGCTGTGGAGGCTGGGCGAGGAGGATCCTTCGCTGTGGCAGGTGTGGGATCACCCCAGTGCGAAGAATGCGCCGGATCAACTCAGGACCGTGCCGCCGGGCGAAGATGTGGCCACAGAGGGCGACGGGGACATCCTGCGCATTGTGGCTCGGCCGCAAACGGGCGAGCGGACGATCCAGATGGATGCGGATAACTTCACCATCATCGACGAAGACATGGTGCGGCTGCCGCGCTCCTACACGATCCAGCAATACGGGTACGATCCGCACAAGCTTTCGCTGAGCTTCGATGACGGCCCGGATCCGGTGTGGACGCCAAAGATCCTCGACATCCTGAAGCAGTATCACGTGAAGGGTACCTTCATGGTGATTGGGGAGGAGGCGCAAAACAACATCGGTTTGCTGAAGCGGTATGTTGAGGACGGAAACGAGATCGGAAACCACACTTTCACGCATCCTGACATCAGCGAAATCTCGCCACGGCAGCTGGAGCTGGAGCTGAACTGGACGGAACGTTTGTTCGCGGCGGAGACCGGTCTTCAGCCACTGTATTTCCGGCCTCCCTACTCGATCGATCAGGAGCCGGATACCAACGATGAAGCGGCGCCGGCGTACCGCATCCAGCAGATGGGCTACACCATCATCGGCGACAAGATCGACACCGATGACTGGAGCGAACATCCGCACAAGAGCCCGCAGGAGATCACCGACAGCGTGCTGCAGCAGCTGGAGGAGATGAAGACGCACCCGTGGATGAAGGGCAGCATCATCCTGCTGCACGACGGTGGCGGGAACCGGTCGGCGACGGTGGCGGCGCTGCCGGTACTGATTACGACGCTGCGCGCGAAGGGCTACGAATTTGTGCCTGTGTCGGAACTGATGGGCAAGACCACGGCAGAGGTGATGCCGCCGATTTCACCGAAGATGCGCTGGCAGGCGCGCGTCGACTGGGTGGCATTCTTCTTTATTTCGTTCTTTGCGAATTTTGTCGTCGATATTTTCTTTATCGGCGACGTGCTGATGAGCGGACGGCTGATCCTCATCGGAATTTTCGCGGTGATCGACCGGTTCCGCAGGCGGAAGGTCCCGGCGGGAGTTTATGAGCCGCGCGTGGCGGTGTTGATTCCCGCGTACAACGAAGACAAGGTGATTGTGCGCACCATTCGATCCGCGCTGCGATCGGATTACGCCAATGTGCGGGTGATCGTGATCGACGACGGCTCGCTCGACCGGACCTTCGATGTCGCACGCGAAGCGTATCCGAAAGAGATCGAGGAAGGACGTTTGCTGGTCCTGAGCAAGGCGAACGGCGGCAAGGCGGAGGCGCTGAACTTCGGCCTCGATCACGTAGACGAGGAAATTTACGTCGGCATCGATGCAGATACGGTGATCGCGCGGGACGCCGTGACGAAGCTGGTGCGCCACTTCGCCGATGAACGTGTGGGTGCGGTAGCCGGGAACGCCAAGGTGGGGAACCGCATCAACACGTGGACGCGCTGGCAGGCGCTGGAATACATCACGAGCCAGAATTTCGAGCGGCGCGCGATGGACCTGTTCAATGTAGTGACGGTGGTGCCGGGAGCCATTGGCGCGTGGCGGACCGAAGCGGTGAAGGCGGCGGGGTGCTATCCGGTGAACACGGTGGCCGAGGATGCGGACCTGACCATGAGTCTGCTCGAGGTTCCTTATAAGGTGATCTACGACGACCATGCGCTGGCCTTTACCGAGGCTCCGGCCACGGCGCGCAGCCTGATGCGGCAACGCTTTCGCTGGTCGTTTGGGATTCTGCAGGCAGTGTTCAAGCATCGCGGTGCGGCGAGAACGAATCCCGCGATGGGATTTTTTGCGCTGCCGAATATTCTTGTTTTTCAAATCCTGCTGCCGCTGGTGTCGCCGTTTATCGACTTCATGTTTGCGTGGGGAGTGATTCAGTATCTGGTGGACCGGCATTTCCATCCGGAAACGGCGAGCACCGGAACGGTGGAGAAACTGCTGGTGTACTTCCTGGCCTTTATGGTGATCGACTTCATCACGTCGCTGCTGGCTTTCGCGCTGGAGCCGCGCCATCCGGCAAACAAGGGCGACGGATGGCTGCTGTTCCATGTATGGCTGCAGCGGTTTGCCTATCGGCAGCTTTTCTCGATTGTGTTGTTCCGGACACTGAAGCGCGCGGTGGAAGGGCGGCCGTTTAACTGGGAAAAGATCGAGCGGACGGCGCGCATGTCGCGGCAGACAGAAAAAATTGCGGCCGGCGACTGAGGGTTTTGCGACCGGTACGGCGATGAACCAATTCAAAAGCCGCTGGACCGTTACTGCAATCCTTGCCGCCGGTTTTATATATCGGCTTCTGTTTCTTCTGCTGCCGCTTTCGCTCGACGATGACACAACCACCTACACCGAACTGGCGCACAACTGGTTCCGGCACGGCGTCTACGGATTCGCCCGTGGCGGTGTGATCGAGCCGTCGCTGGTGCGGCTGCTTGGGTATCCGCTGTTTCTCGGCGTGGTGTTCTCGGTGTTTGGGAATCATTTGGGCGCTGCGCTGGTGATCCAGGCCGTGATCGATGTCGCCGGATGCTGGCTGCTGTTTGACTGTGCGCGAAGGGAAGTCTCTGAACGCGCGGGCTGGGCTGTGCTGCTGCTCGCGGTGTTCTGCCCTTTCACGGCGGTTTATTCGGTGACGGGTTTGACGGAGAGCCTGTCGATTTTCTGCGTGGCGCTCGCTATCTGGTCGCTGGCGCGGCTGGTGCGAGCGGTGCGCGCGAGATCGAAGATATGGCCGTCGCTGCTGGCTCTGGCATTTGCCATGGGTTACGGGATGCTGCTGCGGCCCGATGGCGTTCTGCTGACGGCGGCCTTCTGCACGGGATTGTTCTGGTATACGCGAAAGCCCGCGGGGACGGTTCGGGCCTTGAGGCTGGCCGTCATCGCTGGCCTTCTGGCCGTGCTGCCGCTGATTCCCTGGACAATTCGCAATGAGCGGACCTTCCATGTGCTGCAGCCTCTGGCCCCGCGGTACGTCAACAATCCTGACGAGTTTGTGCCGGCAGGATTCTTTCGCTGGATGCGCACCTGGTCGGTGAACTTTGTGGATGCGGGGACGGTGTTCTGGAATCTCAACGGCCACATCGACCCGGAAGACGTGCCGGCGCGGGCGTGCTGGACTCCAGCGGAGTGCGATGAGACGCAGGCTCTGATCGAAGAGCATAACGAGCATGAGGCCGTGACCCCGGAGCTGGATGCGAAGTTCGCAGCTTTGGCAGAGGAGCGCATCCGGGAGCGTCCGGTGACCTATTACGCGATTCTGCCGCTCGAGCGGGTTGCGAGTATGTGGTTCTGGCCGCGCACGGAGCGCTTTCCGGTGAACCTCTGGTGGTATGCAATCGGCGATCATCCTGGGGAGAGCGCGATTGCGATTGGGCTGGGGCTGGTGAATCTGGCATACATCGCGCTGGCGGTGTGGGGGTTCGTGCGGCGGCGGGTGCCGTTGAAAGGTGTGCTGCTTGCGTATATCGTGATGCGATGCATTTTGCTGGCGACGATGGAAAATCCCGAGCAGCGTTACACGATGATGATGTTTCCGATCCTGTTTCTGGCGGGCGGCTGCGCCATCGGTGCGGCGAAGGATTTCACCCGCCCGGCAGGAAGGGAGTTAAACTCCCTGCATGCTGTTCATCGTGATTGAGTCCTTTAAGCAGGGCGACGCGGGGCCGGTCGGGGAGCGATTCCGGCATCGCGGGCGCATGATGCCGGAAGGCCTCAAGTACCACGCCAGCTGGGTCGATCTTGAGGGCAAGAGGTGCTTCCAGGTGATGGAGGCAGCCGATGAGCGTCTGCTGCGCGAGTGGATGGCGAACTGGAGCGATCTGGTGGAGTTCGAGGTGGTTCCGGTGGTGACGTCGGCCCAATTCTGGACAATGACCGAATTGGGCGGAGCGGCGTAAATCGACTCTGGTTCGAATACAGTCCCCTGTGCCCGGACGCGACGCTGCCGATAGAATCGTTAGAGCAATTCATCGGAAGCGCAGGGGAAACTGTTGAATTCATCGATGGCCACGGTCGCGCCCAGGGCGCTGACCTTTCAGGAACTTTTGCTTCGGCTCCAGAGTTTCTGGGCGGAGCGGGGTTGCGTTCTGGCTCAGCCCTATGACGTGGAAGTGGGCGCGGGAACCATGTCGCCGGACACGTTTCTGCGGGTACTGGGCCCGAATCCTGTCGCGATTGCGTACACCCAACCGTCGCGGCGCCCGGCCGACGGACGTTACGGCGAGAATCCTAACCGGCTCTACAAGCACACGCAGCTGCAGGTGATTCTGAAGCCGCCGCCAGACGATATTCAGGACGTGTACCTGCAGTCGCTGGAAGCGATCGGAATCCGGCTGCGCGAGCACGACATCAAGTTTGAGGAAGACAACTGGGAGTGGCCGGTCGGTGGCGCCTGGGGCGTGGGCTGGCAGGTGATGCTGGATGGCCTGGAGATCACGCAATTCACCTACTTTCAGCAGTGCGGGGGAATGGATCTGGATCCGATTGCGGGCGAGATCACCTATGGGCTGGAGCGCATTGCGGCGTTTCTGCAGGATGTGGATTCGCTGTACGACGTGGTGTGGGCGGTCGATCCCCGGACGGGGCGGGCGGTGACCTACGGCGACATTCGCCTCGAGGAGGAGCTGCAGCTTTCCGTCTACAACTTCGAAGCAGCCGATGTTGGAAAGCTGTGGGAGCATCTGCGGCTGTACGAGGCCGAATGCCAGGCACTGCTCGATGCCTTCCAGCAGACGCTGAAAGCAGAAAAGTCGGCGGAGCGGCACGAGAAGATTCATGACCGGGTAGTGCACGAAGGGGTTGCGGCTCCGGCGGAGGAAGACCCGCGGATGGCGGTGCGGCGGTTTCCTGTTCTGGCCGCTTATGAACTGTGCCTGAAATGCTCGCACCTGTTCAACCTGCTCGATGCGCGCGGGGCGATTTCAGTCACCGAGCGGGTGGCGGTGATGGCGCGGATTCGCAACATGGTGGTTGGAGTGGCCAGGGCGTACGCCGCACAACGGCAGAAGACGGGGGGCGCATAGCGATGGCGGATCTTCTGTTTGAAGCCGGCATGGAGGAGATTCCGGCGCGGATGATTCCCGCGGCCGAGACGGAGCTGACCGAGCGCGTAGTGGAACTGCTGCGAAGGGAACGGCTGCTCGGCGAGCAGTATGAGGTTCACAGCTACTCGACGCCGCGGCGGCTGGCGGTCGAGGTGAATGGCGTGCTGGCGCGGCAGCCCGATGCTACCCGGGAGCTGACCGGGCCTGCATGGAATGTGGCGTTCAAAGATGGAGCGCCGACGGCGGCTGGGCAGGCGTTCGCAAAGAAGGCGGGAGGGACCGACGACGCGCTGCGCGAGGCGGAGTCGCATCCTGTGTCGATGCGGCAGACCGATGCTCACTCGCAACTAGCGGACCGCGCCGGGCTGAAGACGGAGTTCCTCGAAAGCGGCGTGAAGGCGCGCTTCTTCAAAATGGCCAGCACCCGGGGTGAATATCTGGCGGCGATGGTGCGAGACCACGGACGCGGCGCGGCGGAGGTGCTGACGGATTTACTGGGCGCGGAGCTGGCCGCGATTTACTGGCCCAAGAATATGTACTGGCGGGCGCTGAAGCCGGAGCGCTTTGTGCGGCCGGTCCGGTGGCTGGTAGCGCTGCTCGATCGTGCCGTTCTGCCGGTGGAGTTTGCCGGTGTGCAGGCGGCGAACCTGACCCACGGCCATCGCATTCTGCATGGGGATGCGCCGGTGACGATCGATCACCCCGACGACTACGTAGGAGTGCTCGAAGCGGCGAACGTGACCGCGGATGTGAACCTGCGCCGTCATCGCATTCGCAAGGCGCTGGATCTGGAGACGCGCAGCGTACCCGGTGGCCGCTGGCGTGAAGATGCGGCACTGATCGAGACAGTGACCCATCTGACCGAATGGCCGTCGGTGGTGCTGGGGAATTTCGATCGGGAATTTCTGGAGCTACCCGAGGAAGTGCTGGTGACGGTGATGCGCGATCACCAGAAATACTTTGCGATTGAAAACGCGCAGGGAAAACTGGAGCCCAATTTCCTGGCTGTGCTCAATACGCATCCTGAGGAAACCGGCATTGACGTAATCCGGCACGGCCATGAACGCGTGCTGCGGGCTCGCTTCAACGATGCGCGTTTCTTCTGGCGCGTGGATCAGAAAACGCCGCTCGAAGACCGCGTGGAGAAGCTGAAGTCGGTCACGTATCACAAGGAGCTGGGCACCTATTGGGACAAGACCCAAGCCGACCTGCGGATCGCCGAGCGGCTGGTGGGTCTGTTGGAGGAACGGGGCATCACAGTCGACCGGGCAGCAACTCTCAAAGCAGTGGAGCTGGCCAAGACCGACTTGACAACCGAGTTGGTGAAGGAATTTACCGAGCTGCAGGGGATTGTCGGCGGCCTGTACGCGCGGGCTCAGGGCCTGAGTGAGAAAGTGGCGCAGGCAATCTATTGGCAGTACTCGCCGGCTGCGGTGGAAGACCCGGTTCCGCCTACGGTGGAGGGACAAATTCTGGGGATCGCGGACCGCATCCAGACCATCGTGGCGATGTTTGCGATTGGCCTTGAGCCGACGGGATCGAAAGATCCGTTTGCGCTGCGCCGCGCTGCCAACGCCGTTGTGAAGATTCTGGCCGAGAGCGGGTTGCCGCTTGCACGGTCCGATCTGTTCAGGGCGGTCCCCGATGTGGATGCGCCGGTGCAGGAGAAACTGATCGCTTTCTTCGATGAGCGGCTGGTGTTCTGGCTGCGTGACGTGCGCGGCTTTGCTTACGACGTGGTGAATGCGGTGGTCGCGGTGCCTTCCGACAACATGCGCGACGCGATTGCGCGAGCCGAGGCTCTGACCGCGGTACGCGACTCGGAGGACCTGGCCGCCATTGCCGCGGCGTTTAAGCGGATCAAGAACATCCTGCGCCAGGCCGAGGAAAAGGGGATCCTGAATCCGGGACAGGCGACGGGCGCGACGAGCGTCGATCTGCTCGAGGATCCGGCGGAGAAAGCGTTATACGCAGAGGCAAAGAAGCTGGCCCCGGTCGTGGAAGAATTCCGTAAGCGCCAGCAATACCAGCAGGCGATCGAGAAAATCGCAACTCTGCGGCCCCATGTGGACCTGTTCTTCGACAAAGTGATGGTGATGGTCGAAGACAAGGCGGTGCGGGACAACCGGCTGACGCTGATTGGAGAGATTCTGGGTGGTTTTTCTCGCGTCGCCGATTTCTCCGAGCTTGTTTCCAGCTGATCGTTGCACAATTGAATCAGCGTAAAAAAGCCGGAGGCGCTTTTGTCTCGAAAGCTGTGGACCACGGTCGACCACTACATCGATGAACTGCTGACGCGCGAGGATGACGCTTTGGCCGCGGCGCGGAAAGCGAGCGCGACGGCGGGCTTGCCGGAGATCGCGGTGACGGCGAGCCAGGGCAAGCTGCTGTATCTGCTGGCAAAGATGCAGCGCGCGAAACGCATCCTCGAAATTGGAACGTTGGGCGGTTACAGCACCATCTGGATGGCGCGGGCGCTCGCCGCGCGCGGACGCGTGGTGACGCTCGAATCGGAAGCAAAACACTTTGAAGTTGCGCGGGAGAACATTGCCCGCGCCGGACTAGCCAAGGTCGTGGATCAACGACTTGGTCCGGCGTTGAAGACGCTTCCCAAAATCGCCGCGGAGGGTGCGTCCTTCGACTTTGTCTTCATCGATGCGGACAAGGAGAACACCGCCGAGTATTTTGCCTGGGCTCTCCACCTCTCGCGAGCCGGCACGGCGATCGTCGTCGACAACGTGATTCGCGAGGGAGCGGTCGCAGACCCGAAAACGAAAGATCCGAGCGTGAAAGGGATTCGGCGCTTCCACTCAGCTGTGGCGCGCGAGCCGCGCGTGAGCGCGACGACCATCCAGACGGTGGGCAGCAAGGGATACGACGGATTTACGCTGGTCGTGGTTTTGCGCTAGGGAATCACGACCGCTGCGCCATCGATGGCGTCATTGGCGACGGCGAGCAGCGCGTCATTGACCTGATCGAGGCTGAAGGTTGTCGTGCGCGGGCGGATGCCGATCTTCGTGGCCAGAGCAACAAAGTCGCGGGCATCCTGGCGAGTCATGTTGGTGACGCTGCGCAGCTGGCGTTCGCCCCACAACAGCGAATCGTAATCGAACTGCGGGATGCGGTCGAGGTGGATGGCGTTGATGGCGACGATTCCACCCTTGCCGAGCGATGCGAGAGCGGCCAGCACAACATCGCCTGACGGAGCGAAGGTGACGGCGGAATCGAGTGCGACGGGCGGGCGCTCGGTCGCATCGCCCACCCAGGTCGCGCCCAGTTCGCGAGCGAGTTGCTGATGCGAGGCGCCGCGCGTAGACACATACACTTCGCAGTTCCAGGATTTGAGGACGTCAATGGCGAGGTGGGCCGAGGCGCCGAAGCCAAACAGTCCTACGCGGCTGCCGGGCGCGACTTCCGCGATGCGCAGGCTGCGGAAGCCGATGATGCCGGCGCAGAGCAAGGGCGCGAGGTCGATGGCCGGAGGTTCTTCAGGAAGCGGAATGAGGAAGTCGGCGCGAGCGACAGCATATTCGGCGTAACCGCCGTTGACCGAGTAGCCCGTATACGTGGGGTGATCGCAGAGATTCTCGCGATTCCTGCGGCAAAGCGGGCAAGTACCGTCGACACCGCCCAGCCAGGACACGCCGACGCGTGCGGCGATTTGAGTAGTCGAAACACCGGCGCCGAGTTTTGCCACGCGTCCGACAATCTGATGGCCGGGGGTCACGCTTTCGCGCAATGGGTGAAGCTCTCCAGCGGTGATGTGGAGGTCGGTGCGGCAGACGCCGCAAGCCTCGACTTTGAGCAGGACTTCGCCACCAGCCGGTTCGGGAATCGGCAAATCTTCGACCGCCAACGGGCGCGAAGCGATGGCAGCGGGATGGTGCAGCACTGCGGCGCGCATGATTCCCACCTTAGCTCTCCTCGTGCGTCATTCGAGAGGTTTCAGGTCTTCCAGCGTGGTCGGGATTAACTCAGCGACCGTCGGATGGATGTGGACCGAGTGCGTCAGCAGCGAGAAGGGCTGGCGCGCATACATTGCGGTGAGGATGCAGTGAACCGCCTCGTCGCCGCCCGTGCCGAAGACGGTGCCGCCAAGAATCTGCTTGGTCTCCGCATCGACGAGCACCTTAATGAAGCCGAAGGTCTCGCCTTTCTCGATTGCCCGGCTCACGCGGGTCATGGCGCGTTTGCCGATCAAAGCGGGCTTCTTTGTTGCGCGCACTTCCGTCTCGGACATGCCCACCCCTGCCAGTGGCGGATCAATATAGAGAGCGTGCGCTGGAATGCGGTCGCTGACGCGCCGCGAAGCGCCTTCGAGCAGGTTGTCGGCAACGATTTCGTAGTCGTTGTAAGAAGTATGCGTAAATGCGCCGCGACCGTTGCAATCGCCGATGGCATAGACACCGGCAGCAGCGGTACACAGTTGGTCGTCGACGGGGATGTAGCCGTGCTCGTTCGCGGTAAGGCCCGCGGCGGCCAGGTTCAGATCGCCGGTGTTGGGTGTGCGGCCCACTGCGAGCAGAATATGCGAGCCCTCGACGCGCGGCTCGCCCTCGTGACAGTCCAGGCCCACGGAAACTTGCTGCCCGCTGCCTTCGAGGTGGATGCAATCGGCATTGAGGCGAACTTCAATGCCTTCGGAGTCGAAAATCTCGCCGATCACCTGGGAAGAGTCTTCGTCTTCGTGCGGCGCGAGACGGGATTTCCTGTCGACAATGGTGACCTGCGATCCGAAGCGGCGGAACATCTGCGCAAATTCGAGTCCGACGTAGCCTCCGCCGACGACGATCAGGTGCTTTGGCAACTCCTCGAGGTCGAGGATGGTCGTGCTGGTGAGAAATGGAACCGAATCGACGCCTTCCATTGCCGGCACCGTGGGCCGCGCGCCGACGTTGAGAAAAATCTTCGGCGCTTCGAGAAGATCGTCGCCGACGCGCATGGTGCTGGGCGATGCGAAGGCTGCAGTCCCGGTGAAGACCGTGCAGTTCTTCGTCGTGCGGAGCGATTTTTCGACACCGTTACGGGCACTGATTACGATGGCGTCTTTCCGCGCCTTCACGGCACGCAGATCGACTGCGACCGGCCCAGTATTGAAGCCAAAGTCCGTCCCGCGCCGCGCGAGATGAGCGGCATGGGCGTTGGCCACCATGGCCTTGGTGGGCGTGCAGCCGTTGTTCACGCAGGTTCCGCCAAAGAGATGCCGCTCGACGATTGCCACATTCCATCCAGCGCCGGCAAGGCGACGAGCGAGGGGAGGACCGGCCTGTCCCGCGCCGACGACGATTGCGTCAAAAGAATTTTTCATCGCAGCTCCACTACGGAGAAGATGGCGATTGCAAGTGCTGCGATGTCTTCAATGATCGCAGCAGGGAAGTCACGATGGAAAGCGGCGGCCAGCTTTGCACGCACAGCGGCGCCGCCCAGAGTGCCGGCGACGGCCCCAACCGCACCGAGAACAGCGCCGATAATGAGCTGGCCTCCGGCCGCACCCACCGTGGCGCCGACGAGTGCCCCGCACATGATGCGGATGGCGAAGGGGAGCGGCTGTTTGCGGCTGGGTGTTGCCGGCAGCTTGTCGACGATCAGTTCGCAAACCGCGAGCACTGTGAAGACGGCTACCGTGATTCTGGAATCCATGAGAGCAACATAGGTTCGATCGACGTTGAGCAGGCCGAGACGGGCCGCCCAGCTAACCACCGCGGGCGCGAGCATGGAGCGAAGCCCAGCAACAAAACCGACGAGGAATGCACAAAGCAGAAGCATGATTCTCCCCCAAACACAACAAGTGAAGTGCTGCTGCGGGCTATTGATAGTTCCCGAAGAGAACAAACGGGGCCCAGTAATAAGGATGAGCATACGACGTAGCCACACGAGCCGTCTTCTGATCGGCGAACTGAACCCCGCGGCCAGTTGCCGTTTGGGCGGAGGAGTTTCCGTGGAGAAATGCCAGTTGCGCCTGGCGCAGTGCCTCGGCCTTGCCGACGGACGGGTCCTTGACCCAGCGCGCATAAAAGTCGCTCATGATGTGGCTGGTGCTGGCGTCGTTCACGTCCCACAATGTTGCCAGGACAGCTTCTGCGTCTTTCTGCTGTGCCACCATGCCCAGACTGTCCATCTCCAGACCATCGTTGGCGGTGTCCCCTTTGGCGGTACTGCACGCCGAAAGAGTGAGCAGCCGTGTCCCGTGAAAGCTGACAGCAGAATTTTCCAGCTGTGAGAGTGTGAGAGGAAATCCCTGAGGATCGCCGGAGTCGTTGCCGCCGAGCATGAGGTAAGGTTCCACGCCGGTGCCGGTCTCGAGCACGAAGTGGCTGGCGATGTGGACGACAGGGAATTCTGAACCGGGACCGAGCTGCGCTTTCAGCGCCGCCCATGTGAAGCGGTCGTTGGGGAGAAGGAGGCCGTCGATGGGGCCATGAGAATCGGGATCAGCAGGGTCGTGCACAACATCATCCAGCTCCGAGATAACACCGGGCAGCGCAGGCAGTCCACCGTAGCTCTTCGACAAGCCCATAGCCAGCACGCGCAGCGCCGGCTTGTTTGTGTCAGGCGCATTCATGTGGCCGTAGCTTTCCGGCGTGAACAGAACATTATTGAAGCGCTCGGCCAGATAGTGGTGGCCATCGTAGAGTGCAGCCATGGGCAGGTAGCGCATGGTGCCGTCGAGCGACCACAGCAGGGTGGGAACACGCTCGGACTGCGGGCTGCGTTCGAGGGCGGCTAACTCGGCTTCGAAGGGCGCGACCACGAGCGAATACATTTCGGCCAGATGCGGTTTCGGATCCGACGACGGCGTGCGCAGATCGTTGCGCAGCTGCTGCACTTTGTCATTCAGCTGTGCGGGCGTGGCCTTGAGCTCGAATTTCCTGCGCGATTGCGGAGTGATGACGATGGCGTACGCGTGTTCATCGCCAAGCAGCAGCCGGATGCCGATGACGTGCGGTCCCAGGTCGGCCAGAGTATTTTGCAAACGGCTGACTTCCGACTTCTCCTCGCTGAGCAGTGTGTTCGCGGTCTGGGTTCCGGCATTCTGCGCAAGCTCGGGATACAGCGTTTTGCGGAAGAAGTCGGAAACGTCGCTGTTGCCGGCTTCGATCTTCGCTTCAAGTGTATGGAGCTGTGCCGTCTCCACGGGTGTCCGGTTCGTCTTTGCGGTCAGGACGGCGTATTGCGCGCTTAGCTCTGACAAGGCAATCGTGGCCTGCTCGCGCGCGGTCAGATCGGTTTCCACCTGCTGCTCGGCGTGCGTCAGAGCCAGCGTCACGGCATGTGGATCGGGGTGATTTGCCGCGCCGATGGCGACCTCCTCCAGTTCCTGTTCCTTCAGCAGGTCGAGAACGTGTTCCGCTTCGCCCAGACGATTCGCTTCAACCAGAAGCTCCGCCAGCGCTCGAAAGGTGCCGGACTTCGACTCCGCAAATTGCTCCTGCAGGCTTTGATCGAGGCCGCGGATGTTGCGCCGCATCAGTTGGTAATTGTTCACCGCTTCGGTGCCGAAGAAGATTGCCTCCTCGAGGCGTTGCTGACCGCGAAAATCCATCATGAGAGAAGCTTCGATGCCACCCGCAAGGTCCGGATCCGCGGCAGCTTTCGCCAGAGACAATGCGGCGAGCTTTTGCGGCAAAGCCTGGTCCAGCTTGCCCTGATCGGCCAGCACGCGTCCGATGCTGGCCATAGCGAAGGCCTCACCGCGACGATCCTGAACTTCGCGCCACGCAGCCAGCGCCTGGTAATCGAGGTCGAGAGCCTTGTCGCGCTGGCCCAATTCACCGTAGGTGCGCGCGATGTGATTCAGTGCAGCGGCTACACCGCGATGGTCCTGTGTCTCCCGCCAGATGTCGAGCGCCTGGTTGTAGAAGTCGAGCGCCTTTTGCGGTTCCCCCAGCTCATCGTGAATTCTGCCGATGTCATAGAGTGCGAGGGCCACGCCGCTTCGATTGCCCACTTCGCGCCACAGCGGCAGTGCCTGATTATAGTAGTCGAGTCCCTGCTGTTTCTGGCCAAGGTCGTCGTAGACGCGGCCGATGGCGTTCAGCGATGCAGCTTCGCCTTCAGGATGGCCGAGTTCGCGCCACAAAGGTACGGCTGCCTGGTAGGATTCGAGCGCCTTTTCTTTTTCGCCGAGATTCGTATAGGTTCTGCCCAGATTGTTGAGGGTCTGCGCCTCGCCGCCGATTTCGCCGACGGCTCGCCACAGCGGGAGCGCCTGGTTCAGACTGTCGAGCGCGTCCTGGCTGCGGCCCATGTCGGCATAGCAGCGGCCGAGATTGTCCAGAGTGCTCGCCTCGCCGGCTCGGTTGTCGAGTCTTCTCCACATCGGCAGCGCCCGATTCAGAACGTCGAGCGCCTTCTCGCGTTGGCCGAGGTCGTTGTAGACGCGGCCCATGTTGTTCAGCGTCGACGCCTCGCCCAGCTGGCTGTTGATCTGCTCCCATATGGGAAGAATCTCCGTGAAGAGGTCGAGCGCCTTCTGTTCCTGGCCGAGATCGGTGAGGATGCGGCCTTCCACATTTTTGCTCTGCGCCTGCTGCCCCTTGCTGGTTTCAATCGAGAGCGCCTGAGCGCAATAATCCAGACCCTTTTGAGGGTCGCCTGCTTCGCGATAGAGATTTGCAAGAAGATTGAGTTCGGTGGCCTCATTCCGCGTGTTGTGCGAAGCACGGGCGTCCGAAAGTGCCTGCTCGTGTTGGGCGATGAGCGTGTGCAGGCTGCCCGGCATCTGAGCAAGCGCCGCGACGGCGAACATTGCGGAGGCTAAGCCGGTTGCGCAAACAATCATTCTCATCGCGACTTTGGCCGGGTTCATCACGGTCCTCGATTGCACCGGGTTGAGGCTATTGCAGAGCGAATTTATTGCGAGGCCCGACCGACACTGCGAATTGTAGTCATGCCAATGCCCCACGTGGTAGGAACCTGCGCGGGATTGCCGCGCGTCCCGTGGCTGGCGTCACTCAGCAGTTGTTCCAGAGGCGATTGCGGTCCGGCGCCGCGCGAGACTCCTTCGAAGTTCAGCAGCCAGGGATCGGAAAGAGGCTGCGCGGTGCTTAGCATAATGAATGTGTCGATACCGAACGGTGGGCCAATGACCAGTGTCGATGCGCCTCGCAGCGGAAACCGATCGCCCGTATCGGAGTCGTTGGGAAACTGGTTCTCAGAATAATCGCGCGGATAGAGAACCGTTCCCTGGCCGTGACAGTCGATGTCGAGAACGTAGACCCAGCGCCGCTCCCTGACCTCACCATTGGTTTCCAGCGACATCGTAACGCGATCGCCGCCATGCAGAGGCGTGTCGGGTGTAATCGGCGCGCCACCGCTGGCTGGCATCAACGCCAGAGAGTAGTACGCGCCAGTCGATCCTCCGGCCGGGCTGTTAGCGAGCTCGAACCAGCCGTGGACTTTGGCCAGCAGCGAAGCGTAGCGGTTCAGCGTAGCAGCGCCCTGCGCGATAGAATCGGCGCTCGAGATCGCGATCCAGTTGCTGCGGACTGGATACTGGGAAGTCGGTGAACAGCCGGGGTCATGAGGCGGGGCCTTTGGATTAGGCGGTCCTGCTGCCAGTTCGTTTTTGTGGAACCACGCCCATGCGGGGCCATTCGTCGTCAGCACGCCTGTGAGCGCATACTCCGCTGAGGCGAGATCGGTAGCCGTCTGGACGGCGCTGTTCGGGTCCGCGGGCAAAAGCTGGCTGGCGAGCTCGCGCGAAGGCGGGAAATTCACCCAAAGCTTCGCGCCTGATGGAACGTTCTGACGCAGAACCGCGGAGGTAAGGGTGGCGCCGAGCGGCATGGACGATGGAGCGCCAGCCTGCTGCAGCATCCACTTCGTGCCATCCCAGCTCAGCATATGCGTCCATGGCTCTTCAGCAGGGTCGGAAACGGTAGTGACGCCGGCAGCCTGAATCTGCGCAGCGGCGGCCGGAATATCAGCCTGCGAGAGCGTCGCCGGCCAGTGGAAGACGCGCAGCGGAGCCGATGGAGCCGGATTCCATTTCGTGAGCTCGAAGATATCGCCGGCGTTCACCTTCGCATCGCTGGGACTAACGACATTGGCCACCGAGCGCGCGATACCGTCCAGTGTTATTACGCGGAGCTGAATCTTCCGGCCGCCATCGGGCAAAGACGATGTAAACTCGCTGCCGACTCCCACTCCGGCGACCCGACCCACGTCGAGCCACACGCTGCCGTTGGGACTGGTTCCCAGCGCAGCGCTGCGAATCGTTCCGGAAGCCGCTCCCGCCGTGCCACCGAACAGCGGTTGCTCTCGCCTCTCCGCATTCGCGTCCAGATCCGGATCTTCCTCCGTAACGTCCTCGCTCTGCAGCACGGCTCTCACGCGTTGATACACAACCTCAGCTGGGGTATCGGCGGGCAGCACCTCGAGCGCTTCCAACAATGCCGCGGTGAACGCCCCATGCGGTTCCGTGGGAGGGTCGGTGTCGGGCATCTCCTTCGCGCTCTGATCCTGCTGCACCGCGGAGAAGACCAGCGCGGGATTGTCGGTTCGCAACGTGGGTCCCGGAACCGGTTCGCCATTCGACTGCACCGGGGCGCCTCGGCAACGTCGCGCGGATCGAAAGGCAGATCACGCTCGCGATATTTCGCGTTGATGCCGCGGCTGATGCCACCGCTGTGGCAGTTATCGAAGATCACTGTGAGGTGAATTCCCTTGTCGAGCGCCGCGTTGAAGATCCGCGTCATCTCGCGATCGCGAACGTCGTAGCCGCCTTTGTATGCGTCGGACGGAACCAGAGTGCTGTCAGCCGGAAGATACTTGCCATTGACATTGACGGTGAGCTTGCTCCCTTTGCCGTTGATGCGCAGCGAACCGTGGCTTGCGACATAGAAGACGACAGTGTCGCCGCGCTGCGGCAAATCGACCAGATACTTCTGCATCGCGGTAAGAATTCCCTCGCGCGAGGTCTGATCGGCAGGCAAAATTAGTTCGCCAGCGCCCGGATGTGGTGGAACTGGATTCGTCAGCAGCACCACCTGACTCGCCGGAAAGCCGAACCTGGGGCTGGTGAGCAGATCGGCCATCGATTGCGCATCGTTGACAGCGCCATCGAGATTCTCAAAATAGCCAAGTTCGCAGCGGCCGTACACGCAACCTGGAGGATGGCTCGGGGTCGTGCCTGGAGGCTCATAAATGTTGATGCCGATGAGCAGCGCGCGCCGGGTCTGGGCTGGCGCCGCCGTGGAACACAACAGAGAAATGCCGAGAAGAAAAACTGCACAGCAGGCCCTTTTCATGCGCTCTTCCACGGCCTCCTGCAGGAAAAACTGCCTCCGCAGTATAGCGGAGCCATGCGGAATCGATGCGAACCACAATCCGTTCTCATTTAAGAACCGGATCGATGTACCTCGTGGATCGTAATATGGAATGAAGAAGCAGCCTGAACCAGGAATTGAGACCAGCCGGCCTTGCCACTCGCGTCTGAAATCCACGTTGTCGATTCGCACACGGCGGGCGAACCCACGAGGGTCGTTGTAAGCGGAGGGCCAAATCTCGGCGGGGGATCGATGATGGATCGGCTGAAACGGCTGTCGACCGACTTCGACGAGTTTCGCTCCACGGTAGTGAATGAACCGCGCGGCTCCGATGTCCTGGTGGGAGCACTGCTGCTGGAGCCGATGAATGCAGCTTCGGCTGCCGGAGTCATCTTCTTCAACAACGTTGGCTACCTCGGAATGTGCGGGCATGGCACCATCGGCGTCGTAACCACGCTCGCGCATCTGGGCCGCATGGAGCCCGGCAAGCACCGGCTTGAAACGCCGGTGGGCGAGGTCAGCACCGAACTGCACAGCGACGGGCGCGTCACGGTGGAGAATGTCCCGAGCTATCGCTATCGCAAGGATGTCAGGATCGAGGTTCCGCATTTCGGAATTGTGCACGGCGACGTCGCGTGGGGAGGGAACTGGTTTTTTCTGACCGAAGCTGCGCCCGCTCTACCAGCGCTTGAAAATCGTGATGCGCTGACTAACTTCGCCGTCGCAGTGAAGGGGGCACTGAGTCTTCATGGAATCACGGGAGCCGACGGCAGGGAGGTCGATCACATCGAAATTTCCTCTGCCGCATTGTCGCCGGAAAACGACGGCAGGAATTTCGTGCTGTGTCCCGGGAACGCGTACGATCGCTCGCCCTGCGGTACCGGCACAAGTGCGAAACTGGCCTGTCTTGCGGCTGACGGCAAACTCGCGCCAGGGCAGGTATGGCGGCAGGAGGGAATCCTCGGGACGGTGTTTGAAGGCAGCTATCAGCTTCTCAGCGACGCAAACGAGCGGGTGATTCCCAGCATCACCGGATCGGCCTGGATTACGGCGGAGAGCCGGCTGATGCTGCAACGCGACGATCCGTTTCGCACCGGAATTCACGCGCCGGCGGTGCTGGCGAAATTATGAACAGCGCGTGGGACGTGGTGGTTCTGGGCGCGGGAATTGTGGGCGCAGCCTGTGCTCGCGAATGTGCCGGTCGCGGCCTGCGAACCGCAGTCGTCGAAAGCAGCATGGTTGGAGGGGGAGCCACGGCCGCCGGCATGGGTCACATCGTGGTGATGGATGACTCGCCCGCGCAACTGGCGCTGACGCGCTACTCGCAGTCTCTGTGGCATGAACTCGCCGATCGCCTTCCAGACGACGTCGAATTCGACACCTGCGGCACCTTGTGGGTCGCGGCGGATGAAGACGAAATGGAGGAGGTTCGTCGAAAGCAAGGCGTTTATGCATCGGTTGGCGTGGCGACCGAGGTTCTCGACACTCGCGCGCTGGCTGAAGCCGAACCGCATCTGCGGCGGCCGATGGCGGGCGCACTGCTCGTGCCGAGCGATGCCGTCCTCTATCCTCCCTGCGCGGCTTCGTGGCTAATTGAGGAGGCGGTGCAGTGCGGAGCGTCGCTGTTTGTACCGCGCCACGTTGTGTCGGCTGGCAAGGGCCAGGTGCGTCTCGATGATGGCACCGAGCTCGAAGCCGCGCATATCGTGATTGCGTGTGGGGCGGATTCGGTGCAGGTGCTGCCCGGCTTGCCGATTCGCAAACGCAAGGGCCATCTGGTGATCACCGACCGCTATCCCGGAATGGTGCGCCATCAACTGGTCGAGCTCGGCTATTTGAAGAGCGCGCATACTTTGACTTCTCATTCCGTGGCCTTCAACGTACAGCCTCGCCGAACCGGGCAGCTGCTCATCGGCTCTTCGCGTCAGTTCGGAGACGAGGGAAGCGCTGTTGAGCGCTCCATCCTTTCCGAAATGCTGGAGCGGGCAAAGCTTTATCTGCCGGAGATCGGCTCCTGTTTGGCGATTCGCGTCTGGACAGGATTTCGCGCCGCAACTCCGGACAAGCTGCCATTGATTGGTCCCTGGCCCGAGGATGAAACGCTGGTGCTCGCCACCGGGCACGAAGGGCTGGGCATCACAACGTCGCTGGGCACGGCGCGCCTGGTGGCCGACATATTCAGCGGTGCACCGACAGCAATTCCTGCGGAGCCGTTTTTGCCAGGCCGCTTTGCATCTGCCGAAAATCGGGAGGCGGCGCACCAGGCAAGCTCGTGAGCCGAAGGATCGCAGGTGACCCCGGGAAGACTCGAACTTGAGGCGATTTGCGGGCGTGAGCGCAGCGGGAGCCCGCAGCCGAAATCCTGAGCACAGCGAAGGATCGCAGATGGTGACCCCGGGAAGACTCGAACGTGAGGCGATTTGCGGGCGTGAGCGCAGCGGGAGCCCGCAGCCGAAATCCTGAGCACAGCGAAGGATCTCAGATGGTGACCCCGGGAAGACTCGAACTTCCGACACGCAGTTTAGGAAACTGCTGCTCTATCCACCTGAGCTACGGGGCCACTGTTCGTTAGCGGCCTACCCTGCTGTTACTCCCATGACCAGCCTACTGGCAAACCTCTGACGGTTGCAACGCCGGGCAGCGGCCCGCAGTCAGGGCGTTCTCTCTGCTTCCGGACCTTCGGGCGCAAGGATATTAAACGGAGAAGGACCCGAGCGAACGGGAGGCTTGCGGGAGAGCTTGCGCTGCAAATTCCTCCAGCGTTTGCCGAAGCGATCCGAGGCCATGAAGATTTGCCCGGCAGTTAATGGCCCGGCAACGCGGTGATGACCGACGGCCGCCAATCCCATCGACGCGATGCAGCCGCATTGCGTGCAGTCCGGGTCTCCTCCAAACTGGCACGGAGTAACTCGGGTGCGCAGGTCGGCGGAGATGATTCCAGTGGTTCTCGCAAAAATGCATTCGTCAGGACTGCGGGGCGGAGATGCAATCTCCTCGATGACCACATCGTGCATGTCCAGTTTCGGGTATTTCACCCGCAACCGGCGGAGCTCGGCGATCGTAGTAGCTCGCTGCGCTGGGCTGAGTATCTCTACGTCGGTGGCTCCGCGCTGAGGAGTAAAGAGGCTGAACCATACTTTGGCTACTTCAGGCTGACTCGTCCAGAACCCGAGAAACTCATCCAGGTAGCCCGGACGCCCTGCTATCTGCGACGTGATGGTGCAGTGAACCGTAATTCTTGTTCCTTTAATGTTTTTGAGAATGCGCTCGTAAGTCGCCGGTTTGCGCCGTGCATCGTGCTCCGGCTGCAGGCCATCGATCGATACCACGACATTTAGCCTTTTGAATCTCATCCACTCAACCGGGATCACCCTGAATGCGCTGGTAACGATCTGCGTATGCACACCACGGCTCTCGATCTGCGGCAACAGAGCGTCCAGTTCACGATAACGAACCATCGGATCCCCGCCCACCAGCGAGACGTGGAGAGGCCGATTCTCATCGATCAGCGCGAGGATGCGCGTGACCAGATCGTCGCCCCGGTAGTCGCCCAGTTCACGCAGCTGGGTCGAGCCTCCCAGATGGGCAGCGTCGAAGGCGTAGCACCCGGGACAGCGCAGCGGGCACTCCTTGGTGATCTCGATCGAAAGGGATGGCGCGCGTCCGGCAAGAATTCGAGCCCACGCACGAACAACTTCGGATGTCTTCATGATCTCTCCACCTCTGAGGTGTAGTTGGAGGGATAATCAACGACTGGCGAAGGCTCAGCCGGAGCCGTCCATGGCATAGTTGCTGGGAATTCGATACATCAATTCTGAAGGCAGAGGCTGTTCCTGCCGGTTCCAGGATCGGCCCCACTTTGAGTCTACCGTGTTTTGATCGCCGGTTCCCAATGACAGCAGGCCTCGCTGTTGGGAAGACGTATGTGCATTCTCGCGACCATACCAGATTCGATCCTCCTCCGTCCCGTCGGCAAAGGTGTGCTTTCCAGCACAGTCCAGCCAGGCGAGAACGAGTAACGTTGTAGCTAAAGGAACAGTTCACTCTGCTGCACTCCTGGCCGTTCATGCCGGCCTGGTGCTTTTGTTCCCGAGGAGGTAAACCTATGAACGCCCTCTTCATCTACCCCCGTTTCCCCGATACCTACTGGAGCTTCAAGCATGCTCTGTCGTTCCTGGGCAAGCGCGCAGCCCAGCCGCCGCTGGGCCTCATGACCGTTGCCGCCCTGGTGCCTGGCTCGTGGAACAAGCGCCTCGTCGATGAAAACGTGGAACGCCTGCGTGACCGCGATCTTCGCTGGGCCGACGTGGCTCTGATCAGCGCTATGCACATCCAGAGCGACGCGCTCTTCGCCATCCTCGCGCGATGCCGCGCCCTCGGTCTGCGTACGGTGGTCGGCGGCCCCGTTGCCAGCAGTCTCTCCGCCGCAGAAATCAACGCCGACCACGTGGTCATCGGCGAAGCTGAAAGCCTCATGGCCACCGTCGCCCGCGATCTCGAGCAGGGCGCCGCCCAGCCTGTTTACCAGGCGACTGAACGCCCGGCGATGGAGACCAGCCCGCTGCCCGACATCAGCCTCATCAAAATGCGCCGCTACTCCACGATGCCCGTGCAATACTCGCGCGGGTGCCCCTTCAACTGCGAGTTCTGCGACATCATCGAAATCTATGGCCGCCGTCCGCGCACCAAAGCCGTCGAGCAGGTCCTCGCCGAACTCGACCAGCTGCGCGCCGCAGGCTGGCGCGACAGCGTTTTCATCGTCGACGACAACTTCATCGGCAACAAGGCGCGCGCGAAGGAACTCTGCGCAGCGCTGATCGAATGGCGCAGTGAGCACAACATCTCCTTCGGCTTTATTACCGAGGCCTCGCTCAACCTTTCCGACGATCCCCAGCTGATGCAGCTGATGAAAGACGCGGGCTTCGTCTCCGTGTTTCTCGGCATCGAGACCCCCGACGAATCCGGTCTCATCGCCGCCAACAAGCTGCAGAACACCCGGCGCAGCCTGCTCGATAGCGTGGCGCTCATTCAGAGCTATGGCATGCAGGTCATGGGCGGCTTCATCCTCGGTTTCGATACCGACCGTGAAGACATCTTCGACCGTATGACCGACTTCATCAAAAACAGCGGCATCCCCATCGCCATGGTCGGGCTGCTGCAGGCCATGCCCGGCACCCAGCTCTTCCGCCGCCTGGGCAAGGAGGGCCGCATTCTGCACGACGGTGCCGGCAACAACACCAGCATCAGCCTCAACTTCCTGCCCCGCATGGATGCAGCAAAACTGGTGGAGGGCTATCGCTCCGTGCTGAAACAGATCTACTCGAGCGATGCCTACTACAAGCGCATCAAGCTCTACCTCAGCAGGCTACAGGGTGCGCCCCGCGAAAAACGCGCCGCCCGGCAGCCGTGGCTCACTCCCGCCAACGCCCGTGCGCTCGTCACCTCGATTCTCCGCCAGGGAGTCTTCGGCAGCCAGCGCTGGAGCTACTGGAGGTTCGTTGCCGCCGCGGCCACCCGCTACCGCCGCTTCTTCGGCATCGCTATGACTCTCGTCGTGATGGGCTATCACTTCCAGGTCGTCACACGCAGGCTTTCCAAAGTCAAGCTCCCCCCGCTGCCCATAGCCGTGACTGACGCCATCCTGCCCGCCGATCCCGGCCAGCAAACGTGAAGCGAGCCACCCGGACAGAATCTCAACAAACTCAGTCGTATCCGATTGGCCGGTGATTCAATCGAGGCGCCCCATCACCCGGCAACTCTGACCGCTGCCCGGCACGCGATCCTTTCGGATCGCTGCCAGGCGCGGGACGTCCTGCAGGTACGATCGGGTTTCGGCTCGTATGCAGCGTTTTCGCCGTGCCCGGCTATTAAACCGCGCGCACTTTGAAGCGCCTCATCCGAATGGAAAGTGCGCGCTCAATATTGCGCAGATCGTTGCGCTCCGCCGGTCCCGCAAAGGTCGATGCGATCCCTTTGGCCGAAGCCCGTCCCGTCCGGCCAACGCGATGCACAAAATCCTCGGCCGCTTTGGGGATGTCGTAGTTCACCACATGGGCAACGTCGGCTACGTCGATGCCGCGAGCCGCCACGTCGGTGGCCACCAGTACACGATGCCGGCCCTCGCTGAAGTTGCGCAGAGCCTGATTTCGCTGCGATTGCGACCGGTCGCCGTGAATCTGAATGGCTGCATGTCCGGAGCGAGCTAACTTCCGCGCTACTCGGTCGGCGCCATGCTTCGTGCGCACAAACACCAGGAAGCTGCCTTTCTCCGCATTCAGCAAATGCTCCAGAAGCTCCTGCTTTTTGTTTACGTCCACGTCAAACGCCTGCAACCGGACGTTTTCGGCCGGCTTCATCACCGAGCCGATTTCAATCCGAACAGGATTCTTGAGGTAGTTGCGCGCGACGTCTTTCACCGAGCCTTCGAACGTCGCCGAGTAGCACAGGGTCTGGCGCTTCTCTGGAACCATGGCCGCGATCCGGCGAATGGCCGGCTCGAAGCCCATATCCAGCATTCGATCCACCTCGTCCAGCACCAGGATTTTCACCCCGGCCAACCGGACCAGTTTCCGCTTGAGGAAGTCTTCAAGCCGCCCCGGAGTCGCCACAATCAGCTGCGCGCCGCGCCGGATCGTCTGCAGTTGCGTTTGCTCCGGCATTCCGCCCACCACCAGCGCAACCGTTTGCGCCTGGCTCGAACGGATGGCCAGAAAGGCCTTCTCCACCTGCATAGCCAGTTCGCGCGTGGGCAGAAGAATGAGGGCATGCGCGTCGCGCCCTTCCACCTTCTGCAGCATTTCCACGATGGGGATCAGGAAACTGAGCGTCTTGCCGGTTCCGGTCTGCGCCGTGGCCAGTACATCCCGGCCTTCGAGCGCAGGAGGAATGGCCCCCGCCTGCACCGGCGTGGGAGTTTCAAACTGGTTGGCTTTGAGTCGCGCCATCAGGGCGCTGGAGAGGGAAAACTGAGAAAACTGAGTCGTCAAAATACAATCTTTCTATGAGCTCCGCGAGCCTGGATTTCATTGCAGGCCTGCAAACGGAGCCGGACACTAAGGCCTAAGCGCCACATCAGGGCACGAGCCTTCTTCAAAAAATCTGCGTAAGGAAGAACCGAATACGTCCCTGAGACTCGCCGGCAGGCATTTCAAAAATGCTCGCGGCCCGGAACTGACCCACGCTACACGATCCGCCCATCGGCACACTGCCGATCGGCACCCTTTTCCCGGGCAAATCGTTGCACGGTCCCGGCTGAATGACCGGGAAAACTGCAAGGGCTACGCTGTAGGGGCTTGGGGGAAATCTGTGCAAGGCAGAATTGCCTTCAAGAGGCGAAACGCCGCTCACGAACCAATCACCGAGCGCAACCCAAGTATAGCACGCTGAGCATTCCAGACGCTGCTCGCCCTCGTTGAGCAAGGCACCATAAAGCCGAATTGGGAAGATTGCGCCGCGAATCCGATAGAATCTGTCCCGGATGAAGGTTGTTCGTCGCGCTGTTTCTGCCTGCCGATGGCTGGCGATTCTCTCCGTCTTACTCGCTGCTCTGGCGCCGGCTGTTTTCGGTGCAGGTCCCGAGGCACGAAAGCGAGGTGCCTTCGCATTCCAGACAAAGGGCTGCCTACGATGCCACAGCATCACCGGAGTCGGCGGCACGCGAGCGCCCGACCTTGGCAGCGTCGGCCTGCGACGCGGCCCGGATCGGATCAGAAGGCAGATCATGCATGGCGGCCATGGCATGCCCCCGTTTGGTAGAGTTCTCAGCACGCGCGACGTCAGCGATCTGGTGGACTTCCTCAGTTCCTGTCGGACCGAGGATGCACCTGGATGCCGGGACTGGGAGACACCACCTGCGAAGTAGTTACGCAGATGGGCAGCCTTCTAGAACAGGCTTCCGGCAACTTCATCCGCGATGCGCGCCAGGTTGTTATCCGGATTTGTGGGCTTCGCGGCTTGCCTTTCACCGCGGCCGGTCATCGTCACAGTGAAGTGAATCTCGCGAACCCTGCCGCTCGCCATCTCTTCCGCAATCCCGTGAGATGCTGCGACCCTGCATCGTTCCGCCTCATTCCCGATACCGTGCAGAGGAGTGCTGCCGGCCGGACAGCTGGTCAGTGGCGATGCGCTCACCCGGATTTCCAGGAATTCCATCGCGTCGTCGCGGCGCGCGAAGCGGCAGGTTCCTTCCGCGGGACTTGTCACAGACACCGTGGCGGCGACCTCTCCGCCCAGAGCTCTGGCCGCTGTGCCGGCCGTGAGCCAGGGACATGTGGCCGCCGCCACCCGGTCTTGTCGTACGTGCCCGCCTTTGACTGCGCGCCCACTGATATCGCACAGAGAAGCAACAGCAGCAAGACAGGCTCGCGCATCGGAAACCGGCTAGCTCTTTTCCTTTGCCGGCGTCAGCGGACCGGCCTGAAGTATCCGTCCGCCTTCCTGAATCACATAGAGTTGATTCACGGCCAGGTTGCGGATCTGATCCACCTGTCCGCTGAGCCAGCGGATTTCCACCAGATCCACCTGCTTTGCCTGATCCAAACCAAAGTGCATGCGCAGGTCGTTTTGCGAGAAATAGCTTCCTCCGCTGCGCAGCTCATCCATCTGTGCCAAAGGCTTGCTCGCTCCCGGCACGTTGGTTGCCGTGACCGTCACTCGGGTCCCGATCCCCGAGCGGTTCGATTTGACTCCGACCAGTTTGATCTTGATCCAGTTGCGGTTGAGCGTCGATTCGCAGCGCAGAAGCTGTGGCCCAGCATTCACGCAGTTCACCGCAACATCGATCACACCATCGTTGTTGTAATCGCCAAAGGCGGTACCGCGCGCAGGAGCATTTTCCATAATCCCCGGACCGCCCTGGCTGGTTACATCCTCAAATCTCCCGTTGCGCAGGTTGCGGTAGAGATACTTATGCTCTGCATATTTCAAATCGGCATTCGACTTATCGACCTCTGGGTAGACATGACCGTTCGACATGAGGATGTCGAGCCAGCCGTCATTATCCATATCGAAAAATCCGACGCCCCACCCCAACAGGCGCGTATTCACGCCGAGTCCGCTGGGATAGGTGTGGTCTTCGAAGTTAGCGTCACCCAGGTTGGTGTAAAGAGAGTCGGTATCTCCGGCAAAATTAGTCTTCACCACGTCCAGATTGCCGTCGCGGTTATAGTCGCCGATCGAAACGCCCATGCCGGCCTGCGGTTTCGCCTCCGCCGAAAGCGCCGCGCCTGCTTCAATCGCAATGTCCCGGAACGTACCGTCCTTCTGGTTCAGATAGAGCGTCGCCGGCGCAGAATCGTTGGCCACATAAATGTCAGGCCATCCGTCGTTGTCGAGATCGGACGCCGCAACGCTCAGCCCATAAGTGCCCACCGCAGTCCACATGCCCGACTTCTCGCTCACATCGGTGAAGGTCCCATCTCCGTTGTTGTGATAAAGAATGTTTCTGCCGCCGGGCAAACCCGGTGGGCCGCACGCTACCAGCATGCCCTTATAAGTGCAGGGTCCATCCTGCGGGCGCGGAGCAGTCTCGAGGTCCAGATCCACATAGTTGGCGACAAACAAGTCAAGATGCCCGTCCCGGTCGTAGTCGACAAAGGTGCACCCGGTGTTCCATCGCTTCTTCGGTCCAGGCTGGACCAGCCCTGCCTGCGTTGTAACATCGGTAAAGGTTCCGTCGCCGTGGTTGCGATAGAGCACGACCTTCCCGTAGTAAGTGACGAACAGGTCGTCATGCCCGTCGTTGTCGTAATCGCCCACGCAGCACGCCTGTCCCCATCCCGTTTTGTGTTCAAGGCCTGAACCGCTCGTTACATCGGTAAAAGTTCCGTCACGATTGTTTTTGAACAGATGGCAGTGCGGCTCCTGTCCGGCAGGGAAACCCTCCAAACGCCAGCCGTTCACCAGAAAAAGATCGAGCCAGCCGTCGTTGTCGTAGTCATAAAATGCCAGTCCACAACCGGTCGTCTCCAGCAGGTATTTATTCGATCCCACACCGCCATAGATCGTTTCCACGTCGAGTCCGGCCTGCTGCACCACATCGACAAAGCTCAATCCCAGCGGTGTTCCTTCAATGGGCGATTTGGGCCCGGGCGGCGGGGGCGCGGGCTTGGCATCATAAGTCCGTTCCTGCGGTCCAATGCCCTTGGGATTTGCGGGCGCCGCCGACTGCTGTTGCGGGGCGGCGAGGGCGACGATGTCAGCGAAAGGCAGGACCAGTGCGGTTCGGCTCAGAGACCGAATGAAACTGCGTCGGTTCACGGATGCGATTCTCCGGGGGCTTGTGTCTTTTGTCCGCCCTCTGTGGAGGCATCGGGCAAGTCAGTGTGGATGTGCCAGGGATCGCTCTCGATGGAGATCTCCGGGTGGCGGCGAAGATAATCGAGCGAGTAAGTCGGAGCTGCAGGATCCACGCGCTTAATGGTGTAGAGCGCCGCTTCCTGCGCGGCTTTCTGTTTCATGCCCATGCGGCGGTACAGGATGGCAAGGTTATAGTGTGCGGCTAAGTCATCGGGATCGATTGTTTGCAGAGCCTGAAACTGCTGTGCTGCCTCGGCGCTGCGATGCTGCTGGTAGTAGGAAATGCCCAACTCGCGCCGGGCATCGCGGCAGTTGGGATACTGTGCAACAACTTTCTCCAGGTCGGCGACTTCGGCTTGTGAATGTCTCTGCCGGCGTTCTACGAGTGCCATATAGTAAAGAGCCCGAGCATCGTCCGGCCGGAGCACCAGCGCCTTTTCCAGCGGCGCGCGAGCCTCGGAATATTTTTCCCAGCTCAGATAAGTGAGGCCCACATTGATGTAGCCATCCTTATAGTCCGGCATTAGATGGACTACCTGCTCGAAGGCATGGAGCGCATCGGCGTATTGCAGGTCGTCCAGCAGTCCTATACCCGCGTTATTCCAGCGCATCCACTCCGGATTATCCTGCGGCAGCGGCGGGGCCGGAGAATTATCGCCCTGCCGCAGAGTCATGGTCCTCGAGGCCAATTCAACCACCGGATACGCCGGGTGGCCTTTTCCAAGGACGTTGTTGAGATAAGTCTGCCGCAGGTGACGGTAATTCACGCCCACCGTCATTTTCAGTGGGAACTGCGCCTGCGCCGGGATGTGGAACTCATAGCGAACCAGCGCGGAGCGTCCCGCCTGGACGGTGTTGTCATAAGCGACGGAATGAATTGTCCACACTTTGTGGTTATCGACGAAATTGCCGTTAGTATCCACGGGCCGGTTATCGAATTTATGCGCGCGCTGATCGACCGATCCGTCCGGATTCAGAAACCCGCTCTCATAGATTTGTGCCCCCGCGGCATCCGTGACAGTGAACTGAATCCAGGCCTCGTAAAGATCGCGAACCTCGGGCAGCAATGAGTGGCCGATGTTCTTGTTCTGGACCACGACCCAGGCTTCGACCGTGCTGTCGGGCCTTATCCGGAAGGCCGTTGCGCCCAGCGGCGCCACCATGGCTTCGTCGTTCACCTTCAACGCAAACAAGTCCAAATTTAGATAGTCGCCGCTTTTGAGGAAATCAATGGTCTGTTTGAGCTGTTCATCATAACCATAGTAGAAAGGCACGGCCGTGTTGCCGGCCAGCCAGCGATGCGACGCGATCATCCCGTTGGTGGCGCCGTAGTCGGGCAGTGTCGCCGGGACGCGCTTCATGTGGCAGTCCTGGCAACTCTTGAAGTCGGCTGTATAAAACGTCAGCGGATTCTGTTGCGAGAACTTCGAGGTTTGCCACTCGTCATAAGTCGTGAACGCGCGAATCCATTTATAGCCATTCAGATCGGGCGGCAGATTGGCTTTATGACAGGCCGAGCAGAAGACAGCAGTCCGGTAGAAATCCTGCATTACAGCTTTTGAGTGCCGGTCCAGATTAGCCAGAATCTCTGCGTCTGGCACGATACCCGGGATGCGTTTGCCGTCCACATCCACCATCACCGCGGGTTCAGCCAAAACGTAGCTGCCGTTTCCCAGCTTGCTGCTCACACTTTGGATGGAGTGGCAAACCGTGCAGGTGAGGCCATCCTGATCGAAGGACCGATCCAGCGTCGACCCGGTGTTCATCGCGCCCGACAAGACCGCTATCGGGTTGTGGCAACTGTCGCAGTGGCGCGCAAATTCGATGCCCTTGTTGCGAATCAGCAGATTCACACTGGTGCGATAGAACGGCGTGCGAAAGGCATTCGAGTGCAGCGCCTGGCGCCATTCGTGATAAGCCTCCTGGTGGCAGTGCCCGCAGTATGCCGCATCCGGAAAAGAGCTGGCAGGAATAAATTTGCTTCCCTGCGCAGCCGCGTTGCCTGGCAGAGAAATGCCAGAATCACCGAACGGCAGGTGATAGGAGGACAGAATCTTCTCGTCATAGGCAGCGCCCGCGGCCACGGGTGCCTGCTTCTGATCGCCTTTCGGTCCACTGGCTGTCAGACGCGGAGCGAACGAAGCCAACGCCGCCAGCAAGGCAAAGGGAACGATCCGGCCTCCGAGATTCATACGCACAAAGTTGGGTGGCCTGGGCCGCCATGCTTCCAGTCAGCTTCCACGCAGAAACCGCAGGAGGTTGGGGAAGGAAGTATGCCGGACTATAACAAACTTAATATGCGACTGGCCACGTGGAGGCAGTCCGTGGCTCCAGTCGCATTTTTATTTATGCGCTGAGGCTGCCGTCTGCAAGCTCTGCGCTTTCTGTCGTTCCGACGCCGCTTCTGCTGTCTTTCCCTGTTGATCGAGAGCGTTGGCGAGTCCCAGATGAGCCTCAGCATCGGCGGCGTCAAAACTCACCGCATCGCGAAAGGCTGCTACCGCGTCGGCCACTTTGCCCTGTTTCAGCAGATCGTTACCGGAGTTGCACGAAACCTCGGCCCTTTGCCGGTTCATGTTGGCCCGCATCAGATCCGCGGCCTTGCGCCGCTCAGCGGCAGCCTGTTCCGGTTGATTCTGCTTCACAAGAACAGCCGCCAGCGTCAGATATGGATCGGGCTGGTCAGGTCGCTGGCGGATCGCCTCTCGCCAGTGCGTGAGCCGCCTCGGGTCAGCTTGTCGAGATGATTCTCGACGCTGCCCAGCGTTGCCCACCCATCGCCGTTCTGCGGCTGCAGCCGCAGCGAAGTCGTCAACTCGCGTTCCGCGTCGGCGTACCGGCCCGCCTGCAGATAGAGCAAACCCAGCGCATACGGAGGCTCGGATGCCGATGGGTCCTCCTTCTCCGCGGCCTCGAATTCCGGAATCGCGTCCGCCCCATCGTCCTTCATCTTGAGGGCGAGCCCCAGGTTGTAGTGCAGCTGTTCCGCGTCCGGAGTCAGACGCAGAGCCTCCCGCAACTGCTCCACTGCGTCGTCAAACTGGCTGAGCTGGATGTAAGCAGCCGACAAATCCTCGTGGGCGACGGCATTTCGCGGCGCAAGCGATACCGCATGCTGCAGTACTGGCACCGCATCCTTCGCGCGCTGCTCCTGGCACAACGCCATGCCCAGGTTGGTCAGAACATCGGCGTTCGCCGGTTCGGCGGCCGCTGCCTTCTCCAGCAGCGGAATCGCCTCGTCCACCTGACCCATCCTTTGTAGAGCCACGGCCAGTTGATAGGACGCCGCCGCTGACCCGGGCTCCAGTGCCCCGGCACGCCGCAGCAGCGGGATGGCCTCGCGGTCATTGCCACTGGCCATCAGCACCTGCGCCAATTGCAGTTTGATGACCGGGTTCTGCGGCGCCAGCGCGTCGGCCCTGCGGACCTCGTCCAGAGCACCAGGCTGCTGTTCCGCCTGAAGAGTCAGGCCGAGATGCAGATGAGCCATCGCCAGGTCCGGGTTCAATTGCACCGCCTGCGCAAAGGCGTGTCCGGCGTCTTGCCAGTTCTGCTGCTGCGCCTCCAGCGTCCCTAACTCATCCCACAACTCTGCATTGTGCGGAGATTCGTCGAGCGCCTCTTTCATCCGGGTTCGCGCGTTAGCAGGCTGGCCCGCCGCCGCAAGCGCTCGCGCATAGGTCGCCAGCAGCTCTGCCGAAAGAGGATGTTTGTCAGCTCGCGCCGCAGCCTCCAGTTTGGCAAACCAGGGCAGTGCGCGCGCCGGCTGGCCGCTCTCCGCGAGGGCGATCGCCAGATATTGCTCGGCGGTTACGTCGTTCGCGCGCATCGCCAGAGCTTTCTCGAGTTCGCGGATTCCGGCAGCAGTCTCCCCTGTCCGTACCAGCACCGCCCCCAGCGCGCTGTGTCCCTGCTCGATCCCGGGCTCCAGGCGAATCACCTGTTCGAAATCCAGACGCGCCGTTTTCAGGTCGTTCTGCGACAGAGCCGCGACACCGCCCCGGTAATCGGCATCTGCCTGCTTCATGCTGGGCGACGGCTCCTGGCCGCCACACAGCACACAGGCGCTCAGAAGCGCGGCGACAGGGATGCCGATTCGGGGTGGGATCTTGGAGGAAGAGAGCAGCGTCGCCATCGCTGCAACATGGTACCGAACTCCCACCAGCGCAGTGAACCCGCCCGAGCCTGCTGCTGCAGCTTTGGATCATGCAGCGGCGTCCAGGAAACCTGCTGTGGTTCGGGCCAATTGCAGCTCAGTGCCCGGCGTGCATCGCAAACAGAAGGAATGCGATGACCGATGCGACCGCCAGCATAACTGCCAGCAATGCCCCGCCGATCAGCAACTGCATCGTGCGTTCCTGCTCGGGGCGCGGGCGCGTGATGCCGAACGTGGCAATAAAGGTTTCCGTCAGCCAGGCGAGCAGCTTCATGGCGTTCCTTTACGATTTTGGATGACGTTCCGCCTGCGAAGTCGCATGACTCAGACGCGGCTCCTCGCGATGGCGTCGAGAACGCCGTTAAGAAAGTCCATCGATTCCGGAGCGCAGTAGCGGCGCGCGATCTCCAGGGCCTCATCGATGGTGATGGGTGACGGCGTCCCCGGGAAACCAATCAGCTCCGCGACCGCCATGCGCAGCAGGTTGCGATCGACCGCCGGCATGCGCACCAGACGCCAGTTCTTCGAATGCTGTTCGATGAGCGCATCGATCTCAGCCTCACGTTCCGTCGCCACCCGAAACAAATCCTCCGCGAAACCTCGGGTCCCGTCCTCTACCTCGTCGCGCGCCTGCCAGAAAGTCTTTCGCACCTCATCGGGCGTCTGCCGCCCCACATCGGCCTGGAAAAGCATCTGCATCGCGAGCTCCCGGGATTTACGCCGCTTGCCAACCAGCGTCATGCTCGCTGCTCCGTTGCGTTCTCCGAGATTTTGTGAGCGAGCGATGCCATCTCGAGCGCCGCCGCCGCCGTTTCGAATCCTTTGTTGCCGCTCTTCAGGCCGGCGCGGTCGAGCGCCTGCTCCAGCGTCTCGCAGGTGAGCACGCCAAAAGCGTGCGGTATGCCGGTTTCCTGTTGCGACTGTCCAATGCCCCGCGCCACTTCGTTATAGATCGCCTCGTAGTGAGCGGTTTCGCCGCGAATCAGGCACCCCAGGGTGATAATCGCGTCGAACCTGCGCGTTTCCGCCAGCTTCCGCGCCGCTGCCGGAATCTCCCAGGAGCCGGGCACCCGGACAATCTCGACGTGTCCTCGCTCGGCGCCGCTGCGGACCAGGCAGTCGAGCGCGCCCTCGAGCAGGCGATCGGTGATCACCGCATTCCAGCGGGCGACGACGATGGCAAACCTCATCCCGGCCGCACTCAGATCCCCCGCCAGAGCGACGGCTTTGCCGCGGTGAGGTTCCTGCCACTCCCAGAATGCAACCGAAAAACCAGGAATCGGCTCGACGGTAAAGAGTCGCGATTTCCAGTGCGTGTCCGCGATCCCGGCCACGCGCTTCGTTGCCGCGTCCGCACCGTCCCTCGACTCTACCCACTTGCGCGCAACCTGATGCACTGCGTCAAGAGCGGTCACTTCCACCAGCAGATCGGTGTTCAGCGTCGGCAGCTTCCCATCGACAAATTCCAGATTCCCCAGCGGCGCCAGAAATGGACGCCCGCGGCTCGCTGCACCCTCGCCGCGTGGTGGCTCATCCCAGCCTCGCCCCGGCTCAAATCCCAGTGCAGAAAAAAAGCTCACCAGCGCTTCGAAGTCAGCCGGCGAATGCACTGGGCGAATAAAAGTCATGCCCTTGATCATGATTTGAGGGTATCAAGGACTACGGGTATCACCGGACGCGCCTGCATAAAAACGAAGCAGGGAAGCCACATTCTCTGGTTTCCCTGCTTCGGGTTCTTCGGTTTCCCACTGACGGCGAGCTTCGTTGATTCAGCCGCCAGCAGTCCGATCAGGCTCTCTCTAGCTCTCGCTGCTCCCGATGCGCATGCCGTAAAACGAGCGGTGCACAAACCAGAAGGAGACGAGGAAGAACACCGCCGCAAGCACGTGGGTCAACATCGGATTGGTGGCAGACAGCTGCACCGCCAACTCGACGGCGAGCAGGCCAAAGAGAGTTGTGAATTTGATGACCGGGTTGAGGGCCACGGAGGCGGTGTCCTTGAAGGGATCGCCCACCAGGTCCCCTACTACCGTCGCCTCGTGCAGTGGAGTCCCTTTTTCATGCAGTTCTACTTCCACGATCTTCTTCGCGTTGTCCCAGGCTCCTCCGGCATTCGCCATGAAGATGGCCTGATAGAGTCCGAACATGGCGATCGAGATCAGATAGCCGATGAAGAAAAAGGGATCCAAAAAGGCAAACGCCAAAGCCGCAAAAAACAGCGAGATGAAGATGGTCAGCATTCCGCTTTGCGCATAGCGAGTGCAGATGGCCACCACCTTCTTGCTGTCTTCGGTGGAAGCTTTCTCCGCCCCTTCAATCTTCATGTTTGCCTTGATGAATTCCACCGCACGGTAGGCGCCGGTGGTCACCGCCTGAGTGGCAGCTCCGCTGAACCAGTAAATGACCGCACCCCCGGTGATCAGGCCGAGCAGAAAGGGAGCGTGAAGCAGAGAAAGCTTGTCCACATTGGTTGTGAGGGAGTTGGTGAGCGCCATGATGGTGGCGAAGATGAGTGTGGTGGCGCCCACGACCGCGGTGCCAATCAGCACCGGCTTGGCGCTGGCTTTGAACGTATTCCCCGCACCGTCGGCCGCCTCCAGCATCCTCTTGGCACGCTCGAAGTCCACCTTTACGCCGTACTGCTGTTTCACTTGCTCAGCCACATCCGGCTCGCTCTCGATGAGCGAGAGCTCATAAATGGATTGCGCGTTGTCCGTCACCGGTCCGAAAGAATCCACCGCGATGGTCACCGGTCCCATGCCCAGGAATCCGAAAGCCACCAGGCCAAAGGCAAACATCGGTGCCGCCAGAATCACGCTTGCGAATCCAAGCGTGCTTACCCCGTATCCGAGGGCCATTAAAGCAATGACCGCCAGGCCCAGGTAGTAGGCGGAAAAATTCCCCGCGACAAAGCCGGAGAGCAGGCCCAGAGCCGCTCCCCCCTCTCTCGCCGAGGCCACCACCTCTTTCACGTGGCGCGCTTCGGTTGAAGTAAATACCTTCACCAGCTCAGGAATCAGAGCGCCTGCCACCGTTCCGCACGAGGTGATTGTCGCCAGTTTCCACCACAGTGTCGGATCGCCACCCAAAGTCGACAGCAGAGCGTAGGTGACTGGATAGGTTACGGCGATGGTGACGATGGAAGTGATCCAAACCAGCGAAGTGAGCGGCGCTTCGAAGTTGAATTGCTCCGCTTTGCCGAACCGCGCTTTAGCGATCATCCCGTTCAGGTAATAGCCCACCACGGCAGCCACCAGCATGGCCACGCGGACCGCGAACAGCCAGACCAGCAGCTTGATGCCAACTTCAGCGTTTTTCGCGCCCAGAATGATGAATGCGATGAGGGCCACCTGCACCACGCCGTAGGTCTCGAAGCCGTCAGCCGTGGGACCCACCGAATCGCCCGCATTGTCCCCCGTGCAGTCGGCAATCACGCCCGGGTTGCGCGCGTCGTCCTCTTTAGCAATAACGTTGTTGTGCGTTTGCTCCGTTGCGTAGCTGCTGTGCGAGGCTTTGAACGGTGGCGAGCTCGCCGCCAATCGTGACGCGCGAGCGTCCGCCTTCGGCAATCACGCGGCGAATCAGCAGCTCGCGCTTGCCGGTTTCGAGCGTGTCGAGGCCGGGGACTTCGCCTTCGATTTCAAACAGTGCCTCGACGACCGCTTCTTTCTCGCCAGCGCGAATCATGTCCGGCGAGGCGCGCTCGCCGAGCAGCAAGCCGAGCGCGGTCAGGATGATCGTCTTGCCGGCGCCGGTTTCGCCGGAGAGCACGTTCAGGCCCGCGCCGAATTCGAGCGCGGCTTCTTCGATGATCGCGAAATTGCGGATGCGGAGTAGAGCCAGCATCGCGGGCCGTTAGCCCCAGTGAAGTTTGTCGCGCCAGATTTCGAAATACGGATGGGCAGAACGCACCAACGAGACGGCGGAGCGGCCGCGGCGGACGCGAATCGCATCCTCGGCGCCGACGATCGAGGACTCCTGTCC
The DNA here is from genome assembly GCA_963755485.1 of uncultured Acidobacteriaceae bacterium. Taxonomy (GTDB): domain Bacteria; phylum Acidobacteriota; class Terriglobia; order Terriglobales; family Acidobacteriaceae; genus Palsa-343. The sequence continues at coordinate 4,815 of CAVWJR010000007.1, read as the reverse complement.
GTCGACCAGCAGCGTCGCGTCGTGATCGGGCGCCTTCACCCGGATTTCTATCTCAAACGTGTCGGGCAGGACGACCGGGCGATGCGACAGTGTATGCGGACAGATCGGCGCCAATACCACCACCTCGAGAGTCGGGTAGACGATGGGACCGCCCGCACTGAGCGCGTATGCGGTCGAGCCTGTCGGCGTCGCGATGATCAATCCGTCAGCGCGGTACGAAGAGAACGGTTTGTGATCGGCGATCACTTCGAGCTGGAGCATCCGTCCGAGCGGCCCGCGATTGAGCACGATATCGTTGACCGCGACGAAACGTTCGAGACGGCGGGAATCGCGCTCGAGGCGCTCGACCGTGGTGTCGAGCGTGATCCTGCGATCGACCTCGTAGTCGCCAGCCAGCACGCGGTCGAGCGCGGCCTTGGCCTCGTTGATCGTCACCTCGGTCAAAAAACCGAGCCCGCCCAGATTCACGCCAAGGATTGGAGTCTCGCGCGCCGACGCCATCCGCGCCACGCCGAGCAGGGTGCCGTCTCCGCCGAGTACGACGATCAGATCGACGCGCTCAGCCAGTTCGCCTCGTGTGGCCGGTTCGGCGCCAATCCGCGCCGCGAGTTCCGCGTCCGAAATCGGGACGACGCGCCGCGTCCGCAAATGACGCGCAAGATTCTTTGCGAGCGTGACCGCCTCGGGCCGATCGCGCCTGACCACCAGGCCGACGGATTTTATGGAGCGTTTAGGCACCGCGCTTTGGCAATTATCATGCGCCGGATCGCGCGGCAACGCAGCCCCGCCGCAAGGCTTCAATGCGAAATCGAAGGGCCGGACGGGATGTTCGGATTCTCGCCGTACACGATTGCTTCCGCGTCGATATAGTAGCCGACCAGTCCTTCAGTAGTTTGCGATTTGCTGGTCAGGATGACGATCGCGTCGGCGCCGCTCTCGCAGGCCTTGCGCCTGACCGCGGGCATCACGTCGGATTCGGAGTCATAGACGCTGCCGGTCGCCTCGACCAATCCGACCTTGCGATACTCGGTAAGCGGCTCGTGGCGCAGCACCGGCATATTGCAGTCGGGAGGCTTGGCAGCAGCGCCTGAAGGCTCGACCTCGGTATAGATCGCTTGCGGCGGCAACGTAGCGGCCTTGAGGCATCCGCTCGCGAGCGCCGGCGCCGTAAAAATCGCAATCACAATTAAAAGATGTCGCACGATGCTAACGAATAGCCGCATTCGCGGATGCTCGGCAAGCGTGCAGCGGCTATAACATCGGCGACGCGTTCACGCTAAGATGCACGGGCGCGGGGCCATGCACCGCGCGAATACCGCCGATGACGGAATCCGCGAACCACCAACGCCCGCTGCTCGGCGCGCACGTATGATCGCGGGCGGAGTTCAGAGAGCCTGCTCCGCGGCAAAGAGCTCGGATGCGACGCGATCCAGATTTTCACCAAGTCGTCGCGGCAATGGGCGTCGAAACCCTACAGCGAAGAAGAAATCGCAGCGTTCAAGCGCAACTGGCGCGAGACTGGAATCGTGACCGTCATCGCGCATGATTCCTACCTGCTGAACCTCGGGGCACCCGCCGAACCGCTGCGCAAGCGCTCGGTCGGAGGATTTATCGACGAGCTCGAACGCTGCGAGGCGCTCGGCGTGCCGTTCCTGATAGCGCATCCGGGAGCGCACGTCGGCTCGGGCGAAGACGCGGGGATCAAGACGATCGCGAAATCGATCGACGAGGCGCACGCCGCCTGCAAAGGCTTCTCGGTGAAAATCGCGCTCGAAATTACCGCCGGGCAAGGCAGTACGCTCGGCTACAGTCTTGCGCAGATGGGCCAGATCTTCGACGCGGTCAAGGAAAACGATCGGCTACGGCTATGCTTCGATACCGAGCACGCATTCGCGGCCGGCTACGACCTGCGCTCGACCGAAGGCTTCGAGCAGACCTTCGCGGAATTGGACAAATACATCGGGCTCAAGCGGCTGGCCGCGTTTCATCTGAATGATTCGCTTAAGCCATTCCATTCCCGCGTCGATCGGCACGAGCATATTGGCAAAGGATTCATCGGGACCCAGGCATTCGGGCGAATCATAAACGATAGGCGTTTCGCCGGAATTCCTATGTGCCTGGAAACCGAACCCGGCGAGGAAAGCAAGGATGTCGCCGCCGATCTTGCTACGCTGCGCGGGCTGCTCAAGTAACTACTCGTGCTATAGTCAGTATCAATGGTCAAACGAATACTCACTGGAGACCGACCGACCGCGCCGTTGCATCTCGGACACTATGTCGGCTCGCTGCAAAATCGAGTCAAGTTGCAGAATGAATACGATACCTTCGTCCTAATCGCTGATATCCAGGCGCTGACCGACAACTTCGAACGACCCGAGATGCTCGAGACAAACGTTCTCGAGGTCGCAACTGACTACCTCGCCGTCGGGCTCAATCCTGAAAAGGTTAAGATAGTCGTGCAGTCGATGGTGCCAGAGCTGACTGAGCTTACTATTTACTACATGAACCTGGTGACGACGGCGACGCTCGAACGTAATCCGACATTGAAGGAAGAGATCAAGCAGAAGAATTTTACCAAGGGGCTCCCGGTCGGATTTTACACCTACCCAATTTCGCAGGCCGCCGACATTACCATTTTCAAAGCCGAGCTGGTTCCGGTGGGTGAAAACCAGTTGCCGATGATCGAGCAGACGCCCGAGATCGTGCGCCGCTTCAACCGGCTATACAAAAAAATCCTGGTTGAACCGCGCGCGATGGTGGGCCAGGTAGCGCGGCTGCCCGGTACCGACGGGGGAGCCAAAATGTCCAAGTCGCTCGGCAACTGTATTTATCTGGGCGACTCGAAGGAGCAGCTACGCAAGCGCGTGATGTCGATGTATACCGACCGACGCGGATTCATCCGACCGATCCCGGCCACGTCGAAGGCAACCCGGTCTTTATCTACCACGACGTATTCAATCCCGATAAGGCCGAGGTCGATGAGCTGAAGATCGGTACGTTAAAGGGACGGTAGGCGACGTCGAAGTGAAGGAGAAGTTGTTCAAGGCGCTAACAACTTCCTGGAACCAATTCGTGCGCGGCGCTCTGACTATGTGTCCAAGCCCGAGCGCGTGCGTGAGATTATCGTCGAAGGTACGCGTAAAGGCCGCGCGGTCGCACAGCAGACGATGGAAGAAGTGCGCGCCGCAATGAAGATATCGTACAAGCTCTATGCATCGGCGAACTGGCTAATATGCTTTGGCGAAATACGCGCTTCGGTTGTGGCTCTCCGCATACTATACATTTGCCGGCGGAGCATTCTGGTTCCGAGGAATCGCGCGGCAGGTCGCGTTGGTCTCCTCGCGAATTTTGGTTTCACATGCGGGATTCCCCACCAATAGACATTCGCGAATCCTCCGCCGCCCTCGCCTTCCATCCGTTTCACTAAATCGGCGTATGAATCGAACTCGCGGATCTGCGATGCGAGCGCGGCCTTCGCCTGCTCGAAGAGGTTCTTCTGGATCTCATCGAGCATCGCTCGCGCGCGCGTCGCGAGCTCCGGCATCGCCACTTTGGATTTCGCCTCAGGACCTTTGCGATCGCGCCGGCCAGCGACCGCTTCGCCCGACGCGACATCGCGCGGGCCATCTCGATTCGCAGCGGGACGCCGCGCATCTCCCAATCGTTGAATTTGAAGCCTGGCGTGAAGCCCTCGCGCGAATCGAGGCGCGCGCGCAGGCCGGCGTTTTCGAGCGACTCCAAAATGGCGCGCGCCGACGCCATCACCTGCTCGCCCTCTTCCGCTTTGCGCCAGATCGGTACGATACTACCTGCGTCGCAGCGACCGCGGGCGGGAGGCGGAGCCCCTGATCGTCACCATGGACCATCACGATCGCGCCGAGCAGCCGGGTCGAACGCCCCAGCTGGTCTGCCACGGGTACTGCATCTGATTCTGTCGTCGAGGAACCTGATCTCGAACGCCTTGGCGAAATTCTGGCCGAGGAAGTGAGAGGTTCCGCATTGGAGTGCGCGCCCGTCGGCCATCAGGCCCTCGATCGCGTAGGTCTCGTCCGCGCCGGGGAAACGTTTGGCGGCGGTCTTGCGGCCATAGATCAGCGGTACGGCGAGATATTCCTCGACGAACTCGCGATAGACCTCGAGCATCGTGAGGGTTTCGCGCTCAGCCTCTTCGCCGGTGGCGTGGGCGGTGTGCCTCCTGCCAGAGGAACTCGGCGGTGCGGAGGAAGGTGCGGGTCCGCAGCTCCCAGCGCATACGTTCACCATTGATTGACCATCAGCGGCAGGTCGCGATGGGAATGTATCCATTGCGCGAACATGTGATTGATGATCATTTCGGAGGTCGGGCGCACGACCAGCAGCTCTTCCAGTTCCTTGCCGCCGCCATCGTGAGACCCGACTTCGGGCGCGAAACCTTCGACGTGCTGGGCCTCCTTTGCAGGAAGCTCATGGGGATGAGAAGGGGAAAATAAGCATTGCGCGCGCCGGTTTTCTTGATGCGGCGATCAAGCTCCGCCTGCAGCGCCTCCCAGATTGCGAAGCCGTAGGCCGGAAGACGATACATCCGCGGACCGGGGAATAATCCGCCAGTTCGGCGCGAATCATGATATCGTTATACCACGGCGCGAAATCCTGGCTGCGGGGTGTTACTTTGCGGTCGTCCTGCTTTTCAGCCATCGCGGGCTATCCTCTGCGTATCGTCAAAGGGATAAGTCTCCGGCTATTATCTGCGTGGATCAATGCGTCGGGCCAAAAATCCCTGGGAGTATCCGCATGCGCGTCAAATTTGTTTCATCGCTTCTCGTTCCTGGCGATAGC
>CAVWJR010000006.1:0-12103 GCA_963755485.1 uncultured Acidobacteriaceae bacterium | reverse complement strand
GTGATCTGGATCAGGCTCTGGCGAAGATCTAGCCGCCAGCGGCCAGCCCCCAGCCGCCAGCCCCCGCGCCAGCCCCCACCGGCCATTACCAGCTGGCGGCCGCATTCATGACTTCAGTGCCGTTGCGCAACTGGTTCGTCTGTGTGCAATATCGGTATGGCAATGACTCATTTTCGCGATCTGCAGGTCTGGCAGCGCTCTATGGCGCTGGCTCAGACGATTTATACTGCTACCCGCCAGTTTCCGAAAGAGGAGTTGTTTGGCCTGACCAGCCAATTGCGACGCTCAGCCGTGTCAATTCCCAGCAATATCGCCGAAGGACAAGGAAGGGAGTCCGACAAAAGTTTTGCGTTATTTGTCACCCAGGCGCAAGGATCGTTATACGAGGTGGAAACCCAGATCGAACTCGCCCGAAATCTCGAAATGATGAGTGCAGAGCAGGCGGCGCAGCTCCTGGCCGAAGCATCCGAGATCGGCCGGATGATTCACGGTCTCCTTCGAGCCCTCAGGCAAGCGCCGACTCCTGTCTGGCTGGCCGCTGACGGCTGGTGGCTGGCCGCTGGATACTGGCGGCTGGCGGCTACCCTATACGAGCGCCTCCAGGCCATGTTTTTCGACAACCGAAAGGAGCCGGAGCGCCATCCCGCTCGGCTGTTTCGCGCCTGTCTCCCACTTTTCGATGGTGGATTCGCTGGTGTTGAGATAGCGGGCGAAGACCGGCTGGCTGACCCGAAGCCGCTGCCGAAGCTTTCTGATCTGAGCCGGCTTCAGAACCGGTGGCGTGCGAAGACACGACTGATCGAAAGACCGCATCGTGGTCTTGTCGATGGCTCCCACTTTGTACATGGCGGAGGCCGATGAATGGATCGCCTCAAACGCATCGCTTCTGAACTTACGCCTGGTTGCCATGGCAAATCTCCACCCAGTCCCGATCTCGCAGTAAATGGTCCAGCTGTTGAGTTGAGAGTCCCGCGTACACCTTGGCCAACTTTCGGAACTCGGCCAACTCGTCGTCGTCAATATTCGCTCGATCCTGTTTGGCAAACAGGTATTCGCAGACCCACAGATGCCTGGTTCTGCTGAGAATGACCGAGCGATATTGGTTCTTTCTCAGCCGTTTCTTGTAAACGCCGCCTCCCAGGATTGCCGAACAAAGATCCTCATCGGTAATGTGAGCTTTCCGTGCCGCCCTGGCGAACCACGCTGTCTTGAACGTGCGAGCAGAGACTGGATTCGCCACAAAATCGATTGTAGCACCAGGTGCAACTATGCAGCGAAAGAGACTGGGAGGGCGAGATATTCTCCCCCAGGCGTCCCCCCCCCCCGATTCACCACGGAGTGCACAGAGAGCACGGAGATTTTGGGACCGGCATTCCGGAAATAAAACTCAATGCGCTTCGTACAGAAAAGGCAACCGCAGATCCTTCACTCCGCTTGCCCCATTCCGCGGGGCGGAACGGGGCCCCTGGTGCGCTCCGTTCAGGATGACAAGCGTGTAATTTGATGGCTCGCGCCAACAGGATGTTCGGCGAGGTCAGCGCTGCAGGCTGCGGGCTTGCTACCGGCTCGGGCTACCGGCTACCGGCCGCTGTTACTGATGCGGCCGCTGCTCCACCGTCGGCGTCACCGTATTCAGCACGCCGGTCTCGAGGGCGCCCGGCGTCTCTTCCTTCAGCTCCGGCAGCGGTCCTTCGAGGGCGATCTTCAGAACTTCGTCCATGACATCGACGAAGTTCAGTTTCATCGCGGTGCGCAGATTCTCCGGAATGTCGGGCAGATCTTTGCGGTTGTCCTCGGGCAGAATCACCTCGAAGATGCCTGCGCGATGCGCCGCCAGCAGCTTTTCCTTCAGGCCGCCGATGGCCAGCACTTTGCCGCGCAGGGTCACTTCGCCGGTCATGGCCAGGTCGCGCCGTACGGGAATCTTGGCCAGGGCACTGGCCAGCGCCGTCGCCAGCGTGATGCCGGCTGAGGGTCCATCTTTCGGGATCGCGCCTTCGGGCACATGGATGTGAATATCGACGTTGCGGTAGAAATCGCGCGGCAGACCCAGGTGATGCGCGCGGCTGCGAATATACGAGAGCGCCGCCTGCGCTGACTCCTGCATCACGTCGCCCAGTTGCCCAGTGGTGGTGAGCTTGCCTTTGCCGTCGAGCACCTGCACTTCAGTCTGCAGGATGCTGCCGCCGACTTCGGTCCAGGCGAGGCCATTCACCAGCCCCACTTCGCTCTTCTCGTGCACCATGGAGTCGCGGAACTTGGGCACGCCCAGGAACTCGGCGATGTTCTCCGGCGTCAGCGTCTCCTTATGTTTCGCGCCGCTCTTCACCACACGCCGCGCCACTTTGCGGCAGACGTTGCCGATCTCGCGCTCAAGGTTTCTTACGCCGGCTTCGCGCGTGTAGCTGCGGATCATTTCGGCGAGCGCGCCATCGGTGTAGGCGATATTTTTCTCGGTCAGACCGGTGTTGTCGCGCTGCTTTTTCACCAGATACTGCTTGGCGATTTCCAGCTTCTCGACTTCCGTGTAACCGTGCAGGCGCAGAATCTCCATGCGATCCTGCAGCGCGGCCGGAATGGTGTGCAGCACGTTGGCCGTCGCGACGAACAGCACCTGCGAGAGGTCGTACTCCACGTCAAGGTAGTGGTCCTGGAAGCTGTGGTTCTGCTCCGGATCGAGCACCTCGAGCAGCGCCGAGGCCGGATCGCCGCGGAAGTCCGAGGCCATCTTGTCGACCTCATCCAGCATGAAGACCGGATTGCGTGTGCCTGCCTTTTTCATGGACTGAATAATCTGCCCAGGCAGCGCGCCGATATACGTGCGCCGATGCCCGCGAATCTCCGCTTCGTCGCGCACGCCGCCCAGCGACATGCGCACAAACTTGCGGCCCGTCGCCTTCGCGATGGACATGCCCAGCGACGTCTTCCCGACGCCCGGAGGTCCGACAAAGCACAGGATCGAGCCCTTGGGATTCTTCACCAGCTGGCGTACCGCGAGGAATTCCAAAATGCGCTCTTTGATTTTTTCAAGGCCATAGTGATCCGCGTTCAGAACCTTCTCTGCGTGGTCGATGCTGCGCGTTTCCTTCGACCGCTTCTTCCACGGCACGGCCAGCAGCCAGTCGAGGTAGTTGCGCGAGACGGTCGACTCTGCCGACATGGGCGGCATCGCTTCGAGCTTCTTCAGCTCCTGGGTCGCCTTTTCGAAAACATCCTTGGGCATGCCCGAGGTTTCAATCTTCTTCTTCAGCTCGTCGAATTCGCTCTTCTCGCCCCGTCCCAGCTCTTTCTGGATGGCCTTGATCTTCTCGTTGAGGTAGTACTCTTTTTGCGCCCGCTCCATCTGCCGCTTCACGCGCGACTGGATGCTGCGATCCATGTTGAGTTTTTCAATCTCGATGTCGAGCACGTCGGCGATCTTGAGCAGCCGCTCGGGCAGATCGAAAATGTCGAGCAGCTCCTGCTTATCCGGCACTTCCAGCTGCAGATTGGCGGCGATGGTGTCGGCCAGCTTCGAGGGTTCATCGGTGCGAATCGACGAGGCAACGGTTTCAACATTCAACGACTGCTGCAGCTTCACATACTGCTCAAACAGCGAAGTCACGCGCTGCACCAGCTGCTCCACCTGCGGCGCGATCTCGGGCAGGGGCTTGGCTACCTTCACCGTCGCCACAAAGAACCCATCTGCATCGCTGATTTCGACGGCGCGCGCGCGCTCCATGCCCTCGACCAGAACCTTGATATTGCCGTCGGGCATGCGCACGCTTTGCACGATGTTGCCCACCGTGCCCACCTGGTAAATCTCATCGGGCCTCGGCTCATCGACCCGCGCGTCGTGCTGGGTGGCCAGAAAGATCTTGCGCTCGCCGTTCAGCGCCTCTTCCAGCGCGCGGACGCTCGATTCCCGGCCGACGACAAACGGCGTCATCATGTGCGGGAAGATCACCATGTCCCGGATGGGCATCATGGGGAATTTGCGAAGCTCGTTCCGTTCCCGGCTCTCTTTAGACGACTGGCTCACGGGATTCCTTTCGATACTGGGGTCTGACGATGATTCCGACGGTCGTGCTTCCTCAAAGAGTAACCGATTTGGCGAATCGCTGCGCCCGCCCGGCCATTTTTAGCGCCGGCGGGAAATCGACTGAACACGAGCAGCGCACTGCCTGAGCGGTGCGCCGTTCCTGTGCTGCACAAATTCTTTCAGATTCCGGCTGTTCGCCGGTCGTGGCAGGGAGCTTTCAGCAATCGTTCGTGCTGTTACTGTGGTTTAGCCCGCCTTGTCGAGCAACATCATGGAGAGGTTGCGGCTTCGCACCATCTCCGCCTCGATCTCCAGCTCCTTCACCTTCTTATTGCTGGGCAGGTGATACATCAGGTCGAGCATCAGCTCTTCCAGAATCATGCGCAGACCGCGGGCTCCCACTTTGCGCAACAGCGCTTCCTGGGCCACCGCGCGAGTCGCATCGTCGGTAAAGGTGAGCTTCACGCCCTCGTAATCGAACAGCTTCTGGTACTGCTTCATGATGGCGTTGCGAGGCTTGGTGAGGATTTCGACCAGGGCCACTTCGTCGAGCTCATCGAGAACGCCCATGACGGGGAGGCGACCGACGAATTCGGGAATGAGGCCGAAGCGGATCAGATCCTGGGGCTCCGCCTGGCGCAGCAGCTCGCTGTCGCGCGTGGGATGGATCGTTACCCCGTTCGCATCCGTCTGTTCTTTTTCTGCCAGCGCCTTGAAGCCGAGGGCTTTCTTGCCGATGCGCCGCCCGATCACGCGCTCGAGGCCGACAAATGCCCCGCCGCAGATGAACAGTATGTTGGTGGTATCCACGGGCGTGAATTCCTGGTGCGGATGCTTGCGCCCGCCTTGCGGCGGAACATTAGCGACGGTGCCTTCGAGAATCTTCAGCAGCGCCTGCTGCACGCCTTCGCCGGAAACATCGCGGGTAATCGACGGGTTCTCGTCCTTGCGGCCGATCTTGTCGATCTCGTCGATGTAGATGATGCCGGTCTGCGCACGCGCCACATCGCCATCGGCCGCCTGCAGCAGCTTCAGGATGATGTTCTCCACGTCCTCGCCGACGTAGCCGGCTTCGGTGAGCGTGGTGGCATCGACAATCGCGAACGGAACGTCGAGCATCTTGGCCAGGGTGTGCGCCAGCAGCGTCTTGCCGCTGCCCGTCGGACCCACGAGCAGGATGTTCGACTTCGACAGCTCCACATCCGTGCCCCGCGTGCGGTTCATCTGCACACGCTTGTAGTGGTTGTAGACCGCGACCGCCAGCTTCTTTTTGGTTTGATCCTGGCCGATCACATACTCGTCGAGGAAGGCTTTCACCTCCTGCGGCTTGGGCAGATGCGTGGGGGCTGCGCCGGTGGTTGTCTCGGTGCGGTCATCTTCGAGAATCGAGTTGCAGACGGCTACGCACTCGTCGCAGATATAGGCACGGGGATAATCGCTGGGCGATGAAATCAGCTTGGCAACGGCGTCCTGCGATTTGTGGCAGAACGAACAACGTAAGGCTTCATCCGATCCGGTGCGCGTTTTCATCTCCGGTTTACTCCTCTACCTCACCGTAAAAAGGTGCTAAGTGTTGGGGGTGGTGTTGGCCCTCGGGCGATCGATAATTTCATCCACGATTCCGTACTCTTTCGCCTGGGGTGCGTTCATGATGAAGTCGCGTTCCACATCTCGCTCGATCTTCTCGAGATTCTGGCCCGTGTGCTTCGCCATTAGCTTGTTGGTGATTTCGCGAATGCGAATAATCTCGCGCGCGTGAATATCGATGTCGGTGGCCTGCCCGCCCAACCCGCCCATCGACGGCTGGTGGATCAGGATGCGGGCATTGGGCAGCGCGAAGCGCTTGCCTTTGGTGCCCGCCATCAAAAGAAACGCTCCCATACTGGCCGCCTGGCCGATGCACAGCGTCTGCACCGGGTTGCGGATGTACTGCATGGTGTCGTAAATCGCGAGACCGGCCGTAATGGAACCGCCCGGCGAATTGATATACAGCTGGATGTCTTTCTCCGGATCTTCTCCGGACAGAAAAAGTAATTGCGCGATAACAAGGTTCGCGATCATGTCATCGATCGGCGTACCGAGAAAGATAATGTAGTCGCGAAGCAGACGCGAATAAATGTCATAAGCCCGCTCTCCGCGGCTCGTCTGCTCAATGACCATGGGTACAAGCGCCATTGCTTTCCTCTACTCTCAGTTCTGAGGCATTCACGCCTCAACGTCTGTGACAGGAATCACCCGCGCCGGATTGCGCGTTGCTCAGGACAGCCTTTCAACCAGAACATCTCCCGTTTTTTCCCGCCGCAATTGTTCACGGATTCTATTGAGACTCCCCTCACGGGTCAAACGATCCCGCAGATTCTCCAGCGGTTCCCGCGTTTGCAATGAGATTACCTGAAGCTCGCGTTCCAGTTCTTCGTCGCTGACCTGAATCTTTTCCACATCCGCGATCCGATCCAGTACTAAGGTGCCTTTCACCTCGCCGGTCGCCGACTCCCGCTGCGCCTCCCGCAACCGATCGAAATCCAGCCTGCGCATATCTTCCGTGCGCATGCCCTGCGCCGCCAGCGCCCGCAGTCCCCGTTCGAGCCGAGTGTCGATCTGGCTCTGCACCATCGACTCCGGTACCGGGAACTGGAACTTCGTAACCAGTGCGTCCAGTAATCGATTTCTCGTATCGGCTAACAGCCTGCTTTTCTTATCGGCTGCGAGATGCTCTCTTAACTTCTCCTTGAAGTCTTCAAGACTCTCGTACTTGCCCAGCTCTTTCGCAAACTCGTCGTCCAACTCCGGCTGCACCTTCTTCTGTATGCCCCGGACCTCCACGTTGTACGCCACCGTTTTACCCGCTAAACGCTTCTGTCCGAAATCCCCCGGATAGGTGACCTCAAACTTCAGCTCCTGCCCGGGCTTGGCACTGCGCAGCGCATCGCTGAAAGCCGGAAGGGTATCCTTGCCCCCTATCTCCACGGAAACATCCTTGCCCTCAATGGGCTGCGGTGTTGGCGGAGTTGATTCCGCGCCCTCGGCCGCCGGAATATTTTCGTTCTCCAGCTCACCGGTAAACGTGATCAGCGCCCAGTCCCCGTCCGCCAGACTTCGATCTTCGGTAACCGTCTCCAGCTTCGAGTGCGAGTCACGAATCCGATCGAGCTCCGCTTCAAACTCGGCGTCGGTCAGCTCGGTGTCCGGTTTGTCGACCTGCACGCTCTCGTAGCCATCCACCGAAAATTCCGGCGCAACTTCGAACACCGCCTTAAAGTGCAGCGGCTTCCCTTCTTCCAGCTGCAGGTCGGTCACCTGCGGCTGCGATACCGGCCGCGCCCCCGTCTTTGTAATCGCTTCCCGGAAGTGTTGCGGCACCACCGCCTCGACCACTTCTTCGCGAATCGAAGGCAGGAAGCGCGAACGCAGTACGCTCTCCGGAACCTTGCCGGGACGAAAGCCAGGAATGCGCGCCAGTTTTTGATACTTCTTCAGCACAGTGCGAAATGCTTTCGCCACTTCATCGGCGGACACATCCACTTCTACCTCGCGCGTGCACTCAGGATTGAGGCTCGGCTGCGCGGGTGCATGCTCATGTTCGTGGGCTTCGGGCGTGTCATGCGTGTGCGCCACGTAAGTTTTTTCCGGGGTTTCGTTTTCGCCGCTGGCAGAGGGCGTCGCTTCAGGGGTCTCAGTCGTTGTCAAGGTGTCGCCTTCCGGGCCAGACTCGGAGTGGTGTACAGCTGGGGAGTCTGGCATTGGGTTGATCGAGCGTCCGGCTGCAGGATCGCAGCGCGGAGAAGTTCCACCGATCTGTCTCCCTTATGGTAAGGACCAGGAGCCAGTCTCGGCAAACCGGCCCGCGAAAAACTTCACCGATGTACCCTGAACTGCCATGAGCATCCGTACCCTGGCCACCCGCGAAATCTACCGCAACCGCTGGCTCCGCCTCCGCGAAGACCAGATCGAGCGCAGCAACGGAGCCCACGGCATCTACAGCGTCGTCGAGAAAGACGACTGCGCCATCATCATCCCGCTCCAAGGCGACACGCTCTACCTCATCGAACAGTTCCGCTACACCATCCAGCAGCGCGCGCTCGAACTGCCCCAGGGCGGATGGGAGACCGCCGACGTCGACCCCGAGGACCTGGCCCGTGGCGAACTGCGCGAAGAAACCGGTCTCGTCGCCGCATCCATGACGCAATTGGGTACCTTCTGGGTAGCCTACGGATTCGCCCGCCAGAGGATGCACGTCTTCCTGGCCACCGGCCTCACCCCGGCCGGCACCGATCCCGATCCCGAAGAGGACGACCTGGTCCTGCGTACTGTCTCGGTCGCCGAATTCGAAGAGATGCTCCTCAACGGGACCATCCGCGACGACTGCACCATCGCCGCATGGGGGTTGTATCGGTTGTGGAAAGATCGGCAGCCAGGAACGAGGGTATGATCGGAAATATGGCGACGATCCACATCTCGGAAGCCGAAGCGGCCCGCGACTTTGCCGGCCTGCTGGCGCGTGTCCGCGCCGGAGCCGAGATCGTGATCGAAAATAACTCGCATCCGGTGGCCGTGATTCGCACGCCGGCGCCGGCGCGCCGCTCCATCGAGGAGTGCATCGCCCTGCTCCCCGAAGATTCCACCGCGGTCATCGACGACGACTTCGCCCGCGATGTTGAGGCTGCCGTGGCCATTCATCGCGAGCCTCTCAATCCACCGGCATGGGAATGATTCTCGACTCCAGCGTGCTGATTGCGGCCGAGCGTAAAGGCAACAATGCATGGCACACGCTGCAGGATATTGCCAAACGCGCTGCCGGAGAAGACGTAGCTCTCTCGGTCGTCACCCTCATCGAACTCGCGCACGGAGCCGCCCGCGCTGACACTCCGCAACGAAAGACCATGCGCCATCAGTTCGTCGAGGAACTTACGTCGGCACTGCCGGTTCACTTAATCACGGTTCCGGTGGCGCTGCGCGCCGGCCAGATCGACGGGGAAAGCGCTGCAAGGGGCGTTCGTATTGCGCTCTCCGATCTCCTGATCGGAGTCACAGCGCTGGAGCTTGGCTATCGTGTGGCCACCGCAAACCTGCGTCACTTCCAGGCCATCCCCGGCCTCTCTGTGATCACCTTCTGAGCTTTCAGGCACCGATCCCGATCCCGAAGAGGACGACCTGGTCCTGCGTAGCGTTTCGGTCGCGGAATTCGAAGGGATGATCCTCAACGGAACCATCCGCGATGACTGCACCATCGCCGCATGGGGGTTGTATCGGTTATGGAAGGAGCGGCAGCATGGATGAGTGATTTGGCCTGTTCTCGCCATTTGAACTTTCCTAACCGTCCTTATCCTCGTAAGCATGGCTGAGCAGCAAAGACAGGAACAGCCGGTCGAACACGAAGCCGCGTAGCCACGGCTGGCTGTCCCCGCCCCCAGGGCGCTGATGCCGCTTGCCCCGGAACTACGCCTTAGCGGCGTTCTGTGCAGCCGCAAATACATCGCGTGCGGACGTCGTACCCGCAACGTGCTCGGTACCCGTGACCCCCAGGTCCATCCATCCCGCGTTAACGCTTTCATACATTTCTTCTGCAGCCCCAGTCTGGCCCTTTGGGACGCCGAACTGCTGGAACGCATCCGCCCAGGCTGCACGCGGGAGTGCAAAGGCTTTTACGTTGAGTTTCAGGACTTCACCCAATTGTCCGGCCACTTCATCCGCGCTTACCATCGAACCCAGCTCGATGACGCGATGCCCTGACCACGCCGGCCCGGTCAGAAGCGTTGCCACCTCTGCGCCGATGTCGTCTGACGCGACCATTGCCGATTTCCGGTTTGTAGGACTGTAGAAGACCGGTAGTGTTCCGCCCTGGGCGGCCTGCAAGCCGAAAAGAAAGTTTTCGAAGAAGCCGCCTGCGCGTATAAATGCGACCGGAGATGGCAGGCTGCGAAAGCCTTCCTCCAAAAGTGATAAGGCCGTGATCATCCCTATCCCACTTGTTCTATTCGCGCCCATCGACGAGAGTGCTACCACCCGCGGGGGCACTACCTTGTTCAGCGCCTCGACGTAGTTCGCAATCACGCCCTTTGCTTCTCTGTAATCAGGCGAGGGTGCCCATACAGCCGGTAACATAACAAACGCGCCCTCAACACCTTTGAGCGCCGCCGCTATGGCTGTCGCATCGTTCCAGTCTCCCTCTATCAACTCCACGCCCTGGTCTGCCCACCTCGTCGCTTTCTCGCGATCGCGCACAAGTGCTCGCACCTGTTTGCCTTGCTTCAGCAGACGCCGCGCCGTGGCGCCCCCAACTTTTCCAGTAATGCCCATGACTAAATACATGATGTTTTCTCCTTGTTAGAACGAAGGTGATGCTCCGATGCGAACGCCAGAGCCCTGTGAGTTGCGCAGCTAGCACTCCGCTAGTCCCGTGAGTTTCCACAGTTATCTGTCGCATGAATCGTTACAGGCCTTTACACAGCCGATCGGATCGCCTCGATGAGAGGTGGTTCATCCTCGCGGAGGCCTTGCTACGTGGTCGTCACTGTCACGGCCTGACGCACATACTGGCTGCTTTCCAGTTGCTGCACCATGAAGGCTGCCAGATCGGCCCGCCCGATCTTGTGCGCCTTCTCGCCGCCCTCCGTGCTCAGCACCCTGGCAACGCCGGTCTTCTCGACGTCGGTCAGCATCGGCGGCCGCACGAGCGTCCAGTCCAGGTTGCTGCCTTCGATCTCGGCCTCCATGCCCGCCTTGTCTACCAGCAGACCCCGCAGAAACGTCCTCATGAGGAGGTGCTCGTTGAAAAAGCCGGCGTTCCTGACGCTCTCGCCCGCACCAACCACCGAAATCTTCAGCAATCGCCGCACGCCATTGCGCCGCATCGCGTCCACAATATTGTGTGCCGCGCTCGTTTCCCTCGTCGTCACTTTCCACGGCGTCTTGCCGCCCAGCGCGTCGATCACCGCATCCTGTCCGGCGACCGCAGCGTCGACCGCATCCGCGTCCAGCGCGTCGCCCGCAACAACTCTGACGTTCGCCTTCTTGTACTGCGCGGCACCGCGCACGAAAGCCGTCACCTTATGTCCGGCCGCCAGCGCCTCATCTACCAGCGCTTCTCCGCTCCTGCCTGCTGCTCCAATTACCAGAACTTTCATCGCTTCCTCCTTTTGCCTCGTATTTGGCCGCCAATCCAAATGAGCGACCTGACCGTTAGAGGCTCAGAATAACCAGTGGTTGCAAAATAATCAGCGGTTTATATCCAATGGTTATAAATCAACAATCGGTCGCAGAAATCGACAAAAGGGGCTAGGCTATTGAAGTGACATCCCCATCACCAAGTCGCCGGCTGGAGCGCAAGGAGAGGTTGCGGGGCGAGATCCTTGCGGCTGCAGGTGAGATGTTCGCCGATCGCGGCTACGAAGCCGTGACGCTTCGCGCGATCGCAAAAGAGATCGGCTATACGCACGCCGTGATCTACCAATATTTTCCGGACAAATCACACATTCTTGCCGAGTTGAGCCGCGAGACGATCGAGCTGATGATTCAGAACTTCGACGCGATTGCCGCTAAACATCCTTCACCGAAAGAGCGTCTTTTTGCGACTTCACGTGGCTTGATTCAGTTCTGCACGGCCCATCCACAGCAGTTCCGCAACGTCTTCTTCGGGCCCGAGGACCGCAACGGCGTCCGCGCTGGACAATACATCAACGACCTTGGTGCGCCGTTGTTCGGACGTTTCGTGCAGCTCTTTTTCGATGTTGCCAGGGATGAAGGATTGCCAAACCGGAATGACATAGTCGTAGCCCACACCTGGTGGTTTACGCTCTTTGGCCTCGCCATGCTCTTTGTTATTCAAGGGGTTGTGCCTGACTTGCCTGACCAGGCTCTCGTGGTCGAGCAAACGATCGCCACGCTTTGGGCGGGAGTTCAGGCTGTTCCGCGATTGCCAAAGAGCGCAATCACTAAGCTATCCCGCCGATCCCGTGCCTCAAAGCACTAACAGCTTCTGTCTACTTAGGAGCCGTTGGAGGTATGCCCGTGTGGTACCAGGACTCAACCACTTTTCCGAGGTCGTAGCCCTTCTGGCGGCCGGGAGAGTTCTCGATTTACGCA
>CAVWJR010000005.1:0-155806 GCA_963755485.1 uncultured Acidobacteriaceae bacterium | reverse complement strand
CGGCAGAGGTCGCGGGTTCGAGCCCCGTCGTCCCCGCCAAACATTCCAAATGAGTTACCTGGAATTGGCGGAATCAAATTGGGGTGCAAAAGGGACACCAAAATGTGCCGTTGATCCTGGCGATCAAACTGGAAACCGCGCGTCGGGCGGATTCGGAATCGGGATACTCGTCAACTGTTCCGATGGCTCGCTTGCGGTAGATGCGCTTCCCTGAAATGGATTTGTCTGACCAACGCAGCAGCCAGACGTCGGGACCTCGCTTTCGATTCTTCACAATCAAACTGCAGTTTTCCATCTCATCCGGACGCGGGCACTTTGGCCGCCGCGGCGAGGCGCAGGACTACGCGGTCTTTGCCGAGCAGCGCCATCACTGCGAAGAGCGAGGGTGCTACGGCCTGGCCGGTGAGCGCTACGCGGGATCCGTTGATGAGCGCGCCGGCTTTGATGTTCTTTTCGGCGGCGAAGGCACGGAGAATCTCTTCGGCCGACGCTTCGGTGAATTCCGGCGCGGCTGCGTAGCGTTCGGAGAGTTCAGCGAGGAGCGCGGGCAGCGCGGATCGGACAGGAATTTTGTAACCGCGGCTGGATCGTATTCGAAATCGTCGCTGAAATAGGCGCGGAACGAGGTGGCGAAATCCTTCAGGTTGCGGGCGCGCGGTTTGAGCAGCTCGATGGCGGCGAGAATTTCTTCGCGAGAGCGAGAAGGTGAAAATCCTGCCGCCTGCCACTCGGTTTCGATCAGCGGGAGCAGCTTTTCTGCGGCGTAGGCGCGGATGTATTCGGTATTGAACCAGGCGAGTTTGTCGTTATCGAAAACGGCGTTCGATTTCGAGATGCCGTCGAGAGAGAAGAGCTGAATCAGATCTTCGGAGGAGAAGATTTCGCGGTCTTTGTGCGCCGTGCCTGGCGACCAGCCGAGCAGCGCGAGGAAGTTGCGGAAGGCTTCCGGCACGATGCCCATTTCTTTGTAGGCGATGACCGAGGTTGCGCCGTGGCGTTTGGAGAGGCGCGTCTTGTCGGGGCCAAGGATGAGCGGCACATGCGCGAAGACGGGCAGCTCGGCACCCAGCGCGCGATATTGAAGTATTTGTTTAGGTGTATTCGAGATGTGATCGGCACCACGGATGATATGGGTGAGGCGCATGTCGATGTCGTCGGCGACGACGCTGAGGTGATAGGTGGGAATGCCGTCGGAGCGGAGCAGGACGAAGTCCTCGATTTCCGCATTGGCGAACTCGACCTTGCCGAAGACGGCGTCGTCGAAGCTGGTGGATCCGCCGTCGGGAACGGCAAATCGGACTGCAGCCGCTTCGCCGGCGGATTTTCGAGCCGCAGCTGCAGCCCGGTCGAGGGAACGGCAGCGGCGATCGTACATGGGCGGTCTTCCGGCTTTGGTGGCGGCGGCGCGTCGCTGCTCGAGCTGCTCTTTGGTGCAGAAGCAGTAGTAGGCGTGGCCGGATTCGACTAGTTTTGCCGCTGTTGCCTGGTACAGCGGCAGGCGTTCGGACTGGAAAAACGGGCCTTCGTTCCAGTCGAGGCCGATCCAGCGCATGCCTTCGAGGATGCCGTCGACCATTTCCGCGGAGGAGCGCTCAAAATCGGTGTCCTCGATGCGGAGGATAAAGGTGCCTCCGAAGTGGCGGGCGAAAAGCCAGTTGAAAAGGGCAGTACGCGCTCCGCCGACGTGGAGGTAACCGGTGGGCGAAGGCGCGAAGCGGACGCGGGGCGAGCTGGAATTAGTCATCGGAACCAAATTTCGAGTGTATCGCGTGCGGGGGTACCCCCCTCCCCCCTGGGAGTGCGGGACGGTGCTTGATTTGGCGGGAGTTACGGAGTGGGGGCTGGGGGTAACCGGCATGTGTCTCAAAACGAGTCAGATGGAAAGCGAGCGGGACGCAGCCGGTAGCCGGTAGCCTGTGGCCGGCAGCCGGACAGGGCTCGGGGCGGCGGGAGCGTTCTGGGCGGCAGTTGGATTGAATCGTGACGGATGATTCTGCGTACTTATTTGACTTTGCGGGAGTTAGCGGATGTTGACGGATCTGACAACAGAGCAGTTGGGAGCCTGGAGCTGGGAGCCGGGAGCAAGACGGGGCTCTATGGAGCCGTGAGGAGATACTGCCAGGTTGTTCGGCGCGCGGCGTTCGGCGTTCGGTGCGGCGGTCGAGTTGGGCGGTGGTGGGCATCTGTCTCCAGCAAAGGAAAAGGCCGCCTGCGGAGCGGCCTCTCGTTGGGTCTTGGTGAGGAGGATTTAAAAAATTACCCCTATTATCAGGATATCAAGTATGGCCTGAAGTAGTGCCAACTATATGGGGGTAAGTTGGCTTGTAAGTCGCCTTAAGTGAGGGACAACACTTTGGTACCGTGGGGGAAAAGCTTGACAGATTTTGCACATTTGGATCCGGAGCTAAAAAGCGGTCAGCTAAAGGACGGTCGGCGGTGAACCGGTTAGCTGGAAAAGCGGTTGGCGGGGTTCGTGGCTTCCCACATCTGCCGGAACCGGGCAGAGCCATTCGACGCACACTTCGCTACGCTCAGTGCTTGCTCAGGCCAGGTTATGGGGCACCCGCGTCACGCTCAGGACAGGTTGCCGCTGCGGGTTTCTGAGGGCTGTCGGTGCTGAGCGTACCGACGGCTATAGGCGGGCTTGGGGTTCGGTCGCGCAGCGTGCCCTGACGGGCACGTGGGTGCGACCAAACCATGGAAGGCGCTGCGCGCCTCCTTTTATGGCACGACCAAGGTCGTGCCCTGATACAAAGGCGGCTGGTTCGGTATTTTTACAGGCTCTGAAGCCATGGCGTGATACGAAGTCTGGTTGGAATTTCGAGTGCGCGTGCGGCAGAAGAGGGTCAGCGGGTGTTGCGTGCAGGGTGCCGATTTTGGTGGAACCGCTGGGTACGGCGGTGACGGCCACCATGACGGTGGTTTTTCTTTCCTTGCTGCTGGCGGCAAACAGGTCGCCTTGGCTGTTGAAGGAGATGGGCGAGCCGAGCCTGGTCGCATGGAAATCGACAACCTTGCCGGGAGAGTCGGGTGCAAGGGTGCCGGTGATCGCTGAGGCCGATGGATGCCGGCGGGAAACTGCATTCTTTATACGGTTGCCCGGTAGAATCATTGGACCATTGAGCTCATTTGGTAATACGACCGATACCTGAAGCTCGAATACGGGTCAGAGGGTCATAGAATCGATGTTCTATCGAGTGGACTACATGCTGGCGGTGCTGCTTGCCGGCGCCGGTCTGGGTGCGCTCTTCGGCAAGGCGACCGCTGCCGTCCCTTCTGCCCGGTTGGCGCGCATCTACTACGCGGTTACCGCGGGCATTGTGATTTGCCGGACGATTGCTTTTGCCTGGACGACGGTTGCTCCCCATGCCCGATTCGCCGGGACGGTGTGGGGATTGGCTGGGGATTGCACGGGTCTGCTGTTTGGGGTGGTCTTTGGGCTGGCGGCGCGACGGCCGGATTCCCGATCGCTGCTTGCAGAACCTTCGATCCTTGAGGCGTTCTGTCTTGGCATAGCCTTTACATTTGCCCTCGCAGGAGTGGGAAAAGCCTTCTCGATGGGGCCTATGACCGATTTCTTCACCCAATCGGGATATTCGATTGCTTTTCTTAAGTTCATTGTGATTGCCGAAGTTTTTGGTGCTTTGGGGATATTGCTTCCGTGGGCGCGAACTGCGGCGTGGGCCGGTCTGACTATCGATATGTTTGGCGCGGTACAGACCCACATTCATAATGGCGATCCGTGGAACGACAGCGCGGGCGCCATAGTAATGCTGATCCGACTGATCGTGGTTGCGATCCTGCTGGGGTTCGAACGGCAGGAGCGCACAACGGAGCCGCTGGTGGGGAAAGCGGTGTTGCAGGCCGCAGCAGCAACCATCGTTTGCCTTTCAATCGCGGTGTGCGGCAGCATCGCGGTGCGTCATCATGGCCAGACAGGTCCGGCTACGGCAGTGTCGGCAGTAAGAGACGATTGGTCGAAGGTGGGCAGCTAATACGTCTCTAAAAATGCTGAGTGGCACGCTGGTGTGGTGAGAGTGGGCCCGGTCAGCGAGTGGTGGAGTGCAGGATGCCGATTTTGGTCTGTCCGCCGGGTAGCGCGGTGGCGGTGAGCATGACGCTGTTTTTTCTGTCGTTGCTGCTGGCGGCGAACATGGCGCTCTGCTGGTTTTGCGAGAGGGGCACGCCGAGCCTGGTCTCATAGAAATCGACTACCTTATCGATGGAATCGCTCGTGGCGAGGGTGGCGGTAATCGCCGAGCCGGTGGCTGTTCTGCGCGTGGTTAGTTGCTGCGTATGGGCTCCGGGGTAGATGTCGACGCCCGGGCCGGTGGCGCTGATGGATACGGGCCTGATGTGGGCAATGGCGGTGGGCGCGTTCTCCTCGATGCCGGTGGTTTTCGCGGCACGCCAGAGACCGACGGCGATTCCCAGGGCAACCAGGGCGGGAAGTGCTACGAACGTGATCTTCGCGCGCAGCTGCCTGGCCCGCGACGCGGGTGGAGTCCAAACCGCTACGGGTGAAACGGTGGCGGGATCTCCCACGACGGCATCGCAGACGACGCAGACGGCATAGTGACCGGTGATGGTGGCGCCGCATTTCGGGCAGTGGTCCGCCATGTTCTGGTTATCGGCGCGGCAGGCGGTGCGGGGGAGGGGAATTGTGCTTCGGGGCGGTGCAGGGTTCCTGGGGCGGCGGGCCTGGTGGCCAGGTTCAGAACGGGAAATGGCAGGTTACGGGCGTCGCCGATGGGCCAATTAAGGTTGGGTCCCAGGGCTCGGGATGAGGGTAGGCTTCTTGCTGTGGGGTGAACCTGGCTTCCTGGGGTTGGGCTTGGGGTTCCGAAGTTGGGGCCGCAGTGGGGTTCCGGAGTCGGGTTCGGTGTGAGGTCCGCGTACCGCAATGGCCTTGTGCCCGAAGCCGTTCAGTTGTTGCCGTGGCGTTTGCCAGGCAACGGAGGTTGTTGTAAAGTCGGTAATCCCGGCCCGCTTTATTTCCCTGCAAGGGCTTAAGGTTCCCCCAAAACTGTTAACCGGGTCCCAAAAACCAGCCGACGGTCGCCCGGAAATGGGCGGCGCGGGCAATGGAAAAAAGTTAGTGGAGGAGGAAGACTATGGGCACACCCTCGATGGTGACGATGGCGAAGAGCTCGATCGGGTGGTCGATCGTGCTGAGCGTATTGATTATTCTTTGCGGAATTTTGGCGATTCTTGTGCCGCCTGTGGCCGGGATTGCGGCGACGATCGTGATTGGATGGCTGCTGATCTTCAGCGGCGTGATGCACCTGGTGCTGGCCTGGCATACGCGCGGTGCGGGCGGATTGATCTGGCAGTTCCTGATCGGCGTGGCGTATGCGGCGGTGGGAATTTATATGCTGCTGCATCCCGTGCTGGGGCTCACGGCGCTGACGCTGTCGCTGAGTGTGTATCTGTTTGCTGAGGCGATTCTGGAGTTTTTGCTGGCTGCGCGGTTGAAAACGGTGGGCGGCAGGGGATGGCTGATTCTGGATGGAGTGGTCACGCTGGTGCTGGCGATTCTGATCTGGAAGACGTGGCCCTCGAGCAGCCCGTGGGTGATTGGTACGCTGCTCGGTATTAATTTTATTTTCAGCGGGACGACGCGGCTGATGCTGCTGTTGGGGGCGCGGCGACTGGTGGCTGCGCCGGCGTAGCAGGTCGGGGTTAAGGGAGGGCCTGGGGTGGGGACAGTTATACCGTTGTCGGATGCGTCGAGGACAACGCGTTCCTTTCCGGTGATCACGCTGGCGATCATCGTGGTGAACGCGTTGGTCTTCTTCGAGGAGCTTGTCGGGGGCCAGGCGTTCGTCACGAAGTGGGCGGCGATTCCGGCGCACATCGTGCAGGGGCACGCGTGGGTGACCATCTTTACCGCCATGTTCATGCACGGCGGCTGGATGCACATTATCGGAAACATGGTTTTCCTGTGGGCGTTTGGGCCGGAGATGGAAGATGCGATGGGGAAGGTGCGGTACCTCGTCTTCTATCTGGTGGGTGGAGTGGTGGCGATGCTGGCGCAGGTGGCGGGGAGCCCGATGTCGACGGTGCCCACCATAGGCGCCAGCGGTGCGATTGCGGCGGTGATGGGGGCGTTCATCGTCACTTATCCGAGAGACCGCATCAAGTCGGTGTTGTGGATTTTCATTTTTGTGCGCATCACACTGATCCCGGCGTTTCTGCTGATCGGGATCTGGTTTCTCATCCAGCTGTTCGATGCGGGCCAGGTGGCCAATGTGCAGACCGGAGGCGTGGCGTATCTGGCGCATGTGGGGGGATTCGCTTTTGGCGCGCTGACGGCGGGGCTGTGGAGACGGAAGCCTGCGTGGGAGTGAGCAGGACACAGGGTACAGGGTGCAGGTGCGCCCGAATCGATCAGATCGCGCAGCACAGACGGTGTGCGCGGAGTATCCTTAAGGTAGAGTTCAAGGTTTTTTCCTTCTCGCCTCCAGCCCCCGGATTCCGCTCCAGACGAGCAACGTTCAGGCAGTCAACGGAACCACTGGAGCGGCGATGAGCCTCATCAAAAAATCCGATTTGAAGAATCACCTGTCTACGCGAACGGGCGCCACGGTCATTCCGATCCAGCCGTCGGTCCATGCGGATGCAACGGGCTACTCCGAAGACGGCAATAAGGATACGATCGTGAACGCCGCGCCTGCGAGCGACAACCTGGGTAGTGCGCCCGCAGCGGAAGCGGGGAAGCCGAAGGCGTGAGCTACCGGTCGATGTTTCTCCGCATCGGCTGCGAGTTGCCGGGCGGATTCCAGGTGAGGCAGGAGCGATTCAACAATGGGTGGATGCTGGCCGGCGATATTTCGGCGGTGGGCCTCGATGCGACGCTGCGCCGCTCGGGGTGGCACTTCCGCTGGTCGCTGATTCAGTGTTCGCGGCTGGGCTGCGGCAGAAGCGAGGCGTCGGCCGTGTCGCATGCCACCACGCGCGCTTTGCGGCAGATCGCCGAGAGCTTCAATGTTGCCGAGGTGGACCAGGTGCAGGTCTCGAATTACGGCGGCTTGCGGATTGCGCGGGTGACGGCGCATGCTCGGCAGATCCTCAAAACGGCCTGACGGCGGGCGATCCGAAGACGTTTCTAATCCATCGAGAGCAGCGAAGCCATGGTTCCTATGTTGTCGGTGCCCCAGCAAGGGTTGTGCGCAAGCTGAACAGGAGGGGCAGTTCGTAACGATCCGAGCTATCAACCAGCCCTGTATTGGCTCGTTCTTACTTGCCTTCAACCACCGCTTCGTCCCGCTCATCGGGAAGCACATGGCCCACAAACCGCAGGAGCCGGTTTGTGAAGATGGTGCTGTGATCGGGAATAATGCTTTCATCAGTGCTAATCACCCAGTAGGGCGTCCCATTCCAGCGAACGGATTGTTGTGGCATAGGCGTAGCCGAAGACACCTCGAAACAATGCCCGGGTACCCAGTATAGGAATTGCCCGGCCGCGGAGCCGCTGCAGGTCTGCTGGTTCTTGTTTGGGAGCTCTGTCAGGGAATGGCTTTGGAACTCCTGAAGGTGCCCAAGAGTATTCCGGTATAACTTCTGCCTATCTTCTTCGGCAACGAACTGCCGGGGGGTGACAGGATCGAAACAGTCGATTCGCTCTATACCGCTGTGTGAAAGGCTGCCCAGTGACATGGCGATGGTGAATATTATGCCAGTCGCGGCGTCCGCGGGAGTAGTTATTGCCGCCAGAAGTGGTTCGTTGGTCGGGACTCCCTTTCTTGTCCGGAATGTTACCTCATGTTGAGCGAGGAACTGCAGCATACCGATACCATCCTCGGCTGGCGCCGCCGAATTCACGTATAGCACCAAATCTGCAAAATTGGGCACAGAACCCTGAGGGCCGGCCTTAATCTGCTGAGTAATCCGGTCCTGAAGCGGTCCTTGAACGGCCTGTTCGAGGAGACGGGCGCCAAAGCTGTGGCCAACCAGGACAAGCATCGGCTCGTTGGCACTTTTGGGCGAAGGATGTGCAATATCCGACAAATGCTTCAAATCAGTTGAAAGATCGCCCTCCTTTGCTACTTTGTCTGCCTCGTTGCCGCGTGTGTACACCGTCATTTGCTGGGCTACCGGCCAGAAAGGCGATATGTTGGCTGCGTACCATCCAAAAAAGATGCCTATCACAACGTGTCCGCGTGTGGCACCCAGGGTTGTACCCCGATTTACCAAACAGGGGTCCTTTGTTGCTGGGTCGGCGTAATAGCAGCGATACATGAAGTTGAGGACATGCTCAAGCCCCTGGATATTGGTGTCTTCCGGCGGCCACCTGCTGATTTGACCGTAACTGCCGTTACCGGGATCGGCATTGTGCTTCCAGCCATGCACGAAACCCACAATAATCGGTTGGTGGTTGGGATCATCCTCGATGGCTTTCTGTACAAGGGCAACGGCGCTCTCGATCTGCCGCTCGTCATATCGCCTTCCTGACGACTGATACTCGACGAAGGCCAGGCAGGGTCCGGATTCGTTCTGTCCAGCCGGTTTCGCCGGAGTAAGACTGCCCTTCGTTGCTTTCAGGCCCTTTGCATCTGTGCAGAGGGTCCCAACCGGGAGAGCGACTTGCTTGGCTATTGCGATCGATGTCAGATCTGTGGCATCGGGCGCGGGTGGTGCCGTCAATGGCGTCAGTTTGCCGACCGGCCTGTATTCTTTGGGGGCGATGCACCCTGCCACCAGCCCGGCCAGTACAAACAATAATGTGGTACTACCGTGTCGGGGTTTCATCGCGTGCCCCTCACAATGGGCGGTCATTTCTTAGCCTGTTTTAAATGAGAAAAGATAGACGTGGCATATTCGGTGTAAAAGCTTCCTAAGAACGTAGGAGCGAAACTCAATGCGGCTCTCTGGGAGATCGCTCCAAACTTGTTTGAATTCCCGGGCTCCCATGGATACTGCGAATACGCGCCGGCATAGGCGCCCACCAATCGCGAGAACGCCGGGAACCTGTGATATCTGGACTTGAGTTGTTTGGCGGCATCTTCGGCGCTCAAGGCCCGCTTTGTGTCCAACAGCATCTGCGGCGTGAGTGTGCCTGCATTGGAGGAGCGCACGGTTATCGAATCCAGCAGTGCATGACCAAAGCGGTGCCACTGTGAGCAGGTGATGGGCTTAGTTGCTGTCAACTCATTTTTAAACAGAAGAGGATCGCTGTCGCATGACACGTGGCGCGGATCGTCATGCAATATCGCCCCCACGATGAACTGCGCCGATGCATTGCCGGCTGACTGCACATAGCTAGTCCCTACCCGATAGCCGTAGTACTTCCAGGTTTGTGGCCACTCCCCGGGAGTCTTCCACCACTGTGTAAACAACGAACCAGAAACCGATTCCAGCAACGCCTGATCGGTTATGCCGGTCGTTAGGAATTGCAGGAGCCGGTCCCTCATCAGGTAGCGGCAGTTGACGACTGTTAAGTCACTGGGAAAGCTGCCTGGGCAGGTAAACTCATAGTCCTTAGCAACCTGAGGTCGGGGAACCTGCAGGACAACCGGTTCGAAACTTTCCGCCGGGCCGGTTTGGGCCGAAAGACGGCTGCAGAAGATCCATGAGCCTGCCAAAAGGCAGAGCGCAACCCACAGTCGGCGCGAGGGGATTGCAAAGTGCAATTAGCACCTCCGGCAACAACAGTTCGCAAAGAGGTGAGCGCGGGCACTGCGACACGCCCAGCTCCTAATAAGCAACTACGAGGGGCCCCATCCGAAATGGGAGTGCTGTTTCGGGCGTTGTTGTCTATAACGGCGCCAAGACGGATATTCCTTCTCGGAATACCGAAATAATCGCCATCCCAGTCACCCTTCCGCTTGCCAGCATCGGCCCCCCCCGGGCCTTACTGCATTTCCAGCAGCGCGGCCATGGTTTCTACTCCGTCCCAGAGGTTTTGGAGGCGGAGGTTTTCGTTGGCGGCGTGCTGGTTGTCGTCGTAATTAGCGATGGGGACGGTGATGGTGTGGGTATGGGCGATGCGCACCATCACCTCCAGCGGCACGCTGCCGCCCATGGTGGGCAGAAGCACAACCGGACCACGCGCGCTTTCGACTGCGGCGATCACTTCTTTCGCGATGGGGAGATCCATGGAGGTGCGGACGGCGTTGTAGCTGGCCGGATCGCGCACGACCATCGCTACGCGCGGATGGCTGGTGAGGATTTCCTGGGTCGGCTCCTGATCGACGATGAAATAGCCACGCGAGCGGATGTAGTCGACGACACGCTGTTGTTGCTCGCGCCAGTCGACGCCGACGACGAGGCGGAGGTCGATGTCGGCAGTAGCGGTGGGCGGGATGACGTTGGCGGCGTGCGCTCCTGTGGCGCCCGAGGAGATGCCGTTGATGTTGAGCGAAGGCTCGTTAATAAGGTAGAGCAGGTGCTGGGGCGCGTTCTCGGTGCGGCCGAGCCAGAAGGACTGCATCAACATGGCGTCGTTGACGGGAGCGCGGGCGAGGGCGGCTTTTTCCGTGGCGCTGAGCGGGGCGATGCCGTCGTAGAAATGGGGGATGAGGACGTGGCCGTTGTCGTCCTTCATGCCGGCGAGGAGCTGAGCGAGCATCATGGCGGGATTGGGCGCCCAGTTGCCGTAGTGTCCGCTGTGCAGGCCGTGGTGCGGGCCGTAGACGGTGATGGAAAGGTGCGTGTCGCCGCGCGCGCCGAAGACGACGTCCTGACGGCCGGACTGGTCGATGGGGCCGTCGCAGATGAGCCACACGTCGCCCTGGATGAGCGGCGCGTTGGCGTTGAGGATTTGCTCGAGGTGCAGTGAGCCGGCTTCTTCTTCACCTTCCCACACGAATCGGATGTTGGCGTGGAGCGGGAGATGGGCGGCGCGGAGGGCGTCGAGGGCGGTGAGCTGGGCGAAGATGGCGGCCTTGTCGTCGCCGGCGGCGCGAGCGTAGATGCGCTGTTCTCCATTGACGGTGCGCAACGTGGGCGTGAAGGGTGTGGGGATATCCCAGTCTGCGGGCGTGACGGGCTGACCGTCGTAGTGGGCATAGAAGACGGTGGTGTGCGTGGCGCCGGGTGTATCGATGTGTCCGTAGACGATGGAGGGCGAGCCGGGCAGGGTGAGGAGACGCGCGTCGACGTTGCGCTGGGTGAGCTGGGCGAGGAGGTAGTCGGCGTTGCGGCGGAGGCCGTCGGGGGTGGCGGCGACGTCGGGGATGGCGAGGAAAGTGGAGAAACTCTGGATCAGATCGGCGCGGTGGGCGGTGGTGTAGTCGTGCGCTGCGTCTTTGGGCGTGGACTGGGCAGGGCTGCCGGCGCAAGGCCAGGGTGAGCATGGCGGGACGGCAAGTGCGAAAAGCGCGGAGCATGGTGACCACTATATAGGTGGGCCGGTAAGATGCTGGGCAGGCTGATACGGGAGGGGGCGAGATGCCGTCACTGAGGAACGAGAAGGATCGGCAGGGGCCTGGTGGAGCGGCTGCATTAGGTCACGCCGGAGACCAGACCGCAGTGGGGAAGCCTGGATGCTCCGCGGATGATGTGTCATTTGAATGACAGCCTGGGCGCGGGGCTGGGCAAGCTGGAGGTGCCGCGGAAGGGGCCGGCGGCGTTCCGGCATTTCCCGCTGAAGCATCTGGCGATCTATGTGGTGCCGATGCCGAAGAACGCGAAGGCGCCAAAGGAGCTGCTGGCGCGGGCGCCGGGGGATTTCGACGAAGAGCGGCGACAGCTGCTGCAGGCGATGGAACGGATGGCGGCGATGCCCACGGGCGCGGGGCCGGATCACTTTCTTCTGGGCGGGATGAGCTACGACCAGTGGAACGCCCTCAACTGGAAGCACATCGATCATCACCTGCGCCAATTCGGGAGCTGACCGCTCGGGCGGACGCGCTTCGCGCAAAAGCACCTGGCCGCTGAGCGGACGCGGCTTGCGCCGCAGGAGTGCAGCGCCTGGCGCGGGATGGGTGCACGGAGGGCTTCGCGGGAGCAATGCCGTTTTGGTCGCCCGGACGGTACTGGTGAGTTGAGGACCAGCAATCGATATCAGGTGCAGCCCTGGCAGGCGGGTAGGCTTCTTGCTGTGGGGTGAACCTGGCCGGGCCCACAGGTTTTGCTTTTGGTTTTGCTTTTTGCAGGGGGGATTTCGCTTGACAATCTATCTGTCAGATGTATCTTGCAGCTAGTATGCAAAGCCAGACCGCTTACGTGATCCTGGGGCTGCTGTCGATCGAGGGCAGCCAGTCCGGGTACGACATTCGCAAGACCATCCAGGGCAGCGTGGGTTATTTCTGGAGCGAAAGCTATGGGCAGATTTATCCGGCGCTGAAAAAGCTGGCCAGTGAGGGGTTGATTGCTCCTGTGCGGCCGGCGCGGCGGATGCGGCCGGGAAATGCGCGAAAGGGAAGTGGGCGAGCAGCGCGGCAGGCGTATTCGCTGACCGCGGCGGGGCGCGCGCGGCTCCGGGAGTGGCTGGCGCTGCCGTACCGTCTGGATCCGCCACGGGATGAATTCCTGCTGAAGCTGTTTTTCGGACGCGAGGCTGCGCCAGGAGTTCTGGAGCGGCACGTGCGCAATTTTCAGGAAATGAACCGGCGGGCGCTGGCGACCTTTGATGAGATTGGGCGGGTAGGGAGCGCGAAGAACGCCGACCATCCGCATTTCCGCTTCTGGATGCTGACGCTGGAGTTTGGATTGGCGCAGATTCGCGCCGCGCTCCAGTGGAGCGAGGAGGCTCTGAAAGTTTTGGAAAAGGACGCGGGTAACGAGAAACAGGTCACCCGGCACGAGGTCAGGAAAGTGAAAGCGCGGCAGTGAGGGTCGATGCGCGGAATGGAAGGTAAGAATGGCGGTCGAGCAGAAAGTGGAAGCGAAGAGCGAAGTAAAGCATGCGCGGGGACGGCAGGCGCTGGCGTGGGCGATTTCGGCGCTGCTTGTGGCGGGGTTCTTCTGGATGCCCGTGGGCGTGTGGACGGGGCCCATCCTGGCGGTGTGGCTTATTGGAACGCAGCGGGTGCGGCGTGGCTTTGTGTGGCTGATGGCGCTGACGCTGATTCCCATGGCGATTGGCAACTGGAGAATGGTGGCGGCGGGGCCGGGGTTGGGAGGGCTGGCGACGCTGGGATGGATGGTGGCGGCATCGGCGGTGCTGGTAGCGCCGTTCGTCTTCCATCGTGTAATAAGCACGCGGCTGCCAGGGCCGGTGTGGACCCTGGCGCTCCCGGCGGCCGCCGTGGTGGTGAAAGCTGCGGCGCTCCGGTGGCTGCCGGCGAAGGCGGCAGGGCTGGCGTATGGAGCGACGGAGCCGAACTCGCTGCTGCGACTGATTGCAGATAATTATGGAACGGTGGCGGTTACATTTCTGGTGCTTTGGTTTGCGGCGCTGGTGGTCTGGATGTGGAACGGGGAATATCCGGCATGGCGTTTCGGAGTGGCGGCGCTGGGTTTCGCGGCAGCGCTGCTGGGGCTGCTGCAGCTGGGAACCGGCAGCGATGCGGTGGAAGCGAACCGGATCCTGACGTGGGTTTGCGGGATCGCGGCGGTTGGGCTGAGTGTGTGGGCGGTAGCGGCTGCGGCGCGAGGGCGAAAAACCTGGGCGGATCGGGCGGATACGATTGCGCTGCTGCGTAGTCCGGCCAGCGGCGAACCGTTACATGTGGTCCGGGAGCACGGCAGGGAAGAGCTGGCCAGCGCTACCGGAGAAAGGTTTCCGATTCGCGCGAGTATTCCGGATTTCCGGACGGCGGAGGATCTGAGCGGGGCAAACGGGAAATACAACCGCCTGTACGAAACGATTGGCGGATTCTACGACGATACTCAGCGGGTAGCTACCGCGCTGGCGGGCATGGATCGCGAGGAATATGTGCGGAGCTATCTGGGCAAGCTGGAAGTGAAGGCGGGCGACCGGGTGCTGGAGACGTCGGTGGGTACGGGGCTGAATTATAAGTACCTGCCACGGGGGATCCGGCGGTACGGGCTGGACCTTGCATGTGACATGCTGGTGAATTGCCAGGAGAATTTCCGGCGGTGGGGGATCGAGGGAGAATTATTCCTGGGGAATGCGGAGCGGTTGCCGTTTGCCGATGAGAGCTTCGACGTCGTGTTTCACACCGGCGGAATCAACTTCTTCAGCGATCGCGCGAAGTCGATTCGGGAGATGATCCGAGTGGCGAAGCCGGGGAGCCTGATCCTGATTGCGGATGAGACGGAGGAGCACGTGAAGGGAGCTTACGAGAACATTCCGTACACGCGGGAGTTCTATAAGGATCGCGAGAAGGCGGTGACGGCGCCGGTTGATCTGGTTCCCGAAGAGATGGAAGAGGTGGGGGTGGAGACGGTGTGGCGGAATCGGTTCTATGCGCTGACGTTTCGGAAGCCGGCAGGACCG
Organism: uncultured Acidobacteriaceae bacterium; assembly: GCA_963755485.1. Lineage (GTDB taxonomy): Bacteria > Acidobacteriota > Terriglobia > Terriglobales > Acidobacteriaceae > Palsa-343. The sequence continues at coordinate 141,459 of CAVWJR010000005.1, read as the reverse complement.
GCCGTCCAGGGACAACTGGCCGCTATGGCGGACTCTGTCCGGGGATAGCGCGCTTCGCGCAGTACCTGTAGGGCGAGGTCGCGGGAACGGTGCCGTTTTGGGTCCCGGGATGGTACTGAGGGACTTGAGGCCTGGAGATCTGGATACGGACAACGCAGGGTGTGAGCCTACGCTTCTTGCTGTGGGGTGAACCTGGCCGGGGCAAAGCGTTTTTGCTTTTTTACAAAGTTTCCTTGCCGATTGTCCAAAGGAGAGGAGATGGCGCGTCAACATGGTGGCGGGAAGTTTTTCCGCGATCATGAGGGTGGAGGATTACGATGCAATATTTGCTGATGTTGTATGCGGACGAATCGGGGTGGGAACGGATGCCGAAGGAGCAGCAGGAGAAAGGCGCGGCGGCGTATTACGCGTACACCGAAGCGCTGCAGCAGGCGGGGGCGTTGCGCGGGAGCAATCGGTTGCGGCCCAGTGGGACGGCGACACGCGTGAAGGTGGAGAACGGCAAGTCGCAGGTGCTGGACGGGCCGTTTGCGGATTCGAAGGAGCAACTCGGCGGCTACTATCTGATCGAAGTGCCGGACCTCGATGCGGCCATGTCGTGGGCGGCGCGGTGCCCAGGCTCGCAGCACGGAACGGTGGAAGTGCGTGCGATCTGGCAAATGGGAGAAGCTGGGTACTGACGACGGGGAAGCTGCGCGCTCGGCAAGGGTCGCTGGAAGAAGGAAAACCATCCCTCAGCGGCTGAAGCCGATTCATTATGCAACCTTAACGGCACAGCTGAAGCTGTGCCCCTTCAAAACGGTGAGTTTCTTCGCGGGCTGCTGAGGAGCGGGCATTGGGATGTGAGCAGGCCCACAACGTGGCCGATGCGGTAGCGCGGCGGAGCTACGGCAAGCTGATTGCGTATCTGGCGGCGCGGACCGGCGATGTGGCGGGCGCGGAAGACGCGCTCGCCGACGCATTTGCAGAGGCGCTGGCCCACTGGCCGGAGGGCGGTTGCCCGGAGAATCCTGAGGCGTGGCTGCTGACGGTGGCGCGACGGAAGGGAATTGATCGCGCGCGGCGGCGGCAGTATGAAGACACAACCGATGAGGATCTGGAACAGGCGGCGGGAGTGCTCGAGGCCGCGGAGATTCCCGATCCGATTCCCGACCGGCGGCTGGCGCTGCTGTTTGCCTGCGCGCACCCTTCGCTGGAGCCGGCGGTGCGTGCGCCGCTGATGCTGCAGACCGTGATGGGCCTCGATGCCGGGCGGATTGCGTCGGCGTTTCTGGTGTCTCCGGCGGCGATGAGCAAGCGGCTGGTCCGTGCGAAGAGCAAGATTCACGAGGCGGGGATCCCGTTCCGCGTACCGGAGCGGGAGGAGCTTGCCGACCGGCTGGATGCGGTGCTGGAGGCGATCTACGCGGCCTACACCGAAGGTTGGGCCGACGCCGCGGGGACGGACGCGTTCCGGCAGGAGCTGAGCGGGGAGGCGATTTTTCTGGCGCGTTTGTTGGCGGAGCTGCTGCCTGGCGAGCCGGAAGCGCTGGGGCTCTGTGCGCTGGTGCTCTATGCGGAGGCACGGCGAGCGGCGAGGCGCGACGCAAAGGGAAATTTCGTGCCGTTCGAGCGCCAGGACGTGGCGCAATGGGACGCCGCGATGATCGACGAGGCTGAGGCTCTGCTGCGGCGAGCGGGCACAGTGGCGAGTGTGGGGCGGCATCAGCTGGAGGCGGCACTGCAGTCGGCGCATACTACGCGACGCAGAAAGGGATGGAATAACTGGCCGAACGTGCTGCGGCTCTACGACGCGCTGCTGACGCTGACCGAATCGCCGGTGGTCGCGGTAAACCGGGCGCTGGCGGTTGCGGAAGCGGAGGGAGCAGCGGCGGGGCTGACGGCATTGCCGGATGCGGAGACGGATCCCCGCCTGCGAACCTATCAACCCTATTGGGCGGTGCGGGCGGAGCTGCTGGCGCGCGCGGGAGACGCCAATGCGGCGCGGCACGCGTACGAGGTGGCCATTGGCCTTGAAAGGGATCCGGCGATCCAGGAATTCCTGCGGGAGAAGCAGGCGCAACTGGAACTCTGAAGACTCCCGGTTCTGCTGCGGGCGCCGATCAAAGAGCGATGCGAACCTAGATGCGGGGCGGGATCGCAGTGACCTGGGAAACGGGGACGACCTTCCACTCCGTGAAGGCGAGCACGTAAAGCATAACCAGATTGACGAAGGGAAGCAGGAGGAGAAGGCTGAGGGCGGGCGCGAAGCCGGCTTTCCTGAAGATGACCCAGAATGGGATTTGAACGATGACCACCATGATGACCCAGCCAACAAAAAATATGCCCATCATGCCCATCATCATGTGCATTGTGTGCGGATCGACCACGGCTCACCTCGGAAAATATGCTTGCCAGCTTAGCGGAGTGCGGGTTGCGGAGGCAAGAGGGAAAGAGGCTGGCGGCCTGATGCCTGGTTCCGGATCGCGCGGCCGGCAGGATGACATGGGATTTGGCGGCTGGCCGAGGATGGTCCGCTAATATTCGCTTGACCAACTTGACCAACTCGCTGGTAAGAGGGAAACTGTATTTATGGCGACCAGGGTCAATCTTTACGAGGCAAAGACGCAGCTGTCGGACCTGGTGGAGCGGGCGGCAGGCGGCGAGGAAATCGTGATTGCGAAGGCGGGCAAACCGATGGCGCGTCTGACGGCGCTGCCGAAAGTAAAGACACGGCGCTCGGCGGCGTTTGGCCGGAATTTGATGGGCGTGAGCTGGGTTGCTCCGGACTTTGAGAAGGACATCCCCCTGCGCCAGCTGCTGGGCAGGAAGACGCTGGGGTGACTCCGCGATACCTGCTGGATTCGAATGTCCTGTTCTGGCTGAACTCGGATCCAGGGCGGATTGCGCGGGAAGTGATTGCCGAGCTGGACGCGGCCGAGGAAGTGTACTTCAGCGCCGCCTCGGCCTGGGAGCTGTCGATCAAACAAAGCCTCGGCAAACTGCGGATGACGGGGTCGATTTCGACGTTTGTGGCCCGGGCGGGGTTCGTGGAGATACCGGTGACGACGAAATTTGCCGAGGCGGCAGCAAAGTTGCCAATGCACCACCGCGATCCGTTTGACCGGGTGATCGTCGCCCAGGCGATGGTTGAGGATTTGGTCCTCATAACGGCGGACCGGCGCCTGGAGCCGTATGGCGTAAAGACGCTGCGCGTTTGAGCATCTCAAAAAAACTTCCTTAAAAAATGAACAGTAAGGGCATGACCGCCGTCTTTGCGGATGAAGGCGTGAGGAGCCCCAGGCGGGTGCGACCAGAGGACGATGCGGAGTTCACGGGTCTGGTCGAGCGGCAGTGGAGGTTCGCCTACCGGGTGGCGTGGGCGGTGTTGCGTAACGCGGCCGATGCCGAGGACGCGGCGCAGGAAGCGTTCCTGAAGATTTTCCGCGCGCAGGCGTGGCGCGGGTTGCGGGACGAGAAGGCGTTTGTGGCGCGGGCCAGCTGGCGATCCGCCGTGGAGGACTGGTCGTCCAGACAGACGCGCCTTCGGCGCCATGTTGATCGCGGTGAATCGGAAGGTGGGTCCGCGGTGAATGACATTGCCGATGCAGGGATGAACCCAGAGGAACTTGTGGCGGCGGGGAACTGGGAGGCGGCGGTGCATCGGATGATCGACAGCTTGCCGGAGGAATTGCGGCAGCCGCTGGCGCTGTCGGGGGAGATGAACTCGAAAGAGATTGCGGCGGCGATGGGGATTGCCGAGGGAACGGTGCGGACGCGGCTGATGCGGGCGCGAAGGATGCTGCGGGAGAAGCTGGGGGCGATGGAGGTGCGGCGGTATGCGCGGCGATGAACGATTGGACGAGGTGATCGATGCCGCACTCAGGAGTTATGCGGAGCCGGAAGAGATTCCGGAGACGCGTGTGGGGGTGGCGCGGGTGCTGGATCGGGCGCGGGCCGAGGAAGCCGTGCGAAAGCGCGTCTGGCTTTGGGGATGGGCGGTTGCTGCGGCCTCGCTCGTTGTGATTCTTGTGGCGCTGGGATCGATGGGCGCGAAGCAAGTTCCGGAGATTGCCTGGACGCCGAACGCGCCGGACGTGAGCGGCGGAGAGAAACCCATCCCTCGGCGGCTAAAGCCGGGCTCGTCTCGCATTCATGGCACGGCTGCAGCCATGCCCCTTCAAAGCGGCTCTTTAATTTCTGGAAGGGCGAAGCGGGTGGCGAGTGCGCGTGTTGTCGAAGAGCGGCCGCTGCCGAAACTGGACGTTTTTCCCACGCCCACACCTCTCTCGCCCCAGGAACAGGCGCTGGCAGCCTTCGCGCAGCATGGTCCGCCCGCGGTGCAGCGTGCGGTTCTCGAGGACCAGCAGCACTGGGACGACCCCATTATCGTTGCCGACTTGCGCGAGCAGTCCGTCGCGGCCGGCAATCCACAGGATCAATGACAGGAACAGGAGCCCTTATGAAAATGATCGCCACCTTCGCCGCAATACTCACGCTGTCTCTGCTTCCCGCTGCGGTGCGGGCACAGAGTCCCGGAGAAACCGCTGCTCCCGCGGCGCAGCACTTTTACCGTTTGCATTTTGCGGTGGCAGAGCTTGATGCTTTGGGAAAAGTGACCAACACACGCATCTACGAGGAAACGATTGCCACGGCTAGCGGCGGGCAAGGGGTTGGGGATCAGCAGATCAAGACCGGGTCGCGGGTCCCGATTGCCACAGGCTCGTACGGATCGAAGCCGAGTATCGAGAATACCCAGTTTCAGTACATCGACCTGGGCGTGAACCTGGATGTGCACGATGCAATCGAACACGGGGACAGGCTCGGTCTGCGCCTCAAGGTGGAAATCAGCAGCATCGCTCGCCAAACGGAAGTCAGCGGGGTTGGGGAACCGGTGATCCGGCAAAATGTGTGGGATTCGCTCGTGCTGGTCACGATTGGCAAGCCGACAATCGTCTTCTCTTCCGACGATCTGGACAGTAAGGGCAAGATGCAGGTGGAGCTGACGGCGACGCGGGTGGAGTGAGAAGCGGCTGAGGGTTAGCTTAAGAATGCGAAATTCTCAGCACATTTAGACAGCGAATCAACGCCTGGTCGTTGGTAAGCACGCTGAATTGGCGATCGACCGCGACGGCACAGATCAGAATGTCGACAGGTCCGCATTCGACCCCGTGGTCACGACAAAGATTAAAGCAGCGCGCCGCTTCAACGTAGTCCAGAGTGGTAAGCTCTTCATCCGGAAATGGCTCCAGGATCTGTTCGGTGTTTCGAAACTGCAATTTATCACGTATACCGGAGAGAACCTCCTGCCGGACCGGTCCAATGATCGCGACGCGCCCGTCCTCGGTCGCCTCCCTGAGGAGTTTTGCCAGCTTTAGTTCCTCGGAGTTGAGCTTAGCCTTACTCGGGCGGCGGAGAAAAAGCGACCACACACAGGTGTCGACCAGGACTTTCATCTTTTCCTGAGGTCGATGCGGTCAAGCTTTCGATTCTTCTTGTAATCGTAGTTTGGATCGAAGTCGATCGTCCCAAAATGATTGAGCAGGTCAAGCTGTTTACGCCGGCGAATATATTCGTCCAGGGCGGCGGTGACGGCTTCCTTCTTGGTGGCGTGGCCGCCGATACGCCGGGCTTCGTTGATGAGTTTGTCGTCCAGAGCCAGGTTGGTTGCCATTTTGATTCTCCTCCACCGATGTGTAGGATATCACACATCACGATGTGTGAATCCGGAGCGGCAAATGGAAAGGCTGCGGAGTGATCCGCAGCCTTTTTGGCTTGAGTTGGAGCCCGGTTTAGCTGACCAGCAGGATGCCTTCGCTTACCTTCTCTTCGCCTTCCTTCACGATGGGGCGATAGAAGAGCTGGTTGTTGGCGAGGTAGACCTCAAGGAAGGCGGGGCGTTCGCTGATTTGGCCGGCGATGAGGGCCTCGGAGAGCGGGTCTTCGACGTAGCGCTGGAGGGCGCGGCGCAGAGGACGCGCACCGTAGCTGCGATCGACGATGGTTTTTTCGAGGATCCAGCGCATGGCCTCTTCGTTGATCGTGATGGTGATGGACTTCTGGGCCAGGTTAGCGTTGAGCTGCTGGATCAGCAGTTCGAGAATGCGGATCAGGTCGGCATCGGTGAGGGACTGGAAGAGAATGATCTCGTCGATGCGGTTGAGGAACTCGGGGTTGAAGGTGCGCTTGACCTCGTTCTTGACCAGGTCTTCGATCTTCTCCATGACCATGTCTTCGCGGTCGCTCTGGAAGCCGAGTCCCGCCTTGCGCTGCAGATGGCGAGCGCCGATGTTCGAAGTCATGATGATGATCGTGTTCTTGAAGTCGACCGTGTTGCCGAGGCCGTCGGTGAGCTGACCGTCTTCAAACACCTGCAGCAGGATGTTGAAGACATCGGCGTGCGCCTTCTCGATTTCGTCGAGCAGGACAACCGAGTAGGGCGAACGCTTCACGCGCTCGGTGAGCTGGCCGCCTTCCTCGTAGCCCACGTATCCCGGAGGCGAGCCGATGAGCTTCGAGACCGAGTGCTTCTCCATGAACTCTGACATATCGAAGCGGATGAGCGACTTCTCGCTGCCGAAGAGGAACTGCGCGAGAGTGCGGGCCATTTCGGTTTTGCCGACGCCGGTGGGTCCGAGGAACAGGAACGATCCGATGGGACGGTGCGGAGATTTGAGCCCGGCGCGCGAGCGGCGGATCGCTCGAGCTAAAGCCGAGATGGCTTTGTCCTGGGAGATGACGCGCTTGTGCAGCTCCTCTTCCACGCGGAGCAGCTTCTGCGTTTCTTCTTCCTTAATCGAGGTGACGGGGACGCCGGTCCAGCGGCTGACCACGTCTTCGATATCCTCGCGGCCGACGATGCCGGCGGTCGAGTCGTCGAGGTGGTACTTATCGCGCAACGCGCGGAGGTTGTCGCGTTCCTTGCGTTCCTCATCGGAGTAGAAGCGCGCCTTCTCGAACTCATGGTTCGCGATGGCGTTCTCCATGCGATGAACGATGAACTTGATGCGCTTCTGGACTTCGGTGATCTCCTCGGGCAGGGAAGTCTGGCGCAGCTTCACGCGCGCGCCGGCTTCGTCGATCAGGTCGATGGCCTTATCGGGCAGGAAGCGATCGGAGATGTAGCGATTGGAGTGAGCGACGGCGAAGTTGATAGCTTCGTCGGTATAGCTGACGGCGTGGAATTTCTCGTAGCGGTCCTTAATGCCGTTGATGATTTTGATGGCGTCTTCTTCGTTCGGCGGCGGGACCTTGACGGCCTGGAAGCGGCGCTCGAGCGAACGGTCTTTCTCAATAGACTTGCGATATTCAGCGGGCGTGGTGGCGCCGATGCACTGAATTTCGCCGCGGCTGAGCGCGGGCTTCAGGATGTTGGCGGCGTCGAGCGAGCCTTCGGCGGAGCCGGCGCCGACCAGGGTGTGCAGCTCATCGATAAAGATGATGGAGTTCTGATTCTCCATCAGCTCCTTCATGATGGTCTTGAGGCGCTCTTCGAACTGACCCCGATATTTGGTTCCGGCGACGATGAGCGAGAGATCGAGAGCCAGCACGCGCTTGTCGGCGAGGAAGCTGGGAACGTCGCCGTCGGAGATGCGCTGCGCGAGGCCTTCGACGATGGCCGTCTTGCCGACGCCGGGTTCGCCGATGAGCACCGGGTTGTTCTTGGTGCGGCGGCAGAGGATCTGGACGACACGCTCCAGTTCCTGATCGCGGCCGACAAGGGGATCGAGCTGGGCGTCCATGGCGGCCTGGGTCAGGTCGCGGGAAAACTCGGCCAGAAGCGAGGACTCGCGGTTACGCTGCTGCTGCGGAGCCTTCTCCTGGGTGGCACGGGCCAGCTCTTCGCGCACAGCGAGCAGCTTCAAGCCGCGCTCGTGGAGGATCTCCGACGCGAAGCACTTTTCCTCCCTTAGCAAGCCAAGCAGCAGATGTTCCGTGCCGATGTGCTTGTGCGAGAGGCGTTCAGCCTCCTCAGCGGCGTAGGCGAGCACGCGCTTGCACTCATTCGAGAGAGGCAGATCGACCGAGGTCGACACTTTCTCGCGAATGGTGGTGTGACCTTCAATCTGCTTACGGATGGATTCAACCGAGGCATGGGAGCGAAGGAAGCGATTGGTGAGAGCCTTGTCTTCGCGCAGGAGCCCGAGGAGCAGATGCTCCGTCTCGATGTAGGGAGAGCCGAACTGGCTGGCTTCGTACCTGGCGAAGAAGATGACGCGCCGTGCTTTTTCCGTATAGCGTTCGAACATGATTCCTCTGAGAGGCTTCGCCTGGGATCCGGGATGCCAGTCATTCTGCGCCGGCACGACCGGGACAAGCGAGTCTCTTCGTTCGTTGGAGCCTCAAAACGGCTGAAGCTCGAACCGCCGCCCAGGCCAACAAGCGAAGGGCCAAATTGCGGGCGGCCCTGAGGCTGGTGCGTTCGTCCGCATCCATCCCATATGCGGGAGCGGAGTCCTGAAGAACCAATTGCCAGCCGGACGCCGATCCCTCTTCTTATTACAACCCAACTTCCAAATCTCCGTTGCCTAAACAGCCAGCGGAGAAACTTCGCCCAAAATACCCTTATCGAGCCGCAGGATCCTGGTGCAGCGGCGGGCCAGCGCCATGTTGTGGGTCACGAGGACCGAAGTGAGGCGGTGCTGGCGGTGGAGGCGATCGATAAGCGAGAAGACCATTTCCGCGGTGAGGCTGTCGAGATCGCCCGTAGGCTCGTCGGCCAGCAGAAGTTTGGGCTCGGTGATGAGGGCTCGAGCGATGGAGACGCGCTGCTGCTCACCGCCGGAAAGTTCTCCGGCGCGGTGGGTGGTGCGGTCACCAAGCTCGACTTCCTTCAACCACTTCTCCGCGATTCTGAAGGCGTGGGCCTTCGATTCGCCCCTGGCCAGCAGGGGCATAGCGACGTTCTCCAGCGCGGTGAATTCCGGCAGCAGATAGTGAAACTGCCAGACGTAGCCGATTTCGCGATTGCGAAAGGAGGCTGCCTGCCCGGGAGAGAGAGTTCGCAACTGAATTGAGGCGCAGTATACGTCCCCGTCAGAGGGAGTATCAAGAGCACCAAGGATGTGCAGCAGTGTGCTTTTGCCTGCACCGGACTGACCGACGATGGCGAGCATTTCGCCGCGCTGGATGTCGAAGGAGAGTCCGTCGAAGAGCGTCAAACGTCCCCGGCCGGTGAAGTATTCCTTGCGCAGGTTTCTGACGCTGACGATTGGATGATCGGAGCCGGCCAAAGGACGCAGGCCCTGGTTTGCCGAGCCTTTTTTGGGTATTGCGGTGACAGACACCGTATCCATATCTACCTGTACCACTCCATTTCCCAAAAGGGAAGATGGGAGTTACTCCTTTGGACGCAACAGGGTGGAAAAGCGGTACAGGAGTACCGAATGAATCATTACGGAGGAGGGAGAACTGCGTGGTTGGGTGGGAAAACGATGGTCAGGCGACGATTTCGAGCCCCTTCTTGTCGACCAGTGAAAGCAGCTTGAGTGACGCTCCCTGCGGACGTTTTTCTCCGCGTTCCCATTTGCTGATCAGGCCAGGAGTCACATTTAGATACGCGGCGAAGACTGCCTGACTCGCCTTCTCGCGGGCACGCAAAGCCCGAATCTTCGCTGGGCTCATCCTGGGTATTGGAGTAAGACAAAGGGCGTCGAAGGTCCGCATGGTCTTGCGGTCGATCCCACCGGCGCGGTGCAGATCGACCGCGGTCTCATGGATTGCTGCCATTGCTTTGCTGCGTCGTTCGATTGCCATTCGTCTAATCCTCACACGGTTCGACCCGAATAAACACGCTCTTCTCGACGAAGAACGTCATTTCAAGTTCCGTGTAGCCGAGTACGATCTTTGCCAACTCCCTGAATGTTTCCAAATCGGCCCGGCCGATGTTTGCCTGGTCTTTCTTCTCAAAGCCATAAACGAAGACCGCGCGCTTACCACGCGTAAAGAGGACGATGGCGCGGGATCCTCCGGATTTGCCCTCTCCGCGGCGGGCGATCCGTTGCTTGATCACCCCGCCACCCAGGTCGGCATCAACCACGCCTTCCAGGGCAAGCCTTGCTGCTCGCCAGAGATCGGCATCGACGATCCCGGCTTTTCGGGCAAAGCGGGTGAAGGGCTTGTTTTTATAAACGAAGAAGCTCACATCGTTCGAGCCTCGCTGGATTCACTATAGCACCTGGTGCCAGAGCTGTGTCGGGCCTTCGCCGTGGGCACGCGGGACAATCGGCGCGGATCGTGCAGCCGCTGACGCTGGAGAACTGGAGCGACTAGGGCTCGTCTGGCCGCTGGGTGAGGGTCCCTGGTTTTCCGTGTTGCCCCGCCAGAGCAGCCGCCAACAGCGCACAACCCGACATCGTGAGGCAGACGAAGCCGGAGTTCCACTCATCGCCATCGTGCAAAGCGTGCGCGATACGCGGCGCATGCAGAAGAACGACCCACAGGAAAAACATCAAGCCCAGCAGTGCCGCTGCGGGACGCGCCCACACCCGCGCGGCCATGGCCAGACCGGCGGCGATGAGGGCAGCGCCGGTGAACCAGGTGACGAAGAGGTGGGACGGGATCCAGTCAGGAATGACAGATGCGACAAAGGCGGAAGCCTGGAAATGCCCAACGCCGTAGACGATGGCCGCGACGGCAAAGAGCCAGTAGCCGATGACGCCCAGCCGTTGCGCGAGAGATGAGGATGCGCCATGCGAGCCCGAAACCGGCAGCAGGCTGGCCAACATCCACGACCCTGCACAGCAGGAGATCAGCTCGAAAAAAACAGTGCGATACGGAGTGCTGGTGAAGAGTTCAGGAACGTGAAAGAAGAATCGTGCCACCGCCGCGAGCAGGAAGGCGGGGCCGAGAACCAGCGTGATGAAGCGCAGGTATCTGCCGCTGAAGACAGAAGCGGCGCCGGCAAGCAGAATAATGCCGGCGAGCCAGCCGAGGATCCGATGCCCGGGCGCACCATACGGCACGAGTCCGAGATCCGGGACATAGCCGGCAAAGCGAAACTCCTGGAAGCCGAAGGCGAGGAACGAAATGCCGAGGAAAAAGCGGCCGAGCCACAGGTACACAGCCGCGGCGGAGTCGTAGCCGGCATCCGCGAGCAAAAAAGGGCCGGAGTGCGATGGATTATCGTCGCGGCTCCGGCTCGAGGCTAGTTCATCGGTGTTGGTGAAAGACGGCAGAGGCATGAAGTCCGGGATTAGTGGAGTTTTTGTTCCGCCATGAGCTGAGCGAACTCGGGGGTCTTGCGGAGCATGGCGAAGTCGGTGTCCTGCATAAGCCGGTTGTGGTCGCTGAATCCGTCGTTGAAGGCGCGGCGCAGGTAGTCGATGGCCAGGTTCTGGTTGCCGTTGTGGGCGTAGAGTTCAGCGATGCAGTAATCCTGGCGGGCGCGGTCGTGCGCGTCAGACGGGCCCGAGATGATGGACGGGGATTCGGAGTCGAAGACGTTGGGATTGATGCGGAAGGCGATCTGGTAAGCCTCGAGGCCGTCCTGGTACTTGCCGCGCGCGAAGTATGCGGTGCCCAGATTGGCGGCGATCACCGCGGAGTTGGGCATCAGCTTGAGAGCCTTGCGATAGAGCTGGATGGCCCGCTTGTAGCGCCGCTCAAGAAAGTCCGTAGCCCCGAGGTTGTTGAGGGCTTCAGGGTAGTCGGGGCGGATGAGCAGAGCCTTCTCATAGTCCCGCCGCGCCTCATCGAGAGCCAGCAGGTGATTGTAGGCAATGCCCAGCTTATTCATGGTGACGGCGCTCACGGGAGCTTCGCGGTAGGCTTCAATTGCCGCGAGGTATTGCCCACGGGCCATGTCGAGGTCGCCTCGTTCTTCTGCGGTCATGGTGGGCGCAGGGGAACTGGACCTGGTGGCTTGTGCGAAGGATTCCGCACGGGCCGGCGGGTTCTGGACCAGGAGAACTCCGGCGAAGGCAAAGGCGAGGGCTGAGCATGCAAGCCGCGTTTTCATGGGCACCTTCCTTGGGGCAATGGGCCTGGGAACATCGATGTGGAAAATTGTGACGTGGTTGGGTGGCAGGTGGCCATAGCCAGTTCTGAAGAAATCGGCATAGCCAGCTGGCCAGTGGCCGGGTGAGCCGGGTGGCAAGCGGGGCTCCTACGGCACCGTTGGACCTGTTGCTTTCCAACAGGACTTAATGCATACTCCCTGTTGGAAACCAAAATGAGAGACGACGATAACCTGACCGGACGCCGCTTCGATATAAAGGACTGCCGATGAAAGCTCTGCGAAGGCTGCTTCCCGGTGCCGGCCGCACAGCCACCCGGCAACGCTACGACCAGCGTCTCCGTGAGGAAATCGAACAGCATCTGGCTCTGCAGACCGCGGAGAATCTGCGCGCCGGAATGTCTCCAGCAGAAGCCCGCCGCCAGGCAGTTCTCAAATTCGGTTCCGTCGAGGCCATCCGCGAAGACTACCAGGCGGAGGTGGGCATGCTCACCCTCGAAACCTGGATGCAGGACATCCGCTATGCGTTTCGCATGCTGGCCAGGACGCCGGGCTTTACCGCAGTCGCGGTGCTGACGCTGGCCCTGGGCATCGGGGCCAACACCGCGATTTTTTCTCTGGTCAACGCTGTCCTCCTGAGGCCGTTGCCCTTTGCCGATCCCGGCCAGCTTGTGAATGTGTCGGAGGCGAAGCCGAAGGCCGGCGTCTCCGGCGTGGGAGTCTCCTGGCCTGCGTTCCTTGAGCTGCGAGACCACAGCCGCGCGTTCAGCTCCGTCGCCGGCCTGGCGGGCCATGCTCTCACGCTCAGCGGACGCGGAGAACCGGCCGACGTGAGCACCATCGCCGTGACACCCGACTTCTTTTCACTCCTCGGGACCCGGCCTTTGCTGGGCCGCACGCTTTCGTCGGCAGACGGCGAACGCGGGGCAGCGCCGGTGGTGGTTCTGAGCGAACAGCTGTGGCGCAGCCATTTCGGAGCCGATGCGGGAGCTGTGGGGACCTCGATCTCTCTTGATCAACGCGCCTTCACCGTGGTTGGCGTCATGCCTGCCGGCTTCCGCACGCCCTTCTTCAACCCGGCTGATCGCGTCTGGATTCCCCTGGTACAGGACCCGCTGTTCAGCGCCTGGACGACGCGGCCGCCGCAGGACCACTGGCTCCCGGCGATTGCGCGGCTGCGCTCCGGTGTCTCGTCCGAGCAGGCACGAGCGGAACTGGAGACGATCAGCGCCAGCCTGGCCAGCCAGCTGCCCGGCGAAAAAGGATGGCAGATTGCCATCGAACCGCTGCAGCAGGCGATTGTCGGGGATGTGAAGGCGCCGCTGCTGTTGCTCTTGTGCGCTGTGGGTCTCGTCCTCTTGATCGCATGCGCGAATATCGCGAACCTGCTGCTCACCCGCGCCACTGCACGCTCGAAGGAGATCGCGGTGCGCATCGCGCTGGGGGCGAGTAAACGGCGCATCGCTCGGCAACTGCTCACCGAGAGCGCGATTCTGGGTCTCGCAGGCGGCGTCACGGGAGTATTGCTGGCGTGGGGGAGTGTTTCCGCGGTCGCCTCAAAGCTACCCACGGAATTGACGCAGCTCCATTCCATCCACGTCGACAGCGCCGTTCTGTTGTTTGCCCTGGTGCTGTCGCTCGCCGCCAGCCTGCTCTTCGGTCTGGCTCCTGTCCTCCACGCAACCCGCTCCGATCCCCAGGCCAACCTCAGAGACGGCTCCCGCGCGGGAGATGCCCGAGGTTCCACCCGCGCCCGCAGCGTGCTGGCCGCCGCCGAAATTGCCGTCGCCATGGTTCTGCTGGTGGGCGCCGGACTGCTCATCCGCAGCTTTGCCGGGCTCATGAAAGTAAGCCCCGGTTTCGACACCGAGCAGATGGTGAAGGCGGAAATCTCGCTGCCGCGGTTTCAATACTCCACGCCCGAGCAGTGGGCCGCGTTTGCGAACGAACTGATGACGCGCCTGCAGGCGAAGCCGGGGATGCACGATGCGGCCATCGCTGCTCCGCTGCCGATCCTCGATCCTCAGGTCACCCTCCCCTTTGCCATTGCCGGCAAGCCACCGCAGGCCCAGGGCGCGATCGATACCGCGAACTACGTAACCGCAAGCCCGGATTATTTTCGCGTGATGGGCATTCCCCTGGCCCGGGGAAGATTGTTTTCCGCCGACGATTCCGCTTCGACGCAGCCCGTTGCCTTAATCAGCGAGACGCTCGCCAGGCGCTATTTCCCGGGAGAGAATCCGCTGGGCCGGCATCTTATTTTTGGATTTCCACCCCACGGCGATGTTTCGCGGGAGATCGTGGGCGTGGTTGCCGACATTCACGATGTTTCGCTTGCCGCCAATCCAGATCCGATGATGTATGTTCCCTTCGCACAGTCACCGTTGTGGGGAGGCGAAGTGGTGGTGAGGAGCAGCCTCAGCGCAACGGCCATTGCTGCCGCCATTCGGACAGAAACGCACAACATCGACAAAAATCTGCCGGTCACCGACATTGAATCGTTCCCCGAGGCGGTGCACGCGTCCGTGGCCGAGCCGCGATTCCGCACCTTGCTCCTCGGGCTCTTCAGCGGCATCGCGCTGGTGCTTGCCGCTATTGGAATCTTCGGCGTCATTTCTTTTTCCGTCTCCCGCCGGACACGCGAAATCGGCGTTCGCATAGCGCTGGGGGCAACGCCGGCGAGCATTCGCCGGCTGGTGATTGGGGAATCGGCAAAGCTGGTGCTCTTTGGCCTCGGGGCGGGCATTCCTGCCGCGCTGCTGTTGACCCGGTTTCTGTCCGCGCTGCTATTCGGCGTATCCCCCGGCGATCCGCTTACGTTTATCGCTGTCGCGCTTCTGTTAGTGCTGGTGGCGCTGGCGGCGGCGTACCTGCCCGCGCGGCGTGCGATGCGCGTCGATCCCATAGTCGCCTTGCGTTGCGAATAGCTCGTCCCGCACTGCCCGCTGGGACGTTGGAACTCTCAAAACACGTACGGGATCAGCCGCCACGTCCGTTGCATGTACTCACGGTAAGGCGAGCCCAGGCCCTGCAGCAGCGCGCGCTCCTCAATGGCGATGCGATACGCGTATGCAATTCCCAAACACAGCGCGGGCAGAAAAATAGCGAGCCAGTTTGTGAATGTCATGCCGAGCCCAACATAGGCCACCAGCGATCCCAGGTAGGATGGATGGCGAATACGGCGATACGGTCCTTTTTCGACGACATGCTGCCCGGTTGCAATCGCCACGTCGTAGGTGAAGAACCGGCCCAGGACTCGCATCGAGTAGAAGCGGAACAGCGTTCCGCCCAGCCAGGCCGCAATCCCCACATCGAATACGACTCTCCAGTGTGTGTGGATGGAAAGGCCGGGAAAGGCGATGGGCATGGCGAAGCCAATCACCATGGCCAGATTGGACGCTCCGATCACGATCAACTTCGATCCCTTGTCGCTTTTCTGCGCTGTTCTTCCCGAACGCAGCACCACGGCCAGAACCATTTCCGGCACAATGCAAAGCCAGAACGTAACGATCCAAACCGACAGGAAAGCGGGATGGCCGTTAAACGCTTCTGGCAATCTCATAGGGCTGTCATGGCCTTCCGGAGAACCGCATTACTACGGCCGGCGCGGTCTCCGCAGAAACTGTGACCGTCACTGATACTTGAACGACTTGTCAGGATACGGCGGGTGTTGGGGAACCGGCCGCGGGTCCTCTTTGATCTCCTTCTCAAGCAGTTCGATACCCGCCTGCAGTTGGGCGTCGGTGCCTTCAAACGTAGCGTGGGGCAAATTGTCGACCGTCACGTCGGGCTCCACGCCGAGGCCTTCGATGAGCCACTTGCCTTCGGGACCGTAGACGCCGGTTTCGGCAGCCGTGGCCACGCCGCCATCGGCCTGGCGATTGCTGCCGCTGAGCCAAATCTCGCCGCCCCAGGTGCGCATGCCGATGAGCGTGCCCATCTTCATGCGCTTGAAGCCCTCGGAGAAAGCTTCGCCGTCGGAAGCGGTTTCCTGATCGCAGAGCACGACAATGTGACCGCGGAAGGCCTCCTGCATGTTCCAGGTAGGATTGCCGACGCGCGGCTGCCAGTAGAACCAGGCTTGGCGCAGCAGCTTGCCCAGCAGCCAGGAGTCGATGTTGCCGCCTTTGTTGTGGCGCACGTCGATGATGAGGCCCTGCCGGTTGTAAATGGGATAGTAGTCGCGCTCCCACTGCGCGATGTCGTCGGGTCCCATGGCGCGGAGGTGGACGTAGCCGATGGCGCCCTGGGATGCGGCTTCAACTGTGAGCCGGCGCGTATATTCCCACTCGCTGTAGCGGAGATCCTCGTCCTCGCGCGCGGAGATGGGCTTCACGAGAACTTCGCGGGTGTCGCCTTTGGAAGACTTGACGCGGAGCATGACCTGGACTCCGGCTTTGCCGCGCAGCAGCTCGCGTTCGTCGCGGACGCTGAGGGCATCGACGCCATCGATGCTGACGATGGTCTCGCCTTCGGCCACCAGCGAGTCAGGCCGGGCGAGCGGCGGGGCGGTATCGGGCAGATCGGGATCGTGCTGGTAGATATGTTCCACGGTGTAGCCGCCGGCTTTTTCGTCGCGGCGCAGGCGCGCGCCCAGGGTGGCTACGTCAATATTGTCCGCGGGCTTGCGCTGGTCGCCCCCGCCCACGAAGGTGTGCAGCGCGGAGAGCTCGCTGACCATCTGCGCGATGACGTCGTTCAGCTCGTCGCGGTCCGAGACGCGATCGACGAGTGGCAGATAGCGCTCGCGCATCGCAACCCAGTCCACGCCCTGCATATGGCGGTCGTAGAAGTAGTCGCGCTCCAGACGCCAGGCATCGAGGAAGAAGCCGTGGAACTCCTGACGCGGCGTGGTGTGGATGGTCCAGTGGGAGAGATCGAGTTTGGCTTTGGCCAGTGCCTTGGGGTCGCTCGAGGATTTTGCATCGGAATCGAAGACGTAGAAGTCGTCACCCTTGTGAATGAGCAGCTTCTTACGGTCGGCCGAAATCTCATAGCCCTTTACGTCGGCCATGACGGTGTCGGGCTCGTCGCCCTTGTTGTCGATGGCGACGCACTCGAGCGCGCGCTTGGGGCGAGCTTCGTCGGTGCCGCTGAGCCAGCAAAGGCGCTTCGCGGCAGCCTCAAGGTCGCTGTAATTTCCCGGAGGCGCGGGAACTTCAGTGAGGCGCGTGTCGATACCGGTGAAGTCAATTTTGACTTCAGGGATGGGCGGCTTCTTTTCGTCGGATGGTTTGGCCGCGGCGGATTGATCGCCGGATTTGGCGTCGGCGGGTTTAGCGTTTTGCGTGCTCCCTTTCTCGTCGGGATTTTTCTTCGGCTCCTCCTTCTCTTCTTTCGCCGGAGTGTCCGGATGCAGCTCATCGGCGGCAAGGAAGGGCGAGCGCAGGCCGGAGACGAGCGCAAGCTGGTAAATCTTCATCCGATGGTTGAAGTGCGGATCGGGCTGGCGAGAGCCCCACGGCGAAGGAACACTGGTCGTGAGGGCGCGGTCGGAGAGGAAGTAGAGCCACTTGCCATCGGAACTCCACGCAGGGCTCTCGCTGTTGTAACGGTCGTCGGTGAGGGTCTCGATTTTGCTGGATTCTACGTTGAGGACTTTAACTTCGGTGAAGCTGTTGTCGGCATCCTCGGCGAAGGCCAGCCAGCGGCTGTCCGGCGACCAGCTCAGGTCGCTGAAGCCGCCATTCATGGATTTGGCGACGAGCTTGTTGGCTTTCGATTGGGTGTCGTAAATCCAGAGCTGGTCGTCTTTATCGTAGTGGGCGAGCCAGCGGCCGTCGGGTGAGGGGACGCCATCCCAGCGCAGAACTTTGGCGTCCGTGGTCCACTGCTCGGGTTTGCCTTCGCCGTCCGCGGGGAACTTCCAGAATTCCGTCTCGCCGGTAGCGGTAGAAAGCGCGACGATGCTTTTGCCATCGGGCAGGAAGCGGGCCGAGCGGAAACGCACAGCCGAGTCGGCGGCGACGCTGATGGTGCGCCCGGTTTTGGCGGGGATAGTAAAGACTTCACCGCGCGCGGTGAAGACCACGCGGCTGCCGTCCGGCGAGAGATGCGCGTCACTAATGTAGGGGAGCGGTTTGGTGACCCAGTGCTCGCGAAGCTGATCGAAGTCCGATTCGAGCGTGACGGGGATAATGGCTTCGCGGCCGCTCGCGAGGTCGAGCGACCAGAGATCGGCGGCGCAGGCATAGACGAGGTGGCCCTCGGAGACAGAGGCCGATTCAACGTCAAAGATTTTTTGATGGCTCTCCTGTTTCAGGTCGTGGCCGCTGGGGTCCATCGACCATACGTTCATAACGCCATCGCGGTCGGAGAGGAAGTAGACGCGCCCGTTCCAGAACATGGGATCGTGCGAGGCGCCGGCGAAGTCCGCGGTAAGGGGAACCGCTTCGCCATGGCCGTCCCAGCGCCAGATGTGCTGGATGAATCCGCCCTTGTAGCGCTTGGTATGGCTTCCCTGGTTCTCAAGCCTCGTGAAGAAGAGGATCTTCCCGTCGGAGGAGTACGCCGCTTCAGAGCCGGTGGCCAGGGGCAGCTGTTCGCGCTCGCCATGGCTGCCGATCAGCACGAGGCTCGGATCAGGCAGCGTGGCATAGCGCACTGTGGTGATGATGAGGCGGCCATCGGGGGCCCAGCCAACGGGCTCGGCGCCGCCGTCCCAGGTTTGGCGCTGGGGCAGGCCGCCGGCGATGGGCATCGTGTACACCTCCTCCGGGCCTTCGTACTGGGCGCGGAAGGCGACCGTCTCGCCGTCGGGCGAGAGAGTGGCCATGTCCTCTTTGCCCGGCGCGGAGGTGAGCCGATGCGCGGCGCCGCCGTGGACGCTCACGGTCCACAGGTCGCCCTCGGAAGTAAAGACAATGGTGTCACCGTGCACAGCAGGGTCGCGATAGTAGCCGGCACGGCCAGCGGCGCTATCAGCACCGAAAGAAGAAAGGGCAGCGACAAGCGAAAGCGCGAACAGCAGGGCGGAGCGGCGGAGCGCGGAGACAGAGAGCATGAGCGAAGCACCTTTTCGGCGACTGCGGACCGGGAGATTTTCGGGGTAGACCATCATAAAGCCTGGAGGCGCAAGAGGATCGCCTGGCCACTAATGAGGAGCGAGTCTCTGTGATTGACGCTCCCCTTCAATCCGGCATACGCTCAAAACTGTATGGAGATTCACTTAACGCCTGACCAGAGGGCTTTTGTCCGTCAGGCAATTGAGAGCGGTCGTATTCACCGCGAGGAAGACGCGATCCAGGAAGCACTCTCCCTGTGGGAAGAGCGTGAGCGCGTGCGCACGGAAATCCTGGCAGCCGTCGATTCCGCAGAAGCTTCCATCGTGCGAGGTGAAGGTCGGGTTATCACCCAGGAATCTATGCGGCAACTAGCTGAAGAGGTGAAACAACGTGGCCGCAACCGCCTCGCCGCTGAGCAGTCTTCCCGCTGATGACTCACCGGCTTGCACCAGAAGCCGAAGCCGAGCTTGAGGAAATCTGGAATTACGTCGCAAAGAAAGCGGCGGCTCCGAGATAGCCGACCGGCTTATTGATTCCATCACTGAGCGTTTCTATCTTCTGGCCCACTACCCTCGCATCGGACGCGGGCGCGACGCCGATCTTCGCCCCGGCCTGCGCAGTTTTGCTGTCGGCCAATACGTCATCACTTCGATAGGAAGGACGTGTCGATCCTGCATGTATTCCGGGGCAGCCGGGATATCGAGGCCCTGTTACGTCACTGAGCTCAACCGCTTTTCCTTCAAGAATCGATCATCCCGCGCCTCAGGCCGAGAACGCCTGGCGCAAGCGCCGCACGGCGGCCGGCATCTGTTCTTCCGCGACATTGCTGAAGCCCAGCAGGAAGCCGTGGCGAGGCCGCGCGCCGGAATAGCAGGGAGAAAGCGGCCACAGCCAGAGCTTATCCTTCGCTGCGCGGGTGGCGATAGCCACATCCGTCACCGCGCCACGGGCGTCCCCAGCACGGAAAGTTTCCGGCCACGTGACCGTGACATGCATGCCGGCTTCCGAGCCGTGGATAGTGAGGAAGTCCCCAAACTCGGCGCGCAGGCTTTCCACCAGCGCGGCGCGGCGTGATTTATACAAACTGCGCATGCGGCGAATGTGGCGAACGAAGTGGCCGTCGCGCATGAAGTCGGTGAGCGCTTCCTGAAAAAGGTAAGAAGGGAAGATATCCATCGAGAAACGGACCGCAGCGAAGCGGTCGACGAGGTCGGCGGGGATCACGATGTAGCCCAGTCGAAGCGAGGGGCGAAAGACTTTACTAAATGTCCCGATGTAGATAACGCGGTCGCTGGTGTCGAGTCCCTGCAGCGAAGGGATGGGCATCGAGTCGTAGCGATATTCGCTGTCGTAGTCGTCTTCGACGATCCACGCCGAGGCCATGCGCGACCACTCGAGAAGCTGAAAGCGGCGGGAGGCGCTCATCGTAGCGCCCAGAGCGTAGTGATGCGACGGTGTCACAAAAGCCACGCGAGCGTTGGGCGCCATGCGCACTCCTGCCGGGACGTTCAGTCCTTCATCGTCCACCGGAACGGCCACCGGGCGGCAGCCGGAGCCGAGCAGCAGATTGCGCACCAGCGGGTAGCAGGGCTCTTCGATCCAGGCCTCGTCGCCAGGGTCGAGCAGAACGCGTGTGGTGATGTCGAGGGCCTGCTGCGAGCCGGAAACCACCATCACCTGGCCGGGATCGCAGCGAACGGCGCGCGCGGTGCGCAGATAAGAGCAGATGGCCTCGCGGAACGGCAGGAGTCCGAGAGGATGCAGGTTGTTGGACGGGTGAACCTGCAGGCCGCGGCTGTGGCGCGAGAGCAGCTTCGACCACTGATCGAAAGGGAACTGATCGAGAGCCGGCTGATGAACGCCGAACGCGCCCCATCCGAAACGCCAGGGATTCAGCTCATACGGCGGAAAAAGAGCGGAACGACGCGAGGCATGCCGCGACGATGCAGGCTCATCGACCGTTTTTTTCGGCTGGCTGGCGGCGCGAGGCAGCGAGGCCGAGACAAACGTGCCGGCGCCGACACGGCTTTCAAAAAAACCTTCAGCAAGCAGCTGCGCGTAGGCGTCGAGCACGGGAAAGCGGGAGATTTCCAGTTCCGCAGCGAGGGCGCGGCTGGAAGGAACCTGCTGGCCGGCAGCCAAATCGCCGCGCAGAATCGCATCGCGAAATCCGGCGTACACCTGGCGATGCAGCGGCGTCGCGGACTCGCGATCGACTGGAATGACGGGAACGATGCCAGCGGAGACTTCCAGCATGTCCACGGATAGTAGTGGTTATGGCGGATTGCTGGCAAGTTGTCATGATCACTGACCACTTGTCGCGAAAAAGTGGCTATGTCCGCAGGCAGCTAAGGACCGGTCGGCTAAGAACCGGTCAGCCAGGAACCTGGCGTGAAAGCTAAGTGCCGACTGGCTCCTTCACGCGCGCGGAGGGCCACTGCGGCTCACGCTTTTCGAGGAAGGCGCTGACCCCTTCATGGAAATCGGCATTGGAACGGGCGTCCACGCTGGTGCGAATGGCAGCTTCGATGTCGGCATGCAGGTTGTGGTCGGAGAACTTGCCGAGCAGGCGCTTGGTGGCTTCGATGGCTGCCGGGCTGTTGCGCATCAGGCGCGTGCCCAGCGCGTGGGCTTCGCGCATCAGGTCCGGCTCGGCCACGATGCGGTTGATGAGGCCGAGGTGCAGCGCTTCTTCTGAGGAAATGAGGCGGCCCGTCAGCAGCAGATCGCGGCTGGCTTTTTCTCCGATCTGCCTGTGGAGGAAGGCGGCGACAATCGCGGGCACAAAGCCGATGCGAACCTCGGTATAGCCGAATTTGGCTTCGGGGATGGCGAGGGTGAAATCGCAAAGCGTGGCGATGCCCATGCCGCCGGCGATGGCCGGACCATTGACGGCAGCAATAGTGGGTTTGGGCACTGAGTAGAGCGTGGTCAGCAGAGTGGCGATGCGCTGGGCGTCCCGGTTGTAATCCTCGGTCGCCGTGGGCCCTCCCGGGGTTAGCGCCATGGTATGCAGATGCTCGATGTCGAGGCCCGCGCAGAACGAAGATCCGGCGCCGGTGATGATCACCACGCGGCAGGTTTGGCTGGCGGCAAAAGACTCCAGCGCATGAGTCAGATCTTCCATCAACTGGTGGCTGAGCGCGTTTCGCTTCTCGGGGCGGTTAAGAAGGATGGTATGGATGCCGGAGTCGGTATGGGTGTGAAGCGTGGCGTAGTGCGGCACGGTGCGTTCTCCCGAGAAACACTGAATCTTAGAGCATAATCCAACGGGATGAACGGGAAAACACGGGCAGGTGACAGGAACAAAAACAGCCACCCCACCCCGGTTGTCGCAACAGCTCTGCGGCAGGATGGGGTGCTCGAACTTCAGGATGGACCAGCGGAGCGGACTAGCGCCAGCGGCCTTCCACCCAGTAGTAGCCGCCGCGCTCATGCGCCCAGTGGCCGTCGATCCAAACCGCGTGCGGGCGGGGCGGCTCGACCCAGTGGCCCGGAACCCAGATATAGCGGGCGCCATCCCAGCGGTGATAGCCGCGGACCCAAACCCAGCCCGCATGCGGACGCGGACCAGGGTGCTCGACAACAACAGGGGGCGGACCAATCCGAACGTAGATGTGTTGTGCGACAGCTGACGGGATCATGGGGAGACTAACGAGTGCTGCTGTTGCAACGAGAAGCAATTTCTTCATGGACGTGGGGATTCCTTTCTCAAGAAAGTTCGTTTCGGTTGCGGCCCGGGTAGTCTGCTGCCGCTCACCCGATGGAACCCGAGGGGCTCCGCCGGGTTGCGCACAAAATCTTCTCACAATTAGTTGTGTTCATGGTTTGTGAGGGATAAATAGCTGCGCGGGCGGAGTGATCCGGTACGTTTCAGCGAAGTTGCCCTGGTTCACCGCCAGCGACAGGCGGCCGCGCGAATCGATGTAGAACAGCGGCTTGCCAACCGCGACGTCGCTGAACGTTTTGTGGAAGGGAATGGTGTAGGCCTTGCCGTTGAGGCTGACGGGAATGGGGTCACCCAACTGATAACCCAGCTGGGCAAAAACCGGCTGCGGGATATCGAGGATGAGGTTGCCGAAGGGACCGTCGGTACCGATCACATCGCCGTGCAGACCCTTGTCGTCGACGCGGGCAGTGGGGATGTCGATGCGAACCAGCTGCGCCACGTCGAGCGCGGGTCCAGCCTGGGTCCAGTCGTCGCCGCGGGCCAGATGCGCGCCGGCCGGCGAGAAGATGTCGCGTCCGTGGAAGGTCGACGACAGCTTCGATCCGATCATCCAGTCGGGATTGGTGATCTCGCGCGCCGCCTCGATGCCATCGCGATCCTGAACGAGCGTCAGAAGGCCGTTGTCAGGCACAACGAAGAACTGGCCAACTCTGGATTGAGCAATGATCGCCTTCCGCGTCGAGCCGACGGTAGGATCCACGACACCGACGAAGACCGCATCTTTGGGGAAGTAGGGCGCGGAGCCGGCCAGAAAGCGCGCGCCCTGCGCGATGTCGAAGGGCGTCACCTGGTGGGTGATATCGATGACGCGGACACCGGGCGCGATCCCCTCCATCACGGCTTTGCAAATGCCGATGGCGTCGTCCTTCACGTCGAAGTCGGACATGAAGCCGATGACGTGCAGGGGCTTTTGGGTTGGCGACGACGCGCTGTTGCAGCCGGCCAGACCAAAGACGAACAGAGCAGCACAGGCGGCGAGAAGGACACGGCGGGAAGAAGGCATGGAATCTCCTGGGATTTTCAGAGATTCATGCAATTTAGCATGCGGTCAGGCCAGCAGCGCCCAGGCGACCACAGTGTTGCCGCTGACGCCTGCAGCCCGTTCGGTTTCTGCATTGAGCGCCGCTTCCCGATCATCCACCTCGAGATGCACTTCGCACGCCGCAATTTCCTCCGCCGTCGCACCATGGAAGCACAGCTCGCAGACGCCCAGTCCACTGTTGCCCTCCTCGTCGAAGCTGCGTAGGGGCGGTCCGAAGACGCGGCAGGTCATGGGACGCGCGGCGTAGAGATCGCAGAGCCCGGTGGCGGGATCGAGCGCCGGGCAGGGCTCGTCGTCGGCAAAATCGTCCAGCACATCGCTGCGCGAAGCGTCGAGGATGCCGGTCTGCGCGTCTCCGGGAAAACCCACGGTAAGCCTCGCCACGGATTGCCGAGCCCGCTCGCGCACCGCAGCGGCGCGTTGCGGATCGGCAATTCCCAGCGCGTCGAGACCTTCGCGCAGGCGGGCGGCATCCAGCTGCGAAATGGGAAAGATGCCGATGCAGCACTGCGTGCATCCCGGCGCACAAAGGAGCCAGGATCCGGCTCGGCGGGCAGCATCGGCCACCGCGGCGTCAACAATCTGGACCAGTTCCGAATCGCCGGCGGGGGGCATAGCCTCAGAATAGCGGAGAGGCCCCGATGACGGTTTCGTCATCGAAACCGGATATGCTGCGGGATTCGGAGGGGAATTGCGAGTTGTGAGGCGAAGAGATTTCCTGGTTCGCGGCGCCGGTGCTGTCGCCGGAGTATTGCCGATGGGGCGGCCGCTGAAACTGCTCGCCCAACAGGCTGCGCCCGACTACACGATCCGCATCGCGCCGCTGCGGTTGGAGATTGCGCCCGGCAAAGTGGTGAAGACCACTGCATTCAATGGGCGCGTGCCAGGCGAACTGATTCGTGTGCGCGAAGGGCAGCGGGTGACCCTCGACGTGATCAACGAAACCGACGTCCCGGACATCGTGCACTGGCACGGCCTCGAGATTCCATCTCTGCAGGATGGCGCGACGGAGGAAGGCTCGCCCGAGTCTGCGCCCAACGGAGGAACACAGCGTTTCACATGGGTAGCCAGGCCGGCCGGATTCCGCTGGTACCACTCGCATACGACGGCGGGGCACCACCTGGATCGCGCAACCTACAGCGCCGAGTTTGGATTTCTGATGATCGATCCAAAGAATAATCCGGCGCGCTACGACCAGGAAGTTTTTCTGGCGCTGCACGACTGGGAGGGCCACGCCCAGGGCGGCAGCGAGGGCTATCAGGAGGTGGTCTATGATCACGCGACCATTAACGACCGGATGCTGGGGTACGGCCAGCCGCTGCGCGTGAAGGAAGGCGAGCGCGTGCTGCTGCATATTCTGAATGCCAGCGCGACGCTGATGCACGACCTGGCGCTGCCTGGACATCAGTTTCAGGTGACAGCACTGGATGGTAATCCGGTGCCCACGCCTGCGCTGGTGGAGACGATCCGGCTGGGACCGGCGGAACGTGTGGACGCTGTGGTGGAGATGCGAAGCCCTGGCGTGTGGGTGCTGGGCGAGACCAACCCGAAAATCCGCAAACAGGGAATGGGGATGGTTGTGGAATACGCGAATCGGAGCGGCGAGCCGCAGTGGCAGGATCCGGCGGCCTTCGATTTTCAATATGAGAAGTTCAGCGCCGCGGCCGGCAAAAATGTTACAGCGGCAAATGCCGGGAACGATCCGGAAGAAGTGACGGTTCCGCTGGTCTTCAAGCCGAAGTTCGAGGGCTACGGGGATTTCGATCACTGGACGATCAACGGGTTGTCCTTTCCAAAGACGAAGGAAATTCAGCTGAGAGAAGGCACGCGCTACCGGCTGATCTTCGACAATCAGAGTGTAGATATCCATCCGGTGCATCTGCACCGGCACACGTTTGAGCTGAAGACGCTGAATGGGCGGCCGACTGCTGGAGTTCTAAAGGATGTGGTGCTTCTGGAAACGGGGACCAAAACCGAAGTAGTTTTCACGGCGAATAATCCCGGGAAAACGCTGTTTCACTGCCACCAGCAGGACCACATGGATTCCGGATTCATGATGCTGTTCGACTACGCGTGAAGCACACACGGAGAGCCATGTTCGCAACGGGAAAACAGAGCGCGATGGCAGCGGCGCTGGTTGTGCTGATGGGTGGAGTGCATCTGGCGCGGGCGCAGAACAACTACGAGATTCAGGTGTATCCGTCGGAGACGCAGGCGCCGCGCACCCTGCTGATGGAGCTGCACAGCAACTACACGGTCGAAGGCAGCACCACGCCGAGCTACGGCATGCTGCCCACCCAGGGGCAGGAGCATGAGACCCTCGAGCTGACCCAGGGGCTCAACGACTGGGCCGAAGTAGGCTTTTACGTTTTCACCGAAGAGCACAACGGAACCGGCGTGCAGTGGGTGGGGAATCACATTCGTCCCCGGGTGCGGGTTCCGCCGAACTGGCACTGGCCGGTAGGTGTGAGTTTGTCGAACGAACTCGGATATGCGCGTGCGGCCTACGCGAACCCGACGTGGTTGTGGCAGATTATGCCGATTGTCGACCAGACGGTCGGGAAGTGGTACTGGTCGGTGAACACGACGATGGACTGGGGGATTCATCCCACGGCGCTGCCGCCAGGAACTTCCCAGGCGGAGGCGAATTACTACTATCGCGATGTATCCCCGCACGGGATGACCTTTGGGCCGGCGGCGTCGGTGACGTATCAGCCGAAGCCGGTTTATAACTTCGGGATTGAATATTACGGATACTGGGGCGAGTTTGGGCACTTCGTGAACCTGCACAATCAGCAGCAGCAGTTTTTCCCGGTGGTGAACCTGTTCGTCTCACCGAAGTGGGAGATCAACTTCGGAGCAGGCTGGGGAGCGACCGCCTCGACCGACCACCTGATCGTGAAGGGCATCATCGGGCGCTATTTCAACTGGGGCAAGCCGAAGGAAACGGTGAAGGCGCCGAGCGTGCAGTAGAGCAGCTGAGAAGTAGCCAGCTAAGAAACGGTCAGCGATGAAGCGGGTGGCGCGAGGCAGCGAGGCAGTAGGTGTGAGGGGCAATGGGACAGGAAGAGCCAATCGAAATAGGCCCCGACGACCGCGTCTTTGTCCTGACCGGCGCCGGCGTGAGCGCAGAGAGCGGCCTCAAAACCTTTCGCGATCAGGGCGGCCTGTGGGAAGGCCATCGGGTGGAAGACGTCGCGACCCCGGAGGCATGGGCCGAAAATCCCGCGCGCGTGTGGCGCTTCTACAGCGAACGCAGAAAAGCAGCCAGGACTGCCGAGCCCAATCCGGCCCACCGGGCGCTGGCCGAACTGGAAGATCAAATCGGCGACCGGCTGTTTCTCGTCACGCAGAACGTCGACGACCTCCATGAGCGCGCTGGATCGAAGCGCGTCGTCCACATGCATGGCGAGCTGTTCATGTCACGCTGCGAAAACTCCCCAACCGAAGACGAGACCCACCGCCTGGGCTGCGAGCGCCCACCCTTTCGCGACGAAAAGTTCTACGAGCTGGAAGAGCCGATCGCAAGGTGCGATTGCGGCGGCCGCATCCGGCCCCACATCGTCTGGTTCGGCGAAATCCCGCTGGAGATGCCGCGCATTCAGCGCGAGATCGGCCGCGCGACGGTGATGCTGGTCGTGGGCACCTCAGGCGCCGTCTATCCGGCAGCCAATTTCGTCCGCTGGGCCGGCCCCCAGGTCCGCAAGTACTACATCGGCCCCGAAGAACCTATGAACGCGCAAGCCTTCACGCGGCTGGTGCCGGGCCATGCCGGAGAAGTGCTGCCAGGGCTGCTGGAGAGAACAGCTCCCGGCAGCGGCGTGCCCGATTAGTCCGGCGTCACCATCTCACATCGTTTCCATGGCCCGCCGGACACCAGTGCCCCCACCGTGAACAGAGGGCCGATTCGGCCGATGAGCCCAGCTGGCGATGGCCGGCTTCGCTGGGGTGCACCCAGGTGTCGTTTCCAAAGACCCAGGTCGCGCCGGGACCGGCATAGTATTGATGGTTTCTCCAGTCGGCGGATTGCGGAACGAAGATGATGTTCGGATCCTGAAGCGTATTGACGACCGAACGGATGAGCTGGTTGGCGGTATCGCCGAGGAAAAAGGCCTGGCTTTCCTGGGTGATGGCGGCTCCGGGCGCGGGCAGCGCGTTGCAGGCAGTTCCCGAAGCGGGGCCGGCGGGAAGGTTGGCATAGTATTGCCAGCTGCCGAACGACCAGGGACAGACGTAGGGATAGCCCATGACGACCACGCGGTTGCCGTTTTCAAGGAGTCTTTCGAAGATGTTGTAGAGGTGGTCCTGCTGCTGATTGACGCCCCACTGCTCCAGCATGCACTTGCCAACCCCGCCCGCATCGGTGGTCAGCGGCGCGGGCGTACCGTCAGGCAACTGGACGCTGGTGGCGCAGACCCCGCGCCGGGAGTTGAAGATCGAGGTTCCGGGCAAAGGGATGATATAGAGGTAGGCGTCCAGCAAGGGGTTGGCGCCCAGAGTCATGACCACATAGCTGTTCTGGATCCTGTCCATCTGGTCGGCAAAGATCCCCCGCGCCTGGCGGACTCCATCGAGCGAAATTGTTCCCGGATCCCAGTTGGCGGGCGTGGATCCGGTGATGGCCCAGTTCCGGATTTCGGCCTGGCTGGCCGCATCCCCCTGGTCCAGAGCGATGACATAGGAATACGCGATGGTGGGGACGCCGGCAGCGGGAGCCCATCGGCCGTCGTTGGGAGCGCTCCAGGGCAGAGGAGTGTAGCTGTTATTGGAGCACCGGTCGTCGGGGGGGTCGGTGGGGGCGCAATAGGCCAGGCTCAGGGCAAGCACTGCCTTCCAGCTGTTGGGAAAAGGCGTGTTGACCGGGCAACGGTAGCCCGGCAGGTCGTTTTCGTTTTGCCCGCAGTAGCCGAAACCGGCGGTGACCGAGTCGCCCAGGAAATAGACCCTGGCGTCGTACTTGTTATAGGCAGGGGGAGCGAAGGCGATCGACGTCACATTGACGAATCCCGGATATCGCTGCAACACATGGTTGTTGACCGCGTCGATGGAAACGATCTGCTGACCGGCTCCGGCATAGATCCTTTGCGCGTCGGGTGAAACCGCCACCGCTGTTATTCTCGCGTTGTCCAGCAGGTCCAGGGGAATGGGGTCGTCTTCGGTGTCGGTGGCCGCATCGATGCGCAGCAGAGAAGTGTCCCCGGCGACGAAGACAGTTTGCCCGGCGGGGTCGACGGTTATTTGCCCCGCCTGGGAGTCGGCCTGCGCGGCATCGCGCAACACGATCGCGGCCGACACCGTTCCGGCCGTCAGGTTGATGGGGGTGACCGTCGGTGGGGAGCCGGCATTGGCGACGTAGAGCTTCCTGCCGTCCGGAGTGATGGCGATCGACAACGGATCGTGGACCGCGAAGGGCCGCCCCGGCGTATTGGAGGCAAGGGCAATCGGCACCACCTGGTTTTTGGCATGGTCGGTGACATAGGCCATCTTGCCGTCCGGGGCGATCACCACGTCCCACGGTTGCTGAAAGCCGGGTATCGCCGGCAGCGCCCAGTTCCCCCCCGGCGTGATCAGATCGACGGGAATGACTGAATTGCCCACCGGAAGATAGGCTCTGGTGCCATCCGGAGTAATGGCGATTCCGCCGCCTCCCCTCCACTCCGCCAGCGGCATCTGCCTCACCGTTCCGCCGACAATGGACTGCAGCATCTCGCGGGAATCGACGGTCATTACCTTTTGACCTCCGGGCACGATGGCGATCCTCCAGGCATTCGCGTTCGGTATGGCATCGGTGGGGAGGGGAGGCTGCGCCTGAAAATCCACTGTTCGCACATGGTTGCTGTCCGCAATCCACGCAACCTGCCCCATGGCGGACCGCGCTGAAGCGATCGGAACCAACAGGCTGGCAGCCGCCGCAGCCCATTTCCACGCAACGGGCATATCGTTCTCCTTAGGGGCGTTTAGCCCGCGAGTCTATCACCGAACGGCGATGGATACAGCGGCTGACAGAAAATACCATGAGGAAAACCAGGCGAGTAAGCGAGAAGGAGCAGGCCGCTAACCGCGCGGCCTACTTCGGCGGCGGTTGATCGTATTCCAGCGGCGGAGTTTCCCGCAGCGCAGTCCGCACCCGGGCGATCTCCTCGCTCATCAGGCGCATCGCCAGCATACAAAGGTGCGGGGAAAGCTGGAGAAGTTCCGTAACCCTGGGGCCGGGAATGAAGCCCAGCTCGGCGTCTTCAGTCACGCGGGCCGTGAGGCTGTAGTAGCCGGTCAGCGTGGCGGGAAGGCCGGCAATTTCGCCTGGGCCGATGATCCGCGGCGGATAAATACTGTTCTCACTATCCACTGACATCGTGACGGCGCCCTTGCGAACCACGAACACACCGGAGAGCGGGTCGCCACAATGAAAGAGCGCTGTGCCTTTGCGCAGCGTGACGGTGGACGCGCAACGGTCCAGCTCGGCATAAAGCTCGGGGATGGTTTTCGACATACTCCTGGCAGGGGTCATCAACTTTTGCAACGGGTCAGACCCTATGCAGGAAGTGTGCCGGAATCGGGCCGGGCCGGATGTGACGCCAATCACATTTTTGAGGATTCTGGCGCGATTTGACGCGGTTTGGACTCCACCTTAGCGATGCAGAATGTGCGGGATGGGATTGCGCATCACGATCACCCGCGTCCGCTCGCGCGCCATCCTGATCCGGCAGGGCAGCGGGTCAACACCGAGGCAGGTGCGGTCCCGCAGCGCGATCCAGGCCACCTGATCGTCGCCGGTAATCATCCACGCCGTCGCGTTGGTGGCGTAATTCACCTGCTCCAGATAGTAGGCCGCGTTCATGTCGGTGTCGGCGGCGTCGGCATTCATCTGCTCGCAGTCCACCGGCGCGGGCGCGTTGTTCGCTCCTGGACCGGGCGCGCAGTAGTCCTCCGTGTGCTCCAAAAGGATGCGCAGGTTCGTGCCGGTAAGGAAGTAGCGAGTTTCAACCGGTGGCACGCCCGACTGCGTCGACCACTGGATCGTGTCGTCGAGGAAGGCCTGTGGCAGCTGGCTCATGGCAATGGCGCGGTCTTTGATCTTCACCTGGCGCGAGAAGACGGCCAGCGTCGGTGTGGGCTCGCCGTTGGTGGGGCGGAAAAAAAATCCGCCGAGGACGATGCCGTCCTGCATGTCGATCCACAGAAAGCCGCGCCCTCGCAGATAAGGGCCACGGTCGCCGGCGACGGTGACGTAACGGTTGTCGCGAATCTCAACCGGCACGCCTGAGCCGTCGAGAACCTTATCCAGTGCGTCGCCCAGCGGCATGTCGCGCCCGTAATGGAACATGCAGTCAGGTATGTTGGGGCCGACGACGTGACGGAACTGGCGGTCACGATAGAGGTCGCCGGAAGGCGCGCCGGCAAACTGTGTGAGGAACGCCAAAGCGGGCGCGGGCACGCGGTTGACGAACAGGTTGATGTCAAAAGGAGGACCCGGCGGCAGGGGAGCCGGTGGTGGCGGAGGAGGCTGCTGATCGTCCGGCGGTGGGGGCGGAGCTTCCTGCACCGGCGGCGCGTCAGAGGAGGGGATAGCCTGCGCCGCGGCGTGCGAGATGCCGAAGGCGCCGACCAGCAGGGCAGACAGCAGCACAACAAAGAGGCGGAGGGGCGAACGCAGAGACGGCATAAGTTCTCCTTTGCGGGCGCACTTCGTCTGGAATGTTACGTGATCCGCACAGATGGACGAATCACGGGGTCAAAAAGACTCGGTGCCGGACTCAGTAGATGGAGGCGGCAGAGTGAGCGTAACGGAAACGACGCGCACTTCGCTGGTGAACGCACCGGTTGCGCGCGAGTATGTGATGTAGATGGTTTGGCCGCCATTAGCGTCGTATTCAGCGTGGGCATGCGCGTCGTAGACATTGCTGCCATCCGCGGGGTTTTGAGCCACGAAGGCCGGCGTTTCAGCCGACCACGGACCCTCGGGAGCGGGTGCGGCACGGATCATGACGTTCTGAGAAAAAAGCGCGCTGTAGACGGCGATGTATTGATGGAGGTAACTGTTCCAGGCAACGCTGAGGATGCTGTTTCCGCCGAAGACAGAGATGGCATCGCCGATCCGTGAAGACCATTGCCCGTTGCCCGCATACCAGCTCCACGCGTTGCGATTGAGGAGCGCGGCCGGGTTGACGCGGCCCAGCCTGCAACCCTTGTCGGAGCTGTTGGTGGGCGATTGGCAACCATAAACGTAGAGCATGCCATTGACGATGAGCGAAGCGGCGCCATAGCTAACTTCATTCTGGGCAAAAAGCAGGTCTGGGTGAGCCGGGACGACCGGCGGGTTGATAGCAGGACGGCTCGGCTCGGATGCAAAGCTCGTCCATGTAGCGGCCGAGGCCCCCAGGCTCGAGAAATTGAAGGCGCCAGGGAGCGCGTAGATCAGGGAATAAAAAATGAAGGCGTTGCCGGATACCGGATCGACGACCACCGATGCCGGCCACAGTGCGTACCGCGCGCCGCATGGGGTTTCGACGCAGCTGTTTGGATTGTGTTGAGCGTTGAAAGCTTGCTCGGCCGCGGTTTCGGGCAGGATCATCGCGGGGGCCCCGGACGAGTCGAGTCGTTCCTCGAAGCCGCCGATGCTTCCGTTCGCTACCGAGAGATTTGCCGTGTACGACCAGGAGTCGCTGATCAGTCCGAAATTCTGCGCGTTGGGCTGGGCGAGGAAGGTGTCGCCATACACCCACACGGAGTAGCCCTGGAAGAGCGCGCTGTAGCCGCCGTCGCGCCCCAGGATATCGGGGTTGGTGGCGATCACTCCGAGGTCGGTGGCTTTGACGACGTAAAAGCTGGGCGGCGACAACTGAACGCTGCAACCAGCGCAAAGGAACCCGGCGCAAATAAACAAGGCTGCTCCGGGCACCGTGCGAAAGCGTGTCCGAAGCGTGACTGGCGTGCCAGCAAGCATGGTCGCAGGACTCAGTGCATGGAGTCGTTCAGCGTCTTGAAAAACTCCTCGTATCCAGCCTGGCCTTTTTCTGCAGCAAAGCGCAGCGGGTAAACGCGCTGGACCAGGATCTCCTTCGCGTTCGCCTGCGTTTTGAGAATCTCCATAACTTCGGCGATGAAGTCCGCCAGCGGCATCGCGCGCGGGTCCTGGGTTTGCTGCTGTCCCATCAGCTCGGTCTGCACGTACGGCGGTGCCAGCTCCAGCACCTCCACGTCGGTGTTGCGCAGCTGATAGCGCAGCGACTGCGTCCACGAGTGGATGGCCGCTTTGGTGGCGCAGTACGTTGGCGTCAGCGCCAGAGGCATGAACGCCAGCCCCGAAGTTACCGTCATCACCGTCGAGTGAGCCTGTTTTTTGAAGTGGGGCAGCAGCGCGGCCGTCAGGTGCAGCGGCGCCGTCAGGTTGGTGGCAATAGTGGAGTCGATGGTGGCGGCGTTATCCGATCCGTCGGTGAGATTTTCCGGCTTCATGATGCCGGCGTTGTTGATCAGCACGTTGAGCTTCGGGTACTGGTGCAGGGTCGAGGCCGCAAAAGCGCGCAGCGTGCTGATGTTCTGTACGTCGAGCACCGAGGCGCTCATCCCGGGATTGGCGGCGATCAGTTCGTCCAGCAGCGCCTTGCGCCGTCCGGTCACGATCACGTGATTGCCCAGCTTGTGAAAGGCCTCCGCGAGCGCGCGTCCGATGCCGGAGCTGCCGCCGGTAATAAGGATGGTGTTGCCGGTCATTTGCATAATTCGTTTCTCCCTGTGCTGCGGAATTCGATGGCGGAGAAAATAGCTGCGATGCAGTCGTTTGCCGCTTGGATTGTAGCTTGAGCGAGTGAACCGGTGGTTGCCGGTCAGTCATCGGAGAGGTCGATCCGGTCGATAAGACTACGCCCGAGGGCCAGCTTGACCAGCCAGGGGCGCCCCATCAGGTTCATAGCGGAATTGCGGAGAAAGAGCGCCAGCGACGACCGCGGGGCGAAAAAGCCAGCCATCCTGGTGGCCGATTTCTGTTTGGCCAGAACGAAGGGCCCAAAGCGCTGCTGGTACCGGGCGAAGGCGCGGGCGTAGTCTCCGCCCGAGCGGCGGAGTTCCGAAGCGAGGATGTAAGCGGCGACCATGGCAAGCGCGGTTCCCTGGCCGGCCAGGAATGAGACGCAGAAAGCCGCGTCGCCCACCAGGGTCACGCGGCCGCGCGACCAGGAACCCGGGGCCGGGCCCATGTGGATCTGGCTGACTCGATCGAAGTAGAGCTCGCTGCAGTTGTCCAGCGCCTCGAGGATCTGCGGACACTCCCATTTGCCTCCCGCAAAGCGCGTCCGCAGCAGAGCTTTCTGTTCGCCGAGGGTCGAAGGGATAGCGGGGTCGTCATCGCGGAAGATGAGAAGGAACATGGTGCTGCCGTCGCGCATGGCAAAACGCGCCATCTGGCGGTCCACCTGCGTGTACATCACGTACACGAGCTCGTCGCGGGGTGTGTAGCCGGGTACAGCGAAGGCCGCAACCTTATAGCCCAGATACTTCTCGAAGCCGGGCCTCTTCACCGAAGACGATGCGGCGCACGCCGGAGTGCAGGCCGTCCGCGCCGACGACCAGGTCGAAGCCGCGGGTTGGTGTGTGCTCAAACGAGACGTTGACGCCGTCGCCCGCGTTTTCGATGTGGGCGATGCGATCGCCGAAAATAGTTTCGACTTTGCTATCGAGCGACTGGTAAATAGCCGCTGCCAGGTCGCCGCGCGGGATGCTGATGAAGCCACCGCGGCTGACTTCGAAAAACGATGCAGTGGGAACGCTGGCGATAGTAGCGCCAGCGCCGTTGACCGCGCGCAGCTCGCGCACAATGTAGCCGCGCGGCCGGATCTGCGGCAGCAAACCCATGCGATTAGCGACTTCGAAGCCCGCTCCCCAGAAGTCGATAACGTAGCCCCCGGTGCGCAGCTGCGGAGCCGATTCGACCAGGGTCGGCGTGAACCCGTGGCGCAGCAGCCAGAAGGCGAGAGTGGGGCCGGCAACTCCAGCGCCGGAGATGAGTACGCGCATCCTCATTTCAGAGTACCGCCGGCAAGGGCCCGGAAACCGCGTTCGCCGGGATATCATTCCGGTATCGTCGTTGGCGGACAAGTGAACTGCAGGAGGAATGCAGGATGACAGCTGAGCAATCGGATCCCGGAGAAATGCCCAGTTTCGAGCACGACATTAAGAAGCTGTTCCGGCCCATGGATCGCGAGGCGATGGTGGGCGCCTTCGATCTGTGGTCGTACGAAGACGTGAGCAAGCATGCCATGCCCATACTGCAGCACCTGCAGGCAGGAACCATGCCCTGCGACGGAGCGTGGCCGGCCGCGCAGGTCGCTGTGTTTGCGAAGTGGGTGGTCGTGGGCATGCCGAAGTAGCGTTCTCTTTTTCTAATTTCGCTTCCGCAACCAGGGGCTTCCTTGCCGGGCGCGGTCCGCGCCGTGCAAAAGATCGCAATGCGATGTAACATAGATCGCAGTACGATCTAAACTACACAGCGGGCGCATGAAAAAACAAAAAGAACAGGAAATGATGCGGGACCTGGCCTGGTTCCGCTATAACCTGCGCCGCTTCCTGCGCTTCAGCGAGAAGGCCGCGCGGGCCTGCGGCGTTACCCCCCAGCAGCACCAGCTCATGCTCGGCATCGCCGGATTTACCGCGAACGGCAAGGCCACGATTTCCGATCTCGCGGAGTTTCTGCAGGAGCGCAACAACTCCGTGGTGGGCCTGGTGGAACGCGCCGTCGACAGCGGCCTGGTGCGAAGGCGAGCGGGCAGGAAAGACCGCCGCCAGGTAGTCGTGTCGCTGACGCCGCGCGGCGAAGAGATTCTTTCCACCCTCACCCATCTGCACCGTGACGAGGTGCGGCGCGTCCAGGCAGGATTCCTGACCAGGCCGCATGAACAGAAAAAGCTCTCGGCCGCGCGCCCAAAGCTCAAGGCGTCGCGAAAGGAGCGTGAGTAATGGCTGAATTTCCAATCCCCGAGATGGCGGCGACTCCGGAGGCGCATTCCAGCCGCAAGGGTCAGTTTGGCGTAGCGCTGGAGCCGGAGGTCATCCGCATCTGCCTCTACGCGCTGGGTGTGGGCCTGGTCGCGGGTCTGGTGGCGCAGGCGCTGCTGGAGCTGATTTATCTCTTCACCAACATCTTCTTCTACGGCAAATTTTCCTTCGCCATCACCAATCCCGCGCATAACCACCTCGGCTTGTGGGTGATCCTCATCCCGCCGCTGGGCGGTCTGCTGGTCGGCATCATGATTCACTTCTGGGAGCCGACGCTGAAAGGTCACGGCATTCCCGAGGCGATGGAATCGGTGCTCTTCGGCAAGAGCCGCATGCGCATCCGCGTCGCCATCCTCAAGCCCCTGGCAACCGCCTTTGCCATCGGCACCGGCGGCCCGTTCGGCGCCGAAGGCCCCATCATCCAGACCGGCGCAGCCATCGGATCGCTCTTCGGCCAGGCCATCGGCCTCAGTCCCTACTACCGCCGCGTTTTGCTGGCTGCGGGCGCTGCGGCCGGCATGGCCGCCACTTTCACCGCGCCGCTGGCCGGAATCCTGGTCGCCGTTGAGCTCCTGCTCTTCGAGTTGCGCGCGCGGTCCTTCATTCCCGTGGCCTTCGCTGCAGCGGTCGCCACCGGCGTACGCATCCACTTTGCAGGATGGGCGCCGTTGTTTCCCACCCCCGCCTTCCGCCTCACCAGCATGAATGAGCTGTGGCTCTTCGCCGTCCTGGGTTTGCTGATGGGCGTGGTCGGCGTCATCATGATCCGCGTCCTCGCCTGGCTCGAAGATTTCTTCGACGATCTCCCCATCAAAGGCCGCCTCATCTGGTCGCCCGTCATCGGCGCGTTCATCCTCGGCGGCATTGCGTATTTCTATCCGCAGGTGCTGGGCACCAGCTACGACACTATCCGCGATATGCTCAACGACCGGCTCACAGCCGGTCATCTGGTCGGCATCTCAATTGCAAAATTCTGGGCGCTCGTCATCTCGCTCGGCTCCGGAACCACCGGCGGCGTCTTCGCCCCGTCACTGGTTGTCGGCGGCGGCCTGGGCGCGACGTTCGCCATCGGCGCGCATCACCTCTTTCCCTCGCTCGTCAGCGATCCCGCCTTCTACGCGTTGGTAGCCATGGCCGCAGTCTTCGGAGGCATCGCCCGCGCGCCTTTCACAAGCATCGTGTTTCTCTTCGAACTCAGCCACAATCCCAACGCGCTGCTGCCGCTCATCGTCTGCGTCATGGTTTCCGACGCCCTCGTCCGCCTGTGCAGCCGCGAATCCATCATGACCGTCAAGCTGGTCAAGCGTGGCCTCATCGTCCTCCAGGACTACTCCGCCCCGGTGCTCATGCGCGCGCGCATTGGCCAGGTCATGCGCAAACAGTTCACCGTCTTCAAAGCGGACGACGAACTCCGCACCGTCCTCGAGTCCTTCGTCCCCGGCGACGCCTCGTTCATGCCCGTCGTCGATGCAGCCGGAGCCCTCATCGGCATCGTCGAGCCGCACGATCTGCTGCGCAACGACTCCGCCGACCATCCACTCAAAATGCGCGACCTTGCCCGCCAGGACTATGTCCGCGCCACCCCCGGCGATCTCGTCGA
Organism: uncultured Acidobacteriaceae bacterium; assembly: GCA_963755485.1. Taxonomy (GTDB): domain Bacteria; phylum Acidobacteriota; class Terriglobia; order Terriglobales; family Acidobacteriaceae; genus Palsa-343. The sequence continues at coordinate 104,157 of CAVWJR010000005.1, read as the reverse complement.
CCAGGTCCACCGCGAGATGCTGCGCAAGAACACCGAAAACGTCGTCGTGGTCAGCGACACCACCGGCCCCCATAAACCCGTCGGCATCGCCCGCGCCAATGACATTCTTGCGCTGCGCCGCTGGCTGATGGAAGAAGAAACGCGCGAACCTAGGAAAAAGCAGCCGGTAGCCAGCAGCCGCTAGTGCCCTGTCCCCGAAGTTCGTTAAAGAACTGCCATTTGGTCCTGTGTCAGGGCATGACTTCACAGCCTGCGGAAAAAAGGCCGGACGAACCGCTTTTGTATCAGGGCACGACCTTGGTCGTGCCGCAACCGCTGCAAAATGATTCGGGCTTTAGCCCCTGAGGACTGTTTCGAATTGCTCCAGGAACTTCAGGGACAGCACGCTAACCAGGGAATCTGCGAAAGCCAGATTTGCCAACCCTCCCGTCGCCCGGGTAGCGTATAAGGTTTTTGCGAGGGTCGACGGAGGAGCAGGGAATGGCTCAAAGTGAGCTCAGGTATCAATCGGGATTTGGAAATGAATTTGCCACCGAGGCGGTGAAGGGCGCGCTGCCCGAAGGGCAGAACTCGCCGCAGAAAGCGCCCCTCGGCCTCTACACCGAGCAGCTGAGCGGCACCGCCTTTACCGCGCCCCGCGCCACCAACCGCCGCACATGGACCTACCGCATCCGCCCCTCGGTGACCCACAAGCCCTTCCATGAATTGCCGGCCGACTCCGCGTCGAGCCTCTTCCGCAGCGGGCCCTTCAATGAAATTCCCACGCCACCGAACCAGATGCGCTGGAATCCAATCCCCATGCCGGACAAAAAGACCGACTTCGTCGACGGCATTGTCACCATGGGTGGCTCGGGCGACCCGGCCATGCAGATCGGCGTGGGCCTGCACCTCTACGCCGCGAACGCGCCCATGCAGGGCCGCTATTTCTACAACGCCGACGGCGAAATGATGCTCATTCCGCAGCAGGGCAAGCTCGCCGTGCACACCGAGCTCGGAATTCTCGATCTCGCGCCCGGCGAAATTGGCGTCGTCCCGCGCGGCATGAAGATCCGCGTCGTCATGGACGGCCCCTCGCGCGGCTACATCTGCGAAAACTACGGCCTTACCTTCCGCCTGCCGGAGTTGGGCGCAATCGGCGCCAACGGTCTCGCTAATCCGCGCGATTTTCTCACACCAGTGGCCGCGTATGAGGACGAAGATGGCGACTTCCGCATCATCGGCAAGTTCCTCGGCCGCCTGTGGGAGGCGGAGATCGATCACTCGCCGCTCGACGTCGTCGCCTGGCACGGCAATTACGCGCCCTATAAGTACGATCTCGCCCGCTTCAACTGCATCAACACCGTCAGCTTCGACCACCCCGACCCCTCCATCTACACCGTGATGACCTCGCCCTCCGTCATGCCGGGAACGGCCAACGTCGACTTCGCGATTTTTCCGCCGCGCTGGCTGGTCGCCGAACACACTTTCCGTCCGCCATGGTTTCATCGCAACATGATGAATGAGTTTATGGGCCTGGTTTTCGGCGAATACGATGCCAAGGCCGAAGGCTTCCTGCCCGGCGGCGCGAGCCTGCACAACTGCATGAGCGGCCACGGCCCCGACGCCGAGACGTGGGAGAAGGCCAGCAAAGCGGAGCTGAAGCCGGTGAAGCTCGACAACACGCTCGCGTTCATGTGGGAGACCGGGCTGCCCGTGCGTCCGACAAAGTTCGCGCTCGAGGCGAAGATCCTGCAGCATGAATATTACGAGTGCTGGCAGGGATTGAAGAAGCACTTCAAGGTCAGCTAAAAAGCGGTTAGCTTAAAAGCGGTCGGCTTAAGAGCAGTCAGCTAAAGAGCAGTCAGCCGAAGAGCGGTTAGCGAAAAGCCAGCCAGAGGATCCTGGATATGAGTGCTGCCGAAGTATTGCTGGATCGCATCGTCGACTACGCCGGCCTCTTTCCGCCCGCAGCGCTCGGCATGGAAAGCGCCGTCAAAAATTACCAGAAGTATCTCGACGGCGACTACTCCCCCATACTGGGAGCTTTCCTCGTCCCCGCCACTCGCCTCCAGGAATTCTCCACCGCCTTCGAAGCCGTCTGCTGCAGCGAGCAGGAAGCGCCGTGGACCATCAGCATCGTCTGCGCTGGCCAGACCGCCCAGGACGTGCAGGCCATCGAAGACTTCCAGCAGGGAGCTGTTTTCATCGGCAGCCTCGAAACGAAGGCCGCCGACGCACGCGCAGCAAAGGAAACCCTGGAGCGCCTGCCCGCGGCCCGTGCGCGCTACCTGGAGTTTCCCCCGGAGAAAGCCGTCGACGTACTTCCCGTCCTCGGCGAATATGGCGCGCGAGCCAAGATCCGCATGGGTGGCGTAACGCCGCAATCGGTGCCCAGTCCCGAAGTCGTCGCGCACTTTCTCATTGCCTGTGCGCGAGAACGCGTCGCGTGGAAGGCAACCGCGGGGTTGCATCACGCAGTACGCGGCATGCGCGAGCTCGAACCGGGCGGCGAGCGAGCCAAAATGCACGGCTTCGTAAATCTCTTCCTGTCGGGCTCGATCGCGTTCTTCGGCGCGGATGAGCAGTCACTCATGAAGACGCTGAAAGAAGAAGACCCCGCCGCCTTTCGCGCCGACGATGACGTGATCCGCTGGCACGACAACGTGCTCACCACCGACCAGCTGGAGCAGGCGCGCAGCGAGTTCGCCATCAGCTTCGGCTCCTGTTCCTTCACCGAGCCTGTGGACGATGTAAAGTCGATGCGATGGCTTTGAGGGGCGAGCGCAAACCATGCTGGGTGGAGTCGGCGCAGGATCCGGACACGGATTTTCCGCTGGAGAATCTGCCCTTCGGGCTCTATGAAGATGACCGCCAGCGCCGCCACACCTGCCTCGCCATCGGCGATCGGCTGCTCAACCTCCCCGGATGCGGCAATGCCGGACTGCTGAATGCGTCGCAAACCCTCGGCCTCGGGCCGCGCGGATTGGGGCATTGTGAAACCTGGCGAGCAGGCGAGATTCGCCGCCGTGCGGCCGAGCTGCTGAGCGACGGGTCGTATCGCGACCGCGTTGCGCCCCACCTGATTCCGCAGAAAGATGTGCGGATGCTGCCGCCCTTTGGCGTCGGCGGCATCGGCGACTACACCGACTTCTACGCCTCCATCCACCACGCCACCAATGTCGGCCGCCTGTTCCGCCCGGATACCCCGCTGCTCCCGAACTACAAGTGGGTGCCCATCGGCTATCACGGCCGCGCGTCGTCGATTGTCGTCAGCGGAACCGAAGTGAAGAGGCCGAGCGGTCAGACCAAGGCGCCCGATGCAGCGGAGCCCGCCTTCGGACCCAGCCGCATGCTCGACTACGAGCTGGAGGTCGGCTTCTACATCGGCCAGGGCAACGAACTGGGTTCACCGACTCCTGATCGAGCACGCCGAGCAGCACATCTTCGGCCTGTGCCTCGTCAATGACTGGTCGGCGCGCGACATCCAGGCGTGGGAGTACCAGCCGCTGGGTCCCTTCCTCGGCAAGAGCTTCGCCACGACGATCTCGCCCTGGGTCGTCACCCTCGAAGCGCTCGCCCCCTACCGCATTCCCGGCGTCCACGAGGCCCGAAGGCGATCCTCAGCCGCTGCCGTATTTGACCTCACAACACGATCAGGAGCACGGCGGCTTCGACATCCAGCTCGAAGTCTGGCTCGCCACCGCGAAGATGCGCGCAGCCGGCCAGCCGCCCGCTGCGCATCAGCCGCGGCAACCTGAAAGATTTGTACTGGACACTGTCACAAATGGTCGCGCACCACACCAGCAACGGCTGCAATCTCCGCCCCGGCGACCTGCTGGCCACCGGCACTGTCTCCGGTCCGACGCCCGAATCCGTAGGCTCGCTCCTCGAGCGGACGAAGCGCGGCGCGGAACCACTCCCGCTGCCAAACGGCGAACAGAGGAAATTCCTCGAAGACGGCGACGAAGTGATCCTCCGCGCCTGGTGCGAACGCGAAGGCCATCCGCGCATCGGCTTCGGCGAATGCCGCGGCCTCATCGGCGCCGCCGAATGAGGCGAGTCTGCGCGAGCTCGACTCGGGCGTATCATCCTGAATATGGCAACTATCCGCATCTCTGAGGCCGAAGCTGCGCGTGATTTCGCGGAGCTGCTCGCTCGCGTTCGCGCTGGCGTTGAGGTGGTTATCGAGAGCGGCGGCCATCCGCCAGCGGTTCTTCGCACGGCGGAGTCCGCTCGGCGATCGATCTCCGAGTGCATCGCATTGGCAAAGCGCCATGAGGACGAGACCGGCGAGGCTCCCGTCCTCGATCCCGACTTTGCTGCCGATGTGGAAGAGGTCATCAGGAATCGCAAGCCCTGGAATCCGCCAGCGTGGGACTGATTCTCGACTCCAGCGTCATCATCAGCGCCGAACGCGAGGCAACTCGGTCCGGCAGATCCTTGAACAGATCAGGAACGAGCGCGGAGAGGTCGATATCGGTCTCTCGGTCGTCACGGTTGCCGAACTGATGCATGGTGCCTATCGGGCCATCACTGACGAGAGCAGGTATCGGCGTCTGGCCTTCATTGACCGGCTATGCAGCGATCTTCCGGTTTATTCCCTAACCATCGAAATCGCGCGCGCCCTCGGGCGCATCGAGGGCCAGCAGGCCTCGCTCGGCGTCGTGATTCCCTTCGAGGACCTCACGATCGGAGTTACTGCTCTGCACCTTGGATTCAGTGTGGCGACTCTCAACGTGCGTCACTTCCAGACCATCCCTGGTCTCCCGGTTGTCACGTTCTGATTCGGGACCTCCGGATCCGTCATCGCCCGATGCCGTAAAACCGCAAATACCACGCGATGATCGGTTCCCCAGCAAAAAGCGTATAGATAGCCGCCCCGCAAAGAAACGACCCAAACGGCAGGCGAGCGGTGCCCAACTTCCGTGATGCCGCGCGAAAAAGCCACCGACACGACTCCGAAGATCGCCGCAGCCACGCAGCCCACGATCAGCGTCAGCAGCGTGGGCGCGGGGCCAAGCCACGCGGCAATCAGCGCGATGAGTTTGACATCGCCCAAACCCAGGCCCTCGCGATGCCGCACCAGCCGGTAAATCCACCGGATCAGCAGCAGCAACGCGGACGCTACAAACGCCCACAGGATCGCGAGGCCGGCATTCTCCAGCCGGTAGCTCATCGCGGTCACCGGCTTCGAAAACGCGAACAGAATCCCGAGCGCAATTCCCGGCAGCGTGAACGCATCGGGCAGCCGCAGCGTCTCCGCGTCCATCACCGCCAGCCCCAGCAGCAGAAAACTCAGCACTACGGCGCCGCCGCCTTCCGGCGAGAGGCCAAACCGCAGAAGGCTCAGCAAGAACAACGCCGCCGTGGCCAACTCCACCGCCGGATAGCGCCAGGCAATGGGTGCGCGGCAATGCCGGCAGCGAGCGCGCAGCAAAATCCAGCTCAGAATCGGAACATTGTCGAGAGCCCCAATCGGCGCACCGCAGCGCGGGCACCGGGATCGCGGACGCACGATCGACTCATGCCGAGGCAGCCGCGAAATGCAGACGTTCAGGAAGCTGCCGAAAGCCAGGCCCAGCAGGACAGTAAAGATGGAGACGACGATAGTCAGGTGGATTTCTCCGGTACAACTGTAAACCTGTCCTGGCCACCTCTCTCCCCAGTGCCCCCGTGACAGTCATTCAGATAGGTCGACTCCAGCGGACATTTCCAGAAGACACTGATCCGTACCATCATACGAGCTGCAGGAGCGGCGATGAACATCGAAATTCGCGACCCAAGTTCCAGGCGCGACTCCAGCGCCAAATGGAAGTAAGCGGCTCCAGCAGCCCTGAAGAAGTACTCCTTCGCCTGTTGGATACCCAGGAGGAGTTGGATCGGTGGCTGCTGGAAAGGCGCGATGTAATCAACGATGAGATCGAGCGGGGCCTGATCCCTGCGCCGTCGAACTTCGGCGATGTCCCGGTCAAGCTATATAACCTCATCAGCGACTCTCCAATGGAACTGGAGCAAGGTTATTAGCTCGAAGTAGCTGTAGCACGATGTCTGATCACGTTGTTTGTAGGTGAAAAAGCGTCTAAACGATTTGTTGGGGATGTAGTCTAGACAGCCGCCGCCAACGTAAGAAGGACACAAGACCAATTTGTGCGGCGGCAAAGAATAAAATGTCGAATGAAAACTGATATATAAAGCTGCTTAGCCCGAGCCCCTCCCAGGCGAATGTCTTGCTCAAGATTAGAGCCATGTCAAGCCAGCCCACGATGGCGGCAATCCAAGGCCACCTGAAATAGGCCACGAGGGCAATCACCATCAACGCAAGCAACCATGCCCGGAGCACAACAATTCGAGGCAGTGGCGACCCAGAGGCCAGGAGGGCAAATAACAGCCATGCCATCAGCGCCACTACTGTGATCAACAATCCCGCAAACGCGGCAATAAATACCCCTTTCCATAACGCAGGTCGTTGATCACTCACCATGGGATTGCCTCCGTTCCCGGACGAAGAACACAACCGAACGGCGTCAAGTTGTCGCCGGTAGTCAACCACTTTTGAACGGCGGCCGACCCGGGAGCGCCATTGTTAATCCGCGCAGCGTTGTATAAAGCTTGGTTGCATGCTTTGGCAGCGGCAGCTTGTTGTAATGTTCCGTTGAACACCGATCCACTGCTGCTCACGTTGTAGGACGTATCGATCCCTGCCGCCTTGTAACAGGCGTCGTGAGCCTTGCAGGCGGCATCCAGAAATCCTGTTCTGTTGCCTGCCCCACCGGGACCGCAATATCGGGTATTGAAAAGCTGTATGGGCCGGGACGGTGAGGTGGGAAGAGAAGGAAGCTGCCGATGTTCTCGCGCACGCCAGGGATCTGCTTCCGATGAAATCTGGCATTACACCGGGATATGGCGGCGCTTGTCCGTCCACTGGTACAGTTTGCGTAGACCGCGTTGAATCCGTAATCTAAAAGCAGATCGAGTTCGCGTTTCGCTCGAGTCCGGGAATTAACGTCCACATCCGAGGCGATTAATGACCGTTCGAGCCGCTGAGGTTCTTCCTGTATTCCTGGTCGTAATCGTAGCTTCTCGCCCCGAACACGCTGCAGGTAGTCGGATCATGTCCACGGATTGTTCTGTACATAGTTGTAGAGGTTTAGGCTCTGTGGATTGCTCGGATCCGCAAAATACAACTGCGACGGATCAGGTGAAGTGAAGCGACCCATTGTAGACGCGTAATACCTTGCCCCGAAGTAGTCGTTCCCACTCTCGGCGTCTCGTTCTTTGCCGGTGAAATGAAGTGGCGTGGAATCCTCGGCGGTGTCTGGTGGCGGGTTGGGAGCGGGCGACGCAGTCATGCCATCGCGAAAGGGAAGGTTGGTGAACTGTTCTTCCGGCCAGGCGATGGAGTTGGTCTGCACGTGCCGCGTACCCAGCGGGTCGATGACCTGGAAGTGCAGGCCGACGCTGTCGTAGGTGCCGATCAGCTGGCTGCCGGCATAAACATGATTTCTCACTGGTTTGCCGGTCGGGCCGAGAGTGGTCATCTGCCGTCCGCCGAGCCCGAGTATATAGGTTTCGGTTAGCGTAAAGCCGTTGACTCCGGGATCGCAGGAGATGGGGGTGGTCAGCGGGCTGGAACTCGGGGTGACCGTTCCTTTCGCGACGCGGTTCCCGTCCGCATCGTAGAGGTAGCCGTATGAGCTGCCGCCGGAAACGGGCTGCACGGCACAGAGCCTCCCGTCCTCGTCGTAATTGTAGAAGTTGTTCCCGACGGGATCTTGCCGCGCTGTCGTATTTCCTGAAAAGAGCGGAACTGACGTCCGAGGCCATGAACGTTCTTGCTGCCAGGGGGTCCTGACCGTCCTTCCTCGCCCCGTTGTAAAGTAAGACCATGCCCGCAAAGCAGGACGCAGCCCCAACCAGCGCCGTTCCTGAGCGCGGCGATTTGCGCGTGCCGGATTCATGCAGTGGGGCTGATGCGCGAGTCGGCGATCTGTTCGCAGAAGCCGTCGCCATCATGGCTCGGCTGCGGGCACCCGGCGGCTGCCCCTGGGACCGCGAACAGACCTTCGCCTCGCATCCGGAAGTACACCCTGGAGGAGACCTACGAGGTCCTCGACGCGATCGAGCGCGAGCACTGGGCCGACCTGGCCGACGAACTCGGCGACCTCCTCCTCCAGGTCCTCTTCTACGCCGAGATGGCCCAGGAAGCCGGGCACTTTGGCATCGCCGACGTCATCGCAGGCCTCAACCGCAAGCTCATCCGCCGTCACCCGCACGTCTTCGGCGAAGAAGCCTCCGCAGCGGCAGGGAATCGCGCAGAGGGCCTGGAGACTCACGGCCTCGGCGCCAATGAGGTCCTGCGGAACTGGGACCAGATCAAGCAGTTAGAGAAGCAATCTCAGCCACACGAGAGTCGCCTCGATTCCGTCTCCCGCGCCATGCCCGCCCTCAGCGAAGCCGGCAAAATTGGCTCCAAAGCCGCCAAAGCCGGCTTCGACTGGCCCGACGTTCACGGGGTTGTGGAAAAACTGAGGGAAGAGTGTGGAGAACTGGAAACCGAAGTCGCTAAAAATGACCTAAGTGCCGCCGGAGAAGAGCTGGGTGATCTTCTGTTTACCGTGGCAAACCTCGCCCGTCACCTGAAGATCGATCCGGAGCTGGCACTCCGCGATGCCAACGCGAAATTCCGCCGCCGCTTTGCCGCCATGGAATCCTGCGCCGGCCGACCCCTGGAAGATCTCTCCCCAGCCGAACTCGAGGCCCTCTGGGCGCACAGTAAGGCCACCGAATCGGAGCAAAAACCGTGAGCCCCGCCACCATCCAGACCCCGGCCGGCACCCAGGTCGTCCTGCGCAACTGCCAGGGCTTCGACGAGATGGACGCCTGCGTCCGCCTGCAGGTGGAAACCTGGGGCTATAACGACGGCGATGTGATCCCACGGCGGATGTTTGTCGTCGCGCAACGGATCGGCGGCCAGGTCATCGGCGCCTTAGAAACCCGGCAAGAAGGCCAGGAAATGGTGGGTTTCGCCATGTCTTTGCCAGGAATCAAACCCGGAAAGAGTAACAGTGACCGGCCCAAACCCTACCTGCACTCTCACATGCTCGCCGTAACTCCCAAATACCGCAACGCCGGAATCGGCCGCAGACTCAAACTTTATCAACGAGATGAAGCCCTCACCCGCGGCATTTCGCTTATGGAGTGGACCTTCGATCCCCTCGAGATCAAAAACGCTTTCCTCAATATCCACAAGCTCGGCGTCATCGTCCGGGCCTATACACCAAATTTTTATGGTGTATCCTCATCTCGTCTGCAGGGTGGGCTTCCCACGGACCGTCTCCACGCCGAGTGGTGGATGGATTCGGAGCGTGTGAAGGCTGTTCTCAGTGGGTCCCCATACAAGCCGCCGGAAATTCAGGAGACAATCGTGGTCCCGAAAGCTGTGAGCCAGTGGAAAGCTTCAGCCGAGGGTGTCTCCCAGGCCATGGCGGTGCAGGCAGAAAATCGCCGCCGCTTCCTGGATGCTTTCGCTCGCGGCCTGGCGGTTGTTGGGTTCCGTGTTGATGCTGAAGGTAACGGCGCTTTCGAACTCGCAAGACTGGAAAACCTCGGAGTTCTATGAGAATCGATGCCATCTTCCTGCGCGAACTACGCCTTCCCCTCGTTAAACCGTTTCAAACCAGTTTTGGAACCACCACCGAGCGCCGCATTCTCCTCGTGGAGCTGCGCGGCGAAGGCCTCATCGGCTGGGGAGAGTGCGTCGCCGGAGAGCACCCCTTCTTCTCCGACGAAACCATCGACACAGCGTGGATGGTGATGCAGCAGGAGCTGGCGCCCCTGCTTGCGGCCGCCGATCCGGAGCACGGCGGCAAGTGCCCCGGCATCTTTCCGCCAGGTGCGCGGCCATCGCATGGCCAAGGCAGCGCTCGAAAATGCTGTCTGGGATCTCGAAGCCCAGATGAAGGGCATTCCCCTCGCCGAGCTGCTGGGCGGCACACGCGAGACCATCGACTGCGGCGTTTCCATCGGCATTCAGCCCTCGCTTGAAGCACAGTTGGCCGAGGTGGAAAAGGAAGTGAACGCCGGCTACCAGCGCATCAAGCTGAAGATCAAGCCAGGCTGGGATGTGCACGTGCTGGAAGCGGTGCGCAACCGCTGGCCCGCGATTCAGCTCAGCGTTGACGCCAACTCCGCTTACCGTCTCAACGACTCCGACCACATTATTACCTTCGACGAGTTCAACCTGCTCATGATCGAGCAGCCCCTCTGGGCCGACGACTTCTACTTCCACTCCCTGCTGCAGAAGCGGCTGGAAACGCCCGATCTGCCTCGATGAGTCGATCCGCAACCGGCGCGACGCGCTCGCCGCCATCGAGATGGAGTCCTGCCGGATCATCAACATCAAGTGCGGCCGCGTAGGCGGCTTCAGCGAGGCCATCGCCGTGCACAACGCGGCGCAGGAACGCGGCGTGCCGGTGTGGTGCGGCGGCATGCTCGAAACCGGCATCGGGCGCGCCCATAACATCGCGCTCTCGTCGCTCGATGACTTCTCCCTGCCCGGCGACGTTTCGGCCTCGAAGCGCTACTGGCGTGAGGACATCATTGAACCGGAAGTCGAAGTCTCAAAAACCGGCGAAATCACCGTGCCTACTACGCCAGGCCGCGGCTATGAAGTCCGCACCGACCTGGTCGAGAAGCTGACCGTGCGCAAGGAAAGGGTCCGCGCGCTCGAAATGGTCGCCTGAAACCGGGAACGGGCAATAGCCAACGAAAAAGCATGACGTGGGGAGCAGCATAGCTGCTCCCCACTTTTGCTTTGCGCCACGTATTCCTGATTCCCCGAAGATCTGGCACCGCGGATTAGCGGATGAGGCTTGAGATCGGCCGAAGCGATCACAAAACCAGGAGCAAAGGCAAAAGCCACCCCCAGCCGTTCGGAAGGCCAGGTTCACCCCACAGCAAGAAGCTAACGCCTCCGGCGGCCCGAGAGTCCATCAACTTCAAACTTCGCGCGAGCTGAAGTAACTTATCCAGACCATCGCGGGAAAGCTCCATGCCCCACTTAGGATCCGCGAGCCTTCAGCCGACCACCTTCCGCTAGCTGTCACCTCAGCCCTCGGCAGCCGTTAACGAGCCGCTTTCCCACCAAACCCCCCAAATGTGGAAAATCTGTCAAGAGAAACACCCAAACTCGAACGTAATGATCCATCATAACTAACCACTTACAAGCCAAACGACCCCAATATTGTTGGCACTACTTTCATTCAAACTTGGTATTCTGAATATATAGAGTAGAAAAAGAAAAAAGCCTCGTCATCCCGGCGGGGCTTTTCCTTTTTCGGCTCCTGTTTTCACAGGCTACTGGCTACAGGCCACAGGCCACCGGCCGTTTCTAGCTGCCAGCTGCAGGCCACACAGAAAGGATCCACCAAATGTCCGTAACTCGCTGCAAACACCTAACCCTGGCCGGAGCGCGCTGCACCTACCCCTCGCTCCTCAACAAAGAATTCTGCTACGACCTGCACCGAACGCCTTTCTACTCCCTACTGGCTACTCCCTATTCCCTGTACTTCCAATAACTTGCCACGGCAATAATATACTTGCGTAACCCATCGTATTGCGGGAGAATCAAAACACCGTGACAGGGCAGGCAGGTAAGCATTAGCCGAATTTTCGGATTGGAGATGAGTGGATGCAGAGAAACTAAGAGCCAAAGAACTTCTTCTCAATGGAGAAGACGGTGCGGTAAATGAATACCGCGAGATTGCGCAGCGTTGGGACGATATGCTTGCCGCTCAAGGGAAGTCCGTGGGCGAAAACTACGCCAATGGACGCGTGGCCGTTGTCTGTGACCTGAACCTTCTTTTTCCCGGTGGAATACTTGGGTTGGTACTCTCCGGTAGCGGCCCACTCGGGGAACTCAAACTCCCTGCCAGTCTCGTCTTTATAGCGAATGTGGCGAACCCATTGAAATTGCAGATGGGGAATAAGGAGCCGGTGCTTGTCCTCGATGTCGAGGGCGTGCAGGGCCCAGATGGGTTTTCCATCCCCAGTCTCGTAGGGTTGTATGACATCCACGATGAAGTCCACGATCCCCTTCGGGGCCTTATGTATGAATCCGCCCTTGATGGCAGCTACAAGTTCATCCCGAGTGTCTGCTACCGGAAATTTCGTGTGCTTCGTCCGTTTACCTGTAGTGTTCAATTCAATGTCATTAGCGACAAAATCGAGAGCGGTCTGAAGGTTATGCAGGGCATCTCCAACGATGCACATGAATTCTCCTGGAATGGGCTTAGCAGGCAGGAACTGCAAGGAGTCATAGCCGGTGTCAGGATTAGTTTCAACGCGAATAGTGTGGGAGCGGATTTGGTTCAATCTGTTAGTCAATTCGCCCAAATCACGGATGTGCTTGTTGGCCCGCTCGATCTTTAAGTGAGCGCCATGGAAGAGAGGATTATTCATTGAAGTAGAAAACCCCGCTGGCCGGCGGGGTCTCTCCAATACGACACATCCACGCGAATCATCGCATGGAGTGTGTCCAAGTGCAAGACACAAGTTTTAATGTAGCCATCCTTCAGGTGGCGTCCATTTCTACAGTTCCGCGTAGGTCAGGCGCTTGTTCGCAACCTGCGACAGCGCTACTAAGAAACGATCTGCGTCGTCCAGCGGATTCTCTTTGGTCGCGCGATTGTTAAATCGAAAGACCTGCTCTGCTACGTAGCGATCCAGGTGGTAGGGTTCTACCGCAACGTAGGTTCCTTTTAGCCCGCGCTTCAGGAGGCTCCAGAAGTTTTCGATGCCCTGAGTGTGAACCTCGCCCCGAACGTACTCTTCGACATGAGTAACAGTCTCATGCACAAAATCCCGAACTTTCAGCGCGTCATAGTTTGCGGCCTGATCGGTATAGATGGTGCTCTTGCGCTCAATTTGATTCAGGATTTCATTTAGCAGGGTTTCGCGCTTCACATTGGGGATCACCTTCGCCCGGACCTGGCGGGTGTCGCGGTCCAGCATTCCCACGACGGGGGTCTTGTGCTCACCATGAAGACCCAGTTTCAGAGCGCGGCGACGTGAAGCGTGCATGTTTTTCGCTGCGCCACTCTGTGGAAGAAGGTAATACTCCACCAATCCTGCCCGCAACCGCCCCGGAATCAGGCACATGCACTTTGAGGCCCTCAACAACTACCGCAGATTCAACACTTGCCACTTTTAGGGGGGTAGCCAGATCCTTCCCAGAAAACTGCGGGATGGAAGCGTCGATAGCATCTCGCAAAGCCACAAATCGGGAAAGTGATAGCGTGTTGCCATGAAAAAACTGATCGCTTTGGTTGCGCTCATTTGCGTCTCGTGTTTTGCAAAGACGGCTCACGCGCAAAGCGTGCCCGCAGGCACGCCACTGCAGGGGACCGCGCAGGATGGTTACGCGTCGGCGCGCAGCCTCGAGCTGTACCGCGAGGGGCACGCCTCGATGCTGATGAATGATTACGGCCAGCTCGCTCGCTATCACGACGACGACGTGAAGCTCGGTGCGCCGGCTCAGGGCGAGAGGCGAGTAATCTTCTTCGGCGACTCCATCACTGACATCTGGAAGCTCGACGAGTCCTTTCCTGGCAAGCACTACATCAACCGCGGCATCGGTGGGCAAACCACGCCGCAGATGCTGGTCCGATTCCGCCAGGACGTGATCGATTTGCATCCGGCCGTCGTCGTCGTGCTCGCGGGCACCAACGACATCGCCGGCAACACCGGCGAAGAGACGCTGGAGCAGATCGAGGGCGACTACGCGAGTTTCGCGGAGCTGGCGAAAGCGAACGGCATTCGCCTGATCTTCTCATCGGTGATGCCTGTCAATAACTACAACCAGCGAGCGCTGTGGTTCTTCCTGCAGCGGTCACCGGAAAAAATCCTGGCATTGAACGAATGGCTGAAGAAGTTCTGCGCCGGCCACGACTTGCTGTATGTGGACTACTTTTCAGCGATGGTCGATGCGCGCGGCATGCTCAAGGCGGAGTTGACCAGCGATGGCCTGCATCCCAACGCTGCCGGATTCGCCGTGATGGCGCCGCTCGCACAGGCGGCTATCGACAAGGCGCTTACTTCGCCGCAGTGACGTCGTCGAGCGCCAGGTTCAACTCGAGCACGTTGACACGCGGTTCGCCGAGGAAGCCAAGCTGGCGTGGCTGGATGTGCGATCGAACCAATTCGCGCACCGTTGCTTCCGGAAGATGACGCGCGGCAGCGACCATAGGAACTTGCCACAGCGCGCCAGCGGGTGAAATGTCCGGATCGAGCCCGGAAGCCGAAGTGGTCACGAGCCCAATCGGCACGTCGCCTTGTGCGTTCGGATTCAGCTTATGCCAGTCCGCAACGCTGCCGTCGATACGCGTGATCAGAGCCTTGTTCGACTGTGCGAGGTTCGAACCGCCGGAACTGGTTGCGTCGTATCCGTTGCCGGCAGCGGAGGGGCGCGATTGGAAGTAGCGCGCGCCGCTGAATGCCTGGCCGATCAGCGCCGAGCCGATCACCTGGCCGTTGCGCACGATCAGCGAGCCGTTGGCCTTGTCGCGCATCGTCAGCTGCGCGAGAGCGGTGATCAGCAATGGGTAGCCGATGCCCAGCAGAAGGGTGGTGATGATGGTATAGCGAACAGCAATGTTCAGGGTGCGCATCGTTTTCTCCGTCAGGCCAGGCGCAGCGCGTTCAGCGCCAGGTCGATAATCTTGATTCCAATGAACGGCACGATGATGCCGCCGATGCCGTAGACGATGAGGTTGCGCCGCAGCAACGACTGCGCTGACATGGGGTGATACTTCACGCCGCGCAGCGCCAGCGGAATCAGCGCGACGATAATGATCGCGTTGAAAATGACCGCAGACAGAATCGCCGAGTGCGGCGTAGCCAGGTGCATGATGTTCAGCGCATTTAACACCGGAAACACGCCGGCAAACATGGCCGGAATAATAGCGAAGTATTTCGCCACATCGTTGGCGATAGAAAATGTCGTGAGCGCGCCGCGCGTCATAAGTAACTGCTTGCCAATCTCGACTATCTCGATCAGCTTAGTCGGATTGGAATCGAGATCGACCATGTTACCGGCTTCCTTCGCCGCTTGCGTGCCGGTGTTCATGGCCACACCAACATCGGCCTGCGCCAGCGCGGGCGCGTCGTTGGTGCCATCGCCAGTCATCGCAACCAGCTTGCCTTTGCCTTGTTCGCGCTTGATCAGATCCATCTTGTCTTTGGGTTTGGCCTCGGCAAGGAAGTCGTCCACACCAGCTTCGCGCGCGATCACCGCAGCCGTCAGCGGATTGTCACCGGTGATCATGATGCTGCGGATGCCCATCGCGCGCAGCCGCGCCAAACGATCCTTGAGTCCGCCTTTCACGATGTCTTTGAGATACACCACGCCAAGCGCCGTGTTGTTCTCCGAAACCACCAGCGGCGTGCCGCCTTGCCGCGCAATCTCTTCCACGCGGTCGGACACCTGGCGCGGAAGGCTCGATCCATTCTGTTCAAGGTATCGAGCGATGGCGTCAGCTGAACCTTTGCGGATTTTGCTGCCCGGCAGATCGACGCCGGACATACGCGTCTGCGCGCTGAAGGGAACGAACTCGGCGCGCATTCCGCTCAGATCGCGGCCGCGCAAGTTGTACTTTTCCTTAGCCAGCACCACAATGGAGCGGCCTTCGGGCGTTTCATCCGACAGCGACGCCAGCTGCGCCACATCGGCCAAACGCTCGGTGCTGATATCTGGAGCAGGGAAGAACTCGGTCGCCTGGCGATTGCCGAGCGTAATGGTTCCGGTTTTATCCAGCAGCAGCGTGTTCACATCGCCGGCAGCTTCAACGGCGCGGCCGGACATGGCCAGCACGTTGTACTGCACCAGCCGATCCATGCCGGCGATGCCAATGGCGGAAAGCAGCGCGCCGATCGTGGTGGGAATGAGACAGACCAGCAGAGAAACCAACACGAAGATAGTCTGCGGCGCGTGCGAATAGATAGCGAAAGGTTGCAGTGTAGCCACTGCAAGCAGAAAGATGACGGTGAGCCCAGCCAGCAAAATGCTGAGTGCGATTTCGTTGGGAGTCTTCTGGCGTTCCGCGCCTTCGACCAGCGCGATCATGCGGTCGAGGAAGGTTTCGCCGGGATTCGAGGTGATGCGAATTTTGATCCAGTCCGAAAGCACGCGCGTTCCACCGGTCACTGCGGAGCGGTCGCCACCAGCTTCACGAATTACCGGCGCCGATTCGCCGGTGATCGCCGACTCGTCTACCGAAGCAACGCCTTCAATAACTTCGCCGTCACCAGCAATGAACTGTCCAGCTTCCACCTTAATGACGTCGTCGCAACGCAGCTGCGAACTGGAGATGGCCTCAAGCGAGCCATCGCTGCGAAAGCGGTAAGCCATCGTCTCACCTTTGGCCTTGCGCAGCGTGTCAGCCTGCGCTTTGCCGCGGCCTTCGGCAATGGCTTCCGCAAAATTGGCGAAAAGAACCGTGAACCAAAGCCAGAGCGTGATCTGGAGATCGAAGCCGATAGGTTGACGATGAATCGTCTCTTCAATCAAAAGCGCGGAAGTGACCGCGCTGCCGACTTCAACCACAAACATAACCGGGTTCTTCATCATTAGGCGCGGATCGAGCTTGGTGAAGGAGTCGATTACCGCCTGACGGAGGATTTCCGGATTCCAAAAACTTAATTTCTTTGCCATTGAATCTTTCTCGAGTTATGAAAACAATGTTCCGTGCTGCAGAAGCAGGTGTTCGAGGATTGGACCAAGGCTAAGCGCCGGGAAAAAAGTCAGCGCGCCCACGATGAGAATGACGCCGGTGAGTAACACAGTGAACAGAGGCGTATTCACGGGAAAAGTTCCGGGTGAAGGCGGAACGCTCTTTTTGCGGGCAAGGTTGCCGGCAAGGGCCAGCATGGGAATCATCATCAGGAAACGGCCGCTCAACATGGTGAAGCCGATCACGGTGTCGTACCAGGGGGTGTTGGCGTTCAGTCCGGCAAAAGCCGATCCGTTATTCCCTGCTGCGGAAGAGAAGGCATAGAGAATCTGGGTAAGCCCATGAGGACCAGGATTGCTGATGCCTGCGAGACCCATCGGATACAGCACCGAAAGTGCTGTAAACGTAAGAATGAGTAAAGGAAAAATCAGCACGTACAACATGGACATCTTTACGTCGTAGGCTTCAATCTTCTTGCCCAGATACTCCGGCGTGCGGCCGACCATCAGCCCCGCAATGAAGACGGAGAGCACGACGAAGACAATCATCCCGTAAAGACCCGATCCGACACCGCCGAAAATGATCTCGCCGAGCTCGATGTTGAGCAAAGGAATCATGCCACCGAGAGGAGTAAACGAATCGTGCCAGGAATTGACAGCACCACAGCTGGCGTCGGTAGTAATGGTCGCGAAAAGCGCCGAATCGGCAACGCCGAAGCGCGTTTCCTTGCCCTCCATGTTGCCACCCGACTGCAATGGGCTCGTGCGCTGCGCCACATCGTGCAGGGTCGGGTTGGGGTGTGCTTCAGCCCAGTAAGCCACGGTGAAACCCGCAGCGAACAGAAGCGACATGCAGGCAAAGACAGCCCATCCATGACCAGGCGAGCCGGTCATGCGGCCCAGGGTCACCGTAAGTCCGGCGCCGATAAGGAAAATGGAGAACATTTCGAGGAAGTTGCTGAAGGGCGTCGGATTCTCGAAAGGATGAGAACTGTTGGCAGCGAAAAATCCGCCGCCATTAGTGCCCAGCATCTTGATAGCTTCCTGCGAAGCGACGGGGCCCTGAGCGATGGTCTGGGCGTGGTGGTCGAGCGTTTGAGCGACCGTGTAGGGATGAAGATTCTGGATCACTCCCTGGCTGACCAGGGTGAGCGCGTAAACAATACAAATTGGCAAAAGGACATAAAGGCACGCGCGGGTCGTATCCACCCAGAAATTGCCGATGGTCTTCGATTCACGCCGGGAGACGCCTCGCACTAATGCAATGGCTACAGCGATTCCAACGGCGGCGCTGAAGAAGTTATGGTACGCGAGCGCCGCCATCTGGGTGAAGTAACTCATGGTTACGTCGTTGGTATAGGCTTGCCAGTTGGTATTGGTGGTGAATGAGGCCGCGGTGTTCCAGGCCAGCAGCGCGCCTACGCCTGGCAAATGCTGCGGGTTCCAGGGCAGGATATGCTGCAGGCGCTCGATAAAATACGTCAGCAACAACGACGCGAAACTGAAAAGCAGCATCGCTCCGGTGTATTCCTGCCAGTTCATCTCCTTATCCCTATGGACGCCACACAGACGATAGAGGAGCTTCTCGATAGAGCCGAGGAAGTTGTATTTCCCCGAAAACACGCCCACCATATAAATGCCCAGCGGGCGCATGCACACCAGCAGAACGATGAAGTACGCGACAAACTGCAGCCAGCCGTTGGCAGTCATCTCAAAACTTCTCCGGATACAGCAAGGCCAGGAAGAGGTAGGCGCAGAGACCTACGGTGATAACGAGGACGATGAGAGTTTCCAGATTCATGGCTTACCTCAACTTCTCGCAGGCGCGGGCGTAGAGAAGAGCTATGGCGAAGAAGATTACGGAATACACGATCATCAAAAGGTCAGTCATAACGGCCGTTCTACCAGGATCCCTGTTTGCCGCCATACCACCACACCAGGCCAAGAGCGGCAGTATCCTGATGGGTTGAAGGGGCGGTGGGACTATTGGTGATGAAGTAAGGGCGGTTGCTCCAGTCGCGGCGATACTCTATAAACGCGTCGAAGTTGTCGCTCAGGCTGTACTTGTAGGTCCCGGTGATTTCCTTCAGAGCCTGGGTTTGGTTGCTGAAGAGTCCACCGCGGTCCGAGAGGTATTCTGTGCGCGCAGCCAGCGCAGCGCGTGGAGCCACCTGGTACTGAGCATAAGCGGCGCCGCCGTCAACATGAGAGGGAGCAGAGGATTCGCCAGGTACGGCTTTGGACCATTCCCGCTGGATGACATAGTCGCCTTCCATCGCCATCGTAAGCCTGGGCGCAGGCTGCCAGGCGGCATAGCTGTCGAAGATGTGCAGCTTCCCGTTGGGGGCGGGCGTCAGCGGGGCAAGACAGAGGCCAGGCTGCACAGGAACCGTGCAGTTGGTTGCCGCCACCGTGTCCGCGTGTTCCTGGCCGTTGTAGTAGTTGAAGGTCCAGTTGAGCGGCTTGACCGGCTGGTAAACGTAGCCGAACAACTCGTCCTTGTAGCCGTTCGTGGGCTCCGATTGGTTCGTGCCATTGTCAATCCAGTAGTTTGCGGTCAGCGTGTTGTTCAATTTGTAACTGGTTCGGGCACCAGAGTGATAAAAGGGCAGGAAATAAAAGTAGTACGAGCGTGTGTAATTCATCTGATCTTTGGTGTAGTTGCCCTCGATGCCAAGGGAACTGGCCCATTTACCCACGTCGAGGTTGATTCCGTGGCCGACGGGAACAATGTAAGAACCGTAAGCCTGGAAGATGTTGCGGTAGATTTCGGGGCGAGTCTCGTTGGCGGGATTACCCTGCAGGGTTTCCGTCGCCTGACCGAACTGGAGGTCGATGCGGAAGCCGTAACGGCGCTGAGCGGCCAGGTCCGGATCCAGATCAAAAATGAAATCGGCCTGGTTGATGCTGAACACGTTGCTCAGCACGTCATAGGCGCGGAGATCGTTCACGCGTCCGGTGGGATCGTTGAAGTTGTACTCGTAGTAGCCGTCGAAGGTGTAATTGAGGGTTGCTCCGCCGGGAAGCGTACCGGGAAGCAGTGGCGTCGCGACTTGTGTTGGGGTACTCATCTGACTGGAAACTGCCGATGGCGATCCGGGAACGCGCAATTCGGCCGCAGCCAGAACGAGCGACGCCGCCGATTGCGGCCCTGTGCTTTCTGGCGGAGCGCTCGCTGAGCGCAGTTGCTGGTTCTGCTGCTCCAGCGCTGCGACCCGGTGCTCCAGATCAAGCACCAGTTGCCTTAGTTGCTGCACATCGTCGCGGCCGGACTGGTTTTGCGCGACTCCCGGCAAGGCCACCGCAACCAGCATGGCGGCCGGCGCCAGAGGGAGAAAAGCTCGGTAATTCATCTTTGCGAAGCCTCCCTCAGTAGAGAGGCGGAAGTGTACAGCAGGCATAAGGATTTCGTAAGGGAACAGTAAAGACAACCGCTCCTTCTCTCCTGAACAAAGAGCTTCGGAAGCGCGATCCTGAAGACGATCCAACATTGCCGCGTTCAGAACTTGACCAGGATGGCAAAGATCACCTTCTGCTCGTCCCGGCGCATGTCTGCCTGCCACAGATTCGGATAGGCGGAATTCGCGGCGCAAGCGCTCTTTGCAGCAGCGATGTTGGCCGCGTACTCCTTGTCGTATTTCAGCCACGGCATCGTCGTGTATCCGAGCCCGGAGTCGGCAGAGGTGCTCCCATTCGTGCAGGTAAAGTCTGCCGGGCTGCCGATGGAGGTGAGGCTGGTGCCGCCCGGAGGTGTCGAGCCGCCGCGGCCGGCCCAGTAAGGTACATCGGAGTGACGATAGCCGTACTCGCCGCGGAACGTGATGTATTGAGTCGGCATATAGTCCCAAGTGATGGTGCCGTCTTCCGCATGAAATGGCTGGCCTGGATCTTCAGGGAAGTAGGCGCTGCCGGTAACCGCAGTAGCTCCATTGATAGGCGGAAGCAGAACGAGATATCGGCCTGGATTGTCGATCTGGCCGCCGCCCAGGGTTAATCCATACCTGTCCTTGTTGAACCAGAAGCGGTTATAGAACATCCAACCGAGAAAGCTCTGTTTTTGGTAATAAATCGCAGGGGTCGTTGAAGTGGCTGGAGTGAAGATTTTATGATCGGCCGATCCCGTGCAGGCCGCGCCGCTGCCGCTTTCGCAACCCGCATCGCCGGTAAAGGAAAACGCCATACGGTCCAGCTTATTATCCGGCCTGTCGTAATACTTCAGCTCGAAGCTGTTATCGGTATGGAAGCGCGTACGGCCATGGATACCGAAGTCATCTTCTCCGTAGCCGTAATTATTGGAAATGACGTTGATGCGGGTCGTCGGGGTCCACCGCACCTGCCCACCCATACCGGGCTTGGTTCCGAAGCGCGCATAAGATTGCCAGCCGTTGATAAACCAGGGTTCGATCTTCAGGTGTTGGGTGGGAAAGAACTGTGCGCGCACGCCGTTAAAGAACCACGGAGTATTGGATGAGACAAAGGATGGCTGATATGCCCAGTTATCGAAGTTGTAGTAACTGAAAAGCCCGATATAGGACAGGAAAATACCGGCGTCCAGGTTGACTCCATGCATGACGTCCCAGTGATAGCCACCGTAGGCTTCAGAAAGATAGCGATAGGCGTCATCCAGATTCCACTGGCCCCGCGAGACGCTGGCGTCGTTGCGCGGCGTAGTGACGGAATATTCTCCGAACTGCGTCATCAACCGGGCATGTACGTGGTCGATTAAGAGATCGCCACCCACCCCCAGTTGTTCCAGTTGCACTTCCTGCGCACGGAATACTTCGCTAGAGCCGCCGATAGTGTCGTCGGCGGGATGATTGAAATCCAGGTTGTAATTGGTATCCACGCGAATCTCGGGCGTGAAGTACTTTGTGCACAACGGGCAATCGATGGTGCGCGGATTTCCGTTCAGCCAGCCCCACCACGTATCGGCAAATGGAGTCATCGTATCCACAGGAGAGTTGGTCTCGCCGGCTGTAGCGGCAGGAGGAATGGCAGGAACAACCGAGGAGGCGACGCTGGCTGCCGGCTGAATCGGCGCGGCCAATAGATGTTCTTTTGCCGCTGTCAGCTGCGCAGCCGTGCCGGTAGCGGAAAGGGACTCGGTTTCCGCTGCCTTCTGATCCCGGAGCTGAGTTTCAAGTTCGGCAATGCGCTGCTTCATGGCGGCCAGCTCACGCAGGATCGCGGCGTTGTCCGGCGACGGAACGGCAGTACCACCGGAATTCGCGTCCGAACTCACCTTTGGAGGCGTGTCCTGAGACTGCGCGACTCCGCACGGAGAAGAGATTAGAAAAAGACCTGATATCAGCGTGAAAAGAAGCAGTGCCAGGCGTGGCGGACGCACGAATTGTAGCGGGATTAGCGACATGGATAATCCTTTGGACCTTCCTTAGTTAGGGCCGCTACTTCGATGTCCTGGCAGGGCAAGTGGTGGCAGCCAAAGTTGTAGGTTATGGGCTCGCCAGGGAAAGGAGGGCGAAGGAAGTCGTTAGGGATTCGTAAAGGGAACCGCGTCAGTGATGGAAAAGCTGGGGTTACTGCGTGCCACCTTCGGGCATGAAGCGATAACCCACCCAAGGCTCGGTCTGGATGTATTCCTTTTGCGAGGTGCCCTGCAGTTTTTTGCGCAATTGCCCTATAAACACCCGCAAGTATTCCGGCTGCTGCGCGGATTGCGCTCCCCAGACAGACGTCAGCAGGGCACGATGCGTGAGCACTTTGCCGGCGTTGCGCGCGAACAGCAAAAGCAGGTCGAATTCCTTCGGCGTCAGGTGCACCGAACTGCCCGCGACCGTCACGGAGTGCGCGCCAGGATCAATGAGGAAGTCGCCGACCTGCACCGCGCTGTCGCCGGAGCGCTCCGGCGCGCGGCGCAGATGAGCGCGCACCCGCGCCAGCAGCTCCTGAATGCTGAAAGGCTTCGTGACGTAGTCGTCGGCACCCGCATCCAGCGCTTCCACCTTGGCATGTTCCTGCTCCCGTACCGAAAGAATAATGATGGGTGTGCGCGATTTGCGGCGAACGGCGCGGCAAACGTCGACGCCAGTCATGCCCGGCATCATCAGGTCGGTGATGATCAGATCGGGGTTCCATTCCTCGAAAAGGCGGATGGCCTCTTCGGGATCGTTGGCGGTTCGGACGTCGTAACGCTGCGCGGAAAGAGAAGCGCGGAGCACGCGTGTGATCTGGATTTCGTCGTCCACTACCAGGATGCGTTCCGCCATGAGCCTGACCCGGCGAATCCCAGAAGGCCTCTTTGGGTAGCCGCGGTATGATCGCCTTTCATGGAGAAGGATACGCCGCGTGGAATAAAGATTTTGTTGCGGTATGCCGTGCTCACTACGGCGGCGTTGCTGCTGGTGGTTCTGTTCCGAAGGTTCCTGCCGGCCAATCCTACGACGGTCGCGCTCATTTTTCTCATGTTGATTCTGGTGACCGCGACTCGCTGGCGGTTGGCCTATTCGGTGTATCTCTCGCTGCTGTGCGCCCTGCTCTACAACTACTTCTTTCTGCCGCCGGTTGGACGCCTCACGATTGCGTCGCCGCAGGACTGGATCGCCTTCGCTGTGTTTCTGCTGAGCGGCATCCTGGTCAGCCATCTTGCCGAGCGCGAGCACCAGCACGCCGAGTCGTCGGAAGGACGGCGCCAGGAAGTGGAACGGCTCTACGAATTCTCGCAGCAGATGCTTTTGCAGCAGGATCTCAGAAGTCTGGCGCGGATTACGCCTTCGGTCGTCGCGACCGTGTTTGGATTCCGCGCGGTGGCGCTCTACGTCCGTGCGGAAGATCAGGCGTACTACTCCGATCCGAAAAACGAATTGCTGCCGCTCGTGGATCTGCGGCTCGCCAGCGTGCAGAGCGACAGCGGCGTGACTTCGCGCGACGGCTTCCGCGTCCTTCCTCTGGCTTTGGGCATGCAGTTGCTGGGTGCGCTGGCGGTAACCGACGCCGGATTTTCGCCGCAGATGTATGAAGCCATTGGAAGCCTGGTCGCTATCGCCCTCGAACGCGCGGACGCTGCGGAGCGTTCGAGCCGTCTCGAAGCTTCGCGCGAAAGCGAGCGCCTGCGCACGGCGCTGCTCGATTCCATCACGCATGATTTGCGCACGCCGCTCACAGCGATCCGCGCCGCCGCTTCCACGCTGGTGAGTGCGCCCGATCTCGCGCCTGCGGAACGTGCTGATTTGGCTGCTGTGGTGGATGAAGAGAGCGCGCGACTCGATCGGCTGATTGGCCAGGCTGTCGAAATGGCGCAGCTCGACGCCGCGACTGTTCAGGTGAATCCAAAGCCTGAAGATGTGCGCGAACTGATCGAAACTACGGTAGAAGAAATGCGGCCACTGCTGCGTCATCGTTCTGTTGAGGTGAGCGTTGGCACAGAGATGGCGCGCGTTCCGCTGGATCGCGAGCTGGTGCATCGCGTGCTGCGGCATCTGATTGAAAACGCTGCCAGTTATTCGCCGCCAGGTTCATCGATCGAGGTCAGCGCGGTGCGCGACGCGGATCGATTGCTGGTGACGGTGGCCGATCGTGGCCCAGGCATCGAACCTGGCGAGCAGCCTTTCGTCTTCGACAAGTTCTTTCGCGGGAAGAATCAGCGCGGTCATGCCGCAGGAACCGGCATGGGTTTGGCGATCGTGAAAGCGATCCTCGAAGCTCATGGTGGTGGCATCGAGCTGAAGAGCCAGACTGGCAAAGGCTCGCGGTTTACTTTCTGGCTGCCGCTGGCTGGCGCCGCGTGATTTGTTCTGTTCCTGCGCTTTTGGCTACCCCCTCATCTTTCGCGTAAGTGTTGAATCTACGGTAGTTGCTAATTGTCCTTTGCGCAAGTGTGGAAAACAAAGTGCTTAGAAAGAGTCTTCTGTGCAAGTGCATGAAAACGGGTAACTTGTGAGACCGCAGCCTGCAGCCTGCAGCCCGCAGCCGGCAGCCAGGAGCCGGTGGCCGGAGTTGAAAGGCAGGCGGTTGGCGATGTCAAAGAGCGGCGGTGCTTTCACGGCCTGGGCTGGAAAAAGACAAAGCTCTGTTCGCCCGAAATGCGCAGGGCGGGACAGAGCTTTCCTGTGTCTAGGATAGCGGTTTGCGCGGCAGGATCAAGGGAAATCAGCGGGTCGAGCGGTACGGAGGTACCTGGAGGGAGGAGTCAGGGTTTGCTTGTGCTGCTGGAAGCAACGATGAGTGCATCGGCGATTTGGCAAAACCTGAGCCCAATAAGAGAACGGAGAACTTGAGTCAGCCTTCATCCTGCCCATCCTGTTCCTTCAGGCGGCGAGCGGGCGCAGGCAGCAGCTATCGGTCTGGTTTCGGTTCGGTGCTGAACCAGATTGCATTCGGCGCATCGGACCGGGCAGCCACAATGTCTGGCCAACCATCGCCATTGAAATCCGCGAACGCGAACCCATATACGGTGCCCTTGCCGTCATTCCAGCGGACTTCGTGGAAAGTTTGCGAGCCTGTGTTGTAGTACACCGAACCCGGCGTTTCCACATAGCCCACCACGATATCGGGCCGACCGTCGCGATTGAGATCGGCAACTGCCAGCGCGTACGGTGGCCGCGGAGGACCCGGAAGCTTCTCCGGCCCACCAAACTGCCGATTCCCCCGGTTGTAGATCACGTAAGCCGCCTGTTTTGCCTCATCGATGTAGGCCAGATCCAGCCGCCCGTCCCCATCGAAGTCGCCCGCGGCGCCCATGCGAATCCACGCAAGCGCGGGCCCAACTTTCGTAGATGCTGGGAAACGGCCCTTCCCATCGTTCCACAAAATAATACTTTGACCGCCATCGCGGTGCGGGACAAACAGGTCGAGCGCACCGTCGCCGTCGAGGTCCGCCGCTACGATGGAGGTTGCTGATTCGGTCAATGGGAGCGGGTTACAGGCGGGAAAGTGGCCCTTGCCGTCGTTCAGGCATACGAAACTCCGAGTGGGGATTTGTGGGCCTTTGCCGGGCTTGCCGTCAACTGGGTCGGGATAGTCGCCGCGGTTGGCGACCACGATGTCCGGATAGCCGTCGCCGTTCAGGTCAGCGAGTGTCACATAACGCGTCTGCCAGTCCGGGCTGCCGAAGGTGCCGGACTCGGTGAAGTGACCTTTGCCGTCATTCAGGTAGACAAGCTTCCGATCAGGCGCATCGTTGCTGACGATAATGTCGAGGTAGCCGTCATGGTTGACGTCAGCGAGTGCGGCGGAATAGGTGCGATCAGGAGCGGTGCCGAGGTTGCTGGCGGAGAAGCCGCCCCTGCCGTCATTCAACAGCACGCGATTGAAGAGCGGCCAGTGGCGGCCCTTGCCCAGGACGATGTCGGGCAGGCCGTCACCGTTGAGGTCGCCCACGTTTACGCCAGCTGAGGTTTCGCCCTTTTCCTCCAACGGCATTACCCGGTCAAAGGAGCGGTAGGTCTCGCCGGATGAGGGTGGTGCGTGGCCTTTACAGCCGGAAGCGAGGACCAAAGCGAGCGCACAAGCAGCGAACCGCGCCGCGGGTGTGTCGGTGGCTGCAAGCGAGAGTGTAAGAAGTGAGATAGCCGGGAAGCGCATTGGTATACATGTAGAAACGAGATGCGGCGATGGGTAGGCAAGGGAAAGACCCACTCACCCGCCACCATCTACCACTTAGCCAGCGTATCCTCAACTCTCCACTAACGACAACAGTCAGTATGGAGTGACCGGCGCCGATGCGCTGATCGTGGGTTAGGCTGTGTGTTTGTCAGGACACGCAGTTCAGAGCCACAAGCGGAAAGGAGCCGGTCATGCAGGAAAAGTTACGATTTCTGGGTTTGGATGTCCATGCCGAGACGATCGCTGTAGCGGTTGCGGAACCGGATGGTGAGGTGCGGAGTCTGGGTAAGATTCCGAACCGCACCGAATCGATCCGGAAGATGATCAGGAAGCTTGGTCCGACGGAGAAGTTGAGAGCCTGCTATGAGGCAGGACCGACGGGCTACGTCGTGTACTGGCAACTGGCGGAACTGGGTGTCCAGTGCGAGGTCGTGGCGCCCACGCTGGTACCGGTTAAGGCTGGCGATCGAGTCAAGACGGATCGGCGCGATGCTGAGAAGCTGGCACGCTGCTATCGATCCGGGGATCTAACCGCGGTATGGGTTCCGGACGAAGGTTCCGAAGCCCTGCGGGATCTGGTGCGTGCGCGTGAAGCTGCCAAGCAGGATCAGATGCGAGCGCGGCATCGGTTGAGCAAGTTTCTGCTGCGCTCCGGCCAGCGTCCACCGACCGGAGTTCGCCCTTGGACACGCCCCTATCTGATCTGGGTCGCGCAGCTACGCTTCACACAAGTCGCTCAGGAGGCCACACGGCAGGATTATCTGCATGAGGTGGAGCACATGCGGGGTCGTGTGGCGCGTCTGGAGCAAGCCATCACCGAGGCGGTCAAGCTGGCCTCACCCGCATTGCAACAGGTCATCAACGATCTGCAGGCACTGCGCGGAATCGCAGATATCTCAGCTGTGACCATTGCGGCCGAGCTGGGCCAGGTATCCCGCTTTGGCAGTGCTCGGCAACTGATGGGTTATTGCGGCGCTGTGCCCAGCGAAGACTCCAGTGGCAAGCGAACCAGACGCGGAGGCATCACTAAAACCGGCAACGCGCACTTGCGACGAATCGTTGTCGAAGCAGCATGGAGTTATCGTCGCCCACCCTGTATCTGGTACGGCCTGCGCAGACGGCAGCAGAGTATCTCCGAAGAGGCGAAAGAGATTGCGTGGAAGGCGCAGCACCGGCTGCACAAGCGCTATATGAAACTGGGCGCGGCCGGCAAGGACCAGAGGAAGATTGTCACCGCAGTTGCCCGTGAACTGCTGGGCTTCATCTGGGCCATTGGAACCAGAGCAGAGACGGTCGCCAGCCGGCGACTCGCAGCCTGACAAAGAACCAGAGCAAAGACGAAAAGCTTCCTGAGAATGAAAAAGCAGGAACCATCCAGTCGATGAACGATGCCACTCATCTCGAGCACAGCGCCAGCAGCAGACGAGGCAAGCACGAAGGAGAACCCTCGATTGCCCTATGCGACAGGCTCAGCCGGACTCGCGCTAACAGTCAGAGGCAGCTCCCGACGGATCATGATTATGCGGTTCCGACCCGCGAATATCAGACTGATCAATCGTCGCTCACACCTGCCCCGACTGCTGCTCGCCCTGTCCTCGGGGAACAACAAAAGCAACGACAAAAACAAACCCACCGATCCGCAGGAGTTGACACGGTCACTCCATATCAGGGCAGACCGCTCATCGACACTTATTCAGGAGAAATCGGTGCGATTGGGCCTCGAGCGCCGGCCCGGACGCGCCAGACCGATGCTGTTTCCAGCTCTTTTTCCGCGTAGACGGGGGCTTTGGGCTCCTCAAAGGTGCCGGGCAGGGAGATGCCGATGTTGGCGTGCTTCGATTCGCCAGGTGCGTTGACGACGCAGCCCCTGAAGACCTGTTGCCTTCCCAAAGGAGTTGTGGCATGCTTCCTGTGGGAAACCAAAAGGGGAAAGGACATGGGGCTTCTGCTGAAAGCGGTGCGGCGGTTTCTGGTGCGGGCAAGGAACTTGTGGCGGGGCGGCGATGAGCGGCTGCGCGAGGAGATGGAAGAGCATATCGCGCTGCAGACGGCCGAGAATGTTCGCGCGGGGATGGCGCCGGCAGAGGCGCGACGGCAGGCGGTGCTGAAGTTCGGAGGGGTGGGGACAGTGAGAGAGGATTACCACGCGGAGCAGGGGCTGCCGTTCTTTGAAAACCTGATTCAGGATTTGCGCTACGCGCTGCGCATGTTTTGGAAGTCGCCGGGGTTTTCGGCGATTGCGATTCTGACGATGGCGCTGGGCATCGGAGCGACGACGGCGATTTTCAGCCTGGTGAACGCGACGCTGCTCGATCCGCTGCGGTATCCACACCCCGCGGAACTGGTGCGGATCGAGGACGATCTGCCCGGTGTGGGCGTAACGGACGCGGGCATCTCGATTCCGGAGTTCAGGGATCTGCAGGGTTCGGGAATTTTTCAGTATGTTGTGCTGCAGATATTCGGGTCGGTGAACCTGACGGGTGCGTCGCAGCCATCGCGGATTCAGTATGAGGGGGTGACGCCGGCGTATTTTACGATGCTGGGGGTGAAACCGGAGCTGGGGCACACGTTCGATCCGCAGGATCAAACGCCGGGGTTCACGCTGGACGTGGTGATCGCTGATGGGTTGTGGAAGCGGGGTTTTGGGAGCGATCCGCACATTCTGGGAAAAAGTTTGCGGCTGGACAACGATGTGTATCGGATCATCGGGGTGATGCCGCCGGGTTTTCACGACCCGGGGCGAACCGTGGGCGAGAGGAACACCGAACTGTGGGCGGCGGTAGGGTTTTCGGCGTATCCGGCCCCGGTCCCGAACCGCAGTTTGCGGGCGCCACTGGAAACGGTGGGGCGACTGAAGCCGGGACTGACGATTCAAGCGGCGCAGAGCCAGCTGGACGCGTTGGTGGCGTCGTTGCGGAAGCAATTTCCGGACGATTATCCGGCCGAGAGCAAGTGGACGGTGCGGTTGGTGCCGCTGAAGGAAAACGTGGTGGGCAACGTCCGGCAGCCGCTGATCCTGCTGATGGGCGCAGTGGCGCTGGTGTTGCTGATCGGCTGCGTGAATGTGGCGAATCTGCTGCTGGCGCGGGCCAGCGCGCGATCGCGGGAGATGGCGGTGCGCCAGGCGCTGGGGGCGGCACGCAAACGGCTGGTGCGGCAGTTGCTGACCGAGAGCCTGCTGCTTTCGCTGCTGGGCGGCGTGGCCGGGTTGGTGATTCTGTTCAGCATGAAGGGATTCCTGCTGCGGCTGATTCCGGAGAGCCTGCCTCGTCTGAACGACCTGTCGATCGACTGGAGCGTGATGCTGTTCGCATTGGCGGCTTCGATCGCAGCCGGGGTCATCTTCGGGCTGGCGCCCGCGGCGCAGGCGGGGCGTGTGGATTTGGCGCACACGCTGAGGATGGAGGGGCGTGGGTCGAAGGGATCGACGGAGCAGACGCGGACGCGGCGGGTGCTGGTGGTGACGGAATTTGCGCTGTCGCTGGTGCTGATGGTGGCCGCGGGGCTGCTGCTGCGCAGTTTTTGGGATTTGTACAAGGCGCCGCTGGGATTCAATCCCCAGCATGTGATGTCGGTGCAGTTGTGGTTGCCGAGCCCCAACGATCCGAAGGAGGACAATTATGGAACCGCGGCTCAGGAGGCGGTGTTGGCGCGCGAATTGCTGCGGCGCAGCCGGTTGCTGCCGGGAGTGCAGGAGGCGGCGCTGGCCGCGGAGCCGTCGATTCCGCTGCACCACGACCGCAACCTGAGCGCGCTGATCGTGGAAGGACGCCAGACACAGAGCAAGCAGCAGCCTGTGGTGGAGCGGACGGAAGTTGCGCCGGAGTATTTTCATTTGCTGGGGATTCCGGTGCTGCGGGGCCGTCTGTTGAACCAGGGCGACGACGAGAATGCGCCGCTGGTGGCCGTGATCAACCAGGCGATGGCGGAGACTTACTGGCGGGGCGAGGATCCGCTGGGGAAGCGGCTGAAACTTGGCCGTGGCAGGGCTGGGGTTGGCCAACGACCCAGCAAGGCCTGGGTCACGATCGTGGGGGTGGTCGCGGACGCACGAACCGAGTCGCTGGCGAACGCGAGGGTTCCGCAAATCTATCTGAGCCTTTACCAGGAGGCGCCCAAGGAGCTGGCGATTTTTCTTCGCGGAGACCTGAATGCGAGTGCGATCCCGGAAGAGGTGCGCGCGATGGTGCAGTCCGTAGACCCGGAGCTACCGGTATATGGGGCGCAGACGCTGGACGATGCGGTGACGGCGTCGCTGGAGCAGAGACGATTCTCGATGGATATTGTGGCGGCGTTTGCGGTAACGGCGCTGCTGCTGGCGGCGCTGGGAATTTACGGGGTGATCTCGTATATCGTGAGCGAGCGCACGCGGGAGATCGGCATCCGGCTGGCGCTGGGGGCGCAGAGGGGCAAGATCATGGCGATCGTTCTGCGCCAGGGTCTGGCACTGGCGATGGCAGGCGCGGCCCTGGGGCTGGTGGGATCGGTGATCGTGTCGCACCTGATGGCAGGGCTGCTGTATGGGGTGAACCCGACGGATCTGCTGACGTTCGCGGGGGTCACCCTGGTGCTGACTGCGGTTGCGCTGGCGGCTTGCTACATTCCCGCGCGGCGGGCGATGCGGGTGGATCCGCTGGTGGCGCTGCACTACGAATAGCTCAGGGCAAGCGGAGGGGATCGTAATCCTGGCCGAGTTCGAGACAGAGAGCTTCGACGACGAGACTGTGGTCATCGCGCTGTGCGAGGCCGGAGACAGTGACGGCAGCAACCAGACCGGCATGGACGACGCAAATGGGGAAGCAACCGCCGTGGCTGGCGTAGTCGGCAGTGGGAAGGCCGCGAGCCTCCAGCGACGACTGCTTCTGCTCGAGATCGAGGCCGACCGCGTAAGAGCTGCGATGGAAGCGGAAAACCACGTTCGTCTTGCGGCGGACCCACTCGGCGTTATCAGGTGTGGTGCCAGGAAGGGCACAGTAGAAGAGGGGCTGAGCGGGACGGCGGACATCGATGACGATGGCGAGTTCGCGGTCAAGGGCGAGAGAGCGCAGGCGGGAGCCGAGACGCCAGGCGATTTGCTCATCGAAGGATGGAAAGACGAGGGTGCTTTCCTGGAGGGCGATGCGGGCTAGATCGTCGGCGATGGACATGGGCGGCGGACAGGAGCTCAGTATAGGTGGCGGCCCGAACTTATTGCTCTGGTGGATAAAGCTGTACAGGTTTGAACCCGCCTTTTGTTCGCTTCTTGTGGAGGAGGAATTTCCGGACGTTGTGTAGGTCGAGGAGGTCGGCCGCCATCATTCTTTCGAGGTCCGCTCGCAACACTGCGATCTCGACGTGGTGAGCTTTTCCGAACTCCACACGTTCTTTGGCCGACTCCGGAGTTCGGAAGACGAGGTAATTCAGTTCTGTCAGCTTCGCGAACGTTTCCTCGCGGATCCAGAGTCCCCGATCCATAGCGAGGCAGAGGTTGACCAGAGCCGCGTCACCCTGTTTTTCCGTTGCGAACGGCGTGTGATAGGGCTTGCAATCTTTGTCCATTACGGAGGATTTGTAGGAAACAATGAGCTTCTCTAGAAAGTCATATGCCTCGACCCGCCGGCGAATGACTTCCCTATAGTAGTCGTTGACGAACTCGTTTCGCTTCGTCCTCAGATTGAAGAGGCCCGTGACAAATGCTACGAGAAGGCCGCCAAAGACCGCGGATGCCGCGGGAATCAGCAGCTGTGAAATCCCCCCTTGCGGCACCCGTGCCTCTTTCTCAGACTGCCGTCAGCTCCCGCTCGCGGCTGCCGTAGCGCGAGCGCACGTAGTCGTCGAGGATCTTTTTGAAATCCGGTGACGATGGTGTCACCGCGCAGCGTGGTCATGAGGCGGCCATCGACGTAGACCGGCGCTTTCGGCTCCTCGAAGGTCCCGGGCAGGGAGATGCCAATGTTGGCGTGCTTGGATTCGCCGGGGCCGTTGACGACGCAGCCCATGACCGCGAGCTTGAGCTCTTCAACGCCGGGATACTGGGCGCGCCAGGCGGGCATGGAGGTGCGGAGGTAATCCTGGATTTGCTGGGCCAGCTCCTGGAAAAAGGTGCTGGTGGTGCGGCCGCAGCCAGGGCAGGCCGTGACCTGGGGCGCAAAACTGCGAATGCCGAGCGACTGCAGGATCTGCTGCGCGGCCAAAACTTCTTCGGTGCGGCTGGCGCCGGGTTTCGGCGTTAGGGAAACGCGAATCGTATCGCCAATGCCTTCGAGCAGCAGCGGCGCGAGACCGGCGGTTGAGGCGACGATGCCTTTCATGCCCATGCCGGCTTCGGTGAGGCCGAGGTGGAGCGGATAATCGCAGCGGGCGGCGAGCATCTGGTAGACGTCGATGAGGTCGCGGACGCCGGAGACTTTGCCGCTGATGATGATCTGGTTGTGACGCAGTCCGTAGCGCTCGGCGGCGGCAGCGGAATCGAGCGCGCTGCGGCACATGGCTTCGAGCATCACGTCGCGCGCGGGCGCTGGATCGGGGCGCTTCGAGTTTTCGTCCATGAGACGGGTGAGGAGCGCCTGGTCGAGCGAGCCCCAGTTAACGCCGATGCGCACCGGCTTCTGATTTTCGACGGCGCACTCGATCATGATGCGGAAATTGTCGTCGTCTTTACGGCCGATGGAGACGTTGCCGGGATTAATGCGGTACTTCGCGAGGGCCTGCGCACAGGCCGGATACTTTTTGAGCAGCAGATGGCCGTTGTAGTGGAAGTCGCCGATGATTGGCACGTTGATGCCGCGTTTGGCGAGGCCTTCGACGATATGCGGGACAGCCTGCGCAGCATCGTCGTTGTTGACGGTGACGCGGACGAGCTCCGAACCGGCTTCGACTAGCTCGGCAACCTGCTGGATGGTGGAGGCGGCGTCAGCGGTGTCGGTGTTGGTCATCGACTGCACCACGACCGGTGCATCGGAGCCCACTTTGACGTGGCCGATGGGGACCGTGACGGTCTTCCTGCGCTGGATTTCCGGCATTGGGGACCTCAATGACAGTTTACAGGGGACGGGTAACGGGGAACAGGGAGTCGGGCGTAGGGAGTGGCCAAGAGCCAATTGAATGCACCGACTTAGCGGAGCGGGCCGGCTTGGCGGCGCAGGTCGCGCAGGGGATAGAAGGTGCCGCGCCAGACGACGCCTCCACGAGCCAGGGTGAGAATCATGGAGCGGAGGAGCGCGTAGAGGAGGAGGGCGGCGCCGATGGGCAGCGTGAACAGATAGAAAAAAGAGATGCCGGTGAAGTGACGGCAGGAGTACTGGTGAACCATGGCGATCATGGCGAGCGCGACCAGGCTGGCAGCGCGGACAGGCCAGGGAGCAAACAGGCCCGCGAAGGGCGCGAAGAGAAGCAGAGACAGGACGATGGTGGCGGCCAACAGGGCAGCAGCGCGGAAGCGAAAGACAGCGAAAAAGTTCTTGGTGAGGTTGTGCGCCATACCGAGCGCGCCGGCGGCCCAGTGAACGCGGATCAAATCGCGACCAAAAACGACCTGTTGGCGGAAGCCCTGGTGTTTGACTTCGAAACCGAGGCGGAGATCTTCGAGGACCTCCATGCGGAGGGCTTCGAAGCCGCCGATGGTGCGATAGGCGGCGGAACGAATGAGGTTGAAGGCGCCGCCGCCCACCGAATCGTGTTTGGCGGCAGGGTCGGAGGCTTTCCAGGGACGGAAGGTGAGCAGGGTGAAGCAGCCGATGACGGTGGTCATGAGGCGCTCCCCGAAGGATTTCAGAATCAAAGTGAGCGCGAGAACGACGTGATCCGTTTGGGACTCGTGGGCGAAGCGGAGAGCACGTTCGAGGGTGTCTGTGCGGAAGAGGATGTCGGCGTCAGTGAAGAGCAACCATGGGGTTGCGGTTTGGCGCGCGGCCAGAGCCATGGCGTGGGTCTTGCCCAGCCAGCCCTGGGGAAGGGATTCGATGTGGAGGACGGTGAGGGACTTGCCTGGAGGCGAGGTTTCAGAAGCGATGCGGTCGAGGATGGCGCCGGTTGCGTCCGTGGAGCGGTCGTCGATGGCGATGATGTCGATGGGGATGGTTTGGGCGAGGAGGGAACGTAGAGTGGCTTCGATGTTGGCGGCTTCGTTGCGGGCGGGGACGATGACGGTGAGCTGGGGAACGGTTGGTTCGGATGCGGGTTCGCCGGTGGGAGTGTAACGAGGGTCGAGGAGATTGGGGATGCGGGGCAGGTGGTAGAGGGCGGTGAGGCTGACGCGGGTCCAGACGAGGGCGATGAGCCAGGCGAGAATGATGAGGAGGATCGAAAGAACGTGCATCGCGTTAATGAGAGCCAGCAGCGTTCGGTGTTTCGAGATCCGGGAGGCGCGGGGCGAAGCGGGAGCCGTAGAAGAGGATGGCGCCGGAGACGGCGAGCGAGATGAGCGTGGCGCCGAGGCCAACGCGCAGATTGTGGCGATCGGAGATCCATCCGATGAGGTGCGGTGAAGGGAAGTCGCCGAGCAGGTGAATGAGGAGGAGGTTGACGGAGATGGCGGTGGCGCGGATGGGAGCGGCGACGGAGTTGACGATGGCGGCGTTGAGCGGGCCGGTGTTGAGGAAGATGAAGAACTCGGCGAGATACGCGCCGGGAAGGAGCCAATGCGGGGGTCCGAAGAAGACTGCGGCAGCGAAAGGAATGGCGAGCACGGCGCTCCACGCAGAGACAAGGTAGAGGGCGCGATGATTGCGGCGCAGCCACCTCTGCGCGAGCCAGCCGCCGGCGACGGTGGCGAGGATGCCGTCGATAGCAGTGATTTCTCCGGCGGTGAGGCCGGCGCCGGCGACCGAGTATCCGGCGAAGCGGCGGAAGAAAGTGGGCAGCCAGGTGGAGATGCCGCCGACGGCGAAGGTCCACATGGCCATGCCCAGGGTTGCGGTGAGGAAGGCGAAGTTGGTGAAGAGGCCGCGGAAACTGGCTCGATCAGGGCTGGACTTCAGGGTATCGGCGGAGCCGCGCTCAGGCTCGCGGACGAAGAGCCAGAAGAGGAGGGCGATGAGAACGCCAGGAGCGGCTGCGATGTAGAAAGGCATGCGCCAGCCGTAATGCTGGCCGAGGACGCCACCGAGCAGATAGCCGAGTGCGCCGCCGAGAGGGATGGTGACATAGAAAATGCTCAGGACACGGTTACGATCTTCTTCCGGATAAAAGTCGGCGAGCATGGCGGGGGCAAAGATGGAGAAGGTGGCTTCGCCGACGCCGACGGCAGCGTGGCGAATGAGCAGGGTCTCGTAGCTGTGGACCATGCCGGTGAGCAGAGTGGCGGCGCTCCAGATGAGGGCGCCGGCGATAATGAGCGGCTTGCGCGGGAAGTGGTCGCCGAGCCAGCCGGTGGCGGGGGCAATCAACATATAGGTGAAGAAGAAGGCGGAGGTGAGGAGGCCGGCCTGCGCGTCGTTGATGTGGAATTCGTGCTGGATGAGGGGTTGAACGCCGGGCAGAACGTAGCGGTCGATGAAGTTGAACAGGTTCAGGCAGGTGAGCAGGAAGAGGGCGATGCCGGCGGTGCGGGCTTTCACAGGGAACAGGTTACAAGAACAGCCGGTAGCCGGAAGCTGGTAGCTGGTAGCCGGAAGCTATTAGCCTGGAGCCGAAAGACTCCGATGCTGGAAGGCCTGGGATCGTGGAAGTCCAGCGAGGGATCGAGAAGCTCGAAGCGGGCGTCGCGGGCTTCCTGGCGGACGGCACTGAGGGCGATGCTCCAGATTACAGGTTACGTGTGACAGCGTGAGGCCGCCAGAGTCAGCGGCGGGCGTCGATCGAGTACCTGCCGGGACCGCCGATCAGCAGTGTGAGCATGACCGCCATGTAGAGCACGACCAGCTCGCCGTGGTCGGCGCCGCGGCCGAAGAACTGGAAGTGATGCACGAAGGCCCACGCAACCGTCAGGTTGATGAGCGACCAGAGCGCGGCCGGGCGGGTGAGGAGCCCGAGCACCAGCAGTGGCATGCAGATGCCGTCGGCGATCATGGCGAAGAGGAAGCTGGGCACGTGGCCGATGTGGAGCGGATCGGGAAAGTGCGGCGACATGGTGGAGTAGCCATGGAGCTTCTCGAGGCCATGCTTAAGGAACAGCGCGGTGGGGACGGTGAGGCGCAGGACAAGCAGACCAAAGTCCTGGCCGGCACTGCTCCCAGAAAGGCGAAGAAGGCGATTGGCCATGAAAACAGGGTACAGCGAACAGCCGGTAGCCCGTAGCCTGTGGCCGGTAGCAAAGCGCCCTGGCCGACGGTCCGTTGGCCTGATGCCCGGCTGTTAATCGGGGGCGTGAACCGCAGCCTGGAGTGAATCAGCTCTTTAGCTTATCGAGGTGACGGAACCAGTCGGTTTGGTAGAGGAGCCCGGCAAAGAGGGTGAGGTTGTAGCAGGCGTGAACGAGGACACCGGCAGCGACCGATTTCGTGACGAGGCGGATGACACAGAGCAGGATGCTGACGCAGCCGATGAGCAGAACCGGACCCCACGAATTCGAGACCTGCTCGGAGTGCATGAGCGCGAAGGGAATGGAAGTGAGAATGATGGACAACGGGATGCCGACGTAGCGGACCGCGTCCTCGCCAATGATCTGTTTGCGCTCAAGCCAGCGGAAGAAGTTTACCAGGCTGGGCAGCAGAAATCCGCGGAAGGCAAGCTCTTCGGTGAGCGGGGCAATGGTGACGCCGAAGGCCATGAGCGCCCACGCGCCGGCCGCGGAACGGGTGAGGTCCTCAAGGATGGGCGGCGCCTTGGGCATGGGGACAAAGTTGCCGGCGATGGTGATGGCGAGGCCGGTGATGACCCCCAGTCCGCCGAGCACCAGAGCCCAGTGGCGGGCGGTGGAGAAATTCCAGTGAATGCCGCTGAGAAATGGTCGATGCCACCAGAGTGAGAAGACCAGCGCGGCCAGGACCCAGAGGACCACGTAAATGGCCGCCTGCATGGAGATGGTGTAGAAGACGTTATGGCCAATCTGAACCATCAGCGAAGTGAATCGCACATGGGGATGGAAAGCCCAGATGGTGAGAAGCGAGATGAGATAGCCGCCGATCATCGCCGGCACTAAGAGCAGAAGAAAAACCGCAACGTGGCCGATGTTGGGGATGAGTTTTGGCGGCGGAGGCGGAGGGGGCACGAGCTCGAGCGGCGGCGGGGGAGGCTGCATCGGATGCCACAGATAGCCGGCCGGCTCGGGGAGAGGCTGCAGAGCTTCACCATTCACGTGCGGGACGCGCGGGGCCTCGAAGCCGGGGTCCTGGTAGCCTGGATCGTTGTCAGTCATCGGTGTTACTCAGTGGACGGTCTCTTTTCCTGGATTCCTGGCCGATTTCGTGCGGGGAGAGCGGCTTCCGTTGGCGGATAGTCGTGCATTGGCGGCAAGGGAGCTGCCGGTTCCAGAATAGTAGGGCCGTAGAAATTGGCCAGTATACGAATGGGGGATACCGGCCACCAGTTCGGGAGGGCCTTCGGCAACCACATGGCCTCCGCCTTCGCCGCCTTCGGGGCCGAGGTCGATGACCCAGTCGGCGTTGCGGATGACATCGAGATTGTGCTCGATGATGATGACCGTATTGCCGAGGTCGGAGAGGCGATGGAGGACCTCGAGCAGCTTACGGACGTCGTCGAAGTGGAGGCCGGTGGTGGGCTCGTCGAGCAGATACAGCGTTCGACCGGTCTGGCGCTTCGATAACTCGCGGGCCAGCTTCATCCGCTGGGCTTCACCGCCGGAAAGCGTGGTGGCGGACTGCCCAAGGTGGATGTAGCCGAGGCCGACGTCAACCAGGGTTTGGAGTTTCTGGCGCGCCTGGGGAATGTCTCCAAGGACGGGCAGGGCGTCTTCGATGGTCAGGTCGAGGATGTCCGCAATGGAATGGCCGTTGAATTTCACGGCCAGGGTTTCCTGATTGTAACGGCGGCCGTTACACACTTCGCATTGGACGTAGACGTCGGGGAGGAAGTTCATTTCGATGCGGCGCTGGCCTTCCCCCTGGCAGGCTTCGCAGCGGCCGCCCTGGACGTTGAAGGAGAAGCGTCCGGCTTTATAGCCGCGCTCGCGCGACTCGGGAAGCATGGCAAAGAGATCGCGGATGGCGGTGAAGACGCCGGTATAGGTGGCTGGATTGGAGCGCGGCGTTCGGCCGATGGGCGACTGATCGATGCGAATGGCTTTATCGAGAAGGTCGAAGCCCTTGATGCGGGTGTGCTTGCCGGGAGCTTCGCGCGAGCCGTAGAGTTCCTGGGCGAGGGCGCGGTAGAGGATGTCGTTGACGAGAGTGCTTTTGCCGGAGCCGGAGACGCCGGTGACGACGGTCATGACGCCGGCAGGAAATTTAACGGTGATGTCTTTAAGGTTGTGGCTGCGCGCGCCTTCGACGGTGATCCACTTGCCGGTGACGGGGCGGGGCACGAGACGCTGCAGGGTGGAGATTTCGCCGGCGAGGTAGCGTCCGGTGAGCGAACCCGGCGCGTCCATGATGGCTTCGGGAGTTCCGAAAGCGACGACCTGACCGCCGAGACGGCCGGCGCCGGGGCCGAGATCGAGAACGTAGTCGGCATGGCGGATGGTTTCTTCGTCGTGCTCGACGACGAGGACGGTATTGCCGAGGTCGCGGAGGGCTTCGAGCGCGTGGATGAGGCGCTGATTGTCGCGCTGGTGCAGGCCGATGGAGGGCTCGTCGAGGACATAGAGAACGCCGCGGAGGCGTGAGCCGATTTGCGTGGCGAGACGGATGCGCTGGCCTTCGCCGCCGGAGAGCGTGGCGGCGTTGCGTTCGAGGGAGAGATAGCTGAGGCCGACGGCGTTGAGGAACTGCAGGCGCTCGACGATTTCTTTGCGCAGGCGTTCGGCAATGAGAGCTTCGCGAGCGGTGAAGGTGATGGCTTTGGCGCGATCGAGGGCACGCTCCATGGAGAGCGCGGTGAAATCGGCGATGGACATGCCGTCGATTTTGACCGCGAGCGATTCGGGGCGCAGGCGCCTGCCGTGGCAGACCGGGCAATCGGAGGCCGACATGTATTGCATCATCCACTCGCGATAGGTGTCGGAGCGGGCCTCTTCGAGCGAGTCGCGCAAGTAGGCGAGGATGCCGTGGAAGCCGGTGCGTGGTGTTTCCGCTTGCGGCGGCCCGACGAGGAGAAGCTCCTGATGCTTGAACGGAAGCTGTTCGAAGGGGAGCTTGAGGTCGATTTTGTAACGTTCTGCGGCGATTTTGATGAGGCGCAGCAGGTATTGCGAGGCGGAGCCGGGGCCGAGTGCGCCCTCGAGCAACGGCTTGGACCAGTCGGTGATGACCTTGGCGGGGTCGAAGTCGTAGATGCTGCCGAGGCCATGGCATTCCGGGCACGCGCCGTAGGTGGAGTTGAAGGAGAAGCTGCGCGGCTCGAGCTTGGGCACGTCGAGGCCACAGTCGGGGCAGGCCATCGAAGAGGAGTAGAGTTGCTCGTCCTTTTGGGTGCCGACGAGGACGAGGCCGCTGGCCATCTGCAGAGCTTTTTCTACTGCGGCGGTGAGGGCTTTCTCGATGCCGGGCTTAAGAACGGCGCGATACACCACGGCATCGATGGTGTGGTTCTTACGCTTTTCGAGGGCAGGCGGTTCGGCCAGGTCGACGATTTGCCCATCGACGCGGGCACGGAAGCCCTGCTGATCGAGTTTGTCGAGAAGGTCTTTGAATTCGCCTTTGCGGCCGCGAACGACGGGCGCGTAGATCGTGACGCGTTCGCCGGGCGTGAGGGCGAGGATGCGCTCGACGATCTGTTCCGCTGACTGGCGCGAGATTTGCCGGCCACAGCGCGGGCAGTGCGGCACTCCGACCGAAGCGTAGAGCAGGCGCAGGTAATCGTAGATTTCTGTGATGGTGCCGACGGTGGAGCGGGGGCTGCGGCTGGTAGTTTTCTGCTCGATGGAGATGGCCGGCGAGAGGCCTTCGATGGAGTCGACGTCGGGGCGCTCGATCTGGTCGAGGAACTGGCGCGCATAGGCGGAGAGGGTTTCAACGTAGCGGCGCTGACCTTCGGCGTAGATGGTGTCGAAGGCGAGGGACGACTTCCCGGAGCCGGAAAGCCCGGTGACCACGGTAAGCGTGTTGCGGGGAATCTGGACGCTGATGTCGCGCAGATTATGCTGGCGCGCGCCGCGTACCGTTATTTGGGTAATCGCCATAGCACAGGGAAGGTCAGTTGTACAACGAAAAAACAGCAATATGGAGGTATAGTGCAGATAGCACCGTCGTGCCAGTTGCAAAACAGGACATTCGGGCTAGAATTCTGACAGCTAATCCTTTCGGTATCTTATTCGGCAATAGAGAATGGGGCAATCGGTGTCCGAATTCTGTTACCAATGACATCGGAAGAGAGTGGCGGATGCGATTACCTTTGGGTGCGCATCTAACGAACTAGTGAGGATAAGGCCCGGCGGTTCCGGGCAGAAGACAGGATATGCAGGAAGCAGTGAATACGCTGATGCTGATTTGCGCGGCACTCGCCTCGCTTGCTTTTGGAGTTCTTGTGGCTTACGGAGTTTGCCGCATGGCATTTGCCAGGCTGCGGGAGCATGCCGGTTCTGTTGCGGCTGAACGCGCCAAGGCGCAGATCGTGCCGCCAGTTTCCCAGCCCGATTCCCTCTAGTCATCGCGGCGCTTAGCTTGCGGGAGCAGTTGCGCCTACCTCCGTTTTCTTGGTTTGCCTCGAATCCATTTCGATTCCCTGGGCAATTTCTGCGACGCGCCGGCAGGATTCCAGACGGTCCGCGTGGTCCCATGTATCGGTGACCGCAATGACCTCGTCGGCTCCAGTGCTGCAGATGAGCGCTTCCAGTCTTTCCTTGACGGTTTGATTCGATCCGACGATGGCTTCGCGCAGCTTGCTTTCGACCGCTGCCTGCTCCCAGTCCTGCCAGATCGAGTCCATGGAGTCTACTGGCGGCAGCAGCTCGACCGGCTGGCTGCGGATGAGACGCAGAAAGCGCTGCAGCGGGGTGGTGAAGAGCCGGCGCGCGGCGGCATCGGTTTCAGCCGCGATGACCGGGACAGCGACGATGAGCCAGGGCCTATTTAGGATCTCGCTGGGCTGGAAATTCGCGCGATAAAGACGGGTCGAGTGATAGAGCATGTCCGGAGCGAAGTGAGCCGCAAACGCGAAGGGCAGCCCGAGATGTGCGGCGAGCTGCGCGCTGAAGTCGCTGGAGCCGAGCAGCGTGATGGGAACGTGGCTGTTCTGACCTGGAAAGGCGTGGACCGCTTGCCCGGGACGCGCCGGGCCAAGATAGGCGCGGAGTTCGTCGAGCAGAGCGGGGAAGTCGTCGCCGGATTGGCGGAGCTCGCGACGCAGGGCGCGCATGGTGAGGAAATCGCCACCGGGAGCGCGGCCGAGGCCGAGATCGATGCGTCCGGGATAGAGAGCTTCGAGGGTTCCGAACTGTTCGGCGACGACGAGTGGCGCGTGGTTCGGCAGCATGATGCCGCCGCTGCCGACGCGGATGGTGCGGGTGGCTCCGGCAACGTGGTCGATGAGGATGGAGGTCGCGGAGCAGGCGAGGCCGGCGATGGAATGATGCTCAGCGAGCCAGAAGCGGCGATAACCCCACTGTTCGGCATTGCGAGCCAGATCGACGGAGCGCGCAATCGCCGAGCCTGCGTCTTCGTCGGGGCGCATGCTGACGAGATCGAGAATCGAGACAGGGAGGGGCACATGGTTTGGATGTGCCAGGGATCGCGCAAGGTGCAGGGCTTAGGCTCAGGGAACAGGGCACCGGGTTTACAGGTGCAGGTCACTCGCTGCGCAGGGCTTCGATGGGATCGACAGCTGGCGGCACGGCGTGCGGGCAGGTAGCTGGCGATGAGTCCGCAGATTGTCAGCGCGACCACCACCACCACGATGGTGGCCGCATCGTACGCGGCGGCTCCATAGAGGAAGGAACGCAAGACGCCGGTGGCGGCCCAGGCGACGGCGAGACCAACGGCGATCCCGAACGCAAGCAGGACAAGAGCGTGCCGCAGCACCAGCCAGAGGATGTTCTCACGCTGGGCTCCCAGGGCGAGACGGACGCCGAGCTCGCGCGTGCGCTGGCTGACGGAGTAGGCGAGCAGTCCGTAGATTCCGGCGACGGCAATGAGCAACGCGACAACGCCGAAGATCGCCAGCAGCCGGGCGGCCAGGGTTTGCGGGCCGAGAGAGTTATCGACCACCTGCTGCATGGTGGTTTGGTCGGCGAAGGCGAGGTTGGGATTCAGTTCATGGACGGCGTCGCGCACGACGCGGAAGGCGGCTTCCGGCGCGAGGCGGGTGCGAACAACGATATCCATATGAAAGGTGGCGAGGATCGAGTACATGTCCTGGCCAGGGACGAGCTGATCCAGATCGAAGTAAATTTCCGGCGCTGGAGCGGTGCGGGCGGAATCCTGGTGGACGTCGGCGATGGTGCCAACGATGGTGGCTGTAAGGCTCTTGTCGTCGTCGTCCCATTTCACCCGCGAGCCCATAGGATTGGCGCCGTTGAAGACGCGGCGCACGAATTCCTGGTTGACGAGGACGGCCAGCGGCGCGCCGGGGCGGTCCGTATCGGTAAAGTCACGGCCACTGGTGATGGCGATCCCCATGGTGGGGAAGTAATCCGCATTGCTGGCGCGAACCGCTGCGCCGACGATGCGGTTTTGGGGAGGGCGAGGCTGGCCGGCCGGCCAGATGTCGACCGTGAAATGGCTGGAGGTGAAGGGCCGGATAGTTGCGAAGCCGACCGACTGGATTCCCGGCGAATGGCGAAGCTTCTCCTCCAGCGGATCGTAGAAGCCGGTGACGATGCTGGGCGCTTTGGCATCGCCGTTCTCCCACCAGGCTCCATGCGTGGGCATAAAGATGGAGGTGGCGTCGACCTGCTCCGGGTGGAACCCGAGGTTGGTGTGGCGCAGCTGCCAAAGGGTCTGGATGATGAGGCCGGCGGCGATGAGCAGCACCAGCGTCATACCGATTTCGGCGACGACGAGGGCGTCGCGGCCACGCGCACGTTTCTTGCTGGTTCCGGAAGCCGCGGCTCCGTCGCGAAGGCCTTCCTGGACCGGGAGGTTTGCGCCGTAGAGGCCAGGGCCAACGCCGAAAAGCACCGCTGACAGGCAGGAGAAAAGGACGAGGACCGCGAAGACTCCGGCATTGATGTGGATCTGGTCGCCCCAGGGAAGGGAAGCAGCGAGGTAATGGCTGAGAATGCGCAGGGCAGCCCAGGCAGCGGCAAGGCCGGCGGCTCCGCCCATGAGACTGACCACCAGACTTTCGGTAACGAACTGGCGGACGAGGCGCGCGCGGGCAGCTCCCAGGGCAGTGCGGATGGCGAGTTCGCGTCGCCGGGCGTTGGCTCGGGCCAGCATCAGACCGGCCAGGTTGGCGCAGGCGATAAGCCAGACGACGGCGACGGCCCCGTCCAGAGCCCACAGGCCGGAGCGGACATTGTCAGTCGTGACATCGCGCAGGGCTTCGACGCGCACTGGTTCCGACGATTCCGTGGCGGAGTATTCATGGAGCAGCTGGGCGTGGATGGCGGAGATTTCCTGCTGCGCCTGCTCCACGCTGACACCGGGACGAAGCCGTGCGACGACGGAGAGGGAGGAGCTGCCGCGATCCTCAAAAGAAGCATTGGTGGTCAGGGGTGAGTAAACTTCGTCCCCGGTGTTCTCCGGGAACTGAAAGTTGGGCGGCATGACGCCGATGATCGTGTACGGCTCGCCGCTGATAGAAACGGTTTGACCTATAACAGATTTGTTGGCGTGAAATGCCTTGTGCCAGGTTGAGTCTCCCAGAATGACGACCTGAGCGCGCGACTGCTTAGCGTCTTCAGGGAGAAAGCCGCGGCCGAGGACAGGCTGAGCGCCCAGGACATGAAGAAGGTTGGCACTGGCGCTGATCTGGGCGACCAGTTCGGGGTTGTCGCGACCGCCCAGTGTGGGCACCTGAATGGTCCACCATGCCATGTCAGTGAAGACATGGCTGCGGGATTTCCAGTCGCGCACATCGGGGAGCGAGGCGGGATCGAACCCACTGCCATTCACGGGGTGAGGAGAGATTTGCACCAGATGCGATGCATCCCGATACGGCATGGGCCGCAGCAGGACCTGCTCGATCACCGAAAACATGGCAGCATTGACGCCGATGCCCAGCCCCAGGGTGACGACGGCGGTGAGGGTGAAAGCGGGAGATTTCCTGAGTTGCCGTACCGCGTAGCGAAGGTCCTGGGCCATGGTGCTCATGCAGGCTCCCCAGTTTAGAGATCCATTGTAGCCGCCGGGAAGCGGCATTTGGTTGACGGATGAGCGGGCCGTTTTGGCCAAACTGCAGGGTATGAGGCGT
This sequence comes from uncultured Acidobacteriaceae bacterium, assembly GCA_963755485.1. GTDB lineage: Bacteria > Acidobacteriota > Terriglobia > Terriglobales > Acidobacteriaceae > Palsa-343. The sequence goes on along the minus strand of CAVWJR010000005.1, from coordinate 59,564 downwards.
TGGGGAGCCAGGGTCGGTGGCCGAGTAATCGAACCAAAAGTGCCTGTTCCGGCCATGCCTTTTGAGGGAATTTCACAATGCTGCAAATGACGCTCGCCCAAAGTTGAAAAGATTTGCGACAATGGTTGCCCACGCGAGCAAGGTCTCCTGCAAAATCGCAGCACGTGGCTGACGGCGGTCGAACATAAGGGCGACACTCCGAATCTCATCGACTTTTGAGTGGAAGCGATGGGAAGCGGTATTCGTCCACCAGCATCTTTGAGGATCTACGGTTCGACCTCCGGTGGCCGCGCGCTTTTCTCCGCACCTGGATACTCGCTGCGCGTGCAGGCAGCTTGCTGTCTCGGCCAGCCAGGAGGGTAGCCATGAACTTTGCCCGTCGCGCGTGGATTTCGCTTCCAGCATTCCTGCTTTGCCTCGCGGTTTCCATCCCGGCGAGTGCCAGGAATCCCGGGGAAAAAGGATCGGGGCCTGGAACCGATGGCGATATTGCGCACCCAACCGTACGGGCCACTCCGGAAATGGTCGAAATCCCCGGGCCGCTGCGATCCTTCCTCCGCATGGCGGGCATCAGCCAGGAAGTCACGCCGGAAGAGGTGCTGCCGCTGCTGGCGCGCAACGTTTCGCTGCATGGCTATGAAGTGAGTGCGGAGACGGAGTATCTGGTTCTGCTGCGGCGCTACGTGGAGTTTGCGCGCGATCTTCGCCAGCTTGCCGACAACCGCAACACCATCCATGTGGACAGCTGCGCGGATGCCAGCCGCCTGATGGGGATTCTGGGCTACCAGTTCGGAGCGGCCTGCGGTGAAAAGAACACTTACCTTGTGACCGCCAACGCGGAACGCGCGTTTCTGACCACCGATTCGGGATTTCCCCTCACCGCGCTCGAAGACGCACTCGAGCAGCACAAGCCGTTCGAGTACACATTCCCGGCCACTGAGGTTCCCGCATTGTTCCGCACCGTGGACTGGATCGGCGCCAGCTACTGGCGGCACAAGGGCACGACCACTTTGATCGACGTGATGCTGCACGATCCGGATATGGATCGGCTGTACTGGGCGCTTTCCAAACAGGATGAGGAGACGCGTGATGCCCTGCGACAGGGGCACGGTTTGCGGGCTTGGATGCCGTACGCCACGGCGCTGGAATTTTACGGGAGCCAGATTTCGGTTCATTCCGGCCGCGTCGATCTTCCTGGCGGCGCGCCTGCCGAACACGCGTGGCAGGAACTAGTGGGAGCCAGTCCGGCTTCGCCGGGAGAGTTCGTCGAGCATTTGTGCGCGAGGGATCACGGCTGGATGGCCGCGTACTTCGATGCGATCGCGCGCGTGAATCGCGAGCAGCAGGTCCACCTGACGCAGGGAACGCGGCTGCGACAGCTGTACGACGTCTACCGGCGAGCCGGCAACAATGCGCTGGCGACAAGAGGCGTGTTCCCACGCAACGGCGATCTGCTGGTGCTGTTTACCCGTCTTCGCTGGCAGCCCGACGGCTCTCCTTATATACCCGGCAGTCTGGCAGTGTGGAAGGACATCCTCACCCAGGATTACAGCCCCAAGCTCATTCGCGATTGGGTGAAATACGCTCGCGGGTGGGACAACCCCGAGCAGTTGCTGATGACCCTGGTGGCTTGCTCGGGATTTCCAGCTGAGGCGGGTCCGCTGCAGCTGTATCTGACGCTGACGGCGATCGACAGCGCGCGTCCAACCGACAGTCGTCTGGCTGACGGGACGGTGAGGCTGCTGGCCGGTAAGTTCCCAGAGTTTCACAGCTGGTATCTGGCCTTTGCCGAATTTCCAGCCCTCAACGATACTTCGGTGACGCAATTCCTGAAGGCTGCCGAATTCTCGACCGGGATTTCTGCTCCCACGCTGCGCTCCAACGCGCTGGGGGCTTTCCAGGCGAATGTCGGGTTATGGGAGATTCTGGCTCGGCAGCATGAGATTCCCGACAGCAAAATAAATACCTCATGGCAGGGCATGGTGGCGCCGTTTGCAGGGGCGTCTTCTTCGGTGCAGTTGTTCGCGGCGGCGCACACCTCGCTGCGTTCCACGCTGGAAGCTGCCTCGGGGCAGCAAAATCTTTCTCAGGATCAGATCATCGAGCTGCTGGCAGGACCTCCGCAGCAGGGCGATGCGGGGAAGCGGGCGCACGCAGAGATTGCGGAGAGAATCCGGGCGGTGCTCGATGACCAGCGTCTGGCTTCTCTGGACACGCTCTTTGCGCTCTACGACGGACTGGATGCGATGGCTCATGGGTCTGCGGCAAAGGATGAGCTGCTTCCGCTGGCCGGCAGCCTGCACGAGTTCGAAATGCCGCGGGCAATTTTCACCGCAGGCGAAAAAGCCGCGTGGGCTCCACAGATTTACACCAGCCGCCATGCCGAGCTGCAAGTGCGGACCGATTTGACCCGCGTGATTCAGTCTGCGAATCCTGGGGCTCTGGAAGCGGCGCGCGGGCAGCTAACTCCGTTCCTGCGCGATACGCTGGTGGGGCTCAACTACGCCTGGTACGAGCCACCGGGCGCGCAGGTTCTGCATAACAACCCACTGTTTGTGCGATCGCATGACTTTTCGGCGTCGTCGATTCTGGGTTACGGACAAATCTGGGATCCTCCTACGCTGGTGGGCATTGGGGTGACGGCGGGCGGCGGGGCGTATCTGATCGGCTCGCTGGCGAACCTGCCTTACGCCCTGGCAACCGCGGAGGAAGATTTCATCGCTCCGGAGAATGTGCAGGCGCTCATCTGGCAGGCCGCGGGTCCGGCGATTCTGGTGGATGCCGTTCAGCCGCGCTGGTGGAACGTGAGCCCGGTTGAACTGCACGCTGCGACCCTGTACCAGCGCATGGGCGAGGAACTGCTGACGGATGCAACTGGAAGCGCCGAGCTGCGCGGCGAGCTCGAAGACATCCTTGACGACCTGATGGGCCCGCGGCGTCTGGAGACGACGGAACAGGCGTTGCTTCATCCGGCGGACATTGCTGCCCTGATGCCGCAGATCACGCCGTCGGAAAAATTCTGCCTGGCCTCAGAGTTTCGGCGGCTTTATCCCGCGAATGCGGCGAAGTGGGGTAAGGCGAGCCAGGAACTGGACGATCTGGCACGCAACCATCCATCGGAAACGGATGCTGCGCGCCTCTCAAAAGACTTCGGCGTTCCGCATCCGGTTCTGGAGCAGACCAACGCGCTGGCCATTCTGAACGTGAAGCCACTGCCGGCCTATTCCGGCGAGGATTATGAACTGATCGGTGAGTCGTGGGAATCGAGCAATCTTTATTGGGCGCGCATGGCCGATGAGATGGGCTACTCTCCGGCGTCGCTGAATCTGCTCGTACCCGAGTTGAGTCGCCATATGATCGCCAAGATCTTCGCGACCGATCTGGAGGATTGGCCCGCGATCCTGCGCGCCATGGAACAGACCGGGGACGAATTTCGTCAGGGCGGCATTCATGTATCGGCTGCGGCAGCTCCGATTTCTCAGCATTCATTGACTCAGTGAGGCAGTGCAGGGGAGTGGTATGACCAGGAAAGTGTTACTGCTTGTTGCGTTGGTTTCGGTTCTGGTTGTTACGCTGGCGGCTACATTCACGACCCGCGCGCAGGATGAGTCCTCGCGCATTTTCGTCAACGTCGTGCTGGTGCAGCTGAACGTTGCGGTCACGGATCGCAAAGGGAACTACATCACCGGCCTCAAGCCGGAGAATTTTCTGGTCACCGAAGACAGGATCCCGGAGAAGGTCGCAACCTTTGAAGAGGGCGGCGCGCCGGGAGGCGGGTTGCCGGCGCCGGACCCTCCGGTGCGAAGCTCCGTGAAGCCGGAGGACCGCGATTCTCCGCAGCCGGAGGCGAGTGGCGGTTCGGTTGGCCAGGCGCAGCGATCCATTTCCCGTCTGGCGGGGGCCAGTGTTTATATCCTTTTTGATACGAGTGACTATATGTATCGGGGATTCGTGTTCGCACAGGATGCGATTGCCGGTTTCGTGCGCTCGATTGAGGAGGCAGATAAGATCGCCTTCTATTCGTATAGCCGCAACCTTTCGCGAGCCACTCCGCTTACTACTGACCGCTCCATCGTGATGCGCGGCGTGCGCTCCACGGTGGCGGGTGACGAAGCTGCTTTGTACAACTGTCTTCTGTTGACGGTGCGGGACGCGGCCCAGCTGCGCGGCCGGAAGGCCATCGTGGTGTTTTCGAATGGCCCCGACAACGCCAGCTCGGTGCCGCCGGAGGACGTGGAGGAACTGGCGCAGTCCACCGGGACGATTATCTACATCATCAGCACGCGGCAGGCGCAGGATGAGCCGGTTTCGAGTGCCGTGTTTGAACGCATGAGCAAAGGCACGGGCGGCAAGGCCTACTTTGCCAAGGACTGGCGCGACGAAAATTCGGCATTTTCTTCGATCCGCGAGGACTTGTCGCACCTTTACACGATCAGCTACTACCCGAAAGCGAATCAGAATCGTGGCTGGCGCACTATTTCGGTAAGACTGGTCGGCAAGGATCTGGAGAAATATCACGTCCGCACCCGCGACGGTTATCGGCTGCAGGAACAGATTCCGCAGAACCGCAGCTCAGAGGCGTCGAGTACCGATACTAATTAAGGATGCGCAGGCCGGCACCCGGGCGTCGTCCGGGAACTACGCTACCCGCAATCGAAGCAGGTTGATCGCGGGCAGAGTGTGCGTCTGCCCCGAGCACTGGTTGTGATTAGTCGCCGGTGCCTGAGAGCAAGATGCACTGCGGGCTGCCGAGAGCGTTGTCGTCGATGTTGAGTTGTCCGGATGCGCTGCCTTTGGATTTTGGGCTGAAGGTGATTTTGAAGAGGCAGCTGTTGCCGGGGTTGAGCGTCTCACTCTTCTGGCAGGTAGTGCCCGAGGCAATGGCGAACGATCCAGTCATGGTGAAGCTGTTCAGGTTCAGTGCAGTATTGCCGGTGTTAGTCAGCGTCAACGTCTGAGCGGTACTGGTGGTGCCCGACTTCTGCGTGCCGAACTTGATGCTGGATGCGCTGAGGTTCGCCAAAGGATTGATGACCAGGGCCGTGAGCGCGACGGTCTGCGGGCTGCCGGGCGCGTTGTCGATGATGGTCAGCGTCGCCGTGGAGGCGGTGGGACTGAAGACCTTCTGGACTGCGGCGATGCCCACCACGATGGTGCAGGTCTTGCCAGCGCCCAGGGTGCCGGGCATCGAGGAGATGAACGGCGCACAAGCAGTGATCTCGCCGTAGTCGCCTAACGCCGTGCCTGGCGACGTGATCTTAATGCTGGAGATACTCAGCGGGCTGGAGCTGGTGTTGGTCAGGGTCATGGTTCTGACGCTGACCTGGCCCAGATACAGTGTGCCGAAGTTGATGCTGTTGGTGCTCAGCAGCAGAGCCGGGTTGAAGTTGGCGGTTTCGGTCACCGGGCTGTTCATGCTTACTGACAGGGGGTTGCTGGTGCTGTTGGTGGTTCCGGTCCAGCGGGTAAAGCTATAGCCGCTGTTGGCGCTGGCGACCATCGAGACATTGGTGCCCGATGGATAATAACCATCGCCGGTGGGCGAGACGGTCTTCACCGTCACCGTACCGCTGCCCGTGGGACTAACTCCTGTGGTAAGCAAGTAACTCGTGTTGAAGCTGGCGGTGTAGGTTGCGGATCCCGATACCGTGATCGTATGCGAGAGAGCCCCCGAGTCGGACCATTTGGCGAACGTATAGCGCGAGCCGTTTGAGGCCTGGGGTGAGGTTGTGGCGATGGTGTGCTGGCTGCCGACCTGCCAGCTGAAGGTCTTCGGCGCGGTGTAGGCGGTGTTGTCGACGACAATGCCGAGACCTGAAGGCGCCGTAGCCACTGTGACGCTCACGCTGCGGGCGTTGAAGTTGGCGGTGACCGATTCCGGCGAGTTCATCGTTACGGTCGTCGAGGCGCTGGAGGTGCTGGCCACCGGGCCGGTCCAGTTCGTGAAGGTGTAGCCGTTGGCTGGGGTAGCGCTCAGAGATACTTTGGTCCCAGGCGCGTAGTAGCCGTTGCCAATGGACGAGGCGGTCTTCACAGTTACGGTTCCGCTGCCGGCCGGGTTCACCGCGGTAGTGAGCAGGTACGCGGTGGTATTAAAGGTGGCCGTGTACGTGGCTGCGCCGGTGACCGTCACCGTATGCGAGAGAGCTCCGGAGTCGGACCACCTGGAGAAGGTGTAGCGGGTGCCGTTGGTGTTCTGCGGCGAACTGGTGGCGATGGTGTGCTGGCTGTTGAGCTGCCAGGAGAAAGTTTGCGGAGAGGTGTAAGTGGTGTTGTCGACGCTGATGGTGAGGCCCGCGGGTGCCGTGGCCACCGTGACGCTGACGTTGTTGGTACCGAAACTGGCCGTCTCGGTGACGGGTCCGCTCATGGTGATGGGCAGCGGATTGGTGGAGCTGGTTGTCGTTCCGGTCCACCCGGAGAAGCTGTAAGTGGAACTGGCTGGGGTCGCCGTCAGGCTCAGCGGCGTTCCCGCCGGGTAGTAGCCGTCGCTGGTGGGCGAGGCTACGCTGGGACTCACGCTGCCGTCGGCGCTCGGGCTCGCCGCTGTGGTCAGCAGATAACTGGTTTTGAAGCTGGCCGTGTAAGTCGTGGTGCCGGAGGTGGCAGTGACGTTATCGGTGGCGTTCGTGGTGCCATCAGACCAGGAAGTGAACGTATAGCGTGTGCCATTCGAGCCCTGGGGAGAGGTAACGACCAGGGTGTGGGGGCTGTTCAGGTTCCAGTTGAAGGTCTGAGGCGAGGTGTAGGTTACGTTATCCACCGTGAACGACAGCCCGGTGGGCGAGGTGCCCACCGTGACGGACACCGTCGATTGTCCGACGCTGAACGGGTTGCTGGCGACGGAGATGGACGGCGCCGGTGTGGCCCCGGAGTTCAGCGCCAGATTTGCGGTGAGGGAATCGTCGGTGCCCGCCGTATCCACCTGGAGCGTGGAGTAGCTGGCGATGCCGCTGCTGGTGGTTGCCGAACCGTTGGTGAGGGTTCCGGTTCCGGTCAGCGTCAGCGGAATCGTCTCGGCTGCAGCGGTTAAGGGCGCACCGCTCTCGTCGAGGGACACACCGGCCTCGAAGTTGGCGTTGGTGAGGATCGAGGTGGCCGGCGAAATCGGTCCCGGTTCCGTCGAGAAGTTCAGCGAGTAGTTGGTCTGCACTGCGCCCAGGTCCACGCAGGCTGGACCCGTGGTGTAGTTGCTGTAGCTGGTGTTAGTGTTCACATCGCCGCGCTGGTCTTTGGAGAAACCGACAGGAATCAGCGAGGACGACCCCGCGCAGATGGCCGCGCTCGAGGGCAGCGGAAGCATCGTCGGCGTGGGGCCGCCGTAGTTGCCCAGCGTGGCCAGATTCGGATTGCCGGAAACGGAATTGGTGGGCGTGCAGTTGAAACAGTCGCCTTCCGTAGTGCCGCCATTCAGGTTGTTGTAGAAGAGGTTGCCGGTGGCGTTGAGGGTTGCGCCATTCAGCAGGCCAGCGCCATAGTCTATAGCGGAATTGCCGGAGAAAATGCTGTTTCCCACGGTCATGGTGCCACTGAGGTTTGCGATGGCCCCACCGGCAAGCGCCTGGTTGCCGGAGAAGGTACTGTTGCTGATGCTCGCCGGGTTATCGGCAAAGATGGCGCCCCCGTCATGGCCACTGGCCGTGTTGCCCGAGAAAGTACTGTAATTCACTGTTAAAGTGCCGCCGCCGCTGTAAATGCCGCCACCGTTCGCGCCGTCCCCGGTGGAAGCAGTGTTGGTGGAGAAGGTGCTGTTCGTGACGGTCAGCGTGCCCCCGCTGTAGATGCCACCACCATTGTTCGCGGCGGTATTGTTGGACAAGACGCAGTCCGAGACGGTCAAAGTCCCGCTGTTGATGATGCCACCGCCGAAGCCAAGGGCGCTGGCGGCGTTACCATTGGCGATGGTCAGCCCGGAGATGCCCACGGTCGCGCCGGAGTTGATCGTAAAGATGCTGCCCACGGTCGTTGAACCGTTCCCGGAGACGGTGACGACGCTCGCACCGGGACCGCTGATGGTGATCTGACCGGTGAGGGCGGGAAGCGGGCTGCCGAGCGTGATGGTGCCGCTCAGCCCGGTGTTAAACATGATGTTCCCGCCATTGGCGTCTGCCGCGGTGATGGCATCGCGCAGCGTGCAGCTCGCGCCGACGCTCGGAGAAGCGGGACAGTTGGACGCATTGCCGCTCGCATCATCGGTCAAAGTCCCGACAATGTAACCCGGAATCGCCGCGAAGTTGGCCGTCAGATTCTCCGGCTCGTTCATGGTGACGCTGGTGGTGGCGGCGCTGAGTTTCACAATGTCATCGCTGCCCGTCCAACCGCTGAAGTAGTAGCCCGCATTGGGTGTCGCGGCAATTGTCTGGCTGCTCTGCGCGTTATAGAAGCCGTTGGGCGCACTGGCTGCCGCAATCGTCCCGCCCGTGCCCGCGTTCACCGTGAGCAGATACTGTTTGGTGAACATCGCCGTGTCGCTGGTGGTGTTGCTGGCCGGCGTCAGAGTGTCGCTCTCGGTCATCGTGCCGTCGCTCCACTGCGAGAAGACGTACTGGACCCCCGTCACTCCGAGATTCTGCGGTGATGTTGTCGCGAGCGAAACCGGCGTGCCCACGGTCAAGCTCTGGGTCTGCGCCACGGTGTAGTTAACCCCGGCGATCGAAAAACCCAGACCCGTGGGATTAGTTCCGATGGTCACACTCACGCTTCCCGCACCCACGCTGAACTCGTTGCTCGTGGTGCTCAGAACCAGCGCGGTCAGATTCGGATTCAGCGGCAAAGTCGCGGTCAGCGCGTCATCGGTGCCGGTCGTGCTCACCTGCAGCGTGGAGTAGCTGGCGACGCCGCTGCTGGTGGTTGCCGAACCGCCGGTCAGCGTGCCCGTTCCGGTCAGGGTGAGCGGAATCGTCTCCGCCGCGGCGGTGAAAGGCGCGCCGTTTTCATCGAGGGTCACGCCTGCCTCAAAGTTCGTGCCGGGCAGGATCGAGGTTGCCGGAGAAATCGGTCCCGGCTCGGTGGTGAAGCTCAGCGAGTAGTTGGTCTGGACCGCGCCCACATCCACGCACGGTGTTGTCGAGTTATAGCCGGTGTAACTCGTGTTGGCGTTGGGATCTCCACGCTGGTCGGTGGTTACGCCGTTGGGAACGAGCGCAGACGACGCCGCGCAGATGGCCGCGCTCGAAGGCAGCGGCAGCATGGTCGGAGTGGGCCCGCCATAGTTGCCCAACGCCGCCAGATCCGGATTGCCAGAGACAGCATTGGTGCTCGCGCAACCGTCGCAGTCGTCCTCGGTCGTGGCGTTATAGCCATAGTAGTTGTTGTAATAAAGGTTGTAGCTGGCGGTGAGGGCCTGATCGTCCTGGGCCTGAATGCCGTCGCCACTTACTGCCGCAGAATTTCGCGTGAAGATGCTGTTGGTCACCGTGCCCGAAGTGGCTGCCCAAATGGCGCCGCCCGAAGCTGTGGCCTGATTGGCGGAGAAGGTGCTGTTGCTGACCGTCAACCGGCTGAGCGTCTCGATCGCGCCCCCAACCTCGCTGCTGTTGTTGTAGAAGGTGCTGTAATTTACCGTCAGCGAGCTGCCGTTGCTGCAAATAGCGCCGCCGCCTCCCGGCGACGGTGTGGAGTTCCCGGAAAACGTTGTGTTCTCGACCGTCAGTGTCCCGGGGGAGCTGTAGATGCCGCCGCCACAATCCCCCGCGGAGTTGTTGGACAGGACGCTGCCGGAGACGGTCAGCGTGCCGGCGCTGCTGACGCCGCCGCCGTTGCCGCTGGTTTTTCCATCGGTGATGGTTAGCCCGGAGATGCCTACCGTGGCGCCGGAATTGACAACGAAGATGCTGCCCACGGTCGTTGAATTGTTCCCCGAGACAGTGACCACATTTGCCCCCGGGCCGGTGATGCTGATCTGGCCGCTGAGTGCGGGCAGCGCCGTCGGCGTCACGCTCGTCAGATCGATCGTGCCCGTCAGGCTGGAGCTAAAGGTAACGTTCCCGTAGCCACCGTCGGTTGCGTCCGCCGCGAGCATCGCATCGCGCAGCGTGCAATCGTTAGAGGCCGGCGAGTTGCCCACCGGGCAATCGGCCGCGTTGCCTGGCGGATCGTCCGCCAGCGTCGTCACCACGAAGTTCGGGGTTGCCACCTGCACCACCGGCACGTTGCTGTCGGTGCTCGTTGCCGCTGCTGCCGAACTGTTCTGGATCGGATCGCTGCCACCCCACGCGAGCGCCGTATTCGATACCGTAGCCGTCGAATTGTACGGAACGTTGACGGCGAGGGTGATCGTCGAACTGCCCCCGCCGGTGATCGGCGTGGTCGAACTGCAGGCAACCGTGCCCGTGCCCGTACCAGTGCACGTCCACGCGCTGGCCGTCGACGTGTACGAAGCCAGCGTGTAGTTGGCAGGCAGCGTGTCGGAGACATCGATCGGGCCGGACGTTGTGCTGCCTGTGGCTGTGTTGCCCACCGTGATGGTCCAGGTGGCCGTCGATCCCTCTGTAAACGTCCCGGCGTGGGTCTTCAACACCGAAAGCGAAGGCGCCAGAACGTTAATGCTCGTCGTAGCTGTGTTTCCGGTTCCGCCGTTCGACGAGGTTACCGCACCGCTGGTGTCCGATTGCTCGCCCGACGCGGCTCCCGTCACCTCGATGACGACCTGGCATTCGCTGTTCGCAGGGATGATCCCACCGCCGAAGGTAGCCGTGGACGGCGGACTAAAGTTAACCGTCCCTCCGCAATTGGATGATCCTGAAACGAAACTAAGACCAGCCGGCAGCGTATTCGTGAACCCGACCCCATCGAGGGCGGTCGCTGCGTTCTGATTGTGAATCGTGAACGTCAGGGTGGTCGAGCCGTTGAGCGGAATCGAAGGCGCGCCAAATTGGGCGGTCATCTGCGGCGCCGAAATCGCACCCACGCTGAAGCTGGTGCTTGGCGTCGTGAGGTTGATGGCGGTGTTGCTCGCGTTCAGGACCAGCGTCGCCGTCAGCGTGTCATCCGTGGTCGCGCTGGTGAAGATAAGGTTGCTGAAGGTGGCCACGCCCGCGGTAGTGGTCGCTGTGGCGGGCGTCGTGGTGAGGTCGGCGTTGGCGTCGGCCACGCTAACGCTGGCCGAGCCGCCGGTGAGCGCGGTTCCGCTCTCCGTGACGGTGACCGCGGGCGCGGGACTTATCGCTGTGCCGGTAACCGTGCCGGTTGCGTCGGGATCGGTGGTGAAGCTCAGCGCATAGTCGGTCTGCACCGCGCCAACGTCATAGCACTTGGTGCTGTTGTAAGTGGTCGAGTTAGGATCGCCGCGCTGGTCCATCGTGAAGCCGTTGGGAACCAGCGAGGACGACGCCGCGCAGATGGCCGGGCTTGGCGGCAGCGGCAGCATCGTCGGCGTCGGTCCGCCATAGTCGCCCAGCGCAGCCAGGTTCGGGTTGCCGGAGACGATGTCGTTATTCAACGTGCAGTTGTAGCAGTCGTTGCTGTAGTAGAGGTTGTAGTCGGCGTTGAGCGTGCCGACGTTATACATGCCGGTGCCGACTTCCGCGGAATTGCTGGAGAAGATGCTGTTGACCACGATCGACGTGCCGAGTCCATTGTTCGCGATGGCGCCGCCGCCCAAGTTGGCAGTATTGGCGGAGAAGGTGCTGTTGCTGACCGTGAGCGGCGAGTAGGCGGTGATGGCTCCGCCGTTTGCGGCGGAGCTGTTGTCGTAGAACGTGCTGTAGCTCACGTTCGCGGTCGTGGTTGGGGGGGAGGTGAAGATGGCCGCACCGCCCGCATAGGTGGTGGAGTTTCCAGAGAAAGTAGTGTTCTCGACCGTGAGCGAGCCGCCGGAGGTGAAGATTCCGCCCCCCGTATCCCAGCCAACGTTGCCGGAAAAGACGCTGTTGCTGACAGTCAGGGCGCCGGCGCTGTCGATGCCGCCTCCATTGCTGCCGGTGCTGCTGTTCTGGCCAGCATTTCCGTTGGCGATGGTCAGCCCGGAAACGCCTACCGTCGCGCCGGAGTTGACTATGAAGATGCTCCCCACCGCCGTTGAATTGTTCCCCGAGACCGTGATGACGTTCGCCCCCGGACCGTTGATCGTGATCTGGCCGGTGAAAGCCGGCAACGCGCTGGTGAGCGTGATGGTGCCGGTCAGGCCAGTGATAAAGGTGATGTTCCCGCCAGTGACGTCGGCTGCGGTGATGGCGTCGCGCAGCGTGCACGATCCGACACTCGGCGCTGAGGGAGGACAGGCACCCGGATTCCCGGTCGGGTCATCCGTAGTGGTGCCGACAATGTAGCTCGGCAGCGGATCGACCACGATGCCGGTTTGGCTCCCGCTGTTCAGGCCCAGGATCGCCGCCGTGATGCTTTGGTTCGTTCCCGTTGTATTGAACGTGACCGTAAAGGTGCCGGTTCCATTAGTGATGGTCGCCGGCGTCATCACCGCCGCGGCGCTGTCGCTGGTGGTGATGGTCGCCGAACCGGTGTAGGTCGAGACGGTGTTGCGGTCCGCGTCTTCAACCGTCACGGTTCCGGTGTGCGCCGTACCGACGTACACCGGCGAAGGATACCCGCTGACCACAATCTGCGTGGCCACGACCACCGGTGCGTTGTTCGTCAGCGAGAAGGCGGGACTGGCGCTCGCCGTTCCCGCGGTCACGGTAACGTTGTAAGGACCGCCCGAGGTCGCGTTGGCCGTGAAGGCCTCACTGGCCTGGCCAACGGTGCCCGTGCTGGCGGTGGTCGTGGTAATGGTGGTCTGGCTGTTGGAGAAGGTCCCGCTGGCTCCCGAAGGTGGCGCGGTGAATGTAACGGACTGGCTCGGAATGCCGACGCCGGCCGCATCGGCCACCACCACCGTGAGCGGCGTCGTGAAAGCTGTGCTGATCTGCGTGCTCTGCGTTCCCCCGCTGGTAATCGTCACGCTGGCCGGTACCTGGACAACCGGGACGTTGCCGTCCGTCGCACTGAGGTCTGAGCCGACGCCGGAGTGGTTCGGATCGCCTCCGCCATAGACGCTCGCAGTATTCGACACTGACGTCGGCGAGGTTGATGGCACGTTGACGATCAGCTTGAGCGTTGCCGCGCTGCTGCCGCCCGTCACCGCCGTTGAATCCGTGCAGCTGACGGAGCTTGTACCCGTGCCGGTGCAGTTCCATCCGGTGCCCGAATAGCTGCTCAGCGTGTAGGCGTAGCTGTTGCTGTTGTTGGTGCCCGAGGGCAGCGTATCGGTCACGGTGATGGCGTTGCTTCCGGTCGTGCTGCCGGATACGGTGTTGCTGACCGCGATGTCCCACTCCGCGGTCGAGCCCTGGGTGAAGGTGCCGGGGTGCGTTTTGGTGATCGCGAGCGCGGGCGGCGGCGCCACCGTGATGGTCTCGCCGTTCGTCACGGAAGGCGCTCCCGCGCCGCTCGCGGTCACGCTGTTGCTGAGCGTCGATCCGGCCGTTGGGGAGACGTTGACGTTGATGGTCAGTTCCGGATACTCCGTGCTCTCAGCAATCGGGCTGTCGTCGGTGCAGGTTACGGTTTGTCCGCTCGCCAGGCAGCTCCACGGCGACCCGGTGGGAAGCGTGCCCGGAGTAAGGCCCGTGGGCAGGGTATCGACGACCGTCATCGGATTGCCGCCGCCGCTCGGATCTCCTGTCGAACCCGGCCCGTTATTCTCGATGTTCACGTTGAACGACGCGCCCTGTTGCCCCTGGGTGAACGTATCGGGGGTGGGCAGGTTCACCGTCACCCCGATGGGGTTGTTGACGAGGCCAAGGCACCAGCCGTTGGCGGCGCCGGCCTCGGCGTCTTCACCGTACTGATTGAAGAACAGGCTCCAGGTACCATTCGGGTTGGTCCCGTTCGGGAACTCGCTGCTGAAGGTACTGGAGTCTACAGGAGCCGCTGTTCCGAAGCTGGTGGGTGCGTTGTAGCGGCCGCTCACACTGGAAATGAACGTGTCCGCACTATCCTCGAAAGGCGGCTCGGAAGTGGCCTTGTAGTCTCCGGGAGTGACGTTCGGATAGCTCGATTGGTTCGCAGGGGTATAGGGCACCTGGATGCTGGCGCTGTCCTCAAAGGTATAGTTGCCAGCGGTGGCAACTTCATTGCCGGGCCCGCCCACATTGGAGAAGAAGTCCAGCGCCGCACCGCTCGGGCTTTCGATCAGAGACGCCGTCTCCCAAACGGCAGTCGGGCCGATCGAAAAGTTATTCAGGGTCAGGGACATCGTGTCGAGGGTGCCGGGGAAGTTCGTCACGAAGATATTGGAGGGATTCGGCGTATAGGCACCCCTGGTCGAGGCCTGAATCTCCACCGCCCCCGGATTGCAGTACTGCCACGTGTTGCCCGTCCCCGTGATCGTGGAGGCGTAATCGACGCGCTGCACAATGGACCCGAAGCTGCCGTCGAAGCCGCTCCCCGGGGTGTAGGTCGCAGTGATCTGGTGATCGCCCTGAGCAAACGTGGTGGTGGTATAGGGCACCTGCCCGTTGCTGTTCGGCGTTGCCCCGCTGACCAGCGTCGTTCCCGTGGTGGTGTCGACCATCGTCACGGTGCCCGAGGTTACGGGGTCGCCTCCGCTGGTCACCGTCGCGGTGACTGTGACCGATTGTCCGGGCCCACTCTGGGCGGGATTCGTGTTTGAAGTGACAACAGTGGTCGTTGCCGTTCCGGTGTTGGGGGTTATATCGATGCACCAGCCACCGCTCAGCGTGTTGGGCGAAAAGCCGTAAACGTACAGGGCCCAGTCGCCAATCGCGGGGGCGCCGTTAAGAGCCTCCTCCAGGGTTTTTGCGTTTGTCCCGCCCACGGTCTGTGGCCGGTTGATTGTCCCGGGCACCTGCGGGATCTTCGCATCGAACGTTGGTGCAGACGACGCCGGCCCGATGAGGGTCGTGTCGTTAATATCGCCGTCGTACGGCACATACGTTTCGTTGGTCGTCGGCGTCAGGTCGTAGGGAATTTCTCCGGTGTCGGCGACCGTGATGTTCACGTCCGACACCCCATTCCCAGCGAACGCCTCGTCCAGTAGGACCAGGTTATGCGTGCCGTCCGGTGCAACCAGCAAAAACTGGTCGTTCATCCCGTCGTTCTGGGTCGTCGCTGTCTCGCCGTTCAGCTCCACCGATACAGTCGATACCGTCGTACCGGGGGAATACCCGGAGGCGGGCACGGTGATGACCGATGGATAGACCATGCCCACAATGGGGGCGTCCGGCGCCGTGATCGATCCGGTGTTGCACCACGTGTTCCCGGTTGGGGTTGGGGGCGGCGCTTCCACCAGCTCGGTCAAGGTCCCGCTGCTGCCGCCGAAGCCCGCGCCCGGCGAGTAGGTCGCCAGGATCGAGTTCAGGCCCTGGGTGGTGATAGTCGTATTACAGGTGGCCTCGCCGCCGCTGAGCGGCTGTGCGCCGCAACCGGAGATGGTGTTCCCATTGGCGGAGAATGCAACCGTTCCCGTCGGAGTACCGCCGCCGTTCGGGGAAACGGTGGCCGTGAACGTAACCGGGCTGGCGGCAGTAGCCAGGTTGTTATCGCTGGAGGCGACGGTCGTGGTCGTGCCCACATTGGTCTCATTCACCGTCAGGAACAGATCCCATCCGGTAATGGTGTCCGGGTTGCCGTAATCGTCCACGACATACAGCGACCAGGTGCCCTGGGCCGTGGCGCCGTTAAAGAACGCGAGGGTGGCCGTCCCAACCGCTTGCGGAAACTGGATGGCGCCAATATTGACCGGGCTTGAAAATTCGCCCGTGCTGTAATACGCGCTTGGGGCCCAGCATATTGTGCCGCTGTTCGCATAGAGTCCGCCGTTTGGCGCATCCGGGAAGCTGGCGCTGGCGTTGCCAATCAGAATCGTGAGGCCGCTAACGTCGGGGTCACTATTGTTAGCTAAGCCCGAGCCGACACCTCCCATGATCTCCATTTCTTCGCCGGAGGGTGATACCAGCAAAACTTCCATGCCGCTAATCGCATTGGCGTTATCGTTCGTACTGCTGTTGCCCAGCGCCGACACACCGTCGAGCCGAACCTGAATGCCGGTCACCGTGCCGTTGACGGTGCTCGGGACGGTGATCGTCGAAGGGTAGGGGCTCGCAATATAGGGAGTCCAGGGAGAATTTTGTTCGTCTGGGTTGGAAAGCTGATTCGGTGTCGTGATCGTGGCGGTGTTTGAATATTCCGTCCCTGTGGGCGTGACCGAGCACGAAGACGTAGTAGCCTGCGCGTACACCGCCCCGGAAGAAGCCAGTAGCCCAATTGCGGCAGAGAGAATAACTGCCAGCCCGGTGAAATCCCCCCGCCGCCGAAGCATGAACAGGGGGCGCAGGGCAGAATCATACCGGCTGAACTTCACCTGGGAAAACCCCAGCGGCGTCGCAGTACGATCGGCGAACAACATGATGGAGACCTCGCACGTCGGCGCAATCCCGCATTTGCATAGGCAAGGGAAGCGATAGCGCCATCAATCTGATTGCAATTGCCGCGTGGGGGGTCGCGAAAGCATTACCTGCGCGCTTGGGAAGCGGAACGGTTCTCAGGAGCGCTCAGTGTCCCTGGACCTCAAGGGAAAAAAAAGAGGTATGAAAATGTTTACGGATGAGGCAAGAGCAGAATGATTCCGCACCCGAGGATTGTCAAGCGCTTTCTCCGCTTTTTGATCGTTTCATTACGCTTACGCGACCGCTTCGCAAAACCTATCCGCTTTTTGCCCCGAAACCTGGCTTTGGGAACTTACCAGCGTGTGTTACTGCCCCGACAATTGGGCGCATCCGGGCGAACCGATTTCCCGATGCTCACGCGACGCCACAGAGGTTCGTAGAGGGACCGCCTGAAACAGCCGATCGCATTGCGAATGGGCACTCAGGGAATTTTTGTGGCATTTCCTGGCGGAGTCATCGGCGCTCACCCTAATCCAGCTGCGCGCGGCGCTGGTTTTCGCGTAAATTCTATTTACTATTTTTCTTGTCATGTTTCGACTCCTTTATCTGAGCTAGACGGAGTTACCTAACATCACTTGCGCGCGCAACACAACTGGCACAGTTCGTATCAACTTAGAATCACGCTGCGCGACATCTTTTGCGACGCTCCTGTTAGGAGCGATTAACGCAGTGGGCAGGTTGAAGCCGGCTGCATTGTGACGATTGTCACTGACCACCGGAGCGGAGCGGCATAGCGTGACCGTGCAAGCAGGTGCATCGGCACCGAGGGAGAATCTGGCTTCGGTGGTATCTCGCGACCATGTGCGCTTTCGCGACGCGGAGAAATGTCGCACCTGTAAAGAGCGGATCTGCGTCGCGATGTGCTCCGGACAGGCTATTGCGCCGGATAGCGACGGCCTTCCGCTTTTCGACCGCGAGAAATGCGTTCTTTGCGGCGCCTGCGTGTGGAACTGCCCCGAAGTCGATGAAGATGCACAGACGAATCTGGTCTTCGGACCGGATGCAGCAGGTCCGCTTGCGGCCCAGGACTGATCGCACTATTCCTCGAGGAATACGCCGAGGTCCGCGAGCGCAATGCAAACCGGAGAGTCGGTGATCCGTAACCTCAGCCGTGGCGTTTCCAACGCGGCGGCCAGGCGGATCAGACGGCAGGAACCGACGCTGGTTCCTTGCGCCACCTGCGTCCATGCGTTCTGCTGCCATGCGTCCACAGCGAAGGCGCCGATTCGCTGGCCCAACTGGATGGATTCGCGCAGCCGCAGGACATTGAATCGGATACTCCGGTCAAAGTCGACCACCAGGTTGGGGGTATGTATCTCGTCGTCGGTGGCCCAGTAGGTATCAGGATTGCCGTCGAGGAGCATTGCGGGTCGGAAAAGGGGATTTAGCTCGCGCACATTGGAGGGCGTCAGCCTCGCGCCGACCGCGAGGTTGCGACCGAAGATTGTCTGCAGCCTGCGGTGAAATTCGGCGATTGCGTTTACGTCCGGCGGTGACAGCTGCCCGCTCCGGTTCGGTGGAACGTTAAGCAGAAGATTCGCGCCTCGGCCTACCGAATCAAAATACAAGTCGAGTAACTGTTCGGGCGTCTTGACCCGGCCATTTTCCTGTTCATGCCAGAACCATCCGGGCCGAATCGAAACATCGCACTCAGCCGGCAACCAGCGTGAGCCGAAACGTGTACCAGTGTTCAGCACGCTCGGATCCGCATCTCCCGGAACGGCTGGCTGTCCATGGTTCGTCGTCGGGTCGCAGGTGGCCCAGCATGGTTCGCCGGCGATGCCGTTTTCGTTGCCAACCCAACGCGCGTCCGGACCTACGTCGCTGAAGAGGATTGCATCAGGCTGCAGCCCGCGCACCAGAGCCCACGTAACCGGCCAGTCGTAATAGGTATGCTTATCGATGATGCGCGTTTCACGCGCGCCTCCGTAGTAGCCTTTTCCGCCGTTGGCTCCGTCGAACCATACCTCGAATACCGGACCATACCTCGTCAGCAACTCGGTTAGTTGCGCGCGGTAAGTGGCGATGTAGGCGGGCTTGCCGTAGTCTGCGTTATTTCGATCCCACGGCGAGAGATAGACGCCGAACTTCAATCCATGGCGTGCGGCGGCTTTCGCGATATCGCCCACAACGTCGCCTTTGCCGTCCTTCCATCGGCTCAGGCGAATACAGTGGTTGGTTGTTTTTGTCGGCCAGAGGCAAAAACCGTCGTGGTGCTTGCAGGTGAGAATGACACCTTTCATCCCGCCCGCCTTGAGCGCAGCAACAATTCCGTCCGGATCGAAACCAACCGGATTGAAGATCGATGGGTCCTCGTCTCCGTCGCCCCATTCCTTGCCGGTGAAAGTGTTCACCGTGAAGTGAAGGAACGCGTTCGTTTCCATTTGCTGCCAGCGCCATTGCCGCGCGGACGGCAACGCACCGAACGGCTTCGGCTGCCTTACCGTCTCAGCGGACATCCAGGTGCTGGCAAGGCTCATCAACGAACCCGCTAAAACCTCCCGCCGGGTCAAGGCCATGCGATTATTCTCCCGGCGTTGAGCTGATGCCGCTTCGCAGAGGCATCAGTGACGGCTCCCGGAATACCGGTTCGGTGCGCCGGGAGTTGGGAGGTTGTCGGTGACCGGCACTCCGTTAGCGTGGGGCTTGGTCAACGCAGCGGTTAGAGCGATGCCGGTGCCAGAGACCTGGGCGCCCGGCGAATGTGCAAGGGTGAGCGGCGTGGCCAGGGTGATGACTGCGGGGCCGAACCTCGTCACCGAGGCGATCGTACCCGTTTCTGCCTGAGTGCCGCTGCCGATGGTGATGGTCTGGCCCACGCTGAAGCCTGTGACGCCGGCAACGTGAATTGCACTTGCGCCCGCGCTGACAGCCGTGCTCACAGTCGTAACGCCAGCGGTGCCGACTGAGGCAATGACGGCGGTTTCGAGGTTAGCCCTGGTATCGATGCGAATGGTTTGGCCTGCTTCAAACCCCACTACACTCGCGACCTTGATGCTGGAGGCTCCAGCGGCCGAGCCTGCCGGCAGGATGGTTGCGGCCTGCACAAGAAAGTCGGTGCAGTTGCTTTGAGTGTCGGCGCCGTCAGGGAATCGTCCCGCGCTGATATTGCTGGGCGGAGGAGACGAAGCGAATGTCCACACGCCGCCGCTCGATCCGGGCGATGGCGCGTAGCAACCGAAACTCTCCAGTCCGGAAGCAGCCTGATAGCCCTGGGCAGCCCACGGGTCGACGAGATCGCCGTAGTTGAGGCTGTCGACAACAAGGCCCGCGGCGTCACGCAGCACCATGCTGCCGGAGCCGATGGACACCCAGCGATCGAAAAAGGGTGCAAAAGTGGAGAGGGTGGGGCCGCCGAACCACTGGTTGGGTACGGGCGTTCCCTGGTAGCCCGCGCTGGTGACGGCCGCGTCACGTACGACCGCATCGATTGCGTGGCCGTGATCCAGCGGATGATCGAGAGTGATGCCGGTGCCGAGCGGCTGGACGGGCTCGTCGCTGGAGTGAGCGAACGAGGTCGCCGGCTGGAAGGTGATCCCGGTTCCGCGATCGCTGAAGGGGAGGTTGGCGGCATGGCTGAAGCGCAGCGGGGCGGCGAGGTCGAGGCCAGTGCCGAGAACGACCGCTCCCTCGTCACGAATATGGGCGCGGACGAGAGCGGGGGTGAAGTCGATACTGGCACCGTTGGGGTCGGATGTACCGATCGCGGTGATGGTGACGGTTTCGCGGTTGGCCGGGGTACCGACGGTCAGCTGATTGCCAGCCAGGAAACCTTTCACCGAACGGACCTTGATGTGGGTCGCGCCAGCAGCGGCATCCGCAGCCAGATTGGTATGGGCCGCCTCGCTGCCAACGTGGGTGATGGTGACGGTCTCGATTCCATGGTCCTTGCTGTCGATGTCCAGCCTGATCTTGTCGCCGACGGAAATGTTGGCAACCGAGGTCACTTTAATGTTGGTCGCGCCGGCGGGCGCATCCGCGGCGAGATATGCCTGCGTGCCGGGCTTACCTACCGCGGTGACGGTGGCAACTTCGTAGTGCTCCATGGATCGCGCGACGGCGGGGTAAGTGGCTCCGTAACCGAGCGCGAGCTTCTCGCCGACGCTGAAGCCGGCAACGCTGGCGACAGGAACGTTGGTGGCGCCGGCGGCGATCGTGATGGGACCATCAGGCAGTGGCTGCCAGAGGGTGGTATGGACGGCTGCCGGAGTACCGACGGCTGCGATCTTGCGGGTTTCCACAGCGGAGCCAGTGTCGACGGTGATGGTATCGCCGGCCGACATACCCGCCGGCCTCCTTACATATAAAGTTTTGTCGCCAGCGTGGGCGGGGACAACCAGCCCCGAGTTAGAGAGGCCAAGCAGGTAGAAGCCGCCGGCGTCCAGCTTCGTGCCTGCCGGGATCTTTACGGTCGAGAAGATGGCCTGTTGGCTGGTGTGCTGCGTAAGGGTCCAGTTAGAGAGGTCAATGTTGCGGTTACCAGAATTGAAGAGTTCGATGAAGGAATTCGTTGGGTTTTCAGGCGGACCGGAGTGAATGCGGAACTCGTTAATCCGGATCGGCGGAACATTGCGTACTTTTTCGGCCGCAGTTACGGATTGCTTCACGCGGCTGGCCTGGCTAGTCCAGGAGGCATGGCCGACCAGGTCCCCGTTGGAGTCGGCTGGGCCGGAGGTGACCTTAAAGGTCGCGGTCACACTCGCGCCTGGCGCGATGGGATCGGCGAAGGTCTTCGAGGTTTCGGTGGTTCCTGCAGCGACGGAAATCCACTGCTTGTCAGGCACCGCGAGACTCAGCCTTACTCCGACGGCGGGCACATCGGTGGTGTTCGTGAAGGTGAGGGTGGCGTCCTGCGATGAACCAGGCAGGAAGGTCTGGAGCCCGGGCGGTGTGTCCGCGGCCGATGATGGTGCGAGGGTGAGCAGCGGAACACCGTAGTGGGCTGCGACAATGTTGGCCTGCACCATCTGGTCGGTGGCATCGGATGGGAAGGTGCCTGCGGCGGTCATCGCACCTTCATAGAAAGTGCCCTGGGAGCCATTGCTGTTGTCGCCGCCGTTGCCGAGCAGGATGGCGCCCTGCTTGCGCATCGGGTCATAGGTGTCGTTGACGCGCGGCCCGTCGAACATCACGGAGAGAGCGCCGCTCTGGGCATCGCCGCCCATCGAGGTCCAGTGGTGAGGCTCGCCTTTGGCGATGGCGGTGACGAATCGCCAGGTGATATCGGGCAGCGAGCAGGTTTTAGACCCGTTCGCGTTGACGCAACCGACGAGGTTGTTCTCCTGGTCGGTCATGATCCACGGTCCCGGAGCCTTGCCGTGAAACCACCAAGGCGCGTCGCCGAAGTAGGCGGTTTCCATGGTGCCGTTGTCGTCGTCGCGACTGTCGATCTCGGCGTTGCCGTAATCGAAGCAGCAGCCGGAGTTAAAGTGGCGGCCGTTGATGACCCAATACTGGCCCTCGGCCTGATCGTCGACCGCGGTGCCTCGGGCGTCGTCGTGGCGGAGTCCCATTCCCGGCTCGATGAAGATGCCGTAGACCTTGTGACCCATCACCGTGATGGGCGCCATATCGGCGAGCGGGATGTTGTTCAAGCCGCCCATGGCCGGTCCGCTGAATCCGCCGCGAGGGGCCTGGGTCAGATCGTTATGCTTCGGCGATTGGTCGTAGATGGTGGTGATCCAGCAATAGGTGTTGGCGCAGAACGCGTCCTGCGCGGCGGCGTCGGCGTATCCGCCCGGATCGGGGATTGACGATGCGACGGGCTGGACGACGCCGATGTCGCGTGTCTTGCCGTCGGACTGTCGCAAGACCTGGTAGAGCGGGCCGTTATAGGAGGCGTACAGAGCGCGCGTTGTGCTGTGGGCGGCAACGCAGGGATCGCCAGCGGCGGCGTAGATATCGCACGGGCCTTTCGGTCTGGCCGAAGCAGAGTTTGCGTGGACCCTGGATTTTTGGGCCATCGTCAGCGCGGTGCCTGTGAGCGCAACTGCCACTGCAAGCACAAGCGCGGGACGGATTGTCGTCTTCATATTTTTCCTGTTCCGGCACCAAAGGCCGGGATGCTGTTTGGCACGACCAGTATAGATACGATCGCCGTCGTGAAAGAAATCACCAGGACCGGCTAAATGTTTTACAGACCAAGATGGCGGCGGTGCCCCCGAGAAGTTATTTCCTTAGGCTGGTCATCGGTCTGAGTTGGAAGTATCAGACGCCGGTGTTGCAACCGGGGGTGCACTTTGGGCATTCCAGTCCGGAATCTGCTGACCGAGAAGGTTGCGGACGAAATAGTCGAAAAGGTTGCGATTGGTGTAACGGGTCCACTCACCGCGGGTGCCGTGGTCGGCCTCCGGGACGACTACCAGATCGAAGGTCTTATTGGCCTTGATTAAGCGGTCTGCAACCTGGAAGGTGGATGAGGGATCGACGTTATGGTCCATGAGCCCGACGACCAGCATGAGTTTGCCCTGCAGTCGCCATGCGTTATCAACGTTCGAAGACTCAGAGTACTGCGGGCCGATCGGCCAGCCCATCCACTGCTCGTTCCACCAGATCTTGTCCATTCGGTTATCGTGGCAGCCGCTGTTGGAAACAGCGACCTTGTAAAAGTCGGGATGAAAGAGGAGCGCACCCATCGCACTCTGGCCGCCTGCGGAAGTACCGAAGACGCCGACGCGGGAAATGTCGTACCAGGGATATCGGGCGGCGACAGCTTTGTGCCACAGAATGCGATCCGGAAAGCCGGCATCTTTGAGGTTATGCCAGGCGACGTCGTGGAACGCCTTCGAGCGATTATTGGTTCCCATGCCGTCGATCTGCACGACGACAAAGCCTAACTGGGTGAGCGGTTCGATGCGTGTGGAAAACGATTTTGGAACGAAAGACCCCTGCGGCCCGGCGTAGATATCCTCGATCACCGGGTACTTCTTTTTTGCATCGAAGTTAGCGGGACGATAGATCAGTCCCCAGATGTCCGTGACACCGTCACGGCCTTTCGCGGTGAATACCTCGGGCGGGTGCCATCCGGCAGCGGTGAGCTTGCCGATGTCGGTCTTTTCAAGCTCGAGGATCTGCTGGTTATCCGCGGTGCGGAAAAGGGCCATGGTGGGCGGCAGATCGATACGCGACCACAGGTCGACGTAATACTTGCCGTCAGAAGAGAATTCCAGGTGATGGTTGGCTTTCTCGGCCGCGAGGGGAGTCAGTCCACTGCCATCGAAATTAATGCGATAGCCGTGAACGTAGTATGGATCTTCGCCGGGAGTCATTCCACTGGCTTCAAACCAGATTTGCCGCTTCTGATCGTCGACATAGTTGACGGCGCGCACCACCCAACTGCCCTTTGTGATTTGGTTCTCGACTTCTCCAGTGTTACCGTTCAGCAGATAGAGATGCTCCCACCCATCCCGCTCCGACGCCCAGATGATTTCCTTCCCGTCGTCGACATCGTGACGATAGACCTTGCCTGTATCGAACTGGTTGTCGACAAGCGGCTCGTAGTTGATGAAGGTCGGGCTTTGTTCGGTGATGAGGGCGTGCGCAGCGCCGGTGTGGGCGTCAACTTCAATGACGCGGTAGATCTGATGGCCGCGCTGGTTGTAGTCGAAGGTGAAGCCACGACTGTCTTTCCACCATTTGACTTCGGACAAGCCAAACTGGTTCGAAAAAAGAGCTGGATCGATGATGGTTTGGCGCTTTGCGGCGATGTCGAACAGCACCGGCTGGCGCTGCGTAAGGACATCACCGGGTTTGGGATACACCATTGTTGAGTAACCGGGCTGCAACTGATTGGGTGGGTCGGGGTCGACGTAACGCACGAGCCGGCGATAGCCGGGACGGATCCGATAGGCCACCAGATACTTTGAATCGGGCGACCACCCGATGGTTTCCGGAGCGTAGTAATTGCCCTCCGAGCCGTCTTCACTCAAAGTGACACTTTGCTTTCCGTCTTTTGAGCGGACATGCACATTGAAATTCTCCACATACGCAAGCCATTGGCCGTCGGGAGAAGCAGTGGTCTTGAGGGGATCGTTGATCGACGGTGGCGTGTCATCATAACCTTCGTCGTCCTCGTCGTCCGCACCGGGGCGCTGGGACACGTTGCTTGCGCAGGTATATGCTGCCAGATCACAGAGCCAGCGTTTGCCGGCGACCATGAATTCGATGGCAGAACGACCGGAAGTGAAGCGAAAGCGCGGGAAGGGAAGTGTAGCTGGTTTATAGGTTTCGCCACTGGCGGCGGACAGCGCAGCTGCGAGCTTCGCATGATCGAAGGCTGGTTGTTTGGTCGAAGATGCAGGATCCACGACTTCGAACTCATGGCCTCCTTCGACGGAGTTGCGGTAGACAAAAACATGGGCGGACTCCTGCCAGACAGGGGCTTCGGGAAGATTCAGGACAAGGCCGGCATATTTCTCCTGGATAGTAAGCGCACGATCGAAATCCGCGGCTGCAACCTGACTCCATCCTGAAGCGCAAATGGTTGTCAAACTAAGCAGGGATACAGCTAAGACAAGCTTTCGTTGTTGCATGTGCCTCCACAAAGAATGGGAAACTAGAATTTCCGGGCCGGGACATTGCGGGCGTCGAGTTTGTCTGACTTGACGCGCCGCAGGTGATTTATCGAATATGGTTTTCCGGAGACACTGCCGGTTGCTTCCTTTTTTGTCTGGTTTTGATCCGGCGGGAGGAGCCGTTAGAAGAACTGCGAAGGCTCCCGGGCTGGACCGAATATACAAGTCCTGTGGTGTGATTGTGTACAATACCGAATCCCGTATGTCAAGCGGGACAGCCGTACGCGGGCGCCGTCAGGGGTGTTCATGCACATGTTAGCCGCTCCGCGGCCGGAAGCAGGGGCCGGGACGACCGACGGGCAGATCAGCTCACCAGCTTCCGCGCTCACCGAAGATATCGATAACCCGGGCGAGGCGTTCGCATCCGTTTTCCCAATTCACCTGGAGACCGCGCTCGACGCGGTCTGCATCGCCGGCGACAATCGCCGCAATGATTTCGTCATGCTCGGCGACGGAAAGATGGAGGTCGTTGATGATGGAGCTTGCGTAGAGGCGCCAGTAGCGTTCGGCCTGGGGCTCGATCGATTTGTGGAGGGCAAGGAGACGTGGGCCGGCGCCAGAATCAATAATGGTGCGGTGGAAGTTGCGATCGACGTCGAAAATGCCGGCGGCACGCGAATCTCTTGCGGCCAGAATCTCGCGCAACTGGTTGTTGTAGCCCTTCAGGCGAGTGGCGATTTCGGTTCGTCCGGCTTTGGGAAGCGCGGCGGTTCGCCGGCCCGCCAGACCCTCGACGTGTCCGATGATCGAATACAGTTCTCCGGCGTCCTCCTTCGTGACGGGCGCCACCACCATGCGGGATTTCCGCGCATTCTTGTGCTCGATGACATACCCTTCGCGCTGTAGCCAGTGGAGCGCACTGCGTACGGGAGTGCGGCTCATGGAAAGATGACGGGCGATATCCGCTTCAACGATCCAGGAACCCGGGGAGAGCCTGCCGTGAACGATCAGTTCACGGATTTCATGGAAAGCTTTGCGCAGGCTGTTTCCATCGTGGTCGGTTTTTACGCGAGGCGACCGTTTATTGCCAACGACGTTGGATGGCATAATGCAATGAACTCCCCGATCAGATGCACAAAATTGTACGCTGAGGCGCCAGGCGCGACTCATTCTTTTTTCATTGTCGAAAGATAGAAACAGTATCCATAATTGTAGACAATCGGTATAGTGCTAAGGGTATGTCCTCGATCCGAGTTATCGATTCTCATACCGCTGGAGAACCGACGCGCGTCGTGGTTTCCGGCGGTCCCCGGCTGGGCGGGGGAACCGTAGCCGAACGGCTGCGGCGATTCGCCGCGAAACACGACACCTTTCGGTCCGCGGTCATCAACGAACCTCGGGGGTCGGATGTGCTGGTGGGCGCGCTGCTGTTGAAGCCGTCCGATAGCGGCTGCACGACCGGTGTGATTTTCTTTAACAACGTTGGATACCTTGGGATGTGCGGCCATGGGACGATTGGCGTGGTAGCCACGCTGGCCCATCTCGACCGGATCCAGCCCGGGGAGCATCGCATCGAGACTCCGGTGGGAGTGGTTCGCGCGACGCTTCATGAGGACGGCACGGTGACCGTAGAGAATGTCGTCAGTTTCCGCCATCGCAAGGGCGTGGTGGTGGACGTCCCGGGGTTTGGATCGGTCACCGGCGACATCGCCTGGGGAGGGAATTGGTTCTTTCTCGCAGAACGAGCACCACTTGACCTGGCGCCGGCCAATCGCGACGCGCTGACGGAGTACACGTGGGCGATTCGTTGCGCTCTGCGCGATCAGGGCATCACAGGAGCAGGCGGAGAGGAGATCGATCACATTGAGCTGTTTGCTTCTGTGCCAGGCGCGGAGGCCGACAGCCGGAACTTCGTTCTGTGTCCGGGCAAAGCCTACGATCGTTCGCCGTGCGGAACCGGGACGAGTGCGAAGCTCGCGTGTTTGGCGGCCGACGGCAAGCTGGCGCCGGGGCAGATGTGGCGCCAGGAGGGCATTCTGCGGACTATGTTTGAGGGTTCTTACCGCTTGCGCAATGGAACGGCGAGCGAAATTATTCCCAGCATCACTGGGTCGGCGTTCATTACTTCTGAGAGCAAATTGATTCTGCAGCCGGGAGATCCCTTCCGGGCGGGCATCCCTTCATGAGTGCTGCGTTCGATGCTGTCGTTGCGGATGCAGGGATCGCGTCGGGCGACAAGACGGAGAAGGACATTGCTCGGTATCTGGCTTCGCGCTATTCTCCGTCGCTCGGCGACAATGCGCGCGCCGCGGAATTGCGGGTGACGCCATATGCCTGAGTTAGTTCGCTCGATTACGCTCACGATAAACGGCGCTGCAGTTGCAGTGCCCGCTGGGACAACGGTTGCCGTAGCCATAGCGATGGCAGACGGTCATACACGCACATCGGTGACAGGCGAGGCGCGCGGTCCACTTTGCGGTATGGGTATTTGCTTCGAATGCCGGGCGACGATTGACGGGATCGCCCACCAGCGGAGCTGCCAGATCCTGTGTCAGCCGGGTATTCGGGTGTCGACGTCATTGGTTTGAGGAGAGCGCAGAGTTTATGGAGGAGCGCTTTGACGTTTTGGTTGTTGGCGCCGGGCCGGCGGGGATTGCCGCCGCAGTGGTTGCTGCCGAAGCCGGCCAGAACGTGGCTCTGCTGGACGACAATCCGGTTGCTGGAGGACAGATCTGGCGCAGTGGTGGCTCCATGCCCGCGCAGGCGCATCAATGGCTGGAACGGCTCGGGAAATCCTCGGTGGTGCGGTTACAGGGTTGGAGGGTGGTTGACTGCCCCGAACAGCGCCGTGTGCGTGCCGAACGGAATGGCCTTGCCGCACATGCTGAGAATGCGCCCCACGGGGACGTTAACTGTGCAGAGTTCAGTTACAACAAGCTGATTCTCGCGACCGGCGCGCGGGAAAGGTTTCTTCCATTTCCGGGATGGACACTTCCTAACGTGATGGGTGCGGGCGGGCTGGACGCTATGGTACGAGGCGGCCTGCGCATTAGTGGTAAGCGCGTGATCGTCGCGGGTACCGGGCCGTTGCTGCTAGCCGTGGCAGCACACTTGGCAGACAACGGTGCGCAGATCGTGGCCGTTTGTGAGCAGGCGCTCCTGTCGCGACTCGCGCGGTTTGGAATGCAGCTGCTGGGCGAGCCTTCAAAGTTATGGCAGGGGGTGGGCTACAGCCGCGCGCTTTGGCCGATGCGCTTCAGGACGGGCTGCTGGCCGGTGGCTGCACAGGGCGAAGGCCGTCTGCGCCGCGTGACGCTGCGTCAAGGCCGGCGCCAGTGGGACGTCGACTGCGACTATCTCGCGTGCGGATTCCATCTGGTGCCGAATACAGAACTGGCGACACTCCTGGGATGCCGCATCACGGATGCGTTTGTCGCGACCGACGAGGCGATGCGGACCTCGGTGGATGCCGTGTACTGTGCCGGCGAACCGACGGGAATAGGTGGTGTCGACTTGTCATTATTAGAAGGACAAATTGCCGGACTAACAGCCGCATGCCAGGAGGGCCTGGTGAAACCACTTATCCGGCGGAGGCGTGCACGGCTCGCCTTTGTCGGAACACTGGCCGAAGCTTGCGGGCTCGATCCACAGCTTCGCACGCTGGCAACCGGGCAGACGATCGTATGTCGATGCGAGGATGTTCGTTTTAGCGCACTGGAGCATCGCGCCAGTTGGCGCGAAGCGAAGCTGCACACACGTTGCGGGATGGGGCCGTGCCAGGGACGCATCTGCGGTTCGGCAACAGAGTTCTTATTTGGATGGGGAGCGGATTCGGTGCGTCCCCCGGTTTTTCCGGCACGGATATCAAGCCTGGCGCCCCCTTAACTTACACAACCACTGATGCCGGGGCGGGCCTGATAGCTGTATCTGTATCTTCAACTAACTCTAAGGAGAACGCATGAAGTGGCATGGCGTAATGCCGGCAATAACTACCTGTTTCGATGAGAACCTGCGTGTCGATCATGGATTCGCGACGCGCCATGTGCAGTGGCTTTTAGGCAACGGGTGTACAGGAATCATAGCACTCGGCTCATTGGGCGAAGCGGCCACGCTCACATTCGCAGAAAAAGAGGCCGTTCTGCGTAACCTCGTGTCTGCAGCAAATGGCGCTCCGGTAGTGGGCGCAATTTCTGCGTTGTCGACGGACGAGGCTGTGGCGCTGGCGAGGGCAGCAGAGCAGGCGGGTTGCTCCGGACTTATGGTGCTGCCTCCGTACGTCTACCGTGGCGATTGGCGCGAGATGAAGGCGCATGTGGCAGCGATTTTCCGCGCCACGCCTCTGGAATGCATGCTTTATAACAACCCGGTTTCCTACGGAACCGACTTTCTTCCAGAACAGATTGTGGAGTTAGCAGCAGAGCATAAAAACCTTGTCGCCGTGAAGGAATCAAGCACCGATGTGCGGCGGGTGACCGCGATTCGCGCGCTGAGTGGCGACCGCCTGCAGATCTTTGTCGGTGTTGACGATGCGATCGTCGAAGGCATCGCAGCCGGTGCTGTGGGATGGATCGCAGGCCTGGTCAACGCGTTTCCGGCTGAATCGGTGGCTCTGTTCGAGGCGGGACGCGCGGGGAGGGAACAGGCTTTCGAACTGTATCGCTGGTTCCTGCCTCTGCTTCGCATGGACACCGTGCCGAAGTTCATCCAGTTGATCAAGCAGGTGCAACAGGAGACAGGTACCGGATACGCGCGGGTGCGTCCTCCTCGGCTGGAAATTGTTGGCGCGGAGTTGGAGGAAACCCGCAGGGTCGTGGAGGAAGCGCTGCAACACCCGCCTCAAGTGCGGAGCAGCGCATTCCCAGCGTGATTTGCGCCACACACAGTTTCGAGGCCGATGGAAACCTGAAAGGGCGATGGATGATGCTGCCGAGCTGGTTGGCACGCGCAGTTCGTGGACGGAAGAGCGTGGTGGGGGCTTTGGCGACATTTGCACTGCTGCTGCTGTTGCACGGAGCAGCAGCACGGGACGACGATGAGGCAGCGGATGTTGGACAGCCGACACCTGACGCGCAGGTGTGGCAGGCAGGGCGAACGATCGTCAATCTACCGGTCAAGTTCGATCGCTCTGCGCCTTTGCCAGAGTTATTCAAGAGGTACCGGATACTACCGCGACCCAACCGCGAACATTCCACGACGGCGCCGGTTGCTGAGCCCACGATTGCTGGGCCAGCGGTGAACATCAGTGCGGCTGGAGCGGCAGCCGAGCAGGCCGCACAAGGGCCGCGTCCTGAGGCAACCCAGGTAGCAAGCTTTGATGGCCTGGGTGCTGGATTTGAGGGGCCTCAGGGGAAATCCGACGCGAGGAACCCATCAGACAACAGCCTTGGGGTTGGGTCGAATGACATTGTTCAAGTGGTGAATTCCCGTCTCGCAATCTTCACCAAGAAAGGCGCCAAATATCCGCTGACGGGAAAGCCTCTGTTCGGACCTGTCGTGACGAATACGCTTTTTGCCGGTTTCGGCGGACCCTGCGAAAAGCAGATCAGTGGTGATGCCGTGGTGCGATATGACCAGTTGGCGGGCCGATGGCTATTCGTATTACCCATCTTCCGCAAACCCACAGACCAGCCCAACGCACCGTATGGCATGTGCTATGCCGTCAGCACCGGGCCCGATCCAATGGGGAGTTACTATCGCTACGAATTCAATCGGCCTTTGTTCCCGGATTATCCGCGCCCTGCGATCTGGTCCGATGGCTATTACCTGCCATCGAGCACTGGCGATACCGTGATCCAGAAGCATGTGTGCGCTGCTGATCGGTCCAAAATGCTGCGGGGCGAGTCCGCGAACGAACAGTGTGTGGTGATCGACGGCGTTAGCTTTCTTAATTGTGCGGACATTGACGGTCGCCGTCTTCCACCGGCGGGCACTGCCGAGATCGTTATGGCAGCAGGTGGAACTCAGTTGCACGGCGTTTTCGAAGACGACGGTATTTATGCGTGGAAATTCTCAGTGAATTGGGAGGACGCATCGAAGACACATCTAAGCACGGAACAGAAGATCGACGTTGCGCCTTATCATTTTCTGTGCGATGGCCAACTGAGTAAGTGCGTGCCCCAGCCAGGAACCGAAGTACGCCTCGATTCGCAGGGCGACAAGCTGATGCAGCGACTCGTCTATCGCAATTTTAGACGATACCAATCCATCGTCGCCTCACACTCCATCGATACTAAGGCGGGTGGCGGAGGTGTGCGCTGGTATGAGTTCCGGCTCGACAAAAGTGCGACGCCGCAGCTTTTTCAACAGGGAACTTACGCACCGGAGGCTGGATACCGGTGGCTGCCGAGCATTGCTATGGACCGCAACGGTGATATTGGGCTCGGGTATTCCTTCGGCGATGCCTCGAATTTTCCCGGGCAGCGTTTTGCTGCGCGAATGGCCGGCGACCCTCATGGACAAATGACTCTGCACGAGTCGGTTCTCGCATCGGGTGAAGCGTCGCAGACAAACACCCTGCGGTGGGAAGACTTTACAACCCTTGACATCGATCCCAGCGACGACTGCACTTTTTGGTACGTCGGCGATTACTTCAAGAAAAGCGAAACGACTTACTCGACGCGGATCGGCGGGTTTCGGCTCCCCGGATGTGGCGCCAGGCACAAACGTCTATTCTGATAACGGCGGCTCACGGCACTATTCCACGCGCTCAGGATGCAGGATGACCTCGGTCGCCGTCTTTCCCAGCGTGACAAGATAGGCGCCACGCTCGCCGGTGAGCGACTCCGCGGGATGATACTCTCCCATCCCCGCCAATCTGGCCGGTTGCTCGATGCGCAGTCTCGCTTCCGGAGTCACAGCCGTTGCTGGATCCAGAGTTATTCGGACCGCACCCGTGTGTGGGTCGAATACAGCGGTCTTCAGCTTTCCAGCGTCCAGAGTGATCCACAGGCCCATCGGCGCAAGATAGAGTCGACTACGGAAAGCGTCCCGGGGCTCCACGCGAATTGCTCCGCCCTTGATTTGGAGATTGCCACCGAAGCAGAGCCATCCCAACGCATCGTCGTGCGTGACATAGGTTGCGGTATTGGCAGCGAAGCCCCAGAAACCGGTGCCGTAGTCACCGGAATAGGGATCGGGAGCCAGCATGTCGGGAAATGCATGGAAAGCCGCCGAGCCGAAACCGTCCTGATCGATGTCACTTAGTTCGCCCATCGTCCCGCCATAGCCTACGCGCAACAGGTATAAGTCGTCAGGATGGGCGCGATAGGCCGCCAACACCGGAACGGCGTTGATGCCTGAACCATAGTGGTGTAACTGCCGCTCCAGCCGCTGAATTTTGCCACCATAGATAAAATCCCAATAGCGGCGGGCGCTGCCGTTGTAGCCCCAGCTGGGAATCGTCGGATCATAACCGAGCACGGCATCCAGCGTCGTCTGAGCCTTGTCGTCGTATCCGAAGTATTTCGTCCAGGCATACACCTCTTCCTGACCGGTCGAATCCCACGGCATCTCGCTGCCAAAAGGATATTTCTGGGTGTTCCAGTGCTCGGCGCGGCGGCGCATCGCTGCTTCCAGCGCTGTGGATTCCGAGGTCATCTCCTCGCGCTTCAGGTCGTCGAGGATCCAGACAAAGACGTCTCCTTCCATCTGGCCAAACTGCGCATAGTAATGAGCGTCGCGCATCATGGCCATTGAAGTTTCATAGGCGTGTTCGAGATACCACTGCCACGGATGATTGGTGACGAGGCCAGCATGATTGCGCGCCAACCGGTACATCACCCAGTAGGCCGAGGCGACGTGCGGATAGTTGTAGGAGCGGTCCACGATCTCCGCATTCTTCCTGCTCCAACTAGTCCAGCTCTTCCAGTTCAGATCGCTTCGATAGTAGCCAGCAGGGAACTGATCGGGCTGGTAATAAAACAAGCTCTTACGCACGCCGTACTGGTGCGGGCCGTCCTTATATTGCAACTGGCCCCACAGCACGCCATCGATGAACTGCTCCAGTTTGGCCACCTCGGCATTCTCGGGCTCAACGTATTCTTTCATGGCCAGAGCGAGCCATGAACCAGCTCCTGCTTCGTCGCTTAAGCCGGCGATCCAGACACGGCTATCCTGCACGACCTGCTGATTGGCCTGACGATCATAGCTGATAATGCCCGGGCCGCGATGAAATGGATCGTTGGCTTGGTTGAACCACTGGGTGGTAGTTAGAAAGTGTCCCAGATCCGCCACCGCCTGCGCCTCGGGCTTGATCACCCGATATTGGATCGTTTGGATAAGCCCATCCTTATATCTAACCGTGAGCCGTGCTCGACCCCATGTCTTACCGCGCAACAAATAGTTATTCCATCCGGGTGATGGCGCCGACACGTTGCGGATTTCGATAGCTCCGGCAGGTTCAACGGAGATCGAAGCTACCGGCTGCCCATACCTTAGGAAGAGGTGCGCCTCGAGGTCAGTGGGAAGAATGTAACCCGGCACTCCGACTGCAACGGGCCGGCGGTTATCGGTGAGGGTCTTCTCAATACCGCGAATAGAATCCGAGACGACAAAGCGCAGCCCATAAGTGCGTGATTGTCCGGGAGCAAGCGTAAATGTTGTCGACGGATTCCATGATTGCGCGTTGCTCCATTCAGCCTGCTGATAGGCGCCGCTATGCACCATCCACTCGTAAAAGCCCTCAAAGGTGATGCCTCGCGGCGTTGGGTCGCGAGCGAATTCCGGCTTACTGCCGGGCCTTTCGCCGAGGATCGGGTTATACGCCTCGAACGGTGTGTGGCCATCCGGCATCACGAGAAGGACAGGCCCGTGGCCGCTGAGGCGGGTTACCTGCAGATAGCCCGCATCTTCGGCAATTGAGGGATCGTAGAAGCTGCAGACGGCATGCGCCTCGTCGAGCGTGCGGTCGCTCATGTCGTTGTTGAAAATCATGGGAATGCCAAGCGAGCCAATCTCGACGGGCTGCGAGCTGGTGTTCTTCAAGGTGAAATGGAGGACAAGCTTCCCATCTTCCAGTGCCCAGGTGCGGATGACATCCAGAGGAATCTCAGCCGGCAGGGTGGGCGCCAGATCCGCCGATGCGAGTGCACCGGCGGGGGAGGGAAGCGGTGTCACCGACGTGCGCGCGAGCGCCGTCGAGTAGTTCTGCCACGTGCCGGAATTCCCCACGCGGAGGCGCAGATCCAGATCGCCGAGATGATAGTAGCCATCGTGCGAGCGTGCGATGAGCCGATCGCCGGGTGTGAAATCGAAGCCATCCGCTCCTTTCGGCAGCAGCGCAGCCACGGTCTGCGATGATCGCACCAGGTTGAGTGTGAATTGCGGCGTGTCCAGAGTCAGGATGCCGTCATTCAGCATTGGTCCGGGTGTCGGCGGCGCTTTCGGGGGAGGTTCCTGCCCGTAGAGGCCCGTAGCCCACGCAACGGCACACACTGCCAAGAAGAAAAATAAAGTCCGGCGACAAGCGCGCAGAACAAATCGGAACTCCCGCCGTGATCCCGTCATCACAACTGTCCTCGTTTGGCTCCGTCGATCATAAGGGGATGGGGAGTTCGTGGCTGCGAGATGTCGCCGCCTTCTTAGCGTCCGACCCCGCGAGTCCAATATTCCCAGAGTTTGAGCATGCGGATGATCGATAGTTCTGTCTTGCACGGGCTTACGTGGTGGCTGTGATGTTCCTCAGGTAGACCGAGTAGCGCTCATCCATGATCTGGTTGAGCGGCACCAGAGTATGCCTGGGACCCCGTCCCGTCGTCTCAAAGCGCAGCGGATACTGATAAGACGCCTCGGAACGTGCGAACCAGATGGTATCCGGTGCCGGCGGCGCTGCCGCCAGGTTGCCGCTGGCGTCGCGATGCATGCGTCCACGCAAATCCACAGTGGGCATCGGATAGCCGTCGTCAAAGCCCCGCGGTCCTGAGCCGCCATAGATCATTCCTGTCGTCAGTCCTTCGGTGCCCAGCAGCGCGGCCAGCACCAGCGGTCCGTACATCGCCGCCTGTACTGACTTATCGTCGGGAGTTGTTTCGATACGAAGGGTGAGGGGTAAATCAATGACAACCGTATCTCCGGCTTTCCAGGCGCGCTCCAGCTTTAAATAAGTCGAGGGTGTGGAGGTAATGTTCTGCGGCTCGCCGTTAATGCTGATGTTCACGCCCTGCGTCGCCCAATAGGGCACGCGAATCTGCAGAGCCGTTGGAGCAGAAGGCGCAGCCTCCACCGCGAGCGTAATGCGTTCGTCAGCGGGCAGTTTCGTCGTGAGCCGAAGCTTCAGGCCTCGCTCCTTCCAGTCCAGCGTGGAAGGAATGAAGAGATTAACGAATACCGAATCGTCATCGTGGAAATAAACGGAGTTAGTGAGTTTGGAATACTCTTCGGAGCCGGTACCGGTGCAGCACCAGAATGCGTCAAAGGGGGTGCCGAAGGTTTTGTACATACCGGGCTGCAGCGGGACGTAATACATCAACATGCCATTGCGGTCCTGGGTGCCGTAGCGGACGTTGTAAAGCAGGCGCTCGTAATAGTCGAAGAATTTCGGGTCAGGATCCTGGCCATATAGATGCCGGGCCAGTTTCATCATGTTGTAAGAGCAGCAGCACTCCTCGGCCGCCGGCCCAAGCTCGGTGGCAATCGCATCTGCCGCGTGCCACATTTCACCGTTACTGGTGCCCCCAGTGCAGTACACATGATGTTCGGTAACGATCCGGTAGAAATTCTGGCTGATCTGCTGGTAGCGCGTGTCACCAGTTAGTTCGTACCCCCGTGCCGCACCAATCATCTTGGGGATATTCGTATTGGCATGGTTGTGATCGAGTTGGTCTTCATTTGCCGCGAGGGGATCGAAGATCTTGTGGTGTTCAAAGCGATAACCCAGGTCGCGATACTTCGTATTGCCGGTGATCGCGTACAGATTGAAAGCCGACTCCATCATGCCGCCCTGTTCCACCAGAAGCACGCGCTGCCAGTCATCGTCGGTGAAGCTGCTCGCATAGGTGTCCGCCCAGTCCGCCATCCGCTGTGCCATCTCCAGCGCCTGGCGGTTGCCGGTGTGCTGGTACATGTCGATGAGGCCAGCAAGGATCTTGTGGTAGGTATAGAAAGGCGCCCACACTCGCTCGTGTTTGCGGAGGCGATCGTAGAAAGTCGTGGGATAAGCGCCCAGGTATCCATCCTTCGCCTGGCACTCCGCGAGCATCGTCACGAGTTCATTCGCTTTCGCCGCGATGAAAGTATCGCCGGTGCTGGCATGCATCAGCGCGCACGAGGAGAGATAGTGCCCCACGTAGTGGCCGCGCAGCTCGCAGTCAGGTGCTTCCCATCCGCCCAGCGGATCAGCATCGGTGGGAATGCCGGCGGTCACGCGGAAGTTATACGCCAGCCGTTCGTTGGGGAGCGAGTAGAGGAAGCTGCGGTTCAGCTCCATGGTGTCCTTCCAGAAACTCGGAAGCAAGCGGACCTGGGGCATCGGGAAGGGTTTCGCCTTCCACCGCACCTTCGCAACCGCTGCGCTGGTCAGGTTCTCTGTCGCAGTATCTTCGGCGATGCTCTGGACGGGTGCGGCCGCCTTCTTGCCGGCCTTATCGGAGAAAGCGTGGGCTGCGCCTGGCAGAAGCGCCGCGGCTCCGGCAACGGTAGCCCCACTCAGAAATCCTCTGCGCGTCAGTCTGCGATTCATGATCTTCACCTCGTCGGACCGTTTACGCGACCTCGCGTGCTGCGGCCCTGTTTTCAGAATAGACACAATATCGTGCACAACTCACACAGGGAACAGGGGTGGTGAAATTCGTCAGCTCATGGTCGCGACTACCTCGAACTTCCGTTGCCCGTTCGTCATGAAGATTGCGGCATCGTTGTGACGGCCACCGAGAGTAACAACTTTTCCGTTCACCGTCAGCTTGCTCATCGATTTTTCCGAAGGCACGCGAAAACTCACATGCAGTTCTGCGGGCTGTTCCTTCTCCGGCAGATCAATGACCGCGGTCAGCTGTTTGTCGCCGCGCGGCTCGATCCGGTAGTCGACCCGACCCCACCGGGTGGGCGCCTGCTCGATCCCGATTGGTTTCCCGGCGGCCAACCAGGCGCGGGGCAGCGCTCGCCCAAAGGAGAGCCGGTCCCCGTCCGGATCTTCAAACACCAGCATCCAGCGCAGTAACAGCGGAATCGTTTGCTGTGCAGGAATGCAGAACAAGGCGCCGTCTCCGGTAATTCCGGCAACCTCGCCGGCCGTCCAGCTGCCGCGCGAGTGATCGTGATAACGATGCGAATACAGAAACAGGATGTATTCCTCGATGCGATCAAGCCGCAACAGGGCCTGCGCATAACCATAGGAGATAAAGCCCAGGATGTCGCGGCCGTTTGGATGGGGCGGCTCAACGTTGGCCACCACTCCGAGGGTGGTCGCGCCGTACGCGCGCATGCAGTCAATGACCCGGTTTGTCTGGTCATCGGGCAATACGGCTGGTTGCAGCAGTTCCGCATAGGAACGATGAGGCCAACCCTGTTCGCTGGGCCGCACCTTTTGCAGCGACTCGCGAAAGGTCAGCGTCATCCCCGGCAGCGGCCCGATGTACGGCGGAGTCTTCTCGTGTTTCGTGTTGGCGTCGATGCTGCGCGTCAGCGTCGCCAGCAGTTGATCCGCGCGCTTTGACCACGATGACGCAAGCTCATCCGCCCCGCTCAGTCGCATCGTTTTCCAGGCCTTCGCAAGGTCCCGCCAGCCGCGCACTGCGAAAGCGCTGTTGGAGAAATACGGCTTCCACCAGATCGAAGGATCCGGCATCAGGCAGGAATCCGATTCGCACCAGCCATGGATCAAACCGTAGCCGGGATCCGAAAACGGCAACCCGAGCGCTTCCTCGTGCAATTCGGCCAGCAGTGCTGCGGCGGCTTCAATCTTTTCGCGGTGTTTTGCCACCAGTGCGCGATCGCGCGTGTAGTTGTAGTAGCGAGCGACGAGCGACAGCGTAAGTCCAAACTGCCCCGTCTCCGGCCCACGCATGTTCACTATGCCTTTGGCATCGACAAAGCTGGTGAAGTAGTTATCGAAGATGTCACGCGCCGGATCCAGCCGTCCGCATTCCAGATTTGCGTACAAAGACATCGTGAAGATGTCTTGAAACCCGTCGTATTCCGGTCCGTAATAATCGCGGTCTGCAGCTCCGTACTTTGGATAGATGCCACCCGGCCGTACTATCTGTTCCTTCACGAAGGCATAGGTAGACATGTCACTCCAGCTTCGATCGGGCACTGTGACTGGAGCAATGTCGTTCATCAGCCGGTCCCAGTATTCGGCGAACTCCAGCAGAGCCTTAAAGTAGTCCTCAGCGCTGGGGTCCTGGCGCCGCCGCGAGTAGGCCGGATAACTGTATCCGTAGGTGACCTTCAGGATCTTTCCATCCTGTACGCAGCAGGTGCGGTGCCAGGTCTGCACGATGAAGCGATCTTTGGCCAACACATCGCCGAAGGCGATCGACTCGTAGTAAGCGCCGCCGTCGCCGGGAAAGACCTTGCGCACAGCCGGCATCCAGCCGCCCACCAGCCCTTCGTGCCGCTTCTGCGCACGCTCGAAGTTCAGTTCAGGGAAGTACTGCACCGGGTGATACGTTCGCGTGTTGCCCGCCGGATAGACCGGCATCGTATCGCTGCACTCCCGCGTGCCCACAATCGTGTTCCAGGAGGGGCGATAACCAAACCCGCCGCGCTCCGCGGAATCCATCGGGGGTGCAGCGCGCCTCACCTGTTCCTCGCTGGGATCAC
This sequence comes from uncultured Acidobacteriaceae bacterium, assembly GCA_963755485.1. Lineage (GTDB taxonomy): Bacteria > Acidobacteriota > Terriglobia > Terriglobales > Acidobacteriaceae > Palsa-343. Next base: position 20,893 of record CAVWJR010000005.1, on the reverse strand, counting down.
CCTCTGCCAGGAGTTTGTCGGCCAGCAGATCGCGATCCGCCAGGCCGATGTCCTTCAGGTCGAGCCCCAGCCATGGAGGACCGTCGTCGGCGAACACCGGTTCAGCCGTTTTGGGCAGCACCCGCGCAAAGCCTGCGGACGAGACGAAGGTCAATGCACCGTCTCGCGTTCGAAGATCCTCGTATACCTTCCACACAACCGAGTCGCGGCCAAAAGTGCACAGTAGCGTATGACCCTCGACAGTCACATCGCTGGCCTTCTGCGTCCCGTTTAGCAGAATGCCGGGGTGAAGTGCTGAGTCGATGGCTTCGCCGGTTGCAGAGAAGCTGCTTAGAGCCGCCGCTCCGGCTGCCATGCCCTGAAGAAAACGTCTTCTCTCCATCGTTCTTCGTCACTCTCATCGGCTGCCGCAAGTGTCCGGCGGAAGCCCTTTCAAAGGTGTGTTCGGCGATCGAGGTTCGATTCCACATCCCTGGAGAATCAGGCTTCGCGAGTACCTTCCGTCCCACGCCACCTACCGTCACGCAGGAAGATGCGTATGTCCGCAGCGGAGCTGGAGGCGACTGCGGAACAGGCGGCGGAAGTCTCGCCAGGGACAAGTTATAAGGCATTTGCAGACTGTATACAACAACGTATTCTCGCGGCGCATCGGTTTCGACCTGCCGCAATCAGCCGTGCGCCCCATGGAAAGCGGTGAAGCGGGGATGCATCTAAATTTGACATGCCGTTCGTTCCCCTTCGATCGGTGTGGCGAAATGGCATTGACGCCTCGCCGTTGAGTTGTGATGGAGAGCGCGCCTCGGCAACGGGGTTTTGGGTTGTACTTGACAAAGGATACGTCACTGTATACAACCGCTCGATATCCAGTTTGCCGGCGGAATCATTTTTTTGGCGCCGACCACCAAACAGTAAATCCGCTACGCAACGACCTCAGAAGCGAAGTCCGCTTCGGCCGAACCCATCTCGACTGACCTCTTCGTGAGCAGCCACCGTAGAAGATCACGGTGGCTCTTTTGTTTCCGACAAAGGGTTCAATCACGGCAGAACGTCGTCGCTGCCATTCGTTGCCGTGACTTTACTATCGCTACTATCGCTGAAAAGGCAAAGTGGAGCAGGGGTGGCTTTTCCGACCGACGAATATAATCACGACCGTCCGCATCGCAGACTCGAACATCCGAACCCAGCAGTGGTCGGTCAGCGCAGTTTTCGCCAGACAATGAATTTCACGATGAGTAAGCAATAATGCGGTTTTCGGCGATGTGGACGGCCGCAGCAGGGATTCTGGCCGCCATTCTGGCAAGCAGTTTTGCGCATTCGGCGCTCCCACCGGATCTGGTGCCTGCCGATTTCGAGGATCTAACAGCGCAGGTCGGAGTCCATTTCCTGCATCAGGCTGTGCACAGTTCGCGGAAGTATCTGCTGGAGACCATGGGGTCAGGCGTTGCCCTGTTCGACTATGACAACGACGGTCGGCTGGACCTGTATCTGGTGAACGGAGCGCCTTTTGGCGATTTTGTACCCAAAGGTTCGGTCCCGCAGAAGGCGAGCCCAAAGTACTGGAACCGGCTCTACCACCAGAAGCCAGACGGCACGTTCGAAGACGTCACGGAGAAGGCGGGCCTGGCGGGCGTGGGCTATGGCATGGGCGTTGCCGCAGGTGACTTCGACAATGATGGTTACGAGGATTTGTTCGTCACCTCATTCGGTGGAAATCACCTATATCACAATAACGGCGACGGCACTTTCACAGATGTGACAAAACAAGCGGGCGTAGGTGGCAGCGGCTGGTCCACCTCCGCGGCCTGGGTCGATCTGGATGGCGATGGCTATCTGGATTTGGTTGTGCTGCGGTATATCGAGTGGGATTGGGATGACGTGTGGTGCGGAACAAAGGAAAATCGCGGCTACTGCCATCCCGATTCGTTCCCACCGATTTCCATGCTGGTGTACCACAACAATGGCAATGGGACGTTTACGGAGGAGGCGAAGAATTTGGGCCTCTCGACCCCAGCCAAGGCGTTGGGAATCTCCATTTCCGACTATGCCCGGGACGGACATCCTGACATCTTCGTCGCCAACGATTCGATGATGGAATTTCTATTCCACAACAAGGGCAATGGAACCTTTGAGGAGGCAGGACTCGAGTCAGGCGTGGCTGTGAACGGGGACGGGCGAACGTTCGCGGGAATGGGCACTGATTTTGCCGATTACAACAACGACGGATGGCCCGACCTGTTTGTCGATGACCTGGCCAACCAAAAGTACAACCTGTTCCGCAACGACGGCGACGGGACATTCAGTGACGACAGCAACATCACTGGAATGGGGGGAGCGACCCTGCTCCACTCCGGATGGGGAGCGCGGTTTGTGGACTACGACAACGACGGCTGGAAGGATCTGCTGATTGCGCAGGGGCACGATCTCGACACGATTGAGAAGAGTTTTCCCTATCTCCATTACCGCGAGGCTCCGCTGTTGCTGCGCAACCTTGGCGGGAAAAAGTTTGTCAATGTCGGTCCCGTTTCCAACGATGTCTTCCGCCAACGCTGGGTTGGTCGAGGATTGGCCATCGGAGATATCGACAACGACGGGCGGGTGGATACGGTGATCACCGAGAATGGCGGTCCGGCGCATATCCTGATGAATCGGACGAACACGGCGAATCACTGGATTGGGTTCAAACTCGTCGGCCATAAATCCAACCGCGATGGTATTGGGGCAGTCATCCGCATCGATAGCTCAACCGGTTCTCAGTGGGCAACAATAACAACCACCTCGAGCTATCTGTCAGCCAGCGATGTCCGCGCCCACTTCGGCATCGGCAGTGATACTTTCGTTAAGGCCGTAGAGATCCGCTGGCCGAGCGGAATTGTACAGACGCTAAAGAATATACCTGGCGGCCAATATCTGACTGTGGAGGAGCCTGTTTTGGCTGTAGTTGCCGAAAGCCCAGCCGAACGATGCACCCATAGACTTATGAAATGGGGCAAGAATCGTCTTTCGGTGTGCCTACAATAGCCCCATGAACCCGCGCTGTGGCTGTGTTACCGTTGCCGCCGTAGCCGTTCTTCTCGCGGGACCTGTTACGGCCTCGAGCACGGCGCAGGCCATCGCAAACCCGCGCATTCCTCCCGCTCGCAGTGCCGAACCGCAGGTCTCCACCAGCGATACGAACGCCCACGCAGAATTGAACACCGGTGCGCAACTCACCTCCCATGGCTATTTCCAGCAGGCGATCCCGCATTTACTCGTCGCCGACCAGGCCGGCATCGAGCCCTACGCGGCCGGGGTGAACCTCGGCATCTGCTATCTCGGAACAGGAAACTACAAGCAGGCAATCGTGGTTCTGCACGCGCTGGACAATTCCGGCCTGGGCAGCGTTACCGTCGACAACTTGCTTGCCCAGGCCTACATCGGCAATGCGCAGCCGCGGGAGGCGCTCCAGACCGTGCACCGCGCTGCTGCCCGCGTTCCCCAGGACGAGAAGTTCTATGCCTACCTCGCTGACGCGTGTACAGATCACAAGGATTACTCCCTCGGCCTCGAGATCGTCGATCAAGGGCTACAGGAATTGCCGGCCTCCGCGCGACTTCACTATGAGAGAGGCCTTTTTCTCAGCCAGCTTGGCCATTTTGAAGAGAGTGGCGGTAGCGAGTTCGACCGGGCTGCTGCGATGGCTCCCAACAGCTACATTGGCTTTCTAGCTCTCGTACAAAAGGACCTCTACGAAGACGATCTTGCCGCTGCAGACAAAGTCCTTCGCCAGGCAATTCAGGCCGGCCACCGCGACTATCGCATGCTCTCGCTGCTCGGGACCGTCCTGCTCCACGAAGGCGCCGCTCCCGGCGAGGCGCAGTTTGCCGAGGCAAAGAACGCGCTTGAGGATTCTGCGCAGGAAAACCCCGGCTACTCCGCTACGCAGATCGCCCTCGGGAAGATTTATCTAATGGAGAACGAGGCGCAGAAGGCCATCGATCATCTGCAAATCGGGCGCCGCCTCGAGCCGAATAATCCGGCGGTTTATGCCAATCTTGCCACTGCATATGACCGGGTTGGCGACCACGCGCAGGCGCGGCTCATGCGTCTGCAGATGGGTCGTCTCCTGGCGGAAAAACAATCCGCGGGCCCCGCTAAGCAGCGCCCATAGTGCCGTGAACTCTCTCCGGAACTCCCCTCGATCTGCCTTTTTCCCCAGCTTTTAACGCCCTCCGGCCTCCCTGGGGACATTTGGAACTTGACAATGCATACAATGTTCAATACAACATGAGACTCAACTGAGACGAAGAACCGTCCCCGGTTCCCAGGTTCTTCTGTCAATGCAGTCCCCGTTGCTGTTCCCAGAGAATCCTGTATCTGCGATACGAAAACCCGGAATTCCCTGGACCGGTAAACGTTTTATGCCAATTTCAGGAGGTCGTTACATGCAGACCAGCGGAATGCGCCGGAGTCTATTTTTCCTCGCAATTCTGGGAGCCGCTCTCGCCCTTCTTTCGACTAGGGCTTTTGCGCAGTCAGGCACCGAGGGCAAGGTGGTCGTCACCGTCCAGGATCCAACTGGAGCCGTCGTGCCCGGTGCCACTCTAAAGCTCGTCGAGCATCAGACCAACGACACTTATGCCGCGAAGACGAACGACAGCGGCGACTATACGTTTGTGGCGCTGCCCATCGGCGTTTATACCCTCACCATCGGGCGTTCCGGGTACGCCACCAAGCTCTATTCCGCGATCATTGTCCAGGCGGCCCAGGTTACCAATCTTACCGCGCAACTTACCGTTGGCAGCACCACGACGACTGTACAGGTTTCGGCCGAGACCTCTCCGGTGGTTGAGACGACGTCGAACGCCATCGGGACTGTGATCGATACAAAACAGATCCAGGACCTGCCGCTCAACGGCCGCGATATCACCGCTCTGGCGACGATTGTGCCCGGATACAGCGGCCAGAACGGCCAGGGCACCTTCAACGGCCTGCCCATACAGGATCAGGGCAGCAACATCGACGGCATGGTCGGTAACTCGCAGCGCATGAAGTTCGACAGTAATATTGAACCGTCCGTCTCGCCCCGTCTGGAAAATATCGAGCAGATGAGCGTGCAGACCGACCAGCTGGCCCTCAATAATGGCTTCGGGCAGGCGACCACTCAGGTTAATTTCGTCGGCCGCCGCGGCAATAATCAATTCCACGGAACTGCCTATGAGGACTTCCGCAACAGCGGGCTGAACGCCAACACCTGGTACAACGATGCTGTGGGACTAAGTAAGAACAAGCTTATCCTGAATGACTTCGGCGGCAGCGTCGGCGGTCCCATCCTGCATGACAAGCTCTTCTTCTTCGGCACCTTCGCCATGAGCAAGCAGCCGGGCAGCTTTACCGCCACCAATAATGTCTTCACCAGCGCTGCTCAGGGCGGCACCTTCACCTACACTGGAACGGATGGAGCGACCCACACCGCAAACCTTCTGACCATCGCGCAAAACAACAACCTCCCGTCCACCGTCAATGCGGAGATTGCCAAGCAGTTCTCGGCGATTAACTCCGCCGTCGGCTCCGGAAAACTTTCTGCGACGTCCGACCCCAACTACAACCAGGTTGGGTTCCTCGTTCCCTCACCCGTAACGAACTACTATCCGGTGGGACGTATTGACTACAACGCCTCGCAGAGGGCCAGGATGTATCTCTCCTTTATGTACACGCAGGAGAATCAGCCCGGCGTTACAGCGCCTACCTTTCCCGGCAGCGCATTTGCCAATCAGCAGGCCGGCAACCAGTCGAAGAACTTCATCAGTTCTTATGGTTTTGATTACGTCTTTTCGCCGCGGCTGATCAACCAGTTCAAGGCCGGGTTTCTCTACGACGTGGGTCTCTACGCGTACAACGCGGCGCCGCTCTATGTCACCGAGCCCACCGTGAACTGGCAGTATCCTGGCGCAGCTGGCAACATGTCCGGCCAGACGTATCAGCTGCCGATTGACACCTACTACCCCGTTTGGGACTTCTCGGATTCCATGACGTTGCAGCGTGGAAAACACTCTTTCCAGTTTGGTGCTTCATGGTACAAGGAACAGGATCACTACTGGAACGCCCCGGGAGGGTTCTATAACTACTACTTAGGCTTGGCGCCCGGCGATCCCGCGATCAACGCCTTCACCAACTCGGGAACCAATCCCTCCCTGCCCGATGCCAGCAATACCGAGTTGCAGAAGGCCGATGCACTGTATGCGATCCTGACGGGCAGACTCGGCGCTGGAGGAGGCCCTAACGAGAATGCTTCCGTGAGCGGAGAAAACTCCTATAACATCAAGACGAAGCAATACGCCGCTACCGGTACATTGAGCGAATATCCGCTGGACGAGGCCTCCTCTGCGTGGAGCTTGTTTGGGGAAGATTCCTGGCGTTTGACTCCAACATTAACCCTCAACTATGGCCTGCGGTGGGATATCTATAGCCCCGAGACGGATCTCACCGGCTTCTATCATTCCGCGGATGAGGCTTCTATCTACGGCCCCACCGCCGTGGGCGATTTGTTCGACCCTGGTTCGCTCAAGGGCAATCTGAACCCGGTTATTTCGGTTCACCCGCAGCCGTACGCGCCCTTCAGGGTAACTCCGCAGCCCGCCTTCGGATTCGCGTGGAATCCGCACGTCAACGACGGTGCCCTGAAGGCCATTCTCGGCGGGGATAAAACGGTGATTCGCGGCGGCTATGCATTGCGCCGTTTCAGCCAGGCTTATCAGTACTTCTGGGACTATGCCACCGACTATGGCGAGTTCTACTACCAGCAGTTCAACCTCATTCCGAATTCAACTGGACAGCCCGGGACGTACACTCCCGGCAGCCTCTCGCTCGGCAACACGATTCCGGCGCCCATTCTGTCGCCCGCCACGTACCAGGCGACGGCACCCGAGTCTGAGTTTACGTATACGGGTGGACCAGGCGTGAACGGCATCCAGCCCAACCTCAAGCAACCCTACTCTCAATCCTGGAACTTCGGCATTCAGCGCGGCATCGGCCGTTCTATGGCGCTGGAAGTTCGCTACAACGGCAATCGCACCATCCACAACTGGATTGGCATCGATCCCGATGAAATAAATATCTTCGAAAACGGATTTCTGAAGGACTTCAAGAACGCTCAGGCGAACCTGGCTGCATCGGGAGGCAATTCCTTCTCCAGCAGTTACGGCAATGCGACGCCCATTCTTGACGCAGCCTTCGGCGGGCCAAATGCACCCGATTACACGAACACGCAGTTCATCAATTATCTGAACACCGGCGCGGCCGGATCGATGGCCAGCGCTCTTGCCGGCATCAACGGCGACGTGCCGTTCTTCTGCAATCTGGTCGGCGCTGGTTTCTCGCCCTGCGCCAACAACGCCGGCTATACAGGTTCGGGCGCAGGCTACCCGATTAACTTCTTTCAGTCCAATCCCTATAGTGGCGGCTCTTCAAGCGGCGAGATGGTTTCCTCAGGCTATTCCAATTACAACGGCCTGCAGGTCGATCTTCGCCAGGGAGCGTGGCACGGCCTGCAGTACGACACGAACTATACCTGGAGCCACAGTCTCGGCCTGTCCAGTGCCAATTCGTGGACCGGTTCCTACAACGCCTTCACCCTGCGCAACCTCCGGCAGAGCTACGGGCCCACCATGTTCGATATACGCAATGCCTTCCACGCCAACGGCACCTACGATATCCCGGTCGGTGAGGGGAGACAGTTCCTCAACCATAACAAGGCGCTGGACGCGGTGGTAGGCGGGTTCACCGTGGGAACGATTGTGACGTGGCAGAGCGGGGCGCCGGCCTACCTTTCCGGCGAGTACGACACCTTCAATGACGTCGGAGACGGCGGCATCCAGCTGCATGGAGTTACCCCCAGTCAGTTGCAGAGCGCCGTCGGCGTTCATCAGGTTCCGGGGCAGCCGTACGCCAATCTCATCGATCCGAAGTATCTGGTCAGCGCATCTGGCGGCGGTGCTAACCCGAGTTACATCACGCCTAACATCACTCCTGGAACTTTCGGCCAGCGGCTCTACCTTCATGCGCCACGACAGTTCTTTCAGGACATGGAGTTAACCAAGAGATTTCCCATCCACGAGGAGCTGCACTTTAACCTGCAGGCTTCCTTCATCAATCTCTGGAACCACCCTGTCTTCGGAAATGCGGATGGCTTCGGGCCCTATGTGCCCGGCGCGTCTGCCCCGTCATTCGATTCCGGAGTTCAGGATTACAGCTTCGGCGAGGGGGGTCCGACCAACGAAAACGCGGGATCTACCACTCCCCCCTTTGGACGAATCATCGAGATGCGTGGCACCTTCACCTTCTAACTGAGCCTCCCTGTGCCGGACGCCTCCCGCGGGCGTCCGGCCATTCTTCTTTGCAGACCCGTATGAGCCGTGGGACCATCCAAGGTGATCGCCGCGAATGGATGAGGCAATATCTGTAGCCTCTCTCTGTCTGTCACGCTCATCGCTGTCTTCTCCAGTCGCCTGTGGCACAATCATCGCCGAACTGAGTAATATTGACGGAACGCATCGATGGCATGAGTGACGGAGTACAGCCATGATTGGCAGACACGCAGCGAGGAGTCTCACGCTTCTGTGCGCCGCTGCTCTTTTCGGCTGCGTGGCTCTCTTCGCGCAGACGGTGTCGCCGGGTGCCTCCGTCCAGCAGGGAATCCATCTCGTAGAGACTGGCCGATGCAAAGAGGCTCTACCGCTCCTGGAACGCAGTCTGTCTCACGTCTCCGACAAAGCCCTTCGCTACCAGGGCGGCATGGCGGAGGTTCGTTGTGCCATGGCAGTCAACGATCAGCAGACCGCTGTCGATGCGCTGTTTCGCCTGCTGCGCGAATCCCCCGGCAATCCCGAAGTCCTCTACATCCAGGCCCACATGTTCTCAGAGCTGGCTATGCGCGCCGCAGCCGAACTGCAGGAGAAAGATCCCTCCTCTTATCAGGCCCACCGCCTGCAGGCCGAAAGCCTGGAATCGAGCGGGAAACAGGATCAGGCTGCCGCCATTTACCGCGACATTCTCAAAGACCATCCCAACGTTCCCGGCATTCACTATCGCCTTGGACAGATCGCCCTCGATCAGGCGGGTGATGCGGGGTCCACGGACGCAGCGCAGGAGGAATTCGAGAAAGAGATCGCCGTCGATCCCAGCAACGCCTCGGCTGAATTCATCCTCGGCGAGCTCGCCCGCCGTAAAGGCGACTGGAACGTTGCGATTCGGCACTTCACACAGGCATCGAAACTGGATGCCGGTTTTTCGGAAGCTTATCTGGCCCTCGGCATGTCACTTGCGGCCAGCGGGCGGTATGCCGAGGCTAAGCCGCCTCTCCAGCATTACGTTCAGCTCCAGCCCGACGATCCTTCCGGACATTACCAGCTTGCTATCGCCGACACGCACACCGGCGATCAGGATGGGGCCCGGCGTGAAATGGCTCTTCAGGCCCAGGCTGCCGCCCGCTCTAAATCTATGGACACCACCCAGGGGCATCCCGTTCAGCAATGATTTTCCTTCGACGCATGCAACGACTTGCCGCTGACGCAATCGCAGCGAAGCGACGTCCGTTCTGATGTCCTCAGGCCCACAACAAGGACCACGCTGGTTCTCTCGCAGACAGTTTATCCGCGCCTCCGCGCTCGGTCTGGTCTGTTCCTCCCCGCTTAGACGCGCGCTGGCCGCGGGGGAAACGCAACCCTGGTTTGAGGCCATACCTCCCCAACGCAGCGGCATCACGTGGACTCATACCGCGGGCCTTTCTCCTGAAATGTTTCTCCCGGAAACGGTCGGCGCCGGCTGCGCTTTTGTCGATTACGACAACGACGGGTGGATGGACATCTACCTCGTCAACAGCGGCCCGTGCGATTTCTATAATCCTCCGAAGCCTCTTCGCAATGCCCTCTACCGAAACAACCGGGATGGCACTTTTACCGACATCACCGAAAAAGCGGGGGTTTCCGGTAGCGCTTACGGCATGGGCGTTGCCGTCGGCGATTACAACGGCGACGGCTTGCCCGACCTCTACGTCACCCAATATCCCCGCAGCATCCTGTATCGCAATAACGGCGACGGCACATTTACCGACGTGACCGCCAAGGCCGGCCTTGCAGCCCCCGGGTGGGCGACCAGCGCCGTCTGGTTCGATTACGACAACGATGGCCGGCTGGACCTCTTCGTCTGCCGCTTCTCCGACTTCAGCCGGGAAAAAAATGTATGGTGCGGCGGTCACGGCCCGGGCGAACGTTACTACTGCAAGCCGAGCGTCTACCAACCGATGCCGAGCTGGCTGTTCCATAACAACGGCGACGGCACCTTCACCGACGTCAGCCGTGAATCGGGCATTGCGTCCTCGCTCGCCAAGGCCTGGGGTGTGGTCGCGGCCGACCTGAATAACGACGGGCGCATGGACCTTTTCGTTGGCAGCGACACTGCGCCTAATCCGCTGTTCATCAATCAGGGCGGAGGCCGCTTCGCGGACAACGGATTGCTCGCTGGCGTGGCCTACAATCCCTTCGGCGTGGCCCGCTCCGGGATGGGCGTCGATGCCGCCGACTATGATCAGGACGGCTGGATCGACCTATTTGTCGCCAACGTCGACCACGAGATGTATTCGCTCTACCGCAACAACCATCAGGGAGGATTTGACGACGTCTCGCTGCGGACGCCGATCGGGCCAATCACACGCCTTATGAGCGGCTGGGGGCTGAAGTTCTTCGACTTCAATAACGATGGCAACCTCGACCTGATCGTTGCCAACGGCCATCCGGACCTTGTGATCCAGCAGCACCATCCCGAGCTCCGCTACCGCCAGCCGCTCCTTCTTTTCGAGCAGAATGGCGGATCGTGGAAAGATGTTAGTAACTCGGGCGGCCCGGCGTTTGCACAACCTCTTGCGGGCCGCGGGCTCGCGCTCGGGGATTTTGACAACGACGGCGCAGTCGACGTGCTGGTGACCACTAATGATGGCCCGCCCCTGCTGCTGAGGAACAATGCTGGCCACGACCATCACTGGCTTGGCCTGCGCCTCGTCGGCACGCGATCCAACATCGACGCGATCGGTGCTAAGGTCACCTGGAAGAGCGGCGATCTCCTGCGCCATCGAAGCAAAGTCGGCGGCGGCAGCTATCTCTCCTCGCACGACCCACGCATGGTGCTTGGCCTCGGTCCTCGCGCCCAAATCGACTGGCTGGAGGTGGAGTGGCCTCAACCCGGCGGCAGCCGTCAGCACTTCACCGGGCTTCCCGTCGACCGCTACATCACCATCACCGAAGGCCCGTCAGGCTGGAAGTGATGCTGTCGACTTATATGTCTGGTCGTGTTGGGTTTTTTGCTGAATAGTAACTTCCGGATCGCCGGTCCCACGCCCGGAAGCTGGGACAGTCCGGCATGCTGTGTGCTCACCTGGCAATGTGGGCCGGACAGGCAGAACTCTGACCGTGGACCCCTAGAATCTCCAGCAGCGCCGATCCAATCAGGCCCAACGGGAGCACCTGGCTGACTCCGCCCAGCCGGATCGCCTCCTTAGGCATGCCAAAAACGACGGACGTTTCTTCATCCTGCGCAATGGTGTACCCGGCCTCGTCCTTCATGCGCAGCATGCCGTTCGCGCCGTCATTGCCCATCCCTGTAAGGAGTACGCCCACAGCGTTCCGGCCGAGTTGCTGCGCGCAGGAGTTAAAAAGGACGTCGACGGAAGGCAGATGGCGGTTAACGCGCTCCCCACGGTAAACGCGCACCGTATACTCGGCACCGCGGCGGACGATAGCCATTTGATGACCGCCAGGGGCGAGCAGCGCGTGCCCGGGGAGGATATGATCCCCGTCGTGCGCCTCCTGAACATGAATGCGGCAAAGACCGTCGAGGCGGTTGGCAAAGGCCGCCGTGAAAGCTTCAGGCATATGCTGCACCATGACAATGCCGGGAAAGTCCGCGGGCAGAGGCGAGAGAAGCTCCTTCAGGGCTTCAGTCCCCCCGGTGGACGCGCCAACAGCAACGACTTTGTGAGTTGCAGAAAACTGGAAGGCGCGCGGAGCGGTCTCCGAAACCATATTTGCCGCGGGTTCTGCGCTTCTGCGAATGCGGGCGCGTGACGCCGCCTTCACCTTGGTAATAATCTCTTCGGCCTGCTCGATGGTCCCGTCGTGGACGTCGAGTTTTGGCTTGGAGACATAATCGATGGCGCCAAGGCTCAGAGCGCGCAGGGTGGTGTCGGCGCCCTTTTCGGTGAGCGAGGAGATCATCACGACCGGCATCGGGTGCCCACGCATGAGCTTTTCGAGGAAGGTAAGACCATCCATGCGGGGCATTTCGATGTCCAGAGTGAGAACGTCCGGAGAGAGGGATTTGATTTTGTCGCGCGCAACGTAGGGGTCAGCGGCGACACCGACCACCTCGATCTGCGGGTCGGTGCTCAGTATCTTCGCCAGCAGCTGGCGCATCAGAGCCGAGTCGTCAACGATGAGAACCTTAACAGGGTCGGGCATAGGCGGGTCTTCGGCTCCGTCAGAAAAGGATGGGGTCTTCGTCCGGGAATCGCTGCGGCGCCGGAGTCTCGTAGAAGGCAGTTTCTTCACGGATGAGTTTGGCGAGGCGCGAGCCGTCCACGGTATGGACGAGAGCGCGGCCGCTGTGGGTATGGAAGTTGACGCGCACGGCCTGATCGCCACCCAGGCGTTCGGCAAGGAGCAGGATGCGTTCGGTCCTGAGAAATTCACGCACGAACTTCGCGTTGAGCTCGCCGACGGTTGGGGTGCTGAAGATGGGCATCACGTTGCCGGCACCGAAAGCTTTGGCCACCAGCCGGCGTCGGTCGCCTCCCTGCTTCATCACTGCATTGATGAGCAGCTCCATGGCGTGAACACCGCAGCGTGGGCCGCACTGACAGTCTGAAGCCGAACTGGGAACGAGGATGTGGTTCATGCCGCCCACGCGGGTGACCGGATCGAAGAGGCATACCGCGACGCAGGAGCCGAGAACGCTGTGCAGGAGCACGGGATGGCGGCTGGCCTCGACGGCACCAATGCCGACCTGGCGGGAGAGCTCATGACGCGGGTGCGCGAGGGGATGGCGCATCCGCCTCATCGAGGCTCCGGCCATGGGCGGATCGTGCCAGGTCTTATACTCACTCGGATGCGGGTGAGATTGAACGTTCATCGTCACGCCTTCGCGCTCCTGCGGCGGTAGATGGTTTTCTGCAACGGCTCCAGAACATCGTGAAGCCAGGGAATGTGTTCGGAGTGGCCGAGGAACAGGTATCCCTCGGGCCGGAGGCAGCGGATCATTTTGCGCAGGAAGAGGTCCTGAGTTTCCTGCCGGAAATAGATGAGCGCGTTGCGGAAGAAAATCACGTCGAAGGTCTCCTGGACGGGCCAGACATGGTCCATGAGGTTGATGCGGCGGAAATCGACCAGCGCAGCAACGTGCTTTTTGACCTTCACAGTGCCCGCCATTTCGTCGCGGCCACGAAGGAAGTAGCTGCGGCGCATCGCCGGGTCCAGTTCGTCGAGCTCCTCGTCGGGGTAGATGCCCCGGCGCGCGGTTTCGAGGACGTGGGTGTCGATGTCCGAGGCGACCACGCCGAGGTCCCAGCCGCGAAGGACGGAGCTGCGGGCCCGGGCCTCGAGCAGGGTCACAGCGATGGAGTAAGGCTCTTCGCCGGTGGAGCAGGCGGCGCTCCAGATACGCATGGCGTGGCGATCGCCAGCGCGGCGGCTGTGCGCCAGGGCTTCGGGCACGATGGTTTCGGCGAGAAAGCGGAAGTGATGGTTCTCGCGGAAGAACGCCGTCTTGTTGGTGGTGACGCAGTTGATCAGTTCGCCGAGTTCCTGACCGCCGTCCTGGGAGTTCTGCACGTACTGGTAGTAATCGGCAAAGCTGGCTATGCGATGGTGCCGCAAACGGCGCGACAGCCGCGAGGCGAGCATGACCTCCTTGCCGTCACGCAGCCAGATCCCGGCGTGACGGTGAATCAGATCGCGAAAGAGGCGAAACTCGTGCGTGCCCACCGCGAGCAGCGACGAATCGACGACTGTGCCCGACACCGGACTCGCTCCTTTCTTTGCCCCGCTTCCCTGATTCTGAGCCCGCCGCTACGCAGCGGCGGGCTCGGGTACCACCAGCTCGTTTTCAACCAGCAACTTTTCCAGATTCAGGGCCACGGCGAGGTGGTCGTGAGTCTGAAAGACTCCGTTGATGAACCGGGTGTCGACTGCCTCGCCAAAATCGGGAGCCGCGCGCAGATCGTCCTCGTTCACCTGCAGGACGTCGGAGACGGCATCGACCAGAAGGCCGACGGTTTTCTCCTGCACTTTGGCAATCACGATGACCGTGAACTTGCCGTAAGCGATCTCCGGCAGCCGGAACTTCATGCGCAGGTCGATCACCGGCAGTACCGTGCCGCGCAGATTCATCACCCCGCGCACATGCGGAGGCAGATTCGGAATCGGCGTGATCGGCGCGTAGCCACAGATTTCCTGGATGCGGAACAATTCCAGCCCGTACTCCCGCTCCTCGAGCAGAAACGTGAGGAACTGGTGGGAGGGTTGCGTTTGTGCAGCTTGACTGGCCATAGCTTTTCCTTTCGTATCGCCTCCCTGTTTCAGAATTCCTCAAAGCTCGATTCATCGTGACCAGCTGCGGCATGCGCCGTCGCCATGGCCGGTCCAGGAGCGGGCGCGGCGGCGGCAGCCCTCTTCTCGACGGCGGCCTTCTTCGCTGCAGCCGCTCGCACCAGGGCGCCGGCGGCTTTCCTCACCGGAGAGGGCATGGCCGGGGCATGGCGTTCGCGTGCCTGGACTGTGGCGCGGGCGTGTTTCGGATCCTGGCTGAGGGTGAAGGTTTTTACCAGCTCCATCAGACCGTTCGCCTGGTCGGAGAGCGACTCGGCGGTAGAGGACAGTTCCTCGGTCTGCGCGGAGTTGGACTGCGTGACCTGATCCATCTGCGTCATCGCGGTGTTGACCTGCTCGATGCCGGTCGACTGCTCGCCGGCGGCGGCGGCAATCTCGCCCACGATGTCGGTGACGCGCTTCACCGAGCTGACGATGCCATGGAGGGTTTCACCGGATTTGTTGACGAGGTCGGTTCCGCGCTCAACCTTGCGCAGCGAGTCCTGGATGAGCGCCTTGATCTGCTTGGCGGCCTCGGCGCTGCGCTGGGCGAGGCTGCGAACCTCGGCGGCGACGACCGCGAATCCGCGTCCTTCTTCACCGGCGCGCGCGGCTTCGACGGCAGCGTTGACGGCGAGCAGGTTGGTCTGGAATGCGATTTCGTCGATGGTGCCGATGATGTCGGCGATCTTGGCCGATGCGGCGTTGATTTCGGCCATGGCGGTGACGGCGTTCGAGACGACGGCCTGGCCCTGCTCGGCGGCATCGCGCGAACCGGAGGCGAGCTGGCTGGCCTGGCGGGCGTTGTCGGCGCTCTGGCGAACCGTGGCCGTGATTTCTTCAAGCGAGGCCGAGGTCTCTTCGAGGCTCGCCGCCTGCTCCTGCGCGCCCGAGGCGATGGCCTGCGAGGCCGCCGCCAGCTCCTGCGAAGCGGAGCTGGCATGCATGGCGCCCTGCGTGACTTCTTCAAGGGTGGAGCGCAGCTTCTCGACGGCGTTGTTGAGCGCTGTAGCCATGCGGCCGGTTTCGTCTTTCGTATGGATGTCGAGGGAGACGGTCATGTCCCCCTCGGCGACTTTTTCAAGGGCACCGACGGCCTGTCCGAGAGGAAGAGAGAAGCTGCGGGCGATGACGAAAGCAAGGAAGGCTGCGATGGTCATGGCAACCAGGGTGGCCGTGATCATCAGCATCCGCGAAGACTGATAAGCCTGGTTGTTCTCGTCGAGCTGCTCTTTTGCATGTTCGTCCTTGAGACTTCTGGCGACATTGCTGGCGTCCAGAACGACCGTCCGGTACTGCACTGCCGCGGCGAGTGGCGCCTCGGCCGCAGTCATGTTCTTTGCCTTCAGGGCCTCGAACAGCTCCGCCTGCGCTTGTTCATAGGAGGGCAATGCCTTGCGGATGATTGCCAGCTGCTCTTTGCCTTTCGCGGTTACGAAAAGCCTATCTGCCTGATCGAGGTTGCCATGCAGATCGGCCATGGTGGCCAGCTCGTCCTTTTCCGAGGCGGCGACGGCGGCCGGATCGGAGATGCGCGCCACGCCATTCAGGTCGTCACCTTTGATCGCGTAGATATCGAGAGTGATGCCGTTCGCGTACGTCGAGCCGATCATGTCTGTGCGATACAGATAGTCGATGCGGTCGTTCGCGCTGCCCAGATTGCTGATCGCCAGCCAGCTCATGCCCAGCATCAGGATCACCAAAACACCAAAGCTCAGCATCAGCCGCGGTCTTGCGTTGAGATTCTTAAACCATTGCATTTGCGGATTCCCCTCTTTCCCCGATCGCGGGTGAAACTGGATTCAAACTTTCTGCAACCTCAGTACTCCGGTCGCGAACTGCGCCGTCGAGCGCGTAGAGATCGAGGCCGGCCAGACACGTCACATCGACGATGGGGGCGACGCAGCCATCGCCCAGAATCGTGGCGCCCATGAGGCCGTCCACCTTGCGCAGGTGCCGCTCGAGGCTCTTGACCACCACCTGCTGTTGCCCGAGCAGCTCGTCGACGGCAAGGCCAATCTTTTTGCGTCCTGCCTCGACGACCACGATGAGACTGCGGTCGCCGGGTTCCCCGGCGGCTGGGGCAGGTGCGACGCTGATCGTCTCGTTCTCGAAGCCGAGATAGCGCCGGAGCTGCAGGAGTGGTATCGACTCGTCGCGGATCAAAATCACTTCGCCCTGCTCGGCGACGCGCTGGACCTGGCCCGAGCGGGGCGAGACGGTCTCGACCACAGAGAGCAGGGGCAAAACCAGGGTGCGATCGGCGACCCGCACCAGCAGGCCCTCGAGAATCGCCAGCGTCAGGGGTAATTCGATGGTGACCGTCGATCCCTGGCCGGTCTCACTCGCGACGCAAACGGTGCCGTTCAGTTGCCGCACATTCTGCAGCACCACGTCGAGGCCAACCCCGCGGCCTGAAAATTCACTGACCTCGTCCCGCGTCGAGAAACCGGGCTCGAAGATAAGCATGCGGATCTGGTCATCGCTCATCTGCGCGTCGGGCTCGATGAGGCCGCGTTCGACAGCCCGTGCCCGCACTTTCGCTGGATCGATGCCCGCGCCATCGTCGGCTCCCTCGATGACCACGCGCCCCGAGCGGTGAAAAGCCCGCAGGCTGATCGTTCCCTCCGCCGGTTTGCCGGCGGCGATCCTCGCTTCCGGCGTCTCGATCCCGTGATCGGCTGAGTTGCGGATCAGGTGGGTGAGCGGATCACCCAGCAGCTCCAGCATGCTCTTGTCGATCTCGGTGTCCTCGCCCGACATCTCGAGGCGAATCTGTTTTCCCGTCGCCTGCGCGATGTCGTAGACGGTGCGCGTGTAGCGCTGGAAGAGCGTGCCGACGGGCAGCATGCGCACCGCCATGACGCGCTCGTGCAATTCGCGGGTGTTGCGTTCCATGGCCGCAACCGACTCCCGCAGCCGGGGCAGACAATCCGGCGTAAAGGTCTCGACCATCTGCGCCGTCATGACATGCGCAATCACCAGCTCGCCCACCAGATCGATCAGCCGGTCAACTTTTTCCGTGGCTACGCGAATCGAGGCCGACTCGCCGCCGGACGCGGTTCTGATTGCAGTCCGCTTTGCAGTGGCGCGGGCTGCGACCGGTGCGGACGCCTGCGCCATCACCGGCGCCACGCTCGCGGATGCCGCGGAAACCGGGAGCGCAGCCGGGCCGAGTGATGGTACCGCCGCGGCCGTCGAAGGCGCCGCGTCGGCTGCTGCCGGCGGCGCGGCCTGGGGCCTGCGGTCTTCCACACGCTGGATCGAAATCTCCGCAAGGTGCTCGACAAACTCGAAGACCTCGCGCAGCTCGGCCTCTGAACGGCTGGAGGCGATCTCCACGGTCCAGCTCAGATAGCACTGCTCCGGATCCAGTTCGGCCAGGGGCGGAAGTTCTCCTGCGTCCAGATGCGTGACGCTGACCGCGCCCAGCGCCGCCAGGTTGCGCAGCAGCACGACAGGATTGGTGCCGCTTGAAAACATTTCGCGGTCGGGGCGGAACTCGATCCGCCAGAGAGCCAGGGAATCTGCGCCCGGTTCCGCCGGGGCGGCCTCGGCTTCCGGCTGCGCTGCCGGAGCCACCGTTTCGCCCTGCCCGGCCGTGATAGCCGCGATCCTTCCCAGCAGCTCCCGCGCATCCTCGGCGAGGTCTCCCTGGGCCTCCGGCGCGAGCAGCACGCGCAGAACATCGATGGAAGTGAGCAGGAGTCCGATAATCTCTTCGCTGACCTCAATCTCGCGGGCCCGCAGCCGTTCGAGCAGGCTTTCGAGGCTGTGGGTGAACTGGGCCAGGCTTTCGAGGCCGAAGGAGCCGGCGCCACCCTTGATGGAATGCGCGGAGCGGAAGACAGCGTTCAGAATTTCCGCATCTTCGGGATTCGAACGCAATGCCAGCAGCCCGGACTCCATGCTGGCGATGTGATCCGCGCTCTCCTGCAGAAACGTCTGTCGAAACTGGGTCAGGTCGATCTTCATAGAGCAATCTTCATAAGGGCTCAGGGCAACACCATGGCCAGGGTCTTCAGCAGCTTGTCCGGATCGAAGGGCTTGACGATCCACCCGGTTGCGCCAGCCGCCTTGCCCTGCTCCTTTTTTGCGGCCAGCCCCTCGGTGGTGAGCATCAGGATCGGTTTGGACTTCATGGCCGGCTGCGCGCGCAGGTTCCGGATCAGCGTGATGCCATCCATCACCGGCATATTCAGGTCGGTGATCACCAGATCCACGGCGGTGTTCTTTGCCTTGTCGAGGGCGTCCTGGCCGTGCTCGGCCTCGACGACATCGTAGCCACCCTGGCGTAAGGTGAAGCTCACCATCTGCCGCATCGAAACCGAATCGTCGACAATCAGCACCTTTCGCACGGTCACAGATCCTCGCCGGAAGCAGCAACGCGCATGCCTGTCGGTGCCGTTGAGCCCAGCAATCCCCCGGCTCCGGCGTAGTCGAACCACCGCCGCAAACTCTGCGACGGATTCTCGAGGCGAAGCTGGCTGCCGCGCTGCCGCTGCTTGCGATCGAGAGCGAGCAGTATCTGGAGGGCACTGGTGTCCAGGTGTTCGAGGCCGCTGAGATCGAGCGTCAGCGCGGGAACTATCCCCGGCGATGCGTCTGTCCGCGACTCGATCTGCTCCATCGCCCAGCAGCGCAGGGTCTCGGCCTCGATCCACTGTCCGGAACGAGCCGCATGAATCCTGACTGAAGCCGGGGCCGCCGGAGCGTCATCGTACCCCACGGTTTTTTGTTTTGGCTGAATTGCGCTGCCTGGGTCTTCCACGATGCTCTGGGTTCTCCCTTTTCGGGTTCTGACACCCATACCCGTTCCCCCACACACGAATCTCCGAGCCGCCGGTTCAAACGTGCTGCGGGCAACGGAAGGGACAGCCGTACGTGTCCCATGGAGACCATATCGACCGGCGCAGAGGAAACTTGAGGGGATGTCACGAACGCGGGCAACACCTGGCCGCGCCACCTACCGGAGCTTTCGGGCCACATGGTCGGCAGGCTCGGCAAGGTGGCTGGTTACGGTCGGCAAGATAGCTGGCCGGATGGGATGAGCGGGAAGCAGTTTAACTCCACTTATCGATCTGATGACATACGGATCGATACGGAGCCAACCAATGTTCGAGGAGGATTGTCGCCTGTTCGGAAGTTACCTCATGGTCAACAACGGATGGACACTACAGGAGTCCATCCTGCTTCTCGCTTAAGCAGCGAGTTGTTTCCCAATTGACGGATTACTGCCGGGAAGTCGGCGAGTGTGACGAAATCCGGCAGCGGCACGACCGTGCCGAAACCTTGCGAGATGCTTGTTGATCAGGACTAATCCCCGCGATAAGCGTCTGCGTTCCGGTGATCGAAAAGGCCATCAGCAGCGACCCGATAGCAAAGCATTTTGATCTCGGGCCTGGCACCTCCTGTTTGATACGGGCCCGCAGGCATCTCCTGGGCGTGACACGCGGTGGCTGTTTTGCTTCTTTCCCAAGGATAGAGTCGGGCCCACATTCCCTTGGAAAAGGCCTCGCAGCCATTGCCCAGATCGCATTCCGATGAGACGTGATGGATATCACTGATTGCAGCTATCGCCGGTTCGATACTTGGAAGACCGTACCCAGGAGGCCTGCCCTTGAATAGTTTCTGTGCGCGCATGTTCGGTCTCACCCTGTTCGGCTTTCTTGCCCTGGCTATTGCCGTCCAACCTGCCATGGCTCAGCAGGATCAAGCCACGCACATCTTCCATCGGCTGATTCCAGCCGGGGATACCTGTTCCACCTGCCACCAGGCGATCTATGACCAATGGAAAGCCAGCCCCCATGCCGCCAACAGTGTCGAATGCACCGTGTGCCATGGCGAGACCACTGCACCGGACTTCGCGGGCAAGCCGGGGTTAAGCACATGCGACACCTGTCACGCCGATCAGGTGGCACAACTGAAGTCTGATGCATTCATGAACGGCAAGACTTGTGTGAGCTGTCATCAGGCACACACCTTCGTGGAGCACAAGAAGACGGCGCCGGCAGCCAAGTAATAACAATTTCCCGGTGTGCATTCTCGAACTGCTCCCCCGGATGGCCGCGCACTACGTCGACCCCGTCACTACAGCACACCCGCTCTGTAGTCGATGGGATCGCGAGCGCTGGCGATGGGAAACCCACCATGCGCCAAAACATACAGCGCGCGAAACGAACCGAATCCAAATCCAGAAAAATGGTCGTTAAACTAGTGATTTCAATGGTGCCGGGAGGGGGGGTCGAACCCCCATGGCCGCGAGGGCCGGCGGATTTTGAGTC
>CAVWJR010000004.1:0-845569 GCA_963755485.1 uncultured Acidobacteriaceae bacterium | reverse complement strand
CGCAACCGTGTGCTGCACCTTTGGAACCCACGGCGTCGATCCGACGACGGGGAATTCGTTTGGGCTGGCGTCGTATCTGGGGGCCGTGCCGCCGCCGCTGGTGACGGAGCACGATGTGCAGCCGCTAACGGAGCAGTTGGCAGAGTGGGTGAACGATCCGCTGTTCGATCCGCTGTTTCATGTGGAGTTCGGCAGGCCGCTGCCGCTCGGAGAGAATCTGGTTCCGTCGTGGAAGTGGCCCGCGGCGGACGGCAGGGAACATGGTGAGTGCGGCGGAGAGAGTCCGGCGACGCGCTACGTTTTGCAGGATCCGCTGGACACGAACAATCGGAGCAATCTGCCGGCGGGACCGGCGTGGGCCGTCCAGGCAAACGGCGGGACGTGGCACGTGGCGGATGTTGCTCTGATGGGGTGGTATACGGGCGGGGAGGGAGCGTACAGCTTTCCGGACGTGCAGAAGCTGCAGGCGGCGGCGGATCGCTGCCCGGCGCGGTCCGTTCCGAATCCGGCAATGACCAATGAGCCGGCGCCGCCAGCGGCGGTAGCGGCGGTGCCGTCCCCGGGAGCGACGAACGGACATGCGCTGATTGGATACTGGACCGGAGACGGGCCAGGAGGAACGCTGCTGCGGCTGCGCGACGTTGCGCCGCAGTGGGACGTGATCCTGGTGGCGTTTGCGAACGTGAATCATCTGGCGCCGGAAGGCACGCTGCAGATGCATGTGCGGCCAGGGCGGCCGGCGTCGATGGGGCAGCCGGAAGTCCCGCCGCTGGATCTGGTGCAGATGAAGGAAGACATTGCGTGGCTGCACAGCCGCGGGAAGAAGGTGCTGATCTCGCTGGGCGGCGGTGGAGAGTACTTCACGTTGTCGGACAAGGGCAGCATCCCGAACTTCGTGGATTCGGTGACGCAGATCGTCGAGGAATACGGGTTTGACGGCATCGATCTGGATTTCGAATCGCCGTCGCTGGTGCTGGATCCGGGAGATACCGACTTCCGGCATCCAAAGACAGCGTCGGTAGTGAATCTGATTGCGGCGCTGCAGGAACTGCGGGCGCACTTCGGGCCGAAGTTCATGCTGACCCTGGTGCCGGAAGGAACGCAGATCCCCGGCGGCTATGTGGGCTACGGTGGCCAGTTTGGATCGTATCTGCCGTTGTTGTGGGGAGTCCGGGACATCCTGACCTTTGTGGACGTCCAGGACTACAACACGCCACCGTTTGAAGGCCTGGATGGAGAGCCGTATCAGGTGGGATCGGTGGATTACGACGCGGCGATGACGGAGTTGCTGCTCCATGGGTTTCCCGTGGATGGGCGCGCGGAGGAGTTCTTCCCGGCAGTACCGGCGGACAAGGTGGCAGTGGGATTTCTGACCGGCGAGGTGACCCCGCAGAGGGTGAGCGAGGCGATGCAGTATCTGATCACGGGGAAGGCTCCTGCGGATGTGACCTATCCATTGCAGCGGCCGGGAGGATATCCGGGAATGATTGGCGCGATGTTCTGGACGGTCGATGGGGATCGGGAGGAGAACTACGCCTATTCCAATCTGATTGGACCGCAACTGCACGGGATTAGGTAGTTGAAACTGGGCGAATTGCCCGGCTCATGACCTTCGTACCGCGCGTCCCATCGAATTTGCTTGAACCTGTTACGCAAAACTCCTAACCTAGGAACAAGCAAAGCTCTGTCCGCCCGGTTTCTACCCGGCCCGAACAGAGCTTTTCTTTTTGCCACAAAACCTAATCTGGAGGCCCCGCTGAGGCGAACGAGTCGAGAACCGGAACTAAGCCCTGGCCGCTGGCTGCTGATGGCTGGCGGCTGCCTGCAGGGTAATACCTGGCTTACAGTACCTTCCCGGCCCTTCAGAATGAAATACGTACAACATCCCTGGGGGGGAGGGGGGTACCCCCTCCTGGTGGATGTTGAGGTCGGGCGACCAAACCTTATGGCTGATCGCCTGAGGCGTTGCCGCGCATTTCCAGGACCTGGCCCTGATTCGCCGCCATGGGCAGCGTCGCCTCTTCGTGGAAACCCAGCAGGGCTGCGGCCTCTGCCGGCGCCAATTCAGGTCCGTTCACTTCTTTCAGGGTCCGGTTGATCGCGACGGTCTTACCGCGGATTTCCTTCAGAGTGCCCTGCACGTTATCGACCTGCTTTTCGACTTTTGACATGAGGCCGCCGAATTTCTGGAATTCGATTCTGGCCGCGCCGAGGATGCGCCAGACTTCCGCGCCCTTCCTCTGGATGGCAACGGTGCGGAACCCCATCTGGAGGCTGTTGAGAATGGCGATAAAGTTTGTAGGTCCGGCCAGGGAAACGCGGAACTGCGTCTGCAGTTCATCGAGAAGGCCGGGCACGCGGATCACCTCGGCAAACAACCCCTCGGTGGGAACGTACAGGAGGGCAAACGCGGTAGTGCGAGGAGGATCGATGAAATTCTCGGCGATCTTCTTTGCCGCGCCGCGCACGGCATTGGCCAGGTCGTTTCGTGCGGCTGCGATTTCTTCGGCAGAGTTGCGATCCATCGCTGCTTCGAGGTGTTCCCATTCTTCCTTTGGAAATTTCGCATCGACCGGGAGCAGCATTTCGCCTTTTTCGCCGTTCGGGATCCTGATGGCGAACTCAACATGTTCCGGGTTGCCCTCTTTGATGGCAGCGTTCCGGATGTACTGGTCGGAGGAAAGAACCTGATCGAGCTGCGCGCTGCACTGGATTTCGCCGAGGGTTCCGCGAGCCCGGACGTCGGTGAGGACGCGTTTGAGGTCGCCGACCCCAATCGCGAGTTCTTTCATCTCGCCGAGGCCGGTCTGAACGTTTTCGAGGCGGGCGGCGACGAGGGAGAAACTGTCGCCGAGCCGCTTCTCCAGCGTCGCGTGCAGCTTTTCGTCCACCGTCGACCGCATTTCTTCGAGCTTCGATGAATTATTCTCCTGCAGTTTTTCGAGACGGGTTTCCACCGTCTGCCGAAGGCCTTCCTGACGCCGCTCATTGGCGTCGGAGAGCGCGTTCATCTGCTCGGCGACCTCCCTCAGGCGGGTCCTCACCTCGTCGGTCAGCTGCTCGGCTCCTTCGCGGAGGTCACGTCCGAGCTGACTCAGCGTGGACTCGAGGGTCTCCTTCATCCTGATCGTCTGGTCGGACTGCCTGGTCTGCCCGTCGGAGATGGTTAGCCCGACCGTCGCCAGTCTTGTGTTGACGGTCTCGACGAACGCGGCGTGGCGCAATGCAGCGTCGGTGCCGGCCTTCTCCAGTTTCAGCGCCACCAGCTCACGCAGCTCATTCGAATTCCGCCCCATCTGCTCGAAGGCAACAGTCACATCGGAATGCAACTGGCCGAGACCGGAGGCAAGGTGACTGCGGACGTCCTCGATTCCCGAGCGGACATCGGTTTCCGAGCTCTCTGAGTCGGTGGTGAGCCGGGTTATCCCATTGACGAGGATGCGCAGGGACGAGGAGATCGAGCCAAGGGGGTTTTTCCTGAGCAGGATGACAACAATGCCGAGGAGGATGGCGGCTTCGAGAATGAGGATGGGCAGCATGTGGAGCCTCCAAAGTAAATACTCACCACAAGGGGATGCGGCTGTCTACTGGAAATCGCCGGGCAAGAGAACTTATTTAAAGGGTGAACTGCTGCGCAGGGCCAACAGGAAACTGTGGTGTTTTCAGATCGGATTAAGACGGGTACTGTGGGGCTGAGAAGGGTATTACTTCGATTGAGAATCGGCCGGCAAACCAGGTTGCTTTTCTTGTGGGAACCTGATCAGGGAGCAGAGTGCGGCGGCCATTTGAGAGGCATAAGACAAGAGTGCGGCCAAGGATTTTATCTTGCCTTCGCTTCGGCCCGGCACGGAGGAATCAACTTAGTCAACTCTGGAAAACCTGTACCCTGGGGAGCGCCGCGGCGGCGGTAGACTCAGGCCATGCTCCTCCCCTCCCTGGCCCTGGTTATCGGTCTGTCTTTGGGTGTGTTGCTGGCCTGGTTCCTGTTTGGCCGCGGCGCGCAGGCTCAGCTTTCGGAAGCAAAACGCGCGCTGGACGCAGCGATTCGCGACAAGCAGGCGGCGGAGAATGCGAAAGCGCTGGTCGAAGGCAGGCTGAGCGCGACCGAGGATGCGCGCCAGACGATGAAGGAAGCATTCGACTCGCTGGCGGCGAAGGCGCTGCAGGAAAACAACCGAAATTTTCTGGCGCTGGCGCAGCTGGAGCTGGGCAAACAGCAGGGTCACGCCAGCACGAATCTCGAGGCCCGGGAAAAGGCGATCGCCAATTTGCTGGGCCCGATCCAGACGAAGTTCGATGAGTTCCAGCAAAAGGTGGCGAGCCTGGAGCGCGAGGGGATCGAGGGGCGCACGGAGCTCAAGACGCAGATCGAAAATCTGCGGACCATGAACGAACGGCTGTCGGCAGATGCGGAGAGCCTGGTGACGGCGCTCAAGGGGTCGTCGAAAACGCAGGGTGACTGGGGCGAGTTTGTCCTGGAGAATCTGCTGCAGTCGGCCGGGCTGCGCAGAGACCAGGAATATCGAGTGCAGAAGTCGATGGCGCGCGAGGAAGGCGGCACGGCGCGACTCGACGTGATCATCGACCTGCCGGATCACCGCCATCTGGTGATCGACTCGAAGCTCTCGCTGAAGAGCTATTCGGATTACTGTAACAGTGACGATGACGAATCCCGAAAGCAGGCGCTGCGGCAGCACATTGCATCGATGCGCGCACATCTAAAGGAGCTCTCGGCCCGGAAATACCAGGATTTGTATCAGCTGCGGTCACTTGATTTCGTTCTGATGTTTGTGCCCATCGAGCCGGCGTTTATGCTCGCGATTGCGCACGACAGCCGCATCTGGCAGGAGGCGTACGACAGCAACGTGCTGCTGGTGAGCCCGAGCAGCCTGCTGTGCGTGGTGCGGACGGTGGCGCAGATCTGGCGGCAGGAGCGGCAGACGCGCAACGTGGAAGCGATTGCGAAACGCGGACGGCTGCTCTACGACAAGTTCCGGGGCTTCATCACGGATCTGCTGGAGATCGGCAAGAAGCTGGGCGACGCGCGCGAGGCCTACGACAAGGCGTACGAGAAGCTGGCGCGGGCGGACGGCAACCTGGTATGGCAGGCCGAGCGGCTGGTGCGGCTGGGCATCCGGCCGACCAAGGCGCTGCCCCAGGCGCTGGTGGAAGAAGCGGTGGGTCCGGAGGACGCGGCGGATATGGCTGACGAAGAAACCGCAGCCGAGCAGATGGAACTGGCCGCCGTCGCTGACGAAGGCAGGCGGAGCTGAGCTGTTTTCAGGCGCTCTTCCTTTTCTCTGAGTTTTTCTTCGAGCTTCCAGTAAACGATCCGGTAGCGTGTTGGCCCGCTGGCGCGTCGGGATGCGACTGCGCCTGGCCGCCCTCCGTGTTGTGTCGGAGGGTTTCGGCCTGGCTCGTTTGCTCCGCTCCAGTCTTCGCATCGCTGTCGGATTCGGCAGAGGGTGGCGTGTGGTGGACGCTGGTGGGGGGCTGAGGGTGCGATTTTGGGGAGGGCATGGGCTAATCCTTCATCGGTTGGATGCGGCCCATGGGCAGCGTCGCTACCCGCCATCGGCTGCCAGCTACTCGCCGCCCGTTGTTTTCCGATCGGCGAAAGCCGCCCGGATGCGCTCCCACGTGACCGTGAAATCTTCGGGGAGGATGCGGGTTTCGGCGATGGTGCTCATGAAGTTGGTGTCGCCGACCCAGCGGGGCAGCGCGTGCAGATGAACGTGCCCGGCGACGCCGGCGCCGGCAGCCTTGCCGAGATTGAGGCCGAAGTTGAATCCGTCGGGATGATAGAGGCCGGCGAGGACGCGTTCCGATTGCTGCGCGAGGGCCATCATCTCGCGCGCGGTTTGCTGAGGAAGCGCGGCGAGCGAGGCCTGATGCTCGTAAGGAACGATCATGATGTGGCCTGAGGTGTAGGGAAAGCGATTGACGCAGATGAAATTGTGCTGGGCACGGAGGACGATGCCGGCGGCTCGCTCAGCGGCGATGCGGTCCCTGCCGTGCTCGATGGCGTAATCGGCAGCGGCGATCATGTTGCAGAAGACGCAGCCGCAGTCGCCGGGCCAGGCGTCGAGTTCCTCGGGAATCCCGGCGCGCTTCTGTTTGTCGCCTTCGGTGACGTAGGTGTAACGCCACGGGGTCCAGAGGTGATCCACGGGCGCAGTATATCCCGGGTATATGGCAGAAAGATGAGAGCGAGCTTTCGGAATGCCCACGGCACGCCCTCGCAGAAGAGCCAGCGGACACCGATCCCGCTGCCGCTCACCAGTACCCTCGCTGGGTTTTATTCCGCACGCAACGCCTCTATCGGATTTACGGACGCCGCGCGTCGTGCCGGGAGATAGGCAGCGAGCATCCCGCTGGCAAAGAGGAGCACGGCGGCTCCGATGAGCGTCCAGCCGTCGTGCGCTTTCACTCCGTAGAGGAATCCGCCGACTAGTTTTCCTGAGGCCCACGCGAGACCCAGCCCGACGATAACTCCCACCGCGAGCATTGCGCCCGCCTGGCGCAGCACCAGCCAAAGCAGATTGCCGCGCTGCGCGCCGAGAGCGATCCGCACGCCCAGCTCGCGCGTGCGCTGGGTGACGACGTAGGCCAGCAAGCCGTAGAGCCCGGCGACACACAGCAAGAGAGCCGATCCGCCGAAGATTTCGAGCAGATGCGCGGCGAGCCTCTGGCTGCCGAACGAATCCTCGACGATCTGATCCATGGTCTGAAACGTTGAGTTCGCCAGCTCCGGGCTTGCCTGGCGAAGCGCGGCACGAATCTCCGGAATCATCACTGCCGTCGGCTCCGCCGTCCTCACCACCAGGTCCATGGCGATGGTCGAGGGCTGATAGATTCCGCTGTCGGGCGTGATCTGGCACAGGCAAATCTCCACCTCCGGCTGCGATGGCTCTTCCACCGACTTCTGCCGCTCATCTGCCATCACTCCGACGATTTTCGCCGGCCGGTTTTTGCTCAGGTTCCACACCGTCATTCCCAGCAGCGAGTTCCAGTCATGCTTGTTCGGCGCGTACTCCCGCGCAAACGCCGGGTTTACCACCGCCGCTCCCGCCGACGTCGGAGTGTCCTGATCGTTGAAGAACCGCCCGGCCAGCATCTTCATCGCAAAAATCTTCTGCATATCCGGGCTCGCCATCTTCAGCCCGGCATAAACTTCGCCCCCGTTCATGCGCAGGCTCAGCATGATGTTGAACGTCTGCCCCAGCGGCACTTCGCTCATCATTCCCGCCGCCTCCACGCCATGCAGATGCTGCGTCCGCTCCAGGAGCGGCTTGTACAGCGTTTCCGTCACGCTTTTGCCCACGTAGCGATACGAGGGGATCGACAAATTGGCCACGATAATGTGATCGGTCCTGTAGCCGAGCGGTACATGGCGCAGCACATAAATGGTCCGCAGCAGCAGCCCACAGGCGACCAGCAGCGTGAGCGACATGGCCACTTCCACTGCGACCAGGCCGCTGCGCAGGCGGTTATGTTTTCGGCCTGCGCCGGCCTGCTGTCCACCCTGCTTCAGCGCCGGCTCAATCGGCGCGCGAACCGCCATCAGCGCCGGCCACGCAGAAGACAACACGGCGGAAAGCAGCGTGAGCCCGCACAGGGCGGCGAGAATCGTCCCGTCCACATGCGTTGAAAAGTTCAGGTTCAGATGAATCGGTGCGACACTCTGCGTCAGACGTACTGCGCCCAGCGCGAGACCAGTACCCAGCACCGCCGCGCATCCACTCAGCACCAGACCTTCCACGACCATCTGCTGCAGCACGCGTCCACGGCTGGCGCCCAGCGCACCGCGCATGGCAATCTCCCGTTGCCGCGCCGTGCTCCGGGCCAGCAACAGATTCGTCACATCTACGCTGGCGATGAGCCACAGTACCCCCGCCGCAGCCAGTAGCGCCAGCAGAGCCTTCTTCACGTCGGTATTGATCAGCGAGTCGGCATACCGCTGGACCCTGGATTCGGTGTGCTCGGCTCGCTGCTCCGGCACCTTATACTCGGCGGCTACGCTCTTCTGGATCGCCGCCATCTCGGCGGCCGCCGCTTCCAGCTTCACGCCGGGCTTGAGCCGCGCCAGTACCTCGTACTGATTCGAGAGGTAATCGCGCCCCTGGTCCTTCGCTCCCAACTGGATTACAGTCCACACCTGCGCGAACTGATGCGTCTCCGCCGGATACACAAAGCCCGAGGGCATCACTCCCAGCACCGTGTACGGCTCGTCGTTCACGCGGACCACGCGTCCGACAATGTTTTTGTCGCCGCCAAACGCTGACTGCCACACGGCATCGCTCAGCACAATCCCACCCGCGTTTTTTCCGGCGCTAAAACTCGGCTGTTCCGCAATAAAACCACGCCCCATCGCCGTCTTCGCACCCAGCATCGCGAACAGGTTGGGGCTCACAGACTCTCCATCTACCTGCAGTGCCTCGCTGTTGCCCCGGAGATAGGTTCGACCGCCCATGCCCGTTGAAAATGCAATGTCCTCAAACGAGCGGCTTTGCGATCGCCACAATTCGATGTCCAGCCACGGCGCCAGGAAGTAGGTATTCAGGTTGCTTCCGCCCTCGTAGATCAGCACCAGCCGGCTCGCTTCCCGATAGGGTAGTCTCCGCAGCAGCACATGATCCACAACCGTGAACATCGCCGCTGCCGCGCCAATTCCCAGCGCGAGGGTCCCGATCACGGTCACGGCAAATCCCGGGCTGCGTTTTATCTGCCGCAGCGCGTAGCGAATATCCTGGCCCAGCCGCTCGAGCCACACCCATCCCCAGGTTTCGCGTGTCACGTCCTTGGCCAGCGGCATGTTCCCCATCTCGCGCTCCGTTTCCTGGCGGGCCTGCTCTTCGGTCTCGCCACGCGCCATGCGATCCGCGATCGCCATCCGCCGATGCGTGGCGATCTCTTCGTCCAGCTCCGACTTCCTCGCCGCAAACCCGCGCCAGAAACTCACCGTTTCCTCCTCGCGCTACGCCTCCATGATTGAGGCAATCGCCGCCACCATCGTTTCCCATCTGGACTGATTATTGGCCAGCTGTTTGCGCCCGTCCGCCGTGATCCGGTAGAAGCGCGCGCGCTGGTTCTGCTCGGTCTGCCGCCACTCGGCCGCAATCCATTTCTGCCGCTCCATCCGGTGCAGCGCCGGATAGAGCGATCCGGTTTCCACCTGCAGGACTTCGCCCGAGCGGCTGCGCAGCGCCTGGCTGATCGCGTATCCATGCTGCGGCCCCCACTGCAGAGTCTTGAGGACCAGCATGTCCAGCGTGCCCTGCAGCAGCTCAATCCGATTCCGATACACATCCTTCTCAACCCTGGCCATGTAGACACTCTACTGCCTCGCCTGTAGATCGTCTACCCCCTCAAAAAAGCCTGCCTCCAGCAGCCCGCAGGAAGGGCTCGCCCTTCCGCTAACCGATTCTTCGCTGACCGCTTTTTAGCTGACCCAATCCTTCGCTGCCTTACACTGTCCCCCATGGATCGATCGCGCCGCCGCTTCCTCGTCCGCTCTTCTGCCTCGCTCCTCGCTGCCGCCGCCGCACCCAACCTCGCCGCCGCTCTCGAAGACCCTCAGCAGTCGTCGCCACCCACCGCGCCGGGCACGCCGCCGGCGTTCGGCACGGCACCCGCTGTTGGTCCTGAAGTCTCCGCTGCTACTTTTGGGGACGCCGAAAAACTGGTCCGCGTGGAGATGACGCCGAAGGACCTCGCTCAGGCCGCCTCCAACTGGCGCGAATCCATGGCGCCTCTCTATGAGCGACGGACCGGACCGCGCAAAACTGCGATCGAACCCGAAATCCAGCCATGGTCTCGCGTCTCCGCCGTCGCGCCCGGACAAACTGCGGGTCCCGCTCACGACCAATTCGTGCGCAGCACCACCGATCCCGGCCCGCTGCCCGAACGTGAAGAAGACATCGCCTACTCGCCGGTGTGGAAGCTCTCGCGCTGGATCGAGACCCGGCAGATCACCTCCGAGCGCCTCACGCAGATCTACCTCGCGCGCCTCCAGCGCTTCGATCCCAACCTCCACTGCGTCATCACGCTCACCGCCGATCACGCTCTCGACCAGGCGCGCCGCGCCGACCAGGAAATCGCCGCCGGCCACTATCGCGGCCCGCTGCACGGCATTCCGTGGGGCGCAAAGGATCTGCTCGACACCGCGGGCATCCCCACGACTTATGGTGCCGAGCCCTTCCGCAACCGCATTCCCGCGCACAACGCTGTCGTCGTCGATCGTCTCAACCAGGCCGGAGCTGTGCTCGTCGCGAAGCTTTCGCTCGGTGCGCTGGCGCTGAACGACATCTGGTTCGGCGGCCAGACGCTGAATCCGTGGAATCTCGACGAAGGTTCTTCCGGCTCGAGCGCCGGTCCAGGAGCTGCGACCGCCGCCGGGCTCGTCGGCTTTGCTATCGGAAGCGAAACCGACGGCAGCATCGTTGGCCCCAGCATGCGCTGCGGCGTCACCGGCCTGCGCCCCACCTTCGGCCGCGTCCCGCGCACCGGAGCCATGGCTCTCTGCTGGTCGCTCGACAAGCTCGGGCCCATGGCGCGCGCGGTCGAGGACACCCTCCTCGTCCTCCACGCCATCACCGGTCTCGACACCAGCGACGCCTACAGCGTCCCCAGCCATCTCGACTTCGACGCAAGCGCATCCCCACACGGCCTGCGCGTCGGCTACTTTCCGAAATGGATGCAGGAGGACCCCGCCACCGACGTGGATCGCGCTGCGCTCAAAGCGCTCCCTGGGCTCGGCATGACGCCCGTCGAAGTCTCGCTGCCCGACTGGAATTACGACTGCCTTGACGTGATTCTCTTTGCTGAATCGGCCGCGTCCTTTGAGGAGATCACTCTCAACCACCAGGTCGACCAGCTGCGCGCCCAGGTCCCCGACGCGTGGCCCAACACTTTCCGGCAGTCGCGCTTCCTCTCTGCCGTCGACTACGTGCAGTCCGACCGTCTTCGCCGCAAAGTCGCCGCGGAAATGGCCCGCATCTTCTCCTCAGGTCGACTTACTCCTCGTCCCCTCCCTTCGCGACGAGATGCTCACCATCACCAACTTCACCGGCCACCCCTCGCTCACCCTCCGCGCCGGATTCATCGAGGTGACGGAAGCGCGCAGCGACTGGGCCCCCGACCCGTCGCACCCATTGCCAAAATTCAACCCACCCCGCCGCGTCCCCCACGGCGTCACCTTAATAGCAAAACCTTTCGAAGAAGGAACCCTCGCCACCGCCGGCCTGGCGTTGGAGAAAGCCTTCAACGTAGCGGATCAACATCCCCCCGGCTTCTGAATTTCCGAATCCAGTTGCGATATGGAACCTGCGCGAGCGCCTGCTCTTCTGTCAGGGTACGAACCTCAACGCGGGAAGAATCCGCTTTTGTATCAGGGCACGACTCTCAACGCGCAGAAGAACCCGCCTTTGTATCAGGGCACGACTTCAGTCGTGCCGTAAAGATCGCAAAATCAAATGGGCTTTAGCCCCTGCGCCGTGACGCATTACCATCGCCATACAGCCGAAAGTGCGTCTTCCTGAGCGAGGCCCGGTCCTTCGCGGCAACGAAGGAGACAGCCTGCCCTGAGCGAGCCGGCGCAAGTCGGCGAGTCGAACCGGGTAGAAGCCACGGGCTTCAGCCCGTGGGACCAGAGCCCCAAAGTGTCCGGCTTTAGCCGCCGAAAAAACAAACTGGCACGCGCCGATGACCACAGCGACAGACCCGTCGCGCCCACCAACCGCTCCCAGGAACCAGGGATGTCATCCTGACCACGAAAGCTGGTTTTGTGTCAGGGCACGACTTCAGTCGTGCCGTAAGAACTGGTACAGACCGGGCAGACAGGTAACAGAACAGACCGGGGACATGGGTAACACTTCGCGCCGGAAGCCGGGCATGTAGAAGTCAGAGATGCCCTGGAAGGTGAGCGGAGTGGTGGAAGAACGAGCGCGTTTCGCCGTGGAGTACGAGAGCGGAGAGTGGACGATGGCGGAGCTGTGTCGCCATTACGGCATCAGTCGCAGGACAGGGTACAAGATCCTGGCGCGCTGGGAACAGAAGGGGGCTGAAGGTCTGGCGGACCGGAGCCGGGCGCCACACGCCCATCCCAACCAGACCCCGGCCGAGGTGGAAGCGGCAGTGCTGGAGCTGCGGCGCGCGCACATGAGCTGGGGTCCGCGCAAGCTGCGCCGCTGGCTCGAGGATCATCATCCCCAGCAGGGGTGGCCGGCACCGAGCACCATCGGCGCGCTGCTCACTCGCGCCGGCCTGGCGCACGCGCGGCGACTGCGGCGCCGCACCCCGCCCTTTACCCAGCCCTTCGCCCAGGCCGGAGAGCCCAACGCCGTCTGGTGTGCCGATTTCAAGGGATGGTTCCGCACCCGGGACGGAGAGCGCATCGATCCGCTCACCATGACCGACGCGGCCAGCCGCTATCTGCTGCGCTGCCAGGCGGTGGAGAAGACCGACACCGAAGCCGTGCGTTCGATCTCCGAAGCCGCATTCCGCGAATACGGTTTGCCCCTTGCTGTTCGCACCGACAACGGTCCGCCCTTCGCCTCACGCGGTGTGGCCGGGCTGTCGCGGTTGAGCCTGTACTGGATGAAGCTGGGCATCGTGCCGGAACGCATTCAGCCCGGTCATCCGGAACAGAACGGCCGTCACGAGCGCATGCACCGCACCCTGGCCGAGCAGACCGCCCGGCCGGCGGAGGCTAACCGGCGCCGCCAGCAGCAGGCCTTCGATCGCTTCCGCCACGAGTACAACCAGGAGCGTCCCCATGAAGCCCTGGGCCAGAGGCCTCCGGCAGCTGTCTACACCCCATCGCCGCGCGTTTATCCGGGCCGCCTGCCCGAGCCGGAGTACGACTGCGGTGTCCAAGTGCGCAGCGTCTGGCCGCACGGACAGTTTTTCTGGAAGGGCCATCACGTCTTTCTGAGCAAGGTGCTGGCCGGAGAGCGCATCGGTCTGGAGCCGATCGACGATCGCTACTGGTGGGTCTGCTTCGGCAGCTTTCCCATTGCGTGGTTCGACGGCAAAGAGCTGACCACCGGCAACCTGCCCGCAGCGCAAACGGCCGGCGATGGAAATCCGGAAATCTCCAACACCGGAGATTCCCGGATTCCCACCGCCGCGACGACTACGGCTGGCCCATGAACAGGACCAGCTACAACCCAACCTCAACCGGCGCCAAAAGTGTTACCCATCTGCCCGGTCTAAACTGTTACCCATCTCCCGGTTCGCACAAACTGGCGCGAAGCGCCTTCCTTGCTGCCGCAGGCCCGCCGGCGGAGGCGCTTCGTGCCGCAGCCGGCACAATATTCGAATCACTATGCGCAGCCCTTTGCATCTCGGGCCGACTCTGAGTCTAGGGCCCCGTTTACAGGCACCCCCTGAAGCCCTACGATGGCGAATATGTCAGATTTCCTCAACAGCTTAGAGACCTCCGCCGCGGCCGAGGTGTCCAAGCAGGCGATTTCGTTGGTGCAACAATATCTCAGTCGATGGAACGTGAGGGTGCCGTCCACCCAAGATCGACTTGACTCAGCGATTGCTGCGCACCAGCAGGAAGTACGGAACTGGTCGGAGGAGATCTCGTTCAAGGACCTGCTGAAACCTAAAGTTACCTCGGAAGTCTTCGTGCCACTCGACATTTACCTGCTTCCGAGAAGGCAACACATCTCCTTAAGTGAACGAATGGCATCCGCCCCCCTGTCCACAATCCTCAAGAGCGAGCGCGCAAAGCATCTGGTGATATTAGGTCAGTCTGGCGCGGGTAAGACGACGGCAGTAAAACATCTCTGCCAAGAAATGTTAACGGGTAATGAGGTCTTCCCAGATCAGGAGTTCCCTCTCCTTATTCGTCTCAGAGACCTCAACAACGCAACAACAGCCGACGGCGACCTCGAGGATCTGATCGTCGAGCGTATTCAGTCGATCTTGGAACTCTCCCTAGAGTTTCCAGAGGACCTTCAGTCTGCGGAGTCGGCAACGTCTCGAAAATCTCTTAGGGAGCGGGCAGCCGTGCGCGTGTTAGAAACACTGCGACCGCTGATCATCCTCGACGGCCTAGACGAAATCTCGCACAAGGCACGACGCGACGGCATCGTAGCAGGAGTGCGGCGTCTCGCAATCCAGCTTCAAAGTGCGCGGATCATCCTCACGGCCAGAACCGGGGAATTTAGCTACCACATCGAAAAGATGACAACATATGAAATCGCGCCATTATCGGAGCCCCAAATCGAACAGTTCGCATCGGGATGGCTCGGCGACAAGGACTCAGCGGTCTTCCTCAATCAACTCCGGACCTCCCCGTTCAGGGACACCGCCATCAAGCCTCTTACACTCGCACACCTCTGTGCAATTTTCGAGCGAGTTCACAAAATTCCCGAAAAACCAAAATCCGTATACAAGAAGATCGTGTCCCTACTGCTTGAGGAGTGGGATCAACAACGCTCCGTTCAACGGGTATCGTCATATTCGGATTTCGAGGTTGACCGTAAATCTGAATTCCTGTCCGATCTTGCCCACAGCCTTACAACATCGAACAAGACATCCGCGTTCACCCGGGGCGATCTAGTTGATAGCTACCACAGGATCGCGTTCAACTACGGACTGCCCAACTCCGAAGCCCAGGCAGTCGTGAACGAGCTTGAGACACACACGGGCCTGATTGTGCAATCCGGAGCGGATCTCTTCGAATTCTCCCACAAATCACTTCAGGAGTACCTAACAGCCGTCTTCATCGTCGGGCTACCGGCGATTCCCCGGAGCATGATCGACCTCCAGATCATGCCAAACGAACTCGCGATTGCAACAGCGCTGTCTTCCAGGCCGTCCGAATACCTTTACAGCTTGGTGACGCAACATTTTTCGTCAATACAGCTCTCATTTCAGTTCGTCAGATCGTTCATCAATAGACTCCTAGTTGAGCGTCCGGACTTCGAACGGAGCGTTGACGTTGGATTGGCGATCCTATGCCTATACTCGCAATACCTGCGCGCCTCCATCGATGAGGCGAAGCAGCTGCAGCTATTCATTTGGGATCCATTGGCCGACGAGTTCGACCACCTCGTCAGGATGATCAGGGAGAGAATTAGAACCTCAGAGCTGATGGCGACATACGAACTGAATGGCCGTTCGTATGGGCTCGATGGCGAGGAGATCTGGCGCTTGGAACTGAAAGAAGGCGGCAGCGGGCCGTTGCGCTATTACGCACGCACCCGTGTCCTGCCTCCGGTTTTATGGGCTCGTAAAACCCTCGTAGACGAAACAACCCCCGACACGCCGCTGACGCTTGATTAGAGCGGGAAAGCTTGGTTCTGGTTTGCACGTGGCAGCTCTCTGGCCCCAATTTCGCCCCGCTTCGCCATTCCCCGACTTATCCACAGATCTGTCAAGACCTCGTGGAAAAATCCAAAGTAATAACCCAACACTCCACACCACTTACAAGCCAAAATACCTTAGCGAAGTTGGCACTCCTGCTCTCCTCAACCTGCTATAATTAAGTTATAGAGTAGAGAAAGAAAAAGCCTCGCCCCTCCGGGTCGAGGCTTTTCTCGTATAACTCGTGCCGCAGGGTAATACCTGATTCAGGGTACCCAGTCGCCTCTGCAAATTGAAGGACTTGCCACACCCCCCCCAGGGGGAGGGGGTACCTGGGGCGGCTGGAAGCATTCAGGCCCGGCGCCCTGTAACCTGTCACCCGGCTAACGGCTGGCTACCGGCCACCAGCTACCAGCTACCAGCTACCAGCTACCAGCTACCAGCTACCAGCTTTAGAAACATACACTTACACAGAGGGCCTCTAACAACTAACTCGTTTTCAATAGCTTGCAGCCAGAGGCCCTCCAATAGGAGTCACAAGTCCCGCAGAATCCACACTTGCCAAAAAAGGGGGGAGGGGTGGCAAGCATGCAGAGTGCTCAGTCGGGATCGCCAGTGGACGCATTGGGCGCCATCCGATACACTGGAAGTCGTTGTTAATACGCTTTTTGTTCAGTCAGTAGGATTACCATGCCTAAACTCAAAACGCACAGGGGCGCGGCTAAGCGCTTCAAAAAGACCGGTACGGGCAAATTTTTGCGCGGCCAGTCCAAAATGCGGCACATTCTTACATCGAAGGAGACCAAGACCAAGCGCAAGCTCGCGCACAGCTGCCTGGTTTCCGACGCCGACCACAAGAAGGTCGCCCGCATGATTCCCTACGCCTGATCTTTCCGGGCCTGCCACTGGCGGGCTCCCTCGCGACAGCGAGAGTGGATCCGGCAACACAGCGAGTGAAGAGGTTTTTCCCACCTCCAGCCGCTTAACCGCAACACACAAGGAGAAAACTCGCATGCCACGCGTAAAACGTGGAACCAAACGCAGCGACCGCCGCAAGAAAATCCTGAAGCGCGCCAGCGGCTACTTCCTCACCAAATCCAAGCTCTACCAGGCAGCGCAGGAAGCCGTCGAGCGCGGACTGAAGTTTGCCTACAGCGGCCGCAAGCAGAAGAAGCGCCAGTTCCGCTCGCTCTGGATCGTGCGCATCAACGCTGCGGCGAAAATCAATAACATCTCGTACTCGCAGCTCATCAGCGGGCTGAAGAAGGCCGGCGTCGAGTTGGATCGTAAGATCCTCGCCGACATCGCGGTCAACGATGCTGCGGGATTCACCGCGCTCGTGGGCCAGGCGAAAGCCGCGCTGAAGCCAGCCGCAGCCTGAGGACTACAGGGCACGGGCTGCTCTGTAACCCGTAACCTGTTCCCTGTAACCTGTAGCTAATGGAATTTGTCGATCTGAAGGCGCAGTATCGCCACATCCAGGCGCGCGTCGACGCCCGCATTCGCAAGGTCCTCGAACATCAGCGCTTTATTCTCGGCCCCGAAGTCCAGGAGCTCGAAGAACGGCTCGCGGCCCGCATCGGCGCGCACCACTGCATCACCTGCGCGAGCGGCACCGACGCGCTGCTCCTCGCGCTGATGGCTCTCGACATCGCACCGGGCGACGAGATCATCACCACGCCTTTCACCTTCTTCGCCACAGCGGAGATGATCACCCTGGCTGGCGCGCGGCCGGTCTTCGTCGACATCGAACCGGTCGCTTACAACCTCGATCCGGAAAAACTCGAAGCCGCTGTCAGCCCGCGCACGAAAGCCATTCTCCCGGTGAGCCTGTACGGCCAGCCCGCGGAGATGGACGCCATCAACGCCATCGCCGAACGCCAGGGCCTCGCCGTGATCGAAGATGCGGCGCAAAGCTTCGGCGCACTTTATAAGGGCCGCCATTCCGGCGCGCTCTCCACGATCGGCTGCACCAGCTTCTTCCCGTCGAAACCTCTCGGCTGCTATGGCGACGGCGGCGCCTGCTTCACCAGCGACGACGCGCTCGCCGCCACCATGCGCGAGCT
Organism: uncultured Acidobacteriaceae bacterium; assembly: GCA_963755485.1. Lineage (GTDB taxonomy): Bacteria > Acidobacteriota > Terriglobia > Terriglobales > Acidobacteriaceae > Palsa-343. The sequence goes on along the minus strand of CAVWJR010000004.1, from coordinate 828,182 downwards.
CCGCAATCACGGCCAGGAAGGCCGCTATCGCCACACGCGTATCGGCATCAACGGCCGCCTCGATACTTTGCAGGCGGCGGTGCTGCTCGCCAAACTCGAGGTCTTCGACGAAGAGCTCATCGCCCGCAACGAAATCGCCGGCCGCTACACGGCGTTTCTGAAAGATGCCGTCCACACACCGCGTGTCCTGCCGGATCGCACTTCAGCCTGGGCGCAGTACACCATCGAGGCCGATGACAGGGAAGCCGTCGAGAGCAGCCTCCACGGCGCAGGAATTCCCTCGGCAGTCCACTATCCGATGCCGCTCCATTTGCAGCCGGTCTTTGCCGATGTTGCGCAGCAAATGAATTGGTTCCGCGGCAGTTTTCCCGTCGCTGAGCAAGCGGCCGAGCGCGTCCTCAGCCTGCCGATGCATCCGTATCTCACGCCGCCGGAAATTGAGCGCGTGGCCGAGGCCGTCAAAGTTGCGATCGCGCGGTCCGGTCGGCGCATCCACAGCGCATCTGGGCCGATGAGCTTGTCCATGCCACGTTGGTCACCTGATCCCGATGACCAATACGCGCCAGACACATAACGAACCTGGGCAGATAACCCACCACCAAAGTTGGCATTGACAGCACTCGACCCTGCCCTGAGAATGGCGTCAATTGACGGGCTGCCAGGAAACCGGAACGTTGCATCGTACCGGATCAGGCCGCCGCTGGGACGCCGCCTGTGATGCCCGAGTCAGTATCGAGCACGAGCAAGGCCAGAGCAGTATGCGCGGCGCCGCGGCGTGAATCCCCTATCCTGCGTCAGGCAACTTTCCCCGTCCATTCAAGTCCAATTCTGCAGCGATTCATGGTCACCGGCGGAGCCTGGCTCCGGAGCCGGTGAGAGGAGGCAATCCACACCCAGAGCGCGCGAATAACGACTGCCCCAGCTGATCCGGATTAACAAGCCGGATCCGAAGTCAGCCAACAGCACAACCACAGGAGGATGACATGCAGGAAGATCTTCAGATGCTGGACGAGTGGATACCGGAACAGATGGAACCTGGAACGCTCTTTGTGCTGGAGAATGCGGCGCCCATGGGCGACGCGCGCAATCCTTTTGTGGCCGTGCTGGCCTGCCCGAAGTGCGGCGTTCTGGGACTGATCACACGGGCGCAGTATGTCGGTCTGGAGTCGATGATCTGCGGCGGCGATGCCTGCTCAGCGGAATACTTCCTGCGCGACGACGAGATCGAATACCGCAAGCCTCACTAATCTTTCTGCACCCAAGAAAAAAGGCGTGCCATTGCGGCACGCCTTTTACATCTTCGCTCCACACTTCAGCGCCGCGGCTTTTCCTGCGGGACAATTACCGGCCGTCGCAGTGGAACCATCGCCGCTCCCGGCTGCTCCGCCGCGTGCTGCATGCGCGCGATCATCTCTGTCCGCACGTACTGGACGAAATCCTGCATCTGCTGGTTCATCGACTCCATGCGTTCCCGCATCTGCAGGATGATCGCGATCCCGGCGATGTTCACCCCCAGGTCGCGTGCCAGGTTGAGAATGAACTCCAGCCGCTCCAGGTCCTCATCGGTATAGAGACGCGTGTTGCCCTCGGTGCGCGAAGGCTTCAGCAGCCCCTCACGCTCGTAGAGGCGCAGCGTCTGCGGATGGATGTCGTACATCTCGGCCACCGCCGAAATCATGTACGCGCCTTTCGATTTGCGTTTGGTGGGCATGTCCGCTCACATTATGCACTTCGTCCGGTGGTACAGCGACCACAATCCATTACGATGGCCGGAAGATCTGCGCCTCGTTCTCTTCCACTACCATCTCTCCCAGCACCACCCGACGCGGCAGAACGTTCTTCATCTGGCCGCCGAGAATCCTGTAGGGCACTGTCACCTGTAGTGCGTAGCCGCTTTCCTGCTCGATGGTCACGATCACTGCGTCGGTATAACTCTCTGCCGAGGGTTGGGCCAGCGCGACGTTGGCGCACAGAGCCACACCCTCGATCTGTCCGCGCCGCACCCGATTCGCCACGTGCTCGGTGAGCAGCTTCCACAGCCTCTCCGGGTCACGCGGCAAGCGCGGAATATCCAGCGTCTCGCGGACAATCTGGCCTTCGCGGTCCCGCGCAAACGCAAACGGCGCCAGCTGCCCATACTTCGCCAGAATCAGCCGCCCATACGACATCGCAGCGTTCAGCAACTGGGTGGCGTGGCGACGATCGCGGTCCGGGTTGTTTTCCGGCCGCGCCTGACTGCGGATCGGGATGACGGTCATGCCGCGGACCCTCTCATCAGCCGATACACGCAATGCTCGCAATCGCGCCAGAAGACGATGCGATCCAGTTTCAGGCCGTTCTTATCCGCCACGCGCCGTGACGCCAGGTTTTCCGGACGAATCATGGAAATTACATGATCGCAGTCGAGCGTGGAGAAAGCATAATCGCGGACCGCGCGTGCGGCTTCGGTCGCGTATCCCTGATTCTGGTGGTCGCGTCGAAGGTGATAACCGATCTCCGGCTCAATGGCGCCCTCGACTTCGAGCCATACGAGGCCGCAGTCCCCGATCAGAACGCCCGTAGTCTTCAGGACAATTCCCAGCAACCCCGCGCCGCTGGCATAGCGTGCGATCTGCCGCACGATCCATTCCCGCCCTTCCTCGAAGGTGTACGCACGCGGGTACCAGCGCATCGTCTCGGCATCGCCCAGCACGGCATGCAACGCCGGCGCATCCGCCAGCGTCATCTCGCGCAGGGTGAGGCGTGGCGTTTCGAGGCGAATCACGCTCGCGGTTTGATGCCAGGGTAAATGTGTGCCCACCACGGTGACTAAACCTTCGCCCAGATCGACTCGCGCGGATCCTCGGGGTTTAACTTGGCAAATTCCCGCAGAATTTCACGTGAACGCTCGTCGCGCAGTTGTGGAACGGATACTTCCACGGTGACAATTTCGTCCCCGCGCGCGCCTTCTTTGGTTGCCGAGGGCACGCCGCGCTCGCGCATACGCAGCTTCTGCCCGCTCTGGGTGCCCGGTGGGATGCGCAGTTGCGCGCGCCCGTCGATGGTCGGCACCTCGATGCGGCTGCCCAGCGCCGCCTCGGACACCGTGACCGGCAACGTGATGGATATGTCATCGCCGGTGCGCGTAAACACCGGATGCGTGCCGGTGCGGATGATGAGATATAAATCGCCCGCCGCGCCACCGTTGAGGCCCGCGTTGCCCTTTCCGGCCAGCCGGATGCGCTGCCCGTCGCGGGTTCCAGGCTTGATGCGGAACTCGAGGGGCTCGGTCTTGTAAACCACGCCCTCGCCGTGGCAGGTGGAGCATGCGTTCTGCACTTTACCGCTCCCTCCGCACTGCGGGCACTGGATGTTGAACTTCATCCGCCCGCCCATTTGGGTTACCTGGCCGCTGCCGTGGCACTCGGGGCAGGTCTGCGAGCCGCCGGTCGAGGCGCGCCCGTGGCAGCTGGGGCAAATCTCCTGGCGCTGGATCTCCAGGCGCGCGATGCCTCCGCGGATCGCCGTCCAGAAATCGACGCTCACCTGGTATTCGAGGTCGGTGCCCGGCTGCGGTCCCTGCGCGTGGCGCTCTCCTTTGAACATCCCCGAGAAGATGTCGCGGAAATTTCCCCATCCGGAGCCTGTTCCGGCGCTTCCCGGAGCTTCTTCTGAAAAGTCGAACCCGCCGAAGTCGAACGGCACGCCCTGCTGTCCGCCGCTGCCGGCTCCTGAGTTGCGCCCGGCGCGCGCTGCCGCCTCCGCGGCCGCAGGATCGATCTGATCGGAGTAGAACCCGAACTGGTCGAAAATCTTCCGTTTTTTCTCGTCGCTCAGGATGTCGTTGGCTTCGGAGATTTCCTTGAATTTCTCCTCGGACTTCTTGTCGCCCGGATTGACGTCGGGATGGTACTTGCGCGCCAGCTTGCGAAACGCCTTCCGGATGTCGTCCGCGGAAGCAGTCTTCTTGACGCCAAGCGTCGCGTAATAGTCTTTGTGCTGAGTCGTCGCCATTATTTTTTCTTCTAAGGTATCAACTCCGGATTGCTCTCGAAAATTCGGGTGCAATCCTCACGGACTTCAGCCACGGAATCAGTTCCACACTCCGTTTGCATCCACCGGCTCGACGCGCCAGAAAATATCAGGCTCTGCCTGCCGCATCTCCCGGACGAAGTGATTGGCCTGCGCTTCCGTATCGAACATGAGCCTGTTCGTAATTTGCCCCGCCCGCAACTGCTCGCATTTCCAAAGTGTGTTCGTCATCCCGCTACCTCTGCCCAACCGCAACTGCTTTACTCCTTACGTCCTGAAAGTGCGGGGCGTTCCGCAGAACGCCCCTTCTGAGCCCTGTGCTCTGAGTCCTGTTATTTCTTGTCGTCCACGTCCACATACTCGGCGTCGATCACGCCTTCGTCCTTCTTCTCGTCAGCGGTTCCTGTGGAAGCTGTTGCGCCATCCGTCGGAGGCACTCCCGCCGCACCGGGCGTCGACGCATTGGCTTTGTACATCGCCTCCGCCAGCTTGTGCGAAGCTGCGGTCAGTTTCTCCCGCGCCGCATTCAGCTCCGGCACGCTCGGCTGCCCTTCCAGCGTTTTCTTCGCATCGGCCAGCGCCGTCTCCACATCTGCCTTCTCGCTGCCGGAGACCTTGTCGCCGTTCTCCTTCAGCATCTTCTCGATGTTGTAGACGAGGCCGTCGAGCTGGTTCCGCGCTTCGATCTCGTCGCGCTTCTGTTTGTCTTCGGCGGAGTGCGCCTCGGCTTCTTTCGCCATGCGCTCGACCTCTTCCTTGCTCAGGCCTGAAGACGACGTGATCGTGATCTTCTGGTCCTTGCCGGTGGCGTTGTCCTTCGCCGTCACATTCAGGATGCCGTTCGCGTCGATGTCGAACGTCACTTCGATCTGCGGGATGCCGCGTGGAGCCGGAGGAATGCCGCTGAGCTTGAATTTGCCCAGCGTCCGATTCTGCGCCGCCATGGGCCGCTCGCCCTGCAGCACGTGCACCTCGACTTCGGTCTGGCTGTCGGCCGCCGTCGAAAACGTCTCCGTCTTCTTCGTCGGGATCGTCGTATTGCGCGGGATCATCGGCGTTGCCACCCCGCCCAGCGTCTCGATCGACAGAGTCAGCGGCGTCACGTCCAGCAGTAGGAGGTCTTTCACCTCGCCGGCCAGCACGCCTGCCTGCACCGCGGCTCCAATCGCCACCACTTCATCGGGGTTCACCCCCTTGTGGCCTTCTTTGCCGAACAGGTCTTTCACCAGCTGCTGGATGCGCGGCATGCGCGTCTGACCACCGACCAGCACCACCTCGTTGATCTTGCTCGCGTCAACGCCGGCATCGGCCATCGCCTTCTTGCACGGCTCCACCGACCGCTGGATGATGTCTTCCACCAGCTGCTCCAGCTTGGCGCGTGTCAGCTTCCGCACCAGGTGCTTAGGACCGTTTGCGTCCGCCGTGATAAACGGCAGGTTGATTTCGGTCTCGAGCGCCGTCGAAAGCTCGATCTTGGCGCGCTCCGCCGCGTCACGCAGACGCTGCAGCGCCATCTCGTTGCCCTTGGACCGCAGATCCAGTCCTTCGTCCTTTTTGAACTCTTCGATGAGCCAGTCCACAATCCGCTGGTCGATGTTGTCGCCGCCCAGGTGGGTGTCGCCATTCGTTGACTTCACCTCGATGACGCCTTCGCCCACTTCGAGGATAGAAATATCGAACGTTCCGCCGCCGAAATCGTAGACGGCGATGGTCTCGTCCTTCTTCTTATCCAGCCCATAGGCCAGCGCGGCCGCGGTCGGCTCGTTCACGATGCGCTTCACGTCAAGGCCGGCAATTTTTCCTGCGTCCTTGGTCGCCTGGCGCTGTGCGTCGTTAAAATAGGCCGGAACCGTGATCACGGCTTCCGTGACGGTCGTGCCCAGATGATCCTCAGCCGCCTTCTTCAGCTTCTGCAGAATCAGCGCCGATATCTCCGGCGGGGTGTACAGCTTGCCCTGCGCCTCGATAGCCACGTGGTCGCCTTGCGGTACGACTTTGTACGGAACCATCTTCATCTCGTCGCTGACTTCGTCGAAGCGACGGCCCATGAAGCGCTTAATCGAATAAACCGTGTTTGCCGGGTTGGTGATCGCCTGGCGCTTGGCCACCTGGCCCACCAGACGCTCCCCGGATTTCGTGAATGCCACCACCGACGGCGTCGTCCGTCCGCCCTCTTCGTTGGGGATTACTTTGGGCTCACCGCCCTCCATCACGGCTACCACCGAGTTGGTGGTGCCGAGGTCAATACCAATAATCTTCGCCATTGTCCTGGAACTCCTGAGTAGTGCGTACCCTCGCTAGGATTGCACTTGAGTGACTTATTGTCAATCTATCTGATGCGCAAAGTGATGCCAGAGATGCAGAAAGGGAACCCCATCAAAATGAGGGCCTTACAACCAGTCCCGGTCTTAGAATCGGCGATTTCCAGAGGCCGCCTGCATCCGCACGGCCAACTCCCGTATCCAACACGGAGCACAGGACTTCCAGACAGCCCCGGAGACCCACCGGCTCAGAACGGCAGCTCACCCCAGAATCTCCCGTAACTTCAATAGCGACAGAGGCCATGGCGGACGGAAGCGGTCAGCAGGCGCAAAATTTCGGGATTAACCCCTGGCTCATCGCGATCTCCGTGATGCTGGCCACCTTTATGGAGGTGCTCGACACCGCCATTGCCTCGGTGGCGCTGCCCTACATCGCCGGCTCGCTTTCGGCCTCGAACGACGAAGCCACCTGGGTGCTCACCAGCTACCTGGTCGCCAACGCGGTCATCCTGCCGGCCAGCAACTGGTTCTCGCTACGCTTCGGGCGCAAGCGCTTTCTCATCACCTGCGTCATCATCTTCACGATCGCTTCGTTTTTCTGCGGAGCCGCCCCCACCCTTGGTTTCATCCTGATTGCCCGCGTTATCCAGGGTGCTGGCGGCGGAGCGCTCCAGCCGCTTTCGCAGTCGATTCTTCTCGAAAGCTTCCCGCCGGAAAAGCGCGGCGCCGCCATGGCCCTGTTTGCTTTCGGCGTGGTCGTGGCCCCGGTACTCGGGCCCACCCTCGGCGGCTGGCTCACCGATACCTACAGCTGGCGCTACGCCTTCTACATCAACATCCCTGTTGGCGCCTTCGCCGTCTACATGATCGGCCGGTACGTGAAAGACCCCGAGTACATCACCAAGGGTCACGCTCCCAAATTCGACGGCCTCGGCTTCGGGCTGCTCGCCGTGTGGACCGGCTGCCTCCAGGTGATCCTCGATAAAGGCCAGGAAGACGACTGGTTTGGCGCTCCCTGGATTCGCTGGGCCTTCATCATCCTCATCATCTCGCTGTTCTGGTTCATCGTTCACTCCTGGAGGAGCCCGACCCCGCTGGTCAGACTCAAGATCCTCAAGGACTGGAACTTCGGCCTCGGCTGCGCGCTCATCGCCATGTTCGGCCTCTGTATCTATTCCATGATCACCGTCCTGCCGCTCTTCTATCAGGAGCTCCTCGGTTACACGGCTTTCGCAGCCGGCCTCGTCGTCGGCCCGCGCGGCATCGGCTCCATCCTTGGCATGCCGGTCATCGGCTATCTGGGCAACAAAGTCGATCCCCGCTATCTGCTCACCTTCGGCTTCGTGGGCTTCGGCGTCATGAGCCTCTTCCTCGGCAATATCAATCTCGGCATCAGCCCCTGGACGCTCCTCGTCCCCATCGTGGCCACCGGCTTCGCCCTCAGCTTCGTCTTCGTCCCCATCACCACGCAGGCGTACAGCACCTTGCGCAACGACCAGATCGGAAACGCCAGCGGCATCTTTAACCTGCTCCGCAATATCGGGGGCTCTATCGGCATCTCCATCGCGCAGACGCTCCTGGTCCGCCGCAGCGATGCCCATCAAACCCAGATCGCCGGCTCCGTCTCGCAAACGCAGTACTGGTTCGAACAGCAGCTCAGCGCACTCACCGGCTACCTCACCCAGCACACCGCCGCGCCCAACGCTCAGCACGCCGCCGCAGGAACCCTGTATCAGGAGCTGGGCCGACAGGCCCTGCTCTGGTCCTTCGTCGACGTCTTCCGCTGGATGTCGCTCATCTGCTTTGCCTGCGTGATTCTGGTCTGGTTTTTCAAGAAAGCTCGCCCGGGCGCCCGACCGCCAGCTGGCGCACACTGATCGATCTACATCGTCCTTCGCTGACCGATTTTCCGCGAATCGTTTCTTAGCCGGTCCCTTTATCGCTGGCCGGTGACTGCTTTGCCCATTCTTCCAGCGGCATGAACCGGCGCTCCCGCTCCTCGTAGGCATCCACCGCGCCGGTGAGAATGTCGTAATACCAGCCGTGCACCGCGAGCTCCTGGTGAGCCAGCGCACGCGAAACTTCGGGATGCGTCTTCAAATTCTCTAACTGCGCGATCACATTGGTACGAATCAGCGCCACGTGCAGCGTGGCAGTGTCGGAGTGCGAAATTCCCGGCGGCAGATATTTCCACGCTGGCTCCACGTACCCGAGCCACTTTGCCGTCAGCGGCAACCGCGAAAGGTCGCGTTTTGCGCGCGGATCGTTGGGATCGGCAGGCAGTACTGCGCGGATCGCTCCGCAGTCCGAGTGTCCGCAGACGACGATATGGCGAACGTGCAGCACGGCGACCGCATACTCGATGGTCGACGAGACGCCGCCCGGCATGGCCCCGGCTGGCGGAACAATGTTGCCCACCGTGCGGCACAGAAAGAGATCGCCCGGCTCGGTCTGGAAGATCAGATCCGGGACCACGCGCGAATCGGCGCAGGTGATGAACAGCACATCCGGCTGCTGGCTTTCCGCAAGCAGCCGGAAATGGCTGCGGCGCTCCGGGAAAACATCACGGCGAAAGCGGGCGTAGCCCTCGAGGAGACGCTTCATGGGTGGGTGAGGCCGTCGAGCGCAAGGCCTCAAATAGTGTAGCGGGTGGGATTGACGGGTTGTTTGCTAAGCTTGCTCGAACCCAAATGCCAACCGCCTGGAACGTCGACGCATGGGCCGGCTTTTTCTCGGCGCAGATTGCCGCCTCCGCGGCACTCGCAGGTCTGATCTTTGTTGCCGTCTCCATCAATCTCACCCAGATCATCTCCGGGCACAATCTCGTTGCCCGCTCGGCCAAAGCGCTCTTCACGCTCACCGGCATTCTGCTCGTCTCCGTCATGGCCATAGTGCCGGCGCAGCCGTTGCGCGCCCTGGCGATCGAACTGCTGATTGCCGGCATTGCGATGTGGCTCGCGATTTCCTGGGCCGGCTACGCCGCGGGCCACAACAATCCGTATGTCAGCCGCGCGAACCGTATCTTTCAGAGGATCCTCACGCAGCTGGCTGGTCTGCCCATCCTCGGCTGCGCCATTTCTCTGCTCCTGCATCGCGGCGGCGGCCTCTACTGGCTGGTGGTCGCGGTCGTCTTCTCCTACATCACTTCGCTCTCCGACGCGTGGGTGCTGCTGATCGAAATTCACCGTTGAAGGGCAGCAGGCCGCGAATAGAATCGCTCAGCACAAAACTCACGCCGTCACGAAGCGTTCGGATGGCGGCCGACGGTCAGATCGACGCGGATTTTGCGATCCACCTGAACGGCACAGTCGTGCGCCTGAGAGAGCAGGTTACGGATTTCCTTGACCGGCCTCCTTTCGATCGAATTCTCGATTTCGGTGATCAGGGAGAGCAAAAGCCTTGAATCCAGCACGGGAACACCTCGGAGAGGAAGCTTACTGCAATGGGTTTGTCAATTGATCCAGAATGGTCCAGCCTTGCGAGGGCTGCGCACCATCCGGAAGCTGGGAGACAACTGGGCGAGAGCAGTATCGCCATCGTGCGTGGCGACAAACTCCGCCAGCGATTCCGGGGCCAGCGCAACGTCTTCAAGAAACTCGAGCAGGCGCTGGTTCTCGATGAGCGTCTCCATCAACTGCTGTTCGATTTCAAGAAGGAGTTGCTGGGCGTCGACTGCCAGGGCGCGGACACGAGGGAGTCCGGCGCCGTCAACCGCTCTTTCAATTTCGACCAGCTTCGCCAGTACATTAGAGGCATTCATCGGGAACCATCCTTGCCGTGATTCCTGCCCGGGTTGGGCAGTTCGCCTAGTTTGCCGGGGTATTTACAGGGCGACGGTGACGGGGGTCACAAGGGTGAGTCCAAAGTGGAACGTGCGTGCAGGACGTTCCCAAAATAGTCTGTGGAAAAGTTCTGGCGATTGCCGAAGTGGTTCGGTAAATGACGGAGCCTGGACCAGGGCAGCAAAAAAAGAATGCCACCCTATATTAGGTGGCACTCCGAAAGCGAAGGCATGACCGGCATCGGGTCGCATCGGCAGCGTGTACTGCCGAAGCGCTGCCGTTAGTAGTTGAGCTTGAGTGAGAGCACGATTTGTCGGCCAGGGTTCGATCCGTCAAGCAACCCGAATAAGCCGACGGTCCCCGCTCCTCCACCGTAGTAGCCGGTGGTGCGAGTCCCATTGCAGGCGCCGCAGGAGCTGTACTGACCCCACCAGCTGGCCGGGACGCTGAAGATGGGCGTGTTCGTCAGGTTGATGAACTGTGCAGCAGCCGCGACGTTAACGCGCTCGGTGATCGGGAACTGCTTGGTCAGATTCAAATCCGAAGTTTTTAGCGAGGGCCCGCGCAACGCGCCGTTCTGGCAGTTGCCGTAGGTATAGTCGGCCACCTCACTCACGGCGCCGGGATTCAGGTTCGTCCTTCCGATGCTGCTCCCGATCTGCACCGTCTGCATCCCGACGGACTGCGGTACGCCGGACATGCAGTCGGGGCGAGGCTGGTAGGAGCCGGTGAGGCTGGCCGCGGAGAGCGGGTTCTCATCGCCCATATAAGCCCCGGCAAAGGGAGTAATGGCGAAGCCGGAGCGGAAGCTGAGGTCGAGAGCCGTTTGCCAGCCGCCGACGACTTCATCCAGACCGCGGCTCATCCCGCTGCCGATGAGCTTGCCGCGTCCGATGGGCAGGTTGTAGACGCCGTAAGCCTGGAAGTTCTGGGAGGTGTCGATGGTGCAACGCCCGTAGTCGGCCAACGGATCGTATTCGTTCTGGAAAAAGTTCTGCGTGGCCTGCGTTTGCGATTCGCCTGCGCCTTCTTCATCGCCGTAGGAACCGAAGTAGCCCAGCGAATTGGCCATGCACTTGGACCAGGTATAGGCGGCCTGCATATCGAGGCCGTGGTAATTGCGCTGCGCCAGGATAGCCTCGAGCGCGTTGTAGCGCGAAATACCATCCGACGCGTTGTAGCGAGCCTGCGCGCCAGCCGTCACGATCGGCTGCATGAAAGGTCCGGGGACGACGGTGTTGTTGGCGCCGAGAACCTTCTGGTTGTAGAGGTAGATGTCCGACATGTGGTCATCTTTGTTGCCGACGTACTGTATCGTGGCCGTCACGTTGGAGGGGAACTGGTGCTCGAAGGCCGCGGTCCACTGCTGATCGACGGCGGGCTGCAGGTTGGGATTGGTGGCGTGGGCCTGACCGCTGGCAAAGCAGGCCGGCGCAAAGGCCATCAGCTGCGCCGACGTGCAGGCTGCGGAGAAGGGCGTGTAGCCCTGGTCGAGAGTAGTAGTGGGGTATTCCAGCTGAGCGCCGGAGTTGTTGACCTCGTTGTGCAGCTCGACGTTCGGAGGATTGATGACGGCCATATTGTTCACGCCGTTGCCTTCCATGTAGGTCGAGATGTCGTAGGCGGCGCGGAAGACGGTGTTGGGCGCCCATCCCGGCTGCCACGCCAGACCGATGCGCGGCTGGATGTTGTCGCGGCCCCAGTAGGTGTTGTAGTTGGTGCCGATTTCCGGCGTGCCGGTAATGAGATTGAAGTTGACGTTGTTCGCGGAGTCTTTGTCGCCCCGAGGCGTTGTGACCTCGTAGCGCACACCGGCGTTGATGGTGAGCGAATGCGTGGCGCGGAAATTATCCTGCGCGAAGCCGGCGAAGAGGCTGTTGCGCAGATGGAAGTTGAACGGCACGCCCTGCTGCACGTTGGAGGGCAGGCCGAGCAGGAAGTCGGCAAAGGCGTTGCCGTAATTGCCGTTGCTGCCGGTGTACTGGCCGTTGAAGGTAAACGAGCCGGCGGCGCCCTGATTGCCGGCGTACACATCGTTCATGATGTAGTGGTAATACTCGAAGCCGCCGTGCAGAGTGTGCCTGCCGTGCGTCCAGGTGAGCGAGTCCTCGGCTTCGATTGTGGTGTCGTGGAAAATCTCGACGCCATCGGAGCTGCCGATGCCGGTGTAGCCGAAACTCATCAAGGGCAGAATGCTTTCCTGCACCCCGGGAAGGCCGAACTCCTGAGGCAGGTCGCCGCTGACCGGACTGGTATAGATCTGGTCGTTCGCCGGGAAGATCTGGATGCCGGCGCGGAGATCGTTGACCAGCGTCGGCGAGATGGTGCGCGCGTAGTCGACCACGACGTTCTTGAGCGGATATTCGCGCGTCAGGTTCGGCGTGAGCTGATCGATCCCATTAGTGCTGTTGTTGATGGTGTACATCTGCGAGTAGCGGGCCATGACGTGATCGTTTTGCGAGGCCTGCCAGTCGATCTTCATGTCTCCCTGGGACGAATGCACGTAGCCGCTGGTGAAGTACGTGGGCGTTTCTTCCTGGGTGGTAAAGAGCTTGGACGCGACGAGGGCTGCAGCGACCTTGCTGTTGATCGGCACTTGATTGTTCGGGAAAGGCTGGCGCGAGGCGACCGGCGCCGGCTGTCCGGCGTTCGGCCCGCTCAGGTACACGGGGCTGTAAAGCTGGTAGGCCGTGTTGGAGCAGACGCCGCCGGCAAAAGTGGCTCCCTGGCTGGTACAGAGCGCGCTGAAGTCGCCGGTGGTGAAGGCCGTGGGCAGAACGGTGTTCGTCTGCGCGGTTCTGGGGGTGTTGTTGATCTCGGTCTGCTCGTCGGCGAAGAAGAACAATTTGTTCCGGATGATGGGGCCGCCGATGGTCCCGCCGAATTCATTCCACTGCAGAACCGGGCGCGGCAGGGTGGTGGAGGTGACACCGGGAATGTTGAGGAAGGCGTTGGCCTTGTCCTGCCAGGTGTTGGCGTCGAGGTCGGTGTTGCGGATGAACTCAAACACGTTGCCGTGAAACTCATTCGTGCCGGACTTCATCGTCTGGACGATGACGCCGCCGATGTAGTTGCCGTAGTCAGCCGGGGCGTTGCTGGTGATGACGTTGAAATTGCTCAGAGCGTCAGGGCTGGGAACATAGGCGACATCGTTATTATCGGGCTGGTTGACATCCATGCCGTCTAGGGAGGAGTTGTTGTCCTGCTCGCGGGCGCCGTTGACGTAGGGCCGACCGGTACCGAAGGTGGTCTGCGAAGACTCGAAGGCGAATTTGTTGGGGCTGACAACGCCGGGGACGAGAAGGGCAAACTCGTTGACGTCGCGGGTGGCCAGCGGGAGCGATGTGACGTCATCGGCGTTCAGCACGGTGCCCACTTCCGTCGAACCCGTCTGCAGAAGAGGCGCTTCGCCGCTGACCTGAACGGTGGTGCTGACGCGGCCGACGGCGAGGGCGAAGTCGATGCGAGCGACCTGATTCACTTCCAGAGCGAACGGTGACCGTTCCTGGGTCTGGAAGCCCTCGGCCACGACTTTGACGGTGACTTTGCCAACGGGGATCTGCGGAAACTCGTAGACGCCGGCACCGTCGGTTTTGGTCGACCAGGTCGTTCCCTGGTTGACATCACGTGCGGTGACGGCGGCATTGGCTACCGCCGAGCCCGAGGGATCGGTGACGGTGCCGGTGATGGAACCGGCGGCCTGCTGCGCGCGCATGGACAGCGGCGTTATCAACAGCAGCAGCGCCAGCAGACAGGCACCCGGCAAAGACAGCGCAATCCTGATTTTCGAGTTCACTGGATCCTCCTTAATGCGGAAACCGGGCTGTCGCGGTCGGATTGGGGGTCTTCCGGCGCGCTATATAGCACGATACTTAATGCTATATAGCTATTGGGCAGTCCATGTCAAGGAGAGGTAAATGGCCAGCCTGTGGAAAACTTCGCCCGACCGATGCAAGTGTGGCTATTTTCCGCACTGGAGACGGCACAGAAAATGTGCGAATTGCCTAGCTTTACCGGGCTGGTAACCCACACCGCCAGCATCTCCCATGAGGAGTCTAAGGGGCTCGGGGAGGCAAAATTGGGCCTCTACCGGGAGCTGTATTTACAGAATGACGGCACCGTGCTATGGTGCGCTCTATAGCACTCTGCTTATAGCTCTGCTCACTGCTATAGCAGTCATTCTCTTTGCTCAGGTTCTGGTATGGTGTTCAGGAAACAGCTGGCCAAAGTCGCTGATACGGCTCACGATTCCAGCCACAACGGGAACTCCAGTACGATGGCCCATCGCAGCGACGAACCTGCGTATCGCAGAATTCAGAATGCAATCCGCCGCCGGATCGATTCCGGGCAGCTGAAGCCGGGCAACGCCGTTCCCTCGGAACGCGAGCTGGCGAGAATTCACAGCGTGAGCCTCATGACGGCGCGTCATGCGCTCACCGAGCTGGCGCGTGACGGCCTTGTGGAACGCCGCCATGGCGCCGGCACCTTCGTCGCACCCCCCAAGGTTCACTTCAACAAGCTGCTGGGATACACCGAGCAAATGGCGAGTCTCGGTCTGACCGCCCACTCGCGGATTGTCTCGTCGTCGATTGTGAACCGTGAGCACGAGATTGCCGCGCGCCTGGGATTGCCGCCCACGGCGCGGCTGGGCCGCCTGGAGCGCGTGCGCCTGGCAGGCGACGAGCCAGTGGCGCTCGAAGTCTGCTACTGGTCGACCGAGGAATATCCGGCGCTGATGAATGCGCCGCTGGACAAAGTTTCGCTGTTTTCCGTACTGGAGCATGAGTGCGGCGTGCAGCTGGCGTACGCCGATGAGGAGATCGACGCAACCGACGCCGATCCGCGCATGGCCGAGCTGCTGATGCTGGCTAAAGGAGCGCCGCTGCTGCGCATGCGCCAGCTCATCTTCTCAACAACCGGCCGCGCCACGGTGTACGTGACGGGGTTCTACCGGTCCGGCCGGCACACCCTGCGCATCCGGCGTTTTCGCTGAAATCGGCAGTGGCATCGGTCACATCGCGGCTCAACCTGCATCCATCTACAATGGTTTCCGTGTGCGGATCGCCTCCTCTTTCCGCATCAGGAGAAGCGCCCTCACCATGCGAGCCGCGTTCCGCCAGCCTTTCAACGACGATGCGGATCATGTCCGCGGCAAGGTTGCGGGCATTTCCGTCTTGCTTGTCCTCGTGAATGCGTCGGCCTGGCTATGGGCCATAGCGGCGTTTCATCGTTTCCCGGTGCTGCTGGGAACAGCATTTCTGGCCTGGTCGTTAGGTCTGCGCCACGCGGTAGACGCCGACCACATTGCCGCCATCGACAACGTAACCCGCAAGCTGATGCAGGAAGGCAAGCGGCCGGTGGCGGTCGGCTTCATGTTTTCCCTCGGCCACTCAACCATCGTGATCCTCGGCTCGCTGGCGATTGCCGCGGTGGCGCTGGGGCTGCAAAAGCATCTGGACCACTACCGCGCGATCGGCGGGGTGATCGGCACACTGGTTTCCTCGGTTTTCCTGCTGGCCATTGCGGTAGTCAACCTCATCATCCTGCGCTCGGTGTACGCCACCTTCCGGCGCGTGCGCCGCGGCGAACCGTACGTGGACGAGGACCTGGACCTGCTGCTGGCGAACCGCGGCTTCCTGGCGCGGATATTCAAGCCCATCTTCAAGATGATCCGGCGCAGCTGGCACATGTATCCGCTGGGCTTTTTGTTTGGCCTGGGTTTCGATACGGCGACGGAGATTGGAGTCCTGGGGATTTCCGCGGCCGAAGCGTCGCGCGGGCTGCCACTGTGGGCAATTGCCGTTTTCCCTGTGCTCTTTGCCGCGGGCATGTCGCTCGTCGACACGATGGACAACATCCTGATGCTCGGCGCGTATGGATGGGCCTACATCAAGCCGATCCGGAAGCTCTACTACAACCTGACCATCACATCGGTTTCCGTCGTGGTGGCGCTGGTGGTCGGCGGAATTGAGGCGCTGGGCCTCCTGGGCGACCAGCTGCATCTGCAGGGCATGTTCTGGGGATTCATCGGGCGGCTCAACTCGAACTTCGGCGTGCTCGGTTTCTGCATCGTCGGGATCTTCGCACTGGCTTGGATCGTTTCGATTGCAATTTATAAGCTGCGGCGGCTGGAAGACCTGGAGCTGACCGAACCGGCGGGTAGCCAGTAGTTGGTAGCCGCTTGGCATCGTTCAGCATTCAGAAAAACCGACCTCGCTTTGATATAACGGTTCCCGAAAATTACATCGGTTTGTCGGAGGCGTGGGATGCGTGTGCGCGGAGGATTACGGGCGACGTTAGTTCTGGCAGTGAGCGCGGTGGTGATGGCAGGAGCAGGAATGCGAGCGCAAACAGCGACGATAAGCCGAGTCGATGCGGCGGAAAAAGCGGCAACGAAAACGACGGCGCCGGGAGAGATACCGGTGGTGAGTCCCGAGAGCGAGGGCTTTTCGACGGAGCGGCTGGAGAATCTGCACCGGCTCATCCAGGACGAGATCGACCAGAAACAACTCGTCGGCGCGATCACGATTCTCGCGCGGCACGGGAACGTGGTCGATTACCGGACGTACGGCTACAAGGACCTGGTATCGCAGTCACCCATGACGAAGGACACTATCTTTCGCGACTACTCGATGACCAAGCCGGTGACGGGCGTGGCCATGATGATCCTGTACGAAGAGGGCAAGTGGCTGCCGTCGGATCCGATCGCGAAGTACATTCCGGAGTTTAAGGACCTGAAGGTGTTTGGTGGATTCGGCGCCGACGGAAAAATGATTCTCGTGGACCCGCAACACGCGCCGCTGATGCGCGAGCTGATGTCGCATTCAGCCGGATTCTCGTACGGCAACGGACATGGGCCCGTGGACGCGCTGTACCAGGAGCAAAAGCCGATGCAGTCGGCGAGCCTGCAGGAGTTCATCGACAAAATGGCACGTCTCCCATTGATTTACCAGCCGGGCAAGGCGTGGATGTATTCGGCGTCGATGGACATCGAGGGGTACATCGTCGAAAAACTGAGCGGTCAGACCCTGCCGCAGTTCATGCACGACCATATCTTCGAGCCGCTGGGAATGAAGGACGCAGGATTCTATGTTCCTGAAGACAAACGCGTGCGATTTGCGACGGGATACACCGACGATGGAACGGGACATCTGACGGCGACCGGGACGAGCGATTACACAAAGGAACCAACCATGCCTTCGGGCGGCGGCGGCCTCGTGTCGGCGGCAGAGGACTACTACCGCTTTGCACAGATGATGGCCAGGGGCGGCGAACTCGACGGCAAACGCGTGCTTGCGCCGGCCACGGTGAGGCTGATGACCTCGAATCACCTTGGCGAAGTACTGCTGACCGGCGAGTGGGGGATCGGGCAACACATCATGCGGCCGGGATTCGGATATGGGTTCAACTGCGCGGTAGTCTACGATCCTCCGACGGCTGCGCTGCCAGTGGGAAAAGGGACGTTCTTCTGGGATGGCGCTGCGGGAACCTGGTTCTGGGTCGATCCGACGAATGACATCGTTTTCGTTGGCATGATCCAGCGGCGCGGCGGAAATTTGAATCACACGCTGCTCTACAAAAGCCAGGCCGCGGTGTACGGGGCGCTGGTGCGGCCGGAAGCGGGTCGCCAGTAGCTCGACCGCCCTGGTGACCCGCGCGAAGGAAAGACCTCGGGAGGGACGTTCGCTGGCGTTGACTTGACAAATAGGACCAAACTTGTCGTATATTGCGAGCTGGCGGCGCATAATTCCGTGCCGCACTGTTTCCCGGGCTGAATCTGGACGTTTTCAGGCCTTGTGACGTGGGTCACAGGAGGGAAGTCTTCGTCTGGATTTAAATCGGACTATTCGAGTCGTATATCTACACCGCCGTCGAGGAGAGCTGCTGTGGCTGGGGGTTCGTGGAAGGAAAGAAGGTCGGTTGGGGCCATGGCGATTTTGCTGGCCGTGATGCTGCTTCCGCTCAGATGGGCGAGGGCGCAGCAGACGACTGCGCTGACAGGAACGGTCACGGATGTTTCCGGAGCTGTAATTCCGGGAGCACAGGTGAGCGCGGCCCTGGTCGGGGACGGTCTGAGGGCGAAGACGGTTGCGGACAGCCAGGGGACCTTCCGGTTTCCCGGGCTGGCGCCGGCACAGTATGTGGTGACGGCGAGCGCGGAGGGGTTCGCGGCGGCTCAGCAAGTGGTGACGGTGGGGACGACCGCAGTTTCAATCACGCTGGCGCTCAACGTAGGGCAGACGAGGCAGACCGTGGCCGTGGACGCGAGCACGGCGATGATCAACACGACATCGACGGCTAGCGGCGGATTGCTCGATGCGAGAGAGATGCAGGCTGTGCCGCTGAACGGGCGCAGCTTTACGGATGCGATTGCTGTTCAGCCCGGCGTGGCTCCGGCGAGTTCGGCGCAGCCCAATGCCATCGTGATGAGCGGGGTAGCGAGTACGCCGCCTTCAGGTCAGCTGGATTCGGGCTCGCTTTCGATCGGCGGACAGCGCGAGACAGCGAACAGCTTTCGTGTGAACGGCGCCGACGCGCAGGAAGACGTGGGTATGGGCGTAGCGATCGTGCCGACGCTCGACTCCATTGCCGAGCTGAACGTGGTAACCGGCAACGACGCCCCGGAGTACGGCACCGCGAGCGGCGGCCAGATCGCGGTGGTGACGAAGAGCGGGACCGATGAGTGGCACGGTTCGACGTTTGAGTTCCTGCGCAATACAAACCTCGATGCGCGGAATTATTTTTCGCTGGATCGCGCCGCCTTCCACCAGAACCAGTTTGGCGCGACGCTGGGTGGACCGCTCAGGAAAGACAGGCTGTTTTTCTTTGCGGATTACCAGGGCACGCGCGTGGCAGAAGGGATCGACACGGGGTTGATTTCGGTGCCGACGGCGGCGGAGCGCAGCGGAGATTTTTCGGCGAGCACGAGCGCACTCACGGGCACGGTGAGCGGCCCGTATTTCGCGAATCTGCTTTCGCAGAAACTGGGCTACGCAGTAACACAAGCCGAGCCGTATTACACGGCCGGCTGCACCAATTCGTCACAGTGCGTGTTACCGAATGCGACGATTCCCAGCAGTGCATGGTCGAGCGCGGCTGGGCACCTGCTGGCGTATATTCCACAGCCGAACAGCGGTCCAGGAACCTTCTCGACGTCGGCGGCAGAGCAGCAAATTCGCGACGACAAAGGTGCGCTGCGGATGGACTGGAACACTCGCATGGGGTCGCTTGCCGGCTACTATTTCTTCGATGACTACCGGGTCGACGCTCCCTATCCGACGGGTGCGGGCGGAGCCACGGTGCCGGGGTTCGACGCGCTGAATTTTGGGCGCGCGCAACTGCTGGCCCTGAGCGACACCGAGACGCTCGGCGCGAACACGGTGAATCTGGCCCGGGTCAGCTATATGCGCAATGCCGCCAACGTTGGCGTGCCCCAGGGCGGAGTCGGTCCGACCGTCGCCTCGCAGGGCTTTCAGGGAATCGTGCCGCTCGATCCGAAAATCGAAGGCGTCGAAAACACAATCTTCAACGACTTCACTATGGGCGTGGATGTGACGGCATTGTTCCAGGCGGAGAACATCCTCGAGTTCAGCGACGATTTCTCGCACGTAGTCGCGGGGCACAACCTCAAGTTCGGCGCCGATGTGCATGGCGACCAGATCAATAACCACCCCAATGTGTATTTCAACGGAAGCTTTGCATTCACCGGGAGCGAGACCGGCCTGGACTTCGCGGATTTCCTGCTCGGCGTCGACTCGAACTACACGCAGGGCGACGCGCAACACTTCTATAACCGCAACCTGCTGACCGGAGCCTACGCGCAGGATTCGTGGCAGGTGCGACCGGGGCTGACGCTGAATTACGGGCTGCGCTGGGACCTGCTGCCGCCGTGGTACGAGAAGTACAACCAGCTGCAGACGCTCGTGCCGGGAGAGCAGAGCGTGGTGTTTCCGAACGCGCCAATGGGGATCGTTTTCCCGGGCGATCCGGACGTGCCGCGGACGCTGGCGCCGGCAAAATACGCAGACTTTGGACCGCGGGTGGGCCTGGTGTGGGCTCCGAAGTTCCTGGGAGCAGGCAAGACCAGCCTGCGCGCGAGTTGGGGGCAGTTCTACACGCCCATCGAGGGGCTGTCGCCGGCGATCATGAGCGCGAATCCGCCATACGGCTACACCTACACGAGCGCGGTACCAACACTGTTCGATACGCCGTGGACCGCGGCGGCGGATGGATCGAGTTTGCAACCGAACGGGCCGCGCTTCCCGCTCGCGAAGGTGCCGTTCGGAGCATCGAGAACGCATCCGATCGGCAGCGTGGATTGGGCAGAGTTTGAACCATTCACCGGGATTCCCGCAGTTGCACCCAGCAATGTGAGTCCGTATGCGGAGGACTACCTCCTTTCAGTCGAGCGGGATTTGGGTCACGGCACGGTGCTCGATGTAAGCTACGCGGGCACGCAGGCGCATCATCTGCTGACGCTGCTGGAGGCGAATCCGGGCGATCCTGGATTGTGCCTCAGCCTGAGCCAGGTGAGCGAGGTTGCGCCGGGGTCAGCGACATGCGGGCCGTTCGGCGAGAGCGGCAACTACACACGCGCGGACGGAACAGTCGTGAACGGGACGCGGACGAGGTTTTCGCCGGCGTTTGGCAGCGTGAGCTGGCAGAAGACGATTGGGAACTCGCACGACAACGCGCTCGAGGTAAGCCTGAAGCGCGACGCGGGGCCGCTGGGATTCAACGTGGCGTACACGTGGAGCCAGTCCATCGATCAGTCCTCGAGCCTGGCCGATCCCGTGGCTCCGGTGAATCCGGGAGCGAGTCGCGGCCTCTCGGCCTTCGACCTGACGCACAATTTTGTTGCGAACTACCACTACAAACTGCCGGTAGCGTGGGCTCTGCGTGGCGCTGGACCGAAGGCGCTGACCGAGGGCTGGGAGGTCTTCGGGCTGACACGTCTGACCACCGGCTTCCCGGTGACGCTGGTGAACAACAACGACACTTCCCTGCTGGGCACGCAGCCCAACGGGGTGAACAACGAGGGCGCGGATCAGCTGAGGTTCACGGCCGGCCGACTGGAGCTGAAGACTTCACCGACAGCAGGCGCGGGATTCAATACATCGCTGTTCAGCGCGCCCGCGCTGGGAGACTTTGGGAACGCGCGACGGCGTTTCTTCCACGGGCCAGGATCCGACGACACAGACTTTGCGCTAGCCAAGTCGACGACGCTTTTCGATAGCAAGGAACTCGACCTGCGGGCGGAGGCATTCAACGTCTTCAACCATGCGCAATTCTTTGG
Source organism: uncultured Acidobacteriaceae bacterium (assembly GCA_963755485.1). GTDB lineage: Bacteria > Acidobacteriota > Terriglobia > Terriglobales > Acidobacteriaceae > Palsa-343. The sequence goes on along the minus strand of CAVWJR010000004.1, from coordinate 806,832 downwards.
GCCGGCATCGGTGGAAGGCAACGTGGGAAGCGCGACGTTCGGGCAGATTGTGTCGGCCGCGGCCCCCAGGTTGATGCAGGTGAGCGCAAGGCTGAGATGGTGAAGAAGCAAACGGCAGCTGGTAGCGATGGACGAACGAGTGCGCAGGCGTGCCGGTTCCGTTCGGTATAATCGCCGCGACTTCCATGTCGAAAAACGGGATTCGTCACAACGGGCCGACCTTCGGTTTATCGCCTGAGAATTTCCGCGTCCTGCGGAAGCTGAAGACGCCGATACTCATCCAGCGGTTCATCGACGCGATCCCCTATCAATATGCGAATACCGCATGGTCTCCCGAGCGTGTTTTGCGGGAGCGCGGAGGACATTGCCTCGAAGGAGCGATGCTCGCCGCGGCCGCGCTGCGCGTCAACGGTCATCCGCCGCTGCTGATGGATCTGGAAGCCGTGCAGGATGACGACCACGTCGTAGCGCTCTATAAGGAACGCGGCCTGTGGGGTGGGATCGCCAAGTCCAACTTCGCAGGCCTGCGTTTCCGCGCTCCCGTCTATCGCACGCTCCGTGAGCTGGCACTCAGCTACTTCGAGCACTACTACAATCTGCGCGGAGAGCGGACGCTGCGTTCGTGGGCCGGACCGGTGAACCTGGAGCGCCTCGATCACCAGCACTGGATGGCTTCAGAGAAGAACGTATGGTGCGTCCCAGAGCTGCTGATCGAGGCGAAACACTATCCGCTGTTTCCAGAGAAAATCGCGCGCACGCTGCCTCGACTAGACCGCCGCAGCTTCGAAGCCGGGATGCACGGGTGGGTGAAGCACTGAGGGAACCAGCCGGTAGCCTGTAGCTGGTAGCAAAAGCCTCTGCCAGGCGCTGACCGGTTTAGCTACCAGCCACTGGCTACCCGCTACCAGCTTTCTAGCGTTCTTTGCCGCTCTCTTTCGCTGACTCCTGGCGCAGCGCGTGCACGACAACGCGCAGCATCTCTTCTTCGGGCGCCGGCTTGCCGGTCCAGATTTCAAACTGGCGCGCGCCCTGATGCACAAACATCTCCACACCCGTGATCACGGGCAGGCCCTTCTCGCGCGCCATGCGGATCAGCGGCGTGTCGATGGGGTTATAGACCAGATCGAAGACGAGCCGCGTGTTCAGTTCCTTCGCCTCCAGCAGCGAGGCAGGCTTGACGCCGCGCATGCCCACGGGCGTGGTGTTGATGATCACGTCGAAGTTCGATTTGGCGATCTGCTCGCGCCGGATGGTCTTCGCCTTCGCCTGCCGCGCGAGCTTTTTCGCCGTTTCAGCGGTACGGTTCCAGACGAAGACTTCCGCGCCTCGCTCAGCCAGCCCGAAAACCGCCGCGCGTCCAGCGCCACCGGCACCGAGCACGAGAATCTTAGCCCCACGCAACGGTAGGCGCCGCTCGAGCGGGCGCACCACAGCAGCGACGTCGGTATTGAAGCCATATAAATTGCCATCCTGCGCGCGAACGACGGTGTTGCAGGCGCCGATCTTCTGCGAGAGCAGATCCGTTCTGGCAAGGTGCTTGAGAATTTCCGTCTTGAAGGGCATGGTGATGGCCAGGCCCTGCAGAGGAACTTCGCGAGCGAGCGTGAGCAGATCGCTGATGCGCGTCGTCTGCAACGGGAGAAAGACGCCGTTGACGGTCTCGCGCCGGAAAGCAATGTTATGCATCAGCGGCGAGAGCGAATGGCGGACGGGATTGCCGGCGACCCCATACACCTTGGTAGACGCATCGATGTGGTCGATGCGCCACGTTTCGCGCAGGGTGCGAGCCTCGATTTGGCCGGGGCCAGTCTCTTCACCGGCATGCGCCGCTGCAAAAGTAAAGACGCTGCCGGCGCGGAGCCCAAGCACCCGGCTGATGATGCCCTGCTCGCCCATGCAGATGCCGACGATGTTGGCCTCGTCGCGGCGGCGATCGAGGAAGCGCATCATAGCGACGTTGTCAGCCAGCGTTTTCGCGGTCGAAACAATTTTCACGAACTCCGGCTGAAACGGCAGGATGCGGTCGAAGACGGCGTCGAGGTTCTTTGTGCTTTCAAAGTCGTGATAGCTGATGATGAGAGCCGCGCCGAAGGAGCGCAGCTTTTTCAGCTGCGCCGGCTTAGTATGCTCCGCGGTCTGCAGTTCGATGTCGATCAGATGACAACCGGCCTGCGCCGCTTTTTCGAGGACGTCAAGCTCGGCAGGGATCGTGCCCTTAAATTTTCCGCCGGTCGAAACGCGGCGGCAGGTAGCGATGGCGGTAATCTCGCCGCGCTCATAGAGAAACTGTTTGAGCTTCGGCAGGATGGCGAGCGGGTTGGGCAGGTAGTCGAGCCGAAATTCGACGAAATGATTTTCGCGGATGATCTCTTCGGCGTTGCGCAGCATGTCGGCCGGAGTGGGGCCGGTGATGGCGACGCAGATTTTGCCGATGCGGGAGCGGATGAAATGGGTCGACGCGACTCCGGGTCCTTCGCGCGCTGGAGCACCATTCCCAGCGGCAGAACTTCCCCGGGGCAGGGCCGTTGGGCCCTTGGCAGCTTCCGATTTAGGCGCGCTTCTCCGGGGGGGTGCGGCGCGTGCTACCGCCGTAGATTTCATACCCGCAATTGACGCATCTTAAAGGGGTTTGACCCCTGATGCAACAGATAATGTGCTTTTCGGAACCCCGGTGTGGCGGACGGCGTCGTTTGGATGGGGATTTCGCTCGATTATGGCGCCGACAAGAGCTGGATTCTGACTGTATTCTCCATGCAAGATGATGAAAATAATAATGTTATTTAACACCTGATTCGGCAAAGAGACGGGGCGGTACTGCGAAAACACCCTCGACGCCATTCGCTGCCGGCTTTCTGGTTCTAAAGTACCCCCACCTTCTAAAATGGCGACGGCGCGATGAAAAAAATCAGGGTTGGCATTCTGTTTGGAGGGCGCAGTGGCGAGCACGAAGTGTCGCTGCTCTCGGCGGCGTCGGTGCTCGGGGCGATTGATCGCAGCAAGTATGAGGTGGTTCCGATCGGCATCACCAAAGAGGGCCGATGGGTGATGGCCGGCCACGCGGAGCGCCTGCTGGGCCATGACGAATCGGGCAAGCACCTGCGCGCGGGCGATCCGGACGCGACGGCCCCGGCCGCCGTGCTGCGCAAGGGCGAGTCGGTGCTGGTGCCCCCGGTGCCGAGCGAGGCGATGGTTCCCTTCGAACGCGAAGCGGGAGCTCTGGCGCAGTCACAGTCGGGACCGGAGCACGTGCTCAGCGTCGATGTGATTTTCCCCGTGCTGCATGGAACCTTCGGCGAGGACGGAACGATCCAGGGGCTGTTTGAGCTGGCCGGTATCGCCTATGTCGGATCGGGCGTGCTCGGCTCGGCGACCGGCATGGACAAGGATGCGATGAAGAGGCTCTTCCAGTCATCAAAGTTGCCCATGGTGAAGTGGGTGACGTTCCTGCGCGGCGAGTGGGAGAGCGCGCCCAGAAAGGTGCGCGCGCGGATCGAGAAAGAGCTGAAGTATCCGGTGTTCGTGAAGCCGGCGAACCTCGGTTCGTCCGTAGGGATCACCAAGGCGCACAACGCGAAGGAGCTTGGGCCGGCGATTGAAATGGCGGCGGGGTTCGATCGCAAGATTGTGGTGGAGCAGGGTGTCGGCGGCAAAGGAAAGGCGCGGGAACTGGAAGTTGCCGTGCTCGGCAACGATGCGCCGGAGGCTTCCGTCGTGGGTGAGGTGGTTCCGGTTAAGGAATTTTACGACTACGAGGCAAAATACCTGAGCGAGGGCTCCGATCTGATTGTGCCGGCGAAACTGACGAAGGCTGAGACGAAGCGGGTTCGCGAGATGGCGATTGCGGCATTCCGCGCCTGCGACTGCGCGGGCCTCGCGCGGGTGGATTTCCTGATGGAGCCGGGGAAATCGCGGCGAATTTATGTGAACGAGATCAACACGCTCCCGGGTTTTACGTCCATCAGCATGTATCCTCGGCTGTGGGCGGCGACCGGCGTCGACTATCCAAAGCTGATCGACCGTCTGATCGCGCTGGCGATGGAACGACGTGAGGAAAAGGATCGGAACAAATACAGCCTGTGAGAAAAGCGGCCAGCGGTCAGCAGGTGAAACGGCAACCGGTAAGAGAACAGCCGCCAGGGCTGGCTACTGGAAGCTGGCGGCTGGCTACTGGAAGCTGGCGGCCGGCTACTGGCGGCCGGCTACTGGCGGCTGGCTACTGACTGCTGGTGGCTGGGCAGGGAACTGTGGCGCGATGCCAGGTGTCAGAATAAGCAGGAGAAGTGTGGGTGGCTTTGGCGGGTTTCTTCCGTATTTGAAAGGGGTGGGGCGCAATGACCCTGATGGATGCTCCGAAATTCGATGAACGCCGCGCGCGGACAACGCGGACGCTGGCGATCACCGGGATTGCGGTCTTCGTTGTTCTTTTCTTCGGAACGATTTTTTGGGCCCTGGATATGCCATGGAATTTCTGGCACTGGCCGTCGGATCACCGCGTGAACCAGTTCATGGCCGCCGTCGAGAGCAACGACCTCAACAAAGCGTATGCGCTCTGGAACCACGATCCGGACTGGCAGCAGCATCCGCAGCAGTTCCAGCCCTACGACTTCGCAGCCTTCCAGAAGGACTGGGGTCCCCAGAACGAGGACTACGGCCAGATCCACAGCCACACTATTTTCATCGCTCATCGCGTAGGCAACGGTGTGGTGATCGGGCTCTACATCAACGGGATCAAGAAGCCGCTCTTCCTGCGCGTCGACAATAAGACGAAGACGATTGGGTTTTCGCCGGTGGAGCTGAGCCGAGAACCGTGAACGACAGGGATTAGGGATTAGAGTTTAGGGATTAGGGGTTCACGACGAGGATGATCGCGATCCGGAAAGTTGCACTCAGTGACCACCACCAAACCTCAGGTCGAACCAAACATACGCTGATCGACTCAAAGGGTGCGCGTCCATTTCCACCTATCACCTCTCTTGTTGTCGCCCAGTCGCAGCTTCCTGGCGATTCTGGATATTATCTGATGCATTTTTGCGCGGACGGATCGGGGACCGACACCTGGCACGAGACGCTGGAGGATGCCTTCCATCAGGCGGAATGGGAGGTCGGGGTGGAACGCTCCCAATGGACCGAAGTGAACGAACCGTTTCGATGAGTGGCCTATCCGACCGGGAGCGGAATCGGGGTTTGCCGGCGTGGCAGTTCCCTAATCCCTAATCCCTAATCCCTAAACTCTAATCCCTGAACTCAAAGTCTTTTCCAGACTCGCCTCATCCTCCACGTTCACGCACGTCTGGCTGCGGTCGATCTGCCGCATCAGGCCGCACAGGACCTTCCCCGGTCCGACTTCAACAAAATGCGTCGGGCCCTGAGCGATCAGGAGCCGCATCGAGTCCACCCAGCGCACTGCGCCGGTGACCTGGCTGATGAGAGCCTCGCGCAATAGGTCCGGATCGTTGACGAGAACGGCGTCTACATTCACAACGACTGGCACCGAAGCAGCAGAAAACGGGAGCGAGCGCAGCAACTCCTCCAGGCGATCCTGCGCCGGCTGCATCAGCGCGCAGTGGAAGGGCGCGCTTACCTGCAGCATGACAACGCGCTTGGCGCCGCGTTCCTTGCAAAGTTCCGCAGCGCGCTCGACGGCCGGCGCTTCTCCGGAGATGACCGTCTGTTCCGGCGAATTGAAATTTGCAGCGGAGACGATGTTCTGCGTTTCCGCGGCAGCATCGTCGCAGGCCCGCGCCGTTTCTTCTGAGCTGAGGCCGAGGACGGCAGCCATGGCTCCCTGGCCCTGGGGCACGGCTTCCTGCATGAAGCGCCCTCGATGGCGCACAGTGCGCACCGCGTCAACAAACGACAGCGCCCCGGCAGCGACATTGGCCGCATATTCGCCCAGAGAGTGACCGGCAACCCAATTTGGCGTGATTCCCTTCTCTGCCAGCACGCGCAGCGCGGCGACAGAGACGGTGCAGATGGCAGGCTGTTGAAATTCAGTAAGTTTCAGCTGCTCGTTCGGTCCCTCGAAGCAAAGTTTCGAGATGGAGAAACCGAGGGCGTCGTCCGCTTCCTCAAAGGTGCGGCGAGCGACGGGAAATTTTTCCGCCAAATCCCGGCCCATGCCGGTCGACTGCGAATTCTGCCCCGGAAAAAGAAACGCGATCCTGGTCATGACTCAGGAAAGATTAGCAGGCAGGCGTTACCCGGGACGTGTCTCCTGGCAATGGCCGTGCTCTTTCCGTGACGATGTGACAAATTGAATTAACTTTCTGCGAGGCTCGCGCGTCTATTAGCCAGAGGCGCGCGGGGCGCTGCACTCGATGCTCACGCCCCTTGCTGCCCTCCATGAAAGCCCCGGTGGTTCGTGGGTCCGCCGGGGCTTTTCTTTTTGCGCTGCGGGCCCTCGCGTCAGGCAGAGGCAGCAAGGGGAGCCGATGGCCGCGCTCCATTGCTGGCAACCGCCGGCGAAGTATGATGCGTGAGCCGATGAACAAAGTGGTACGGCGGCCACGGGCCGGAAAGCTGCATCCGGCAGTCCTTCATGAGCACACTGGCGCTGGAATATTTGTTTTGATAGCGCTCGATGCCATTGGAGTCGATGAGGTGCGCGATGTCGAGGAGCATCTTGCCCGGCTCCACGCGCTTGCAGCTCACTTCTTCAGCCAAAGGTAGAAACATCCGATGCATCTGGACCGTGACGGCGCGCGCTTTGGTCTGACGCTCGCGCTGTAGCGCCGCGCTTTCGCGCAGGTTGGAAAGATAAGCCTTCCCCACCGTGGGAATCGGCTCAGCAGAATAGCGATGGACCTGTTCGCGGCAGCAATCGTCCAGCAGAACCTTCAGGTGCATTTCCGCCTTGCCGCGCAGCCGCTCGATGTTGGTGATGAACTGCCTCTGGTTGGAGCGGATCGACCGGCGCAGGGCTTCGTCGTCGGCAAACACGGTTCCAAAACGGAACGGCAAAACGGTCGAAGTCTTGAAGCAATCCGAGATCACCCGGGCATGCTCAACGCCTGCCTGAGAGTTGAAGTTTTGAGTGGGAGAATATTCACTGACGATAACGGCTAAATCACTGGCTGGGTAAAGGAAGATTTGGTTTCCCTGGATTCCCGTAACTGCTTCCATTGGAATTGGCTTACGGTGACGAAGCAGTTCGGGAAAGGCCTGTCGTTCTGTTATGCAGTAGGCATACCACGCCATATTAGGTCGCTCCGCATGCTGGATTGGCAAAGGGTTGGGAACATCAGCGTTGTGGGGATGGACATGGCTCTGTTTCTTCTGTGACTTAACTGAACTGCCACGTATGCTAGTCCCGCATGTAAACGCCTGGCAACAGCCGGATGGCGCAAGATGACGGAGGTGAGCGAAGGTGACGAAAGTGATGTTTGTATTGTGAAATAGATTTCCACAATATGAATCTTGCTGCTTAATTGCTCACTTTTCGCGTTGAATGGACTAGAATTGCCGCTCAATTGTGGCGATGTCTTCCGGGCGGTCCAGATCCAACTCCCCTTCCGGCCACGGGATTCCCTGCACTTCCGCCATGTGAGCCCGGATCAGACTGCGTGCCCCGTGGTCGCCGCTCGAAGCGGCCAAGTCCAAAAACAAGCCCGAAGAAAAAACAGCCGGGACCCCTGCGCGCCCGGCATAAACCGAGGCCGTAATAGAGGAACTGGTCACTGGGCTGGCAATCCTCGACGCCGACTGATGGCTGTCGACCAGGGTGCGCAGGTGGTCGGCAGTAAGGCGCGGCTGATCGCAGACGAGGATGAAAACCGAGTCCGGCTGCCTGTCCAATTTCTGCAATGCCTCCATACCGGTGCGTAGCGAAGCACCCATACCTTCCTGCCAGTTTTCGTTCACAACAATTTCAACCGCAAGGCCGCTCAGCTCCGACCGCATCGTCTCCGCCTCGTATCCGAGGACAGCAAAGACCGGGCCGCACCCAGCCTCAAGGGCGAGACGCGCCGTGCGGTGGAGCAGCGATTCATCCCCCATGCGAAGGAGTTGCTTGGGCTGACCGAGCCTCGTCGATGCGCCCGCCGCGAGGATGACCGCGGCACATCGGAAGTCAGCCATGCAGAACGGGCTGGGAAGAAAGCTTGCGCGCCTGGCGGCTGCCTTCGCGGCCGGCAAAGACGGCCTGCAGTTCCGCGGCAATCGAGAGTGCGATGGCTGCGGGAGAATGACCGCCAAGGTCGAGGCCGACCGGCGTATGCAGGCGCGCCATACATTCGGCCGGCGTCATGCTCAACTCCGGCGCGACTTCGCTCACAAGCCTCTCCGTGCGGCGCCGCGGCCCGAGGATGCCGAGGTACTTCATCTCCCGGCCGAGAAGAACGCCCAGCACCTTGCGGTCCTGCTCGTAGCTGTGCGTCATGATCACCGCAGCGGTCTCAGGCCCGATGCCGCTGAAGGCCGAGTCGAGACCGCAAACACGGGCGGCGTCAGGAAATCTTTCGCTGCGGGCAAGATTGGAACGCCCATCGGCGATGGTAACGTGCCAGTCCAGGGACGCAGCGAATTCCGTCACGGGCTGCGCATCGTCACCAGCGCCAAAGATCACCAGCGCTGGCGGCGGTGCGATCAATTCGACAAAAAATCCAGGCACGTGGCGGGACGCCCCGGTGCCGAGAACCTCATTCGCCAGAGCGGTGACTTGCTCAATGTCGCCCGGCCGCGCGAAAACCGTTTCTCCGGCCCCGTTCAGAATGAGCACCGTGCCAGCGTGGTCTGGATTCAAATCCGTGACGATGACAGATTCAGTCCGCTCTTCGGTACTGCGTCGCAGCGCCTCAAGAACCTGGCGAGCCGGATCGTCGCACTCCAGAAGAACAACGACCGTGCCCCCGCAGCCCAATCCGTAAGGCATATCGCCGTCGTCGTCGAAGAAGCTCGAGTAGCGCTGCAATGAGGGCCCGCGCTCAGTCAGCCACCAGGCTTTCTTTGCGACCTCGGCTTCGAGGCAGCCGCCGCTGATGGTTCCCGCCCGTTGTCCGGAAGACGTGAGCAGCAAGCGCGCTCCAGGGCGCCGATAAGCCGACCCTTCGATGGCAACCACCGACGCAAGACACAGCGGATCACCCGCGGCACCGGCGCGCTTACTCAAGTCGAGGATTTGCTTCAGCTCCGACATGCAGGCTCAGGCCGTTTCGCGCTGCCCGGCGAGCAGATCCTCAATGCGAACCGGCAGCTTGCGCACCCGAACACCAGTCGCGTGGTACACAGCCATGGTCACCGCCGAGGCAATTCCCGCCAGACCAATCTCGCCGATGCCGCGCGCCCCATATTCGTTCAGGTGGAGATCAGGATACTCCACAAAAATGCAGTCGAGCTCGGGAATGTCGGCGTTGGTGGAGACGATGTAGTCGGCAAAGTTGTTGTTCACCGGCTTGGCGTTGCGCGGATCGTAGATCGTCTCCTCGAACATCGCCATGCCGATCCCCATCACCACGGCTCCGAGGATCTGGTTCCGTCCAGTGCGGTGGTTGATGATCTTGCCGGCGTCGATGACGGTGAGCGCGCGGCTGACCCGAATACGTGCAATGCCCGGATCCCAGGCGACCTCAATGAACTGCGCGCCGAAGGAATGCCCGGAGTATTGGTGCGCGGTCGCGGGATCGGGCGCGGTGCGCGATTCGTTTTCGAGAGCGGCGAGCCGCTTCTGCACCAGCACTTCCTGGAATGGCATGCCGGACTCCGGCGGCTCACCAGCAACATGGATGCGCCCGTTCGTCATCGCCAACGCAGGCGGATCGCCTCCAGCACTCGCGCGCTTGAACGGCGAAGAAGGCAGGGTTTGTGCAGCCGCGATCACGCGATCGACGGCACCCTGGGTAGCTGCGTTCACAGCAGGCAGCACCGTCGCCGTCACCGTCGATCCGCCTGAAGTGGGACCGTCCGGGAGCGACGTATCGCCCAGAATGACTTCGATTTTGTCGATGGGAATGCCGGTTTTTTCCGAGACGACCTGCGCGAAGATGGTGTAGGTGCCGGTGCCGATGTCCTGGGTGGCGCATGTGGCGCGCGCGGTGCCGTCGGCGTTCAGCCGCACCCGCACAGTGGCCGATCCGCGCCCCGCATGCCAGGTCGCCGTGGCCATGCCCCAGCCCAGAATCTCATCGCCGCGCTTCATCGAGCCGACCTGCGGCGTGCGCTTTGACCATCCGAACTTTTCTGCGCCCACCCGGTAGCACTCGCGCAGACGCTTGCTCGAGAAGGGACGCACCGGGTTGAAGCTCTCATCCTGCTCGGCGTAGTTTTTCAGGCGGAGTTGCAGCGGATCGAGATTGAGCTGAATGGCCAGTTCGTCCATCGCGGACTCCAGCGGAAACAATCCAGGAACGATGCCCGGCCCACGCATCGGCGTCGGCGTGCCGATGTTCATGGGGATGAGCGTCTGGTTGGCCGTGACGTTCGCGCAGCTGTAGAGCATCGTCGTCACGCCCGTGCATTGCTCCACGTAGGTGTCGACGAGTGAAGTCGGCTGGAGAACCTCATGCTGAATCGAGAGCAGCTTCCCATCCTGCGTGGCGCCGAGGCGCATGTGTTGTTGCGTGAGGGGTCGATGGCCAACGGTGGTGAACATCAGCGACCGCGGGACGACGACCTTGACCGGGCGATCCACGCGCTTTGCCGCCATCGCCGCCAGCAGCGAGTGCGGCCACGGGAACAGCTTGCCGCCGAAGCCGGAGCCGCAGAAGGGCGAGAGCACCTGCACGCGGTCGATGGGAATGCCGAGCATCTCCGAGAGCACATGCTGGTGGTTGACGACCCCCTGCGAAGACTCATAGAGGATCACCTTATCTCCGTCCCATTTCGCAGTGGTGGCATGCATCTCCATCGGGTTGTGGGTTTCAACAGGCAGCACGTAGGTCTGGTCGATCTTGACCGGCGCGGAGTTGAAAGCCTCGTCGGCGCTGCCCCGCGTGTAGTGGATGCGCGGAGGACCCTGAGGCGGAGGCGCATCGCCGATTTCGACAACATTGGGGCGAACGTCGTAGTCGACTTTGACTTTCGAAGCCGCGTCCTGCGCCTGCTCGAAGGTATTTGCCACCACCAGTGCTACATATTGGCCGTAGTAGTAGACCTTATCGTCTTCGAACGGCGGACGGACCTCGCCGGCGCGGCTGCTGGGCTCCAGCTGCTCCGCGGGGCGAAAGAGCTGGTCGGTATTCTCATGCGTGATGATGGTGAGGACGCCGGGCATCCTCTTTGCAATCGAAGTATCAATACGCACGATGCGCGCGTTGCCGACCGTGCTGGCTACGGGAACCCCAAAGGCAACGTCCTCCATAGGATGGTCGGCTGCGTAGCGAGCCGCGCCAGTCACTTTCAGCGAACCGTCGATGCGCGTGATGGGCGCGCCGATTACCGATGTGCTCATAGCGTCTATCCTCAGGCGGTCTGCGTGGTTTGTTCGAGGGTCCGAATCAGCGCCCGCTTCGCCAGGTCGATTTTGAAGCCGTTGTACTTGAGCGGCTTCGCACCGGCCATCGCAGCATCGGCCGCACGGTGGAAGTTTTCCGCGGTCGCCTCCTGGCCTTCGAGGGCCGTTTCCGCTTCGCGCGAACGCCAGGGTTTCGTGCCCACGCCGCCAAAAGCAATGCGCACGCGCTGGATGCGGCTACCGCTGAGATTCACGACGACGGCCGCCGATGCCAGCGCAAATTCGTACTGCGCGCGGTCGCGGAGCTTCAGGTAATGCGAGCGCGTTCCGTGGGCCGGCGCCGGGAGCGTGACGTGGGTGATCAACTCCCCTGGCGCAAGCACGTTTTCGCGGTTCGGCGTGCTCCCCGGCACCATATAGAACTCATCCAGCGCGATAGCCCGCTCGCCCTTCGGTCCCTGTGCGTGAACCGTCGCTTCGAGCGCTATCATCGCCACGGCCATATCCGAGGGATGCGTCGCGACGCAATGCTCGCTGGCGCCCAGCACCGCGTGGATGCGGTTGAAGCCATCCTGCGCCGCGCATCCCGAGCCAGGTTGGCGCTTGTTACAGGCGTAGTTCGTGTCGCGATAGTAGTAGCAGCGCGTCTTCTGCAATAAATTGCCGCCGGTGGTGGCCATGTTGCGCAACTGCGGAGAAGCTCCGGAGAGCAGCGCCTCCGACAGCACGACGTATTGCTGCTTCACAGCCGAGTGGTTAGCGAGGTCGCTATTGCGCACCATCGCCCCCACGCGCAAGCCGCCGCCCGGTAGCGCCTCGACGCGGTCCAGCGGCAACCCATTAATGTCCACCAATGCCTGCGGCGTAAGAACGTTGAGCTTCATCAGATCGACCAGCGTGGTGCCGCCGGCGATGAACGAAGTTTCGGTGGCCGCACCGGATCGCGCCGCGGCGTCGATGGTTCGGGCCTGACTGTAGCGAAAGACCTGCATCGTTTGCCTCCTATGCGGTGCGGTTGCCGCGCGCCTGCTGCACGGCGGCAACAATGTTGGTGTAGGCCCCGCAGCGGCAGATGTTGCCGCTCATAGCGGCGCGGACGTCATCGTCGCCAGGGCCGATGGGCTCATGCAGTAACGCAGACGCGGACATAATTTGCCCGGGCGTGCAGTAGCCACACTGGAATCCGTCGTGCTCGAGAAAGGCCTGTTGCACGGGAGAAAGCTGGCCGTTCTGCGCGAGGCCTTCAATGGTGGTGATCTTGTCGCCCTGATGCATGATGGCGAAGCTGAGGCACGAATTCACACGCCGCCCGTTGATGTGGACGGTGCACGCGCCACACTGGCCGTGGTCGCAGCCCTTCTTGGTGCCGAACAGCTGCAGGTGATCGCGCAGGGCATCGAGCAGAGTGACGCGCGGCTCGAGGCGCGCGTGGTACTCCTTGCCGTTGATGCTCAGTGTCACGGGAACTGCGCCAGGAATGGCGGCGGGCGCTCCTGTCTCGGCCGTGTCCACCGCAGCAGCGTGCGCCAGCGGCGCGGTCGTCGCTGCAACCGAGGCTACGCCCAACTGGGCAAGAAAGGCGCGGCGAGAGAATCGGCCCAGCGCGAGCTCGCGGTCATGCTCAGCGGTTGGCGGATTGGGGTCTGTGGGGACTTCTGTTTCCAGGGCGTCTAAGAGGGAATTCTTAGGCTGATCCATTGCGGCTCCTGATGAAATTGGATGTCCCGGCTCTGTCAAAGGGAGCGGAGAGTGCTGCCGTGGCCTCGGAGACAAGCAATTTCGTACCGACAGCCGGTACAGCAGGGAAATTACGGCTGCGTTACATTGCGCGCGGCGGTCGCGGCATTGTTCTTCTTTTTCCGCCGGCTGAGGACGTATTCGTTGTCACGCGTGCGCCGCGTGGCCGTTGCTTTATCAATCTTGCGCCAGAAGGCCACAAAATAATCAACCGCCGAAATAATCGAAACTGCGGCCGTGTAATAAATGCCGACGACCGCGAACAGATCGACGGGCATCACGAACCATCCGATATGCCAGTTGTACCAGGCATGGTCGAGCGTGGCAGCTACGACCGAGACAATTTGGATCACCGTCTTGAGCTTGCCGACGTCGCTGGCCTCGATGGTGAAGCCTTCAGTGGAAGCAATAGAGCGAAGGCCGCTGACCAGGAACTCGCGCCCAATGACGACCACCACAATCCAGGCCTTCACCACGTGCGGATTGAACTCAACCAGCGCGACGTAGGCCGAAGTGATCAGCAGCTTGTCCGCCAGCGGATCGAGCAGCATGCCCATCGTGGTGATCTGGCCGCGGCGGCGCGCCAGGTACCCGTCTACCCCATCGGAAATGGAAAGCAGAATAAAGAAAAGGGAGGCGATAACCTCCTGCTCGCCGTGCCAGCTGCCGTGTGGAAAGCGCGGCGAGAGCATCCAGATGAGCACAGGAATGCAGACGATCCGGCCCATCGTAATGGAATTGGGGAGGTTCAAAGCCCAATGCGCCCCTTTTCTCATTATGCACCAGTAAACCCAGGCGTTGCCCGATGGCCGTTTCGGTGCCCGCTCGATCGTAATCGACGGCCGCGCAAAGATTGCAGGCCTGTAAATGCCAGTGGTTTAGTTGTTGGCACGATGGTGAGAGCTCCGGTACCTTCCTGCTTACTCCCGAAAAAGAACCATGGAGTGGTTCGAGCCGTTTGGCTATAGTGATTCCAGGACCCCTAATGAGTCGAAACGCGAGCGAATCGGCGGTCGACAGGCTCATCGCGCTGGCGAAGCAGAAGCCTGCCCGTTCGGGTGCCGCAGCCACCGACGATATGACCGAGCTGGAAACCCTTCCGCTCGCCCTGCCGTCAGCAAGAGAGCTGGAGCACAATCCTATGTGGAAGGCGCTGCTGCAATTTCGGGCCTTTCTCCCGTACATCGCGAAGCTGCTGGAAATGAGCAGCCCGTCGCAGCCGTCGTCCACAGCGCTTACTACCGATGTTCGCAACGAAGTCCGGCAGACGATTAGTGCGCTTGAAAGCTCGCAGCGCGACCTTCGGCTCGCCGTGCAGGATCAAACCGTCGAAATCAAGCGGATCGACGAGAATCTGACTCGGACTCGCGAGGCGACCGAGCGAAACGCGCTCGAGGTGAGCGAAGTCGCCGAAGATGTTCGCTCGATGCGCTCGCTGGTCAAGCTGGCGCTGGGCGTCCTGATTCTGCTGTTCATCACGCTCATCGGCGTGGTGGTTTTCCTGCTCTTCAAGGTCAAACCTCTCCTGCACTGAATTTTGTTGCCGGAAATCAAAGCGCCGGGCAACGGCGACGCCCAACTGCGCCTCCCTTGCAGAAGGAGAAAGCCCATGGCCGCAGCACCGAGAAAGCCCGAAGAATTCCCCGACAGCACTGACCCGTCAGCAAGTGACAAAAGCGACAACCGCGAGCTGCCGACCGAAAATCCAACGCACGGAATGGAACGCGAGCCCGAAGGCGAACCTCGGCGAACAAATTCGCGCACGGCTCGATTATCCGCACAAAGGCGACGTGGGACGCCCCGGAACCAACGAGGAGATTTTCCAGGGTTCCAGGATGAAAGAGCTGAAGTAAGCCCAGCCCTTTCAGGTCCTGGCGATTGCCCCGCTTTTCCTGCGAGCAGAGAGCTATACTGCGCGCAGAAACGTTGAGGTGACCCTGGTATGTCAACGCTGACTCTGCAGGAAGCAGAATTGCCCATGGAAGTGGACGACTTCAGCGCGCTGGAAGAGCGCATTCGCCGCACGGTGGAACTGGTGAAGCACGAACGCTCGGCGCGTGCCGAAGCGGAAAAGAACGCGGCGCGCCTTGAGAGCCTCCTGAATGCGCAATCCGGCTTGCTGGAACAGGCCAAAGAGCAGATGAAGAGCCTCGAGCGCGAGCGCGAACAGATCCGCCAGCGCGTGGAACGCCTGCTGAAACAAATCGACGAGATTGCCTGACCATGCCTGAAAATGACGGCGCCATCACAGTTGAGATTTACGATCAGACCTATCGGCTGAACGGCAACGACCGCGAATACGTGGAGAAACTCGCCGCGACGGTCGACGCGAAAATGCGAGCCGTGGCGACGCAAGGCCGCACCGTGGATTCGCTGCGCGTTGCCGTGCTGGCCGCGCTGAACCTGGCCGATGAGCTGGCGCGCCTTGAAGAGCGCCACGCAGCGGTCACAGGCCCTGGCGAAAGCGTGGCGTCCATCCGCAGCCGCGCGCACTCGCTTACCGGCCTGCTCGATGAAGTGCTGGGCGAAGAGCGCAAAGCCGGATAAAGGCAGCGTTCAGAAATCAGCGTTCAGCGTTCAGAAACCGGTTATGGGCGCGCTCGCGGCCGCGTGGTATAGTCTGCGGATTCCTGAAACCCATCGGAAGGACGAACTCGCTCATGAGGAAGACCGCATTTCTCCTGCTCTTTTCGCTCGCCGTAAGCGCCTGCGCGCAGAACAAACAGCCGCCCACAACGCTGCGCGGTGTTCTGCTGGAACAACTGCGCACCACCCACGACCAGGAAGAGTGGTTTGTTCCGGCGAAGATCGCCGTCGCCGGATTGACCGCCGATCAGGCCAACTGGAGTCCTGGCAAAGGCCAGCATTCGGTCGGGCAGCTCGCCTACCATCTCTGGTTCTGGAACACGAGGGAGCTGGAGCACTTCAACGGCGTCAAGTCGCCAGCTTTCAACGGGAATAACGACGAGACTTTCGACAACTTCAACCCCGCGCAATGGGACGATCTGCAAAAGAAGCTCGACCAGGTGATGACGGATTGGGAGAAAGCCGTCGAATCGGCCGATGACCAGAAGATCGCCGCCAATGCCTCGCTCATCGCGCACGTGGGCACGCATAACGCCTATCATCTTGGGCAAATTCTCTATGTGCGCAAGTTGGAAGGCGTGTGGGATCCGAGCAAAGGCGTGAAGTGAGACGAAAACGCCAAAAATGCTAGCCCTGCACAATAAGGCACGGCATCCCGCGCCCAAAGACGTTTTGCCGGTGCCAAGCAAGGAACTCCTTCCGAGGCGCGAATCGGGTCGGCATCCGCAACGGTAGGCCATGGAAATCTACCAAAGTTGCTCGAACGATTTGCTGCTTTGACGGAGTAATTGCCGAATTCACCAGGATCCGAAGGTTCTCGGAAACCGCGATCAGGCCCCTGTCGAATGCGCGATCATGAAGCGCGCAGAGGCATAGGCCGTTCTCGGGCTCGCTTCGAGTTGATTCATCGAGCGCCCACGGCTTGATATGGCTCGCGATTAACAGCGACCGAATATTTAGGCCGCAGATGCAACACGCCGAATCGTAACTCGCCAGAACTGCCCGACGGAAAAAGGACTGGAACAGCCGCACCGGGACAGACGCGTGCCGCTCTGAAGGACCCGTCGGCCTGGCGATGACCTGCTCGTCTTCCGCTATCGTTGTGGCTCGTGCCTCTTCGCGATCCGGAGTTGGCGCGGAAAGAGTGCTAAGCAGCTGCGCGCTCTCCTCAACCAACGCCTCCCAGCGATTATTAAACTCGTCCCAAATACGCCGGTCACCTTTTCCGGTATGTGTCAGGCCAGAGATCCCCTGCTCCGCCAGCAGCGGATCGAAAGCGCCAAAGTTCCCGAGCTTTCGCGCCACGGAGGCTGGCGTCCGCCCGATTACTCTCGCAAGCCGGATCACTTCAGTGTTGTTCGCTTTGGTCTTTGCGAAAGGAATCTGGCAGTACAAATAGAGCGCGAGGACAAGGTCCTCACGCGACCAGCGATCACCATATTTACTATTCGCCATGGTCCAACAAGGAAACGCCTCATTAGAGTGGTGGTCGTCCACCCGGCTCCGAGACATCAGCGATCAGAGGCAAACGCTGTCGTTGAGTATGCCCCATTTTGAGACATCAAGGACGATCGTTTTTAATCGGCCGACCGAAGGCAAGGAGGAACCCGAGATAGGATGTCGTCATGACGCGATCGCAGACCCATTCGCGGACCACTGTGGTCTTTAGCCCATCCACTTCGGCTGCGGTAAAAGCGCGCCTTTCTCACAACGATGACCTCTACTGCCAAATGTGCGGCCTCACGCCTGGAGACATCGACCCCTTCACTGGCCGCAAAGTTCGCCTTCATGTCGGTCACATCATCGATAAGAGCCTCGGCGGCAAAGATGAAATCTCTAACCTCCGCACGCTATGCTCTACATGTAACAAGGCAGCAAAGAACCTGACCGGCGAAAAGCCCACAGCGACGTGGCTTCTCTCGCAGGTTCGAAGGGCGGGGCAACAGGAGCAGAAAGCTGTCTTCGAGTGGCTCTCAAGAAAGTTCGACAAGGAAGAGTGATCGGATCAACGGCGACCGGAAACAGCGGCAGAGCCCGTCTCCTGCTCCAACGAACCGTCAATGACTTACGCCCCAACCGCCCAAATGTGGAAAATTTGTCAAGAGTAACCCCCAAAATCCAAAGTAATAACCCAACATAACGAACCACTTACAAGCCAAACCACCCCAATATTGTTGGCACTACTTTCGCTCAAACTTGGTATTCTGAATATATAGAGTAAGAAAAGAAAAAAGCCTCGCCCTCCCGGCGGGGCTTTTCCTTTTTCCGCGCCCCGAAAACACCCAGGGTGGCCCATTCAAGCCCGATTTTGGCTTGAGTGGGATAGCCCTCGAACGCCGAGCGCCGAGCGCGTCGTTTTTAACTCCCGCTGCCGGCTCCAGGCTCCCAGCTATCAAAGAAAGGAACCACCAATGAACGAAGTAAGTCGCTGCCAACACCTCACCCTCGGCGGAGCACGCTGCACCTATCCCTCGCTCCTCAACAAAGAGTTCTGCTACGACCACGAACACCGCCGCTTCCGCCGCCGCCGCCGCCGCGTCCCCATCCTGCCCGACCCGCACGAAGTCGCCGGCCCTCTCGTCACCTTCGTCTACATGGAGGACTACGCCTCCATCCTCGAAAACATCAACAACATCGCTCTCGCCTTCTCCGAGAACTTCATCGACCACCGCCAGGTCTCCAGCCTCACCTACCTCATGAACACCGCCGTCAAAACCGTCGACCGCATGGAAAGGCTCCAGAAGCTCCGCAAAGAAGACATGCCCCGGCAAGTAGCCTACGACGATATGGAAAACCCCATCGCCCCGCCCGACAACTGTCCGCCTGAGTCCGCGCCGGCGAAAGAAGCATCGGCGGTTGCTGTTCCGCCGGAATCCGCACCAGCGAAAGAAGCACCTGCGGTTGCCGTGTCCGACTCCGCCGGGAACCCCACCCATGCCGCGCCCGCTTCTGGCGAGAACACGGTGCGAACGAACCCATCCGAAGAAGAACCAGCGTGTCCTCCCGAGCCCAAACCAGTTTCCGAGCCAGCCGCCGCGCAGCCCCAGGCCTCTCTGAACGCCGAGACCGAAACCAAAGAAGCTCGGCACGCACGCTGGTCCCGGGAAGCGGACGTGAAGTACAGAAAGATGAACCCCTGGCTCTACCGCACCGAAGAACCGGCCAGGGATTCGCAGGCGGCCGGCAGTCTCGACCTCAAAGCCGCAGCCGAACCCGACAGCCCTTCTACTCCCGACTCCCGACTCCCTATTCCCTGTCTTTCCAATAACTTGCCAACCAGCCAACCCGCAACTAATCCAGAATCAGACACATGCACTTTGAGGCCCTCCGCAACTACCGTAGATTCAACACTTGCCAATTTAAGGGGGTGACAAATCAAAGCGATATTACCGCTCCAAAATCCGCCTGATTCACGGCAGAAGGAACTGCTTTGTGAGCTGATCCAGCAGGTCGGTGGTTTCGGTCCAGACTCCGGTGTGGACGGGGGAGGGTTGGATGACCGTGCTGCGTGGCGAGACTAACCAGTGGAAGCGTTCGCGTTGCGAGAGGCGGGCGATGGGTCCGGCGGCGGGGTCGCCGGCGCAGATTCTGGGGATGGCTTCGAGGTGTTCGCGGATAACGTCGACATCGGCGTTGGGCCAGAGGGCTGTGAGGCGGGCGGCGTCGAAATGGATGCGGGCGGCGAGATAGCGCTTCTCGAGGCAGAAGACGATGACCGCTGCGTTGATGAACTCCTGGCGCTCGACGCGGGGCACGATGCGGAGGACGGCGTAGTCAAATGAGGCGGGCTCGGGCACGAATCGCCTCCTGTTCGAAAATGTTGGCGGCCGCGAGGCGGCGGGTGAGGAAATCGACGTAGCCGGCGCGGTGGTCGGCGGGGTGAATGCCGCCGGGGACGGCGAGCAGCCATTCGTCGGGCACGAAGTTGACGATGCGGTCCAGCGTGAAGGGCGTGAGGCGCTGGCGGGCGAGGGCCGCGGCCTCTTCGATTTGAACGGCCCAGGGAAGCAGGATGTGCTGCTCGATTTCAAAAAAGGGCGAGGCGACCTTGTCTTCGCGCGCGGGCCAGTTGTGATGGAAGAAGAGCGCGGCGCCGTGGTCGATGGGGTAGAGCCTGCGATGCCAGACGAGGAGATTGGCGTTGCGCGCGGTGCGATCGACGTTGAGCACGAAGGCGTCGAACCAGACCAGCAGCGAGGCTTCGTCGGGCGGAGCCTTGTCGCGCGCGGCGGGATCGAACATGGTGGAGCCGGGGAGATAGTCGAGGGCGAGGTTGAGGCCGGCGCTGGCTTTCAGGAGCTGGCGGATTTCGGCGTCGGGCTCGTTGCGGGCGAGGGCGGGATCGACTTCGGCGAAGACCAGCTCGGGAACGCGCAGGCCGAGGACGCGGCCGATTTCGCCGGCGATGAGTTCGGCAATGAGCGCGAGGATGCCCTGGCCTGCTCCGCGAAACTTGACGACGTAGAGGCCGAGGTCGTCGGCTTCGACAATGGCGGGCAGCGAGCCGCCTTCCCGCAGCGGGAGCACGTAGCGCGTGGCGTGGACGGTGCGGAGCATGGAAGGGTTAGTTTAGCGGGCAGGCATGGGGAGGGATAGAATTCAGAGCGTGGCGCGAGGGACCGGCCACCATCGGCGGGTGCGGTGGCAGTAGGCGTCGTAGTCGGCTCCGAAGGTGCGGCGGAGCGTGGGCTCTTCGTAGAGGACGACGAAGAGATGAGCAAGAAGGATAAACGCCGCGGCATAGCCCAGCAGCGCGGGCGAGCGGTAGAAGAGCGCGGCGCCGGAGAGGGCCAGGGTTGCGCCGAGGTACATGGGATTGCGGACGAAGCGATAGGGTCCGCGCGCGACCAGACGGCGGGGCGCATCGAAGGGCGCGGGTGTACCTTTGCCGATCAAGACGAAGGTGACGATGCACGACAGGGCGATGGCCGCGCCTGCGGCGGTAAGCATCATGCCGGCAATCTGCGGGGCTGCGATCGCAGAGGGGCGGGCGAGACCGGACCACGACAGCACGCGCGCAGGGAGGTAGAGAAGCAGGAAGGCGATGAAGAGGGTCGACCAGGTGATGGCACGGACAGCGACGAACATACTGTGTGCCTCGCGGCAACGAGTGTAGCGCGTGGGGGAGTGCGGATCAACGGTAAAGGGTGAACGGGAATCAGCGGTACAGTACGACGGATTTTCGTCCGACAGCACCGATTTGGGAACGGGTGGCCGAAATGACACGTTCATGGGATGGGGCTTACCTCGGTGTGCTTGCCAATTTGCCTGGAATGCCGTTAGCATCCACTCAAGAGACCGGCCTGCAAAGCAGGTGAGGGCGGTCAACGCTGGTTGAACCTACATTCATTGAACAGGGAGCTCGACTCGACAAATCGGTTCGGTGTGCAACGTCCGCCAGTCCGGAATGCCTAAAGAACCGCGGAGAGTTCCCACCGTCTTAGGACGGGTTCACCGGCGCATCGTCCCACGGCCAAGCGGGCCGGTTTTCTTGTGTCTGGTTTCTTGTGTCCGTCTTCTTGTGTCTGCTCGCGCGGGGCGCGGGCTGGACCTTTGATTCCGATTTGACTCCGCGCTGAGTCGTCGCCCGCATTTCGACGCGTGCATCCTCTTCTCTTCCATCTCGGACACATTGCGATTCCAACCTACGGCGTTTTTACGGCCGCGGGTCTGCTGATGGCGCTGGGGATTTCGATGGCGGGCGCGACGCGTGCGGGGCTCAACACGGAAAAAGTCTGGAACCTGGAGCTGCTGGCGATTTTGACGACGCTATTCGGGTCGCGGCTGCTGATGGTGTTTGCGCACCCGCTGGTTTTTCGTGCGCATCCTTTTTGGGTGCTGGGGATGGTGTCGGGGCCTGGCGTGTGGTTTGCGCTGGGTGGTGTGGTGGCTGGGCTGCTGGCGGCTGGGCTGTATGCGCTGGCTGAGGGTTTGCCGCTGGTGCGGACGGCGGATGCGCTGGCTCCGGCTGTGGCGCTGGCGTTTTTTGCGAATCGGGTTGGGGCATTTTTCGCGGGGCTGGGGTGGGGGACGCCGACGCGTTTGCCGTGGGGCGTGATGTATCGCAGTCCAGTGGCTTATTTGTGGTATCGGGTGCCGCTCGGGGTCGTGGAGCATCCGGTGCAGCTGTATGACGCGGCGGTTTCGCTGGGACTTTTTTTGTTCTTGATTTGGATTGTGCGGCCTGGACGCATGGGGCGCGATGGCGAGGTTGCGGGGACGTGGCTGTTCGTTTACGGCGTGGCGCGATTTTTTCTGGAGTTTTTGCGGGGCGATCCGGAGCGCTTGCCGCTGTTTGGTGGCGCAGTGACACTGGCGCAGTTGTTGTCGGTGGTTGCGGTGGTGGCGGGCGGGCTGCTGTGGCTGCAGCGTGATTCGGGCAGCGGCTCCGCGAAGGTGGGATCGCTGCGGGTGTGAGCGCTGCATATACTGATGGCACATGAAACGGCGGTTGTACCTTTATTCGGTGCTGATGCTGGCTACGTTGTCGCTGCTGGGGCAGCTTCCGGCGGGAATGCCGAAGCCGGTCTTTCTTTGGCCGAATGGCGTGCCAGGGGCGCTGGCCACGGGTGAGCAGGACAAGCCGCGCCTCTATGCGTTTCTGCCTCCGACGCGGTCGACGAGCACGGCGGTGCTGGTGATTCCTGGCGGCGGCTATGAGCATGTGGCCATCGGGCATGAGGGCGTGCAGATTGCCGGATGGCTGAACGCGCAGGGCATCGCGGCGTTTGTGCTGGATTATCGGGTGGCGCCGTATCACTATCCGGCGCCGATTGAAGATGGGCAGCGAGCGATGCGGCTGATTCGGGAGCACGCTGCTGAATACGGGATCGATCCGCACCGGCTGGGGGTTTGGGGATTTTCTGCGGGCGGACATCTGGCTTCGACGCTGGGCACGCATTGCGATGCGGACGCTGTTCCGGTGAAAGCGCCGGATGAGGCCGATGGGCAGAGCTGCAAACCCGACTTCATGGTGCTGTCGTATCCGGTGATCAGCATGCAGCTGCCGGAGGCACATGGCGGATCGAGGATGAATCTGCTGGGGCCGGTGGTGGATCCGGCGCTGGAGCGGCGCTACTCGAATCAATTGGCGGTGACGGCGCAGACGCCGGCGACGTTTTTATTTGCGACGACGAACGATCCGACGGTGCCGGTGGCGAACAGTTTGGATTTTTATCGGGCGTTGCAACAGACGCATGTGCCGGCTGAACTGCACATTTACGATTTCGCGAATCACGGGTGCGGATTGTGCGGGTCGATCATTCCACTTTCGACGTGGCCACAGCTGCTGCGCAACTGGCTGGTGCAGCGGGGATGGGTTCCTGCGACCGCGCCGGCACCACCAGCTCCCGCGCCGAATCTGCCGTCGTGGATTCCTGGGCTGACGGGGCCGGGCCAGCACGAACCCTAAATTGTAACCATGGCGATTACGTATACGGTTCCGGACGAAGCGGCGAAGCAGCGTTTGGACGCGTGGCTGGCTGCGCAGATGAGTGGCGTGAGCCGGGAACGGGTACAGATGCTGCTGTCGCAGGAAAAAGTGCGTCTGGACGGCAAGTGCCCGCGCGCATCGTACCGGCTGCGCGGCGGCGAGCGAGTGGAAGTGCTGGGCGATCCGACGCCGAAGCCGCTGAAGGCTGTTGCTGAAGACATTCCGCTCAGCATTGTGTATGAGGACGATGAGCTGTCGGTGATCGACAAGCCGGCGGGGATGACGGTGCATGCGGGCGCAGGAGCGGCGGAAAGCGGGACGCTGGTGAACGCGCTGCTGCACCGGTATCGGAGCCTCTCGTCGGTGGGCGGAGAGCAACGACCGGGCATTGTGCATCGGCTGGACAAGCAGACGAGTGGGCTGATCGTGGTGGCGCGGAATGATGCGGCGCACACGCGACTGGCGGAGATGTTCGCGAAGCGCGAGATGAAGAAGACGTACATCGCGCTGGTACACGGTCATCTGAAGCAGGACCATGGGACCGTCGATGCACCGATCGCGCGGGATCTGATCCGGCGCACGCGCATGACGACGCGACGGGCGAGCGGGACACGGACGGCGGTGACGCACTACACGGTGCTGCGGCGGATCAGCTCGCGCTTCGGGCCGTTCACGATGGTTTCGGTGCGCATTGAGACGGGACGCACGCACCAGATTCGCGTGCACATGGCGTCGATTGGGCATCCTGTAGTGGGCGATACGGTGTATGGCGCGCCGGCTCGGCTGATGGTGATGCCGTCGCGACAGAAAAGGGATCCAGAGCCAGAGAGCCTCGCGCTTGGACGGAACTTTCTTCACGCCGCGGAGCTGGAGTTTGCACATCCACGGACGGGGGAGACCATGCATCTGGAGTCTCGGCTACCGGAGGAGTTGGTAGCGTTGTTGCGCGACATCGAATCCGGGCAGTCGAGGGAGTAATTTCCGCGTACCTGAAGCTCTTTGAACAATTCGGCCGGTGGAAGCGCACGCAAAACAGCCCGCAGGGGATAAAGCGCGGTTGATTTGAATGCGAGTTTCGGCACCCATTCGACTCGCCTCGCGCCGCTCGGCCTTCGCTCAGGGCAGACTGAAGTCGGGCCCTGATACAAAAGCCTGGGTGGGTTTCCCAAATCGGTTCTCGTGGTTACGCGGGGCCAGGCAGAGGTTCGAATTATGTTGAGATTTGGACGGCAGGAGCGTGTGCTTCTTGCTGTGGGGTGAACCTGGCCGGGGCCCCAAAATGGGTTTTTGTTCGTTTGTGGGCGGGGGTTTTTCCGCAGGCTGTGAAGTCGTAACCCTATACAAGGGCCGCACAGCAAATCCTCCAACATGAGTGACTTTGTGCTTCACCGAAGCTTTTGTCGTGATATTGCCCTTCGACACGCCGAGGTCTCGCCAGCCGGGTCAGTGCTTGCAGACTCTGCCACGAGTGTTGACCTGCTGCCCCATCAAATACGAGTTCACTGCCGGGTCCTCGGCGACAAATGTGGCCCGCAACAGCAAAGAAGTCCTCTCTTATGCTGTTTGCGAGTGCCTCCTCACGGGTTAGCGCGACTCCTAATGGCTTGAAGTCGGCATGCGGAGAGCGTTCGGCGCTTCAATTTTCATGTTGAAGTTTCTCTGGCGAGGGTCGGACAGTGAGGTAAATCCAATGTCGCTCGTCTAACGCAGTCTCATCCCCCCATTTCCCGACGCTCACGGCGAGACCAACCGTAATGTCAGGGTGACCGCTTTGAAGCGTGCGAAATAGACCGCGTAAGCATCGTTGTCCTGTTTGATGAACCCGACAACGCTCTTGTATTCCTCCCTGCAGCAGTTGCACGTTTTATTGGTTACTTCGTAGCCAAGTTCTAAGGAAAACACTTGTTTGCGCCTCACCTTTGTTCGCAAGCGTGCTCGAATTTTAAACTGATGGTTGGGGGTGGTGGCTGAGCGGCAGGGTAATTTCAATGCCGCCTTGCATCGCGCCCTGATACAAAAGCCTGGGGTGGGTTCCCAAATTGGTTCTCGTGGTTACGCAGGGCTGGGCGGAAGTTCGAATTATGTTGAGATTTGGACGGCAGGAGCGTGTGCTTCTTGCTGTGGGGTGAACCTGGCCGGGGCCAAAAATGGGTTTGTGTTCGTTTGTGGGGCGGGGGTTTTTCCGCAGGTTGTGAAGTCGTGGCCTGGAGACAAAAGCCTGAGGTGGGTTGGGGTTGTTGCTACCCCACTCAAGCCAAAGGCGGGCTTGAATGGGCCACCCAGCCCAGCCCAGCCTTTTGCGCCAAGCTGTGAATTCTTACCCTGATACAAGCGGACAGGTTGGGGTTGTTGCTAC
The DNA here is from genome assembly GCA_963755485.1 of uncultured Acidobacteriaceae bacterium. Taxonomy (GTDB): domain Bacteria; phylum Acidobacteriota; class Terriglobia; order Terriglobales; family Acidobacteriaceae; genus Palsa-343. The sequence continues at coordinate 781,335 of CAVWJR010000004.1, read as the reverse complement.
CCCACTCAAGCCAAAGGCGGGCTTGAATGGGCCACCCAGCCCAGCCCAGCCCAGCCTTTTGCGCCAAGCTGTGAATTCTTACCCTGATACAAGCGGACAGGTTGGGGTTGTTGCTACCCCACTCAAGCCAAAGGCGGGCTTGAATGGGCCACCCAGCCCAGCCCAGCCCAGCCTTTTGCGCCAAGCTGTGAATTCTTACCCTGATACAAGCGGACGGGTTGGGGTTGTTGCTACCCCGCTCAAGCCAAAGGCGGGCTTGAATGGGCCACCCAGCCCTGCTCGTGTCAAAGGCGGCTGGTGGAGTGATTCAGTCCCACCCTGCTCGCGCCAAAAGCGGCGCGGCAAGGGTGGGGCACCCAGGCACCTCGGGTCGGCCCAAATTTCAGAAACGGACGCATACCTTGACGATCTACAATAGTATTGTAGATAATCATAGTATGGCGAAACCGAGCGACCTGGTGCAGGGCACGCTGGACCTTCTGATCCTGAGAACGCTGCGGCCGGAGCCGATGCACGGCTGGGCGATTGCGAAACGCATCCAGCAAATCTCGCAGGAAGTGTTGCAGGTGCAACAGGGCTCGCTGTATCCGGCCCTGCACCGTCTGGAGCAGCAGGGATGGATTCGCGCGAAATGGGCAGAGAGCGAGACGGGGCGGCAGGCGAAGTTCTACGCCCTGACCGCGGCCGGGAAGAGGCAGCTGGAAGACGAGACGGCGAACTGGAATCGGCTGTCGGCGGCGATTGATCTGGTGATTGAAGGAGCTTGAAAACAGGGAGTAGGGAATAGGGAATAGGGAGTAGGGAGTAGGGAGTAGGGAGTAGGGAGTAGGGAGTAGGGAGTAGGGAGTAGGGAATAGGGAATAGGGAATAGGGAGTAGGGAGTAGGGAGTAGGCACGAGCTGGTAGCTGGTAGCTGGTAGCTGCAAAAGCAACAGCAACGTCGAGGGCACGAACAAAACCAAGGCGAGAGAAAGACGAATCGATGCGGTGGATGGAAAAGATACGGATGCGGTTACAAATGCTGCTGGGGCGCGGGCGCGAGGGACGGCGTCTGGATGCGGAGCTGGAGTTTCATCTGGAGCAGCAGATCGCGGAAAACCGTGCCGCGGGCATGAGCGCTGAGGAGGCGCGCCAGGCGGCGCTGCGGAGCTTCGGAAATCCTGTGGCGCTGCGCGAACAGACGCGGGAAAGCTGGAGCTGGAATGGTCTCGAGTCACTGGGGCGCGATGTGCGCATTGGCGCGCGAACGCTGCTGCGGTCGCCCGGATTCGCGTTGACGGCAATTGTGGTGATGGCGCTGGGGATTGGCGCGAATGTTGCTTTGTTCACGCTGGTGCGGTCGGTTCTGCTGCGGCCGCTGCCGTTCGCCGACCCCGGCAGGCTGGTGGGCGTTTTCGAGGCGCAATCGAACGGCAGCTACCAGGACAATGTTGTTGCGGGCGGATGCTTTGCGGTGTGGCGGGACCATGCGCGGAGCTTTTCAGGCCTCGCGATCAGCCAGGAGATTGACTACAACCTTGCCGGCAGGGGCAATCAGCTGCCGGAAGTAGTGGAGGGACAGACGGCAAGCTGGAATATCTTTCCGCTGCTGGGTGTGCAGGCCGCTCGGGGCCGGCTTTTCACGGCGAGCGACGATCAGCCGGGCGCCAACGCAACGGTGGTGCTGACGTGGGGAATGTGGAAGCGCCGTTTCGGTGGCGATCCTGGCATCATCGGGCGGAACATTCTGATTGAAGCGAAGCCTTACACAGTAGTGGGCATTTTGCCGGCGTGGTTCGCGTGGCCGGATCAGAAAGTCCAGGTCTGGACGCCGCTGTACCACGAAAAATCCGTTGAGCTGATGCGCATGTTCGAGTCGCACAACTTCGATGTGGTGGGGCGGCTGCGAGCGGGCGTGACGATCGAGCAGGCCAGCGCAGAGTTGAATGCGCTGCAGCGGGAGATCCGGCGCGAGCATCCGGACGGGCCAGTGAACGACGCGGTGAATCTTCGCTGGCTGGTGGATGCGGAGACGTACGACATCAAGACAGGACTCTACGCGCTGCTGGGCGCGACGGGATGCCTGCTGCTGATTGCGTGCCTGAACATCGCCAATCTGCTGGTGGCGCGGTCCGCCTCGCGCAGCAAGGAGACTGCGATTCGCACGGCGCTGGGAGGAAGCCGGGCGCGGCTGATTCGGGAGCAGGTGGTCGAGAGCACGCTGCTGGCGGTCGCGGGTGGTGCACTGGGATTGCTGTTTGCGCAGGGGATTCTGCGCTGGCTGATTTCGACACGCGACGATATTCCGCGGGCGGACACGATCCATATCGATGGCGCGGTGATCCTTTTTGCGCTTGCCGTGATCGCCGGCTGCGGCCTGCTGGCAGGCCTGATTCCGGCGCTGACCTCGAGGGACAAGCAGGTGCTGAGCGTCCTGCAGGAATCATCGCGCTCGTACAGCGGAGGGCGAGGCCGGGCGCGGCTGCGGCAGGTGCTACTGGCGCTGGAAGTGGGGCTGACGGTGGTGTTGCTGGTGGGCGCGGGCCTGCTGCTGCGCAGCTATCGCGAACTGCGCGGCGCGAACCTGGGGTTTGCAAGGGACAACGTGCTGACGATGAGGATGAACCTGCCGAAGAACAGCTATCCGACGGCGGATCGGCGCCTCGGGTTCTCAGAAGAACTGTTGAGCCGGGTGCGGGCATTGCCTGGCGTGGAAGCGGCCGGGCTCACGACGATAATTCCAGGCGAAGGGCGGCGGCGCGATGACGTATTCACGATTCCTGAGCATCCGCCGCTGCCGCGCGGGCAGGTTCTGGATGCGCTGACACGGTTTGTCGATCCTGGATATTTTAAGGCGCTGCAGATTCCCGTCGTCGAGGGCAGGAGCGTGGATGCGAGCGAGCGGCTGGATCAGGCGCTGGCGGTGGTGGTGAATCAGGAGCTGGTAAAGGAATATTTTCCGAACGAGGATCCGATTGGGCGGCACATCGACACGGAGATGGTCTTTCCTGGAAAGGCTCTGCGGATCGTCGGAGTTGTGGGCAACACGCGCGATGAGTTGTCGCACGATCCGTGGCCGGTGATTTATTACCCGCTTTACAGCGGCGACCAGCGTGGAATGACGCTGGTGGTGCGAAGCCGCCGGGATCCGGCCGGGATCGCACTCTCGGCGCAGAAAGCGGTGGCCGCGATCGACCCGGCGCTGCCGGTGGCGAATGTGCTGACCATGGAGCAGGTGCTGGGTGAGTCGACGCTGGATGCGCGCTTCGACGCTACGCTGCTGCTGGCCTTTGCGGTGCTGTCGTTGCTGCTGGCGATGGTGGGCTTGTTCGGCGTGCTGTCGTTTATGGTGGCGCAGCGCACGACGGAAATCGGGATTCGCATCGCACTGGGCGCGCGGCGCGAGCAGATTATGGGCAAGATGCTGGGCGATGGATTGCGGCCGGCGCTGTGGGGGCTGGTGCTGGGATTGGCGGCCAGCGCAGGGGTGACGCGGCTGATCGCGTCGCTTCTGTTTGGAACGCGGCCTTTCGACGCGGTTGTGTTTGTGGCGGTGTCGGGGACGCTGATCGCGGTTGCGGCGCTGGCCTGCGCACTGCCGGCGTGGCGCGCTTCGCGGCTGGATCCTATGCAGGCGCTGCGGGCGGAGTGAGATAGAGGACAGGGAATAGGGAATAGGGAGTAGGGAGTAGGGAGTAGGGAACGCGGCAAGGCGGCTGGGAGCTGGGAGGAAGGACGTCCCGCGAGTGAAAAAGGTGCTGCCACCCTTTTCCGGGCCTGGTCCCCTACGATAGGGGGATGCGGAACGAGGGGCGGGTTGCGCCGTTGCTGGCGCTGGCTGGCGGCGTGCTGGCGATTGCGTGGTCGGCCATTTTTGTCCGGTGGGCGAAGATGCCGGGCGTCGCGTCGGCGTTCTATCGCACGGCAATCGCGACGCTGGTGTTGTGGCCGCTTCTTCCTTTTATCAGCTCCGCCCGGCAGCCTCTGACGCGGCGCACGTTGTGGATCGCCGTGGCGGGTGGCGTCTTCTTCGCGGGCGACCTGGGATTTTGGAACGTTGCGGTGATGCACACGTCGGCTGGGAACGCGACTTTCCTGAGTAACATTTCGCCGCTGTTCGTCGGACTCTTCATATGGATGTTCACGCGCGAGTTGCCCTCGTTGCGATTCTGGATCGCGTTGATTGTGGGTCTCGCCGGAAGCTGCCTGATTGTTACAGCGGATCTGCATCACGCACTCTCTCGTTCGTGGGCGGATTTCCTGGCTGTGCTTGCTGCGATTTGCTTCGCGCTGTATCTGGTCATCACCGGCTTATTACGCGAGAAATGCGACGCTGCGCTGCTGCTGACCCTTTCGACCACAGCCAGCGCCTTCACACTTTTCATCTATGCGGTGGCTGCGCACGTCCCATTAACGGTTCCAGGGGTGGGTTCGTGGTGGGCGTTGCTGGCTCTGGGCCTGGTGTGCCAGGTGGGGGGATATTTCGGGCTCACGTATGCGCTGGGGCACCTGCCCACGACGGTGACGTCGATCCTGTGGCTGACGATTGCGCCGTTGACGTCGATTTTCGCGTGGATGATCTTTGGCGAGCGCATGGGGTCGTTGGAGATTGCGGGCGGGGTGCTGATTCTTGCGGGGGTTTGGATTGTAGGTCGGAGAGAGAAGGCGGCACCGGGACTACAGGAAAATGCTGATCCCAGGCTGCTGCTCGATTTTCTACAGAAGGCACCGGACAGAGTCCCGGAGGAGAACGACCTTCTGCCGCGGAGCTAGAGGGCATGTCAACCCATCTCTCAGTGGCTGAAGCCACGCACACCTGGGACGCTGGCGGCGCGAGTTCAAATCGTGCCGTGACACAAGGGCTAAACCTGGTTCCCAAAATGGCTCGTGTCGTTACCGAAGGCCGGGCAGAAGTTCGAATTAATATTGAGATTAATGCGGCGAGGGCGTCAGCTTCTTGCTGTGGGGTGAACCTGGCCCTAGGGCAAAAACGGGTTTTGGTTTAGTTTTCCGGGAGGCGGGGTTTTTCCGCAAGGTGTGCCCCATCAAAGTTCCTGCAGGGGCTGAAAGCCCAATTGATTTTGAGCCATTTGCGGCACGACTGAAGTCGTGCCCTGATACAAAATCGGCTCATAGGCAATTGGCCGCAGGTTGTGGCGCCGTGACCTGCGCTCCAGGTCAAGTTCAGTTTGCGTTCAGTCCAAATTTCTGGCTTAGGAGCTTTTCCTTCCAACGGTTTTCCATGTTTGCTATATCGCTGGCATCCGCGGAAGATGAGGCGACCTCCAGGACGCAAACCTGATAGTCGGCTGAAGGGTCGTCTCGCATTCGTTGATTTCCCCCGTGCCCGGATGCGACGTATTGCTCCCATCGCCCCCAGAATCTCTCTTGTCCCTGTGCGGATCCGACATATTGTTTGCCGGTCTCCGGATTCGTAAGAAGATAAATGCCCGCAACCGAAGACAGGGCAATCCGCCAGGATGTTGGTAGCTTCCCAAGTTCGCTCAATCGCGCGCGGAAGTCCAGGAAGCCGGGAAAGAGCGGTTCGCTGGTATCGCGACGGATTTCCAGGATTGTTTTGTCCTGGTTTTGGGCAAGCTGAACCCAACTTCGATATCCCTGTCCCCAGTCAACGATCATCCGTCCCCGGTATTCGGAGAGAGCCTGGCACGATGCCAAGTTGTACAGATTTAGACCGCCTACGTTTTCCCCGGAAACTGGGTCGATGGTGTCTGGCTGAGCGATGCCGATTCCGTTCACGGCGTAAACGCCGACAAACAATGTTTCGTCAAACGGCGTGGCGACGAACGTCGCGAGAAATCGAGCACCCTCGAATACAGATCGCTTTTGAATGCGCTGATAGAGCTCAAGGCGACCATCGTCCGCAACCCAGAGCCGATAAGGAGTAGGGCGCCCGGCTCGGTTACTTTGATGGCGGACGAGCTTGACCTGCTCCAGATCAATTTTCTCGTGGTTGAGCAATGCATTGAAAGTGATCATTGTCGTCAGGTGAATCAGCCAGGATCAGAGCTTCTGGGAGCGCTGGACTTCGCGGACGCCGGGGACTCGGCGCAGGGCCTGGACGAGGCGGGTGAGGTGCCGGACATCTTCGGCGTCGATGACAAATTCGATAGTGGCATCGCCGGCGTCGCCCGGGTGGGTTTCCATGGTGCGGATGTTGGTGTTCTCGTCGCTGATGATGGCGGTGAGTTCTTTGAGCATGCCGGCGCGATCGTCGCAATGGACGGTGAAGCGGACGGGGTAAGTTTCTTTGGCGCCGTTTTTGTCTTCGGGCGCGCCGGCCCACTCGACGGCGATACGGCGGTCGGCCTCGTAGAGAAGGTTTTGCACGTTGGGGCAACTGCGGGCGTGGACGGCGACGCCTTTGCCGCGGGTGACGTAGCCGATAATTTCCTCGCCACGGATGGGGTTGCAACATCGCGCGCGATAGACGAGCAGCTCGTTCTGGCCTTCGACGACGAGTGAGTCGGCGCCGCTGGCTGCAGCGGTCTGGCGGCGGAGGGCATCGGCTCCGGGACCGGGCGCGGCGGGTGTGGCTTCGGTTTCCTGCTGTTGATGGACGAGGCCGGGGGCGAGGCGATTGAGGACCTGGCGCGCGGAATATTTGCCAAAGCCGATGGCCGCCCACAGGTCATTGGGCGTGGCCACAGAGTAATCGGCGGCGACGCGGGCGTAGTCCGACTCCTCGAATTGAGAGAGGCCGACCTTGTACTTGCGGGCTTCACGTTCCAGCAGCTTGCGGCCGATCTCGATGGCGCGCTCGCGCTGGTGCTCGTTGAGCCAGTGGCGAATCTTGTTGCGGGCGCGGGGACTCTTGACGAAGGTGAGCCAGTCGCGGCTGGGGGTGTGGCCGTTCTGGGTAATGACTTCGACGATGTCGCCGTTGCGCAATTTTGTTCGCAAAGGCACCATGCGGCCGTTGACGCGCGCGCCGACGCAGGTGTTTCCGACCTCGGTGTGGATGGTGTAGGCGAAGTCGATGGGTGTGCCGTCGCGTGGGACCACGACCACTTTGCCCTTGGGGGTGAAGGTGTAGACCTCTTCGGGAAACAGGTCGATCTTGAGGGTCGACAGGAACTCGTTGGGGTCGGTCATGTCGCGCTGCCACTCGACGAGTTGCCGGACCCAGGCGAGGCGCTGCTCGTCGCGGGCGCTGACGGGTGAGCCGCCGGACTTGTATTTCCAGTGCGCGGCGATGCCTTCTTCCGCGATGCGATGCATTTCCTCGGTGCGAATCTGCACTTCGAACTGATGGCCGCCCTCGCCCATGACGGTTGTGTGCAGCGACTGATACAAATTGGGCCGGGGCATGGCGATGAAGTCCTTGATGCGGCCGGGGACGGGGCGCCAGATGCTGTGGATGATGCCGAAGACGGCGTAGCAATCCTGCACCGAGCTGGTGATGACGCGCAGGGCAAGCAGGTCGTAAACCTGGTCGATGGAAGTCTGCGACCTGATGAGCTTCTGATGAATGCTGTAGAGGCGCTTGATGCGCCACTCGACGCGGGCCTTGATGCCGTTTTCGTTGAGACGCTCGGAAAGGAGGCCATCGACTCCGGCGAGAAATTGCTCACCTTCGGAGCGACGCGCTTCGACGGCCTCGTGCAGTTGTTCCCAGGTGATGGGATCGCCCCAGCGGAAGGCCAGGTCCTCGAGCTCGCCGCGGAGTTTGCCCATGCCGAGGCGGTGGGCGAGAGGCGCGTAGATGTCGAGGGTTTCGCGGGCGATGGCGCGCTGGCGATCGGCCGGCAGATGCTCGAGGGTGCGCATGTTGTGGAGGCGGTCGGCCAGCTTGATGAGGACCACACGCACGTCGCTGACCATGGCGAGGAGCATCTTGCGGACGTTCTCGGCCTGGCGGTCTTCGCGATTCGCGAACTGGATTTTGTCGATTTTTGTGACGCCTTCGACGATGTGCGCGACCTGCTCGCCGAATTTCGCGACGATGTCTTCGGTGGTGACGGGGGTATCTTCGACGGCGTCGTGGAGGAGGCCGGCGGCGATGGCGGTGGAGTCGAGCTTCATCTCCGCGAGGACGATGGCGACCTCGAGCGGATGCAGGACGTAGGGCTCGCCGGAGGCGCGGAGCTGTCCATTGTGGTGCTCAAGGCAGAACTGCCAGGCCTGGCGGATGATGTTGATGTCGTCGGTGGGGCGGTTGGCGCGGACGGTGTCCACGAGGCGGCCGAACTTCTCCCGGAACAGGTCGGAAGCCCGCTCAACCTGGAGCGTGGTGGGCTGGACACTCGCCATGATCCATTATAGGCGGAAGTGGTGACAACGGCAGAGCACCGGGCATAGGGCACCGGGCACCGGGGCTCAGGCGTGGCGGTCGGGAAACGCACGGGCCCAGCGGACCGCGTCGACGACGTCGTCTTCTGTTATGCCACGCTTCTCGAGCTCTGCCCTTGCCTGGTCAGCAGACTTCACACGGGAAGCGCAGACGGCGGGTGCTTTGGCCGGTTTCGATCGGTCTGATTTCTCTGTCATGGTGGTCTTGTTTCAGCTTAGACGATTCACTCCGGCTTGCCTGGGTTCTTTGGTTTGGGTGGGGTTTTTTCTGGCGGGGGAGGACTGCCGGGGAGCAGGCCCGGGGTGGGGCGCTTGTTTTCGTGCACCCAGGCGAGGAGTTCGTCAAAGGCGACGCCGGTTTGGTCGGCGGTGACGTTGCAGTGGCCGTCGCGGTCGACGTACTGTTCCACGAACTGATCGCCGGTGCCCACGCGCCGGGTCAGCTCGTTGTACCAGCCGGTGGTCGAGGCCGGCACCAGCGGGTCGTAGATGGTGTGGACTTCCAGCAGCTTGCGGCGCAGGTTGCCGGTGGGCGAGTACCAGTCCGCGAGGAAGCGGTAGGCGTTGGGATCGGCTGCGTAGCGATGCACGCGCTGGTTGAGGAGCGGGTCGTTGTCGGTTCCGGTATAGACGAGGTTGCGGTTATCGAAGGGATTGCCTCCGGACTTGAGGCGGAGGTCTTCAATCACGAAGGTGTTGAAGACCAGCACGTCGGCCAGGCCGCGGTTGGTATGGATATTAGCGAGCTGGCGGACCAGGGATCCCTGCTCGGGGTTGGCGTCGAGAGCTTTCTGGACGTTGGTGATGGTGGGAATGTCGTTCATGGCGAAGGTCGGGGGAACGTGGTCGACATCGGGGAGGACTCCGGGAAAGAAGGCGTCGAAGGCGACGCGGTTGGCGAAGGCCCGCTGCATGACGAGGTCGGCGGGAGCGAGCACAGCGCAGACAGCCAGGCCGCCGGCGTAACCTTTCGGATCGGTTTCGAGCGCCATTAACGTGAGCAGGCCGCCCATGGAGTGGCCCATGAGGAAAGTCTCGTGGGGCGCGCCGTACTTCTTCCGGAAATAGCGGCGCAGAGCGTCGGTTTCGGTGGCCGCCTGGGGAACGGCCCATCCGCCAACCGCGTAACCGGAGCGCGCAACCGCGTAGCCGCGATTGAGAATCTCCTGGAGGACGCGGGTGGGCGGGTATTTAGGGTCGAAGATTTGCGGGGTGGGCTGGTAGCCGTGGAAGTAGAGGACCAGACCGCGATTCCAGTTCTTCGGGATATCGATGCGGAAGGACGCTCCGTCGATGTGGCCGGTTTCGGTCTTTACCGGAACGGGCGGAGGGGTGGGGGGCGCGGGCGATGCGGTACTCGCCGCGGGTGCGGAATTGCCTGCGGTGTGGGTTGCCGGAGCCGGCGCGGCATGCGGGGCCTGCTCCGGGGGCGTGGGGGAGTTGGCTGCGTGTCCGGCTTGCGCATCGGGCGCGGGCGCGGTGGGTTGGGCACCGGAGGTTTGGGCGCGCGCCATGCCCGCCACAAAGAGCGGGAACAGAAGCAACAAAGCTGCGTGCCGCGGAGCCCGGGTCAAGTACGCTCCTTTCCCCTTGTGCGAAGATGGGGATTCGGTCCGGCGGCCAATTGGCTGCCGTTTCGATCGAGCCTTTTCCGAACTCTGATGCCGACTCCCACCAGCCGCGAACCATCCCGCAAGAAACAAGCTAACCGAAAAGGGCCTGCGGCCGGCGTCCGAAATATGCCACAAGCGGAGGAAACTGAGGGGGAAGCGGGAAATTTGCCGGGGCACGCGGACAAGACGCCGGAATTGAGCGGAGCCATTCGAATCTCGCGGCGTGCGGCGGATCGCCTGCGCGGAGGACATGTGTGGGTCTATCGGTCCGATATTGAAGAAGCGCCGGAGCAGATGGTTGCTGGCCTTGTACCGGTGTCGGACCGCCGCGGTTTGCTGCTGGGAACCGGCCTCTACAGTCCGACGTCGGAGATAGCGCTGCGTCTGGTCTCGCAGGAATTACTGGCTGAAGGATCGGGCTGGCTCGACTTGGTGCGTACGCGGCTCGAAGCTGCCATCGCGCGACGAACGCCGCTGCTGGATGCGGACAACAATGCCTGCCGGCTTGTGTTCAGCGAAGCGGATGAGCTGCCCGGCATCACGGTCGACAAATATGCGGAGCTCGTGATCGTTCAGTTGCGCCACAAAGCGCTCGACAACGATGCGGTGCGGGGTGTTGTGGCGAAGACGATTCGGGAGGCTTTTGATTCAGAAACGATTTTGGAGCGCGAGGACCCGCGCATCCGCGAGCTGGAGCAGTTGAGCGTGCCGGCTTCGGCGACCCTGTTCGCGCGCGACGCCAAAAATCCGGTCACGAAGACGGTATTTCGGCTGAACGGACTGAGTTTTCATTTTGACGCGACCAGCGGGCAGAAGACGGGTGCGTTCCTTGATCAGCGCGAGAACTACGCGGCGGCTGCCCGCTACGCGACTGGAGAGGCGCTTGATGTGTGCACTTATCAGGGGGGATTTGCGCTGCATCTGGCGCGGGTTTGCCCGCGCGTTACCGGCGTCGATGTTTCGCGTGCGGCGCTGGAGGTTGCCGAGCAGAATCTGGAGATGAACCGTGGGGCCCTGGGAGGTTCGGAGGTGGACTGGATCGAAGCTGACGCATTTAAGCTGCTGCGTGACTGGAGCGACGCGGGCACGGTCTATGACACCATCGTGCTGGATCCGCCAGCCTTCGCGAAGACGAAGCGCGCGGTGGAAGGGGCGCTGCGCGGCTATCGGGAGCTGAACCTGCGCGCGCTGAAGATGCTGCGGCCGGGTGGACGGCTGATCACCTGTTCGTGCTCGCATCATGTTTCGCTCGGCGAGTTGATGGAGACGCTGCGGGCTGCGGCGGGCGATGCGCGACGGCGAGTGCGTGTGCTCGAAATTCGGGGCGCCGCGGCGGATCACCCTGTGGTGTTGAATATTCCGGAGACGGAGTATCTGAAGTGCGTGATTCTGGAAGCGGAGTAGCGTGCGGAAAACGCTATTTGCATGGCACGCGAATATCCTGCGAGGCTACGATCTGCCATCGACCGCTGCGCTTCAGCCAGGTGTCGGTCCAAATCTGACAGACTTTTGCGGTCGGCTGCGACTTATCTTTACCAATGGCGTGTTCGCTGCCGTAGACGAGGGCAAGGCTGTCTCCGAAAAAACGCACCCTGGTCTCATCGAGTCCGCAGTCGTGGGCGATGCGTGGGCCTTTCTCGTCTCGTAGCTCATCGGCTTTCGTGAAGCGCGCACCCTGCGTCGACGTTCCCTCGAAGTCGTCGGCAAGGAGACCGGCCACGACGCCATTATTGACGCAGACACCCTCAGCCCACTTGCGTTCCTGCTCGATGATGTACTGCGCGGTCTTATCGTCGGCCGATGCCCAGTGGCTTTGTTGTGCGTACGCGGGAAGATGCAGGAGGGTAGCCGCGATTGCGACTACGCAGATTCGCAGATGCCTTTCGTGCATGGCGAAAATCCTACACTACGTGATGTCGGCGAAGGCCGGCGAGAGCTCGCGGAGCTTGCGGACGACGTTAATGATGTGGTCGGCTGCGTAGTCCACTTCTTCTTCGGTGTTGAAGCGGCCCAAACCGAAACGGATGGAGCTGTGCGCGGCTTCTTCGTCGAGGCCCAGCGCGCGGAGGACATGCGAGGGCTCAATTTTCGCCGAGGTGCAGGCCGAGCCGCTGGAGAGCGCGACTTCCTTGACGCCCATCATCAGCGTTTCGCTGTCGACGCCCTCGAAGGTCATGTTGAGATTGCCGGGCAGGCGATGCTGCTGCGATCCGTTGACGCGCACGCGGTCGAGGCCTGCGACCAGCTTCGCCTGCAGCCGATCGCGCAACGCAGTGAGCCGCGTTGATTCCTGTTCCATTTCCGCGCCGGCGAGCTCGCAGGCTGCACCGAGGCCGACGATTCCTGGGACGTTCAGGGTTCCGGAGCGCAGGCCTTTCTCGTGGCCGCCGCCGTGCATTTGCTCCACCAGCTGCACGCGAGGGTTGCTGCGGCGCACGTACAACGCGCCAATGCCTTTCGGCCCGTAAATCTTGTGGCCGGAAATCGACAGCAGGTCGATGTGGCTGCGGTTCACATCGACTGGAACTTTGCCTGCGGCCTGTGCTGCATCGGTATGGAAGAGCACGCCGCGCTTGTGGCAGAGCGCGCCGATTTCGCCGATCGGCTGCAGGGTGCCGATTTCGTTGTTTGCGGTCAGAATGCTTACCAGCAGCGGTTTCTCGTCGCCCTCGAGAATGCGCTGCAGGTCTTCGATGCGGACCCGGCCCTCGGCGTCCACGGGCAGCACGGTGACGCGGCAGCCACGTTTTTCGAGCCAGGCGCAGGGGTCGAGGACCGCTCTGTGTTCCGTCGTCTGGGTCACCAGGTGCGCAGGTCCGCCTTTTGCGTCGACTGCGCCGGTGATGGCGAGGTTGTTGCTTTCCGTAGCGCCCGAAGTGAAGACGATCTCGCGCGCCGTTGCGCCAATCAGTTTCGCCACCTGCGCGCGCGCGGTTTCGACGGCCTGCTCGGCGGCCCAGCCAAATCCATGGCTGCGGCTCGCTGCATTGCCGTAGGCGTCGGTCAGGTAGGGCATCATGGCTTCCAGCACGCGCGGGTCCAGCCGCGTGGTGGCGTGGTTATCCATATAGATGGGAAGCTGCATGTTCGGTCCGATGCGCGTTTTCACGCGGCCCTGCTTCGAGCTTACAGCTGGATGGTCACCAGTTCCTGGCCTGGGCTTCGCTTCACCGTAACTTCGGTACTTCTTTCGACCAGGTCGGCAATGCTGATGCTCTGCAGCAGGCCGGAGATGGAATCATTGACCCGGGCCAGCGGTTCTTTGATGGTGCAGCTGTCGGTGAGGTCGCATCCGTTGTGGCTGGGGCCGCAGGAGGTGATGAAGAGCGGCCCGTCGATGGCGTGGATGACCTCGAAGGCCGAGATTTCGCGCGAGTTTTTGAGCAGCGAATAGCCGCCATTCATGCCGGCGTGGGAGCGCAGGATGCCCACCTTCGCGAGGCGCTGCAGGATCTTGGCCAGCAGCTGCGGCGGGATATGGTAGGCCTCAGCGATGTCCTTGGCACTCACCGAGGTACGGTCACCGTTCTCGGCGAGATACTTGAGGGCCATCAGGCCGTAGTCGGCTTTTTTGGTGAGCCTGAGCATAGTTCGCCCCTATAGCAAGTTTACGGGGAAGGGGAAGCGAATTCAATTGGAATGCACCTGGGGCAGATAAGCTGGTGCTCCCCGCAACGAAATGAACGTAGGACAGTCTCTGCATCAGCGATTTCTGACCAAGGCGAGGTGACGACGATGCGACCCAGGCTCATCGCGCTGCTGACCGGATTGCTGGCGTTTTTCTGTGTTTGGACCGGCGTCCAGGTTCAGTGTGACGCACAGCCGTCAGCTCCGATTCTGATCAATACCTGCCTCATCACGAATGATGTCGATCGGCTGGTTGCGTTTTATGAGCCTGTCCTGCAGATGAAAGCGGAGCGGACCGGCAAAGACTATGCGGAATTTCACACCGGCGCGGGCGTCCTGGCCATCTTCTCTGCGAAAGCCCAGGAGAATTACATTCCGGGTTCGGCCATTGCCAGCAGCAACCGCAGCCTGGTGCTCGAGTTTCGAGTCAGGGACGTTGACGGTGAATATCGCCGGCTGCAGAGCCGGGTGAAGACATGGGTGAAGCCGCCAACCACGCAACCCTGGGGCACGCGCTCTGTCTACTTCCGCGATCCGGATGGGAATTTGGTCGATTTCTTCGCACGGCCGGCAGCGCGATAGATCCTGTTTATCGGACTGCGGCCGCGTAGACGGCTCGCGCTATCTCCGCGATGACTCGCTCTCGCGTCGCCTCCGGGGCGGCCGAGTCTGCTACCAGGATTGCCAGCGCCAGCCGTTGGCCATTGGGCAGCGTGATGAGGCCGACGTCGTTGGTTGCGTTGGTGAAGTTGCGGCTGGTGCCCGAGGTTCCTGTTTTGTCGGCAACCTGCGTGCCGGGCGGGAGGAGCGCGCGGATGCGCCGGTCGCCGGTATGGGTGGAGGCCATCAAGCCCAGCAGCAACTGCGTGTGCTCGGGCGAGAGCGGCGAATGGTCGGCGAGGAGACGCAACAGGGCCACCATTGCGCGAGGCTCGGCGGTGTCGCGGTCTTCGAGGCTCACGTCGCGGCCCAGCGTCTTTTCTGTATCGACGATGTGAATGCCGTGGATGCCGAGGCTGCGGACATATTCATCGACTGCCGCTGGGCCGCCCAGGATTCGGATCATGATGTCGGAGGCGACGCCATCGCTCTCGGTGATGGCCAGACGCATCAGTTCTTCGACCGGAACATCGGCGTTGCCGTGGGGATGCGCATCGCGGAGGGGGCTGTACTGGTCGGGGGAGATGAGGTCACTGGGCAGAAAGCGCACCTGTTGGTCGAGGCGGAGTTTTCCCTGCTCGACGGCATGAAGCGCGGCCATGGTGATGGGCAGCTTGTAGACCGACTGCATCGGGAACGCGTCCGCCGCGTGGAGATCGCAGGTGAGGGACTTGCCGGGCAGCGAACAGGCTACGCCGACGCGCCCGTGAGCCTCGGCCGCGATGCGGGTAATTTCGCTGGGGAGTTGTGCGTGTGCGGCGAGGACGAAGGTGAGCAGCGGGAACGCGGCGAGGCGAGAGAGAACGAGCATCCGCCGATTGTATCTAGACCCAGCCGCCGTCGATGACGCAGCTCTGGTTGGTGATGGCGGCACTGTCGTCGGCGGCAAGGAAGAGCGCGAGGCGCGCCACTTCTTCAGGGAGGATGAGGCGTTTGATCGCCTGGCGGCCGAGGATCTCCGCCTCGTACTCCGGCGTAAGCCAGAGGCGGCGCTGGCGTTCGGTGAGGATGGCTCCGGGCAGGATGGCGTTGACGCGGATGTTGTCCTTGCCCAGCTCGTGCGCGAGGGTTCGCGTCATGCCGACGATGCCCGCCTTGGCCGTGACGTAGACCGGCACGTTGGTCGAAGGGATGACCCAGGCGATGGAACTCATATTGATGATCGATCCACGGCGCGCCGCGCGCATGCCGGGAATGACGGCCTGGGCCATGAAGAACTGATGCTTCAGATTCTGCGCGATGGTGCGATCCCAGAATTCCGGCGTGACTTCTTCGAGGGTGTGGCGGGTGTCGTTGCCGGCGTTGTTGACCAGGACTTCTATGGGGCCGAGATCTTCGACGATGTGCGCGACCGCAGCCTGGAGTGCGGCGATGTCGGTGAGGTCGCAGGGCTTGAACAGGGGTGGGGTGGTTCCGGTGGTGCTGAGTTGTGCAGCCAGCTTCTCGCCGGCTTCTTTCTGGAGATCGAGAAAGGCGACCTGGGCACCGTTGGCCACGAAGGCCTCGACCATGGCGGCGCCGATGCCGCTGGCGCCGCCGGTGACGACGACGACGCGGCCGCGCAGGCTTGGGTAGGTTGCGAATTGGCCTTCAGTGGCCATGGCGTATCGATGATAGACGTCTTCCCTCAGCGGCTAAAGCCGGAACACATTCGTCGGAACTTTACGGCACGACTGAAGTCGTGCCCTGATACAAAAGCGGTTTGTGTGGCATTTTCCGCAAGCGGTGAAGCTGTGCCCCTTCAAAACAGAGGCTGAATCAGGACGGAAGCTGAATCAGAGATTTCTTTGCGCTGCGCGTGGCTGAATGGGCAGAGTAGCCCGAAAAGAATTATCGTGGCAGGGGCACAAGAGTTCAGGTTTCGGGGGCGCGCGGTGAATCGCAGAAACTTTCTGAAAGTGGCGGGAACGGCAACGACGGCGGAGTTGATGGCGGCACGGTTGCGTGCGATGGTCGAACCTGGTGCGGCGGGAATACTGCTGAAGCCAGCGCAGGATGAGGCGCAGCAACCTGTCGCTGCGAATGACCATATTCAGATTGCGCTGATCGGCGCGGGCGGGCAGGGCCAGTACGACACGAAGGTTGCCGCATCGGTTCCGGGCGTTAAAGTTGTGGCCGCTGCCGACTGCTACGACAATCGCCTCGCGCATTGCAAGGAACTGTGGGGCGCGGACATCCTGACCACGCGCGACTATCGCGAGATTCTCGACCGCAAGGACATCGACGCGGTCATCATCGGGACGCCGGACCACTGGCATAAACAGGCTTCGATCGACGCCATGAACGCGGGCAAGGACGTTTATTGCGAGAAGCCGATGATCCATCTCTATTCGGACGGCCCGGCGATGATCGAGACGGCGCGGACGACGAAGCGAATTCTGCAGATTGGCAGCCAGCGCGTTAGCAACATTCTGTATGCCAAGGCCAAAGAGCTGCTGGCCTCGGGTGCCATCGGGCAGCTCAACATGGTCACGGCTTTCTGGGACCGCAACTCGTCGATTGGCGCGTGGAACTACACCGTGCCGCCGGATGCGTCGACGGAAACCTGCGACTGGCCGCGGTTTCTCGGCACCGCGCCGAAGATTCCCTTCAACGCTGAGCACTTCTTCCAGTGGCGCAAGTGGAAGGCCTACGGCAGCGGCGTGGCGGGCGACCTGTTTGTGCATCTCTTCAGCGGCACGCACTTCATCACCGGGGTGCACGGGCCTACGCGTGCGATGGCAACCGGCGGGTTGCGCTTCTGGAAGGATGGGCGCGATGTGCCGGACGTGCTGCTCGGGCTCTTCGACTATCCGGAGGGCTGGAACCTTGCGCTGCGGGTGAACTTTGTGGATGGCGGGGCGGAGGGCGAGGGCTTCCTTTTCGCCGGCTCTGAGGGGACGATGGAGATCGCGGGCAACAGCCTCATCGTGAATCGCGTGCCGCGCGAGAAGGAGCCTGGGCTGATGATCGGCAGCTTCACCGAGGCGATGCAGAAACAGATCACCGAGACTTATCGGCAGAAATATCCTCTGGTCGAGCCAACCACGCCGACTCGGGTTGGCCTGGATCGCTACGTGGTTCCACGCGACTACAGCGACAGCTACGACCACTTTAAGAATTTCTTCGCTTCGGTGCGGTCGCGGCAGCCTGTGGTCGAAGATGCTGTTTTTGGCTATCGAGCGGCCGGCGCGGCGCTGCTCAGCAACCTCAGCTACGAGCGCGGCGCAATTGTGAAGTGGGATCCGGAGGGGATGAGGATCAGGGAGTAGGGAGTAGGGAGTAGGGGGTAGGGAGTAGGGAGTAGGGAGTAGGGAGTAGGGAGTAGGGAGTAGCCGGCTAGCTCTCCTATTGGCTACTGGCTATTCCCTGTCTTTAGGGAATTTCTCTCACCCAAATATTCCGGAAGCTGATGGGTTCGCTTTTGTCGCCGTGCGCCTGGAGTTTGATGGGGGCGCGGTCGTAGGCCTTGTAGAAGGGCTGGCCGATGTAGAGCGTCTGGCCCTTTAGCTGAAAGTGATCCTCGACCAGCACGCCATTCCAGAAGACGGTTGCGTAGGCCGGCGTGTCGAGCGTGCCGTCGGAATGGAAACGGGGCGCGGTCCATACAACGTCGTAGCTCTGCCACTCGCCGGGCTTGCGCGCGGCATTGGCGAGCGGAATTGCCTGCTTGTAGAGGCTGCCGGCCATGCCGTTGACGTAGGTCGCGTTGTTGTAGGAGTCGAGCACCTGCAGCTCGTAGCCTGCATCGCCGGGTCCGAGCGAGGCCAGAAAGACGCCGCTGTTGCCGCGCGCCTGGCTCGAGCCGGTAATGTTTTCCGGGATGCGCCACTCAATGTGGAGCTGGTAGTCCTTGAAGGTCCGCTTCGTTTCGATGTTGCCTGTTGACTTGGCCACCGTGAGAATGCCGTCGCCAACGAGCCACTTCGCCGGAGTGTGATCCTGCGCCGAAACCCACTCATCTTCGTTCTTGCCGTCGAAGAGGATGATGGCGTCGGAGGGCGGGGCGGAGTTGGTGGCTCCGGGCGTCACGACCGGCGGCACAGGCGTCCAGACCTCGGTCTCTTCGGGCTTCGGTGATTTTTGAACCTGCGCAAAGACGGGCGCAGCGGCGGCTGCAAAAAGAACGAGAGCTGAAAACAATCTCCTCATAACGCAAGGATCATACGCCAAAGGTCCGGCCGCACGGCGCGTCTGATTTAATCAGAGACAGATGGCGTCTTTGTGGAAACCCGAGAGCTGGACGGAGCGCCTGGCCGAGCTGGAGGCACGCACCGGCGATTTGAAGGACGCTCCGCTGCGGCGCGACGTGCGCTCGCTGGGGCTGCTGCTGGGGCGCGTGCTGCGCGAGCAGGCAGGGGAAAAGCTGTACGAAAAGGTCGAGGAGCTGCGACAGTCCGCTATACGCCGACGCGAATTGCAGTCGAAAGGGAAAATCCGCGAGGCCGAAAACCTGATGCAGATGGCGGTGCTGGCCATCAGCGCGATGCCGGTGGAACAGGCCGAGCGGCTGAGCCGGGCGTTTGCGTTTTACTTCGAGCTGATCAACCTGGCTGAGACCAATCATAGGAAACGGCGCCGTCTTTCGGTGCAGATCACGGGCGACGATTCGAAACGCGAAGCGCAGCGCGGCGAGCTGCGCGGAACTTTGCGAGCGATGCGCGAAGCCGGCATCTCCGCGGAGAAGGCACTCGACTGGCTTCGGCGCATCCTCGTCGTACCTGTATTCACGGCGCATCCGACGGAGATCGCGCGACGCAGCGTGCTGATGAAGCGGCGCCGGATGAGCGAATTCCTTGAGAAGCTGGACCGCATCCCGGTTCCTGACGAAGAGCTGGCTGCGCTGGAAGAAGCGCTGACCGCGGAGATCACGGCGCTGTGGCAGACCGATGAAGTGCGCAGCCGCCAGCCCGAGGTCACCGATGAAATCCGCATGGGTCTCGACTACTACGACGTCTCCATCTTCGAAACGCTGCCGGGGCTCTACGAGGAAGTGGCCGGGGCGCTGAAGAGCGAGTATGGCCTTTCGCTGGAGCTGGGGGAGTTGCCGCTGCTGCTGGCATTTGGCTCGTGGATCGGTGGCGATCGCGATGGCAATCCGTTTGTCACGCCAGAGGTCACGCGCCAGGCGATCTTTGCCGCGCGCACTCGGCTGCTCGAGTACTACGACGAGCGCCTGCAGCAGGCTATCGATCTGCTCACCACATCCGAGTTGCAGCTGCCGGTCAGCGAAGAGCTGCTGGAGCGCCTGCGCGGTTTCCAGGCCGAGTTGCACACCAGCGCTGAAGCTTTCGGTACGCGCTTCGAGTTTGAAACCTACCGCCGCTACCTGGTGTGCGTGCGCGCGCGGATTCGCCGCACCGCGGGCAAGGCAGATTCTGATCCGGAGCTGCTGGAATCGGCGCTGGCCGGGCTTTCGCCTTACTGCTCTTCGCGCGATTTTTTCGAGGACCTGAGCATCGTCCGCCGCAGTCTTGCCGCTAATCGCGGCATTCGTCTTGCGGAGACGCTGATCGATCCACTGTTGTTGATGGTCCGCACCTTCGGGCTGCACCTGCACACGCTCGACATTCGGCAGCACGCGCGCATTCATCGCAAAGCGCTCGAAGAATCCTCGGCGTGGTGCGCGCAGAACGGCGCTACCGCTCCTGAAGCGCTGAGCCCCGAGACGCGCGACGTGATTGAAACCTTCCGCGCCATCGGCGAAATCAAACGAGGCTGCAGTCCGGAGGCGATCCGGCACTACATTGTCAGCGGCGCATCTTCGGTCGACGACGTGACTGCTGTTGTTTGGCTGGCGCGGCTGGGTGGCGTGGAGGTCGCGGGCTCGGGCGATGAGCATTGCGGTGACCCGGGCCTGATGCCGGTTCCACTGTTCGAGTCGATCGAGGATCTGCGCAACGCGCCGGGCATCTGCCGCGAGCTGTGGTCGTCGCCTGGATACGGCAAGCTGCTCGCCTCGTGGAACAACACGCAGGAAGTGATGCTCGGCTACTCCGACTCTAATAAGGACGGAGGGATGCTGACCAGCACCTGGGAAATTTTCTGCGCGCATCGCGCCCTGCACGAGGTCGCTCACGACTGCGGCATCCGGCTGCGGCTCTTTCACGGGCGGGGCGGTACCGTAGGACGCGGCGGCGGGCCCACGCATCGCGCCATCTTCGCGCAGCCCATCGGCGCCTTCGACGGTGAGATTCGCATCACCGAACAGGGCGAAGTTCTGAACTGGAAATACTCCGACGTGGTGCTGGCCGAGCGCAACCTGGAGTTGATGATCGCCGCCTCGCTCGACGCGCTGGCGCGCCCCAACGCGCTGCTCCCCAGGGGCCGCTACTCCGGCGTGCTGCGCCCGGAGTGGGAGAGCGCCTTCGCGGAGCTTTCGGAAATTTCGTTCCGCTACTACCGGGAGCACATCATCTCCGACCCCGAGGTGCTTCACTATTTCGAGGTCGCAACGCCGGTGGGAGAGCTGGAACACGCGCGCATTGGATCACGTCCCGCGCGCCGCCCTGGCCAGATCAGCTTCGCTAACCTGCGGGCCATCCCCTGGGTTTTTGGCTGGACGCAGAGCCGGCTGCTGGTCCCTGCGTGGTTCGGCGTGGGCTTTGCACTGGCTGAATTCGCGAAGAAACCGGGCGGCGCAACGCTGCTGCGCGAGATGACGGACTTTCCGTTGTTTATTGATGTGGTCCGCAACGTGGAGATGGCGCTCGCCAAGGCCGACCTCGGCATCGCCTCGCTATATTCCTCGCTCGTCCCCGACGCCGCGCTGCGCGATCGTGTCTTCGGCATGCTGAGGCAGGAATTTGAGCGAACGCGCGACGCGGTCCTCGCTATTACCGGCCAGCGCGAGTTGCTCGAGTCGAACCCAGTCCTCGCCCGTTCCATCGTTCTGCGCAATCCATATGTCGACCCCATGAGCCTGATTCAGGTGGATCTGCTGCGCCGCAAGCGCGCGGGCGAGGATACCGACGCCGTCAACCGTGCCATCGCCGGGACGATCAGCGGGATCGCCGCGGGCCTGCGCAACACTGGATAAAAGTAACGTTCGTTCCCAGAATGGAAATTTCGTCGCCTCCGATTACCAATGTCGGAATGCGTGTGAGTAAACCCTCATCTTTCCTGTTCCGATTCCTCCATCATGCTTTTACCCTCGTTTTTGGAGGACCCTCGCATGCAGCCCGGACCTGTTCCTGAGGACATCGACTCCATTCTGAGCCGCTTTCATAGCTGGGCCGAGAGGAAGCCGGCCGCCAACGGCAATGGAAGTGCGCAACGGAACGGCGGTCCGCCCGATGAAGTACGCGAGATTGCGTATGAGGAGGCGATGCGCGAACATCTCAATCGCCGTGCCTCGCAGAATGGGAAACCGGCAGCGCCCAGGAAAAAGACCGCCGCACGCCAGGCTTCGTCGCCTTCGCCCGCTCCTGATCCGCCGGTGAAAGAGGTTGCGCCCGTTCAAGAGAAAAAGCCGCCATTTGTGCCGAGCCTCGAGCTGCTGGCGGCATTGAGGAGCGCGGCTGCGCCCGAACCGCGCGTGGCGTCTCCGCCGCCCGAACCACTGCAGCCTATTTTGTTCCGGGAGGACAGCGACTCCGCGACGCAGACCAGGCCGGCGCCGCCGGCTGCCGCACCGGTCACAGCCTCGCCCTCTGCAGCCTCGTCCTCATTGACGCGAGCGCCTACCGCGAAGAATCCCACACCTGCGCCAAAAACGGCAGCCGCATCTGCATTTCGCGAGCTTCTCGCTGACGCCTCCGCCGCAACCGCTGGTGCCGCTGGTGCCATCGCGCCGAAGCCGAGGCCCAGGCCGAAGGTTCCCAGGCAAAACGCGGCAGTCGCAGCCCAACGCCCTGCAGTCGCAGCACCACGTGCCGCACCCGTGAGAGCATCCATCGCGGCCAGCTCCCGGCCGCAGGTAAAACCGGCAAAGGCGGTTCAAGCGGCAATCCACGCAAAGCCAGCTATCGCCGGCACGCGCAGGACAGCGACCAAAGCCGTCACGGCGCGACGAAGCGATTCCATCTCGGCAGCAAAACGGCGAAAGCCTCGCCCTGCGCCGTTCCGCCAGGTGTTGGCCAACACCATTCAGCAGCCCAGGCTCGCGGACGCCGCCGCGAAGAAGGGCATGCCAGATCGCACCCGACGCATCACCACGCGTTTTACCACTGCGGAGGAGCGGCGGATCGAGAAGCAGGCTTCGCTGTTGGGCCTTACGGTTTCAGCCTATTTGCGTCACTGCGCGCTGGCCACGGTGACGCCGCCCGCTGAGCCCGCGCCTCCGCCAACCATGTTGGCGGCCCGCAACAAGGCACCCCAAAGAACCGCGCAGAGTGCTTACCCGCCGAATCCCTACGCTGCCCAGGGATCGTCGCTGATCGGCGGCTGGCTGGCTCTTCTGCGGAATCGCTTCCTCGGCCCGCCCATCCAGTTCTCCGACGACGCTTAGGCCGCGGGCGCACCCGGCTGCTGCTGGACCGAAGTGGCCTTGTCGTTCTCGAAGGTCACTGACCAGTGTTTGCCGCCCGCGTCGTAGGTGACGATCCGATTGCCATAGTCGGAGGACTGGGACTGCTGGATCACACCCAGCGCCATTGCCACTTCAAGCTCGCTCATGCCCTGCTTCGGCTGGTGAGCGTCGATCGCCTGCCACACATCCGCCGGCCAGAATTTGTACATCTGGTGCGGATCGTCGTAGTAGAAAATGTTGTCGCAGTAGTAGCTCGAATCGGTGCCCTGCATGGTGCCGATGGGCGTCGCATATTCTTTTTCGTCGCCCGGCATGGTGAACACCGCGAAGGCCTGCTTGTCGCCGTGCGCGATGCGATCTTCAAGGCTCGCCGGCACTTTCTCTGTGACGATGTCCTTAATGTCGAGCCGCTCTACGCTGGGCAACACGCCGGCGTGATGCGCGAAGTCCACGTGACGCGCATTGTACGGGTAGTAGTCCATCTCATAGCCGGCCTGGATCCATACCGGCTTGCCAATAAGATCGCGCGCGGACTTGAGGTCGTCGATGTAGAGCTTGCGCGGCTGCACCATTTCATCGTTGGTCAGAGGCCGCTCCTGCGCGCGGGGCACCACAACCGGCCGGTTGCGTGCCACGTTGATGCGCCAGATGCCGATGGCTGCGATGAGAATCGCCGGCAGAACAATGAGCACAAGCTTTTGCCAGGTCTTCATAGTTCCCAGAGTATTCTGATGCGCGCCAGAGCCGCGCGATGCGCGGGCAATCTCCTTTACTGCGCAAGGCCCTTCCGCGCCAGGTCGGCGAGCGCCAGCGTCAGCAACCGCGAATCGTTCAGCGACTCGGGCCGCCGCACCGTGATCCCCAGCTTCGCGGCGTACTGGCGAAATCCGATGTCGATGTCGTACAGAATCTCCACGTGATCGCAGAGAAAGCCGATGGGCTGGATAATCAGGTTCGTCACGCCCCGATCGCGCAGCTCTGTCAACGTGTCTTCCACAGTCGGCCCCAGCCACGGCCCGCCAGACAAGCCCTGGCTCTGGAAGGCGAAGAACCACTCGCCGGCGCTGAGACCCGCGCGTTCGGCCACGAGGCTTGCGGTCCCCCGCGCCTGATCTGCATAGGGATCGGGCGTGTCACTGCCAGGCTGCGGCTCGACCGTCCGCACCGGTACGCTGTGCGCCGTAAATAAGACCGGAACCGGCGCGCCTGTCTGCTGGCCCAGGGTCGCTCGCGTCGCGCGCAGCCGCTCGGCAAAAGCATCCGCGAGCAGCGGATGATCCGCCCAGTGCTCCACAAAACTCAGCTCCAGTTTTTCTTCGGCCGCTGCAAACACCGCCTTCCGGTACAGCCCAACGCTGGTCCGCGAGTTTTGTGGCGCCAGACAAATCGTCACAGCCCGGGTCACGCCGTCGTCGCGCATCCGGTGCACTACGTCGGCGATATACGGCTTCCAGTTGCGCATGCCCACGTAGACCGGCAGGCCGAGCTCTTCGGCGAGCAGTCTTCCCTGTTCCTGCGTGAGCTGCGTCAGCGGACTGCCGCCAATCGCTGCGAAACGGTGCTTCACTTCGTCTACTGCGGCCTCCGGCAGTGGCCGTCCGCCGGTCACGCGCAGCAGATACTCCGGAATCTCTTCCACCGAGTCGGCCGTTCCATGCGCGAGCAGCAGCACCGCGTTAGCCATGGCGCACCTCCGGCACGTATTCGCGCACGAACTTCACCACCGCCTGCACGTTTTCAACCGGCGTCCCAGGCACAATTCCGTGGCCGAGATTGAAGATGTGTCCAGGCCGTCCGGCTGCCTCGTCGAGAATTTGCCACACGCGTGTGCGAATCAGCTCCGGCTCAGCAAACAGCGTGATGGGGTCGAGATTCCCCTGCACCGCGCACGCGTAGTCGAGTTCGCGCCACGCCTGGCCGAGTGGCGTCCGCCAGTCGAGCCCGAGGACGTCGGCGCCCGTCTCGCGCATCGCCGGCAGCAGGCTCGCCGTATCCACGCCAAAATAAATCACGGGAACACCCAGCGCCTGCACATCGCGCACCAGGGTCCTCGCTGCGGGCAGCACGTAGTCGCGATAATCCGGAACGGCCAGCGCTCCGGCCCAGCTGTCGAAAATCTGGATAACATCCGCGCCGGCATCTACCTGCTGCTTCGCAAATTCGCGCAGCACCGCGCATAACTTGTCCAGGAGTTTCCGCCACGCATCCGGCTGGCGATACATCAGCTTCTTCGTCTCGATGTAATTGCGCGATCCGCCGCCCTCGATCATGTAGCTGGCGAGGGTAAACGGCGCGCCGCAGAAGCCAATCATCCCCAGCCGCCCTTTGAAGTGTGCGGCCACGCGCTCGATGGCCTCGCCCACGTAGGCCAGACTGGCAGTGCGAGTCGTCAGCAGCGCATCCACCGCGGCCGCATTGCGAATCGGATGATGGATCACCGGGCCTTCGCCGGCCAGAAACTCAAAATCAAGCCCCATCGCCTCCAGCGGCAGCAGCAGATCGGCAAAGATGATGGCCGCATCCACATCCAGTTTCTCCGCTGCGGTGATGGTCACTTCCGCGGCCAGCTGCGGGCGCTTGCAAATCTCAATCAGCGAGTGGTGCCGGCGGACCTCCATGTACTCCGGCATGTAGCGGCCCGCCTGGCGGAGGAACCACACCGGCGTGCGATCGACCGGCCGGCGCAGGCACGCGCGAACAAACCTGTGGGAGGAAAACTCGGGAGAAATGGCTGACATGAGGGCTACGCATTGAAGGTAGCAGGAACCATCGCGCTCGAAAACTGCGGCCCGAATTTCCTGCTGGAAATCCGGGCCGAACCTGACGGCTGCTGCGCCTCGGGGCTGTTCTGTTGGAGTGCGCGGAGACTATTTTCTGCTGCTCTTCTTTGACGAGGACTTTTTCGCCGCCGACTTTTTCTTCGGAACCTTCGCGCCCGCCTTCCGCGCTTCGGAGAGGCCAATAGCGATCGCCTGTTTACGGCTCGTCACCTTCTTCCCGCTGCGTCCGCTCCTGAGCGTTCCGCGCTTTTCCTCGTGCATGGCGCGCTCTACTTTCTTGCCTGCCTGCGGGCTGTATTTTCTCCCTGATGACTTTTTCTTCGTTGGCATGGAAACTTTCTCCCTTCTGCTGTATGGGAAGCAATGCGGAAGATCGAGGTTGCGCGGAGAAATGCCGGAGGAAATTTAAGGCGAGCGCCTGGTCGCGCGCTTTAGCTAACGACCGCTGCGGCCGGCAAGATGTCTTCGACGTCGACCCACTGCGTCGGATACTCGCCCGTATAGCAGGCCACGCAGTAATGATTGCCCTCGCCGCCGTCGCACGCATTACGTAACCCATCCAGTGACAAATAGGCCAGAGAGTCGGCTTCGATGAAGCGCCGGATCTCTTCGATCGAGTTGTTGGCCGCAATCAACTCCGATTTGCGCGGCGTATCCACGCCATAAAAGCACGGCGAAATCGTAGGCGGGCAGCTGATGCGCAGATGCACCTCGCGTGCGCCCGCCTGCCGTACCATGCGCACAATCTTGCGGCTGGTCGTGCCGCGAATGATAGAGTCGTCGATCAGGATAATCCTGCGCCCCTCCAGCAGATTGCGAACCGGGTTCAGTTTCAGCTTCACACCAAAGTCGCGCACGCGCTGCTCGGGCTCGATAAACGTCCGCCCCACATAATGATTGCGGATGAGCCCGAAGCGAAACGGAATGCCGCTTTCCGCCGCATAGCCAATCGCCGCGGTCACCCCCGAGTCTGGCACCGGAACCACCAGATCGGCGTCGACATGCGACTCGCGCGCCAGCTGGCGGCCCATCTCCTCGCGGCTTTCCTGCACCCAGCGCCCGAAGATCATGCTGTCGGGCCGCGCGAAATACACATGCTCGAAGATGCAGCTGGTCTGCTGCGGTGGCGCGTACTGGCGCGACGTAACCCCGTCGCCGGTCACCATCACCAGCTCGCCCGGCAGGACGTCGCGCTCGTACTTCGCGCGCAACAGGTCGAATGCGCAGGTCTCGGAGGCGAAGACCACGGTGTCCGGCCCGTCGGGGTTATGGATGCGGCCCATGGAGAGCGGCCGGAACCCGTTTGGATCGCGCGCCGCAAACACGCGGTCGCGCGTCATCATCACAATCGAGAACGCCCCCTCGACCTGGCGCAGCGAGTCGGCAATGGCGTCGACGAGCGTGGTCGCCTGGGAGTGCGCGATGAGCTGGACAATGATTTCCGAGTCGCTGGTGGTCTGGAAAAATGCGCCCTGGCGCTCAAGATGCACGCGCAGATTGCCCAGGTTGACCAGGTTGCCGTTGTGCGCGATGGCGATGAGGCCTTTGGTTGACTCGACTCTTATGGGCTGCGCGTTGAGCAGCGCTGAGTCACCCGTCGTCGAGTACCGCGTGTGCCCGATGGCCATGTCGCCCTTGAGGCGCGCGATGACGTCGTCGGTGAAAATTTCCGAAACCAGGCCCATGCCTTTGATGTTGGAGAGGTGGGTGCCATCGGCGGTGGCGATGCCGGCGGATTCCTGTCCGCGATGCTGGAGGGCGTAGAGGGCGAGATAGGCCTGGCGGGCGGCGTCGGGGTGGCCGTGGATGGCTACCACGCCGCAGTGTTCGCGGAGTTTGGGGTCGGAGTCGATGCCGGCAGGTGCCACAGGGGCTAAAGCCCCTGTTTTTTCTGGCGACTTTTCGGCACGAGTGAACTCGTGCCCTGATACAAAGGCGGGAGTTTCGGCATCCATTCGACTGCGCGCCTGCGGCGCTCCGCTCAGGGCAGGCTCGAAGTCGTGCCCTGATACAAAGGCGGATTCGTGGCCGGGGAAACCTTCGAAGAGGAGGCGGCTCACGCAGTCACCTCAGCCAGATGGGATTCGAGAGCAGTCGAGAACGCATTTTGCAAGTCCGCAATGGACGCATCCAGCAGCTCGTCGTCAAACGGAATCGTCATTCGATGACCACCTGTGTTCCCAATATGCATCGCGAACACTGACGGTGCTTCTTCATCGATTACTGCCTCGATCGCCTCAAAGTTCTCAGCATTGCAAGTGACGATCACTGCAGATGCCGGTTCACCAAACAGGTCCCACAGAATTCGCAACTCATGGTTGGCGCTGGACGACAGCAGAGTTGCGCCAATGCCGGAAGAAATTGCCGAACGCGCAAGGGTGACTGCCAAGCCGCCATCAGAGATGTCGGCTGCTGACTTGAGCAGACCCTCCGCGGCGCAGCGCTGCAGCACTCGATGGAGCATTGCTTCGTCACGAAGGTCCAGACCCGGAACTCTACCCCATAAATTGTGGAGGATGTTTTTACTGAATTCCGTGGAGCCTAGCTCGATCGAGATCTCCTCTCGGCTCTTTTCCGCGAGCGCCGTCGCACCCATGAGGAGAACAATCTGATCGTCTCCCGATTGGAAGCTGCTCGGCACCGCCTTGGTCACATCATCCAGAATCCCCACCATACCCACCACTGGCGTCGGATAAATTCCTTCGCCCTTCGTCTCGTTGTAGAGCGAAACATTGCCGCCTGTGATCGGGGTTCCCAGCGCCGTGCATGCTTCGGCGATGCCATCGATCGCCGCGGAAAGCTGCGCCATGATCTCCGGCTTTTCCGGATTGCCGAAGTTGAGGCAGTTCGTTGCCGCCACCGGGATCGCGCCTGTGCAGGCTACTTTGCGCGCGGCTTCGGCTACCGCATGCATTGCGCCTAGTTTGGGATCGAGGTAGCACCAGCGGCCGTTTCCGGCGAGAGCCATCGCGAGGCCTCGCTCGTGGCCTGGCGTGCCCGAGCCCTTGATTCGCATCACGCCCGCTTCGCCTCCTGGGCCCTGCACGGTGTTCGTCTGCACCATGGAGTCGTATTGCTCAAACACCCAGCGCTTCGAGCAGATGTTCGCCGAGGCCAGCAGCTTTTTCAGGTCCGCGGTGTAATCGCGTGGCTTCTTCAGTTCTTCGAGGATGTGCGGAGGCGGATCGAGCGGGACTTTGATCTGGTCGGGCCGCGCCCACGTTCCGACCGGCCGGTGATAGATCGGCGCATCGTCGGTGAGCGACTGGTTGGGAATATCCGCCACCAGTTCGCCGTGCTGGAAGATGCGCAGCCGCGGCTCGCCGATCACGGTGCCGACAATCACACCCTCGAGGCCCCACTTCTCGAAAACGCTGAGCACCTCGCGCTCGCGGCCCTTCTCGGCGACCAGAAGCATGCGCTCCTGGCTCTCGCTCAGCATAATGTCGTAGGCCGTCATGCCGGTTTCGCGTTGGGGTACGCGATCCAGTTCGACTTCAATGCCCACGCCGCCGCGTGCGCCCATCTCGCAGGTCGAGCAGGTCAGGCCCGCGGCGCCCATGTCCTGGAT
Source organism: uncultured Acidobacteriaceae bacterium (assembly GCA_963755485.1). Lineage (GTDB taxonomy): Bacteria > Acidobacteriota > Terriglobia > Terriglobales > Acidobacteriaceae > Palsa-343. The sequence continues at coordinate 752,343 of CAVWJR010000004.1, read as the reverse complement.
GCCGACGACCGCGCCCGTCTTCATTGCCTCAAGACAGGCTTCGAGCAGCAGCTTCTCCATGAAAGGGTCGCCCATCTGCACGTTGGGCCGCTTCTGTTCCGAGCCTTCTTTGAATTCCTCTGAGGCCATGGTCGCGCCATGGATGCCGTCGCGCCCGGTGCGTGCGCCGACGTAGATCACTGGGTTTCCCAGGCCCGACGCCTTCGCGTAGAAAATTTCGTCGCGCTTCACGAGGCCGAGCGCAAACGCGTTCACCAGTGGATTGCCCGAGTAGCATGCCTCGAACTTTGTCTCGCCGCCGAGGTTCGGCACGCCAAAGCAGTTTCCGTAGCCGGCTATGCCGCCCACTACGCCTTCGACGATGGAGTGGTTCCTGCGCACCAATTCTTCCGGCGTGCCGGGCTCCGGTTGCAACGGCCCGAAGCGCAGCGAGTCCATTACTGCGAGCGGACGCGCGCCCATCGTGAAAATGTCGCGCAAAATTCCGCCCACGCCGGTGGCCGCGCCCTGATAGGGCTCGATGTAGGACGGATGATTGTGCGACTCAATTTTGAAGGCACAAGCCCATCCGTCGCCAACGTCGATGATTCCGGCGTTCTCGCCTGGTCCCTGCACGACGCGATCGCTCTTCGTCGGCAGGCGGCGCAGATGGACTTTGGATGACTTGTAGGAGCAGTGCTCGCTCCACATGACGCTGTAGATGCCCAGCTCGGTCAGGCTCGGCGTGCGGCCCAGAGCGTTCTGAATGCGGCGATATTCGTCCGGGGTGATGCCGTGCTGCGCCAGGACTTCTGGCGTAATGGTCGCTGGCGGGGGCGCCACTGCGGCTGGAGAATTCATGTCTTGTTCAAGGCTATTGTCGCATGCCTGGGAAGAGCGTTTCGCCTGGGTTTTCCGCGGGACTAGCCGTCCAGGCATACCGCGCTTCGCGCGAAAACTCGGGGACGGCAATCAGGCCGGGGTGGGGACGCCGCCTGTGGCCTGGTGAATCGCCAGCAGTGTTTCGAGCAGCAGCTTCAGGTTCTTCAGATCGAGCGCATTGGCCCCATCCGACTTTGCCTCGGCAGGATTGTCATGGACCTCGAGAAAAATCCCATCCACGCCGGCCGCAACCGCCGCCCGGGTCAGCAGCGGGATGAACTCGGGCTGCCCGCCGGAGACGCCATTCGCTCCGGATGGGATCTGCACCGAATGTGTTCCATCGAAGACCACCGGTGCAAAGCCGCGCATGATGCCCAGCGAGCGCATATCGACAACGAGGTTGTTGTAGCCGAAGCTGGCGCCGCGCTCGGTCAGGAACACCCGCGTGTTCCCGGTCGACGCAATCTTCTCGACGGCGTGCCGCATATCCCAGGGCGCGACGAATTGCCCCTTCTTTACGTTGACCGCGCGCCCGGTACGACCCGCGGCGACGAGCAGATCGGTTTGGCGGCAAAGAAATGCCGGAATCTGCAGAACATCCGCGCCCTCTGCGGCAATCTCGCAGTGCGCCGGCTCGTGAACGTCAGTCAGCACCGGCAGCCCCGTCGCTTCCGCCAGGCGGCGCAGAATCGCCGTACCTTCTACCAGGCCCGGTCCGCGAAAGCTCTTCACGGAAGTCCGGTTCGCCTTGTCGTAAGACGCCTTGAAGATGTACGGCAGTTTGAGATCGGCGGCGATGCGCTGGATCGCATCGGCAATGGCGCGCACATGCGTCTCGCTTTCGATGACGCACGGCCCCGCAATCAGGAACAGCCGTCCGCCGCCCACGTGCACCGGGCCAATCTCAAATTCGCCGCTCACCAAGACAGGGTACAGGGTGCAGGGTACAGGGTGCAGAAAAGCCTGCCGACATCAGTTGCACTGGGCTTGCTCGAATCCCAACCCCAGCAGCAGCTTCGTGACCGTGGCACACGCGTTCTGCTGTGCCTTTGGCAGAATTCCCGCCTGCAGTGCAGACTCGCGCAAATTCTCCACCGCATTCTCGCGCACCTCTCCCTCGAGGCTCGGATCCACGGGGACCAGGATTCCTGTCGTCCGCGAATACACGTGCGTCTTCTGGTCGTCCAGCGCGACGGTAAAAATCTGCGCCGGCGGCAAATGCACCCACACGTTCTTGCCGTTCACCCGCACGTCGTCCGGGCCCAGTTGCCCCAGGTCGACTCCAGCGACTGCCTCGCCGTGCACTTCAAGCAGGATTTTGTCGCCGGTCAGGAACGCCGGAAGCATCCGCCCCTCGCGATCCCCGGCGACCATTTTGTCCATGGTGTACGACACTGCCTCGAGGCGCGAAAGCCTTCGGATCTGCGTCACCACCGTTGGCTGCGATGTATCGATGCGCAGCGTGCGCGCGCTGACCACGCTGGCCAGGCGGTCCCAGATGCCACGCTTGGCCTCATGGAGAAAAACCGTCAACACCACTGCGCCAGCCACCACGCCGAGCAGCAGGGCCACCAGGATCGCGGGCAGCAGCCGGGATCGCTTCCGCCCGGGTTGTGAAGAAACCGTCGCCATATGCGGGTTAGATGATCATCGCGCAAAGAAAGGCGGCGGGCAAAGTTCCCCGCCGCCGAACAATGCAGCTTCGCACAGAAATCTTCGCCGTTATGCCGCCTCGATCCTGAAGCCGTCCGGGTCCTTGCCGCGCACCCGCCGCCACCAAACCTGGAAGCTCGGCACGTTAATGGTCACGATGAACAGCTTGCGCAGCTTGCCCTGCGGGCACTGCAGCGGCCGCACGCCGTGCCATGAGTGCGGGGTGCGCTGGAACAACAGACTGCCATTGCCGCTGGGCCGCAGCGACGCGGCCACCTTCAGATCGTCGAACGATGGTCCGGAATGCGCCTTGAAGCGCCGCTCGCTGTCGAGGATCAGAATCTCGCCACCCCAGTTCGGGTCCCAGTCTGCCTCCGTATTGAAATAGAAAATGTGTGTTGCCAGCTTTCGCACCGCGTCGCAGTGCGGAGACACGGCGCACCCCTCCCATGCGTAGTACCACTCGAAGGTGGGGATGAAGGTCTGTGGCCCCAGCACGCGCTTCAGAAAATCCTGATAAACGGGCCCCTCGAGCTCGGCAAGAAATTCCTTCCATGGCTGCGCGATCTCGACCCCCGGCCGGTAGTGCAGCAGGAAGCGGTTGTGCGGCCCTTGTCCGTACGCGCGCTTCACCCCCACCTGCTTGTCGGCCTGCGAAGTATCGGGCATGGTCTGCCGCAGCGCTTCATAACCCTGCGGCGTAAGCGGGTTTTCAAGATTCGTCCACGGGTACGGCTGCCGGGCGCGGAAGGCATCCGCCGCCACAGCATCGAGCACAGCACGATTCAGATATTCCATGACCACAGCTTTCAGGGGGAGGGGGCGGCGGCGCGCGACGCCACTGTCCAGATAAGGCTCATCGCTGGCGCGGGTCAGTGATCGCGGTCACAGGAAATCCGGGACCCCGCGCTCACCATTGAGTCTGGAGAATCATCATGTTGGAAGTCACCGTCGAGCATCTGGGCGCGGTTCAGTTCGAGATCAAAGCTCGGCAGCACACCATCGCCAGCGATCAGCCAAAAGAGAATGGTGGTTTTGACGAAGGCATGACGCCGCCTGAGTTGTTTCTGGCTTCGCTCGGCTCCTGTGCCGCATATTATGCCGCCGAATATCTGCGCCAGAAGAATCTGGCCAGCGAAGGCACGCGGGTCCGTATTATCGCCGAAAAGGTACTCAACCCACCTCGGCTCGATCACATCCGCATTGAAGTGGATCTGCCGCTGGCCTGCGAAGAACGCCATCGCGAAGGCGTGGATCGTGCGGTACACCGCTGTCTCATTCACAACACATTGATGAATCCGCCGAAGGTCGAGATCGCGGTGCAATGCACCGACCACGGAGAGAAGTTGGTATTGGCAAAAATGGAATAATCCTTCGGAAATGGTAAAATGCCGTTATGCGAAGCTTTGTTACCATCGACCGGACCGGTCGGATCGTCGTACCCAGAAAGGTGCGCGACGAGTTGCATCTCGTTGCCGGAACGACGCTTCACATCCAGCGCTCCGGTGACCGGATTACTCTTACTCCCGCTGTGCGTGAGGCTCACCTAACCATCGAGGATGGTACCCCGTTGATCCTTCCTTCGCCAACGACAGACAGGCCCGTCCTGACGACTGAAATGGTGAACGACATCGTTGCCGGAGGCCGGCTCGAACGCGGACTCACCAACCTTCGCCCTAAGCCGGACGAGGAAACTGCGTGATCTTTCTGGACACCTCGGTGCTCATCGCTGTCGCTCAGGTCAGTCACGAGCATCACCGGGCCAGTCGAAGATTATGGAATCGTTGCGCTCGAAAGAACAGTGCAATCAGCGTCCATACTTTGGCTGAGTTGTACAGCTCTCTTACCGCCATGCCTCCGGCGTTGCGCCTGCGCCCAGGGGATGCGGTGCTCGCCGTCGAAACCTTTCTTCAGCGGCTGACCCCAATCGATCTGACCGCCGAAGAGTATATGGACGCCTTCCGGGGAGCGGCGAGGAGGGGCTTTTCCGGCGGCATCATCTATGACGCACTCCACTTGGCCTGTGCGCGGAAATGCGGAGCGAAACAAATCTACACTCTCAACCTGCGCCACTTTCGCGCCGTCGCCCCCGACCTAATAACGCGAATCGTGAGTCCCTGAGGTTTGATCGCACCGTGGGGCTCCATTATTCCCGCCCGACTGTCACCTTCGGCAGTTCTGCCGGCTCCGCCGCCACGCGCCGGCTCTTCAGCCGATTCGCGTAGCTGGCCTCAATGAACTTCGCGAACAGCGGATGCGGCTCCAGCGGCTTCGATTTGAATTCCGGATGGAACTGGCAGCCCAGGAAGAACGGGTGCCCGGGAATCTCCACAATCTCCACATACGTTCCGTCCGGCGTGGTTCCGGTAATGTTCAGTCCGGCTCCAGTGAGCAGAGCTTCGTATTCGCGGTTGAATTCGTAACGGTGACGGTGACGTTCTGAAATCTCCGTCTTCCCGTAGGAATTCGCCGCCAGCGATCCGGGCTCGAGCAGGCAGGTCCACGCGCCCAGACGCATGGTTCCGCCCATCTCCTCTACGCCGGTCAGTTCGCGCAGCTTGTAGATCACGCGATGCGGCGTCGCCGGGTCGAACTCGCTTGAATTCGCACCCGCGAGCCCGCATACATTGCGCGCGTATTCGACACACGCCGTCTGCATCCCCAGGCAAATTCCGAAATACGGCACCTGCTTCTCGCGCGCGTAACGGATGGCATTCAGCATTCCTTCAATGCCACGTTTGCCGAAACCGCCCGGAACCAGGATCCCGTCGTAGCCGCGCAGCTGTTCTTCGAAGCCTGGATCTTCCAGGCCCTCGGCCTCGATCCACGTCACGTTCAGCTTCAGGTTGTACTTCAGCGCGCCGTGCACCAGCGCTTCTTTCAGCGATTTGTAACTATCCTCGTACTCTACATACTTCCCGGCAATCGCGATCGAAACCTCATCGGCGGGGTTGTAACAGCGCCGGACGAGATCTTCCCATTTGCTCAGGTCCGGTTCCGGCGTTTCCATGTGCAGATACTTCAGAGCGAGCCGGTCCACGCCTTCTTTCGCGAACGTCAGCGGAACCTCATAGATTGACTCCACATCTTTCGCCGTGATCACAGCCTGATCTTCGAGGTTGCAGAAGAGGGCAATCTTGCTCTTCACTTCGCGTGAGAGATGGCGGTCCGTGCGGCACAGCAGGATGTCCGGCTGGATTCCGATCGACAGCAGTTCTTTCACCGAGTGCTGTGTCGGTTTTGTTTTCAGCTCCTGCGCCGCGCCGATCCATGGGACCAGGGTCACGTGCACAAACACCGTGTTCTCGCGCCCAAGTTCCTGGCGCACTTGGCGGATCGCTTCCAGAAACGGCAGCGACTCGATATCGCCCACCGTGCCGCCGATCTCCACGATGGTGACGTCGCCCTCCGCAGCCACTTTGCGCATAGCGTTGCGAATTTCGTTGGTGACGTGTGGAATCACCTGGACGGTCTTGCCGAGATAATCTCCGCGCCGCTCCTTGGTGATGATCTGCTCGTAGATTCGGCCCGTCGTCCAGTTGTTGTCACGGGACAGTTTGGCGTGGGTGAAGCGTTCGTAGTGGCCGAGGTCGAGGTCGGTCTCTGCGCCGTCGTCGGTGACGAAGACCTCGCCATGCTGGAACGGCGACATCGTCCCCGGATCGACGTTCAGATACGGATCGAACTTCATCAGGTTGACTTTGAGGCCACGACTTTCGAGGAGACAGCCGATCGAGGCGGCGGCAAGACCCTTGCCGAGGCTGGACACAACTCCGCCGGTCACAAAAATGTACTTTGCGGACATTTCTGCGTCACCTTATTTGGGATTGTGTGCTGGATAAACCAGGCGGGCACGATCAAGTATCGCAGGAACGCAACCGGAAAGAAAGAATATTCCTCGTGCAAAACTGCGCACCGTGAATAAGGCCGATAAATCGGCGTTATTCCGCCTTGTAACTCCCTTCGCCCCAGTGGTAGGTCACTGACGGCGCGCAGTCCGGAGTTGGCGGCACGGCTGCTGTGGGCGTATTCAGCGTGGGCGGCCGGTTGACGCCTGCAAAGCGCACCGTTGTCTCGCCCGAGGTTTCCCCCTTCGCTCCGGCCAGCAGCGGGAAAATAATCCGGCCCTCGGCGCTGGTCTTCAGATGCAGCGGACGAGTCGTATCGCCGGTGATGGCGTCGAGCGTCAGCGCCGTGTTGGCGGGGAAGCCTGTGCCATCGATCAGGACCAGTGCCGCGTTCTTCATGCCCAGGATCACCTGCAGCCTGCAGCCCTTATCGACATTGGCCAGCGGGAACGGAATCGTACTCGCCGCAGCGCCGCGCTTCCGGTCCATTGTCAGCAGTGCCACGCGAACGGCTTCGCCTGGGGCGACCGTCGCCTGAATCTCAACGGGCTGGTGCGGCTGCATAGTCGCACTGCAGTCCGGCGGAAAGGCGGGCGCCGGAGGCGTCGGGCTCACATTCGGCGCGGGTGCGCTCACACCTCCTGCTTGCCCCGGCGTCTGTTGCGATCCCGCGGCTGCGAGAGAGACGCGGGTCAACCCCGGCGCAATTGCCGGCAGCCCACTCCGGGCAGCGGTGGACGCTCCGCAAACTACCACGCCCTTCGCATCCACGTTGAGACCGCCCATCACGGTCTGCGCTTCGGAGTTCAACGGCCATCGCACCAGCATCAGCTTGTCACCGGCGCAAATCCCGACCCGGTCATCTGCCAGGTGATCTGCGTTGCTCCCTCCGGCGTCTTCGTGCGCTTTACCTCGGTGACGGCCAGCGAAACTCCGGGGCTGTCCATCTCCGGACCCCAATGCGCCTCGACGGAGGCCAGCCGCAACGCCCCCTGCAGCACCTGCTGCTGGCGCTGCTGTTCCAGCTCGGCGGGAGTCGGCGTATGCGGATCCGGCGGCAAATCCTGCAGCTGCAGTTTCGGCTGCGTCGTCTGCGCCGGGGCAACCGGAGTCGAGGTGGAATTCTGTTGCGTGGAAGGAGGAGCGGACTGCGCCAGAGAAGAAGCACCAAAAATCGCCGCAAGACAGCTTGCGGCGAGCACCGATCGGGAAACCATATCCTTGAGGATAGCCCAAAGGAACCCGCCCGAACTGCCGTTCCCGGCGATCCGCTGTGATACCTTGGCATCCATCCGGCGCGCAGGCCGCGTCCACCAGCGGAACCCCATGTCACTCCAGATTGAAGAGCGCTTTTGCGGCACCGTCTTCATCATCCAGTGCACCGGCCGCATCGTTTACGGCGAGGAACTGAACGCCCTCGAGGCCACCTTCGACCGCGTCATCCGCGAGTTCCGTCGCATCGTAGTCAACGTTGGCGGCGTTACCCGACTCGACAGCTCCGGCATGGGCCTGCTCGTCCGATACTCCGCCAACCTGAGTAAGCGCGGCGGCGATCTGCGCCTCGCCGCTCCGCCTCCTTTTGTCACCGAGGTGCTTGAAATCACGCTGCTGAACGACGTCCTCCCATGCTCACCTACCGAGCAGGAAGTTGTCGTCTCGTTCCTGCACCAGTCACTTGCGTCCGACAGCCAAGGGCAGCCCGGCCGCCGCGTGCTGGTGGTCGATCGCTCGCGCGACCTCGGCGCGTTCGTTCGCGCGGTGCTCACGCAGCACGGCTACGAAGTTCACTCGGCCAGCCTTGTCGCCGACGCGAAGATCCTTCTCCAGGTCCATCCCGTCGACTACATCGTGGTCGGGCATGGCACGCCGCAGATGCCGTCGGAGCAGGTTTTGGCCGCGCTCAAAAACCTCGCGCCCAGGGCGACGGCTCTGCAGCTGACCAAAGAATTTCGCAGCTTCGACGCGCACCAGGCCGCCGAAGTTTTGCTGGAAATGTTTCAGGAAGGCGAATAGCTACCGGCTCTTCTCTACTGCCTACTGCCTGTTGCCTACCGCCTCGTTTTTATCGGATCCGACGCGCCTTTCAGAAACTCCGGATCCATCTCCTCAATATCCACGCGCATGCTGGTCGACGTCGCAGTGGGAAAATTCTTCGGCACCCTTTGTGTCACCTTTCCCGTCGCTGCCCATTCCGTTCCCCGCTGCAAGATGGTGATGAACCCAACGCAGCTCAACGCCGCCACATCGTGTCCCATCGGTGTGTGGAAGACGCGGCCCTGGCCATACCGAAGCGTCATCACCATCGGCTCGTCATGGCCGGTGCCCTGGTTCTTTGGATCGGAATACGCGGTCGCCACGACCGTCATGTTTTTTCCCGGACCCCGCAGCATTCCGTACAGCTCGTCGGCGGCGTGCATCCACACTGGCGGCAATCCGCGCATGATCGGGCTCGCCTCGTCGCGGGTCTCCACCTGGAACGGCAACCGCGCGCCGTGATGTCCCGCCGGAGCCGGCGTCGGATCGGAAACCAGCTTGCCATCGAGGAAATACCACATCGGCCCCGCGGTGGCGTCGCGCCCGCGCCAGCCGCCGATCCCGATCATCTCGTTCCACGCTGCCCAATGGGGAAACGCATTGTCCGCGGCGTGCACCACCACCAGGCCGCCACCCTTCCGCACATAATCCTCGAACTGCGTCTGCAGATTCTGCGGCCAGTCGGGCGCGTCGTAATTCGAAACCACTGCGGCGTACTTCGAAAAATCCGGCGCGAAGCTGCTGAAGTCTCCGCCCCACTCCGGCGCCGTGACCACTGTGACGTCGAACAGCCCCGTCTCCTCCAGCTCCTTCTTCAGAACCGGCGTGGTCAGCCGCCAGTTGTGATACGGGCCGCCGCTCTGCCCATCCAGCAGCATCACCCGCACAGGCGTCGCCTGTGCCCACGCACTCGGCGCAGCCAGCATCGCCACCACCATCAACCCACACCCACAAAGCAAGAGCCGACCAGCCTTCTTCATCTCAACCTCTTCACTATTGCCTGTTGCCCGTAACGTTTAACCCTGCTACCGCGTGTTTCAAAAATGGTTTGTGCATCTCGGCGGTTACAGCACAGGGGCTAAAGCCCGAATCGTTCTGATACGGTTGCGGCACGAGTGAACTCGTGCCCTGATACAACGACGCATTTTCCCGCAAACTTTAGCGCCGTGCCCTGACACAGTGCGTTTTTTGGGAACACGCCCTATCTGATTTCAACCACCGCCAGCCCCATGGGCGGCAGCGTCAGCACCAGCCGATGATTGTGGATCGGCAACTCCTCCGGTGGCCCTAAATCTGAAACCTTGCGCAGATCCTGAATTTGATCCTGGGTCGGATATTTCGGGCTGCCCATCCGCTTCCACGCGTCCAGGGTGTCGCCATGCGCCGCATCCACGCGCCGCACATACGCCTTCTCACCAATCTGGATCGCCGGCAGCACATGCTTTGACTGAGTCCGCACCACGTCCAGTCCCTGCAGATCGAAAATCACCGTCTTGTTCGCGGCCCCCAACTCGCCCGCTCCGGGCTCGACGAGATTCCACGCCGCCAGCACCAGTGTGCCATCGTTGCGCCGCGTCACCAGCGCATCGTCGACCGGCGCCGGCAGCCGCTCATCGCCGAGGCCATGCAGCAGCAAAAAAACGTCATACGCAGGCTTCGGAATCCCATCCTCCGCCACCAGCCCATACCCGCCGTAGAACGGTGTCTTCACCACGCCCTGTTCTTCGAATACGTCGGAAAAGCTCCAGTACGACATCATCAGCGTCTTGCCATCACACTTTGAAATCGTGTCCGCCATCCACGGCCCCATGTAGATCGAATCCGTGATCTTTTGCTCGTTCATGTACGTCGCATTGAACTCACTCCAGATCAGCGGCATCTGCGGCTTTGCCGATTTCGCAATCTCCTCGTGCACCTTTTCTACCGCTGCGCATACCATCTGGTGCGGCGCAATCGGCCGGTTGTCGTGGAACACATCCATGGTCGTGTCGTTCCCGTAAACGTGCGTCGAGACAAAATCCAGCGGCACGTCGTTCTGCGTCGCGTGCGCGATCATGTCGCCCACCCATGCTGCCTGCGCCGTCGCCGGGCCACCCACGCGGATCTTCTCGCTGACCGCCTTCAGCGCGCGCGCCGTGTGGTCATACAGCTCGAAGTACGTCGCCTGTGCCGGCTTTCCGATCCAGAAGTCGATGTTCGGCTCGTTCCACACCTCGAAGTACCAACTCGCCACCTCATCGATCCCGTAACGATCCACCAGATGCTTTGCGAACGCTGTGATCAGCGCGTCCCACTTTGCATAGTTATCAGGCGGCGAAGGAATCGGCTTGTACCAGAACGCGTGATACGGCGCGTTCGGTGCCAGTGCCTTCGGCATAAAACTGATCTCGACAAACGGCCGGATCTCATGATCGAGCAGCCCGTCGTAAATCTGGTCAACGTACGACCAGTTGTAGACCGGGTTTCCCTGCGCATCTTCGCTGTAGACGCCGTTCTCATCGTCGAGGATCGCGTGGAAGCGCACATACTGGAACGCTGTGGCCTTCCGCACCCGGTCCAGATCGTTGCGATAGCTCTGCCGCATCGCCAAGTTCGCGCGCCCCGACCCAAACATCTGTTCCCAGAAATGCGGGAACGGAGTGCCGGGCGCCTTTGCATCCACCACAATCGTCACCGGCTCTGCGCTGTTCTCCTGCGCAAACCCCTGCGCCGCATTGCCCCGCACAACAACAACGCCGCCAAAACAGACAACCATCCGTCGCATCGAAAATTCTCCGAAGAGAATTATCCTCTACGCGCCACGATTCGTGTCCCGCGCAGCCTTTCCTCCAAACAAAAAGAGGATGCTCCTCGCGGAACGTCCTCCTGGCTGCTAGCGGCTACCGGCTGCTGGCTGCTGGCTGCTTCTCAGAACTGTATCCTCCCAAAAAATTCAATCACCCTCCCGTTGTCCGCTCCCGGCGACAACCCAAACAGCGGATTGATGACGTGCGTGCCCGCCGTCGTGTTCGTAGAAATCAGCGCCTCGGTGCTGCCAAACGTGATCGGCTGCAGGTTCGTCAGATTGAAAATGTTGTAAAAATTCGCCTGGAACCGGATCAGCGCCGGATGATCGTGAAGGTTGAAGCTCACGTCCTTCGATGCGCTCATGTCCACATCCTTGTAGCACGGGCCGTTGAACGAATTCCTCCCCACCCCCGGAGGCCCCGCAGTTCCATAAGTGAAGTAGTTGGCCCCGCCCTGCGGAAAATTCCCTCCATGGATGAAGTTGCTGTTTCCGCAGCGATTCAGCGCGGCACCGTTGTACCCCGTCGGCCGCGTCGGCGCAATCTGTGCCGCGCCGTTCACCAGCGCCACGGATGGCACTCCGATCACCGGCGTCCATGGGTAGCCCGTGTGCCAGGTGTAGATGCCGTTCAGCTGCCAGTTCCCCAACACGTTCTTCATCAGGCTGTTCTTCTCCGGACCCGGCAGCGACCACGTCCCCTCTGCGTTGAACTTGTTGCGCACATCGAAGTCCGACGGCCCCCACTCCGCCCGCGGATTCGCCGGGTCGGTCTGGTTGCTCTGGAAGCCCGGACCCTCCTCCGACGCATTGTCCATGCTCTTCGACCACGTATAGACCGCGCTGAAGGTGACGCCGTGCTGGAGCCGCTTGGTCAGATAGGCGTTCATCGCGTTGTAGCTGGTGTGCACGTCTCCTGTCGGCACGTAGGCCGCATAAAACGGCGTTTGGTTCACGCCCGGTGTGCATGTGCCTCCCGTTGCGCATGTCCCATTCGACTGCGGATACAAAAAGTTCTGATCCACCAGCCGCAGGAAATGGAATCCGCTCGCCCCCTGGTATCCCAGCGTCGCCGAAACCTGCCACGGCAGCGCTAACTGGCTATCGAGCGAGTAAGTGTAGAGTGTCGGTTGCCGCATCCCGGGCAGAATGCTGTACGTCTCCACCTGCGGCGTCGACGGTGTTCCTCCCGGCGGAGTGAATGCGTTTGGCGTTCCCGTCGTCGGATTCGTTCCTACGGCGAGGTTGGGATTGGGCGCATAGCTGAACGGCGAATCGCTCGACCCGAACTCAAAGATGATGCCCGTGCCAGTGGCGTTCGGCGCGGTCGCCTGCAGGCCGCCACAGCACAAACCGTAGTCGAAATACCCCGGCCCATTTTCATATGCCGGCGAAATCGGCTCTTCGTCGAGATTGTCGAACGAAACCCCCGCCCCCGCGTGAAACACCATCTTGTCGTTGGTCCCTTTCGGCGTCCACGCGATCCCGACCTTCGGCGCAATCGCATCGTGCGTTCCCGGATATAGCGTGTCGGTGAGTGCCAGCTTTGAGTTGATGATCTCCGTCCCCGCTCCCGAGCCCAGCACCATATTGTTAATCGGGAATCCCTTGTTCGTCAGGCCGCCGAAGTACTCGTAGCGCACCCCGAGGTTGATGGTCGCGTTGGGCCGCGCCTTCCAGTCGTCCTGCACATATCCCGCGTAGTAGCTGCGCCGGAAATACCGCTGCACATTCCCCACGCCGCCGGTATTCGGATTCGCGCCGATCCCCTCATACAGCGGCGCATCGTTGGCCAGGTCCCAGATTCCCTGGAACGCGTAGTTCGGCCGTGCGAGGCCCGAATCGTTATCGTCGTCCTGCTCTTTCCGGATCACCACGCCCATGCGCAGCGACATCGGCCCCAGCACCTTGGTGACGAGGTCGCGAATCTCATACGTGTTTTCCGCCGCAATATACGGCGTGGTCGGCGCAGCCAGCTGCGTAAACTGGATCTGACCGAACCCGTAATTCTGCGCGTAGATTCCCGGCACACCCCAATTCACCAGCCCTTTCGTATCGGTGATCTGGTTATCGGCAAACCGCGTGTAGTTGGCGCGCAGCTCGTTGATCAGCGTTGCTCCGAAGGTGTGAATCCATACCGGCGTAGCCGACTGGTTGAAGGGCCGGAATGGCAGGTTCGTATCCGGCGCCGCTCCTGCCGCCGAGTCGAACGATGACTGGTCCAGCTTCTGCGTGAAGAACCCCGCATAAATCTGATCGCGATGCCCGATGTACCAGTCGCCGCGCCCGTGGAACTGCGTGCCGCGATACTGGCTTGGCGTCTGGATCTGCGCGAACTCAACGTCCGGAACTCCATCGAGGCCCGCGCCGGTGTAGAGGTTCGGGGTCGCTGCCGTGCCGTTCGCGTTTACGTTCGGCAGATATTGCCCATCCGCGCCGCCAAACGATCCGATGTCGAACCCGGTTCCTGCGGGCGCACACACCGTTTGCAGCGCGCTGCACGCCCCCGGCAGGACTGCCCGCACCACCGCCTGTCCTGACGCTGGCGTCACCACGCCCGCCACCAGTCCGCTCGGCCGCGCTGCAGCCAGGCCCGCGTACCATTGCGGCGTCGGCACATACGTCTCGCTGAACGACTGCAGTGTGCTCTTGACGGCCTCATAGCTGGCGAACCAGAACAGTTTGTCTTTGATAATGCGTCCCCCGATGCTGCCCGCCCACTCCCGCTGCTGCAGATCGTCGCGGATGGGCGGGGCGAACACGCCCGGCGTGCTGGTGGGTCCGCCATACGGCTGATACGCGTTGAGCCCCGGCTCGTCGTACTGGAAAAACGCGCTGCCATGGTAGGTGTTCGTTCCCGACTTGGTGACCGTCAGAATATGCGCGCCCACATCGCGCCCCAGCGTCGCGTCATAATTCGACGCCAGAATCGTGATCTGATCCACCGACTCGATGCTCGGCGTCACAATCGTCGATCCGCCGTGCAGCAGGCTGTCGACCGTTACGCCATCGATCTCGTAAGTGTTCGACGTCACGCGTTGCCCGGACGCAGAAATCTGAATTTGATTTTCAGTCTGGAAAATCCCCACGTTCGACTGGTTCTGGCTGGTGTTGTTGGGCAGCGCAATCGCCCCGCCGCTCCCCGATCGCGCGCTGTCGCCCGTTATCCCTACGCCGGTCCGCAACAACTCGTAAGGATCGCGCCCGAAGGCCGGTAGCCGCGTCACCTCATTCGAGCTGATCGTGCTCGACGTGTTTGCGTCGGTCGTGTTCAGCAGCGGCGTTTGGTTTCCGTTCACCGTCACCGTCTCCGACGCGCCGCCGGCGGTCATCTGTACGTTCAACCCACGGGGCTGCTCCGCGGTGATGGCCACGCTGCTGTAATCCTGCTCTTTGAATCCATTCGCCGTTATCTTGACTGTGTAAGTTCCCGGCGCCAGCTCTGTGAACGAGTAAAAGCCCGTCCCATTCGTAGTGTCGGTCTTCGAGGTCCCGGTCGCGGGATTCGCCAGGGTCACGGTGGCGCCGGATATCACCGCGCCGCTCGTATCGGTCACCGTTCCATTCAGGCTCCCGCCAAACTGCGCGTGCAGCGACGGCGCAATCATCAGCATCAGAGGCAGAAACAAAAACGCCGGCAAGTGGCCGGCGCTGTGCGAAAGAATAGAGGAATGGAAAAAAGAAGAAGAATCCGCACTCCGCATATCGCGGAGCCGCCCTGCGAACAGCAAACGCATAACTGGTCTCCTGAAGAACTGCAACTAGCGGGGATGTTAGATACATTTCCCGCGTTGCCTGTGTACAGGCGGTGATACCTGCCATAACGTGCGTATTCTTGCCTCCAGGCTCCCAGCTCCCGGCTGCCCGACTGCCTTATAGTGCTTCTGAGGCAATCGACTTGATCCCTTCAGCCGTGGCGCGCACCGCCATCCTGCTGCTCGCAGCCATACTTCCTATGAGACTTACCGCAGCCGCTCATGCCATCGAAACTCCCGATACCATTCCCAACGGCATCCCTGCGCGCTCTGGCCCAGTAGCGCGCCGCCCGCGTCTCCGATCTCCACTACCAACTCAGTTATCACCTCGTCCCCCACGCGCCTTCGACCAACGCCGCCGAGCAGATTGGCTTCAACCTCAGCGATGCCTCCACTCCGCTGCTTCTCGACTTCCGCGATGGCCAGCTCTCTTCACTTACCCTCAATGGCACGCCCATCCCTGCCAGGATCCAGAACGGCCACATCGTCCTGCCGTCGTCATCGCTCCGCGCCGGCCCCAACACCATCGACGCCAAATTCACCGCCAATGTTGGTCCGGCCGGCAAAGCCATCACTCGTTTCGAAGATCACGACGACGGCAGCGAGTATCTCTACACCCTCTTCGTCCCCATGGACGCCAGCATGGCCTTCCCGTGCTTCGATCAGCCCGACCTGAAAGGCCGCTTCAAGCTCACCATCACCGCGCCGCCAACATGGGCCGTGATTTCGAATACCGCTCCCACCGGCACCGTCAGCAGCCTCGCCGCGACAACCACCTTCGCCGAAACCGAGCCCATTCCCACCTACCTCTTCGCCTTCGCCGCCGGACCCTTCGTCAATGTGCGCCCGCAGGCGGGCATGCCCAACGTATGGGTTCGCAAATCGAAAGCCCAGGCCGCCGAATCGGAAGTTCCCGCGGTCCAGACCACCGCCACCCAGGGCATCCAGTTTCTCTCCGATTATTTCGCGCAGCGTTTCCCTTTCCCGAAATATGAAATGGTCCTCATCCCGGGCTTCGCTTACGGCGGCATGGAACACGCCGGTTGCACCTTCCTGCGCGAGGAATCCGTCGTCTTTCGCACCGCTCCTACCGATCTCAATCGCCTCAACCGCCAGGTGCTCGTCCTGCACGAGCTCACCCACCAGTGGTTCGGCGACTTCGTCACCATGCGCTGGTTCGACGACCTCTGGCTCAAGGAGGGCTTCGCGCAGTACATGGCGTACAAGACCCTCGCCGCCCTCCGCCCCAACGACGACATCTGGCAGCACTTCTATCAATCCATCAAGCCCGCCGCGTATGCCATCGATGAAACCCAGGGCACCACGCCCATCTATCAGGAAATTCGTAACCTCGACAGTGCCAAATCCGCTTATGGCGCCATCGTCTACTCCAAAGCCCCCGGCGTTCTGCGCCAGCTCAACTACGTCATCGGCGACGATGCCTTTCAGAAGGGCCTGCAGCTCTACCTCGCCGCGCACAAATACGGCAACGCAACGTGGAGTGATCTGATTGGCTCGTTCCAGCAAGCCTCTGGCCGCAATCTCAACACCTGGGCCGATATGTGGATTCGCCACCGCGGCATGCCCCGCGTCGACGTCGCCTGGTCCTGCTCCAATTCGCGCGTCGCATCCCTGCGCCTCACGCAGACGCCGGTTCTCGGCGGCAACGAAGTCTGGCCCATCGCCACCGAAATCGCTCTCGCCTATAGCGACGGCTCCGTGAAGACCCTCCGCGCGGAGCTCGACTCTCAGTCAATTGCATGTCCCTTCGCACAACGCCACCCCCAGCATGCCCAGCCTGGGTGTTCGCTAACAACGACGACCACGCCTACGGCCTCTTCCCACTCGACGCGAAATCGCGCGATGTCCTCCTGCCTCAGCTTGCCCGTCACCAGTCCGCCGCGGTCGACCTTTTCCGCCGCACTTTATTATGGGGATCGCTCTGGGACTCGGTCCGCCAAACCGATCTCGATCCCACCTTCTACTCAAGGGCCGCCCTCACCGCCCTATACGCGGAGACCTGACGAGTCCCTCGCTGCCTCGCTCCTCTCTCACACTGAAACCGCCATCCATCGCTATCTCTCTCCTGCGGCCACGCAGAACCTCCTGGCCCGCGGCACATCTCTCGACGGCATCGATCGCATGCTGCAACGACCCCAACCACGACCTGCGCATTGTCTGGTTCCGGATCTTCCAGCTTTCGCCGCGTCCGGCTTTCCGTGCCCAACACTCCGGCGCCGCCATTCTGAAAGCGTTGCTGCGCGGCAACCGCACCATCCCCGGCGTCGAACTCCGGCAGCAGGATCGCTGGTCCCTCGTCACCGCGCTCATCGCTTACGGCGATCCCGAAGCCGACCGCCTTTTTTCCGCTGAACAAAAGCGCGATCCCTCCGGCGACGGCCTCAAGTTTGCCTGGGTCGCGCAGGCTGCTCGCCCTGATGCCGCCACCAAGCAGCGCTACTTCGACGAGTACCTCCACAACCCGCAACGCTCGGAAGACTGGATCCAGTCTTCGCTCGGCGCCTTCAACTTCTGGAATCAGTCACAGTGGACGGCACAATATCTCGAGCCCGCGCTCGAGGCCCTGCCCGAAATCAAACGCGACCGCAAAATCTTCTTCCTCGTCGCGTGGCTCGACGCTTTCATGGACGGCCAGCAGTCGCCTGCCGCGCTGGCAACGGTCCAGCACTACCTCGCAACGGCGAATCCCGACCCCGACCTGCGCCTCAAAATCCTCGAAGCCATGGACGAGCTCGACCGCACCGTCCGTATCCGCGCTAAATTCGCTCAGCATTAATCGCGCCATCAGGAGCCAGTATCCCGTCACCTGTACCCTGTAACCTGCACCGTGTACTCTCATGGTCACGATTGAGCTTTCGAAGGAAAAGCGCGCCGAGGCGATCGCGTCGCTGAAAAAGTATTTCGAGAATGAGATCGGCGAGTCCATCGGCGATCTGCGCGCCGGGCTGTTTCTCGACTACTTCCTCGAGGAGATTGGCCCCGCCATCTACAACCGGGCCATCGCCGATGCGCAGGCAAGAATGACCGCACGCGTCGCGGATCTGGAAGGCGAGCTTTACACCGACGAGTTTCAGTACTGGCCGAGACAAGCAAAGAAAAAGAAGAAGGTCTGAGCTTTCGAAGAGCTGCCGAGATTCAATTGGCCAGCCCCGCCGCCCACTGCCAGGCGTTGTGTGCAGCTTTTGTGTGATATGCCTCACAAGCCTTTTTCCAACCCCGCCGTACAGTTAAACTGAGTCTTTCGCCCTCGGGCGATTTCTGCCTGGCCGAATTCATGTTTCTGCGCAATTTATTCCTGGAATTCCGATTCGCCGTCCGCCAGCTCCTGCACCACATCGGCTTTACGCTGGTCGCCGTCTTTACCCTGGCGCTGGCCATTGCAGCCAACAGCACCATCTTCAGCTGGATCAGCGCAACCCTCCTCGATCCCATCCCCGGCGCTTCCGCCACCAGCCGCATGGTCACCGTCGCCCGCGGCCCGCGCTCGGAGCATCCCTCGCCACCGTTCAGCTACCCCGATTACGTCGACCTCCGCGACCACACCCAGCCGCTCTCCGGCCTGCTTGCCTGGCACAACGACTACATGTCGCTCACCGGCGTCGGGAAGCCGGAGCGCATCTACGGCGCTCTCGTCTCCGCCAACTACTTCGACGTTCTCGGCCTCAGCCCTCGCCTCGGCCGATTCCTCCTCACCGACCGGGGCGCCGAAGCCGCGGGCCAGGCCGAAGTCGTTATCAACTACGATCTGTGGCGCAACCACTTCGGCGCCGACCCTTCCATCCTCGGTCGCTCCATCCAGATCAACCTGCATCCTTATACTGTCGTCGGCGTCGCCCCCAAAGGCTTTCACGGATGCACCACCGGTCTCCGCGACGATGTCTGGATCCCGCTGGGCATGGCGCAGCCGGTCTGGGGATTCAATTTCGTCCACGACCGCGGCGTCTCCTGGCTCAATGTCATCGGCACCCTCGCCCCCGGCGCCGACCGCCGCCAGGCCGACAATGCGCTCAACGTCGTGATGCAGCACATCGCCACCGAGTACGCCACGACCCATCAGGGCAACAACTCCCTGTTCACCGATCCGCTGTGGCGCTCACCCTTCGGCGCCAACGTCTATCTCTCCGGAACCCTCCCCATCCTTCTCGCGCTCGCCGCGCTGCTCCTAATGCTGGCCTGCGCCAACGTGGCCAATCTGCTGCTGGTCCGCGCCATCTCCCGCCGCCGCGAATTCGCCATCCGCCTGGCCATGGGCTCCGGCCGCATCCGTCTCGTCCGTCAGCTCATGATGGAGAGCCTCCTTCTCGCGCTCGCCGGCGGCGGCGTCGCCATCCTTTTCACTCTCTGGACCGCCCGCACCCTCACTGCTTTTCTTCCTGCCACCACGCTTCCACTCACCCTCAACGGCAGCGTCGACTCGAGCGTCCTCCTTGTCACCCTCATCGTCTCCATCTTTACGGCCTTCGTCGCCGGAGTCGTTCCCTCCCTCCGCGCCTCGCACCTCTCTCCGATCCTGGTACTCAAAGAGGAAGCTCTCTCCACCACCGCTGGGCACGGCCGCTCCCGCATTTCCGCCATACTCGTCGTCGCCCAGATCGCTCTCTCCACCGTGCTGCTCACCTCTGCCGGACTCTTCGTCCGCAGCCTTGCCCAGGCCCAGCTCGCCGATCCCGGATTCAATCCCGATCACGTCTTCCTCGCCACGTTCAATCTTTCGCCCCAGGGCTATTCGGCTTCGAGCGGTACGGAATTCGACCGCCAGCTCCTCGCCAAACTGCAGATCCTTCCCGGCGTTCAGTCCGCCACTCTGGCCGACTTTTCGCCGCTCTCCTTCACCATCCATTCCGACGGCGTTCAGCCCGAAGCCTACGTTGCGCAGCCGCATGAATCTCTGGAAGTAGACCGCGGCATCGTCGGCCCCGACTACCTCGCCACGCTGCGCACGCCGCTCGTCGTCGGACGCGACTTCAACGATGACGACCGCCCCTCCACGCAGCAGGTCATCATCGTGAATCAGGCCTTCGTCGACCGCTACTGGCGCGTGTCTGACCAGCAGGCTCTCGGCCGGCAAGTCCAGGTGCGCGGAACGTGGCGTACCGTCGTCGGCATCGCCGCCAACGCCAAATATCGCCGCCTCGTCTACGATCCCACCCCGCTCATCCTCGTTCCCCTCTGGCAGGATTACAGCGGCGAAGTGATCATCCACATGCGTGTCGCCGGCGATCCGCTCCGCTACACCACCGCCGTCCAGCAAGCCGCTGCCGACCTCAATCCCGACCTGCCGCTCTACAACATCGGCACCCTCCAGGCCAACATGCACATGGGCAGCGGCATCGAGCGTATCGCGGTCGACTTTGCCGGATCCTTCGGCGTCCTCGCGCTCCTGCTCGCCATGGTCGGACTTTACGGCGTGATGGCTTATACCACCAGTCAGCGCACCCACGAAATCGGCATCCGCATGGCCCTCGGCGCTGAAAAAACTACCATTTTTCGCCAGGTTCTCGGCCAGGGACTGCGCCTCACCCTGCTCGGCGTTCTCTTGGGCCTCGGAGGATCGCTGCTCCTTACCCGTTTCCTGCGCAGTCTTCTCTACGGCGTCACCGTCACCGACTGGGTCACTTTCTCGACCGTCGTCATCGTCCTCGGAATCGTCGCGCTTGTTGCCAGTTATCTCCCCGCCTGGCGCGCCACCCGCGTCGCCCCCATGGCCGCCCTCCACCACGAGTAGGTGGATCGAGGTAGCCCGCTTGGCGAAAATCTGGCCGCACTCGAGGGGTAGGGCATACCACCCATAAACTGGGAAGATGGCGACGCGGCGCATCGGCATCCATCTTTCTACGGCAGGCGGCGTTTTCCGCGCAGCCGAGCGAGCGCATGCCATCGGCGCCAACACTTTCCAGATCTTCTCGTCGAGCCCGCGCATGTGGCGGGCGCAGCGCCTCGACGCCAGCCACTGCGAGCAGATGCGACGCCTGCGCTCGGAGTACGCCTGCGCACCTCTGGTTATTCATGTCAGCTATCTGGTGAATTTGTGCAGCCAGACAGAGCTTTTTCGGAAGAAGTCGATCATTGCGTTTCGGGGCGAAGTGGAGCGCGCTCTGGCGCTCGGCGCGGAATATCTCGTGCTGCATCCTGGCTCGTGGAAAGGCCTCACGCGCGAGCTGGGATTGCGGCTCGCAGCCGAATCCATCGCGGAAGCGGTGGACGGATTGGCTTTCGATAACTGCGATTTTCGCGTCCTGATCGAAAACACGGCAGGTGCGGAGTTTTCGCTCGGTGGCAGTTTCGAGCAGGTAGCCGAGTTGATCGAGCGTCTCGAACCGGTTGTGCCAGTGGGCGCGTGCCTCGATACATGCCATTGTCATGTGGCGGGTTACGACCTGGTCAGCGAATCGGGATACCAGGAAACCGTCGCGAAAATTCGCTCGACCATCGGCCTCAAAACCGTGCGAGTCTGGCATATGAATGACGCGAAAGCGGTACGCGGCTCGCGTCTCGACCGGCATCAACATATAGGCAGAGGCACCATTGGCCTCGAGCCGTTTCGCCGTCTGCTCAACGATCCACGCTTCGCGCATTGCGCCTTCATTGCGGAAACGCCGGTCGACGAGGAAGGCGACGAGCGCCGCAACGTCGAAACCATGCTGGCGCTCATCAAAAAGGAAGCGCCGGCAAAACCGCGGCGAGCACAAACAGTCGCAATTCAGGGGCATCAATTTACAATCAGAACTGAGTCCGTTATGGCAACCAAAGAACAGGCAGAAGCCGCCATTAAGGCGGACGGCGGAGAACCCACATCTTCCGAGGCCCGCTACAATCCCGCCGAAATCGAGGCGAAGTGGCAAGCGCGCTGGGATGCGCAGCCGGAGTTGTATGCCAGCGAGCCGCTGACATCGGCCAAACCGAAATACTACGTGCTCGGCATGTTGCCGTATCCGTCAGGACAGCTGCACATCGGACACGTGCGCAACTACTCCATTGACGACGCGCTGGCGCGCTACATGTGGATGCGCGGCTACAATGTGCTGCACCCAATGGGCTGGGACGCTTTTGGATTGCCGGCGGAAAACGCCGCGCTGAAAAATAACACGCCGCCCAAACAGTGGACTCTCGCCAACATCGCTGCCATGAAGCGGCAGATGAGCCGCTTGGGGTTTGCCTACGATTGGCGCAACGAAGTGACCACTTGCCTGCCGGAATACTACCGGTGGAATCAGTGGTTCTTTCTAAAGATGTTCGAGCGTGGGCTGGCTTACCGCAAAAAGAGCAAGGTCAACTGGTGCCCGCAGTGCGCCACGGTGCTGGCCAATGAGCAGGTCGTGAACGGATGTTGCTGGCGTCATGAAGAGCAGCTGGTAGAGCAGCGCGACCTGGAACAGTGGTTCCTGCGCATCACCAATTACGCCGAGGAACTGCTGGACGATTTGAGCAAGCTGGACGGCTGGCCCGAAAAAGTGCGCACCATGCAGCGCAATTGGATCGGACGAAGCGACGGCGCGGAGATTTCGTTTGAGCTGGAAGATTCCGGCGATGCTGTCGAAGAGGAAGAAAAAGCTCGCAAGACCGGAACGGCCATTCTTCCAGCGCGCGAGGGCGTGAAGGGATGGGGAAAGAAGATCGCCGTTTTCACCACGCGCGTGGATACGATCTTCGGAGCGACCAGTTTGCAACTCGCGCCGGAGCATCCGCTGGTCAAAGAGATGGCCGGGGAAAGCGCAGATTTGTCCGACGCTGTAGCCGCGCTGCTCGATCAGCAACGGAAGGCGCGCGAAGCCGGTGACGTCGGCACGATTGACAAGCATGGCGTGTTCACGGGGCACTATGCCATCAATCCATTCAACGGCGAGCGCTTGCCAGTGTGGGTGGGCAATTACATTCTGCTCGATTACGGGACGGGCGCCATCATGTCGGTGCCGGCGCACGACGAGCGCGATTACGAGTTCGCGAAGAAGTACGGGCTGGAGATCAAGGTCGTCATTCTGCCGCGCCGCCAGGGCGAGCCGGGGCCAGATGGCGAACGTGAACCGCTGCTGCCTTTCACGGCCGAAGACAGCCTGCTCATGAATTCCGGCGAGTTCAGCGGGCTGGGCTGCCAGGAAGCGCAGCACAAAATGGCCGCGTATGCTGCGGAGCAGGTATTTGGCAAGGCGACGGTTACCTATCGTCTGAAGGACTGGGGCATCAGCCGGCAGCGCTACTGGGGCACGCCGATTCCGATGCTCTATTGCGGCGGGTGCGGCATTGTGCCGGTGCCGGAGAGCGAATTACCGGTGCTGTTGCCGGATAACGTGGAGATCACGCAGCAGGGCGGCTCGCCGCTGGCGCGCATGCCGGAGTTTGTCAACACGACGTGTCCAAAGTGCGGCGGCAAAGCGCTGCGCGAAACCGACACCATGGACACGTTTGTCGACTCGTCCTGGTATTTCTACCGCTATACCGATGCGCGCAACGACCACGCGCCATTTGCAACCGAGAAGGTTGCGTATTGGTTCCCGATTGACCAGTATGTCGGCGGCGTGGAGCACGCGATTCTGCACCTGATCTATTCGCGCTTCTGGACCAGGATGATGCGCGATATCGGCATGGTCCACCATGACGAGCCTATTGCGCGCCTGTTCACGCAGGGCATGGTGATCCGGAACGGTGCGAAGATGTCGAAGTCGAAGGGCAACGTGGTTTCGCCCGATGAGATGATCGCGCGCTTTGGCGCCGACGCCACGCGCATGTACTCGCTGTTTGCCGCGCCGCCAGATCGCGATTTGGACTGGCAGGAAGACGGCGTTGCCGGAGTGAGCCGTTTCCTGGCACGGGTCTGGCGCTTCGCCGTGAAATACGCTGAGCTCGCCAGAAAGGGTGAAAGCCGCGCCAGTGCTGCAACCTCGCCGGAATCGCAGGCGATCCTGCGCAAGCTGCATCAGACGATTCGCAAAATCACGGAGGATTTCGCCGGGCGCTGGCATTTCAACACCTCGATCGCCGCCGTTATGGAGTTGGTGAACCTGCTGACGGCTTCGGAGGCAGCGATCGACGCCGGAAAAGTTTCGGATGCGGTAGTTGTGGAGAGCCTGCGCAGTCTTACGCTGATGCTGGCGCCATTTGTGCCGTATCTGGCATTCGAATTGTGGGAGCAGATTGGCGAGAAGGGCGATCTGCTGCGGACCGCGTGGCCGAAGTTCGACGAGGCCCTGGCGCGCGAGGAGCGGATTGAGATTCCGGTGCAGATCAACGGCAAGCTGCGTTCCGTGGTGAAGCTGAGCGCCGATGCCGATGAGGACGCGGTGCGCAATGCGGCGCTGGCCGACGAGAAGATCGCGGCGCTAATCGCCGGCAAGGAGATCGTGCGCATCATCGTGGTGCCGGGCAAGCTCATCAACATCGTGGTGAAGTAGGCCGGCGATGGCGGCCACCGACGCTGAGATGCAGAGGACTGCGACGGGCGAAACCCGTGGAACGCAGTCGTTCGTGCATATTCTGGCGCTCGTTTGGCGGCGGCCTTCGCTCGTTGGGCTGGAAATACTTTGGCGATGGACTTTCGGCATTCCGCTGCTGGCAGTGCTCTGGTACGTCGGAATTTACATCTGGGTCGAGAGAGAGGCGCTGCTGCGGGCAACCGGCGTCTTCCAGTTCTCGCTGGTAAACCCGATGCAGGGCGCGCTGCAGGTTTCGGACGCGATCGATGTGCTGCAAGCGCCGGTGCTGCATGCGGTCGCGTGGATTCTGCCCATTGCAATGCTGGCGTGGGCAACGGCTTCGGGAATCGGGCGCAACACAGTGTTGCGCCACTACCGCCCGCAAACGCCACGACGGCCGGCAGCAATGATCGCGCTGCAGCTTTTGCGTGGGGTGGCGTTGTGCGCAACGTATGTGGTGTGGCTCGAGGCGATACATTGGGCGGCGAACTTTACGCTCTCGGAAAGCGCGATCAGCGCAGCCGGAGGCGAGCCGAATCTGGTGCTCTACTGTGCGCTGGTGATCGTCTTTTCACTGGGACTGTTCAGCGTGTGGGCGCTGGCCAGTTGGGTGTTCTCGATTGCGCCGCTGCTGGCGCTGCTGGAAGGTCGCTCGATTGGAGCAAGCCTTGCGCGCAGCCTGCGACTGGGTCCGCTGAAGGGCAAGCTGGTGGAAATCAATTTGGTGATGGGAATTGTGAAGCTGGCGCTGATCGTTTTGGCCATGGTCTTCTCAGCAACGCCGCTGCCGTTTGAGGAGGTAGTGCATGGAGCTTCGTTGTATGCGTGGTGGGCAGTGGTGACGGTGCTGTATCTGATCGCGTCGGACTTCTTTCAGGTGGCGCGGGTAGTGGCCTTTGTGGATTTATGGGGAGCGCTTGCCCCTTCGACAAGCTCAGGGCAGGGTATGCGGGCAGACCGTAAGGAATCGGGCATTTCTTTACAGGGCAAATAATCCCTGACAAACTAACCTGTGCCCACCGCTTCCATCGTCATCCTCGATTTTGGATCGCAGTATACGCAGCTGATCGCGCGGCGCATCCGCGAACAGATGGTCTACTCGGTCGTGCTGCCTTGCACCGCAAAGATCGAAGAGATTCGCGCGCAAAATCCGATCGGGATCGTTCTTTCGGGCGGACCGTGTTCGGTGTACGACGCCGATGCGCCGCCAGCCGATCCGGAGATCCTGAACCTGGGTTTGCCCGTGTTGGGGATCTGTTACGGGCTGCAATTCATCACCCATCATTTGGGCGGACGCGTGCGGTCGGCGGTGAAGCGCGAGTATGGGCACGCCGAGGTCGAGATCGTCGACTTCAGCAACCCGCTGTTCGCCGAGCTGCCGGCATCTCTGCACGTATGGATGTCGCATGGCGATGAGGCGCTCGATCTGCCGGCAGGATTTCATCTGACCGCGAAGACGTCGAACGCTATGGCAGGAATGGCGAATCCGGAGCGCCGCATCTGGGCCGTGCAGTTTCATCCGGAGGTACACCACACGCCGCTGGGCACGCAGGTGCTGCGGAATTTTCTGTTCAACATCTGCGGCGCGAATCCGGACTGGACGCCAGACCAGTTCATCCAGTCGACAGTGGCGGCGATACGGGAGAAAGTCGGCAGCGGGCACGCGATCTGCGCGCTTTCTGGCGGCGTGGATTCGTCAGTCGCAGCGGTGTTGGTGCATCGCGCCATCGGAGAGCAGCTGACCTGCGTATTCGTGAACAACGGTGTGCTGCGCAAGAACGAGTTCGAGAAGGTGCAGCAGAACCTGCGCGACAAGCTGGGACTGAAACTGGTTGCGGTAGACGCCAGCAAGCGGTTCCTTTTAAAGCTGCGCGGCGTGACTGAGCCGGAAGGCAAGCGCAAGATCATCGGGAACGAGTTCATTGCGGTGTTTGACGATGAGGCAGAACGGATTGCGAAGGAATCGGGCGGCGTGGAATGGCTCGTACAGGGAACGCTGTATCCGGATGTGATCGAGTCGTCATCGGTCAAGGGTCCGTCGCAGACGATCAAGAGCCACCATAACGTAGGCGGGCTGCCGGAAGACATGCAGCTGAAGCTGATCGAGCCGCTGCGGAATTTGTTCAAGGATGAGGTGCGGCGGATCGGGTGCGACCTCGGAATGCCGGAAGAGATTCTGCAGCGGCAGCCGTTTCCGGGACCTGGATTGGCGGTACGGATCGTGGGCGAGGTCACAGCAGAGCGCGTATCACTGGTCCAGGAAGCCGACGACATTGTGGTGAGCGAGATCAAGCGGGCGGGGCTCTACACGCAAATCTGGCAGTCGTTCGCAGTGCTGCTGCCGGTGAAGAGCGTCGGCGTGATGGGCGATCAGCGCACCTACGCGTACACCTGTGCGATCCGCGCGGTGCATTCCGAAGACGGAATGACGGCGGACTGGGTTCCGCTGCCGTATGAGGTGTTGAAGACGATTTCCAGCCGGATCGTGAATGAGATTCGGGGGATCAATCGCGTGGTGTACGACATCACGTCGAAGCCGCCAGGCACGATTGAATGGGAATAGAACAGAGTTAGGGATTAGGGATTAGAGTTTAGCGATCCGCAAGGCGGGTTCGCCTGGGCGGCCAGTCCTGATATGCTTCATCCTTCGCTGCAAATCCCTGTTAGAGGCTGCTGAGATGAAGATTCGTGGTTGCCTGTGCCTTTTCCTGTTCAGTTCCCTTTTCTGCGTGGTTCCTGGCCCGCTGCGGGCGCAAACGGCCATCAGCGCGACGTATGCGCGCGATGGGCAGCAGGCAATCGATCAGGAATACACGGACCACATTAAGAAGTACACGACGGAGCCGTACTTCAATTCGCCGCTGACGGATTATCTGCCTGCGTCGAAGACGGTGCCGACACCCTGGAAGGTGCTGGGCGATGTGTCGGGCGCGCCAAATATGCTGCCTTACGCCGAGGATGTGTACAAGTATTTTCGGCTGCTGGCTGCGAGCACGCCGCGGGTGAAGGTCTACACGATCGGGCACTCGGAAGAAGGCCGCGAGATGATCGCGGTGGCCATCGCGGACGAGTCGGTGCTGGCGCGGCAGAAGGAAAACGACGAGCGGCTGGCAAAGCTGGCCGATCCGCGCACGATCAACCTCGACGACAAGGCGGCGGCGGATCTGGTGAAGCAGTCGTTTCCGATTTACTACATCACGGGGACGATCCATTCGCCGGAGACGGGCGCGCCGACGGCGCTGATGGAGCTGGCGTACCGGCTGGCGGTGGACGATTCGCCGTACATCAAATACATCCGGTCGCACATGATCGTGCTGATCACGCCGGTGGTGGAAGTGGACGGGCGCGATCGCATGGTGGACATCTACAAGTGGCATCTGGCGCACCCGGGAGAGAACTGGCCACGGCTGGTCTACTGGGGTCACTACGTGGCGCACGATAACAATCGCGACGCGATGGGGATGACGCTGGACCTGACAAAAAATGTGCTGAACACCTACCTGACGTGGCACGCGCAGGTGCTGCACGATCTGCATGAGTCGGTGCCGTTCCTCTACGACAACACGGTGGGCGATGGGCCGTACAACGCGTGGATCGATCCAATTCTTGCCGGAGAGTGGGCGGAGATTGGCTGGAACAACGTGCAGCAGATGACGGAGTTCGGCATGCCGGGTGTCTTCACGCATGGCGATTTCGACACGTGGAGCCCGGGCTATTTGATGTTTCTGGCGGCGATGCACAACGGCATCAGCCGGCTGTACGAGACGTTTGGGAATGGCGGAGCGGACACGGAGAAGCGGATTCTCGCGCCCGACGAGTACGAGCGGACCTGGTATAAGCAGAATCCGCCGCTGCCGGTGGTGACGTGGTCGCAGAGAAACAACAACAACTACGAAGAGACGGCGCTGCTGACGACGATTTCTTACTTTGCGCAGAACAGCCAGCAGTGGCTGGAGAATTTTTACCTGAAGGCGAAGCGCTCCGTGGAGAAACCGGAGTCATCGGGGCCGGCGGCGTATGTGATTCCGGCTGATGGGCAATCGACGAGCCGCCGCGCAGAGCTGCTGCGGGTGATGGCGCTGCAGCACGTGGAGGTGAGCCGGCTTTCTGGGCCTGTGACGGTTACAAATCCGCCGGCGAAGAAAGTCGAGTCGGGCGAAGGAAAGGGCGGCGCGAAGGCGGACGAGGCGAAGACGCAGACGTTTCCGGCGGGGAGCTATGTGATCCGGATGGATCAGCCGTATTCGCGGATTGCGGACGCGCTGCTGGACCGGCAGTACTGGGCGCCGGACGACCCGCAGAAGCATCCGTACGACGACACGGGGTGGTCATTTCCGGACTTGTTTGGAGTGCCGACAGTGCGGGTGACGGACGCTTCGATTCTGAAGGCGAAGATGGAACCGGTGACCGATGCGGGTGCTGCGAGCGGGATGGTAACGGGCTCGGGCGACGTGGTCGCCGTGAACAATGGGGGCGAGACTTCTCTGCTGGCACTGCGGTATGCGTTGAAGGACGCGAAGATTTCGGTGGCGGAGCAGGCGTTCGACGCAGGCGGGAAGCATTTCGGCGCGGGATCGCTGATCATCGAGAATGCGAGCGGCGACACGCTGAAGAGTGCCATCAAAGATGCGGATGTGGAGGCGGTGAGTCTGGCCGCAGCGCCACCCGTGGCCATGCACGATGTGTCGGCGCCGCGGATCGCGATGATGCACACGTGGGGCGGCACGCAGACGGAGGGATGGTGGCGCGAGGCGCTCGACAAGCTGCATGTGCCGTACGACTACATCAACACGCAGACGGTTTCGCGCGAGGCTGACCTGCGCGCGAAGTATGACGTGATCATTTTTGCGCCGGTCGGGCGATCGTCGACCCAGCAAATCGTTTATGGAATGCCGATGTGGGGCAATCCGCTGCCCTGGGAGAAGACGGATCTGACTCCGAACCTGGGCCGGATCGATTCAACCGACGACATCCGGCCGGGTTTGGGGTTGGATGGCGTCGCGCACCTGCGGGATTTTGTGGCGAAGGGCGGGCTGCTGATCACATCGGAGGACACGGCGCAGTTTGCGATCGATGAGGGGCTGGCGCCAGGTGTGTTTGTGAATCACGGTGGGAATGTACACATCGTGGGCAGCGTGCTGGGCGCGACGTTTGTGGATCACAAGAATCCGGTGGCGTGGGGATATGGGGAAAATCTCGCAGTCTACAGCGCGGAGGGGATGGCCTTCACGGTGGGAAACATGACGGTGCCGCGTCATCTTGAAACGGAGAAGGACTATCACCGGGCGACGGGGCGCGGCGGGCCGCAGGAAGAGGATATTCCGCAGGGACGCGCTGCCGTGGAACCGGAGCCGTTGCCATCGCCGAAGCCCTGGGAGGCAACGCCGCTGAATGAAGAGGAGGCGCGGGACAATCCGTATGTGATTCCAGAGCAGGATCGGCCGGACGTGATTCTGCGATTCGTTTCGTCGAAGGGATTGCTGCTGTCGGGATTGCTGGAGGGCGGCGGGGCGATTGAGGAAAAGCCGGTCGTGGTGGACGCGCACTTCGGCCAGGGGAATGTGCTGCTGTTCGCGAACAATCCGATTTATCGCGGCGAGACGATTGGTAGCTATGGGTTGGTGATGAACGCGATTCTGAACTTCGATCATCTCTACGAAGGCGAAGTGAGGGCCGGCAAAGACCCCGCCACAGAGGGCACAGAGTACGCGGAGAAAATATTCAAGGGAACCGTCCGCCATTGGAGTTTTCTTGACTGAATCCAGAGAGAAGCTGGGATTGATTGCCGGCAATGGGCGGTTTCCGTTTCTGCTGCTGGATGCGGCGCGGGCGCATGGGACCGAGGTGGTGGTCGCGGCGATCAAGGAGGAGACGGACCCGGAGGTGGATGTGCGCGCTGCGGCGGATGCAGGCGTGCGGGTTTACTGGCTGTCGTTGGGCGAGCTTTCGCGGCTGATTGAAACCTTCCAGCGCGAGGACGTGCACAAGGCGGTGATGGCCGGGCAGGTGAAGCACAAGCAGATTTTTTCGAGCATCAGGCCGGATTGGCGGCTGGCGAAGCTGCTGGTTTCGCTGCGCACGCGAAATACCGACATGCTGCTGGGCGCGGTGGCGAAGGTGCTGGGCGATGAAGGAATCGAGTTGATCCCTTCGACGGCATATCTGGAACCTCTGCTGGCAAAGCCGGGGGTATTGACGGCGCGCGGGCCGAACGATCAGGAGGAGCGCGACATCGAGTATGGGCGTGAGGTTGCGCGCGGGTTGGCGGCGTTCGACCTGGGACAGACGGTGGTGATTGCCGCGCAGGCCTGTGTTGCGATTGAGGCAATGGAAGGCACGGACGCCACGATTGAGCGGGCGGGGGCGCTGATGAGGACTCTGGACGAACCGGCGTCCACACTTGATCGCAGCCTGACTGTGGTGAAGGTAGCGAAGCCGGAGCAGGACCTGCGGTTCGACGTGCCGGTGGTTGGAATTCGCACGATTGAAACAATGAAGGCCGCGGGTGCGACCTGCCTCGCGATCGAGGCGGCCCGGACCCTGATCTTCGATCGGGAGGGGGTGCGGGCTCAGGCTGACGGGGCCGGAATTGCCGTAATCGCCCTCGAAAACGGATAATGGTCGGGCACGGCCGGATTAGAGCTTAGGGACTTGGGTGCTCTGCCCCGGCATTCTGAAGGAGAAAATGTATGTCGAAGATTTCGGCAATCGTGGTTGCTATCGTCGTTGTTCTCGTGGTCGGCGGGTTCATCATCCAGCGCAGCTTCGCCGCCGATAACGCGCCCATGCCCGAGGTGGGCCAGGCCGCACCAACCTTCACGCTGCCGAATCAGGAAGGCAATCCTGTCGACTTGAGCAGCTACCACGGCAAGTGGGTGGTTCTGTACTTTTATCCGAAGGACATGACGACAGGCTGCACGATCGAAGCGCACAACTTCCAGCGCGATCTGGACAAGTACAAGGCGCTCAACGCGGTGATTCTGGGCGTGAGTGTGGATACCGTCGACAGCCACAAGCAGTTCTGCACGAAGGACTCGCTGACGTTTACGCTGCTGGCCGATCCGGACAAAAAGGTTGTGCAGGAGTACGGATCGCTGGGGAATTTTGGACCGATGGTGATCGCGATGCGCAACACGTTCCTGATTGATCCCAGTGGAAAGATCGTGAAGGTCTGGACGAAGGTCGATCCCAATGTGCACAGCGCGGATGTACTGGCGACGATTGGGCAGTTGCAGGGCAAGGCGGCCTAGCCGCGCGCCTTACTCATCCTTCACGGGCGTGATGGGGTGTTTGTTCTCCGGGGCATTGGGGGAGACACCGAAATCCCACACATCGAGATTGATGACGCCGGGGGCAACGATTTCCATGAGCGCGTACTCGCCGATGGAGAGCGGCTCCTTCGGCGTGAGCTTCATCCAGTGCTTGCCGGGCAGGATCTCAGCTTTGGTAGGGACGATGTCTTCGGACTGCGTGGCGTTTCCGGCGCGAGTAATGCGGAGCGCCCCAATCACTCGCTCACCGGGCTGCACGTCGACGCGGACGATGGCGTAGCGGCTATCCGGCGAGCTGTATTCATCCTTGTTCTGCATGGAGTTGGCGCCGTGGGTGTTGACCATCATGGCATCTTCGGGCGCCACCTGTTCTGAATTGCCGACATCGAGCGAGACATAAAGTGCCGGATCATCGACGTGGATGCGCACGCGCGCGGCCTGCCCATTGATACGCACGGGTTCCTTCGCGCCGCTGAAGGAGCCGATGGCTGCGCGCAGAACGTTATGATTCGCATCGCGATTGACGTTGCCCGTGCTCTGATCGAGATGGACGAGCTCGGGGATACTCTGGAAATTGTCGAGAACGAAGATGCCATCCTGATCGGGCAAATGAAGCCCTGATGCGACAAGGGGCGTGCGGGCCGCCTGATCGGCTTTTTCAGCGGCCGCGGCGGCATCGATGGCGGCGGCTTCTTTCTGTTCCTCCTGCGTCGACGCCGGCCCCACAGTCGACGCACCGGGACGGTCAGTTTGAGTGGGTGAACCGGAGGGCTGGGCTCCGGGCTCGTGCTCCTTGTTCCATTTGTTGGTGGCGTCCCAGTCGATCAGGTCGTAGGGGATGTCCTCCCAATCGGCACGCTCGGCGCTGTAATAGTGGACGCGATCCTTTTTGATTTCCCATTTGGTGACGATCTGGTACGAGCCGTCCTTGAGGATGAGTCGCTTGCCGTTGATGGGCTGGGCGGAGGCCGAGGGCACGAACGCTGAGAACGGGCTGACGGGTGAAGCAGGCGCAAAAGCCAGCAGGGCCAGCGCGATCGTAATGACGTGGGAAGATCGCATCGCTTCCCATTAGATACGCCCTCGGGGGCATCCGTCACCACGTCAACCGCCGGAGTCTAAGCGAACGGCCCGAAATGGTGGGACGGGGTTTTGTCGGCCCGCGGGAAGGGCGATAGACTGAGTCCCCCGAGACAATGGCTGATGGAGAATACGCACGCGAAGGGTGAACTGCCGTGCTGAAGGCGGCGCTGACGGGCACACGGGGCATGTGCGTAGCTACGCTGATCGGGTTGTGTCTCGTATTGCCCGCCGGCTTAGCACAGGCAGCAGCGGCCGAAGATGAATCGAATCCGGCTCAGGGGATCGACGCGACCCAGTGGGGCCAGGGAACTGTGGATCTGCTGCAAGGATGGCGCGAAAAAGACGGCGACAACCCGGCGTGGGCGCAACAGGACTTCGATGACAGCGAGTGGAGGACGGTCGAGATTGATGATATTGGCGCGGCGACCCCTGGAAAACGCTGGTTCCGATTGCATGTGAAACTGGCGCCGAACCATCCACATCTGCATATGCTGATCGCGGGCGGTGAGGGAACGTACGAGCTGTACATCAACGGGAAGCAGGTGCCAGGGCCTCGGCTGTGGACGCTGTTTGGGGTGAAGCGGCCGACGGAGCAGGTGTTCCCGGTGCCGGATGACGACACTGCGCTGACAATTGCGCTGCGGACGCTGGCGCCACCAACGTACACGAACTGGTATCTGCCGCTGTTTCTGACGGCGGCGACCGGCACGCCGTGGGCGATCGAGCGCGAGCAGCAGGCGATGGAGAGCCAACGCCTCTACGCAGCGCTGCCGTCGATTGCGATCAACATCGCCCTGATGCTGGCGGGGATTGCGGCATTCGCGCTCTATCGCAGCCAGCGGAAGCATGCCGAGTATCTGTGGTTGGGGCTGTATTTGTTTCTGCTGGGGCTGTCGAACCTACTGCTGAATTGCTCGAGCACCGGTGTGCTGTCGCTGACGTGGAACAGTCTGCTGGCGGATCCGCTGATCTATGTGTTCACGATTGCGCAGATCCAGTTCACGTTCAGCTTTGCGGGGCAACGGTTAACGCGGGTGTGGCGCGTATACGAAGGTGCCCTGCTGGCGACGATTTTGGTCTCGGTGCTGGTGAACGCGGGGGAGATTTCCGGAAGCCGTTACTTGTTGGTTGAGGCGGCTGCGATTCTTCCAGCGGCGTTGCTGGTGCCGGCTTTGCTGTTGGTGTGGTACCGGAGGGGAAATCGCGAGGCGGGATGGCTGATCCTGCCGAGTTTGCTGCCGGCGGCGACGGCGGCGATCACGAATGTGGGGTCGGCTTCGATTTATACGGGGTGGGGGAAAGCGGATTTCCTGACGTACCCGATTCATGTGGGTCCGGTTCCGCTCCAGATCGAGGATCTGGGAGATTTTCTGTTCCTGCTGGCGATTGGGGTGGTGATGTTCCATCGGTTCACGAGCGTGAGCCGAGAGCAGGCGCGCGTGCAGGCAGAGCTGCATGCGGCGAGAGAGATCCAGCGGCGGCTGGTGCCGGAAACTCTGCCGGAGATGGAGGGGTACGAGATTGAGGCGGCGTATTTTCCAGCCGAAGAAGTGGGCGGCGATTTCTATCAGGTTCTGGAGTCGAGGGGCGGGGCAAAACTAATCATCGTGGGGGATGTAAGCGGCAAGGGGTTGAAAGCCGCGATGACGGGCACTCTGGCGTTGGGCGCGCTGCGGGCTCTGGCGACGGAGGGACTGGGACCAGGGG
Organism: uncultured Acidobacteriaceae bacterium; assembly: GCA_963755485.1. Lineage (GTDB taxonomy): Bacteria > Acidobacteriota > Terriglobia > Terriglobales > Acidobacteriaceae > Palsa-343. The sequence continues at coordinate 717,918 of CAVWJR010000004.1, read as the reverse complement.
CGGTGCTGATGCGGCTGAACCGGCAGCTGGTGGAGACCAGCAACGAGGGATTCGTGACGTGCATCTGTGTGCGCATGACTCCGCTGGGCGACGTGACGGTGGCGAATGCCGGGCACCTGTCGCCCTACCGCAATGGTGAGGAACTGCTGCTGGAGGCGGATCTGCCCCTGGGAATCGCCAGGGAGGAGAAATATGCCGAGCACGCATTCCATCTGGAGCATGGCGATCAGATGACGCTGCTCTCCGATGGGGTGGTGGAGGCGAGAGACGCTCAGGGAGCGCTGTTCGGATTCGAGGCCACGCGGGCCATCAGCGCACAACCGGCGGACGCCATCGCTGCCGCCGCGCTTAAATACGGGCAGGCAGACGATATTACCGTGCTCACGGTTAGGAGAGTAAAGAGTGAGCAGCGGCTGGCGACAGTAGAATCGGCGGTTGCGCTGGAGGCCTCCGGCGGACAAGGATAAGGAGGGCCCGGATGGCGAAACTGGCAGACGCAGCGGACTTAAAATCCGCAGACCCGCAAGGGTTGTGGGGGTTCAAGTCCCCCTCCGGGCACCAAAGAATTCCACAAACTGCCGGGAAGCTGGCACCTCTTTCGCTCCGAGACACATTTCGCGGTAGACGCAGCGGACCTCGCGCCTCACCCGGCCACGAGTGTGCAACCATATCTAACTGAACTTGTTGTATTTACTTAAAGACTAAAGATTGATGATGGCTTGCACATTTGTTACACATTTTCCTGCCTATTGTTGCTGCGTCAACGTCTGTTGCAATACCTGCATCCACTGCGGATGCCCGAAGACAGTGAGAAGCCAGCCACGCCCACAAGCAAGACATTGGCGCAGCTGCCCGTCTAAGGGGACCTATTCCTGATTCAAACTCGATGAGTAACTCGTTCTGTTAATGCCTCCCCTGACCTGAGGACGGATCGGCGGAAACGACCCCGGTGGCTGCGCCACCGGGGCTCACCCGGATATGACCGCCTCGACTAATCGCCGGTGCCGGAAAGCGAGATGGTCTGGGAGTTGACCAGAGCGTTGTCGGGCACGACCAGCGATCCCGTCGCCGCGCATTTGGCCGTGGGTTTGAAGGTTACCGTGATCGTGCAGGTGGCCTTCGGGATGAGAGTGGTCCCCGAGCAGCGGTCGGCGGTTTTGGAGAAGCCCGCGCCGGAGACAGCCAGAGTGCCAAAAGTGAGATTGGTGGCGCCGGCATTCGTAATCGTGATGGGTTTGGAGACGCCGGTTGTGCTCTTCGTGCTAACGGTGCCGAAGTTCAGACTGGTGGCGCTGAACTGCGGGACCGGATCGATGACCGTGGCGGTGAGCGGGAAGGACTGCGGGCTGCCCGCCGCGTTGTCACTGATCGTCAGCGTGGCGGTTTGCGGGTTATAGAAGGGACCGGCGAGGAAAGTGACGGTCATGGTGCAGCTCTTGCCGGCGGCGAGCGACTTCGGGCAGAGGTTGACGGTGATGAATTCGCTGGAGTTGCCACCCTTGACGATCGCAATCAGGGGAGAGCTGATGGCCATGGCGGCGTTGCCGGTGTCGGCGATGGTGACCGTCTTCGTGACGATCTGGCCGAGGTAGAGGGTTCCGAAGCCGATGGTGGTGCCGGGCGCGGGCGTCGTGCTGGCGATGGGCGCGGGCGTGACCGTGACCGTCACCGTGGTAGGTGAGGTAGGCGCCAGATAGTTGCCGTTACTGGCCGCCGAGGGCGTGAAGACGACCGGCTGCGGCCCGGTGACGGTGAGCACGGTGGTGAGCGGGTTCACGAAACTCCACGTGCCGGTGACAGTGGCTCCCGTAATGCTCGAAACCACCGTTCCGCCGCTCAGCGTGGAGCTGGCCAGGGTCTGCTTATAGTCGACCGCGCTCGCTGTCAGAGGCGATGTCGCGAGCACCTTCGTCGGCGCCGGGGTCACCGTCACCATGGTGCTGGCGTTGCTGCCCTCAAAGCTGCCCGAGGCCGTGAAGATGGCTTCCACGGTGTGGCTGGTCGCGGTCAGGGTTGAAGTCGTAAACGTGGCGCAAACACTGTCTGCGGCAGATCCGCCGGGGCAGCTGGCTGCCGTGCCGGCCACCGGCGCGCCGCTGTCCACCGAGAAGCCGATGCTGCCGGTGGGCGTGACACTTCCGGCGGTGGGCGAAACCACTGCAGTGAAGATGAGCGAAGTTCCGTAGGGCGGGTTCGGAGCACAGCCTGCGCAGCTGATGGCGGTGCCGGTGCCGGGAGACTGGCCGGTTCCGCTCAGGGCCGCGCTTTGCGTGGCGGCGGTGGCGTTGAGGCTGTTGTCGGTCAGGGCCACGGAACCCATGTTCGCGCCCGTAGCGGCCGGCTGAAATTCAATCTGGACTGAGCAGCTGCCCGCCGGCGCGAGCGAAAATGCTGCGGCGCTTGCAAGCACTTGCGTGCAGGATGACGCATCATCCCACACGAATCCCGCTGCCACGCTGGGGTTCGATCCCGAAGAGGGTACGGCGAAGCTCAGCGGCGCGTTGCCGATGTTCTCCACCGTGAAGCCCAGCGGGCCGTCGGTCGAGTCCAGCACCCCGACGTCGGTCGCGGTGGGGAAGGTGAGCGTGGGAGGCGTGGAGACGCTGAGTTTATAGACGGCGGTAACGTTATACGGCGCGGAGCCAACACCTGCATTATTCGTGACGTAAACGTTGCCGCTCCCGTCCGCGGCCACGCCGATTAGATCGCTGAAGCCGCTCGCCAGGGTCGTGACGCAGCTGGAAGAAGTGCAGCCGGGGGGGATCTCCTTCACCGCGTCGTTGCCAGTATCGGCGACATAGACATTGCCGCTGCCGTCCACGGCCAGGTCATTGAGACCGGAGAACCCGCCACCCAGCGTCGTAGTCGTGCACGATCCGACGGTATACGCAGCGGCGGTGCAGCCGGGGGGGATCTCCTTGACCGCGTTGTGACCGTAATCGACGACATAAACGTTGCCGCTTGCGTCCACAGCCACGCCCTGGGGGCCGTCGAAACCGCCGCCCAGGGAGATGAAGCAGCTCAGGGAGGTGCAGCCGGGTGGTATCTCGTACACATCTCCTGCTCCCGCATCGGCGACGTAAAGATTGCCGGCGCCGTCCACGGTCACACCCGAGAGGGCTGTGAAGTCGCCCGCGCCGAGGGTGGTGGCGCAGGAGGTGCAGCCGTAGGGTGTCTCAAGCACGCCGCCGTCATAACCGGGGGCATACAGGGTGCCGGCGCCGTCCACCGCCACGTTCAAAGGACGACTGCTGAGGTCACCCAGGCTGGTGAGGCAGCTTGAGGAGGTGCAGTTGGGGGGCATCTCGTACACGGTTGCGGGGTTCAGGTTGATGACGTAGACATTGCCGGCGCCGTCCACCGCCACGCCCTCGGGGCCTTTGAAGCCGCCGCCCAGCGTGCTGATCGTCGGTGGAGTGAAGGCGATCTGCGGGCCGGTGCCGGTTCCGGTCACGTAAGCCATCCCCGCGATGCCGGTCGCGTCCTTCAGCACGACCCCGCCATTGCGCGCGTGGCTCAGGGTCGGCGCGAATTGAACGTTGACGGTGCAGGTGTCGCCGATGTTGTACCCATGGCTGGTCCCATTGATGTCGCAGCTGCCGCCGCCGGCGTCAGTAAAGTCGAGACCCGTCGCAGCCTGGGTGACTACCGACGGCGAGATGCCGGAGTCGGCAGCGGTGAAGACGAAGGTCAACGTCGCGGACTGGTTGCAGGGCGAGGGTCCCGTCCCTCCAGGGCACACGTTCGCCGTGCTGAAGCTCTCTGAGCCAAGCTGGAGCGTCCAGGTGGTCGCCGGGATTTCATCCTGAGGTTCGCTGGGAACCTCCCCCCCAAACAGAACCAGTTGTCCGGTCTGGACATCGTAGGCAAAGGCGCCTGCAAGCGATGGCGGAGGGTTGTTGACCGGCGTCTGCTCCGTCCAGTTGGCGCCATTCCACGTCCAAATGTCTCCGAGAACCGAATCTCCGCCCTCGCCACTGTACATGACAAGCTGCTCGGTCGCGGTATCGTAGTCCATTCCGGCTCCAGCTCTTCCGGGAACAGGAGAGGTCGACTGCTGGGCCCAGGTGGTCCCATTCCATATCCAGGTGTCGCTGGTGTCGCCGGGTTCTCCGCCAAAGAGAACCAGCTGACCCGCCGCCGCGTCGTAGGCCAGCGCGGCCTCATCCCGGGCCGAAGGGCTGTTGACCGGGGACGCCGGGGTGACATTGCTCCACGCAGAGCCGTTCCAGGTCCAGGTGTCGTCCAGTTCGACGCCGTTCAGGCCTTGTCCTCCAAAGAGGACGATCAGCCCCTGCGCGGCGTCGAAAGCCATCGAGGCGCCATACCGGACTGGCGGGTTGCCTGCCGAAGGCGTCACATTGGTCCATGCCGATCCGTTCCAGGCCCAGGTATCGTTATTCAGGACGAGATCGCCGTTGGAGTTGAGGCCGGCGCCCCCAAAGAGAACCAGCTGGCCGGACGCAGCGTCCCAGGCCATCGAAGCGGCCTCTCTCGCCGACGGGCTGTTGGCCGGAGACGGCGGAGTGACATTGGTCCAGGTCGAGCCGTTCCACGTCCAGGTATCCGCCTCAAGAACACCGGTATTGTTCACGTCAGCAGTTCCGCCGAAGATGACCACCTGCCCGATGGCGGGATCGTAGGCGGCGCCAGGCAGGACTCTCCCAGCGGGACTGCTCCCCGGCTGCTGCTGCGTCCAGCTGGGAAGGAGAGCGGCTGTCTGCGCACCAGCCTGGCCAGCCATCCCGGCCCCGGCGAAAACCAAACCAGGGACGACGGCGATCCAGGAACCGAGCCGACGGAACACCTGTCGCGGCGCGATCACACAAAGCTGGGAGGAACGGGGAAGCAGGCCAGGCGCAGCAGGCATTTGCAGACTCCAGGAAGAAAGTCTTGTTTGGGGGGAGACTGCCTGCACTATAGGAATGGCCCAGCGTCAAGCGCCATAGAATCCGCCTAAAATCGATCTAAAATCGGCCTAACAAAGTAACCCATTTATTTTGTTACGAGAGAGTAATGTAAAGGGGAGACATGAACTGCTATCCTCCCTTGCACCTCACTCAAAATGATCGGCGCGGCGCCCAAATTACGATTTGGCTCGTTTGAATTTGACTTCGCTGCCCAGGTACTCAACAGGAATGGACAGCGGGTGCGGCTGTCGGCGTCGCAGACTCGCCTGCTCACATTTTTCCTGGCCCGGCCGGGTGTCCTCATCACCCGGGATCAAATCGCCTCCCAGCTGTGGGACGACACCTCCAATATCGACGTGTCCAACGGCATCAACACCGCCGTCAATCGCCTCCGTTACGCCCTCCAGGACGACACCACCGAGCCTGTCTACATCGAGACCGTCATCGGCCTCGGTTACCGCTTCATTGCTCCCGCGGAACCCGTGGTAGTCCGCAGCGCTGAGGGCCCTGCGCTGACCGGCCCTGTTAAGCCAAACAGGAAGCCGGCGCCGACGCACCCTGGCCTTCAGGTGCGCAGCCGTGGCCTCAAAGCAGCGCGGCGCCCATCCTCTCCCGGAAATCGGCCACAGCCGGGGAACTCTCACGCAACGAGGCGCCGCGCCGCCACCGCAGGATCGCCGTGGGTTTGGCAGCGACGATTGCCGTCGCGATCCTGACTGCCGCGACTGCGTTCGTGTGGCGCCACGAGTCGCGAGCGCCGGCATCGCCGTCTCCGGCCCCGCTGCTTCCTGACAATTTTGTGCGCGTCACATTCAATGACGCCGACAACAAGGTAACCGGTGCGGCGGTATCGCCGACCGGGGAATCGATAGCGTGGGCCGACCAATCCGGAGTTTCCGTCAGCTGGCTCGACCCACCTTCCACGCGCCTTCTGGCATCGCCGCCGGAATTTCAGGCGCGGCGTATCGACTGGTATCCCGATGGCCAACGGCTCGCGCTCAGCGGAACGTCGATCCATTCCGAGCGGCAGCAAGTGTGGGAACTCTACCTGAATGGCACTGCGCCAAAGCTGGTCGCCGACGATGCCGACCTCGCCACCGTAGCTCCCGATGGAGCCTCGATCGCCATGACCCGTCATCAGGACATGGAGATCGACATCGCTCCGGCCGACGGAGGCCTCCCACGAACGCTGGTTCATGCCGGCGATAAGGAAAGCTTTGCCTTCCTGCTTCCATGAGAGTGCTGGATTAGGTCAAGAGGTTTGGGGATGGACCCGCTTCCATACGCACTGTTAGTCAGCCGCGGAGGGCTGGGTGCAGATTGGGGTTCGTCTCCCGTCGCCAAGCGGTGCTGCCAGCTCAGGGGCGGCCTGGAGGGCCGAGCGCAGTCGCGCAGTCACCGCGGATTCGTCCTGTTTCTTCTCTTCTTTCGCGGTAAGTTTTCAAGCCGTCGCCGCCCCGAGGGAACGGTGGGCGCGCCCTACAGCGTCCACGGTTTCCTCGGGGAAGGGCCGGAAGTTCTCTCCTCTGCTCCAGAGCCGATGCAGCAGCACAGCCAGCTTGCGGGCCACGGCCACTAGCGCACGGCGCTTGACCCGTTTGCCGCCCGCGGCCAGGCGCAGCCCCCACCGCTTTAGTGCTGAGTCCGGACCGCGGCTGAGCACGTGATGGGCACACTCCACCAACAGCGAGCGCAGGTAGCTATCGCCATTCTTGGCGATGCCCAGTTGCGGGTCGCGATTGCCGCTCTGCCGCTGTTTGGGCCGTAGGCCCAGATAGGCGCCCGCATCGCGGCTATGCGCAAAGCGAGCCTTGTCGCCCACCGTCAGCACATAGCTCAGCGCCGTGACCGGGCCGACGCCCGGCACCGTGCGCAGCCGCGCCGTCTCGGCATAACGCTGGCGGCTCAATCGCTCGATCTGCTGGTCGAACCTGCGGATCTGCGCTGTGAGCGCAGCCAGAGTGCGATAGAGCGGCTCCAGCGCCGGACGCAGCCCTGCCGGGACCTCCGACCATGTGGTGGTGGCAAAATATTCCGCGCTTCCTTTTCTAAGCCGCCAGCCCAAACTCTTGACTACCCCGCGCGCCGTGTTCACCAGTTGCGTCCGCGCCTTGACCAATTGCGCCCGCACCCGGGTGGTCGCGTTCCGGACGATATCTGATGGATGAGCGATCGAGCCAGAGGCGGCCCGCTCAATCGGATCCCGCGGTAACCCACCTGAGCGTACTGGAAGCCCAGAAGCAATGGAACTATGAGGCGATCGATGCTGGCAGCGGGAAACTACTGGCGCGCCAGGAGAACCTTCGCTTCGACTCGGGTTACATCCTGGACGACGGCCGTCTGTTCTACCCGGAAGCCGTGGCGCCCACATCCGCGGATGGAGCCGGCTTCAATGGAGCCACCAGCTTTAATATGCTGCGCACTGACCCGCGTGACGGACGGATTCTCGATCCGCCACGGACTCTGGTAACGACCCCCGGAGGTGAGCCGCGCTCTTTCACCGCTTCGGCAAATGGATCCCAGGTCGCCATCATCATGAGCCGTAGTACCGCGGACACCTTCATCGGCAGGCTCCGCTATCCCGGCCCCTTCCTCGATGGAGCGGCCCAGCTGAGCCATCGCTCCATCGAGAGCTACCCGCACGCGTGGACGCCGAGGGACGATGCCGTCCTGATTGAAAATAACAATCTCGGAAAGGCTGCGGTCTTCGAACTGCGCCTCGATCAATCCTCCCCGAGACTGGTGGCGCAGCTACCCGATGACGCAGTAATGGCGGAGTTCACCCCGGACGGCCGGTGGATCCTCTTTCTGGGAATCGCTGCAAGGCCTCCCCGGGTGCGTTCCGTCTTCCGCATTCCGGCAGAGGGCGGAGTTCCGGAGCAACTGCCGACCAGCGGAGAAGTCGAGGAATTCCATTGCTCAGCCGGTAAAGCCGGAAGATGCGTTTTGCGTGAAGCGGTCGCGGGCAAGGAGTTGGTCTATTACGCAATCGACCCGATCGGCGGTATGGGGCCAGAGCTGGCCCGCACTCCATGGCAGCCGAGCCTGCTGGGCGACTGGTCCCTCTCGCCGGATGGCACGACTGCGGTCATCGCCAACCACGACAGTCGCGATCCCAGGCTGGGTCTGCTTCGGCTGCTGGGCCCCGATGCAAAGGTTGACGACATTCATGTGCAGGGCTTCGGTGCGCTGCTGGGTGCTAACTGGTCGACGGACGGCCGCGGTTTCTTCGTCGAGTCCAGAACTGTATCCGGTTACCTCCTGCTCTTCGTCGATCTCAGCGGGCACGTCAAATTACTGCGCGAATCTCGAACTCCGATATGGGGCGCTCCCTCGCACGACGGAACGAAGCTTGCATTTCCCTGGGTTACCTTCCGCAACAATGTGCTGACAGAGAAGGTGATTGGGAACTGATCCCCAGACAATGATGAAAATCGCTCCCGCGTATGGTTTGGCTGTCTATGGCCGGAAGGGTCTGCGGCGCCGGGCATGCCAGTGTCTCGTCGAGGCGAAACGATGCGGCGCTGCCGCATAAGCCGGTGCTGTTACTGAGCCTGCGCCGGAGACGCCGCGTCTCAACCAGTCGTTTACTCGCTGTGTGATGGCTGGCCGCTTTGCTTCCCCCGGTGCAGAAGCCTCGGGATCAGCAACAGCGTGACGGCATAAAGAAAGATGGAGGCCGCAGTGAATCCCAGGTGCCCGTGGCGCAGATCCTCTAAAAGGAGCCTGAAGGCTGTGAAGATGAGAACGGCGCAGCCGAGCCAGACGAGTTCTCTGCGCCGCCAGCGGGCGCCGCACCAGGCCAGAGCCAGCGCGGCAGCACATGCCACAAGCGTGCGGATAACCGCGACGTGCTCCACGCCCGGAAGAACACCCACTGCCGTGATCCGCACCAGAATCCAGACCAGAAGCGCGGCACTGGCTTCCAAAGCCAGGGCCCAGGAAGAGCACACGGAGCATCCGGCGCCACCATGCCTCCAGGCCGGAACGGGCCACGCCCGCATAACAGAGAATCGCGAAGACACAGACGATAGAAAAAATCCAGCCGGCGCGGTCGGAGATTGGCCCACCGGGCGGCGGGCGATATACACCAACAAGCCCGAGGAAAGAGCCGCCGCAGCCAGCAGAGCCAGGCTGTGGAACTGGAGCGTTTCACGCGCTCCGCTCCCGGCGAGACCCACATACGCAAGGGCGGCGAGGCCCGTGCACAGAGGGTGCTATTCATCTGATCCAGCAGACCGGCAGGTAGCCCTGGCACCTAACACTGCCAGCCCTTCAGTCTCTCTGCCACTTGAACGCGATAGTCGACTCCGGCAATGCCGTGCCCATAGATTGCGCGCATTCTCACTCCGGGTCGAATGGCGCGAGTGACGGACTCCCTACAGCTCACGCAGGGAGACGGCCACAGGGCGCAGCGCCGCGCGCATGGCAGGCAGCAGGCCTCCGAGCACGCCCATGGCCAGCGCGAAAATCACTCCCATCACGAGCAGGTTGAAAGTGATTTTGAAGGCGAATGCGATGCTCGAGAAGGTTGAGAAATTCATGGTCTGGGTGGTCATACCGTTCAGGGGAAGCACGACCAAACAGCCGAGAATGCCGGCAATGAACGAGATCAGCAGCGCCTCAAACAGAAAGGAGAGGATGACGTTCCAGCTGGAGAATCCGATAGCCCGCATGGTAGCAATCTCGCGTCCACGCTCGGCGACGGCCGAATACATTGTGTTGAGAGCGCCGAATACCGCGCCAATCGCCATGACGGCAGCGACCAGGCCGCCCAGAATGGTGATCAGCGATGTCATGGCCGAGGATTGCTTTGCGTAGTAATCCACTTCGCGTTCGACTTCCAGATTCAATTGCGGATCAGAAGTAATGGAATCCCTGAATTTGTCGAAGGCCGCGGGCGAAGTCAGGTGAACGGTGGCCGATTGAAAGATGTTTTCCGGGCGCTTGAGCACCTCGTTCAGGATGCGCGAATCGCACCACACTTCGGAATCAAATGACGATCCGCCCGCGTCGAACACGCCCACCACCTTCCAGTGCCCACCGCCGAAGTCGACCGTGTTGCCGACGGTGAGGCCCTGGTAGGTCTTCGACGCGTTCCTGCCCACGACTAGCTCGTCGAGGCCCGAATGGAACATCCGCCCCTGAACGACCTTCACGAATTTGCGGATTTCGAGCACGTTGGGCGATACTCCGCGAACCTCAACATTGGCGTCAGTGCCTGTGCTGATCAGCGGAATAGGAATGACGCCGACGACTTCCTGTGTAACCAGGGGCTGCCCGGCAGCGTCGCGCGCCACTCCCGGCTTATCCTGGACCAGCTTCACTGAATCGAGAGTGATGCCGCCCATCATTTCGGTGGTCGAGCCGGCACGCATCACCAGCGCATCGTCGGGCGAGCCTGAGCTCACCAACGTGGCTCGGAAGCCGTGCGCCAGCGAAAGCATGGCCACGAAAACGCCGACGGTTCCGGCAATACCCAGAATGGCCACGATCGTGGAGGTCCAGCGCGCTCGAATACTGCGGAAGTTATAAGAGATCGGCACGTTTCCGATCAGCGGCGCCAGCAACCCGGCAAGGATCCCGCCCACGATGATCAAAACGAGGAGCAGGGCAGCGATGGCCGCCGCCGTGATCACGACACCGAAAATGAGCTTTGCGACCATGCTCAGACCCTCCGAAGGGCAGTCACCACGCGCATGCGCATCGCGCCCCAGGCGGGAAGAATGCCGCTGGCGAAGCCCACCACTACAGCGGCGATCACGCCATACACCAGCGTTTTGGCTGTAACCAGGAGCGGAGGCAACAGACCCGCCATCGCGCGGCTCAGTTGCGGAATAGCGACCAGCGCCAGCAGCAGGCCCACACACCCGGCAAGCGCAATCGCCATTGACTCGCCCAGGATAAATCCGAGGACCGCGCGATCCGGGAACCCGATAGCCTTGAGCACGCCGAGCTCATTGGTTCGCTCGCGCACAGAGATGGCCATCGTGTTTCCGGTGACCAGCAGGAGCGTGAAGAAGACGACGGTCCCGATCGACGTAATCAGGAATTTGATGTTCCCGAATTGCTTGACCCATCCCTCCGCAAAGGCGGATTCCGTCTCGGTCTTTGTTTCGTAGGGCGAATTCAGATACGCGTTGTCGATGGCTTTGGCGATGCGGGGCGCATCGTCGGGGTTCGCGATGAGAACCGTATACCAGCCGACCTGGCCCTTGATGCTGTCGGGTACGCTCTCTTTGAAGTACTCCCACTGGAACCAGAACTGGGTCTGATCATCTTCCTGTTTGGCGCCGTGGTAGACGCCATCAATATTGAACTCGAACGGCTTCCCGGCCAGCCCGTAAATGGTTGTCGTAATGGGAATGCGGTCGCCGATCTTCCAGCCGAAGCGCTTCATGGTGTCCGCCCCAACAATCGCGCCCTGCCGGTCTTTCAGGAATGTATTCCATTGATCGTCGGGAACAATGAGCTCGGGAAAAACCTGGCGCTGGTTGTCCGGGTCGATTACGAATTGCGGGAAAAAGTTCCTGGGATCCTGATAGGTCCCGCCGAACCAGTTATCGTGCGTGATGTATTTGACACCCGGGATGCGCAGGATTTCGTCTCGATAGGACAACGGAATGGTGTTGATGATGGAGGTGCGATTGATGGTGACGAGGCGATTCGCGCTCACCACGTCGGCCCCGCGGCCGAACGCATCGTTCACCACTCCCAGCAGCGCAAAGAGAAACAGCGCCACAGCGAACGAACCGATGGTAAGAACGAGGCGAGCCTTTTTGCGTGTCAGATTGGCCCAAATCAGTCTGCTGAATTTCATGAGGCGCCTCCCGCGACCACGCCTTGCCGGCCTCCGGCTTCGACCAGCACTCCCTTGTCGAGGTGCAGCGTGGTATTGGCCTGGCGCGCGACGAGCGGATCGTGGGTCACCATCAGCACAGTCTTTCCGTACTCCTGCACCAGGCGCTTAATCAGGTCCATCACGTCATCGGCGCTCTTGCGGTCGAGGTCGCCCGTGGGCTCGTCGCAGAGCAGGAAGGTGGGGTCGGCGACGATGGCCCGGGCAATGGCCACACGCTGTTCCTGTCCGCCGGAAAGCTGGCGCGGAAAATGACGCATGCGCTCGCCCAAACCAACGACGGAAAGGGCGGTTTCAACGTGCTTGCGGCGTTCGGCTTTGGAAAGTTTGGTCAGCAGCAAGGGTAATTCCACGTTCTGGAACGCGGTGAGCACCGGGATAAGGTTGTACATCTGGAAAATGAGACCGACGTGGCGCGCTCGCCAGTCGGTCAGCTTGCCGCGCGACATGTGCGTGATCTCGTCGCCGGCCACGCTGATGGTGCCGCGCGTGGGTACGTCGAGGCCACCCAGCAGGTTGAGCAAAGTGGTTTTGCCAGAGCCGCTCGGCCCCATGAACGCCACGAAATCGCCCCGATCGACGTCAAGGTTCAAGCCCTGGAGTACGTCGATGTCCTCGCTGCCGCGCCGGTAGGTTTTGTCCAGGCCGCGCACCTGAATCAGACTGCCGGCTGCCCCATTGCCCTCCACGCGTACCATGATCGACGCTCCTTAATTTCTGCCGTCTGAGTTGGATCGCTGCACTAGCGCTTGATTGCTACAGGTTCGCCATCTTTCAAATCGGCCGGTCCCGCAACTACCACTGTATCCCCGAGCGTGAGCCCGGCCAGAATCCGGGTCTGCGCCCCATTGGTTGTTCCGACCTTGACCGCATGGCGCTCGACGTGATCGCCCTTCACCAGGAAAACGATCTTCTGCCCGCCATCGTCGCGAACCGCGTTCTGCGGCACCAGCAGGCCCGCCGCGTCTTTTGTCGCGGCCTTCTCTTCGCCGAGAAACGTGACCTTTATCCCCATATCGGGCAGAATGCGCGGATCCAGCTTGTCGAAGGCAATCCGCACCTCGACCGTCGCCTTTTGGCGATCCGCAGTGGGAATAATGGTGCGTACCTGGCAGGGAATTTGCCAGTCCGGATAGGCATCCAGAACGGCAGTCACCTTCTGGCCGGGCTTCACGCGCGCGATGTAGTTTTCGTTGACGTCCACTTCGATTTCATTCGAGGCCATATCGACGATCGTCGCGATGCCGGTGCGCGTGAACCCGCCGCCAGCCGAAATCGGCGACACCATCTCTCCCACCTGCGCGTCCTTGGAAACGATAATTCCGTCGAATGGAGCGCTGATGACGCAATTATCTACTGCCTGTTGTGCCTCCTGAACGCGCGCGTTCGCCGCCAGCACCTCGGCCTGCGCGTAGTTGATCTTCGCCTCCAGGCTGTTCCTGGTCATCGTCGCATTGTCGAGTTGCTCCTGCGTTTGAATACCTGCCGTCCTCAATTCCTGAGCGCGATAAAGCTGGATCTGCGCGTTCTTTAGCTGCACCTGCAGGTCGAGAATGTTGGCCTGCGCGGCATTGCGATCGGCTTGGGCGGATGCCAGCGCCCTCTGCGCATCGGAATCGTCCAGCGTGGCCAGCACAAATCCCTTGTGCACGTGCATACCTTCCGTAAAAAACACCCCCGTCACGCGCCCCGTGATCTTTGCCGCTACCGTGGCCCGCCGCTGCGGCGTCACATATCCGCTGGCGTTGAGCATCGCCTGCGGGCCTGTTTGCGGAGCGTCCGCCGTAGCCACTTGCACCGACGGCGCCTGATGCACGTACGCGTAGACGCCGCCAACGATGAGGAGCGAGACGATCAGGACGGCTGAAACGATCGCGATGAGCTTTCCCGTGTTTCGAGAGCCGCGCTTGTGAGCCTCAATGCGCAGTCCTCCCAGGTCCTGTTTTACAGGTGTTTCAGGCATAGTCGGCCCAGTCGTTTACGCTGGTCCTCCGGCATTTGTTCCGTTTGTAGACAGGACAAGATTACACCGCAAGCTTGGCAGACCGATGTCCGTGAAGATAAGGGGAACACTGCACGCCCTCTCAATCCCTTGACCGCGAGATGGGTACCATTTGCGTTTGCCGTCATTCGAAGCACGTCACCACGCTCGGATGAGTATCGAGAGGCCGCCAGTGCTGAGGAATCCCCGAACGTGGGAGGAAGCAGCAACTCCGCAACGGGCAGGAAACTTACACAGCCAATTCCACATCATGCACTGTGCGCATTGTTATATCATTTATTATCAGGCGCTTACGGGCAGACGCAGCGGACTTAAAATCCGCAGACCAGCGAGGGTTGTGGGGGTTCAAGTCCCCCTCCGGGCACCATAAACTTAACAATTTATTTGGTAATTTTTGTGGCAGAAGTTCTTCGGAGTTTTGACTGATGCATGTTGTGGTGCATGTTGCTCAGGCTAGCCCCATCTGGTCGGAACCTTGCAGAATGGGCAGATACGAATGACATTGCTCTGATCCACGGCACCCGCTAGTGAAAACGACTGAGTGCTGTTGCAATTGGATTAGCTGCAATCCAAAACGTCCAGAAACATCCGGCGTTGGCCGGAAACTCCGCTCTGCCTTGCCAGCTTCAATCGAGTCGTCGACGGTTAGCTATCGGCTCTTTCGGACGACCCATGTGGTCATCGAGCGTTGATTCTGGACGACCGTCGTCTTGAGCGGGTCGGCGAGTTCGCCCAATCGTTCAGTGAAGGAGTGGAGCATCCCTTCGTCAACGAGATACCGGTTAGAACCATCGGGCAACTTGTAGCGCCGTCCCTCGATTTGTTCCACCTGGTTCTCAATCCCGATCGAGGACGCGAGCCGGCAGAAGAAAAGGCCGCCCGGTTTCAGCACCCGCCACGAACCGAGCAGCATGGACTCGAAGTGCGCGTCGTCCCGTGCGAAGTGAAGGACCGCGCTGCTGATGACGACGTCGGCACAGCCATCGTCGAATGACAGATGCTCCACCGCTTCAGCTCGAAAATTTGAAGCCGGAAGAGACGGGGCCAACTGGCGCGCCATGCTGCGCACCTTATCCACTTCCTGGGCGTTGGCATCCGCGGCATAAACTTCATACCCCTCGTGCAGAAGGTAGATCAGATTCCGCCCGGAACCGCATCCGGCATCCAGAATCCGCATTCCGGGCGCGATGCGCCCTTTGAGGAGCTGGTCGAAAAGATAGATGTCGATTGGGCCGAATTGTTCCTGCAGCGTGGGCATAAACGTCTGACCACGATAACATCGCGAGGACCTCGCCCGATGTCAGGCGCGCATTCTCAGCCTTCTGGCGCAGGGCACGTGTTGCGTCGAGCTCCCAGCGCATGATCGCGTTCGAAGATGCGACAGCTGGACCGCTCTCCGATGACACCCGGATGGGGCAAATCCGTCATAGCCGAATCCAGGTTCAGCCAACCGGTTTGTCTCCCAAAATTTGGCGGAGGATCGGGACGACGCGTCCGAGCATCCTTAATTAGAGGAGAGATTCGATCGGATTCGCGGGTTGAAAAGCGGGCTCGGCAGGGTTAAACTCTGATATAGGACCGCTTTAGTCGCATTTGGGCGCGATGGGGCCGCTCGCTCGAGCCGGGGACCGCGCCAACGCAGCCGATCAGGAGAGATGCATGAGTACAGATATGAATGTCGTCCACGAACTGGCCAGCAAGGAATACGAGTGGGGATTTGTCACCCAGATTGAAGAAGATCGGATTCCGAAGGGCCTGAACGAGGACGTGGTCCGGCTGATTTCAAGCAAGAAGAATGAGCCGGAGTTCATGCTGGAGTGGCGTTTGAACGCTTACCGCTATTGGGCTGGCCAGGAGCGCGCGCAGGCGGAGCCGAAGTGGGCGAATGTGACGTTCCCGCCGATCAATTATCAGGACATCACCTACTACTCCGCGCCCAAGCAGAAGAAACAGCTCTCAAGCATTGAGGAAGTGGACCCGGAGATTCTGCGGACATATGAAAAGCTGGGCATTCCGCTGGCGGAGCAGAAGCTGCTGGCCAATGTGGCTGTGGATGCAGTGTTCGACTCGGTGAGCGTGGCGACCACATTCAAGGCGAAGCTGGCGGAGGCGGGCGTGATCTTCTGCTCGTTTTCCGAGGCGGTGCAGAAGCATCCTGAGTTGGTGAAGAAGTACCTGGGGTCGGTGGTGCCTCATACCGACAACTTTTATGCGGCGCTGAATGCGGCGGTGTTCAGCGATGGTTCGTTTGTATACGTGCCGAAGGGCGTGCGCTGTCCGATGGAGCTGTCGACGTACTTCCGCATCAACGCGGCGGAGACGGGGCAGTTTGAGCGGACCCTGATTGTCGCCGATGAAGGCGCTTACGTGAGCTACCTGGAAGGCTGTACGGCTCCGGTGCGCGATGAAAACCAGCTCCACGCGGCGGTGGTGGAGCTGGTGGCTCTGGACAACGCGCAGATTCGCTATTCGACGGTGCAGAACTGGTATCCCGGCGACAAGAATGGCAAGGGCGGAATCTACAACTTCGTGACCAAGCGCGGTAAGTGTCTGGGGCGAAAATCGAAGATTTCGTGGACGCAGGTGGAAACCGGCTCGGCGATCACGTGGAAGTATCCATCGTGCATTCTGCAGGGCGACGACTCGGTGGGCGAGTTCTATTCGGTGGCGCTGACGAACAACTATCAGCAGGCCGATACGGGCACCAAGATGATCCACCTGGGGAAGAATACGAAGAGCACGATCGTATCGAAGGGGATCTCCGCCGGACACGGACAGAACACGTACCGGGGCATGGTGAAGATCATGAAGGGCGCCGAGGGCGCCAGGAACTACACGCAGTGCGATTCGTTGCTCATCGGCGATAAGTGCGGTGCGCATACATTTCCGTACATCGAGGTGAAAAACGCCTCGGCGCGGATGGAGCACGAGGCGGCGACGTCGAAGATCGGTGAGGATCAGCTGTTTTACCTGCAGCAGCGCGGGCTCAAGACCGAAGACGCCGTGTCGATGATCGTGAACGGATTCTGCAAACAGGTATTTAAGGAATTGCCGATGGAATTCGCGGTCGAGGCACAGAAGCTGCTGGCCGTGAGCCTCGAAGGCAGCGTCGGTTGACGCAGGGATTAGAGATCAGGGAGACGAGGGAAGGAATGAGTTTGCTGGAGATTAAGAATCTGCATGCCTCCGTGAACGGCCAGGAGATCCTGAGGGGGATCGACCTGAAAGTGAACGCCGGCGAAGTCCACTCGATCATGGGGCCGAATGGGTCGGGCAAGAGCACTCTGGCGCAGGTGCTGGCGCGACGCGACGCTTACGACATCACTGAGGGTTCCATCACCCTCGACGGCAAGGATCTGCTGGCGATGAAGCCGGAGGAAGCGGCGGGTGAAGGCCTGTTTCTCGCGTTTCAATATCCGGTGGAGATTCCGGGAATCGGAAACACGTATTTTCTGCGTTCGGCGCTGAATGCGCAGCGGAAGCATCGCGGCCTGGAGGAGATGGACGCGATGGATTTCCTGCCGCTGTTTCGGGAGAAGCTAAAGCTGCTGGAAATGGACGATAAGCTGATGAACCGGTCGCTGAACGAGGGATTCTCAGGCGGCGAAAAGAAGCGCAACGAAATACTGCAGATGGCGATCCTCGAACCGAAGCTGGCGATTCTGGATGAAACGGACTCGGGTCTGGACATCGACGCGCTGCGCATTGTGGCCAACGGAGTGAATTCGCTGCGCAGTCCGGACCGGGCCATGCTGGTGGTGACCCACTACCAGCGGCTGCTCGACTACATCGTGCCCGATTTCGTACACGTGCTGGTGGATGGCCGCATTGTGCGTTCCGGTGGCAAAGAGCTGGCTCTGGAACTGGAGGAGAAAGGCTACGGCTGGACCGAGACCGAGACGCATCACCCGGTTGGAGCGCGCGCGTGACGGAGAGGGCGGCAGCACGGGTCGAGCAGCTGGATAACTGGCTCGCAAACTTCACGGAGTTTGAAAAGATCGCGCCGGGGAAGAGCCTGCCGTGGCTGCACCGGGTGCGCGAAGACGCGTTTGCGCGCTTCTGCGAGACCGGGTTCCCGACCACTCGCGACGAGGACTGGCGCTTCACCAGTGTGGGCGTAATCGCGCGGACGGCGTTCCGAATGGCGAGCGCGACAAAACTCGCCCCTGGCGACACCGCAGCGTGGCGCGTGGACGACATGGCGGCGACGCTGGTGTTTGTGAACGGCAGATTCGAGCGCGAACTCTCCAGCGTGGATGGGCTTCCGAAGGGCGTAACCGTCGCCAGCCTGCGGGAGCAGATCGCTTCGCACCCTCAGGAGCTGGAGAAGC
Source organism: uncultured Acidobacteriaceae bacterium (assembly GCA_963755485.1). Classification (GTDB taxonomy): domain Bacteria; phylum Acidobacteriota; class Terriglobia; order Terriglobales; family Acidobacteriaceae; genus Palsa-343. Next base: position 699,816 of record CAVWJR010000004.1, on the reverse strand, counting down.
ACCTGGGCCGATATGCTGACACGGGCCGCGACCCGTTTGTCGCGCTGAACACCGCGTTCATCGGCGATGGGGCTTACGTTCACGTCGGCAAAGGCGTGGTGGTGGAGTCGCCCATCTATTTGCTGTACCTTTCGACCGAGGAAAAAGTGCCGACGATGACGCACCCGCGCAACCTGATTGTCGCGGAGGATCACAGCCAGCTCGCCGTCATCGAGGATTATGCATCGGTGGGCGGCGCTTCCACGGTGCTTTCTAACGCGGTCACCGAACTGATTGCCGGCGAGAATACTGTTGCACAGCACTATCTGATCGAGCGCGAACATCTGAAGGCTTTCAATGTGTCGACCCTGCGCATTCAGCAGGGGCGAAGCGCGAATGTTGCGTCTCATTCCCTGCTGCTCGGCGGTGGACTGGTGCGCAACAATGTGCATCCGGTGCTCGCGGGAGAAGGCGGCGAGTGCCTGATCAACGGGCTTTTCCTCGGCACCGGACGCCAGCATCTGGACAATTACATGCATGTCGAGCATGCGGCCCCACACTGCGGAAGCCGCCAATTCTACAACGGCATTCTGGACGAGCAGTCGCACGGAGTGTTCCACGGGCGGATCGTGGTCCACAAAGCTGCGCAGAAGACCGACGCCAAGCAAACCAACCGCAACTTGCTGCTGAGCGATGATGCGCAGATCGATACCAAGCCGCAGCTGGAGATCTATGCGGACGACGTAAAGTGTACGCACGGCGCGACGATTGGGCAGATCGAGGAGGACGCGTTGTTCTACCTGCGGTCGCGCGGGATCAGCGAAGCCGAATCGCGCAAAATGCTGCTGATGGCGTTCGCGGAGGAGTGTGTGGGGCGCATGCATTCAGACGTAGCCCGGACGTACATCGAGCGCCTGGTAAGGGAGCACTTGCTGTTCACCGAGGGAATCGCGCCTCAGGAAAATACGGGACTCGTAGCAGAAAGAACGCTGGAGGAAGTTGGATGAGCGCCGCAACTGTCGTGCCGATTCGCGAAAAAGCCGCCTCGTTTGACGTAGAGAAGGTTCGGAAAGACTTCCCGATTCTGCGCACGAAGGTCCACGGGCATCCGCTTGTCTATCTGGATAACGCGGCGACCTCGCAGAAGCCGCAGGCGGTCATCGATGCGCTGGTGCGCTACTACGAGGGCGAAAACGCGAATATTCATCGAGGCGTGCATTATCTGTCGCAGCTGGCGACAGAGGAGTTTGAAAAGGCCCGGAAGAAGGTACAGGGATTCGTGAACGCTGCCGATGCGTGCGAGATCGTTTTCACGCGCGGCACCACGGAAGCCATCAACCTGGTGGCACAGACCTATGGGCGTGCAAACGTTGGCGCGGGCGATGAAGTGCTGATCACCGCGATGGAACACCACTCCAACATCGTGCCGTGGCAGATTCTGTGCGAGGAGAAGGGCGCGAAGCTGCGCGTAGCGCCGATCAACGACGCGGGCGAGTTGGTCATCGAAGAATTCGAGAAGCTGCTCGGACCGAAGACAAAAATCGTCGGCGCGGCGCACGTTTCGAACGCACTGGGAACGATCAATCCGCTGAAACAGATGATCGCCATGGCGCACGCGCGGGGGGTTCCGGTGCTGGTGGATGGCGCGCAGGCCGTGCCCCACATCGCGGTGGATGTGCAGGCGCTGGACGCCGATTTCTACACCTTTTCCGGACACAAGATGTACGGGCCCACGGGCATCGGCGTGCTCTACGGAAAGGCCGACCTGCTCAATGCGATGCCGCCATACCAGGGCGGCGGGGACATGATCAGCTCGGTGACCTTCGAGAAGACGACCTACAACAAGCTGCCGCACAAATTCGAGGCGGGCACGCCGGATATGGCAGGTGTGGCGGGGCTGAAAGCCGCAATCGAATACATGCAGGGCATCGGCATCGAGAAGATCGCCGCACATGAGCATGATCTGCTTGAGTACGCGACGGAGACGCTTGGCGCGTCGGCCGGGATTCGATTGATTGGTACTGCTGCCGACAAGGCCAGCGTGCTGTCGTTCCTTTTGGAAGATGTGCATCCCCACGATATCGGGACGATTCTCGATCAGGAAGGCATCGCGGTGCGGACGGGACACCACTGCGCGCAGCCAGTGATGGATCGCTTCGGAATTCCTGCGACGGTACGGGCTTCGTTCGCGGTATACAACACGAAGGCCGAGGTCGATGCGCTGGTTCGTGGAATCCGGAAAGTACGCGAGGTTTTTGCTTAATGCCGGAGCTGAGGGATCTTTATCAGGAAGTGATTCTCGAGCACAGCAAGGCGCCGAGGAACTACAAGGTGCCGGCTGCAGCAAATCATAAGGCGGAAGGGTATAACCCACTCTGCGGCGATCGCTTCACGGTTTATCTGGAGATGGACGGCGATAAGATTCGGGAGATTGGGTTCCAGGGAGCCGGTTGTGCCATCTCAAAAGCCTCCGCCTCGATGATGACCCAGAGCGTGAAAGGCAAGACGAAAGCCGAGGCCGAGAAAATCTTCGAGCAGTTTCATGAACTGGTGACCGGCCACGCGCATGGGGACCCCGCGGAGTTGGGCAAGCTGGCTGTGTTCTCGGGAGTTTCGGAGTTTCCGGTGCGCGTGAAGTGCGCAACCCTGGCATGGCACACGCTGGAGGCAGCGCTCGAAGGCAAGCAGGAGAAGGTTTCGACAGAATAGCCGGCAGCCTCCAGCGAAGACCGATGATTATCACCAACCAATCCGTTGTGCTGAAGCGCGACTGCGCGGCGATTGCGGTTCCGGCGGGAACGAAGCAAACGCTGTCGGCCGGGACAACCGTGCGGATCACCCAGGCGGTGGGATCCAGTTACACAGTTTCAGCCAACGGCGCCTTGTATCGCATCGATGAAGCCGATGCCGACGCGCTCGGGCAGAGTGGGCCAGCGGCAGAGGAGCATACCCCGCCGACCTTCAGCGAGCGCATGGTATGGGATCAGCTCAAGACGGTCTACGATCCGGAAATTCCGGTGAACATCGTCGATCTGGGCCTCATCTATTCCTGCGAGATCGCCGACCTGGAGCAGGGCGGCAAGAAGATCGACGTTGCAATGTCGCTCACGGCTCCTGGATGCGGTATGTCCGACGTGCTGAAGGCCGACGTCGAGACCAAACTGGCGCGGCTTCCGGAAGTGAAGGAAGTGCGGGTGCAGGTGGTCTTCGATCCACCCTGGAGTCCGGGAAGAATGTCGGAAGCGGCGAAGCTACAACTGGGGTTCGATCTGGACTACGGTACGGACAGCAACTCCTTCGGGCCGTTTCCGATTCTGCGCTAAGCCGGCAAAAGGCAATCTCCCTCGGGCGTCTTTGGCCCTGGAACCCTCTGGATCATTCCCGCCTCAGGCTTCGATGGGCTCAACATAAAACATCTCGTTGGTGGGGCGGAAGCCGGCGGACTCGTAAAGCCGCCGACCTTCTTCAGTGGAGTGCAGAGCGACGACCCGGATCCCACGGCGACGTGCTTCCGCCAGCGCCAGATCGATGAGATTGCTCGCGAGGTGGCGCCGGCGATACTCAGTCTCCACGTAGACGTTCAGCAGGTATCCGCGCAGCGTGGATCGCGGGTCGAGAGGGTGCGGAGGCCAGTCGAGCAGCAGCAACCCGGCGCCGGCAACCACTTTACCGTCTTCTTCGGTAAGCCAGCCGAGATAGCGATGGTCGGTGATGGCCTGGGCGACCCACGGTTCGTGCGCCTGAGCCATGAGCTGGAGGACCTGATCGTCGCGGCGGCCTGCATCCACAAACATGCGGCGGCGGTGACTAGTGATGAGCGGAGCGTCGGCGGCGGTCGCCAGCCTCGTCTTCAGCATGATGAGCAGTATAAGACTTAGGATGGGGACGTGACAGGAGCGCCGAAGATCGATCGAAATCACCTGCGCGCGGGGATGCGCGTAGCCGTCGCGGTTTCGGGCGGCGCAGACTCCGTGGGCCTGCTGCGCGCACTCGCCGAGGCGGCATCGGAGATCGGGCTGGTGCTGGCGGTCGTACATGTGCACCACGGGATTCGCGGCGCGGACGCAGATGGAGATGGGCGGTTTGTGGAGGAGCTGGCTCGAGGCCTCGGGCTGACGTTCTGGCTGCATCGGGCCGATACGCCGCGCATGGCACGAGAGAATCGCGAGACTCTGGAAGAAGCGGCGCGGAACGTGCGGTACGCATGGTTCCGGGAATTGATGGCCCAGGGGAAGGCCGATGCGGTGGCGACTGCGCACACGGTGGACGACCAGGCGGAAACCGTGCTGCATCGGTTGCTCCGCGGGGCGTGGACGGAGGGCCTGGCCGGAATTCACCCCGTGGTTGTATGTGCGCCGGGCATGATCCTGCGGCCGTTTCTGCAGACGCGGCGGGGAGAAATCCAGGAGTGGTTGCGAGGCATCGGCCAGGCTTGGCGAGAGGATGCGACGAATGCGGACCTGGCGCACACGCGGAATCGGATCCGGCACGAGCTGCTGCCGCGTTTGGAGGAGTTCAATCCCCGCATCGCCGAGCAACTATCGCACCTCGCCACGATTGCGCGCGACGAAGAAAGCTGGTGGGAGACGGAGCTGAGGCGGGTGCTCCCATCGCTCGTGGTGCCTGGGCGCGCCGTGCGTGGAGGGGGACGGGCGGTTTCGACGCATCCGGGCGAGGGTTCCCTGGGGATGGAACTGGAGCGGCTGCGGGGGCTGCCGCCGGCGATGCGGCGGCGCGTGCTGCGCGCAGCTGCAGAGCAACTGGGCTGCACCCTGAATTTTGAGCAGACGGAACGGGTAATGGCGATGTGCGAGGCGGAGGCTGCGAAGAAGCAGCAGCTGACGGCGGAGTTGCGTGCGGAGCGCACGGTGCGGGAGCTGCGACTGGCGCGGGATGCTATGAATGCACAAACATCGGCGCCTGAATCCGTGGAGGTTGCGATTCCGGGAGAAGTTGAGGTTTTGGATGTCCGGCTGCGACTGCGAATGACGGTGGAGGGGAGTCCGAATGAGATTACGCCTGCACTGCTGCGTGGCCCAAAACCCGGCGATCGCGTGCGGATGCGCTACACCCGCGGAGCGAAACCGCTGAAGGAAGTCTTCGAGCGAATGAACGTGAATGCCGATTCCCGTAAGAACTGGCCCTTGCTGGAGTGGCAGGGACAGATTGTCTGGATGAAAGGCATTGCGATCGACCCTGAGCCGCCAATTCCGTTCAGCATCGAAGATCTTCAGACCGATCGCGACGGTCAGGTTCCTGACTAGCGCGGCGCCTGAGACGGCCACTCATCCACAACCACGCCGAGGTCGTTGAGCACCTGCACGGTGGCTTCGATATTCCGGCGCACTTCGGCACGATCCGGTTTCAGCGCCAATGGATCCTCTTCAACCGCGATGACGCGCCCATAAGGCCAGGTGTTTTCAGGCAGGGCGGTAATTGCCTCGGGCAAATCGGAAAGGCGCAGGTCGAGAATGCGGCGGCGCGCGGCAACCGGGCGCAGCAGACCGTCACCTGGCGCGCTTGCCGGGCCGCTCTCCGGGTACAAAATGCTGAGATTGATAGTCGACTTTCCCACGATCAGAAACGGGTTTTGCCAGCTCTGTCGTGTGTGGATGGCCATGTACACGTTTTTCGAAGGCAGCGGTATCGCGGAAAGCTCCTGGCGATCCTGATCGCGCGCAGCGGCTGAGGCTCGTGCCTCCTGCAAAGCGTGCTCTCGGGCAGCAGCCGCGGCCTCAATGGTGTTTGCCGGGTGGCGCACGGAGCGAGAACAGCCGCCCAGAAGCAATACCAGCAGAAATGCCGTAAGGAATCTCATCGTGCAGAAGCAGCTAAACAAAAAATCATTGCTGCCAGAATATCAAGCGTTGAGCGCGAGAGACTCGCGATGGGGTCCGCGATGAATCGACGGTAACGCGCATTTCGAGCCATGCGCACAAAAAACTTCTCGGTGATGGACCGGGTCTGTGGTTTTATAGCATTCACACCACCCTGCAGTCTCCCGGAGAACATGCGCGACCGACTGGAACGGTATTTTGACTTTGCCGGGCTGAAGACTACCTGGAGGACGGAATTCTTCGCCGGTCTGACGACCTTTGTCACGATGGCTTACATCATCGTGGTAAACCCTTCCATCCTGGGCAAGGCGGGCCTGCCGATTCCTGCGGTGACGGCGGCGACCTGCATCTCTGCTGCGTTCGGCAGCATCCTCATGGGCATTATCGCGCGTTATCCGCTGGCGCTGGCACCGGGCATGGGCCTGAACGCTTACTTCAGCTACATGGTTGTGATGAAAATGCACGTGCCATGGCAAACGGCGCTGGGCGCGGTATTTCTTTCGGGCACGATTTTTCTGTTGCTCACAGCGACCGGGCTGCGGCAAGCGATTCTGCAGAGTATTCCGCACGAGCTGTACTCGTCGGTGGCGGGTGGCATCGGGCTGTTTATTGCCTTCATCGGGTTCAAAAACTCCGGCGTTGTCGTTTCCGATGCTGCGACGATGGTGACCCTCGGCAATCTTCGCGCGCCCCAAACCTTCCTGGCCCTGCTGGGCGTGCTGCTGATGGCTGCGCTGCTGGCGTGGCGCGTACGCGGGGCAATTCTGATCGGTGTGGTGACGATTACACTCGCCGGCATCCCCTTTGGCCTGGTGAAGTGGAATCCCGCGCCCTACAGCTTTTCCGCAATTACGCAGACGGCGTTTCGGCTGAACATTCCCGCGGCGCTACACGTGGGGCTGGTGGAGATTGTCTTCGTTTTTCTCTTTGTCGATCTCTTCGACAACCTGGGGACCCTCGTAGCGGTGACGAAGCATGCGGGACTCCTGGGACCGAATAATGAAATTCCGCGGCTCAGCCAGATTCTTTTCGCCGACGCAACGGCGACGGTAGCGGGCTCGCTGGTGGGCACTTCGACGGTGACCAGCTACATTGAATCAGCGGCGGGTGTGGCGGCGGGCGGGCGGACCGGCGTGACAGCGATCGTGACGGGGCTGCTGTTTCTCTGCTCGCTGGTGGTTGCACCGTACGTGAGCATGGTGCCGACTGCGGCGACGGCTCCCGCTCTGATCGTCGTGGGCAGCCTGATGCTGCACACGCTGGGGGAGATCGAGTGGAAGCAACCGCTGATTGCGTTTCCGGCATTTCTGACTCTGGTGCTGATCCCGCTGACTACCTCGATCGCCAACGGCCTGGGATTCGGGATCATCGCCTACGCCGCGCTCCACCTCGCCATGGGAAAGTTCAACCGCAAGGACTGGCTGCTGTACACGCTGTCCGCTCTGTTCCTCGCGAGGTTCATCTACGTAGCCGGGACGTAGTCGCTGCGCACAGGCCGGGCGGCTGCAACCTGTACCCTGAACGCTGTACCCTGTCCTTTGTGAAGACGAGCCTCTTCGATCTGTACAAGGTGGGTATTGGCCCATCCAGCTCACACACCATGGGGCCGATGCGCGCGGCGCGGCGATTTGCTGTCGAGCTGGAAAACACGGGCGTGCTGGCGCGGGTAGCGGACGTTCGCGCGGATTTGTACGGATCGCTCGCGCTGACGGGACTTGGACACGGGACAGATCGGGCGGTACTGCTGGGACTGAGCGGCGCGGAAGCCGCGACCATCGATCCCGCAACCATTGAGCCAAAGCTCGCAGAGATCCGCAGCTCGGGAAAGCTGGCCATTCTGGGCTCGCATGAGATTCCATTTCGCGATCCGGAGCACCTCATTTTCCATCGCGACCAGATGTTTCCTCCAGGCGCTGTGACCCGGCACCCCAACGGAGTGAGCTTCACCGCCTTCGACGCAACAGGAAATGTGCTGATGACCCGCACCTATTTTTCGGTCGGCGGCGGGTTCATCGTAGCCGACGGCGAGGAACAAACGCCCGGTGCCGCGGGCGCCGGGCCGGCGCTGCCCTATCCCTTTGCAGCGCCGCTGACCTGCTGCAGATGGCCGCAGACAAGGGTCTGGCCATTTGGGAGCTGATGCTCCAGAACGAGAGCGCGCTGCGCAGCCGCGAGGAGGTGCGCGCGGGAACTCTGCACATCTGGAGCGTGATGCAGGCCTGCATCGAGCGCGGCATGGTGACGGAGGGAATTCTGCCCGGCGGGTTAAACGTCAGACGTCGCGCGTCGCGTCTGGCACACCGCCTGCGCGAGAAGGGATCGCTGGATCCTCTGGCGCCGCTCGACTGGGTGACGGTATTTGCGATGGCGGTGAATGAGGAGAATGCCGCTGGCGGGCGGGTGGTGACCGCGCCGACCAATGGAGCCGCGGGCGTGATCCCGGCCGTCGCCCGTTATTACCAGGATTTCATCCCGGGCGCGACCGAGGAAGGAATCCTGCGGTACTTTCTCACCTCGGCTGCGGTGGGCGTGCTCTACAAGGAGAACGCTTCGATCAGCGGAGCGGAGGTCGGCTGCCAGGGCGAGGTCGGCGTCGCCTGCTCCATGGCGGCGGGCGGGTTGGCTGCGGCGCTTGGAGGATCGAACGACGAGGTGGAGCACGCGGCGGAGATCGGCATGGAGCATAACCTCGGCATGACCTGCGATCCCATCGGCGGCCTCGTGCAGATTCCCTGCATCGAGCGCAACGCGATGGGCGCCGTCAAGGCCGTCCAGGCATGCCGCATCGCCATGAACGAGACTGAGGGGCACAAAGTCTCACTCGACCAGGTCATCAAAACCATGTACCAGACCGGTCTCGACATGCAGTCGCGATACAAGGAAACATCGTTGGCGGGGCTGGCCCTGAACGTGATCGAGTGCTAGGGACTACGTGTCCAGCGATACGCGCCCTTTGGGCGCCAGGTGACCGCTCAGCTTAAGCGCCCGTAGCAGACCAGGCAATCGTGGTGCATCGTCACCCTCCCCTCGGACTGGGTTCCCGCGAAAAGCTGCTCTACGGCAGAGCGCATCGCTTCGAAGCGTGGCTGGCCTGGCTGGGGCATGTAAGACGAAGAGAGGATGCGGCCCTGCAGCTCTTCGGGCGTGAGCAGTTGCGGGTTGGGAATCGTGGCGCACGTCATCGGGGACGGCGCGAAGAACGCAGCGAGCCGCTTGCGCCCCACGTGCTGCTGCTTCACGACGCCATAATCGATCCCAAATTCGAGAAGCAGACGCTCGTAGCCGTCGTGGAACGGATCGCCAGCGAGGCGGCGATTGTTGTAGACAACAGCGCAAAAGCCGCCGGGCTTAAGAATGCGTGCAAATTCTGCACGCGTGCGAACCGGATCGAACCAGTGCATGGCCTGAGCCACGGTGATCAGATCGAAGGAGGCGTCGGGCAGACCCGTATGCTCGGCAGTCCCCGGAACGACGCGCAGGTTCGAAAAACGGTCATCGAGCGCTGTGCAGGCGGCACGCATCTCGTCGTTGGGTTCGACAGCGGTAACCGAGAATCCTTCATTGAGAAGCAGCTCGGTGAAGATTCCCGTTCCGGCGGCAATATCGGCGGCTGTCGAACCCGGCGCCAGGTTGCATTCACGGCGGAGCAGATCGACCACTGCGCGCGGATAACCCGGCCGAAAGCGGCGGTAGCTTTCGACGCGGCCGGTGAAGCGCTCAGTTGGATTCGACAGCATGCTCTGGTTCTGACTCCGTCTCGCGAATAGCGGCTCCTATTTCAGGACGACGCTCACGCGTTGCCCGTTGTATGTAATCTCGCGGTCCGCCGCGGTTGATATCTGCGAACCAACACCTTGATCCGGGCGCACCAGGATTACACGAATGCTTTGCTGGCGATGCATGCCGGGATAGCTTCCAGTGCGTTCGCCCAAGGTCAGAGTGGAGGAAGCATCGTCCCAATGGATGGGGACGAGAGAATATGCGCCCTTTTCGTAGGCGTAGGTGTCGCCCGCATCGTTGTAGAGGCTGAAGCTGCCGTCGGCGCCGCGATAGATACGGAGTTCAAGGGGCGCATCCGGCGACTGCCCGGAGTATTCATCTTCCGGTCCGAGGGGCAGAATCGAGCCGGCTCTGACGTAGAGCGGGATGCGATCGAGCGGTGCCTGCGCCTCAATGTACTGGCCACCCGTGAGCTGCGCGCCCGTCCAGAAGTCGTACCATCCGGCAGCAGGAGGCAGATACACTGGGCGGCTGCTCGCTCCCTGCTGCGTCACGGGATTCACCAGAAACGCCGGTCCAAACGTATATTCGTCGCCAATGTCGCGGACCTGCTGATCCTCGCGCCAGTCCATCACCAGCGGCCGCATCATGGTGTAGTCCTCGCTGGTCACGCGCCATGCCAGCGAATAAATGTAGGGCAGCAGGCGCGAGCGCAGTTTGTCGTAAGCAATCAGCGTCGGAGTTTGCGGGCCGTAGGAGAATATCTCGTTGGTGTCGTTCGAGCGGTGCCCATGGGTGCGGAAGATGGGACAAAACACGCCGAACTCATACCAGCGCGCGTAGAGCTCCTGGTAGTCGGTGTCGCGCGTGTCGCGTTCGTACGGCCAGCCGTAGCCGGCAATGTCGGTCGTCCACCAGGGCAGGCCGGAAAGCTCGATATTCAGACCTGCAGGAATCTGACGGCGGAAGGACATCCAGGTTCCGATGACGTCCCCGGACCAGATGGTGGTCGCCTTACTCTGCTGTCCCAGAAAGCCCGAGCGCGTAAGGATGAAGACTCGCTTCTGGTCCGTCGTCCCGCGCCAGTGGTCGTAAACTCCGCCGGAATGCATCAGGGGAAAGATATTGGTATAGCGTGCGCCATTGCCGATGAAGAGATGCTTCTCGTCCAGCGATCCGTCGCTGAACCCGTCCCAGATTTCGGGCTCTGAGCTGTCCAGCCAGAAGCCATCCCACCCCTCAGCAAATTTCTTGCCCATCAGGTGGTCCCAGTAGAAATCACGCGCTGCGGGGTTGGTGGCGTCGTAGAGGTCGGTGTCGGGTACCACAAGCCCTCTCAGCTGCATCTCCTGCCAGTTTTGCGAGCGCGGATCCATCTTCGCCCATACCGAGATCATGGCGTGCACGTGTTCGTCATGCAGCTTGCGCAGCGCAGCCGGCACGTCGGGCCAGGGCTTCAGGTAGTCGTCGTTGTACTCCGGATCGCCCTGCAGCTTCCACCAGAACCAGTCCTGAACGATGAAATCGAGCGGCGCGTGATGTTCGCGATATTCCTGTGCGATATCCAGCAGCTCTTTGGCGGACTTGTAGCGGTCTTTGGACTGCACGAAACCGTAGGCCCATCGCCCATAGAGTGGCGCGTGGCCGGTGAGGTCGCGGTAGCGGTGGATGATCTGATCCATCTCCGGCCCGTAGATGAAGTAGTAGTCGATGGCGTCGGCGGCGTTGGCACTCAGCTTCATCTCGAGGAAGAAGCGGTTGTCGAAGAGCGAGCGGGATGCCGTGTTCCACATCAAGCCATAGCCGTTGGTGGAGATGAGGAATGGAATGGAGACGTTGGTGTTGGCCTGCGCCAGCTCAATAACAGCGCCGCGGTAATCGAAGACGCCGGACTGATGCTGGCCCAGGCCGTAGATGCCTTCGAGCGGGTCGGCCATGAATCGCTCGGTGACGTGGTAGACCTTCTCGCCATTCACCTGGTCTGCCACATAATGGCGCGGCTCGCGATTGCCGAATTCCTGCAGCAATTCGTGACCTGACGCGTCGTCAAAGCGCAGCGCCGCTCGTTTCCGATCGATGCTGATTCGCAACTTCGCGGTGCTGACGGTGGCAGTGTTGTCGTCGCTGTGATAGTCGAAGGAATCCGGCTGGCAGGGATGGGCAATCCATGGCGTCGACGGCGACGCGCCGGATGGATTTCCTGGTCCGGCGACCACGTGGATCATATCGGGGGCGCAGACCGTGATGTGCACTGTCTCCGATCCATTGTGGATGACCACCCCGGACGGCTCACGGTCGATGGTGACTTGTGCACGAGCCGTGGAGCTGAGCGCCCAGCTCAGCAAAGCAATGCAAGGGACTACCCCCAGCCGACGGATGCGGCGATCAGATTGCACTTCGTGCCTCCTGGTGAGAACCGCAACCATAGTAGAACGGTCGAAGCTGCGAACAGCGAGGAATTGACGTTCCTCAGCAGTTCGAGGTGCGGCGTTTTCGAGGGGTCCGGCGCGGAGGGGCTAGTCTCGCTCGATGCACATGGCCACGGAATTTCCCCCACCGAGGCAGAGGGCGGCGAGCCCGCGATGAGCGTCGCGGCGGATGAGCTCGTGCATTATGGTGACGAGCACGCGTGCGCCGCTGGCGCCAATCGCGTGCCCAATAGCGACTGATCCGCCGTTGACGTTGACTTTTTCCGGTGGGGCGCCGAGTTCGCGCGTGACCGCCAGCGCCTGGGCTGCGAACGCTTCGTTGAACTCAAACAGATCGATGGAGTCGATCGACCATCCCGCCCTGGTGATGGCTTTGCGCGCGCCTTCGACCGGCGCCATCATCACCCATTTGGGATCGATGCCGCTGGTGGCGTGGGCGACGATGCGCGCCATGGGTTTAAGGCCGAGCTCGCTCGCCTTCGACGCCGACATGACGACCACAGCAGCCGCCGCATCATTCACGCCTGGCGCGTTGCCGGCGGTCACCGTGCCATCCTTCTTAAACGCGGGCTTGAGAGCGCGCAGCGTTTCGATGCTGGCGTCCTCGCGGATCGATTCGTCGCGCTCAAACAGCGTGGGGGACTGGCCCTTCTTCTTCGCCGGAATCTCAACCGGAACAACCTCGGCCGCAAATCGCCCTTCACGCCACGCGGCGGCCGCCTTTTTGTGCGACAGCAGCGCGAAGCAATCCTGATCCTCGCGCGTGATGCCGTACTTCTCGGCGACCAACTCCGCCGTCTGACCCATGTGGAAGTCGTTGTAGACGTCCCAGAGGCCGTCATGGACCATCGAGTCCACGGCGACGTTGTTGCCCATGCGGAAGCCACTGCGTGCCTGGGGGAGCAGGTAGGGCGCGTTGGTCATCGACTCCATGCCGCCGGCGACGACAATTTCCGCGTTGCCAGTCTGGATCGATTGCGCAGCAAGCGCCACAGCGCGCAGCCCTGAACCGCAAACCATGTTGACCGTCACCGCGCTCACCTCGGGCGGCAGTCCCCCGAAGATGGCCGCCTGGCGTGCAGGATTCTGGCCAAGCCCCGCCGAAACCACATTGCCCATAATGCATTCGTCGATCCGGGCCGGCTCGAGCTGGGCCCGCTTCACCGCTTCGCGAACCGCGACGGCGCCGAGGCGCGTTGCAGAAACGTCGGACAAAGAACCTTGAAATTTCCCGACTGGCGTGCGGACTCCGGAGACGATGACGATCTGATCCATGGTTTTTCCCTTTACTGATTCGATGCTCGAACCCACCGTTAGAATCCAGAGGAAGATAGCAGAGAGTGAGGTCCGGATGCACGATCTGACGGCGGAGCCGCGAAGTCGCCTGCTCGGGGCGGTGGCTCCATGGTGGCACACCGCTCTGCTCATGGTGTTGCTGATCGCTGGTTCGGTCCTCAGCAGCCGTCAGGCTCACAGCAATGCGCTCTCTGCGCACCATGTTCATCGGTACCTCATCGGAATCGCGGGAGAGTGGATCTTCCTGTTCCTCACCTGGTGGGGACTCCGCATGAAGCGGGTCGCGATGTCGGAGCTGTTGGGATTCCGTCCTGGGTTTCACGCTCTGGCCGAGGATGTGGGCGCCGCGGCTGTTTTCTGGATTGCTGCGGCCGTCATCCTGGTCGTCATCGGCCTGCTGCTGCGCCTGGTCCATCTCACCACGCCGCAACAAACGCTGATGGCCATTGCCCCACGCACGCCCCTAGAGATGTTGCTGTGGTTGATACTCAGTACCTCGGCTGGATTCTGCGAGGAGTTCGCCTTTCGCGGATATTTTCTGCGCCAATTTGCATCGACGTGGCGGCGGCATCTGGATGGGCGTTGTGTGTTCGTCGCTGCTGTTCGGTATCAGTCACGGTTACGAAGGCGCGGCGGGAATGATCGCGATCACCGCGTATGGCGCGATGTTCTGCGTGCTCGCGCTAACGCGCAAAAGTCTTCGTCCAGGAATGATCGCTCACGCATGGCACGACATTTTCAGCGGTGTGATGCTCGCGCTGCTCGCGCATTTTCATCCGATGTGAGATTGCCGCGGTGAGATTTTGCGCGACGCGCGACGCAGCGAGAAAAAAGTTGTAGACGAAAATTGAATTTTTCTCTTGACACTGTATGCGCGGAACTCTATACATTCGTTAACTGCAGCATTTTATGTTGCAGACTTCGATGTAGACATCGAAAAGGGAGAATAGAAACCATGGCAGCAAAAAAGGCAGCTAAGAAGAGCGCGAAAAAGGCAGCCAAGAAGTCCTCAAAGAAAAAGTAAGAGGACATCGGCAAAGCATCGGGGGGACGCGAGAGCGTCCCCCCGATGCTTTTGCAGTGAATTCTGATCGATCGCAGTCCACGCAGATCGCGTCGGAATCCCCAGCTGCTGTCGCTGTAGTCTGGATACATGACGCGCCGCCGCTGGATTGCCGATACATGGGATGAAGCCACTGCTTCAATCGAGGGCGGTCAGGCCGCGCACCTCATCCGCGTACTCCGCGCTGAGCCTGGCATGGAATTCGACGTCGTAGCCGGTGGCCACGTCTGGCACAGCGTGGTTGCGGGTATCACCGCGGATGCAGTGCGCTTTAACCTGATTGCCGAACTCACCGCCGATCCTGCGTTGCCACTCACCCTGTTGCTTTCTGTGTACAAGTTCGATCGCATGGAGTGGGCGATTGAAAAGGTGACCGAGCTGGGCGCAGAGTCGATCGTGCCGGTCATTGCGCGGCGCAGCGAAAAGCATCTTGCCCAGGCGGCCGCAGGACGCGTGGAGCGCTGGCGTCGCGTGGCGCTCGAAGCATCGAAGCAGGCTCGCCGCTCCGATGTACTGCGCATCGAAGATCCCGTCGCGCTCAAAGAGGCGCTGCACCATGAAGTTCAGGCACTGCGCTTCGTGTTGGCCGAGCAGGAGCGAACCACGACATTACGCCATGCTTTGACCGAAGCGCTCAGCGCCGCCGGCGACGAGGCGCCCGCGATACGCGTAGCCGTCGGCCCGGAAGGCGGCTGGTCTCCTGAGGAAGAGGCAATGTTCGATGCGGAGAACTGGAAGCCGGTGAGTCTGGGACCGCGCATCCTCCGCGCTGAGACGGCAGCCATCACTGCGGTAGCCATTGCGTCGTCGTTATTGGAGTAAGACAGCGAGGGATCGGGGACCGGCTTCGGGGAAAGCCGCCGCCGCGCGTCTCAGATCAGGAAAACATCTCCTTGACCTTCTCGAGCAGGCTCCGCGCGGTCGGTGTATTTTCCACCGTGATCGTTTCCCCCAGCTGCCGCAGTAGTTCCTTCTGCGCCTTGTTCAGCTTGCCTGGCGTGCGCACGATGATCTGCGCCACAAGATCGCCACGCCCGTATTCATTCAGGTGCGGCACGCCCTTGCCCTTCACGCGGAATTCCTGTCCGCTTTGCGTGCCCTCGGGGATCTTGAGCTTCACGTCTCCATCCAGGGTCGTCAACGAGATCTCCGCTCCCAGGGCTGCCTGCGGAAACGAGATCGGGATCAGACAGTGCAGATCGTTGCCTTCGCGCTCGAAGAACTTGTGCGGACGCACTCGCAGCACGATGTAAAGGTCTCCGGCAGGGCCGCCAAAGCGCCCTGTGTCGCCCTCGCCCTGGTAGCGGATGCGTGTACCGTCTTCAACGCCGGCCGGGATGCTCACATTGATTTCGTGCTGAATTTCAGCGCGGCCTTCCCCTCTGCAGGTGTGGCATGGATCGCTGATCACGGTGCCCGTTCCGCCGCAACCGCTGCACGTACGCGCGATGGAGAAGAATCCTTGCTGATAACGAACCTGGCCGCGTCCCTGGCAATGCGGGCAGGTGGAGGGTCCGCGGCCGGTGGCCGTTCCTGTTCCCCTGCAGTCCTTGCACGCCACCATGCGGCGAATTGTAACTTTGGTCTCTTTACCGAAAACCGCTTCTTCGAACTCGATCGTGAGGTCGTGACGGATGTCGCGCCCCTTTTGCACCCGCGAGGGCCGGCGATTGCCACCGCCCATGTTGAACATTTCGCCGAACAGGTCGCCGAAGATGTCCCCGAGGTCCGCCGAGCCGAAGGGATTGCCGTCGAAACCCGCCGCGCCAACACCAGCATGTCCATAGCGATCGTAGGCAGCGCGTTTCTGCGGGTCGCTCAGAACCTGGTATGCCTCACTGCATGCCTTGAAGCGTTCTTCCGACTCTTTATTGCCGGGATTACGGTCGGGATGATGCTGCAGCGCTTGCTTGCGATAGGCCGCTTTCAGCTCCTGTTCAGAGACTGTGCGGGTGACGCCAAGGACTTCGTAATAATCGGCTTTGATCACGTTTTCTGTTCTGCTCATGCTTCCTTCTGGTGCGAATTGCTGGCGACGCGGACCAGCGCCGGGCGCAGCAGGCGATCGCGAATGCGATAACCACGACGCACCTCCTCGAATACCTGATGATCGGGCAGATCGTTTCGCTCCACCATTTCCAGCGCCTCGTGCACGCGTGGGTCAAACGTGGCCCCCACGGCCTCCACGGGCTGGACGTTGACCGAGCGCAGCGCCTCTTCCATCTGTTTGACGATCAGTTCCACCCCGGTGCGCAGTTGCTCGGCTGATCCGGTGGACTTGAGCGCCAGCTGAAAATTATCCAGCACGGGGAGAAACTGTTCGATGGCGTTCGAAACCGCGAAGTCGCGGAATTCCGCGCGCTCCTTCGCCTCACGCTTCCGGGAGTTTTCGACGTCTGCCTGTAGTCGCGCGAGGCGATCGAACAACAGGTCACGCTCGGCTTTCAGGCGGTCGTACTCCTCCTGGGGAACCGTTGCCGTCTCCACGGGAACCAGCGGCTCCTTTGGATCGTCCCCATCTGCTACGCCTGTACCCGCAGGATTTGTCGCACCACTCCTGGGATCGTTGCCTGGAGCCGCCTGGACTCCATCGGCCGCATTCTTTTTCTCAACCATGATTCGACGCATACCTCTGTCTCAATTCCGAAGTGCAGGTCCAAAGTGGGGAAACCTGCTTTCTGTAAATCCTGGGTGCGCAACCACGCGTCACTGGGGCGGCTGGAATATCCTGCCGGATAGCTGTGCGATGTAGGATACCGCGTTGATTGTCTCCTGATACTGGATGCGAGTTGGACCGATCACCGCCACGGTCCCACGATTTTCCGCGCCCAACTGCGCGGTGGTTCCGATCAGAACGAAATCTCGGAGCTCCGGAATGGCGTCCTCGAGTCCCACCACCACGCGAACCGTCCGCTGCCGGGCATCCACATAGGCGTTCAGCAGCTCAATCAGCCGTTCTTTCGCTTCCAGCGCGTGCAGCATCATTCGCAGCCGTTCGCGATCGGTCTCGCCAGCCAGCAGATTGGCCACGCCTTCGACAAAAATCACCGGGATGGCGGCGCTTTCCGTAGCCAGTGCGCCACTTCGATAGAGTTCTTCGAGCGAATGCATCATCTGGTCGTATTCGCTGCGTTCCAGTTCGAGGCGTCGCGCCAGCTCCAGCCGAATGCGCTCGATCGACCATCCGTGAAAATTCTCGTTCAGATAGCGCGCGGCTGCATCCATCTCGGCGCTGTTGAGGTCGTGATCGAGCGTAAGCACGCGATCCAGCACCGATCCGGCCTTGGTGATAACCACCGCAAGCACTCGCCCGGGAGTCAGGCGCGAAAAATGGATGTGTTCCAGAGTATGGAGTTCCTGCGTGGACGCCAGGGCCACACCGAGGCCGCTCGAAATCAGCGCCAGCACGTGCGATGTCCGTTCCAGGTATTGCTGGCTGGTTCCAATGCCGGCAAAGCTCTCCTCAATCTGCTCCTGACGCTCCGGCGCCAGGATCGTCACCTGCGGACCGCCCAGATGCTCCACATAAAACCGAAAAGCCTGCGCCGTTGGGATCCGGCCAGCGGAGGTGTGCGGCTGATCGAGCAGACCCGCTTCTCCGAGCGAAGCCATGACGTTGCGGATCGTTGCCGAACTCATCCCATCCTTGTTGCCAAAATGGCGCGCGATGGCCTGCGACGCCACCGGCTCGCCGGTGGCGATGTAGATCTCGACGATGGCCGTCAAAACGGTTCGCTCGCGAGGACTGAGTCGCAGGTCAGAACCCATGGAATGGCACCCAAAATGTTCGCAAGAAGGGCAAATTACCCCTGTTTAGATTGTAGGTTTCGTTAACAGGCGGGTCAAGAACGGGCAAGTGCTTTCAACAGCGCGGTTTATCAACACTTTTCGCGGGTTCAATCCGTCTCGGGCGCGGTTCCCTCAGTACTCACCCCTGACCACATTCTCCAGCGGCTCTCCACGCAAATAACGCCCGATCTGCGCCGCGGCCAGTTGCATGGCGCGCACCATGAACATCGGGGTTGAGCTGGCAATATGCGGCGTGATGAGCAGATTCGGTGCGCTCCACAGAGGATGGCCGTCCGGCAACGGTTCGGGCTCCGTTACATCGATGGCGGCCTGAATGCGGTTGCTTTGGAGCGCAGCCAGCAGCGCCTCTGTGTCGACGATCGGCCCACGCGCCGCATTCACCAGTAGCGCACCCTGCTTCATGAGGCCAATCTCCGTTGCGCCAATCATCCCGCGAGTCTCGCTCGTAAACGGCACGATCAGTGCAACAACATCCGCTGAAGGCAGCAGGTCGTGAATTTCGGCTATGCTGTGGATTCCCTCGCGCGCCGTGCGCGCTACAGGGACGACTTCCGCACCGAAGGGGCGTAGCCGCTCTTCAATCGCCTGGCCGATGGCGCCGTAGCCAATAAGCAGCACACGCTTCCCGTACAACTCCTCAGAAAGGACGTGTGGGTAGAACTGCCGCGAGCCCGGGTGCAACGCGTGGTAATGAGCCTCGGCATCCTTCCGGCGCGACCAGACCCCGGCGCGTCGCACCTCGTCGTAAACAGGCAGGTACTTCAGCGACGCGAGAATGGCCGTAACCGCCCATTCAGCGGTCGAGATGTCATGAATGCCGCGCCCGTCGCAGAGCACAACTCCAGGAGGCATGATCTTCAGCAGCCCATCCACTCCGGCCACGGTGGCTTGCGCAACGCGAAGCCCCCTGAGGAACGGCAATTGCCTTTCCGCCTGCCCGGTCCACGGCGGCGTGATCCAGAACTCGACCTCGACCGGATTCGCAGGCTGGAGGGGAATCAGTTGCAGCGAAATTCCATCCGGCAGCAGCCGATGCAGCTCCGCACCGACGGCATCAGGAATACCAACTCTGAGCATGAATCGCCACTCCGTTGCAGCAGGATTACTTCGATGCTACCGCGATGGGGTGACTGCCCCCGTGAGGACAATCACAACCGGCGATGCGCCGAGCAGCGGCAGGTACGGCGCGCGCTGGCCGTCTCAGTTCTTCTGGTGGAAGAATCTGCTGTTGAGGTCGGGCCAGAATTCCTGGATCGCATAGGTTGCACCGTCGAGCGAGACATTGACCAGCCAGCGTTGACCGGTCTTCGTCCAGGTGCGCTCCTGTGAAGGGTAGTAAAGATCGGAAACGCCTGCAGCCGCTCCAGCTCCCACAACCTCCGCGCTGTTGAAGGTCTCATCGCCCGCATCGTTGCGCGTGATCACTATTCGACTGAAGGCATAAACAAATCTCTTCGGGAATCCGCCGCGCCCGAGGGTGTAATACCGTGAATCCTCGCGCAGCAGCGCCGGGAAGACGAACTCGGTCTGGTAATCCTCATCCACCTGGTCGGCGAACACGTGCCAGTAGTAGCGCCCGTATCCCGCGGCCCCCTGATGAAATTCAGGAATCGAGTTTTCAGCCTGATCCACGCCGGCGAGGGCGGCACAAAAAACGAAATCGGAGTAATCGAAGGAATCCTGAGTGGCTTCCTTGAACTTGCCCTTCACGGATTCAGGTGGCAGTTTCACATCCACCGAGACCGAACGGAAGTTGGGGAAGACACCCAGAATGCGTTTCGTCTGCTTGCCCGCCAGACTGCCGCTCTGCGCGTCGCTGGAAGCCGACTTCTTCGACTGGGAATCCGCCGGCGCATTCGCGGCTCCGCTCTGGCTCAGCAGCGTGCTGCTGGGGTCGTCAGGAAGGGCGCTGCTGTCTGTCTGTGCCAGCCCTGGGGCTGAAAACAGACCCGCAAGCATCACAAGAGCAACCCAGCACCCTGAAGGAATAAATGACAATACTTGCATAGATGCGAAAAATCATTGAGCCGGTCCGTATGCGAACCGTGCTACTAATGGACGCTGATAAAGGCCCTGGGGATACAGAAAATAAACGTTTCTATACCGGAACCGTGATGGCGGTGAAGATTCACTTACGCCATGAACTTACGTAACGCCTCCAGCCCTTCCTCAATCGACTCCGGTGGGACCGCGTAGCTGAAGCGGACGTGGCCTTCCCCCTGGGCTCCAAAAACGACGCCAGGAATCGTCGCCACGTGCGCTTTCTCCAGCAGCAATGTCGCAACACGGCGGCTGTCCTTGTTGATCTTGCGCACGCTCGGAAAGGCGTAGAACGCCCCCGCTGGCCGCTCGCATTCCAATCCCAGTTCGTTCAGGCCGTTCACCAGCAGATCGCGCCGCTGCCGGTATTCTTCACGGCGCGCCGCAATTGCGCTCTCCGGAACCGCCATCGCTTCCCGCGCCGCCCACTGCGTTGGAGTCGAAACACCGTTCGTCGAATAGAGCACGATCTTGCGCAGCCCGGTCATGAAGGGCTCTTTGGCGGCGGCGTAGCCGGCACGCCAGCCCGTCATGCCGTAGGTCTTTGAAAGCGTGTACGCCGTAATGGTCCGCTCGGCCATGCCGGGCAGGGAAGCGATGGAAACGTGCTCGCCTTCGTAGACCAAATCTTCATAGGCCTCATCGGCGATCACGATGAGGTTATGTTTCGTGGCGAAGACTGCCACCTCTTCGGCCTCCTTCCGCGAGAAGACCACCCCGGAAGGATTTTGCGGCGTGTTGTAGTAGATGGCCCGTGTTGCCGGAGTCGAGAACTGTTCGAGAGTAGCCGTCAGACCATTGCGCCGCGCCGTAGCCGTGGGCACCATCACCGGCCTCGCCTGGGCCATCGTCACCATGTCGCGAATTGGCGTCCAGTACGGCGAGAACAACAGCATGTCGTCCCCGGCGTCGAGGACAGCCTGAAACGCAGCGTAGAGCGCATGCGCGCCGCCTGACGTGACAATCACGTCTTCGATGCCAGCGTCGATGTGATTCTTTGTCTTCAGCTTTTCGGAAATGGCCGCACGCAACGGCTCGATGCCCGAAGAAGGCGCGTAGCGAGTCTTGTTTTCGATCAGCGCCCGCATCAAGGCATACTTAACAGGCTCCGGCGTCTCGAAGAACGGCTCGCCGCCATGAAAGGCGTGCACTGGCTTGCCTGCCGCTCGCAGCTCCATGACCTTGTTGCGGATCTGGACGATGTCCGAGAATCCAACTTCATCCAGACGCCCGGCGAGCCGAATCGTTTTGTTCTTCGTCGTCATGGTGGCCTCAACTGGACGCTTCAGGTTAGAGCATTTTCGCCGATCGCCCAACCGAAATCGCGGTTGGCCCTTCAGACCGCCAGAATTCCCGAGTAGACCGCCATACCGGCAACCGCGTCCACGCCCAACGCATCAAGAGCGTCGATCTCCGCCTGACTGCGGATTCCTCCCGCCACGATCAGCTGCCGCGTGGTCAGCGAGCGCAGATGACGAGCCACGTGCACGGGAAAACCACTCATCGTGCCCTCTGTGTCTACATGCGTATAAAGGAATGCTCCGCAATACGGCTCAAGGGCAGCGACCGCCTGCACTGGCGTAACGTTAACGTCCTCGCTCCAGCCGCGAACCGCAATTTTCCCGGCTTTTGTGTCGATTGCTGCAACAAAGTGCTCCGGACCGATTCCAGCCGACAGTTCTGCAGCCCTCTCAATGTCGACTCCGCTCGGGTGAAAAAGAACCGACCCGAAGATGACGCGCCGCGCGCCCGCGTCCAGTACCTGCCTCGCCTGGTCCACTGTGCGGATCCCGCCGCCCACCTGCACCGGCAGCCTTTTCGCTATCTGTTCGATGAGAGCGCGGTTATCCCCCACGAGCTTCGCCGCGTCAAGATCGATCAGCTGCACCAGCGGAAACCGCGCAAAGCGAGCGATCCAGTACTCGAAGTCGTCGAAGGCGAGCCGCAGTTCCTCCCCATGCTCCAGTTGCACGATGCGCCCGCCCATCAGGTCAATCGAAGGAATCAGCATGGCAGCCTCACCGGAATGCCGTCGCGGCGCAGTTCTTCCTTCAACGTCCGCACATCGGCGATGCCAAAGTGAAAGATGCTGGCAGCCAGTGCGGCATCTGCTCTGCCTTCCAGAAACACCTGCGTGAAGTGGTGCGCGTTCCCCGCCCCACCAGAGGCGATCACGGGAATCTGCACTGCTTCGCTGACTGCTGCGGTCAATGCACAATCAAAGCCATTACGCGTCCCGTCGGCATCCATTGAGGTCAGGAGAATTTCGCCAGCGCCTCGTTCCTCGGCCTCGCGCGCCCACTCCACGGCACACCGCCCCGTCGCCGTTCGACCCCCCGCAACAAAGACCTCGGCCTCGCTGGCTGGAGTCCCGAGGCCACTTCGACGTGCGTCAATAGCGACAATCACCGCTTGCGCACCGAATTTCGCCCCGATCTCGCCGATCAGATCTGGCCTCGCCAGGGCCGCGGAGTTGATGCTGATCTTGTCAGCGCCCGCATCAAAGACCGCCGCGGCGTCATCGGCGGTCCGGATTCCCCCGCCAACGGTAAACGGCACGAACAGGCGCTGCGCGGCCCGATTCACTGTCTCGATCAGCGTGCCCCTTCCTTCGTGCGTTGCCGTGATGTCCAGAAAAACAACCTCATCAGCTCCCGCAGCAGCATGACGCGCAGCCAGCTCGGCCGGGTCGCCCGCGTCGATCAGGTCGACGAACTGAATGCCCTTGACCACCCGTCCGGCACGTACATCGAGGCAGGCGATGATGCGTTTCGTCAGCACGCCAGCCTCACGAAATTCTCAAGCAACCGCAGACCCGCCGCCCCGGACTTCTCTGGATGGAACTGGACTCCCATGACGTTGCCACGTTCAACAGCCGCGGTGAAAGATTCGCCATATTCTGTAACCGCAACCGTATCTTTTGTGACGGGAGCCCGCCAGGAATGGGTGAAATAGACAAAACTGCCGTCGCCGACGCCGCGCATAAGGCGCGATCCCGCACGCACCGCAAGCGAATTCCAGCCCACATGCGGAATCTTCTTTCCGGGTGCAAAGCGTTCGCACATCTCAGGAAAGGCCGCGAGGCCGGAAACGTCTGGCGCTTCGGTGCTCCCCGCATACAACCACTGCAATCCGACACAAATACCGAGGAATGGCATTCCAGCCGCTATGCTCTCCTCAATCGCATCGCGGAGACCGCGCGACTGCAGAAACCGCGTAGCAGCGAAATGCCCGACCCCAGGCAGGATCATCTTCTCCGCGCGTCGCACCACGTCAGGATCGTCAGTCAGTTCGCAGTTAGCCCCCACCGCGCGCAGGGCCTTCATCACCGAAGTCAAGTTTCCGGCCTTGTAGTCGACCACGGCGATCACAGCAGCCCCTTGGTGCTGGGCAACATCGCTTTGAGTTGCGGATCGCGCGAACAAGCAAAGCGCAACGCCCGGGCAAACGCTTTGAAGAGGGCTTCGATCTTGTGATGATTCGACCGGCCATACATCGTCTTCACATGCACGTTCGCCCGCGCCCCCCGCGAAAAGCCCTCAAAGAAATCTTCGACCAGCTCGGACTGCAGGTCACCAACGAGGCGCACTTTAACCTTCGTGTCGACCACGTGTGCTGCTCGCCCGCTCAGATCCACAGCAGCAACGCCGAGGGTCTCATCCATCGTCATGAGAAAGTATCCGGCCCGCAGGATGCCCCGCTTGTCGCCCAGTGCTCGGTCAAAAGCCTCTCCCAGCGCGATGCCGACGTCTTCCACCGTGTGGTGCTGATCGACATCCAGATCCCCCATGCACCGCAGTTCGAGATCGAAGGCTCCGTGGCGGGCAAACAGTTCCAGCATGTGATCGAAAAAGCGGATCCCAGTCGAAATGCGATAGCGGCCCGAGCCTTCCAGAGTCAGCGTCAGGTGAATTTCGGTCTCCGCCGTTTTGCGGTCGATAATGGCCGTGCGCTTCTTCATCGCTGCCACCCGATCTCTGCGAGCGACGCTTCCATCGCCCCGATTCCTTGCCGCGTCTGTTCGCGCGTTCCAATGGTGATGCGGACGCAACCATCGCACCCAGGATCGGCGGACCGATCTCGCACCAGAACTCCACGTGTGCGCATGGCTGTTACAAATTCCCGATGCTTTGCCCCAATGCTGACCAGAACAAAATTAGCCTGCGATGGCCAGAACGGGACCCCAAGGTTTCGCATCGCCTCTTCAAAGAGCGGCCGTGCCGCCAGAACTTCTCCCACATACCACCGCAAATAATCCTCATCATCGAGAGCCGCGGCAAGACAGGCCAACGCAACTGAGTTCACACTGTACGGTGAAACCGCTCGCCGGATCCATTGCATTTGCTCCTCCGCCGCAGCCAGAGCGCCCAGCCGCAGCCCGGCCAGACCATAGGCCTTCGAAAATGTGCGTGCCACGATTACATTTGGAACTTGCCCAACCAGGGCGACGACCGTCTCGCCAAAAAAGTGAAAATACGCCTCGTCGACCAGTACCGCTGCCTGAGGAACAGCTTCAATCACGCGAAGAAGATCGGCTCGCGTGGCTGCTTGCCCCGTCGGGCTGTTCGGATTCGCAAAGGCAATCAGCCGCGTCGCGGGCGTAACCGCATTCAGCAGCGCGGTCAGCGGAAAGCGGAAACCCTCTTCCGCTGGAACCCGGACAACGCGCGCCGGCGTGCCCGAAGCGTACACCTCGTACATGGTGTAGGTCGGCACCGGCAATAGAACCTCTGTACCTGCTTCAAGCCAGGTTTGGCAAAGCAGATGAATCGCCTCGTCCACCCCATTCGTGAGCAGAACCTGTGCCGGCTCCAGACCCAGATGCTCAGCCACGCGGTGCTCAAGAGGCTCGCGTTCCGGGTAGCGAGTCAGGTCACCGCGAGAAATGCGTCTCAGCGCTTCCAGCACCCGCGGCGAGCACGCGAACGTGTTTTCGTTAAAGTCCAGCCGCAGTCCGCTGCGATCGCCCAGCGGCGGGTGATATTCCTTCATACGGCGCACAGCGGACGAAGGCTGCGGCCCCTGAATCCTCGACTCAGTCATGTGCGCCTCGCATCCGGATCGCCTCCGCATGAGCAGCCAGTCCCTCGGCCCGCGCCAGTCGGATCGCTGCTGGACCCAGTTGTTGCACACCCTTCTCGCTGTACTCCTGAACCGTCACAACCTTCACAAAATCCATCACGCTAAGACCGCCGCGCACGCGCGCCTGGCCGCTGGTGGGCAGTGTGTGATTGGGCCCGGAAATATAGTCGCCCAGCGGCTGCGCCGACCACCTTCCAATGAAAACCGACCCAGCGTTCCGAACCCAGACGAGGTCGGCAGCGCTGTCAACGGTCAGGTGCTCAGGGGCGATCCGATTGCTCAGCTCGTGTGCCTCTTCCAGAGACCGTGCGACGATGGATAGACCCTGATTTGTAATAGCAGCGGTAGCAATTTTGTTGCCCCGTGCTCTCCGCCGCGTCTCTGCTACGACCTCCCTGGCAAGAGCCACCTTTGTGGTGATGAATATCGCCAGCGCGTCCGGATCGTGCTCGGTCTGAGCAACAAGATCGGCAGCAATGTATGCGGGATCGCCGGTTTCGCTGATCACCACAATCTCCGTTGGCCCGGCCAGCATGTCGATGCCACAATCGAACGCCACCAGCTTTTTGGCCGCTGTGACCCACGCACTCCCCGGACCCGCAATCTTGTCGACGCGCGCAATAGTTTCTGTCCCATAAGCCAACGCCGCAATGGCCTGAGCTCCGCCGACGCGATAGAACTCCGTTACACCCAGCATGGCGCCCGCTGCCAGCAATTCCTTCGCAGGACGCGGCGAGGCCACGACGATGCGTTCGACTCCCGCTACCTGCGCGGGAATCACCGTCATCAGCAGCGTCGACGGCAACGGATACCACCCGCTGGGCACATAACAGCCCACCGATGCGAGGGGGATCACCCGCTGCCCCGTCCTTACCCCCGGAACCGGCGTCAAATCGAAATCCCGCGGCCGCTGTCTTACGGAAAATTGCCGAATGTTTCGCGCAGCGCCCTTCAGGGCTTGCCGCAGCGGCTCGGGCGTCGATTCCCAGGCGAGCTGCAATTCAATTGACGGCATTCGTAACGGTGCCTGTGGCGAAATACCATCGAACTTCGTTCGCAGGCGGAGCAAAGCAACGTCCCCTCCGCGCCGAACACTTTCCACGATCCGCCGTGCCTGCGGCAGGACGCGCTCGTATGCCGCATTGCGGCGATTTGTAAGCTCCGCAATCTCCTCGATTCCGCGACCGGACGTGCGCAGTAACTTCACAACACCACCTTATTCAGCGGGTATTCGACAATTCCCGTAGCCTTGGCTGCTTTGAGCTTCGGAATTACATCGCGAACCGTGCTTTCTTCAAGAATGGTGTTGACGGCAACCCATTTGGCATCGCTCAGCTCAGAGACTGTCGGTGAATTGAGCGCGGGAAGCACGCCCAGCACAGCCGGCAGGTTGATTTTCTCCACGTTCAGCATCAGCCCTACCTGCCCCTGCGCATCAATGGCCCCGCGCAGCATCAACGCAAGACTTTCGATCTTTTGCCTCTTCCACGCATCGGCGTACGCGCCACGGTTGGCGATCAGATGCGTTTCGCTCTCCATCACCGTATCGATAATGCGCAGGCGGTTGGCGCGCAGCGAGCTGCCTGTTTCTGTTACTTCGACGATCGCATCGGCGAGCGTTGGTGGCTTCACTTCGGTCGCGCCCCAGCTGAATTCCACCTTCACCGGAATGTTTTTTCCAGCAAAGTATTTCTTCGTAACCTCGACCAGCTCGGTCGCGATGATCTTGCCCGAGAGGTCCTCGGCGCGCTGCCACTGCGAGCTTTCCGGCACCGCCAGCACCCAGCGCACGCGGCGCCGGCTTTGTTTTGCATAAACAAGGCTTGTGATGCTCTCCACCTCCAGTCCGCTCTCCACTACCCAGTCGATGCCCGTGAGGCCGGCGTCCAGCACGCCATGGTCGACATAGCGGGCCATCTCCTGCGCACGGATGAGCATGCATTCGATTTCCGCATCGTCGATGTTCGGGAAGTAAGACCGGCCGTCGGCGTAGATGTTCCACCCCGCCCGTTTAAACAGCGCGATGGTGGCGTCCTGCAGACTGCCTTTGGGAATGCCGAGACGGAGTTTGTTCGTCATGCGCGCACCTCGGTAGCCCCCACCTGCAGCGGGCGCGTAAAACAGCTCACCGTGCCCTCGTGGCAAACCAGTCCGTCGCCCTCCACTGCGACCCGGAAGAGAATCGCGTCCTGGTCGCAGTCGGTAGAAACATCCACGATGCGCAGCCGGTTGCCGCTGGTCTCTCCCTTCATCCAGAGTTTCTGCCGCGTCCGGCTCCAAAATGTAACAAAGCCGGTGTCCTTTGTTTTGCGCCAGCTCTCTTCGTTCAGAAATCCCAGCATCAGCACCTGGCCGGTACGTGCATCCTGCACAATGCCGGGTGCGAGGCCATCCATTTTGGCGAAATCGATTGTGGGCTCGTTCATTCTCATTTCCTCGCTTTTTGGCCGGAAAACAGAAAAGCCCGCCAGCGCTCACTGCGCCGGCGGGCTTTCTCGAATCCTGGTGTTTGTTTCTTCTAACCTGGAATGCGGAAGTTCGCCGGCACACTCGTCCCGTGATGATGGTGATGATGACGGTGGTGGACGCGAACTGGCATCTCAGTCACCACCATAGGATGCGAAACAGCACCGTGTCAACTGCCTCGCGGCCCACCCGCGATAACTTCAGCGAAATGCACGGCTCTCCGGGTGCTGTTTTGAGCGATCTGCTCGCGGCAGCTGAATCCGTCTGCGACCAGGATCGTTTCGGTGGCGGCTGCACGCACGGCAGGCAGCAGAACCCGTTCGCCCAGCGCCTGCGAGACCTCGAACTTCTCGCGCTCGAACCCAAACGGCCCCGCCATGCCACAGCATCCGGAATCCAGCAGCTCTACCTCTGCGCCCGTGCGCCGCAGGATGGCGGCCTCGTCCGTCATCTTCATAACGGACTTATGATGACAGTGCCCGTGCAGCAAGATTTTCCGTCCCGGCAGCGAAGCCGGCTGAAAATTCGTAACAGTCCGCGCAAGGAATTCACTCAGCAGAAGTGCCTGGTCGCGCAGCCGCTGCGCTCGCGGATCGGCCGGGAAGAAATTGATCAACTCGTCGCGAAAGACGCTGGCGCAGCTCGGCTCCAGAAAGATAAACGGCAAGCCCGAGTCAATCTCCGGCGCAAACTGATCGAGGATCTTCAGCAAATACTCCCGTGCCTGCTTCAGGAACCCGAAGTCGTACAACGGTCGCCCACAACACACGTGCTGCCGGGGAACGGAAATTTCGTACCCAGCCCCGCGCAGAACCTGAGCCGCCGCGCTCAGCGACTGCGGATGGTAGTAGTTGTTCCAGGTATCCGGCCAAAGCACCACTGTGCGCGGCGCAGATCCCTGGGCCGAGTTGCGCCGCCAGGTGGCCTGGAAGCTGCGAGGCGCGAACCGTGGCAGCCTGCGCTCCTGCGCGACCCCAAGCACAGCTTTGACGGCATATGAAAATCCTGGCATCGCCAGCGGGAGATTCGCGAGCCGGTTCGTCACGCCTGGGATCACGGAAGCCGCGTGCGCCAGGCGATCCATGAATCCGAACGCATAATGCTGGGGTGTGCGCAAACGATCGC
Organism: uncultured Acidobacteriaceae bacterium; assembly: GCA_963755485.1. Lineage (GTDB taxonomy): Bacteria > Acidobacteriota > Terriglobia > Terriglobales > Acidobacteriaceae > Palsa-343. The sequence goes on along the minus strand of CAVWJR010000004.1, from coordinate 670,969 downwards.
CGTAGTAGTGAGCCAGAAACTCTGCCTTATAAGTCGCCACATCCACGTTCACCGGGCATTCGCTCTTGCACGCCTTGCACGAGAGACACAGGTCCAGCGCTTCCCGCACCAGATCGTTGCGCCAATCCGTTTCGAGAACCTTGCCCTCCATCAATTCCCACAGCAGGTGAGCACGCCCGCGCGTGGAATGCTGCTCTTCGCGCGTCGCCATGTAGCTGGGGCACATCGTGCCTGCGTGCTCCTTGCGGCACGCGCCCACCCCAACACAGCGCGACGTGGCTTCGCCGAGCGAGCCGTGATCGTTGGGAAACTGGAAAAAAGTCTCCGGCCGCTTCGGCTTGTAACCGGCTCCCAACCGAAGGCTCTCCTCCGGCTGATACACAGGTTCTCCGCGGGCGCCGATCATCTTATCGGGATTCAGCCGGTTGTCGGGATCCCAAAGAGCCTTGAACTCGCCGAACGCCCGCATCAGCTCCGGCCCAAACATCTTCGGCAGCAGCGCACCACGCGCCTGCCCATCGCCGTGCTCGCCCGAGATCGAGCCACCATGTGCGATGACGATGTCCGTCGCCTCGTCGAGAAAGACGCGGAATTTGCGAATGCCTTCTTCCGACTCCAGATCGAAATTGATGCGCGTGTGCACGCATCCCTGGCCGAAGTGGCCGTACATCGGGCTGCGATAACCGTAGTTCTTCATCAGAGCCCAGAGCTGCCGCAGATACGAACCAAGTTGCTCCGGTGGCACCGCCGCGTCTTCCCAGCCTTCCCAGCCGTGCGGCTCGCCAGGCACAAACACCGTCGCTCCCAGAGCCGATTCGCGGATATGCCAGATGCGCACGGCCTCATCGCGACTACAAACGCGACCCGTCGGCTTGCCCGCCAATCGCGATGATGCTGCGAGCAAGCCGCGCGCCTTTGCTTCAGCCTGCTCGTCTGTCTCTGCGCCGAACTCCGCCAACAGAAAACCACCACCCTCCGGCAACAGCCCCAGATCGTCCTCCGCCAGATGCTTCCTGCGCATGAAGTCCAGAAGCATCGCGTCGATGCCCTCGAGTCCGATGGGGCCGTGGCGAATAATTTCCGGCACCGCATCCGCCGCCAGAAAAGGATCCGGAAAACCCAGCACCGCAAGGCACCGCCGCGGGGGGCTGTGCATCAGGTCGAGCGTCGCTTTCAGCACCGTCACCAGCGTTCCCTCCGCGCCCACCAGCGCACGCGCAACCTGAAATCCTTTCTCCGGCAACAGCTCGTCCAGGTTGTAGCCAGAAACTCGCCGAATAATCTTCGGAAAGCGCCGCCGAACTTCCTCACCGTACTGGTCGCGAATGCGGCGCATCCCTGCATAAATCTCACCCGCCCGGCCCCCGCGCGCAACGATCGCCGCAATCTCGTCGTCGCTGGTCACGCCCACCGTCATTCGCGTGCCGTCGTACAGCAGCACCTCCAGCGAACGGATATTGTTGGCCGTCACTCCCCCCATCACGCTGTGCGTCCCACAGGAGTTGTTACCGATCATCCCGCCAATCGTGCAGCGGCTGTGTGTCGCAGGGTCGGGCGCAAAGGTCAGGTGGTATTGTTCCGCGGCCTCGCGCACGCGATCGAGCACAATACCCGGCTCGACGACGGCAGTCTTGCTATCCGGATCGAGCGAAATCAGGCGCCGCATGTACTTCGAAAAATCGAGCACGACGGCCACGTTGCAGCACTGGCCTGCCAGGCTCGTGCCCGCGCCGCGCGGCAGAATTGCCGCACCCAGGCTGCGACAAGCGGCCACCGTCGCTTCAACATCGTCAGCGTCGCAGGGGAGGACAACCCCAATCGGCGTCTGCCGGTAGTTCGAAGCGTCCGTCGCATACAGGGCTCGTGAAGCTGGGTCGAAGCGCACCTCGCCGCGAATACCCGCGCGCAGCTTCGCTTCCAGCTCTCGCGCAGCGTCGAAGCTCTCATGCTTCCGGTGAGGCTGATTCAGAATGGGCAGCTGCGCTCCCATCACAACCCGCTCCGCAGAAATGCAATCTCAAGAGAATCCGTTTGCCGCAGCACCGGATTCTCGTTGTAGCGGTCGACCCGTGTGAACCCCATCGCACAGTACAGCCGATAAGCGGCCTGCATCGACTCCGGCATCGTGTCCAGATACATCGCTGTATAACCGCGCTCGCGCGCAATCTCGATGACCTGCTCCGCCAACTGTCGGCCCAAACCTGTTTTCTGCTGCGCGGGACGTACCCACAGCCGCTTCATCTCACACGCGCGCTCGGCAGGGCGTGGATGAACTGCAGGGTTCAAAGGCTTCAGCGCGACAAACCCCGCGGGTGTCTCCGCTTCAAACGCCAGCAGCACCGCGCCGTCCGGTTCGGCATAACTACCCGGCAGCCCCGCCAGTTCCTCTTCGAGGCTCGCAACGCAGATATGCTCTCCACCCACCGACGAATTCAGAAAATGGGCATACTCCCGCATCAGGGTTCTCACCACCTCGGCGTCAGCATCGAATTGCGCCAGCCGGATGCTCGCCATATCGGAATCATACCGGCGCGTCAGCTGGCCAGCCTTGGCAACCATCGCGGAGGACCTGATATAACAGCGCCCATGACCAAAGCTCGCCTCCTTCTCCTCTGCCTGGTTCACAGCACCGGAATCTCTCTTCTCGCAGCGGCGAACGCGCAGACGCAGTCCGCGAGTCCGGCTCACGACCCGCGGATCCCCCAGATTATCGACGCTCTGGGTCGCGCAAAAATGATTCGCGAGACAGCGCTCTCACCCGACGGCAAATACATCGTCTGGAACCTTGCCGGCCGCGGCGATTCGGGCATTCAGCTCGCTCCGTTCGACAATCCCTCCGCAGCGAAACACCTCACCGCCTGCCAGGGCGAAGCGAAGGGCCAGGAGAGCAGCGCCGTCTTTTCGCCGGATTCCCGCCAGATCGCGTTTTTCTCCGACTGCACAGCCGATAAGAAAACCGCCATCTTCGTCGCCGGAGCCGACGGCTCCGCCCCGCATCAGCTCGCCGCTCTCAATGGATACGCGAAAGAACTGGAGTGGTCTCCGGACGGAAAGCAGCTCGGCTTTCTCTACGTCGAGGGCGCGACCCGGCCACCCAGCCCCATCGCGGCGGAAAAACCGCCTTCCGGTGTGATTGGCGTCGAGGGACTTGAAATCCAGCGCGTCGCCGGCGTCAATGTATCGAACGGCCAGCTGACCCAGATCACGCCGAAGGATCTCTACGTCTATGAATTCGACTGGTCGCCGGACTCCGCCAAGCTCGCGTACGTCGCCGCTCCCGCCCCTGGCGAGAACAACTGGTGGGTGGCCAAACTCTACACGCAGGCGCTCAGCGGACAACCCACAGCGATTCTCGATCCGCCCACCGTCTCCGGCTCGCTCCACGGCCTGCAAATCGCCGTTCCCCGCTGGTCGCCGGATGGCCAGCAGATCGCCTTCATTGGCGGACTCATGTCTGATCAGGGCTCAACCGGCGGCGATATCTACGTCATTCCATCCGCCGGTGGCGAACCCAGGGATGTGACACCGGATCGCGCAGCCAGCCCCTCATGGTTCGTGTGGCTCGACGAAAATTCTCTGGGAATCTCGGAAATCAAAGGCGGCTCGTCCCACCTCTTCGTCTACGACATCAACACGCATCAGGAGTCGGACGAATATAACCTGACGCTCCCCGGAGCCGTCACCGCCGGCGGCCTCATGATGAGTGTCGCGACCTCGGACACCAATAATGTCGCCCTCATCCGCTCCTCTTTCGACAGTCCTCCGGAAGTTTGGGCAGGCCAACTCATGGACCTGAAGCAGATCACGCACATCAACGACGACGCAAAGCCGGTGTGGGGCAAAGCCGAATCCGTCGAGTGGGAGAACGAGGGTTTTCACGTTCAGGGCTGGCTCCTGCTGCCCGCGCACTACGATCCCGCTAAGAAGTACCCGCTCATCGTCGAGGTCCACGGCGGCCCATCGTCCGCCGTCCTTCCGCGCTGGCCAGGCGTCGGCTACGGTCCCGTGCCTTTCTCAGCGCTTGATTATTTCGTGCTCATGCCCAACCCGCGCGGCAGCTACGGCGAAGGAGAGAAGTTCACCCAGGCCAACCGTAAAGATTTCGGCTACGGCGATCTCCGCGATATCCTGGCCGGCGTCGATACCGTCGAGAAGAAATATCCCATCGACGACGCACGCGTCGGACTCACCGGCTGGAGCTATGGCGGTTTCATGACCATGTTCGCCGTAACCCAGACCCACCGCTTCAAAGCCGCCGTGGCCGGCGCCGGAATTGCCGACTGGCAAAGCTACTACGGCGAAAATTCCATCGATCAGTGGATGATTCCGTTCTTTGGCGCCTCGGTCTACGACGATCCCGCGGTCTACGCGAAAATGTCCGCCATTAACTTCATCAAGAACGTGAAAACCCCCACTCTGGCGGTGGTCGGCGATCGCGACGGCGAGTGCCCGGCGCCGCAGTCCTTCGAATTCTGGCACGCACTGCGCGACCTGGGTGAGCCCACGGAGCTGGTCATCTATCCCAACGAAGGCCACGGGTTCGTCAACCCTGAGCACCGTCGCGACGTTCTGGAGCGCGCTCTCGGCTGGTTCGAGGAGTACATGCCGGCGAAGGGCACGGAAAACCGCTCGTCAGGATCGGAGTAGCGCGCCCCAGGGGATTTCTGCTAACCAAAACAGATGCAGCGCGTCTCGCGGAGGGGTGCGTTTTCGTTTGTCTCTGGCCCTCCACGGCAGACGATCCGCGCTGTCCCGGCCGCGCCTGGTTTGTTATTCTGAATCGCACCTGCAATTTTCCTGGTGGTTGGACCGTTTGAGCGGCCAGACTGCTCAGACGGGGAGGTTTCATGCGGCGGTTTCTTGCTTTTGTAGTTCTGTGTGCCTGTTCGCTTCCGGTGGGTCTTTCCGTTACGGGCTGTGGCCACAATCCCAACAATTACTGCGTCAAGAATGGACACGCCTATGGCGTCACGACCAGCCAGGTCGTTTACGTCACTTTGGGACCCGAGGTCACCGGACTCTCGCTCGCGTGGGGACAAACCGGCAGTCTGAACGCGCCGCAGGCTTATAACTGCACCGGCACAGCAGCCAGCGTCTCTAGATACACCTATGCGAGCTCCAACCTGCTGCTGGCTGACATTTCGCCCACCGGCACCATCTGCGCCGGCACCTGGAACCGCAACAGTCCTGGCGGAATCGCCGACTTCTCCATCTGCACCCCGCCCCAGGGCTCTTCGCTTTCATCCTTCTCGGGCTGCACCTCCACCTCGTGCGGCACCGTGCAGGTCACCGCCACCGGCGCGGGCATTACGAGCAATCCTGTCCCCATCTTCATCCATCCGCCCATCACCGCGATAACCATTCCCAGCCAGACGAAGTGCGTTTCTCAGGGACAAACCCTGGCCGACTCGTCAGGTGCGACGATGTCCCTGCTGTCTGAAACCACCGTCACCGGCCCCGGCGGAGTCACGCTGTGCAGTCCGAGCACGACTTCCTGCACCAGCCCGAACGCCAACGTCGGCACCATCACCTTTAATCCCGTCACCGCCAGCGTGGTCACCATCAACAACACCACCGCTCCCACCAACACCAATCCCGTCACCGGCACCACGACCACCACTACCGCCAACCCCAATGGCATCGCCACAGCCAATCTTCCCGGCTCGACCGTTATCAACGCCACTTCGTCGGAAACTACATCGGCCGCCGGATATTTCTCCACCTGCCCGCCCGCAAGCATCAATCTGGCCATCAACGGCGCACCATCGGCAACGGTGACTCCGAGCTCTCCCCAAACCGTGGTGGCAACGGCCAAAGACGTCAACGGTGCAACGATCAATGGGCTCGCCCTCTCCTACGCGTCCACCGAACCGCAGAACCTGAATGTGAGCAGCACCGGCCTCGTCAGCGATACGTTTCCCAGCCACGCCGCCATCACCGCCATCTGTCAGCCGCCCAGCTGCAATCCGGCTCCCGTCAATCTCATCGGCACCCTCGGCAACGGTATGCCCGTCACTGCCAACCCTGTCACCGTGAACGCGCCGGGGCGCAGCAGCAACCAGATCTGGATGGCCTCGTCGCAGTCGCCGTATTTTTCCGAGATCGATCTCTCCACCGGTGGCGGTGCCGCGCCTGTGCGTCTGCCCTACACGCCCAACTCCATGGTCATGGATCAGGGTGGCGCCAACCTCTACTTCGGCAGCTACCACGAGCTGATGATTTACAGCACCACCGGCAACGTCCTCGAGAAAGAAGTCCCCGGCGTTCCCGGAGTCGTCCTCGCCGTCTCACCGTCGGGTTCCACCGTGGTCATCAACGACCAGCTGCGCCAGGTCATCTACCTCTACAGCACCGCCGGCAGCACCTACACCAGCATTGGCGGCCTCGCCAGCCGAGCTCAGTATTCGCCCGACGGCACGACTGTCTATATCGTGGGCCAGGATCCCGCCACCGGGCAGAACACAATGTTCGTCAACAACTCCAGCAGCGGCTGGTCCAGCTACCCGCTCAGCAATCAGCCCACTTATAGCTGCCCGCTCGAAGCTGCAGGCACCACCGCGGTCCCCGCATATAACCCATCGTGGGATCCTTTCTGCGGGCCGGCGCTTACCGTCACTGTCCCCAGCGTCGCTGCTTTCCTCAGCGGAAACTCCACCGCGGCGCGCAGCTTCTGCCCCAACAGCAACTCAACCCCGCCCTACTACCCGCCCGCCGGCGACGTTGGCGTCGCTACCACGCAGCTCACCGCCACCGCCGACGGCCTTCACATTCTTGGAGCGGACACCACCACCTTCTCCGATATCCTCCTCGGCGTCACTTCCGGTCCGCCCACCGGTGTTCCCATCGGCGCATGTCCCGCGTATACAGCCGCTCCACTGACGGTACCGACCAATCCTGTCTCCGCAGTCCTACCGGTTTCGCCCACTGAGGTCGACCAGGTCGTCGCGTCGCCCGATTCCTCGGTTGCCTTCGTAACCTACAGCGCCACTGCGGCCAGCGGAGTGTTGCCGTACTACAACCCTTCGGCCACGTCCGGCGCGCTCGGCATTCTCGGAACCGTACAGCTCTCCTCAGGTGCGCAGGCGCCTCTTGCCGGCATCTTCAGCCCCGACGGCACCATCTTCTTCACCAGCACCAGCGGCGACAATCTGGTTCACATGGTGAATACGACGACTCTGACCGACACGCAGACCCTCAATCCCCAGCTCACCAACGGATCGGGCACCGCTGTTCCAGCGCAGTTCCTCGCCGTCAAGAGCCGCACCACCACCTAAGATCATCAGGTGTGAACGAGGAGGCCGGCCCCAACCCGCCTCCTCTTGATCGGCTCCCGGTTCATCCCGGAGTGGGCGTTACACTAATCGCACCATGCCGCGCGTCGCCATCATCTCCAAGCCGCAGAAAGAAGAATTGCGGCAACTGTTGCCAGAGCTTGTGCTTTGGCTCAAGGCACGCGCTTACGAGCCGCTGCTCGATCCGGTCAGCGCTAATTACGTCATCGATGAGAAGGTGCATCCGCGTTCCGAGCTCTCGTCGCTCAATCCCGACCTGGTCATCGTTCTCGGCGGCGACGGCACGTTGCTGGCTGCAGCCCGCGTCTTCGCGCGTACCAATGTTCCTATCCTCAGCGTCAATCTGGGGGCGCTCGGCTTCCTCACCGAAGTGCGTCTCGCCGACATCTATACGCATCTCGAGGCCTGGGGCAAGGGCGGCTGCTGCATCGAGTCCAGAACCATGCTCCACAGCGAGTTGTGGCGCGACGGCAAGCTCGCCTCGTCCCACGAAGCTCTCAATGACGTTGTCGTCGCCAAGGGCGCTATTGCCCGCATGGGCCACTTTGTTGTCGAAGTCGATGACCAGCTCGCCGCAACGTTCCGTGCTGATGGCGTCATCGTCGCCACCCCGACCGGCTCCACCGCCTATTCGCTGGCTGCCGGCGGTCCGGTCATGATTCCAAAGGTCGACGTCCTGCTCGTCACGCCCATCTGCCCTCACCAGCTCACGCTGCGCCCCATGGTTCTGCCCGGCACGTCGCGCATTCTCGTGGGCATCGAAGGCATTCCTGACCAGACGTTTCTCACCGTCGACGGCCAGGAAGCCGTTGAGCTCCGCGTCGGCGATGAGCTGCGCTGCCGCAAATCCGATCATTCCGTCAAACTCATCCGTCTCGGAGAAAACGGATTCTTCGACGTGCTGCGTTCCAAGTTGAAGTGGGGGGAAAAGTAGTTCTGCTACAGGCGAGCCGCGGTTCCCAAAAGCAGCCAGCTTACTTCGGCTTCGTCAACTCACCCAACAATTGATTTGCCTTGTTGCTCAACGTCGTTGCGCCGTCGAGATCGTCATCCTTCAGCAGATCTCTTGCCCGGGTAATGTAGCTCCGTATCAGAGCTACCGTCTTCTGCTCGTCGGAACTGAGCGGCCGCTTGATCCCGTTCAGCCCGTTTTCGGTGGAATCGATCTGCGAGGAAATAGCGTTGCGGGCCGCAGCACTCACGTTGTCGCTGTCGGTCGAGATTTGCCCGATCGGGGTATGGTCCGAGGGCTGCACTGCGGCGGTCTGCGTAGTCTGGGTTGCGTTCTGCGTTGAGCTCGGGGACGGCTTCGACTCCGACAGAGTGTTTTGGTCCTTGGGATGATGCTTGGTGGGATGGTGTGGTTCCGAAGGCACCGCCGCCATCTTCGGCTCCGGCGGAATTGTCGTGTCCAGCTTCACCAGAGGGTCCTTCACCGAAATCGCCGGCGGCAACGGCGACAGCGTCGCGACCATCCTCGTTGGAGGCAGCGAGGGAGCCTCCACCACCGGAGACACGGTCGCCTTCTGCGGCTTCGGGCCGCATCCCGTTAGCAGCGCAGGCAAAAGCGCGAGCGCGGCAATCGCTCTTCCGGATCTCATGGTCCGGACCTTTCTGGTTGGGTCTCACCACCCTGGCGAGCAAGCTCGCTGGGAATTGCGTGTTCCGTTATCTCCGGAACTACGCGCTGTCCCGAACCGGCAGAAATTAATGGGAGCCGCAGTACAAATGTGGTTCCGCTCCCAGGCTTCGATTCTACGTCAATTTGGCCGTGATGCATCTGGATTATCCGATAAGTCATGGCCAGCCCGATCCCGCTCCCCTCCTTCCTGGTCGTGAAGTAGAGATCGAAGATCCGGGCCCGAATCTCGTCCGGAATCCCCTCGCCATGGTCCCGGACCCGGATATAGGCCCACCGCGAGTCCTCGCTCAGGCGCACCTCCAGCACCCCCCCGGTTGCCATCGCCTGGGCGCCGTTAAGCACCACGTTCAGCAGGGCTTGTTCCATCAAATCTGCGTCCACGCGGCACTGCACCGCACGCGGCGGCGCCTGGCTCTCTACCGTGATGGCCTCGGGTATTGAACTCCGCCGACGCCAGCATCAGGACGCTCGAAACCACCCCCCGCAGATCCTGGTCCTTCAGTTGCAGCTCCACAGGACGCGAGAAATCCACCAGTGTCTGGACCACCCGGTCCAGGCGCCGGATCTCGCTCTGAATGATGTCCAGATGCCGCAGAGCGTCACCACCCATCTGCACCTTGTTCCGCAACAGCTCCAGATGAACCACAATGGCGTTGATGGGATTCTTGACCTCATGCCCTACTCCGGCCGTCAGCCGGCCGATCGACGCCATACGCCGCGAAACCTCCAGCTCCGTCTCAATTTCGCGCACCGACTCCAGATCGTGCAGCGTCAGCAGGGCCCCCAGCGACTGCCGGTCGCGGGAGTGCATGTCGTGAATAAAGTCCAGTGACACCTCCACCCGCCGTCCGGTCTCTGTGGTCACCTCCTCCTGCACAATCGACATACCGCCTTCAAACGCATCGCGAACCAGACGTCCCAGCCGCGTGCCGCGGTCGAAAATTTCACGAACTTCTGCCCCGAAGATCCGCTCCCGTCCGATGTTCAGGAATCGCTCCACGGCGCTCGAAACCAGCACCGCCCGCGCATCCCGCGTGAAAAGCATCACGCCATCCTGCAGGTTTGAAAGGATCTGATCCAGGTTCTCCCGCAGGGCGGAGAACACTTCCTCCACATTGCGAATGCGTTGTCCCAGCTTCTCGATCTTCCCCGAAACCTGCGCCACCGCATCGCCGCTTCGCCGCGGCTCCCGCTCCGGCGACGGCTGCGTACCCACCAGATCCGCTTCGAATCCGCGTCGCAATTCCCGCGTCGGCAAAGTATCCGGCAGCGCCTCCTGCGCGGTCAGCGTATCCAGTCTGTGACTGATCTCTTCAATCGGCTGCAGCGCCAGATTCGCAACAAACGCCGCCACGATGATCGAGATGATCATCGCCAGCCCCATAAAGCTGAACGACTCCAGCAACCACGGTTGGAAGGCGTGGCTTAGAAACGTCGTGCGGATGCCGATCAGAATCGTCAGGAACGGCTGCCCGTTCCGATCAAGGCCGAGCGATACGTTGTACACCTGGGGCCGGCCAAACACGATCTTCAGCGTGCGCACCGGCGATTGTCGTCGCAGCACCGCATAGTCCGGCCGCCTGGGGAGGATCTGATCGTCCAGCGTGGAATCCGGCACCGCGATAATCGCCCGGTTCTGCCGGTCCACGATGGCCACGTCCAGAACCGTCGGCGTGTAGTTGACGATCGAAGTCAGCAGTGCGTTCAGCCCGGGATCACGCCGCAGCGAATCCGCCACTGCCGCCCGTACCGCTGCCGGATCGTTGGGGTCGAAATGCCGCTCGCGCAGGCCGGTATCCAGCGCCTGCCTGACCTGAAACCAAATATTGTGCGCCAGGCGATCCGTGGTCAGCCAGGATTGCTCAATATTGAGCTGCAGCAGCTGGCTCAGCCAGATCCAAGAGAAAACCAGCACCACCGAAAACACGAGTCCGGTGATGGCGACGACGAGTTTGGTCTTGAGCCGCATGGTCGGGGGACAGCGCTCAACGTTGCAGGATCGGTAACTGGAGAATACCCCGGCGCGAACCCCGCCGCCACATTATTCTTCCAGCGCCGCCGCGGCCGTGCTCCCGTATTCGCGCAGCTTGTTGTGCAGCGTCTTCAGGCTGATCCCCAGAATCTCCGCTGCCCGTGTCTTGTTGTTGTGCGTCGATTCCAGTGTCTTGAAGATCAGCATCCGCTCCGCATCGTCCACCGTTGCCCCAACCTCCAGCTGAATCGCGTTCGGAGGCAGCTCTGCCGTCGATCGAATCGGCTTGCTCCCGAACCCCGGAGGCAGATGGCGTGATTGCAGTTGCCCCTCGCTGCACAGCACAATCGCTCGTTCGATCGTGTTCCGCAGCTCTCGCACGTTGCCCGGCCAGTCATGCGCCACCAGCCGCGCCAGCATCTCACTGTCGATGCCTGTCACCCGCTTCTGATGCTTCTCGTTCATGTCCGCGATCAGCGTGTCCGCAATCGCCGGAATATCTTCCTTATGGTCGCGCAGCGGCGGCATAAGGATATTGAAGACGTTCAGCCGATAGTAAAGATCGCTGCGCAGATGCCCGTCGGCGACCGCTTCTTCAGGATCCTTATTGGTGGCCGCCAGAACCCGTACGTCGATCGGTGACTCGATCTTGCTGCCCAGCCTGCGCAGTTTGCGATCCTCCAGTACCCGCAGTAACTTCGCCTGCGTCCCCACCGGCATTTCACCAATCTCATCCAGCAGCAGCGTTCCATCCTCGGCCAGCTCGAAGCATCCAGCCCGCCGCTCCACCGCTCCTGTAAACGCGCCCTTCTCGTGCCCAAAAATTTCGCTCTCGATCAGCGTCTCCGGAATCGCCGCGCAGTTCACAGCCACAAACGGCTTGTTCCGCCTGGGACTCAAATCGTGCAGTGTCCGCGCCACCAGTTCCTTGCCCGTTCCGCTTTCTCCGGTAATCAGCACCGACACGTTGCTCGGCGCCACCCGCTCGATCAGCGCGAAGACCTCCTGCATCTTCTTCGACGCGCCTACCAGCGAGCCCAGAACCCCTGTCTCCCGCAGCTTGCGCCGCGTTACTTCCAGCTCCCGCTCCGTATCGCGCTGCCGGCTTGCATTGGTCAGGATCGCCCGCAGCCGCGCCGGATCCACCGGCTTCTGAATAAAGTCGTACGCCCCGTTTTTCATCGCCTCCACGGCGGCTTCGATCGAACCCTGCGCGGTCAGCATAATCACCGCAATCTTGTTGTCGCTCGACTCACCCAGCCGCGCCAGCAGCTGCAGCCCATCCATACGCGGCATTTTCAGGTCCGAGACCACGATGCCCGGCTGCCATGCGCTCACTTTTTCCAGCGCCTCCAGGCCATCGCGCGCCGTTTCTGTGCGATAGCCCCAGCCCGAGACCAGCTCGGCCAGGCCCGACAATGCGTGTGGCTCGTCTTCGACGATGAGGACTTTCTCTTGACTGGTCATGTGCGGGGGATCAATCCGGGGGTCACCGTTTGTTGTATCACTTTTGAGCCATGCGCTACCAGGCGCGTGGAATGGGAAATCCTGTGCCTCAAACTGTATTCTGGAAGCAGTATTTCTTCGGGAGTAGTGTGCGCAATCGTCGCCTGCGGCTGTTCCTCCACTGGATTCCGGCTTTCGTCGGCATCGCCATCATCCTGGTCGAATCCACGGCCATGATGTCCAGCGACCACACCAGCCGTATTCTGCTCCCTCTATGGATCAAACTATTCGGCCCCATTACCCCGGAGCGCTGGGAAGTCGTCCATCACTACATTCGTAAGACGGGTCATTTCATTGGATATGGCTCCGTGAGCCTCGGTTTTTTTGAGGCATGGCGCGTCACCCTCGAGGTCCGTTGGCCGCTCTGGCGTCAGAGGTTCCGCTATGCCGCCAGCCTCGCGCTGCTCTGCACCCTCCTCCTCGCCAGCTGGGACGAGTGGCACCAGAGCTTCATCCCCGGCCGCACCAGCTCAGCGCACGACGTGCTCCTCGATTTCTGCGGCGCCCTGGGGGCGCATCTGGTGCTGTTCTGCCTGCTGAGCGCCTTCCACAGGGGAACCAAAGTCCGCGTCGCCGCCGCCTGACCTCTCTTCCAACCCCCCAGGCTTCACCGTTTGTCACGGATTTTGAGCAATTCATCACTTGTTTGGACATACTATTGCGGACATAGTATATCTAAACATCTATGACACCGGACCAGCAATCCCGTGATCTCTTCCCGGGCGCCCTCGAGCTGATGATTCTCCAGACCCTCCACCGCAGGCCTATGCACGGGTACGCGCTCGCCCAGCACATCAAGGCCGCCTCCGACGACCTACTCCAGATCGAAGAAGGTTCGCTCTACCCCGCGCTGCAGCGCATGCTCAAGGCCGGGTGGCTCGAGTCCGAAATGGGCTTGTCCCCCCGCAATCGCCCGGTCCGGATATATAAGGTCACGCCTGACGGCGAGAAGCGCCTCGAAACCGAAATCTCCAGCTTCGAAAAGATGTTCGCCGGAATCAGGCGGGTTCTCACCGCCGAAACCGTATAGGAGGCCTTGCGTGTCCAGGTTCAAAGACCCGTTCAGAAACCTCTTCACCCGCCGCCAGCGCTACAGCGAGCTGTCGGAGTCCATTCGCGAGCACCTCGACGAGAAGGCCGCCGAGTTTGAGAGCCAGGGCATGTCCCCCGAGCAGGCCCGCTTCGCCGCCCGCCGCGAATTCGGCAACGTCACCAGTATCGAAGAACGCAGCCGCGAAGTCTGGCAGTGGCCGCGAGTGGAAAGCGTGTGGGCAGATGTGAAGTATGCGCTGCGGCAGCTGGTGAAGGCGCCCGGGTTCGCGGTGACGGCGGTGCTGACCCTTGCGCTGGGGATCGCGGTGAATGCGACGATGTTCAGTCTGGTGAGCGCGTTTCTCATGCCGCGATTGCCCGGGCGCGACCCGCAGAACGTGGTTGTCGTTTCTTCGGTCAATCCGAATCAGAGCTATCACCCGGACGTTTACGTTGTCTCCGCGCCAAATTACGCGGCGTGGCGCGCCGACACACGGGTGTTCGCGGAGATGGCCGCGGACAATGACGACAACCCGGGCAGCCTCGGGGGAGAAGCCGCCACATCGAGCAGCGCGGGCTCGCCGGCGACTTCGCACGAAGCGCCGGAGGCCGTCCGTTATGCGGCGATCTCGACGAATTACTTTGCGCTTTTCGGCGTGAGCCCCATGCTGGGGCGCACGTTCATCCCGGGAGAAGACGCGCCAGGACGGAATCACGTCGCGATTCTGAGTTACGGATTGTGGAAGCGCCGCTACCTCGGGGACGCCGCCGTGGTTGGGCGGACGGTGCGCCTGAATCGCGAAGATTACACCGTGGTGGGTGTGATGGGATCGGATTTCCGGCTGCTCGGTTATACGCCGCAACTGTGGACCCCGCTGACACTGACCGCGGCGGAACTCGCCCCAGCCGCTCGCAAAAACCGTTACCTGTTTCTCTTTGCGCGACTGGCGCCAGGAGTAACGCTGGCGCAGGCGCGCGCGCAGATGGAAGCCCAGGCACGGCAGGCGCAACAGGATTTTCCTGATACGGAGAGACGGTGGGGAGCGTCGGTGCGGACGCTCTCCGACTACCTGGTCTACGAATTCGACATTCGCAACTCGCTGTACGTGATCATGACGATGGTGGGTTTTGTGCTGCTGATCGCGTGCGCCAATGTTGCCGGGCTGCTCCTGGCGCGCGGTGCGGCGAGGCAGAAAGAACTGGCGATTCGTGTGTCGCTGGGAGCGAGCCGGGCACGCGTAGCGCGGCAGCTGCTGACTGAAGGATCGGTGATCGCGCTCGCCGGCGGCGCAGCGGGCCTGCTCCTCACCATTTTTGGAATCCATTTGCTGCGCGCGGCTCTGACGTTCAACGTCGCCATCAGCTCCGTTCCTGTAAGCCTCGATCGCCGTGTGCTGCTGTTTGCGCTATGCATTTCGCTGGCGTCAGCGGTGCTGTCATCCCTCGCTCCGGCGCTGAGGGCATCGCACAGCCATATCGATACCGATCTAAGGAGCGAAAGCCGGACATCTTCGGCGGGGCGCTCGCGCAGCCGGCTGCGGGCCGTGCTGGTGGGCGGTGAAATCGCTATGGCCCTGCTTTTGCTCACTGGAACCGGCCTCATCATCCGCAGCTTCTACGCGCTTGAGCATCAGAAGCTGGGCTTCCGGCACGATCACCTGCTCACAGCTGGCCTGGTCCTCGATCATGCCCGGTACGGCGATCCCGCGCAGCAGAGAATCTTCCTTCGCGATCTCATGCCTCGCCTCGAGCAAATTCCGGGCGTTGAGTCGGCGGCAGTTGGTTCCGATCTTCCCGCAACCGGCGCCAGCAGTATTGCGATTCGCATCGAGGGTGAAGCTGCATTGCCCGGCAACGAACAGCGCAGCGCGCGCGATGTGCAGGTCACTCCGGACTATTTCAGTGCGGCGGGAATTCCGCTGCTGCGCGGTCGCATGCTGACGGCCGCCGATGACGACAAAGCGCCGCCGGTCGTGCTGGTGAACCAGGAATTTGCGCGTCAGTACCTTCAAAATCGCAATCCAGTGGGCAGCGAAATCCAGCTGGACAACGAAGCGGCGAAACCAGTCTGGAGCCGGATTGTGGGCGTCGTCAGCGACGTCAAATACTACTCCGAACAAACTCGTGTCGAGCCGGAGGTTTACCAGCCGTTTGTACAGAGGCCGGTCGCGGCATTTTCTTTGATGCTCAGGACCGGCACGGACCCAAACAGCCTGATCCCGGCCTTGCGCCGGGCAGTTTCGGGGCTCGACCCGGACCTGCCTCTGCTGCAGGTCATGAGTATGGATGGTGTGCTTGAGGTTCAGCAGAACGGCGATCCGGTATTTTCGAGGATGCTGGCTATCTTCGCTTTACTCGCGCTGATCCTTGCGGCAATCGGAGTTTACGGCCTCATCGCTTATTCGGTGACCCAGCGGACGCATGAGATTGGGATTCGTTTGGCGCTCGGAGCCAGGAGCGCGGACATTTCCTGGATGATCCTGCGCGAGGGCTTGAAAGTTGGGGTGATCGGATCGGCGATCGGCCTGGCGATGGCCGCGCCGCTGCCCCGACTCTTCGAATCGATGTTCGTGGGCATCCCATTTGGCGCGCCGGATGTTTACGCGGTTGTGCTGGCCGCGATGGTGACCGTCGCGGTGGCTGCGACCTACGCGCCGGCCAGGCGTGCGGCGCACGTGGATCCAACCACCGCCCTGCGCAGTGAATAAGGAAAACGCCTGGGGCGGGCATTCGCAAAATCTTTGAAAAAGCTGCTGTGAAACGGGTGAGCGAGATGTTTTCAAAACAGCGTCGGTACGAGGAGCTCTCCGAGTCGATACAGGAACACTTGTCGGAGCGGATTGAAGAACTGGTCGAGAGCGGAATGCCGCGCGAGGATGCGGAGTTCGCGGCAAAGCGCGAGTTCGGCAACGTAACCCGCATCGAAGAGCGCAGCCGCCAGGTCTGGCAATGGCCGACCATCGAAAGTCTCTGGGCCGACGTCCGCTACGCCCTGCGCCAGATGATTAAAGGTCCCGGCTTCTCCGCCATCGCCATCACCACGCTGGCACTGGGCATTGGCGCCAATACCGCCATCTTCTCCGTCGTAAAAGCCGTCCTGCTCGCTCCTCTGCCTTACAAAAACTCAGGCAGCATCGTCGCGGTCTGGACCGCCAACGCCGCACGCGGGAGCGATCCACTGGCCAGTAGTCCAGGCGACCTCGCCCTCTGGAAACAGAAGAGCGGGGTCGTCGAAGACATGGCGCCCTCCTGGGATAACGAAGTCACCCTCACCGGCCAAGGCTCGCCGCAATTCCTCATCGGCTACGCTGTCTCCGCCAGTTATCTCCGCATTCTCGGCGTCTCCCCGAAAATCGGCCGCCTCTACACCGACCAGGAAGATCGCCCCGGCGGTCCGCCCGTCGCCCTCCTCAGCAATCATCTCTGGCGCACTACCTTCAACTCTGACCGCGCCATCGTCGGCAAAGCCATCACCCTCGACGGCAAGCCCTACACCGTCCTCGGCGTCATGCCACCCGCCTTCGACTACCCGACCCAGACCGAGATCTGGATGCCAACGGCGATGGCTCCCTCCGCGTCCGACAACTTCAAGGGCCGCTACGTGCGGATCCTCGCCCGTCTCAAACCCGGCGTCACAGCTCAAGCCGCACAGACTGCGCTCAATAATCTCGAAGCCCAGATCGCCATCGCCCATCCTGACACCGACCAGGGCAACCGCGTTGTCGTCACTCCTCTCCGCGAGCAGCTCGACGGCGACATTCGTATGCCTCTCCTCATCCTCCTCGGCGCCGCCGGCCTGGTTCTCCTCATCGCCTGCGCCAACACAGCTGGCCTCGCGCTGGCCCGCGAAGCCGAGCGCCAGAAGGAAATCGCCGTCCGCCTCGCTCTCGGCGCTACGCGCGTGCATCTCGTCCGCCAGTTCATGACCGAGAGCCTCCTCCTCGGCCTCTTCGGAGGCGTTGCCGGAATCCTGCTCGCTCTTGCCGGAACCCGCTCCCTCCTCCGTCTCTTTCCCAACGACGTCGCCAATCTCCGCATTCCCACCGTCACCGCCATCCCCATCGATGGCGGAGTTCTCCTTTTCGCCTTCGCCACCACTCTGCTCACCGCGGTTCTCTTCGGACTTGCCCCCGTATGGAAAGCCACACACGCCCAAACCGGCAGCACCATGAAGGATTCCGCCCGCGGAACCACCGCCAGCCGCGCCTCGAATCGTTCCCGCAGCGTCATCGTCGTCATTGAAGTCGCCCTGTCTCTCATGCTGCTCACCGCTGCCGGCCTCGTCGTCGCCAGCTTCCGCAATGCCGTCGACTCCAGCCTCGGCTTCGAGCCCAGTCATCTCCTTGCTGTCGAAGTCCTTCCACCTCCTGATCGCTATCCCTCTCCCAGCGGCGACAAGACTCGCAACCTTGTCGACAACACTCTCCGCGCCATGAACGCCGTCCCCGGCGTCCAGTCCGCCGCCGCAACCAACTTTCTCCCCCTCAGCGGATTCTGGGGCACGACGAATTTCCTCCTCCGTGGCCAGGTGCCGCCGAAAGAAGGTGAGGGGCCCGAAGCCGATAACCGCCTGATGACTCCCGGCTACCTCGCCACCATGAAGATTCCGCTTCTCCACGGCCGTGCCTTCACGACCGCCGATCGCCAGGGCAGTGAACAGGTCGCCCTCATCAACCAGACGATGGCCACGCAATACTTCAAAGGCCGCGAGCCCGTTGGTGAAGAACTGAACCTCGGCACACCCGCGCAACCCGACTGGTGGCGCATCGTCGGCGTCATCGGCGGCGTCAAGTCCTTCGGCCAGGATCAGCCCACGCACGATGAAATCTTCCGCCCCTTCGCCGAAGACCCCTTCCCGCTCATCGCCTTCACCATCCGCACCGGCCCCGACCCCGCGCCGATGCTCAAGCCGCTCCAGCAGGCCATGTGGAGCGTCGATCCTCAGCTCCCCGTCTTCAAAGCTGTATCGATGGACGAGTTGGCCGCGCAAACCCTCGGCATCCGCCGCGCCAGCTCCACCCTCATCGCCGGCTTCGCGATCCTCGCCCTGCTCCTCGCCTGCATCGGCATCTACGGCGTCATGGCCTACGCCGTCACCCAACGCACCCAGGAGATCGGCGTGCGCATGGCTCTCGGCGCGCGCCGCACCGACGTTCTGCGCCTCATCCTCACCTCCGGCTTCCGCCTCGCCCTCATCGGCATCGCCATCGGCGTCGTCGGAGCTCTCGCGTCCAGCCGTCTGCTCGGGAGTGTGCTCTTCCACGTCAGCGCCATCAATCCGGCCATCTTCGCACTGGCCGCCGCAGGACTCGCCGCCATGGCCTTCCTCGCCGCATTCCTGCCCGCACGCCGCGCCGCCAGCGTCGACCCCATGCGTGCGCTGCGCTCCGAATAGCCGTCAGGAATCCCCAGCCCCAAACACTAGCTGACCCCTGCGGTATCCTGACCCTTCCGTGTCCGAGGCCACCACCGAGACCCAAACCCCGCTCATGCGCCAGTACCTGGCCGCCAAACGCCAGCACCCCGACGCCCTGCTCTTCTTTCGCCTCGGCGACTTCTACGAGCTCTTCTTCGACGACGCCAAAACCGCCTCCCGTGAGCTCCAGCTCACGCTCACCGCCCGCGACAAAGAGCGCAACACTCCCATGTGCGGCGTCCCCTGGCACGCCGCGGAAAATTACATCGCCCGGCTTCTTCGCCTCGGATACCGCGTCGCCATCTGCGAGCAGATGGAGGACCCAAAGCTCACCAAAAAAATCGTCCGCCGCGAAGTCACTCGCGTCCTCACCCCTGGCACCGCCCTTGACCCCTCCCTCGCCGCCGAACAATCCAACTTCCTCGCCGCCGTTCATCTCTCCGGAGAATCCGCGGGCCTCGCCGTCCTCGACCTCTCCACCGCCGACTTCCGCGCCACCGAATTCTCCGGCCCCGGCTCTACCGCTCAGGTTCTCGAAGAACTCCTGCGCCTCGCGCCCAGCGAGCTCATCTTTCCCTCCACGCGCGGCCCCTTCGGCCCCCACACCGACGCCGCCACCCTCGATTCGCTCCTCGCGCAAATCAAAACTCGCACCCCTGTCGACGACTTCGCCTTCTCGCCCGACTTCGCCATGCCCCTCCTCGAGCGCCAGCTCGGCAGCCAGTCTCTCGAAGGATTCGGTCTCGCCGGTCATCCCGCTGCCGCCATCGCCGCCGGCGCCATCGTCCACTATGTCCGCTCCACGCAGCACTCCGACGTCTCCCACGTCGACTCGCTCCGCTTCTACGCCCGCGCCGAGTGCCTCCACATCGACCAGGTCACCGCCCGCAACCTCGAGCTCGTCGAGCCACTCTTCAACGACTCCGGCCCCGACGTCACCCTCTTCCGCACTATGGACGCCTGCTGCACCCCCATGGGCAAGCGTCTCCTCCGCGCCTCTCTGCTGCGCCCTATGATCGACCCCGCCGCCATCGAGGCCCGCTACGAAGCCGTCGATCAGGCCCGCCAGGATCTCATCCGCCGCGAAGAGCTCCGCCGCACCCTCCAGGGCATCCTCGACCTCGACCGCCTCCTTGCCCGCATCTCCCTCGACAGTGCCGGCCCCCGCGACGTCCTCGCCCTCGCCACCTCCCTGCAACATCTCCCCGCCGTCTGCACCTCCGCCGCACACTTGGCTGCCGATAAAAACGTCTCTCCCCTATCCGAAGCTCAGGGCGTCACCGAGCCGCCTCCTGAACGCTGTACGCTGAACGCTGAACGCTCGCTTCCCGAACGCCGAACGCCGAGCACCGAACGCCCTTCCTTCTGGTCCCACGCAAGCACCACCCTCGATCCCCTCGACGACCTCTGCGTCGCCATCTTCTCCACCCTCGTCCCCGACCCACCCGTCACCCTCGCCGAAGGCGGCGTCATCGCCCTGGGGCTGGACGCGGAGCTCGACGACCTCCGCTCCATCGGCTCCAGCGGCCGCGCGTCCATCGCCGCAATCGAAGACCGTGAGCGCCGCCGCACCGGCATCGGTTCCCTCAAAGTCCGCTTCAATTCCGTCTTCGGCTACTACATCGAGATCACCAAATCCAACCTCGCCGCCGTCCCCGCCGACTACGAACGCAAACAAACCCTCGTCAATGCCGAGCGCTTTACCACCCCCGAGCTCAAGGACTACGAAACCAAAGTCCTCACCGCCCAGGAGCGCTCCGTCGAAATCGAAAAGCGAATCTTCGCCGATCTCCGCCGTCGCGTCATCGACAACGCCTCCCGCATCCGCCGCACCAGTCAGGCGGTCGCCGAAATCGACCTCGTCGCGAACTTCGCCCACCTCGCTTCACTCCGCAGCTACGCGCGCCCCCGCATTGACCCATCCCCCATTCTCGAAATCGCCGCCGGCCGCCATCCCGTCATCGAGCAGCTCATGGAAAACTCCGGGGACGTGCGTTTCGTCCCCAACGACCTCTACCTCGACGCCAGCGATACCACCTCCGCGCCCAACCTCCTCCTCATCACCGGCCCCAACATGGGTGGCAAGTCCACCTATCTCCGCCAGGCCGCGCTCCTCGTCATCTTCGCCCAGTGCGGCAGCTTCGTCCCCGCGGCCCGCATGACGTACGGCATCGTCGACCGCGTCTACACTCGCATCGGCGCCGCCGACAACCTCGCCCGCGGCCGCTCCACCTTTATGGTGGAAATGACCGAAACCGCCACCATCCTCAATACCGCTACCCCCCGTTCCCTGGTTCTTCTGGACGAAATGGGCCGTGGTACCTCCACTTTCGACGGCCTCGCCCTCGCCTGGGCCACCCTCGAGTTTCTTCAACACCACATTGGCGCCCGCGCCCTCTTCGCCACCCATTACCACGAGCTCACCATGCTCGCCGAGGAGTTTCCCCGATTAAAAAACCTGCATGTCGAAGTCAGGGAATCCCCCCATGGCATCGTTTTTTTGCATCGGATAGAGGAGGGCCCTGCGGACCGGAGTTATGGTATCGACGTCGCGCGCCTTGCCGGCCTGCCTCCGGCGGTTATTTCGCGCGCCCGTCAGGTGCTGCGCCAGCACGAGCGCTCCGAGCGGCATAATGTTGCCGTGGAGACCGAGTCGGCGCTGCAGCTCACCATGTTCACTCCGCTTTCGCAGCGTATCCTCGATCGTCTCGCCACGATCGATACCGATACCCTTACGCCTCTGCAGGCGCTGAACCTTTTGGAAGAACTGAAAGCTGAAATCGGCGATCCGAAAGTTAGCGCAAGCTGAGGACCAGGTCATGACCCCCCAGCGCAGAAAACAGGGAATCTCCGCCTCAAAATCTTCGAGCACGAACGGCCGCCGCCATTCCCGCGTCTTCATGCCCCGTCGCCGCAATGTCGAGCTCGCCGAGGAGGCCGGGCAGATCCTCATCGCCGGCGTCGAGGGCGCGTCTCTCTCCTCTGAGGAACGCTCCTGGTTCCAGAGCATTCGTCCCGGCGGCATCATTCTCTTCCGCCGCAACATCGAAGAGGCCAGCCAGGTCGCTTCGCTCCTCCGCGAAGCCGACCGCGTCGGCACCACGCCCCTCTTCCGCTGCATCGATCTCGAAGGCGGCCTGGTCGACCGCCTCCGCGACGTCATTGCCCCCATGCCCTCCGCTGCCGCCGTCTTCGCCACCGGCAAGCGCAACCTTTACCGCCAGCATGGATTGCTCATCGCCCGCGAAGCCCGCGCTCTCGGCTTCAACACCGTCTTCGCACCCGTCCTCGATCTCGCTCTGCCCGAGTCCGCTTCCGTCATGCGAACCCGCGTCGTCTCCGCCGCGCCCTGGCGGGTCATCGATTACGCCCGCAGCTTCCTCGCCGGCCTGAAGTTGGAAGAAATCCTCGCCTGTGGCAAGCATTTTCCCGGTCTCGGCGGCGGCCAGGTCGACTCCCATCAGTCCATGCCCGTGATCAAACGCCAGACGCGCCTCATGTGGCGCACCGACCTCGCTCCCTGGCTCGCCGTGGCCGGCAGTCTCCCATTCGCCATGGTCGCCCACGCTTCCTATCCCTGGCCCGGACGCGATTCAGCGCCCGCCACCGTCTCCCGCTACTGGGTCACCAATGTCCTCCGCCGCCAGATTCGCTTCAAAGGCATCATCGTTTCCGACGACATGGAGATGGGCGGCATCCTGTCGCAGATGTCAATCGAAGAGGCCACCATCGAGGCCGTCCGCGCCGGTATTCAGATGATCGAAATCTGCCGCAATCCGTCTCTGGTCATGCGCGCCTACGAAGCCATCGTCAAAGAAGGCGAGCGCTCTCGCGCATTTCGCGATTGCGTCTCCAGCGCCTGGCGCAAGGTCTACCGCTCCAAGAAAAAGTGGCTCCAGCCCGCGCGCCGCCAAAACTTATCCGAGTCGCGCGTCCAGCGCCTCTCTGAGGAGGTCAGGAAATTTGCCGACCTCGTCGGCGAAACCCCCGTCCACTCCGCCCCCGACCCCGAAAGCTGGCAAGGCGTGGCGCAGCAACGGACGGAGGCCGCTTCTCCCGATGCCGACTGAGCAACGCATAGCCTGCCATTGAACCCGGCGACCCGGCGACAACTGACAGATACCAGGAGCCCGGCAACACAGCCTAACAGCCGAAGGAGCCTCGCTGGGGGCGAGGCTCCTTGGAGGGGGAGGGCTGGGAAAGCGATTAACTTCCGGGTTGATTCGGCGATGAGGTGAGGGCGATTGCGACCTGCGTGTTCTGGTTGTCGAGGCTTGCTCTTTCCATTGGTATCCGACGGCGGTTGCCGAGGACTTTGATCTTCGTTCCATCGGCGCGCAGCTCGGTGAGGACATAGCCGGCGCGGTCGTGGGTGAAGATGGCCGTCTTCAGCGTTGAGGACTTCGAATCGGTGCTCCTGAGAGTCATGGCAAAAGCGCCGTGGCCCTGGGTGTATAGCGTGAGCACCGAGACATTGGTGAGGTCGATGGTGTAGACGCCGGCGGGCATGTGCGCTTTGCCGCAGTCGAAGTCAAACGGGACGGTGAACCGGGCATGGGTGAGCGCGGACTGCGCGTGCATGGCTGTCGAAAAAGAAGCGACGACGGCGATGGCGGCGATGGCGATGGTGCGGATACTGGTTTTCATGGCGTTTTCTCCTTGGGGAAGGAGGCCTTGATGACCGCCTTCACTCAGGAACGCGCGATGAGGTGGGAAAAAGGGCAACGAGTTTTTATTTTCTTGGGGTTCAGTCTTCGGCGGCCGGGGCGGACGATGGCGCGCGATGCGGGAACAACTCGCGGGCGAGGGCAATGCGGGCGAGGGACCAGTCGCGCTTGACGGAGCGGGGAGCGATCTGAAGGAGCTGGGCGATTTGGTCGACGGAGAGGCCGCCGAAGTAGCGGAGCTCGACGACGCGGGCTTGGCGGGGATTTTGGGCGGCGAGGCGGGTGAGGGCCTGATCGATGTTGGTGATTTCGTCGAGGCGGTCGGGGGAGATGGCGAGGTCGTCGTTCATCTCGACGCGGTGCAGGCCTCCGGCGCGGCGTTCGGCGTTGTGCTGGCGGGCGTAGTCGACGAGGACCTGGCGCATGACGTGGGCGGCGAGGCCGATGAAGTGGGCGCGGCTGTTCCAGTCGATGTCTTCGCCGGCGAGGCGGAGGTAGGCCTCGTTGATGAGAGCGGTGGCCTGGAGGGTGTGGTCGGGGCGCTCGCGGCGCATGTAGGCCTGGGCGAGGCGGTGCAGCTCGGAGTAGACGAGGGGAAGCAGGCGGTCGGAGGCTCCGCGATCGCCGTCGTGCATGGCTTTGAGGAGCTGGGTGACTTCACCCGGATTGGGTTGCAGGGGGCACCTCCGCCGATGAACGTCATAGTACAGCCGCGGCCTGCGGCGCGGGGAACGCGGCAGGCCGATCAGGGACGGGTGCTGGGGGAAGGGCTTTGAGGGTGCGCAGTCTACCGATGGAGCCAGAGATAACTATCCACTGCCATGATGATGCCCCTGATGATCGAGTTGCTGGTAGACGCGGAGCCTGCGGCTGAGGTGGTCATGTACTTCACTGGGCTGCCTCCGGCTTTGCGAGTAAGAGCGGCTGCGTTGGTCGCCGTCATGGACAGGGTGATGGCGATGACGGACGCGGCGAGAGCGAAGGTGCGGATGGTGGATTTCATGGCGGTTCTCCTTTTGGATAGCGGCCTTGATGACCGCCTTCACTGATGAGTGCGTGGTGGGCGGGGAAAAGGGGCAACGGGATTGGGGATTATTTAGTGAAGCGTCAGGGTGGGACGGGAAGAGCGATGGGATCGGTAGAACGAGGATGCGGGGTGGCCTGGTTAAGACCACCCCGCAGGAACCAGCGGCGACAAAGCTACTAATTTTTGGCAGCCGTGATATTGCCGAGGGTTGTCAACACTTCGCCCGAGGGGTTGGTGGAGCGGCAGACGAGGTACAGTTCTGTTGATCCCGAGACGCTGTACCATCCGTAGAACGGAAGCGTGACCCACCCGCCGGCCGGAACCGTTGCCGCGGCGATCAATCCATAGGGCAAGCCGTTGGGGCTACCGACTGCGGTCGACATCCAGCAATATACGTACGCGGGCTGGGTGCCTGCATTTGCGACCATTTGCTGGCCGCCAATGGTAAAGTTCCCCGACTGCCCGATGACCACGGCATTGACCGTTATGTACCCACCGGACTGCAGGTTATAGTCGGCGCTTGTGTTGTGGAATAGATCTGCGCGGAAGCGGTGTGCGTGGTGGCGGCGAAGGAAGCGGCGGCGATGGCGGCCAGGACGAAGGTGCGGATGACGGATTTCATGGTGGTCTCTCCTATTGGATAGCGGCCTTGATGACCGCCTTCACTGAGGAGTGCGCGGCGGGAGGGAAAAGGGGGCAACGGGCTGAAAATTATTTTCGAGGTGTTTTTCAGAGCCGCGGGGGTCGTCTGGGCGAAGGGATTAGACGTCTTTTGTCGTCAAGCCAGGAGATGATGTGGGTGGGAGGGGCGTATGCGGGGAATCCTGAGGGGTGGGATTTTGTTGGCGGCTGCCCTGGGGGCTGGGGCAGGGGCGATGGGGCAGGCATCGACCGCGCAGATGCACGGTGGGTGTGGGAATTACACGGCCGATTTGAGCAACGAGATGCGGCTGATGGCGGGCGATGCGCTGGATGTGAAGGCGGGGACCGACGCGGGGAATGTGCCGATGGGGGCGCTGGGGCGGGCGATGGAGGTACATCTGGCGCCGCAGACGGCGGTGCATCTGGCGGCGGCTCCGGCACAGGATCGAGGTGGAGCGGAGCGGAAGGCCGGGCTGGTGGGGTTCGAGAAGCTGGAGGCCGGGGACTGGCGGGTGTCGCTGGATCGGTTTGCGTGGGTGGATCTGGTGCGCGGAGGACAGCTGCTGGAGACGGGAGCGTTCGAGATGCAGACCGAGTGCCCGACGGTGTTTAAGACGGTGGTGTTTCATGTGCCGGAGGCGGGGCCGGTGGTGCTGGAGCTGACGGGGGCGAGCGAGGGGGCGGTGCGGGTGCTGGTGAGCCGGGCGAAGTAAGGTTTTAGGCGGCTTGGGGGCGAGTTCGCGCGAGGCTGATTCGGGCCTCGAAAACTGCTGATTTTATGCGGGTTTTGCACCGGTCTAGAGGCGGGCGGAGGGGTGTGTTTGCGTGGTAAAATAGGGACGCAGAGGCGATCTATCAGGCACCCGATTTCAGGCCGTTGATCAGGCAAAAAAGGCTCCGGAAAACTGAGAGATTGAGGGGCCGTTTCAGGGGCTAAAGCCCATAACATTCCTGGACACTATTCGGCGCGACTGAAGTCGTGCCCTGAAAAAAGCGATGCCCGGATCCTGCTCTCCGAGGGCGTTATTTTTGAGCGAAGTTTTTGCTGCGATCTGACTGGAGTTTCATGGCGACGAAAGAACTAACACCGACACCGGATCCAATCCCAACGAATGTGAAGACCAGCAAAGCGGCCGCTTCACCGAAGGCGGAGAACGGCAACGGATCGTATACCGGCGAGAATATCAAGGTGCTGGAGGGGCTGGAGGCGGTGAGGCTGCGGCCCGCGATGTATATCGGGTCGACGGGCGAGATGGGGCTGCACCACCTGGTGTACGAGGTGGTGGATAACTCAGTGGACGAGGCGCTGGCGGGATACGCGACGAAGATCGAGGTGACGATCCATCTGGATAACTCGATTACGGTGGTGGATGACGGGCGCGGGATTCCGGTGGATGAGATGACGCTGGATACCGGCGAGAAGATGGCGGCGGTGCAGGTAGTGCTGACCAAGTTACACGCCGGGGGTAAGTTCGATACGTCGAACTACAAGGTGAGCGGCGGGCTGCACGGCGTAGGCGTGAGCTGCGTGAACGCGCTGAGCGAGGAGTTCGATGTGGAGATCTGGCGGCCGGCAAAGCCAGAGGAGCCGAGCCACACCTACGAGCAGAGCTACTCGAAGGGAATACCGACGACGAAGCTGAAGCAGACGGGAACGTCGAAGCGGCGGGGAACGAAGATTCGGTTTCTGCCGGACAGGTCGATTTTTGCGACGACGGAATACAACTACGACACGCTCGCGCAGCGGTTGCGGGAACTGGCCTTCCTGAACAAGGGGCTGGCGATCACACTGACTGATGAGCGGACGACCGATCCGAAGACGGGGGAGGCGAAGCGGGCGGAGTTTAAGTACGCGGGCGGGATTGCGGAGTTTATCAAGCACCTGAACCGCGGCAAGCAGGTATTGCACGATAAGCCGATTGTGATGGAAGGGCTGCGCGATGGCGTGGATATGGAGATCGCGCTGCAGTACAACGATGGGTACTCGGAGACGGTGTTCTGCTTCGCGAACAACATCAACACGGTGGATGGCGGGACGCATCTGTCGGGGTTCCGGACGGCGCTGACGCGGACGGTGAACTATATCGGGCAGCAACTGGGGCTCTTCAAGGACGTGAAGGAGAACCTGACGGGCGACGATGTGCGCGAAGGGCTGGTGGCGGTGATCAGCGTGAAGCTGCCGCAGCCGCAGTTTGAAGGGCAGACGAAGGGCAAGCTGAACTCAGACATCGCAGGGACGGTGCAGGCGCTGGTGAATGAGAAGCTGGGCGGATTTCTGGAGCAGAATCCGCCGGTGGCGCGGAAGATTATCAACAAGGCGATCGAGGCGGCGCGGGCGCGCGAGGCAGCGAGGAAGGCGCGCGATCTGACCCGGCGCAAGGGAGCGCTCGATGGTGGAGGATTGCCGGGGAAACTGGCGGACTGCTCGGAGCGCGATCCGGGCCGGTGCGAGCTGTACCTGGTCGAGGGTGAGTCGGCCGGAGGGACGGCGAAGCAGGGGCGGGATAGAAAATTTCAAGCCATCTTGCCGCTGAAGGGCAAGATTTTGAACGTGGAGAAGGCGCGCTACGACAAGATGCTGGGGCACGAGGAAATCCGCGCGATGATTACGGCGCTGGGCACCGGCATTGGCAAGGACGACTTCGACGCGGCGAAGCTGCGCTACGGGAAGATCATTCTGATGACGGACGCCGATGTGGACGGCTCGCACATTCGGACGCTGTTGCTGACGTTTTTCTTCCGGCACATGCAGCTGCTGATCCAGACACGGCACGTTTATATCGCGCAGCCGCCGCTCTACAAGATCAAGAAGGGGCGATTTGAGCAGTACATCAAGGACGACCGCGATTTTGTGAAGGTGATGGTGAAGCGCGCGGCCGAGGGCATGATCATCCGCTACGGAGAGGGTGCAGCGAAGATTGAAGGCGCAGCACTGACTAAGTTCATGGGACAGCTGAATGAGTATCTCGGGTTCTTCGATAAGGTGAACTCGCGGCTGCGGAATGAGGAGGTGACGAACCTGCTGGCACACGCGGAGCTGACCAAGCGCGTGGACTTTGAGAGCAAGACGAAACTGGACGGACTCTATAAGGATCTGGAGAAGATCCAGAAGAAGTTCCAGTTCAAGGGGCTTGCGAAACCGGTGCAGGACGAGGAGCACCAGACGTGGTCGCTGAGCTTTAACGATGCGCAGGGCGCGGAGCGGCGGATTGACTGGGCGCTGGCGTCGACGCCGGAGTACCGGCAGATGATGTCGAAGCACCTGCAGATTAAGGAGCTGCTGGAGCCGCCGTTTGTGGTGGAGTATGCGGCGAAGGCGGCTGAAAAAGCCGGCGTGGGTGTTCCGGACGAAGAAGAGACAGGCACCGAGGCTGAGGCGGAAACGAAGGGCGAGGCCGAGGCGGGCAAGCCGGCTCCCAAGCGCACGGGCAAGGCGAACCTGGAGCCGGTGGAAAAGCAAACGCCGCGGGAGCTGTTTGAGTACGTGATCGAGCAGGGGCGGCGCGACTACCAGGTGCAACGCTACAAGGGTCTGGGCGAAATGACGGCGACGCAGCTGTGGGAGACGACGATGGACCCGGAGCGGCGAACGCTTCTCGAGGTGAAGCTCGAGGACATTGCGGAGACGGAGACGATCTTCACGACGCTGATGGGCGAGGATGTGGAGGCGCGGCGGAAGTTCATCGAAGACAACGCGCTGGATGTGAAGAACCTGGATATCTGAGAAGCAGGGAGTAGGGAATAGGGAGTAGGTAATAGAAAAGGCCCTCCGAGATGGAGGGCCTTTTATTTGGCAGTGGGTGCAGGTCGAGGGTTGAAGGCTGCGAGTTAACGCTGGGTGCATGTGGGCGGGTTCGACTCGGGTGGTTGCGGAAGGTAGGCGCGTCGCAGGAGATCCTGCATTTTGAGGTAGACGGCGTTGGTCCAGCCGAAGCCGATGACGTTGGTGCGATAGCCGGTGGCGACCTGGACGTCCGAGGAGCCGGTGACGACGTTGTACTTCTCGTGGATGGTGCGGTCGCAGAGGTAGTTATCGCGGATGGTGGTCATGAATTCGCGCGAGACCAGGGCGGCGTCACGGATGTCGCCGGCTTCACGGAGACCGGCGATGGCGATCCAGGTGGCGGGTGCCCAGCCGTAGGGGAGATCCCACTGGACGCCGGTGTCGGTGGTGCTCATGGCGAGGCCGCCGGGTTTGTTGAAGAGATTGAGGTGCGATTCGTCGAGGCGGGCCTGTTCGGCAGTGGCGGCGCCGGCCCAGAGCGGGTAGTAGGTGGTGACGTATTCATAGGTGGACTGTTGGCCGGCGATGAAGTCGTAGTCGAAGTAGCGGCCTTGGGCGGGGTTCCAGAGATAGCGGTCGATGGCGGAGCGTCGGGCCCTGGCGGCTGAAGTCCAGCGCGTGGCGTCGGCGGATTTTCCGAGCTGGGTGGCCATCCAGGCGAGATCGAGCTCGTATTTGTAGAGGAGCGAGTTGAGGCAGACGGGCGCGTAGTGGTGGGTGGATCCGTCAAAGATGCCGAAGCGGAAGCTGGGGTCGAAGCCGGATTCGCGCATGGCGCGGTCACCCTTGTAGAAATCCTTTGTGAGCCAGTGCGGGCCGATGTGGGCGCGCGCGCAGACAGCGGAGACGGCGGGATCGCAGCTGATTTCGGCGAGATGGCGGCGGTCGGCGGCAGTGGGATGCTCGGGACCGTCGACGAGATAGTCGGTGTGGACTTCGGGGTGGGCGAGGAGCCACTGGATGACGTTCTGGTAGTAGGCGTCGTCGTCAGCCATTTCGGCGACAGGGCCTTCGCCGAAGTCGTAGTAGCGGGCGAGGCCCGTCGAGCCGGCAAGGTGGGCGTCGGAGGTCCAGAGGGAGTGGTCGCGGATTGCGAATGGATAGGCGCGCTCGATCCAGGCGTGGGCTTCCTGCTTGTGACCGGCGGCGATGTCGGCTTCAAAGATGTCGCGAATCTCAGAAGAGAGAAACGGCGGCTGCGAGCGCGTGAGGTAGTAAGTACGGTTGGCGTTGAGGAGGCCACCGTAGTTTTTAATTTCGAAGAAGAAATTTTCGACCATGCCGCGGGCGAGGTCGGTACGCCCACTTTGGAGGAGGCCGAGGATGATGAAGTAGCTGTCCCATCCATACATTTCGTTGAAGCGGCCACCGGGGACAACGTACGGGTTGGGGAGATAGAGGAGGCCCTGGGTGGGGAGGGTGAGGTTCTGGCCGAGCCGATCGATCTTAACCGGCAGGCGCTCGACGCGGATGCCGCACTTGGTTTGGAGGGCGGCGACTTCGGGAGGCTCGGCGAAATCTTTCGGGAGATAGAGGACGGGTTGGGTGGTGACCTTGGGATCGATGAGGGTGGTGCAGTTGAGCATGGAACGCGTGAGCGTGCCCCAGGCGTCGCGGATGTAGGTATCGATGGGTGGCGGGGCGGACTGCGTCTGTGCGCTGGGCGCGAGGAGGGCGAGTGCGGTGATGAGGAATATTCCGATGGCGCGAAATAGAGAAGAAAAGTGGGTGCTCGTAATCGCCTCCAGGAACCGCGTGAGAATCATACGGAATTTTCGCGAAGAGATGCAGCGTGGAGTGGGGAAGGGAGAAATTGGTTGGGGTATTGTTCTATGGGAGCGCGGAGCAGCGAGGGCTGAACCGCGGCGGAGACGGACGACATGAAACGTGGGTGGATGAGAAGCTGCACGGCAGTGGGTTTGTTGCTTGCGGGCGGGGTGCGGGCGCGCGGGCAGTCTTCGGAGACGACGATGGCAGCGGCGCATGAGCTGAAGATCGAACGCAAGGCGGTAGCGGAGCAGCCATTTTCAGTTGTCGGGCCGCAGGGCGCGATCCTGGGGCAGCAGGATGGGACGTTCGAGGCGTGGCTGTTCCCGTGGAAGGTGTTGAGCGGAATGCGGATTTCGGTGGAGATGCAGGATTATCCGGTGCCGATTGACGTGAATGCGCTGGCGGCTGGGATCGAAGTGGAACCGGAAGCCACGACGATCACGTATTCGCACGCGAATTTCACGATTCGGCAGACGATGCTGGCACCGAAGGCTGACGATGCGGGGACGGGCGTGATGGTGCTCTACGAGATGGAGGCGATCCGGCCGATGACGGTGACGTTCAGCTTCGATCCGGTGATGGAGCGGATGTGGCCTGCGGATTCGCCGCCCGCGCCTGCGCCGGAGTGGGTGAGCAACACGGGCGGATCGGGATTTTACATTTTGCATTTGGCATTTCCGGATCAGGCCGCGGCGCTGGCGCTGCCGGGAAGCGAGGCGGGGATTCTGCCGCCGTATCAGGAACGGACGAGCACGTGGCCATTGCAGTTTGTGCTGCACTTCGATCCGAAGCGGGATGGCAGCAAGGTGTTTCCGCTGTTGATGATGGTGGCGAATTCGGCGAGTGCGGCGTCGAAGGAGTCGTTGGGACAGGGTTTGACAGAGTTGGAGGGAAAGACGGAGGCGATCCGCGCGGCGAACCGCGACTACTATGCGAAGTTTGCGGCGGCACACACGGCGATTGAGACGCCGGATGCGCATCTGAACGCGGCGTTTGCGTGGGCGGAGACGGCGATGGATCAGTTGCGCGTGGAGACCGCAGATGGGAAGGACGAAGCGCTGACGGCGGGGTTTGTGGCGTCGGGTGGGTCGACGCGGCCGGGGTTTGGATGGTTCTTTGGGCGGGATGCGCTGTGGTCGCTGTATGCCGTGAACAGCTATGGGGATTTTGCGACGGCGAAGAAGGAGATTGCGTTTCTGCTGCGGCATCAGCGGGCCGATGGAAAGATCATGCACGAGCGCTCGCAGGCGGCAGACCTGGTGAACTGGGAATCGCTGCCGTATGAGTATGCGTCGGCAGACTCGACGCCGCTGTTGCTGATGGCGGTGAACGACTATTTGAAGATCAGCGGCGACACGCAGTTCGTGGCGTCGGTGTGGTCGGCCCTTGAGCGCGCGTGGAATTTTGAGACGACGCACGACACGGACGGGGACGGGATCTACGACAACTCACAGGGAACGGGGTGGGTGGAGTCGTGGGTGCCGGCGATGCCGCATCAGGAGATTTATCTGGCGGCTCTGGATGAACAGGCGAGCACGGCGTTTGCGGCGCTGGCGCAGTCGAGCGGACACGGGGAGTTGGCGGATGCGGCTGAGCAGCGGGCGGCGCGGATTGCGAAGACGATCGAGGCGGAATATTTTTTGGCGGACTCGCGGGACTATGCGTTCAGCTGGAATGGTAATGAGGGCGTGGACAGGACGGAGAGCATTTTTCCGGCGGTGGCGTGGTGGGATGGGACGTACGCGCTCAATCATGTGGACCCGATGATGGAGCGCTGGGCGGGGAGCCACATTTCAACGGACTGGGGCACGCGGATCATCAGCGACAAGACGAGCTTTTACGATCCGATCGCTTACCACCAGGGAACGGTGTGGCCGCTGTACACGGGGTGGGTTTCGGTGGCGGAGTATCGCGCGGGGCATGCGCTTTCGGGCTACGCGCACCTGATGCAGAACGCGAATCTGACGTGGGCACAGGACCTGGGAGATGTGACGGAGTTGCTGTCGGGGCAGTTCTATCAGGTGCTGGGACGGAGCACGGCGCATCAGTTGTGGTCGTCGGCGATGGTGATTTCGCCGGTGCTGCGCGGGATGTTTGGGCTGGAGTGGAATGCGACGGCAAACACGCTGACCGTGACTCCGCATCTACCGGCGCAGTGGGGTGGGGCGACGATCCGAAGGCTGCCGTTTGGCGGGAAGACGGTGGACTTGACCCTGGAGCGTGAGGGGCGCGAGTTGCTGGTGAAGTCGAGCGATGCGAATGTTCGGTTGGCTTCGCGGATTGCGGGAGCGGCGGAGAAGAATGGCGTACTGCGTGTGCCGCTTCGCGCGGTGGAGGTGGGGATCACGGAAAAGCTGCCGGAGTTTGGAGCGGAAACGCGGCAGATGAAGGTGCTCGGGGAGAGCGACGGGGACGGGTCGCTTGAGCTGCGGGTTTCCGCACCGAGCGGGAGCACGCAGAAGCTGGTCGTACGGGAGAATGTTCCGGCTGCCAGGCTGATGACGAGTGACGGAGAGTTGGGCGCTGCGCAGGATGGACTGCGGGAGCTGACGGTTCAGTTTCCGCGGGGCAGCGGTTATGTGGAGAAGACGGTGATGCTGCGGTGGTGAAACTCTCCAGATTGTGAGTCAAAAATGAACCAGCGGTGCCTGGTTCAAACCGGTCCGGGACTGAAGCCCTTTTTTGCCCCTTTTCGGTAGCCGTTCGAAACACACTTCGCTGCGTTGGGGCCGCTCAGGGTACGCCGTGAAGTCGTTCCCTGACACAAAGCCCGAGGCAGATTCCCGAAATGGCTCTCCTAGTTACGGAGGGACGGGCAGAAGTTCGAATAGTGTCGAGAATCGGGCGGCCGGGGCGTTTGCTTCTTGCTGTGGGGTGAACCTGGCCGTGCGCAAAAGGGTTTCGATTCGTTTTCGGGACCGAGGTTTTTTCCCGCACGCTGTGACGTCTTGCCCTGAGACAAAACCGATTGCGCTCTATTCGACCTGGCCGATGTAGACGCCGTAGGGACCGAGTTGGACGGAATGCAATGAGGCCGGATCGGTGGCGCCGGGAGTCTTGAGCAGAGTCTTCGCGTGCGTGCCGTGAATGCCCTGCGCGGAGAGATCGATGCTGATGGTCTGGGACTCGGCGGTGAAGTTGCAGGCGACGACGACCGCTTGACCATTGGGAGCTTTGCGCAGCCAGGAGAGCACGTGCTGGTTGCTGGGGTCGAGCATGGTTTCCTGTCCGTCGTGGAGGGCGGGGTTGTCCTTCTTGAGGGCGATGATCTGCTCATACCAACGGAGCATGGAATTGGGCTCGTGCTCTTCTGCCGCTACGTTGACGGTCGAGTAGCTGGGCGGGATGGGCAGCCACGTCGTGACGCCCGCGGGTGAGAAGCCGGCGTCGGGACCGTCGTTCCACTGCATGGGCGTGCGCTCGCCGTCGCGGCCCTTTTCTTCCGGCCAGCCGGTGACGCCGATGGGATCCTTCACGTCTTCTTTGCGAGTGGGCGGCGTGGTGACCATGCCGATTTCGTCGCCGTAATACATCATGGCGGTGTCGCGCGAGGCGAAGAGGATGGTGGCGAGGACGCGGCCGACGTCGTCCTTGTGGTCGTTGGTGACGTAGCGATCCCAGCGGGGATTGTCGTGATTATCGAAGACAAAGAGGGGCATGTTGCCGTAGATTCTTGTTTCGGCCTGGTCGATGCGTTGGCGGAAGAGGCTGGTGTCGAAATGATTGATAAAGCCGACCTGCATATCCATGGGCAGGTCGAGTTCGTCGTTGTGGGGACCGTACATTTTGCGGAGGTCGTCGATGGAACGGAGGTAGGTTTCGCCGATGAGGATGACTTTTCGGCCCTTTGTCTGATCGGCAACCTGACGGAGCTCGCGCAGGACGTCGTTGACCTCGGGAAGATTGTCGGTGAGGTTGGTTTCGACTTCCTTGTCGCCGTAGGCGTTGATGAGCGGCTTGCCGTTGGGGCCGAGGACGTAGGCTTCGTCGCGGTCCTGCGGATCTTCGAAGAGCGAAGTGATGGCGTCAAGCCGGAAGCCGACGACGCCGCGCTGGATCCAGAAGCGCTCGACGTCGTACATGGCTTTGCGGACGGCGGGATTGTTCCAGTTAAGGTCGGGCTGCTGGATGTAGAAGCGGTGGTAGTAGTACTGCTGGCGGGCAGGATCCCATTGCCAGGCGGAGTGGCCGAAGACGGAGAGCCAGTTATTGGGCGGCTCGCGATGGCCGTTGACTATTTTGGGATCGCGCCACATGTACCAGTCGGCTTTGGGATTGGTGCGGGAGCTGGCCGATTCCTTAAACCACGGGTGCTGGTCGGAAGTGTGGTTAAGGACGAGGTCCATGATGATGCCGATGTTGCGTTTTTTTGCTTCGGCGACGAGGTGGTCAAAGTCGGCGAGGGTGCCGTACTGCGAATCGATGGCTTCGTAGTCGGAGATGTCGTAGCCGAAGTCGACCTGGGGCGAAGGGTAGATGGGCGTGAGCCAGACGGCGTTGACGCCGAGGGTCTGCAGAAAGTCGAGACGCGCGGTGATGCCGTTGAGGTCGCCGATGCCGTCGCCGTTGGAATCCTGGAAGCTGCGCGGGTAGATCTCGTAGATGACTGCGTTTTTCCACCAGTTGGGGTTCTGGCTGGGGTTGGTAGCGCTTTGCGCAGCGAGGGGCGCGGTGCAGGAGATGGCGAGGGTGAGGGAGAGAAAACCGTGGGTCACTGCGCGCATGGAGAGGCACCTCGGATCGCGGAGAGAGTGCTTGCCCCGACACAGGCGGCTGCGATCCAGTCAGGAATGTACCACGTTGGGCAGCGCTAATGGGCAGGGAGACGGGCGAGATTGGCGCGAGCCTCGGCGTTATCGGGCGAGAGCTGGAGGGCATGCTCGAAGTCGTTGCGGGCAGCGTCGGGTTTGCCGGTACGAGCTTCGAGGACGCCAAGATTGTTCCAGCCGTCGGGGTCCTGGGGCCGCAGATGGAGCGCCAGGTTTTGCTCATCGATGGCTTGTTGCAACTGGCCGGAAGTGGCGAGGAGTTGCGAGAGCAGGGAGTGGAGCGCGGGGTCGGATGGGGCGAGGCGCGCGGCTTCGCGGAGCTGCGTCAGTGCATCGTCGGCGCGGTCGGATTGTGCGTAGGCCATGGCGAGGCGCTCGCGGGTGTCGATGTCGTTGGGATTTTGTTTTGCAGCGGCGAGGAGGAGGTCGACGGCGTCGGCAGGTTGGCCGGAGGCAATGGCAATTTCGCCCAAGTGGTAAAGGGCGGTGAAATTGGTCGGGTCGATAGCGAGGGCGGAGTGGAATTCGGATTGGGCGGAGGCGGCGTCTCCGGTGGCGAGGAACGCTACGCCGAGGCCATCGTACGTGGCAGCGTCGGGGGGACAGTGGTCGAGCACGGAGCGAAATTGGGTTTCAGCATCGGTGAACTGGGATTGCTTCAGCGCGACGGTGGCGAGATTGAAGCGCGCGTCGCAATTATCGGGCTCAGCGGCGAGGACCTGGCGGAAAGCTTCTTCGGCGTCGGTCGCGTTGCCGGAGCTTTCGAGCGCGGCGCCGAGGCTGTTGAGCGTGCGTGGGTCGTCTCCATGAGCAGTGAGGAGGCGGCGATAGTCGTCGATGGCGGGTTTGTATTCTCCGAGCGCCGCCAAGGTGGATGCGAGGTTGTAGAGGGCGATGGAGTCGCCGGGCTCTTTGGTGACGCGGTGCTCCATCCACGCACGTTCGAGGAGGAGACGTGGATCGGGAGATCCTTTGGGGGTGTTGACGGGGAGAACCTGAATCCAGAGATGGGCCATCTCGTCAACGGAGCGATTGCCGGCGCGGACGCGGATGGGCGGCGAGTTGGGATTGTGGATGTTGTCGGCGGAGTTGTCATAGATGTAATGCATATGAAGAACCGATCCGCGCGGAAGAAAGACGGGAGTGCGGTAGCGATAGACGGACTGGCGATCGATGTCCCAGTTGGGGATACGGATGAGCCATTGCTTTTGTCCGTTGGGAAGGATGGCCCAGGCGTCGAGTTCGCGGCCGAGGTAGTGGGCGTGGGGATAGATGCCGAGGACGTCGACATCGATGGGGAGGGTGAGTTCATCCTGGACGACAAAATTGCGCACGCCGGGAGGGATGTCGAGCTCGCGATCGTCATCGAGCTGGAGCAGCATGGGAAATTTTGAGGGCGGGGCGTCAGCGAACCAGAGGCCGACGCGCGCATCGATGGTTTCGGGTTTGCCGCTGGGCTTGAGGTGCATGTTGAGGATGAGGTCGTTGCCGGGATCGAGACGCCAGGGCATGCCGGGCGGTTCAGTGAGGACGGGGGTGTCGGGTTTCCAGAAGAGGAAGTGGCTGTCGGGGTCGAAGGTGTTGCCGGCGTCGAGTTCGAGTTCCATGCCTGGGACGCCGTTTTTCCAGTCGTCGGGGTGATCGCGGCGGAAAGATGCGGTGCGGTCGATGAGTACGTTGGCATGATGGACGACCTGCGGGGTTCCGGGGAGGATTTCCATGGCGCGGATGTAGTGGGTTTGCGCGAGCGGATACGGAATGACGAAATTGCGGAAGTGGTCGGAACCGGATGCGGGGAGGGTCCAGGGGCGTTCGACGGTGAGGATGAGGTCGGGCTTGCCGAGTTGCCAGGTTACGTCGTAGTGCGGCGGTTGAGGCGCTTCAGAAGGATCGCCCTGGGGCGCGTCGGACTGGATCCACTTTTTGATGAGAGCCACATCTTCGTCGCTGAGGCGGCGGGTATTGGCGAAGTCGCCGTAGCCGGGTGCGGGAAGCCATGGCGGCATGTAGCGCGACTGGGTCACGTCCAGAATTTGCGGAGCGCGACGGCGGGCGTCGGCATACGAGAGGAGGCTGAAAGGTCCTGCGCCGCCGGGGTGATGGCACGCGGCACAGTTGCGATAGACGATGGGGGCGATCTGCCGGCTCCAGGTAACGGGGGCTTCTGCAGCATGGGTGGGCGGATGCGCGAAGGGCAGGATGGCGAGCAGGCAGGTTGCAGGAAGGAGCCAGAGGAAACGCGGGGGCTTCATGGGTTGTTGCGCGCGATGTTGCGGGGAACGATGGAGCAACCGACGGGCGGACCCTCGGGGGGTGGAACGGGTCGGCCGGCGATGACAGCGCGGAGTGCATCTTCGAGGTCATGCCGGGTAGCGACGGGGCGCTCCTGACCAAGCGAGAGGTAGCGATTGTCGATGCGGCCGCGATAGACCTCACGCCAGCTTGAGCCGTCGGGCAGTAGGATGGCGACTTCGGGCGTGATGGTGGCGTGGGCTAAGGCGGTGAGGCGCTGTTCGGTGTCAAGGACAGCGGCGGGGTGAATGTGGAACTGCTGCTCATGGCGGCGAACGATGTCGGCAGTGTCCTCAGGGTTCGGATAGACCCACCAGAAATGCACGCCGTCGGGAGAGAACTCGCGATCGAGGCGCTCGATTTCGGGGATATAGCGATTGGAAATGGGGCAATCGGAAGCGGCAAAGAAGAGCACTACGGCGCGGGCCCCGGGGGGCGCGAGGCGTTGGACAGTGTGGCCATCGAGGTCGGTGCCGAGGTTCGTGCTGAGCGGCGGCGCGGCCCAGGCTGCTGCGGTCAGCAGACAGAAAAGCAGCGAAACCGTAAAACCGGACAACATTATGAGCAACGGTAGCATGCGGGGCGAGGTCGATGAAACTCCCGCAAAAGTGAAACGTTTGAGCGAGGGCAGAGTGGGCAATTTTGCTCACTTTTGCAGCCCGCAGATGGAAGCGAAGGGCGCGGAAAAGGCTCTGTCGGCTTGACAACAGAGCCGCCGAGTGCCTAAAGTCACAGCGGCAGTTAAGAAGTTAGCCGATCGATGCGGCTCTTCCCCTGGGTCTGAAAGCGGTTGCAGGTAACTGCGGGCCGCAACAACACCAACGCACTAGAGAACAGCAGTCCAAAAAAGTAGAGCAACTGAGAAGCGGCCCACAGGCAGCGTAGAGGCCGTATCCAGCTCTTGTTCAGTAGAAACAGGGGCGGAAATTGCTCGAACCAAACTCCGATCTAAAGCGATCGGGACACAGAGCGCAAAGCTCACGGACGCCTTTTGGGAGGCAAGCAATGAGATTTTCGAGGCTGTTTACGATTTGCTGCGTCATTTTTGTGGCGCTGAGTTTCCCCTTCACATCACATGCACAGGCAGTCTACGGTTCCATCAACGGAACGGTAACGGATAACACCGGCGCCGTGGTGCCGAATGCAACGATCACGGTCACCGATGTGTCGAAGGGCACGTCGATTCAGGTGAAGTCGAATGCAGCCGGTGAATACCTCGCAGAACACCTGATACCGGATACCTATGACGTGAAGGTGGAGGCGCAGGGGTTCGAGACCTTCCAGGCGACGGGTGTGCCGGTGCAAGCCGACAGTTCACCAAAGATCGATGCAGCGCTAAAAGTGGGCGCGGCGACGCAGACGGTGAATGTGAGCGCGGATACGATTCCGGAGCTAAAGACGGACCGCGCGGATGTGGCGACGGAGTTCACAACCAGCGAGGTCGAAAACCTTCCGATTCCTGACCGCAACTTTGCCAACCTGCAGCTGCTGTTGCCGGGCGCGCAGTCGCTAAGCTGGAACCACGCGGCCGACGAAAATCCGCAGGCCAGCAAACAGATTCAGGTGGATGGACAGGCGTTCGGTGGGGTGGCGTATCAGCTGGACGGAACCGACAACCAGGACCCGATCCTGGGGATCATCGTGATCAATCCTCCGCTGGACGCGATTTCAGAGACGAAGATCACGACCCAGAACTTCGACGCGGAGTTCGGCAAAGCGGTTTCATCGTTCATCTCGGCGCAGACCAAGTCGGGATCGAACCAGTTCCACGGCAGCGCGTTCGATTATCGCGAGAGCAGCGCCAACCTCGGAACGGACCCGTACACGCAGTTCCCGGGCACGACGTTTCCTCCGGGACTGAAGAACCAGTTTGGCGGCTCGGTAGGCGGTCCGATTTTGAAGGACAAGCTGTTCTTCTTCGGCGACTATCAGGGGGTGCGGCAAAAGGTAGGAACGGCGGACACCGCGACGGTGCCGACGGCACACCTGATCTCGACGTGCCTTGGAAAGACGGTATCGAGCAGTGGTATTGCGGGCTGCGATTTCAGCGAATACGCAACCGGCATCCTGGGCAGCGCGACTGCGCCGCTGATTTATCAGCAGACCGGGGGCACTTCGGTGGCGTATCCGAGCAACGTGATTCCGACAGCGCAGCTTTCGTCGCAGGCGTTGGCGCTGCTGACGCTGCTGGCGCCCTACGCGCCCAACAAGGGAGGCGCGGTTGCGGCGGGAAGCCTGTCCGCTCTGATGGATAACTATTCGGCCAGCGGCACCGGCCTGTTCAACAACAATCAGTGGGACGTGCGCGGGGATGACACGCTGAAT
This sequence comes from uncultured Acidobacteriaceae bacterium, assembly GCA_963755485.1. Classification (GTDB taxonomy): domain Bacteria; phylum Acidobacteriota; class Terriglobia; order Terriglobales; family Acidobacteriaceae; genus Palsa-343. The sequence goes on along the minus strand of CAVWJR010000004.1, from coordinate 630,833 downwards.
CAGTCGATGCACGCTTTCGCGCGCTTTAGCCGCTTCACCGACACCCTCTCCGGCACAACAATGTTCGGCGCAGCCGGCGGACCGGGCTTCGGGATCGGCGGATACGGCGGCGTTTCACAAGGGGCGGACGACAGCCTGGCGGCGGGCATGGATATTTCTGTTAGTCCAAAGCTGCTGACCGACTGGCGGATTGGCTACTACCGTTACAACGTGATCGATCACAAGTACGACCAATCGACGGAATTTGCGACGCAGCTGGGGATTCCTGGTGAGAACATTGCCGGCAATGCCTTCACGAGCGGGGCGCCGGGGTTCAACATCGCCGATGCCAACATATCGGGCAACAACGGAGCCAATAACCCAACCGGGGGCGGCGCGCAATACGGATCGGGGCTGAACATCACGCGTTGCAACTGCCCGCTGACGGAGCGCGAGGATCAGTTCCAGGTTGTGAACAACTGGACGAAGATCTCCGGGAACCATGCTTTTAAGTTCGGTGTGGATCTGCGGTACGCACGCAATCTGCGGGTGCCCAGCGACTCGGATCGCACGGGGTTAAACAACTTCGCGCCGGGCCCGACGTCGAACGGTGGCAGCACTGCCGGTCTGGGCATGGCCACGTTTGTGTTGGGCGATGTGACGAGCTTTAACCGGTACGTGAGCGTATCGACGAACGCAAAGGAGTTTCAGAAGCGCGACTTCTTCTACGCGCAGGATACGTGGAGGCCGCGGCCCTCGCTGACGGTGAACTACGGTCTGCGGTACGAGATGTACTTCCCCGAATCGGTGAATGGGAAAGGCAACGGCGCGCTGATGGAACTGCAGGACGGCGCAGGCGGCTATCGAACGGATGGCTATCTGCGCGTGGCAGGGTATGGGAACATCCCGACGAACATGGGATGGGGATCGGCGACGAATGCGTGGAATCCGCGCATCGGTATTGCATGGTCTCCGGATTCCAAGACGGTGGTAAGAACCGGCTACGGACGGAGCTTCGATCTGGGCGTATTCGGATCGATCTTTGGACACGTGGTAACGCAGAACCTACCGGTTCTGGCCAACCAGTCAGCGAACTCGCCGACGACGACGAGTGAAGCTTTCACGCTGGCGACAGGGCCACCGGCGAATGTGTTCCCGACGGTTCCTTCCGACGGCTTGCTGCCGACGCCGGGATACGCGGTGAGCCCGAAAGCCAGGCCTAACACGCTGCGGCTGCCGACCCTGGACGCATGGAACATGAGCGTGCAGCGGGCAATCACACCGACAATGTCGTTGACCGTGGCTTACGTGGCCAATAAAGGAACGCACACGCTGAGCGCAGGCGACGGCAACAACACCAACCCGAACGAGGAGGGTATGTTCCTGCCTGCGAATTACAGCGTGAACGGTACGGCGCTGCATTACGACCCCAGCGTCGCGGGGGGCACGATTGCAGCGAATGGCGGGACATCGACATCGAACTTCCTTTCCCGCTTCTACGGCGGAGGAACGCAGGCCTGTACGGATCCGAACTATGAAGCAGGGCTGATGGCGCAGAAAGAAGCGATGATCACGCCCGGTATGTGCGGCTGGACGCAGGGCATCAACTACTATGGCGATGACCAGAATACAAATTTCAATGCGCTGCAAGTGATCCTGACTAAGCAATACACGCACGGGCTGTCGTTCAACGCGCAGTATGCGTGGCAGCGAGCGTTCAGTTACAACAGCGGCTTTTACACATGGGACAAAGGCTCGACCTATGGCCCGGATGGTTCGCTGCGCACGCAGCAGTTTGTGGTCTACGGCCTCTACCAGCTGCCGTTTGGGAAAAACCAGATGTTCGGCAGCGGTGTTCCGCGCTGGGAAGACGAAGTGATCGGAGGATGGCAGTTTAGCCCGGTGCTGAACTGGTCGAACGGTCTGCCGTTCACCCTGAACGTGGGTGGGGGATGCGGTGCTTCGGTTCCAGGGAGCGCACCCTGCTACCCGGACGGCAGTCGCAGCAGCCTGAAGACGGGTCTGAGCGGATTTAATCCGGTTACACACACGCGCACGTTCTTCAAAGCGGCGAGCACCACAGGCTTCACCGAGGCCGGGCTCGACACGATTGGGAAGGTGGGCAATAACAGCTTCTATGGCCCGGGATACTTCAACGGCGATCTGAGCCTGCAGAAGAATTTCCCGATCCGCGAGGCGATGCTGGCGCAGTTCCGGGTTGATGCCTTTAACGGGTTCAACCATATCAATCCGGGTAACCCGTCGACTACGCAAACCGGTTCGGACGGAACGATCAGCGGTGAACCGGCGCTGGGCATTTACACGAACCCACGCCAGATGCAGTTCTCGCTGCGTTTCCAGTTCTGATCTGGATCGTCCCCAGTCAGGGAGGGGAGCCTTGCTCCCCTCCCTTGTTATTTGAGGAGTAGACTTCCCGCATTATGATTTGGGTTGCGTGGCTGTGCGCCCTGCCTGTGCTGGCTCTGACCTGGGGCGCGCGGGCGCAGGATGACGCTGCGGTGAGGCCGCCGTCAGTGGCGGAAGTGCGTTCGCTGATGGCCGAGGGCAAGCTGGACGATGCGCGGCGGGAACTCGACTTGCTGGCCCGGGAACAACCGGAACCGGCAGGAGTGGAGCGATTGCGCGGCATTGTGGACTACGAGAACAACCAGATGACGGAGGCGGAGGCCGCGTTTGGGCGTGCGATTGCCGAGGATTCGTCGGATCTGGAAGCGATGCAGATGCGGGGTGTGGTGCTCTATCGCATGGGAAAACCTGCGGAGGCGATTCCGCTGCTGGAGAAGGCGCATGCGGCGGAGCCGATCGCGAACGCCGATCCAAATTATGTGCTGGGGCTTTGCTATATCAGCACGGAACGATACGACGATGCTCGGCACGCCTTTGCGGAGCAATATGGGTTTGCGGCGGATTCAGCGGCGGCGTGGCTGGTAACGGCGCGGATGCTTTTCCGGCAGGAGCAGACTGCGGCGGCGGAAACAGATGCGCAAAAGGCGAGCAGACTGGATCCGCGGCTGCCGCTGGCGCATCAGCTGCTGGGCGAGATTGCGCTGGCGAAGGGCGATTTGCCGGGCGCGATTGCGGAACTGGAACAGGAGCGGGCAATCGATCCTCTGGATGGAGAGACGTACGACCGATTAGGGGATGCGTACCTGCGCAGCGGCCAGGCTGCGCGCGCGCAGCAGGCGCTGGATCGGGCCGTGCTGCTGGAGCCGAATGCCACCGGACCTTATATATTGCTGGGACAGACGCTGCTGGACGAGAAGGATCCGCTGACGGCGGCGATGTATCTGGAGCGCGCGGTAAAGATGGACCCATCGAACTCAATGGCGGTGATGCTGCTGGGGCGGGCGTTTACGGCCGCGGGGCGCAAAGCCGATGCACAGCGGGAATTCGACGCGCTTGAAAAGTTGCAGGAAGCCAAACGAGCTGGAACCTCGACGCAATAGCGGGAGCACGCGGGATATGTTTTTGAGGTCGATGCCGCGGCGCATGGCGACGATTGGCTTGCTGGCGGCGATTATGACAGCAAGCGGGGCCCAGCAGACGGCGATTGATCAGGCGAGCGCTGCGTTTCGTGCGGGAACGGAAGCTTATAACCGCGGCGATTTGAAACGGGCGCGGGCGGAGTTTGCGCGGGCCGTCGGACTGGCGCCGGGAATTGAACAGGGTCACAGCGCGCTGGGCGTGGTGCTTTACGGGTTGGGCGAATACCGGGACGCGATTACGGAGTTGGGGGCCGCGCTGCAGCTGGATCCGACGGATCGCAATGCAGGGGAGAACCTGGCGCAGGCGTACAGCCAGACGGGATCGCCGGGGAAGGCGGACGACCTGTTCCAGGAAATGGATGGCAGGTCTCCGTTGAGCGGGGATTTGCTGGCGGTGTGGGCGAAGGATCTGGCCGCGGTCGGGAAGGTTCCGGACGCCCTTGGGATCATGCAGCGCGCGGTGGCAGCGGAGCCGCAGAATGCGGAGCTTGAGGATGAGCTTGGATCGCTGGAGGCTCAGGCGGAACGGTGGGCGGAGGCTGAGCAGAGTTTTGAGGCGGCGCTGCGTTTGGATCCAGAGTTGGCGAAAGCGCACATGCATCTGGCGGTGGTGCTGAGCCACGAGCAGCAGACGGACCGGGCGGCCGCGGAGTTCAGCCGAGCCGCGGAGCTTGATCCGAAAGATGCGCGGGTGCAGCTGGAGTGGGGGAATGCTCTGGTGGGCGCGAATGAAGACGAGCAGGCCAGCACGCATTTTGAGCAGGCGACTCGTTTGGATCCGAATCTGATCGATGCGGAATATCAACTGGGGCTGGCGCTGCAGCGCATGGGACGCGGAGCTGACGCGATTCCGTGGCTGCAGAAGGTGGTGAATGCGCGCCCGCAGGAAGCTGAGCCGCTGACCAACCTGGGGCTGGCACTGGTGCAGACGGGCCGCGCGAAGGATGCGGTTGCGCTTTATCTGAAGGCGGAGGCGCTGACGCCGGAAAACGCGACGGTGCATGAGGATCTGGGTGCGGCGTATCTGCAGGAGAATAACGTGGACGACGCGGTACGGGAATTCGAGACGGGTCTAAAGTTTGCGCCGGACGATCCTCATCTGCACTATGACCTGGGGCTGGCATTCAAGCTGAAGGACGATTTGCCTCATGCCATTGCGGAGCTGGAGGCGGCGCTGCGTTTCGATCCGGGATCGCCGGATGCACCGTACACGCTGGGCATCCTTTACATGCAGGATGGGCGGTTCGATGATGCGGTGAGGAATTTGCGTGCGGCGCTCGAACTGCGACCGGAAAACGGCGACGGATGGTCGATTCTGGGCAGTGTGTACCGGCAGCAGGGAAAATATGAGGACGCCGCGGGGGCACTGGACAGGGCGATCGCGCTGCTTCCGGAGCAGCCGGGGCCGCACATCACTCTGGCCAGCGTTCTGCAGGAAGAAGGAAAGCAGGATGAGGCCGTGGCGGAGAGGAAGAAAGCTGCGGAGCTGACGCGCGTGGCCGTGAACCGGCAGCGGGCGATGTTTGCGACGAACGCCGGGAATGCGCTGCTGAGCAAAGGGCAGATTGCAGACGCGATTGCACGGTACCGGGAGGCGATTGGGAGCGATCCGAATTATGCGGAGGCGCATCGGCAACTGGGTGCGGCGCTGGCCGAGCAGGGGCGTGATGCAGAGGCTGCAGCGGAGCGGCAAAAGGCAGAGGAGCTGAGCGCGAAGAATCCATGAGAAGGGTCCGTTCCTCGCGATGAATCGCCGGCAATTTCTGAGATCGCTGAGCCGCAGTGCGCTGGTGCTGCCGTTTGCGGATGTGCTGGCGATGGCCACACCTCCATGGCGACAGGCGACGATGGGCGCGCAGCAGGCACCGGCGAGCAAGCCGGGAGCGCAGCAGAGCTACGACGCGAAGCCGATGCCACCGCCGCCCGGACCCACGTCGCCGATTGCGGGAACTCCGCTGGGCGTGCAGTTTGTGGATGTGGCGACGCAGAGCGGGCTCGATGCGAAGACGATTTATGGCGGTGAGGGCACGAACAAGTATCTGCTGGAGACGACGGGGTGCGGGGTCGCGTTCTACGACTACGACCAGGACGGCTGGCTGGATATTTTTCTGGTGAATGGGTGGCGGCTGGAGGGTTTCGCGAAGGGCGCGGAGCCGACTTGTCATCTGTTCAAAAACAATCGCGATGGCACGTTCACCGATGTGACGGCGAAGGCAAGGGTGGGACATAGCGGATGGGGACAGGCCTGCTGCGTCGGCGATTACGACAACGACGGCTGGGATGATTTGTTCGTCACGTATTACGGGCAGAACGTGCTGTTTCGTAACAACGGCAATGGGACGTTCACCGATGTGACGGCGAAGGCGAGGCTGCTGCAAACGGGCACACGATGGAATTCCGGCTGTGCATTTCTGGACTACGATCGCGACGGACACCTGGATCTGTTTGTCGGCAACTACATCGATCTGGATTTGAAAACGGCGCCGGTACCGGAGTCGGGGCCATGTCTTTATAAGGGGATTCTGGTGGCGTGCGGGCCGCCGGGGCTGGCGCCAGGGAAGAACATTCTGTACCACAACAACGGCGATGGGACGTTTCGCGATGTTTCGGAGAAGGCCGGGATGTGGACGACGCTCGGCAACTACGCGCTGAGCGCGGCGGTGGCAGATTTCGACAACGACGGGTGGCCGGACATTTATGTGGCGAACGATTCGACGGCGGCGACGCTCTATCAGAACCAGAAGGACGGGACGTTTCGCGATGTGGCGATTGAGGATGGCGTGGCCTTTTCTCCCGATGGGAGACCGCAGGCGGGGATGGGCGTGACGGTGGGCGACTACAACCGCGATGGGTTGCTGGATATCGCGAAGACGAATTTCGCGGGAGACACAGATTCGCTCTACGCGAACCTGGGCGGCGGAAACTTCGAGGATCGGACGTATCAAGCGGGGCTGGGGGTGAATACGCGGTATTTGGGTTGGGGGATCGGATTTCTGGATATGGATAACGATGGTTGGCTGGACTTGCTGGTGGCCAATGGGCACGTCTATCCAGAAGTGAGCACGGTGAAGACCGAGGCGCCCTATGCCGAGCACAAGTATCTGTATCGGAATTTGCGCAACGGGCGGTTTGAGGATGTGAGCTCGCTGGGTGGACCAGGGATAACGGCTCCAGCTCCTGCGCGGGGATGCGCGTTTGGAGACTACGACAACGATGGGGACATCGATGTGGTGGTGAATTGCGTGAACAGCCTGCCGCAGTTGCTGCGGTGCGATTCGACGTGGAAGCGGAACTGGATCAAGGTGAAGGTGAAGGGCACGAAGTCGAACCGGACGGGCATTGGGGCGCGGGTGCGTGTTGTGGCAAAGACACTGGCAGACAGACCCGAACCGATGGCGCTGATCGATGAAGTACGCAGCGGGGGGAGCTATTACTCGCAGAGCGATTTGCGTCTGCATTTCGGGCTGGATCAGGCAAAGACGGTGGATCTGATCGAAGTGCGATGGCCCTCAGGACAAGTGGATAGCTTTAAGGATCTGGCGGTGGACCGGTTGTATGTGGTGGAGGAAGGCGCGAAGGATATTCAGGCGTTTTTGCTGCCCTCGCTGAGGAAGGCGTAGCGATGCGGTTCGTCGTGGTGCTCGCGGTTTGCTGGATGGGCGCTGGGTTGGCGTGGGCGCAGAGAGCGGCGAGTACGCGGGGGGCCGATCCGGATGCGGTTTGCGCCGGCTGTCACCGGAAGATATTCGATGAGTGGAAGCGGACGCCGATGGCGAACGCGAGCGGGCCTGCGGCGGAGGGATTCATCCCGGCGGATTTCACGCATGCGGCGTCAGGCGTGCACTACCAGATGATTCTCGATGACGGGCAAGTGTGGCTGACCTATGAGCGGCTGGGAGCGCCGCCGGATCGCGCGCTCGACGGGAAGCAGCGGCTTGAATTCTACCTTGGGTCGGGACGGCGCGGGCGCACGTGGATTTATGAGCGCGAAGGCTATTGGTATGAGATCCCGATCAATTGGTACGAGAAGAAGAAGCTGTGGGACATGACGCCGCATTATCTCGGCGCGCGGGAGATGCCGTTCACGTTGCCGGTTGATCCAGGATGCCTGCATTGCCACGCGAGCGGCGTACGGGATTCCCTGCCGGATGCGCGAAACCATTTTGCAGGAACTCCGTTTGTGCGCGGAGGGATTTCGTGCGCGGCGTGCCATGGCGATCCGGCACAGCATCTGGCTGACGAAGGGCAACGGGCCGATTCTGAATCCGGCAAAGCTGGATGCGGTGCGGAGAGATTCTGCGTGTCTCGAGTGCCATCTCGAAGGCGAAGTGACGGTGGTGAAGCAGGGCCAACGGCTGCATGCGTTTCGGCCGGGCGACGATCTGTTTGACGAGGCGGTGTATTTCGAAGACGGACGCAAGGCGGGGCCGGGAGGGCGCGCGACGAGCCAGTGGGAATCGCTGCTGGAGAGCGCGTGCAAACGCGGAAGCGGCGACCGGATGACCTGCACGACGTGTCACGATCCACACTCGTCGCCTGCGCCGGAGGAGCGCGTGAGTTTCTATCGGAGTAAGTGCCTGGCGTGCCACGCGGGGATGGCAACGGGACATCATGCAGAGAATCCGGATTGCACGGCGTGCCATATGCCACGCGAGGAGACGGAGGATATCGCGCATGAGCAGGTAACGGATCATCGCATTCAGATTCCGGGTAAAGCGTACGTGAGCCCGTTTGCCGGTCAAAAACTGGTGGCCATTGGGGGCGTGCATCCGAGTTCGCGTGATGAGGGGCTGGCATGGGCACAGCTGGCGTTGCGCGGGGATCGCGCAGCGGGCGAGCGCGCGATGCGCTTGTTGCTGGAGGCCGAGAAGGCGGACGCGGAGCAGGCGGGCGATGGAGCGCTGCATATGGAACTTGGATTTCTGGAGCAGATGAGCGGCGGTCGGCAGCGGGCGAAGACCGAGTATGAGGCGGCGCTGCGGGCGGATCCTAATAACGCGACGGCAGGGGGCGACCTGGCGGTTCTGGATGCGCAGAACGGCGACTATGCCGCGGCGCTGCCGCTCTGGCGGACAGTCTTCGAGCACGATCCTGGAGCGAGTGCTGCGGGGATTGATCTGGCGGTGGGGGAGTGCCGGACCTCGGGGAAAGACGCGGCGGAGCAGACGCTGCGGCGCGTGCTGTTGTTTTCGCCGGACAACGACACGGCAAGGAAATCCTTGCTGGCGCTGGAGGCGGGTACGCAGCAGTGTGCGGGTCGATGAGCGGCATTAAAGGCAGGGAGAATCAGGATGCATAGCGTGGGGCGCGCTGTTGCAGGAGCCGCGCTGCTGGCGGCATTGATTGCGAGCACGCAGGCGACGAAAGCGGGAAATTGGGAGATTGGGCCGTGGACTCGGCCGTCGAGCGGGAATCCGGTGATAGCGCCGAATCCGGCGTCGGTGTTTGAGGATCCGATCCGTAAGACACAAGTGGCGTGGGAGGCGCTGCATACGTTCAATCCTGCGGCCGTGGTGCGCAACGGCACGATCGATGTGCTGTATCGCGCGGAAGATAATACCGGGGCGATGCAGATCGGGATGCATACGTCGCGACTAGGGCTGGCGGTGAGCGCGGACGGGATTCATTTCACGCGGCGAAGCACACCGGTGTTTTATCCGTCCGAGGACAGCGAAAAAGCACGGGAGTGGCCGGGTGGCGTGGAGGATGCGCGGATTGTGGAGGCGGAGGACGGGACGTATGTGCTGACGTACACGCAGTGGAATCGCGAGACGTACTCGGTGGGCATTGCTACCTCGCCCGATCTGGAGCATTGGACGAAACACGGTCCGGCGTTCCTCGAGGCGGAGGGCGGCAAGTACGCAAAGCTGAAATACAAGTCGGCGGGGATTGTGACCGTGCTGCGCAATGGTCGGCTGATGGCGGTTCGGATTCGCGACAAATACTGGATGTACTGGGGCGAGGGGGCTATTCACCTGGCGACTTCTTCGGATCTGATCCACTGGAGGCCGGTCGAAGGCGCAGATGGCTCGCCCATTGAAGTGCTCAGGCCTCGCCCTGGACACTTCGACAGCAGCTTTCCGGAAACGGGGCCGCCGCCGGTGCTGACGCGTGCGGGAATCGTGGTGATTTACAACGGCAAGAACGCGGCTTCAGGCGGCGATCCGAATCTGCCGGCGAACACCTATGCTGCAGGAGAAGCGCTGTTCGATGCGGATAATCCTGCGCATCTGCTGGCGAGGACCGAAAAGCCGGTGCTCTGGCCGTCATTGCCTTACGAAAAAACCGGGCAATATGCTGCCGGTACGACGTTTGCCGAAGGCCTGGTGTACTTCCACGACCAGTGGCTTCTCTACTACGGCTGCGCCGACTCGCTGGTGAGCGTAGCGATGGCGCCGGCCCGCTAACTAAGATCCCATAAAGCTGAGCCAGGGGCTGGAGCCGAAGTTAGAAAAGTTTGGAAATACCTGGGTGACCTGGCTACTAGATAGACCAAACCAGCGCGCGAGGGTTCCGGCGTATTGATCGACAGCGGTGGTGGGAATGAGGCGTCCTTCGCCAACATCGTTGGCCTGGTCGACGCCGACGATAGGGTAAGTGCCGTACATGTCGTGGCCCTGGACGGCGCCTCCGACGACGAAGTGATGGCTGCCCCACCCGTGGTCGGTGCCGTCGCTGTTGCTGGTGAGGGTGCGGCCGAAGTCCGAAGCGGTGAAGGTGGTGACCTGGTTGCCGAGGCCAGCGGTCTGCATAAGGCCATCGAAGTACTCCAGCGCCTGGCCGAGCTGGGTGAGTAGTTTGGCGTGGGTGGGCGCCTGGCCGTCGTGGGTATCGAAACTGCCGAGTTGCACGTAGAAGATCTGGCGGGTGACGCCGAGGCTGGCGCGGCCGCCGATGATGCGGGCAACGGTCTGAAGCGATGCGGCGAGCGGATTATCGGCAAGCATGTTGGTGGTAGGGTCGAGATACTGCGGCGGATTAGGAACGCCGGTGGGGCCCGCGGGCAGCATGGACGAGGCGAGCAGCGCCTGCGCCTGGATGGAGCGGTCGACGACGACTTCGTATTCTTTCGCGAAGAGGTTCGTTTCTTCGGCGGTGAGGATGGAGTTGAGCGCCTGGGTACCGGCGGAGTTGCCGAAGAGCGGGTTCGCGAGTCCGGAGATGGGGATGGGGCCGGCAGGCGTGACGTTGAGCTGGAACGAGGTTTGTCCGGCGAGGAAAAGGGCGATGCCGGCGGTGGAGATGCAGGTGAACATGGAATTGGAATTCATGCTCATGCCCTCGATAAGGTCGGCGACGGAGCCGCCCCAGCCGATGTGTTCGGCGCTGCCGCCGTTCGAGGCGATGGCTTGCCACGCAGCAGTCTGATCGAAGTGAGAGAAGAGAGACGCAGGAAGGGGAACGGAGTTGGCGTTGACCTGGGCTTTGGTGGAGGGCTGGATTAACGTTCCCGTGTTAGCGACGATGGCGGCGCGACCGGCATTGAAGAGGTTCTGCACGCCTCCGAGATAAGGATTCAGTGCGAAGGTACGTCCACTCTGCGGAGTGTTGAGGGTTATAGGCAGTAGCTGGGAGAGGGGATAAGCGAGTCCGGGCGCGCCGGAACGCGCCGTGACGAAGGCGTTGTAGGAGTCCGAATCAGTGGCGATGACGGTGCCGTGACCGTCGTTGCCGCCCTGCAGGAAGACGCAGACGAGCGCCTTGTAGTCAGAGGAGCCGGTGCTCTGCGCCATGGCCGCGAGCGAATTGAGGCCGAGGATGAAGGGGCTGGCGTAGAGCCCCGACATAGAGGCAAAGGACGCGGTGCGAAGGAACTGACGGCGGGACTGCTCGAATTTGTTCAGGCACTTACACATTTTCGGGCTCCTGGAACGGGGCTAAAACTGGGCGCAGTATTCCGGCGAGGCCATGGTGAGGTAGATCGCGGTTTCGGCGCGGGCGGTGAGGGCCGCGCTGATTGCGTTCTGGTCGCCGGTGGGAACGGGGATGGCGCTGACAGCGCCGAGTATCTCGCTATAGAGGTTCGAGTCCATCTCGCCGGCCATGAGCAGCAGGTTGACGCGGTCGACTAACTGGTCGGGTGTGTTGGCGAGAGCGACTTCGGCTCCATAGGCCGAGAAGATGTCAGAGCCGTTGGTAGCATTGCTGCCGATGGCGCTCTCTAAATAATTGAGATAGCCGACCACGGTAGAGACGTTGGTCATCTGCATCTCGGGCGCGACCATGCCGGCGGCTTCAATGCTGGTGCCGGGCGGGACGTAGCCGGGAGCAAACCAGTTGAAGACGGTGGGAGAACGCAGGGTCATCTCGCCGAGGCCGTAGATTGGGTCTTCCGTGGAACCGATGCCGTACGAGCCGGTACGCGACTGTGCGGTGAAGGCGCGGGCCCACTCGGTGTAGCGGATGAGGGCTTCACGAACCTTGCCGAACTGAGGATTCGCCACGTCGGTCGCTGTGTCGCGGGCTTCAGGATCGAGCAGGATGGCGGTGATGACGGCCTGCATATTGCCACGGACGCCGGTGCCGTCGTTCTCGAAGACCGAGGCGATGCGATTGACGTAAGCGGGGCTCGGATCACTGGTGACGAGGTGCTGGATGAGCTGCTTCGAGAAGAAGGGCGGCAGGTTGGGGTGGTTGAAGAGTGTGTCGAGCGCGGTGTTCAGGTCGCCGGAGGGGTCGGAGCTGCCGGAGGCGGGGATGGTGACGCCGAGGAAATCCTTTTCGATGGTGGAATGGTGACTGGGGAAGGTTTGCATGGCGAGCAGATCTTCGCCGTAGCCTGGGCCGACGTAGAGGCAGCAGTTCGACCAGACCTGGTCGGAGCTATTGCCGGGATCGTTCCAGCTAAAGCCGGTGAAGGCTGCGGCTAATCCCATGACGTCGTTGTTCGAGTAAGTGGGGATGGGATTGCCGGAAGCGTCAAGCTTCTGCGAGCCATCGTTATTGAGCTGGTACAGACCGATGGTGAATAGCTGCATCACCTCGCGGGCGTAGTTTTCGTCGGGGTCGGTGGTGGCGTTGCCCTTGTCGTTGCCCAGCATGGAGAGGAACTGACCCATCATGGGGTTGAGGGTGACGTCGTTGAGGAGGGTTCGGAAGTTGGCGAAGGCGTCGGTACCGAGTAAGTCGTAGTAAGCGGCCTCTCCGCGGGGAAAGTTCTGGACGGCGGAGTTATTGGACGAGACAACGAAGATTTCAGAGAGCGCGTAGCGGACGCGTTGGCGGAGCTGGTCAGGAGCAGCAAGGGCCTGTTGCCAGAAGGCATCCTGGAAGTAGATTTCGCCCTGGCCATTCTGCTCGTAAAGTGCGGCATTGCATTTGACGTCACCGGCGGCGCAGGGAGGATTGTTGATGATGAGGGATTGATCGACGAACTGCTGCTGTGGAGACGGCGGCATGGCGAACTGCTGGTTGAGCCACCATTGGAAGCCGTTCATCGAGACATCGTGAATATCGCCGTCGGTAGCGCCGAAGGTGGCCTGATCGAGGAAACGCGCGGCATCCTGCGGACTGACGAGAGGTGTGGGCGGTGTGCCGTTGACCAGGGCGACGAGGTCGGAGGAGGCTGCGGGTCCCGGTGAGGGATTAAGGACCTGGATGTCGAAGTTCCCGGATTCGGAGAGAGTGAGCGTGGCGGTGAGCTGGGTTCCGCTATTGAAGGTAGTGGGAACGCTCTGGCCGTTCATAAGAACCTGAGCGCCGCTGATGAACTTCAGGCCGGAGACGACGACGGTTGCGGTTCCGGTATTGAAGGTAGTAGGCGTGGCCGCGGTGAGGATGGGAATCGGATTCAGGACTGAGATGTCCTGATTGAGGGAGACTGCCGGATTGTCGGTGCTGGTGACGGTGAGTGTGACGATGTTGTTCGGCGTGGGTACGACGGCGGGTGCGGTATAGGTGATGGAGCCGTCGGCATTGGAGACGGCGGTGCCGACGGTGGAATTGCCACCGGCGACGCCGTCGACGGCGAGCGTGACACCGGTGTTCGCGGTACCGGTGACGGTGAGACCGAAGCTGAGCGAATTGGTGACACGGACATCAGTGCCGGTGCCGGGCTGCAGTTGCAGGACGACCTGACCGGGCCCGACCTGAATGGAAAGGTTGTTGGAGTTGGCGGAACCGGGGTTAGGATTCGTGACCATCAGCGGATAGGCGCCGGGAGTGGGAGATGTGACGGCGGCGGCCAGCTGTGTGCTGGAGACGAAGGTGGTGGGAACGGGCTGGCCGTTCCACATAATCTGTGCGCCGTAGACAAACTGCGATCCGTTGACGGCGATGGTGGCGGTGCCTTCGGCGATGCCGGTTGGCGTGATGCCGGTGAGTGCAGGGATGGGGTTGAGGATGGCGAGATTCAGGGTTCCGGGAGCGTAGCCAGGATTGCTGGCGACTTGGGCCGTGATGGTGACGGTGTTGGGGTCGGGAACGATGGCGGGGGCCGTGTAGAGTCCCGCGGAATTGATGGTGCCGACTTCGGAGTTACCGCCCTGAACGCCGTTGACATAGAAGGCTAGCGGCGTTGCGGTTATCGCCATGCGATTCTGCACCTGAATCTGCTGGTTGACACGGAGTGAAGTTGAAGCGGTGGAGATGGCGGTGAGGTTGCCCAGTGGGGCCATGACGGAACCGCAACCGGTCATGAGAGAGAAGAGGCTGAAGATGGCAGCGAGGGACAGCAGGAGGCGGGGGCGTTCCGATCTTGCGTACACGGATTCCTCCGGGGGCGAGGGTTTCCAAAATATGGCAGTGAATTGTCCGCACAGCGTACCACTGAAGTTTTGTCTTTTTGGGGATATTCAGCTGTGGATACCTACCACTAAAGTGGTGTGTGATAGTTACCTGAGCGGTGGGTATTATTTTTGATTTTTTGCGCGGGCCGCGCAGGCGAACAGCGATTACCGCAGTGCGCACACAACTCCAATCGCGTGCTCAGAGATTAACTGGAGCGGCGCTATACCTTGCGCGAGAAATCCAAAGGTAGCCGATGTTCTAACTGTCTTTGCGGTAGAGAAGGTCGCGCATCGCGCTGCGTCGCGCGGCATTGGCTTCGCGGTCATTCTGGAAACCAGCGGTGGATGCGGAACCTTTCTTCTCGTCGTCGGGCTCGCTACAGGCGAGGCAACGATTGGCGAAACCGGGCTTGTCGGGTTTCAGCTCGAACTCCTCACCACAGAGGCTGCAGGTACGGATTGGGAAGGCCATGGCGGGTTCTATTGTAAAACCGAGCGCAGCGATGGTGAACAGCGGTCGGCGAAGATCCGGTCGGCGAAAAAAGCGGTCAGCCCATTCGCCGCGCACATCGCTGCGCCCAGCGCTTGCTCAGGGCAGGCTGAGAAGAGCGATCAGCAAAAAGTCAGCAACGGGCGAGCGTTGAGCAGGGGTAACGCGTCTGGTCTTATTGCGGTCGAAAGAGCGGCGTGTGCCTGGACAGCGGTTTTGCGGCTGGTGGCGCCGGCGCTGATCGGGGTGCGGGTTTTGCGGTAGGATTAAAGCGGTTTCCGAGCGGGAACCGGATCTGTTGCGCGCATGAGTGCCGCCTCGGAAACACGAGAGAAGAATTGCGATGAAGGCTGTGAAGTTTATTACTGAGCGTTCGAGGGAAATGAGACGCCGGAGTATGTGCGACGCCGGTTTCACGTTGATGGAACTGCTGATCGTGATCTCGATCATGCTGATCCTGATGCTGATTGCGATTCCCAACATGCTGAACCTGAAGGCGACGGCGAACGAAACGTCAGCGAAGCAATCGCTGCGGGCGATTCAGATTGCGGAGAATCAGTACGCGACGAATTTCCCGGCCAACGGGTTTGCATGCTCGCTGGCTGCGCTGGGCGGGAGTGCGACGTCGGGACCGCCAACGCCGCAGGGGGCGCAACTGCTGCAATCGGACCTGACCGCCGGGCAGAAGGCGGGATATTCGTTCAATATCGTGAATTGCCAGAAGGCGCCAGGCAGCCAGGTGGACAATTTCGTCAGTTACGAAGTGACGGCGGTGCCGCAATCGGTGGGCAAGACGGGACACAACGGCTACTGCCTGGACATGACCGGCGAGATCAAGGCGGATCCTTCGGGCGGAACGAACTGCACGGTAGCGATCCAGTGAAAAGCCGGTAGCGAAGGAGCGGCTAGCTAAAGGCCGGTTGGCGGAGAAGCGGTCAGCGAAAAACCAGTTAGCGCGGAAGGCTGTCAGAATGGGACTGCTCCGGAGGGTGAACGAGGATTGAACGATATAACGATAGAACTGAGCCGCCAGTGGAGGTTGATCCGCTGGCGGTTTTTACTTGTGGCGCTGGCAGTCCTGGCCGCGAGCATTGGGGTTCGGGCGCAGACAGCGCCGTCAGTATCCGCAACAGAGATGAGTGCGGCACAGATGGCAGCGCGGGTGGATCGGCATTACAACGCGCTGCATTCACTCGAGGTGCATTTTGCGCAGACTTACACCGGGATGGGGATGAACCGGAGGGAGTCTGGAGTACTGCTGCTGAAGAAGCCGGGGAAGATGCGGTGGACGTACACCGATCCGGACGGAAAGCTGTTTGTGCTGGACGGGAAGGATGGATACTTCTATTCGCCCGGCGAGCCGGAAGCGCAGAAGGTAGCGGAGAAGAAGCTGGACGATCTGCGGTCGCCGTTGCAGTTTCTGCTGGGGCACACCGAGCTGGAGAAGGAGCTGACGGGGCTTCATGCGAGCTGTGGCGGGGACGGGACATGTGAGCTGATTGGGGTACCGAAGGGGCTGGAGCAGCGGGTTTCGTCGCTGAAGATCACGGCCGCGGCGGATGGGACGATCCGATCGATGACGATCGAGGAGACCGACGGGGTAACGAACCAATTTGAGTTCAGCGGCGAGGCGCAGAATGTGCCTGCTCCGAGCTCGGCCTTTATATTTACGCCTCCACCGGGTGTGCACGTGGTGGAGGGTGAGCCGCCGGTGTAGTCGGGCGCGAATCGCAGACACATGGCCGGTGACTTTCCGGGTGCTTCGCGACCCGAATTGGGGTATTTCCCTAGCCTCAATTGGATCAATATGATGGCCCCATGCGGAGGCGCGCGTGCATTGCCGTTGGGATGGCACTGGTCCTGAGCGGCTGGTCGTGGGGTCAGGGAACCGGGCAAAAGTCCGGACCGTGGGTTCTGGAGCAAAGCGGAACGACAGCGGGACTGCGCGGGATCCACGCAGTGGGCGGCGGAGTCGCCTGGGCCAGCGGGGCGAACGGGACTGTTCTGCGCACCGAAGATGGCGGATACGAATGGCAGAGCTGCGCGGCTCCGCCTGACTCGGCCAAGCTGGATTTTCGAGCGGTTTGGGCGTGGGACAACCAGACCGCGATCGTGATGTCGAGTGGGGCGGGAGATCAGTCAAGGGTTTATCGGACCACCGACGGGTGTGCGCACTGGACACTTGTGTTGGCCGATCCAGACAAGAACGGGTTTTTCGACGCGATGGTGTTTCCGAGCAAGGAGACGGGATATTGCTTGGCGACCCGGTGAGTGGCGCTTTTCCTTTGATGAGAACCGCCGATGGCGGGGTAACGTGGACGAAGATTCAGGGGACGGGGCTCTCGACTGCGGGGCAGGAGATCGCTGCTTTTGCGGCGAGCAACTCGGCGTTGAGCGACGCCGGGCTGATGGTGAACGCGATGCTGCCAGGGGACGGCCGGGTGTGGTTTGTAACGGGCGGCCAGGGCGGCACGTTTATCTATAAGGGCGTGAGCAGTTGCGCGCGGGATGGAAACGCTGCGCCGGATCCGGCTTGCCTGAATTCGTGGACCTTTGAGCGGCAGCCTTTGCCGATGGCGGGCGGCAGCGAATCGGCGGGCGCGTTCTCACTGCGCGTGTTGTGGTGGGACGAAGGCGTAAAGGCGGCGATTGCTGTGGGCGGCGACTATGCCAAGCCGGATCAGGCAGATGGAACGGCAGCCTGGTCGACCGATGGGCAAAAATGGACGGCGGCGTTGAAACCTCCCCACGGATACCGATCGGCGGTGATGTGGGATGCTGATATTAATGCGTGGATAACGGTGGGGACGAACGGGTCGGACGTGAGCTGGGACGGCGGACGGACGTGGATGCCGCTGGACGACGGGAAGTGGAACGCCCTAAGTCTGCCATGGGTGGTGGGGCCGGAGGGACGAATCGGGAAGATCAACCTCGATGAGGTGCAGCGGCCCCAACCGAAGGCGAATCGACCGGGGGCGGTCGAGCCTACGCGGGCGGCACAGGAGCCCATGGCTAGCGACCAACCGGTTCGGTGAGCGTTTTGGGGTAGTGGCGCGTCCAGTTCCTGAGCGGCGTGTAACGCGTCCACGCTATAGAAACTGCTACGCTTGACAAGAGGTATCCTCTGGCCGGACGGTGGTTTCCCGGGACTCCGGCAGGCATTCCATGGCTGAATTTGTGATCAGACTCGCCGATGAGCGAGGACACGTGCAGGAACAGGTGCAGTCGGCGGCGACTGCCGAAGAGCTGCGCACGCGTTTCTCGCAAGCGGGGTACTTCGTCTACTCGGTAAAGCCACGGGGACTGACGGGTGGGCCGCGGAAGACGAAGCTGGAAACGTTTCTGATCTTCAACCAGCAGTTTTTGACGCTGATCAAGGCAGGGTTGCCGATTCTTGGGTCGCTGGAGATGCTGGCCAAGAGCCAGAAAAACCCGAATTTTTCGGGCCAGTTGCAGAATGTGTCGGCGCGGGTACGGACGGGCGAGCCGATTTCTTCGGCGTTCGAGGCCCAAGGCGGTTTTCCGCTGATGTTCACAACGACGCTGCTGGCCGGAGAAAGGGCGGGAAATCTGGAAGAGGTGCTGGCGCGGTATTTGGCGTTTCAGAGGATTTCGCTGGCATTCCGGAAGAAGCTGCAGGCGTCGCTGATTTATCCAGCGTTGCTGATCACGCTGGTTTTTGGGCTTTTCATTTTCCTGATCACGTTTGTAGTGCCGCAGTTCGCAAAGCTGTATGAGCAGATCGGGACGCAGCTTCCGGCGATTACGCTGATGATGCTGGCGCTGGGCAAGGGAGCGCAGCACTACATCCTCTATATATTGCCGGTGGCGGCGCTGGTTGTGTTTTTGGTGTGGCGCTGGAGCCGGAGCGAGGCGGGCGCAGACAGGATCGATCGCATACGGATCCGGCTGCCGCTGTTCGGAAAGATTTGGCTGAAGTACCAGGTGGCGATGTTTGCGCGCACGCTGTCGACGCTGTTGAGCGGGGGTATTCCGCTGGTGCCGTCGCTGGAGACGGCGGCGCGGTCGATCACGAGCAAGCGGATCAGCAAGGCCGTCTTTTCGGCAGTGACGACGGTGCGCGAAGGCAAGGGCCTGGCGAAGAGCCTGGAAGCGACGAAGGTGTTTCCGGACCTTTCGACGGAGATGATCGACGTGGGCGAGTCGACGGGCGCGCTGCCACAGATGCTGAATTCGGTGGCGGAATTTTTCGAGGACGACGTGCAGACCGCGCTGACGGCGGCGCTGGCGCTGATCGAGCCGGCGATCCTGATCGTGATGGGCATTGTGGTGGTGATTATTTTGATCGCGTTATACCTGCCGATTTTCTCGATGAGCAACGCGCAGAACTTCAGGACGTAGCGAAACGCGAGTGAGAGGCTCGCGGCGTCGAAGGCAAAAGAGGTATTGATAATGGCTCAGGCTCCCCCCCTTACGTTACCGACCGAACAGGACGAGACCGCGCTGGCGCAGGCGCTGGCGCGACGGTATCGCTCGGAGTTCGTCGACCTGCGGAATTTCCGTATCCGGCACGAGGTGCTGCGGTCGGTTCCGGTAGACATGATGTTCCGCTACAACTTTGTCCCGCTGGAGCAGGAAGAAGATCGGCTGGTGATCGCGGTGAGCGATCCCAGCAAGCTGATGATGCTGGACGAGATCAGCGGCCTGTTGGGACAGCGCATTGTGACGCGGGTGGCGACGCTGTCGCAGATCACCGACCTGCTGAAGAAAACCGAGCAGAGCCAGCGCGTGCTGGACGAGGCGTCGGAGGGCCTGACATTCGATGTGTTGTCGGCGGACGACTCGACCGATGAGAGCATCTCGATTGAGAAGCTGACGTCGGAAGAAGATATCAGTCCGATTATCCGGCTGGTGGACACGACGATCTTCACGGCACTGGAGCGGCGGGCGTCGGACATTCACATCGAGACTTACGACGATTCGGTGTTGGTGAAGTACCGCATCGACGGCGTGCTGCAGCCGGCGATGGCGCCGATTGCGCGCGAGCATCACACGACGATCCTGTCGCGCATCAAGGTGATGTAGGAGCTCGACATTGCGGAGCGGCGCGTGCCGCAGGACGGACGCTTCCGGGTTCGCTACAAGGGGAGGCTGATCGACTTTCGCGTCTCGATTATGCCGACGGTGCATGGCGAGAACGCCGTGCTGCGCGTGCTCGACAAAGAGTCGATGAGCGAGAAGTTCCGCAAGCTGACGCTGGATGTGGTGGGATTTGCTGAAGACGATCTGAAGCGATTCCGGCGGTACATCCGCGAGCCGTACGGCATGGTGCTGGTGACGGGGCCGACGGGATCGGGCAAGACGACGACGCTGTATGCGGCGCTCAACGAGATCAAGAGCGACGAGGATAAGATCATCACGATCGAGGATCCGGTGGAGTACCAGATCCGCGGGATCACGCAGATTCCGGTGAACGAAAAGAAGGGGCTCACGTTTGCGCGTGGCCTGCGGTCGATCCTGCGGCATGATCCGGACAAGATCCTGGTGGGCGAAATCCGCGATCAGGAGACGGCGCAGATTGCGATCAACTCTGCGCTGACCGGCCACCTGGTGTTCACCACGGTGCACGCGAATAACGTTGTGGACGTGCTGGGGCGCTTCCTGAATATGGGCGTGGAGGCTTACAACTTTGTTTCGGCGCTAAACTGCATCCTGGCGCAGCGCCTGGTGCGCACCATTTGCGAGTACTGCGTGCAGGAGGTGCACTATGACGATGACACCCTGTGGCAGAGCGGGATGGACCTGAAAGAGTGGCGCGATTTTCCGTTCCGTGAAGGCCGCGGGTGCATTGAGTGCGCCGGGACAGGGTATCGCGGGCGGACGGCGATCCACGAGCTGCTGGATTTGACGGACCCGATCCGCGAAATCATCCTGGAGAAGAAGCCTAGCTCCGAGGTTCGCAAGCTGGCGCAGCAGGAGGGCATGCATTTCCTGCGCGAATCGGCGCTGGACCGCGTGCGGCGGGGACTGACGACGCTGAAGGAAATCAACAAGGTTACGTTTATTGAGGCATCGCGATAGTGGCACTCGAAAACATCTTCACACCGGTTGGCGGGTATGCGTCCGAAGGCGGCGTGCGAAATCCGCCCCGAGGGAGTTGTCGCTGCGCGCGCGGGCGGCCGGCGCGGCGAGATCACGGTGGCGTTTGCATCGCTGCCCGAAGGAGTTGTGGTTCCAGGGCTGAAGGTGCCGAACGTGGTGGACTCGCACTCGCTGAATAAGGCGCTGGAATCGGCGCTGGGCGACGTGGGCGTCAAAAGCGGGGCGGTCACGCTGGTGGTTCCGGATGCGGCGGCTCGTGTGCTGCTGCTCGATTTCGATACGCTGCCGGGGAAACGAAACGAAGCTCTCTCGGTGGTGCGGTTTCGCCTGCGCAAGATGGTTCCGTTTGATGTGGAAGGCGCGGCGGTGAGCTATCAGGTGATGGCGGAGAAGCGTGGACAACTGAACGTGCTGGTGACGGTGATGCCGGGGGATGTGCTGGAGGAGTATGAGACTGCGGTGCGCGACGCTGGATATGAAGCGGGCGCCGTGCTGCCGAGCACCCTGGCGGCAGCCGCCAGCGTGGAAGGCGATGGCGCGACGCTGATGGTGAACCGCGCCGGAGCATCTGTAACCACGGCGGTTACACAGGAAGACGAGATGCTGCTGCACCGGTCAATGGATTTGCCCTCCGATCCGCTGGCACGGGAAGAAGAGATGGCGCAGGCCGTGATCATGGCGTTGGCATGGTATGAAGACACGCTGAAGAGGCTGCCTTCGACGATGTACTACGCAGGACCGGGAGGAGCGAGCGCGGCGGCAGAGTCGCGGTGGGCTTCGCTGGTGGAACCAGCACCGCGGATTGTGGATCTGGGGGTCGCGGAACTGTCGGCGATTACGAGCATTCCAGCTGGATTGACAGCGGGCGTGGCGGGGGCTCTGGCGACGTAAATGCGGATTACAGTCAATCTCGCGAGTCAGCCATACATTGAGCTGCGGCCGGTCTACAGCAGGTTGCGGACGTGGATTGCGATCCTGCTGGTGGTGGGCGGGGCACTCTACTACCTGTATCGCAACGAGCGCAGCCAGGCGCAGGAGACGCAGGCGCGGGTTGCGACGGTAGAAAATCACGTGCGGGAACTGGAGCACCAGGAGCAGAGCTATCAGGTGCTGATGCGGCAGCCGAAACAAGCGGCAATCCTGGAGCAGTCGGATTTTCTGAACGGACTATTCCAGCGCAAGGCGTTTTCCTGGACGGCGACGATGACCGATCTGGAGACGGTGCTGCCGAACGGGGTCCAGGTGCTGAGTATCGATCCGATCGTGGCGCCGGACGGGCACGTGATCATCCGGCTGCGAGTGACGGGCGAGCGCGTACGGGCACTCGAATTGGTGAGAAATCTGGAGAAGTCACGGCATTTCGCGGCGCCACGGCTGGCATCGGAGTCGCTGGCGACAAGCCAGGGGCAGGGCGGCGTGCAGAATGTGAGCAGCACGAATAACGATGTGAACTTCGACATCCTGGCAGACTACCGGCCGCTACCGCTGGACACCGAAAACGCGAAGAGCGACGAGGACAAAGAGGAGCCGGCGCAGGTAAGGCTACCGGGCCAAGGGAAGAACGCACCGGCGCACAAGAACATGGAGGCTAAGCCAACTCCATGAAGCGCGGATTTTTTACGAAGCTGAATTTTCATTTCTTCCTGCTGGCGGTAGTGATTGCCGCGGATGTTTTCCTGGGCGTGCGCTTTGCGCTGGCGTGGCGGGCGATCCGCTCCGATCAGTCGGGTGAATTTCTGCAGGAAGAGGCGCGTTTGGGACAGCTGGAAGCCCAGATGCATCACCTGAACGGGCTGCCGAAAAAGGTTGATGTTGCCGACCAGGATGCGGAGAAGTTTTACGACAATCGCATCGCGCCGAACTATTCGACGATCCTGGCCCAGCTGGGCGCGGTGGCAACGAAGAACAGCGTGCGGCTTTCGCGAGCGGCGTACGCGCAAAAGCCGGCGGCGGGCGGGCTGACGGAGTTGGAGATCGATGCCGGACTCAGTGGGCAGTATTCGAACCTGATGCACTTTATCAACGGTATCGAGCGGGATCAGGATCATGTGTTCTTCATCATCGATGATGTGACGCTGAACGGGCAGCAGGGCGGCCTTGTGAACCTGCGCCTGCGGATGACGACTTATATCCACGGCGGCGCGACCGATCTGCCGACGACGATCACGGATACCGATCTGCAGCCTGCTCCGGAGCCAAGCCCGCAGGGTCAGGGCGAGGGGCCCCAATGAAGACTGGCCTCGAAAACAAGCGGAATGTGGCGATCCTGGTGGTTCTCGCGGTGGTGATGGTGGGGGCTCTGGCTTATTTTGTGAAGGAGATGTTCGGCGGAAGCCCAGCCCCGGCAGCACCGGCCACGCAGGAAGCAAGCGAGCCAGCTGCGCATCCCGAGGGCGGAACGACGGGATCACAGGGCGGCACGAACGGGCACACCGCACAGAAGATGCCGTCGCTCGAGAAGCTGGATCCGACGCTGCATCCGGAGGTAATGGCGGGCGCAGAGTCGCTGGAGTACAGCGGGAAGGGGCGGAATATTTTCTCGATGGTATCGGCGCCGGTCGACATCCCGAAACCAATTGCCTCGGCGAGGCCGCAGCCGGTGTTGCCGCAGGCTCCGGCGGGACCACCTCCGCCGCCGCCGATCGATCTGAAGTTCTTTGGATACGAGGCAAATAACGGCTCGAAGCGGGCGTTTTTGCTGCACGGAGACGATGTGTTCATCGCGAACGAAGGAGATGTGGTGGACCATCACTATAAGGTGGTGAAGATCACGCCACTTTCCATTCAGGTGACCGATCTGCTCTACAACAACACGCAGACGCTGCCGCTGACGCAGAGCTGAGGAATACGATGCAGGCGCAGTTACAAATCCGCAATGGCCGGGCCGATGGCGAGGCCGGCTACATTCTGGTGGGAGTCATCTTCCTGACAGTCATTCTGCTGATCTCTCTGGCGATTGCAGCGCCGAAGATGGCGATGTCGATCCAGCGGGACAAGGAGCTGGAGACGATCCATCGCGGCGAACAGTACCGCAGGGCGATCAAGCTCTACTACGCCAAATTTGGGTCGTATCCGACGTCGATCGACCAGCTGGTGGAGACGAACGAAATTCGTTTTCTGCGCAAGAAGTACACCGATCCGCTGACGGGCAAAGACGACTGGAAGCCGGTGTATTTCGGACAGGCGCACGTCCGGCCGCTGGGATTCTTTGGGCAGCCTCTGCTCACGGCTGGCTTGGGCACAAACGGCTCGATGTATGCGGCGACGACCACGACGACCACGGATGCGAATGGCGTGCCGGTTGCGAGCGGGGATCAAACGGGCGGAGCCAATGGGGCTTCGGGGTCGGCGAATTCGGGATTTGGGTCGACAGGGTCGAGTATCGGATCCAGCGGCTCGAGTATCGGATCCAGCGGCTCGAGTATCGGATCCAGCGGCTCGAGTTTCGGATCCAGCGGATCCAGTTTTGGTTCGAGCGGGTCTAGCTTTGGCTCGTCTGGTTCGAGCTTTGGTCAGAGCGGAACGTCGCCGGTATTCGGACAATCGACACCGGGCACCGGCAACGGGTCGTCGACCAGTTCGCCCTTCGGATCGAGCGGTGGCGGGACTTCGGCAACGACGTTTGGCGGCGGCGGACCAATTGTGGGATTCACGCTGCCCGTGGATAAGCCATCGCTGATCGAGTACAAGTTGCAGAAACGCTACAACAAGTGGGAATTCAACTACGATCCCGCAGCGGAGCAGGCGATGGCCATGGCCGGGATGTCCAGCAGCAGCAGCGCCCCGACGGGCGCCACGAGTCCTAATTCGACTCCGACGACGAACGGTTTGACGCCTGGCACGACATCCCCGGGGACGCCGCCAACGAATCCGTTCCCGCAAACGCCACCGGATACGACGCCACAATGAAAAAGGCCCGCCGCGATGGCGGGCCTTCTGCTTTTAGGATACCTTGGAACTTAAACTGTGAACGATGACCCGCAACCGCAGGTGCTCTTCACCGTAGGGTTCTCAAACTTGAAGCCGGCGGCTTCGAGTGTCTCGACGTAGTCGACGGTGCAGCCGTTGAGGTACATCAGTGATGTGGCGTCGACGAACACTTTGAGGCCATTGAAGTCGTAAACCTTGTCCATCATGCCGGACTGATTCTCGAAGGACATCGAATACTGGAAGCCGGAGCACCCACCGCCAACGACTCCGATGCGCAGACCGGCAGGAAGCGGATCCTGTGTGGCCATGATTTCGCGCACCTTATTGACGGCGCTGTCGGTAAGACGGACGGGTGTAGTCTTGGGCGCCGGAGCAGCCTCGGGGATAGGCGTAGTGATTGTGGAAACAGAACTGGTGGCCATGGAATCTCCTGGGGAAACCTCTGCTCATCAAGTGTACCGCACACCGAGCGGGCAGACGCGACCTTAAAGGTTAGATGTCATCGCGGGCGACAAGGTCGCGGGATTGCCGGGGCGAGCGCGGATTCTAATCGAGTTACAGACCGAAAATCGGGCTCGGAAGCTAAGGCGCCGCGGCCGTGTCGGCAGGGGGCAGCATTTGATAGCTGACAAAGGCGAGTTGGCGACTGTCCGGCGCCCAGGAGTTTACGTTCATCGTGCCGGAACCGCCGATGAGGTGGATGAGAACGTGGATCTGGCCGTCCTCAAGATTGAGGATACGAAGTGCGATCGGCTGGTTCGCAGGATGGCCCGTAGTTCCCTTCTGATAGCTGATGAAGACGACGGATCGGCCGTCGGGCGAAGGATGGGGCGTCCAGTTGACCTGTCGTCGTGGGTGACCTGCTCCGGTGACGAGCCGTCGGGACGCATGCGCCAAATCTGCATCGGGCCGCTGGCGCGGTCGGAGTTGAAGTAGATATATCGCCCGTCGGGGGAGTAGTCGGGGTCGTCGCTGGTACCGGTGCCCGTGGTGAGGGCGTGCTCTTCGCCGCCCTCGGCTGGGATGGCAAAGATGTTGAGAGAGCCGTGGTCGGGGCGGGTGAAGAGGATGGTTTTGCCGTCAGGCGACCAGCTATGGAAGTAAGAATTGGCGTGCTCGGTAACTAGGCGCGGCTCACCGCCTGTGGCGGACACGATGTAGACGCGGGATTCTGGCTTGCCCGGGGTGGAACAGGTGATCGCGAGTTGTTTTCCGTCCGGCGAGAGGCCGTGACTGCCGTTGCAGCGTGTAGCGTCTCCGATGGGCAACGCTTGCGGCGTACCGCCGTTGGCAGCAACGGCCATGATTTTGCCGTCCCCATCGAAGAAGAGGGTCTTGCCATCGCGGCTCCAGTTAGGCGCTTCGAAATGGCCTTGCGCAGACCAGACGATAACGGCACGGCGGAAGTCTTTGTCGTCGCCGAGGGTCTGGAGCGTGCTGACGAGGCCGAACTCCGAGGGAAGGTTCGCGGGCTTCTCGAGAGTGACATGGGAGAAGACAGCTTTCTCAAGTTTGTTGGGATCGTGCGAGCAGAGGCCGATGCCGACGTAGAACGGCTCCTCGAGGTGGAGTTGAGTGCTGGCGCCAACCTGGTGCAACGGCGCATTGGGAGATGAGGCAACATACATCGTGAAAGTGTCGCCTCGCTTTTCGATGCGGAGTCGACGAGGAGCAGGGCTGCTGCTGTTTAGCTCGAAGTCCTCGGTGATGGCGCCGGGATCGCGACGAAATTGCAGCGCGGTGAGGCCGATCCCGTGGAGAGCAGCATCGGCATACGCGGAGTTGGCTTCGAGGGTCTGCCGAAAGATGAGGATCGCTTTGCGGTGCGGGTTGTGGTCTCCGGCGGTCTGTGGAAAGTCGATGTTAGCGGTGAGCACCGCGTCGCCGGAGATTTTCTTCCAGAGGAAGCGGAAGGCGTCGGTCGAGCCCCAAAGATTCGCGCCGGCAGAAGTGAGCGTGTAGGTATTGCTGGCGGGATCGTAAACTGCGGAACCGGGAGGCGTGACGGCACCGACGTCCGATTGGCCCTCGAAGATTCCGAGGGAGCGTGAGGTTTGAGCGTGGAGGGCGCACAGCGTAAAGGAAGCAACGCTGATGATCAGGATGAAGGAGCGAGCGGCAAGGCTCATATCTATTGGCTCCCAGCATCACGCTGGACCAGCGTGATGCGTTTGACCTGATTGCGATCGAGGGTCTGCGGGTTTCCCCCAATCTTCATCACGACTTCGGTGGCAGAAATGGAGAGCAGATCGCCATTGAGGATGCTGCCATCGCGCAGCTCAATGGTGTCGTGCGCGGAGGTTCCCAGTTCGTAACTGATATTACCGCCGGAGACATGGTCGGGGCCGATGGCGAAGGGATACTTGCCGTGGTTGTAGCCTTCCTTGTCGAACTCAAGCAGGTGCGAGCCGATGCTGACCTCGACGGCCTTCGGGGTGATGCCACCTTCCATTCCGTCGAGTATGAAATGCGCGCCCTGCGGTACGGAATTGACGGTAAGGGAAACTTTCTTCGGTGGGGCTTTGGCTTCCAGCTCAGGAGGCAGTGCGCGCTGAGAGACCTTCATTGAGACGGGGCCACCGGATGCCGTGATGTTGGTTTGAAACTTGATCACATCGCCGGGTGCGGCGTTGCTGACGGTGAGCCATCCCTGGCCGACGCGGACGTTGTTCTTATCGTAAAGATAAAGGTCGAAGGCAGCGTCGGAAATACGTTTGGTCCAGAGGTTCTCAACCTGCGTGTCGATAGTGTAAGCATGCTGGCCGTTGATGTTGGCAAGAGCCTTGAGCTTGCCGAACGTAAAGCGCACGATGGGTGTACCGGAGTTCGGCCAGACGATGACGGTGGGCGGCGGATCCTTGGCAAGGGAACTGGAAGCAAGTAGCAGGAAGAGAGAGCCGGCGAGGAGCAGGGTGCTTCGCAAGGAGACGAATTTCATGGTGGATTTTGCCCGGCAGCCAGTATAGGCCAGGTGCGCAGTAATCGAGTGGGCTCTGTGGAGATTAAAGGATGGCGTTCCGGGCGGCGACTATTGAGAGCGCCAAGCGGGATCGCGACGGGTTTCGAAGCGTAGCCTGCGTTCGAAGAAGCGCACCACGAGGACGACGATGAGCGCCAGGATGGGGCCGAAGATCCAGCCCAAAGCCAATTTCAGGTGTTTCACCATTGAGGATCTCCGATCCGAATAGCCGGCGGCGGGTCAACCAGGCTCAGGCGTCCCGGAAAGATAACACGGGGGCGTGTGACAGCCGTGCAAAAATCGCGAAGCGCTGAAGAGAGGAACCAAGTTTGATCTGAGGGCATGGCCGGACAGGGTAAAAGCGTGGTGCGCCCGGAGAGATTCGAACTCCCGACCTGATGCTCCGGAGGCATCCGCTCTATCCAGCTGAGCTACGGGCGCGTTCCTCCAGAATACTACGGCGAGACGGCAGCGCCAGCAGCGGTTCTCCATGCGTGACGTGCGAAGCGGTACCTTGCTATGGCGACAACAGATCGGGACGGGCGAGGCGGACAGCGGGCTCAGAGGGAGTTGCCGACGGTGTTGAAGAAGTTGCCGATGGAATTGGTAAGGCGATTCATAGACGCGATCAGCGCGAGCGCCATAACGGCGATGATCAGGCCATACTCGATGAGATCCTGGCCGGATTCGTCCCTGATCAGGTCGAGCAGATGTTGTGGGACGACGATCATGACGGTCTCCTTGCGAACCGACGGCGGCCACTTGTCAGCGAGAAAGTTCCGGGCGGGGCTGGAGATGGCTAGCATCAGAGTGGATGAACCGGGCGGCGGTATCAATAGTCACCCAGTGCTATTACCTCAGTGACAAATATCGGCGGGGATTGCATTTTCGCGATTCGACGTCTGGTTTCGGGTCGCCTCTGTTTCGTTTGCCCGACTGGTATGAGTCGAGTAAACTGAAGAAACATCGAGGCTAAACGCGCGAGACGTCGGGGAGTGGCTCAGCCTGGTAGAGCACCTGGTTCGGGACCAGGGGGTCGGAGGTTCAAATCCTCTCTCCCCGACCATTAAACGCAGCGTTCGGTACTGTTCCTGGAGCGCAGCCTTTTGCCGCGCACTAGCTCCCTTCAATGACTTTCTGTCATCGCTTTATGGCTGCGGCGGACTACTGCTTTCGCTTGCGTTGGGTGTGCTGTCCCCGCCATGATTGGCCTGGAGTTTACGGAGCACGGTCTCGTCCGCCTGCTTGTTCAGGTTTTTCGTCAGCGCGAACTCGGCGCTGGCCTCAGTCTTGTCTCCCATGGATTGATAGAGGCGGGCCAGACGCCAATGTACCTGCACGTCGGAAGGTGCGATGTGGGCTGCGGTTTTAAGCTCGCGGAGACCGACTTCGTCGTGGCCGGTGCCCGAGTCGATAATGCCCAGATCGAGCCATGGGAGCTCCTGGTGCGAATTCAGCTGCAGAGCTTTTTCCAGAAGTGGCCGAGCTGCATCGGGATGTTCGAGACGGACTTCGGAATCGGCCCAGTAGGCGATCGATTCCGCGTCGTTAGGAGAATTCTGGCTCTCCAGCTTGAACTGCTGTGCGGCTTCGTCGAATCGGTTCTGGCACCACAGCAGATAACCCAGGCCGAAGTGAACGCCGGGCACTTTGGGATCGGCTTTCACGGCGTTGCGAAACTGCTGGATGGCGTCTTCGTGATCGCGCATTTCGTCGTAGGCTTCGCCGGCGAGCATATCGGCCTCGGCCGACTCGGCA
The DNA here is from genome assembly GCA_963755485.1 of uncultured Acidobacteriaceae bacterium. GTDB lineage: Bacteria > Acidobacteriota > Terriglobia > Terriglobales > Acidobacteriaceae > Palsa-343. The sequence continues at coordinate 601,421 of CAVWJR010000004.1, read as the reverse complement.
TTCAGGGTGAGGATCTGATGGTAGACGTCAAGCACGCACTGGTACTGCTTCGACCACAAGCAACTGTGCGCAAGAACCAAGCGATAGGGGAGATTCTGCGGGTCGCGCGCCATGGCTTCCTTTAAATATGGCACCGCGGCCGCGTACTGGGCAGAACCGTAGTCGGCCATGCCCAGGAGCAGGCGAAGCCGTTGTGCCTGCTCAGAGCCAGGAGCAGTGGTGCGGTACAGCGGCTCGAGCACGCGCGCCGCTTCGCGCATTTCGCCGGCCTTAAAGAGTGCGAGGCCAAGGTTCATGCGGAGTGCGGGAACGGCGGGGCCCACGGCGAGGGCACGGCGGTAGTAGTGAACGGCCTCAGAGTAATGCTGCTGTTGGGATTCAAGGAAGCCGATGTTGGCGCAGGCCTCGGCATTGTCGGGACTGGCTTTCAGGATGGCGCGCCACGCGGCCTCGGCAGCCTCCACGTTTCCCTGTTGCTCCAGAGCCAGAGCCGTGTCACGCTGCTTCGACAAACCGGCCGTGGTTTGGCCCGCAATCCGAAAAGTGCCCGCGATCAAAACGGCCGCCATCAGGATCCCTGTTCGAGCCAAGAATCTCACGCATATCTCCAAAGGCCTATTGTCGCGCGGAGAAATCAGAGCCCGCAAGCAAAGCGGTCTGGGAAGACTAAAAAGGCCGGGAAAAAGAAGAAGGCGCGACAGAGTGTTTTCTGTCGCGCCATGGGAGGCAATTGAGTCAGGATTCAGAACACAAACTTTCCACCCAGCTCCAGCGTACGAGGACCGTAGTCACCGGTGACCGCGCCGAAGTTGCCGTCATGGCTTCCGGTATCGATATTCTGGAAGATGGTGTGGTTGAAGGTGTTGAACGATTCGAACCGCAGGTCGACGTGGGGGCCGCTCTCCGTAAATCGAATGGTCTTGAACAGAGAGAGGTTCCAGTTGACGATGCCCGGTCCGAGCGCCGAATCTTTACCGGCGTTACCGAAGCCCTGATTTGGGCCGCCGTTCCATGGAGCAACCGGATCGGCGTAGGAGTTCTTCGAGAACCAGGCGTTGACGGTCTTCGGATAGCTCACGCTGGCGACTTTGTTCGGTCGATTGGTAGTGCCGCCGCCCAGACCCAGGGTATCGGGGCCGGTGTAAGTGATGTAAAGAGGAACGCCCGACTCTGCTGTGGTAATGCCGGAAAGCGTCCAGCCTCCGACCACATTTCTCGCAAAGCCATTGTCGCTGTGCATGAAGAAGGGCAGGTTGTAGACGTAACTGGCATTGAAGATATGACGGCGGTCGAAGCCAGTGTCCGATCCGCGGTCATAGCCGGGATTGAATGGATCCGATAGCCCGTTGAGGTCGTTGGAGACAATGGAGATGTTGTGGGACCAGGTGTAGGACAACTGGGTGGTCAGACCGTGTTTATTCTCAAAGCGAACGCCGGCCTGGAGCGAGTTGTAGTTGAAGTTGGTTTCGTTCTCTTCCTGCTCGATCCCGGAGAAGCCGGGGTAGATGCGGTACAGGTTCGCATTCAGAGTGCCATTGGCTACACCTTCGCGATTCGTCAAATTGCCGAGGGGCAGCGTGTTGATGGCGCGGTCGTCGTCCTGGGACCAGCCATCGGAACCGACATACTGAACAACGGCGACCACTGAGGGTGCCAGCTCGCGCTGAATCCCCAAACTATAAAGTTCCGTGCCCGGACTCGGGAAGTGGTAGTTGATATTGGTGAGCACGGACGGGAACGACTCAGTCGTGGTTGCTCCGGTCAAGGCGCTGGTGGAGGGGTTCGAGAAGTAGACGTTCGTCGCGGACGGCTGATAGGCGAAGGGTGGATTCAGAGCGGCGTTGTAAACGTCGTTGCCCTGGACGCGTTCGTAAAAGACTCCGTAGCCGCCGCGCAGCACCGTCTTGCCATCACCGCGGAAGTTATAGGCGAAGCCAATGCGCGGCTGCCACGTTTTGTAGTCATTCACCACCACCCCGCGTGGGAACCCATCGATGCCGGCTTCCCTCATCCCGTTCAGGTAGAACTGCTCGCCATTGGTATTGCACCGCTGGGTGGAGCAGCTAAACGTTGTGAGATCGGCCGGATTCAGTGTCCCGGCGGCCGTAACGGGATTGCCGAGCGAGTAGTCGTAATCAGCGGCGACGAAGTTAGCAAATTGGTTGTACCGCTCGAAGGCGTGCGGCATGCCGTCGTAGCGGAGGCCGAGGTTCAGGGTCAAACGCGGGCTTACGTGCCAGTTGTCGTTGCCGTAGAACCCATAGTTGTTGTTAACCCAGTGTTTGTTCGCCAGGTACTGGAGCTGCGTAAAGCTGGAAGCATCGCCCAGCAGGAAATTGATATAGGAGTCTTTTGAGAAGGCGCTGACGTTGAAGGCAGCAGTGCCCTGGGTATTGGCCTGCAACTGCTGGTTCTTGTAATCGTGCAGCAGGCTAAAGCCAAATTTGAACTGGTGGCGGCCTTTCGTCCAGGAGAGGTCGTCACGGTACTCGAAACCCTCGTATCCGTTCCTCCACGGATAGTAGGCCTCGCTCCAGTTGGTGTTCAGTGGGGCGCCCTGCAGATCGATTTCCGGCATATCGTCGCCGACGTTGTCGGAAACCGGGAAGAAGCTCTGGGCTGTCCAGCCGGAAGGTATCTTGTAACTGCCGCCGAAACCAGCCTGCGGCGTGAGTGTGATTTTGTTACCGCTGTACAGGACTGCGGTTTCGTTGAGCAGCGTGGGGCTGTAGGTCTGGGTGAGTTTGATCACCGCCGTGTACGACGGGTTGGTCATCGCGGTTCCCACGGTCGGGTAGCTGCTGTCGTTCCACAACGGCGGGTAGAACGATTTCGCCATAGAGTCGTGCAGATAGTGACCCATGAGCTGGAATTTGCTGTTGATGCTGTGGTCGATGCGGACCGCTTCCTCGCGGATGTTGTCGGTGGTGGGGACGGACGCGGTGAACTGGCCGGTGCCCAGGTTAGGCTTCGGGAATGTTCCGGCGTTCAGTTGCAGCAGTGCGTTCGGATCCATCAGGTTCGCCGGAATCACATTGCCAGGGAAGGGCTGGCCCGCGGTCAATCCGTCCTGCGTATACAACGCCAGCTTGGCGGGATCGGAAGTGACCGGAACGATAGGCGCCGATCCCCCCCCGAACAGGGTGTAATTGAGATTCTGGCCGGCGGTGGGAAAGTCATTGGCCGGGATGGTATTGGCGACCAGAGGTGTGCTGCCCTGAATCAGCCGGCGCCATTCTTCGTTCCAGAAAAAGAACGTCCGATTGCGGTTGTTGTTGTAAACGCCCGGAATGAATAGCGGGCCGCCGATGTTGCCGCCGGGCTCGTTCAACTGGAAGGACGGGCGCGGCTGGCCGGCCTTCTTCGTGAAGTAGTCGTTGGCGTCGTAGTCGGTGTTGCGGTTGAACTCATACAGCTCGCCATGGAAGTCGTGCGTGCCGGACTTGAGCACCAGAAGAATCGTGCCGCCGGAACCGATGCCGTAGTCGGGCGAGTAGTTGCTGTCGAGGGTCTGGAATTCCGCGATGGATTCCTGCGACGGCAGGTTCATGAAGCACCCGCCGCATCCGCGGTCGTTCTGCTCGGCTCCGTCGAGCAGGTAGATGTTGTGCGTCGTGCGGGTTCCGTTGAAGCTGATGCCGTTGGCCGAGGTCAGCGCATCAACGCCGCTGAAGGACGGCAGGTTGTTGGAGACACCAAGGCCGAGCGCAGCCAGCGCTGTGACGTTATTCCCGTTGGTAGAGAGCTCCTCCACCTGGCGGCCGCTGATCAGGGTGCTCACTTCACTGGTTTCGGTCTGGGTCTGGAGAGCTTCCGCCTGGACGGCGACAGTTTGTGTCGAACTGCCCACCTGAAGCTGGACGTCTTCCTCGAGGGTCTGAGCGACGTTCACGACGATTCCGGATTTCGTGTACTTCTGGAAACCGGACACGTTGACCTCAAGCGTGTAGGTGCCGATACCGACGTTGCCGAAGCGATAGGCGCCAACCGAGTTCGAAACTTCATTTCTGACTTGGCCGGTCGCGGTGTTCGTGAGTGTGAGCTGGGCGTTGGAAACGACGGCACCCGAAGCGTCGGTGACCGTTCCGTTGATAGTCGCGTTTTCCTGAGCGAACAGGTGCGGCGTGAGAGTGACGAGGATGATGGCGAGTGCGAAGCAGCCCGCAAGGCTTACCCAGCGCATCCGACGCACAGGCCTGTTGCGGCCATGGAGATGGAATTGTGCAGCAAGAAAATTCATGACGCCTCCGTGAGCAAACGTTTTCTCGATCAAAAAAAACTAATTGGTTCCCCCGGAAATGTTTTTAAACAACGGTGAGAATAGGTTTTCCGGGCGAGAAAACAATTACTCTTCTGGAAAAGCCTTGTCAAGGCCGAAAGCCGGGCGGTCCACAGCTTCCGTCCTGAAACCGTTTACCTGCCATGGCCGGTTTTCGTTTCTGGACAGAGCAGGAACACCGCTGTCCGGAAACGGACGAGGTCGGCGACCCCCGGCGCGCCTTCCGCCCTACGGCGGCGGGAGGGTTTTTCAGAGTCTCGACCCCATCGCGCCACAGCACCTTCTGAGCGGCGACTCTGGGGCATCACGAGTTAATTGTTTCCCGAAATTGACGGAGAGCGCTGAACCCTTTAGGTTGGGGTGTCGCCATCGACGGGGAATGACACAGGAGTCAAATTCCGCAGGCGCAGGAATTTCAAGTTCCGGGGGTTGAGATGAAGAGATCAGGATTGCGCATACTTGCCATTCTCATCTGCATGGCAGGGATAGCACTGCGCGCGGGCGCACAGGACGCGGCACCGTTGCCGTACATGAACACCAGCCTTTCTCCCGAGGCCCGCGCCAGAGACCTGGTGAGCCGAATGACGCTTGAAGAAAAGGCTTCACAACTGGTGAACCAGGCGCGCGCGATTCCGAGGCTCAACGTTCCGGCATATGACTGGTGGAGCGAAGCGCTGCATGGCGTTGCTGTGAACGGAACGACGGAGTTCCCGGAGCCAATCGGCCTGGCGGCGACTTTTGACGCTCCCGGTATTCACGAAATGGCGACCGACATCAGCATTGAAGGCCGCATTAAGCACGTGCAGGCGGTGCGAGCCGGCCACAGCAACATCATGGAAGGCCTTGATTTCTGGGCGCCGAATGTGAACATCTTTCGCGATCCACGCTGGGGAAGAGGTCAGGAAACCTACGGCGAGGATCCATTTCTTACGTCGCGGATGGCGGTCGCCTTTGTCACCGGCATGCAGGGTGATGATCCCAGGTATTACCGCGTGATCTCGACGCCGAAGCACTTTGCCGTTCACAGCGGCCCGGAACCGACGCGGCACATGGCAGATGTGGATGTGAGCAAGCACGACGAGATCGATACGTACCTGCCCGCGTTTCGAGCTGCGGTTACTGAGGGCAAGGCTGATTCGGTAATGTGCGCCTATAACGCCATCAAAGGCCAGCCAGCCTGCGCGAACGAGTTTCTGCTTCAGGATCAGCTGCGCGGTAAATGGGGATTTCAGGGATATGTGGTTTCCGACTGCGGCGCGGTGATCGACATCTTCGAAGGGCATCACTACCGCGATACGCAGGCGAAGTCCTCGGCGATCTCGCTGGAACGTGGGATGGACAACGAGTGCGCCGACTTCTTCGCAAAAGTGAAGGACAACCACGATTACAAGGCGTATATCGACGCGGTTCAACAGGGATATTTGCCGGAAAGTGCCATTGACAGGGCGTTGGTGAGGTTGTTCACGGCGCGCGTGAAGCTGGGTATGTTCGATCCGCCGGAAAGTGTGCCTTACTCGAAGATCGACGAGAAGGAACTGGACAGCGCTGAACATCGTGCGCTGGCGCGCAAGCTTGCTGATGAATCAATGGTGCTGCTGAAAAACGATGGTGTACTGCCGCTGAAGTCCTCTGTAACGAAGATTGCGGTCGTTGGCCCGCTTGCGGATCAGACGAAGGTGCTGATGGGAAACTACAGTGGAACGCCGACGCATTCGGTGAGCGTGCTGGACGGTTTGAAGACGGAGTTTCCGCAGGCGAAGATCAGATTCGTGCCGGGAACGCAGTTCCTGCGCAACGATGGTGAGCCGGTTCCGAATAACCTGCTGATCACTCCCGATGGAAAGCCTGGGCTAAAGGCGGACTACGGAGCGATGGCAGGCATGGATCTTGGTCCCGGCGCCAAACCCACGCCGCTCATCGGCCGCGTTGAACCGAATATCAATTTGACAGAGAGCGATCTGCCGGCTGAAGCGAAGGGCAAGAACCCGCTCAGCGTGCAGTGGTCAGGATTCCTCACCGCTCCGGAAACCGGCGATTATCTGCTGGGACTTTCGGCGGATGGTTTCGGCAGGCTGTCCGTCGACGGGAAAGAAATAGCTCAGGCGTTTAGCTTTGGAGGTCTTCAGGCGAAGCTGGGAAGAATTCACCTGGAGCGCGGGCAGAAAGCGGCGTTGTCAGTAACTTATGGCAAGTTTGGAGCCGGCGAGCTGCGCGTGCAATTGCTGTGGGCTCGCTACAATCCCGCGCCTTCACCGGAAGCATTGGCGGCGGCGAAGGAGGCTGATGTTGTGATTGCGGTGGTTGGCATCACCAGCGAACTCGAAGGCGAAGAAATGCCGGTGAGCGAGCCAGGATTTCTGGGTGGCGATCGGACGAGCCTCGATCTGCCGCAGCCCGAAGAAGCCTTGCTGGAAGCCGTTGCCGGAACAGGCAAGCCGCTGGTAGTGGTGCTGATGAATGGCAGCGCATTGGGCGTTAACTGGGCGAAGGCTCATGCCAACGCGATCGTCGACGCATGGTATTCCGGCGAAGAAGGCGGCGCAGCAGTAGCAGAAACGCTGAGCGGGAAGAACGATCCAGCTGGCAGACTGCCTGTAACTTTCTACAAAGATGTTAGCCAGCTTCCTAACTTCGAGAATTACTCGATGGAAGGTCGCACTTACCGTTATTTCAAGGGTGAGCCGCTTTATCCCTTCGGCTACGGGCTAAGTTATTCCACATTCAGCTACAGCGACCTCACGCTGGCGTCGACAGAAATTGCGGCCGGCGATCCGCTGCACGCCGAAGCGACGGTCACGAACACCGGAAAGGTTGCCGGAGACGAAGTCGCGGAACTATATGTGACATTCCCCAGTGTTCCTGGCGCCCCAATCCGCGCATTGCGTGGGTTCAAACGAGTCCATCTGGAAGCCGGTGCAAGCCAGAAGGTCGAGTTCGATCTGAAGAACCGCGATCTGAGCATGGTGACGGAAGCTGGCGATCCCATCATTGCTGAAGGGCCTTACACGATCACGATTGGCGGTGGTCAACCCGGCACTGGAGCGCCGACCGTGACCGGGAACTTTACCGTTAAGGGCCAACTAATGCTGCCGGAATGAGGATCCTGGGTACTACCCCCCTTTTTTGGCAAGTGTTGAATCAACGGAACTTATTGAGGGCCTCAAAATGCAAGTTATTGACAACGCATAACTTGTGAGAGGCCTCCATGTCAAGTGTTTGAAAATACGTCCTTTAGCGGGTGGCACTAGCTCTGGTTCGCGATGTCAAAAGAGCGCGTGAATTTTTCGGTCTGGGCCGAAAAGGGAAAAGGCTCCGTCCGCTGGTGGCGGCACAGAGCTTTCCTTGTTATTAGGCTAGCAGTTTGCGCGGGCAGAGCAAGGGAAATCGAAGAGGCGGACAGTACGAAGGTACCGAAGCGCCGGTAGGTCGAAGGCGAAGTATGCGAAGCATCCCGATTGCGGCTCTGGTTATTTTCCAGTTGATGCGCCGGAGGACAACAGGACTCCTCAAGGCAGAAAGGCGTTGGATAGTCACGATGCATGCGGGGCGGAGGATTGTAATTGCCATTTGTCTTCTGGCTGGGGCGTCCACATGCCTTAGCCAATCCGCGGTCGACGTGCGAGTGGACTTACAGAAGTCCCGCGGCGCTTTTGAGCCTGTCTACTCCTGGTTCGGTTACGACGAATCGGGCTACACGACAACCGAGGGCGGTAAGAAGTTGCTGGCTGAGCTGCGTTCTCTTACGTCTGCGCCCGTGTATGTGCGTGCACACTTTCTACTGACCAGCGGGGATGGAAAGCCAGAGCTGAAGTGGAGCTCGAGCAACGTCTATACCGAAGATGCGGACGGTAAGCCGATTTATAACTGGACGATTCTCGACGGTATCTTCGACGGGTGGGTCCACGCGGGGTTGAGGCCCTTTGTTGAGATTGGGTTCATGCCGAAGGCGCTGTCGACGCATCCCGATCCGTACCATATTCCGTGGCCAACGAAGCCCGGCGATCGCGAAGGATGGTCGTTCCCTCCGACGGACTACGGCAAATGGCGCGAACTCGTCCGGCAGGTGGCAGCCCACATGCTGGCTCGCTATGGAGCGGCTGAGGTTGCGACCTGGTATTGGGAGGTCTGGAACGAGCCGGACATTTTCTACTGGCATGGGACCGAAGCAGAATACGAACGCTTGTATGACTACGCAGTTGCGGGAGTGCGAGCGGCGATTCCCAGGGCTCGCGTGGGCGGTCCCGCGACGACAGGACCTTCACCGGGGAGCAAAAGCGGGGACTATCTGCGCGAATTTCTGCGACATTGCGCTCAGGATCGAAGCGCAGCGACGGGCGGGACGATTCCGCTGGACTTCATTTCGTTCCATGCCAAGGGGAGCCCACACATTGTGGACGGACATCTGCAGATGGGGCTGGGAAACGAGCTGAAAAATGCCGCGACGGGATTTGAAATTATCCGGGCCTCGGCAAAATTTCGGGACCTCCCTGTTGTGTTGAGCGAAGCGGATCCGGAAGGTTGTGGGGCATGTTCTCCGGCACAACATCCTGAAGACGTTTATAGGAATGGAACGGTCTACCCGGCTTATACAGCGGCGGCGATGAAGGGGTTGCTGGAGCTGGCCGAGCACCAACAGGTCCATCTGGCGGGATTTGTGACATGGGCGTTTGAGTTCGAGGGCCAACCTTTCTTTGCGGGACAGCGAGCATTATCGACGCACGGGATCGACAAACCGGAATTGAACTTTTTCCGTGCGGCGGGGCTGCTGGATGGCGAGCGTGTGGACCTGGCAAGCAGCGGCGAGATCTCCGCTGAAAGAATCGTAGACGCCGGAGTTCGGCAAGGACCGGAGATCGACGGCGTAGCGACGCGCGGCACCAACCGAGCAGCGATCATGCTTTGGAATTATCAGGACGATGATGTCACGGGAAGCTCCGTTCCGGTTCGCGTCGCGATTCATGCCTTACCACTGACGGCGACGCATGTCCTGATTGAGGAATTCCGTATCGATCAGCTTCACAGCAATGCGTTTGACGTTTGGAAGCAGATGGGCTCTCCACAGGAACCGAGCGCAGAGCAATACGCACAGCTGGGGGCTGCCGGGCAGTTACAACTCGAAGGCTCACCGCGCTGGGCATCCGTGACCCACGGAGAATTGCAGGTCGACACCGAGCTGCCGCGGGAGAGCGTCGACCTTGTCCGAGTTAGCTGGCCGGGAAAATGAGGCGAAGGCGGAAGAGCGGCAAGCGAAGGGAGTTTGTGGTATACGTTTTCTCGGCGTTGCTGTTCCTGCAGAAGAGGCCCTTCATGAGATCGATACGATTGGTATTTCCCGCATTCCTGGCCATTTGCTTTTTCGCCGTCATGCATGTTTCCGCGCAGTCCGACGCGGTGCTGACCATCCACACCGATCAGCCGGTTTCCAAAGTCAGTCCGACGCTCTACGGGCTCATGACTGAGGAGATCAACCACTCTTATGAGGGCGGGCTTTACGCGGAGTTGATCCGAAACGATACTTTTCGCTCCGATTGGTCCGGTGTGAATGACTGGATCCTGGTGGAAGATGGCAATGCCGAGGCGAAATTCAGTCCTGACAAAACCACCGGCCCAAGCCAGGCTCTGCCTTATAGCCTGCATATCGAAGTAAGTCAGGCGAGTGCGGGCAACGCCGCAGGTGTTCTGAACGGAGGGTTCTGGGGTATCCCACTGCATCCGAATACGACGTACCAGGGTTCCTTCTATGCGAAAGAAGATTCGCCCGATGTGGGTGCGGTGACGGCGAGTCTGGTAGCCAACCAGAGCGGCAAGGTCCTGGCCAGCACGATGGTTTCCGGCATAGGAACGGACTGGGAGCAATACAAATTCACACTCAAGACCGGCGCAATCGAGCCGTCGGAGGAAAACCACCTGGTTCTGACCGTCGCTCATCCTGGAAGCCTGTGGCTGCAGCTGGTTTCGCTGTTTCCACCGACCTATCACGATCGCCCGAATGGAACGCGCATCGATCTGATGGAGAAGATGGCAGCCATGCATCCACAATTTCTGCGTTTCCCTGGCGGGAACTACCTCGAGGGCGATCACCTGGCGGACTGGTACGACTGGAAGAAGACGATTGGACCGGTCGTCGATCGGCCTGGACATCCGAGCCCCTGGAATTACTGGTCGACCGATGGGTTTGGTTTGCTGGAGTTCTTTGAGTGGTGCGAAGACCTGCACATGCGGCCGGTACTGGCGGTGTATGCGGGCTACTCGCTGATGCAGGAGCACGTGAATCCGGGACCCGATCTCGATCCATATGTGCAAAGCGCGCTCGAAGAGATTGAGTATGCCTCCGGCGGTGCGGACACAAAGTGGGGAGCGCAGCGAGCGGCCGATGGACACCCAGAGCCGTTCCATCTTCACTATGTGGAGATTGGCAACGAGGATGAGTTCGATAAGTCGGGGAGTTACGACGAGCGCTACGTGCAGTTCTACAAAGCAATCAAGGCAAAGTATCCCGACCTCGAGCTGATTGCAACGGCGCCGATCAAGAGCATGAAACCGGATGTGCAGGACGACCACTACTATGTGCGCGCGACGGATTTCTTCCACGACGCGACGCATTACGACAAGACGGACCGCAATGGACCGAAGATTTTCGTCGGCGAGTGGGCCACGCGCGAAGGAACGCCAACGCCAAATATGGGTGCGGCTCTGGGTGACGCGGCGTGGATGACCGGGCTGGAACGGAACAGCGACATCGTCGTGATGGCATCCTATGCACCGCTGCTGGTAAACCTGAGCCCCGGCGCGATGCAGTGGGATACCGATCTGATTGGCTACGATGCCTTGCACTCCTATGGATCGCCGAGTTACTACGCGCAGGTGATGTTCGGCAGCTACCAGGGCGATGCAAGGCTGGAGTCTTCGGTGGAGGGAGCCGGCTCACGGTTCTTTTATTCGGTAACAGAGAGCACGGCGAAGAAACAGATTTACCTGAAGCTGGTAAACGGCTCGTCGGATGCGCAGGCGGTGGATATTAAGCTGCCTGGCGCGAAGCCTGCGGCGGAAGGCAAGCTCATCATCCTGAGTGCGCATGATCCTGAAGCCACCAACACCCTCGAGCAACCGAAGGCGATTGTTCCGGTGGAAAGCGCTCTCCATGGCGTAAGCGAGTCATTCCACCACAGAGTTCCGGCTTACACGATTGAGGTCCTGGAGATCGACATACACTAACTGGGGAGTTGGGCGAAGGAAAATCGATGCGGTTCGGCGGCGGATCTTTGGCGCCAGCGTTACTCCGTCGAGCATGCGCCACTTCCCTTCTGGCTGGAGGGAGTTATAGCGGGATTAGTGCGTGGTCGCATGTGCCTGACTGGCGATTTTGCGCAGCTCAGGCAGAACGTCACCGAGCGCAACCGGTTCAGCTGAACGCGTACCCAACGCAAAGTAGAGTTTGCGGTAGAGCGGGTAGAGCTTCTGGTAGACCGCAGTTGCCTGGGGTTTTGGTGTGAACTCAGCATACTTGGGGCAAAGCTTTGCCTGGGCCGCTTCGATGGTGGGAAACGCACCCGCGGCCATCGTCGCGAAGATACCCGATCCCAGGCTGGTGGGAATTTCGGCAGGCACAAGAACCGGCTTGCCGAGCACATCGGCATAAACCTGGTTGAGCACAGGATTATTCTGTGGAATGCCGCCCGCATTGATCACGCGATCGACGCGCGTGCCGTACTCGGCCATGCGTTCGAGAATGATGCGGGTGTGGAAGGCAGTCCCTTCGATGGCAGCGAACAGTTCATCCTCGGCGGTGTGAATGAGATTCCAGCCCAGGGTCACGCCGCCGAGTTCCGAATTGACGAGCACGGTGCGGTCACCGTTGTCCCAGGATAATCGCAGCAATCCCGTTTGTCCGGCGCGATACTTGTCCAGTCCTTTGGAAAGCTCGGCGACCTTCACGCCGGCGCGTTTCGCGATCGCTTCGAAAATATCGCCGGTTGCGGATAACCCGGCTTCGATTCCGGTGTATTGCGGGTGCACGCTGCCGGGAACGACGCCGCACACTCCAGGAGTGAGGCGCGTCTCTTTGGCCATCGCGATGATGCAGGTGGAAGTGCCAACCACATTGACGACATCGCCTTCGCGGCAACCGGCGCCGAGCGCATCCCAATGTGCGTCAAACGCACCGACGGGAATGGGGATGCCCGCGCGCAACCCGAGCTTGTGCGCCCATTCTTCAGCCAGATAACCAGCGAGATGATCGGAAGTGCGATAGTCGCCGGCGAGTTTGTCTCGCACGCCATCGAGCAGAGGATCCAGTTTGGTCAGGAACGATTGCGGGGGCAGTCCATTCCATTTTGGATTCCACATCCACTTGTGACCCATGGCGCAAATGCTGCGTTTGGCCTTTGCCGGATCGGTGACGCCGCAGAGCGTAGAAGCGACCATGTCGCAGTGTTCGAATGCTGAAGCCAGCTGGCCGCGCTTGTCCGGATTGTGGCGCAACCAATGCAACAGCTTCGCGAACCCCCACTCGTGCGAGTAGACGCCGCCACACCAGTCGATGGCTTCGAGGTTTTCCTTGTGCGCGAGCGCGGTAATCTCCTGGGCTTCGGACTTCGCGCGGTGATCGCACCAAAGGTAGTACTCGCCCAGCGGCTGCATGTTCTTATCGACCGGCACGACACTGGACCCGGTAGTATCCAGCGCGATGGCAGCCACCTGATCGGCGCTAACGCCAGCAGCCTTGACCGCCTCCCGTGTGGCTTCGGCCAGTGCGCGGATATGATCGGCGTGCGACTGCGTGGCGTAGTCGGGATCTTCTCGTTTTCGATGCAGGGGATAATTCGACGAGGCAGAACCCAGGCGGCCGCGATCGCTGTCGATGATAGAGACACGCACGCTGAGAGTGCCGAAATCCACGCCCGCAACAATAGTCATAACCTTTCCTTATTGGCCCCTTTGCGCTTTGGGCTGGTTACCAACTCGAAACACAGAACCTCATTTCGCCCGGGCGTCCAGCAAGTTTCGGTCGCCAGCGTACAGAAATAGTAAACCTTTACCGACAAACCAGGAGCAGGATTCAATTCGTATCAAGCTTGCGCAATTCCTGGAGTATGCTGTAAACGCATTCTTCATTTCACTCTATGCCTGGCCCTGCGCGAACATCGAAACGGCGCTCAACCAAGTCCCAGCGCATGGATATCCACGCAGTCGCCAAACTGGCCAACGTATCCATCGCCACCGTCTCGCGCACCATCAATCACATTCCCACAGTGAATCCCAGGATGGCAAAGCGCGTCTGGGAGGCGATCCGGGAGCTAAATTATTTCCCCAATACTCAGGCTCGGGCACTGGTCTCCGGGCGCAGCAGACTACTCGGCCTCATTGTTTCTGAAATCACCAATCCATTCTTCCCGGAACTGATTCAGGGTTTCGAAGACGTGGCGGTCGAGAATGGATACGAAATTCTGATCGGCTCCACAAACTATGAACCGGAGCGCATGCAGCGGTGCATTCGCCGCATGGTGGAGCGCAACGCTGAAGGCGTTGCCGTCATGACGTTCGGAATCGAGCAGCCTCTGCTCGATCAGCTTGCCGACCGCGACGTGCCTCTGGTCTTCGTCGATGTCGCGCCCGACCGTCCTGGCATGAGCGTTCTGAAGGTCGACTACCATCACGGTATTCGCCAGGGAGTTCAGCATCTGGCGGCGCTCGGCCACCGCAGTATCGGATTTGTGGCTGGCCCGCAGCGCCTGCACTCGGCGCAATCCAGATTGTCGGCTTTCAAAAAGGCGCTGCAGGAGTGCGGTATTCGTGTCGAGCCGAAATTCATCATCGAAGGCGACCATACCATCGAAGGCGGCATGGCCTCAGCGGAACAACTGACGACACAGAAGAACTCGCCCACCGCTGTGATGTGCTCCAACGACATGCTGGCCATCGGCGTACTGCACAAACTGTCGCGCCTGGGCCTTCGCGTTCCGGACGATATTTCGATCATTGGTTTTGACGACATCCATATGGCGTCGATGATGATTCCCCCACTCACGTCGATTCAGATGTCGCGGTCCGATCTGGCGCTTGGCGCAGTCAGCGCGCTGCGCGGGCATCTGGAAGGAACCCCGCAACGCGAGTATAGGATTGACACCCGTCTTGTGGTGCGCGAATCCACCGGCTTCCCGCGCGGCACGATGGATCACCTGCGCAGCGGCAAGCGCGGTGGACGTCAGCTGGTTTCCTGAGATTTCCGAAAATCACCCTGCGGTGTGCTTCCGCGCTTCCGGAGGTTCTCCTGTCATTGCGCGAAGAGACTGAGCGGGATGGCTTCGCCCATCGCCTTGTATCCGGCCGGTGAAGGATGCAGATGATCGCCGCAGTCAAAAGCCGGCGACAGGCGATCGGGCTGCGACGGATCCCGAACCACCTTGTCGAAATCGACGACGGCATCAAAGTGGCCAGTGGCGCGGATCCATTCGTTCACGGCCTGGCGGTCGGCTTCGCTGAGTGAGCCTGGACGGTTGTAGGACGATCCGGCATCGGGCGTGATCGTGGCGCCGATGACCGTGATGCCGTGAGCGTGGGCTCGCTCGATGATCTGTTGGTAGGCGCCGATCATGCGGTGCACCAGCGCGGCGTGATCGGCAGGCGTGGATTCGGCGCCCATGCGCACGAGGCCGCCAATATCGTTGATGCCTTCAAAGACGATGAGCCAGCGTGAACCGGCCGGTGCGAGCACGTCGCGGTCGAAGCGGGCGAGCGCGTTCGGGCCGAGGCCGTCGATGAGCAGATGATTGCCGCCGATGCCCTGGTTGGACACCGCGATGTTGCGGGTCGCTGGCGATTCCTGGAGCCGGCGCGCGAGCACGTCGGTCCAGCGGTCGTTGCCATTGGCGGTTGCACCGTGGCCATCGGTGATGGAGTCACCGAGAGCGATGACCAGCGCGGCTCCCTTTGGCGCCTGTACGTCGATGGCAGTGAGCTGGTACCAGTGGTCGATTTTGCCTGCGGTCGGCAGCGAGTCAGCGGTGACCGAGTCGCCGTGCAGGTAATACGATGTGGCGCGCGAACCTGGATGGCTGGTTTCCGGCGCCGGTGGTCCATCGAGATGGAAGGTGATGGCGAGATCGGAGAGTGGCGCGACTGTATAGGTAATTGGGTCGGATACATATTCTGCGCCTGGCGGAATGAGGATGTCTGGCGCGCCGTTGAAGCTGAGGGCTTTGTCCGTCGCTGGGTCGATCGAGGATGAATCGGGCGAAATTGGATGCGCGATGTGGACCGATGTGAAGCGCAGCGGCACAATTCCGAAGGCGTTGGAGAGATGCACGCGCAGAACATCGCCGCCGATGGAAAGGTGGACGATTTGCCGTAGCGTCGCATCGTGCATGTCGTCAGGCGGCAAAGCGTTTTGCGGTTCGGGAACCTGTTGTGAGGCGCTCCACGTGGCGACCCAGACCGTGTGACTCTGGGTTTGGGCAAGACCCGCCGTCCCGAAAACCGAGACAGCCGAGATGGCGAAGAGAAAGATTGCAAATGTTCGTGTGCGGAGCATGGCGCAGGAATTAGTATGGGTGCCGAAGTAAATCGGTTTCCGGCAGTAAGCTTATCAAGTCGTGGAGGCATTGCGTGCGTTTTCGTGGGACAGCTTCTCTTCGTTTTGCCGGTCTGATGTTCGTAGCGTCCGGCGCTGCATTTGCGTTTGCGCAAAGCTCCGCTTCTGCGCCGCCGGCGAACTACACAGCTGACCAGGATCGCCAGAACATGATGGATCAGCTCGGCATTCAGGAGCTGCGGCCAGGCTGGAGCGGCGATGAGAAAGCTCCGAACCACGCCAACTACGACGAGTCAAAGGCAAACCCGTACCCCAATTTGCCCGATCCGCTGACGATGGCCGATGGCGCGAAGGTGACAACGGCGAAGATGTGGTGGGATCAACGCCGGCCGCAGATCGTCGACCTGTATTCGGAGTATGTCTACGGCCGCGTTCCGAAGAATGTGCCGCCGGTCAGCTGGAAAGTGACGACGGTCGACCACGAGATGATCGGCTTCACTCCGGTGATAGCGAAGGATCTGATTGGCACGGTCGACAATTCGTCGTATCCGGCGATCAGCGTCAAAATTCACATGACGGTGGTGACGCCGGCCAATGCCAAAGGACCGGTTCCGGTGCTGATGATGTTCGCGCGCGCTGGATTTCCCGCCCCCAATGAGCCCGATGCCGATGAGTTTGCGCGCATCAACGCAGCATGGAAGACAATTCTGATTCAACAGGACCCTTCGCTCAAAGAAGTTTTCGAAAAGCATCCTGCGTGGGAACCGGTGAAGGCGACGCCGTTCCAGTTTCCAGAGCTGAATGCCGATGGCGGCCTGCCGAACACCTGGCAGCTGATCGCTGACGGCTGGGGTTTTGTGCTGTTCGATCCGGCCAGCGTTCAGGCTGACAATGGCGCAGGTCTGACGCGCGGAATTATCGGGCTGGTGAATAAAGGCCAGCCGCGCAAGCCCGATGACTGGGGTGCGCTGCGCGCGTGGGCCTGGGGTGCTGGACGCGGGCTCGATTATCTCGAGACCGATCCTGCGATTGATGCGAAACAAGTCGGCATTGAGGGTGTGTCGCGTTACGGGAAAGCGGCGCTGGTGACGATGGCCTTCGATCAGCGATTCGCGATGGTGCTGGTTGGATCGTCGGGCAAAGGTGGCGCGACGCCGCTGCGGCGCAACTATGGTGAAGGCCTCGAGAACCTGGCGACTGGCGAGTATTACTGGATGGACGGCAACTTCATGAAGTACGACGCGTCGAAGGCAAGCTTCGGCAGCATGAATCCCGGCGAGCTTCCCGTCGATGCGAATGAACTGATTGCTCTGTGCGCGCCGCGGCCCACTTTCATCAGCTATGGCATTCCTGAAAAGGGCGATGCGCACTGGCTCGATCATCGCGGCAGCTGGATGGCTACCGTCGATGCGAGCCGCGTGTGGGATCTGTTGGGAGCCAAAGGTCTGAGCGGTTCGGATTTCACGGTAGGCAGCGGCGACTATCAAACGGCTCCCATGCCGGCCGTAAATCAGGGATTGCTCGATGGACAGTTGGCTTGGCGGCAGCATGATGGCGGTCATACCGATGCTCCTAACATGAAGTACTTTATTTTGTGGGCAGATAAGTTTAGGAACAGGGAATAGGGAATAGGGAATAGGGAATAGATAGTCGAGGACTGGACCACCCTACCCCCCTGTTTTGCGCAAGTGTTGATTCTGCGGTACTTGCCGGCTTAAGCGATTTGTTAAGTGTCTGATTTTACGGTAGTTGCTATCTCCGTTAGCGGCATGTGTTGATTCCAGGGTTGTTGCGATCCTTTCCTGGCTTTTCCAGCCGGTTTGAGGGCATCAAAGCGCCGGGACTGACAGCTGGCTGCGGACAATAGAAAAGGCCGCCCGAGGCGGCCTTTTTTTCTTTTTCTATCTTAAGTTCAGTATATCAGGTTAGGCAGGAAAGTAGTGCCAACAATAATGGTGCGGTTTGGCGACTAAGTCCAGAGTTATCAAGGGTCATTACTTTCGATTTTGGGCCTAAGTCTTGACAGTTTTTGAATGCAGAAGCAAAACCGTCAGGCGACGTTGGCGCGGCCCTGCTCGAATACCTGCAGGATCCGCGCATGATGGCTGCGGCTCATCGGCACTTTCTGGCCGTTGACGAGGACTACGGCAAAGTCGCCACGCGATTCCCTGCGGACTTCTTTTACATACTGCAGGTTCACGATGGCCGAGCGGTGGACGCGCGCGAACTTTGCGGGGTCGAGTTTCCCCTCGAGATCGGCCATGGTTTGCCGCAGCAGATGCGTCTCGGCACTTGTGCAGATGCGGACGTAGTTTTCCTCGGCGCCGATCCAGCGAATGTCCGATACGGGCAGAAACTGAACCCGTCCCCGGGACTTGAACATGATGCGCGTCGTATAGGGATTGCCGTTTTGGCTGCCGGTGCGATCATGGGTGGTTGCGGAACGGGTAATTTCCGCACGCGCACGATCCACGGCCATGCGCAGGCGCTCAGCGGTGAAGGGCTTCAGCAGGTAGTCCACGGCGTTCCTTTCCAGTGCGCGGATGGCATACGCATCCCACGCCGTGGTGAAGATCACTCGGGGCGGGATGACGCCGGCGACTTCCTGGAGCCGGTCGAGCAGGGCGAATCCGTCGGCGCCTGGCATACAGACGTCGAGGAACAGAAGTTGGGGAGCAGTAGCGCGCACCACTTCCAGAATTTCCGACGCCGAGGCGCCTTCGCCGACAACCTCGACCCCTGTGTCTGCTGCCAGCATCTGGCGCAGTTTCTGACGTGCCAGCGCTTCGTCGTCGCCCAGTACCGCCCGCACTACCATGGAACCCTCCCTCTTTTCCATTCCCGTGGAGCTCGATCGAGTCGGCCAGGAAGCCTGGCTTTCCTACTGGGGGAAGTGCCTGTTCAGGGCCAAACCTCGCGGCTTTGCATCCTGCTGAAAAATCAGGCCATCGGCTGCGGGCACCCGGGGTCGCTACGGGCCGCAATGTGCCCAAAAGCGGACTCCGGCGTCCGGGTTCGAACACCAGGAAGACCTTCATTCGGGTTGCGACTCGGCTGCTCCGGCGCAAAGATCGCGGGCGGCCGTACGTAGAGTGATGACTCTTCTCATGCGCGCCCATCCGTCACAAAAAACCGCATTGTGCGCGGTTATGGCCTCGTGACTGCACTACACATGGCCACAAGGAATTTTCCCCCATGAGTACACAATCGATCGCCCCCACCGAGAGAAAGCTGGTCAGATATTTCGGAAACATGAATCCCGCTGCGGGCAACGAGTGGAACATCGCGCTGCGCCACACGGTTCGCTCGGACGCGACTCGCGTTTTCGAAGCGCTGACCCGTCCGGAATACCTCGAAACCTGGATCACCTTCCCCGGCGACGACGGCAGCAGCTATGTGGTGGCGTGGCGTCAGGAAGGCGGCTTTCGATTCGACCATTACCACCATGCAAAGCGGGACCTCATCGCGGAGGGGACGTGGCGTATCTGCCGCCGCCGCAAATTGCTCTTCACGTGGAAGATCAAAGGCGAAAACCCTGTGCCTCAAAGCCTTGTTTACATCAGCCTGCACGGGGACTTCACGGATACGATCCTCGAACTCCAT
Source organism: uncultured Acidobacteriaceae bacterium (assembly GCA_963755485.1). Classification (GTDB taxonomy): domain Bacteria; phylum Acidobacteriota; class Terriglobia; order Terriglobales; family Acidobacteriaceae; genus Palsa-343. The sequence continues at coordinate 582,009 of CAVWJR010000004.1, read as the reverse complement.
CATCGCGGGATTGCCAACGCTTCCGCCTGGGGCTGGCAGCAGGAGATGTGGAGCCGGTCGCTGGATCGGCTCGATCGGCTCTTTCCGGACGCGAAAGGCTGATCCCCGGGCTGGGCGCCGAAAGTCTACTCGAAAAGTTTGCGGTCAGCGTGTGAACCGATGCGGGGTTTGCGCGCCGGCGGTGCGGAGAGGACGCCGAGGAGATCACGCAGCTCGGTGCGGACCTTCTGCAGTTTGGCTTTGACGCGGGTGGTGCTGGCGCCGCCTTCGATGAGCGGCAGCTGCGGCGATTTGGAGCGGAGCTCGCGTGCTTCGAGGGTGAGGACCTGACGGGCTCCCGCGATGGTGTATCCCTCGTCGTGGAGTAAACGGCGGACGCGCATGGCCATCTCAACATCACGCTTGCGGTAGAGACGCTGACCGGTGCCGCTTTTGTTGGGGCGCATTTGCGGGAATTCTGTCTCCCAGAAGCGGAGGACGTAGGTTTCAACGCCGCAGAGACGGGCGACTTCTCCGATGCGGAAATAGAGTTTGTCGGGAATCGGGGGTTCGTGCCGAGACTTGCGCTGCGCTGCGTGTTTGGGCATCGACGGAATCTGCGCGGAGCCGCTTGCGGGCCCAGGGGCGCGGCTCACTGTCGCAGTATAGGTCACGGGGCTGCGAGCCAAGCAAGAATCTCCGGGAAAAAGTATCAGCGGTTGTTCCCGACCTTGTCGCCGATGGGCGGGCGAGCCGGCGATTTGGGCGGAGCGGCGCGAAGATACTGCACGGGCCAGGAAGTGGCTTCGCCGAGCGACTGCGCGGCGTGGAGCGGCCAGTAGGGATCGCGGAGAAATTCACGCGCCATGAAGATGAGGTCTGCCTGTCCGGTACGGATGATGTGGGCGGCCTGCGCCGGGTCGGTGATCATGCCGACAGCGCCGGTGAGGATGCCGGTTTCCTTTCGGATGGCCTCGGCAAAGGGTGTTTGAAAGCCGGGACCGGCGGGGATGGCTGCACCCGGAACGTTGCCGCCTGAGGAAACATCGATGAGGTCGACGCCTCGATCGCGCAGTAGCGCGGCGAGACGAACGGACTGGGGGAGATCCCAGCCGGCTGGATTTTGATTTTCAACCCAGTCGGTTGCGGAGATGCGAACGAAGAGGGGGCGCGGTGCCGGCCACACCTCGCGCACGGATGCGACCACCTCGAGCAGGAGCCGGACGCGGTTTTCGAAGCTGCCGCCGTATTCGTCACTGCGGTGGTTACTGATTGGGGAAAGGAATTCGTGGAGCAGGTAGCCGTGGGCGGAGTGAATCTCAATCACGTCGAAACCGGCGCGGTCGGCACGGACGGCTGCTTCGCGAAAGGCCGCGGCGATGGCAGCGATTCCCGCGCGATCCAGTTCGCTGCGGCTGCGGGTAATTCGCGGTGAACGGAATGGCGGAGGGCGCCAGCACATTCGGCCAGCCACCCTGATCGGGAGCAATCTTTCCTTCGCCGCTCCATGGGCGATATGTGCTGGCTTTGCGGCCGGCGTGGGCCAGCTGGATGCCTGCATGCGCACCCTGCGAGTGAAGGAAGGCCGTGATGCGGGCCAGCGGCGCGATGTGTTCGTCCTTCCAGAGGCCGAGATCCTGGGGGCTAATGCGGCCTTCGGGCCTGACGGCGGTCGCTTCGGTGAAAACCAGAGCTGCGCCACCGACGGCGCGGCTGCCGAGGTGCACCAGGTGCCAGTCGTTGGCGAATCCGTCGTCACAGGAGTATTCGCACATGGGCGAAACGACGATGCGATTGGGAACGGTCACGGAGCCGATGGTGATGGGGGAGAAAAGCTGGGCGGGATTTTGGGTTGGCATGCCTTGTTTTGGATTCGGAGGCTGGGGATTGGTCGCATTACACCCAGGAGCCTGCAGCCTGCGGCCTGCAGTCGGCAGCCTGGAACGCTGCAGCCGACAACCAAAGCTGAGTGAGGAGATTGGTGGGGGAGGTTAGCTTTGGGCAGAAAAGAGAGGCTTCGCTCGGAACGAAGCCTCTGCGGAGAGCCATGGAATGCGGGGGAGGGCTGACCTTTAGGTTGCCTCCGTATGACCCTTCTCCCTGGGTTCTCGGATGCCAACCCTCTACAACATCCTGGCCGATAGCCGTTAAGCCATCTATAGATTGGGGCTTGGATGCGGATATGTCAAGGGGAAAAGGCAGCGTTCAGCGTTCAGCGTTCAGCCAGCCGCTGGGTCAGGTGTCGTTCCTGCCGGCGGCGTTTTACGTTGGGTGGAGCGCTCGCTTGGGGGAAACAGCCGAGGTACTATTTGCCGTCGTTCGTGGAAGCTTCATCCTGCGCCAGGTAGGTTTGCTTCGATGGCGGCAGAGGAATCATGCGGTAGAGGGTCAGGACGTTGCGGTCGGGGTCGTCGAACGCCGGGAAAGACGCCACCTGCTCGAGCGAATACTGCGTCGACAGATCGAGAACCGTCCCTGGGTCCAGCTCGTTCCACGCAGCGTACCAGCCGGGCTGGTAAACGTGGACACGGTAGGGGAGATCCCAGGTGCCGTAGTCGTCGCAGATGCTGGGCAACCCGGTGATCATTTCGATCTGGTCGCCGCTGATGGAGAGGAGAAGCCGGTTCGGTCCCGGGTGCTGGTCGATGTATTGCGTGATGCCCTGTGCAGCGTTCAACCAGGTGTATTCGGGATGGCGGACGTAGCTGACGATGCGCGCGAGGCCGGTGATGGAGACGACAGCCATGACCGCAATGGCAGCGCCGCCAAAGAGCCGGAGAAACATTGGGCGAGAACGGCCGATGAGGTCCGCGGCTCCGAGCACGAGCACGAAGCAGAGCGGGTAGATCACGGTCTCGTAATAGCGTGGCTGGGGGTTGTTCTGCCAGCCGACGAAGAATACGTATCCAGCGCACGTGAGCAGTGAGGCGACGGTAATCGGACTGCGCCACAAGCGCAGGGAAGCAGTGGCAGAATCTTTTGCGGAACCCGGAATCAAAGCTAGCGCCAACAGAGTCACGGCGACCACGCACAAGGTTGGTGAGATCCACAGCGATCCGTGCAGCGCATACCAGAACGCTGCGACCCAACCCGTGAAGCCGGTGGGCTGCGGCCAGTGGTTCGCCTCGAAGAGGTACTGATAATCGACGCGATAGCGCGGGAGCACGAGCAGGAAGTAGTAAGCGCACCAGGGGACGGCCGCAACGACTCCGGCGAGGAGCAGAGCGCGCAGCGTCTTCCAGCGCAGCCCGTAGGCGTGCGCGATGAGCCACAGGGTCGAGGGAAGAAGGAAAATCGCCGTGGTCTTGGTGAGGATCATCAGGCAAATCAGCACACCGATCGCTGCCAGTATGATCCGTTGCGCGCGCTGCGAAGCACGTGGCAGGCGCAGCGCCAGGATCCACGAGACGAGGAGAAGACACATTAACGGCGGTTCGAGGATCGCAAGGCGGCTGAATGCGAAAAGAAACGGGCTCGAGACCAGCAGAGTTACGGCCAGCAGCCCGGCCCAGCGCTCGGCCTGCGTGCGGACCACCTGGTAGGCCAGCAGCAGATTGATTCCGTAGACGACCAGATCGAGGGCGCGATCGGCGGCGAGGCTGACGCCGGTGAAATGAAACAGCAAGCCGAGCAGAGTCGGCCAGACGGGCAGCGCGATTGCCGGATTGAAGTCGCCGCGCAGGAACCAGTGGCCGATGACGAAATGCCGCACTGCGGCGTTGCCGTACCAGCCTTCATCGGTATATTTCGAGGGGTCGAGCCAGGGCGAGTTATTGGGGAAATCGGCAAGAAGGTGCGGGAAGTGCAGCGCGAAGAGCGCGAGGATGCAGATGGCCCAGAGCGAGTAGACCCAGCGCAGCGGATCGACTCGCGCCGACGGGGCGGCGGAGACTCGGGGGACCAGGACCAGGCGCGGCTGGTTCTCCGCCGAGGCGCGGCGAGTCAGGCCAGACGTTGCGCTCGTGTGGGCTCGCCCGTCTTCCATCCGGACGGATCGCTCCTCTCAGGGGAAATAAACGCGGACGCGAATCCGAAGCTGCGTTTTTCCGGCGTTTATCTAAGGGATTCCGAGAAGTATACAGAGCCAGAAAAGCCATGCAAGCGCGGATTCTGGCAGAAGGCGGGGAGAAAGTGCGGCTGAAAAAGAAAGATCCCGCTCCCTGGAGGGGGAGCGGGATCTCGCTATGCGCGATTACTGGACGACCGCGACGACTCCCAGAGTATGGATTTGGCTGCCGGAGGTCGCGGTTATGGTGACCTGATCCCTGGCAGCCGCCGCAGCGCTGGTTGTGATGGTGAGCGTTACGGGTGGTGTGTTCACGCTACCCGCGGTCAACGCTACGGACGGCTGGCTGAGCGAGCAGGAAACACCGGTGGGCGATCCGACGACTGCGCAGCCGAGGGTCACCGTACCGCTGAATCCGTTGGTGGGCGCGACGAAGATATTTGTCAGCGCAGTGGAGCTGGGTTGAACCGCGACGATGGTGCTGGACGCGGTGAGGGCGAAGTCGGAAAGCGGATTGTTGAGCGCCGTGCTGAACGTATAGCTGGACGGCGCGTAGCTGCTGCCGCTCGCCGGCAGGTACTGAACCGTGATGGTATTGGAGCCCTGCAGCAGGGCTTCGCTGTTGAGAGTCACCGAGAAGGTGGAAGAGAGCGCGGTTCCACCACCACCGCCGCCACCACCGCCGCCTCCTCCACCACCACCGCCGCCGCCGGAGCCACTGCCGCCGCCGCAGCCGATACCGAAGCCGACGAGGCAGGCGACCAGGACTACGGAGAGGAGATTGCGCCACGCGCGACGCCGAGCCGGGATGGTGAGCAGCAAGACGCACGCGAGAAGTGCACCACCACCGGTGGCGAGGAGGTTGCCGCGACGGAATTGCGGATCAGGCGCGGTATTCTTTGCGGTCGTGGGGGGAACCAGCGCAACCTCGGTGAGGTAATAGGCCGCCGTGTAGATGGCAACGGTTCCGGTAGGCGCTGCGCCACCGACGCTGCCGGTGACGGTGCCGCTCAGGGTCACTGTAGTTGTCGGCGAGATGCTGCCGGCGACGGAGGCGGTGATCGTCGAGGCGGTGCCGCCGGCGCTGGCGAAGGCGAGAGGAGTCGATCCGCTGGTGGAGTTGTAGTTGGCATCACCGGCATAGCTGATGGTGAGAGTGGGACTGCCCGTGGCTGCCGAGGCGGGAATGGTAACGGTGGCAATACCCGCAGGTGCGCCGGTGGTGGGATCGACACCGGCGGCGAGGGTTGCGCTGGTGACTCCAGAGATGCCACCGATGGTGACAGAGCCGGTGGGCGGCGCGACGGGCACGGTGAAGGGACCGCCGGTGCTGGTGGTGAAGGCGCCGTTGCTGGCCTGGCTAATGTTGGAGCTGTTGAGCAGGACGATGCTGAGGACGTCGGCCTGGCCGCTGGCCAAATCTCCGGCGTTGGTTTGATAGCTGACTCCGAGTTCGAGATCCGGCGTGTTCCTGGTGACGGTGACACTTATCGGCGAGCCGGCCGAGGCGCTGTAGCTGGCGTCCCCCGAGTAGCTGGCGGTGACGGAATGGCTGCCAACGGCCAAGGGGGCGTTGAATTCGGCACCACCTTCTGCATTGATGACCGCTGTATTGAGGGCGTTTGCGCTGTCGGTGAAGGCAACGGTGCCGGTGGGAATGGTGTAGTTCAGGCAATCAGCGGCGGTGCTGCCGATGGAGAAGCAGGTGTTGTAGTAATTGGTGCCGAAGACCCGCGCATCCAGGATGAGCTGGGTACCGTAGGAGACGCTGACACCGCTTTGAAAGGCGTTAGAGGCCACATTTGTCACGCTGAGAAGCGTGGTGCTGGCTTCAGGGGTGACCGTGATGCTGACCGGAGTGGACTTGCTGGCTGCGTTGACGCCATCGCCGCCGTATTGGCCCCAGATGTCGTAGGTTCCCCCGGGCAGGTAGGTAACGCTGGACGCGCTGAACGAGCCATTGGCGAGTGGAAAGTAATTTTGCTGGGTGGGCACGTTGCTGCTGGTCATGAGCGCGACGTTGCCGGTGGCTGTCCCGCTGGTCGCGGTGACCGCGCCGGAGATGGTGATCGCGGTGCCATGAGTAAAGGATGTTTCGGACGGCGTCAGCGTGGTGCTGGTGCCGGTAAAGGTGACCTTGCTCCAGTCGCTGATGAGGGTGGCAACATCGACGGAGCCGAGGCCGGTAGCGAGGTTGAAGCCCCCTGCGGCGTTGTAGTCGGGCGTGGAGCCGGTGCCGAGCTGGCCTTCGACAACGGAAACACCGTAGGTGGGATCAGTGATGGTGACGGGAGATTTCGCGGCGATGCAATCAACAGCCGGAATCGTGCCACCCTCCACGGTGAGCGTGTTGACATTGCAGGGAACGGAATTGCTGCCGTTGGCGATGTCGTGGAAGGCGGCGGGGAATTGCGTCTTCAGGGGATAGAGGACAAAGTTGGCCTGGCCCTGAGCACCATACTGCTGGTTGACGAGCGCCATGATGGCGGCGAAGGCAGGAGCGGCCGCCGAAGTGCCACCGACGCCGGTGATCTGATAGAGGTTGCTGCCGGAAGGCGTCTGGCAGTCTCCGTCACTCGCGCAGAGGGGGTAGTAGGAGTAGTTGAGGCCGTCTGCGGCAAAGAGGGAGATGTCGGGAATATCGCGAACCTTGTCCGCAGGGACGCCGGTGCCGGTTTGCCAGGAGGGCTTCGGGTAGCCGGTCAACGTACCGGCACATGCACCGGTGGTAGCGCTGTAGCTTGTACTGCAGACGGCAGAACTGCTGGCGCCGCCGCTGCCGCCGGCGATGCTGGTGCCACCCGTGGCGGTGTAATAGTTGACGGCGTTGAGGCCGAACTGGCTGTCGTTCCAGGGCTGCTCGGGAATGTAACCCTTAATGGACACCGATGGGGTTTGGGAAGCGGTGGTGTTCCAGTAAGTGCCGAGCTGGGTAGTGAGGGCCGAGCTGCTTGCGTAGTCGCTGTAGTAGAAATCTGTGCCGCCCGCAGCAATGTTATAGGGAGTGGAGGCCCAGCTGTTTACGCCGAGGCCCTGGGTGGCGTATTCCTCGGTGTTGTCATTGTCGCAACCCGCGGAACCGGAGTCACCGGCGGCGACGACGACGGTTTGGCCCTGTGCGGCGGCCTGCTCCCAAAGGCCGGACATGAACGCGTTAAGGGAGCCCGCAGTTTGTTCGCAGCCGCCAACATCGATGCTGGAACTGATGACGGGTGCGACATCGCCATACACGGCGCGTTCGGCGGCGAGAATGCCTCCGGACTCAAGCGCGGTATCGGCGGCGACGACGAGGTCGATGGTGGCTTTGGGAGCGATGGCGCCGGCCCATTCCACGTCGAGATAGGATTCGACGGAGCTGCCGAGGAAGATGCCATCCGGGTCATTCACGGCGTCGATGCCAGGATCGTTGCCGTCGACGATGACCTGAGGAGGATTGGCGGGCAGGCCGAAGATGGTCCGGAACTGATTGACGAGATCGACGTTGATGTTGGAGAAGTCGAGGATGGCAATGGTCTGGCCGGTGCCGTCGAGCGTGGTGCCGGTGAATGTGGAGTTCAGCGAGGGATTGGGAAGATCGTACTGGACGCCGAAGTCACCGGGCGCGAGGACAAACGAGACACCGCTGGAGTTTCCGTAGGTCCAGTTAGAACCGGGGGTGGCCGTATCAGTCTTTGGGTCATAGGAGGCGTTCCCGAGAGCGTGGACGGAAAGGCGTTTGGGGCGGAAATCGTTGAGAGAGGCGAATCCACCCACAACGGGAGCGAGCGCGGAAGGAATGTCGGGCTCGGTGGCCGTAGCGTAATGGGTGTTGCCGTTGACCTGGTAGGCGTGGATCTGCGTGTGAAAAGCGCCGCGCATCTGCGCGACCGTGCCGCTGAATTCCAGGACCTGCTTACCCGGCTCCACTCCGGTTACCTCGAAGCCGTGCGAGGTCAGCCACGACTCTACTGTGGCGATGTCCTGATCGGAAGGACCGTACGTTTGGCCGAACTGAGCGGGGGTGAGCCACTTGTGATAGCTGGCGCTGCCCGGCGTGTGCGCGTCAGAAATGTATTGCTTGAGCTCTGCTTCCTGAGCGGCGCTGCGGCGGAGGACCAGGTGCACGCGCGCAAGGGGCATTGAATCGGGCGCGGCTCCGCGGTCGTTCTTCGCGTTGGCCAGCGGGTGCACGTAGCCCTTGAGGACCACGCGGCTGTTCTCATCGACGGGAGCGACGATGCGGTTGGGTACGGCCAGCTGCGTGGTCTGGGCCGGGAGCGCCGCGCCGCAGAGAACCATGGACGCGGAAACGATTGCGAGATTGCGGATCGTGCGAACGATCGAGGGAAGCATGGCCATCCTTGTGAAGGGCGAGAGAGAAAATCGAATCCGCCGCAGCCAGCTGCAGCGGAATGAGTCGTAAACGCTCATGCGGGTCGCTTTCCGATGCGTAACATCATAACCCTGCCATGGGAACTATTGAGTCGAGCGAAACCGGCGGGTTTCCAACGGACGACGCACTACAGGCCTGGCCCAGCTTTTGCAGGTGCGGACGCTGCTCCGGTGGGGGTTTCCGGAGGCTTGCGATCCAGCTTTGGCGACAGGCGCTGCGATGCATTAGACAGAGGATGCCGGGATAAGTTGCGTGAGACGCATCAAAAACCAAAGTTTCACGGGGATGAAAAGTTGCCGCGCCGAAATGTTGCGGGCCGGGTTAGTCACTGCTGTCACCCGGGGTGAGATGGATCCACTTTCCGGCCTGGTAATAGTGAATGGTCATAGAGCGCTCGAGGTGGGCGTCGTCGATGGCGTCGTGATCGAAAGGGGCCGCGCGGCGCAATTGCGGCGAGTCGCGTAGTTCCGCCGCGGTGCGGACGGCGATGCCCCAGGCGGATCCAAAAACCGAGCTGCCGGGGTCCGCGCCCAGCCATGCCGAGTCCGGCTGCGTTCGCAATGAGGTGGGCGATTGAAACTGGCCGGAGAAAAAGACAAGCAGCGTCGTCGTGCCTGCGGCAGAGCACAGCGTTGCCCAGTCGCTCGATCCGGGGGCGCGAAAGGCCCCATGGATGATGTTTTCTGGCTGTTTGGCTTCAAAGCTTTGGGGGATCATGCACTGGCGCCGGGCCAATTCCGCGGCGACTTCGTCGGGCAGATCGGGAAACGATGTTACAGGCAGCAGGCGGATACGGTAGCTGATGGTGTTGCCGGCGGCATTTTGCGCGGTACCAGTTTCGACGCGCTCGGCATTCAGGTTCTGCCCGGCTGCGGTTGGTTGAGAGAGTAGTGCGGCAATGCAGCCGGCAAGTACTCCCGCAACTGCGGTCCGGTTCATCGCGTGCCGAGAATATTCGGATAGGAATTTTCTTCGAGCCACGCCAGGGCCGACTCCAGCGATTCGTGGAACCAAGCCACGCCCTCTTCCGGCAGGCGCACGACGAAGCGCGGATCACGGAAATCGTCGATTTCCGGAATGGGTCCGATGGAGTCGAAGAAAGCATCTTCTTCCGGCGCGGATTCCGCCGGATCGCCCTGGACTGCGATGAACAGCCCTTCGCGAAAGCCGAACTGCAGTCCTACCAGGCGCTTCTCCAGGCGCTGGAACGCGGGCTGGAAGCGCTCGAGGCGAAGCCAGGCGTCGAACATCGCCAGGGCGCCGGGAATTTCGTCGGCGTCGGCGAGGGTGCAAACGGCGCGCTCGCCATCGGCGATCCAGATTTCGAGGCCTTTGGCGAAGCTGCCGTCGTAGCGGTTCCCATCGCCATCGGCGTGAGCGGTCTCGTCGGCGCTGGTGTCATCGTCTTCGTCGTCGAACGCCCCCACGTCAATCGGCTTAGGGGGATCGCTGAGGTTGACGGCGAGAACGGCGGCGATGCGGATGCGATTACGGAGCTGCGCATCGTCATGTTCCGGAGCTTCGGCTACGAAGTTGCGGCGCAACACTGCGGCGCCAGGCTTTTCCAGCAATGCACGCAGACGCGTAGCAGGAACAGGATGCGGCAGCGCCGCAACTTTCATCTCCAGACAGGGCATGCGTAGCCTCGTTCGGGTCGCTGAATCGAAAGTATACGAGAGGAGCGCTGCGGGAATATTGGAATTTCGTTCGTGGCGAGGCGGCGGGCGGGGTATGCTGTTGGCGAAAATTGTTCGCGGACAAAAAGAGTTTGCGATGGCTGGACCCCTGGGTTCGCGGGCCAGCCAGAAGGCAGGTGTGCATGCGCAGGCCGGCAGGCGTGATTCTTGCGGCGGTGGTGCTGGCGCTGATGGCGCTCGCGGGAATTTTTGGGAGCCTGGTTTCGGTGGCCGCTTCACTCTTCCTGCGGAACAATCCGGCGATTCCGGCGGTGCCAGGGATGCGAGCCATGATGGTGGTTTCCGTCGTGGTGATGCTCTGCTTCTTTCTCTTCTGCGCGTGGACTGTGGTGGGGCTGTTCCGCATGCGCGCCTGGGCCCGCTTCGCGATCCTCGCTATCGGAGGACTGGAGTTCTTTTTCTGCGCTCTGGGAGCGGGGGTAATGATTCTGGTTCGCAATATGCCACAGCCCATGCCCACGGCGACCCCTGCTCCCATCGGGATGCCCGCGGTCTTTATCGGCATAGCGGCGTTTTACGGACTCCTTTCACTCATCGGCGCATGGTGGCTGGTGTACTTCAATCTGGCTCCGGTGCGGGAAGCATTTCGAGTTGCCGGGACACAGGGATCCGCGGCAGTCATCGCGGCGGATGCTGGCGAACCCGCCAGGCCGGCTCTGGTAGCGCAGGCCCTACCGGCAACGTCTGGCTGGCGCATGGTCATCGTCGTTTGGGCCTGCCTCATGCTGGTCGGCGTCTTGTTCCTTCCGGTGCTGCTCGTCATGCGTCTGCCGGTATTTTTGCTGGGTGTTGTTTTCCGCGGAAACGCCGCCACCGGCGTCCTGCTGGCGATGGTTGCCGTGCAGGTGTATCTCGCAGTCGGCCTGCTCAGGAAGTGGAGGGCGGCCTGGTACGTGGGTATGGCTTGGCAGATCTACACCATCGTTTTCTTCCTGACGTTTCTGTTGCCGAGCGTTTGGGCGCGCTTTATGGCGTACCAGGAGGAGCTGATGGGACGGTGGGGGTTCACCATCACCGGGGCAGGCAGCACAATGTTTGTTGCCCCGCGACCCGTCGTCGCCTTCGGCCTGGTCATGGGCGCAGCAGTCGTCGCCATCCTCACCATCGCGCTCGTGCGGAGACGGGAAGATTATCTGCAGGCGTGAGTTTGACACCCGCCCGGCGCGAAAGTAGCGTCTGAGGGAGTGCAGCAGTTCGCGGCGCTGCTATTTTCGCGTTCGGCGCGCGAGGAGCCTTCGAGGATTCATGCGACTCGGAATCGTCATCATGGCCGCCGGCAAAGGCACGCGGCTCAAATCGAAACGCGCCAAGGTGCTGCACGCAATCGGCGGCAAACCCCTGCTCCGCCACGTGATCGCCGCCGCAGCGCAGGTGGTGCCTCCGCACGACATTGTTGCCATCGTCGGCCACCAGGCGGAAGCCGTTCAGGCTGCGGTGCGGGATACCGGCGTTCGCTTCGTCGTCCAGCACGAGCAGTTGGGAACCGGTCACGCCATCCAGACCGCGGAGCCGGCGACACGCGACTACGACGAACTGATCGTCCTCTCCGGCGACGTGCCGCTGCTGCGCCCGGAGACCATCGCGAAGCTGCGGGATTTTCATCTGCGCGAAGGCGCGGCTATGACCATCCTTACCGCAGCGCTTGCCGATCCTTCGGGCTATGGGCGCATTGTCCGTAAGTCAGATGGCGCGCCGGAAGTTCTCGCCATCGTCGAGCAGAAGGCCCTCCAGCCCGAACAGGAAAAGATTCGCGAGATCAATTCGGGCATCTATGCGTTTCACCGCGAAAAACTTTTCGGCCACATCGGTCAGCTGCGCGACGACAATGCTCACCGCGAGCTGTATCTCACCGATTTGGCCAAGCTTCTCAGTGCCGACCGGGAGCGCGTCGTGGCCATTGAGGCCGCTCGGCCCGAAGAGATCCTCGGGGCCAACACGATCGCCGAGATGATGAAGCTCGATCGCGAGCTGCGCCTGGCCAACGCCAATCGGCTGATGGATGCCGGCGTCACCATCTTCCAGCCGGAGACGGTGATGATCGACTCGGGCGTCGAAGTCGGCCCCGATACCGTCATCGAGCCCTTCACCCAGCTCCTGGGGGAAACCCGCGTGGGCAGCGATTGCCTCATCCGCTCCAACACGGTCATCGAGAACAGCACCGTTGCGGACGGAGTGCACATCCTGCAGTCGTGCGTGGTCGTCGACGCGATCATCGACAAGGGCGCACACATCGGGCCGATGGCGCACCTGCGGCCGGGGACGCACATCGGCGAAGGCGCGCACGTCGGCAATTTTGTGGAGCTGAAGAAGACGAATCTGGGCAAAGAATCGAAAGCGAACCACCTGAGCTACCTGGGCGACGCCGAGATCGGCAGCGGCGTGAACATTGGCGCTGGGACCATCACCTGCAACTACGATGGCGTGAACAAACACAAGACGATCATCGGCGACGGCGTCTTCGTGGGCAGCGATTCCGCCCTGGTGGCGCCCGTGGTGATCGGGGAGGGCTCTTATATCGGTGCCGGTTCGGTGATCACGAAAGACGTTCCTCCCGAAGCGCTGGCGGTGGCGCGGGGCAAACAGGTCAACAAAGAGGGCTGGGCGAAAAATCGGCGCGCGCAGCGCGAAGCACGCAAGCTCGAAACCAGCAAAACGTAATCAGGGAGTTAATAGACTTCAGGCCAGGGGAACCGGCCCGGCAATCAGGCCGCTTCTCGTCGGTCGTCGTCCATCGAGGCCAGCTCGGCGCGCAGCCGCATCCGCGCGGTCAGCGCAATGCGAAGCACATCGGAGTTCTTCATGTTGAGCAGCTCGGCCACACGGCTCGCCGGATAGCCTTCCACATCCATCAGCAGGAAGACGATGCGCTCGGTCGAGGGCAGGCAGCGGATGGCTTCTTCCAGCTCCGTGCGCAGGATATTGTTGCGCGCGGGCAGATAGCCGTTGGTGGGAGGCGGCAGCGGCTGGTCCTGCTTTAGAACCTGCTGCTCCCGCAGTTGCAAAACCAAAGCTCCGTCGATGATCGCGTGATCCGGCTCCGGATTCTGCGTGAAGGCGCGGACAAAGGCGCCGCGCAGGATCTCTTCGGCGTCCAGTTCGCTGCCGGTCATGTAGTAGGAGACGGAGAAGACGCGATGGCGATGACTATCGTAGATGTCCCGCTGCCTTTCTTCGAGGCTCTGCTGGGACATGGCGCGCGTTGTGACTTTCGCGAGGTGTCGGTCGAGTTCGAACAACATGCTTTGAGCCGCTCTGGGGTGAGACTCCGGCAGGAGAAGGTTAACACGAAGCTTGGATGCAAAATTACACAGTTTGGGGGAGGGAGCGGGTGGTATTTTTTGGCGCAAACTATGCTTTTCGGGGATGTTGGCGTTCATCTCCAGGTTGTTGCGGGCCGATATAGCGATTGAAAGGCAGCGTGGCGGAGTCAGGGGGGTGACCCTGTTTGGTCCCCCTGCTTCCACGTTCCGGGAATTGTCCCATATTGGCAAATCCGCCAGGCTACGATAGAGCGGAATTCTTTGGGCCCCGAACAAAATTCAGGGTTTGGGCCCGGCCGTCAGGCTGGAGGGGTAGTGGCGTCAGAGCGGATTCTGATCGTGGACGACGAGCCGTACGTTCGCACGCTCATGGCTGCCATGCTGGAGAAATCCAACTACACTCCTGTGCTGGCCTCGAACGGCCTCGAAGCCATCGAGCACCTCGAGAACGACCCTCCCTACGACCTTATCCTCTCCGACATTGTGATGAACGGCCTCGACGGCATCGGCCTGCTCGAGCGCATCCGCGAAGCCCAACCCGATACGCCCATGGTGATGGTGACCGCCATTCACGACGTGGGTGTGGCCATCTCCGCGATGCGCAAAGGGGCTTACGACTATCTGCTGAAGCCCTTCGAAAAGGAGCAGCTGCTGGTCACCGTCCGCCGCGCGCTTGACTATCGGCAGCTGGTGCTGCAGAACTCGGTCTACCGTCACAATCTGGAGCAGTTGGTTTCCGCCCGCACAGAAATGCTGCGCCAGGCCATGGCCGACCTCGAGCGCTCCTACGACATCACCCTGGAGGCTCTGGGCGATGCGCTCGATCTTAAGGATGCTGAAACCGAAGGTCATTCCCGGCGGGTAACCGCTTACACCATCGCGCTGGCCCGCCATTGCGGGGTGGAGATGGCGCAGACCCGGGTGATCGCCCGCGGGGCGTTCCTGCACGACATCGGCAAGATGGCCATTCCTGACGCCATCCTGCTCAAGCCCGGCAAGCTCGACCAGGAGGAGCAGCGCGTGATGCGCGAGCACTGCGCACGCGGCTACCAGATCCTGCGCAAGATTCCTTTCCTTGAAGAAGCTGCGGACATCGTCTACTCCCACCAGGAACACTACGACGGCAACGGTTATCCGCGCCACCTGCAGGGGGACGAGATCCCGCTGGGTGCGCGCATTTTCGCGATCGCCGACACGGTGGACGCCATCACTTCCGACCGGCCCTACCGCAAAGCCCGCTCCTACGATATTGCCCGCTCCGAAGTGGAAAAATGCGCCGGCACGCAGTTCGATCCGAACATCGTCGAGGTCTTTCTGGGCCTGCCGGACAGCCTCTGGGAAGATTTACGCGGCGAAATGACCCGCCATCCCCGCTTCTCTCCGCTATCATTTGCTGGGGCGATCGAAGATCTGAAAGTCTGATTACGACGAGCCTGAAATCAGCAGCGTGGAGAGCTGGCCATGCCCGTGCTGGAAGACCGAGTCGTCGCAGCAAAAATGAAAGCCATCCCGGAGTGGGCCCTTGAACGCGGCGAGCTGGTGCGCCATTTCGCGTTCGCCAACTTCATTGAGGCCATGCAGTTCGTGAACAGCGTGGCCGAGATGGCCGAGGGCGCCGGGCACCATCCGGACATCGATATCCGTTACAACAAGGTGCGCCTGGCGCTGATGAGCCACGACGCCGGGGGGCTGACGGAGCGGGACTTCGATCTGGCCGCCGGCATCGATTCTCTGGACTGATCCTTGATCGGCGGGGCCCAGCGGGAAGCTCGTATGCCTGAAACCGCGGCTTTAGCGAGCGCTGGATCCTGTGGAAAACCGGCCTCAACCGCAACTTTTGTCCGCTATCTTCGTCTGGTGAAGTGAAGGGTTTTTCCGGGATTTCGTTCCAAAAGGGGAGCGTTTGCGGCTCGATAAAATATTAAATTGTGTAGAGACTTGCCGCGAAGGGTGTTCCGGGTTACACTATTCTGGAGATTTGGGGATGTGATTCCGGGTCCGTACAGGCGAGAAATATCGCGGCGGATCGGCAGGAAAAGGCATCTGAAGTAGAGAGGATTGAAGCCGGTACGGCAGCCCGAGAGCCCGATCGGCACAGAGTTTATAAGTTGCGTCACTGGCCTCCCGGCACGGACAAATTAACGTTCGTGCCGTTTTTTTTCGTCATTTTCGGCCTTCTCGCAGCATTCTCTGCTCGCAGTCTCCCCCGCTCCCCGTCTTGTAGGATAGAAACCGGAGACGGACCTGCGTGAAACGAATCCTCCTCAGCCTCGTCCTCGGCCTGCTGATCGTCGCCGCTTATGCCATTCCAGCCAGCCTGGCGCCAGATGCAGCGGTCCACGCGCAATGGTCCGATCCCGCGCAGGACGTCCCGGCTTACCACCCTGATCCGCCCGCGAAAGGCGAAGCCCTGCCACCAATCCTCTCCGGGAACCAGCTCACCGGACCCTTCTTTCGCGAGAAGTGGCAGGTCGAGGTTTACAAAGAGGCTGCTCAGATTCCCGAGGTTCTCTACCAGCTTCCCTGCTATTGCCGCTGTGACCGGGCCCTTGGCCATACCAGCCTGCACAGCTGCTTTGAAGGAACCCACGGAGCCATCTGCGCCACCTGCGCCGCTGAGGAAGCCTACGCTTACAAAATGACGAAGCTGGGCAAGACACCCCAGGAGATTCGCGAAGGCATCGAACGCAAGGAGTACGAGTCGATCGACCTCGACGCCCTGGGACGCAGTTAGCGCCGCTGGTGCGTCTGTTCTGCGGCCGCAAGCAACCGCCTCCAAGCTCTGCCATAATCACTCGACCGATGCTGCGCCTTTTGCACCTTCTTCCCGTACCGTTGCTGCTGCTCGCGAGCATTGGGTCGTTTTCCGCCGATACGCAGCGCCACCCCGGACCTTATGTGCGGCAATGCACGGGCGTCACCCTTAAGGCCGATTACATGGCCAATGCAGCGTCCAGCGCCGGACCGGGTTTCTCCTTCCACATCGACAACAAAACGGCCAGGGACATTCGCCTCGAGATGCCGGTGCCGTCGAGCACACACTGGTATGCGCGGGTCGGCATTCGCTGGATGTGGCGCGCTTCGGCTGGCCGCGGCGGCGCACTGGTGAACGCGCTGATCGAAAACGGGCCGATGTTCGCCTACCAGCCGGCCACCCCGCCGGACCATCCGGATTATCTGACGGTTCCGGCGCAAGGATCCGAGGACTGGACCGTCTCCATGCGGGACGATCCGGCGATTGAGTACCGGCCCAGTTGCGCACGCTGCAACTACCCCGGCGAAACCGAATATGAAGCGGTCTTCGCCTATGCGTATCTGCCGAACGCGGAAGAACATGCGCCTGATCTGTTGGGCTGCGGGCTGCGTTCGGCGCCGGTTCCCATGCCGCCGATCGCGCTGCATCAGGCCTCCATCGAGGCGCATTAAATCTTTCTTCGGCTGCATCCTGAGCGCGAAATCCTCGTCTGTCTGCTTCAATGCAGGCTTGCTCGATCACCCGCAACACCGCATTCGGGAGCGGGTTCGAGAAAGCAACAGGAGGAAGTACAAAGAATCCCCATGAGAAACAAAATTTTCGCAATTGCACTCGGCGGTTTGCTCGCATTTGGTGCGAGCGCCGCTCTCAACGCGCAGGACCAGGCTCCGCCCAGCGGCCAACAAGGCCAGTGGGGCCAGGGACATCGGCGCGGCGCGGATCCTGACCGGCAGCTGGAGCATCTGACGAAGACGCTCAACCTGAGCGCCGATCAGCAGTCGCAGATCAAACCGCTTCTGGTGGATCGCCAACAGAAAATGCAGGCGCTCTGGCAGGATCAGTCACTGTCTCAGCAGGATCGCCGGAGCAAGATGATGGCGATTCGGCAGGACACGAACACGAAGCTGGAAGCAGCCCTGAACGACCAGCAGAAGCAGCAGTTCGAAACCATGCAGTCGAAGATGCAGGAGCATCGGCATCAGGGCAGCCAGGCGCCCAACGAGGCCGAACAGCCTCAGTAACCGCTCGCCGGGTGCGAAATGCGGGCCGCCGGGCAATTATACCGGCGGCCTTCTTGATGTGTAACTGTAATTGATACGAATCGACGCCGTACGACCGAACACGTCACCGCTACTGTGACGAATCAGGGCGGCAACTCCATCGATATGGCCGGGGATTAGTGCACAGTTGGCGAGCCGGGCGCCACTGTGGTGCCGGCTTGTTGCTGCGCGTCGGCGTGGAACTTTTTGTAGTCGTCGTCGGTCACCTGGATGTTGGCACGGAAGCCGATAACCCCGATGGCGTGGGCTACGAGGCCGATAGTAGCGCCTGTCGGGAGCCACAGCTCGTTGTTCACCAGCTTCTGATCGAAGGTCAGGTGGCTGCCCTTGCTCAGTGAAAACAGCCCGAAGCCGGCGTGCACGTTGCCGTCGAGCTGGGCGACCAGCCGGCGCACCTGACGATCTTTTTCGTCGATCCAAAAAGTGCCGGAGGTGCGGAGAGCGGCTTCCTCAGCGATGTTGTGTGCTTTAGCGTGAGGGTCGCCGGTAAAGTCGAAGACGATGGTGCTGCGTCCATCGAGCATCACGCGGCGGGGCGCGGAGAGTTCGGCCATCGCCAGGATATGGCTGACGCTGATGGACTGATCTTTGTGCGGGGACTGCCCGGCCGGCGTTTGCTGGGCTTTGTCGATGTCCTTCATGACCTGGTCCTGAACCTTTTTCTGCTGATCCGGATCGAGGTCCTTCCCATCTTTTTTAATCAGGCGCCGAACTTCGTGGGTGTTGACGAAGAAAATTTCGAATTCCGCAGATTCCGTTTTCTTCACACTGCCGTTTTTATTCAGTTCCTGGGTCACATCAGTTTCATGGAACGTGTAATTTTCCTGGATGGATTGCAACTGCCGCTGGTGCTCGCGGACCTGTTCGATAAGGGCGCGGGTGTCGGGCAGGGGCTCCGGCGACTGCGCCAAACCGCTCGCGGCGGTCATCAGCAGAGCCACGCATGCAAATCCGATCGCCGCCGACCTGTAAACCACGCGCGCCATGTTTGTCCGTAGCCGGATCATAGCGTAAGCTGGTCGGACCCCGGGAAGCCCGGCGTGGAAGGAGTTCGACGGCATGGTTCGGTTGCTCCTCAAGTGGCTGCTCTTTGCATTTGCTCTGCTGGTGACCTCGCGGATCGTGCCCGGATTTCATGTGCGAAGCATCGGGGCAGCCCTGGTCGCCGTCATCGTCATCGGCTTCCTCAACATGACCCTTGGCCTGCTGCTCAAGCTCATCACGCTTCCTCTGGGTATATTGACGCTCGGCCTTTTCTTCCTGGTCATCAACGCTGTCATCCTCAAGCTGGCCGGCAACTTTGTCCCCGGGTTCTACGTCGCCACCTGGGGCGCGGCGCTGATCGGCGCCATTGTTCTGGCGCTGCTGCACATGCTTACGTCGCTTCTGCTCGACAAGAAGGACTAGATCGAAAGCCCCCCGAGCATCGCGAGCCGCCTGCGCTGCGTCCGATACAATGCAACCATGCCGACTGATCATCCCTCCCGCCGCCGGCAGAAAACCCCACCCCCTGGCGAAACCGGACAGGAAGCGCTCTATCTGCGCTCGCTCAGCGACCGCCAGGTGCCCGTGCATGTGAAGCTGAGCGACGGCGAAGTTGTCTCCGGATGGATCGAATACTTCGACGACCGGATGATCCGCCTGACCCGCGAGGGCAAGCCCAACCTCTTTATCTATAAGAACCAGATTCGGACGATCACCGAACACGGTGGCCGGCGCCGGCCTCGGACCCTGCAGCCCGCGGCTGAGGAGCGCCAGTGAGCCCCACGGAATCGCAGTACCGGATTCCTCCCCAGCTTGAGATCGCCTCCCGTGCAGCTCCCGTTGCCATCGAGGCCGGCGCTCTTCTTCGCGGCTACTTTGAGCGCGGTGTTGCCACCGAATATAAGGGCGACGTCGATCTGGTGACCGAAGCCGATCGGGCCTCGGAGAAGCTGATCACTGAGCGCCTCACCGAAATTTTTCCGGGCCACGGAATCTACGGCGAAGAGGGCGTTCGCCAGCGCATCGACAGCGAATACCGCTGGTATGTGGATCCGCTGGACGGCACCACTAATTTCGCTCACGGATTTCCGGTTTTCTGCGTCTCGCTTGGCCTTGAACATCGCCCTCCCGGCCTGGCCGCCGATCAGGACGGCGAACTCATCGCCGCTGTCATCTACGATCCCACCCGTGACAACGTCTTTTCTGCGGAGAAGGGTAAGGGAGCGTGGCTCGACGGTCGACCGATTCACGTCTCGGCAACGAGTCGCCTCGCCGAAGCGTTGCTCGCCACTGGATTTCCCAGCCGCAAGCGCCACTCCAGCCCCAACATCCACTTCTACCAGGAATTCACCCTGCGCTCCCACGGTGTGCGCCGCGCCGGCTCTGCGGCTCTTGATCTCGCCTACACCGCTTGCGGCCGCCTCGATGGCTTCTGGGAGTTCTACCTGAATCCATGGGACACGGCCGCCGGCGCGCTGCTGGTCATGGAGGCAGGCGGCAAGATCACCGGCTTCGACGGCTCGCCGTTTCGCCTGAAAAGCAGTGAGGTCCTGGCGTCGAACGGCCTGATTCACTCTGAGTTGACGACGCTGTTTTCCGACATGTTCGCCGGCCGCAATCTGAGCCCTATTCCCACCCCTGCCGAGTTCGCCGCCGCGCGTGCAGCGCGCTCCAGCCAGACCGCTTAGCTTTGCTTTACCGCACTCCGGAATAGCCGGCGGCCGTTCGCTAATTACCCATTCCGAAAGTCATCGCTCCGCATGCCAGCGCTTGTTTTCGCGCCGTCATCCCCTGCTAGAATGATCCGTTGTCACTTCGATCTGCGAAGAGGAATTCATGGCTTATGTGATTGCGGAACCCTGCATCGGCACCAAGGACACCGCCTGCGTCGATGCGTGTCCGGTGGATTGCATCCATCCGAAGAAAGACGAAGCGAAGCACGCTGAGTCCGATCAGCTCTTCATCGATCCGGTGGAGTGCATCGATTGCGGCGCGTGCGTGCCGGTGTGCCCGGTAACGGCCATTTTTGCTGCCGACGATCTGCCGGAAAAGTGGCAGAGCTTCCAGGAAAAGAACGCCACCTTCTTCGGCCGCTGACCCATCCAGGCACGGGACGCCGCGCGCCTTCGCCGAGCGTCCCGATGGCCCCCTTCATTGCCTCTTTTTGAGTGCAACTCCTTTCCTTCCCGCGCAAAGCAACCCCCGCCATCACAACCGCGTCGAAGAGCCATACTGCTTTTCCCGGAAAAGTTTGCTTATGCCCCTGAGTGCGCAGAAGATCACGAGCAGCAGAGCCACTGGAGCGCCTTATCATGGAACAAGTGCGAAGGAAAGGTTTGTTCTGATGGCCGGACCGACACAGCCCCGACCGGCAACCCAGCATCTCCGGCGCAATCCGCCGATCGCCGGCGAGCAGGAAGCGATCGACAAAGCCCGCGAGGGAGATGCGCGTGCGTTTGAGACGCTTTACGCGATGCACAAGCGGCGTGTCTACTCGCTGTGCCTGCGCATGCTCGGCAATGTGGCAGAAGCCGAAGACCTCACGCAGGAAGCCTTCCTGCAGCTCTACCGCAAAATCGGAACCTTCCGCGGCGACTCCGCCTTCTCCACCTGGCTGCATCGCCTGGCCGTCAACGTTGTGCTGATGCACCTGCGCCGCAAAGGATTGCCCCAGGTATCTCTGGAGGAAACCCTCGAGCCTTCGCAGGACGACGGTCCGCGCAAAGACATTGGCGCACGCGACCTTACGCTCTCCGGCTCCATTGATCGGGTGACGCTGGAACGCGCCATCGAGAACCTGCCTCCTGGGTACCGCCTCGTTTTTGTGCTGCACGATGTGGAAGGGTATGAGCATAATGAGATTGCGGAGATGCTCGATTGCTCCATCGGGAACAGCAAGTCTCAGCTCCACAAGGCGCGGATGAAACTCCGCGACCTCCTGCGGACGGGCCAGCGGAAGGAGCAGATCGCGTGATTGTGATGCGCGCGATGGATAAAACCATGACCTGTGCCGAATTCCAGGACGCTCTTCCCGAACTGTTCGAGTCGCACGCCGATCTCTCCGGCCATGAGCACCTGAAGAACTGCGAAAACTGCGCTGCCCTGGTCCGCGACCTGCAGTACATCGCTTCCCAGGCTCGGCTGCTGCTGCCGATTCACGACCCCAGCCCGGCCGTGTGGGACCATATCCAGCAGGCCATAGGGCAGGATAAGCCTGAGCCGCCGGCTGCCGCGCGCAAATAAGCGCTGCCTGTACCGCCTCGCATTCTTATAATCACCACAAGCATGCACGAGGCTGGCTCGCATCCGGCAAATCTGTCTCGCATTGTCCTCACCGGCTTCATGGGCGCGGGCAAAACCACCGTGGGCGCGCTCCTTGCCCGCAGCCTCGGCTGGGACTTCGTCGATTCGGACCGCATTGTGGAGGCCCGCGCCGGCTGCACCATTGCCGAAATCTTCGAACGCGAGGGCGAGCCCGTGTTTCGACAGAAGGAAGCTGCAGCCATTCGCGACATCGCCAAAGGGGAACATCTGGTCATCGGGCTGGGCGGTGGCGCTGTCGAAGCGGCCGCTACCCGCGAGTTCCTTTCCTCTTTGTCCGACACGCTCCTCGTCTTTCTCGAAGCTCCTCTGGAAACTCTGCTGGCCCGCTGCGCCGGACATGAAGATGGCCCGGTGCGTCCAGTGCTGGCCGATCGCGAGCGCCTTTCTGAGCGCTGGAACCGCCGCCTTCCCTGGTACGCCCAGGCGCATCTCACCGTCGAGACTGGCGATCTCTCGCCGGAGGAAGTCGCGGAGTGGATTATCCGGAAACTCCAAGCCGAAGCCGGCGATGGTGGCCTCGCGCATCCGCGCCAGGTCCGGACGGGAGCGCGCCCATGACCGCCAGCAAGCCGATGGATCCGCGGACGATTGTGCTGTTCACCTTCGGCGTGGGCATCGCGCTCTATTTTGCCTGGCTTCTCCACGACGAGCTCGTGGTCATTTATGTCAGCGCTCTTTTCGCTGTCGTGCTGATGCCCCTGGTGCGCGGCGTTATGAAGCTGCGCATTGGCAGGTGGCACCCCGGCCGTGGCATGGCGGTCTTTCTCATCCTTCTGCTCACCTTCGGCGGTCTCGGCGTCTTCTTCGCGTTCGCGCTGCGCCCTGCCTTCGGCGATCTGCATCAGTTCTTCGCTGAGCTGCCCCAGCGCGGTCCTCAGCTCTTCAATCGCATCCAGCAGGTCCCCATCCTTCGCGAAATCGATCTCGATTCGCTCCAGGAAAAGGTGCAGGACCTGACCGCGAACTTCGCCAGCTATGCTCTGCGCTTTGCCACCAACGGCGCTGCAACCCTGGCGCGGGTCATCGCCGGCCTTGTGCTGACTGTGTACTTCATCATCGAGGGCGACGAAGCCTACGCCTGGTTCCTCTCCCTGTTCCCGGTCGAGCGCCGCCTGCGTCTGGATCAAACCCTCGCCCGCGCTTCGGCGCGCATGGGCCGCTGGCTTCTCGGCCAGGGCACGCTGATGCTCATCCTCGGCGTGAGCAGCGCGATCGTCTTCCGCTTCCTGCACGTCCGCTACGCCTACGCGCTCGGCGTCATCATGGGGCTGTTCAATCTCGTCCCCGTCGCGGGAGCGCTCATGTCCGTTTCGCTCGTCGTCGTGGTCGCTGCGCTCGACTCCTGGGGACGGGTTGCCGGAGTTCTGATCTTCTACTTCGCGTATCTTCAGGTTGAAAACACCTGGCTCACGCCGAAGATCATGCGCACCCAGGTGGATCTTGCCGGCCTGACCATCCTCATCGCGCTGCTCATCGGGTCGTCGCTGGCAGGCATCATCGGCGCCATGGTCGCGGTTCCCACGGCCGTCCTCATCGCGGTTGTCCTCGACGAATATGCGGTCCATGAAGAGGGCATCATCGAGGAACCCCACCCGGTGCCGACGAGTTCGCTCAACGTGCCGTAAGCAGGCGGTAGGGTGTTAATCTGAACTCAGGGCAGGTGCCACTGGGATGTTGTTTCATGTCACCCTCGAAAAGGCGGAAGACGGCTGGATTGTGGCCGAATGTCCCGCTCTGCCCGGCTGCGTTTCACAGGGCCGCGACGAGAAGGAAGCACTGGAAAATATCCGCGAGGCAATCACCGCCTGGATGTGGGCTGAGGACCAGAAAGCCGCCTAGTCCCTGCCATCCGATCAGGCTCCGCATCGTCGCTGTCTGACCTCTGCCCAAGACTTTTACCCGCCCTCCCGCTGGTTCGCAGCCTGCGTTCGCGCCTTGTATCATTGAAGACAGGCCGTTTTCCCCGCTCGTTCCAAACCCTGCAACTATGGTCCTCTTCTCCAATCCCAGCACACGCCGCGCCTCAGGATTCCCATGGCGATAACCTCGGCTTCGTCCGGTCTCGACTCAGGCATCGTTCCCGCCGAACACGCCCCGCACCTTCATGCTCCGCGTGCCGGCGAAACTGCATCGCTGCTCGTCGACTACCGAGAGCTTTTCAAGCTGCGCGTCACGCTGATGGTCACCCTCACGGGCTGGGCGGGCTTCTACCTCGGCTCCATGCGCTCCGGCATCAGCAGCATCCAGCCAGGATTGCTCGAAACTCTCATCGGCATCAGCGTTGTCTCGTCCGGCTCCGCCGCGCTTAACCAGGCTATCGAGCGCCGGTCCGACGCAAAAATGCTCCGGACCGCCGACCGCCCCATGGCAACCGGCCGCATCGGCCTCGCCCACGGCATCGCCATCGGCCTTCTGGCTATCGTCGCCGGAACCCTCTGGCTCACGCACGAAACCAATCTCATCACCGGCGGCCTCACGCTGTTGACCGCCTTCCTCTACGTCGCGGTGTATACGCCGCTCAAGCGCGTCACCACGCTGGCTACTTTCGTTGGCGCGTTTCCTGGAGCTATGCCGCCTCTGCTTGGCTGGACTGCGGCGCGCGGGGTCATCGAGTGGCAGGGCATCGCGCTCTTCGCCATCCTCTTCGTCTGGCAGTTCCCGCATTTCATGTCCATCGCCTGGCTCTATCGCGACGACTACGCCCGCGCGGGCATCCGCATGCTTCCCGTCGCCCAGCCCGACGGATGGTCGACTGCTCTCGAAGCGCTTACCTACGCTGTGCTCATGATCCCGGTCAGCCTTTTGCCTTTCTGGCTTCACATGGACAGCAAAATCTACGCCGTCGTCGCCGTGGTGCTCGGCCTTGTCTACCTCGGCTACACCATTCGCTTCGGCCGCATCGTTCGCGCGCGCAATCAGACGGAATCCCGTATGTTCGCCCGCGACCTGCTCAAGGTCAGCGTCATCTATCTCCCGCTGCTTCTGACCGCGCTCATGCTCTGCGCGAAGTGACCCAGGAATCCAGGTTCCGACATGCCGACCGCGACCAGCCCGAAGCTTAGCCCCCATCCCCGGCAGTCCGCATCGGTGCCCATCGCGATCATCATCGCCATCAGCGTTGTTGCCACGCTGTTCCTCTTCTGGCTCATCTACGTCCACCCGGCATCCGATCGAGCGGCCGTACACTACACATTCCTGCCCAACCTCAACGCACTGCTCAACGGGCTCAGCGCCATTGCCCTGCTGGTCGGCTACTACTTCATCCGCAACCACCGCATCGCTGCACATCGCGCCAGCATGATGACGGCCTTCGTCTTCAGCTCGCTCTTCCTCGTGAGCTACATCGCCAACCACGCGCTCCACGGCGACACGCTGTATCCCATCCACAACCGCGTTTACTACGACGCCTATCTGCCCATCCTCATCAGCCACATCTTCCTCGCCATCGTCGCGCTGCCAGTGGTCCTCGTCACCTTTTACCTCTCGCTCTCGCGCCGCTTTGCCGCCCACCGCAAAATCGCCCGCTTCACTTTTCCCCTCTGGCTCTATGTCTCGGTCACCGGCGTCGTGGTGCGGGTCATGCTGGTCGCGGCCTTTGGATAGCGCAATGCCGGTACGATCCGCGCATCTCGATCAGCCCGACGATGGCACCCGCGCCCTGCTGCGCGCCGGCCTCGGCATGCTTGTTGCCGGTGCACTGGCCGCGCTCCTTGCTGCCACCGTCTTCGGCGGCATCACTCGTCAGGGTCCCCACACCAATGCCGGATGGCTCGCCGTCATCGTTGCGCTTGCCTGTCTCCCGTTTGGCCTTATGCTCTTCGCTCTCGGCGCCGCCAAGTGGCTGCGCAATCGGCGGTTCGGCCGCCATAGCTGATCGAAACACGGCTGCCCGCTCGCGAGGTAACCGCCGTGGTTCGTAAATCGTGGCGAATCTGTAGCACACCCGCCCGCTACCTTGATACGCTCGTCTTCAGACAACAACCCGCCGCGACTTCATGCCGCGATCCGGGTTCAACTCGACACTTGAGAGCCGGGCTGCAGTTTCGCCCGGACAAAATTAGGAGAGACTCATGATGACCACGACCGGCCGGTTTGCCACCCTGGCGGCTCTTGCCTCCTGCCTCTCTCTTTCAGCAGCGTTCGCGCAGTCTGCCCCGCCCGCTCAGGATCAGCAGCCCACTCAGGATCAGAGCATGAGCGGCGTCTCGCATCCGCCCGCCGACGACACGATCCAGGCCGACGAAGACGTGCCCATGCCCACCGTCGCCCCGAAACCGAAGCCCTCAGCGGCGATTCCCTTTGTACCGGCCAGACCCGCCGCTACGGCCCAGCCCGGCGATCCCGACTACGGCATCGTCACCTCGGTCCCGACCACGACTGACGCTACCCTGACCAAACGCACCTGGAATGCCGACGACGACATCGTCAACTTCGTGCCCTCCGATCCGAACGAATTGGCGTCCGGAACTAACATCCGCGTGCGGCTCTCCAACGGTCTTTCCACCGCCGAAACCCTCCGCGGCGAGTCGTTCCGGGCCATCGTTGAGCGCGATGTGTATAAGGATGGCCGCGTCATCATTCCCGCCGGCGCCGAAATGCGCGGGCGCGTCGTAGCTGTTTCCCAGGGCCACCATATTGGTCCCCACGCCACCCTGCGGCTCCGTCCGGAGATGATCGTGCTTCCCGACGGCACGGCCTATCACCTCTACGCTGAAGCGGTGCAGTCCAAAGCTCCCGGCACGCGCGCCGATGAAGAAGGCGGCATCGAAGCCGCTCCCCACTATAAGAAGGACGCGATCGAGTACGGAGCCGGCACCGGAGCCGGCGCCATCGTGGGCGGTGAAATTGCCGGTCCGGTCGGTGCGGGCGTGGGATCGCTGGTTGGAGCGAGTGCCGTGACCGCGCACATGATCATGGGCAAGCCCTCCGTCGCGAACCTTCCGCAGGGTTCGATGCTCGTCTTCAGCCTCACCGAACCTATGGCCCTGACGCCGACGAAGAACTGAACCGGCATCAGCCGCGCGCTCTATCGGCGATCCGGCGTCCGGCTTTTCGCATCGATCGGTCGACCCTTCACTCGTCGCCCAGCTCTGCGCACCGGCTTGCAATTTTCCGCGCAGAAGCTCTCGATCGATTCCATCCGCCGGCGAAGTTCATCGATCTGCTGCCGCGCCTCAGCCAGCTCTTTGTGAAGGGATAGCGCCGCCGCAGCACGCGGCCCTCTCGTCCGCGTTAGCGCCCAGGCATCCAGTTCAGCAGGAACCGCGAGCACTGCATGCCGCGAATGGCCAGCCGGGCGCCGCACCGGCAGTCCGAATTCCTGTTCCCATCGTTGAACAGTGCGAACGCCCTTGCCCAGGTACTGCCCGATTTCCTTCCACGACGAAAGAAGATGCGGCATTTTGGCCTGACCCCGTGATCCCGGCTCCGCTAAGACCGGCCATTATGCGCTCGAAATCGGGCGATTTTCGACTGAAATCGCTCACGGGCCCTAACGATCAACTCCTTTTGCATATCGCTGATCATAAGTACAGATTGATGACCGATAAGTGAGTGGCCGGTAATTGCCCTAAATAACCGCAGCCTGGCATATCCAGTTCGATTCGCTTCATGTTACTGGATCACCAATAATTGACTGTCTAACCCCGTCGGCAAGGTGAGGCACAAGTACCAAAACGGGAAGAATGTCGGCTGCGCGACATTTCCTGGCGCGTCTTTGCACCTCTCAATGTTGACACGAACCGCCTTTTAACCGGATACTCTCGATACTGAACCTGACAAATCATAGCCGGGTCGGCAGTTACTGGTTGTATTTTCCCCATTAGTGTAAGTTGGAACCGCACGCCCCTCGGGCGCGTGAACAAAATTGCTGGTTATACGTTGCTGTTCAGCGAGAGGTTGTCCAAAGTGCGGCGTTCCACAGCTCACCGCACCCTCCGGATCTCCCCTTCCATCCTGAACCTGGGCGTGCGGTTCCGGGCCCGCTCCCACCGCTGTTTGTACTTGTTGAAGGGACGGCATCCCCGTGGTGAATAACTGCGCAAATCCAGGATGCGGCAAGCCTCTGCACTATCTGAGAGAAGGCCGAATCTATATCTTCGACGCTTCCGCCGGCGCTACCGAGCCCGGAGCAAAGCGCCTGCGCCGCCTCGAGCACTACTGGCTCTGTGGCGTCTGTTACGCAACCATGATCCTTGTGCAGGACGACCATGGAGCCGTCCGCATCCTCCCCAAGCCGGCTGCCATCCGCGAACGCGAGGACCTGGCTCCCGCTATCGGCTTTTAATCTTCTCCCTGATCGTCTGAAGAAGCGGCCCTCCCAACGGCAGGCGTTCCGTGTGACGGCGGAGCGCCTGTCGCCGCCTTGCGCGAAGCACCCGGTTTCCGGCAATCTTGAGGCTTAGTTATGCACCGCCTCCACATCCCGGCGCCGCCGCTCGCTTCGCTGGTTCGCTGCTTCTGGTACTCGGAAGGCGCGCCCCAACCGCACAAGCGCGAACGTCTGCTGCCCAACGGCGAAGCTTCCATCGTCTTCAATCTCCGCGATGACGAGATGCGCCTCTACGACGCCGACGACGCTACCCGCTTCGTCTCCTGCGGACTTGCCGGAATTACGGGAGCGCGAACCCACTGCTTTGCCATCGATACTGCTTCCGAAGACCGCGTCGTCGGCATTCAGTTCCGCCCCGGTGGCGCATTCCCCTTCTTCCGGTTGCCGGCTGGCGAAATCGCCAACCTGTCGGCGCCGCTCGACGCCCTGTGGCCCGGCATTGCGGGCGAAATCCGCGAACAGCTGCTTGCCGCGCCCTCTGCCGACATAATGTTCACGCGGCTCGAACGCGCCCTGCTCG
Source organism: uncultured Acidobacteriaceae bacterium (assembly GCA_963755485.1). Classification (GTDB taxonomy): domain Bacteria; phylum Acidobacteriota; class Terriglobia; order Terriglobales; family Acidobacteriaceae; genus Palsa-343. The sequence continues at coordinate 553,501 of CAVWJR010000004.1, read as the reverse complement.
AGCAACTCATCCGCCCGCCGGAACTTCATCCCGCCATCGACTTCGCCCGCCGTCACATCTGCGGTGCGCCTCACGTCGCTACTGTTTCCGGGGTGATGGATCGCATCGGCCTGAGCCAGCGCCGCTTCATCGAGTTGTTCCGCGACCAGATTGGCCTCGCGCCCAAGGCCTTTTGCCGCGTGCGCCGCTTCCAGCGCGTCCTCGAAGCCATCCATCGGCGCAATTCGGTGGACTGGGTTCAAGTCGCGCTCGACGGTGGCTATTACGACCAGGCCCACTTCATCCACGACTTCCAGGGCTTCTCCGGGCTGACGCCGTCGGCTTACCTGGCCATGGCCGGCGAACACCTCAACCACGTCCCGATGGCGTGAAGAGGCGCCGTTCGATCAACGTCGGTACGTAAAGGGATTGAATACTTGTACCGAGAGCAGTTGAAAATGCCTCACGTTTCGGGTCGCTACAGTCAGGCCCCTCACCTTTGCGGTGGCTGCAATCATCGCGTCTTCGAACAGATCGTCGGACTTGCCCGCCATCAACCGTGCCCACTCGCGAAAAACCGGGGCGTCCAGAGGAATAACTTCGAAGGTGGCGGGAACCGCATCAATCCAGGCGTCAATCTCAGCCGCTTTCACCGGATCCTGCCGCCGAGTTCGCTCAGCGCCGGCCTGTAATTCGCCCAGAGTGAAAGCGCAAATATGGGTTTCCTTGTTCGAAATGCTGTCCAGCCACGCAATCACTCCGCCGTGCGGCCGTGGCTTGCGCATTTCGGAGACTACGTTCGTATCAAGCAGGTACATCTACTCGATCTCAGTTCCGCGGCGGCGTACCCTTCCGCGCGGAGGGATCAGTTCGGCCAGATTGTCAATCCGCGGCGTGGGCGCCAAAAGCCAGTCTTTCAAAGTTGGCCGCGCCGCCGCCTTTAGCCGCCGCCATTCCTCGATGGGAACAACAACCGCGGTCTCGACTCCGCGCCGCGTTACCACCTGCGGACCCTCCCGCAGACTCGTCTCGATCAGTTCGCTGAAGCGCGCTTTTGCGTCCTGTAATTGCCAGGTCGTTGTTTTTGATTGCTGACTAGTCATCTCACTAGTCAGTTTAGGATGTTCGGCCCGCTACGTCAATTTTTTACAATCCACCCTGCGCGACGACGGCGCACAATGGTCTTCGTTCCATGGAGGAACCCGAATGTCGCCCGCTAAACCCATTCCCGATGGCTATCACAGCGTTCAGCCGTATCTCTACATCCGCGGCGCGGCCCAGGCTGTCGACTTCTACAAGAAAGCCCTCGGCGCTACTGAGATCATGCGCATGCCCGCGCCCGATGGCCGCCTGATGCACGCCGAAATTCGCCTGGGCGACTCGGTTGTGATGCTGGCCGACGAACATCCCGAGCGCGAGATCTATTCGCCGGCTCACTTCGGCGGATCCACTGCGAGCCTCCTGCTCTACGTCGAAAACTGCGACGCCGTCTACAAGCAGGCCCTCGCAGCCGGCGCGAAAAGTGTCCGCGAGCCCACCGACCAGTTCTACGGCGACCGCATGGCTGGCGTCGAAGACCCCTTCGGCTACCAGTGGTTCATCGCCACCCACATCAAGGATGTTTCGCCCGAAGAAATGAAAGCGGCAGCGGAGCATGCCTCATGACGCCCGCCGAATTTCGCCGTCTCGCCCTCAGCCTGCCTGGCGCCGAAGAGCACGAGCACATGCACCACCCTGACTTCCGCGTGGGCGGCAAGATCTTCGCGACCCTGAACTATCCCGATAAAACATTCGGAATGGCCAGGCTTTTTCCGGATCAGCAGGCTGCGTTAGTCGCCGCCGATCCTGACATGTTCACGCCCGTAAAGGGCGCCTGGGGCAAACAGGGCGCTACCCTTGTCCACCTCAAAGTTGCGAGTAAAGACCGCGTCTGCGAAGCCCTGGCGCTGGCCTGGGAACGCGCCGCCCCTAAATCGCTGGCGGGCGACAAGACCGTGGCTGAGGCCCAACGCTCGAGCCTGGTGAAAAAGAAGGCAGCAAAGAAGCGCCTCGCCAAACAGCGCAACGCCTGACGCTAGATCTCGCGCCGGCCTTCGAGCGCGCGCGTCATCGTCACTTCGTCGGCGTATTCAATGTCGCTGCCTGCCGGCACGCCGGTTGCGATGCGGGTGATGCGCACGCCTGAGCTGCGCAGAAGATCGGCCAGCCAGCTCGCCGTTGCTTCGCCTTCCACCGTCGGCGACGTCGCGAGAATTACCTCATCCAGCTCGCCGCGGCTGGCGCGCGCTGCCAGGTTCTGCACGCGAAGATGTTCCGGCCCAACCCCATGCAGCGGCGAAAGTGTTCCATGCAGCACGTGAAACACGCCATTCCACGACCGCGTCTTTTCGATGGTTCCAATGTTGGTGGGTTCTTCGACCACACACACCAGCCGCTGGTTGCGTGTGGGACTGGCGCAATAGAGACACGGATCCACATCGGTGATGTTGTTGCAGATGGAGCAGAGCCGCAGCCGCTCCTTTACCTCGCGAATCGCCGCCGACAGCGCTTCGGCGTCCCCATCCTCCGAACGCAGAATGTAAAACGCCAGCCGCTGCGCGGATTTGTTTCCAATCCCAGGCAGCTTGCGCAATTCCTCGATCAGCCGCGCCATCGGTTCCGCGAATCGTGACAAAGAAGGTCCCTTCTACTTCGCTGTTGCCACTGGCTCCGGCGCTGGAGTCTTTCCGGTCTGCGCGGCGCGTCCTTTGCGCACAGCGCTCGCGAGCTCGCCCAGCAAAACCCTGGTCTCATCCCAGCCGATACATGCGTCGGTGATGCTCTGTCCGTAGACCAGCTCCTGCCCTGGAACCAGCTTTTGCGCCCCCCCGACCAGATTGCTCTCCAGCATCACGCCGACGATCCGCCGATCGCCGGCCGCAATTTGCCTCGCCACATCGCGGCAGACTCCAGGCTGTTTCCGGTGATCTTTCCCGCTGTTGGCGTGGCTGCAGTCGATCATCACTCGCGCCGGCAATCCCGATGCCTCCAGCAGCCGGCAGGTTTCGTCCACTGACTTCGCGTCGTAGTTCACCGTCTGCCGTCCGCCGCGCAAAATGATGTGGCAGTCAGCGTTGCCCGCCGTGAAGAGAATCGCCGACTGCCCGTATTTCGAATGGCCGAGAAACGTGTGTGGATGGCTCGCCGAAAGAATCGCCTCGATTGCAATCTGCACATTGCCCGACGTTCCGTTCTTGAATCCCACCGGACACGACAAACCTGACGCCAGCTCGCGATGACCCTGGCTCTCGATGGTGCGCGCACCGATTGCGCCCCAGCTCACCAGCTCCGCCAGATACTGCGGCGAAATCATATCCAGGAACTCGGTGCCTGCCGGAACGCCCATTTCCGCCAGATCCAGCAACAGCTTGCGGGCCAGGCGCAGCCCATCGTTGATCCTGAACGACTCATCCAGAAACGGATCGTTGATGAGCCCTTTCCAGCCGAGCGTTGTTCGCGGTTTCTCAAAATAGACGCGCATCACGATGCGCAAATCCTGGGCAAACTCCGCCATCGTGTCTTTCAGCCGCCGCGCATACTCGCGCGCTGCTGTTGGATCGTGGATCGAGCATGGTCCCGCGACCACCAGCAGCCGATGATCGCGCCCCTGCAGAATGTCCACGATCTCATGACGCGCGTGGAACACGGTTGCCGACGCCGCTTCGGTCACCGGCATTTCCTCTTCAAGGAACACCGGCGGCAAAACGACCCTTGTGCCGCGGATTCTTAAATCATCGGTGCGATAAAACATTTTCCTGTCACAGTGTAAGCGAGCGACGCCGATTCGCGCCCTGGCCGCCATCTTCCGCAGCCTGCTTCCGGGTTCGCTCTCTGTTGCGCCTCGGCCTATCCTCTCCCTGTGAAGCTGCTGGCAGCGCTGGTTCTTGCCTTCCATCTCGCCTGGATCGTCTGGGTCATTTTCGGCACGCTGGTCACGCGCGGCCGTCCGTGGCTCACCGGCTTGCACATCGCGTCTATTGTGTGGGGCATCATCGCCGAAGTTGGACCGTGGTCTTGTCCGCTGACCACGCTCGAGCAGCGCTTCGAGTCCGCCGCCGGAATGCATTCCTATACCGGCGACTTTTTCGTCCACTACCTCGACGCCATCGTCTACCCCAGAATTTCCGTTAGCGTGATCATCGGCTGCGCTGTGGCCGTCTGCGGCGCGAATCTGCTGATCTACTTAGTCAGACTGGCGCGCTTCGTGCGGCGCGGCAGCCAGTAGCCAGCAACCTTTGGTGAAGAGGCGCAGGTCTCGGGAAGAAAGATGGATTAGGGTGGGCCGCGCCGATAAGCCTTATCGAGTACCTTCGCCGGGTCGGTTCTCGCACGGCAGAAAGAGCGTAAAGACGGTTCCTGAAGATTGCGCGGCACGGCGGGATTTCACTTTGAGCGATCCGTGGTTGCGGTCGACGATTTCCCGGCTGATCCATAGCCCCAGGCCTGTGCCCTTGCTGCCTTTGGTGGTAAAGAAGGGCTCGAAGATGTGGGCGAGGGTATCGGCGGACATTCCCGAACCCGTATCCGCGACGGTGAGGGTGACCCCGCTTCGCCCTGTTTGCCAATCGGTGCTTTCCCGGCTGCGCAGGTAGAGGCGCCGTTCTCCTTCGGACATGGCATCGATCGCGTTGCCGATGAGGTTGCTCAACACCTGTCGAATCTCACCGGCAAGACAGGTCACCGGGCGGCGCGCGCGATCACGCCGCTCAACCCTGACGCGGGCGTTCGAGATTCTGCCCTGGTAGAGCGGGAGGGTGGCATCGATGAGGCTGGCAGCGGTAACCGGCTCCGGGTTGGTCGCTTGCCGGTGAAATCGCAATGTCTGGTTGGCGATCGCGGAGACGCGGCGCAATTCAACCTCTGCAGTCTCCAGGTACTGCATGGCCTGTGGATTCACAGCGGCGCTCCGCGCCAGATAGATAAGGTTCGTGACTGCTTCGAGGGGATTGTTGATTTCGTGGGCGATGGAGCTGGCCAGGCGACCGACGGCGTTCAGCTTTTCGGACTGAAGGAGAATCTGTTCCGACCTTCTGGCGTCGGTCACGTCGACGCCGAGCACGATGACGCCGGAAATGGATCCATCCGGTTCCAGCTTCGGCTGATAGACAAAATCCAGGTATCGCAGTTCAGGGGGATGATCGGGTGTACGAACCAGCTGAATGGGAAGGCCACGTCCGACATAGGCCTTACCGGTGCGATACACCTCATCGAGCAATTTGAGAAAGCCCTGTTCTTCGGCTTCCGGAACGGCTTCACGTACCGATTTGCCGAGGACGCTTCGATGGCCGACCAGTTGCTGATAAGGGCCGTTAATCATCTCAAAGACGAAATTGGGTCCGCTCAGCACCGCAAAGAATGCAGGCGCCTGATCAAAGAGATCGGCGAGCCGCTCCATTTCCCGCTGCTGCTGGTCCTTCGCAAGAACGGCATTTGTCGTCTCGGTGCAGACGACCAGAGTGCCACCGATTTCGCCGGTCGACGTGTAGATGGGACTGTAGCCGTAGGTCCAGTAGACGTCTTCGAGTCTGCCGTTTCGATAAATTGGCACGAGCTGATTCTCATGCCAGCTTGCCTCGCCCCGTGTCATGACGGCTTCAATCTGGGGGAAGATGATGGGCCAGATCTCAGGCCAGCAATCCTCACCCTTTTGCCCGAGAGCGGTTGGATGCTTGCCCTCGCCGAGGCTGGGCCGGTAAGCATCGTTATAAAACTGGACCAGTTCTTCGCCCCACCAAAGGAACATGGGATGGCGGGAGTTCAACAGGGTATTGACGGTGTTCAGCAATGCCTCGGGCCAGCGATCGATGGGACCTGTGGAGGTGCGGCTCCAGTCGAACGCGCGGGTCAGCTCGGCCATCTCGCCAATGCCGAAGATCCTGCTCGCAGCTCCGCCCGGGGAGGGCGTGACAGTTTGCTGTTGTTCTGAGGCCACCATTACACCGATTTCTATTGCTTGTGCGGAGATATATGGCGCAATTCTATGACAATGGGACTCTGGAGGTCGCCAGCGTTTTTGTCGAATCATGCTTGATTACGGGGGGCGCGCGGCGGCAGCGAGGAAGCTCCCGGGGCCGTCGCGGCTTCGGTAGCTAACCTTGTTTGGTGGCCGAGACCAAGAGGAACACGGGCCGGTCCTGATGCTCCGCCCATTCCGGATGAGCAGAGATTTGGGCGTTGTCCGGACCCCACTCTTCAAGGTGTTGGAGCGCGAAGCTGGAGCGGACCAGCCCATTGACGGTCGTGGCGATCGTCCGATGCTGTTTGATGACTCCCGTGGTGAGCCAGTTCGTCACTCGCGGCCCCTCCGCCAGGTATTGGTCGACCGGCCAGTTGCGGGATCCGTCGCTGTGGGTCAGCCACTCGGGGCGGCGTGGCGCGGTATAGAGCGGATGTTCGGTCGAGAAAACGAACGAGCCGCCAGCGACCAGAGCGCGGTAAACGGAGCTGAAAACGCCGTCCAGATTTTCGACATAATGCAGGGCGAGCGAGCTGAATACCAGATCGAACTCGGCTTCCAGTAACTCGATCGTCTCGAGATCGAGTTTGCGGTAGACGATTGCATCGTCGGAGGTCGTCTCCCTCGCACGCTCAAGCATCCTTTCCGAGACATCGACGGCGAGAACGCTTTGCGCGCCCTGCTCACGCGCCCATCGAGTGAACCAGCCGAATCCGCAACCGAGGTCTAGGACCCTTGCTCCGTATAAGTCGTGAAGCATGGATCGCAGGGAGGGCCACTCCGGCGCGCCGGCGAGACCATGCAGCGAACGATCCATCCCGCTGTATTCCTCGAAAAAGTCAGGATTGTCGTAGATGTTCTGTGTCATCGAGGGCGGCGGGATCTTTTTTGTGAACCTTAGCTCAGGACGATGTTTTATGCAGCTGTTTTGGGAACGCCGCGTTAGCTTGGGCCGTTGCCGTTGGTGCCTCGCGCCTTTTTGTTCACGTCGAAGTAGACCTCCTGCTCGATCGACATCTGGTGTGCCTCGTCGGCGGCGCTGTGTGCCGCTTCCATCGCCGTCTTGCGCGAGAAGTCGTAGTTCGGATCCGATCCGGCGGCGCTGAGCTCCTGCGGCCATTTCGCCGAGTCCGCCAGCAATTCCTTCAGCGACTTGCGAATGTCGGCGTGCGCTTCGTCGTACGTGTCGAGGTTGTCCTGCAGTTCATCGCAGAGATGCGTGAACTCATCGAGCTTGTCGTGAATCTGATCCTTCTCGTTCCGGCTCTTGCCGGGACCGGCCAGTTGTTTGATCGCGTCCAGCCGCTGGTCGATGAATTTCATGTAGAGCTTGACGCGCTCGTTGGGATTGGTCTTGCTATCGCGAATTTGCTGGACCTCATCCTCGGTAAGAGGGTCGGCGTCCGAATCCTGAGCGTGAAGCCGGGCGGCGAACAATCCAGCGGCAAGAAGCAGGAGCAGGAAACTGATAATCCGGCGTTGCATGGCACAACCTCGGCAGCCACCACCATATTGGATGCGATGGGCTTCTGGTTGCAAGCGGAGGCCGAGGGACGCCCTAGTCCGACCACTGGGGCTGCAATAGCCGGGTCAGCGCCGACTCGAGCTTTGGATTCCGCTCCATTTCCGGCCTGAACGCCTCCTGGCGGACGTAATGCGGATTCATCAGCGAGAGCGTTTCGTTCACAAAGAGCGTGGGATGCGCCAGCAGTCCCTGCTTCATCATTTCCGGGGGCAAAGTGCTGGCGTGGTACTGGCAGATGCCGCCCATTTCCGGGTGTACGCGAAAAAACTCCTCGAGGCGCCACTCATATTCAAGAAGCCTCGAGAAATCTTTGTCTCCGCCGATCTCCCAGGTCATATCGCCGGAGGCCCACAGGCCGGCGTAGCCATCGTTCATGGCCTGGCTGAAGGCATCTGCGAGAGTCTGCATCATGCGCCCAGTGTCGAGATCGTGATCGCCATTTGGCGCCTCCGTCCAGCGCCGCAACAACCGGCTCTTACCGACGCGGGAGGTAACGTCGTGCGGCGGTTAAATTCAGCTCCGGAATCAGGATCTTAAGTCGCTGGCCGGCGACCGCATGCTGAACGTCACGGTACCGCTTTTGCGGAAGTCCCGAAGTAACGGTACTCCCGGCAGCAGAGCGTTTCCATTCACGCCGTTCCGCCAGCGCCGAAGATATCCATCAATCGGGGCGCGAGCTCATTCTGAAAGGCTTCACAAACCACGCGGCTGGCGGAATTGCACCGAATCCGTAGCAATTCTTCGCACTTTGGCCTGTAGCGCTCTCGCGCCCGCGTCTCCGCAAATGTTTTTCCGTGACGGCTATCACCGTTCCTGTTGATTTCCCTTTGTTAGAATTTGCGTTGAACCCTCCATCAGAACGAAGAAAGCAGGTCAGCTATGACCTTGTTGGAAGCAATCGGCACGTCCACCGGAGAAGAAATTCGCGTGGATCGGCGGCTCAAACTGAAAGATCGCCTGCAACATAAGATTACGAGGAACAAAATGACGGAAATTGCTGCCATTCGCGCGCGTGAAGTTCTGGACTCGCGTGGAAACCCCACGGTGGAAGCCGACGTTGTCCTCGAGAGCGGTTCGATCGGACGCGCCATTGTGCCGAGCGGCGCATCCACCGGCGAGCATGAGGCCGTGGAGCTGCGCGACGGCGACAAAACGCACTATCTCGGAAAAGGCGTACTCAAGGCCGTCGACAACATCGAGAGCATCATTGCTCCCGAACTGAAGGGCATGGACGCGACGAACCAGCGCCTGCTGGACGCGACGATGATTGCGCTCGACGGCTCGGACAATAAAGGTCGTCTGGGCGCCAATGCCATCCTGGCGGTTTCAATGGCGGCTGCCCGCGCCTCGGCCGGCGAGCTGGGCCTGCCGCTCTATCGGTATCTCGGCGGCGCCAACGCTTCCATTCTGCCCACCCCGATGATGAACATCCTCAACGGCGGCGCGCATGCCGACAACAACGTCGACTTTCAGGAATTTATGGTCATGCCGGTCGGCGCGGAGCGCTTCTCTGACGCCTTGCGCTGGGGCGTCGAAGTCTTTCATACGTTGAAGGGCGTTCTGAAGAAGAAGGGTTACAACACGGCGGTCGGCGACGAAGGCGGATTCGCCCCGTCGCTCAAGTCGAACACCGAAGCCATCGAGGTCATTCTCGAGGCGATCCAGCTTGCCGGATACAAGGCGGGCGAGGAAGTGGCCATCGCGCTCGATCCGGCCTCGAGCGAGTTCTTCGACGCGGAGAAGAACAGGTACGTTTTCAAGAAGTCCGACAAGAGCGAGAAGACCAGCGAAGAAATGGTGGCCTTCTACGCCGACTGGATCCGCCAATACCCCATCGTCTCTCTCGAAGACGGGCTCGCCGAAAACGACTGGGCAGGGTGGAAGATTCTCACCCGGGAACTGGGCCAGAAGGTTCAGCTCGTGGGCGACGACATCTTCGTCACCAACACCGACCTGATCCAGAAGGGGATTGAAGAAGGCGTGGCGAACTCAATCCTTATTAAGCTGAACCAGATTGGCACCGTCACGGAGACTTTCGAAGCCATCGACCTGGGCCGTCGTTACGGCTACACCTCGGTGATTTCGCATCGCAGTGGCGAAACCGAAGATACTTTCATCGCCGATTTCGCGGTCGCCACCGGCGTTGGCCAGATCAAAACCGGCTCGGCCTCGCGTACCGACCGCATCTCCAAATACAACCAGCTGCTGCGCATTGAAGAAGAGCTGGGACAGGGTGCGGAGTTCCTCGGCCTTGAGGCCGTGAATTACGGAGATTAGAAGGGTTTAATCGCCTCGCTGACGCCATGACGCTGCGATTGCCGCAGTGCCTGGCGTTGGCCATCGCAACTCGTGTCTCCACGTCGAGACGTCGTATCCGCTGCCGCACTGTTGCGGTCGCGGTGGAATGTCAAGGGGGCTCGATATGCGCAAATCAGGAGGACTCATTGTAGCGGGGTCGCTTCTATTGGTTGCCTTGCCGCTCATGGCTGCCACCACTACTGCAAATCCGGGAAACGGCGCGAACACAGCAGCCGCTGGGACCAGCGAGAATCCGCCGCCCGCCCATCCCGTCACTCCGGCGCAGGTGTACCAAATCCTCTCGATCACCGGGAGTGACACGCTTCGCCGCGAAATGCTCGACGGCATGGTGCCACACCTGAAGGAGATGATGCCTTATATGCCGGCCGATGTGGTCGAAGATATCGAGCGCCGCCTCGGCACAGCGGATTACGAGGGCGCCATGGTGCGGGCGTTCCAGCAGCGCCTCTCCACGGAGGACGCGGCTGCCATCATCGCTTTCTATCAGTCGCCCGCCGGTCAGCACATGGTTGCCGTCATGCCCGCCGTCATTGATGATGGCCGACAGGCCGCGGCTGAGCTGGGCCAGCAGGTGATGTTTGAGGTGATGCGCCGCCACAAAGATGAGATTGACGCAGCTGCGAGGGTCTATCACGACGAACATCCGCAGCTCGCGCCGCATCAATAACCTGGAGGGCGGGGAAAATGCGGAGCTGCGGCTCCGCATTTTCGTGCGCTCGACGATAAGCCCGCATTTTTGAGCGTGAAGTTTTGCGCGTGTAGTTTTGAAGTTGCTCAGAGGAGATTTTGTGCCGGTTTCCAAGCCCGTCGTTCTCACCATTCTTGATGGATGGGGCTATCGCCCACAGATTGAAAACAACGCCATCGCGCTGGCCCGCAAGCCTGTATACGACAAGCTTCTCCAGGAATTTCCCAACACTCTGCTCCATGCTTCGGACCACTTCGTCGGCTTGCCCGATGGGCAGATGGGCAACAGCGAAGTCGGCCACCTGAACATTGGCGCCGGCCGCATCGTCCAGATGGACATCACCCGCATCGACGCGCTCATCGCCAGCGGCGCGTTTTTCACCCATCCTGTTATTGTCGACGCGCTCGAGAAGGCGCGCAAAACGCAGCTCCATCTCTTCGGGCTGGTGTCCGATGGCGGCGTCCACTCGCACCAGGAGCATCTTTACGCGCTGCTCAAAGCCGCGAAGCAGCAGGGCGTCGATAAAGTTTCCGTTCACGCTTTCATGGATGGGCGCGACACGCTGCCTACCAGCGGCGCCGGCTACATTGCCGCCCTCGAGCAGAAAATGCGCGAATTCGGTGGCAAGCTCGCTTCGGTCTCCGGCCGCTATTACGCGATGGATCGCGACCGCCGCTGGGAGCGCGAGAAGAAAGCCTTCGACGCTATGGTGAAAGGCGTGGCCGAAGGCGGCGCGCACAAAGATGCCGTCGCCCGCATCAAGGAGTCGTACAACAACGGCATCACCGACGAGTTTATTGTGCCTTTCGTTGTTACAGATGACCACGGCCGGCCGAACGGCGTGATTCGCGACGAAGACGTCTGCATCATGTTCAACTACCGCGCGGACCGTGCCCGCCAGATCACGCGAGTGCTGGCCCGGAACAGCGGCCTCAGCAAGGAAAGCGGACGCGAGCTGCCATCCTGGGAGGAACTCGACGCCACCATCCCGCGCACGGAAATACCGTCCAACCTCCACTACGTCTGCATGACGCAGTACGACAAACACTTCACCCTGCCCGTCATCATTCCGTCGGAGTCGATGGAGAACCTGCTCGCCAACATGATGGCTCAGGCCAATCTCCGTAATCTGCGCGTGGCCGAGACGGAGAAGTACGCCCACGTCACCTACTTCTTCAACGGCGGCATTGAGACGCCCTTCCCGGGCGAAGATCGCATCCTTATTCCATCGCAGAAGGTCGCCACGTACGATCTCGCGCCGGAAATGTCCGCGGCCGGAATCGCCGATACCGTCGTCAAGGCCATCAACGACCGCGCCTTCGACGTCGTGGTCGTCAATTTCGCGAATGCCGACATGGTCGGCCACTCCGGTAAGCTTGAGCCCACGATCAAGGCGGTCGAAACCGTTGACGCCTGTCTCGGCCGCATCTACCAGGCCATGAAGCAGCGCGGCGGCGGCGCGTGGCTCATCACCGCCGACCACGGCAACGCCGAGCTTATGGTCGACCCCGGCACCGGCGGCCCGCACACCGCGCATACCACCAACCCCGTGCCCTTCATTTACGTCAGCGAGGACGCCCCACATTTCACGCTGCGGCCCGAGGGTTCGCTGCGCGACATTTCGCCGACCATCCTCGCGCTGCTCGACCTCGCTGAGCCCAAACAGATGACTGGCGGCGACCTGCGCGTGCCGAAGAAGTAGCCCCGCTCCTCTCCGCACAAAAAAGGCCCGGCTCTCTTTCTAAAAACCGGGCCTTTCCTTTCGATCCGAAGTTCGTCGTTCAGAACCGCGGCACATCCGCCAACCGGTTGATGTTCTGGAACGGCACCATCCATCCCGGATACTCCGGGGGCAGCGCGCTCACCTCATCGAGCCGCTTCGTCTCTTCCTCGCTCAGTTTCACATTCACGGCGGCCAGATTCTGATCGAGCTGGTCGACGCGTTTGGCGCCAATAATCACCGATGTCACAAATGGCTTCGCCAGAATCCAGGCCAGCGCCACGGTCGCCACACCGGTCTGGTGCGCCTCCGCGATCGGCCGCAGCACATCCAGAATTCGCCACGTCCGCTCCTTATCGACAATCGGAAAGTCGAACTCCGAGCGCCGCGAATTTTCCGGCTTCTGGTTCTCGCGCGAATACTTGCCCGAGAGCAGACCGCCAGCCAGCGGACTCCACACCAGAAGTCCCACTTGTTGATCCTCGAGTAGCGGCACAATCTCCCGCTCGAGATCCCGCCCCGCGATGGAGTAGTAAGCCTGCGGCGTGTCGAAGCGAACGAAGTTCTTCGCCTCGGAAATCCCCAACGCCTTCATGATCTGCCATGCATGCCAGTTGGAAACGCCCACATAGCGCACCTTGCCTTGCTCCACCAGCGTGTTCAGCGCGCGCAGCGTTTCTTCAACGGGAGTGACGGTATCCCACGCGTGAATCTGATACAGATCGATGTAGTCCGTGCGCAGCCGCTGGAGCGACGCCTCGACCGCCTGCAGGATGTGCCCGCGCGATGCGCCGATGTCGTTCCGCCCCGGCCCGGTGCGGCCGTAGGCTTTGGTCGCGATGATCATGTCCTTGCGCGCGAGCCCCAGGTTGGCGATCGCCTGCGCCAGAGCCTTCTCCGATTCGCCGTTGCTGTATACATCCGCCGTGTCGATGAAATTGACGCCGGCATCGACCGACCGCTTCACCAACTCATCGGCCAGGTTCTGCTCCACGCCGCTGATCGCCTTCCACATGCCCCCCGCGTTCGCGAAGGTCATCGTCCCCAGGCAAAGCTCCGAGACAAGAATTCCCGTATGACCCAAAGTGTTGTATTCCATGCATACCTCTGCGGTAAGAATTAGTCCCCGCAGGTTGGATGAAGCCGGAGCGCGGGCGATTCGCGCCATCCCTGTCTCCGGCACTGTCGCGCCGAATCTTCACGCGAGGTTCACGTGCGCGGAACGTCGCTGCCTGGACGGCTGGTCGCGCCCCAGTCTTCCGGCGCCACATCCTTCGCGTGCCGCGAAAACAGCCAGTGGTGCCCGTCCAGGTCGACCGCCGCGTACTGATACTCGCCGTACGCGGTCTCGTGCGGCTCCTCCACAATTTTTGCTCCCGCCGCCTTCGCGCGTGCGCAGTGGCCGTCCACATCGTCGACAAAAATCGTGAGCGACTGCGTCCCGAACCCGGCCTCGCGCGGCGTCCGCTCACCGTCGCGCTGCCGCCTCACCATGATCAGGGCCCTGCCCGCATACATCTGCGCGCCACTCGGCCCATCTCCGTAGCGAAGCTGCTCCTGGAACCCAAACGCGTGCTCGAGCCACGCGACCGCCTTCCCTACGTCGGCATAAACCACGTGCGCCAGCATCGTATCCGTCGGCACCGACCGATTCTTTTGTGTCATCCTGGATCCTTCCCCGCTGTCGATTCAATTCCACGCATATCATCGCCGCCCGACCCGCTGCCATGACCACCTCTTCCCTGTCGTTCGTTGCGGCGATTGTTCCTGCCGTCCGGTTCTTCTTTCGTTTCTTCAACAGATCGTGACCATAAAACACTGCATTAGGGAGATAATCATCAGCGGGCCGTGTTCGTCCCATGAAGCCACGTCGCTTCGCCTTAGCCCTGTCGCTTGCCTGGATCCTCACGGGATCCCTGTGTGCAGTGTCGCTGCAAGCGGCCACCATCGCAGCGTGTCCGGCAGCCGGTGCTAACTGCCTTCCCGATGGTCCTGTCATCGTCTTTTATACCGATCCTGCCGTGAAAGCGCCGTTCTGGTCGCCGTTCTTCGACGCCCTGCACCACGAGCTGACGCAGGCGAATTCCGCCAATCAGCTCCCGGCCTCGGCCCGCATGATCGTGGCCGGCGAGCACAGCGTCGACCCCGGCGCTTCTGGCGTCATCGTCGTACACCTCGAAGGCCGTTGCGATCAGCCACGACAGGCCTGGCGTCCCCTCGCTCCTGGCGCGGCCCTCGGCTGGGTTTACCAATCCCCGGGACACATCCAGCCCCGCATTCAACCATTCGTCTTCATCGACTGCGCTCGCATCGCCCAGCTTCTCGATCCCATGACCCTGGGGATAAGTGATGATCTGCGCGTCGAAGCCATGGACACCGCCATCGCCCGCGTCCTGCTGCACGAGTGGATTCACATCTCTCTGCAAACCGCGGACCACACCGAGCACGGCATCCGGCAGCCGCGTTTCACGGCCCGCGACCTCACCGCGATCGACGTCTGCGCGCCTCCCCCGAACCCGAACCCTGACGCCTTGCCTCCCCTGTACCCTGCACACTCCAGCCTGTACCCTTGTTTTTCATGCGGCCTTCTCATCCCGAACGCGCCGAATTCCTGCGGCTCGCCCGCTCGCATTCGCTCGTCCCGCTCTACCGCACCCTCACCGCCGACCTCGAAACGCCGGTATCCGCTTTCCTTCGCGTCGCAGCCGCCGAGCCCGAATGCTTTCTGCTCGAATCCGTCGAGGGCGGCGAGCGCCTCGGCCGCTATACCTACATCGGCATCCGTCCCAGCCGCCGCATCGTTTCGCACGGAACGGAAATCGAGCTGACCGAGCACGGCAAGACGCGGAAAATCACCGGCGACGTTTTTGCGCTTCTCCGCGACGCCCTTGACGGCCATTCTCCTGCGCGCATCCGAGGCCTTCCGCCCTTCACTGCCGGCGCAGTGGGGTTCTTTTCTTACGATGTCGTCCGCCAGATCGAGCGCCTGCCCCAGGAGACCGCCAACGACCTCGGCCTCCCCGACGCTTGCCTCATGTTTTTCGATGAGGTGCTCGCCTTCGATCACGTGAAGAAGGAGATCCTGCTCATCGTGACGGCCGACCTGCGTCGCCACAAGCCGCAGGCCGCTTATGCCGATGCGCTACGCCGTTTGGATCGGCTGGAAAAGCGTCTCGCTCAGCCGCTTCCGAAGCTGCCGGCAAGGAAACCTACCGGCAAGCTGCGGCTCACTTCGCGCACAAGGAAACCGGCTTTCCTCAAGGCTGTGGAGCGCGCGAAAGAGTACATCGCCGCCGGCGACATCTTTCAGGTTGTCCTCTCGCAGCGGCTTGATCTGGAGCCAGGCGTCGACCCGTTCTCCGTCTACCGCGCCCTGCGTATCGTCAATCCTTCGCCCTATATGTATTTCCTTCGCTTCGGGCGGAAGGCGGCGGGGGCAAAAATCGATGCGAAGAAGGAAGAAACCACTCACATCGTCGGCTCGTCGCCCGAGCTGTTAGTTCGCGTGGAAGGCCGACGCATCGAGTACCGCCCGATTGCCGGAACGCGCCCGCGCGGCGCCTCGGAAGCAGCTGATCTGGCCGCCGAACGCGAAATGCTCACCGACGAAAAAGAGCGCGCCGAGCACGTGATGCTGGTCGACCTGGGGCGCAACGACGTGGGCCGGGTGAGCGAATATGGCACCGTGAAGGTGACAAATCTGATGTCGGTCGAGCGCTACTCCCACGTGATGCATCTGGTCAGCAACATCGAAGGCCAACTGAAGCCGGGACTCAGCGCCGTGGACGCGCTGCGATCGTGTTTTCCGGCTGGAACCCTCTCTGGCGCGCCCAAAATTCGCGCCATGGAGATCATCGAAGAACTGGAGCCGACGCGCCGCGGGATTTACGGCGGGACGGTGCTGTACGCCGACTACTCCGGCAACCTCACCTCGTGTATCGCTATCCGCACCCTGCTCGTCGAGGGCCGCAAAGGATACATCCAGGCGGGAGCGGGCATCGTGGCTGACTCGGTTCCCGCAAACGAGCACGAAGAAAGCCTCAATAAGGCGAAGGCCGTAGTGCGCGCTGTCGAAAGGGCGCGGGAAACCTAGCGGCTATCTCGCCTCGACGCGCTCCGTGCTGCCCTTCACATCCAGGCTGCAATTGTTGTGTTGGAACGCCATCCAGAAGCTGCCGTCGGCAAACATGACCTGGTCCAGAGAAACGCGGGTCACGCCATAGGCATGCATCTTCTCCGGAAGACGAATCTCCCGCAGCTGTTCGGCCGCCTTGTCCGCCGCGTCCACGCCCGAGAACGTTAGTTGGAGATCGAACGCGCTTGCATCCAGCTGATAGATGCTCTGTTTGCCGAGGAACCCCGCTGTGATGGTTACGGCCTGGATCGCCTTGCCGGTTCGGTTCTGGAAGTTCAGAGCCAGGTTCGGTTCGGTGACCTTCTCGGCGCTCGTCACCGGCAGATAGCTCGCCGGCCAGTTCAGATGTGCACTGGTCATCATGAGCGGGCATCCAGCCTGTGACGGCTGCGCCAGCACGGACATCTCTGCCTGCACCTTCGCCTTCAGCGCCTCGATCTGCTGCGGCGAAGTCTGTCCGGCAGGATCGGTGACCGTTACCTGGCTCTGCGAAAGGACAGCGACTCCAGGAGCCTGGTTCTGCGCCAATCCCGCTGTTGCGGTTGCCAGAAAGAGAAGGGAGACGAAGAGCTTCATGACGAGCACCTCCGACGCCCAAAGCATAGCAGGACTGGCCGTCCAGGCGGAAGCGCTGCGCGCCCCTGCAGGCAACCGAAAGAGCCCAAGCCGATAACTGTGTTGAGGCCCGGCGCTACACTGAACGCAGATGGTCTTCGTCCTCGACAACTACGATTCCTTCACCTTCAACCTCGTCCAGTACATGGGCGAACTGGGCGCCGAAGTGGTCGTCCGCCGCAACGATGAGCTGACGCCGGAGCAGGTAGAAGCGCTCCATCCGGAGCGGATCGTTCTGTCGCCAGGACCGTGCACGCCGCAGGAAGCTGGCATTTCGATCGCGCTGATCCGCTACATGGCGGGCAAAGTCCCCATTTTAGGAGTCTGCCTCGGCCATCAGGCCATCGGCGCGGCTTTCGGCGGCAAGGTCATTCGCGCGCCGAAGCTCATGCACGGCAAAACCAGCCAGGTGGAGCATGACGGCAAAACCATCTTTGCCGGCATCGAAACACCCATGACGTGCACGCGCTATCACTCCCTGATCGTCGAAGAGAAGCGACTGCCGGCCGAGCTCGAAATCTCCGCGCGCACTGCCGACGGCACCATCATGGGCCTGCGCCACCGCAGCTTTCCCGTCGAGGGTGTGCAGTTTCACCCGGAATCCGTGCTCACCTCCGACGGCAAACGCCTCATCGAAAATTTTCTGAGCCTCGCATGAAGCCACTCGCCGCCATCCTGCTGCTTGCCGCGGCCTGTTTTGCAGCATCAGGGCAGCAGCCAAACCCTCCGTCGCAGCCTGCACCCGCTACCCGGGATCAGCCGGCGCAATCCACACCCGCACAGCAATCGCCCGCGCCGATGCCACCGGCAGCGCAACCGAACGGCTCACTCAGCACCGTCCTCAATGAAGCCGCGCAACCGCTGACTCCGCCGGCCGCACCAACCTGGATCGCCACCGTTGGTCTCGAAGGCGTCTCGCTCTCCGGCTCACTCTCGGTCGAAAACGGCCTCGCCTTCATCGGCAATAACGGAGCCATCGCCGCGGGCGACCATACGGCGCGCGTCAACCTTACCCGCGGCGGCAGCCTGCACGTCTGCGCGTCGACGAAAATTCATCTATCCACCGATAACACCATCTCCGGCGGCGGCCTCATGATCGCTCTCGATCGCGGCGCGCTGGAGGCGCACTACCTGCCCGGCCCGTATTCCGACGTCATTCTCACGCCCGACCTGCGCATCCTCATCTCCGGCCCCGGCCAGGTCGATCTGAGCCTTCGCGTCAGCAACCAGGGCGACACCTGCATCGACAACCACGGCGACCACGCGCCTTACGTCGTAGCCAGCAGCCTTTTTGAAGGCGGCGCGTATCGCGTGCAGCCCAATCAGCGCGTCCTCTTCAATCGCGGCAGTCTGCAGCAGGTGGTCGACAACGAAACGGAATCCTGCGGCTGCCCGCCTCCGGAGCCGGTTCCCACGCCAACCACGATTGTCGGCGTCGGCGCGCCCGGCGCGACCCTCCGCTCTGCAACGCAGTCCACCCTGCCCCGCCCGGACAAGACAAGCACTGCCGCGCAGAATCCCTTCCCAACCGCCGAAAGCGAAGGCCTCAAGCCGCCGCCATCGCCTGCGACGCCAGTCGTGCCGGCGGGTCAGGTACACACTCAGATCACCGTCCCGCTGGTCTACAACGGCGAGACCGCGGAGAACACCGGCATTCCGACCTCTTCTCTCTTAAACGCGGCCTGCCAGGACCCGCTCTTTCCGGGGGTTGTCTGCGATTCGAATGCCGCAGCGAATCAGCCGGCGCCACAGTCCGGGCAGGCCACGCCGAATCCTGCCGCAGCGCCGCCCACCGAAACCGCAACTCCGAAGAAGAAACGCTCCGGCTTTGTGCGTTTCCTGCGCAAAGTTTTCGGCGGCTAGCGGCGCTCGCCTCACTCCCTCCACCCGAGAAATCCGGCCACTGCGATAAAATCAAATTTGCCGGAGTATGCACTTTGCGCGGACCATCGGGCCCGTCATCCGCGGCCTTCCCGCCGCCACCTTCCGGGGTCCCCGGCCAGCTTGCTGGATGGGGTGGCACATTCCGTATCAATTTTTGCAAGGAGCTTTACCCATGGCGATTCCCGCCACCCAGATGCGCCCGGGCATGATCATCAAGCACAAAGACGACCTCCACCTTGTCTTCTCCGTGGAGCACCGCACCCCCGGCAACCTGCGCGCCTTCATTCAGGCCAAGCTGCGCAATATCCGCACCGGCGCCATGTTCGTGGAGCGCTTTCGCTCGCCCGACCCGATCGAGCGCGTCGTGGTCGACGAAATCCCTATGGACTTCCTCTACAACGACGGCGACGACTACTACTTCATGAACACTGAGAACTACGAGCAGACGCATCTGAAGCGCGACACCCTCGGCGATGCCGTCGAGTATCTGATCCCGAACCTGCAGATCAAAGTTTCCTTCCACGATGGCACGGCCGTCGGGATCGAGCTGCCGCAGACCGTGGAGCTGACGGTCGTCGAAACCGAGCCGGGCCTCAAGTCCGCTACGGCGTCGTCGGTCACCAAGCCGGCGAAGACTGAAACCGGCCTCATCGTGCAGGTTCCACCCTTTATTAATGAAGGCGAGAAGATCCGCGTGGATACGGCCGAAGGTGCCTACCTGAGCCGCGCGTAGCAGGCCTTCCGATTTGAAAACTGGCGGCGCAGGGTCTCTGCGCCGTTTTCATTTCCACAGCGCAACGATCGTGATCTGCCCGCCGACCGTCTTGTCCGCAGTTGCAAAGTAATGCACCCGCGCCTTCATCCCCTCCAGATTTTGGCAGGGCTGAATCGCATCCTTCGGCGTGAAGTTCAGCGCGCGGAAGTCAATCTTGTAGGCATCGTTGCTGTAGAGCAGCACGCTGCCCTTTGCGCTTTCTACGCTCAGTTCCAGCACTCCCGGCCCGTTGCAGTGGACGCCGCGAATCACGCCCTCGACCATCAGGTCCGGCCCGTGTGGCGTCTCCGTGGGATGTTTCAGTTTCACCGGCGCGGCGTCCGGCAGTTTTGAAATCACCGTTGAGTGCACCTGCGCCTCGGCCTGCTCCTTCTTCCAGCGCTCCGCCTGCGCCTTGTTGTCCTCCACCTGCGTCAGCACGCGATGCACCACGTCGGCTTCCAGCGGACTCCGCGCCACCTCTTCTGCCCCCTGCAGCACGTGGATGGCATCATCGTATTTCTCCTGCTCAGTCAGAAGATTCGCCATGTTCAGTCGATAATTCACGTTCGCCGGTTCCAGTTGTATTGCAGCCAGCTCCAGCATATGCGCCTGATCCAGCTTGTCGCGCCGCCTCCCGTACAGCACCGCGAGACTGTCATACGCAGGCGCAAACCGCGGATTCACCTTGATCGCCGCCCGCAATCCATCCTCGATCCCGGGGCTCGTATCGCCGCCCGCCATCGACTCTTCCGCCAGGTGGAACTGCGCCAGGTAGCTGGCCGGATCGAGCGCCACCGCCTCCGCGTACCACTTCCTCGCTTCCTCGCGATGCCCCTCGCGCGACTCGATCAGCCCCATCGTCTCGTGCGCCAGCTCGTTCTTCGGATCAGCCTTCAGCACGTCGGTCAGCAGCGCGCGCGCATCGTCTCTGCGCCCGCTATACGCCAGAAAATCCGCGCGCACCGCATCTGCCTGCGGCAGGGTCAGCGGAGTCACCGCCAGCTTGTCCGCATCGATTGGCGCCGCAGCGCTGTTCATGCGGAAGAACATGTATCGCCCGTGGCTGATGTAATCCTCCAACACCGACTGCAGTTGCTTTAGATCGCCAAACGCCTCAGTGGCCGCGCGCACCGAATCCTCGTTCTGATTCACCAGCCCCAGATAGGTCCCGATGCGATTCGTGTGCTGGTTGAAATCCGTGATCTCCAGATAGTGCGTCAGTGCCCACGATTCGGCGTAGAAGATCGTCCCCTTCTGCTCCTCGTGGTAGTACGGCGAGTTGGCGTCCACCTGAAACAGTACCGGCAGCGGGATCAACCGGTTCTGGCGCAGATACAAAATGTTGTCCGCGCTCACCTCGCCCACACGTACGTCCTTGTCCTGAATCACGGTGTTCTGGAAGAACTCCGCCAGACCCTCGTTCAGCCACAGCGGCATCCCTTCCGTTCCCAATTCCAGGTGGGTGTACTCGTGATACACCGCTGCATAAGGATGCTGTTCATCACCGGTATCGGTTCGCAACAGGATGAAATTCTTGTCGTTGCTGTGCAGAAACAGGCCCACCAGACTCACCTGTCCCTTCTCGCGATAGACCGTTGGCTCCAGCGCCAGCATTTCTTCCTTGTGCCGCACCGCGATCACCAGGATGGGCGCAATCGGGTCCACGTTGGATTTAGGAAAGAGCGTCTGGAAGACCCAGCGCATGCGCTCGAACTGATCCGCGACGCGACGCCCTTCTTTTTCTCCAGCGTCGGTCACGACTCTGAAGTGCGGGCTGCGAACCTCGACCCACACCGGTCCGCTCGCCCGAGCCGAAGCGCATGCGACACCGAGCACCACGAGCAAAATGACTCTTCTCAGCATGGTTCTGGCCGGATCGTAGCACCTCGCAAAGCCCACTGAATATCTCGGTTCCCGTCGCATGCAATCGCGTTGCGCGCCGCGGATTTCGTGCTACATTGGCGGCCATGGCGCTGGAAGAAGGCCTCAACCGCGTTCGCCTGGTCGGCAAAACCGTCCTTGGCATTGGCCTCTTCTTTGCTGCGGTGTCGTTGATCGGATGTCTTTGGGCAACTGACTATCGCGAATCGGCCCTGCTCACGCTCGGCCCCATCGCCATCTATCTCTCTGCACTCGGCGCTCTCATCCTGCTTGGCGCATGGATCGCCGAGGGCTTCGCACAGCCGCGCCAGCCGCCTCGCCCCTGAGCATTTAAACTGAAGGCTGACCAATCCCAATGACGCTGCTGAAAGCTGTACGCGGCACCCGCGATCTTCTGCCGCCCGAAACCGAACTCTGGAACCACGTCGAAGCCACGGCGCGCCGTGTCTTCTCGCGTTATAACTTCGGCGAAATTCGCACGCCTATTTTCGAGGACACCTCGCTCTTCGCCCGCTCCGTGGGCGAGGAAACCGACATCGTGTCCAAAGAGATGTACACGTGGGACGACCGTGCCCGCGCACAATCCGAGAAGTCGCAGTCGCTCACGTTGCGTCCGGAAAATACCGCCGGCGTGGTCCGTGCGTACATCGAACACAAGCTCGGTGAGACCGGCCTGCTGCAAAAGCTCTACTACATCGGTCCGCAGTTCCGGCGCGAGCGCCCGCAGAGGGGGCGATACCGGCAGTTCTGGCAAATCGGCGCCGAAGTCATCGGTCCGCCCAGCGCCGGTTCTGAATCGCCGCTGCGCGATGCCGAAGTGCTCGAGATGCTGGCCAGCTTTCTCGACGAGCTTGGCATTACGGGCTGGACCCTGGCTCTCAATTCAGTGGGCTCCGCGACAGATCGGCCACGCTACATCGCGGTCCTGCGCGAGGCCTTGCGCGAAGTCGCGCCGCGCATGTGCGCCGATTGCCAGCGTCGTGCGGAGACCAATCCGCTGCGTGTGCTCGACTGCAAGGTCCCCGAAGACCAGCCCATCATCGAAGCGCTGCCGCGCATCGCGGACTACCTCGACGAGGGTTCAAAAGCGCATTTCGACCAGGTGCTGGCCGCACTCGATGCGTGCGGCGTGCCTTACCAGGTGAGTTCGCGTCTGGTGCGCGGCTTCGACTACTACACGCGGACCACGTTTGAGTTCACGCACGGAGGGCTGGGCGCGCAGAACGCGCTGCTCGGCGGTGGACGCTACGACGGCCTTTCGGAAATGCTCGGCGGCCCGAAGGCGCCTGGAATCGGCTTCGCCATGGGACTCGACCGGCTCATCCTCACCCTGCAGGCGGCCCAGACCGAATCGGCCTCCGCGCCGGCCGACGCTTTCATCGCTCCGCTGGGCGAAGGGCTCAATACTCCCGCGCTCGTGCTGGCTCGCGATCTGCGGCGGCAAGGCCTGCGCGTTGAGCTGGGTGACGGCGCTTTCCGCCTGAAAAAATCCTTCGAAATCGCCAACAAGCTCGCCCGCAACATCGTCCTTCTCGGCGAAGACGAGCAGCGCTCCGGTATCCTGACAGTGAAGAACTTCTCGACCGGCCAGCAGACCAAAATTCCGGCGACCGAGCTCGCGCGGGCGCTCAAGAACAGTTAGGACTTTCGCCTTGCTCGACTTTCTAGGCACACACCAACGCACTCATACCTGCGGCGAACTGCGCGCCGCCGACGCCGGCAAAACCGTCACCCTCATGGGCTGGGTCAACCGCCGCCGCGATCACGGCAACCTCATCTTCCTCGACCTGAGGGATCGCTACGGCATTACGCAAATTGTTCTCGACAAGGAAATCTCGCCCGAAGGCCATCCCAAAGCCGAGCACGTCCGGCCGGAGTATGTGATCGCGGCCATCGGCAAGGTGCGGTCGCGCGGCGCTGACGCCATCAACCCCAAAATGCCCACCGGCGAAATCGAAATCGCCGCAACCGAGTTGCTGGTTCTGAACGATTCGAAGGTCCCACCGTTTTCGCCTGCCGAAGACGCCATTCAGAACGAAGAAGTGCGTCTCAAGTACCGCTATCTCGACCTGCGCCGGCACGAGATGCAGCACAACTTTGCCATCCGGCACAAAATCGCGCTGGCCGTCCGCGAGTATCTTTCCGCGCAGGGCTTCTACGAGATTGAAACCCCATTCCTCACCGCCTCCACGCCCGAAGGCGCCCGCGATTATCTCGTTCCCAGCCGCGTCAATCCCGGCACTTTCTACGCGCTGCCGCAGTCACCGCAGCTCTTCAAGCAGATCCTCATGATCTCCGGCATGGACAAGTACTTTCAGATCGTGCGCTGTTTCCGCGACGAAGATCTGCGCGCCGATCGCCAGCCGGAGTTCACGCAAATCGATCTGGAGATGACCTTCCCGCAGCAGGAAACGGTCTTCGCGGTCGTGGAAGGATTCATGGCCGCCGCTTTCGCCGCGGTCGGCGTTGCGCTGCCCACGCCGTTCCCGCGCATCGCCTACGACGAAGCCATGCGCCAGTTCGGCATCGACAAGCCGGATTTGCGCCTCCCCGGCCTCACCGACATTCGTCCCGCCTTCACCGCCGAGCAGCTGCAGTCGCTCGCCATCGATCCCACACTACCCGTCGTCGTCGTGCGCATTCCTGAAGTCGGCGAGCTTTCGCGCAAGGAGCGTGACGACAATCGCCCGCTCTTCGAAGCGAAAAAAGGCGCGAAGCTGATCGACGACCTCAAGCGCCTCGAAAAATCTTTCCCGGAAGCTGTCGCGAAACTCCGCGAGCTGGCCAACTCCGAGCCCGAAGACCTCCTCGTCATCGTCGCCGGAGACGCCGCTGCGCACATCGAGGCCAGCGACACCAAGTTTGCCGGCCGTCTTTCCGAGCGCGAAATCGCGGTTCTCTCCGCTGCGGGC
This sequence comes from uncultured Acidobacteriaceae bacterium, assembly GCA_963755485.1. GTDB lineage: Bacteria > Acidobacteriota > Terriglobia > Terriglobales > Acidobacteriaceae > Palsa-343. The sequence goes on along the minus strand of CAVWJR010000004.1, from coordinate 529,091 downwards.
AACTTTCGCGTCGAGCTGGCTCGCAAGTACGCCGATCGCCACGGCGCGTTCGCTGTCACCGATGCGGTCGTGCACGCGCCAGGCACTCCTGGCGCCCTCGCCGACGGCTCGCTCGCCTTCCGCCCGCTCTGGGTCACTGACTTTCCCATGTTCGAGCACGACCCGGAAACCGGCTCGTGGCAGCCCGCGCATCATCCCTTCACCTCGCCGCATGAAGAGGACATGGATCGCCTCGTCTCCGATCCCGCTTCCGTCCGCGCGCGCTACTACGACATCGCCATGAACGGCCTCGAGCTCGGCTCCGGCTCCATCCGTATTCACCGCCAGGACATCCAGCAGCAAATTTTCCGCGCCCTCGGCATCTCCGACGAAGAAGCAAAGAAGCGCTTCGGCTTTTTCCTTGAAGCTCTGCAGTACGGCACGCCTCCGCACGGCGGCATCGCGCTCGGGCTCGATCGCATTGTCATGATCCTTGCCGGCGCTGCGAGTCTGCGCGAAGTCATCGCTTTCCCGAAAACCGCGAAAGCCATCGACCTAATGGTCGACGCGCCCTCAACCGTACGCGAAAGCCAACTAAAGGAACTGCACATTCGCCCCATCGCGCGCGAATAGTTCGCCGCAGGCTTCTCATATCGGCAACGTGAATTAAATGAATCACCGCGCTCTCTCGCGAGCGGGCGTGCAAATCCCTCTTCGCTTCGCCGATTCGACCTTCCAAAATCCACCGCAAGTCTCCTCTTCTCAGCGCTCGCGCCGCGTCCCCAAATTTTCCAGAGCGTTCCGCTTATTTGCCGTATAAGCAAAACCTAAGCAACAGATAAATAAATCTTTAGAGAATAATGTTGACAACCGTATTCGATTCGGGCTAAGGTGAAGGCGGTCACCATCGACTCACAGGAGGTTTTATATGCGTCGAATTCTCGTTGCAAGCCTGCTTTCCTGCGTAGCCATGACCGCAGCCGCGGCTGCCGACAAACCTGCCACCCCCGTCTCCGGTTCCACCGCAACCATCGTCTCCACCGGAGTCACCGCTCCTCAACTCGCCAATCCGGCTATCCTCACCATCTCTACCAGCGACAAGCTCACTTCTTACCCCAACCCCGCTCGCGTCGTTCTGAAAGTCAGCCTCGATGCCACCGGCAGCCCCACGCACGTTGAAGTTGTGCAGGCGCTGACTCCGCAGGTCGATGCTCTCGTCGTGAAGGCGGTCAGCCAGACCCGCTGGCGTCCCGCCGTCCTCGACAACCAGACCATTCCTTCCGACGTCAACCTGATCGTCGAAGTTCAACACTAATTCTGAAATCCTCCGCAATCCGCCGCGAGCGCCTCAACGCTCGTGACACTCGAAGTGTGTCTGAGGATGCCTCCGCAGACAGTTCCTCCATTCCGGCCGGATTACCCCGAGCCGGAATGGAGGCTTTTTTTCGCGCACCCGCCGCGCCGCGATTTTCCTGCCTGTCCTCCCTCAACGCTTCCGATCACGCTTCGTCCAACGATTGGCCCCGCATCCCGGCCTTGCTCGGCCCCACTTGCGGGCGCGGCAGCGTTCGGGGTGCGGTGATACCCTTGAAATTTGCCATCCTTTTCGTCTGAGGTTTCCGATCGCGTGAAAGCCGTGATGTTTCGACTTCCAGCCCTGGCTCTTTTTGGGGCGTGTTTCGCAGCCTGTTTCGGTCCTTCTCTTCGCGCCCAGGTCGTCGCCACAGCTCCTGAAACCGAAGCCCCGCAATACGGCGAGCGCTGGGATTTCTACGGCGGCGCGCAGTACTCGCACTTCAATCCCAGCCCTGGCCGCAATGTTCAGGCCATCAACCTGCTCGGCTGGAACGGTGACGTGACCGCCTGGCTGCACACCACCTGGGGTATTGAAGGCACGGCGCGCGGACTCTACGGCACTCTCATTGTTCCCGCCAACAACGAAAACATTCCTCTCAATCCGCCCATGAGCGAACATCTGTTCCTCTTCGGTCCCAACTTCCGCATCCTCCGCAAGCCGAGTTACACCTTTGGCATGCACGCGCTCATCGGCGCAGCTTACGGCGTTTTCGATTCGGACTTTCCTTCGGGCACGCGCCCCCAGGATGTCGATATCTACAACGACAAGCTGGCCGTCGGCCTCGCTGTCGGTCCCTGGGTTGACTACAACCTCGCGCCACGCCTTTCGGTTCGCGTCATCACCGACTGGCAGCCCACGCACTACGGATTTGTCTATCAGAACGAATTCGCCGGCTCGGTCGGAATCGTCTATAAGTTCGGCTCGCGCGGCTCGAGGTAAGCCGATTCGCACGCGGGCCCATTTCTGATGCGTTCCGGCCCACCCGCTATTCTGAAGTGTGCCCGTAACCCCACGTCCGGAATCCGTCTCGCTCCCCGCAACGCGGCGGCCCAAAGTCACTGTCCGTTCCGTCCTTCTCTGTCTCCTCATCGCTGTTGCGCTTCTCTGGACATGCGCTGCGCTCACTCTGGTTGCGGCCCGCTGGATCGGCCCGCCCACCACCGCGGTCCATATGGAGCGCCACTTCGAGGCCTGGATCCACGGCAAGCCTTACCACGAACGCTATAAATTCATCCCCCTCTACCAGATTTCGCCTAATCTGCAACATGCGGTCATCGCCGCTGAAGACGCGCGCTTCTACCAGCACCATGGCTTCGATTGGCACGCTATGGAGCTTGCCGCCGACAACGACATGGAAGGTGGCCGGCTGCGCGGCGGATCCACCATCGACCAGCAGCTGGTCAAGAATCTCTTCTTCGGAACCGGCCGCTCCATCCTTCGCAAAGGCGCTGAGGCATCGCTGGTGCCGGTGGCCGAATTCGTCCTCGGCAAGCAGCGCATTCTCGAGCTGTACCTCAACGTCGTTGAATGGGGCCCTGGAATTTATGGTGCAGACGCTGCATGCCGCGCCTGGTATGGAACCTCGCCCCGCAGCATCGACCGCGATCAGGCCGCTCGTCTGGCTGCGATTCTCCCTGCTCCTCGCCGCCGCCACCCCGATCGCATGAACCGCTACAGCGGCCTCATTCTGGAACGCATGAGCGAGATGAACTGGTAAATCGGCATACGCACAGGTCGCGTCCGCTTCCGACTCGCGCTAGTATGGTGCCCTGTGCCGGGGAGGCAAGGCCCATGACGATGCCCCGAACCAACAGGATTCTGCCGTTGCTCCTCCTCCCGCTCCTCTCCACATCGTTCGTCCGCGCGGAGACGATCCTGGGACTGGGCACGGCCACTTTTCCAACCTCGACGCATTCGCCGGCCGCAGCGCACGAATTTATGCGCGGTCTGCTTTTGCTCCACCTTTTTGAATACGACGATGCCGCCAGCTCGTTCGTCGCCGCCGAAAAGGCCGACCCCGGTTTTGCCATGGGGTACTGGGGCGAAGCGATGACCTTCAATCATCCGGTCTGGAATGAAGTCGACGTCCAGGCTGGCCAGGCAGCTCTCGCGCGGTTTGGACCCACACCGGAAGCGCGCGCCCAGCGGATTGCCGACCCACGTGAACGAGCCTGGTTCAGCACGGTTGAAATTCTCTACAGCGGCGCCGGCAGCAAGCCCGAGCGCGACGCGCACTACGCCGAAGCCATGCAGCAGTTGACCCGCGCGTATCCCAGAGACGATGAAGCGCAGCTCTTCTACGCACTGGCCTTGCTGGGCAAAAGCGAAGGCGTGCGCGACGTGCCGACCTATCTGCAGGCTGCGGCCATCGCGAAGTCGGTCTTCACCAGAAACCCCGGCCATCCCGGCGCGGCCCACTACTGGATCCACGGGATGGACGACCCGCAGCATGCCGCTGGAGCGCTCGTGCCCGCGCGTGCATTGTCGAAGATCGCGCCCGCTGCGCCGCACGCATTGCACATGTGCTCGCACATTTTTCTGGCTCTGGGCATGTGGAGTGACGTGGTCGAAGCCAATCTCGCGGCGAGCCGTGTGGCGAACCAACAAGCCGCTGCTCGAGGAAGGCCCCCCGGACATTGCGGGCACGGCATCTACTGGCTGGAATATGGCTACCTCGAACTGGGTCGCATCGGCGAAGCCAGGCGCGTCGTTGCCGCCTGTCGCGACGAGGCGATGCTACCTGGAATGGCGGCCAGGGCGCGCGATGTCGTCGATCCTGACGATGCGGTTGTCTCCTCTTTCGTCGAAATGCGTGCACGCTATCTCGTCGATACCGAGCGCTGGCAAGATGAAGTCGCCGGATGGAAGGTCGACATGGGCGACGCGCTCATTTCAGAAATCAACGATGCGTTCGCTACCGGGTTTGCAGCCGCCGAACGCGACGACTTGCCCACCGCCAGAAACGCGCTTGCCACGCTCACCGATCTCGTGCCGAAGACTCCAGCTGCCTTCGACGGCGCCGGAACGCCGCCACGCGATCCCACGCGGCGGGTCCCGCAGATTCAAGAGCTGCAGCTCCAGGCGGTCATTCGGTCGGCGGAAGGAAGTGCAGACCAGGCAATCGCCATGGCGCAGCAAGCGGTGGCGATGGGCGAAGCGTTACCCTACGCGTTCGGCCCTCCAAGTCCTGAGAAACCCTCGTACGAGCTTCTGGGCGAGCTGTTGTTGAAGGCGAACAGGAACGCGCCCGCGCGCGCAGCGTTTGAGGCCTCCCTGCGACGCGCTCCCGAGAGAACCGAATCCCTGTTGGGTCTGGCACGCGCACAAAGCGCCCTGGGGGACAAGGCAGCAGCAGCGCAGACCCGGCATCAACTTCTCGATATCTGGAAGAATGCAGACCCGGACTACGCCGCGAGGAACGATGTTCAGCGCAATCTATCGGCACTTTCGCACTCTGCGAATTAGCACTTGAGCGCGGTCTCACCAACCGCTGCAGCCGCCTCATTCTGGAACGCAGAGCCAGATGGGTGGTGATCCTGACTAACTTACGACCCTCCGCCGGGCAGGATTGACCTGCGACGCTGCAGCCGGCTTAGTGTTTGCTGCGCAGACGCAATTGCGGCCCATCAGCTTGGCGCGATAAAGCGCCTCGTCCGCGCGGTGGATCAGATCTTCCGGCAGCATTCCATCCTCGTAGGCGACCACGCCCAGACTGCAGGTCAGCACCAGCGGGCCCGTTGCCGTGGGAACCGGCCGCTCCGCGATGGCGCGGCGGAAATCTTCTGCGCGCTGGACGCCGTTGTGAGATGGACAACTGGGCAGAACAACCAGGAACTCTTCGCCACCATAGCGCCCGGCAAAATCGTAAGGGCGCATCACTTCGAAGAGACGGCCGGCCGCTTCCCGCAATGCTTCGTCCCCGGTCAGATGGCCATAGGTGTCGTTGATCTTCTTGAAATGGTCCAGGTCAATCATGACCAGCGTGATGGGGAACCGATCGCGCTGCGCACGATGGATTTCCCTCTCCAGCATGGCGAAAATCGCCCTTCGATTCCACAGGCCCGTCAAACTGTCCTTCAGAGCCTGTTCTTTCAGAGCCTCCTGCGCATCACCCGCAATTTTGGCGGCAAGCGTCAGTTCTGCCTTTGTCAGAGCTACTGTCTGCTGGAGCTTCTGGTTTCGCCGCTGGAGATCGCGTACCCGCAGCCTGTGAAGAAGAAGCGTCAGAAGCGCCAGAAAAATGATGCACAGGCTCCGAAACTCCGGGGTCTGCCAAAAAGGCCCAATTACGACGACCGGAAGGCTTTCCATGGCGTAGCCTTTCGCGGTGTTGCTCTCTGCCGGTTCGAAATCGAACTCATAACGGCCTGGCGCCAAGTGACTGTAGAGGACCTCGCGCTCCTTCCCGGTTTCCTTCCATTCGGTATCGAAACCGAGTAGCCGATAACGGAGCCGATCGGGAACGCCGGACGCCGGAGCTGCAAATTGAATCGACAGATCTCCTGCGGCCGGCCCTGCAGTAACTCCCTTTTCGAAGGAAAGCGCCGTTTGATTGAAGCTCACCTGGGCGATCAGCGATGGGAACTGAGCCGATTGATTCCCATTAAGCCCAGCATGGACGCTGGCGGATCGAGCCGAGTTGATCAATGGTGAATGCGTTATGTGGCCTGTCGTCTCAGGACCGTCGGCCGCGGCACAGACTGGTCCGAACAGCACGCTGAACAGGAGAAGAACCGGGAAGACTCGAGATCGTGAAAGCGAGCCGCCGCTCCCGCACACCGGAGTCAATCCGGGGGACGCCCAGTCTTCTCGTTCCTGATCGGTCCGCCGAACTGCGTCGACGGGCCGCGTATCTCCAGGCAGCATAGATTGGTACTAATCCTGGTGAGGATCCACTTGTGAGTCGGCCCGGCAGGGCTAGGCAACGCAACTTGCCGGAACAGGGCGCAATGACCGTAGTCACCAGCGACTACGACACCCTCCCCATGGTCGCGTAGTCAGGAGATATCATCGGCAATAGCGCTGGCTTCCGCTATACCACTTAAGACCAGGCGGGACCTACATTCGTGAGAAAAACCACTGCTGCGCCGGCGAACCCATGCCTCAACTTGGCCAAGGGGCATTGACGAATCCTTCACAAGCCCGCCATTGCTCTCAGAGCAAGCCGGGGCTGCGGACGATCGGCCTTTCCCGTCACAGGAAACGCCAGCATCGAGCGTACCAGGTACCCACTTACCGAGGACTTATCGGCTCAACTACCTCAAACACGAATCGACCCAGTCTGCTGTCCTGGTTTGCACCACTAACTTATAGGGAAAGGCCTCACCCTTTCAGGTGAGGCCTTTATGCAATCCGGTTACTGGCTGCAACCACTGCTGGGACGGCCTGCTTCGGCAAAGAAGGGCCGGCTGCACTTATGGCTCGAGCGACGCTGTCGCTTTGGAGGACAGATTCTTCAGCGCGTCGGGAGAAGTGAAGCTCCACGATTCGGTGACGCTGGGTCCGGAGGAAACCTGCACGGAACCGGCGGCTATTTTCGTCTTCTTGCCGGCGAGAACGTCGAAGCTGCTCTCGGCGCCGGGCGCGAACGCGGGCGAAAACTGCAGGCTCACGCTGTGATTGCCTTTAACGCCAGTGGGCGAAAACGTGACGCGGCTGACCGCTGCGCCGGCCGTGGAATAAGCAGCGGAGACGCCGATGGTTTTATCGGTCATGGTGGTGGTGTCGCTCGATGTAGAGAGAGATAAAGTGCGGCCGTTGGCGTCGGTGAGAGTTTGACCGGCTGATTTCCAGGCCGTGTCGCCCGGCGCAAAAACCAGGGTGTGAACACCGGTGGAAAGCGCTCCGCGATACGGGACAAAGTACGGAGGCTGCGCGATTTCTTTCCAGACGTCGGCGGTCGAGGTGACGCCGCCAATCTCGAGCGCGGTGCCCTGTCCGGCGACTCCGCCCTGTTCCCGATACATAAGGATGGGGATGGGCGCGGGAACGGGCGAAAGGCCGCTTCCCTGCTCGGTGACGTCGCTGCCGAGCACGAACTGCCAGACGACGGGCGTGCCCTTTTCGGTGTTGAAGCGGAGCATGAACTGCGCGCCATTCGCCGGATCGGAAGGCCCATCGAACTGCATGGCGACCTGATGCACGTCCTGACCCATCTTCTGGTCGATGGCTAGTTCCTCAGCAGAGTTGGTGTAGCGGACCGGCTTGCCCTCGGAGCGAGGGATGAGTTGCACGTCGTAGATGGGCTGCTTGCCGCGGTCGTCGACGTCGAGGACGATCATGGAGTAAGGCAACTCGGGGCCAACCCACTGCACAATCTGCTCAGGCCAGTAGCGGTAGTAAACACCCGCCAGCGGCAACGGCGTGGAGCTTGTAGCTGGCGCGTTCTGCGCGGGGAGGGCGGCGGGCACGAGAGCGAGAGCGGCGGCGGCAAGAAGTAGTTTGCGGAGCATGGACTGGAGTCCTTTCGAAGTTAAGGTCAGAAGGCGAAGCGAACACCGAGTTCGAGACGGCGTGCGCTTTCGGCAGCGATGGTCTGGGAGAAGTCGGGCGACGAGACGATGGTCGAGACGGCGGTCGCGTTGGTGTGGTTCAGCAGATTGGCGGAGCGGGCGTTGAGCGTGAGCGTGCGCGGACTGTCGGATTTGGGCGAGCCGATTTTCCACGCGCGGCTCAGATTCGTGTCGAGATGAAGCAGCGCGGGCATGGTGCCGATATTGCGCGGAACGTCGCCGTTGACGGTATTAGTAGAGAGCAGGCCGAAAGGCGTGGAATAGACACCAGGCCCGGCGACTGACGCGTACGAAGGACGATCGTTGAAGACACCATCGCCGTTGTTATCGGTGCCGGTGGTGACGTTGTAGGGCGCGCCGCTTTGCGCGTCCATTTGCGCTGATAGGTTGACCTTTTTCGGCAGGTTCAGGTTGCCGAAGAAGAAGAGGCGCTGTTTCGCTTCCCAGTCCGGCGGCCCAGCTTCACCCTGGTTGCTGTAGGCGGACTGCGCGAATCCGGCGTTGGCGGGCGTGTCGGAGGTGAAGTTGAAATTGAGATAGCCGAGGAAAAACGCAAAGCGCTTGTAGCTGTGTTGATCGAGGCCGAGGAAAACCACTTTGCCGGTAAGGTGGCCGTTGTTTTCAAACTGGAAGATGTTTTCGTTGGGCACGATGGGGCGCGGCGCGGCGAGCGCAGCAGCAAGGTCAGGCGGCGCGCCGTTGCTGGCAGCGACCAGAGGCGCGTTGATGTTGCGCGAGCGCGTCTGATCCCAGGAAACCGCCAGAGTAGAAGTTAGCCTGCGCGTGCCAGTGGTGCGGGAAGTCGTGCTCGATACCGAGTCCGCTTTGGAACGAAGGCACCTGGGCGAGCGAGCGCAGCGGAGCGTAGAGCGTGTTGACGTCCAGCGACTGGCCGGTGGGCGTGAGAGGCGCTGTAAACGACGGCGAGTAGATGAGCGACTCCGTCTGGCGCGTTCCGTTGAGGCGATACGCAGCGGTGGCGGCGGCTTCCGGAATGACCGAGGAGAAGAGGCCGGCGTGCAGATGGACGACGGTCTTCGAGCGCTTATCGATGGCCCACGCCAAGCCGGTGCGCGGAGCGAAGTTGGTGTAGCTGGAAGGCGCCGTCTGGAACGCATAGCGAAGGCCGCCGGAAAGCGAAAGTCGACGGCTCAGCTTCACCGTGTCTTCGGCATAGAACGCAAGCTGAGCCTGCGTGAAGGGGACGAGCGCGGTTCCGCCGGTAACGGCATACGTGGTCGGTGTGCCGCCGGGCAGGTTGAGCAGCGCGCGGCGATATTGCTCGAGGCCGCTGATATCGGTGGTCGCCCCTGTGGGATTATTGTTGGCGTCGAGAACGGGAGCGACGCCACCAGCGAAGGTGAAAGCCCCATTGAAGCCATTGGGATCGATGTTGTGGACGAAGATGTCGAGCGTTTGCGCTCCGACTTTCCAGGTTTGCTTCTTGTGTGAGTAGAGGAAGTCTTCGTCGATTTCGAGATTGCGCTCGCGGTCATTGAGCTGCTGCGCGCCGCTACCGCCGCCGAGGAAGAATCCCGCGACGTTGAGGCTGGGCGCGGTAGAGAGCGGCGTCTGCGCGGTATCTTTCCAGGTCCAGCCAGCATGGGTTTCGTGCAGGAGATTCGCGCTGATGGTTTGCGTATTGGTGGCGCGCAGATCGTACTCGCTGACCGTGGAATCGTAGCCGGAGTCGGCGAGGACAAGGCCGCCGATACCCTGGTTGGTGAGGTCGTTGGTGTGCGCGGCAAAGGAGAGAGTGAAGATGTCAGACTTTGCGACCTGGAAATCGCCGCGAGCCGAGGCGATCCAGAGACGCTGCGGCGCGGAAACGGTTTGGTGTAGTGCGGCTTCGTCGTCATAGTTGTCGAGATTGATGGCGTTGACGACGTTGAACTCGTTGATGTCGCGCTTTTCGAGGGCGATGAAGAAGTCGCTGCGGGTTTTGGTGATGGGTCCGCTCAGCTCGAATCCGTAACGGCGCTTGCTCGCCGGAGTGGCGACGGTCGAGAACGGATCGGTGGCGTTAAAGCTGGAGTCGCTGTCGGTGAGGAAGAGCGCGCCATGGAAAGCGCTGGCGCCGGGTTTCGTGAAGATTTCGACGCGGCCGCCGGCGTAGGGCGGGTCGTCGTACTCGGCGGAAAAAAGATCAGGCGCGGTTACAATTCTCGCGATGGAGGCTTTGGGCGGGAGGGCGCTGGAATTCTGGAAGCCGTCGACGGTGATGCGGGCCGCTCCAGGAGCTCCACCGTTGGCCGCGGCCAAAATCTGCAGCTCACGCTGGAAGTCGTCGGGGTCGTCGGCGAGCTCGGTGATGTCCTTCTGCGTGAGAGTGTGCGTGCCAATGCCGTGATCGGCGTCGAGGCTCGTGGCGTCACTGTCGTTTCCAACCTGAACGTTGGTAGTGACGGTAGCAAGAGCGAGATGGAAGTCGTGGTGAAGCGTTTCTCCAACGCGGCCCCGCAGACGGAAGCCGACGGGGGCGAAGCCTGTGGCATTGGCCGAGAGATCCGAAGCGCTGGCAGAGACGCGTGGCAGCACATAGTGTCCGGTTGCGTCGGTGGTGGTCGCAGGACCGGATTTAATCTTCACCGCAGCGCCAGGAACAGCGGCGCCGGTAGGATCGAGGACCGAACCTTCGACACGGAAGCCATCGGAGCAACTCTGCGCGCGAGCCAGCGCAGGCGCGAAGGCGACAAGGGCCCCGATCACGCCGGCGGCAAGGGAGCTTCGCGAGATAGTGTGGTTCGTCATGCTGACCTCATAGTCGGCTAAGAGGTGGGTTGGTTGGCAGTGCCGAATGTCAGGATTCGCTTATGACAAACGTCATGCACTGCGGATCGACAGGGCCGGTGACGAAAGATACGGGAAGAGGCGGTGGTTCGTTCCGGATTGTGCGACGGGTCACAGCGGCGATCAGGGCTGTGTTGCAGGCTGACAATGGAGGATTGTTACAGCCATGTTTCGTCTGGATACGGTGTCGTGCGCTCTTACTGTTCTTTCAACCGTGCTGGTGGGGCGGAAACTCTGGACGGGACTGGTGGTGGCGGGCGTCAACAGCGTGGTAATCTGCGTGATCGGGGTGCGGACGGCACAGTTCGGGTTTATTCCTGCGAACCTGTTTTGCATCGCGGTGTACGCGGTGAGCCTGCGATCATGGATAAAGCAGCAGCCCGCCCAGAGACCAGCCACTAACCTATAGCTGGTGGCTGGCCGCTGGCGAGTCTCTACTCGGTTCGCAGCGCTTTGACTGGGTCGATGGAAGCCGCGCGCTGTGCGGGAATGATGCTGGCGACGAGCGCGCAGAAGCCGAGCGTGATGACGGAGCCCGCAAGCACTAGTGGATCCCATCCTTTCACCTGATAAAGCTGTGCCGCGATGAGTCGCGCGCACCCGATCGACGCGGGAATGCCGATGGCGAGTCCGATGAGGATCTGCAGAAAAGCTCCGCGGAGGACGAGGCGGATGATGCCGGTGCGATCGGCGCCTAGCGCCATGCGCACGCCGATTTCGCTGGTGCGTCGCTCGACGGTATACGCCGTGACGCCGTAGAGGCCCACGGCGGCAAGGATGAGCGCGAGGATGCCGAAGAGGCCGGTCATATTGGCGACGGCGCGCTGCTGATCGAAGCGGCCATCCACCGTTTCCTGCAGCGGCCAGAGTCCCAGCAGCGTGAGATTAGGATCGACATCGGAGAAGACGCGGCGAATCTGCGGCTCGAGGCCTTCGGTGCTGCCGCGGATCTGAAGAACGGCACCTTCGATGAAGTGGGTCTCATCGTCGATCTGCTGCATCATCGAGCCGTCTTTATAGTCGACGTGCTGCGCCAGCGGAACAAAGAACAGCGGGCGAGGCGGTTCGGTGTTGGCGGGGTCGACGTATTTGGCATTGCGTACGACGCCGACAATTTCAAAGCTACTTGAGTAGCGAGGCAGGTCGAGGCCGAAATACTGCCCGATAGGGTTTTCACCGGGCTTGAAGAATCGCTTCACGAAGGCTTCGTTGACAACCACGACATTCTGCGTGGAGGCAGTATCGTCTTCGGTGATGGAGCGGCCGCGGATGAGCTGCTGGCCCAGGGTTTCAAGGTAGCCAACGCTGACGTGATCCCAGGAAGAGCCAACCGGATCGTTCATGCTGGGCATGCCGTGGCCCTGGCGAATCACCATCTCACCCCAGTTGTCGGTGAGCGGCGTGTACTGCGCGAGAGCCGCGCGCTCGACGCCGGGAATGTGGGAGAGCCGATCCTGCAGCTCGCGGTAGAGCGCGTCCAGCTGCGGCTGCGAATACGAGGTCCAGGGCGCGATGATGCCGAGCGTGATGCGGTGGTCGAGCTGATAGCCAAAGTCCTGGTGCTGCAGGTTGGTGAGCGAGCGCGTGAGAAGGCCGGCTCCGGCCAGCAGAATGACGGAGATAGTGGCCTGGACAACGACCAGCGATTTTTGCGACCAGGAAGCGTGATCGCGTGTGCTGCGATTGGCGCCACGCAGCGCCTCAGCAGGATCGGCATGGGTGGCGAGCCATGCGGGCGCGGTTCCGAAGATGGCTCCGGTGACGAGCGAGAGCACGAAGGCGAACGCCAGAACCGGCAGCGAAGGCGTTGCCGAGATAGGAACGAAGTGGGCGCCGTGGAAAGCCATCGCGACGATGGCTTTGACGCCGGCGTACGCGATGGCCAGTCCGGCAAGTCCTCCGAAGATCGAAAGAAGAATGCTTTCGGTGAGGGTTTGGCGGATGAGACGCTTGCGCGATGCGCCGAGGGCAAGCCGGATGGAGGTTTGCGTGCGGCGCGAGGCTCCGCGTGCCAGCAGCAGGTTAGCGATGTTCGCGCACGCGATGAGCAGCACCAGGCAGCAGACCGTAAGCAGGATGCGCAGGCTGGCAGCGTAATCCTCCTTCATTTCGCCGATGCCGATGCCGGCAGGAATAACACGGATGTTCTGCTTCGGGAGATTGGCCTTGATGTCGGCCATCCACTCGGCGGGCATGCCGCTGTCGTTCACCAGCCACTGCCGCAGGAGCGCGGTCATGCGCTGGCCAGTCGTCGCAGCGGAAGCGCCGGGTTTGACGCGGCCAATGACCCGGAGCCACGCCTGAAAATGATGGAGCAGTGAACTGCCTCCGTTCAGCGTGGGCTCCAGATTCACCGGGAGCCAGAGATCGGGAGGATCGGAGCGGAGGGTTTCCCCGAAGAAGCCCGGCGGCGTGATGCCGATGATGGTGACTGGATGGCCGGTAACGATGAAGGTGGAACCGATGACGGAGGGGTCCGATCCATACTGCTGCTGCCAGGTGCGATAGCTGAGCATAGCGACCGGCGGGGAATTGGGCTGATCGTCAGAGGGAGTGATGGTGCGGCCCATGAAGGCACCGATGCCCAAAGTCGAAAAGTAATTGCCGGTGACGGATTCTTCGCGAAGAGGCTTGGCGACGCGGTCGGTTTCCCCACGGCGGACGCTGAAGGTCCAGCCCCCAGCCTGGAAGGCAGCGAGGGACGAAAATTCAGGCGTATTGGCTTGCATCTGCCGATAGAAGGGATAAGAGAAAAAGCCCCAGTTGTCCTGGGTACTGCCTTCAACGCAGCAGTCATCGCCCGTGCCAATGCGATAGAGGCTCCCCGGATCGGCTACGGGCAGCGACTTGAGCATCACCGTATTGATCAGCGAGAAGATAGCAGTGGTCGCACCGATGCCAAGCGCCAGCGTGAGCATGGCAGTGAGAGTGAACACAGGGGACAGGCGCATCTGGCGCAAAGCGTAGGCGAGATCCTGGCGAAGGGTCTGCATAGGGCGAGCCTCAACTAGGCATACGGAGTGGGATGCGGGGCAGTTCCCAGGAGAGTGACGAAGAAGCGGCCGGCTAAGAAACGATTTGCGGATAGCAGCTCGGCGCTTTCGTATGATGGCCTTATGGTGAAGTTGCTGTTCTGTGCGGCGCTGCTGGGCTGGGGAGTTGCAGGTTGGGCGCAGAGTTCGTCTTCTGCACAAAGTCTGCCTTCGGCGCCGGAGGTTCAGTCGTGCGACCTCGGTAGCCTGATGATGTGCGTGAAGCATGTGGCCCAGGATGAGAAGGGGATCGTGCTCAGCCCGATCCACGCGCCTGCTTACAACCTGTGGTGGATCGTGCCGTTTGGCGCGGCCACCGGCGTGTCGCTGCATTTTGACACCGAGGCGATTCAGGATCTTGGCGTTCACACCACACGCGAAAACGACTTCAACAAGCTTTCGGATTACGCCGGCCTCTATCTGCCGTTTGCGGCCGCTGGCGTCGGCTACGCGGCCGGCGATTTGAAGCACAGCGACTACCTGAAGGAGACCGCGGTGCTTTCCGCCGAAGCCATGGCCGACGCCGGCATTCTGGACGAAGGGCTGAAGTACGCCCTCGACCGTGAGTACCCGATGGCCGACAACGCCAAAGGCGGCTTCTGGCCGAAAGGACCGAAGGGCTGGCCCAACAATCCGTCTATGCCGTCCGAGCACGCGATGAATGTATGGTCGTTCGCGCATGTGGTGGCCGGCCAGTATGACGGCATCGCCACAAAAGCGCTGGTCTACGGCGTAGCGAGCACGGTTTCCGTCTCGCGCGTGCTGGCGCGCCAGCATTTTCCCTCGGATGTGGTCGTGGGCAGCACGTTCGGCTACCTGATCGGCGGATACGTGCTCAATCACCGCTCGAGGGAGCACGGGAATCTGGTGGATGTGTCGACGGTCGAGACGCCGCTGGGGCGCGGAATCCAGGTGCAGGTGAATTTGTCGCGCGGGCAGTAAGCCAGTGCTCAGCGTTCAGCGTTCGATCGATGCAGTTTAATCAAGTTCGGACGAAGCGGGTGGGAGCGAGTCGGGGCGCGAATCGACTGCGCGCCGGGCCGCAGGCATTTCGATGGGCTGCGGACGGGCGACGAGCTTGCGGTATTCGAAGTACATGCTCATCCGCCAGCGAAGAATCATGCCGAAAGCAAGGATGAAGAACAGGCCTCCGGTCTGCTCGATGGTCATGAAGCGGTCGAAGTAGCTGCGCGCAAGGAAGCGGACCAGCGCGAGCACGATGATAACAACCAGGAAAGCGCTGGAGCGCTTCATCCAGATCACGTCGCCTTCGCGATGCAGGCGCGAAGTGCGCAGCAGCGGCCAGGCGAGGATGATCGCCCCGATGAGGAAAGCGGCCAGAGCCCACGTCCACGGAAACCGAAACGCAGGCACGATGAACATGCAGAACCCGGTCGCCATGCCGGCCGGTGGAATGAGGATCTTTTTCAGCGTGACCGGAGTCTGTCCTTCGCGAACCCGCCAGATGAGAACGGCGACGGCGCCTACAACAGAAGCGATCCCAGATTCAACGGGGGAAATATGCATGGGGAACCTCGACTCAGGCACAGCCGCTATCCGACTCCTGTGCGAGGCGGGCTGACTCGCGACAGCCAACACACTTAAGGATAGCGCGAATGGGACCAGCCCTGCCGGGCGGGGTCAGATCCTGAAGAGGAGCCTCTCCAGGGCGGGACCGAGAGTGAGCGCGGGCAGATAGCTAAGGGCGGTTCCAATGATGAGATAGGCGATGAGCAGAATACCGAAGGAAGCCGAGTCGGTCGGCAGGGTTCCGATGGAGCGGGGCACGATCTTCTGCCGGGCGAAGAGTCCGGCGAAGGCAAGGGCGGGAATGGCGAGCCCGAAGCGGCCGATCATCATGGCGACGGCAGTGGAGAGGTTGTAGAAGACGGTATTGGCTCTGAGTCCGGCGAAGCTTTGGCCGTTGTTGCCGAAGCAGGAGGCGTAGGCGAAGAGGACTTCGGTGAGGCCGTGAGGGCCGGTGTTCGTGGTCAGCCCGGCAAGACCGGGCGCGCTGGCCACGGCGATGGCGGTGAGGGTGAGGATGGTCACCGGGCCTGCCAGCGCATAGAGCATGATCATCTTGTTTTCCGCCGGACCGATTTTCTTGCCGAGGTATTCGGGCGTGCGGCCGATCATGAGCCCGGCCAGAAAGACGGGAATGGCAGCGGTCATGACCATCCCGAAGAGGCCGGTGCCCAGTCCACCGAAGATGACCTCGCCGAGCAGCAGGTTGACGAGAATCACAGCACCGCCGACGGAAGTGAAGCTGTCGTCCGCGGCATTTGTGGAGCCGGTAGCGCCGGTGGAGGTCGCGATGCCGGTGAGGGTAGAAGCGCCAATGCCAAAGCGCGCTTCCTTGCCTTCCATGTTGCCGCCGGATTGAAGCCGCGTGCGGTGCCCGTCGATGGCATGCAGGAGCGGATTGCTGCGCTGCTCGCTGGAATGAAGCGCGGCCAGGCCGCAGGTGAAGAGGACCAGCATGACCCAGTAAAGAACCCAGCCCTGACGCGGCATGCGCACGAGGCGGCCAAACGTGTTGGTGAGCGCAGCGGGCAGGAGGACGATGGAGAGCATCTCGAGGAAGTTCGTAAGCGGAGTGGGATTCTCGTAGGGGTGAGCGCCGTTGGCGTTGAAGAAGCCTCCCCCGTTGGTGCCGAGGTTCTTGATGATTTCAAGCGCGGCCACAGGGCCCTGGGGAATGATCTGACGCGCGCCTTCGAGGGTCGCGGCGCTGACGTAAGGATGGAAGTTCATAGGCACGCCTTGGGCAATGAGCAGCAAAGCGCCGAGAAGCGAGCCGGGGAGCAGTACCCAGAGCAGGCTGCGCGTGAGGTCGACCCAGAAATTGCCGATCGCCGCGGAGGACTCGCGCGCGAGGCCCCGAATGAAGCCGATGCCGGCAGCGAGACCGGCGGCGCCGGCGAGAAAATTTTGTACGCAAAGGCCAATCATCTGAGTGCTGTAGCTCATGGTCGTCTCGCCGGCATACGCCTGCCAGGTGCTGGTCGTGGAGAAGCTGATCGCGGTATTGAAGGCGAGGTCCGGCGTAACTGGCGTGGTGAGCGAGGCGTGGAAGAACCAGGGAAGAAAACGCTGCAGGCGAAGAATGAGGTAGAGGGCCAGGGTGCAGATGAAACCGAAAATGAGAAAGCTGATGGTGTACTGGCGGGAGGACATTTCTGCGGCGGGATCGATACCGGAGAGGCGGTAGAGCCATCGTTCCGGGCTAAGGAGCAGAGGATCGAGCAGGGTTCGTTGTCGCGAGAAGACCCGGGCCAGGTAGCCGCCGAGCGGGCGTACACAGAGCGTGACGACGATGAGGAAAACGAGATACTGAGCCGTGCTATACAAGCTCATTTGGAGGGAACCCGAAGCCGGCCAGGGAGACCAACCCGGGTTGAGTCTAGAACGAACTCTATAAGGAATTTGTAGGTAGCTGGCAGCTGTTTAAACGTGCTGGACGGCCTGCGCCAGATGCGTTAGCGAGGACTTGGCGTCGCCGTACAGCATCGTCGTGCGCGGCTTGAAGAAGAGCGGGTTTTCAAGCCCGGAGAAGCCGCGCCCCTGCCCGCGTTTGAGCACGATGACGCTTTTGGCGCGGTCGACTTCGAGGATGGGCATGCCGGCGATCAGCGATTTCGGATTGTCGCGCGCATCCGGATTTACGACGTCGTTGGCGCCGATGACTACGGCAACGTCCGTCGTGGGAAATTCCGGATTGATCTGCTCCATCTCGCAGAGCTCGGAGTAAGGAACATTGGCCTCGGCGAGCAATACGTTCATGTGTCCAGGCATGCGTCCGGCGACAGGATGGATGGCGTACTTGACCGTGACGCCGCGCGATTCGAGCAGCTCGGCCAGCTCGCGAACAGCGTGCTGCGCCTGCGCGGTGGCCAGTCCATAACCGGGAACGAAAACCACGTGCCTGGCGAAAGCCAGCTGCATCGCTGCGTCGTCCAGGCTGATTTCCCGCATCACGCCGCCAGCATTCGCGGACGCCTCTGCAATCACAGCGCCGAAACCTCCAAAGAGCACGTTCGTGATCGATCGGTTCATCGCCTTGCACATCAGTATCGAGAGGATCAATCCCGAGAAGCCGTCCAGAGTGCCGGCGATGATGAGCACATTGTTGCCGAGGACGAATCCGGTAGCAGCCGACGCGAGACCGGCATAGGAGTTCAGCAGCGACATGACGACCGGCATATCCGCCGAGCCGATGGGGATCACCAGCATGACGCCGAAGACAAACGCAATCCCGAGCATGGAATAAAACAGCGCGTGCGCGGAGGGGTGAATCCAGAACAGGACAAAGCAAGCCACCATCGCGGCGAAGATAGTGAGGTTGACGATGTTCTGCCCACGGAACTGAATGGGCTTGCCCTGGATAATGCCCTGCAGCTTGCTGGCGGCGATGAGCGATCCGGTGGTGGTGAGCGCGCCCAGCATCACTTCAAATCCCAGCGCGCCGCGGGTGACACCGCCCATTTGTGTGCCGCGCACCACGAACTCGCCGATGCCCACCAGCGCCGCAGCCAGCGCCCCAAACGCATGAGAGAGCGCGGTCCGCTGGGGCATCGCAGTCATGGGGACCCAGATCGCCATCCACGCCCCGATGATGGAGCCGAGCGAGAGTCCGGCGATGATCCAGACCCACGTGACAATGTGCGTGCCGATCAGGGTGCCGACAATCGCAGCGAACATGCCGCCTTCGGCGAGGAACATGCCGCGGCGTGCCGTGTCAGGGTGCGACATGCCTTTGAGCGAGAGCACGAAAAGGATGGAAGCGATGAGGTAGGTTGCTTCCATGAATAAGGTGGCCGGCGTCATCATTGCGCGGCCCCCTTCGCGGGTTCGGTTTTCTCCGGCGCCCGTTTGCGGAACATTTTCAGCATGCGGTCGGTCAGGCCGAATCCGCCCACCACATTAACGGTGGCCGTGGTGACGGCGACGAAGCCGAGGATGTGGGCGAACAGCGGATAATGCGCAGCCCCGGCAAGAACCAGCGAGCCGATCAGCGAGATCCCAGAGATGGCGTTGGTGGCCGACATGAGCGGCGTGTGCAGCAGCGGCGGCACGCGGCTGATGACCTGATAACCGAGGAAAGCAGCCAGCGCGAAGACGTACACCGAAGCGATGAGAACGGCAGGATTCATCGAGCAACCTCCAGCTCGACGGCAGATTCGAGCAGCTTTGCGACGCGCGGGTTGACGGGCCGGCCTTCATGGGCGACGCACGCGCCGGCCAGAATTTCGTCTTTGAGATCAATCGTCAGTGCGCCGTTTTTCAAAATCAGCGCGAGAAAGTTGACAACGTTGCGCGCGTACAGCTGGCTCGCGTGGATAGGAACTTCGGCAGGCAGATTGAGCGGAGCCAGCAGCGTCACGCCATTAACGTTTTGCGTAACACCTGGCTGAGTGAGTTCGCAGTTGCCGCCGGCGGGCGCAGCCAGGTCGACGACCACAGAACCGGGACGCATCGCTTCGATGGCTTCGTGGCGGATGAGGCGCGGCGCTGGGCGTCCAGGAACCTGAGCGGTAGCGATGATCACGTCGGAGTGCGCGGCAGCGCGGACGATGAGGCCGCGTCCGCGCTCGAGCGCTTCTTCGCTCAGCTCAGCAGCATATCCTCCGCCGCCTTCGGTCGCGATGCCACCAAGGTCGACGTCGAGAAACTTTGCGCCAAGCGAGCGAACCTGTTCGCCGGCAGCGGCGCGAATGTCGTACGCCTCGACGACGGCGCCGAGACGGCGAGCGGTGGCGATGGCCTGCAGACCGGCGACGCCCGCGCCAATGACAAAGACGCGCGCCGGAGGTATGGTGCCCGCCGCAGTAATCAGCATCGGGAACAAGCGCGGCAGGCAATCGGCAGCGGCGATGACTGCTTTATAGCCAGCGATAGTCGCCATCGAAGACAGCGCGTCCATCGATTGTGCGCGGGTGATGCGCGGGATCAGCTCCATGCTGAAGAGCGTCGCGGGCCGATGGATGGCTTCGAGCAGCGCAGCGGGCGCCTCGAGGGGCTTCAGGAATCCGACGACGACTGCGCCGGGTTTGAGGCGCGCCTGCTCGGCGGGGCCGGGCCTGTTGACCACGGGAAGCAGGTCGGCGTTGGCAAGGATCGAGCGGCGGTCGTTGGTGACGCTCGCGCCAGTTTCGACGTATGCCTCGTCCGATGCGCCAGCGGCTTCTCCGGCGCCCGATTCCACAGAAACAGCAATGCCCTGCGCGACGAGCGCGCGCAGGTTCTCCGGCAGCAGTGCGACCCGAGTCTCTCCGGGTCCGGTCTCCTTCAGAATGCCTAGGATCACACGCGCCTCCATGAATGGCTAGCCCCCCGATTGCGGGGCGGGGCGAGAGGAGCCGACAGCGCCCCACCAGAAATTATTGAGCGCAGGAGCGAAAGCCCCTGTGATGGCGGTCACCACATTGCGGCGGCTGCGGCGCGATGATGAAGGGTGCGCGCCTGGCCGTGAGCGGGGCCGCGCGCCGGATGTCGATAGCGCAATCCCGATGTTGCGAATCCTGATGGGTTGCGGCGTAACCACAGTCAACGGTTCGAGCGGGGGATTCCCATGAGTCTTACGCGCAGAGGTTTTGTCCAGCTGGCGGGCGCCGGACTGGTGATGCAGTCGCGGCTTTTAAGGGCCGGAGATGTGCGGTCGGGCGTGCCGGTCGCGGAAGTACCGGTGAGGATTCCGGCAACCGGCTCGAAGGTGGCGCTCATCCACGGTGACGATCGACGGAAAAACGTCCGGTACGCGCTGGAGACGATTGACGCGGAGATTCAGGCGGGATTGCGGCGTAAGAAGTATGTGGTGATCAAGCCCAACAATGTTTCGACGACCAATCAACTGGCGGCGACGCACCTCGATGCGCTGGAGGGAATTCTCGATTATCTCGAGCCGCGTTTTCATGGGCCCGTGGTGATTGCCGAGTCGTCCGCCGGGGACACGCTGGAGGGGTTCGAGCATTTCCGCTACAACCAGCTCGCATCCGAGCGTCGCAAGCAAAAGCTGAGCCTGGTCGACCTGAATCGTGAGGCGAAATTCGAAACCGTTGACGTGCTGGACGCCGACCTTCATATAGCAACCGTCCGGCTCGCCGCCCGTGTGCTCGATCCCGAGGCGTTTGTCATTTCGAGTGCGATGCTCAAGACCCACAACACCGTGGTGGCGACCATGTCCGTGAAGAACATGGTCCTTGGCTCGCCGCTGCACAGCGTTCCCGGCGAGTTGTTCTGGAGCGACAAGCGCAAATTCCACGTGGGCATTCGCCAGACCCACTACAACATGCTGGTCACGGCGCAAAGGCTGCAGCCCAGCTGGGGCCTGGCGCTCATCGACGGCTTCGAAGGGATGGAAGGCAACGGCCCAGGAAATGGCACACCCGTAGACTCGCACGTGGCGATTGCGTCGACGGACTTTATCGCAGCGGATCGCGTGGCGCTCGAAGTCATGGGCATCAATCCCGAGTGGCTTGGCTATCTGAGCTACTGCGGCCAGGCAGGAGTAGGCCAGTACGACCTCGCGAAAATCAATGTGTCCGGAGCGACGATTGCGTCGGTGGCAAAGAAGTACCAGCTGCATCCGGATATCCAGCGCGAGCTGGAGTGGATGGGCCCGCTGAAGTCGGGCTCGCCCAACATGGGCAGCCTGGCGCGCGGAGACGAGATTTACGGGATGTAGGGGCCTAAGAGCCGCACGCACACGCAGCCCATAACCAAAGTTTGGCTCACCCTCCGATTCTTCTTGCTCTCGCCCTGAGTCGGCGTCACACTAAAAATGGACCTGAACCAGGAGGACTCGCATGGCGCGAGTCCTTTTCATTTGCGGCTCCCGTTTTCTCGGCGGTCCGGTGTGGGCTCGCCCAGCCAGCATTCGGTGCCCGGTGCCCGGTGCCCGGTGTCCCGGTGCTCTGTGCCCAGTGTCCGGTGCCCGGTCAGGGCAAACCCTCTCGAATGAAAGAGGTGCGAACAAAACATTTGTTTTCAAATAGATGAACAGCCGCCGGACAGCAGGGGGTAATACCTGACTTACGGTACTAAAACTTCCCTGCAAAATGAACCACTTGCCAGTATCCCCCAGGGGGAGGGGGGTCTCCAGCTACCGGCTGCAGGCTGCTTAAACCATCTTCGCGGTGGTGACAGCCTGGCCGGTGTGGCGCTGCGTGTGATCCGCACAGTGAACCAAAAGTCCGCCAACGGTGGTAGGAAAAGCTTTCCGTCCGACGCCGCGAGATTGTTCGAGGTCCGACGAAGCAAAGGCGCGAACGCGGCGGATGGCGTCGTCGATCCCGAATCGGAACTCTGAAAATAGCTCAGAGTGAGTAGCGCCGGGGTCGAGCTCAGTCTTAAGCGCGGCGAGCTGTTCGGGGCCGAGTTGGTTTCCTTCGGCGTAGGTGAGCAGGCGGTCGAGGCTGCGCACGATGTGACGCAGATGAAACGCCACAGGTGCAATCTCAGACGGGCGAGCGTTCAGGGCTTCGTCGCTGAGCGGAGCACACCATTGCTCGATGTCCTCGCGCGAAAGCTCGAGCGCATGGACGACGGCGCGAAGGACGGCAGGAATTTCGATGTGGGTTCCACGAAGCCAGGGTTCGGCACTCATTAGGGACAGGGTACAGGTTGCAGGTAACAGGTTGCTGGAGACAGGCGACGGGTGCGGCGCGGGGATCGGGCTCCCACCGGTGACGACGGGGGAGCCGGAGGAAGCGCTGCCGCGGATCCGCGATACCGGGGTCTGGAGAAGCGGATCGGGCTGATCCGATGGCCGCAGGGAGCACGGAATCAAAAAATGCGCCGACTTATTAACATGCAATAGTGTCGGGATACTGGTGTATACTTCGACCACTCCACGACAGGATTCCGATGGCTGCGGCTGCCTCGCTTTCGACTGAGGAACTGATACGCGCGTGCCTGTATCCGGGCGAGACCGACGCGTGGGAGGAATTCATTCGCAGATTTCATCGCCCCGTTGCGATTGTGGTGATGAGGATCGCCAGCCGTTTCGGCAATCCTTCCCGAGACGCGATTAACGATCTGGTGCAGGACACCTATCTTCGGCTGTGCGCGGATAACTATGCGGCGCTCCGCCGATTTGTGGAACAGCATCCGAATGCATTTCTGGCCTATATCAGGACCGTCGCGGCGAACGTAGCCCGCGATTACTTCAAGGCAAGCTGTTCGGCCAAGCGGGGGTCTAACCAGGTGCAGGGACTTTCAGAAGAACTCGCGCCGGCTGCTCCGCCCGAGGGCCCGGGACAGGAGTTATGGATCGAGCGGTATCTGCTTCTTAAGGAGATTCAAAATCACTTAAATGCCTGTCTCGCAGGCAGGGACCAGGAGCGTACCACCAGGATTTTCTGGCTCTATTACCGGGTAGGCCTCTCCGCCGGAGAGATAGCCTCGCTGCCCGGTATTGGATTGAATACAAAGGGAGTAGAAAGCACGCTGCTAAGGACGACGCGGCTACTGCGCGAGCGCATGCAAACCCCCCGGGTGCACCAGAGCCTGAATAAGGCGGAAGGTATCGTGCCCGCCAGCTCGTTTTAGAGAAGGAGAGTCCTACGCTGGAACGGCACCTGAACGATGGGCAGATCGAACAGTTGCTCGGCAGAAGGACAAAGACTGCCGAAGCAAATTTCCCGGATAAAGCAGAAAGAGCGGCTGTGGAAGAACACCTGAAGACCTGTGCGCGCTGCCGGGCAAAGGTGGAGTCGAGGAAGAGGCAGATGGAGCCCTTCGCGGTCCTCGCAACTCAGCATCCGGAACAACCGACTGCGCAATGTCCGCCGGCGCAGGTTTGGTTCGACCTTGCGGCCGGCATCCCGCGCGACGACCTGAATACGCTGCTGCAGCACACCGCCGGGTGCGACCACTGCGGTCCTTTGCTTCGGGATGCGCTTGCGATCCTTTCCGGAGAAGTCAGCGGGGATGAGGTACGACAGGCTCTGGCGCTGGAAAGCGCCACGCCACAATGGCAGAGCGATCTGTCGGAGCGGCTGCGTGGGCTGCGCCAGGGCGAGCCGATACCGCTTCCGACGACGCGCACCACGACATGGTGGCTGCCCTCTCCGCGGATGCGACTGGTTGCCGGCGCTGCAGCCATGGTGGCGCTTGCGGCAGGGACAGTATGGGCAGTCTGGCACCGCAGCGAGTCGCGCTCGGCATCGCGGCTGATCGCGCAGGCGTACACGGAAAAGCGAACGATCGAGATGCGCATCGAGGGTGCGCCGTATGCGCCGCTGCGGCACGAGCGGGGCAGCAGCGCGGATGCAGATCGAATGGCACGCCCGGCTCTGCTGAAAGCAGAAGGAGAGATTGCTGGACATCTGAAATCGACGCCCGACGATGTTACGTGGCTCGACGCCAGCGGGCGAGCGAGTCTGCTGGAGGAGGGTGGAGACGCAGCGGCGCTTGCGGTGCTCGACCGGGCCCATGCGCTCGACCCAAACAATCGCTCCGTGGTGGTAGATCTGGCCAGCGCGTACGTGCTGCGGGGAGAAACGGCAAATCGCCCGCAGGATTTTGGAACCGCGATCGATTTATTGGGGAAAACGCTTTCAGCCGAGCCGCAGAACGAGACCGCGCAATTCAATTACGCGATTGCTCTGGAGAAGCTCGGTCTGAAGAAACAGGCTGTCGCAGCGTGGCAAAGGTTCCTCCAGCTTCACCCAGCGTCGGCGTGGGACGGCGAAGCCCGCAACCGGCTGCAGCAAATCGAGCAGGAGATCAGGGATCACGATCGGCGCAGCGATGCGCCGCTGGAGCCGGCAGAGGCGGTAGCCGCGGCATTCTCGGACCAGCGCTCGGGGGAAATCGAGAAGATCGACGGGCGCGCAGAGGAGTATTTGGCGATCGCTGTCCAGCAATGGCTTCCGGAATGGGTGGACGGGAAAACACCGCGCTCGCGAACGGTTCTTCAGACTGCATTATTTGGGTTAGCCGGTCTTGTCAGGGAGCGGCATGGCGATCGCTGGCTTGAAGAGATGCTGGAGGTAAACAAGAATTCTCCGGTAGTTCGCGAGGCCTTCCGGCAACTGGCGAGCAGCGAAGAGGGCATTGTGGCTTCCTCAAGCTCTGCCGAGAGTGAGGCGACTAAGGCGCGAAATCTGTTTCAACGAGCTGGGGCGGCGCCGGGAATGGTTCGCGCGCAGGTCGATCTTGCGATGGTGTATCAGCTGCAGCACGACCGGGCGCGATGCGAGGCTCTGGCCGCGGTCGCGGCTCGAGCGAGTGCCGGGCAGGAGTGGCCCTGGCTTGAGGTTCAGAGCCGGCTTGAAGAGGGCGTGTGCACCAACCTGGCAAATGCCAGGGACGTCACTCTGGAGCACGGAGCGCTGGAGATTGCCCGGGCGCACAGTTATCCGATCCTGGCGAGCCGTGCGGAGGATTTTGAGGCGGCTTCGTCTCTTTCGTCGGGAGATACGAGCCGTGCCTGGAGTACGTCAGCCGATGGTCTCAACCAGTTCTGGAAGGGGAGTTATCCGGAGTTACGCGGCTATAACCTGCTGACTAAGTACCACGATTTAGCGGAAATGCAGCAACAATGGGCCCTGGAAGTTGCGGTACTGGAGGAGGCCGTGCCGATGATCGCCTCGCATCCCAACACCGCGATGCGGGCGTTTGAGGAGACGCGGCTGGGAGAGGCAGAACTGGACAGTGGCAATCTTCAGGATGCGGAGCGAGCCTTCCACGGGGCAGAGAGGATGTTTGACGCGACGCCTGCGGGCGCTCGACGGCGCGCGCTGATGGCCGAAGCAGAGGTGGGGCTGGCAAAGGCCGAATTACAGAGGGGACGACCTGGCGATGCTGAACGGCGGCTGGAGGCGGTGCGGCCGGAAGTGACCCAACTCGGTGACGAGGATTTGCAACTCTCCTTCGATCGGACAAGCGGAATCGCAGAACTGCGATCGGGGAACCTTGCCGAGGCGTGCCGGGACCTGGGCGCCGGCATCCGGTTGGCGGAAGCGAATCTGACGATTTCCGGCAATGAAGCGGCGCGGTGGGACTGGAGGCACCAGAACGAGCCAATGTATCGTGCGCTGGTGGAGTTGAAGCTGAAGACCGAGCCGGCAGAGGCTCTCGGGTGGTGGGAGTGGTTCAAAGGCGCGAGCCTGCGACGCGGACGTGCGGGCGCCGCGAGGAGCGCGGATGAGATGGGACCGCCGGCCGCGGGTGGAGTACAGGCTCTCCATTTGCCCGGCGATGGCGATGCGCATCTGGCAGTGCTCTCCTACGCGGTTTTCGGGGGCCGGATTGCGGCATGGGTATGGGATAGCCATGGCATCCGGCAGGTCTGGATCCCGGCAGCGGTCGATGAATTGAATCCCCTGATCCAGAGCCTGGCCGCGCATTGTTCCGACCCTGCGTCCAGCCGGCAGAGCATTCGCGCCGAAGCCGCAGAACTCTACAACCGGCTCCTGCAGCCGGTCGAGGGGTCGATTCGAGACCACGAACGACTGATCATCGAGCCCGACGGGGCGCTGCGCGGAGTGCCTTTCGAGCTGCTGGTGGACTCGGCTGGAAATTATCTCGGAGACCGGTTCGAAGTCAGCATCTCGCCCGGGGTCGAATATCTGGATGCATCGCGCGCGTGGACCGCAGTGACGGCCGCGAGCGTTGCATCGGTTGTCGGCAACGGGACAACTTCGGGATGGAGCGCGCTTCCGGAGACGGACGAAGAAGCCAGGACAGTGGCCGGCATGTTTCACGGAGCGCGGTTGGTGCTTTCGTCGGACGAATCGCCGAGCAGCATCGCGGCAGAGATGGGCCGGGCGCAGGTATTTCATTTTTCGGGGCATGCGTTTTCCGATGTTCAGTCCGCGGGACTGGTGACGGGGAACGGCGAGTTACTGGATGCACTGCGTTTGCCTGAGTCGGTGTCGCTGCGCAGCCGGCTGGTGGTTCTCTCGGCGTGTGACACGGCGCGGGGCAGCAATGGGTACTTCGACGATGAAGACAGTCTGGTACGGCGCCTGATGGAAGCGGGCGTACCGGAAGTGGTGGCGAGCCGGTGGATGGTGGATTCGCCCGCGACGCTTGCGCTGATGAGGAATTTTTATCGAGAGCTGCTGTCGGGCAAATCGGTTTCGGCTGCGCTGGCGCTGGCCAGCCGCGACCTGCGCTCCCATCCGGAGTATTCTCACCCGTTCTACTGGGCCGGCTTTTCAGTGTTCGGCCGCGGTTAACCAAACACGACAGGAGGAACCATCTTTATGGGCGTACTCTCGATCACCTTTCGCGGACCATTTCTGGTCGTGATTCCCCAACCCAAAGGCGGTGTGTCCGGGGGAACGGTGGATGTTTATGCGCCCCGGTGCGCGGAACACCTGGGGAGCGTTTTCTATGGCGACGGCTCCCTGCCTCTGCACGGCCGCCACCGTGCGGGCGATGCGCAGCAGTATGTACTAAGCGGTCCACCCGCCAATCCCGGAAAGATTTCCTTCCAGTGGAATACCCGGTTATCCGAGGTGAGTCCGATTCTTTCGCCGGAAGCGCATGCGCCGGGTACGGCCTACACGGTGAATGCCGCAGATGCGTATTTTCGCATCACGGTTCCGCGACCGAAGATTTTCTATGCGACCAATCTGGTGCGAGACACCGAGGTCGTGCTCCAGGGAACGCCACGACAGAGCTTCCCCTATTGGTTCACTTCGTTCCGGCTGTACTACGACTGGGATCTGACGACGCCGATTCAGCTGAAGCCGCCGGTGAATGCAGGGAGCGCAGCATACTTTGTAACCCCGCCCGTGGGCAAACCGCCGGCAGGCAGCCCGGCGGGATGGCTTCCGCTGGCCGATGCGGGGGATATCGAGGTCCAGTTCCGCGGACCAGAGCTGAACGATCCCGATCATCAGGATGCCAGCGAATGTTTCAGCGCCATCGCGCAGCTCGCGGGGCTCCCGTGGTGGCTGAACTTCAAACATGCCGCAGCGGGAGGAGCGCAGGATCGCACAGGCTCCGACTGCCTGGCGATCCCGATTGTGGCCGGGCTGAATAACTAACGCGGAACTCGCAGGATGCCGGACGCTGAGTATCCGCCAGCGGCGTACGGGTTTCCTGCCGCTGGCAGCTCGGGAGCTGTGTTAACCGGGCGCGGGCAGCACGTTGGGATTTTCGGTTTCGGCGGCCAAATCAGCCAGGCGCAACTCGAGGCGCTGGCACCGGGGAAGCGGGTGCTGGCTGCGGCGCCGCAGAGGATCACCCAACCCGACTCCGGCTTCGCCCGGGAAATCCGAATGGATGTACAGATTGTGTTGGCCTGCGCACCGGAGTCGCGGGTGACGGTGTACGCCTTCGACGCAACCGAGCAGGGATGGGTGGAAGGGCTGAGGGGCATTCTGGAAGATCGTGACCGTCCTTCGGTGATTTCCATCAGCTGGGGCTGGCCGGAGGAAACGCAGGGCGAGCCCTTCTGGTCGAAGGCGGGGATCGCCGAGGTTGAGGAGCTGCTGGCCGCGTTGGCAGGTTGCGGGGTAACAGTAGCAGCGAGTTCCGGCGATGCGGGAGCGGCAATCTATTATCCGGGGTCGAGCGCGTGGGTGCTTTCCTGCGGGGCAACCGAATTCTCCGGGGGCGAGGAACGTGTCTGGTCGACGACTGGATACGCTTCGGGCGGCGGGATGAGCGGCGTGATTCCGATTCCCGCATGGCAGTCCGCAGCGGGAATTGTGTGCGATGGCGAACCCAGGATCACGAGTTACACCCACCGATGCGTGCCGGACGTGGCGGCTTGCGCGGCTTTCTCTTCGGCCGAAACCGGCGGCGTCCATGCGGGGACGAGCGCGGCGGCTCCGCTGTGGGCGGGAGTCATAGCGCTCGCGAACCAGCGGCTCGCGGAACTGGGCCGGCCGCTGGCGGGAGGCATCCATGCGCTGCTCTACGACCGGAGCACCGGGCTACAAGCTGCGTGCAACGACATTGTCAGGGGCAATAACTCGACAAGCGGGGGATTTCCGGCCTACAGGGCATCGCCGGGATGGGATGGCTGCACCGGCTGGGGAAGTCCGCGGGTCGGGCCGTTTATCGAAGCGCTTACCCGTGCTATACAGCGCGCCTGAGTTGATCAACCAGGTTCTGTAAGCGCATACATTGGCATTTGCCTGCCTCGGCAGCCGCCCAGGAACGTTTCTGTAGCCGGAAATGCGACCGGCAGTCCGCACCAGTTCCTGATCGACCGGTTGACCAGGGAGTTTCCTGCCTGGAACCCGGTGGCGGAAGGCGGCCGGAAGGGCCTGGAGTCGTCATTCTTCGTCAGTAAAGAGTTTTAGTGAGAAATTTTCCTTGACAGTGCTGCTTGCGGTGCTTATCCTCACTCGGCAGTCCAACAAGTATAAGAGTACCCAGCCTGGCCACGGAAGCGGCTCGGTAAATAAAGGTGTACTCAAAGTTTCGGCACGCTTTAGCACAGAGATAGAGGAGGCATAGTCGTATGGCACGTACCCATAGTGTGGTGCGGAGTGTCTTGCTGCTGTTTGCGGCTCTGATGTTTGCATGCGCGGGGTTGTACGCGCAGCAGAACTCAGAAATTGAAGGAATCATCACCGACCCGTCGGGCGCGGCAATTCCCAACGCCCATCTCACGCTGACCAACACGGCCACCGGCACCGTAAACGAGACTGACTCGAACGGCACCGGATACTACACTTTCTCCGCGCTTAACGTGGGAACTTACACTCTGCGCGCGACGGCCAAGGGCTTCCAGACCTCTGTATCGAATGGACTGACGATCAACGTTTCGCAAACCCTGCGCAACGACGTCCACATGGCGGTGGGCGCCGATACGCAGACGGTAACGGTCCAGGCGACTGCGCTGGCGGTCCAAACCGACGAGAACGTAGTCAGTACGCTGATCGACTCGCAGCAGATCACGAACATCGCGACGGAAAACCGCAACTTCGCAGCACTGGCGGCGTTGGGTCTTGGCGTGAGTTCGGCCCTGCCCGACAGCAACACGCCGACGTCGGTGGCCTCCAACTTCACAATCAGCGTGAACGGCCTCCGCCAGAGCCACAACATCTGGCTGATCGACGGCGGCGAAGCGGATGACCGCGGCGGCGCCGGCGGCATGGACATCATGCCTTCGCAGGATGCCATCGCCCAGTTCGAAATGCTGACCAGCAACTATCCGCCGGACTATGGCATTTCTTCCGGCGCCACGATCTCCCTGGCCCTGAAGAGCGGCTCGGATCACTTTCACGGTGAAGCGTGGGAGTTCAATCGCAACACGGACTACGACGCGAACAGCTACTTTAATAAACAAACCAATCCGGTCCAGCCGCGCCTGCCCCTGCACTACAACATCTTCGGCGCTAACGCCGGTGGCCCGCTGCTTCCCTTCCAGAAGCAAAGGAAGACGTTCTTCTTCTGGAACGAAGAATGGCGGCGCATCGTGCAGTCCGGTGGTGTTGACAACGCTCCAACCCTGGATGCGGCCGATTTCCCGACTGCCGGCCAGGGCCTGAAGTACGTTGCGCCGACCTTTGCTCCCACCACCAAACTGGTCGTGCCGACCGTGGGCGACCCGGCCTTCAATGCGAAACTGACAGCTGATGGCGAGACGCCGGGACAGCCGTTTGTGAACGGCATAATTCCGGCGAATCTTTTCGATGCAAATGCGGTCGTCTACCTGAACTCGGGCATCCTGCCGCATCCAAACACATCGAACGACGACTACGTCAAGGGCGTCTCGCTGCCGATCAACGTGCGCGACGATATCGTGCGCATCGATCACAGCATCAACGACAAGTGGAAGATCCTGGGCCACTACATGCACGACTCGGTGGTGCAGGGATACGGAGCTCCGGAACTGGGCTGGCTGTGGTACAGCTATCCAACCGTTACCAGCACCCTCTCGAACCCATCCAACAGCGCCGCCGTCCGGCTGAGCGGCAGCATCTCGCCGAATCTGCTGGTGGAAGCGAGCATGAACTACGACGGCAACGTCATTAACATCACTGACCAGGGCGCCAATCTTGCGTCCGGCTTCAGTACCAACCGCTTCTTCAAGACGGGCAATCCGTACATGCCGGGTATCACCGGCTTCGGCAATCCGTATAGCACAGCAGAGGACACCGGGTCGGCACCGTGGCACAACGCGGCCGAGGACTACGAGCCGAAGGTCGACGTTTCGTACACGATGGGCAAGCACGCCATGAAGTACGGCTTCAGTTATAACCGTTACACCAAGAACCAGCAGCTGTTCGGCGACGCGCAGGGAACTTACGGGTTCGGCTCCCTGTCCGGCGACGGCATCATGGACATGCTGATGGGTCTGGCCGGCAGCTTCTCGCAATATCAGGCCACCCCGATCCGCCACTATGTGAACCAGACGCCTTCGGTATACCTCGAAGACAACTGGCACATGACGCCGCGGCTTTCCGTGCAGCTGGGCATGCGTTATGACGCCCTGCCGCACGCATGGGAGCGCAACAATCAGGTAGCTAACTTCGATCCCGCCCTCTACCTGTCCAGCGCAGCGCCGCAGTGGAACAGCGATGGATCGATGAATCCAAACGGACCGGGATTCTACACACCGCCGGGCTTCACCACGCCGTTCTATCTGAACGGCATGGGTCTGGCCGGCCAAGACGGTTTCCCCAGAGGCCTGGTCACGAACGACTACAACACCTGGCAGCCGCGCTTCGGCTTCTCTGAGGATCTCTTCGGCAACGGCCGTACCGT
Organism: uncultured Acidobacteriaceae bacterium; assembly: GCA_963755485.1. Lineage (GTDB taxonomy): Bacteria > Acidobacteriota > Terriglobia > Terriglobales > Acidobacteriaceae > Palsa-343. The sequence continues at coordinate 497,736 of CAVWJR010000004.1, read as the reverse complement.
CCTTCGTGGCGGCTTTGGAACGTTCTTCGAGAGGATGCAGGGGAACGATATCTACAACGCGGCCACCTCTCCGCCGTTTGCATTCGATCCTGGCGCGACCAACGTCTACTTCAGTGACCCGCACACCAGTTGGGTGACCGGGCAGACGGCGGCACTCCCGGTGTTCGCATCCGGCGTAACCAATCTGGCTGCGAAGTATCCTGCTCCCGCCGTGGCGCAATACAGCCTCGGCGTACAGCACGAACTGGCTCCATCGCTGATCTGGGTGGTGCAGTACGTCGGCAACCTGGCGTGGCATCAGAACATCGAGCTGCCGATCAACAACTTCCCGCTCAACACCCCGATGAGCATTCGGGCCAACGCCGGCGACCCAAGCAATCACTCGGGCACCAACCCCGGCGGCGCCAACCTGGCAAACTCGAACATTTATCGGACGTATCAGGGCTACGGCGCGATCACCGAGGAAACCAACAATACAAACGGAACTTACAACGGCTTCCAGACGGGCATTCGTACTGCCAACAAATGGGGGCTGAGCGGTGAGTTCGATTACACCTACTCGCATGAAATCGATATCACCAGCTATGACCTGGATCCGGTCAGCGATCCCTGGAACCTGAAGTATGACAAGGGCTCCGGAGCTCTTGACCGTCGCCAGATCGTCAGCGCTAACTACATCTACCTGCTGCCGGTCTTCGCACACGGCAGCGGTTTGGCTCACTCCACGTTAGGGGGGTGGACTCTTGCCGGCACCGTGATCGCGCAAACCGGCACGATCCCCTCGAACCAGGGCCCGGGCCTGTCCATTAACTACGATCCCATTGGACTGGATGGCGGTTATACCAACCGTCCTGATCAAGTGGCCAAGATTAACTATCCGAAGACGCAGAAGCAGTGGTTCAACACAAACGCCTTCGCTGCGCCAATTCCTGCATGGGCAGGCGGGGCCAACCAGGGCTTCGGCGACGCTCACAAGGACGCCATTGTAGGTCCGGGACGCCTCAACTTCGACACCTCGCTGTACAAATCCTTCGCACTGACGGAAGGAATGCACGTCGAGATGCGGTTTGAGTCGTTCAACACCTTCAACCACACCGAGTTCAACGGAGTAAACGAGAGCCTGGGAGCCGGGCAGTTCGGTCAGGTAACCAGCACCTGGGATCCTCGTGTTCTGGAACTCGGCGGCAAGTTCGTCTTCTAACGAGTTTTCAACTGTAACCTCCGGCGGCAGGGTTCAAACCCTGCCGCTTTTTTTGGTCGATGGACGGCGCTTCTCTCAAGCGTGTAGCCTGGAAGCGCCCCTCTGGAGAAGGCCGTTGAAGTTCCTGTTTCGCACTGCGCTGTCGGTATTTCTGGTTCTAGCGGTCTCCGCTGAGGCTCGTCTTGCGGCTCAGGACAAGGCGGCTCAGGACCGCGCTGCTGCCATCGCGCTCGACCAGCAGGGTCATGGCGTTGAAGCCGAAGCCGCCTGGCGCGCGATCCTGAAGGCTCACCCGCACGATCCTGAAGCAATGGCACAAATGGGACTCCACGAAGCCCGACAGGAACACTACGATCAGGCGGTCGTGTATTACCGCCAGGCGCTTGCTGTTGCTCCTGGCTTTCCGCAACTGGAGTTGAACCTCGGTCTTGCCTACTTCAAGGGCAAGCACTTCCGGGAGGCGATTCCCTGCTTCAGCCACGAATTGCATCGCCATCCTGACGATCTGCGGCTGACGATTCTGCTGGGTATGTCGCATTATGCGATGGGCGACTACAGCGGAGCCGTTCCGTGGCTCCAGCAAGCGGCGGACAAGGACTCGAATAACCTGACGCTGCGCATGACTCTGGCGCAGAGCTGTCTGTGGAGTAAGCACTTCCAGTGCGTGATGGACGACTACAGGAAGATCCTGGAGATCGATCCGAACTCAGCGCCCGCTGACATGCTTGCCGGCGAGGCGCTCGACCAGATGGGCGATAACGCTGGAGCGCTGGCGCAGTTTGAGGCTGCGGTCAAAGCCAATCCGAAGGAACCGAATGCGCACTTTGGTCTGGCCTATCTGCTGATGACCCAGAAGCGCTTCGCCGATGCAGTGCCTGAATATCAGGCCGATCTGGAGAACGATCCATCGCATGCTCAGGCGCGCGTTTATCTGGCTGACTGTTACATGCACTTGAACGATAACGAGCATGCTCAGCCGGAACTCGAGCGGGCGCTGAAGGACGATCCCACGATCGAACTGGGACATTTGGATCTGGGGATTATTTACGCGGCTGAAGGGCGCAACAACGAAGCTCTGGACCAATATCTTGAGGCGGTCAAACTGGACCCGAAGGATTCCGATCCGCACTGGCGATTGTCGCGGCTTTACCAGGCGATGGGACAAACCGACAAGGCTCGCGCGGAATCCGTGCTGGTGAGCAAGATGAAGAAGCAGGCTTATCAGAGTCTTTACCAGCAGATTTCCGGAGCCGGCGACGCGCAGCATCGGGCGCAGCAGCAACATCCTGCGGAACCGGCTGCGACCGAACCCTGATTTTTGAGCTTATTTCTGTCCGATGCGCTGGCTCAGAGCTTTGGCCGAGGACTGAATTTCTTCGGCTCTTTTGATGGCTTTCAGGGACAGCGTGTACTCATTGGTCTTGTCGACTTCGCCCTTCAGTTGCTGGGCCAGCGCGATGAGGTGATCGGCGTCGGCCAGAAGGTCGGCAAGGTGGCGCTGATCAGGAGTCAACGCTGGAGCGGCGGATTTTGCCGGAGCGGTTTGGGCGGGAGGCGCAGCGGATTGGTGCTGCGCGCTGGTGGTTTGCGCGAGCAGGCTTCCGGAAAAGGTCAATGCCAGGAGCAGCGCGGTTTGCCGAATTTTTTCTCTCTTCGATCCTTTAGCCATGGCGAATTCCTGCTGCCCTACTCGGCTTTCATGGTGGCGACGATCAGTTTTGCGAGGTCCTGAATCTGTTTGAGGCGCTCTCGCTCGTCCGCTGGGGAGAGCTGATGCGGATCGTTTTCGATATCGGTGCGGAGCTGGGCGGTGAGTTGCAGGAGCTCGTCGGTTGTTGAGACCACCAGGTGCTGCCGCATCTGGTTTCTCAGGCGCTCGGCTTCGCGCAACGCTCGGGCCCGGGAGGGATCGTTGTCGTACGTGCGGTACTCATCGGCAGGCCGCGGCGTTGGGTTGGGCAGGGTGTGAGAACCCATCGCGGGCGGCGGATCGTTGCTGGTGAGCTGCGCGTTTGCGGCGCAGGCGGCAAACAGGAGAAGGACGGGTGCTCCCAGCAGGAGGAGAAGGCGGCTCTTCATGGGTGAGACCTCCTTAGCGACAACCGTGCGGATGGACGGCGGGTCCCGTAACAGCAATCTAGCGCACTGGTTGGATGCCTGGCAACCAGGGCAGGGTAGAGGGTGTAGGGTGCAGGGTACAGGGCCTCCACCCCCCACCCCCCTCCCCCCATGGGTGCGGTAAGTATTTCATTCTGCAGGGTTGGCAGGGTACTGTAAGCCAGGTATTACCCTCCTGAAGCTGCGAGCCGCTTCAACTATTTGAAAACAGGAGGCTTATCCGCACGTATTTGATATTACAGTCGTTAGCCGTCAGCCAGCAGTCAGCAGCCGCGAAGCCAGACTGGCGGCAGGCGTTCCGGAAAGGCGGCACGGATCGTCTCCAGCAAAGAGAAAAGGCCACGCGAGGCGGCCTTTTCTTTTTTTACCTTATAGATTCAGAATATCAGGTTGAGGGGAGAAACAGTGCCAACTATCTGGGGGCAGTTTGACGTGTAAGGGACGTGGAATGTTGGGTTATTACTTTGGATTTTTCCACGGAGTCTTGACAGTTCTGTGGATAAGTGGCGGTTTTCAGGAAGGGCTGAAATTGCGGCGGTAAGGCTGCCCGGCTCAGACCCTAATCTGGGCTTGAAAGGGCCACCCATCGATCAGCGGTTATACAGGCTGGCCGAAGAAATGAAGGCGCGCTTTCATGCGTTCCAGCACCGAGTGGAGCGTGCGGTGTTCTTCGTCGGTCATAACCAAAGGCCGGCTGCGCCTCATCAGGTCGATGTAGCTCTGGCGGGCTTTGGCGAGGGTCTGGCGAACAATTTCGCGGCTGCCGCGAGCGTCGTCCAGGTCGGTCAGGGCCAGGGCGCGCTCTGAGTCAGCCAGGAGGGCATGGACGGCGGTGCGGTTCCATTCTTCCAGCATGATTGGATGAGGATGGCAGAGTTCCAAAACGGGGGATGTGACATGTATCACATGAGCCGCCACTTATTCTGAGAGGATTGGCCCGTCAGATACCTTTGGCTAAGGTGGCGTGTAAAGGTCGTGGAATGTTGGCTTATTACTTTGGATTTGTCCACGGGGGATTGACAGATTTGTGGATATTTCGCGGGTATGGCGGGAAAGGTGAAATCGGGAGTGGTCGCGTGCCAAGTCCAGCCAAAACTGGACTCGAATGGGCCGCCCATCGATCGGGCAATCGAGAGGGGCCGGAGCGATGGTCTTAGAGTGGGGTTGAAGTGACGCAAGATGATGGCGACGCCATATCCGTTTGAAGAAACATTATCTCGTCTCGATGAGATCGATGAATGGCTGAAGAGTCTGGGGTATGGCGCATACGACCGTATCCGTAGGTATAGAAGGAACTTTCGCGACATGTTGGAGCTTCAGTCGGATGAAGCCGTTGACAGCTTGCAGGCACTGCGGAAGATCACTGAGGAAAAACGACGCGAGATATTTTGGAGCTATGTGGAGGCAGGGGAGTTCGTGGCGGCTGTGGGACCATTGCGCGATTGCCTCGGCGACCGGCTCCCTGCCGTCCCAATCGATCGCGCGCTCGGCGGGCCTGCAGATCTTTTCCTCGAAGACGAGAGAAACAGCGCCGGCCGAAATTTCATGTTCGAACTGATTATGGGAGGACGGCTTGCGAAGGCGGGCATCACTCCTCTGTTCGACCGAGGGCCTGATGTGCAATTCGATTTCAATGGGTTGCGTGTTGCGATGCAGTGTAAGCGGCCATTTTCGAAAGCGAGTCTCGAAAGGAATATCAGCAGGGCTATTTCGCAGTTAAAGGTCGATAACGCTGACCTGAGCCTGATCGCGATCTCGGTGTCTCGGCTTTGGAACCCCGGCGAGCCGAATGATGTCCCACTGGTCGAAGACCCGGTGGCCGGACAGGCGTACCTCGACGCAAGAGGGCGCGAGATCGCCGACGAGTCACGAAGATTCTGGACGGAGAAACTCAAGCGTGCCGGGATCTTGTTCTATGGATATTGTCCAGTTTCCTGGCCGATGGATGATGGTAGTTATGGCCACGCAACCCTGCGGGCGGAGACGATGTGCCCGCTCGTGGCGCGTGATATGGTGACCAAGCTGCGGCTTAGGAATTTGGTTCGAGTGCTCAAGGCGTAGGCTTTTTTCTCGCGCCGACGATCCGGAGCAAGTGGGTGCACTCAGGGGCTTTTTGTCCTTGCCGCCGCGTTCTTGGCCGGTCCGCGAGCCTGAAGGGCTTTATGCGCTGCGGTTCGTCCGGGTCGTTAGCATCGTTGCCGTTTGTCGAATGCAGTAGGCACATGAACGTGGCTTTTTTGTGCCCGGCACGGAGAACTGGTGAAGCTTCTTTTCGAAGAACTCGGGTCTTCCGGTGGGCACCTATCGCTCGGGCTATTGTCGCGCCATGTTCAGGCCAGTTTTGACTCGGTTATTGGCGAAGGTTCATCCCTCCATGCTGCACTGAAGTCCTCTTTGAGGACCTCTGCAGATGGGTTTGGCTTCACATTTAGGGAGAGGGCGGCGGACTCAACCGCCTGCAGCAGAGCGAGATGCCCCGCAATCAGCGCTTCGCCGGCCCAGTTGTGTGTTGGGGGGAACTCCACTCGGCCGCTTTCTTGGTCGAGTTCTCGGATCCATCCGCCAATGCTGCCATGAAGAAGCTGATTTGCTGGCAGCATAACAGTCCGATAACTCTGCACCATGTTCACCTTTTCGGCCCTTTGGAAGAGGTTATCTCGGCACCAAGTCTCCTGCTTTACCGTCTTCTCGGTGCCGTCGGGATTCGGGATCTTGTACCGGAACAGGTCCTTTACCCGCTGGTATTCGGCCTCGTCTGAGGCCATTTTCTCCGCTGGGATGTCTTTCAGCAATTCGGGGGACGTTTCCTCCATGTAGGTGTAAAGCTTGTGTAACTCAACCCAATGCCACTCCATATACTTTTCAGCTTGATCGGGAAACCGTCGGAGATACTCGGCATTGATCGCGTTCTCGACGACGCCCCGCACTATCTTCATGGCGCCGTGGCCCATGCCATTGCCGACGAGGGTCACGACCTCCGCCATACCTGTCGCGACAAGGATGAGCAGGTTCATCTGTAACCGCTGATGGCCGTCTAGCGCCTTATAGGCGGGGTCGACTATGTTGCGCACTGCCTCTTGCAGTCTTCCAATTCGCTGGAAAAACTCGGGATGTCGTTTGACGACTTCGGGCCAGAAGTCCTTGTTGGCAAAGGCGGGTTCTAATTTTGCGCTGGTGCTCATGTTGCGGATGATAATCGCCATCAGTCCGTCCAGAGTTTTCCATTAGAATCAAGAGGTTCCGGCAGGGGTCGCGGCGCGTCGAGCTGAAAAGATTGTCTTTGCCTGGGGATTTGTTGTTGTGGTAAACAATATCCGCGATGGCTATTCCGCAATTCCTGTCGCGCCTGAGGACGGGCGGGCTGCGGAAGCCTGGCGGGTTGAGCAACGGTCCGGAGCGCGGCTATATGCCCCGGTCTGGCGTCCATTGCGTATGCGATTTGCGTGGCAGGCTGCGCGCTCCCTCCGCGTTCGGCCAGGAAGCTGGAGAGTTAAGTATGCTGCCTGAACAATGGGAGACATTTAAGCGAGCGGCGCGGCGGGAGAAGATGGACCGGATTCCGATGGCGCTGATTGTGGACAGCCCGTGGATCCCTGGATATCTGGGCATCCAGCATCTGGATTATTTTCTCGATCCGGAGCTGTGGTTTCAGTCGAATCTGAAAATCATGCGGGAGTTTCCGGACATCATTTTCATTCCGTCGTGGTGGATGGAGTACGGGATGGCGGCGGAGCCGTCGGTGCTGGGGGCGAAGATTAAATTCTGGCAGGACAACACGCCGAGCGAGTATCACACGCTCTATCACCTCGAGGATATGGACGAGTTTCCGGAGTACGAGGTGGAGGCGGATGGGTTTGCGGGGCTGACGCTGCACCGGATCAAGATGGCGCGGCAACGGATTCTGGATGCGGGGTACATCCTGCCGATGGTGACGTCGCGGGGGCCGCTGTGCACGGCGGGATTTGTGCGGGGGACGACGCACTTCATGATCGATCTGGTGGAGAATCCGGCGGGGGCGCACAAGCTGATCGACCTGTGCACACGGGTAATTATTGATTGGTTAAAGGCGCAACAGAAGGTGATGGGAGATACGGTCGAGAGTATCTTCATTCTTGATGACATTGTTGGCTTTATCAATGAGGAGCATTACCTGGAGTTCGCGCACCCGTATCTGAAGCGTATCTGCGATGCGTTTCCGAAGGACTGGGTGAAGCTCTACCACAACGATGCTGAGGTGGACGCGTGTCTCGATCACCTGCCGGATACGGGGTTCAACGTGCTGAACTGGGGGAAGCAGCGGCACATCACCGAGGTGAAGCGGCGGGTGGGCGACCGGATGTGTTTGATGGGGAATGTGAATCCGCTGGAGATTGGGGTGCGGGGGACGCCGGAGGAAGTGAAGGACGAGACACTGGAGGTGCTGGAGGGTTCGGGCGGCGAGGGGATTATTTTGTCGGTGGGTGGCGGGACGAGTCCGGGGATGCCGCGGGAGAACATTGTGGCGATGCTGGAGGCTCTGGAGGAATTTAATTCGAAGCGCGCGGCGACGCTGGCGAGTGCTGGCTGAGGGATTGGATCGATGGTCGATTACGCGCAGATGAATCAGTACCTGTATGAAGGCAACGCGGATAAGGTCGCGCAGATGACGAAGGACGCGCTGGCTGAGGGACGGACGGTGCAGGAGGTTCTGAACGAGGGGCTGATTGCGGGCATGAGCGTGGTGGGCGAGGACTTTAAGCACAACGTGCTGTATGTGCCGGAGGTGCTGATTGCGGCGCGCGCGATGAAGGCGGGGATGGCGGTGCTGAAGCCGCTGCTGACATCGAAAGATAATGTGACGAAGCCGGTGGGCGTGCTGCTGATGGGGACGGTGCGGGGCGATTTGCATGACATCGGGAAAAACCTGGTGGGGATGATGGCGGAGGGCGCGGGATTTGAGGTGCACGACATTGGCGTCGACCAGAGCCTGGACAAATTTATGGCGGCGGCGGAGAAATGCAAGCCTACGATTATCGGGATGAGCGCGCTGTTGACGACCACCATGATGTACATGAAGACGGTGATTGACGGGTTTAATGCTGCGGGGCTGACGGATATCAAGATGGCGGTAGGTGGGGCGCCGATTAGTCAGATGTTCGCCGATGAGATTGGTGCAGATGGATATGGAGCGAATGCGTCGGCGGCGGTGGATTTGTTTCTGCGGCTGGCTGGACGGGCGTAACTGTGGCTATCTATAAGGTGCTTTATTGGCAGGAGATTCCGACGCAGATTCGGGCTGAGGATGGGGATGAAGATGTGACCCTGATGCTGGACGGGAAGTTCATGCTGCAGGTGGATATTCTGGCGGCGAAGCGTGGGCTGCAGGCGGCGGACGATTATCTGGCGCAGTGGAAGTGGAGCGAGGAAGAGGGGCGGGAAGGGTCGGCGCGGGCTGTGGCAGAGACGGTGAGAGCGGAGCTGGAAGCGAAGGGGTGGTAGGAACGCTGACGGGGCGACGGACTGGGAAACTGGGGGGAATGGCGGTTCACCTTACCATCAACGGGCAATCGATTGAAGCCAGGGGCGGACTGTCGCTGTTCGATCATGCGGAGCTGATGGGGATCGATGTGCCCACGTCGTGTCGGAAGCAGGGCAAGTGCAGGGAATGCATGGTGGAGGTCGTCGAGGGGATGGATTTGCTTTCGGCGGTGACCGAGCCGGAAGGACATCTGAAGGGGAAATTTCGGTTGTCGTGCCAGACCTGCGTCACAGGATTGGGCGGACCGGTTCGTTGCCACACCATGCGGCGCGGGCAGATGCGCATTGAGCGCCGGGCTTTCGGATTGCCAGTCGGGCGGGGGCCGGTCGAGCTGGATCCGGCGGTGACGCGGGATGGGGATCGCATCCTTATAGATGGAGTCGAGGTGGAGCGGTCTGCGGGGCCGATTTATGGGCTGGCGATGGATCTGGGGACGACGACGATTGTGCTGCGGCTGCTGGATCTGGAGAGGGGGGAGCTGATCGCGGATACTTCGTTTGAAAATCCGCAGCGGTTTGGCGGCGCGGAGGTGATGTCGCGGATTTCGTATGACACCGAGCATCCGGGGCGGCTACTGCTGCGGACACTGGCCGGATATCTGACGCACGCGATTGAGAAGTTCCCCGTCGATCCGAAGACGATTTACGAGATGGTGGTGGTCGGCAATTCGACGATGCGGGATCTGTTTTTCCGGCAGAGCGTGTACACGATCGGACAAACGCCGTATCGGTCGATCACAGAAATCGAAATGGCGGAGGGCAAACGCGCGACCACGAGCCTGGTGCAGTCCGGCTTGCGCAGTCTGCTGCCGATTCATCCGAGGGCGCGGGTGTATGGGGCGCCGATCATCAGCGGGCACGTGGGAGCGGATGCGGCGGCTGCGATGTTGGCGGTGGATCTGGCGCATGAGGAGCGGCTGGTTGCCATCATGGACATCGGCACGAATACCGAGCTGATTGTTGGCAACCGGCATCGCATTCTGGCGGCGTCGTGTCCGGCGGGCCCAGCGTTTGAGGGCGGGGCAATCTCCTGCGGGATGCCGGCGCTCGACGGGGCTATCGAGGAAGTGAGGATTGAGAAAGATGGCAGTTTTCGATTGCGCGTGATCGGAGATACCGAGCCTGAGGGAATTTGTGGTTCCGGCCTTGTCGATGTGCTAAGTGAGTTATTGCGCACCGGCCGGATGAATGACAAGGGCCGCTTCGAGGACGACGTGAATCGGATTGCTCTTTGGCGCGGGACGTCGGAGGATCAGGACGTCCACTTGCTGGAAAGCGATGTGAACGAGCTGGCGCAGGCCAAGGGCGCAAACGTGGCGGGACTGCACGTTGTTTTCTCGACTTACGGGATTGACTTCGATGACATTGACGTCTTCTACCTGGCGGGAGGGTTCGGGCGGCATCTGAACGTCGAGGCATCGAAGCGAGTGGGACTGGTGCCGTGGCTCGATTCGGCGAAAATCATACAGGCCGGCAACACGGCGATCGAAGGCGCGACCATCGCGTTGCTTTCGCGCTCGAAGCGGCAAGAATTGGAAGAACTGGTGAAGAAGGTGGAGCACTGCCGGCTGGAGACGCACCCGAACTTCTTCGACTTCTTCGTGGAGGGTTGCCAGTTCAAGCCGGTGGAGGCGATTCCGTGCGCGAGGTAGCGGAGACGATTGAGCTGGCGGGCACGCCTCCCGATGTAAATGTGCTGCCGAGCGAGTACATCCGGCTGCTCGGTTATCCGCGCGGGTGGGAATTGGAAGGACGCGCGAAGGAGCTGGCGGAGTGGGCGCGGGATTGGTACGCAGAGAACGGGCGTCCCTGGATATATGCGCGGCAGGCGGAGGAATTTGTGGCCGTGAGCGACTCTATCCTTATTGATGGCGTCGCTTTCTCGAGCCCGCGGCTCGAAAACACACTGCGCGAGGCGGAAGCCCACGGTGTGATTCTGGTAGCGGTGGGCGCAGGCATCGAAGCTGAGGAAGAAGCGCGGAGGCGCTGGCTGGACGACAAGCCCGACGAGTATTTTTTTCTCGAGATGTACGCTTCGGCGGTGGTGGAACATCTGACCACGACGACCGGAGCGCGGTTGTGCGACTGCGCGGAGCGACAGGGAATGGCGGTGTTGCCACACTACAGCCCAGGCTATCCGGAGTGGGACATTGCGGAGCAGCCGCGGCTGCTGGCGCTGATGAAGCAACGGCGCGGAGAGGCTTTTCCCTCGCAACTGGAGGCGCTCGACTCCGGCATGCTGCGTCCCAGGAAATCGCAACTGGCGGTTTTCGGTCTGACGCGTCACACGGAACGTTTGCGCAGGATCAGTGAGCTGATTCCTTGCGAGAACTGCTCCTTCGGCCCCTGCCAGTACCGGCGTGCACCCTACCGGCGACCTCCGTGCGGGTGCGGAGAGAAGATCGCGAGTGGCGTCGCGGTTTTGGATGAAAATGCAGCGTACAGTGCGAATCGCAAGGCTCTGAAACGCTGGTCGGAGGAACGTCTTTCGATGAACGTGAATCGGGATGGCTCGCTCGATGCGGTATTCCGGTACGACGGGACCACCTGCACAAACATGGGGCGGCCGCTGGCGTTTCATTACAACCTGAGCCTGGGCCCGCGCACGGATGGGTATCCTATCCGCGAACAGAGGTGCGCGCCGGCGCCGGGTGACACAGGGCATGAGCATATGTGCGAATACATTGAGAACCCGGATGGCATAATGGCCGCGATCGAACGGGAGAAACCGCTGCGGGGAGAACTGCTGAATACCATTCTGGCGTGGCGACGCGAGGCTTCCAGCGCGGGATGTTTTTGCGAAGCTGCGAGCCGGAATCACAAGTGGGGACTGGTGCTCGAGACGATCCACTACGCTCTGGCACAAAAGGAGCTGAGGCAGGAGGCTGAGAAGTGAAGAGGCCATTGCACGAGGCTATATTGGAGCGGCCGCTGCTGGGCGACGGTGCGATGGGCACGCAGTTGATGATTGCCGGGCTCGAACAGGGCAATTGCGGCGAAGCGTGGAACCTGAATCATCCGGAGCGCGTGCTGGCTATCCAGCGGCGTTACGTGGAGGCGGGCTCGGATTGCCTGTTGACGAACACTTTCGGCGGGTCATGCATCATGCTGAATCGGCATTCCGAGGCCGGCCACGTTGTGGAGATCAACAAAGCCGCCGTGGCCATTGCTCGCGAGGCCTTTGGCAACAGTGACGGTTACGTAATTGGCGACATTGGTCCGTTCGGCGGCTTGCTGGCGCCCTTTGGCGATTTCACCGAGGCGCAGGTGCGAAGCGCATTTGAGGAACAGGCCACGGCGCTGGTGGAAGGCGGTGCGGACGCGATCATTGTCGAGACGCAGACCTCGCTGGAGGAGTTGTTGATCGGGATTCAGGCTGCTCAGGCTGCGGGAGCCACCAGCATCATTGGCTCCATGGCTTACGACGTGACGCTGGATGGATCGACCTTCCGCACCATGATGGGCGTGGAGCCGGAAAAGGCTGCCGAGTTCATGGAAGAGCATGGCGCACATATTGTCGCGCTGAACTGCGGCACGCGGATGGACATGCAGCGCGCGCTGACAGCGGTGGCGCGATACAGGAGCGTGACTCGTCTGCCGGTAATGGTGCAGCCGAATGCGGGTCAGCCGAAGCTGGTGAACATGAAGGTGGTCTACGACGAAACGCCGGAGCAGATGGTGCGGGGCCTGCTGCCGATCCTCGAGGCGGGCGCGAACATTGTGGGTGCCTGCTGCGGCAGCACGCCGGATCACATTCGGGCCTTTCGAAAAGTCATGGACGAATTCATGGAACTGAAAGGCATTGCCCTGGAGCGGAGCTCAGCGTGAAGGTGAAACTTTGCGATGTGAATGCGGAAGCGGTGAACAAGCTGCCGCAGCATACCGATGATAAGTCCGGCATTGGTGTGCATTATGTCGACGCCTGGATTAAGCCGATGAATGCGAAGCTCGAAGACGGAACGGCGGTGCGGTGCAAGCGGCGCGGCCTGAAGATCGCATTGTCTGCCGGTACGAAGAAGGGCGAAGGTCTGATGCGGCGGCTCGATGTGAGTGTGGATCCGGTAGTGATGCTGGACGCGGCTCTGCAGGAAGCAGCAAAGGCTGCAGGCATCGAGCTGACGGTGGAGAGCGGGGCAATCTTCGTCTCGATCTGAATTTCTGTCCTTACAGCCCTTCTCAGGAGATGGGCGGCAGGTTCCATCTTTCGGTGGAGGCGCTCTCTGCGTGATCACCGCTAAGATGAACGGCGAAGAGAATCCCCAAGCTCCCCAGGCCTGCAATTCTCTTTCAGATTTCTGAGCTGGTGGCTTCGGCGCACGCATCCGGCGCACTGTTGCGGGCGTCATGAGGAATGGGCAGATGCGAGACGACATCGCAGCACGGACACACCTGCGCGTGGCCTGGCGTCCGCTCGCGTTCATTGCTCTGCTCCTGATTCTCTGGGAAGTTGGGGTACGTCGGCAATCCAGTCATTTGCTGCCGGGGCCTTGGGGAGTTGTTGGCGGAATCGCGGACCTGGTGCGGCATGGGCTCCTTCTCAAGTATGTTGTGGCTTCGCTCTTCCGCGTAACCTGGGGGTTTGTGATCGCTGTGGTTCTCGCGGTTCCGCTGGGACTCGCGGTTGGCTGGTATCGACGCGCGGAGATGGCGCTCAATCCGATCCTGCAGATTCTTCGGCCGATTTCGCCGCTCGCGTGGATTCCGATCGCCATTCTTTGGTTCGGCGTGGGCGATATGGCAGCGATCTTTTTGATCTTTGTCGGCTGCTTCTTCCCGCTGATGCTAACGGCCATCAACGCGGTCGAGAGCATTCCTGCGGTATACATCAATGCGGGGCGCAACTTCGGGCTCAGTTCAGCGAGCCTGGTATACCGGGTTTTGTATCCGGCGGTAATTCCGAACCTGATTGTCGGTTTGCGTATCACGCTGGGCATCGCATGGCTGGTGGTTGTCGCGGCGGAAATGATCGCTGTCAGCTCGGGCCTCGGTTTCCTGATTGTCGACGCCCGCAACGCCGGCAATCGTTATGACCTGGTGGTAGCGGGAATGGTGATCATCGGAGTTATCGGCCTGTTGCTCGATCTGGGCATGCAGTCGCTCCAGAAAGTGGAATCGTTCCGGTGGAGTTACTCGGAGGATTAGTGGCACAGATATATTCAGCCATCGCACCTTCGGCGCTGAAAACGAAACTGTCGGTCGATCGGGTAAGCATTGCTTTCGAACGTGATGGCAAGCGAACCGACGTATTGCACGACATTGAGCTGGAAGTCGGCGATGGAGAGTTCGTGTGCCTGCTGGGACCTTCGGGCTGCGGCAAAACGACGCTGCTGAATGCCATGGCAGGTTTTCTCTCGCCGACCAGCGGAGAGATCAGGGTTGATGGCGAGGCGGTGCGAAAGCCGGATCCGCGGCGCATCTTTGTCTTCCAGGAGCGCGGCGTTTTCCCGTGGCTCACCGTCGAAGGCAACATTGGGTTCGGATTATCGAGGCTCGCGAAGGCCGAACGTCAGCAGCGGACAGCGCACTACGTGAAATTGGTGGGCCTCCAGGGATTTGAGAGGACTTATCCGCAGGAGCTCTCCGGCGGCATGAAACAGCGACTGGAAGTGGCGCGCGCGCTGGCTGTGAATCCCGACATGTTGCTGCTGGACGAACCCTTCGGGGCACTCGACTCGATTACACGTTTGGTGATGAGGGGAGAGTTGCTGCGTATCTGGGAGGCGGAGCGCAAAACTGTCATCTTTGTAACGCACGACATCGATGAGGCGGTGCAGCTGGCCGATCGCGTTGTGGTGATGAGTGCCCGGCCGGCAAGAATTCAGCAAATTGTAACGATCGACATAGCGCATCCGCGCGACATAAGCTCGTCGCGCTATCTCGAACTGCGGGACGGCATCTTTCAGCAAATAGGCCTGGCCCACAAAATATGAACGGACTCAGCCAACCCGCTAAGTGGGAGCGATTCTTCTGGCCGATTCTGGCATCGGCGCTGTTGCTCGCGCTCTGGCACTACTCCGTGCGGTGGAGCGGGACGAAGGTTTTCCCATCTCCGCTCGAGGTGGAAAAGGGAATGGCGGAGTTGGTGCGGCATCACGTGTTGTGGCGCGATATCGTCGATTCACTGCGACGGGTCGCTCTCGGCTACGGAGCGGCGGTGGCCATCGGTGTACCGCTGGGACTTACGCTCGGCTGGTATCCCGCTGCGAACCAGGTTGTGAATCCGGTGATGCAGATTCTGCGGCCTATCAGCCCTATCGCGTGGATTCCGGTAGCGATCATCTTCTTCGGCGTCGGAGACGATGCCGCGGCGTTTCTCATCTTTCTTGGAGCATTTTTTCCAATCGTCGTTGCCTGTATTGATGGTGTATCTAATGTGCCGTCGGTTTATCGGCGCGCGGGCCGCAATTTCGGCCTGACCCCACCGCAGCTACTGGCGAAGGTGCTTTTTCCTGCCGCTCTGCCGCAGATTCTGGTAGGGCTGCGTATCGCGCTTGGCATCGCGTGGCTGGTTGTAGTCGCAGCCGAGATGATCGCGGTGGATTCCGGCCTGGGATTTTTGGTGATCGACTCACGCAACTCCGGGAAGCGGTACGACCTGGTGGTGGCGGCGATTCTGCTGATTGGAGCAATTGGATTAATGCTCGACGTCGCGTTCCGGCGACTCGAAAAGCTACGCTCGGTTCGATGGGGGTTCCGTCTTGAATCTTAGAAGGATCGCATGGCTTGCCGCCGCATGGCTTGTGATCATTACCGGCCTTCATGCCTGGCTGAATGTAAATTGGGACGTGGTGCTGAATAGCTTTCGTGCGCCTTCCCAACGGAAGATTATCGTTGCCTATATCCCGGTTACGTGCCAGTTAACTTGTCCCGTGACTGACTATATCTCTAAATTCTCCGAGAACGGAGAGCTGTTTTTACCTCGCCTGTTTCAGGGCTTCCCAGAGATCAAAGAAGCTCTGATTTCCAATAAGGTGCAGGCGGCATTCATCGTCGCTCCTCTGGCGATTGCACTCGCAGCTCAGGGCGTCCCCATCAAGGTTGTTTATCTTGGCCATCGCTACGGCAGCGCGCTGGTCGTCAGCAAGAATGGACCCGTGAAGAGCTTTCCAGATCTCAAGGGGCGGACGGTTGCCATTCCCAGCCGCTTTTCCGACGAGCGACTGATCCTGTTTCGCGCGATGAAGGTGTGGGGCATGAAGCCAGGAGATATCCGGATGGTGGAAATGGCGCCTCCCGATGTGTCAGGGGCATTGGCTGCGGGAGCTATCGACGGGTTTGTCATGGGGGAACCATTCCCATCGCAGGCTGAGATGGGCGGCTACGGACGTGTATTGTTCCAGGCCCGTGAGTACTGGCCTGACTACATGTCGTGCATTCTCGTCGTTCGCCAGGATCTGATCGACCAGCGCCCGGAGACGGTTCAGGTTCTTGTAGACGGCATCGCGCGTTCCGGCCTTTGGCTGGACAAGGGCAAGCCTTACCGCGAGGACGCTGCGGACTTCGTGGGCCGCTACTACTACAATCAAAAGCCGGCCCTGCTGCGCTGGGCACTGACCAAGCCGATGGATCGCGTGATCTACAGTCAACTGGCTCCGCGGAAAGCCGATTTCGACATGGTCCGCGATCTGATGATGGAGACAGGGGTCCTCAGCAAGAAGATTGAGTTCAGCCAGTACACCGACACGCGATTCTCGGATAAGGCTTCGAGCGAGACCGCGTGGAGATATGACCCTGGTTTGGCTGCGGCGAAATAGGCATTAAGGAGAGCGATCAATGCAGCGCAGACACTTCGTACAGATGATGACACTGGCCAGCGCAGGCACACTTGCCGCGTTCGAGGCCGCGAGCAACAGCGGGGCGCAAACCGTAGCCTGGCACGTGAAAGGTTTCACGTGTGTCACCTGCGCAGTCGGTCTGGAGACGATGCTCCAGCAGCAAAAGGGCGTGCAATGGGTTAAGGCGACCTATCCCGAAGCTCTGGTGACTATCCGGTATGACCCCAGGTCGGTTACGGATGTGGAACTGCGCGGATTCATTTCCGAGCTTGGCTTTACCACCGAAGCTGTTTAGCACGGCTAGATCGCGCGCCACAAAACTAGCTCCGTATGCAAATTCAACCGAGGAATTCCATGCCGATAGCGTCTTCTAACTCTGATTTGGCCGCAATTGCTGCAACTCTCAGTTCCTCGCTGCATCTCCGGCAGCCGCCCATCGCAGTTTCCTTTTCCGATTCGCAGCCGGCGGGTGTGCCTATGCATTCCGGCCGCGTTCCCGCCGGGTGCCGTTTTTGGGAGGATGCAGCGGCCTCGGCCTTCGCGACTACGGCGGCGGACCACTACTGCTGCGCGATCGGTGTTTACACGCATAACCTCGATCCGTCTCCCGAGCAGCAGACCGATCTGATGGATGCTCTTAAGGTCTTCGCAGATCTCGGCTATGTGAGGGCAGAAGACCTGCCACAGATTCCGGTTCTGCAGTCGAAGCCAAAGCACGTGATTTACTCTCCGCTGGACCGGAGCCCGCTTGCCCCGGATGTCGTCCTTCTTTTCGTCGATGCGAATCAGACTCTGATTCTTTCCGAAGCGACGCAGCAGGTGGAGAACCAGATTGCGCCAGCGATGGGCAGACCGGCTTGCGCGGTTGTGCCTCAGGTTGTGAATACGGGCCGCGCCGCCCTGAGCCTTGGCTGCTGTGGGGCCCGCGCCTATCTTGACATTCTTCCCGACGACGCCGCCATCTTTGCCATTCCCGGTGCAAAGCTGCTCACCTATACGGAGCGCATCGAAGCGCTGGCGAAGGCAAATATGGTATTGTCGCAATTCCACCAGATCCGGCGGCGTGCAGTGGAAGCGGGGCAGGATCCAACCATCAAGCAATCCCTGGCAGCGATGAGCGCCTGATGGGCGGCGGCGAGCCAGTGATGGTGGGTTTTCGACAAGGGCGGCGCGTACACTGCTTGCGAGGAGCGCAATGGACCACTACGTCGAACGCGTCGTCGACCTGATCGAACCAGAATCGAACCGGCTTTACAACATGAGCGTCGATGAGGCGCGGCGGCTTTTGCTGGACGAGCCGGCCGAGTCCATTCGCCGGATTCATGGCTCATTTGCGATGTTGGCAAAGTCCGGGACCACCGTACGTATGGCGCGCTCACTCGACCGGCCCATGCGCTATTTTCTGGCCAAACGCAAGGAAGGACCAGTACTGATTGTTGCCTCCCGCATTGATACGATCTGCGAATGGCTCAGGGCAGAAAGTCTGGAGAGCCAGTTTCATCCGAGTTACACCCGCATGGTCCCGGCTCATTACGTGGTCGATCTACAACTGATCGGATGCCCGGATCCGGACCCGGTTTATAAGCGCTTCTTCAAGCCGGCTATCCGGAACTTTACCCGCCGATCTCGACGAAATTGGCAAAGCCTACATCTCGGCACTGGCCGATGAGATTGCGCAGTGGCTGCAGACCATCCCCAGTAACGAGCCGATCGGCGCATGCTTTCTCCGGAGGCATCGACAGCGGCAGTGTGTTTCTGACGACCCACTATCTGATGTGCAAACTGGGCATGGCCCCGAGCCGGCTCAAGGCATTTGTACTCGATTTGGGTGACGGGCCGGACTTACATCAGGCGCAGTCCTTTCTGGAACGTACGGGACTCTCGTTATTCCTCGAGCCGATCGAAGCTGATCCGAAGTCATTGAATGTCACCGAGACGATTCGCATCATCGAAGATTACAAGCCGCTGGACGTCGAATCGGCGACTATGGCGCTGGCTCTGGCACGAGGCATTCGCGCCCGCTATCCCACATGGCGCCATATCATCGATGGCGACGGTGGGGACGAGAATCTCAAGGACTATCCGATCGAAGAGAATCCCGAGCTAACCATCCGCAGCGTAGTCAACAATCCTATGCTTTACCAGGAAGGCTGGGGTGTCGGCAAGATTAAACACTCGGTCACTTATAGCGGTGGACTAAGTCGATCTTATGTCCGAACCTATGCTCCGTCGCGCTATTATGGATTTGACGGTTTCAGCCCCTATACGAGGCCGGAAGTGATTGCTGTCGCTGAAGCCATTCCTTTCATCGACCTAACCCAGTATGACGTCGATCGCCTCTACGAACTAAAGGGCGAGGTGGTCGCGAGAGGCATCAAAGCGCTTACGGGGCTGGATATGCCGATATTTCCCAAGCGCCGCTTTCAGCACGGAGCGCTTCCACAGAGTGCTCTGCGCATACACCTTCCTTATCGCGAAACTGAGTATCGCGAACAGTTCCACTCGCTCTACCGCTGAGGTTACAGGTGGATGGGTATCCAGAGACACCCGCCGAGCGAGACGCCTGGATTTTGTCCCGGCGGCCGCAGCGGAACGCACTCGATCCGCGCCGCCCATGGGCTTTTTTTGTTGAGGAGGAGCGCAGTGCATCGGGCGAGATTGTTCCCGTGGCGACGGTCTTCCTGACGAACCGCGAATGCCCCTGGCGATGCCTGATGTGCGATCTGTGGCGCAATACTCTGGCTGAAGAGGCACCGCCAGGGGCGATTCTGGCGCAGATTGACTATGCGCTGGAGCGTTTGCCCGCAGCCCGCCAAATCAAGCTTTACAACAGCGGCAGCTTTTTCGACGGCAAGGCAATTCTGCAGCGGGACTATCCCGACATTGCTGCCCGGGTAGCTGCTTTCGAGCGTGTGATTGTGGAATGCCACCCTGCGCTGGTCGGCGATGAATGCGTTCGCTTTAGGGATTTGTTGGGTGGCAGACTGGAGGTCGCCATGGGGCTCGAGACGGTTCATGCGGGAATTCTCGAACGACTGAATAAACGGATGACACTCGATCAGTTTGCTGCAGCTGCCGCTCGGCTGTTGCGCAGCAACATCGATCTCCGGGTCTTCATCCTGATAAAACCGCCTTTCATGCAGGAGGGGGAAGCTCTCGAATGGGCATCTCGGTCGGTGGATTTCGCTTTCGCTTGTGGTGCGGCGGCGGCGACGCTGATTCCCACGCGGGCCGGAAATGGCGCAATGGAAGAATTGATGGAGAGAGGCGAGTTTTCGCCACCCAGACTCGCAACAGTGGAAGCGGCGGCGGCCTACGGTATTTCTCTTAGTAGGGGGCGGGTCTTTGTTGATCTGTGGGACCTGAGGCGGAATCCGCAGTGCGGCTGCCACGAATCGCGCCTGCAGCGGCTGCAGCGGATGAACCTTGAGCAATCGATTGTGGCGCCGGTAGTCTGCGAGGATTGTGGAGGCAAGAGCTGAGCGATACGTACGACATTGCGGTGGTTGGATCGGGTTTTGCCGGGTCGCTGATGGCGATGATTGCGCGCCGTCTGGGTCACTCAGTGATTTTGGTCGAGAAGGGCGCGCACCCACGCGTCGCGATTGGCGAGTCTTCGACGCCCCTTTCCAATCTGCTGCTCGAAGAACTGGCGATTCGCTACGATCTGCCTGCGCTGAAGCCACTGGCAAAGTGGGGTAGCTGGCAACGAAGGTATCCGGAGGTCGCGTGTGGGCTGAAGCGCGGCTTCACGTTTCATCATCATGTTCTCGATTCGCCGTCGCTGGTTGATCCGAACCGCGGCGATCAGTTGCTGGTCGCGGCCAGCCCGCGCAACGAGATCGCGGACACGCACTGGTATCGGGCTGACTTCGATCAGTTGCTGGTGCGAGAGGCCCAGGCGGTGGGCGTCGATTATATGGATCGAGTCGCCCTGACAAAGCTAACTGATGCGGATGGAAAAGTAATTCTGGATGGACAGCACGATGGGTGCGCGTTGGAATTTCACGCGAGGCTGGTCATCGACGCCACTGGACCGCGCGGCTTTCTGCACCATGCGTTACAGCTGGAAGAAACAGGATTGCCGAATTATCCAGCCACGCAGGCCCTATATTCGCATTTTTCCGGAGTGCGCAGACTCGAAGATATGCAGTTTGCCCGAACCGGCGAGGCTCCGCCTTATCCCATTGACGATGCCGCTGTGCATCACGTATTCGACGGCGGATGGGTCTGGGTTCTGCAGTTCAATAACGGCATGACCAGCGCCGGGGTTGCAGCGACCGATACGTGCGCATCACAGTTACGTTTTTCCGAGGGTGGGCCAGCGTGGGATCGGCTTCTGGAACGCATTCCAGCCCTTAAGGGGCAATTCGCCGGGGCGGCGGCTGAGCGGCCTTTCACCCAGTTGCGGCGACTCAGTTTTCGTTCCGCGCGGATCGCAGGCCGCCGATGGGTTTTGCTGCCTTCCGCTGCGGGATTCGTCGATCCATTGCTCTCGACGGGGTTTCCGTTGACCCTGCTGGGGGTTTCGCGGCTCGCCGAGATCATTGCTGAAGATTGGGAAACGGCGCGCTTTGCGGGGCGAATGCGGGATTATGCCGCGCAAACCGATGCAGAGTTAGTGGCAACTGCGCGGCTGATTGACGCTCTCTACGCGAACATGAGCAACTTCCCGGTGTTTACCGCGCTGTCGCTGCTCTATTTTGCAGCCGCGAGTTACTCCGAGGCTGCACGGCGGCTGGGTAAATCGCATCGCGCTTCGTCGTTCCTGCTTTGTAACGAACCCACTTTCGCACCTGGCTGCATCGATTTGTGCCGGCGAGCAAAACAAATACTTACAAAGAATGAATCGGATCGGTTGATCCGCGACATACTTAGTGCCATCGAGCCCTTCAACATTGCTGGCTTCGGTCGTCCTGAGCGACGCAACTGGTACCCGGTTGAAGGATGCGATGTGATAGAAGGCGCCAATAAACTCGGAGCAACTCCGGAAGAAGTCTTAGCGATGCTGCTTCGTTGCGGGTTCCGGCAGGAGCGCGAACTAACCCGCAGCTAGGTGCTGGCTGGTTGTGGGCCGGTGGCGACCATGGTTGACCTAACCGGAGCGCGGCGCGAATCGAGCCACATCTCAATCAAGAGTGCCGCAGGTCCGACCCAGAACAGCGCGTAGAGCGGAGCATACACGCTGTCGCCAAGGCGCATGAAGAATTCGACCACCGCGATGGTAAAGGCGACCATGCACTGACCCAGGCGCGATCGGACGGTCGTCCTGGGGTCCGTGATCATGAAAAAGACGAAGAGTTGATACATAGGCCCGGTTATGGGCGATATTTCAGACTGCCACGGATCGCCCGTAATGTGAGCACGAAGAAACGAGAGCGCGATAAACGAGGCGACGTAGACCGCGGTGATGTGGAACCGGTGGGCTCGCCAAACGATGATGGAACCGAGCACCCAAATGACGATGAGAGATGCAAGATTGTTGCCCCATTGAATGCTCAGTCCGGCAACAGCGTCGGAGGCAAGGAAGAGCATGGCACAGATACCGAAGTTCGACGGGTTCCAGATGTGGCGGCCGCGAAAGCGCAGAGCATATTTCGATGTTATAGAGAGAGCAGCGCAGAGCGCGTAAGTCCAGTACGCGGGAGAACGCAGCAGGATGCCGACACTGATGCCGGTGATATAGGCGCTGGCCGGGTGAGGCCACTTCTTCAGAAAGATACGGCCAAGGATCATCTCGCAGAACATGCTGGTGGTGATCGCGAGCAGCGTCCTTGAATAACTCTCGAGAATTCCAAAGGAAAGGTTTCCGACGAGCAGGATGAGCGTGATAAAAATCGGCGGCGCGAATCGGCTGTCGAGCAGACGCTTCCATAAGGGACGCTGCAGTGCGGGCTGGGCGGCGGCGAGGGCCGGTTGGTTCATGAGGGCTCCCTGACATGCAGCAACTGGTTTGGCGTCAGCTGGTCCAGCGTCTGCACGGTTCCCGAGGGCCAGCGAATAACTGCTTTTTCAACTTGGGGATTCTTGCCCAGCCCAAAGTGCAGCCGCCGGTCGTTCTCGGAGGCGAATCCGCTGCCGCCGGATACCGTCTGCACCTGCTGCTGGCCGTTCCAGAACAGCGTAACCTGGGCGCCAATTGCGCTGCGATTGCTTTTTGTACCTTCGAGGTCGAACTCGATCCAGTCATTGCCGGGTGCGACGGTGTTTTTGTAGATCAGAAGCGGCCCACGCTGGTTGGCGACTACGGCATCGAGTACGCCGGTGTTCCATAGATCGGCCAACGCGACCGCACGGCCATCGTAGGTGTCGGTCACGCCCACGGACTGCGCCACATCTTCAAATTTGCCGGCGCCATCGTTGATCCAGACTCTTTTTTGCTGATAGCCGGAGAGGCTGCGCCCGTCAAAGGCCGGCCAGTGCGAAGCGTCGCTGATGATAGAACTGTTGCCGCCAGCAACTTTGGAGAAATCGTACCAGTAACTGCGTGTGCGGGAGAGTGAGACGTAACCATTCACCAGATAAAGATCCAGCGTACCGTCGTTATTCAGATCGCCAAACTGCGCACCGAAACTCCAGCCGCCTAATTCGACGCCGAGATCCCGCGCGAGGTTGGCATAATGCAGCCCTTTGCCCTCCTGCGGAACCCAGAGATTGTTTCCCTGGAGCAACACCCCTTCTTCGGAGATGTTAGAAACGTAGATCGCATACTTACCCTGATTGAAGATATCGCCGAAGGCGGCGTTCATACCGCTCTTGGGTGCGAAGCCAACGCCAGTTTCCTGGCCTGCTTCGTGGAAATGGCCATGGTCGTTGAGATACAACTCAGAGACGCCGTAGTCGTTAGCGACAAATAAGTCGGGGTAACCCGTTCCGCGCAGGTCGGCTGCAGCACAGGCAAGCGCCCATCGGCGGCTATTGATGCCAACTTTGGCGCTGACCTCTTCGAAGTGGCCGTTGCCGAGGTTGTGAAACAGGTATTTCCTGCCTCCGTTCCTGGCATACTCGAAACTCTCCGGCATCATGCGGGTGTTCTTCAGGTGCCAGAGGTCCACATTCTCGGGGTAATAGCCGGCGACAAAGAGGTCGAGCAGGCCATCGCCGTCATAGTCGAGCCAAACGGCGGTATTGGCGTTGATCCACGGCGGAAGACCGGCCAGATCGGTTACGCGCGTGAAGCCGTGACCGTGGTCATTGTGAAACAGCTCCGGCTTTCCCCACTTAATAAGGTAGAGGTCTTCGTAGCCATCATTGTCGTAGTCACCCCACACGGCGCCCATGGAGACACCGGTACCGGGCTGGTTGACGTCGGCGATGCCCATCTCCTTTGCCACGTCGGTGAAGGTGCCATCGTGGTTGTTGCGGTAGAGGTGGTTCATGCTGCCGATACGGCTGTTCGTGACGTAGATATCTGGCCATCCATCGCGATCGAAGTCGACGATCGACACCGATGCACCCATCGACGCAACCTCAGGCATGATGCCATTCAGTTTCGGGTCGAGGATGGGGGCTTCGTGGACGAAATGGATGCCGGCTTGCTGCGAGACTTCCTGAAAGCAGAATCCATAGCGACTGAGCGCTGCCTGGCAATCGGTTTGCCGCGCGGCGGGTCTTCCGCGATGGGATGCGAGACGCCGCATCATCCAGGGCGTGGCGAGCATCCCGATGAAGAGGATGGTGACGATGATGCGCGCTGCTGGAAGCCGTTTCATTGCGAAGACGCAGCCTCCGTAGTCCTCGTGGCCTTGTCGTTGAGAGCGTCGCGGAAGGGCTCAGCCGTTATGTAGCGCGTCTGCCACACGAGCCAGTCCTCGGGATGATGACGATAGACCCACTCGTCTTCCAGCGGGCCCGGCGGAGTGTCGTATATGGCTTTCGCATGGTAGGGCAGCGGCTGGACGGTGGCGGACCAGGTTGAGTTATAGTCGCCATCTTTGATCCAGCCGTCACCGGCGAGGACGTAGTCGCGGACCCAGCCCTCGGCCGGCGGCGCAGGCGCGGGGAAGCGGAGAGCCAATTCGTCGCCGGCATTCATGATTACGTAACGGTCATCGATCTTATTCAGCAGGGCGCGCACATCCCCGTAGCGGGTGTAGTAACCCTCGAGATCAGGCCAGATCTGCGTTGTGGACGCGATGTGGTTATAGTCGGGGATCTCGGGTGAGGACGCATTCGCCTGATGCACGGTCGAGTAGCCGTGGTAGTGCAGATCGGCGACGGAAGGATCGAGGCGGTTGATCTTCAGCGGTGTGTTGGGCAAGCCGCGCGCCCACTGGATCTGATCCCAGTAAATTTCGAGATTGGTCCGGAGCCGCACCTTCCGCGGCGTTCCGGCGCGAATGACACCGGTCAGATCAATCAGGCAAATCTTGTTGCGCCCTGCCGGGAATCCCAGGTTCGAGCGCGCGACGACCCAACTGCCGCGGCCATCTGGAACTTCGAGACTCAATGGTTGCGGTTGCTCGTGATGTCCCTGGCTGAGCGCGACGTTGATGGAGGAATCGGAGGGATGGACCCATCCGCGCGCGATGAGGTAGAGCGGCCCGCTTGTCGGCGCATCGTTGCCCAGGTCAATTTCGACATAGTGATCGCGGGTCACGCCCTGATACTGTCCGCGGCCAAATGTGTCGAGATAGCGCCCATCGAGCAAGCGCAGAATATCCGTCACGTCGTTGCCGCGATCGTCCACTGCACGCGCGACAGGATGAGGCGTTTCGGTTGGTGTAATGGCGAGTTTCACTGGCGGCACGGCGAAGCGTTCGTCGGTGAAGATCTCAGTGCCCACGGGATGGTCGACCG
This sequence comes from uncultured Acidobacteriaceae bacterium, assembly GCA_963755485.1. Lineage (GTDB taxonomy): Bacteria > Acidobacteriota > Terriglobia > Terriglobales > Acidobacteriaceae > Palsa-343. The sequence continues at coordinate 472,326 of CAVWJR010000004.1, read as the reverse complement.
TCATCAGTTGCAGCCAGTCGTAGTAATAAGTCTCCCAGAGTTCGCCGGTGATACGAAGGTCGTAGGCGCCATCGCGGGGCACAAGATCGTTACGAGGAATCTTGTACCACTCCTGGGTCGCGACAATGCTGGCCGGCCCAAGCGCGTTGATGCGCAGGCCGATAGCGGAGCCCCAAGGCACAGTGTCCTTTACAAACTTCATCTCGTGCCCGTCCCACGCAAAGAGGAAGGGGCACGATCCTTTGAGGCGCTGTTGGGCCAGGACTTCCTGGTCGGCAGCCATTTGAAACTCGGCGTTCACGGTGCCATTCGGCCACAGGATGCGCGCAACGTCGGTTTGAGGCCACCCGCCGAGGCCGAAATGCTCCTCGGGCGCGATGATGGCCTGCGCCTGGAGCAGGAGTCCGGAGCGAATCTGCACTTCGCCTCCGATCCCAAACGAATTGATCCGCTGATCGCCGGTAGCTGTAACGGCGCGAGTACGGATGACCTGCCAGTGATAATTTTTCGTGCCGAGATTCCTGAGTCTGACCGGTCGGCCGTAAGCATCAAGCGCCAGTAAGTCGAGGCGGCCTGAGTTGTCGAGGTCCGCCACTCCAAAGACGCGCGCCGCACCGGCGGGATGATCCATCGGCGCGAAAGAGCCATCGACGCCAGCGAGCCAGATCAACGGACTGCTCGCATTGCTTGCCGGGGCAACCGGCGCGAGCAACAAATCGACTGCACCATTGTTATCGAGATCGGCAGTGAGGAGCCGAACGGGACTGGCGAGAACTTTGTCTGCGTCCGGGATACGCGCGATTTCCGTCGAGGTCCAGGTGTCATCATCGTTCACCAGGCGGACAATGGCGCCATCGGCTCTCACTGCCAGCAGGTCCAGAGTCCCGCTGTGGCGTGTATCGGCTGCGGCAATCGCTGCGACTGAACTTAGCTTCGGAACGGAGGCGAGCTCACGGAAATTTCCGGCCCGTTCGTTATGGAAGATATGGAGCTGGCCTGCGCCGTCGATGAGCGATGCGTCGGGATTGCCGTCGCCATCGAGATCTGCCCAGACAAACTGTTGCACGCCTGAAACTCCCGCGAAGGGATGAAGGGGCGTGAAGGTACCGTCGCCGTTGTTACGGAGCACTGTCGGCTGACCGCTCTGTGCGCCGACCACAATGTCGAGATCGCCGTCGGCTTCGATGTCCACGGCCCAGGCGCCCGTGTCGTTTCCGTTGAGCACGGCGGCAGGAAGTTTCGTCTGCGCTGTCACGTCAGTGAATTTCTGCGGGGAATCCTGGCGCAGGAAGCGCACGCCGCCCGCGCCGGCCAGCACCAGGTCGGTTTTGAAGTCGTAATTGAAGTCCATAGGCAGAACTGACTCGGGCCCCGGTGCAACATTGTGCGCGCCTCCCGGGAACGGAAACGATGGACCGCCCAGCAGGCTTACCGTCGCGGCGTTGGCGGTTGCGACTACCGGCGGCCGCTGGTCGTCGAGGTCGACGGCACCGATCCAGTTCCATGTTTGGTCCGACGTTTGCGCTAACGGTTCCGCCACGAACTTCATGGCGGTGTCCGGCGCAGCGGGCCGAGAAGATGGCGAGGGCAACCGCAAGAAAGTTACAAATGGCTGCGCCTCTTCACCCGGCTGGGCCTTGATGACGGCCAGACTCTGGCGAAAACTCGGAACCTGCATCAGCACATTGCGCAAAAAGACGCTGCGCACTGCGGCAGTCGCGGGCGCGCTGGCCGCTGCGCCCTCAAGTTCGGTGAGTTGCTGCTCCACGCTGGGGGGCCAGGTCGACGATTGGGCCGCGATGCGCCCAACAGCGCTCCGCAAGGTCATTGCATCGCCGCGTTTCGCCGCGATGCGGCTTAGCTCGACCAGCGCTGCGAGGTTATCGGGTTGCGCGGCGAGAATCTTTTCGATCAGCTGCTGCACCTGGGCTTCGCTGTCCGGACCACCCTGGCGTTCGACTTCCACCGCGAGCAGATACAAGGCGCGCAAATTATGCGGATCGAGATCGACGGCCCGTTGCAGGTTGGCGATCGCCTCGGCGGAGTTGCCGCGCGTGCTCTCCAGTACTCCCAGATCGGCATCAATTTGGCTGTTGCGGGGAACGAGGGCGTGGGCGCGATCCAGCCGCTGCTTCGCCTGATCGAAATTGCGCTGACGCAAGGCGAGAATGCCCCAGTCCGTCCAGGCCGCCGGCTCGCTGGGAGCCAGCTGCGTCGCCTGCTGCAGCTCGCTTTCCGCGCGAACATCGTTGCCGACTTCCATGGCGGCGAGCCCCACATAAAATGCCTGAACGAACTGCGTATACTGCGCAGACTGCGGCGTGGGCAGACCCGAATGACAGCCGGTAGCAAGAAGAGAGGCGGTAGCCACGACAGACACCAGAGCACGGCGCACCCGCATTCGCGCGCCGTTCATCGCAACGGGCTGAGTGGCCGAACGGAGGTGAGAGTCCTGGTCAGGAACGAATAGCAAAGCTTCGCCTACCCTATCCAATGCGGCATTCGAGTGTCTTCCATCGAAAGATGGAGGCGTTGTGCGGTCCTCAGAGGAACGATTGCGGCCGGTGTGTTCTACACACACCTTCCGACGCTGGAAAAATTCCATCTTTAGTTGCTTGACGATTGTCGCTGACCCGATTGATTCTGGCTCAGTTTACGTTCTGGAATCCCCAGGTGGAAAGGACGGATCCGATGCCCCACATTGCTTTGCCTGAAGGTTTGCCGGGAATTCGCGGCGCGATGGCTTTTCGCCCCGAAACCGCCAAGCCGCTGAACGACCTCGTCGAGGCCCTCCTTGTCGCTCCCAACGCGCTCACGCAGGGCGAGCGCGAGTTGATTGCAACCTATGTTTCCTCGCTCAACGACTGCTACTACTGCCAGACGATTCACGGCGCCATCGCGGCCGCGCATTTGAACGGCGATGAAGACCTGGTGCGGCGCGTGAAGGCGGATTTTCAGCACGCCAATATTTCCGAGAAGCTGAAGGCACTGCTGGTGATTGCCGCAAAGGTCCAGCGTGGAGGCAAGAACGTGACCGCTGCCGACGTGGAGAATGCCCGCGAGCATGGTGCGACGGATGTGGAGATTCACGACACTGTCCTGATCGCGGCGGCTTTCTGTATGTACAACCGCTATGTCGATGGCCTGGCTACTACGCAGCCACGCGATGAGGCTCTCTACCGCGAGCGCGGCAAACAGGTGGCACGCGAGGGATATGTAGCCGTGAGCAGAACTTATTTGCCTGCAGAGCCGGTAACACTCTGACCTGCACACGCGAGAGCCGTCGACGTAGCGCGGCTTCTTCACATTTTCACGATTCTCGGGCAGTCTGGTGTGAATGACCCGGCTGATCCGTCGCTTTCTGCCTACCTTTATATTGATATCCATCTACGCAGTTCACACGCCAGCACAGAGTGGCGTCACGGCAGTGCTTCCCAATGGGCGCGAAATTCATCCAGCAGGAAACTGGATTCCGCTTGCTCCATATTCGTTCGCTCTGGCCGTCACGGGGGACGGGAACGAGGTCGCGATTCCGTCGATCGGATTTCCCTTTGCGCTCAACCTGATTGAAAACCCAGGGTCGCCCAGCCCGGTCGTCCAGCGGCTACCGGCCACCGATCTTCCGGCTCCGCGAGAAAAGGATACTGACGAGGTCGAGGTCCACGCCGGGCTCGCGTATTCTCCCGATGGCTCGACGCTTTGGGTTGCAACGGGCGACTCCGGAAAAATCCGCGTATACAAGACGCGAGCCGCGGATGGATCGACGCAACTCACAGCGGAGTTCGATATTCCTCTCGATGGCCCGACAGCGGGCGAGAACTACTCGGAGAGTTTCGCCGCGACGGTGCTCGCTTCGCGGGATGGCCGAACGCTTTATGCACTCGATCAGGGTAACTGGCGGGTCGTCGTCATCGATGTCGCGACGCGGGAGCGCGTAGCCTCGATCTCTACCGGGCGCTACCCAATGAACCTGGCGCTCTCCCCGGATGGCAACCACCTGTTCGTCACAAACACAGGGATTTTCGAATACACAACGCTGCCTGGCGTGGATGCGAAAGATCCGTTGGGCAGCGGATTGCGCTTTCCACCTTTCGGCTATCCTTCGCGCGCCGCGCGCGAAGGTACGACGGTTGAAGGACGGAAGGTTCCCGGTCTGGGCGATGAGAATACGCTCAATGGAAGCTCGCTGTGGACCTATGACATGCGCGACCCTAGCCATCCCACGGTCAGCGCGCGACTGCACCTCGGCGTGCCCATCTCCGAATCATCCGTTGGTGGGTCGGCGCCCACCGGCGTGGCCGCAGACGCGGATGCTGTTTACGTGACGCTTGCGCACGACGACGCACTGGTCAAGATTAGTGCAGACGGAACGCAGGAACTCGACCAGGCGCAGCTATCGCCGTTTTCATCGCCGGAGTTAATTGGGCGTTTCCTCGATGCGCAGCACCAGCCTCTTCGCGGCGTGATGCCGAGCGGCGTTGCGGTTCGTGATGGAAGGCTCTATGTGGCGGAGTCCGGCATCAACGCTGTTGCCGTGCTGGACGCGGCGTCGCTGGCGGTCATCGAACACATCCCCGTGGGCTGGAACCCGACGGCGGTCGGGCTTTCGTCGGACGGCGGCACGCTTTTCGTCGTCAACACGAAAGGGAAGGGCGCCGGCCCCAATGGCGGCAAGCAACACAAACCTGGCGCGCCGGCTTACATCGGCTCGCTGGAGTTGGGGAGTCTCAGCGTGATTCCGCTTGCCGCTCTCCCGGATCCTGAGACTTTGACCCAGGCCGTCGTCTCCGCAAATCTCGCCGAGGTCGACCAGCGTGCGGCGCTTCCACGGCTGCGGCACTGCTTTCTTATCATCCGTGAGAACCGCACCTTCGACGAAGTTCTCGGCGATCTGCCGGGCGTCAACGGCGATCCGTCGCTGGCTCGCTACGGCATGAGCGGATGGGCGCAGGAGAATATGGCCGTCAAAGACCTGGTGGTGACGCCTAACCTGCACGCGCTGGCGCAGCAGTTCGCGGTCAGCGACAACTTTTACGTCGACAGCGATGTATCTGCGGACGGGCACCGTTGGGTGCTGGGCATTGACCCAACAACGTATTTCAATACTGCATGGACTTCCGGCTATGGCGGGCGGCGGCATGGCAGTCCCGCGTCGACGCAACCGGGGCGCAGAGCGATGTTCGGCGGCGCCGACGCTCCTATGCCGGAGGATCTGCCGCAGTTTGGCTCGCTGTGGGAACACGTCGCCAACTCTGGCAAAGGCGTTCTGAATTACGGCGAGAGCCTCGAGATCGAAGGCGACGATGAGATGGATGGCAGCGCGCCGGAAGGCCAGCGCCTGTTCCTGAACGCGCCACTGCTGAAGCCGGTGTTCGAGTCGACCGATCACCGCTATCCGACCTTCAACCTGGGCATCCCGGATCAGTTTCGCGTCTCGGAATTCGAGCGGGATTTTCGCCGCCGTCTGGCTGCCGGAAAAATACCTGCGCTCATCGTCATTCGCCTGCCCAACGACCACACCGCCGATGCGCGCCCCGATGACGGCTATCCATACCGCGCTTCCTACGTTGCGGACAACGACCTGGCGCTCGGCCGAATTGTCGCGTTCCTCAGCCGGACCGCGATCTGGAAGGACTCAGCGCTTTTCGTTACCGAAGACGACGCGCAAAGCGGGGTCGACCACGTGGATGCGCACCGCAGTATTCTGCTCGTCGCCAGCCCATGGGTGCGGCCTGGTGCAGTTTCGCACCTGCACACCAGCATGGGCTCGATTATTCGCACCATCGACGAGTTGCTCGGCCTCGGATCTCTGAATCTGGAGGATGCGCTGGCCGGCGAGGTGGCAGACGTTTTTGATAATCACCGGCAGCTCACGCCATATACGGTGCGACCTGTCGATCCGAGAATTTTCATTCCATCGAAGGCTCGTTTCGCTAAACCGAAATCGGCGAAGCAGGCCGCTGCGTTGCGCGACATGGATGATGCAGAGGAAATCCATACGGAGATGCAGCGCTCTGCCGGGACCCTGCGCCGGCCCCAAAACTGACCTCGGACACCCCAGGGCCCGACTGCGGTTGATAGAAAACGAGGCGACGATTCGCGGGAAATTCACGCAACTGTCGCTTTCATTCAACGCAGACCCAGCATTCTGAGCACTCACAGTAACCTTTCCCCCGATCCTGCTCCGTGCAACGGCTAAGCACTGTGGTCAGGAATCTTCCAGAGACCCACCACGTCCCGGCGGTGGGCAAGTCCACGAATTCTCTTCCGTTCTGTGGATTCAAAACCCGCGACGAGCCCCGCGCTCGACTTTGAGGAGGCATCAGTGATCATGACCAGAAACAGAGACTCATTCGCCGCATTCATCCGCCGAGTACCGCTGGCCGCTGCGCTGGCTGCCGGACTTCTCCTGCTGACCGGGCCCGTCGCCTATTCCCAGACCACCCAGGGCACCATTCTTGGGTCGGTGCACGACGCCGCAGGCGCGGTTGTGCCCGGCGCCGTTGAGACTCTCAAGAGCCTCGATGAAGGAACGATTCTGACCACAAAGACTAATGGCTCAGGCGACTACAAATTCGTCGACATCAAAGCCGGCCATTACACGCTTACCGTTGAAGCCAGCGGCTTCGATAAATGGTCGGTCGATGACCTGTTCCTCGCAGTCCGCCAGGAACTTCGGGTGGATGCGAGCCTCGCTGTGGGCGCAGTGAAGCAGCAGGTGGTTGTCAACGGAGATCAGGCCAGCGCCATCGACACCGAAACGCCGACTGTCAGCGCTGTCTTCACCTCAGACGATGCGACGAACCTGCCGGTAAATACGCGTGCCAGCTTTGGGGGCACCAGCGCCTTCAACATTCTCGGCGCGATGCCTGGCATGCAGGGCGACAGCTATACGGGCGGATTCTCGCTGCAGGGTGGACTGCCTTATCAGCTCGATGTGACTGTAGACGGCATTACGCTGAAGAATCCGTCCGGGAGCAGTGTTATCGGCGACGCGTTCCCTTCCTCGGAGTCGATTTCGGAAATCCGCGCTGATGGCGCGCTGGCCGACGCAGAGTATGGCGATCCCGGCCAGGTGGTTGTCACGACCAAGAGCGGCACCAATAGCCTGCACGGCTCCGGTTTCTTCTATTATCAGAGCTCGGCTTTCGACGCGATCCCTTACACTTATCCGACAACAACGACCAAGCCCAGCGTGCAGGGTAAGACCTTCGGGGGCAGCGTGGGTGGGCCGGTTGTCTTTCCGCATCTTTATAACGGGCATAACCGGACCTTTTTCTACGGCGCTTATGAAGGCTGGCGTCATCCGGCGCAGGTGACGGAGTTTGAGAAGGTGCCCAGCACACTGATGAAGCAGGGTGATTTCTCTAAATACACGTCGACCGGATTCACTGGTCTCACCGATCCCTACACGGGTGCCAGCTGGGGTACGCAGATTCCGTCGGGCAATATCAGCTCGATCGCGGCGAATGCGCTGAAGCAGTTTTATCCGGACCCCAACATCGGCGATCCGACCCTCTACACCGACGACAACACTGCCAACTACCAGCGCAACGTCGATGCCAGCGGCCATTCCGATCAATTTGATGTCCGCGGTGACCAGTACTTCGGAAGCGCGCAGAAGTTCCTCCTCTGGGGCCGATTTACCTGGAAGGATTTCCCCACAAATTCCCAGCAGATCCTGGATCTTCCCTCCAACGTCAACACCAGCGACGACCGCGTGCTGAAGGTTGACACCAACTGGAGCCTCACACCCCGGATCGTTAACGAAGCGGGATTTGGCTTCACCTTTTATACATCTGGCTCCAGCAATCCTTTCAACGGCAATGCCTGGACGACAGCCCAGGGTTGGCAAGGACTGCAGAACCTCTTCTACAACGGCATTCCGGAAATGGACTTCAACTTTATCCAGAGTCTGAACGCCGACCGTCTCACCAATTTAAGCAAGTCGCGGACTTACGACTACAGCGACACTTTGATCTGGACCAAGGGCCTGCACATCGTCAAATTCGGCGCCGACGTCCAGGCTCTGGAAGCAATCACTCCGCTGGGCTTCAACGGATCCGATAACTACGGGACCTACACCTTTAATACCAGCGGCAGCACCGGCCTTTTTACTGGCGTGGACTTCGGCGACTTCCTCGTCGGGATTCCCGACCAGACCTTCTACGATGTGGTGCGGCAGGATAATGACGGGCTCTCCAACCACTATGCCGCCTTCGCTCAGGACGAATGGCGCATCCGGCCTCGTCTGACTCTCTCCTACGGTATCCGGTATGAGCTGCACCCTGGCTACTACGATCGCTACGGCGACATCGGCAACTTCGATCCGAGCGTCGCTCTGTCGGGGCGCACCATCTATCCGCAGGGTAAGCAGGATCTGCTCGCGCAATCGTTCCTTGCCAGTGCCAATGCCTGCGACCCGGATGGCGTGAACAACACCAACAGCGCTGCCGTGAACGGTGCGCCCTGTATGCCAGTCGAGGGAAATGAGACGGCTAATTATCCCGCCGGGCTCAAGAAGTATCCTCACCTGCGGTTTATGCCGCGTTTGGGATTCGCGTTTCAACCGACGAACAGTGAGAAATGGGTGATCCGCGGCGGCTTTGGCATTTACAACATCAACATGCTGGGGTCCAGCTTCTACTCCCTGACCGGAACCGTGCAGGCTCAGACACAGCAGTTCGTAAACACCTATAACTCCACCACCCATGCTATTGGCTATCAATGGCCGCAAGTTTATGCGGGAGCCGGGAACGCTGGCTGCACTACCTGCTATGGCACGGACTACTTCGGAACCGCGAACAGCTCAAACTGGCAGGACCCTTACACGATGCAGTGGACGACAAGCGTGGAGCACGACTTCGGTTCGGGCTATGCCGGGAATGTTACCTATATTGGCTCGGTGGGCCGTCACGAAGTATGGGCTCCGGACGAGAACACTCTGCCCTTCTCCACCACGCAGTCCGCTTACGACGCGCCCATCACATCTCGGCTCTATCCAAACTGGGGACGGATTAACAACCGCATGACCAGTTCCAACGACAGCTTTGAATCGTTGCAGGTGGGAGGCACGCACCGGTTGCAGCACGGGCTTGAATATAACTCCCTCTTTAGCTGGGCTAAGGCGCTGGCCGATAACCAGGGTCCTGGAAACCTCGGATTCGCTGGTGAGGGCGGAGGCAATCGCGCTACGTCGATCCTCGATCCGCACGCCGACTTCGGCAATGTGTTCGGCACGCGCCGGCTGAAGTGGAATACCACGCTGCTGTACGACCTGCCCTTCGGCCGCGGCCGCGAGTTTGGCGGGAGCATGTCGCGCGCTGCGGACGCAGTTGTTGGGGGGTGGCGTTTGTCCTCAATCCTCACGCTCCAGAGCGGTCCCTTCGAGTCACCGTACTTCCCCAGCGGACAGGGCGACCCTTCGGGTACTGGATCGGGCCTCAACAGCAGCGCCGCCGGCTTTGATCCCGGCCACCGCGAGCAGCCTCCCGATCTCGTGTCCGGCGCGAACCTCAGCACGGGCCGCAATCGCCTTGCCTTTTTCAATAAGGGCGCGTTTGTATGCCCCGGTTACAGCGGTTGGCAGCCGGGCACGCCCTGCACCACGGGCAGCGGATCGGGAGCCTTTCCCCTGCCCATCGGCCGGTTCGGCAATGCCGGAGCTGGGCCGGCTGCGGGACCAAGCCTCTTCAACCTTTCCACCGGGCTCAGCAAGAGCTTTGCGATTACCGAGCAGCTGCGGCTTCGTGCGGAGGGCACCTTCACCAATGTGCTGAATCACACTAACCTCGGTGATCCGCAGATGAACATAAGCTCACCCAGCTTCGGACAGATCAGCAACACGATCGGCACCGACTTTGGCGGAGCGCGGACTGGGCAAATTGCGGCCCGTCTGGAGTTCTGACCCCCAGACATTCACACAGGAAAAAGTCAGGGGGCGGCCGATGGCTGCCCCCTTATTACATGGAATCTGGAGAGCTAGAAAGTGACCTTCGCCACTCCCTGGAAGACTCTGGCCCCACTGCCCGCCTGGGTTGCAATCTGACCGAAGGTGCTCGAAGTGAGTGTTTGGGTGAGGCTGCTGAAGGTAAAGTTCGGATGGTTCAGCACGTTGAATGCTTCCAGACGGAGATCCAGATTGAGGCGCTCGTGAAGCGGAAAAATCCGTGAAACCTGTCCGTCGAACTGGAAGAACGGCGGTGTCCGGAACGCATTTCTGCCAACATTTCCATAAGTACCCAGATAGGCACAGCCATTGACATTGCTGCCACACGGGGCGGTGATCTGCGCAAAGGCAGCCGGGTTCAGGTATTCGCGGTTTGCCTCGCCGGTTCCTGAGCGGAAAGACACCTTGGAATAGGGGTTGACGCCGGGCACCAGGTTGGGACGATCCTGTGCGATATCGGTAAGAGAGTTATCCTGCCCGGAGGCCACATTGATAGCCTGACCACTGGTGATGTGGAAGAGCGGGGCAATTTCCCAGTCGTTGATAACCGCGCGTGTAAATCGGTTAAATTCGGAGATATTGCTGCGTGCCACCACGACGACGTTTTCAACGTCTCGGTAATCGAAGCCACATGGTCCCCAGTCGAGTCTCGGGTTATAGGGATTCTCGGTCAGCGTTGCGGCTATGTCACCCTGGCCGTCCGCGATGTCCAGGCACTTAGACCAGGTCCAGTTAGCCAGCAGGCTGAAGTTGCCGTTGAGGCGATGCTGAATAGTGGCGATCAAGCCGTTGTAGCTGGCTTCACCCGTATCGTTCACGTAATTCGATCCTGCGCCGCCGCCGAGGATCTGATTCCCCTGCGCCGGATTGGCGATGGTGAGGGAGAAACGCGAAGTTTCATTCTTGGTTGTGGAGCAGTTGGTTCCCGCCGCGCCCGGTTTAACCGCTGCCGGACCGGTGGTCACGATGCCGGCGCAGCCTGTGCCATTCGCTCCCCATACTCCGGGGATGAAGACAGCTGGACTCAGCGGGGTGCCCATCGGATCGTGAACCGTTCGGTTGCCGATGTAGTCGGCCTGAGCCTGCCACCCGCGGGGGAGCTCATGCTGCAGGCTTAGCGTCCACTGCATGGTATACGCGGGCAGGAATTGGTTGGGCAATACGATGTACTGCGACTGCGGATAGAAGAGCGCAGTTGCCGGAGTAGGGATTACCGGTTGCGGGAAGGGACTGGTGGTGATGGAGCCGACCGACCAGGGCGCGGCGAAGGTCATCGGTCCGGTTCCCGAGGTTTGTGTGTTGCTGATGGCCGTGGCAAAAGGCGGGTTCTGCTGCGCGCGCTGGCCGGTGAAGAAGTTGGGTTTGTCGTAGGCCAGTTCCGCGCCTGCGCGAATCACAGTCTTACCTGTACCGAATGGATCCCATGAGGCCCCGATGTTCGGAGAGAATTGCCAGGGAGAATTCTGGGTGAACCCCCTTGGCACGCCCTTGTCTCCATAGAACAGGATGCCGGCCGGAGCATTCGGATACACCGTGCTGACGGTGCTGTTTACGAAATCGTTGTAGTTGAATACCGCTCCACGGTTGAAATAATCCACCGGCATAAAGTTTGGCCCCCAGCGCACGCCCCCGACCAGGGTAAGGCGCGGCGTAGCGTGGAACGTATCCTGGGCGTAGAGACTGGGAATGGGCCCGCGCAGAGCGTTTTGTTGTTCTTTGCTCTGCTGGAAAGCGCTCATCGTGCCCCACAGGAAGTCGAGGTTCTGGTCGCCGATCGTCGTTCCTCCGTTGGGTCCGCTGCCGCTGTATTCCCCGCTAAACGTGAAGATACCGTTTCCTTCGTAGACGTTGCCGATGTTCAGTTCGTTCTGGACCCATTCGCCGCCGAACGCCATCTGGTGCTTGCCGCGAACCCAGGTAAGGTCGTCGTTGACAGCGAGCGTGTTGTCATTGAAATGGGCAACCGAGTTAGTACCTCCGCCGATTGTGAATTTTCCTTCAGACATCTGCAGGCCATTGAGCGCGAACTGATACATGTCCACGCCGAGAGTATTGGCATTGATATCGTTGGACGCATAGCCGCGATTGTCGACGCGGCGCATCACAGTTCCATGTGCCTGGTTGACCAGATTGTTCGTCACGGTGTCGACCCAGCCGAGCGTGAGCGACTGGGTGCGCTCGATATTTCCTGACTGTGTCGTGACCAGGATATTGTTTGGGTAGAAGTAAGCCGGTTGCTGAAACCCGTCGATCAGGTACCGGCCGTACAGGCTGTTTTTCTGATTGATCGTCCAGTCCTCTCGCGTGACAAACTGGTTGTCGTACACATCGAGCGGGATAGTGTAGGTGACGAAACCGCAACCCTTTGGGTCGTAACTCGAATTGGGTTTCGGCAGATAGCCATCGAGAGCGAGGGACTGCTTGAGGTAGGAGGGCGGCGTTGGGTATATGTCGCCCGGGAGTGGAGTTCCGGTGAGCGGATCCACCAGCTGTACCAATTTCTTCGACGCCTCGCAGTTGGGACCGTCGGTTGCGGAAAAATCGCCGGTCAGGTTTGCTGCGGTGGGCACTGTGGCCTGAGTATTGTTCTGTTTGGACGTCGAATCCAGACGCTGGTAGGCGGCGAACCCGAATAACTTGTCGCGGATGATCCTCCCGCCAAAAGTACCGCCAAACTGGTTCTGGTGCAGCTGATCTTTCAGCGTCGAGTAGAAATTGGTCGCGTCAATGAAGTTATTGCGGAGGAACTCAAAAGCAGAGCCATGCCAGGTGTTCGTGCCAGAACGAGTAACAACGTTGACGTAGCCGCCGGTATGTTCGCCTTCCTGCGCGCCCAGCGCTGTCGATTCGACACTGAACTGGCTCACAGCATCCGGGAAGGGAAAGGGCATATTGCCGTTGCCCATGTAATCCTGGTTGTCGCCGCCGTCCAGCCTCCACAGCGTCGTATTGCCGTTGCCGCCGGCGATTGAAATGGAAATGGTCTGGTACGAGTATTTGCTCCCGGTGAAGTCGTTGCCGGGCGCCGTGTTCGCCCCTCCGGAAATGGTCAGGAGGCCCGTGATCTGGCGGCTCGCGGAGTTCAGCGGCATTTCTGTGATGTCCTTGCTGTCAATAGTCTGTTTGAAGGATGGATCCTCGGTCTGCAGCGCCAGTCCTTCCGCCCGGACCTCAATCTTGGTGTTGGCCGTGCCCACCTTCATCGGCACATTGATGGCAATGCTGCTGCCGATCTCCAGCACGATGTTGCTTTGTTCATAGGTCTGGAATCCCGGGCCCGCAACTTCAAGCTTGTAAGTGCCGACGATGAGACCCGGGAAAATGTAGAAACCGGCCTTGTCGGTTTTCGCAACGTGCTGTACGCCAGTGGCCTCATCGGTGATGGTGACTGCCGCATTGGGGATAACTGCACCTGAAACGTCCTGGACTGTTCCCTGCACGTTGCCGGTTCCAGCAATCTGCGCGTTTGCCCGCGGAGAGAACGACAGAAGGGCCGCAAGGCAAAAGGCTGCGAACAGGGACCATGCGGTGGATATTGAGATGGAGCGTTTGCTTCTCATAGAAGCCTCCAAAAGTGCTTGCTGTTTCAGATTCCTGTGCGAAGAGGTCTGACCTGTCCCAAAAACCGGAACAGTATCGTGGAGGGGAAACAGACCTGTCAAGGGCTGGACGATACGGTGGCTGGTCGCAGGTTGCGCGCTGTCGCTCATTCGCCCAACTCCTGAGGTCCCCGACCCGGGTTATATTCTTTGCAAATTGCTAATACAATTGAGCTTATAGGAGCCAAGCGTCGGTCTCGCAACGTGGGGGACGAGGGATACTGCCTGGTGGGTGGTCCTTGTTTTTCATGTCCGACCCGGGTGGGACCCCCGATGCAAACGCGGCTCGAAGACCTTGCCATCCCGAGGCTCACAGATGTATATGACGGCCGGTGGGCCTCTGTTTGGTCAGACCACAAATGCTCAATCCATTCCTTCGGCAGCGAAACCGAAGGGACAAAATCCTTTGTTAAAGTGTCTGGTTGTCGACGCTGTCCAGTTGCGTATCCTTCGCAGCGCGGCTCAGCAGAATACGCAAGTCGGTCACTTTATCGAGATGAAAGGCTGTGACTCCCTTCGGCGAAGTCACCGCGATAAAGTCCGCGCGGTTCACATTGGTGAGATAGAAACTCGGCCGGGGATCGGGCGCAGCCGCTGCCACTTCCACATGACTGAACTCGAGGTTGCGGATGTGGCGCAGGAAAAAACCCTGCGAAGGCATCGGGCCAAACATCCCAGGGTCGGGATACTTGTCTTCGTTCTCGGGCGGCTGGATGGCCAGCGACTCCTGTGACGCTCCGCCCAACGAGTGCTGATAAATGTTGTCGAGCTTCACGTCTTCGATCGCGTAATCGGGGATACCGCTGAAGATCGAACACAGACGCGAGGCGCAATTGTAACTGACAAGGTTGCTGATGAGGATGCGACGCATGGTGCCAACTTTGGTGCTCTCCTTCGGTCCCCGCAGCCGCGCGCCCAGCCGAACGAAGATCGGCGCGGATACGATGCCGCGCATCGTGATGTTCGAAACAGCGATGTCTTCGACGATGGCCCCATCCTCGCTTTCGATCGCCAGTCCATTGCAGGCATCGAAGACACAGTTCGAGATGGCGATGTTCTTGAATCCGCCGTTCGACTCGGTACCGCACTTGATGCGCCCAGTGCGGCCCACATGGGCGTCCGGCGCGAACCGTTTAAAGGTGCCGTCGAGAACCGTGCCCAGTTCGTAATCGCCGGTCACGTAGCAGTTAGTGATGGTCACATTCTCGGTCGCACGTGCGTATCCGAGCGCGTAACTGCTTTTCGGACAAATGCCGTCGTCCCATGGGGAGTTCACCGTGCAGTTAGAAACATGCACATTGCGACAGCAATCGATATCCATCCCGTCGCGATCGGTATCGATGGTAAGGTTGTCGATGGTCAGGTTGTCGACGCCGGTCAGCAGCAGCCCAAAGTGACCGCCCTTCAGGATTGAGAAGTCACGCAGCAGCACATTGTGGCAGTTCTTCAGAGCGATGGCTTTGTTGCCCACCCCCGTTTGCTCCGCCACGTAGATCGGATAGTTTCCCCGCGCCGCGCGATTCGCGCCGAAGCTAAGCCCCTTGCCGTAGATCGTCCCCGGCCCGGCAATGCTGATGTCCGTGAGTCCTTCGCCCCAGATCAGGGAATTGTGCCAATGATTGTGACCATAATCCTGGTAATCCTCCCACGGCGTGTTCGGTTCGGCCGGATCGTAGGTGCCGCCGTTGTAGCCGGTGGTCTGGCCCGGCAATGGCGAGTCCGCTGCGATGATCGTGGCCGCCTGGCACAGATACAGTCCGACGTGACTCTTCAGTCGGATTGAAAAGGTCAGCCAGTTTCCCGGGGGAAACATCACGGTGCCGCCGCCCGCGGCCGCCGCCGCTTCGATCGCCTTATTGATAGCGGGCGAGTCAACGGTTTTGCCATCGCCCACCGCGCCATACGTGCGCACATCGAAAACGCCTGGCATCCCTGACGCTGCCGGCGCATGAGAGGCGGCCTGAGCATCCGGGATGACCGAGCCAACCACTGCACCCAAACCCAGGGCGCCTACACGAAGAATTTCTCGACGATCGGAACGAAAGGAATTCATAAACGGCCATCATCCTGGCAAACGGAGTATCCCGATGGCAACAATCGGGGGAAGGGTTGAGTGGTATGACCACCGAACCCCTGCCAGCGTATCATTACTTCCGCTATTGGAGCGGTTCGCTCGCGAGGAGTCTTATTTCATGCGGTCAAAAATTCCCTTCTTCCGCGTGCTTTCCGGATTCATTCTTGCCGCTGTACTGGCCGCTGCGTCCGCGACAGCTTTCGCCGTTTCAGCCACGTGCGACCCGCACGCATACGGCGCGAAGGCCGACGGAGTCACCAAAGATACCGCAGCCATTCAGGCGGCCATCGATGCGTGCGAGCAGCGTGGTGGCGGAGTTGTGCGACTCGGGGCGGGTACATGGCTCAGCGCGCCCATCGTGCTGAAGAGCCACATCACCCTGCAACTCGACAGGGACGCCACGCTGTTGGGTTCACCCGATCACAAGGACTATCCCATTAAAACGGAATTCAACGCTCCGGGTTTGCAGTCACTGGTGAGCGCCACAAATGCCACCAATGTTTCTATTACCGGCGAAGGAATTATTGACGGTGCTGGCGACAGCTGGTGGCAGGAGGCTCGTGCGTTCGGCGATCACGGCGTTATGGGGTCTGACCACACGCGTCCTCGGCTGGTGGTCTTCGACCATTGCCGCCATGTGCTGGTCGAGGGCATTACGATTCAGAATTCGCCGATGTGGCAGCTTGTCCCTTATTATTCCGACGACGTAACGATTCGCAATATCCGGATTCTCGCGCCGCAGCATTCGCCGAACACCGACGCTATAGATCCCTTCTCTTCCTCGCATGTCATCATCGATCACGTCTATGCCGATGTTGGCGACGACGATGTCGCCATCAAGTCCGGCAAGGCTAACTCACCCGGCCCGGATGACCCGAGCCGCGACATTACCATCACCGACTGCACGTTCCTGCACGGCCATGGGCTTTCCGTCGGCAGCGAAATCGCCGGCGGAGCACAGAACATCAGTGCGGAGCGCATTCACTTCGACGGAACCGATAACGGCATCCGGATCAAGGCCAACCGTGATCGCGGCAACGACGTCAGCGGGCTCATTTTTCGCGACATCGAGATGAAGAACGTAAAGAACGCAATCATCATCAGCGAATACTACCCGCGTGTCCTTCCTCCCGATCCCGATCCGCCGCAACCCGTAACGCGGCTCACGCCCCACTTCCATAACATCACGCTTGAAAATGTAACTGCTACGGATATTGTTTCTGCCGGAGCGATCGCTGGGCTGCCGGAAGCGCCCATCAGCGACGTTGTATTGAAGAACGTCTCCATCGACTCCCAGCACGGACTGCTGATCAGCAACGCCAATGTCTTAGCGGAGAAGCTCGCCGTGCACGCGGCCGACGGGAATGACATTACCAAAGCTGCAGGTGGCATTCTCACCATTCACTGATGGCGCTGCGCGAGCCGTACCGTGCCGGAAGCGTTAGGATGGAGCGCTTGAGATTCTCTGTGTTAAGGAATCGTCTCCGTCGGGCATTGGGTTATGCAGTCTGCCTGGCTTTCGTTGCTCCGTGCCATGCGCAGCGGTCCAGCCCGACCCCCTCGACCAATTCGCTCGCCGCCCTGCAGCGCGGCTTTGCTGCGCAGCCGGACAGCACGCATCCCGATGCGCGTCCCATGACGCGCTGGTGGTGGTTTGGTCCCGCCGTCGACCGCGATGAACTGGCGCGCGAACTGCACACGATGAAGGCCGGCGGCATCGGGGGCGTCGAGATCCAGCCCGTCTATCCTCTTGCGCTCGACGACCCGCAAAAGGGAATTCGGAACATGAAATTCCTTTCGCCGGAATTTCTCAGCATGGTTAGTTTCGCTGCGGACACCGCGCACGAACTCGGCATGCGCGTCAGCATTACTCTCGGCAGCGGCTGGCCTTATGGCGGAACCTGGGTTCCGGCGACCGAAGCCGCGGGCCGGCTGCGCGTGGTCAGCGTTCCCGTGCCGCAGGATTCCCATTCCGTCGCCGTTCCCGTGGTCGAAAATGGCGAGCAACTTCTCGCCGCGTTCGTTGCCGCCGGAACCCCCGACCACTACGACGCGAACCACGCCCGGCTCATCGACAATCTCGCCGCTCACCTCGATGCCGGCCGCCTGCAGTTGGCCGCCGCGCCCGAGAGCCCGCAAGTCGCGCTTTTCTTCATCTCCAGCCGAACGGGCCAGCAGGTCAAGCGCGCCGCCTATGGCGCCGAGGGCTTCGTCATCGACCACTTCAGCGCCGCCGCGGTTCAGGATCATCTGAAGAACGTTGCCGAACCGCTCATCCGTGCCTTTGGCGAACGCCCACCGTATTCCGTCTTCAGCGACAGCCTCGAAGTCTACGAGTCGGACTGGACTCCGGACTTCCTCACCGAGTTTCGCAACCGTCGCGGTTACGATTTGACGCCGCATCTCGCCCAGATGGTGGCCGGGACCGGCCCAGAAGCTGTCGATCTCCGCTACGACTGGGGCCGCACGCTCGCCGAACTGATCGACAAGAACTACCTCACCGCGATCGATACCTGGGCGCGCGCCCACCACACGCAATTTCGCTCGCAAAGCTACGGTATCCCCGCCGTCACGCTCTCCAGCAACGCCCTCGTCGATCTGCCGGAGGGTGAAGGCTCGCAGTGGCACGGTCCGTTTTCCTATACGCGCTGGGCCACTTCGGCAAGCCACCTTTATGGCCGCCCTGTCACGTCGTCGGAAACATGGACGTGGCTGCACTCGCCGGCCTTTCGCGCCACTCCGCTCGACATGAAAGCTGAGGCCGACACGTTTTTTCTGCAGGGCATCAATCAGTTTGTCGGCCACGGCTGGCCTTATTCGCCGCCGTCGGCCGGCGATCCGGGCTACTCGTTCTACGCAGCAGCAGTCCTCAACAACCACAGCCCCTGTTGGATAGTTATGCCCGAAGTGACGAGCTATCTCACGCGGATGAGCTGGCTCCTCCGTCAGGGCAAACCCGCCAACGATATTGCTGTTCTGCTTCCGGAAGAAGATGCTCAGGGGCGCTTTGGCATGGGGGAAGCGACGGTGAGCGACCAGATGCCGAAGCTGCTCGGGCCCGACCTCGTTCCCGCAATTCTCAATTCCGGTTTCAATTTCGACTTTATCGATTCCGCGGCCATCGATCGCGTCGGCATTCATTATCCGGTCCTGGTGATTCCAAACATTGAGCGCATTCCGCCCGCGACCTATAAAAGGATTGCCGACTTCGCGCACCAGGGCGGCGTGGTCATCGCGACACAAGCTGCACCCAGCCGCGCGCCGGGCTTCCTCGAATCGCCGCGCGACACTCCCGCTGTCCGCCAAATCTCGCGGGAACTTTTCGGTGCTCCCGGCGAGCCAGCCCCTCAAAGAAACGTAAGGCTTCTCCAGAAAACGTCTGAGCTCGGCGCTGCCATCTCTTCGTTCCTGCAGCCGGACGTCGGGCTGGCCCCTGTTACTCCTGACGTGGGCTTCATCCATCGCAGCCTCCCTGACGCGGATATCTACTTCATCGCGAACACCGGCAATCGCCCCCACACTTTCACCGCGACTTTCCGCACGACGCACCGCTACGGCGAGCGCTGGGACCCCTTCACCGGAAAAATCTCTGCCGCGAGCGACGGCACGATTCTGAAAATTACTCTCGCTCCTTACGAATCGCGCATCCTGGTTTTCTTCGACCGGCCGGCAACAGACAAAGCAACCGCAACTGCGACAACGTTCACCACCATCGACCTGAGCCACGACTGGAGCGTCGTCCTCGACAAGACCGGCACCATCGAAACCATGCAGACTCTGCATTCATGGGCCGACGACGAGCCTGGGCGCTACTACTCCGGCACGGCGACCTATACGCGGATGATCGACATTCCCGAGGAGGTCGCCCGCGCTGGCTCCGCACTTCTCGACTTCGGCGTGGGTACGCCTGTCGAACGCGCGAAACTCAACCAGCCCGGGATGCAAACCTGGCTCGACGCGCCCATCCGCGATGCTGCCCTCGTCTATATCAATAGCAAGCTTGCCGGATCGGTATGGCATCCGCCCTTCACGCTGGACATCGCGCCGTTCCTCCGGCCTGGATCAAACCAGGTCAAGATCGTCGTTGCCAATACCGCCATCAACGAACTCGCCGGCCGCGCGCCCGCCGACTACACGCTGCTGTGGCTCCGCTACGGCAAGCGTTTCGCGCCTCAGGATATAGATCACCTCGAGCCGCTGCCCTCCGGCATTCTCGGCCCGCTGCGCATTGTGCCGACTGCCGCGTTGGACGCTCAGTCGAGGTGAAACACTTCCTCCAGCGCGACCATGCTCGCATCCGCTGCGTCGCCGTCCAGCGCTTCGAAGAACGGCGCCATCTCCGCCTGCCACCGGGCATTCACCGGATGCTGCTGCATGCCGGCTCGCGCGTGCTCAAAGTCGTCGGTCTCGAGGTAACCCACCAGCAAACCATCGGGCCGCAGAAAGAGCGAGTAGTTGTGCCAGCCTGTGGAGCGCAGCGCCTCGAGCATCTCCGGCCACACCTGTTGGTGGCGCCGCCGGTATTCCTCCATCCTGTCGGCCCGAACCTTGAGCAAGAAACAAACACGCTTCATCGGCTCTCCTTCGGCGTCCGCCGTCCGTCTGGGCACGTTGCAGGCCGCCTTTGACGCGTTCATCTTACGGCAGTACGCTGACGGGTTCCGCATTCTGTCGAATGAGCCATTTTCGACCTCCGCTATATCATCATTGAGGGACGGTGCATCGAATGAAAACGCTAACTGGGTTGCGCTATTTGCAGGATTTGTGGGATCCGAAAACCGCTACCACACTGGATGAGCCCGAGCTGCTCCGCTATCGCTCGAACCTGCTTGGCGCCGATCTGCGCATTACCAACTTCGGCGGCGGCAACACCAGCTCCAAGGTTGTGCAGCCGGATCCTTTCTCTGGCCAGCCGACGGAAGTTCTGTGGGTGAAGGGAAGTGGCGGCGACCTCGGCAGCATTAAGCGCGCCGGATTCGCCACGCTGTACCTGGACAAGCTGCTGGCCATCGAATCGCAATACAAGGGAGTGGCTCAGGAAGACGCCGTCGTCGATCTTTATCCGCTGTGCACCTTCGGTGTGAACCCTACTGTCGCCTCCATCGACACGCCGCTGCACGGCTTCCTGCCTTTCCGCCACGTCGATCACCTTCATCCGGACTGGGGCATCGCCATGGCCGCCTCCGCCAACGGTAAAGAAAAAATGGAGGAGTTTAACCGCGCCTTCGATCATTCGCTGGTTTGGGTTCCGTGGCAGCGCCCGGGCTTTGAGCTGGCCATGATGATGCGGCGCGCCGTCCACGATAATCCCGGCTGCGATGGCATTGTGCTGGGCGGCCACGGCCTTTTCACGTGGGGAGAAAGCCAGCGTGAGTGCTATTTGAATACGCTGACCATGATCGATCACCTGGGTCAGTTTGTGCAGGAGCACATCGAGCGCAAAGGCGCATCCATCTTTGGCGGCGCGGTGATGCCATCACGCGAAAACCGCAAGGATCTCGCCCTCGAACTGCTGCCCTTCGTTCGTGGACGAGTCTCGCAACAGAAGCGCCTGATCGGCAGCTGGTCGGAATCGGAAGATGTGCTGCGCTTCGTGAACTCCAGAGACGGTCAGGCTCTGGCGCATCTAGGCACCAGCTGTCCTGACCATTTCATCCGCACCAAGATTCGGCCATTATTTGTGCCGGCCACGGTTACGGATGATGTTGCAACTCTGCAGAAGAAGACGGAAACCGCCCTCGAAACCTACCGTGCCGACTACGCCGCGTACTACCAGAAGCATCGCGAGCCGTCGTCGCCGGCTATGCGCGATCCCAATCCCACCGTCGTGCTCATCCCCGGCATCGGCATGTTCTCGTTCGGCAAGACGAAGCAGGAATCGCGCATCGTCGGCGAGTTCTACACCAACGCTATCCATGTTATGGAAGGCGCCAGCGCCCTCGGCGGAAACACCACCGTCAAAGACCTTCCCCAAGCGGGAGCTGCCGCACCCTGCGAAGCCTTCGAGGTCTATACCAACTACGTCGCGCTGCCTGCGCTGGAAGCCTTCCGCATCGAGTACTGGCTGCTGGAGGATGCAAAGATCAAACGCCAGCCGGCTGAAAAAGAGCTGAGCCGCAAAATTGCGCTCATCGTCGGCGGAGCCAGCGGCATCGGCCGAGCCACCGTGCTTCTGGCTGCCGAACGCGGGGCGCACGTGATGATTGCCGACCGCGATCTTGCCGGTGCGGAATCCGTCGCGCAGGAAGTGCGCGCAACTGCGGGCAAAGAAGCCATCGCCGCCACGGCCGTCGACATCCGCGATCGCAAATCGATCGCTGCCGCTTTGCGCGAGACTGTCGCCCGCTTCGGCGGCCTCGACATCCTTATCAACACCGCGGCCATCTTTCCCTCCGGTGCCGTCGACGAAGCGATGTGGTCTACAACCCTTGGCCTTAACGTCACGGCAAACTATCTGCTCGCGGAGGAAGCAGCAAAGCTCTTCGCCGCCGAGCAGCTCGATGCCTGCATCGTTCTCACCAGCTCCGCCAACGCCGTCGTTCCCAAGCGGGGCAGCGAAGCGTACGACGTCAGCAAGGCCGCGCTGAGCCATCTGGTCCGCGAGCTGGCGGTTTCTCTCGCGCCGCAGGTTCGCGTCAATGGCATCAGCCCCGCGACGGTTGTGAAGGGTTCCACAATGTTCCCCCGCGACCGGGTCATCGCCTCGCTGACAAAATATGGCATCGACTTCGACGCCGCGGCCACCGACGATCAGCTCCGCGACCTGCTCGCCCGTTTTTATGCCAATCGCACACTCACGCATCAGCCCATCGAACCGGACGATTGCGCGCAGGCTATCCTCTTCCTGGCCGGATCGCACACTCGCTGTACCACTGGTCACCTCGTTCCGGTCGACGGCGGCTTGCCCGAGGCCTTCCTGCGCTGAACGGCTCTCCACCAGGCGAGCACCACATCCCTATGGTTCGTTGGGCGCAGCATGGCGGGCCGGGAAACTTCCCGCATCGGCTCTCGCGATGCCAACGCAGGCCGCTTTTCTGCATCTGAGTTATTCGCGTCGATCTTTTTCTGTGAGAGCCGATATTCATGCGTCGAACGTTATTACCCGGAAGGCCCCACCCTCTGGGCGCTACACCCACACCCATCGGAACCAACTTCGCCCTCTTCTCTGAAAACGCTACCGCCGTCTCTGTTTGCTTTTTTGACGAGGCCGGCAACCAGATCGACTGCGTCACCCTGCGCGAACGCACTGCCTTTGTTTGGCACGGGCTCATCCGCGATATCAAGCCCGGCCAGCGCTACGGCTATCGCGTCGAAGGCCCATGGGAGCCGGAGAAGGGCCTCCGTTTCAATTCCAACAAGCTGCTCGTCGATCCCTACGCCAAAGCGCTCACCGGCGACGTTGACTGGAAGGCTCCGATCTTTCCCTACGACGTCAAATCCGGCGACGACCTCATCCGTGACGATCGGGACTCCGCCGCCGGGGTTCCCAAATGCATCGTCATCGATCCGCGCTTCGACTGGGAGGACGACCGCCCGCCAGAAACGCCGCTCGCGGACTCCATCATCTACGAGGTTCACGTGCGCGGCTTTTCAAAACTCAATGAAGCCGTTCCGGAAAATCTGCGCGGAACCTACGCCGGGCTCGCCTGCGAGCCAAGCATCCGCTATCTGAAGAAGCTGGGCATCACCGCCGTCGAACTGCTGCCTGTTCACCACTTCATCGATGAAGGCCACCTCGTCGATCGCGGCCTACACGATTACTGGGGCTACAACACCCTCGCCTACCTGGCGCCCATGTCGCGCTACAGTTCTTCGGGCGACACCGGAGGCCAGGTCGTTGAGTTCCGCCAGATGGTCAAGGCTCTGCACAAGGCCGGCATCGAGGTGATCCTCGACGTGGTCTACAACCACACCTGCGAGGGCAACCGCATGGGACCGATGCTCTCGATGAAGGGTATCGACAACACTACTTACTATCGGCAGGTCCCGAATGACCCGCGCTATTACATGGATTACACCGGCACTGGCAATACCCTCAACGTGATGAACCCACAGGTGCTGAAGCTGGTGATGGACTCGCTGCGCTACTGGGTTACCGAGATGCACGTTGACGGCTTCCGTTTCGATCTTGCCAGTACGCTCGCGCGGGAGTTGCACGCAGTCTCGAAGCTCTCCAGCTTCTTCGACACCATCCATCAGGATCCAACGCTGGCCGACGTCAAGCTCATCGCCGAGCCCTGGGACGTCGGCGAAGGCGGCTACCAGGTCGGCAATTTCCCCGTCCTGTGGGCGGAGTGGAACGGAAAATATCGCGACACCGTGCGTCGCTTCTGGAAAGGCGACAGCGGCCTCCTCTCTGACTTTGCTTACCGCCTTACCGGCTCCTCCGACCTCTACCAGATGGACGGCCGCAGCCCCTACGCCTCCATCAACTTCATCACCGCGCATGACGGCTTCACTCTCTGCGACCTCGTCAGCTACAACGAAAAACACAACGAAGCCAACGGCGACAATAACAACGACGGCACCAACAACAACGACTCCTGGAACATGGGCGCTGAAGGCCCTACCGACGATCCGGCGATCAACACGCTCCGCGAGCGTCAGATGCGCAACTTCCTCGCCACCCTCATCCTTTCCCAGGGCGTGCCCATGCTCTGCGGCGGCGACGAAATCGCCCGCTCACAGGGCGGCAACAACAACGCCTACTGCCAGGACAACGAAATCTCCTGGTTCGACTGGAACCTTACTCCCTCTCGCGAGCGCCTTCTCGAATTCACCGCGAAGCTCATCCACCTGCGTCGCGACCACCCCAACCTGCACCGTAGAAAATTCTTTCAGGATCGCGTCATCCGCGGCTCCGTGGTGCGGGACATCGCCTGGTACAACACCGACGGCAAGGAGCTGGGTGACGAGAGCTGGAACACCGCATGGAATCGCTCCCTCGCCCTCATGCTGAATGGCAGGACCCTCGCCATCACCGACGAAGACGGTTGCCCCATCGTCGACGATTGCTTCCTCATCATGGTCAACGCCGCCGCCGAGGGCGTGGAGTTTACCCTACCCGAGGTTCCGGCTAAGTCCCCGTGGTGCCAGATCCTCAACACTGAAAACATCGACGATCCCTTCGCCGCCGAGCTGCCTGGTGAAAAAGTCATCATTGGAGGAAGATCGGTACGGGTCTTCCGCGACCGTCCGGAAACGCCCCCAATTTTCTAAGTGGAGTCGCTCGTGGATTCCGGCTCATCCTGCTGCATCGTCGGTGGTGGCCCGGCTGGCGTCATGCTGGGCTATCTGCTCGCTCGCGCCGGCGTCCGCGTCACCGTCCTCGAAAAACATCGCGACTTCAATCGCGATTTCCGCGGCGACACGGTCCATCCCTCCACGCTGCAGCTGATGAAGCAACTCGGCATCCTCGAGGAGTTCCTCGCGCTGCCGCATCAGCGGGTTGATCACGTGCGCGCCACCTTCGGCGGCCGCACCTTCGAAATGGCGTCCCTCAGCAGCCTCAACATCGATACACCCTTCGTCGCGCTTATGCCGCAATGGGACTTCCTCAACTTCCTTTCAGCCAAAGCGAAGGCTTATCCCGAATTCACCCTCCTCATGGAGCACGAGGCCACCGATCTCCTGAACCGGGACGGCCGCATTCATGGCGTCGTCGCGAAAACTCCCAATGGTGAAAAGCGAATCGAAGCCGATCTGGTCATCGCCTGCGACGGACGCCACTCCATCATGCGCGAAAAGGCTGCCCTGCCCCTCCGCGAATACGGCGTCCCGATGGATGTTCTGTGGTTCCGCATCAGCCGTTCGCAAGAGGAAGCAGACGAACAGGTCCTCGGCAACGTGAACTACGGGCGCATGCTCATCCTCATCAACCGCGGCGATTATTTCCAGGCGGGCCTCGTCATCCGCAAAGGGTCGCTGCCGGAAATGCAGCAGCAAGGCCTCGACGCCTTCCGCCAAACCCTGGTACAGATGGTCCCCGCGCTCGCCGGCCGCGTCAGTGAAATTCAAAGCTGGGATCAGGTCAAGCTTCTCTCCGTCCAGATCAATCGGCTGCTCAAATGGTCGCGTCCCGGCCTGCTTTGTATTGGCGACGCTGCGCATGCCATGTCGCCGGTCTTCGGCGTCGGCATCAACCTCGCCATCCAGGATGCCGTCGCCACCGCGAACATCCTTGCTGCACCGCTTCGCAACGGAGAAAGCCCCGACCCATTCCTTCAAAAGGTCCAGGAACGCCGCGAATTCCCCGCAAAGGGCACACAGCGGCTGCAACTCGTCGTGCATCGCGGCCTCTCCTGGGTTTTCCGTCACAAAGGCCCCATGCGTCCGCCACTTTTTCTGCGGATCGTCACGCGCATCCCTGGCTTTCAATCGCGCGTCGCCCGCGCCGTGGGTATCGGACTGCGCTCGGAACGTATCGAGACGCCCGACGTTCACCACAGCTAGAGTTGTCGCTTTCTCTGCTCCTTCCTTAAGATCGAAACAGACCCACTGCATGTCTTCCGCTGCTAACCCACCTCGCGTTCGCTTTGCGCCGTCACCCACGGGATTTCTCCACGTCGGCAACGCGCGCACCGCACTCTATAACTGGCTCTTCTCCCGGCACACCGGCGGATCGTTCCTGCTCCGCATCGAAGACACCGATCTTGAGCGCAGCGAAGCCCGCCATGAAACCCAGCTCATGGAGGACCTGCTCTGGCTCGGTCTGGACTGGGATGAGGGACCCGGCGTCGAAGGCCCGCACGCGCCCTATCGGCAATCGGAGCGCCTCGGCATCTATCGCGAGCACACCGATCGCCTGCTTGCGGAAGGCAAAGCCTACCGCTGCTTCTGCACCGCTGAGGAGTTAGAAGCCGAGCGCCGCGAAGCAACCGCCGCGCACAAGCCACAGGTCTATTCCGGCCGCTGCCGCAACATCTCCACTGCTGACTCAGAGGCGCGCGCCGCGCGCGGCGAGCCCTTTGCTGTCCGTCTCCACATCCCCGACCATCCTCTCCGCTTTCACGACCTCGTTCGCGGCGCGGTTGAGTTTCCCAGCGAGACGGTCAGCGACCCTATCCTGGTCCGCTCCAGCGGCATGCCGGTCTACAACTACGTCGTCACCCTCGACGACGCGCTCATGGAGATCACCCACGTCATCCGCGGCGACGACCACATCTCGAATACGCCCAAACAAGTAGCGATCTACGAGGCTTTCGGCTGGAAGCCGCCCGAGTTCGCGCATCTCTCCACCATTCTCGGCAGCGATCGTGAACGGCTTTCCAAGCGCCACGGCTCAACTTCGGTGGCGAGCTTTCGCGAGATGGGCATCCTTCCGGAGGCCCTCGTGAACTATCTCGCGCTGCTCGGCTGGGGCGCTGAGGGCGGCACGCGCGAGCTTTTTTCCCTTGAAGAACTCGTCAAGGAGTTCCGTCTCGAACGCGTCACCGCGTCACCCGCCGTCTTCGACTGGGAAAAGCTGCACTGGCTCAACCGCCACTACCTCAAGGCCGCCGATCCCGAGCGGATCTCCGAGCTGGCCTGGTCGTATTTCGCCACCGCCGGGCTTCTTGCTCCGCACAACAACCGCGGACAGATCACGGCAGCTGTCGAGGCCTGGTTCGGCAAGCTGCTCGCGCTGTTTCTGCCGGCAGTCAACCAGCTCGATGAGCTCCCCGTCAAAGCTGAATTTGTCTTCCGCTTCAATCCCGCTGCAGCCCGCGCCAACGAAGAGAACGCCGCATTTCTGGGCACAGAGGCGGCACAGAAGGTGCTCGCTGCCTTTGCCGCGCGGGTCGCAGCGCAATCTGGCCCCGTGACGCCGGAGCAATTCAAGACCTGGATGAACGAAATCAAAACCGAAACCGGCGCGAAGGGTAAAGACCTGTTTCACCCTGTGCGCATCGCGCTTACCGGGTCGCACTCCGGACCGGAATTCGACAAACTGATCCCGATTCTCGAAGAAGGCAGCCGTCTCGATCTGCCCGTACACGTCCTGAGCGTGCGCGAGCGCATCGGACAGTTTATGAGCCAGTTCATGAGTGAGGCTCGATGAACTCAGTTCTCTGGGTCGGCGAAGCCAGCCCTTCGCGCCTGGCCATCGTCCTGCGCCCGCGCGGCGACGAGGGACTGCAGGCCGATCTCGAAGCCGTCCGCGCCGAGGGCATCGACGTACTCGTCTCGCTCCTCACGCGCGAGGACAATGACGATCTCGGGCTCGCCGATGAAGGCAAAATCGCCGAGCAGCTGGGCATGCAGTTCGTCTCGTATCCGATCCTCGACCGCTGCACCCCTTCCGATCTCGCATCGTTTCGCCGGCTCGTTACCAGCCTGCGGGATCAGGTCCGCGCCGGCAAAGCCATCGGAGCGCACTGCCGCGGCTGCATCGGCCGAGGAACGGTTCTTCTCGCCTCGGTCATGATCGCTCTCGGCTGGGATGCTGCAGAGGCGCTCCGCAGTATTGAGCGCGCCCGCGGTTTTCCCGTCCCTGATACGCCGGAACAACTGGAATGGATTCTCAACTTCCAACCCGACCGGTGAACCTCGCCTTCCCGCATTCCTGGCAGGCCGAAGTCCTGCCCCAACGCCCGCTCATCCTGCCGCTGGGCTGCTATACCTATCCGCGCGACGCAGAAGAGGTCGAGCGCGGTGCGCTTGAAGTGATGGTCCAACCAGCCGGCAAAGCCCTCAAATTTCTCGCCACGTTTGCGTTGGGATTCGCCGATCCCGCCGCGCCCACCGGCCTCTGGAGCTGCCCCGCTCCGGACGAACTCTGCGCCGTCGCCGGCGGCTACGCTTACATCGTCAACACCCTCGAGCCCGCGGAGTTCAAGTTTCTGGCCTTTCGCCCGGTGCTCCAGGTGCTGCCGTTGCCGGAACAAAGCCTGCTGCTCTTTGCCGGCCATCATGCGCTGCTCGCCTGGGGTACGGACGGCGAAGCCTGGCAAACCGTGCGTCTCTCTTCGGAAGGCCTGCGCATCACGGAAATTCGGGGCGACGAGCTCAGCGGCTTCGGCTGGGACCTGATGACGGACCGCGAGACTCCTTTCACCATCGACCTGCGCACCGGACATCTTGTCGATCCGTAGCCAGCGGAAGAGAGCCCGGCTGCCATCAAGAGCCGCACCCCACCCCCCTCCCCCCCAGGGGATGGGCAAGTATTTGATTCCATGAGTTCCATTCGGTACCGTAAGCCAGGTATTACCCTCCTGTTACCCGCCTCGTGCGTATCAATTTGAAAACAAAATAGTTGGCCGCACTTATAACATTCGAAAGGCCTTATCCCTGGAGAGCCCTTGAGCAAAGCAAAGTGAATCCGGAGCCGGAAAGAAAAAGGACTCGCGAAATGGCGAGTCCTCCTGGTTCAGGTTCCATTTTCAGTGTCACGCCAACGAGTGGCCAGAGCAAGAAGAATCGGCGGGTGCGCGAAACTTTGGTCATGGCCAATCAGCTGGCGCTGGTGGCGTTGCGGTAGCAGGCTCATTCTGAACCGCGATAGAAACTCAGAGCGGCGTCGCCCTGCTTCAGCACCCGATACTTCACCAGGCCGCCGAAGCGCTCGTCCAGTTCCCGGCGCTTTTCGTGTTCTGCAATCACCAGCGCTCCTGGAGCCAGCACAGCCGCGCACTCCCCGCCCAGCAGCCCGAGGGCCACGCCATACTCCTCCACTCGCGCGTACGGTGGATCCAGAAACACCAGGTCCGCCTGCCGCCCCGCCTCCGCGAGCCGCCGCAGAGCCGCACCCGCGCTGCGCACCTCCAGTGCATAGCCGCCTTTGATCCCGAGCAAGGCAAGGTTCGCGCGGATCGCTCGCAGCGCCGCGTCGGCCTGCTCCACAAAAATCGCCTCGCGCGCCCCCCGGCTCAGCGCCTCAATGCCGACTGCGCCCGATCCCGCATACAAATCCAAAAAAACGGCCCGTTCCATCCGCGGCGCAAGGACGTTGAAGAGCGTCTCTCGGAGCCGGTCGCTGGTCGGCCGTGTGTCGAGACCATGCGGCGCATGCAAAACCCGCGACCGGTACTCCCCGGCAATCACCCGCATCCGTTTCTCCTGGAAAATTTGGCCGACCCTCTACAATAGCGGCAAGGAGAACGGATGCGCGCCTGGTCACTGCCGCTCGGACGCTGGTTCGGTGTGCATCTGCGCATTCACTACTTCTTCCTGCTGCTGCTTTTCTTCTGCGCGCTTTCCACCAATCTTTCAGGAACGGCGGCCTGGCGCGGCGGAATGTTGTGGATTCTCCTCTTCGGCGCCGTGCTCGGGCGCGAAGCCGTCCGCGCTCTGACCGCTGCGTATCACGGCCTTACCGTGCGCAGCATTCTGATGCTGCCCATCGGTGGCCTGTTTTCGTATTCGAGCCCGGAGATGGCGGAGCGCGCCGTGGAAGGTTCCGCGCAGTGGGCGCTCACCCTGGCCGGTCCACTCACGAACCTGGCCTTCGCCGCGCTGGTCGCCGCCCTCATCACGGGCGCGACGTCGCAGGTCCCCATTGTCGCCCTGCCCATCGTCACGCCCTCGCATCTCATGCGCTCCACGGTGTGGCTCAACATAGCGCTCGCCGTCATCAATCTCATTCCCGCCTATCCTCTCGACGCCGGCCGTTTCCTGCGCAGCGCCATGGCCCGCACCCGCGGCGTTGCCCAGGCTACGCGGGCCGCATCCGGCCTGGGGCAGATGCTCGGTATCGGAGCGGTCATCGCTGGTCTCGCGCTCCTGGCCATCCCCAACACGCATCTCGCCACCTCGCTCACACCCTGGTTCATCATGGGCGGATTCTTCGTGTTCATCGGCGCGCAGCTTGAAGATCAGGGCGTCCTCTTCCAGTCGGTTGTAGAAACGGTACGCATGCGCGACGTCATGCTCACCGATTTCGACACGCTTTCGCCTTCCGACACGCTTTCCGACGCGCTCTACAAGGCCATCCATAGCCTGCAGGACGATTTCCCCGTCGTCCGAGGCTCGGCTCTCGTCGGCGTTGTGTCTCGCCAGGGAATCATCCAGGCCCTGCGTCATGGCGGCAACGGCTATATTCAGGCGATCATGTCGCGTGCTTACCAGGTGGCACAGCCCGATGATTCGCTCGGCGCGCTCATCCGCCGCATCGGCAGCGGCCGGCTCTCGCTCATCCCGGTTGCGGAACGAGGCCGCATCGTAGGCATCGTCACCTGGCAGAACCTGAGCAGCAGCATGGGCCTGCTTGCCGAATACCGCCGCCTCGAGCGCGTCGACACCGAATCGTGACGGACGAATCCAGTGGCGAACCCTTAGGGCCGGGTCTTTACATCGTCGCCACACCCATTGGGAACCTCGAAGACATCACGCTCCGCGCGCTCCGCGTCCTGCGCTCCGCCGACCGCATCGCCTGCGAGGACACGCGCCAAACCCGCAAGCTGCTCGACCGCTATAGCATCACCACGCCGACCATCAGCAGCCATGAGCACAATGAGGCGGAACGGGCCGGCGAGCTGATCGCCGAACTGAAAAATGGCGCGCGCATCGCGGTTGTCTCCGATGCCGGAACCCCAGGAATCTCCGATCCCGGCATGGTCCTCGCCGCGGCTGCCATCAGAGAGGGAATTGCCGTTTATCCCATCCCTGGAGCCAGCGCCGTTCTCGCCGCGCTCGTCGTGTCGGGACTCAACACCGAGCGTTTTTCGTTCATTGGATTTCTGCCGCCAAAGTCAGGCGCACGCCGCACCGCACTCGAAGATCTTGCTCGCGAAGCCACCACGCCCACCACGCTAGTCTTCTACGAAGCCCCGCATCGCATCATGGAAACTCTGGCTGATGTCGAAGCCGTCTGGGGGCCGGAGTGCCGTATCGTCCTCGCTCGGGAGTTGACCAAGATTCATGAGGAATTCCTGCGCGGGACAGTTCAGGAAGTCCGCGCCCAACTCGCCGCCCGCGAAACCATACGCGGCGAAATGGTCCTGCTGGTCGACGCGCAACCTCTCGCACCCGGCTCGGCAAGCAACGCAACTACCCTCGAAGACCGCCTCGCCGAACTCGAAAAATCCGAAGGCTTGACTGAAAAAGACGCGCTCAAGCGTCTCGCCCGGGAACGCGGCCTCTCGAAAAGCGACCTCTACCGTGAACTCCAGCGCGAGCGCGCCCGAACGAAGTAATCCGCTTACGCTCCTGGCACCGTCACGCCCGACCGCCGCACCCACTGTCCGCCGTGCTTCTCCAGGTATACCCAGCTCCCGCTCGAGCAGAGATGCGCGCACCAGTCGTTCATGTAGACCAACGCCGCCTGGTGCTTCGTATCGAAGTAAACCTCGCTGAAGTAGGTCACGCCCGGATATCCCGCCCACTGCGACTGCGTCTCCGAGCTCACCTGCCCCGCCGTCTTCGACGCCCGGAACGCGGCTACTTCCTCCGGCCGCAACAGCGAGAATGCGTGGCTCAGCCGAAAGTCGTTCTCCTCGAGTTTCACGCGCACATATTGGTTCGACTGGTAATCGCCCACCGCCTCGTCAAACCCCTTCGGATTGTCCGGCGGAGGCTTCAGCTGCCCCTGCGGCGAAACGGCTGGGTTGCGATCCGCTTCGTTGATCGTGATCTGGGCGATCGCCCACCGCGCATTCTGATCCGGAGCCATGCTCGCGAATTCCTGGCCCGGCATCAGCTTCGAGTAGATCGCATAGGAGTCTTCGGCCCGGTCGTCGGGCATCGCAATCGCGCCATATTCGCCGTAAGGTGCGTTGGCTGCGGCTGAGTGCCGGTTATTCGCGGTCTGAGGCACAACCTGCAGCGCGAACATCCAGCTCGCAGCCAGCAATCCGAACCCCAAAAATGGCAGGCAGTGCACGCGCATTTGCATGTCTGCATAGACGCGCCTGGGAGCTGCGGCGTTCTCAAATTTTTCCAGGAATTCTACTTTTGATCCCACGCCGGCACAGGCCGCTCGCTTTCCGGGAGATCCCGCCCCTTCACCCGGTCGTAAAGATACTCGTCGCTAACAGTGCCCAGCGCCTCGTTGTACAGAGTCACCGAGCCGGTCACTTCCTTCAGTTCTTCAACGAAATTGTGCAGCGACTTCAGGCGCTCGGCCGTGGCCGGCACCCTGGCCTTGCTCGTTTGAAGAAATTTCTGAAATCCGTGATCGACCAGCTGCGCAATTTCTCCGCCAATCACCACCCCCGGCCGCACCACCATCCGCAGCCCGGCCTCGTTGTCGGCCTTCTCCACCACAATCGCGGAGCCATATTTGCCGATGCGCTGCTGATTTTGGACCCCACTCACCGGCTGAACATCGAACTGACGGTGGCGCAGTTCGGTCAGAATCTGGTCCCACGTGCGCCGTTGCGGCTTTTTGAGCATAGCTGGTCATTCCCCGGAGGTCGGGCCAGCCGCTACACTGAAACTGAGCTGCAGCCCTTGTTTTCAAGGGTCGCACAAGCACGCGCCGGCTGCAATTTGCGGCAGGCACCATTAGTAATGGGGTTCTTTCCGCGATGGCTGCATTAGCCGCGACCAAAACCCGCCAGCCTGCAGCTCCTCTCGGGGCTCGGCTCCTCGATCGCATCGGCAACACGCCCCTGGTGCGCCTTGAGCGCCTGACTGCGGATCTTCCCGGCGTGCAACTCCTTGGCAAAGCCGAGTGGACCAATCCCGGCGGCTCTGTGAAAGACCGAGCGGCGGCGTCCATCGTTCTCGACGCGCTCCAGCACAACCGCCTGTGCCCCGGCATTCGACTCCTCGACGCCACCAGTGGCAATACTGGCATCGCCTACGCCATGCTCGGCGCGGCCCTGGCCTTTCCCGTCACGCTCTGCATGCCATCGAATGTCTCGCCCGAGCGCAAGCGCATTCTCGCCGCGTATGGCGCCGAAGTCGTCTGGACCGATCCCGCAGAAAGCTCTGACGGCGCCATCCGCAAAGCCCGCGAACTGGCGGCCGATCCGCAATATTTCTACGCCGACCAATACGCGAACCCCGCCAACTGGCGCGCCCACTACCACGGCACCGCCAACGAAATCCTTGCCCAGACCGACGGCCGCATCACCCACTTCCTCGCCGGCCTCGGCACCACCGGCACCTTTATGGGCGTCACGCGCCGCCTGAAGGAAGTCAATCCGGCGATCCGATGCATCTCCATGCAGCCCGAGTCGCCCTTCCATGGCCTCGAAGGTCTCAAGCACATGGCGTCCGCTATCGTGCCCGCTATTTACGAACCCCACCTCGCCGATCGCAACGTCGAAGTGGAAACGGAAGCCGCCTACGAGATGGCTCGCCGGCTCGCCCGCACCGAAGGCCTGCTTGTCGGCATCTCTGCTGCAGCCGCGGTCGCCGCTGCGCTAAGCATCGGAGAAGAAGAGGCCGCTCAGGGAAAAGAAGCCGTCATTGTTACAGTTTTGCCCGACGCTGCTGACAAATATCTCAGCGAGCGGTTCTGGGAGGAATAGCGTGCTTCGCCTGAGCCAGCAAATCTACGACGCCATCCGCGAGCACGGTGAAGCCACGTATCCCCACGAGTGCTGCGGCGTCCTTCTCGGCCACTTCGCTACGGAAGACGGCCGGACTATCAATGCTGTGGAGGACGCCATCCGCGCCGGCAACACCCGCACTGACTCTGCGCATAACCGCTACCACATCGCTCCTCAGGAGCTGGTCCGCATCCAGCGCACCGGACGCGGGCGCGGCCTCGACATCGTCGGCTTCTACCACTCCCACCCTGACCACCCCGCACAATGGTCGCCGACGGACTTCGCGGAAGCTCACTGGCTGGGCTGCAGCTACGTTATCACCGCCGTCGAAAAGGGCGCCGCCAGGCAGACCAACTCGTTCCTGCTCACCGGCTCTACCGAGGACGACAAAGCCTTCCACGACGAGCCCATCCAGGTCAGGGGCCAGCTGGACCCCGGGCTCGAACCAGAACTCCGGCAAGACATAGCCTGACCTTTTGCGGCACAATAGAACGTGAAGATGGTTTACGCATCCTCAGCCAGTCTGCAATTCGCGCTCTGTACCGTGGCACGATGTCGCTCGTGCCGCTAGTGCGCCCCTTCGTCCCCTGAACGAAACTTGCAGCCTGCTTTGAGGAGTCGCCCCATGACCATCGAAATCCCTACCCCTCTGCGCGTTTATACCGGCAACCAGTCCGCGGTCTCTGTCGACGGGACCACTGTCTCTGAGGGCGTCTCCGCGCTCGTTACCCAGTACCCCGAGTTCCGCAAGCACCTCTATACTCCCGACGGCAAACTGCGGTCCTTCGTTAACCTCTACCTGAACGACGAAGACATCCGCTATCTGCCCCAGGGCGAGGCAACCACGGTGCAGCACTCCGACACGCTGTCCATCATCCCGTCCATCGCCGGCGGGTCCTGGCCGGACGGGCGGGCGCGCTTCGCGCAAAGATGAACCGGCGCGGTCGCTTGCACCCTCCGCCCCCCACCCCTCATCCTTAAGAAAGCGCCATGGCCACTATCACCGAACCCGTCGCTCTGCCTCAGCTTTCCAACGAAGAAGTCGCCCGCTACTCGCGGCACCTCATCCTGCCTGAAGTTGGTATGGAGGGCCAGCAGAAGCTCAAGGCTGCGAAAGTCCTCTGCGTCGGAACCGGCGGCCTCGGCTCGCCGCTGGCGCTCTATCTTGCCGCTGCCGGCATCGGGACTCTCGGTCTGGTCGACTTTGACGTGGTCGACTCCAGCAATCTCCAGCGCCAGATCATCCACAGCACCAAAGACGTCGGGCGACCGAAAATCGATTCCGCCACCGAAAAGCTTACGGCGCTGAACCCGTTCCTCAAGGTCGTGAAACACGAGACGATGCTCACCAGCGCGAATGCGCTTGAGATCATCCGCGACTACGACATCGTCGCCGACGGCACCGACAATTTCCCCACCCGTTACCTCGTCAACGACGCGTGCGTGCTCACCGGCAAGCCCAACGCCTACGGATCTATATTCCGTTTCGAAGGCCAGGCCAGCGTCTTTGCCACCGAGCAGGGCCCCTGCTATCGCTGCCTTTATCCCGAGCCTCCGCCACCCGGCCTCGTCCCTTCCTGCGCGGAAGGCGGCGTGCTCGGCATTCTACCCGGTCTCGTTGGTGTCATTCAGGCCACTGAGGTCATCAAGCTGATCCTTGGCAAAGGCGAGCCGCTCATCGGCCGCCTGCTCCTCGTTAACGCGCTCGACATGAAGTTCCGCGAGCTGAAGCTCCGCAAGAATCCCGACTGCCCGGTCTGCGGCACGCATCCCACCGTGACACAATTGATCGACTACCAGCAGTTCTGCGGCATTGTTCCGGAGGCAAAAATGGCGCCTGTACAAAACGGCATTCCCCAGATGAGCGTGAGGGAGCTGAAGCAGCGCATCGACCAGGGGGACGACCTCTTCATCCTCGATGTCCGGGAGCCCTTCGAGTACCAGATTGCTCAGATAGGGGGACACCTTATTCCCCTTGGCGACCTGCCCGACCGCGTCGACGAACTCAACCCCTCCCAGGAGATCGTGGTGCAGTGCAAATCCGGCGGCCGGAGCCAGCGTGCCGCCGAATTCCTGGCGAAGAACGGCTTCGCTAAGGTCCACAACCTCGCCGGCGGCATCCTCGCCTGGTCCAGTGAGATCGACCCGAACGTTCCCAGGTATTGAAACCGAAGCACTGTCAATACACTTTTCCGCCCATCCTCCTGTCGGAAAAATTGACCCGTTTGTGGGCTACTCCTCACCCCTTCGCCCGCCGTATACTCCGGTTTGCCCGGTTATGCCGACTCATTTTTGATTTCCCCCTTCAAGTCGTTCTGCGTCGCCGGCGTAAGTTGTCGGGGGCTCCATGGATTTATTGGCTCTGCGTCTGCTCTTTGTTCTCATTCTTACCGTCGCCTGCTGGTTCTTTCGCCCGTTCGGCCTGAATCAATGGACTGCCGGCGGCATCGGCGCTGTTGTCTCTGCGCTCATCATCTTCTTTGAGCTGCGTGTCCGCGCGCTGACCCTCCGCCGCCTCATTGGAGCTGTCATCGGCAGCCTGCTTGGCATCACCGGCGCCTTCCTCTTCTCACTCGTTCTCCGCAACGCTCTGCCTGAAGGTCACAGCCGCAGCCTGCTGCAACTCACCGTTCTGCTGCTCATGACCTACATCGGCCTCGTAGTCGGGGCCAGCAAGGGCGACCTGCTCAACCTCGCCGCGCTGGGCGGCCTTTTCACCGGTGAACGCGGCGGCAGGCGCAGCAACAAAGTCGTCGACACCAGCGCCATCATTGACGGCCGCATTGCGGACATCGCCGAAACCGGTTTCCTCGAAGGCACGCTCATCATCCCGGAGTTCGTCCTCCGCGAGCTGCAGATGGTCGCCGACTCTTCGGACTCCTCCAAGCGCCAGCGTGGCCGCCGCGGCCTCGACGTCTTGCAGCGCATGCGCGGCAATGCCCAGATCACGGTCCAGATTGCTGAAGAGGACTACCCACACATCCGCGAAGTCGACCTCAAGCTCATCGAGCTGGCCAAACAGCTCGAGGGAAAGATCATCACCAACGACTTCAACCTCAACAAAGTCGCCCAGGTCCGCGGTGTCGCCGTCCTGAACATCAACGACCTAGCCAATTCGCTCCGCCCCGTCGTTCTTCCCGGCGAGAAAATGCGCATCGTGGTCTTAAAAGAAGGCAAGGAATACGACCAGGGCGTCGGCTATCTCGACGACGGCACGATGGTCGTCGTTGACCATGCGCGTCGTCTCATCGGACGCTCCGTTGAGATCGCGGTTACCTCAGTCCTGCAGACTGCTTCCGGCAAAATGATCTTCGGACGCCTCGACGACGGATCCCGCCCAGAAGCCGTCCGCGTCTCCGCCGAAGCTTCGAATTCCTAAGCAGCATCGACGGGCCCCGGCACGATTACGGAACTCTTACATTTGTCCGTCCCCGTTTCCCTGTAAGTTCGAAACTGGAGCACTGTTTCCTGATGCCAACCCTCGCCGAGATCCCCGCCGCTACCGTTCGCGCCGATTCCGAATCGCTCGCCCAAACGCGCTCCGCCGGGCTCAACGTCATTTTCGTTGTCACGCTGACGGTCTTTCACCTCGGCGCCATCGCCGCACTCTTCTTTTTCAGCTGGAGCGCGCTCGCCGTTTCTCTCGTTCTCTGGGTCCTCGCCCAGAATGTCGGCATTGCCATGAGCTACCACCGCCTGCTCACTCATCGCGGTTACACCACGCCCAAATGGGTGGAGTACGCCATGGCCCTCTGCGCCACGCTCGCGCTGCAGGGAGGTCCCATCTACTGGGTGGCCGTGCACCGCATGCACCATCAACTCACTGACCGCCCCGGCGATCCGCATTCGCCCCGCGACGGCGCGTGGTGGTCGCACATGGGCTGGATCCTCCACGGATCGCTGCGCAATCGCAACCCGCTCCTCACCCGCTACGTCCCCGACCTTGCTAATGACCGCTTCTATGTGTTTCTCAGTCGCTGGCACTGGGTGCCTGTGACCGCGACCGGCATAGCGATGTTCTTCATCGGCGGATGGTCCTGGCTGCTGTGGGGCTCCTTCCTGCGCATCACGCTCGGCCTGCACGCCACGTGGCTCGTCAACTCCGCAACGCACATGTGGGGTGGGCGCCGCTTTGAAACCCGCGATGATTCCCGCAACAACTGGTGGGTCGCCCTCATCACCGGCGGCGAAGGCTGGCACAACAATCATCACGCGCATCCCGTTTCCGCCAGCCACGGCATGGCGTGGTACGAAGTCGACTTCAACTACTGGGGCATCCGCCTGCTGGGCTGGATAGGCCTGGCAAAGCGCATCAAAGTCCTCGGGGCCGATGGTGGACCCGCGCGCGTTTTGTATCCGTAATCGGCGTAGCCCTCCCCCTCCCCCATCCTTCGTTTCCTTCCCGCGGGCTCATTGCTACACTCACGGGGATGATCCTCAGGAAAGCCGCTCGCTTCTTCCTCCTGCCGTTTCTCGCCTCGGTCGCCTGCTGCGCCCAGACCGCCTCTCCGCACCTCTTCTTCCGCGTGACGCTCGACCCAGGCCAGCAGCCTGCTTCCGGCCGCCTGCTCATCTTTCTCGAGCCCGGCACCGGATCGCACGGCGCGATGAGCCAGTTCCGGCCGTCCGCAACTTCGGTTGCCGCAAAAGAGGTCTCCGATCTCCGGCCCGGCTCTTCGGTCGACGTGGATGTCGACGGCCTCGCCTTCCCCGGGCCTTTCTCTTCGCTCAAGCCCGGAACGTATCAGGCCCACGCCATTCTCGATGTCGATCACACCTATGCCTACGACGGCCCCAATCCCGGCGACATCGAAAGCCCCGCCGTCTCCCTCACAGACTGGACGCCCGGCTCCGGACCCGAGCCCTCGCTGACCCTGAATCACGTCGACGGAGCACGCACGCCGCGCCCGCTGCCCCTCAAGCCCGAAGATCTTGCCTCCGCTGAGAAGGCCACCTCGGAAGTCGACTTCGTCAGCCCCGCTCTCACCGCCTTTTCCGGACGCGAGACGCATATTCGCGGTTGGGTCGTCCTGCCTCCCGGCTATGCCGATCACCCACGCGAGCACTACCCCACCGTCTACTGGACCCATGGCTTCGGTGCTAATCTCACCACGATTCGCCCGTCGGCACTCATGATTTCCGCCCGCATGAATGCCGGCAAAATGCCGCCGATGATCTGGATCTTCCTCGACGAATCGCTCGCCACCGGCACGCACGAGTTCGCCGACTCGGTGAACAACGGGCCCTGGGGTCACGCCCTCACCGCAGAATTTATTCCCTTCGTCGAATCGAAATATCGCATGGACGCGCGCGCCTCCGGCCGCTTTCTTCAGGGCCACTCGTCGGGCGGTTGGGCGACGCTGCAGCTTGAAGTCAACTACCCGAACATCTTCGGTGGAACCTGGTCCACCTCACCCGACCCCAGCGATTTCCACGATTTCAGTCAAATCGATCTGTACGCTCCCCACGCCAATGTCTATCGCAAGCCGGACGGTACCCCCTGGCCC
The DNA here is from genome assembly GCA_963755485.1 of uncultured Acidobacteriaceae bacterium. Taxonomy (GTDB): domain Bacteria; phylum Acidobacteriota; class Terriglobia; order Terriglobales; family Acidobacteriaceae; genus Palsa-343. Next base: position 432,781 of record CAVWJR010000004.1, on the reverse strand, counting down.
ATCGTCCGCGACCACGCCCAGGTCCTCGCCACTTTCGAGGAGTTCGCAAAACAGGAACAAGTTCTCGGCCCATATGGAGGACAGGTTGCTTCTTTCGAATGGGTCTTCTCGCCGCGCGGCCCCGACGGCCGCCCGCTACCAATGTTCGACCGCACCACGGGCGACGTGAACCCGGACGTGGTCCAGTACTGGCACGACCATTACGACCTCGCCCACCTGGTCGAGGCCAACTGGGCCACGCGCGGACGCGAACTCAAAGGAAGGATCCACGTCGTCGTCGGCACTGCGGACACTTTCTACCTCGATGGCGCAGCGCACAAATTCGAAGCTGTGCTCAAGAGCCTCAATGCTGATCCGCACTTCACCTATCGCGACAATCGCACCCACTTCGACCTGTACGAAGAGAACGGCGACCGCATGGCGATGATGGATGAAATCGCCGAGCAGATGTACGCCGTCGCTCGCCCCGCGGCACACTGGTCTCTTCCAGCCGGCGAATCGCCGATTCTACATCCATGAGGAGCGGCGATCCGGCAATGAAAAAACGTCCCGCGGAAGTAATTGCCGTTGCGGTGCTGCTGTTTGCGGCGGCGGCCATCGCCGCGGTCGTTAGCTTCTCGCTCCTGGTTCCAGGCACCGGGCTGGACCGGATGTGGAATCTCAACCCCGTTGCCCATGAGGCCTTCGCAGCCCGGGCTGGCTATACAGCGACGATTCTGCTTCTGGCCGGGGTGCTGGCCGCTGCAGCCGCCACGGGATTGTTGCGCGGCCGCCTCTGGGCCTGGCTTCTCTCCGTCGCCTTGTTCGGCGTGAACGCGCTGGGCGATGTCGTGGGCGTGCTCATCACCCGAGACTGGCCCAGAGGCCTTGCTGGAATCATCATCGATGCGCTTCTGCTTTTCCTTCTATTGCGGACGAAGGTGAGGGCGTATTTCCTGAACCGCGTGTAGCTACTGCTGCGCCGCCCACGTCTCCAGCTGCTGCGGATCGCCGATCTGCCCCGCCATCATCTTCTCGATCATCTCGTGCATCGCCAGCAGCGGAACCGGCCGGCTCACCTGCGCGGCCGCACTCTCATTGCCGAATCGGACTATCAGCATCGGCCGCGGATCGAAATGTCCGTGCCCCGATGCCAGCTCATCTTCTTGCGTCCATCCAAACCCATGCCGCCAGATGCCGACCCGCCAGCTGTGATCCGAAGAGACGATCAGCGTCGTCGACTGTGCCCTGCTCGTCTGCGCGAGTGCCTGCATCAGGTCGCCCAGTGCCCGGTCCGCGAGCGCCATGTTGTCGATATAGCTGCCGCCAATCAGCACGCGGCCCGTCTTTCGATCGTAGAAACCCGGCGGATGCGGCAGGTAAAGATGCACGAACGCCAAATCGATGTTGTCATCCGTCACCAGTTCTCGCCCCGACGTCATCATCTCGGCAAAGCGCTCCGCCTCGCTGTGCGCGGGCTCGAAGCGCTTATGCCTCGTACGCGCCCACAAGGCCTCCGCAGGGCCGGCAACGTTCTCCCACGTCGTCTTGTCTCGCGACAAATGATCTCCAAATACGATCAGCCGCATCGCGCACCAGTCGAGCTGATTCTCGAGCATTCGGCAGTAGGGGTTGTAGTCGCCGGAGATTCCCGTCGTCCATCCCCGCCGCTGCGCATCCGCAAAAAGCGTCTGATTGCCGTCGAACGTCGTCCACGCTCCGCCTTGCACGGACTGGTACCGCAGCACGCCTGCTTCCGTACTGCGCGCGTCCACGACCGGTTTTCCCAGCAGCAGCGATGGGATGATGCGCTCGGTGAAATAGCCATCCGGCTGCATGTCGCTGAAGGTCACGCTTTCTGCGCGCAGCCGATCGAGATTCGGCAGTTCCAGGCCCGGCCAGCGATGATCGAAAGCCTGGTCATACGACATCTCGTCGAACAGCAGCCACACGATGCGCGGTCGCCCCGCGCTTGTCGCTGCCGCCTTCTGAAATTCAGCCTGATCCCGCGGCTGGTGGACGTACCCCGCGACGATCAACACTGGCAGCGCCCAGAAAATGCTGAACCCCAGCAGCACAACCACAAATCGCAGTCCGCGAATCAGCAGCCCATACGCGCGGGGCACGATCGCCCACACCACCACCAGCAACACAGCTGTCACGGCGAAAGCTCGAGCCGCCGAAAGCTCCTCCCACGTGAGCACCTGCGCCACGATCAGCCCGGCGACTATCCGCGACGCGAGCAATCCCAGCCACAGAGCCCATAGCAGCCCGATCAAGCCTCTGCGCGGACCGAGCAAACCCTCCCCGCCCAATCGCAGGATCGCCCATTCCAGCAGGCGCACCACCAGGCTCGCCAGCAGCCACAGCACGGCCACATCGACGGCCAGCGCCCGCACCACCGTTGTTACAGGTAACAGCCGGTGATACAGATCCAGATGGGTCCAGGAAAGCTGGTTCCAGATGTATCCGGGGGCCAGCAGCAGGGCAGCGCCCGCGCCCTCAATCCAGCAGCGTGCCCACCCGCTCTCACCGGGTTGTGTTGAATTTGCGCGCACGCGCCTCGCAGTTATTTTGCCTGCAGAAGATACAGGATACGGCCATTAGGCAGGGCTTCGTGCAGCACCACCGTGAAATACCGTTCTGCAGCCGCTGCGAAGGCCGCCTCATTCAGATGCCCGTACAGTTCATCGCGGCCGCGCAGCAGGTCCCTGAACCGCGAATCCGTCGCCGGGACCCACTCCACAATCACCCAGCTTGTCGTCAGTTCTCGCAGCAGCGACGTAATCTCCTCCAGCGGAATCTGCTCGCTCAGCAGCAGGTGATGAATCAGCCCCAGCATCATCACGCAGTCAAACCGCCCACGCGCCCTGTCCAGTAAGGACAGGCTCTCCGCGTTACGCCAACCCGCCGCCGGCGTTGGCCGCGCCGGATTCGCAATCACTGGCGCAATCTCCAGCCCGAGCCGTTGTGCTTCATGCCAGTTGTGCTCCGTTGCCGGGTAAATCCGTATCCCAGGCCACGACGCTCGCCCCGCACTCCGCTGCGATCCGCGAGTACACACCGCTGTTCGCTCCCAGGTCGAGCACAGTTCGCGGCTGAGCAGCCGTCAGCGCCTCGCGCACAAACTGCCGCTTCAGCTTCTGATCCTCGACGCTATAGTGATCCGCCGAGTGCGCATAATCGCTCCAGCGCGAAGAGCCGTCGCGCGCGCCCAGCGCCTTCTCAATCCTGCGCAGATGCAGCCGCAGCGCGCCCAGATTGCGAGTCAGCGTCGCCAGCGCCGCGTCGGGCGCCGTCTGCATCTTTGCGTCCTTCGCGCTCCCGCTGCCGCTCTTCTCGAGCATCAGCGGCATCGTCACCAGCGAGCGGAATGGCTCCCGCCAGCGCTGCCAACGGCTCAGGTATGGAGCCAGGTCCGCAGGCTCATACCCGTCGCGCCTCTGGATCGATGCGCTCAGGGGCCAGCCCAGATATTGATAGGCCAGCAGGGGCAGCAGAAATGTCCGCACGAATTGCGCGTAGGCCAGCCACAGTGGGCTGCACGGATCGCGTTCCTCCACCGAAAGCACGTCGATGAAAACCGGCCGCGGTCCGCGGAACAGCACATTCAGCGGCGTGGCGTCCTTCAGGATGAGCCCGTGCTCCAGCAGACCTTCGCAAAGATCCAGCGTCAGGTCGGCCGCTGCGATCCATGCGCACGGCGTCCACTCCCAGGGATAAGAAGGAAAGAAAACCCGCGGGTGTTCGAGGGTTAATTCCCCGTTGTCCCCGGCAAGAAAATGAGTCTCAATCAGCTGCCCGCGCTCCACCCACTCCTGTGCGGCGGGCGACCGCAGAAAGCGCAGAGCTGCTTCGGCATGCTCGGGACGAACCTCGCGCACCACCCGATCTCCCACAATGCGCAAACAACCTGCCGGGTCGCGGAAGGTTTCGAGCGTGAGCTCGGTTGTTGCCATTACTTATCCGCTTCGGGTCCGGTGCTCTCTTCTGCTTCGATTTTCTGCTCAGTGGGAGCGATGCGGAAAAGGCGCCGTAGCTTCGAACGCAGGATGAACAACCCTCCGGCCAGCATCGATCCACCTACTTGCACGGCCAGCAGACCCGAGCCCGGATCCACGTAACCATATGCTGGTTTGGTTAATGCCGCGAGCAATATCACCAGTTCAAGCGATGCGAGTGCCACGAGGGCGGTGCGTCGAACCATTTGCACAGTGAACTACTGCCTCCCTGGGAACAAATCTGCCGTAATCCTCACTAGACGGCCTGTGGCCCAAAAAGTTGCGGCTGCCGAGAGGGGCTGCCACCGCGCCGGTGATCAGCGATCCAGCGATGATATAAATTCTCCCATTTTCGTGCCCTCCCACTCTCGTGCCATCTGCCCTTAACCCGTACTTATTCCGTCACCTGGGTCCCGGGTTGGCCCAGGACCATCGAGCCGCTACAATCAGGACTGAACTCCGTCCTCCTATGACCGCTCTCGCCTCCACGCTCGTTGCTAATCTGCAGACTGCCGCGCAGCAGGCTGGCCTCGTCGTTCTCTCCATCGACTCCGGCTCCGATTTCAACGGCCACCCGACCACGCGCTTTCGCCTTGCTACCACTGCTGATGCGCCGCCGGAGCGCGCCCTCCTGCTCGAACTCAGCGAGGTTTTCGATTTCAACAAGCCCGAACTGCTCCCCGAGATGACCACCCACCTTCGGGAAGCCGCCCATCGACTCCGCAATCCACGCCCCGATGCCTACGTCACCCTCGCCGGCCTGCCCGTCAGCTTCAGCCAGTTTGGCTGGCCGTTTCACCGCTCCACCTCCGGCGCCGACACTTTCATCGTTCACGGCACGCTCCACCTCGAAGACGGAACCAAATCCCCGCTCCACACGCTGGTCTCAGCCAGCATGACCGTCACCTTCGCCGAAATCGTTCCCGCGCCCGAGCAGCCGTACGCCGAAACCTTCATCTACAACGCAGTCCGCAAAACCCTGGACCGCGGCCAGCTCGAGCTGCTCAAGAGCGGCAACCGCCAGCCCGTCCCCGTCACCACGCGCTACTACAGCCGTTGGCAAAAGAAGTTTTTCTTCACCGATACCAACGACCAAAGTCGCATGGATTTTCTGGCGCTCAAGGTCTACTGGCTCTCTGGCGTACTCGGCGCCAGCCAGCCTGTGTGGATCGCCGACCCTCGTGACGCCCAGTACCTCAACACCACCGCAGAAGAGCTGCAGCGGATGGCGGCCGACGTCTCCGGCCAGAGTCTCATATCCCTCGATGGCGAATACGCAGGGGCCACGCCTTCGCTTCTGGCCCGCGCTGAGGAGTACCGCGCGAAGCTTGACCACGCCCTCTCGGTTACGCGTCCGACTTTCAATGAGGAAATGCGCGCCGGCCACACCAATATGTAGTCAGGTCCTTACCGCGCCGCGGCGCTCGATCCAGAGCGGAGCGGTGCCCACCCCGAGCGCCAGAACCCCGCCCATCGGCGCCGGCAAGTATCCGTACACCACCGCCAGCAACAGCAGCATGCCTGCCAGCGCCAGCACCCAGGCGCGGCTCCACACTTCCCAAAGAAACACGCAGACCGCCGCCGCCACTGTCTCCGCCAACAGTATTGCCCACACCCCGAGCGTCGCCGCCTCGGCTTCCAGCGATCGCGGCTGCCTGCCCTCGGCGCGATCCCTCGCCCCTCGCAGGATCGCCGGTACCGCCGCGTGATCCGCAAACTCCGTGAACAGGTCCAGCGCCAACAGCCACGCGTGCCCCCAGTGATAGTGCAGTCGCACTCGGCTCACCAGCCGCGTCGTCGTACCACCTCCCTGCGGATAAAGTGCCCAGGTAAACACGCCGTCTGCGGGTTCAGCATCGCTTCGCCAGATTAAATATCGATCGGGCGCGATTTCTCCAAACCTAAGGTGCGCCACCGCACTGAGTGGCAACACATCTCCCGTCTTCGGATCCTGCAGGGCAGCCTCAATCCTGTCCGCACTTCGAATCCCGGTTCCCGAACCCACATTTTCGATCAGATCGTAGCCGTAGAAACCCGCGCGGCGATAGCCCATCTGCGCCAGCCACGGCCAGATTTGCTCCGGCCTCGCGTGAATCGTGATCGCGCGGGTTGCCCAAAACGATGGGTGAATCATCAACTCATCGCCCGGCATCGTCCGTGCCACTTCTTCCGCCGTCGCGCCCCACCGCAACTGAGCCGGCCGGATCGCGGCAAAATAGATCCCCAGCCCCACGACTGGGACCGAGAGTGCCGCGCCAAGGCGAATCCCCCAGCTGCGCATCAATGGCCTTTCTGCTTTTCGCAAATCGACTCGCAATCATACTGCAGCGTCGCCGGGCGACGGCCCTGTCTATCGTGGCCCGTCGCATCTCGGCCCAGGACTTCCACGCAAACCCGATCCTGAGGCGTACAATCCGGGGTCGAGGCTACCCCAGTCAGACTTGTGCCTGTCAAATGAGCTGGCGCCCATCCAGCCGGGTCATCGGAGTCGTCATGTTCCGCAAAATCCTCCTCGTTCTCGTCGGAGCCGTCACGCTGGCTTCCTCGGCCTTCGCCGCAAAACGACTCACCGTCGACCAGCTGCAGCAGGTTTTGGCCGCCTCCCGTAACAAGCCCGACATCGAACTCGCCTGGCAGATCGCAGGTCTGGAAATGGCCGAGCGCATCAGCGATGCACGCCTCACGGCCCTCTCGCAGGATTTGTCCGGCGACCAAAGCCGCCGTTCCCTCCGCGCGCTTGCCGATCAGTCGCAGTTTCTCGATCCCCCGCCGGATGAAATTCCCTCCACTCCGACCCCAACGCCCGAGCAGCAGCGTCAGATCATGGCCCAGGTCGTCACTTATGTGACCAACGCGATCCCCCAGCTGCCCAACTTTTTCGCTACCCGCGAAACCATCCATTTCGTCGATACTCCCTCCACTTACGACATTCGCGGGGATCCTTCTCGCTACCAGCCTTTGCACGCGGTTGCCGAATCCCGCGAAACCGTCACCTATCGCGACGGCAAAGAGGTTATCGAGGGGCAAGCGGCGCAAACCACTCCTGTCCGCGGCCTCAATAGCTGGGGCGAGTTCGGCCCCCTGTTTTCAATCGTTCTGCTCGATGCCGCCAAGAGCAAACTGGCGTGGAGCCATTGGGAACAGGATGGCCAGGGTACCGTCGCCGTCTTCAGCTACTCGGTCCCAAAGGACAATTCCCACTACCAGGTCGACTACTGCTGCATACAGGACTCCGAGCGTACCCACCTCCGCAATTTCACCAAGGTCGTTGGCTACCACGGCGACATCGTCGCCGATCCGGCAACCGGCGCGATTCTCAGGTTGGTGCTCGAAGCTGAGCTTAAGAGTGGCGACGAGGCTTCCGAAGCCGACATCCTCGTCGATTACGGCCCTGTCGAAATCGGCGGCAAGACCTACATCTGCCCCGTAAAGAGCTTGGCCTTCTCCAGAGCTGAGATGGCCGTCTCCGCTAATTCCTTTGTGCAGATGGGGGAAGGACGACTGCCCTCTTCCGCCAACAGCGCCCTCGAAAGCCGCGCTGTCAACGAAGGCCCGCAGCAAACCCTTCTCAACGACATCACATTCACCGACTATCACGTCTTCCGCAGTGCATCGCGCATGATGGCAGCGAATGAGGCTGTCTCCGCCGGTCCGGGTGAGGCCGCTGCTGCGCCATCGCCCACCGCCGCCGCTCCTGCCAGCCCCACAACAGCAGCATCTGCCTCTGCGCCTCCCGACGCCGCACCCGCGCCAGTTCCTGCTGCACCCCCCGAGCCCGCCGAATTCACTGTCACGGCTGCAACGGGCTTGCCCAATCTGCCCACCCCGCCGCCCGCAACGACCGCGTCGGCCAGTCTCACCCTCCATACCTCCGCGCGCCTCGTCGACGTCGACGTTGTGGTCTACGACCGCAAAAACCATCCCATCACCGATCTGAAGCAGAGCGATTTTCAGATTTTCGATGAAGGCCGCCAGCAAACTCTGCGCTCGTTCGCGCAGGCCGCTCCCGAAACTGCCCCAGCTGCCGGAGCCTCGGTTCCGGCCGCTGCGGCGCAGGCAGCTTCAGCCGATGTTCAGCCCGTCTTCTCCAACCGTGTGCCATCGTCCGATGCGCCTGCCGGGAGCGAGACCAGCGTTACTATTCTGCTCATCGACGCCAGCAGCCTGGCGTTCTCCGATTTTTCCTGGGCGCGCGACCAGATGCTCCACTTCCTGAAGGCCGCCCCCGCCGACGAACAGATCGGCCTTTACATCCTGAAATCCGACGGACTCCAGGTTCTCTCCGAACCAACCACTGATCGCGATAAGGTCGCAACTGCCCTCAGCCAGTACCGCCCCTCGATGCAGGATCTGGCCAAAGCCCAGGAGGCGGAGCAGCAGAATCGGCAACAGATCGATGAAGTCCACAAAGTTTCTGACCTGTCGCGCGTCAATGGCAACACAGACTTCGAAGATCCCGAAGGCGAAACCGAGGCGGTGGATCCTCAACTTCGTACGAACGGCGCCAATCCCGCACGCGATGCTCTGAATGGCCTCATCGGCGTCGCTCGTCACCTGGCCACCGTGCCCGGCCACAAGAGCCTGGTCTGGGTGAGCAGCGATAACGTGCTCGCCGACTGGACCAACTCAACCGGAGGCAATCCTGCGGTCACGGACGCCGTGAACAGCTTTGCAATGCGGGCCCAGGTTGCCATGAATGACGCTCACGTCAGCGTTTATCCCCTCGATGCCTCGCAACTGGAAGGAGGCGGCATCGACGCCGGCCTCCAGCACCGTAACGTAGAGCTTACGCAGGCCGCAAAGGATACCGCGTCGTTAGGCATGGGACCGGCCGGCCGCACCGGCAATACCACCGGTGGCATGGGCGGAGGCGAGGTCAGCACCAGCCGAAATTCAACCCCCGGCCGCAATATGGCAGCCATGCAGCAGGACCTTCACCCCATCCAGGCCGCCGTCCGTCAACTGGCTTTTGGCACCGGCGGCCGTGCTTTGCGCCGGGCCGGCGACCTCACCGGGGAGCTCGACAGCGTTGTTGCCGATGGCCGTGCCGCTTACCTGCTCAGCTTCTCGCCCGATGTCCCGCCCGACAACAAATATCACCAGCTCATGGTCAAGGTGGTTGGCCGCCGCAACGTCTCCATGCGCTACCGCACCGGCTATCTCTACATCGCCGAGCCGCCCACGCTGCGCGACCGGTTCCAGCAGGTCCTCTGGCAACCAACCGATGCCACCGAACTCACCCTTGTGGCCACGCCGCTCGCCGGCAAGGATGGTCCCGAGCTTCGCCTCAACATCGCCGGCACCGGGCTCAGCCTCGCCCAGCAGGGCGACCGCTACGTCGGCAAGCTCGACGTCTACTTCATGCAGCGTGACGACGCCAACCGGCACGCCCGCCTCGCCGGACAAACGATCAGTCTCGACCTGAAGGCCGGCACATACCAGGACGTTCTCCGCGACGGCGTTCCCTTTAAACAGAGCCTCGTGCTCCGCCCCAACCTCGGCTCGCTGCGCGTGATCGTTCTCGATGAGAACTCCGGCCGCATCGGGTCGGTCACCCTCCCGGCTTCGGCTCTCGAATAGAAAAGCTCTATCGTGACCGCGATCACTGAGTCAGCGCGGTCTTTCGTGATAAGCGTCAGCTGAACCGCGCGCACTCGACCTCCGCCGCCGCCCGGCTCCGAATTTCCACTCGGAGGCCCGTCCCATGTCCGCAACTGCCCAGCCGCCTGTAACGCAGCCCGCTTCGAAATTCGAGAAATACGGCTTCTCCCGCATGCTCTCCGGTCTCGCCTTCATGACCCTCTGGACCGCGCTGCTCTTCCTTTCCGCAGGCACTACGCATTGGCTCCGCGGCTGGATCTACTCGATCTCCTATCTCGTTATCATGCTCGGGGTCGGCATTGTCATCTGGCGCCGCAATCCTGCCCTTCTTTCCGCCCGCGCGAAATGGCGCCGCAGTGACACCAAGCTCTTCGACAAAATCATCCTCGCTGTCTATTTGCCGCTTATCATCGCCCAACCCATTGTCGCCGGCCTTGATGTCGTCCGCTTTCGCCGACCCTCCATGCCTTTCTGGACCCTCTACCCAGGCATTGCCGTCTTCCTGGTCGGCGCCTCGTTACTTACTTCGGTCCTCGCCGTCAATCCCTGGGCCGAATCGACCGTCCGCATCCAGACCGACCGCGGACACCAGGTCGTTCGTGCCGGTCCCTATCGCTTCGTCCGTCACCCCATGTATATCGGCATGATCCTGACGTACATCGCGGTTGCCCTGATCCTCGGCTCTCTATGGGCTCTGGCGGTCGCCGGCGTTATGACCGCTCTGCTCATCGTCCGCACAGCCTTCGAGGACCGCACCCTCCGCCGCGAGCTTCCCGGTTACGAAAACTACACCACCTCCACGCGCTGGCGCCTGCTTCCCGGCCTCTGGTAGGTCTCACACCCGCGCGCACAACAGTCCGGCGCGTCTCGGCCGGCCCTCTTCTGCAGCCCCGCCCAACCACCGCGCGCGGATCGCAGCTCCGTCCAGGTCTTCGATCTCGTTGAATCCCATCGCCCGCAGTTCCGCTTCCAGTTCCTCCGGCCGGAAGAATAACCGAAACGGCTCGCCCGCCCGCGCCACGCGCTCCGCGAGTAAATCGAAAGCTATGCGCTCCGTCTCCGATAACATCTCCCGCGGAATCGCGTAATCGAAGGCCACCCCGCTGCCCCGCGGAAGTCCCGCCACAAATTTCAGCGTTGAGAACGCTGCCTCGCGCGTTAGATACGGCACCACGCCCAGCCATGCGAAGAACGCCGGCTCCTCGCGTCGAAATCCCACCGCTTCCAGCCCATGCTCGAGCGTGTCGCGCTCGAAATTTACCGGTGCGAATCGCATCGACTCCGGAATCGCAATCCCCGCGTGTTCCAGCCGCTCCCGCTTCCATGCCTGCGTCTCCGGATGATCCACCTCGAACACCCGCAACTCCGCAAACGGATTTCGATACGCAAAAGTATCCAGCCCCGCACCCAGCACGACATATTGCCGCACGCCGTGCTCTACCGCGCATGCCAGCTCTTCTTCCGCAAACCGGCTGCGAGTCACCAGAAAGATCCGCAGCCCGCGTCCCCATGGATTGTTGTTTTCGTCTTCCGCTTCCGCGCGAACCCGCTGCCGAGCCTCATCGCTGAGGATCTTCAGCGCGAGAGGATCCTCAAAGATCAGCGGCCGGTCCAGAATCTGATGCGCTGCGCGGCGTATCGCCACCCGCTCCGCCGTCCTGCTGCGGCGCCCGTCAATCATCTTTTAATGGTAAGGGCGTCCATCGGGCCCCTGTGCTATCGCTAATCGCGAATCGCCCTGCGCTGACCGCTCTTCGCCGGCCGTCGTATCGCTGGCCGCTTCTTAGCTGCATTGCTCACGGCTGCGCGTAGTACCCGTTGTCGGTGCGCACCTTCACATTCGGCTTGTCCACCTTGACCGCCAGATCGTGCCACGTGTTCGGTGAGTCAGGCCTCTGCGGATCGAAGGTGATTGTGTACCACGCTTCGCCGTCCCTCGCGCACTTCGCAATCTCGCCGCTAATGTCGTTGCTCCCCGACTCCACCGTGCCGCCGGTGTGCGTGGCAAAAACCTGCAGCGCCAGATCGCCAGGATCCGTCTTACTCGGCTTGACGACCGGCTTGGTGAAACTCTCCCACAGGAAGTTGCGCGCGCTCGCTGCATCCGACGGGCCCAGCGGATCGATCGAATAAATCGTCACTCCTGCCTGCTGGAGCGAGGTCTGCAGGCTCACAATCCCACTGAACATATTCCGCTGCTGCTGCGGGCCGATGATCACGTTGGGGTTGTCGAAAATCGGCCAGCCCGGCCCGATCCATACCACCAGCTTGCGCCCCGCCACCTGTCCAAGATAGTTTCCCAGCAATCCCAGCGCCTTCAGCGAAAGCTCCATCCGTTCTTCGGCTCCGTAGAACCCCGCCGACCGCGGAATCTGGTGCAATTCCCCTGACTTCTCGTGCAGGACGCTGGCCATCGCGTTACCGTCGATGCCGACCGGGACCACCTGGCTCATTCCCGTGTCGGTCAGCATGAAGATTCCTACCGGGACCGCCAGATGCCCCCCATGGGATCGCAGATAATTCTCGATCTGCGTCCTCTCCGTGCTGACGATGCTGAAATCCGCGTTTATATCGTCCATCAGCAGGATCATCGCCTCAGAATCCTTCGGCTCAGTGCTGATCTCATGCGCCGCGAAGGAGCGGATCGTCGCCGGCTGCTTATTGTCCAGCAGCGTGAAGTCCGCCTGCGTCAGTCCGTGGATCGGATTCCCGCCCTTGTCCGTCACCACCACATCCAAAGTGATGGGCCCCGATGCCGGCGCGGTCGGCGCCGTTGCAACCGGAGGAACGTCGAGCGGCTTTTGTCCCAGCGCGCTCGCACCGCAGCACAAAAAAATAAGACCGATTCGACTCCACCGCATGTCACCCTCCCCCATCAACCGCGAACCATTATGGCAGACGCCATCCTGGTCGCGCGCGGTCGGGAGCTACTGCGGGGTGCTCGGTGCCGGCGCTGCGCTCCCGCTCTGCGCCTGCTGCGCGCTTTGCGTCGCAGGTGCTGCTGCCCCCTGCGGCTGTGGCGGAGCGCTGCTCTTTGGCGGTGCTGGCTGCCCCGTCGCGCCCTGCGGCTGTGTCGACGGTGGTGTCTGCTGCGGTGTGGACGGCTGAGGCGCCGGTTTGGACCCATTTACCGTCCCCGGCTGCCCATCCGGAGTCGTGCTCGCCGCGCTGCCCGTCTGTCCTGTTGCTCCCGGAGCGGGCGCAACCTCGCCCTCGTGATACGCCGCCCGGGTTGCACGGTGCGCTTCGCCCGGCGGAGGCGGCAGCGTCTCGGCCGCCAGCGTCACCTGGTTCACCACCGACGGGTCATCGCGCAGCTTCAAATACAGTTCCCCGCCTGCCGGATGCGGCACCGGCAGCACATACCCAGGAAATCCGTCCGGCACTTCCACCGGATTCACAAACTGCGGATCGCTCGCTACTGAATCCACCAGGAAGAGATTCGCGCCGCTCAACCTGCACTGCTCCGTCGCGCCCGATGGGCACTTCAGATCGTGCAGCTCCGGCAGCCTCACCAGCGTCGCCAGTGGCTGCCAGTCGCCCGCCGTTCCGTTCTCAATCACGCGGAACTTCAGCGGCCCGAACGCCGACCCGCCAAACGCTTTGGCCGGATCCAGCGTCGCCAGCGCCACCTTTGCGTTCTCCAGCGTCATTCTGCCGTTGTCCAGGCTCAGCGTCGTCGTGAACGCCTCATCCTCCGTGGCCACTTCAATCTGCTCGCCGCGCCCGAAGGCCGCCGGTGACTGTGCCCGCACGCTGAAAGTCAGCTTCGCGTCCTGCGGCAGCTCATCCTGGTTCGCCAGCTGGATGTTGCTGTAGGTGCTCGAGGCCGACGACTGCACGCTCTTGCCGATCAGTGCCACGCCCGGCCGCGGTGCTCCCACGGCTACATCCACCGTCATCGAGCGGCCATCGCTCAGCGCCACCTGCGCCTTGGCGGACTCGCCCTGCTTCAGCTTCTCCGCCGCTTTTGTATCCTTAGCGACCATCGGCAGCTCATCGCTGCCCATCGTTGGATCAATCTTTCCGGGCGTGAACGTCACTCCGTCCAGCGTCAGCGTTGCCACTTCCTCCAGCTGGCTCCCCTTCAGCAATCCCTGCGCGTCGCCGGCGTGCAGCGTAAAGCTGTCCAGATGCCCAGCCGCCGCGTACGCCCGCAGCGGAATCGTCTGCGCCGTCACCGTCCCGAACTGCTTCACCTCCAGCTGCAGCGCCCCAGGATGCGCTTCCTTCAAAGGCAGCTGCACCTGCACCTGATCGATCCCCGTCGCTTTCCAGTCCGCCTTCAGTTCCTTGCCCGCCGAATCCTTCACCAGGATCGTGTCCACGCAACTCGCGTCATCGGTGGAAAGATGAATCGTGTCCTCGCGCCCTACAATCAGGGCTTCGCGATCCGCTGCCGCCAGCTCCCAGTGCTGCGCGTGCGTATTTTCGAGGCGGAACTGCGGCCCATCGTACTTCTCAAATCCCCAGAATCCATGCAGCGACGCATCGATCGTGTTCCCGAAATCGCTCGCGCTCAGATCTTTCGCTTCGAGCTCCAACCCGCCCTTCTCCGCGTCCGGCTTCACCACTTCGTCCACGAAGGTGCCGTCCTTCTTCTTCAGGCGCAGAATCATGCCGTGCGTATAGCCGGTCGAAAACACCAGCGGCGCTCCATCCACCGCCAATACCAGCGAGTTCTTCTCCGCGCAATAATTCTGCTTCGAGTCCACCGGATGCAGTGGCGGAGGCTGCGCCGCTTCCACTGCCGGCAGCGCCGTCATCAGCACCGACTTCGGATTGTGGAACGACGGCGGCGTGTTCAGCATCAGCGCAATCTCGTCGTCGCGCTGCGTCGCCAGCGCGGGCAGATACTGGTACTGCGCCGTGTGGAAGGTATCCAGAATCCGCGCGATGTCCATCACCGATCCCACATACGGGCTGTAGAAACCGTAGTTGGCCTGCGGCGTATAGCTCAGCTGCACCGCCAGATCGCCCGCCGGTCCCGCCGTCAGCGCTTCCACAATCGACTCGCTGTGCCCATCGTTCAGGATCAGCGACTCCTGTCCCTGCGTCAGGCACGCCATCTGCAGCTCCGGCATGCGGTCCAGGCACTTGTCGTCGATCTTCATTCCCAGGCTGCGCGCCAGCAGGGGCGCCGCATCTTTCAGCTTCGTCGGGTCGGTCGCATTGATCTCCCGCACCGCCGCCATGTATGTATCCAGCCGCGATCGATCCAGCATCGCCTGGTTCAGGTCCTGCGACGCCCGCACAAACGATCCCGGCTTGCCGCGCACCGCCCCCAGCAGCGTCCGATAATCTCCGCCTGTCTCCGGCGCAAGAAACACGACCACCTGCTGCGCGCCCTCTGGCACCGTTACCGTCATGCCTTCGCTGCTCGTCTTCTTCTCCCACGACTCCTGCTTGAAGAACCAGTTTTCCGGCGGCGGATTCGTCGACCCGCGCAGGAATGCTGCCACCAGCAGGTAGTGCGCCGACTGACCCGCCGGCCAATCCGCCTTGATCCATACCCGATCGCCGACCTTCAGGTTCGGCACCTCGGCTATCGGCAGCGTCGCGCCCGCTCGCGTCACCTTCACCTCGAGCTTCGGCCCGGTCAAATCGAAGGGAGCCGGATCGGCCCATGCCGTCACCGCTGCCACTACGCACACTATTGCTGCAAGGAGGGGAGTAAAACGTCGAATTGCCATATCAGTAACTATTCTAGGTTGATTTGGGTTGTGGATCGGGCCAGGAAACTTTCTCATCGTGATTTGATGACGCATTCACGGCTAAAAGGTTGTGAATGAAGGACCTTCACCCGTTACTGCAGGAACTCCTGTCTCGCTTTCGCCCATTCTTCTCTGGCCGCTGCCAGTGTCTGCGGTCCACCACCTTCCTGCGTCCTGTGTTCCCTGTCCTGCATCCTGTTGCTTATGGATCGTCGCCGCTTCGGTCGAATCCTCACCGCCCTCGGCCTTGCCCCCACACTTTCCGCCTTCTCCGCAGAGGGTTCAGTCACCGGCAGTTCCGGGGGGCTAGGCGATCCGCAAATCCTGCGCCTCTCTCGTAACGGCTGGATGCCCAACAACGAACATCTGCCTGTCCTTCTCTATCGCGATGTCCTTCGCGGCCTGGGGGACGATCCGGCGGCGACCTTCGAAGCAGTCTTCACCCGCAATGGCTGGCCACCGCAGTGGCGCAACGGCGTCTACGACTTCCACCACTACCACTCCACCGCCCACGAAGTCCTCGGTTTTGTCTCGGGCTCGGCACACCTCATGCTTGGCGGCGAAAACGGCCACGAAATCGTCGTCAATGCTGGCGATGTCGCCGTTCTACCCACCGGCACCGGCCACTGCCGCCTTTCCGCGTCCTCTGATTTCCTGGTCGTCGGCGCTTATCCGCCGGACCAGCACTGGGACATCTGCCGTTCCGCCCCCGATGCTGCAGCGGCGTCACGGATGTCCCACCTGCCCTTCCCTCATTCCGACCCCGTCACGGGTTCATCCGGCCCGCTCCCTGGTCTCTGGAGCTTATAACCGCGGGAAGTCCGTAGCCTAAACGCTATCCGCAATACGCTGTCCGCTACTCTCGCTGTCGTCCTTGAGCGCCACACCGCTCAGCTGCAGCCGCCGCGCCTCGCCCAACAAATATCGAAGTCGCCGTCCCGCTTCCGCATACGGCAATCCCTCCGGGCGCACGTTCGAAATGCAGTTTCGCTCCGCATCCGTCCGCCCCACCCGCGGAGCCCACGTCAGATAAATCCCCAGACTGTCCGGTGAACTAAGGCCGGGCCGCTCCCCGATCAGCACCACCACGGCATCAGCCCCCAGCAACTGCCCAATCTCATCCCCCAGCGCCACCCGCGCTCGATTTGCCACCACGACGGTTACATTTTGGGACTTCTCCCCGGCGATCCCCTCCTGGGTGCCCAATGACTTGCCCTGAGCAAGCACTGAGCGAAGCGAGGCGCGCGTCGAACGGGTCTGACCGGTGTTGGCAGATGTGGGTTGAAAAAACTCCCGCAGCACTGCCTCTGCATGTCTCATTGGAGCCACCGCCGACAATCCATCCCCAATCACCACCGCCAGCTCGCAACGCGGCGCAGCTTCGATCTTCCTTCGGCTCGCTTCATCCAGCTGTCTGCCCAAATCCGGCCGCAGCAAGTACTCCATCCGATCCCGCGCCCGGCTCGCCACCAGCAGCGACTCTCCGAATCCTGAGTCCTTCAGCCCTCCTGCCAGCGCCTCGGCGTCGAACTCCGCGTGCACTGCGTCCCGCGCCCGCGCATGCGCCAACTCGAAATCCAGCAGCGCCTCCGTCGGCAAACTGCTCCCCGCACGCCCCAGCCCAATCCGCGCCGGCGTAAATTGCCGCAGCCTCGCCCAAACACCGGCTTCCTCGCGCGCATTTGTTATTTGAGCCACTCTGCCGCTCCCGGGAGCAGCTTTCGCTCCGCCCCCGACCCCAATAAGTCACCGCGTTCGTTACAAATCCCCATCCGCTCCAGCCATGCCTCAAACTCCGGTGCCCGTTTCAGCCCCAGGACGCTCCGCGCATACAGCGCATCGTGAAACGACGTGCTCTGGTAGTTGAGCATCACGTCATCCGCCCCAGGTACGCCCATCACAAAGTTCACTCCCGCCACCGCCAGCAGGGTCAGCAGATTATCCATGTCGTCCTGATCAGCCTCGGCGTGGTTTGTGTAGCAAACGTCGCACCCCATCGGCAGCCCCAGCAGCTTCCCGCAAAAATGGTCCTCGAGTCCCGCCCGGGTAATCTGCTTCCCGTCCAGCAGATATTCCGGCCCAATAAAACCCACCACCGTATTCACCAGCAGCGGCTTAAAGTGCCGCGCCACCGCATAGGCCCGCGCCTCGCACGTCTGCTGATCCACGCCCTCATGTGCGCCCGCCGAAAGGGCGCTGCCCTGGCCCGTCTCGAAATACATCACGTTCTCGCCCACCGTCCCGCGCTTCAACGCCAGTGCCGCTGCCCGCGCCTCTTCCAGTAACGCGAGGGAAACTCCGAAACTCCGATTCGTCCCCTCTGTCCCCCCGACCGACTGGAACACCAGGTCCACCGGCGCTCCCCGTTCCATCGCGCGGAGCGTATTTGTAACATGCGCGAGCACACATGTTTGCGTCGGAACCTCATACTTGTTCCGAAACGCGTTCATCATCTCCAGCAGCCGCGTCACCGCCTGCAGGCTGTCGCTCGCCGGGTTCACTCCGATCACCGCGTCGCCGCATCCGTACAGCAATCCCTCCAGCATCGACGCGGCAATCCCGCGCACATCGTCGGTCGGATGATTCGGCTGCAGCCGCACCGACAACCGCCCCGGCAATCCCAGCGTGTTTCTGAATCGCGTTACTACCCGGCACTTCTGTGCGGCCAGAATCAGATCCTGATTCCGCATCAGCTTCGACACCGCCGCCGCCATCTCCGGCGTGATGCCCGGTGCGGTTCGCGTCAACGTCTCTGTATCCGTCTCCGGAAGCAGCAGCCACTCCCGAAACTCTCCAGCAGTTAGGCCACTGATCGCTCCAAATGCCGCGGCATCGTGCGTATCCACAATCAGCCGCGTTACTTCATCTTTTTCATACGGGATCAGCTGCTCTTCCAGAAACTTACTCAGCGAAATTCCCGCCAACGTCATCTTCGCCAGGGTGCGCTCCTCTTCGTTCTCTGCAGCAATCCCCGCCAGCGCATCGCCCGACCGCGACGGTGTGGCCTTCGCCATTACCGTCTTCAGATCGGCAAAAGTGTGTGTCCGCCCGTTCTGTGTGACTGAATAACCCATCGCCTCTTGACCGTGACAATACCACTCATCCGATTGCAGTCGGCGTTTCGCCGCTGACCGTCTATGGCTTTGAGTTGCCTGCCAACTTTAGGAATCTTTTCCTGGTTCCAGGCAATTTCTGCTACCACCGCTGCGACAATTTTGCTCGTTCGGCTTCCAGGCGCATTCAAATCTCAACAATTCTCTTTTTTTCGCAACTTCAGAGGACAACCAACCAATGCCCTTTGCGCATTTTGCATAGGTTCGACACTCGTGTAGTTCGGCCCGGTTGTCCCCACCTCAACTCAGGAGACCAAACGCATGCTCCGCCTCAAATCATTTGCGGCCGCGCTTTTTGCCGCGACCCTCGCCTCCGCGTTCACCATAGCCGCCAACGCCCAAACCGCCTGGACCAGCACCGCCACCCAGGGCATCTCGCTCTCGCAACTTGCTTCCGCCGCCGACTACGGCCCGACCGATCCGCAGCAGGCCGTCACGGTTCGCGTCGCTCTCAAGCTCCAGAATCAGTCCGCGCTCGCCACCTACATTAAGAACATCAACGACCCGACCAACGCGCTGTACGGCCAGAGCCTTACTCCCGCGCAGTTCGCGGCCTCTTACGCTCCGAGCGGCGCTCAGGTCCAGCAGGTTGTTAGCTATCTCCAGGGTGCGGGCTTCAACAACGTCACCGTCGAGCCCAACAACCTCATTGTTAGCGCTGACGGCACCATCGCTCAGGCCTCGGCCGCCTTCAACACACCCATTGAGAACTTCTCGCAGTTCGGCGGCATCGTCTACGGCAATACCGCGCCCGCGCAGGTGCCCGCTTCGCTCGGCGGAATCGTAGGCGCCGTCCTCGGCCTGAATACCATCGGCCAGATGAAGCCCACCATCGTCACACGTTCGCAGGTCAGCGTGCCGCAGTACGCCGTGAGCTACGATCCGGCGCAGTTCCAGCAAATTTACTCTGCGACCGGAACGCCCACCGGCAGCAATGCCACCATCGCCATCATGGCGGAAGGCGACCTGACTCAGGTCCTCAAAGATCTCCGCACCGAAGAAGCAGCCTTCAAGATGCCGCAAGTCGCCTACACCGTCGTGCCGGTCGGCATCGCCAGCACCGACACCTCCGGCGAGGATGAGTGGGATCTCGATACCCAGTACTCCACTGGCATGGCGCAGACGGTCAAGCGCCTCTATATCTACGACGCCACCTCTCTCACTGACTCTGACCTCGCGCTCGAATTCAGCCGCTGGGCCACGGACGACAAAGCAAAAGCCGGTAGCGCCTCTCTCGGCGAATGCGAAATCTTCCCCTATCTCGACGGATCGATGCTCGCCGACGATGAGGTCTTCGCCGAAGCCGCCGCTCAGGGTCAGAGTTTCTTCGCTTCCACCGGCGACACCGGCTCCTTCTGCCCGGCAGAAGTGGGCGAAAACGGCGTCCCCGCAGGCGCTCCGATGGTCAACTATCCTGCCTCCTCGCAGTATGTGACGGGCGTGGGTGGCACCACTCTGTTGACGAATTCCGACGGAACCTACGACACCGAAATCGCGTGGTACGCGGGCGGCGGCGGCATCAGCCAATTTGAGTACTCGCCCTACTGGCAGACCGCAGCCGGCATCCCCAGCTCCGAGCTCGGCGACAAGGGCATCCCCGACATCGCTATGGACGCCGATCCGTACTCGGGCGCCAATGTCTACGTCGATGGCGCGGTGGAAGCCGTTGGTGGCACCAGCCTCTCATCGCCGCTGGCTCTTGGCGTCTGGGCACGTCTCATCTCCGCTAACCCGAAACTCGGCTTCGCTCCCCTTCGCTATTACGGTCTCTATGACGGCGCAACTACTCCGGGCTCCTACCCCAATGGCGGATTCCACGACATCACGGTTGGCGTGAACGGCTACTACACAGCGCTCCCTGGCTGGGATTACACCACCGGCCTCGGCACCCTGTGGGTCAACGAATTGGCCACCGACCTGAAGAAGTAAGGGCTTCGCACTAACCTGGCGTGGCCCGGCCCTGCAAAGGGATCGCCTCAAACAGGGCGGTCCCCTTTGCCGTCTCTTCGCGCATCCAACCTGTTGCACTGTGGAAGAGGCTATGCACGACGCTCCCAGCAACCCATGCGGACCCAACGCTCCGGCTTCCCGCGGATCCGCTGTGTCTCTTCCCACTTCTGCCTTTTCGACGTCCGACTGGTGGCCCCTCCTCGAGCGCGCCCCGCACTCCGTCCTCATGCTCGACTTCGACGGTACCCTTTCGCCCTTCGTCCGCGAGCGCATGAACGCGAGGTTCTATCCCGGCGTTGCCGAGCGCCTGCTCCGCCTGGCCGCTGCTCCCCGCACCCGGCTCGTTCTCGTGTCCGGCCGTCCCGCGGGCGACTTCGCCTCGCTGCTCCCTCCCGATCTCCGCGTCGAAATCTGGGGCAGCCACGGCCGCGAGCACATCACCGCAGACGGCCGCTATTCCTCCATTCCGCTTACCCCCGCGCAACAGCAGGCCCTCGCGCATCTCGAAGCCGATCTGCTTCGCCACAATCTCGCCCCGCTCATCGAGAGGAAAATCGGCAGCCTCGCCATCCACACCCGCGGCCTCGCCGAGTCTGCTTCCGAGCGCATCGACACCCTCGTCCATAACTTCTACAACGCCCTCTCTTCCCATTCCATGAACGCTGGCCTTGAACTGCTTCCTTTCGACGGCGGCATCGAGCTCCGCGGAACCGGCTGCAGCAAGGCCACTGCTGTCCAGAGCATCCTCAAGGACGAACCTCCTCGCGTCCCCGCCGCTTACCTCGGCGACGATCAGACCGACGAAGATGCCTTTGCCGCCCTTGCCATCCGTGCCCCGGTCGGCCCCAGTCTCTGCGTGCTTGTGCGTCCCCAGCCGCGCCCTTCCGCGGCCGACCTCTGGCTCGCACCTCCCGATGAGCTTCTCGCATTCCTCGACCGCTGGCTTGAGGCCGTTAGCGGCAATTCTGGCGCGGAGGCCGCTCGGTGAAAGCCGCCAGTGCAACCCACCACAGATCCCGCGTCGCCGCCCAGCCGCGCCTCATCCTAGTTTCCAATCGCCTGCCGCTCTCTTTCAAACGCGAGAATGGCAAGCTGCAGGCTGTGCCCTCCAGTGGCGGCCTCATCGGAGCCCTCGAGCCCATCCTTAGAGAACACGGTGGCGTGTGGGTCGGCAGCGCCGGTACCGAAGACTCGCCCGAGATTCATCAACAGCTCGAAGCCGCGGCCCGCGAACACAAATTCTCCTACGCCCCCGTCATACTTTCTGAAGAAGAGGAGGGCAACTACTACCAGGGATTCTCTAACGAAGTTCTCTGGCCGCTCTTTCACGATCTCCAGTCGCGCGGCGTCTTCGATCCCCTCTATTGGGATTTCTACCAGCGCGTGAATCAGAAATTCGCCGACACCGTCCAGTCCATCGCCGATGAGCGCGACCTCATCTGGGTCCACGATTACCAGCTCATGCAGGTGGGCCGCGCTTTGCGCCGCCATCGCCCCCACGCGTTCCTCTCCTTCTTCCTCCACATCCCGTTTCCCTCGCCCGACATCTTCGCCAAACTCCCCTGGCGTCGTGAGATTCTCGAAGGCCTTCTCGACTACGACTTCATCGGCCTGCAAACCGCGCGCGACGAACACAACCTCGTCGCCAGCATCCGCACTTATCTCCCCGATGCGCGCATCAATGGCCGCGGCGACCGCCGCATCGTCACCACTGCCCGCGGCGTCACCTGCATTCGCGATATCCCCATCAGCATCGACTTCCGCGACTTCTCCACCGCCGCTGCCGAGCCAGGCATCAGCGAGCGCGTTCAGCAGATCCGCGGCCAGTCCGACATGACCATCGCCCTCGGCATCGATCGCCTCGACTACACCAAGGGCATTCCCGAACGCCTCCGCGCCCTGCGCGCTTTCTTCCGCACCTATCCGCAATTTCGTCGCCGCCTCACTCACATCCAGGTCGTCGTTCCCAGCCGCGAAAACATTCAGGGCTACCGCGATCTGCGCTCGGAGATTGAAGGGCTCGTCTCCAGCATCAACGGCGAATTTTCCGAGCCCGGCTGGACGCCCGTCCAGTACATGCATCGCTCCATTCCCCGCGATGAACTCCTCGCCCTTTACCGCGCCGCCGGCATCGCCCTCATTACGCCGCTCAAAGACGGCATGAATCTCGTCGCCAAGGAATACTGCGCTGCCCACATCGACAACGACGGTGTCCTCATTCTCAGCGAATTTGCCGGAGCCATGCCCGAACTCCACACCGGCGCCGTCACCGTCCATCCCTACGACGAAATCGGCATGTGCGTTGCTCTCAGGCAGGCTCTCGAAATGCCAGCCGACGAGCGCCACAGCCGCATGTTGCGCATGCGCCGCACCATCCGCCAGAACGACATCCTCCGCTGGCGCGACCGCAACTTCGAGCAGATGGAACAGGCCCGCCCCCGCGTCCGCTTCGCCGCTTAAGCTCGCCTGTCGGCTCCTGTCACCGCAGGCCTCTGTCAAATCCGCAGAATCAAGTCGCAGTGCCCGCTCCCCGGCAAGCCAGCGGCCCTTCGACTGCTGGATTTAAAGCGTCCCGGATAAGGTTTCCGGGAGGTTTATACTTGCGTCGCTCAGAATTGTGCCTGAGCAGGGGCCGATTTGGAGTGCGCTGCGCGCGGCTTGCGCTTGCGATTTTCAGAGTTGCCGGAGGACAAAATGAAAACGGTTTCACGCCGGGATATGTTGAAGGCCGGGCTCCTCGCACCCGTAGCTGCGGCGGCTCAGGGGATGGGCCCAATCGGCGAGGCTGCGATGCGCGCCGCGCAAACGGACCCTGCTCCGCATCCATCGCAGGAGAGCAGCGAATCCGCGAAGCCTGGCGTGGGGCGCGAACGCCTGCTCCTGGATTTCGGGTGGCGCTTTCATTTCGGCAACGCCAACGATCCGGCCAGGGATTTCGGGTTTGGCGGCGCGCGGGCCGGCAATTTCCAGAAGACTGGGGGCTTTATCGCAGCCAGCTCGCCGGCCTTCGACGACAGCGACTGGCGCGAGGTGGATTTGCCCCACGACTGGGCGATCGAGCTGCCCTTTGAAAACGATCCGGCGCTGGCCAGCAAA
Organism: uncultured Acidobacteriaceae bacterium; assembly: GCA_963755485.1. GTDB lineage: Bacteria > Acidobacteriota > Terriglobia > Terriglobales > Acidobacteriaceae > Palsa-343. Next base: position 409,327 of record CAVWJR010000004.1, on the reverse strand, counting down.
GGATTCTATCCCCTGGGACGCACCTATCCCGAAAGCAGCGTGGGCTGGTATCGCCGCGTGTTTGAAATTCCCGCAGCCGATGCGGGCCGCAGAATCACCATCGAGTTCGATGGCGCCTACCGCGAAACCATGGTGGTGCTCAACGGCTTCTACATCGGGGTGCACGGCGGCGGCTATGATCCGTTTCACTTCGACGTGACCGACTTCGTGTATCCGGGCCAGACCAACGTGCTGCTGGTCCGTGTGGACGCCACCCTCAGCGACGGCTGGTTTTACGAGGGCGCGGGCATCTATCGCCACGTTTGGCTCACGAAAACCCATCCCGTGCACGTGAAGCAGTGGGGAACATTTGTATCCGCCAAAGTTACGAATGGCGATGCGACGCTATCCATCCGAACCGAGATCGGCAACGACGGCAAAGATGAACAGAGCCCGCGCGTGACATCGACGATTCTCGATCCCTCCGGTAAGCCGATCGCGCGATCGGCTGCGGCGCCTGCATCCATTGCATCGGGCGGCGAGCAGACCTCGGAGCAGACCATAGCGGTGAGACACCCGCAGCTCTGGTCCCTCGAAGAGCGCATTCTCTACAAGCTGGTCACCGAGGTGAGCGCGCAGGGCGAAATTGTCGATCGCTGCGAGACGCCATTCGGCATTCGCACCATCGAATTCAACCCGCAGAAAGGATTGTTTCTGAACGGCAAGCCGGTGAAGGTGAAGGGAACGTGCAACCACCAGGACCACGCTGGCCTCGGCGCGGCCCTGCCCGATGCCGTGCAGTACTACCGCGTTCGCAAGCTCCAGGAGATGGGCTGCAACGCGATTCGCACCTCGCATAATCCGCCCACGCCGGAGCTGCTGAATGCGTGCGACGAACTCGGAATGCTGGTGTTCGACGAGACCCGCATGATGTCGTCGAACCCCGAGGGGCTCGCCCAGTTCGGCGATCTGGTCAGGCGCGACCGCAATCATCCCAGCGTCTTCATGTGGTCCATGGGAAATGAGGAAGGCCAGGCGAACACAGAGACCGGACTGCACATCCTCACCGCGATGAAAGCGGTGGCCACACGGCACGATGGCACCCGCCCGGTGTCCATCGCGCCCATCCGCGCTATTGGCGTGGGCGGCCTGGTGGAGTGCGATGTGATGGGTTACAACTACATGGACCCGCAGGCCGCGGCTTATCACAAGGCGCATCCCGATAAGCCGGTCATCGGCACGGAAACCGTCAGCGCCGTGGGCACACGCGGCATTTACGTTACCGATTTCGAGAAGGGTTACGTGGGATCGTACGATCCCTACACCACCACCGGCCGCGCCTCGGCCGAAGGCTGGTGGCGCTTCTGCGACGCGCAGGAGTGGCTGTCCGGGGGATTCGTCTGGACCGGTTTCGACTACCGCGGCGAGCCCTCGCCCGATGGATGGCCCAACATCAGCTCCCAGTACGGCATCATCGACACCTGCGGATTCCCCAAGGATTCGTTCTACTACTACCAGTCATGGTGGACCACGCAGCCCGTCCTGCACCTCTTTCCGCACTGGAACTGGGAGGGCATGGAAGGCAAAGACATCGCAGTCTGGGTGTATTCGAATCTCGACAGCGTGGAGCTGTTCGCGAACGGGAAGAGCCTGGGCTCAAAGGACGTGAAAAAAGATTCACACGTGGCCTGGGTGGTGCCTTATGCGCCCGGCGCAATCGAGGCGCGCGGCTCCAAAGCCGGCCAGGTAGTGCTCACCACGAAACGCGAGACCACAGGCCCCGCGGCCAAACTGGTAATGAAACCAGACCGGCGGGAACTCTCGGCCGATGGCGAAGACGTGGCCATGTTTGCCGTGGAAGTGCAGGACGCCCAGGGCCGCGTTTTGCCCATCACCGGCAACGTCGTGAAGTTTCGCGTAGCGGGAGCCGGGAAGCTGATCGGAGTCGGCAATGGAGATCCGACCGATCACGAATCGGATCGGGGCACAGTGCGCAAAGCGTTTTCTGGATATTGCATGGCGCTTGTCCAGTCCGCGAAGACGCCGGGAAGTATCACGGTGGAGGCGGAGTCTCCCGGGCTCACTGCTGCCAGCGTAACCATTCCGGGGAAAGAGGTGACGCTGCGTCCCCAGGTCGCGCCGTGGACGCGCGAGGCGCCGGTGGGATCGGGCATCACGGGCTTGTGGAGGCCGGTGGCGGGATCGAGCGGCGTGACCGGGCTGATGGCGCTCTTCGTCGGCGACGGAAACACCGTATTTACGCTCCACCAGCAAGGGAGCACCCTTACCGGCAGCGTGGAGGGTTTGGGCGGCGGGTTCTTCGGCGGAAGCGATGCGGGCGTCCCCATCACCGACGGCAAAGTGGAAGGCAGCGACGTCTATTTCAAAGCCGGCAACAACACTTATTCCGGAACGCTGGCGGGCGATCAGATCCAGCTGCAGCGTGCCATCGAACTGGGCTTTTCATTGTCACAACCGGAGGAGCCTGCCGGACCACGTCCCGCAGTTGGGCCACCGCCCGACGGATCGGACCCGTCGAGGGGTCCATACATGCGCTTCCCCTCCAGCATTCCGGTCGTCCTGCATCGCGTGGAGCGGTAATCAGTAAAGGAGTCAGGCCTCGGTCGCCGGCCGATAATCCGAAACTCCCCCACGCAGTGCATCAGGCTCATCAGGCACAGCTGCCCGCCGCAAACACTACCGACCGTGTCTGCGGATCGCCGTGAGACAGCTGTTGATACGCCGCCTCGATCTTCGCCCGCTCCCAGTACCGTGGTACATTGGTACTAATGTCGCACGATCCTAAACCCGCTCATCCCCGGCCCCAGCCTGTCGAAGTCGAACGCGTCCAGACCGGGGTCCGCATCGAGAAACGCGTCCTCAAGGTCCTCAAAGCCGTCGCCGAGCAAAAGGATATGACCCTGGGGGATCTCCTCGAAGGCATCGTTCTCCACGCCTTCGAGGGCAAGGCGCCATTTTCCCCGCAAACCCTCCGCGAAATCGAGCAGTTCAAAAAACTCTACGGACTTACCCTTCGCGCCACCGACAGCCATCACCTCCGCGAACGAAAGTAGCCACGCCCATGATCGTTTCGCATCGACCGAACCCAGAACGAATCTCGGGTGCCCCATGCAAGCCCGGTTTTGGCTTGAGTGGGCTCGCCACCGCCCTGGTCCTTCTCACCCTCCACGCAGCCGCAGCCCAAACCACTGCTATGAACTCCACACCAACGCCCGCCCACGTCGTCAATACCTTCCGCTTTCAGCTCGCCGCGCCCATCGCTCGCGTCGCCCCGCTCTTCGGTCCCGAAGGCGAGCGCTGCTGGGCCGGCAAGCACTGGGACCCACACTTCCTCTACCCGCAGCCCGCGCTCGACACCGAAGGCGCCGTCTTCACCGTCCAGCACGGTCCACACACCAGCGTCTGGGTCAACACTGTCTTCAATCTCGCCAGCGGCCGCATGCAGTATGTCGCCGTCATTCCCGGCGCAGTTCTCAGCGTCATCGATGTCCGCCTCGCGGCACTCGACGCGTCGCACACCGCTGTCGAAGTCACCTACGCCCGCACCGCCCTCGATCCCGACGCCAACGACGACGTCACCGCCATGGGCGCCGACGATCGCGACAGCGGCCCGCACTGGCAGCAATCCATTGCGGCGTGCCTCACCGCAATTCCGAAGCCATGAGCCTCGAATCGCTTCCTCACATCAGCTGACGCCGAACGCCCACGAAATCCTCACTCACCCCGGCTACAACCGATCACGGCATGGTCGGCCCGCGCGCTCGCAGCATCTTCGCCGTCCACGTCGCGCCCGGCAATCCACTCGTGGCCAGCAACCGCAGTTCCTTCTCCACGTCGTACTCCACGCGGCGAATCTCAGGTTCGCCGTCCTCGAGCAGCAGATACGAAGCGCGAGGATCGCCGTCATACGGCAAGCCCACGCTTCCCGTGTTGATCAGCGCCCGCAGCCTCCCGCTCAGCCTGTGGATCGACGGAACATGCGTGTGTCCGTAAGCCACCGTCGGCTCTCCCAGCGGCGCATAGATCGCCTCGAGTTCAGCATCGCTCGCGTCCGCTGCCGGAGCGCGCCAGCAATCGCCCGGCCGCGCATGCAGCACCGCCAGCTCCAGCTCAGGCCGCACCACCGACAGCGGCAATCCACACATCCACTCCAAGCGCTCCTCGCCGAGCACCGCCCGCGTCGCCGCCGCAATCTCCCGAATCGCATTCCACATCGCCGCCCGCGCCTTCGACTGCGCAGCAAACCCCTCCAGCGCTTCCGCCCGGACCAGCATCTCGTCCGTATTGCCCATCACACCCGTCCAGCCCAGCGCCCGAATCCGGTCCACCACCTCCACGGGACTCGATCCGCCATCGGCCAGGTCGCCCGCATGCAGCACCACGTCCGGCACAGTTACGCGCAGATCGGCAATCACCGCTTCCAGCGCCGTCAGGTTTCCGTGAATGTCCGCCACCACCGCAATCCGCATCAACTTCGCCCCTGCGCCCGCATCCCTTCGTAACGAAGTGACCGCCGCAGCTTCGAGTATCATCGAGCCATGACGCAGCTGGAAGCGCTCTACCGCTACGAAGGCCATCCCACGGAAACGGCGATGACTGCCCTGGGCAGTCTGCGCGAGGTCTACGGGATTCGCCGCATCCAGCTCGATGAAGTATGGAAGACGATTCGCGTCGAGTACGACGCCACGCGCCTGGCCGGGCCCACCGTTTTCCAGCTGCTGCGCCGCACCGGCCTTGCAGTAGTGGAAGAGCTACCGCTGATTCCGCCCCACGAAGCCGCCCCCGCCGCAACGGTAGAGCCGCAGAAATAAGCCGGCCGCAGGCACTGCCTGTTGCCTACTGCCTGTTGCCTGTCCCTGCCAGAAACGGATTCGACTCACGCTCCTCGCCAATGCTGGTTTCCGGCCCGTGGCCTGGAATCACCCGCGTCGCATCCGGCAGCGTCATCAGCCGGTCGTGCAGCGAGCGCAGAATCTGCTTCCCGTCGCCGCCCGGCAAATCGGTCCTGCCAATCGAACCGGCAAAGAGCGTGTCCCCGGCCAGCAGCAGATTGTCCGGCGCAAAGTGCAGGCAAATGCTGCCCTGCGTGTGTCCCGGTGTATAAAGCACCCTCGCCGAGTGCCCGGCCACGCCCAGAACCATGCCGTCATCCGCGCTCGCATCCGGTGCAGCCACTTCCGGAGTCGGCACCCCGAGCCACCCAGCCTGCACATCCATCATCTTCAGTTGCGGCAGATCGTTTTCGTTCATCAGAATCGGAGCGCCAGTCGCCTTTTTCAGCCGCGCCGCGCCGCCCACGTGATCGATGTGCCCGTGCGTCACCACAATCTGCTTCAGCGTGAGCTTGTGCTGCGCGAGAAACGCCAGAATCTGCGGAATGTTGTCGCCCGGATCGACCACCATCGCCTCGCCGCTCGCCTCATCGCCAAGGATGGTGCAGTTGCACTGCAGCGGTCCCACTGGAAATGTCCTGAGAATCATGTGTCCTATTGTCACTCCGGCAACCGCCGCTCGCCCAAAGCAAAAAGGCAGGCCCTTAGCCTGCCCTTCTCGATCCTTTCGTGCAGCTACTTGCTCTTCGGCGCGCTCTGCGAGCTGGTCGTGCCGGACAGCACCGAATGCCGGTGCGTCGTCTGGTGCTGCATCAGCACTGTCAGCGAGATCGAGGTGAGGACAAAAATCCCGGCCAGCCACGCCGTGGACTTGGTCAGCAGGTTCGCCGCCGAACGCGGCCCGAATGCCGTCTGCGACCCCTGCCCGCCAAACGCAGCGGCCAGATCGGCGCTCTTGCCCTGCTGCAGCAGGATGATGATGATCAGCAGCAAACAAACGATAACGTGGATGGTGGTAACGAAAATAATCACAGTCTTGAACAACCCTTCAGAGCAGCGCGTGCTGAATTTTGGTGCGGAAGGGGGGACTTGAACCCCCATGCCTTTCGGCGCCACCCCCTCAAGATGGTGTGTCTGCCAATTTCACCACTTCCGCACGGAGACGGTCCTTCAAAAGTATAACAAGCCCGAATCGCCAGCCTCGGCGCTGGCGACATCGACCGTTCCATCCCCGGTTCAGCCGCCGCGCTTCCTGCCCCGAAACCCGTAGCAGCACCCCGAAAATCGAGTATCCTTAGGTTCTCCTGCTCGACTTTTCGATGGGTTTCCCGATCCCCTGCCCGACGCAGGAATTTTTCATTTTTGGCGAGAGGTTCCCAGCATGTCGCGCGTGGTTCGCTGCTCCCTCATCCAGGCCACCAACGTGGAGCCGGCCGAGAAGTCGCTGCCCGAAATCAAGAAGGCCATGATCGACAAACACGTTGGCATGATCCGCAAAGCCGCCGGCGACGGCACGCAGATCGTCTGCCTCCAGGAAATCTTCTACGGCCCGTATTTCTGCGCGGAGCAGAGCACCCGCTGGTACGACTCCACCGAGCCGGTTCCCGACGGCCCAACGATAAAGCTCATGCAGTCGCTCTCGAAAGAGCTCGGCATCGCGCTCATCGTTCCCATCTACGAAGTAGAAAACGAGGGCGTCTACTACAACACCGCTGCCGTGATCGACCGCGAGGGCAAGTATCTCGGCAAATATCGCAAGACCCACATCCCCCACGTCGCGCCCGGTTTCTGGGAGAAGTTCTACTTTCGCCCCGGCAATCTCGGCTACCCCGTCTTCGACCTCGGCTTCTGCAAAATCGGCGTCTATATCTGCTACGACCGTCATTTCCCCGAAGGCGCACGGGCGCTCGGCCTCAACGGTGCGGAGATTGTCTTCAATCCTTCCGCCACCGTCGCCGGCCTGAGCGAGTATCTCTGGAAACTCGAACAGCCCGCGCATGCCGCCGCCAACGGATACTTCGTCGGCGCCATCAATCGCGTCGGCACCGAAGCCCCCTGGAACATCGGCGAATTCTACGGACAGAGCTACTTCTGCGATCCGCGCGGCCAGATTTTCGCGCAGGCCTCGCGCGACAAAGACGAAGTCCTCACCGCCGACCTCGACCTCGACAAAATTGCCGAGGTGCGCAAGACCTGGCAGTTCTACCGCGACCGCCGTCCCGAAATGTATGCCGATCTGGTAAGGCCGTGAAGACAGAAACGAAGGAGAGATAAAGGCGTGGCGATGCAGCAGAATCCGGAAATCGCGGAACGATTTTCCGATCTGCATCCGCCCTTCGGGCGTCAGGCGGCTCTCGTCGAAGCCAACCGCTGCCTCAACTGTTTCGACGCGCCCTGCATGGCCGCCTGCCCCACGCACATCGACGTGCCACGATTCATCGGCAAAATCGCCCGCGACAATCTGCGCGGCTCCGCGCTGACGATTCTCGACGCCAACGTGCTGGGTGCAAGCTGCTCGCGTGTCTGCCCAGTCGAAGTGCTGTGCGAGGGCGCCTGCGTAATGCATCGCTACAACAAGCAGCCCATCGAAATCGCCCGCCTGCAGCGCTACGCCATGGACGCCTTCCACGCCGCCGGCACCCCGCTGCCGCGCAAATCTTCCCCGGACCGTCCCGAAAAGATCGCCTGCATCGGCGCCGGGCCCGCATCGCTCGCCTGCGCTGCGGAGTTGCAGCAACGCGGCTTTCAGGTCACAGTCTTCGAGCGGCGCGGGCTCCCAGGCGGCCTCAACACCTACGGCGTCGCCGAATACAAATTGCCCGCGCGCGCCAGCCTCGAGGAGATCGAGCTCATACACAGCCTCGGCGTCGAATTCCGCTACAAAACCGAAATCAGAACTCGCACTGACCTCGAGCATCTCGAGCGCGAATTCGATCGCATCTTCCTCGGCGTGGGGTTAGGCCCGGCGCGGCGGCTCGGCGTTTCTGGTGACGACAACCCTGGCGTCATCGACGCCCTCGAGTTCATCGCGCAGTACAAAACTGACGCCCCTCCGCAGGTTGCGGAGAACGTCGCCGTCATCGGCGCCGGCAACACCGCCATCGACGCCGCCAATGCCGCGCGCCGCCTGGGCGCTGCCAGCGTCGCCATCCTCTACCGCCGCGGCGAGCGCGACATGTCCGCGTTTCCCTTTGAGTACGAGCATGCCAAACAGGAAGGCGTGCGCTTCCTCTGGCGCATCGTGCCCCTCAGAATTCACACAGACGAACGAGGCATTCGCTCCATCGAATGCGTGCAGACAACCATCGGCGAGGATGGCGCACTGACCGCGGTTCCTGGATCGAACTTCGAGTTCCCCTGCCGGCAGATCATCTACGCCATCGGCCAGTCGCCCCTGCTGGAGCTGCTCTCAGCCTGCCGCTGCATTGAGCTAACCCACGGCCGTGTGGTCGTCGATCGCGCCACCGGCGCTACTTCCGACCCAAAATATTTTGCGGGCGGAGACTGCGTCAACGGCGGCCGCGAAGTCGTCGACGCCGTGGCCGACGGCAAGCGCGCCGGTATCGCCATCGCCCAGGCGCTGGAGTCCGTGCATGCCTGAGCAGGCCCTCGCCGTGAACTTCGCCGGCATCCGCTCGCCCAATCCCTTCTGGCTCGCCTCCGCTCCGCCCACCAACTGTGGCGAACAGATCATGCGCGCCTTCGACGCGGGCTGGGGCGGTGCAGTCTGGAAGACCATCGGCGAGCCCATCGTCAACGTCAGCTCCCGCTACTCCTCGATCGATTGGAACGGCCAGCGCATGATGGGCCTCAACAACATCGAGCTCATCAGCGACCGCCCCATCGAGGTCAACCTGCGCGAGATCGCCGAGGTCAAAAAGCGTTACCCAGGGAACGCCGTCATTGCCTCGCTCATGGTCGAGTCGAAGCGCGAAACCTGGCACACCATCGTCGCGCAGGCGGAAGACGCGGGCGCCGATGGTCTCGAGCTCAACTTCGGCTGCCCCCACGGCATGAGCGAGCGCGGCATGGGCTCCGCCGTCGGCCAGGTCCCCGAATACACCGAGATGATCACCGCGTGGGTGAAGGAGAAGGCCCGCACCCCGGTCATCGTCAAGCTCACGCCCAACATCTCCGACATTCGCGTCATCGCGCGCGCAGCTCGTCGAGGCGGCGCTGACGCCGTCTCCGCCATCAACACGATCAACTCCATTACCGGCATCGACCTCGATACGCTCACCGCGCGCCCCAATGTCGACGGCAAAAGCTCCCACGGCGGCTACTGCGGGCCGGCGGTCAAGCCCATCGCGCTGAACATGGTCCAGCAAGTCGCGAGCGACCCAGAAACCAGCAATCTGCCGATCTCCGGCATCGGCGGCATCGGCACCTGGAAAGATGCGGCGGAATTCATCCTCCTCGGCTGCGGAACCGTCCAGGTCTGCACTGCCGTGATGCACTACGGCTACCGCATCGTCGAGGACATGATCGACGGCCTCCAGAACTGGATGGCCGAGAAAGGTTTCGCCACCGTCGACGACTTCCGTGGACGCGTCGTCCCCCGCGTCACCGAGTGGAAACATCTCAATCTCAGTTACAAAATCGTCGCCCGCATCGACGAAGCCAAGTGCATCGGCTGCGAACTCTGCTACATCGCCTGCTGGGACGGCGCGCACCAGTGCATCCACCTCGACCGCGTCACTGGCCCGATCGATGGGCACGATCCCGCCCTCCACACCAAGCCCAACGCCGTCGAAGCAGCCACGCACGCCAGCCTCGCCGTCACGCCGATCCCCAAGTTGGACCCCACCGCCGAACGCAACGGCCACAACGCCACGCCGCTCGCCCGCATCCCGCGCGTCGACGAAACCGAGTGCGTCGGCTGCAACCTCTGCTCGCTCGTCTGCCCGGTAGAGAACTGCATCGCCATGGTCGAAGTCCCGACGGGCGCGAAGCCGGAAACCTGGGCAGAACGCACCGCAGCGAAAGACTGCGCACCGCCAGCCTTATGATCAGGCTCTCTTCTCTACAAGCTGAACCAGCTGCGGCAGCCACCAGATCGCGGATCGCCTGCCGGCGGCTGAGCGATAGACCTTTAGAACATTTTCCTGCTCCAGAGCCTGGAGCATGCTCATTAAGGTGGGCTTGCTCGGAGCATCTCCTTTAAGCCGCAGCTGACCTGCCTGAAAATACTGCAACTCGAACGCGGCATCGAGGAGCGGGACCGCATATCGTGAGTGCGTTATTTCAATAAACCTGCCTTTGAGATTTTCGTAGAGCGACAGAATGGCATCCGCGGTGGAGACATTCTGCTGGGCCTGCGCTGTAACTCCATCGAGGAAGAACTGCGTCCAGCTGCGCCAGGAATTCTTCTCGCGGCCGAGCGCACTCAGATGGTCGATGTAATTGTCCCTGTGCCTTTCGATGTATTCGGACATGTAGAAGGTGGGTTCGGATAACAGTCCCTTCTCACAGAGAAAGATTGGAATCAGTATGCGGCCGATTCTGCCGTTTCCATCGAGAAACGGATGGAGGAATTCGAACTGGGCGTGGATGAGGGCCAGGCGGACCAACGGGTCATCGTCGGAGTGGTAGTAGTTTTCCCAGTTGCTCAGCGAGGGCGGTAACCTGGTCCACTCCGGCGGCGTGAAGCGGATTTGTTCCACGCCACCCACGCGCGTACCGATATAGTTTTGTTGTTTCCGAAATTCTCCGGGGGACTTGTTGTGGCCACGCACGCTGGTGAGCAGAATTCGGTGGAGCTTCAGAAGGAGGTTTAGACTGAAGGGCCGCGTCTTCAGTTCGTCCATCGCCGCTTCCAGGGCTGATCGGTAATTAAGAATCTCTTCGATGTCGTGCCGGCGCGACTCGCGCTGCGGAGGTTCTCCGGCTTCGAACTGCAGAACCTCACTCATCGTGGCCAGGGTACCCTCAATCTTCGAGGAGAGGACGGCTTCCTGCAGGCGAAGCGGAGCGAGCAGGAGGTTTCTGTTCGGCAGGCGCCTAAGCATTCCGTTGTATTCTGCAAGTGCGCGATTCGCCTGTCCAAGAGCTGGGATCAGAGCGAACCAGTCCTGTTTCGTGAGGATAGGCAGATCCCTCGGCTCGGCAGGACGCATTGCGGTAGCTGCATGGGCAGACATTTGTGTAAAGTATACGTCGTTTTACTTAATACAAGCTCGCCTGTAGGCAAATTACTTTACGCAAGGGCGAGAGCATTCCCCAGGATATAGAAGGAAGGTTGTTCCGGAACCCAGGATGCTGAGAATTGTGGCCTTTTTCCTACCCGCCCGCGCAAGAAATGCCCGGAAATGATGGGACTGCTGATCCAGAACGGCACCGTTGTCACTGCGGAGAAGACCTTCGCCGCCGATGTCCTCGTCGAAGGCGACACGATTCGCGACGTCCGCGCCAGCATCGATCCCGCGGGCCACACCACCGTCGACGCCTCCGGCCTGCTCGTGCTCCCCGGCGGCATCGACGCCCACACCCACCTCGACATGCCCTTCGGCGGCACCACCTCCGCCGACGACTTCGAAACCGGCACGCGCGCCGCAGCCATCGGCGGCACTACCTCCATCGTCGACTTCGCCATCCAGGCGCGCGGCACAAAGATGCGTACCGCCCTCGACACCTGGTGGAAGAAAGCCGAAGGCAAAGCCTGCATCGACTACGGCCTCCACATGATCGTCACCGACCTCGGCAGCGACGAGGGCCGCCGCGGCCTCGAAGACATGGACGACCTGGTCCGCGAAGGCGTGGCTAGCTTCAAGCTCTTCATGGCCTACCCCGGCGTGCTCATGGCCGACGACGCCACCATCTTCAAAGCCCTCCAGCAGACCGCGAAAAACGGCGCGCTCATCTGTATGCACGCCGAAAACGGCAGCGTCATCGACGTGATCGTGCAGCAGGCGCTCGCCGAGGGCAAAACTGCGCCCATCTATCACGCGCTCACCCGCCCCACCATCGCCGAGGCGGAAGCCGTGCAGCGCGCCATCGCTATGGCGGAAATGGCCGGCGCTCCTGTCTACATCGTCCATCTCTCCAGCGAGGACGCTCTCAACCAGGTGCGCGAGGCGCGTGACCGCGGCCTGCCTGCGTTTGCCGAAACCTGCCCGCAATACCTGCTGCTCTCTCTCGAAGAGACCATGAACCACAACTCCTTCGAAGACGCCAAGTGGGTTTTCACCCCGCCGCTGCGCGAGAAGAAAAATCAGCCGAAGCTCTGGGACGGCCTCAAAGACGACCACCTCCAGGTCGTCTCCACCGACCACTGCCCCTTCTGCTTCGAAGATCAAAAAATCCTCGGCGTCAACGACTTCACCAAAATCCCCAACGGTGGCCCCGGCATCGAGAACCGCATGCAGTTGATCCACCACCACGGTGTGAACGCTGGCAAAATCTCCCTGAACCGCTTCGTCGAAATCACCGCGACCGCGCCGGCGCGCATCTTCGGCATGTACCCGAAAAAGGGCGCCATCGCCCCCGGCTCCGACGCCGACCTCGTCCTCTGGGATCCCAACGCCGAACACACCATCAGCGCGAAGACCCACAACATGCGCGTCGACTACTCCATGTTCGAGGGCTTCAAAGTCCGCGGCAACGCGAAGCAGGTCTACTCGCGCGGCGAGCGCATCGTCGAAAACGGCAAGTACCTCGGCAAGCCAGGCCGCGGCCAGTATCTGCGCCGCGCCGCTCGCGGAGGCGCCTGGCAATGATCCATCCCGAAGACAGCCTCTACAATCCAGACCTCGCGCCCACCACCCCCGCGCACCGCACCTGGACCACCTACAACTACATCTCGCTCTGGTTCTCCATGTCCATGGAAGTCTCCACCTACATGCTCGCCTCCGGCCTCATCGCTGGCGGCATGGATTGGAAACAGGCACTCGCCACCATCCTCCTCGGCAACCTCATCGTCCTCGTCCCGCTGCTGCTCAACGCGCACGCCGGCGCGAAATACGGCATCCCATTTCCCGTCCTCGTCCGTGCCTCGTTCGGCGTGCGTGGCGCTAATGTTCCCGCTATCCTGCGCGCCATCGTCGCCTGTGGATGGTTTGGTATTCAGTCCTGGATCGGCGGCCAGGCCATCCACGCCATGCTCGTCGTCATCTGGCCGTCTCTCGCCGGCTCCGCCTTCTCCGTCTGGGCCTGCTTCCTCGGCTTCTGGCTGCTCAACATGGTCGTCGTCTGGCGCGGCGTTGAAAGCATCCGCTTCCTCCAGGGATTTTCGGCACCCTTCATGCTGATCATGTCGCTGTTGCTGCTCTTTTTCGCGCTGCACAAGGCCGGTGGCTTCGGCCCCATGCTTTCTGAGCCCAGCCATTTCCACTCCACCAGCTCATTCCTGCGCTTCTTCTTCCCGTCGCTCACCGCCATGGTCGGCTACTGGGCCACGCTCGCGCTCAACATCCCCGACTTCACCCGCTACTCCAAAAATCAGCACTCTCAGCTGGTCGGCCAGGCAATCGGCCTTCCCGTCGCCATGACCCTCTACTGCTTTATCGGGATCGCCGTCACCTCCGCCTCCGCCGTCATCTTCGGTCATGCCATCTGGAACCCCATCGAACTCATGGGCCGCTTCCATCAGCCTGTCGTCGCCTTCATCGCCATGGTCGCCCTGCTCGTCGCCACCCTCAACGTCAACGTTGCCGCCAACGTCGTCTCGCCCTCCAACGACATCTCCAACCTCAATCCGCAGTGGATCTCCTTCCGCACCGGCGGCCTCATCACCGGCTTCCTCGGCCTCGCCATGATGCCGTGGAAGCTGCTCGCCAGCTTCAACAACTACATCTTCGGCTGGCTCGTAGGCTACTCCGGCCTGCTCGGTCCCGTCGCCGGCATCATGGTCGCCGACTACTTCGTCATCCGCCACAAGCGCCTCGATATGGAATCCCTCTACTCGCGCAACGGAATCTACGAATACCGCAGCGGCATCAATCCCCGCGCCATGTCCGCGCTCGCCCTCGGAGTCGCCTGCGCCCTCACCGGCCGCTTCGTCCCCACCCTCCACTGGCTTTACGACTATGCCTGGTTTGTGGGATTCTTCGTCTCTGGCGGCCTCTACATCGCGCTCATGCGCGGCGCCGCAGTTCAATCCCCAGTCCCCTCACTCGCAGGAGAAGAAGCATGAGCACCGTTGCTGAGCCCACCGTCGCTACCCAGAAGAAACCCGCCTTCACCTTGTCGTGGATCGCCGGAGAGTGGGCCGTCCCCCATGGCGCGCATCACCCCATCGTGAACCCGGCCAACGGTGAGACGCTCGCCACGCTGCCCTACGCCGGAGCGGCGGAAGTGAATCGCGCCGCGAAAGCCGCACATGAAGCCTGGCTCCAGTGGCGAGAAGTGCCCGTCGTCGATCGCGTGCAGCCGCTCTACCGCTTCAAAGCGCTGCTCGAGAAAAATGTCCGCGAGCTCGGCGCCATCCTCACCCGCGAAAACGGCAAGACCCTCGAAGACTCGATGACCGAAGTCAAGCGCGGCATTCAGATGGTCGAGGTCGCCTGCGGTATGCCCTCGCTCATGATGGGCGACTCGCTCAACGACGTCGCCAAAGGCATCGACTGCCGCACCATCCGCCAGCCCATCGGCGTCTGCGCCGGAATCACGCCCTTCAACTTCCCCGCCATGGTCCCGCTCTGGATGTACCCCTTCGCCATCGCCGCCGGAAACACCTTCATCCTCAAACCGTCGGAACGCGTTCCCATGACGCCCACCCGCGTCGTCGAGCTTCTGCTTGAAGCCGGCCTGCCCACCGACGTCATCCAGCTCGTCCACGGAGGCCGCGAAGTCGTCGAAGCGCTCCTCGCGCACCCGCTCATCCGCGCCATCTCCTTCGTCGGCTCATCGCCCGTCGCGAAGATCGTCTATAAGGAGGCGGCCGCGCACGGCAAGCGCGTCCAGGCGCTCGGCGGCGCGAAGAATCACCTCGTCGTCATGCCCGACGCCGACTTGTCCCAAACCGTCGAAGCCATTCTCGGCTCCGCCTTCGGAGCAGCCGGCCAGCGCTGTCTCGCCGGAAGCGTCCTCGTCCCCGTCGGCGAAGTGGCCGAGCCGCTGCTCGATCTCCTCGTCAAAAAAGCCCAGGCTCTCGAAGTCGGCGACGGAATGGAACCCGGCGTAGCCGTCGGTCCGCTGGTCGGCGCCGACCAGAAGAAGCGCGTCCTCGGCTACATCGAGAAGGGCATCGCTGAGGGGGCAAAGCCCATCTGCGATGGACGCAAGGTCCAGGCCGATCCCAACGGCGCCTTCGTCGGCCCCACCGTCCTCGACCACGTGAAGCCAACGGATACGGTGGCGCGTGAAGAAATCTTCGGGCCTGTCCTCTCCGTCATCCGCGCCAAAGACCTCGACGACGCTATCAACCTCGTCAACGCCTCCGACTACGGCAACACCACCACCATCTACACGCGCAGCGGCAAAGCCGCCCGCGAATATCAGAGCCGCATCGAAGTCGGCATGGTCGGCGTCAACATGTCCGTCGCCGCGCCCATGGCCTTCTTCCCCTTTGCCGGATGGAAAAATTCCTTCTTCGGCGACCTCCACGCTCACGGCAAAGACGCGGTCGCCTTCTACACCGAACAAAAGGTCCTCATGACCCGCTGGTTCTAGTCACATTCTCTAACTTGGGCAGTGGTTCGCAGCCCGAGCCCCGATCCTCTAGTTCTCAGCGTGGGTCGGATGCTCCCCATAGAACTTCCACTGCGTGTGATAGTCCGGCATGAGTTTCAGATTTTCAAGGTCGGCACGCAGCATCTCCACCGGCATCGCATTCTCATGCAGAACCGCATCCGCGAACTGGCGCTCAGTCATCTTGCCTGACCCGACCAACTCCTCATGCAAGGCCCGGAATTGAACGGCTCCCAACAGGTAAGC
The DNA here is from genome assembly GCA_963755485.1 of uncultured Acidobacteriaceae bacterium. Taxonomy (GTDB): domain Bacteria; phylum Acidobacteriota; class Terriglobia; order Terriglobales; family Acidobacteriaceae; genus Palsa-343. The sequence goes on along the minus strand of CAVWJR010000004.1, from coordinate 393,623 downwards.
GCATTGGTACAAAGGGCCGACTGAACCGTTGAAACTGCGCCGCACCTCGGCTGTCGCGTTATCCACATCCCATCCGACATTCTTCATCAGGTACTGCACGCACTGCTCCGGCGTCCAGTGGCCGAGATGGAAGTTCATCGTGAAGATGATGCGCGCCGAGCGATGCATGCGCCACACCAGCGCGCCCACGCGCTCTGCCGCTGTGCCGTCATAGCCCTTCTGGTAATACAGCATCTCCCACCAGAAAGCATTGCCCTCCACCCAGAACGGCGTTTCGAAAGCCCTTCGGTACGGACGATAGCGAGCGCCCATATAGAACTGCAGGAAATGTCCGGGAATCATCTCGTGAAATGCCGTGGCATGCGACAAAGGAGTACTGTTGCCGCGCATGCTCATCTCGCGCTGGTCGTAGGTCATGGTATCAGTTGGATAAGACACGCTGATTTCCGAGCCGCCAGTAAAAAATGGATTCACCAGCTGCCGCTCCGGCGTCATCATGATCATCCGCCACGTTTCGTCGGCGAGCGGCGGAATAGTTACGAGGTTATTCTGTTTCGCAAAGTCGATCCCGCTCTTCACTAAGTCGCGGATAACTGCCGGCTGGTCACCCGGATCGACGTGCATCTCCTTCACCTTCTCAACGGCGGCGTGCCAGTCATCGCCATAGCCCATCTCGTGCGACGCCTGCAGCATCTGCCGGAGGCACCAGTCATACTCCGTCTGCGCAATGGCAATCAACTCTTCCGGCGTGTAAGGAATCAGGTTGTCCGATAAGTCGGCCATCAGAGCTTCTCTGCCAACCGGATCGCCGATGATCGTTGTCTTGTCGTCCGGCTTGATGCCAATCAGCTTTTCCTTCAGGAAGGCGACGTAGTCGGTCAGCGCTTTATCGGCAGCTTTGTAGGGCACGTCCACCCACCAGGTAAAAGCCGGGTCATAACCGTCGTACTGTTTAAACCAGTCATGCAGATTTCCCTGCAGCTCGAGGGTGGCGATCACCGCCCGGTTGGCTACCATAGGATCAATCGCAGGCGTGGCTCCCGGCGCGGTGTCGTGGCTGGGAGTTAGTTTTTTCTCAGCTGCCTCGATTTGCGTGACCATCGCATGTAGCGCCGCAGCGCTCTTCTCGGCGTCCGGTCTCTGCATCAGCCGATTTCCAGCCATGAAGTTTTCGATCGTCTCTGCAAAGGGCAGCAAAGGCTGCATCTGCGCAATCTGCGCCTTTTCCACGGCTAACTGGTGCAGTTCGGAGTTACATTTCAGTTTCAGGAGAAGGTAATCCACCTGGTCTTCGTGCGAGAGCTGCTCGAAGTTCATGGCATTGAGCAACGCCAGTTCGCCACGATAGAACGTCTCCATTCGCTCCGACCGGGCTGGCGAAATCACCACCTGGTAGGTTCTCAGCAGACTCACGCGGTCGGCCGAGTACTGCTCGACAACGGCCGGCATCTTCGGTCCCTCCGGACCTGCCGCCCGTGCCACCCGGGCACCAGTCATGGATGCTGCCGCTGCCACCCCGATGAAGCACAAGAGCGCTTTCTCGATAGTCCGCATCTTCAGGACATCTCCTTCTGACGGAAATAGGACCACTACAAAATTTCCTGAGGTTTTGGGAGCGTGTTCCACGAGCACGCAAGGATCGCCGAATTTTAATACAGCAAATCCCGGAGTGTATACCATCCGAAGCACATGATTGTATTCATCGCATGGTGATGTCGCCCGTTAGCCCATGAGGCTGTTCCTGACCATCATCCGTATAATCCCCGCATGTCAGCGCTTCGCTTTCTCCCGCTCATCCTTGTGCTGACAATCGCCGCGCCTGCGCAGCAAACAATCACCTTCGCCACCGACGATGGAGGCCAAATCTGCGCCGACCTCTACGGCCACGGCAACAAGGCCATCGTCCTCGCTCACGGTGGCCAATTCAAGAAGGAGAGCTGGCACGACCAGGCATCCACCCTCGCAACGGCGGGATTCCAGGTCCTTGCCATCGACTTCCGCAGCTTCGGCTGCTCGAAAGGTCCCGGCCAGGATAATTTCGACACCGCTCCGTTTGAGAAAGATGTGCTGGCCGCGGTTCATTACCTCAAGGCTCACGGAGCAACATCGGTGTCGGTCGTAGGTGGCAGTTTCGGAGGCGCAGCGGCGGGCGATGCCTCCATCAAGGCGCCGGGCGCCATCGACCGCATTGTCTTTCTAGGCTCAGCCCCCAACCTTCCCGCACAAGGATTAACCTCGCGAATCCTTATTCATCGTCGCGCGCGACGACCGCAGTGGAGATGGCTTACGGCTCCCCGGCATCCGGGCCCAGTACGACAAAGCTCCTCAGCCCAGGCAGTTGATCATCCTCGACGGCTCCGCGCACGCCCAGTTTCTCTTCCAAACCAACCAAAGCGCCCGCGTCATGCAGGAGATCGTGCGCTTTCTCTCCGAGCCATAGCGCGGCCGTAGGTCTTTGTCGACGAAGTCGCTACACGGTAAAATTCGTGCAGATTCAACAAGGCTATTTGCTTGGCATATGTTTCAAATTATCTGACCCATTTCGTCGGGCGTTCGTTGGCGTCAGACAAGCTTCGCTACGAGCTGTTGGCGAACATAGTCCGCCAAGGTGCACTATTGAATCCTTCACACGTTGGGCGTCGGGACCCAATTTTCCGAGTCAGGATGAGTCCCGGACCAGTCGGGTCTGTACCTCTTTCCGACTGTCCCGGCTTGGACTATTCATCGTATCCAAACGTCCGGCATGATCTCGACTCAAAATTGAGCGACAACGCACTCGTGCAATTTGAAATTGTATGTTTCTGTGACATCCCAGAAAACGAAATGGCAATTCATTGTACTAAGTACGGTTGCTTCGGATTGGCATTTCGCCGGCAGTTCCTTGTAGATCGAGGGGCCGCACCTGTGATGTATGTTCCAAAGCCCGGTTGGTTCAAAGCGGCAATTCGATCTCACGATAGCCATTCGGGCAAGCAGGATAAAGAGGTAGTCCAAGTTGGGGACCGAGCATCCATGATTGACGCGGTTTTCGATTTTCACAACCACAAGCTCACGCGCGATTTGTATATGAACTTGCAGAGTCGCATGAGCGAGGCGCTTCGCCAACCTACGTTTGACGAGGTGCAGTCCGCAGAACGCGATCTTAATGTTGCGCTCGTGTATCAAACCGACATCGAGACCTTGATTTTTGGTCACCTGAAGTTCTTCGATCGCCTGTGACCTCACCCGAAACGACGTAATCAGCCATCAGAAAACTACTACGAGTTTTCAGGAGCGCGAGTGGCGCGTGGCGGGAAGGGTCGAGTTCTCGTTGAGTGATATCGCGCCGCGCCGTACGTAGCACCGGCGTTTCTCGCTACAGGCGGCGAATGATTTCCCAGATTTGGCCCGGGTCATATCATCGCGCTTGAAATCAAAGGTCGGTTGCCATAAGCCCGTTTTGCGTTCGCTTTGCCGGGTGCCGGGTGCCCGGCACTTTCTGCCTTCGGTCTTTTGGCTAGATGTGTGGATCGCCATCGACTCCGCCCATGTCCTTCTCGCCCAGCCAAACTCCGTTGACCCGGTCAAACCGCCCGCCCCGCCGCAACCCCCGAAGCCCAGGCCCACTGAAAGTTAAACCCGCCTAACTGCCCAGTAACATCCACAACCTCACCAATAAAGTGAAGCCCCGGAACCTCGCGACATTCCATCGTCTGCGCCAGCAGCGCATCGGTATCCACGCCGCCCGCCGTCACCTCGGCTTTCTCGTACCCCTCGGTGCCACCAGGGTGAAACTCCCACGCATGCAGCCGCCGCTCCAGCTCCGCCATCCCCTGATTCGTCCACCTAGAAGGCGCGGCCAGTTCCAGTAGTCGATCGGCCAGCCGCCCGGAGAGCACCCCGCGCAACGCAGCTCTCGCCGCCGAGAGTCCGCGTCCCGCAGCAGAAGCCCGCATTCCCGCAAAAATCTCCTGCCCAGGAGCCCAATCGACGACGATCGGCTCTTGCTCGTTCCAGTACGACGAAATCTGCAAAACAGCCGGGCCGCTCAGCCCGCGATGCGTAAACAGCAGCTTCTCCCGAAAGCTTTTCTTGCCGAAAGACAACCGAACATCTGCCGACACACCAGTCAGATCGGCAAACCCCGCCAGCTCCGCCCCGCCCAGAACCAAAGGCACCAGCCCCGGCTGGCATTCCCGCACCGGAACCCCAAACTGCCGCGCCACCTCATACCCAAACGCAGTAGCCCCCATCTTCGGAATCGAAAGTCCGCCCGTAGCGATCACCAGCGCCCTGGCGTCCAATGCGTCAGCACTCCGTCTTCACCACAAATCCCAACACCCTCGCGACGAATCTCCCGCACCGTCACGCCCGTCACGACTCGCACGCCCGCCTTCGAGCACTCCGCCAGCAGCATCGCCACAATCTGCTTAGCGGAGTCGTCGCAGAAAAGCTGCCCCAGCGTCTTCTCATGCCAGGCAATCCCATAGCTCTCCACCAGCGCAAGAAAATCCGCAGGCGCATACCGAGCCAGCGCCGACTTCGCAAAATGAGGATTCGCCGAGAGGAAGTTCTCCGGCCGGCAATGGATGTTTGTAAAATTGCAGCGCCCGCCGCCCGAGATCAGGATCTTCTTCCCCACCCGATCCGCATGCTCCAGCACCACGGCGCGCCGGCCACGCCGCCCGGCCTCGATGGCGCACATCAGCCCCGCCGCACCACCACCAATAATGATGACGTCGATTGCGTCGATTCCCAAGAAAGCCATCGCCAGGCTTCAGACTAATGCCCGGCAGCATTTAGATCGGAAGCGCGCGCCTCGCGAGGTTTTCGGGCCCTACACCCTATCCCCTAAACCCTATCCCCTGTTCTGCCGCAAACTCCACCGCCCGCGCCACCCCCGGCTTCCGGTGCAGCACCAGCGTCATCCCCAAAGCCAACGCGGCCATCAAAGCGGCAAACAGGAAAATCGGCGAATATCCCAGCCCCGCGACAATCAGCCCCACCACCGGCCCGATCATCCCCAGCGACAAATCCGCGAACGCCGTGTAAATCCCCAGCGCCGCCCCGCGGTTCTCCACCGTCACCCGGTTCACCGCCTCCACGCCCAGCGCCGGAAACACCAGCGAAAAGCCAAACCCCGTCAGCGCAGCACCCGCAAACGCCATCGCCGGAGTGGACGACAGCCACAAAAACAGCAACCCGCCAATTTCGCCCGACAAGCACACCAGCGCCACCCTGAACCCGCCCCAGCGGTCGATCGAGTGCGCAAACAGCAGCCGCGCCAAAATAAACGACGCCCCAAAACTCGTCAGCGCAAACGCAGCATCCGCCCAGTGCCGATGCGCATAAAACAGCACCATGAACGACGCAATCGTCCCGAACCCCGTCGTCGCCAGTGCCAGCGCTGTCCCATAAGGAAACACCCGCCCCAGCACCTGCTGAAATTTCAGCGGCTCACCGTCCGGCACCGCCACCTCGCCAATCGGCCACGCCGTCAGCAACCCGAGGCACGAAATCCCCAGGCTCAACAGCCCCACTCCACTCAGCCCCCAGGCTCGTACGATCCACACCCCCACCGGCGCGCCAATCGCCAGCCCGCCATACGAGCTAATTCCGCTCCAGCTGATCACCCGCGCCGTGTGTTCCTGTCCCACCCGCGCGATCCCCCACAGCGACGCCCCCGTCGCCAGCCAGCTCTCGCCATATCCCAACACCAGCCGGCTCGCGAACATCACGCCCAGGCATGCCAGCGGCAATGCCCCCAGCCACCCCGCTCCCGCCAGACAAAGCCCCGAAATTCCACAGGTCACCAGCCCGGAAAGCACCGTCTGCCGCGCGCCCACCCGGTCCGCCATCCGTCCCGCCTGTGGACGGCTCACCACAGTCGCAACATACTGCGCGCTGATCGCCAACCCCGCCAGCACCGTATTAAAGTGCAGCTGCAGGTGCACGACGCTCGGCAACACCGCCATCGGCAGCCCGATCGCGAAGTAACAAAAGAAGATCTGCAACGAGGTGGGAAGAATCCGAAGCGTGACCGAGCGCGACGCCGAACCCAGCAAAGGAATTGTGCCGCCGCCCGCCATCTCCCGCACTTTATGGTACACGCCACCCGCCGCCGGATCACCCGTAGGTTGCACCGATTGGGGATGGTGGTAATCATCGCCCGGAGTACAATCATTAGATATCCGCTGCCGGTTCTTCCGGAGCCAGGAAACGCCGCTTTTGACGATTTCCGGCTGGGCTTTTTGACTCCTCCAGTGGCTTTGCGACGTCTAATGGGTGGTGCTTCGGGGCTAGATTTCCGGCTGAATTCCCAGCCGCTGGCCAGCCGGGCGGAACATACAGAGAGGTTGTCCCCAAGGTGAACTCGACCGTTAAGCAAATTCTGTTCTGGGTACTCATCATCGCCTGCCTCTTGGTCCTCTGGCAGCTGTTCCAGAAGAACGGCGCCATGGGCACGCATGAGCAGGACATCAACTGGACCCAGTTCCTCTCCGATGTCGAGTCCAATCAGGTGGCCGACGTCACCATCACCGGCGCGAACGCCCACGGCCACTTCCGCGCCGACAAGGCAGGCGCCTTCCACGTCAAGATCCCGCAGACCTATCCCCACCTCTACGACATCCTCGACCAGAACAAGGTCTCCGTCACCGTCAACGATCCCGACGGCAACAGCTGGTGGGGCTGGCTCCTGCAGTTCTCCCCGCTCATCCTCATCGCGCTGCTGTGGTTCTTCATGATCCGCCAGATGCAGAGCGGCGGCAACAAAGCTCTCTCCTTCGGCAAGTCCCGCGCCCGCCTGCTCTCCATGCAGCAGAAGAAGGTCACCTTTAAGGATGTGGCCGGCGTCGACGAAGCCAAAGAAGAGCTGAAAGAAATCATCGAGTTCCTGCGCGAGGCCCAGAAGTTCCAGAAGCTCGGCGGCCGCATTCCCAAAGGCGTCCTGCTCGTCGGACCTCCCGGAACCGGCAAAACCCTCCTCGCCCGCGCTGTCGCCGGCGAGGCCAACGTCCCCTTCTTCTCCATCTCCGGTTCCGACTTCGTCGAGATGTTCGTCGGCGTCGGCGCCAGCCGCGTCCGCGACCTCTTCGAGCAGGGCAAGAAGAACGCCCCCTGCATCATCTTCATCGATGAAATCGACGCAGTCGGCCGCCATCGCGGCGCCGGCCTCGGCGGTGGTCACGATGAGCGTGAGCAGACCCTCAACCAGCTTCTCGTCGAAATGGATGGCTTCGAGTCCAACGACGGCGTCATCCTCGTCGCCGCCACCAACCGGCCCGACGTCCTCGATCCCGCGCTGCTGCGCCCAGGCCGCTTCGACCGCCGCGTAGTGGTCGGCCGTCCCGACGTTCGCGGCCGCGAAGAAGTCCTCCGCGTCCACGCCCGCAAGGTTCCCATTGCCGACGACGTCGACCTCCGCGTCCTCGCCCGCGGCACACCCGGATTCTCCGGCGCCGACCTCGCCAACATGGTCAATGAAGCTGCGCTCAACGCCGCCCGCTACAACCGCAAGCAGGTCCTTATGCTCGACTTCGAGCAGGCCAAGGACAAGGTCCTCATGGGCGCCGAGCGCAAATCCATGCTGCTGACGGATGAAGAGAAGCGCGTCACGGCCTATCACGAAGCCGGCCACGCTCTCGTCGCTGCCCTGCGCGACCACGCTGACCCGCTCCACAAGGTCACCATCATCCCGCGCGGCATGGCCCTCGGCGTCACCATGCAGTTGCCGGAAGACGATAAGCACACCGTCACCCGCGATTACCTCCAGACCCAGCTCGCCATCCTCATGGGTGGCCGCATCGCCGAGGAAATCTTCCTCCATCAGATGACCACCGGCGCCGGCAACGACATCGAGCGCGCCACCGACCTCGCCCGCAAGATGGTCTGCGAGTACGGCATGAGCCGCCTCGGCCCGCTGACTTTCGGTAAGAAGGAAGAGCAGATCTTCCTCGGCCGCGAGATCGCCCAGCACCGCGACTTCTCCGAAGAAACAGCCCGCCAGATCGACGCCGAAGTCCGCTCTCTGGTCGACGAGGCCTACAAGGCGTCCTGGGACATCCTCAACAACAACCAGCCCGTCATGCACGCCCTGGCAGCAGCGTTGTTAGAACGCGAAACCCTCGACGCGAACGATATCCGCGCCATCATCGACGGCAAAGAACTGCCCCCGATGCGTCCCTCCGGCGGACCAGGCAGCCCAGCCACAGACGTGCAGCAAGTCCTGAAACCCGAGCCAGGCCGCACCGGCGGATTACCAGAAGGCAGCCCCTCACCGGCGTAAGCAGCTTCACAGCATCAGAAGAAAAGGCAGCTCCCCGGAGCTGCCTTTTCGTTTGCCCGCACCAGGTTTTGTGTCAGGCGTGTGCAGCGCCGTTTTGCAAAAAGTCATCCTGAGCGGAGCGCCGCCAAGAACCCCTCCAGCGGTGAATACAGCCTCCCGGCGCGAAGTCGAAGGACCCCCCGAAGCTGCAGGCACCTCGCCAGCCGCGCGTCCAGACGCGAGGGGAATCGTCGCAAAGCGACGACAAAATCTCAAGCGGTGGAGCGGTCCCAACACAGCCCATTACTTCCGGCACGCGACAAAACCCGACCATCGCCCTACCCTTCCACCATGGCCCGCACCTTCTACGTCTACATCATGGCCAGCCGTTCCCGAGTCCTCTACACCGGCATCACCAACAACATCCGCCGACGCACCCGCGAACACAAAGAAAGACACCCCGACACCTTTACCGCAAAACACCGCTGCACAAACCTCGTCTTCTACGAAATCTTCCGCTCACCCACCCGCGCCATCGCCCGCGAAAAGCAGCTGAAGAGTTGGACCCGAGCCAAAAAGATCGCTCTCATCGAAGAAACCAACCCCAACTGGCGCGACCTAAGCGAAGATTGGGGCAAACCCATCTCGCCACCAACGGCCTTCCCGACACCACCACAAAAGTCATCGCGAGCGAAGCGCTCTCTGCAGCATGTCGCCATGAGCGAAGCGCCCCTGGCAGAATGTCGCCCCTTTTGCAGACTGTCATCCTGAGCGGAGCGCCGCCGAGAACCCGTCCAGCGGTGAAAGCAGCTTCCCGGCGCGAAGTCGAAGGACCCCCCGAGCCGCGTGTACTTCACCAGCCAGCGGCTTCAACGCGAGGGGAATCGTCGCAAAGCGACGACCGAATCTCAAGCGGTGCAGCCTTCCCAACACAGCCCCATTACTTCCGGCGCGCGACAAAACCTCGCCCAGCCCTGTCCCTTCCAGCATCCCCGCCCGCGCCTTCTTACCTTGGATTCCCACCCGCCGGCACATAGCCGAGTGAGTCGGCCACATCCTGCACCTGGCTCAGAAACTCGGAGGTCGCCATCCCGTCGAATCTCCTAAAGGGCCGATCCGCGATATAAGGAAGCATCACAGGACTATCGCTGCCCCTCAGGAATTCCAGGCACATCTCAGGATTTTCCGGAAATCTCTCCGTACCGTTATTGTTGCCGCAACCACTTTCCTGCGGCTGGCGTTGGCCGGAAAAATTAAGTTCGAACATTCCCTGCACCCCACCGCCCGTAAGCCTCAGATCCGGGGTCAGCCTGGTTTCACTACCCTGGGAATGTCGCAGAAAAAGCACCATGGGGCCGGTTCCCTTTAGCCCCAGCCATGAGCCGGTCGTAGTGCTGAAATGCGGTCCATGGCCGACGCCCGACAACGAGCATTCAATCACACCGTTCGGAATTGTGAACGTGACGATATCCCCCGGCTTATACGGTCCTTTCCATGTTTGAAGCACCCTGACCTCAATATACTGAATCGCATCCTGCCCCGAAGGAGCGATCGCGTTGAAGCTGTTAGACCGATAGCTGGCTAGGACAACCGCGTCTCTCTTTTCCATCAGGCTCGTCAAATCAGGCATGAACGCACTCGGCGGGACCTCGTACCGGTGATTCATCGCCCCCGAAGGATTCGCTCTAACCGCCTGGCAAAGCGGGCTCGCGGCGACTACATTCCACGGCTGTTCATTCTCAATATCCGGAACACGTTTCTCCGCAGGCGTGCGCTGGGACGACCCACTCCCCACCAGCGTCGCCAACACTACAGCCATACAAACCGCTCCAGTCAACCTATTCTTCGTCAACGGAACTTTTACCTCGCAAGTCATCAATGCCGATTGCCGTGATTCGTTCTTAGTTCGATCGGGACATTGCGATACAAGCCAAACCAGCCAATCTTGTCAACCCCCGCACCTCTTCACCAAAGTAATGACTTCTATTATTTGGTTCATGGAAGAAAAGAGATGAAACTCGAACCAACGCAGCCTTCAGGAGGCCATCGTTTACTTCTTCGAATCCTCACAACTGCGTCCAATATATCGCTGCGGCGCTGGCCGATGGCGGTGATTTGCCCGATTTGCGGCTCTGCCAGGTGAGCGGATTCATGCGGCGGCGGACGTGAGTGCGGGAGCCATCCCCGGCGCGAGTTTTCCGTCAGGTGGGACGTCTACGAGGATTCCCCGATCCCGCTGGACAGTGCTGACGCACGTGGCTGACGACTGCAGACGCTCAGTAGTTACGAGATCGCCCGCGATCTGAGTTACACAGACGGCCTGTCCTGCTCCTCGGTTCGCTTGCTTTGGGGGCCCCCGGCTGGCGGCGCGACCGTCGGTGCGGCTTCATCGCGCACTCCGGTTCGCCGCCCGCTTTCCCTGGTACGCTTGCGCGCACGCGGGCCGGTGTGGTGTCGGTTCGCGCCGTCCCGCTCAGGGCCGGTGGCGCGACTCTCGCGCGCCTGGTAGCGCGACGATCTACACCGACAGCCAGCACCTTACACGCTGCCGCGGACTATTCCACACACTACCACGTTGAAGTTGCGCCCATTCACACACATGGACTTGAGCCTGCTCAAGCGCGCTGGTACCGACGTGCTTCTACCGTTTCATCTATCGCTACGTCTCCACAGGTGTTTCGTTTTATAACCGCGCCACCCGCGATACCCGCTAAATGACGCTACCGCTTTAAAATCCCCACATTCCAAGCCACTTACAAGCCAATCTACCCCCGGATTGTTGGCACTGTTTTCCCTCTCAACCTGATATACTGAACTTATAGATAGAAAAAGAGAAAAGCCTCGCGCGAGCGGGGCTTTTCTCTTGCCCCGCGCCAGCCGACCCATGCACGCGTCCGCCCAAGGCTGCCGTCAGCTATTTTGCTTTCAAATACTTACGGGCAAGTACTTGGGAATCAGATACTTGCTCAACCAAAGGGTGCAAAATCAGGGTAATACCCGGGGTAACCGGCAAAAACCCCCTCTGCAAGCCGCCTGTTTTCAAAGGTTTGCCAGATACCGGGAGACCCCTCCAGCAAGCCCAATGGGTTCAGCGTCTTGCCACAGTCCCCGGGGGGTAGGGTGTAGCTACCGGCTCAGGCTACCAGCTACCAGCCGCCGGCTGCGGGCTGCAGGTTAAAAGGACTCCAGGATGTCGCCAACCGCCGCAGCAGCAAAAGCGCGTGCCAGCCGTCGCGTTGCAGCCGAGTCTTCCTGCAGGAAGCTGGCCAGATCCTGGATCTGCTCGTACTGTTCGCGGTAGGTGTAGGCCGAGTTTTGCCACAGCACTTTCTCGTGGCGATCGACCAGCTCGAGCTTCGCGCTGATCGTCACCAGATAGCTCGATGTTTGGCCGGTTGTGTTGTCGTAAGTCAGAGGCGTGATGGAAAAAGCCGTAATCGTTCCACGCAGCGTAGCGTCAGCGTCAGGATCGTCGCCGGAAATAATCCGGTACGAACTGCGGCTGGTGAACTCCTTGATCACCGCTTCGGTGAAAACCGCCTGCGTCTGATACGACTGCGTATTGTTCTTGAACGCCGGAACAGCAAGCGTCCGCACGTTCGTCGGCAAATGCACCGCAGAATTGACGGTGTGATAACCGCATCCGGTCAGAAGGCCGAACGCGACAGCGAAAGCAACCAGAAAGGTCGGACGACAGGCAGACGAAGAACGGCGCAGCAGCATGCTGAGAAACATTCTCGCAGATCGGACCTTGTTTGCTGGCAGCTAAAAGCTGGCGGCTGGCCGCTGCCGTTATCACGCCTGCGCAACGGGAATATGGCTCGCAAAAGCGCCAGAGCTAATCATGTCCGCAATAGCGGAAGGCTCAAGCGGCTTCGCGAAATAATAGCCTTGCCCGCAAGGACAGCCCATCGTTTTCAGCTCTTCCAGCTGCTCTGCGTCTTCAATGCCTTCAGCGACAACGTTCATCCCGAACGAGCGCGCCAGATCGAGAATCGAGCCGACGATGACGCGCGACTCGCGATCATGAACAATCCCGCGAACAAACGACCGGTCGATCTTGATGGTATCGAAAGGGAAGCGCTGCAGGTAGTCAAGCGAGCTGTAACCGGTGCCGAAGTCGTCCATGTGCAGACCAACGCCAAGTTTCTCCAGCGCTCGCATAGTCTTCTGCGCAGCAGGCGCATCGGAGATGAGGCTGCTTTCGGTTAGTTCCAGACGCAGGCAAGCCGGATCAAGGCCGGTTTCTTCCAGCACGCGTCGAACACGCTCGACGAGATTCGGCTGCTCCAGCTGGCGCGCGGAAAGGTTCACGCTGATGCGAGCTTTCTGCAGCGGCTCGCTGGCCAGTTTGTGCCACGCAACCAGCTGACGGCAAGCTTCCGCCAAACCCCATTCACCAAGCGGCAGAATCAGCCCGGTTTGTTCGGCCAACGGGATGAACTCAGCAGGCGGCAGCAAACCACGGCGCGCGTGACGCCAGCGCACCAGCGCTTCAAATCCGATGATGCGGTTGGTGCGCAGATCGACTTCAGGCTGATAGAACAGGACCAGCTCGCCGCGCTGAATGGCGCGGTCCAGTTCGGCCTCAAGCTCCAGCTGCGCAAGCGCGCGCTCGCGCATGCCAGCCGAATAGCAGGCCACACCAGGCGGTTCGAGGCGTCGCGCGTGGGTGAGAGCGCTTTCCGCGTCAGCCATCAGCTCTTCAGGGTGCGAATATTGCATGCCAGCCTGCGCGACACCAATGGCCAGTTGCGGCGTCAGCGAATGACCGCGCCAAACGAAGGGCTCACGAAGCGCCTCGATGACAGTGGCGGCAAAGCGCGCGGCATCAGCCTCCGTGTGCGCGCCTTCGAGCAGGATCATGAACTCGGCGCCGAGAGCGCGCGCGGCCAGCGACGATTCGGGAAGCAGCGACTGCAGCCGTGCGGCGGTTTCAATCAGCAGGCGCTCGCCGGCGGCTGAGCCCAGGGTTTCACAGAGCGGCTGGAAACGCTCGAGGGCAGCAGAAAGCAGCGCAAAGTTCCAGTCGCCGTGCTCGAAGCCGCGCTCGATGCGGCGCTCGAGATGATCGACAAAGAAGGTGCGGTTAGGCAGACCGGTAAGCGCGTCGGCCATGCGGTGGCTGGTGTTGTCGCGCAACGAGCCGGCAACGCGGGTCACGCGGCCCGAAGCATCGCGGGCCGCTATGCCGCGCGCCTGCACCCAGCGCCACGAACCATCCTGGCTGCGGACACGGTGCTCGCACGCAATGGAAGCAGTCTGGCCTTCGCGCAACGCCTTGAGTTCAGCCTCGAGCCGCGGCTGATCGTGCGGGTGACTGCGGGCGACCCAGTCATCGAGCGTCGCGCAAGCTTCGGCGAGGCCAGTCATCGACTGGAAGCGCTGCGAACCCCAAAGGCGGCCGGCAATCAGATCCCAGTCCCAGAAACCGTCATCGGAAGTTTCGAGGGCGAGCGCGTATCGGAACCAGTCGTCGCCGCTGTGCTGTTGCTCCTCGGGCATTGTGGATCGATCCCAGGTAAACGAAGTTGGACACAGAACCGCTGTATGCGAGTGTTATCGGCCAGTCGCGAGGCTTCAACAGAAGGAACGCACGCGGGACGAGGCGAGATTCCCTTTTTGGAGGCGGGGAGCGAGCGAAATCGATCAGAAACCCGAAGCACTGTTTGGCCACAGCAGCCGCAGCTTCTTGTCGCTCACGCTGATGACGGTGTAACTCGCGCCGAGGACTTCGCCATCGGCTTCGACCAGCAGCGGAGCGGAGTACGAATTGCCATTGAGTGGGCGACAAATCATGCGCGTGACAGATACATATTGCGCGAACGGCAGGCGGCCCCAGCCGCCGTGGCCGTTGCTCTTGCCGGTCGCGAGGGCGTGAAAGCTGGCATGGCCAAGACCAAGGCGTCCGGTAGGTGGAACCCAGGCCACGCGCAGCGACGCGCCGAAGGGATCGCCACCTGGGCGCCAGCGATTGATCTCCTGGACGTGGGCAGCGATGGCTTCGCAGGCGGTTTCAACCGTGGTGGTTCTGTCGCTGTGGACAAGCTCGATCTGGAAGGCCTGCACCGGATGTTCGATGAGCAGGCGCGCACCCCCAAGGAAGTAAGCAAGGCGTCCGCCATGGCGCTTGCCCTGGCCGGTGGGCGCAAGGTTCATAAGCGCGGCATGCACGCCCATGCCGGCAGCGATGAAGAAATACCAGCTCTGCATGCGCTTGTGGCCAACCGGGTTCAGGGTGATCTGGCCGAGACTCACCTCGCGCGGCTGTGCCTGGAGAAGAAGCTTTGCAGCGGCCAGCGGGTTGCGTGGCATGCCGAGGTTTTGCGCGATGACGTTTCCGGTGCCGAAGGGCAGAACACCCAGCGTGGCGTCGGAGCCAGCGACGCCCTGGATCACCTGGAAGACCGTGCCGTCGCCGCCACAGACAAGGAACGAGTCGAAACCCGCCGCCACAGCATCGCGCGCCTGTTGGCCGGCGGAGTGGGCGGAAAGCGTCTCCTGCAGATGCACGTCGCTGCCGTAGCCGCTGAGCAACTCAGCGATCTGTTCCACCTGAGCGCGGCGCTTCTCGTTGTGGATCAGAAGCGGGTTCAGGAACATCATGACGCGGCGCATCAGGGCAGCCTCAAAAGTGTGTCAGCATTTGGATGAGCGCAGTGGGGCTGATGGCGGCGGGGAAGGCCGAAAAACTCCATAGGAGAACAGTTTTAACGGTCTGTGGCTGAAGCAATGTGAACAGTCGATGAGATGTGCAGAGCGTATCTCGGTGGTCAACGTCGGATTGGCCAGCCCGGCCACGTGCTAAAGGCATGGTATCCTCCGAAACATTCTGCGTTCACGAGGTTTTTGCGATGTTTCCGCGGTTAGCCGTTGCAGCTTTACTGTTGTCGCCAATTGCGCTTGCGCAGACAACGGCTCATGAGACCGGCGTGATCCACACCCCGCAGGTTGAGATTGGCTACGAGACGTTCGGCACCCGCGGCGATGCGCTCCCGGTGATCGCGGTCAACGGCGGCCCGGGACTTTCGCATGCCTACATGATGATGAACGACCTGTGGCTGCAGGTGGCACGCGACCGGATGGTGATTCTCTACGATCAGCGTGGAACCGGCGCATCGCAGCGCGTGGCGATGGGCGCACCGCAAACCATGGATGCGCAGGTGGCCGATCTCGAGGCGGTGCGCGCGCATTTTGGCATCAGGCAGATCGCGCTGGTGGGCGATTCGTACGGCGGATTCCTCGTGATGGCCTACGCGGCGAAGCATCCGGAACATGTGGCGAAGCTGGTGCTGTCAGATTCGCCGCCACCTTCGTTCAAAGAGATGGTCCATTTGCTGCCGCAGACTTTTCCCGACGTCGAGGAGCTGGATCTGGCTGCGGAGAAACGACTGGGAGCGGACTCAGATGCGGCTGCCCGCGAGAGCCTCCGCAATCATTTCCGGATGATTTTCTACTCGCCCCAGAAGCGCGACGCCTATATGGCGAAGATGGGCGACCTGGGATATCAGCCGGCAGTGGCGCGTGCAGTCTCACAGTCGGCCGAGGAACTGGACCTGACTTCGGCACTGCAAAATTTTCGTTTTCCGGTGCTGATCATTACCGGGCGATGGGACATGAACGTCGCGCCTGTCAACGCCTGGAAGATGGCGAAGGCGATCCCCGGAGCGAAGATCGTCTTCTTCGAGGAGAGCGGGCATCTGCCTGCGTACGAGGAGCCGGAGAAATATCGCAGCGTCCTCGATGGATTTCTGAGCCAGCCCTGACCCGTGGCCGGGGGCGGACGATCCCGGCGATCAGGCGGCGCGACCACCCTTCTCCTTGCGATCGGTGTCGAGGGTAGTTGGATTGTCCGGTACCGAATCGGTATGCGGGTCAGAACTGGTTTTGCCCGGCAACCGCGTCCGCAGCGGCTCCGCACCTATAGCATCGGCGTGGAGATCATAGGGATCGGCCGCGATGCTGGCGGTGTCGGTGAGGCCTTCTCTCTCAATCCGGTTTTCCGGCAACTCGCCCGTGGGGAGAAAGATTCCCTCGGCCACCGGGGTGGGTTCGACGTGGCGGATGGCGTCGACGACTCGAGGTTCGCTGATGTGGTCGGGCGCGGTCGCGTCTTTTTGGGGCTTCAGATCGGACATGACGGGCTCCTCTCCTTGGTCGGAGGGCACGGCGGCTTACGGTGTTGTCTGGTGAGGAAGACCGCAGAGTCTGCGGCGGCCGGCAACCTTAGAGGACTTCGGCGAGAACGGGATAGAGGCCGGCGTGGCTGGTCCGGTAGAGGGCCAGCAGGCGCTGGCGCATCAGGTAGTACGAGGAGGCCGCCTCGTGCAGGTGGAAGGGAATGAGCGTCGCCGAACGCCGCAGCACCGCATGAAAGGTCAGGGTGAGTTCGATGCGGCGGATGGCCTGGCGAAGGCGGAGCGCGTCGCGGCGCATGCGTTCGGTGACGATGACGCCTTCATCGAAGTTCCAGCGCTGCGCGTGCGCGGCGAGCAACAGCATCAGCCGGGCATTCTCGCGCATGCGGCGGAGACCCTCGCGGCCACCCAGCATCAGCCACATGTCGGTGGGCTCAAGCGAGATCTGTCCTTCTTTCGGCTCCAGATAGTCGCGGGCTACCGATGTTACCCGCTCAAACTCTATCTTTTTTAATTGGGAGACTAAGTCCTGCCAGCTTCGCTTGTCTACACGAAGAGCGGACAGCTGAGATTTGACGGCAACCGCGAACAGACAGCCAACAGCCACGCCAAGGAGGAGATAAACCAACACCGGAAAAGGCCTTTCTAAAGTGACCGTCCAGGTCCGGAGTCTAAGAACCCACTAATTGCGGACATCAAGTCTGCGAAGATCGTACTCGACGCGACGATGGAGCGCAAGAATATATTCCTGCAGATCGGCAGAAATCGGCTGGCGTTCAGGCTCATCACGCCAAAGTTGTATGGCCATCCATAAAGCCGCCGCGGGATAGGCGACTTGCCGGACCTGCTCCAGCTGGATATAGAAACGCCGGGTGCCCAGGTAACTCTCAAGGACTACCCTGATTACCATAATGGCACTCCATGCAGTGAGGCCCTGGCCGACGGCCATGACGTGGTTACGCCAGCCCAGGCCGAGGCGGTTCGCGGTGAGGCTCATGACCACAAAAAGTTCGCAGATCACCAGGCTGGTGAATAGATCGCCGCGAATTTGCCAGGCGTAGAGATGGCTCCAGGACGGGGGGGAAACCCACCAGGCAAGCAGCGCCGAGACTGCCGCAGCCACCGCCCCAACTGAGATGAATTGTGACCGCGCGTCCCGAACCCAAGTACCGGTTGGCCGGAGGACGATGCGGGCAACTTCAAGCACAACACCAAGCTGCAGAACAAAGTCGATCCCGCCAGCCGCGACCCAGAAGGTCGCGTACATGTTTCTGGAACCGTGCAGGTAGATAACGAAGAGCAGGGCCGCTTTGACTGCCAGGAAAGCCAGCCAAACGGTGAGTATCGGGAATGTCCGCCAGCGCCCGCGCCAAAGCAGCACGAAGATCAGAACGAGGGTGGACCCGGTGCCAACGGCCCAGTAAACGTTAGCGAGAAAGCTGAAGTGCATGTACGCGTCCGCTCTCAAGATACGACAGATAGCGAACTTCCGCTGTAATGAGCGGAAGCTCACTACCTGCCGCCGGGAGGGGGCAAATCGTGTGCGGCTACAGTCCGAGAGTCGAAAGGACTGCAGTTAAAGCGGTGCTGGCCGCGACGGAGGAACCGGTCGGTGGTGGCGGCGGCGGGTCGGACCCGCCAGGGCCAGCGAAGGCGGGAGCTGAGAACAGCACGAGAACGGTGGAAAAAACAGCGACGCGAATAGCCTTGGTCATCGGGTAGTTTTCCTTTTGGCGCCAGTCGGCGCAGACCCGAGACTAATCCGAAGATGGATGTGGAATTCGGGGACAAAATCCCAAAAACTTGGTCCGGCTAAAATCGGCACAAAGGCCGATGAAGACACTTCCAGATATAACCTACTTATAGTCAACAAAAGTATTACTTAAGTTGGCTATCTATGCTACTTACGTGTAGTAAGTGCCATCAAAATGACTTGCTGCGCTTTTTTCCTACCACACGCGACAGCTCTTGACCGGAGCCATCGGCTGGCCGGGCTTGCAGCCGAAGGCGTGGGCGAACTCCGGCGCGTTCACCACCACGCCGCGGACACGGATCGCGTCCGGTGAGTGGGGATCGACCTGGGCCAGCATGCGCATGAATTCCGGCCGCTCGTTGGTGCACCAGTTCTGCGCATAGCCGAGGAAGAACTGCTGCTGGGGCGTGTATTTTGCCGATGCAGCTTTCTCTTCCGCAGTGGAGGGCGGTTTCTTCCCCGACTCCGCAGCCCGTGCCATGAAAGCCATGAACGCGAGGCGCAACCCACCGTTATCGGCCACATTTTCGCCCAGCGTCAGCTTGCCGTTCACCTTCACGTCGTCCACCGCGGTGAACTGCGAATACTCGGCGTCGATGCAGCCGGTCTTCTCCTGAAAGTTCTTCTTGTCCTCCGGCGTCCACCAGTCATGGAGATTGCCCTGCCCGTCGAACTGCGCACCCTGATCGTCAAAGCCGTGCGTGAGCTCGTGCCCCACCACCGCGCCGATGTGGCCGTAGTTGGTCGCATTGCCCGCGTCTTTGTCATAGAACGCCGGCTGCAGGATGCCGGCCGGGAAGTTGATGTCATTCATCGACGGATCGTAGTAAGCATTCACCGTCGGCGGCGTCATCCCCACTCCTCACGATTCACGGGCTTGCCGATCTTGTTCAGCTGGTGAGTCGACTTCGAATGCGCGCGCGCGCACTGAGTTCCCGAACGCATCGCCGGGCTCGATGGTCGAGCTTCGAGTAGTCGCGCCACTTGTCCGGGATAGCCGATCTTGTCCGCGACGGCGTGAAGCTTCTCCTCCGCCTTAGCCTTCGTCTCCGGGCTCATCCAGTCGATCTGCTCGATGTCGCTGTCCCATCGCAGCTTCGATGTCATGAACCTCGCGCAGCGTGGACGCCTTCATGTCCGGCGTAAAGTACTTCGCCACGTAAAGCTGGCCGAGTGCTTCACCAAGCGAACCGTCGGTCGCCTTGCACGCAGCGCTTCCAGCGCGCCTCCTGCTGTGGCGTGCCAGTGAGCTTGCGCCCGAAGAAATCGAAATTCTCTTCGTCGAAGGCATGGGGCAGACGCATGGACAACGATATCAGCCAGATGAGCGCGCAGTAATCGCCTTGAGTGTCGAGAGGTCGGTATCGGATCGATGGCCTTGTTCATCGCCGAAAAGAAGTCCGGGCCAGCCACGTTCAGCTCCTGTAACCGCCGGCGAGCCGATCTAGCCCGATGTACTTGCTGCGCATCGATGATCCGGCGCCGTCGCCGCAAAGCTGGTCAGCGTCATCATGTGGTAGATCTTCAGCGGATCGCGCCGCTCCACCTTGCCCTGCGATCCTTTCGCCAGCGCCGTCTCCAGATCCATGATCTTCTGCGCTTCCGCCTGCGCCAGCTCCGGCTGATCGCCGAGCAGCTTCAAGCACGTTCGCCATATGGGCCACGTACTGCTTGCGCAGCTCCACGCTCTTCGCATCGGTGCGCAGATAATAGTCCTTCTCGGGAAGGCCCAGGCCGCTCTGGTCGATGTACGCAATTTCGCGGGTGGCGTCCTTAAAGTCCTGCTGCGATCCGAATCGACAGAACACTCCCGCGCCTATGCGGTTGAGACGCGCGACCAGGGCAGGCAGGTCGTCTTTGCTTCAGTGCGGCGATGCGGTCCAGCTCCGGCTGGATCGGCGCAAGGCCGCTTCCTGTCGATGGCCTCGGTGTCGAGGCACGCCGAAGTAGTAATCGCCAATCTTCTGTTCGTTCGTTCCCGCAGCCGCATGGGCCGCGGCGGCTTTCTCCACCAGCCCGCGCAGAGCCTGCGTGTTGAACTCATACAGATTCACAAACTGATCGAACTCCGGCATGTCTGCGGGAATCGGATGCAGCTTCGCAAAATTCCCACATGCGAACTGATAGAAATCGACGCACGGGTCGGCCGAGGTGTCCATCTCCGTCGGCTCGTAGCCGGGAATCGGCGGAAACTGCTGCGTATCGCCGGCGGGCGCGGTTTGTGCCGAACAGGCAAGGGCAAGGGTGAGTGAAGCGCACGCTGCGGCCACCAGCAGTCGATGTCCCATGGTTCCTCCGGAAGGCATCCACGATAATACGCGAGCCAAAGGGGCTCCGGTTCCCACAAGCCGCGTGTCGGCCGCGATTTGTGACCGGATGCGGCGAAACTGGAATGAAGTTGCGCGTCGCGGTGTGCAATAGGGGCTCTACGGGCGAGGCAGGTCCGAGGTCGACACCTCGCGCACCGCGGCCGGCGGCTCACGCCCCACGATGCCCTGATCGCTAACCGGAACGCTCTGCGCCGTTGCCATGGAAGCCTGCACGCGCGGCGCCCGGCCCGGCTCCACATCCAGCGTCGGGTCAAACACCGCCGCATGCGGATCGGGATGGAAGCGCCCGTCGCTGAAGTACGCGGCGATCAGCGTTCCCGTGATGTAGGGATGCAGCACCGCCAGCGGCACCACGTATTTCTTCGATTTGATCAATCCCTCCACCACGCCATCCACCGGCGTGCTGCGTGGGATCGTGCCCGGCACCTGCGGAACCACAAATGTGTGAAGGTCATCGCCAGGATGCCGGCGGCTGTACTTCACCAGCGACTTCGCGGCCTGCTTGGGCGTCATCATACCCGCGTCCGCAACGAAGTTGCGATGAATCGAATGAGGGTAAAAGCCGTTGATGATCTTCTCGGAGAAATTGGCGCAGTTATTGAAGAACAGATTGAAGTGCGACACATTACGCCGCGCGTTGAATCGCTCGATTAGCCGATCGTCCTGCGCGCGGCTGGTCGCGACTTCAAAACCCCAGATGCGGCGATCGTAGGACGCACCCACCATCTGGATCCACTCGCCGCGCGGAATCTCGTGCTTCGGGTCGTCCGGGACAAGGTCCTCGAGATGCTCGCGGCGGTAGCTGTCGCGCAACTTCAGCTCGAGTCTTGGCGTGGCGGAGTCCGGAATCTCGGACACATCGTCGACCGCATACAAATAGGCAAACAGCGGCATCGCCAGCCAGTCATACCCGTCGATGCGGTGATACCGGCTGAGCACCACGCCCACTTCGCCTTCCCGGCAGGGGCGCAGATGCGTCGGCGTATCGGCGCAAACATGGTTCAGCCAGATGGCCGCGTGGCCGGTGGGATTCATCGCGCCAAAGTCGCCGAACGGCTCTTCAAGCAGCAGCGCCGCGTCAGCGCGGGCCCTGGAGCACGCGCAAAAGAAGCACAAGGCGAGGAGCAGCAACTTCGCGGATCGCATTGATTTGTACGGTCTCATCATTTGCAATGAGGTCGAACCAGTTCATGGGACCCGAATGGAATACACGATCCTAACCCGCCTGGGCGCAATATGTTGTCGTAGTCGCCACTATCTTTCGGCTGCCCATCGCGCAAAGCTTTTTCATTGATTTAGATGCGGATTTTCTTCCTGATAGCCTGCTGATAGACCATGACCACAGTGACCCAATTCGCCCCCGGCCAGACCCTGCTCATCGACGCCGACGACACCCTGTGGGAGAACAACATCTACTTCGAGCGTGCCATCGCCGCCTTCATCTCCTACCTCGACCACAAGGAGTACTCGCACGAGCAAGTGCGCGAGAAGCTCAACGAAGTGGAGCGCGAAAATGTCCGCCAGCACGGCTACGGGCTAGTGAGTTTTCGCCGCGCGCTGGTCGCCTGCTTCGAGCGCCTTTCGACCGGTCCCATCACGCCGGAAAAACACGAACGCATCATGAGCTTCGCGCAATCCATCGCCGACCAGGAGATCGAGCTGCTGGAAGGCGTGGCCGAGACGTTGCCCATCCTGGCCTCCAGGCATCGCCTGATCCTGATGACCAAGGGCAATCCGATCGAGCAGGTGGATAAGCTGGACCGCTCCGGCCTGCGCCCGCACTTCACGGCGGTCGAAGTTCCCAAAGAGAAAGATCCCGACGCTTATCGCGAAGTCTGCGGAAAGTACGAGCTCGCGCCGCACACCACATGGATGATCGGCAACAGCCCGAAGTCCGACATCAACCCCGCGCTCGCCTGCGGCCTGCACGCGGTGTACATCCACCACCCGCACACCTGGGTGCTGGAACACGAGGTACGTGACGAGGCGCCGGAGGGACAGCACCTGATCGAGGTAGAGAATTTCGGGGAATTGGTGAAGTGGTTTTGAGTCAGACGGCGGCAGCCGTCTGCAGAGCCAGCTCTTCCAGCAACACACGCACCTCGCCAAGAATCTCCTCAGGTTTGGTCGCCGCGAGCGGGAAGCGCAGCACACCCTGCGGAGTGAACTGAGCCCCGCGTTTCGCATTCTTTGCGACCAGCTTCATCAGGCGGCCAGGATCCACAGCGGCAGTCTCGGTAAACCGAATATGGAGCTGGTCGCGCTTGCGATCCACCTGCGCAACGCCAATCTTCTCGCACTCGATGCGCAGCCGAGCGGCCTGCAGCAGATGTTCCACACTCGCCGGCAGCGGGCCGTAGCGGTCTTCGAGTTCCGAGCGAACTCCTTCCAGTGCACCGTCGCTGTCGACCCCGGCGATGCGCTTGTACATGCGCAGGCGCTGGTTCTCCTCGGATATGTAACTCTCATCGATACGTAATGCGATGCCCAGCGAAAGCTGCACCGACGGCCGCTCCACGTGCTCCTCGCCTTTGAGTTTGCTGACCGCTTCCTCCAGCATCGACGTGTACATCTCAAAGCCAACGGCCTCGATGTGCCCACTCTGCTCGCCGCCCAGCAGATTGCCCGCTCCGCGCAGCTCCAGATCGAGCGCCGCGATTTTGAATCCTGCGCCAAGGTCGGAAAACTCCTTCAGCGCCGCCAGCCGCCGTCGCGCTACATCGGTCAGTTCCTGCTCCGGAGGGATGAGCAAATAAGCATACGCACGGCGATTCGACCGTCCCACGCGCCCGCGCAGCTGGTAAAGCTCCGACAATCCGTGGCGATCCGCCCGATTCACGATCATCGTGTTGGCCAGGGGAATATCGAGGCCGTTTTCGATGATCGTGGTCGCGACCAGAACGTCGTGCTCGTGACGCATAAAAGTCAGCATCACCTTCTCCAGCTCGTTCTCGCTCATCTGCCCGTGGCCCACTACCACGCGCGCCGCAGGAACCAGTTCCTGAATCTTCGCGGCAATTTCGTAAATGGTTTCGACCCGGTTGTGCACGAAGTAAATCTGTCCGCCACGCTCCAGCTCCACCTCAATCGCCGAGCGGATCAGCTTCTCATCGAACTTGGCGACAACGGTCTGGATCGCCATGCGGTCGCGAGGCGGCGTTTCAATCACGCTCATGTCGCGCAGCCCCACCAGCGACATATGCAGCGTGCGCGGGATCGGCGTCGCGGACATCGCCAACACGTCGATTTCCCGCCGCATTTGTTTCAAGCGCTCTTTGTGGCGAACGCCGAAGCGTTGTTCCTCGTCGACGACCAGCAGGCCAAGGTCGTGGAACTTAATGTCCTTCGAGAGCAGTCGGTGCGTGCCGATCAGAATATCCACGCGCCCATTCTCGACCTGCTCGAGAATGAGCTTCTGCTCCTTCGGCGTGCGAAAGCGCGAGATCATCTCGACCGTGATGGGAAACTGCCGGAAACGGCTTTTGAAGGTTTCGAAATGCTGGAAGCTGAGGATGGTCGTCGGCGTCAGCACCGCCGCCTGGCGTCCGTCCTGCACCGCTTTGAATGCGGCCCGCATCGCCACTTCGGTTTTGCCGTAGCCAACGTCGCCCACCAGCAGGCGATCCATCGGCAGGGTCGATTCCATGTCGCGCTTGATGTCCGCGATGGCCGAAATCTGATCGTCGGTCTCCGTGAAGTCGAATGCGTCCTCGAACTCGCGCTGGAATTCGTTGTCGGCCGGGAAGGCGTGGCCTTCTGCCGCCTTGCGCTGCGCATAGAGCTTCAGCAGCTCGTCGGCCATATCTGCCATGGCCTTGCGCACCCGCGCCTTGGTCTTCGCCCACTGCTGCGAGCCCAGCCGGTTCAGCACCGGCGCTGGCCCAGCTTCCGTCGACCGGTATTTCTGGATCAGGTCCAGGCGCGTCAGTGGCACATAGAGGCGCGCCCCCTCGGCGAACTCGAGGATCATGAACTCGAGCGAAACGCCGTCCTGCTCAATCTCCCGCAGACCCTGGTAGCGCGCGATGCCGTGTTCCACATGGACCACGTAATCGCCCACAGTAAGATCGCGGAAATCCGAAACAAACGCCGCCGTTTTCGATTTCTTCGGCGCCGGCCGCGCCGTCACATCCGCTTCATCGAAGAAATCCTGCGCCCCGAACAGCACCAGATGCGCATCCGGCAGGCTCACACCGGTGGCCAGCGCCGTGCGCAGGATGACCGGCGTTCGCAAGTCACCCGCCAGATAGCTCGACTCGTCGTAGATGTTCTCGCTGCCGGCGTGCTGAATGCGGCTGCCGAGCCGATAGGGAACCTCATACTCACGCAGCAGATTCGCCAGCCGCTCCACTTCACCCTGATTCGGCGCAACCAGCAGCGTGCGCACCTCCTGGTTCATCAGGTTGCGAATCTGGTCGATAAGCGCAGGAATCGAGCCATGAAAGCGCAGTGTCGGCCGCGACGAAAATTCAATCTCACCCAGAGTCTCGTCTTCCTCCAGTACATCGACCGCGCCCAGCTGATCGATATCGAGCCCCGGATGCGACGCCAACTGTGCCTGCAACACTTCAGGTCGCAGGTAAATGTCCTCCGGCCGGATCAGCGATCCGATGCTCGAGCGCTCGTGGCGCTGCTCGACCTTGTTCCACCAGCGGTCGATCTGGTTTTTGATCATCGCCGGCTCTTCCACCAGCAGCGCCGAGCGTGGAAACAAATCCAGCAGCGTACCAGTGGCGCCGCTCACCCCGGCGAAAAATTCCCACCCAGGAAAAACCGAGACCCCACCCGCAGCAATCGCATCCTCCACCAGCTCCGGATCGTCAGAAGCCTCGACGCGTTCGCCGCTCAGCCGCGTGTGAATCGCCGCAAGGATGCGCTCGTTGACCGGCGTTTCCGTGAGCGGGAGCAGCCGCGCTTCATCCAGAGGCGCCGCCGAGCGCTGCGTTTCTGGATCGAATTTGCGGATCGACTCAATCTCGTCACCGAAAAACTCGAACCGCACCGGCCGATCGGCTTCCGGTGAGTAAATGTCGAGAATCCCCCCGCGGCGCGTGAACTGCCCCGGCATCTCCACGATGTCGTTGCGCGAATAGCCAACACTGGTCAGGTGCGCCAGCAGCGTTTCCACGTCCACTTCCTCACCACGCCGCAGAATCTGCGCCAACCCCGCGTAGAACGGCGCAGGGAACAGCTTCATCGCCGCGGCTTCTACCGGCGCGACCACGATCGACGCCTCGCCAGTGGCGATTTTCCAGAGCGTTTTGGCGCGCTGTTCCTGAATATCTGGATGCGGTGAGAGATTCTCGAACGGCAGCACGTCGTGCGCAGGAAAACGCAGTACACGATCGGCTGGGATCGCTCCGGTCAGCTCGCAGCCCGCGCGCAACGCCAGATCCATCGCGTCGGCAGCCTTATTGTCCGCGACAAGGACCACGGTCGGCACCTGCGCCGCGCGCGCGAACAATGGGATGTAGAGGGCTCGGGCAGTCGAAGTGAGTCCGGAGACACGACGGCGCCTACGGGCAAGCGCGAGGTGCCTTCTTGCCTGTTCAAAGGAGGCAGAATTCTCCAGGTCCGCCAACAACTCACGGACAAAGGGGAGGATCATTCAGATTTCAGTTTAGCAGCGCGAATGCGGTGTTCCGCGCGCACCCCAGGCGGCGCCCGGTTACCAGGGCAAGTGACCGGAGGTTGTCCTGGGATCGAGGCTAAAATCGAGGCATGTCCTACGCGTCGGCACTCGACAGTCTTCATGCGCGCGTGGGCGAGCTGCATACAGCGCCGGATCAGCCGAGGCGCAAGTTTCGCCTCGAAGAAATGCGCACCCTGGTCGAAGCCCTCGGGCACCCGGAGCGGCGTTTCCGGTCTGTTCTCATCGCCGGCACCAACGGCAAAGGTTCCACCGCCGCGACCCTGGCCGCAATCCTCAAGAGCGCCGGTTATCGCTGCGGTCTTTACACTTCACCGCACCTCGAGCGCGTCAATGAGCGCATCCGTATCGATGGAGAGCCCATCGCAGACGAGGATTTTGCCCGCCACTATTTTCGCGTCGACGACTGCGCGCGCCAGTTGATCACCGAAGGCAAGCTGCCTGGACATCCGAGTTTTTTTGAAGCGCTCACCGCCGTAGCGTTTGAAGCTTTCGCCGACGCCAACGTCGATCTGGCGATTCTGGAAGTGGGCATGGGCGGCCGCCTCGACGCCACCAACGTTGCCGAGCCTCTCGTTTCCGTCATCACCGACATCTCCCTCGACCACACCGAGTGGCTCGGCGAAACCATCACCCTCATCGCCCGCGAGAAGGCTGGAATCCTGCGCCGCAACGGCGTGCTGGTCACGCTGCCACAGCATCCTGAGGCGAACCAGGCCATTGGCGAAGTGGCCGCAGAGTTGGATGTCCGCGGAGTGAACGCTGCGGAGTACACCCCAGGCCCTCAGCGTTCGACCGTCAGCAACCAATATCCGCTCCAGGTCATGGGAGAAACCATTCAGGTCGACTCCCCGCTCGCCGGCGAGCATCAGCGCCGCAACATCGCTCTCGCCATCGCCACCGCCGTCGAATTACGTAACAACCACGGTTTCAAACTCACGCCGGCCCAAATCGAACAGGGAGTCCGCCACACCCAGTGGCCCGGCCGCCTCGAGCGCCTCCGTGTTCCCGGCAAAGCCGATGTCCTGCTCGACGTCGCCCACAACCCCGCGGGCGCTTGGGCGCTTCGTGCAGCGCTTTCCGCCCTTGAAGATCCCGACGCCACCCCCAAATCATCAGCCCCAAAAGTCGCCAGCCGGGTCCTCGTCTTCGGCTGCATGAAAGACAAGGCTTACGTCGAGATGGCCCAGATCCTCTTCCCGCTCTTCGATCTGGTCATCGCCACCCCGGTTGAGTCGCCGCGCTCGGCCACCGCAGACGACCTCCTCGAAGCCGCG
This sequence comes from uncultured Acidobacteriaceae bacterium, assembly GCA_963755485.1. Lineage (GTDB taxonomy): Bacteria > Acidobacteriota > Terriglobia > Terriglobales > Acidobacteriaceae > Palsa-343. The sequence goes on along the minus strand of CAVWJR010000004.1, from coordinate 366,230 downwards.
CGCCCGACCGGCGTTCCAGCCCTCGCCGCTAAAGACGGCCACGAAGCTCTCGCCGCCGCATGGGCGCACGCCGCGCAGAACGGCCTGGTCGTCGTAGCCGGCTCAGTCTATCTGGTGGGCGAAGTGCGGCCGCTCCTGCACCCGGCTCCGCAGCGCGTCGAGATGGACACCCGATGAAGCCCATCGCCCCAACCGGACCCCGCCCGAATCCTCTGCCGCTCCACCAGCGGCTGGCCAGCCATCTGTATCGCGCGCCAATTTTCACCGTAGCCACAGCATTCTTCGCCAGCCTCGCCGTGTTGGCTTCGCTGTTTGAAAAGCGCGGGCGCTGGCAGCATCGCATCGCGCAAATCTGGGCCCGTACAAGCGTCCTCATCAGCGGCGCGCGGGTGACGGTTCTCCACGGCGAGCGTCTCAAAGCGCAGCCAGCCGTCTACGTCTGCAATCACCTCTCCTATATGGATACGCCCGTCCTCTTCAGCTTGCTCCGTTTCCAGTTCCGCATCGTTGCGCGCAGCGGACTCTTCAAATTGCCGTTCATCGGTTGGTGGCTGCGGCGCTCCGGCCAGGTTTCCGTCGACGTCGGCAATCCGCGCGCATCCATCGCCAGCCTCGCCAGCGCGGTTCGCACGCTCAAAGAAGGCATGCCCCTGGTCGTCTTCCCCGAGGGCGGCCGCACCGAATCCGGAGAGCCCGCAAAGTTTCTCAACGGCCCTGCATTCATGGCCATTCGCGCGCAAACTCCCGTCATCCCCATGGCTCTCATCGGCACCCACGAGCTGCTGCCCATCCACTCCAGCGCCGTGCATCCGGTGCCGGTCACCCTCGCCGTTGGTGAAGCCGTGGAAACCGCCGGTATGACCACCAGACAATTGAACGAACTAACAGCGATACTGGAGGAACGGGTCGCCGCGCTATATTATGAGCACTCCTGGCGAAAAAGACCTCCAGCGCCATCCACAACCCCGGATGGGAGCACAATGAAAGAAGGCTCTGTCACCCAGGAAGGAATTGCAGTGCAAACACCGGTTGGGAATCTGGCGGAAGTAACGATTTCTCGGGACCTGCAAGAATCCGAGGAGGCGCGGTGACCATGAAAGCAGCTCGTATAGCCATTCCCGAACCCAACTTCTCCGATAAGGAATATAGCGAGCGCTCGTGGCCGCAATATGCGCGCGCCGTGGAGTTCGCCGGCGGCGTACCGGTGAAGGTGCCGCTGCGTGATTCACCTGCGAAGGTAGCGCAGCTGGTTGCGTCGTGCGAAGGCGTTCTGCTCCCCGGCAGCCCGGCGGATGTGAATCCGCAGAAATATGGTGAAGAAGCCGAGCCCGATTGCGCAGCCGCCGATGCAGCGCGTGAAGCGGTGGATGAGCTGCTGCTCCAGGATGCCTCAACTTTGCACAAGCCGCTGCTGGGCATCTGCTACGGGTTCCAGTCGCTGAATGTGTGGCACGGCGGAACGCTCGTCCAGCACCTCAAGACTCCCGTCGATCACGCCGTCGGGCGCACGGTCATTGAAGCGCATCCCATCGAGCTCGAAGCGCGCTCACGATTGCGGCGCATCCTCGGCCTCGGCTCGCGCAGCACCCTCATGGTCAACAGCAGCCACCACCAAGCCATCGCAGTGCTCGGCGATGGGCTCATTCGCGCAGCGTGGTCGCCCGATGACGGCGTGGTCGAAGCGGCCGAGGGCCACAACGATCAGTTCCTCGTCGGTGTGCAGTGGCACCCGGAGCGCGTCCTCGACGAGAGCAAAGCCGCGCAATGCCTCTTCCAGTCCTTCGTCGATGCCGCCGCAACCTGGGAGCCGCGCATGATGAGCGAATCCGTCGCCGACTGACCACAGCGCAGCGGACCAGGTCACCCGCTATGAAGACCTCAGCCGATCCTCAGTTCAGTCTCAACATTGCCGGGCTGGATGAAAAAGCCATCCAGCAGTTTGAGGCCTATCTCGCACTGCTGCTCCGCTGGAATGCGCGCATCAATCTCACCGCGGTGCGCGAGCCCGAAGACATCCTCCGCCGGCATTTCGCTGAATCCATCTTCGCAGCGCAGCATATCCCGAAAAAAGCAAAAACCCTGCTCGATTTCGGCTCCGGAGCCGGCTTACCCGGCATACCCATCGCGATTTGCCGGCCGGAAATCGGCGTCACCCTCGCCGAATCGCAGCAGAAGAAGGCCGCGTTTCTCCGTGAAGCGGTTCGAACCCTCGCGCTCAAAGCTGAAGTCTGGCCCGACCGTGTCGAAGCCATGGAGCCTGCCCGCGTCTTCGATGCCGTCACGCTGCGCGCCGTCGAAAAAATGGCCCGCGCCTGCCAGATCGGAGTCAACCACATCGCCGCAAACGGATGGATCGGCGTCTTCGCAACCCGAAAAACCGAAGCCGCCCTCGACAAGGTCACCGGAATCCGCTGGGATCCAGCCCCAGCCGCAATCCCCGGCTCCGAACAGCAGATCCTCAAAACCGGCCATCGTCAATAAGCGCCCACGCCGCCGACCCGGGCTGATGGGCCATATCCCTCCGGCTTTGCCTCGCGTGGTTCGGTCACACCAATGGGTCATCGACAACGAACCGCACGGGGTGATTCCGTGAACACAGCACTCAAAATGGGTTTCAAGACAGCTCCCCATGCCCGACGCTCGGAAACGAACGATCGACCCTTCGCAGCCTCCTGAACCAATCGCTGATCTGCTGGCCAGTGGAGTCGGCCACGCCGGTGTGGACCGCGTCCTCAGGACGGTCCGCAAATACCTCGGCATGGACGTCGCCTTTATCGCGCACTTCCGCGAAACAGACCGCGTCTTCGAATTTGTCGACTCCGAAAGACCCGCGCCCCTCGAACCAGGCCTGGCTCTCCCCCTCGAAGTTGGCTACTGCGCCAAAGTCGCGCGCGGCGAGCTGCCGCAGCTCATCACCGATGCCTCCCGCCTGCCCGCCGCAGCCGCCATCCCCGAAACAAAATCGATTCCCATCGGCTCGCACCTCAGCGTCCCCATCGTCCTTGAAAACGGAGAGCTCTACGGCACCCTGTGCTGCTTCAGCTATCAGCCGGATGTCACTCTTGGCGATCGCGACATGAAGATGATGCGCGCCTTTGCCGAGGTTCTCGCAACCAGCCTTTCCGAAAAGCAGGCCATCGAGAAAGTCAACGCCGACCGCGCCAGCCAAATCCGCGAGGCCATCGCCGCCGGCGCTCCGCGCATCGTCTATCAGCCCATCTTCCGCCTCCGCAACGGTGAGCTCGCGGGCTTTGAGTGCCTCTCCCGCTTCGACATCGAGCCCTGTCAAACCCCGGACCGCTGGTTTGCTCTGGCCTACGAAGCCGGCGTAGGTTACGAGTTGGAGCGCGCCGCCATCAGCAACGCTCTCGCCACGCTCCACCGCTTTTCCGACACGAAGTTTCTCGGCATCAACAGCTCCCCCTGCCTCATCACCAGCGGCCAGCTGGCTGCTGCCCTCAGCGACTGCGACCTCACCCGCATTCTGCTCGAAATCACCGAGCACGCCATCGTCGACGACTACCGATTCCTTGTCACCGCGCTCGAGCCGCTGCGCGAACGCGGCCTCAGAATCGCCATCGACGACGCGGGCGCCGGCTACGCCAGCATGCGCCACATCGTCAATATCAGGCCCGACATCATCAAGCTCGACATCAGCCTTACCCAGCAAATCGATATCGACGAGGGCCGCCGCGCGCTGGCCCGTGCCCTCATTGGCTTCGGTCGCGACATCGGCAGCCTCATTTGTGCAGAAGGCGTGGAGACGCGCGGCGAACTGGAGATGCTGCGCAGCCTGGGCGTCGAGAAAGCTCAGGGTTTCTTCCTCAGTCGGCCTCTCTCACTGGAGAATGCGCTGCGCGCCGCAGAAGAGCCCGTCTCCCTGCTGGCGTAACGCGCTCGGCGGGCTTTCCCACTCGCGGCAATCGACACAACCGCAGCTCCGTACGCAATCCCCTAGTCCACACCCGAGGGGTTCTGCGTAAGGTTCCGCGCGTTCGTCACGTTGTCCGGATCGCTCTCGAAAGTCTTGCTTTCGCTGTACGCGTACTTCTTGAACTCCGATCCCACTTTGCGGATGCAGTCATGCCACCCGTCGTTCCAGGTCACCCGGGCTTCTCCATTCACGTAATTCCAGTGGCCGCCCTCGCGGTCGCCATTCATCAGGCGTACAGCTGTCCCATCCTCGTGAAGAACGATGTCGAAGTTTTCCCCATTCCCCTGGCCCACCTCCCATTTGCCCATGAAGCGCGCTCGCGACGGCCCGGGAACGTTGATCATTCCCGCCGGCACCGCGCCCGGAAATTCCAGCCGCTCGATCGCATCGAGGTTCACCGTCTGCCGATGCCCATCCTTGAAAACAATCACCAGCGAATTAGGGTGGGACCCGGTCTGGGCAATAGCTGCGGGCAGCGCAAACAAAATGGCAATGGCTATAACAATGGCGCTCGACAATCGACGCATCGGAATCTCCTTGGCAACTGCGGGCGCGGTGAGGGAGGGCGTGGGACCGAGCCGGTTTAAGGTACGCGGGACGATATGGGAAGGTTCCCTTAAAGACAGGCGGCAGCCAACTGGCAGTAGGATATGGATTCCGGGAGGATGACGTGACGAGCGAAGCAACGAACCGTGCAACAAAGCTTGCACCGGAAAGTCGTTCCCCCTGCGCTTCCGGATCGGAGAACCCTTATCTCCGGATCTTCAAATCGAATGTCTACGTGCGGGATCACGACCGGAGCCTCGGGTTCTACGTCGGGCTGCTGGGCTTTTGCGTGCTGGCCGACAGCCGCTTTGAGTTTGGCCGCTGGGTCGCGATTGCGCCACCGGACGGCAGTGCGATCCTGGCGCTGGTGGCTCCGCGACGGGGGTCGGAAAACTATCGGCTGATCGGTCGCAACACTCACATAGCCTTTATCGCAGAAGACATCGACGCGACGTACGAATTGTGGAGCGGACGGGGCGTCAAGTTTCTGCAGCCGCCGCAACCGCAGCTTTGGGGAGGAACCTTCGCAGCATTCCAGGACGTCGACGGGAACACGTTCGAGCTGCTTGGCTCCGACGAGATGAGCCGGGAGATCGAGGCCCAGCGGCGCCAGGCGAGCGAAAGAATGGAGCAGGAGCGGCGGGTCGCCCAGGAGCTGGAGATCGCCAAGCAGGTGCAGGCGAGGCTGTTTCCGCAGGGGGCCCCCGCGCTGCGTACCCTCGACTACGCCGGCGTGTGCATCCAGGCCCGCCACGTCGGCGGCGACTACTACGACTTCCTTTCCCTCGGAGCCACTGAAGTTGGGCTGCTCATTGGCGACATTTCCGGCAAAGGCATTGCCGCCGCGCTGCTGATGGCCAACCTGCAAGCCAATCTCCGCAGCCAGCTGGCCATCGCCCGCCGACAGCCCGAGCTTTTTCTCAAGACGGTGAATCAGATTTTTTTCGACAACACGGTCGACAGCGCCTATTCCACCATCTTCTTCGCCGAGTATTGCGACGACTCTCAAAACCTGCGCTACGCCAACTGCGGTCACCTCGCCGGCCTGCTCCTGCGCCCCAATGGCACAGTCGAAGAGCTTCAACCCACAGGAACGGTGCTGGGCCTGTTCCGCAACTGGGACGGCCACACCGGTGCCTGCCAGCTCGCAGCCGGCGACACCCTGGCACTCTACACCGACGGCGTCACCGAGGCACGCAACCCTCATGGCGACGAGTTCGGCCCGCAAGGCCTCCTTGCCGCCCTCCGCCGCCATTCGCGTCTCACCGCGAAAGATACCGTCGACGCTGTCCTCCGCGATGTCCAGCAGTACAGCCCCGGCGAGCAGGAAGACGACATCACCCTCATCGTCGCCAAATGCACCGGCAAATCAGCCCAACCAGCCCCGTGCAAAGCCAAATCGGTGCAGCCGAAAAAGAAACAGGCCCCCAAAAAGAGAGCCTGATTCCGCCTCCTCCCTGCGCCTCACACGTGATACTGCATCACCGCTTTCTGCACCCGTCCCACCATTGGGTTTAGAACCTTCATCAGCTCCGTCGTGCGCCGCACCACTGCCTCGTTCTGTTCCGTCATCGCCGCCACCTGCGTAATGTTGCGGCTGATCTCGTTCATCGCCTCAGTCTGCTGCGACGATGAGTTTGCGATCTCCGTCACCCGCCGCACCGCGTCGCCCATCAGGCTGTTGATGCCCACCAGTGCCTCTTTGGCCTCCTGCACCTTCGTCACGCTCTCGTCTACCTGCGCTTCGCCGGTGCGCATCCCTTTGATAGCGCGCTCGCTGTCGGCTTTGATCTTCACAATCAGCGCGTCGATATTCGCCGTTGCCTTCATCGTGCGATCCGCCAGATTCCGCACCTCCGTCGCCACCACAGCAAAGCCGCGCCCTGCCTGGCCGGCCCGCGCTGCCTCAATCGATGCATTCAGCGCCAGCAGGTTCGTCTGGTCCGCAATCTCGCGAATCACTCCAGCAATCTGCCCCACTTCAGCGGAACTCGTCCCCAGCGCCTCCACCTCCGCCGTCGCCCCTTTAATCGCCGCGGCCAGCGCGTGAATCTGTTCCGACGCCCGTTCTGAAACCCCCGCGCCTTCCGTCGCCTTCTCGCCCGACTGGCTCACCGTGCCTTCGGTGCTGCGCAGATGCTCAGAGACTTCGCGCACCGTCAGCTCCAGTTCCGCCGCCGCAGCCGCCACTGACGACGATGCTGCCTTCTGTGCGTTCGCCGCTTCGTCAATCTCCAGTACGCCCCTGTAAACCTCCTCGGTCCCGCTTTGCACATTCCCCACCGCATCGGACACCGACAGAATCGCCGCCTGCACCCAGCTCGTCAGCAGGCTCAGCTTCCGCCCGATCGCCCCCATCCGGTCGTCCCCAACCACCGAGCACCGCCGGGTCAGGTCGCCGCTCGCCAGTACCCCGTCGATATGAGCTTCCACTTCGCGCAGGTCGTGCTGGATCTGCGGCAAGCTTCGCACCAGACCCAGAAGCGCCATCGCAAGACTCAGCCCCAGCATCGCCTGCGTGGTATGAATCAGCGCCGCAGAATGGCCCCGGCTGCCCAGCGTCAACAGCCCGGCCATCGCCGCAATCCCCGCCAGCATCAGCCCAGCCGTCAGCTGTGCCCCGCTGCTGGCCAGGCGCTTCACCCACGCCGCGCGCACGCTCATCGCCCGGCCGTCTTCAATCTTCAGCGACCGGTCCCCTTCACGAATCCGCCGATACGCTTCGCTCGCCGCCTGAATCTGCTCGCGGCTCGGCTTAAACCGGATCGACTGGTACCCTACGATCCGCCCGTTCTCCCGCACTGGCGAAGCATTGGCCACTACCCAGTAAAAGCCTCCATCGCTCCGCCGATTCTTCACCACAGCCTGCCACGGCCGCCCCGCCTGCAGCGACTTCCACATGTCCGCAAAAGCCTCGCGTGGCATATCCGGGTGCCGCACCAGGTTGTGCGGCTTGCCGACCATCTCCTCGGCCCTGTATCCGCTGATCTCGGCGAACGCCGCGTTCGCTTCCGTGATTCGCCCCTTCAGATCGGTCTGCGAAAAAATGAATACCCCCTCGGGTACCGGGGTCTCGACGTTCGTTACAGGTACCTTGACGGTGGACGCGGCCATACTCATCCTCTGCGCTCTCCATCGGCGGGATCAGGAGGGACTTGAAACCAAAATTATCCGTGAGGCCGCGACCCATTCCTCTACCGCCACGCCCCCGTCTCCCTCACGCAAACCGCGCCGCATGCCGCTCCGCCCACTGCTCAAAACTGCGCGGCCGCCGCCCCGTCACCCGCTCCACCGTATCGGTGATCTGGGTTACCCGCCCTGCTCGAATCGCCTCAAACGACTGCCCTAGCGCCGCAGCCACGTGCTCCGGGATCCCGTTCGCCACCAGACCCTCCACCGCCTTCGCCGCCGGAACATCGACCGTCCGAATCGGCTTGCCGAGAACCTTCGAAAGTACCGCCACCTTCTCCGCCGCCGTCAGCAGCGCCCCACCCGTCACCTCGAAGAGCGTCTCCTGCAACTCCGGCGTCGTCAGCGCGTAAACCGCCACCGCCGCAATGTCTTCCGGATCGATCGGCGCCGTCGGTCCATCCCCCATCGCGTTGTAGACCACGCCTTCCGCCTTGATCGACCCCATCCACTGATAAACGTTCGTCATAAACCCATTGGCTCGCACGATGGCGTACTCGAGGCCCGACTCACGGAGCACATCTTCTTTGTCCTTATGCAGTTGCCCGATCCTCAAATTGGGCTCGGCGGCAAACGTGCTGGACAGAAAAACCACGCGCGGGCTCCCCTGGGCTTTGGCGATCGCCATCAGTTCGCGAAAGAGCTTGCCGTCCAGAGCACCGTTCATCATAAAGACGGCCTTGACCCCGACCACCGCCCTGGCAAACGTCTCCGGTTGGGTGAAGTCGCCCAGCGACCGCTCCACTTTGTTTCCCAGGCTCGAGACCTTCTCCTCATCGCGGGTAAAGACCCGGACTTTCTCACCCCGGGCTAACAGCTGCTCAACAACCTGGCTTCCGACATTGCCTGTTGCTCCTGTCACCAGAATCATTGTCGTTCCCTCCATTCACAACAGCAGATTCGCTAACCCGATTAGCAGATTCTGGAGAACAGTAATGGCCTCTGCGATATACTGTTGCACTATGGGAACAATAGGGCCAGACCTCAACGAAATCCGCTTCTTCGTCGAGGTGTCCAACGCCCGCAGCTTCACCGGGGCCGCACGCAGAATGGCGCTCCCCAAATCGACAGTCAGCCGGGCAATCCAGCGCCTCGAAGACCGGCTTGGCGTTCGGCTGGTCGAGCGGACCACCCGCCGCGTCTCCCTCACCGAAGTCGGCGAGCTCTATCTCAACCACTGCCGTCGCGTCCTCGAAGAAGCCGAGCAGGCCGACCTCGCCGTCACCGCCCTCCTGGCCGAGCCGCGCGGCCGCCTCCGCATCGGCGTTCCCATCCCCTTCGCGCGCCTGATCGCCGGCCCCGTCCTTGCCGAATTCCTGGCGCTGTACCCCCACCTGCAGGTCCAGCTCGAGTTCCTCGACAACGACGCGGCCGTCCACGCGGGCGACCTGGATCTCATGATTCGCGCCGGCTCCCTCGGCGACTCAGGCCTGCTGGTCAAGCCGCTCTTCAAGGTCCTCCCCGGCATCTACGCCAGCCCGGCCTACGTCGAAGCCCGCGGCTGGCCAGACACTCCGGCTGCACTTCGCGACCATAGCTGCATTGCCACCACCTGCGACTCCGTCGGCGGTGAGCCGGGATCAATGACCACATGGCGCCTCCGCCGCGGCAACGAGCTTGCCGAGGTCCAGGTCGCCCCTCGCGTCGCGGTTCCGGACCCGGAAATGAATCGCCAGCTCACCCTGGCAGGCGTCGGCATCGCGTTGCTCTCGAAGGGCTTAGTCCGGGCCGATGTCGAAGCGGGCCGCGTGCTGCGCCTCCTGCCAGAATGGGATCCGGAGCCGGTAGCGCTCCACGCGCTTTACCCAACGCGCCTCGGCTCCTCGCCGAAGGTACGGGCCTTCCTGGAATTCTTCAAGGAGCGCCAGCCAGTCGCGCTCGGCTGACTGCTGGCGACTGGTCGCTGGCTGCAGGCTAATTGTTCCACGTGGAACATTCCCTACGACGGGTGCCCCCGGAATAGATAAAACAGCTCGATCAGCAGAATCAGCACCACCACCACTTCCAGGAAGAACGCCCGGCTCTGGTTGAACTGCTCCACCATGAAGTCGTACAGATCCTCGGCGGTTTTGACCTTCTGAGCAACCAGGTTCCTGTAGTCCGGGACGCCCACCCTGTTCGCGGCCAGACGATAGAGACGCGCCGCGTACATGTCGCTCACGAACTTGATCGCGTTGTCCGCGCGCTCGGTCAGCTCCGTAATCTCGAGCAGCACCGCGTGGAGCGAATTGGCCGACCGAGACAACCGCCACCGGGCAAAGCGCCCATGTTTCTGTTCCAGCATGTCATAAACGCTGTCGAGCACCCCCGTCAGTAGCTCGTCATAATGGCGAAACTCCAGCAACTGCGAGTTGGCATACTCCAGAAGCTGGATTGCCGTTTCCGCCCCGCTGGTCGTGTCATACACAAATGCCGCGTTCCATCCAATAACGGCCACATCATTGGCGTAATAAGAGATGCGCGAGCCCAGAACCTCTGCCACCTCGCCATCGGCGAGTGGAAGGCGATCGCCACGAACCAGTTGTGCAATCGACCGGGCAGAATCGCGCACCAAGTCGGCAGCCGTCGGCAAATCGGCGGCTTCGCGAACGTGAAAAATGAAATAGTCCTCGCTCAGCCAGCGCTCATACGGCTTCACCAGAGCCGTGCCGGAGCGCGCCAGCCTTTCCCGGATCGAAGGCTCGGCTCGGGAGGCAAAGTCGATATCCCACACCCATCGGCTCGCCAGCCGGACCAGCGAATCCCAGTCGCCCGAGAAAGGCAGCTGATACAGCACGCTGACGACGCCATAATCGTAGTATTTGATCTCGCCGGTAAGCTGTTCGCCGGATTCAAGAACCAGCGGATCGGCGGTCACGACCACCGGCGGCCGCTGGTAGCGGACATACGCGGGAGCAGCGTGCTTTAGATTCGGTTGCTGAACGGTCCGGCTGCTGATGATCTGCTGCAGCCGATCCAGGCGGATCTCCTCGCAGACATCGAACTGGATCAGCACGAGGACCGACCCGGTGAAGATCGTGCCCGGCTGGACGACGGGGGCCACATCTGTACTGAGCTGGCTCATCGAGAGATCCCCAGCAAGCAGGGTAAACCTCCTTGTGGTTCTGCGCGCAACCGCGGAAAGCAGGCGAATGTTCCACGTGGAACATCCACGCCTGCGGCAGGCGATCCTCAGGCGAAAATATTGTTATCAAACTCGCCTCCTTTTCCACGCAGGCCTCTTTTCCAGCAACATCCCTGTAGCAATTCGCCGCCTCTCGTATCTCACAGATTATGGAACGGTTAGCGCCACGTCCGGAAATGTGCCCAAACCTCCTTCCACAGATGGTGCCCGGTTTCGCACAGCTGCTTCGCATTGCTAAGGAGGTTCGCAGCCAGTACCCTTCTCTAGTCATGGGGAAAGTCCTCGCGGTAGTCAATCAGAAGGGCGGAGTGGGAAAGACAACCACCGCGATCAATCTCTCAGCAGCCCTGGCTCTGGAAGGACTGCAGATCCTCCTCATCGATTGCGACCCCCAGGCCAATTCCAGTGGCGGCTTCGGAGTGGAGCGGGATGCGGACCGGCGCTCCTCCTACGACGTGCTCATGGGCGAGGCCACCATCCCCGAAGTCGCTCTCCGCACCGAGATCGACACTCTCCGGCTGGTGCCTTCCAATAAGAACCTCACCGGTGCCAATGTCGAGCTGATCCAGATGGATCGCCGGGCGTACCGGCTGCGCGAGGCGCTGGAGAAAGTTCGGGATCAATATGACTTTGTGCTGCTGGATTGCCCGCCGGCGCTGGATCTGTTGACTCTAAACGCTTTAGTGGCAGCGGACCGGCTTCTCGTCCCCATGCAAGCCGAGTATTTTGCCCTTGAAGGTCTGAGCGAGCTCATGCATACGCTGGAGCGTGTGCGCGGGGCGTTCAATCCGGGGCTGGATATCGAAGGCGTGCTCCTGACCATGTACGACGACCGCACCAATCTGGCGCAGCAGGTCACCGACAACCTGCGAAATTTCTTCAAAGAGAAGCTGCTGAAAACCGTCATCCCCAGAAACGTCCGGCTGGCCGAGGCACCGAGCTATGGAAAGCCGGTGCTGCTCTACGCTCCGCAATCGCGCGGATCGGAAAGCTACCGGGAGCTCGCGGAGGAGTTGCTGGTCCTGAACGGCATCGTGAGCCCGGCAGCCAAAGAACGCAAGACGGCGAGGGCCGCTACGGGAGAAGTGAAGGTCAGGTTCTGGCCGTACGCCTGACGGCAGGACGCAGAACACAGGGTTCAGGTTACAGGTTGCATGAAAGGTTCAAGCGGCCCAAAGCAGGCTGATGAATCGCGAACGATGTGGGCTCATGGCAGTCCATTTTGAAAGCCTTTGGTTTCCTGAGTAGAAAGAGGTGAGGAGTGATGCCGACGATGACCGAAGCCCCAAAGCGCCGAGCGCTGGGAAAAGGACTGGAATCCCTTCTGCCAAGGGTTCACGCTGTAGCCGAGTCTGGAGCAGAAGGCAGCGAAGCAGGCAAGCCGCGGGAGATTCCGCTGGGGGAGATCGAGCGCAGCCCGTTCCAAACCCGAACAAGGTTTGACGAAATCCAGCTCGCGGAGCTGGCGGCATCCATTACGGCGACCGGGGTCGTGCAGCCGATTGTGGTGCGGCCGCTCCCGCATGGAAATTTCCAGCTTATTGCCGGCGAGCGGCGCTGGCTCGCGTCACAGCGCGCGGGCAAGGAGACGATCCCGGCAATTGTCCGCCAGGTATCCGACGAACAGGCGATGGAGATGACCATCGTCGAAAACCTCCAGCGCACCGACCTGAATCCGATGGAGCAGGCGCGGGCCTACGAGCGACTGGCGCGCGACTTCCAGCTCACCCAGGAGCAGATGGCCAAACGGACCGGCAAAGATCGCGCCTCGGTGGGGAATTTTCTGCGCCTCCTCAAGCTTCCGGTTGAGGTGCAAGCGCATGTAGAAGAAGGAGTTCTGACCTTCGGCCATGCGCGGGCCCTGCTGCCGCTCGAGGATCCGCAAACGATCCTGAAAGCAGCGCAAAAAGTGACCGCGCTGGCGATGAGCGTTCGGCAGACCGAGAGCTATATACAGAAGGTCCTGAACCCAGAGTCCAAACAGGCAGAGGGTGAACAAAAGGAGAAACTCAGTCGACCCGAACGTCCGCGAAGTGCAGGACTCACTGCAGAGGGCGCTTGGCTTAAAGGTCCGGATCGAGGACAAGAAAGGACGCGGGCGCGTGATCATCGAGTACTCGCAGCTGGAGGAATTCGACCGGCTGCTGGAGCGGCTGCGGAGATAAGACGAGGGACCGGAAATAGCCAATAGGCAATAGAAGAAAAGGCGCTGTTCAGTGGGCGGGCGTGGGGGGCGGCCCCAGCCTGGCACGGACCTGGTCGACCACCTCGCGGGTAGCGTGAATAATCGAGGCGGGCTGCTCGGCGTCCGGTTGGAGGACGAGTTGGCCACGCGTGGAGAGTCGGGCGAGACGCGGTTGTAAATCCTTGAACCAGAAGTCGTTGAGCGCGTCGGTGGCCGCCTGAGATTGGGGATCGGGCGGCCCCTTGAACGGTTCTGAACTGGTCAAAATAACGAGTGGCCGGCTGCCGAAATCACCGGCGGCGCGGACCTCCTCCATGCTCTCGTCGAGGACGCATCCCTCACCTTCAGTCTGGGCGGTTTCAGGATTCTTCGAGAGAAAACTGAGTTCCCGTTGCTGGTCGGGGGCGAGGATATCGATGCCCCAGGGGAGGCCCGAACCCGGATTTCCCAGAAGACGCAGAAGGCCAAAGTTCAGCAAGACGGGACGGAGCGCTTTGCAGCCGAGCTGCTGGATCCAGCGGGGCGCGGAGGCGAGCTTGCTCTTCATGTAGTCGGGCTCGTGGGCGAAGATGTCGGTGTCCGCAGGATGGATCAGGACAGCTCCTGCAACCTCGTGAGGATAAAGGCCGTTGTAGACGCGAATATGGAAGGCGGCGGCGGTGGGACCGACCAGGACGACGGGCGTTGAGACGCCAGCGGCGCGAAGAAGCGCGTGGAGGTCTCTGGCCACAGTGCGGAAGGTCCGGGGCGACGGGCCCGGATCGCTCCAGCCGTAGCCGGCGCGATCATACCAGCAGGCGCGGGTGAACTGAGCGACTTGGGCCTGGATTTCGATCCAGGAATAGCCCGCGGTATGTCCGGCGGCGTCGAAGACGACCGCGGGGCTACCCTCACCCAGGCAGAAAATGTTGAGGGTGCGGCCGCCGATGGAGACGGAGCGGCCGATTTGCGAGTAGCGCTGCCGGTCGGCGCGGCGGCCCAATTGCTCGAAGAGGAAGCCGGCGAGGAGCATCAGGATAACGAACGCTGCGAAGGGTTTAGCGGCGGCTTGGATTTTGGCTTTGAATCCGGACTTGCGCGGGTCGGCCATAACAATCGCGGATCAATTTGCGCGGAACCAGAGGGCCGCCAGGGCTGCGAGCTGGAGGGTTGCGCCGACGGCGGCAGCGGCGACTTTCCACGATCCTGAACGGACGAGCCATTGACGGAGCAGAGAGCACAACGCGTCGCCAAAGAGCGAGGCTGGAGCGCCGGACGTCCTCACCTCTTCGAAGTTAAGCATCATCTCCGCTGCGAAGCGCTCGCGGAAACCGGCGGGGTGGAGGCGGAGAAGCCAGGCATACAGTCGATTCGCGGGAGTGACAAGGGGGCCGGTTTGGCTTGGAGAGCCATCGCAGGGGACCGAATTGAAACTATGCATTTTCAAAAGAGAGCTCGAACGTCACGAACGCGCACCGAAGGGCTTGAGGTTTGCGCGGGCATGGCGGAGGACGTTTTTGAGGCGCTCGATGTCGGCCTCGAGTACGGTGCGGCCGAGAGCAGTGAGCTGGTAGTAGCGGCGGCGCGGATCCTCGGACTGCTTGCGGGATTCTTCGACGAGGCCCTGATCCATGAGCCGCTGAAGATTGTCATAGAGCGTGCCGGGGCCGAGTTTGTACTGGCCGTTGGACTGGCGAATCACGTCCTGCATGATGCCGTAGCCGTGGCGCGGCTCAGCGGCCATCGAGAGCAGGATGTGCAGGGCGGCGGGCGAGAGGGGGAGAAACCTGGCTGTATTGTCACGCATCAGTCGGGACTCGTTATATCGGATTCCGAGCTATGCTGTCAAGAGGCTCGGTCGTGAGAGTCCCGCTGCTGCTCCTGGTCGGAGCAGCATCCCCTCTTCGGGTTTCACGGACCTTCAACAATTACAACCGGGTGCCCCACATCCGCCCGGTGTTGGCAGATGCAGGAGACCGCGAACCCGTCCCAGCGGTTCTTTCCTGGCCACCGCGTCGCACACCAACATTGAGCTAACCGCTCTTTTGCTTGTGTCAGTATTTCTCGTGTCGAGTGTGCGGCTTCAGCCGGCGGAGCGGACGGAGAGCTCTTCGGGAGAACCGCCAGAGTTAGCCTTGCGGACTTCGTAGCTGGCGAAGATGCGGTTGATGGCGTTGGCCGCGCCACTCATGGAATAGCGCGCCGCAAAGCAGGAATGCGCGCGGTCGGCCATCTTGAGGCGATCGGCTTCGGGCAGCGTAAGCCACTGGCGCAAAAGGCGCTCGGTGCCTTCAAGGGTATCGTCGTCAACGAGGCCCACGCCCTCGTTTTTAATCTCCGGCCAGATGTTGACCTGGTTGCTGATGAGAACAGGCCGGCCAGCAGCCAGCGATTCAACCACGGAGATGCCGAAGTTCTCCTGGTGGGAAGGGAGGACAAAGGCGTCAGCGGCACGGAGAGCGCCCCATTTGAGGTCGCCGCCGATCAGGCCGGGCCAGTGAATGCGTTTGGCGATTCCGTGCTGCGCCGCGAATTGCTGGAGCTTGAGTTGGAGGCCAACCTGATCGGGACCAGCAATAACAAGGTCGACCGAAGGAAACTCGGTGGCGATCCGGGCGAAAGCCCGGAGGAGAAGATCGCATCCTTTCTTCTCGTGGATGCGGGCCAGGAACAAGAGAAAACGGCGGCTGCGCAACGAGGGCGCCGCGGCATAGAAGGCTTCCACCTGTGCGGCAGGATCGCCTTCGGGCTCGCCGATGCCATAAGGGATGGCCAGGCTGTTCCAGCGGTTGGGGTGAAAACTGGTGAGCGCGAGGTCGCGCTCCAAATCGGTGGTGAAGAGAACCGCTTTGGCGTCGCGGAGGACGCTGTACTGAATAGGCCAGTAGAGAAGCTTCTTCAGGTGCTTAAGCGGATACTTTTTATTGAACCAGGGATCGAGTGCGCCGTGGGTGAAGACGCAGTAGGGCTTGTGGGCGCGGCGTGCAGCGGCACGGACGGCAACGCCGGGGAAGGTCCAGATGCCCTGCATCACAACGCCGTCAAAGCGGGAGATGTTGGAACGGAGCCAGCGAACGAGGCGCCGGGAAAGCCGGTAACGCCCGAGCCAGGCGGGACCCAGAGCGTGCACCGGACAGCCCATAGCGCCCAGAAAAGGCGCATCCGGAGGGTCGAGGCAGACGACTTCGAGCGAATCTCCGGTTTGGGCGTAGGCCCTGGCGAGCTGACGGACCGCTTCAGGGGGACCGCCATCAGCCGGGGAAAGGCTGCCAATAACGTGAAGAATGTGCACCGGGCGTCTCTGGAGACGAGCAACCTGAAGATTATCAGGGTAGTGACGGGAATTTTCCGGAAAAAGACGCGGTGCGCCCACAACGGTTTCCTGATGGAGGAAGTACAGCTGACAACATCTCTGTCGAACAACTGGAGCAGTGAAGACGCTATATAGGATGGTATCGGGAGGAGGGGGGCTGGCGGGGCTATCAAAAGATACGGCGCGGCACTCTTTGGTTACCGCAGGAGCATTACTCAAGGGAGCACCACAAGCAATGGATACAGGATTTTTCAACGCCGCTGTTTGAGCGGCTGCTGGTGAAGGCATCGCATCGAGCCGGAAGTGGCTCGCAGGGACTGACGAATGTTAGTGTTAAGCCACGAATAACAGCCGGGCGCGGTTCTCGTTACAGAGGGATAATCGTCGCCGCGCAAACGGCGAACCCCCAACATCGAATCCAACCCGAACCTGAGGATCAGGCGCCGTGGCGGCTCCAGAAACAATGCCGGGAAGGCTTCCTTCGGACTCGGGCGGAGGACTGGCTCCCGAAGAACTGGTCGCCGAGCGTTATGTGGTGAAGCGTCGGCTGGGCGCTGGCGGGATGGGCGAGGCCTGGCTAGCCGAGGACCGCGTTCTGCATCGCAAGCTGGTTCTGAAGCGGCTGACCGGAGCGCAGGCGTCGGATTCGGCATCGGCGGACGCTACGCGGGCGAGCCATTTGCTGACTGAAGCGAAGCGCGCCGCGGCGATCAACAGCCCTCACATCGCTCAGGTTTTCGACGTTTGCCGGCACCGCGGCGAGTGGCTGGTGGCCATGGAGTTCGTGGTGGGGCGCGATCTGCGGACTGTGCTGAGCACGCCGCTGGCGGCGGAGGCTTTCTTTGCGCTGGCCGTGCAGATTGCCGAAGCGATTGAGGCGGCCCACGCGAGCGGGATTCTGCATTGTGACATCAAGCCGGAAAACATCATGGTGACGGAGCAGGGCTTCGTCAAGGTGCTGGATTTTGGGCTGGCGCGGATGATGGCGACGCCCGAAGGCAAAAATGAGACGGTGAGCCTGGCGGGCGGGGGACACGGATTCGCGGGAACGCCGGGATACATGGCACCAGAGGTGCTGCGGGAGAACGAGCCGACGGAGCAGTCGGACATTTTCGCGCTGGGCGTGGTGCTGTACGAAATGGCGGGCGGGAGGGCGCCGTTCAAGGGCAAGAGCCTTGCAGACAGCGTGCAGATGACGCTGGGATCGGAGCCGGCGGCGCTGGACCTGAAGGCACGCGGATTGCCGGCGGAACTGAATCGCGTAATCCAGAAGGCGCTGATGAAGCAGCCGGAGCGGCGGTATGCCACGGTGCGGGATTTGCTGGTGGATCTGAGGGCGCTGGCTGGGTCGGGAACGGTGACGGGAGTCGCACCTGGGTGGAGCGCATCGAAGACGCTGGTTGGAGCAGGGCTTGCCATCTTACTCGGCGCGCTGCTGGCGACAGGCTGGGTGGAGTGGCGGCGCTATGAGCGGCGAGTGGGATCGGCAACGGCGGCAGCGAAGACGCGCCTGCTTGCGGTGCTTCCCTTCCATGTGATTCCGGAGGACGCGCAGCTAAGCGCGTACAGCGAGGGATTGAGAGAGGCGATTACGTCGAGCCTGGCGCAGCAGGCGTCGGCGAATCGGATTGAGGTGCTGGCGGCGAGCGAGGTACGGGCACATGCGCTGAAAACGGCGGAGGAAGCGCACAAAGAGCTGGGTGCAGATCTGACGATCGATGGGAGCTACCAGCAGTTTGGAAGCCAGGTGCGGATTTCCTATGAAGTGAGCGACGCGACGGGAAAAATTCTGCATTCGGAGACGGTAAACGGGACGCCGACAGATCCATTCAAACTGGAAGACGATGTGGTGGAGGGCGTGCTGTCGATGCTGAGTGTCGCTTCGGCGGCGCCGGTTGGGGAAACCGCGGAGCGCTTTGGGACGCGGGTTCCCGCGGCCTACGATGCGTACCTGCGAGGCGTGGGGTATCTGCGGGATTTCCAGGTTGCCGACAATCTGAAACGGGCGGAGCAGAGTTTTACAGAAGCGACCAGGGCCGATCCGGAATTTGCAGCGGCCTTTGCGGGGCTGGGGGAAACGCTCTGGGCGGAGTATCAGTCAAGCTCGGACGCGTCGAAGATTGCGCTGGCTGGGGCGAACTGCGAAAAGGCCATGGCGCTGAACCGCGAGGTCGCTGAGGCGCAGATTTGCCAGGGAACGATCGACGACGGGACGGGGCAGGCGAAGCAGGCGCAGCGGGAGTTCCAGGAGGCGCTGCGGCTGGATCCGCAGAGCGACAGCGCGCTGAACGGGCTGGCGCGGACGTTCGAGGAACTGGAAGAGCCGGACGAGGCGGAGAAGGTATATCGGCAGGCGATGGAGGCGCGGCCGTTTTACTGGGCGAATTATTTTGCCCTCGCGAATTTCCTGATGAGGCGCGCGGAATATCCGCAAGCGGCGATGGTGCTGGAGGACGCTGTGGCGAAGTTTCCGGCGAACAGCTTTTTGGCGCGGCGGCTGGGCGTGGCGTATTTCCTGGAAGGCCGTTTCGATGAGGCGGCAGCGAGTTTCGAGAGCGCGATCAAGGAGCGTCCACACGCCGAAGCGTATATGGATCTGGGCCAGGTTTATCTGCACCAGGCGAAATGGGCACCGGCGATTACAGCGCTCGAGTCGGCGGAACAGTTGAAGCCGCATTCGTTTGAGGTGGAAGCGGATTTGGCCGATGCGTATGCGTGGAGCGGGCAGTCGGGCAAAGCGGAGGGGCATTATCGCGAGGCTCTGCAGTTGAGTCAGGAACTGGTGAAGGTGAATGCGCGCGACCTGAATGCGCTGATGGTGGCTGCGTATTGCGCGGCGGCGCTGGGCGATCGGGGGAATGCGCTCGAGTATCTGAACTCGGCGTTACAACATGCGCCGGAGGATTCCGAGGTGAATTACTACGCGGCGCGGGTGTATGCGCGGCTGGGCGACGAAGGCGCAGCGCGGGACTGGGTGGGAAGGGCGATCGGGCACGGGTACTCGAAGGCGGATATCGACAGCGCACCGGACATGAAGGGAGCCGCGCCGGCCGGATGAGGTCCGGCGCGAGGCCGAAGTTTACGGCGTCTTGGTGATGCCGAGGTGCGGGTCGCGGCATTCGAGACGGCGGTGCTGCGGATCGAAGGTCGCCTTGGGCGCGTTGGGATCGACGGTCATGAACTGAACCTCGAGCTTATAGCGGCAGCCAACAGCTGCGAGCTTGGGCTCGGCGGTGTCGAAGGTACCGGCGAAGTTGAAGTCTTCCGCGTGGAATTCGCGTTTGAACGGATGGGCGGGGCAAGCGGCACCGGTGTCGCTGGTCTTATTGATGGGAACAAGACGGCGAACGCGAAAGGTGCGGCCATTGCTGGACTGAAAGACGATGTGCTCGGCCATATGCGCGGAGATGCACATGGGTTTGTGGTCGGTCATCTCGGCAGCGGTGGGGTGGTCGTAGGCGCAGATGTCCTTGCGGCTGATGTGCTCGACGTCGAGAACGCATTTGCGGCCGCGGGTTCCTGGAGGCGCGTCCCACTTACAAAGGTTCTCCGCATCGTTATCGCCGGCGCAGACCTGGATGCCGCTCTGCGGGGCCGATGCTGGCGTGGGGCCGGACGCGTGAGCGGCGAGGGCAGCGGCGATGAGGATTGCGGGAGCAAGAGAGCGGGCCTTCATCGTGTTTTTCCTCCAAAGATGAAATAAATCGGGCGGCCGGTTTGATCCAGGCCTGAGAGCCTGCGGATTCACGCCGGCGGAAGACGACTGATGAGGGAGGAGTGGCAAGCATATGCCCGCAGAGCCGAGAACCGCAAGGCGGAGTCAGCCGAGATAGTGGACGTCGAGGATTGTGCAGTCGTCGTCGGCGGCGAGGGTTCCGGCGAAAGCCTGGAGGCGGTTGAAGATGTCGTCCAGAGGAGCAGCCTCGAAGTCGGGAGCGGTGAGGCGTTCCTCGCCGTAGAAGTCACCGTCGGGAGCGGAAGCTTCTGTAACACCGTCGGTGACAATTAGTACGCGTGCACCAGGCTGGAGCTGGAGCTCACCCGACGCGAAGGGCGCGCCTTCGATAAGACCGACGGGGAGGTTCGAATCCTTGAGGCGCGAGCACGCTCCGCCGGAGTAATGGAAAGGCGGGACGTGGCCGCAGTTGATGTACTCCATGCGGCCGGTGGGCGAGATGCGGAGGACGGCCATAGTGGCGTACTTCTCGACATTCTTGCTGCAGATATAGCGGTTGACGATGTCCGCAATGGTAGCCAGCGGCTGGCGGGCCACGAGCAGCGAATAGATGAGCCCCTGGAGGGTCGCGCCGAGGATGGCGGCGGAGATTCCCTTGCCGGAGATGTCGGCCACGATGACGTTGAGGTCCTGTCCGTCTTCAACGATATCGAAGAAATCTCCGCCGACCTCGCGGCAGGAGACAGAACGCGCAGCGACCTGAGCCCAGGAAAGGGTGGGAGGTTGGACGGTCATGAGGCCGCGCTGAATTTCGGCAGCGATGTTCATTTCCTGGCGGTAGACGCGCTCGCGCTCTTCGGAGACGGCGAGCTGCGCGTTATCGATGAGAGCGGCCGCATCGGTGGCGATGGTGCGCAGGAGGTCGCCGTCGATCTGGGTGAGCGAACCGGCCTTGAGGCGGCTGTCGAGATAGAGGAGCCCGAGCAGCTCGGTTTCGCGCTCGGCTGCACCGGGGCGGCGTTTGCGCAGCGGGATGCAGATGACCGAGCGGATGCTGTGCGCGACCATGCTGGCGGAGCGGGTTTCAGGGTCGGCGCTGAGAGTGTCGGTGACGATGAATTCATTGGAGGTGCTGATGGCCTGGCGCATGGCGCCGTGCGAGAGCGTGGCTTCGTCGGTGAGGGCTTCGCCTTTGTTGTCGCGGCCGAGCGCGATCTGCATTTCACCGGCTTCGTTGCGCAGGAAGACGTAGCCGCGCTCGACCTGGGTGAGCTCGAGCGTGGTGTCGAGCAGGGCCACAAGGATCTGGTCGACGGCGTCGGAGGTCTTGAGCTTGCGGGCGGACTCGAAGAACCAGCGGAGCTTGTCGAGGGCGTTGCCGCTGCCCATCTCAGGAATCTGCTCAATGATTTCGCGGATCGTGGAGCCGTCGCCGGTGTCGTCGGCGCTGAGGTGGAGGCTGGGGCCATCAAGCGCGCCGAAGTGGACAGTATCGCTTTCGCCGATGGCCTGACGCGCGGCGGCAGGCTTGCCATTGATGAAGGTGCCGTGGCGGCTGCCCTGGTCGACGATGAAGGCACCGCCGGCGTCAAGGAGGATTTCCGCGTGGCGGCGCGAGACGTAGGGATGGGCGAGGACCAGGTCGTTCTCTGGCAGGCGGCCGATGGAGAAAGGCGAATGACTGACGTGGACCGTGCGGCGGTTGGGACCGTCGATGAGGACGAAGGAGACAGGGGCCGCGTTCGTAGTGGACATGGTGGCAGAAATTATGACAGGAGACAGGGTACGGGGTACAGGGACACACAAGCGTGGCCTGCAGCCAGCGGCGGGGAGCAAGGGTACGAGTGGCGGGACTGCTGCACCTGCACTGCCGGGCCGCCTGGGCCCTGTGTCGTGGGTTGAGGACCAGATTGGATCGAAGCCGGTGGGATGAGTCGCGGCGGGCCACTGCCGGGCATCATGGGGACGCACCCGGCAGCCGATGAGAGAGACATGCGGACGAGAGACCGTGGCGTGGGAAGCGTCTTTCCTGGCCGTTGGGGCTGGGTGCACGCAGCGAGGCCCGCGAGAAGAAGCGAGCGGCCGGGGTGCGGCGCATGAGCACGCTCGAAAAAGAACCGGCATCGATGGCGCCCGGCGTGCTCAGAAAGCTCGGAGAATATCTGCGCGGCGTGGCCGCGGAGTCCGAGCGGGAGATCGACCGGTTGGCCCGGGACTTCGAGGGGCTGGCACAGGAGATCAGGGAAGTTGTGGTGACAGCGGGCATGATTGTCCAGTGCGCGGAAAGCGAGCGCATGGCGCTGGTTCTGCCGGGCGTGGAGCAGCTGAGCGCAGCGACGAAGAGCTTCCTGCGGGAGCGGCTGGAGGCAACGGCTGGAATTCTGGAGACGGTCGTAGAGGAGGCCCGGCTTCTGGAGCGCCTGGCGCAGCTGACGCGGGGGCAGAAAGCCATCGTGAAGGAAACCGGCATGCTGCGGGTGCTGACCAACATCGAGGTGGCGCGGCTGGGTGAGGTGGGAGCGGGGTTCCAGTATCTGGCTACGGAGCTGGATGATTTCTCGCAAGCGGTGGCGCGCAGCACGCAGGAACTGTCCCGCCACACCGACGAGCGCAGGAAGGCGATTGCAGAGACCGAGCGCACACTGAGCACGGAGTTGCCGGCGACGCGAGTGGAGTTCCGGCGGATGGAGGAGCGCCTCGAGAGCGCGCTTGGCGAAGTGGATCGGACGCTGGGGCAGCTGCGCCAGAGTCCGGAGCGTTTTCGGGTGTGCATGGAGGAAATTGCGGCACAGATTACAGGCGTGGTGGCGGCCATCCAGGGGCACGACATCACCCGGCAGCAGATGGAGCACGTGTGGATGGCCCTCGGCGACATTGCCAGTGAGATGGGCGCGGACGGAGAGGCAAACGCTACTCAGATGCGGGTGGGCCTCGCAATCCAGAGCTACCAGCTGCGGAACGTTCGGGAGACGGTGCGGAGATGGATCGCACAGATCCGCGGGTGCCTCGAGGGAATCGGGCGCATCGCCTCGTCGGAGATTCTGGATCTGGGGCCGGTGGTGATGGCTCAGGAGAGCGCGCTGTCGAAACAGGTGGAGCACATCGAAAGTCTCGAAGAGGAATGCGAAGCGGGCAATGCGAAAGTGCAGGCGGCGCTGGGAGGGATTGCAGGGCTGATGGAACTGGTGACCGACCATCTGGCGCGGTCGAAGAGTGTGCGGGACCGGCTGCAGCTGCTGATGTTTAACTCCATCATCGAAGCCAGCCGTTTGGGCACACAAGCGGACGGGATCCTGGAAATTTCGACGACGATTAAGGAAATTTCAGCGTCGTGGGGCAGGATTACGGCGGAGACGGAAGCGGCTACCGGGCAGATTCGTGCTCTGGTGGATGGAAGCCGGGCGACACTGGAGGCCTTTTCAGAGAGCAGCGCAGCGCCGCTGCGGGAGGCGCGGGCGAAGACGGTGACGGGCCTGGAGACGATGCGCGGAGCGGCGGAGTGCGCCGATCTGCGAGGAAGAGAGATTCAGGCCGCCACCATTGCACTGCAGGCGAGAATCGGGGCAATTGGACAGACGGCGAACCGGCTGGAAGGCTGCTTTGCGCAACTGGAGGCCGCGCTCGGCGAGATCGATGGAGCGCGAGCGGTCATCGCGGAGATCGATGCGCACAGCGGTCTGGATCGGGAGGTGGTGGAGCAGCGTTTCGGCGCCCACTACACGACGGAGATGGAACGTGCGGTCATGCGGGCCGCGCTCGACGGTGGGCCGTTGCCGGCGCAGCAGAGTTTCGCGGGAAACAGTGTGGAGCTTTTTTGAAGTTGCGAGGAGAGCTGTGCCGTTTGCGGACGGATGGTGCTGTACCGGGAAAGCTCCGCGCCGGCGATGGCACCGGGGACTTTCAGAATCTGGAGAAATGCCTGGTTTCTCCGATGAGGGGGATATAGGGTCGCGATGAAGCAGGTACTCACAGTAGACGATTCGGCGAGCGTGCGCCAGATGGTGGGCTTCACGCTGCGCAATGCCGGCTACGGGGTGTCGGAAGCGGTGAACGGCCGCGACGGCCTCGAAAAGGCGAAGGGACAGAAATTCGAGCTGGTCATTACGGACCTGAACATGCCGGAGATGGACGGGATCGAGATGATCACCGGGCTGCGGCGGATACCGGATTATTCGTTCACGCCGATCCTGATGCTGACCACCGAGTCGCAGCCGGAGAAGAAGGATGCGGGGCGCAAGGCGGGAGCGACGGGCTGGATTGTGAAACCATTCCAGGCCGAACAGCTGATCGCAGTGGTACAGAAACTGGTGCGCTGAAGGAGGAATAACGTGCCCGTAATTTTCGATCGAGCGGCAACACCGGGTGTGCTTCGCCTTGAAGGAGAGGTGGACATCGCCGACGCTCGACGGCTGCAAGAGATCCTGCTGGAGGCGCTCGGGGAGGGCGGGGTGGTGCGGATTTCGCTGGAGAAGGCGACGGGCCTCGATGTGACGGCCATCCAGCTGCTGTGGGCGGCCGAACGCGAGGCATGGGCTTCGGGGATGGTCCTGGCTCTGGATGGGACGGTGCCGCAGGCGCTGCGCGCGACGGTCGACGCCGCGGGGTTCGAGCGATTTCCCTTTGCGGACCGCGGAACAAATGAGGGGGCAGTGTGACGGAGCAGCGCAGCAGCGATCAGTTTCGGCAGAGTTTCCGGGAAGAGGCAAGAGAGCTGCTGGTGGAACTGGAGGGGGTGCTGCTGGAGCTGAGCGAGCGGCGCGAGGATGAGGGGCTGGTGAGCCGTGTGTTTCGCGCGCTGCACACCATCAAGGGGTCGGGCGCAATGTTCGGCTTCGACGACCTGGCTGCGTTTACGCACAATCTGGAGAACGCCTGGGACGAGGTGCGTAAAGGCAGGCTCAGGGTGACCCCGGAGCTGGTGGACCTGACGCTGGCCGCGCTCGATCAGATCCGCGGCATGGTGGAAGAAGAAGCGGGCGAAACGGGAGCGGACGCAACGGCATGCGCGGAGATTCTGCAACGGCTGCTGGCGCTGACGGGAAGAAGCGCCGCAGAGCCGGCAGAAGGGGCGGCCTCGGCGTCGCCGACTCGGGTTGCATCTGCGGCTGGGTACGGACCCGGCGATGCGGAGAATGGCGGGAAAGAGCAGGGGCGATGCTGGCGGATCCGGTTTAGGCCAGGGCCCGACCTGATGCGCACCGGCGCCGATCCGCTGCTGCTGGTGCGCGAGCTGGCAGGCATGGGAACGCTGACTGCCTGCGCGGCCGTCGATGGGATTCCGCCACTCCGCGAGCTGGAGCCGGAACGTTGTTACGTAAGCTGGGACCTCGAGCTGAGTACGGCGGCGAGCGAAGACGCGATCCGGGACGTATTCATCTTTGTCGAGGACCAGTGCGAGCTGGCGATCGAGTCCGTGGCCGCTGTGGCGGATAGCCCCGCTGGCCTGGCCGCGGGTGAGGCGCCCTGCTGCGGCGACGTGATCGCGAGGGCGCTCGAAGAGAAACGGAGGAACCCCGGTCGGCGGACCACCGACGTGGCGGACACAGCCAGCACCCTGCGCGTGCCGGCGGCGCGGCTGGATCAGTTGGTGGATCTGGTGGGGGAGCTGGTCACGGTGCAGGCGCGGCTCAGCCAGATCGCAGGGCGTTCGGAAGACCCGGCGGTACTGTCGGTTTCCGAGGAGATCGAGCGGCTGACCGCATCGCTGCGCGAGAACTCGATGACCCTGCGCATGTTGCCCATCCGCGCGACGTTTGAGAAGTTCCGGCGGCTGGTACACGATCTGGCGCGCGATCTGGGCAAGAAAGTGGATCTGACCATCGAAGGCGCAGAAACAGAGCTGGACAAGACGGTGATCGACCAACTGGGCGACCCTCTGATGCACCTGATCCGGAACAGCATGGATCACGGGATCGAGGCGCCAGAGCGGCGAACGGCAGCGGGCAAGAGCCCGACGGCAACGATTCACCTGTCGGCGCGGCACTCGGGAGCGAGCGTGCTGATCGCGGTCGAGGACGACGGCGCCGGCATCGACAGGGAGGCAGTGCGCAGCCGCGCCATCGAGCGCGGGTTAACCACGGCCGATTCCGAACTGAGCGACCAGCAGATTTTCTCGTTCATTTTCGAGGCGGGATTTTCGACAGCAAAACAGGTGACGGATGTTTCCGGGCGCGGGGTGGGCATGGATGTGGTCCGACAACGGGTAGACAGCCTGCGCGGATCCATTGATGTGACCAGCAAACCGGGCATGGGGACGACGGTGGCCCTGCGCCTGCCGCTGACCCTGGCCATCATCGATGGATTGCTGGTGACGGTGGGAGACGCGTCCTTTGTGCTGCCACTGGCCTCGACGCTGGAGTGCATCGAACTGACCAGCACGGACGTAGAGCAGGCGAATGGGAAACATGTCGCCAACGTCCGCGGAGAAATCGTGCCGTATATCCACCTGCGGCAATACTTCGAAGTGAGAACGCCGAGGCCGGAGCGCGAGCAGATCATGATCGTCGAGAGCGAGGAGGGCCGTTGCGGTCTGGTCGTGGATCAGGTGCTGGGCGACTGCCAGACGGTGATCCGGAACCTGGGGCGGCTCTACCGGCACGTACAGGTGGTTTCCGGCGCCACGATTCTGGGCGACGGAACCGTGGCTCTGATTCTCGACCCCCAGCGGCTGGTGCAGGAGGCGGTGGCGAGTTCGCACAAGTTCAAGCCAGCCAGCGAGGGAGTGAATCGAGCGCAGCGCGCGAGGCGGTAAGGCGCGGCACGGGTTCAGCGGTCCCAGGGCGGCGCATGATCACAGTGGGCTTTCGCGGACCGCGATTAACGGGACGACATCACCTGAAGAAGAGCCGTGGTTCCGGCGTAGAGCCGGACCGATCGCCGGAGTGATTCAAGGGCGATGGTCCCGTCATTCCCGCTTCCATTTTGTGCGAGGAAGACCGACTGGATGCCATAGACGCCGCACGCATTGGCCGAGAAGATGGCGACGGACTGCTCGTTGCTGGTGGCCTCACAGGTGAAACTCGATTCAGGATTAACGCTCTCGGCAGCCAGCAGCCGCGCGAAGACGCCCTGGGTGCGGCGATAGCCCGCGATGCTGCCGTCGGGCGAGAAGACGGTCTTCTCGAGGGGCGAGAAGCTCTCGCCGCCGATGAGGATCTTCGTTCCGGACCAGTCGATTTCGTCGAGGTAATGGGGGATCTCGGCCTCATGGGAGGCGACGGGGTCGGCTACGGCCCGGACCAAAACGTCCACGGGGAGGTTCGCCCCTGGCGCGGCGATACGGTCGAAGCGGATCGAGAGGACCGAGGGTTTCTGCACGGCGTACGGCGTCGTGTCGAAGACAAACGGTGTGGAGGCAACGACGTGTCCGGTAAGAGCAGTTCCTTTAGGTAGAACCCGCCCACCGGGCAGAATCACATCCTGGAGGGTTCTGGCGCTAACCGGGTCCCCGGGTTGAGCCTGCCCGGCGGCAACCGAGCGGGTGAGCACGACGGGGATCGCGGTGGAAGCCGGAATCGGCTGCGCGTACCCGGAGCGGGTGGCGGCAGCGAGGCAGGCGGATGCCAGGATTGCGAGTTTGGCCAGACCAGAGAGAATCATGTCTTCCTTTCAATAGACGCAGCGGGGCTCGATTGGGCAGCTCGCCACGCATGGGGAATTTTAGGAGAGGAGATGAACTCTTCTCTATGTCGCCGATTATAGGATCGAAGCTATCGTCTGCCATCCCTATGAAGTTATGAGGGGCAAGTTACTGTACCGAAACAGGGCAGTTGACACGACGAGCTGCACAAAACAATGGCCTCCGCTGATTAAGCCGGAGGCCGTAGTTACGAATGATTCCAGTCGACTAAGGAAGATAATAGCGGAAAGAAGACTCGACGACGGTATCGACGCCACGCGGAGCACCACCCACGCCAACCCAGGCTTCTTTGAGGACATAGACGTAATCCATACCGTACTGGATCGTGCCACTGGGTCCTTCGTAGAAGCGATACCAGAAACCGGCGGCTCCGGATTCAAGAGCCTTGAGGCTGGCCGAACAGGAGAAGCCGGTTTCGACAAAGCACTCCTTGTTGTTGATGGTTTTGAGGCCATAGCCATAGTTGCGCGGCAGGTATTCCTTACTGCCGTACGCGTAGAGATCGACGCGCGATGTGGGGTGAAATTCGGGGCCGGTGATGCCGTGGATGGACTTCTCACCGGAGAGCACACCGTCGGGTTTGAGTATCACATCGGTGGAAGTGGCACCGTAGCGGCCCATCTCGCCCCACATGGCCTGGGCAAGATAGCTGACTTTCGGGGTAAAGACGGGAACGTAAGCCGTTCCGCCGATCGCGCCACCGAGAAGAGTGTTGTTCTTTCCGGGCGCTGTGGCCGTTGCATTGAGACGGTCACGGAAGGTGCGGCCGATGGCCTTGACTTCAAAGTGTCCGAAGCGCGGATCGAACGCGGCCTTGGCGATCAGGTCGGGAGCGACGTTGGTGGAGTAGGTGGTGTTGGCCATGATGCCGGTGCCGGTGGTGGACAGGCCGGAAAGGTTGCCGGTAATGCTCGAGGGCACGTTCCCCGGAGTGACACCGACGGTCGCGGCGTTCTCCGCGGAGAAAGCGACGGTCGTTTTGTAGCCTGTGAAGGAGCGGGTGACGCGGAAGCCGGTCTGCCGCGCATAGTCGAAGCCAGGCAGGATGGTGGCGTCGATCATAGCCGGAGCAAATTCGGTGAGATTCTCGATGCCGACACGGTTCATGGTGAGGAGCGACCACATCTGGCCTCCGGCTATTGTCCATCCATCGGCAAACTGAGCGCGGCCCCATAGCTGGCGGATGCGATTGCTGTAGCCGTTGGTCTGGACTTCGCTGGCGCCGGTGCCACTGGCGAGGAAATCGGTTTCGAAGTAGCCGGTAACCGTGGCGCTGCCTGCCGGCCCGGAGGCGCGCAGGCTGAGGCGCGTCTGGCGCGCGGTGGCGCGGAACTCGCTGAGGTGGGACATCGACTGCGCATCGTAGGGGATGCTCGCCCAAGTGGTGTTGATGTCGGCGTTCTCGGCGTGGCTGCGATGGAGAGCTTCGCCGGCGAAGAATCCGCCGGGAACGATACTGACGCCGCGATAGTGAAGAGCCGGGGGACTGGTGCGTTCCGGGTCGAGTTTTTTCTGCTGGCCGATATAGGCGGAGGTGTCTGTCTGGGCGGATTTCAAAGAGGCAACGGCCGCTTCGAGGCCTCGCACCTGAAGGCCCTCGCTCGAGCCCAGCTGATCGATCTGCTGAGTCGCCTGGTTGAGCCGGCTCTCGGCCGCTTTGAGCGCAAGGGTCAGCTGCTGATTCTGCTGCTCGAGCTGGTCGAGACGCTGTTGCTGCTCGTTTTTCTGTTGGTCCATCGCCTGGCGCAGCCGGTCGAGATCGTCTTTGGTTGCGCCTGCGGGTTTCGCGACGGCCGGGCGCTGCGACACCGCAGCCGCCTGCCGCGGCATATTCTTCGTTGGGGTGGTCTGTGCGGCAGCGCTGAGCGCAATCAGGGTTGCAGCGATCACCAGCGACCAAGGCAAACCATGTCTCTTCATGAGCCCGTCTCCATTCAAGCGCCGCCGGAGGTAACTTTTTCCGATGCGGCACTTATGCCGAGCTTCGAGAGCACAGCTCCGCGCACTAACCAGGAGACAGCTTCTCGTACAGCTTCCGGCTGCGGGTGTTATCGGCAGCTGGTGCGAGACAGTTAGAACAATCTAATGACTAATTAAACTGGCCTAATCTTTTACGGGAAGCTCGGCGGGCCAGCCAATTCGATTGCCTGGCGAGTTAGTGGTTGATCCGGCAATTCCCGAACTGGCATCGGGCTCTCGATGTCTGACCGACTTTGCGGTCTTCCCGTTAACCCCCTGTGCGCCCTCGTCGATATGAGAGGTGGAAGCCGTAGTCGGGCTAGCCGCGCTGGTCTCCATGGCCGCGTGGTTTCGCAAGCAGATGCCCGCGCCGCTGGCGCCGGCAAGAGCATAGGTTTTGTGCAGACGCGCACAGGGGGAAGCAATGAAATGGTTTTATGACATGAAGATCGGCAGGAAGCTGATCCTCGCCTTTGTTGTGGTGGGTGTGATCACGGCGGCCGTCGGCGTGGTCGGCATCCTCAACCTCGGGAAGATCGCGGACCAGGGAGCAGGGGCGTACGCGAACGAAACGATGGGGATCATTTACCTGAAACAGGCCGATGTCGAACTGGTCCACATGGCGCGGGCAGAGAAGAATCTTCTGCTTTCTTCGAGTCCCGAGGAACGGGAGAAATACAGAGCGGCAATCGCGCAGTTTTCCGGTGTGGTGGACGAAGACGTGGCGAAGGCCAGGCCTCTGATCCAAACCGAAGCGGGAAAGGCACTGCTGACCAGGTTCGATTCTGCCTGGAAGGATCGGAAGGATGTGGTTGACCAGATCCTGGCATTGGCCGAGAAGGATCGGCCGGAGCAAAAGCGGGCCAGCGTGGAACTGTCGTTTGGTGAGGGCCGCCAGAAGGCGGATGCGGTCGAGGGTATTTTGTCGCAGATGGTGGCGGTGAAACAGGATCACGCGAAGGAAGACGCCGACGAGATGGCCTCGACATACCGCAGCAGCCGCACCTTTATGGTGGGGATGATTGTGGGTGGCGTGTTGCTGGGCCTCGGTCTGGGTGTTTTCATCTCGCGCATCATTGCGCGGCCGCTGGGCCAGATGGCAGAAACGGCAAAGCAGATCTCGCTGGGAGATGTGAACCAGAGTCTGGAATACCGGTCGGGCGACGAGGTGGGATCGCTGGCCGAGTCGTTCCGCGGGCTGGTGGCCTACATCCAGAACGTTGCCGCGGGAGTGGAGAAGATGGCGGCGGGCAACCTGAGTGTCGACGTCGAGGCAAAATCGGAGCGCGACGTGCTGAGCCACAGCCTCGAGCGGCTGCGGGAAAATCTGAAGGCGCTGGTCGGCGACACAGAGGGGCTGATCGCGGCCTCGGTCGAAGGGCAGCTGGCGACGCGGGCCGACGCCACGAAGCATCAGGGTGACTTCCGCCGGATCGTCGACGGGATCAACAAGACGCTGGACGCGATTCTGCTGCCCATCGGGGAAGGCAATCGCATCCTCGCCCAGATTTCCTCGGGAAAGATCGACGAGCTGATCGCCCAAACCTATAAGGGCGACCACGAAAAAATGAAGCAGGCCGTCAACAACGTCGCCATCGTAACGCAATCCCTGCAGAAGGAGTTGGCGCGGCTGATCGAGGCGTCGAGGGAGGGACAACTCTCGGAGCGCGGCAAGCCGGAGCAGTTCCACGGCGCGTATGCAGAGATCGTGCGCGGTGTGAACGCCATGCTGGACGCCATTCTGCTGCCCATCGGGGAAGGCAATCGCATCCTGGCGCAAATCTCGTCGGGGAAGATCGACGAGCTGATCGCCCAGACCTACAAAGGCGACCACGAAAAAATGAAGCAGGCCATCAACAACGTCGGCATCGTAACGCAATCCCTGCAGAAGGAAATGGGGCGGCTGATCGAGGCGTCGAGGGAGGGACAACTCGCCGAGCGCGGCAAGCCGGAGCAGTTCCAGGGCGCCTACGCGGAGATCGTGCGCGGCGTGAACGCGATGCTGGATGCGATTCTGTTACCCATCGGGGAGGGCAACCGGATTCTGGCGCAAATTTCGTCCGGCAAGATCGACGAACTGATCGCCCAGACCTACAAGGGCGACCACGAGAAGATGAAGCAGGCCGTCAACAACGTGGGCATCGTTGTCCAGGCGCTGCACAAGGAGCTGGATCGGCTCATCGAAGCTTCGCGGCTCGGACAGCTCTCGGAGCGCGGCAAGCCGGAGCAGTTCCAGGGCGCGTACGCGGAGATTGTGCGCGGCGTCAACTCCATGCTGGACGCGGTGATCGGGCCACTGCAGTTTTCCGCGGGCTACGTGGATTCGATCAGCAAGGGCGATATTCCGCCGGTTATCACCGACGAGTACAAGGGTGACTTCAACCAGATCAAGAACAACCTGAACACGCTGATCGCGGCGATGCACAATGTCACCGCAGCGGCGGAGAACATCGCGCACGGTGACCTGACTGTGACGCTGAAGGAGCGGTCGGCCGAGGACAAGCTGATGCAGGCTCTGCAGGCGATGGTGATGGGCCTGACGCAGACGGTTGGGGAAATCCGCACGATCGCCGGTGAGGTGGCGTCGGCCAGCCAGTCGATCTCGACGGCTTCGGTGCAGGTGTCCAAAGGAGCCAGCTCCCAGGCGGCGGCGGCCGAAGAGGCCTCGTCGTCGATGGAGGAGATGGTTTCCAACATCAAACAGAACGCCGATAACGCGCAGCAGACCGACAAGATCGCCAACAAATCCGCCAAAGACGCGCAGGAAAGCGGACAAAGCGTGATGGAAGCGGTGGCCGCGATGAAGGAGATCGCCAGCAAGATCTCGATCATCGAGGAGATTGCGCGGCAGACAAACCTGCTGGCCCTGAACGCGGCGATCGAAGCGGCGCGGGCGGGCGAACACGGCAAAGGGTTTGCCGTGGTGGCGGCCGAGGTACGCAAGCTGGCGGAACGCAGCCAGAAGGCGGCCGGGGAGATCAACCAGCTGTCGACCAAGACGCTGAACGTCTCGGAAAAGTCCGGGGAGATGCTCAACAAGCTGGTGCCGGATATCCAGCGCACTGCGGAACTGGTGCAGGAAATCACGGCGGCCAGCAAGGAGCAGGACACCGGCGCCGAGCAGATCAACAAGGCGCTGCAGCAGCTGGAGCAGGTGATCCAGCAGAACGCTTCGGCGGCCGAGGAGATGGCTTCAACGACCGAAGAGCTGACGGGCCAGTCCGAGCAGCTGGTGAGCGCACTGGGCTTCTTCAAGACCCAGGAAGAGCCGGCGCGCGCGGGCAGAGCGAAGTCCGCGGCGGCTGGCCACAACGGCCATGCCGAAACTTCCTCAGCAAACGGCAACGGACACGATGGCGGGCTGCGCACCAAAGTGCTGGCCAAAGCCGGCGTGAAACTGCGCATGGAGGACCGGAAAAAAGACGACGCGCTGGACGGCGAGTTCGAGCGGTATTAACCCGGGGTGAACGGCGGGGCGCGAGCTGCGCTCCGCGCACCGGCTCGAGAAAGGAGTTTGAGGATGGTCAGCGAAATTACGGAGACGCGTCAGTATCTGACGTTCAGGCTGGGGAATGAGATTTTCGCCACCGATGTGGCCAAGGTACGGGAGGTGCTGGACCTGACGGCAATCACTTCGGTGCCGCGAACGCCGGAGTTCATGGCGGGAGTGATCAATCTGCGGGGCAGTGTGGTGCCAGTGGTGGATCTTCGGTTGTGCTTCGAGATGTCGAAGACCGAGAGCACGCGCAACACCTGCATCGTGGTGGTGGAGGTGATGCTGGACGGCGAGGCGACGGTGATTGGGGCGCTGGCCGATTCGGTGGAAGAGGTGATCGATCTGGAGCCGGATCAGATTCAGCCGGCACCGAGGATCGGGACGCAGATCCGGACCGACTTTATTCGCGGCATGGGCAAGCGGGACGCGCAGTTCATCATGATCCTCGACATCGACCGGGTATTTTCGGCCGAGGAGATGGCTGCGGTGCGAGGCATGGACGCCGGCAAACCCGCTGCAGAAGCGGCAGCGTGAGGAGAAGGGGCGCAGAGCCCTGCGCCCCGGAACCACGATGAGTGCACACGAAGAGACTCTCTCCACGCGGGATTTCGACCGGCTGCGCAACTTCATCCAGGCGGAGTTCGGCATTTGCCTCAGCGCAGAGAAGAAGACGATGCTCGAAGGCAGGCTGCGGCAGAGGCTGCGGGATCTGAACATCGACACCTACCGGGGCTACTGCGAGCACCTGTTCGGAGAAGAAGGGCAACGGAAAGAGAAGATCCGTTTCATCGATGTGGTAACGACGAACAAGACAGATTTCTTTCGAGAGCCGCGGCACTTCGAGGTTCTGACCAGCAAAGCTCTGCCGGAGCTGGCGGCCCAGGCCGGTGGAAGGCAGTTGCTGCTGTGGAGCGCGGGCTGTTCGTCGGGCGAGGAACCGTACACGCTGGCGATGGTGCTGAGCGAGTATGCGGAGGCGCACGCCGGGTTTCGTTTTCGGATTCTGGCGACGGATATTTCGACGCGGGTGCTGGAGAAAGCGGAGCTGGGAGTTTATGCGGGCGAGGACGTGGAGCCTCTGCCGGAAACGATGCGACGAAAGTATGTGCTGCGCAGCCGCGACCGCGCCTCGGAGCGGGTGCGAGTGGCGCCGGAACTGCGGAAGCTGGTGGAGTTCCGGCGGCTGAATTTCATGGACGACAACTACGGCCTGGAACAAAAGGCAGACGCGATTTTCTGCCGCAACGTGATCATCTATTTCGACCGGCCGACGCAGGCGAAGATCCTGAGGAAGCTGGCGCATTCGCTGGTGCCCGACGGGTACCTGTTTGTGGGGCATTCCGAGGCACTGCACGACATGGGGCTTCCGCTGGAACCGATGGGCCCGGCGCTATACAGGAGGGTCGATGGCCGCATCTGAGGCGTGGCCGGAGGTGTACGTGCAGCCGGGGGAGTCGCACCTGGTGCGGGGACCGGCGATTCTGCACACGCTGCTGGGATCGTGCGTGGGGGTGACCTTCCGGCATGCGGGACTGGAGATCAGCGCGCTGTGCCACCCCATGCTGCCCCTGCATCCGGAAGAAATGCAGGGAAAGCCGAGTCTTTGCCTTGCGGCAGCGCGACGCTATGTGGACTTTGCGATTCGGGATCTGGCGGCGCAGTTTGACGCGCTGGGTGCGATGAGGCGGGACGTGGAGATAAAGGTCTTCGGTGGGGCGGATGTGCTGCGGACGGAGACGGAGGGGTCGCGTCCGACGGTGGGCCGGCTGAACCGCGAGCGGGCGCTGGAGGTTTTGCGCGCGGAGGGGTTCAGCGTGGCCGCGTCACGGCTGGGCGGTCCGTCGGGGTTCCATATCGATTTCTACACGGCGACGGGGGAAGTACGGCTGCGGCTGCTGGGCTGAGCGGAGAGGCCGGACGAAGAGGTGGCGGGGTGGGGAATGCGAAAGTACGAGTGCTGATTGTCGACGATTCGGCGGTCGTTCGCCAGGCGTTAACCCACGTGCTGAGCGGGGATCCGGAGATCGAGGTGATTGGGTCGGCAGGCGATCCGTACGCGGCGGCGGAAAAGATTGCCGAACGGGTGCCGGATGTAATCACGCTGGATATCGAGATGCCGCGCATGGACGGGCTGACCTTTCTGCGCAGGATTATGACGCAGCACCCGATCCCGGTAGTGATTTGTTCGAGCCTGGCCGAGGAGGGGACGCGCAGCGCGATGGAGGCGCTGGAAAACGGCGCGGTGGAGATTGTGACCAAGCCGCGGCTCGGGGTGCGGCAGTTCCTCGAAGAATCGCGCACGACCATCTGCGACGCGGTGAAGGCTGCGGCGGGGGCAAAACTGCGGCCGCTGAGCCCGAAGCACCTGGTGGAACCAAAGCTGACGGCAGATGCAGTTCTGGCGCCGGGAGCCTGCGCTATGGCCAAGACGACCGAGAGCGTGGTGATGATTGGGGCGTCGACGGGAGGAACGGAAGCGCTCAAGACATTGCTGGAAACGCTGCCCCCGGACACGCCGGGGATCGTCATCGTGCAGCACATGCCGGAGCTGTTCACGAGGGCCTTTGCGGGCCGGCTGGATGGATTGTGCGCGATTACGGTGAAGGAGGCCGAAAGCGGTGACTCGGTGCTGCGTGGGCGAGCACTGATTGCGCCCGGGAATCATCATCTGCTGCTGCAGCGGAGCGGTGCGCGCTATTACGTGGAGGTGAAAGAGGGGCCGCTGGTGTGCCGGCACCGGCCGTCGGTGGATGTGCTGTTCCGGTCGGCGGCGCGTTACGCGGGACCGAACGCGGTGGGGGTGATCCTGACCGGAATGGGTGACGATGGGGCGCGCGGGATGCTGGAGATGAAACAGGCGGGAGCGAAGACGATTGCGCAGGACGAGGCGACGTGTGTGGTGTTCGGCATGCCCAAGGAAGCGATCAAACTAAGCGCGGTGGATAAGGTGATGCCCCTGGGCGCGATCGCGGGGGCGATCCTGAACGCGGCTCGGTAAGGCAGGCAGTGTTGGGCTCGAGCAGGCTTAAGAGGCCTGTTTCCCCGCTTGTAATTCCTTTTAGTAACCGCGTAACCAGCGTTATATGCGGATAAGGGGCACGGGGAGTTCCCGGAAAGTTGTAGTCTGCCGCTCCGCTCTGGTGACGGCGCTCACAGCAAAATTCGCTATAACTGGCACAAGATGGGCCAGTTGGGTGCGACGCGACTCCGCTGGCGCCGGTCTCAGCTTTCTCCCCCTCTGTTAGGATTCGCCGCCCCGGCCCCTCGTGTGCTCCCTAGGCTCTCGCCGGAGCGGTCTTGCTGATTCTGAAGGAGCTGCCCGGTTGCGCAAATACTACCGTTTTATCGATGGGCTTCGAAAGTTCGCGAAAGCGCGCATTGAGCCCGATGAGGCGATCACGATGGCCCGGACGCTGCTGAAGAAGCGCATCGTGGATCGCGAAGAGAACTTTCTGCATTTGGCGCAACAGGGAATCTTCGATTACCGGCCGAGTCCTTACCTGCCGCTGCTGGCAGCCAAGCGCATTGGGATTGACGATCTCCGGTCGTGGGTTGCGAAAGATGGCCTGGAAGGATGCCTGCACGCGCTGAAGGACGAGGGCATTTACTTCACCGTTGACGAGTTCAAGGGCAAGACGCCGGTCGAGCGGAACGGGCTGACGCTCTACTGCAACGAAAGCATGTTCGACAACCCGTTCCTCAAGGCCGCTTATGAAGTACGCAGCGGGGCGACGCGCAGTGCGGGAACGCGAATCCGGATCGACTTTGACTATCTGCATCAGCGCTCGCTGTACGACGCCTTCCTGCTGGATCTGCATGGGTGTCTGACGGCGCCGATCGCGAACTGGTTCCCGGTCTTTCCGGGCGCACCAGGGATTAATTCGAGCCTGCGCTTTGCGCATATCGGAAACCCGGTGCAGAAGTGGTTTTCGCAGGTGGCCGAAGATCAGGTACACGTGAACTGGGAAAAGCGGATCGGGACGCGCACGATCTTCGTGATGCAGCGCCTGTCCGGTCATCCGCTGGCGGAGCCCGAGTACGCCGGTCTTCAGGATGCGGAGCGCATCGCGCAATGGGCGGCGCACGCACTCGAGGAGAATCCGCGCTGCGTCGTGTACACCTTTGCGGCCTCGGCGGTGCGCGTGTGCAATGCGGCAGCCGAAAAGGGACTGAACCTGAAGGGCGCGAAATTCCTGGTAACAGGTGAGCCGCTGACGCACCAGAAGAAGCGCGAGATTGAGGCGGTGGGCGGATCGACGGTGCCGGTGTACGGAATCTCCGAGGCCGGGGTGATTGCTGCCGGATGCGGAGAACCACACGCGAACAGCGATCATTGCCACCTGTATAAGGACACTACCGCGGTGATCACGCACCGGCAGGCAGTGCCGAATTTTGAACTGAGCCTGGACGCGTATCTGTTCACCAGTCTGCTGTATGAGTCGCCCAAACTGCTGCTGAACGTGGGCATGGGCGATTACGGCACGATCGAAACGGGACAGTGCCATTGCGCCTTCAATGAACTGGGTTTCGACACGACACTGGGCAACATTGGCAGCTACGAAAAGCTCACCGGCGAGGGCGTCACCTTCATCGATACGGACCTGGTGCGGATCATCGAGAAGGACCTGCCGGAGGCCTTCGGCGGGCGCAGTACGGATTATCAGCTGGTGGAACAGGAAAACACAGACGGGCTCACACGGTTGCAGCTGCTGGTGAGTCCGCGCGTGGGTGCAATTGACGAAGCAGCGGTTGTTGACAAGTTTATGGTTCTGCTGCGGCGGGGTGAGGACAGTCCGGAATCGTGGGCGCAGTCGGGAGTGGAGATGTGGCGCCAATCCGGCATTTTGAAGGTAAAGCGGGACGATCCAGTGACCACGAGGAGCGGGAAAATCCTGCCTTTCTACCTTCGCAAACGGAAAGTACAAGCGGCGGCGGAAGCTGCAACCCGATAGGAGCGGTTATGGGATTTCCGGCACAGAGAATGAGAAGACTTCGCCAGAGCGAGCGCATCCGCGGACTGGTTCGCGAAAACGAACTTTCAGCCGGCAAATTCATCCTGCCGCTGTTTGTGGTGCCGGGACGGGGAATCCGCCAGGAGATTCCATCTCTGCCGGGGAATTATCACCTTTCGATCGACGAACTGGTTGAGGAAGTGGGTTCAGTGCGTGACCTGGGCATCGCAGCTGTGCTCCTGTTTGGCCTGCCGGCTGCGAAAGATGAACAGGCCAGTGGCGCGTACGCGCACGACGGCATCGTGCAACAGGCGGTGCGCGCGCTGAAGCACGTATACCCGGACGTGGTGGTGATCACCGATGTGTGCGCCTGCGAATACACGACGACCGGCCACTGCGGTTTCATCAAGAATGGTTATCTCGACAACGATTCGTCGCTGGAGCTGCTGACGAAAATAACGGTTTCGCATGCGGAAGCAGGCAGCGACATTGTGGCGCCGGCGGCCATGCTGGATGGCCAGATTGCCGCAATGCGCGCGGCGCTGGATGAGCGCGGATTCCACAACCTGCCGATTATGGCCTACGCCGCAAAGTACGCCTCGAAGCTCTACGATCCCTTTTTCAAGGAGGGCACAAATTCGACGCTAGCCTTCGGGGACAAACGCACGCACCAGATGGACTACTCCAACGCGGATGAGGCGATGCGCGAGATCGCGCTTGATATCCAGGAGGGCGCGGACATCGTAATGGTGAAGCCAGCGCTGTTCTATCTGGATATCGTGGCCCGGGCCAAAAATGAGTTTCACATGCCGCTGGCGGTTTATAACGTGAGTGGCGAATACGCGATGATCGACGCGGCGGCCCGCATGGGACGGCTGAACCGCGACGCAATCATGCTGGAGGCACTGACCTCAATGAAGCGCGCGGGTGCGGATCTGATCATTACGTATTTCGCCAAGCGCGCTGCGGAGTTGCTGGAGCAGAAGAGCCGCTCCGAATACCCGAAGGTTGAGGCAGACGTTCTGGAGGAAGCGCTGGCTGCTATCAGGTGAAGGAGCTTCTCTGGAAAACGAAACAGGAGCCGTTTGAGTCCGAGGTCCCCAGCCTCGAACCCGAAGGTTCCGGGACAGAAACATCTGCCCCAGGCGAATACTCGTCCATTTTTGTCGACAACTTCGATCCGCTGGCCCCCACTCAGCCAGGAGGAGCGCTGGATCTGCGCGGCTTTCTCGCGGCGCTCGAACGCGCGGGACGGCTGGTTAGAATCCGCGAACGCGTCGACTGGCAGTTCGCCATTGGACGCTGGACGCGCGCTCGGCGCAAACCGCTGCTGTTCGAGAACGTCAAAGGCTATCCGGGGCATCGCGTCTTCACAAACGGGCTGATCTCGTTCGGGGGCATCTCGGTAGCGCTGGGGTTCGATCCGCGAACCCCGCTGGAGGAGCTGATCGCGGACTCGAAGCGCAGGCTGGGCCACCCCGTGAAGCCGAAACGCGTCATCACCGGTCCGGTGATGGAGAACGTGGTGCCGGCCAGCGTACTCGACTTTCTCGAATTTCCGGTTCCGCACTGGAGCGAATACGACGTGGGGCGGTACATCGGGACCTGGCACCTGAACATCACACGCGATCCGGAGACGGGCAAGCTGAACGCCGGCGTTTACCGGATGCAGGTAATGGGATCGAAGCGGGCGACGATCAGCGCGTCGGAAAACAGCGGCCTTGGCAAGCATCTGGCGAAGGCGGAGGCCAAAGGCGAAGAGCTGCCGGTGGCGGTGGCGATTGGGGCGCCGGAGGCTACGGTGATCGCAGGTGGCGCTTCTTGCCCGCAGGGCATGAACGAATTCGAGCTGGCCGGCGCATTGGAACAGAAGCCCGTGGAGCTGATCCAGTGCGGGCACCTTGAGGTTCCGGCGCAGTCGGAAATCGTGATTGAAGGATTTATTCATCCTGGCGTTCGCGTCCAGGATGGACCGTATTTC
The DNA here is from genome assembly GCA_963755485.1 of uncultured Acidobacteriaceae bacterium. Taxonomy (GTDB): domain Bacteria; phylum Acidobacteriota; class Terriglobia; order Terriglobales; family Acidobacteriaceae; genus Palsa-343. Next base: position 326,257 of record CAVWJR010000004.1, on the reverse strand, counting down.
GACTACTACGGTCGGCCGAATACCAATCCGAAGGCATACTTGTTCGAGGCGACGCGGGTGATGCATCGCGACAACCCCATCTTTCGTGGCACCTCGATTGGCAAGCCTGGCGCAGAGGATCATCAGCTATTCGCCTACCTGGCGGAGTTGGGACTGGTGAATTTCCACGGGTCGCGGCTGAAGCAGATGGTGCAAAACTATCTGTGGAAACGGCGCGCGTTTGAGGCCCTGCAAAAGGTGGGGCGACTGGGCAGCAAGCTGCGCCATCGCCAGTAAGGTTTTGGGGCGGGGCCCTGCGTGACCCAAAAATAAACAATCATATCGATCGCAACCAGGAGCCGCCAGGCTGATGCGGATGGCAAGATGGTATGCGACGATGCCGGCGGACATCACAACGAATCAATCTGAGGAGGGCCAGGCTGCGGATCCGCGGCGGTGGACGATTGCCGTGCTGCTGGGCCTGGGAGTGCTGGTCAATTACTTCGACCGCGTGAACCTTTCGGTTTCGCACGACGCGCTGTTCGCGGCCTTCGGCATTTCGGATTTCACTTTCGGCCTGCTGCTGGGGGCCTACAACTGGACCTACGCGCTATGCCAGCTGCCCTCGGGGGTCTTGCTGGACCGCTTCGGCGTGCGGCGCGTCGGGTGCGTGAGCACGTTTCTGTGGAGCGTGGCATCTTTCGGCGCGGCGGTGACGCCAGGTCTTGGCGGATTCTTCGCGGCGCGGTTCCTGCTGGGCGTGGGCGAGGCGCCTTCATTTCCGGCTAGCGCTAAAGCCGTCGGATATTGGTTTCCTCCGCGGGAGCGGAGCTTTGCGACCAGCTTTTTCGACGGCGCGGCCAAATTCGCGCCGGCGGTTGGCGTGCCGCTGATCGGCCTGCTGCTGCTGCGCATCGGCTGGCGGCTGAGCTTTGCAGCGACTGGACTAATCAGCATGCTGTATTTCGTGCTGTTCTGGGGGATCTACCACGACCCAAAGCGCAGGCACCTGGCGATCGGCGAGGCGGTGTTGGAGCCGGGCGCGTCGCACCGGCGAGTGCCGTTGCTTTATTTGCTGAAGCGGCGCAAGGTGATTGGGCTCTCCATCGGGTTTGGGTCCTACAACTATGTTTTCTATCTGCTGCTCACGTGGCTGCCGTCGTACTTGTCCCGAGCGCTGCATGTTGATCTGGCGCATTCGTTCCTCTATACGGGCATTCCGTGGCTATTTGCAACTGTGACTGATCTTTTTATCGGCGGTTGGATGGTGGACGCGCTAATCCGGCGAGGCTGGGACGCGGATCGGGTGCGACGGGCGGTGCTGATCGCGGGCACAACACTGGGCCTGGGGATTATCGGCGCAGCGGAAGCGCACACGGTGATCCAGGCAGTTTTCTGGATCAGCGTCTCCATCGGCGGACTGTCTGCGGCAGCACCGGTGGGTTGGTCCGTCCCTGCTCTCATTGCGCCAGGCGACAGCGCGGGGTCAGTTGGCGGGATAATGAATCTCTCGAACCAGTTTTCCGGGATCGCGGCGCCGGCGCTGACGGGATATTTTGTAGGGTTCCGACATTCCTACTCGATGGCATTCCTTGTGGCCGCGGCTTATCTGGTGGCGGGCGTGGCGAGCTACATCTTTTTACTCGGCGAGATTCGGCCCGTTCCGATGCCGGAGTGAAGCGGCCAGTTATCCCGAGGGCCTGGGGGCAGGGGTGGCGCGCATCGCTCCGGTGGAGATGCCTCCATCGACGAGCAGGGTTTGTCCAGTGACGTAACGGCTGGCTTCGGAGGCGAGAAAGACGACAGCGCCGTCGAGATCGTGCGGCTCACCCGGGCGCTTTACGGGAATTCGCTCGATGAGGTAGTCGACCCACTCCTGGTCTTCGTAGAGGACCTGGTTTTGGCGGGTTTTGAACCAGCCGGGCGCGAGGCAATTGACGGTGATGCCGTGGCGGCCCCAGTCGTCGGCGAGGCTCATGGTGAGTTGGCGGATGCCACCGCGGCTGGCGCCGTAGGGCGCGAGACCGGCGTAGCCGAAGACGCTGGTGACGGATCCAATATTAATGATGCGGCCGTAGCCGTGGGCGATCATGCCGCGCGCGATAGCCTGCGCTACGAAGAAGCTGCCTCGCAGGTTGGTATCGAGCACGAGATTCCAGTCGTCCCAGGTAACATCGAGGGCTGGCTTGCGGACATTGCAGCCGGCATTGTTGACGAGGATGTGAATCTGCGGGAAGGCTTCGGCGGCCTGGGCGGCCATGCGCTCGATGCTGGAGTGATCGCGCACGTCGAGTTCGAGGGCGAGGGTCCGACGGCCGAGAGCGCGCATCTCCGACTCGAATTCGGCGAGGGATTCCCTGTGTCGGCTGGTGAGGATCAGGTCGGCGCCAGCTTTGGCGAGGGCGCGCGCCAGATACTGGCCGAGGCCGCGGCTGGCTCCAGTGACCATAGCGACCTGGCCGGAGAGATCGAAAAGCGCGTCGCTCATACGATCAGCTCCGGCTGCGGAGCGAGGACAATTTTCATCAGGTTAGGCTCGTGCGCGTAGAGGCGCTCGAACCAGCGCGCGCCCTCTGCGAGAGGAGCGACGGCGGTGATGAGCGACCGAACCTGGATTTCGCCGCGGCGGATGAGCTCGATGGCCTGCGGATATTCGCCCGAGGAAGCGGCGGTGCCCTGCAGGCGCAGCTGGCGACTCACCACGACCTGCAGAGGAATGGTCACCTGCGGCTCGATATTGCCGATCAGGGTGACAGTTCCGCCTTTGCGCACGGAGTGAATAGCGGCCTGGATGGTCTGGCTGCGGCCGACGGCCTCGAGAGCGATGTCGGCGCCGGAGCCGGTGCGGCGGACAACTTCGCCGGCGAGCTCGTCGCCAGAGAGCAGCAGCGTCTCGGTGGCGCCGAGAGATTCGGCAAGCTTGAGCCGGGTAGCGTCGACGTCGGCGATGAGGACGCGACGGCAACCGGCGGCGCGCGCAGCCTGCAGCGTGAGGAGGCCGATCATTCCTGCGCCGATGACGAGGGCGGTTTCTCCCCCGCGAATCTCGCTGACTTTGACGGCATGCAACGCGACCGAGACTGGCTCGAGCATGGCGGCTTCCGCAAACGACATGGAGTCCGGAAGCGCATACGTAATCCGCTCCGGCACGGTTACAAATTCAGCGAAAGCGCCGGCGCGGCGGTATTCGTCGCAGGAGACGCCGATGACCTGGCGGCGATCGCACAGGTTGACTTCTCCGCGCAGGCACCAGGGACACTCGCCACAGTAGACGGTGGAGTCGAAGGTGACGCGATCTCCGGGGTGAAATTTCGTGACATCCGCGCCGATGGCGGCAACGATGCCCGCGGCTTCGTGGCCCATGACGATGGGCGGGATGCGGCGGCCAGAGGAGCCATCGTAGCCGTGAACGTCGCTGCCGCAGATGCCGCAGGCGGCGACCTGAACGAGGAGCTCACCAGGACCAGGCGTGGGCTGCGGCAGATCGAGCAGCTCGAGATGCTTGTATTCGCGAAGGAGCAGGGCCTTCATGCCATCCAGTGTAAACAGCGAGAGTTTAATGCCGCCGCTCGGCCTTGCCGGAGAGGCCGAACCCCGACGAAAGAAACCTGATCTGCTGCGGCCAGGCCGCCGATGAAGAGTACGGAGCGAGTGTTCTCCGGGCAGGTGGCCGTGTTTTGGTTAAGGATTGGGCTGATCGGTATGTTCATCGCACCGCTGGTTCCGGCGCTCCTTTTGGGCGGCTGGCACTGGACCGCAAGAAGGTATCGCGCACGACGGCGTTCGTGACCTGGGCGATATGGTGAGCTGTGGGGTTTGAACACGGACGCCCGACCCCACCCCCCTCCCCCCAGGGTGTCCGGCAAGTATTTCATTCTGCACGGTTGTTTTAGTACTGTAAGCCGGGTATTACCCTCCTTTGTTTTTTGCGCACGGTTGGTGGGCTGGGCGGAAGTGCTGGATGCGAGCGAGGCGCTCTGCGACGGGTGGCAGGGTACCCCCTCCCCCTGGCACTGCGGGACGGTGATTGATTCTGCGGCAGTTAGAAGAAGGGGATCAACGGAGTATCTGGCATTTCTCTCAAAAGGAGTTAGTTGGGAGGCAAGTGTGGATGCATCAATGGCGGGTGTCATTGAATCACTCGCGCTCGCGAATGGGTCACTTGATTGAAAAATAGTCAGTTGCGTCACGAATGCCATTGATTCATTCATGGGCGCGGGAGACGGGTTGGCGCGTGTGAATAAATCGATGGCGAGCGTGACTGGGAACAAGCCGCAATCCCACTCAAGCCAAAGGAAGGCTTGCATGGGGCACCCGGGGTTTAGCGGATTGGAGAGAAGGTCGGTCATGGTTCGGATCGGCAAAGGAAAAGGCCGCGCTTGAGCGCGGCCTATCAGTCGGGAAAATTTATTACCCCCTATTATCAGAATACCAAGTCCAGACAGAAACAGTGCCAACATCGACGAGGCATTTTGGCGGGTAAGTTATGTGTTATGAGAAGTTATTACTTTGGATTGAGGGCTCAGATCTTGACAGATTTTCCACATTTGCGAAATTGGACTGTAAGTGATTGAAAGTTGGTGAAAGGCTGGACGGACGCGTGTATCGGTACTCATCTGTCCGGCTTCGGAAAAGCTGACTATCGGGAGGCCGGCAGCATTGCCAAGCGCCGAGCTACTTCTGCGGGGCCGGCGGGACGTTAAATTCGCGTACCTCCACCGGCGCCCTGCAGGCGACCACGGCCTTGCGCCCCCAGGCCAGCGCCTCGTCCAGGCCAGCGGTTTCCAGTATCCAAAAACCGCCCACGTGCTCTTTGGCTTCCAGATACGGCCCGTCCGTGACCAGGACCTGGCCATTGGGCTGCGCTTGCAGCGATTTCGCCCTGGGCGCGGGTTGGAGGCCGCCAGCGAAGACCCTGACACCGGCAGCGATCATCTCGCGGTTGAGTGCACTGATATCGCGGCGTATCGCTTCGCCTTCGACAGACGGGTCGAAGTCGTCGGGGTGGTGAATTGCAACCAGATACTGAGTCATGATTTTCTCCCGTGACGGTCTTCGGCGGGCCGCACTCCTCGCCTTCACTCTATCGACGAATAGCCTGGCCCGATTTCTACGAAGGGTCCAGGATTTTTCGCCTCATCGCACTTTAGAATGGACCGATGGCGGACACACAAACACTGATCGCTGAGGCCTACTCTGCTTTTAACCAGCGCAACATTGACGGCGTCCTTGCGCTCATGAGTGACAACGTCGACTGGCCCAAGCCGTCGGAGGGTGGTCGCGCGGTTGGGAAAGAAGAGATTCGTGCCTACTGGACCCGGCAGTGGCAGGAGGTCGATCCTCATGTGGAACCGATGGAAGTGATCGACCGCGAGGGCAAGACGCATGTCAGGGTTCACCAGCTGGTGAAGAGTCTCGGTGGCAAGGTTCTTTTGGATCGCGAGGTGTGGCACGTTTATACCATCACCAACGGTCTCATCGAACGCATGGACATCGGGGAAAGCGAAGCGATCGCGGAGGGAACCGCCTCTGCCACATTTTCCGGACGCTGATGGCCCTTCTCTAAAGCTCGCTCTGAGGGGCTAAAGCCCACTTGATTTTGCGACCCTTACGGCAGACTGTCATGGCAAAGTCCGAATTATTCTGCGACTGTTGCGGCACCCATTCGACGCGCTGCTCGCTTCGCTCACTGCTTGCTCAGGGCAGGCTCCATTCGACGCGCTGCTCGCTTCGCTCACTGCTTGCTCAGGGCAGGCTGTGAAGTTGTGCCCTGACACAAAACCTGAGGTGGGTTCCCGAAACGGCTCGCGTGGTTACCCGGGGCCGGGCATAGGTTCGAATTATGTTGAGAATCGTGCGACAGGGGCGTTTGCTTCTTGCTGTGGGGTGAACCTGGCCTCAAGAGCGGAGTTTTTCGTTTCTGGGGTCCGGGGTTTTCCGCAAGCTGTGAAGTCGTGTCCTGACACAAACCTGGGGAGGGATCCCGAAATGGCTCGCGTGGTTACCGAGGGTCGGGCAGAGGTTCGAATCACGTTGAGAATCGATCGGGCGACGGGGGCGTCTGCTTCTTGCTGTGGGGTGAACCTGGTCTCAAGAGCGGAGTTTTTGATTTCTGGGGTCCGGGGTTTTCCGCAAGCCGTGAAGTCGTGTCCCTCACGGAACATTTTTACCGCGAGCTGTGGAGCCGTGCCCCTTCACATTTGACGCAGGGGCTAAAGCCCGGCTACCTTTTGACACCATACGGCACGACCAAGGTCGTGCCCTGACACAAAACGGCAGGGGCAAGTCCCGCTGCGATAGGCTGTCGGCGCGACTGAGCAGCTTGCGCAAGAAGTCGCCGTGAACGATGGATCAAAAGCCGCGGGAGCTAAAGGCCATCTGATTTTGGGCCTTTTACCACAGACAGTCATGCCCTTTCAAAGACTGGTCGGAGGGGCTAAAGCCCGAATTTTTCTGCGACTGTTGCGGCACGAGTGAACTCGTGCCCTGATACAAAAGCTGCCGGTTCGGCGTTTCCGCATCTCTCAAGTCGTGCCCTGACACAAAACGTTTTTCTTTTGTTAGCTGTGAAGCTGTGTCCCTTCACAGCTTGATGCGGGGGCTAAAAAGCCCGGCTACCTTTGACGCTATACGGCACGACCAAGGTCGTGCGCTGATACAAAAGCGGCGTGTTCGGCATTTTTCCGAAGACTACGAAGTTGTGCCCCTTCGTGGATCGAGTTTTTCAGCAAGCAGTCGCGGCTGATACAAAACCAATCATCCCTCAGCCCCGTGATCCTTTAGCAGCTTCATCATCGCGGGCAGCGGCTTCATGAACCGGCTGATGGGGCGTTCAGTGACGTGCGCTTGGTTATGCTCCGTGCACGGTTGACTCGGGCCAACACGCCCGATGGCTACCGTCTCGGCTCATACCGCATCGCCACTGCTCCCGAGCCGAACTCCAGCCGGCTCACGAACCTCAGGTCGACAGGCTTCGACAGCCCCGCGAACAACGTCGGCCCGTGACCGGCAACCCTGGGATGCACCACGAACTCGTACTCATCGATCAATCCCATCTCCACCAACGCCAGCGGGAGCTTTACGCCTCCCACCAGCAGTCCTTTACCCGGCTCCTGTTTCAGCTGCTGCACGGCCTTCTCCAGATCCCCGCGCACCAGCTCCGCGTTCCAATCGACCCGCTCCAGGGTGCTCGACACAACGTACTTCTTTGCCGGGTCGATCGCCCGGGCGAAAGGTTCCATCCACTTAGGTCTCGCCGCAGCCAGTCGCGGCTGCCGCCACCCTGCCTCCATCATTTCGTACGTCACCCGGCCAAAGAGAAAGGCATCGGCCCGCTCGATGTTCTCGACCGCGTTACGATGCAAGTCTTCATCCGGGATGAAGGCACGATGATCGCAGCACCCGTCCAGTGTGACGTTGATGGAATACCGAAGAGGTCGCATGACGGAAGAGTACCGTCGATCGCGGCAGGGCGGCAACGGTGGGCCTGCTTCTCCTCGAAACATCCCGCTCTGCGAACAGGTCACTGACCCTGGCCACGAAAGTGGGGTTCGGCGGCCACTCCATGGTGCGATGCCCATGTTGGAGAACGATGCGATTCTTCAACTGCATTCGAAATGAAATCCGGACTGTTGGCATAGATCGTCCGATTCGTGAATCCATGAGAGGAAACAACACCATGAAAACTGTACTCATTACCGGTTGCTCTTCCGGCTACGGCCTCGCGACTGCGCGTCACTTTCACGCGCAGGGCTGGAACGTGATCGCCACCATGCGAACGCCGCGCGAAGACCTCCTTCCCCGATCGGACCGGATGCGGGTGATAACGCTCGATGTAACGAAGTCCGAGAGCATCGCGGCTGTGCTGGAGGCGTGTGGCCCCATCGACGTGCTGGTTAACAATGCGGGGATCGGCGTTGTCGGCGCCTTCGAGGCCACGCCGATGAACACAGTCCGCGAGGTGTTCGAGACCAACACCTTCGGCGTGATGGAGCTGACTCAGGCGGTACTGCCCCAGTTCCGCGCGCGCAGGTCGGGCGTGGTGGTGAACGTGACCTCAAGCGTGACGCTGGCGCGGATGCCGTTGGCGGCTGCGTATACCGCGAGCAAGGCGGCCATCGAAGGTTTCACCGGGTCGCTCGCGTTCGAGCTCCAGTACTTTAACGTGCAGGCCAAATTGGTGGAACCGGGTTACGGCCCGACGACGAAATTTACAAGCAATGGTGGGGCGCGCATGGCCGGGCTGATTCCCGAGGCGTACGTACCGTTCGCGGAGCCTGTGTTCGCTGGGTTTGCGCAGCCAGGCGCGGTGACGACCGAGTCGGACGTGGCCGAGGTGGTGTGGCGTGCCGCGAACGATTCGACTGGGCAACTACGATTCCCAGCCGGCGCCGACGCGGTAGCGCTGGCTCAGTCGAGATAGAGGTCAACGGCACCGCGCACGCCAGCGCGCTGCGGATGTTGCCGCTCGAGGAGACGGTTGTCGAGGCCGGGGGAGGGGCCGTTATCGGCGGTGGGGATGCTTACGGCTTTCGCTGGCGCGACGGGTGAGCTGTGCCGGAGGGCAGGCTGCTGTAGGGAATCTCGCGCACCTCGCCGCGCGACCGGCTGTCGAGGCAAGCCTTGCGGGCCCACTGGAGCGCCTCATCCATGTCAGCGGCTTCCAGGATCCAGAAACCACCGATGTGCTCCTTAGTTTCCAGATACGGGCCGTCGGTAATGAGCACTTCGCCCCTGGGCTGCCCGCGCAGCGACTTCGCCTGGCCGGCGGCGCCGAGGCCGCAAGCCAGGAGCCTAGCGCCGGCGGCTTCCAGCTCGTCGTTGAGGGCGTTGATAGCCTGTACCGTCGCTTCGGTCATTGTCGATGGGTCGAAGTCGTCGGGGAGGTAATTACAAACCATATATTGCGGCATGTTTTCTCCTTTTAATCTGTTTCGTTCTTCAGGCAGGTGGATCTGAAACCTGCCTTCATGATGTCGACGAATGGCCTGAGCGGAATTCTACAAAGGGCCCAGGATTTTTCTGTGTCAATCGATGAACATCGCCTGCTTTAGTTTTCTCGACAGCAATTCGTGCTCCCGAAGGTTGTCCGTCAGGGCGATGGCGCGTTCCAGCTCTTCGCGCGCTTCGGCATAGCGTCCCAGCTTGATAAGCAGATCTCCCCTGACGCTGGGGAACAGATGATAGTTGGTCAGCGCGGGTTCAGCCGCGAGAGCATCGAGCGCCCGCAGTCCAGCGGCTGGCCCTTGTGCCATCCCAACTGCTACCGTGCGGTTGAGCGCAACGATGGGAGAAGGGCTGACCTGCAGCAGGGCGTCATAGAGAAGAACGATCCGCTCCCAGTCGGTGTCCGCTGCGGTGTTGGCTCGAGAGTGACAAGCGACGATGGCCGCCTGCAGGGCGTAGCTGCGGGCGCCACCACCGAGTTTCTGCGCGCGATCCAGCGCTGCCATTCCTCGTTCGATCTGGGCATGGTCCCATAACGAACGGTCCTGCTCCGACAAGAGAACGGCTTCTCCTTTGGGTCCGCGGCGCGCCGCTGTACGCGACGCCTGCAGTTCCATCAGCGCGAGGAGACCATGGACCTCCGATTCACCGGGAAGAAGCTCGGCCAGCATGCGTCCCAGCCGCAGTGCCTCGTCACAGAGTTCCGCCCGCATCCACTCGTCGCCGGAGGTTGCGGTGTATCCCTCGTTGAAGATGAGATAGACCACGGACAGCGCGGATTCAACCCGCTTCTTCAGGTCGTCACCACGCGGAGTCTCGAAGGGAACATGGGCTTCGGAGAGTGTCCGTTTGGCTCTGAAGATGCGTTGCCCTAAGGTCTTCTCCGGGACCAGGAAGGCTCGGGCAATTTCCCCTGTGGTGAGGCCACAGGCCAGGCGCAGGGTGAGCGCAACCCGGCCTTCGACGGCCAGCACGGGATGGCAGGCAGTAAAGATGAGGCGAAGAACGTCATCGTCGATGACCTGATCCAGAGCCTGATCCATGGCTTCGCCGAGCTGCTGCTGCTGGAATTCCAGATCGCGCGCAATCTCTCCGTGCTTTATTTCAAGCATCCGGCCGCGGCGCAGAGAGTCGAGGGCGCGGCGCTTTGCAGCTGTCATGAGCCACGCGGCAGGATTCTCCGGGATGCCTTCCTCGGGCCATTGTTCGAGAGCTCGAACCAGGGCATCCTGAGCGAGCTCCTCGGCGATGCCGATGTCGCGGGTAACGCGGGCGATGCCGGCGATGAGACGTGTGGACTCGATCTTCCACACTGCCTCGATCGTCCTGTGAATATCGCTCATGCTTTGGCGGCTGTAGCGTTGGGAAGGTCATTGAAGCCCGCCGCCGCCTTCTGTACGTCTGCGGGGAAATCGGCCATCTCAAAGATTTGGCGCACCTCGATCATCTCGTGGCTGGACATCGGTGCTCGCCTGGCCCATTCGATCGCCTCTTCGCGTGAGCGCACCTGGATGATCCAGTAACCGCCGATGAGCTCTTTGGCCTCGGCGAATGGACCATCTGTAACCGTGGCTTTGCCGTCGGTAAAGGTGACGCGCGCTCCGGTGGAAGGGGGAAGCAGCCCATCGAGCGCGAGCAGTACGCCCGCCTTCTGCAGGCTCTTGTTGTACTCCATCATCCTGGCCATCGCCTTCGCGTCGGGGACTGTGTTCGGGGCCGCCGCTTCATATCCCTTTGGGATCACGATCATCATGAAACGCATCCATCTCACTCCTCGTCATTGATTCGAGCTGCATTGCCTTTCTACATACACGTCGAACCGGCTTCGACAATTTCTACCACTTAAGGATAAAAAAGAGCTGTGCCGAAAGGGGTCTGCTCAGAGCTTGCCACTCGTGCGATCAGCTCCGGTACGAGCGAGCGCTGGAGGAGAACGGAGGCCTCGTCCATGAAGCCTGATGAACCCAGCCGCACGGCCCTGATGATCGCCCGGCAACGAGCGGCTCATCAGGTGCTCGATCGTGGCGCAATCTTCAATGACCCATTTGCCCTGAAGATTTTGCGTGAAGAGGAAAAGGATGGGCTTGCTAACGCGCACCCCCTGGCGAGCATCGGACGTCTGTTCACCGCGGCGCGAAGCCGGATTGCGGAAGATGCTTTGTCAGGAGCTTTGGAAAGAGGGGTTCGGCAGATCGTGATCCTTGGCGCCGGACTCGACACGTTCGCTTTGCGGAATCCCCATGGCGCACGACAGATCCGTATTTATGAGGTGGACCACCCGGCGACACAGGCAGGAAAACGCGAGCGCCTGGCTGAAGCAGCAATCGCACTTCCGGCCTGGCTGATTTTCGTGCCCGTGGATTTCGAGGGGGACGATTTGGGAGAGAAGCTCGCGGCCGCAGGCTTTGAGCAGAACTCGCCCGCGTTTTTCACGTGGCTCGGGGTCGTGCCGTATCTGACCGAGGAGGCTATTGACCGGACCCTGGACTATGTGTCGTCCATCCAGGGCTCGGCGGTGGTGTTCGACTACATGGAACCCCCCGAGGGATTCTCAGAAGAGCTGAGGCAGATAGAAAAGGAACGGACCGAACAGCTGAAGAAAATTGGTGAACGTTCGGTGAGCCGTTTCGAGCCGGCTGGGATGGGAGCGATTCTTCGCTCGCATGGATTTTGTGCCATCGAAGACATCGATTACGACGAGATCGCGTCCAGGTTCGGCGGCGGTGTTCAGGGACTTGCGCCCGGGCACGCTGGCTTGCATGTGGTCCACGCTAAGCATTGAGGGAACGCGGCCATCGATTGCTCGATATGGTGCCGGTCCGCACGGACAGAATCCGGGAGCATGCGAGTCCTCGGGGCATCGACGCACTATGCTGGATGGGACATCACACGGAGAACGCAAAACATCAATGAAGAACGAACTTCGTTTTGGACTGATCGGCGCGGGACGCATCGGCCCGGTGCATGCTGAGACGCTTGCCTTCCGCGTGCCCAAGGCGCGGCTGGTGGCGATCGCGGACCTTAAGGAGCCAGCCGCGCAGGCGGTGGCTTCCCGCTGCAATATTCCGAAGATTGTCTCCTCAGGGGCAGAGATTATCGCGGACCCGGCCATCGATGCGGTGGCGATTTGCTCGCCTACGGATACGCATGCCGACCTGATTGTGGCGGCTGCCAAAGTGGGCAAGCATATCTTCTGCGAAAAACCCATTTCGCTCAGCCTGAAGGAAATCGACCGCGCGCTGGCGGCGGTTGACTCCGCCGGAGTGAAGCTGCAGGTGGGTTTCAATCGCCGCTTCGACTCCAACTTTCTGCGAGTGCGCCAGGCGGTCGAGTCGGGTGAAATCGGCACGCCCAATCTGTTTCATATTGTGAGCCGCGATCCGTTTCCTCCGCCGCTCGCTTACCTGCGGCCCTCGGGCGGCATTTTTCTGGACATGATGGTGCACGATTTCGATATGGCCCGCTTCCTGATGGGCGATGAGGTTGAAGAAGTGTTCGCGGCGGGGGCGGTGATGATTGATCCGGGCTTTGAAAGGGAGAATGATTTCGATACTGCCGTGGTGCTGCTGCGCTTCCGGTCGGGCGCGATTGGGACCATCGACAACAGCCGCAAGTCCACCTTTGGCTACGATCAGCGGGTAGAAATTCTCGGCAGCAAAGGGAAGATCGCTTCCGAAAACCGTTACCCGAACCAGGTGATCGTCAGCGGAGAGAGATCGGTCTACTCCGATCTTCCGTATAACTTCTTCATGCAGCGGTATACGGACAGCTTCACGGCAGAAATCCAGGCGTTCACCGAAGCCGTGCTTGAGGACAAGCCCATTCAAGTGACTGGCGCTGACAGCCGGATACCGGTGGTGATGGCGCTGGCCGCGGGCAAGTCGAGCGACGAGCGGCGGCCGGTTCGCATCAGCGAGGTTTCTGCGTAAGTAGCTCTAGGGCTGCGACGCTTTGCCGCGAAGACCCCATAGAAAAATCAGTGTCGACAGGACGACCACGATGCCTACACTCATGAGGCCGGCTGTCACCAGGCTCTCCTGCCAGGGCTGGGCTTTGAACCCTGGTGCGGTTATCGGAGACAAGGAGCCCGTGCCCAGGATGGCAGCTAACATGGTAAAGAACCAGTTTGCATAGGCGCTGTAGAGAGCCGTCCAGAAAGCGGCAGGCTGTGCGATTCGCCCCAGCCGGACATAGGGCCAGATGGCACCGAGCGCGACCAGCAGAATGCCGTTCATCACTCCTTCAAGGTGCGCAGCCAGCCCCATGCGCACATTGGCAAAGTGCGGTTCGGCGAAGCCCGTGAAGAGCCCCAGCAAGAACAAAAGCATTCCATGCCACATCAGTCGCCTGTTGGCGGTATCCATGCGGATTCTCCTGCCCGGTGGGGGATGGCCGGATTGAATGTGGGGGAAGCGTTGCCAATTTAGCATTGGCGCTGGTGGCAGGACAACGCTTTGGACGCGACACCGGGGTTGCCACCGGCTAAACGAAACTTAGAGCGATATTTTGCTTCAACTTTGTCTGGTTCCGGAGGTCCGTCGCGCCCGTGAGCGAACGAGAAATCCGGAGAACTCGGTTCCAGCGAGAGGAGAGCAACCGCAGATCCCTCCGCCTCGCGAAGCTCAGCGTCAGGATGACAGAGGTGGGGGGTTGTTCAGGAGACCGGTCAGATGCGCATCGGCATGATGATGTAGCGGTATTTGTATTCGTCGGAGCCTTCTTCGGGGCGCATCTGGCCGGCGGACTGGGCGTCTTTGAACTCGAGGCGGACTTCGCCTTCGTTGCCGATGGCTTTGAGGAAGTCGATGAGGTAGGCGGAGTTGAAGCCGACGACGATGGCGTCGAAGCTGTAGGGCGTCTCGATGGTGTCCTCGGACTCGCCGGACTCGGTCGACGAGGATGAGACTTTCATCTCGTTCTGCTCGAGGCGCATTTTGATGGCGCCGGAGCGCTCGTCGGCGAACTGCGCAACGCGCTGGATGGAGGCGCCCAGATCGGTGCTGCGAACAATGACGAATTTGTTGTTGTCGCGCGGCATGACGGCTTCGTAGTTGGGGAACTGGCCGGTGAGCTTGCGGCTGGTGAGGACGCGATGGCCGACGCGGAAGAAGAGTGTCGAATCGTCGTCGGCAAATTCGACGTGCTCGGCTTCGGTGTTGGCGAGCAGTGATTGCAGCTCCTGCAGAGCCTTGCGCGGGACGAGGGTTTTCTTCTCGGCGGTGATGCCCTGGAAGCTTTCGCCGGTCTTCTCGATGTGCGCGAGGCGATGGCCGTCGGTGGCGACCATGGCGATGGATTCCGCCTTGAGGATGAGCAGCGCGCCGTTGAGCGTGTAGCGCGATTCTTCGTTGGAGATAGCGAAGATGGTGCGTGCGATGAGGGTGCGCAGAGAGGCGACGGGAATCTTTGTGACGCCTCCGGTGGGGAACTCAGGGACCTGGGGGAAGTTGGCGCGCGCCATGCCGACCATGCGGGTGTTGGAGCGACCGGCGCGAATTTGGACCCAGTGATTCTCGAGCAGCTTGATCGACATATCGCCGTCGCCGAGGAGGCGGATGTAGTCGTAGAGCTTGCGGGCGGGGATGGTGCAGGAGCCGGGCTTTTTGACTTTGGCGGCGCAGGAGGTGCGGATGCTCTGATCGAGATCGGTAGCGGTGATGACGATTTTGTCGGCGTCAGCTTCGAGCAGGAAGTTGGAGAGGATGGGGATGGTGGTTTTCCGCTCGACGACGCTTTGCGTGGCGGTGAGCTCACGCAGAAGATCCTGACGGCTGACGGTGATCTCCATAGTCGCTCCCTGAACGGATTTTTCCTCTTCGACAGCCGGCATGGTGGCTTCCCCCGTTTCGATTGGACTCAATGTACACCAGGCGGGGCGGCGGTCCGCAAGGAGACAGAGTGCGATTCCATTCTAGAGTCACAGGGCCGTCATGCGCTCTCTGGAAAACGCGGATGTTTTGTGCGAACGGGATGCGGGACCCGATGGGGACGAGCGGGATGCGGATGGCGACGGCTACTACGGTTTTGAATTTAGTACTTAAACCAGTAGCAGTAGTCGTTGTCGCTGGAAAAGTGGAAAGGCGATGGGAAACCGCTGGTGGAGCGGCTTGGCGCGTCGGCGGGATTTAGAAAAGACGGCTGTGGGAAAGAGAATAACGAGGAAAGCCGGGACGTGGAGGTGAAAACAGGCACAGCTTGTCCACGGGTTTCACAGCGAGGAGCGAAAAGGGGTGTGGAAACGGTGCGGCGTGAGTGGAAAGGATGGTTTGGGGCAGGAATGACGGGGACGGGAGGGGCACCCGTGATGCACAGGTGCCGTCGAAGAGGTTCATTAGGGGGACGAGCGGGGGAGGGCCTGGGGGAGGGGAAACGTGGTGGAAAAGCCGGGCCGCGAGACCACCGAGCGCGGAGGGTTAGTCCGTGCTGGTGGAGTCGTTGTGGCTGATCGTTACTCCGCCATTAACGGTTTGCAGGTGAACGGTTGAACCGCCGCTGCCAAGGTCGGTGTTGAGCCGGTTCTTGATTTCACCCTGGACGGTGATGGGGAAGTTGACACTGATGCCGCCGTTGACGGTGCCGGTTTCAAGGTGCGCGGAGTAATGGTCGGGGAGACGCAGATCGATACCGCCATTGGTGGTGTCGGCGCGGAGGCCATCGCCCTGCCAGTGATCGCCGGCGAGCGAAATATTGAGGCCGCCATTGACGGTGTGGCCTTCTACGCTGCCGGAGACGCGGTCCAGTGTGACGCCGCCGTTGGTGGTGTCGAAGCGAAGGTTGCCGTCGACCGCCGTCATGTCGATGCCGCCGTTCATGGTGTGCAGGTTCGCAGCCAGATGGCGCGGCACGTGGAGGTGGTAGTCAACGCTGTAGCCGGTGCGGTTGAAGAAGTGGGTGTGCGGGCCGTGATCGCGAATCTCGCCGTTGTCGGTGTCGATGACGACCTGGCTGAGGAGATCGTTCGCGTCGGACTCGCTGGGCGCCCAGGCGGTGACGCGGGCATCGAGCGAGACGTCAGGGCGATCCTCACCGATGACGTCGATGCCACCGTTCGTGGTCTCGACGCCAATGTGGCCGGACGGCAGAGCGAAGGTCGTGCGGCGCATCTGGCAAACGTGCGCCTCGCCCCAGTGGTTGCTGTTGTCGTCGCAGTCGCCGCTGTGCCAGTTGCTGGGCAGCGCTGCGGCCGCGGCGTGCACGTGGCGGTGAGAATGCGGAAGAGCGACGCCAAGAACCACGATGGCGGTGAAGCAAAGGATGAAGGCAGCGAATCGGCGCATGGCACGGGCCTCGCTGGTTTGGTACGCAGATGGATGCATAGGAGTTCCCCTGGATTTGCAGTTGGGGGGGCCGGTCAGGATAGGAAGGAGCACGCTGGGGGCCGAAACGCGGGGATGGGCCAGGTTGCGGAATCAGCGGTTTAGAGGAACTCTGGGCGGGGCGGCCTGTCCAGAAGGGGGAATGGGTGTTCGAGAGTGGACAGGAAAAAACAGGGAGTAGGGAGTAGGGAATAGGCAGTAGGCAACAGGCAGTAGGACGCCGATCAAGGGCCTCGTCCCTGGCATCCGGAGTTCAGCGTTTGCGTTCCCAGAATTCTTCGTGGCGGTCGTCGCGGAAACGGATGCCGGTGACGCGGCCCTCCGCATCGCGCTCAAAGGTGAGTCGCCGGGTGCCTCCGGTGGGATAGAAGAACGTGGTTGCGCTCTCCGGCAGGAGCTCGGTGGCTTCGCCGATGCGGTTGCGGGAGAAAAGCTTGTCGCCCTGGCGGTAGACCGTGGCGACGATTTCGTTTTGGTCTTCGTATTCGCCGATGTAGGCGTTGTAGATGGCGGGGTCCACTCTGGCCGGCACGGGGTGAACTGGGACGAGGATCTGTTCGGCGGCGGCGGTGAGTTTTGGAATCGCGCTGAGGCGCTGGGCGAGCAGCCAATGGGGGAGATCGGGCTCGGCGTAGGCACGATCCCAGACGTTGTGCTTGATGCCGGCGTACTCCCAGAAGCGGACGTCACCACCGTCGGCCTTGAGCGCCTCGAACATGAGCAGGGACTGGCGCGGGTTGACGATGGGATCGTCGGAGCCGTGGAAGATCCAGGTGGGCGTGCGGCCGATGGCGTGTGCGTACTCCACGGGCAGCGTGTTGACCTCGCGCCAGCGATCTGGCTGGTAGGACCAGAAGACGCCGCCGCAGACGGGGACTAGAGCGGCGAAACGGTGCGGATACGACTTTGCAATTTCCCAGGCGCCGTAGCCGCCGAGTGAGAGCCCGGTGAGGTAGACGCGGTCGCGATCGCCGTGGAACTCCTTGATCTCGGCATCGAGCGCGGCCATGGCCATGGCCATCATGTCGGGATCGGTCCAGTAGTGATGGCTGAAGGGGACCTGCGGCATGACGACGACGAAGGGCCAGCGCTCAGGATGCAGGCGGATGGCCTGGGGAAGGCCGATCTGCGTTTCATCCATGCCCTCGGAGCCGCGCTCACCGGAGCCGTGCAGGAAGAGGATGAAGGGCCAGCTCTGCTGGCGGTTCCAGTTCTCGGGGAGATATACGACGTAGCGATGGAGGACGCCATTGATTTCGAGGGATCGATTCAGGAAGCCGGTGTCCTGCGAGTGCGAGGCGGCATAGCCAGGCAGGAGAAAAAAGAAAAAGGAAAAGAGCAAAAAGGGGCGTCGGAGCATCGCGGGGTTTGAAGATCAGGGTACAGGAACCGGGTGCAGAAGACAGAACACAGAACGCAGAACACAGGGTGCAGCTGAGGCATGTCCGGAATTGGACGGTGGCTTTGGATTGTGGACGGCGCGAGCGCTCCGACTCGATGGTGCCGAGGGTTAATCCATTCATTCTTTGACGAATGTACTTTCTTGAGGGATGGCGGGGCAGGTGCAGAACTTTCTCCGGGAATCTTTGTCTTCTGTGGAGGAAGCGATGCATGACCTGATGGGCGATGTGCGGATTGCGGTGCGGCGGCTGCGGCGTTCGCCGGGATTTGTGCTGGTGGCGCTGGTTTCACTGACGGCGGCGATTGCGGCGAACCTGGTGGTGTTCGGCGTGATGAACGCAGCGATTCTGCGGCCGCTGAACGTAGCTGGGGCCGACCGGCTGTGGACCATCGAGCACCAGGAGCATGGCTACATCAGCCATTCCTACCCCGACTATCAGGATTTGCGCGCGCAGAACTCGACCTTCAGCGATATGGCGGCGTTTCGGATCGATGAGGCGGCGCTGAGCACCGGAGGCACGACGAAGAAAAGCTGGATCTATGAGGTGACGGGCAGTTACTTCTCGATGCTTGGCGTACAGCCGGAGCTGGGTCGGCTGTTTTACTCGAGCGATGAGCGCGGGCCGAATTCAGCGCCGTTCGTTGTGCTGAGCGATGCCTTCTGGCGGGCACGTTTTGCTGCGGACCCGAGGATCATCGGGACGACGGTCGATCTGAACAAGCATCCGTTCACGATCATTGGCGTGGCGCCGGCGGAGTTCCACGGAACCGAACTCTTCTTGCGGCCGGATTTCTGGGTGCCGATGGTCAACGAGCAACAGATCGACGGGTACGACTACCTCGTCAAGCGCTTCAACCACGGGCTCTTCGTTGTCGGCGAACTGAAGCCTGGGGTCACGATGGCGCAGGCGTCAAGCGACCTGGCCAAAGTCGCCGCGCAAATGCAAAAGCAGAATCCGGTGGACGACGATCATCTGGGCTTTCGTCTGGTTCATGCCGGCTTGTTTGGCGATCAGGTCGGCGATGCGGCGCGGAGCTTCCTGGCCGCACTGTTGGGGCTGGCGATGCTGGTGCTGACGGCGGCTTGCGTGAATCTGGCAAGCATCTTTGCGGCGCGCGCGGCGGACCGGGGACGCGAGCTGGCCATCCGCGTGGCGATTGGTTCCAGTCGTTGGCGCGTTCTGCGCCAGGTGCTGGCGGAGGCGGCATTGCTTTCTGCGGGTGGCGGAATTATCGGAGGGACGTTGTCGGTGACGCTGATGAAAATGCTGAGCCAGTGGCGGCCGATCCCCACGCTGCCGATCCAGGTGACGGTGCCCGCGGATGCGCGGGTATACTGGATCGCCGTACTGCTCGCCTGTGCAAGCTGCGTCTTGCCAGCGCTGCTGACCGCGCGGCAGATCTGGCAGATTGATGCGATGCAGGTGATAAAGGGCAGCGCGCAGACCTTCCGGCGCATGAACGTTCGCGATGTGCTGCTGGGGCTGCAGGTGGCGTTGTGTGCGTTGCTGGTGACCTGCGCCCTGGTAGGGCTGCGAGGGATGAATCGTCAGATGCATGCGCCGATCGGCATCCAGCCGGAAGGTGTGGTGCTGGCGCAAGCCGATATGGAAATGGCCGGCTACTCTGACGCATCGGCGTTCCCAGTGCAGAAGCGGATGCTGGAGGAAGCGCGGCAGATTCCAGGAGTCACCGCGGTGGGCATGATCGATGAGCCTCCGCTGAACACGGGAGGCAGCAGCACGCCGGTGTATCGGGAGGGGACGCAGGATTTTCGCAATTCGAACAGCGCGATGGAGGCGAAGTTCTACATGATTTCGCCGGGGTACTTAACAGCGGCGGGGACTCGGTTGATCGCAGGACGCGATTTTACCTGGCACGATGACAGTCACACCTCGCATGTGGCGCTGGTGAACGAGTCCTTCGCGCGCACGCTCTTCGGCAGTGCGCAGGCGGCTGTTGGCCGTCATTTCGCACAGCCTGGAGAACACGGGGCCGATCTCTATGAGGTGGTCGGTGTGGTGGAAGACGGTAAATACGATTCTCTGACCGAGGCACAGGGGGCGGCGATGTTCTGGCCGCTGGCGCAGAACAACGAAAACAGCACAACGCTGGTGGTGCGTTCGAACCGGCCGCCGGCGGAAATTGCCGCGGCGCTGGACAGCATGATGAGCCGCATCGATCCCAGTCTGCCGGTGACCATCCAGAGTTGGCCGGACGCGCTGGCTCTGGTCCTGTTCCCGGCGCGCGTGGCCACCGTGGCCCTGGGCATTCTGGGCGTGCTGGCCGGCATGCTGGCGGCGACGGGCATCTTTGGCATGGCGAGCTATGCCGTCGCGCGACGGCTGCGGGAGATGGGAATCCGGGTCGCGCTGGGTGCGCAGCGGGTGCAGGTGCTGCGGGCTGCTCTGGGAAGGACGATGCTGCTGCTGGGCATTGGCTCGGTCGCCGGTCTGGCGCTGAGCACGCTGGGCAGCCGGTTGCTGGCCAGCATTGTGTATGAGGCGACGGTTTTCGATCCCGCAGTGCTGGTGGGCGCGATTGCCGCCATGGTGCTGATTGGGGCGATGGCGGCGGCGGTTCCTGCGCGCCGAGCCATCAGCGTGGAGCCGGCCGTTCTTTTACGCGAGCAGTAGGGGGCAAAAAACTAAAGTCGCCAGCAAGAGCGTGGTCATCCAACGACGCGAGGGGTGACCCCATGAGGATTGTCGTCTTCGGGGCTTCGGGCGGAACGGGCCGCGAGCTGGTGAAACAGGGCCGCGCGCAGGGGCATGAGGTGACAGCGTTCGTTCGCAATCCTGCTGCATACACCGGGGGCGACCGGCTGCGTGTGGTGGTGGGCGATGTGCGGGATGAGAAGGCGGTTGCGGCAGCGATTCCGGGGCAAGATGCGGTTCTTTCTGCCCTCGGCGGCGGTCTCGGCGACGACACACTTTTGCCGGAATCCATGGGGCACATTCTGGCCGCGATGAAGCTTGAAGGTGTGCGAAGGCTCATTGTGCTGGGCGCGTCGGGTGTGTGGCCCGGTGCTTCGCAGCGGCTTTCGACGCCGATGCAGTTTGTTGCCCGCATGCTCGACCGCACCATCCTGAAGAAACCGTTCCAGGCGCAGCGCGCGATGCAGATGCGCATCCAGGCCAGCGACAGGGAGTGGACGATCGTTCAGCCTCCGCGCCTGGTGAACAAGCCCGGCAGAGGCACTTATCGCGTCGACGGTGAAGCGTTGCCGGCAAATGGAACGACCATTGCGCGCGCCGATGTTGCGACCTTCATGTTGGCGCAGCTAACGAACACGGAGTGGGTGAGGAAATCGCCGTACATTGCCTGGTGAGGGAACATAGCGAGTGGCTGCGCGGGCGCTTCTTTAGTTTGACAAAGCCCTACAATGGGCGCGGAGGAATTGAGGATGAGACTGAGTCGCCGCGATTTTTCGCGTCTGAGCGCGATGACTGCGCTGGCCGGGGCACTGCCAGGGATCGGGACACCAACTGTGGACGCGCAGAGCGAGAGCGCTCCTTCGGGGCGGAAATTCCGCTGGTGCATTGTTGGGCTGGGCCGCATTTCGATGGGCCACTTCATGCCCGCGGTCGAGCTTTCGAAAACGGGAAAGATCACGGCGCTGGTGAGCGGGCACCGCGAGAAGGCTGAGAAGCAGGCGGCGCAGTACGACGTGCCGTCGCCGTCGATCTACAGCTACGACAACTTCGACGAAATCCGGCAGAACAAGGACATTGACGCGGTATATATCGCGCTGCCGAACTCGATGCACGCGGAGTACACGATCCGCGCGGCGAAGGCGGGCAAGCATGTGCTGTGCGAGAAGCCAATGGCGACCAGCGTGGCCGATTGCCGCGCGATGATCGAGGGGTGCCGCAAGAATCATGTGAAGCTGATGATCGCGTATCGCTGCCAGTACAATCCGCTGCACGTGAAAGCGATCGAACTGATCCGCAGCGGCGCCATCGGCCAGGTGCAGATTATTGAAAGCGCCTTCGGCTTTCCGATTCAGGCTGGCGAGTGGAGGCTGAACAAAAAGATGGCTGGTGGCGGGCCGCTGATGGACGTGGGCATCTATTCACTGAATGCGTGCCGGTATCTCACGGGCGAAGAGCCGGGCGACATCAAGGCCAACGCATCGACGATTGACCAGGACGGGCGATTTGCTGAGGTGGAGGAGAACGACGGCTGGACGATGAAGTTTCCTTCCGGCATTCTCGCCAGCTGCGCGACAACGTATGGCGGCGACACCGGCGGGGGCGGCTTCTTCAAAGTGCACGGATCGAAGGGGTGGATTGCGATGGAGCCGGCGTTTGGGTACGAGGGCAAGCACCTCGCTGCGCACATCGCGGGCGGGCAGGACATCGACGAGCCGGAGCCGGACAAGGATCCCTGGGACTTCGTGCGGCAGGCGGATCATCTGGCTGAGTGCGTATGGGAGAATCGCGAGCCGAAGACGCCGGGCGAGGAAGGACTGCGAGACATCACGCTGATGTCACAGATTTATGTATCGGCGGGACTGAAGGGGCTGTAGCGCTATTCTTCGCTAACTCGATTGCGACAGTAGCCCGGCCTTCTTTTTGCGTGAGCCACGGCAAGCACCTCGACGCCGTGCGGCGTTTCGCGGAATACCAGAGCGAATGGAAATCGACTAAGTAAAGCTCGCCGGGCCGTGCCGACGAGATGACGGAAACTGGTGTGCGGACTCTGTTACTCGCTGCACTGCGTGTGAAACGTCGGTAAGGAAGTGAGCGGCCGCGAACGCGTCGCTTCGAGTTCGATACCACTCAAAGGCCGAAGCCAGGTCTTCTTCGGCAGCCTCGTGGAAATAGACGCGCTGGCTCAACGTTGTAGTCGGCGGAGCAGGCGTGCATGCACGCTCTTCCCAGGGAACGGACGGGCGCTCCCTTCATCCAGGGAGACGATGCGTCGCGTCAATTCTCGCGGCGCCAAGCCTCCTCGGCATCGGCATCGGCAGCCGTGTCCAATCTATCGAGCAGGGAGTCGGCGAGGGCGGCTCGCGCCTCTGGAGGGAGCTCCAGCGCTTCGTGGAAAAGTTGCACAGCTTCACGCGGCATGAGAACAGTTTAGCCCCGGTTCCGCGCGAGACCAGAGACTCCCTAGCCGTTCAGGGTTTCCTGGAGCTTGTTCAGGGTGCTGTTCAGGTTTTTGTCGTTGCGGCGCTGCTCGTCGATTTTGCCGATGGAGTGCATCACGGTGGTGTGATGCTTGCCGCCGAACTGGCGGCCGATTTCCGGCAAGGACGCTTCGGTAAGCTGCTTGGCCAGATACATGGCGATCTGGCGGGGCACGACGACGGCGCGGGAGTTGTTCTTCTGCTTCAACTCCGCGACGCGCATGCCGAACTGCTCGGCCACGGCACGCTGGATCGATTCGATGGTGATCTTGCGCACCTGGGTATCGATGAACTGGCGCAGGCACTGCTGCGCGGTGGGCAGCGTGATCTCGAGGCCATTGAGGCCGCACCACGCGATGAGGCGTACCAGCGCGCCTTCCAACTCGCGCACGTTGGTGCGGACGTTTGACGCGATGAAGAGTGCGACATCCATCGGCAGCGGGGTGGGCAGATGTTCGCTCTCGGCTTTTTTCTGCAGAATAGCGACCTTGGTTTCGAGGTCGGGCGGCTGGATGTCCGCGATGAGTCCCCACTCGAAACGGCTGCGGAGGCGGTCCTCGATCTCGGCGAGCTCGCGTGGCGGCCGGTCCGATGCGATGACGATCTGCTTCATGTTGTCGTGCAGCGCGTTGAAGGTGTGGAAGAACTCTTCCTGGGTGCGCTCCTTGGCGGAGAGGAACTGGATGTCGTCGATGAGCAGCAGATCCACAGTGCGGAAGCGATCGCGGAAGCTGGTCATTTTGTCGTAGCGGACCGAGCTGATCATCTCGTTGGTGAACTTTTCCGCGGAGACGTAGGAGATGGACGCAGCCGGCATGCGCAACTTCATCTCATGCCCGATGGCGTGCATGAGGTGCGTCTTGCCCATACCCACTCCACCGTAGAGGAAGAGCGGGTTGTAAGCCTTGGAGGGCTGCTCGGCGACGGCCATGGCGGCCGCACGCGCAAACTGGTTGCCAGGTCCGCAGACGAAGCCGTCGAAAGTGTAGCGTGCGTTGAGTTGCGCCGCAGTCGACCAGTCGAAGCGAGACTGCTGTGGGCCGCCATGTTGTTGGCGCGCGCCGGGCGCTCCTCCATTGCCGTGGGGCGGAATCGGTGTGGAAGAGCTGGGCGCGAAACCGCCGTCCTCGCGAACGCGCGGCAGCGTTGGATCCTCATCGGGAGTGATGAACGCGACGTCATCGAATTCGAGATGCAGGTTCTCGATGGCTTCCTGGATCAGGTCGCCGTAGCGATCGCCAACATGCTTGAACTCGGGCGTGGGAATGCGAACGTACAGCATTCGTTCGCGGGTGTAGCTGTAGCGTGTGGGCTTAAGCCATGTGTCAAAGGTCTGGCGATTAACCTTTTTTTCGAGCGCGGCGAGGATTTGTACCCAGGGATTGAGAGCAACAGTAGGTGTGACGGCAAAAGACATGCGCAATCCTCTAGTGACAAACACCCGGGAGTGGAAGAGACCGGCATCGCCGCAAACCGAAATGCGAAAATGCCCGAGGTAAACCCTGGCATGTGGAATCAGGGCGTGTTCAGGGCAAATCCGTACTGGCCGGGAGTTGGCTCCGATCTGTCACGCATCGGAGAGTCGGTCAAAGTTCTTCCGACAACCGCAGGGCGTCGAAAAAATCTTAAGTGAACGTTGCCGATAGTAGCACAGGCGGAGGCGAAGAGAAGCGGCTTGTGAAGAGAAAATTTTCTGCGCGCGAAAGTTGCACTGATGCTGGTGAAAAAAGCGTGCGCGCCGCGTTTTTGCGGGCTTAGATGCAATGAGATATACTCAAAACTTGCCGTGACGAGTTGTATTTCCCGGTTACGCGGCTGAGCAAAAGCGGTTGCGCGTCAGAACCTTCAGTGAGTTTCCCGAGCGCGTGAGCCGGCCGCATACGAATCCATCAGGAGACAAGATTTTTCCATGCCGAAGCGCACATTTCAGCCGAATCGCCGCAGCCGTTCGAAGACGCACGGCTTTCGCAGCCGCATGAAGACCAAGAGCGGCGCCGCGGTGCTGTCAAGGCGGCGCGCGAAGGGCCGCAAGCGTGTTTCCGTCAGCGCGGGTTATCGCGATTAGATTGTTTCCCTTCAGCGAGGCGGCCGGATATCGGAGATCATCCGGCTTCATTCCCCGAGTGAGAAAGAATGGAGATATGCCGGAGGCAGGATTGGACTGGCGAAACGCCCGTCTGCGGAAACACGCGGACTATCAGCGGGTCTACCAGGAGAGTCGGCGCTACTCGTCTCCATCCATGACATGGTTTTTTCGCGCACGATCGAGCGAGGATCCGGCGGGTGCGCAGCCACGCGTGGGGTTGACAGCGGGACGCGCTTTGGGCGGCGCGGTGGAACGCAACCGGATCCGGCGACGTATGAGAGAAGCGGTGCGTCTCCATTTGAGCGAACTGCCGCCGCGCGTGGATGTGGTGCTGCATCCGCGGCGCACGGTGATGGAGATAGAGTTTGCGCGCCTGGAGCGCGAGGTTGCCCGCATTTTTTCGAGCGTGGCCGGCGGCGCGGGAGCGGCGAAGTGAATTCGAACGGTACGCCGTGGGCGAAGCTGCGAGCAGCAGGTGGGCGCGCAGCGCTCGCTTTCTATAAGACTGCGATCTCGCCGGCGATCCATACTTTGGCCGGAGCGCAGGGCGCGTGCCGCTTCCAGCCGAGCTGTTCGGAATATGCGGCGATTGCGGTTGCCGAACATGGAGCACTGCGCGGAGCGCTGATGGCTGTGGGCCGTCTGCTCCGGTGCCATCCGCTTCATCCGGGCGGATTCGATCCGGTTCCGGCAAAGCGAAACGAATCCCCCGCCGAATATTCGGGCCGGGCAATTTCCTGAATTTCCGCACAGAAGAAAACAGGTAACAGAAGTCTTGGCAGAGATACAAAATCCCAACCAGCAGGGCGCGGGCGGCGGCGGCGATAACAAGTCGCTTTTCGGCTTCATGATTCTATTTGTGCTGATGGTGGTTGCATTTCAGGTGTTCGGGCCGAAGAAATCGCAAACACCCGCGCCAGTGCAGCACAAATCCCAGACCGCACAGAACAGCGCAACTCCTGCTCCTGCAGACGGCAGCAGCGCCGTGGACTCGGGGCCCCCGTCTGCGCCTGCAAAAGTAACTGCTTCTGCTGCAAATAGTGTTCAGGCCGCGAATGAAACCGAAACTGTCGTCGAGAACGACTGGTACCGGATCACATTTCACCAATCGCGGCGGGGTCGTGAAGTCGTGGCTGCTGAAGAAATACAAGGACGACAGCCAGAAGGCCCCGCTCGATCTGGTGAATCACGATGCGGCGGCGAAATTCGGGATGCCGCTGTCGCTCTTCACTTATGACGCTGGGCTGAAGAGCCGGCTGAACTCCGTGCTGTACGCGGCCTCAGCGACGGGGGACATCAACGCTCCTGGTACGTTGAGCTTCGACTACGCGTCCGGCGGCCTGGTGGTTCACAAGACTTTCCACTTCGATTCCAGCTACGTCGTTTCCGCCGATGTTTCCGTCACGCAAAATGGCGCGCCGGTGACGGCGTTGCTGGCCTGGCCGTCCGGACTGGGCGATCAGACCGTTCTGCAGCAGTACGCGGCGGCGACCGTCGACACGATGGAAAACGGCAAGTCCGACGAGATCGCAGCCAAGAAGGTGGTTGGCGGCGGCACGCTGCAGGGTTCGTATGACTATGCGGGCGTGAGCGATTTGTACTTTTCCGCGGTCTTTATACCTGCGACACCTGCCGACACGACCCTGGTGACCATGCACGAATCGATTGGGGTGCCGCGCAACCGCGAGCATCCCGATCAAAATGTCGATCAGGCGCCGCTGTTGGGCGCGGCGGTGGGCGCCATGGGCGGACCGTACAGCACACGTCTATTTGTGGGTCCCAAGCTGCTTGGATTGCTGGAGACGATCCATACCGCCAACGGCGAAAACCTCGAGCATGTTGTCAGCTTCGGATGGTGGGGCTGGATTGCCAAGCCCATGCTGCTGGTGCTGCGCTTCTTTGTCACGCACGGGATTCCCAACTGGGGATGGGCCATCCTGGTACTCACCCTGATTCTGAACATGGCGATGCTGCCGACGCGCTTCATGATGATGAAGTCGTCACTCAAGATGCAGCGCATACAGCCCCAGATCGAAGCCATCAAGGCGAAATACGCCAAGTACAAGACGACCGATCCGCGCCGCCAGGACATGAACAAGGAGATGTTCGACCTGCAGCGCAAGGAAGGCGTGAACATGTTTGGCGGATGCCTGCCGATGTTGTTGCAGTATCCGTTGCTCTTTGGCTTCTATCGGATGCTGATGTACGCGATCGAGCTGCGCCAGGCACACTGGCTGTGGCTTGCGGATTTATCGGCGCCCGATGCGTTGCACATCCTGCCCATCTTCGTGATTGTCTCCATGTTTCTCTCGCAGTTTTTTACGCCGTCGCCGGGCATGGATCAGAGCCAGCAGCGCATGATGGCGTTTATGATGCCGGCCATTTTCGGTGTGATGATGTGGAACATCGGATCCGGGGTGGCGCTGTACTGGGCGGGCAGCAACCTGCTGGGGGTGGCGCAACAAATGGTGATGAACCGGACCAGCATGGGGCGGGAAATGCGGGCCATTGCCGCGAAAAGAGCTGCCAAAAAGGCGGCTAAGGGCGGTCGCTAAAACGATAAAATGGGGCTGTCAGGAATCATGGTGAATTGCTTCTCTAACATGATCTAATAGGTCGGAATAGATCACCAACAGGGTCCGATGCCGATCGACGATTACTCCGCGGCCGCACAGAAAATCGCAGAATTCCTGAACATGCTCCTCCGTCTGGGCAAGCTCCGGCTCAAGTTCCGGATCACGGCCGGACCGGGAGCAGCCGATCCCGCCGGCCTTGAAGCGAGAGAGATTTATGTGGAGCTGGCCGGCCCCGATGCCGGTTTGCTGACGCAGCGCGGTGGCGAATTGCTGCGAGCGCTGGAACATGTTGCGGCGAAGGTGCTTCGTCTTGAAAACGAGGAGCACGACAGGATTTCTTTCGACGCCGAAAATTTCAAAGCGCTGCGTGCTCGCGAGCTGAAACTGGCTGCGGAGACTGCCGCCGAACGGGTGCGGCGCACAGGGCAGCCCTACAGTTTTGCGCCCATGAGCTCGCGGGAGAGACGAATGCTGCACCTGGCTTTTCGCAGCTACACCGACCTGGAGACGGCGTCTTCGGGCGAAGGCATGCGGCGATTTGTGGTGGCCTATCCGAAGGGATACGAGCACCGCGAGAGCGCGCCGAGGTCGAGCGATTTTCCGCGGCGACGCCGCTAACCTTGCCGGCTCCAGAACTCCGCGCGGGGCAGGACCCAGGAGCAGCCGCCGTGCAGCCTCATCCACAAACTAAAGAGCGGGAATCGATAGCGCAGGAGACGATTGTTGCGATCTCCACGCCGCCGGGCCGCGGGGGCATTGGCATCGTGCGGCTTTCCGGACCGCACGCGCTGGAAATTGCCTCGGGGCTGATTCGAATCACCGGCGCGCTCGAGCCTGCGCGCGCGCGGCTGGCGGACGTCGTGGACACCGAGAGCAGCCAGAAGATTGACGAGGCCGTGGTTACATATTTCGCTCGCCCCAACTCCTATACGGGCGAGGACCTTGTCGAAGTCGCGGCGCACGGGTCGCCGGTGGTGCTGGAAATGCTGGTCCGCGCGGCATTGCGCAAAGGCGCGCGGCTGGCGCGGCCAGGAGAATTCACCGAGCGGGCGTTTTTGGCCGGCCGCATCGATCTGACCCAGGCCGAGGCCGTGCGTGACCTGATCGAGGCCCAGACGCTGTATCAGGCGCGTGTCGCCGCTGAGCAAATGGGTGGTGCGCTTTCCCGGCGGGTGCAACCAGCGAAGCAAAAGCTTGTGGAGCTGATCGCGCTTCTGGAAGCGGGTATCGATTTTGCCGAAGACGACATCGAAGTCACTCCGGACCAGGAAATTGTCACTCGCATCGATACAATTGCGGGCGAGCTGGAGATTCTGGGCCGGTCGTTTGAGCATGGGCGGATGGTGCACAGCGGCCTGCGGCTGGCCATTGTGGGCCGGCCCAACGTGGGCAAATCTTCGCTGTTCAATCGGCTGCTGGAGCGCGAGCGTGCCATCGTGACCGCGTCGCCGGGGACGACGCGCGACCTGGTGACGGATCGGCTCTCACTGGGCGGTATTCCGGTGGAGCTGGTGGACACGGCCGGCCTGCGCGAGGCGAAAAACGAAGCCGAGGCCATCGGCATTCGCAAGTCGCGTGAGGCGCTGGCGGAGGCCGACGTGGTGATGGTGGTGCTGGACGCGTCGGTTCCACTCCGCGGCGATGAACGCGAACTGATCGCTTCGCTCGAAAGCCGTTGCGCCCTGGTGGTCCGCAACAAAGCCGACCTGAACAGTGGCGCGGACGTTCCGCCGGAATTCGGGCTGCCTTCGGTCACCACTTCAGCGCTGAACGGCGACGGGATCGCAGCGCTGCGCGACACGCTGACCGAATCCGTGCGCAATCCAGCGGGCGAGAGTGAATCCGGGATTCTCACCAGCCTGCGACACTTTGAAGCGGTGAGCGGAGCCTTGGCGGGGTTGGGTGCGGCGCGGGTTGCTGTGAGCCAGAAAATTCCGCACGAGATGCTGCTGCTGGATTTGTACGCGGCACTGCGACAATTGGACAGTCTGACCGGCGAAACCACCGCAGAGGATATTCTGAACCGGATATTCTCGACCTTCTGCATCGGAAAATAGAGGAGATGATGAAAACAATTCAGAGACAGAGAGCGCTTCTGCTCGCCACTTTGTTCCTGGCCTTCAGCGTGAGGGGCTGGCAAGGCGCGCCTGCGCACGCCCAGGCGCCCGCCGAGAAGCAGAAAGTCATCTTCGATACCGACATCGGCGACGACATCGACGACGCCTTCGCACTGGCTCTTGCAGTTTCAAGCCCGAAGCTCGACGTGATCGGCGTGACCACCGCCTGGGGTGACACGGATTTGCGG
Organism: uncultured Acidobacteriaceae bacterium; assembly: GCA_963755485.1. Classification (GTDB taxonomy): domain Bacteria; phylum Acidobacteriota; class Terriglobia; order Terriglobales; family Acidobacteriaceae; genus Palsa-343. Next base: position 296,514 of record CAVWJR010000004.1, on the reverse strand, counting down.
GCGCGGCTGGCGGAGCATCTGCTGAAGGCCATGGGCCGCGGTGAAATCCCTGTTGTCGCGGGGCCAAAGACGAATGCCGCGTCCACCTTTACGCAGGCGCGGTGGGCTCGGCTGGAGGCCGAGCCATCGAATGGATGGCCCGACGCGACGAGCTTCACCCTCGATGCAATTCGACGCAACCCTGGTCAGATCACCCTGATCGCCATTGCGCCTTTCAGCAACGTCGGCGCTCTCATCGATAAGGACCCCGCAACATTTCGCAAGCTCAGGAAGGTCGTTCTGATGGGGGGATCGATCCACCGCCGCTACGGTGACCTGGGGTATTTTCCCGACCGTGGACCGGAGCCGGAATACAACATCGTGATGGACGTCGCTTCGTCGAAGAAGCTGTTCACCTCCGGCGTGCCTATCGAGATGATGCCGCTCGACTCGACGCAGCTGAAGTTCGACGAGGTGATGCGCAACACGCTCTTCAGCCAGAGCACGCCGACGACCGACGCGCTGCTGTCCTTATATGAGGAGTGGCGCGCCTCGACGGGCAATCCGACTCCAACGCTCTTCGACGCGATGGCTGTTGCTGAGGCGATCGACCCCGCCTTGTGCCCGACCACGCCGATGCACATCGAGATCGACGACAAAGGATTTACGCGGCCGGTTGCCGGAACTCCGAATGCCCAGGTCTGCCTCGACTCCGACTCGGACCGTTTCTTTCACTTCTATATACCGGCGGTCCTGGGTGAGAAGCAGCACTGAGCCGGCGAAACGAAGTCTGCGCGCGCGCAACGTCGCGATGCGATTTCGCGCAGCGGTATGCTGACCACGACGCGTACCGTTCTGTGGCATGATCCGAGTGGAACCCCTCCAGGCGCACACACCAATGACGGCAGAAAAGAGACGGGATCGATTCGACCTTAGCGGGCGTGTTGCGCTGGTTATTGGTGGAACCTCCGGCATCGGGCGCGCGATTGCGCTGGGCCTGGCCGAGGCTGGAGCCGATGTGGTGGCCAGCTCGCGCCGGACTCGTGAAGTCGCCGACATCGCAAAAGAGATTCGCGCCAAAGGCCGGCGGTCGCTCGAGGTCAGCTCGGACGTGCTGGAGCGCAGTTCGCTGGAGACGCTGCACGCGGAGACGCTGGCCGAGTTTGGCAAAGTCGACATTCTGGTAAATGCGGCGGGTACAACGAAGCGCGTCCCCACTCTCGAATGCCCGGAGACCACCTGGCGCACGATTCTGCGGACGAATCTGACCGGGACCTTCCACGCCTGCCAGGTCGTCGCGCCAAGTATGGTTCGCCAGGGCTGGGGGCGCATCATTAATATTGCGTCGCTGGCGACCTTCGTCGCGTTTTTCGAGGTTGCGGCGTATGGGGTCAGCAAGGCCGGGGTCGGCGCCCTGACCAAATCGCTGGCGATCGAGCTGGCCCGCCATGGTGTTTGCGTCAATGCGATTGCGCCGGGCTTTTTCCCCACCGACCTGAATTCCGGACTTCTGGAGAAGACACTACGCGGCCAGGAAATCCTGCTGCGCACGCCCACCCAGCGTTATGGAGAACTTGAAGAGCTGGTTGGGACTGCTGTTTTCCTGGCCTCGGAGAGCGCATCCTTTATTACCGGGCAGATCCTCGCCGTGGACGGCGGGTTTCTGGCCAGCGGCGTTAATCAATAACGGTCGGACCGCCTGGATTCCGCGATCTCCGTCGCTTGCGGAGGCCTTTCGGGCAGGATCGAGGCCGCTCCGAAGAACTTCTGGCGAATCTTTGGATTTCCGAGTATAGAGTTATAGTTTGCTCCGCCTGGCAGCGGAAAAGCAGGAAAAGAAGCCTGAGAAAGGGCGGGCACGTCCGGTCGTGTTCAGGCGGGCGGACTCGACGCATCGAGGCACCCAGGAACTTGCGCGGTATTCGCCATGTCGATCTGACGGATGTTCAGCTGGCCTCCAGCGAAACAGCGCGGCACATCAACCGCGATATCGTGCTGGAGCTGATTCGCACCAGCCAGCCCATTTCGCGGGCCGATCTGGCGCGGCGCAGCGGGCTGCAGCGCAGCACCGTCTCCCAAATTGTGGAGCAGCTAATTCGCGAAAAATGGGTGCGCGAAGGATCGGTTGCGACGGCACCGCGCGGCCGTCGGCCCACACTGGTGGGCCTCAATGAAGATGTGGTGGCCATCGCCGTCGACATTCATCCCCGCCAGGCAATTGTCGCCGTCGTGGATCTGAATGGCCGGCTGCTGTCGCGATCGCTGGTTCCCATGACCTCCGACCCCGAGGCCTCGACGCGGCTGATCGTGGAGTGCATGCAGCGCATGCATCGCGCGATACCACGGAAATCGACGGAGGGCATCGGCATCAGCCTGCCGGGCCGCGTGGATTCGGCGACCCAGCGGATGACCTTTGCCCCCAATCTGCGCTGGCCCGATTTCGATCTCAAGAAAGTGATCGAGGCAAAAATGGGTTTGCCGGTCAAAATGGAGAACGCGGCAACCGCGTCTTTGCTGGCCGAACTCACGTTTGCGCGCATCGATGGAACGCGCGATGCGGTGCTGGTTACGATCTCAGAGGGCGTGGGCACCGGGGTTTTTGCCAACGGGCAACTGATCACCGGCAATCACGGTATGGCCGGCGAATTCGGCCACATTATTGTCGATCCGTCGGGACCGCGCTGCGCCTGCGGACAAAACGGATGCTGGGAGACCTTTGCCTCCTGCAGCGCAGCCCTGCGCTACTTTCAGGAACTGCAGCCCAAGGCGCGAGCCATCACCTTCCAGGAACTGCTGACCATGGCCGAAGAGGGCAATCTGCCGGCGGCGCAGGCGCTGGAGAAGCAGGCAACGTGGATCGGTCGCGGCTTGCGGATGATTATTGCTGCACTCTCGCCCAGCACCATTCTGATCACGGGCGAAGTTTCTCCGGCGTGGCACCGGTTTGGTCCGGTGATCGAGAAGGAAGCGGCCGCCCTCATGCTGGCAGGAAGCCCGCCCGTCATTCGCCCTGGACATGAAGGAGAAGTGGCCCGCCTGCGCGGCGCCGCAGCGCTGGTTTTCCAGCGCCGTCTTCCCACCGAACAGCCGTATTCGCTACCGGGGGTCTCCGAATCGGCAGGACGCGACGCATTGCACGTGCAGACGGCATAAAGCGTCACCCGGGTACCTGCAACCGGCATCTTCGTGACGGATTGAACCAATCGATTTGGCTCGGGGAAGTCACTTCCTGTCCATCCAAAGGGCGATTACCAAGTGGTACCGGGCAGAAGCATTTCATCCCATAACATCTTGACAAGCTTCCGAGTGCGCCCCTATAGTTCGGGTCGCATATTAAACCGACGAGAAATGCCCTGCTCAGCGGGAAGGGGGGTTCGCGGGCCTGCATTCGCGGGAAAGGGAACCGGACGCCCAACTTGGTCTGAGACAGCCGCCGCAAGAGCCAAGGGATTGATTTGGGGCACGGACAATCGGGTCATTCAGGGAGGGAATTGTGGTGGAGAGGCCAAAGGTGCAATTTCGATTCGATTCCGCGATCGCCAAAGGATGGCTCATCGCTGTTCTGACGATCACTGCCATTCTGGGAAGCGCCCTGGCCAGCGGCCAGGTTCTGTACGGCACGCTGACGGGCACGGTTACCGATAAGAGCGGCGCAGTGGTACCTAAGCTCACGGTGACGCTGACCAACCAAAGCACGGGCGAAATACGAACGGCCATCACTAACGAGGTCGGTCTCTACCGTTTTGGTGACGTTCTGCCCGGCACGTACGCGGTTGCGGTTCCGCGCACCGGCAATTTCGCGGCGTTTGTCGAAAACGGCGTTGTCGTCGAGGTTAACCGGGAAGTCCGCATCGATGTGGCGCTGCAGCCGGCCAGCGTGAATCAAACGATCAGCGTCACCGATACAGCACCGACGCTGCAAACCGAAACCGCCGACGTCAACCACGAAATCACCGAGACACAATTGTCGGCGTTGCCGCTTACGTCCAGTCAGGGACGGACTTTCCAGGCGTTGTACACGATCATTCCCGGTGCAGCCGCGGTGCAGGAAAAGAATTCGACCGCTGCGAATCCATCGCGCTCCATTTCCGCCAACGTCAACGGCATGAACTACAACGGCAACACGACGCGCATCGACGGCGCGATGAACTACTACGGCTGGCTGCCGTACATCATCGCTTATGTGCCTCCCGCTGAGTCCATTGCGAACGTCAACATCGACACGAATTCCTTCAACGCGGAGCAGGGACTGGCCGGCGGCGCGTCCATCAACGTCACGACCAAGAGCGGCGGTCACGACTTCCACGGAACCGCGTGGGAGTACTACCAGGATGCCGCCATCAACGCCCGATCCTATACGGCGACAGTTCTGTCTTCCCCGACAATTCCGAAAAATGTGTTCAACGAGTGGGGGTTCAACATCGGCGGCCCCGTTTATATTCCGAAGATTCTCACGGGAAAGAAAAAGCTGTTCTTCTTTGACAATTTCGAACGCACCACGCGGCGTCAGCTGGAATCGGGAACTCTGACGATTCCGGACGCGGCCATGGTGGGCGGCGACTTCTCAGAGGTTGCGGGCTTTGATCCTCTTTACGATCCGCAGCCAAACGGCACCGGTCCCTATTTGGCGGTTGGCTCTCGTCCCACGTTCATGTCGGAGTACGGATGCAACTGCATCCCGGCGTCGCGGCAGTCTTTTGCGGCCTCGACGATGATCGCGAACCTGCTGCCTATAGCCCAGAAAGTCGGCACGCCCAATGCTACGGCGCTGGCGAATCAGCTGGCCAACGATTACTTCGGCACCGCAACCTTCGCCTACAACCGCGATACCAACGACGCCAAGATCACCTACATCCCGACCCAGAATACGCAGGTGATGGGCAAGTACAGCATTGAGCCGTTCTCTATCCTCGACCCGCAGCCCCTGGGCAACGCGGGCGGTGCGGCTCTGGATGGCGGGCAGTCTGGCGCAGCGTCGGGCCGGATTCAGAACGTGGGCCTCGGCATGAGTCACGTGTTTAGTCCTACCCTGGTGATGGACGCGGATTTCGGGTACACACGCCAGGTGACCGGCGCACAATCGCTGCTCGATCTCAAGCTTGGGGATTACGGCCTCGACGTGTTGAAGATTCCCGGCACCAACGGAGTTGGCACCAACTATGTGGGCGAACCCATCTTCGAGATCCAGGGCGGCAGCACCTTTGCCACCCTCGGCAATGCGCAGGGCGCCAATCCGTATCTGTTCCGCGACAACCAGTTCACGGGCGATGTGAACCTGAGCTGGACCAAGGGCAAGCACGCCACCAAGTATGGCTTCACTTACTATCACTTCGACCTGAACCACTTCCAGCCCACCAGCGGCAGCGGCATCAATAACCCGCGCGGCGGTTTCTACTTCCAGGGCGGGATGACCCTCGGGCCGGGGGACGTGAGTCAAAAAGGCGCGGCCAGCACGATCTACAACTACAACGCCTTGGCTGACTTCCTCCTCGGCCTTCCCAACAATGGCACCGGCGAAGCGGTCACGACAGCGCACCAGATTGCCAATCCGAACGCTGTGCGTTGGACTGAGATCGGCGCCTATGCCCAGGATCAGTGGACGGCGACCTCAAAACTCACCATCAACTATGGCGTTCGCTATGAGTTGTATCCTCCGGCCTACCGCGACCATACTGGTGTGTATGTTCTTGACCCGAACTTGCCGCAGAGCGCCAACGTTGAAGTAGGCGGCGTGGGGGGCGAGCCGGAGAATTCCGGTTTATCGATGGGCTGGGGATTCTTCGCGCCGCGCCTCGGCTTTGCTTACCGGCTGGACAGCAAAACGGTGGTTCGCGCCGGCGGCGGTTTGACCTCGGATCCCGACAGTCTGCGCTTCCTGCGTGACTCTTTCCCGATGGATCTGAATCCGCAGTATGAAGGCACGGCCGTGGATACCATCGCCGTCGATCCAACGAACGGCAACGCGCCGATGACTCTCAGCTACGGCATTCCGGCTCTCACCGTTCCGAACTACGCCACCGGTTTCGCATCCCTTCCCGTCAGCGGGGCCACTACCACGGTCACCAAAGACTTCCATCGCGGTTATATCGAAAGCTGGAACCTGTTCGTCCAGCGCGACCTCGGATGGAGCATGGTCGGCAACGTCGGGTATGTGGGAACGCACGATGTGCGCCAACTTGTTCAGACCGGGTACCTGAATTCCGGGCCATTGCCGAGCGGCGCCACACCCTGCATGGCCAACGGCTACTTCAATCCGTCGACTGGGCTCACCGGCAAGTGCAACTTCGCCGCCAACGAAATCGTGAACGAGCAGTGGTGCACAGGGACCACCAATCTCACTTGCTACAACACGGGCGGCATTGGCTATGTGAAGCCGCTGTTCAGCGCGGACTACAACGGCCTGCAGTCGCAGCTCACCTACGCCGGCGGCCGTTACGCGCAGCTCGGCGTGGTCTACACCTACTCCAAGGCGATCGACTTCGAGGACAATGGCGCTGGATCCGGTTCGAACGGTTTGGCCTGGAACTATCCCGCCTACTACACGCGCAACCGTGCCCCCGCCTCTTACGACCAGACACACAACCTGGAGATATGGGGTCTCTACAACCTGCCCTTCGGCCGTGGCCACGCCTGGGCCAGCAATGGGGTGGGCAATGCGATTCTCGGCGGATGGCAGCTGAACGGACAGTTCAGCCATATCAGTGGCATTCCCTTCACCGTGAGCGCCAACAGCAACACGGCCAACGCTCCGGGTGAGCCGCTCTATGCCAACCTGGTTGCGCCCTACCATCAGTTGGGCGGCCACGCTCGCAGCGCAGCCAGCAATGTGAGCGGCGGCAAGCTGTGGTTCGACCCGTCGTCGTTCGCCAACCCAACGCAGCCCACCTACACCGCTACCGAGTTGCCGTCGCAGATCACCGCGCCGGTCTTCGGTACCACCAACCGTGACGAGTTCCGCGGGCCGGGCGTCTCCTATGCGAACGCCAGCGTATTCCGCGCGTTCACCATTTATCACGAGACGCAGTTCCAGATCCGGTTCGAGGCGTTTAACGTCACCAACCACGCGCTTTTGAACAGCAACCCCGGCACCACGGTTGGCAGTTCGACCTTCGGTGAAATCACCAGCTTCGGGCCTGGCTACTCTCCGACGCAGGGGGCGCGCTCGCTGCAGTTCAGCGGCCGGTTCCAGTTCTAGGTTGCAACAACCACAAACCTGGGCCGGGAACCTCGACTGGTCTCATAAACGCAAGGCCTGGTGACAAGACGTGTGAGCCCGCCGCCGAAGCGGGGCTCATGTCGTCAATCGAAGCCGATGCTCCGAACATGAGACCAGTTCTCGACATCCCGGCCTTTATTTTTGGTCATCGTGCATTCGCCGTCCTTTCGGGGCGGCATCTGCGAGAATGACTCTTCGGCAAATCGATCCATCATGTGTGTGCGCATCAGAATCCTTATTCCCATCCTTCTGATCGCTGGCCTGTCCGGCCCGCTTACTCTTCACGCTGAAGACGGTTCCGAGGGCTGGCTCCGTTACGCACCGCTCTCATTAACCGGCGCTCCGGCCATCGATCGCGACCTGCCGGCGAACCTGGTCCGCCTCGATAACTCTCCGGTGAGCGCCAGCGCCGAAAATGAGATTCTTCGCGGCGTCGGTTCTATGCTGCGCCACACGCTACGCATTGCCGACAAAGTTCCCGAGAACGACGACGCCTGGGTTGTCGGCACAGTCGCCGAAATCAAGGCCACATTCCCCGAATTTCATGAGCCCTCTCTCGAACCGGAAGGCTTCGCCGTCTCGACCCTCGCAGCACACGGCCATCACTTCTGGATCATCGCCGGCGCCGATCCGCGTGGCATTCTCTATGGCGCGTTTCATGTGCTTTCCGGAGTGGCTGGCGGCCAAACTTTCGCGGATCTGGCCGGCGCCGAATCCCCTGCGGCACCCGTTCGCTGGGTGAACCAGTGGGACAATCTCAACGGCACCATTGAGCGCGGTTACGCTGGGCGGTCAATCTTTTTTGATAACGGTTCTGTCCGCAGTGACCTCACGCGCGCCGGAGAATACGCGCGACTGCTGGCCTCAGTCGGCATCAACGGATGCACCGTCAACAACGTTAACGCCGATCCCCACATGCTCACGCCGGAAATGATCCGCGGCGTCGCCCGCATCGCAGACGCGTTTCGTCCCTGGGGCGTGCGTCTCTCCATTTCGGTGGCCATCAACAGCCCGCAGGCTGTCGGCGATCTCAACACGTACGACCCCGGCGATCCCAAAGTGGCCGCGTGGTGGCGCGCGAAATTCGACGAGATCTACGCTGCCATTCCCGACTTCGCTGGCGTAGTGGTCAAAGCCGATTCCGAAGGCCAGCCCGGGCCTTCCCAATACGGACGCACACCTGTTGACGCTGCCAACATGCTCGCCGCGGCGCTTAAGCCCCACGCCGGCATCGTCCTTTATCGCGCCTTCGTCTATAACCACCATCTCGACTGGAATGACCTGAAGGCTGACCGCGCTCGCGCCGCCTACGACATTTTCCATCCTCTCGACGGCCAGTTTGCCGACAACGTCATTGTCCAGATCAAGAACGGGCCTATTGATTTTCAGGTGCGCGAGCCGGTTTCGCCGCTCTTTGCGGGATTACAGAAAACCAACTCCGCGGTCGAACTGCAGATCACCCAGGAATACATGGGACAGCAGCGGCACCTGGTCTTTCTGCCGGTGCAATGGAAGACGTACCTTGATTTCGATCTGCATGCGGACCATCGTGTGACTCTTCTCAAGGACATCGTCGATGGCAGGATCTTTCATCGTCCGCTCGGCGGATACATTGGCGTGACCAACGTCGGCCTCGATACCAACTGGATGGCGCATCCTCTGGCCATGGCTAATCTCTATGGCTTCGGCCGCCTCGCCTGGAATCCGAACAGCACAGCCGAGACGATCGCCGCCGACTGGACGGGACTGACTTTCAGCAACGACCCGAAAGTCGTCCGCACCGTCAGCCAGATGCTGCTCTCGTCGTGGCATATCTACGAGCACTACACCGGTCCCCTCGGACTGCAGACCCTCACCAATATCACCGGGCCCCACTACGGTCCGGCTCCGCAGTCGCAGGAGGACAACGGATGGGGCCAGTGGATACGCGCCGACCATAATGGGGTGGGCATGGATCGCACGGTGGCTACCGGCACCGGTTTCATCGGACAGTACCCGCCGGAAGTCGCCGCAATGTATACGTCGCTCAAAACGTGCCCCGACAACCTGCTGCTCTTTATGCATCACGAGCCGTACACGTATCGGCTGCGCACTGGCAAGACTGTCATCCAGACGATCTACGACGACCACTACCGTGGCGCCGACGAAGCCGCTGGTCTCGTCCGCGAGTGGCAAACGCTCGACGGCCTCATCGATCCCGAGCGTTATGCCAAGACGCTCGGCCTTCTTGAATACCAGGCTGGCCACGCCATTGTGTGGCGCGACGCTATCGATCGCTGGTTCGAGAAGATGTCGGGCATTCCCGACGACCTGCACCGCATCGATCATGACCCCAACCGCATCACTGCATCGGCGATGCAACTCGATGGCTACACGGCGGTCGAGGTGAATCCGTGGGAAACCGCCTCCGGAGGCAACGCCTATGTTTGTAAAGACCGTGCCTCGTGCACGGCGGCTGCGCATCTGACCAGGCCCGCAGGTTGGTACGATGTCGCCGTCGAATATTTCGACTACCGTCAGGGCGCTTCGACTTTTAGCCTGGTGCTGAATCGACAAATCATCGGCCGCTGGACCGCGGACAACACATTGCCGGGCATGGCGCCCAACGGCGATACTTCGACGCGCTACACTCTGCATGGCGTTGCGCTACGACCCGGCGATGTGCTCACCATCGAAGGCCATCCTGATGGTCCGGAGCCGGCGCCGATCGACTACATGGAAATCACGCCGCAAACCACAGGGACTCCGCGCCGATGAAGATTCGCTCCGCATCCGTCAACATCTGCTCGCCAGGCCGCAATTTCGTCACGCTGAAGATCGAAACCGATGACGGCATCTACGGACTGGGCGACGGCACGCTCAACGGCCGCGAGCTTGCCGTCGCCAGCTACTTGAGCGATCACGTCATCCCCTGCCTCCTCAACCGCGACCCGTTCCAGACCGAGGACATCTGGCAGTATCTTTATCGCGGCGCATACTGGCGGCGCGGCCCCGTCACCATGTCGGCCATCGCCGCCGTCGATATGGCGCTGTGGGACATCAAGGGCAAGGCCCTCAGCACGCCGGTTTACAACCTGCTTGGCGGACGCAGCCGCGACGCCGTCCTCGTCTATTGCCACGCGCACGGCGCCGACATCGACGCCGCCTGTGACGATGTCGCGCGCCACATCGCGATGGGCTACAAGGCGATCCGCGTGCAGAGTGGCATTCCCGGCCTCGATGCCACCTACGGTGTGCCAAAAGGGTCGCAGCCCTACGAGCCCGCCGAGCGCGGCCTGCCTTCCGAGAGCCGATGGTCGACGGAGAAATATCTTCTCCATGTGCCTAAGCTCTTCCAGCGAGTCCGTGAACAATTCGGCGACGATTTGCTGCTCCTTCACGACTGCCACCACCGCCTGAGCCCCATCGAAGCCGCGCGCCTGGGCAAAGAGCTGGAGCCGTTCCACCTTTTCTGGATGGAAGATCCTGTGCCTGCCGAGTTCCAGGAAGGCTTTCGGGTGATTCGCGAGCACACGACGACGCCGATCGCTACCGGAGAGGTGCTCAATTCCATCTGGGATGTCCATGACCTCATCCGGAACCAGTGGATCGACTACACGCGCCTCACCCTCACCCACGCTGGCGGCTTCACTGCTCTCAAAAAGATTGCCGACTTCGCCGCACTCTACCACGTCCGCACTGGCTGCCACGGGCCCACAGACTTGTCGCCCGTCTGCATGGCCGCAGCGCTCCACTTCGATCTCGCAATTCATAACTTCGGCATCCAGGAACACATGCCGCACAACCAGGAAACCGACGAAGTGTTCCCGCACGCACTACAAATTCGACGATGGTTACATGGTCCCCGGTGACGCTCCTGGCCTCGGCGTCGATCTGGATGAAAAGCTCGCTGCGAAGTATCCCTACCAGCGCGCGTATCTGCCTGTACTGCGCAAGCTCGATGGAACCCTGTGGGACTGGTAAGCGCGTCCCGCACACATCAGAACCGATTCACTGGAAGGAGTGCTGTGTTGATCAGAGTGAAGTGCCTGCCCCTGTTTCTCTGCGCTGCGATCGCTATACCAGCGTTGGCCCAATCTGCCGCCCCGCACAATCAGATCTGGTTTGACTCGTCGCAGCCCCTCGACAAGCGCGTCGATGCGTTGGTCCACGCGATGACCCTCGAGGAAAAAGTCTCGCAGATGGAGAACCACGCCGCCGCCATCCCTCGCCTCGGCGTCCCCGAGTACGACTACTGGAGCGAAGGGCTGCACGGCATCGCGCGCTCTGGCTACGCCACGCTGTTTCCTCAGGCTATCGGCCTCGCGGCTACCTGGGACACTTCGCTCCAGCATCAGGTTGCGACCGTCATTTCCATTGAGGCGCGCGCCAAATACGAGCAGGCCATGCGCGACAACCTGCACAGCATTTTCTTTGGCCTTACCATCTGGTCGCCCAACATCAACATCTTTCGCGATCCGCGCTGGGGCCGCGGCCAGGAAACCTACGGCGAGGATCCGTTTCTCACCAGCCGCATGGGCGTCGCATTTGTGGAAGGCTTGCAGGGCGACGACCCGAAATATTTCCGCACGATTGCTACACCGAAGCACTATGCGGTCCATAGCGGGCCAGAACCGCTGCGCCACGAATTCAACGTCGACGTGAGCCCGCACGACCTCGAGGACACCTACCTCCCCGCCTTCCGCGCCACCATTACTGAGGCTCACGCCGACTCCGCGATGTGCGCCTACAACGCCATCGACGGCGTGCCTGCCTGCGCCAACACCATGCTCCTCGACAAGTACCTCCGCGGCGCCTGGCACTTCGACGGCTTCGTCACCTCCGACTGCGGCGCCATCCACGATTTCTTCTCGCCCACCGGCCACCACTATTCGCCCGATATTGCCCACGCGAGCGCCGCGGCCGTGAAAGCCGGAACCGATACCAACTGCGGCCAGTCGTATCTCTCGCTTGTCGATGCCGTCCACCAGGGCCTGATCACCGAATCCGACATCGATCGAGCCGTGGAGCGCCTGTTCACAGCACGCTTCCGGCTTGGCATGTTCGACCCGCCGTCGCAGGTCAAGTACGCGCAAATTCCCTTCTCCGAAGTCGACTCGCCCGAGCATCGCGCGTTGGCGCTCAAAACCGCCGAAGAATCCATCGTGCTTTTAAAGAACGACGGCACGCTGCCTCTCAAGCCCAGCCTGAAACGGGTTGCCGTCATCGGCCCCAATGCAGCCTCGCTCGCAGCCATCGAGGGCAACTACAACGCAATCCCCTCCCATCCCTCGCTGCCGGTCGATGGGATCGAAGAAGCGCTGCGCGGCAAAGCTACAGTCACCTATGCACAAGGTTCGAACTACGTCGATGTGCTCCCCATCGTCGTCCCGCGCACCGTGCTGCACCCCAAAGGCGGATCGCAGGATGTAGGTCTGAAGGGCGAATACTTCAGCAATCCGGACTTCTCCGGTACGCCGGTCCTGACACGTACCGACCATCAGATTGACTTCGACTGGAACGCCGCCAGTCCTGCGCCAGGCGTGCCGAAGACTGGCTACAGCGTGCGCTGGACCGGCACCTTCACCGCTCCCGCTCCCGGCAAATATGCGCTTGGCTTCCGCCGCGGCCGCTGCTACCGCTGTGGCGATCAGGAAACCTACGCGCTTTGGTTCGATGGCAAGCAACTCTACGACAGTGCACAGCATGCCTCCTCGAATCGCCGTGGAGAACCCGAGCCCGTCTTCGATGTCGACATTCCCGATACGCATCCGCATAGCATTCGCGTCGAGTATGTCTTCAAAGCGCCGCTGCTGGGCGCGGCTGTCACCCTGGAGTGGCGCGCCCCCGCGGATGTCCTTCGCGACGAAGCGGTACGAGCCGCCAAAGACTCCGACGTGGTTCTTGCCTTCGTTGGCATTTCGCCCAATCTGGAAGGTGAAGAGATGCCGGTCCACGTTAGCGGTTTCGACGGGGGAGATCGCACCGACATCGATTTGCCGAAAACGCAGCGCGATTTACTCGAAGCCGTTGCCGCTACCGGTAAGCCCGTTGTGGTTGTCCTGATGAGTGGCAGCGCCATGGCCATGGACTGGTCCGAGGCTCATGCCGCGGCACTCCTTGAAGCGTGGTATCCAGGCGAAGCGGGCGGCGAGGCCATCGCGAAGATCCTGACCGGCAGGACGAACCCTTCCGGCCGCCTTCCAATCACCTTTTACGCGTCTGACAGCCAGCTCCCGCCTTTCACCGATTACAGCATGAAGAATCGCACTTACCGTTACTTCACCGGTGATCCTCTGTATAACTTCGGCTACGGCCTGAGCTACTCTACTTTCCAATATGCTCCTCTGAAGTTATCGGCGAAATCGCTCGAAGCCGGGCAGCCCCTTACCGCCGATGTGCGCGTGACCAACACCAGCAGCCGCGCCGGCGATGAAGTCGCTCAGCTTTACCTGGTTCCACCCGCCGGTGACGCCTACCCACTTCGAAGCCTTGAAGGATTCGAGCGCGTCCACCTCGCCCCCCACGCCAGTACGGTCGTGCATTTCACGCTTGATCCGCGACAGTTGAGCGAAGTGGATGAAAAGGGAGTGCGTGCTGTGCGCGCGGGACAATACCAGGTGTGGGTGGGCGACAGCTCACCAGACGCTCGGCGCCAAAAGGCTGGGGTATCCGCGAACGTCACGATTCGCGGTTCGATAGACGTGCCGGAGTAAGAAGCCAGTTGCGCTAGTGGGCTGTCGTCGGCTTGGTGCGCAGAATCCGGCGCAGCACGGCCAGTTTGGCGCCTGCCTCGGGGTCTTCTTTCATCCGCGCCCAGGCGGCCTGTGCGAGGGCGGTCAGCACACCCAGCAGGAAACCCACCGCAGTTGCGACGATCACGATCAGCATTCGCTTTGGAGAGGATTTTCTGTCTGGCGGAACAGCGGGGTCCACGACCTGAATGATCGCGCCCTCTTTGGCCTCGTCCAGCTTCGCGAGCTCAAACTGGCGCGCGAGGATGTCGAAGATGGTTTCGTAATACTTTACGTCGCGCAGCTTGCGAACGTAGTCGAGGCCGGCCTCGGTCAGCTTGCCCTTGGGAACAATGAGCGCATTGGCGCTTTCCTCTGAACCGCCCAGCTTCTCCAGCTCGGCGCGCAAACTTTCCAGCTCCTGCTGCGCCTGAACCAGCTGCGCATTTTCTCCTGTTGCGTACGTCTGCATCGCCTGAACCTGTACTTCTTTGGCGGCAATCTGAGCACGCAGACTCGCCGCACCCTCAATGAGAGCCCTGGCCTGACTATCGAGCTGGATCAGGCCGGTTTTTTGCTCCGTCTGCTGCAGAGCTACTTCGGCATTGGCCAGGTTGTCTTTGCTCTGCTCCAGCTGCTGCTGAAAGAACAACGCTCTCTGCTGCGCCTCGGTAAAAGCCATGCTCCTCGACAGCTTGCGGAACTCATCCACATATCCATTCGCCAATTGTGCGGCGCGCTCCGGACTCTTCGCCTCAACCGAGATATGAATCAGCCCATCTTTGCCGTTTCCGTCCACCGTTGTGTGATTCTCGAATGCCTTGCGTGCCCCGGAAACCAGGCGCTGGTGGTATTCCCGCTGAAGATCGAAATCGTGCACCATGTTGTCTTCCACGGTCTGGCTCTTGAGCATGGCCACAAACATATCGTTCGGGTTCTTGATGCCCAGGCTTCCTCCCGCCAGGGCCGCGACCGAGCCCAGGCCCCCCAGCTGGGAGCTTAGCAACGAACTCAGCGACGAATTCTGCTGTGGCGGCAACAGGACCGCGCTGGCCGTGTACCACTTCGGCAGCAGCAGAGAAATGACGATCGAGAGAACCGCGAACGTCGCGGTGACCAGCAGAATAATTCGCCTGCGTTCGGCCAGAACGATCAGCAGATCGAGTATGGATATCTCGTCCGTGCCTTCCCCTGCCGCGCCGGAAGACTGCGTATCCCTGACTGCGCCGGGCGATTCCTTGAGGCCGGGATATTGGGTTTCTGTCGCCATCAAAACTACCGAGCCGGCGGAACGGCGCGTATGAACCGTATCTTACAAGCTGTGCCGCGCCACTCGCACCGCTACTGAATCACGCTGAGAGCCGCGGCCCCCAGTGCGAACTGCGAGAACAACTGCGACCAGTCAAGCACACCGCGCAGCGCCGATGGCTTGAAAGTCTTCTCGGGAACCACAATGGTATCGCCCGGATTCATGCGCAGATTGTCGAACTCATTGCCCCAGATTCCACTTTCCGCTTCCCGGCTGATGACTGAGCCGTCAGCGCGAATGACGAAGATGTGCCGCTTGTCGGCATCCCGATTCGGCCCCCCGGCCAGATGCAGATACACACCCGCGCGACGCTGGGTCTCGAACAGGAAGGAATTCTGGTCGTAAACGGCCCCCACTACATTGATGCTGGCCGGCACGGGCGGCACGACAAATCGGTCTCCATCCTCCAGTGCGATGTCGGGCAGTACATCCACACCGCTGCTTCCTGACCTGAACTCCAGAACAATTCGCCCTGTGGCGCGCATCTGCCGCAGCCGCCCCAGCAGTTCCTGCTCGCTGTTTTGCGCAGCCGCCCCGCTGGCCAGGTCCTGCGCCGAGGTCGCCGGCGACGATGCCAGCGCCAGATTTCCGCGCTGCATCTGCATTTCCAGCGTCTGGACGTATTCATCCATCCTGCGCTGCTGGACGGCACGCGTCGATTCCCTTGTGAACTCCGAGCCATAAAGATAGGCGCTCGCCGTCAGCCCGCCCGCGCGCTGCACCAGGTCGCGCAAAGTCTCGCCTGGCTGCGCCGTGTAGACCCCCGCGTGGACGAACTCTCCGTCCAGACGCACGTACTTGGTCTGCTGGGCAATCGGCACGCGAATATCGCCCTGCGAAAAGATCGAGACCACATCGCCAGGCTGCAGGGCCAGATCCTGCGATGCATCGTGTTGCAGAACCAGCCTTCCCAAATCAAACGGCAGCAAAATCGTCTTCAGGGTCGCCGGATCCATCCGCTCAACCACTGCGTAATCCCAGTCGATCTCCGGCGCGATCGGCCCAACCTCCGTATGCATCGCCGCGGGCACCCCACTGGAACTGGGCTGCTCGGTTGCCAGCGCCGCGGATCCGGCTCTTTGTGCTGCGGTCAGGTTCCGCGTCGGCACACCGTTCACCGTCGACTGCCCCTCCACAGCCGCCTGCGGACATCGCCGCATTCTGGTCTGTCCCTTCCTGCATCCCCCGGGGCATCGTTTCGGTCTCCTGGCCCGGGGTAGTGGGTCCGTTGTCGGCGCCTGGCTGCACTACTCGCTGGCGTGGAAGTTCACGCGGCAGGTTCGGCTGCGCCAGGTTCGGATACCGCTGCAAGGGCTCGAATTCGGGTCCCGGAAGCCCCAGCTGCGCCCGCTTCCACCAGTAATTCCTCGTGATCAGCGAATCCTTATCCGGAATCAGTTCGCTCACGTGCATTCCTTCGTGCCAGGCGAAGTGTCCCTGATTCGCGGTGTTACCGCGCAGCGTGACCGTCTTCTGGTACATCGGAAGGATCGAGAAAATCCTGATCAGATCCCCGTCGGCCAGCGGAGTCGCCAGACCCGCCTGATCCCACGCAACCTCCATGGCGTAACGGCTTTTGTGCTCGTCGGTCCTCTCAATCGAGATCCGTGCCTGTGCTGCTACCACCGAGGCTCCGCCCGCATCGGCCAATGCATCCGCCAGCGTCTCGCCCGATCGCAGTTCATACAGCGCAGGGCTCTTTACACTGCCTGTGATGGCCACCTGCGGCCCGGTAGGCGGAATGAAGATCACATCCCCGTTCTGCAGGGTGACATCCTTTGATTTGTCGCCGTGGATCAGCAAAGAATAGAGGTCGAAATCCGTCACCTCGGCCCCGGCCCGGCGCAGAAGAATATGCCTGAAGGACCCGGCTGCCGACGGCCCGCCGCTGGCAAACAGCGCGTCCACCAGGGTGCTCAGCGATCCGACCGTGTACATTCCAGGACGCCGGGCTTCCCCCGCCAGATAGACCTGGATGGCCCGAATCTGTCCGACGTCCGCGGTCAGGTCAAAATTGCGGTAAACCCTTCCAATGGCGGTACGAAGGTGAGCATCGAGCGCCGAAAACGGCATCCCGGCAACGTGAACCTCGCCCACCTGAGGCAAAAAGACCTCACCTGACCGGTCCACCCGCACGTCCGCACGAAAATTGACCTGTCCCCAGACACGGATGCGGAGTTCGTCTCCCGGGCCGATAACGTAATCGGGCGGGACTGGAACCATATCGAGGGGCGCAAACGTGGACGGCACCTGACGGAACAGGCTTGCGCCATAGATGGGAAGCACCTGCCCGGTTGTAGAGGCAACAAACTTCTGAAATTCGGTGAGCGGCTCGGGCAGAATACTGAACTGCCCCGGCTGCTGCTGCCGAAGCGCAGGCTGGCGGGAGTAATTCTCGTTATCTGTGTAGTTGAAACTTAAAGGCGTCGTGCCGCTGTTCTGGCTGCCCGACTGGGTCGCCGGCAGGTTTGGCGAAAGGGGAGTCTGATTTTGCGCTGTGCATTGTGACGAATTTGCCAGGAGGGGGTCACTGCAGTCAGGGGTGGTGCCGGGGTTTTGCGGGTTACCAGGATAGGTATCCTGTGCGCCAGCCTGTATCACCACAGTCAGGCACAAGACCACAACAAGGGAGGCGAATTGTTTCGTCATACGAGGGCAATGCACGAAGCCGGGAAGGGGCGGGACCAGCGCCCTGAAGCTTTTTGTTTCATTGATTCGTGCGGTTGATTCCTGTTGCGATCAGTCTAGCATGTGCCGACAGAGTGGGTACCACCGTATACCTTTGGGGGATTGAAGTAAGCAATTTGTGGGGGTTATTGTCGTAATGATCCCGGCGTGACATTCGTGCTCGCCTGATCGATTTTGATCCTTGACCCCTGGGCATCGACTGTATACTGCAACGAGAAATACGGAACACCATTGGTTACAGTTTAGTAATAACAGTAATCCATACATATATCAGCCCGCTGGATCCCGCTGTTTCTTTTCCTTAAGGTTTGCGCAAGATCAGAATGCCAAAGCCGTTGTGATGGGTGGAATGAGCTCGCTTTCATTTGATAATGTTTTTGCTCCGGAAGCCAGGGACCGCTCAGAAGTTGTCTCGCATATTGGCTCTGCCGGCCGGAATCCTAAAGTCTCGGTGACGTCGATGGACGCGCCACGGGGTGCGTCTTTGCCGCGCACCCGGGCGGACGCCAGTTCATGGGCACTCTCCCCGCTGCGCCGTTCGATGGATGTCTTCGTTGCCGCCGTCGGTCTCCTGCTTTTCTTTCCAATGATGTTGCTCGCCGGCGCTTTGGTCCGTTTCGGATCGCCTGGGCCGGTTTTCTTCCGTCAGAAACGGATGGGCCGGAACGGTAAGGTTTTCATCCTTTACAAGTTCCGCTCCATGTGCCCGAAGAACGGCAACAATTCGTTCATCACGGTGAGCGGCGATACCCGAATCACTCGTGTCGGCGCCATGCTGCGCCGCTACAAGCTCGATGAGCTGCCGCAGTTCTGGAATGTGTTGCGCGGCGACATGTCTCTGGTCGGGCCCCGTCCTAAGTTGCCTCACCACGAGGCGCTCCATATGGCCTGCCGTCCCGGCATTACCGGTGCCGCGACTCTGGCGTTCCGCAATGAAGAAGAGCTGCTCTCCGCGATTCCCGAAGATCAGCTGGACACTTTCTACGAGATGTTTGTGAAGCCGGCCAAAGCCCACCTCGACCTGGAGTATGTGCGCACGGCCAGCCTTCGCAGCGACTTGACGATTCTGTGGCGCACCGCCAGTGCCTGCCTCTTCTCCTCGGAAGATTCCCTTGCCGAGTCCGCTGAGATGATCAGCCATTACGAGGAGGCGGCGCGGATCGTCGCCACGAAATTCGCGCCCGCCCCGGCAAGGCAAACCATGCCGGCCCAGCCCGCTTATTCCGCTGGCCTGAATCCGGAGCTCTGATCCCGCCTGGCTTGGGCCTCCACCGTCGAATCCACCAACAGATCGATCCTTTGAAAGGCCGGCTTCTGCCGGCTTTTCCATTTTGCTTTCCCATCCTGCTTTCCCATCCTGGGCTGTCCTGGTACCAGAGGCACGTCTGCCGGACAAAAGTAACGTCCTGATCGCCCATCCAGGTCCGAATAATAGCCACATCCCGCCATCGCTAACCGCGCTTTTCTGCGCGGCAGCAGCGCTGGCTGGCATGCGAGTGAATTCGCACGGTGAAGTTAGTGGAGAGATTCATTTTCGCGCCTGGCTTGCGTCCAGGTGCAACGGGTCCAGGATGTAGATCGGCGGGTCGACGGCCAGCCGTCCATCGCACTCTTGCCTGCGGGATTTTACTGTTTGTGGCGGGCGTCTCTTGCTGGCTCACTTCCTCAGGCCAGGCACGGCGGTCTGCAGCAGCCGCGCAGCAGACGTCCTCGCCAGTCCCACCACGGCAAAGACAATCCGCGCTTTTCCTCGCGCGGCGCCGGCCCCACACTGCGGCGAGCGCCAGGATCCTGCTCGACGCCCGCGCAGCTCACGCTGCCATGGTCCGCGCACAGGCCGTCAGTCCGCCTTCCACCGTCTGGCAATCGGTCGGCCCAGACCAGGTTAGCACTGCTGAGTGGAACCTGCTCAGCGGCCCGGTCACGAGCCTCGCCGTCGATCCCTCGGACTCCACCGGCAACACCCTCTACGTCGGCACCGGCGGAGGCGGCGTTTGGAAATCCACGAATGCAGCCGGCAGCCCGGCCAGCGTCAGCTTCGCCCCGCTGACTGACTCGCCCAGCCCGTGGTCCTCCGCCGTGCTCACTTCACTCAGCGTGGGCGCGGTTACCGTTCAGCCGGGTGGCACCGGCGTCATCCTTGCCGGCACCGGCGATTCTGACGACGGCACAGGCTCGTGGTATGGCGCGGGCATCCTCCGCTCCGCTAACGGTGGCAAGACCTGGAGCCTGATCCCCTCCACCGCCATGGATGACGACGGCATCGTCTACAGCTTCCTTGGCAGTTCCTTTGCCGGATTCGCCTGGAGCACCAATAACTCGAGCCTGGTCGTCGCCGCCGTCTCCGAGTCCGGCAACGAAGCGGACCTCGGCACCTGGGCCAGCGACTGCGTCTTCGGCCTCTACTACTCTCGCGATGCCGGCGCCACCTGGCAGATGGCCACCATCGAAGACGGCACCCAGGTCCTCCAGGGCGCGGGCTACGAATCCACCACCGTGAGCAATCCCGCAACTTCGGTCGTTTGGAATCCCGTGCGCAAGCTCTTTATTGCCGCCGTCCGCTTCCACGGCTACTACCAGTCCTCCGACGGAATCACCTTTACGCGGATGACCAACCAGCCCGGTTCAGGCCTCACCGCCGCCATGTGCCCCACTAATCCCGGCGGCGTCGGCTCCGAGGCTTGCCCCGTCTATCGCGGCGCGCTGGCCGTGCAGCCTACCACCGGAGACACCTTTGCCCTCTCTGTCGATTTGAACAACCAGGACCAGGGCCTCTGGCAGGATGCATGCCACCTCACCACATCCGGCTCCTGTTCCTCTTCCACCGTGACGTTCGGCACCCGCATCACCGACGCTGCGCTCCAGACTCCCTTCGGCAGCGGCACCATCGCCCACGCCGACTATGACTTCTGGCTCGCCGCCGTGCCCTCCCAGCAGGACACGCTGCTCTTTGCCGCCGCGCAGGACATTTTCCGCTGCAGCCTCGCCAACAGCTGCACCTGGCGCAACGCCACCAACACTGCTACCTGTGCCGCCGCCCAGGTCTTCCCTTACCAGCACGCCATCGAGACCACCTTCGGCTCCTCAGGGCTGCTTTACTTCGGCAACGATGGAGGTCTCTGGCGCTCCACCGATGACGTGAACCAGAAGATCACTCCGTGCACCAGCGACGACGCCACGCACTTCCAGAATCTCAACGGCGGCATAGGCTCCCTGGCCGAGGTCGAAGACTTCGCCGAAGACCCCAACACGCCCACCACCTGGCTTGCCGCGCTCGGCGACCTCGGCACCGCCGCCCCTGCTTCCAACTCATCCAGTGCGTGGGCTCAGGTCCTCAACGGCGATGGCGCCAACGTTGCCATCGACCCCGTCAACCCCAACCTCTGGTACGCCACATCGGTATTTGGCTTGGGCATCAACCGCTGCAGCCAGGGTTCTGCCTGCAACATCGCGGACTTCGGCAACGTCGCCGTCGGTGAATCTCAGGTCGACAACGACTACCAGACCATCCCCGCGCCCTGGATCCTCGACCCTGCGAACACTGCCAACCTCATCCTCGGCACCTGCCGGGTCTGGCGCGGCCCTGCTACCGGCCTCGCCTGGAGCCAGAACAATCTCATCAGCGGCATGCTCGATAAAGGCACCGGTCCATTCTGCGATGGCAACGCCGAAATCCGCTCCCTCGCCGCCGCGCCCATCACCTCGGGCGGCTCCTCCGGATCCGAGCAGCTCTATGCCGGCATGGCTGGCGTCTTCGATGGCGGAGGCATCGTCCCTGGCCACCTCTTTACTGCCACTGTCAACAGCTCGTCGCAGGCATCCGCCACCACCTGGGTCGATCGCTCCGCATCACCCATCTCCAATTCCGATGGCTACGGCCCGACATTCAACCCTGGAAATTTCGGCGTCTCCTCCATCTACCCCGACCCGCACGACCCAACCGGCCAGACCATTTACGTCACCCTTCAGGGCGTCTCCTCCGCCACCTGGACTCAGCCTTTCATCTTCCGCTCCACCGATGCCGGCGCGCACTGGTTCGCCCTCAGCTCCAACCTTCCCACGTCGCTCGCCAACGCTGTCCTCGTCGATCCCAACAACGCCAACATCGTCTATGTCGCGCTCGATACCGGCGTCTACGTCACCCAGAACGTCACCGGTTGCAACGACGCGAGCGCGTGCTGGAATGTGTATGGCAGCGGTCTGCCCATGTCTCCGGTCGTCGGACTTATGACCTATAACCAGGGCGCTACACAAACCCTGCGCGCCGCTACCTGGGGCCGCGGCATCTGGCAGGTCCCGCTCGTCACCGCCGGCATTGCTCCCACCACCGCGACCCTTCTGCCCACCGCGCTCAGTTTCCCCAGCCAGCCAGTACAGACCGTCAGCGCGGTCGAGACCCTCACCCTCACCAACACCGGCAATCTCAACCTCGGCGTCTCCTCGCTTACCCTCACCGGCGACTTTGCCGAGAGCGACACGTGCAGCAGTCAGCCCGTCGCTCCCGGCGCCAATTGCAAAATTTCCATCACCTTCGATCCCTCGCAAAACGGCGCCCGAACCGGCCAGCTCACCCTCTTTGCCAATGTTGCCGGCGGCCAGCTCACCGCTTCTCTCTCCGGAACCGGTTCTGCCCCCGCATCCGTCGTCCTCACGCCTTCATCGCTCACCTTCAACGGCACGATCATCGGATTGTCGTCCGCCGTGCAGTATGTCACCATCGCCAATACGGGCGGGGCATCCTCCGCGCTCACCAGCGAAACCGTCACCGGCGATTTCTCCATCTCCGCCAATACCTGCTCCACATCGGTTGCCCCCAACAATAGCTGCACAATTGGCATCGTCTTCACGCCCACCACTTACGGTGCACGCAGCGGCGTGCTCACCGTCGTCGATTCCGCCGGCACGCAAACCGCTTCCCTCGCCGGAACCGGACTCAACCCCGCCACTGACACCCTGGCTCCCACCGCGCTCACTTTTGCCGCGCAGCAAGCTGGGACCGTCAGTTCCTCGCAGCAGGTCACCCTTACCAACAGCGGCGATCAGCCCCTCACCAGCATCGCCGTCACCGCCTCCGGAGACTTTGCCCCGGCGAGCAACTGCGGCGCCACGCTACAGGCGCACGGTTCCTGCGCCATCTCCGTCTCCTACGCGCCCACGGTCGCCGGCACAGAAACCGGAACCCTCACCGTCACCGATGAATTCCGCACCCAGACCGTCGCCCTCGCCGGCACTGGGGTCGCTCCGCCCGGTGCCTCCGCCCTCCCCGCTTCAATCAACTTCGGGCCCAGCGCCGTCGGTGCCACCACGGCCGCGCAGACCGTCACCGTAACCAATAGCGGCGGCTATGCTCTCGCCACACTCTCCGCCACGATTACCTCCGGTTTTGCCATCGCGACCAACACCTGTACTGCCACGCTCGCCGTCGGCGCCACGTGCCAACTCGGCATCACCTTCGCCCCCGCTGCGTCTGGACCGGCGACCGGAACCCTCACCGTTTCCGCCGCGAACCTCAGCAAGTCCCTCGCGGTGTCGCTTTCCGGCCAGGGCGACGACTTCAGTCTCTCTATCAGCGGCTCTGCGTCGGCGATCATCACCAGCGGCCAAACCGCGAGTTTCGCCCTCCAGCTCGAAGGCCTCGGCGGAACCTCCGGCACGGTCGCGCTCACTTGTGCCGGCGCTCCGCAATATTCCACCTGCACCCTTAACCCCGCCAGCATCGGGGTCACCAGCGCCAATACCTCCAGCGTCACCGTTGCACTCGCCTCCGGAGTCGCGACAACATCTGCAAAAAATGGCGCTCCAGATTGGCCAGTGTTAATTCCCCTTCTCAGCCTTGTCCTTCCCTTTGGCTTCGCAGGTTTCCGCCGCGGTAAGCGAGCTCAGTCCGTGTTTGTCCTTGCCCTTGTCGTCTTTTTACTCGCCGGATGCGGCGTCAGCGCCAGTTCCGGCGGCAGTGGTGGCAGCGGAGGGGGAGGCAGTGGCGGAGGCAGTGGTGGCGGGGGCGGAACCCAGAACCAAACCCCCTCAGGCACCTACATGCTGACCATCACCGGCACCATGGCCAACATCACCCACAGCGTGCAGGTCGCCACCACGGTGCAATGAACGCGGCCACTTTACAGGTGAAACGCGCGCCACTCAAAGATCAGAAAAGCGAGCATTGAAAGCCCCGCAATCTCCAGCAGCATCGCCCAGACCAGCCCGCGAAGACAGCCACCACGCCAGTCGTGCTGGCGACCCCGTCTGAACGAGGCTCCGGGATGGACCGTCACAGACGATCCCCAGGGCAGGAATCGAGTAAAGGAGCAGACACGTTGGTTCCCAAAGCAAAAAAAGAGGACTCCGCCGCGAACGGGAATCTCTCGAAATACCGCAAAAAACTGCGGCGTTAGTCTCACATCCGCGCGGCGCCCCACGCCATCCCCACTTCGTGGAATAACCGCAGTAAGGCCGCTCCTCTTCATTCACAAGCTGACCAGGCTGGGAGAAAGCACACTTGCCCAGAAAAGCAAGTGGGCCGCTCCATTGAGGAACGGCCCTTTAAAGCTAAGAGCTATCAGCTGCCTTACTCGTGCACGGTATCCACAAACGCCCGCAGTTTCCGCGAGCGGGACGGATGCCGCAGCTTCCGCAGCGCCTTGGCTTCGATTTGCCGGATGCGTTCGCGCGTCACCTGGAAGCTCTGTCCCACTTCTTCCAGGGTGTGCTCGGAACCATCTTCGAGGCCGAACCGCATCTTCACCACGCGCTCCTCGCGCGGAGTGAGCGTGCGCAGCACCTGGGAGGTGTACTCCTTGAGGTTCACGCTGATCACCGCGTCGGACGGCGAAACCGCCTGCCGGTCTTCGATGAAGTCGCCCAGATGCGAATCCTCTTCCTCGCCAATGGGCGTCTCCAGGGAAATAGGCTCCTGCGCGATCTTCAGCACCTTGCGCACCTTTGCCACCGGGATATCCATCCGCTTGGCTATTTCTTCCGAAGTCGGTTCCCGTCCCAGCTCCTGCACCAGCTGCCGAGAAGTGCGGATCAGCTTGTTAATGGTTTCGATCATGTGCACCGGGATACGAATCGTCCTCGCCTGGTCCGCAATGGCCCTTGTAATCGCCTGCCGGATCCACCACGTCGCGTAGGTCGAGAATTTGTAACCGCGGCGGTACTCAAATTTGTCAACTGCCTTCATCAGGCCGATGTTGCCCTCCTGAATCAGGTCCAGGAACTGCAGCCCGCGATTGGTGTACTTTTTCGCGATGGAAACCACCAGGCGCAGGTTCGCTTCAATCAGCTCCCGCTTCGCCTGCTCGGCGTCCATGTCGCCCTGGATCATCTCGCGCTGCGTGCGCTTCAGCTCGGCGATCGTAACGCCCGCTTCTTCTTCCAGCTTTTCCAGGTCCGTCTTGCAGTTCTTCTGCTGCCGCCGGTATTCCTTCTTCAGCTCTTCGCTGCGGCTCTGCTCCCACTTCTGATCGAGCGATCGGATCTGCCGCTCCAGGGTGCGCATGGCCTCGACAGTCTTGTTTACCTTGTCGAGCAGCCGTTTGCGCTCGAGATTGGTGTACTTCAGCTCGCGCACAATGCGCGATACCAACACTTTCTCGCGCCCGATGTTCCAGCGCAGCCGCCGGTACTCGCGCGGCTTTGCCTTTTGGGTAATCGTCGCCAGCTTCTCCTCGAGCAGCTGCGCCTTCTTCTGGTGCTTTACCAGGGTGTCGATGCGGCCTACGGTCACCCGCACGCGCGCCTGCACCACCTCTTCGGTCAGCTCCTCATCGTCGAAGATGACGATTTCCTTGATGTTCCGGACGCCGCGCTTCAGGTCTTCGCCCAGCGCGATGATTTCGCGGATCACCACCGCCGAGCGCGAAATCGCCTTCAGCACGCGCAGCTGCCCGCGCTCGATGCGGCGGGCAATCTCCACTTCGCCTTCGCGCGTCAGCAGCGGTACGGTGCCCATCTCGCGCAGATACATGCGGACGGGATCGTTAGTTTTTTCCAGCGTGCCCGGAGTCAGATCGAGTTCGACGTCTTCGCCCTCTTCGGGCTCGAAATCGTCCCTCTCCGGTCCGCCAATCTTCGGGCCGCCTTCGAGAATGTCAATTCCCTGCGTGCCAATGGTTGTGATCAGATCGTCCAGGTCGTCGGGCGAATTCATGTCGCCCGGAAGAAGGTCGTTGACCTCGTTGTAGGTCAGATAGCCCTTCTCTTTTCCTGCATCGATCAGTTTCTGAATGTCGGCTTCGTATTTATCGTCAATCGGCAAGCGGATGGCTCCCCCGCGTGAATTTTCGGATCTGTCTCACCTGGAGTGGACGAGGTGCGGTCAGGGCCATAAGAGGCAAAACCCCATGCGGCTCTAAGGCCACAGGGCGAAGGGCGCACGTCTCCCCGGGAGCTTCAGAATACCATGAAAACAGCCTAAACCCGGCTATTTCTGCCATTTCGGGCTGCTTCTGGCAATAACCAACGAGCTTTTCGGACAGATCCCCACCGTTTTAGATGTGGAAAACCCCGAAATGTTTCATCCGCGTCTCGTTTCACCCCTCGAGTAACGTGACTTCCGGTTCCTTACCTCCGCCTCCGCTGTACCCTGTATCCGAACCCCCGCCTCCAATGGCCTCTGATTTCGCCCAGCACGTTAAAGAACAGGCCGACAT
Organism: uncultured Acidobacteriaceae bacterium; assembly: GCA_963755485.1. GTDB lineage: Bacteria > Acidobacteriota > Terriglobia > Terriglobales > Acidobacteriaceae > Palsa-343. The sequence continues at coordinate 269,958 of CAVWJR010000004.1, read as the reverse complement.
CGTCAAAATCATCGGCGACTACGTCCGCCTCAAAAAAGCCGGCGCGCAGAACTTTACCGGCCTCTGCCCTTTCCACAAGGAGAAAACCCCCTCCTTCTCCGTTCATGCCGGCCGCCAGTTCTTCAACTGCTTCGGCTGCCACGAACATGGCGACGTCTTCACGTTCGTCCAGAAAATCGAGAACGTGGGATTCTTCGAGGCCGTCCGCACCGTCGCGCAGAAGTGTGGCATTCCGCTCCCCAAACGCGAATTTTCTTCGCCCGAAGAAGCCCAGGAACACCGCCAGCGCGGCAAGCTTCTCGAACTTCACGAAGCCGCCACGGTCTGGTTCGAGGAGCAGCTGCGCTCCCCTGAAGGCGCCACGGCACGCGAATACCTCACTGGCCGTGGGCTGTCTTCGGAGGGAATAACGAAATTCCGCATCGGCTTCGCGCCTGACAACTTTCACGCGCTGCGCCAGCGCCTTGAGCCCCTCGCCGATGTCGCGACCCTCCGCCTTTCCGGCCTCTTCTCCTCGAAAGAGCAGGAAGACGGCTCGCCCGGCCCCCTCTACGCGCGCTTCCGCAAACGCGTCATGTTCCCTATCGCCAATGAGTCGGGCCGCGTCATCGCCTTCACCGCGCGCACACTGGACGCCGGTGAGAAAGCGGGCCCCAAATACCTCAACTCGCCGGAGACGCCGCTCTACTCCAAGAGCCACACCCTCTTCAACCTCGATAAGGCACGCCAGGCGATTCGCCAGGATGGCGGCGTGATCCTCGTCGAAGGCCAGATGGACTGCATTTCCGTCTTCCTCTCGGGGATCCCCAACGTCATCGCGACGAGTGGGACTGCGTTTACCGAGCAGCAGGTCCGTCTGCTGCGCCGCTACGCCACCCGCGTCATCGTCAATTTCGACCCCGACACCGCCGGCGCGAATGCAGCCGAAAAATCCATCGCGCTGCTCACCGAGGAAGGCTTCGAAGTCCGCGTCCTCACCCTGGAAGGTGGACTCGACCCTGACCGATACATCCGCGACCGTGGTGCACGCGCCTACGCCGAAGCTCTCCGTGCCGCGCCCTCGTTTCAGGATTACCTCGTCGACCGCGCGCGCCAGCTCTTTCCGGCGCGCGATCCCAAATCCAAAACCGACGCCCTCAACTTCCTCCTGCCCCACATCCGTCGCATGCCCAGCCGCATCGCCCGCGATGCTTTCGCCAACGACGCGGCGCAGGCGCTCGGTATCGACTCCGCCCTCGTCCGCGCCGAGCTGAAAGACGCCGCCGCACGCCGCCGCGACTCCCTTGGCGCGCAGTCGCACCCGCTCACGCACGCCGAGCGCATTCTTCTGCAGGCTTTCTCTGCGCCGCGCTCCAGCGAGGCTTACCTGGTGGCGGAAGGCGCATGGCACCAGCACGAATCCGAGTTCGCCGCCATACGTCCCGACGTTCGCACCATCGTGGAGCAGCTCCGCAGCCGCGAGGCCGGCGCCGACCCCATGACCTCGATTGCCGAGCCCGCGCACCGCCAGCTTCTGGCCGAGCTATTCCTCTCCATTCACGACTCCGAGCCCGAGCCGGACGAAGTCGAAGCTGCCGTCCTCGCCCTCCGCCGCTCTGCCCTCGAACACCGGCAGCGCGAGCTGCGCATCGCCGTTGAAAAAGCCGAACGCAGCGGCAATCTGGACGAGGTTCTGCGCCTGACCCGCGACCTCCAGGATCTCACCCGCCACCTGCGCGAAATGGACTGAACGCCGAGCAGCTGGTTTTCCTCGCCCCTCTGCGTCAGCCTCTACCGGCCTGGCTACGCCACCAGCTCTTTCATTTTCATCAGCGCCGTCACCACAGCGCCTGACGCCTGCGCGTACTCGCTGCGCCCGCCCACCACCACGCCTTCGGCCATGCGCTCGCCAGAATCCGCCCTGCGGATCACCTCGCCCGCCGCCCGGTGGAAGCGCGCGTGATCGGCCACCAGATCCTTAAATTCCGCCATGCCCGCATACTTCTTTCCCGCCCCGTGCAGCCACTTGCCCAAGTCGCACAGGCAGTCCTGCGCCGTCTTGCCCGCGTCCAGGCTCCGGTCCGGCCTGGCCAGATACTTCTGGAGCTTTCCCTTCCATCGCGCGTGCGCCTGGATTGCCTGATCGAAATTCAGCTCCGCCGGCCCATCGTTTGCGCTGTCAGATCGCGCCGTCTGGTACTGCTGGATCATCCTGTCCAGCTCGCTGGCCAGCACGGAGAGGTTCTGGCAAGCTTCCGCAATGGAGTTCGAAGCGTGCGAGTTCTCCTCCCCCAATGATGAAATCTGCCCCGCAGATTCTGAAATCTCTCCTGAAGCCGAGGTCTGCTCGGTCGCCGCCGTCGCGATCATCTGGATCATCCGTTCCACTTCCCCCGACGAGGCGATCACCGAATCCAGACTCGCCCGCGCCTGGGTTGCTTCGCCCAGCCCGCTCTCCACCGCGCCCCGGCTCTGCTGCACCACCTGCAACGTTGCGTTGGTCTCCTGCTGGATGGTGCGGATCGTTCCGGCGATCTCCTCGGTGGCGCCCCGGGTCCGCTCCGCCAGTCTGCGCACCTCGCCCGCCACCACCGCAAAACCCCGTCCATGCTCCCCGGCCCGCGCCGCTTCAATGGCCGCGTTCAGTGCCAGCAGATTGGTCTGCTCGCTGATCTCCTGAATCACACCCACTACTTTCCCAATCTCGCTCGAGCGCCGCGCCAGCGAATCCATCTGTTCGGCCACCATGCCTGAAGCCGCCGCGATCTTCTCCATCGTGGCCGAGGTCGACGCCATCACCGTCCCGCTCCCCCGCGCCGTCTCCGCCGACTTCCGGCTCGCCACCGATGCTTCTTCCGCGTTGCGGCTGATCTCCGCAATCGTCGCCGTCATCTCCTGCGCTGCCGCGGCAATCTGGCTGGTCTTGCTGGTCTGCACTTCGGTGTTGTTCCGGGTCGTCATCGACTGCACGCTCAGACTCTCCACCGCGCCCGCGATCGTTTCCACGCTCCGCCCCGACGAACGGATCATCTCCTGCATCGATTCCACCGTCCGGTTCAGCGCCAGGCTCAGCCGCCCAATCTCGTCCTGGCCCCGCGCCTCGACGGTCACCGTCAAATCCCGCTCTGCCACCCGCTCCAGCGCCTGGGTCACGGCCACCACCGGCGGAGCAATCAGCCGCGTCAGCAGAATGCCTACCCCCACGCACAGCGCCGCGACCAGCAGCGCCATGCCGCTTCCCAGCCAGCGCAAAATCCGATTCGCCGTTTCCACATTCCGGCCATCCGCCGAGCATTGCTCGGTAAAATGTTCCGTCATTGCCACCGAAAGGTTCAGCGCTACGTTAAAGTTTCCCAGCAATCCCTGCTCCTGGCTGGCGATGCTCCCATCGTCCCGCTCTCCGTTCTCCACGAAGCTGCCCACAATCGCACCGCTCTTGTCCAGATACGCGGCAAACCCGCTGGTCAGCGTCCGGTACTGCTCGAGCTCTGCCCCATCCGTCACTACCGACTCGAATTGCGTTCGCGCCGCCTGATACTTCTGGAGTGCCAGGGAGCGCATCGGCGGATACTTCGTCTCGCATGCTGCCTCCCGGCACAGCAGCGACGCCAGTTCCACGCGCCGGATCGTCTGCATCTGGTTCAGCATGGCCGTCACCGCCTCGGCCGCCACCAGCGAACGCCTCGTCAGATCGCGCGTTTGCCGGTCGATATGCCAGAGCCCGATCAGCGCTCCCAAGCCCTGCAGTAAACACAGAATCAGGATGATTCCGAAAGCGGCGGTGAATTTGTGCGAAAGGCGCAGGTTTCTCAGGAACATTGCGATTGTGTCTCCCACTCCGATATCGCCGCCACAGTGCGATCTGCGGCGGCGGGACCCGGAGCCTCTCTTCCCCTATCGGTTGAAAATGGCGGACCTTGAATGGAGTTTCAAAGGGCCGCATCGCTGCCCTGGACCTTGCCCGCTCCCCCCTGTTACGGTCACTTCCATGCGCAAGATTCCAGCCGCGCTTTTCCTTGCCGCCTCGCTCGCCGCCGCGGCGCAATCGCCCATGCCGCCCATGCCCGGCATGCACACCTTTCCGCCGCCGGACCAGCTTCCCGCGCCCATCCGCATGACCGGCATCGGCAACTCGCACATCGCCATCAAAGCCACGCCCGAAGCTCAGGCCTGGTTCGATCAGGGCCTCACTCTTCTCCACGACTTCTGGGACTACGAATCCGCGAAAGCCTTCGAGCAGTCCATCCGCACCGATCCGCAGTGCGCCATGTGCTACTGGGGACTGGCGCAGGCTGTCGAGTTCCGCGGCGAAGAAGACAAGGTCTACGCACAACAGGCGCTTGCCCAGGCCGTGAAACTCGAAAGCCACGCCACCAGGACCAACCGCCTCTACATCGACGCCGCCGTTGCCGAAGCTCGCGCGAAGGACGGCGATCGTGCCGCGGCCATTGCCCCTTATCGCAAGCTGGTCACGAAAGAGCCGCACGACCCCGAAGCGCGCATCTTCCTCGCTAATGCTCTCGGGGATGGATTCGACGATCAGGGCGAACCTAAACCCGGCGAGAAGGAAAAGATCGCTATCCTCGAAAGCGTTCTCAAAGACACTCCCAACGATTCCGCAGCCAATCATTACTGGATCCACGCGATGGAGCCGAGCAACCACCCCGAGCGCGCCATTCCCTCCGCCGCGCTGCTTGCCTCACTCGCCCCGAACAGCGGTCATATGGTCCACATGCCCGGCCACATCTACTACCGCGTCGGTGACTACGCGAGCGCCGACCGCTGGTTTACCGCCTCCACCGCGGCCGATGAGCGCTACATGCGCGAACAGCACGTTTCCGTCGACGATGACTGGAATTACGTCCACAACCTCATGTACGCCATCGCCAACCTGATGGAGCAGGGCCGCCTCCGCGACGCCGACGCTCTCTCCGATCATCTCGCGCAGGCGCACGGCCAACTGGCCGCCTCCCTCTACATCTGGAGCGCGCGGGATGCGATCTCCCGCGTCAGTCTTCGCCTCCCTGTTGCGCTGCGTATCGCCGACTGGTCCGCGGTCCTCACCATGCTCGATGACGCTAACCTGCCGGACCGCGAAAACACCGCCAACCTCCGGTTCCTGCGGGACGAACTGCGTAGCTTCGCCGCCGGCATGCAGGCTCTCGATCGCGGTGACCTCGCCGCCGCTCAAACTGGCGCCGTGCAAATGGACGCAGGCCTGTGGCGCGAGACCCAGGACGCGCTGGCCGCTAAAGCCCAGGCGAATTCCGATCAGGGCAAAGTCACTCCTCCTGCCGCCCTGACCCGCGCTCAAACCGGCCCCAGGCTGTCCAGCAGCGCCGCCGCGCCACCCCCCACCGCGCCGCTCGATCCCGATGCCGACTCCGCCCCGCTGGTCAGCACCCTCAGCATTGCCTCGCAGGAGTTGCGAGCCGGCGTGCTCCTGCTTCAAGGCAAGGTCGATCCGGCGAAGAAGCTTTACGCCGAGGCCATCGCCGCCGAGAAAAAGCTTGGCTACCACGAGCCGCCCTTTTACATTCGTCCTGTCGCCGAGACAGAAGCTGAAGCGCTTCTCCGCGCCAAAGATTACGCCGATGCCCGGACCGCTTATGAGACAGCGCTCCTCGAGCGACCTGCGTCAGGCTTCGAGCTCTACGGCATCGCCCGCGCGGATGAGCTGGCAGGCCACACCGACCAGTCCCGCACAGAATACGAAGCCTTCCTCAAAGCCTGGCCCTCCGCCGATTCGCAGCTGCCCGAGATGCTCCACGCCCGCGCCGCGCTCGCCTCTTCAGGCACTACCACCACGGCCGCAAAATAAACGCGCGGCCGAGCCCGCAGCGTCGCTCTACGGCAACCTCCCCGTCACACTCCTATTGACATTCTGTAGGAGTCCTGGTCACACTCATGCCACACTCGTGTCGTCTCCCTTCCAGGAGAGAAAACCGCCATGGCGCTCCTGTCTCGCTTCCGCGCGCTCTTTCGCAATCTGTTCCGCCGCCAACAGGTCGAAGACCGCCTCGACTCCGAAGTCCGCTCCTATACCGACCTGCTCTCCGATGAGCGCATTGCCGCTGGCATGTCTCCCGCGGAAGCCCGCCGCACCGCCCTGGCCGATTCCGGCGGCATCGAGCCCATCAAGCAGGCGGTGCGCGACCAACGCGCCGGTGCGGCGATCGACAGCTTCACTCAGGACCTTCATTACGGCCTCCGCCAGCTCCGCCGCAGCCCCGGCTTCGCCGCTCTCGCCATCCTTACCCTCGCCGTCGGCATCGGCGCCAACACCGCTATCTTCACCTTCGTGAACGCGGTCCTTCTCCGCCCGCTGCCTTACCCCAACGCCGATCGCCTCACCATGCTGATGTCCGGCCTCGGCTACTCCGGCCGCGCGCCCTTCTCCAGTTTTGAAGTCTTTCAGATGCGCCAGCGCACGCGCACCTTCGATCAGATCGCGGGCATCTGGGTCACCAACGGCGCGCTCCCCGGCGACGGCGATGCTGAACAGGTCAAGGTCGCCGACGTCACCTCGAATTTCCTGCCCCTCCTCTGTCCGCGCCCCGCGCTCGGCCGCCTCTTCGGCCCTGGCGACGACCTCCCCAACGCCCCCGACACCATCGTCCTCTCCCACGGCGTCTTTGCTCGCCGCTTCGGATCCGATCCCTCGATCATCGGCAAACAGGTTCGCTTCGGCCGCCACTCCGCCACCGTCATCGGCGTTCTCCCTGCGGACTTCCGCCTCATCTTCCCCGATGACGCGAGCGTTCCGCCCACCCCCGAGGTTTATGAGTCGATCCCCGTCGGCGCGTGGGATCCGCAGGGTCCCGCCTTTCTCCACGTCATCGCCCGCCTCCGCAACGGCGCGACCCTCGCCCACGCCCAGGCCGACATGGATTCGGTCGCCCACCAGGTGAATGCCCTTGGCGGCCGCGCCTCCATGGGCAACTTCACCATCGCCGCCTTCCCTCTCCAGGCCGACGACGTCCGCGAAGTCCGCCGCACTCTCCTGCTCCTCTTTGGAGGCGTCGCGCTGGTTCTGCTCATCGGCTGTGCCAACATCGCTAATTTGCTCATGGCGCGCGCCCGCCAGCGCCTGCGCGAAACCACCATCCGCGCCGCCCTCGGCGCATCGCGCTCGCGTCTGGCTCGCCAGTTCCTCACGGAAAGCCTTCTGCTCGGCCTCCTCGGCAGCTGCGCCGCGATTCTGCTGGGATGGGCGGCCACGCAGGCTATTCTCGCCGCGCGGCCGCCTTCCTTCGCCAATCTCGCCGCCGTTGCCCTCGATCTGCGGGTATTCGGCTTTACCTTTGTGATTGCCATCGGCGCCAGTCTTCTCTTCGGCCTCGCGCCGGTTCTCGCCGTGCGCCGTATCGACCTCACTCGGAATCTGAGGGAAGCCAGCCGCCAGGCCGGCTTCCGCCGCCGTCACTGGTCGAGTGCCCTCGTCTCGGCGGAAGTTGCGCTGGCCTTCGTCCTTCTGCTGGCCACCGGCCTGCTCACCCGCACCTTCGTCAACATCCTGCGACTCAATCCTGGCTTTTCCCCCGGAAATGTCTTCACCTTCCGCGTCTCCACACCCGGCTACGCGCCGCTCCACCTCCTCCAGCAAAAGCTCGCCGCTCTGCCTGGTGTCCAGTCTGCTTCTGCCATCTCGCATCTCCCCCTCGACGACGCCGGCAACTGGTACGACTACTACTGGAAGGAAGGCGCGACGGCCGAAGAGCAGACCTCCGTCATGGCCGACCACCGATCGATTCTTCCAGGCTTTTTCTCCACCATCGGTGCAACCCTGATCGAAGGCCGGGACTTCACCGACGCCGACGACGCCTCGCATCAATATGTTGTCGTCATCGACGACGTACTCGCGCGCCACCTTTGGCCCAACGGCAACGCCATCGGTCAGAAGCTCAACATCTCCGATTCCCCCAAAGGCTTCTATCAGTTCGAGCGCAACTGGGCCGTGGTCATCGGCATTGTCCGCCACGTCCAATACCACTCTCTGACGGCGATCGTCCGCCCGCAGATTTACATCCCTTACCCGCTCGCCCCGCGCCCCAGCATGGCCTACGTCCTTCATACCGACGGTGACCCGCCCGGTCTTGCCGCTCAGGTTCGCGCCCAGGTCTCGAGTGTCAGCCGTGACATGCCCATTACGCACCTCGAACCCATGCAGGTTCTCGTCGACCGCGCCCACGCTGAAAGCCGCTTCGCCTCGCTGCTTGCCTCGCTGCTCTCGGTCCTCGCGCTGCTGCTCGCTTCCATCGGCATTTATGGTGTGCTCTCGTATTCCGTAGCCCAGCGCACCATGGAAATCGGCATCCGCATGGCCATCGGTGCACCCCGCGCTCAGGTGATGCAAATGATCCTCGCCGACGGTTTCGCGTGGGTCGTCCCCGGTCTGGCCGCAGGATTTCTCCTGTCTCTGCTCGTCGGCCCGCTGCTCACGCGCCTGCTCTTCGGAGTCACGCCCGGCAACGCGGCCAATTACGCCCTCATCTTTGCCGTCGTGGTGCTGGTCAGCGCGCTGGCTGCTTTTCTCCCTGCCCGCCGCGCCATGAACCTCGATCCACTCACCGCCCTCCGCGACGAGTAAGGGCACCGCTTCGAGGTCTGCCCCGAGCGCGGGCTGCCCAGAGATTGCTATGCTGATCGAACCTATGGCGCCCACGAAGAAGCAAACGCAGTCCAAACAGGAAAAGGCCATGTCGCCCTCCCAGATGATCGACGAAAGAATTCGCGATCTCGGCGACTGGCGAGGAAAGATGCTCTCCCGTCTCCGCACCCTCATTCAGCAGGCTGACCCCGAAGTGGTCGAGGAGTGGAAGTGGATGGGAACTCCGGTGTGGTATCACGACGGAATGATCTGCACGGGCGAGACGTACAAGGACCACGTGAAGATGACTTTTGCCAAAGGCGCTTCGCTGGAGGATCCTGCGTGCCTGTTCAATTCCAGCCTCGAAGGCAACGTCCGGCGGGCCATCGACTTTCACGAGGGCGAGAAGATTAACGAGAAAGCCCTGAAAGCTCTTATCCGTGAGGCCGTCGCCCTGAATAGCTCTTTAGTCCGCGCAAAAAAGCGAGACTAGGCCGCTTTCGGCAAGCCCATAAAATCCAGCGCACGGATCAGATAGGCCTTCATCTCGTGCCGCGCCACAATCGCGTCCAGGAAGCCGTGCTGCAGCAGGAATTCCGATCGCTGGAAACCTTCCGGCAGCTTTTGCCGAATCGTCTGCTCGATCACGCGAGGCCCGGCAAAGCCGATCAGCGCGCCCGGCTCGGCGATGTTCAGATCGCCCAGCATCGCAAAGCTCGCCGTCACGCCGCCCGTCGTCGGATCGGTCAGCACCGAGATGTACGGGATGCGCGCCTCGTCCAGCCGCGCCAGCGCCGCTGAAACTTTGGCCAGCTGCATCAGGCTTACGATGCCCTCCATCATGCGCGCTCCGCCGGAAGCTGCGACGGTGATCACCGGAAGGCGCTCCTCGTACCCGCGGTCGATGGCCCGCGCAATCGTTTCGCCGACCACAGCGCCCATGCTGCCGCCGATAAAGCTGTACTCGATCACGCTCAGGACCACCTGATGCGCCCCGAGGAAACCGCGCACGTTCACGATGGCGTCGTTCAGCCCAGTCTCAGCCCGTGCTTTTTTCAGTCGAGCTTTATAGGGCTTCAGGTCGGTGAACTCCAGTGGGTCGGTCGACTTCAAATCGCCGTTCAGCCAGTCGAATCCGGGTTCGAGCAGGCTGTCGATGCGCGCCTGCGCGCTGATGCGCCCATGCCGGCCGCACTTCGGGCACACCTGCAGATTCGCGTCCAGATCAGCCTTCCAGATTGGCTGGCTGCAGCCTTCGCACTTGATCCAAAGGCCCTCGGTGCGCACGCGGTTGGACCCTGACTCGATTGTGCTGTCTTCGCGCCTGAACCAGGACATCGGCTTCTCCGCCACTCGCCGATCCGACCCCAAAAACAAGCTGCCTGGCCGAATCGCGCAGCCACCAGCTTATCAGGACCGTCACCGGCCCCAGGAATTGTCCGGAATCCGGAAAGCCATCCCACAAACGTCCGGAACCGGACGCGGTTCGGCTGCGTATCCTCCTTCGTGCCGTCTGCCGGAGGTGCGATCCATGTTCTGCAGCGCGTGTGGTCAGCCCATTGATGCCTACCAGCCGTATTGCTCAAGATGCGGGCGCCAGGTCGTTCCCATTGCCACCGCGACGCCGCCTCCGTGGGCATGGACGCGCGTGCATCGCCATGTGCACACGCTCGGCATTCTCTGGATCACCTACGCCGGACTCACCATGCTGAGCTGGCTCTTCGCCGTCGGCGTTTTGTCCGGCTTCTCGCACGACTGGGGATTTCCGTTCGGCCATGGCTTCGATGGCTTCTACAGCTTTCCCTTCGCGCGTTTGCCCTGGCTGATTCCGGTGATCACCGTCATCCTCGCCGGCCGTGCGGTTCTCTGCCTGGTCACCGGCATCGCGCTGCTGCGTCGCGCTTCGTGGGCGCGCGTGCTGGCCCTGGTTACGGCGTTTCTCACCCTGATTCGTCCGTTCCTCGGCACCGCGCTGGCCATCTACACGCTGTGGGTGCTGTTGCCCGGAGCATCGGGCCAGGAATACGACCATATCGCGACGCCCAGCCTACAATGAGGAAATGGAATTCCCCATCATCCGGATGCGGCGCCTGCGCCGGAATGAGCCATTGCGCGCGCTGGTGCGCGAAACGCATCTCGAACCGGGCGCTCTGATCCAGCCGCTTTTCCTTTGTCAGGGCGAAGGCGTGCGCAAGCCGATCGATTCCATGCCCGGCGTCTTCAATCTCTCCATCGACGAAGCGGTGAAGGAAGCCGAGTCGGCCGCCTCGCTCGGCATGGGCGGCGTGTTGCTCTTCGGTCTTCCCGCAAGCAAAGACGAGCAGGCCACCGGAGCGTGGGCCGACGACGGCATCGTGCAGCAGGGCCTGCGCGCCCTGAAGCAATCGAGCGCGGCACAACGCATGGTTCTCCTCGCCGACGTATGCCTGTGCGAATACACCACGCACGGCCATTGCGGCGTCGTGTCGCAGACCGGCGACGAATACGAGGTCGATAACGACGCGAGTCTCGAATTGCTGGCGAAAACCGCCGTTTCTCTCGTCCGGGCCGGCGCCGACGTGGTTGCGCCCAGCGACATGATGGATGGCCGTGTCGCCGCGATCCGCGACCAGCTGGACGACGAGGGCTTCGAGCAGATTCCGATTCTCTCTTACGCTGCGAAGTTTGCCTCCGCGTTTTACGGACCGTTCCGCGAAGCTGCGGACTCCGCGCCCCAGTTCGGCGACCGGCGCAGTTATCAGATGGATGGCGCCAACTTGCGCGAGGCGATGCGCGAGATCGAGTTGGATCTGGGCGAAGGCGCCGACATGGTGCTGATGAAACCGGCCATGCCGTATCTCGATGTGATCCGCGCGGCACGTGACCGCTTCGATGTGCCGATCGGCGCCTACCAGGTGTCCGGCGAGTTTTCGATGCTGCACGCCGCGTTCGCCAAAGGCTGGCTGGAGCCCGAGCGAGCGATGCTGGAATCGCTGCTCTCGATCCGGCGTGCGGGCGCGGGCTTCATCGTGACCTACTTCGCGCCCGAGGCGGCAAAGCTGCTGGGGTGCTGACCGGTGCTGGCCGCACGGGCGGACGCGCCTGACGGCGCAGAATCCCGGAGCACCCCTCGCGCATCTTGCAGTTACAGCCGCTGCGTACAATAAAAATTTGGAACCGAGGGCCGCAGCGCACTCGCGCGGCACCATTCATCGGCCTTCTGAACGGAGTTATTCCTTGGCAGATACGATCTACGACGTTGCGATTCTCGGCGGCGGCCCGGCTGGCTACACAGCCGCGATTCGCGCCGGACAGTACGGCCTCAAGGTCGCGCTGATTGAAAAATCTGAAAAGCTGGGCGGAACCTGCCTGCACGTCGGCTGCATTCCCACCAAATCGCTGCTGTTCAACGCCGAGGTGTACGACTACCTGAAGCACGCGAAGGAATACGGCATCGAGGGCCTCGGCGAGGGCCAGGTGAACTGGGCGTCGGTGCTCGAGCGCAAGAATCAGATCATCGCGAAGCATGTGAAGGGCCTCGAGTTCCTGATGCGCAAGAATAAGGTCACCGTGGTTCCCGGATTCGGCAAGCTCACTGGACCGGCGAAGAGCGGCGTGCTGACGATCTCCGTGGACAGCGGCAAAGGCGCGACCAGCGTACAGGCGAAGAACGTCATTCTCGCCACCGGTTCTGACGCGAAACTGCTGCCGGGGCTCACGGCTGACGACACGATCCTGACGAACATCGAGATTCTCTCGCTGAAACAAATTCCGAAGTCGCTGGCCATCATCGGAGCGGGCGCCGTGGGCGTTGAGTTCGGTTCTATCTTCCGCAGCTTTGGCTCAGAGATCAGCATTATTGAGTTCCTGCCGCGCGTAGTTCCCAACGAAGACGAGGACGTGAGCAAGGAGCTGGCGCGGGTCTTCAAAAAGCGCGGCATCGACATCAATGTTGGCGCCAAGGTCGAGAAAGTCGAGAAGACGAAGACCGGCGCGAAGGTGGCCTTCACGGCGTCCGACGGCAAGAAAGTCGAGAAAGAGGCCGAAAAAGTTCTCGTCGCGGTTGGCCGCGCGCCGCGTACCGGGGGCATTGGCCTCGAGACCACAAAAATCAAACCCGACCGCGGATTCATCAAGGTCAACGAGTGGATGCAGACTGACGAGCCCGGCATCTTTGCCATCGGTGACATCGTGGCTGGCCTGCCGCAACTCGCGCACACCGGAGCGATGGCCGGAATGGTGGTGGCGGCGAAAATTGCGGGTAAATACGCGCGGCCGCTCCGCCGCGATCGCGTCCCAGCCTGCACCTATACCGAACCGCAGATCGGCAGCGTGGGTCTCACCGAAGCCCAGGCGAAAGAGAAGGGCTACACGGTTAAAGTGGGCAAGTTTCCGTTCTCCGCTAACTCCAAAGCGTCAATTGTGAACGCCCATGAGGGCTTCGTGAAGGTCGTCGCCGATGCAAAATACGGTGAGATTCTCGGCGTCCACATCATCGGTCCGCAGGCCACCGAGCTGATTGCTGAAGCCGTGACGGCGATGGAACTGGAAGCCACGGTTGACGAAATGATGTTCACGATTCACGCCCACCCAACGCTCGCCGAAGCCATGCTGGACGGATTCGGCAGCGTCGAGGGCATGGCCATCAACGTTTAGCGTCCGAAACGCCAAGGAGCTACTATGCGAAACGAATTTACTGCGGTGATCGAAAAGGACGGAGACTGGTTCGTCGCCTGGTCGCCGGAGATTCCTGGTGCGAACGGTCAAGGACGCACAGTTGAAGAGTGCAAACAAAGCCTGGCAGCCGCAATCCAGTTGATTCTCGAAGATCGCCGCGAAGATGGACTGCGTGGTGTTCCGGCTGATGCTGTTCGCGAGACAGTAACGCTGCAGTGAAACGCGAAGCTCTTCTTCGCCACCTTCGGCTTCATGGCTGTTATCTGAAGCGCGAGGGCGGTTCGCACTCGCTCTGGATCAATCAGAGTACTGGTCAGATGGAAGCCATTCCACGGCATACCGAAGTTGCAGATTTGCTGGCAAAGAAGATTTGCCGCGGACTCTCGGTTCCATTACCGGGGAAAAAATCATGATCCTCAACCTTCTCCATCTCGGCCGAGTTCCTTACGGCGAAGGCCTTGAGTTGCAACGCTGTCTCATCGAAGCCCGCTACCAGAACCGCATCGGCAACACCCTGGTCCTGCTGGAGCATCCGCCGGTACTGACGCTGGGGCGCAACGCCAGCCGCGCCAACATCCTCGCTACGGATGAGTTTCTGGCGTATCGCGGTGTCGAAATCCACGAGATCAACCGCGGTGGCGACGTCACCTATCACGGACCGGGGCAGCTGGTCGGCTATCCCATCTTCGATCTGCGCAGTTTCACACCGCGGCTCGGCGCCGTGGAGTTTGTCCGCAGGATCGAAGAGGCGCTCATCCGCGCCTGCGGCGATTTCGGCGTCGAGACGATGCGCATTGCCGGTCGCACCGGCGTTTGGACGCTGCCGGGTGGCACGATCCAGGAGAAGAAGATCGCAGCGATTGGAGTCCACATTGCGCGCGGCATCACCTCGCATGGGTTCGCCTTCAACGTGAATCCGGATCTGCGCGACTTCCAGCTCATCGTGCCCTGCGGCATCGCTGACCGTGAAGTGACCAGCCTCGAGCGCGAGGCCGATCCGCCGCCGGCGATGAACGATGTCGTGAACGCGGTGGCTCGTCAGTTTGGCCATGTCTTCAGCTCGCAGGTGTTGGGGGTTGAGTCGATCAACGATCTGCTGGCCGATGCCGAGCCCGCGGGAAGAGCCGCGGCGCATGCAGATTTATAATCGTTCTTTGCGCCGTTCATTCGACTTGGAGCATTAACAGCCTTCTCCCGCGGAGAGAAATATTCCATGCCAACCGATGTCCTGATGCCCCAGATGGGCGAGTCGATTTTCGAGGGCACCATCACGAAATGGCTCAAGAAGCCAGGCGACACGGTCCAGCGCGACGAGCCGCTGTTTGAAATCTCGACCGACAAAGTTGATGCCGAGATTCCGTCGCCCGCCGCCGGCGTGCTCACGGAGATTCGTGCGCAGGAAGGCACCACCGTCCAGGTGAACACTGTTGTCGGCGTTATCGGAGACGGCGGAACGGCGGCTGCATCGCCTGCGCCAAAGGCCGAACCCGCGAGAGCAGCAACTGAATCCCCCAGTACTCCTCCCGCTGCCCCCGCGCCAGCGCCGGAATCGAAACCCGCACCAGCAGCAAAGACCGCGGGGCCCGCGCAGGACGTCATCATGCCGCAAATGGGCGAGTCCATCTTCGAAGGCACCATCACGAAATGGCTCAAGCAGGTCGGCGACACGGTCCAGCGCGACGAGCCGCTGTTTGAAATCTCGACCGACAAAGTGGACGCCGAGATTCCATCGCCCGCGGCCGGCGTTCTAACGGAGATCAAAGTTCCCGCGGGAGAGACCGCGCAGATTAACGCCGTGGTCGCGGTGATTGGCGGCGGCGCTCAAGCCGCGCCAGCTATACCTTTCGCTGCACCTTCGGTTGCGGCCAAAGCGCCGGCACCGGCACCGGTCAGTGCTCCGCAATCAGCTGCGACTGAAGCCGAGCATGTGCGCTCCTCGCCGTTGGTCCGCAAAATCGCGCGCGAGAACAACGTCAATCTCGGCGCGGTTCCCGGCACCGGTGCCGGCGGGCGCGTCACCAAAGAAGACATCCTCGGCTACATAGAGAAAGGTGCGCCTGCTGTGGCCGGACCCACAGCGGCAAGGCCTGCGCCCCCTCCGTCAGCTCCCACCGTAGCGCCGATTCCCGGCGAGCTGGTTCCGCTCACCCGCATGCGCTCGATCATCGCCCAGCGCATGGTCGAGTCCGTGCGCACCAGCCCGCACGTCCACACCGTTTTCAAAATCGACTTCACCCGCATCGTCAAAATTCGTGACAAAGAGAAGAACAAATACGAGCAGCGCAACGGCGTAAAGCTCACCTACATGCCGTTCATCACGCGCGCCGTCATCGCCACGCTGCGCAAAATGCCCATCGTCAACGCGTCGATGGAAGGCGAGGCGATCCGCTACCACCAGCACATCAACGTGGGCATCGCCGTTGCGCTGGAGTGGGGCCTGATCGTGCCCGTCATCAAAGAGGCTGAGGAGAAAAATTTCCTCGGCATCGCGCGAGCCATCGCCGATCTGGCCGAGCGCGCGCGCGGCAAAAAGCTCAAGCCCGACGAAGTGGGCTCGGGCACCTTCACCATTACCAATCCCGGCATTTTCGGCGAGCAGTTCGGTATGCCGATCATCAACCAGCCGGAGTCGGCGATCCTGGGCGTGGGAACGCTGCTCAAGGAGCCATCCGTGGTGACCGGCGAAGACGGGATCGACTCGATTGCCATCCGAAACTTCATCCATCTGACGCTCGGCTTCGATCACCGCATCATCGACGGTGCCGACGCGGGCAAGTTCATGGCCGAGGTGAGGAAATACCTCGAAAACTGGACCGAGGACATAGGTTGAACGGCAGCTAAGAGGCGGTCAGCTAAAAGCCGCTCGGCGAAAATCCGGTTAGCTAAAAACGGCTGTAGTTTGTTACAGCAGCGCCTGTGCTTCCAGCACCCGCTCGACGGCTTCCTGCGGCGTCTTCCCGACCGCGGAAAGATGGCCCATTTTGCGCCCTCTGCGCGGCTGATGTTTCTCGTACAAATGCACGCGCACCCCAGGAATCGCCAGCGCGCGATCGAAATGCGGCGGATGGTCAAGCCACAGATCTCCCAGCAAGTTGGCGATGGCCGCGGGCTGCACCACGGAAACGTCACCCAGCGGCAGGTCGCACACGGCGCGCACCGCCTGCTCAAACTGGCTCGTAACGCAGGCGCGCTCGCTGGCGTGATAGCTGTTGTGCGGGCGCGGCGCCAGCTCGTTCACCAGCAATTCGCCGCTTCGCGTCAAAAACATTTCCACGGCGAGCAGGCCTTCGAGCGTGAAGGAGTCGGCGATGTCGCAGGCCAGCTTCTGCGCGCGCACTTCCATCGCAGGCGCGATGAGCGAGGGGATCACGCTCCAGGCAAGAATCTGGTGCTCATGATGGTTGGTCGCTGAGGGAAAACTTTTCGTCTCGCCGCGGGGTGAGCGCGCCACCATCACGGAAATTTCCCGGTCGAGGCCGACCGCCTGCTCGACCACGCAGGGTTGCTGGCCGAGCAGCCGCCAGGCATCGGCTGCGGAGGTGCTGTCGCCAAAGCCGATTTTCATCTGGCTGCGGCCGTCGTAGCCACCGTGCGCGCTCTTCACGAAGCAACGTCCGCCGAGCGATGTGACGGCTTCGGCTAGATCCCGCTCCGAGCGCGCAGCGTGCCAGGGCCCGAGCGGAAATCCACGCTCCCGCAGCCAATCTTTCTGGCGAATGCGATTCTGGATAATGTGCAGCAACTCAGCAGACGGGCGCACGGGTGCAAACTTAGCCGCGGCCTCGAGGCTGGCGATTGAAACCTGCTCGATTTCGAGCGTCACCACATCGCAGCCGCGGGCCAGATCCGCAGCCGCGCGCGTATCGTCCCACCCGCCCTCGAAGCACGCGTCGACGACGAAGCGCGCCGGGCACGATGGATCGGGATCCATGACCTGGATGCGGTAGCCGAACGAGCGCGCGGCCATAGCGACCATGCGGCCCAGCTGCCCGCCGCCGAGGATGCCAATGGTCGCGCCGGGAAGAATGGCCGCGGTCATTCGATCAGACCCTGTGCGAGAACTTCGTTGGTGCGGGCTTCGCGCCAGGTGCGCAGGCGTTCGCGCAGCTCGGCGTCGGTCGTGGCGAGGATCTCAATCGCCAGCAGCGCGGCGTTGGCAGCACCGGGCTTGCCGATGGCCAGCGTCCCCACTGGCACGCCCTTCGGCATCTGCACAATCGAGAGCAGCGAGTCCAAGCCCTGCAGCATGGTGGCCGGAATCGGTACGCCCAGCACGGGCACCAGGGTCTTGGAGGCGATCATGCCAGGCAGATGCGCGGCGCCGCCGGCTCCCGCGATGATGCACGCGCAGACCGCGCGACTCGGCCTGCGCCGCGAACTCAAACATAAAGTCCGGCGTGCGATGCGCCGAAACCACGCGCGCCTCATAAGGCACCTGAAACTCGCGCAGAATTTCAACCGCCGGCGCGAGGGTTTCGTAGTCGCTCTTCGAGCCCATGACGACGGCGACCAATGGATTTTCTTTCGGCATCGAGGTCGATTCTAGTCGATCTGTGCCCGTCACTTCCGGCGCAGAAAATCCACGACGAACTGGATGAGAGTGACGAGGCCGCCGATGGCGATGGCAAAGCCTCGCGCGCTCTGGAATCGCTCCTCGTGTTGGGTGACGCGCTGTTCAATGGAGCCGATCCGTCCGGCATTGCCGTCGCCGACCAGAGTCGTCATCTGGTTCTTGAGGACGGAAAGATCGGCGAGTACCTTTGCTTCGAAGTCAGTCATAGTTGAGGGGTCCTTGTCGATGAAAGTTTTTTCATAGCCCGCAGCCCGCAGCCGGAAGCAGGAGGCTGGCAGCTGAAGGCTGGTAACTGGCAGCTACTAGAGCGGCAGATTGACGAACACTGCGCTCGAGAAGCGCGAATAATTGGGTGGCGTCGATCCGTCATACATGCGGATGTAGTACTGCTCCATCACGGCCTGGCGCGGAATGGTGAAGTTGGGCACGGGCGATCGCAACACCAGGTCCGGACCGGGCCCGGGCGTGAACGACCAGTCGCGGCGCCGCACTTCGAATCCGCCGCCGGTGGGGGGCGTAACGCCCGCAGCGATCTGGATGGTGCTGCCGTTGATCGAGGTGACGGTGAGCGCGTTCAGATTCTGAAGAGGCGTCACGGTCTCCGGCTGCTGCGGCAACCATGCATCCGCGGGAACGCTGGAGGAGGTTTTGATGGCCAGATCATCCGCCCAGTCATTCGCGAAGGAGATGGTGTATTTCGCGAGGGTGGGCGCAGTCGCCGCCAGATCGATTTCAACGGCGCGCACCACAAGGTTGGCGGTGAGGCCAGCAGATGCAGACGCAATCGCCAGCACATCGCCGGGCCATACATCGCCCTGCCGATCGGCGTTCCACTCCGTGTATTTGCCGGTCCATGCGGCGGCGCGGCTGGTGGCGATGGCGAGCATCGCGCTGGCGGCGTTCTCGCAATCCGCAGAGCTGCGCGGCACGGGGCTGGTGACCGAGCCGATCCAGCAAGCGGCGCCGGGCAGTTGGCCGCCGTTGCTCTCGGTAGTGATGCTTGCGGCGCTGGCCAGGCGGGCGACGGCGCGCTGGCCGGTGCGGTAGGAAACGGCGATCACTTCTCCAGCCAACGGCGTGCTGGCTGTATAGAAAGTGAGTTTGCCTTCGCGGCTGAGCGTGCAGTCCGAACCCTGCGCGGCGGTGCCGATGCGGCGCACGAAGGGCGTGCCGTTGAGTGGAGTGCTCGTAACCCAGACCGGTCCCTGCTCCTGCACGGTGACGTTGCCGATGCTGCACAACAGGTATCCGCCGTTAAGCGGAGCGAAGAGGCACCACGGCGCAGGCGACGAAGCGAAGCTGCCGGAGTAGAGAACCGTGGGCGTGCCCGCGATTCCGTTGGTTACGTCCTGGATCTCAAAGCTGATACTGGCGGCGACGGGGAGCACATTGGCGCCAAAACGCACGAGGCCGTTATCGGTGCCCACCGCGTAGTAGGCCTGTAACAGCCGCTGAACGTCATTCGAGTAAAAACGTAACCGCAACGTATACAAATGTCCGGCGGTGGCGGTAAAAGTGCTGCCCGCAACCGCTCCGTTCACCAAAGGAGCGATGGTGGTGGCTCCGTTCGTCTGGCCGATCTGGAATCCAGCGATGCAGGCGGCCAGCGTCGTTTGCCCGCCATTGAAGAATCCGTTCAGGATGCCCGAGGTGTTTTGCCCGAACTGGACGCTGCCCACTTCGACGACGAGACCGCCGCCCAGCTCCAGATTCGAAGCCGCTGAAAGCACTGCGGTGCCGAGCTGGCTGCCTCCGCCGCCGCAGGTAAGGCCCGAGGAGGTGATGCTGAGCGCCATGCCCGGGTCTTCGACGTTCCACAGTTGTGGATTGATGGATGGGCCCGAAAAGCTGTCGCTGAGTGGCTTCGATTTCGACGGTGCCGGCATCCAGGGCTTTTCCGACAGATCGAATACGAGTGTGGTGCCGTCGCCCTGAAAATACTCGGTGACATAGGCGCAGGGCTCCTCTTCGCCGCAGACGGTGACGTCGTTAGCCAGCGCTCTGACCATGGAAACCTGGAGGGCGCTGAGCGAGAGCGTGCCCTGCGCTTCGCTGAGCGAGTGCGTCACGGTGCCCACCGGAGTCATGGTGAGGGTGCCGTTCATCAGCAGATACGCACTGCGCACGGCCGATGCCAGGGCGCCCACATTTTCGGACCACGAGTGACTGCAGTCGGCCTGAAACTCCGAAACGTTCATGGTGGCAAGCGAGAGCGTCGTCGAGATGTTCTGCATATTGAGGAGCGAGAGCATGGCCTCGAGCGCCTGCCCGCCTGTAGTTCCGCAGGTGGGACCGACCTGGGGAATGCTCTGCCGGTTGAGCAGAATCTCATCGCTGATGGCCGAAACGGCAACCTGGTAAACTGCGCCCATTGTGCCCTGTCCGGCAAGCTCGAGCGCGGGCTCGGCGGCGAGATAGCCGGTGAAAAGGATGTTGCCGCTGGCGTCGGTAACGACCATGCGCCCGTTGCGAGCGGGCGTCGCCAGCCCTGGCGCGGGAAATAATGTAACCGTGCAGGTGACGGGTTCGTTCAGCCTGCGCATAATGCGGAACGGACGCCCGGCCACAATCGAGCTGGTGTAGTCGATGGGGCCTTTGCCGTCGTGATTATCGATGGTGAGTTTCATCCTTGTCTCCTCGGTCAGATCAGCGTGACAGGGCTGGGCAGAAAGCTGCGGAAGCAGACGACCTGCTCGCCGTCGTTCGCGTCGGTGACCGGCAAAGCGCGAAATGCAGCACCGAGGGCGATGCGCTCGAGTGGCGGAGCCATTGCGGTGGCAGCTTCAGCCGGACCGGCCATCGATTGCAGGCGCGGATAGTGGAAGAGAATGCGCTCGCCCTGCTGGCCGTCGATGATGAAGAGCGCGGACCACTCCTGGAAAAAGCTGCCGCCTTCGCGGTCGACGAAGCCGGTGATGGGCTGCACGCGCATGCCGGCTGCGGGAGCTCCGGCGATGAGCGGCTGAGCGAGCTGCAAGCCGGTGGGGGAGCTCGACAAAACGCGCGCGACGTTGAAGGAGACGCGGCGGATGTAGTCCGGATCGCTGTTGACGGCAGCGGCGCTCGCGACATACGCGGCATAAACGCCGCTGCCGACGAAGCCGGTTTGCCCGGTGTAGTCGAGGTCGACGGTGACGAGCGAGCCTGCGGGGAATCCCGCAGCGTCGGTGGCAGCCATTGCGAGATTCGTCGCGGTGGAGCCGCTGGTGAGGTTCACCGCCGGCACTCCTTTGCTGCCGGAGCCGTTGGCCGCGCCGCCGGCGGCGGGCACGATGAGGTTCATGTGCTGCGAGCCGGCCGCGAGCGCCATGGAGAGCTTGCTCCACGCCTTGAAGCGCAACGAAACGGTTGCGTCGATGGTCTCGCGCACCTGAAATTGCGTGGCGCCGGGTGAGCCGGTGACCAGCTCACCGAATTTGCTTGCGGATTTGCGGATGAAGTTCTCGATCCATCCGAGGTCGACCCACGGCGCGGGTGGCGCGTTGGTAGCGAAGCGGCCATTCACCGAGGGATCGAAGAGCGTGGGCAGCCGATGAACGCGATCGACGGGCGCAAAGTAGGCTCGCACCGATCGCCCAGTGGGCGGCAATGCAGGCAGCGGCGTTGTGACGGATGTGCTCATTGTTCCCCCTGCTCCTGAAAAGCAAAGACCGTGACTTTCGCGGTGCGGCTGAGGCGGTCCGCGCACCGAGGCGGCGGGCGAGAAGACGGGCTCGGACCAGAAGACCATCGTCTCCATGGGCGCAGCCGGGTTCTGTGTGTAGTTCATCTTTTGTGCCGAGTACGGATACAAGATCTTGAGCATCTCGTAATCCATTTCATCGAGGCAGCGCCCGCGATCGAGGCCGCTGTTGGTCTGGGTTCCGGCGGTGGAGTATTGGATCTCGCAGGTCATCTGCGCGAGGATGGCGGGCAGCTCGAGATCGGCCTCGAAGCCGGTCCAGCTGAGCGCGAAAGCATCGAGCTGCGGTTGCGCCATGGGAGCTTCGGCGTCCGAGACCAGGATGCCGGGGCGCGTGACGGCGCGCAGCATCATGGTGCGGGCGGGATTCACAGTCGCCAGGCGGCTGCGCAGCGTGATGTAGAACGTATCTTTTGCGTTTTGCATAAAGTCACCCTGGAACAGAGCTCAGAGCACAGGGCTCAGAGCTCAGAAGTTGTTGCGGCGAAACCGGTAAGCGCATGCCGGCGGCGGCAGGATGTTGCGATCCCTGAGCTCTGAGATCCGAGCTCTGAGATCTGTGCCGTTAAACCGGCCATTCTCCGCAGGCTTCCTGTAACAGCAGGCGATACAAATAGGCTGTGCCCTGACTCTCGGAGGTGGAGACCGCTTCGATGAGGAAGAGCTTGCCGGCCACCACGACGCCGCTGGCCATGGAAAACAGCGTTTGCGCGGAGCTGAGCTGCATCTGGCTCACCTGCGCGGCTACGGCGTCGGCGGAGATGAGCAGCTCGTACTTCGGAAGCTGGCCATCCTCCATAGCGACGCGTGCTTTGCGAAAAACCACGGGCGAAAGCGGCAGCGAGAGGAAGCCGGGAGCGTCGAGGCCGATCTGCCCCGCGTTGGTCGTGTCGCCCACCAGAGGCGGCATCTGCAGGCAGGCAGTGGTGCCTCCACTGGCCCGCAGCATGGCGGTGGCTACGCGCTGCGCCAGGCCGGAAGGATTCTGAATGCTGAGGTCGGCCATGGCTTATCCCATCCTCACGGAAACCCAGGGCGCCAGCAGAGCGTCGACCGTCGGGTCGATAAGCGAGCCGGAGAAGTACTGGAGTGCGAGCGTGTCGACCTTCGAGGACTTCACATTGAGCCCCGGCGTGGCCTGCGCGTTCTTGACGATCTGCGCGCAGGCGACCTTGATGGCGCCTGGCAGCGTCGCGAATCCCGCGGTGTAAATGACCTCGACTTCGTTGTAAGGCAGGCCGAGAATATTGAGCGGGAAGATGAGCTCGCCGGTATCCGCGACAAAATCGACTGTGGTGGGATCGACCGTTGTCCACGCCCCGGGCAGAGAGAACGCCCAGAGTGCTTCTTCCAGGAACGGAGAGGGCATCTGCCCGCGCCGCGGTTTCGCGTAGCGCGCCTGGATCGAAACGAAAGGCACGGTGGCAGGCGCGACGGCGACCAGCGGCAGATGGCTCAGCCGCGCGGTCTGCGAACCTTCCACGATGCGCATCCGCTCGGTGTACTGCGTGGGATTGAGGCTCGGCCGGCGGCAATGGCTGTCGATGAGCGACGACGCGGCGGTGATCCAGTCGTCGGTGACAGCGGAGGACAGACCATAGGTCTGGTATTCAGTGGGCTGAAGATAGCAACTCATAGGATCTCCATAGCTAAAAAGCGGTCAGCAAAGAACCAGTCAGCTAAAAAGCGGTTAGCTAAAAAGCGGTCAGCGATAAAACGGTGAGCGAAAGAAACGGCCAGCAGCGGCTGGTTTGCCTTCTGCTGGCCGTTCCATTCCTGACCGTCTCTTTGCTGATTGGCTTCTCAGCTTGCGATTACCGGTCGACGAGCACCTGGTAGTGGGCGTAGTTGGCGCCCTTGACTACCGGCGCGCCGAACTTCACCACCACGTGCTGCGAGGCCAGCGAGCCGGGCAGCCCGAGCTGGAAGACGCGCGGGTTGGGATCGCTGAGCCAGTGGTACTCGATCAGGTCCTCGGTGACGATGTAGGCCGGCAGCACAGCATTGCCCGTGCCGGGCGTGCCGGTGTAGGCCAGCGACCACTCGGGGATCAGCGGCAGCTCGCCCGCCTGGGTGGTGAGCATCTTCACCGTGAATCCGGCGGAGATCTCTTTCGTGTTGAGCACCACGTTGAACTCGGACTTCATCTCCCGATCGATCAGGTCGAGAAGAACCGGGTTCGCGTAGATGGCCGTGGGCCGCACCGCGTAGCTGGTGTTGGCCACCATCTGCGCAATCGTCGACTTGAGTCCGTCGGTGATGCAGGCCGTAGTGCCGATGGTCGTGGTATTGCCACCCGCAGCGATCTGGCCGGCTGCGCCCATGTACTGCATGGTGGTGGGCGTCGACAGCGAGGTGTCGTTGCCGTTCCACAACGCCACATCGTGGGCGAGCATGACGCCGTCGATCGTGTCCACCAGGTCCTTGGCCTGCAGATAAGCGAACTGCTTCTGCTGCGAGCCCAGCTCCATGTCGAACAGGTTGTAGTTCAGCTGCGCGACGATGGCCTTCAGCGGCACGCTGCGCTCGACGCGCGTGGGGGTGACCACGGGCGCGACGATATTGCGCGGATCGACAAAGCCGGCCGTCGAAGGATTGGGGATCGCCGTCTGCTCGAAGTAGCGCGACGGATGGCCGGTGGCCGGGACCTGCTTGATGCGCTGGCCGAACAGATTGCGGCGGCGCACGATGTCGAGGATCTCGGTCTGATAGAGAGGAACTTCGATGGCGCCGGGCCCGATGTAGTCCGCAGCGGCATGGATGTCGAGGAAATTAGCAGTCATATTTTCCTTTCGGTGAGAGAAGCTAAAAGACGGTCGGCTGGAAAGCGGTCAGCGATGAACCGGCCAGCGAAGAAGCGGTGGAGCGAAAGCGCGCACAAAAAAAGCGGCCATGGATGGCCGCCGGTTTGCCGAGCGCGGGTGCTAGCTCACCACGCCCGCGCGCAGCAGCTGCGCCTTAACCGCGATGCGCTGCTCGAGGCTCAGTCCGGTGAGGGCCGCATCGAGCGCGCCGGCTTCCACGGACTCAAGCGTCGAGATGCCCTGATTGGCCAGGAACTGCGCGGTCGATGCAGGCACGGTGCGGCGGGCGGATTTCGCTTCCGGCTTCGGCTCAGTCCTGGCTTCGAGCTGGGCTTCCACCTGGGCGCGCAGCTCCGCGATCTCGTGCTCGGCCGCGTCCAGTTTCTTCTGCAACTCGGCCTCGCGGCTGGTTTCCACCTGAGCGACGATCTTCTGCACCTCGCCCGTCATGGAGCTGCCGCGCTCTTCAAAGAGGGTGGCGGCGCGCTCGAAGAGAGCTGCCGCGGCCTCCATGCGGGCTTCCATTTGTGCGAACGTCTCGGTCAGAGCGACCATGTTTTCGCCTGTCTGTGATTCCATGTCGTTTCCTTTCCTCCATTACTGTCTTTGCCCGGGAAGGCCACGCGGGGCCTCGTCCCGAGCGATCGGGTTGCGCCCGCGTGCACGCTCTCGCGAGGTGCGGTGCGGGGAAGAATCGAGCGGCAGCGCATGCCTCCCAGCTCGAAAGCTGTGTTGCGATAGGCGGCCTTCTCGCGCAGCAGGATGGCCGCGCCGGTGAAGGTGGCGCGGGTCAGCGTCCACACCTCGGCGCGCATATCCTCTACGTGCGCGTCGGCCAGCTCCCAGCTCATGCCCATGGCGCCAGGCGCGCACTGGCGCATCTGCCGCTCGACTTCAGGGAAGTCTTTCGCGAACAGATAGCCGGCGACGCTCAGGCGCGAGCCTTCGACGTCGGCGTGGGTGATGATGCCGCACTTGCGCCGGGCGTCGTGGCCGTCCCAGGAGGGCGCGTAGTCCACGGCCATGCCCAGCAGCGAGGGCAGAGCGGTGAGGGCTGCCGCGCGGGTGAGGATCACGCGATGCCCGCGCGCTCCTGAAGGCGGCTTGGTGCTCGGCTCATCGACGAGCGTCAGCACGCCGGTGAAGGGAGCGCGATTGGGGTGGCCGTCCACCTCCGGCAGCAGGACTGCCATGGCTTCGAGTTTCATTGGTTCTCCCGTTCTGCCTGAACTTCCTCATCTGTAACCGGTGTTGTGACGTTTTCCTCCTTGTGATTGACGGCTTTGTCGGCGCCGGGATCGCTGAGCGGCCGAAGACCGCGCAGCGCGCGCACCTCGTTCACGGTGAGCACGCCGGCAGCGAGCAGCGCGGTCTGCATCTGGACCTCCTGCATCTCGTCGGTTGAATCCAGCTCGTTGAAGACAAATTCAAATTCCGGCCAGCCCAGCCTTTTCGCAAACAGGTCGCGGGTCAGATGCTCGGCCACCAGGCGGGCCAGCGGCACGATGGCGCTGTGGAAGGCCTCATCGAGCAGCGACTCGGCCGTCGAGCGGTTCACATCCTGCTCCAAACCGAGCAGCACGGGGGGCAGCGAGAAAGCGTTGGCCACCATGCGGATGAGAAATTCCTGCCAGGTAAGGCGCAGGTCGGCGTCGGTGCCGGTGGCAAAGCGCAGAACTTCGGGCTTCTGCTCGGTCGAGAGCAGCGGCACGCGGCCGGTGCCCTCGATCTCGTCCTGCCACCAGCGGATGAGCCGCTCGTGCTGCGCGGGCGTGGTCTCGTTGAGCCACAGCGCGTACTGCACCACGGCGTTCGAGGCCAGCTTGCCGGCGAAGCGGTGCGCGCTCAAAAAGGCGTTGACGGTTTCAAACGCGACTTCGAGCGGCCCCAGTCCGAAGGGCGTGTAGCTGCGCGGATTCATCCGCACATAAATGAGCTGCTGATCCTCGAGTGGAATGACCGAGCCGGTTCCGGCAAGGCCGGTGGCCTGTGCGAAGCGAATCGAGTCCGGGCTGCCATCCCATTGGGGATCGATGCGGATAGTGGCGCCGTCGACCGCCCACAGCTCGAAGGGCTTCGCGGCGTCACCGGTCAGCTCCATCTCGATGGCGCCGAAGCCCCCGACGAGCGCGTCTTCGATGGCCTGCTCGATGAGCGTGCGGAAGGAGTCCGACGAGTTGGGAAATTCCAGCGAGTGGCGCAGCACCCGTGCCCGTTTCGCCGCGAAGGCCACCTTGTCCGAATCCTGATCGCGCTTCAGGCGCACCTGCCAGTCCATGCTGGCCACGCGGTCCTTGATGAGGTTGATGGCGCGGCGCACCACCGGCGTCTCTGCGAATTTGCGCAGATTCCCCGGTGTGGGTTTGGGCAGCGCCTTGCCCGGGAAAGAATACGGGGCCAGCACCGAGGGCAAAGCCACGGTCTTTCGCTGAGGCGTTTCTTCCCTGCGCCCGGCCCTCAGCAGTGCCAGCGCATTCTTCCATTGTTCCCTGATCTTCACGTCTCCTCCGTTTTCTCTTCGAAGAGAAAGTCCAAAAGAAAAGGCATGGCGTTTGGGCCATGCCTTCTCGGTGAAACTCCAATGAAACTCGCTATAGACTTGCGGGATTACACGCGCAGCTCCCTCTGTGCGGTTGCAGCCACGCGCTCGAGGTCGCCGACCGTGAGCACGCGCAGCTGGGCGGCCTCCATGGTTTCCACACCAAATCGATACTGCTCCACGAAGTCGTCACCGACCGTGACCTCGCCCTGGCCGTTGCGCAGTGGCTCGACGATGGCCGTTAATTCGAGCTCCGCGTTTTCGACCCGCGCCACCCCGGCGCGCAGCGCGGTTGCACTGAAGGCCAGAACCTTGGCCAGCTCCACGTCAGTCGCCAGCGAGACCGCGTGGAAGATCCGGACCACGCCATTGGGGCGGTAGCCGCAGTCGAGCTTCAGAGAGTCGCCGGGCCGCGTATAAGTGGAGGCGGCGATGCGATGGCGCATCAGGTCCCAGACCCGTGCGTGCTCAAAATGCGTGCGCATCTGCCGGGCGATCGCCTGGCGGCCGCTCACCGCCTGCCGGCCTTTGAGCTTGCGCGGCTCCACGTAGAGCTGCATCAGCCGGTCGAGCTCGGCGGCGGCATTTTCCGCCAGACACGCTTTGGGCTCGGTCATTTGTAACTGATGCGAGAACGAATCCTCGATCGTCTTCAGCAGCGGCAGCACCTCGGAGCCTGCCTCGGGCACGCGGCGCAACTCGTTCTCCATGGCTTCGAGCATCGCGATGTCGGCGTCCGGATCGACGCAGCGCACGCGGGCCCAGTCCCGGGTGAACTGAACCAAAGGTCCGCCGGCCGCAGGCCCCCGCAGAAGGACGCCGATGTTCACGAATTCGTTCTTCACCGGATCCGGGACGTAGCGGATCAGCGAAAACTCGCATTGCATGCGGTCGTTCACATCAGCCTTTCTGGAACGTTATCGGTTGGCCGGGGAGCCGGGAACTGCCGGGAAACGCTGCCGACGGCAGTCTGGTTCCAGCTCGGGAAGGGCTCACGCGAGGATTCCCGAAATTCCGTGATCCGTTCCCGCACCCGTGTGCGCCGGACGATGAGCTTCTCGACCAGTTGTTCGAGCAGGGCAGCATTGCCCTCGTACCACTCCGGCGGCACGGTCTCGGCGATCTGCCAGATTTTTTGGCCTTCCACTTCTTCCACGCGGCTCAGCCACGGCTCGAAAGTGTCCCACCCGGTCACGCTGCGATACACCTCGTTGCGGACGTACACGCCGCGCAGGGGTGCGTCGTCAAAACGCCACTCTCCGGCGCCGAAGCAGAAGCCCTGATCGATGAAAGCCGCGCTGTAACGGCGCTCGCGGCCTTTGCGATGGAAGAGCGCCTGGCGGCCGTTGGCGTTGCAGGTCCACTTGTCGAGCACCAGCGCGCCCAGGAACTCATGCAGGTTGCGGACATCCATCAGCTGCTCCTCGGGCAGATAGTCGGCGACGTGGCCGGGCAAGAGGCCCCCGACCAGCTGCGAGCCGAACTGCAGGCCGGGCTGGCAGCGCTCGCGCCTCTCGCCGGAAACGATTTCAAGCTCCGCGGTGCGCTCGATGAGCCATGGCGTCACTTCGATGACGTCGCATCGCGGAACGGTGAGCCCGAGCAGCCCGCCGAGGCGCGTCCCCAGCAGTTCATTGGGGAGCACGCGCAGGTGCTGCGGATTGTTCTGGAACTTTACAATCCATGCATTGCCGTCGGCGCCGAGCATCAGGTGCGACTGCGCGCCGCCCCGCATGCGCCGGATCTGCTGCACCGCCAGAATGGCCATGTGTCTCCCCCTTTCTGCGTTGAACGCCTTCGTTGTTGCGGAGCCTTCGTCAAAAGGCTTCGAGTTAGTTTACGATTCGGCGGCCACCGTGCGTGCCGCGTACCGCCAGCGCGATGGCCATGGCCATCACGCAGTCATCGTGTTCCCCGGCCTGCGCACCCGAGCCGCCGTCGGGCTTGCGCACAAAACTGCGGCACTGGCGCAGCAGCCGGTCGCTGTTGAAGACTGCCGGATTCTCGACCAGCACTTTGCCAAGCTGGCTGATCATCGAGGGCCGGGTGACCGACGAGGTCAGAAAGCCCGGCTTCCCGTCGTCGTGCGTATAAACGTGGCCATAGCGGCTCTCGAGATGGGCGAGCACGCCGGAGCCATGGTTATTGCGCTCTACCACCAGCAGCGCATCGTGATATTCGTGGGCCAGCGCGGCGGCCTCGCGCGCTGTGTCGAGTGGACCCAGATGCTCTTCGAGCTCCGCACACTGCAGTCCGGTTTCCATATCGACCACCTCCATCGCCGAGTAGTCTCCGTCGGTCCCGCCGCCGGCCGGATCGACAGCGACAAGGTAGCTGTGATGATCCTGGCGCGGCAGCCAGACGCGCAGCCGTCCGTTGTGTCGCTTCACCACCGGCTCGCGCACCTCGCGGAGCCGCCTCTCGATTGCGTCAACCTCAAAAACGCACTCGCCGCTGGCCAGGAAACAGCTGTCCGCATCCTCGGCAAATTCCTGCCGGGCCACGGTGCGGAAGTTCCGCTGGAGCTGGCGCCGATAAGCGATCTGCGCGAGGGTGAGCGTGTGTTTCTTCATCAGCTCCTGCTCTTTCTCCGTCAACGAAGCCTCCTCGACCGGTGTGCCCACATACGCGTCCTCCAGCCACCACGGGAAGAAATGTTGGATCGTGCTGGTTTGCTCCGCATCCTGCCACTCCTTCCAGAAGCAGCCCGAGGCCCCGTTGGGGGTCGACTCCAGGGCCAGCTCGCCGTCCGGGGCGAGCGTGGCCTGCAGCCCGTAGAAAATCTCCGCCGCATCGCCGGGCCAGCGTGCCAGCTCGGTGCAGTGGAGATTCGTAATCGTCAATCCGCGACCCGCGTTGCGATCGCCGGCGGTTTCGACCAGGTATTCGCTGTCGAGCTCCGGAATGGCGATGCGCCGCATGTTGCGCTTCGCAGTCTTCATCGCTCCCTGACGCAGCGGATCCGGCAGCCGATCGAGAAAGCGATGCACGATGCGGAAGATCTGCTCAGCCGCTTCCTGCGTGTGTGCCACCTGGACGGTGACGGTGCCCGGATGGGTGATGGTCTTCAGGAAGAACCGTCCCGCGATCCACGTGGTCACGCCCATCTGCCGCGCCTTCAGAATGATGTTCCTCCGTCCTCGCTTTTCCGCGTACTCGCGTTGTGCCCGGTTAGCGGTCAGGCCCACGGAGCAGCCCAGCCGGTTTCTGATTTTGAGGACCTGCTCGGTCAGCTCCAGCGCCGGCTCACCGCCGGCATCGAGAATCTGTCCCAGACGCACGAGGTCCTCCTTTGTTCCGTTTCCCAGGTCGATGTTCATGGCCGGCCCGGATTATTGATTCATGGTGTATTCGACGGTGATTTGCGGATACGCCGGTTGCGTTGTGCAGCCCGCATCCGCCGTCTGAACGCCGATGCCGATGTTGTGTCCCGCCGGCACCGTTCCTGAAACCGCGTTGTAGAAGTGCGACGTGGAGTTGTAGTTGAGGGTGACGGTCGAGATCCACGCCGACGCAGTGTAGTCATACACGCCGATCGTGGGAAAGGTGGTGCATCCCGCCATCGTCGTCCCCAGGAAGACGTCCATCCGGGTCAGCTTGATCGAAGCGCTCGGCTCCCACGCCCCGCCAATGGCTGTGGATGCAGAGCCGCCGAAGCTGCCCATGATCATGGGCGTCCAGGTAAAATGCCAGGACGTGGAGCACACTGCTGTACCGTTCGCCGATACCCCCGTCGCATACGACCCTGCCGCGCAACCCGAAGGCGTAGTCGCGAGAGCCGTTGCGGTAGTGGCGTTGCCCGTGGTTGCGGCGGTCAGCGTTGCGGGCAGTTGCGCGTTGGTCGCCTGGCCGCTGAGCTGTGCAAAGCTGTAGTCGTTGGCCGCAGGCGTCACGGCGCCGGTGCGTCCGTTGAACGAGGCCACGCTGTTGCCGGAGAGCGTCGCGTTGGCGCTGCCGGAGACGTACCAGTTGTAGTCGGGGCCGCAGACCAGGTTTTGCGCCGAGGGCGAGGAGAGCACCAGGCTCGTCGCCGAAGTTCCCTGGCTGTAGATGAGCTGCGAGCCGGTGGTCACCAGCGTGACCGTGTTCGACGAGGTGTCGGACTTGATGATGGTGAATTCGAGCCCCGTGGGTGAAGCCTTGTCGAGGAGCGGCGTGTAGCAGCTGGGCAGCGTGAGGGTCTGCGCCCCGCTGGCGGCGTTGGCCACGACGTTCTTGTTCGCCGCCGTCAGCGTCAGGGTCGAAGCCGTGTTGATGACGGTCGACAGCGCGATGCCGCCGTTGGAGCGGATCGTTCCCTGGTACGTAATGTTGAAGAAGGGATTCGCGCCGGAGAAGTGCGCCTGGAACGCATCGCCCTGGTCGCCGGTATACATCTGCGCCGCGTAGGCCGGGTAGTTCGATCCCGAGGAAACAGGCGTGGACCAGACCCTCGGCGTGGCTCCGCTGGCGTCGTTGACGTTGGCGCCGCCCGAGGAGAAGCCGGTGACCTCGGCGTCTTCGAGAGACTGGTAGTAATTGCCGCAACCGGTGAGGTGGTGGATGCTGGCAAAGGTGGGCGGATTGCCGGCGGTCCCCGCGAAAGTGATCCAGTTGGCGGCTGTGGACATGGTAAGGCAGTCGACATCGGCGATGAGCAGGTTATTGGTAACAGAAGCTGCTACATAAGCGAAGTTGGCGGCCGGGAAGCTGGTGGTGTCGGGCCACTGGATGTGCCCGCCGTGGATTTCGGTCCCGTTGGCGCCAATGTAGAACCCGGCGACGGCGGGCGAGTCGGCGTAAGTGTCGGTCCAGGTGCTGCCCGAACCACCCGCGTCGTAGATGACATAACTGGTCGCATACGACGCATTCGCAGCCGAGCCCGACGACGCATTGTTCACGCAGGGCGCCGTCGTGCAGGTGTAGGGATAGCCGAAGCCGTGAATCAGATAGCCGGTGTTGCCGGTGCCCTCGTTATACACAGCGGCGGTGAGCGCGTTGCGGACGATGATGTTGTCGAGGTGGCTGTCGATGGCGGTCTTCTCGAGATGCACGCCGTAGGCCGAGCGATTAGCCGGTGTGAAGGCCGAGCTCGAGTAGCTGACTGTAACGTTGCGCAGTGTGAAGTTGGCCTGATGGCCCGAAGCCGTGTTCTCTTCGCCCAGCAGGATGCCTTCGGCCGTGGTGTCGTTCACTGTGACGTTGTCAAGCAGAACGCCGCGGAACCACTGCAGCTCGAAGCCGTGGGTAGCGTTGCCGGCGGCAAGGATGTTCAGGTCCTTAAAAGTGCAGCCCTGGGCCTGCGCGGTGTTGCCGAGGAAGACGACGTCGCCCGAGAGGGAGCTGGGGACGGTTAGCGTTGTCGCGATCTGCGTGCTGTCCGCGGTCAACGTTGTTCCAGCTGAGCCGAGCAGGTTGACGCAGGCGCCGTTCGAAGGCTCGGTGAGCGTCGCGGTCACCGGATAAGTCCCGGGCCCGAGTTGAACCGTCTGGCTCTGTCCGGTGCTGGTGGCGAGGTTGGCGGCTGCAGTCCACGCAGCGTTCAGTGTGGTGTAGGCGAGGCCGTCCACAGTGAATTCGCTGTTGATCGT
This sequence comes from uncultured Acidobacteriaceae bacterium, assembly GCA_963755485.1. GTDB lineage: Bacteria > Acidobacteriota > Terriglobia > Terriglobales > Acidobacteriaceae > Palsa-343. The sequence continues at coordinate 237,565 of CAVWJR010000004.1, read as the reverse complement.
CGCTCCGGTCACAGCTCGAAAGCTGCCGCTTTGTCCGGCGAATGTGTCTGCCGCGTTGCTGAAAGTTTCCGGGCTGTTGTGGGCAACGGTGTTGGTTTGCGGATTGTAGATAATCTGATGGTTGGCGGTTCCGTTGTAGTTGGTCAGCGTCCAGATGGGGATGGTGGCCGTACTGTTGTTCGCGGGCTGCCCGAACCAGAAGATGCCGTGGACAGGAAGTGTCTTCATCTCCAGCGCCGCGTCGAAGACGCCTACTGAGCGCAGGAATCCAGGTGCGTACAAGCTATACGGCTGGCCGTTAAATGGAGAGTAGATGGACGAGGAGTTGGAGTTGCTGGCTACGTAGGCCGAGTCCATCATGCCTTCGTAGCCGTAGAAGTTGCCGTATCCCGTGCCGTGAAGCCCGGAGCCCCCCATGTTGGCGGCGAACGCGAACCATCCTCCCAGGTCATCCCCTGACATCGCCCCTGGGTTGGAGAAGCCTAAATCCAGTCTGTATCCCTCGAAATGAAAGTCGGCCATGTGCGTGTTATTCACCGTATCGCCGACTACAGGAGTTCCCCCGGCAAAAACACCGAGTGTCAGATTGTTGCCGTCGAGCGCGAAATTGCTCTGCACGTCCTGCACGTCGAGCACTTCGGCGCAGGGATACACGGTGATCGCCTGACTGCCTCCGTTGCCGAAAGGTCCGGAGTAAGAACTGAACTCTCCCTGCCCAAACGGATTACCTGCGGTTGAGCCGTACGCGTCCGGCATTGTCCAGAGGTGCGCCGTATCGGGAGCGCCCACGGTCAGGATGGGATACAGGAGCGTCCCATTTCCTTCGTTGGCGGTAGAAACGAAACATCCCTGTGTCCCGCCCTGAACCACCCATGAACCCGACTCGTGGCCGTATCGCACCGGGAAGGTGATCGTGGCCACACCGCCGCTGGTCGAGACAGACGCGATCTTTTCAAACTCGACGCGGTTTCCGGCAAGGGCAATCGTCTGCCCGGTGGCGAAAGTTCCGCTGGTCACTGTGGCTGCGCAACTCACCGTGACGGTTTGCGCTCCGGCTAGTTGGGTCGTTGAACTGGGCCCGCAATAAGCATTGAGCGTCCCTACAGCAGTTGAGGCCGAGATGGAACCGCTTCCCACCGTAGCCGCATAGATTTCCGGCGTCTCTCCCGTCGCTGCAGTATGCGCCGTGACCGTTCCAGCCACGCTGACTTTACTGGTATCGAGTATCTGGCGGCCTGCGCCTATCCCCGGACCGGCCCCGCCTTGCCCAAAGAGGTTGGTCCAGGACGCTGAAAGGGTCGTATCGCCGTTTGCCGCTGTGCTAATCACCGTCACTGTTCCTGTCGGAGTGGTTGTGGCCTCACTCAGTCCTCCCGCATGAACGCCCGCACACTCGTCGGTCGGAGCCTGGCAGCCCAGATAACTGATGAGGCTTTCGTACTCTCCTTTGAAATCCCCCAGGCTGGACTGCGTCATAAAACTCCAGTTGATGAGCTGGCCCTGTGTGGTGTTTGAGAAACTATCGTTGTGTGGAATAAATTCGCGCCATCCGACTGGAAACTGGCTGGGAAGTCCACCCCCTAAATCGAAACCCGGGGCGGTGTTGAGCGCAGTGAGCTGATCGACGAAATCCTCAGGATAGGGATAGTTGTAAGCCGGTTCTCCATTCCATTTGGCCTGCGAAGATCGCGCAGCTGACTGCTGGATGACCGGATTGCTTCCCGGCGGAATCGGCGGGTTCACAACATTCTGGCCGTACTGCCCGCTTACCGTGCCGCCGCTGAGGGGGAGATTCGCGGCCGCCAGCTGATCGGCGTAGTGTTTGGTAGCCGCCTGGCTCGAGGCGCTGGGATCGGCGCTGAGGACCAGAGGGCCGAGGAGAGTGCCTCCCGCAAGCGGCAGCCATGAACTGCCGAGGGAGTTGATGGCGCTGTCTACATAGGCTTTCGAGACCGGCTTCACCGCGATGGTCGAAGGCTCCAGCTGGGCGCGCACCGAAGCGATGGAGGCCGTGGAGGAATCCGGGACCACCCAATATTCCTGGTTCACGGTACCGTCGCTCAGGTGGTAGGTAGCCGTGTAATAGCTGCCGGTGGGCAGAGCCGCGGCGTTGGGCGTGAGATTGACGCTGAGAAAGCCGTCGGCGCCGATAGGGGCATTCAGATTCCCGGCGGCAACGGCCTGGTTCAGTGGCGTGGTAAACGCCGACCAGCTCAGCAGCAGCGTTCCGCTGGCGGGCGTGCCGTCAGCGCGGTAGACCGTCCCCTGGACGGTCGTGGTGCTTACCTGCCCGGCGATACGCTGGGGAAGAACGGCCACCGCGATGGCCATAAGCGCGAGCGCCGCCATGTGAAGGGGCGCGAAAGCGCGCAACCGCTCTTTGCAGTCTAGGATCCGCATATTCCTCGTTTCTGGAACTTTTCTCCTCCGTTCGGGTCCACGATAGGCGCTGACCCGAGCCGGGCACAAACACGAAGGGGACACCCTGGGGTGTCCCCTTTTTTTTCTTTTTTTACTCTATAAGTTCAGAATATCAGTTTTGGTTGAAAGTAGTGCCAACAATATCGCCCTCCGCTGGCGTCGAAGCCGTTTGTTATGTAGTGTCATTACTTTCGATTTTCGCCTCAACTCTTGACAAATTTTCCACATTTGGCTGTTTCAGCCAAAAAGCTGCAAAAACAGCCCTCAGAGGGGTCATGGCTTCCTCGTAAATTTGTCCGACCGCCCGGACAATTTCCAGCAGCGTTTGAATCCACGATCGACGATCGACGCTGACCCTGGTCCGCCACAAAGAGAAAGGGGACACCGTGGAGTGCCCCCTTTTTTCTTTTTTTACTCTATAAGTTCAGAATACCAGTTTTAGCTGAAAGTAGTGCCAACAATATCGCTATCTGGCGGTATATAAGTGGTTTGTTATGTAGGGTTGTTACTTCCGATTTCCGCCTCATCTATTGACAAATTTTCCACATTTGGGTCAATAAGGCCAAACTCGAGCAAAAGCGCCGTCAGACGGTCCATAGCGTCCGCATAAATTCGGGCGATGGAGCGCCTGCTTTCGCCGGTGAGAGCTGCAGCTTCATCGAAGCTGTAACCCTCGAGAACAATGTGGTCGACGACGGTTCGCCCAAGGCGATCGAGCCTCTTAATCGCCTTCTCCACATCGAGGAGGAAGAGAAGCCCATCCTCAAAAGTGCGAAGGCGATAGCTCGAAACCCGGCCGCGAAACACCATCTTGCCGAACGGCGAGGGCGCTTGCCCCAGTTGCATCGATATAAGGAGGTACCGCCGAAGTAATGAAAGCGTGTGCTTCCGGTAAAACTGCAAACCGTCGACGGGTTTTGGCCGCCAAACCGGGCAATCGGCTTCGGCGACCGCGGTTGCTTCGGGAACGATGCAGGGTATCGCGAGAGCCGCGCTCACGCAGCACCTCCCGTTTTGGGAGAGACATGGTGATGTGGCGCACGCAACGGGCGGGCCCGATACCGGCGCGACCGGCGCGGGGGCGGAAGTGACCGCAGTCTTCGAACGCAGCCGGAGCAGTAAACGTCTGCGCTGTTGTCGGTGCGGAACCAGAGGATACCGCACCGCTCACACACTTTAAGAGAGATTCGCAGGTACATCAGTCATTCTCCAGAGTTCAGCAGGCCGCGGATTTTCGAACTGTTGTTACTTCCGCGGAGTTGGGGGAGGAAGTTTTCACCGGCCTGTCGCGAGGCCAGGGCCGTGAGCAGAAATCAGTTCGATGATGAGTCCCTCCGGTAATGGGAATTTCGGTCGATGAAAGTGCGCGGGAGGCTTAGTTGGCGAGCGAAAGTACTATGTCTGCCCGGCGCAAGTAGTCCGAAACTACGTTCACGGAGCAATGCAATCAATTACCGGGGGAGTCAACCGGCGATCGGGTAAAAACTGAGTACTGATGTCTTTGTCGCTGCCTGTGGTTTCTGCGAGGGGGCGATTCTTTCTGCAAAACCCGAAGTAATGGCCGTATAGCTCCCTGAAAACATCTGAAGATGAAATTTCTCGAGTTACACGAGCGCTTGCGGCTCGAGACGTGGCGCCGCATCGATCAGGGGATCCTCAGCAGTTCACTCCTGGCCCGGCAAACGGGTCTGGCCCAGGCCCACATCTCGAATTTTCTGCATCGCAGGCGGCGGCTCAGCCTTCCGGCCCTCGATCGCATTCTGCTGGCCCAGGCGCTGAGCGTGGAGGATCTGGCGCCGAATGGATCGTCCAGCAACGGCCTGACCCACTTTCCACCGCTGGATCGCACCTCCGTCGAAACGGTCCCCGTGGTTTCCCAGATGGTGGCCATGACCGCGCCGGTGATCACTGCGCGTGCGATTGTGGATACCGTTCAGGTGCCCGCAGGCTGGCTGAGCAGCTTTCCGGTGCGGCGTGCGGTAAGCCGGCGCAGCTGGGAGCGATTCGTCGGGGTACGGGTGAGCGGATTGCAGGCCCAGCCCATGGATCCAGTGCTCAGGAGCGGGTCCATCGTGGTGATTGACCGTCATTACACCTCGCTGGTGACCCTGCGGCCGCCGGCGCCGAACCTGTATGCGGTGAGGGCCGGCTCCCAGATCCGTTTCCGTTACGTGGCGTTTGAAGCCAGCCGTCTGGTGCTGCGGCCGCGTGTGTTGGCCTTCCCGGTGGATCTGATCGAACTGGAAGCCCAGGAGTCGCCGTCCGATCAGCTCGTCGGACGAGTTTGCCTGTGCATTTCGGAGATTTAGGACCCTGCCGGTCCAGGCGAGCTTTGATAGCATCGCCTCTGAAGAGGTGTTCCCATGGATTCAGTTCCTGCCACGGGCAATGGCGCCCGGCGCAACGAAGATATCGCGCTCGACTTGCTCAAGTTTGTGGCGGCCACGGCGGGCGTGGGCCGCGGCAGCACGGGCTCCACCGGATTTGCTGCGGCTGGCGCTTCGAAAGCCGACGACCAGGTGACGCAGCTGCTGGAGCTCTACGCGCGCTGCCTGAAAGTGGTGGAAGGAAAGCCGGCGTAGGCCCGACGGTGCCTGAGTCTCAGCTCGGCATTCTCGTTTGCGGAGCGGGCGTCTTCGGGCGCAACCACCTGCGTGTCTATCGGGCGCTCGAAAACGAGGGAGCGCCGATTCGCCTGGCGGCCATCGTGGAGCCGGACCTGGTCCGGGCCGGCAGCGCTGCGGCCGATTGGGGAGCGCCGGTTTTCTCCTCCGTCGGAGAATGCCTCGCCGCGCGATCCAGAAATGAAGTGGCCTTTTCGGCGGCATCGGTGTGTGCGCCAACGTCCGCCCACTTCGAAGTGTCTGAAGCTCTGTTGACGGCCGACGTGGACGTTCTGGTGGAGAAGCCGATCGCGGCCAGCGTCAAGCAGGCCGATCGCCTCATCGAGATTGCCGCCGAGCACAGCCGCATTCTGCAAACCGGGCATCTGGAGCGCTTCAATCCCGCGGTCACGGCCACCGAACCGATCCTGAACCACCCCATGTTTTTCGAGGCGCATCGGCTCAGCATTTTCAGCCCGCGCTCGCTGGACGTGGACGTGGTGCTGGACTTGATGATCCACGACCTGGATATCGTGCTGCGTCTGGTCGACTCGCCGGTGCGCTCGCTGCATGGGGTGGGGCTGCCGATTCTTTCCCACAAAGTGGACATTGCGAATGTGCGCATCGAGTTCGAATCGGGCTGCGTGGCCAACTTTACGGCGAGCCGTGTGAGCACAGAGAAGGTGCGCAAGCTGCGCTTCTTTCAGCCACATCAATATGTGTCTATTGACTACGCGCGCCAGGATCTGCTGATCATCGATGTCTCGCGCGCGGGCGATTTATCGCGTGCCGATCCGGCGACGATGGCTACGGGCAATGTTCCGGGATTTCCCGGGCTGAATATCCAAAAGCCGGAGGTGAAACCGGGCGAGCCGCTGCGGTTGGAGATCGTGTCGTTTCTGGAGTGCGTCCGGACCCGCTCGCGGCCAAGGGTTTCAGGTGAAGATGGCCGAGCCGCCCTCCAGCTGGCGCTCGAGATCAACGCCGCGATTGTTGCCCATGCCGAGCGCGCCGGACTTCAGCGCCTGATGGGCGCGTCAGCGAGATAAGGTTGCTGCGGCTTCGCGCCCGCCGCAATGTCGTCCCGGACTTTTCTCATCGTCTCCAGATAAAACGCCAGGTTGTGAACTGTGTTCAACACCGCGGAGAGCGGCTCCTGGGCCGACATTAAATGCCGAAGGTACGCGCGCGTGTAGCGCCGGCAAACCAGGCAGCTGCAGGCCGGGTCGGGTGGGTTCTGATCTTCAGAGTACTGGCGGTTTTTGATGTTCAGCCGGCCTTCGGAAGTGAAGAGCAGGCCGTGGCGTGCGGCGCGTGTGGGCAGCACGCAGTCCATCATGTCCACGCCCATGCGTGCATACTCGGCGATCTCGTCGGGATAGCCGACCCCCATCACGTAGCGCGGCTTGTCCGCGGGCAGCAGCGGCAGGGTGGCCGCGATCATCTCCCGCGTCAGCTCACGAGGCTCACCGACGCTGAGGCCGCCGATGGCGTAACCGGGAAAATCCATTGCGACGAGGCGTTCGGCCGATTCGCGGCGCAGATCGGCAAACATGCCGCCTTGCACAATGCCGAAAAGACTCGGGGACTGGCCGTCGAATTCGCCTTTCTGTTCCCTGTTCCCTGCTCCCTGTTCCCTGTCGAGTGTCCACGGGACACTCGACTTGTGCGCTTCGAAGTGCTCGCGGCTGCGGCGAGCCCAGTCGAGCGTCCTGTCGAGCGACTTGCGCGCGCGTTCCCGATCCGCCGGATACTCGGTGCACTCGTCGAACGCCATGGCGATGTCGCAGCCGAGCGCGATCTGCACGTCCATAGAGTGCTCAGGCGAGAAGAAGTGCGACGAGCCGTCGATGTGCGACCGAAAGGCGACGCCCTCCTCGGTGACTTTACGCAGGTCGCTGAGGCTGAACACCTGGAAGCCGCCGGAGTCGGTGAGGATGGGGCGATCCCAGCTCATGAAGCGGTGCAGGCCGCCGAGGCGGCGAATGGTTTCGTGTCCAGGGCGCAGATAGAGGTGGTAGGTGTTGCCGAGCAGAATGCGGACGTCGAGGTCTTCGAGCAGATGCTGGGGGATGGCCTTGACCGTCGCCTGGGTCCCAACCGGCATAAAGACAGGCGTTTCCACGACGCCATGGGGCAGAGCCAGACTGGCGCGGCGGCCGAGCCCAGCGGTGGAGTGGAGTTGAAACTGAAGCGACACTCCGCTGATTGTAGCGGTGGTTCCGGAAGCAATTCCGGGTGACGCTGTCGCATCGCGCATCGGGAGCGCAGCAGGGAACTCCACAAAGTGCAGTGACGGTGAACACCGAAGAGGTGCAGCGTAAGCTACGTTCCCATTACGTTAATACCCCGCAAACCCTTAAAAAAGCTGTGCCATCGTCGTACCGGAGGCGTACAGTAAGGCCGGGATTTGTTCAAAGTTAGCTGTGAGGGGGCTGCAATGTTGAAGCCTTTTCTGGGTGTTTCGGTCGTCACCCTTCTTGGTGTTGCGATGTATGCGCAGCAGCCCGCACCGGCTCCCGCCACACCTCCTCCGAGCCAGACCGGCGTCATTCCTGCCGGAGATGCAATGATGGCCAACCCGGTAAAACCCACTACCGAGTCCCAGTCGCGGGCCAAACAGATCTACGGATGGGATTGTGCCATGTGCCATGGCGATAACGGCGATGGGAAGGGCGATGTTGCCAACGAGCAGAAGCTCGCCATGCACGATTTCCGCGATTCCCTGAAGACGCTGAAGGACGGCGAGATTTTCTACATCATTCATAACGGCGAGGGGAAGGACATGCCGGCTGAGGGTCCGCGCGCGAAGACCGACGAGGTGTGGAACCTGGTAATTTATCTGCGTAAGATGTCGGCCACGCCGGCGCCAGTAGCAACCCAGCCGACGTCAAATTAGAGAAGTCTGTTCCGGAGCGTCGGCCGAGCCTTAGGTGCGCTGGCCGGCGGCGACCGGCAGTTCCAGCTGCTCTGTGGCATGCTCATCGGTCCAGGGACTGAAGCACGCGCGGCAGCGAGCCTCATACACGCCCGCTGCACCCACCACAACCAGTTCCTGATTGCTGCCCAGCCGCTGCGTATGGATCGCGGGCGCGCCGCACTGCATGCACACCGCCGAAAGCTTGGTGACTTCGTCGGCGATGGCCATCAGATCGGGGATGGGAGCAAAAGGCTCGCCGGTAAAGCTGGTATCGAGGCCCGCGAGGATGACGCGACGGCCAAGCCGCACCAGTTCGTTGGCGAGCGGAACCAGCGACGCATCCAGAAACTGCGCCTCATCGATGCCCACCACTTCGACCGAGTCAATCCTCGGCATAAGAACGGATTTCAGCTCTTCGACATTGGAGACGGTCGCGGCCTCCAGCGTCTGTGCGCTGTGCGAGGCGATGGCGTTGCGATGGTAGCGGACGTCGAGGTCCGGTTTGAAGCAGGCCACGCGCAGTTTCGCGATCTGCGCGCGCTTGAGGCGCCGGATCAGCTCTTCACTCTTGCCGGAGAACATCGGTCCAGTGATCACCTCGATGCGTCCAGGATGTAAGGTGGGCTCGACTGCCATGCTGCTCCCTTGTGCTGAACTGCCTGCAAAGTTTCCAGTGTAGGCCTCCTGTGGGCAGGGATAAATGTGGAAGACAGGGTCTGAATCGGTGCGCCCTTTCATCCGGCCAGGAGTATGGGCCGATGGTCATCGCATCAGATGGATCGGCACCCCCACGTTCAATTTCTTCCAGCTGCGGTCGGTGGTCCACACCGGAGCCTTTAGGGCGATGGCCAGCGCCAGGCACGCTCGATCCCCCAGCGACAATCCCAGTGCCCGCGTCTGCTGTACCAGCCTTGAAGCTATCCGCGCGTGCTCCATGGTGAACGGCTCCGCAGACGGGAAGAAGAAGCCCAGGTCCCGCCACACGGCGCCAGAATCGTCTCCGCCCTGGATCAACTTCGTAGCCGCCTCAGCAACATTCACCGTACTGACGCTGGCCTCTGCCAACAGTTCATCGGTCAGTTTTTCGGCGCCTGGCTCTCCGTAAAGGAAGGCGAGCATCGCGGAGGCATCGAGCACAGTCCTACTCACGCCGTGCCGCTTCTCGCCTCTCCGCGATCAGCTCTTCCGAAAGGCTTCTTCCCGGCCCGAAGATTTTCTTCAGCCGCCGGCGAGCTTCGCGCAGGCGCTGCTGTGTGGTCGCAACCCGAATCCCGTTGTCCTCCAGCCGCAGTTCCACCACATCGCCCGGCTCTATCCCCAAAACCTCTCGAAACCGCGCAGGAATAACGAGCCGGCCCTTCTCGCTCACGCGCACTCGAACCGTTTGTTCCATTCCTGTCTCCCGTGACACCAGTCTAACTTAGTGCCACTATTAGCGAGCGGTGTACCGCACCTAACTAAGGTCCACCACAGCTCAGACCGAGGAGCCGGCGCCCGCCCCTCCGTCCAAAACGAGCTTTGCGCAACTGTCGCATTCCGGTTCGTTCCTTGACACTCCCCCGCCTGTACGCGATTCTATGAGTCAGGTTTTCCTGCGGAGTGTAAGGTTGTAAGTGCTTCGGTGGAAGGCCGTTTCCAGGTATCCAGGCCCCTGAGCGCGGGCGTGACTTTGAATACGCGCGCTTTTTGAGGGCTCTTCCATGGAAATTGATACCGTCATGCGCCCGAGACGGGCTTCTTCCGCCGGGCGAGAAGGACTGCGCGTTGACCTTTTTTGCTTTTGCGGCTCCCTTTGCCCTGCCCACTGGAATTGCAGGGATGCTGCCCTTCCTGCTCATTATTGTCGTGTTCTATTTCCTGCTGATCCGTCCGCAGCAGAAAAAACAACACACGTGGCAGGACATGCTTAAGAATCTCAAAACCGGCGATCGGGTCACCACCACCGGAGGCATGCGCGGCGTCATTATCTCCATCAAAGACGACGCCATCCAGCTCCGCATTCCCCCCGACAACCTCCGGATTGAAGTCGTCAAGAGCGCCATCGCCTCGGTGACTCAGCAGGACGACCAAAAGTAGAGAACCCTGATGAAAACCAATATCAAGACCAGACTCATCGTCATCATCGCCACCCTGGTCGTCTTCGTCTTCGGCATTTTCCGCGTGCCTCACGGCGTCTCCGGAGAGGCTCTGAAGCAGGCGATTCTGCAAAATATCCACCTGGGTCTTGACCTGAAAGGCGGGATGCACCTGATCCTGCAGGTGAAGGTCGACGAGGCCGTGAGCGCAGAGACCGATACCGAGGTGGCCGGCATCCAGAGCGATCTCCAGCAGAACGGCATTACCGGCGCCACGGTTTCGAAGCCCGATCCCAATCGCCCGGACTTCATCCAGATTTCCGGCGTTCCCGCCGCCCGCAACGACGATGTCCGCTCGCTGCTGGAGTCCCGTTACAGCAACCGCTTCGACATCGGCCCCGGAGTAGGCAACAGCTGGACGCTGACTATGAAGCCCAGCGTCGAGAACGATGCCAAACAGCGAGCTCTGGACCAGGCCATCGAGGTGATCCAGACGCGCACCAACACGCTGGGTGTGAGCGAGCCGATCATCGAGCCGTATCAGCTGGGCAGCTACCAGATCCTCGTCGAGCTGCCGGGTGTCGACGATCTGAACCGCGTGAAGGATGTAATCCAGTCCACCGCGCGCCTTGAAGCACACGAAGTCCTGGGCGGCCCGTGGCCCGATAAGCAGACCGCCATACAGGCCATTGGCGGCTATATCCCGCCTGACGCCGAGTTGCTCCAGAGCACCCCAGGCGCCTCAGCCGATGGCAGCGTGGGCGAGTGGTACGAACTGCGCAAGATTCCCATCTGGGGCGGCACCGATATCCGCGATGCCCAGCCCGGCCACAATCCCAACACCGGCGAGCCCGAAGTCGACTTCTACCTGACCAACGCGGCCGGCGATAAGTTCGGCCAGTGGACCGGCGCCAATATCGGCAAGGATATGGCCATCGTCCTCGACAACCGCGTGCAGGAAGTGGCGGTCATCAAAGGTCAGATTCACGATCAGGGCAACATCTCCGGCGGAGGCATCAGCGAGCAGCGCGTCAAGGATCTCTCCATGCTGCTGCGCACCGGCGCGCTCCCGGCCTCAATTGACTTTCTGCAGGAAACCACGGTGGGTCCGTCGCTGGGCGCAGACTCCATCCGTCAGGGCGTGGTGGCGGCCATCGTCGGCATGGTCACTGTCATGGTCTTCATGCTCATCTACTATCGCGGCGCGGGCATCAACGCCGATCTGGCGCTCTTCCTGAATCTGGTAATCCTGCTCGGCTTCCTGGGCTTCTCAGGCGCCACCCTCACCCTGCCCGGCATCGCCGGCGTCATCCTCACCATTGGTATGGGCGTCGACTCCAACGTGCTCATCTTCGAGCGCATTCGCGAGGAGCTCCGCGCCGGCAAATCCCCCTCCGCTTCGGTGGATCAGGGTTTTGCCCACGCCTTCACCACCATCGTCGATACTCACGTCACCACCATCGTCTCAGCGGCGATCCTTTTTATCTTCGGTACCGGCCCCGTGAAGGGCTTTGCCGTCACCCTGACGTTCGGTCTTCTGGCTAACTTCTTTACCTCAGTCTTTGTTTCGCGCGTCATCTTCGACGCCAGCCTCAGCCGGAAACTGCACGGCGAACCAATTTCGATTTGAGCCGTTCGACTTCGACAGATTTTTTATAGGCGGAATTTCGTGGAACTGTTTCATGATCCAAAAATCGACTGGCTGGGAAAAAAGTGGTATTTCCTCGGCTTCTCTCTCATTTTCAGCGTCGCTGGCCTGCTCTCGATCTTCTTCTGGCATCATCTGCCTCTCGACGTCGACTTCCGCGGCGGTACCGTCGTCCGCGTTAAATTCGCGGCCGCGCCCGATGCCAACCGCATCCGCTCTGCCATCGACAGGGCCGGACTGAAGGACGCTCGCATTCAGGAGCCTTACGGTCCCGCAGCCAACAACGAAGTTCTCGTCACCCTGTCGCGCAGCGCCACCAGCGAAGCGGCCATCGACCAGGGCCGCGCCGCCATTGTCAGCACCCTCAGCCAGAACTACTCGACCGGTGCGGCACAGAACCAGGGCAAGCTCGACCTCGACAACATCGGCGCCGGGGCCCTCACTTCCTGGCTGGAGCAGAACGACCCCGAGCACCTCGGCAATTCCAGCGACGCGGAGACCCGCTACACCGACCAGGCTGCTGCCGTGCTCAGGTATCGCGACACCGAGCACAGCGGCATCATCGACTCCATCGACAACCTGCGCGGAGTCGTGGATCCGGCAGTCCTGACCGCCTTTGAACAGAATGCCTGGCTTTCCGGCTTCTCCGTGCGCAGCGTGGAGATTGTGGGCGCCCAGGTGGGCAAGGTCCTGCAGCATCAGGCTGAGCTGGCCACCCTCTACTCGCTGGCTGGAATGCTGGTGTACCTGTGGTTCCGGTTCGAGCTGATTTATGGCGTCGCCGCGGTCGTGGCCTGCTTCCACGACACCATCATCACGGTGGGCGCCTTCAGCCTTAGCAACCAGGAAATCTCCCTCACCGTGATCGCGGCCATCCTCACGCTCATCGGCTATTCGATGAACGACACCATCGTTGTCTTCGACCGCATCCGCGAGAACCTGCGCCTGAGCCGGCGTGAGCCGCTGGCCGATCTGGTGAATCGCAGCATCAACCAAACCCTGAGCCGGACCGTGCTGACTTCGGGCCTGACGTTCCTCACCGTGCTTTCGCTGTTCCTGTTCGGTGGCGAAGTGCTGCGCGGCTTCTCGTTTGCATTGGTCGTGGGCATTCTGATCGGCACTTACTCGTCGATTGCCGTCGCCGCCCCCATGCTGGTGGCTTATCAGGACTGGCGCGCGCGGCGCGGCAAAGCCGCCAGCCTACCCGCTGCGAAGAAAGCCAGGGTATGATGCTGCCATCCCCCCTGGGCTCCGGAAACCTGCATCCTAAAAGAGGCAGGATCGCCCTCCGGTGCGGGTGCGGCTGCATCCCGACTCGGAATTGTGTTATAGAAGAGACCCGGCCCTGTCTGCCGAAGTATTCCACGTGAAACCCGACCCGGTTCCATTCGGTCGAGTACGCGCACGGAGATCGGATTTCGGGAACAAACCGGGGGCCCTGCGGTGTCTATACGAGGTGTCAACTACTGAAAGGTCCGAGGTCGGCCAATGGCAATGTTTGAGGACATTCTGCTGGAATCAGGGCACCAGATTAAAACGAAGAGTCGGTACTACACCCTCGTGGGGCTGTTGCTGAATGGTTCAGTCCTTGCCGCGCTGATTCTTTATCCGCTCATCTATCCTGAGGCGCTGCCGAAGGCGTTGATGACGACCCTGCTCGTGGCGCCCCCGCCGCCGCCACCCCCGCCGCCGCCCCCGCCGCCGGAGGTTCACGTCCAGAAGGTCGTTTCGGAGATGCTGAATAACCAGCTCACCGCTCCCACCAAAATTCCCCATACCATCAATATGGTGAAAGAAGAAGCCGCTCCCCCCTCCGCCGGCGTTGCCGGTATGGAAGGCATGGGGGGAGCTGGTGGCGTGATGGGCGGCGTTCTCGGCAGCCTCGGCACTGGTCCGGCTCCCAAGATTCAGGCCGCACCGCCCAAGAAAGTCGTCGTTTCCTCCGGCGTGATGCAGGGCAACCGCATCGGCGGCGAGATGCCTACCTATCCGGCCATTGCCAAAGCAGCCAGGATTCAGGGAACTGTCGTCCTGCAGGCAACGATTTCCAAAAATGGCACAATCGAAAACCTGCGGGTTATCAGTGGTCCCCCCATGCTGCAGGCGGCTGCCCAGGAAGCTGTGCGGGGCTGGCGCTATAAGCCCTACCTTCTTAACGGTGAACCCGTGGAGGTCGAAACTCAGGTTAACGTAGTCTTCAGTCTTGGTAGCTGATTCTTCTCGCCGCCCAGGTCCCTCTCCCGGATCGGGGCGGTTTCTAACGCATTTCCGGCCTTCCCGAAAAACATTCCACGGGCAGGTATTCCGTCAGCGCTCTTTGGCATCTATCGCAGCAACGCCCTCAGGAGGAAAGATTCAGTGATTCTCGCTCAGATCAACCATCTCATCGCAAACCCGGCGTCTCTCGGCTTCTTCCAGGAAGGCCAGACGGTCGGATTCAGCCCGATCGACCTTTGGAACAACATGGGCTGGCTGGCCCGTGGCGTCGTGTTCGTTCTGTTCATCATGTCGATCTGGTCCCTCGCCGTTATGATCGACCGCTACCTCTACTTCAACGCCGCCCGCAAGCAGTCCCGTGAGTTCGCGCCCCGCGTGGCTGGAGCCCTCAAAGAGGGCAAGCTCGACGAAGCCGTCAAGGTTGCGGACCGCAATAAGAAGTCGCACCTCGCCGAAGTCGTTACCGCCGGTCTGCAGGAATTCCGCAACTACGGCGGCGGAGGAGCCGTGAGTGTCGAGCAGATCGAGTCCTCCAAGCGCGCTCTGGAGCGGGCTGAGGCCATCGTCCACGCCAAGCTGAAGAGAGGGCTGGGCTCGCTGGCCACCATCGGTTCCACCGCGCCGTTCGTCGGCCTGTTCGGAACCGTCGCCGGCATCCTCAAGGCCTTTCAGGAAATCGCCACCCAGAAGACGCCTGGTATCGGCGCCGTCGCCGGCGGTATTTCCGAAGCCCTGGTCACCACCGCCTTCGGCCTGTTCGTGGCCATCCCGGCTGTGTGGCTGTTCAACTATTTCACCAACCGCGTGGAGGCGTTCGACGTCGAGATGGATAACTCCTCCAGCGAGCTGATCGACTACTTCATCAAGCAGAGCAATCGCCGGTAGTCGAACGGAACCGCACGCGGTACAAGCGTGCGGTTGCAATGCGGTTCCCCGGTAATGCCGGGGTGCAAATGAGCGGAAATCCTTTGAGCCGGGGGCAAGCGGTCGCCTCCGGCGCCTGATTGCCGCCCATGCAATAAGAAATTCGATCGGAGCCCACCGCAATGGCAATCGCAGTAAGAAACGAAGGATCCAAGGTCAACGCCAATATCAACGTCACTCCCATGGTGGACGTGATGCTGGTGCTTCTGATCATCTTCATGGTCATCACGCCCATGCTGCAGAACAAGGTGAACGTCGACCTGGCCACCAGCACCAACGCGACTCCGATGGAGGATGCGAACAAGGAAGATTCGGTAGTCGTCGCGGTCACCCGCGACAGCCGGGTTTACCTCGGCCAGAACCAGACCAGCATCGCCAATCTCGGATCTGAGGTTCGCGACGATCTGGAAAACAAGACCAGCAAGATCGTCTATTTCCGTGCTGACGCTCGCGCTCATTACGGTACCGTCATGGATGCCATCGACGCCGTGCGTACCGCCGGAGTCGAGGAAGTTGGCATGCTCACCGAGCAGCAGCAGCCCCTGTCAACCGCCAGGAATCCATCGGCCGGCGGCCAGTAATTCCGTCGCAGGGCGGCAGATTGGAAGGAACGAGGACTGAATTATGTCAATGAGCGTAGGCAGCGCCGGTGCCCTCAATGCCGAGCCGAACGTAACTCCACTGATCGATGTGCTGCTGGTCCTGCTGATCATCTTCATGGTCATCGTGCCGGTTACGCCGCGCGGGCTCGACGCCCTGGTGCCGCAGCCCCCCAAGAATCCGAATCAGAATCAGGAAAACAGTCGCACCATCGTGGTCCAGGTTCAGTCCGGCCCAGGCGGGGTTCCGAACTACATGATCAACGAGACGCCCGTTGCCAAGGGCGATCTGGAAAGCAAACTTAATGAGATTTACGCAACCCGCGCCGAGAAGGTGATGTTCGTCAAAGGCGATCCGAATCTGGATTTCCAGGCCGTTGCCTCGGTCATCGACATCGGTCACGCGGTGGGCGTCGATCATATCGGGCTGATCACACCCAAGATTGCCGCCGGTCAGTAATCGGGCCGGGTGCTCCACGGAAGGGCCGATTGCACTCCGGTTACCTTGCCTTGGGGCGCGGAAGAAGTACAATCCTCTCGGCAGCGCTTTAGCGCGAGGCTTTTAGGCTCCTGGCGAGCTGAAGGAGAAGACAGACAGAATGAACCGAATTGGACGTTTACTGGTGCTGGGCGCCGCCACAATCCTCCTGGTGGCCTCATCGACCGGCTGTAAACGCCTGGAGGCCCGCAATCAGCTCAACAAAGGAGTGCAGGCCTACAAACAGGCGAAATACGAAGAGGCGATCGACCACTTCCAGCGCGCCGTGAACCTCGATCCCACGTATCCCATGACCCGCCTATACCTGGCCACCGCCTATGCGCAGCAGGTTGTCCCGCAACTCATCACGCCGGAGAACCAAAAAACCGCACAGATGGCCATCAACGGCTTTCAGCAGGTGCTCAAGGAACATCCTGACGACATCACCAGCATGAAGCAGATTGCCGCGCTCAACTTCGACCTTAACAAGTTCGACGACGCCAAGCAGTGGCAGATGAAGGTTCTTCAGGCCGATCCGAAAGATGCTGAAGCGGCCTACACCATCGGTGTCATCGACTGGACTCTGGCCTACAGAAATGCGGTCAGGGCTCTGCAGGGCGCCGGGATGCAGGACGATGGACTGGGCAACGCCAAAATGCCGAAGAAGGTCTGCGAAGACCTGAAGACTCAGAACACGCCGCTGGTCGATGACGGGTTGGTCTACCTGCAGAAGGCCGTCGACCTTCGCTCGAACTATGACGACGCCATGTCGTACCTCAACCTTCTCTACCGGCGGAAAGCCGATCTGGACTGTGGTAATGATGCTGCCCGCAAGCAGGATCTGGCGCAGGCCGATGACTGGGTCCACAAAGGCATGGGCGCTCGCAAAGCCAACGAAGAGAAAGCTAACGAGAAATCCCAGGGCGGCGTCGTAATGCAGTAGCCGCGTCCCGTTGTCTCGTATCGATTCAGGGCCCTCGCATCCCGCGAGGGCCTTGTTCTTTTTGCTATCCCTCGCGCCTCCGCACCTTATACCCTGTATCGGTGTTTCGAAAGATTCTCATCGCCAATCGTGGCGAAATCGCTTTGCGCATCCTGCGCGCCTGTCGTGAACTGGGCATCTCTACCGTCTCTGTTTACTCCGACGCCGATCGAGCCGCACCCCACGTTGTCGAGGCCGATGAAGCGTATCGCCTGGGCCCCGCGCCCGCTGCCGAATCCTATCTTCGCGGCGATCTGATCCTCGACCTCGCGCGCTCGACCGGCGCTGACGCCATCCATCCCGGCTACGGATTCCTCTCCGAAAACGCTGACTTCGCCCAGGCCTGCGAGCAGACAGGAATCAAGTTCATCGGCCCACCCTCCGCGGCCATGCGCAGCCTTGGCTCCAAGACCAATGCCCGCCAGGCTGCCGACGAAGCCGGCATGCCCCGCACCCCGGGCTGCGTCCACGCACTCGCATCGCCGGAAGAAGCCCTCGACGTCGCTGCCAACGTCGGCTATCCCGTCATGCTCAAAGCCGCGGCGGGCGGCGGAGGCAAAGGTATGCGCGCCGTCTCTCGGGCCGAAGACCTGCCTTCCGCTTTTGCCTCCGCGAGCAGCGAGGCGGAGCGTGCCTTTGGCTCGGGCGAAGTCTATCTCGAGAAGCTGATCGAGCGGCCCCGCCACATCGAAATTCAGGTCCTCGCCGACGAGCACGGCCACTGCGTTTCACTCGGCGAACGCGAGTGCTCGGTGCAGCGGCGCCATCAGAAGGTGATCGAAGAAGCGCCCTCCCCAGTCGTCAGCGAAGATCTTCGCCGGCGCATGGGCGAGGCTGCAGTCCGGCTCGCGCTCTCCGCCGGCTATGCCAATGCCGGCACCATCGAGTTTCTCCTCGACGACAAGGAAAACTTCTATTTCCTCGAGATGAACACGCGACTGCAGGTCGAGCATCCGGTCACCGAGTTGGTCACCGGATACGACCTCGTCCACCTGCAGATCCGCATCGCCCAGGGCGAGCCTCTGCCCTTCACGCAGAAAGATGTGCACCTCCGCGGCCACGCCATCGAGTGCCGCATCTACGCTGAAGACCCCAACAATGGCTTCATGCCTTCCCCCGGCCGCATCACGCGTCTCCTGCAGCCCGGCGGGCCCGGCATTCGCGAAGATTGTGGCGTCTATGAAGGATGGGTCGTCCCCATGGATTACGACCCCATGCTCTCCAAGCTCATCGCCTTTGCCCCGACACGCGAGCTGGCCATCGCCCGTATGCTCCGTGCCCTCGATGAGTACGTCATCGGAGGCATCCGCACTAACCTCGACTTGTTCCGCCGCCTCCTGCGCGATCCGGACTTTCGCGCTGCACGCATCGACACTGGGTACCTCGACCGCCTGCTCGCCGCTTCGCCTCCGGCCGCTGAAACTTCACTGGATGGCGCTGCGATGCCTGCCGTGGCCGCCGCCGCCCTCTTTGAAGCCACCCGGACCCTCGCGAACGGCTCCTCGCACAATTCGCACTCGCCCCTGACCCCGTGGAAAGCCATCGCCCGTCGCGAGGCGGTTGGCAGTCCGGAGTAAACAGGGCATACCCATGCGGTTCAACCTCGAAATCGACGGCCGCTCGCGCAAGGTCGATGTCGACCTTGCCGATTCCCCCGGGCAATGGCGTATTCGTGTCGACGGCCAGGCGGTGGATGCCGATGCCCACCTCCTGCGCCCCGGAGTTCTGTCCCTCCTCATCGGAGGCAAGTCGTATCGCGTTGTGCTCGACCCCGACCCCGCCGACCCCGCGCTCCACATCGGAGCGCAGCGCGTCCCTTACCGCATCGACGATCCGCGCTCGGCGCGTTCGCGTCGCCGTCAGGCAAAATCCGACGGTCCCGTTGCCCTGAAGGCATCGATGCCAGGCCGGGTCGTCCGCCTGCTGGTCGAGAAGGGCGCCACGGTCGCCGCGCATCAGGGCGTGCTGGTAGTAGAGGCGATGAAGATGCAGAACGAAATTAAATCGCCGCGCGACGGCCGGGTTTCGGGTTTTCGCGTCGCAGCCGGAGATACGGTCGCCGCTGGCGACGTTCTGGCGATCATCGAATAGCTTTTTCTACTCCCTACTCCCTACTCCCTACTCCCTATTCCCTACTCCCTGCTTCACTGCTGTTGCTGCGACTGCTGAATCAGCAACAAGGGCTCGGCTGGCGGTGGCGGCTCCTGCGCTTTCTCCACCAGCATCGACCAGTCTTCAGGAATCGGAAGCTCGCGGTCGAGGTCCGGAGCCGCGTCCGACGCGGTCACCTGCACCGCAACGTACAGCTCGCTCTCCGTGCGCCCGCGAAACAATCCCCGCGTGGGTGGAACATCGGCATAATCGCGTCCCAGCGCCGTGCGAATGTGCCGGTCGCGCGCCACAAGGGCATTCGTCGGATCGAATCCCACCCACCCCAGCGTAGGCAGGAATGCCTCCACCCAGGCATGCGTCGCGCTCGATGTGGAGCGGTCATGGTCCTCGCTGCCGTGGTAGAGATAGCCGCTCACGTAGCGGCAGGGAATCCCGACATGTCGCACCAGCGCGATCATGATGTGCGCAAAATCCTGGCAAACACCCCGGCGCGTGCGCAAAGCCTCGTCGATGGGCGAGTCCACGCTGGTGCTCTTTTTCTCATAGCTGAAGCTGTCGTAGAGTTTTCGATTCAACTCGTGCAGCAGCTGCAGAGGATCGTCGCGCCGCACCACCTCCAACTCATTCGCCAGATCAAGCAATGCCGGGGTGGACACGGCGAACTCGCTGGGCAGCAGCATCTCCCAGTAGTCGCCTTCCCCTACCAGCGCGTCCAGCTCCTTCCAGGCATCGGGCGCGAGCGAGTCGGGAATCGTTGCCAGCGGCTGATGCTCCACCACCGCCTCCGCCACGATCACCAGCTGCGCATGCCGTCCGGGAATATCGAAATGATGAATGTTGTTGCCAAGGTGATCGCGATAGGTAAAGACGCGGCAGCGCGGGCTCACCGACAGCGTGAACGAGAGGCAGCGCTGATTGCTGTCGCTCCTCGGGTGCATGCGCACCTCCATGGTGCTCTCGCTCACCGATCGGCTGTAGAGAAACTTGGTCAGGTGCCGCACAAAGTAAAAGAGCATCGTTATACCGCCAGCGCTGTTTCTACCGAGTACTGGATGTACACGGCGTAAATCAAATCGTGAATCTCGCGGCACTGCTCCAGAATCCGCCGCAGATACCGAGCCGGATCCTGGGCCAGAATCTCGTCGATTTGCCCAAACCCCAGCGTCGCCTTCAGACGTCCCGCCACACGCATCAGCTCCGCGCCATGTTGGGTCCGGGTTAGCGCCTGAATCGCCTCCAGCGCATTGTGCAGCGCGTCCACCGCATACCGCACCGAGTGCGGGAAGTCCGGATCGAGCAGCAAAAATTCCAAAATCCGCTCGTGCGACAGCTCCGCCGTGTGTACGCGGCAAAAGGCCTCGAACGCCGTGCAGATTCGCAGCAGCCCCACCCACTCCAGATACGAGCTGGTGTCATCGGTCTCCTCGGCCGGAAAAACCTCGCGTTCATAAACCCCCAGCAGCATCGTCAGCGACCAGGCTCGCTCCAGATAACGCCCCACGCGCAGAACGTGCCATCCCTCGCCGTGGCTCAGCGTCGTATCCGTCACCCCCTGGAAAAGGTGGATCCCGTCGATGATGGTCGGCAAAAACTCAGCGAGGTTTCTCTCCGAAGGCGATGCGGTGCGCAACCGGCTGATCTCGTGAAACAAGCCGTTCAGGCGCTGCCACTGCTCCGTGCTGATCTCGTCGCGAATCTGTCGTGCATTCTCACGTGCCGAAAAAATGCACGCGGTGATCGACGCGTGGCGGTTGGTATCGAAGCACAGCGCGTGGACAAGTGCCGTCACTCCCAGCCAGCGCGCTGGCTCCTCCTCGCGGTCGTCCTGCCAGCCCAACCCCCGCGCCGAGCCCAGTGCGTTCAGCACCCGCTGCCACCGCCGCTCCGCACTCACGCGCGAACGGTCGAGCATCAGGCCCATATTGATGTCGATGAGCCGCGCCGTGTGCTCGGCCCGCTCCAGGTAACGCGTCGTCCAGTACAAACTGTCAGCTACTCGCGAAAGCATTGGCCTCCTGCGTTCCCAGCACCCACGTATCCTTACTGCCTCCACCCTGCGACGAATTCACCACCAGCGATCCCTGCCGCAGCGCCACGCGCGTCAGTCCGCCCGGGACGATCGTGACCTTGTCGCCGAACAAAATGTACGGCCGCAGATCCACATGTCGAGGGCCAATCGAACCATCTTCCAGCAGACACGGCGACCGTGAAAACCGCAGCGTTGGCTGCGCGATGTAGTTGCGCGGATCGGCATCGATCCTCCGTTTGAATTCCTCCCGCTCAGCGGCCGAGCTCTGCGGACCCACCAGCATTCCGTAACCGCCCGACTCGCCGACCGCCTTCACCACCAGCTTCTCGAGGTTCTCTTTCACGTGTGACCGCTGTTTCGGATCGGTCAGCAGATACGTATCCACGTTGTTCAGGATCGGATCTTCGTTCAGGTAGTAGCGGATAATTGCCGGCACATAGGCATAGAGAGCCTTGTCGTCGGCGACGCCCGTTCCGAACGCATTGGCCAGCGTCACATTGCCCGCCCGATACGCATTGAACATCCCTGCCGCACCCAGCATCGAATCGCTGCGGAACGCCAGGGGATCGATGAAATCGTCATCGACGCGCCGGTAGATCACGTCGACGCGCTTCAGGCCAGCAGTGGTGCGCATGTACACGATGTTGTCGTGGATGACCAGATCGCGTCCCTCCACCAGTTCCACGCCCATCTGCCGCGCCAGCCAGGTGTGTTCGAAATAGGCCGAGTTGTAGACGCCCGGCGTCAACACCACGATGGTCGGCTCCGGCCGGCCCTCGGGCGCGAGCGAGCGCAGCGTCGCCAGCAGCGCCTGCGGATAATGATCGATGGGACGTACGCCGTAATCGCGAAACAGGCTCGGCAGCGTGCGCTTCATGATGCGCCGGTTGGTGAGCATGTAGCTCACGCCCGAAGGCACGCGCAGATTGTCTTCGAGCACCACAAATTCCCCGCTCTCCACCCGCAGCAAATCTGTGCCGGCGATGGCTACATATACGTTCCGCGGCACGCGCAGCCCACGCATTTGCCGCCGGAATTGCTGGCAGCTGTAAACCACCTCACGCGGCACCACTCCCTGCGCCAGAATCTTCTGGTCGTTGTAAACATCGTGCAGAAAAAGATTCAGCGCGGTGATCCGCTGCGTCAGCCCCCGCTCAATGCGTTCCCACTCCTCACCCGTCACCAGGCGCGGAATCAGATCGTACGGAAAAATGCGCTCCGTTCCCTCTTCACGCCCATAAACGGTGAAGGTGATGCCCTGCATGAGGAATGACGCATCCGCCGACTGCTTGCGCCGCCGAATCTCTTCCGGCGGCAGCGTGGTCAGCTCCTGAAACAGCGCCTGATAATGCGGGCGAATCGCCCCATCCGCATCGAACATCTCGTCGAAGGCGGCGTCCATAAAGTATTCGCGGAGCAGCGGGTGCTCAAAGGCTCCCCGTACAGGCGTGGTCGTCATACCAGTCCGTTATTCGGATGCCGAAAATGGCTGAAACCGCTAAAGTCCGTTTCGGACGGGGAAACCCGTGCACGCTTCGACGGGGAAACGTACCTTCTTGTACCACGGGCGCGGGTTGACAGCAAAGAAGAGCGTGCCGCTCCCTGGCAACTCCAGTGAACTAAACTGCAGCTATGGATAACGACGACACCAAAGCGAGGGCCGAATCAGCACCAACAACCTGTTATAGAAATGATCAATACGAGCAAGCCATGCGCCGCGCCCTCGCACGCAAGCCCTTCCTGCACTCCGATGGCAAATACCTCACTTGAGAAGAAGCCCACGATCGCGGCCGTCTCCGCGCTGAAGAGAAAGCCGCTCGGAAGACACCGCCCGCTCCCGCTTCTAAACCCTAATCCCTACCGCCTCACCACCACCCCGCCCCTCATCACGAACCCCACCCGCTCCACCACTGTGATGTCCTCCAGCGGATTGCCGGGAACCGCGATGACATCCGCGAAGTACCCAGCCTTCAGCTGCCCCACGCTGTTCTGCCACGTCAGAATCTGCGCCCCATTCAGATAATCCGCCTGCAACACCGCCAGCGGCGTCATCCCGTACCGCACCATCAGTTCAAATTCCTTCGCCTGCGTCCCGTGCGGAAACGGCCCCACATCCGACCCCACCGCGAACGGAATCCCCTCAGCCACCTGCCGCTTGAACTCATGAATCTTGTAGTCGAGCATCGCATGTTCCCGTGCTCTCTCCGCCTCCGACTCCACATGCTCCGCGAAGTACTCGAAAATCGTGAAGGTCGGGACCGCCGGGATGTGTTTCTCCTTCATCAGCCGCATGGTTTCGTCGCTCAACTGCGTCGCATGGTCGATCGATGCCACGCCCGCCTCCGCTGCATACAAAGTCCCCGGCTCCCCCTGCGCATGCACGCCCACATTCGTTCCCAGCCGCGCCGCCTCCTCCACGCCCGCCTTCAGTTGCGCCGCGGTGTATTGATACGGCGTATGAAAATCCCAGAACTCCGGATCGCCCGCCACCGGCGGCATCCCCGGTTGTCCGCCCGCAACCATTGAGTCCGGCCCCGTCTCGTACATCTTCACAAACGTGGAACCCTCCTTATGCTGCTCCCGAATCACCGCAACGATCTCATCTGGTGTGTTGGCATAATCCGCGTTCGAAAGCACATGCTGCGCGGGGTTGAAATGGTTCGCATCCTCATGTCCGCCCAGAATATCGACCGCATTCCCGCTGATGCGCAGCCGCGGCCCCGGAATCAGCCCCTCATTAATCGCCCGCATCAACGCGGTGTCCGCCGAACCCGCACCCTCCGTCCCCATATCGCGTTCCGCCGTGAATCCAGCCATCACATCGGCCTTCGCCGCCAGCGCGGCCAGGATGGTTCGCTGCGGCACCGATTCCTCCACGGTCTGCAAATCTTCCGCGCCCGGATGCAAAAACAAGTGCACGTGCACGTCGATCAATCCCGGCATCAGAGTCGTATCGCCCAGGTCAATCGTCTCCGCCCCCGCCGGATGCGGCACCGACGTTCCCGCCGCCGTGATGCGCTCACCCTCCACCAGCACCTCGCCGGGTGTCACGATCTTCCCCGCACTCACATCGAATAGCCTCGCCGCATGCAGAACGATCGGTGGTGTGGCGACTGGTGTTTCCTGCCCCCAGACCGCGCCGGAAATACAGATCAACGCCGCCTGCAGAAGCAGGCAATGGTTTCGCATAAGTCACCCCGAAATGGCCCTCCAGAATAGCAGAGCGGGCGGCCTTGGCTCCGTATGTGCCGCGCCTCCGGCTAACTTCCGAGAGCCGATGCTATCCTGCCTCCAATGGATTATCCCGCGATCGCTGTTCGGGATTTGACTCGCCGCTTCGGCCCGTTCACCGCAGTCGATGACATCACCCTCAGCGTTGCCCCGGGGCAATTCTTCGGCTTCCTCGGCCCAAACGGCGCGGGCAAATCGACCACCATCAAAATGCTCACCGGCCTGCTGGCCCCCACCTCGGGTTACATCGAACTGCTGGGCCTCGATTTCGCAACCCACCCCCTCGACGTGAAGCGCCAGATTGGCGTGGTCCCCGAAGGCCTCGCGCTCTTCGGCCGCCTCACCGGCTCGGAGTATCTCCGTTTCGTCGGCCGCATGTACGGCCTCGACCGCGAGACCACCAACAAGCGCACCGAAGAACTCCTCGACTTTATGAACCTCGGCGACGAGCCGAAGAAGCTTGTCACCGACTACTCGCACGGCATGCAAAAGAAGCTCGCGCTGGCGGCAGCGGTCATCCACGGCCCGCGAATCCTCTTCCTCGATGAGCCGTTCGAAGGCGTCGACGCCATCGCCGCCGGCACGCTCAAAGCCATGCTGCAACGCATGACCGAACGCGGCGCCACCATCTTCCTCACCTCACACGTGCTCGAAATTGTGGAGCGACTGTGCAGCCACGTCGCCATCATTCATCAGGGGCGCCTGGTCGCCAACGGCTCCCTCGACGAGCTACGCGCCGGTGTGGCCGCCAGCCTCACCGGTCCCGAGGCCCATGAAAAGCTCACCCTCGAGGAACTATTTCTGCGCATCGTCAGCGGCTCTGCCCCCGCAGCCGCCGGGGAACCCGTCCAGGAGCTCTCGTGGCTGGCGTAGAAGCCTCGCCGGCACAGACCACAGCTCACGCCAGCCTCTTTTCGCCGCTGGCCCGCGCACAATATGCTGCCCTGGCGCGAGTCCAGACCCGAATGTTCGTCAACTCCCTCCGCACCCGGCGCGGCGGCCTCGAACTGGGCGCGCGGATTCTGACCTTCATCATCTTCAGCTGCATTGCCGTGGGTCCTTCCATTGGCCTCGGCATTGGAGCCTGGGTTGCTGTATTTCACCATCGTCCCGCCGGAGTCGCCGTACTGTTGTGGGTGCTGATGCTCACCTGGCAGTTCTTCGCGGCGCTGGCGCCAGCCATCGCTGGCCAAAATCCCGAGCTCAGCCATCTGCTGCGCTATCCCGTCAGCTTCGGCTCATGGATCCTGCTCTATCTCATCTACGGACTCGCCGCCCCTTCAACGCTGATCGGACTGCTGTGGACAACGGCCATCGGCATCGGCATCACCATCGCACGGCCGGATGAGTGGTTTTGGACGGCGCTAACCCTGGCCCTCTTCGCGCTCTTCAATCTTCTGCTGTCGCGCATGATCCTTGCCTGGATCGAGCGCTGGCTGGCGCAGCGGCGCACGCGCGAAATCGTGACGGCCCTCTTCCTGTTTGTCGCCCTCGGTGCGCAGGCCCTCAATCCGGCGTTCAACCACTCCCAACATGGAGCGCTCTACGGCATCGGACACCAGAAAGCCGTTCGCATTTCCAACCGCCTCTGGAGTCTGCAGAAGTCCTTTCCGCCCGGACTGGCGACGAATTCCCTTGTGCAGTCGATGCATCAATCGGATCTTGGCGCCGCGGAATCTCTGGGATGGCTCGGACTCTACACCCTGAGCGCCGGAGGGCTGTTGGCCATTCGGCTCCGTGCCGAAAGTCGCGGCGAGAACCTGAGCGAGGCACCACGCCGATCGGCCCGTTCAGCCCAGAAAGTCCGCCGCCGTCCAACCCTCGACTTTTCAGGTCCCATCGCTGCGGTCGTTGAAAAGGACCTTCGCTATCTGATGCGCAGCGGCCCCATGCTCTATAACCTGGCTGCTCCGCTGGTGATGGTCGTGCTATTTGGCGGCGCCATTCGCGGCGGGGAATTCTCCGGTCTCCGCATGGAATTCGCACTGCCCATCGGGATGGCGTGGGCCTTCCTCGGTCTTGCCCGCCTCATCTGTAACAATCTTGGAGCAGAAGGAGATGGTATCCAGTTCTACTTCCTCTCGCCCACCCCGCTGCGCACCGTAATCCTCAGCAAGAACCTTCTTCACTTTGTGCTGTTTCTGCTGGAAGGGACTCTGATCGCGGCCATCATTACCTTCCGCGTCGGAGCGCCAACGGCGAGCGTGGCCGCAGCCACCCTTGCCTGGTTGTTCTTTGCGGTTCCCGCCAACTTCGCCGTGGGCAATCTGTTGTCCATCACCATGCCCTACCGCATCAACATGGCGCGCATCCGCCGCGAAACCGGCGCCCTCGGCAACGGACTTCTGAGCATGCTCACGCAGCTGGTGATTCTTCTGGTGGGCGCGGCAGTCCTCGCTCCCTGCGTCTTCCTCGGCCACCCATGGCTCGCCCCGCCCATCTTCATCATCCTGGGCGTCATCAGCCTGTTTGTTTATCTGCGGGTCCTCGGTGGCGTGGACAGCCTCGTGCAGAAGCGCATGGATGCGCTGACCCTCGAGATCATGAAAACCAGTTAGTGTCAGCGTCCCTGAAGTTCGTTAAGCAATTGCTTCACGTTCTGTGTCAGAGCACGACTCAACGGGTGCCCCACATCTGCCCGCTGTTGGCAGATGTGGGAATGAAGAATCCCAACCCGCCGCTTTTGTATCAGGGCACGACCTTGGTCGTGCCGTAAGCGCCGCAAAATGAATCGGGCTTCAGCCCTGACGCGCCCCTTCGGCTTCGTCGAATTACTCAACGAACTTCGGAGACGGCGCTAGACCAGCTCGTGCCCGGCAAAAAAATAGCCGATCTCGAAGTTAGCCGTCTCTTCCCCGTCCGACCCGTGGATCGCATTCTCCTCGATCGATCCCGCGTACTTCTTCCGAATCGTCCCCTCTTCAGCATTCGCCGGATTGGTCGCGCCCATCAGCTTGCGCAGATCGGCAATGGCGTTGTCCTTCTCCAGCACCAGCGCCACAATCGGCCCAGACGACATGAACCCGGTCAGCGAATCGAAGAAAGGCCGCTCCCGATGGACGTGGTAGAAGCCCTCGGCCTGTGGCTTCGAGATGAAAAGCTTCTTGATGGCGACAATCCTGAACCCCGCCTTCTCAATGTCCGCGAGAATGGCGCCTGCGTGGCCCTTACGAATGGCATCCGGCTTAATTATGCTGAACGTACGTTGTGACATATATAGCTTTTAGCCCCTGGCTGTTAGCCTCTTGCGAGGCGAGTTTGAGATATCCAAAATCGGACGAGTAGCGAAACCATTGTGAACGCTGAAGGCTCGGCTGGCCGCTGTTTTTACGCCTTACCAATCACCTTCGCCACCGTCTCCCCAATCGCAGCCGGCGTCTCCACCACATGAATGCCCGCAGCTTTGAGAGCCTTCATCTTCTCAGCTGCCGTGCCCTGCCCACCGGAGATGATCGCCCCCGCGTGCCCCATCCTTCGTCCCGGAGGAGCCGTCTGCCCCGCGATAAATCCCACCACCGGCTTCTTCACATGCTGCTTCACGTATTCCGCCGCAGTCTCTTCCGCGGTCCCGCCAATTTCGCCAATCAGGATGATGGCCTCGGTGCCCGGATCCTCATTCAGCAGCTTGAGCGCGTCGACGTGGGTGGTGCCCACAATAGGATCGCCGCCAATACCAATTGCCGTCGACTGGCCGATCCCGCGCTGGCTTAGCTGATAGACAGCCTCATAGGTCAGCGTGCCCGAGCGGGATACGATCCCGATGGAACCTTCCTTGTGAATGCGGCCCGGCATGATGCCGATCTTCGCCTTGCCCGGCGAAATCACCCCCGGGCAGTTTGGTCCGATCAGCCGCGAGCTCGAATACTTGAGCACGCTCCAAACCTTCACCATGTCGTTGATCGGAATCCCCTCTGTGATGCAGACAATCAGCGGAATGCCCGCGTCGTTGGCTTCGAGAATCGCATCGGCAGCCGCCGGCGGCGGCACAAAGATCATCGTCGCGTTGGCGCCCGTCTTCTCAACAGCCTCGCGCACCGTATCGAAAACCGGCCAACCTTCGTGGATGATTCCGCCCTTGCCAGGCGTCACGCCACCCACCACTTTCGTTCCGTATTCCGCGCATCCCTTCGCGTGAAAGGTTCCTTCACGTCCAGTAATGCCCTGCACAATGAGGCGCGTCTCTTTCCCAACCAGCACTGACATTATGCCGCTCCTTTCGCCGCTGCGACGACCTTCTGTGCCGCATCCTTCATTGTGTCTCCCACAATAAAGTTGAGCCCCGAATCCTTCAGGATTTTGCGGCCTTCCTCGACATTGGTCCCCTCGAGACGCAAAACTATGGGCACTTTTACTTTAGTTTTGATAGCTGCGGCGACCACGCCCTGCGCCAGCGTATCCACACGCAGAATCCCACCAAAAATGTTAATGAACACAGCCTTCACGTGCGGGTCCGACAGCAGAATCTCAAAAGCGTGCTCGATCTGCTGCTGGTTCGCGCCGCCGCCCACGTCGAGAAAGTTCGCCGGCATCCCGCCCGCGTATTGAATAATGTCCATCGTCGCCATCGCGAGGCCAGCGCCGTTCACCATGCACGCAATGTTGCCGTCCAGCTTGATGTAGTTCAGCGCGTACTTCGACGCCTCTACTTCCAGCGGATCTTCCTCGGCAACATCCCGCAGTTCCTTCAGATCCTTGTGGCGGAACATCGCGTTGTCGTCAAAGTTGATCTTGCAGTCGAGCGCGAACAGCTTGTCGTCCTTCGTCGTGATGAACGGATTAATCTCCAGCAGCGACGCGTCCGTATCGATATAGGCCTTGTAGAGCCCGGTCATGAACTTCACCGCATCGGCAATCTGCGTCGGCTTCAGGCCCAGCGCAAACGCCAGCTCCCGCGCCTGATACGGCTGGAACCCCACTCCCGGATCGATGTATGCCTTATAGATCGCCTTCGGATCCTTCGCCGCGACCTCTTCAATCTCCATGCCACCAGCCTGCGACGCCATGAACACCAGCTTCGCCGCCGCGCGATCCAGCACGATGCCCAGGTACAGCTCGCGATCGATGGCCGCCGTTTCCTCGATCAGCAGCCGCTGCACCTTCTGCCCCTGCGGCCCCGTCTGGTGCGTCACCAGCTGCATGCCCAGAATCTGCTTCGCGTACTGCTCCGCTTCATCCAGCGTCTTCGCCACCTTTACGCCGCCGCCCTTGCCGCGGCCTCCGGCATGAATCTGGGCCTTCACTACGACGCCCTTTGCGCCGCCGCTGAACAGCCGCTTCGTAACTTCCAGCGCTTCGTCGAGGTTATTAGCTACTTCGCCATGCGGAACAGCCACGCCGTATTTCGCAAGGATGTCTTTTGCCTGGTATTCGTGAATTTTCATAGGTGTGTTTGGAACGGAGAAGTTTTCCGTGAGCCCAGGCCCCGCGTGCCTGTTTCGCCCGAGAAGCGCGAGCCTTTTCCACTCAAAGCAGAATGACCAGTGTAGCGAAGCCATTGGGCCAGTAGCAAACCCGGCAGCTCCATCGTTTGCCGCCGCAAATCATGTGCTGCAATTTCCCTCCGATGCGCTACACTTACGCTCGCTGTAGCTCACCTCTCCCGTTTAACAACCTCCCTCGGGCCCGCTTTTCGTGAATGCCGCCACCCTGGCGGTCCAAGATGGTTTCGTTTACAGGAGGGAAAATGAATCTCAGCAAAAGTCTCTTCGCCGAATTCTTCGGCACTGCGTGGCTGGTCTTCGGCGGATGCGGCGCCGCAGTCCTGGCTGCAGCTTTCCCCGGCCTCGGCATCGGCTTTGTCGGCGTTGCTCTTGCGTTCGGCCTCACCCTGCTGACCATGGCTTTCGCTATCGGCCATATTTCAGGCTGCCACATCAACCCTGCGGTTTCGGTCGGCCTTGTCGTCGGGCGTCGCTTTCCCGCAGCTCATCTGCTGCCTTATGTCGTGGCCCAGGTCTGCGGCGGATTCGTTGGCGCCGCCGTTCTCTACGTCATCGCTCGCGGCAAGCCCGGCTTCGTGCTCGGCAGTTTCGCCGCCAACGGATACGGAGCCCATTCCCCCGGCGGTTACACCATGCAATCCTGCTTCGTCGCCGAGATGGTTCTGACCTTCTTCTTCCTCCTCATCATTCTTGGCTCCACTGACGTCCGCGCACCCAAAGGATTCGCACCCATCGCCATCGGACTCGGCCTCACGTTGATTCACCTGATTAGCATTCCCGTCACCAACACCTCGGTCAACCCCGCGCGCAGCACCAGCCAGGCTCTGTTCGTTCACGGATGGGCGCTGTCCCAGTTGTGGCTCTTCTGGCTCGCTCCCATTCTCGGTGCTGTTCTCGCTGGCCTTGTCTACCGAACCTTCTTCGCTGAGAAACCCGCAGCAGATTCCCACGCGGTTCCGGCGAAACCGGAGTACGCACCACTGCCCGGAACCCAGGCCGGCGACTAACCCTCCCGACGGAGGCGGCTCGCTCCATGGCGGGCCGCCTCCGCTGTGCCATCGGGTAGCATGAGAATCACTCATGCCCGCGCTCCAGGCTCAGCTGAAGAAGATCACCGAGGAGCATCGGACGCTCTCGCGCGAAGAGGCCCGCAACGCCCTCCACGCGATTCTCACCGGCGACCCCGACCCCGCCGCCGACCTTGAAATCGCAGCTCTGCTCACCGCCATCGCCATGCGCGGCGAAACCGTCGACGAGCTCACCGGCTTCGCCGAGGCCATGCGCGCGCTTTCCCTGCCCATCCCGCTCACCCCGGCCGAACGCGCGGCGCTGGTCGATACCTGCGGAACCGGCGGCGACGGGCTCGGCACTTTCAACATCTCCACCGGCGCGGCCCTGGTGGCCACCGCATCCGGAGCGAAAGTCGCCAAGCACGGCAATCGCGGCATCACCTCAAAATGCGGATCGGCCGACGTCCTCGAAGCCATGGGCGTCCCCGTCGCGCTCACGCCCGAGCAGTCGGCGGCCTGCCTGCGCGCCACAGGATTCACGTTTCTCTTCGCGCCCGCTCTCCATCCAGCCATGAAGCGCGTGCAGCCGGTGCGCCGCGCGCTCGGCTTTCGCACCATCTTCAACCTCGCTGGTCCGCTCACCAATCCAGCCGGCGCGCCCGCCCAGGTGATGGGCGTCTACTCACCTACGCGGCTCGAAATTGTCGCCGGCGCTATGGTCGAGCTAGGCATCCGCTTCGGCCGAGTAGTCCATGCCCGCAACGGCATCGACGAGCTTGCTCTGTCAGCAACCGATACCATCCTCGTCCGCTCGCTCTCCGATCACGACGCGCCCCATCCCATTGCAACGGTCGTTCATCCCGAGGACGCAGGCCTGCGCCCGGCGGAGCTGTCAGAATTGCAGGGAGGAAACACACCCCAAAGCAACGCCGCCGTCCTCGAAGCGATTCTCACCGGCGCCGAAAAAGGACCGAAGCGCGACGTGGTTCTCCTCAACGCTGCCGCCGCGCTTGAGGCAGTCGGAATAGCCGCCGATCTCCGCGAAGGAGTCGCCCGCGCCGCACATGCGATTGATTCTGGCGCCGCCCGCAATACGCTTCAAATCCTCCGCGAATTCGGCCGTCAGCTCGGAACTTAATTCGGCTGCACCTGGAGTGGTCGCCATCCGGCGGCGGGCGCGGCATTCGAGTTCACCAACCCGCCCACTCCGTTCAACCCATACGTCCGCGTTCGGCCCGCCGTCGCCGCCGGCCCCTGCGCCGTCTTCTCGCCAAACGCCGACAGAGCACACGTGCCCAGGATGACGCCCAGCACAATCATCGCGATCAAAGCCCAGAAATCGACCGCCTCACCTTCCCGTTTCATTGCCCGCTCCTGCTCATTGCGAATCTGCCCCGTACCCCGCCTGTCCCGCCGCCCCCACGCTGTTCGCATTCGTGTTCTGCGGCCAGCAAACCGGAATCGCCACGGCCCAGAATCCCGTCAACAACCCGGCTGCCAGAATCAACCGCCTCCGCCTCGAAAACTTCCGTTGCCCTTTCATCGCCTTGCCTCCGCGCCAATCCTGCTTTCGCTTCCTGCATTGCGGCTCCGCACCTGACCCCAACCCGCCGAAGCAACCAGCAGCACCACCAGCAACGCCAGGATTCCCATCACCAGGCCCAAACTCCAATCGTGGAACCGCGTCCAGGCCACCGCTTCCTCTTTCTGCTGCCGGACTGCATGCATCTGCCCCGTCCTGTCGCATCCCGAGAAAATTGCCGTAGTGTCCCACGCCTGGCTCTCGTTCCGTTGTGCCTCGCCCGTCGTGCCCTTCAATGCCCTCTCTTGTCCTTCGTCTCCCCCATTTCTGCGGGACGTTTTCCCCCCATAACCGTGTGCTATACCCCCGGCACGCGGCCAGACGATGCCCCAAACCGCAGGCGCAATTCGAGAAGATCGAAGCCTGGCCCATCGCGTCTCTCTTTCGCCTGCAGATCGCCCGCGCGTATCAACTCCAGGGACAGAAAGCGCCGGCAAAAGCCGCGTATCAGGACTTTCTCAATCAGTGAAAGTCAGCCGACCCGAGCCTCCCATCCTGCAGTCGCCAAAGCCTAAGCCGCAAAGCTATATCGATACCGGTCGGCGTCTTGTCTCCGAAGTTCGTTTCGGAATTGCCCTTTTGTTTTGGGTCAGGGCACGACTCGATGGGTGCCCCACATCTGCCCGGTGTTGGCAGATATGGAAATGAAGAATCCCAATCAGCCGCTCTTGTATCAGGGCACGATTCAAAGGGTGCCCCACAACCTGGCCTGAGCAAACGCCGAGCAGCGCGAGGCGAGTCGAATGGCTCTGCCCGGTGTTGGCAGATATGGAAATGAAGAATCCAAACCAGCCGCTCTTGTATCAGGGCACGACTTCAGTCGTGCTGTAACCGCCGCAAAATGAACGGGGCTTTTAGCCCCTGCGGCTCTGTTCCATCGTTCACGGCGACTTTTTCCGCAAGCCGCTCAGCATGACTTCTCCGCCGGCGTCACTAGATAGCTGACGAGTTCCGCAGCACCGTAACACCCGTGTCTGCCAGGCTGATCCTGCCGCTGCGATCGAAGTCCCCCGCAGCGAGCCCCGTTCCCGCGGCTCCCAGCGGCAAGGAAAGCTCTGTCCGCAGTCGCGAACA
This sequence comes from uncultured Acidobacteriaceae bacterium, assembly GCA_963755485.1. Taxonomy (GTDB): domain Bacteria; phylum Acidobacteriota; class Terriglobia; order Terriglobales; family Acidobacteriaceae; genus Palsa-343. The sequence goes on along the minus strand of CAVWJR010000004.1, from coordinate 204,219 downwards.
GAGCTTTTCTGTTTGCGCGAGCGCCGCCTGCAGGCTGCAGGCTGCAGGCTACCAAGGGGGTAATACCCAACTCACGGTACTAAAACAACCGTGCAGAATGAAATACTTGCCGCACCCCCAGGGGGGAGGGGGTGCCGGCACCGTGCCCGGAGCCCGGTGCCCGGAGCCCGGTGCTCGGAGCCCGGAGCCCGGAGCCCGGAGCAAGCCGTCCCTCCGAAGTAGCATTGTTCGCCTCACCGCGCCGCCTTTACGCTCCAGGTATCTCCCGAGCTGTTTTCCGAACCATTCACCGAACCTGGCGGGTTTATGCGCGCAGTCAGAAACTTCCTGTGCTGGATGTTCGCTTTGGGAGCCCTCGTCTTTCTTCGTTCCTCCCTGTTCTCGTTTCTCGACGTCACCGGTTGGCCAAACGCCCATCTCCCGCCCACCGTTGTCAGCGCTCTGATCGGGTTTTCGTTTTCGCTTTTGGGACTAATTTACGGAGCCGCATGCTGGACCTTCTGGACCGGCAAGTCTTCCGCCCGCGGCTGGGGTCTGGCTGCCAGCGGAGTCAACGCCGTTCTTGGCTGTCTTTTTCTCTACGTTGACCGCCGCTTCCTCACCGCTCCCGCAACCGCCTTTCTCAATCCTGACGCGCTGCTCCTGGGCTTCGGACTCGCCGGCATCGTCGCCTTTCGCCGTCGCGACGTGGTCAAAGCGGAAAAGCTCATGCATCCCTTACCAGGCGATGGGACCAATGCAATCGTTAACCGCATCGTCTGGATCGCCGGCACCGGCGCCTTCATCGCCGGCATGACCTGGTGGCTGCGCTGGGCCAAATTGAAAGGCCTCGCCCGGTCTTCCCATCCTTTCCGAGGCTCGCTGCTGCACGACCTCGTCCTGATCCTCCTGCTCGAGCTGCTCATGGTCGCGATCCACGAATTCGGCCATGCAATCGTAGCCGAGACGTTGGGCATGAGGCTGCGAGCCTTCATCGTCGGTCCGCTGCAATGGCGCGTGCGCGACGGCAAATGGGAATTCCGCGTGATCCTCTCCGGCTTTTTCGCCATCGGCGGAGCCACAGCGGTTGCACCCACTAGCCCGCATCGGCCGGTTTGGCGCGATATCTGTATGGTCGCCGCAGGTCCCATCGTCAGTCTCGCCGCCGGCTTCGCAGCTTTGTGGGCCGCAGTCGCAGCGCCCGGCCGTCCATGGGCGCAGGACTGGCTCGCGCTCGCATTCTTCTCCACGCTTTCGCTGCTCACCGGCCTGTTGAACCTGGTTCCATTCCGCACCAGGAACTTCTACTCCGACGGCGCCAGAATCTATCAGCTTCTGTCTTCGGGTCCCTGGGCCGATCTGCACCGCGCCTTCTCGATGGCGGCGGCAACGACCATTACTCCGCTCCGTCCGCGCGATTACGACATCGACGCAATCCGGCGCGCGGGCTCGACGATCTCCGTTGGCGAACAGGCGCTTCACCTGCGTCTGCTCGCGGCTTCCTACTACCTCGACACCGGCCGCATTGCCGACGCCAGTCAGGCTCTGTCTGAAGCCGAAGCTGTTTACCTTGAGTCCGCGTCCGACATCCCTGCCGAGCTGCACGCGCCCTTCGTCTTCGGCAAGGCTTATCTCGAGCACGATGCCCGTGGCACTCGCCTCTGGTGGGAGCGCATGCAGGCCAAAAAGCCCATGCGCCACGATGTCGAGTACTGGATCGCAAAAAGCGCTTTCCTGTGGAGTGAACACCGCCTGGAAGAAGCCATGGAAGCGTGGGAAGAGGGCAACGCCCTGGTGCAGCAACTTCCCCACACCGGCGCGTATGAAACCGACCGCGACCAGTTCGCGCTGCTCCACAGAGAGCTGGAAGTTTCTGCCGTGACAAGCTAACCGGTCTGGTTTTGGAGCAGGCTCGATCAGCCAGCCCGATCAGCCGCAGTTCCGCTGCCTGCGTACAGGCAGTCTTCCAGCATGGCTTCCGTCGTGCGCTCCTCCGAGCCCACCCGAATGCCGGGGTGAGCCGAAGCCATGCTCAAGTCTCCAGCCGGAACCACCAGAGATTCGTTTGCTGTGTGCATCCATCTGCGCAGCAGCCCCTGCACCGGCAAACACGCGGCCATCATGGCAGCCGCAAAGAGCTTGCGCAAAAACCCAGGTGCATCGTTGTGCCAGAGCTGTTTCATCGGCGCGATCTCGCCGTCGCGGCCCGGATGGAAGGTCCGTTCATCCCAGCGGCGACGTCCCTCCGGATGACCTGGATAGTCCGCGATCGCATGGGTGAACGTCTGATACAGACGCCAGCTCAGGGGCGCAGCGTACTGCGGCATGATCACCACCGTGCTTTGCCGCGCCAGGCGAATCTCCTCGACGAACTCGGGAAAATCGCTGGCATTGGTCAGATTCAGCCACGCATTCGGCTCGCAACCGTGCCGATCGCCGCCGGAGATCAGCACCTGGTCCCAATCAACCGCAAGCTGCAGGACCTTCCGGTTCTCCTGGTGACTGCGCATGCCGTTGAGCTCGAAGGCATGCACGTATTTGTTGGCGGCGCTCAGGAAGCGCCTTACTTCGAAATTGAAGTGCTCGGCGGGAATCTTGTAGAAGTTCCACAGTGGATGGTTGAAGACCACCAGCACGCCCGGCATCCGGTTGAACGCAGCGAAGAGTTCGAAGATCTTTGTCTCGTCCGCAGTTGCAGTGGCCTCGCGCATGGCCTCCATCAGCGAAGACGCCTGCGCGGGTGGCAGATGATGGATTCCGAAGTGGAACACTGCCTCCCCAAAGGGCACCGTCCATTCCGTCGAAATCGGCGGATCGCCGCAGCCAGGGTCGCTGCGCAGCAAGGTGCAGGCCTCGATGGTGTCGTGATCGCTCAGCGAAACCATGGGCCGCAGTCCCAGCTCCCCAATCTGCCGGCGCTCGACGTCGTAAGCGAGCCGCTCACACAGTGGCGGAGTCCAGTAGGCCCGGCTCAGATCCAGATTGATACCGGTGATGCGCCTGCATTCCGCCCTCTGGTTTTCATACCACTGCCGCGAAGAGCTTCGCCGCTCGAGAATATTTGCGACGAATCCCAGGCTCTCCTGGGAATGGCGCGTGTGACCGTGCAGAGATACGCCGCTGGTGAAGGATTCAACAACATCCCGGCGCCCGGACAACAGCAACACCTGGTTTTGCACTCGGCCTCCGCTACACCGCCGAAACTCAATCGTCGGGTGAAACCTTACTCTGCCCTGAACCGCCTGCGCGGACGCGGTTACCGCAGGAACTGGCTGATGCTCGTGCCGGGGAAGGTAAAGTGGCTCAATTATAGGACGTGGTCCACTCTACGGTACCAGGCGTCTTCCCAAAAATGAACTTTTCGGTAACTCTTTGATTGACTGGGGTCGCCGGCAACGGGCATCATAGAACATCTTGTCCCTTGGATCCCGAATATTCCAGCTGGCCTGGACCCCTTGCCTGGCCGCGGCTCTTCTCGCGCCCGGTCCCTTTGCTGCCGCTCAGAAGAAAATCGACGCCGCGGTTACAAATTTGTCCGACCCAGGCAGTCTTGCCGTCGCGGATTCCCACCTCAGCGTCGACGAGATCGTGCAGAAGCTGGCCGAGGGCGAGAAGAAGCGCGCCGAAGATCTGAAGGGCTACACCGAGCAGCGCCGCTATTCCGTTTCTTACCAGGGTTTCCCCGCCAGCCTCAGCGCCACCATCGTGGTGGAAGCCACCTACGACGCGCCCGGCAACAAGCAGTTCCACATCCTTTCGCAAACCGGCTCAAAGCTGCTGGCCGACCATGTGCTGAAGAAGCTCATGGAAGCCGAACAGCAGGCAGCTTCTGATCCGAAAGAGACTGCCCCGACTACCGCGAATTACAGCTTCACTCTGGTAGCGCAGCAAATGGTCGATGGCCGCCCTTGCTACGTGCTCCAGGTTGCGCCAAAGACCGCTTCGCGCCTTCTCTACCGAGGTACCATCTGGGTTGACGCCGACGACTTTGCCGTCGCGAAAATTGAAGCCACGCCCGCACGCAACCCTTCCTTCTGGATCCGCGGAACCAAAATCCATCACGTCAATTCCAAGACCGGCGAATTCTGGCTTCCGGAACATAACCAGAGCGAAACCGATGTCCGCATGGGCGGACGCGCCACACTCACCATCGATTACGGCGCGTACAAAATGGATTCCCCGGACGCACACCAGCGCGATCTGCCCGGCTCAGGATCCGATTCCTTCAGGGAAGTAGCCGCCGCAGCGACCCAACAATCATTTTTCGGGTAAGGCTGGCCGGCTTAGGCGCTTCGGTTTTCTTCGGACGTGGGTGCTCGATCGCCTGCTGGTAATAACGCCGCAGTTGATCCGTCGAATCTTCCCAGCTACGCCGCTCCACATCGGCCCGCGCCTGTACGCGCACGGAATTGCGTTCGGCGGAATCGGCCAGCGCGCGGCGCACCGTTTCAATCAGGCCCGTCTGATCGTCCGGCTCAAACAGAAAGCCAGTCACCCCATTCTCCACTGCATCCGGCACGCCACCGGCACGGCACGCCACCACGGGGCATCCTGCCGCCATCGCCTCCATCACCACCAACCCCAGCGTCTCGGTCTTTGACGGCATTACGAACACATCGGCCGATGCGTATGCCGCAGCCAGCGGCTCCCCGCGCAAATATCCTGCAAAGTAAGTCGGTGTTCCCCGGAAATGCCTCTCCAGTTCATGCCGCATCGGGCCATCGCCAACAATAGCCAGCCGGACTTCCGGCATCGCTTTCAGCACATCGCGCAGCGTGCCGATATCCTTCTCGGCCGAAAGCCGCCCCACATACAGCAGCAGCGGTTTCTGCGGTTCGCCCGCGCTCAGCGTCTGCCGCATCTCCGGCGAGCACTTCGAAGGGTGGAAGCGCTGCGCATCGACGGCCCTCTCCCACAACGCCAGCCGGTCAATTCCATGGGCGCGCAGTTCGTCCATCATCGCGGTCGAGGTGCACAGATTAAGATCCGCACGCAGGTGCCGCTCCCGCATCAGTTTCCACGTCGGACCCTGGAAGAATCCCATCTTGTAGTAGTGCAGATACGCAGGCAGATTCGTGTGGTACGAAATCACGATCGGGATATGCAGCACTTTGCCGTAGTAGATCCCGCCGATGCCCAGCAGCGATGGCTCGAACAAATGAAAGACGTCTGGCTTGAACGCCTCCAGATGCTTTCGCATCGAAGCCCGTGGCGCCGCCACTCTCAGCTCCGGATAAAACGGAAACGGGATCGACGGTAAGCTCACCACTTCTGCGCCGAACAAATCCGCAGGGCCGCCGCTCGGCGCAAACACCATTACCTCATCGCCCTGCGCTCGCAGCGTCTCCACCGTCTTGGTCACCATGGTGACGATCCCGTCGATCTTGGGCAGGAACGTCTCCGTCACCATCGCTATTTTCATCAGCAGCGGTTCCTTATCCGAACGCTTAGGATATCCCGCCAAAGATACTCCACCGGCAGGAATCTTTTTGCCGTGCCTCGACCGGATACCCGCTCGAATTTCGCCAGGTTTGCTCTCTGCCGGAGGCCCTCTCGCCGCCACTTCATTCACCTGCCGCGGGCGCCGTGCAACCGCCTATCGGCTACTGGCTACCAGCCCGCACTTTGTGAATACTGGACGGGGTCAGTTCAGCGTCTTTCCGCTGGCCCAAAGAAAAGAGGCGGATCGGTGTTCACCCGAAGAGAAGTTTTCGTTCGGCTCGCAGCTGCGGGAATTCTTGTCATCGGCTCTTCAGCAGCACTCGCACAAACCCCCATTGACATCAACACCGGCTGGCAGCTGCAGGATGTCGCGAAAGTCCCCGACGCGCCCTCCGTCGTGTCCGCGAAGGGCTACCAGCCGACCGGCTGGCTCGCCGCAACCGTCCCCGGCACCGTCCTCACCAGTATCGTCAATGACGGCGTCTACCCTGAGCCCTTCTACGGCGAGAACAACCGCGAGACCGTGATCCCCGAAAGCCTCAATAAGACTTCGTACTGGTATCGCACCGTCTTCACCGTCCCCAAGAACTACTCCCATCGTCAGGTGTGGATTCACTTTGATGGCGCCAACTTCACTTCCGAGGTGTGGGTCAACGGCGCGCAGGTTGGAACCATCCAGGGTGCCTTCATCCGCGGCCGCTTCGACATTTCAAAGCTCGTCAAACCTGGCGACACAGCAGTCCTCGCGGTCAAAGTGACACCCCAGCCGCATCCCGGCGTCCCCCACGAGCACACCATTGCCAATGGCGTCGGCAAAAATGGCGGCATCACCGCCATCGACGGCCCCACCTTTCTCTCGACCATCGGCTGGGACTGGCTCAACGCCGTGCGCGATCGCGACACCGGCCTCTGGCAGAAGGTCTGGCTCTCCGCCTCCGGTCCCGTCCTCGTCGGCGATCCCCTCATCATCACCGACCTCCCGCTCCCAAAAACCGACTCCGCCGATATCACCATCAAGTCAACGTTGGAAAATACCTCCGACAAGCCACAGTCCGGCACGCTGGAAGGAACCTTCGGCGACACCCAGTTCTCGCAAAAAGTCACGCTGAAGCCCAACGAAACTCGAGACCTCACCCTCGATCCCAAATCGACCCCGGCGCTCCACGTCGAGAATCCGAAACTCTGGTGGCCCAACGGCTACGGCCCGCAAAATCTCTACACGCTCCATCTCCATTTCGTCGAACACGGCAAAGACTCCGACACCCACGACACTATCTTCGGCATCCGCAAAATCACCTACGGCGGCATGGACGCCCTCACCATCTCCGTCAACGGCGTCAAAGTCTTCATCCGCGGCGGCGACTGGGGCCTCGACGAGGGCATGAAGCGCATTCCCCGCGCACGCCTCGACGCCCAAATCCACATGCACGCCCTCGCCAACCTCAACATGATCCGCAACTGGGTCGGCCAAAGCACCGGCGAAGATTTCTACGAGCTCTGCGACAAATACGGCATCCTGATCTGGGACGAATTCTTCCAGCCCAATCCCAGCGACGGTCCCAACCCCGACGACCTCACCATCTATCTCGCCAACGTCCGCGACAAGATTCTGCGCTTCCGCAATCACCCGTCCATCGCATTGTGGTGCGCGCGCAACGAGGGCTATCCGCCACCGGCGATCGATCAGGCTCTCGAGAAGATGATCCCCGACCTTGACCCCGCGCGCCTCTACCAGCCCAGTTCAACCGCCGGCCGCGGCGTAGTTTCGCACGGACCTTATTATTGGCGCGAGCCCGAAGCTTTCTACGTCCCCGACGCGCCCTTCAAGACGGAAACCGGCAGCATGTCCGTCCCCACCCTCGAGTCGATCCACGGCATGATGCCCCAAAAGGACTGGGAAGTCATCAACGACGACTGGGCCGCGCACGACTTCGCCAAAGGTGCGCAGCACGGCGACACCTATCCCTACGTTCTCGCCGGCCGCTACGGCCGCATCGTCAACCTCGCCGACTTCGTCCGCAAAGCGCAAATGATGAACTACGAGGCCTACCGCGCCATGTACGAAGGCCGTAACGCGCAGCTCTTCGCGCCCGACACCGGCATTCTCACCTGGATGAGCGATCCCGCCCAGCCCAGCTTCGTCTGGCAGCTCTACCACTACGACCTCGAGCCCAACTCCTCGCTCTTCGCCGTCAAGTCCGCGTCCGAACTCGTCCACATCCAGATGGACGAAGCCACCGGCCATCTCCAGGTCATCAATAACCTGCCGCAAGCCATCTCTGGCGATACAGCACACCTCGCCATCTACAGCCTGGAGGGCGGCTCGAGCCCGGCGCTTGAAAAAGACATCCCGGTTACCGGCCCCGCTGACACCGCAATCGACCTCGGTCCGACCCCTCTTCCTGACGGGGATAAACTTTATCCGATCTACTTCGTCAAACTCGATCTCCGCGACCCTCAGGGCCAGATCATCTCCCGCAACCTCTACTGGAAGCCGCTGCCCTCGATGGCCAACGACCTCACCGCGCTCGACACGCTGCCCATCATCAAACTCGACGGCTCCATCGCCCGCCACGACAATGCCGACCGTCTCGGCCTCGAGGTCACGCTGAAGAATCCAGGGCTAGCGATGGCGCTGATGGCCCATCTCCAGCTGCGCCGCAAATCCACCGGCGACCGCATCCTCCCCGTCTTCTACTCGGATAACTACATCTGGCTTGCACCCGGCGAAAGCCGCACCATCACCATCGACGCTGCGCTAGCCGATCTCAAAGAAGACACACCTCTGGTCGTGGTCGATGGCTGGAATATCGACGTAACCCCCGTCACCAACGCCGACTGCGCTCTCGCCTTAAACGTCGACGCCCAGGTAAGCCACTGGCCCGGCACCGGTCTGCCCATGATCACCGCCGGTTTGGGGCAGCCCCGACCCGTGCAATGATTGTTGCACCGGCCAATTGACTATCGGCGATCATTCGCTCTGTTTTGAAGGGGCACGGTTTCAACCGTGCCGTAAAGAACCGCAAATGAATCCGGCTTCAGCCGCTGAGGGATGTTTTCGTGCGTGCGATCATTCGCTCTGTTTTGAAGGGGCACGGTTTCAACCGTGCCGTAAAGAACCGCAAATGAATCCGGCTTCAGCCGCTGAGGGATGTTTTCGTGCGTGCGATCATTCGCTCTGTTTTGAAGGGGCACGGTTTCAACCGTGCCGTAAAGAACCGCAAATGAATCCGGCTTCAGCCGCTGAGGGATGGTTTTCGTGCGTGCGATCATTCGCTCTGTTTTGAAGGGGCACGGTTTCAACCGTGCCGTAAAGAACCGCAAATGAATCCGGCTTCAGCCGCTGAGGGATGGTTTTCGTGCGTGCGATCATTCGCTCTGTTTTGAAGGGGCACGGTTTCAACCGTGCCGTAAAGAACCGCAAATGAATCCGGCTTCAGCCGCTGAGGGATGGTTTTCGTGCGTTCTGAAGCTTCGTCTCTGCGTTTTTCAGAACAGCGTCTCCGCCGCCACCGGCCGCAACAACTCCGGCGAATTGTTCCGGACATTCCCCACCCCCGCATCCACGCGCCACGCATGCATCTGCGTCGACTCGAACGGCCGCAGCAGATCCACCGGCGGCCGCCCTCCATCGTCACTGCGCAGCCACCGCTCATAATCGCGCGCCATCAGAATCACCGGCATCCGCTCGTGCATCGGCGCAGTCAGTTCGTTGGCCTCCGTTGTGATGATCGTGAAGCTCTCCAGTTCTGTCTTCCGATCCGCACTCCTCCACCGATCCCACAATCCCGCAAACGCGAACGGCTCGTCCCCCTTCAATGCGATCGCCCAGGCTTGTTTGCTCTTCGCGCTAAAGGTCTGCCACTCGTAAAAGCCATCGGCGGGCACCAAACAGCGCCGCTTCATCAACGGCTCGCGCCAGATCGGCTTCTGCATCAGGCTCTCCGCCTTCGCGTTGATCGTGCTCACGCCCAGCTTCTTCGGATCCTCCGCCCAATAGGGAACGAGCCCCCAGTACATCGCCCGAACCGTGCGCTCGCCGCTGTCGCGATCCTCAACAATCACCGGCTGAAAGGTAGTCGGAGCAACGTTGTAATCCGGCAAAATCTCAAACGACGGCGGCACACCGATCCGAAACGCCTCAGCGATGCGCTGTTTGTCCGACCTGCGATAGTAGCGGCCACACATGGTGGGAGTGCGCCGATTCCGATCAGGAAACATCCAATGGCGCACCCCTGATTGTAGATAAGCCCGTCGATCAGTCCTGCCCCCGCGCAGGGCCGCCGTCGTACTATGGACGAAGCGCGCTCCGCGGAGGGATGTGTGAGCGGTTGAAACAGGCGGTCTTGAAAACCGCTGTACCCGAAAGGGTACCGGGGGTTCGAATCCCTCTCCCTCCGCCACGTCCGAAAAATGAGCGTAAGACGCCAATCCTCAGGAATCGGTTGCCCAATCCGAGGTGCAACAAAAGGCGTACCCCCGGAGCTTTTTCTGCACCGCAAGTGGCAGCTCAATTGCGCAGATTTGGCCGGCCAGACGGTAAAAAGTTCCCCGAGAGCTCCGCAACCCCTGAAATTAGAGCTAGATAATTCAATCACTTCCGTATTGGCCCTCCGATTGCCATAAAGGTAACCAATCTAGTCAGCCGCCGGGCCTGCTTTCAGGCATCCCGGGGCGGAAAGTCAGGGCGACCTCCGATGGAAAAGCTCTCGGCGAGAATTGAACACTGGTCGGTTATCGATAACCTCATCTTCAATGGGTTCCGCGACCTGGAGCCCGGGCAGCGCCTGACCGGCTATCTGATGGGTCATTCGAATTTGCCCAACGGTGTCATCTACACCTCTGTCATTCAGAATGTCGACCTCGCCAATGGCCTGGTGGACACCGGAAATACCGTCTACCGCCTCGGCCGGGCCAGCGACGACTATGAGCAGTGGCGCTCCGATCGTAGCGAGGCGGTGCCCGCACTCGAGCTTCGCTTCCCTACCTTTATCTCCGACCCCCGCAAACCCGTTACGTCCTATCCGGCCAGCGTTCCGATGCACGCCCTCCGGCAGGGCTAAGCAACGCTGCCGCAACAGAATCCTCGCCCCAGAACGAAGAGCAAGCCCTCTCCAGAGCCCACCCCCCACGGGTGGGCTTTCAGTTTCCCGGTCCCTGCTGATTAACTCTTCGGTGCCGGTGTCGAAGCCGGCGCCGCGGGCGCAGCCGTCTTCCCCAACACCCACTTGTCGTACCAGTCGAACCACCGCTGATACCGGTCGCGGATGAAGCTCGGCCGCGTGAAGCCGTGGAACTGCCCCGGATAAACAATCAGCTCCGCCGGCACATTCAGGCTCTTCAACGCCTCATACATCTGCTCGCCGCCATTCAGCGGAACATTGAAGTCCTTGTCGCCACCCATGAACAGCGTCGGCGTTTTGATCCGCTCCGCATGGAAGAACGGATACCCAAGCTGAATGTACTTCTGCGGATCCTTCCACGGCGATCCCAGCTCATTGTCGTACTGCAGGATGTACTCATCCACGCCATACAGCGCTACCGGATTGCCCATCCCCGCGCCACTGCTCGCCGCCTTAAACCGCGTCGTGCTCGCGATGGTGTAGTCCGTGAGAATGCCGCCGTAACTCCAGCCACCCACCCCCATCTTGTCCGGATCGACCAGGCCCTCCTTCACCACTTCATCCACCGTCGCCAGCAGATCCTGAATCTCATGGTCGCCCCAGTCGGCCGCGATGATCTTCTGATACGCGTTGCCGCGCCCTGAGCTCCCGCGATAGTTCACGTTCAGCTCCGCATATCCATGCGCCGCATACAGCTGCCGGTGCACGTTGAACCCGTGCGCATCCTGCCCGTTCGGCCCGCCATGGATAAACAGCAGCATCGGAACCTTCGTCCCAGGGGCTGTTCCCGGCGGCAACGTCAGCAGCCCATGCACTTCCGTGCCATCCTTCGTCACCGCCTTCACATCCTGCGTCGACGCCAGCTTCAGATTGGCGATGAGATCGTCGTTGTGGTGCGTGAGCCGCCGCAGGCCTCCCCCTTCGAGCGCATACACTTCGCCCGGCTGCGCATCCGTCGTCCACACCACCGCGGTGTGGTCGGCCGCCCGGTTCATCCCCGTCGTCGTCCCCGGATCGGTGACCTCGCGATGCACCTGTCCTGTCGCCACGTCCACGCTCGCCGGATACTCGCTGCGATCGTCCTCGACGATCACCTCAATCGATTTCCCGTCCGGCGAAAACAGCGGCGTCGTCACAGCCCGGTCCAGCGCCGCCGTCAGAATCTTCGGAGCCGAGCTGCCATCCGCCGCAACAATCCCCAGCTTGTCTTCGCTGTATTGCCACAGCTTCAGCCCATCGCCCTCCGTAAACGCGATCCACTTGCTGTCCGGGCTCCACGCAATGCGCCCGCCGTCTGGCCCATCGAACGTCGTTAGCCGCTTCGGCGTCGAACCTGCCTTCGCATCCACCACCCACACATCGGTGTTGATTGACCGGTCCGGATCCGCATCGTGGTTGCTCACATAAGCGATGCGCGTCCCATCCGGCGACCACACCGCATTGCTCTCGTCGAATTTCGTATCCGTCGTCAGCTTGTCCAGCTTGTGCGTCGTCACGTCCCACAGAAACAGCTGCGTGTGCTCGTTGTCTTTTAGGTAGCCCTCGACGTCTTCCTTGAAGTGGTACCGGTCCAGAACAATGGGCTTCGGCTTTTCCTTCTCCGCGGCTTCCTTCGACTTTTCCGCCGCCATTTCCTCTTCCGTTTGCGGAGTAATCGCCAGCAGCAGCTTCTTCGCATCCGGCGACCACACATACGCCGACAGGTGTCCCTTCACATCCGTCAGCTGATGCGCCTCGCCGCCCCTCCGGTCCAGCACCCATACCTGGCTGCCCTTCGCTTTGCCCGTCCGCCCCGCCGTAAACGACAAATACCTTCCATCAGGACTCCATCGCGGCGCGCCCGACGAAGTCAAATCGTCAGAATCCTCGTCCACATCGCCGGCCCACGTCAGCCGCAAATCTTCCTTGCCGTCCCATGAAACCATCCAAAGATCGGTGACCCTCTTATCCGCCACCGGCTCAATCGTCGATACGGTGTACGCCACCCACTCCCCATCCGGCGAAACCACCGGCCCCCCGACATCGTGGAACCGAGACAAATCATCGAGCGTCATCAGCCGAGGTCCAGCCGGAACCGCCGTGGCCGCAGCCGGAGAGGCAGAGGCCTGCGCGCTGGCCGAAGCGATGGATACGAAGGCGAACACACTGCTGGCGGAGAGTGCGAGTAGAAAGCGTCCTGAAAGCATGCGCAAGTATAAACAACGCCCCGTCGCCCATCGCCCCTCAATGAATCGCCGCAGAGTTGAGGCAAAGAAGTTCTCTGCTGTCTGGTAAAAACTTCCTGGCTCGATCGTGTCACCGCCAAATTATGCCTATTTACTCATAAGTTACGACTGGCCCTTCAATTGCAAGCATTTATCCCGAAGGAATATGCCACGGCTTAAAGACTAAGAACGCGACCGGTGGCGGAAACGTCAGGTCACGACAATGAACAGAACAGAAAAGCCGATCGTCAGAATTGAAAACTGGGCCGTAGTCGGCAGCGTCATCTTCCGGGGATATCGCGAACTGGAGCCAGGACAACGCCTCACCGGCGACGTGATGGGCCACACCAACCTCCGCAACGGCTCCATCTACACTTCAGCCATCCTCAACGTCGACCTCGGTAACAGGCTGGTGGAAACCCACAACAGCCTCTACCACCTCGGCGCCGTCAGCGAGGACTACGCACGCTGGATGTGGGATCAGGAAAAAGGCCGCGCCGCCTAAGCGCGCCTGGATTCTGACTCATCCAACAGCGCCGCCGTTGCTTTGAAGGGCTTGCGCCTTTACCGCCAGGGGTTGGTTTAGCCAGGGGGAGGCCCCGCTCCCGTGAAGGGGCACGGCTTCACAGCCTGCGGAAACATGCCGCTCCCCCGCTTTTGTATCAGGGCACGACCTTGGTCGTGCCGTATGGCGTCAAAATGTAGCCGGGCTTTAGCTCCCGCATCAAGCTGTGAAGGGGCACGGCTTCCATAGCCTGCCCTGAGCAAGCTCCGAAGCGAAGCAAGGTGCGCGTCGAACGGGTGCCATAAGCCCCAAAGAGCATCCGGGCTTTAGCCCCTGAGGCTACGAGCTAAGCCGTCTTCGCGTGCTGCGCCTTTAAATCCTCGAGTAACGCGTCGACTTGCTCATCGCGCTCCATCTTCGCAAACCGATCGTCGATCGAATCCCCATCCATCAGCTCCCGTGAAGCCGCATTCCGCGCCTCCGCTCCGTCGATCTTTGACTTCATCCGCCGAATACTAACGTCGCCCTCCTTCCGCGCAATCGTTTCCCTCGCCTGCTGCGCCCGTCCCACCACCCGCGCCCGCCGGCTCTCCGCGATCATCAGTTCACAGCGGCTCCTCGTCTCCGCCAGTTTCTGATCCAGATTCCGCAGAGCCGTCTTCAGCGTCTCCACCTCCGTCTTCTGATCCTCCATCTGCTGCGCGAATCCAGCCGTCATTCCCTTCGCGCTCAGCGACCGCTCCAGCGCCGCCCTTGCCAACCCGTCGTCTCCCTTCCGCACCGCCAGCTCCGCCTTGCGCTTCCATTCCACTTCGGCGTCCTCATGCTCTTTCCGTTTCTTCGCCAGCAGATGCTCGTCCGCTATCGCGATCGCCACCTGCGTCTTCACCTGCATCAGCTGGTTCTCCATATCCAGGACCAGCTGCTTCAAAAGCTTCTCCGGGTCCTCCGCCTTCTCGATCAGATCGTTCAGGTTGGCCCGCAGCAATGTACTCACCCGCTCCAGAAGTGACATAAACCTTCCTCCGTTTCTGAAATTCCGTTCCTCAATCCGCTCCGAAAACCTCGCCGTTGCCGGGCGGACCAACCGCGCGCCCGCCGGGCAACCGCCTCTCGACCTCCGTGCTCCCAAGCTACCGGCTACCGGCTACCGGCTACCACGCTGTCTCACTTGCCATCGACAACAGGACCGACTACCCCAGCCCCGTTGCCATTACCATCGCCGCGATGCTTCATCCCTGCGATGTTCGACATCAGCTCGCGAATATCCATCCCCGAGAGCGCTTCAAAGAGAGCCGGGATTTGCGCCGCCATCTTCGCCATGTCCCCGGTGATCTTGTTCGCGCCCGCCGCATCGCCGCCGGTCGAGACGATCGTGATCCGGTCGACTTTCGACAGAGGCTCCGACATCGCTCGCACCACTTCCGGCATGTTCGCGATCAGCCGATCCACCACTGCCGCCTGGTTCCAGTCCTGATATGCCTCGGCCTTCACGTTCATCGCCCTGGCTTCGGCATCGCCCTTCTGGAAGATGATCGCCGCCTCGGCTTCGCCCTGCGTCTTGATCGCAGCAGCCCGGCCTTCGGCCTCCATTGTCAGACGAGTCTTCTCCGCAGCCGCCAGCACTTCCACCCGCTGCCGATTCACCTCCGCTTCTTTCAGGATCGTCGCGATCAGCTCCTTCTCGTGCCGCACGATCTCGGCCTCCTGCACCTTGATCTGCTGCTCTTTTTCGATCTGCTGCACCTTCACCTGCTCGGCAATCACCTGCTGCTGGGTGATGTTCGTCTGCAGCTCGTACGCCTTATCTGCCGAAGCCTGCTGCTTGCGGCTCTGCTCGGCAAACTGCGCCTTTGAAATATCCAGATCCCTCTGCGCCTGAGCCTGTTTCGCCAGCGACTGCGTCTCCGCAATCACGCGGTCCTGATCCGCAGCCGCCTTCGCCACCGCAGCTTCCCGCGTCGCATTCGCGCGTCGGATCGCCGTGTCCCGCTCCGCTTCAGCAGTAGCAATCTCCGCGTCCCGCTTGATGCGAACAATGTCCGGCCGCCCCATGTTGGTGATGTACTCGTTCTTGTCGCGCACCTCCTTGATCGTGAACGACACCACCTCGAGCCCCATCTTGCTCATGTCGTCAGCGCAGGTCCCACGCATCCGATCGGCCACCATCTCCGGCTCTTTCACAATCTGCTCCACCGTCAGCTGCCCGATGATCCCGCGCAGATGGCCTTCCATCACCAGCCGGATCAGTCCCTCCCTCTGCGGCGGCGTCTTGGTCAGGAACTGCTCGGCCGCCGTCAGGATCGATTCCTGATCGCTGCGTACCTTGATCTGCGCCACAGCTTCCACCGTGACCGCCACGCCCTGCTTCGTGTAGAGGTCCTGTTGCGGCGCGACATCGAAGGACATCAGTTCGAGCGATAGCTCCCGGCAGTTCTCGACCATCGGGAAGATGATCGTCCCGTGCCCCTTGATCACCCGGGGCCCGCGAAACCCATACACGATGAGCGCCTCATTCGGACCTGCCTTGCGAAACATCCTGGCCAGCATGCCGGTCAGAATGATGAATGCCAGCAGGCTCAATCCAACAATCACTATCACTGTGTTCGTCATAACGCCCGATCCTTTCCATCGGGTGCGTTACTGGGTTGAAGTTGCAGCGGACGCGTTGGGGCCAGCGTCGCCGGAGCCTTCGCTTGCTTCGCCGGTTTGTTCGCCCGAAAGCTCGTCCCACCGGCGCACGTACGCGATGCCCTGTTCGTAGCGCATGACAACAACTTCGGTCCCGCGCGCAAGCGCTACGCCTGCCTCACTGCGCGCGTGCGCAAAACGGCGGCTGCCGTTCTGCGAAAACTGAATCTCCCCGGTGCCATCCGCGCGGATCGGTCCCGTCACCAGTCCCAGGATGCCGACAACATCGGTTGCCGCCGCCGTCAGCTCATGCTCGTGCGGCAGCAGCACCTTCACCAGGAACCAGAACAGCACCGCGCCACCCGCGAGGCCCGTAATCGTGGCCAGCCCCAGCACCACAAACATCCCAAAGTCTCCCGCCCGTGAGAGCAGATACCCACACCCGCCAAACCAGCACAGAAACGCCGCCAGCGTGAACCCATTCACCGGGCTCACACTCGATTTCGTAACAGCCCCACGCACATTTGGCACATGGACATGCCCGTGACCGCCATGCCCGCCCAGGTGCAGATGCACATGCCCGAAATGAATGTGTGTGAACGCCCCCAGGGCAGACAATACGGTCAGCGAAAGCCCCAGCGTGAAACAAATCAAATAAAAGGTCGTCATCGCCTGGCCCTCTTTCCCTCTTTGTTGTCATCCCGACCGGAGCGGGTTCGCCCCTCGGCGAGCCCGCCGAGTGGAGGGACCTGCTGTTCCTCGGGTGCCCCATAACCTGGCCTGAGCGAGCGTGCGAGTCGAATGGCTCTGCCCGGTTTTGGCGCCGCGGTCTCCGCAACGCCCGACTTTGGCGTTGGGGGGCAGAGATGTGGGTTCGCACTCCCTCCCCGAGCGGCTCTTGGATCGGGGCGCGGACCGTGAAGGGGCACGGCTTCAGCCGTGCCGTTACGAGCCGAAAGAAAACTGGGCTTTAGCCCCTGAGAACTCAGCACCTCGAACAACCGATCCACCAAACCCGGCGTCTCCATCACCGCATTCAGCAGCAACAAACACCGCCGCGAATCCGCATGCCGAGCCACCGCCAGCAGCGCCTGCATCAGCTCCGGATCCTTCCGGAATCGCTCCGCCCCGCTGATCAGCCACAAATCCAGCTTGTCTTCGAGCCCCCTCGCATCGCTCACCAACTCCGCGTGATACCCCTCCGGATCATCCACCAGATACCCAGGATGCACCTTGAAAAACTTGGCCAGCACCTGCCGGCTCGTGTTCGTCAGGTGCGGCCGCGCCCCGCTCTCAATCTGCGACAGGTAACTCTGGCTCAGCGCCGCGCCCGTTTCCGCCTTCAGCGCCCGTACCATCTCCTGTTGCGAGATCGCCCGCCCCAGCCCGCGCAGCTCCCCTTCGGTCTCCCGCAGGTATTTCAGTTTTTCTCCAAGCTTCATGGCGTGTCTTCGTGGGTTTCCGGAGTCCTATTGCAGATCGCAATCACTCTATCGCAATCTGCAATAGAGTCAAGCAGAATCGAAATCGGGCCTTTTCATGTCCTCAAAACCCACAGACTTGACTGGATTTACACGCGCCCAAACTGCCGACTCAGCCGATTACGCGGCAACAGTCTCACAGTCCCGAACCCCAACGAACCCTCAACCCACCAGCGCTGTCATCCCGAACGTCGCGCTCCGCGCGCGGAGGGATCTGCGGTTGCTTGTTCTGCATGCACCCGCCGCCCGAAAGTCCGGCCAGAAACGCCCGCGTGCACACCGAAACCATCCCATCCCCATGATGATCGCTTCAGAAAATGCGCAAACACCTTCCTTCGCACCGCAATATGCCATCCTGGCAACCAAATCCGCCAGGCAGTGTAGAATTCGCCCGAGTTCGATTTGCAAAGGGCAGCACCGTCGAGATAAAGGAGATGAAGACAAATGTTGAATTGGGAAAAGATTGCCCGCGGCGCTCTGGCCGTTTGCTCCCTGCTCGTCTTCGCCGTGCCCGCTGGTGCTCAAACCATCAACCTGGTCACCGAAAACTACGCAACCGAGTGGACACGGATTGCCATTCCCCCTACCCATCCGGTGAGCAGCGTTATGCAATGGCATATCGATCCGGCAGCCAGAACGATTGTGTGCGACGGGAACGAGGGCCATGAGTGGCTGCGCTTCAACAGGCAGTTCGCAGACTTCAGGTTTCACGTGGAGTGGCGATTCACGAAGCTGGAAGGCAATCCCCACTACAACAGCGGCGTGTTCTTCAGGAACGACGCAGATGGAACGATCTGGCACCAGGCCCAGACGACCCAGGAGGGTGGATACCTGTTTGGCGAGACGCTGATCGGAGAGAAGAAAACCTCATTCAACCTGATGAAGGAAATGACGGAAGATCGCATCAGGCCCGCAGGCGAGTGGAATGTCTATGACATCGAGTGCCGGAAGGATACCTGCACACTATCCGTGAACGGCGCCGTGGTGAACACGCTGCACACCGATGTCCCCAGGGGGTACGTCGGGCTCGAATCGGAGGGCTTCAGGATCGAGTTCCGGGATATCGAAATAGAAGAACTGCGCTGAATCGGGAGTATCGTCCGATCGGCAAGCTGGCGGAAGCGAATCAACGCAATTGGCGATTTGGCGGCGTGAATTGAGGATTCCGCCCTCCCCTCGGCCCTGCGGTTCTAGCCAATCCCCTCCTCCACGCGCTCCGCCAGTTTCTTGCTGAACCTCCTGCGCCAGCCCGCATCGTAATAAGCTGGCCCTGCGCCCGCATGCACACCTCTGACACCAAACTCATCCGCCTCATCGCCGTCTTCAAACTGCTCAAGGCCTCGCTCCTCATCCTGGTCGGTGCCGGAGTCCTCAGACTCATGCACGCCGACATCGGCGGTGTCCTCGAGCGTTGGGTCCTGAGGCTCGGTCTCGATCCCGGTAACCTTTACATCGAACGCGCCCTCGCGAAGGCTGCCAACCTTTCGCCGCACCGCATCCGGGAACTCGGATTGGTCAGCTTCGTCTATGCTGCCCTGTTCATGACCGAGGGCGTCGGCCTCTGGCTCCTCAAGCGCTGGGCGGAATGGCTCACCGTCATTCTCACCGCCTCACTTCTCCCGCTCGAGGTGTACGAGCTTCACCACCATCTCACCATCGCCAAAATCCTCATTCTGATATTTAATCTCGCGATCGTCGGCTACCTTGCCTGGCGCATCCGCAGCGAAAGTTCCAGAAGCCACGCTAACCGGTAACAGCTAACAGCTAATCGCTGCCGCCAGCTTCTTCGGCGCAACCTGCAAATAGCTCGCCGTCACCAGATCCCGCACCTCATCCCAGTCCACCTTGCTGGGTGCCCCATGCAAGCCTTCTTTTGGCTTGAGCGGGCCTAAGCGCAGCCCAACCCATCCCCGCGGCCCAATGTACGCCGGCGAATAAAACCTCTTGGGATGTGCCTCAATCAGCTGTTTATTCTCCCCAGGAAACGCCCGCGTACACACCGAAACGATCCCATCCCCGTGATGATCGTTCAGAAAATACGCAAACACCTTCTTCCGCACTGTGAAAGTGGCGTGCGAACCATGGTCTACGCGCACCACCTCCGGCAGCGCCAGACAAATCCTCGCCACACGCGTCAGCCGCGGTTCCTCCGCTGTCTTCATTTGCGCTTTCGCTTCCTACTCCCTATTCCCTATTCCCTACTCCCTACTCCCTACTCCCTATTCCCTACTCCCTACTCCCTACTCCCTATTCCCTACTCCCTGGTGATTTTGGCTTACGCCAAAATCACCTTTAGACTCGCCGCAAAGTCCACCGCCGGCTTGTAAGTGGCAGGCAGCGTCACCCGCAAACCATCCGCCCCCTGCCGCCACCGAACCTTCTCGCCAGTCCCCAGCAACTCCACCCGCTCCACCTTCCCCGGCTGCTGGGCGCTCGTCGTCCCCAGCGACTGCACCACAAACTCCCCCGCCGGCCAACCCAGAGCAATCGCGTAGACCGTCTTCCCATCCTTGCTCCGCGTGAAGCGAATATCCTTCTCGCCCAGCTGACTAATGCTGTTTCCCTGGAACGACCCGCTCTTGATCGTGTCCGGTCCCTCGCCAAACACCTTCCACGGCCGCGTCTCGTAGATCGCCTCGCCGTTCACCGTCATCCAGTCGGTGATCCGATCGATCACCGCAATTTCCTTGCTGTCGATCGTCCCATCCGGCTTCCCCGGCACGTTCAAAATGAACGTCCCATTCTTGCTCACCGTGTCGATCATCCAGTGGATGACATCCCGCGGGTTCATATATCCGCCATACTCGCCCGGCTTGTCGAAGAGCTCGCGATCGTAGTGCCAGTCGCCCAGGCACGTCTCCGATTGCCATGCGTACTCCATAATCTTGTTCGTCAATCCGCGCTCCCAGTCCACCACGGCGGCCTTCACCCACTGATCCGGCACTTCCTTAATGGTGATTACGCCGTCCACCTTCCCGCCGTGCGCGCGCATGCTCCGGTTGTAGTAGTACGCGCCGATATTCATCCCCGCCCATCCCAGCGGAAACCGTGGGTTGTCGAAATACAGCAAATCCGGATCGTGCTGATCGATCAGGTCCTTCGTCCGGTCGTAGAAATTCTTCACAAACGAAGCATCCGGCAGCGCATTAAAAGGATGCTTCGGCGCATACACCTGCTGCGGATCAAATTCCTGCCACCACTGATTCTTCCCATCCGCCAAAGTCATGCGCCCGTCATAAGGCACTCCCGCCAGCGGCCCCTTCGTGTCCGCCCCGTGCGCCGTCTGGAACCACCACCAGTTCCGCGCCTGATGCACCGTCACGCCCAGCCGCAGCCCCGCATCCCGCGCCGCCTTCGCCCACGTTCCCACCACGTCGCGGTGCGGCCCCACATTCACCGCATTCCACGCATGATGCTTCGAGTTCCAGGTGTCCATTCCGTCATGATGGTTCGCCAGCGTCACAAAGATCCGCGCCCCAGCCTTCTTGTAGCGCGCGATCAACTCTTCCGGCTGCCAGTTCAGCAGTGTCCACTGCGCGCCAATGTCCTTGAACCCAAACCGCGACTGCGGCCCGTAATGTTCCAACTGATACTTGTACTGCCGCTGGTCTTCGATGTACATGTTGCGCGCATACCAGTCGCCCGCCTCCGGCACGCATTGCGGACTCCAATGCGCCCAGATCCCAAACTTTGCGTCGCGATACCACTCCGGCGCCTCGTACTTCAGCAGCGATTTCCACGTCGGCTGGAACGGTCCCGTCCCCGCCAGGCCCGGCAACGGCGACTCCATCGGCACCCCATCCCACGACCCGCCCGGGATGGGCAGATCCGGTGGGTGCCCCCACTCTGTCGGCTTCCAGTCCGCCTCATTCAATTTTTGCTGGATGATCTTTCCACCCTCAAGCGCATAGAAAACGCGCTCGCTCGCCGGCGTAGCGCAGAACTCCGCATAGCTCTGCGTCACCTGCCCAAAACCAGCCGCAGCATCCCCACCAGCCGCCTGCGCCACCGCATTGTCATCCCGAGCGAAGGCCGCCGCCGCGGCCGCAGTCGAGGGACCTGCTTTCTCCGCACCCGCCGGCGCACCCACCGCCGACCCCGCGGCCGCCGCCACCGCCAGTTTGCAGAACTCTCTACGCCGCATCAGCGCTCCTCCTCAAAAACCCTCCGCAGTATAAGCGCAGAAAGGAGCAGTCGCCGCTCCCGTTCAGCAAGCAGCCGAGCTATTTATCTCTTTGCAATTTGAGGGAACCCATCGCCGCGCTGCAAGCGTCCATTCGCTGAGCGCCCTACTCCCTACTCCCTACTCCCTACTCCCTATTCCCTACTCCCTACTCCCTGCTCCCTGTATCTCAGATCCCCGCATACCAGGCGTACCCATACTCAGGATCGACCGAACCCAGTCCCTTACCGAACTTCTTCATCGAGTCGGTCGCCGTCAGGTGCGTCACATACTTCAGGCTCTTGTAGCCCAGTTGCCGCGGAACCCGCATGCGCAGCGGTCCCCCAAATCCCACCGGCAGATCGCCGTCGTTCATCCCCCACGTCAGCAGCGTCTGCGGATGCAGCGCGTCTCCCATGTCGATGCTCCCCCACAACTCCTTACTCGTTGTGAAGTACGCAATGTAGCGCACCTGCGGCAGCAATCCTGCTTCCTGCAGCACCGCAGACAGCGGCGTCCCAATCCACTCCGCGATGTACGACCATCCCTCCTCGCACACCACCTCGGTGATCTGGCTCCGCATCCCCAATGCCCGCACATCCGCAAGCGACAGCGACAGCGGATGCTCCACCATCCCATCCACCACCAGCTTCCAGTCTCTGAATCCCCCCGCCTGCAGCCGCTTGTACTCCTCGCTCGGCGCGGCGTTTCGTTCATGAACGGCGTCTTCGAGATCATCCCCCGCGGAAACTCCCGCGCCATCGCATGCTTCGTCATCAGCCGCTGAGCCGCGTAGGTCAGCGTTTCACCCGGCCCATAAATTCCCCCGCAATCCGGTGGAATCAGCCCATGCCGCCGCGCGATCCGATCCGCCGCCGCGAGCCCCGCCACCCCCACCATCGTCACCGCTCCACCCGTCAGCAGCTTCCGCCGCGAAATCGGACTCATACTCGTTCCTCCGCCGTCATCTTCCCGCTCCCACAGCACCAGGATCGAGTACTCCCTCTGTGCCCTTCGTGTCCTCTGTGGTGGACTTCCTTGTGGATCCCGTGATCATCTCCCAGGTCCTGCTCCAGAACCCGGCCAGCGCGATCATCACGATGTGCACCACCAGAAACACCACCAGCAAATCCGAAATGAAGAAATGCAGAGTCCGCGCCGACTGCCTTCCCCCCAGCACATCCACAAAAAACGGAAACACCGCGTTGAATCCCGGCGACAGCGCCAGCCCCGTCCAGATCACCATCGGAAACAGCACGAAAATCACGCCGATGTACACCGTCCGCTGCACCACGTTATACGTCCGCGCCCCATCCTTATCCTTTACGCCGCGGAACGCCCGCCAGTAGTCGCCCCAACTCCGCTTAGCCCGCTCCGGAACCAGGTCCCGCCGGAAATGCCCCGACCAGAACCCGGCAATCCCATAAACAATGCCCGTCAGAACCAGCAACCACGCCGCCTCAAAATGCAGATACCGGCCCCATCCGTTTTCGTCCGGCAGCACATAGCCATAGCCCGTCGGCACCGTATCGCGCGATGCCGGCAGATGCAGCGAGAACAGCGGCTTCATATTCACGTTGCCCGTCTCGCCCCAGTAGAAGCGAGGGTGCGACAGCACGATCAGGTAGCCCGTGATCGCCAACGCAAAAAAGCATACGACCGTGATCCAATGCGTCAGCCGCACCAGCCCGCTGTGCCGCTTACTTGTTGGGGTTTCCATATCCGGGGATGCCGGGAGGATAGCATACCTGAGATATCCCCGGCCCAGCCGCACTAGCTACAAGCTACCGGCCACCAGCTACCAGCTGGAGCCGCAGGCTGCAGCCTGCGGCTCACTCGTCGTAATGCAGCAAGCTGTAAACGTCGTAGTCCTTGAACCGGTCCCGTCCCTTTAAAAAATCCAGCTCGATCGCAAATCCCAGCCCCGCGATCTCGCCGCCCAGCTGCTGCACCAGCTTAATCGTCGCCTCCATCGTGCCGCCCGTCGCCAGCAGATCGTCCACCAGCACCACGCGCTGCCCCGGCTCAATCGCGTCCACGTGGATCTCCAGCGTGTCCGACCCATATTCCAGGTCGTAGGTCACCCGCGCCGTTGGCCCCGGCAGCTTCTTGGGTTTGCGCACCGGAACGAATCCCGCATTCAGGCGGTAAGCGAGCGCCGGCCCAAAGATGAACCCCCGCGCCTCGATCCCCAGCACCAAATCGATGTCTTTGTCGATGTAGTACTGCGCCAGCGCGTCAATCAGCGTGGCAAACCCCTTCGGGTCCTTCAGCAGCGTCGTGATGTCGTAAAACAGAATGCCCGGCTTCGGAAAATCCGGAACCGTGCGAACGAGCGCCTTCAGCGGCTCGCAATCCGTGGCACATGGGGTCATAGCTGTCTACCAGGCTCCGTCAATGCGAAACGCGCCCAGCTCCTCGCTTTCCTTTTCGTCCAGTTCGTTTTCAATCACCGCGTCAACGCGGCTCCCGCGCGAGCCCCTCCGCAGAGCCGTGCTCAGCTCCGCCAGCGACTCCGGCTCTCCCGCGGCCACCACTTCCACGTGGCCGTCCTCGGTGTTGCGTACCCACCCCTTCAGCTCCACAGCGGCGGCCTCGCGATGGACGAACCAGCGAAACCCAACGCCCTGCACGCGCCCTTTTACCAGGTAGTGGCGAACCATAGGAAAGCAGGCCCAGTGTTTCAGATGTGACCCCCACGCGCAAGATAACGGCTAGCCAACTTGATATCAGGGCACACTCAAAGGGTGCCCCATAACCTGGCCTGAGCAAGCACTGAGCTAGCGAGGTGCGCGTCGAATCGCTCTGCCCGGCTTTGGCAGATGTGGGAATGAAGAATCCCAACCAGCCGCCTCCGTATCGGGGCACAACTCAAAGGGTGCCCCATATCAGCCCGGGGTTGGCAGATGTGGGAATGAAGAATCCCAACCAGCCGCCTCCGTATCAGGGCACAACTCAAAGGGTGCCCGCATCGCAAGTGCAATCCCTCGCAACCCCGTGTACCGATCCGGGTTCGCCTCACTGTCGGCCCAGCGTGCGGCACGTCGTTGCAGGGCACCTATAATCGAGAGTGTCTTCGGCGGAACAGCCAAACGCTCCCAGGCGTTGGAACGCACGCCGCTGAAACTCGGCCGACCCGGCCGTCTATGCAGCGCGCTGCCCCATCCCCGATGCTCGTCCCCCGGCCCAACCCATCGCGTGCTGCGACCCTTTGCGCTGCGCTCCTCTTCCTTCTTGCTTCGCCGGTTCCCGCAATCCCCGCCGCCCAAAATCCCTCGGCAAGAGCCTCAGCCTTCGCCCACGCCGAGCGCCTCCGCGAAGCCCTCGAAGGCCGCCCCGAACAGCAACGCACCCGCCTCCAATACGAGCATGTCCTCGACGCCTACCGCGCCATCTACCACAGCGACCCCGGCTCTCCAAAGGCCGACGCCTCCATCGCCGCCGTTGCCGACCTTCTCGCCGAAGAAGGCCGCATCTTCCAGGACGAAAAGGCCCTCCACGACGCCATCGGCCAGGATGAATTCCTCCGCCATCAATATCCCGCCAGCCGCTACCGCTTCAGCGCTCTCCTCACCGAAGCCGAAATTTACCAGCGCGACCTCGGCGACCTCCGCCAGGCGCAGGCGCTCTATCAAACCTTCCTCCGCCTCTATCCCCAGCATCCGCTCGACGGGGAAGCTCGCGCCGAGCTCCGCAAGATCCATCGCCAGGCGTCCGCTTCTCCTCGCGGCCCTGCTCCGTACCAGGCGCCTCTCAGCAGAACCCAACACCCAGCACCGTCACCATCCAGCCGCGCGCAGAATCAAAAGCCACGGCCCGACACAGACAAAAGCGGCATAGAAGAGAGCAATCTTCCCGCCTCACAGCCAAACGCACCCGCTCCTGATTCCGATTCCGCCGATGACGCGCGCTTCCTCAACGCTCCGCCGCCGCCTCGCCGCGGCCTGCTTCCCTTCATCACCGGCATCCGCCACTGGTCGACGCCCAACTACACCCGCGTCGCCATCGACCTCCAGCAGGTGGTCCGCTACCAGGCCGCGCGCGTCTCCGGCCCCGACCGCATCTTCTTCGACCTCTACGGCACCCGCCTCTCGCCCGAGCTCTCCGGGCGCGCTCTCGAACTCACCGACGACGCCTTCCTCACCCGCATTCGCGCCGCCCAAACCTCCGCCAACACCACCCGTGTCGTCCTCGACGTAAGTAGTCTCAGCGATTACTCCGCCTTCTTCCTGCAGAATCCGCCGCGGCTCATCATCGACGTGCACGGCAGCCGCAATCCACTCCCGCAGCAGCAAATCGCCGCCGCACAGCCTCCGCCGGCATTCGGCACGCCAGCGCCGCGCGCCTCTCCTCCCATTCGCGTCACGCGGCCATCGCAGCCCATCCCCTCCGACACAGAATCCGGCTCCGCGCTCACCGATGTGCCCATGCTCAGCTCGCAACCCAGTCAGGTGCGCGCCACACGCCATCCAACCACGGCGCCTGTCGTGGCTTCCGTTCCCGGCACCACGCCCGCGCACAACCCAGCTCGAACATCCACGCGCAGCTACCAGCCAATCCCGTCCCACACCGACGACATCCCGCCCGCCGAAGCTGGATCCACCGGCATCCCCGCGCCCGAACCAGTGCCCTCCGGCCAGCACGCTCCCAACTCCATGGTTCGCGCCCTCGGCCTCAAGATCAACCGCATCGTCATTGACGCCGGCCATGGCGGCCACGACTCCGGCACCCTCTCCGCCAGCGGCCTGCAGGAGAAAGACGTCGTGCTCGATGTCGCCCTCCGCCTCGGTGCTTTACTCCGCCAGCGGCTCGGCGCCGACGTCATCTACACCCGCAGCGACGACACCTTCATTCCCCTCGAAACTCGCACCGCCATCGCCAACCAGGCTCAGGCCGACCTCTTCATCTCCATCCACGCCAACTCCAGCCCCGACACCGATGCGCGCGGCGTCGAAGTTTACTACCTCAACTTCACCTCCTCGGCCGACGCGCTCGAAGTGGCCGCGCGCGAAAATGCCTCCTCCGACGAGTCCATCCACCAGCTCTCCGACCTTGTGAAGAAAATCGCCCTTGAGGACAAGATCAACGAGTCGCGCGCATTCGCCGCCGACGTCGACCAGAGCCTTTACTCCGGCCTCAGCTCCGGCAATCCCGGCCTCAAAGATCGCGGCGTCAAGAAAGCCCCCTTCGTGGTCCTCATCGGAGCCAACATGCCGTCCATCCTCGCCGAAATTTCCTTCCTCACCAATCCCGACGACGCGCGCGAGCTCCGCGAGCCCCAATACCGCCAGCGCATTGCCGAATCCCTCTACCGCGGCGTCTCCCGCTATGTCTCCAGCCTCAACGGCATGCGCGTCGCCCAGGCCGCCTCGCATCCTCAAAGCACCGAATAACAAATCTGTCATCCTGAACGCTTTCCAACTGCGCCGCTTCATCCGTTCAGCCAGCGCCATGGCGTGCTTTGCTCCCGGCCACCGGCTACCAGCTACCAGCTACCCCAGAAACCTTCCTTCCCAACCCGGTGTCAGTCTATCTATCATCGAAGTAGCGCGCCCTTCGGACCGCCGTTCATGCCCCTCTCCAGAATCTTCGCCATCTCGGCCCTCCTTTTCACCGCGCTCACCCTGGCCGCGCTCGAGCCCCCGCCGGTCCAGGTGCTGCCCACGTCCTTCCCAGGCTGCACCGCCACGACTCCAGGCGCTCCGGCCAAAGTCGATGCCACGCTCCAGCCCATCCTCAACGAGTACGGACTCACCCAGTCTGCGAACGCCACCTACCAGTGCGGCTCCAACACCCTTTCCGTCCGCGGCTACCACTTCAACGACGCCACCGGCGCTTACGGCGCTTTCACCTTCCTGCGCCAGCCCGCGATGCACCCTGAGAAGATCGGTCGCGACGCCGCCGTCTCCGGCACCCACCACCTGTTCTGGAACGGCAACACTGTCGTCGATGCCAACTTCACCCGTCCTGCTCCTGACGAAAGCGACACCATCACCGCGCTCGCTTCCGAGATTCCCCAGGTCCACGGTGCAGCCGGCGTCCTGCCAGGCCTGCCGCATTACCTGCCCGCAGCCCAGCTCGATCCAACATCAGTGAAGTATGCGATCGGCCCCGCCGCCTGGGCAGGCATCGGCGCAAAACTTCCTGCCTCCGTCATCGACTTCGGACTCGATACCGAAGTCGTCACCGCGCAGTACGGGCCCCCCGGCGCCCAGGCCACCCTCACGCTGCTGCTCTATCCCACTCCGCAAATCGCCGGCGCTCATCTCAAGGCCATCGACGCGCTCGCCAAATCAGCCGGCCTCGCGACCAGGCGCTCCGGCCCTCTGGTTGCCATCGTGAACGCCAATGCACCCAACGCGCAGCATCTGCTCGCCGCAGTGGAGTTCAACGACTACGTCACCATCAATCACCCCGAAGGCTACGTCCCCGACACAGTCAAGCTCTACCGTCTGCTCATGGGCATCACCATGCTCATTGTCATCCTCGTTTGTGCCGCGCTCATTCTCGGACTCTTCTTCGGAGGCGGCCGCGCACTCATCCGAATGCTCCGCGGCAAACCCGTTTCCACCGTCACCGAAGAGGAGTTCATCTCGCTCCACCTCGGCAGCCCAGGCAACGCCTTCCGCATCGAGATAACCAGCGTGGCACTGGCTTCTGAGCCCCCATCTACAACAATTAAAAAGGAATAGCGTCAACCAAGGCTAAATTTAGCGAAAATCGGGCGAACCGGCTGGAATCACCACACCCAGGAGCCTAATTTGCAAATTGCTGATTAATAGCCTCTTGCAGCGCGCCTGGATTTGGCCTTGACACCCCCTTTGGCCGCTCATACTATTGCGCCAGAAAGTTCTGATGGCTTGCCTCCGTTGGAACTATTCTCCCTGAAGAGAAGGCTGCCCTGTTGCCGGGCGGCCTTTTCTCGTTTTAAGCAGCTGTCATTGACCGTCACATTTTCGAAGTCCGCTGATGCGGGCATTTTCTCGTTCCGGACCGCAATCCCCACGCTGCCGGCTGCGGGCTGCCGCCTGCAGGCTCGTCACTGCTTCTGCTTCCGCCTCGCCCTCCAGAACGAACTCACCGCGAACCACGCGAACAGCACACCGAAAATCGCATACATCGGCAGATGGTGATCGCGCCAACCCGAGCCTTTGTACAGTTGCCATGAATGCGCGCAGAAAACCACCGCGAACAGTGCAAAGAAAACGCCCGTGATCTGCAGCGTCAGAAGTCCGGTCGCATGCGCGAACGGCCGCCAAAGCGAAGATCCAAATCGCCCGGCGCCGCGAGCGAACCGGCGGCTGTTCTCCGCGAATGCAGCGCCGGAAGGCTTCTTGACCGGCGGCGATCCCGATTGCGGAGCACTCGCGGCCGCCCTCGGAGCCGCAACACCACCCGATGCTGCCGGCCGATTCGCCGTCGCCTGCGCCGTGCGCTCGCGCAGCTTTTCCGCCGCCACCCGCGTTCCGATGCCCAGCAAACGGCCGATGCGATTCGGCTCCATGCCGAAAGTCTAGCAGCGCAACGAAAACCGGCCCTGATTCGCATTGCCCCGTGGGAACATCAGAAGATAAGGTAAGGAAATCGGCAGAGTCAGCTTCCCGAACTGCTCGCCGGGGAATCGAGGTTCCGACTTGAATCAAAAACTCCGCAAACTGGTGCAGCAACTCGGCGAGGCCATTCACGAGAGCGTCTCGGAGTCGTCGCAGATTGCCGGCGTTGTCGCCGATATCCGCCGCCAGGGCTTTGAGGTGATGCTCATGCTGGAGGCGACCATCGGCTTGAACGAAGTCGAGGAGCAGCCCGAAGGCGCGCTCCAGCCGCTGGGATCCCACGAATCCAGCGAAGCGGAGGAAGAGGGAACCTTCACCGCCCAGGATCTGCATTTTCTCAAGTCGCTCAGAATTTCAATTGCCGGTGAAGCCGAAGGAGAAGCCGAGGACGCCTGAGTCCAGCCACGGGCGCGCAATTTCCCCCCATTGTGATATACCTTGCCTTCGCCCACTCCAGCGGAGCGTCATCCGAAAGCCAGCCTGTCGCCGGAGTCGAGCGCATTTTCAAGGCAGAGCCGTGCGAGGCGATCATGCCGATGAAAGACACTCTGGGTGTGCTTCTGGCGGGCGGTGCCGGCGAGCGGCTGTTCCCGCTCACCCGCGACCGGGCTAAACCCGCGGTCCCCTTTGGCGGCCAGTACCGCATCATCGACATCACCCTTTCCAACTGCATTAATTCCGATCTTCGCCGCGTCTACATCCTCACCCAGTACAAAGCGCTCTCCCTCAACCGCCACATCCGCGAAGGCTGGACCAGCGTCGTGGCCCAGGAGCTCGGCGAGTTCATCGAAATCCTTCCGCCCATGCAGCGCGTCAGCGCCAATTGGTACATGGGTACCGCCGACGCCGTCTACCAGAACATCTATTCCATCGGTTCCGAACAGCCCAAACACGTCCTCATTCTTTCCGGCGACCACATCTACAAAATGAACTACGGCAAGATGCTCCGCCAGCATCTTGACTCTGGCGCCGACGTGACCCTCGCCACGCTTCCCATCGAGCCCCAGGATGTTTCCCGCTTCGGCATCGTCGAGGTGGCGCGCAACGGCGAAGTCACCGGCTTCCTCGAGAAGCCGAAGAAGACCGATCTCCGCTCGCCCTTCAATCCCACCATGGTCGACGCCTCCATGGGCGTCTACCTCTTCAACACCGACGTGCTCCTGCCCGCCCTCATTAAGGATGCCGAGGATCCGGAATCCCAGCACGACTTCGGGCACAACATCCTTCCCGCGATTCTCGGCAAGTACAAGATGTTCGCCTACAACTTCGTCGACGAGAACCGCAAGGAAGCGCTCTACTGGCGCGACGTCGGAACCCTCGAGGCCTACTACGACGCCAACATGGACGTGGCCTCCGTCTCTCCCATCTTCAATCTCTACGACAACAGCTGGTCCATCCGTACCCGCGTCCGCCAGTATCCGCCCGCCAAATTCGTCTTTGGCGAGCCCGGCCGCACCGGCATGTCCATCAACTCGCTGGTCTCGGGCGGCTGCATCGTTTCAGGAGCCGTCGTAAGAAACAGCGTCCTCTCCCAGGATGTCCGCGTGAACTCCTACTCGGAGGTGGATTCGAGCATCGTCTTCACCCACGTCAATATTGGCCGCCACTGCCGCATCAAGCGCGCCATCATTGACCGCGATGTCCATCTCCCGGAAGGCACCGTGATCGGCTACGACGAAAACGAAGACCGCAAGAACTACTTCGTGACCCCCAGCGGCCTCACCGTCGTCACCCGCGACTACTCGCTCTACGAGAATCCGGTTTCAGCAGACTTTCTCCAGGAGCGGCGCGAGTAAAAATCGACTGTTTTTCGCCAAGCCCGGTTTTGTGCAAAATCTGTCAAGAGATAGGCCCAAAATCCAAAGTAATGACCGTTGACTTATCGCCACTTACCCCCAACTACAAGCGGAGATTGTTGGCACTACTTTCGGCCGGATTTGATATCCTATACTTATAGGGTAGAAAAAGAAAAAAGCCTCGCCTTCACCGGCGAGGCTTTCTCTTGCGCAGTTCACAAGGGCACGACGCAAGGGTGCCCCATCCTTGTTGCGCCAGCGGTTGGGCGCAACAGGGTGGGAAAGCGAAGCCCTGGATCGGCCGCCTTTGTATCAGGGCACGACGCAAGGGTGCCCCATCCTTGTTGCGCCAGCGGTTGGGCGCAACAGGGTGGGAAAGCGAAGCCCTGGATCGGCCGCCTTTGTATCAGGGCACGACGCAAGGGTGCCCCATCCTTGTTGCGCCAGCGGTTGGGCGCAACAGGGTGGGAAAGCGAAGCCCTGGATCGGCCGCCGTTGTATCAGGGAGGAATTGTCTTCTGTTTTCACGTGGCAAAACTGTCTTCAAAAAACCACCTTCAGTGAAGGGGCACGGCTTCAGCCGTGCCATAAGGATCGCAAAATGAATCGGGCTTTAGCCCCTGAGGCATTTCGAATTTACTCAAAGAAAGGACAATAGCTCCAGCAGAATCAAATACATGCCAAAAGGGGCTCCCGACAAGCGCCTTCTTTTCAAACACTTGCCATTTGAAGCCCTCTGTAACTACCGCATTTTCAACACTTGCACATTTTAAGGGGGTAGGGTCGGCCACAAAAGCCCCTGCGATCGAGCACGAGAAAGCAACGCTGCAGGCTCCGATCATTTCAAGGCTAAAAGCACCAGAATCAAACACTTGCCAAAAGGGCTCCCGACAAGCGCCGTCTTTTCAAACACTTGCCTTTTGAGGCCCTCTGCAACTACCGCATTTTCAACACTTGCACATTTTAAGGGGGGTGAGCTATTCGTCATGCAGAGCAACAATGGGGTCGACGCGCGCAGCGCGATGCGCCGGGAAAAAACTAGCCAGCAACGCGGCCGCAGAGAGCACCAAAGCGACAGCAGCCAGCGTGGTCACATCCCAGGTTTCGACCCGGAACAGCAACGACCGCAGCAGCGTGGCCGCAGCCAGCGAACAGAGCAGACCGACGCCAATGCCCATAACAGCTAGGATCGACGCCTCGCGCAGGATCAGCCGATACACGGCAGAACGCTGCGCGCCAAGAGCCATGCGCACGCCGATTTCGCGGGTACGCTGGCTCACCGAGTAAGCGATAACGCCGTAGAGCCCAACGATGCTCAGCAGCAGCGCGAGCGCCGCGAAGCCGCCAACGATCCAGGCGGACGAACGATGCAGCGAGGCCGAAGGCGAGTCGTGCAAACGCTGGTTCATGGTCATGGGATCGAAGACCGCAAGACCAGGATCGACGGAGTGAATAGTGGCAGCAGCGGAGCCAAGAACGGAATTCTCATCCTGGCTGGTGCGGAGAACGACAGAAAAATTGTTCTCCGGATTCTGGTTGATAGGCCGATACATCGCGGCCTTGGCAGCGTCGTCGAGCTGGCCTTCCTGAACGTCGTCGATGACGCCGACGATTTCCATCAGCGTTTTGGGACTTCCTTCCATATAGATGCGAAGGCCCAACGGATTTTCGCCGGGGAAATAAGTTTTGGCCATCTGGCGATTGATCACAACGACGCGCGTGTGCGACTCATCTTCGTCATCCGCGAAGTAGCGTCCACGCAGCAGGCGCGTTTTCAGAGTGGAGAAATACGTCGAGCTCACGTCGCGAACCAAAACTTCGTTGTGTTCCACAGGCCACGCGCGGCCTTCAATGCGGAAGTTCGAGGATCCATCGCCGTCGCCAAGAGGCAGGTCGCTGGCCAGCGCAGCCGACTGAACGCCAGGAAGCGTCTGCAGGCGAGCCTGCAACTGGCGCGCGAGATTGATCTGGTCAGGATCTTTGCTGTAAGCGCCGGAAGTGGCCGCAACATGCAGTGTGGCGAGGTGGTCGGTCACAAGACCTGTATCGACGTGCAGGAGCCGGTAGAAACTCTTGCCAAGCAGGCCGGCGCCAACCAGAAGCACAACAGCCATGGTCAGCTCGACCACCACAAGATTCGAACCGAAGCGACGCCAAACGGTGCCGGAAGAGCCGCGCGAATCCTGCGCAAGGCTGGCGCGCAGATCGTCGAGCGAAACGCGCAGAGCGGGCAGCAGAGAAAAGAGGAATCCAGCGGCGAGCGCAACGAACGCGGCAAACGCGAGCACGCGCACATTCAGACCGATCTCGCGCAGATAAGGCATGGTGGCCAGAAAGTCTTTGGGCAGGAAGCCAGGCAGCAGGCGAATCACGACGCCAGCCAGCGCGACGCCGAGCACCGCAGCGGAAGCCGCAAGGACAATGCCTTCGGTGATGAACTGACGGATCAGCCGGGCGCGCGATGCACCCAGCGCGCCGCGAACGGCCATTTCGCGACGCCGGCGTTCGGAGCGAACCAGCAGCAGGCTCGAGACGTTCACGGCGGCAATCAGGAGCAGCAGAGCGGCTCCAGCGAGCAGGACAAGAAGAATGGGGCGAACGTTGCCGAGAATGACCTGGGTCAGCGGCATCAGGAAAGCACCACGGCCGTGATCGTCATCCGGATACTGCTGGGCCAGCGCAAGCCCGATATTGCTGACATCGGCGAGGGCGGAAGCAAACGAGACACCGGGTTTGAGGCGGGCGATTCCGAGGAAATTATGGCAGCCGCGGGACTTTTCGCAGTCGCCGTCGGGGCGTTCGATGGCCCAGAAGTCAGAGGGTTCGGCAGGAGCGAAATGAAAATCGCGCGGGAGAACGCCAATGATCGTCGTGGGATTGTCATCGAGAACCACGGTTTGCCCGAGCACGTCGCTGCGTCCGCCGAAACGCCGCTGCCAGGCCGCGTAGCTGATGAGCGCGACTTGGGGAGCCGAGAGCTGGCCGTCGGTGCGGCGAAAATCGCGGCCGAGAATCGGCGTAACGCCGAGGGTGCGGAAGAATCCTGCAGTGACGCGCGCGCCGTCAGCGGGTTCCGGACCAGTCGGCGTCTTCAGCATGAAGCCGTAAGCGCCGTAGACGTCGAGGGACTGGAAGACGGAATTGCGCTGCTGGTAATCGAGATAGTCGAGCCAGGAAACATGAAAGCGCGGGCCAAGCGTGTTCGTTTCGTAAAGAACAACGAGGCGCGAAGGATTCTGGTACGGCAGAGGGCGGATCAGCGCGGCGTCCACGAAGCTGAAGATCGTGACGCTGGCGGCAATGCCGAGCGTGAGGATAACGATGGCAGTGACCGCAAAGCCGGGATTCTTCAGAAGCTGGCGCAGGGCGAAGCGAAGATCCTGCCAAAGCGATTCGGCGGTGGATTCCCAGCCAGCGGACCAGACGCCGTGGCGAACCGATTCGGCGCTGCCAACTTCTGCACGCGCCGCGCGCAGAGCCTGATCGCGGGTCATGCCGCGGCGCATTTTTTCATCGACCGAGGCGTCGAGGAAGCTTTGCACCTCGGAACGGATTTCGGCGTTGCGGCGATTGCGGCGAAGCAGCGCACGAAGGCCGGCGATGAGATTGTTGAACACAGGGAAAGGTCCTTCCTTTCTCCACTAGATAATCAAGAGGTATACGGGGTTCCTCAAGGCTGTCAAGCGGAGTGTGATGAGTTTGGGCTCTTTTTGGCGGCGTCTGGTGTCTAACAGCAAAAAGGGGGCGCTGGCGATCGCATGAAGTGGGCAAACACTCCGGCGAGTTCGTGGGCAGCGGCCAGCGCGAGTCTGGCAGCGGCGCTGATGACGGCTGTCTTGACGCGACCGCCGATTGAAGCCGCTTCTTTCGGGAAGGCGGCAGTTGCGGCGGCGCTGTGGATCGCATCCACGATTGTGGCCGGAGCGCTGGGAATGGCGCTGGCCGCACGCGCTGCCGAACGCAGGCCGGTGTGGCCAGCGGCGCGTCACCTGTTGGCAGGCTTGGCAGCATGGGCGTTAATTCCGCCAATGCTGTTGTGCTGGATTCACGGATTGAAAGCGGCACTGATCCTGGGCGCGCTGGTGGGCGCAGCGATGGCGGTGTGTCTGCGCGGGTTGGCGCCGCCGCGCACAAACGGCGAGTTGGAAACCGAGCCAAGCCTGTTTGCCCTGTTGCCATCGCCAGATTCGGGATGGGGACAGGCGTTCGCGATTGCCGTATGCGTTGAAGTAGCGCTGGTGCTGGCGAATCGGGGCGCGATTTTCCTGGCGACGGTGCTCGCCGCGGTTGGCGCATTTCTCCTCGTGTGGAAGCGATACGCGTCGCTGCATGCGGCGCCGCGTGAAGGAGTGGGACGGCCGGCAGGACGCGCAGCGATGGCTACGGTGCTGGCGCTGCTGATCCTGATTCCGATGCTGCTGGTTCGCTTCGTGCCGCCGAATGCGGTGGAGACCACGGCAGAAGCGGCAGCGCAACCGCATCCTGAAGCAGAGGGCGAGTCGAACGACTCGTATCGCGGCATCCTTCTCTTCACCGTGAAGGAAAAGGCGAAGCAACTGCCGCCAGTGCCGCTGGATCGCAGCCTGTTGCCCACCGATCGAATGAAGCCGATGGTGATTCCATTCGACGGCGCGTACTGGTATTTCCAGGCGCCACGCGGAGGAATCGGGACGCATCCGCACATCGCGCAGGGCGATCCAGTGGCGCAGAGCATTTACTCAACGGGATGGATTCCGCTTTCCATGCAGGCACACCAAACGCTGGTGCAGCCTGTGGATCTGCGATCGTGCAAAGCCATAGCCGTGACGGTGAAAAACGGCGACAACCGGCCAGGACGCGTGGATATGGGCGTGGTGCTCACCGATACTCAGCTGCCGGGCAAGCCGTCGCTATATCTGGGAACCGCACCGATTGAGTCCACCGAAACGGGCCACTTTGCAGTGAAGGCACATCCGGTCGAAGACGAGTTGCACTTCGCGATTCCCGATCATCCGGGAGTGCGGAAGTTCGACGAGATTACAGTGTTCTACTTTCCCGATGCGCAGCGGTCGACGCTGGGCGCGAGGATCGGAATCGAACAGTTCGAACTGCTGCCACGATAAACGTTATTCAGTACGCAGGGCGCGAGCGGGATCGATGGTCGCGGCACGGCGCGCAGGAATGAATCCGGCCAGACAGGCAGCGAGCACGAGCGTAGCGATAGCGACAACGAGTATGCCAGGGCTGACGCCTTTGATGTCGTAGAGCTGCGCCTCGATGAAGTGGACGCAAAGCAGCGCGGCGGGAATACCGATGGCAAGACCGATTACGGTCTGCAACATTGCCGAACGCATCACCATGCCGACCACGCGCAGGCGGCGTGCGCCCAGCGCCATGCGGATGCCGATTTCGGTGGTCTGGCGGGCGACCGCGAAAGAGGTGACGCCGTAGAGGCCGATGGTGGCCAGCAGCAAAGCAAGCGCGCCGAAGAGCTGGGTGAGGCGCGCGATCATGCGGTCTTCGGTGAACATATCGGCGATCTGCTCATCGAATTTCTGAAACTTCACCATGGCGAGGTTGGGATTGATGCTCGCAAGCGTCTGGCGGGAAATGGATTCCATATCCGGCATCGGGTGCGCGGTCTGGATGACGATGGCGCCGGCGTAGAGAGAGATGTCGGTGTCGATCGGCCCGTTGTCATGGGAGGCTCGCTGCAGCATGGGAGTGAAGAACATGCAATGGTCTTTCCATTGCACCGCGGTATAGACGGTATCGTCGACGACGCCGACAATTTGAAACTCGAGCGGCGACTTGGGACCGGCATAGCCAACATGCTTGCCAATGGGGTTCGTGCCTTTGGGAAAGGCGTCCTCGACAAAGGTCTTGTTGACAATGGCGACGGTCGGCGCGCCAGGCGCATCCTGCTCGGTGAAGGCGCGGCCAAGGAGAACGTGAGTGCCAACGGAGTCAAAGTATTCAGGAGAGACGCGAACGGTAGACGCGCCGAAGGTGTGATCCAGATGGCCTTCGGCCTTGAAGCCGGAACCCCAGTTGTTGTCTTCCATAGGAGTGTAGGTCGCATAACCGACGCGGACGACGCCAGGGATGGTGTGGAATCGATCTTCAAAGGCGCGGTAGAGCGGACCGAGCTGCGAGGGCTTGTATCCGGCGGCTTGGGGATTGATGTGCACGATGTAGCGATTGCGGGCGTCCAGCTTGAGGTCGGTGTTCTGCAGCTTGCTGAGGCTTTGCGAGAAAAGACCAGCGCCGATGAGGAGAACCAGCGAGAGCGCGCCCTGCAGAACGATAAGGGAACGCTGCAGGAGAGAGGCTTTGGCGGAAGTGGTACGCGAGCCGGTGCGGAGAGCATCAACCGGCTGGGTGCGAGAGGCGATCCACGCAGGGGCCACGCCGAAGAGGATGCCGGTGACGAGACACAGAGCGCAGGCGAAGGCGAGAACGGGCAAAGAGGGCGCGGCGTGGATGGGGACGTTCTGGTCGCCGGGGAAAGCCATGGCGAGAAGCGCATGAGCGCCCGCGTACGCGATCAGAAGGCCGGCGAGCGACCCAAGAGCGGCGAGAACGATGCTTTCGGTCAGGAGCTGGCGAACGATGCGGGAGCGGGCGGCGCCAATGGCGGCGCGTACCGAAAGCTCGGCCTTGCGATTCATGCCGCGGACGAGGAGGAGGTTGGCAATGTTGGCGCAGGCGATGAGCAGGACCAGCGCCGAAGCCCACATGAGCAGGCGGAGGTTGGATTTGTACTGCTCCTGGAACGACTGGATGCCGCCACCGGCGGGCGCCAGGACGATGTGGGCCTTGGCGAGTTTTTCCAGGCCGGACTTGCCCGAGTAGATAGGGTCGGAGGCGACGATCTGGCGGAAGAGGTTGTTGATTTTGGTCTGCAGCGGGCCGAGCGCGACGCCGGGTTTGAGGCGGCCAATGATGTAGAGCCAGTGGGTGGTGGGATCGTTGACGTAGTCTACGCCGGCCAAAGCGCTCATGGACTGAATGGGAAGGTAGTAATCGGGCGGAGTGCTCACGAGGCGGTCGCCGTAGAAGCCCTCAGGCGCGACGCCGGCGATGGTGACGGGTTTTGTATTCACCCAGAACGTGCCGCCGATGACAGAAGGATCGCCGGCGAAGTTGTGTTGCCAGTTTTCGTAGCTGATGACGGCGACGACGGACGCGCCGGCAGTGTCATCGGCATCGGTGAGGAAGCGGCCAGCGGCGGGACGAAGGCCGAAGGTGCGGAAATAATTGCCGGAGACGAATTCGCCCATCACCGAGCGGGCCGGCTGCTGCGAGCCATCGCGGCGGACGGTGACGGGCCGATAGGTGAAGCCGGACTCGACCGCGGCCAGTTCCTGAAACTCGGGGAGGTTTTTCCGGAGTTGCTGCCAGGTGTCGGTGGAGAAGAGCGAGTAGGCGTCGTTGTCAGGGTAGCCGCCGGAGCCGACGCAACAATTGTTGTCATTGCCGAGGCGGAAGAGGGATTGGGGGTCGGCAACCGGCAGGTTGCGCATGAGAACAGCATTCACCAGCGTAAAGATGGCAGCGTTGGCGCCGATGCCCAAAGCGAGGGTGAGGACGGCGGTAATGGTGAATCCTTTATTGCGAGCGAGCTGCCGGAAGCCGTAATGGATGTCGCGCAAGAGAGATTCGGCAGCAGATTCCCAGCCGGCGGACCAGACGCCGTGGCGGACGGATTCGGCGGAGCCAACTTCGGCGCGAGCAGCGCGCAGAGCCTGATCGCGAGTCATACCGTGGCGCATTTTCTGGTCGACGGACGCGTCGAGGAAGCTCTGGATCTCGGAATGGATATCGTCGTTGCGGCGATCGCGGCGGAAGAGTGCGCGAAGGCCGGCGATCAGGTTGTCAAGCATGGTTGCGGGCTCCTTCAGGCGTCAGACTTTCAGGCTTCGAGGATGCGGTTAATGGCAGCCGTCTGGCGGCTCCACTGCTCGCGCTCATCGCGGAGGGCTTTACGGCCTTTTTCGGTGAGGACGTAGTAGCGGGCGCGGCGGTTGTTCTCCGTCGTACGCCACTCACCCTTGATCCGGCCGGCGCGCTCCATGCGGCTGAGAGCGGGGAGCAGGGAGCCGGGATTGACGCGGAAGACGCCGTGGCTGATCTGCTCGATGCGCAGCGCGATGCCGTAGCCGTGCATGGTCTCAAGGGCAAGGGTCTTCAGGACCAGCATTTCGAGGGTTCCCGAGACAAGGTCGCCGGATTTTTCAGGCATGGGCAGTCGCTCCTCCAGATAATCAAGAGGAATACGGTGTTTACTCTCGATTGTCAAGGGGAGGTGTGATGAGTTGCAGCGCTCTTCGAACCGGGCACATCAGCCAATTACTTTGGTACCGCCCCGGTCGAGACAGTTCTGGATGCAGGTCCAATATTTGGACTATAGTCCAGATATATGCACAGCAGTCCGGTAAAGCTGCGGACGCGACGACGGCTGCAGACGCGCGGCGACATTATCCGGGTGGCATTTGAGCTGTTTGGGCAGCGCGGATACGAGAAAGTCTCTATGGACAGCGTGGCGCAGGCGGCAGGCGTGTCGCGGGCGACGCTGTTCAACTATTTTCCCCAAAAGGAACTCATCCTGCGCGAAATCGCGGCGGCGCGGGCGCAGAAACTGAAAAGCATCCTTGCGGAATTTGGCGAGAGCGGAAAAGCGCCGAACTTCGACACCATTGTGGAGATGATCCTCCGGCTTTGCGAGGAGAATGCGCGGATCGCAGGCAAGTCGAAGAAGCTGCTGATCGAGACCGTTTTCCGACAGGCGTCGTACGGGGTGCTGCTGATCGCGCGGGAGGAAGCGGTGCGGGCGTTGGCGGCGTCGATGGGGCAGTTCGTAAAGCGAAAGAAGGCCACGCTGACGGCAGAGACAGTGTTCGCTGTATACATCGCGACGATGTTGGAGTGGCTGCTGCGCGAGGAGGTTCCGCAGCGCTGGCTGATAGAGACGATGCGGGAGCGGCTGCTGGTGCTGCGGGAGGGAGTGGCATGAAGCGGCGACTGATCGTGGGCGGGGCCATTGCGGTAGTCGTGATTGCGGCAATTTGGATCGCGTCGGCATGGGCGGGATGGCGGGGGCGCAACGATTACGCAGGCACGGTGGAAACGCGGGAGATCCAGATCGGCTCGAAGATCGGTGGCCGCGTGACGTGGGTGGGGGTGGAAGAAGGCGAAGAAGTGAAGGGGAGAACGCCGCTGGTGCGATTCGAGGCCGATGAAGTGACGGCCGAGCGAGTCCAGGCGCATGCCGCAGTGGAGGAGGCGGAGGCAGACCTGAACAAGATGCTGAGAGGCAATCGCCCGGAAGAAATTGCCGAAGCCGAAGCGACGGCGACGGCACAGAAAGCAGCTCTGGAAGAGGCGAGGAACGGACCGCGGAAGCAGGAGATCGAGCAGGCGAAGGCTGATTATGCGGCGGCGGCGGCGGACGCCAAGAACGCGGAAGTCTTCTACGAGCGCATGAAGACACTGGTGGGCCAGGACATTATCTCGAAACAGCAGTTCGACGATGCGAGAGACAAAAAGGATGCCGCGGCCGAGCGCGCGGAGAGCACGCGGCAGCGCCTGGCGATCGAGGAGGCAGGAACGCGCGTCGAGGATCTGAACGCGGCGGACGCACGCTACAACCAGGCCGCCGCCGCGGCGGTGCTGATGCGGAGAGGATTCCGCAAAGAGGACATTGAAGCGGCGCGCGGGCGTTTGGCGCAGGCGCAGGGCCAGGTGGCGGAACTGGATGCGCGGCTACGCGAGGCGGAACTGGCGGCACCGGCAGATGCGGTGGTGGAAGTGGTCAGCGTGCGGCCAGGGGATCTGGTTTCGGCGGGGCGCATTGTAATGACGATGCTCGAAGCCTCCGAGCTTTGGGTGAAGGTGTATGTGCCGGAAACGGAGCTGGCGCGGGTGCATCTGGGGCAGCCTGCGACGGTGCTGGTCGACGGAATCGCGAAGACGTTCGCAGGTCGGGTGGGACAGATCGCGTCGGAGGCGGAATTCCTGCCACGCAATGTGCAAACGCGAAGCGATCGCGACCACGAGGTGTTCGGGGTGAAAGTGTACATCGACAACGCGGAGCGGGTGCTGAAGTCGGGCATGTCGGCGACGGTGAGGCTCGAGTGACGCCGATCATCGAGGCCGATCGTCTGACGATCCGGTTCGGAGCGGTCACAGCAGTCGACGATGTGAGTTTCGCGGTGAATCGCGGAGAGATTTTCGGATTTCTGGGGCCCAATGGTTCGGGAAAGACAACCATCATCAAGGCGCTGTGCGGTCTGGTGACCCCGAGCTCAGGGACAGGACGGATCTTGGGAATAGATATTCGCAAAGATGCCGCGGAGATTCGTCGCCATGTCGGTTACATGTCGCAGAAATTCGGCCTGTACGAGGATCTGACGGTCGCGGAGAACATCGCGTTCTATGCAGGGGTGTATGGACTGGATGGCGACCGCGCGCGGGAGCGGACGCACGAAGTCCAGCAGCTGACGGGGATTGCGCCGTACATGAACCGGCGGGCGGGGCAGCTCTCGGGGGGATGGAAGCAGCGGCTGGCGCTGGCGTGCGCGATCATTCATTCGCCGGAAGTGATGTTTCTCGACGAGCCGACGGCGGGAATCGATCCCGTAGCGCGGCGCGCGCTGTGGGATCTGCTTTTTCAGCTTTCGGGGCAGGGCGTGACGTTCTTCGTGACCACGCACTACATGGATGAGGCGGAACGCTGCGGTCGCGTGGGGTACATCTATTTGTCGAAGCTGATCGCGATCGGGACGGTGGCGGAGCTGCAGCGGCTGCCGGCGGCAAACCCCGCGGGCACGACCCGAGTGCAGATCGAAACCGCGAATGCTTCCGCCATGCTGGACACGGTGCGCGGATTGGAGGGCGTGCGAGAAGCGACAATCTTTGGCCGGTCGATCCATGCGCTGGCAAACACAGCCGGCCTGGGAGCGTTGCGCGCGCGCTTGCCCCAGGCGCGGGTGGAGACGGTTGAGCCGTCGCTCGAGGATGTATTTGTAACTTTGACGTATCAAATTATGGAGGCCGCGAAATGAGAGCGCTGTTTCGCGGCCTCGTTCCGATTTGCCGGAAGGAATTTCTGCACATCGTGCGCGATCCGGGCACGCTGGTCTTCGCGCTGATGCTCCCGATTCTGCAGCTCTTCCTGTTTGGATTCGCGGTTGATACTAATGTGCGGCAGATTCCGACAGTGGTGCTCGATGAATCGCACACGCAGGAAAGTCGGCGGTTGCTGGAGAGTTTTGCCGGCTCGGATGTGTTCGCGTTGCGCAGGTACGTGACCTCGCCGGATGAATTGTATAAGGCGATCCAGTCGGGCAACGCCCGGGCTGGAATCCGGATTCCGTTTGATTATGCCCGGCGATTGCAGGATGGAACGGGAGCGACGGTGCTGGTGCTGGTCGACGGGTCGGACTCAACCGTAGCCGGGCAGGCCATGAGCACGGCGACCGGGGTCGCGCTGAAGGAGTCGCTGGTGCGGGTTCTGCCAGACGGAACGATGCCCATCGAGGTAAGGCCATCGGTGCTCTACAACCCGGCGACGCGCTCGGCGAACTTCTTTGTGCCAGGGCTGGTTGCAATTCTGTTGCAGGTCATGACGATCCTGCTGATCGCGCTGAGCCTGGTTCGCGAGCGCGAGCGTGGCACGCTGGAGCAGTTGACGATGACCCCGGTTGCTCCGCTCGGGCTGATGGTGGGAAAGATGATTCCGTACGGCGCACTGGCGTTTGGGGAGCTGTGTGCAATTCTGACGGTGATGCGGGTGGTCTTCCTGGTGCCGATTCACGGAAACGTGCTGCTGCTGCTGGCGCTGTCGGTACCGTTCCTGTTGACGGTGCTGGGCCTGGGACTGGTGATTTCGACGCGAGCGCACACCCAGGCAGAAGCATTCCAGCTCTCGATGGGAACGATTCTGCCTTCGGTATTCCTGTCAGGCTACATTTTTCTCATCGAGAACATGCCGCCGCTCTTTCGCGGAATCAGCCAGCTGATTCCGGCAACCTATTACATCCAGATTCTGCGGGGAATCATTCTGCGGGGCGCGGGTATAGGCCAGTTATGGCAGCAGGCGCTGGTGCTCACGCTGATGGGATGCGCGGCGATCCTGCTTGCGGCGCGGCTGTTCGTGAAGCAAGGCGCGAGGTAGATGACGAACCGTGAACCTCACCACCGGGGATAGAGGGCGTCTGTAATCGACACTCCCCAAAAGCGCGAAAAGCGGATTACTGGAGTTATAAGCCGGAGGCATTTCTCCGCAGTAATTCGTTTTCTGAGCCTTTAGTGGCCGCACCAGCGGCCCAATCTGCCACCGAAGAAGCATTGAGAGAGTCAGGCAACCGGGATAGCCTGGTGGTCCAGCCCTGGGCTGAGAGCAGGTTCGCGTGCGCTACATCCGATGGGTTCTGTGCGCTCTGTTTGCGCTGGGCGGTGTGATCTTCGCCAGGGAAACGGCGTCGACGCTGATGGAAATGGTGCACGTGCCAGGGGCGTTTCTGCCGCTGCGGCCGCTGAGTGCGGCGGTGCTTGCGCTGCCGGTGCTGGCGATGATTTACGGGATGGCGTGCTGGACTTTCCTGCGCGCGAAATCCGAGGCGAGGGGTTGGGGCATTGCCGCCAGCTCCACATTTATATTCCTGACGGCTTTGGTCGAGTGGGCCGACCGGCATTTTGGTGGAGCGCCCGCGATCAGCGTCGCGAAGGCTCAGATGGTGACGGCAGGTGCAGGGCTGGTTGGAGTGTTTGCGTTTTCCCGGCGCGATGTTGTGGCCGCGGAGACGACGCCAGGGCCGGAGCCCGGCGACGGAACCCGCGCGTGGATCAATCGCATGATGTGGATCCTGGCCGGGGCGGCCTACCTGGCCGCGACCGCAGGATGGTCGCGCTGGGCATGGGTGCGCGGCCTGGCGCCAACTCCTTTATGGATCGAACTGGCGGAGTTCATCGCGGCATCGCTGCT
This sequence comes from uncultured Acidobacteriaceae bacterium, assembly GCA_963755485.1. Taxonomy (GTDB): domain Bacteria; phylum Acidobacteriota; class Terriglobia; order Terriglobales; family Acidobacteriaceae; genus Palsa-343. The sequence continues at coordinate 160,376 of CAVWJR010000004.1, read as the reverse complement.
GGTCCTGACGATCCATGAAGGCGGGCATGCGCTCGCGGGGATCGCGATGAGGATGAGGGTCTGCAGCTTCCGGGTGGGCCCAATGCTGTGGTGCCGGTGGAGCGGGCACTGGAAGCTGAGCATTTCCTGGGGGAACCTGCTGCGGCTGATCGGAGTGACGCAGGTGGTGCCCACACGGCTGAAAACCTTCCGGCGCGACAAGATTGTGGAAGTTGTTGGTGGCCCGGTGGCGACGCTGCTATCGGGCGGCGCTGCTCTGGCCTTGCTGCTGACTGCGCCGGGACACGCGTGGGCGCCCGAGTGGAATTTTCTGGAATTGCTGGCGACGCTGTCGCTGGTGACGGGGCCGCTGAACCTGATCCCATTCCGGATCGGCGCTGGGCACTCCGACGGCGCAAAGCTGTATCAGATGATTCGGAGCGGCCCGTGGGCGGACTACTGGCAGGCGGACAGCGCGGCCTATGCCGGCTGGGCGACGCCGATCCGGGCAAGAGATTACGACGTGGAGGCGATTCTGCGGGCAGCAGGAACGATTGCGAAGGGCTCGGAGGAAACGCAGTTTCTGCTGATGGCGGTCGCGCACTATTTTGATCTCGATCAGTTGGACGAGGCGCGGCAGATGCTGGAGAAGGTGGAGGCTAAGGCGCTGGAGACTGAAGCGCAGCTCTCCGCCGATCTGATGACGGCCCTGGTGTTCTTTCATGCGTTTCTGGTTGGCGACGACCTGACAGCATGGGAGTGGTGGGAGCGCGCTCGGGAGAAGAATCCTGCAGTGGAAGATGGTGCGGGCTGCGGATCACTGTGCGCCCTGCTGATCGCGCAGGAGCAGCGCGCTGAAGCGGAAGAAGCCTGGGTGAAAGCGGAGGCATGGGCGCGCAAGCTGCCACGGTGTGGCGCGGGAGAAATGGAACGCGAGGTGGTGTGGAAGCTGCGCGCCAAGCTGGACGGCGAACGCGGATCGGTCGAAGACCAGTACGTGAATGACCCCTGGCTGGAAGAAGCGGCGGTGCTGGCGCCATAGCGCGGGCAACGATGAGGAGTCGATGATCGGTCTGAGGAGACTAAGGCGAAGAATCCGGACGAGTCAGGCGCGTTTACGCGAGCGGCCTGTGGATTGCGGCCGCGAAGAGGCGACCGGGCGCGGAGAAGCGCCCTCGGCGGGTTCCGGGAAGTGCGCTTCAGGGAAGGACTCGAAGGAAGGACGCGCGAATAAGTAGCCCTGGAAGAGGCGGATCCTCTGGCCGGCCAGGAAGCTGAACTCGGAGATGGTTTCCACGCCTTCGGCAATCACTTCAATTTTCAGGTCGTAACAAGCGCGGCGAATGGCGCGGAGGATCGCCTGGCGAGGTCCAGGACGATCCACGCTGCGGATGAGTCGCATGTCGATCTTGATCTGGTCGGGCTCGAGGTCGTCGAGCAGGGTGAGCGCAGCCCAGGTTGCGCCGAAATCGTCGATGGCGAGCCGCACACCGAGGGAGCGAACGTCGCGAAAGAGGCTGGCATAGCGGGTGCGGTCTTCGACGACGCTGGCCTCGGGAACCTCGAGCACGATGTGATCGAGAGGCAGTTCGGCCTGGCGCGCGGCTTCGATGGTGTGCAGCAGGGACTTCGGGTTGGAGGCCAGCGCCTGGGGCAGAAGATTCAGATGCAGCGTGCGGTCGATACCGAGACGCGCGGCGAGAGCGATGGCGCTGGCGCGTACGGTCTGATCGAAAAGATGAAGGCGGAGAGGCGAGACCTGGTTCAGAACCTGCCAGGCGGGCTCATCCCACGTGCCGCGGATGAGCGCTTCATAGGCGACAACCTTGTGCGAAATGGCGTCGACAATAGGCTGGAAGGCGAAGCTGAAGGATGGATCGCCGGCAGGCGGGGACGCGGCGCTCACTGCGTACCTGCGGAGGCGATATGGAGGGGGAAATACATGATGAAGGCCCGCGAGCGCCGCGCAACCAATGATGGACAGTACGCAGCATGCCCATGTTCACGCGCGAGAGGAGCGCGCACAACTCCACAAAGGGGCCACCGGGGAACAGAAGTGGGATGACGGAGTTGATGCGTGTCTCAATTGATGGGCAACCCACCGAGCACAAGGATGCGCGCCCTCCGGCGGGGCCGCCAGCTCACGGTTGCGGATGGGCGGCGAGCCAGTGGCGGAGGTTCGACTCCTGCAACTGGCGAAACTCGATGCAGGCGTTAATGCGGTCCAGAGCATGGCGCATGCTGACACTGGAGTCCGCGACCTTGTGATCGGCGAAGAACTTCTGAATATCGACGCGCGCATCGGCAGAGCAGAAGCTGCCGGTGGACTCGACGAGGTCCGCGCCCATGAAGGTAGTGAACTGCGCCTGAACCTTATCCCAGTTCTGCTGAACGTAGCTCCACGCCAGATCGCGGGTCGCGGGTAGCTGAAGCGCAATGGCGATCTGGAAAATCGCATCCTGATTGCGCACCTTCCCGGAAACCGCATAGTCGAGGCTGCGGCGCTCGAGCGCGGGACTCTCGAATACCGCGAGCAGGCGCAGAGACTCCTGCTGAATCTCGGGGTTCGTGGAGGTTTCGTAAAGCTTCTGCAGTTGGTCGAAGAGAGCAGCGTCTCCATTGTGGGCCGCGATGGCGAGCGCAGTCTGGCCAAGGGTCGCATCCAGAGAACCGGGATCGGCGATGTATTTCTCGGCGATTTCACGAGCCTGGGCGAGGACACCAGGATCTTTCCCGTAAAGGCCGAGCAAGGCAAAAAGCTCGGCGCGAAGCTCGATTTTGTCAGGAGTGTCATCGGGCGACGAAGCACCAAGTCTGGCCAGCTCCGGCGAGAAGGTGGCGCGAATCCACGCCGCCAAATGATCGCGCTCAAACGGAGCGGCGGCGACCTGACTGAAAATGGCGTCGATTCCGGAAGCTGATTTTGCGAAAACCTCGGCACTGGAATCGCCTTTGAGTTCGGCGGAGAGGTCAAGGTATTCTCCAACGGTCGCGTCGTTAGCGCGCGCCTGTGCCCATCGATCGCCGACGAGGCGGATGCGCTCGGATGGCGTCAGGCTGGTTTCCGCGTGCTCCGCCAGGTTTTTGAAAGTTTCGGGCGCGTACGCACTGCGGTAGTAGCCAGTGCCACCCGCATCCGGATAGAAGATGGAGTCCGTCGGCACTTTCAGCTGCGTGCCTGTGGGCGTGAGGACATCGCAGGATCTGCCGTTTTCCGCGGCTTTGAAGCAGACAGGGAGGGTCCACTTCTGTGCGGGGTTAGGTTTGCTGCTGGGGCTGAGAAAGAACCGCCGCTGCTCAACGTTCACGCTGCCGCTGGAGGGCGCGCCGAAGGTGAGGATGGGCGCGCCAGGCTGAACGACAAGGCTCTCCATAATTTTGTCCACGGGCTTATGGCTGACGGCGGTTTGCGCACCCCAGAAGTCCTCAGCCGTGGCGTTGGCGTAAAGGTGAGCGGCCAGGTATTTATGCACGCCCTGGCGGAAGGTTTCTTTGCCGACATAGTTCTCAACCATCAGCAGAACAGCGGCTGCCTTGCCGTAAGTAATGCCGTCGAACATCTGATTGATCTCCGCGGGCGTGTCGGCTCTGGCGCGGATGGCACGAGTAGTGGCGCGGGAATCGAGGTCGAGGGACCCGTCCGTGTCCGCGATGGCCTGCTGGTCGACGTCCCAGTCAGGATGCATTGCGGCAATCGGTTTGTAGGACATCCAGGTGGCGAAGCCTTCGTTGAGCCAAATGTTGTTCCACCACTCCATCGTGACCAGATCGCCGAACCACTGGTGCGCCATCTCGTGGGCAATGACGGAGGCGACTTCCTTCTTCGAATGAAGCGACGCCGTTTTGGGATCGAGAAGCAAATCGTTTTCGCGGTAGGTGATGGCGCCAAAGTTCTCCATCGCGCCGGCCTCGAAGTCGGGCAGGCCGATCAGGTCCAGCTTTTTGAGCGGAAAGGGAATGCCGAAGTAGGTGTTGTAGTAGTGCAGGACAAATTTCGCGATCCCGAGGCCGTAGGGGGTGAGCGCAACCTTGTCCGGCGTGGAGCACACGCCGATGGCGACGCCGTCCTGTTCGCCATGCGTGCACTGGAAGTCGCCGACGAGGAAGGCGAGCAAATAAGTGGACATTTTGGGCATGGGGGCGAAGTGCAGCGTGTGCTTGCCTTCTCCGGGCCTCGGGGTGTCGGCAGCGATTGGGGTATTCGTGATTGCCGTGTCGGCGCTGTCGACAACCAGCGAGACGTCGAAGGTAGCCTTCATGGCCGGCTCGTCGAAGCAGGGGAAGGCCCGCCGCGCGTCAGTAGATTCAAACTGCGTGACGGCGTAGTTGCGGCGAGCGGTCCTGGAGAGATAGAAGCCGCGCAGCTCGTTATTAAGGATGCCGGTGAACTGAATCGAGAGGGTAGCCTTGCCGGCAGGGAGCTCATCGGGAACGGTGAAGGTAGCCTGCTCTTTCTCCTTATCGAGGGTCACGGTAGCGGTTTGTTCCTTACCGGCGTCGGCGATCCTGACCGACTGGAATTCAATCTCGATAGCGTTGAGGGTGATTTCCTTTGTGGGCGTCTTGATCAGGACATCGATGGTCTCCGACCCGGTGAAGGTGGCGGCTTTGAGATCAGGCGCGAGAGTGATGTCGTAGTGCTCGGGCACGACGTTGTCGCCGAGGCGCTGGGCGCGGGCCGGGGCCGCGAAAATCAGTGAAGCAAGGAGAAATGGGGCAAGCGAAATCCAGGCAGCGGGCAGTGAGATAGGAAAACGTAGCCTCATTGGATCCTCGGAGATGAAATTGGGGCCTGCGTGGCGAACCGATTCATGCTACAGCACTCCCACCCTCCGGCGGTGGTATCCTCGCCTGGCAACTCAGAATCCATTGCAGAAGGGCTGGCTATGAAGAAGGATATAGTGCGCCTGGCAGTTGACATGGCGGTGAGCCACGGACAACTTGAGGCCTTCAAGGCCGTGGCGAGAACGATGACGGAGAAGACCGACAGGGAGCCCGGAACGCTCGGATATGAATGGTTCTCCAGCTCCGATGAAAGTCGTTGGCGATTGATCGAAATCTACGTGGATGCAAATGCTGTGCTGGCTCATTTCACGGGACCGGTCGTCAGGGATCTGGTTCCGCAACTGGCGGCAGTTTGCACGATTGATCGATTTGAGATTTATGGCGACCCGGGGCCGCAAGTGGCAGAGACCGCGGCTGGGCTTGGAGCTCAGGTTTTCTCTTACTGGTCGGGCTTGAGCCGTTAGCTGCACCGAAAACGCGACCGAAACCAAAAAGAAACCCCGCCGCAGTGGCGGGGTTGAATCGCGCTCTGAGCCAGCCAACACAGCCGGCTCAGAGCTTGGCCTGAAGACTCTTCAGAAGAGAATCTTGAGTGCGAGTTGGGTGTTGTACGGTTCGCCGGAGCCGATGCCGGGCGCTCCGTAAGAGACGCCGATCGTCGATGTGCTCCAGCCAAACGCGCTGCCGTAACCGAGGTTGTTCAGCGGCTGCGCCAGGTTGATGCGGTTGAGGACGTTGAACATCTCCACGCGGAACTGCGCCGTGACGCGCTCCTTGTAGAGGGGCGTGTTCTTCACCAGCGACAGATCCACATCGCCGAAGCCGGGTCCGGTAACCTGGTTGCGGCCCAGATTGCCGTAGGTGCCACTTGCCGGTACGGCAAAGCTGTTCGGGTTGAGGTACTGTGCATAAGCATGCGACTGCACCGAGCGGTCGCTGTTGATGGGTGATCCCGTGATGTTGGCACGGTCCTCGCCCTCGGCTGTGCCGCTGTTGTCCTGACCGGTGAGCACGTTGACCGGCTCGCCGTCCTGGAACTTCAGGATGCCGTTGACCTCCCAGCCGTGCGTCAGAGCCCTCGGTCCCGAGGCGAGGCCCGGAATCACGTAGCCGAGATAACCGGTGAAGTGGTTTCGGATGTCCTGGTTCGCATTGCCCCTGTCGCCGGCCAGGTCGAGCGAGTTCTGAGGAATGGTGTTAAAGACGCTCGAGTCGTCCAGATTGTGGCTCCAGGCGTAGGCGAACTGGCTGCTTAGCCCATGCCATGAACTGCTGCGCAGCGTAAGCTGCAACGCGTTGTAGCTGGCCGAAGCCGCGGAGTTGATCTGGTTAATGATGCTGAAGTTGGGGAACTTGCTGAAGTACGGCCGGGTGGACTGCTGGTACGAGAAAGTGTTTCCGTTCACCGTCACGCTGGAGGGGTTCTGGTCGGCCCCCAGTGCATTCTGGTTGATGTCCTGCAGGACGAGGTTGTGGCGGCTGGCCGAGCCCACATAACCTACGTCGAGCAACCAGCTCGAGCCCAGGCTCTGTTCGAGGTTCAGTCCAAAGAGCTCGGCGTAGGGTGTTTTGAAGTTGCGGCTCACCGAGTAGATGGAGACCGTATTGCTTCCCGTGGGCTGACCCTGGCTGGGCGTGAAGATAGGGGTTGTCTGGTTGTATGTCCAGATGGGTGCAGCATTCGGCGTGTTGAGAACGATGGACTCGTTGGGCTGGCTCCCGGCCGGGTTGTTGTTGGCGCCGCCGGCCCCGCCGTTGGGGATACCGATATTGCCAAAGAAGGCCTGGCCGGCGGGCTGGTCATAGTAGATGCCGTAGTTGGCGCGGAAGACGGTGCCGTTATGTACCGCCCACGAGAATCCTACGCGCGGCGAGATGTCAGTCTTGTTGCTGTTGTAGATATAGTCCGGCGTACCTGATCCGCCGCCGGCGACGACCAGGCCGGTGCTGCTGGTGGGGTCGAAGATGGAGAGGTTCGGTTCGTTAGTGTAGAAGGGCTGCTGGTAGTCGTAACGCACGCCCAGGTTGATGTTCAATTTTGGCGCGATCTGCCAGGAATCCTCGGCGAAAGCGGAGCCGGTGTGGGTGTAGATGAAGCGTTCCTGGGTACCGAGGGTAATGCCGGATGTATAGGCATAGCCCGCCATAAAATCGGCCAAAGTGAGTACGTTGGGATCGGTGACGGAGGCATCGCTTGCCCACGGGCCGATCTCGCCGTTGAAGTTGAAGGCGCCGCGGGCGCCCCAGTTGTAGTAGAGGTCGATGTAGGCGCGCCGATATTCAACCCCGAACCGGAACTGGTGCTTGCCGGTCGTCCATGAGAGCGTGTCCGCTATCTGGCCGGAGATGTCATTGCGACCGGAGGTTGGCGTGACGCCAATGGAGTCGAATCCGTTGACGGCAATCTGCGGAGCACCGGACAGAGAAGCACCTGTGTTCAGGCCTGCCAGGGTCAGGGGATTCTGGCTGTGCACCTCATCGGCAAAGGCCTGGGTGAAGAAGCTCGCGCCGGCGGCAACCTGGTTGCTGAGGTTGGGTCGGAGGGTATAGTTCCAGACCGTGTTGAAGTTCTGGATGTGCGAGGGAACCGTTTGGAAGTATTCCGGCAGGTAAGAGCACACAAAGACGCAGCTGGGTGCATCGGCATAGCCCTGGCCGAAGTACCAGATAGCCGACAGGTGGCTCTTGTCGCTGAAATTATGGTCCAGATGAACAACGGCGTTGTGGCTGTACCCGGCTTGTGGCGCGGAGCTGGAGTAGTTGCCAGGAGTACCGGGAAGATTGGCAATCTCGCTCGGATCCCACAGCGTGCTGAGGATAGCCTGTGAGACCTGGCTGGGCTGGACGTTGTATTTGCTCAGCTCTGCCAGCGCCAGCGCCTGATATGCCGGCGAGGGCTCGGTGACGGTATTCGGCTCCCCGATGACAAACTTCTGCTCCTCGTAGGTGAGGAAGAAGAAGGTTTTGTCGTGCCAGATGGGGCCGCCGAGCGTAGCGCCATAGTTCTGGTTGCGCAGCGGCTGCTCCGGCGAGCCGGGGGTCACAAAGGGCGAGAGCACCGCCAGCGCCTCGTTGCGGTTGTAGTAGTAAGCATCGCCATGGAACGAGTTGCTGCCGGACTTGGTGGTAATGTTCAGGTTGCCGCCCGGGCTGCGGCCCGATTCGCTGTTGCCGGTGGTCTGGAGCGAATACTCGTCGAGCGCGTCAATGGGATAAACAACACCGGCAATGCCGCTGATGCCACCCTGGTTCACGGCGTCCACGTTCAGGTAAAGATCGTTGTTGTCGGTACCGTTGATGGTGTAGTTAATCTGGTTGTTGCGCGTGCCGTTCACTGAGCCGGAGTTGTTGTAGCCGGCGAAAGACACCGAGGTGCCCAAAAGCTGGGTGAAGTCGCGCCCGTTCAGCGGCACATCCTGCAATGACTTGCCTTCGAGGGTGGTGGTCTGCGTGACGGTGGTCGTGTCCAGCGAAAGCGCGTCGGCAGAGACTTCCACGATTGTGGCCTGCTGCGCCACCGTCAGCTTGACGGGTAGCGTGTAGACCTTGCCGGCCAGCACCTGCACACCGTTGACCTCAACACGCTGGAAGCCTTGGGCCTCGACACGGATGGTGTAGGTGTCAACCGGGAGGTCGTTGAAAGAAAACTCGCCGGCGCCCGAGGAGACCGTGTTCTGGACCACGGCTGTTGCCACGTCGGTGGCTGTGACCTTTGCGCCTGGAACGACGGCGCCCGACGGATCGGTAATGGCGCCGTTAATGCTGCCGCGGAACGTCTGTGCTATGCCTGACGCGGAAAGCAGCAGGAACACGGCGAGCAGAGCCGGAAACACCGGTACACCTTTTCGTATCACTTGCATTGGTCCTCCTTTAAATAAAGCAATTGGTCCGGTCCGCAATGCCCGTTGGCCTGCGGATCGGAGTTGTTTCGTATGTGGTGTGAAATGACCGGAGGCTGCAACGAGGCAACACTCACAGGTACAACTCACTACCAGCTGAATACCGACTGTACGGAGCCCGGGTGAAATCGCTGGGGGATTCTAACCGGCGGATGAAGACTCAGGGACGCAGGCGCACACTCGCCCAAGCTGTTAACCGGGACAACAACAACGGAGTGAGAGTGCCGCTGCAGTCAACATAAAGAAAAAGTGCCACGATCATACCACAAGCCCGGAACAAAGGCGCGCCGGAAGGGCTGGACAGCCTGGTCCACGCGGGTTGGTGGACTGCCGGTCGCAGTTTGAACTTTGTGGTAGAACGCAGGGCAAAGCGCAGCACTTTACAGCGAATGCCAACTGATCTTAAAGGATTTGGCTGAGAGGAATCGCCGGGGGGAGTTTAAATGCGAGGTCGAGGCGGACACCAAGGTGAACCCGGGTATGTCGTACACCTGGGACCAAGCAAGGCGAGTCCTGTCGGCTGCAGGCCGCTCCATGACGCTCCGCGAAATCGCCGCGGCTCTCAAGGATGAAGGGCTTCTGGTTTCCCTTGACACCCTCCGTAAGGCGATGTGGCGGAGGAAGAAGATATTTCGGTTTCTGGGCCGGTCCCGATTTGAGTTGAAGTAAACGCGCAGACTGGCGCGTTCCGCACCACAGGGGCACTACAGTGCTTTAGTCATGCCTTCGCTGGCTGTGGCGGTCGCGTCGGTGCAATAAGCGCGACCGCGTCATTCTTTTCGACGACCGGCGTGAGCGGGCTGGAAGTTTCGGTGTCGCGTTCGGAACCGGGCTTGACCCGGATCGAGGAATCTGCAAACAGGACATATTTTGCCCAAAGAAGATTGGCTGAAGCCTTCGCGTAGTTCTCGAAGTCGTCGGGAACGCCCTCTTCGAACGTTCCAAGTGCAAACAGGAAATCGTCAACGTCCCGGGGTAATGGGATGCTCATTTCGTGTTCCTTTTCTTTTTCTGTAGAGCCCTTTGGGGCCAAGATTGGTGTGCTCTATACTGCGGCGCTAGCGGTACCACGTCCTCAAGCTGCGGTGCAGGAGCACGTAGGCGAGGCCCAAGCACGACAGACTTAGAACCCGAAGAATGATCATGATGGTGATTCGTTTCACTGGAGTATTCCTTTCGGCAGCGGCCGGCTTGGATTGCCAGGCTTGTAGACGGTGAGTTTGATGAATCAGCTCGTCGCAATAAATCTGCGAAGCTTCTTCGATAGCCGTATTTGATCGTCCACTTCGCATTCCCAAACAATCAGGCTTTTCCACGCCATTGCCTTGAGAGCCTGAACGGCACCCTCATCCCTATCCTGATTTCTCTGCAGCTTGGGCAACCAATATCCTTCACGGGAGCGGGGAGGTCGTCCTGCCCTACACGACTTGTGCTGGTGCCAAAAACAGCCGTGTACGAAAATCACTTTACGTCTCGTAGGAAAAACAATGTCTGGCCTGCCTGGCAGATCTTTCCGGTGCAGTCGGAATCTGAATCCCATCTTGTGGATCAGCCGGCGCACCAGCAGTTCCGGCGAGGTGTTTTTGCTCCGAATTCGCCGCATATTCTCGGATCTTCGAAGCTCGTCGATAGTGTCCATTTCATCCTTGATGCTAATTCGCGATGCGAGAGGGGAAGCAACTGAATCGATTCTGGTAGTAGTATGCCGATGAGCTGGGTACGAGTGGAAGATGAGGATTTCTCGCAGGACGAGCGGAGGCCGAGGAGAATATGAAGTCAGCGGCGAAACCAACGAGGGTCTGCGCGCTGCAGATCTGATCGGACTCGTCCTGTGTTTAGATTTTGGTGATGATTGGGTGGTTAACACCGACGTTCAGGTCGTTAATCAAGGCGGAAAACCGCGGATCCGGCGGATTCATCCCGATGCCAATCACATACAGATTCAGAGGCAGCTCGCGGCCGCGCTTCTTCTGCCCCATCCGGTCCGTGAAGATGTGAACCTCGCTGGTGGACTCCCGGTTTTGCGGGCCAACAGATACGCGATAGAACATATCGAGTTCGCCTCCGTGAATGTGCATGATGGCATGGCCAGGCTAGCCGTTGACGAGGTCGTGTTGCGTAATACGAGCTACCATGCGGAACCCCTGCATTTCAGAGGTCGGGTTGCAGCCCTACACAGCGCGTGGGATAGAACACAGCAGCTTCCGGTCGAGATTCGGAAACTGTTGGCCCGCCATCAGGGTTTGGTTCATGCGGGAGGCCCGATCACTCGCGATGTGGAGCTGATCGTTTCCCAAATGAGAACCACAGTCACGGAGATAGCCAAATCTGGGTTCGACCGCAGCACTGAAACTGATGTTCTGGAGGATTTGCAGCGTGCGCTGCAATTGACGGAGCATCCGCCGTTCAACCGATAGCAATGAACGAGATCGATCCAGAGGAAACTCAAATTCGGCGCCGTGTTCTGAAGGACTGGAAGCGGTGGGCAATTCTCGTGGGCAGTGAGTGCACTTTTCGCCAGAGCGTGCGCGACGCGTACAACTCAACTTGTATTGTGTGTGGAATACACCTGCCCGCGACTAGCATGAACGCAATTCCGGGTGTAGACGCGGCACATGTCCTGCCATGGGCTGAGTACGATCTCGACGTTGTTTCGAACGGTCTCTGCCTTTGCAAGCTTCATCATTGGGCGTTTGATGAAGGCCTGATTGTCGTTCGTGAGGCGGCCGGGAATTATTACATTGACGTGCCCACCAATGTTGCTGACGAGATCAGCACCCGATATCCGGAATTCAGTCTGCAGCACCTAACCCAGTGGGTCGGCCTGATCCCGGCTAATAGACTACCCGTCGCGCATCATCAGCGCCCGAATCCCCAATTCCTGACGATGCTAGCAGACCTGGAGTAGACATCAGATCTTCCGACACATCTGCAGATTTGCTGGCCAAGTAACGGTGGATTCGTTTGCCTAGCCATTCCACTACCGGAACCGTGACGGCGTTCCCGAGGGCGTGATAACGCGGTTCGTCGCTGTCGCCGGCAAATGATTTGGCCCGGTCCATGGTCATCGTCCAGTTTTCGGGGAAGCCCTGGAGCCGTTCGCACTCAACCGGTACCAGTCGCCTCACTCTGCCCTTTGGGTACGAGACGTAGTTGCGGCTCCAGTCCGTGCCCGTGTGGCGCGCGGAACACGCGTAGAGACAGTAGGCGAGTCCGGCGACGATTGGTCCTTTGACAGGATCTCCAAAGCTTTTCTTAAAGGGGGAAATAGGCTTCTGCCCCATTCTGATCCGCTCTCCGCAATCATCCCCGCGGGCCGCATTCGGACTCAAAAAGTATTTCTGCGGGACCTCGCCGGTCTCGATAACATCCGACAATGTAGACTCTTCTGACGTGACTGGGGGACTCCAAAGTACCTGCTGTTAAGCACACGCCATCCCACGCCATACCCGAGCTCGGCCAACGTTCGAATAACGATTTCGAAGTCTCGTCCTCCGTGGGAAGAGAGAAGGCCTGGAACGTTCTCGATGATAAAAACTCGGGGGCGACATTCTCCAAGTAAGTCGAGCAAACTCAAAAAAGAGTCCTGATCGCTTCCCTTTAAGCCCAGCTCGAGGGCCCATTCGCGCCAGCTGAGACGTCTTGGCAGGGAAATCCTCCTGCCCAAACATCGGAAGGAGGGACGTCTGCTGCTTTGACTTCCTTGATGTCTTTGAATCTGGTGACATGCGGCCAGTGCTTTTCGAGAATCGAGCGACAAAACGAGTCGATTTCGCACTGGAATGAGACGTCGAAGCCGGCGCGCCTAAATCCCAGATCGAAGCCGCCGATCCCGCTGAAGAACGATGCGAGGTGGGCTTCATGTTTTGTTTCCGCTTGGGGTTCAATCGTCCTTTGCTCATCTTTCAATACCTAGCGGCAACTGAAGTTGACCGTTTTCCATATCAACAAAAACCCTATCGATCGCGAATTGCACGATCGCAGTCTTGGTCACTCGACGTGTCTCGCACAGTTGCTGGAGCCGGCTCGCTTGGTCGCCGCGCAAATTAATTTACATTCGCGTTTCGACCGAAGAGCAGGCTCGAAGATGCGTATGAACTTAGTCAACCAAGATAAACCGGTGCCGGAAATACTGCGAGCAGAGGGGATTGACTGTTGTCGAAACGTTCGTAGACCCCAGTGCCGTATACCCACTCCAGCAAACAAGCCAGAATTCCAGCGGATGCTTTCATACTGCAAAGTGCGAGCGTAATAAAGTCCGCTACGTCGTCGTGCAAGACCTCAGCCGCTTCGCTCGCAACAACTCGTGACCAAAACGATAAACATCTTATGAAATGCGCCACAGTGCGGTGTTTCCCTGCGCTCGACCTACGAGAGCAACGTCGACGAGACGGCGCGCCGTAAGCTGACAGCGAACTTGTTCGGCTCATTCAATCAAATCTTCTCAGAATCTCATATCAGAGAAGCAACGAGACAGGATCGTCTTAGCGGTGGCCGGGGGACGTGTTCCTTGGACGCCATTAAGCTACAAGAACAATCGTGCTAAACAAAAACCAAACATCATACCTGAGAGCGTACGCTATATAATACGTCAAGCGTTCGAACTGATAGCGGAAACCATCTAGAATAGAAAACTGAAATAATCAAAACATTATCGGAAGTAATCACGAAACACTCAAACGAAACATATACGCTACAAACGTTAATCACATAATAACAAACCGATATACGCGAGTTTTATCATGTCGCGAAGATCCCAACTTTCAACCTAATACACATATTACACAAACACTAATCACACAAAAAAACTTCATACCACATACAAACAATTCTCAAAACAAAAAACACAACGTTACACACGAAACAAAATTAAATCTCACTTTTCCTTTACACACCTCGTGCCGTGTTTAAATGGCACGCCTTTAAACGAGCGTTTTAAGGCACGTGTCAACAATATACGTATTAGTAACATCAAACAAACTAACACAAATATCCACAACAAATCAACCTCAAATCTGAGTTCCAATATATCTTAAAACAAAAACAAACAAAAATAATGAGTTAACCAAGCAACAAAGGAGCGAAACAAAAAATATCAACGCGAGTTAAAAAAACTACCTTCGAATTAGAAAACAGAAGATCAGAAAAATATAAAGTCGCGTGAAAAACACATATAACAAAAAAACTACGAAACAAATAAAACATCTTGAGAAGAAATACAAAATAAAAAAAAAAAACAAAATAATAACAACATCACATAACAAATAAAAACAAACATAAAAACAACAAAATACAAATAAACACATAACACACATATAAAAAAAAAAAAAAACACAACAAAAACAAAAATAAAAAAAAAACAAAAAAAAAAAAAACAAAAAAAAAAAAAAAACAAACAAAACAATATAAAAAAAAAAAGGCGGCGGGAGTCGAACCCGCGTCCGAAATCGATGACAGCCGAGAGACTCCATGCTCAGTCCGTTCGGAGGTTTCGCTTTCGGCGCTTAGAGCGGACAAGAAACGCCGGAAACTAGTCCGATGATCTCGCCGGCGGCCCACGGACCGAGGGTCGCCAGCCAGCCCCCTGTGCGACGTCCTGACCTCAGCCCAGGGGCGAAGCCGAGGAGGACGGCAGTCTAACTAATTAGGCTGCGTATGCCAGCTGATTGGTGTTGGCAATTATGTTTTTCCAGGCGATTACGGGTGCCCAGACCCCGGCATGCCTCTCTGCCACAAGCGATCCCGTCGAAACCGTGACGCCCCCATAGGTGCGGCGGTCGAGGAGACAAGCTCCTGACAACTTCCTTCATTATCTCACTCAACCCCGGACGCCGCGAATCCCGGCCTGTTCCCCGAGGTTCCATGTCTGTACTATGGCCGTTGTCGCAAAGAGAGCCTGCAAGGACCCACTGGCCCTCCAGGCCTCTAAAGGTTCGGGGAGATGAGATGAAAAGGGCAGGAATGGCGCTGTTGATGGCGGCTGGTTTTTGTTGTGGGCAGTGTTTCGCTCAGGAGACAGGGGACTTTCAACCGGCTACCACGAACGTTCCGGACGCGCAGTATCCGAAGGTGGACGGCCAGTCGCGCGCCCAGATCCGGGTGAAGGCGCCAGACGCCGGCAAGGTGAAGCTCAATTTCTGGAGCGGGCCGAAGCTGGATATGGTGAAGCAGCCGGACGGTTACTGGACGGTGACGACGCCGCCTCTGGCGTCCGGACTCCACTACTACACGCTGAACATCGATGGGGCGGAAGTGAGCGATCCGAGCAGCTACGCGTTTTTCGGTGGGGGCAAGGATGCGAGCATGATCGAGATCCCGGAGGCGGGGGCGACGTATTACACGGCGCAGGATGTTCCCCACGGGCAGGTGCGCGAGGTGTGGTACCACTCCCAGGTGACCGGGACGTGGCGGCACGCGCTGGTCTACACACCACCGGGCTACGACACAAGCAAGGCCAGGTATCCGGTGCTCTACCTGCAGCACGGGGCGGGTGAAGACGAGACGGGGTGGATCCGCCAGGGGCATGCGAATTTCATTCTCGACAATCTGATCGCGAGCGGCGGCACCAAGCCGATGATCATCGTGATGGCTTACGGCTATGCGCGGCGCGCCGGCGTGCCTCCTCCCGACCTGACGGGAAAGCCGTTTGGATCGCCGGAAATGATGAAGGCGATGCAGGAGATGGCCGCGGCCTTCGAGGACGACCTAACCCAGGCGCTGATCCCTTTCATCGATGCAAATTTAAGGACGATCGCCAATCGGGACCATCGCGCGATGGCCGGGCTGTCGATGGGCGGGATGCAGACCTTCCAGGTCACGTTCGATCATCTGGATCTGTTCTCGTACATCGGGGGATTCAGCGGCGCGGCACTGGTGTTTGGAAACCAGACTCTGGATACGAAGACGGCATTCCACGGGGCGATGGCCGATCCGGCGGCGTTTGCGAAGCGAGTGCACCTGCTGTGGATCGGAGTGGGAACCGACGAGCCGCCGATGATGAAGTCGGGACTGGAGAGGTTGAACACGTCGCTGACAGACGCGAAGATCGAGCACGTTTTCTACGAATCGCCGGGCACGGCGCACGAATGGCAGACGTGGCGCCGCGACCTGAAGGACTTCGCGCCGCGGCTGTTTCAGTAACGCCGGAAACAACTTCAGTATCGCCGGAAACAACGCCGCCCAGCAGAAACTAAGTACCGGAGACCGCTCAGCTGTTGCCGCGAATGTATTCCCGAAGCTGCTTATTGATCTCGGCAGCCTGCTGAACGCCGCCATCGAGCATGGAGCGCCACTTTTTGGCGTCCTCGTCAAGGTCCACCGTGCCGAGCAGAAAGCTGGTTTGCAGAACGATCTCGAGGGCGTTGCTGAGGTCGTGCGAGAGGCGGCGAATCTCTTTGGCCTGCTGCTCGGGGATCGACTTGGGCTGAGCGGATGAGGTCATCGATGGCGGCTTTCTGACGGGGGATTGCCGTGTGGCCGCAGTGGGCACGCGGGTTTGACACCGGTGGATGCCTTTGTAACACTAGCAGTTGCTGCCGTCCAGCGCGATCTGCGCCGGATTTTCGTGCCGAAGTGGCGGAATTGGCAGACGCGCATGGTTCAGGTCCATGTACCCGCAAGGGTGTGGGGGTTCGAGTCCCTTCTTCGGCACCAACGATTCCCCGAAAAGCTCATTCGCGAGAGATCTTTCGACTCGCCTCTTGCTGGTTCAGGATTTCGTTGCAGGTTCCCGCTTCTCCATTCTTCGTCTCCAATCCTTCGTGCCTCGCTCCCCGGCCCCGCCCCTCCAGCTGCGGGAAACAGAGCGCAGTGCTCAGTGAGTCGCGCCACGCTTCGCGCCTCGCCCAAGACCCCAACTGAAAGACAGCAGAGCGGTAGCCAGGTGAAAAAGCGACCCCCCCCGCAAAAAGGCCAGGTTCACCCCATAGCAAGAAGCAAACGCTCTCGGCTATCCGATAGTCATTCAGCTTCCTTCCCGACACCAGTCCAAAGTCACGTCCCACTCACCTGTCGGCCCATTTTGAAACGGGTCTTTGCGCATCTTACCAACCGCCGGAGTCTTCCAGGGAGCCGCAATGTCTTGTGCTGAGGGTCAGCGACTATCCACTCAATTTCTACAAGCTGCGATGGCAGCACGCGATTTGCGGTCCCGTGAAGCCCCGAAATCGGCCCAGGAGAAGCGAACCAGAAAGCAGGACGTGGAACGTGCACGCGATGTGGAAGAACGCTGCAAAGGCGAGCTTACTGAGCACGCCCATTCGTGTCCTTCTTGTGGGTCCGGCGGCTCCGCATTAACTCTATAAAAATCAGCATGTTGTGCAACGCTGCTGCCGAACGCAGAATCCAACCTCTCGGAGGTGCCACCAATGAAAGGAATCGAGATCGCCGGGATCGTCGTTGGTGCAATCATCGTTGGAGTCCTGCTTTTTAGTGCGAAAGATATCGTGCGGTACATCCGTATCTCGACGATGTAGGGCATCGGGGTGAAGTCCAGGATCCGCGCGGTGTGTGCAGGATGTTGAAGATTGTGGCTAGCGGACATCCCGCGTGGGTTTGTCTGGCCGGTGCCCGACCCCGCTTCACATCGGGAGTCCGACGTAATTCTCAGCCAGCGAAGTTGCGGCTGCTTCTGAGGTGGTGACATAGTCGAGTTCCGCCAGCTGACGGCGCTGATCGAATTCGTTGTCGCCTTCGAAACGGTGCAGCAGCGACGTCATCCACCAGGAGAACCGCTGCGCCTTCCAGACCCGCCGCAGGCAAACCGCAGAGTAGCGATCGAGCCCATTGGTAGAGCGGTCGCGAAAGAACAACCCCAACGCGTTGGCCAGGACCACGACGTCGGCAACCGCGAGGTTCATTCCTTTTGCGCCGGTCGGAGGCACGATGTGGGCGGCATCTCCAGCGAGGAAGAGCCGGCCATACTGCATCGGCTCGACGACGAAACTGCGCATCCCGGTGACACCCTTCTGCAGGATCGGTCCCTGGCGCGGCAGCCAGCCGTCGGCGCACTGAAAGCGCCGGAAGAGCTCTTCCCAGATGCGATCATCCGGCCACTGGGCAAGGTCTTCATCCGGCTTTGACTGCAGATACAGGCGGGTGAGCTTAGTCGACCGCATACTGAAAAGTGCGAAGCCGCGGTCGTGGCGTATGTAGACGAGTTCGTCCGAAGTGGGCGGCGCGTCGGCGAGAATGCCCAGCCATCCAAACGGATACACTCGCTCGAAACATTGAAGAATTCCCGCGGGAACCGAAGGGCGGCAGATGCCGTGGAAGCCATCGCAGCCGGCGATGAAGTCCGCCACAATCTCGAAGTCGGCCGCCCCATGATGGAAGCGGACGCGGGGATGTGCGCCGTCGAAGTCGTGAATAGAAACGTCGGAGCATTCGAAGCGGAGGTCGCCGCCGTCAGCGAGCCGTTGCGCAATCAGATCCTTGACGACCTCGTGCTGGCCATAGACAGTGACGCATTTCCCGCCAGTAAGCCGATCGAAGGCGATGCGGTGCCGCGAGCCGTTGAAGCCGATTTCGATGCCGCGATGCGTGAGGCCTTCGCGGTCGAGTCGCTGGCTGAGGCCAGTTCGGCGCAGCAGATCGACGGTGCCCTGCTCCAGCACGCCGGCGCGCTGACGAGTCTCGCAATAGTCGCGCGAACGAATTTCAAGAACGACGCTGTGGATATCCTCCAGATGGAGCATATGCGAGAGCATCAGACCTGCAGGGCCGGCGCCCACAATCGCAACCTGAGTCTCGATTTTGGTCATGGGCCGGACTTCTCCGCGGCATCGGCTTCGGCGAAAACTTCGGCGGCAATGCGGAATGCCTGATTGGCCGCGGGCACGCCGCAGTAGATGGCGCACTGCAGCAGCGTTTCGCGAATGTCGTCGCGGGTGACGCCGTTGTTGGCGGCGGCGCGCAGATGCAGGCGGAGCTCTTCGTCGCGGCCGAGCGCCACCATCATGGCGATCGTCAGCAGGCTGCGAGTAGGGCGCGGCAGGCCGGGGCGGCTCCAGATTTCGCCCCAGGCATAGCGTGTGATCAGATCCTGAAAGTCGGCATTGAAGGAATTCGTCGTAGCCTGCGTGTGGTTCACGTGCTGGTCGCCGAGCACAGCACGGCGCACCTTCATACCGGTCTCATAACGATCTCTTTCATCCATGACTGGGAACCTCCGGGGACTGAAGAAAGGAAAGCACCGCTGCGCAGAATGCCGCCGGCAGCTCGACCGGCGAAAGATGAGCCGCCGGCAGTTCAAGAAAGCGCGACCCACGCACTCGCTCATGAACCCTGTGCGCATCCTCAATCGGAATGGCAGGATCGTGACTCCCGGCCACGATCATCGTAGGAGCCGTAATGCGCGGCAGATCGCCGCCCAGATCCGCATCGCGGATGGCCGCCGAGCATCTGGCATAACCCGCAGCCGGCGTGCCGGCCAGCATGGCGCGCATGATCTCTGCCTGGCCGGGATTCGTGCCCCGGAATTCCGGAGTGAGCCACCGATCGACGGTGGCGGAGGCAATCGATTCCAGACCCTCCGTCTCGACGCGCCGGATGCGTTCGTTCCAGGATCCCTCGGTGCCGATTTTCGCGGCGGTATTCGCCAGCACGAGCTTGTCGATCCGGTCGGGCGCGTGAATGCCCAGCCACATACCAGTCATGCCTCCGACCGAGATGCCGCAGAAAAGACAGTGGCGCACACCAAGATGATCCAGAAGCGACAGCACATCGCGCGCGAGCATCTCGATGGTCCAGGGGCCGGGTGGAACAGAACTGAGGCCGTGGCCGCGCGCGTCATACCGCAGCAAACGGAAATGCGAGCCGAGTGCTGGGAGCACATTGCCCCAGAGCCCGAGGTCAGTGCCGAGGGAGTTGGAGAGCACGAGCAGCGGCAGATCGGGATTGCCCTCGAGCTCAAAGTGCAGGCGCACTCCGGCGAGGTCAGCGTGCGGCATCGCCGCTCCCGGTCCAACAGCCGATGACCCTGCCCGGTTGTTCGGTAAACATTGTGGCTACCATGCGAAGAAGACAGTCTCGCCTGCGCCCTGCAAAACCACGTCCCACTCCAGTTCGTCGCACGACGGCGACTGGCTTTGTGCGATGAGGGTGCCGCGCCGATTCTCTGGAATGGACTGGAGGATAGGGTCGGAGCTGTTGGCCGCCTGCCCGGGAAAATACATGCGGGTAATCAGGTGGCGCATCAGGCCACGCGCAAACATCAGTACGACGATGTGTGGAGCCTGCATCGAAGTGTCGTCAAACGGAACAGCGCCCGGGAGGCACGTGCAAAAGCGGAACGATCCGGATTCGTCGGTGGCGATACGTGCAAATCCGGCGGCTCGTCCCGACCCGTCGGCCGTAGTGCGACCCGCGTAGTGTCCCTGCGAATCAGCCTGCCAGAACTCCAGAACCGCGTCGGGAACCGGATGTCTCTCCCCATCGAGGACACGCCCGCGTACCGACACGACTCCCTCCTCCTGCGTCGCGGAGCCTTCGCACAGATAGCCGAGGCCGATGCGGAAAAAGGGACCAACGGTCTGCGAGGCGGTGGGGATGAGCTTCATCGATGTGCATCCTCAAAAGGTGTATCGCTCGATCCGCGCAGCACGATGTCAAAGCAGAAGGCCAGCTCGAACTGCGGCACAGTGTTGTCGATATCGAACCGCGAAATGAGCCGACTGCGCGCGCCTTCGTCGGCGATGCTGTTGAAGATCGGATCGAGCGGCTGCAAAGGGTCGCCGGGAAAGTACATCTGGGTCACCAGCCGCGACAGGATACCAGCGCCAAACAGCGAGAAGTGAATGTGCGCCGGCCGCCATGCGTTGTAGTGGTTGGCCCAGGGATAGGCGCCCGGCTTGATGGTCCGGAACCGGTAGCGGCCCTCTCTGTCGGTGAGCATGCGTCCGGTGCCGCTAAAGTTTGGGTCCAGCGGAGCGTGGTGCTGATCCACTCTGTGCCGGTAGCGCCCCGCCGCGTTCGCCTGCCACACCTCAATCAGCGCCCCGCGCACCGGCCGCCCGTCTTCG
Organism: uncultured Acidobacteriaceae bacterium; assembly: GCA_963755485.1. Taxonomy (GTDB): domain Bacteria; phylum Acidobacteriota; class Terriglobia; order Terriglobales; family Acidobacteriaceae; genus Palsa-343. The sequence continues at coordinate 139,693 of CAVWJR010000004.1, read as the reverse complement.
TCGAGCACGCGACCATGAACCACGATGCGTTCCCCCAGCGGTTCGGCCTCATGTTGCGCGGTCAGGTCATTGTCGTGCGGGGCGATGAGGCCCTCGCCGAAGACCGGCCCGGTGCTCTCGGAGAGAGTTTGTGGCAGCAGGACGAGCGGCTCGCGCGGCGACCGGCCGATCGACGAGACATAAGGTGGGTGACAGAAGTCCGGCTGCGTGCCCGCCGGCGGCTGTTCCACCATCAATATCTGCGGCATACTCACTTCTCCTGAACGCGCTCCATGGCGAGCGCAATGCCCTGACCCACGCCGATACACATCGTCGCCAGCGCCAACTTTCCGCCAAACTTCTCCAGTTCATGTGCAGCGGTCAGGACCAAACGCGCGCCGCTCATGCCCAACGGATGGCCGAGCGCGATGGCCCCTCCCATGGAATTCACGTGCTCCGCGTCGTCGGCCAGGCCGAGATGGCGGAGGCAGGCCAGCGCCTGGCTGGCGAAAGCCTCGTTGAGCTGAATCCAGTCGAACGCAGTAATTGAAAGGCCGAGCCGCGCCATCAGCTTTTGCGTGGCAGGAACCGGACCAATGCCCATGATCCGAGGCGCAACACCGGCCGTCGCCATGCCGAGGATCCGCGCGCGAGGGCGGAGCGAGTGCCGGCTGACCGCGCTCTCCGAAGCAAGGATCATCGCCGTCGCGCCATCGTTGATGCCGGAGGCATTCCCGGCAGTTACGGTCCCGGAAGGGTTCAGCGGCCTGAGCTCCCCAAGCTGTTCCAGTGTGGTAGCCGGGCGCGGGTGCTCATCTTCACAAACGGTCTTCACGCCGTCTTTGGTGTGCACTTCCACCGGCACGATCTCTTCCCGAAAAAATCCTTCTCGCGCCGCCCGGGCCGCGCGCGTCTGGCTGCGCCATGCGAAGGCATCCTGATCGGCGCGCTCCACAGAGAAATCCCGCGCGACGTTGTCTCCGGTTTCCGGCATGCTCTCGACACCATAGCGCTCCTTCATGGCAGCGTTGACGAAACGCCAGCCAACGGTGGTGTCCTGGATCTGGGCGCCACGCTGAAACGAAGACTCGGCTTTGCCCATCACGAAAGGGGCACGCGACATGGACTCCACTCCGCCGGCAATGGCGAAATCAATTTCACCGAGCGCAATCGCGCGCGCAGCCGTGCCCACCGCCTCCATGCCGGAGCCGCAAAGCCGGTTGACGGTGACGCCAGGGACCGTCGCCGGCAGGCCGGCCAGCAACAGAGCCATGCGGGCGACGTTGCGGTTGTCTTCCCCCGCCTGATTGGCGCAGCCGAAAACGACTTCGTCGAGCCGGGACCAGTCCGAAGCAGGATTGCGCTCCATCAGCGCGCGGATCGGAATCGCGGCCAGATCGTCCGTGCGGACCGTCGCCAGTGCACCGCCGTAGCGACCAATCGGCGTGCGGATTGCATCGCAAACGAAGACCGGGTTCATGAATTGGCCACCTCTCGGGCCGAACCGGCGGCCACGCGGAGGTAGTCTGCGAAGCATGCGGTATCGAGGATGTGCTCCTGAATCCAGGCCTGAAAGGTATCGCGTTCCCGCGAGATCCGGTCCCACCGGCGATAGAACGCATTGTCGCGGTCGTAGTAGCCGTGGGCGTAAGAAGGCGTGGCGCCGCGAGGAACAAGACAAACCGCATCGAGAATCCAGTGGGGGAGCACGCACGCGTTAGGAGGAGCATCGAGGCTCTCAACGCGTTCCTCCACGGTGACAATGGCATGCCGGGCCGCCAGTACCGCTTCCTTCTGGACGCCCAGAATTCCCCACAACAGGACATTGCCCTTCACATCGGCCTTCTGCGCGTGGATGACGGCCACGTCGGGCCGGACCGCCGGCGTCGCCGCCAAAGGCTCTCCGGTAAAGGGACAGTTGATAGTGCGGATATGGTCGGCAAAGCGCAGAAAATCGGAACCAGCATAGCCGCGCAGGACCGCGAAGGGAAGGTTGGCGGCCCCGGCCACGTAGGCGTTAGCCAGATCGCTGTGACTCCGCTCCTCGATCGCCAGCGGAGCGGGCCACCCATGCTCCACGGCATCGCGGAAGCGATGCAGCGAACCAACGCCGGGATTGCCTCCCCACGAGAATGTGAGTTTCGATACACAGCCTGCACCGATCATCTGGTCGTAGATGAGGTCGGGCGTCATGCGCACCAGAGAGAGGTTGCGCCGGCCCTGGCGGATGATCTCATGACCGGCGGCGAACGGAATGAGATGGGTGAAGCCCTCCAGCGCCACGAAATCCCCATCGTGGATGGCGGCGCGAACTGCTTCGGAAAGCGACATCCACTCAGCCATCCAGATCCCCCGGCCGGACTTCATCCGATGCTAGCTCATCATTATCAGCACAGAAGTCAAGGCAGTGCTACTTGACAGCCATTCGCTGCGCTGCCTAAGCTGGATTGCCGCACATTTGTTCGATTATCGCCCACCTCGTGGCTCGCGGCCCGGAGCGCTCAGTTCTGCCCCGCCTATTGTTATTGCACCACCATGATCGAGCCTCGCCAGAAGGCCGCGCGATGATTCGCCGGGTCGAGCACGCTGATCTGGCACTGATACTGCCCCGGCGCCAGCGATCCCAGCCCAACGTGGAAGCTCAACGGCACGATGCCGAGCCGCGTCGCCGGCAGTGAAGTCATGGCGACGGGAGGTGTTTCATACGCCATTTTCTGGTCGCGATAAAAGGTCACCCACGCGAAAAGCGGTGCCGTTGCGTCGATAGCCGGTGCGGCCACAGCGCTTGCGCCACCGGTTGACGCCTGCTGCGGCGCCGCCGGTGTAGCAATGTCTTTTTGATAGGCCTGCAGGTAGATGTACATCTCGCGGTCGCGATTGAAGACCCGCGTCACACTGGGGATCAGCTTCTGGCCATCCTGCACCAGCGGGTTGGCTGCGTCGTCTTTGGCTTGTTCTTTGCCGCGCGTGGCGTTGTAGAGTGCGTCATTCAGCGCAACACGCTGGCTGCTGAGCACCACCGAGCTAATGGCCAGGCGCTTCGTGACTTTGTTTAGATCCGGGATGATGAAAGTGGTGTTGAAGGTCCCGATGCGCCCGGTTTCATCGTCGCGCGCGAGGAACTTGATCGAGTACTTGCCGGGAAACAGCGTGAATCCGGAGTCGTATTCGACTGGCCGATGGGCCAGCTGCGCCGCTGTCGAGTCGCTGAGCTTGATATTCACAAAGTCGCGCACGTTCGAGACCGTCATGCCGCTCGACTCGTCCTTGACTTCGCAAACGAAATCGATGAGCGTGCGCTCCGCGCCAAATTTCTTCGCCAGTGCCAGCTCGCGGCCAGGGATTTTTACCACGATGGGCACGAAATACTCCGCGCGATTCAACTGGAAGTAGTCGATTTCCATCGCGATGGTGAGTTCGGTGATCGGATCACCGAGCATGAGCGCGTCTTCCAGCTGCCGCTCCTTATCGGCGTCGGTGAACTTATTGAAAGTCTTGTTGGCGTAGTAGCCCTCGCGATAGTCGAGCTTGTCCGCCTGCGGTGAGTTGACCGTGATCTTGATACGGCGGAAGTGCCCATTCTGCGCACTATTCGTTGTGTAGTAGCCCACGATGTAGTAGTCCTCGATGGCGTGCTGTGCCTGCACAATGCCGCGCGTGAGGTCGTTGTTGTCGAAGAGCGCTTTGCCGCCGGTATCCGCGCCGAGCGAGTACATCGTGTCCTGCGACTGCTGGAACTGCGTAGTCACAGCCTGTGCCGCAGTGCCGGAATACATGCCCACGTTGCCCGGCGAGCCCTGGGTAGCATCCCCGAGCGGAGCCATGGCGACCAGTCCGCGCGCGTCGACGGGATAGAAAGCCACGCCGGCGCGAACGGCGGCATCGACGGTGGCGTGCAGTTGCGCGAGATTATCGAGGCCATGCAGCCGCATCCCGCTGGCGAAGTAGATGAGCGCCTTCTTCTCGCTCAGCGAGCCCAGCATCTTCGAGGCGGTCTGCAGCGCCGAGAGCTGGCGATCGTTGTTGAAGATATTGAACTCGCTGTCGTCCTGGCCGAACGCGGCCCCAGTGTCGGCGCCGCTGGCATCGTCGACCGATTCCACGTTGCCCTGACCTTCGCCCACGATCATCGTGTCCAGAATGCTGAGCAGCCGATTGCGGTTCGCGGTAAAGTCCTGCAGCACATCGACCGATCCACCCTGGTAGCGCAGGATGGCAACCAGATCGGCGGAAGTCATCTGCGTGCGCACGAATTTTTCCGCGGCGGCCAGCGCCCGCTCCTGATCCATCGGCGGCATCGCCGTCATGTCGAAGTAGAGTGCCAGCAGCCGATGGTCGCTATATTGCGGTTTGCCGGGGCTCTCGGGAGTGATCTGCGTGCGTGTCAGTGTTTTGTAGAGAGTGATCTGTTCCTGCTCAGCCGGCACAACCGGCATCGGCATCACAGCATTCGACAAGGACTGATGCTCGAAGATGCGGATGGTCTGCGCCTGGCCGTCCTCCGTCACCGTGAAGTCCTTGGCCGTAAGGCCCGGCACAAAATGCCCCTGCTTGTCCTTCACCACCACGGTCTCGATCACCAGCTGCGAGTTCACGGTGAGCGTGAAGGTGCCGTTCTGGCCCGCCATCTCATTGCTCCCTGTTTGCTGCGGACGTGCAGCCGGGCTGACCCCAGCGATCCCGGCGAGGGCGAGCAACAAGATGGCTTTCCCAAAATGCTTCATCAAAATCGAAGCCTCGAGTTGAACTGCAGACTGCGCATAGGATTCGCAGCCGCAGGCAGTCCGAAGACGGTGCCATTGATCGTCGTGTTCCACGCCGTCCAGGCCGCATGGTTTAGCAGGTTCGTCGCTTCGCAGCGTACATCGAGGTTGTAACGCGAACGCAAACGAAACGTTCGAGCCATCGCGCTGTCCAAACTGAATTCGTCAGGCCCCTCGATCGAATCGCGCCGCGCATCGCCCCACGCACCCGGCGCAGGTGCGGCGTACGCAGCGGAATTGAGGTAGTAGCCCCTGGCCGCGGAGTAGAGCGGCGCCCCAGTCACATCCGGGCGGGTGATATTTGCGAAGCCGGTGCCCGGAATATCCGCGAGAAAGATCGGCGTCTCCGGCGTGCCGCTGGCCGCGGTGATCTGCGTCATCACCGTCCACTCTTTCAGAAATTTTCCTTTCCATCCGCTCATCAGCGTTTCGCCGCCAAGTCCCATGCCGGTGGTGTACTGGAACGACGCCTTCAGCACGTTGCGCTGATCGAACGTCGAGAGCCCGCGTTCCCCAGGCAGATCGAGCCAGTTCTGCGCGACGGTCGCGGGGGATGGTTGGGTGTTTGCCGTGTCACTCGGGCCGGCAGTCGCTTCGCTGATGGCACTATGCCCCTGCGCGCCAACCTGCGAATCGTCGTCGAGCGCCTTCGCCCACGTGTAGTCCAGCGTTGCCGTCAACCCGCTGCGCAGCCTGCGTCGCAGCTGCAGCTCGCCCGCCTGGCGCGTGGAGTTGCCGTTCGAAGTGCGATAGATGAAACCGACCGGCAGCCCAGGGTAAGGGTTCGTTCCGCCGAGCGGATAAGTATTCGGCAGAAATTCCTGCATGCCGCGCGTGCCCTTCGTGCCGAGATAGGTTGCCGTCACCACCAGTGCGCCAGGAAGATCCTGCTGCGCCGAGAGATCCCAATCCTGCGCGTACCCAACGCGATAATTCGGATCGACAGCATAGTTGTCCGGTGTGGTTCCGGCGCAATTAATGAACCCGTTCGCCAAAGTCAGCGGGCACGACGGTCCGTTGGCCACGCTCACGCTCCTCGAAAGCGGCGCTTGCTGCGCCATGCTCTCCGCGCTCGACAAGTAAACCGACGTATCGTCATAGATGCCGTACCCGCCGCGAACGACCAGCGTCGACGCGGGGATCGGCCGCCACGACATGCCGATACGCGGCTCCCATCCGCGATAGTCCGGACGCACCAGCGATGACGGATAGTGCGTGCCGGTGATCGACCCAATAGGACTGCTGGCCAGAACCGGTGCCGCCGCCGTAAAGCCGGAAGCGATGTCGAGATTCACCATGCGCCCGTAAAGCTCCGTCATCGGCGCGCCGTAGTCCCAGCGCATACCGGCGTTGACGGTGAATGTCGGCTGTACGCGAAACTCATCTGTGACATAAGCGTCATACGCCGAAGTGCGGAAGTATTTCTCTGGATTACCGAAAGCAATCTGGCTGGTGTCCGGAATGCCGAGCAGAAAGTCCGCGAAATCGGAGCCGCTGGTAGGCACGACTGCCGCGGAACTGCCGGACGCCGCAGTGGCCGCCCCCGTAAAGGTGAAGCTGCCCCGCGGATTCTCCTCCGTGAATTCATTGAATTCCTCGCGCCGGAAATCGCCGCCGAACGTGACGGTGTGCCGGCGATGCGTGGTCGAAGCCTTTGCCGCGTACGCATCCGTGCGGTTGCGATTGAACTCGCTGTTGCCGTCCGTCAAACCCACAGTCCCGCTCGAAAAAACCAGCGAAGGAGGACCCCAGTTGGCCGCATCCTGATCGTTGCCGCTGATCCCGGCGTTGCCCGATACATTCTCGCGATCTTCGAACTCGGTCCGCTCCTCCGTGCGATCCCGCGTGAAGTGATACGTGAAGTCGGCGTAGATGTTGTGGTGGAACTGGTGCGCCCAGGTGGCGTGTGCGTCGAGGCCAAGCGAGTCGGTATCGTCGCGGAAGTTAAAGACATTGGCAGCGTCTCCGCGCGAGCTTTCAAACCCGAAACCTCCGTAGACCTGATCGCGGCGGCCCAGGGTCTTCTCCAGCCGCGACTCGAGGGCGTCAGTGTGCGTGTTATTCAGAACCTGCGCTTCATAGTTGTAACGCGCATTGCCGCTGATATTCGGCAGTGGATAGTAGTTGAGCAGCGCCTGCGCCTGCGGGCTCACCGGAATCAGTCCTGTGAACGGCTGACCCGTCGCAGGATTGTAGATCGTCACCGGCTGGCCCAGTGGATTCACCGCACCAGAAAGATCGCCGCTGCGTTCGGCCTCGGTCGGCACCAGCCCCGGATCCGTGACCGCGTCGCTGTTGCGCGTCCACTGATAGGCCACAAAGAAATCCGGCCCGTGATAGAAGAGGTGCGGAATATTGAACGGACCGCCCAGCGTAGCCACGCCCGTCACGCGGCTGTATTCGGCTTTCGGGATGTCGATGCCGGTCAGCGAATACGGCTTCGCGTCGAAGATCGAGTTGTCGACCACCGTGCCGACCCCTCCGGTGTAGAGGCCTTTCGTCCCTGGGCGATGGTTGCCGAACGACGGTGAGAGCGAAAACCTGGACGTGTTGGCGTTGTTCGAAGTGCCGTTGATCAGCAGCCCATCGGAAGCCTTCTCCGCATTCTCGTCCGGCGGAGGCGGCATAGCCGCCCCCTGGTCCTGTTTCGCCTTCTGCTCCTGAGCCTTGTCTGCCGGGCGCTCCGCGAGCTGCGGCTGCGCTTCAGGATGTGTCACCTTGGTCTGAGCGAGCATCTCTTGCAGGTCCAGCTGCTTCAGCTCCCACGATCCCTGCGGGTTGGTCGCGGCAATCCTGACGCTCCCCTGCAGCGCCTCGAAGCCGCGCATCCGAATATCAATTTTCCAGGAGCCTTCGGCCAGGTCCGGGAATTCGTACACCCCTTGCTCGTCGGTCACAGTGGAGAACTGCTTCGCACCCTGGCTCAGGGTGACCGTAGCGCCAGGCACCGCGACCCCTTGGTAGAAAACCTGGCCGTGATATTCAGCAGCGAACGCCGGGAGAGCGGCGAAAAGAAGTATAAGCACGAAAAGAAACCGTCGCAGCACAAGCGCGGGGCCGGTGAGCAGCGGCATCGGTCGGGTTGGCCGAAGGCTGTTGAGCATCATCGAGGATCCGAACCGTACTTGCCCTGCGTTCTGGGGGAAAGCTACAGCTTCAACGTGCACTCATAACGCCATTCTTGCTTTTGACCGGTGTTCACGAAATACGTCTGTTAGTGCCAGACGTCAACTGTGCGGCGTTCGCTCGCCGTCCAAAAACAACGCCCCCTGTTCGTTCATGGACAGTTTGCACCCTGTTTTTGTTCCCGCCGCCGGCTAATTTGGCGACGGGTGCTCAACGTGATCAATCACCAGGACCGGCACTTGCATCTTCTCCGCCTCGAGCTTCAGCCCCAGTTGCTCTTGGATCGCGGTGAACAGAGGCGGCGGCGCGTTCGCGTCATCGGCCGGTGGCGGAGGCACCCGCACCGGCAGCCCCCCAAACTGCGATTCATCCGGCGTAAACTTCAGCGTGAAGTCCCACTTCCCCGTGAGACCTGTCTGGTCTACTACCGGCCGGTCGACGATGCCGTTCTCGAGGATGTGCGCAAAGTCCCCCATGGTGGCGCTTCCTGCGTGCAGCGTCCCCAGCGGTCCCATGGCGAAGCCTGCCAGTCCCGTGGCATCTGCGCTCTTCGTCAATTTCGTCCCGTCTTTGCTCACGATCAGCGCGTAGGCCGCCATCTCGCGCGTCTCCTCATGAGTCTTCAGCGAGAATCGTTCCTCGATCAGCTTCTCCACCATCTCCCTGATCTGTGCGTTACTCGGCATTCCCGGCTTGTCCGGCTTTGCGTCGATGTCCCACCGCTCGCTGCTCAACCACCCCGGCCCCTGCGCGACTTGTTTCTCCTGAACCTCGTACGCAAATCGGATCAGGTCCATCAGCGACTGGTTTCGGATCGACAGCTCCGCTCCACGAAAGGCAATCATGAAGGCGTGCGATCCCGGCTCGGCCGGCTTGATCGTCGCCACTTCCGCATTGGGCTTCGCGTCCCGATCCATGGCTGGAATCAGCGGCGGCGGGCTGGGAACCGCCCACTCCGTCTCCGCGGTCGCCCGCTCCAGGACCAGCGGAAAGTTTCCGTTCTGCGTTATCTCGCCGCTGATCGAGTTCCCGTCCGCCGACATCTTTCCTTCGAAGTTCAATCCAGGAAAGAAATTCATGAACCGCAGTGTCCCCGCTGCAAAGCTCACCGTACTCCCCCGCATCGGCGGCCCGTTCTGGTCCAGCGCGTACATCGTCCCACTCAGGGCGCCCTTCTCGTCCCTAATAATCTTCAGCACGAACCGCGCATCGCGCCCCTCCGGCGTGTGTAGGGTCCCCTGCCAGGTTCCAGCGATTCCGCTTCCGGCAACGGCCTTTTCCCCCGGTGGCCTCGCCTGCGCCTGCGCTTGCGCCGCGCGCACCAGCCCCGCCGTCACCGGCACTCCCACTGCCAGTAAACACGCCAGCGCCAGCAGCGCCTTCCGCCGTAAGTCCAGCTTCCGCACCCCCTGCCCTGACAGGATGCGCGCGATTCGCTGCTTCAGTTCCGATCCCGTCACCCCTGCGACACAGCTCAGCGGCGCCTCCACATAAAATTTGCAGACGTTCAGGATTCCTTCCGCATACGCCAACGGCTGCCTCTTCGCCTCGATCACCGCCTCGTCGCACGCGCGCTCGCGCTCTTCGATCAGCCGCGCCCCCAGCCACCAAACCGCTGGGTGGAACCAGAACAGCGCCTCTACCAGCATGTGCAGCGCCGCGGTTAGGTTGTCGCGCCGCTCCAGGTGGTACAGTTCATGCGCCACAATCGCATCCAGCTGCTCCGCGCTCAGCCGCTCGGCGATCCCGCGTGGCATCACCAGCACCGGCCGCACGATCCCGAATACGCCCGGCTCCACGCTCCCCCGATCGAGGCCCTCCGCCATCAGCGTGGCCCGGGTTCCGTCCGCCAGCGTCATTGGTTCGCCGCGCCGTACCGTCGCCCGCAGACGCAGCCAATTCCAGGTCCATCGCCCCAGCAACAGCAGCGTTCCGCCTGCCCACACCGCCAGCAATGCGAACGGCAGCCAGCCATTCGCCGCATGCCTCGTCGCCCTGTCTGTTGCCCCCGGCACGAAGTTTGCATGCATCTCCGCCGGCCACATCTGTAACAGCGGCTGTGCCACTTCCACCGCCGACGCAATCGCGGGCTGCGTGCGCTCCAGATGGGTCGGCCACGGGAGCCGCGCACCCAGTGCCATCAGCAGCGAGAAAGGAACCAGGAATTTCAGCGACGCCGCCATCCACAACCGGTACCGCACCCGCGCCGCATTCCGCCGCAGCGCCAGAGCCAGCAGCCACACTCCGCCCGCGAACACCGTCGATTGCCACAAATGGTCGAGCAGCGGAACCGCCCACCATCCCCACGCAACAGAACTCATCGTTGTTCTCCCTTCCGCCCGTGGCTCTTCAACAGCTTCTCCGCCTCCTTCACATCGGCCAGCGAGAGCTTGCCCGACTCAATCAAATGGGCCATCAGCGGCTGGCTTCTGCCGCCGAAATAACTCAGCAGATCGTCCATCACCCGCCGCTGCGCAGCCTCCCGGGTGATCACCGCGTCGAACACATGAAAGTTCCCCACCTTCTTCACTCGCCGCACTACGCCCTTGGCCTCCATGCGGTACACCGTGGTCTGCACGGTCGTATAGGCCGGCGTTTTGCGCGCGGGAATCTCCTCCTGGATCTCGCGGATCGAGAGCTGCCCGCGGCTCCACAGAGCCTCCATTACCTGAAATTCCAGCTTCGACAGCCGATTCGCCATCGTGTCCTCCTATCCGTGTAGTATTGTCTACTACACGTGTAGGTATCTTGGCAAGACCCCACCCGCATCGATGTCGCCAGGTTGCCGCTGCCCTGGCGCCACAACCGTATAAATTTATGGCTCTTCGCGAAGCGGTCCCGCCTGAGCGGGACAACGGTAGAAGCCCCGGCCTTTTAGGCCGGGGAACAAGCTCGTCGAATATCTCCGTCCTTCAGGCGCGGAAAACTTCAAACGGTCGCGATACCAGCCTGTGGTCCTGAGTCAGAAGTTCCTTCAGGACTTATTCTTCGTTTTTGTATCAGGGCACGACTTCAGTCGTGCCGTAAATGGCTAGGAATAAATGGGCTTCAGCCCCTGAAGGCTTTCTTTAGCCAGCTCGATTCGCCGAATTGTTGAATGGACTTCTAACTTTGGGGACCTAATTCGCCGAAGGATACTCCACATGGTCGATCACCAGGATCTCCACGGGAGTCTTTTCTGCTTCGAGTTTCAGCCCCAGCTGTTCGCGCATGGCAGTGATCAGCGGCGGAGCCGCATCCGCAGCGTCGCTGGCTGGAGGCGGCGCGCCAGGCGCACCCATCGCCGCGAACTGTGCCTCATCCGGAGTCCATTTCAGCGTGAAGTCCCACCGGCCGTCGAGTCCCGTCTGGTCAACGACCGGGCGATCGAGCAGCGCCGACTCCAACAGCTGCGCGAAATCCCCATTGCGGCGTTGTGGACGTGCAGAGTGCCTATGACCAAAGTTTGGCGTGCTCGTCGATTCTCCTTGCCTTACCCGCCAGCCGGCGCCAGACTAAGAATGGAACCTGAACCAGGAGGACTCGCAACCCGCGAGTCCTTTTTGTTTTGGCTCTGTTTTCGGCCGGTCTCAGTGTGCAGCAAAGGCTGGAATCGGCTATGCCTCTCTGAACGTCGAACGTCGAACGTCGAACGCCGAACGCTGAACGCCGAACGCTGAGAGGCACTAACCCGTGTGGAATGTTATTGGTACCCGTAAACGCTGTGTTTTAAAATAGGTGCGCAATGAAGCGCGGCCAGGAGGGTAATACCTGACTTACAGTACCCAATCGAAGTCATGGAATCAAATACTTGCCGAACCCCCCAGGGGGGAGGGGGTGGGGTCGGTGCTTCCGGCTGCCGGCTGGCGGTCAGTTCGGCGACGGATGGTCAACGTGATCGATCACCATTACGTCGACTGCGGTCTTCTCGGCATCCAGCTTCAGGCCCAGCTGTTCCGGGATGGCGGTGAACAGCGGCGGTGGAGCATCGGCCGAGTCAGCGGGAGGCGGCGGAACAGTCAAGCCGCGGCCGACGAACTGCGATTCATCCGGCGTCCACTTGAGGACGAAGTTCCAACGGCCATCGAGGCCGGTCTGATTCACCACCGGGCGATCGAGTACCTGCGACTGCAGGAACTCCGTGAAGTCGTCCATGTTCGCGCGGAAGACGCGCAGCGTGCCGACCGGGCCAAAGCCAAAGCCCGGCAGGTCGTTGGGGCCGGCATCGGTCTTCGTCATCTTGTTGCCTGATTTCGCAACGGTGAGCACGTAGGCCGACATCTCACGTTTCTCTTTGTGGAACTTCAGCTGGAAGCGATCCGCCAGCAGCTTCTGGACCATGGTCATCAGTTGTTGCTTATTGGGCAGACCGGGCACGTCGGGCTCGGCGTCAATGTCGAAACGCTCCGACGACATCCAGTCCGGCGCATTGACGATCTGTTTGTCCTGCACGCCGTAGCAGATGGAGATGAGCCCGGCAACGCTGAAGTTAATGGTCTTGAACGAGCGGCCCTGCACGACGAATGCATGACGCTGCTCGCCAGGCGCAGTGGGCTTAATGGTTGCGACTTCAAAGCTGGGATTGGCATCCGCAGCCATCGGCGGAATGCGCGGCGCTGGTTCCGGTATGGCCCACTCGGTTTCAGGAGTAGCGCGCTCCAGCACCAGCGGCAGAGGGCTGCCGCCCTGTGTCCAGGTTCCCGCGATGGATTTTCCGTCCGAGGCGAGCTTGCCTTCGTAGCTGCCGCCAATCATCGTGATGGCAAATTTCAGCGTGCCGTCGGCGAAGCTCGCCGACGACGCGGGGATGCCGTCGCCGCTCTGGTCGATGCTGTACATCGTCGCCTGCAGCGCGGCGCCGTCGGCGGTGAACTTGGCCACGATGCGCAGATCGCGTCCTGCATGCAGCGTGCCTTGCCATGTGCCGGTGATGCCGCTGTTTTGACCGGTCGGCGTTGCTGCTGGCCCAGCCTGCGGCGCCGATTGCGACGGCAGAGCAGCCTGCGCGTGGACCGGACCGAGAGCCAGTGCGAATCCGGCGACGAGCGCGACAGCAGGCAACAGCCACGTTTTGCGCATGAGAATCATCCGGCGCAGGCATTCCGTCATAGCAAAAAGTCCTTTCCGACTCTGTTCGTCCGGGGTCGGGAGTGATGTGGAAGCGGGTAAGTGGCAGAAGAATACACCAGCGCCTCTCAATGCCGCCGGAACTGTGACGAAACTGTGAGAGTCGCGAATTCAACAGAAACGCTGACGGGGCACAAATTCGTCGGCGCGCACAACACCCGAAAAGCGTCAGCCCGGAACTCTCCGTCGGGCAGGCCGCAATCTGTGGTCATGCCCCGTTCGTGCAAACGATGTGGGCATCGGCCGCTAACGCGCCGGAGGGATTCCGAGGTGTTGACGAACTTGGTTACTCTTCCCGCCATGGCTCAGGTCGCAGAGACATATCCGTCAGACTGGGAACCGCAGGCGCAGAGCCTGGCCGGCCAGAGGGCCACGGTAATCCAGAGGGACGGGACCCGCAAGGAAATCCGCTTCGGCTCCGACGTCCGCCTGCGCCGCGGCGGCGCGCGGCCTCCGGGCACGACCACCGTCCTGCAGCCCGTGGTGGAAGGTCACGTGGACTCGACCGAGACCGCCTTCGACGCCGATGATCAGCAGCTCATCCTGAGCGACGGCAGCATTTTCAGAATCACCTTTAGCTACCAGAGCTTCTTTTTCGCCGTTGAGCCGCTCACCTCGCGCGCGCGGCCCAGCTGCTAGCTTCGAAACGAATCTACCGCAACCCGAACTCCTCTTCCCGTACAATTTTGCGGCGTGGCGCCAGAGCGCGCCTTGCGGGTGGAGGCGAAATGGATCGTCGAACCTTCCTGAAGTCCAGCGCCGCAGCTGGAACCATGGCGTACCTGACCGATCCTCTCAACGCAGCGACCCAGGACAGCAATCCCGGCGAAGCTGCGTGGCTCAAAACCCTGCGCCGCATCGGGCAGACCAACATCACCGAGCACGATCCCGCGGTTCTTGACGTCGAAGCTTGGGCCGACTACTGGGCAGGCGTCAAGGCTGGAGCCGTCTTCGTCAGCGTCACCGGAATCATTGCCTACTATCCGACTCAGGTTCCCTTCCATCGCAGGAGCAAATTTCTCGACGATAAGGATTTCTTCGGAGAACTGAACACCGCGGCGCGCAAGCGGGGCATGCGCACCATCGCGCGCATGAGCCCGGATCTCAACTGGGGAGACGCACTCGCGGCGCATCCGGAGTGGTTCATGCGTGACGTCCAGGGCAAACCCCTCGAGACGCCCGACACGCCGGAACTGTTCCAGACCTGCATGTTCTCGCCTTACATGACCGACTACATGCCGGCCATCATGCGCGAGATCAATGCCCGCTACGAGGTCGACGGCTTTTACACCAACGGCTGGCCCATGTTTAACCTGCCGGTTTGCTACTGCAACATCTGCCGCAAATTGGCGCCGCCAAAAACCCCGGCGTACTGGGAGAAGTTCAATGCGCGGGTGATGGCGCTGTGGGTGCTCTACGACAGCATCGCGAACGAAAAGAACCCGGCCGGATTTTTCTTCGCGAATATGGGCGGCGGCGTGCACGCCACGCCCAATCTCGTCCAGGTGGGCAAGATTTCGCAGTGGTTCCAGGCCGATAACCAGGGCCGCGGCCGCATGGACGATCCGGTCTGGGGCGTCACGCAACAGGGCCGGCTATGTCACGCCATCATGGAAGGAAAGATGGCCACGAATATTCTCGGCGCATGGGCCACAGGCCCGCTGCGCTGGCGCGAAAGCATCAAGTCGCCGGCCGAGTCGCGCATCTGGCTCGATCAGGGCCTGGCCAGCGGCATGGTTCCGTACATGCACGTCATCGGTGGCGAGCAGGGTATGGGCGAAGACCGGCGCTACGAAAAATTTGGCGAGAATTATTTCGCCTGGACCGCGAAGCACGACGCGCACTTCATGAACCGCGGCTCCATCGCGAACATCGGCGTGGTCATCGGGCAGCGGACCAACCTCTTTTATCAGCCGCCCAGCGACGTGACGATGCAGCGCAACATCGACGGCCTGTATTCCGCGCTGCTCGAAGGGCGCTTCTTCTTCGACTTCGTGCACGAAGATCAGCTCGAAGCCGATCGCCTGAACAAATATGCCGCGCTCATCCTGCCCAACGTCGCGTTGCTGAGCGATGAGCAGTGCGCGCGGCTGCGCGACTACGTGAACCAGGGCGGATCGCTGCTGGCCACCTTCGAAACCAGCATGTACACGGAGCAAAATCAGCCGCGCTCGGACTTCGGACTGGCGAATGTCTTCGGGATTCACGCGGCCGGACCGGTGATCGGGCGCCGTGGCAACGCGAATCCTTATTATGCAAGGATCGAGCGCGTTCATCCGATCCTGGACGGTTTCACGGACACGAACTGGCTTCCAGGCTCGGAGTATCGCCAGCCTGTCGCGCCGGTGGAGGATCCCGTGCTGACCGTGGTGCCGGGATTCGTGGCCTATCCGCCGGAGCTGTCGTATCCGCCGGTCCGGCAAACCACCGAACCTGCTGTCGCGCTGCGCGAGCAAGGCAGAAGCCGGCTCGCGTATTTCCCCGGAAACATCGAGCACAGCCTCTGGATCGCGGGCAACACCGACCTCAGCCGCCTGCTGCAGAATACGATTCGCTGGGTCGCCGGCGAGAGCGCACCGGCGAAAGTCGAAGGCAAGGGACTCATCGAGGCGTTCGCCTGGGAGACCGAGCCAGGCTTTGCCGTCCACCTGCTCAACTACACCAACCCCAACACCCACCGTGGCTGGCTGCGGGAGTTTTATCCCATCGGCGAGCAGCGGGTGTGGATGGAACTGCCTCCCGGCAAAACCGTGCGCCGCGTCGAGCTGCTGCGGGCGGAGAAGGAGATTCCTTTCCGCACGAACGGCAATGCGGTGGAGTTTACGATTCCGTCGATTGACGATTACGAAGTCGCCGCGCTCACGGCCGGCTGAATGCGATCAGACCGTGACCGTTTCCCGGTATTCGCCGAAGACCTCGCGCAGCGTGGAAGCAATTTCGCCGACGGTAGCGTAGCTCTCGACGGCCTCCAGGATCACCGGCATGAGATTCGTGCCGCTGCGGGCGTGCTCGCGCACCTGGTCGAGAGAGCGCTGCCAGACTTGGTGGTCCCGCCGCGCGCGCAGAGCGCGAACCCGCTCCACCTGTTTGCGTTCCAGAGCCTCATCGACATGGAGTGTCGGAATCGGCGGGTTGTCCTCGCGCGTGTACCGGTTGACCCCGACGACGACTGCCTCGCCGGTATCGACCGAACGCTGGTATTCGTATGCGGCGTTCTGAATCTCCTGCTGCACCCATCCGCGCTCGATGGCCCGGAGCATACCGCCAAGCTTCTCGATTTGGCTGAAATACGCCTGCACTTGCAGCTCGATCCCGTTGGTCAGCGATTCGATGGCGTACGAGCCGGCGACGGGGTCGATGGTGTTAGCGACGCCGGATTCGCACGCGATGATCTGCTGCGTGCGCAGCGCGACGCGCGCGGCTTCTTCGGTGGGCAAAGCGAGAGCCTCGTCGTAACCGTTGGTGTGCAGGGATTGTGTTCCGCCCAGCACGGCGGCCATAGCCTGAATCGCGGTGCGCACGATGTTGTTCTCCGGCTGCTGCGCGGTGAGCGTTGAGCCGGCCGTCTGGGTGTGGAAGCGCAGCATCCACGAGCGCGGGTTTTTCGCGTGGAAGCGGTCGCGCATGATGCCTGCCCACAACCGGCGTGCGGCGCGGAACTTCGCAACTTCCTCCATAAAATTATTGTGCGCGTTGAAGAAAAACGAGAGGCGCCGCCCGAATTGATCAACGTCGAGACCCGCGTCGATGGCGGCCTGGACATACGTGACGCCGTTTGCCAGCGTGAACGCCACCTCCTGCGCTGCGGTCGATCCCGCCTCGCGCATGTGGTAGCCGGAAATCGAGATCGTGTTCCATTCCGGCACGTTCTTGCCCGCCCACGCAAACACGTCGGTCACGATGCGCATCGCGTGGCGAACTGGATAAATATAGGTGCCGCGCGCAATGTACTCCTTCAGGATGTCGTTCTGGATGGTGCCGGAAAGCTTGCGAACATTGGCCCCGGTGCGTCGCGCGACCGCCACATAGAGCGCCAGCAGGATGCTCGCCGTGGCATTGATGGTCATCGAGGTCGAGATGCGGTCGAGCGGAATGCCTTCGAAGAGGCGCTCCATATCCTCGATGGAATCGATGGCGACGCCTACTTTGCCGACTTCGCCGAGCGCGTAGGGCGAGTCGGAGTCGTAGCCGATCTGTGTAGGAAGATCGAACGCGACCGACAGACCCGCGGTCCCCTGCTCCAGCAGGAATTTGTAACGGCGATTGCTCTCTTCTGCATCGCCCATACCTGCGTACTGGCGCATGGTCCACGGCCGGCCGCGATACATCGTGGGCTGAATGCCGCGCGTGAACGGAAATTCGCCGGGGAAGCCGAGGTCGCGGTCGGGAGAAAACTCTGCCAAATCCTCCGCGGTATAGACGATTTTGGGTTCCACGCGCATCGGACTTCAAATGGTACCCTGGCGGCTTCGCGTGTCTCTCGGAGAGCGTTGTTGCTAACGAGACGGCCGCTCCGAACCGGTTCCGGACCCTCCTGGGCGCCTGTGTTACTGTGAGATTACGGCTGTTTCGGGGCGTCTGCGAGCGTCCCCGCGCTTCGCGCTCTTATGTCGCATTCGCCCAACGTTGTTTCTCCTGCTCCGGAATCTCCGGCCGCCGGCACAACCGCGACTCCCGCTCCTCCGGAACACGAGCACACGTCGCACTGGCTGCGTCGATCCGAGCTTTTCCTGCGCGTCATCGTTCGCCTCTACATCGGCCTCATTCTGGTCTTTCTTCCCTGGATGCACGTCTGGGCTTTCAACCGCTTCTTCGTGTATTACGCATTTGTTGCGCACATCACGCAGAGCGGAGCGGTACGCGGGCTGGTCTCCGGCCTTGGCTTGCTCAATTTGTGGATCGCTATTTCCGATGCGATCCATTACAAAGAAAACTGAGCTGCAAAAAACAGAAATGTCACGAAAGCTTCCGAACCCGCTGGCGAAAGCCGCCCTGGCCTACGAGAACGACTCCTTCCTCAACAGCCCCGATGGCCGCATCCTGCGCATCCTTGCCGAGTATTCCGAACCGCTCGCCCGTTTCCGCCGCGAACGCATCCAGGACACCGTGGTCTTCTTCGGCTCTGCGCGCTTTCGCGCTCTTGACGAAGCCAGCGCCGAGCTGGAGCTGCTCGAGAATACCGGCTCCCAACAGCCCGCGCCTGAAGAGGAGCAGCCGGCTCGCCAGGGAGACATCGATCAGGGAACCTCGACCGAGCTGCGCCTGCGCCGCGCCGAAGCCGCCGTCGAAATGGCGCACTATTACGAAGACGCGCGCCGTCTCGCGTTCCGGCTCACGCAGTGGGCTAAAAACCTCAAGTCCCGCCGCAATCGCTTCGTCGTCACTTCCGGCGGCGGCCCCGGCATTATGGAAGCCGCCAACCGCGGCGCCTGGGAAGCCGGAGGAAAAACCATCGGGCTCAACATCAGTCTTCCCTTCGAGCAGGTTCCCAATCGCTTCATCACGCCCGCGCTCAACTTCGAGTTCCACTACTTCTTCATGCGCAAATACTGGTTTGCGTATCTCTCAAAAGCACTCGTCGTTTTTCCCGGCGGCTTCGGCACTCTCGACGAAATGTTCGAGATCCTTACGCTGTCTCAAACCCAAAAGCTCGCCAAGAAAATTACTGTGTTGCTGTACGGCTCCAGCTACTGGAAACAGGTCATCAACCTCGATATTCTTGTTGAAAAGGGCACGATTTCTCCGCGCGACCGCGAGCTCTTTCAGGTGACGGATTCCACCGACGAGGCGTTTGAACTCCTGCGCGACGGCCTTACCAGGAACCACCTGGAACCGGATATGGCACAGGAAGCCGACTTGCCGGATATCGCGAAAACGCGCCGTTGAACGAATCGTAACGGTAATCGTTGCGAACTTTGCTTGTCAGTTACGACAGTGCGCCGTCCTCGAAAGCAAATACGAAGCACCTGATTAATCAGCGCTTGTGTTAGCGGTGACAGCCCGAAGAGTAACGTTACCTATGCGGATACGGTCCATCATTTGACCCATCATTTTTGCTTCCGTAATGCCTCATTCATGGTGCACAACGGATACTGGTGGCAGTAAGACGACCTCGGGAGGTTTTCCATGGCCGGCCTGCGCCGTATCTCTTATTCCTGGAAGGAACCTGACGCCGCTCGCGATTATCCCACCGCGGTTTCGCTGCACAGTCACACCAACCAGTCCAAGGAGACGCTCGATTTCCTGGCCAACCTGGGAAATCAGTATCCGCTGCTGCGCCCTATTCTCGCCCGCAGCGAGCGCAAGTCCAGAGAGCAGCACTCGATCCCCGTCAACTACGCCGCCGCTTACTGGACTCCGCCGCTCACGCCGCGCATCGCCTTCGACGTTGAATCCGGACAGATCGCCAAAAAGCTCGGCCTGATGCCCCTGGTCTCTATCACCGACCACGACACCATCGCCGCACCCATGCTGCTGCGCACCGTCGCTGCCGCTCGCCATATCCCGGTCTCGGTGGAATGGAGCGCGCCGTTCGGCGGCGATCAGGCCTTCCACCTCGGCATTCATAACCTGCCCAGCGACTCCGGCGCCGCCTGGATGAAGACCTTCGCCGAGTACACCGCCGCGCCCGACGAAAAGCGCCTCACCGAAATTCTTGCCGCGCTCCACCAGCTGCCCAACGTCCTCATCGTGTTCAATCACCCCATGTGGGATCTCTACCTGATCGGCGAGGACAAAGCCGCGCAGCGCGTGCAGGACTTCCTCAACGCCAATCACGAATTCATGCACGCTTTCGAGCTCAACGGCCTGCGCCCCTGGGAAGAGAACCGCAGAGTCAAAAAGCTCGCGCAGCAATGGAACAAGCTGCTTATCTCCGGTGGCGATCGCCATGGCCTCGAGCCGAACGCGAACCTGAACCTCTCCCATGCTTCGACCTTCACCGAATTCGTCCACGAAGTTCGATACGAAGGCCGCAGCCACGTCCTTTTCATGCCGCAGTACGCGCAGCCCTGGAAGCATCGCATCCTCGAGTCCACGCTCGACGCCATCCGCGATTACCCCGACTTCCCGCTGGGCTCGCGCACCTGGGATGAGCGCGTCTGGCATCCGGACCGCAACGGCGTGGTTCGCCCCCTGCGAGAGCTGTGGCCCGACGGTTCTGCGCCCACCTGGATGACGCTCACCATCAAAGCGGTTCGCCTTATGGGCAGCAGCCCGGTTTCCGGCGGCCTGCGCATGGCCTGGGATGAATCCCGCGAGCTGCGCTTCGCGCTCGGCGACGATCGGTTAGCTTAATCCGGCTGTCTTACTCACGCTGTCATCGGGTTGTTGCACGGTTCGGGTACTATTCGATCTCTTGACTCGCGTCGCCTACTTTCCCGATTCGTTTCACGAAGTCAACGGAGTGGCGCACACCTCCCGCCACTTTGAAGATTTCGCCCGCCGCCGTCATCTGCCCTTCCTCTGCGTGCGCGCCGGCGATCGCCGCCAGCCGCTTCGGACCGAAGGCAATCTGACCACCCTCGAGCTCCCGCGCGGCATCCTCTCTATTCCCCTCGAGAAGGATCTCAAGTTCGATCCCGCGTGGATTCGCCATATTCCTGTCATCGCTCGCGCCCTGAAGGACTTTCGGCCGGACATCGTGCATATCACCGGCCCCAGCGAACTCGGCCTGATTGGCGCGATGCTTGCTTACCGTCTGGGTATTCCGCTGGCCGCTTCGTGGCACACCAACGTGCATGAGTACGCCGCGACCCGCTCCCACTGGCTCTTCGACGCGCTCCCGGCACGAGCGCTGCCGGCGCCGCGCGAGGTATCGAAGAGACGATGCTCGCCCTCCTCGCATGGTTCTACGGCAAAGGCCAACGTCCTCTTCGCGCCCAACCTGGACCTCTGCCGCCTGCTCGAAGAGAAAACCGGCCGCCCCTGCTATCTGATGCAGCGCGGTATCGATGCCCAGCTCTTTTGCCCGAACCGCCGCGACCGCGCTGGCTCCGATTCAGATTTTGTTCTCGGCTTCTGCGGCCGCCTAAGCGTGGAGAAGAATGTCGCGCTGCTGGCCACGGTGCAGCGGCAGCTTGCAGAGCGTGGCATTCGCAACTTTCGTTTCCGGATCGTGGGCCACGGCGCAGAAGAATCCTGGCTGCGCCAGCACTTGCCCCGCGCCGAATTTACCGGCGTTCTGCGTGGCGAGGCTCTGGCCCGCGCTTATGCGGGAATGGATGTTTTCGTCTTTCCCTCGCATACCGATACCTTTGGCAACGTTGTCCTCGAAGCCCTCGCATCCGGCGTTCCCGCGGTCGTCACGCCCGATGGCGGACCGAAGTCACTGATCCAGGAAGGAAGCACCGGCTTCATCGCCGATGATGCGGACTTCGCCTCTGCGATCGGCCGCATCCTCTCCGATCCGATCCTCCACGCGAATATGCGCATTCAGGCGCGCCAATATGCGATGGCGGCTTCATGGGACGCAGTCTTCGAAGGCGTGTACGCGGCGTACCAGCCGGTTCTCGATCCGGCTGCGTCTCCCGCCGCGCGTGAGTTTATACAGGTGGACTGAAATCCAGTCCAGCCTGCTGTGCGGCCTGCTCCGTCGCCGGCAGATTCAGCTCCGACAACGGAATCTTCTGCTGATACCCTGCCGCGGCCCGATCCATCACAATCACCGTGTTGCGGGTGAGCGCGTAATTACGAATCGTTTCGCGATGGCCGTCGTTGAAGATCAGCGTCAACTGCGGCTCGGCTGTGTCGGTAGTCGAAACCATCGACGGCGCGTCCTGGTATTCGGGCTGGCCGTATCCAGGCTCTCCGTACTCTGGCCGATAGCCGTCATCAGGAGCAGCGACATATGGCGTTTCGGGCTGCTGCTCCGCGTCGGCGCTGTCGTCGCCGTTGCCCGTGAAATCCGGATACCCGAGATCCCACGGCAGCACCTCCCAGGAATTTACAAAAGGAGCGCCGTAAAATCCCGAGCCGCGATACGGTGAGCGATAGCGGTAACGGTTGTCAGGCCGACGCGCTGCCGAGAGTCCGCCGAACGGTGTAATGCTGCGAACCGGTGCAGTCGAGGTAAATCGCGGAGCCGAAGCAAAACTGCCTGACGCGAACGACCGGCCGAACGAGCCCGATCCGAAAGACGATCGCGCAGGTCCCGACGAAAAGCCGCCGCCCACGTGGCCGCCGCTGAATCCACCGCCGGAATGGCCAGCGCGCTGTGCAAAGACCGGAGAAACCCCAAACAACAGGCCTGAAACCAACGCGACCACCAACATCCGCCGCATAGCATTCACCTGCCTTATTAGACGCTCAAAAGCGGCGTCAGACCCATAAAAGACCTGGCCCATGGCGTCAGATCAACTCCGTTCCCCATAAGTCGTGGAGATGGATCACACCCTCAATCCGTTTTTCGTCATCGACGACGATCAGCGAGGTAATCTTGCGCTCCTCCATAGTGTGCAGCGCCCGCGCCGCAAGCTCCGATCCGGAAATCGTCTTCGGCGAAGAATTCATCACTTCGCCGGCGGTTTTGCGCAGGCCTTCCGGTCCGTCGCGTTCCAGCAGCCGCCGCAAATCGCCATCGCTGACGATCCCCGCCAGCTTGCCATCTCTTGTGACCGCGGTCATGCCCAGCTTCTTGCGCGACATCTCGTAGATCACCTCAGTCATGGGCGTCTTCACATCGACGCGCGGAATCGCATCGCCTGCATGCATCAGCTGCTTCACCGTCGCCAGGCGCTTGCCCAGCTTGCCGCCTGGATGGAGCGCTGCGAAATCCTCCGCTTTAAAGCCGCGCCGCAGCGAAACCGCGATGGCCAAGGCGTCGCCCAACGCCAGCATCGCCGTGGTCGAAGCGGTCGGCGCAAGCCCCAGACCGCAAGCTTCGGCGGGCACCGAGCAGTCGAGCGCCACATCGCTGGCGCGAGCGAGCGTCGATTGCATATCGCAAACGAAGGAGATCAGAGCGTTCCCCATGCGCTGCAACGTCGCCAGCAGCCGCAGAATCTCCTCGGTTTCGCCGCTCGCCGAAAGCGCAATCACCACGTCGCCTTCGGTGATCATTCCCAGATCGCCGTGCACCGCTTCCGCCGGATGCATAAAGAGCGCCGGACTGCCGGTGGAACTGAGCGTGGCCGCAACCTTCTGCGCGACGATGCCACTCTTGCCCATTCCCGTCACTACCACGCGCGCGCGCGACTGTCCGCACTCAAGAATGCGAGTGACGGCGCGCTCGAAATCCGCGGCCATCGGTCCGTCGAGGCGCTCCGCAAGTGCCAGCAGCGCCTCGGCTTCCATGCGGACCAGCTGCGCCGGTGTGTGTACGTCGCTCATCGTTGCTCTGAAACTCCTGATGCTACCACCCGCGCCGCACGCCAGGCCCCGCTGCCCGACTGTAAAATGGAAGCAGCGAGGTTGCAGCTGTGCGGCGCAACGTTTTGGTTTTGACGGCGATGGTTCTGGCTTTGGCGCTCATGGTTGCCGCCGGTGTCATCAATTTTGTTCAGCGGCGTAAAGCCGAGCAAGCCCGGCTCCAGCAGATGAAGCTGACTTTGGTTCCCGACAACGCGTCTGCCGCTTCTTCTTCTGCTGCGCCGGATTCCGATACGTCGCCCTCCGATATTCCCAGTGCGGCAGACAACACCACACCGCTGAATGGAAAAACTGCGCCCGCCTTCACGCTGCAGGATCTGAACGGCAACAAGGTATCGCTGGCTAGCTATAAAGGCCGCCCGCTCGTGGTCGATTTCTGGGCGACCTGGTGCGGACCCTGCAAAGTCGAGATCCCCTGGTTCGAAAAACTGCACGACCAGTACGCAAGCCAGGGCCTCGAAATCATCGGCATCTCTGCCGACGACCTCGACAAGGACGATCCGGCCAAGCTCTTCACCGAAAAGCGCGACATTGCCGACTTCGCGTCGAAGATGCACATGAATTACCCGATCCTGATTGACGCGGAATCGATCGAGAACCAATATGGCGGCCTCGATGCGCTGCCCACTACCTTTTTCATCGATCGCAACGGCAAGATCGTTGCCTCGACCATCGGTCTGGCCCCACGCGACGAGATCGAAGCCAACATTAAGAAGGCCATCGGAAACGAAGGCGTCGTGATGACATCTGGAGCGCATTCGTGAAGTCCGTCACCGTTGCCGCGGCTTGTGCAGTGCTCGCGCTGGGCCTCACGGCGCAACAGCTTCCCTGGCAGACTTCAGCAAGCGAAGGTGGAAGCCCTCCGCAATACGTCCATTTCCTTTATCCTCAGCAGGTTACGGTTGCCGCCGGCAAGCCGCAGACCATCGAAATGCATTTCCGCATCAACGACGGCCTGCACATCAACTCGCATGCGCCACTGCAGAAGAGTCTCATTCGCACCGAGCTGATCGAAGTAGAGCCTGACGGCGTGAACATTGCGTCGGTCGATTTCCCGCCTGGCGTCGACTACGCGTTTCCGGCCGATCCAAGCCAGAAGTTGAGTGTCTACAACGGCGAATTCGTGCTGAAGATGCACCTGACGGCTGCGCGCGGAACCCATCTGCTGGAAGGCGCGCTGCGATACCAGGCCTGCGACGCCCACACTTGTTTCCCGCCCCGAAAAGCGCCAGCTGACATATCTGTCGTCGGCCAGTGATCCTGGACCGATCCGGCCCTACACCTCCCCCCCCCTCTTTTTGGCAAGTGTTGATTTAGCTGGGATTGCGAGCTATCGCGAAATGTTAAGTGTCTGAAAATAAGAGAACTTAATTAAGACGATTATGACAAGTGTCTGATTGCAAGTAGTTTGCGCCACTTTCTGTTTCCTTTCCACGGATGCAGAGGCCCTCAAAAAGCAGTGAGCAGCCAGGATCGACCAACGCAAAAAGCCTCGCTTGCCGCGAGGCTTTTTCTTTTTCTATCTATAAGTTCAGAATACCAGATTCGACGGGAAACAGTGCCAACTTTTCCTGCGAGTTTTGGCTCACAAGCCCTTTGGAATGAGGTGCATTACCTTGGTTTTTTGGCCTCACTATTGACAAATTCCCCACATTTTTGGCGAGAAGCTGTAAGTGGTTGAAAGTTCGTTGGCGGGTCCGCCACAGGTGGCCCGCGCGTGTGGTCTTAAACCCGGTCAACCACCTGATTGGGGTATGCGAGTACCTCCAGCGATTGTGAAAATGCGCTGGCGAGCCTGAAAGTCCTGGGGTCATCTGCCGTTAGTCACACCGCGTGAACGGATTGCGAACCACGCGCGCCTCGACCGGTTCTCGGGGAAAGTTCAAAGAACAAGAACAAGGGACTCCCGCAAACGGGAGGCCGGGAGATTTGCACGCTTTGATTTCCCTCAAGAAATTTCTGGATCAGGATGGGCCGGTGGCAGCAGTGGAGGACGACCGGCACGAGGCAGAACTGGGCGACGCGGGCGTTGCGTGTTACCGCAGTCTGCTGCTGGCGGTTGGCAACAGCGCGGTGCAGGGATCGCCGGCGCTGGGTATGGAGCTGGACAGCAGCCTGCAGGGACTGGAGCGACGCCTCGGCATCGATGCGTCTCCGGATCTGCTGAAGCATACTCAGCAGCAGGTGGAGATTCGGCTGCAGGAGTGGGGAGAGCGAACCTCCGAGCATCTGAAGTCGAAGGCCGATGAAGTGAAGGAACTGCTGATCGCGCTGGCCAAGACGGCCGAGTCGGTCGGGGACCGGAACACCGGTTACACACAGCAGTTCAGAAGCCTGACGTCGCGTCTGGAAAACATTGCCGACCTCGACGACCTGACCGAAATTCGGACGTCGCTGGTGAAGGGTGTGCAGGAACTGAAGAGCAGCGTCGACCAGATGAAGCGGGACAGCGAGCAACTGGTGGCGCAGTTGCAGGCTGAGGTAACCACCTACGAGACGCGGCTGCGCGAAGTGGAGCACCTGGTCCTGAAGGATGAGCTGACGGGCGTAGCGAACCGGCGCAGCGTAGAAGAGCGGATGTATTGGAATATCGCCAACGAGCACACTTTCTGCGTGGTGGTGCTCGATCTGAACCGGTTCAAACAGGTGAACGACAAATACGGGCATCTGGCGGGTGATGATCTGCTGCGGCAGTTTGCGACCGAGTTGCACTCGAACAGCCGGTCCGGCGATCTGGTGGGGCGCTGGGGCGGCGACGAGTTTGTCCTGCTGCTCTCCTGCGATGCAGCCGGCGCGAATTTCCACGTGGAGCGGATCAAGGAGTGGGTGTTCGGGAAGTACGTGCTGCAGAACGGGACGGGGAACAAGATTCTGAATATCCAGGTGGACGCCGCTATCGGAGTTGCGGAATGGCGGAGGGGAATGACGGCGCAGCAGCTGATCTCCGAGGCCGACAAAGCGATGTATCGGGACAAAGACCGGACGCGCTGACGGGGGCAAGCCGGGGAAACATCCCTCCGCGGCTAAAGCCGGCCTCATCCCACAACCTGATGGCACAGCTAAAAGCTGTGCCCCTTCAAAACAGAGACTTAATCAGAGATTTTCTAAGGCGGGCGTTGTCATGGGGATCTAACGAAAGGGAGAGCCCCGGGAAGAAAAAGGCAAGCGAAAAGAGACTAAGCCCAGTCTTTTGTGACGTTGACAATCCGATTCGGGAAGCCTGTTTCAATTTGGCACTCATCGTGCAGTTGAGATAGGCAAATGCTGCCGAGTTCTCATGTTGTTCCAATGAAGCGCGCCGGGGCTGCCGGGATCGACAACCCACGTTTGCTCGCGGATGCGTTCTCAGAATTCATTGCCGCATCGGCGCAGCTGGAGTCCTCCTATCGCGATCTGCAGCAGGAAGTAGCGCAGCTGAGCGTTGAGCTTTCGAAGCGCAACGCGGAGCTGACTCGCAGCCTTGAAGAGAACGACCGCATGCGGGCGGCGCTGCAGCAGATGATCGACTCGATGCCGTGCGGCGTGCTGGTGGTGGACGCGGCGGAGAGCATCGTCGTCATCAATCCGGAGGGGCAGCGGCTGCTGGGCATTCGCAGTGCGCGGGTAAGCCGGCTGCTCGACCTCTCGCGCATCAGCCAGATCGATTTTGTATCCCTGCAAAAAAGAGCCAGCATCGATCGCGACATCGAGGTCGCGGTTACGACAGAGAGCGGCAAGCGCTGGCTGGCGGTGGGACGGCGCGAGCTGGACTGCGGGCCGCTGAAGCCGGGGACGACGCGAGTGCCGCTGCGCAGCATCTGGATTCTGCGCGATGTGACTGCAACCAAACAGGCGGAGCAGGAGCGCGAAGCCGCACGGCGGGCGACGGCGTTGGCGGAAATCTCGATGATCCTGGCGCACGAAATTAGAAATCCGTTAGCGAGCCTGGAGCTGTTTGCGGGGCTGATCGCGGATGGGCTGGCCACGGGTGATCGGGGCGACCAGGCGCAGTGGATCGCGCATCTGCGCGCCGGCATTCGCACTCTTTCCGGCACGGTGAACAACGTCCTGAGCATGAACGGCGAAGGAACGCCGCGTCTGGGGGCGGTGAATCTCGCTAGCTGCGTGAGGAGTGGGGTTGAGTTTGTGGACCCGATTGCTGAGCAGGCCGGCGTCGCACTTTCCTGCACGGCGGCGGACGAGACGCTGACGGTGCATGGGCAATGAGGATGGGATTCGGCAGATCATGCTGAACCTGATCGGCAATGCGATCCACCATACGCCGGCAGGCGGCCAGGTGAGTGTCTCGATCGGCGCCGTGATGGGCGAGGACGGAATGCGCGCGCTGGTGGAAATTCGCGACACCGGTTGCGGGATTCCGGAGCACGTGATGGAGCATCTGTTCGAGGCCGGATATAGCGGCACGGGTGAGACGCCGGGGCTGGGTCTTGCTGTGTGCAAACGGCTGATGACGCAGCATGGCGGAGAAATTCGCGTAGCGCGCCGAGGCAGCAGGGCAGCAATTTTCAACTGGAGTTTCCAGCGATATGACAGGGGATACGCAGTCATCGGTGATGGTGGTGGACGACGAGCCGGGAATTCGGGCTGCGCTCAAGGCGAATT
This sequence comes from uncultured Acidobacteriaceae bacterium, assembly GCA_963755485.1. Lineage (GTDB taxonomy): Bacteria > Acidobacteriota > Terriglobia > Terriglobales > Acidobacteriaceae > Palsa-343. The sequence goes on along the minus strand of CAVWJR010000004.1, from coordinate 111,749 downwards.
TTCTTCGCCATGGATGGCAGGTGGAAGCGGCGTCTGGGGTGCGGGAAGCGATTCGCAACCTCGAGCATCGCGAGTTCGACCTGGTGGTGACCGACATTCGCATGCCGGATGGATCGGGCATGGAAGTGATGCGGGCGGCGAGGAAGTCTTCACCGGGCACTGCAGTGATTTTGCTGACCGCGTACGGCTCGGTGCCGGATGCGGTGAATGCGATGCGCGATGGGGCGCTCGATTATCTGACCAAACCGATTCCGTTCGATCAGCTGCAGGCGACGGCGGCGCAAGTGATGGAGCGTGCGCGGCTGTTGCCGGTTGCCGATGCGGCTACGGTGGGCGACATTTTGGGGCATTCTCCGTTGCTGTTGCGGGCGATCCAGCGGGCACGCGCTGCGGCCGCGACGGGCGCCGATGTGCTGATCGAGGCTGAAAGTGGAACTGGCAAGGAGCTGCTGGCGCGGTACATTCACGATGCCAGCGACCGGGCGCGCAAGCCGTTTGTGGCGGTGAACTGCGCGGCGGTGCCGGAGACGCTGCTGGAAAGCGAACTGTTTGGGCATGGGCGTGGAGCGTTTACGGGCGCGGTGGCGCAACGGCCGGGAAAATTCGAGACCGCCGACGGCGGCACGATTCTGCTGGACGAAATTGGCGAGATGCCGCTGAACCTGCAGCCGAAACTGCTTCGCGCGCTGCAGGAGCGTGAGTTCGAAAGGCTGGGCGAAGGGCGCGCAGTGCGGGTGGACATTCGGGTGATTGCGACGACCAACGTATCGCTGGCGGAGATGGTGGAGCGGGGGCTGTTTCGTGCGGATCTTTATTACCGGCTGAACGTGATTCCGCTGTCGCTGCCGCCGCTGCGCGACCGGCGGGATGATATTCCGATTCTGGCGCGGCATTTCGCAGAGCAGTTTGCAGCGCAGATGCGGCTGGGAGTTCCGCGGCTGACGCCGGAGTTTGTGAATCGGCTGCAGACGCATAGCTGGCCGGGAAATGTGCGGGAGCTGGGGAACTTTATGCGGCGGGTGATCACGCTGAGCGGGACGCTGGACATCGATGAGCGCTGCTTCGAAACGGAGTTCCAGGGAGTGGCGACAAAACCGCGCACAGCGCCGGCGACGGACGCGATGGCCGCGGTGCCGGGGACACCGATTCGTCAGCTGGAACGGCAGCACCTGGAAAACACGCTGGCGCTGACCGATGGGAACCGGACGCACGCAGCGGCGATGCTGGGCATCAGCCTGCGCACGCTGCGCAACAAGATTCGCGAATACGGGCTTCCGCCACGGAGGTACGCATAGATGGCAACGGGCGACTCGATGCTCAACCTGCTCCAGGGATACCTGGAGGTTACGACGAACCGGCAGCAAACGATCGCGGCCAACATGGCCAACGTCGATACGCCGGGCTACCACACGAAGGACATTAATTTTCAGGCAGCGATGCAGGCGGCGATGGAAAAGAGCGGTGGTTCAGGGGAAGGACCGCAGCTGGAGCCAGCGAGTCTTGACGTTTCGGGACTGCCGGAGCGGCCTGACGGCAACAACGTGAACATCGACCGCGAGAGCCTGCTGCTTTCGCAGACGCAACTGCAGTACCAGGTGGGCGTGCAGCTGGTGAAGTCGGAGTTTCACACGCTGCTGACGGCGATCAAGGAAGAGTAAGGAGGCGAGCGATGGGTAGTTTGTTCGGGATGATGAGCATCAGCGCTTCGGCGCTTTCGGCGGAAAGGCAGCGGGCGGAGGTGACGTCGGCGAACCTGGCCAACGCAGAGACGACGCACACCGACGAGGGCGGACCGTACGTGCGCAAGGAAGTGGTCTTCAGCGAGTCGAACGCGTCCCCGTTTCAGACGGTTTTCAATCGCGTGGGGCATTTCGGTCAGCCTTCCGGGGCAGTGCAGCTGACCGACGTGGTGGACGACACGACGCCGCCGGTGATGCGCTACGAACCCGGCAATCCGGATGCGAACAAGGATGGCTATGTGGCGTATCCGGCCATCAATCCGGTGACGGAGATGGTGGATCTGATGGGCGCGACGCGAGCGTATCAGCTGAACGCGTCGGCGGTGAATGCGGCGAAGCAGATGATCCAGGAATCGATCGACATTCTGAAGAGCTCGTAGGCAAGGGAGCGGGACGATGAGCAACATCAATCTGAGCGGAATATCCAAACGCGTCGTATATTCCGGATCCGTCGTCACTGGATGCGAGCCGGCCAGGCGGGTGGAACGGGTTTCGGCGATGTTCTGAAGGACGCCGTCAGCACGGTGAATCAGAGCAACGATTCGGCGGCGACGCAAGTGGCGAGCCTGCTGCACGGCGCAGGCGGCGACATCAACAACGTCATGATCGCAGTGGAAAAGGCCGATGTCTCGTTCGAACTGATGATGCAGGTGCGGAACAAGATCGTCAGCGCGTATCAGGACATCGAGAAGATGCAATTTTAGGGATTGAGGCTGAATGGCAGGCTTAGGAAACGCAATCGATCAGGCGAGACAATTCTGGGCAACACGCACCGGCACGCAGAAAACTTTTCTGCTGGGCGGAGCGGCGGCCACGGTTTTGCTGCTTTCGCTCTTTGTACGGCTCATCGGAACGCCGACGTACAAGCCGCTGTTCACGGGCCTCGAGCCCGACGACGCGCAGCCGCTGATCGCGCAGCTGGATGCCCAGGGCATTCCGCACCAGACCAGCGCCGATGGCAAAACGGTGAGCGTGCCGGCCGATAAGCTTGATGCCGCGCGGATGCAGACCGCGACGCAGGGCTCGCCACACAGCGGGCACATGGGATTTGAGCTGTTCGACAAGATGTCGTGGGGACAGACGGAATTCGACGAGAAGGTGACGTATCAGCGGGCGCTCGAAGGCGAGCTGGAGCGGTCGATTGAGACGCTTGTCGGATGTGGAGAGCGCGCGGGTGCACCTGGTGATGCCGACCGACTCCGTGTTTCTGGACCAGGGCCGAGGCGCGAAAGCGTCGGTGATTCTGAAGCTGCGGCGGGGCGAGCTTTCAAAAGACGCGGTGCTGGCGATCTCGCGGCTGGTCTCGGGCGCGGTGGACGAATTGAAGCCGGAAGACGTTTCGATTGTCGATGCGGATTCGAATCGCGCGCTGAATGTGAATCACGATGGGCCGGACAACGGCGGTGCGGAAGGCAACACGCTGAGCGAGCGGTTGGTGAGCACGCTGGAGCCGATTGTGGGAACGGACAAAATCCGCGCCAGCGTGAACGTCGACTACGACCAGGGCACGACCGACCAGAGCGAGGAGAAATACGATCCGTCGGTGAGCGCGCTGCTGAGCGATCAGAAGTCGGAAGATTCGGCAGGCGGTACGCCAGTGGCAGGAGCAGCGGGCAGCGCGGTGCCGGGTGGAGTACCGGGCACCTCGAGCAACATTCCGGCGGCGAAAGACAGCAAAGACAGCAAGCAGGCGCCGGCCGCGGCGATGCAGATTCCGACGCAGAGCTCGAAGACCGACAGCGCGCAGTACGGCGTGAACAAGACGATCACCCACACGATGACGCCTGCCGGACGCGTGGCGCGAATCACCGCCGCCATTCTGGTGGATGATGCGACGGTGAAAAGCGTTCAGAAGGGCAAAGTGATTTACACGCGCCGCAAACGCTCGCAGCAGGAGCTGGACCAGATTAAGGAGCTGGCGGAAGACGCGATCGGCTTCGATGCGAAGCGGGGCGACACCATCAGCGTGCAGAACCTCTCCTTCGACACGGATGTGACGGATACGGATGTGCCCGCGGCAGCATGGTCGGTGCGAGTGCAGAAGACGGTTGCGGATTATTCGTCGATTCTGCGGCCGCTGTCGGTGCTCGGGCTGTTTGTTCTGGCGTACTTGTTCCTGCTGCGGCCGGTGCAGAAGCATGTTTTGTCACAGGCCCAGCTGCCCGCGCCCGCACATGCAGCGACCGCCCTGTCCGCACCGCATGCGGAGGGCATGATGCTCCGCGCGCCCGAACTGACGGATGGAACCGCACGCGCCGCGCAGCTGAAAGAACAGACGGTGGAGATGATCCGGCAGAAGCCGTTGCACACCGCACGCGCGGTACAGGCATGGCTGCGTGAGGAGCCCTCATGAGCGTGATGGACCGCGGGATGATGACCGGCGCGCGCAAGGCGGCCATCCTGCTTTCGCTGCTGGGAGAAGACGCGGCGGCTCCACTCTGCAGAACCTGTCGGACGAGGATCTGCAGCGGGTGACCGAAGAGGTGGCGAACCTCGGGCAGGTTCCGTTCGAGGCAACGCTGCAGGTGCTGGAGGAATACCAGCACATGATGACGGCGCAGGAATTCATCGCAGTGGGCGGACAGGATGTTGCAATGCGGCTGCTGGTGAAGGCGTTGGGAGAAAACGGCGCCAAAACGATGGTGCAGCGGCTGAACGCGGCCGGAAGAGGCGAAATCGTTTCGGGCAGACACGCTGAAAAAGGCCGACCCGCAGCAGCTGGCGAGGTTTCTGGCCGGCGAACATTCGCAGACCAAGGCGCTGATCCTCAGTCATCTGGAAGCGAAGCAGGCATCGGCGCTGCTGATGAAACTGGAGCCGGAGGTGCGCGCCGATTGCGTGCGACGGCTGGCGAATCTGGGGCAGTTCTCGCCGGAGGTGGCGGCGAAGGTTTCCCTGGTGCTGAACCGGCGTTTGAGCTCGGTGGGCGATCAGACACGAGCGGGCGGATACGGGCTTCAGAAACGTTGCTGAGCTGATGAATCGCCTCGATCCCATCACGCGAAGGAGATTCTGGAGAACATCGAGCGGGAAGAACCGAAGCTGGCCATCAGCATTCGCGACCTGATGTTCACCTTCGAGGATTTTCTCGAGGTTCCGGAGCAGGAGCTGCGGGAGCTGGTGAACTCGCTCGACAAGAAGACGCTGATGATCGCGCTGAAGGGGGCGAGCGAGGATCTTGCGCAGCCACTTCTATCGCACGATGTCTTCGCGCGCGGTGGAGATGATGAAAGAGGATGCCGAAGTGATGGGTCCGGTGCGCAGCAAAGAAGTAGCCAAAGCGCAGGGCGAGATTGTGGCGATTGCGCGCAAGCTCGAGGCCGAAGGGAAGATCGTGCTGAAGGGTGAGGGAGAAGACGAATATGTCCTCTAACACGGAGTTCGGCGGCGCGCTGGCCGTGCCGGTGTCGGCGCTGGAGTACCGCGACATCGCGGGTCATGAGATCGGCGTGCACGCGAGCAACGGCTGCGGACATGGCCGAAGCGGAGCTGGCGGCCAAAGTTGTGGCGGAGCGGGCCGAAGCGGTGCGGGACACGGAGCAAAAACTGCGCCAGGACTACGAGCAGAAGCTGGCTGCGGCACGGCGCTCGATTGCCGACACGATTCTGGATTTCGCCGCAGCAGCGCAACGATTACTTTGCGCGCGTGGAGGCGGAGGTCGTTCAGCTCGTCGTTGTCGATTGCCGCGAAGATTCTGCATCGCGAGGCGCAGGTGGACCCCATGCTGGTGGCGACGCTGGTGCGGATGGCGGTGGAGAAGATGCGCGAGGGATCGAGCGTCACGGTGCGTGTGCATCCGGCGCGCGCGGCTGGGTGGAAGCAGTATTTTTCCGGACAGCCGAATCTGGCAGCGGTTGAAGTGATCGAAGACGCAAAGCTGACCGAACAAGACTGCATCCTCGAGACGGAGCTGGGAACGACCAACTTTGGACTGGACACGCAGTTGAAGGAAGTGGAACAGGGCTTCTTCGATCTGCTGGCGCTGCGGCCGGTGAAAAGATGAGTCGCCCGCTGCTGGCTCCTTACACGCATTATCTGGAAGCCGGCTCGACGCTGCGCTGGAAGGGACGGATCAATCAGGTTGTGGGAAATCTGATTGAGTCCGATGGGCCGTTTGGATTCGTGGGCGAATCCTGCGAGATCACCGGCGGCGGAGGCAGCTTTGCCGGAGAGATTATCGGGTTTCGCGGATCGACGATGCTCTCGATGGCGGCGGAGCAGCCGCAGGGCATTCGCTTTGGCGATCAGATCGTGACCTGGGGCGCGCGGCCTTCGGTGCGGGTGGGACCGGGGCTGCTGGGGCGCGTGATCGATGCGGCGGGAAATCCGCTGGACGGAAAGGGAGAGTATCGCGCGACGCATTCGGTGATGCTTGATGGCTCTGCACCGCTGCCGCTCGATCGCGTTCCGATTCGCGAGCCGCTGGGCTGCGGAATTCGGGCTATCGACGGATTTTTAACCTGCGGGCGAGGGCAGCGCGTGGGCATCTTCGGCGGCAGCGGCGTGGGCAAGAGCACGCTGATCGGCATGATGGCGCGTGGAACCGCAGCCGATATGACCGTGCTGGCGCTGGTGGGTGAGCGCGGCCGCGAGGTGGGCGAGTTCCTGGAGGTTCTCGGCGAAGAAGGACTGCGGCGCGCGGTGGTGATTGTGTCCACGTCGGATCAATCGCCGCTGCTGCGGATGCGCGCGGCGTTGGCGGCGACTGCGGTTGCGGAATATTTTGCGAGCCTGGGCAAGAACGTGCTGCTGATCGTCGATTCGTTGACGCGCTTTGCCATGGCGCAGCGCGAGATTGGCCTGGCTGCTGGAGAACCGCCGACGGCGAAGGGCTACACGCCTTCGGTGCTGAACATGCTGGCGCGGCTGGTGGAGCGAGCCGGAAATTTTTCGCAGGGCAGCATCACCGCTTTCTACACGGTGCTGATGGAGGGTGACGATCAGCAGGATCCGGTCGTCGACACGGTGCGCTCGCTGCTGGATGGCCACGTGGTGCTGGACCGGAATCTGGCGCTGCGCAGCCACTATCCGCCCATTTCGATTCTGGAAAGCCTGAGCCGGCTGATGCCGAGCCTGGTGAGCGAGACACATCTTGCAAAAGCGAATGCCCTGCGCTTGCTGATGGCCGCGTATGCGCGGTCGGAGGATCTGATCCGCATTGGCGCGTATCAGAAGGGTACCGATCCGGTGCTCGACAGCGCGATCGACCATCTGCCGGCAGTGAACGCGTTTCTGCAGCAGAAGCCGGATGCGCTGTGCAATTTTAAAGACGCGCACGATCAGATCATGGCGCTGCCTGGTTAGAAACATGGCTTTTCGGTTTCCTCTTGCTACCGTGCTGCGTTATCGCGAGAGCCTCGAGAAGCGCGAGGAAGTGGAGCTCCAGAAAGTGCAGCTTGAGATTCTGCAGGTGCGGCTCCAGATCCAGCACATGGATCAGGAGATCGCGGGCGCGCAGCAGTCGCGGGAGGCGAAGCTGCGGGAGACCATCACTGCATTCCAGTTGCAGGCGATGCTCGACGATGTGAATGCCGCGGTTGAGCGGAAGCGCAAGCTGCAGGAAGAGCTGGAGAAGCTGGAGCTGCTGCGGAAAGAAAGAATGAAAGCCTACCAGGCGGCGCATCGCAGCCGCCAGATGCTCAGCGATATTCGCGGCCGCCAGCAGGATGCGTATGAGCTGGATGCGGCGCGCAGGCAGCAGAAGGCGCTCGACGATCTGTTCGCGACGCGCAGCCGCCGCGGCTGAGCGAATTTCCCTTTACAAAGAAAAACGCGCGCGTGGTGCCCACAGTCACCGCGTGCGTTCGTGTGTCGGCTTGCCGCGAACCGACCAGGCAAGGCCTGCCCAGGGAAACTCGGCAACGGTTGCCGATGGGCATGCGTGCTGTGGCAAGCGCGGCGGACGCGGGGGGTTGCAAACATCGCAGCGTAAGCGACTTACGAATTTCCGCCGGCGATTGCGGGATTGGCCAATGCTGGCGAGCCGCGTGCATCAGGACAGGCGTGCAAATTGCGCCTGCCATGATTAACACCGGTTCAACCGCGACGCTGACCAAGGGGTTGCCGCAGCAGCCGAGCAGTGGCTTCACTGTTTTATTGGCGGCGGTGGCGCAGATGAGCCAGTCGACGGCGAGCATGCATGCGGGCGTGCTGGCGCGGGGCAGTTTCCGTCCAGTAAGCGGGGAAGGCCAGGACGAAGAGACGAATCAGGAGTTGCAGAGTTCGGGTTCGGCTCAGGCTGGCTCCGCCAGCGCGACACAGATCAAAGTTGCCGGCGCAGGACAACAGCCGGTTGCTCAGCAGGCACAGGTGGTTGCGGCGGCGACCGCACAGGTGGCAACGACAGCCTCGCAATTCCAGCCGATGATCGCGAAGCTGGTTCTTCCGCAGGCGATGGTGTCTTCGACAACGAGCACGCCCAGCCGGACTTCGAGTAGCACCGGTTCTTCCATCAGCACCGGGAGCCGAGACCAAAGGACGCAGACGAACACATACAATCTTGTTTCCACCGCGGCAGCGGCAGCCGTGGTTGTGCCCGCGATGGAGAAATCCCAGATCGCTGTGCCGGTTGTGCCGGTGCCCGTAACTGCCGATCCGCAAGCAACAGAGACGCCGGCTATTTCTTCCGATTCGCGAATCGCAGCAACGAATACGACGAGTGACGCTGCGCCGTCGGCAAATGCGACTTTGGCTGCGAACGCGGCGACGGCTTCCAATGCTGTGGCGAATGCAGTTGAAAATGCTGCTGCGTCTGCGGCTCTGAATGCGGCGAACGCGAATGCAGCGCAAGATGAAACGGCGAAGGGGCACACTGCGCCGGTGATTCAGAGTCAGCCAGTTTCTAACCAGACGCAGCAGTCCACAGCCACTCCAACGTCATCCCAAAGCGCCGCGACGCAACAGCCGGCAACCACGGCACCCGCGCTTTCGCCGAGCCCGACCATGGCGGCGGTTCTGCCGGGCGGCGCCTTCCTGCCGAATTTTGATTCGGCGTTGCCAGGCGGATCGGGCAATGGTGACCTGACCGCGCTGGGTGCCAAGAGCGCAACCAACAAGACTGCGGATACGACAGGATCGAAGGACAGCACAACAACGAACCCTGCGACGAACACGCAGGGTGCGAGCAAGGCCGATGCGGTATCGACAAACGCAACCCAGGGCTCGGCGCAGACTACGCAGAACGGCAACCAAAATCAGGGGCACACGCAGTCCGATGGAAGCAGCGCGCAGGTCGTAGCGGTAAAGGGTGGAGACAGTGCGGCACCGTTCGTCCAGTTGCAGGGGCCGGCTGCGCATCAGGCGGCAGCGGGAACCTCACCTGTTAGCCGCGATGCGGACGCCAGCCATGACGCTGGTCGTGCGGACAATGCAGCGGTTCTTCCTGGCGATGGCCAGAGCGTGGCGGCGGGCGGGATCAACACCGCGAAGCTGATCCAGACGATGAACGAGACGGGAATGCAGGTGGGGATGCGCTCGGCGGAGTTTGGCGACATCTCTATTCGCACCTCGGTTTCGCAGCAGCAGATGATGACGCAGATTTCTGTCGACCACCCGGATCTGGGTCAGGCGATCTCGGGTCACATTTCGGCGGTGCAGGCCAAACTCGGCGATGAACTCGGTATCCACGCAACGATTGAGGTAGGCCAAAGTAGCGCGGGATTCGCTGGTGAGCGGGGCTACTCCTCGCAGCAACAGCAGCAACAGCCGGTCACTCACCTGGTGGATACGGACAGCGCGACGCCGGTGGAAGGCGACAGCCTGAGCTTGCGCGCGATTACAGCGCCGGTAGAGGACGACCGGCTGGATATCAGGGCCTAGACAGACGAGACAAGGAAAGAGCGATGAACATTCAGGGTTTCAGTCCGACAATCAGCGCGCCGCTGCAGGCACAGGCGGCGAGCACCAACTCGAGCACGCACCGGCACCAGTGGAACGAGCGGGACGTCGGGTTCGAGCAACAACTCCAGCTCGAACAGCCTTTCGTCAAGCAGTCTGGAGACCACGTTCCTGAACCTGCTGGTGACGGAACTGCAGAACCAAGATCCTACGCAGCCAGTGGATCCGACGGAGATGGTGAGCCAGATGGTTTCGCTGAACCAGCTGGATCAGCTGATCTCGATCAACCAGACGCTCACCAACATGTCGGGAAGCACGAGCACGACGGGAGCCTCGGGCGACTCGACCTCGGCGGCAAACGCCGCGCTCAGCAATCCCGCGGCTGCGAATGCTGCGCTGAGCGGCGCGGCGGTGGCGGGTCCAATCCAGTCCGCGGCTACTCCCGTCGTTCCCGGCGGGCTCATGAATCTCTACGGCAATCTCGGTACCCAAAATTCCAATACTTCAGTTTCAGGAGGCAGATAATGTCTGCATTTTCGATCCCCTTATCAGGCCTGGCAGCCAGCTCCGACTCGCTGAATGTCATCGCCAACAACCTCGCCAACCTCAACACTGACGGCTATAAGGATGAGAGCCTCAGCTTCGCCGATGTCTTCAACCAGATGCAGGGTGTTTCCGGGAACGGCGACCCCATCCAGATTGGTTCCGGCGTGGAAACCTCCGGTGAAACGTCAACCTTCACCAACGGCACCGTCACCTCGACCGGCATTGCGTCGAACATGGCGTTGCAGGGCAATGGTTTCTTCGTGGTGCAGAGCGACACCAACAACCAGATCACTTACACGCGCGACGGCGACTTCACCGTCAACTCGCAGGGACAGCTGTCAACGGCGACGGGCCAGCTGGTGATGGGCTATCCCGCGGTCGACGGGGTGGTTTCCACCAGCTCCGCGCTAGCGCCTATCGACGTGAACCAGGCGGCGAACATTCCTGCCGTGGCGAGTACCAGCTTCTCGATGGATACCAATCTCGATGCCGGCGCCGCGTCGGGAGACCAGTTCAGCACCCCGATCACGGTTTATGACACTCTCGGCACCTCGCATACGCTGACCGCGACCTTCACCAACACCGGGGCGAACACCTGGAGCTACAACCTGGCGATTCCCTCGGCAGACGTGAATGGAACGGGCACGAACACCAGTGTGGCGACCGGCACACTCACCTTTAATGCCGACGGCAACCTGACCTCGCCCACCGGACCGATCACGGGCATCAACATCACGGGTCTGGCCGATGGCGCGTCGCCGATGTCGCTGACCTGGAACCTGAGCGGCGCGAACGGCGCATCCACGATTACGCAGCAGGATGCGACCAGCGCGACGTCGTCGACCAGCCAGAACGGATATGGCGTGGGCACGCTCACCGGCTACTCGGTGTTGTCGGATGGAACGGTGCAGGGTCAGTTCAGCAACAGCCAGACCATGGCGCTGGGGCAGGTGGCGGTGGCGAACTTTGCCAACGTGCAGGGCCTGACGCAGATGGGGAACAACGACTACGAGGCGACGTTTGCATCGGGCACGCCGAACGTGGGAACGGCCGGCTCCGGGGCGAACGGCACCATCACTGGCGGCGCGGTTGAGGAGTCGAACGTGAACCTCTCCACCGAGTTCGCCAACATGATCGTGGCGCAGCAGGGATACGAAGCCAACGCCAAGGTGCTTACCACCATGGATCAGGTTTCGCAGGCCACGATTCAGCTGATCTCGTAGTCTCAACCTCGGCCACAGAGTTCGTGCCAGAGTTAATGAACGATTAGAGGCTTGCGCTGGCGGATTTCACTCGCCGACGTGAAGCTGGGCGCACCTGCCGGCTCTCATGCCTGTCTCACCGACAGCAAGAGCCGCGCAGGCTCGCGACGCAGCGTGCAAGTCCTTGCGGAAGAATGGCCTGAAGCCTCCTCAGGTCATTCCGCAGGGACCTGCGCGCCGCTCGGTCATTCCGGTCCATCGATTGCATTGAGCCCTCCTGACGATTGCTCTTCGTGTATTTGCCGGGCATGCCAGGTGAGGACGGAGGGGCGAATCGATCGATGACCGACAATGCCGAACGCCGCCAAAATCGCTGAAGTGAAACCCGCCGAGGGCCCGGTTGTGGCTCCTCCGGCGCCCACGCCGACGCCCACCGCCGGCGACCTGCTCGACACCATTCCCTGGTTCCCGTGCGTGCTGACCCTGGATGTGCCGGTGGTGCGCTTTACGATCGGCGACCTGCTGGGTCTCGCGAAGGGGTCGGTGGTGGAAACCGCCTGCCACCACACCAGCGACGTGCCGCTGCGCGTCAACGGGGTGCTGATCGGCTGGACGGAGTTCGACGTGGTCGGCGATCACCTGGCAGTCCGCCTGACGGAGCAAGCATGACGACCTCTCCCATTCGCATTCCCCGCTCGCAGTTTCAACCTGCGCCTCCCGCCATTCCGCTTCCTTACCTGGAGGTTGGCGCACTGCCCGATCGTGCTCTGGACAGCAACGAGGCCGAGGATACGTTTCTGGCCGCGCTCATTGCCTGCACTGCGGAACAAAGCCGCCGGCAGCTGGAAGCCGAAAAGCAGATGCGAGCCGCTGCGGAAGAGCAGCTGCGAATCGAAGCGGAACAGGTTGAGGACGAAGCAGAGAAGAAGCTCCTCGACGAAGATGAACGCCGACGGCAGCAGGACGAGGAGCACATCCGGCGCGCGGTAGCTGAGGAACGGCGTCGCCGGGAGGCCGAAAGACAGGCGCGCTGCAATCCGCAGGATCAGAAAGAGCGCGAAGAACAGCAGCGGCTGGCGCTGGCTGAGCAGAAGCAGCGTGAGACAGAAGCGGAGCAGAAGCGGATTGAAGCGGAAGCAGAGCAGAGGCGGCGCGAGGCAGAAGAAGCGGAGCGCAAACAACGCGAGGCCGAGGATGCCCTGATCCGGCTGGCGGCAGCGGAAGCGCAAAAACTGCGCGAGGCCCAGGATCAGATGCTTCGTGCTGCTGAAGAACGGGCACGGCTGGAAGCCGAAGAGGCCGCGCGGGAGAAAGAAGAACAGAGACTCCGCGAGGAGCAGGAAGCCGTTCGACTCGCGGAACAGGCTCGTCAAGAGGCCGAAGAGAGAGCGCGCCAGGAAGAAGAGCAGCTGCGCCGCGAAGAAGAGGAAGCGCTCGCGCTGGCGGCGCGGGCCCTGCGTACGGCAGAAGAGGAACAGGCGCGGATCGCGGCAGCCGAGACGCAGAGATTGCGCGAGGCTCAGGAGTCAGCTCGGCGTGAAGCGGAAGAACAGGCGCGCCGGGCAGACGAGGAACGGAGACGCCGCGAAGAAGCCGAAGCGTTGGCGGCGCGGGCACTGCGTGAGGCGCAGGAGGAACGGAAGGCAGCCGAAGAGGCCCGTCAGGCCGCCGAAGAGAAGGCGCGGCTCGAAGAAGAACAGCGCGCCCAGCGCGAAGCAGAACAGAAGCGCGAGCAGGAAGCGATTGCGGCAGCGGCGAAGACGCAGGTGGCGCGAGCGGCGGCTTCGGGCCGCTTGTCGGCAAACCGCGTGCAGGCTGCTGGCCCGCTGCAGAAGGCGTGGTCGTGGCTCAATCGCAATACATCTTCGGCGCGGCAATCTGCGCGTGACCGAGACGGTTTCGCTGGGCGAGAAGCGCTTTGTCGCCGTGGTGTACGCCGAAGGCCACAAGTTTTTGATCGGTGGAGGCTCCTCGGGTGTGGCTCTGCTGACGCAACTGGGCGATGAGTCCTTCGAGGATTCGCTCCAGGCTGTCGCGGGGGACAGAGGATGATCCTTCAGGGCAGTTTGCGGCGCTGGGTGTTCTGCGCTGCGATGGTTGTGGCACTCGGGCCTCCGGCAGTTTCGCAAACACGTCTGGCTGCGCGCGGCGTCAGCTATCAGCTGGGCAATGGGCAGAATTCCGCTGCCGGGACGAATGCGGGAACGGCAACTGCACAAGCGGGAACGCCGGCTGCTGCGGGAACCCAGACCGCGGGGGCGCCAGCTCCTGGATCGCCAGCGAACAAAGGAACGCCGCAGGCGTCTTCGTCGCCGGGCGCAAGTACACCGCGCAAACCGCCGGTCTACCGGCCGTCAGGCGTGAACAACAGCCTGAATCCCGGCGGACTGCCGCCGCTCAGCGGCTCGGGAATTCAACTGCAGGGCGTTCCGGGGTCGTCGGTGCCGTGGTCCATCATCATCCTGCTCACGGGGCTGACGCTGATTCCGTCGCTGCTGCTCTGCGTGACGCCGTTCGCGCGGCTGCTGATCGTCTTTCACTTTCTGCGCCAGGCGCTCGGCCTGCAGACTACGCCTTCGAATCAGACCCTGATCGGCCTTTCGCTGGTGCTCACCTTTTTCCTGATGGAGCCGGTGGGAACGCAAATTTATCAGGACGCGATTATCCCCATGCAGTCCGGCCGGATCACCGCGATGGTGGCATTGGAGCGCGGCGAAGGCCCGATGCGCAAATTCATGAGTCATTACGTGCGCGAAAAGGATGTGCAGCTGTTTGTCGATCTCGCGAAGGAGCCGCGGCCGGCCACGCCCGATGACTTGTCGATGCGCGTTCTGCTGCCCGCCTACATCTTGTCGGAGCTGAAGGCTGGCTTTCAGATCGGCACCGTTTTGTTTCTCCCGTTCTTGATTGTGGACATGGTGGTGGCTTCGATCACGACGTCGGTTGGCATGCTGCAGTTGCCGCCTGTGGTCATCTCAACTCCGCTCAAACTGCTGTTGTTTCTGATGGTCGATGGCTGGCACTTGCTGATCGGATCGCTGATGAGGAGCTTCAACTGAGCCTATGAACGTCGATCAGGTTGTGTTTCTCGGGCGCATGGTGCTGACGGAGGTGATTCTCCTTGCTGGGCCCATTCTTGGCGTCGCAATTCTGGTGAGCCTGGTGGTGAACCTCGCGCAGGTGCTCACTTCGTTGCAGGATATGACGGTTTCATCGGTTACGCGGCTCATTGCCACCGGTACAGCGCTCTTTGTTGCGATGCCGTGGATGTGGCGGCATCTGGCGCAGTTCACGATTTCAATGTTTTCGGATTTCCATACTTACCTCCAATGATTGAGATCCCACTACTGACGATCATCAGCGGTCTGCTCACTGTGGGTGTGCGGCTCTCGGGGCTGTTTCTGTTTGCTCCTTTCTTTGGGAGCGCGGTGATCCCGATGCGCATCAAGGCGATCCTGGTGCTGGCGATCTCCATCCTTCTGTTCCCGGTGGTGGGGCACGATCTGACGCCGCGGCCTCTGGCCGACTGGCCATTCCTGGTGTTCACGGAATTTCTGATTGGTGTGGGGATGGGCATTGCCACCAACCTTGTTTTCGAAGCGGCGCAACTGGGTGGCCAGGTCCTGGGCATACAGATGGGCTATTCGCTGGTGAACATTCTCGATCCGCAAACGCAGGTGCAGACGCCGGTGATTTCGCTTTTCTACCAGAGCATCGTGATGCTGCTGTTTCTGCGGATGGACGTGCACTACTGGCTGCTGCGCGCGGTCGGCAACAGCTATGCGTACCTGCCGCCGGGATCGGCGCACATCAACGGGTTGTTCACGATGGCGCTGTTCAAGGTGGCCGGCGACATTTTTGGCCTGGGGATTCAGATTGCCGCCCCCGTACTCTCAGCCACTCTGGCCGCCGACGTCGTGCTCGGGCTTCTGGGCAAGGCATCTCCGCAAATGCCGCTGATGCTGATGGGACCGGCGGTGAAGAGCATGCTGGGCGCCTTAATTCTGATCGCCACGCTGAAGTACTGGCCAGATCTTTTCGGGCGGCTGTTTCTGGAAGCGATGAACAACAGCGACCGCCTGCTGCATCTGGTGACGACCCATGGCTGACCAGAACAAAACAGAACAGGCAACACCACAGCACCGGAAAAAGGCACGCGAGCGCGGCCAGGTCACGCGTTCGCGCGAGCTGAGCGGAGCGCTGGCCATGGCGGCGGTTGCGGGCGTTGTGTATTACACGGGCCGCGGCGCGGTTCCGCACTGGACGCAGTACTTCCGCGAGGTTCTGGATTCGGCAAGCAGCGACACGATTGACCCGAACGGCCCGTTGCTGCTCTGGACCAGCATCGAGGCCATGCGGTGGGTCTTCCCTATGCTGGCGGCTGCGATGGGAGTGGCGCTGATCGCGGGCTTCGCGCAGGGCGGATTTGTTTTTGCGCCGGATGCGTTGACGCCGAAGTTCGAGCGGCTGAGCCCGGCCAACAAACTGAAACAGATGGTTTCATTGCAGGCTCTGAGCACGATCCTGAAATCGCTGCTGCCTTTCGGCGCGATCGGCTGGATCGGCTATGCGGTCATCCGCAGCCACTGGAGCGAGATTCTGCTGAGTTCTTATGTGGATGGGCGGAGGTTCGCGAGCCTGATCACAACCATCATTCTCGAAATTTGCTGGAAGTCCGGATTGATCCTGCTGGGGTGGGCGGCGGTGGACTACATGCTGCTGTGGCGGAAGAACGAGAACGACATGAAGATGAGCCGCCAGGACATTAAGGACGAGATGAAGCAGTCCGATGGGAATCCGCAGAACAAGGCAAGGATCCGCAGGCTGCAGCGGCAGGCGCGCAAGAAGATCATGTTGAAGGCCACCGAGACTGCAACCGTGGTGGTTACAAATCCCACGCACTACGCCGTGGCGCTGCGCTACGAGGTAAACATGGCCGCGCCGCTGGTGGTGGCCAAGGGCCTGGATCTGCTGGCCGCGAGGATCAAAGAGATAGCCCGCGAGCGCGATATTCCGATCATGGAGAACCGGCCGCTCGCGCAGGCGCTTTACAAGAGCGTTGAGGTTGGCGATCCAATCCCTGCGGCGCTCTACCACGCGGTCGCGGAAATTCTGGTGATGGTCTACAAGGCCGAGGCCGAAGTGAGCCGGCGGGAAGCGCAACGCAGGGCCGGGATGATGCAGCCGGCACAGGTGAGGCCGTCATGAACGTGAAACAGAAACCTGGACTGATGGCCACGCTGAAAACCTACTCCGACTGGGCGATCCCGGTGGGCGCGGTGGCGCTGGTGTTCGTGATGCTGGTGCCTCTGCCGGGGTTCGTGCTCGATTTGCTGCTTACGCTCAACATCACCGCGGCAGTGCTGGTGCTGCTCACGGCGATTCAGGTGCAGCGTCCGGTGCAGTTCTCCGTCTTTCCCAGCCTCATCCTGCTGTTGACGCTCATGCGCCTGTCGCTCGATCTGGCCAGCACGCGGCGCATCCTGCTGCACGGCAGTGAAGGATCGGCGGCTGCCGGCAGGGTGATTGAGGCGTTCGGACAGTTCGTCGTCGGCGGGAACTACATCGTCGGCTTTGTCATCTTCATCGCGCTGATCGCGATTCAGTATTTGGTGGTCAGCCACGGCGCGGTACGTACGGCGGAAGTCACGGCGCGCTTTACCCTCGACGCGATGCCGGGCAAGCAGATGGCAATCGACTCCGACCTGAACACCGGACTCATCAATGCGGATCAGGCGCGTCAGCGGCGTGAGCAGGTGGGGCGCGAAGCGGAGTTCTGCGGATCGATGGACGGCGCGGCGCGCTTTAGCCAGCGCGATTCGATCGCGACCATCCTGGTCACCGCCATCAATATCATTGCTGGATTCCTGATCGGCGTTTTCCAGCAGGGCGTGCCGTTTGAAGAAGCGCTGAAAACCTACACCATCCTTACTGTCGGCAACGGCCTGGTGGCCATCATTCCCTCGCTGCTGGTTTCGGTGGCGGGCGGCATCGTCGTCACGCGCGCGGCTTCGGATTATTCGCTGGGCACCGACATCGGCAAGCAGGTCTTCAAGACTGCGCGTCCGTTGTGGATTGCCGGCGGCGCGCTGCTGGCGCTGGCTCTGATTCCGGGAATGCCGAAGATTTCCTTCCTCGCGCTGGGCGGATTGGCCATGTTTGCCGCCTGGAAGATGTCGCCGAAGGACGCGAAGGAAGCCGCGAATCGCGGCGAAGGCTGCTGCGGCGAAGGCCGATGCGGGCAAGCCGGTTGTCGATCCGATGGATGCGGTGCTGAAGCTCGACGAACTGATGCTCGAGGTCGGCGTCGGGCTGGTTCCGCTGGTGGATGCCAAGCAGGGCGGGCAGCTGCTGACGCGGGTGAAGTCGCTGCGCAAAAATCTGGCGCAGCAACTCGGCTTCGTTATTCCCTCCATCCACATCACCGACAATCTTTCGCTCAAGGAAAAGGAGTACGTCGTCTATCTGCGCGGCGTGGAGATTGCGCGCTGGGAACTGCGGCGCGATCGCCTGCTGGCGGTGAACTCCAACCCAAAGCCCGGCGATCTGAGCGGCATCGAGACGCGGGAGCCGGCCTTCAATTCTCCGGCTAAGTGGATCACGCCCGATCTGCAGGCGCAGGCCATCGCCGCCGGATATGCGGTTGTCGATCACACGTCTGCGCTGGCGGCGCACCTGACCGAACTGATCCGCCAAAACGCCAACGATCTGCTGACGCGGTCGGAAACCAAGCGGCTGATCGATCGCCTGGCCGATTCTCATCCCAAGCTGGTCGACGAGCTGATGCCGAAGCTGATGAGCCTCGGCGAAATCCAGAAGGTTCTGCAGCAGCTGCTGCGCGAGCAGGTTCCGATTCGCGATCTGGGCACGATTCTGGAAACGCTGGTGGAGTCGGCGGCCATCAACAAGAATCCGGTCCTCCTGGTGGAAGCGGTGCGGCACTCACTGGGCCGCGCGCTGATTCGGCCGCTGCTCGACGATCGCGGCCAGCTGAAGGTCGTCACTCTGGACAGCTCCATTGAAGAAGAGTGCATGCGCACCGGCACGCAGAACGCGCCGGCCGCCTCCGGGGCGCTGCAGATTTCCGTGGCGCGCCGCGTGCTCGACGGTCTGAGGAGCATGCTCGGCGATCAGGTGGCCAGCGCTCCGCCGGTGCTGCTGTGCGCTTCTCCGGGACGGTTTTATCTGCGGCGGCATCTGGAGCCGTTCATTCCAAGGATTGTGGTGATTTCGCCGTCGGAGATTCCTCCCATGACGCCGGTGATGTCGCTGGGGTCGGTGCGATGAGGAGCAATGTGAATTTCATGCCTGATTTCATGCTGGGTGAGGTGAACCTATGACGCCGGTTGAAATGGCTTACGCCATGAGCGCAACCGTAGTCGACAGCGATGCGCTGGTGATGCAGGAGCTGTCGCAGGTGTATTACATCGCCGCGCGCATTCGCGAGCGGCTTCCACAGCACGTGGAAATGGAGGACCTGGTGAGCGCGGGCGTGATCGGCCTGCTCGAGGCCAGCCGCAGCTTCGACAGCTCGAAGAACGCGCAGTTCAAGACCTTCGCGAAGTTCCGGATTCGCGGCGCGATCCTCGACAGCCTGCGCGAAAGCGACTGGGGTTCGCGTTCGCTGCGCAGACGGGGCCGCGAGATTGCCGATGCTACAGCGCGGCTGCAGTCGAGGCTTGGCCGGCAACCGAACGAGCCGGAGATCGCGCAGGAGATGGATCTGGAACTCGACCATCTGCGCCGCATCGTCGCGCAGATCGATGTTCTGCAGGTGGCCGGCCAGCAGGTGACCGCCAACAATGACGAGTCCGGCACGATGGACGTCATCGAATCTGCGCCGAACCTGGACGATCCCGATCCGTTCGAGCTCTGCCTGCAAGGCGAAATGAAGAGTCATCTGGCCGAGGCGATTGCGAAGCTGAGCGAGAGGGAGCAGCTCATTCTTTCTCTCTACTATCGCGAAGAACTCACGATGAAGGAGATTGCCAAAGTGGTGGGCGTTGCGCTTTCCCGCGTCTCGCAGATACGGCAAGCGGCGGTGAACAAGCTGAGAGAATCGCTGGCGCATCTGCAGCCCGTGCCCCCGGCAGGAGCAGCAGGAGGGTTCGCGCATCATGCCTGATCAGGAACAGGGGAAAGACACTCCTAATAAGGATAAGGAGCAGTCGACCGAAGCGGCGAAGGCGGCGAAGCAGCGCAGCATCGTCAACTGCAATTTCCGCTCGGCGGGACGGCTGTCGAACGAAAATGCGCGTTCGCTGACCGCGATTCACGAGACGTTCGCGCGCTATCTGGGCAACGCGCTCGACACCTATGTCGGCACCACGCTCGAGGTCAAACTGAAGGGGCTGGAGCAGATTCCGATCCGCGAGCACACGGCCAGCATTCCCGCGCTCAGCTACTGCGCGCCTCTCTCTCTGAGCGCCACGGGGACCTCGATGATCCTCGAATGCGACGTCGAGATGGTATTCGCTCTGATCGAATTGCTGCTGGGCGGCGTGACCGGTCCGCTGCGCGGCAGCACACGCGAACTCTCCGAAATCGAAGAAGAGATCATGCACGACGTGGCCACGCTGATTGCGCGGCAGGCCGAAGGCGCATTCCATATGGAGAACCATGCGCTGACCGCCGGACGGCATATCAAGACTTCGGTTCTGCACCAATACTGCCAGCCGAATGAAAAAGTCATGGTCGCGAAGTTCGAGATTGAGCTTTCCGGAATCACCGCGATGCTGCAACTGGTTTTTCCGGTCGCGTTCCTCAACGTTTTGATCCAGCAAATCAAACGGGATCAGCCCATGAAGAAGGGCGCGCTGCGTTACTTCCCGAAGCCGGACATCCGCGAGCGCATGCTCGACTGCGATGTGGAGGTGGCCGCCGAGCTGGGGTCGTTACGAGTTGCGGTGCGGGATCTGATCGCGCTCGAGCCCGGCAGCGTGCTGAAGCTGCGGGCTCCGGTGAGAAATCCGGGGATGCTGACCGTGGGTGGACAGGGAATCTTCGAGGCTGTACCGGTGCGGAACGGCCTGCAAAAAGCTGCTCAACTGGGCCGCCGCATGACGCCCGGTGTTGAAAGGGGATAGAGACGATGGAAAATAATCGCAACAAAAAAGCCGCGCGCGGATTTGCGACTACCGTGGCCAAAGCTGTATCGGAAGCGCTGGAAAAGGCCATTGGAGCGCCGTGGCCACTAGAGGCTGATCGACGGCGCGGAACCCCCGACGCATCCGGCGAAGCCGGTGCACTATCGGCTGAAGGTTGATGGCGCGCTGCGCGGCGAGTGCTTCCTGGAGTTTTACGAGCCGCAGGTGGAGCTGCTGACGAAGAAGCTGCAAACGCGGCCGCCGGCAGGCGACGACGCCTGGGAAGCTCTGACGAAGATTCTTTCCGGCTCGACGGCGCACCTGCAGACGCTTCTGGCTGCCGATTTCGGTGAACTGCGACTGAAGCTCGAACCGGTTTCGGGCCTCGCGTTCGGCGGCATGTTTGTGGTGCCCATCGCGGCCCGCGCCGATGCCGCGAGCCTTCCCGTTCTGCTCTATTTCGACGGCCAGCTGCTGGCCGCTGTGGGAGGCAAGACCTCGCTGGAAACGGCCGCGGCAGGCATCGATCCGCTGAACCTGAAGCTGGTGATGGATGTCGAGCTGAATGTTTCTCTGCGCTTCGGCCAGCGCCAGCTGCCGCTGCGCGAGGTCCTGGATCTTGCGAGTGGCTCGGTAGTCGAGCTGGATCGCCTGGTCGACGAGCCGGTGGAGCTGCTGCTCGATGGGAAGCTGATCGCGCGCGGCGAAGCGGTGATCGTCGATGGCAATTATGGTCTGCGGGTCACGGAGATTCCGCAGCCCGTGGCCTCTCACTTTCTGCACTGAACCCTGAAGGAACGCGTGTTGCGATGAACGGAATACTGAAATCTCTGCTGCCTCCGCTCGATCTAGGCTGGAACCACGTGCGCGCACGCTGTGCGCTTCTCACCTGTCATAACAAATTGCTGATGCGCCCGGTGCCGCGGCAGGGAACCGGAATCCAGGTGGGCCAGAACTGGTATTGCAGCGTGGACTGCTTCGCTGCTGCCGCGCGCACTCCGCTGGAGACGCTTGCGCAGGCGCGCGGTGCGGAAACGCTGACTCAACCGCGTCTCTCGCTCGGACTCGTGATGCTGGCCAAGGGATACCTGACCGAGGAACAGCTGCGATTGGCCAACGCCCGCAGCGACCGGCGTGGTGAGGATCTGGAGTCGACGTTGAAGAAGCTGGGCCTCGCCACCGACAAACAGCTGGCCGCGGCGCGTGGTGCGCAGTGGGGCTGCCCGGTCCTCGCCGATGATTGCGCAGCGCAGCCTGTAGTCGCGGATATCCCGCGAACATTTCTGCGCGAGGTTCAGGCGGTGCCGCTCCACTACTCGCGGCAGTCGAAGCGCCTGGTGATGGGTTTTGTGCAGAAGGTGGAACACAGCCTGCTCGGGTCCATTGAAGAAATGACCGGCTGCCGGGCAGAGGCCTGCCTGCTGACGCCGTCCGAGTACGAAGCTCAGATGGATCGGGTGACATTCCCGCCGGACTACGAAGAATGCTAGCCGAAAAGCCAGGCACGCCGGAGCAGATGGCGAAAACCCTGGGCGGAGTCGCGCTGGAGGTTACTGCGAGCGCCGCCGCTTTTGTGCAGTGCCGGTCGTGGGTTTGGGCGCGCGTCATGGGCAAACGGCGGACCATCGATGTGCTGTTTGCGCGCACCGAAGCGGCGGCTGTTGCTGTCAACCGGGCAGAAGTTCTGGAGTTTCGGCCCACCGCTGTTGCATCCCTGGGGTAGAACGATCGGCCCAAAGTGCCGATAGTACTGCCGGGTGATCGCAACGTGGTGAACGCGCGCGTTTTTGAAATCCGGGCAGGCCGTGGTGTATCGAGCGGGCACGACGCGTCCGCACCGGCGCAATGGGATCATTTTCCCGACGTTCCGGCATTGCCGGAAACGCTTTTGCTGATGGAGCTGCGGGCCCACGAATTCTCCGTGGATTTGCGGGAGATGTCGCGGCTGATCCTCGACGATTTCGGCGCCACATTACAGATCATGCGACTGGCCGCGCGCGAATACGGCGTGGGCGAAAACCGCCCCGTTCGCATGGAAGACTGCATTTCGGCTCTCGGTCTCGATGCCTGTCTGAAAGTTGCGTCGCAGCAGGCGGTGACCCATCACGCGCGTCATCGCACCGTGCTTGAAACCTGGGCGCACGCGCGGGAGATCGCACACTATTCGCGTATGGCCGCTGAAGAAATGGGAACTGAGCCCATCCGGACGAGGCGTATCTGGCTGGCCTGTTCCATACCCTTGGAGAAGTTCCGGCGCTTTTGGGATGGGAAACGCAGCGCAATTCGAAGGACTGGGCGCGAACCGGATTGCGCCTGGCCGAGCATTTTTGCCTGCCCCTCTGCGTGCAGGAGTTCTTCCGCGAAATGCTGCTTCCCGAGGCGGGCAGCGGCTGGGGTGAGATTGTGCAGACGGCACATGAGATGGCCAGGCGATCGCCCATCGACTGCCCGCTGTATGAGGGCATCGATGCCGAGCTGGCGCCGCAGAAACACAGGAGAGCGTAGCGGCTCGCAGATCAGCCGGAGTGAGCCGCAGAATTGCTATCCCATGAGGACCGGGGACCGACCCACGGAGCCGGTGTCCATTGAGCTGCGCCGTTCTCATCAAACCTTCATAGATCGGGTCTCGGATCGCCGTTTTCCCCCGTTTTAAGGCTGGCTCCGGGCAAACTTTACCTACTGCAATGGCACG
Organism: uncultured Acidobacteriaceae bacterium; assembly: GCA_963755485.1. GTDB lineage: Bacteria > Acidobacteriota > Terriglobia > Terriglobales > Acidobacteriaceae > Palsa-343. The sequence goes on along the minus strand of CAVWJR010000004.1, from coordinate 88,647 downwards.
CGCCGTGCATTACCTCTGTCCAGAGGAGTGTCCACCGAGACTATGGACAGCGGTTACTACGCGGCATGTACGGCCCTGGTGTCACGAACCCAGGAGCTGGACACGATCGCCAACAACCTGGCCAACACAAGCACCGCGGGTTACCGTGGCGAGCAGAACGTCTTCAGCTCGGTGCTGGCCGACGCATCGAATCCTGGCGCTTCGGCACTCAACCAGGCCATCAATGACTATGGAATTCTGAGCGGCACCACGCTGGACGCGAGCCAGGGGGCACTGCAGAAAACCGGCAACGATCTCGATGTGGCCATCGAAGGCCGCGGCTACTTTGTGGTGCAGACCGCCGGCGGCCCGATGTATACCCGCAACGGCAGCTTTCAGGTTTCCGCCCAGGGACAGCTGGTGACTTCGACCGGCGATGCCGTCATGGGCGAGCAGGGCGCAATCAGCATGCCGCCGGGACCGGTCTCGATCAGCAGCGACGGCACCATCTCCACGAACGGAGCCGTGACGGGCAAGCTGAAGGTTGTCGAGTTTCCCGCCGGGACCGAGCTCACGAACGTGGGCAACACCTTGCTTTCCGCACCGGCCAATACGGCCACGGCGGCTACCCAGTCGTCCGTTCGCCAGGGGATGCTGGAAAGCTCGAACGTCAATCCGATTATCGGCATGGTTCAGCTGGTAACGGCGCAACGATCCGCTGAGATGATGCAGCGGGCCCTTTCAATGTTCAACTCTGAAATCGATAAGACTGCCTCGCAGGAATTGCCGAAGGTCGGCTAAAGGAGACTCTCTCGTTATGTTTCATGCTCTCTACACCGCAGCAACGGGTATGACCGCGCAACAGCTCAACCTGGACAACATCGCCAACAACCTGGCTAACTCCAGCACAGCCGGATTCCAGTCGCGGCGTCTCCAGTTCTCCGACCTTATTTATCAGAATGAAGTCATGCCTGGTGCGGCCGCCACGCAGCAAACCACCGTTGCTTCCGGTCTGCAGGTCGGCCTCGGCACGCGCCCCGGCAACACGGAAATTATGCAAATCCAGGGCGACCTGAGCAGCACCGGCAATCCGCTGGATCTTGCCATTCAGGGCAGCGGCTTCTTTCAGATCCTTCTGCCGAACGGGCAGATCGGCTACACGCGTTCCGGCTCGTTCCAGCCGAATGCACAGGGCAATCTGGTGACGGCGGATGGCGATCAGTTGCAGCCGGCCATCACTATTCCCGGCTCAGCCACCAACATCACCATCGGCAGCGACGGCACGGTGAGCGCGACGCTTCCCGGACAGACGCAGGCGCAGCAGGTGGGCATCATCCAGCTGGCGATGTTCGCTAATCCAGGCGGCCTCAACAGCATCGGCAACAATATCTATCTGCCCACCACGGCTTCCGGCGATCCGGTTGTCGGCACGCCGGGCGGCTCGCAGGGTCTGGGCACGATCCAGCAGGGAATGCTCGAGCAGTCGAACGTCAACGTCGTGGACGAATTCGTGAACATGATTCTCGCCCAGCGCTCCTATGAATCGAATTCGCGCGTGATCAAAGCCGCGGACGAAATGCTCCAGCAACTCAACCAGCTGGCGCAGTAGTGGGGTTCCTGTTGAAACGCTTTGCTTCTATCCTGGTTCTCACTCTTTCAACGACCGCGGCCGTTCCTGCCGTCGCGCAGTCGGGACATTATCCCGTCACCGTCGACCGGGTTGTCGCCGCCATGAACAACATGGGCCTCGAGATCGCGCCGGGACAGGTGTCGCTACTGTCGAACCCCGTCGCCAGCATCCCAGGCCCGCGGCTCACCGTACGTTCCATCGAGCGCTGGAACGACGCGCGGATGATGGTGCGGATGGAATGCGAAGACCCGCAGGAATGCGTTCCGTTTTTCGTCGGCGTGCGCACAAAAACGGCCAACACTGCGACGGCTGCTGTGAGCGTCATGGATCGGCCCGCGCCGCCGGTGACGCCGTCTGGATCCAGGTCTTCTTCGTACACGCCGCCGGTCCTGCGCGCCGGAGCGACCGCGACCTTGCTGCTCGAGGGCAATCACATCCACATCCGTCTTTCGGTGATTTGCCTGGACGGCGGCTCGCCGGGGCAGACGATTCACGTTACCGATCCGGATCGCCGCGAAGTCTACACCGCCCAGATTATCGATGGCGTCACTCTGGAGGGGAGATTGTGACCATGGCCCGACAGAGTGTGCAGCTGCTGGCCGCGTGCATAGCACTGAGCGCCGTGAGTCTGCCGGCCTCCGCAGCGCGCACCAGCAAGAAGAACAGTCCGGCACAGCTGCGCACGGAGTACATCTCGCGTGTGCAGGAGCAGGACACCAGCGCTCCGACGCATACGCTGGGCAGCATCTGGTCGCCGGGAGGCCAGTGGGCGGAACTTTCCACCGACTATAAAGCGCGCAAGCTGAACGACACCGTGGTGATCCTCGTTTCGGTGCAGACAACCGCCGCGCAGAACGCCGACGTGAGCAGCTCGCGCACCTTCCAGACGCAATCGGGCATTACCGGCCTCGCCGGCGACATCAACACCAAGGGTCTGAACCCGCTCTTCAACGCGAATTCGTCGACGGCCCTCAAGGGTTCCGGCGCAACTGATTCGAGCACGAACTTCCAGACCAGCATGACGGCGCAGGTGATCGCCGTGTTGCCCAGCGGCAACCTGGTCGTCGAGGCGCAGCGCAAGATTTTCATGAACAACCAGCACGAGGACATTACGGTCCGTGGCGTGGTCCGTCCCGACGACATCGGGCCCAGCAACACGGTGCCCTCCACGGCGCTGAGCAATCTGGAAATTTCCATGAAGGGCAAGGGAATCATCGCCGACAGCACGCGTCCTCTCAACCCGATCACGAAAGCGATTCTCTGGCTGGTGGGATTCTGATGATGACCCGCTCGTCCAGTTCGAAATTTCGTTTCGCAGTGGCCTCCCTGCTTGCTTTATCCGTCTTCCCGCTGCTGATGGTCCCGGGCGCCCGCGCCGACAATCCCAATCGCCAGGTTTTGATTCGCGACATTACCAGCGTGGAAGGTGTGCGCGACAACATGCTGGTGGGCTACGGCCTGGTGGCCGGCCTAACGCAGACCGGGGACAGCCAGCAGACCTACTTCACGGTGCAAACGCTGGCTAATGCCATGCAGAAGATGGGCGTGCTCATTTCGCCGTCGGAAGTTGAAGTGCGCAACGTCGCCGCCGTCTTCGTCACTGCATCGCTCCCACCGTTTTCGCGGCCGGGCGCGCGGCTCAACGTCACTGTTTCGTCGGTGGGCGATGCCAGAAGCCTGATGGGCGGCGTGTTGCTGATGACCGCGCTGCACGGGCCCGATGGTCAGGTCTACGCGGAAGCGCAGGGACCGCTGGTGATCGGCGGCTACTCGGTTGGCAACAGCCAGAACAGCAAGCAGATGAACAGCCCCACGGTCGGCGTGGTCACCAATGGTGGCATCGTGGAGCGCGACACGTCGGTGGACCTGTCTGGCTTCAAGACGGTTTCGCTGCTGCTGCACAATCCCGACTTCTGGACGGCCCGGGAAATCGCACTCGCAGTGAACGGGGAATTTCATAAGCCAGTAGCCTCGGCGCTCGACAGCACCCGCGTCGACGTGAATGTGGCGGAGGCTGGCGCGGCTTCGGTGACCGATCTGATCGCCCGCGTGCAGAGCCTGACGCTCACCGTGCACACGCCGGCGAAGATCATCATTAATGAGCGCACCGGAACCATCGTGCTGGGTGGCGACGTTAAGCTCACGCCGGTTTCGGTGATTCACGGCAATCTCTCCATCGAAGTGGTCACCACGTATACGCCGGTCGCGGTGACCAGCAGCGCGCCGCCGGGATTTGGAGGCGAGGGACAGCAACAGGGTGGTGGACGTGGGGGCGAAGGCCGTCGTGGCGGCGAACAAAATGGTCAGGGCGACCGCGGGCAGGGCGGTCAGAACGATCAGGACCAAGCCGCACAACAGGGACAATTCAATCAGGGTGGACCGGGCGGACCGGGCTTCGGTGGCGGGTATCCAGGCCAGACGGCTCTGGTGCCGCAGACCAGTGTGAACGCGAGCGACAGCCTGGCCCAGACGATGCGGCTCGACGAAGGCGCGAACGTCGAAGAGCTGGTGAATGGGCTGCATGCCATCGGCACGACGGCGCGCGATGTGGTCGCAATCCTCCAGGCCATCCAGGCTGAAGGCGGATTGCAGGCCGAGCTGGAGGTGCAGTGATGGGATCGAGCATTCTCGGCCCGGGCTCGCTCGCCGCGCAGGCCAACCTCCAGGAGGCGCGCGAAGATCAGATGCTCCAGCAGCTGAAGTTCAGCGGTGCGCCGACCGACGACGCGAAGATTGCCAAGGGCGCGCAGGATTTTGAGTCCATTCTGCTGACCAACTGGCTGCAGCAGGCAGAGAAGTCCTTCGGGACGGTGCCCGGAGCCGACAGCGACGACGACCAGGACAAGCAGAGCGGGAACCAGATGATGAGCCTCGGTGTGCAGTCCCTGGCGCAGGATCTGGCAGCATCGGGCGGGATCGGCATCGCCAAAATGGTGGCTAAAGCGATGCATGCCGCTGAAGCTAAGCAGGTTAGCGAAAAGGCCGAGGTTAACCAGACGGGTCCGGCCGAGGGGCAAAAATAATCGGTAAGACTGAGATTTGGATTAAACTCCGCGGAGGAAAATGCCGATAGAGACGCAGACTTACGAGAGGAAACGGTTATGAGAGTCGACCTGTCGAACACGCAGGCCAGTCAGATCGCGAGCGAATCGAGCTCGCAGCAGGTGAGCCACGGAACTACACCCGCGGCCGTCGGCGGCAGCGATGAAGACCGCACCACGCTGACCTCCGATTCGGGAGCTGTCGGCTCACTGGTGAGCGCGGCCATGAATACGCCGGAGATGCGCGATGACAAGATTGCCAGCCTCCAGCAGGCCATCGCCAACGGCCAGTATGACCTCGACCCGGAGAAGATCGCCGCGTCGATGATCGATGAGCACGCCTGAGTTGCGGACAGCGTCAGCCGTCCCGCCGCAAAGGCGCGCGTAGAAGCGCAAGGACTGATTGCCAGTCATGATCGTGGCTGACGTAAAAACCCGAAACACCAAAGCCGGAGAGCATCTCGCCCTCCTGCGCTCGCTCGCGCGTGAGCTGGAGCGCGCCATGAACGCCATCGCGTCCAATAATCTCCGTGAACTCGAAGACAGCATCGCCGCCCAGCAAGTCCTGAGCGGTCAACTCAGCAATCTGGCCCAGGAACTCAGCGCGCCCGCGCCGCAAGACGCGACCCCCGCGGAATCCATCGATCCTGTTCTCCGCGCGCAGATCGGCGCCGCTAACACGGAGCTGCAAAAGCTCAACCTGCGGTACTCCTGCCTGATCCAGCATTCCAGCCGGTCGGTGGCGCTGATGGCGTCGCTGCTCAACTCATTTCGCTTGCAACTTCGGGAGGCTTCTGGCGAGGGTCTGCAACAACGGACTCTGTCCTGCCAGGTGTGACGACATGGGCGGAATTACCAACACACTCGCCATCGGCATGCAGGCGCTCGACGCCTCGGAGGCCGCGCTCAATGCGACCAGCAACAACATCGCCAACGCCAACACGCCAGGGTACACGCGCGAAGTCGTCCAGCTGAGCGAGAACCCGAATGAGCTCACCGGTGGCACAGTTTCCGGTGGCGGCGTTACCCTCGACGGCGTTCAGAGCGTGCGCGACGAGCTGCTCAATCTGCAGATCCAGCAGCAGACCTCGGCGCAATCGAGCCAGGACGCACAGTCTTCGAGCCTCAACCAAATCCAACAGTACTTCGCCAGCTCCGGCAGCGACATTGCCAGCACCCTGAGCGCGTTTTCATCGAGCCTTGCGGAGTTGTCGGCCAACTCGACCAACTCCGCGGCACAGCAGAGCGTCATCTCCGCCGGCCAGAATCTGGCGCAGTCCTTCAACACCACCGCACAGGGGCTCACCTCCGCGCAATCGGATGCCGATCAGCTGGTGACGCAGACTGTCTCGCAGATTAATTCGCTCAGCCAGCAAATCGCCTCGCTCAATTCGCAGCTCAACTCGACCACCGCGACCGACGACAACGGCGGACCGATCGAAGATCAGCGCGACGAGCTGGTGCAGCAGCTTTCCCAGCTCACCGGTATTACCGTTTCGCAAAGCAGCGAAGGCGAAGTCATCACCACGGCCAACGGATCGCCCCTCGTCATGGGGAGCCAGAGCTCCAGCCTGCAAACCACTACCGGAACCAACGGATTCCAGCAGGTGCTCGACTCCAATGGCAACAACATCACGTCTTCGATTCAGGGCGGAACGCTGGGCGGGGCAATCCAGATGCGCGATGATGTCATTCCTGGCTTTCTCAGTTCCCTCAATACGCTGGCCACCCAGTTTGCTTCGGCGTTCAACAGCGCGCAGGCCCAGGGGTACAACTCGAACGGCACCACCGGGCAAGCGTTCTTCAGCGTGCCCACAAATCCCAATGACGCCGCCGCCGGCCTGAGCGTGGCGCTCACCAGCGGCTCGCAGGTCGCCGTCAGTTCCGACGGCTCCTCCGGCAGCAACGGCAACGTCGCCAATCTTTCCGCTGCGCTCACCAACAATCTGCCCTCAGGCCAGTCGGCCGCCAATGCTTACGCCAACATCGTCTATCAGGTGGGCAACGCTGCCTCGAACGCCAGCGCGCAGTCCACGGCCATCGGCCAGAACATCCTGCAGCTCACCAATCAGCAAAGCTCGGTCTCCGGCGTCAGTATCGATGAGGAGACCACCAACCTCATCCAGTACCAGACGGCTTACGAAGCGGCAGCTCGCATCGTGAGCACGGTCCAGCTCCTCAGCACTGTGACCCTCGAAATGGGCTCCACGCAGAGTTATTGATCGTTATGCGCGTCAATTCCAATCTCGTTCCCGATATCATGGCCGACATCGACCAGAGCCAAACGGCTCTCAACACCGCTCTGCAGCAGGTCGCAACGGGCAAGAGCGTCAGCCAGCCTTCCGACAATCCTGTCGCCTCCGCAGAAATGGTGCAGAACAGCATCCAAACCGCCGACGTGGATCAGTACACGCAGAACATCAGCAGCTTGCTGAGCACCGTGCAGAGCGCCGGCTCCGCCCTCAGCTCGGTGGCGGCGCAACTCACGCAGGCAGTCTCACTGGGAACCGAAGGCGCCAACGGCACCAATTCCGCTTCCGACTTGCAGAGCCTGGCCACGGAAGTCCAGAGCATCCTGAGCAACGTGGTCGGGTTGGCCAACACGTCGGTCGCGGGCAACTATCTCTTCGGTGGAACAGTAACCAACCAGCCGCCCTACACGGCCGATTCCTCGTCCTCGACCGGCTACGCCTACAACGGTAACAACGATTCCAACTCGGTTGCCGTGGGTGAAAACCTGAACGTTCAGACGAACCTTCCCGGCAGCCAAATCTTCTCCGGTTCCACTAACAGCGTCCTGGGCGCGCTCAGCGGTTTGCTCTCGGCACTCCAGAGCGGCAACAGCTCCTCGATCGCGAGCGCCACGACGTCGGTCACCTCGGCACATCAACTCGCTGAGCCAGGCGCAGGGCTTCTACAGCAACGCCGAAGCGCAGCTGAACGATCAGCAAACGGCGCTGCAGCAGGACACCGTGACGCTCACCTCGCAAGCCAGCAACCTCGTCGACGTAAACGAAGCGACCGCGGCCACGAACCTGAGCCAGGCAGAGACCGACAACAGCGCTGCCCTGGCCGCCGCTGCCAAGGTGCTGCCGACCACACTGCTCAATTTCCTCGAGCCACCGCAGTAAGTTCCCAACGCAGATTCTCGGCTCGGAAGCTCGTAGCCGCCTTCTCTCGGCAAAACAGAAGGGGCGCGTGGTTGCGCGCCCCTGCCCCGCGTGCTTCCCCTGACTACGCGGTCCAGCTCAAATTTCTGCGTTCCAGTTCGGTTGGCTCGGCGCCGGGATATTTCTGTTTCCTGTTGTCCGGCGGAATAATTTCGGGCGCGGGCGGTGCGTTACGCATATCCAGAGCCTGAAACGCCTCCCGAATCTTCAGAACCTCCACCATCTGGTCTTCGAGTATTTCCGCTGACCGCTTTGCCTGCGCCTCCATCACCTTGCGTCGCAGCGAGGTGTAGAAGGCGGTCAGCTGCTCACTTAGAACGCCGCCCGTGCCTCGTGTGACCCACTCCTGCAGGTGAGCGATCACCAGCAGAGCGTGGTTCACCTCCCGGCATCGCTTTTCGATGTCGTTGCTCAGCTGCGCATCCGCCGCGCGCCGCAAATCCCCGGCCAGCGTATCGTAGAGCGCGATCAGGAGACCGAGGCCGCTGCCTCCGGTGCTCGCCGCCGTTCTCCGATATGTAAATTCAGCCGAATCCATCGTCTTCTCCGCTCATCCCCCACGCTTTAGCCGTTTGAGGAGTTATTGTTCAGGCCCAGCTCTGCGTCGATGTTCTTGATCTCGGCCGGCAGCTCCTGGAGTGCGATTTCGGCCTTGCTGTACTCGCTCTGCAACTGCGTCTGCAGAGGAGTAATGACGTTGTTCTGGAAGTTGGTGACGTCGGTTTGGTAACCGGTAAGCTCCGTTTTCAGGCTCTGCAGATCCACAGTAAAGGCGCCGTCACCGGGATCGGTGAAGCTGGTCAGCTGCTGGTCAAGCGAGTTGGCGAAACCATTCAGCGCAGATCCCTGGAAGAAGCTCTGCACGCCGCTGAAGTTGTTCTGGAGCGCGCTGTTCAGCGTCGAGGAATTCACGCTCAGCGTGCCGTCATCGTTCACCGTGATGCCCAGCGACGTCAGGCTCGATACCGTGCCGGAACCCGTAGAGCTGTAGTCGACGGCCTGAAAGAGCGCGGTCTGCAGATTGCGCAGAGTAGGATCGGTGGCCAGCACCCCTTCGCCGGAACCATTGGAATCCGCGTACTGCGCGTTCACAGCCTGGATCAGCGTGTTGTAGTCAGAAACAAACTGGTTGACGGCCGTCGATACCTGCGAAGTATCCGGAGATACGGTCAGGTCCACCTGGGTGCCGGGATCCGCGTTCAGCAGATTCAGAGTGAGGCCGGGCACTACGCCGGTTACGGTGTTGGAAGCGCTGGCGATCGAAATGCCGTTGACGGTCAGCGAGGCGTTTGCGCCGGGAACAACTTCTGTGAAGTTTGCGCTCGACGAGGAGACGGTAAAGTCGTTGGCGCTGCCCGAAGTGTTGCTTACGATCGATAGCCGCGCGCCATTGGCGTCGGTGATCACATTCGCCGTCACGCCGAGATCGTCGCCGTTGATGGCGGTGGCCAGATCGCTCAGCGTGTTGACGCCGCTTCCGATGGTGATGGTGGTCGCCGAGCCGCTCGCTGGGGTGATGGTGAGGGTTCCAGCCGGCAGCGCCGTCGTGGAGCTGGCCACGACATCCGAGGACCAGGAATCGCTGGCCGCAAGGTTATTGACGACGACGGTGGTGGTGCCGGCAGCTGTGCCGGAGACCGAGGTTCCGGTTACCACGCTAGAGTCGGACGAAGTCACGGTTGTCGCCGAGAGCGGCCCAGTAAGGCTGTTGAGCGACTGCATGTCGTTGTCGAGATTGGTGGCGTCGGTCTGGATCTGGGTGAGGGCAGAGCCCTGACTGTTGATCGTGCTTTCCTGGTTTTCCCAATACGTTTCCGGGGCTTCGGCGGCGGTTACCGCAGAGTTGACCGCGGCCGTCACGTCGATGCCAGGTGTGGAGGCGCCCGTCAGAGCTTCGAGAATGGAGCTCAGGTCGATGGAATTCGACGAGCCCAGGAGCGAATTGAGTGCCGACGAAGAACTCATGGAAGTGCCTATTCCTTCTGCCCCGGTTGGCTTCTCTCTGGGGAACCGGGCCGATCATCCTGCGCCGCTTGGCGGCACACTAATATCGGCACCTTGGGCAGCGCTTTTCAGGGCTTCAGGTGAAAAAAGGGCGGTGGCGCCTCCGAAAAGGCGCCTCCGCCGGCGTTATGGTTCGAGTTGTGGTTACTGGAGCAGCTTCAGGACGTTCTGCTCTGCCGACTGCGACTGCTGCAGGGCCGCAAAACCTGTCTGTTCCAGGACGTTGTACTGCGTCAGGTTCGACGTAACCTGGGCAATGTTGGCGTTTTGCACGTTGTTCTGTGCGCTGGTCAGGTTCTGAACCTCGGTGTTCTCCACGCCGGTATCGGCGGTCAGGCGGTTCACTGAGGCGCCGATGGTACCGCGGCTCTGCGAAACGGTGTTGATGGCTGCGGTGATCGCCGTCAGCGCGGTCTGCGCTGCCGAGGAGGTGCTCAGGTTCTGTGTGCTCAGCCCGAGAGCGCTGGACGACAGAGCTCCGACGCTGGTGGTCAGGTTGTAGGCTCCGCCGCTGGTGCCGTCGCTGGTGAAGGTCGTCGCGTTGCTGCCGCTGGAAGCGGCAGGCGCGAAGCTGCCCAGTACGGAGTCGTTGGTGGAAACCTGGAGCGAGTCACCCGAGGTGGTCGTGGTGATCTCGACCTGGCCCGCGTTGGCGCCGGTGCCGATCGAAAGGCTGGTGCCCGCGCTCAGCGTGCCGGCTGTGACTGCGTTGGCGATCGCCGTCTGCAGGCTGGCGACCGTGGAGCTGGCGCCGGCGGTGAAGACGAACGTTCCGCCCGTTGCCGCATCCTGGATCGTGACTTCCTTGCCGTTGGTCAGATCCGTGGTCGTGGCCAGGGGCGAGCCGGCCGAACCCTGCGTGGAGTAGAACGTCGGCGTGGTCGCTGAGAATACCGATGTCCCGTTGAAGTTGGTGGTCGATCCGATCTGGTTAATCTCGTTCAGGATCGAAGAGAATTCGGTGTTCAGAGCGGACGACTGGCTGGACGAAAGGCCGCCATTGGCAGCTTCCGTCGCGATGGTCACCGCCTGGTTGAGGATGGTGGTCACCTGCGAGAGTGCGCCATCGGCGGTCTGCAGGAGGCCGATGCCGTCGGTCGCGTTCTGGCTGGACTGGGTGAGGGCTGAGATGTTGGCTCCCAGACCTTCTGCGATGGAAAGACCCGCCGGATCGTCAGCACCGGAGTTGATGCGCAGACCGGTGGACAGCTGCTGGAGGGTGTTCTGGAGGTTAGCTTGCGTGCTGGAGACGGCATTTTCTGCCACCAGCGAAGAAATGTTGTTCAGTACGGTGATGCTCATGGCTCGATAGCTCCTTGTGTCAAATTCCGCCTGCACCGACCGCCTTTCTTAAGGGCGTCCAGAATTGTTTCCGAGGAGCAGGTGGTGATTACCCGCAATCTATCGGCGGCTGGTTCGCGGAATTCCAGCCCCGCAGTAAAAAATTTCGGGTTACCAATGTGTTAATCCCACTGGATTCACAACTGCGTCAGTTACAGAATCTCGCTCTATGCTCCAACAGTGCCGAAGCGAGTGACACATAAGTTGCAGACATCGATGAACACTGAGCGGGAGCGTTCCCGCACGGGCGAAACTACCAACTGGTGACAATCGGGTTGACTAGTGAGTCAGTGTTGCGGAGTGTCGGCAGACGGCTTCGCGGATGGTCCAGAGGATAACCGCGAAGATGGCGGAGGTGTGCTCCCGACAACCACCAGATCCACGCGCCGGTTGAGCCTTCGCCCTTCCGGCGTTGAGTCGTCGGCAATCGGGCGATACTGCGCGTATCCGGCAACAGAGATTTTCGTTGGATCGAAATCCGAGTCACTCACGATCAGCAAAAGCACATTCATCGCGCGCGCCGTCGATAACTCCCAGTTATTGGCAAACTGCGCGTTGTGGATCGGCTGGTTATCGGAGTGACCTTCCACGCGCAGATCGAGGCCATGTCGCGACAGGATCTTCGCAATGCGCTGAATCTTGGCCGCCGCGCCCGGCAACAAATCGGCCTGCCCGCTGTCGAAAAAGCCCAGTTCCTGCAGGCTAATGACGAACCCCTCCGGCGTCACGCGCAGATGCACCTCGTTTTTCTTCAGCTCGTCGCCCATGGCCGACTCCAGTTCATGGCGCAACTCAGCCAGATCGGGCTGCGCCGCGGCGATGGCCTGTTCGGTCTCAGCCGGCGCGGGCACCGGCGCTGCCTGGTTCGGCCCTGAAGGCGCATTGCCTTCGTCGTACCCGCCGGAAAAGGCTCCCAACGTTGTAAATCCCGCGTGAATGGCATGCGAAAGCTTAATAATCGACTGGTTGTCGTGATAGACCGAGGCAAACAGCACGACGAAGAACGCAAACAGCAACGTGATGAAGTCCGCGTAAGAAACCAGCCAGCGCTCGTGGTTAACGTGCTCTTCCGCGTGTCGCCGCCGTCCGCGCCTCATTGAGCGACAACCCTTCTCACCGCCGCATTGACCGGCCCTTGGGCAGGCTTGCCTTTCGGCGCCGCTTCCAGGCACCCGACCAGTTGCTTCTCCAGAGCGCGTGGATTCGAGCCCTCAACAATCGCCAGCACCGCCTCCAGAGTCATCTCCTGGATCACCTGCCGCTCGCGGATGCGAATCTTCAACTTGCCGGCACAGGGCAGAAACAGCAGGTTCGCCGCGCCTACGCCGTAAATAGTGGCGACGAACGCAACAGCGATACCGCGCCCCACCTCGTTGATGTCCTGCAGGTGCTGCATCACCTGGATCAGTCCGAGGACTGCGCCGATAATCCCGATGGTGGGCGAGAATCCGGCGGCGGCCTCAAATACCTTCGGTACCCGCTCCTCTTTTTCGCCGCGATAATCCAGCTGGAGTTCCATCATCCTGCGCAGGTCTTTGGCGTTGACGCCATCGATCGCCAGCATCAGGCTTTCCTTTAAAAATGGATCCTGGATCCTGGCCAGTTCGCTGTCCAGCGAGAGGATGCCTTCCTTGCGCGCCTTCCACGCATAGCTCAGCAAGTCCTTCACCATGGAATCGGGCTCGGGCGCCGGATCGAAGAACACATTTTTCAGTTGTGCGACGGCCTGGGTGAGAATGCGCATTGGAAACTGCACCATCACCGCGCCGAGGGTCCCGCCCAGCACAATCAGCGCCGCCGTCGGCTGAAGCACCTGCGCCAGTTTGCCGCCTTCCAGGACTAGTCCAAGCGCAATGCCGCTCAGCGCGACGAGTATCCCGCCCACGGTGCTCTTATCCACAATTCTCCCCGCGATCGAACGACGGTCTTCTATCGGCAGAGAGGGCTGTCGATTCCAGACCAGTGCGAGGGCGCGCCCCGTGCTACGAATTGACGGACAGAGAAGGAAGACTCGCGGGCAGAGAAAGATTCAGCGCGCTGTTGAACGCTTCTTGCTGCAGAACGCTGGGTGACTGCAGTGCCGCCAGCGCGGATTGGGACGCCGTGGAAGGAGAAGACGCATTCCCGGAAATGGCGGCTGGCGGATTGGCGCTGCCACGGTTCTCCGGCTGGCCTGGGCGATGCTTCGCCGCCGATAGGCCGAGCTGAAGATTGGAAAAATCGCTCTGCGCGGCGGTCAGGTTTCCGGCGGTCAGGTCATTGCTCACCTGCGTGATCTGCGCGGATGTCGCAGCGCCCGCTGGCGTGGACACCGCAGTACCCAGTTTCTGGCGCAGCGAGGTGAGAAATGACTGCGCGCCGTTCATGTCGCCCGACTGCAAATCCGATTCGAAGCTCTTTACCTGCGACGACGCGCGGTTGGCGAGTCCGTTGGCGATTTGCGAAACAGCCTGGGTGAACAAATTAGCAGTGGGAAGAATGCCGTGCATCGTGCCTCTCCTGAAGAAAGCGATTCAGCGAGAGAATATGCACGCCAGCGGCCATAGGATGGCCTGCACCCATCGCGTCTCCGCATTCACAAGAAATGCATTTAGGGCATCACAGGCGTTTTGAGAACGAAGCTGCTGGGCAGCTTTTGCCTACTTCGCACGGCACTGGTACAGGGTTTGCCGACCTCCAGTAACCAGCCGCCCGCACGATTCATGCTGGAATTTTTCTCCGCGGAGCCGATATGGGGTCATGCATTTAGGCCGGCCCGCGCCCGCAGCGTCATCGGAGGAGATTTCCGGGCCGCATACGCACGCTCCGAACTTCAGCTGCGAAGCTGTCGCGCCCGCCGAAGATCCAGGATCACGCCCTTTCGTTGAACGCCGGCGCAACCGCCTCGTCGAACACGTCTGGCACGACGCGCTTGAACCTATCCATCGGCTGCTGATTCGCTACGAAGAACGCACTCAGGAGCTGAGCGAGTCAGAAGAACGCTACCGCAGCGTCTTCGAAAATCTGCCCCTCGGCGTTTTCCAGATTGCCGCCGATGGCCGCCCGCTCAAGATGAACCGCTCGATGGCGCTTCTTTGCGGATACGAATCGCCCGAACAGCTTCTGGCGGAGGTCAACGACGTCAGTGTGGCGCTCGCCAGCGCGGGCTCGTGGTCTCAGCTGGCCAGTTCCGCTGACTCCAGTTCAGTGGGTTGCGGCATCGAGACCAGGATTCGTTGCCGCGATGGTGCACGCAAATGGGTGCGCCTCAATATTCGCGCCGTTCGCAGTGACTCCGATGAAACCGCTTACTACGAAGGCACCGCCGAAGATATCACCGAGCGCAGGAAAAACGAGGAGCGCATCAAGACCCTCGCCTACTACGATCCAACCACGCACCTACCCAATCGCGCCCTTTTCGAACAGCGGCTCACGCAGGTGCTGGACGCAGCGCGCGGCAGGCACAGTCAGGTTGCTCTCCTGCTGCTCGAACTCCATCAGTTCAAGATCATCAACGACTCGCTGGGCGAAGCCTTCGGCGACCGCCTCCTCCAGGAAATCGCCGAGCGCATCAAAGCCGCAGCCGGCGCCAAAAGCACCGTGGCGCGCATTGCCGGCCCTGAATTCGCCGTCATTCTTCCTGACTTCCAGGATGTTGCCGGTGTGGAACGTGTCGTTGAGCGCGTTATCGCGGCCCTTGGCGCCGAGTTCTCCTTCCTCGGTCATGCCATCAATGTCTCGTGCAACATCGGCGTCAGCATCTTTCCCCGCGACGCGAGCGATGGCGTTGCTCTGCTGCAAAGGTCCGACGTTGCCATGTATTCGTCGCGGCAACAAGGTCTCAACGGATTTCGCTTCTTCTCCGAGGAGATGAACCGCGAGATCCTCGAGCGTCTGAAGCTGGAAAACGGCCTGAGGCTCGCTCTGGAACGCAACGAGATGTTCCTTGTCTATCAGCCCCAGGTCGATATCCGCACCGGCGCCGTCATGGGTCTCGAGGCGCTGCTGCGCTGGCGTCATCCGCAGCTCGGTCTCGTGCCTCCCGACAAGTTCATCGGCGTGGCTGAGAACAGCGGCCTCATCGTTCCCATTGGTGAATGGGTGCTCCGTACCGCATGCTCGCAGGCGCGCGAGTGGCAGATCGCCGGCCTGCCCGCCGTGCCGGTTTCCGTCAACGTTTCCGCGGTCCAGTTCCGCCATCGCCACTTCGGCGATCTGGTTCGCCGCGTCCTCGTCGACTCCGGCCTTGAGCCCAAATACCTCGAGCTCGAACTAACGGAAGGCTCGCTGCTCACCAACGCCGACGTGGTTTTCACTATGGTCCAGGAATTCCGCGAAATGGGCGTCAAGATGGCCATCGACGACTTCGGTACCGGCTATTCCAGTCTCGGCTACCTGCGCCAGTTCAAGGTCAACCGGCTCAAGATTGACCGCTCCTTCGTCCAGGATGTCGCCGCCAATGCCGACGACGCGGCCATCACCACCGCCATCATCAATATGGCGAAAGCGCTCAACCTGGGCGTGCTCGCCGAAGGCGTCGAGAACAAGGAGCAGCTTGCGTTTCTCCGCGCCCATCAGTGCTACGAAATTCAGGGGTACTACTTCTCAAAGCCCGTCGTCGCCGAACTGGTCGCCGCGCAGCTACAAGGCACCTTCACCTGCCCAGCGTAAGTCCGTCCCAACGCTACCGAACCGGCCTCAATCAGAACGTTAGCTTCATAGCCAGCTGCACTAACCGTGGATTGTTGACGGTTGAGTTCACTGAGCCGAATCCTGGCTGGTTAATATCGTTAATCGGCATGCCGTACTGCGGATGGTTGAAGAGGTTGAAGAACTCCGCGCGGAAGTTCAAACCTACTTCCCGTGGCAGAGGAAAGTCCTTGATTACCGAGAAATCGGAGTTAACGAAATCCGGTCCGCTGACGGGGACACGTGGTGCATTGCCCAACTCGCCCGGAGTAGGAGCGACGAAACAGGATGAGTTGATCCACTGGTAATGGCTGTGGTTGGCGGAATAGGGATTGCAGCTCGCCACGCGGTCGGGCCGGTTGTAGTTGTAGTCGTCGCCGCCGGTATTGAAGGTAGTGCCCGACTGGTTGTTGCTGTCGATCAGCGGAACCGGGAACCCGGAAGATATCCTTTCGATGAGCGTCACCTGCCAGTCGCCGAGAGCCGCGTTGGTGGCGGTGTTCCAGCCGGACCCGAACTGCCTGCCTCTTCCAAAAGGCAGGTTATAGAGGATGCTGGCAGTGAAGCTTTGATTGAGATTGATCTGCGAGAGCGACCAGTCGAGATTCTGCCAGTTGGGCAGTGGGAAATAAGGGGCGCTTAACTCCGATCCCAGACCGTCGGACAAACCATTGTCATAAGTGTGCGAGTAAGTGTAAGCAACCAGCGCGTAGAGACCATGCTTCGGCGTCTTGGTTTCCGCTTTGATTTGCAGGGAGTTGTAATGGGTTGTGCCCACATCGCCGTAGAGCAGGATCGCATTATAGTTTGCAGGGTTGTAGGGATAAATGTAGGGAGCGCCACCGGGCAGGCAGCCGAGCGTGTAGCCGGCGGTACCGCAAGCCGAAGGGCTGCTGGTGTTGAGGTCGTTGCCGATGACCAGGATATGGCCGCCGGTTGAACCGGCGTAGCCGGCGGTGAGCACGATGCTGCCAGGCAACTGGCGCTCGACGTTAACGTTATATTGGTGGACCCTGCCCGGCTGGAAATTCCGGGGCTGGTAGACGAACGTTCCCGGGTAAGTGGCCACAGTTTGCGGAGTGGGAAGAAGCGGAAAGCCGGTGGAAGTGGTAAAGCTCAACTCGGGCGTCTGTCCAAGCGTGGTGGCGCAGTAAGAAGTCGCAAAGGCGCAGCCGGTAGAAAACGTAGCTGGGAATTGATCGGACTCGCCGAGGTCTGGTGGATTTTGCCACAGGCCCTGCGCGCCCTGGTTCCAGGACGAATCGTGATAGATGCCAAAGCCGAGGCGAAGCACGGTCTTGTCGCTGCCGAGGACTTTCCAGGTGAGTCCGACGCGA
Source organism: uncultured Acidobacteriaceae bacterium (assembly GCA_963755485.1). Lineage (GTDB taxonomy): Bacteria > Acidobacteriota > Terriglobia > Terriglobales > Acidobacteriaceae > Palsa-343. Next base: position 71,477 of record CAVWJR010000004.1, on the reverse strand, counting down.
GGTTCGAGCGCGCCCCAATACATATTGATACCCGCTGAATCGCTGACCCCGTTCTGGCCCGCGATCAGAAGCTGTCCGGTCTGAGGGATGTAATCCGACATCCGGTTATGGATCTCGGTGATGGGTGTGGTCATATCCCACGCCAAGCCGAGGTTGAGCGTGAGCGATGGAGTGGCGCGCCAGTCATCCTCGACGAAAGGCCGGTAGATCTTCCAGCGGCGGCCAGTTGTGGGACCGTAATAGGTTTGGTCGTGGATAGCTCCGCCAGTCATGCCCATCAGCAGATCGGCCTCGGAGTTGCCGGGAACGACGCCGGCACCGGTGAAATCTCCGAAGGCGCCGACGAGCCAGAAGCCGTCCTGAAATTCTTCTGTGCCGACATTCATCTGGTTGTCGCGGAAATCGAGGCCGGTGCGAATCTCATGCTTGCCGCGGATCAGGTCGAGAACATCCTTGAACGAGTAAATGTCGGTTCCGCCCTGAAACGGCGAGTAGCCGCGATCGCCGAGCGACCAATAGCCGCCATAAACTTCGGCGGAAACCAAACCCTGGCTATATAAGTCGCTGGCGATCGGAGAACCGCTGGCGGAGCAGCCCAGATCGGCGCCAGGAATTCCCAGCTTGGCCGATGCGCAGGTGAAGTTGCCCAGCGAGTCGATGTAGTCGAAGATGCGGTCGTAGCCCACAGTCGCCTGGTTGAGCGTGGTGGGCGAAAACACGTGGCTCCAGCCGATGCCGACGTTGCGCGCGTGATTGATGAGGTTCTCATTGCTGCCGAAGGCGTTGGCTTCGGCAAGCCCTGGTGCGCCGCCTGGCACAAACGAGAATGCCTGGTCGTAGCTGAAGCGCGCAAATGCGCTGTCGGCATTGGAGAAGGTCTGGTCGAGGCGAATATCGAACTTGGTTTCGTTCAGCTTGCGGACCGGCTCGCTGACGTAGTTGTATCCGGAGCTGGAATTGCTGGCGTTGGGCGTCGGATAAATGTTGATCATGCCCTGACCGACGCTGTTGATGAGGTTGGCGGGAATCTTGTTGCAGTCGGTGCCCTTTGTCTGACTTCCGTCCGGATTGGCTGGAATCGGATTTCCGGATGAGTCGCACTGGAAATAAGGATCCGCAGCGCTCACCATATTCGGATTGGCAATGACCAGGCCGCTGACAGGATTGCCAAACGGATCGGCTGAAAAGTCGCCGGTACGCATGGCCAGCGATGGAATCAGACCAGTGAAAGTGATTCCTTCGCGCTGATCCTTCTGCTCGGTATCGACGAAGAAGAAGGTTTTGTTGCGACGAAGAGGTCCGCCAAAAGAACCGCCAAACTGGTTCAGGTTGAACTTCGGCGTTGTGGTGTCGAAGTCGCCCTTCGCGTCGAGATCGGTGTTGCGGACAAACTCGAACAGCGATCCATGGAAATTGTTCGTGCCCGATTTGGTGGAGAGCAGAACCGTCGGTCCGGCGCGCGTGCCGAATTCGGCGGAATAGGTATAAGTGAGAACCTTGAACTCCTGGATGTCATCGATGGAAGAGAACACGCCCATTCCGCCCGCGGTCAGCTCGTTGTTGTCGACTCCATCGAGCAGCCAGTCGGTGCTGTTCGGCCTTGAGCCGCCCACCGACAACGAAAACGATCCGCGCGCGGCGACCTCGCTGTCGCTTCCCTGGGTGAAGAAGCTGTTGGGATTGGTCTCCGCCGTTGCGCCTGCCGTTAGTGTCGCCAGCTGCACGAAGTCGCGGCCATTCAGCGGCAGCTGCGCCACTTCCTGCGACGTGATTACCTGGCCAAGAGAAGGATTGGCGGTTTCGACCGCGACGGCAGCGCCCGATACCGTCACCGTGGTGACGACCGTTGCGGGCGTGAGCGTAAAGTCGAGTTCCCGCGCTTCGTCCACCTGCAGCACCAGATCTTTGGTCTCGGTGCTCTGGAAGCCGGTGGCATCGACGCGGACGTTGTACGTTCCGTACGGCAACAGAGGAACATCGTAATGTCCGCTGGCATCCGTCTTGACGGCGCGAACCTGCCCGGTGGCTTGCGCGGTGACCGTGACGGACGCGCCAGGCACAACCGATCCAGCTTTATCGACGATGTTTCCGGAGAAGCTGCCTCGCGCCTGGCCCTGCAAGCCAGGACACAGGACAAACGCCAGGGCGAACGCGATCGCCAGAGACAACCAGGTTTTTGCAGCCAGGATTGCAGTGCGTTTCCGGCTATTCGGGAAACACGCGGGCCTCATCAAGGTGGAATGCATCGCTACCCCCCTTTTCAACCAACTCTCAGGTGTTTGGGTTCAGGAGATTGCTCGGTGACGGAAGTGTGAAGACTGGATGCCTCACTGTAAGAACGGATCGGTTGAATGTCAACCGAGGCTTCCGTGATGTGACGAGCAACTGCGATGCGCCTTAACCCTGCCCTGCGTGATTTCGCTGACCCCACCCCCCCCCTTTTTTGGCAAGTGTATGATTCCCGACAGCTTCTGGTTAGAATTGGTGCAAGTTGCTGAAAAGAGGCAACTTTAAGTCGTGCTGAATGCTGCACTTAACAGGTGGCATTTTGTCCGGGTTTCGGCCGCTTCGATGAACCTTAACCCCGCCCTGCGCGAACCGTTGAGTCCCCTACCCCCCTTCTTTTCGGCAAGTGTATGATTCGCTGACAGTTTCGTATGGAAAGCGACGCAAGTTACTGAAAATAGGCAAGCTTAAATCATGCTGAATGCGACACTTAGCAGGTGGCATTTTGTGAAGGTTTCGGTCGGTTCAAAAAGCAGCTGGGAACCCGGAGCCGGTAGCCAGTCGGCTGGGAACAGAAAAAGCCTCGCTCGCGCGAGGCTTTTTTCTTTTTCTATCTATAAGTTCAGTATATCAGGTTCAGGACGAAAGTAGTGCCAACAATCCGGGGGTGGTTTGGCGTGTAAGTGGCTTGGAATGTGGGGCCATTACTTCAGTGAAGAGGTGTGGGGGTTGACAGATTTTAAACAGGCCTCGCTGCGGCCAGAGCGGAAGATCTATAACTGCCCAAGACGACTTGGTTCTCCAATGCGTCGCCGAAGGCTCGCATCATCGCTATTGTTTCATTGGAGAGCACGTCGGCGTCCTGCAGTTCCACGAAGGTGTCTTCGCCGTGAGCGATTTCATTTCTGCGCTTCAATAGGATGACGTCGACGAACTGAGCCTTGTCGCTCTCGGCGGCGGCCGGTATTGCGCACACGCGACAGATGTCGCTAAAAACGTCGAAGTTCAGGTTTGATTTGGTGTTGACGAGATCGTCGTTCGCCCTGGCGAAGCGACGCCCTGAAGAGTCGAGGATTTCGTCTAGCAGGGAGCAACGCTCCTTGATGCTGGTCTTCGAGTGGGAGAGCGCAGCAAGCCTAGGCAGGAAATAATTGCGGACGAACTGGCGGTCGAGCTCCTTGTATTGCAGTCTGCGTAGAGCGATGTATTCGAGGTACTTACGTGCGGCAAATCGAACATATCCTTCCCAGTGGGCATAGCAGATCGCGACCAATGACCGGAGGAGTACGCGCCGCAGATTCATGTCCGGTGTCGACGCGGCATTTTTTAGGTCGGAAATCTCCTTGAGGCGCCAACCGCGGTCCTCGGTAATTAGTGCGGAGAACTCGACCGCCGTGTAGGGCTTGCTCATGGGCGAAACCAAGTTCGGCCAAATGGAACAGTGCGTTGAATTCGTGTCGTGCCACGAAGACCTGGGGACGTAAAGGTCGACGTCTCCGGCTGGCTCCAGAACTTGCGAATGTTTTCTCTAACGAATTTTTGGGGATCAGGCAGGGCCGATATCGCTCGTAGGTTTTTTGCGACGCCCACTGCAATCCCTTCGAGCCCGACGAGGCCGACCTTACCCACGTGGTGGCCGTCTTCGAAACGTCGCAAGGCATTTTTGCCCTCTGCCTGCTTCAATAGTTCAAAGGTGTCGTTAATCAGTTTCTTTGCCTTACTGCCGTTACCCACGGCGGCGAGGGAAACGATTCCGTCATCAATATATTCTTCGACGTCCAGTTTCCCATCGTACGGTACGAAGGTGTGCACAAGAAATCGGACGGCCAGTTCCATGTGCCGCTGACGTTCTATTTGGTCATCTGTTACGGCAACGACTTCTCGAAAAGTCCTTTCACGGGCGGCGCCCTTGACCGCCCGATAGTAGTCCCTGTTGACCATGATCATGATGCAGTTTCTGAGTTCTTGCGCGTTCGCCTGAGTTCCTCCGGCGTTGAGTCGTTGGAAGAGGTCGTACTTTGTTTTGTCATCGCTGGGTCGTTTGAGTATCTCGACTCCGATCCTTGCGCGTCGGATCGACAATTGTTGCGCCTTGTCTAATTCGTTCTGATCCTTTATTTGGACGTCTAGTATTAGCTCTGAGGTCTCCCAGACGGCATTGTGCAGCGAAGGGAGATATTTTGTCGCCTCCAGTACTGACGGGGGTTCGGACCCCTTGGATGTGCGAAGTTTGCCCATGAATTCCAGGATTGTGGACATTCGCTGCAGGCCATCAATCAATTCCCAACTGCCGTTCTCCCTCTCAAACACAAAGATAGGAGGCAACGGTATGCCGAGAAGTAGTGATTCGATGAGTTTCGACTTTTGGCTAATGTCCCAGCGGAAGAGGCGCTGAAATTCGGGGTTGATGATGATCTCTTTGTTTTCGTACATGCTGACAACTTCACCGATTGACATCTGATAAGCGTCTGTTCTAACAAGCCGTTGGGCATTGGCGATCTCTTCGGTTAGCATCTGATTTCTTCCCCTCTGGGGCCCGGTCTTTTCGCTTGCACCTAGTGTAGGGCAGAAGTTGGCAAAGGTTATGGATGTGGATATCGAGGACAAGCAGTGCTGGAGGTGGAAAACCCTGAGCGCCAAGCGGTAATAAGATCCAGCTGCGAAGGGAATGCCCCTCAGCCGACGGAAGCTAGCGTCTTCCGCCTCGGGCGTCCACCCTTGAGCCCATTCGCCCGCGAAGCCTTCCGCTTCGCTGCGCTCCTTGCTGACCCGCCGCTCCGGCCAATTTCCGCCATCCAGCGCTGCGTTCCATAAATATGCTTCAGCAGTCCTGGAACGTAGTGGTCGACATCGAGCTCCGGCCAGTGCAGTCCTGTGCCGTGACCCAGGATTTCGACGCGTGCCACCTGCTCGCGGGTCGCGTTCGCAAGACCCTCTAAATCTTCGCGTGGAATGATCTCCCTGCGCCCATCGCCCAGCTTCAGAATCAGCAGATCCAGACCCGCGCCTGGCCTGTACTCCACCGAAACGACGCGAGGCTCACCCTCCAAAGCACTGGCCCGCGAGAGGGCGCGATCGATCTCGGCATCCGTCGTCACAACCTTATGTTTGCCCATGAATTCCCTCACGCAGCGAGCCCGCGTTTCATCTTAACCCAAGCAGCTTAGGTTTGGACATTTCGGGCGACGCAGGACAAGGCTCTGTACAAGCCCCCGATCCCAATAATTTTCAATGCTTTGGGCTGCGCCTCTGGAATGCCAGCCCCGATGTGCCGATAGAGGACCAGCACTTTTTGTATCAACGGGCGAACCGCGCTGCCGGTTGCGGACCCGGATTCAGGTGGTTCCGGGGGAAGCTGGTTCATGTTTGCGATCATCGGCATTCTGATCGTTTTTGCCGCGGTTCTTTGCGGGTTCCTGATGGAGAAGGGGCCGCTGCTCGTCCTGATGCAGCCCTCGGAGTTCATCATCATCGGCGGCGCCGCGCTGGGCACCATGCTGGCTGCCAATCCGCTGTCGGTTCTGAAGAAGATTTTCGGCGGGCTGACCGGGGTGCTGGGCGGATCGAAGTTTTCGAAGGCTCGCTACACCTCGACGCTGAAGATGATGTTCCAGCTCTACCAGAAGGCTCGCAAAGACGGCATGGTGGGCATCGAGGCCGACGTTGAGGAGCCGGAGAAGAGCCCGGTGTTCTCGAAGTATCCGGACTTCTTGAAGAACCATCACGTGCGCGACTTTGTGTGTGACACGCTGCGTATGGCTATCACGGGGGGCGCGACGCCGTTCGATCTGGACCAGATGATGGAGCTGGATATGGACGTCCATCACATTGGGGCATCGCAGCCGGTTGCGGCGCTTTCGACGGTGGCCGATTCGCTGCCGGGCATGGGCATTGTGGCCGCGGTGCTGGGCGTGGTGGTGACGATGAGCGCGCTGGGCGGACCGCCGGAAGAGATTGGACACAAGGTTGCCGCGGCGCTGGTGGGAACGTTTCTGGGCATCCTGCTGTGCTACGGAGTGGTGGGACCGCTGTCGTCGAATATGGCCAAGCTGGTGGAGGACGAGCACGCGTACTTTCATGTGCTGCGGGTGGTGATGCTGTCGTTCATCAAGGGCATGTCGCCATCGCTGGCGATTGAGGCGGCGCGGCGCGCGATTCCGGAGACGGTTCGCCCGAGCTTTGCTGAGGTGGAAGCAGCCTGCCGCCAGCGCGACGATGCGCCGGCAGGGGCAGGCGCTGCTGAAGCTGTTCCTGCAGTTTAAAGAGGACACATCGTGCCCGAGCCAGCGCAGATCATCATCGTTAAAAAGAAGAAGGCGCATGGAGGCCACCATGGCGGCGCGTGGAAGGTGGCTTACGCCGATTTTGTGACGGCGATGATGGCGCTGTTTATCGTGCTGTGGATGCTGAACGCGAGCAAGCAGGTGCAGGAAGCGGTGGGCGGATATTTTCGCGATCCGCGCGGGACGGCCAAGGTGGTGGGCACGAACAAGAATGGCGCCGATGAGTATGTGGCGCTCAAAAAAGAGGACATGTCGAAGCTGAAGGATCAGCTGCTGCAGTCGATTCATCACCTCGATCAGGCCGACAAGCTGAAGAACCAGATTGAGATCACGATTACGCCGGAAGGATTGCGCATCGAGCTGATGGAGGCGCCGAACGGCACGTTTTTCGAGCTGGGCAGCGACAAGCCGACACCGGCGCTGCGCAGTTTGCTGAAGTTGCTGGCGGGGGAACTGGGGCGGCTGCCCAACAACATTTCCATCGAGGGGCACACCGACTCGATGGGGTATACCGCGCGGAAGGACTACGACAACTGGGATCTCTCGTCGGACCGCGCGAACGAGGCGCGGCGGCTGATGCAGGCGGAGGGGATTCGTCCAGATCAGATTTCGCAGGTGCGGGGCTTTGCGGATCGCAGGCCGCGGCTGCCGCTGCATCCTGAAGATCCGTCGAACCGGAGAATCTCGCTGATCGTGCAGTACCAGGTGCAGGGTGGCTCGGAAGTTCCGCTGCCGAGCGGGGTGACGAGTCAGAATGCGGCGGACAAGCCGCCTGCTCCTGCGGGGACGCCTGGAACTTCGACTGCGCCTGCGGCCGTGCCAACGACCGCTGCACCGCCGGCACCGGCATCGGTGGCGCAGGCTACACCGCCGCCGGTCGCGCCTCCTCCAGGAAAGTAGCGGCTACTCGACGAGTTTGGGGCCGGGTGTTTGGGTGCGGGCTGCCAGGACGGCGACCAGGCGGGCCACGTCGGCGCGCTCTTTTTGCGACTCGAAGATGAACTTCACGCCGTCGCGCTCGGCGCCGGTGTGGGCAAGCGAGACGCGGAGGCGGAGGGCGATGTTCAGGTAGGTGAGCGAGGCGGTGCCGATGAAGTCCGGCGGCAACGGTTCTCCCAGCTCGACGCGCATGCCGTCTTTGCTGATTTCTTTGCAGCGCCCGCGCAGCGTCGCAGTTTCCGTGGTGAGCTCGACGGGAAGATCGACGGCGTAGCGTGGAGCGCGGTAGGTGAATTTCTGCATGATCCGGGGGTGATTCTGCCGAGAAGTATATCGTGCGAGTTTCGAGGCGGGACCCTGGGGCTGGTGGACGTAACTTTGCTGAGTCGCGAAGGCGGGGACGTGCGATGCACGTGACGGTCCACCGTGGGGAAAAACTGGCAGATTAGGGACGGATGGGATCACCAGGGAGTGGGATTGGCATGGCAGAGAGGGGAATACGATGGGAAATCCGGTACGAACGTCACGGTTTAAATTTGTTTAACTCGGGCCGGCTCGTTAGTATCGATTGACATATTGATCGATACATTAATGTTAACTATTCAGTTTCATGGCCAAACGGGACCGGGCGGCCTGTTACTCTCTCTACCCGGCTGGGTGAGCGGAGAGCGGCGCGCGAGCCAGTTTTCGCATAACCGGGATGAAGCGGATGGGCAGGTTTTTCGTGCATTTGTTGGAACACCCTTTGCAATATGGCAGTTGAAGCGACGCCTGCGATGAGACTGCGAGGGGTTCCCTGTGCCGGGGAAACGCATGTAAGCGGTAACAGTCAGATCGTTTACCTATTGGTTACTGACAGCGGAGATGACCTCGGCAGCAGCGACGCCGAACGCTGGTGGGACGAACCGCAGCACCGGATATAACTGAGAAGTCAATAAGCTGTGACGCAGAATATGTATTGCTGTGCGTTCGCCTCTCGCATTGAATGACCCTCACCGTTCCTTTTTTGAAACACCTGAACACTTCCGTACTCAGGTCGACCCTTTTAGCCGAGGCTGTACATGAACGACTGCACGACAGGTTTCCCTTCTCCTGAGGCCGATGCACCCCCTCTGGACGCCAACATTGCACTTCAGAGCCGGGAGAAGAAGACCGGCAAAGCGAGCACGGCCCATGTTTTCGCCGGCCGCCGCGTTCTGATCGTTGAAGACGACACGACCCTTGCGGGGTTTCTGAGCGCCGAACTCGAGAGCCAAAACTTCATCGTGGAGCTGGCTCACGATGGCGAAGAAGCGCTGGGCGTGCTGATGGAAAAGCAGCGCTACGATTTGCTGATCCTCGACCTGAATCTTCCGAAGATGGATGGGATCAGCCTTATCGAGCACATGCGGCCGACGCATCCGCGGCTGCCCGTTCTGGTGCTCACGGCGAGGAGCCGGGTTGAAGACAGAGTAAACGCTTTCCACAGCGGGGCGGATGACTGCCTGACCAAACCGTTCTCGCTGCTCGAGCTTCTGGCGCGCGCGCAGGCTCTGATGCGGCGGAATTCCGGCGTGGTTCCGAATTGCTCGAAAATCGGAGACTTGACTCTGCTGCGCGAGGAGCGGCGAGTGGAGCGCAACGGACGCCGGATCGATCTGACGCCGCGGGAATTCGCCATCCTCGATGTGATGATGCGCAACGCCGGGCGGCCGGTCTCACGCGCCACGTTGCTCCAGGAAGTCTGGAATATGCCGGCCGAACCCTCCACGAACATCGTGGATGTGTACATGAAATATGTGCGCGACAAGGTGGATCGCCCGGGAGAGCGCCGTCTGACGCACACCATCCGCGGATTCGGATATGAGCTTCGCGATGCAGATGCATAAGGGCGCGCGGGAGCAGGAACCCGTGGGCGTGAATCCGGCCGATCCGTGTCTTGGCCCGCAGGATCCATTTGGCAAGGATCTGCTGAACGGGCTGCACGCCCTGGCACAGCCGCTGAGCGTGCTGCGCGCGGCGAGCGAGGTGCTGACGATGCCGCGGATGCAGGCGGTCGACCAGCGTCATTACATCGAAACCTGGTGCGCCCAGGTGGAGCGCGCATGCACATTGTTTGGCAGCGTGCAGGACCTTGTGGCGACACGGGTGATTGAGGCCGACCGCGCCCGGTTCGATGTGTGGGAACTGCTGGCGCCGATGATCGACGATCAGCGAGCGCAGCTGCACAGCTCGGGGGTTGGATTCGCGGTGGCGAACACCGTCGAGTGGGCGCCGGTTCTGGGTGACGCTCAGCGAACCGTACACGCTCTGGTGGCCGTGCTGAGGATGGCCGGTGCAACCGCCGCGCGCGGCGATGTGATTGAGTTACACACCTCCTGCGATCCAGGATTTATGCAGCTTAAGTTTCAGAACAGCCGCCGCCACGGCAAGAGGATGAGTTCCTCCGACCGGCTCAGTCTTTCTCTTGCCGTGGCCAACATCACCACTCAGCATGGCACCTATGACTTTCGAGAAGATCCATTTTGTTTTTCGCTGGCCCTGCCGCTCGACGATAACGGCCCAGCGCAAGACAGGATGGCATCAGACCAAACACATTAGTTAAAACGATTACACTTGCTCGCTTTAGCCTTCGTCACCGCCTGACACCATCGCTCTCCGTTGCTTCGGGTCTTGCCGCGACGATATTGCCGATCCCACATCGGTGCCTTTTCCGTTTTACGACCGCATTGCGGATCGTTTTGAGGTAGTTGCAATGGCCACGCCCCTTGTCCGGTCTGATCGGTTTGAAGACCGGCTGCCCATCGATGTATTTGTTGTCAGTCCGAACTCGAAGCTGCGGCAGAATCTCCAGGAAAGGCTGACCCCGCCGCGATGGCAGGTCTTCGAGGCCTCGAGCGGCGCGGGCGCGCTGGAACTGCTGCGCCAGCAGGGAGCCGAAGGCGTGCTGTTGCTGGATCCATTGCTGCCGGACCTCGAGGCGGACGGCTTTAACGCGATCGTGAGAGACCGCTTCCCGGCGACGCAGGTCCTGATGCTGAATTCGCATACCGGACAGCTGCTGATCGGAAGCTCCTCACCCACGGCGGTGTCGGTCAAACTCGCGGATGTAGTGAATCGGATTCCGGCCACGACCACCAGCACGATGCCGCCGGTGCTGCCCCACAGTCTGCTGGACGTTGTCGACGAGCGGGTCAAGCTGCGCGGGATGATCGGGAATTCGGAGCCGATGCGGCGCACTTTCCGCGTGACGCGCATGGTGGCCGCTCGCAACACGACGGTGCTGGTAACGGGCGAGAGCGGAACCGGCAAGGATCTGATCGCTCAGGAAATTCACCTGATCAGCCCGCGGAGAAATCAGCCGTTCGTGGTGGTGAACTGCTCGGCGATTCCGGAAACGCTGCTCGAAGCCGAGCTGTTTGGGTTCACCAAAGGAGCCTTTACCGGCGCGGTGCAGTCGCGCATTGGGCGGATTCATGCGGCCCACGGGGGAACGCTTTTCCTCGACGAAATCGGGGACATGCCACTGTCTCTGCAAAGCAAAATTCTTCGTTTCCTCGAGCAGGGCGAGGTACAGCGTATCGGCGGCAACGACAATCTGAAGGTCGATGTGCGAGTGGTGGCAGCGACCAACGCCGATCTGAAAAAGCGGGTCGCCAAACAGGAATTCCGCGAAGACCTTTACTATCGGCTGGCGGTATTCCCCATCCATCTGCCGCCGCTGCGCGAGCGCATGGACGACCTGGGCGAGCTGGCGCATGCGTTTGCGGCGAAATTTTCCCCTGGCGTTTCGCTGAGCCGAGAGGCCCTGGCGACGCTCAGCCAGCACAGCTGGCCGGGCAACGTGCGTGAGCTGCGCAATGCCGTGGAACGGGCGACGATTCTGGCGGGCACAGAGATGGAAATCCGTCCGGAACACATTCTTCTGTAAGCAGATTCGGCGGCTTCTGCTGAAAACGTCGCCCTCCCGCGGGAACAAAAGCCCGTGGTCCCTCGTATTTCCTCTTTCCAATAGAACGTCGAGTGGTGTATTGTACCGTCCCATAGAAGTCCTATTGGAATTTGCATAGATGTTCTATCGGAGGAGAGATTGGGACGGTCCAAAAAAGAACAGGAATTGCTGCTGGGCACGCTGGACATGCTGATCCTGCAGACGCTGGTGATGGGCCCGGCGCACGGGCACACCATCGCGCACGTCATCGAGCACACCTCGGACAACGTGCTCGAGATCGAACAGGGATCGCTGTATCCAGCGCTGCATCGCCTCGAAGACCGGGGGTGGGTTTCGTCGTACTGGGGGCCGAGCGAGAACAACCGCAAGGCGCGCTTTTACCGCCTGACTGCGGCCGGGCGAAAGCGGCTGCGGGTTGAGACCGATAAGTGGAGCGCGATGGTGGAAGCCATCGGTCGGGTTCTGGGCACAGCGCGACGCGCTGAGGAGTAGCGAGAGGGGAAGGCCATGAGCTGGCGCCGGTATCTGCGAAGGCGGGCATGGGACGAGGAACGGCAGCGGGAGCTGGAGGTGCATCTGGCTCACGAGACCGACGACAACCTGGCGAGAGGCATGACGCTGGGCGAGGCGCGGCGGCGGGCGTATATGAAGCTGGGCAATCCGACGATGATTCGCGAGGAGATCTGGAAGATGAACAGTCTGGTTTCAATGGAAGACCTGGGGCGGGATATTCGTTACGCGTTCCGGCAGCTGCGCAAGAGCCCGGGATTTGCGGCGATCGCGATTGTAACCCTGGCGCTCGGCATCGGCGTCAACACCGCGATCTTCGGGGTGGTGAACGGGCTGTTGTTCAGCTCGATGCACATCCGGCAGGAGAACCGGATGGCGGAGGTTGGGTGGCAGCAGAAGGGGACGGGCTGGCAACCGAATCTTTCGCTGCCGGAGTTCGAGGCGATCAGGGACCAGACGAAGGACGTGTTCTCCGCTGTGGTTGGCGAGCAATACAGCCTGGACGGGATGAGCATGGAGGGCAGCAAGCCGGATCGAGCTTTCACGGATTATGTGACGGGAGATTTCTTCGATGTGCTGGGAGTCGAGCCCTATCTGGGCCGGGTGCTGCATGCACCGGAAGGCGTGACGCCGGGTGCGGATCCGGTGATCGTTCTGAGCTACGGGTACTGGAAGCAGCACTTCGCGTCGGACCCGAATATTGTGGGGCGGCAGTTGCAGATCGACGGGCATCCGGTCACGGTGGTGGGAGTGGCGGCGAAGGATTATCGCGGGGTCAACACAGCGTTGCCGGTCCAGGCTTATCTGCCCCTGGCGATGATGGTGCCGCTGGAGAGCGTTCCGCTGAGCGAATTTCACAAGTGGCAGAATCGCGAACTGCGTGTTTACGGGCGATTGAAGCCTGGAGCAACGAGGCAGCGGGCGAACCAGACGCTGGCGGTGGTGGCGCGGCGATTCGCGGTCGAGCAGCCGATCGTGGAGAAGGACACGGAACTGGGGGCGTATCCGCTGTCGGCGGGACGGAATGTGGGCTTCGATGCGAACAACCAGGTTGGGGCACTGGCGGCGATTTTTATGGGGCTGGCCGGAGTTGTGCTGTTGCTGGCGTGCGTGAATGTCGCCAACCTGCTGCTGGTACGGGCCACCGTACGCGAACGGGAGATGGTGATCCGGTCGGCGCTGGGGGCGGCGCGATCGCGATTGATCCGGCAGATGCTGACGGAGAGCATCCTGCTGGCGCTGTGCGGAGGCGCGGCGGGGATTGGGCTGGGTTTCTGGGGGACGCATTTGCTGAACTCGGTGAATCTGCAGACGGATTTGCCGCTGAGTTTCGATTTCGGATTTGACTGGCATGTGTTCGCATTTGCGGTGGCGATCGCGGTGATGGCCGGAGCGCTGGTAGGCATCGTGCCGGCCGTGCGGCTGGCGCGCGCGAATCTGAATCTGGTTTTGCGGGAAGGAGGACGGGGGGTGGCCGGGGGCGGACACAAATTCCGCGATGCGCTGGTGATCGTGCAGGTGGCGAGCGCGCTGATGCTGCTGATCGTTGCGGGGCTGTTTACGCGCAGCCTCGAGAGGAGCGAGCACGCGGACCTGGGCTACAATCCGGCGAACGTGCTGACGATGATGATGGATCCGGGAGAGATTGGCTACAACGATCCGCGGGCGCGGGACTTTTTTAAGCAGCTGGTGGAGCGGGTGCGGGCGGTTCCAGGGGTAGAGCACGCGGCCATTGCGCAGAATATTCCGATGGGGCTGATCGGCAATGGTGGGGACACGGTCGCGATCAGCGGGTATCAGCCGCCGGCAGGGCAGGGCGCGCCGTTTATCAGCTACGACCTGATCGGGACCGATTATTTCCCGACCTTGCAAATTCCGCTGCTGGAGGGCCGGAGCTTTACGGATGGGGACGACGAGAACCATCCGTATGTGGCGATCGTGAGCGAGGGGATGGCGAAGAAGTACTGGCCGAAGCAGGATGCGATCGGCCGGCGGTTCACGATGGGGACGGATCCGACGCATCCGCTCCAGATTGTGGGGGTCGCGAAGGACGCGCGGTACGCGGGACTTTCGGGGCCGATTGGGCCATTTTTCTACGTGCCGTTCGCGCAGCACTATGCGACGAACTCTCTGGAGACGCTGGAGATTCGGACGATGGGCGATCCGGCGAGGATGGCTCCGGCGGTAGAGCGCGTGATTGAGGGCATGACGGCGAACCTGCCGGTGTTCGAAGTGAAGACTCTGCATCAGGCGCTGTATTCGCCGAACGGACTGCTGCTGTTTGAAGTGGTGGCGGCGCTGGCAGGGGTGATGGGAACGCTGGGGATGGTGCTGGCGATTGTGGGTGTGTACGGGGTGCTGTCGTATGTGGTGAGCCAGAGGACGAGTGAAATTGGAGTACGGATGGCGCTGGGCGCGCAACGGCTGGATATTCTGCGGATCGTGTACAGGCAGGGGCTGTGGATTGTGGGGATCGGACTGGCGGTGGGGCTGGCGGCGAGTTATGGAGCGGCGCACCTGCTGCGGAGTGTGATTGGGGTGAGCCCTGGGGATCCGGCGACGTACGGGGCGGTAACGGCCTTGCTGGCGGCGGTTGCCTTGCTGGCGTGCTATGTGCCGGCGCGGCGGGCCATGTACGTGGAGCCGATGAAGGCACTGCGGCAGGAATAAAACAGCCGCCAGCCCGCAGCTGAGAGCCGGGAGCAAAGCTATTCGGCGAGGTTGAAGATGCGGATCTGCACCAGCTTCGCGATGCTGAGGTTGTTGAAGCCGCGGTTGCGCATGCGCTCGATGAAGTCCGGCGTGACGTGGAAGATGCGCATCTGGATCAGCTCATCGGCGGTGGGGTTGTAGCCCAGCGCTCGCACCTGCTTCACTTCGTCCGGATTCACGTGCTGGACGCCGAAGGCGATCAGCTTACCGGCGGGCAGGTTCGCGTAGCCGAGCGATGCCATGCTGCGGACGAAGTCGGGCGTGATTTTGAAGATCCGCAGCGCGATGAGGTTGCCGGTGTTCATATCGCTGACGCCCGCGGCCTGCAGGCCCTCGACCCAGGACGTCTCGATGTGGAACAGGGTGTACGCCTCGAGCTTCCCTGTGTCGAAGCCGGTGAACCCAAGCCGCGCCATGTGTTCGACGAAAGCCGCGTCGGGTGTGAAGGTCATGTCGCCGACGAGGGTCAGGTCGTGAATCGCGCCGGAACAGGTAATTGTGCCGGCCTCTGCGACAATCTTCGCCTCAATGTGCGAGCCTTCGTGCTCGAAGTCGGCGAGGGCGAGCCCGGCGAACTCGCTGATGGGCACGTCGGAATCCTGCTCGTGGCAGTCGTTGCGGTTGCCGTAGTCGTTGTCGCATCCGCCGTGCGTGAACTCGTAGCGCACGCGATCGGGCATGGTCGAGGGCGCAATGGTGCAGTGCCCGTGCAGCGGCTGTAGCTGGTCTTCAGCGGAGAACAGGCGGCTGCCCGCGAGACAAAGAATGGCTGTGAGAATCGCAGCGCGAACACTCATGGCGAAACTCCTGATTGAATCGAAGGGTTATTGCTGTTTCTTGTCGTCGGCGTCGTCGAGGATGCCGGAGATGCGCAGTTTCACCAGCTTCTGCACGGTGAGCGGCTCGAAGCCGTGGCGTTTGGCCGAGGCAATGAAGTCCGGATCGATGCCGAAGACGCGAAGCTGAATGAGGTCGTCGAGCGTAACGTTGCCGAACTGGGCCTTCATGTCCTTTGCAAATTCAGGTGTGATCCCCTGAACGCGCAGAGCGACGAGTTTCTTTGCAGGGATGTCGCCGAAGCCCGCGGATTTCATCTCCGCAACGAATTCCGGCGAGACGTTGAAGATCCGGTAGGTAACCAGATCGTTGAAGCTCGAGGCCTCGATGCCGTCGGCATGCAGTTTCGCAGCGAACTCCGGTGTGACGCCCTGGACCTTCAGCGACATGAGCTGATCGACGGTGGGTTTGCCGAAGCCGACCTTGGCCATCTCGTCAGCGAACTCCGGAGTCACGCCCTGGATGCGCATCGCGATGAATTTGTTGGCGTCGGCGTCGTAGCCAGCCGCGCGCATCTTCGCCATGTAGTCCGGATCGACTCCCTGAACCTTGAGCGCGATGAGTTTGTCGGCGGAAAGTTTTTCGCCAAACACTTTGGACATTTCCGCGGCGTAGTCCGGCGTAATGTCCTGCACGCGCATGGAGATAAATTTGTAGGCGTCGACGTCAAAACCGGCGGCGCGCATTTTCGCGATGTAGTCCGGATCAACCCCCTGGACTTTGAGCGCGATGAGTTTGCCGGCGGTAAGCTTCTCGCCGAAAACTTTGGACATCTGCGCGGCGTATTCCGGCGTGATGCCCTGGACCTTCATCGCGATGTACTTGTCGAGGTCGACGTCGTAGCCGGCGGCTTTCATGGCGTCGATGTAGTCGGTGTGCGTGGAGGGCTGCGGCGCGGCTGCGGGCGCTGGCGCCTGACTTTCCTGCGCGTCCTCCATGGGAACGGCGGCACTCGGCTTGGGTGTGGGAGCCGCTGTTGGGGCCGGTGCTGGCTCGGAAGCCTGCAGTACCGGATGCATTGCTTTGAATACGACTTTTCTTGCCGCGGGAGCGATGCGTGCAGCAACCGCAGGAACAGCACGGAAGCTGGCGAAGACTTTCGGCAGCGGGCACAGGAAGACGATGAGCAACGTGGCGATTCCGGCGAGGGAAATGGGCCGGAAGCTGCGCGGCGCGGCTTCGCCATCACCGAGAATGCGCAGGATGCGAGCCCGCAGCCCGGCGCGGGACTGATGGCCGTCCAGAGCCATGGCGAGGTGAAGGCGGGTGCGGCGCTCCTCTTCCAGACGCAGCAGAGCGGAGGCGTAGACCGTGGGATCGGAGCAGCAACGCACCGCGATATCGTCGCAGCACAGCTCGCGTTCTTCGCGGACGCGGCGGCTCACCCACCACACGGCGGGGTGGAAGAAGAACAGCGTCTCGACCATGGTCTGCAGCAGGTTCCACAAGTAGTCAGCGCGGCGGATGTGGGCGAGTTCATGCGCCAGCACCACCTCCAGTTGCTCCGCGCTGAGGCTGGTGAGAGCGGTGATGGGCAGCAGAATCCACGGCTTCATCACACCGGCGGTGAGCGGATTGGTGAGCTTGCTGGAGAGGCGCAAATCGACGAACTGGCCAATGTTCATGCGGCGGCGCAGAACGTCGAGCCGGAGCAGCAGCGTGTGCGGCGCCCGCTCCAGACGCGCACGCATGCGGCGAATGAGCCACCATCCACCCAGAGCGCGGATGGAGAGCAGAAGCACGCCGGCCAGCCATAACCCGTCAAGATAGGGCAGCAGATGACCGAGAACGAAGTGATCCGCCTGGCGCAGCGGTGCCGCGGCGGTCGCGTTAAGCAACTCGACGCGGAACGGAGCAGTGTGCGCGGCGGCGGCGTGGCGCAGCAAACTGGATGCCGGCGTCACCGGCTGATACAGGCTGGCTTCCTCATAGGCGAGCGTCCCAATAGACACGCCGAGCATGACCAGCAACGCAACCAGCGCGAGCGCGTAGCGTGCCGTGGCGCTGCGCCGTGCCAGCGCGAGATCGGCGATGCGATAGACGAGCGCGATGGCCGCACCCTGCCAGAGGAAGTGAACGAGGGTCCAGCCGAGGGCTTCCCAGTGGTGTGTCATAGACGGTGCCTCTTTTGCTCAATGAGGTTGCGGAGTGCTTCCAGTTCCTGATCGTTGACCGGCTCGAGCGCCAAGGCGTGCATGGCCAGTTGCGCAGCCGATCCGGCGAACAGCCGCTCGCTGATGTCGCGCACCAGCTGATCCTGCGTCTGGTTCTGCGTCGCAGCGGGGTGGTAGATGTGGGCTTTACCGGATTCTTCGCGCTCGACCAGGCCCTTCTCGGTCATGATCTGCAGCAGCTTCAGGACCGAGGTGTAGCCCAGCGGGCGCCTGGCACCGATCTCCTGATGGATGTCGCGGACGGTCGAGGGACCGCGGTCCCACAGGATGCGGAGGAGTTCGAGTTCTCCTTCGGTGGGTCGCGGGAGGGTGCGATGTTCCTTCATGGCCCGAAACATATACGAAGCTGTTCGTACATGTCAACGAAGATTTTCGTAGATGGGTCGTTTTGTGACGAACGGTGCCAATCAGAACACAGGACACAGAACGCAGGACACAGGACACAGGACACAGAACGCAGGGCACAGGACACAGAACCAGAACCGCGAGACGCAGAACGCAGAACGCAGAACCATGCTTTCGCTTTTTATTCTCTATCTATAAAGTATTGAAGATGGCCGGGAGGTTGAGCGCGGGGCAACTGCGGCAGGAAATCAGCGCGCGCAATGTCGAGCGTGGGCGGGGTTTCGATCACGAACTCTCGGCGAGCGCGGCGCCAAGCGTGATTTATGGCGAGGCCGACGGCGCGCACGGCAATTTTCTCCCCGCCTCGTATGCGCGCATCATCGCAAACCCCGCATGGCGCCAGCGTCTGAAGAAGGCCTACACCGCCAGCCGCTTTGTTCCTCGGGCCGCCGATCGCAGGCGGTATGAACTGGAATGCGCCAACAGCTCCGATGCGCTGCTGATGAATGTCTTCTGTTATCCGGGCGTGACCCGCAGCGCGGCGTTATGCGGGCTGCTCGGCATCGAGCGTGGAACCCAGCCCGACTTTGGCCTGCGCGCGCGCACTCCGCTCTGCAACGGCGGGACGGATCGAACGGAAATCGATATGCGGCTCGGCTCGCTGCTGGTGGAAGCGAAGCTGACCGAAGGCGATTTCCAGCGCGCGCCTTTCCGCCGTCTCGAGCAGTACCGCGACGCCGAAGAAGTTTTCGACCTCGCTGCTCTGCCGATCCGCGATGGCGCCGTTTACGCATGGCAGCTGGTTCGCGGCGTCCTCGCGGCACACACGCGGGGCGCTTCGTTCGCCGTGATCTGCGACAGCCGCCGCCCGGACCTGACCGAATCCTGGTTCCGGATCGTCGGCGCCGTCACTGACTGCTCGCTGCGCACACGACTCGGCCTGGTCACCTGGCAGGAAATCGCTGCGCACCTGCCGCCCCGTGTTCAGCGCTTCCTCGCTGAGAAGTACGGCATCGAAAACTGACTCGTTCCTGCCCGTGATGCGGGGCTCCAACCCCACCGGTCACAATCGCCTTGCTGCTGTCGCGGGCGTCTGCGAAAGTGAGTTGACCGATTGGGAGAACCGCCATGTGGATTGACCGGCAGGACCTTCTCTACACTCTGCGCTCGGTACGACGAACGCCTCTGCTCACAGCGGTTGTGGTGTTCGCGCTTTCCGTTGGCATCGGCCTTAATGCCGGGGTCTTCTCCATCCTCAACGTGCTCATCTTCCAGTCGCCCACGCGCAAAGATCCCTCCAGCTTTGCTCAGATATTTCCGCAATATCAGGGGTGGTTCTCCGGCGCGGCGCAGTTCTCTACTTTCAACGCCGACGATTTCGACGCCATTCGCGCCCAGTCCCGCACCCTCAGCGAGGTCGCAGCGTCAGCCAATGTCTCCGTCATGCTCGACGACGTCCACCAGCCAAGCCAGTCCACGCTGGTTACGGACCAGTTTTTTTCTGTCTACGGCATCGATCCTCCGCTGACCGGACGTTATTTCGTTCCGGACGAGCTTTCCCCGGATTCTTCTGCACATGTTGCCGTGCTGAGTGAGCACACATGGAAGAACCATTACGCAGCCGATCCGCACATCCTCGGGCGCGTCATCCATGTGAGCCGCCAGCCCTTCACCGTCATCGGCGTCATGCCCGACACCGCAGCGTCACTCGACGCTGCTGGCGTCCTCCTTCCGTGGTCGATGGAGCCGCTCTTCAATCACGGGAACAGTGCGTTCCGTAATCCCGGCTGGCTCTGGCTCAGCGTCGCCGGCCGCCTGCGCCCCGGCTCCTCCCGCGCCGACTCCCGGGCTGAAATCCAGGGCATCCTCGCTCAGCGCGATCGCTTCTATCACGACCAGAAAATCTTCACCCCTGACCGCAAAACCACCATTGTCGTCACCGACGGCGCCTTCATCCACAAACCCGCCGTTGGTTTCGCAGTCACCACCCTGTTGTTTCTCATCATGGGACCACTCACGCTGGTCCTCCTGCTGGCGTGCTCCAACGTCACTATGCTCTTCGTCTCGCGCGCCATCGTGCGCCGCGGAGAGATGGCCGTCCGCCTCGCCCTCGGTGCCGGTCGGGCACGTCTGCTGCGCATGATTGCCCTCGAAAGTCTTTTCACCGCCGCCATTGCCGGACTCCTCAGCGTTCTGCTCGCCGATCGTGTTCCGAGCCTGCTGATGGCTTCCATCGATCCCGTGGAAGGCGCATCCATCGCCTCGATCGTGCGGCCTGACTGGACGGTCTTCGGCTATTTGGCGGCCCTCGTTCTGCTGGCCGCCGCCGCCTCTGCGCTCGCACCCATGCGCGAATCGTTCCGCCTCGATCTGGTCACCGGGCTCAAAGGACGCGAGGGTTCGTCCACCATGCGCTCACACACAACCGGCGCGCTCATCGTCGTCCAGATCGCGATGAGTTTTGTGCTCCTCGTGGCCGCCGTGCTGTTCGGGCGCCTCCCATCCTCGATCCTGCGTCTCGATTCCGGTTTCGAGACTCGGCATCTGATGACGGTGCCTCTCAGCATCGAAATTCCCCCTTACACGGAGTCTTCGGCTCTCGCGTTCGAGCGCTCGCTGGAAACCCGCATCCGCGCCGTCCCCGGAGTTCAGTCGTTCTCTTACGCCAGCCTCGCGCCGTTTTCTTCCGCTCCGCTCGATGAAGTGCGGGTCGACGGCCGTGGCAAAGGGCAGGGTCGCCCCGCCACCATCGACGTGGTTTCGCCCGAATTCTTCTCAACCTTCGGCATTCCGATCCTGCACGGTCGACTCTTTCAACCCTCCGATCTCCCGGCGGGCGGAAGCGGCTCGGTCGCCGTCGTCTCTCAGTCCTTCGCCAAAGCGTTTTGGGGAGACAACGATCCGATCGGCAAGACCGTGATCACTCCTGACAATCACCGTCTCATGATCATCGGCATTGCCCGGGATACGCGCTCGGAACAGTTCGGGCAAATCGACCCGCCCCGCCTCTACACCCTGCGCAATCGTGAATCGCTCGCCGGCGGCCTCTACGTTCGTTTTACCGGCGATCCAAAACCCATCGCCGCAGCCATCGAGCAGACCGTGCGCACGCTCGATCCCACTCAAGCCGAAGAGCCTTCGACCATCTGGAACTTCCTCGAAACCGGCGCGACCGAAATCACGTCCCTGGCCCACATCATTATTTTCATGGCCGCAATCGCCGTGATCCTCGCCATTACTGGTGTCCACGGAGTCCTCACCTTTGCGATTCGCCAGCGCACGCGTGAATTTGGCATCCGCATGACACTCGGGGCTACTCGACCCCTCATCTTCCAGGGAGTCCTTACGCGCGGCCTGCGCCAGGTTGTCCTCGGTCTGGCTTGCGGATTCGCCCTCTGCATCCCCGCAGCCTGGTCGTTCATGCGTGTCACCCAGCGAGGATGGATGCACGTCGACACCTTCAATGCGTCTGTCTACTGCGTGTCGGCGGTCATTCTCCTGCTCATCTCTCTCTCGGCCATGTTCCTGCCCGCGCTCCGCGCCACCCAGGTCGATCCCATACAGGCTCTGCGCGACGAATAACAGAAAAGCTTGGTGCCGCGTCGCCGCGCCGGTAGACTGAAAAGCAAATGGGCGCAGGCTTCGCGGCGACGGATCGATTCATTGCGGAAGTAAAGGAGAACCGGCTGCGGGCGGGCTATGTGCTCGTGGGCGACGAGGTGTTCCTCTACGAGCGCTGCCGGCGCGCGGTGCTCGACGCGCTTGTTCCCGTGGACATGCGCGACTTTTGCCTCTCGGAGCTCGACCTCGCGGAGACCAGCATCTTTGAAGCTCTCGACCGTGCGCAGACGCCGTCGCTGATGGCGCCGTTCCAGGTGTTGTTTATCCGCAACCTCAAGCAACTTTATACGCGTGGCGCCAAGAAGGACGAATTCGCGGCTATCGAAGCGTACTTTCGCTCGCCGAATCCCGGGGCGCTTCTGATGTTCGTCGCTGACCATTTGCGCATCCCCTCCGATCCGCGCCGTATGGACATGCAGGATAAGGACCGCTACGAGCGCATCCGCGAAACCCTGGGCGACTGGTGCGGCATCGTCGAGCTGGCTCGCGTGGACGAAGCCGATGCGCTCAAGTGGATCGCCGCCGAAGCGAAGCAGCGCGAGGTCGACTTCGACCAGGATGCGGCGCGCGAGCTGGCCGACGCGCTGGGCGCGGACATGATGCTCATCGCGTCAGAGGTAGAAAAGCTGGCCCTTTTCGCGGGAGCGAAGAAACACGTGACTCTTGGCGATGTGGAGACCATGGTGCTCGCCGCGAAACAGCGCTCGCTTTACGAGCTTACCGACGCCATCTCCGCAAAGGACCGGGCCCGCGCGCTGAGCCTGCTGCACGGGCTGCTGAACGCGAGCGACGGCGGCGAGGACTCGGCCATCGGTCATCTATATATGTTGGCGCGCACCTTTCGCCAGATGCTGGTGATCCTCGAGAAGAATGTCCGCGACTCGCGCGCGATCTGGCAGGCGCTGTGGCAGGGCTTCCGCATGCCACCCTTTGCCGCTGAGGATGTGATCCGCCAGGCTCGGCGCTATAAATCGCGCCGCGATCTGATGCGCGCGCTGCGGCTCATCGCTCGCGCTGATCTCGAACTCCGCTCGCAGCCGCCGGACAAACGCCTGGTTCTGGAGCGCCTGGTGCTGGAGCTGGCCAGCGAGCCGAAGCCCTCGACCGCAGCGGGGCTGAGTCCCCAGTACGCGATGGAATGGGTCTAGCGAAGATGAATCGGGGTGGTGTGATGGCGATAGTCCTTGTCGCGCTCACCGCCTCTGCGCAGACGGCGGCAAACTCCCCTGGCACAAATGCACAACGGGCCCCGGCAGCGGCAGCACCCAGCAGCGCGGTAATCACGTATACGAATCCTGAGCTGCACCTGACGTTTGCCTATCCGGCGGAGTTGAAGCCGCTCGCCGCCTCGAGTGTGGCCGTGGAAGCCCGGCGGATGATCTACGGCGAGGACACAACCTCGGATTCGGAATCAAACAGGCTTTCGACCTGCTCGACGCCACTACTGGCCGTGGGCGCGGGCAGCGATGCGGGGAGTTCGACGGGCACCGCAGCGAGCATTGCACTGTTCGAGTTGGATGCGCGCTGCGTACCCGCCAAGGCTCTCAAGAACCAGAAGACGATGGACCCACTGCTGCGCAATCTGACCCGCCAGGCAGTGACCTTCCTCGGAATGGTGCCCATCGAAGACTCAACTTTTTACCTGATCCAGGACCACCGCGTGTATTTCGACGCAGCGCAGGGGACGCCGGTGACCAGGAGCGACGTGCAGCCCAGCGGCTCGGAGCTGACGGCCGCAGTAGCCACCTGGCTGAACGGCCGCGTGCTGTGCTGGATGCTGGAGGCGGACTCTCTGGAGGCGTTCAATCGGCTGCTGGCCAGCCAGGTGGACTTTGGAGCGGGCAAGCCGCAGGCCTTGTATCCGCGCGGGTTTGCGGCTTCGGCCGGAGGCCCCGCGGGCCGCTGACGCCCCCAGGTGTGACAAAGCTCACATTCCGCACCCGGCCCGGGTTTGCATAATGGTTCGAACCAGCCGGAACCCGGGGGCTATTTATACTCTTGTTATCCCTCGGATTGCGGCTCTCGTTCTGAGATCCCCATGTTTCTCCTCTGGCTAAGAATCGCGGTGGTTTTGTATGGTGTCGCCAGCATCCTGGCGATTCCGGCCGTGCTCGGGGACCATCCGCGCGGGCATCGTTATATCGTGCCCGTGGCTCTGGGAGGATGGTTCTTCCACCTGGTGGCTACGGTGGAAATGCTGGCCGCCGCGCATCACCTCATTCCGGTGATGGCCATTGAAGTCCTCTCGACACTGGGGCTGGCCATTGTGGCAGTCTTCCTCTTCACCTTTTTTGTGTATCGAACTGTTACATTTGGCCTCTTCGCGCTGCCCCTGGCATTTTTGCTCACGGTGGTTCCGGCCATTGGCCCGGATCGCTACACGTTTGGCTCGCCGCTGGTGCGCAATGGCTGGATCGCCTTCCACGTAGTGATGCTGCTGGTGGCCTACGCCGCGCTGCTCTTCAGCATGCTGTCGAGCTTCCTGTATCTGATCCAGGAAAAACGGCTCAAGAGCAAGGACTGGGCGAAGGCCGGCGTCACGACTCAGTCGAAGACGCGGCCGCGCGGCTTTCTTACCTGGCTGCCGCCGCTGGCCACGATGGATCAGATCACGCAAAGCACGTTACGAATTGGTTTTGTGTGCATGACTGTCGGCTTGTTCGCAGGGTCACTGATTGCGCAGGAGCAGGTGGGCGCTGGGTACTTCGCAGATCCGAAGGTGCTATTGTCCTTCGTCATGTGGGGGCTGTACGTTGTAATCCTCTTCATACGACGAAACGCCGGCCTGCGCGGACGGCGAGCTGCATGGCTGACTTCCGGCGTCTTCGTCCTGATGCTCTGCGTTTGGGCTGCGAATCTGCTGAGTGGAGTGCATAGTTCCGCGCACAGGTTTGGACTCAAATGAGATTTCTCGTCACAGGTCTCAACCACAAAACCGCTCCCATCGAGCTGCGGGAACGGCTGGCCATTGCTGCAGACGCGCTGCCTGCCACGACCCAGGCGCTGCTGGCTGAGCCGGGTGTGCGTGAGGGGATGATCCTGTCGACCTGCAATCGCGTCGAGCTGGTGATTTCGCACAACGGACGGGTACCGCATCTTTCCGAATTTCTGGCCTCGCAATTTTCGCTGGATCGCGCTGCGCTCGAACCGCACCTCTACGAATACCAGGATGAAGAAGCGGTGCTGCACATGTTCCGCGTGGCGGCGAGCCTCGATTCGATGGTGGTGGGCGAGGCGCAGATTCTCGGACAAGTGAAGAGCTCGTGGAACATGGCCCGGGAGCTGGGCGCGGTGCGGGGTCCGCTGGATAAGCTGCTGCAGGGCGCGTTTTCCGCAGCCAAACGTGTGCGCACCGAAACGGAGATCGGCTCCTCGTCGGTTTCCATCGCGTCGGTTGCCGTGGACCTGGCGCGGCGCATCTTCGGGTCGCTCCAGGGCAAGAAGATTCTGATCGTCGGCGCGGGCAAGATGAGCGAGCTGGCCGCACGGCACCTGATGCAGAACGGCGCCGGCTCCATCATGGTGGCCAATCGCACCTGGGAGCGCGCAACGCAGCTCGCCGGGCAATTCCTCGGCGAGGCGATTCGTTTTGAGGATCTGCACGCGCGGGCGCACGAGGCCGACATCATCATCACATCGACCGGCTCATCGCGGCACATCATCAATGTGGGCCATGCGCAGGAGATTCTCCACCGCCGCAAGGGCCAGCCCGTATTCCTCATCGATATCGCGGTCCCGCGCGACGTGGATCCGCTGGTGAACCGCCTCGAAGGCATGTTCCTCTACGACATCGACGACCTGCAGCAGGTCTCCTCCACCAACCAGGTGGATCGGCAGCGGGAGGCGACGCGCGCCGAGCAGATTATTGTCGAGGAGGCAGAGCGCTTCCGTCGCCGCATTCGCACCATCGACATTGCGCCCACGCTGGTGGAAGCGCAGGGCACGGCGGAGGAGCTGCGCCAGGTGGAGCTTTACCGGCAGCGGCATCTGATGCAATCGCTCACGGCCGAGCAGCAGGAGGCCGTCGAAGCGCTGACGCGCGGGCTGATGAATAAGTTCATGCACATGCCTCTCGAGGCCATGAAGGCCGCTGCGCGTGAGGGTGACTCGGCCGCACTCGAGGCCATCCGAAGAATGTTTCGCAGAGACTACGGCACGCACAAAGCGGAGCCGGAGGCCCAGCCGGCGGAGTCGGAAAAGGACTCTGGTGAAGGCCGCGAGTAAGACACAGCAGGCGGGGGCGCGATAGGCTGATCTCTGACTGCATGACGAATTCCAGTGACAATCTGAAGACGGCAAACAGGACCGGCGTGCTGCGCATTGGCTCTCGCGGCTCGAAGCTCGCATTGTGGCAGACCCATCACATTGCGGACCGTCTGCGCGCGGCCGGACACGAGGTGGAGATCGAGATTATTCGCACCCTCGGCGATGCCATGCAGCATGTCCCCTTTGCCGAAGTGGGCGGAACCGACCGCGACGCGAAGGGCATGTTCACGAAGGAAATTGAAGAGGCGCTGTACGCGGGCCGCATCGATCTGGCTGTGCACAGCCTGAAGGACCTGCCCACGGAATTGGCTGCGCCATTTGTTATAGCTGCCATTCCCGAGCGCGTCGATCCGCGGGATGCGTTTGTCTCGGTGCTCTACGAGAGCTTTGAGGCACTGCCGCATGGCGCGCGCATCGGGACCAGCAGCCTGCGGCGGCAGGCGCAGTTGAAAGCCCAGCGGGCTGACGTGCAGTGCGTGGAGTTTCGCGGCAACGTGGATACGCGCCTGCGCAAGCTGGCCGAGGGACAGGTGGACGCGATCATTCTGGCTTCGGCAGGCCTTGAGAGGCTGGGGCTGACTGCGCATCGCAGGGAATGCTTCTCGCCGCTGGTGCTGTGCCCCGCGGCGGGCCAGGGAGCGCTGGCGATTGAAACTCGGGCAAGCGATGAGCGCACGCTCAAGGCTCTGGCGTTTCTCGATCATCCGGTCACGCGTTATGCGGTTACGACCGAACGCACGGCTCTCGCCGGTCTTGGCGGTGGTTGCCAGGTGCCGATCGGCATTCACTGCTTCCTGGGCGACGAAGGCTACAGCGTTGTCTCAGCGGTGGCTGCGCCGGACGGCTCCGAGGTGCTGCGCAGCGTGCTGGACCGCCAGAACGGTCTCATTCCGGAAGAGCTGGGTCGCAAAGTCGCCGCTGAACTGCTGCGGCAGGGTGCGCAGCGGTTGCTGAGTGTGGGCGCAGCAGGGAACCCAGGCACGGAGCCGGTTGGAGCGGCGTGAGCGCGCTTCCACTCGCAGGCAAAACCGTTATGGTGACGCGGGCTCGCCATCAGGCGGGAAAATTATCGGAAAAGCTCCGGGCTTTGGGCGCGGCCGTGCTCGAGATTCCTGCCATCGAAATAGTTCCGCCGGATTCATTCAGCGACCTGGACCGGGCACTCCTTAATTTGTCGCAGTATCAGTGGCTGATTGTCACGAGTGCGAACGGAGCGGAGGCTCTTGGCTCGCGGATGCGCGACCTGCGAATCGTTGCCGGAGCGTTGGCGCATCTGAAAATCGCCGTCGTGGGCTCGGCCACCGAGCGGGCGCTGCGGGAAATGGGCCTGACCGTCGCTGTCACGCCCGAAGAATATGTCGCCGAGTCGCTCGTCGAAGCCCTCGGCGATCACGTTCGCGGCCAGCGTGTGCTGCTGGCCCGTGCAGCGGTGGCTCGGGATGTGATTCCCGATGCATTGCGAGCGCGAGGTGCAACCGTCGACGTTGTGGATGCTTACCGGACCGTCATTCCAGAGCAATCTGTAACCGCGATCCGCACAATCTTCGGCCCGGGCGGCCATATCCCCGACGCCGCAACCTTTACAAGCTCATCTACGGTTACAAATTTCCTGAATTTGCTGCAAGAAGCCGGCATCGAGCCGACCAAAGCCATGCGCGCCGTCTCCATCGGTCCTATCACCAGCCAAACCCTGCGCAAAAACGGCTGGGAGCCGGCTGCGGAAGCCGATCCTCACGACCTGGATGGCTTGGTAGAAGCAGTCGTGCGGGCCCTGAAGGGCTAACGCTGCGGTTCAGCCGGCATCGTGAAGCGTCCCACCCGAATCGAAGCCAGCGCGGGGTTTGCCTTTTCTCCAGGCTTCGTCGGCAAAGGCTTGCCGCCCATTCCATCCGGGTCCGCGGGGTTCGACCACAGCGCACCCACCTCAATCTTCTTCGGCTGCTCGGCCACCAGGTTGTGGTTCTCCAGACGCTGCTTGTCCACGTATGCGGCGATCACGCGGGAAGCGAGGCGCGCTGACAAATAACCCTCCTTGCCCCCTTCCCACAAAATCACGACTGCAATGTCCGGGTTGCGCCGCGGAGCGACGCCTACGAACCACGCATTGTCATTCACCGTATGCGCGTGGCCCAGTCTCGCCGCCAGTGCATTGCTCATGGTCTGCGCGCTGCCTGTCTTGCCTGCGAAATCGATGCCCTCCAGATGCGACAGAGCTGCCGTCCCACCCGGTTCCGTCACCATGGCCATCGCATCGGTCACCGTCTCCCAGATAGCCGGAGCAATCGGCACCGTCTGATTGCCCGATCCAGGATACGAGTCCAGAATCGCGTCGCGGACGTCGGGCTGCAGCTCATCCGGAAATACCACGTGCGGCCGCTTGAAAACCCCACCCGACGTGATGCCGGCGATCGCGCGAATCAGTTGAATGGGCGTGACGGCAACCGCACCCTGCCCGATCCCCACCGACGTGACTTCGCCCGGATACCACTTCTGGTGGTAGTTCTTCATTTTCCATTCCGGCGACGGCATCGTGCCGCTCATCTCGTCCGGCAGATCGATGCCCGTCTTCTGACCAATCCCAAAGCGCGATGCCCAGTACGCGATCTTCTCGATGCCCAGCCGCGCCGCCAGCGTGTAATAGAAAACGTCGCAAGACCACGGGATCGAATGGTTGATATCCACCACGCCGTGTACCTGGTGCCGTGCCGAAATCCAGCACCGCTGGTACGTCCCGAACAGGCTCACTCCACCGTTGCACACCACGCGCATGTCCTGCGCGATTCCCTCTTCGAGGCCCGCGGTCGCCATGATGATCTTGAACGTCGATCCCGGAGCCAGCTGCGCCTGGATCGCCTTGTTCATCAGCGGATGCTCGGGGTCGGTAAGGTACTTGTTCCACTCATCGCGGCTGATGCGCACCGCAAATGCATTGGGATCGAAGGTCGGCCGGCTGACCATGGCCAGCACTTCGCCGGTATGCGGATCGATGGCGATCATCGCGCCGTTGCGATCACCCATCGCGTTCTCCGCCGCACGCTGGATGTCCAGATCGATGGTTAGCCGCAGGCTTTGCCCCGGTTTGGCTGGCTCGGTACCCAGCCGCCCTACTTCGCGGCCGTGGCTGTCGACCACCACATCTTCCGAACCGTCTTCGCCGCGCAGGATGCCGTCATACGAGGCCTCCACGCCCGAGCGTCCCACTACGTCGCCCGGCTCATACATCGCGTAGCGCGGATCGTTGAGCATCTCTTCGCTCACCTCGCCGACGTAGCCGACAAGGTGCGCGGCAAACCCGTCCTTCGGATAAAGCCGCCGCTGCTCCTGGATCGTGTCCAGCTCCGGCAGTTCGTCCTTGTGCGCTTCGATAAACTCCAGCTCGTCCGGCGTGATGTCCTGCTTCAGGGGCAACGGCTGGTATTTCGGCGCGGTACGGTAGCGCTTCAGGATCGCGTCAATCTGATCCAGCGTCATGTGCAGCCCGCGCGCAATCAGCGGCAGGTCAGGCGTGATGTCGTGACCCTGCTCGCGCACCAGGTAGCACGAGACTGAGGGATAGTTATCCACCAGCAGCCGGTTTTCGCGGTCGAAGATCTTGCCCCGCGGCGCCAAAATCGGCACCTTCCGGATCCGGTTCGCCTCTGCCAGGGCGTGGTAGTTTTCGCCGCCCACCACCTGCAGCCGCCACAGGCCGAACACGAGGATCGCCAGGACCGCCGCGATGATGTACTGGATGACGGCAAGCCGGACAGAGGGCAGCTTTTCTTCGCGGTTGAACACGGCCTTCAGGGAGACTCCTCAAGCCCGCAGCTTGCCGAAAAACGGGCCTTCCTTTTGGCTAAAGGGATGATATAAGGATAGCGCGAACGCGAGCGGCAGCGGGATCGCTGGCATTTTAGTTGTAGATTTCACAGTAAGCCGATACAACGGGTCATGGCTGGACGCAGGAAAGCATCGGCGAAGAAATTGGCAAAGGGTCAGAACGTACCGGGTAACGGCGCAAAAAGCGAGTTCCTGCCTCCACGGCCCATCAGCCTGCGCACTCTCGGCGACTACCTGGACCTCTCGCCGGCGACCATCTCCCTGGTCCTCAACAATGCCCCCGGCGTCCGCTCCATCCCCCAGGAAACGCGGGACCGCGTCACCGCCGCCGCCAAAAAATTCGAATACCGCCCCAGCTTTTTTGCACGCTCCCTGCGCCGCCGCCAAAGTTTTTCCGTGGGCGTGCTCGTTCCCGAGCTCAGCGACGGCTACTCCGTGCTGGTGATGAACGGCATCGAAGAAGTCCTCATCGAAGAGGGCTACTTTTACCTCACCGCGAGTCACCGCCGCAAAGCCGACCTCATCGAGGAGTATCCTGGCCTGCTCATGGACCGATCCGTCGAGGGCTTCATCGCCATCGACACCGCGCTCCAGCACAGCCTGCCGCTGCCCGTGGTGGCCGTTGCCGGCCATAAGCAGCTGCCGGGCGTTACGCGGATCGTTCTCGACCACGCCCGCGCCGCCGAGCTCACGCTGCGCCACCTCTATCAGCTCGGCCACAGGCAAATCGCCTTCATG
Organism: uncultured Acidobacteriaceae bacterium; assembly: GCA_963755485.1. Lineage (GTDB taxonomy): Bacteria > Acidobacteriota > Terriglobia > Terriglobales > Acidobacteriaceae > Palsa-343. The sequence continues at coordinate 41,076 of CAVWJR010000004.1, read as the reverse complement.
CGCGGCCAAACCTTCAGCTCGGATTCCGACGACCGCTGGCGCAGCCTGATGACTGTGGCGAAGGATCTCGGCATCGAGGTCCCACCCGAGCTCGTTGTCCAGCTGGAGCAGAATCTCTCCTCACCGGAACTCGGTTATCCGGTGGTGCCAAAGCTGCTCGCCGCGAAGCGCCCCTTCACCGCGTTGGTCTGCTACAACGATATTGCCGCCATCGGCGCCATCCGCTCGCTGCGCGACCACGGTCTGCGTGTGCCCGAAGACGTTTCGGTCATTGGCTTCGACGACATCCAGGGCGCGGCGTATCACACCCCCAGCCTCACCACCATCCGCCAGCCACTCAACAGCATGGGCAATACCGCAGCGCGCATGCTGCTGGAGCGGATTCGCGGCATCAAAGAGCAACCCGAGCGCGTCTCGATCGTCCCCGAACTCATCATCCGCGAATCGACGCTGCCCCCCAACCTTGAGCGCCTGAAGAAACGCTAGCCACCCGCGCCTGAAGATAGAATCTCCCCTGCGATGACTGTTGCGCGCGCACCCCGCTTTTCCCTGCTGTGTTTCGGATTCGCGGTATGCGGCATGGTCACCGTGCTTCCCGGTCCGCTGCTGCCGGTGATGGCCGCGCGCTGGGGCCTGCGCGACGTACAGTCCGGCGCCTTCTTCGGCGCTCTGTTCATTGCTTCGACGGTGGCTTCCATCTTCTCGCCGCACTGGCTGCGCAAAAACCTTCCGCTCGGCTACGCTTCGATGACCGCCGGTATTGTGCTCCTGGCCATTTCCGGCGCAACGGCACACGCCGCTCCCGGACACGTGCTGGCGCTGGTGGCGTTCGGCTTCGTTGGCCTCGGCACAGGGCTTTCGGTCACCGCGACCAACCTCACGGTCGGCATCATGGCCGACACTTCCCGCCGTGCCGGGCCCGCTGAACGCGCGCGCCGCATCGCGATCGTCAATCTCTGGTGGGGTATCGGCGCGGTCGCCTGTCCGTGGCTCATCGCGGCCGCCGAGCGCTCCGGTACATTGCGCGTGCTGCTGCTGGCGCTTGGCTGCTGCACGCTGGTGATGTTTGCTGCGCTGCTGCCGTTCGCGCGCGAACCCGAACCAGGAATTGACGCCGGCGCCCGCGCGTCGCTGCGCTCGGAAGCCGGTGTGCTCGTCTTCTTCGCCGCGCTGCTCTTTCTGTATGTCGGCGTGGAGACCGTGGTCGGCGGATGGATCACCACCTACGCCCACCGCTTCAGCGGCATGACTCTGGCCCGCGCCAGCCTGATGGTTTCGCTCTACTGGATGGCGCTGCTTGCCGGCCGATGGCTGGGCTCCATCGCCTTGCAGAGCCTCGCGGAACGCACCGTCCTGTTGCCCTGTCTCGGCGTTTCGCTGCTGGCCGTGGCCACACTCATGGCTCCGCGTTCAACGCCGGTGGTGCTGGCGGCTGTGGCGCTTTGCGGAGCCGGATTCGGCCCGGTCTTCCCCATCGGCATCTCGCGCCTGCTGGCCCGCGTGCAGGATCATCGCAATACGGGATGGGTTTTTGCCGTCACCGCCAGCGGCGGAGCTGTGTTGCCCTGGCTCACCGGCCTGGTCTCCACGCGAACCGGCTCGCTGCGCGCAGGGTTTGCCGTGCCGGTCGTGGCGCTGGCGGCAATCCTGGTGTTGGCGGTGGCAGAAAATGCGATGCTGCGGAGCGCAAAAGCCCGCGGCTGACGGCCGGCGGCTGGCGGCTAACTACAGCTTCTCGTAGAAATCGCAGGCCGAGCACGAAATGTACACGCCACCTGGCACGCCGCGCTCGCGGTCCTTCACCCGCTTCACAATGCGCGTCGGCTTGGAGCACTTCGGGCAGTCCGTGCTCTTGGTCGTGTCCATCATTTTCTTGCGGTCGGCGGTCTTGGCAATCTTGGCCATCGTGGTGCTCCTGATCTCGGGTTCGCGCCGCTTCAAAGGCGCGAGGCGTCCTGCTCAACTTCGCGGAAATTCACCTGATCTGTGCAGGGATTTGCGAGAAAAAACTCGAGGAACGCGCTTGTCCCGATTTTACACGACCAGCGCCATCGATCGGCTCGCCCAACCACGGTAACCGCCACGAAGGCGGCCCGGTGATTTCGGTCACAGAGGCCGGCTCCGGGGCCAGCTACGTTTAAATCAGCTGGGAGTTTGCTGGCCATGAGCACACAGGCGATCGAAACAGCGGTCCCGACACAGGAAAAGCGGAAGAAGAAGCTGGTGCGGCGATCCGCGCCCGATCAGTCGCAGCGCATCCGCCACATCGTGCAGCTCACCTTCGTGGCGCTCAACGTCTGGCTCGGCGCGCAGTTCTTCCTCTGGGTGCGTTGGTTCGAGCGCGGTGGCCGCGGATGGCTTGTCAGCCGTCCCGCTGGCGTTGAAGGCTGGCTGCCGATTGCCGGCCTCATGAACCTGAAGCTCCTGTTGGTGACTGGCCATTTTCCCTCTGTGCATCCGGCGGCGATGTTCCTGCTGGTCGCCTTCCTCGTGATGAGCGCTGTGATGAAGAAAGCCTTCTGCGGATGGCTTTGCCCGGTCGGCACCGCCTCAGAAACGCTGTGGAAGGTGGGCCGCAAGGTATTCGGGCGCAATTTCCAGCCGCCCCGCTGGCTCGACCAGCAGCTGCGCGGGCTCAAGTATCTGTTACTGGGCTTTTTTGTCTTTGTGATCGCGTGGATGCCGGTGGAGGCACTGCGCGACTTCATGGCCGGTCCCTACGGAACCATCGCCGACGTGAAGATGCTGGACTTCTTCCGCGGCATTGGCGTGATTGGGATCGCGGTGCTGGCGTGGCTGGTGGTCCTCTCAGTGCTCATCCAGAACTTCTGGTGCCGCTATCTGTGCCCCTATGGCGCGCTGATGGGTCTCGTCTCGCTGCTGAGCCCGGTGAAGATTCGCCGCGACGCGGAAGCCTGCATCGATTGCGGCAAGTGCTCAAAGGCCTGCCCTTCGAATCTGAAGGTCGACCAGTTGGTGCAGATCCGCTCGCTCGAATGCACCGCGTGCATGGCCTGCGTGGCTTCGTGCCCGGTTGAGAACGCCCTGCAACTAGCTTTGCCGGCGCGAAAATCAGCGGCTGAACCCGTCGCGCGCTGGAGCGGACGCATCATCACGCCCCGCGCTATGGCCACTGCTTTGGCCATCATCTTCCTCGGCCTTGTCTTCTTCGCGCGCATTACAGGCCACTGGCAAACGCATGTTCCACGCGACGTCTACATGCAGCTCGTTTCGCATGCCGATGAAGTCAGCCACCCCATGTGAAAGACCGCCGATAGCCGGAAGCGATTAGGATAGGCCGCGGCGCCGTGACCAAAGTGTGTCTCGCTCCCCGATTCCTCTTGCTCTCGCCGTGAGCCGGCGTGACAGTGAAAACAGAACCTGAACCAGGAAGGACTCGCATCCCGCGAGTCGTTTTTGTCTCGGGCTCCAAACGGGGTCTCGGACCCATCGCGGTTCACTCGCGCCGCACGCTCTTTCTCATCCCGATCCGCCGGCTACTGGCTACTCCCTACTGGCTATTCCCTGTGTTTTGTGTCACTTGCATTTGAGGCCCTCGGCTAACTACCGTGTTTCCCACACTTAGCATGTGAGGCCCTCCGCAAGTCCTTTACTTTCCACACTTGCACGTTTGTGAGGGGGGTATGGGGTCGAAAGCGCCGGGGCGGATCGAGCCTCATTCGGCCTGCAGTTCATAATGGCCAGCTTTGGCCAGATGCACTGCCAAACGCGAGCCGTTCTCGACGGCATTCCCATTTTGGGAAGAGCCGTTGACGCTCACGTGATCGGTTCCAGGTTTCACCGGGAACAGCACGGTTGCGTCGACGCCTTCAGGAATGTCGATCACAGCGTGCAGACTGCTGCCTTCCTTCTTGAGGTCGACTTTCAGCAAACCGTTCGGCGTCGGTTCGCCGCCGCGAGCCCACGCAAGGTCGAGAAGATCGGGCCGAATCGTGGTCTTGCTGAAACCAGCTTCAGTGGGCACGATACCGAGCACCTGATCGAGCAGCCAATACGCAGGCGCGCTTGACCAGCCATGCGCCAGCGAGATGCGATAGCCGGCAGTATCGTCAGCCTGCAGATCGACGTGTGGATCATCTTTGGGCCACGCAGGATCGTAAGCTTCCCAGAAACTGGTGGCGCCTTCATTGATCATTCCACCCCAATATTCGCGAATCCAGTGAAGCGCATCCTCGCGATGATCGATGCGAGCGAGCGCGTCGAGAACATACGAACCGTAGTACGGCGAGATCACATCAGGGCGCCAGGTTGGCTTGCCGACGTTCACGAGCACGTTCTGCCAGATGGAAGCGTATTGGTCAGGCGTCGCGGTGCCAGAAATGATGGCCATCGCGTTGGTTTGCCAGCGCGGGCCGAACGATCCGTTGGCGAACTGCATTTCCTGGCTGGACTTCGCCAGCGAGTCAGCGCGTTCGGCGAAGTGGTCAGCGTTGGTTGTGTCGCCTAGTTCGCGCAGCAAACGCACGCCAGCGCGATAAGCACGGATGTATTCGAGTGTCGTGGTATTGCGCGTGGCCTCGGTTGCGCCGTTCAGGTCGAGTGCCCAGTCAACGTAGAGCCACTCATGCGTGTGGTTGATGAAGTGGTTGTGCGCGTCGAAATCCTGATCCATGAACTGGAGCAGGCCAACGATGCGGTCGTGCATGGAGGCGACGTAGTCTTTGTCGCCAGTGTGCAGATAGTGGTTCAGCAACTCAGTGAACCAGTAGGACGAGTAGCCAGGAATGCCGTTGACGTGCTCTTTGATGGGCAGCGGGCCAATGAGGCGTGTGAGCGTGTCTTCGAGCAGGAACTTGTCGGCGAAGACGGCGTCGCTGACGCGTCCGGAAATGTCGGTGTCACCCATCCAGCGGCCGCGATCGCGTTTGGGCGCGTCCCAAATATCGTCCTGCATGCAGAGATGCGTGGTGTAAACGCCGGTTTCCCAGATGCGATTGAGCATCGCGTCAGAAGACTCGAACGAACCCTGATAGTGAACGGGGTAATAGATCGCTTCGAGGCGGATGGCGCTGAATTTAACGACAGCAGGTCCGGCAAGAAACCGGATACGCGCGTAACGGAAGGCGGATTTGGGGCCGGCAGCGGTGCCGCGCGGCGTGTCGTGCAGGATGTCCGTGCCGAGATAAGGCTCGTTGTCGAGTTCGCCGAGCGATTCACCGTAGGCAATCGAAACGGTGATGGGCGAATCGGTGTCGGAGACGATCTCGACGCGGCCAACGACTTCACGCCCAAAATCGAGTGTGATGCCGGGCGTGAATTCGCCGGAAGGATGGGGATCGAGGTGCACGGCGAACTCATGCGCAGGATTTTCGGTTGTTGCGGTGAGCGCGTCTGGGTTTTCAAAGGATCCTTGTCCAGCGTAGACGTCGCGAACTTCAGCGGCAGGAAGAAAAGCGCGGGCCAGGAACGGCGAAGAGCCTGCGTAGCCAGGCCAGTCATAGAGGCCGGCGTCGTTGTTCCACTGGAAGAAGTCGATGTTGCCTTCGATAGAGCCTTGCGCTGTGACCGGAGACCAGTGGGCGTCTTTGAGATCGGCGTTTTGCCAGCCCGAAACTTGTTTTGTGGAGACCAGCCATTTTGGGTCACTGATCAGGATGGGCTCAGCGGTGACGCCGAAGGGAGCGGGAAGGATTTTGGCGACGAGGTGTTCGCCGTGACTGGCTTCGATGGCGAGGACATTGTCGCCGTGGCGGAGTTGTCGCGCGACATCGACGACGAAGACGTGCTCGTCGAGACGGGAGAGCGGATCGGCGGCGAGATGCGCGGCCATTTGTCCATTGACGTAAACCTCGGCGTCGCGCGGTCCGGCAAGATAGAGGCTCGCGGCTTGAGGGGGCGCGTCGAGGGAGAAGTGGACGCGGAACCAGCGCGGAGCGTCGCGCTCGGCCTGCGAGGCTTTGGGCGCGCTGGCAGACCAGATGTACTGCTCCGGCAACGGCTGATGAAAGGAGGAGAAAAGAACGGGGCTCTCGATCGTGCGGGTCGGATCGAGCTGGCCCAACGGCGGCTGCGAGGGTGCGTCGGGCGAGCGCTGGGCGAAAGCGGCAGAGGCAAAGAAGAAGAGAGTCAGAGAAAGGATGCCGATGCGGCGCATGGCAGGAGGCTCCTCATGCAGGAAGTTTCAGGGCAAGAGCCGAAGGTATGCGCGCCAGAGTTGCTTGTCAATTGGGCAGAGAAGGGTCGATGGTGGTAATCGCCGTGATAATCTCAGTGCTCCCTCAGAAAGGAATCTGGATCAATGATTCTTGGGATGAGTGTGGCGCGGTTTACTCAGGTGCATGTGGCGATCAGCCTGATTGGGATCGTGGCGGGATTCGTTGTGATTTTCGGGATGATGGCGTCGAAGCGGCTGTCGGGGATCACGGCGCTGTTCCTGATCACGACTGTGCTGACCAGCGTGACGGGGTTCCTGTTTCCGTATCACGGTGTGACGCCGGGAATCGTCATCGGGATTCTGTCGCTGGTGGTTCTTCTGCTGGCTCTGCTTGCGTATTACGGCAGACATCTGGCAGGCGGCTGGCGTGGAACCTGGGTGGCGACCGCAACTCTGGCGCAATTCTTCAACTTCTTTGTACTCGTCGTGCAGTCGTTCGAGAAGGTTCCCGCGCTGCACGCGCTGGCGCCGACGGGGACGGAAACGCCCCTCAAAGTGGCGCAGGTGCTGACGCTGATTTTGTTCCTGGTCCTTGGGATCGCGGCGTACCGGAAGTTTCGGCCTGTAACGGACTGAGCAAGGCGCCGGGAGTGAGACTCGGGAAGCGAGCACTCTTCGTGGATTATAATAATCGACATGATCATTATGATCATAATGGTATCCACGGAGCGAAAAGCGTATGGTCAATGAGGTAAGTGCTGTCAATTTTCGCCAGAACCTCGGGGAAATGCTGAGTCAGGTGCAGTATCGGCGCGACAGCATTGTGATCAACAAGGATGGCAAACCGGTTGCGGCGCTGGTGGATGCGGAGCTATTTGCCAGGATTCGCCGCATGCGCGAGCGTTTCGATGAGTTGAGCGCCCGCATTGCGAAGGCCTATGCCAATGTCCCGGAGAAAGAAGGGCTCGCGGAGATTGATGCTGCGTTGGCGAAAGAGCGCCGGCGCCGGCGCTGATGTCCGGGTTGCGAGTGGTGCTGGATACGAATGTTGTGGTTTCCGGGCTAGCCTATCCGGCGAGCGTACCAGGTCTAATCGTGAATACCTGGCGTCAAGGGGCGCTCGACGTGGTCCTCTCACGGCCCATTCTTGATGAAATCAGGCGCATCTTACCTCGCCTGGCGAGAATTCGCCTGACTGCCGATGAGATGCGAGTCCTGACTGACAGTCTTATGTTCCTGGCAGATGTTGTCGAACCGGATGCAAAGAGGGATGCGGAGTTGCGCGATGCGGCGGACCAGGTGATCCTGGCGACATTTCGCGCAGCGCAGGCACAATACCTAATCACAGGCGACAAGGACCTGTTGGCGCTGGCTCACCGATATCCCGTCATTACTCCGGCGGCGTTTTGGGCACGGCATGGAGGGTGAGTCCGCAAACGGGAACGGTGACCGCTGTGAGGCGTGCGTTGCGTCACAGCGCCCGGAATGCGCGAACGCGATAGGATGAAGGGTGATCGAGCGGGGGAAAACCGGGCACCGCGAGCGAGCGGTGGTGTGTCTTTCCGGAGGAATGGACTCCTGCGTATGCGCAGCACTGGCGGCGCGCGACTACGATGCGTACGCGCTGCACTGCGGCTACGGACAGCGGACGGAAAATCGGGAGATGCAGGCGGCGCAGGCCGTGGCCAATGCGTTGGGATTCAGGGATTTTCTGCGGCTGCGGCTGGATCTTTTCCGGCGAATCGGCGGTTCGGCGCTGACCGATGCGAGCATCGATGTGCCGGAAGCGCCAGAGGACGGAGCGGCGATTGGGGCGGAGATTCCGGTCACCTACGTTCCGTTTCGCAATGCGCATTTTCTGTCGGCAGCGGTAAGCTGGGCCGAGGTTCTGGGTGCGAAAACGGTCTTCATTGGAGCGGTTGAGCAGGACAGTTCGGGCTATCCGGACTGCAGACCGGCGTATTATGACGCCTTCCAGGAGCTGATTCGCCGGGGAACACGGGATGGCGACATCATTGTAAAGACGCCGCTCATCCATATGCACAAGAGGGAGATCGTGGCGCTCGGCCTTGAACTGGCCGCGCCGCTGGAGTTAACGTGGTCGTGCTATTCGAGTTCGGAAGCGGCCTGCGGCGTATGCGAGAGTTGTGTGCTGCGCCTGCGCGCCTTCGAGCAGGCCGGCGCGAAGGACCCAATCCGCTACTCGGAGAAACGCGGGGTGGGACCGGAAGCCGGGGAGACAAGTCAGGAGGGCGCGGCATGACCGCGCATTCCATAGGGAGAGGACTGATTATGCAGAGCATCAATCTTTGGCCACGACTGACGCTGGCCGTTCTTTTTGGCGCTGCGCTGTCGCTGGCGGGGCAGCAGGCAGCAACGATGGGAAAAATTCACGGTCATATAAACGATCCGGCGGGTGTGCCGCAGACAGGCACGGCCTTGCTGTATCCGGGAGGCTTGACCTCGGCAAGCCAGGAGCCGAAGTACACGTTGCCGGTGGATACGAACGGCGATTACAAGGGCGAGGTGGCGCCGGGCAGCTACACGCTCGTCTTCCGCGCGCCCAACACGCCGAAGGATAAGATCGCGGACCAGATTGACGACATTAAAGTGACCGCGGGCGCAGACACCGAAGCCAACGACGACATGTCGCGGCCGGAATACATGAACAAGCTGAGCCCGGAAGAGCGCAAGGCCATCGAAGAAACAAAGGCGAAGAACGCTGCGATCCTGAAGGAAAACTCGCAGATCAAGAACTTGAATGCGGATCTGGCCAAGGCGCGCTCGGATCGTGCCAACAAGGATTTCAACGATGCTGCACAGCTGATGCAGCATGACGTCGCGATCAAGCCTGACCAGTCGCTGCTTTGGGTGGAGCTTGGAGAAGCGCAGCTGGGCCTGAAGCAGTACTCGGATGCGGAGACGTCGCTGCAGAAGGGGATCCAGCTGGATCAGGCGGCGAAGAAGCCGAATCCTGACGTAGAAGGAGCGGCGGGCAACGCGCTGGGCGAGGCATATGGCTCAGATGGAAAGATTCCGGAATCGCAGGCGGCCTATGACGCGGCGGCGAAAGCGAATCCTTCGGGCGCCTCGATGTATTACTCCAACGAAGCCATCGTGATGGATCGTAACAATCAGCTGGATGCTACGGTGGCGGCGGCGGATAAGGCGATTGCGGCAGACCCGACTAAGCCGATTCCGTACTACTTGAAGGGAAAAGCGCTGATCAACAAGGCAACGATCGATCCGAAGACGCAGAAGATTGTTGCGCCGCCGGGAACCCAGGAGGCCTACCAGAAGTATCTGGAGCTGGCACCGACCGGCCCGTTTTCAAACGATGCGAAGCAGGTATTGGCGGAGCTGAGCGCTACGCCACCGACCAACTCCAGGGCTTCCTCGAAGAAGCACTGAGGCAGTAACAGCGACGAGGCGACGGGAAGAGCGCCGGCTCTTCCGCCGGAACGACGGCGGGGACGGCGCTCTTTCTTTTTTGCGACAATCGTGAGGTCATGAGGGGCGATTCTCCATCCATTGTGCTGAGCTACGACCACGCGGCCGCGGTGGTGGGGCGCGAAGCCGAGGGCCTGCTTGCGGAGGCTCGGACAGCACGAGGCGTAGAGCGGGTTGCGCTGGATGCCGCGGCAGGCCGGGTGTTGGCTGAGCCGTTGGTGGCGGATCGGGATCAGCCGCCGTTTGCGCGCTCGACGCGGGACGGATTTGCGTGCAGGGTTGCCGATCTGCAGGCGGGTGCGATGCGGGTGGTGGCACAGTTGCGCGCGGGAGAAGCCTGGACGCTGGGTGCGATTCGGCCGGGCGAAGCCGTGGAGATCATGACGGGCGCGGCCGTTCCGCCGGGCGCGGACTGCGTTGTGATGCTGGAGCACATAGCAACAACGGGGCCGTTCATAAGCCTTGAGGAGAAGCGGGAGATTGGGGCGGGAGAGAACATCGTGCCTGCAGGAGCCGAGGCGAGGAAGGGCGATGCAGTTCTGGCGGCCGGGCAGCGATTGGGCGCTGCGGCGATTGCTGCAGCGGCGGCATGCGGGGGCGCGGAGTTACCGGTGTTCTTGCGGCCGCGCGTGGCGATTCTGGCCACCGGCGACGAGCTGGTCGACGTAAAGGATAAGCCGCTGCCGCACAAGATTCGTAACTCGAACAGTTCCTCATTGGCAGTGCAGGTGCGTACCGCTGGTGGAGAGCCGGTGGTGCTGCCGATCGTCCGGGATGAGAGCGCTGCGACGGAGCGGGCGATTCGCGATGCAGGGGACTGCGATCTGATTTTGCTGACGGGCGGCGTCTCGATGGGGAAGTTCGATTTCGTGGAGCAGGCGCTGGTGGCCCTGGGAGCGGAATTCTTCTTCACCGGCGCGCGGATCCAGCCAGGCAAGCCGGTGGTGTTTGGAAAATTGCCGAGCGCGTATTTTCTGGGATTGCCAGGGAATCCTCTTTCCACCATGGTGACGTTTGCGCTGTTTGCAGCACCGCTGGTGCGGGCGTTGGGAGGCGAGACCGAGTGCAAGCCGCGCTTTGGGATGGCACGGCTGGAGGAAGAGGTGCGGATGACGGCAGGTTTGACGCGATTCCTGCCGGCGCGGGTGACCAGCCATGTGCGGGGCGCGCGGGTGAAGCGCATCGACTGGCAGGGTTCGGGCGATCTGGCGGCGGGAGCGAAGGCGAATGGATTTCTGGTGGTGCCGGAGACTATGGGACGCGTAGCGGCGGGTGAGGTTGTGTCTGTGCTGGAGATTTAGCAGAAGACGCGCGAGCCTTTTTCAAGTCAGGCGATAAGCGCGTGCTGCGGCGTCGTGGAAAATTGCCTGGCGCTCATTGACGGACAGGGCCGAGGCTAATCGCTCGATGGTGCGGACCCAGTCGCCATAGGTGGTGGCAACGCGGCAGACCGGCCAGTCGGAGCCGAACATCAGACGCGCGGGAGTGAAAGCTTCGAGCGCGGTCTCGAGGTAGGGCAGAATTTGCTCCCAGGTCCAGGTTTTGAAATCCGCTTCGGTAACGACTCCGGAAAGTTTGCAGAAGACATTGGGGCGGCGGCCGAGCTCGGCAAGGTCGCGAGCCCAGGGCTGGAGTTCACCGGTGCAAATGGCGGGCTTGGCGATGTGGTCGAGGATGAAGATCAGGTGGGGATGGCGGTCGACCAGGCGAATCGCGGCAGGAAGCTGGGCGTGGTAAATGAGGATGTCGTAGGTGAGGTTCAAGGCGGGTAGCTGTGCGAGTCCCGCGTTGAAGTCGGGGCGATCCATGTATACGTCGGGCTCAGCCTGGAGGACGTGGCGAACGCCTTTGAGACGGGGATTGGCAGCGAGGGGCGCAAGGATGCCCGCGACTCCGGAATCAGCAAGCGGAACCCAGCCGACGACGCCGGCGATCCACGGATGAGCGGCGGCTTGCTCGAGGAGAAATTCGGTTTCGGCGATGGCTTGGCGGGCCTGGACGGAGATGACGGAATCGATTCCGGCGGCAGCGATTGCAGGAGCAAGATCGGCGGGGAGAAAATCACGCCGTATCGAAGCCATCGCGTCGTCGATCCAGCCATACTCGGCGGGTGTGTAGCGCCAGAAATGGTGATGCGCGTCGATCCGCATGGGGTCGCGGGTATTGTATCGGGCTTAATGCATGGCCGGGCCGAAGGAAGCGTCTCAGGCAGCGTCTAGAGTTTTGAGACCGGGCACGAGCGCGCGAAAGGCGCGGCCGCGATGGCTGAGCGAATGCTTCTGCTCGACGGAAATTTCAGCCATGGTGTGCTGCACCTGGGGCAGCCAGAAGAGCGGGTCATAGCCAAAACCTCCGGATCCGCGAGGAGAGGTGAGGATCTCGCCGTTGACCAGGCCTTCGGCCTGGAGCTGCACGACTCCATCTGAGGCCACGGCGAGGGCACACCGATAACGAGCCTTGCGATGCGGAGCGGTGCGCATGCGATCGAGAAGGTAGAGGTTATTGCGCTCGTCGAGGGAGAGTTTCGGGTCCCCCTCGGGGGGATTGAATCCCGCGTCGTCGGCAAAGCGTGCGGAGCGCACGCCGGGTTCGCCGCCCAGAGCGTCGACTTCGAGTCCGGAATCGTCGGCGAGAATGAACCCGGGGGCGAAGCGACTGTAATACTGCGCCTTGAGACGGGCGTTACCGGCGAAGGTTGGAGCGTCTTCTGCCGGTGGCGTGATTTTGTCGATGCCAGGCAACGGGTCGACGGCGAATCCGCCTTCAGCGGCCGCTACAGCAAAGTCCCGCAACTTGCCGGGGTTGGTGGTGGCAGCGTAGAGAGTAACCGGCACGGTTTCATTTTATGCGGAGCGGGGACGATTTTGGCAGATCCCAGCGAAGTGGACAGCCGTCGCAGCGGGCCACGCGTCCGCAGTGCAATTTGCCGATCTGCACGATGAGTGCATGAAACTCGTTGTAATGGCGGGCGAGGTCATCGGGCCGGCCGGCCTCGCGATCGGCCGCGAACGCGTCTTCGGCCAGAGCCTGTATCTCGCGGTATTTTGCGTTTTCCTGCGCCAGACCGTGGCGAATGACGATGCGGCGCAGGTATTCGTCCACGACCATGGCGGGTGCGCCAAGGGCGTAGAGCAGGATAGCGTCGGCGGTTTCCGGGCCAACGCCGGAGAGGGTGAGAAGTTGATCGCGGACGGTGGATGCGGAGCGATGAGCGGCATCGCGAAGGGCTTCGAGCCGGCCGCAATAATTTGTATCGAGGAATGTGACGAATGCCTTGAGGGCGGCGGCTTTGCGCAGCATGAAACCGGAGGGGCGGATGAGCTGGCGGAGTTCCGGCTCGGAAATGGCGCGCAGGCCATCGATGGAAAGGATGTTGCGGGCTTCAAGGTTCGCGATGGATCGCTCAACGGATTTCCAGGCCGTATTCTGCGTGAGGTAGGCGCCGATGACGACTTCGAAGGCGGTCTTTGCAGGCCACCACTGCTGTGGGCCGAAGCGCTCCACGAGCCGGTTGTACATCGCGCGCAGTCGGCGGGCAGGTTCGCGGCGCAAAGAGGCCCGGGGCCGTGCAGGACGCGGGCGATGAAGCGCGGTACGCTGATCCGTCATCCCTCCGATCTTAAAATCCGGCAAGGAGGCTTTGGCGAATCGTTTTGAAGCGCGGGAGCCTCTTATCAAAAGAACGCAAAAAGCACACAGAGCAAAGGGAGCTACGAGTGGAATACGTGAATCTGGGCAGGACAGGACTCAAGGTATCGCGCATTTGTCTGGGATGCATGACGTACGGACGTCCGCCGGCTGCGGGCGAGCCGAAAGCCGGCCGGCACGCGTGGGCGCTCAACGAGGAACAGAGCCAGCCGTTTCTGAAGCTGGCGCTGGACCTGGGAATCAACTTTTTCGATACGGCGAACGTGTACTCGAGTGGCGCGAGCGAAGAGGTGCTGGGGCGCTTTCTGAAGAAGAATACGCGGCGCGAGGCGGTCGTAGTGGCGACCAAGGTGCAGGGTGTGATGCGCGAGGAGCCGAACGGCCGGGGTCTTTCGCGGAAGGCAATCCTGCACGAGCTCGATGAGAGCCTGCGGCGCCTGCAAATGGATTTTGTGGACCTGTACCAGATTCACCGCTGGGATTACGAGACGCCGATCGAAGAGACGCTGGAGGCCCTGCACGATGGAGTGAAGGCGGGCAAGGTCCGGTACATCGGGGCCTCATCGATGTACTCGTGGCAATTTGCGAAGGCCCTGTATCTGGCGGATCGGCACGGATGGACGCGATTCGTCTCGATGCAGAACCACTACAACCTGCTCTACCGGGAAGAGGAAAGAGAGATGATTCCGCTATGCCGGGAAGAAGGGATCGGAATCATTCCGTGGAGCCCGCTGGCGAGGGGGCGGTTGGCGCGTCCGTGGCAGAGTGAGACGACGAAGCGCTCGGAGACGGACAACTTCGGCAACACGATGTACGCGCGGACCGAGGAGTCAGATCGCAAAGTTGTGGGGCGACTGACGGAGCTGGCGAAGAAGCTCGAGGCGTCGCAGGCCTCACTGGCGCTCGCGTGGATGCTGGGGAAGCCGGGCATCGCGGCGCCGATTGTGGGCGCGACGAAGAAGAATCATCTGGAGGACGCGGCGGCGGCGCTCTCGATCAAGCTGACGCCGGAAGAGGTTGGGGCGCTGGAAGAGGCTTACATTCCGCATCCGGTCCTGGGGTTTTCTTAGGTGCTGGCCGCACGGGCGGGCGATCCCTTCGTTGGACGGTGCGCAATCTGTGGGCAGGTGGGTTAATGCCCAGGACTCTGGACAGGTACGACGGTGATGCGCGGAAGAACGATGATGTCGACGCGGCGATTTTGGCTGCGCCCGTCGGGCGTGTCGTTGGTGGCGACCGGATGGTATTCGGCATAGCCGGCGGCGGAGAGGCGGGCGGGGGCCAGGTGGTAATCCTCGATGAAGATCTTCGCCAGCTCGGTGGCGCGGGCGGTGGAGAGCTCCCAGTTGGAGGCGAACTGCGCGGTGTGGATGGGCACATTATCGGTGTGGCCCTCGATGCGAATGTCGTAGGGGGTGGCGGCGATGGTGGCGGCAACCCGATCGAGCGTGGCTTTGGACTGGGGATGCGGCAGGGAGGAGCCGCTGTCGTAGAAGCCCGATTCGCGGAGGGAGATGACGAGGCCATCGCGCCCCAGCTTCAGGGCTACGATGTGCTGGCTGACCTGCGCGGAAAGAAGACTGTTGAGCTGGGCCTCGAGGCGCTGAAGATTCTGCTGGACGGCGGGCGATGCGGAGAGATCGTCGCCGACCACGACATTCACCGGCGGGATCGGGGCCTGGGAATCGGGGGTGGCGGGCCCATGCTCATTGACCTTCGGCGCAGAAGGGAAAATCCCCAGCGCCTGGAAGGCGGACTGAATAGAATGGGCGATCTGGGTTTGCTTGCGTTCGTCGGCGCGTGAGCTGGCATAGAGAACGACGAAAAAGGCGAAGAGCAGAGTGATGAAGTCGGCGTAGGAGACCAGCCAGCGGTCGTGGTGCACGTGGTCCTCGGTGCGGCGAGACTTCAGAGAGCCATGTCTCATGAGCGCTGCTCCGGCTCGGGGGGAGCGGTGCCCTGAAAGCTCGATAGCTTGATCTCGATCATGCGCGGATTCATGCCCTCGAGAATGGAGATCACGCCCTCGAGCGCCATTTCTTTCAGGCGCTGATCATCGCGGGCGCGCTGCTTGAGTTTGCCGGCGGCCGGGAGGAAGAAGAGATTGGCGGCGCCGACGCCATAGATGGTGGCGACGAAGGCGACGGCAATGCCGCGACCCACCTGATCCATGTGATCGAGGTGCTGCATGACCTGGATGAGCCCGATCACCGCGCCGATGATGCCGATGGTGGGAGAGAAGCCGCCCGCGGATTCGAAGACTGCGGGGATGCGGGCTTCAATTTCACCGACATTTTCGATCTGGACTTCCATAATGCGGCGGAGCTCGGAGGGCTCGGTGCCGTCGACGGCGAGCATAAGAGCCTGGCGGAGGAAGGGATCGCCGACCTCGGGGAGATCCTGATCGAGAGAGACGATGCCTTTGCGTCGAGCCTTGTTGGCGAAAGCGACGATCTGGCGGAGGAGGGCCTGACCGCCGCCATCGCGATGGAAGAAGACGCGCACCAGACGGAGCCCGGCGGAGAACACGGTTGTGAGTGGAAACTGCAACAGGACAGCACCGAGGGTGCCGCCGAAGACGATGATCGCGGCCGTGGGCTGGATCACCTGGCGGACATGTCCGCCTTCAAGAAGCAGGCCGGCGAGGATGCCCGCCAGCGCCAGGAGAATCCCCAGGAGACTTGCCGGATCCATGAGGCTACTCCTTTGTGGACGGGAGGGCTTCCGGCTGAACCGGGCCGGGCCGGGTGTCGGGAGACGGGTCGGGAACAGAATGGATGCGAAGAGGGTTCCAGCAGCTTCGGCGTGGACGCGCGCGCGGTAGGCGATGGTGCGGTGCACGACTTCTTCGCAGGATTCGAGCACGACGATCTTTTCGCCGTTCACCAGGGTGAGCATGGTGTCGGGCGAGGATTCAGCGTATTTGATGAGGTCGCTGTTGACGACGAGGGGATTTCCGTTGAGGCGAGTGAGATGGATCATAGTGGGCGATTCCGCGTCTTCATGGGTTGTATCGGCGGGATGAGGGAGAAGATGAATGGGGGTGGCGGGGAGCGGGGCAGTGCACGCGGGGGGCCAAAGGGGGGGATGAAAATAATGAGGAGAGGCGCGGGGCCGATGAAGAGCGTGAGTCAAGCGGTTCCCGGGAGTGGGCGCGGGCCTTTGCGGCATCACGTGCTCCGTTCAGGGACCCAAATTCAGAATGGAGAAGACTCATGCCACTGGGTGTCCTGAACAACATCTCAGCTGTTTACGCGGAAAACAACCTCAACCAGACGCAGTCCAGCCTGCAAAACGTATTAACCCAACTGTCCTCGGGGTCGAGGATCAACTCCGGCGCGGACGATCCGGCCGGCTTGTCCATCGCGAACGGGTTAGCGGCCAACTCCGCGGCTCTTTCACAGTCATCGAGCAACGCCAGCGAGGGTGCTGGCTTCCTGCAGGTGGCCGATGGCGCGCTGTCGCAGGTGACCAGTCTGCTGACCAGCGCGGTCACGCTGGCCACCGAAGCCGGCGGCGGAACATTGTCCAGCTCGCAGATGGCGGCAGCCAACCAGGAGTATCAGGATATTCTGACCCAGATCGGGACCATCGGGAGCACCACGGAATACAACGGCATCACCGTCTTCGGCAGCGACCAGACGACCAGCGCGCTCGGATGGGGCGCGAACGGGGTTGGAACCTCATCCTCGGTAACGGGAACCTCGGCGGCGGTTGCCGCTGGCGCGATCACGGCGGGCGGCTCGGCCGCAGCGGCGGCGCCGGTGCAGACCGCGACTTACGGGGCGGCGACGGCGATGAGCTGGAGCCTCGACGGAACGGCCGGCACCTCGACCCTTACCTCGTCGGTCATCCCCAGTGGCGGCCAGCTCTCCGGCACGCTTGCGTTTTCGCCGACGACCAGCGGAGGCACCGCATCGGCGATCAGCGTGAATCTGGCCAACGTTACAGGCAGCTCGCTGAGCGCCCAGGCAACCAGCCTGGCGAGTCTGATTAACGCGCAGGCCGGGAACAGCGACAGCGACTACACGGTGACGGTGGTGGGGAACAACCAGCTGCAGATCGGCCTCGGCACGAACGCCGCTGCGGATCACATCACTGGATTCACCGCAGCCCCGGCAACGGGCGCCAGCACCGGCGGCGCGGCAGCCGCGCAGACCGGCTTCACGCTGGCCGTAGCCGATGGCGGCACGCTGGGCGGTTCGATCTCGGTTACTCCCAACACGGCGGTGGCAGCCGGAGCGCAGACCGCGGTGAACTTCACCAACAATGGCGCCACGATCACCGCCAACCTGCCGAGTGCGGACAACATCGGCGGCAGCATCACCATCGGCGGGACCATTCCGCAGAGCGGCGGCGTAGCCACGGCGCTAAACTGGACGACCAGTGGCTCGGGAGCAGCCGAGACGTTTTCGGCGGCGGTGGACACTACCGACAACACGTTGGCGGGCAGCTTCACCATCGCAGGGACGGGCGACGGCAACGGTCCTTACACCATTGACCTGAGTTCGCTGGCGGGAGAGGACCAGTCTCAAATCCAAACCACGATCGGGGGCGTTATCAGCGGCGCTGGCGGGACCGCGTCGGACTACTCGATCACCTACTCGGCCGGGACTCTGACGATCGGCCTTTCCGGGGGCGGCAGCGAGACCGGCATTGCCGTGGCCAATACCGGCGGCAGCGCGGCAACCCAGACCACGCCTATTGTGAATCCGGGTGGAACGACCAGCCCCAACAAGACGATCGATCTGGACAACGTGACGACCGCGAATCTGCAGAGCACGCTGAACGCCGATCTGGCCGGGTCGGACTACTCAGCCACCTACAACAGCGGGACCGGCGCGCTGAGCTTCGGGATCTCGGCAGACGGCACCAGCGCGGGCGTCACGGCGCTCACCATCGGCGGCGGCCCGACGGTGTACAAACAGACTCCGGCCAGCACATCGGCCGGATCAACGGTGAACATCCCGTTGACCGACGTGACCACGGCGAACCTGGCGACCACCGTCGCGACGGCTCTGAACGGGGTCAAAACCACCACGGCGGACTACACCGTCGCCTACAGCAACGGCACGCTGACGGTGGGGCTCACCCCGTATGCGACGGCCACGGACAAGATCGCCGACCTGACCCTGGCCAGCACGGCGACCGAGACGTCACCGACGGCGGCCAGCATCCAGTTCACCGACGGCGAACAGCTGAGCGGGAAGTTCACCATTACGCCCACCATCAGCGGAGTGGCGGCCAGCGGTTCGGGCATCACCACCGTCAACCTGAACGGCGTCAATACAGCGGACCTGGTCAAGACGGTGAATACCGCCCTGGGCGCTTCCGCGGCTGACTACAACGTGGCTTATAACGTCAGCCAGGGCGTCGGCACGCTGAGCATCGGTGTCAACGCCACGGGTCTGGCAGCCAACGTCGACTCGGTGGCCATCGCCAACGGAACCTCCACGAACGCGATGGGAGAATCCGGGGTGGCGGTGACCAACATCAACTCCGCGAACACGGTGATGGGCAACTTTACGGTTACTCCCACCACGTCCGCGGGCGCCGGGACGGCGGTCAACGTCGATCTGGATGGAGTCAGCAACGCGAACCTGCTCAACACGGTGCAGACCGCGCTGGGGTCGAACTATACCGTCGCCTACGACACCACCAAGAGCGACGCCAACCTCGGCAACCTGTCCATCTCGGTCTCGTCGGCAGGTGCTGCGGCCGGCATCACTTCGTTTACGGTGGCCGAGGCTGCTTCGCAGGCGGCATCGCAGGAAACTCCGGTCACGGGTGGAGTGAACATCTACACCAGTGACGGGACGACCACGGGCAGCCAGAACTACAACGTCACAGTGGGTTCGCTGTCCGATGCCACGGTGGGAACCTCGTCGGGAAGCTCGGCGATGGGGCTTGCCGTCACCACGACGGTGGGTGGCACGACAGGGACGGGCGGCGTACTGGCCGGAGCCGGAGCGGGCACCAGCCTGAAGGACACCGACCTGGGCACCCAGGCGGATGCCGAAGCGGCACTGGAAACCATCGATAACGCCATCAATGCCGTCGCCTACCAGCGCGGCCAGGTGGGCGCCAACATCAACACGCTGACAGCGGCGTCAAACATCGCCAGTTCGCAGATGACCAACATCACATCCGCGGAGAACACGATTACGGCGACCGACTATGCATCGGCCACGTCCAACATGTCGAAGTACGAAATCCTGACCCAGACCGGTATCAGCGCTCTGGCCCAGGCCAACAGCACGCAGCAGATGGTCACCAAGCTGCTCCAGTAAAGCTGAGGCGGCGGTTCTAACGGGCGGGGAGCCACCCGACTCCGGTGAGCTATAACGGGCTCGCCGGGGCGGGAATGGCTCTCCGCTTTTTCTTAGGTGCTTTTAAGGATGCGGGCCGGTCCGGGGAGATGAGGTTGCAGGAGCGGGTTGCGGGTAATGGATTCCCGGAAAGCGACGATAACGGCACTATGGGATCGGTGGGTATCAGTTTCGGCTCGCCAACCAGCGGGCAGGGCTTCGACGTATCGACGACGGTCAGCGCGATCGTGGCCAACCTGCAGGCGGTAGAAACGCCATGGAAGAATCAGCTGACCACGCTGCAGTCCGAGGACTCGGCGCTGACCAGTATCGGAACGGATCTGAGCTCGCTTTCGACGGCGCTGAACGCGTTGAACAGTTCCAGCGGCGTTTTTTCGGAGAAGGAAGGATCCAGTTCGGATACTTCAGTGGTGGCGCTGACGAGTGCGACCTCAGCGGCAGTGGCCGGCAGCCACACACTTATCGTGAGCAAGCTGGCGCAGACGTATTCCTATGCCAACGCGGCCGGCTCGATTGGCGCCGGCGATACGCTGACCGGCAGCCTGACCATCGGCGGCCAGACGATCACGATTTCCGACGGGACGGACACGGACAGCAACGGCGATACGATCCCACAGAACAACACGCTGTCCACGCTGGCCTCCTACATTAACGACGGCGATTATGGAGTGCAGGCGAACCTTGTGACGAGCTCGACAGGTTCGCAGCTGGCCCTGGTCAGCGATACCAGTGGGGCGGCGGGCGCGGTCACCATCGACGGCAGCCAGCTGACGGACTCGACGAGCGGAGTTACGGGGTTCAGTTTTGGCCAGGCGCAGCAGGGGCAGGATGCGGCATTTTCCATCGATGGAATTAACACCACCAGCGCTTCGAACACCGTGACGGACGCGATTCCTGGAGTCACGATGCAATTGCTCAGCGCCGCGCCCAGCGAGTCGGTACAGGTGGAGATCACCAACAACAACAGTGATGTGGAGTCGGCAGTCAGCGCGTTCGTAAGTGCCTATAACAAGGTGATTGGTGACCTGAACACGCAGGAGGGGGACGACTCCTCCGGCAATCCCGAACCGCTTTACGGAAGTTCCACCGTCGCCCTGCTGCAGGAACAACTGCAGAACGCGGCCATCTTCACGCAATCCTCGGGAGCGATCACGTCGCTGACGCAGCTGGGCGTCACAGCCAATGACGATGGCACTCTGACGCTGGACGGCAGCACGCTGGACAACGCGCTGGACAGCAACTTCCAGGATGCCATGAATTTCTTCCAAACCAGCAGCAGTTCGACCACGTTTGGAGGCAATCTGACGACGACGCTGAACAACCTCAGCAACACCGGGCCGGATGGGGCGATTTATCTGGCGCTGCAGCAGGACTCGTCGCAGGAGACGGACCTGAATACGAATGTGACCAACGAAAACAAAATCATCAGTACGGACCAGACGCAGCTGACCACAGAGCTGAACGAAGCCAATTACACGCTCGAGGAAATTCCGGAGCAGCTGCAGTCGGTGAACGAGCTCTACAGCGCGATTACGGGATATGACGAGAACCCCAATGGGTAGCGGGACAAACCGCGGAGGAATATGAATTATCAGCAGCAGGCTGTAGCCGGCATGAATCCGGTGGAGCTGATCGTCGCTCTCTATGACGGGATGGTGCGATTTCTGTACCAGGCGATCGCGGCGGTCGAGAAACGGAATATGCGGGATCGCCGGATCGCGGTGGGACGAGTGCTGGACATCCTGATGCATCTGCAGTCGCGGCTGCGGATGGATGTGGGAGGGAACTCGGCCAAAGCACTGGCGGAGTTTTATGCCGCGATCTTCGCGTTGTGTCTGGAAGGGTCGAGACTGGAATCGGCGGAGAGGTTCAGGGAAGCAATTGGTTGTGTTCGCGATGTGCGCGAGGCGTGGAGCGTCGCGGCGCACGATCCCGAGGCGCTGCGGAAGCTGGGTGATGGTGACGGGCCGCCGGCGGAGATGATGATGTCGGCGCCGACTCGGTCGGCAGACGCGGAGCCAGTGAGTTCGAGCTGGACGGCCTAGACAGTTCTCAATGGGTAACGGCGAGCTCTTCCTCGAGGAGCTGTTTCTGGAAAAGGCTGCCGTAGTAGCCGTTGCGCGCCAGCAGTTCTTCGTGGGTGCCGAGTTCGGCAATGCGTCCGCGAACCAGGACCGCGATGCGATCGGCGTGGCGCACGGTGGATATGCGGTGGGAGATGAGGATGGTAGTGCGACCGGCCATCACGCTGCGGAGTTCCTGCAAAATGCGCTCCTCCGTGTAGGTGTCGACGCTGGCGAGGGCGTCGTCGAGGATGAGGATGCGGGGGTTACGCAGGATGGCGCGCGCCAGCGCAGTGCGCTGTTTCTGGCCGCCGGATAGAGTGAGGCCACGTTCCCCAACCGTGGTATCGCGGCCGTTGGGAAAGAGATCAAATTCCTCGTGGATATGCGCGGCTTGTGCAGCGCGAGCCACATCGTCCGCCGACGCGGCGGGAACACCGAACGCGATGTTCTGGTGAATGGTAGTGCTGAAAAGAAAAGTCTCCTGGGGCACAAAACCGACCGCAGCACGCAGGGAATCGAGAGGATAATCGCGAACCGGTCGGCCGTCCACGAGAACGCTGCCGGCGGGAGCGTCATACAGGCGCGGGATGAGGCTGACCAGGGTCGATTTTCCGGAGCCAGTGGGGCCGACGAGCGCGAGGCTGCTGCCGGCCGGAATGGTGAGCGAAATCCCGTGGAGGATCTCGACAGGGTTTCCGTTATCAGCAGGGTAGGCAAAATGCAAATCGCGGAACTCGACCGCCCCGACGATCTCGGCTTCTGACGGCCTCAGCACAACTTCGTGGTCGTCGATCGTGGGCTGAGCAGTCAGCAATTCGTGGATACGAATGGTCGAAGCGGTGCCACGCTCAAAGAGGTTGACGACATATCCGAGGGCGATGATGGGCCACATCAGCATGCCCATGTAGGTGCTGAAGGCGACGAACTGGCCGATGTCGATGCGGTGAGTGAGGACCTCGTGGCCGCCCACGAAGAGTGCGATGACCATGGCGAGGCCGAGCATGAATTCGAGCGTAGGCCAGAGCATTCCCATCAGGCGAACCAGATGCAGGGCGCGGCGAATATATTCGCGATTGGAGCGCTCGAAGGCTTTGATCTGGGCTTGCTCCTGGGCGAAAGCGCGAACCAGGCGCGCGCCGGAGAAATTCTCCTGCGCCTGGGCAGAGATATCGGAGAACATGGCCTGGATGCGCTCGAAGCGCTGATGGATTTTGCGGCCCATGAACTGGATGAGGATGCTGGCTACAGGCATGGGAGCGAGCGCGGCCAGGGTCAGGAAAGGACTGATGCGGATCATGAAATACAGTGCTCCGGCGAAGAAGAGCACCGTATTTGCCGTGTACATGATGGCCGGGCCGAGCAGCATACGCACAGCCGCGAGATCGTTGGTCATGCGGGCCATGATGTCGCCGGTGCGATTCTTCTGGTAGTACGACGCCGACTGTTTTTCCAGCTGCGCGAAGAGATCGTTGCGAAGATCGAATTCGATGTCGCGCGAGATACCGATGATGATCCAGCGCATGAGGAAAAGAAGAATGCCATGGGCGATGGTGATGGCCATGATCACGCCTGAGTAGGCAAAAATCTTGTTCCACGTGACGCGGACGCTGAGGTCCTGCGTCGCGATGCCGATAACCCGGGCGAACTGAATCCAGATGATGTTGGCGAGGACGGTACAGACACAGCCGGCCAGGTAGCCGCGCCAGTAGCGGCGCATATAAGGGAGCAGCGGCTTGAGGTTGCGGAACATGTGCGGTCGTTCTCAGATTACGTCGGAGTGCGAAGGAGCAGCCAGGCACCAGCGAGGCCGAAGAGGAAGTCCGGCGACCAGGCGGCGAGGAAGGCCGGCAGCCAGCTGACGTTGCCCATGGCCTCGAAGAATCCCGAGACCACGAAATAAGCGATAGCGACACCGATGGCAACCGCGATGCTGGAAAGTGAACCCCGCTTGCCCATCGAAAGCGCAAAAGGAATCGCAAGGACCGCCATTACAAGCGTGATGAGTGGATAGGCAAGTTTGTGATTGAGCTGCACACGCAGGGGCACGGTGTTGAATCCGCTTTGCCGGAGGTCGTGGATATAGGCAGCGAGTTCGCCGAAATTCATCTCGGAAGACTGACGGACTTCTTTTCTGAAGTAAGCCGGCTGCTCGGAGACTTCAGCGAAGGTTCTAACCGGGAAAGTTTCGTAGCTTGTGATGTCAGAGCCGCTGAAGGTGCGCACCCAGCCATCTTCAAAAACCCAGGAATTCAGGTTGGGCTCCCAGTGTGCGGTGGAGGCGAAGATGCGTTTGGAGATGGTGAAGGATCCGGGATTGAATTCGAAAATTGAAATATTGCCGAAGGTGGCGATACCACCATTGTCGAGGTCGGACGTGAAGTATTCGTAGTAGAAGATGCGGTTGGGTTCGCCGGGATGCTGCACGCCGTAGATCCACTTGCGGCCGGGGTGCTCGAAGGTTTCCGCGGGCTTGCCTTTGATGACGTTGCGCAACGCTTCCTGGCGGCGATTGGCCTGAGGAAGGTAAAGCTCGTCGAACATGAAAAGCGTAACGGAGAGCACGGCGGCGATCGCGACGACCGGGACCGTGATGCGGTAGAGGCTGATTCCAGTGGCCTTCATCGCCGTAAGCTCGCTGTTGCGGTTCATGATGCCGAAAACCACCAGCACGCCGATGAGGACGCTGAGCGGAGTGATGAGATAGATCATGCTGGGCGTCAGATTGATCAGGTATTCGCCAACGGTGACCAGAGGAGTCCGGTTGCGGATGATGTCGCTGAGCAGCTCAAAGAAAGTGAAGATGAGCATCAGCATGACAAATGTGACGAGGACCATGGCAAACGTGAGAAGGAATTCACGCAGGACGTATTCATCGAGGATGAGCGGAAATCGGCCGCGGGTGGCGCGCTTGCGTGGGGCGATTCTGACAGCGCCTGTCGATGCGGTGGATTCCCCCGCGCGGAGGCGGAACCAGTTGCCAACCGAAGTAAGGGCGGACAAAGCCGCGCCACCGGTTGCCATCTGCCGCAGCAGAAAAATGCCGCAGACGGCGAACAGCAGATTGGCCTGCCAGACGCCCAGGAACGTGGGAATTTTGTTCTGGCGCGCGAGAGCCGTTCCCGTGGATGAGAGGAAGTAGTAGATAAAGACCAGTGCGATGGTGAGGACAAAACCTGCGCCTTTGCCGCCTCGACGCGAGGAGATGCCCAGAGGAACGCCGACGAGCATGAGCACGAGGCAGGCCGCAGGATAAGCGAGCCGCTTCTCGAACTCGATCTCATAAACGCGGCCGTTCGGACGGCGAGCATGCTCGAGGAGCTGGTGGTTGTTCATGGCCAGAATCGGCGTATCGCTGCGGCCGAGACGGACATCTTCCTGAGAACCAGTCTCGAGCGGCAGATCGGTTTGCGCGAAGGTGGAAACCGTGTATTGATTGGGCTGATCGGGAACGGTTTCGCTCTCCGTGCCGTCGCGCAGCCGCATAGTGATGGTCTGGTTCGGGCCGTTGACTACAGTTGCGCGATCGGCCGTGGTGATCTTCGGGGCATTAGGATCGGTAACGTCGGCGAGAAAAATGCCGCGCCAGTTGGCCGCGCCGGAGCCGGCCCGCACATCCTGAACGTAGAGAACGTAATCCCTGAAGTCTTCGTAGAAGACGCGCGGCTGGACTTCATACGACGCCTGTGCGTTGGCGAGAGAGTCCTCGAGGCGACGCATGGTAGCTGCCGCTTTCGGGGCCAGGTACATGCTGTTCCACAGGCTGATGCCCCAGGCGGCAACGGCCACGACGCTGACGACGCGAACGAAGGTCCAGACACCGATTCCGGAAGCGCGCATCGCGGTGATTTCGCTGTCGGCAGCGAGACGGCTGAGACCCAGCAGAATTCCGACCAGCACGGCCATGGGAATGGTGACGGTGAACATGTCCGGCAGCGTGAGCGTGACGATTTCGAGCACCGAGCCGAGCGAGGCGCTGTTGCGGACGATCATTTCCAGCAGATGCGGAAGGTAGCGGATGAAGAGGACAAACGTGAAGATGGCGCCGCCGATCGCCGCGTGCGAAAGAACTTCGGTGAGGATGTATCGCGTGAGGATGCGCACGGTCACTACCGCTACCAGTTTACCGTGGGGTAAAGCGGCGCAGGCGCAGACTATTGGCGAGAACGCTGACCGAGCTGAGAGCCATGGCCGCGCTGGCGATGGCTGGGCTGAGCAGAATGCCAAAGGCTGGATACAGAATTCCCGCGGCGATGGGAATGCCGAGCAGGTTGTACCCGAAGGCCCAGCCGAGGTTCTGGCGCATCACGCGGAGCGACTGGCGCGCGAGCAGAACAGCGTCGAGGATTTGTCGCGGCTCGCCGTGGAGAAGGATGGCGTCGCCGGCTTCACGGGCGAGATCGGCGCCGGTGCCCATGGCGAGGCCGGCATCGGCCTGGGAGATGGCGGCGGCGTCGTTGATGCCGTCGCCGGCCATCGCCACGCGATGGCCCTGCTGCTGGAGCTCGCGGATTTTGGCGAGCTTCTGGTCGGGAAGCAGGCCGGCCCAGACCTGATCGATGCCGGCGGCGCGAGCGATGGAGTCCGCTGTGGCGGGAGTGTCACCGGTCAGCATGGCTGTCTGAATGCCGAGATGGCGCAGGCCAGCGATGGTCTCAGGTGCGGATTTGCGCAATGTGTCGCGCGCTTCGATGGCGCCGACGAGAACGCCATCGCGCGCGACGTACATGACCGTAGTTCCGGGCTCGCTCGCGGTCGTGTCGGGAATGGAAAGCCCGATTTCCGTCATGAGCGCTGCGTTCCCGGCAGCGGCCTGTTTACCGTCGATGAGCCCCTCAATGCCTTTGCCGGGAATGGCGCGGATCTGTTGAGCGGTTGTGGCGCCGAGGCCACGCGTTTCCGCTGCGCTGAGGATGGCACGTGCCAGCGGATGCTCAGATCGGCGCTCGAGCGCTGCGGCGACGGCGAGGACTTCGTCTTCGGTAGTGCCGGCAAAGGCTCGGAGGGCGACGACTTCAGGCTTGCCCTCGGTGAGCGTGCCGGTTTTGTCAAGAACCAGCGTGTCGACGCGAGCGAGGCGCTCGAGACTTTCGCCGCCCTTGAAAAGGATGCCGAGTTGGGCGCCGCGCCCGATGGCGACGGTAAGCGCAGCTGGAACGGCGAGTCCCATGGCGCAGGGGCAGGCAATTACCAGCACGGCGACGGAAACGGCGAAAGCGCGGCCTGCGCCGCCGCCCGCGGCGATCCAGATGAAGAACGTGGCCAGCGCCAGGGCCAGAACCGTCGGAACGAAAACAGCACTGACGCGGTCGGCGAGCTGCTGCATGGGTGCGCGCGACGATTGCGCCTCTTCCACGAGGCGCATCATCTGGCCGAGGACGCTGTCGGCGCCGATGGAGGTGGCGCGATATTCGAGAGCGCCGTCGAAATTGAGCGATCCGCCGATGATGCGATCGCCGGGCTTGCGGGTGACCGGTAACGATTCACCGGTGATCAGGGATTCGTCGATGGAAGTCGTGCCGCTGAGGATGAGGCCATCGACGGGGACCCGTTCGCCTGGACGAAGAACAACGGTGTCGCCGGCAATGAGCTGCGCGAGCGGAACTTCAATCTCGTGGCCGTCGCGCAACAGGCGCGCCGACTGTGGCTGGAGCTTCATGAATTCGTGGAGCGCGTCGAGGGTGCGGCGCTTGGCGCGCGCATCCAGCCAGCGGCCAAGGAGAAGAAAGCCGAGGATCAGCAGAACGGCGTCGTAGTAAACGTCGGGATGCAGGCCGAGCCGTCGAAAAACACCCGGCATGGCCGTTGCGGCGACCGAATAGAGGAATGCGGCGCCGGTGCCGATTGCGACGAGGGTGTTCATGTTGGTGCTGCGGTGGATCGCCGCGGTCCACGCCGCGCGATAAATGACGCCACCACCCCAAACCATTCCGGCCAGCGTGATGGCCAGCATGCCGTACTGCAAAGTTCGCGGCGAAACCTCGAACAGAATCGGCAAGAGTGGCGCAAGCCAGTGCTGGGCGTTCATGAGCAGCAGCACAACAGCGCCGCCCAGAAGGGTGAACAGCGCCCTGGCGCGCAGAGAGCCTTCGTCGGAGGCGGTTTCAGCAGGCGATGCAGAGTCCGTGGGAAGCGCAGCATCGTAGCCGGAATCGCGCACCGAAGCGATGAGGTCCTCAGGCTTCGAAATCCCGGAATCGAAAGTGATTCGAGCCGAATTGCTGAGGAGATTGACCGAGGCTTCGCGCACGCCGGCGGTTGAGCGCAACGCGCGCTCTACGTGCGACTGGCAGGCAGCGCAGGTCATGCCGATGATGGGCAGCGTGACCGTGCGAACTTCCTGCGCGGACGCCGGGACTGCTACCTTTTCGGTTTTCGCTGCCTCGGTCGCCGGCATCACTGCTCCACTATCGCCGGGTAGCCGGCCTTTTCCACTGCGCCGACCAAAGCGTTTTCCCGCACGTCGTCGGCTGCCTGCACACGGGCTGCGCCGATGCGAACTTCGCCGACCTGCACGCCATTGATTTTTTCCAGCGCCTGGGTGACGCGGCGCACACAGGCTCCGCAGTGCATGTTTTCAATGCGAAGCGTTACCTCTCGCATGGATTCCCCTTTGCTTTGTAGATGCGGGAGCGGCGAGGCGGACTCAGAGGCATGTTATTCGGGATTGGGCAGGAAACGGTAGCCGACGCCGCGCACGGTTTCCAGATACCTGGGCGAAGCGGGATCGTCTTCGATGTAGCGCCTGAGGCGCACCATGAAATTGTCGATGGCACGGGTGTCTGTATCCTCCCGCACGTGCCATACCTGCTCCAGCAGCTCCTTGCGAGAGACGATGCGCTCGCGGTTGCGGATCAGATAGCGCAGCAGATCGACTTCCATGAGCGTTAGACGGACAGTGCGGCCAGGCGCGTGCAGTTCGAGGCCGTCGAAATCGATACGGCGTCCGGCGAAGGAAAACTCCGCGAGGTCATCGGAGCCGGCAGCATTCCTCTGGGGAGCGTGAGGCCAGCTCATGCGGCGCAGAAGCGCGTTCAGACGCGCCAGCAGGACAGAAAGGTCGAAGGGCTTGGACAGATAGTCGTCGGCGCCGGCAGCGAAACCCTCGAGCACGTCCTGGCTGCGGCTGCGCGCGGTAAGCATCAACACGGGAACATAATTGCCATTGCTGCGAAGAGCCGAGGCGACTTCAAAACCGTTTTTTCCCGGAAGCATGACGTCCAGAATGACCGCGTCGAAGGACTCGCGACGGAGGGCCTCCAGAGCGGACTCACCATCGCCTTCGACCGCGGCCTCGTGGCCCTCGGCTTTGAGATTGAAGAGCAACCCCTGCGCGAGGTTGGCTTCATCTTCGACGATCAGGACACGTGCCATATTTTCACTTTTGGCCCGAAACAGGGCTCAGGATACGCGGAAGCTCCAGACTGACGGTTGCGCCGCGGCCTTCGCCCGCGCTCTGAGCGGTTGCGTCACCACCGTGCTGCCGTGCGATGGTGCGGACCAGATAGAGTCCGAGACCAGTGCCCTTGGTGTGCAACACGCTGCCGGTGGGAACGCGATAGAAGCGACGGAAAATTCGCTTGAGCTGAGAGGTTGGAATGCCGATGCCCTGGTCTGCAACGCTGACCCGGACCCATGCATCGCGTTCGATGCTGAGCGCAACGCGGATATCGGCCCCGTTGGGCGAGTACTTGACGGCGTTGCTGAGCACATTGAGCAGAGCAGTCTGCAACTCGTCGGGATCGCCGCGGACCAGCATCGGCAGCGCAGGTTCTTCTACGCGGAGGGTGACGGCTTTCTCCTCCAGGTGGTGGCGGGCAAGAGTGGTGCGGATGCACTCCTCGACCAGCGCCAGCATGTCGACCGAGACCCGGACGTGCGACCGCGGCCGCAGCCCGACTTCGCCGGCCTTGAGGACCTGTTCGATGGTGGCGAGAAGGCGGTTGGTGTCGGTGAGCATGCGGGCATAGAACTCGCTGCGCTGCGCCTCGTCGAGCTGGCGGCGCTGCAGCGTTTCGAGATAGAGGTGGATGGACGCAACCGGTGTCTTTAGTTCGTGGGTGACCGCGCTGAGAAAGGCGTCATGGCGCTCGTTGCGGCGAACCTCGCGCACCAGAAAGACGGTGTTCAATCCGACCCCCACGATAAGCAGCGCAAAAAAGGGAATGCCCAGCGCCATGGGAACGATGCGCCGCCAGTTGAGGACGATCCAGCCGACGTTGAGAACGACGGCCACGCCGATGAGGCACACGCCCAGCAGCGTGAACAGCACCATATTTCGTCTTCGCGAGCTCAGGCGCATGGCAAAGCGCCCGCCACGGAATACCCGCGCGGGCGCTTCTATTCTCGCAGTTGTGGCGGCGGCTAAGCTACTCCCGCAGGTCGCGGGTTGTGAGGGTCGTACTGGGCGACTTTGATTTCGCGCGCCAGGCCGAGTTTCCTGAGCAGCCAGATGCCGAGGTAGTTCACGTCCAGCTCGTACCACTTGAGGCCGTGACGTGCCGAAACCGGATGCGCGTGGTGATTGTTATGCCAGCCCTCGCCGCCGGTGACGAGCGCGACCCACCAGTTGTTACGCGAGTCGTCGCGCGTCTCAAAGCGGCGCGATCCCCACATGTGCGTGGCTGAGTTGACCAGCCAGGTGGCGTGCAGGCCCAAAGTGGTGCGCAGGAAGATGCCCCACAGAACGCACGGCCAGCCGCCGATGAAGTAGAGCGCCACGGCAGCGATGGCCAGAGGAACCCAGTGATACTTGCTCAGCCAGCTGTAGAAACGGTCGCGGGTGAGGTCCGGCACGTAGCGAGCAAGGGCATCGGTTTCGGAGTTCAGCGAATCGCCGATGAGAATCCAGCCCACGTGCGCCCACCATCCGCCTTCGTGCGGGGTGTGCGGGTCGCCTTCATGATCGGAGAGCTGGTGATGGACGCGATGCAGCGAGACCCAGAAAATCGGACCGCCTTCGAGCGCCATCGTGCCACACACGGCCATCACATATTCAAGCCACTTTGGAACCCGATAACCGCGATGCGTGAGAAGGCGGTGATAGCACATGCCGATGCCCACGTTGGTGGCCAGTACCCAAAGCACCAGCGCGCAGATGAGAGCCTTCCAGGTGAACATGAAGAGCGCCGCGATGGCGCAAACATGAAAAAGGATCATGAAGCCGGTGGTGAACCAGTTGAAGCCTTTTTGTGCCTGCGCCTTGTACCCCAGCTTCGGCATCCCCTGCGGATTCTCGCGTGGGAGAGACTTGACGGCCGGACGCACAGCGGTAGCAGCAGCGAGTGGGCTATCGTGGACTTCAGTCTGATCTTCAACGAGAATTTCCGGGGACATGAGGAGAACCGCTTCCGTAAAAAATGAATTTGCAAGCGTCGAAATACGCCGCTTCCTAAACCGTAGCAGCCAGAGCCGCACAGCTGATGTAACACTTTTGTAAAGCGGTTGCGGCGCACGGCAGGAAACGGATGCGGGTGAGCAATATTGCACAGTGCGGACCGCAGCTCAATTCTGAATCTCTTTCACCCCGTGTTAACCAATCATGGAGAGGATAAAACGCGATGAATCCTCGAAATCTGTGTGCCGTTTGGGTTTCGCTTCTTTCGATTGCAGCTGGTTACTGCAGTGCGCAGACCGTGCACCTGCCCTCCAGCAAAGAAATCATCGGACCTGTTCCTGGCTCACCGCAAAAGCTGAACAGCCTGCCGATGACTGCCACGTGGTCGCCCGATCACCGCTATCTGGCGCTCGTGAATGCGGGCTTTGGAACCGTCGAGTCAAACTACGAGCAGTCGATTGCGATCCTTGACACGAGAACCGGCAAGCTGACGGATTATCCGGAGCCGAAAACCGACGTTCTGTCGCCGCAAACGTATTACTCCGGCATCGCGTTCTCGGCGGATGGCTCACATCTGTACGTGAGCTTCGACTCGCTGAGCGCGCCAGAAGGCGGAAAGCCGGATCGGACCGGAAATGCCATTGGGGTTTACAAATTCACGCCTGGCGGAACGAGCGCCGACACGCTAACGCTGGAGCGAACCATTCCTGTGCCACTGCGCGAGTTGCCGGATGGCAAAACGCAGCATCACGGCGACACGGATCTGAAGGAGGACAAGGCGATTCCCGCGCCTGCTGGCATTGCTGTGGTGAAAGGCGCTGACGGCTCGGAAAAGATTCTGGTTGCGAACGAGTATAGCGACGATGTCCTGCTGCTTGATGCGGCAACCGGAAATCTGGAAACCCGGTTCGACCTTTCCGCTGGTCCAACGATTCCGACAACGTATCCGGTTGCTGTGATTGCGAGCCGCGATGGCCGACGTGCGTGGGTTGCGCTGTGGAACGGTTCTGCCGTTGCGCAGCTGGATTTGCAGAACGGAACTGTTGTCCAGAGGCTGCCGCTGCTGCCGCCCTTGCGACCGACTTCGCCGAGCTCGCATCCGATCGCGATGGCGCTCGGTCCCGACGAGAAGACGCTCTACGTGGCTTTGGCGAATCGCGATGGCGTTGCGGCGATCCACGTTTCCGGCGTGAGGATGCGGAAGGCTGCCTTCTACGACACGCGGCTGCCTGGCCAGGCATTTTTCGGGTCGATGCCCGATGCGGTTGCGGTTTCGGACGATGGCGGCACGCTGTTTTCTTCGGATTCCGGATCCGATGCGGTTGCTCTGTTCGATCTGCATGCTGCGCCGCGAGCGAATGCGCCGGTGATTCCCATCGGATTTATTCCGACGGAATGGTATCCAACGGCGCTGGCGGTTGAAGGAAACCATCTTTATGTTGCGACCGGCAAAGGCGAAGGAACCGCGCCGAATGGTGCGCCGCAGCCGAAGCCTGCGAATCCGCCGCCGAACCAGACGACGCGCCTCGATCGGCCGCATACCTATATTGCGACGATGCTGCACGGATCGCTGGCGACGATTGCGCTGGACGATGCGCGAAGCCATCTGCGCGAGCTGACTAAGCAGACGCTTGAAAGCAACCTGATGTACGCCGCACAACGGCGGATCAACGGCGGCGGCGACAAGATCCACCACGTGATCTACATCATTCGCGAGAACCGCACGTACGATCAGCTGCTGGGCGATCTTGGCTTTGGCGATGGCGATCCATCCCTGACGATGTACGGCGAAGACATCACGCCCAACGTGCATGCGCTCGCAAAGCAGTTTGGCGTGCTCGACAATTTCTACGATTCCGGCGAAGTTTCCGGTGACGGTCACGTGTGGTCGACGGCGGCAATCGACAGCGATTACAACGAGCGCACGTGGGAAATCGGTTATCGCGGTCACGAACGGCCCTATGACTTTGAAGGCGTCGTGGAAGAAGGCTACCCGCTGCTCGAGCACATTCCGGATATCGACGAGCCAGGCAGCGGCTACTTGTGGACCGATCTGGCGCGCAGCCACAAGACGCTTTACCACTTCGGCGAGTTTATTTCGACGGAGTTCTGCGATGACTCGCTCACAGCGAAGCCCGCGACGCAGTTACCGGAACAGAGCGGAACGCCTGAAGGCAAGCACTACTGCGAGCACCCGTTCATCCACAAAGGCGATCCGATTCCGGAGAATTACGGTGGTGGAACGAGCCCTTACCCGTGGCCGATTCCGCTGATTTACAAAAATGTTGCGACCAAACCGGAACTGGTTGGGCATTTCGATCCGGAGTATCCGGATTTCGAACTGAGCTTTCCGGATCAGCTGCGGGTGAACGAGTTTCTCGTGCACTTCAACAAGTGGGTTGCCGATCTGAAAGATGGACACGACACGATGCCGCAGTTTGTAATGCTGCGGCTGCCCAACGATCACACGGCTGGAACGCGGCCTGGCTCGCCAACGCCGAAGGCTTCGATTGCAGACAACGATCTTGCGGTTGGACGTGCCGTGGATGCGGTTTCGCACAGTGCGTATTGGGATTCGACGGCGTTTTTTGTCCTCGAAGACGACGCGCAGGATGGCGCCGATCACGTGGACGCGCACCGCTCGATTGCGCTGGTGGTGAGCAAGTACGCGCCACACAACCCAGCGCCGTTTGTGGATCACACTTTTTACACGACGGTGAGCACGGTGCACACGATGCTGACGCTGCTGGGCGCGCCGCCGATGAACAACAACGACGCGTTTGCTCCGCTGATGGCTGCCGAGTTCAGCGGCAATGGCGATCAGCCGGCGTTTGAGGCCGATTATCGAAACCGTGACAACGGGCTGATCTATACGGCGAACCTGCCAACAGCCGAAGGCGCAAAGCAGTCGGCCAAAATGGACTTCAGCCATGAGGATCGCGCGCCTGTGGTGAAGCTGAACGTGATCCTGTGGAAGGACGCGATGGGCTCGAAGCCGGTTCCCTGGATGCTGACGCATCCGAAGGATCTGAAGAAGGATGAGGACGACTGAAGTGAGTGGCCAGCAGGCTGCAGCCCGCAGCCTGCAGCCACTTTTCGCTCGCATCACCACGGCCCTCACCACAAAAACAAGCGTGTCATCCTGAGCGAGCCTTCCGAATTCGTTGCGCCGGCTTTTGGGCGCAACATTAATTAAGACGCGAGTCGAATGGACCTGCACTTCACTTTTCGCTCGGCTCTCGCTGGCGGCTCGCTCGGAGCACCCCGCTAAAATCAAACCATACCCATGTCCCTCGCCATCCCAGCTGGCCCCTTTCGCGCGTACCTCTTCGACATGGACGGCACCGTCGCCGACTCCATGCCTCTCCACTACATCGCCTGGAAACAGACCCTCGCCGAACACGGCTGCCCCCTCTTCCCCGAGCCACTCTTTTATTCCTGGGGTGGCATGCCAGTCCGCGAAATCGTCGCCACACTGAACCAGCGCCACGGGCTATCGATGCCCATCGAGGAAGTCGCCCATCGCAAAGAGGGTCTCTACTTCGAGCTCCTGCCCAAGCTAACCGCCGTCCCCGAAGTCCTCGAGCAGATCGAAGAAGCGCACAAACGCATCCCCTTCGCCGTCGTCTCTGGCTCCACGCGCGAATCCGTCAGCAAATCTCTTCAGATCCTCGGCCTGCTCGACAAGTTCGACCTGCTCGTCTGCGCCGGCGACTACGTCAAAGCCAAGCCCGATCCCGAGCCCTACCTGCTCGCCGCAAAGAAGCTCGGCGTCCCACCCGAATCCTGCCTGGTTTTTGAAGACACTGAGATGGGCATCGAAGCCGCCACCCGCGCCGGTATGCAGTCCGTCCGCGTCCCCCAACCCTCGGAACGCACCCCAACGATGTCACCCTGAACGAAGCAAAGCGAAGGGAAGAACCTTGGCCGCCCGTTCCCAATTTGGAACGCGACCGGTGCGAAGCCCATTACCAACGTAGCGGCGCAACGCCGTTTCTGCTTGCCTCGAGCCCGGTAGGTCCCACACACTGGAGCTATATCCTGAGCCAGGGCGACTCGCCACTCGCGAGCCCTTTTCGTCTCCGGTTTTAGAAGATTTTATGAGCCCGGTGCCCTGCGCCCGGCGCCCTGCTTCCGGGTCCCAGGACCCAGCACGACCGAACCTCGCGCTACCGTTCTTTCTCATCCCGAATCTTCGTCAATCACTTCGGAATCGAGGGGTGCCCCATTAAGCCAGCCCTTGGCCTGGGCGGGCCAGGGACCCGTCCCCAAGCTACTGGCAACCGGCTACCGGCCACCAGGCTATCCCCTGTGTTCTGTGTTACTTGCCAAGGAGCCTCAGGCTAACTACCCTATTTTCCGATACTTAGCATTTGAGGCCCTCTGTAAGTCCTTTACTTTCCATACTTGCACATTTTAAGGGGGGGTATAGGGGTCCAGCTGGAAAGGCTCGGTCGCAGCGGGCTGCAGGGGGCAGGCCACAGGCCACATGCCACCGGCCACAGGCTATCCCCTGTGTTCTGTATTACTTACCAAGAAGCCTCAGGCTAACTACCCTATTTTCCCATACTTAGCATTTAAGGCCCTCTGTAACTCCTTTACTTTCCACACTTGCACATTTCAGGGGGGTACAGGGTCCAGCCTGACAGGCTCAGTGGCTGCGCGTGGCGGTGCGGAGGAAATCGAAGGTGCCGGAGGGGTTGGGGTGGATGTTGCCGAGGCGGCGGTTGTGGACGATAACCGAGTCGAGATACCAGAGGTTGATGGAGGGCAGGTCGCGGGCGGCGATTTGCTGGATGCGGATGTAGTCGGCGATTTGCTGTTCGCGGTTGGTGGCTGAGGAGGCGTCGGCGATGAGGCGATCCATTTCGGGGTTGGAGTAGAAGCCGCGATTGGCGCCGTGGGGCGGGAAGGTGGCGCTGGAGTAGATGTAGCGAAACATGTCGGGATTTTCGTTGCCGCCGATCCAGCGGGAGGGCGCGAGCTGGAATGCGCCGCGGGAGAGGTCGGCGAGGAAGGTGGCGGCCTCGTAGCTGCGGAGGTCGAGGGCAATGCCGACCTGCGCGAGCTGCTCCTGGATGGCGACGGCGGTGAGGCGGACGGTTTCGTCGTTGGAGGATTTCATGCCTATGTGGAAGCGGATGCCGTTGGAGCCGCGACGATAGCCGGCCTGGTCGAGGAGAGCATTGGCGGCTGCAGGATTGTACGGGTGCTGGTCGGTATTGGCAGTGAAGGCCCAGTGTCCAGGCGGCAGGAGGCTCTCGGCGAGGCGCGCTTCTCCACGGTAGAGCGCCTGAATGATAAGCGGACGGTTGATGGCGAGGGCGATAGCGGTGCGGACGCGGATGTCGCGCAGGATGGGATCGCGGGTATTGAAGACGATGTAGTTGAGGACGGTGCCAGGGCCGTCGTCGACGGCGAGGTGCGGATCGCGGCGGAGGGCGTAGATTTCGTCGGCGGGGAGGGCGTTGCTTTCGATGTCGGCGGAACCTTTCTCTAATTCGAGTGCGCGGGTGGTGGCGTCGGGGACGACGGCGAAGACGATGCGGGGGATGTTGGGACTGTCACCCCAGTAGGAAGGCGCGCGGGCGAGGACGACGTTGCGGTCGAGCTGCTGACTGACGAATTGAAACGGGCCGCTGCCGATGGGATGGCGGGCGAAGTCGCGGCCGGAGCCGTAGGGGACAATGCCGATAGCGCCGTCGCAGAGGTTGAAGGGCAACGCGGGGTCGGGCTTTTTGAGATGGAAGACGACGGTCGCGGGGTCGGGGGCGTCGATGTGGTCGAGGGTGGTAAAGGAGCCGGCCTTCACCGAGATGACGGTGCCGTTGAGGATGGAGTCGATGGTGAATTTGACGTCGCGGGAGGTGAGGGGGCGGCCATCGTGAAAGCGGGCGTCGGTGCGGAGGTGAAAGACCCAGGTGGTGGGTTTGGGGGTTTCCCAGGAAGTGGCGAGGAAGGGTTGGAGGCCGAAGTGCTCATCGCGGCGGACGAGGGCGTCGAACATCAGCGAGTCAATGTGCTCGGCCTGAGCGTCGGTGCCGATGCGGGGATCGAGGTTGGCCGGGCTGGACTCGATAAGCATGGTGACGGTGGAGGGGGACGGCTTTTGGGCGCAGCCCAAAAGCAGCCAGTAGCCAGTAGCCAGTAGCCAGTAGAAGAGCCGCCAACGGCCAGCGGCCCGCGGCTGGCGAGCGGGAGATTCAGACATAGGTGATGTGGCCGAGGATGGCTGGGCGGGAGGCTCCGGTGGCGGAGGGGATGTTGCCGGGGCGGTGATGCCAGGTCTGATATGCGAGGAGGGCAAAGGCGGCGGCTTCCTTGGCTTCGGAGGGAAGGCCCATGGAGTCAATGGTAGTGAGGGTGCAGCCGAGGGGCGTGAGGCGCTCGCGGAGCAGGGCGAGGAGGGTGGCGTTGCGTGCGCCACCGCCGGCAACGATGTAATCAATCGGAGCCTTGCGGGTGCGGGGCAGAACCCAACGGCGGATGGCTTGAGCGATGGATTCGGCGGTGAGGGCGGTAGCGGTGGCGATGGCGTCTTCGGGTTTGCTGCTGTGGCGGCGGCAGGCGGCGAGGAATTTTTGGGCGTAGACGGCGCCGAATTGTTCGCGGCCGGCAGATTTGGGTGGTGGCGCGAGGAAGAATTTTTCCTTGAGTGTGAATTCGAGGACCGGTGCGAGGATGCGGCCACGGGCGGCGATGCTGCCATTGCGGTCGTATTTCTTTGCAAAAAGCTGCTGCGTAAGGGCGTCGATGATCATGTTACCGGGGCCGGTGTCGAAGGCGATGAGTTTATCCTGGGAAGCGCCGGCTGGGATGACGGTGAGGTTGGCGATGCCGCCGATGTTTTGCAGGATGCGCGCGCGCGTGGGGTGGGCGAAGAATGCGTAGTCGAGGAGGGGGACCAGCGGCGCGCCCTGACCGCCGACGGCCATGTCGGCAGGGCGGAAATTGGAGACGACGGGGATACCGGTGGCGGCGGCGATGAGGGCGGGCTCGCCGAGCTGCCAGGTGCAGGCGAAGCGGCGGCCTGCGTAGGGCCGGGCGACGCCCTGGTGGTAGACAGTTTGACCGTGGCAACCGATGAGGGCGGGGCGAATTTTTGTCGCTGCGATGGTGGCGCGGACGGCTTCAGCGTAGGCGAGGCCGAGACGCCAGTGGAGACGGGCGAGCTGCGCGGTTGTGGTGTTGGGGGCGTCGGATTGTCCGGCCATGGCGGCGAAGATGGCGGAGCGGAGTGCGCGTGCAAACGGGAACGCGCGGTGCGCGAGGAGGGTGAGTCTGGGAAGGGCGCGGTTCGCGGAGGGTGCGGCGATCTTGACCAGCGCAACGTCGATGCCGTCGGCAGAGGTGCCGCTCATGACGCCGGCGACGATCATCGATGAGTTGGAGGGCATACGGGATGAGATTTTACGCTGTGGTGCACGGCGGCCCTGGGAGTGGACAGCACACTGAGCCGACACTGCAGGGTGCAGTCAGGTTGCCATCGCGCTCAACCTTTCCCGGAATCAACCCGGGAACTAACCGCCGTTCCAGCCCTCCCCTGGCAGGAGCCTCGTCCCCAGCAAGGCTCCTCGCTTTGTTGCACGATGCCCGCTCATTGACGCACCCTCCCCATCGGCGTACGGTTGAGCCTCCCCACAACCCATCCACACACGAGGTTTCTCCACCATGAGAAATGCAATCCTCATCGCCAGCGCCCTGTTCTGCACGTCGCTCGCTACCATCCCCGCCGCCTCAGCCCAGGTCCCATACACCGAAGGCACCGTCCAGCGCATCGTCCACGTCCACATCAACGCCGGCCGCAGCGACGCCTTCTACGCCGACTTCAAGGCCAACGTCGTCCCCCTCCTCGAAGCCGAAAAGAGCGCCGGCCTCATCCTCAGCTATCGCTTCTTCTCCAACGAGACCGCCAACTCTCCCGACGACTGGAACTTCGGCTACGCCATCGTCTTCCAGAACATGGGCGCCCTCGACGGCCTACCCGACAAGGTCTACGACCTGCGCATGAAACATTACGGCGACCAGACCGCCGAGCAGAAGGTATTAGACAAGCGCTACGAAAACGCCCACCTTGTCTCCAGCTTCTTAATCCGGGACATCACCCTCCGCTAACCCAACACCCTCCCCCAGGTCTTCGAGAGATTAGTGGGCGCACAGGCCTTCAAAATCTCGTCGAGATAGAGGGCGGCCGCTGGAAACTGATTATTCGACTTGTACTTAGGGCGAATTGCCACAGGCGTTTTCCGCCTCGAATATTACACCACGTCCAGCTAGGCGGCGACGATCTGCGCCGCCAGCCAGGGAAACGCTCTGCGCCCCTTGCCGATCTCGCGCTCAATACGCTCAGGCGAAGCATCATCGTCCAATCGCGACTCAATGATCATCGCTGCATTCCTTGGGATGAGCGAACTAACCATCTGATAAGCTGCGATCGCTGCCTCGCTCATTGGCACATGCTTGCTCGCCATGTTGATTTCGCTCAAATGTACCTGCACGAGGCGGTCTGCAAATTGCGCAAGCATTCGGTACGCCTCGACCATGCTCGTGTCGAACTGACGCGCATGAGCAACATCGAAGCAAAACCTCGCCAGCGGAAGCAACTCAAAGAAGGTGGCGAGCTCCTTAACGGTGCGTCCCACTCTCTTTCTTGAGTCCATATTTTCGATACAAACCCGCTCCCCTAAACCACGCCAAAGATCGAAGTCGTGGATGCTGTCAGGATGAATGATTACCCGCAGAGTCCGGCAACACGTCGAGGTTATCTGATCGACAACATCTCGCTCCTCGTTCCGCGAAAAGTTGCTGGGAGCGTGGATGGAAACATATCTAAATTTTTCCAGGTTCAGAGACGGAATCGCTTCTAGTAGCGGACGCAATTCGCGAAATCTTATTGCGGAAAGTTCAATTGCGTCAGTGTCAGTAGTCTGAAGAATATCCAACGCCCGACGAAAATCGGACAGCGCAATAGCTCCCGTTGAGAATCCAAGACGAGCCATTAGAACACTCCGTATTTGATCGTGAGATCAGAAAGCATGCCGCTCTCGGGCCGGAGGAACAATTCTCCGATTGCACCTTGGAATTCGTGACTCAATTCCCGTGCGTTCTGGTACAGGGAATCGCTGGCCATCTTCTGGGGCGGTAATTTCTCGAGGTGGTCACGGTTCGTGGAGTCCGACAATAAACGTACAAATCCCTCATACGATAAAAGAAACCTTCTAGTCGCCTCACCCTCGAGCTTTAGGCGAAGGAAGGCCTTCGAAACGAGTTCAAGTGGCGGCGTGTTGGTAATGTGCTCTAGGTAGGACACCAGCCGAACGCCACGCTCGCGCGTGGAATGGTGTTCCCCCCAAGTTGTTCTAAGGTTCTCGTCATCCCGCCAGATGCTAAACGAAAAGCATGCGATGAGGCCGGCAAGATACAGCAGTTTTCTGGAAAACCTGAGCTTCACATTGCGGAGCGCAAAACCTTTGTTTTCGCGCTCCCGCTTCTTCGTTTGGAAATCAACCGTCATGGTGCGCCAGTATCGAGCAACATCATTTAACAAGAATCGAGGAACATGTTCCGGGTGTTTACCGTTCAGAAAGCTCTCATCCTCGAGAACGTAGCGCGAGAGGATGTTGCGAATCACGCGGCTGCGAACGGAATCTCCGTAGAGAGCCGTGGATTCCAACAGGAGAAGCAGGCGCTGGGTGGTGTTCGCGTTTGTGTCGTCTGATCCCCCAATCTGGTGGATCAGGTCATGACTGAACGCGAGATTTCCAAAGGGCCCTGTCTTGTTCGGTGTCTTGTGACCAGATCTCTCAACCAAGCGGGTTAATTCATGGACCAAGTCGATATCCTGGATCATCGCCAGCCGATCGACTAGAAGGGTCCAGTCAACATCACTTCTCCCCTCGCCAGTGAACTCGTTTCGCGCTAGCGAGCCGAAAACCACAAATGACCGGTCGCTGTCATCGCCTCCGGTTAAAATCTGCGATTCTCCAATTGATTCCCGCAACTCTCTCTTGACTCGGAGCGCCGCGCTCCAAGCCGTCTCGATCGCGTCGATCTGAAGGCCCAAACGCTGCGCCAAGACGAAGACTGGGCTTTCGTTGGCAGATTGCTGGCTCATCGATCACGATTCGGAAAATT
>CAVWJR010000003.1:0-32422 GCA_963755485.1 uncultured Acidobacteriaceae bacterium | reverse complement strand
TCATCCTGAGCGAGCCTTCCGAATTCGTTGCGCCGGCTTTTGGGCGCAACATTAATTAAGACGCGAGTCGAATGGACCTGCACTTCACTTTTCGCTCGGCTCTCGCTGGCGGCTCGCTCGGAGCACCCCGCTAAAATCAAACCATACCCATGTCCCCTCGCCCATCCCAGCTGGCCCCCTTCGCGCGTACCTCTTCGACATGGACGGCACCATCACCAACTCCATGCCTCTCCACTACATCGCCTGGAAACAGACCCTCGCCGAACACGGCTGCCCCCTCTTCCCCGAGCCACTCTTTTATTCCTGGGGTGGCATGCCAGTCCGCGAAATCGTCGCCACACTGAACCAGCGCCACGGGCTATCGATGCCCATCGAGGAAGTCGCCCATCGCAAAGAGGGTCTCTACTTCGAGCAACTGCCCAAGCTAACCGCCGTCCCCGAAGTCCTCGAGGAGATCGAAGAAGCGCACAAACGCATCCCCTTCGCCGTCGTCTCTGGCTCCACGCGCGAATCCGTCACCAAATCTCTTCAGATCCTCGGCCTGCTCGACAAGTTCGACCTGCTCGTCTGCGCCGGCGACTACGTCAAAGCCAAGCCCGATCCCGAGCCCTACCTGCTCGCCGCAAAGAAGCTCGGCGTCCCACCCGAATCCTGCCTGGTTTTTGAAGACACTGAGATGGGCATCGAAGCCGCCACCCGCGCCGGTATGCAGTCCGTCCGCGTCCCCCAACCCTCGGAACGCACCCCAACGATGTCACCCTGAACGAAGCAAAGCGAAGGGAAGAACCTTGGCCGCCCGTTCCCAATTTGGAACGCGACCGGAGCGAAGCCCATTACCAACGTAGCGGCGCAACGCCGTTTCTGCTTGCCTCGAGCCCGGTAGGTCCCACACACTGGAGCTATATCCTGAGCCAGGGCGACTCGCCACTCGCGAGCCCTTTTCGTCTCCGGTTTTAGAAGATTTTATGAGCCCGGTGCCCTGCGCCCGGCGCCCTGCTTCCGGGTCCCAGGACCCAGCACGACCGAACCTCGCGCTACCGTTCTTTCTCATCCCGAATCTTCGTCAATCACTTCGGAATCGAGGGGTGCCCCATTAAGCCAGCCCTTGGCCTGGGCGGGCCAGGGACCCGTCCCCAAGCTACTGGCAACCGGCTACCGGCCACCAGGCTATCCCCTGTGTTCTGTGTTACTTGCCAAGGAGCCTCAGGCTAACTACCCTATTTTCCGATACTTAGCATTTGAGGCCCTCTGTAAGTCCTTTACTTTCCATACTTGCACATTTTAAGGGGGGGTATAGGGGTCCAGCTGGAAAGGCTCGGTCGCAGCGGGCTGCAGGGGGCAGGCCAAAGGCCACATGCCACCGGCCACAGGCTATCCCCTGTGTTCTGTATTACTTACCAAGAAGCCTCAGGCTAACTACCCTATTTTCCCATACTTAGCATTTAAGGCCCTCTGTAACTCCTTTACTTTCCACACTTGCACATTTCAGGGGGGTACAGGGTCCAGCCTGACAGGCTCAGTGGCTGCGCGTGGCGGTGCGGAGGAAATCGAAGGTGCCGGAGGGGTTGGGGTGGATGTTGCCGAGGCGGCGGTTGTGGACGATAACCGAGTCGAGATACCAGAGGTTGATGGAGGGCAGGTCGCGGGCGGCGATTTGCTGGATGCGGATGTAGTCGGCGATTTGCTGTTCGCGGTTGGTGGCTGAGGAGGCGTCGGCGATGAGGCGATCCATTTCGGGGTTGGAGTAGAAGCCGCGATTGGCGCCGTGGGGCGGGAAGGTGGCGCTGGAGTAGATGTAGCGAAACATGTCGGGATTTTCGTTGCCGCCGATCCAGCGGGAGGGCGCGAGCTGGAATGCGCCGCGGGAGAGGTCGGCGAGGAAGGTGGCGGCCTCGTAGCTGCGGAGGTCGAGGGCAATGCCGACCTGCGCGAGCTGCTCCTGGATGGCGACGGCGGTGAGGCGGACGGTTTCGTCGTTGGAGGATTTCAT
Source organism: uncultured Acidobacteriaceae bacterium (assembly GCA_963755485.1). Lineage (GTDB taxonomy): Bacteria > Acidobacteriota > Terriglobia > Terriglobales > Acidobacteriaceae > Palsa-343. Next base: position 30,432 of record CAVWJR010000003.1, on the reverse strand, counting down.
GCCTATGTGGAAGCGGATGCCGTTGGAGCCGCGACGATAGCCGGCCTGGTCGAGGAGAGCATTGGCGGCTGCAGGATTGTACGGGTGCTGGTCGGTATTGGCAGTGAAGGCCCAGTGTCCAGGCGGCAGGAGGCTCTCGGCGAGGCGCGCTTCTCCACGGTAGAGCGCCTGAATGATAAGCGGACGGTTGATGGCGAGGGCGATAGCGGTGCGGACGCGGATGTCGCGCAGGATGGGATCGCGGGTATTGAAGACGATGTAGTTGAGGACGGTGCCAGGGCCGTCGTCGACGGCGAGGTGCGGATCGCGGCGGAGGGCGTAGATTTCGTCGGCGGGGAGGGCGTTGCTTTCGATGTCGGCGGAACCTTTCTCTAATTCGAGTGCGCGGGTGGTGGCGTCGGGGACGACGGCGAAGACGATGCGGGGGATGTTGGGACTGTCACCCCAGTAGGAAGGCGCGCGGGCGAGGACGACGTTGCGGTCGAGCTGCTGACTGACGAATTGAAACGGGCCGCTGCCGATGGGATGGCGGGCGAAGTCGCGGCCGGAGCCGTAGGGGACGATGCCGATAGCGCCGTCGCAGAGGTTGAAGGGCAACGCGGGGTCGGGCTTTTTGAGATGGAAGACGACGGTCGCGGGGTCGGGGGCGTCGATGTGGTCGAGGGTGGTAAAGGAGCCGGCCTTCACCGAGATGACGGTGCCGTTGAGGATGGAGTCGATGGTGAATTTGACGTCGCGGGAGGTGAGGGGGCGGCCATCGTGAAAGCGGGCGTCGGTGCGGAGGTGAAAGACCCAGGTGGTGGGTTTGGGGGTTTCCCAGGAAGTGGCGAGGAAGGGTTGGAGGCCGAAGTGCTCATCGCGGCGGACGAGGGCGTCGAACATCAGCGAGTCAATGTGCTCGGCCTGAGCGTCGGTGCCGATGCGGGGATCGAGGTTGGCCGGGCTGGACTCGATAAGCATGGTGACGGTGGAGGGGGACGGCTTTTGGGCGCAGCCCAAAAGCAGCCAGTAGCCAGTAGCCAGTAGCCAGTAGAAGAGCCGCCAACGGCCAGCGGCCCGCGGCTGGCGAGCGGGAGATTCAGACATAGGTGATGTGGCCGAGGATGGCTGGGCGGGAGGCTCCGGTGGCGGAGGGGATGTTGCCGGGGCGGTGATGCCAGGTCTGATATGCGAGGAGGGCAAAGGCGGCGGCTTCCTTGGCTTCGGAGGGAAGGCCCATGGAGTCAATGGTAGTGAGGGTGCAGCCGAGGGGCGTGAGGCGCTCGCGGAGCAGGGCGAGGAGGGTGGCGTTGCGTGCGCCACCGCCGGCAACGATGTAATCAATCGGAGCCTTGCGGGTGCGGGGCAGAACCCAACGGCGGATGGCTTGAGCGATGGATTCGGCGGTGAGGGCGGTAGCGGTGGCGATGGCGTCTTCGGGTTTGCTGCTGTGGCGGCGGCAGGCGGCGAGGAATTTTTGGGCGTAGACGGCGCCGAATTGTTCGCGGCCGGCAGATTTGGGTGGTGACGCGAGGAAGAATTTTTCCTTGAGTGTGAATTCGAGGACCGGTGCGAGGATGCGGCCACGGGCGGCGATGCTGCCATTGCGGTCGTATTTCTTTGCAAAAAGCTGCTGCGTAAGGGTGTCGATGATCATGTTACCGGGGCCGGTGTCGAAGGCGATGAGTTTATCTTGGGAAGCGCCGGCTGGGATGACGGTGAGGTTGGCGATGCCGCCGATGTTTTGCAGGATGCGCGCGCGCGTGGGGTGGGCGAAGAATGCGTAGTCGAGGAGGGGGACCAGCGGCGCGCCCTGACCGCCGACGGCCATGTCGGCAGGGCGGAAATTGGAGACGACGGGGATACCGGTGGCGGCGGCGATGAGGGCGGGCTCGCCGAGCTGCCAGGTGCAGGCGAAGCGGCGGCCTGCGTAGGGTTGGGCGACGCCCTGGTGGTAGACAGTTTGGCCGTGGCAACCGATGAGAGCGGGGCGAATTTTTGTCGCTGCAATCGTGGCGCGGACAGCTTCAGCGTAGGCGAGGCCGAGACGCCAGTGGAGACGGGCGAGCTGAGCGGTTGTGGTGTTGGGGGCGTCGGATTGTCCGGCCATGGCGGCGAGGATGGCGGAGCGGAGTGCGCGTGCGAACGGGAACGCGCGGTGCGCGAGGAGGGTGAGTCTGGGAAGGGCGCGGTTCGCGGAGGGTGCGGCGATCTTGACCAGCGCAACGTCGATGCCGTCGGCAGAGGTGCCGCTCATGACGCCGGCGACGATCATCGATGAGTTGGAGGGCATACGGGATGAGATTTTACGCTGTGGTGCACGGCGGCCCTGGGAGTGGACAGCACACTGAGCCGACACTACAGGGTGCAGTCAGGTTGCCGTCGCGCTCAACCTTTCCCGGAATCAACCCGGGAACTAACCGCCGTTCCAGCCCTCCCCTGGCAGGAGCCTCGTCCCCAGCAAGGCTCCTCGCTTTGTTGCACGATGCCCGCTCATTGACGCACCCTCCCCATCGGCGTACGGTTGAGCCTCCCCACAACCCATCCACACACGAGGTTTCTCCACCATGAGAAATGCAATCCTCATCGCCAGCGCCCTGTTCTGCACGTCGCTCGCTACCATCCCCGCCGCCTCAGCCCAGGTCCCATACACCGAAGGCACCGTCCAGCGCATCGTCCACGTCCACATCAACGCCGGCCGCAGCGACGCCTTCTACGCCGACTTCAAGGCCAACGTCGTCCCCCTCCTCGAAGCCGAAAAGAGCGCCGGCCTCATCCTCAGCTATCGCTTCTTCTCCAACGAGACCGCCAACTCTCCCGACGACTGGAACTTCGGCTACGCCATCGTCTTCCAGAACATGGGCGCCCTCGACGGCCTACCCGACAAGGTCTACGACCTGCGCATGAAACATTACGGCGACCAGACCGCCGAGCAGAAGGTATTAGACAAGCGCTACGAAAACGCCCACCTTGTCTCCAGCTTCTTAATCCGGGACATCACCCTCCGCTAACCCAACACCCTCCCCCAGGTCTTCGAGAGATTAGTGGGCGCACAGGCCTTCAAAATCTCGTCGAGATAGAGGGCGGCCGCTGGAAACTGATTATTCGACTTGTACTTAGGGCGAATTGCCACAGGCGTTTTCCGCCTCGAATATTACACCACGTCCAGCTAGGCGGCGACGATCTGCGCCGCCAGCCAGGGAAACGCTCTGCGCCCCTTGCCGATCTCGCGCTCAATACGCTCAGGCGAAGCATCATCGTCCAATCGCGACTCAATGATCATCGCTGCATTCCTTGGGATGAGCGAACTAACCATCTGATAAGCTGCGATCGCTGCCTCGCTCATTGGCACATGCTTGCTCGCCATGTTGATTTCGCTCAAATGTACCTGCACGAGGCGGTCTGCAAATTGCGCAAGCATTCGGTACGCCTCGACCATGCTCGTGTCGAACTGACGCGCATGAGCAACATCGAAGCAAAACCTCGCCAGCGGAAGCAACTCAAAGAAGGTGGCGAGCTCCTTAACGGTGCGTCCCACTCTCTTTCTTGAGTCCATATTTTCGATACAAACCCGCTCCCCTAAACCACGCCAAAGATCGAAGTCGTGGATGCTGTCAGGATGAATGATTACCCGCAGAGTCCGGCAACACGTCGAGGTTATCTGATCGACAACATCTCGCTCCTCGTTCCGCGAAAAGTTGCTGGGAGCGTGGATGGAAACATATCTAAATTTTTCCAGGTTCAGAGACGGAATCGCTTCTAGTAGCGGACGCAATTCGCGAAATCTTATTGCGGAAAGTTCAATTGCGTCAGTGTCAGTAGTCTGAAGAATATCCAACGCCCGACGAAAATCGGACAGCGCAATAGCTCCCGTTGAGAATCCAAGACGAGCCATTAGAACACTCCGTATTTGATCGTGAGATCAGAAAGCATGCCGCTCTCGGGCCGGAGGAACAATTCTCCGATTGCACCTTGGAATTCGTGACTCAATTCCCGTGCGTTCTGGTACAGGGAATCGCTGGCCATCTTCTGGGGCGGTAATTTCTCGAGGTGGTCACGGTTCGTGGAGTCCGACAATAAACGTACAAATCCCTCATACGATAAAAGAAACCTTCTAGTCGCCTCACCCTCGAGCTTTAGGCGAAGGAAGGCCTTCGAAACGAGTTCAAGTGGCGGCGTGTTGGTAATGTGCTCTAGGTAGGACACCAGCCGAACGCCACGCTCGCGCGTGGAATGGTGTTCCCCCCAAGTTGTTCTAAGGTTCTCGTCATCCCGCCAGATGCTAAACGAAAAGCATGCGATGAGGCCGGCAAGATACAGCAGTTTTCTGGAAAACCTGAGCTTCACATTGCGGAGCGCAAAACCTTTGTTTTCGCGCTCCCGCTTCTTCGTTTGGAAATCAACCGTCATGGTGCGCCAGTATCGAGCAACATCATTTAACAAGAATCGAGGAACATGTTCCGGGTGTTTACCGTTCAGAAAGCTCTCATCCTCGAGAACGTAGCGCGAGAGGATGTTGCGAATCACGCGGCTGCGAACGGAATCTCCGTAGAGAGCCGTGGATTCCAACAGGAGAAGCAGGCGCTGGGTGGTGTTCGCGTTTGTGTCGTCTGATCCCCCAATCTGGTGGATCAGGTCATGACTGAACGCGAGATTTCCAAAGGGCCCTGTCTTGTTCGGTGTCTTGTGACCAGATCTCTCAACCAAGCGGGTTAATTCATGGACCAAGTCGATATCCTGGATCATCGCCAGCCCATCGACTAGAAGGGTCCAGTCAACATCACTTCTCCCCTCGCCAGTGAACTCGTTTCGCGCTAGCGAGCCGAAAACCACAAATGACCGGTCGCTGTCATCGCCTCCGGTTAAAATCTGCGATTCTCCAATTGATTCCCGCAACTCTCTCTTGACTCGGAGCGCCGCGCTCCAAGCCGTCTCGATCGCGTCGATCTGAAGGCCCAAACGCTGCGCCAAGACGAAGACTGGGCTTTCGTTGGCAGATTGCTGGCTCATCGATCACGATTCGGAAAATTCATCGTACATGGGACAACTCTGGAAAATCTGTGCGCGGCCGATTTGGGGCGCGTAGCCGTCTCAATATCTGCCTGAGACGTCCCGAAATAGGCGATGGTCGGCTGCGAAGCAAGGAGCCAAAACCCCTCCGGCAGCAACTCCCAGGAGCGTTGCCGGGAAACCTCAACCTCATACTTTCCAAAAGGCCTCACTAGCCTCCAACCATCAGCGTCCTCGTGCAGGCTTATGGGCGGCAATAATCGCCGCGAGGCGCCTCTCCGGGCTCAGCGACTTCGTTTGCTTCAGCCTCTCTTCGGCTTCCGGAGTCAGCTTCATCCCTTCCACTGCCAGGATGGCAGCGATCTCCGCATCGCTCAACACATAGCGCACTGCGGCTTTCTCGCCCGTTTCGCCGGCTTCGCCATAACCAAAGTATATCGCCCACGCTCCCGCGTGATTTTCGTCACATCCGCCCCGCCCATTCCACGGCACTCTATCTTCAACTTTCCCCCCGGAGCGACCTCGTGGAATCACCCGCCCTCATGCACAAACTCATGGAGATCGAACGCGCCCTCGGACCCCTCGAACCCTGCGCCATCCGTAACCTTATTCTGGAAGCCCAAAACGGCGTCCGCCGCATCGAGAGCGAGAACGAGCACCTCGTCCTCGAAAACTCCGAGCTCCGCCGCCGCGTCGACCAGCCTCGCCGCTCCCCCTTCAACCGGTTCGCCCTTCAGAGCTGTTCTCAGCAATGTTCCGGAGACGGCTCCTGTGCCCAACCCTCCTCGGACGAGGCCCCGGCTCCGGCCACTTTCGCCGAGGATTCCCCCTGCGACCCCAAACTCCTCACCTGGCGCACCACCCACTTCTTCTTCAGTTAGCAAAGCTGTCGGCCCTTCAGATCAGGTGGCCCATTCAAGCCGTCTTCTGGTTTGAGTGAGGAGAACCTACTGCCCGTTCTCGGTCGAGCGAATGAAGCTCTCCACGTCGCTGTGGAACTGCTTGAGCACATCTTCCTTTACGTAGATCATGTGCCCGGCTTCGTAATAGTGGTAGCTGATGTTCGACTGCAGCTTGTCGGGCATCGGCAGATGATGCATCTCGAATTCGCCTTCGAAATAAGGAGTAGCCAGATCGAAGTATCCGCCCGCGAGCATCACCTTCATCTTCGGATTCATCTTCATCCGGTAGGCCAGATCGGGCATCACGTTGGGCCCGCTCCAGTCGCCGCCTCCGCGGCCGAAGCCCGGGGGATTGTGGTGCATGTCCCAGTTGAAGTCGCCGCCCATGCGGCCGCTGGGAAAATAGGTTTCCTGCAAACCGTACTTCAGATCCTGGCGCAGGTATCCGTTGATCGCCGCCAGCCAGCCTGAGGTGATCGCGTCGCTCTGCGGATCGTATTCAGCGCCTTCGCTCAGAGGATTCACGTTCGGCCCCTGATACCGCGTGTCCAGCCGCCCGATCGTCGTGTCGTCGTCGAGCTTCAGTTCTTTCGAAAAGTCGCCGCCCATTACGCGCAAATTCGCGCGCAGCAAGTAATCCACCGGCAAACCGGTGTAACCATGCAGCTTCTCCGCAACCGCCTGTTTTTCGGAGTCCGTCAGTTCGCTGCCCTTCAGCAGCGCCGCCATGTAGTCGCCGAGCGCATACTTCTCCACCTCGTCGAGAAACGGCCGCAGTGCGGCTGGTGGATTCGGTAGCTTGTGAAAGTACCGCGCAGTCGCCGCAAAAGTAGGCAGCGCCAAAGCATACGCCTGATCCACTCCAGGATTCCGCGTCGGCTCGTCGATTGAATTGTCAAAGCTCAGAATCTGCGAAAGCAAAATGATCCCGTTCAGATCCACGCCCTGCAGATCGGCAGCCAGCACCGCGGAACGCGGCGTTCCATAGCTCTCGCCAAACAGATACTTCGGAGAATTCCATCGCCCATACTTCGTCAGGAACTTCCGGATGAAGTGGTTGAACGCCTGACCATCCTGATCGATCCCGTAGAAAGCCTTCCCGCGTTCCTTCCCAAACGTGCGACTGAAACCCGTTCCAGGCGCGTCGATGAACACCAGATCGCTCGCATCCAGCAGCGAATACTGATTGCTCACCACGTTGTAAGGCGCGCCTTCCTGATGATCCACATCGGGCAACACGATCCGCTTCGGCCCAAACGTTCCCATGTGCAGCCACATCGTCGCCGAGCCAGGACCGCCGTTGTAGATAAACGTCACCGGCCGATGCGTTTCGTCGGTCGTGTCCTTCCTGAAGTACGCCACATAGAAGATGCGCGCTGTCGGCTGCGCTTCAGCGGGATCGGTCGGCGTCTTCACACCTGAGTCCGGCAGCAAACTGCCATCGAAGGCCAGCGTCGCATCCTGCTGGTCGTTCGCGCCCACGGTGATCGTGCCCGCGACCGCGCGATAACCAACGGTCTGGCCGCCGATCGTCACCGTGCCCTCAGTAATTGAGTCCGGTGCTGCCACGGTTGAAGGTGCGGACGCTGCTTTTCCTTCGCCGCCTCTGTCCGCAGGCTTCTCCTGCGCTGTGGCGACGCATGCAATCGTGCACACTGCTGCTACGAACAGCGAGAAGGCCCGGCTCCGCCATCGGAAATCCATGTTCACCCCGTCAATTTTTAGAATGCTCCCGAGTATAACCGTCTTCGGCTTAAGTTTCTGATTCTTCAGTGCGACCCTTGAGAGCGCGGCATCCGCGGCCTGAATCTCGCTTGCTGACGCGGCCGGGTTTCACCCACAAATTCTGCCCCTTTTGCCGTAACAGATTGCTGTCAACCGCCGTCTAACTACCCACAAGTTGTACTGCTTTTCCTGGAAATTCTGTTCTGCTCATTTTGTAGTCTCTTTTGAAGAGGGTCCCCCATGCGTTCCTTCCCCCACGTTGCCGGCCTGATGGCCGCTGCCCTTCTGACCGCCAGTTTTGCTTCCGCACAGCAGCCCAGGCGCATTCTTCAGGAAATCGACTCCGGCTCCCCGGTTGTCCTTCCCGGCTCCGTCAATCCTCGCATCGCATCGGCGCGCGATCTTGGCCGGCTCGAACCTGGAACAGCCCTCAACGGCGTCACTCTCTGGTTCCAGCCGACGGCCGATCAGAAGGCGCAACTCGACGCTCTGGTTGAGGCGCAGCAAACGCCTGGCTCTCCTTATTACCATGTCTGGCTGACGCCGGCGCAATACGCCGCTCGCTTCGGTCTGAGCGACACCGATCTCGCCGCAGTCGAAAGCTGGCTTGAATCCCAGGGCTTCACCATCGATCGCGTCGCCAACAGCCACACCAGCGTCAGCTTCTCCGGAACCGCAGGTCAGATTGAATCCGCCTTCGGAACCGAGATGCATCACTATCAGATCGGCGCCGAAACCCACTTCGCCAACGCCACCGATCTTTCCATCCCGTCAGGTCTTTCCGGCGTTGTTCGTTCCGTGCGCAACCTTAATGACTTTCGTCCAGCGCCGCAGTTCCGGCCATCAACTCCTGCAGTGCAGCCCGCCTTCACTTCCAGTCAAAACGGCCAGCATTTTCTGACCCCCAAGGATGTCGCCACCATCTACGACATCAATCCGGTTTACAGCTCTGGCTACACCGGCTCTGGCGAGACCATCGTTGTCGTCGGCCAGTCTGAAATTTCCGCCACCGACATCACCAACTTCCAAACCGCTGCTGGCCTGACCGTCAAGGCTCCCAACATCATGCTGGTCCCCAGCACCGGCACCGCAGCCGTCTCCGCGGGTGACGAAGCCGAATCTGACCTCGACATCGAATACTCGGGCGGAATCGCCACCGGCGCCACGATCGATTTCGTGTACGTCGGCAACAACCAAAACGACAGCGTCTTCGATTCGCTCCAGTACGCCGTCGATGAAAAAACCGCGCCCATCATCACCATGAGCTACGGCCTCTGCGAGACCAGCCTTAGCTCTTCCGATTACTCCACCCTCGAAGGCATCATGGAACAGGGCGCCAGCCAGGGGCAGACCATCCTCGCCGCATCCGGCGACAGCGGTTCTACTGCATGCTACGATCCCGGCGGCAAGAGCGGCCTCAGCACTACGCAACAGGAGGGGCTGGCGGTCAACTATCCGGCCAGCAGCGCTTATGTAGTCGGCGTAGGCGGCAGTGAACTGGTTCCTGCCGACACTGCCTCCTCCAATACCACTTACTGGAAGTCCGCCAGCGGCAGCGACGTCGTCAGCTCGGCGCTCTCCTATATCCCCGAGCAGACCTGGAATGACGACAGCGCCTCCATCGGCCAGCAGTATGGTGCGCTCTACGCCATCTCGTCCGGTGGCGGCGGCGTCAGCACACTCACGGCTCGTCCCAGCTGGCAAACCGGCGTTACCGGCATTGCTTCCGGCAACTTCCGTCTCGTTCCCGACATTTCTCTGGCATCGTCGGCGGAATACGCGCCCTACCTCTACTGCTCCAGCGACACATCGGCCTGGAGCAGCGGACAAAAAGCCAGCTGCAGTTCCGGCTTCCACGACTCCACCACCGGCGACCTCACAGCCGCAGGCGGCACCAGCTTCGCCACGCCCATCTTCGCCGCCATGCTTGCCATGATCGAGCAGAAAGAAGGATCGAGCCTCGGCGTCGCCAACAAGAATCTCTACTCTCTCGCGGCCAGCTCTTCCTACGGCACGGCTTTTCACGACATCACCAGCGGCGGCAATCAGTGCACGGCCGGATCGACTTATTGCTCCACCGCGGGCGCATCGGAATACGCCGCCGGCACCGGCTATGACGAAGCCACCGGCCTCGGCTCTGTCGACCTCTACAACCTTCTCACCGCATGGACAGGTGGCAGCACAAGCGGCGGAGTGGTGGTTCCGGAACCACCGGCAGCGGCGACTTCAAGCTCTCCGCGACCAGCGTCACCGTTACCCAGGGAAGCTCCGGCGCCTCTACCGTGACCATCGCCTCGCAGAACTCCTACGCGGGCACTGTCGGCTTTACGCTCACCTCGAGCAACGCGTCGCTGAACACCTACGGCTGCTATACGATCGGCAGCACGCCCGTGACGGCGAATGGAACGGCGACGGCGAGTCTGACCATCTACACGTCGCAAAGCGCCTGCAGCGGCGTCTCCGGGGCGAAATTGTTTGCGCGGAAGGGCACAGGCCAGGTCGCCTCCTCGCTCCACCACCCGTCGCCCACCGGCGGCACCATCCCTGTGGGCGCGGCGGCGTTTGCCGGCGTCCTCCTCTTCAGCTTTAGAAAATCCAGGAAAGCCCTGTCGCTCCTGAGCTGTCTCATGCTGGTCGCGGTCCTTGGCTTTGCTGCAGGATGCGGCAGCAGCTCCGGCAACTCGACCTCCAGCAGCTCCACCTCATCCACGTCCACCGACGTGCCCACCGGAAGCTATACGCTCACGCTGGTCGGCCAGGACACAACCACCACCACTATCGAGGCGGCCACCACCCTCACCCTCACCGTCAATTGACAGTGACGAGAAGGGCAGGGAACTCCTGCCCTTCACTTCGTTCCGGGCCGCGATTCCTCCAGCAGCGTTGCCAGATACTGCTGCCACACCGCGGCCATCGTGTGCGTCCCGTGCCCGCGCGTCTGCTCCGTGATGGGCAGCAGCACAAACTTCCCCCTGGGCACGCGTTTGATCATCTGCGGCATGATGTTCAGCTCCGGCGGATTGATGAAGTCGTCGGCGGAATTGATGGCCATCACCGGCACGGTAATCGTCTCCAGCTTCGCCGAAGGATCGTAGTTCCGCGACGAATTGAACGCGTAGAGAAAGTCGTTCGCGTCCGTCGTCGCGAAATGCTGATCGAGAAACATCTTTAGATACGCATCGGCCTCGTCCCGCGCCCCTTCATGTTCCTGCATCTGCAGGGGACTCGACCCCATGATCAGCAGCATCTCCAGTGCCGTCCGCAGGCCCGGTGGCTGCACCGTGTAGTCGCCGCCCTTCCATGCCGGATCGTCGGTGATCGCATCCATCGCCATCTTCCGCATCATCCGGTTGCGCCCCGCAATCTGCATCGGCAGGCAGGCCAGCGGCATCAGCGCATCGCTGAACCCTGGATACGTCTCGCCCCACACCCACGCATGCATGCAGCCCATCGACGTCCCCATCAGCAGCCGCAGATGATCCACATGCAGCCCCTCGGTCAGCACCAAGTGCTCCGCGGCCACCATGTCGTCATAGTCGTAGTGCGGAAAATGCGCGTGCATCCCGTCGCTCGGCTTCGACGATCCTCCGTGGCCAATATCGTCCGGCAGCACGATGTAGTACTTCTTCGCATCCAGCAGCTGCCCCGGTCCAAACAGAACACCGGCAAAGTAAGGCGCAAGAAACTGTGCTCCCGTCCCGCCCGTCCCATGCAGGATCATCACCGCGTTGTCCACGCGCCCGTTCGCATCATGATGCGCCGCGCCCAGCGTCCGGTAGTGCAGCTTCATCTCCGTCAGCTGCTCACCCGACCGGAAATGAAAATCGCGGGTCAGGAAATCGCCCTGGTGAACCGCGGGCGTCTCCTGTGCCACGGCTCCCAGCCCCAACACCGCCGTCGCAACCGCAACCGCAATCAGCATCCTCCTCATTCGCCCTCCTCAGCACAACGCCGCCCCAGCATATCCCAGCCTCACGCACAAAAATTCCCTGAAACCTGTTAACCAAGTCCCCCGCAATTCCGTATTAGTCAGTGCAAAACGAATTTCAGTACGAGGTGAGCTCATGAACGCCGACGTAGTTGCCATCGTCTCCGTCTTCAGCACCATCTGTTTCATCACCTGGACCATCTTCTCTTCGGTGCGCCGGTTGCGGATGGCCCGTACCCAGGCCGACGTCCAGACCATCCTGCTCTCCCGTTTCGATTCGGCGCAGAACATGGCCGCCTACGCACAAACCGACGCCGGCCAAAAGTTCCTTAGCGCCATCCGCTTCGAACACGAAACGCCTTTGGGCCCCATGCTCGACTGTGTCCGGTGGGGCATCGTCGTGCTCTTCCTTGGCGCCGGCCTCTGCATTTTGCGCGCCTTGAATGCTGTCGATTCCGATGTGATCATCCCGGGCGTTCTGGCTCTCGCCCTGGGGTTCGGCTTCGAGGTCGCCGCCTTCGTCTCCTGGTACCTGTATCGTTCGATGGGCCTGGGCGCTTCCGACCAGCGTTCCTGAGCCTCTGTTCGGGACCGGCTCCCGTCGGAAGCGGTCCCGAACAACACCCGGAACCCGCAGCCTCCCAAAAGCGTACTGCGAGGCATGGAAAGAACTCCTGGGATCGTCAGCCTGATGTTCGGCGCCGCGCAATCAGCGGCCATCGACGAATCCACCTTCCGCCTGCTTTACGACGCCACCGCGCAGCCGCTTCGGGCTTATCTGCTCCACCTCTGCCGGCGGCCCGACGTCGCCGACGACATCCTGCAGGAGACGTATTGCCGCTACCTCCTGCACAGGCGCAACGATATGGATGAGTCGCAAACCCGCTCGTATCTGTTTCGCATCGCCACCCACCTGGTGCACGATCGCGCCCGCAGCGGCATGGATGCAGTTGTACCTGAGGTCCCCGAACGCGGCGCGGCTCCGAATCTGGAAACGCGTGTCGATGTCCGTTCCACGCTCCGCCGGCTCAAGCCCCGCGAGCGCGAACTGCTGTGGCTCGCCTACGTTGAGGGCATGAACCACGAGGAAATTGCCGCTGCTACCGGCCTGCGCCCGCTCAGCGTTAAGATCCTGCTCTTCCGCGCACGCCACAAAGCCGCTCAGATGCTCGCCCCCGGCAACGCCCCGCAAAAACTGGCGAGAGCCACGCAAACGAGGTCTGCATGAACCACCGCTGCGATCACGAGCCCGACGTTTCCCGCGCCGCGCGCACCGCCTTCTGGCCGGCTGCCCTTGCCGAGCACGCCCAATCCTGCGCAGCCTGCGCGGAAACCCGCACCGTCACCGAAGCGCTTCTCGCGCAATCCACATGCATCGCCCAGGAAAACCGACCACCCGACGCCGAGCGTGTCTGGCTCGAAGCGCGCCGCCGCGCCCGTGTCCACCTGCGCCACCGCGCTTTGTTCTGGTTCCGTGCTTTGCGCGCCCTCACCTTTATCTATCTGCCGGCAATTCTCGTGTGGTCTTTCGCTCAGCGCGCCGGGCGCCCCCTCTCTGCCTCCGAGCCGTGGAAACCTCGCCTGCATGCCGACTTCTCCGCGCTGCTCACCGGCCCTGCGGAAATCTTCGCCCTCACCGGCGTTCTGCTGGCCGCGGTCTGCATCGTCATGGGTTCCCTGTATCTTGTCCGCGAAGCGCGCACGCCTCTCCATCCCAGTCCCAGCCGTTAGTCGACCAAAACAAAATCCACGGTTTCGCGTCCATCCAGATAACGGCAGATTCCGGCCTTGCTCCGCATGAACGACCCTGCATCCCATACTGGAGACATCATGATTTCCAAACGGATTCCTGCATCCATCCTTCTTCTGGCCAGCACCTTCGCCCTGGCACCCAGCCTCACCTTTGCCCAAACCAGCATCGCCCTCAGCGGCTATGGCGCCTTTGGAGGCGCGACCAACAGCAACGGTACCGAGCAGAGCCCCGCCAACCAGGCGGGTGGCATCTTTGAGCTCCGCCACATCTCCAATCCCATCCTCGGTTTTGAAGCCACCTATTCCTTCAACCGCGCCAACCAGACCTACACCACCAATCCCGCTGACGAAGGCTGCCCGGCCTTCGGGTGCACCATCAACACCGAATCCGTCAGCTCCAACGCCCACGAGATTACCGGGGACTGGACTCCATCCATCCACATCGCCAATGTCCGCCCCTTCGCCGTCCTCGGTGTTGGGCTTTTGCTCGACGTCCCCTCCAGTAGCCAGGCGACGGTCTACAGCATCAGTCCCTGCGGCGCCACCACCTGCCCCGGGAGCCCCGGCGTCGTAACGACTTTCAGTTCACCTACCAGCACCTCGACCAAGCCCGTTTACGTCTATGGAGCCGGCCTTGACTGGGGCCTGTTGCCGCACATCGGCCTTCGCCTTCAATACCGCGGCAACCTCTATTCCGCGCCCAACGTGACGAAGATCTTTTCGTCGACGGACACCTTCAGCCACACCGCTGAGCCCATGGTCGGCATCTACTTCCGTCTGTAGCTCCTGGGATCAGGTCACCGTGGGGCCAGCCGAGCCCGTTTTATTTCCTGTATTCCCCTCCCGCGGCGAGGCATCCTTTTTTGCCGCCGCGAGCCTCCCAAGCGGCATACTGAATGCGCCGGGCCTTCCCAGAGGCCCCGAGGTCGCAGATGAAACTCGCCGCAGCTTTCCTGTTCGCTCTTGCCTCCCTGACTGTGGCGGCCGAGGCCCCGCATCCCATCTGCGCCCCGCCGCCGCCCCGCGTTGCGGCCCCGCTCCAGAATTCGGACTTCGGCAACGTGCGCGCCGACCTCCTCAACGGCAACCGCCAACAGGCGCTCAGTGAAGCCGAGGCCATCCTCGACGCGCACCCAGGCAATGCCGAAGCCAGCTTCATGATCGGCACTCTCCTTCTCGACTACGGCAAGCCCAACGAAGCCCTGGTCTGCTTCCGCAACGCCCAGGCCGCCTGGCCGGGCAGCACCGATGTCCATGCCGGCCTGCTCGAGGCCTACTCCGAGACTGGTGATCGCAAAGACCGCGACATCGAACGCGCCATCCTTCACGGCTACCATTCCGACGGCAAACATCCGTCCGCAGCCAGGACCACCGGCATTGTGATCGAGCGTTTCCACGCTGGCGACAAAGGCATTGAGGCGGTCGAATACTTCGATCCCCAGGGCCCCGACCACGTCTGGTACCGCTTCAGCGTCTCCGACGACAAAGGCGTACCCCTCGGCTCCTATGCCTTTGCCGCCGACGATACCGACCAGGCCGCCTACCATCAGCAGCACCCTGACGTCGCCGGGTCCACCCTGCACCGTTTTGCTCTGGAGAGCTTCTTCTCAGGAGCCGCGTCCACGGTGGGAACCATCGATGGCGCGCCCAGCTACGACGATTTCCGCACCCGCATTGTCGGCGTTGTCCAGGCCCAGAACACCACCGTCAGCGCTGCTGCTCCCACCCCCGCGCCTGATTCCAGAAAACACAAATAGCCTGTACCGCGCGCCCCGTAACCTGTACCCTTTTCCCTGTCATGGACGCCAGCGAAGCGCAGGAACTCGAGGAACAACACGAACATGCCGCGGGTGAGCCCAGCCTCCGGCCGGTCAGTTTCACCATCAGCGTGCTGGCCGTGCTCGTGGCCATCGTCACCGTCATGGGACACCGCTCCCACACCGAAGCCGTCCTCTTCCAGGCGCGCGCTTCCGATCAGTGGAATTTCTATCAGGCTCACAAAATTCGCCAGTATGACACGCAGCTCACCGCCGATCTGCTCGCCACACTGCCCGTCCGCGACGAGGCGTCCTCCAACAAGCTCATGCAGGGCTACAAAACTCACATCCAGAAGTGGGACCAGGACACCGCCGACGCGGAAAAGGCCGCCCGCGAGGACGAACAAGAGGTGCACAACTCCGAGCATCGCGCCGCCCGCTTCGACCTCGGCGAAGCTCTGCTCGAAATCGGCCTCGTCATCACCTCGGTCACGCTGCTCACCCGCCAGCGCGGCTACTGGTATTTCGGAATGCTCTTTGGCGTCGCGGGCCTCGTCGCAGCGAGTCTCGGCTTCCTCGTGCACTGATCGCGCCCCATCGCGCGCCACGCATCGGATTCGCGGTCTATCATGGCTCGGTTAAGAAATTTCAATACTTCGGAGCCGTGCCAATGACCTTCCCGCGTTTCGCCGTGAACTCTGTGCGCCAATCCCTTTCACGATCTTTTGCGCTGCTCGTCTGTTTCGCGCTTCTTGGCTGCACCGCACTCCGCGCCCAATCCGGCGATCTGAAAATCTTCGTCATCGACGTCGAAGGCGGCCAGTCCACGCTCTTCGTCACGCCCGACCATCACTCGCTCCTCATCGACACCGGGTGGCCCGACAATCAGGGCCGCGACGCCGATCGCATCGTTGCCGCCGCCAAAAGTGCGGGCCTCACCCGCATCGACTACGTCCTCCTCACCCACTACCACGTCGACCACACCGGCGGCGTCCCCCAGCTCGTCGACCGCATCCCCGTCGGCACCTTCATCGATCACGGCCCGCTGCGCGAGCCCGGCGACAAACCTACAGCCGATGCCTATGACGGCTATCAAAAAGTTCTGGCCACCGGAAAGTATCAACGCATCCTCGCCAAACCCGGTGATGTGCTGCCCATTCCTGGCCTTCATCCCCTCGTCCTCACCTCCGACGGAAACTTCATCGAGAAGCCGCTTCCCGGCGCCGGCCAGCCCAATCCTTATTGCAAAGAGTCCGAAGTCCGCCCTCTGGATCAGACCGAAAACGCCCGTTCCCTCGGCACGCTCCTTACCTGGGGCAAGCTCCGCATCCTCGACCTTGGCGACCTCACCTGGGATAAAGAAATGGACATGATGTGCCCCAACAACGCCATCGGCCACGTCGACATCCTGATCGTTTCGCACCACGGATGGTTTCACAGCTCCAGCCCCGCACTAGTCGACGCCATCACCCCTCGCGTCGCCATCATGGATAACGGCGCCACCAAGGGCGGATCGAAACCCACCGTCGAGACCATCCGCAAAATCCCCGGCCTCGAGGCTGAATACCAGCTCCACTATTCCGAGGAAGCCGGTCCCGACAATCCGCCTGAAAAGTACCTCGCCAATCTCCATGGCCCCGACACCGGTTTCGGCATCGAGGTCACGGCTTCGAAAAACGGCGCCTTCTCGGTATCGAACGCCCGCACCGGCCAGACCACCAGCTACCCCGCGCGCTGATCGCCCGGCGCGACCGCTCCTCATTTCGGGATGCCCGTCGCTCATTCCTGCAACGGCTAAGGCCTTCCCGTCATCAGAACGAGTCACCAGCGCAGGGGCTCGAAGCGCGTACGTTTGGACGACCAGTCCCGTATGCCTGGACGGCCAGTCCTGATATCCTCTGCCCAACGGTTTTTCTGCGGCTCTTGTCCCGAGGAGTTACGTGCCAGGTCAACAGGAAGTGCGGTGGTCACAACTGAAAGTGGGCGTCCTGGTCATCGTGGCCCTTTGTGCCCTCCTCGCTCTCATCTTCCTCATGTCCAACTCCACCGGAGGCTTCTGGTCCCGCCGCCTAACGCTGCGCTCGTATTTTGAAAACTCCGCCGGCCTCAAGGTCGGCGCTCCCGTGCTGCTCGACGGTGTCACCGTCGGCAACGTCGCTGCCATCCATATCGTTACCGATCCGGCCCGCAGGCTTACGCCCGTCGAAGTGGTCATGAAGATCAATCCCCACTTCGAGAAGACCATTCACGAGGATTCCAAATCCAGCCTCGAAACCCAGGGGGTCCTCGGCGATACCCTCGTGGATATCAACAGCAAGATCGCCACGGGTGGCCCCGTGCAGAATAACGCCGAGCTGCCCACCACCGAGACTCCCAACCTGCAGGACGTTATCCAGGCCAGTCAGGGCACCATCGAGCGCCTCGATACGATCCTCGACCAGGTCAACCAGATCGCCACCACCCTGAACTCTACAAACGGATCCATCGGCCTGCTCATCAACGACCCGACTCTCTATAAAAGGGCCCTCACCACCGTGAACGAGCTCAGCTCCATCGTCGACCAGATCAATAACGGCCAGGGCTCGGTCGGCAAGCTCCTCAAAGACGACACGATGTACGACAGCCTGCAGCACATGATCGCCAAAGCCGATCACATCACCACCGAGCTCGATGAGGGCAAGGGCTCCGCCGGCAAACTCCTCAAAGACGACACCCTCTACAACGAACTCAAAGAAACCACGCACAACGTCAACGAGATCACCGCCTCGATCAACGCGGGTAAGGGCAGCGCCGGCATGCTCATTAAAGATCCAAAAATGGCCGAGAAGCTGTCCGACACCATTAACAAGCTCGACGACATGCTCACCCGCATCAACAACGGTGAAGGCACTGTCGGCGCGCTGCTCAAGGATCGCAAGCTCTACGACCACCTCGACAAGCTCATGAGCGACTCCAGCGACCTCGTTACCGCCATCCGCAAGGATCCGAAGAAGTACCTCAACATCCGCGTCCACATCTTCTGAGCGGATGCAGGCTCGCCAACGCGCTTGCCGGAATTCGCGGGAAGCAGCGACCTGCTCCTGCACGCTGTACCCTGCGCCCTATACCCTGGCTTTCCCTCTTCTGTTATCGTTTTTGCACACATCTCATCGCGGTTTCCCTCCACCGCAATTCCTGAGGAGTTCCATGCGCATCGCACATCTCGCCCGGCGCTTTGTTTCCGTGCTGCTGCTCCTGAGTCCCAGCCTGGTTGTTGCCCAGCAGTTCTTCGCCGCTCCTGACACGCCCCCGTCGCAAACGCCCACCGAGCCTAAGGCTCTCAAGCTGTTCGATGCTGACGCGATCGACAAGACCGCCGATCCCTGTACGGATTTCTACCAGTACGTCTGCGGCAACTGGCGAAAGAACAATCCCATTCCTTCCGATCAATCCCGCTGGGGCCGTTTCAACGAGCTGTCGGAGCGTAACCGCTATCTCCTCTATGTCGATTTGAAACGCGCCGCCGACTCACCCCACTCAGCGCTCCAGCGCAAATACGGCAATTTCTTTGCTGCGTGCATGAATACCGACCTTGCGGACAAGCTTGGCGACAAGCCCCTGCTCCCACTCTTCGCCCGTATCGACGGCATCAAAGACAAGAAGGAGATTGCTGCGGTTGCCGCGTACCTCGATTCCAAAACACCCACCGGCATCTTCTTCCGCTTCGGGGTTGAACAGGATCAGGTCGACTCCTCGAAACAGATTGAGTCGATACACCAGGGCGGCCTCACCCTCCCCGATCGCGATTACTACCTCGAAGACAATCCCCACATGCAGGAAATTCGCGACAAGTATCGCGCCTACATCGTTACAGTCCTCAAACTCACCGGCGAGACCGAGGACCAGGCGAAGACCGCAGCCGGCGAAGTCATCGACATCGAGACCGCGCTGGCCAAAGGCGCTCTGCCCCGCGTTGAGCTTCGCGATCCTGACAAGCGCTACCACATCATGACGTTCGCAGCGCTCGATCAGCTCGACCCCAATTTTGACTGGTCCGCTTATTTCAGCGGCGTCAACGCCCCCAAACAGGACACCCTCAACGTCGGCCAGCCGGACTTCTTCAAAGCAGAGGATCAGGTGATCTCCAGCCAGAGCCTCGATGCCCTCAAGGCCTACCTCAAATTCCACGCCCTCAGTGGCGTGGCGCCATGGCTCTCGCAACCTTTTCAGGATGCCAGCTTCGACTTCTTCCAGAAAACCCTGCAGGGTCAGGTCGAACAGACCGCGCGCTGGAAGCGCTGTACCGCTGCCACCGATCGAGCCCTCGGCGAGGCCGTCGGCCAGGACTGGGTGAAGGAGAACTTCCCACCCCAGGCGAAACAAAATATGGAGCAGCTCGTGGCCGCGCTCAAAACAGCCCTCGGCCAGGACATCCAGTCGCTGCCGTGGATGAGTGACGACACGAAAAAGCAGGCCGAGGCCAAGCTCGATGCCTTCCGCCAAAAAATTGGCTATCCGGACAAGTGGCGCGACTACTCCAAATTCGAGGTCACCCGCACCAATTTCGTCAAGGACCTCGACCACTCTGCCGCCTACGAGTTCAACTACGAACTCAACAAGGTCGGCAAGCCCGTCGACGAAAAGGAGTGGGGCATGACGCCTCCTACCGTCAACGCCTACTACGACCCACCGATGAACGACATCAATTTCCCCGCTGGCATCCTGCAGCCGCCGTTCTATGACTTCAGCAAGGATCCGGCCGTCAACTTCGGCGGCATCGGCGTGGTCATCGGCCACGAGATGACGCACGGTTTCGACGATGAGGGAAGCAAGTACGATGGCCAGGGCAACGTGAAACCCTGGTGGACGGAAGCGGATAAGGCCGCGTTCCAGAAGCGTCTCGACTGCGAGATCAACGAGTACAACGGATTCGAGCCGGTGCCCGGCGTGCACCTCAACGGCAAGCTCACCCTTGGCGAAAACACCGCTGATAATGGCGGCATTCGCATCGCATGGCAGGCGTTGCTCTCCACGCTCGCCCAGGATCATAAGAGCATCGACGACAAAATTGACGGTTACAGCGAGGCGCAACGCTACTTCATCGCCTTCGGCCAGATCTGGTGCGAGAACCGCACCGAGCAGATCTCGCGTGTTGCCGCCAAAACCGATCCTCATTCCCCCGGCAAATTCCGGGTGGATGGTGTGGTGCGCAACTTCGACGAGTTCGGCAAAGCCTTCGGCTGTCATAAAGGCCAGCCCATGATGCCCGAGGATGCCTGCCGCGTCTGGTGATGACCTTCGCGTTGCTGCGTCTAATCTGCAACCTGCCCGGGCCGCTTCTCCCCCGCCGGGTCCGGCGCAACAGTCCCGTTCCATTTACAATGGTCCGGGATTATCCCAACAGCTTTGTCTGGACCGCGCCCCCGCCGGTCCGGCGTGAAGGAAGCGCATGAAGTTTAGTAAATTCGGCCGGATCGCCCTGGCCCTGGCGGCATCCCTTGTCCTCGCGTTCGGGACGCAATCCTGCAGTTACGATTACACCGAGGCCTACGTCATCGTCACCGGCTCCCAATACAATCAGGTCGCCTCTTATAAGGAACAGAACGAGACCGGCATCCTGTTCGCCGCCCCGCACGACCCGCTCAGCTCCGGGGGCACCAATCCCATCCGTGCCGCCCTGCTCAACGGCGGCCGCTACGTCTATGTGCTGAATCAGGGCACGCCAACCGTCAATTCCGACGGCTCCATCACCTGGGCCGGCGCCGGCATCTCCGTCTTCAGCATCGGCGGCGACGGCTCTCTAGCTTACCAGCTTACTTATTACAGCCAGGGTTTTGGTTCGCTCCGCCTCGCCGTCAGCTTAGCCGGCAGCTACTTATACGTCCTCGATCAGTACCAGCCGGGAAGCACAGCCAACACTACCCCGGCCTCTCCCACCATCAGTACCGCGACTCCCTGCTACGACTCGGCGCACAACGTCTATCGTCCCGCTGGTGACATCACGGTGTTCAGTATCGATCCCTCTACCGGCCGCCTCTTTCTGGTGCAAAATCAGCAACAGCAGAACGCGCTCGGCACTCCGCTCACCTATTTCCCGGTCGGCTGCGGCCCCATTGACTTCCATCTGGCCTCCAGCTACCTGTACACCGCAGAAGCCAGCGATCCGGCCAGCGGCAATACTCAGGTCGTTTACGCCTACACTGCTCAGACTACCGGGCAGCTCGTCCAGGTTCCGGGCGGCGCGCAACCCATCACCGGCGCCACGAACATCGGAGTCATCGGTACCAGCGCTTCCGGCGCCTACGTCTACATCCTCGACAACGGCACCAACCAGATCTTCACCTTTACCCAGGGATCGAATGGTCTGCTTTCGGCCATCTCCGGCGGCACGTATCCCAATATCGCCGGCGCAACCGGCATGACCGCCCTGACCACCGACAGCGGTTCGAAGTATCTCTACATCACCAACACCCAGGCCACAGGGCTCTACTCGTCGGGCAGCGTGATATCGGAATATGACATCACCGCCGGCAGCGGCGATCTCACTACGCTTCCGGCGCAGCCTTTCTATGGAACCGGGGCCACGCCCGTCTGCATTTTCGAAGATCCCTCACACCAGTATCTCTACACCGCCGATGCGGGTTCCAGCACGATCACCGGCGCTCTCATCGATCCGAACACCGGTCAGCTCAGCGTTCTTCGCAAAAGTACTTCCTTCGGCTCGGTTGGCACTCCCACCTGGTGCCTCTACAGCTCCAATACAGACTGATGCGCGCAGCAATTCGGTACTCACAGTTGAAGCATTTCGGAAAGCGGCTCATCGCTGCCGCCTCTATTGCAGGAGTGTCGCTGCTCATCCTCTCCTGCGGAGCCAGCAATACCATCGACTTTCTCTACGTCACCAGCAATCTCCAAAACCCTGGCCAGATCAATGCCTATGAGGTCAACTCCCAGTCCGGCGCCCTTTATCAGATAGCTGATTCGCCTTATCCCTCCGGCGGCCGCAACCCCGTTTACCTGGTTACGGCGCCCAGCGGATTGTTTCTTTACGTGGCCAATCACGACGACAACACCATCGTCCAGTACGCCATCGGCACCGACGGCAAGCTCTATCCGCTGCACACCGTCAATACTCCAGGCACGGAACCTGTCGCGCTCGCCATCAACCCCGCCGGAACACAGCTCTTTGTTCTCGACTATTACGCGCCTGCCGCTCCCGGTCAGCCTTCCTACACCGACCTGAACCCCGGCCCCGGCGCCCTCATCGTCTACCCCATTGACGCCACCAGCGGCGATTTGGGAACGCCACTCACAGCGGGAAATGCGAATTATTTTCCCGTGCAGTGCTTCCCCAGCAGTCTCGCTGTTACTCCCAACGGCAACTTCGCCTATGTCTCCAACACCAATGCCGTTGTTGTGACCACGTCGCCTCCGGTCACCGGAACCGTCCCCACCCTCCCGGCTTCGTGCCCGGCTTCCGGCACCATTTCCGCCTTCTCCCTCAGCTCGTCGTCGGTCAGTGAAGTCAGCGGCAGCCCATTCTCCACCGGTTCCGGCTCCCAGCCCACCGGCGTCATCGCCGATCCAGGCAACGGCTCCGTCTACGTCACCGACGCTCTGCTCAACCAGCTTTATACGTATTCCATTCAGTCCTCCGGCGCCGTCTCTCTCGCGGCTACCATCGGCACCGGCACCATGCCCATGGGCGGCATCGTTGTTTCTCCAGCGTCCGGATCGAAATTCCTGTACATCACGAATTACAAAGACGGCTCCATCAGCATCTACTCGCTCAGTTCCGGAGTGCCAGCCCTCATCACCAGCAGCAACGCCGGATCTTCCGGGCCCCTTTGCGTCCTCGCTGATCCCAACACCCAGCGCTACCTTTATACGGCCGATTACATCGGCGGCACCATCGGCGGCGCCGAACTCGATCCTTCCACCGGTACGCTCATCACCAACCAGGGGTCGCCTTACGTCACTTCCGGTCAACCTACCTGCGTCGCCGCCGTCACGCATCCCGGGGGCAATAAACATGGCCTGTAAAGGCTCGCATACGATTTTCTCCCCGGCATCGCGCCGGCCCGCACGCCGGATTTTAGAATGGATCATGGTTCCCGCAAGGAACGAAGGAACAGCATGAAGTTGACAAAAATCGGTCAGGGTTTGCTGGCCGTCGCCGCCTCTCTTTCCCTCGGTCTGGGCATGACCTCGTGCAGCCCCAGCGACACTATCGACTACGTCTTCGTCACTTCCAACAGCACCTCCGGAACCAGCACCGTCGGTCAGGTCAGCTCCTATCACGTCGACTCGCAGTCCGGTGCCCTGAGTCTCGTCGCTGGCTCGCCCTTCTCTTCCCAGGGTGTCAACCCCGTCGCTGAAGTCGCCTCGCCCAACGGCCAGTACCTTTACGTCGCCAATCACGACAACAACTCCGTCGCGCAGTTCACCATCGGCACCGATGGCCAGCTCGCCTTCGGCAAAAGCTATACCACGCCAGGCTCCGAGCCCGTCTCCCTCGCCATCAATACCGCCGGCACTCTGCTTTTCGCCCTCGATTATTACGGTCCTGGATTTACCGACGTCTCTCCGGGTCCCGGCGCGCTCGTCGTCTATCCCGTCAACTCCGACGGATCCCTCGGCTCGCCGGTCGCGAACGGCGGCCTCTCCTATACCACTCTGCAATGCTTCCCAGGCGGCGTTGTCGTTTCTCCAAACGGCAATTATGTGTATGTGACCAACACCAACTCTGTGGTCGTTACCACTGCGCCGCCGACCACCGCCACCCCGCCCCCAACGCCATCTGTCTGCCCCTCGCAGGGAACTGTTTCCGGTTTTACCCTCACTTCCGCTGGCGTGCTCACGGCCATTCCCGGCAGCCCATTTCCTGCCGGAACCACGCCCACTGGCATCGCCATCGATCTCACCAACCGTTTCCTTTACGCCACAGACAGCGTCCAGAACGATCTGATCGAATGGCAGATCGACGGCGGCGGCGTGCTCAATCCTGCTAAAAACGGC
Source organism: uncultured Acidobacteriaceae bacterium (assembly GCA_963755485.1). Taxonomy (GTDB): domain Bacteria; phylum Acidobacteriota; class Terriglobia; order Terriglobales; family Acidobacteriaceae; genus Palsa-343. The sequence continues at coordinate 6,382 of CAVWJR010000003.1, read as the reverse complement.
CCCTTCGCCACCGGCGTCTTCCCGGTGAATGTGACGGTCGATCCTCGCGACCAGTTCGTCTACGTCAGCAACTACAACTCCGACACCATCAGCGCCTTCACCATCTCCCAATCCAACGGTCAGCCTTCCGCGCTCGCCGCTTCCACCTTCGGCACTCGCGATTCACCCACCTGCATCCTCGTCGACCCGGCACTCGGCCGCTATCTCTACGCTTCTTTGGCATCCGTCAACTCTGTAGCCGCGGCGTCTCTCAATCCCAACACCGGAGCGCTCACCGGCGTGCAGAATTCCCCGTATACCGTCCTGGGAATCGCCACCTGTGTGGCCGCCGTTCCCCACGGCAATCACGCCACGCAGTACGTTTCATCGACTGCCGGCCAGTAGCCCTGCAACCTGTGACTGGCAAAAGGGCCTGGCACGAAGCCGGGCCTTTTTATTTCGGCGCGCTTGCCTGTTCCCGCCATCGCTCCTCGTTCACGCCCATCGCCAGCAGCCAAAGCATCGGCAGTGCCTCTGCCGCGAGGCCCACAGCCGTGTTCCACGGTGCAAGATGATGCGCCAGCCCCGGCGAAAGATACAGCAGCCAAACCAGCCCGGCAAGCGCCATCAGCGCACCCAGAGGCCGTGGCAGGAACCTTGCGCGCAGCATGAGAAAGCCGATCAGCACGCAGTAGACACCGTGAAAGACCATTCCGGCGTTCAGCCCCCGGGGCTGCCAGCGCCACGCATCCAGCACCAGCCCCACCAGGTTGAATGCCACCGCCAGCAACGCCAGACTTCTCTTCACCACCTGAAAGACGGCATAGAGGAGCAGCGTGACCGCCATGAAACACAACACCGGAATGACGATTGCCGTTGCCGAACCCATCCTGCCGTGAGCGAAAAATTCACCCGTGACCGCTGTCAGCACGCTGATCAGATAAAGAACGCCCGCCAGCCTCGCCCACAAACGCGGCGAACCCTTTTGAATCGGTTCTGTCATCCTGTTTCCCCCCGAATTACGATTGCGATTTCACAGCCCTTTTCTCCTGCGAAATTCCCGCACCACCTCAGCCGGATCGCGGTGCTGTCCATCCACCGCCTCGTTCATCGCGCGCATTTCGTCCGCGCTGATTTTCCCAGCCAGTGCATCGAGCGCCGTCCGGATTTGCGGCCATCTCTCGAGTGCCTCGTCTCGCACCAGCGGCACGGCCTGGTAGGGTGGAAAATAATGCCGGTCGTCCGCCAGCGCCTTCAGTCCCAGCGCCGCAATCGGCCCATCGGTCGAATTGCCCGCTATCATGTCCACCTGATAATCCTCAAGCGCCCGATACAGCAACCCCAGATCCATCGTCCGCGGTGGACCTGCGAACTTTAATCCATACGCCGCGCTCAGTCCTGGTAGCCCATCCGGCCGCTGTTCGAACTCATACCCCACACCCAGCCGCCATTGCGGAGTGTACTTTGCCGCTTCGCTCAGTGTGGTCAGGTGTAGCCGGCGCGCATCGTCTCCGCGAATCACCATCGCAAAGGTGTTTTCAAATCCCAGCGGCGGGCCAAGCGTAATGTGATACTTCGACTGATACAAATTCCGCACCGTCGCCAGGACCCGCTGCGGATCACGGTCCAGCGGCTGCTTCAGGATCGCCGTCAGCGCCGTCCCGGTGTACTCCGGATAGCCGTCAATCCGCCCGGCCAGCATCGCCTGCTGGCAAATATAACTGCCGGCGAGATAAAAGCGCCGCTCCACCTTCAGATTCGATTTCGCCTCGATTTCCTGCGCCAGCAGCTCCCCCAGAACCACTTGCTCGGTGAAGTTTTTTGCTCCGATCACCGGATGATCCGCCCTCGGCGGTGCACATCCGGCCAGCATCGCGCAAATTGCCACCGCGACAGCGACAAATCCTCTTCTCATGGAGCCGAACCCGGCCCCGGAACCCTCATCCACCGCTCCAGCAGCCCCAGTGCTCCGTCGCACCCCAGCGCCAGCAGCGCCGCCGGAATCGCCCCGGCGAGCACCAGCCGGTTATCCACCGACGCGACCCCACGAAAAATCAACTCGCCCAGCCCGCCCGCTCCCACCGCCGCCGCAATCGTCGCAATTCCCACGCACGTCACGGTAGCCGTCCGCAGTCCGGCCAAAATAAACGATGCTGCCAGCGGCAATTCCACCTTGAAAAATCGCTGTCGATTCGTCAGCCCCAGCGCTCGCGCCACCGAAATGAGTGCCGGATCGATCCCCTGAATGCCCGCGTACGTATTGCGCAAAATCGGAAGCAGCGCGTAAGCCGTCAACGCCACAATCGCCACACGCGCCGCCCTCTCGCCCAGCCACGGCAGCGGCAGCAGAAATCCAAACATCGCCAGCGACGGAATGGTCTGCAGCACGTTCGCCGTGCCGATTACCGGACGTGCCCATCCCGGCCGCCGCGTCAGCCACACGCCTACCGGAACCGCGATCGCCGTCGCGAACAGCATCGCTGCTCCGGTCAGCCACAGGTGTTCGACGGTCAGCTCCGCAATCTCTCCGCCGTATTGCGCGAGGAACCGGCTCATGCGCGCTTCTCCTCTGCAGTTCTCTCCTCGCCCCGGTGAAACGCCCGCACGTACCGCTCGACCTCCGGCTCTCGCGACCGCAGGAACTCCTCCGGCTCCAGATGCGCCACCAACCTTCCCTCGCTCAGCAGCACGATCCGATCACCCAGATACAGCGCCTCATCCAGATCGTGTGTCACCAGCAGCACGGTCTTCTTCAGTCGCGCCAGCAGCGCCTTCAGCATGTCCTGCATCTCTGCGCGCGTCAGCGGATCGAGCGCACCAAACGGCTCATCCATCAGCAGTACCTTAGGCTCGGCGGCCAGTGCTCGCGCCAGCCCCACCCGCTGCCGCTGCCCGCCGGAAAGCTGATACGGATACCGCTTCGCAAACTGCTCCGGCTCCAGCCCCACGGCCCGCAGCAATTCGTGGGCCCGTCGCATCCGCTCCTCGCGTGGATGGCCCTCCGCCTCCAGCACCAGCGCCGCATCGCGCTCCGCCGTCATGTGCGGAAACAGCCCCGTCTCCTGGATCACATAACCCACGCTCCTCCGCAGCGCAATAAGATCCTGCTCGCGCACATTTTTCCCGTGCAGCAGGACCGCGCCCGACGTCGGATCGACCATTCGATTCGCAGTCCGCAGCAACGTCGTCTTGCCAGACCCGCTCCGCCCCAGCACCACCGTCGTCGCGCCTTCTTCTACCGCAAACGAGATTCCGTCGAGCAGCGGCCGGCCGTCCGCCGTCGCGAGGCCCACATCCCGGAACTCAATTGCCGCGCCCATCGTGTCGCATTCAGTGTAGGGGCGAGCGCTCCGTTTCGTGCCCAAAAGAAAAAGCCTCGCATCACGCGAGGCTCTGTTGCTTCAACAAGGTTGGCTACCAGCTACGGGCTACCGGCTACCGGCTTCCCATCACTTCCCCACTACAATCACCTCAAAGCTACCCGGCACAATCGTCGGCCGCGGTCGCGGATTGTCCGCCGTCGCCGCCGGCCGCGGACCAAACTCCGCCGTCACCGTGTACACGTGGCTCCCATCCGGATCGATGGCCATCGTCCGCGCCCCACGCTTTGTCGCCAGGTTCTGCACCACCGTGTAGTGATCCGGATCGTCCTCATGCACCACCGTCAGTGTCCCACTCTGGCCATTCGAGCTGAAGGCATACTGATCGCTCGTCGAAAACCGCGCCGCATCCGGCCCATCGCCAATCGCCGGTGTCGCCACCACCTTGCCGCTTTCCGTATCGACAACAGCCATCTTGCCGCCGTCGCACACCGCAAACAGCCGGTGATGCTCGCGGTCAATCGCCAGTCCCGACGGGCTCTCGCAGGGCGCCGCCGGCCAGGTCGCCACCACCGTGTGCGCGCTCGCGTCCAGCTTCACAATCTCGCTCTTGTCCTCGATGTTGTCGTAGATGAATCCTTTCGCGTCCGACACGGGAAACTCCGGCTTGCCCGGAAGCGCCACCGTTGCCACCACCGTGTTCGTATTTGTATCGATCACCGTTACATCATGGCTGCGTCCGTTGAAGGCCCACACCGTCTTTGTTGCCGGATCGAACACCGCGCCATCCGGACCCGTTCCCGCCGGAATCGTCTTCTCAATCGTGTTAGTCTTCCGGTTGAATTCCGCTACCTGGTTTCCCCCGCCGTCTGTGATGTATCCGTGCACGCCATCCGGCGAAAAAACCACGCAGTGGGTTCCGTGCAGCCCGGTAATGTCTGCCACCTGCTTGCCGGCGTTCGTGTCGATCACAATCACGTGATTGCCACGCGTTATGTACAACAGCTTCGACACCGGATCGACGGCCAGGTAGTCCCATCCACCATCGCCCCCAATCTTCCACTCCTGCTGCACATGGAACGGCCCGTTTGCCGCGGTCTGCGCCGGCAGCGGGTTCGCCGTAAGAACTGCAGTGAGTACCAGGCCGCTCACCCAAGCGGCACGCGTTATGCGGGGCAGGTTCATCGTCGCGTCTCCTTGCACACGTAGACCAAGCCCCGCCAGATTACGCCCGGTTCCTGAATTTTGGCTGAAGAGCGCGCAGTCTCAGCCGCTAATCCCGTACGTAGCGCGCAGTGCGTCTTCCACTTTTGCCGCGCTGCGCGGCATCACCGCGTCGCCGGCCAGCCCGCTCGTTTCGAGGCTCGCATCGGCCAGATATCCGACAAACTGCTGTGCGTTACCGCGTTTCACCTCGAGCGCCGCCGCAACCGCCGGTTCCACGGCGTGCTCGCCCGTTACTTCCAGCAGGACCACGTCGAACCTCCGAGTCTGCAGCAGAGCTGTCACCTGCCCGTAATCGCCCGCGAACTCCACTGCAAATCCCTGTTGCCGCAGAGCCCGGTGCATCGTGCTTCCATGTCGTGCTGAATCGCTCGCCAGCAAAATCGAAGGTTCCGTCCCCGACTGGCCGTAGAGATTTCTCGATTGGATCATCATGACGGGTATGACTTCCTCCTCTCGGTGATGAGCCGCTTTCGGTGTTTGTCATTGGCGTTGCCGTATCCACGCCAGCCCGGGCCACCATCGCCCGGCGAAAATCTGCGTGGGGGACGCCAAAAAAACCGCTACGCAGAGAGAGAAGGGAAGCGAATTCCTGTTACTCCCCAAAGTCTGCGCGGTCCCATGAAGGAGCACGGCCCGTGCCAAAGCCGCGACCGGCCCCGTAAGCCCAGCGACAACACTGCATTACGTCAGAAAATCGAGGATGCAACCATTCCCACGCTGGAACTTGTGCCGTGCCCGCCAGGGCAAAAATTCCACCGGCCCACGCCTCCGAGCCTTCCTCGGCCGTCAAGCATCGAAAGACTGAGATAATCCAGAGATCGTGCTCGCTCACCCACAATTGATTCAGCAACTTACCGCATTCATCTCGCCGGCCACGGCCGCTGAAGAAGCCTTCAACTCCACCTACGTCAAGTTCTCTCTCCTCGCCCTCAGCTCCATCTTCTTTCTCGTCGACCCCTTCGCCGCCATCCCCTCTTTCATTGCCATTACCGCCGGCGTTGACCCCATCCGCCGCCGCCGCATGGCTCGCAAAGCCGCCATTACCTGCTTCATCGTTCTCACTGCCTTTGCCCTGGCCGGCCAGTTCATCTTCGATCTCTTCGGCATCAAGCTCCCCGCCTTTGAAATCGCCGGCGGCCTCATCCTCATGCTCATCGGTATCGACATGATGGAGGCCCGCCGCTCTCCCACCCAGGAATCCGAAGGCGAAACCCAGGATGCAGCCGCCAAAGAGGATGCTGGCATCGTCCCCATGGGGATCCCCATGCTCGCCGGCCCCGGAGCTATCTCGAGCGTCATGGTCCTCGTCGGCCAGGCCCCGAACCACTGGCAAATGCTGGCCATCCTTGCCTCCATCACCCTCACCTCCCTTGCCTGTTACTTCGTCCTCTATGGCGCCGACCGCATCCGTGCCCTCCTCGGCGAAACCGGCATCCGCATCCTGGTCCGCATCATGGGCCTGCTCCTCGTCGCCCTCGCCATGCAGTTCTTCGTCAACGGCTTCACCGACCTCGGCCTCATCCATCGCCATTAAGTTTTTCCACGGATCTGGCTGGTTTTCCTCAACTTGCAGGTCGACCGCGGCTCAGGTAGGATCAGGGAGTCGCTTTTGTTGTGCCCGGATTTGCGATTCAGCCCCGGGCATGGTAGAGTAGTAACAATTGCTAGCAGTGGCAGGGTTTCGCTGCCGGGTGTATTTGCCTCGGTTGTGATGAAAAGCGAAGCAGGTCTGTTCGACAGTCGTTGCGTTTAAGGCGCACGGTAAGCCAGACAGAACAATCCATTGCAAATCGGAAATCAGGCAGAACCTTGGCCTGCAATTTTCCTTGGGCGATCAGTCGCCCCCGCGAGTTTTG
>CAVWJR010000002.1:0-1100708 GCA_963755485.1 uncultured Acidobacteriaceae bacterium | reverse complement strand
AGTGAACCAGTACCGTGAGGGAAAGGCGAAAAGCACCCCTGTTAGGGGAGTGAAAAGTACCTGAAACCGTGTGCCTACAAGCAGTGGGAGGGCTATGCTCGCAAGAGAATGCCTGACCGCGTGCCTATTGCATAATGAGCCGGCTAGTTATTCTTGTCAGCAAGGTTAAGCGTAAGCGAGCCGCAGCGAAAGCGAGTCTGAACAGGGCGTTCAGTTGGCAGGAATAGACGCGAAGCGGGATGATCTACCCTTGGCCAGGTTGAAGGTGGGGTAACACCCACTGGAGGACCGAACCGGTGTTTGTTGAAAAAAGCTCGGATGAGCTGAGGGTAGGGGTGAAAGGCTAATCAAATTCCGTGATAGCTCGTTCTCTCCGAAATAGCTTTAGGGCTAGCGTCGGGTGATTTGCACTGGTGGTAGAGACCTGGATGGACTAGGGGGCTTTCCGGCTTACTGAATCCAACCAAACTTCGAATGCCAGTGACAACCAGCCCGGCAGTCAGACTGTGGGGGCTAAGCTTCATAGTCGAGAGGGAAACAGCCCAGACCGCCTGCTAAGGTCCCTAAGTTACGGTTAAGTGGGAAAGGAAGTCGGAACGCCCAGACAGCCAGGAGGTTGGCTTAGAAGCAGCCATCCTTTAAAGAAAGCGTAATAGCTCACTGGTCAAGCGGTCCGGTGCCGACAATATAACGGGGCTAAAACCGTACACCGAAGCAACGGATGCACAGCGCAAGCTGTGCGTGGTAGGAGAGCATTCTCAACAGCAGTGAAGTCGGACTGAGAAGACCGATGGAGCGTTGCGAAGAGACCCTGCCGGCATAAGTAGCGATAACGGAGGTGAGAACCCTCCGCGCCGAAAGTCTAAGGTTTCCTGAGGAAGGTTAATCCGCTCAGGGTCAGGCGGTCCCTAAGGCGAGGCCGAAAGGCGTAGCTGATGGACATCCGGTCAACATTCCGGACCTCCCAACTCTCGTTATCACGATGGGGAGACGCAGAAGGATAAGCAGGACCTCCTATGGCTATGGGGTTCGATACGCGTAAGCTGGTTCCATCAGGCAAATCCGGTGGAGCTTAACAGTGAGGCGTAAAGCATTAAGCCGTATGGCTGAAAGCTGCCGATTCCACGCTGCCGGGAAAATCCTCTAAGGAGAGGCGTTGGGAACCGTACCTCAAACCGACACAGGTAGACGAGGAGAATATCCAAAGGCGCTCGAGTGAAAGCTTGTTAAGGAACTCGGCAAATTGGACCCGTAACTTCGGGAGAAGGGTCGCCCATCGTAAGATGGGCCGCAGTGAAGCGCGTACGGCGACTGTTTAACAAAAACACAGGTCTCTGCTAAGTCGAAAACGACGTATAGGGGCTGACGCCTGCCCGGTGCCGGAAGGTTAAAGGGAGAGGTTAGCCGCAAGGCGAAGCTTCCAACTGAAGCCCCGGTGAACGGCGGCCGTAACTATAACGGTCCTAAGGTAGCGAAATTCCTTGTCGGGTAAGTTCCGACCTGCACGAATGGCGTAACGATCGTACGACTGTCTTAACGAGTTGCTCGGCGAACTTGTAGTACCGGTGAAGATGCCGGTTACCCGCAGCTAGACGGAAAGACCCCGTGCACCTTTACTACACCTTTACTATGATTTATGGCTCTTGCTGCGCAGGATAGGTGGGAGGCTTTGAACCTGGATTCTCGGATTCAGGGGAGCCACCGGTGAGATACCACCCTGCGAGTGCTGTGAATCTAACCTCCTCCCGTTACCCGGGAGAGGAACATAGTAAGGCGGGTAGTTTGACTGGGGCGGTCGCCTCCTAAATTGTAACGGAGGCGCGCGAAGCTACTCTCAGGCTGTTTGGAAATCAGCCGTCGAGTGCAAAGGCATAAGAGTGGTTAACTGTGAGACCTACAAGTCGAGCAGATGCGAAAGCAGGCCTTAGTGATCCGGTGGTTCTGTATGGAAGGGCCATCGCTCAACGGATAAAAGGTACGCCGGGGATAACAGGCTGATCGGAGCCAAGAGTTCATATCGACGCTCCGGTTTGGCACCTCGATGTCGGCTCATCGCATCCTGGAGCTGTAGAAGGTTCCAAGGGTTAGGCTGTTCGCCTATTAAAGCGGTACGTGAGCTGGGTTCAGAACGTCGCGAGACAGTTCGGTCCCTATCTGCTGTGGGCGTAGGAGATTTGCGGGGGGCTGTCCTTAGTACGAGAGGACCGGGATGGACGAACCTCTTGTGTTCCAGTTGTCATGCCAATGGCACGGCTGGGTAGCGAAGTTCGGTTGTGATAACCGCTGAATGCATATAAGCGGGAAGCACGCCCCAAGATGAGATCTCCCTGAAGGGCCCAGGAAGACCACCTGGTTGATAGGCTGGAGGTGAAAGCGCAGTAATGCGTGCAGCTGACCAGTACTAATCGCCCGTTCGGCTTATCCATAGAATTAACTCTGCGCAGTTTCTGCTCAGACATTCAACGATAGCCTTGTATGCCATTCTGAAGTAAGCGGCGTAAGGCCGCGAGCTGAAGGAACCCAATCGATTTTCGTACCCTGATCCGGGAGCTTCGTCTCCCGGTCAGCTAAGCTGTGACGCCAGTCTGCCGACCTCGGTCCGATGAAGAAACTGTCCGGACCCCCTCGGCCGCGGGAGAAACCACCCGCCAGGCGTCGCTCAGGTTGAGGCGTTTTGCGGGCGTTTGAGCCCGCAACAGAAATCCCGAAGCGCCCCGCGCGAGGGAGCCTGTGACGCCTTTGACTTTGCCGGTGACCTTACCGCGAGGGTCCCACCCGTTCCCATCCCGAACACGGAAGTTAAGCCTCGTTGGGCCGATGGTACTGCACGCGAAAGTGTGTGGGAGATTAGGTGATCGCCGGCATAATTCGTAACAGAAGGCCCGCCCCAATCCGGAGCGGGCCTTTTTGCGTCTCCCCTCTTCTTTTTTGCTATCCTCCTCCTCGGCCCCCAAATTCTCCCAACCTCACTGCCCTCCAGGACCGAGTCACGATGATTCCTCGCTTTCTGCCGCGCTCCGCCCTCCTTCTCTGCCTCGCGCTCACCTCTGCTGCCACCCTCTCTGCCCAAACCGTCACCGCTTCCGACTACGCGCGCGCAGTAAAGTTCCTCCCGCCTAACGCCGAGCGCCTCGTCGCCGGCACCGTCCGTCCCTTCTGGATTGGCGACACCGAAAAGTTCTGGTTCCGCAAAACCGCTCCTGACTCCGTCGAATTTGTCCTGGTTGATGCAGCCACCGGCACCCAGCAGCCCGCCTTCGATCATGCCAAACTTGCCGCTGCGCTCGGCCAGCAGGCCGGCCAGACCCTGGACCCCCGCAACCTTCCCTTCCAGCTCATCGAGTTCTCGCCCGACCTCCACTCGGTCACGATCAACCTCGGCCCGCGACGCTTTCTTTGCGATCGCTCCGGCGCGTCCTGCACTGCCGCGTCCGCCGCCACCATGAACGAAGCCCTCTCGCCCGACGGCAAGCGCGCCGTCTTCATCCGCAACTGGAACCTCTGGATCCGCGACGTTGCCTCCGGGCAAGAAACCCAGCTCACCCACGATGGCGTCGAGAACTTTGGCTACGCCACCGACAACGCCGGATGGGCCTCCAGCGACCGCCCCGTCGTCCTTTGGTCGCCCGACTCGAAAAAGATTGCCACCTTCCAGCAGGATCAGCGCCTCGATGGCGACATGTACCTCGTTGAAACCAAACTCGGCCACCCTGTGCTCCACGCCTGGAAATACCCGCTCCCCGGCGATGCCAATGTCACCATGATTGAACGCGTCATCATCGACGCCGACAGCGGCCAAATCGTCCGCCTCAAAATGCCGCCCGATCAGCACCGCTCCACCGTCTGCGACAATATCGCCTGCGGCGAAGGCCCCAACCGCGCGCCTCGCTGGGATGACATCGAATGGGCGCCGGACTCGAAGACCCTCGCCTTTGTCTCCACCTCGCGCGACCATAAAGATGAAAAGCTTCGCATCGCCGACGCCGCCACCGGAGACATCCGCGAAGTCTACGACGAAAAATCCCCCACGCAGTTTGAGTCAGGCGACCGCCGCGCCAACTGGCGCTACCTCCCCGAATCCAATGAGTTCATCTGGTACTCCGAGCGCGAAAACTGGGGCCGCCTCTATCTCTACGATCTCCGCACCGGCCAGCTCAAAAACCCCATCACCACCGGCGACTGGCACGTCTCTCAGGTCCTTCGCGTCGATCCTCATACTCGGCAAATTTGGTTCACGGCTCTCGGCCGCGAACCCGGTGAAGATCCCTACTTCGCCCACTACTATCGAGTCGACTTCGATGGCCACAATCTAACCGCCCTTACGCCCGAGCCAGGGAACCACGCCATCACCGCCTCGGTCTCCGGCCGCTACTTCGTCGACAGCGTTTCCACGCCGGAAACTCCGCCTGTCACTGTCCTCCGCGACGACACACGGCAAAGAGATCCTTCCCCTCGGCCACGCCGACATCACGCAACTCCGCGCCATCGGTTGGCAGCCGCCCGTCCCCATCAAGGTCAAAGCCCGCGACGGCAAGACCGACCTCTATGGCCTGATGTATCAGCCCACGCATTTCGACAAAACCAAAAAGTATCCCCTCGTTGTCCACATCTATCCCGGCCCCCAAATCGGCAGCGTCGGCTCGCGCGCCTTTACTCCTGTCCGCGGCGACACCCAGGCCCTTGCCGAACTCGGCTTCATCGTCATCGAAGTCGATGGCATGGGCACCAACCTCCGCTCCAAGCAATTCCACGACGTTTCCTACGGCAACATGGGCGACAACACGCTGCCCGATCAGGTCGCCGTCATCCATCAGCTCGCACAGCAGGATCCATGGATCGACATCGACCGCGTCGGCATCTACGGCCACTCCGGCGGAGGCAATGCTGCAGCGGAGGCCATTCTCCGCTATCCCGACCTCTTCAAGGTCGCCATCGCCGAGTCCGGTAATCACGACAATCGCGAGTACGAAGACGACTGGGGCGAGCGCTATCAGGGTTTGCTTGTGACTCATCCCGACGGCACCACCAACTACGACAATCAGGCCAACCAGAATCTCGCAAAGAACCTCAAGGGCCATCTCCTTCTCGCGCACGGCACCACCGACAACAACGTGCCGCCTTACAGCACGCTTCTCCTTGTCGATGCCCTCATCAAAGCGAACAAGGATTTCGACCTGCTCCTGTTGCCCAATCAGCATCACGGCTACGCCGCCATGGCCAATTACATGACTCGCCGCCGCTGGGACTACTTCGTCCGCTGGCTCCTCAACACCGAACCGCCCAAAGAATTCGAGATCCGTACCCCGCCCCCGCAACCCGTCATGCCCGGAGGACCCACCGCAGAGTGACCAGTAACATTCGCGCGATGCACAGAAAAACCGCAGCAGCCGGCCCGGTATCAGGTCCAGCCCCGTTCTCCCCGAACCGCATTTCGATCGTCCTTTATTCCTGCGCCGCCTGTGGAAACCCTCCAGGCCTCTCCAAATTCCGTGAAGTTTCACCGAAATTTTTCGCCCTCTCCCAATTTGCCGGACCCCCGCCGAATCTTTGAGATAGCCCTCGTCCCGCCACGACCGCCCCGCCGCGCCATATCCCGGCCCGCTTCCGAAATCGAATCAGTCGCATCCAACCATAACCCACTTCTGCGTCCGGAGCTCCCGTTGAATCACCTGTGCGCCGGGTCCCTCTATCCCTATCTCCTCGCCGTTCTCACGCTCCTTTCAAGCGCGGTGTCGCTGCACGGCCAGTCAATCGCCTCAGCCTCCCACCCCGCTCCCGATTCGCCCGCCTCCACTTCTTCCCTCTCTTCCAGCGCTGCCACTCTTCCCTCTGACCCTCTACCCGCACCAGCACCCGAATCCTCTGCTGACCATCCGGTCGAACCCTACCCCACCAACTTCTACTACCTGCCTTTCTCGCGAGTCGGCGCCGGCGCTGATGTCTCGCCTCTCGGCATCGGTATCAAGGGCGCGCTTCTGCTCAACACCATCTTCGACGCGCGCCTCATGCAAAATTTCTTCACGTACACCAGCGGCCGCTTCGAGATCTCCAACGTCAACGTCAACGCCACCCTCCATCTCCGCTCCACCGTCGCCGCTTTTGACTGGTATCCCTTTCGCAGCGTGTGGCGCTTCAGCGTCGGTGCGCTCTTCCTCAACAGCAATCAGATTTCCGCCAACACACGCATCGCTTCCGGCACCAGCTTCAAGCTCAACGGCCAGACCTTCTACTCCGCCAATCCCAATTCCGTCACTGGCGCCGTCCCACTCACCGGCGTCGGAGTCATCGGCATCCACACCCACAATCCTGCGCTCACGCTCTCCGGTGGATTCGGCCGCTTCATCCCTCGCTCCGATCGCCACTGGTCTTTTCCCTCGGAGTTCGGCGTTGCTTTTACCGGTCCTCCCACCGTCAACCTCAGCGTCGCAGGATGGGCCTGTCTCGACAAAGCCCAAACCCAGTGCAGCAATGTCGGCGACGCGTCCAACCCCATCGCCATCCAGTTCAACGACGCCGTTCAGACGCGCCTCGCCAAACTTCGCACCTCGCTCAGCGGCATCCAGATCTATCCCCTCTTCTCCTACAGTGCTGTTTACAGCTTCAACATCCGTCAGCCTCATCCGAAGTGGTGAACCGCATTCGGAAGGGATGAACCGCGCGCTCGCTTCTGCTAATATGACGCGCACCATGCCCGTCCGTGCCGCCGCATCCCGCAACAAGACCTCTTCTACCAAAACAAAATCTCCTGCGAAGAAGAAATCTCCCACACCGCGGTCAGCTCGGACCCAGACTGACCCATCGGCCCAGCTCGACGCCTTTCTCGATAAGTTCACACCCGATATCGCCGCTCAGGCTCGCGCCGCGCTGCGCAAAATGCGCATCCGGCTTCCTGGCGCTTATGAGTTGGTCTATGACAACTACAACGCCCTTGCCATCGGCTTCTCACCCACCGAGCGCGCCGGTGACGGCATCTTTTCCATCGCCCTCTTTCCCCGCTGGATCAGCCTCTTCTTCCTGCAAAACGGCACACGCCTGCGCGACCCTGCCGGGATCCTCGAGGGCGACGGCAATCAGGCCCGCCACATCAAGCTCAAAGATCCGGCGCTGCTCGACTCGCCCGCCGTCCAGGACCTCATCGCCCAGGCCCTCGAACTAGCTGCCAAACCACTGGACCCTGCTCAGCCCCGCCGTCTCATCATCAAATCCATCTCCGCCAAACAGCGTCCAAGGAAACCTGTTTGCAAATGAGAGACGGAATTAAAACAGCGCGCTAAGCGAATCCGACCCGTGGAATAACGCCGAGAAGGGCAGCCTTCAGGCCCGGAGTCCAATCGGACCCTCACTTCCGCTCGCTCTTCCTGATCACCAGCTTCAGCCCCGACCACACTGTATCCACCGCGCACACCTTAATATCCACCAGCCCCAGCGGCAAACAAATCTCCCGTACCGCGTCCTCCGTTACATCCGTCGCCACCTTCGCCGTCTTCTTCGGCCACGACACCCAAATCGTTCCATCCTGCGCCAGCACTCCGCGCAGCCGCACCAGATGCTCCCCCAGCTCCCTCTTCTTCGTCACAAACACATGCGCCATCTCAAGGCCCGCCGCCGGCGTCTTCACCAACTTCGGCTCCACTCCCTCGCGCGCAATCTCCGCCGCCACGCTGGCCGGCATCTTCCACCGCCACGTCCGCTGCCTATCCTTTACGCCCAGCTTCTTCCCCAGCGGCGTCCCCGAATATCCAGCCGTCGGCGCCATCACCATCCCTGCCTTTCGCAAGATCGATTCATGGCTTTACAGAACCTCTGTGTCCTGTGTGCTCTCCGTGATGAGTTTCTTTTATTGCCCCGCCTCAAATCTCCTGAAGAAACTCGACTCCAGATAATGCGGCGTAGCCGGATCGTTCGCCACCGCTCGCGTCAAATCGGCAAAGAACGCATTGAACTGCGCCGCCGCCACCAGATCCACCGGCTGGCTCAAATCGTCCTGCGGCGAGTGATACCGGTCCCGCAGCCAGTCCCGCCACATGTGATACTCCGGCGACCCGGCCTCCCATCCGAACTTCATCGCCAGCGCCGGCACGCCGGCCTGCACAAAGCTGTACTGATCCGTCCGGATAAACGAATTCCGGTCCGGCTCCGGATCCCCCGCGATCACAATCCCATGTTGCGCACCCACCTTCTTCGCATCATCGGCGAGTGTCGATTGCTCCAGCCCCTGCACATGCAGCTTCTTCAGCGCAAACAGCGGCATGAACATGTCGAGATTTAGGTCCGCCCGGATCGCCCCGTCCCCCACCGTCGGATGTCCCGCAAAATACCGCGACCCCAGCAGCCCTTTCTCCTCCGCCGTGAATATCAGAAACAGGACCGACCGCCGCGGCCGCACGCCCTTCGCTGCATTCTCGCTCAGCGCCTTCGCCGTCTCCAGCACCGTCGCCACGCCCGACGCGTCATCCATCGCGCCGTTGTAAATCGTCTTCCCTTTGATCGGCTCCCCCACTCCCAGATGATCCAGATGTGCCGACACCGCCACAAATCCTGCCTCCGGATTCGTCCCCTCCAGCTTCGCCACCAGATTCGGCGACACCACCGCATCCCTCTCCGTCACAACCGTCGCGGTCAGCCGCTTCTTCAGATCGAAGCGTGGCAGCGGCTTCTGTGCATCCGCCAGCGCCAGCATCTCGGCAAACGTGTGTCCGGTCCCCGCAAACAGCTTCTCCGCCTGCGCAGGATTAAACGTCGCCGCGAACATCGGTCCGTGATCGTCCCCCAGCGCCGGATGCCGCCGCGCCACCGCCTCATCGCCCGGCTCCGGCGCGAGCCACATTCCCGGTTGCGACGCGCTCGACGCAATCCGCTCCCAACCAAAATCCATCGACTTCGGTGTCGGGATCGACACAATCCCCACCACCCCCGCCTCGCGCATCGCCCGCCTCATCGGCCCCGTCCGCGCGTACGACTTCAACGGCCCCGGCAAATTCGCCGGCCCACCATTGATTACCACCACAATCTTCCCCTTCAACGATTCCGCCGGCGCGTCCGCCGAATTGAAATCGTCATAATTCGCATCCGGCAAATGCAGCCCGTATCCTATGAACACCAGCCCCGCATCCACCGTCTGCGGCTCCGGCGATCGCGAGCTCAGCACCGCATCCTGCCCCAGAGTCAGTGGCTGCGTCTGCCCATCCACCACCAGGTTCGCCGAAGACTTACTCGCATCCACCCACTGCTCGATAAAATGCACCGGCTGGTAATAACTCCCGCCTACGCCCGCCGGCTCCAGCCCATACTCCTTAAATCTCCGCACCACATACGCCGCCGCTCGCAGATACTCCGGGCTCCCCGTCAGCCGCCCGCGCATCGAGTCATCCGCCAGCACCTGGATATGCGCCCACCAAGCCTTCCCTTGCTCCTCCCCGTCGGCGTTCGTCGCGACCGGCGTTCCCGTAGCCTGGCCCGCCGCCAGTGCGCTCCTCATGAATCCTCGACTCGCAACCAGCGCAACAGCGACGACGAACGTCAGCCAGGAGCACCTCTTCAGCTTCCTCATCCGTCCTCCTTGCAAGAGCTCCCACAGGGACCCCTCACACTGGCACTGAAGTGCCATACTCCGCCAACGATGCCGGGGTTAGAATCGCTTTTCAATTCCGGGGCCCCCGAACGATGGCAAGTTCCACGACATCCCACGATGTCCTTTTTCTGCACGTCCCTAAGTTTCGAAACTACTCGAAACCCATAGGCAGCTACTCCTTTATTCTGTTTCCCCCCATCGGCCTGCTCGGACTCGCTCATCTTCTTACCCAAAACAACTACCGCGCCAAAATCATCCACCTCGCCGTTGAACAGTATGTCGCCGGCGCAATCTCCATCGAGAACATCCTCGCCGAACACAACCCCGCTATTGTCGGCCTCGATCTCCACTGGCACTTCCAGTCCTGGGATGTGATCGAAGTCGCCCGCCAAATCAAAGCCATTCGCCCCGACATCGCCATTCTCCTCGGCGGATTTACCGCCTCCCTCTTCGCCGACGAAATCCTCCGAGACCACTCTTGTGTCGACTTCATCATCCGCGGCGATGCCGAAGAGCCTCTCCTCGAGCTTGTGCGACGACACTCCGCCGGTGGCCCCTTCGACGCCATTCCCAATCTCTCCTGGCGCCGCAGCGCGGAGTCCGCTCGGGAAATCGTCCACAATCCCCACAGCTACACCGCCGACGAGGCGATGCTCAACAGCCTCTGCTTCACCGACTTCACCCTCATGAAGGATTACCCCACCTTTATCCAGTCCTTCTCCCGCTACATCCACCTCAACGGTGTTTCCGAACGCCTGCAGCGTCTCATGTTCGCTAAATCCAGCGCCTGGCCGGTGTATATCGGGCGCGGCTGCGTCCACAACTGCAGCTATTGCGGCGGATCCTGCGAAGCCCAGACGCTCATCTCCCGCCGCCAACGCGTCGTCACCCGCTCCATCGACGCCATCGTCTCTTCCATCGAGGATCTGAACCGTTATGGATTCGACTTCGCCTGCCTGCCCCTCGACTCCTTCCCGCTCCAGCGAGCCGATGAGACCTACGCGGCGATCTTCGACAAAGTGACGCATCTCCAGCTCCCCATCAACCTCGAAGTCGAGCGCTACTTCCTCCCCACCGCGCGCTTCATTCGCAGCTTCAGCCGCCTTCCCGGCAAGGACTCATTCATCACCCTGAGCCCCCACACCCCCAACGAGCAGCTCCGCAGCCGGAACGGGCTCTACCGGTACCCCAACGCCGCTCTGGAAGACTGCCTCGCCACCCTCGAAAACCATGGCGTCAACACCCTGCTCTGCTTTACCTGCGGCCTGCCCTTCGAAACCGAGGACGACCTCGAGAAAATGGCGGCTTACCAGCGCCGTCTGCGCAAAACCTTCAAAAAAGTCCGCTTTAAGAACAGCATGATCGAGATCGAGCCTGGCAGCCGCATGAGCCGCATGCCCGACCACTACGGCCTCAATCTCGAACGCTCTGCTTTTTCCGACTACTACAGCTACCACAGCCAGCCACGCAACAACCACTGGTACGCCCTGGGATATAGGCGTAATGACTGTCCCAGCGACGGTCAGCTCCGGCGCTTCTTCTGCTCCCACTTCTGCGAACGTTTCGGCGCCAACCGCGCCGCGCCCATCGTCTGTACGGCCGTCGCCGCTCTCCGCGAAGCCGGCGCCTTCCGCATCCTCGATAAGGGTCTCGCCCTCGTGGCTGCCCGTCCCGCCCCGCACCTGTCAACCCAGCCGTTGCACCCGCCGGAGCCCGCTCCCTCAAGCTTCGAGTAAATAAGCCGTTAACTCCCGCACCCAAAAACCCGAAGTGCCCCACGGCCAGGTTCACCCCACAGCAAGAACTTAACGCCCCCCATCACACCATGGTCAATCCCACTTGACCCCTGGGCTCAGTCCGATGTGCCCCCCAATCTCCCCTGTCACTTTGAAAAGAGACAATCCCGAGTTTTTCGTCTCCGCCCGGACGGCCGGACTTGAGTCCGCCTCGATGGCAAATCGTCACCACGTGAGCCCGCCCGACGGCGGCGGCCAACTCCCCAGCAGCTGCCGCATCAACACCACGCGTCCCAGGTGATAGGCGTTGTGCGCGGCGAAGCTTTCAAGCTGCTCGCGAACCGTCATACTTCGCGTCGGATTAGACGGTGAAGGACAAAGCACCACGCTTTCGAGCTTCTGCGCATCCCCGTCCGCCATCGCTGCCGCTTCATCCGCGCCCCGCAAAAACCGCCCGCACAAGTCCGTCCATGCCTCGGCCCGCACAACAGCCTCATCCGGATAGCTCATCGCGTTGTGTTCCGGAGAAGGCGTTCCCCTGCCATGTACCCGGCCCAGCATCACATCCTGCCAATATGCCGCATGCCACACCTCGGCATAGATACTGTGCGGAGCGTCCGCAATCCTGCGGTGCGCCAGCTCCTCACTCAGGGCTTCCAGGATATGCGACGGCGGCGTGTGCGCGCTGTCCCCATTGAATGTCAGTGCCAGTTCATTCATGGACCGATTCTCGCACGCATCAAAGTCGAACTACCGGCTACCGGCTACCGGCTACCGGCTGTTGCCTGTTGCCTACTGCCTGCTTCTCTTCAACTCCCTCCAGTCCTTCTCCGTCTGATCCGCATACGCGCCGGCAAACTCCACCAGCGCCTCGCCAAACTTTTCCCCATTCCCCAAATACCCGGCGATCAAACAAGCATCGCCCGACCGCGCATGCCCCCGCGCCAGCAGCTCGCCGCACATCTCCGCGTAATCGATCAGCCCCTGTCCTTGCAGATCCTCAATCTCAATCGACCCCTTGTGGTCGTTCAGCTGCCGCACCAGATAATCCCGGTTCGCAATCGTCGTCCATCCCAAAAATGGATCCGACTGGAACTGCATCGCCCGCTGCCCCTCCGCGACCCGCATCCCCTGGTGCCCCGTGTTCGCCGCAGCCGATGGCAGATACGGCGCATACGCCGACCCCGGCTCCTCCTTGATCTGCAGAAACAGCGGATCGCGCGCCCCATTTCCCTCCAGATAAACCAGGTAGTCGCGCAGCCCCACGCTTCCTGTCCCCACCACCTTGAACCCAACATCCAGCGGCTGGTACTGGGCCAGAAAATGTTGCCGCTCCGGCTGCAGGCTCCTCGCATAGGTCTTTACCGAGGCCAGCACGGGCCGCGCCTGCTGCGGTGTCAGCCTCTTCAGCAGCGGCGGATCGTTCTTGAAAATCCGCCCCTTTTTCGTCTCCACCGTCAGCGCCTCCAGCGTATGCAGCGGCGTCGCGCGCTCCGCCTTCAGCAGCGCGGCCGACACCGGCGAAATCCTCTGCAGCCGATGCACCTGGTACCGCGCCACCTCGATCACCGGCATCCGCGACAGCGTGTCGATCAGCTTTCGGTAGCTCGTTATGAATTTGAGCACCGCCTTTTCGGCGTCATCTTTCTTCCCTGGCAAGCATGTTTCCCGCGCCGCCAGCACCAGGCTGGTCGCCAGCCGCTTCAGGTCCCACTCAAACGGCCCTCGAATCGTCTCGTCGAAATCGTTGATGTCGAACAGCAGCCGTCCGTCCGGCGCCGCAAACGCTCCCAGATTGCGCACGTGCGCATCGCCGCAAATCTGGTTCACGATGCTGGTGTGCGGCAAAACCGCCAGGTCTCCCGCCATTACCGGCACCGCGCCGCGAAAGAAGCCAAACGCTGACGCCAGCATCCGCTCGTACTTCAGCGTCACCAGCTGCGGCACCCGCCCGCGCATCGACTCCGCCACCAGCTTCAACGGATCGTGCTGCCGCAGCTTCGCGTCCCACTGGGCGTGGTCTTGCCGATGCACTTGTTTGCGCCGCGCCCGCCCCAGCGCCCGCCGCTCCTGCGATGTGGGAATATGTGCCATCCCCACTAACATACTCCGCTATCAAGGCAGCCCCTCAGGTGCGCCGCGCCCGAATCTCCCCGCTCACCCGCTCCAGAGTCTCTGCCCTCATGGGCGGCATCCCGCCCTGCTGCGAAGCCACCCACGCGCCCCACTGGTTCCCCGCCTCATTCATCGTCGCCAGCGGCGCACCCTCCAGGTAGTAGTGCGTCAGCGCCGCTGTGAACGCATCGCCCGCGCCCACCGTATCCTTCACACGCGCCGCCAGTCCGTGGTGCCGATGATGCTCCCGCCGCGTCACCAGCAAACTCCCTCGCTCGCCCAGCGTGATGCACACCAGCTCCACCGGATACCGCTCCATCAGCCGCTGCGCTCCACGCAGCATTGCGTCGTCGTCCTCCGCGTCTGTCGGGTAAGGACACGCCCCCGTCCCCGTCAGCACATGCCGCAGCTCTCCCCCGTTCAGCTTCAGAACCGTCGCCCGTCCCAGCGAATCCCGCAGAACCTCGCCCGACCAGAACGGCGCCCGCAGATTTACATCGAACACCCGCGCGCATTCCCGACGTGTCTCATCCAGAAATCCCAGAACCGTCGCCCTCGACGCCTCATTCCTCTGCGCCAGCGTCCCAAAGCACACCGCATCGGCTTTTTTCGCCAGCTCCCGCCAGTCACCCGTCAGCGCCATTCGGTCCCAGGCCACCGGCTCGTGGATCGTATACTGCGGCTCGCCTTTCTCCAGCGCAACTGTAACCGTCCCCGTTGCAAATTCGCTGTCCCGCTGCAGGAATCCGCTCTCCACCGGCAGTCCCTCCAGCGTCTCCACCGCCTGGTCTCCCAGCTCATCCGCGCCAATCCGGCTCGCCACCACGGCCCGATTACCCAGCCGCCCCGCCATTACTGCGAAATTCGCCGGCGCTCCGCCCAGCCGCGTTCCCTCCGGCAGCAGATCCCACAGCAACTCCCCCAGCCCCACAATCAGCCGCTGTTCCGTCTTTCCCTCGGTCATACCGCACCACCGTCGCCACCAGCCCTCTCAACCCAACGAGCATAAACCCGAATTCCGTCCTCCGCCTGGCAGCCCCTGAGCCCCCAGCTGTCTCTAAGCACAAAGACGCGCCGCGGAACATAATCGAATAGGTCGAAATGTGAGCACTCCCATCAACCAACCCACACTTCCTGTCTCTCGTCGCCGGCATCACCCCCTCGTGGTTGCCCTTCTCTGGGTCGTCTCGGTCCTCGCCATCCTCGCCGTTGCCGCCTTCATCGCGGCCAACATCTTCCTCCATCGCGCCGGCCCCATGCTGAAAGCCAAAGTCGTCGAAACCCTCTCCACCCGTTTCGACAGCCGCGTCGAGCTCGACCAGTTCCACGCCCACTTCTTCCGCGGGTTCGAAGTCTCCGGCTCCGGCCTCAAGCTCTACCCCAATCACCTCGACACCAACGAGCCCATGATCGCAGTCGACCGCTTCTCCTTCCGCGTCCTCGACTGGCGCCAGCTTCTCCATAGTCCGCTCTATGTCGATCGCGTCCAGGTCTCCGGCCTCAGCATCCATCTCCCTCCCAAATCCGAGCGCGCCAATATGCCCCACATCGGCGGAAACCAGAACAAAGGCGAAGACGCGTCCCACAGCGGAATAAAAATCCTCGTCGGTGAAATCGACGTCAACCAGGCCGGCCTCGTCATCGAAAACGGCAAGCCTGGCAAGGTCCCCCTCGATTTCGTCATCCAGAAGGTCCGCCTCAACTCCGTCGGCCCTGGCCGCCCCATGAAGTTCCACGCCATCCTCATCAACCCCCGCCCCACCGGCAACATCGACTCCACCGGAGACTTCGGCCCCTTCAACGAGCACAGCCCCGGCGACACGCCCGTGGATGGCACCTACACCTTCCGCCACGCCGACCTCTCCACCATCAAAGGCATCGGCGGCATCCTCTCCTCCGACGGAAGCTACAAAGGCCAGCTCAACAAAATCGTTGTCGACGGCACTACCACCACGCCGAACTTCTCCCTCGACATCGCCGCTCGCCCCGTGCCCCTCAACACCAAATTTCACGCCATCGTCGACGGCACCAACGGCGACACCTACCTCCAGCCCGTCGATGCGTGGCTCCTCCACACCCACATCCTTGCTCAGGGTGAAGTCGTTCGCGTCGCCGGCGTCCCCGGCCGCGACATCCGCCTCGACGTCACCGTCGGCCCCGGCCAGATTCAGGACATCCTCCTCCTCGCCGTCAAATCCCAGCCGCCCCTCATGAACGGCGACCTCCACCTCCACACCAAATTCAATCTGCCGCCCGGCCCCGATTCCGTCACAAACCGCCTCCATCTCCAGGGCCAGTTCAGCCTCGATAACACCGTCTTTACCAGCGACAAGATTCAGAGCAAGGTCGACGAGCTCAGCCTCCGTGGTCAGGGCAAACCCAAAGAAGCGGACAAGGCCAGCGCCCTTGAAGCCGCCAGCGCCCAGCCCGGTGCCGCCGGCATCTCCTCGGAAATGCGCGGCCAGTTCACCTTCGACGCTCACAAGCTCACCCTCAGTGCCCTCAACTACCGTGTCCCCGGCGCCGACATCGCCCTCACCGGCACCTACAACCTCGACGCTCAGTCTCTGGACTTCTCCGGCCTCGCCCGCCTCGACGCTCACGTCTCCCAGATGGTCACCGGCTGGAAATCCTGGCTCCTTAAACCCGTCGATCCCTTCTTCGCCAAAGATGGAGCCGGCACCCAGGTCCCCATCAAAATCGGCGGCACTACCTCTCACCCCGACATCGGTCTCGACTTTGGGCACCACGACTCGAAGCCGCAACCGCCCGCCGCCGCTCCACCGCCTAACAACACCAGCCCCACCACCGGTCGCTAACCTTCCCCCTGCAGCTTATTGTTTACAGGCCACAGGCTAGCGGCTGCAGGCTGCCGCCTGCGGGCTATAAACTCATCTCAGCATGCCGTCTCAACGCGAGGACCCCGCGCGCCTCGTCTCCGCCGCGCGCTCTGAAGACGAATCCACCTTCGAGCTCAAGCTCCGCCCCCGCCGCCTTCAGGAATTCATCGGCCAGACCAAAGCCAAAGAGCAATTAGCTATCGCCCTCGAAGCTGCCAAATCCCGCGGCGAAGCTCTCGACCACGTCCTCCTCTTCGGGCCGCCAGGCTTGGGCAAAACCACCCTCGCCACCATCATTGCCAACGAGCTCGACGTCCCCTTCCAGCAAACCTCCGGCCCCGCCCTCCAGATCCAGGGCGACCTCACCGCCATCCTCACCAACCTGCGCGACCGCCAGGTCCTCTTCCTCGACGAGATCCACCGCGTCCAGCCCGTCCTCGAAGAAAAGCTCTACACCGCCCTCGAGGACTACAAGCTCGACATCATCATCGGCCAGGGCCCCGCCGCCCGCACCCACGTCATGGAGATCAAGCCCTTCACCTTCGTCGCCGCCACCACCCGCCCCGGCCTGCTCAGTTCGCCGCTCAGATCACGCTTCGGCATCCTCCTCCGCCTCGAGTTCTATACCGATGACGACCTCCGCTTCATCGTCTCCCGCTCCGCCGAAGTCATGAACATCGAAATCACTGAGGATGGCGCCGCAGAGATCGCCATGCGCAGCCGCGGCACCCCGCGCATCGCCAACCGCCTCTTAAGACGAGTTAGAGACTTCGCCCAGGTCCGAGCCCAGGGCCGCATCGATCGCCAAACCGCCTGCGATGCATTAAAGATGTTAGAAGTAGACGCTCACGGCTTCGACGAGTTAGACCGCCGCCTCATGCTCACCATCATCGAAAAGTACGACGGTGGCCCGGTAGGCTTAGGAACCTTGGCCGCGACGTTAGCCGAAGAAGAAGACGCCTTGGAAGAAGTCTACGAACCTTTCTTAATCCAAATCGGCTTCTTAGACCGAACGCCCCGCGGCCGAGTAGCCACAAGGTTAGCCTATGAACATTTCGGCCTACCCCAACCCCGCAAACAACCCGGGCTATTTTAGCGATCTGTTTCTCGCTCTTGCCACTACGGACCCCACCACAAAAAAGAAGTGTCATCCAGAGCGAAGCATCGGACTGTTTGCGCCGCTTTTGGCGCAACAAACATTTCAGAAGCGCAGTCGAAGGACCTGCATTTCTAATCTTCCGGCCACGTCGCAGTTCACCAACAGCACCCGCACTTTGCCCGCATCATCACGGATCCCACCAAAAGAAAGGAACTGTCATCCTGAGCGAAGCATCCGAATCGTTGCGCCCGCTTTTGGGGCGCAACAAACAATTCAGAAGCGAGTCGAAGGACCTGCATTTCTTCGTCAGCACCGCAGCGTACCCATTACCACCGTCATTTTGAAGCGCGCGGGGAAGCAGCTACGCTGTAAACATGCAGGAACGCAGGTTCTGCGTGTACATCGTAGCGAGCAGAACTCGCGTTCTCTACATCGGCGTTACCAGCAACATCGAAGTACGTGCACTACAGCACAAAAACAAAACCTTTGCAGGCTTCACCGCCGACTACAACTGCAACCGCCTCGTCTATTACGAGCGCTTCTCGACACCCAACCGCGCCATCGCCCGAGAAAAACAACTCAAGGGCTGGAGCCGCCCCAAAAAGCTCGCACTCATCAAAACCACGAACCCCACATGGATCGATCTAAGCGAAGAATGGGGCAAGCCGGTCCAGCCTTTCACGCCGGAACAACAAATCTCACGCTGACCCTCACGCCTCGTCCGACTCTTCCGTCCGCCCGTGATTCAAAAACTCCGGCATACACTCAATATTCAGCGACAGCCGTGTCCCTCCCCCAATTCCCGCCGATGAACCAGCCTCCGCCGAGCCCGCCGATGTGACCCGCACCGCCGTCTTCTGATCCAGTTGTCCCATCAGAACATCGAGCTCAGAATTCACCGCCTTCTCGATCGCCTCGATGGTGATGCGCTCCGCCGGCAACCCCTCCGCATTGTGCTTCGCAAACGCAAACTGGTTGGCAAGACTCGCCCGTACCGGCCCCGGCATTCCCATCGCACTAATTGTCCACATGAAATCCTCCTCGCCTGAATCCTCCAGCGATTCCCAGGCATAGAAGTCGGGAAAAACACATGTCAGTGACCGCCATCACCGGAAAAACGGCGCCTCTCTGCCGGGTGTCCACCTCTGCCCGCTGTTGGCAGATATGGACATCACGATTCCCCCTGGGCCGTGACTTCCGGTTTCGGAGCGAGCAAACTGTCCAGCTCGAAGGCGACGCGCTCCAGCCCGAGGGCGAAGAACTCCGCCGCTACCAGGAAACCTACTTCTCCGTCTGGACCGACGGCCCCGCGCGCCTCTGCTGGCCCCGCCTGGTGCACCTCGTCGTGCGCCCTCGCTGGATCCGCTACAGCGACTTCGACCTGCGCCCGCCCCTCATCGTGGAGTTCACCTCGCGCAACGGCATCCTCGCTCGTGATCTATCACGCTTCTGACTTCGCTCGCGCGCCGCGCCAGTACAGCACCAAACCGAGCAGAATCGAGGCCAAAGTTCCAATCACCAGCTTCAGTTCAAATCCGAGCTTGTTCGACGAATCGCCAGGAGGAATCAGCGACACCAGAATCCCAATCAGCACCACCACAAATCCAAGCCCGCCGCAAATCCACACGCCTGCGCGGCCGCCAGGAACCAGAATGGCGTGCGGATTCGATGCGCGGTCGGAGCGCGCCGCGAGCCGAATCACCGCCGCAAACATATAAAGAAAGGGAATGAAATAGAGAATAATCGCCGCATCGATCAAAAACTGGTAAGCGCCGCGCGTGGTGTCGTTAATCTGGCTCACCAGCAGGATCGCGCCCGAAACCGAACCCTGCACCAGAATCGAAACCCACGGTGTCTTCCACTTCGGGTGAATTTTCCCGAAGGCCGCAGGCAGATAGCGATCGATGCCCACCACAAATGGCACCCGCGCAATGCCAGCCACCGTCGAACCAACGCCGCCAGCGTTGCCAACCGTCACCAGCATCGCCGCCAGTATGCCGAGGAAGCCGATCTTCAGCGCCACCGATCCGATCGTGATCGCATGAAACACGCCGCTCTGCGGATCGATATCCGCGGCAGGCAACAAAGCAAGAATCGCAAACGTCCCCGCAATGTAAATGAACGCCGTCAGCGCGCCGGCGCCATACACCGCACGCGGCAGCGTGCGCCGCGGATCGCGCACTTCTTCGCTCATGGCCGAAACCAATTCGAGCCCGGTGAACGCAAACGCGATCTGCGACCAGAAGTTCACTGTGTCCCAGTTCCACGCTGGCAACATGTTGCGCACGGTAAAGTGCGTCACCGAACCACCATGCAGCGCAAGAATCGCGCCGAGCCCAACAAGAATCGCCAGCGGCAAAAAGGTTCCAACTCCGCCGGCATTCTGCAGCCACTTGCCGATGTTGAGCCCTATAATATTCAGCCCAACCGCAACCACCAGCAATCCCAGCGAAACCCATAGCTGGAACCCGCGATCCTGCGAAAGCGCCGCGCCGCGGCCGCCGATGACATACGCTGACATCGACGCGGACGCCAGCAGCAACCCAGGAAAGTAGAAGACCGTGTAGATCCAGTAAGTCCAGCCGGCCACAAAACCGTGGAAAGGGCCAAAGGCCTCTTTCGCCCAGACGTAAAGTCCGCCTTCTTCAGGGAAGCGCGAGGAAAGCTCGTTGATCACCAGCGCGCCAGGCACGAAGAAGAACACCGCAGCCAAAATCCAGAGGCTGATCGACGAAGTGCCGTTGTGGCCGGCTGCGGCGATCCATCGCGGACCAACCACGGTGGCGATGTTGAACAACAGAACATCCCAGAAACCCATCGTCTTGCGGAGATGGGATTTGGGATCGGCGGCAGTGGTCATCGGCTTTTAAGAGCGAGAAGCGACGATGATACAGCGAGCAGGCAGAGTTCGGAACAGAAACTGGATTCAGGACGCGGGGGGCCGCGATGCCGGTACGTCTGCGCCGCCGATGCTGTTTTGCGCGCTGAACCCTGCCATGATCTGCGTCATCAGATCGTTCACCGTTCCCGGTTGATTCGGGAGCAGGATGGTATTCGAGCGGCCAGCGGTGCCGATGTCGCGCAGCGTATCAAAATACTGCGTTAGCAGCACCATCGCCATTACGTCGCGCGCCGTCGAGCCTTCCACAGCCGACTTGAACTGCTCCACAGAAGCCTGCAGCCCCTGAATGATGGCTTGGCGTTGCTTCGCGACGCCTTCGCCCTGTAGTGCCTTCGACTGCGCTTCGGCTTCAGCCTGCTTCACTTTTAGGATCTTCTCCGCTTCGCCGCGCGCCTGTGCCGCAGTCTGCTCGCGCTGCGCGGCGTTGATGTCGTTCATCGCGGCTTTGACTTTGGCATCGGGAACAATATCGGTGACCAGCGCCTTGAGAATGTTGTAGCCGAACTCGCTCATCACCACGTCGAGTTCGCGTTTCACGGCGGCGGAGATTTGCGCCTGCTGCTCGAACGCTTCGTCCAGCGTCAGCGTCGGCACATGACCAAGGATCGAGTTGAAGACGTAGCTCTCGACCTGCTTTTGCGGAGAGCTCAGCTTGTAGTAAGCTTCGAAAACCTTGTCCGGCAGCACCTGATACTGCACTGAAACAGGGATGGTGACGAAGACGTTGTCTTTGGATTTGGTCTCGACGTTAACATCCGCCTGGCGAATCTGCAGGTCCATGAAGCGAACCGTCTCGCACCACGGAACCAGAACGTGAAGACCGGGCTGAGCCACACGATTGAATTTGCCGAACCGCTCCACCACTCCAGCGGTGTACGTGCGCACGGTATACATGGTCTTGACGACCGTGATCAGAACAAGAATTCCGATGACAACGAGGACGATAAGAACCAACATGGGAGCTGCATCCATGGGAGTGCCTCTTTGCGCTTGCGCGTAATGAACCGGAGGGAGTGCGTCCAATATACGCGCCGAGGATTACAGCCGAAGGAAACTTTGGTGATCACGCCGGCCCCGGAATCAATCCGCATCTCGCGCCACGGATTGGCGCCGGCGAGAGCCCGCGAGCTTTACTGGGCCGGCTCGGTCCTGACAACATCCGAGCTGGTAGTTACAAGCGGAAGCAAGAGCCGCTCGCCGCTTCTGTGCCCTTCATAGTCACGAGCGAGCCTGCACGACTTGAGTTTCCCGTCGTCGAAAAACTCGACGTAGCTGGTGTCATTGGCGGGATCCACAAGGAGGTTCCACGCGCTGCCGCCGCGGCACGGTACTCCCTCGATGTTCTGATCGCTGGTCAGATAAACAGAGCGGAGCTTGCCACTGGGGTAGAAGGTCGTCACCACTGTGGAGGAAGAATTCGCACGCGTTCCTCCCATCACGCGGTAGCCGCCTACCATCGCACGACGGGAAATGGTGAGGTAGTGTGCCGCGCCATTCGGCCACAGTTCGAGGACCGAGCGACGCGGAACCTCCACACCACCGAGCGTCGCAGCCCGGGAAAGCGTGCACTCGTTCAGCGCACCGTCCGGATAGAACCAGGCTGTGCCCCTGGCGCAGGGAATTCCATGGATCGTCTTGTCGCTGTCGAGCTTAGTGCGGATGGCGTTGGGTTCCGACGCGGCAGAAACGCTGACTGCAACAGCAAAGAAAAGGCAGACGGAGAGAAGCGCAGCTTTCATGGTCTTTCCTGAAGCGGAGCAACGGGTTGTTGACAGATCGCATCGCTTGCGAACTGGGTTTCACCTTCGCGCGATGCCACGCCCGGACCGAACCTCAGCCGTGCGGGATCGGCGGAAAGGAAATGGGAACTTAATTCTGCGGATAATAGTGAGCGCTCTTGAGACGCTCCGCAAGATTACGAATGGGTTAGTCCCTCACCTGCTTCGGGCAGGCGGTACCGGAGCGATTACTGCAGGCACCCCAGGAGTCGTCGATGGGACGACGATCCATCATCCAGAAATGGAAAACCCGCCGCGCTCCTCTGCCAGAAGCGCGGCCTGAATGATTGCAAATGCAACAAATCGAAATACACATGCGGCAGAAACAAACGGAAACCACCGGTAAGGCATGAAATGTCTCAACCGAACCCTGAATCGTCCGCCCTGCTTCGTTTCCGATGAATCTCGGAAGAAGCACGGCGGAGATCAGGCTACCTCACCGAATTACAACCACCCGGAGAGCCCCGATAAAAGGCTCACCTGCGGCAATCACTTCGAATTCCCCGTCCGCAGATCGGGATTGAAGACCTTCTGCTCCTCGATGTTTGCCTGCGCCGCCGCCAGCCGCGCGGTCAGTAGCCGGAACGGCGAGCAGGAGACGTAATCGAGCCCTGCGCGATGGAAGAATTTCACCGACTCCGGCTCTCCGCCATGCTCGCCGCAGATCCCAACCTTCAGATCGCGGCGGGTCGAGCGGCCCTTGTTTGTCGCCATCTTCACCAGCGTGCCCACGCCTTCCTGGTCGAGTACCGCGAAGGGGTCCTGTTTAAAGATGCCCTGCTGCAGATACGCCGGCAGGAACTTGTTGCAGTCGTCCCGCGAGATGCCGAAGGTAGTCTGGGTCAGGTCGTTGGTTCCGAAGCTGAAGAAGTCCGCCTCGGCGGCGATCTTGTCCGCCACCAGGCATGCGCGCGGCAGCTCGATCATGGTCCCGACTTTGTACTCCACGACCATGCCCTTCTTGATGAACACGTCGTGCGCCACCGAGTGAATGATGGCCGCCTGCGCCTTCAGCTCTTCTGGTCCCGCAATTAGCGGGATCATAATCTCGAGGTGCGGGTCCTGGCCGCTCTTCTTCACCGCCGCAGCGGCTTCAAAGATGGCATGTGCCTGCATCTCAGTGATCTCCGGATAGGTGATGCCCAGCCTGCAGCCGCGCAGCGCCAGCATCGGGTTCAGCTCGTGCAGTTCCTCAACCCGCGCCAGGATTCTGTGCAGTTCCTTCAGCTTCGGCGACTTTGGTTTGGTCAGCTCCAGCTTCGCGATGTCCACCAGCAGGTCTTCCCGCTTGGGCAGGAATTCGTGCAGCGGCGGATCCAGCAGCCGGATCACCACCGGATACGAGCCCATGACCTTCAACAGACCCTGGAAATCCGCGCGCTGCATGGGCAGCAGCTTCGCCAGAGCCGTCCGGCGCTCTTCCTCAGTCTTCGCCAGGATCATGGCCTGCATATGCGGCAGCCGATCCTCCGCAAAGAACATGTGCTCGGTGCGGCACAGCCCAATCCCTTCCGCTCCGAACGCCTGCGCTTGTTTCGCGTCGCGCGGGATGTCGGCGTTCGCCAGCACCCGCAGCCGCCGCCGCTCATCCACCCAGCCCATGAACTGCACCAGGTCGGGGTGGTCCGGGTTCACCGGCAGCGTGTTCAGCTTGCCGTTGATGATGCGTCCCGTCGTTCCGTCGAGCGAAAGCCAGTCGCCCTCATGGAAGACCTTGCCCTTCACGCGCATCTCCTTCTTCTTTTCTTCGATGGTCACGTCGCCCGCGCCGGCCACGCAGCATTTGCCCATGCCGCGCGTCACCAGAGCCGCGTGCGAAGTCATGCCGCCCCGCGAAGTCAGGATGCCTGAAGCCACGTTCATGCCGGCGATATCTTCCGGCGAAGTCTCGGCCCGTACCAGGATGATGGATTTGTAGGTCCCTTTCTCGTGAACCTTCACCGCATCGGCAGCCGTGAAGACGATCTGTCCCACCGCGGCGCCCGGCGAAGCAGGCAGCCCGCGCGCCAGGACCTCGACCGTCCCCTTCTCGTCCAGCCGCGGAACCAGGAAGTCAAAGATCTGGTTCGGCTCCACCCGCAGCACCGCTTCGTCGATGCTGATGAGGTTCTCCCTCACCATATCGATCGCGATGCGGACCGCCGCCAGCCCCGTGCGCTTCGCGTTGCGCGTCTGCAACATATAGAGCCGGCCGTCCTGAATCGTGAACTCGAAGTCCTGCATGTCGCGATAGTGCTTTTCGAGGCGCGATGTCAGGTCCCTCAACTGGTCGTACACATGCGGCATCTGCTTCTGCAGTTCGCTGATCGGAATCGGCGTCCGGATGCCGGCCACCACGTCCTCGCCCTGCGCGTTCATCAGGAACTCACCGTAGAATTCCTTCTCGCCGTTGGCGGGGTTGCGCGTAAAGCCAACGCCCGTGCCGCTGGTCTCGTTCAGATTGCCGTACACCATCGCCTGCACGTTCACCGCGGTGCCCAGCCAGTCATCGATGTGGTTCAGCCGTCGATACGTCTTTGCGCGCTCGTTGTTCCATGACCTGAAAACCGCGTCGCGCGCCATCGTCAGCTGCCGGTCCGGATCCTGTGGAAACTCCGCGCCCGTATGCCGCAGCACCAGCTTCTTGTAGCCGGCGATCACTTCCTTCAGCGCCGAAGGGGTCAGTTCCGTATCCTGTTTTGCCCCATACTTCTTCTTGGTCTCGTCGAAAATGTGTTCAAACTCGTTCTTCGGGATGTCCAGCACGACATCGCCGAACATCTGGATCAGCCGCCGATAGGAGTCATAGGCGAAGCGCGGATTGTTGCTCTTCTTCGCCAGCGCTTCGACCGAGGTATCGTTCAGACCGAGGTTCAGAATCGTATCCATCATCCCCGGCATCGAGAACTTCGCTCCTGAACGCACGCTCACCAGCAGCGGATTGTCCCCCGCGCCCAGCCGCTGGCCCTGCAGGTGCTCCAGACGCTCCAGGGACGCCTGCATCTGGTCGCTCACCTGCGCCGAAAGCGACCCGCGCATATATTCGCGGCAGGCCTCAGTCTGGATCGTGAAGCCCGGAGGCACCGGCAGGCCTGCGTTCGTCATCTCGGCCAGGCCTGCGCCCTTGCCGCCGAGGACGTCGCGCATCTTGCCATTGCCTTCTGCGATACCATTACCGAAAAAGAAAACGTACTGCGAAGGGGTTTCGACTTTTGCTTCTTTCCCAAGTGTCTGGGAACTCACCGTGGATGTACTCATTTGCCGTTCTCCGTTCTGCCGCCGCCCTGGGCGATGCGTGATTCGTATAAGTGCGCCGCGGTGCTCGGCGGAGTGCGAGAACACGTCCATGCACCGCAATCTGGAAACGGAGTGATTGTTAATTTTGCGGGAGCCGACTGTATGTGCCAGCGGTCACACCGGCCTGTGATGCGGATTGTGACCCACATCACAGGCCGCGGCCAGCAAACCAAAAGCTGCAGAAAAAACGATTTAGTAGAGCATGCCGTATGCTTGTGCAGGTATACTGCAGGACGGAAATCGGCTCGCTGCGTCTGCACGAGGCGTCGCCCATATCGGGAATCGGGTCAGGGGTCTTGATGTTGCTCAAGAGAAGCTTTTTGAAATTCACCACCGCGCACAAGGTGACAAAATGTGCAGCGCTCGCGATCACAATAGTTGCGTTCCTCCTGCCGGCCGCGCTGCCATCGCAAGCCGTGCAGACGCCACCCCCGGCGCAACCGGCCACTGCCTGGATCACCTGGGGCGGAGTCCTTCACAACAGTGCGGGTCAGCCCATCGCCGGTGCGACCCTCCTTCTCTCCAGCGAGACCTCCACCGGTGAAGCAGGTCCACTCTCCACCACCACGCGAACCGACGGGAGCTTCAGCTTGCCAAAAGTTCTCCCCGGACGCTACAGCCTCGTCGTCCAACAACCAGGCAAGGCCGCAACAACCGCGGTCACCGTCAGTCTGCCCAGCCCCGGCATCGCGCTGACCCTCTCCGACCAGAACACCGTCAGCATCGCTCCGCTTCCCGCCTCGCCACCCGCCCCACAGGCCGCGACCCAGCCCCAAACCAGCGGCGGCGAAAAGCTTTCGAGCGAAGCCGTCAGCTCGCTGCCCCTCAACGGCCGCGACTTCAGCACCCTGCTCCTGCTCGCCGCCGGCACCATGACGGACGCCAATGGCGCCACCAACTTCACCCAGCAGTTCGCCATCAACGGCCAGCGCGGCGTCGAGGCAGTATTCGCCATGGACGGCGCCGACATCAGCGATCCGGAAATGGGCGGCGCTACCTTTACCAATTTCAATGTCGACGCCATCGAGCAAGTCCAGTCCAGCTCCGGCTGGATGCCCGCTGAAATCGGCCGCGGCGCTGCCGGATTCACCGACCTCATCACCCGCTCCGGCAAAAGCGGTTTCCACGGCTCGTTCTTCGAGTTCCTGCGCAATTCCGCTCTCGACGCCCGCAACTTCTTCGACTATCCCTCCATCGTCGAGCCCGGCCGCATCCCGCCCTTCAAGCGCAACGAGTTCGGATTCACCAATGGCGGCCCCGTCCTCATCCCGCACCTCTACGATGGCCGCGGCCGAACCTTCTACTTCGGCCAGTACCAGGGCTTTCGCCAGGTCCTTGGCACCACCCAGGTGCTCCCCATGCCCACGCCTGCGGAGCGCGCTGGCCAGGACGTCGTCACCTATTCCGACGGCAGCACCGACACGCTCAACGTCCCTGTTAATCCGCAGATCGCTGCGGTCCTCGCCCGCTACCCCAAGCCGAACAATCCCACCGGTGCTTATGGCGCGCGCACCTATGCTGCGCCCTCCAACGTCGTCACCAACGCCGACCAGTTCTCCATTCGCATCGATCAGAAACTCGGCGAAAAAGGCCAGTTCCTCGCCCGCTTCAATTACGACAACCTCACCGGCCCCACCACGAATCCCGACCAGACCACCATCGACCCATCCTTCGCCGTGCAATATGTCGACCGCCAGCGCAACGTCGTCTTCACCTACACGCGCACGCAGTCGCCCCACTTCTCGTGGGAGTCATCGCTGAGCATCACTCGCACCACGCCGTCTTTTCCCACGCCCAACCACACTGATCCCGCGCTCAAATTCAACGACGGCCTCTACGAAGGTTTCGACAACGCTGCCGGTTCGGTGATGTCCGCCTTCGGCAACCTCTTCATGGGCCGCCAGGCCTTCACCTGGACCCACGCCCGCCACACCATCAAGACCGGAATCGAGGCCCGCCTCAACCGCGACACGACCTACTTCGGCATCAGCCCCAACGGCGAATACGACTTCGGTGGAGGCACCGTTTATTCGCCCGTCTTCATCGCCTCGCAAAGCGGCATGCACAACGTCAATCCTGGCGACCCACTGCCCAACACGCTGGCCAGCCTGCTTCTCGGCTATCCCTACGGTTACACCGTAGCCGTCGCGCCGCCGTATTTTTCCAATGGACCGCACATCGGCCCGGCGGCGATCAATCGCAACGACGTCAACGTCTACGCCCAGGACACCTGGAAGATCAACGACCGCTGGTCGCTCGACTACGGTCTCCGCTACGAGGTCTATTCACCCATCACCGAGCGCGCTCATCGCACTTCGAGTTTTCTCGAGGTCAATCCGCCGCCGGGTCAGTCGCAGGAATATCTGATCAATCCGCAGCCCGGTTATCAGTCCGGCTGGAATGGCTGGGGTCCGCGCGTCCAGGTCAGCTGGAACGCCCCCGACCATCTACTCGTTCACGCCGGCGGCGCCATCACCGTCATCCCGCCTAACATCTGGCAGGACAATTTCCTCACCGGCTCCACGCCCTTCGCCGTCTATCCGCACGTGAACGCGGCAAAGAATGCCGAGATTCCCTATGGGTTCCAGATCACCCCCGGTGAGATCCCCTCCACCTACACTCCCTCAGGTCAGAACATCTTCCCCGCCGAGAAGTCGAAGCAAGTTCCCGCCAACACTCCGATGGACGTCAACCGCTACCAGAATGATCTGGCCGCGCTCGCACCCGGCCACCAGTTCTCGCTGCTGAACCTCAGCGCCATCGACCGCCATTTCGGCGACGGCTTCCTCCAGACCTGGACCCTCGGCCTCGAGCGCACCCTCTTCGGCCTTACCGGCGACGTCGCCTATGTCGGCACAGAGTCCTTCCACCTTCCACGCAGTTCCTATCCCAACGGATACCAGGGCGCCGTTCCAGGTTTCGCCCCCTACACACAGTTCGACTCCAGCGGCGCCGTCACCGGCGGCTTCGGCTTTGAGTCCGTCATTACCGATACGTCGCACTCCTCCTATCACGCGCTCCAAACATCGCTTTCCGGCGCTGTGAAGCACGGGGGCCCCGGTCTCCAGGCCGGCTACACCTGGTCGAAGTCCCTCGACGACGTAAGTGCCGTCATCGGTGGAACCGGATCCACCGGTGCCGTCGCGCTGCCTCTGCCTCAGGACCCCTTCAACACCCACCCTGAAAAGGGCCCCTCGAATTTCGATGTGGCGCACGCGTTCTCCGTGAGCGCCGCGCAGGATTTACACCTCCAGGAACTCGGCCTCGATGGCCCCCATGCCCGCAAATTTGCCCAGGGCTGGGAGCTGCTCAGCATCTCCACCATCACCAGCGGCTCGCCCTTCACCGTCTACTCCGGAATCCAGCAAACCGGCGCTGGCACCGGCGGAGCCGACCGCCCCGATCAGATCGCCAAACCACACCTCTCCACCGCGCACAGTTCCACGCGCCCCCGCTACGACTACTTCGGCGATGGAACCAACAACGCGTCCTTCTTCTCCATCCCCATCGGCATCCCGGGCGGCACCGGCCCCAACTCCGGCCGCTTCGGCACCCTCGGCCGCAACACCTTCTTCGGCCCAGCCTATTACGACTTCGACTACGCCCTCATCAAAGACACGCCCATCGGCCATCGCCCCAGCGGCCTCGAGCGCGCCGACGTCCAGTTCCGCTCCGAATTCTTCAACATCTTCAACATCGTCAACATGGGCCTGCCCGCCAACACCATCAAAGGCTCCGGCTTCGGCGAAATCAGCAAGACCGCCGGTACCTCCCGCCAGATTCAGTTCTCGTTGAAGCTCATCTATTAATAAGAGCGGTCGTAACCGCAGGAACGAACTTCAACCCAGGCGCGTATCCCTTTGTTCACATCCGGGGCCGGATAGTTCCATCTTCGGACAGGCTTGTTCAGGAGTGGACACCGTTGCAAACAGCACCGTTACAAACCCGCAACGAACCATTGAACATGCGCTGACCATTCGCAGCTCGGAATGTGGAAGGATGGTTGCAGCTCCCACTTGGGCACGGGCCCTGGGCCGGAGCAGGAGTCGGCAAGATTGAAGCAGTTCGCATCTTTTCGTCTGGATACGGTGAACGAGTGTCTGTGGCAGCATGATGCCCAAATCACTCTGCCGCCCCGGCCCTTCATGGTCCTGCGCTACCTGGTCGAAAATCCAGGCCGTCTCATCACCCACGACGAACTGCTCGACGCCCTGTGGCCGGAAACCTACGTCCAGCCCCAGGTCCTGCGCACCTACATGCTCGACCTCCGCAAGCTTCTCGGCGACCACGCCGATCAGCCACAGTTCATCCAGACGATTCCCAAGCGCGGCTATCGTTTCGTGGCGCCGGTGACGAATGGCGACGGATCGCCGCATGCGACAGGCTCCGACCCGAAAAAGCGAAACCTCGTTGGACGCGAGGACGAACTGAAGGCGCTGCACGCCCAACTGGACCTCGCCCGCTCAGGCCAGCGCCGTGCCGTCTTCATCACCGGCGAGCCAGGCATCGGCAAGACCGCTCTGGTCAACACATTCTGCGACCGCCTCGACGGCTCCTTCTGCGTATTGCGCGGGCAATGCGTCGAAGGCCTCGGCGAGAAAGAAGAATACTACCCGCTCATCGAAGCGCTGAGTCAGTTATCCGCTTCGCCCGAGCGTCAGACAGCCTGTCGTCTCCTCGCCGAAGCCGCACCGGCATGGCTTCCGTCGAAATCCGCCGATCCCGTCCCAACCCCGCCCGTCCGCGAGCGCATCGCCGGAGATTTATGTGCCGCCCTTGAACAACTCGCTGCGTCGCAGCCATTGCTTCTCATCCTTGAGGATCTGCACTGGGGTGATCACGCCACGCTGGGCCTCGTATCCGCGCTGGTGCGACGGCGCGCTCCGGCACGCCTGCTCGTGCTGGCCACCTGCAGTTCCCGCGGCGGCGAGCCCGAGCGTCCACTCCGCGCCCTTCGCCAGCATCTCCTCATGCGGCAGCTCTGCACGGAAGTAGCTCTGTCCCCCCTCTCCAAAACTGCCATGCGCGAATTGCTGAGCAGCGCTCTGCAGCGTGAAGCCCCGCCCCACGGGCTCACCGGCTTCGTCCACCAGAATTCCGAAGGCAATCCCATGTTTGCCCTCGCCATCCTCGACCATCTCATCGCGCGGCGCTTCCTTGTGTGCGAACCACAGGAGCCGACGCAGTGGAAGCTCACCGCCTCCTTTGAAGAAATGCAGACCGAAGTGCCCGACCAGCTCGCTCAGATGATCGAACTGCAGATCGAGACCCTGAACGCCGAAGAACAGCGCATTCTCGAAGCTGGCAGCGTCGCAGGCATCGCCTTTCCATCGTGGGCTGTCGCGGCTGTGCTCGCAGAAGACGAGTCCGCCGTCGAGGAATCCTGCGCGGCCATGGCCCGGCGGCTGCATTTTGTCGAGCGCGGCGGGCAGGATGAGCTCCCTGGTGGCCGGCGCTCCGAGTTCCTGGTTTTCGTCCACAGTCTCTATCGCGAAGTGCTCTACCGCAGGCAGCCGGCGGCCCGCCGCGCCTTGTCGCATCGCCGCATCGCCGAGCGGCTCAGCGAAATTTTCGCCGGCAGCGAATGGGCTGTCAGCCGCGAGATCGCACTCCACTACGAGGCTGCCGGCGTTTGCGATCGCGCCGTCGCCGTGCTGCGCCGCGCCGCGCAGCACGCGCAGGAAAACCATGCCCCCCACGAGGCCGCTCACCTGCTTGAGGATGCGCTTCGCCTCGCCAACAACCTCGGTGAAAAGCTCCATCCCGTCGACGCAGTCCATGAAGATCTGATGAACGCGCGTCTGGACCAGGCCCCTCGCGCCAGGAAGCTGCGCATCGTCTCCCAAAAACCTTGACGCTTTCTGGACGGCAATTTGACAACTTAGTTTCCCGGGATCGCTAGGGTGGTGAACAACGCAGGAGGAACCCCATATGCGATCCATTCTCCCTAAGCTTTTTCTGGCGTCGGCAGTGGCGGCGACGGCAGCGCTGGCAACCTCGACCGCGTTGGCCGCAACCCTGGTCAACGTCCCCTTCAGCTTTACCGCAAACGGCAAAACCTGTCCTCCGGGCCTTTACACGGTCGATCACCAATCCACGACCAACATCGTCAGCCTGGCCACCGAAGACGGGCAGCGCAACTTCAGCTGGGTTGTTGCTCCCGGCGAGCCTGCTCCCACCGACACCCGCGTGATCCTCAGCTTCGACACCGATGGTCAGAGCCACGCGCTGCGCTCGGTGCAGTTCGGGCACCTCATTACCTCGCGGCTCGATCGCAAGCGCGGCCTCGAGGAACGGCCTGTGCGGATCGGAATGGGCCAATAAGCGGCCCCGCAAGCTCCTTTAAATAGTGCAAAGGGCTGCCCTCCCCCGGGCGGCCCTTCTTTTTCCGAGCGTAGTGTTGTTCCCCTTGACGTTCGACAAGTCTTCAGGCGATCCTGTTGTCGAACGTCGAGGGGAACCATGCCGCCATCCACCGATCTCCTGCAGGGCACGCTGGACATGCTCATCCTGAAGTCCATCGCGCTCGAGGCCCAGCACGGCTGGGCCATCGCTCAGCGCATCCAGCAGATTTCCAACAACGTCCTCACCATCGGCCAGGGATCGCTCTATCCCGCCCTTCATCGACTCGAATACAAAGGCTGGATTCGTGCTCAGTGGGGAGCTTCGGAGAACAACCGCCGCGCCCGCTTCTACTCCCTCACCGCCGCGGGCCGCAAACAACTCAATACCGAACTCGAGAACTGGGGCCGTCTCACCGGCGCCATCAACCTCGTCCTCGACCAGATTTAGCCCGAATTTCGGCAGGAGAAACTCTATGGTTCGCGAATGGCTCAACAAAGCGCGTTCCTTCTTCACCGGCAAACGTCGTGCCGACGTCGATGAGGAACTGCAGTTCCACATCGACCGCGAAACCGAAGCCAACCTCGCCGCCGGCATGACTCCGGCCGAAGCCCGCCGCCGCGCGACGATTGCCTTCGGCGGTCGCCAGCTCGCCCGTGAGCAGTGCCGCGAGCAGCGCCCCATCTGGACCCTTGAATCCCTCGTCCGCGATCTTCGCTACGGCCTGCGCGGCCTCGCGCGCAATCCTGTTTTCACCGCCGTCGCCGTTCTTACCCTCGCGCTCGCCATCGGTGCCAATACCACCATCTTCAGCCTCCTCGACCAGGCTCTCATGCGCATGTTGCCGGTTGCCGACCCGCAGCAGCTCGTCGTCCTTAGCTTCGCTGGTTCGCGCTCCGGACACACGGAGTCGCACGGCGGCGACCTCCCCGGCCACCGCCACGAATTTTCCTATCCCATGTTCCGCGATCTCCGCGACCGAAACACTGTCCTCAGCGGCCTCATCTCCGCCGCTCCCGCGTCCGTCGGCGTCTCGTGGAATCATCGTGCCGAAGCCGTGCATGCCGAAATGGTCAGCGGTAATTATTTCTCCGTGCTCGGCGTCCGGCCCGCCCTCGGCCGCCTTTTCGTCGACAACGACGAGACTGCTCCCGGACAGAATCCCGTCGCCGTCCTCAACTTCGACTTCTGGAAGACCCACCTCGCCGAAGCGCCGGTCGTCGGCCAAACCCTCCTCGTCAACGGCACGCCCTTCACCATCCTCGGCGTCGCCGCGCCCGGCTTCCAGAGCATGGAATGGGGCCAGCTGCCCCAGATCTACGTGCCCATCACCATGCAGAAGATCGTCGAGCCCGAGTGGGACTATCTCGCCGATCACAAATCCTACTGGATCGATCTCGTCGGCAGGCTGCGCCCCGGCGTCTCCCGCGCCCAGGCTGAAGCATCTCTCACCACGCTCTTCACCGCGCTGCGCGCTTCCGAATTCACCACTCTCGACGATCAGTCAGCCAAAGCTCGCCAGGACTTCGTCACCCATGCCCATCTCAACCTCGACGCCGGTGCGAAGGGCTTCTCGCCCCTGCGCGATACTGTGCGTACCCCCCTCATCATCATCATGGGCATGGTGGTGCTCGTCATCGCCATGGCCGTCGTCAACGTGGCCAGCCTGCTGCTGGTCCGCGCCGCCACCCGCGCTCGCGAGTTCTCCGTGCGTTTCGCCCTGGGCGCCACCACCGGCCAGGTCCTGCGCCAACTGCTTGCCGAAGGCTTGCTCCTCGGCATCGCCGGAGCTGCCCTGGGCCTCGCCCTCGCGCCCCAGGCTCTTCGCCTCCTCATCCGCTGGATGTCGCCCGACTCTCCCGGCGACTATGCCTTTTCGCCCACGCTGGACTGGCGCGTCCTCGCCTTCACCGTCGCCGCCACTCTTCTCGCCAGCCTGCTTTTCAGCCTCGCTCCCGCTGTCCAGTTCTGGAACCCGAAAATCTCTGAGGAACTCCACCAGGGCCGCGGAGCTGCCGCCGGTTCGCTTCGTTTCCGCCGTACCTGCGTCGCACTCCAGATCGGCTTCAGTCTCCTGCTCATCGTCGCTGCTGGCCTCTTCGTGCGCACCATTGGCAATCTCCGCAACGTCAATGCTGGCTTCCCAACTGACCACCTCCTCGCCTTCGATCTCGCACCGGCGATGGCAGGTTACTCCCCCACGCAGGTTCCCATCGTCGAGCAGCGCGCTCTCGACACCATCGCTGGCCTGCCCGGCGTTCGCGCCGCCGGAGCCACCAACGATCCCGACCTCGCCGACGACGATCGCGGTGGCGATGTGCTCGTCAGCGGTTACACGCCTCCGCCCAACGACGAATACGACGTCGAGCTCCCGTGGGTAAGCGATGGCTACCTCCAGACTCTGGGCATTCCGCTCGTGGCGGGGCGCTATTTCAACGCCGCCGATACAGCAACGTCGGAAAAAGTCGCCATCGTCAACGAAAGTTTCGCGAAGCATTTCTTCGGGAATCCCGTGGCTGCGCTTGGCCATCACGTGACGCGTCCCCGCCGTCCCGCCACAGAAGCTGTCATCGTCGGCGTCGTACGGGATGCCAAGCATGCCAGCGTCCGCGATCCCGTGCTGCCCACCAGCTATACCCTCTTCTCGCAGGCGGAGCACGCTGACGGCCTCATGTTCTACGTCCGCACCTGGGCCGCGCCGGGCGCCGCCGCCAACAGCATCCGCGCCGCCATTGCCGGGATCGACTCCAAGCTCATCGTCAACCAGCTCACCACTCTTCGCCAGCAGATTGACGAAGACATCCTTACCGAACGGACCATCGCTCTGCTCGCAATGGCCTTCGGCATTCTCGCTGCATTGCTGGCCGGCATCGGCCTCTACGGCATCCTCGCCTACTCCACTGCGCAGCGCACCCGCGAGATCGGCATCCGCATGGCGCTCGGCGCACGCCGCACTACCGTCGTCGGCCTCATCCTGCGCGAAGTCATGATCCTCGCCGGTGGCGCCGTCCTCGTCACCATCCCCCTGGCCATCCTCGCCACCCGCGCCGTCCGCAGCCAGCTCTTCGGCGTCTCCCTGGTCGATCCCGCCATCTACGCCGCGGGCATCTTCGTCATCTGCTTTGTCGCCGGCCTCGCCGCGTTCATCCCCGCCCGCCGCGCCGCCACCGTCGACCCGGCACGTGCCCTGAGAACGGACTAAACGACTTTTTCGCTGTTGCACAGGCCCCAGTCAACAGCCATATTTTAGGATGGAGTGGCCGTCCCCAAGCCCCCTGCCATCCAACCCAAGGCATTAATTATCAATCAGATAGCCATTTTCATGACATTGACAGTTAAACACTCATATTTTCTGAATCGTTTGTGCTATATTTTCATCAGATGTTGTGACGGCCGTTCCCGCAGGACCACCCTGCCCGGTCCGGCCCCAACTCTAAAAGAATTCAGTTGTGGAGGATATTTCCAATGGCCATCACTCGTTGGGATCCGTTTCGCGACGTTCTGGCTCTCCAGAACCGCATGAACTCCCTGTTTCAGGAATACAACCGCACCGGCGAAGGCGATGCCCTCGCGACCACGGCGTTCGTGCCCCCGGTCGACGTTTACGAGGACGAGCACAAGATCGTGCTCAAGCTCGAAGTCCCGGGCATGAAAGAAAGCGACCTCGATATCCAGATCGAAAACAACCTGCTCACCGTCAAAGGCGAGCGCAAATTCGAGAAGGAAGAGAAGGAAGAAAACTTCCACCGCATCGAGCGCCGCTACGGCACCTTCTATCGCTCGTTCACGGTGCCCAACACCGTCAACGCCGAGAGCATTAAGGCCAGCTACGAGGCCGGCGTGCTCAGG
Source organism: uncultured Acidobacteriaceae bacterium (assembly GCA_963755485.1). GTDB lineage: Bacteria > Acidobacteriota > Terriglobia > Terriglobales > Acidobacteriaceae > Palsa-343. Next base: position 1,065,200 of record CAVWJR010000002.1, on the reverse strand, counting down.
ATCGAGCTCGAGAAGCGCGCTGAGGCCCGCCCCAAGCAGATCAAAGTACAGGTTGGCGGCCCCAGCCTCGAAGCCGGTAAGAAAGAAGCGAAGACTGCAGCTTAAGACCGCCAAAAGCCGGTTAGCTGGTAAAGCGGTCAGCATTGAACCGGTCAGCGGCCAAATTCGGTCGCTGGCCGATTTTTTTAGTTTCGAAATTCAAAATTTTCATTCGGAAAGTTGGAAGATAAAAGAAGCAGCATGGCGTCCCGGATTTTCGCTGACCGGTTTTTCGCGAACCGGTTCTTCGCTGACCGCACCTTAGCGAACCGCTTCTCAGCTCTTTGGAGTCTTTATGGCAATTCGTTGGGATAAATTCACCGTCAAGTCGCAGGAAGCCGTGCAGAGCGCGAGCAACCTCGCCCAGGAAAACGGCAATCCCGAGATCCTGCCGTTGCATCTGCTCGCCGTCCTCCTCGGCGACAAAGAGGGCGTGATTCCCGCCGTTCTCGACAAAATCGGCGTGCCCGTCGGTCAGCTTGAATCTCAGGCTCAGAAAGCCGTCGCCGAGCTGCCCAAAGTCAGCGGAGCCTCCGCGCAGCCTGGCGCTTCGCACGCCCTCAATCAGGTTTTCGATCAGGCCTTCAAAGAGGCCGAAAATTTCAAAGACGATTACGTCTCGACCGAGCACCTGCTCCTCGCCCTCACCAACCAGAAGAATGACGGCGCGCAGCTGCTCCTTGCCTCGCTTGGCGCAACTCATGATGCCGTCCTCAAAAGCCTCGCCACCGTGCGCGGCAGCCAGCGCGTTACCGACCAGAACCCCGAGGCCAAATACCAGGCGCTCGAAAAATACGCCAAAGACCTCACCGAGCTCGCCCGTCGCGGCAAGCTCGACCCGGTTATCGGCCGCGACGAAGAAATCCGCCGCGTGATCCAGGTCCTCTCGCGCCGCACCAAAAACAACCCCGTCCTGATCGGCGAGCCCGGCGTCGGCAAAACCGCCATCGTCGAAGGCCTCGCCCGCCGCATCGTCCACGGCGACGTCCCTGACGTCCTGCGCGACAAGCGCGTCATCTCGCTCGATCTCGGCAGCATGCTCGCCGGCGCAAAATATCGCGGCGAGTTCGAAGATCGCCTCAAAGCCGTCCTGAAGGAAATTGAAGAATCGAACGGGCAAATCATCCTGTTCATCGACGAGCTGCACACCCTGGTCGGCGCCGGCGCCGCCGAAGGCGCCATCGACGCCTCCAACATGCTCAAGCCGCCTCTGGCGCGTGGCGAACTCCGGGCCATCGGCGCAACCACGCTGAATGAATACCGCAAGTACATCGAGAAAGACGCCGCCCTCGAGCGACGCTTCCAGATCGTCTACGTCGGCGAGCCTAACGTCGAGGACACCATCGCCATCCTCCGCGGCCTCAAGGAGCGCTACGAGCAGCACCACAAGGTCCGCATTCGTGACTCGGCCATCGTCGCCGCCGCCACGCTCTCGCATCGTTACATCTCAGACCGCTTCCTGCCCGACAAGGCCATCGACCTCGTCGACGAGGCGGCCGCTTCGCTGGCGATTCAGATCGGCAGCGTGCCCCAGGAAATAGATGAGCTGGAGCGAGAAGCAACCTCGCTCGAAATCGAGCGGGCAGCCCTCAAGCGCGAGAACGACACCAACTCCAGAGAGCGCCTTGAGCATGTCGAGCGCGAAGTCGCCGAGCTGCGTGAAAAAGCTACGGCCCTCCGTGCCCGCTGGACCAAAGAGCGTGAGGCCATCACCCGCCTCAGCGACCTCAAGAAGCAAATTGAGACCCTCCGCTTCGAAGCCGACGAGCAAACCCGCCGCGGCAACCTCGAACGCGCCGCGCAAATCCAGTACGGCGAGCTTCCGAAACTGGAAGCCGAGCTCAAAAAGCTCAACGCCGCGCAGGATGGCAAAGGCGGCACGCCGCGCATGCTCAAGGAAGAAGTCGACGAAGAGGACATCGCCCGCATCGTCAGCAAGTGGACCGGCATCCCCGTCTCCCGCATGCTCGAAGGCGAAGTGAAGAAATTAGTCCAGATGGAAGACCGCCTCAAAGAGCGCGTCGTCGGCCAGGATGCCGCCCTCAGCGTCGTCGCCAACGCCATTCGCCGCTCGCGCGCCGGCTTGAGCGATCCCAAAAAGCCCATCGGTTCCTTCATTTTCCTCGGCCCCACCGGCGTCGGCAAAACCGAAACCGCCCGCGCCCTCGCCGAGTTCCTCTTCGACGACGAGCAGGCCATGATCCGCCTCGACATGAGCGAGTACATGGAAAAACACGCCGTGTCGCGCATGATCGGAGCGCCTCCCGGCTACGTCGGCCACGACGAAGGCGGTCAGCTCACCGAAGCCGTGCGTCGCCGCCCCTACTCGGTCATTCTCCTCGACGAAATCGAGAAGGCGCATCCCGATGTCTTCAACGTGCTGCTCCAGGTCCTCGACGACGGCCGTTTGACCGACTCGAAAGGCCGCGTGGTCGACTTCAAGAACACCGTCCTCATCATGACCTCCAACCTCGGCGCTGGATTCCTGCAGGGCGACTCGCTCAAAGACGAGGCCGCCTTCAGCCACGCCACTGAGAGCGTGATGAAAATGCTCCGCGAACACTTCCGCCCCGAGTTCCTCAACCGCGTCGATGACGTTGTGATCTTCCGCCCGCTTGGCGAAGAGCAGCTGACGCACATCGTCGATCTGCGGCTGAAAGATCTTGAAAAGCTGCTGGCCGACCGCCACATCACCATCGAGCTCACGCCGGCTGCGCGTAAACAGATCTTCACCTCCGGCTATGATCGCGCCTACGGAGCGCGCCCGCTCAAGCGGGCCATCCAGCGGCTGATCCAGGATCCGCTGGCCATGAAGATCCTCGACGGCGAAGTCCTCCACGGCGACCACGTGCGCATCGACGCCCATAAAGGCTCGAACACGCTGAGCTTCGAGGTTATTTCCCGCGCCGGCATTCCTCTGGAACACGGCGTAGCCATCGGCCAGGCGTAAGAGTAGCATTCAGAGATTTCACGGCCTGCGGAATGTCCCGCAGGCCCTTTTATTTTTGCCACAGTTCTCCGGGTCCCAGTTTGCCATTGACTGGTCAAATAGACTGGTCAATAATTGTTTATGCGGCAGATTCAAGCTTCCGAAGCAAAAACAAAGCTTTTGCAGTTGCTCGATGATGTCGAGCGCGGAGATACGCTCATCATCACCCGCCATGGCAGGCCCATTGCCAGGCTGAGCCCCGAGACGGAGGGGCGGCAGGCGGAAATCAAGTGGGCTCTCGGCGAGATCAAAAAGCTTCGCAGCCGTCAGGAACGCCTCACCGTTGCCGAAGTTCTCTCTGCCCGGGATGAAGGGCGAAAGTACTGATGCCCTTCGTGCTGGATGCCTCGGTCACAGCGGTCTGGGCCTTGTCGGACGAGGCCAGCGGTGCTGCCGAATCGGCGTTCCGGCGACTGCACTCCGATACTGCCGTCGTCCCGGCACACTGGTGGTTTGAGGTGCGCAACACGCTCATCGTCAGCGAGCGGCGACGGCGACTGAGCGAGGCGGAGACATCCTCGTTCCTGAGCGTCCTGGCTTACTTACCCATCGACAGGGATCTGACTCCCGATGAATCGGCCGTGCTGCGGCTGGCGCGGGCCCATAAGCTCACGGTCTACGACGCCGCGTATCTTGAACTCGCGGCGCGCCATGGCATCCCGCTGGCGACTCTGGATACCGACCTTGCGCGGGCCGCTCACGCGGAGGGAATTCGCACGCTCGACAAAAGACGAACACCTTAACGAGGTTCCGCCGGCTGCTTCCTCCGGGCTCGGTCTCCCGGCCAGCCTGTGCCAGCCGTCACCGCATTCCCTGCCGCAATCTGCTACAGTCCCGCCCCAGGTTTAGGACCACAGGAAGGAATGCTCCCATGCGTAACACTGCTCTCAGCCGTATCGCAGCTCGTTGCCTCAGGGGAGCTTGCAATTCGCTCGCAAGTCTTCTGCTCGCATCCAGCGCGATGGTGCTTCTTCTCCCAGCCCCTGTCTCTCGCGCACAGGATTCCAAAACTCCCGCCGCGCTGCCCGCGCCCTCCAGCGGCAAAGCCATTGTCTGTATCTATCGCGTCTCCAGGTTTACCGGTTCCGCCGCCCACGACGAGATCTTTGTCAACGACACCCATCTCGGCAAACTGCTGAACGGCGAATACGAATTTGCCGAAGTGCCGCCCGGCACCGTGGTCATTGCAGGATTGCCCAAGATGTACTACGGGGGCATCATCCAGTCCACCGGCGCGGCCCTTGCCGAGGCCAGGAAGAAAGAGAACGAGCGGGCTCGCTTTGAGGCCGAGGCAGGCAAGACCTATTACTTCAAATGGACCTCCGGAGCCATGGCCACGGGCATCAAAGTCACGCCAGAGGATCCATCGGTCGGTGCTAAAGAGATGAGCAAGCTCCATCTCTCCAAGCCCCCCGACGACACGGACGCATCCAAAGCCGAAGCCAAAGATCCAGGAAATCCGGCTCCGCAATAAGAGGATGACGGATCTGCGTTTGTTAGCTTCTCGTTGGCTTGAGTTGTCGAAGCGAAAAGACCTGCTGAACCTTCCCCACGCCTTTTCGTTACCAGCTACCAGCTACCTTAGGGGGCCTGGTTCAGAACTCCAACGGCCTGCGGAATCTTCCCGCAGGCCGCTCCCTTTCCGTAGTTCTTCCGCCCTCCTCTTAGTACACCTTTGTGACGACACCGTGAATCGCTTGAGTACCAAAATGCTTGGTTGCCGGCGAAGGCGCTCCTGACGCCAGGTTCACGAATTGCATCGTCATATTCGAGTAAGGGACTGAACCCGCGATGAAATCTCCTCCCGTTACGCAGATCTGCAGCACCGAAGACGGCGGGCTCGTTTCGAACGGCGCCGGACTCCCGTTTGCCGCCAACAAATCCACAGTGCTCGTGAACTGAAAGCCCTGGTCGGTCTTCGGACTTTCTGGGGGGAATGCCGGGCAGCCCACCATGTTCCAGGTGACTTTGGCGCCGGTCAGAGCAATGTGGTGCGTGTGCGCTCCGCGAGTCGTCGGATCCGTCGGATTGACAACTCCGGTCGTGACCCCGTAGTCAGACGTTTCCATATTGAACTCGGCCAAAAAATCGGCCGTGTTCGAGACGGTGTTCAGCGCGATTTTCCACGTGCCCCGCATCTCATAGGGACCGTTTGTCACAGTCGAGGGCGTGTAGTCGTTGAGCAGACCGCTGAGCTGCACTCCGGGTTGGTGTTGCGCGAAGACTGGCCCTCCCGGCAACAGGAGGACTGACATCGTGGCGAGCATCCATAAGAGCGTTTTGCCGCACGTTTTCATGGGAAATCTCCGATTCTGAAATAGGCGCATTTCCCACCACCATTCGGGTCAGTCCTGAACTGCCTCCCCTGGACCACCCGGAAGCGCGCATAGTGATGGGCCGCGCCTGAATGCCCCAAACCATCCTCCATACCGCGCCCGCTATTCAAGCAGCAAGAAGCAGATACGCCACATACCGTCAAATACCGTCTCTTGCAGTCCTCGGAAGCAGCGTTACAATCTCCTCACCTTCTGCGAGAAGCGCCCAACAGCCCCAGGAGATCGTTATGCCCGAGCCGCAGTATCACGTCCCGTCTTCTGAGAAGGCGCAGGATAGCCGGCTCGATTCGTGGAAGGAGATTGCGGCCTACCTCAGCCGCGACATCACTACCGTCCAGCGATGGGAAAAGCGGGAAGGGATGCCGGTCCATCGGCATCTGCATGATAAGCGCGGCTCCGTCTATGCTCTTACCGGTGAACTGGATGCCTGGGTCGAGAGCCGCCGCTTGCCGCCCGTCGACGATCCGGAGTCGAAAATAGGGCCGGAGAACCATGCTTCCCGGATTCCCCGGAGCCCGCTTCCGGGACGGGGCGCGCCGGCGCCACGTCTCTGGTTTGCCCTTGGCGCCGTTGTTTGCCTCTGCCTCGCGCTTGCCGCGTGGCTCGTAATCCGCCATCGGGCGGCCGTCCGGGCTTCATCCCGTATCCGGTCCCTCGCTGTCCTGCCTCTTCGGAACATTTCCCAGGATCCAGGACAGGACTACCTGGCCGATGGCATCACCGAGGCCCTCATCGGCCGCCTCTCAGAAATCCACGATCTCCGCGTGACCTCTCACACCTCCGTTATGCGCTTCCGGAATCCGCAGCAATCGGTGCCTGAGATCGCCAAAGCTCTGGGCGTGGATGCCGTCGTCGAAGGTTCGGTCATCCGCGACGGCAGCCGCATTCGAGTGACCGCACAGCTGATACGGGCAGCCACCGACGAACACTTCTGGTCGGTAACCTACGACCGCGAGATGCGGGACGCCCTCACCCTCGAAAGTGAGCTCGCCCAGCTCATCGCCGCGAAAGTCGAGGTCACCGCGACCGGCCAGGAGCGCCAGCGGCTCGCTGCAGCGCGTTCCGTAGAGCCTGAGGTATACGAGAGCTACCTGAAAGGCCTGTTTGCTCTAACCCATGCAAATGGCAGAGCCGACATGGAGCAGAGCATCCGCTACTTCGAGGATGCTATCGACAAAGACGGGAGCTTTGCGCCGGCGTACCTCGGCGCCGCCGAGGCCTGGAGCGATCTCGGGACAGTTTTCCTGGGCGTGGCTCCCCAGCAAGCCCGGCCTCAGGTCATCAGTTTCGCCCGCCGGGCGCTGGCTCTTGATCCGGACCTTGTCGACGCCCACGTCGTTCTGGCCAATGTCCTTCAGGAAGAATGGCAATGGACCGAAGCCGAGTCGGAATACACCCGCGCTCTTGAGCTCAACCCAAACGACGCCACCGCCCAGGCGGAGTTTGCCTCCTGGCTGTCCTGCCAGGGCCGTATTGACGAGTCCGTAACCTGGATCCGGCGGGCTCGCGCTCTGGACCCAACAGGCGTCCCCGGCGACGACGTGGCGTGGATCCTCTTTCAGGCCCACCGCTACGATGAGGCAATCCGGGAGTCGCGCAGCGTTCTGGCGGTAGAGCCCGACAATGCTGGCGCTCTTACGGGTCTGGGATTTTCCCTCATCGCCAATAACCAGTCTGCGGATGCCATCCCCGTACTGGAAAAAGCCGTTTCCCTTTCCAAAGGCAGCCCCGCTGCAACCGGCATTCTCATCCGGGCCTATGCCCACGCCGGCCGGCGGGCCGACGCCCTCCGGTTGCTCGCGGAACTGAAACAACGCCGCGAGAAGGGTTACATTCCCGCCGCCGCATTCGTGAATGCCTGGCTCGGCCTCGGCGACAACGAACAAGCCTTTTATTGGCTCGACCAGGCTTACCGCGAGCAGTCCAATATCCTTCAGTTCGTTAAAACCCATCCCTACTTCGATCCGATTCGCGGTGATCCTCGATTCGTGGATCTGGTCCATCGCGTCGGGCTCGGATAGCGAACTCGCGTGCTGAATGGATCCGCGTTTTTTCACGGTTGGCTTAAGTCGGCCCTGGTTTCCAGCTACCGGCTGCGGGCTGCAGGCTTTTCTGCGGTATCCTGGTTTCGCAGGAGGTCCTCATCCATGTCCCGTACTGAATCCGCCATGCTCGCGCTAGGAACGCCCGCACCGCACTTCGCTCTTAAGGATGTTCGCGACAACACCGTGCACACCACCCAGTCGCTCACCGGTCCCAAAGGCCTGTTAGTCATGTTCATCTGCTGCCACTGCCCGTTCGTGAAGCACGTCGAACAGCAGCTCGCGCAGCTGGCCATCGACTTTCGCAACTCCGGCGTCGGCTTCGTCGCCATCAGCTCCAACGACGCTGAAAATTATCCTGACGACGCGCCATCGTCGCTCGCGCAGCAGGCTCTCAAACTCGGCTTCATCTTTCCGTATCTCTACGACCAAACCCAGGAAGTCGCGCGCGGGTACGACGCTACCTGCACGCCGGATTTCTTCCTCTTCGACGCCAAAGGCAATCTTGCCTACCGCGGCCAGCTCGATTCCAGCCGTCCGGGCAACGACATACCCGTCACCGGCCGCGATCTGCGCGCCGCCCTCAAAGCCGTCATCGCCGGCGAGCCCGTCAGCGCCGATCAGCACCCAAGCGTCGGCTGCAACATCAAGTGGAAAGATGAGTGGCTGAATAAACTGTGAAGGGCTGAACCGCGAAACGCTGACCGTTGGTTGCTGGCCGCTGAACGCTGGAAGCTGGCCGCTGGAAGCTGGCCGCTGGAAGCTGGCCGCTGGAAGCTGGCCGCTGGAAGCTGGCCGCTGGAAGCTGGCCGCTGGAAGCTGGCCGCTGGAAGCTGGCCGCTTGGAATTGGTGGAGCTAGTCGGGATCGAACTTGAGCCGATTTGCGGGCGTCCGAGCCCGCAGGCGAAATCCTGAGCGAGCACTGCGAGTCGAAGGACCTCGTTACCCTAAATTCTTTCGGGAAATGGTGGAGCTAGTCGGGATCGAACTTGAGCCGATTTGCGGGCGTCCGAGCCCGCAGGCGAAATCCTGAGCGAGCACTGCGAGTCGAAGGACCTCGTTACCCTAAATTCTTTCGGGAAATGGTGGAGCTAGTCGGGATCGAACTTGAGCCGATTTGCGGGCGTCCGAGCCCGCAGGCGAAATCCTGAGCGAGCACTGCGAGTCGAAGGACCTCGTTACCCTAAATTCTTTCGGGAAATGGTGGAGCTAGTCGGGATCGAACCGACGACCTCATCGTTGCGAACGATGCGCTCTCCCAGCTGAGCTATAGCCCCACGAGCGGGAGTTGACTGTTCGATTTTACGGTAAGAAGCCCCACCCGCGCCAACACCGGAAGTACCGCGAAATACCCTCCGTTCAGCGGTGTTCCGGCTCGGCTGCGGCTTCTTTGCGAAGCGCCGTGATCACCGCCGCGCGCAGCGTTGCCAGGTGCTCGAGGGGGACTTCGCACTGCGCCAGATCGGGCGAGCCGCCGCCCCGCAACCCCAGTGCAGCCAGCGCCTCTTTCATAAGGCCGCCGCAGTTGAAGGTGAAGTCGAGACTCCGCGCCAGCACGATTGAAGCCGGATTCGTGCCGTCGATGCAAAACAGAACGATGGTCGAAGGCGCCGCCGAAGTCAGGCGCGAAGCCAGCAGCCGTATGTACTCTGGGTCGCGATCCTTCCAGGTGCGATCGACAAAGCGCAGCTTGTTCTCAATGTGCACTTCGACGGCCAGCCGCGCCGCGTGGTAGTCGGCCAGCTCTTCGCGCAGACGCTGCCGATCCTTCACGCCCGCTTTGCTTTCGACCTTCAGCCGCTCCACTGCGGCAGGCATCTCGGCGGCCGGCGCGGACAGACTCGTAGTGAGCTGGCCCAGCACCGCGGCATCGGCGCGAGCAGCGCGTACCGCGCGCAGGCCGCAAACAAATTCCACGCGCACGCCGCGGCTCACTTTTTCCGTTCCGCGCACCAGCAGCCAGCCAATCTGTCCGGTAGAGCGAACATGCGTCCCGCCGCACGCATTGCGGTCGACGCCCTCAATTTCAATCAGGCGGATATCGCCGGAGCGCTCGGGGAGCTTGCGCAGATTGCCCGCCGACAACATGGATTCGGCCTCGGCGCGCGGCACCGTGCGTACGGAAACGCTGCGATCCTCGGCGATGATCTCGTTGCACAGATCCTCAACACGCTCCAGACTGTGCCGGGCAAAGGGCCCGCCAGCCAGATCGATCGTGGAAAGAGTCTCGCCAAGATGAAAGGACACAGTGGCCGCGTTGAGCTCGCCCAGAAAAACAGCAGAGAGCAGATGCTGGCCCGTGTGCTGCTGCATGTGGTCGAAGCGCCGCTGCCAGTCGATGTGGCCTTCGACTTTCGTGCCCGCAGCCAGCGGCTTGCGCACGTAGTGCCACACCTGACCTTCTTCGTCTTCTTCGACGGATTCGACGGCAATCTCGAGAGTGGCGCCGCCAGGCGAGACGGCGCGCAGCTGCCCGGCATCGAAGGGCTGGCCGCCGCTGGTCGGGTAAAACGCCGTGCGGTCGAGGGCGATTTGCCAGACCGATTCACCCTCCGCCCGGGATAGTTCGCGAACGTCGGTCACTGCAGCGGGGAAAGACTTCAAAAAAGAATCGGCGAAATAGAGCCGTTCCGGTCGAGACATACGTGCACTCCATGCCCGGCGCGCAAAACAGTCAGCGGCCGGCTAAAAAAGGGGCAAATGCGGGAAAGACGGATTTAGTGTAATGCGAGAGCATCCAACTGTCTCGAACATTCGCAACCCCTCTTTTGGCCATGCCTGCAACGTTGATCTGGATCATTTCGCTCACCAGCATCGCGCTGATGCTGCTGCGGCCGCGCGGCCTTCCGGAGTACGTCTGGATTGGCGGGGGAGCCGTTTTGCTGGTCGCCACACGGCTGCTGCCACTGCATGCGGCGCTCCATGCCATCGGCGAAGGTACGGACGTCTATCTCTTCCTCGGGGGCATGATGCTTCTCGCGGAATTGGCACGCGAGGAGGGCGTCTTCGATTGGGTCGCGGATTTCGCAGTGCGCCACGCGCAGGGTTCGGCGAGCCGGCTGTTCCTGCTTGTGTATCTCGCAGGAACCGCGGTCACCGCGCTGCTCTCCAACGACGCGACCGCCGTGGTGCTGACCCCCGCAGTACTGGCGGCGGTCCGGAGAGCCAGGGTTGAGCCGCGGCCGCATCTGCTTGCCTGCGCGCTCATCGCCAATGCGGCCAGCTTTCTTTTGCCGATTGCCAATCCTGCCAACCTGGTCGTCTTTGGCGATCATCTGCCGGCGCTGGGCAGCTGGCTGCGGATGTTCCTCCTGCCATCGGTGGCCTCGGTGGTTGCGACGTTCGTGTGTCTGCGGCTGCTCAGCCGGAAGGCGCTCGCTGGAGAAACAGCGCCGGCACAGGAGCCGTATCGGCTGCAGGCTGCAGGTTGGATGGCCGTCGCAGGAATTGTCATCGCCGCAGCGGCGCTGCTCGTGTCCTCGGGGCTGGGAATTCCTCTGGGAGCGCCAACCTGCGCGGCCGGCGTGGTGGCGCTGGGTCTGGTCGCAACTCGAGATCGCAAAGCGCCCAGCTCGGCCATGCGCGGCGTGGCGTGGGGTGTGTTGCCGCTGGTGGCTGGGCTGTTCATGATCGTGGAAGCGTTGAATCGCGCCGGGATGATGCGGCTGACGCGTGCCGGACTGGCCTGGCTCGCCAGCGCTCCCGACGGAGTTGGAAAGCTGGCCGGCGGCTTCAGCGTGGCCCTGCTCTCGAACGCCATGAACAATCTGCCCGCAGGCCTGGCTGCCGGAACGGCACTGCGCCAGATGGGGCAACATGGTTTGCTGGCCCACGCCGTGCTCATCGGTGTGGACCTGGGGCCGAATCTGTCGGTCACCGGATCGCTGGCCACGATTCTGTGGCTGATTGCCCTGCGCAGAGAGAACGCCGAGATTACGGGATGGGAGTTTCTGAAGATCGGCGCGATCTCGATGCCGGTCGCGCTGCTGCTGGCGCTACTGGCTCTCGGTGCCAGCTGACCGGATCTCCGCCGACCGCTCTTTCGCCGACCGGACCTTAGCTAACCGCTTCTTAGCCGACCGGATCCTCGCTGTCCGGACCTTCGCCGACCGCTTCTCCGCTGACCGCTTCTTAGCTGTCCGGACCTTAGCTGACCGCTCCATCGCTAACCGCTTCTTAGCTCCTGGCCATTTATAATCGGCCCTGCCCTATGGAGAACTCCGACTGCATTCTGGAAGGGCGGCAGGTGCTCGAGATCACCGAGATCATGGGCATTTTGCCGCATCGCTATCCTTTTCTGCTCATCGATCGCGTGGTCGAGATCGAGCGCAAGCGTCGGATCGTGGCCATCAAAAATGTCACCATCAACGAGCCCTTTTTCCAGGGGCATTTCCCGGGATTTCCCATCATGCCGGGCGCGCTGGTGGTGGAAGCGATTGCCCAGGCCGGCGGCGTTCTGCTCATGCCTGAGGTTCCCGATCGGGATAAAAAGCTGATGGTCTTTACCGGTATCGAGAAAGCCAGGTTTCGCAGGCCCGTCGTGCCCGGAGATCAGCTGCGGATTGAAGTGAAGGTGCTGAACTGGAAGCCCCGCGTGGCCAAAATGGAAGGCAAGGCGACGGTGAACGGCAAGCTGGCCTGCGAAGCGATCGTGATGTGCGCGCTCGTTCCCCGAGCGCCGTCGGAAACGCCGACCGTCGCCCCCGAGCCCGAGGCCGAGTGATGACCCGAGTCGGTTTGATCAGAGTGGACGGGTGAATCGCGAGTGAGCATCCACCCCACTGCGATCGTTGCTCCCACTGCCGTGGTCCCCGAATCGTGCACAGTAGGGCCGTGGTCAACAGTAGGACCCCACGTGGTGCTGGGCGAAGAGTGCGAGCTGATTTCGCACGTGGCTCTCGATGGACATCTCACCGCTGGCGCCCGGAACCGCTTCTCGCCATTTGCCTGCGTCGGGGTCGCGCCCCAGGATCTGAAATACCGCGGCGAGGCCACCCGTGTCACGCTTGGCGACGATAACACCATCCGCGAATGCGTCACCATTTCCCGAGGCACCACCGGCGGCGGTGGCATCACGCGCGTAGGCAGCCACTGCCTGCTCATGGCCTATGTTCACATCGGCCACGACAGCATCATTGGCGATCACTGCATCCTCGCCAATAATGCAACCCTGGCAGGCCACGTCACCGTGGAAGACTACGTCACAGTGGGCGCGTTTTCTCCCATCCACCAGTTCTGCCGCGTCGGGCGCTACGCGTATATCGGCGGTGGAACAGTCGTCACCCAGGACGTGTTGCCCTACTCGCTGACCTCGGCCACGCGGGAGGCGCGCGCGTTCGGCATGAATAAGGTGGGGCTGGAGCGGCGCGGCTTCGACAAGGAGCGGCTGCGCGCGCTCCATCACGCCTTCCGGTTGCTGCTCGCCGGCAAGATGAACGCGGCCCAGGCGGTCGAGAAACTGAGGGCGGAGCAAAGCTCCTCAGACGACGTGAACTACCTGCTGGATTTCGTCGAAAACTCGAAGCGAGGGACCATCCGTTAGCACCGGATTCCGAGCCCATTCGGAGCTCGCACCCAGCATGCCGTTCACCGGGAATTGATCCTGTTTTGTGGAAAAGACAAAAGGTTGCAAGATCGCAGGTTACTGCAGTACGTAACTTCCCGGTCACAACGCAAGCCGCTGAAAATTAAACCAGATAGAATAATTTCCAGGAATTTGCGCCCGCCGCCGCGGGTTGAGTAACCCCTCGCCGGAAAACCCCGTCAGCGGCTTCCACAGAAATTTCCACAGGGGTCCCAACGCAAAGCAAGAGCCCCCGCGGCGATCAAGCCGCGGGACCACGTGAGAGGTCTGAAGGCTCGCGCGGTTCTCAGTGAGTAGGCGGAGTCCTGGGGGCTGGCGTTGTCGAGCGCGGAGCCGGAGCCGATGGCACATTCGCCGGAGCCGGGATGCCCGACTTGGTGTTGTACGCGTCGATCACCGCCTTGGTGATGTCTGTCGACTGAGTCGCCCACAGCACATTGCTGTTCTGCTGGCTCGCGTCCAGCACCAGGCCGTAGCCCTGGCCCTGTGCGTAGGTCACCATTACCGCACCCACTTTGTTCGCTACCTGATTGAAGGTCTCCTGGCCATCCTGCTGCTCATTGTTGCGGAGATCCTCGGCAGAGCGTTGCAACTGCTTGGTCCTGTCGTCGATGGTCCGCATCTTCGTCTGGCGATCGGCATCGCCCAGCGTGGCCCCGGCATCCTGGAGCTGCTTCTTGAGCGTATCGATCTCCTGGCTCTGACCCTGCAGCTTTTGCTCCTGCGGTTCGTACTTCTTGCGCAGGTCGGCGATATCGCGCTGGAACTCATTGGTCTGGGTGACAGCACCCTGGAACTGGATGATGGCAATTTTGGTGGCGCCGGTGATGGCAACCGGAGCTGCGGGAGGATCCGATGGCGCCGGAGCGGCGGCCTGGGCAAGCGCTGCAACGCCCATTCCGGACGCGAGCACGCAAACGAGTGACAACGAACGCTTCATGGAATTCAAAAACTCCTTCTTAGTGAGAAACGGGTGTCCGGGCGGCCGGCGCTGCAGAGCGCGGAGCCGGGGCGGATGGGACGTTAGCCGGAGCGGGGATGCCGGACTTGGTGTTATAGGCATCGAGGACGGCCTTTGTGATGTCGGTCGACGGAATCCACCAAAGAACGCTGCTGTTCTGCTGGCCGGCGTCGAGCACCAGATTGTAACCCTGCCCCTGAGCATACGCGATCATCACCGTGCCGACTTTGTTGGCCACCTGCTGGAAGGTCTGCTGACCATCCTGCTGCTCATTGTTCTGCAGATCCTCGGCCTCGCGCTGCAGCGCTTTGGTTTTTTCGTCGATGGTGCGCTGCTTCTGCTCTCGGTCGAGGTCGCTCAGGGTCGAACCCGAGTCCTGGAGCTGCTTCTTCAGGGTCTCGATTTCCTGATTTTCGCTTTGCAGTTTTTGTTGCTGGGGCTCGTACTTCTTGCGCAGGTCCGCAACGTCGCGCTGGAACTCATTGGTTTGTGCAACTGCACCCTGGAACTGGATCACGGCAATTTTGGTGGCGCCGGTGATGGCAACCGGGGCTGCGGGAGGGTCCGATGGGGCAGCGGACGAGGTCTGAGCAAAGCTTGCAACGCCCATGGCGGACGCGAGCACGCAAAGGACTGACAACGAGCGCTTCATGGAAATCTGGAACTCCTTCAGTTTCCTGGGTGGCTTGGTCCGCATCCTCGCTCTCAAAATCCCTCTAAGTTACCAGAGCGGTTCGGGTATCAAATTGACCCGGAATACAAGGGCGGACAGAGAGAATTTCTCAGGAACTGCGCAAATTATAGGTCTGTGGAGAACAGCCGTCAAACGAAACCAGGTGCCGGCTGCCCGTTAAGGTTGAAGAAGACAGACTCAGGCGGCAGAGCACAAGCTACCAGCTACCGGCCACCAGCTACCGGCTCAGAAGGTCGTCGCCACAGTGAAGCGGAACGTCTTGCTCGGCTCGCGCAGAATGTATAGCCCGTTGTAGTACTCCTCGGCCTCCGCATACGAGTAGTCGCCCGCACCCCCGGCCGGGAACATGCTCCGGGTAATCAGGTTCTGGCGGTTAAACGTGGTGAACAGCTTCAGCGGATTCACCGCGTAGTAGACACGGAACGGCGCATTGATGATGGGCATCATGATGTCCAGCTCGCCGCCGGCCGAGTCGCGCGGTACGTAATTGGTGCCCGGAATCGGATTGATAGTAGGGCTGAACTTAATCTGCTGTCCGCCCTGGCAGGTCCCGTTCACGTAATTGGGGCAGCCGTAAAGCGGCGAATTCAGTGCGTCGATGCCTTCCGGACTCTGCCGCAGCTGGCTGTCGCTGAGGGCCATGTCCATGCCGATGTCGTCGAAGATGTTGAAGCCCACAGTCCGGCCGTAGATCGGAATCATGTACTGGAAGTTGGCCGTCACCGCCGTATCGCCACCAATGGTCGCGATGCCATAAACCGGCAGCGGCACCTGGATGGCCCCAAGGCTCGGATTAGTGGGATCCCGCGGAACCGTGCTCCCGTCAGGATTCAGCAGATTGAACAGCACCCGTGTCGGCACGAATCCGTAAGGAGTTATGGTGCGAACGTCGAACCCGCGAATGTCCGCCTCGCCGCCAGCCGAAGGACGATCGAAAGGCGGAGCCACATCGCCGCTGAAACCCCTCACGTAAATAGCCTGCAGCCGCATCCCGAAGGTGTTGCGCCCCGCAGGATTGAACCAGATGCCTTTCACCGGCGAAAAACGCTTGTACTCCACCACCGGCCGCACATAGCGCACGCTGCCCCACAACCCGGCCAGCTGCACCGTCGCGGCCAGCGATTGCCCCGTATGCGGCAGATAGTTACTGTTCACGTTGCTCGAGTTGTAGCTGAACATCACCGAGCTCGTGATGATGCCTTCCAGAGCGTTCTGCCCCTGAATCCCCGAGCGGAACGCCAGCGTCTGGAAAAGATTGCTGGAGGCAGCGCTGAAGGCGCGCACCGACGAGTTGTCCCACGCGTAGGTCGCGCCCACACGCGAGAACCCAAAGAGGCTGAAGTGCCGCAGAGGATAGCTCACCGACAGGTTGAAGCCCTTGCGCCCCTGGTTGTAGTTCTGCAACAGCGACGAAACCGCGGCCGTCTGGTTGCTGTTTCCCGTCAGCGAATAGCTCTTCGACGCGTTATAGTCCGTCTTGCTGTCGAAGACCTGGAAGCCGAGGTTCAGCGGCTTGTTGCGGAAGTATGGCTCGTTAAAGGCGAACAGCAGGTTGCGCGACAGGCTTCCCGCATTGGCCTGGACCGAGAGCGTCTCGCCCAGCCCGAGGAAGTTATTTGTCTGGTAGTTCAGCCCCAGAAACGCGCCCGAAAGGCCGCTCACGCCGCCGTTGAGCCCGATCGAGTTCTTGCCCTTCTCCTGCACCTTCAGCAGCAGATCCACCGTGCCCGCTTCGGTGTTCTGATGCGTTTCCGAATCCTGATCCACGCGCAGCGGATTGAAGTAATCCAGCTGGTTCAGGCGCAGCAGGCTCAGCTCCCACAGATGGCTGTTGTACACCTGCCCTTCCTGCAGCAGCAGCTCGCGGCGGATCACGAAATCGCGCGTGACCGTGTTGCCCTGGAACTCGATCCGCGAGACGCTGAACTGCTTGCCTTCGTCGATATCGATATTCCAGACGACGGTGTGCTTCGCATCGTCGAACGTAGGCGTCGGAACCGGGCTGAAGTTGATGTAGCCGTTCTGCGCGTACGCCTTGCGCAGGTTGTCCAGATCCTTCTGGAACATCGTCAGGTTGAAGATCGATCCGTCTTTCTGCGTGAAGATCGCGCGCAGAGCCTTCTGATTGAGATTGTTTTTGGAGGTGGTGTTCGTGAAGGTGATGCCCGCCAGACGATAGCGCTCGCCTTCCTCAATGTTCATGTGGATGTCGATACGCTTGCCCTTGCGCGGGCGGAAGGTCAGCAGCGACAGGCCGGCCTCGTTGCGCAGCTTGGTTTCCGGCTGAACCCACCGGGCCGCCGCGCAGATAGCCACGGTCTCGATACGCCTGGCGCACCCGCTCCGTGTCTTCATCGAGCTTGCTGGCGTCGTAGGTGCGCGCGAACAAATTCTCCAGAAGGATGGAGTGCGGAACCCCGATAGGCCGCAGGTTCTTCATTGCTGCGCGCAGCACCCGCGAGCTCACGTGGCGGTTGCCGCTGAAGCTGATCTTCCCAACCTTGACCGTCGGCCCTTCCTTAATAATGAAGTTCAGCTGTACTGCTGCCGGCGGAATCGTCCTCACCTCCGGCCGCACCGTTGCGAACTGGTGCCCGTGCTCGGCCAGCATCTCCTTCAGCACCGTAACCGCGCGCGCAATCCGTGCCGGATCGTACTGGCTCTCCGGCGTGAGCCCCACCTTCTCCTTCTTGAAGCGGTCCAGAATGTCGGAGTTGGTGATCGAGTTGTTGCCCTTATACGTGATGTCGCGGATGGTCGGCTTCTCGCGCACGTACACGTCGAGGATCACACCCTGCGGCGTGTCTTCCTTCTCGATGCGCACGTCTTCGAAGTAGCCCGTGTTCCACAGCGAGTTGAAGTCCCGCTCTACCGTCAGCGGATCGTACGGATCGTTCACGTGGCTGAACAGCCGCGCCAGCACCGTCTCCTTGGGTATCCGGCGGCTCCCGATCACCCGAATCTCGATGATCTTCTGCCCCGTATCGCTGGAGACAGTGGGGCTGGCTTCCTGTGCGAAGGTGTTGGGAAGCGGCAGAACCGGAGCGAGAAGCAGAGCCAACATCAGGGAGCGCCCCAGGAGCCGGCGCAGAATCCTGCATGGTACGTGCGGGGAGCCAGCGCTCCAGAAGTTCACGGAAAAAATATGCACACCCTCACTGCTCAAAATCGGGCCGTCTATGGGAAAAGGCGATTATATCAGCGCGATTCGCGCGCACCGCGGGGTCGGTCGCAGGCGAAAGGCCAAAGAAGGCACAGCAAAAATCGGCGAATTCCGGCGCACTCGTCGACAGCACCATCATTCCACTCTCCCATCCCTGCTCGTTGGCGCTGGCCAG
Organism: uncultured Acidobacteriaceae bacterium; assembly: GCA_963755485.1. Lineage (GTDB taxonomy): Bacteria > Acidobacteriota > Terriglobia > Terriglobales > Acidobacteriaceae > Palsa-343. The sequence continues at coordinate 1,047,216 of CAVWJR010000002.1, read as the reverse complement.
GAATGTAGTGGGGGAGAATTGCGATCAGTTTATCGAAGTCAGATCGCTTTTGTTGTGGACGCGGGAGACTTGCGAACGTCAACGAGCACCGAGTAGAAGACCGGTCCTCCGCCGATATCGTTGAGCCGCTGCGAGGTGAGAAGGTTGACGTTGTGGCCTCCAGCCGAGAGCTTGTTCCAGTTGAGCCGCCCGGCCACCACACCTGGGCGAACGCTGCCGTTCACGTGAGCGCGCAGAGAAAGACCGCCGCGGTCGTTGAAGATCTCGACAGCGTCGCCGTCGGCGATGCCGCGAGCCGAGGCGTCATCGGCATGCATTTCCAGCACACCGTTGAACTGCGATTCCATCTGCCAGTGGCCAGGCAAATTGGGAAACGTCGAGTTCATGTAGTTGTCCGCCTTGCGCGGCAAAAACTCCAGCGGATAGCGTTCCCGCTCCGCCGTGTGGCGCGATTCCGGCGCGGGAACAAATCCCGGCAGCGGGTCCGCGCCCTGCGCCGCCAGCGTCGCCGAGTAGAACTCGATGCGCCCGCTCGCCGTCGGAAAAGGTCCTTCCGCAAAAGGCAGAAAGCGCTCGCTCTCGTCCTTGGCAAAGCGCAGCCGCTGCGCGCCCCCGGCCGCCTTCAGCGTCTCCTCGCTAATGCCCGCCAGCCACGGATGCTGACTCTCCGGATCATCCGCGCGAAGGGCCTGCGCGATCATCTCGTCCGGCGTGTCGTGAAAGCATGCCTCGGTGAATCCCATTCGCTGGGCTAGCTGCGAGAACAGCCACACGTTCGAGCGCGCCTCGCCCAGCGGCTCAATGGCCTGCTCGGACAGCTGAACGTAGTAGTGCCCATACGCGCCCTGAAAATCCTTGTGCTCGAAGAAAGTCGTCGCCGGCAGCACAATGTCGGCGTAGTCAGCCGTGTCGGTGAAGAACTGCTCATGCACCACCGTGAAAAGGTCCGGACGCGCCAGCCCGCCCAGCACCGCGGACTGATCCGGCGCCACCGCGGCCGGGTTGGAGTTGTAAACGAAGAGCGCGTGCACAGCCGGTCCGTCCTTAGGATCGCTGCCCAGCGTGGTGAGCGCATCGCCCAGCACCGACATATTCACGATGCGCGCCTCGCGGCCCAGCGGGCTGGCTTCCATCAGATCCGGACGCTCCAGCGCCGCCTTGTCCCACTTGAACGCCCCGCTGGTCGAAAGCTGCAGGCCGCCGCCGTACTGCTTCCAGGAGCCGATCAGCGCGGGCAGCATCGCGATCGCACGCGTCGCCGCGCCGCCGTTGTCGCACCGCTGCACGCCGTAGTTCAGGCGAATCACCGCAGGCGTCGTCGTCGCATACTCGTGCGCAAGGCGTTCGATGTCTGTGACGGAAATGCCGGTGAGCGCGGAGACGCGATCCGGAGGATATTCCGCCGCCCGCTCGCGCAATTCGTCGAAGCCGCAGGTCCAGCGCGCCACGTAATCCCGGTCGTAGAGCCGGTCGCGCATGATGATGTTCATCATTCCAAGCGCCAGCGCGGAATCGGTGCCCGGATTAATAGAGATGTGCCAGTCCGCGGCCCGTGCCGTACGCGTAGCGTAAGGATCGATCACGATTAGCTTCGCGCCCTTCCGCCGCGCCTCTTCGACGAAGGGCCACAGATGAATATTGTTGCCGTGGATGTTCGCGGCCCACGCCACAATGAGCTTCGCCTGCGCGAACGCCTCAGGCTCGGTCCCGAGCTTCATGCCGTAGACCGAAACCATTGCCTGGCCGCCGGTCTCCGCGCAGATCGTGCGGTCCAGCTGCGAGGCCCCCAGCCGATGGAAGAACCGCCGGTCCATCGATCCGTACCCCAGAACGCCCACCGTGCCCGCATAGGAATACGGCAGGATCGATTCCGGTCCATACTCCTCGGCGACAGCCTGCAGCCGCGTGGCGATCGTGTCCAGCGCCTCGTCCCACGAAATGCGCTCGAAGGCTTCCGCCTCACGTCCGTGCGGCAGGGCAGTCTTCGCAACTCCGGCACGCCGCCGCATGGGATAAAGCAGCCGGTCCGGCGAGTAAACGCGGTCGAGGTATTTTGCTACTTTGCCGCAAAGAAACCCGCGCGTGACCGGATGGCTCGGATCGCCGCGCATCCGCGTCGCCCGGCCTGTCTCGTCAATGGTGACCAGCACCCCACAGGCATCGGGGCAGTCGTGCGAGCAAACAGCATGAACCGTCCTCGAGGGCATACTCCATTGTAGGGTGATTCCCCCCGAAACCGCCTCAGAAAAGGTCAGAATGGCTCCCGGCCCGCACCGGGTGGATATCGTAGGCCATTCGAATCTCGCCCAACCACCATCCAGGGCCAACACGAAAACTCTGTCATCCCGAGCGAAGCATCCGAATCGTTGCGCTCGCTTTTGGAGCGCAACAAACAATTCAGACGCGAGTCGAAGGACCTGCATTTCCCCGCGCGAAACCTGTTTCATCCAGATCCCGCTTTTGTATCAGGGCACGAGTTTACTCGTGCCGAACCGGTCAGGAAGAAAGTGGGCTTTAGCCCCTGCCGGAACCCATCTTCGCCAAATCGGGAAGGTTTGGGGCATCTGGCGACCCTCCAGTACCTCCGTACCGTCCGCCCCTTCGATTCCCCTTGATCTCCCCTCTGAAGCCGCTAGCCTAGGAAGAGGGAAATCTCTGTCCGCGAAACCTGCGGGCAGACCTCTTTCCTTCCCGGCCTAGGCCAAACCAGCAGCACCGCTCTTTGACATCGCCAACGATCGCCGACGACGCCTTAGACTTCACCGGCCACCGGCTACCGGCCGTCTTTTCAAACACTTACACATCAGGTCGTGTCGCAACTGCTTTGTTTTCTGACGCTTGCACTTTGAGGCCCTTTGTAATTACCCCAGATTCAACACTTGCACAAAACAGGGGGTACCAACACCGGCTACCGGCTACCGGCTACCGGCTGATTTGACGGCTGGAAGTCGGGCGTAACGACAGGCGCCAACGGCAGCGTGAAGAGGAACTTTGCGCCGGCACCCAACTCGCTCTCGACGCGAATCGTGCCACCGTGCGCGATCACGATGTGCTTCACAATCGCCAGGCCAAGGCCAGTGCCGCCGGATTCCCGCGAGCGAGCCTTGTCCACGCGGTAAAAGCGCTCGAAGATGCGGTTCAGGTGCTCTTCCGCCATGCCCTGGCCGAAGTCCTGGACGTAAAATTCGACCGCATCCTCGAGCCGATGCGCACCAACCACCACGCGTCGGCCTGAGGTTCCGTACTTCATCGCGTTTTCGATCAGGTTGCCAAATACCTGAGTCATAGCATCGACATCGGCAAGCACCAGGTCATCGCTGCTTTCGCCGGCCTCGAGCGCGACGCCCGATTCAACCACCATGCCGGCGAGCGATTCGATGGCGTCCTCGACCAGCGCCGACGCGCGAACCGGCTGCACGCGCGGCTTGTGCTCGCCGGATTCGACCTGGGCCAGCGCGAGCAGGTCTTCAGTAAGCCGATTCACGCGGCGCGCGTTCTTCCGGATGATGGTCATGAATTCCCGTGCATGTTCGGGCAGATCCATCTCGTCTTCGAGCAGCGTTTCCACGTAGCCGGAGATCGACGTCAGCGGGGTGCGCAGCTCATGCGAGACGTTGGCAATGAAGTCGCGGCGCGTCTTCTCGGCGCGCTCGATCTCGGTGACGTCGTGCAGCACCGCCACAGCGCCACCATCGGGCGTAGGCGCGGCGCTGACCTCAAAAGCGCGTCCGGGAACGAGTGAAATGGCACGGCCCACGCCGATGCGGCGCTCGCGCACCGCGGCGTCGACACAGCTGAGGATATCCGGATCGCGGACGCTCACCACCAGCGATTTGCCCACCCGAATCGCTCCAGGCGCAATGCGCTGCATCACGGCATTGGACCAGCTCACCTGGCCGAAAGCGTTCACAGCGACCACAGCTTCCTGCATGGAATCAAGCAGCGCCGCCAGCTCCCGTTGCTTGCTTTCCAGAGCGCGAAAGGATTCTTCGAGGCGGCTGGCGGTGGCATCGAGGGCACGCGCCACCTCGCCGATTTCGTCGCTGTCGTGGGCCTCGATGCGGGCAGTGAAATCGCCGGCAGCGATGCGGCCGGAGAAATCGACGATCCGGCGCAGACGCCCGGCAATGCGATGCGCGAGCCACGCGGAAACCAGAATCGCCAGCACCAGCGAAATCAGCGACGAGGTCAGCAGATCGCGGCGCAGAATGTGCAGCGCGGCGGCCTGCTGCAGGGGGCCGAGCAGCGCGACACGGGCTTCTTCATGCAGCGAGTGAGCGACGATGTTGCGGAACGAAAAATCGAGGACGGCCGTGGCAATGCACAGCACCACGACAAACGAGAACAGCAGTTTGGAGAAGACTCTGCCTGTCACGCGACCATCCTGGGTCGTACCATTATCGCGTGAAGCATCGTTTGAGCGGGGCCAGCCTCACCGCTGGTCGTCCGCCGAGGGCCCGAACATGCCGGGAATCGGCACGTCGAGCAGGCGCAGGTACACGCCCAGCTGTGCACGGTGGTGGATGAGGTGGTCCATAAAGACGCGGCGCAGCGCGGACGCCCGTGGCAGTGAAGCCAGGGTGCGGTCACCCATTTTCATCGACCAGACGACGGCCAGCTGATCCTCGCGAAGGCCGGCGAGAGCACGCCCAGCTACGGCGCTGGTTGCGTCAAATCTCTCCAGCAGCTCAGCGGTCGACCCGGCGATCCAGGGCGGTGTTCCTGGCTGCCTGACGAACTGGTCCGTGTCGATGATGGAGGCGCAGCGGGCAGGCAGTTCGGCAATATGCGATGCCAGCCGCCCAAGCGTCATCGACTTTTCGTGAGGCTTCCAGGAAAAACTGGCTTCGGGAACGCGCTCCAGAAGCCGGCGCGTGTTGGGCATTTCCTCGTCGAACGCTGCTTGAAAAAGCTCCGGAATGGTCATGCACCCTCCCGCAGCGCCGGCGTTCAGACCGCGGCGCGCTCGCCAGCGCGAGGGATCTCGAAGCGGTAGCCGGCTCCGCGTACGGTCTTAAGATAGCGCGGATTCTCGGGGTCGGTTTCAATCTTCTCGCGGATGCGGCGCACGTATACGTCCACCGACCGCGGGGTGACGAAGCGTGCGTCCCCCCATACGGCGTCCAGCAGGTGGTCGCGGCTGAAAACGCGACCGGGATGGCGCGCCAGGTAGTCCAGCAGACGGAATTCCGTCGCCGTGGTGGTGGTGAGGGTGCCGCGTACGCGCAGCTGCATCGCGCTCGCGTCAATTTCAACCTCTTCAAACGAGATGGCCGAGGGTGCCGACGGCCGTTCAAAGCGCCGCAGCACAGCCTTGACGCGCGCCAGCAGTTCGCGCGGTGCAAAGGGCTTGGTGATGTAATCGTCGGCGCCCAGCTCGAGACCGAGAACCCGGTCGTTTTCTCCGGCCCGAGCGGTCACAAAGATGATGGGAATCGCGCTCAGCGCAGGGTGATTGCGCAGACGGCGACAGACGTCGAGCCCATCGCCACCAGGAACCATAATGTCGAGAAGGAACAACGCGGGAGCCTGACGCTCGGCTTCGGGAATCAGGTTCGCAGGAGTCGCGTAGATGCGGGCCGGGAAGCCCGCGGCCTCAAGGTGATGCTGAATCAGGCGAGCGATATCCGCGTCATCTTCCAGCACGAAGACAGTCTGGCTCACAGCGAAGGGTCCTTTCCGCGCGCCATCGGTGAAGTGGCGCGTTCCGCCCTCAGCCTAAACTTTGCCAGGCAAACAGATTGCAAAAGTTGTGTTAATTCGGGACCGGCAACTTCGGCCTCAAACACCGGCGGAAATCCATCTCGGTTACAACTTTTGTGGCGGAAAATGGCAGCCTTGCCCCTTCAGATACTGCGCTTTGCGCCGATTTCCGGGTGTTATACTTCGGTCAACGTTGTTCCCCAGATTATCCCCAGGGCCCCGGAAAACTGAGGCGTCATTTTCTGACCCGGGTCCCGGCAGACGAGCAGGGTCCGTGCCGGTTCCGACCATTTTGTGCATCGACGACGAGGCTCTTGGTCTCCAGATTCGCAAGGCTGTCCTCGAGCGCGCCGGTTACAACGTGCTCACCGCCATCGATGGCCCCACAGGTTTAACGCTCTTCCGCGGCAATTCGATCGACGGCGTTGTGCTCGATTACTACATGCCGGAGATGGATGGCGGCGCTGTTGCAGAGACCATGCGCCGGGAACGGCCGGATGTTCCCATCATGCTGCTCTCTGCTTACATCAATTTGCCTGCTGAAGTGGTGACCCTGGCGGATGTGACCCTGCTTAAAGGAGAGGGCCCGCTGGAGCTGCTCGATAAACTGCGCCAGATGCTGGGAATGAGCGACCGGGGCTCGCTGGGAAGTGTCCACGGAGGAGCCGCTTGAAGCTTCCTGAGTTCAATCGGACCGTGCGCCAGCTGGTGACTCTCCCCATTCTCCTGCTCGTCCTGATGGCGGGTTTCCTGGTGTGGCAGATTGTAGCCGCCACCGAGGCACAGCGCGCACTCGACCACAGCGATCAGGTGACCGCCCAGTTACAGGAGCTGCAAAACCTCTTTATCGATCAGGAAACCGGGCTGCGCGGCTTTCAGCTTACCGCTGACCCGGTGATGCTGGATCCGTGGAAGGCCGCGGCGGGCCCGATTCAGATTCATTTCGCGACGCTGCGGGGGTTGCTGGCTGCAGATACTACACAGCTGGCCTCGATCGACGATCTGGAACTGCGCTACAACCAGTGGCTGGGCTTCGCCAACGCGGTGCTCAACCAAAATGCCGCATCTCTGAACGCTGCCGGAATGAATGAGCGCGGCAAAGCCATAATGGACGGCGTTCGCGCCACCACGGCTACGATGCTGCGCCACGAGCAAAGTTTGCGAGCCGACCAGTACAGCCATGCCGGCTGGCTGCTGCGGCGCGAGCTGATTTCTCTGTTCGTGTCTGCCATCCTCGTCGGCATCATCCTCGCGCTGTTTACGCGCCACCACGTTCGCGTGATTTCCGCCAGCTACCTGCGCCGCATTGCCGAAATCACCGAGCGCTCGAATGCTCTCTACGAAAGCCAGCAGTGGTTCCAGACCACGCTGGAGTCCATTGGCGACGCGGTGATTGCCTGCAATAACCACGGCGGCGTGACCTTTATGAACGACGTCGCGGAAAAGCTCACCGGCTGGCCACTCGCCGATGCCAGAAATCAGCCACTCACGAAGGTCTTCCGGATCGTCAACGAGCAGACGCGCCAGCCTTCGGAAAATCCGGTCGATAAGGTCCGCCGGCTGAAGCAGGTCATCGGTCTGGCGAATCACACGTTGCTGCTCGCCCGCGACGGCAGGGAATATGCCATCGACGACAGCGCAGCGCCCATTATGAGCAGTTCCGGCAAGATGATCGGCGTGGTGCTGGTGTTCCGCGACGTCACCGAGGAGCGCCGGATTCAGGGCGCGCTCGTGGCCTCGGAAAAGCTGGCGGTGGCCGGAAGGCTGGCCGCCAGCATTGCGCACGAGATTCACAACCCGCTGGATTCAGTTGCCAATCTGCACTTTCTGCTCGAACAGGAAGACGATCCCCAGCGGCGCGGAGAATTTCTGCGCCTCGCACAACAGGAGCTGGGCCGGACTATGCAGATCAGCCGCACCATGCTCAGCCTTTACCGCGAACCGAAGGCTCCCATCCGCGTCGATCTCGACGATCTGATCAGGGGCGTGCTGCTGCTGCTCGACCGGCGGATGCAGCACCAGCGCATCCAGCTGGAGACGAAGATGAAGGGCAAGCTCGAGGTCGAAGGTTTCCCTGCCGAGTTGCGCCAGGTGTTCACCAACCTCGTCGCCAACGCGATCGAAGCGGCGGGTCCCCACGGGCGCATCAGCATCCGTATCGATCGTGCCGAGGCAGCAGAACTGGACGGCGCAGGCGCCATCGTTGAGGTCGCGGACAGCGGTCCAGGCATTCCCCCGAATCCGCGAAGAGGCTCTTTCAGCCGTTCTTCACCACCAAAGGTGCCGACGGCACAGGACTGGGCCTGTGGGTGAGCATGGGCATCGTGCAGAAACACGGTGGCTCTATCAGCCTCATCGAGAGCGGCGATCCGGAACTGCAGGGAGCGTGCATCCGCGTGTTTCTGCCGGCGCGCACCCTCGCGTACTCGTCCGGACAGCCAGCGGCCTGATATCCGTCAGCCGTAGAAATTCGCAAACAGGCTCCGCACCGTGGCGTAGCATTCGCACGCGACCGTCTTCAGCCGGGCGTAATCCAGAATCTGGATATGTCCGCGGTGGTAGGAGATCAGCTTGCGCCGCCGCAGTGCGCCGGCAGCAAGCGTGACCGTCGTCCGGCGCGCGCCCAGAATGTCGGCCAGAAGTCCCTGGTTGAGAGCAATGCTGTCGGCGCCGGTAAGATCGTGCGCCGTGAGCAACCAGCGCGCCAGCCGCTCCTGGGCGTCATGCAGGCGGTTGCAGCCAGTCAGCTGCGACAGAATCATGCTGCGCCGCTGCGCGCATTTCATCACCAGCTGCCGCAGGGGCTCGGATCGCTCCACTTCCTTCTTCAGTTCCGGAAAGGAAATGCGCAGAGCTCTCACCTGCATCTGGACGACGCATCGCGCCGGCCCGGTGGGTTCTCCACCCAGCAGGTGGTAGCAGGGAACCACGCCCTCATTTCCGGTCATGTTGATTTCGGCGCTGCGCCCGTCCGACATCGAGACCATCTTGGAGGCAAGGCCCGAAGTGATGAAGAAGGCGTAGCGGGGAATCTGCTCGGCTTCGTACAGAACGGTGCCTGGGGGAAGAGAAACCTCCTCGAGGCGGGAACAAAACGAATCCTGATACGGCTGGGGAAGTGTCTCCAGAAAAAGATTATCGATATGTTGGCCCATTTTGCTCCATCGCGCTTCAGGAGCAAGGACAGTAGGTGCCGAATCCCGGCAAAAAGTCGTTGTCGCTGAAGAATGCCTGGGGACTTTCGATTTGCGGATTATATGAACTTGCGCCGGATTTTTATGTTCGCTATCAGACAGATATGTTCGGTATTAGACCGACCGTTGGTCCCCATTCCGGTTATAAACTTCCGAATCCCCTGGCCATATTTTTGGATGCAATGCCATGGGCCCGGTTTATCCGGAAAGGGTGCTGGCGGCTTTTGACGCCGTGCACGAAAACCGGCAATTTCTCGCCGGACGAGGCAACGCGTGACGATGCGTCGAAAGCCAGAAATGCTGTGTGTCGGACTCGATCCGCTTCTGAACCGAACCCGCAGACTCGTCCTTGAGAAATGTTTTGAAGTGGAGCTTGCCGAGTGCATTCCGGAAGCTTTCACCCTGCTGGAAGCCAAATCATTCGCCCTGGTTCTGCTGTGCTACTCGCTCACCGATGACGACTGCCGGGCTGTGCTGGAGTTCGTCTATCGTCTGCCGGCGCGGCCCAGAATCCTGGCGCTGGCGCAGGGCAGGGAACGGCTGCTGTTGAAAGGCGAAGACGAGGAATTCGTCATGAGCGGTCCTGCCGCACTGCTGGCGAAAGCCGCCTCAATGGCGAACCTTGTGCCGGACGACGTAAGCCGGGACGACCTGAAACGAAAAGCTGGATGAGGTTTAGTGCTGGTGCCCGTGATGATGGTGGTGATGGGCCTCTGCTTCTTCCACTGACACCAGGCAGCCATGCGCCACTTCGCAAACCACATGCTCAAACTGCAGCGTGGTGTGGTGGATGCGGAAGCGCTCGCGCAGCACGACATTGATGCGGTCCAGAATCAGGTTGCTCTCCGACGGCGGGATATCGGCAATGGTGATGTGACTGGCCAGCGCGTGGGTGTTCGAGCCCAGACTCCACACATGCAGATCGTGAACATCTTCGACGCCGGCGATACCCGCGAGCGTGCTGCGAATCTCAATCAGCGAAATGCCGCGCGGCGTGCCTTCGAGCAGGATATTCAGAGTCTCTCGTACGATTGCCACCGACGACCAGAGGATGAGCGCGGCGATGGCAAGGGAGAGCGCTGGATCGATCCAGGTGCTGCCCGTCAGCAGAATCGCCAGGCCTCCCACGATCACCGCTGCCGTCGAGAGGGTGTCGCCGAGCATGTGAATAAACACGCTGCGGATGTTCACGTCGTGGCTCACGCGCCACAGCATCGCGGCGATGAGGCCGTTCATCACCACGCCCGCGGCGGCCACGTACATCATGATGCGCGGCTCCACCACGGTCGGGTGGCTGAGGCGGTGCACGGCTTCGAACGCGATCCAGCCGGCGATCACGATCAGCGTTAATGCGTTAAGAAATGCGGCCAGCACGCCCGCCCGCTGGTAGCCGAAGGTCTTCTGGTCGGTGGCGGGGCGCGTCTGAAACCACACCGCCACGAAGGAAAGCACGATGGCCAGCGCGTCGGAAGCATTGTGACCCGCTTCGGAGACCAAAGCCAGCGAATGCGCGCGCAGTCCAGCGGCGAGCGTCAGCAGCACGTACGCAATGGTGGCAATGAGCGAAAGGCGCAGCACCCGCTGCATGGCTGTAGTGCTGGCGCCATGAACATGCATACAGAATCAGTTTATCGCGGGCGTTGGCGCTTCTACTGTACCGGGGCAGAGGTCTGGGGCTTGCGAGCCTTTTGCGTCGCGCGAGTGGCGACCGACTCCGCCGTGGTGCGCAGGCCGCTCCAGTTTTCTGCCACCACAATGCTGTTTTCCGGGCGGTGAATGTCGTAGCGTACCGAGCAGGGAAAGCTCAGTCGCAGCTCTGCGGGGTTCACATGGTCACGCAGCGCAGTCACTTCCTGGGAGCACTCGTACGCGACCCCGCCAATCTCATACTTATAGAGGATGAAACGAATCTCGCGCGGCTGCCCGGCTTCGGCGGTCCCTTCGACCTCTGTGATGTCGAGGATGGTCCCATCGATGATGCGTCCGGCGCGAACCAGCTGACTCCGCCGCTCGCGCTCAATCTCCTCGGCGCTGGGCCGCCGGCGCAGAACCAGCCAGGTGATCACTGCCCCGAGGCACGCAACCACAACGGCAATCGTCCCGTACACGTGGGGATCGCGCAATGAGAGGCCGAACATCCGATTGCTCCGAAGAGAAAGGGACTTACAAGGACCGACAGTTGCAGGATAGCTCAGAAAAGTTCAGATCGCTCCTGTGGGACCGTAAGTTCTGAGCCAAAGTGGTTACGGATGGCTGCGATATACTCGCTGAAGACATGTTGAATCGCAGGTTTTCAGGAACGGCCGCTTCGGGCGGTCGTTTTTCCGTCAGTGCAAAAGGTGCTGGGCGCACGGCCGGACGAAAGATCGCACCGGCTAACGGGCCGGCTCGCCAGGTGAGGGTCCGGTCGACGACCGTCATTTGTGTGCGGCGCGACAATTACGTCGTGATGGCGGCCGACGGCCAGGTCACCATGGGCGAAGCCGTCTTCAAACACACCGCAAAGAAGATTCGCCGCCTCTACCAGGACAAGATTCTCGCCGGGTTCGCCGGCTCGACCGCCGATGCGTTTTCGCTCTTCAGCCGCTTCGAAAGCAAATTGGAGCAATACGCCGGCAACCTGGGCCGCTCCGCCGTGGAGCTGGCCAAAGACTGGCGCACCGACAAAATGCTGCGCAATCTGGAGGCGCTGCTGGTGGTGACGGACCTGAGCCAGACATTTCTCATCAGCGGCTCCGGCGACGTAATTGAGCCGGACGAGGGCATAGCCGCCATCGGCAGCGGCGGCTCGTACGCCCTCGCCGCGGCGCGAGCCCTCATGGAGAACACCCAGATGAGCGCGCGCGAAATCGCCGAGAAAGCGCTGAAGATCGCCGGGCAAATCTGCATTTACACCAACGACAAGATCACGATCGAAGAGCTGCACGCGTAGCCTAAGGAGCAGGATGGCGATTTATTTACCGGGTACGGCGGAAGACCAGGAGCTGTCGCTCGAAGAGCTGACGCCGCGCGAGATTGTCGCCGAGCTCGACAAATACGTGGTGGGCCAGAAGGCCGCCAAGCGCGCCGTCGCCATCGCGCTGCGCAACCGCATGCGCCGGCAGAAGCTCACCCCCGATCTCGCCGACGAGATCATGCCCAAGAACATCATCATGATTGGGCCCACCGGCGTGGGGAAAACCGAAATCGCCCGCCGCCTGGCGAAGCTCACCAACTCGCCCTTCCTCAAGATTGAAGCCTCCAAGTTCACCGAAGTCGGCTACGTGGGCCGCGACGTCGACTCCATCGTGCGCGACCTGGTCGAGATCGCCATCGACATGGTGCGCGAGGAGAAGCTCGAAGAAGTAGAAGATCGCGCCGAGATGAACGCCGAAGAGCGCCTGCTCGATGTCCTGCTGCCGCCTCCCGCGCAGCCGCCCGCCGGCTCCTCGCCCAGCGCACCTCCGACCATCGACGGCAACACCATCACCCTGCCCGTACCGGCAGCCTCCGGCGACTCCCACCACCGTACCCGCGAGAAGCTCCGCCAGCAATTCCGCGAGGGCAAGCTCGACGAGCGGCAGGTGGAAATCGACGTTCGCGAGCGCAATACCCCGTCCTTCGAGATCATCTCCAACCAGGGCGTCGAGGAGATGGACGTCAACCTCAAGGACATGCTGCCCAACATCTTCGGCCAGCGCACTCGCAAGCGGAAGATGAAGGTTTCCGATGCCTTTGAGTATCTTGTCCAGGAAGAAGAAGGCCGCCTGATCGACATGGACCAGGTCACTCGCCTCGCCGTCGAGCGCGTCGAAAGCTCCGGCATCGTCTTCCTCGACGAGATCGACAAGATTGCCGGGCGCGAAGGCGGCCACGGTCCCGACGTCTCGCGCGAAGGCGTCCAGCGCGACATCCTCCCCATCGTCGAGGGCACCACGGTCAATACGCGCTATGGCATGGTGCGCACCGACTTCATCCTCTTTATTGCCGCGGGCGCGTTCCATGTTTCAAAACCCAGCGACCTCATCCCCGAGTTGCAGGGGCGCTTCCCGATCCGCGTGGAGCTGCAATCGCTCACAGTCGAGGACTTCGTGCGGATCCTCACGGAGCCGAAGTCGTCGCTGGTCCGTCAGTACACGGCGCTGCTCGAAACCGAAGGGCTCAAGCTCGAGTTCACTCCCGAGGCCATCGCAGAAATGGCCCAGTTCGCCTTCCGCGTGAACGAGGGCACGGAAAACATTGGCGCGCGCCGGCTGCACACCATCATGGAACGCGTGCTCGACGACATCAGCTTCCAGGCGCCCGACCTGACCCGCGCGCAGCAGAAGGGCGACGCGAAGAATCAGGGAACGATGGTCGAGCTCGCCGCGGTCGGCGAAGGCACGACAGCGCCGCTGCCGGTCATCGAGCGCGAGACGGCGAACGGGACCGAGAAAGTGATGGTCATCGATCCCGAATACGTGCGCCAGATGGTCGCGGACATCGTGAAGAACCAGGACCTGTCGCGGTACATCCTGTAGCGCGCGCTGCCGACTCGAAATGCCAACGACGGTTCGTTCGTTTTCGAAGATCAACCTGGGGCTCGCCATCGGACCCCCGCGCCCCGACGGCTTCCACGCGCTCACGACGTGTTATCAGACCCTCGCCGCACACGACCTCGTCACCGTCGAAGCCCGCCCCGCCGCGGCCACCGTCATCCGCCTCACCAGCAGCGACAACCGCGTCCCCACCGACGCCAGCAACACAGCCTGGAAGATGACCGAGCGCGCGCTCAGCGCCCTGAAAACTCCGGCCGCCATCCACATCCACATTGAAAAACGCCTCCCTGTCCAGGGCGGAATAGGCGCCGGCTCAGCCAATGCCGTCGCGGCCCTCATCGGCATCGAGCGCGAGCTGGCCGCGTGCGGAATCCCCGCGCTTCCCGGACTGGAAAAGTTCCGCATCGCCGCCGAAGTAGGCTCCGATGTGCCTCTATTTCTGATCGGCGGAACCGTCCTCGGCGTGGGCCGCGGCGAGCAAGTCTCGCCCTTGCCCGATATCCCACCCACCGAATGTGTCCTGGCCCTCCCCGAAGTCGGAGTCTCCACGCCCCAGGCCTATCGCGACTGGGACGCCCTCCACACCCAGCCTTCCGGCCCTGCGCCCGGCCTCTCGCTCAAGGCCGCATTGACCACCCCCGACGCCTCCGATAAACTAACTACGTTGAGTCGAGCTCTCGCCTCGGCGTTTGGGTCGAGGCCTCCGGAGGGAATGTCCGCCGGGGTTGGCGCGCACTCCTCCGGTGTCACCGCATTGGGCGGCGACCTCGCCGGGAATTCGGAGTCAAATCCGCTTCTCGCGCTTGTCCGAACCGGGATCGAAAACGACTTCGAAGAGATCGTTTTCCGGCAGTATCCCTCTCTCGGAAATATCAAGCGCATTCTTGCGGGCTCCGGAAACCCAGAGGACGCAGCCGTTTGTGCGGCGCTCTCCGGTTCCGGATCGGCCCTCTTCGGGCTCTACGGAACCACGGCAGCGGCGGAGGCGGCCGAGGCGCGGCTCATCGAAGCCGGGATTCGTTCGTTGCGGACCAGAACATTGCCGCGCGAAGAATACTGGCGGGCGATGATAGAGCAGTAAGGGCGGCAGGTTCGATCCGAAGTTTGCAACACTGGGCGATCGACTAACGGCAGGTCAAGTGCCTTTCTGCCCAGTCCGGCCAAAAGAGGGCCGGACCGGGGACCCAGAAGTCGAGAGCAGGATTCTCAGGAAGTTTTCGTAACTGGGCGATCGACTAATGGTAGGTCAAGTGCCTTTGGAGCACTTTGTCCAGGTTCGAATCCTGGTCGCCCAGCCAGATTTGTAACGGGCCCGGCAGCAACATCGCCGAAATAACCAACAGGATGCCATGCAAACCAGCTGGAGGATCTTGTGAAGACAGACACGATGGAAGCAGCAGGAGCGGCCACGCCGAATCTGGCCGTGGCTCAGACCGACGGAAACCAGAAACCGAAGACGCAGACGCGGCGTTCCCGCGTCTCCAACGAAGACCGGCGGTTCAAGATTTTCTCGGGCACCGCGAATCGCGACCTGGCCGAGGCGATCTGCAAACATATCGGCGTCACGCTGGGCGAGACTCGCATGCAGCGCTTTGCCGATGGCGAAGTTTATTTCCAGCTCCTCGAGAACGTGCGCGGCGCCGACGTATTCGTCGTCCAGCCCACGTGCTATCCGGTGGATCAGCACCTGATCGAGCTGCTCATCATGATCGACGCGCTCAAACGCGCTTCGGCGGGAAGG
This sequence comes from uncultured Acidobacteriaceae bacterium, assembly GCA_963755485.1. Taxonomy (GTDB): domain Bacteria; phylum Acidobacteriota; class Terriglobia; order Terriglobales; family Acidobacteriaceae; genus Palsa-343. The sequence goes on along the minus strand of CAVWJR010000002.1, from coordinate 1,032,061 downwards.
ATCACGGTAGTGGTGCCCTATTACGGATACGCGCGGCAGGATCGCAAAGACCGTCCCCGCGTCGCCATCTCGTCCAAGCTGGTCGCCGATCTCATGACCACTGCCGGCGCCAACCGCGCGCTCTTCATGGACCTGCACGCCGCGCAGATTCAGGGCTTCTTCAATATCCCCGTCGACCACTTCTTTGCCAGTCCGGTCATGGTCGGCTACATCCGCGAGCTCAATCTTCCCGACATCACCGTCGTCTCTCCCGATGCCGGCGGCGTGGAGCGAGCGCGCGTCATCGCCACCAAACTAGGCAGACCGATGGCCATCGTCGACAAGCGCCGTACCGATATCAATGTCACCGAAGTGATGCACGTCATCGGCGAGGTCAAAGGCCGCGTCTGCCTCATCGTCGACGACATCATCGATACCGCCGGCACTCTCGTCAAAACCGTCGATGCGCTGCTGGAGCAGGGCGCCACCCATGTTTACGCCTGCGCATCGCATGCCGTCCTGTCTGGCGAGGCTGTCGAGCGCATTGCCAACTCAAGGCTTGAACAACTCATCGTTACCGATTCGATCCCGCTCAAGGACGAAGCCAAGTGGCTCCGTGATTCGGGAAAGATCAAAGTTCTTTCAGTGGCCGGCCTTCTGGGCGCGGCCATCCTCAGCATTCACATGGAAACCAGCGTGAGCACGCTGTTCAGTTAAATGCGGCCATTAGCTATCAGCCATTGGCTTTTAGCGAGTTGCACGACAATCATTGGCGGCCCGCCGCGACGCGGACCGTACAGAAGGGAGCGGAAGACCGGATTCAAGCTGACAGCTGATGGCTGGCAGCTGGTAGCTGGTTCACCGTGCCCGAGAGGAAAAGGTCATGATCACTCAGGAAATCGTTAATGCCGTACCCCGCGAGGGCAAGTTCAACAAGAATGCAGCCCGCCGCGTCCGCGCCAAAGGCAAAGTGCCCGCCGTGGTCTATGGAGCTGCCGAGCCGGCCGTGGCGGTCGAAGTCGACCCCAAGCAGATCCAGAAGATTCTGCATTCCGAAACCGGCCACAACACCATCTTCGATCTCGAAGTTTCCGGCTCCACCGCCAAAGTGATGATTGTCGACTGGCAATACGAGCCCATCAAGGGAAAGCTCATCCACATCGACTTCAAGCGCATCGCGCTCGATAAGCCCATCCGCGTCGAGGTACCCATCCAGCTCACCGGCCTGGCCGAGGGCGTCAAGACCCAGGGCGGCATTCTCGATCAGACGCTGCGCGAGGTCGAAATCGAGTGCCTGCCGAGCGATATTCCTAGCAACATTCCGATCGACGTCACCAGCCTGGTTTTTGGCGTGGTGCTGCGCGTCTCCGATCTTCCCCACGGTGGCAAGCTGAAGTTCCTCACGCCGGAAGACACGCCCATTGCGCACATCACGTCTGTGAAGGAAGAAGTGGCTCCGACGCCGGATGCCGAGGCTGCTGCTGCAGCTGCGACGCCTGCCGAGCCCGAGGTCGTGAAGAAGGGCAAGCAGGAAACCGAGGAAGGGGCTGCTGCCGCACCTGCCGCCGAAAAGGGCGACAAAGGCGGCAAGAAGTAAGTGGAGGGTGGCGCGTTTCTGGTGGTCGGCCTCGGGAATCCGGGCATCGAGTATCAGTTCACGCCGCACAATGCGGGGTTTCTGGCGATCGACCGCATCGCCGGTGAGCTCAACGCGGACGTGGTCAATCGCCGCTGCCGCGCGCTCACAGCAAAGGTTCGCATGGCCGGCCGGGAGGTAATCCTGGCCAAGCCGGAGACCTGGATGAACCTCAGTGGGCTCGCGGTGGGAGATCTGGTGGACGAACTGGACATCGATCTCCCGCAGAACCTGCTGGTGGTGTACGACGAGCTGGATTTGCCACTCGGGAAGTTACGAATTCGCGAGCGAGGCAGCCCGGCGGGGCATAACGGAGCGCGTTCGGTCTCGGGTGGTTTGGGAACGGACGAGTGGTGGCGGATCCGGATCGGTGTAGGACCCGAACCGGGTGTGCAGGAAGAAGCTTTTCGGCGCGGCAAGGATTATTTGCTGACCCCGATGAGCAAACGGGATTTGACGGCCATCGATCCGGTGCTGGATCGCGTCGCACGCGCTGTAGAGACAGTGGTGGCAAGAGGCATCACTGTCGCCATGAACGAGTTCAACCGCAGGGATCCGGAAAACCCCGGAGACGCCCCGGCGGCGAAGTAAAGAATGAAGGAAGCGAATTTGTTACCGGAGCCTCTGGCCCGGAAGGAAGAAGCAAACGATGCAACGTTTCTATGAAGTGATGTTTATCGTGCGGCCCGATGTGGCCGACGAAGATCTGGACAAGCTGATTGCCGGTCTTGAGCAGACGGTCACCACCGGCGGCGGCAAGATTCGTTCGACTGAGAAGCTGGGCAAGCGCAAGCTCGCCTACATGGTCAGGAGATTCAACGACGGCAATTACGTTCTGCTCACCATCGATGCCGATGGCGTGCTGATTGCCGAGCTGGAGCGCCGCCTGCGCGTCTCTGAGCCGGTGATCAAGTTCATCACCGTGCGTATGGACGAAGAAGATAAGCGCTTGGCCAAGGTGCGTGCCATCCGCGCGACGAAGAAGAAGCTCAGCGCGATCCCGGCTGCTCCACCGCCTGTGGCAGAACCGGCTCCCGCCCCCGTTGCAGCGCCGGCAGAGGCTGCGCCTGCTCCCGCGGAAACCACGACCCAGGCCAGCGCCTGACCCCAAAGATTCTGAAAATTTTGGCCGCCGCCCTCGAGCGCCGGCCGGAGGAAATAGAAAATGGCTGACGAAGCAACGACATCCTCACCCTCGCGCCCCGACGCTCCTTCCGGACCACGTTCGGGTCCCGGCGGACGCGGTCCCGGTGGCCCTGGCGGTCCCGGTGGGCGCAAATTTTTCCGCCGCAAAAAGGTCTGCAAGTTCTGCACGGAGAAGATTGACGCCATCTCCTACCGCGACGTCCGGCTCCTCCAGGGATTTGTGGCCGAGCGCGGCAAGATTGTGCCGCGGCGCCTCACCGGCGTCTGCACAACCCATCAGCGGCGTCTGAGCCGCGCCATCAAGCAGGCGCGCAACATCGCCTTGCTGCCGTTCGCGGCGCGTTTCTAGTTCTGCAGGCGGCGCTCTCGCTGGCCGGATCATCGCTGACCGGTTTAGCGCTGACCGCCTCATCGCTGGCGGCCTCGTGCCGCCACAGGAGATTGCAATGGAAGTGATTCTCAGAGAAGACGTCTCGAATCTCGGCAACCGCGGCGACGTCGTCAAGGTCGCCGACGGCTATGGCCGCAACTACCTGCTGCCCAAAAACCTGGCCATGGAGGCCACCCCGGCCAACAAAGCCGTCATCGACCAGATGAAGGCCGCCGCCGTGCGCCGCTCCGCGAAAGAAAAGTCCGAGGCCGAGCAGCTGGTCACCCAGCTCAACACCGTAGCCCTGGTCTTCACCCGCAAAGTCGGCGAAGACGACCGCCTTTTCGGTTCGGTCACCTCGTCCGACATTGCGCAGGAGCTGGCCGCCAAGGGCTTTAACATCGATCGCCGTAAGGTCCAGCTCGATGAGTCCCTCAAGTCCACCGGCGAATTCCACGTTCCCGTCAAGCTGCACCGCGAAGTCACCGCGCACATCAGCGTCACCGTGAAGGGCGAAGAAGCCGCACCAGAATAGCCGGGACCGCAGCTCATCCGTCGCGAACCGCCGCCCACCCGGTGGTTCGCGCGCGGGATGAGAAGATAGAAGCACAACTATTCCCGGTTCTCATCCATGCTGAAGGCCATTTCTTCGCACGTCTTTCTGAATCACCGGCTGCATCCTGGGCTTCTCGACGTTTTTGCCCGCGCCGGAGCGCAGGGCGTGGAGCTGTTTGCCGCGCGCCAGCACTTCGACTACACCAGCCGCCCCCACATCCGCGAGCTCGCTGAATGGTTCAGCAGCAATTCCGTTGAGGCGTTTTCCATGCACGCCCCGCTGTACGCCGATGCAGAGATGGGTCGCGGTGGCGGGCCAGCCGTCAACGTCATTCATCCCGATAAAAGTCACCGCATCGACGCGATGGACGAGATCAAGCGCGCCCTCGAAGTCGCGGAGCAGATTCGCTTCCGCTTTCTCATCCTCCACCTCGGCGAGCGCGAAGACATGTGGGGACCGCGGGCGCTGGACGACTCCATCACCGCGCTCGAGCATCTGCACGCATTCGCCAGCCCCCTCGGCGTCAAATTGCTGGTCGAGAATCTGCAGGGCGACGTGGCCCGCCCCGCCCACCTCGTCGAAATCCTCACTGTAGGCCACTTCCGCGACATCGGTGTCTGCCTCGACGTGGGCCACGCCCATCTGGGCGATGGCGTTCCCGCGGCCCTGTCGGAACTCAACCCGCACATCCGCTCCTCGCACATCCACGACAACAAGGGCGACAAAGATACGCACCTCTGGCCCGGTGACGGCACCATCAACTGGGATGAAACCTTCACCGGACTGAAATCCGCACCGCAAACGCCCGCCGGAGTGCTCGAAATTCACTACTCGCTGGGCGACTCGGTCGAAGCTGTCGGCGAAAAAGCGAAACAAACCTTCGCAAAGATAGACGCAAGCGCAAAGTAGAGGCGGCTTATGTCAGACAAAACTGCAACTGTAACCGAGACGGCGACAAATGCCCCCCTCTCCACCATTGCCGGCATCGGCGCCCACGAAGGGCAGACCGTAACCCTCCACGGCTGGCTCTACAACCTGCGCGAGAGCGGCAAGCTGCTGTTTCCCATCTTCCGCGACGGCAGCGGAACCATTCAGGGCATCGTGCCCAAAGCCGCAGTGACGCCGGAAGTCTTCGAGACAATCAAAGGCCTCACCCAGGAATCCTCCGTCATCGTCACCGGCAAGGTGCGTGCCGATAAACGTGCACCCGGCGGTTACGAATTAGACGTCGAAAATATCGAAGTCATCCAGCGCGTCCCCGAAGACAACCCCTTCCCCATCTCGCTCAAGGAACATGGCACCGACTTCCTCATGGAGCACCGCCATCTGTGGGTGCGCACCCCGCGCCAGGCGGCTATCCTGCGCATCCGCGCCGAAATTATCAAGGCCGCGCGCGATTTCCTCGACGACAACGGCTTCATCCTCACCGATCCGCCCATCCTCACCCCCGCCGCCTGCGAAGGCACCAGCACGCTGTTTCCCGTGGAATACTTCGGCGAGGAAGCCTACCTCACGCAGAGTGGGCAACTCTACATCGAAAGCACCGCGCTGGCCCTGGGCAAGGTCTATTCCTTCGGTCCCACGTTTCGCGCCGAAAAATCGAAGACCCGCCGTCACCTCACCGAGTTCTGGATGGTCGAGCCGGAGTGGGCCTTTGCCAACCTCGACGACCTCATGGGCCTCGCGGAAAACTTCATCAGCGCCATCGTCGCCCAGGTGCTCACCAAGCGCGCCGCCGAGCTGAAAACCATCGCCCGCGACACCACAAAGCTCGAAGCCGTGAAGCCGCCCTTCCCCCGCCTGCGCTACGACGAAGCCGTGAAGATGCTCAACGACGCCCACGCAAAAGGCCTGATCGAGCAGCCCTTCGAATATGGCAACGACTTCGGCTCCCCCGACGAGACCTACATCTCCTCGCAGTTCGACCGCCCGGTCATGGTGCATCGCTATCCAGCCGCCGTGAAGGCCTTCTATATGGAGCCGGACCCCGAAGACCCGAAGTACGCGCTCTGCGTCGACGTGCTCGCGCCCGAAGGCTACGGCGAGATCATTGGCGGCTCGCAGCGCATTCACTCCTACGATCTGCTGAAGAAGCGTATCGAGGAGCACCAGTTGCCAATCGATGCCTTCCAGTGGTATCTCGATCTGCGGCGGTACGGTTCGGTTCCGCATTCGGGCTTTGGCATGGGCATCGAGCGCGCGGTCGCGTGGATCTGCGGCCTCGATCACGTCCGGGAAACCATCCCATTCGCCCGCACGCTGAACCGCATCTACCCGTAACGGTATATGCCAAGAACCAGCGAGACAGCACCCAGGCGCTCTCCGGAGTTGCTCCGGTTGCCACGATCTACGGCGGCGTGCAGGCCCTGCCCCCGCGCAAGATCAAAGTCATTGGCGTCCCCCTCGACCTCGGTGCATCGCGTCGTGGCGTGGACATGGGTCCCTCCGCCGTGCGCGTCGCCGGGCTCGAAGCCCGCCTGGAATCCCTCGGCCACGAAGTTCGCGATGGTGGCAACATCAGCGTCGCTATTGCGGAAACAAAATCCTCCGGCCATCAAAGCGCCCGCTACCTGAAGGAAATCACCGACACCTGCACCCGCGCGGCCGATATGGTCCTCAAATCGCTCACCGAAGGCATGACGCCCGTCATCCTCGGCGGTGATCACTCCGTCGCAGCTGGTACTGTCTCCGGCGTTGCCGAGTTTTACCGCAAGCAAAACCAAAAAATCGGCCTCATCTGGATCGATGCCCACGCCGACATGAACACTCCGGCCACCTCACCCAGCGGCAACGTGCACGGCATGCCCTTCGCGGCCCTCGTCGGACTCGAACCCCAGCCGCTGGCCAATATCCTCGGCTTCTCGCCCAAGGTGCAGCCGGAAAACGCCGTCCTCATCGGCGTCCGCGACATCGATCCCGCGGAGAAGGAAAACATCCGCCGCGCCGGCATCACCGAGGTTTACACCATGCGCGACATCGACGAACGTGGCATGCGCGCGGTGATGGAAGAGGCTCTGCGCGCGGCTGGCCGTGGCACCGCCGGCTATCATGTCTCGCTGGATATGGACTGGATCGACCCTGAAGACGCCCCCGGTGTCGGCACCCCCGTGCGCGGCGGAGCCACTTACCGCGAAGCCCACCTTGCCATGGAAATCATTGCCGACCACGGTCGCATGCTTTCGCTGGAAGTGGTCGAGGTCAATCCCGTCATCGACGAGCACAATCGCACCGCCGATCTGGCCGTCGAACTCATCTCCTCGGCCTTCGGAAAGAAAATTCTGTAACAAATATCAGTACGAATCACAATTTGCACACCGCAACGGCATCATTCCTATACGGGCACACCAGCCCTTCGACGCCCGGCCCCTGCACCACGATCCAGTTGACGCCAAACTCCCGCTGCAATCGCAGAAAATCCTGCTTTCTGAAAATGCTGCCAGCCCGCGGCCGCCTGCGTTTGCTTCTCCCAAAGCGGCGCCAGGTCCGGAACCTGCGTCGCTACCGCCGCATCTTTCACCGCATCCGCCAGCTCGCTGCGCTCAGCCAGCGCCCGGAAGCTGTGGTAGTCCTCGCCCGGCAGCTGCATGTAATAAGGATCGAGCGCGAAATACGCATCCGTCGGTGTATTCTCCCGCACCCACGCAAACGCGCGCAGCCACGGATTGTGGGACGCGACGCCCGGCAATTCAATATGCTCGGTGCCCGCAAAAAGCCGCCGTTGCGCCACAAACATCCCCAGCGCCAGGGGCACAAAAAGCGCGACCCATCGCCAAACGTGACCGCGCAGCAGCTTCTCTCCGATCAGCCCGCCGCCCAGCAGCGCCATAAAAATGTAGACCAGGTGCAGATACCGCATCGGCTGCATCGGCGTCAGCCGAATCAGGCCCGGCGTCAGCAGCACCACGCAGGCTGCGGCCAGCTGGAACGCAGCAAAGAACGCCGCGCATCCGGCCAGCCGTGCCATCACCGGTCGATCCGCGCGCCGCGCCCAGCGCGCCATCGCCCACAGAATGAAAATCGGTGCAATCGCGCCCAGCCACTCGTACCAGGTCCAGCGCGCGATGAAGTAGTAGTCGCGTGTGTCGAGCGCCTGCCTCCACGCGGCAGACGGCCCCTCGAAAATCCACAACGGCGCAATCCCCATCGCGACCGTAGCCGCCGGGCTGCGCTCATTCCTGCGATCGCTCACCGCCCGCTTCGAGCGTATTCCCGCGATCCACAGCATGGCGCAATAGGAGACGCCAAAAACACCCATGATGGGATGCACCAGCACCGCGGCGGCCAGCGCCACGCACGCAAATGCGGTGCGCCGCTCCAGAACCAGCACAATGGCCCAGAGAATAAGTCCGGTCGCGATCGCCCTCGGGTGCAGATATTGATCGAAGATGTAAAGCGCCGTGCCCGCCACCGGCAGAGTGAACAGCACGCCAACCAGCGCAACGCCCGCCCATTGTCCGGCGGCAGATGAGAAGCAGCGCCGCGCCAGCGCCCAGCATCCCCACAACAGGAAAAACGCCGCCAGAAGCTGGCCGGCCATCTCGGAGACCGAGACGGGAATGTGCGATAACCGAACCCACGCGGCCATCAGCTTATCGAAAACGCTGGCCTGCATTTGCCGCGTGAACAGAGCAAAATCGTGCGGATAAAGCCCAGGATGAAGGCGCCGCTGGATCGCAGAAAGATAGACTGCATCGTCCTCGACTCCAGGATGGTATCCTTCGACGAGCAGCGATCCAGCGCCGATCATCGTCAGCAGGATGAAGTTCTTGTTCCAGCCGAAACTTTTCAAGATTTTTCGCGTCACTCCACGGAAGACATGGATTCCTGCATGACGAATCCTCCGCAACTGTTCGAGGGCGGAGAAAAGGCGAAACCCTGCAAGGCGATTCCGTGCTCGCCCGGCTTAGCGCTTGTCATTCCCACCCTCCGCGAAGCCCGCAATATAAAACCCCTCCTCGAACGCGTGCGCGCGTCGCTCGACCCCTGCGATCTTCCCTATGAAGTGATTGTAGTGGACGACGAGAGTCGCGATGGCATCGACGCGATCGTCGGGGAGCTGGCCCGGCACGACCCTCGCATTCGCCTCATTGTGCGAACCTGCGAGCGCGGTCTCGCCGGCGCGGTGGTGCGCGGCTGGGCTGAAACTGATGCGAATGTGCTCGCCGTGATGGACGCCGACCTGCAGCACCCCCCGGAATTGCTGCCGAAACTGCTGGCCGAGATGGACCGTGGCGCCGATCTCGCGGTCGGCAGCCGCTATGCCTGCGGCGGGTGCATGCGCGGATGGAAGGTGCTGCGCCAGCTCATCTCCCGCATGGCCATCTGGATGACGCATCCTGTGCAGCGCACCGGCATTCGCGCCCGCGATCCCATGTCGGGCTTCTTCATGGTGCGCCGCGAGTGCATCGAACGCATCGAGCTGCGGAAAACCGGCTTCAAGATTCTGCTCGAAATCCTCGCCCGCGCAGAAATTCGCTCGGTGGTCGAGGTTCCCTTCACCTTCGGCCGCCGCCACGCCGGCGCCAGCAAAGCGAACCTGCGCGTCGCTGTCGATTACATTGCGCTGCTCTTCCGGCTCTACCGGCAAAAGGGCCGTACGCCCACCCTTGCTGAGCGTGAGCTTGCCCGCGCCGCCATGCGCCGTGGCGAAGAAGCCGCCTGATTTCGCAATTCCTCTCGAGCGATACCCACCGGCGGCTGCGATAGTCTGCCAGTAGAGGATTTTTCATGCCCGCGCCGGTTTCTGACTCCGCCACATCTGCGCTCGTCTACCCCTGGAACCCCTCCGGAACCGGTTCAGTCGATTCCAAGGCTCTCGAAGCCTGGGTTGAGGAGCGTCTGCTCCGACATCGCCAGGCCGTCGAACGTCTTGGGAGCACCAGTGGCCCTCGCACCATAGAAAGTACTCTGCGCGCTTACGACGACGCCGTAGCCGAGCTGGCCGCGGTCGGCTCGCTCACCGGCCTCATCCACAGCGTTTACGCGGAGAAGTCGGTGCGGGATACAGCACAGGAACTGTTACAGAAAATCTCCCAGGCTGGCGTCGAGCTCTCGCTGAATCGGGATGTGTATCAGGCACTGTATCAAATTGACGCGAGCGCGGCCGATCCCGCGACAAAGCACTACCTCGACCGCACGCTGCTGCAGTATCGCCTCGCCGGCGTCGACAAAGATGACGCCACCCGCGGGAAGATCAGAGAACTGCAGGATCAGGCCACGCTCACCGCCCTTAGTTTCGGGCGCAATGTGCAGGAGGGCGGCAAAACCGTCACGGTCGACGACAAAGCCGAGCTTGATGGCCTCCCTCCGGATTTCCTCGAAGCGCACCAGCCCGGCGAAGACGGAAAAATTACCCTCACCACGGATTTCCCTGATTACCTGCCCATCCTCACCTTCGCCCGTTCGTCCGATCTTCGCCGCCAGATGTTTCTGGCCTATAACACCCGCGCGTATCCAGCCAATCGCCAACTTCTGCTCGATCTGCTGCGCACCCGCCAGGAAATCGCGAACATCCTCGGCTTCGCTCACTGGGCCGACCTTGCCACGGCCGACCAAATGATGGAGTCGGCCGCCAACATGCAGGCCTTTCTCGACGACCTCGACCACGCCAGCAAGGCCGGCGCCGAGAAGGAATATGCGATGATCCTCGAGTTCGCGCGCGAGCAGCAGCCAGGCCTATCCCAGATTGACGCCGCCAGCCGCGGCTACTGGCTCGAGCAATATCGGCGCACCGCTTTCGATTTCGATTCGCAGTCCGTCCGCCCGTATTTCCCTTACGCGCGCGTCGAGCCCGGCGTCCTCGCCACCGCAGAGAAGCTGTTCCAGGTCAGTTTCCGCCGCATCCAGAACCCCGACGTCTGGCACCCTTCGGTCAGCGCCTGGGAGGTATGGGACGGAACCGAGCTCGCCGGCCGCTTCTATCTCGACATGCATCCGCGTGAGGGCAAGGACAAATGGTTCTCCGCGCACCCGCTCATTCCCGGCATCCGCGGACGGCAATTGCCCGAGGCTGCGCTCATCTGTAATTTCCCTGAGGCCAAAGACGGCAATCCCGGCCTCCTCCAGCACTCCGATGTCGTCACCTTCTTCCACGAATTCGGCCACCTGATGCACGCGCTTCTCGGCGGCCGCCAGCCGTGGGCCGGCATCAGCGGCATCGCCACCGAAGGCGACTTCGTCGAAGTGCCCTCGCAGATGCTGGAGGAGTTTTTCCGCGATCCCCGCCTGCTCGCCAGCTTCGCGCTGCATTACGAAACCAACGAGCCCATCCCCGCCGAGCTCGTGCTGCGCATGAATCGCGCCGGAGCCTTCGGCCGCGCCGACTGGGTACGGAGCCAGCTCTTCTACACCACCTATTCGCTTGAGATCCATCGCCTCGATCCCGCTACGCTCGACCCCGACGCGCTTTTCCGCAGCCTCTACGAGCGCTTCCTGCCCTACACGTGGATCGACGGCAACCGCATGTACGCCAGCTTCACGCACCTCACCGGCTACTCATCGAACTACTACACCTACCTCTACGACAAGGTCATCGCGCTCGATTTCTTCGCGCAGTTCCCGCGCCACGCATTGCTCGATTCGCCCGCGGCCATGCGCTACCGCAAGACTGTTCTAGAGCCCGGTGGATCGATGCCCGGCAAAGAAATCGTGCAGCGCTTCCTCGGCCGCAGCCAGTCCAGCGACGCCTTCACGCAGTGGATGAGCGAAGAATTCCAGCAAATGAGCGCCGCCTACGCCTGACCGGCTCAGGTAAGCTGAATCGCGAGGTTGAAGGATGACTCGTTTGCGTCTGAAGGCTCTGCTGCCTCTCCTGTTCTTCTGCCTGTTCTGTCACGCGCAGGATCAGCAGGCGGTCATCAAGGTCGATCACGGCCCCAACGCCGCCGCCCAGCAGAGCAAGCACTACGTCGTCCTCGTCTCGCTCGATGGCTTCCGCTACGACTACGCGAAGAAATACGGCGCAAAGCATCTGCTGGCCATTGCCGCACATGGCGCCAGCGTTCCCGATGGCATGATTCCGGCCTACCCATCGCTGACCTTCCCCAACCACTACACGCTCGTCACCGGCCTTTACCCCGAGCATCACGGCATCGTGGGCAATCAGTTCTACGACCCGGCCCGCAAAGAGCGCTACTCCTACACTGACCCGAAGACCAACGCCGACGGCTCCTGGTATGGCGGAACGCCGCTCTGGTCCCTCGCGGAAAAACAAGGCATGCGCAGCGCCTGCTTCTTCTGGCCCGGTTCCGAAGCCGAAATCGCCGGCGAGCGCCCCAGCTACTATCTCCACTTCGACAACAAATATCCCGACGACAAACGCATCGATCAGGTGATTGCGTGGCTCAAGCTGCCCGCCGAGCAGCGTCCGCACTTCATTACCCTCTACTATTCCAACGTCGACCACGCCGGCCACGAGTACGGCCCCGACAGCCCGCAGACCGCTACGGCCGTCAAGCAGGTCGACGAACTCCTGGGCACCCTCGAAGAAGACCTCAAGGCCACGCATCTGCCCATTGACCTCGTCATCGTTTCCGATCACGGCATGGCGAAGATTCAGGGTGGCTGGATCGACCTCGACCAGTACGCGCCGCTCACCGACCTCACCACGGTCGGCGATTATCTCTACGCGCCGAGCGAAGCAACTGCCAATGCCGCCTACCAAAAGCTAAAAGCCGCCGACGCAGCGTTCATGGTGTATCGGCGCTCCAACGTGCCCGCGGAGTTGCACTACAGCAGCAACCCACGCGAAGGCGATCCCATCATCATTGCGCGCGGCCCTTATGCCATCCGCGCGCACGCCCCACCGCCGGATCACGAAGACCACGCGCCCACCACCGGCAACCACGGCTTTGACCCGTACATGATGCCCGAGATGAAGGCTGTCTTCTACGCCGAAGGCCCCGACATCCGCGCCGGGGTGAAACTCAAATCATTCGAGAACGTGAATGTGTATCCGTTACTGGTGAAAATTCTCGGCCTCGATGCGCCGCCCGTCGACGGCAGCCTCGGCGTCCTCTCCGGCGTGCTGACGTCGCAGGCCAGCCAGTAAAGCGCTGCCCGTCAGCCCTGATAGCCGGCGTTCGCGGGCGAGATCTGCGGCACTCCCCGCAGAATCGTGCCGACCACCTCGTTCTTCGCCGATACCACCGCAATATCCGCGACCCGGCCCCGCGCAATCGCCCCAATCTCTGCGTCCAGCCCCGTCATGCGCGCAGGATTCACCGTCGCCAACGCCACCGTCTCCGCCAGCTCCGCGCCCGTGAATTCCATAAAATTCTTCACTGCGCGATCCAGCGTCAGCGTGCTGCCGGCGAGCGTATCCTGGCCAATCACGCAGCGCCCGTTCTTCACCCGCACTTCCATCTCGCCCAGCCGGTAAGCGCCATCCGGCATACCGGTGCCGGACATCGCATCCGTCACAAGCATGGCGCGGTCGCCGCCCTTCGCCTTCCAGAACAACCGCACCACCGTTGGTTCCACGTGCAGCCCGTCGCAGATAATCTCTGCAAACAGCCGATCGTTGGTCAGCACCTCGCCCACCAGTCCCGCGTCACGATGATCGAAGCGCCGCATCGCGTTGAAGGTGTGCGTCGCCGTCACTGCTCCCGCCAGCACCCCGCTCCGGGCATTCGCGCTGTTCGCATTGCTGTGCCCCAGGCTCACGCGAACCCCCATCTTCGTCGCGTGCGCAATCGTCTCCTCTGCGTTGGGCAGCTCCGGCGCAATCGTCATCACGCGAATATTGCCCTCCGAAGCCTGCCACATCCGATCGAACAGCGCGATCGACGGCGTCATCAATTGGCTTTCTGTATGCGCACCGCGCTTATGCGGCGAAAGAAACGGCCCTTCCAGATGGATCCCCACCGGTCGCGCGCCCTCGAGTGGTGCGTTCATCAGTTTCGCCAGCCCGCTCAGCGAGCGCAGCAGCGACTCCAGCGGCGCCGTCACCGTCGTTGCGCAATAGGCACCCACGCCCCGTCGCGCCAGGAACGCGCCGATGCGGTTCAGCGCGTCCTCGGTCGCCTCCATCACGTCGTGCCCGCCCGAACCGTGGATGTGAACGTCGAACAGCGCCGGGATCAGCGTCATTTCCGGCAAGTCCACGTGCCGACCCTCGGGCAATTCAGTCTGATATTGCGAAGCAACGTCGGCGATGATGCCGTCGTCGATCACTACGATGGGCCTGTCAATTGCCTGATCGGGAGTAAGAAGACGAGTCGCCGTGAGTACGGTTCGCACGTTTTGAGTATAGCGAGCCGGTTTGCCGATTCAGTTTGGCGAGTCTGAATTCGGAGCGTTCGCTGGCGCAGGAACCGCAACCCCCGGTGCTTTCGGCGTGTGCGGAGCGATGCGTGCTCGCCCTGGACCGCTCTTCCGCGATGAGCGTCCGCGCGCCGCCTGGCTGGCCGGAACCGGTGCCGATGCCGGCGACGCCGGATGAACCGCCGAAGCCGCTCCAATCCCATGTCCGGGCAGAACCAGCGACGGCGGAGCCACTACTGAACCGGACTTCACCCTCCGCGAATGGCTCACCGAGCCGGCTACGATCACGAATCCCATCAGGCACGCGGTCATCAGGCCCAGCGCTCGCGCGGTCAGGCTTCCATGCCCGCCAAACAGTGGGCGCCGCCGCGGCTCGGCTTCCAGCTTCATGCGCTCTCGAGCCAGCCGGTGCAGAATCCGGCCTTCGAGGCCGTCTTCCGGCGTCGCTGTGCCCACGCTGCCGAGCGCCGCATCGATGCGTGCGGTAATGCGAGGGTCATTCTCGGGTTCGGTGGCGCTTTTCATCGCGGAATCCCTTCTTTCTCGAGCAGCAATGCCAGCTCTCTGCGGGCGCGAAAGATGCGCGAGCGGATGGAAGATTCAGTGGTACCCAGTGCGGCGGCAATTTCGGCCGTTGTCAGCTCTTCAACAGCAGAAAGCAGCAGCGCTTCCCGTTCCCGCGCCGGCAGCCGGTCGACCAACGCCAAAATGCGCGCGTGCTCCTGTGACGAAATCACGGTCGCGTCCGCGCTCCGGTCGCCCGAAGGCAACGCGCGTGCGTAATCGGCAATGTCTTCGTTCTCAGGCCTGGTTTTCGCGCGCCGCTTCCGGTCCAGCACGATGTTCCAGACGATGCGCACCAGCCACACCCGATAATCGCGAATCTCGCCCAGGCGCGACTCGTGCCGCAGCACGCGCAGGAATGTCTCCTGTACGGCGTCCTCGGCTTCGGCGGCGTTGCGCGTCACCGAAAAAGCGACGCGATAAAGAGCCGTCGAATACTCGGCCACCAGCTGGGCAATCGTGCGGGTGCTGTCCACGGTTTGATCAAGAGCAGCCGCCGCCCAGGAAGCAAGCTGGCCTTCAAAACAACTCATCCTGAAATCCCTTTTCGCCAGGCTCCTGGCCTGGCTCGAGGAGAATCCTCACGTCTGCCCTAAAGACGGAGGATACAGCTTTTTCGCTCATAGGAAGGCTCGCCGTCTGCGTCCGCCGGAAATCCCCGAACTGGGGGGCTATGCCTGCTGTTCGGGACCGCCCTCTTGATCGCCTCGTAATCGGCTTTTCAATACACTGGCACCCATGCGCTCTCCTGTCGGCTGCCTGCGTTCTTCCGTCCTGCTTTTGACCCTTCTCGCTGCTGCGCCAATCCTGGGTTGTACACAAACCCGGCCGGAATCCGAGCTCCTCAGCCAGCCTGGCCCCACCTTCGTCGTCAAGGATTCCGACCTGCCGAAGAACTTCTCCATCATCGTTTACGGCGACATGCGATTCACCGATCCGGCCAACACCAAAGCCGCCGATCCTGATGCCCGCCGCGCGCTGGTCGCGAAAATTGCCGACCTCCATCCCGACGCGCTCATTCTCACCGGCGACGTTCCCTACCGCGGCACTGTCGTGGCCGACTACGACGAATTCCGCCTCGAAACCGCGGCCTGGCGCGCCGAGCATCTGCGTGTCTACCCTGCGCTCGGCAACCACGAGTTCGGCGGCAAGGGCGGCGGCGACCCGCTAAAAAACTGGTGGAACGCATTCCCTGAGTTGACCCAACGCCGCTGGTACTCCGTCGCGCTGGGCAGCCGCGTGTACCTCCTGTGCCTCGACAGCGACAGCGATCTGACGCCGGACACCCCACAGCGCGTGTGGCTCGAAGACCAGATCCAGCATCTTTCGCCAAAAGTCCAGTTCGTCTTTCTCGCGATGCACCATCCCCCCGTCGCGGATATCCAGACGCGATATGAGGTGGACCACAACCCGCGGCCCAATGAGATTTCGCTGCGCGACTATCTTTCGCGCGTGGCGCCTACATCGCATGCAAAGTTCATCGTGGCCGCTGGCCACATGCACAACTACGAGCGCGCCGAGGTGGATGGTGTCACCTACCTGGTTTCCGGTGGCGGCGGTGCGCGTCCCTATGAGGTCGATCGCACGCCGCTCGATAAATATCAGGCGACGGATTTCCCCAACTTCCATTACGTTTTGTTTCACCTCGACGGCAAGCAGCTCCAGGCGACGATGTTCCGGCTCGGTATGCCCATCGCTTCGCCGCCCCAGTGGCAGGCCCGCGACTCGTTTTCGATTGATGCGAAGTAAGCCGCGAAGTGACAGAGTTGAATCCGGTCGATGAAAGGCGCGCATGCGCAGGCAGCGCTGGTTCGAGATCCACGACCAACCCTGGTTCCCAGCCTGGCTCCGCGACCTCGTGACCGAGGCGCTCGAGGCCATCTGGAACCAGAACCGGACCTACCATCCCATAGTGCCGAGGCTGCGCGATGCGGTCGCGGCGTCGGGAGCCGAGCGCATCGTCGACCTCTGTTCCGGCGGCGGCGGACCCTGGGCCGGACTCTATGACGAAGTGGCCGCGGGCCGCGCCCTCACGGTTTGTCTCACAGATCTCTACCCGAATGCGCTTCTCCACCGCAAAACCGTGCGCGGCGTGGGATTGTGGCCGGCAGCCGTCGATGCCCGCCGCGTTCCCGCGGAACTCAGCGGCTTCCGGACAATGTTCTCCTCCTTTCACCACTTCGATCCCGAAGCAGCGCGCGCGATTTTGTCCGACGCTTTCGCGCGGCGCGAGGGCATCGCCATTTTTGAGGGGGCGCGGCCCAATGCCCTGACGATTCTGGCCGTGACCGCCGTCCCGTTTCTCGGCGTCCGCGCAGCCCTCACCGCAACACCGAGGCGCCGGGATCGGATTCTCTGGAACTGCGTGCTCCCCGTTGTCCCGGCCGTCCTGTGGATCGACGGCGTGCTCTCCTGCCTCCGTAGCTATTCTCTCGACGACCTGCGCGAGCTGACCCGCGGCCTCGAGGCCACGGATTATCGCTGGGAAATCGGCGACCAGTCCGGCGGCCCTGTGCCGATTCGGTATCTGATTGGGGCGCGAACACGGTGAAAACCGGCGAAACTTGCCGGTAAGCTAGTTTTGTCAAGTTTCCACCGCTTCACTAAGGTAATGAGCCCTGATTCCAAGCCACTTCCACGCCACCAAAGTTGGCACTGTTTCGGCTAAAACTTGGTATTCTGAACTTATAGAGTAAAAAAAGAAAAAAGCCTCACCTCCAAAGGGTGAGGCTTTCGATTTCCTGTTCTCCGACTAGCATTTCGACGGCTACCGGCTACCGGCTACCGGCTACCGGCTTTATTATCTAATTACATAACCAGAGGCCCTCAAACAACTAACGCCTTTTCATACACTTGCATAAATTAACGCCCGCAACTCCTGTGCATTCAACACTTGCAATTTTAGGGGGGGTATACCAAACGCTGGCATTCGACGCTACGGGCCACCAGCTACCGGCTTTATTATCAATTACATAACCAGAGGCCCTCAAACAACTAACGCCTTTTCATACACTTGCACCAGTTAACGCCCGCAACTCCTGTGTATTCAATACTTGCCAATTTAGAGGGGGTATACCGGCAAGGCCAGAGGCCACAAGCCAACAGGCCGAAGCCTGCAGGCTTCACGGCTATTCCGTCGCGGTCGCCCCGAACGCAGCAGGCCAGGGAGCCGAACCGCGAATCTGCTGGATGAACAGCGGCACCTCTTTCTCAACGAGGTCAGGCCGTTCCAGCATGACGTAATGCGGGCTGCCTTTGGCGATGATGCGGCGGCCGCGCGTGGAAAGGCGGACGAGGTTCGCCTGCATGCGACTCCACACGTCAACCATATTTTGCGGTTGATGATCGGCCAGGGCTCTTGCCGGGTCGCTCGAGAGCACCAGAATCGGCAAATCGCCAAACGTGGTGTGGATAGTTTCGTCGCCGGAGCGGTCGAAGCTTTTTGCCTCGCCGAGCGGTGAAGAAACGATCAGGTGGCAGCGGCTTTCTGAGGCGAGTTTTTCCACGGCAGGTGGAAGGCCGTGAAAACCGTGGGTGCAGTTGCCCGACCAGCGCGGAAGGCCGAGCACGAAGGTGCCTTGCACCAGCGCCACGCGCAACGGTGAGGGCATCGATTGCATTTCCGGTTTCAAGGCGGGATCGCGATTCTGCCACGGTGTAGACCCGTCCACAAAGATGAGGCCGGCGACCTGCGCGGGATAGCGAGCGGCGTAGTCGCGGATATAGATGCCGGCGATGGAGTGGCCCATGAGCACGATGGGTCCATTGATCTGCGCGGCAGCCAGCAGACCATGGAGCTGATCCGCGATATGGTCAGCGTCGCGCGGCGGTGGAACGGAGTCGCTCCAGCCCATTCCAGCGCGATCGTAAGAGCAGACGCGCGTGGTTTCGGCGAGCACCGGCTGCACGCCGCTCCAGACAAGGCCGTCGTTGCCGAGGCCGGAATCGAGAACAAGGGTCGGCGAACCGGAGCCAGTACAGTCGAGACGCATGTTGTGGCCATCGACGAGGAAGAGTCGACCAGGCATCGCGGCGCGGGCGCGATGGAGCAGAATGGCGTTGATGCCGCTCGATGCGGCGAGGATCACGACGAGCACACAAACCAGGGGGAGCACGATGCGCTCGATGACTTTGCGCGCTGGCGAGTGCGAACTGGCACTCAGGGCGCGACTGCGTCGGAGCGAGAGCCAAACAATAAGGATGGCGGCGAGAACGATGAGCGCAGGCAGGACAACGTAGAAGAAGTCCATGGGAAGAACCAGCGTACAGCGTGCAGCGGATAGCGTACAGCGGCAGCGGTTGCGCTGCGCTTAAAAAGACGGAGATCATGCGAGCGCGGCTCAGGGGCGAACTTCAAGGCGCGCTTCGAGGCGATCGAGGAACGAGGGTCCGTTGTCTTCAAGGCTGGCTACAGGGCTGAGGCGCTGCGGTTGCCACTCGAGCGACCAGTCGTATTTGCCGGTCAGGCCAGTCTTGTCGATGACCAGGCGGCCGTCGAGTTCGGGCTGGCGGCTAAGCATCTCGGTAAGGGCACCGATGGCCGCATCGGTGGCATGCATCGTGGCGCTGGTGCGGTGAATGTTGGTAGACACGCTGTCAGAGCCGGCTTTATCCGCGGCTGAACCGGTCGCAACAGGCTGCAATTTGGAGCCAGCCTTGTCGACAACGAGATCGAAGACGGCAAGCTCGCGGGTTTCAGTGTGGACTTTCAGCCCGAACCGATCAGCCAGCACAGCCTGTTGCATAAGGTGGAATGCGTGGTTGCGGTCATCGCTGGAAAGCTTCTCGATTCTGGCGAATTCGTCGTCTGCGATTTTGGCATTGATATCCCAGCGCGCATCAAGCAGGGCGTCAGGGCCGCCAGTGAGCTGAGCAGCAGACAGGTTGTAGGCGTTGCGAATGAGGTCGCGGAGAGTTGTGTTCTCGGTTCGATAGCTGTTGTCGCTCCACCAGATGTGGGTGTGGAAGGAACGGCCAAGGTCGCGGCTGGAGGGCTTGACGGTGGCGACTTCGAAGGTCGGGAGCGTCTCATTTTGGGCCGGGAGAATAATCTGCGCACGCAAGGGAGCTGCGAGGACAAGGCCGACGAAAAGAATGGCGGAGATTCGGATCATGAGCAGAGCGGCAACATGGTAGACGCAAAATCGAACCATACGCTCAGGTGCGACGGTCACCGGAGTGAACAGAGATTAGCCGAGCGCGGCGAGCAGGCGATCGAGAAAAGATTCCTGGCCGCGGAAAATCTTCTTGCGGGCAGTGGCGAGATCGAACCACGCGCCGCGATCGGCTTCGGGGATTTCGATCTGGCGGCCAGTGCGCGGTGGCCACTCAACGAGGCAGGTATTGGATACCAGGGTTGTGGCGTCGAAGTCGCCTTCGACAGCCCAGGCCGTGACTTCTTTTCCGGCAGGCTGGTGAATGATGTCGAGAGGGATGAAGCGATCGTCAGGAAGGTCAACCGCGAGCGAAGAGCCGGTTTCTTCCTGGAATTCGCGGCGGGCGCTTCGAGCGGCGGTTCGCCGTCGTGGTATTCGCCTTTGGGGATCGACCAGGAGTCCTTTTTGGCCCAGAAAGGACCACCAGGATGGATGAGGAACACTTCAGGACCGGAAGGTTTGCGGCGGAAGAGCAGAATGCCGGCGGAGCGTTTGGTCATGGCAGGCTGCGATCATTATCGAGGTTTGGGATGGACTTTATTTCCACCGTCTGCGCTCGCGGATTCGGGAATCTGAGCTCGAATCTCAAAATCGAATGAAGGACTTGACTCTCCAGTTCGATTCTCAGCACAGGCTTGCCATACCTTGAACCACGAGGTATGATGGCGTTCTGATGCCGGAACGTGAGACGAATCCGAATTTCATGAATGGCGTGCCGGAGCTGCTGATCCTGCGGCTGCTGGTGGAAGAGGAAATGTACGGCTACGAGATCGTGCAGGCGATTCGGAGTCGTACAGGCGCCGTGATTGCGGTGGGCGAAGGAGTTGTGTATCCGGTATTGCACGCGCTGGAGAAGGCGGGGGCGCTGAAGTCGCGGCGCAGGACCGTGAGCGGGCGCAGCCGAATTTACTACTCGGTGACGCGAGTGGGATCGCGACGGCTGGCGGAGCTGGCGTCGACGTGGACGACGCTGGCCGCAGCAATCAAAACAACACTGGAGGGAGGTCATTATGCCGAAGCAGTTTCGTGAGCTGCGAGAGCGGCTGCTGCGGGCGGGAATTGCGCCGAGGCATGTGCGGCGGTATGTGACGGAACTCGAAGAGCATCTGGCCGACCTGAGGACCGAGGAAGAAGCTGCGGGCAGAAGCGTGACAGAGGCAGAAGCTGCGGCGCTGGCTCGGCTGGGCAAAGTGGAGGAACTGGCGCGGACCATGCTGGAGCGGCCGGAACTGCGATCATGGACGGCGCGGGCTCCCTGGGCGGCGGTAGGGCTGGTGCCGATGGCGGCGCTGGGCTGCGCGTGGGCCGTGGCGTTGTGGATTCTATGGTCGGGATGGAAGTGGTTTCTGGCGGGAGCGGCGACGCCGTTTGGGATGCGGGCCCACGGGTTTGCAGCCTATTACTTCGGCATGGGGCGGATGCTGTATTACTGGGCTCCGTTTCTGGCGGGGTGGGGCCTGGTGGTGCTGGCAGGACGACAGCGGCTGAAGGCAGCGTGGCCGCTTGTGACCCTCGCATTGCTGTCGCTGCTGGAGGCAACGGCGATGGTCGAAGTGAGCCGGCCGGATTTGAGCTCGCCAGGGCATGTGCACATGAGCTTTCTGGCGGGTTTCGAGAACCTGGGTTTTGCCGGGACGCTCCTGCACGCCGCGGAGTTGTTCGGGCTGATGGTGCTCCCGTATCTCCTGTGGCGATGGATCGTCTGGCGCCGAAACATCCTGGAGATGGACCGGTGATCTTCTATTAACCGGTGATCCGTATGTAGATGAATTCGCTTGGCTGGTACATCGATGTACGCTAATCTCGTACATCATGTGCTAAACTTCGGGAATGGAAGTTCCTATCTCACAGTTTCGCCGGGACTTGTTTCGGCTCGTCGAGCGAGCCTCAGAAGGGGAACCCTTGACGATCACTCACCGTGGGCGACGTTTCCGTGTGGTGCCTGACCTTCCAACGCAGAAGGGACTGGAAGCTCTGACACCGCTGGAGATCGTCAACCGGAAGGGACCGGATCTTGACGACCCAACCTGGAAGGAAGAGATGATCCGTGAATGGGAGAGCGACTGGTCGGAGCTGTGACCACTTATCTCGACACGAGCGTAGCGGTCTGGCTGGCTCAGAAATCTCTGGATCGCATCAGCCCGACCGCTCTTGATCATCTGACCCACAGGGCCATCGATTGCCGGTTATCACCCGCGGTTCTTCTGGAGCTTGAGTTCTTACATGAGATCGGGCGGATCCTGCTGCCTGCCCAGGACATTCGCCTAAAGCTGGAGACCGAGGCCGGGATTGTGGTCTGCGACTTGGGGTTTCGCGAAGTTGTGGAGACGGCTCTGCGGGAGAGTTGGACGCGTGATCCATTTGATCGGCTGATTACAGCCCACGCACGTGCAAACTCGCTTGCCTGGCTGGTGACATCCGACCGCAAGATACGCGAGGCCTATCCGCGGTCGGTGTGGTAGTTGCACGGCCCGCTGAAATGGCCCACAAGGGTTACGTTGGAGTGGTTTGGAGGGTTGCGGCGGGTTGGTGTGGAAGCCTATACTCGGACCGTTTGGCCCGGAACCAGGTTTCATCCGGAATGAACGGGATTTTAAGATTTTCCCGACGGAATGCGGGCCAGGATGGATGGCGGAGAGTAACTGATGGCAACGGTAACGCTGGAACAGGAAATTAACCCCTGGGAAGCCCAGGCGGCACGATTTGATTTTGCGGCGCGCAAACTGAATCTGGATGAAGGACTGTGGCGGGTGCTCCGGTATCCGTCGCGGGAAGTGATCGTGCACTTTCCGGTGGCGATGGACGATGGGCGGATCGAAGTTTTCACCGGGTATCGCGTGCAGCACTCACAGGCGCGCGGCCCGGGCAAGGGCGGGATCCGCTATTCGCCGGATGTGACGCTGGACGAAGTGCGCGCGCTGGCCAGCTGGATGACCTGGAAGTGCGCGGTGGTGAATATCCCGTTCGGCGGTGCAAAGGGCGGCGTAATCTGCGATCCGAAGAAGATGTCGCAGGGCGAGCTGGAGCGGATGACGCGGCGCTACACCGCGGAGATCATCGAATTCCTGGGGCCGGAAAAAGATGTGCCGGCGCCGGATGTGAACACCAACGAGCAGACCATGGCGTGGATCATGGACACCTACTCGATGCACATGCGGCAGACCGTGACAGCCGTGGTGACGGGGAAGCCGCTGAACATCGGAGGATCGCGCGGACGGCGCGAGGCAACCGGGCGCGGGATCCTCGTGGTTTGCGAAGAGGCGCTGAAGTATCTGGGCATCGCGCGCGAGGGGTGCCGGGTGATCATTCAGGGCTTCGGCAACGTGGGGTCGAATGCGGCGCGGCTGATGGAGAAGCGCGGCTACAAGGTTATCGGGATCGGCGAGTATGACGGCGGGCTGTTCAATCCCAACGGGATCGATATTTGCTCGCTGGAGGAGCACAAGCTGCGCAACGGGACGGTGCTGGGTTTCCGGGGAGCGGAACCGATGCCGACCGCGGAGCTGCTAACGACAGACTGCGAGATTCTGATTCCGGCGGCGACGGAAAACGTGATCACCAGCCGGAACGCGGAGAAGATCCGAGCGCGGATTGTGTGCGAGGGCGCGAACGGGCCGACGACAGCGGTTGCCGATGAGATTCTTGCGGACAAGAAGGTATTCATCATCCCGGACATCCTGGCCAACGCAGGCGGAGTGACGGCGTCCTACTTCGAATGGGTGCAGGACCGGCAAGGCTACTTCTGGAAAGAGTCCGAAGTGAACGAGCGGCTGGAGAGCATCCTTGCGGAGAGCTTCGACGACGTGACGCGCTACGCAGAGGCGCACGCGGTGAACAACCGGATCGCGGCCTACATGCTGGCGATCGACCGGGTGGCCTTCACGATCAAGCAGCGCGGGATTTACGCGTAGGAACAACTTGTAAGGCGGTCAGCTAAGGACCGGTCAGCGAAAAAGCGGTCAGCGGGCCGCTGACGTGGCTTGTTCTGGCTCGGCGGAGTGAGGCTGCGGCGCGGGAACAACTTTGCCCATCAATGTAGCGACGACGCCGACGAGAATCAGCGCGGCGCCGGCGATCTGCAGCGGGGCGAGGCGTTCGCCGGCCAGCGATGCTCCCAGAATCAAAGCAAAAACCGGATTGACATAGGCGTAGCTGGAGACGCGCGTGGGCGAGTCGTTCGCGATGAGCCAGACGTAAGCGGTGTACGAAACGATCGACGCCGCGACGATGAGGTACGCCATGCTGACGACCATGCGCGCGCTGAAGAGAATGGGCGTGGGCGGAAGGCGGCGGAATTCGCCGGCAGCGGTCGAAAGAATGAAGAGGTAAATACCACCGAAGAACATCTGCAGTCCGGCATTGGCCTGGTGCGGCCGCGGAAGCGTGAGGCGGCGCGACCAGAGGGTTCCGAAGGACCAGGAGATTGTAGCCGCGATCATCACGAGCAACGCAGGGGTCGATGTGTGAGCGGAGCCGCGGGAGTGAAGAGAGAGGACGACGACTCCGATAAAACCGAGGGCGATGCCACTGAGAGAGAGGACAGTGGCGCGGAGAGTGCGGAGGACGAAGATTTCCCCAGCGCAAATCCACACGGGGATTAGCGCGAGGACGACGGCGCAGAGGCCGGAAGCGACGCGGGTTTCAGCCCAGAAGAGTCCGGCGTAGTCGAAAGTGAACATGATAAGGCCGAGTGCGGCGGCGGAAAGAAGTGCAGCGCGGGTGATCTGGATGGGACCGGTAAGCCGGCTCCAGAGAAGAAGGATGGCTCCGGCGAGAGAGAAGCGGACCGCGGCAGCGAAAAAGGGCGGAACCGGATGCGAGCCGGCGACCAGAATGCGGATGGCGAGGTAAGAGCCGCTCCAGAGAAAATAGATCGCCGCGTAGGCGAGGAGTTTGCGGACCCGCATACGTCAGCTTAGCGCGGTCGGGCCAATACTCCATTGCAATCCTTCGCAGGCTGGTACACTCAGGCTTCCCCGAAATCCGTCGGAGGGAATCCCTTTGGCAACGACGCATAGTCCACAGAGCTTTCAGCCTTTTGTTGCTCCGGGTGAGGCGCGGCCGGAACTGACAGTGCGCGCCGTTGTGCTGGGGTGCATTTTCGGGCTGCTGTTTGGCGCGGTTACGGTGTACGTCGGTCTCGAAGCCGGGCTGACGGTGGCGGCGTCGATCCCGATTGCGGTGCTTTCGATCAGCGTGCTGCGAGCATTGGGGCGCGCGTCGATTCTCGAGAACAACATCGTTCAGACGACGGGGAACGCAGGGCAGTCGATTGCCGCAGGCGTGATCTTCACGCTGCCGGCGCTGATCTTCCTGGGATTCGATCTCGAGTACTTCAGGATTTTTGTGTTGGCCATGCTGGGTGGATGGCTGGGCGTTCTGTTCATGATCCCGCTCAGGCGGCAGCTGATTGTGCAGGAGCACGGGACGCTGACGTATCCCGAAGGCACGGCTTGCGCGGATGTGCTGCTCGCCGGGGAACGCGGCGGATCGTTTGCGGGCCGGGTGTTTCTGGGGCTGGGACTGGGCGCGGTATACACGCTGTTTCAGAACAGCAGCATTTTTGGGGTCTGGCCGGACACCCCGGATTATCAGCCGGACCTGGGGAAGCAGCACATCCTGAAAGGCTCGGCGATCCGCGTGGACGCGGTGCCTGAGTATCTGGGTGTCGGGTACATCATCGGCGCGCGCGTGGCGGGGACGATGTTTGCCGGCGGCGTTTTCTCATGGCTGGTGCTGATGCCTGCGATTTACTTCTTCGGATCGCACCTGCCCGGAGCAATCTATCCGGCGACCAAGCCGGTGGCGCAGATGTCGCCGGGAGAACTGTGGTCGTCGTACGTGCGGCCGATGGGGGCGGGCGCGGTGGCCGCGTCGGGGCTGATCACGCTGCTGCGGACGATGCCGACAATTTTTGGTGCGCTGAAGGCAGGGCTGGGGAATTTGCGCAAGAGTAAAGAGACGCTGGCCAGCGAAGAGAGAACAGATCGTGACCTGCCCATGTCGGTGGTGATCGGCGGGAGCGTGGCGCTGGTGGTGCTGATCTGGCTTTTTCTGACCTTCAAGCCGGTTCCTGGCGCGCAGACTGGAATGTTGGCGAACCTGGCAGCGTCGCTGCTGATCGTAGTGTTCGGATTTCTATTTGTAACGGTTTCGTCCCGGATTGTGGGGCTGATCGGGAGCTCGGCGAATCCGATCAGCGGGATGACGATTGCGACGCTGATGGCGACGGCCGCAGTGTTTCTGGTGAAAGGATGGACGGCGCCGGCGTTTGGCGCTCTGGCGATCACGGTGGGCGGGGTGGTGTGCATCGCATCGGCCAATGCCGGCGACACCTCGCAGGATCTGAAGACGGGGTACATTGTCGGGTCGACGCCATGGAAGCAGCAGGTTGCGCTGATGATCGGGGTGTGCGTTTCGACATTCGCGATTGGGCTGACGCTGAACGCCATGAATCGCGGCTTCGAGGAATTTCACTCGATGTCGAAGGCCTGGGATATTTCGGCCGCGCATGACGGTGTGCAGAACCAGGGGACGTTTACACGGAATGAGATTCACGTGATGCTGCCGAACAAAACCGCCGAAACCGAGGCCGGGAACCAGTACATTTTGCTCAATGCGCTGGGATCGCATGAGCTGGCGGATGGGAAGTACCTATACAACCCGCAGACGAAGACGATCGATGTGCAGTGGGTGCAGGGGATCGGGAGCGAGAAGGCGGCCGCTCCGCAGGCGCGGCTGATGGCGACGGTGATCAACGGAATCCTGCGGCAGCAGCTGCCGTGGGGACTGGTGCTGCTGGGCGTGTTTCTGGTAATTGCGATCGAACTGATGGGGGTGCGGTCGCTGACGTTCGCAGTGGGATCGTACTTGTCGATTGCGACAACGCTGGCGATTTTTGTGGGTGGAGTGGTGCGATGGATGGTGGATCGCGCAGCGGAGAAGGCGGGCGAAGCGACGGAGGAGAGCGAGATCAGTCCAGGCTCACTTTATGCGAGCGGCCTGATCGCGGCGGGCGGCATTGTGGGTCTACTCGGCGTGGGGTTGAAGTTGGTGGAACCGTTCGGCGAAAACATCCTTCAGCTGCATGTGGGATTCCTGAACCACGACTGGGTGGCGGTTCTGATGTTCGCGCTGCTGGCGTTCTCGC
This sequence comes from uncultured Acidobacteriaceae bacterium, assembly GCA_963755485.1. GTDB lineage: Bacteria > Acidobacteriota > Terriglobia > Terriglobales > Acidobacteriaceae > Palsa-343. The sequence goes on along the minus strand of CAVWJR010000002.1, from coordinate 1,005,241 downwards.
TTTACTACTTCGCGAGGAAGCCGCTGAAGAAGTGAAGCAGCCGGTAGCTACTCTATCCGATGTGTTTGTAAAGTACAGTACCGATCGCCCGCAGAACGCCGAGAGGGAAAGTGGAAACGGTGCGTTCGGCGATCCATGACATCCGACTGGAGAAGTGACGCCGGGGCTTCTGGGGAACGCGCCAGTACTGGAGCGGGGTCGGATCGGCTCCCCAGTATTCCTTGAAGGCAATGAGCCCGGTGTTGTTGGGATCAGAGCGTCCCATATCGAAGACTTCGAGGCCGTCGGCTTTGGCCTGCTGGATCGTGTGCCAGAAGAGGAGGCAGGTTCCGCCCAGCTTGCGATGGTCGGGGTCGCTGCCGCTGTACTTGTTAGAGACGGTGTTTTTGAAGGTGAGAGTGAGCATGGCGGCAAGGGCGTTTCCGTCTTTATAAGCCACGCGGATACAGAGGTCCTTGCCAAACTCGGCAATGAGGGTTTCAAACCACCGCAGGGGCTGTGGCGGAACGCCGTGGCGGCGGCGGGTGACGGTGAGCAACCGGTAAAAGTCTTGCAGGAGGACGGCGGAAGTTCCCTCGCGGATGTCAATTTTCTCCCGCTCGGCGCGCCGGATGCGTTGCTGCACGGAAGTTTTGTGGAAGCGGTTGTAGAGGCGGGGTAGATCCGGGGTCAGATCGAGTCGATGGAGAACATAGGTATCGTCCGGGTGCAGAACGGTGGTACTGGCTGGCTGAAAGGCGATGGGGCGGATCTGCAGATACTGAGGCTTTTTTTCAGAGACGCGCTCCCAGATGCCCGCAAAGCCGTCGCAACCGGCGGTGGCCTGATCGAGGAGAGGCTCGCAGTGATCAGAGAAGGGTACAGAAACGAGCCGGCGTCCGGTGAGCCAGGAGTTGACCTCGCACAGGGGCAGACCGTCGGCCAGAGGAACGCCTGCGGGCGACGAGGTGAGGGCAAAAGGGCGATAGCCGTAGGCCCGCTCCAGCGCGCGAAGCCACTGGGGGGTATGAAAAACCGACGCCCGAGGGTGTTGGTGAATTAGTTCCTTCCAGCGAGGATCATGGAGAGGATCAAGCTGGTAGACGCAGGAGCAGGAGCCCATTGATACTCCGAAAGCGAAACAAGGGTGAAAGCGTGGCCGACTGGTCTTACATGTGAGTGCATTGGGAAGGGGAAGGAACTGCCGGGGAGGAAATCGGTAAATCGAAACCCCTGTATTTGTCCGGTCTGGCCGTTCTATTGACGGATTTCTAAAAAGCCGTGGACAGGATACACCGAGACACCCGAGAGTGTGTCACATGAAAGAGGTGAAAATCGAAACTATTGGAGGATTGACGCGTCTCCTGTGGCAGTGAGAGGAAGCGGCGGCAGACGACCGGTTCCAGGTGGCGAGATGACGGGCTCTTTGCGGATTGCATTTTCTGCTTTGGTGTTCAGGGTTTTCAGGCGTGGTTTTTCGGCGGCGACAGCCTCCCTGCTGATTTTTCTCTTTCTGATTCCGCCAAATGCGGGCGCGAAGACAAAGCCGCTGGATGCGGCCGCGGCACGCGCGCGCATCGCTAAGCGCGGCATTAACAGGGTGGTGGGGGTGGAGGAAGGCAACGGGGTGATTCTCGGCGGACGAATTATCGCCATCAGTGTTGATTCGTTCGCACTACAACTGTTCAACGATCCGCAACCGGTAACGATCCTGTATGCGGACGTTACTGCTATCCAGAGCGGCCCACCGCGGGGCTTTTGGATCGCGACTGGAGTGGGCATTGCCGCGGTGACGGGATTTGCTATTTGGGGGTTTGTGCATGTGCACAATCTTCAGCACCAGGACCAGTTGCCGGGGACGCCTGCGATGCCGTGATCGCCATCTGCAGCGGCTCTTGGTGGGTTCGGCTGCCCTTGGAATTAATCTGGTCCCGTGACGACGAAGAAGAAATTCAAAGGCACGCTGCGACCGGATGGCACAAGTCTCAAGTGGACCATTGTCACGGTTCCGTTTGATCCGACAGAAGCCTGGCCCAAGCGTAAAGGTCTGCGGGTACGCGGGGCGATTAACGGCTTTCCTTTCAGGACATCGTTGTTCCGGGCACGGAACGGGAGCTACTTTCTGCTCGTCAATAAAACGATGCAGAAGGAGGGTGGCGTCCGGCAGGGACACGTGGCTGAGGTGGTTATGGAGCCGGATCTGGAGGAGCGTCCGGCGACGAATCCTCCGGAGCTGGAAAAGATGCTTCGCCAGGATCGCGGGTTGCGGAAGTGGTTCGAACAGCTGAGCGACTACACGCGGAAATGGATTGGCGAGCAGGTGGCGCAGCCGAAAAGCGGCGCAGCGCGGGTGGCGCGCGCGGAGATGATGGCGGAGCGGATGATGCTGGCGATGGAGGGGGAACGCGTGACGCCTCCGATTCTGGAGGTGGCGTTCCAGCAGCACCCAAAAGCACGGGAGGGGTGGCGGGCGATGACGCCGGTGCAACGCAAGGGGCATCTGCTGGGAATCTTCTATTACCAGAGCCCGGAATCACGGCAGAGACGAGCCGAGAAGGCCGTCCAGGACGCGATGATGGTGGCGGAGCGTAAACCTGGCCGGCAGGCGAAGGATTAGTTGCAGCGTATTGGCCGGGCTCAGACTGCTTGTAGGGTAGTTGTTGGCTTCCTGGATCGGAGTGGGGGTACGTTTTTGAGCGATGGTTCTCCGGATATCGGTCGGGTCGCCAATGGCGGTGACGGTAGTGCAGGCTGTTCGAGCGTGTTTCAGAGGGAATTGACCGGCAACCGTTGAATAGGCTGGGGGCGCCTTCGATAGCGAAAGATCGGCCCCAGGTGCCGTTGCGTCACCTTATAAGTTGTTTAATTTAAACCGCTAGTGGCTCTATGGCCCGACGCGGCCGGCGTGTGCAGCAAGCGCGTTTCCGAGAGGGGAGGGTACGGCGGTCAGATGGTCTGTTTAATACTTAGATAATACCGACAAGAGAAAACAAACGGGCAGGTTAGCAGATATAGTCCTTTGTGTAGGAAGAGGTCTCTACAACTGTAGGAGACTCGCAATACAACTTTGGTCGAGGAGTACAACAGTCATGAAATTTGCCGTTAAAGCTCTCGTTCTCGGAATGTGCGTTGCCGGCGGATCGGCCGCCTTTGCAACTTCGCATGTCAGGGCTTCGGCCTTGCCGGTTCCGGTTTGCAGCCCTCACGATCCGAATTGCATCTTTGCCCTGCCGGTTCCCGTTTGCAGCCCTCACGATCCGAATTGCGTTATGGCTTTGCCAGTTCCGGTGTGCAGTCCTCACGACCCGAATTGCGTTAAGTAGCCATTCAGCAGGAAGTCACTACGGTAACAGCGTTACCACGAAAGTGGCAGCCGCTGGTGTCTGTTTGCCGTTGAGTAAGAAGGGTACCTTCGTTATCCTCAGAAAACTGAGGGGAAGCGATGGGGCACCTGCAGGATCTGCTGACGCGGCTCGAGCCAGTGTTCCTTTTACTGGCGGCGTTCTCATTTTTCAGATCAGGATCGGCGCGTAGGTTGCCAGCCATGGCGACCTACGTCGTACTGCGTATGGTCTCGTTTGCCGTCCTGGCTTCTCTCCTGTACGGCGGCGACCGATCCAGATATTTCTGCCACACCGACTTTTACACGGCCTACTTCTATGGCTACTGGTTTGCCTATGTCGCAACGGCAGTAGCGATCTTCTTCGTAATTCAGGAAGTCTTTAAACGGGTGATGGAACCGGTACCCGGGCTTCGCCGGCTGGGACTGCTGGCGTTCCGATGGATCAGCGTAGTCTCGATCATCGTCGCGGTAGGCGCGGTAGCGCTGCCGGGAACGATGGCGAAAACGGACGTTAGCCCGATCGGCCCGATCTGTATGGAGGTCATGCGCTGCATGAGCGTGCTGGAACTTTGCCTGATGGCTTTCCTGGCATTGGCAATCCACGCGCTGGGGCGTTCCTTCCGCAGCCGTCTGTTCGGCCTCGGGCTGGGATTTGGCACGCAGGCGATGGCGGACCTGATTTTCACCGCAGTCTCGATTCGATATCACGCCATCAACTCCGTTGCCAATCTTGGACTCCAGCTGATCACCGATGTGGTTCTGGTAGCCTGGTCGGTGTACTTCTTCATGCCAGAGCCCTCTGCGGAACGCAACATGATCGTGCTGCCGCCCAGTTCCATGCTGTCGCGCTGGAATGCCCTGGCCAAGGGTCTGGGGCAGATGCCGGAGCCGGTCACAGCGGGAGCTCCAACGGGATTCTTCCTGCAGGACATCGAAGGTGTGGTCGACCGGGTGCTGGCCAAGAACCCGGTGGTTGCGCCACGATAGCTGTTCCCTCCTCCCTCTTCGCAAAAGCCCCAGGTTCCCCGGAGTTTTTGCTTTGGGCGGGAGAATGCAAATAAGAGGGCCGGACTCGCGGGAGTCCGGCCCTGATGCGTTGATGGGGATTTGAGAGTTACTCGGCGGCGACGGCCTCAATAGCAACAAAGCGGCCACCGCGGCCACGGTCGATGAATTTGACGCGACCGTCGATTTTGGCGAAGAGAGTGTCGTCGGAGCCGCGGCCGACGTTGAGGCCGGGTTTGATTTTGGTCCCGCGCTGGCGAACGATGATGGACCCGCCGGTGACCACCTGGCCGGCGAAGATCTTGACGCCGAGGCGCTGCGCGTTGGAGTCGCGACCGTTTCTGGAGCTGCCTAAACCTTTTTTGTGTGCCATTCGGAGAACTTCCTCAGGGGCTAAAGCCCGACGACTTCAACTGCCATTACGGCACGACTGAAGTCGTGCCCTGATACAAAACCAAATCCAAAAACGCAGGAGCGGTGCTGGGGCAACAGTGGCGCAGCTAGGCCTTGTGGCTGTGGCCATCGACCTGAATTTCGCTGATGCGCACCTGGGAATACCCCTGACGGTGCCCCTGGAGTTTCTTGTACTGCTTCTTGCGCTTGAAGTGGAAGACGAGAATCTTGTCGGCGCGGCCTTCGGAGAGCACCGTGCCGAGAACCTTCGCGGAATGCGGTTTGGCGAGTGAGCCGGACTCGCCAGAGAAGGCGAGAACGTCGGCGAACTCGACAGCGCCGTCTTTGCCGGGGGTGAGGCTTTCGACCTTCACCACATCGCCGGGGGCGACCTTGTACTGCTTACCACCAGTACGGATAACCGCGTACATAATTCCTCCAGCGCCCGCGGCAAAAATCGACCGGAAGACCGGGCGGGCGCGACACAATCTGAGCTGGGCGGATTACTGTACTTCGACTCCGGCGGGAAACAGCCGGAGGGTCCCGCAGATGCGCGAGACAGGCAGAATCGCCAAACCTCGTTAGTTTAACACAGCCGGCACAGGTTGCTGGTGACAGGTTGCGGGTAGGGCGGACGGGTAAAGTCCCGGGCGACAAGAATTGTCAGGAAATTTCAACGTGCCTGGTTTCGGGGCCGGAGAGGGCACCGATCAGCAAGAGCAGTCCACCCAGGGCGAAGAGGATGACCTCGGTGTATTCGTAGGGGACGCCGATGCCTCTGAGCCCCAGCATGTAGAACGAAGAAAACGCCGGGATGATGGTGGCCGCGCTGTATCCGATGCCATAGCCGCAGGCGCGGACGCTGGTGGGGAAGCGCTCGTTAATGTAGGCCGTGACGAAAGCCCACACCGGCGTGGCGCAGAGATTGATGAGTGTGACGAGCACGACCAGTTCGATGGGGTTTTTGTATCCGGACCAGACGAGCAGGCAATAGAGGATGGGACCCACGGTGCATCCGGCGAGGCCTATGAGCGAGAGCATGGTGCGGCGACCGATTTTTTGTCCGAGGATGCCGAAGGGTATAAAGACGAACATCATGATGAGGTTCTCGATCAGTTGCGCATTCGTGACCAGGACGCTGTTGACATGACGCGTGGTGAGGAGAACGCCGGGCAGGATGGAGGTGACCGCATTGAGGGTGAACCATGCGCCGCTCATGACGAGAAAGACCTGCCAAAGCACGCGAAGGTGCTCGCCGCGCCAGAGCTCTTTGAGGGGCGAGCGGACTTTCGGCGCTTTGGCCCAGACTTTGCTCTCCGGAACGTGACGCCAGGCGTAGATGAAAACACCGGCGGCGAGGAGGGCTCCGATAAAAAACGGAATGCGCCAGCCCCAGATCGCGTAAGGGGAATGCGGCGAGCCCGCGGGGATCCAGTGGAGAAGCGCGGTGGTGAGCAGCGACATGGCTGCCATCGCAATGGGAAAGCCGGTGTGGATCAACGCGGACCAGATGCCGCGTTTGCGCTTCGGAGCGTACTCCATGGCGAGAGGATTGGCGCCTGTGTATTCGCCACCGAGGAAGACGCCGTCGATGAAGCGCAGGACGATGAGCAGCGCGGTGCTGGCCAGGCCCCAGGTTTCATAACCCGGCAGCAGACCGATGAGTAGCGTGACCAGCGCGAAGCCGGCCATAGAAATGAGGGTGACGCGTCGTCGGCCGATCGTGTCGCTGTAGTGACCGAAGAGGGCTGCGCCCACGGGACGGCCGACCAGCGAGAGCGCAAAGACGATATAGAAGAGCGTGGATTGGAGCGCTGGGTTCAGCGTCGGGGGCTGAAAGTAGACCATGGCGGGGCCGAGCGCCACGACGGGGAGGTAGGCGTCGAACATATCGACGAAGAAGCCGACGAAGGCTGCGCGCAGGGCTCGCTTGCCCGCCAGCTGCACGACGTGAGCGGAGCGTATATCAGCCTGGAGAGCTTCGTCGATGGCGAGTGCGGGGTCGGCCATGGGAGTGGAGGGAATTATAGGTCGCGCGGAGTGGGAGGCGGCGAGAAAACAGCGGTTGGCGCTTCAGTCCCGGGGTGGGCGTCTGGTCGCGCGGAGCTTCCACAAAAGCTGGCGGAGAAGGCCGAGCCAATGGTGCAGATCCGAGGGAGTGAGCGCGAGGTGGCGCACGAGGCGGCGAACCCTGGCTTCTATTGTGGTTTCTTTGGCGCGGTGTGCGTAACCGTTGAACGAGAGCGCCTCGAGGAGCAGTGCGATGAGGCGTTCTTTTTCGCCGGCGGTGGCTCGGGGCTGATGGGCATCGGACACTGCTGGCTCTACTGGGCCGGTCTGGCGAATGAGTTCATACAGGACGATAGCGACGGACTGGCCGAGGTTCATGGAAGGGTGTTCGGGGCGGGTGGGAATACGGAGCAAGAGCTGGCAATGGCTCAGGTCGTGATTGGATAATCCGACTTTCTCGGATCCGAAGAGGATGGCGACCCTGGAACCGGATCGGAGACGGGCTCGGATGATTTCTGCGGCGCCTTCGAGGGTCGAAATTTGCTCCAGAAGATTACGCTCGGCGCCGGTGGTGCCGACGACGAGGGAGCAGTCGGCGATCGAGTCGTGCAACTGCTCATACTGTTTTGCTGCCGCGAGGACTGGCTTCGCATTGACAGCGGACTTCGCTTCCTGAAACGCGACAGCGTATGGATGAACCACGCGCAGGCGAGAAAAGCCGAAGTTGGACATGGCGCGAGCGGCCGCGCCGATGTTGAGCGGGTTGCGGCTGTTGACCAGCACGACGTGCAGGCGATCTTGTTCCTCGGGAGTGAGCACCGATGGTCAGTCTACGGCAGGCGTTGCGGCGGCTAGGATGGCCGAGGCGGTCAGACCCGTGTCGTCCCGCGAATCCAGTTGCCTTACTTCGTCTTCCCAGATCCGGAAGCGACACTCCAGCGATAGATGAGCTCGACGTAGCCGAGCTGGATGTTTTTGTTCGTGGGGTAGATGGCACCGGCGACGCTCTTGCCCCAGCCGTAGCCATAGTAGGCGTTGAAGGCTACGTTTTTTGTAGCCTGCCAATCGGAGCTGATGTCGGCGACGGATGCGAACGAGGTGTGGCCATTGGCTGGGCGGCCGGTGAATCCGAAAACCTTGTTATCGAAAGCGCCGCCGCCGAGATACCAGAGATCCTTGCCTGAGGTCATGTCGAGCCAGTGGAGATCGCTGCGGAGATCCCAGGTCTTGTACGGCTTATCGATGAGCTGGACGAAGCCGTCGGTCGAGTTCATGGCGTTATAGAAAGGCAGGCGTGCGTAGACGCGCGGGGTGGGCAGGACCTGAAAGAAGGTGTTGTTCTTCGTGTCGGTCGCGTTGTTGTCGCCGCTTGCGCGCCACCATCCGCCACGGAACCACGGCTTGGTGGGAGCGCCGGTGAAGCGGTAGCCGCCCTCGAGAGCCGCGGCGTTTGCGCTCTGAGTGAGCTCGCCCCAGTTGCCGTTCTGGAGCGCGCCCCAGGCAACAAAGTCAAAAGTGCCGGGGCCGGCGGGCTGGGTGGCGATGAGGTCGCCTCCATAGGTGGCGAGGCGGATGTTCTTGTGGTCGGTGGCGCGAACCGAGGCGGGACGGTTGTCAGTCTTGGTGATGCCGGTGCGCCCGTCGTGATAGCCGATGCCAAAACCGCGCGCGACGATGCGGCCGTTCGCGGAGGCCTTGGTGAAGGCCGCGTACTGCATGTCAACGTTGAGCTCGGGATTCCCGTTCATGTTGAAGACGCCCTGATCGGCGCGCCCGGCCATGGCGGTCAGGTCCCATGTGCCCGATTCGTAATGGGCGTCGGCGCCGTCGAAGCTGCGCTGCGCGTCGGTGAAGCCGAAGTTGCCGACCAGGCGCTGTTGAACGCGGTTGTTCTGCAGCCAGAGGACGGTGGAATCTTTGGGATGGGTCTCGACGCCCTCGAAGAACTCGAAGCGGCCGATGCGGAGGTTCTTGTCACCTTCGCCGCTGTAACGAAGGAATCCCTGCTTGAAAAAGGCAGCGACGGGTTCGGTGTTGTTGCCGCTGGCGGCGTAATAGGTGCCACCGAGGCCAAGCTGGCCCTGGGCGGATACGGGAGAGACAGCGTCGCTGGGGACGCCGCCGACCCAGGTTTGCGCCAGCTCCGCCTGCCAGTCCCAGTGGTGGATGCGTTGCGCGACGCTGACGCGCAGAAGCGACTGCAGATAGGAGTAGGTGTTGTTGTAGAGCGGCGCAGCGAACCACTGCCAGTTGTCGTTGCGGGCGCGCTCCCAGATAGAGAAGGTGACCGGATCGCCGGAATTTGAAGGAGCGGGCGCGGCTGCGTTAGCCGAGGGCAAACCCGGATCGGGGGTGGAGACGAGCGTCTGCGCGGTGGCAACAGAGACAAGAGAAGCAACGCAGAGAACGGCTGGGGCAGCTCTGAGCATGATCCCGCCAAGCATGCCCGACGGATGAGGCAGGAAACAACCAACCTTAGATGGATTTCGAGGTACGACTCAAGACAGGGATCCGATTCCAGGGGCAGGCGCTGCGATCCTCAGAAGCTGGCGCCGCCGGTATTGGGCTGGTTGCTGATCACTTCTTTGCCGCCGCTGCGGCCGATGAGGTAGACGTCGCCCGATAGGGTAGGGATTGTATCGGGCGTGGTCCAGAGCCAGACGCGGTTGGTGCCGGTCCAGAGCGTGGCGAGCACGGCGTTATCGATGAAGACAGATGGATTGGCGAGCTGCGCATTGGGGGCGAGCGAGGCAGGGGATTGATTAAGGATGAGTACCTGCCGTTCAAGGTAGAAGGCGAACGAGGAAGCGCTGTCGAAGGGGCCGTTGATAACGACGGCGTCGACAGGACGGACTTCGGGTTTGATGGCCTCGGCGAGGATCTCCGAGGAGAGCACCGGGGAGAAAGTGTTGAGGGCCAGATGCGCGGCGATGAGGATAGCGACGATCATGCCGGCGAGGAAGCAGTTGGCCATGCGGGCGTTGTCGCGCAGGCGATAAACGAGGCAGGCGGTGACACCGACGAGGAGCGCTAGAAGCGTGATCCAGAGCGGGACTTTGAAAAAGCCCATGGCGGAGCGGGTGAGGTCGAAGAAGTAGCCGAAGAAGATGGCGTGATGGCCGGGATGGAGATGGAGCGCCGTGGCAATGTCGGTGCCGGGCGGAGGCAGCGGCGCGGCGATGAGGAAGTACGAGACGAGTGCCGCGCCGGCCATACCGATGAAGAAGAGAATCCATGCGGCGATGCGACCCTGGTGGTGCGGAAGGGATTCGTCTTCGGCGAGCCAGCCGCCGGCGAGAAGGGCCATGGGCGGCAGGGCGGTGAGGAGATTGAATTCCTGGCGGGCTGTGAAGCTGAAGAAGAGGAGGACCACACAGATCCAGAGAACGCAGAAGAGGCGCGCGTCGCCGCGGCGCTCTGGATTGGGTGAGGAGCCGATGCGCAGGGCGCGGATGGAAAAGGCGCACCAGGGGACGATCCAGAGCAGAAGCAGGAGCCAGAAGCCGAGAAGAGGGACGCGGCCGCCAGCGATAGGCGGCATGAGGTTCATGAGATCGGTGTGACGAAGCGCGTGGCGAGCGGCAATATGCCAGGGCAGATAGAGGACAAGAAACAGAAGGATGGCGGGGATGGGATGCCAGCCCAACAGGTGGTGCAGGTTGCGCGCGAAAAGAAGGTAGAGAAAAACGATGAGGATGGGGAGGATAAGGCCGGCGAGTCCCTGGGTGAGGACGCCGAGCGCGCAGCAGGCGGCAAAGCCGAGTGAGCTTTCGAGGCGGTGTTTTTCCTGAGAGAGGGAGCGAAAGAAAAGATTAAGGGCGAGGGTAGTCCAGAGGCAGAGGAAGACATCGCGGATCAAAAGATGGCCAAAGAGGAAGACGCCGTAGGAGGTGATGAGGGCAAGTGCGGCGTAAAAGCCAGCAGCAGGCGAGCGAAAGAGCCGGCGGCCGAGCGAAAACGTTGTAATAAAGAGCGCGAGCGTGGCAAGGGCGACGGGCAGGCGGGCGGCCCAGTCACTGACGTCGAAGATGCCGAAGCTGACGGCGATGGTCCAGTAGAGGAGCGGGGGATGGTGGGGGTAACGGATGCCGTTGGCGAAGGGGGTAAGCCAGTGGCCGGCGGTGATCATTTCGCGTGCGATTTCGGCGCTGAGGGCGTCGGCTCCATCAAGGAGCGGCGGCTTGACCATGGAGAAGGAGGCATAGAGCAGGACCCACAGGCCGAGCAGAGGGAAGATGAAGCGCTTAGCCGTGCGCAGGCTGGTCATCGGGTACAAGGGTACAGCGTACGGGGGGCAGGGTACAGAGGGACTGGTACAGGGCGCAGGGTACAGGGTACAGGGAGGGTCAGCAGGTCACGGGCGGGATCAACGTTGGGGTTGAGCGTCTTCGCCGGTCATGGTGGAGGCCCAGTGCAGCGCGTCGGTGTACATGAGGGCGATCTCACCTTCGGCGAGCCCCAGGCGGTGCTGGATTTCTTCGGCGTGATCCCAGTCGCAGGATTCGAGGCTGCGGATCAGTTCAAGGGTGAGGCTGGCGGGGCTTTGGTCGCCAGCGAGGGCAAGTTTCATCTCGGCGCTGATGGGCAGCGACTGCAGGATGCGATGGAAGGGCGTCTGCAGGAGAACATCGAGAAGAGAGAGCATGCCGAGGAGGTAGAACTGGGCGGGATCCTCGGCGAGCGAGGGGGCGAGGAGCTCAGAGAATCGCGCGCGAGTGAGGATCATGGAGATCAGCGCGGAGGAGCGGTCGCTGCCGGCGGCACCGGTCATCGCAACGGTGACCATCCGGCGCAGGGCATCTTCGCCGACCATCAGGAGGGCTTCTGCGATGGTGGTGATGACGCCGGGGTGATGCTGAAGGGCCGAATTGGCAAGGCGGAGCATGCGATAGCAGAGAGCAGCGTCGGCCGAGATGACCTTTTCAATCTTGCGGAGGTCGCTGGGCGAATGCTGGAGCTGGGCCAGCAGGTTGAGATAGACGAAGTTGTTGCGGGGCACGGAGCGGGATTCAACGAGGATAGGCTGGGAGAAGAAATAGCCCTGAAAGAGCGTGCATCCTTCCGAAATGGCAATACGGAGCTGGGTTTCGGTTTCGATCTTCTCGGCGACCAGGCGGGCCGGAGTGCCGGAGGCAAGGGCATAGATTTCGCGCCGCATGAGAAAGTCTGCCGCCATGAAGTCGATCTTGATGAAGTCGGCGAGGGCGAGGAATGGAGCGCGCGAAGGGCGAGGAAGAAAGCCGTCCAGGGCGAAACGATAGCCTTTAGCCTTGAGAGCGAGACAGCAGTTGATGAGCTCAGGATCCGGATCGACGTCTTCGAGGATTTCGAGGACCGTGGATTCAGGAGGCAGCAGGGTGACGAGGCCATCGACGATAGCGCCGCGGGCACAATTGACGAAGGAAGTGCCCTGGCTCGCATCGGGGATGAGCATGAGCCAGTGATCGACGACCTCGCGGGTGGCCTGTTCCGGGTCACCGGCGAAGTGGTCGGTCTTGCCTTCGCGATAGAAAAGCTCGTAGCCGAACAGATGGCGTTCGGCGTCGAGGATGGGCTGGCGGCCGAGGAAGCGCTTCGGGACGAGGGAGGGGGATGGGGTTTCGGCTGCGGGCAGCGAGCGAATCGAGGGCAGCGCGGAGGCAAGCGTCGTCATGGGTATTGACAGCGGGCCGGACGGGAGGGTCCTGATTCCGGCGAACTCGCTCTGATTATCGGCGGCAAAGGACGAGAAGAGCAGAAGGTCTGAGAGTGCTCTAAGTGTGGACACTTGCCGAAGCCGCAGACTCAGGGTGCGAGCTGGTCATCGACCATGGACGAGGCCCAGCGCAGAGCCTGCGCATACATGGCGGCGATAGCACCTTCGGCGAGACCCAGCTCCAGTTGAACCTGTTCGCACCGATGCCAGTCGCACTCTTCGAGGCCGCGAACCAGCTCAAGGGCCCAGCCGGCGGGCGAATGGTCTCCGGTCAGAGCCGACTTCATGGCCGGAGTGATAGGGAGGGTCTCGAGGATGCGGTCGAGGGGAGTTTCGAGGAGAGCGTCGAGCAGGGAAAGAATGCCGATGAGGTAGAACCGCGCAGGGTCCTCATGGAGCGACGGCGCGAGCAGTTCGCAGAACTGGGCGCGGGCCAGAGCCATGGAGATGAGGGCGGGTGAGTGGAGAGCAGAAAGCGCGCCGGCCATGGCAACAGTGACCATCTTGCGAACGGCGTCGTCGCCCACCAGGAGCAGAGCTTCGCGGATGGTGGTGACCATGCCGGGATGTCCCTGAAGGGCGGAGTTGGCGACGCGAAGGATGCGATAGCAAAGGGAGGCATCGCTGGAGATGAGCTTCTCGATCTTGCGGATGTCGGCAGGGGAATGTTCGAGCGCGGCGAGGAGCTTCAGGTAGACGAAGTAATTCTGGGGGACGGCGTGGAAGCTGAGGAGGATGGGCTGAGAGAAGAAGTAGCCCTGGAAAAGGGTGCAGCCCTCGGAGATGGCGATGCGCAGCTGAATGTCGGTTTCGATTTTTTCGGCGAGGAGATGTGTTCCGGTGCCGGCGGCCATGGAATACACCTCGCGGCGCTGGTCGTAGCCGGTGGCGTGGAAGTCGACCTTGATGAAATCGGCGAAGTGAAGGAACGGAGCGCGAGAAGAGTCGGGCGAGAACCCATCGAGGCCGAAGCGATAGCCCTGCTTTTTGAGGGCGAGGCAGCATTCGATCAGTTCAGGATCGGGAGCGATGTTTTCGGGAATTTCAAGGACGGTGGACTCGGAGGGGAGAAGGGTGACAAGCCCCTCGACGAGGGCGTCGCGAGTGCAATTGACGAAATAGGCAGCTCGATGGGAATCCGGGATGAGAAGCAGCCAGTGGTCGATCACTTCGCGCGTGGCCTGATCGGGGTCGCCGGAGAAGTGATCGGTTCTGCCGGCCCGGTAGAGGAGTTCATAGCCGAAGAGCCGGCGTTGTGCATCGAGGATAGGCTGGCGGCCAAGAAAGCGACTGGTGCACGGTGTGAATTCGACTGTCGCGACGGGGGCTGGCGGAGGGGTCGGCTCGGTTTTTGGAGAAGACAGGATGGAAAGCATGCGCGCTCGCAACTCCCCGGCCTCTGAACCCGGCGAGTCACTGTATTGATCGGCAGGAGTGGAGTTTGCATGAGAGGAAGATCACGCGGGCGGGTGCTTTCGCGACTTCGTTCGGTACACTGCTGAAAGCCTGACGGGACGCGGGCCGAACGATCCACGAGCTGCGGAAATTCCGGTTTGCAGGACCGCAAAAGATTGCGGCGGTGATGCTGCTGGCTCTGCTGGCAGAGTGCCTGTGGGTTAGCGCACGGCTGCCGCTTTCCGAGACGGACTATCAGTTTGCACGCTGCGGGCAGGAGATGTGGGAGCGCCCCTCGCCGCTGACCGGCTACTTCACGACCTGCGGGAATATCCGTGATGGAACGCTGGCCTACCGGGCTGCGGGCCTGCCGCTCACCCTGGAACGGATCGCTCTCGCGCAGGAGGCGACAACCTCGACCTGGGAGATGAGGCATGAGGTGGGCGAGATCAAGCTGCTGCTGCACCTGCCGTTCATACTGGCGGGTCTGGGATTAGGCGCCTGCCTGTGGTGGGTGACACGGCGGTTGTTTGGTAACGAAGGTGGTTACATTTCCCTTGCACTTTACTGCTTTTCACCAGCGGTAGTGCGCGCGTCGACGTATCCCAACAACGAGATTCTGGCGGCGTTTGGAGTCTTCTCGGCGATTTACCTGGCGATTGGCGTGGGGCATGCGCTGCAGGGGCCGAGGCGGAAGTGGCGGCCGAGAATTGTGCTGCTGACGCTGGCGTTTGGCTTCACGATTGCGGCGCACCTGGCGGCGTTCGCCGTGGCCCTGGCGTTCAGTGTGATTTTCATGGCGTGGGTGGCAGAGGGGCGGCGAGCGTATATTCCGACGCTGCTGATTGTGTGGGTGGTGGGGGCATTCTTCCTGCTGTTTGCGTCGTACGGGTTTCATCCTGACGCATTCAGCTATGTATTTCGCAGCGCGGCGGGGCGGATGTGGATGTCGCTCGATGCTCCGGAGTGGTTCTTCTCGGATCCGGCAAACGCGGCGTTCACGATTGCGGTGGTGGTCTCGCTGGCGCTTTATGCGGCGTCGAGCCGGTCGAGATATTTCGGAAACACAACGCCGCTGCTGGTAGGCCTCGTACTTCTGGTATTGGTGACGACGGGTGTGCAATCGGAGCCGTGGCTGTGGGCACTGCCTTTTCTGATCACCTTCGTTGGTGGCGAGCTGGCGGATGCACTCGAAACGCGCTGGCGCAAGACTCTCCTGTGGGCGACAGGAGTGATGCTCGTGGGCCAGGCGGGCCTGTGCGTGGCCGCGTTGCGCGTGATCGGAAGGTAGGGGCTATCCAGCGGCGCGGGCTGCGTCATTGATCTCAACGGTGGCCGATTCCTCGCGCAGCTCGCGGACGCGTTCTCCGATTGCGTATTTGAGCTTTTCGATGCCGAGGCCCGTTACGGCGGAAATAGCATAAAAGGGCAGCTTGCGCCGTTTTGCGAGGGTCTCCAGCTTCCTGAGCTTGGCGGGGTTGGCTACGTCGGCTTTGGAGGCGACGACCATCATGGGCTTCTCGTCGAGGCCGTGGCCGAAGTTTTTGAGCTCCTCCATAATGACGCGGAAATCCTCGACGGGATCGGGGCGGCCGCTGCCATCGGACACATCGACGAGATGGACGAGAATGCGGGTGCGCTCGATGTGGCGGAGGAACTGCGTGCCTAGGCCGGCGCCGAGGTGCGCGCCTTCGATGAGGCCCGGGATGTCTGCGACAACGAAGCTCTCTTCATAAGGAGCGTCGCCGATGGTGACGACCCCAAGCTGCGGCTCGAGGGTCGTGAAGGGGTAGTCGGCGATTTTGGGGCGCGCCGCGGAGATGCGGGAGATCAGCGTCGATTTCCCGACGTTGGGGTAGCCGACAAGGCCAACGTCGGCGAGGACACGCAGTTCCAGGCGGTAGTTGCGCTCTTCGCCGGCCCTTCCCAACTCGTGCTCGCGCGGAGCCTGGTGGGTGGGGGTGGCGAAGTGCTGGTTGCCGCGGCCGCCGCGACCGGCACGGGCGATAATAAGGCGCTCATCGGGCCGAGTGAAGTCGTGGATGAGTTCGCCGGTGTCGGCGTCGTGAAGAAGCGTGCCGACGGGAACTTTGAGGACGGTGTCCTTACCGTCGCGGCCGGTGCAATTGGAGCCCATGCCGTGTTCGCCGCGTTCGGCGCGGTGTTCGGGATTGAAGCGGAAATAGACGAGGGTATTGTGGCGCTGGCTGGCTTCGAGGATCACGTTACCTCCGTGCCCGCCGTCGCCGCCGGAGGGTCCGCCGCGGGGAACGAACTTTTCGCGGCGAAAAGCCATGCAACCATTACCCCCGTCACCGGCCTTGACCCGAATTTTGGCCTCATCGATAAACATTCGCTGTTCCCAGTTTAGCGGAAGGGATAGCCTGGAGTTACCTGACAGAAAAGGTGTGCGGACTGGCTGCGGAGCCGGTCTGTCTGGTGAACAAAGGTGGTCCTCCCCCGGTTGCAGAAGGCGGCATGCCTGCCGCTCGGGCTTGTGTTGTGGGCAGCGGTCTGCGCAGGACAGTCTGACACAGGCGGATTGGTGGCCGGACGCGTGGCCGACCCCGAGGGCAGGGGGGTGAGCGCAGCCCAGGTTCGACTCGAGAACACCGACACCGGTGAACGCAGCGATTCGGTTTGCGATCTGCGGGGCAACTTCCGGTTCGGAGAGGTGACTCCGGGCGACTACTCCTTGCGGGTGCATGCGGAGGGATTGTCGGACTGGGAAGCGGACCATCTGAGCGTGTCGCTGGGAGCGACGGCTCATCTGGAAGCGCGGCTCACCCCGCGATGGGTACACCGGACGATCCTTGTGGATGCGAGCCGGGTGGAGGCAGCCGAGAGCGCGGGGGGCATAGAAAACGAGAGCGGCGCGGCGCTGAGCGAACTGCCGAACAACGGAGGGCACTGGTCAAGCCTGGCAGGGCTGCTGGGTGGCTCGACGGCGGGTGACGACGGGAGCGTGAGCTTTCGTGGTCTGAGCCCGACCTTGAACAGCATTACTCTCGACGGGACCGACAACAACCTGGCGTTCACGGCGCGCGAGCGGGGCTCAGCGGGAAACGGCTTTGCGACGGCGCAGTCGGTGGTGAGCGCGTTTGAGGTAAGCGGGGGCGGTTCGTCATCGCAGCTGGGGCATGCGGCTGGGGGCGCCATTAACAGCGTCACGAAGGGTGGATCGAACCACCTGCACGGGCAGGGCGTTTTCTACGATCGCGGCGCGATCGGGCAGGCAGCGAATGCGTTCGACAAGGTGATGCAGGAGGAGCCGGCAGGGACGACGGTGACTTCGACCGGGCAGCCGGTGATGTATCTGAATGGGGAGCCCATCACTTATGTTGAAGTACCTTACCACGCGCCGGACCGGAGGCAGCTGTGGGAGGTCTCTGCAGGCGGGCCGATCCGCCGGGATCGGATCTTCTGGTTTCTGGCGTGGGAACAGCACGAGCGGAACGATCCGGCGGTAGCAAGGGCCAACGAGCCGAAAGTGTTTTTCGCGGCACCTTCAGCCGCATCGCTCGCGACCCTTGAGGCGCGGATCGCAGGCCGAGGGAATCCACTGCTGAACGGCTGTCCTTCGGCCGCCCAGGACGACTCGGGATCAACGGCCAGAGCGGAGTGTGGGTGGACTGCGGCGCTGGTCCAGCTAAACGGGATGCTGGGGACGGTGCCGCGATCGACGCGGCAGACGATCCTGTTTCCGAAGATTGACTGGCGGGTGAGCGCGCGGAACCAGGTGATCGTGCAGTACAACTCCATGCGTCGAACAGCTCCGCACGGCGTGCTGACAGGGGCATCGGAGACGGATGCAATCGGGAGCTTCGGCAACAGCTCGACCAGCGACGATGCGTTGGTGGCGCGATGGGAGTTTTTCCTCAAGCCGAATGTTCTGAGCAGCGCGCGGTATCAGCGGAGCCGCGATGTGCTTGCGCAGAATCCCGGAGCAGCGAGCGCGTTCGAGCAGCAGTTTGCCGACAATGCATGGGGTTTGCCGCCGGAGGTCTCGATTGATCGGAGCGAAGGACTGAGCTTTGGGACGCTGGCGACGGTGAACAAGCGTGAGTATCCGGCCGAGACGCGCCAGCAGATGATGGATGCAATGACGTGGATTCACGGACGGCAGGCGCTTCGCTTTGGTTATGACTATAACTACGTCGCGGATGCGATCGAGGGGCTGAATGGGGAGAACGGTGCGTACACGTACGCGAGTCTTCTGGATTTTCTATCGGACCTGCTGGCGCCTAACAGCTGCGATGGCACTACGACAGGATCGGGCCCGTATCCCTGCTACTCGAGTTTTCGGCAGACGCTGGGAGGCACGGCCTGGAACTTCGGGACCATCGATTATGCAGGCTACGTGGCGAATGAATGGAAACTGGGGCGCGGCCTGACGCTGACGATAGGCGGGCGCTACGAATATGAGCTTCTGCCTGATACAAATTCCACGCTGGTGAACGCGGATATTCCGACGACGGCGCGTTTGCCCCATAACCGCGATGAAACTGAGCCACGCGCCGGTTTCGCATGGGATGTTTTCGGCAAGGGCCGCACGGTTTTGCGAGGCGGATACGGGATTTACTACGCGAGAGTGCCGAACGCAATGGTTTTCAGTGCGTTGACCTCGACCGGGTCGCCGGCGTCGCCGCGGACCTGGTCTTATCGCCCGATGGATGTTGCGGCGCCCGTATTTCCGCATGTTTTTGCGAGCGACGAGACGCCGTATGTCAACCCGGGCGCACCCGATCACAACTCAACGGCGCCGGAGGCCGCCTACTTCGATCCTCATTTTCGACATCCGCAGATCAATCAGATGGAATTGTCGGTGCAGCAGGAGCTGGGGGCGCGAACGGTGCTGACGGTCACGGGAATGGCCGCGGACGGGCACCATCTGACGCAGTTCATTGATACCAATATCGACCTAACGAATGCGGCAACGGTGTTCTACAGTGTGGTTGCCCCTGGAAACGAGGGGAACATCGGGCCGCTGGGGAAGGCGAGCGGCCAGGTTTCCGGATACACGAACATGGTGTACCAACCGGCTCGGTTTTACCATCAGCGGCTCAACCCGGCCTATGGGGCGATCTCCGACATGATCAGTGAAAGCAACTCCAGCTACCGTGGAGCGATGGTGCGACTGCGGCGAAGACTGTCTGCAACGCTGAATGTGAACGCGGCGTATACGTGGGCGCACGCCATCGACGACAATCAGAATGAAGCGACATTTGCGGAGCGAGATGACGTTTACGACCCGGCGAATCTCCCGCTGGAGCACGGAACGTCAAATTACGATGTGCGGCAGCGCGTTGCAGGGGGGATCGTAGCGCGCGAGCCATGGCGTTGGAGCGGACCGGCGGGGATGATGTTCGGCGGCTACTCATTGGGAGTGACCGGAGCATGGCGAACCGGGCTGCCCTACTCGATGCGGACGTCGGGCGCGATTCCGACGCCTTCCTGCTCCTACGAAAACTGGCTGATTGCGGGTGGAGCGACCGGAGGCGGCGCCAATTGCCTGAAGGCTGTGACGAATCCCGATGAGACATTTACGGACAGCACGGCGGGGATGCCGGTTCCCATTGCGGGCCTGGGCCAGAGCCTGAACGGATCTGGTGGCGAAGACCTGATTCCGCCAATCGGGCGCAATACTTTTCGTTATCCGGCGGCGGCGAACCTGGATCTGCGAATCACCAAGAGAATTCGTATCAGTGACCGTTCCTCACTGGAACTGATGGGCGAGGCGTTCAACGCGCTGAACCACCGAAATGTGACTGACATTGAAACAGTTGGCTACCGGGTGACCAACGATAAAACGCATGCGAATATGGCCACTCTGACGTGGCAAAGCGGCATGAAGCCGGGAACGAAGACGGTTCTGGTAAATGGCAGCAGCCAGGCGCAATACGTTTTCGATCCGACGGCGGCGTTTGGCGATGTGACGAATGCGAACAGCGGAGCCGTGAATCGCGAGCGTCAGGTCCAACTGGGGATTCGACTGACCTTCTGAAAATAATTTGTAGCTGTGACGGTTAGTTTTCCACCGTCTTTTCCACCGGACGCGATGAAAATTCGAGACAGCCGGTCCGCGAATCCATGCTGTAATTAACGGTACGTTCATTCAGGTATGACACCCTTGACGGGCCTATCCGCGTAGATTCGCCCGCGTGGGGATTCCGGGAGCCGATCCCGGTTCCAGGAAGTGAAACAGAACCAATTCTGAGGCCGGTACAAATGAAAACCCTTTTCTGCAAGCACCTGGTCGCGCCGTTCTGCCTGCTGTCTGTTGTTCTCCTCACGGCACAACTGGTTTTGGCGCAGCAAACTCTTGGAAGTGTGAATGGAACTGTTACAGATATCTCGGGCGCCGCTGTGGCCGGCGCGACGGTGACTGTAATCAGCGACGAGACGGGACTGACGCGCTCCACAACGACGCAGAAGACGGGGTACTGGGAAATTCTGAACCTGCCCGTGGGCACCTATAAGGTGACGGTGACGGAACAGAACTTCGATACGGAAAACTTCCCGGGAATCGCGGTGCAGGAAAGCCATCCGACGACAATCAACGCGTCAATGAAACCGGGGCAGGTGTCACAGTCGGTGACTGTGACGGCGAATCCGCTGCTCAATGCCACGGACACGACGAATGGATACACGCTGGACAAGACGCAGATCATGGAGACGCCGCTGGCCACGGGAAGCTTCACGCAACTGGCCATTCTGGCGCCGGGCGTGAGTTCGCAGCTGCTGTCGGGGGTAGGCACCGACTCCGGTCTTGGCAATCAACCCATCTGGGCGAACGGCCAGCGCGACACCAGCAATACGATCACGGTGAACGGCATTAGCGTAACCAATCTGTTCAACGGGAAGACTTCCAGCCAGGATGTTTCGCAACGATACCAGTTCAACATCGGTGAAGGGAGCTCAACAGGAGGGCAAACTCAGGACAACGTTTCCGTGTATGGGTCGAACGGCAACGGGCTGGCCTCGCCGCCGCCAGAGTTCATGCAGGAAATCAGCGTTAGCACATCGATGTACGGTGCCGAGCAAGGACAGACCAGCGGCGCGCATGTCGAAGTGAGCACCAGCACCGGAACGAATGCCTTCCACGGTCAGGCCTTCGGCCAGTTCGGCAACAATTTTATGAACGCCGCCCCGTTCTTCTACAAGCAGGATGCCGCGCTCGGGGAACTGCCGGCATCAGAGGAGAATCCGCAACTGCACCGGTGGCTTGCGGGCGGCACGTTCGGCGGGCCGATCAGGAAGAACAAGTTGTTTTTCTTCCTGGGTTACCAGCATCTGTATGACTCCGACCAGACCGGGGCGCTGGCGCAGTTCGAGGTACCGTACGGCCTCACCAGCGACCGCAGCCCGACCGGTCTGCAGGCAGCGTGTGCCAGCTATGTTAGTGCTTCCGGCTTTGGCAGCTGTCCGGCTCAGGCTAAATGGGACCCGGCGGCCGTGGCGCTGCTGCAGGCCAAGTCGCCCAACGGAGACTTTTTGATTCCGTCGGCTGACGCCAACGCACAATCGCAGCTGCAAAGCGGGCTGCCGGACGTGAACACGGTAGGCACCTCAGTCTTTAAGGGAGACTGGGTCACCGGATCGCTGGACTTCAATGCGACAGATAAGGACCATCTTTCGGCAAAGTACTTCTACCAACACACGCCGACAGTCAGTCCATTTGCGTCATCCGATACTGTCGGATTTCCGGAGAGCGAAGACACCGGGGCGCAGACCGCGTCTCTGACCAATTCAATCACGCTCGGGCCGCGGATCAACTGGGTGCAGCAGGTCGGTTTTTCACGGCAGAAGGTATACAGCGGCTTTTCGAGTGCTTTCACTGCTTCTGCACTCGGCTTCAATGCGCCCGGCAATAATTTGCCCGGCGTGAATGCGGAGTACTTTGGCGTCGACTCGTACTCTAATTTCAGTACTGCGAAATTCGGCCCCTCGAACGCCGATGGTTTTGTCGACCAGGGATACTTCGAGAATCGCCTTTCCCCTTCATCCACAGCCATCTTTTCGTTCGGCAAGCACACCCTCAGCGTCGGGTTTGATTACGACTACAACCAGCTGAACATCAGGAACGGTGCAGCCAACCATTCGCAGCTGACGACAGAGGGATTTAACAGTTTCCTGCAAGGCAAACTGCACGGCGGAACGGTGTTACAGGGCGCTACCAACCGCTATTACCGGTCCAACGATGTCGGCGGATTTGCGGCAGACAAATGGCAGGTGCGGCCGAATGTGAGCATCACAGCCGGGGTGCGCTACGACTACACCGGACCGTTCTCGGAGAAGAACGGCGATCTTTTCAACTTCGACCCTTCGCTCTACTCGGCTACCGATAGCGCAGTCACCAATACCGGCTTCATCGTGGCCGGCAATAACAAACAGTACGGGACCTCGGGAGTGAGCGATTCGACGCTGAAGGGACGCCAGTGGGGTGTTGCGCCACGGCTGGGCGTAGCATGGTCGCCCAAAGCCTTCAACGGGAAGGTGGTGTGGCGCGCCGGGGCGGGCCTTTACTACGATCGCGGCGAGTATTTCCAGTACTTGTCGCCGCCAGCCGGTTCGGGCATCAGCGGACCGTTCGGCGTGACCCAGGAAGCGCCCTTCGCCGCCTACACGACCGCCAACGGGACTCTCAGCAATCCCTTCAAGAGCTTCGTCTCGCCGACGACCCCGGCCAGCCTTGCTTCCTTTATGCCGACCGTCGACTCGATCGAATCCACCTGCACCGCCGCCAACGTTTATAACGACACTGGCAATATTTTGATCCCCTACAGTTGCAACGATGGCGCGCCCGATGGCCCGCTGGTGATCGGCAATTACGGCATCAACAATGTGCTGCCGTACACCGAAAACTGGACGGTGGACATGCAGTGGCAGCCGCGCAGCGATATGTCGATCGATCTTGCCTATGTCGGCAACCGCGGCAAACACGAAGTGGTTCCGATTCCGTTCAATGAACCGGGCATCGCCACGCCGTCGCACCCCATTAACGGGCAGACGTACTCGTACGGGGTTCAGGTCCTGAGCAACGACACCGACGCGAACGGGAACCCCTATGCGATGGCCACCGAACCGTACGACTCGTACAGCGGCGGTAATGTGGACCTGCGCGTCCCCTTCGTGGGATACGATCCCAACTCTGCCAGCTTTGAGACGGTGGGAATTTCCTCCTACGATGCGCTGCAGGCACAACTGACCAAGCGGATGTCGCACGACATTCAGCTGGGGATGTCCTATACCTGGGCTCATACTCTGGATGAGCAGAGCGATATCGGGCTATTCTTCACCGGCGACAATCCGAACGATCTGCGCAGCTCGTATGCAGATGCGGATTTCGACCAGACGAACACGCTGACCTTCAACTACATCCTGACTGTGCCGAATGCGGTGAAGAGCGAGCATAACTGGCTAAGTAAGGTGACCAACAACTGGTCGTTGCTCGGAATCACCGTGCTGACCAGCGGCGAACCCTATAGTGTTTACGATTATTCGGGGACGGTTGGCAGCGAATACTTCGGAGGGAACATCGAGCTGATGAATCCGATTCTCCCAGTCCAGCCGGGAATACCGCGGAGTTCGGTGAAAACTGGCCATTCTGGGGCTTACACCTACGCGATGGCGAATGGCAGCGGAGGAGCGACGCCAGTCTACGTGCCGGCACTGAAGCCGCAGGATTTCTATGTCCCGTTACTGGCGCCGGGGCAGAGTGGAGTGCCACCCTGCGACACCACCACTGCGGGTGGCAACGCGGGGCCGGGGGGCGGTCCGCTCTGCGACGTCTATGAAACGACGTTTGTTCCAGGGCAGCGCAACATCTTCCGCCAATCCTTCCAGAGGCGGGCGGACATGACGCTGCAGAAGGATGTTCACCTTACCGAGCGATATAACCTCCGCTATCAGTTCGAAGTCTTTAACGTAACCAATACGCCGAGCTTCGATGTGCCGACGAACCAGATCCAGCTAAGCCCCAATTACGAGGAGATAGCGAATCCTCCGGGCGGCTATGCCAATGGAACTCAGGCGCAGCCTTATGCGAGTTCGACCGTGGCTACCCCGAGTTCGCCAACGGGGAGCGCGACCTGTCAGGGGAGCTCAGTGAACTGCGCCTACGAGATGTACAACCTGCCGCAGAATACCGGTAGCGAACTGGGGGTGGTGACCCATTCCATCGGGAGTCAGAGACTGGTGGAGATGTCACTGCATCTCCTCTTCTAACGCTGTAAAGAAGGATCAAAAAGGCCGGCTCTGGCGCCGGCCTTTTTCTTTGCGGGGACGCGGAACTCGGAGCCCGGTAGAATAACTAAGTCGTTATGATGGTCTTCACAGAACAATACGACGTGGTGGTGGTGGGTGCCGGTCACGCTGGCTGCGAGGCGGCAATGGCCGCTGCGCGCATGGGCCTGCGCACCGCTCTGTTCACGCTGAATCTGGATCTGATCGCCCAGATGAGCTGCAATCCCGCGATTGGCGGCATCGCCAAGGGACACCTGGTGCGGGAAGTGGATGCGCTGGGCGGAATCATGGGTGAAGTCGCCGATGCGGTTGGGATCCAGTTCCGGCTGCTGAACACATCGCGAGGGCCGGCGGTGTGGTCGCCGCGTGCGCAGTGTGACAAGCAGCAGTACCGAGTGAAGATGCGTGAGGTACTGGAGTCGCAGGCGGGGCTCTTTATCAAGCAGGCAGAAGTCAGCGACCTGGTGATCGAGGAATCGCGAGTGCGGGGCATCCGGCTTCGCGATGGGCGCCTGATCTATGCCGGAGCAACAATCATCACCACAGGCACATTTCTGAATGGGCTGATTCACTGTGGCGAAGAGCATTATCCGGCGGGACGCAGTGGCGAGCCGCCCTCGGTGCTGCTGGGTGAGGCGCTGAAGAAGCTGGGGTTGCGAGGATGCCGGCTGAAGACAGGCACCCCCCCGCGTCTGGACGGGCGCACCATCGACTGGAGCCAGATTTGCGGAGCAACCGGGCGATGCAGACCCGACGCCATTCAGTTTTCGTACGCGAACGCTGCCGCAGCGCCAGGTGAGTTGCCATATCGCGTACACGACGCCGGAGACGCTGCGCATCATTCGCGAAAATGTACACCGGTCGCCGATGTATTCGGGGCAGATCCAGGCCATCGGACCGCGGTATTGCCCGTCGATTGAAGATAAGGTGGTGAAGTTCCCGGATAAGGATCAGCACCAGTTCTTCCTCGAGCCCGAGGGCCTGAATACGCACGAGGTTTACGTGAACGGGATGTCGACGTCGCTGCCTATGGAGGTGCAATGGCAGATCGTGCGCTCGATCCCCGGTCTCGAGAACGCGGAGATGCTGCGTCCCGGCTACGCGATCGAGTACGACGCGATCGACCCGACAGAGCTGGACCGCTCGCTGCGGGTGAAGAAGTTCCAGGGCCTGTATCTGGCCGGACAGATTAACGGGACCTCGGGATATGAAGAAGCTGCGTGCCAGGGAATCATGGCCGGCATTAACGCAGCGCTGAGCATAAAAGGCGAGGCGCCATTCACGTTGGACCGGACCGAGGGATACACCGGTATCCTGATTGACGATCTGATTTCGAAGGGGACCAACGAGCCCTACCGGATGTTCACCTCGCGGGCGGAGTTCCGGCTGCATCTGCGAATCGACAATGCAGACCGGCGGCTCACGCCGTACGGACGGAAGCTGGGACTGATCGGCGAAACGGCGTGGGCGGGGTACGAGGCAAAGCAGGCGCGGGCTGTGGCGCTGGAAAAGATATTGTCGACGGGGAAGGCCACAGGCGGCGATTGGCCTGCGGGGCAAACATGGGCGCAGGTGCTGCGGCGGCCGGAAGTCAGCATCGAGACAATCTGGCCCTCACTGCGGGAGCAGTTGGTGGACTCAGTGTTTGACCCCTGGACCAAAACAGGGCAGTCGCCCGTGCGGCCAGCACCACAAACGCGCAACGAACTGAAGTCAGTAGAGACAGAGATCAAGTACGCCGGGTATCTGGACCAGCAGAAGAAGGCAATTGAGAAGCTGAAGAAGGCTGAGGAGCGCGGTATTCCGGGATGGTTCGATTACACGCAGGTGAGCGGGCTGTCGCGCGAGGTGCAGGAGAAGCTTACGCGCGTGCGCCCCTCGACGCTGGGCCAGGCGAGCCGAATTCCGGGCGTGACGCCGGCGGCGCTGAGCCTGGTCAACGTGTACCTCGAGATCCAGGACAAGCAGATGCTCACCCATTGAATTGCGTTCGCCCCTAGAAATCTCCGCCCTGATTTCCGTACGAAAGATCGCCGAAGCGTGTGCACTTCGAGACCCAGGCCACTTCAATGGATCCGGTTGGGCCGTTGCGCTGTTTGGCGATGATGATCTCCGCTTTGTTTTCAGTATCGGGGTCGGGCTCACCGGATTTGTCGCGGTTGTAATAGCTCTCGCGATGGATAAAGGCGACGACATCGGCGTCCTGCTCAATGGAGCCGGACTCCCGGAGGTCGGATAGGATCGGCTTTTTGTCTCCGGCGCGCTGTTCGGAGTTGCGGGAGAGCTGGGAGAGCGCCATGACGGGGATATCGAGTTCCTTGGCGAGGGCTTTGAGGCCGCGCGAGACCGCTGAGACTTCCTGCGTGCGGTTTTCGTAATGGCGGCCGGCGGGACCGATTGTCCCCGCAGTCATGAGCTGCAGATAATCAACGACGATCAGGTCCAGTCCGCCAGCGGACTGGCGCAGGCGACGAGCCTTGGCACGCATCTCGGTCAGCGAGATGCCCGGCGTGTCGTCGACGAAGATGCGGGCTTCGACCAGACGCTCCAGCGCGGCAGTCAGCTTGTCGCGATCCTCGCGGAGCAGGAAGCCCTTTTGGATTTTTACGGAGTCGACTGTTGCTTCAGAGGCGAGCATGCGGCGGAGCAGCGATTCCTTTGACATTTCCAGCGAGAAAACCGCCACAGTCTTGCTGCCGTGAATGGCGGCGTTCTGCGCGATGTTGATGGCCAATGCGGTTTTGCCCATGGAAGGACGTGCCGCGATAATAATGAGCTCGGACTTCTGCAGGCCGCTCGTCATGCGGTCAAATTCGGTCAGATGCGTGGCCAGGCCGGTGATCTCGCGGCCTTGCTTATAGAGATTATCGATGGTCTTAAAGGAGCCGGCGACGATATCGTGCACGCTGGAGAATCCGCGCGTGATGCCCTTTTCGGTGACTTCGAGCAGCGACGATTCGGCGGCGTTCAGGACCTCGAGGGCTTCCTCGCTCTGGTCGGCCGCGCGGGTGATCGCCGTCGAACAGATGTTGATGAGCTGGCGGAGGAGGGATTTGTCCTTGACGATGCGGACGTACTCTTCGATAGAGAGCCGCCGGGGCAGGCCTTCGGTTAGCGAGGCGAGCCACGCAACGCCGCCGACCGATTCTATTTCCTTGCGCTTTGCGAGTTCCTCGCTAAGAGTGACGATATCGACCACGTGATTGTGATCGATGAGCTCGCCCATGCGGGCGAACACGCGCTGGTGCGCGGTAAGCGCAAAGTCTTCGAAGCGCAGCACGCTGGCGGCTTCGCTGTAGGCGTGATTGTCGAGAAGGATAGCGCCAAGAATGGTGCGTTCGGCGTCGAGAGAGGCGGGCAGTCCGCGCTCAAATTCAATGTCGGGGATAGTGGCCATAACTTCAACGAGTTTAGGACGAAAGGGGGTCTCCGTTCCCGATGTGAATATCAAGCACAAACAGGTACTTTTTGTGAAAAACAGGTTCACACCGCCTTGAAGATGGCCTTCCGGGCAGCCGAACGTCTATCATGGGGGAAGTTCCTCCAGAAGCGGATTGTCTTTATGAATTTTCGGCAGTTTTGGATTGCAGTTGTGGCGGTTTTATTTTGCAGCGGGCCGGGATTGGTGCGTGCGCAGCAGTCAGAGTCGATCGCCCCCGGAACCACCACGGTGCCCCCTGATATCAAGGAGTTTCAAGGCTACGAAGATCAGTGGAGCAACGCGGTGGTCAAGAATGACCAATACACGATGGAGTTCCTCCTGTCCCCGCTGTTTGTCGATATCTCGTCGACCGGCGATGTGACGACCAGGAACCAGCAAATCGCCGAGCTCTTCCAAAAGGGCGAGGAGCCGGTGAGCATGCAGCAGCGCGTGGTGACCGTGCGGACGTTCGGCGACACGGCCGTGGTGAGCGGAACGTACATCATCCGCGTGCGCGCCAACGGCAACATTCGCGAGGAGCGTGGCATTTTTACGCATGTTTATAACCGCTCGCGGATGCGCTGGGCCTGCGTCAACGCGCAGCGGACGGCAGTTGTGGATCTGACGTCGGGCAAGCAGAAGGCGCAGAAAAAGAGCGACGCTACGGAGCCGTTCCATATTCCGCTTCTGTACCAGGGTGCGCAGCCGGCGCAGGCGGCCACGGGGCAGAACTCCGGCGCGCCTCCCAATTAAGGCTCCGCGCGACGGTTGCGGCGGATGGGTTTGTCACTACGAAGGGTGTCAGTCCGGAGAAATGACAGGCACACGACCCACCTGGGCTGAAGTTTCCCGCGGCAGGCTTATCCACAATCACGACATTCTGCGCCGTCTGGCCGGGCCGGACACCGAGTTGCTGGCCGTGGTGAAGGCGAACGCCTATGGGCATGGCCTGCTGGAGTGTGCGCGTGTGCTCGAGAGCAATGGTGCGCGCTGGCTTGGCGTGACATCCGTCGAAGAGGGTGTTGCGCTCCGCCAGGTTTGTCCGGAGGCTCGCATCGTCACCATGGCGGGTCTTTGGCACCTCCAGGCGAAGGTGGCCATCGAGCATCGCCTGACTCCGGTGGTGTGGGAACGGGTCCACCTGGGCTTTCTCGATGCCGCGGCTCAGAAGCACAGCCTCGAACCGGGAGAATTCCCGGTGCATCTGGAAATGGACACCGGAATGTCGCGCCAAGGCGCCTCGATCGAACAATTGGAATTGTTGCTCGACAGTTTCGGCCCGGGTGAACCATTGCGCCTGGAGGCTGTGATGACGCACTTTCACTCGCCCGAGAACGAAGAGGCGACACGAAAACAGCAACATGCCTTCACCAAGGCGGTGGAGATGATTGCAGAAAGCGGGCTGCGGCCGAGGTTTCTGAGCGTGGGCAGTTCGGCGGCGGTATTGCGGAGCGGCAAAAACTTTGTTGCGAACCTGGCGAGACGGATTGGCGCGAGGCCGATGTTGCGGCCGGGAATCGCCCTCTACGGTTATCCGCCCTTCCCGGAACCGGAGGCCGGACTCCAGCCCGTACTGGCATGGAAGACGCGGCTGATTTCATTCCGGGAGATCGAGCCTGGAACCACCGTGGGCTACGATGCCACTTTCACGGCGCAACGCCGGACACGGCTGGGCTTGCTGCCGGTGGGCTATGCCGATGGGCTGAATCGTGGATTGTCGAACCGCGGAAGCGTACTGATCCGGGGGCAACGCGCCGCCATTGCGGGACGTATCTCCATGGATCATGCGATGGTGGACATCACCGATATCCCCGGCGCAGAGCGGGGCGACGAGGTTGTGATCATCGGTGAACAGGGATCGGAGAAGATCACCGCGGAGGACGTCGCCGATCTGCTGCGGACGATTTCCTATGAAGTTCTATGCAACATTGGCGCGCGCGTGCCGCGAGTAACGGTGGAGTAGAGCGAATGCTGAGGGAACTCTACGGCCGCTGGATGTACGCGTGGGAAACGAAACTGACCACGCGCGATGAAAACCGCGTTGTCCGTCCGCTGGAGTGGGGCTTCGGGTGGCTTGACGATTTCATCTCCGCAGCCGGGTTGCGCTCTGTCGTAGTGCGCGCGGAGTGTAACCAGGCAGCGGCCCAGCGGGCGATGGTCGAGATCAATGAGGCGATCGTCAGCACCAGCGGGGCATTCTTCGGGTACCAGCGGCCGAGCGATTTTCACCTGGAAGAGCGTGCGCCGCAGTTGTTTCCGACAAATGCGCGGCCCGAGACACTGCGCCGCGATGCCCGTCTGAAGCGACTGATGGCGGAAGGCAAGCTGAAGAAAGCGCAGTTCCTGCGCTTCACCTCGCCTGTTCGTACGTCGTATCCGGAAAATGACATGATGAATGCGCGCTGGTATCCGGCTCCGGAGGAAAGGGCACAGGGCAAGCCGCGGCGGGCGATGATCGTAATGCCGCAGTGGAATGCCGATGCGTTCAGTCACAATATTTTGTGTTCGCTGTTCAATCGATTCGGGATCTCGGCGCTGCGGCTTAGCAAGCCTTTCCACGATATTCGGCGGCCCCCGGAGATCGAGCGGTCAGATTATGCAGTCAGCTCGAACATCGGCAGGACGATTGCGGCCGGACGACAGGCTGTGGTGGATGTGCGTTGCTGCCTGGACTGGCTGGAGTCGCAGGGTTACGAGCAGTTTGGAATTCTTGGAACCAGCCTTGGCTCCTGCTATGCCTTCATCGCGAGCGCACACGACCCGCGGCTGCGAGTCAACGCCTTCAATCATGCGTCGATGGCGTTTGGAGACGTGGTGTGGACGGGGCAGAGCACCCGGCATGTGCGTGCCGGATTCGCCGACGCCGGCTTAACGCAGGAGAGCCTTTACCGTCTGTGGAGCGCGATCAGTCCGGTCTCGTACATGGAGCGGTTCGCCGCGTTGCCGAAGAAGGTGCTGACGATTTACGCATGCTACGACCTCACGTTTCTGCGGGAGTATTCTGAACAGGTTGTGGCGAGTTTCGCGAAGCACGAAGTGGATTTCGTCGCGAAAATATTGCCCTGCGGTCACTACACTACCGGCGAGTTCCCTTACAAGTTCATCGATGGCTGGTATATGGGCTCGTTCGTGTACTCGGCCTTTCGGGACCTGCAGAAAGAAGATCCTGGCATTCCGCATCGTGAAACTGAAAAGCCTGAACTGGTGGAGCGCTAGTCAGGCCTCCAGATGGACCGTGGCCATGGCAAGCGATGCGGTGTGCGTGAGCGAAAGTGAGACACGCGTGACGCCCAGTTGTCCGGCAATGGCACGGGCGCGGCCGCTCAGAACCAGGGTGGGCCGGCTGCCGGGCGCGCGTCGAACTTCCAGTTCCCTCCACGAAACACCCAGCTGGATTCCCGTGCCGAGGGCTTTCGCGCCAGCCTCCTTGGCAGCGAAGCGGGCGGCAAAACTCTCGGCCGCGCTGGCTCTGGCGCTGCAATACGCGATTTCCTCGGCGGTGAAAATGCGCTCAAGGAACCGGCTGCCGTAGCGTTCTATGGAACGTGCGATCCGATCCACTTCGACCAGATCGATTCCGGTTCCGACCAGCATGACGCAACAGTAGCACACGAAGAATTCTTTAGGCCCGGTATGGCGTAAATCGGGCTGAAGGTATGACGTGAGACTTCCGATGCAGACAATGTGCGCGCAATAGCAGAGACGAGCCGGGAACAAAAGGGATGGGAACTGAGCCTGAATGCTCTGTGCGCCGACGATACCGCTCGCACCGTGCGGTTTCTCACCGGAGCGGTCATGGCCTGCGGCGGATTCGTGCTTTCGCGCAGGTTCGATGCCGGAGAGACCGCGGCAATTGAATTCGAGTTTGTTCGCGCGATGTGCGTAGAGATGTACAGCGTTCTGATCGCCGCGGGTCTCGAACTTACGGCGCAGTCGCATCTCATTCTGGCCAGCCTCTGCCAGTGCACCCGCGAAACCCTGGAGTCGACAGCGGGCGACCCGGTCCGAGTGGAACTCACGATTCATAAAGCCGGCGCGATGCCTCGCTGCGAGCCGGGCGGATCGGCAGCGCCACCGCAAGCGGACTAGACGCATTCGATCACGCCAACTGCGAGACGGGTGCCCCGCGAACGAATCCTGTGCGGTGAGCCAGATTTTTGGCCATACTATTCGAATCATGGATCGATGGGACGTCGTCGTTGTGGGGGCCGGTCCAGCGGGCTGTTCGGCTGCCTACGACCTGGCGACAGCTGGCCGGTCGGTTGTGTTGCTGGATCGCGCGGAGTTTCCCCGCCACAAGGCTTGTGCCGGAGGGCTCACGCGCAAATCGTTGCGCGCCTTGCGCTACCCGGTGGCGTCCGTGGTGCGCGAGACGGTGTCGGCCATCGTCGTGGAGCGGCGCAGCGGCGAGGCGGCCACGCTGGCCAGCCGGAACGCCGTGTGCGCCATGACCGTGAGGCAGGAACTCGATGCTTTCTGCCTGCGGCAGACGCTGCAGGTGGGCGCGGAGTTTGAGCGAATAGGCCCGATCAAGTCGATCGATGTCAGCGCCGAGAGCGTGGTTGTGCGAACTGCAGAGAAAGAATATACGGGCCGATTTCTGGTTGGGGCCGATGGAGTGCACAGCCGTGTGCGACGGCTGGTTTATGGCGAGGCGCAACCTTGGTTCCGGCGAGGGTTCGCGCTTGAAGCGTGCGTCTACCCGGAACATGGCGCGAGTTCGGACCTGATCTTTGATTTTGCGCCGGTGCGGCAGGGCTACGGGTGGGTCTTTCCAAAACGCGATCATCTGAATGTGGGGCTGGGAGTCTATAACGATTCGGGACAAGAAGCCCTGGATCGTTCGCGCCTGACTGCCTATATTCGAGGCCGGTATGGCGACGCGCGCGTAGAGCATGTCACCGGCCAGTATCTTGGGTTTGGTGCTGAGAGTGCGCCTCCACCCGAGCGGCGAGTTTTTCTCGCTGGGGATGCCGGCGGGTTTGCGGATCCGCTGACTGGCGAGGGGATTTATGGTGCCGTCGCCAGCGGACAGGCGGCTGCGGCGGCGATTGATGCGGAGTTCCGCGGGGGTGGCTCCGCACAGCGTGCCTTTGGGGCAATGACCCAGCAATTGCGGAAGGATCTGGGCCTGTCGATCTCGGGAGCACGCTGGTTCTACGGAAATCTCGATCTCGGTTATCGGGCGCTCACCGCCCCTGTTTTTCGTGGCGCGGTCATTAACGCCTATGCGAACGGGACAAAGATTGCAGCCCTCGCGAACGCGATTCGTCGGTTCGCCCACGTTTTTGCAACAAGCGCTTAATGCCGGCGAAGTGGAGTTGGACTGGCATTTCCGCCAGGCAGCAGGGCGGGCTTTTGCTGCTAAGATTGTGGTTCGGGCAGAAGCGGCTTCTTTATTCCACTGCGCGCCCTTTCTCAGGGATCCGCTAAGACCTAAGACCCAAGATCTCCGGGATGCCTCCGGGCCTGCTTTACTTATTCATCTCCAGGTCTGTCACCGATCAACTGCACCAGCATCAAAAGGTTCTTGACGCAAGAGCAGATGAGATTTGCGATGACCGAGCACCGCGCGCGAGCGATTTGGCGGATCCTTCGGCCGGTCTTCTGCTTTGGAGTCGCCCTTGTGACGCTGCCGGCATGGGCTGATTCGGCGCGGAACGGCACCAGTATCTTCTCGCCGGAATCCACTCCTGCCAGCAGCATCCTCGATTTGTCCTGGTTCGTTCTGGCGATTACGGGTGGAATCTTCCTGACGGTTGGCGGCCTCCTGGCCTGGGTCCTTATTCGCTATCGCGCGCGCAAAACCGACGATGAGAGCGAACCAGCCCAGATTTACGGGAGCACGCAGGTGGAGTTGGCGTGGACTGTGATTCCGATTCTCATCGTGGTGGTACTGTTTCTGACTACGGCGCGGATCATTTTTGCAATTCAGGATGCGCCTCAACCCCAGGCCGCGCTCAATGTCACCGTGGTCGGGCATCAGTTCTGGTGGGAGTTTCGCTATCCGAAGCTGGGCATCGTTACGGCGAATGAACTGCATGTCCCGGTGAGCACCCCGCTCGATCCGCGGCCGACGTTTCTGCACTTGCTCTCGGCGGACGTGGACCACAGTTTCTGGGTTCCGGCGCTGGCAGGCAAGACCGATTTGATACCGAATCATCCGAACGATATGTGGATCGATCCGCGACACCCCGGAGTCTATCTGGGACAATGCGCGCAGTTCTGCGGCATTGAGCACGCCATGATGTTGCTGCGCGTTTACGTCGACACGCCGGAACAGTTCGACGCGTGGGTAAAACAGCAGCAGCAGCGAGGAATGCAGGACCCGGCTGCGGCGGAGGGTCGCCACATCTTCGAGACCGAGGCCTGCACCAATTGCCACAGAATTTCGGGAACAGCGGCGGCGGGGACGTTCGGGCCGGACCTGACGCATCTGGAGAGTCGAGCGACCATCGCTGCAGGCGCAGCCATCAACACGCCGGAGAATCTGCGCGCGTGGATCGCGAATCCTGACCACTTCAAGCCAGGAGCGCTGATGCCGGCGATGCAACTGAATGACGAGCAGATCAACGAAGTGGTTGCGTACCTCACCACTCTTCATTAGGCAGCGCGATGGCGGACCAGACATTACCGATTCCCGGAACCGTTGACATAACGCCGCGACTGCGTTCGCGTGCGGCATGGCTGGAATGGCTGCACAGCTGGGTGGTCACGGTTGACCACAAACGGCTGGGAATTCTTTACGTGGTCTACTCGACCTTCTTTCTGCTGGTGGCGGGAGTGGAGGCGCTGGCCATCCGCATCCAGCTGGCGTGGCCGAACAATCACTTCCTCTCGCCCGAGTTCTACAACGAGATGTTCACCATGCACGGCACCACCATGGTGTTTTTGGTGGGCATGCCGATGCTTTTTGGGATCGCGAACTATCTTGTGCCGCTGATGATCGGCGCCAGGGATATGGCGTTTCCGCGACTCAACGCGTTCAGCTTCTGGTTGACGGCCTTTGGTGGCCTGCTCATCTACTACAGCTTCATCGGCGGATTCGGGCTCTATGGGATGGGCGCGGCGCCCGACGTAGGATGGTGGGCTTACGCTCCGCTCACAGCGAAGGCATTTTCTCCGGGACACGCCGTTGACTACTGGGCGTTGGCCTTGATTGTGAGTGGCTTTGGGACGCTGGGAACGGCCATCAACATCATCGCGACGACGCTCTCGATGCGCTGCCGTGGTATGACTCTGCTCCGCATGCCGCTGTTCGTGTGGCTCATGCTGGTGGTGAGCTCGCTGACGCTGGTCACGATTACGCCGCTCACCGCCGCGCAGATCATGCTGACCATCGATCGCTATCTGGGCGGCCACTTCTTCGACACCCAGGCAGGCGGTTCGGCTGTAGTGTGGATGCACTTTTTCTGGATCTTCGGGCATCCGGAAGTTTACGTGCTGGTGATGCCGGTATTCGGAGTCGCCAGCGAGATTATTCCCGTCTTCTCACGGAAGGCAATTTTTGGATATCCCGCGATGGTGGCTGCGTCGGTCGGCATTGCCTTCGTGAGCCTCGGCGTTTGGGCGCACCACATGTTCACTGTGGGAATGACATCGGTGGGCAATACCTTCTTCGTGCTGTCGACCATGCTGGTGGGGATTCCGACCGGGATCAAAATCTTCAACTGGCTGGCGACGCTGTGGGGCGGGAAAATTCGTTTTCAGGTCCCCATGCTCTTCTGTCTCGCATTCCTGTTCCAGTTCCTGATCGCGGGACTAACCGGCATCATGCTTTCGGTCGCGCCGTGGAACTGGCAGCTTCACAACTCCTACTTTGTGATCGCGCATTTTCACTATGTGCTGGTTGGCGCAATCGTCTTCAACATTTTTGCGGCCTTCTACTACTGGTATCCGAAGGCAACCGGTCGGATGCTCAACGAGACGCTGGGAAAGTGGCACTTCTGGCTCTTCTTCATCGGCTTCCACATCACCTTCGATACCATGCATTTCGTCGGGTTCATGGGGATGCCGCGCTCCATCTACACCTACCAGCCTGACCGCGGCTGGACTGATCTGAATCTCATCATTTCCGTTGGTGGCATGATCCAGGGCATCGCCGTGCTCATTTTCGCGTGGAATCTGATGCGTTCGTATTTCCGCGGAAAAGAGGCGGGCAACGATCCCTGGGATGCGTGGACGCTGGAGTGGGCGGTGCCATCGCCACCGCCCCCATATAATTTCGCGGTCGATCCAACAGTGCACAGCCGCAGGCCATTGTGGGACCTGAAACATCCGGAAGATCCGGACTGGAGATACGAAGGATGAGCGCGATTCCTGTTTCTCCGGTCGCAGAACCATGGCATTTGCCTGCGCGCGGGCGCGTGGGCATGCTCTCGCTCATCACCGGCGAAAGCGCGATCTTTACGATTTTTGTCGTCGCCTACGTTTATTACATTGGTAAGAGCCTCACGCCACCGACACCGCAGCAGGTTCTCGACATTCCAATCTTCAATACGATTTGCCTGCTTTCGAGCAGCGTTACCATCTGGCTGGCCGAGCGGCAGATCGAGCGCGGGAAGATGCGCGCCTTCGCCGCATGGTGGGCCCTGACCATTGCGCTGGGAACCATCTTTATCGTTGGCACCGCTTTCGAATGGCACAAGCTCATCTATGTCGACGGACTAACCATCAGGACGAACCTGTTCGGAACCACGTTCTACTCCCTGGTCGGGCTCCATGCGACGCACGTCGTGATAGGCCTGATTGGCCTGTCGTTAATCCTTATTTTCACGCTCACCGGACACGTAACGGAACGGCATTCGGAGCGCATCCAGGTCTTCGCCCTCTACTGGCACTTTGTGGACGCAGTGTGGGTGGTGGTTTTCACCGTCGTGTATATCGTCGGCAGATAGGCAGAATATGACCGAAACCACACAGCACAAGGCGGGACCAGCGCACGGGGAGACGATCCATCTGCCCGCGCCGACGGCTTGGCCCGTTGTGCTGGCCTTTGGCTGCACGCTGGCGGCCGCCGGTTTGGTGACGACGCTGTGGATCACGGTTTTCGGTGCGGTGCTCGTGGTAGCCGGATGCGTTGGCTGGTTCAGGCAGGTGCTGCCGCATGAGGCGCACGAAAATATTCCCGTCGTGGTGCAGCCGGCGACAATCACAACCACGCGGCGGGTAGTGCGGCATCTGGAGATCGGCCCCGAGCACCGCGCGCATTTACCGGTCGAGACCTATCCCGTCACCAGCGGCATCAAGGGAGGTATCGCCGGCGGCATCGCGATGATCTTCCCCGCACTGGTGTACGGTCTCATCGCACAGCACAGTATCTGGTATCCGGTAAACCTGCTAGGTGGCGCGGGCGTGGGACCTTCGGCGCACATCACCACTGCGGAAATCGACGCCTTCCACTGGAGTTGGCTGCTGATCGCAATTGTCATTCACACTGTTACTTGTTTGCTGGTGGGATTGTTGTACGGAGCCATGCTGCCCATGCTGCCGCGACGCCCGATACTGCTGGGCGGGATACTGGCTCCGCTCCTGTGGACGGGCCTTCTGCATTCCGCGATGGGCGTGATCAATCCTGCGCTCGACGCGCGCATCCAGTGGGGTTGGTTTGTCATTTCGCAGGTCTTTTTCGGGATCGTGGCTGGCGCAGTCGTCGCGCGCGAGGGGAAAATTCGCACCAGCCGCGGCCTGCCGTTCTTCGCGCGCATGGGCATTGAGGCGCCCGGGCTGATGGAATCCAATCCCGATGCCGGTCCTCCCATCGCTCCTTCGACCGACAAGGAGAAGCGCTGATGCGGCAGTGCCGGTGGGTCCTTCTGCTGCCCCTGACCATCGTCCTGGCCGGGTGCGGCCATTTTCCAGGAGCCAGAGCCGAAGCAAAAACGCTGGAACGGCCTGAAGACGTTCTGGATTTTCACGCGCTCTACAGTGCGAACTGTCAGGCTTGCCACGGCGCAAGCGGCCACAATGGGCCGGCGATGGAGTTGGGCAATCCCGAATACCAGGCGCTGGTGGACGATGCCACGCTGCGTAAGTGGATTTCTGGTGGGATGCCGGGGACGCAGATGCCTGCGTTCGCGCAGTCGTCAGGAGGAATGCTGACTGATGCCCAGGTGAACGCGATCATCGCCGGAATGCGGAAGGAGTGGGCAAGGCAGAATGGGTTCACGGGGGCAACGCCGCCTCCGTATGCGCAGGATCAGGCGGGAGACGCGAAGCGCGGGCAACAGACCTACCAGAGGCGGTGCGCGAACTGTCATCAGTCGCCCAGCCGCCAGCAGGTGACGAGCGCTGTGTATTTGTCACTGGTAGGCGATCAGGCGCTGCGGACGATCATTATTGCGGGTAGAACCGACATTGGCCAACCGGACTGGCGGCTGCAGAACGTAAAGGGCGCGAGTCCGCTCTCCGCCAAGGATGTAACCGACATTGTTACGTATCTGGGATCGCTGCGGAATCCGGCGTCGGTCTCTGCAGCGCCGACAGGGAGGTAGGGATGAGCGACGTGAGCGACAGCGCGAAGGAGCAAAGCACGGGCCCCGATCTGCCGGCAGCCAGCGAACAGGCCGGCGATCGTGAAAATCCGGCCGTCGTTTCGCGGCGATGGCTGCTGCTCAAGGCAGGCGTGGCGCTCAACGGTCTGGTGGGGCTGGCGCTGGCCGTTCCCATCGTGCGCTATCTGCTGACCCCGGTTCGGAAGGATTCGGCCTATAAATCCTGGATTTCCCTGGGACCGGCGGACGCATTTCCCATGGGTGAGACGCGTCTGATCGCCTATAAGAACCCGTGGACCCGGCCGTGGGATGGAGAGACCGACAACGTCGCATGCTATGTGCGGCGCGAGGGCTCCAGGCAGTTCACGGTCTTCGCCATCAACTGCGCGCACCTCGGGTGCCCGGTGCGATGGTTTCCGCAGTCCCAGCTATTTATGTGCCCTTGCCATGGCGGTGTGTATTACGCCGATGGATCGCGCGCCTCCGGCCCGCCGGAACGGGGACTTTTCACCTACGACTACAAAATAGACAATGGACAGTTACAAATTGACGCCGGACAGATGCCCACCTTGTCGAATTCGGCAAAACTGGTGAATATTTCGACCCCGGCAGCGAACGCAGCAGAGGATGGGGACTGCCTATGCCGGGGATGAAGCAGACGGCAAAGAAGATCTACGACTGGTTCGAGCGCCGGTTGCAGATTGAAGGGCCGGTGAAAGATGCGGTCCTGCACAAGGTCCCGCGCAACACGGCGAGCTGGTGGTATGTCTTCGGCAGCGCAGCCTTCACCCTGCTGATGCTGCAGATCGTGACCGGCGTTCTACTCGCACTCGTCTATGTACCGTCAGCCGCCGAAGCATGGAACAGCCTCAACATCCTCAATCACCAGATTCCGCTGGGTTGGTTTCTGCGCGCCGTGCACGCCTGGGGATCCAACTTCATGGTCGCCGTGGTCTTCATCCACATGGCCCAGGTCTTCCTGTTTGGTGCATACAAGTTTCCACGTGAGCTCACCTGGACCGTCGGTGTTTTTTTGCTCCTCGCCACGCTGGGCATGGCATTCACCGGGCAGGTGCTGCGCTTCGACCAGGACGCATATTGGGGCCTCGGCATCGGCGTATTCATCCTCAGCCGCGTACCGTGGGCCGGCGGAGCGCTCGTCCACCTCCTGCTCGGCGGTCCCGTGATTGCCGGCGAGACGCTGTCGCGCTTCTTCGCACTCCACGTCTTCGTGATCCCCGGAACACTGCTTTTTCTGGCCCTTGTGCATGTGTGGATGGTCCTCAAGCTCGGCATCAATGAGTGGCCGATGCCCGGGCGGCTCGTGCGCAAGGAAACCTACATCGCCGAATACAACAAGCTCGCCCACGAAGATGGAATACCCTTCGTCCCGGGGGCTTTTTGGAAAGACCTTATCTTCTCCGCAGCGGTAATGGCAGCAGTCGGCGTGTGCGCGGCAGTGTTTGGACCGTCGGGTCCCGGCGGTCAGCCCGATCCATCGATCATTCAGACCGTTCCTAAGCCCGATTTCCCCTTTCTCTGGATCTACGCGGTGCTGTCCTATCTACCGCCATCGATGGAGACGCCGTTCATCCTCATCGCGCCCATCCTGATGATCGCGGGCTTGCTCGCGGTCCCGTTTGTCGCGGGCGAGGGCGAAAAAAGCTGGCATCGCCGTCCGGTGGCGGTGCTCGCGCTCAGCATGGTCGCCGTTAGCTGGGCAGTCTTCACGCATCTCGCCATGTCCACTCCGTGGAGTCCGCACATGAGCGCGTGGAGCGGAGACACACTGCCGGTGGAGTATCTGCGCGAGGCAACGCCGCTGGTGCGGCAGGGCGCAGTCATCTTTCAGGCGAAGCAGTGCCGCAATTGTCACTCCATTGGCGGCCAGGGCGGCGAGCGCGGGCCGGCATTGGACGCCGTGGCCACGCGCATGACGCCCGACCAAATGCGATTCAAGGTCGTGACCGGAGGCGGCAATATGCCGGCCTACGGAAAAAACCTTTCGCCGCCGGAAATTGAAGCACTGGTCAGTTTCCTCGAAACTCTGCATCCGAAGAACGAGCCACCGGCCTTTGACCCGTCGCAGCAATCCGCGCAGTCAAGCCCCGCTCCCCCAACTGGAAGTGGTAGTCCATGAATCTCGACGCGCTCTTCACCACGTGGGACATTCCCTGGCTTGTAACTGCGGCGCTCGCAGTAACTGCGGCTATTTATGTGCGCGGATGGTTACAAATTCGCCGCAGCCGGCCGGAATTGTTTCCGCCATGGCGCCTGATCTCGTTTCTCGGCGGAATTCTGGCAATTTTTGTCGCTGTCGCCTCGCCGCTCGATACCTTCAGCGAATCGCTGCTCTTCATGCATATGGCGCAGCATTTCGTGCTGATGTCGATTGCTCCTCCGCTCATCGTGCTGGGCGCGCCGGTGGTTCCCATGCTGCGCGGATTTCCGAGGCCGTTGATAGGGCGCTTTCTTCGACCTTTGTTTGCAACCGGGTTTTTCCGCGAGGCCGGCGTATTTCTTACCCGCCCCAAAGTCGCATGGCTCGCGATGAACGCAGCCTACATCGGTTGGCACGTCCCAAAGGCCTACGAGTTTGCCCTGGCGTCCGAGAGCTGGCACAACTTCGAGCACGCCTGCTTCTTCTTCACCAGCCTCATGTTCTGGTGGCCGGTGATCGCGCCATGGCCCTGGCGTCAGCGCAGCTCGCGCTGGCTGCTGCTGCCCTATCTGCTGGGCGCCGATCTGGTGAACACCGGACTATCAGCATTTCTCTGCTTTTCGGGCCGTCTACTCTATCCCAGCTACGGAGCGGTCCCACAGCTCTTCGGCCTGAGCGCGCTCAACGACCAGATTGCCGCCGGCGCTTTTATGTGGGTCATGGGTTCGACGGTATTTCTGATCCCCGCAACGGCCATCACGGTGCAGCTGCTCTCGCCACAGCGCCAGAGGCTCGCGCAACAAAGGATGATTGCCGTTCATCGATAACGCGGCCGGGGATCCCGGTCCAGCTGCAATCCCGGGCTGCCCGCTTACGGTTTGGTAGCAAGGATGAGCGGCGAGGGCCCCGGCGATTCCAGCAGACGCGGATTCCGGAAGCCCGCCTCTCCAAGCCACGCCCCGATTTCCTCAAAGGAATATGTATCGCCGTTCTGCGTGTTCACCAGCATGTTCACGGCGAAGAAGAGTCCGTTGACAGGTCCGGTGCGTTCCTTGTTCACCAGAAATTCCTGAACCGCGATAATGCCGCCGCTCGCCAGTGCTTCGAAGGTTTTCGCCAGGAGCTTGCGGCTCCGCGCCTCCCCTTCGCTGTGCAGGATGTGCCCCAGCGTCGCGAGTCCGTAGCCGGAGCCGAAATCGGCATCGAGAAGATCGCCTTCCACAAAGGAAAAACGATCAGCAATGCCGAAGCGCGCTGCCGTTTTCTTTGTTACGTCGATGACTTCGGGCCAGTCGACCGCGGTCACCTGAACGCGCGGCGAGCTTTGGGCCTGCGCGATGCCCCAAACGCCGGACCCGGCTGCCAGATCCAGCACCTTCACAGGGGCGCCGCTGCCGCCGTAGCTCATGTGGCCGGCGAGCGTCTGCGCCGCCGGATAGCTCATGGGGAAGATGTCGAGGACAAACTCATGGAAGAACTCGCCTCCGCTCTTCTCTACATTGACGGGCGTCACCGGGTTGCCCGTGCCCACGACCTCGTTCAGGTGCAGCCAGCGCGGAATCAGCTGCTCGCTGCAGTGCTTGATCAGGCCGCCCTGGAAGGCCGGCTTGGTGCTCACCAGGAAGGCATCGCTTTCCGGGGTGAGCGAATAACGGCCCTGCTTGTCCTTCGCCAGGAAGCTGAGGCCGACGAGCGCATTCATGATGGCTGCCAGGCCGCGCGCGGAAGCGCCGGTAGCTTTCTCCACTTCCCCGAGGTTCTTTGGCCCGTTGTCGAGGACATCGAAAACGCGGTGACGGATCGCCGCTTCCAGCAGCAGGGGCGGAACGTAGCCCCACGCCATTTGCATAATGCGTTCGGGTGTCACCTGCACTTGGGTTGCAGTTGCCATGAATTTCCTCGTATCTACCGAAAGGATTTAGCGGTGGGGATCGAAAGGAGTGTAGCAGCTAAACCCGGCAGATCGCAGGCAGAAAAGTTGGGCTCGCCGCCAGGGGGCGAGCCCATTTGGGGAGGAAGTAATTCAACTGCCCGGCCCCGGGTCAGGAACCAGGTGCTGCATTAGACGGACTCAAGGCGCTGGCGTCATCCGTCTTGGGGGAAGGCTGCTGCTCTTTGTACGCATGCGCTCGACAGTCCGGATTAAAAAAAAATGACAGGCCGGGACGTAAACCGGCCCGTCTTCAAGGACTGCAGGTTCGCAGTCTGAGGAAATGGTCGTTACGACCGGTCAAACGGTGGTGATGTTGCCGTTCATCCCATTGGGAAAGAAGCCGCCCTTACTGGTGCCGGTGGCGTCATTCGCGTAAACGATCCCCAGTACCCGGGAGGTCGTTCGGGTGTAGGCCATTCCGGCCAGAATTTGGTTAGCAGGGGCCGCGCCGGCGGTGGCAAAGAACCCGCCTTTCGCGGTCGAGCCATCCTCGGCAGCC
This sequence comes from uncultured Acidobacteriaceae bacterium, assembly GCA_963755485.1. Taxonomy (GTDB): domain Bacteria; phylum Acidobacteriota; class Terriglobia; order Terriglobales; family Acidobacteriaceae; genus Palsa-343. The sequence continues at coordinate 962,669 of CAVWJR010000002.1, read as the reverse complement.
ATGATGGAGCCAGGGTCGTACGGCGGCACATCAAGGTTGTCCGAAGGAATATCGGCTGTGGGCGGATACGGAATACCCTGCTGGATGGCCACCAGCCGAATGGCTCCGGAGTGAAAACCTTCCACCGCCAGAATCTGCGCGGCGTACTGCAGGTTCGTCCCGGTCAGGTCCGTCGCAGCTCCGGCGTAAGCGGTCACACCCACATCCTCAAAAAGGCGTGCGAAAACGATGTAGTTTGCCGTGCTCACCGTTCCGAGCGCGCCTAGGTTCAGTTGCGGACGCGCTACCGCGGAGTTGCCCAGCGCAAACCGCAGATCGTTCACGTGGCTGATCTCGTCGTAGTAAATCTCCGCGAACATGTCGGCGATCTGCTGTGTTTGAAAAGCCGGCGTGGAAGAAGGCGCGCCTGTCGGAGCAGGGCCGCCGCCTGTCGAACCGCTGGGTATGTCCCCACCGGTCACGACGTAGCTGTAAAACGTGGCTTCCAGGTATTCGAGGTTGAGGGCGAAGTTCAGAATGTCGGTTTCAGACGGACCGGCAGCGGAAACTTTCGTGGTGCTCGATCCGCCGCATCTGCAAGAATTACGCCTCCCGCCATGGCTGCTCCGGTGATGCCGATACCAGAGAGGAAATTGCGGCGGTTGACTGCGCGTTTGATGCGAATGCGATTGAGTAGTTGCTCTGCCGACGATAGGTCGGCAATTGGGGTGTCAGGCATGGGGGAAGAACCTCCTGTCTAGTGGTACGCGCGGCGCATGCTTATCGGATTGAACGAAAGAGTGAGCTATTCCCGAGCCCCCGGTTGGCGGCAAATGACCCTGCGAGGTAGGATGTCCATGCGTTGCTTCGAAGCCGCCGTCGGTCCGGACGGCATCAAAGTGCAGAACACCTTCTCCTGGATGGCTCTAATCCATTGGCCCGCTATTCTGCGTACATAATCTGGAGACCGATGAGCAGCCGAAGCGAGGCGCCATGACTGCGCCCACGCGGGAAGGTTTGGACTCGGCGCTGGTCGAGCGAATGATGGCAGGAGATGAAAGCGCGCTGGCGGCACTCTACGACCGCTACGCCGGGATGCTGTATGCCATGCTGGTGCGGATCCTGAAGGATACCCACGCGGCCGAAGAGGTGCTGCAGGATTTGTTCCTGCAACTGTGGCGCAATGCCGTGCAGTTCGATGCCAGCCGCGGTTCGCTGCCCGCCTGGTTGCTCGTCATCGGCCGGAATCGCGCCTTGTCGCGCCTGCGCAGCCGCAGTCGCCGCGAAATTTTTCCCGGCGACACCGAGGGGTTTTCCATCGAGGCGGTGCCGTCGCCCGGGAATCTTGAAGACGATGCAGCCCGCTCCCAGCTCATCGAGCGGCTGCGCGGCGCTATGGCAACCCTGCCTCCCGAACAGAGAGAGGCTGTCGAGTTGGCATATTTTGAAGGGATGACGCAAACCGAGATTGCCCGGCGAACCGGAAGTCCGCTGGGAACCGTGAAGTCAAGAGTACGGGCCGCAATGCAGTCGCTGAAACAGTTTTTTGACGATGAATCGACACGTCAATCCGGAAGACTCTGACCTCTACGCCCTTGGGGCGCTCGACGGGGAAGAGAAGCAGGAGATCGAGGCACACCTGCGCTCGTGCACAGAATGCGCGCGCGCGGTCGATGCGGCGCGGCAGCGCGTTGCGTTGTTGGGACTGGCTGCGCCTGCGGCTGCTCCTCCCGCAGCGGTAAAGGAAGCGCTGCTCCGGCGTGTCCGGGCAGAGCGCGCTCAGCAACCACACGCCAGAACGCCCGAGCGTGGGCGGAGTTTCGGGTTTACATGGCTCACTCCCGCCTTGGGAGTTGCCGCGGTGGTCTTCGCAGCGCTTGCTGCGGTGCTGTGGACCCGCGATGCGCGCGACCTCCGCCACATCCACGAACTCGAAGGCCAGCTCGCCATGGCCCAGTCGCAGTCTCTCCAGATTGCCCGCGCCGCCGAAGAGACGAACAAGCTGCTTGAGATGCCCGGAACCGTACGTGTGGCGCTCATGCCCATGCCCGGAATGCCCGCCGGCCATGCCGGCGTGCTCTACAACGCAAAGATGGGCATGATCGCCTGTGCCGGATGGCTGCCCGCTCCGCCCCACGGTAAGAGCTACCAGTTATGGCTCGTGCCTATGGAGGGCAAGCCGATGCCCCTGCGCGTGCTCGCCGGTGGCGAGTGGACCGAACCGCTTATGGCACACGTCACTCCTGGCATGGAAGCCAAAGCATTCGCGGTGACCGAGGAGCCCGAGGGCGGCATGCCCTGGCCCACCGGTCCCAAGGTCCTCGTGGGCGTAGGCGAGTAACGCTGGCAGGCCCCGCGGCCGAGTTCCAGATACGCGATCAACTAACAGACCCGGTGCGACCGCTGAGCGCGAAGCTCCTCCGGTAGACTTTTACGTATGCCTTCCGCTAGTCATTCAGGCAAATGGAGCGGTTCCGAAATCCGCGAAATGTTTCTGCGGTTTTTTGAGACCAAAGGGCACCGCCGCGTGCACTCGTCGTCGCTCGTTCCCGCCAACGACCCCACCCTGCTCTTCACCAACGCAGGGATGAATCAGTTCAAAGACGTCTTCCTCGGCCTCGAAAAGCGCGACTACTCCCGCGCCACCACCTCGCAAAAATGCGTGCGCGCCGGCGGCAAACACAACGACCTTGAAAACGTCGGCTTCACCCGCCGCCACCATACCTTTTTCGAGATGCTGGGCAACTTCAGCTTCGGCGACTACTTCAAGAAGGACGCCATCGCCTACGCCTGGGAGATGGTTACCTCGCCCGACTGGTTCGGCCTGCTCAAAGACCGCCTCTACGTCACCATCTTCAAGGGCGAGAACGGGGTTCCCCGTGACGAGGAAGCATACAAATTGTGGCTCGGCCAGGACGTGCCCGCCGATCGCATCCACGAGTACGGCATGAAGGACAACTTCTGGCAGATGGGCGACACCGGCCCCTGCGGCCCCTGTTCGGAAATTTTCTACGACATGGGCATCGAGGCCGCCGAGACCCCCGGCGTTGACTTGCCCTTCGGTCAGGACGAAGCCCGTTATGTCGAAATCTGGAACCTAGTCTTCATGCAATTCGACCGCAACGCCCAAGGCGAGCTGAACCTGCTGCCCAAGCCTTCCATCGACACGGGCATGGGCCTTGAGCGCGTGGCCGCGGTACTCGAGGGCGTGATCAGCAATTTCGAGACGGATTTGTTCGTGCCGCTCATAAAAAGGGCGGCTGAACTGACGGGTTACATCTATTGGATCGGAAAGCCCAGCGCTGGGGTGCCTAGCCTTCCAACCCCGGAAGAACAAAAGCGAATCCATGAGCGGAAGCAACTCAGCTCAGCTTCGCTGCGGATCATCGCGGACCATGCGCGTGCAGCTACATTCCTCATATCCGATGGAGTTGTTCCCTCGAATGAGGGACGTGGTTATGTGCTGCGCAAGATCTTACGTCGCGGCATACGGCATGGGCGATTGCTTGGGCAAGACAAGCCCTTCATGGACCAGATGGTTTATGCCGTCCGCGACGAGATGCAGGATGCCTATCCAGAATTGAAGGAGACGGCCAGCCGAGTTGCAAAGGTTGTAAGGAGTGAAGAGGAACAATTCGCGCGGGTAATGGAGATCGGTCTCAAGCAGCTTGACGATGAAATCCTCCGGCTCTTTCTCCCACACAACGCTGTGCTTGAATCCATCAATGCTTCTTCGGAAATGCTTTCCGCGGTTAGTCAGCTTGACCCGGGCGAGGTTCTGCCCCTGAGCGTACAAAGGGCAATTTGGGTCAGCGGGCTCAAGGGGCGTGGCGTCGCCCTTACGCTGCAAGGCCGCACCGCTTTCCATCTCTACGAAACCTATGGCCTGCCTCTCGACTTCATGATGGATACGGCGCGCGACGCCGGCATCCACTTCGATCTTGAAGGATTCGAGGCAGCCCGCGCCGAGGAACAGGCCCGTGCCCGCGCCTCCTGGAAAGGTGGCTCGCAAAAGTCCGCCAGTCCCGTCTTCCGCGACCTCCCGAAGACCACCTTCGAGGGCTACCGCCAGCTCCGCGTCGATGGCGCCGAGATCCTGGCCATCGTGAAGGACGGCCATGGCGTTCCCACCGCCAATGCCGGCGATGCCGTCGAGATCGTCCTCGAGCGGACCAGCTTCTACGCCGACTCCGGCGGCCAGATCGGCGATACCGGCTGGCTCTACTCCGACGACCACAACTCCGTCGTCGCCGACATCAGCGGCTGTACAAAGCCGGTGCAGGGCGTTTTCGCGCACCGCGCGATCCTGCGCCAGCCCGTGAAGATCGGCGACAAAGTGGACACGGTCGTCGACGCCAATTTCCGCTACGCCACGCGCCGCAATCACACCGCCACCCACCTGCTGCACGCCGCGCTGCGCGAGGTGCTGGGCACGCACGTCAAGCAGGCCGGCTCGCTGGTCGAACCCAACCGCCTCCGCTTCGATTTCTCGCACTTCGCCGGCATCGCCGACGAAGAATTGCAGGATATCGAGGACCTCATCAATAAAGAGACGCTGCGCAACGTCAAAGTCGAGACCCTAGAAGACGTCCCCATCGACGTCGCCGTCAACGAGTATCACGCTATGGCGCTCTTCGGCGAGAAATACGGCGAAAAGGTCCGCGTCGTCCGCATCGGTGACTTCTCCACCGAACTCTGTGGTGGCACGCACACCAGCACCACCGGCGAAATCGGCGTGGTCAAGCTGCTCGGCGAGGGCAGCGTCTCCTCCGGAGTGCGTCGCGTGGAAGCCGTCACCGGCTTGGGCGCGCTCAATGAGTTTCGCAAAGATTTCCAGGTCGCCCAGATCGCGTCGCAGCTCGGTTCGGCGGACCTCGCTCCCGCGGATGCGCTTCGCCAGCGCCTCGCCGCCCAGGAAGAAGAGCTGAAGAAGCTGCGTCGCGAGCTCGACGAAGCCCGCATGAAGTCAGCAGCCTCGCGCGTCTCCGGCGCCACTGATCAGGCTGTCGACGTAGCCGGCTTCAAGGTCCTCGCGCAGAGGGTCGACGCCCTCGACCGCGGACAAATGCGCACGCTCGTCGATAATCTGCGTAACAAGCTGGGCTCCGGCGTCGTCGTCCTTGGCGGCGCGCAGGACGATGGCAAAGTGGCGCTCATCGTCGGCGTCACCAAAGACCTCACCGGCAAAATCCAGGCCGGCAAAGTGATCGGGCCCATTGCGAAACAGGTCGGCGGTTCAGGCGGCGGTCGTCCCGATATGGCCGAAGCTGGCGGCAAAGACATCGCGCATCTCGACGCCGCACTAAAGAGCGCGCCCGATGTGGTCAGGCAACTGGTGTCGTAGTTTGTCACCGCAGTCTGGTATTTTGGGCTGCGGGTGATCCGCATGCCGTATATCCTTGCCCTCGATCAGGGCACCACCAGCTCGCGCGCGATTCTTTTCGACAAGCAGGGTCACATCGCGGGCGTCGCACAGCATGAGTTCCCGCAGATCTTCCCTGCCGCCGGCTGGGTCGAGCACAATCCCGTCGATATCCTCACTTCGCAGCTGAGTGCGGCCGTCGAAGTCCTCGGCCAGGTGGGCGTCGAGCCCCGCGATGTGGCCGCCCTGGGCATCACCAACCAGCGCGAGACCGCCATCGTCTGGGATCGCGATACCGGCAAGCCCGTGTCGAACGCCATCGTCTGGCAGGATCGCCGCACCGCCCCCATGTGTTCGCGCCTGCGCGACGACGGCGTCGAAGAAACCATCCGTCAGAAAACCGGCCTCCTCCTCGATCCGTATTTCTCCGCGACCAAGGTCGCCTGGATTCTCGAAAACGTCGACGGCGTCCGCGCCCGCGCTCAGCAGGGCAAGCTCGCCTTCGGCACCGTCGACAGCTGGCTCATCTGGAACCTGACCAACGGCAAGCGCCACGTCACCGACCGCACCAACGCCTCGCGCACGCTTCTCTACAACATCGTCGACGACCGCTGGGATCCCGACCTCCTGCGCATCTTCGGCATCCCGGAAAGCATGTTGCCCGAAGTCGTGTGGTCGAGCGGAGAAGTCGGCCGCGTCACCACCCCGCTGGGCCCGGCCGACGTCGCGATTGCCGGCATCGCCGGCGATCAGCAGTCCGCGCTCTTCGGCCAGCTCTGCACCCAGCCTGGCGACGCCAAGTGCACCTACGGCACTGGATGCTTCCTACTCGAGCACATCGGCGGCACGTTCCGCCTCTCCGGCCAGCGCCTTGTCACCACCCTGGCGTGCAGCACAGCGCGCAAGCCGGAATATGCCCTCGAAGGCAGCATCTTTATCGGCGGTGCGGTGGTGCAGTGGCTGCGTGACAAGATGCGCTTTTTTCCCTTCGCGCCGGTTGTCGAGAGCATCGCATCCGGCGTGCCCGACACCGGCGGCGTTGTCTTTGTCCCCGCCTTCACCGGCCTCGGCGCGCCCCACTGGGACCCTTACGCTTCAGGCATGATCATCGGGATTGGTCGTGACACCGGCATTGGCCACATCGCCCGCGCCGCGATTGAGAGTATCGCCTTTCAGGTAGCCGATGTACTGAAAGCGATGGACGCTGACACCGGAATCCCGTGCCGCGAGCTGCGCGTCGATGGCGGTGCCGCAGCCAATGACTTGCTGATGCAGTTTCAAGCCGATCTGCTCGGCATTCCCGTGCGTCGCCCCGCTGTGCTCGAGTCGACGGCGCAGGGAGCTGCGTATCTCGCCGGACTCGCCATGGGTTTCTGGAACAGCGTCGACGAGATTGCGCGAATTCGCGCGGAGACAATCTTCAAAGCGAAGGCCGATCCTGCCCTGATGTCAGCGCGCTATGCACGCTGGCAGCAAGCCGTGGAGCGCGCGAAAGGCTGGAACGCCGCTGCGTGACGTGCGTGCGAAAGTGACATCTCACAGAAGAAGTCCGGCCTCTGTCCAGTCTAAAAACGAGCGTCGGCAAAACCGCCCGGACCGTGCATGGAATCCTGCCGGTTCGAATCCTCCAGAATCCTTCGCTTCACTTCCTCGATCAGAAGCAGCCCGGGATCGGCGGAGGGCTGGCCGAGCAGATGTCCCTGCGCTTCGTCGGCGCCCAGCGACCGGATCAGGCGCAGCTGTTCCTTCGTCTCCACTCCCTCCACGATCACTTTCATGTGCAGATTATGGGCCAGAGTGATGATGGACTCGACAAAGGAGCGCGTCTCGCGGCGCACCATCAGCCCGTTCACGAACGACCGGTCCAGTTTCAGTGTGTCGAACGAGAGTTTCGGCAAATAAGTCAGGCAGGAATAGCCGGTGCCGAAGTCGTCGACCGCGACGCTGATCCCCATGCGGTTCAGGCGCTTCATCATCTCCGTTGCCCGCTCCACTCCGGAGAGCGTGGCCGACTCCGTTAACTCAATCTGCAGAAGGCTAGGGTGTAAGCCGGTTCGATGCAGAATGCCCGCGACCTCTTCAAAGAAGGAATCCTGGGAGAACTGGACCGTGGAGACGTTGACCGCAACCTGAATCGGGCGCTGCGCCGCTTGCTGCCATGCCAGCGCATCCATGCAGGCGCGCTCCATAATGTACGCGCCCAGCGAAACGATCAGGCCGCTCTCTTCGGCAACCGGAATGAAACTGACCGGGCCAATCCGGCCGAGGCTGGGGTGCGTCCAGCGCGCCAGCGCTTCGAAGCGGACAATGCGGTTCGTGGTGAGGTCGTATTCAGGCTGATACTGTAACGAAATTTCTCCCTTGGCGATGGCGTGTTGCAGCGCACCCTCAAGCGTGAGACGTTCACGCGCGGCGCTGCCCAGGTCGTCGCTGTACTGCACGATGCGGCCTTTTCCGCTGCGCTTGGCCGCATACATGGCGCAATCGGCCTGCTGCAACAGCTGGCCATACTCATGGCCGTCCGGGAAAATGCTGATACCAATACTGGCGGTGATCGGGACGGAATGCCCATCGACCTCGAATGGGTCCCGGAGCGCATCGAGGACCATCGCCGCTGCCCTTTGCGCGTCGCTCCGCTCCTGAATGCGATCGAGAATCAGCGCAAACTCGTCTCCGCCCAGGCGAGCCAGCGTGTCCGATTGCCGGAAACGCGTCCTCAGCAGCTGCGCCACCTTTGTCAGCACCGCGTCGCCCGCATCGTGACCGAAACTGTCGTTCACCAGCTTGAAGGCGTCGAGGTCGATATGCAGCAGCGCGAACAGCGACTGATCGCGCTGCGCCTTGGTGATGGACTGCGACAAACGATCAGACAGCAGCCGCCGATTCGGCAAGCCCGTCAGGTCGTCGATGAGCGTCATCTGCTTTAGCCGCGTTTCGGCTTCCTTGCCGGCGCGATCCCGGCGCTGGATCTCGAGAACCATCGTGTTGATTTCCCCGCTCAGCGGAGCCACCGCAGCGTCGTCCTGGACGGGCACCTCGCTGTTGAAGGTCCCTTCTTTCGTCAGCGATTGCACGGCAGAAGTAAGTTCGCGGATCGCCGTCGTCGTTTCTGAAACCTTCCGCAGTTCTTCTGAGGCCTCGCCCAGCTTCGCTTTTTGCTCGCGCACGCGCCGGTTCAAAACGAAGAGCCAGACCAGCGACAGCGAGGGAAACAGCACCCAGCGCGTGTCGTGCTTATGCACGCGGGAGACCTGCAGACGAACTCCGGGCGCGCCGTCTGCCAGCGACAGACGGTCGAGATGATCGTCATTGCTCGGTGGCGTGCGGTCGCCCGTGCCTGTGCTTCGGCTCGCGAAGTGCGGCGGCGGAGCAACCCGTCTTTGATTTTCCGGCGAGCGCAATTTGTTCGGAGTGGGCTCGTCTGCGATGGATCGCTCCGGGGCAGGTGTGATCAGGTGAGCGTCAAGGAAGACCGTATCTCCCACGCGCACCCCAACGCTGTCCGGCTTAACGGAAACATGCAGGGTCCCCGTTTTGTCCTGGATCCAGAACTGGCCTTCGGCCGGACTGCTGGCTATCACATCTCCCTCGAGATGAACTGCCGAGCCTTCCGAAGCCTGCGGAAGTTGCTCGATGAAAATCCGCTGGGAGCGAACGTAATACTGCCACAGCGCGGCGCAGCAAATCGCTGCACCCAGCACTGGCACCACAATCGCGGCTGAGGCCCTGACGGCGCCGTTGCGCCCCATACAAAAATTCTCGGAGCGCGCAGGTCATTCCGCTATACCACTTTAGGCCGTCGTATCTCACCCGATAGCAATGACTTAGCCATCTGCCTGGACGAGCCACACAGGACCGGTTTTTACCGCGACTCAGTCCGCCGGCCAGGTCTCTGAGGTGAACGTCGATGCCGGTAGCCCGGCTGCGTTGAACAGATTATGAGTCACCACGCCCATCCATCCATAGCGAACATAGACCGGATGCGGAACCGCGGCAGCGCTAACGACGACGGTCTCTCCGTCAATGCGGGCCTGTGCAGGCACAAAGTGATGATCCGCACCAGCCAGCTCGAAGGCATCAATTGGCTGGCCCCGCGCCGTCAGTCCTTCAGCGTGATCGAACCACACGCGGATGGCGGTGCTGCCGTTCGGTTCGAGTTCCGTCGTCTCCTCCCTGAAGAGCGGCGACGCACATGCGACTTCTTCGTGGTAAACCATATGCCGCGCGGCCAGCGCCAGGCGGTGCCCCACCGTCTGCTTGTCCGGCGGATGCACGTTGTCCGGTGTGCCCACGTCCAGGGTCACTGCCATCGCCGTGTTGGCCATCTGCAGCGTGCGCCGCTGCGCGTCGCGCACCTTGCCCCAGTCCTCTGTGGGCGAATTGAAGCTCGAAATCTGCACGAAGAAGAACGGCAAATTGCCTTGCGCGAATTGCATCCGCCAGTCGCGAATCAGCGCGGAAAACAACGTGGTGTAGAAGGGCGCACGATCGTGCGAGGAGTTCGTCTCGCCCTGGTACCAGATAAATCCACGGATCGACATCGGCGTGAACGGCGCAATCATCCCGTTGTAGAGGCCCGCCGGAAGCCACGACTCCTCGTTCGGGTGCCATCCATGCCGAGGCAGCGGTTTGCCTGCCGCTCGCGCCGCATCGTCTTCCCGCTTCTCGGCTGCCATCTGCGCTTCATGCTCAGTTTGCCCATCGGCGAAATGCGCGCGGCTGGCGAACGCCGGCAGCTGGTCAGGGTGCGTCCCCAGCGTGTCCATCGAAACCCAGGAATCCGCCGGTGTCCCGCCCCACGTCGAATCGATCAGGCCCACCGGGACGCTCTCCTTCGCCGCAATCTCGCGCCCGAAAAAGTACGCGACCGCCGAAAAACCCGCCGCAGTCTGCGGATTGCAAACTGTCCAGCTGTCGGGCACGTCGTTCAGCGGATAATCGGAACTCTTCTTGTCCACCACCAGCAGCCGCAGTTTTGGATTGTCAGCCGCCGCGATCTCCTTGTCCGCGTCTTTGACCACTGCGTTGCCCGGAAAACCACCCAGCGGCATTTCCATGTTGGACTGACCCGACGCAAACCAAACATCGCCGACGAGCAGGTCGGAGAGCGTCACATCCGGTCCGTCCCCGGTAATGGTCAGGGTATAAGGGCCGCCCGCCGATTCAGGCGTCAGCCAGGCACTCCAGGCGCCCAGGGCATCGGCATGCGCGGCCACCGTCTGCGCATGGAACCGCAGCGTCAGGTGCGCGTCCGGCACTGCCCAGCCCCAGATGTGAATCGGCCGGTCCCGCTGCAGGACTGCATGATCGCTCAGCAAATGCGGCAAACGCACGTCCCCGCGCGCCACCGGCAAAACAGGCAGGAGGCAGACCAAAAACAAAATGATGCGGAAGGATCTCAAGGCTCTTTCCCTCGAACTCGATTCGCAACCGAGCAGAAACCAACTCCGGCGCGTATCGAGTGTACAAGCGGTTTTCCACGGAGGACGGGCGAAAGCCAGGAAGTGTGAAGAATGACTGGAACAGTCAAATTCTGGAGCCGACGACCGGACTTGAACCGGTGACCTGCCGATTACGAATCGGCTGCTCTACCAACTGAGCTACGTCGGCTGATCGCGACCGCAACGAGGAGAACAGCAGCTCGCGGCGATGAGCCAAGCTCGATTTTATCGTCCCCCTCCGGTGAGCGCAAAGCACCGAAGGCACTATACTGCTGCCGATGCAAAACGGCCCAGGAACAGAATGGGAGCGGCTGACGAGACTCTACTCCGAGAAGAGTGATGAAGAACTGCTCGATCTGGCCGACGACTTCGGCAATCTCACTGAGGTTGCGCAGCAGGTCCTCCGCGACGAGTTGAAAAAGCGAAAGCTTCCTGCGCCCGCAGCTACATCGCCAGCCGCTCCGGACAACCGCCCAGGTTTCGGCGGCTGGTCCCCGGCGCGAAGCCCGACTCCTGGCCCGCAAGCCGACGCCGCCCCCAACGACGCCTCCGACTATAAGGCACGAGCATACTCGTGGCGAACCCAACTCTGCGAATGCGACACCAATGACCAGGCAAATCTGCTGCACATGACGCTCATCGACGCCGGCGTTCAAAGCTGGGTCGAGTTTCCCGACCCCGAAAGCAAACTGGGCTTCACCCTTCCGAGAATTTTCGTTCCCGCCGATCAGCTTGAGCTCGCGCGCCAAATCGCAGCACAGCCCATCCCTCAGGAGATCGTCGACGAATCGAAAACCGTCTTCGTTCCGCCCTCATGCCCGAAGTGCGGCGCTCCCGATCCGCTGCTCGAAAGCGTCGACTCGTCCAATCACTGGAGCTGCGAATGCTGCGGCGCCGAGTGGAGCGACGATCAGCCGGCAGCGCCATAAGCTCGCAGAAGCGAACTCCCCACCGGGTTTTCCCACATCTGGTCTTACTCAACGGCCTTCCGGTTTTCCTAAGGCCGATACTGCGCCGGAATCTGATCCGTTGTGTTCTCCGCTTCCCACAAGATGCCGAAGATCTTCCATTCCTTCCCGTCGTAGATAGCCTGAATGGAATTGATCCCGCGCGCCAGCGGTTTCCCGTTCAGCGAAGTTGTGTACGTGCTCCACAGATGCGCGATGTGCCCGAAGTTCTCGGTCTGGTACTTGATTTGGTGCTCGGCGACGATCGCGTCCCCGTTCTTCGCCACGGCGGCAATCCAGTCATCGACGGTCAGAATGTGCGGCGTCCATGTCGTCGGCACCAGCGGCACCAACCGCGCGTCAGGCAGCAAAAGCTGCCGCATGCAGGCACGGTCCTTGTTGGCCGGTCCACTTACCGCCGCATCGATCGCCGTCTCCAATTGATCGAGCGTCGCGGTTGAAGGACACGTTGTCGCGGCAGGTGCGGATTGCGCGTGGAGGGCGGAAAGCGAAAAGGCAAAAATGAGCAATATTCCGGGTCGAACCATGGTCGGAGTGTACATTGGCCGCCTAAGGTGGACGGCGGATGCTCTGAAGCCGGGAGGTTACGCCGGAATCACCGTCGCCCGCTGCATCTCGTCGATAATGGCCTGCGCCGCGGCCGCCGGATCGGCCGCCTGCGTGATGGGCCGCCCGACCACCAAGTAGTTGGCGCCCGCGGCCAGAGCGCCCGCAGGTGTAGCGATGCGCTTTTGGTCCGCAATCTGGCTGCCCGCAGGTCGGATCCCTGGAATCACCAAAGTCGCATCGGGAAAGCGCTGCCGTAGAGCCGTGACTTCTTCCGCACTGGCCACCAATCCATTGATCCCTGCCGCTGAGGCCGCATCTGCCAGGCGGAGCACCTGACTTTCTGCCGAGTGGTCGATTCCGACAGCCGCCAGTTGCAGCTGATCCATGCTGGTCAGCACTGTTACCGCAAGCAGCTTCGGTGCGTTCGGCACGCTGTCAGCAGCTTCTGCCGCGGCTTCCAGCATCGCCGGTCCACCGGCTGCATGCACTGTAAGGAACTCGGCGCCGATGGCCGCGACCGAGCGAACCGCTCCCGCCACGGTGTTGGGAATGTCGTGCAACTTCAGGTCGAGGAACACGGAGTAACCCCGCCGGCGAAGCTCGTGAACGACTCCGTTCCTTTCCGCCAGGTAGAGTTCCAGCCCGACCTTGAACCAGCGGCAAATTCCGCGCAGCTGGTCCGCGAGCTCAAGCGCGGGGTCTGCGCTGGGATAGTCGAGTGCGACGATCAGGCGGGAATCCATGCGTCCAGAGTACCGCGGATCGCGCAACCTTCTCTCTCGATAAAGATGGCGCCTCGGCGGATGAAATCCGAAATCGGGAAGGAACTCGGTCGCGTCCCGGAGAGGGAACATCTGCAATCCAACATGACCGAATCTCGCTCATCGCGACTCGTTTTTTACCGATGATCATTCGCAGAGAAAGAGAGGCGCCATGCGAAGTTGGGTTCGTTACGGAGGATCGCTATTAGCGGTCGGTGCGCTGCTCGGCCTCGCAGGCTGTAAGGTCGGCGCCAGCGCCGGCAGCGATCCCGGTGGCCAAAACAACAACGGCCAAACCGATAACGGCGCAATCCCGCCCAACAGCATCACTGGCTCCGTCACCTTCAAAGGCGCTGCGCTGTCCGGGGTCACGATCGCGCTGTTCCTTACCAACAGCAACGTCGTCGCGCTAACGGCCACTACCGACGCAAGCGGCAACTACACCTTTGCTGGTCTTTCGGCTACCGGTGACGTCCCTGGTGAATATCAAATCTGGGCGCAGAAAACCGGCTACGGATTTTATCCCTCGGTGGGAAGCGGCGCCAAAGTCACCCGCGCCGATTTCACCGGCCAGTTCCAGGGCAATGGCGTCTCGGACATTGGAATCTACTTCACCGTGATCGACTACCTTTCTCTGCCCGACGCCTCCCTCTCCGGAGCCAACTTCACCGCCTACGACGGCAGCAATCCGCTGGTCAGCCTCGCCTCGACCGGCCAGCAGACCAGCGAGGTGCCGGGCGACGATGCCTCGCAGCATCGGGGCATCCCCTGGGGCGTTTCGCGGTACAACGATAACGCCGACGGAACTGTAACCGACACCGTTACAGGTTTGGTCTGGCTCAAAGACGCTGGCTGCCTCCTGCCCGCGGTCTGGGCCGCGGCCATCTCAGCAGTCAAAGACCTCGGTGCCGGTGCCTGCGGCCTCGCCGATGACTCGAAGCCGGGTGACTGGCGGCTGCCCAACTTGAACGAACTCGGGAGTCTCGTCGACGTCTCGGCCACCCACCCCGCTCTCACCCACGGCAATCCCTTTGTGCATGTTTCGACGGGACTCTACTGGTCTTCAACCAGCTATTTTGGCGGGCAGGCCGGGTCGCCGAACGCCTGGGCCATCCGCATGGACGACGGCCGCTACATCAATGACGGTGTGTTCAACGACAAAACCGCGGCGGCCAACGCGGTCTGGGCGGTGCGCGGCGCCGGTGGCGGAGCTGCCAGGCTCGCCGCTACTGGTTATTACGACGAACCCGGCCAGCAGATTCCCGGCAACGATGGCAGCATCCAGGCAGGCGTGCCTCTCACCTACCCGCGGTGGATCGATCACGGCAACGGCACCCTGACCGACACGATGACCGGGCTGACCTGGCTCAAAGCTGCCAACTGCATCGACGACAGCTGGGCCAACGCTGTCGCGCGGGTGCAGTCTCTGGCCAGCGGCCAGTGCGGACTGGCCGATAGCTCAAAGCCCGGCGACTGGCGCATGCCCAATCGCAACGAGATGCAAAGCCTCGAGGACCGCATGAACAGCAACGAGGCCGACTTTCTCAATGCCATGTATGTGTGGAAGAGCAGCGGAACGGTCTACCAGGAACCGATCTTCTCGAACTTCGTCGCGAGCGTGTATTACTGGACCTCGACGACCGATGCCGCGAGTCCTGGCGAGGCATGGACCGTTTTCAGCTGCGACTTTGGCGTTTACGACACTGCAAAATCCAGCGAAGGCTATACGCTCGCGGTGCGATGAGCACTGAGGTAATCGGGACGGACTAACAGGCGGAAGACCGCGCTTTTATGGTGACAGAGTGGGATATCCTGGCGAGCAGGTAATTACCCAAACGGGCAATCCTGTTTGTTTCCGAATCGGCTTCTAATGTCAAAGGAGCAAGCGCCGAAACAGAGGATGAAGAGGTCAATTCTGTGAAACCCCCGAACGCGATCGAGTCGCGTCTGAATTTCATCCGTTCCGGTGCACGGAACGCGAGCGAACGTCCCGTGACAGCCGACTTCGCCTGGAATCCCTCCCCCGTTCTTTCCCTCGACCCACTCGCGACCAGCGAAATCGCAGAAGCGAAAGGCACACCTTCTCCCGATGGGCTTTTTAGCCCGGAGCAGCGCCCTCGCTCTACGGCCGACCTGGGTCTGCGCCCGTCGATCGTCGAAGACCTCGCGCTCAAGACGCTCTATCTCTCCAGCACCATTTCCACGCGCGATCTGGCGCGCCAGATGCGCATCAGCGTCAACGTCGGCGACGAGCTGGTGGGCCGCATGCGCGCCGCCCAGCTATGCCAGGTCATGGGCATGGCCGGCAATCTGCCCACCGTCGCTCTTACCGATCTGGGCAGGAAGCGTGCTCTCGAACTGCTGGCGCAGAGTCAGTACGCCGGCGCTGCGCCAATCTCGCTGGAAAGCTATGTCGTGCAGGTGCGGAAGCAGAGTGTCCGCAACATTGTGGTGCACAAGGCCGATGTCGAGCGCGCGTTCGGCGATCTGATCATCGACCCCAAAGTGCTGGGGCAAATCGGCACCGGACTGAACTCCGGCGCGACCATCTTTGTTCACGGACCTGCGGGCGTTGGCAAAACTGCGATTGCCGAAACCATGTCGCGCGTGCTGGCCGAGGATGACATCTGGATTCCTTATGCGGTTGAAGTCGACGGACAAATGATCGCTGTCTTCGACCCCATGGTGCACAAGCGCGTCGACGGCTGGGACGGCGAAAATCATGACGAGCGCTGGGTCCGCTGCCAGCGTCCCTCGGTGCTGGTGGGCGGCGAACTCACCATTGACATGCTCGACCTTCAGTTCAATCCGAACACGCGGTACTACACCGGACCCGTGCAGATGAAGGCCAACAACGGCGTCCTCATCCTTGACGACTTCGGGCGGCAGCGCGTGCGCCCGGAAGACCTGCTGAACCGCTGGGTGGTTCCGCTCGATCGCGGCATCGACTTCCTCACCATGGCCGGTGGCAGGAAGCTCGAGATTCCCTTCGAAATGCTGGTCGTCTTTTCGACCAACCTCGACCCATCCGACCTGGTCGACGCTGCTTTCCTGCGCAGGATGCAGACCAAGATTCGCGTAGATACGGCCACCGACGACCAGTTCCGGCAGATTTTCCGCCGCGTGGCCAGCCGGCGTGGGCTGGGCGTGGATGAAGGCGCGCTCAGCGACTTGATCGCCGTCATCCGTCATGGCCTCAAACAGGAATTGCGCGCCTGCCAGCCGCGCGACCTGGTGAATCAGGTGTGCTGGGCGGCTCAGTATGAAGACCGCCGGCCCATTCTGGATCGCCCGTCGCTGCTGGTTGCCGTCGAAGCCTACTTCCTGCAGAAGGCCTGAGCGGCCGATGGCCGGTAGCCAGCCGCCAGTTGCCAGCTGCCAGCTGCCAGCTACCCCCCTCCCCCCTGGGGTATCTGGCAAGTATTTGATTTCATGACCTCAGCCAGGTACTGTAAGTCAGGTATTACCCTCCTGCAGCCGTTTTCGTGCGGATCTATTTGAAAACAAAGTTTTTGCGCCCACTTATAACATTCAAGAGAAGTTATGCCGCGTTTCAGTCCCACTTGACCGGGCACCCGGCTGGGAGCGGATCCAAGGCCGGAAACAAAGAGGACTCGCGAGGTGCGAGTCCTCCTGGTTCAGGTTCCCGCTTTAGTGTGACTTCGACTCCCTGCGAAGACAAGAAGAATCGGTGAGGGCGCCAAACTTTGGTCACGGAGTGCGGCCTTAAGGTGCCGTTCAATACACCTGACCGTGCGTGGGGAAATGAGCAGCATCATCCCTGAAGGTGTGCCGGCGCTGGCATGATTCATTCCGTTCGCAAGGCTTGCATAGGGTCGAGCCGTGAGGCGCGCCAGGCGGGAAAGATGCAGGCAATCGAAGCGATCAAAAGCAAGATGAAAATTACAGCGGCAATAACGGCCGGGTCATAAGGCTTGGTTCCGTAGAGTATCGACCGGATGAGTTGGGTTACACCTGCGCTGGCTGCCAAACCAAGGATGAGGCCGAGCAGCGCGGGCCGCAGCCCGTCGAACAGGATAAGACGCAGGACCTGAGCGCGTTCGGCGCCGAGGGCGATGCGAATGCCGATCTCCGGCACGCGCTGCGTGACCAGGCAGGAGAGCACTCCGTAGAGGCCGACTGCAGCCAATAGAAGCGCCAAAGCGGCGAAGGCCAGCAGCAGATTGGCGGTGAAAGCCTGGCTGGCGGTGGTCTTGCCAAGAATCTGATCCATGGTTAGCGCGTTGTAGACGGGCAGCTCCGGTTCGAGCGCCGAGATTTGCCGCTGGATGGGCATGGACATGGCCAGCGGGTCGCCTGCAGTCCAGGCGACAATGGTGGCCTCGCTGGTGCGGTCGGGGATGCCGGAAAGGATCGGGAAATACATAGCTGGCTGCACGGGCCGGGTGACGTCTGAGATGGTGTCGCCTACTTCACCGAGGATCTGATAGGTATCCAGCTTGGTATCCCAGACGATGCGGATGTGTTTGCCAACGGGGTCGTCGCCGGAGAAAAACTGATCGACAAACAGCTTGCTGACCACGACGTAACGGTCGTTGCCGAGGCGCTCGTGTTCGGTGAAGACCCGGCCGCGGAGCAGGGGAATTTGCATGACGTTGAAGTACTGCGGGTCGGCAGTAAGGGCGGCGGCCGCGTATTGAGTGCTGTAACTGGGTGCAGGCCGCTCGGGGATGGTGAAAACCCTGTCGCCCACGGGGCCCGTGCCAGGCGCAGTGGAGACGAGCGCAGCGCCACGCACACCGGGCAGCCCGCGCACGCGTTCGAGCAGCGACTGGTGGAAGGACACGACCTTGTCGCGGGTATCGTATTGAATTTCGGGCAGGCCAAACTTCATTGTGATCACGTGTTCGACCCGGCAGCCGAGGTCTGTCGTCCGCAGGTGCACGAAGCTCTTGAAAAGCAGCCCGGCGGAGATGAGCAGCATGACCGTCAGTGCGATCTCGGCGGTAAGCATGGTCTTGCGCAGGCGCGCCCGCGAGCCGCTGCCGCCGACCGATCTGGATGCCTCCCGCAACCCTGTGAGCAGCCCTTTGCCTGTGGAGGAAATCGCGGGCACGAGTCCAGCCAAAAGGGCTGTGGCCACCACCAGGCCGGAGGCAAAGGTGAGAACCCATCCATCGACACGCACCGAGTCGGCACGAGGCAGATTGCGCCAGTGTGCGGCGAGCCACCGGGTGGAAGCGAGCGAGAGCAGCAGGCCGAGTCCCCCGCCGGCGAGGCAGATGAGCAGGCTCTCCATCATTTGTTGGCGAATGAGAACAAACCGGCTGCCGCCCAGCGCGCCACGGATGGCCACTTCTTTGCGGTGCGCAGCCGACCGGGCTACCAGCAGGTTGGCGAGGTTCAGGCAGGCGATCAGCAGCATGCAGAGGACGGCGCCGAGCAGGACGAGCAGCGGCGTTCGCACATTCCTGACCAGGTCGTCGATCATGGGTCGTGACCAGACGTCCTCGGCAACGGGTTTGGAGGCGTTGGCGAGGTGGATTCGGTATTGCAGCGCGCTCACCTCGCGAGTCGCCGATTCTGCGCTCACACCCGGGCGCAGGCGAGCCACCACCAGACTCTGGTGCCCGTCGTGTATGCCATAGTCTTCCGGCGAGAAGGTCTGCGCGTAAGGCATCCAGAACTGGATTCGGGCATCCGGATAGGTAAACCAACTCGGCAGCACGCCAACGACAGTAGTGGGTATGGTATCCAGATGAACCTGTTTGCCGATGATGGAAGGATCTCCGGCAAATCGGCGCTGGAACAGGCTCCATGTGAGCAGGACCACGCGCTCACCCTGGGGCTGGTCTTCGGTCTGGGTGAAGATGCGGCCAAAGGCGGGAGCCACGCCCAGAAGCGAAAAGAGATTGGACGATCCACCCGCGCTCTGCACGACTTCGGGCAGTTCGGAGTGCACGCCGGAGAGGATACCTCCGTAGCCGCGCATGGCCGCCAGGTCTTCAAAGCCGTGGGTCTGGCTGCGCCAGTCGCGGTAGTCGCCTGGGGCAACCGCATTGATACCGTCGCCACCGCGGTTGTGGCGGAAGTGTTCGTAGAGCACCAGCAATTTGCCGGAATCGCGAAACGGCAGAGGCCGCAGCAGCACGGCCCGCACCATGGTGAAGAGCGATGTGGTAGCGCCGATGCTGAGCGCCATCACCAGCACAGAGATGAGTGAGAACCCCGGTGAGCGCAGCAAGGTGCGCGCGCCATATTTCAGGTCGCGCACCCACCGCTCCAGTGAGCCCCGGTTCCAGGTTGCGCGAGTGTGCTCGCGAATCAGAGTGGGATTGCCGAAGGCACGCCGAGCTGCATAGCGAGCCTCTTCCGGCGATAAGCCGCGCTCGCGATGCTCTTCTTCTTCCAATTCCAGATCGGAATCGAGTTCCCGCTGCAGATCCTCGTCTCTCTTTCTTAGCCGCCACGATTTCATCTCAGCTCTCCTTGGCCACGGGCCACATCACGCGGGCCACGGCTTCGGCCATCTGCTTCCACTGCGATTCTTCGACGGTCAGCTGTTTCCGGCCCAGCGCGGTCAATCGGTAATACTTGAATTCCCGATTCCGATCCGGAGCAGTTTCCCATTTTGCAGTAACCCAGCCTCGCTTCTCCAGCCGATGCAGCGCGGGATAGAGAGAACCGTGCTGCATCTGCAGAAAATCGTTGGTGGTCCGCTGGATGTGCTTTCCAATCTCGTGACCATGAGCAGGACCAGAACGCAGCGTTCGCAGGATGAGCATGTCCAGCGTGCCCTGAAGAAGTCCGTTTCGTTTTTCCATGGAAGACAATCGACCCTCAATTTTTGAGAGTCGATGGTAGACGCCCTACCACCGACTCGTCAAGGGACGATGGGAGTGGATCGGTGGCGCCTGGCGAGTGGGGTTGTATCGGAAACGGACCCTGGTGGCGGCGTAGCGTTCGATAGGGTGGCATCATCCCGTTGCGTCCAGCAGTCCCGGATAAAATCATCCGCAGGGATGCGATTTGTCTGCGCTTTCGTTGTGCTGTTTTGGGTTGGAACGGCAGGCGCTCGCGCTCAGCAGTCTCCGCAGGCAACGCCCAATCCCCGGGGCGCGCCCACGCTCACCGTTCAGACCACGCTGGTTGAAGTCCCGGTCCTCGTCAAGACCAAAGGCGGGCAGCCGGTTTTTTCGCTCACGGCCCAGGACTTTCTGCTCACCGACGACGGAGCGCCGCAGGCGATCCGGATCGAGGAGGACACCGACCATGAGCCTCTGGCGCTGGCCATTGTGGTTGAGACCGGCGGCGCGGGCGCACGGCATCTGGTCGACTATGAGCAACTCGACGCAATTCTCGACAACCTCATTGGCAACGTGGAGCACCGGGTTGCGCTCATCAGCTTCGGTTCGCAACCGCACCTCGTCGTGGGATTTACACACATCACGGAGAATGTCTCGGAGCAGCTCTCACGGCTGAATCCCGGGGACAACGGGGCTGCGATTCTCGATGCGCTGGCGAAGGCCGTGGACGAGCTACGGGCCCAGCCGCCGCGCTTCCGGCGCGCCATCCTATTGCTGAGCGAGAGCCGCGACCAGGACAGCAAAACCACGCTGAATGAGGCGCTGCGGATGATCAGCGATACGAATACCACCATTTACAGCTTCGGATTTTCGAGCACCGCCGCGGCCGTCGAACACGAGGCTTCGAAATTTAATCGTCCCGATGAGCCTGGGCCGGCGCACGGTTGTTTCAGCCGCGACGGGACTGACCCGGTCAGTATGAGTGAATACCAGGGCCACTACGGACGCCAGGTCCTGGACTGCATCAGCGATCTGGCGCCCCCGCTGCGGCTCGCGACCATGGCGTTTCTGGCGGCTGGCGATGGGCTCAGAAAAAATACCGCCTCTGAAATCGCACAGCTCACCGGCGGCGAGTTTTTCCATTTTCATGACGCTAAGGATCTCAGGGCAGGCCTGATTCGTGTCTCCAACGACGTGCCGAATGATTATGTCCTCAGCTTTCGCCCGACGTCGGTCACTCCGGGGATGCACGCTTTGCACGTCGAGGTCAGGAGTCAGGCGCAGCTGGTGCTGAAGGCACGGAGCGAGTACTGGATCGATGAGCCGCAGCCGTAAGCCAGGGTAGCCATGCGATCGCACCGAACGACATTCACGCTCGCGCTCACAGGCATCAGCAAGATGCTGCTGGCGCGCGACTGGCTGATGGGCTGGGTGCCGCATTCCATCGAAGACAAGGCTACCGTCGACGCGATTGTGGAGCGGCGGCGGATCCACAGCGGCCGGAACTCCCTCGATGCGGTCTGGGTTCGGCCAACGATGGGTCCGAGCCGCGTCGTGGTTCTGGTTTGCCATGGGATTGGCGAAACCGTCGAGCATTGGCTGCAGGTCCAGGAACTTCTGGCCGCGAATGGCGCAGCCTCTTTGGTTTTCGACTATTCCGGCTACGGCCGCAGCTCGGGGCACATCGACGCTGAGCAGTGCGAGCAGGACACCATTGCGGCTTTTGCCCACCTGGGAGCGCTAGCTCCAGGCGCGCCGGTCGCCATCCTGGGATTTTCGCTTGGCAGCGGAATCGCGGCAGCCGTTGCCAGCCGCTTACGCCCCAGCCGCCTCGTGCTGTGCGCCGGATTTACGTCCTTCCGCGATGCTGCCCATTCTCTGGGCCTTCCCCGCGGCCTTGCCCGCTTCATCCCGCCGCTTTGGCATGTTGAAGAAGCGCTCCGCGAGTGTCGCATGCCCATCCTGGTTGTCCATGGCGAAAAGGACCGGCTGTTTCCTGTGCGGATGGCCACTGAGCTGGCGGCCTGTTGCGAGGCGGAAACCATCATCGTGCCCAGGCTTGGCCATGCCGAGCCGTACCATCGGCCGCATCTGGAATATTGGCTTCCGATTATCGAGTGGCTGGAAAGGCCGGCATCAGCGAAGCCCTGCCCATAAAGTATGAAGGCGCGCGTGGGCGCGCCTTGGTTTGCGATCTGACGGACTGATTCTGAAGGATTTAGCTATTCCCGCGGGGATTCCAGCCCCTCAGGCATCAGCAGCTGGGCCAATTCGGCCTGCGGGCCAAGCAGCTCCACCTTCACGGGAGCCAGACCCTGATCGCTGAAGTCCAACGCCTGGGCGGCTGCGCGGGAAAGATCGATCACACGGTTCTCGGGAACCGGCCCGCGATCGTTGACGGTCACAATGACCGACTTGTTGTTGCGCAGATTAGTGACGCGCAGCACCGATCCCAGCGGAAGCGTGCGGTGAGCGCAGGTAAGCTGATTTTCGTCGTAGGGCTCGCCGCTGGCGGTGGTCTTTCCCTGGAAGAACTTGCCGTACCAGGACGCTACGCCTAACTGATACCAGTGGTGATGGCTGACGATGATCTGGGGGTTAAGATGTTCGGCTGGGGATGCAGCCCGAGCGCCGGCCACGCCCAAAAGAGTGGCGAGAATTGCGCCGGCAAAACGGATGGTGCGGCGAGGACGCTTTGCGTTATCAGAGCTTGCGATAGCGTTCATGATCCTCCTCCTGTAATTGTAGGTATCAGGCTCTGGTAAGTCAAACAAACCAGAACCATTTATATCAATGTTGCTATTGCGAAAGCTGCCATTCTGTGGTAGCCCGGAGTACAGATTTTGGGCACCTAAAAAACGAACAGTCTTCTTCCGGCATCTTCCAACACGAGCCCGGAGAAAGAAGACTAAAAGGTACGATGGCAGAAAGCGGCAGCAGCGCTGCCCAGGAACCAAGGAGGATCGCAGTTTGCGCTCCAAGGCTAACGTTGTCAAGCACTTGGCAGACTCGCTAATAACCGGCCCCGCGCTTACCATCGCGGGTTACGATCCGACGTCGGGCGCCGGCATCACGGCGGATTTGCAAGTCTTTGCTTCTCATGGAGTCGCGGGCGTTTCTGCGATTACAGCTCTGACAGTCCAATCGTCAAAGGGGGTGCAGCGAGTGGAACCTGTGAGCCCCGATTTGCTGGCCGAAACCCTCGATTTCTGGGGTCAAAACGGAACCATTAAGGGTGTAAAACTCGGAATGCTGGGTACTGCCGCGTTGGTTGAGGTGGTAACGGATTTCCTGAAACAGTCACCTGTGCCCCGCGAACGGATTGTGCTCGATCCGGTGATCCGGTCCAGCTCTGGCATGGAACTGCTTGAACCGGAAGGAGTTCAGCGGCTAATTTCCGGCCTTTTGCCGCTGGTTGGCTGGGTGACGCCTAACCTGGACGAGGCCGCTGCGCTGCTCGGTGAGCCTGTGGCTGGCAGGGAAAACCTTCCGGATCAGGCAGTTAGGCTGGCCAAACTGGGTGGCGACGGGCTCAACGTTGTCATCACTGGCGGCCATCTTGATTCCCCCGACGATTTTCTGCGGACTTCTTCGGGCGAAGAAGTCTGGTTTCCGGGTGAACGGGTCGAGGCGGCGTCGATCCATGGAACCCATGGCACTGGGTGCGTCTTCTCTTCGGCGCTGCTTTGCCGTTTGCTGCTGGGCGATGAGGCCGCCGATGCCGTCCGTGGGGCGAAACGGTGCGTGGTGAACCGGCTTCAGGGTTTGGAACCGCATTGCTGCTGAGCCACGATCACCTTCGAACTCCCACTTCGATCTAAGATTGCGTCGAGCGCTAATCTCGGCTCGTCGCAGAAAAGGGGCTTTCATGCATTTCCGGCCCATCCCGTTGCTGACTGCTGCAATCCTCACCGTTGGGAACATCTCTATGATCCACGCCGCTCGGCCCGCGCAATCGGAACCTCCCACGGACCAAACCCAGCTCGTCGACGGCAATAACGCCTTCGGTGTTGGCCTTTACGGTCATCTGCGTTCCCAGCCTGGCAACCTGTTCTTTTCGCCGGAAAGCATTTCGACCGCGTTTGCCATGGCCTACGCCGGCGCACGCGGCCAGACTGCAACTGAAATGCGCAGCGTTTTCCACTACACGCTGCCACCTGAGCGGCTACATCCCGCAATGGGTACGCTTCTCAACGGAATGAACGCCCCCAGTTCCAGCTATGAGCTGCGCGTGGCCGACGCGCTGTGGGCGCAGCAGGACGAAGGCTTTCTCCCCGGCTTCTCGCAGCTGATGCAGACTGATTATGGCGCAGCCTTCCATCGCGTCGACTTCAAAACCTCACCCGAAACCGTGCGCTCGACCATCAATCAGTGGGTCGAGCAACAGACCAACGACAAGATCCAGAACCTGATTGGTCCTGGCGTGCTTACGCCACTCACGCGGCTGGTGCTCACCAACGCCATCTACTTCAAAGGAACCTGGCAGGATCCTTTCCCGGCGACCGCGACCAAAGACGAGGACTTCCATCTCTCCGCCACGCAAACGGGGAAGACGCCGATGATGCATCGCACCGGTGGCTATCTCTATTACGACGGCGGCACGTTCCAGGAACTCCAGCTTCCTTACGCCGGCGACAAGCTGGCCATGGTGGTTCTTTTGCCGAAGCAGACCACCGGCCTTGCCGCGCTCGAGCAGCAGTTCACCGCTGCTTCGGCTTATGACTGGCTCGAAAACCTCGAGCCAGCCCGCAAAGTCATCCTCACGCTGCCGCGTTTCAGGATGACGCAGCAGTTTGAACTGAGCAACGCTCTGTCTGCGATGGGCATGCCGCAGGCGTTCAGTGCCGCAGCGGATTTCTCCGGCATGACCGGCAAGACGAACCTCTCCATCTCCGCAGCCATTCACAAGGCGTTCATCGATGTGAACGAAAAGGGCACCGAGGCTGCCGCGGCAACTTCGACGGTGATGACGGCAACCGCGATGCGCATGCCCGCACCCGAACCGCCGCCGATCATCTTCCGCGCCGATCATCCTTTTCTTTTTCTGATCCGCGACACGCAGAGCGGCGCGATTTTGTTCATGGGCCGGGTTGCCGATCCGACAAAGTAACGAGCGAACCAACCGCCAGAGCGCATAATTATCTATGGTCAGACCCATCGCGAAGATCGCAGCCATTCTCGCCGTGATCGCCGTTCCGGTGGAGTGGTTCAACTACCGCTATCTCGCCTTCCCCATCGATGTGGGCTATGAGAATCCGACCTGGTTTCAGCAAGTGACCGGAACCGAATGGGTGCTCCTGCATTTTCCCGGTCTGCGGTTGCTGGGACCGCTGGAAAGCCACGGTCTCAGGCGGTTCGAATGGCCCGCTCTTCTGGTCAGCGGCTACATCGACACTTTTCTGATCGCGTTCCTGGCCGTCCTTTTGTTTCGATGGATCGCGCGCCGCAGGAAGCGTCCCGCGACCGCCTAAGGCTTCAGATCGTCGTCCAGTCCAGAATCACCTTACCGCATTCGCCGCCCATCATGGCCTCGAAGCCCTTCTCGTAATCTTTGTAGCTGAAGCGATGGGTGATGACCGGCGAAATGTCGACGCCCGATGCGACCAGCACCGACATCTTGTACCAGGTCTCGTACATTTCGCGCCCGTAGATACCGCGAATGGTGAGGAGGTTGAAGATGACCTTGCGCCAGTCGGTTTGCATCGCCTTCGATGGAATGCCGAGCATGGCGATGCGGCCGCCATGGCACATGTTGTCGATCATTTCGGTGATGGCGACCGGACTGCCTGACATTTCCAGAGCGACGTCGAATCCTTCATGCATGCCAAGCTGCTTCTGCACCTCGGCAATCGGCGTCTGGCGTGGATCGACGGCGACCGTGGCGCCCATTTTGCGGGCCAGATCGAGCCGAAACGGGTTCAAATCCGTGGCCACGATGTGGCGCGCGCCCGCGTGGCGAACGATGGGAATCGCCATGAGGCCGATTGGACCGGCTCCGGAAACCAGCACGTCTTCTCCGATGACCCGAAAGGCCAGTGCCGTGTGAACGGCGTTGCCGAAAGGATCGAAGATGGCCGCGATCTCCTCCGAAATGCCAGGACTGTGGCGCCAGATGTTGGTGGCCGGCAGCGAAATGTATTCGGCAAAGCAGCCAGGCCGGTTGACACCGACGCCTGACGTGTACGCGCAGAGATGACGTCGTCCTGCAAGGCAATTGCGGCAGCGTCCGCAGGCAAGGTGGCCTTCGCCGGAAACCAGGTCGCCGACGTGAAAGTCTTTGACGAGCGATCCGACGGCGACAATTTCGCCCACAAATTCGTGGCCGACGACCATTGGCACCGGAATGGTCTGCTGGGCCCACTCGTCCCACTGGTAAATATGAACGTCGGTGCCGCAGATGCCGGTTTTACGGACGCGGATGAGAACGTCACTGATGCCGTATTCCGGTTCCGGTACATCTTCCAGCCAAAGGCCTCGCTCGGCGCGAGCCTTGGTGAGTGCACGCATGGGTCTCCTCGGAAATTCCCATTATGAGCGTAATGGATTTTGCGGCGGCGCTCGCGGTGCGTGCATTGACTCGAGGCAAAAAGGCGTCGAAGTGAGCACTTCGCGCTCTCAATTAGGGTGAATTGGCACCCCCTGTTTTGTGCAAGTGTGGAAAGCACGGCACTTAGAGAGGACCTCGAATTGCATGTAATAGAAAACAGGGCGGTTGCGAAGGGGCCTTATGGCAAGTGTGGGCAGGACAGGGGTTACGGCCCGAAGAGGCGGCGGGGTTGTCAAAGAGCGCAGGGGGTGTACCGGCCTGAGCCGGATGCCACGGTACAAAAGCTCTGTCGCGAACTCGCGAGACAGAGCTTCCCTTATTCAGGCTAGGGCGAGTTCCTGGTGGGTGCAAGGAGATTCGGAGGGTGGAGGGGTACGGAGGTAAGGAGTCGCATGGGCGGCGACGGAACGATTGGGGGGAGAACGACTAACCTCGGGATGGCCAACGAGGCGATCATGATCATGCCGCCGGGAGCGCTGCGGCTGAGGAGAAAATAGATCTTTCGATTCCCACTCAAGCCAACAGCGGGCTTGAATGGGCCACCCAGAGTTTTTGCTCACAAAGCTCTTCACTCCCACTTAAGCCGACAGCGGGCTTGAATGGGCCACCGAGAGTTTTTGCTCACAAAGCTCTTCACTCCCACTCAAGCCAACAGCGGGCTTGAATGGGCCACCCAGAGTTTTTGCTCACAAAGCTCTTCACTCCCACTTAAGCCGACAGCGGGCTTGAATGGGCCACCGAGAGTTTTTGCTCACAAAGCTCTTCACTCCCACTCAAGCCAACAACGGGCTTGAATGGGCCACCCGAAGTTTTTGCTCACAAAGCTCTTCACTCCCACTCAAGCCAACAACGGGCTTGAATGGGCCACCCAGCGAGGCGATCATGATCATGCCGCCGGGAGCGCTGCGGCTGAGGAGAAAATAGATCTTTCGATTCCCACTCAAGCCAACAGCGGGCTTGAATGGGCCACCCAGAGTTTTGCTCAACCCACTCAAGCCAACGGCTGGCTTGAGTGCGCCACCCGGGGTTTTGCTCACTCGGCACGTTTTCTCGCTCGCTCCGTCCAATCGGACTCGATCTCCACGCGACCCTCGCAACCGGTTGCATAGTGGCGGAAACTGCTCCACACCCAGCCTTCCGGTCGTTCGCACAACCCTCGCCTCACGGGATTCCGATGAAGGTAGCGAAGTTTCTCAAGGAACTTCGCGTTGGTGAGCACATTGAAGTCGTAGTAGCGCTTCTGCCAGAAGTGATCAGCCTCTCCGATCAGAAGGCGTGAAACTCCCTGCTTGAGGGACTTCAGTACGTCGGCGAGAGTGTCGCGCCGTGGTTCGCTCATGAGCAGATGGACATGGTCTGGCATGACGACATAGCCGAAGACGCGGATCCCGAAACTACGCCGGACACGCTCCAGCGCGGCTTCGAAGGTCCGGCAATTTGTTTCAGATTCCAGGAGGGGACGGCGGTGATAACAAGTAAAGGTTACGAAGTGGCTGTGGCCGGTGTTCTGGAATCGCTCGAGGTTTCGAGGCATGGAGTTTTCCTTCCCCACTCAAGCCAACAGCAGGCTTGAATGGGCCACCCAACCTTTTTGCATCCGCGAGAGAAGGGAAATCTCTGAGGCCTCACCCGGCCCAGTAGCTGCGGTCCAGGGTGCGGTACTGGATGGCTTCGGCGAGGTGGGGGACCGTCAGGCTTTCTGCGCCTTCGAGGTCGGCGATGGTGCGGGCGACCTTGAGAATCCGGTCGTGGGCGCGGGCGGTGAGTCCCTGCTGCAGCATGGCGCGCTCCAGCAGTTTTTCGGCGTCTGGCGAAAGCTCGCAGAAGGTGCGAATCTGGCGGGTGGACATTTGGGCGTTGGAGAAAATCTTTTCCTTCGCTGAGAGGAAGCGCGCATGCTGACGTTCGCGCGCGGCCAGAACGCGGGCGCGGATGGTGGCGGAATTCTCGATGGCCGCTGCGCCGCGGAGTTCCTTGTACTGGACGGCCGGGACTTCGATGTGGATGTCGATGCGGTCGAGGAGCGGCCCCGAGATCTTGGCGACGTAGCGCTGGATGATGGGTGGAGTGCAGTGGCACTCGCGGGATTTGTCGTTGAAGTAGCCGCAGGGGCAGGGATTCATGGCGGCGGCGAGCATGAAGGCTGCTGGAAACGTGAGCGACATGCTGGCGCGGGCGATGGTGACGTGACGGTCTTCGAGGGGCTGGCGCAGGACTTCGAGGACGTTGCGGGGAAACTCCGGCAGCTCATCGAGGAAGAGCACGCCATTGTGGGCGAGCGAGACCTCGCCGGGACGGGGAATGGCGCCGCCACCGATCAGGCCGGCGTCCGAGATGGTGTGGTGCGGGGCGCGGAAGGGGCGCTGGGTCACGAGTCCGGCTTCGGCGTCGAGGACGCCGGCGACGGAGTGGATCTTGGTGGTCTCGAGAGCTTCGTCGAAACTGAGGGGCGCGAGGATGGAGGGCAGGCGGCGGGCGAGCATGGTTTTGCCGGAGCCGGGCGGGCCGATCATCAGGATGTTGTGGCTGCCGGCGGCGGCGATTTCGAGGGCACGCTTGGCCGTTTGCTGGCCGCGGACGTCGGCGAAGTCGAGGGGGAAATACTGCAGTTCGTTGAGGACCTTATCGGGCTCGACGCGGAAGGCGGGGGTGTGGATGCCGCCGTTGGCGGCTTGGTTGAGAAGGTCGCGAACCTCGAGCAGCGTCTCGGTGGGATAAACGTTGACGCCTTCAACGACGGCGGCTTCGCGGGCATTGGCTTTGGGGATGAGGAGATTTTTGATGCCGCGCTGGCGGGCGGCGACGGCGACGGGCAGCATGCCGGGCACGGGGCGGAGCGCGCCATCGAGGCCGAGCTCACCGATGAGGAGAAAGTCGTCGAGCGACTTGAGTTGGAGGGCGCCGTAAGCGCCGAGGATGCCGACGGCCATGGGCAGATCGAAGCCGGAGCCTTCTTTCTTGATGTCGGCGGGCGCGAGGTTGATGGTGATGTGGGTGGGCGGGAGATCGAAGCCGGAGTTGCGGATGGCGGCGCGGACGCGGTCGCGCGATTCGCGGACGGCGGCGTCGGGGAGGCCGACGGTGCTGAAGGTCTCCTGCTCGGCCTTGAAGGTGGAGAAGTCGACCTCGACGTCGATGATGCTGGCGTCGATGCCGTAGACGGCGGCGCTGCGTGCGGTGAAGAGCATGAGTGAGGATTCTTGAGGCGGAGTCTAGCAGCGGAGGGGTGGGAATTTCGGTGATGGCGGGGGTTGAACGCGGGAGTGGGGAAACGTCGGTAATGGCTGAGAAGTGGTATCGCGGAAATGGCCGAGCCCCATGCGCATTTTCGGTGTCGTCCGTCGCGTCACCTATGAGGTTTGAAGGCGTTTAGTGACGGAAACTCATTAGCCAGCACTGCATCCCTCAGGGGCTAAAGCCAGACTCAACCCAGGGCTCTCTACGGCACAGCTGAAGCTGTGCCCCTTCAAAACAGGAGTGTGGGCTACAGGAGTGTGGGCTCGTGACTTGCAGATTCGGTACGAGGGGTGGTCAGGCCTGGTGGTACATGCGGTCGGCTACCTGGCGCTTGAGAGCTTCGAAGATGGGATCGCCGTTGAGGGAGGTAAAGCTGGGGTCGGTGGCGATAGTCATGACCATGTAATCGTGGGCGGTGAAGGCGGCTTTCAGGGCAGTGATGGCTTCGTCTTTATGGCCCAGGGAAGCGCAGGTGCGGGCGAGGTCGAAGCCGGAAGCCTGGCCTGAATCGACAGCCTGCTGTTGCACGCGGCGGACGGCCTCGAGCAGGCCGTGTTCGCCATCCTTCGCGAGGCCCTGCTCGGCAGCGTCGGCCAGGGCGGCGAGTTGCTTATCGCTGGAAAGCGTGGCGAGACGGCGGGTCTGTTCGATGTAGACGCGGTAATTTTTCTGGGCGAAGGCGATGCCGGCGAGATAGCGGGGAGCCGAGAGGAAATCAGGCTCGTCGCGCTCGATCTCGCGAAGTTTCTCAACGGCGGCGGCCGGCTGACCGGACCAATAACGGATGAGCGCCTGATCGGAGAGGATGGAGCGGTTGGCGGGATTGAGCTGCTGCGCCTTGCCGATTTCTACCAGCGCTTCCTGGTCGCGGCCGAGGGTCAACAGGGAAGTGGCGTACCAGTGGTGGGCTTCCTCGTCGCGTGGATCGAGCTGGATGGCGCGCTGATATTCGGCGAAGGCGCGGTTGACATTCCAGTCCCAGTAAAAGAGGGCGAAGGCGAGGGAGCGATGGGCTTCGGCGAGGGAGTCGTCGAGGGCGACCGCTTTGCCGGCGGCGGCGATGGCGCGGGGGAAGGCCTCGGAGCGGGGCATAGAGCTAAACTCCGGCATCAGGTCGTAGCATTCGGCGAGGCCTGCGTAGGCTTTGGCATAGTCAGAGTCGTGGACGACGGCCTGGGTGAAGGCGTCAATGGCCTGGCGGAGGTCGCTTTCGGTGCGGTGGCTCCAGTAGTAGCGGCCTTTGAGGTAGAACTGTTCGGCTTCGGGGTCGGGGGTGTGCAGGGCGACGGTCGAGGTGTGGCTGGAGGCGGCGCGGGCGGAGCGGTGCAGGAAACGGAAGGCGTAGAGGGAGAGCGCGAGCAGGGCGAGGATGAGGGCGGCGATGGAGATGATCGCGGTGCGGGGGCGAGGGATCGGAGCGGCTGTGGATTGAGGCGGCGGGGCGGATTCGGGTGTGGGGATTGGCTGCGGAGCGGGAGCCGACGGTTCCGGATCCAGCCTGGCGCCGGCGGAGTTGAGCCATCGGGTCAGCTCCTGGGACCAGGCAAAGACGCCACCGCGTTCTCCGGGCAAGCGATGGACAGGGAGGCCGCGTTCTTTTTCCCAGCGTTTGACGGTTCGTTCGTCGCGACCAAAGAAGGCGGCGATTTCCTTCCAGGAGTCGATGCGGCGATTTTCGGAGGGATTCCCAACCGTCCGGGACATGACCGGGTATGAACCTCGACTGCGAACAGCCCAAAACCGCGCTTGCCGGGCGAAGTGGGTTCAGTATAGCGAGGGGAGACTGCGGGGAAGCAGCTTATTTCCGTGAATTTGGCCTGGGAAGCCGCCCTGAGATGACACGATTTGCCCTTGAGTGACCCGCGTTGAAGGGGAAGCAGTTGCGGGGGATGGGACTGGGCAGGGCGAGGCAAACGCCGGACGTGGGGCGCTGGGGATGTCATAACTTGTCCCGTCCTGACCTTGCGTGCCTCTACCCCGGGAAAACGCCGTCGTGGGAAGGTAATCTCGCACCTTGACGCGGCGGCTATTCGAGCATGGTCGCCGCATATTTTTTTCAAGTTGCGGTGCTGATTCAAACCTTGTGGCGAGGGCGCCATTTCTGCCGGTTCTCTCCTGTGATTGCACGCCGCAGTTGGATTCAGACGCGCACGGGGAGGATTGCCATGGGAAGCATTGGAATTTTACTGGCGGCGATTTCTGCAATCGCACTGCTGGCGGCAGGCAGCGTTGGACGGGCGCGGATGGCGCCGGTGCGGCAGCCTGGCAAGAGAAAAGCTGAATAGACAATTTACGGGACACGAGGGCCGAGCCATGAGGCGGCATCGGAAGCTGCTCGTTTTTCCCAAGTTGCACGGGAAGGGACAACCGGAATGACGGTTCTAACGGAAGAAATGTTGGCGCGGGCCGAGCAGATTTACCTGATGGCGCTAGCCAGGAGAGCAGGACTTCTGGGCGGCTATGATGAGGAGGGCGGCATTTCCGCGGAACGGCAGCGGGAGCTGATGCCCGGGGAGACGAAGTGGCTGACCTGATGAGAACGTCGAATCCGGCGCTGAACGACAAGGTATTCCGGGGGATGCCTGGCGCGCTGGGCGAGGCGATGACGCTGGAGGGGACGGTCAATAAGACCGGACTGCTGCTGCTGTGCGCTGTGGCGACGGCGGCGTGGACGTGGCATCTGGCCATGAACCCGGATACGCTGCCGCTGGCCTATGGGCTGCTGGTGGTGGGGCTGTTCGGCGGGCTGATTTTCGCGCTGATTACGGCGTTCAAAAAGACGTGGGCTCCGGTGACGGCACCGATTTACGCGCTGCTGGAGGGCCTTGTGCTGGGCGGGATTTCGGCGGCGTTCGAGCAGCGGTATCCGGGAATTGCCATTGAGTCAGTGTGCCTGACGTTCGGGACGATGTTTGTGCTGCTGCTGGCTTACCGGTCGGGAATGATCAAGGTGACTCAGAAATTCCGGCTGGGCGTGATCGCGGCGACCGGGGCGATTTTCCTCTTCTACATGGCGGAGATTTTGCTGGGGTTTTTCGGGATTCATTTCGCATTGGTGAACGGGTCGGGTGTGCTGGGTATCGGGATCAGTCTGGTGATTGTGTGCGTGGCGGCGCTGAACCTGGTGCTGGATTTCGATTTCATCGAGAGCGGTGTGGCCGCTGGCGCGCCAAAGTACATGGAGTGGTATGGCGCGTTTGGGTTGATGGTGACGTTGGTTTGGCTGTATCTGGAGATGCTGCGGCTGCTGTCGAAGTTCAGGGGGAGACGGTAGCTGGGAGCCTGTGGCCTGTGGCCTGTGGCCTGTGGCCTGTGGCCTGTGGCCTGTGGCCTGTGGCCTGTGGCCTGTGGCCTGTGGCCTGTGGCCTGTGGCCTGTGCC
The DNA here is from genome assembly GCA_963755485.1 of uncultured Acidobacteriaceae bacterium. GTDB lineage: Bacteria > Acidobacteriota > Terriglobia > Terriglobales > Acidobacteriaceae > Palsa-343. The sequence goes on along the minus strand of CAVWJR010000002.1, from coordinate 929,678 downwards.
TTAACAACCTAGCGGCGTTTTTCGAGGGCTTGGGCGTGGAACAGCCCGGCGCCTTCGCGCACCGTGACGATCTGATCGGCGGCGATGTTGGTGAGGCGGTCGATGGCGCCCGAGGGCCAGCGGATTTCGATCGAGTCGGCTTTCGTAGAGCTGCCGAGGCCGAAGGTCAGGATCAATTCACTTGAGGACAGGTAGCTCGATCCGCTGTGCAGCGTTTGCTTCTGGAATGTGGTTGCGGATTTGACCTGGACGACCGCGCCGATGCCGTCGCGATTCGACTTTGTGCCGATGAGCTTGATGCGCAGGGCGTGATTCGTTGATCCCTGATTCTCGAATAGTGCCGCTGGGCCGTTGTTCGTGGTGATGACAATGTCGGGCGCGCCGTCGTTGTTGATGTCGCCGTGAGCTGCGCCGCGAGCCACACGTGGCGCGTCGAACGATGAGCCCATCGAGGCCGCGACATCTTCGAATCCCTTGCCGGCGAGGTTGTGGAAGAGGTGGGGCGGCTCGGCAAAACGGATGCGCTGCTGGATGCGCTCGATGGAGTCGTCGAGGTGGCCGTCGGCGACGTAGAAGTCCGGCCAGCCATCGAGGTCGTAGTCGAAGAAGAAGCAGCCGAAGCCCAAAGTGAGGAGCGACGACCGGCCCACCGACGACGATGGCGCGGTATCGACGAAGAGGCCGTTGCGCTCGTTGTGGTAGAGGGCGAGCATCTGGTTGGAGAAATTCGTGACCAGCAGGCTGGGGTAGCCGGATCGGTCGTAGTCTCCAGCGTCGATGCCCATGCCGGCGCGGGCCACGCCATCGTCGCTGTAGGCGATGCCGGCGGCGACGCCCTGCTCGGTGAAGGTGCCGTTGCGGTTGTTGATGTATAGCTTGTTGGGCTGGGTGTCGTTGCTGATGGCGATGTCGGGCCAGCCGTCCTGGTTGGCGTCGAGAATGGCGATGCCGAGGCTCTTGGAAGTGGGGTCGTAGAGGCCGGCCTTCTTCGTGACATCGGTAAAGGTGCCGTTGCCGTTGTTGTGCCAGAGGCGGACCGAGGCTCCGGGATAGGTTTCGGGCGTGCAGTAGGACTTGGTCTTGCCGTCCATGGAGCAGTAACGGTCTTTCGCCGGCGACCAGTCAACGTAGTTGGCGACGAGCAGATCGAGATGGCCGTCGCGATCGTAGTCGACCCAGGCGGCGCTGGCGCTGAACTCGGGCGGAGTGGTCAGGCCGGCTTTTTTCGTAGCGTCGGTGAATGTGCCATCGTGATTGTTACGAAATAAACGATTCTGACCATACGCGGTTACAAATAGGTCGTCGTAGCCGTCGTTATCGAAGTCGCCGACGGCCACGCCCATGCCGTACAGGGGGATGGCGAGGCCGGCTTTCTTCGTCACATCGGTAAATGTGCCGTCGTGGTTGTTGTGGTAGAGGACGGGCGTTGTGGTGCGGCCGGGATGGCCGGGCCACGCGGTGCCGTTGACGATGAAGATGTCCTGCCAGCCGTCATTGTCGTAGTCGATGAAGGCGACACCGGGGCCCATAGTTTCCGGCAGAAATTTTTTGCCGAAGGCGCCGTTGTTGTGCGTGAAGTGGATACCGGCCTTCTGGGTGATGTCGACCAAGCGGATGGGCGCGGCGGGCGACGGTGCGGGGAAGGCTGCGAGGATGGGCGGAACGGCGGCAGCGACCAGGGCGGAGACGGCCACGACCGGGGCGGAAAACGCAAACTTCAATGGGCTCCTTCTGATTGCGGGTGACTGGGACCCGGAAAAAGTATAGTAGCGGGTTCGCGGGCCTTGTGGCATTCAGCGGCGGATAGGGCACGCGTTGGGCCGCGGCATTGCGGCGAGCGCCAGGGAGCCACTGATCGAGCAAACAGAGCCTCCCGCAGCGGCTAAAGCCGGACTCATCTCGCGACTTTTACGGCACAGCTGAAGCTGTGCCCCTTCAAAGAAGGCAGTTTTTGCAAGCTGTGAAGCTGTGCCCCGACACAAAGTCTGCGATGGGTTTCCCAAAATGGCTCGCATGGTTACCCAGAGCGGTGCAGAAGTCCAAATTGTTTTGAAAATTTGGCGTCGACGGCGTTTGCTTCTTGCTTCCATGAGAGTGCTGGGGTGAGTCAAGGGGTTGGGGTGAAGGACCCGCTTCCATACGCACTCTTGTCAGCCGTGGGCTGGGTGCAGACTGGGGTTCGTCTCCCGTAACCTTGCCGGTGCTGCCGTCTGTGGGACGGCCTCGAGAGCCGAGCAGGAAGGCGCAGTCACCGGATGATGTACGTCCTGCAAATTCCGATCTGTAGCCGATACGGTTACATATTCTTCTCCTTTTGGTGTTCAGGCCGTCGCCGCCGCCCCGAGAGAGGGGTGGGCGCGCATCTCAGCGTCCACGGTTTCCTCGGGGACAGCACGGGGGAAGGGGCGGAAGGTGTCGCCGCTGACCCAGAGCCTGTGCAGGAGCACGGCCAGCTTGCGGGCTACGGCCACCAGGGCGCGGCGTTTGACTCCTCTGCCGCCTGTGGCCAGGCGTAGTCCCCACTGCTTTAAGGCCGAGTCGGGCCCGCGGCTGAGCACGTGGTGGGCGCACTCGACCAGCAGGGAGCGCAGGTAGCGGTCGCCGTTTTTGGCGATGCCCAGCTGTGGATCGCGTTCCCCGCTCTGGCGCTGTTTGGGACGCAGGCCCAGATACGCGCCGGCATCGCGGCTGCGGGAGAAGCGGTGGGGGTCGGCCACGGTGAGCACGTACGTGAGGGCGGTGATCGGTCCGACGCCGGGCACACTGCGCAGGCGGGCGGTGAGCGGGTAGCGCTGCTGGCTGAGCTGGTCGATGCAGTGGTCGAGGCTGTGGATCTGCTGGCTGAGTGCGGCGAGGATGCGGTAGAGCGGGGCCAGGGCAGGGCGCAGCGGCGGGGGGACATGGTTCCAGGTTTTAGCGTGGAAGGCGGCCGCGTCGGTGCGGGGCAGCCGGGCGCCGAGACTCTTGACCAGGCTGCGGGCGGTGTTGACCAGCTGGGTGCGGGTTTTGACCAGCTGGGCGCGGCTGCGGATCACGGTCAGATCCTGCTGGTGGGTCTGGCTGCGATGCTCGATGGGGAACAGCAGCCGGGGATCGACACGCACCACCCGGGCCAGGGCTTCGGCGTCGTTGCGGTCGTTTTTGCTGGCGTGCGCGGTGCCGCGCCAGCGGCTGGGGTTGGCTACGGTGGTCAGGCAGCCGGCGGCAGAGAGGGCGCGGCTGATCCAGCCGGAGTGGGTGCCGTTCTCGATGGCCACGCGGGCGCCGCGCCACGCCTCGGCCTGGGTGGCGATCGCGTCCGGAGTGGTGCGCACACGACCGCGGCCCATTACGTCGCCGGCGGCATGGAGCGCGCACCAGTGACTGAAGCGGTCGCCCACGTCGATGCCCACCGCGGCGGCTGTTGTTGTTGTTTCCATGCTGCTAACCTTTTTCATGCTGGTCTCCTTTGCAACTTCGATTGCGTCCAACCGCAGAGTATCTCTGCGCCCGGAGACCAGCACTCTCATCCCATCTGTGGGGTGAACCTGGCCGTGGGCACAAGCGGTTTTATTCGCTTTCCGGGTTCCGGGTTTTTCCGCAAAGGGGGGAAGTCGTGCCCCTTCAAAGAAGGCAGTTTTTGCAAGCTGTGAAGCTGTGCCCCGACACAAAGTATGCGATGGGTTCCCAAAATGGCTCGCATGGTTACCCAGAGCGTGCAGAAGTCCAAATTGTTTTGAAAATTTGGCGTCGACGGCGTTTGCTTCTTGCTTCCATGAGAGTGCTGGGGTGAGTCAAGGGGTTGGGGTGAAGGACCCGCTTCCATACGCACTCTTGTCAGCCGTGGGCTGGGTGCAGACTGGGGTTCGTCTCCCGTAACCTTGCCGGTGCTGCCGTCTGTGGGACGGCCTCGAGAGCCGAGCAGGAAGGCGCAGTCACCGGATGATGTACGTCCTGCAAATTCCGATCTGTAGCCGATACGGTTACATATTCTTCTCCTTTTGGTGTTCAGGCCGTCGCCGCCGCCCCGAGAGAGGGGTGGGCGCGCATCTCAGCGTCCACGGTTTCCTCGGGGACAGCACGGGGGAAGGGGCGGAAGGTGTCGCCGCTGACCCAGAGCCTGTGCAGGAGCACGGCCAGCTTGCGGGCTACGGCCACCAGGGCGCGGCGTTTGACTCCTCTGCCGCCTGTGGCCAGGCGTAGTCCCCACTGCTTTAAGGCCGAGTCGGGCCCGCGGCTGAGCACGTGGTGGGCGCACTCGACCAGCAGGGAGCGCAGGTAGCGGTCGCCGTTTTTGGCGATGCCCAGCTGTGGATCGCGTTCCCCGCTCTGGCGCTGTTTGGGACGCAGGCCCAGATACGCGCCGGCATCGCGGCTGCGGGAGAAGCGGTGGGGGTCGGCCACGGTGAGCACGTACGTGAGGGCGGTGATCGGTCCGACGCCGGGCACACTGCGCAGGCGGGCGGTGAGCGGGTAGCGCTGCTGGCTGAGCTGGTCGATGCAGTGGTCGAGGCTGTGGATCTGCTGGCTGAGTGCGGCGAGGATGCGGTAGAGCGGGGCCAGGGCAGGGCGCAGCGGCGGGGGGACATGGTTCCAGGTTTTAGCGTGGAAGGCGGCCGCGTCGGTGCGGGGCAGCCGGGCGCCGAGACTCTTGACCAGGCTGCGGGCGGTGTTGACCAGCTGGGTGCGGGTTTTGACCAGCTGGGCGCGGCTGCGGATCACGGTCAGATCCTGCTGGTGGGTCTGGCTGCGATGCTCGATGGGGAACAGCAGCCGGGGATCGACACGCACCACCCGGGCCAGGGCTTCGGCGTCGTTGCGGTCGTTTTTGCTGGCGTGCGCGGTGCCGCGCCAGCGGCTGGGGTTGGCTACGGTGGTCAGGCAGCCGGCGGCAGAGAGGGCGCGGCTGATCCAGCCGGAGTGGGTGCCGTTCTCGATGGCCACGCGGGCGCCGCGCCACGCCTCGGCCTGGGTGGCGATCGCGTCCGGAGTGGTGCGCACACGACCGCGGCCCATTACGTCGCCGGCGGCATGGAGCGCGCACCAGTGACTGAAGCGGTCGCCCACGTCGATGCCCACCGCGGCGGCTGTTGTTGTTGTTTCCATGCTGCTAACCTTTTTCATGCTGGTCTCCTTTGCAACTTCGATTGCGTCCAACCGCAGAGTATCTCTGCGGCCGGAGACCAGCACTCTCATCCCATCTGTGGGGTGAACCTGGCCGTGGGCACAAGCGGTTTTATTTGCTTTCCGGGTTCCGGGTTTTTCCGCAAAGGGGGGAAGTCGTGCCCCTTCAAAGAAGGCAGTTTTTGCAAGCTGTGAAGCTGTGCCCCGACACAAAGTCTGCGATGGGTTCCCAAAATGGCTCGCATGGTTACCCAGAGCGGTGCAGAAGTCTAAATTGTTTTGAAAATTTGGCGTCGACGGCGTTTGCTTCTTGCTGTGGGGTGACCTGGCCTTGGGCACAAGCGGTTTTATTCGCTTTCCGGGTTCCGGGTTTTTCCGCGAACGTGGGAAGTCGTGCCCTTCAAAGAAGGCAGTTCTTCCGCAAGCTGTGGCCGCTTCAAGACACGAGCTTAATCAGAGATTTTTCAGTGCGCCGGAGCGAAGAGCGCGAAGATGGCTCCCTGAGGATCGGCGAGGACGGAGTAGGTGAGCTGTCCTTCGACGGTCATGGCGGGAACGATGATGCGCGCGCCCAGCTCGGCGGCGCGGGCGGTCTGCGTGGCGCAATCGTTGCACTGGATGTACGGCAGCCAGTGGGGCATGACGCTGGGCGGCAGATCGCGATGCGGTGGAATGCCGCCGATGTACGACTCGCCGTTGACGATGTGGAGATAGCCGGTCATGTCCTTGTCCTTGCCGGGCAAAAACTTCCAGCCGATGAGCGCGCTGTAAAAGGGGATGGATCGTTCGCGGTCCGGGGACTGCAGATCGGCCCAGCAGAAGGCGCCGGGCTCGCCGTAAATCTGCACGCCCTTGTGGTTGCCGGCCTGAAAGACAGCGAAGACAGCGCCGATGGGGTCCTGCAGAACCGCCATGCGCCCGACGTTGGGGACGTCGAAGGCGGGAGACATAGCACTGCCGCCGTGCTCGAGAGCGCTGGCGATAGCAGCATCGGCGTTGTCGACGGAAATATAGATGAGCCAGTTCGCCGGGATGCCGAGGGCCTGGTCTTCGGCCTTCATGGTGTAAGCACCGGCGGCGTCGAGGCCTTTGAGGCGGAACATGGTGTAGATCATGTCCGGGCCCATGGGCGAATCTTTGGCCTGCCAACCGAGCAACGAATGATAGAACTGTTTGGCGGCGGACTGATCGGTGGTGGCGAGTTCGAACCACACAAAATTGCCGGCGGGGTGGGTGTCGAAGGTGGGCATTGCGGGAATTGTAGGACGGCGGGGTGTGGGTTGGGATTAAATTTTCACGGTGACGGCGGTACCCTGAGGATAGATGGCGAAGGCAAAGAGAGCGCGGCTCCCGCAGCGGCAGATAGAACGCATTGCGCGGGCTCTGGCCGATCCACGCAGGGTTGAGATTCTGGAGCAGATTGGGAAGGGCGGCGGGTCGGTGGCGTGCACGGTGGTGCGGGAATGCCAGCCGGTGACCGCGGCGACGCTGTCGCACCATATGAAGGAACTGGAGACGGCGGGGCTGATCCGGATCGCGCGCGAGGGGAGATTCGCGACGCTGGAGCTGGATCGCGAGGTGCTGGACGCCTACCGGGAGCATCTGGGAAAGATTTAACGGAAGGTTTTTAACAGGGCGGGCTGAACCCTTTGGCCGGTCTGCGTCATCCATTTGATGTTTAGACAAGTATCTAAGTATTACAAACTGGAGAAACGCATATGAGCAGGCTGAAGGGCAAGGTTGCGGTGGTGACGGGCGCTTCGAAAGGCATTGGAGCGGGGATTGCGAAGGGGCTGGCGGCCGAGGGTGCAGCGGTGGTGGTGAACTATGCCAGCAGCAAAGAGGGCGCCGAGCGGGTGGTGAGCGAGATTAAAGCGAAGGGTGGCAAGGCGATCGCGGTGCAGGGCGATGTGGCCAAAGCGCCGGATGTGGAGCGCATTTTTGCGGAGACGAAGAAGGAGTTTGGGCGGGTGGACGTGCTGGTGAACAACGCCGGCGTGTATGAGTTTGCGCCGATTGGGGATGTGACGGAGAAGCACTTCCATCGGCTGTTCGATACCAACGTTCTGGGGCCGATTCTGGCCACGCGGGAGGCGGCGAAATATCTGGGCGAGGGCGGATCGGTGATCAACGTTGGATCGGTCGCAGCGACGTCGGGCCCGGCAGCGAGCGCCGTGTACAGCGCGACGAAGGGGGCGTTGGATTCGGTGACGCGGGCGCTGGCCAATGAGCTGGGGCCGAAGAAGATTCGGGTGAACTCGATCAATCCGGGCCCGGTGGAGACAGAGGGAGTGCACGCGGCGGGATTTATCGGCAGCGACTTTATCAAGGGCGCGATTGCGCAGACGCCGCTGGGACGAATCGGGCAGCCGGAAGATGTGGCGCCGATTGCGGTGTTTCTGGCGTCGGACGAGGCTGGGTGGCTGACGGGGGAAACGCTGCTGGCTTCTGGCGGGCTGCGGTGAAAAGCAGGGAATAGGGAATAGGGAGTAGGGAGTAGGGAGTAGGGAGTAGAAAGAGCAAAGCCTCCATCGCATCTGTTTCGCTCCTCAGGGTGGGGTCGGATGCTTGCGGAAGAGGATGTGGCATTCCTGGCGCCAGTGTTCGTCGAGAGCGATGAACTCCCAGGGGACGGCGGGGGCGAAAGCGCGCAAGACGGTTTCGTTGGCTGGATGGATGTGGAGCGCGGGCGCTACGCAGAGCAGAAGCGGGTCATCGGGCGAAAGCTCGGTGCCGGGGAAATAGCCGTTGCGGGCGAGACGGCCTTCGCGATGGAGCATGCGGATGCGGGTCCAGTAATCGAGAGCCTGAAGGGGCAGGTGGAGATCGTCGCCGGCTTTGAGTTCGAGGATGGCGAGGCGGCCCTGGCGGGTGACGGTGAGCAAATCCAGCAGGGTGCGGCCGGAGGAGGCCCCCGAGCAAGAAAAGAGCTGTGAATAGACCGGAGCCGTCCGGGCCAGATCGGTGTGGAGAACCGAAGGGTCGCGGCGGAGGATGGATTCGAGCCAGCGCTCGGGCTGCAGTCGATAGAGCGGATCGGTGGCCGGGGCGGCGGATTGGCGACCGGCGAAGAGGCGATCCATCAGATCGCGGAAGAGGTCTTCGGTGGTTTCGTCCAGCTGCGTCTCCGAGGGGCCGGCTCCGAAGAAAACTTCGTCTCGATGCGTGAACGAGCCGGGGACGAGCCCATGGCGGATGCGCGCGTATTCGAGACCATGGAGCGAGAAGGCAATTTCAGTGCTGGAGCGGGGGCGGATTTCCGTGGCGTCGATCAGGCCGGGCGGGAGCATAGATTGCAGGTGGGCGATGGCGGTCGCGCTGCGGTCGAGCGCGGCCTGGGGATCGAAAGCGTGCGGGAGCCGGATGGAGAAGTTACCGCCGCCGATGGAACACGGCGAGAGCTCGGCCGTGGAGGGGTTGAGCTCGAGGAGTTCCCACTGGGCGAGGGCGGAGTTGAGCCAGGCCATGCGTGCGGCGGCCACGGCGGCCTGGCCGCAAGAAACGACGAGCCGAAGCCCGTGGAAGACGCGGCGGCCATTGGAGTGGGTGCGGCAATAGTCGAGCCAGAGGATGCCGAGGGTGAGCGCGCCTTCGATGGTGGCGGGAGGCTCTTCGGGTCCGACGCCGAGAATGGCCCAGGCCGATTGGCCTTTGGTGAGGATGCCGCGCGCGTAGGCGGGACCGAAGCTGTGCTCGAGGTCCATGGCGGAGCGGAAGGATTCCGGGGTCCAGCCGGGGAAATGTGTGGCGAGCGCTTGCTCGAGCGCGCGCATGTAGCGGCGGCGCGAAGTGTCGCGCGCGGTGGGCGTGCGGAACTCGGGATCGGGAACGAAGGTGAGGGCCTGCGGTTTCGATTGGCCGAAGCGGTAGGTCTCGATGCGCAGGGTGTCGCGGCGTGGCTGGATGGCGGAGATGGTGCGGACCACATTACGGTCTTCGGACCAGAGGTGGAGGAGGCAGCGGCCGTGATCGGCACTGACGGAGCACTGGGCGAGGCGGAGATCGAAGAGGAGGCGGCCGTCTTCGAGGATTGCGGCGCGGGGATGGTCGGCGAGGAACGCCTCGAGGGAACGGGCGAGCACGGCAGCGGCGAGAGCGGAGTTAGGTTCAGCGGGAGGAGGCATCTGTTTCGATGGTCCGCGCCCCCACGCGCCGGATCAAGGGAAAAGCTACCAGCCGCTACGCTTTCGTAATTCAGTGATGTGGGCGGTATGGTGTCGGCAATGCCAGGCGTAGAGGGCGGCAGCTTCGGCGAGGGACTGGCGGCCGTTCGCGGGATGAACGTAGCCGCGCTGCCACTGCTCGTCGCTGAGGGAGCGGAGCAGGATGACCCAGCGGCCGTGCAGGCCTTCGATGAGACGAAGGGAGAGATCGACGGGTGCGGTGCGGGAATCGGGCAACTCGGCCCAGAGCTTCTCGTCATAATCCGTGACGGTGGGCCAGTCTTCGGTGACGGCGAGGCGCATGCGGACATACGAATTTATGTGGCTGTCGGCAATGTGGTGGACCAACTGGCGAACGGTCCAGCCGCCTTCGCGATAGGGAGTGTCGAGCTGAGCTTCGCTGAGACCGGCAACGGCGGCGCGCAGGTTCTCAGGGAGCGCTGCGATGGAGTCGATGTGCGCGGCGTGGTCGGCGAGGTTGACTTCGGCGCGGCGGAATTTACCGATGGGGAAGCGTGGGTCGGCGATGACAGGGGCTGTGGCAGTGCTCATACACCGCAAGGTACACCGGGAACTCCGGAGCGACAAGGCGAGGGGTGTTTGGACCAGCCCTAAGGGAGCCTCTAACTTAAGCCGGGAGAACATCCCTCCGCGGCTAAAGCCGGCTTCAACCCACGTCCTTTACGGCACAGCTGAAGCTGTGCCCCTTCAAAACAGAAGGCTAATCAGAGATTCCCTAAGGGCGGAGGGGGCGTGGGTGCGCCTGAATCCATCAGGCAGGGCGATGGTTGGGCGTACCGTTGTGCGTGCGGTGGTGATGGTGGTGATGATGATGCGACGAGGCAAACGCGGACGTCGTGAAGAGAAGAGCGAGGGAGAGGACGAGGAGCTTCTTCATGGTTACCAGCATGGCACGAAACGGTGTTGCTGAGAATGGCCCGAAAGGGTGTCGACGGTTGCTGGGAATCTGATTGAGAATCTGGAGCGACGCGGCGATTACTGAGATGTTAACGGGCGCGGCTCGGGGCGTGAGAGGATCAGGGAGAGGACCAACGAATTGGATTACAAGCGGTACTTCTTTGAAAAGTTTGGCATCACAGAACGAGTGCTGGAGCGGTGCCTGGGCGAGGCGCTCTCGGCGGGCGGCGATTATGCGGATCTGTACTTCGAGTCGGTAGCGGCGACGTCGCTGGGCCTCGATGAACAGATTGTGAAATCGGCGAGCCAGGGCGTGAGCGCCGGCTGTGGCGTGCGCGTGGTGAGCGGCGAGCGGACGGGCTACGCGTATACCGACGATTTGTCTGCGGGGCGCTTGCTGCGCGCGGCGCGGACCGCGGCGCTGATTGCGAACGGACCGGCGAAGCAGCTGGTGCAGGGCTTCACGCAGACTGATGCGCCGAGCTTGTATCCGGCGCCGGCGGCCGAACTCGACACTGATTTAGCAACGAAGCTGGAGCTGGTGCGGCGGGCGGACGGCGCGGCGCGGAAGTACGACCCGAGGATCACTCAGGTGCGGGCGAGCTACGCCGACGAAGTGCGCAGGATTCTGATAGCGGGCTCCGACGGTACCTTTGCCAGCGATACGCAGCCGATGGCGCGGATGAGTGTGTTCGTGATCGCCAAAGATGCTGAGCGCACGGCAAAGGGCAGCTCCGGCGGCGGCGGCCGCGTGGAGATTGAGTATTTCACCGGCGCCAAAGGGCCGGAACATTTCGCCGAAGAAGCGGCGCGGACTGCGATCCTTCAACTGAGCGCTGTGGCGGCGCCGGCGGGCGAAATGGAAGTGGTGCTGGGTCCCGGGTGGCCTGGGGTTCTGCTGCATGAGGCGGTCGGTCACGGCCTCGAGGCGGACTTCAATCGCAAGAAGACGTCAGCGTTTGCAGGTTTGATCGGACGGCAGGTTGCCAGCAGCAAAGTCACCGTGGTCGACAACGGCCGCATGCCTTCACGGCGCGGTTCGCTGAACGTCGATGACGAGGGTTCGGTGACGCAGGAGACGGTGCTGATCGAGAACGGAGTGCTCAAGGGCTACCTGAGCGACAAGCTGAGCGCGCGGCTGATGGGCATCCCGAGCACCGGCAACGGACGGCGCGAGAGCTACCAGCAGATTCCCATGCCGCGCATGACCAACACCTACATGCTGGCCGGCGAGGATGCGCCGGAGGACATTATCCGCAGCGTGAAACGCGGGCTCTATGCGGTGAACTTCGGCGGTGGGCAGGTGGACATCACCAGCGGGAAGTTTGTCTTCTCGGCATCGGAGGCGTACCTGATCGAAGACGGCAAGGTCACCGCGCCGGTGCGCGACGCAACGCTGATCGGCAACGGGCCGGAGGCGCTGAAGCACGTGTCGATGGTCGGCAACGACCTTGCGCTCGATGAGGGCATTGGGACCTGCGGCAAGGATGGGCAGAGCGTGCCGGTGGGCGTGGGCATGCCGACGGTGAAGCTGGACCGCATGACGGTGGGAGGGACTGCGGGGCGGTAAGGTCCTGGACGGACGGGCGCGCTTCGCGCAGAAGAGTTGAGATGAGTACAGCGATCAAATCGGAAACCAGCCTGCAGGAACTGGCGGAGTTTGTCGTGGCGCGGGCGCTGTTGCTGGGCGTCTCCGATGCCGAGGTGACGATCCGCGAGGGCGATGAATTCTCAACCTCTGTGCGGATGGGCGAAGTCGAGACGCTGAAAGAGTCGGGCTCGCGCGGGATCGGGCTGCGCGTACTCGTCGAGGCGGAAAACGGCTATCGCGTGGCGAGTACTTCGTCGAGCGACTTCACGACCGAGGGCATCGAGCATCTGGTGAAGGGGGCGGTGTCGCTGGCGCAGGTGACTTCGGTGGATGCGTTCGCTGGGCTGGCCGATGCAGGCGAGTTCGGCAAGCTGAGCGGCGATCTCGCGCTCTATCACGAAGATGTCTATTCGCTGCCAATTGAAGAGCGCATTGCGTGGGCCAAGCGCGCGGAGGCTGCCGCGATGAGTGCGGACACGCGTCTTGTGAACAGCGACGGAGCGAGCTTCGACGCGGCCACAGGGCGGAGGGTCTTTGCTAATTCGCGCGGGTTCATGGGCGAGTATCGGACCTCATACTGCTCGATTGCAGCAAGCCCGATTGCCCACGGCGCGAATGGCGAGATGCAGCGCGACTACTGGTGGTCGCAGGCGCGGGCGTTTCGCGATCTGGAGCAGCCGGAGGACGTGGGGCGCGAGGCGGCTCGGCGGACTTTGCGCATGCTGGATGCCAGGCGGGTTCCCACCCAGCAGGTCCCGGTGGTGTTTGCGCCGGAAGTGGCGCGGGGCATGGTCGGCGTGGTGTTCGACGCGGCGGCAGGCGACGCGATCTATCGCGAGGCATCGATTTTCGCCGGCAAACTCGGCGAGCAGGTTGCCTCGCCGTCGGTGACGGTGGTGGACGATGGAACCATCCCGGGAGGGTTCGGCACGTCGCCGTTTGACGCTGAGGGGCTGCCGAGCCGGCGGACCGTGATCGTCGAGAAGGGCGCGCTGAGCAACTACGTTCTGAACACTTATGCCGGGCGGAAGCTGGGGATGAAGAGCACAGGCAATGCGGGCCGCGGGCTGGCGGGGAACCCGTATCTCGGCGCGGGAAACCTGTATCTCGAAGCGGGAACCGACGCACCCGAGGTGATTCTGCGCAGCGTCCAGCAGGGCCTGTATGTGACGCGGCTGATGGGGCAGGGCGTGAATCTGGTGACGGGGGATTACTCACGCGGCGCTGCAGGATTGTGGATCGAGAACGGGGAGCTAACGTATCCGGTACACGAGATCACCATCGCGGGGAATTTGCGGGAGATGCTGCGCAACATTACCGCCATCGGGAGCGACCTGAAGTTTCGCGGAGCGATCGCGGCGCCTACGCTGCGGATCGACGGCATGACCATCGCGGGGTCTTGAGCAGCCAGCCACAGTCAATTTCGAAGTGGCTACCACAGCCGACGGATGCCAAAAGAGTCGAGCTGTTCATCGGCGCTGAGGATGGGAATGTCCCCAGTGAGCGCCTGCGCTGCGAGTACCCGATCGAAAGGATCCCGATGCAGGCCAGCGAGGCGGCCTGCGCGCAGGGCAGTTGCTGCGTCGATGGAGAGCAGGGAATAGCCGGCGGCTTCCATGACGTCGAGAAAATCGTGCTCCAAAGCCTCCGCACCGCGAAGTTTGCCGATCCGAACTTTGGTTGCGATCTCCCATGCCGAGGCGGCCGAAACCAGGATCTCATTCGCGCCGTTGGCGATGACCGTGGCGGCACGGCGGCTCAGCGATTTTGGAGACAGCACAGCCCAAAGCAGCGTGTGAGTATCCAGGAGAACCCTCATTTCCTGATGCGCCGACGCGGTCGTGCCGGTTTATCTTCTCCGTTCCAGAGTCGGAGTTCCTCTTCGGGAAGAGGTTCGAAGAATGCCTCTGTCAGCGCGAAGCCCGGGGTTTCGAGCGCGCCGAGGCGCTTGCGCGGAACTGCCCCGATCGCTTCCAATTTAGCGACGGGAGTGCGGCTTCGTCCGGAGGTGATGACTACGGTCTCCCCTTTGCGGGCTTTTTTTACGAGTTCGGAGAGATTGGTCTTGGCTTCGAAGATGGTTGCAGAAATCATGCTAACTTAGCTTAGCTAAGTTGAAAGGGCGGGTCAAGACCTCTTCGTAGCTATCCAACGAATGGCGCTTTTCCATGTTCCCAGTCCAAATCCCGTTCAACGCGACCGAGCCGAGCTGGCAGGAAATTCCGGCAGCGCCTGGTGTGTTTGCGTTGTTCGGGGAAGACACGCGCGCGGAGCCTTACATCAGCCGGACGCCCAACCTGCGGCGGCGCATCCGGCGGCTGCTGGACGCGCGGCCGGATCAGACGAAGCGGCTGCAACTGGCCGGGCGCGTGGCGCGCATCGAATACGCGCTGACGGGGTCGGATTTCGAGGCGCTGCTGCGGCTGTATGAGGCATCATGCCACCCGATCGCGCCAACGCCGGTGCGTCGGGGACCCCGGATTGGGCTGCATTCGGCGAGCGGGCGCGTAAGCGGCTGCATCTGAGGCCGCCGGCACTGCTGCGGATGACGATTGAGAACGCGTATCCGCGGGTATATGTAACCAACAGGGTTACAAAAGCGGCCATGGAAGATCTGTATGGGCCATTTCCGTCGCGGATTGTGGCGGAGCGCTTCCTTGAGGACATGCTCGACCTCTTTAAGTTGCGCCGCTGCGTCGACGATCTGAACCCGGATCCGGCGTTCCCGGGATGCGTCTACTCGGAAATGAAGAAGTGCCTGGCTCCCTGCTTCAAAGGCTGCAGCGACGAGCGCTATGCCGAGGAGTCGGCCGCGGTTCGTTCGTTCCTGCGGACGCGGGGCGCGAGCCTTGTTGAGGCGCTTCGCAAGGAACGAGACCAGGCCTCGGAGCTGATGGAGTTTGAGAAGGCTGCCGAGGCGCACGCGAGGCTTACGAAGGCCGAAGCGGTTGCCGGCGAGGTCCCGGATGTGGTGCGCTCGCTCGCCGCACTGGATGGCGTGGTGGTGCAGGTTGCGGCGGAGACGGAGCGGGTAGCGCTGTTTCGGCTTGCAAAGGGAAGTCTCTGTGGGCCGGCTCTGTTTTCGGTCGAGGGCATGCGGCATGCGAATGAGGCAGCCGGATCGTCGTCGCTGTTCGCGCAGCCCCTGGGCGCGATGGAAGCGGTTCCGCTGGAGCCGCTGGCGGTGACCCTGGCAACGCGCGATGAACTGGAGCAACGGCTGGATGCGGCGCTCGCCGAACTGACTCCGGAACCCGAACGCCGCGGGGTGAAAAAGACGCGCAGCGGGGAGATCGCGGATTATTTGTGCCTCTTCAGCCGGTGGTATTACCGGCCGCAGGCCAAGCGGGAGGGTGAGGCTCTGTTTGCTGGAGAGGATGGCAAGGTCTCCTCGAAGGCACTGCTGCGAGCCATTTCGCGCGTTTACCAGAAACAGGCAACAGGGAATAGGGAATAGAAGGCAGGCATTCCGCGAGGAGGGGCCCCTGACGCCGGTATTCTGTGGCCTGTATCAGTCGCCCTGGACGCGAAGGAGCAGCCCGCTGCCGCTGCGGATATTGATCTTGCCGGATTTGGCGGAAAGTTGGATGACGCCCACGGGCTCGGTTCTTCCGAAATGGCTGACGGTCAGGTTGTCGTATCCATAGAGGCCACAAGCATTGGCTGAGAAGAGCCATAGAGCCTGCGGGTTTGAATTGTCGGCCAGGGCAGCGCGGCACGGGGGATTCGCTGCAGGCCGGTCGAGTGCACCATAGGCAGTGGGCTCGCCGACAATGTCGAGCCCGTGGGCTACCGGACCGCCGTCGGGATAGACGATATCGCCGCCGATCTGCTCACGGTTGCGGTCTTCGGGGCGGAGGGCGCGGTCAGCTCCACCTTCCGGGATCTGGGCCTCTTCGACTTCGAGCATGGATGCCAAAGCGCGGAGATTTGTCGTCAGGGGAATCCGTTCACCGTGGATCAGGGCGGTGTCGAATCGAATCTCGATGCGTGAAGGGGCGGCGGTGACGACGTGGCCGAGCACGTGGGAACCGCGGTGCATGGAGGTTCCGGGAACGGTTTGCATAACCCGGGCGCGAATGGAATGACCAGGCTTGATTTTGGCGGCGTTCAGCCCCGTCTCCAACTGGAGCGGGAGAATGGTCCCTGCTGGAATTGCTTTTTGTGCGGAGAGGGGCGCAGCGAGCAGCAGGAGGAGGCCCAGAGATGCGAGTTTCATGGGGATCGCCTCAGCTCTGTAAGAGTAGCCGAGTACAGGTGAGAGATGTCCCCGCGGCGGGACCCGGCTTTGGTCAGGCAAAAATCACCGGAGACCACAGGGATCTCCGGCGTTTGGGAGGACAACAAACCTAATGGGAGGTCGAACTGTTCGGCGGCGGCGAGGGTCGTTGGCTGTGACGGTTTCGTGTTTGCAGGCGACGCAGCCACTCTACATTATTTTCCCGCTGAAAAAAACGGCAACGGTACTACCGAGGAAAGGCGGAGCCTCACTGTTTTCGCGGCACCAGACAGGTGCGCACGGAGAGGACCACCAGGGCGGTCCAGAGGAGGTCGGCGCCGAGCAGGTGGGTCATCTGCATCCATGTGGGCGCGAGCAGGCCGATGTCGGCCACGCCAAGAAGGTATTGCAGACCGAGCAGGAGCAGCACACCGATCGCAAGGGAGCGGTTGGCCGGCTCGCGCAGTGTTCGGACGGTGAGCCAGACGATGAAAGCCCCGGCGATGAGGCTGATGGCCGGGTGCAGCCAGCGAATCTGGATGAGCCAGGAGGATCGAGGAGAAAAGTCCTGGGCGATCGCGGTGAGGAGGTTGTGCGCGGGGTAGAGCGTGTCGCCGAGGGCGGACAGCGATCCGGTGACTCCAACAATAAGGACTGCGATGAGACCGGTGAGCGCGAGGGCCGGCCGGCGCAGGGTGACGGCCGCGCGCTGTGTGCCGTCGTGGCGTGAGAGAAAATGCGCGGTGAGGGTGAGTGCAGCGAGGAGCAGGAGGGTGTTGGTGAGATGGAGGCCGAGATAGACGGCGCGAGAGGGCGAGCGGTCTTGTGCGGTGTGGCCCAGCAGGACGAGGAGCGCGCCAAGAAGCGCCTCATTGAGGGTGAGAACCAGAACGGCGATAGCGAAAGCGCGGGCCAGATGGTGGCGGGGAACGGCGAAGAACGTCCAGACAACGAGCGCCAGGACGAACACCAGATCGACGCCGCTCATGGCGCGGTGGGCGAATTCAATCAGGGTGGTGAGTGCGGGGTGGTGCTGGACCAAAGTCCCGTTGCAGAGCGGCCAGTGGTCGCCGCAGCCGGCACCGGAGCCGGTGGCGCGGACCGCCGATCCCCATACGATGACGGCGACGTTGTAGGCCAGGACGCACCAGGCGAAGCGGCGCAGCGCGGGCGGCGGTTGGGTCACCGGAGGGGCGGCATGCGAAATGGCGGCGGAGGCGGTCACGCGAGTGTGAAGTTCAATTTTAGTCCTCGAATTTGATCATGACGGCGCAACTCGGGCGCGGGCTTACGTCATCACCCCAAGCATGAGACGAAATCGGCAATGGATGACGGCATTATTGGGAGCAACTTTGATGGTGGCTCCGGGATATTTCGCGGCGACGTCCCAGAGCGATCAGGCCAACAGCGCGAAACACGATATGAAGGCCGCGGGGCACGACTCGAAAGACGCGGCCAAAGACGCCGGCAAGGGCGCAAAGAGTGGGTACAAAGCCAGCGAGAAGGGCACGAAGAAGGCCTACAACAAGACGAAAAATACAACGAAGGGCGCGGTTCAGGGTGGAAAGCAGGGAGCGAAGGAGCCGCCGCAGTAGTCGCGGTCTCCTCTGCTAAACGACCCGCACGTAGAAGAACTGGCCCAGTCCGATGGTGAACAAAAAGCAGCCGTAGAGCGCGTGCTCCAGCGAGGAGACGCACAGCGAGCGCGTGTTCATGTAGCGCACGGCGAAGAGGACGCCTCCAGGAAACGTCAGCGCCAGGGCGATCCAGTTATGAAAGAGGATGTGCATCAGCGCGAAAGCCGTAGCGCTGATGAGGATCATGGCCAGCGAGTTCATGGCCATGTCGCAGCGCAACAGGCGCCGATAGCGGTGGAAGAAGAAGGCGCGGTAGATGAGGCCCTGGGGGTAGACCGACAGCAACGGGTAGCCGATCATGATGGTCGCCCACAGGCGCGGACGCTGGCGGGGAAGGCTCAGGAATAGCTCCGGAGCGTATTGATGGACGAGGACCGCGACAACGGCGACCCCGGCGATGAACAGAGAGAGGATGTGGGGCAGCTGTTTCCGGAGGGGCGCGGCGTTCCAAAGCTGGCGGCGGTCGAAGCTGGGGTCGCGCAGCAGGACCACGAGGCTATAGAAGCCGACGATCCAGAGGATCGGAAGTGGCGGCAGGCTGCTGGCCAGGCCGAAGAAGAGCGCGACCGGGAGTCCGATGAAGAGCAACAGGAACTCGGCAGCCAGGAAGAGGCGCGAGTGCTGGGCGGTGTCAACGAGGTTCGGCAGCGTGCAGTTGATTGCGGGCAGCGACTCGGGAAGCACCGCGCGGTCGGGCGTCATAAGGCATTGAGACGCCGGAGGGCTGGAAAAAGTAGCGAGAAATTAACAATTCAGCTGGTAGCTGGTAGCTGGGAGCTGGGAGTCCGGGAGCTGGGAGCTTCACTCACCCTGCGGCCAGCTCCTTTGCGCGCTGGCTGGCTCGCATGACCGCTTTGATGAGCGTCACGCGCAGGCCGCCCTCCTCGAGTTCGAGGATGCCGTCGATGGTGCAGCCGGCGGGGGTGGTTACTGCGTCCTTGAGAAGCGCGGGGTGGTAGCCGGTTTCGAGGACCATTTTGGCCGCTCCGAAGGTGGTTTGCGCGGCGAGGAGCGTGGCGATGTCGCGGGGCAGGCCGACCTTGACGCCGGCTTCGGCGAGCGATTCGAGAATGATGTAGATGAAGGCGGGGCCTGAGGCGGAGAGGCCGGTGACCGCGTCCATGTGCTTCTCGTCTACGACGACGGTGCGGCCGACGGCGGCAAAGAGGCTCTCGGCGATGGCCATGTGATGAGGCTCCACGAAGCGGCCGCGACAGAGTCCGGCGATGCCGGCGCCGAGCATCGAGGGGGTGTTGGGCATGGCGCGGATGACGGGGACTTCCTCGACGGCAGCCTTTTCGATGGATTCCGTCCGCACCGAAGCCGCGAAGGAGATGAGCAGCTTCTCCGGCGTGAGCGCGGGGCGAATTTCTTCGACAAGCGCGGGAACCTGGAAGGGTTTCACGCCGATCAGGATGACATCGGCTTTGGCTGCGATAGCGGCGTTGTCCGTAGAGACTTCGATGCCCCACTGCGCGGAGAGCACCTGAGCGCGTTCGGCGTGGGCGACGGTAGCGAAGAGGCGGTCGGAGCTGAGGATCTGCTGCTTGAGAAACGCCTGCAGCAGGATGCCGCCCATTTTTCCGGCGCCCAGCACGGCGACGCGGGACTTCGAGAGATCGGTTGACATGATGGTTCTTAGGATAACGTTTTCGTAGCTGGTAGCTGGTAGCTGGTAGCCGGGTCTTCTTCTGGTCAGTTGCCGTCACTCTTCCCGGAGCAGGATCATCGGATCGACGGCCAGGGCGCGCTGTGCCGGGATCCACGCCGCGATTAACCCGACCAGCAGCATGGTCAGTACGACTCCGCCCAGCACCCAGGGGTCTTTCGGCGTGGCCTGGTACACGATGGAGGCCAACACCTTCGCCGCCAGCAGGCCCAGCACGATGCCTGCTGCGGAGCCGGTTGCGAGCAGGCGAAACGCCCGGCCCAGTGCCGCTGCTAAAACCTTCCTCTGGTCAGCGCCCAGAGCCACGCGAATCCCCAGTTCGCGCAAGCGCTTGCTCACCACATACGAGGCCATGCCGAAGATACCGGTGATGGCCAGCATCGCGCCCAGCAGGCCCAGCACGCCGAGCGCCACCGTGGCCACGCGCGCCGGAAACAGCACGAAGGTCAGCTCGCGGTCCCAGGTTTCAATGGTTACGGGAAGACCCGGATTCAAGCCGCGCAGAGTCTCCCGCAGCGCCGCTGCTGTCTCTTCCGCGCCGCGCCGCGAGCGCACTACCAGCCACATATTCCCCGAGGGCTGCTGCAGGAACGAATAGAACATCGCGGGCCGCTGACTTTCCGTGAGCGATTCGTATTTCCCGTTCTGCACCACGCCCACCACCTGCACTCGTGCGCCACTCCCGAGCTTGTAATAGCCGCCCAGGGCTTTCTCCACTGATCCGAACATCGTTCGCGCAAACTCGCGATTGATGACCGCGACCAGGGGTGCGCTCTTTACATCGTGGAGGGTGAAAGCGCGTCCAGCCAGCATGGCAGTGGCGGCTGCCCGGAAGTAATCCGGCGAAACGTCGAATTGTTGCGCGTCGGTGCGGCAGTTGGTGGGGCGGAAATCCGTGTCGCTGTCGTGAAAGACACACGAATCGTTGCCGCCTACGGTGAGCGGCAGCCGGTCGGCATAGCCCACCGCTGTGACTCCCGGAATACCGGCAACGGCGGTGAGCATTTTCTGTTCTGTCACCTGCTCCTGGTCGCCTGCAATGCCCGCCATGCCCAGGTCTGCCTTGGCCAGCATGGTGTTCTGAGGTGCAAAGCCAAAGTTGCTGTCGAGCGACTTCACCAGTCCGCGCACTGCAACCAGCGACGACGTCACCAGTACCGCACAGATGGAAATCTGCATGGCCAGCAGCAAGTCGCGCGCAGAGAATTTGCGCATGCGGTCAAACCCGGTCGATCCTGAGCGGATGATCTGCCAGGGATCGGAGCGGAGCACCTGACGCACCGGCACCATACCGAAGAGGAATCCGCTGGCCAGCGCCAGCAACAGCGCAACCGCGTAGACGCTCGCGTTGGGGTTCACCGGCACATTGATGGGAATGCTCGGGATTGGATTCCACGCGCTCAGCCAGTGGAGGATCGCCACGCCTCCGAACATGCCGAGCGCGCCGCCGGCGAGAGACACTAGGATCGCTTCAGTCAGCAACTGGCGGACGATCCGGCCGCGCCGCGAACCCAGGGCCATGCGCACCGCGATCTCCCGCGAATGATCGGCGGCGCGGGCCGCAAACAGGCTGCCCAGGTTGGCACAGGCGGCCAGCAGGATGAGCCCGGCCAGCATCATCAATCCCAGCATGAACGCACGCGCCGGACGCCCCAGCGAGTCACCCACGAGGCCAGGTTTCGCCAGGTCGAACTTCAGCCCAGCATCGTCTTTCGGATACTGCTTCGCGAGAGACCCCGCAATCGTATTCAGATCCGCAGCAGCCTTCTCGGGAGTCACGCCGGGCTTCAGGTGTCCGACGATCCAGGTGAAATGCCAACCCCGCTCATGCAGCGGATTCCAGCCGTTGACGATCTGCGGTACATCGACCATGGGAACAAAGAACGCGGGCGAGAAAAAGAGCTCGGTCCCGCGAAAGGCCGGCGGCGCCACGCCCAGGATCGAGAAAGGATGTTGATTCACCCTGACGGTGCGCCCTACAACCGACGGGTCGCCCTGGAAGTGGCTTTCCCAGAAGTCATAGCTGAGGACGATATAAGGCGCGCTGTTGTCGCCGTGCTCGTCGGATGCATGAAAGAAACGCCCCAGATAGGGCTGGATGCCAACCGTATCGAAATAATTGCCGCCCACCAGATACGGCCAAACCACGGAGGGGTTTCCCCCGCCGGTATCGAGCCCCACCGCGCCCGTGATGGTGTAAGACGTCATCGACTCGAAGCTGTGATTGCGGTCGCGCAGGTCCTGATAGTCGGGATACGACTGCGATGGCGAAGGCTGGGTCCAGTCCTGCCAAACCCGCTGCAGCATGTAGAGGCTCTGCGACTGCGGCACGTTGAGGGGATGGAGAACAATGGCGTTGAGCACGCTGAAGACGATGGCGTTGGCGCCGATGCCCAGCGCCAGCGTCAGGATCGCAGTTATCGCAAATCCTGGAGATTTCCGCAACTGCCGTATGGCTACTTTGACGTCTGTCAGCATGGGCGCCCCTCACTTTCGCAGAACTCCCGCATTAGTTTTCGTCGTAATGACTCTTACGGATATGGAGTGCGACGGATGTTAGGTGCATGTATGGTGCCAGTCCCGGATCACGCTTTTGGAACAAAACATAGGTCTTCCCCCCGCTCGACGGGGCGGAGATTTGTCCACAATCGATATTTCTGTCCGGAATCGGACGTGTTGGCTGTCGCCTCCGGCGGCGTTTCTATTTCGACTGCTGGCTCTGGATCCAGGCGGTGATCCTTGCGTCGAGGACGTCGAGCGGCAGGGCGCCGGAGTCTACCACCTGATCGTGAAACGCGCGCAGGTCGAACTTTGGCCCCAGGGCTTTTTGGGCGCGGGCGCGGAGTTCGAGGATTTTGAGCTGGCCCATCTTGTAGCCGAGGGCCTGGGCGGGCCAGGCGATATAGCGATCGCACTCGGCGTTGACCGTGGCGTCGTCGAGGCCGGAGTGGGCGTGGAAGTAGTCGACCATCTGCTGGCGCGTCCAGTGCTGGGAGTGGACGCCGGTATCGACGACGAGGCGGATTCCGCGGAAGGTGTCGGCCTCGAGACGGCCGAAGTCGGAGTAGGGGTCTTGATAGAAGCCGATGTCTTTGCCAAGGCGCTCGGCATAGAGTCCCCAGCCCTCGGTATAGGCCGTGTAGTGGAGGTATTTGCGGAACTGGGGGAGGCCGGTCAGCTCCTGCGCGATGGAGATTTGCAGGTGATGGCCGGGAAGGCCTTCGTGGTAGGCGATGGATTCAACGTTGGCCAGCGAACGGTGCTCGAGGTCATAGGTGTTCACGAAAACGGTGCCGGGGCGGCTGCCGTCGGGCGTGCCTTGCTCGTAATAGGCGGGGGCCTGATCTTTTTCCATGAAGGCGGGGACGGCTTCGACCGTGAGCGGCGCCCTGGGCAGGCGGCCGAAGAGCTCGGGCAGTTTGGGACGCATCTTGTCGAGGTCGGCGCTGTAAACGTCGAGCAGAGCTTCGCGGCTGCTGGGGTGCAGCTTGGGATTGGCGTTGATGGCGGCGCGGAGTGCGGCAATGTCTGCATAGCCAAGCTTCTTCGCGATCGCGAGCATGTCGGCTTCGTCGGCGGCAAC
This sequence comes from uncultured Acidobacteriaceae bacterium, assembly GCA_963755485.1. Taxonomy (GTDB): domain Bacteria; phylum Acidobacteriota; class Terriglobia; order Terriglobales; family Acidobacteriaceae; genus Palsa-343. The sequence goes on along the minus strand of CAVWJR010000002.1, from coordinate 906,795 downwards.
CTGGTCTTCGCCGATCTTGTGAATTTGCGCCGGCGTCAGGTCCGTCGTCGTGCTCTGCTTCACGCGGAAGGCGTAATACGCGTCGCCATCGGGCAGCGACCAGACGCCAGGGTCGGCGCGGCCTGCCGGGATGTAGGCGGCCTGCAGGAATCGGGCGAAGTGCTGGTAGGCGGGATAGACCTGTTTGGTAATGGCGTTGATGACTTCGTCGTGGATGCGGGCCTGGTCGGCTGCGGAGATGGACGCGGGAAATTTTTTCAGCGGCTGCGCGAAGGGGCTGTCTTCCGGCTTTTGTGCGAGCAGCGCGTTAACCTGGACGAGGACTTTTTCCAGAAGATACTTCGGCGGCACGCGCTGATCGTCAATGCCAGTGAGCAAATTGTCGGTGACCTGGCGGAAGGCGATGGGAACTTTGCCGAGGCGCGCGATGTAGTCGTCGTAATCCTTTGCGGTGGCGAAGCGGAGACGCGGGACGAGCTGGGGCAGCGAGAGATGGAGGCCGTTGAACTGGTTGACGGGCATCTCCCAGGGCTTGAACTCGGATTCTTCCTGGTCTTCGGTGAGCTGGCGGATCATGAGGTCCTTCGACAGGACTTCCTGATCGGAGAGGCCGGTGGTGTCAATTTCGCCCAGCTTGCCAAGGTAGTCGCGGCCGCGCGCGAGCTGCTGATTGTAGGCGTCGACCGAGTAGTCCGTGAGCCGGTCGTTGAAGCGGTTGTCGCCGATGGTGGAGGCGAATTCGGGCGAGTGGCTGAGGCGGTCTTCCCAGATTTGCGCGAAGAGGTCGTTGAGGGCCTTGCGGCGGGATTCGACGTCGGACGCAGCCTGCGGGAAGGCGGGCGCGAGAACGAAAACCAGGCTGAGCGCGACGGCAACGGAGCGGAGTTTCATCACGCGTACAGGGTACAGGAGCGGCCAAGGTCAGCGGCCACTGGTCAGCCGCCAGCGGCCAGCGGTCAGCGGTCAGCGATCAGGGATCAGCGATCAGGGATCAGCGATCAGCGGAAGCTGGAAGGCTGGGAGGGGGTTGCTTCGCTAGCCTGGGGTCTTCACGCCTTTGCGCATCATGTCGATGGATTTGGTCAGGCGGGCGGCGCGGGTTTCTTCCTTCTTCGCCTCGGTGATCCAGCGGCAGTACTCTTTGCGGTGGGTGTAGCTGAGAGAGTCGAAGAAATCCCGGACGCCGTGCTTTTTCATCAGGGTTGCGAATTCGGTGGGGACTTCGACGGTGCGAACGGCGTCGTCTTTCCAGATCTGGACGTCGACTTTATCGCCGAACTGCTTGCCGAGTTGCTCGCGAATCGATTTGAGGATGCCCAGCATGTGGTACTGGCCGCCGCACTGCATCAGGGAGCCGGCGTAGGGGATGTTATTGATCGAAGCCTGGACGGGGACGCGGCCTTTCACGCCGAATTCCTTGTGGACATCGTAGGGAAAGGTGACGAACGCGCCGCCGCCGGGGCCGGGTTCGATCTTCGCGGTGAAGGCGTATTTCTTCATGGCAGGCATTATCGCCTGGAGGCAGCAGCCAGCAGCCAGCAGCCAGCGGCCAGTAGCCAGCAGCTAGCCGGCAGCCTGTGGCCTGTGGTTCAGGCGACGGCGGCTTCGGGTTGCATGCGGGCTGCCCTTGCGGCAACACATAGCGGCATGGTGATGGAGAACGCGGTGCCAGTTTGGTGCGGCCCGCAATGGGTGCGGACGCGGATCGACCATCCGTTGCGGCGGATGATTTCACCCGTGACCCAGAGGCCGAGGCCGGTTCCGGTTTCGCCCTTGGTGGTGATGAAGGGCTCGAAGATCGAGGGCAGGAGCGACGGCGGAATGCCCGAGCCGGTATCGGCGATGGTGAGGCGGACGCGGGGAAAGTCGTCGGTGCCGAACCCTTCGGAGACGCGGATGCGGAGACGCCCGCCGTGACGCATGGCGTCGATGGCGTTGCCCACGATGTTGGCGATGACCTGGCGGAGCTCACCGGGGCTGGCGAGGACCGTGGCGTTAGGTGAATCGATCTCAAGCTGCACGGCAACGCTGGCGGAGGCCAGCCGGGAGTTGTAAAGGACCAGCACAGAGCGGAGGACGGCGGCGACCTCGGTGTCGACCGGGTGGCTGGGCTCGCGGTAGAAGCGGAGGGTTTGGCGCGTGATCTCGGCAACGCGGGCGAGTTCCTGGTCGGCCTGAGCGAGGTAGTTGTGGGCCTGGCTGGGATCGTCGCTGGAACGCATGAGGAAGAGCAGGTTGGTGACGGCCTCGAGGGGGTTGTTGATCTCGTGGGCGATCGAAGCGGCGAGGCGGCCGGTGACAGCGAGCTTTTCCGAGCGCCGGAGGGCATCCTGGGCGCGGGAAAACTGCTGCATCTGATCGCGAATCTGGTACTGGCGCTGGCGTCCGCGGAGGGCAATTTCAAGGGTGCTGAGCAGGGTCTCGGGGCGGATGGGGCGCTCGAGCAGAAAGATGTTGCCCAGCGGCTGGCGCAGCTCGCGCAGGCGTTCGCTTTCCGCAGTGACGCGGCCGCCGACGGTGAGCAGGATGAGGGGAAAGTCCGACCAGGGCGGCTGCTGCTCGATCACGTCGCGAAGTTTTGTAATGGCTCTGCCCATGAGCGCTTCTTCGGAGACGATGGCCGCGCCCGAGCCGCGCTCGATCTCGAAGCAGAGCTCGTCGGCGGAGGCGGCGACGTGGCAGGGCATGGAACAGCGCCCGAGAAGGCTCATGATGAGCGGTGCGTCCTTGCCAGTGGGGGCGAGGATGATGGTGCGGCGGTCCTGCACCGTAGGTTTAATTTCAGGAAGCAGACGGTGCCTCCTGTTCCGAATTATTGACGCCGAGGTTGCCGATGAGTTTGGGAACGCCGGTAAGGACGCCTTCGAACTCGGCAAGCGGCTGACCGACGAAAACCTTGCCGTCCTGCATAAAGAGCTCGCGGATGCTGCGCTCGTGGGCGCCCGAGCGCTTCTTGACGACGGAGATGGCCTGGCGGATTTCGCCGGCGCGCTCGAAATAGCGGAAGAGGAGGATGGTGTCGGCCAGATAGCTGACGTCGACCGGAGACTGCATGGTAGTGCCGATCACGCCGGGCTGGGCGAGGGTCAGGATGGTGGCGACGCCCTGCTGGCCGAGGTACGACAACAGCTCGTGCAGCTGCATCGCAAGGTAGCGCTCATTGGGCATGGCGTTCAGCAGGCCGTTCATGCTGTCGATGACCAGAACGCGGAGCTTCTCCTGCTCGACAATGCGGCGGATCTGGGAGACGAACTCGCCGGGAGAAAGCTCGGCGGGATCGACCTGCTGGAGCTGCAGCAGGCCGCTCGAAATGGGGCCGTCGGGGTCCATGCCGAGACCTTTGGCACGCTCGATGAGGGTGGCCAGGGACTCGTCGAAGGTGTAGATCATGGCCTTCTCGCCGCGCAGCGCCGAGGAATATGCATAGCGAAAGGCGATGGTGGACTTTCCGCAGCCCGCAGGTCCGGTGAGCAGGGTGCTGGTGCCGGTGTCGATGCCTCCGCGCAGCAGGTCGTCGAGTTCCTGGAGGCCGCTGGGGACGGGCTGGCGGAGGAAGCCTGGCAGGTGTTCGGCGGCGACGAGGCGCGGGAAGATGTCGAGACCGCCAGTGCGGACGATGTAATCGTGAAAGCCTTCGCGGAAGGGCGACCCGCGGAGCTTGTGGATTTCGATGCGGCGGCGCCGGATGCCATACTCGCGGCCGACGCCCTGCAGGACGATGACGCCGTGGGCGATGCTCTGCAGCTGGAGGTCGTTGTTGTCGTTCGAGGTGCGGTCGTCGAGCATGAGCACGGTGGTGTTGCCGCCGGAGAGATGGCGCTTGAGGGCGAGAATCTGACGGCGGTACTTGAGGGGGTCGCGCGCCAGCATTCGCAGCTCGGCGAGGGAATCGAAGACGAGGCGCTGCGGCTGGACCTCGTCGACTTTTTTCATGATGGAGGCGATGGTGTCGGCCAGCTCGACTTCGGAGGGATGGAAAACGGTGTACTGGGCCTCCGGCTTGAGGTCGTCGTCGGGCGGGATCATTTCGATAGATCTCAACGTTCTCGATCGACCAGCCGTGGGACTTTGCGACCTGCCGGAGCTCCAGCGCGGATTCAGAAAGGGTGACGTAGAGGACCCGCTCGCCGGCGCGGACGCCTTCGAGAAGGAACTGGAGGGCCAGGGTGGTTTTGCCGGTGCCCGGGTCGCCTTCGATGAGGTAGAGGTGCCCGGAGGGGAAGCCGCCGTGCAGGATGTCGTCGAGGCCGCGAATACCGGTCTCCAGACGATGGGGCGAGCCGTTGGGAGTTATGGAGGAGGCCGAATGCGCTGTGAAACCGGACTTGCTCAGCGGGCCCTGAGTTGCGGTTTTCGGCGTCACCTTTCTGCTCTCCGAACGAAATGGACCTGTCATTCGGCGAGTCGCCGAATTCCGATCAAAAACTCGAATTTTCGATGCTGGGGCTGGTGGCGGGAGTTGCATGGAAAGCAGGCATTAGCCAGCCGCCAGCAGGGGGTGGGACTTAGTTGCCGGGGACGTGAGGCCGGCTGCCTATTGCCCATTGCCTGTGGGGGCGCCTGGGACGGCGTTGGGCTCGAGGAGGCGATAGAGGGTGGAGCGGCTGATCCCGAGCATTTTGGCAGCGCGGACCTTATTGCCGTTGGCGCGGGCGAGGATGCGCGTGATATGACGGAGGATGGCGCGGTCGAGGTTGGGGTCGTCGCTGGCCGGGTCGGAAGGGGCCTGGGCCGTGGCCGGAACGGGCCAGTTCAAACGGGGAATATCGATGGGACGAACCCATTGACCGGAACACTCGAGGGCAGAGGCAGCGACGACCGATTGGAGCTCGCGGACGTTGCCGGGCCAGTCATAGGCGATCAGGCGGTTGAAGACTCCGGAGGCGAAGCCGCGCAGGGGCTTCCGGTGCTGAAGGCTCCAGTTGCGCAGAAAGAGGGCGGCACAGCAGCGGGATGTCGTCTTTGCGATCGCGGAGCAGGGGAAGGGTGAAACGGATCGCGGTCAGGTGGCTGGCGAGATCGGAGCGAAAAGCCCCGGCGCCGGCCAGGCGGCGAAGAGATTGAGAGGAACCGACGACCAGTTGCAGAGGCGCCTGGGACTTTTGCGTGCGGATGCGCTCATGGGCGACTCGTTCCAGGAAATCGCGCAGAAGGCGCTGGAGTTCGGTGGGCAGTTCCTCGACGCGGGAAAGATAAACGAGTCCTCCGCAAGCTTCTTTCCAGAAGGCTTCGGGGTCGCGAAGGAATTCAGCGGCAATCGAGGGGACGAAAGGGCCCTGGGAAGCGGGACCAATTTGGTGAAGAGTTTGCGCGGCGAGGAGCTTCCCGGTGCCTTCGGCACCTTCGATGTTCACGAGGCGGAAATGGGGCGCAGTGCAGCGCATGCGGGAAAAGAGATGCTGCATGACGAGGCTGCGCCCAGCCATAGGTCCGAGCATCCAGCGTTCCGGCTGAAGGCTGATGGGCTGAAGAGCCTCGGGATCGAGGCCGTTTGAATTTGGCAAAGGGTCATTCTGCTCGTCTGCAACAATTTGCGCGAGATACACAGTGCTTCTCCGTCCTGCTGATGGGGATATCGGCAGAAAGGGGAGGCAGTTAGCTAAAAAGCGGTTGGCTAAAAACGGTAGCTGGTAAAGCGGTTAGCGATAAAGCGGGCAGCCGGTAAAGCGGTCAGCTAAAAAGCGGTTAACTGAAAAGCGGTTAGCGATGAAGCGGTCGGCGACGAAAGCGGTCAGCGCTAAATGGATTTTTCGCTGACCGGTTCTCAGCTAACCGATTCTCAGTTGCCCGGTTCATCGCCACCCGCTTTACCAGCCGTTTTTCCCTTTCCTACTCGGTTCGGAGGGCTTCCATGGGCTCAATGGAGGCGGCGCGCTGGATGGGGAGAAGCGCGGCGAGGAATCCGGCGGCGGCGAGGACCAGAACCAGCAGGGCGAGCAGGCCCGCCTGGTGGGCGAAGTGGATGACGGCGACCGAGGCGATCAGCTGCTTTGCAGCGACGGTCAGGCCGAGCCCGGCGGCGATGCCGAGGGCCAGGAGGATAGCCACGCGGCGCAGGATGAGCGAGAAAACTCCACCGCGCGTGGCGCCGAGGGCGATGCGGATGCCGATGTCGCGGGTGCTCAGTTCCACTTCGTGGCTGATGAGCCCGTAGAGTCCCACGACCGCGAGCAGCACAGCGAGCGAGGCAAAGATGCCGAAGAGCCACCCCTCCATCCGCTGCATAACAAGCTGGTCGGCGACGATCTCGTCCATCGTCTCGGGCGCGCGGAAGGGCAGGGTCGGATCGATCTGGTGAAAGACATCGCGCAGTGCAGGGATCGCCAGTTTCGGATCGCCCCAGGTGCGCACCACCAGATTGGAGCGCATCAGCATGGCGCTGTACTGGGCCGGGATCTCACTGTCGAGGTAGTCCATTTCCGGCATGGAGGGCTGCATCAGGTCCTGGCGGACATTGGTGACCACGCCGACGATCTGCGTCTTTTCGTCCGCCTTGTCGCTGTCGTCGAGGTGCTGGCCGACGGGATTGAGCCCTGCGGGCATGAACTTCTTTACGAAGGCCTGGTTGACGACGATGGTGGCGGCTTTGTTGGTGGGGAGGTCGAGACTGGGAGACAGGGTGCGTCCCTGAATCAGGCGAATCCCCAGGGCATCGAAGTAGCCTGGCGAGACGTAACGGTCCTCGGCGAGGGTGACCTCGGTGGGAGAGGTGGGCGGCTGGCCGGTGACGTGAATCTCGGAATTCCAGCCCCACGACTGGATGGGAACAAGGCTGATAATCCCCGCCCCGCGCACGCCGGGTAAATGGCTGACGCGGTCCAGCATGGGCTGGTAGAAACCAGTCCAGACGTTATGGCCCTGATAGCGTTCCGGGGAGAGATCGATTTCGGCAGCGAGAATGTGCGGGGCGTCGAAGCCGAGGTCTGTATTGCGGTAGCCCGCGACTTCGCGCAGCAGTACGCCGGCGACCACCAGCAGAACCAGCGAGAGCGCGACCTGAGAGACGATGAAGACCGAGCGCAGGCGGTGATGGGCGCGGGAGGTTCCGGCGGTGCCGCCGCTGCGCAGGGCCTGGCTGGGCTCGGCGCCGGAGAGATGGAGCGCAGGATAGAGCGAGGCCGCGATGCTGGTCCCGATGGAAAGCGTGAGCGCCGCGAGGAGTACGGGAAAATCGATATGCACGTCTGCGCCGCGCGCGATGGCATGGATGAGGAACGTGCGGAGTGCGGTGAGCAGCAGCCAGGAGAGGAAGATACCGCCGGCTGCGCCCAGAGCTGCGAGGATCAGGCTTTCCGTCAGCCCCTGGCGGACGAGCCGGCTACGGTTGGCACCGATGGCCGCGCGCAGAGCGATCTCACGCTCGCGCTTGACGCCGCGCGCCAGCAGCAGTCCGGCGACGTTGACGCAGGCGATGAGGAGAACGGCGAGCACGGCAGCGGTGAGCGCCCACAAGGCTCCGGTGATCCCGCCTTCGACGGTGTCGGTGAGGCTGATGAGTTGCAGATGGCGGCCGCCGTCGGTGTCGGGAAAGGCGCGGCCGATGTTGGTGAGGACGGCAGTGAGGTCGGCCTGAGCCTGCTGGCGGGTTACTCCGGGTTTGAGCCGGCCGACGGCCGGGAGCCAGTGGTCGCCGCGGCGGTCGACGAGCAGCGGATCGGGATGGAGCGGAGTGTAGACAGCGTGGCGCACACTGAGCGGATAACGAAATCCCGCCGGCATGACACCGATGCAGGTGTAGGGATGGCCGTTGAGTTCGACGGTCCGGCCGATGACACTGGCCTGGCCGTTGAAGTTGGTCTGCCATACGTCGTAGCTGAGCACAGCAACGTCATTTTTACCGGGCTGATCTTCGCCGGGGCGGTAGCTGCGGCCGAGGATGGGCGCGATGCCAAAGACGTCGAAGAAGTTGTCCGATCCCTGAACCCACTGGAGCGCGACCGGGCCGGACGGCGTCTGGAGGTTGACGCCCTGATACGACGAGACGGCGGAGACGGCGGCAAAGACGTGGTTTTGGGCGCGGAAGTCCCTGAAGCTGGGCAGAGAAAATGGTTGTGTGTAGCCCTGGGCCGAGAGGGTCTGCGAGACGTAGATGCGATCCGGCTGGCTGTAGGGCAGCGGGCGCAGGATCACCGCATCAATGACGCTGAAGATGGCGGTGGCTGCGCCGACGCCGAGAGACAAGGTGAGGACGGCGATGAGGGCGAATCCTGGGGACTTGCGCAGCTGGCGCAGGGCGTAGCGAACATCCTGGAGGATGGATTCCATCAAGGTCTCCGGGGGGAGTGCAGTTCGTGGAGCACGGGGCGGGCCAGAAACGATCTCGCGGTATCTTGCTGAGACGCCAATGGCCGGAGGTCGATGGCGGGCTTGCCGGCCGGCAGAGGTGTTCGGCGCCGGTCAGAGGCGTTCGGATGTGGACAGCGCAGTTAGCCCGCAGGCTGGGGCCTGCAGCAGTTAGTTCACTTTGCCAGCGCGGGAAGAGGGCTGATCAGAGAAGATTTTGCCGTCGCGGATGTGTACGACTCGATGCGCGTATTCGGCGATGTCGGGCTCGTGGGTAACGAGGACGATGGTGTTGCCCTTCTTGTGGAGGTCGTCGAAGAGCGCCATGATTTCCTCACCGGTTTTGGAGTCAAGATTGCCGGTTGGCTCGTCGGCCAGGATGATAGAGGGGTTGTTGACCAGGGCGCGGGCGACGGCGACGCGCTGGCGCTGACCGCCAGAGAGCTCGTTAGGCTTGTGGTTCATGCGCGCCTCGAGGCCAACGGCCGCGAGCGAGGCCTTGGCCCGTGCATCGCGCTCGTCGGCTGGGGTGCCGTTGTAGATCAGCGGTAGCTCGACGTTGTGCAGGGCCGAGGCACGGGCCAGCAGGTTGAAGGTCTGGAAAACAAATCCGATTTCCCTGTTGCGGATGCGGGCCAGCTCATCGTCGTTGAGCTCGCTGACCAGGTGGCCGTTAAGCCAGTACTTGCCGCTCGATGGAGTATCGAGACAGCCGATGAGGTTCATGAGCGTGGATTTTCCGGAGCCGGACGGACCCATGATGGCGACGTACTCGTTGCGGCAGATGCGCAGCGAGATGCCCTGGAGGGCCTGAACCTGCTGCTCGGAACCCATGTCGTAGGTCTTCCAGAGGTCTTCGACCACGATCATGTCGCTGGGGGAAGAAGCGGATGTGGGCCGGAGTTCCGCTTCGGTTGTGGTTTCTGCCGCCATGAGAACTCCTGTTGCCATGCTGGTGTGTACGCGCCGGAGGAGAACCCGGTTCCTTTGAGATTACGACGAAGACGACGAAGTGGTGGTTTGCGGGGCGGCCAGCGTCGTGTCCTGCTTGACCAGGGAGTTCTCCTTCAGGTCGCGCAGCACTCGGTAAGTGCCGGTGACGATGCGGTCGCCGGTTTTGAGGCCGCTGGTGATTTCGATGTCCGTGGCGCCGGTGATGCCGGTGGTGACGGGCACAAAGTGGACGCGATCTTTGCCGTTGACCTTGCTGACTACGAAGACGCCCTGGATATCCTGGGTGGGCTGCGCGGGATTGTTAGTGGCGGCCGAGACAGTCTCGGTTTTCGAGGAAGAGCTTTCCTTCTTCAGCTGATTCGGATCCCGCATGGTGAGCGCCTGGATGGGAACGGCGACGATGTCGTTCTTTTTTGCGGTCGTGATCTTCGCCGTGCAGGAGAGGCCGGGGCGCAGGAAATCAGAGGGAGTGTCGAGGGTGACGACCACCTTGAAGTCCTTGGCTTCTTCGACGCCGCTGGTGGACTGGCTGGTGGAGACGCCGGTGGAGCGAAGGAGGGCCTGGTCGCCGACTTCGGTGACGTGGCCTTTGAAGACTTTGCCGGGGATGGCATCGACGGTGACGTCGGCTTCCTGGCCGTTCTGGACGTTGACGATGTCCGTTTCGTCGACTTTGACCTCGGCAGTGATCACCGACATGTCGGCGAGAGTCATGAGGGTTGAGCCCTCGGTGTTCTGGATACCCTGGACGACCATTTCACCCTGGCGGACGGGCTCGTTCGTAACGATGCCGTCAAAGGGTGCGACGGCGATAGTGCGATTCAGGAGATCCTGGTTGACCTTGAGGTCGGCTTGCTGAGTCTGGAGGTGGCCGCGGGCCGAAGCGGTATTTGCTTTCGCCTGGGCGAGACCGGCGACAGCCTGCGCGAGCGAGGCTACGTCGAGATCGTAGGCGGCTTTTTTGGCGTCGAAGTCCTGCTTCGACATGACCTGGGCCTGGAAAAGAGCTTTGGCACGATCGAAGTCGAGCTTCTTCTGCTCAAGGTCGGCCTGAGCGTGATCGACATTGGCCTGGGCGGTTTTCTCGGCGGCAATGTAGGAGTTGATGTCGGTGCGGTAGGAGTCAATGGTGGCCTGCTGCGCGGTGACGTTGGCTTCCTGCTGGACGTTCTCGATGGTGGCGACGACCTGGCCCTTCTTCACGTGATCGCCTTCGTTCACGTAGAAGTGGGTGACGCGGCCCATGGCGTTAGCGCCAACGTTGACGTAGGTTTTGGGACGGATCTGGCCGGTAGCGCTGACCACGGAAACGAGGTTCTCTTTGGAGACGGTACCGATAAGGACTTTGGTGTATCCAGCCTGAGCCCGAACGACGGTAAGGCCCACAACCGCGGCAAGAACCACGACGGCGCCAATGATGATAAGAATCTTTTTCAAGGCAGTGTTCCTTCGCGAACGATTACGCAAGTCGCGCGATGACGGTTCCCCTCCCGGGGCTCCGGACGCGCCGTCGTGCGTGGGCACAGGCAGATCCACTGGGCCGAGCTTTCCAGATGGCTCCAGAGATTGGACGCCTGCGTGGGCGACCGGTGAGATGCCGGAAGAGATTTCCACGCCATGATAACAGGTTGGCTGGCTGATCCGTCTCATGAAACCAGGGGTCCGGGGCGGCGGCTTGGGGATGGGTCCGGACCAAAGGATTTGCTTGAAAGGGCCGCTCCGGGCTCGTAGAATGAAGGCGCCCCCTCGAAGGAGCTGTATCCGCATGTCCCGGAACCGATTCTGCCTGTATTCCTCGGTCCTGATCGCCTTGCTCGCCGGTGCAGGAAGCGTTACCGTCCACGCCCAGGCACAGAGCCCACAGGACGCTGCCCAAAGCCCCCAGGGCAGCCAGGATCAGAATCAGGATCCACTGAAGAGGCAGTTGTCGGATAAGGAACGGTTCAAGCAGCAAAAGGAACTGAAGCAGGAGCTGGGAACGGCCTACCGCAAGTGGCTGGACGAGGATGTCCGCTGGATCATTACTGATCAGGAAAAAAAGGCGTTTCTGAGCCTGAGCAACGACGAGGAGCGGGACGCGTTCATCGAGCAGTTCTGGCGGCGGCGGAACCCGAATCCGGATTCGCCGGAGAATGAATTTCGCGAAGAGCACTACCGCCGGATTGCCTACGCCAACGAGCATTTTGCGGCGGGCAAGCCGGGCTGGATGACGGACCGCGGCCACATCTATATCGCGTTTGGCCCCCCGGACAGCACGGATTCGCACCCCAGCGGCGGCAACTACGAGAGGCCGGTCGACGAGGGCGGCGGCGAGACCTCGACCTTCCCGTTTGAGACGTGGCACTACCGGTACCTCGAGGGGATCGGGGAGAACATCGACATTGAGTTTGTCGATACCTGCATGTGCGGCGACTACCACATGACGATCGACCGCTCAGAGAAGGACGCTTTGCTGCACGTGCCCAACGCTGGCGAGACGCTCTACGAGCAGATGGGCATGGCCAAGAAGGCGGACCGGTTCAAGGGCGGCATGGAGAATCTGGGACCGGGGCCGAACAGCGCCGGGAACCAAAGCAAGGAATTCGACCGGCTGGAGTTGTTTGCCAAACTACAGGCGCCGCCGGAGATCAAGTTCAAGGACATGGATCTGGCCAGCTTCCTGTCGAGCCACAAGGTTCTGAACGGGCCGTTCTTCCCGTTCGATGTGCGCACCGACTTCGTGAAGGTGACCGACGATACGGTTCTGGTGCCGATCACGCTGCAGATTAAGAACCGGGACATCACGTTCACGACCAAGGATGGCGTGGCCAGAGGCGACGTGAGCATCATCGGGCGGATCTCGACGATCACGGACCGGGTGGTGCAGAGTTTTGAGGATCCAGTGGAGGTTGAAGAGCCGGCGGAGTTGCTGCCGAGGACGCTGAACAACGCATCGCTCTACTGGAAAGCTTTCCCGCTGCGGCCGGGGCGGTACCGCATCGACATTGCTATTAAGGATGTGAACAATCCGGATCATGTGGGTGTATGGGCGCAGGCGATCACGGTACCGCGCTACGACGAGGATCATCTGGCTGCATCGTCGTTAATTCTGGCGGACAAGATGGAGCGGGTGCCGTCGAAGGAAATTGGAGCGGGGTCGTTTATTATCGGCAACACGTATGTGCGGCCGCGGGTGACGACCAATCCGGCATCGCCGGCGACGTTCCATCGGAATCAAAGCCTCAATTTCTGGATGCAGGTCTATAATCTGGGTCTGGACGAAAAGAGCAAGCAGAACAACGCCCGGATTATTTACGAGATTCTGGATACGACAACGAACAAGTCGGTTCTGAATGCGACGGAAGATTCAAAGAAGCTGGGCGCCAGTTCCGACCAGCTGACACTGGAAAAATCCCTCCCCCTTGCAAGTCTGGAGCCTGGAAAGTACATCGTGAAGATCAGCGTGGACGACGACGTAACGCGGCAGCAGATTGCGCAGTCGGCGCCCTTTACGGTGGAATAGGCACAGGAGGCGGTTACCGGACGACGGGTCCGGGAACGAATCGGCGCCTCAGTGGTCTTGAAGAGCCACGAGGCAGGGAAAACTTGAGGGAGCAGCGCCAGGGAGCAAATCACTTACTGATTCAGTGAGCCGACGTACCTCCATTTCCGGGCCGGTGTTGATCGCGGTGCTTGTACTGTGCGCGGCGGGAGCGCGGGCGAACGCGCAGTCGGAAAATTTGACTGGAGTAGTGCGCGACACGCGCGGGGCGCCGCAGGCGGGGGCAGCGGTGGAACTGCTGCGACCCGATTTCTCGGTAGTGAGCGAAGTCTTCACCGACGAACACGGCCGCTATCGAATCGACGCAGTCCTTCCAGGAATTTATGAACTGAAGGCTTCAGGCGCGATGTTCCTGCCGACGCTCAGGGAAGACCTGCACGTGCTGGGCGGAACGAAGCTGGTGGTGAATCTCACCCTGGACACTCTCTATGAGGCGTTCCGGTGGCTGCCGGCGAAACCACGGGCCGCCGATGAGCCCAAAGACGACTGGACATGGACGCTGCGGCTTTCGGCCAATCGGCCGCTGCTGCGTTTGCTCGAGGACGGACCGCTGGTGGTGGTCACCAACGGCGACGGATCTGCGCCGGAGCTGAAGGCGCGGGTGACGGTGCGCGGCGGCGAGAGCGGATTTGGCGACGGTGGAGTGCACAACGACTTCGAGATGGAGCGGGCTCCGGACGACGGAAAGGCGATGATCTTCCGCGCCGATCTGAGCCAGGCGAGCCTGAGCCAGGCAGACGATCCGGCGATAGACGCGATGGCGGGCTACGAGCAACAGCTGGCGCCGGGGCGGACGTTCCGCACGGTGGCCGCTGTAGAGGCTCGGCCGGATGTTGCTGGAGGGCCGGACAGCCAGGGACTGCAGGCGATTGAGATGCGGAGCGGCGAAGTGATGAACTTCGGGGAATCGCTGCAGGCGGAATATGGCGACGAGACGGAGGCCGTGCATCTGGGGAACACGCTGCTGGCGAATCACCCGTTTGCATCGGTGACCATGCGCCGAGGGAATGCGTTCGTTTCCTACCGGCTGTCGACGGCGCCGGGCATCCAGTCGGTGGAAGATCTGGACCGCGAGGCGACGGTGGAGCCGAAGCTGGGCGAGCGCGACGGCAATCTGCAGCTGGAGCAGGGCGTTCACCAGGAAATTGCGGCGGGACGGAATGAAGGCTCCACGCGCATGAAAGTGGCGGTGTGGCACGAGCGCGTGGATCATCCCGTGGTGACGGGCGGCGGGAACATCTCCGCGGCCGACTGGGCCAGCGACAACCTGCTGTACGATGCGACCAGCGATTTGCTGCGGGCGAGCGGGCAGAACTTCGCCGGAAATGGAATGATGGGCGAACTGGAGCGCCGCGTGAACGGGAGCACGTGGATTTCGTTCGATGTGGCGCTGGGCGACGCGCTGGTCATGAACGGAGCGGGTCCTGGAACGGACAGTCTCGATCAGATTCTGGACAGCATGAAGGGGCGCGAAACTCCGATGCTGGGCGCTGCGGTTCATGGCAAAGTAACGGCATCGGGAATGCAGTGGCGGGCCTCGTATCGATGGCAGAATCCCCATACGCTAACGCCGGTGGATGCGCTTGCGACCGGGACCTCGGCTCCTTATTTGAGCTTCCTGCTGCGCCAGCCGATTCGGTGCCACCGGATGATTCCGAACGGCGTCGAAGCGCTGGTGGATGTGCGGAACCTGCTGGCGGAAGGCTATCGTCCGTTTGTTTCAAGCGACGGCAGCACGCTCTATTTTGCCGAGGCGGCGCGCTCGGTGCAGGGTGGCCTTTCGTTCACGTTTTGACCGGCAATTGCGCCGGCGCAGTCCTCACAATAGGGTGGTTCTGAGGCGTTCTGAGCGCCGCTGCCGGCGCATTTCTGCGTGCTATATTGAAAGAGGCGCGGCGGCTTTTTTCATCTCGCGGGGCCACCCGCGTGAGCCAGCCTTCTGTGGACGCGTAGCTCAATTGGCAGAGCATTCGACTCTTAATCGACAGGTTGAAGGTTCGATTCCTTCCGCGTCCACCATTTAAACCATTCCAAATCAATCATTTAGTCGATTCCGCCACGTTTTCGCCTTTTTTGGCCAGCGTGACGTAAACGATTTTTTTCATTGCGCAGGTTGATGGCTTCACGCAGTGGTTCGAGCCGGTGATGCTGGTAGGCTTCAGGACTGCAAATCCACGTGACCCATCGAATCAGCTACCGCGAAGATGTTTCCTGTCGCCTCAACTGTATAGCTGCCATACGTGTGCCGCGCGCAAGTAGAACACCAGCTTCTCGCTGAGGCCCAGCCGACGACGCAACGAACGCAAGGCGATGTTGAGGCTCGTCATATGACCGGCCTGCGAGCCCTGAGAAGGAAAGACCCAGCCTTCCCGGTGGCCCGCGCAGCGCGCCTCGAGTACGTCTTTCATGCGCTGGCTCATGCCAACATACCGCCGTGACTTCGCCGTCTTGCCGGAGGGAATCCAGATGCGAAGGTTCGCCCAGTCGATGTTCTCGATCCGCATTTCAAGAATCTCCTTGGGCCGCATCTCGGTATCCATCGCGATCACAATGAAGTCCCGGAGCTGCGCCCTCATTCTCTGAACCCGGCTGCTGTTAACGGGCTGAACCAAGTCGTCGAGCAGCAGTTTCTCTGTCGCCGGGTCGATCAGGGTGTTCCGTCCGTAGGCCCTAGCCAGGCGGATCTTGGGCACTGTCGGAATCAGCTTCCAGTCGCGTGCCTTCGAGAGCATGCGCCGGACCGTCCGTAGTGCCTGGTTGGTGTATTGCGCCGAACACTCTACTTGTTTGCTCGTGCGCCTGCCTCGGTTGACCGTTTCGACCGTTCGGAAGAACCGAGTCGCCTCGATGTTATCCGAAGTGATGCGGGAGATCTGCATGCCCGCGAGTTGAGTTGAGGAGAGAAGCTTCCGGCCGCGTTCGTAATAACGCCTGGAATTCTCTTCGAGGCGAGAGGATTCGACCCAATCCAAGAAAGGCGTTGCAAGCTCCCGCAGCAGGGGAGCGCGGACTGGATGGACCGCATCCGAACCCTCCTGTTTTGCCTTGACCATCAAAGCTGCCTCGAACATGCGTGCTTCGGTCAGCTTCTTCGTCTCGGTACTCCCGCGGGTTTTCGTGTTTCGTGAACCCGCGGATTATGGAATGGCTGAGTACGGCGTATGGCGGCCTGTTTCCTGGGATGCGCGATGCATTTCGCAGGCGGTGATCCACGGCAGATTCTGGGCCGTGTGGAAAGAGGCGAGCTGGACGGTGCGCTTCTTCCGATGCCCATCGCGGGCGATCATTGGGCGGTAGATCCGGTTGCTTCTTCCCCGCTGGTGGTGTGCCTGCGTGCCGACGACTCTCTGGCGCAACGGATAGCGATTCGACCCTCAGACCTCGCAGAGAGGCTCAACATCTTTCGTGATCCGGAAGCACACCCGCATGCTCACGCACGCCTGAGGGAGATGTTGGTTGAGATCGGAATCGAGGCCCAGGCCTCGCATCTCGCCGCATCGCCCATCGATCTTCAAATGGATGGTCAGGAGCCGTTATGGATTGGCTCTCATCTCCCAGGGATTTCCGTTGGAATCGGAGCTTACGACCAGGCCGATTGCGGGAGTCCATTGGACCGCCGATACTGCGTTTGTTCATCCCCTTGACGCGAATCATCTGGCGTTGCCAATTCTCGTCAGCCATCTCAGTGACTTTGCGACGATCGGCAACTTGCCTCCCTCCTCAATTATCAGAAAACCACCTCAGAGCGTGTCGCGATCGGCATGCGGAATGCGGTCCGTCATCGGTCCATCCTGAGTGGCAATGCCGGCATTGAGGCGACCGCGAAACCTCCGGGAAAGATAACGACCGCCTCGCCACTGGATCCGCAATTGAGTGCTTCTTCACGCCTGAGGAGCGGCTCGCGGTGAAGGTTAACTCCATGCTGAAAGCCTTGCGCAAACCGGTCGACCGGCACGTTGCGTCCGAGGACGGAAGCCCGGCCCATGCATTCTCTCGGAGCAGCGGTTTTCAAAAGTTCCTGGGAACCGCGGAAGCCACGGAGGTTCAGCCAATCCCCGTGCCCGGGAAAGCAGTCGCATCGGCCCGGCTCCAGCTCCTGAATTCGGCACCACGAAGTCTGCCAAAGCCATCATGGTTAACCCGCCTTCGTGGCCGCGCAACCAGCGGATTGCTGGCAAGTGACCCGGTCGGTGCTGCGCACCGGGTGAATTTCGACACTCCACCCCTTGGAGGGTGCTGCAGAGCGCCGCGGGCGCTCCGGGTCTACCTGTCTCAATCTGCGCCAGTTATCAACCTGGACCCGCTTTGGAGCGCGGGGTTGGATAGCGCTGTTTGCAGACAAACGAGGGCCGATGAGCACGAACGAAGCAATCATTTTTCGCGCGGAAGACAGACGAAAATTCCGCAGCCGAACAGCCAGCACCAAGGTCACGGATGAGGAGTTCGCCGGGACGGCAAATGCGGCCCAACAACAAGGCCAGAGCATGAGCGAATGGGCACGGGAGACCCTCCTGGCGGAGGCTCGCAGCCACCGGGACAGGACCCTCAGCTTTGCCATTTTTACCGATGTCGTCGCGAATCAATTGATTCTGATGAACGCGCTGGATTACCTTCTGCGGGGAGAGACGTTGTCGGTAGAGCAGATCAAGCGGATCTTCGGAGAGGTCCAGGCGACGAAGGCTGCGCGAGCTCAGAATGTCCTGGCGCGGCGTGCTCAGAAGCTGGGGAATCAGCCGCAGTGAAAGGAAGGTGAGATAGATACGGCGAGACTTGGGAGCGAAGCCCAGTCTCTGCGTTCCCATGGCCGCCTAACCCCACTGTCCTGTTGCCGGCAGAAGCGGTGCTTCGTGGAAGCTCTTCCTCTATGGAACGAAGCTCGGCCACGACCTCAACGCTCCGTTCCGCAGCTCTATTTTGGCCCCATCGCTAGCGGCGTCAAGGGTCGAGATGAACGCCACAGGGTGGCGCCCTTGACCCCACTGCCTTCGACGAAGTATCGATCTTTCAACAAAGTAGGTCCGAATATGGATGGCTGAAATGTCTATGTTCGATTCGATGCGCTGATTCAACCATCAGAGAATTCAAGCAAAAACCGAGGCGAATAATGTATGGCTTCTTTGTCGCGGCTCGCAGGAAATCTTTGCTCACGTTCGCACCTGTCTGCCCAATCCAAAATGCCGTGTCCCCCTCCCCCGAGCCTTTGTCGAAGGCGACGATTGCGTGCGGCACGCCATTCGCGAGAGCGTCCGCAATCGCGAGAAAATAGAGAGTAATACCTACTTTTCTGGCTCGTTACTGCGTTGCTCTCAGGATGCAAATCAACACCCCATTCTTACAGACTCGAGAAAGGAACCCTTGTCGAGTTCGTAGAAGATCGGCAGGGTAGTGAATGGGCTGGCAAAGCGGCTATCTTTAGCTTCCCTCTGCAAATTCATAATGAATTGTACGTGCCAGCCCCTCGCGGAGAGTGTAGGGAGGAACGAATCCCGTTTGGTGGGCGCGCGCCGCCTGAAACTGCGTACTTTCGCAGAATTTGCGCACGCGTATTGCGCTGACTGGAAATGTTCGCCCGGAAACTCTGGCCACCAGATCCAGCATGTGCCCACCGGCCATGGCGAGCATCTTCGGGATCCGCGGCCCATCGCCCGTTTTGCCAAGACAGTTTCTGATATGAGCAACCAAGTCCCGCGTGTTCATGTCCGGGCCGTCAACGTAATTAAATGTGTGAACTCCCGGTCCCAGACTCAGCACATGCGCTAGAAAGGCGGCCACATTGCCCACATATGCCATCGACTTCACATTTTTGCCGGAGCCCACCATCAGGAACTTGCCCGAAGCGACCTGGTGCAAAAGATTATAGACATTGCCCCGGTTCCCCTCCCCAAAGACAACCGTAGGGCGTACGATCACCAACGTTCGTGCGGAATCCTCGGCTGCCCATGCCCGATAGACTTCCTCCGATTCGAGCTTGGTCTTCCCGTATGCGTTAAACGGATGAAACGGGCCATTTTCGTCCACCGGGCGCGGCTGAAACCCATAGACGGCGACACTACTCGTGAAGACAATCTTCTGAATACCGCTGGCGCGGGCTGCGTCGCAAACCCGGGCGGCGCCGTCCACATTCACCTCGTGATAGCGTGACAGCGGCCGCACATCGTCCCGGTGTTCCGCCGCCAAATTGACAATGACGCCAGCGCCATGAACGGTTTCCCCAAGCAGCTTAGAGTCCAGCACATCGCACCGCGTCCAAAGGTCCGGGAGAGCGGCGCTCTGTCGAATGTCGCCAATCCGAACGGAATAGCCCTCACGCCCCAGGAGCTCGGCAAGTCGTGTGCCAATAAAGCCAGAGCCACCAACGATTACAAGAGGAGCATCCGGGCAGGATTTCGGAGCATGAATTGACATCTTCGGTGATTATAATTCGACAAGAGGGTGTCACCTCAATTCCGATGACGGCTGAACCGGATCCCGAGACGACTTGCAGACGGGCTTACATGCCGGCGATGGCTTTCTGACATGGATGCACACCTTGGTCCTGAACCAGGCTTCCAGGTAACCGCGGCGAATGGAATTACAGCTTCCGTCGTCCTCTACAACACACCCGAATCCCAACTTACGCGTCTGCTCGATTGCATAGGACGATCATCTGTTCCGGTTCGGACATACCTCGTCGATAACTCGCCCGCTCCGATTGAGCTTCCATGCATACATCGCTCCGGAGTTTTGTACATTAAGGCGAACAGCAACAGGGGATACGGAGCCGGTCATAACATTGCTATCCGTCAAATCCTCGACAAGGCCAAGTTCCACTTCGTGCTGAACCCGGACATTTATTTCGAGTCTGAAGAGTTGGAAAAGATGATCCGGTTCATGGAATGCGATCCTTCAATTGGCCAACTGATGCCAAAGATAGTTTATCCGGACGGCAGCCTGCAATATCTTTGCAAGCTTGTACCCAGCCCAGCGGATCTCCTTCTCCGGCGCTTTGCGATTGGTCCCCTCAAGCGGATTGCAGAGATTCGGGCCGAGCGATTTGAACTCCGCCACACAAATTACGAGACAATAATGGACGTACCTTATCTGTCTGGCTGCTTTATGCTGTTTCGGACTTGGGCTCTCCGCTGCGTTGGTCTGTTCGACGAGCGATTCTTTATGTACCCGGAGGACATCGATATCACCCGGCGGATGCACAGTCAATTCAGAACCATCTTTTACCCGGAGGCAACGGTGGTACACGATCACGCGAGGGAGTCCTACAAGAGCGCCCGCGCCCTCTGGGTGCATGTCTATAATTTAGTCAAATACTTCAACAAATGGGGCTGGCTCCGGGATTCCGACAGGTCCAGGTTTAACCGCGAAACGCTGGATCGAATTTATCGCGGCTCGAGATCATGAACGCGCTGGCGATTAGGAATTCCGGCTGTGAAATTGTCGCCATCACTTCGAATAATATTCAAGGGCGCGCTCGATACCCACATTAAATGGGATCCTGGCCTGAAATCCCAGCTGCCTTTGTTTCATCGTGTCACCGCCCCGAGCATGCACGCCGGCTGGTTTGTCGGACAGGCCCTTTACCTCAGGGCGATAGCCGATGATACCGGCCGCGAGTTTGGCGAAATCGATGAAACTGGTCAAAATACCCGTCGAGAGGTTCACTGCGCCGGCATCGTCAATCTTATCGATCGTCGTCATGATGCCGTCGACGCAGTCCTCAATGTGAATAAAGTCGCGCATCTGAGTACCGGTACCCCATACGTTCAGGACATCCGCTCCACGCTCCTTCAGTACACGCTTGCAGATGCTGGGGAAGGGGTATGCGTCATCCTGGTCCTCTCCATATCCGGAAAACGGTCTGTAACAGATCGACTTGAGTCCATGCTTTTGATAGGCCAGTTGCGCCAGATATTCGCAGGTCAGCTTAGCCCAGCCATAACTCATATCGGGCATGCCGATATCGTTCTCGAAGGAGATCATGTCCTCCTTGAGGAGGACGTAGCCCTCGGGCCGCTGCAGTCTGATGGGGTAGGCTGCACTGGAACTGAAACAAGCAGTTTTCTTCGGACCCGTTTGACTGGCCCATCCCCAATAGGCCGCGTCGATCGACAGGTCGTCCGCCACCGCCAGAGGATTATTTTCAATCATCAGGCGTCCGCCAACCATTGCGGCCAGGTGGAACGCGTAGTCAAAATCCGAATCCCTGACGCGCGCGAACCAAGTCCGGCAATCCTCATTGTAGAAATGAAAATTCAGGAATTCCCGCGGGTCGAACAGAGGCCAGCCGTCTGCTGGATCGATACCTCCGGTATACGCCGCCACACAATCCACGGCATGCACTTCGTCCCCAGCTTCCAGCAACCGCCTGACTATATGCCGTCCGACAAAACCGGCACTGCCTGTCACTAAGACCTTTCGCATCCTGAAAAATGCCTCCTGCAGTACTTGAACTTCATATTCGGCTCACCATTGGCCAGGGTAACTAACACCGAGCCGCCTTCAGGTGAAACATGGCTCAATGAGTTACGCTCAGTATCTCCGACAGCGTTTTCTGCATGTTGGCTTTCATATCATACCTTTCCGCGAGAAAAGCCTGAGCATTACGAACCAGCGATTCCGCCAGGGCCGGGTTATTGAGAAGTTTCCGCACACATCCGGCAAACTGTTCGGGAGTATCCGCGACCAATACATGGACAGAATCTCTGAACCCAGTTCCTTCGATACCCATAGAGGTGCTGACTACGGGCAGGCCGGCCTGAAGAGCCTGGACGACTTTCACCTTGATGCCCGCGCCGCGAATCACGGGATTCGCAAATACAGCAGCACTTCCATAGATACCATCGAGGGTCACCGGATCCTCTTCGAGGAACACGTTTTTGTTTTGCTGAATAAGATTCCGCAAGGCGGGAATCGGCTGACCCGCGGTGCGGCCGGCAACCTGAAAGCAATAGCCATCGAGGTCGCTGAGGCGAGGGTGAATGTTCTCGATATACCATGCCACGGAATTCGAATTGTGAGAAATTGTGAGCGTGCCAAGAAAGAGAACCGTCTTCCCGCTCACCGAATACGGCTTCAGGGACGATGGATTGACATGGGTGGGAAGAAAGAAAGACTTTTTGTCGTCCTCCGGCTTTTTGTTGACGTGGTCCTGCCGCTCACTATCTGAGATAAACCACAGCAGGTCGCATCTCTTCATGACAGACGGAGAAAGAAAGCGGAACTTAAAGGACTCAGAATAGTAATAGAGCTTTTTCTTCCAACTGTCAGCGCCTTCCGCAAGGTCGCGAAAATATCCAACCTGCTCATTATGGACTCTGAGGATGAGTTTCGCTTGCTGAGCGGCTGGATTCTCGATGAACGGGGCAACGTACTCGGCCTCGAGAATAACTCCATCGAAGCGTTGACCGAGGGAAACAGTGCGCAGCGGAAATCGGCTGCGCACCTGATAAGGAAGAAAAGAAAGAAACGATGCCAGGCCGGTTTGGCGTCGTACAAGCCAAAGATTCTTGACGTGTTGCCGCGCCGTGTTCATCCGTTCCTCATCAGGCGTTTCTCTGACGGTAACCAGCAGGTCGACCTCGTAATGCATCTCCTCGAGAATCAAAATGCGAGTCCACATGTCCACCGCGGCGCCGTGCGCCGGGGGATAGGGGAAGTCGTTCGCGACAACGAGAATTCTGTTCATGATGGCGATTTCCTCTGCAGAAACTCAATAGACAATTAGAACACCATCCTCCGGATCCAGAACTCAGCGAGGGCCAGGAGCAGGTGGAGGCGAACTCGAATCCTGCGCCAGGGTGTGAGGGCTCTCAGGCCGGTGGCTGTGGTCGCATGCCGCCTGTTCAAGACCAGTGCTTCGGGAATATACAGGGTCCGATGACCTGACAGCGAATTTCTGACACCCATCCAGACATCGTGCAGGACGTCATAGTTATACGGCATAGGCAAGATATCCACGATGACCTGGGAGCGGAAGGCCATCGTGCAGCCTCCAAACTGATTCCGAACCAGATTCGCCCACACTCCAGGCCGAAACTTACGCCCTGCAAAACAGGATGGAGAAATCAAGGAACCATTCGAGTCAATCAGAGACACGTCTGTCGCGATCAAAGTGACATCCGGATGCGAACGGAACGCGTCTATAATTTTCGCGACTTTGCAGGGGTTCCACAGATCGTCCTGATCGCTGAGAAACAGGAGCCTTCCGGTGGCGGCGCGAATGGCGTCTTCAAATGTGCGCAGGACGCCCTGGTTCCTGCTGTGCTCGATCAATCGAATCCGCTTGTCCCCCAACTCGCGCACCCGTTCCCGCGTGTTATCGCTGGAGGCGTCGTCTACGACGACAACTTCATCGTCTTCACCGAGCTGACGCAATATCGACTGCAATTGAGCAGTAATGTATCGCTCGCCATTATAGGCTGCCATGCAAACTGAAATCGACGGTCGCGTTTCAGGCATTTCCTCGCCAGCGCTCCCCACCCCGGGCTGAGGCATGAACCGCTGCATCTCGCTTGTCCACTCCTGAATCCGGCGCGCGCGTGACTGAAAGATCCGCCGCAGGAGCGCTTTCTTTGTCGATTCGCGAATGGCACGATCCGTTCCATTCCTTTTCTGACGCCAGAATCGGCCGAGCAGCCGCGCAGTCAGCGCAACGCCACCTATACGCCCCCGATACAAGTCGCAGGCCGCCGATTCCGCTTGCAGGAAATTCCTGAAACGATCCTCCGACATATCGCGCTGCTCCGATAGCAGCGAAAGATCGTGATCCACGTCGAGATCCTCGGCGATATAAACCCGTCTGCCGCACCGGTAGAGACTCCGAAAGATATAGGCATCCTGGTAATCGAGCCAAAAGCGCGGATCGAATCCGCCAATCTGTTGCAACGCACCGACGCGAAAGAGCGAGCCCGAATTGAACGCGTGGATCTCTCCTCTTTCGAATCCGGCACTCTCACGTGACAAATAGGTGACACCCCAGGGGCGGATTCGGACCGGCGAGAGCAGTCGGTCCCGGTGCAGCAGGTGGGGAACGATCGCACCTGCTTCATGGACGGTTTCGAGCCGGCGCGCGATCTCCAGTATTTTGGTGAGAAAGTCCGGCGGCAGATGCGTGTCCTGATCCAGGGTAAGGAGCCATCCAATCTGCTGCTGCCGGGAAAGACGGAGAGCATAGTTATAGGCGCCAGCGACGCCCAAATTTTTCTTTGCCGCATAGTAACGAACGTTATCCGGCAACGGGCCGGTTTCGGCCGGGGTGGGCGAATTGTCGAACAGGAGGATCTGAATACGTCTCCCCTGCTCACCCAACTCCGCAATCGCCGCTTGCAGCGTGCGAAATGACGCCGACTGTTCAGGAACGATCCTATACAAAACGATCACGGCAAGCAGGCGCACAGCGCAGGGAATATCTTCAGGCAAGAGTACCCCTCCATCTGCTCCGAAGACTTAAGTCCTTCTGCCGCGCATTTTCTTGCGAAGCCTGACGATCAGCACCAGCAGGCAAAAGGGAACCTGGTCTCGGCGACGAACCTAAGTCCACCGGGCGCGAACCCAGAAGCATCAGCACAGAAGCGTTCTGATGAATCTTCACCGCTTCGATAGGATGACCGACTGGGCTAAGACGCACTGGATTTACCGACTCCGAGAATGGAAGTGTCGATACCCCATCGCCGATAGACATAGAATGCCAGTGCCACGTCGACTACCGACATACTTGTACCGGTGGCGAAGGCCGACCCATTGAGTCCCCACCGCGGAATCAAAAGAATATTCAGCAGGATATTTGCTGCTCCTTCGACGGCAAGGCCTTTCATCAAGAGACGTTCCTTGCCGGTCATCGCCAGATAGGGACCGAGGGAGCCGGTGCCGGCGTTTACGAGGCGCGCAAGAACGAGAATCGAGAGGACAGACGCAGCTGCGACAAAACCGGGACCGAAAAGCAGCCGGATTAGAGGAGAGCCAAAAACAAGCAGAAAAACCGCTCCGACCATGGCCACAAGAAAGGCGAGGCGCGACATGTGAGTAACAACGCGTGCAATCCCTCTGTGGTTGCCGGAGACATGCAGTGCTGCGATACGAGGTTGCATCGCGGTGGCGATAGCACCGAGACTGAGAACGACGAGTTGAGCGCCGCGGGTTCCCACCTGATAGATTCCCGAGCTGCCACCGCCCCGAAAATACCCGAGCAGCAGGGTATCCGCCTGGGTATTGATGATAAACAGGATTCCATTGCCGAGAAAGGGAAGCGCGTTGCGCAGCCAGGTGACGGCATGGATCTCGCGTCCAAGACCGATCGATGCGCGCGGCCGCCACCGTGCGAGACTGGCCAGCTGGTAAATGTCCAGCAGGACGCCAACCATCAGTTGCACCGCCAGCAGGTGGACCGCATCGAGAGGCTTGTGCAGCCCGTGCACCGAAAGCGCATAAAGAATCAAGCAGGCGGGTAATACGATTCCCTGCGGGACGAGGCTGCGGGCGACGACATGCATGCCCTGAAGCGCGCTGGCCGAAGCAAGGTCGACAGACTGGATCACCATGATTCCGACGCCGAGTGCGAGAGCGGTAAAGAAACCCGGTGTAGCCGTGATCCGCCCGAGGAAACGACTGAACACCAGCATCAGCACGCCGAAAAGGACAGAGCTGATCGCAGTGGCGAGAATGCTGAAGCGGATCATCCCATTGAAGCGGCGCCACTCGCCCATGGCGGCCCAGGCGGCAACCTCGCGGGTGATCAGGGTGGGTAAGCCGAGGGCTGCGAGACTTCCGACCAGTCCGATAGCCGAGACCACGTAAACATAAAGTCCAAAATTGGTAATGCCCAGTATTCTCGCGAAGGCAATGCTGCTGAGAGCTGTGAGCCCGGCGGAGCCGAAATTCACGAGGACTGTGCCGGAGATGGATCCACTGATATCGAATCGCCGGTAGCGTGCAAGTTGTCTGAAAAGAGAGTTCATCTAAGTCATCGAACCGGACGACAGGAATGCCGAGAGGTTCTCGTTGCCGCTCTGACGCCGCGCGACCACCAGAGTCTTAGCGCATAGTACAGCCCGG
This sequence comes from uncultured Acidobacteriaceae bacterium, assembly GCA_963755485.1. Taxonomy (GTDB): domain Bacteria; phylum Acidobacteriota; class Terriglobia; order Terriglobales; family Acidobacteriaceae; genus Palsa-343. The sequence continues at coordinate 880,973 of CAVWJR010000002.1, read as the reverse complement.
GATAGGGGTTCAGGCCGGCGGACACGGCCGAACGCAAGAGTCGCTTGGCGGCCGTCGGAACCAGATCGACAGAGATGTTCATATAACGAACGGCGTTCTCCTTTTCGCCACGCATGGCATAGTCCTTGCCTATCGACCAGGTGAGAGGGGCCATCACGTTGGGCATCTTGCTGTAGGCATCGTAATGTTTGCGCAAAATGGTGACTTTTGATTCCGGGGACAACTTTGTGTTCACGCTACCCGGTGCAACGTAAGCGAAGAGAGTAACTTCGTCGAGGAACACGACGGAGTGATGCGCACAGATGCGCAATGCCAGGTCCCAATCCTCGAGATTGGACATGGTTTCGTCGAAATAGCCGAGCTGATCCAGAATGTCCCGTCGGACCAGGATGGCGGGAGTACCCATGGTATTTCCTTGCAGTTGACGGGAGTAAATATGACCAGACAATCCGGTAGCGCAGTCGCCGGGGCGAACAATTTGCTTTCTTCCAAGCACGACCACAAACCTTGAATAGGAGGCGGCAGGCGACTGCGCGTTCTCTTCGAGGAGCCGGACTTGCCGGCTTAGCTTCTCCGGAAGCCATTCGGAATCGCTGTCCTGAAACGCGATATAGCGTCCCTGTGCCGCACGGATTCCAGCGTTCCGCGCGACAGAAGGGCCGCCATTTACCGACTGGCAAATGACTCGGAGCCGCGCATCGGGGATTTTCCCAAGAACCTGTTGGGTGTCGTCGGTCGACGCGTCGTCGACCACGATTAGTTCCAGATCGCCATACGACTGGTCGAGAACGGAGCGAATTGCCACCGGGAGGAGGGCAGCGCGGTTATACGTGGGCAGAATGACGCTAACGGATGGTACAGTCATGGGCGGCCAGTCTCCCGGCCCGCATGCGGTCCGGAGAACTCAACGCTGCCGTGACCTGCTATCGAGCGACTACCGAGCAACCGCACAAACGAGGAATAAACTCCCCATCCGAGATACAGCACCAGAATCAAAAAAGAGGTTCTTACGACGACCGACACCCAGTCGAACAGTCCAGAGCGCGCCATCCAGAGCAGGGTTGGCAGCAGCACGGCGCTCGCAAAAAGTCCGATTCGCGTTGCACACCAGGAATAAAGGCCATGGAACCCAAAACCGAGAAGAAGAGAGAAACAAATTACCCCAGGCATAGCGCCGACCACATAGGCCTCGCCCAGACAGGAAGAACCCAGTCCTACTCCGCCGCTATACGCTTCTGGATTGATCAATACGGTTACATCATCGGCGAAGGCCTGACCACGCGCGTACTTGCTTTGATCCCGGGGCACCAATCCACTCTCAATCTCATTCAGAAGGTATCGGACAGCATAGGGGGAGAAGCGGCTCCGAAACTGGATGGCCGTTTCGGTAACACCCATGGTTGTACCCTGAACTTCGAAGAAGGAAGCTATCGTAAACGGGTTATCGCTGGTGTTGCCATTGTCACGCAATTGGCCGACAAGAACCGCGACTGCAGCCAGTACGCAAGCCAGAAGCGCGATCTTCAGCGGGCGAGAGTGCTTCCCGGATTTGAACCTCGCTACATACCAGAGGGCAAGAATAGTGGTGAGCAACCCGCTTCGCGAGCCGAGCAGGAGGAAGAACGACATAACAAAAAAGTAGAGTCCAGCAGACAGGTAGAGTTGCCGCCGTCGCCGCTCCAGGACGAAGATCGCGAGGAAGATGGGGGCGAGAAAAGCCGAGACAGCGCGGACCAGGACAGGCACGCTCGCGATCAAGTCAGCTCGGTCAGTAAAAAGAACGAGGTATCCACCATGCGCAGTGGCGTACCGAAAATATAAAACATTCTCGAATATAGCGAAGGGAAATGTAACCCAAAACGCGCGATACAAATATCTCAGGCCGCGCCAATTCTGCGCGCCATTTTCGGCAACCACAAATCGATAGTTCCATCGACACGGGGCATAGATACAAATCGCTGAAAGTGCAAGAGCGAGGAGGAAGACGGCCTGTGCATCAGTGGAAACGCCAAAGGGAGTTGCGCCAAGCCCGACAATTTCGTAGGGGTCGATCGGGTCGCCAAGGGCAGCGGCGATTAAGCGGCCAGCCTGAAACAGGATAAATACGCAAAGAAAGAGAAAACAGGGATGCCGGCCCTGGCCAAGTCGAATCCAGGACAACAGCACGAGTGCCAGCAGGAGCACCAGCACCACGACTCCCGCAAGGCGCAGGTCCAGTCGTTGAAGGGCATAGAGCAGGGCAAGGACGCTGACGGCCAAGAGATAAATCGTGATTTCAATCAGCGCGGAAAGTTTCGGCGGAAGCTCTTGGCGATCCATTGAAGACCATGGGATGCGGCGAACATGAGACTCGATCAGCGGGTACAAGCGAAAGCATTTGATTGCTTCATCTTAGTATTTCATGTGAGGGTGCACCATTTCAACATCACATGGGCGGCCGGTTATCAGTGGTGGCGCATCTCTGGAAACCGCCCCAAAACCATGGTTCACCCATGCAAAGTCGGGCCGGTGGTGGGTAAGGCAAGCTCGTCAGCTTTGGCGTCCCTGCGGCACTCTTGTCAGCAGGAAAATGTGGAAAGGCAGCGCCTGTTCTACGGCGAGCACCTCCATTCCCACAGCAGTCAGCAGTTCACGGCTGTTGTGCACGTCAAAGACGTGATGATGGAGGCAGCGGTTTTCGAAGTTGCGAAGGGAGCGCTCACGGAAGTTATCAGGTGTACCCGCCGCTGGATCCATTTTCAGATCGTGGAGGCTCAGTATTTCCTCAAGGTGCGTAAGATCGTCTTCCTGCGTATTCCTGGTGAAATCTTCGAGCATATGAGCTGCTGGCGTCGGTGTCCGACGATGGTCGAAGGTTTTCGAGTAGTGAGGCAGGGCCAGAATTAGACTCCCTCCGGGCCGGAGCACACGGTGCCATTCCCTCAGCGCTTTAACGGGATTGGCGAAGTGTTCAAGATTGTGCGAAGAAAGCGCGAAGTCGTAACTTTGATTTTCGACACCCCCCAGGTTCGAGCCGTCGCAAAAGATGGTCCTGCCGGCTGGCTTGAAACGACTGAATCGGAAACTGTCGGAATGAGAAGACCATGCGTTGCTTCGGGAGAAGTCGCAGTTATCAAGGGATCCAACCTTGTTATAGATACACAGTGGCCGGTACCAGCCCTGGAAGACTTCTGAAGGCCCACCTATTTCGATTCCGCGTTTCCCTTCGACCAGCGAAACGGCGAGGCGGTAGCAGGGTGAGCGTCCCTGAGTAGCTATGCGTACCCGATTAATCAACCCGCGAAGACCATACATGAAAATGCCACCAGTGCAATATTTCTCTGTTATAGCTGACACAAATATTATAGCCAGAGTAGCTCAATCTGATGGAGGCAATCGCGACTAGTGCCTGAACCAGGCGCAAGAGGAGATTGTGTGCCAGGCCCTCGTTCCTGATCTGCTTCTCGACCTGAGAAACCGTATCGGGGAATTCGGTCACCATCGTTTTGATATGAGCAACGAGGTGGTTCTCATCCACTCGTATCTCTGCGACGAGCTTTCGCCAGTTCCGTAGAGTAATGTTCGCAATACGATATTCACCGCCAATTTTCATGGCGAGCTTCGCCTTTTGGGATCGATACTGCGATAGAGCAAAACACTGGCGAGATCGTAAAACGGCGCGAGACGAATGGCGCCCCGGGCGCTCAGAAGAAGCGCATAGTTTTTGGCATGTGCGTCTGTGCCAGCGATGAGCCAGTTGAAAATGCATCGAGAAACGAATTGACATCCTCGGCTGGTTCTGATGAGCGCTCCCGGAGTAAAATTCTCCGATTTGACCGATCTCCGGTCCGCCTTGAGATTCATACTTCTTTGCCGGGTGGACCCCCAGAGCCTGACGGAAATCTTCCTGATGGACGCGCAGCCATCCGTCAACCGTTTCTACGCGGTCGAAGCGCTCGATCACGATAGCGATCTCATCCGAGGAGCGCGTCACTCGTGAATTGGGAACGACGAGGCCGCAGGCTCGGCCAAGGTTAAACAGAAGTGCTCATCTTCGGTGCGTCCGTCCCATTGGCCGGTGGGCGGTTTCAGGATGTGGGTTGCCGGCGTGCGTCCCTGTGGTATTCCCCATCGCTTACCGTCGAAAATCAGGGCTGTCTTTGCCTGAGCACCGGCGAGGCTGAATTGTCCGGCGTCAGTTGCCAGCCGCCAATTCCAGTGATCAGCGCGCAGGGCGCCGAGACGCTCGGCGATGTCCTCTTCGGAGAGCCAGGTGAGCTCTCGTGAAGCTGGCTCGCTGAGGAAAGTTTTCAGTCGCTCCGGCTGGATGAACTGGACGGCGCCGGCACAGTCCTCTCCGACATGCTCGATCAGCCGGAAGGCGTTTCGCGCGGACACGTGATAACGGCTGGCCCACCGCTGGAGAACCGGCTCATTGTCCGGCAGCAGTCCCCACAGGAGCGGATCGACTCGCGAGTGGCCGGTTCGCGCATGGCCAGGGGCGTCGACAAAGACAGGATGCGCCCGATCGGTGACATCTAGAAAATGTATCCGGTCGTACACATTTCGGTGACCGATGAGATTGACCTTTGCGATGTTTTGACGTTTTTTTGCCGTTGCACCGAAATCAGTGCTTTAAACCCAGGGTCAACCTTCAACCTGTCGATTCTGACGGCCAGCCCTCACACGCCGTAAGAGGCGTATTTGTCAATACTTGGGGTATGTCTGTCGAATCGACGGGGCGCCAGCAATGGCAAAACGCGACGTGAACGTGACGTAAACGTGACGCCTTCCCACACATGGAAAAAAGAGGATCCACGCTTCGCAGTTTTTGTAATCTCGCGAGATTCCATTTTTCTAAATTGCCTGATTGCAGAGATTTACGAACCCCACAGGCAGCGCGAGGTCGATTCGATTGATCAGTCGATCCTGAAAATCGCGGGACGGTGACGTAAATTTTTCAGCATTTACAACGTTCCCAACGGTACCATCGATGTGGGCATTGTTGAGCTGCAAGTTATTGTTGCGGAACGGATAGGGAAACTTTTCTGGATTCTGACCGCAAGGCTTAATCGACAGCTTGAAGGTTCGATTCCTTCCGCGTCCACCATCGTTCGGAAATGCCGTGATTCACTTCAATCGTTCGTTCGCGCTTGCCGCATCGGGGAAGACCCAATCTTTGTCATTCGGGCCGGTCGGATGCGGCTTTAGGGATCAGGTACCAGGCCTTTCCGGCGCGGATTGGGACTCCGTTGGGCATGGTATGGTTAGGGCATCATCCTCTCCGATCGACGTCCATTGTGGGAAATTGGATCGGGCCAGCTTAGTGTGGTGTTTCTCGAGAAGCGGCGGGAATGGAATACCCAACTATCCAGATTGCCTTATAGAGGTTTCCATGTGCCCGGGATCACGATGCAGACCTCTGAATCCGCGATCACCGTGTGAGAGCCGGCTCGCGTTATTCGTGCCCGAAGGCGGCCGTGAGAGCAAAGAATGTTATCGAGCTCACCGCTGACAGAGAGCCTCAGCTTTCAGTGACTGCAGCAGAAGCTCGCATTGACACACAAACCAGGGGGCTTGGGTAGTAATGAAAAAGGCTCTGATCACCGGCGTCACCGGGCAGGACGGTGCTTATCTGGCCGAACTGCTGCTGAACAAGGGATACGAGGTGCACGGCATCAAGCGGAGAGCTTCGCTGTTCAACACCCAGCGCATCGATCGCCTCTACCAGGATCCGCACGAACCGAATCAGCGATTCTTTCTGCATTACGGCGATCTTACCGATTCCAGCACCCTGATTCACATCGTGCAGAAGGTAAAGCCGGACGAGATATACAATCTGGCCGCCCAGAGCCACGTAAAAGTATCGTTTGAGGAGCCGGAGTACACCGCCAACTCGGATGCACTCGGCCCGCTTCGCCTTCTGGAGGCGATTCGAACCGCCGGACTGGAGAGCAACACCCGGTTTTATCAGGCCTCCACCTCCGAGCTTTACGGGTTGGTTCGGGAAACTCCGCAGAAGGAGACGACTCCTTTCTATCCACGTTCGCCCTATGCGGTTGCCAAGCTCTACGCGTACTGGATCACGGTTAACTATCGCGAAGCCTATGGGATTTATGCCTGTAACGGAATCCTGTTCAATCACGAATCGCCGATGCGCGGTGAGACATTCGTGACGCGAAAGATCACACGCGCTTTGGCACGTATTAAGCTCGGCCTCCAGGATCGCCTGTATCTGGGGAATCTAAGTGCACTGCGTGATTGGGGTCATGCCCGTGACTACGTTGAGATGCAGTGGATGATGCTACAGCAGAAGGAGCCGCGCGATTATGTAATCGCGACAGGCGAGCAGCACAGCGTTCGTGAGTTTGTCCGGCTGGCTGCCAGCTTCCTCGACATGGCAATTGAGTTCCACGGGGAAGGTTCAGAGGAGAAGGGCGTCGACCGGGCGGGCAATACTATTGTTGCAGTCGATCCGCGATATTACCGGCCGACCGAAGTGGAGACCCTGCTGGGCGACGCATCAAAAGCAAGGACAGAACTGGGATGGACCCCGCGCATCGGGTTCCGAGAACTGGTTGAAGAGATGGTTCGCGAGGACCTGAAGCTGGCCGAGCAGGATGCTCTTGCAAAACGTCACGGCTATACTGTCTTTACCCAGCACGAATAGGCACCGCGATGGAAAAAGGAAGCCGCATTTTCGTAGCCGGGCATCGGGGGCTGGTGGGATCGTCGATCTGCCGCTACCTCGAGCTCCTGGGCTATAGCCGAATTCTGACCCGCACCCGTGCCGAGTTGGATCTGTTCGATCGCAGTGCGACAGATGCATTCTTTCGTGACGAGAGGCCGGAATATGTTTTTCTGGCTGCCGCCAAAGTGGGGGGTATCTACGCCAATGACGTGTACCCTGCGGATTTCCTGCGCGATAACCTCCTGATTCAGACGAATGTCATCGACGCTTGCTATCGTAACGGTGTAAAGCGGCTGTTATTTCTCGGTTCAAGCTGTATTTATCCAAAACTCGCTCCGCAACCCATTCGCGAAGAATATCTTCTGACCGGTCCGCTGGAGCCCACGAACCGTGCTTACGCTTTAGCCAAGATTGCCGGCATTGAAATGTGCTGGTCCTACAACCGGCAATATGGGACGAAATTTATCGCCGCCATGCCTACGAATCTGTATGGGCCGGGAGACAACTTCGACGCAACTAACTCCCATGTCTTGCCGGCGCTGATGCGGAAGGTAATTGAGGCTAAGACTAAAGGTCAGGGGTCGATCTCAGTATGGGGGACGGGTAGCCCACGGAGGGAATTCCTGTTCAGCGACGACCTGGCGGAAGCCTGTGTTTTTCTGCTCAATCTGCCGGATCCGGAATACGACTCACTGCTTAGTCGCGAAGCCCCACCCCTTATCAATATCGGGACCGGTGAGGATTTGACCATTGGTGAACTGGCTGCATTGATCTGCAGCGTTCTGGAGTTCGATGGCGAGATAAGATTTGATGCCTCGAAGCCGGATGGCACACCGCGCAAGTTGCTGGATGTGAGCCGCATCCACGCACTGGGTTGGCAGGCTCGCACGGCCCTGGAGGAGGGAATTTGTCGGACTTACGAAGCCTCGCGGGGGGTACTTGACAAGTCTGCTGTTGGGTAGCCTGAAGGACCCGGCGTATCCGAGCCAGATGATAATTCGATCTTTCACCCGGAGCGATGAAATAGAGTTAAAGCGGCTAAGTGTGGGACAAAGTCATTTTTTGGGATAAGCTCTACACATGTTTTTGAACAAAATGATCGCGCGGGTTCGGGTTTACGCAATGTATCTGCGCTTGGCGCCGTTCGACATCAGCGCTCCGGGAGGCCGCTCGATCGAGAGACATCGGCGGGCGCTGCTGACTGGTGTAAGCGCACTCCTTGCCAAGATGATTGCCGTATCCACCAGCTTTGCTGTTCGGGGCGGGTGGCAGATCAGAATTGCTGACAGTCTTCATCACAATGGATTGCGGTTGTCCGTTCAGAGCTTGGGTGTTCGCGTACGGTTCTTACCGTGCCGGACCAGTGAGTGGCTACCCGACCTCTACGAGTGGGTGGAGGTTTGTCTCAGTCCACCGCTGCCTAGTTTCACGTGCCAATGTCTGTACACGCGTATGAGACTCCTAATCGTGTGAGACGCCCTTGGGGACTGTAAGGGGCCGGAGCGCAGTGCCACGGTGATGTACCATACGACGAGATTGCGATTCAATGCTCATGCAGAAAACAATTCTGGTAACTGGCGGTGCCGGGTTCATCGGATCCAATTTTGTGCTTTGCTGGATTAGCACGATCGGCTCGCCGGTCGTGAACCTGGATCTGTTGACGTATGCCGGGAATCCCGAAAGCCTGGTTTCGCTCGAAGGAAACGACCGTCATCGGCTGGTGCGCGGCGACATCTGCGATAGGGAACGGGTGGGCTCGCTTCTGCGCGAGCATCGGCCACGGGCGATCGTTCATTTTGCCGCGGAAAGTCATGTGGACCGTTCGATCACCGGCCCGGATGAGTTTGTCCGGACCAACGTCAACGGAACCTTCACGCTGCTGGAGCAGGCCCGCGCTTACTGGACTGGTCTGGACGAGTCGGATAAAAAGAGGTTCCGGTTTCTGCACGTCTCGACCGATGAAGTGTACGGAACACTTGGCCCTGACGATCCTGCATTTAAGGAGACGACGCCGTACGCACCAAATAGTCCATACGCGGCTTCGAAAGCAGCCTCGGACCATCTGGTGCGTGCTTACCATCACACCTACGGGCTGCCAGTGCTGACGACTAACTGTTCAAACAATTACGGTCCATATCAGTTTCCGGAAAAGCTGATTCCGCTGATGATTCTTAATGCGCTGGAAAGCAAGCCGCTGCCGGTATACGGCGACGGCGCGAATGTGCGCGACTGGTTGTATGTTGAAGACCACTGTTCGGCCATTCGGGCGGTTCTGGAGCGTGGAAGCATCGGAGAGACTTATAACGTCGGAGGCAACAGCGAGCGGAAGAACATCGATGTGGTAACAACGATCTGCGATCTGGTAGATGAAATGCGGCCGGATGCCCAGTTCGGTTCGCGTCGAAAGCTGATTACATTCGTCAAAGATCGTCCAGGTCACGACCGGCGCTACGCGGTTAACGCGAATAAGATTGCGAGCGAACTGGGGTGGCAGCCCGCAGAACAGTTTGAAAGCGGCCTCCGCCGGACGGTGCGCTGGTATCTGGACAACCTGGAGTGGGTGGAGAACGTGCGCACCGGAGCTTACCTCGAGTGGATTGAGAATAACTACGGGGAGCGGCTCGCAAAATGAAGGGCATCATTCTGGCAGGTGGATCGGGCACGCGCCTTTATCCTGTGACTCACGTTGTTTCCAAGCAGTTGCTGCCGGTTTACGACAAACCGATGATCTATTACCCACTGAGCACGCTGATGCTCGCGGGGCTGCGCGATATTCTGGTGATCTCGACACCGCAGGATACAGGCCGATTCGCGGAGCTGCTGGGTGACGGGCATGGCTGGGGCATCGACATCCGCTATGCGGTACAGGCCAGTCCAGACGGTCTGGCGCAGGCGTTTCTGATTGGGCGCGGGTTCATCGGAAACGACGAATGCGCGCTGATTCTCGGCGACAACATTTTTTACGGGCAGTCGTTTTCAAAACAGCTGCAGCAGGCGGCGCAGCTGAAACAGGGCGCGACGGTGTTTGCCTACCCCGTCCAGGATCCGGAGCGATATGGAGTGGTGGAGTTCGACAGCGCTGGGCGGGCGATCAGTCTGGAGGAAAAGCCGAGGCAGCCGCGGTCGCGCTATGCGGTGACCGGCCTTTATTTCTACGATAACGAGGTGGTGCGGATTGCCGGCTCTCTCAAACCCTCGCCGCGTGGAGAGCTGGAGATTACGGATGTGAACCGGCGCTATCTGGAGGCGGGACATTTGAATGTGCAGATCATGAGTCGCGGCATGGCGTGGCTCGATACGGGGACGCACGACTCGCTGTTTGAGGCGGGGCTTTTCATCCAGACGGTGGAACGGCGGCAGGGGCTCAAGATCGCTTGCCCTGAAGAGATTGCGTTCCGGCTGGGTTACATTACGGGTGAGCAACTGGAACGACTGGCGGAACCGATTCGAAAGAGTGGGTACGGCCAATACCTGTTGAACCTTCTGCGCGAGCCCTACTTCGCAGGCGAGCAAGCAGTTGGATGAAGATCGAAACCACAACCTTAACTGGTGTCCTTATTCTTACCCCGACGATTTATCGGGACAGCCGCGGGTCCTTCCAGGAAACGTGGAATCAGCGGGCGATGGCCGAGGCCGGCCTGCCGGCAAACTGGGTGCAGGATAATTTCTCGGTGTCGCAGAAGAATGTTCTGCGTGGCATCCATTATCAGGTGATCCAGCCGCAGGGGAAACTGGTGCGGGTGGCGCATGGCGCGGCGCTTGACGTTGCGGTTGATCTGCGGCGCAGTTCGGCCAGCTTTGGACACCACGTTGCGGTGGAACTAACCGGGGAAAATGGAACGATGTTGTGGATCCCGGAAGGTTTTGGGCATGCTTTTCTGGCGCTGACGGATCTGGTGGGTTTTGCGTACAAGGTGACTGATTATTATTCGCCCCAGGGCGAGTGCACGATACGGTGGAATGACCCGGATATTGGCATCCCGTGGCCGGTGAATGCCGCAGACGTCATCGTTTCCGACAAGGATAATCGAGGCGCGGCCCTGCGCGATGCCGAGGTATTTGCGTGAGTGAGCATCCGCGGATTCTGATCGCGGGCGGAGCGGGGCAGCTGGGGATCGAGTTGCAGCGGAGTTTCGCCGGCACGCACCCCATGGTTGCGGTTGATCGCGACGTGATGAACCTGGCGGCGCCGGAGCAGATTCGCGCAACGGTGCGGAGAGTGAAGCCGGACCTCATCCTCAATGCCGCGGCTTATACCGCGGTTGATCGAGCTGAGTCCGAAGCGGAAATCGCAGCGGCAGTAAATACGCGTGCGCCCCGCATTCTTGCCGAAGAGGCGCGCGAGAGCGGAGCGCTGTTCGTCCATTACTCGACGGACTACGTCTTCGACGGAACGAAGCAGGAGCCGTGGACTGAAGCCGACGCGCCGAATCCGGTGAATGCCTATGGAGCCGGTAAGCTGGGTGGCGAAGAGGCGATTCGTGAGGTGGGCGGGCGCTATTTGATCTTTCGCACCAGCTGGGTTTATGGTCCGCACGGCAAGAACTTTTTGCTGACGATGCTGCGGCTGGGACGCGAGCGTGACCGGATCTCGGTCGTCGATGACCAATTTGGAGCGCCCACCGCGTCCATTGAACTCGCTCGTGTTACGCGCGCCATCGTTGACGGGGTGCTTGCCGGGCAGTTTGGCGCGACAGAGGAGTGGGCGGGGCTCTACCACATGACCTGTTCTGGCTCGACGACGTGGTGTGGGTTTACGCGTGCGATTTTTGCACGCGCCGGGCACTTGCTCAACGGGCGTTACCCCGAAGTTGTGCCCATTCCCTCGAGCGAATATCCGACTCCCGCCAAGCGCCCTCGCAACTCCGTACTCTCCAATGTGCGTTTGGGGGAGCGATTCGGGGTGAGGCTGGCGCCGTGGGAGTCGGCGCTGGACGAGGTCATGGACAGGATTCGTTCCTGATTGCAGTCAAGCGACGGGATGGCGCGTCTATGCCTTACCCGCTGCGCGAATCACCGCGTAGAAAGCGGGCTTGGGCTGGGCCGCACGATCGAAGAGCAGAGGGTAGCTGGTGCGGCCGCGGACTGGCCAGTCGTTGCGCCAGGAGTCGCCGTCGGTGACGCCCCAAAATGTGACGCGGTTGACGACGTCGCGATGCTTCAGAAAAACGCCGAAGAGATCCGCATAACGCTGGGCGAGCTGCTGCTGCACAGCGTCGGGCAGGCCATGAACATACGGGTTCAGTACAGGGTTTTGCGCGATGTTGAGCGTGACGTCGGCGGTTTGCTGCTGGGAGGCGCGAGGCAGAACATCGATGTCGAGCTCGGTGATAGCGACTTTGACGCCGAGTTTGGCGAAGGCGGAAATGGTCGCGTCCTGTTGCTCGGTGGTGGGCCAGTCGAGGCTGTCGTGCCCCTGGAGGCCGACGGTGCTGATGGGGACGCCTTCGTTTTTTAGTTTTGTGACCAGGGCGATGGCGCCGTTGCGCTTGGCTTCGTTCTCGAGGTTGTAGTCGTTGTAATTGAGGTGCGCGTTGGGGTCAGCCTCGTGTGCGTACTCAAAGGCTTTGGCGATGTAGTCGTCGCCGATGATTTTTTCCCAGAGAGACTGCCGCATGGTTCCGTCTTCGTTCAAAGCTTCGTTGACAACGTCCCAGCTCTGGATGCGGCCTTTGTAGCGGCCGACGACGGTGTGGATGTGTTCACGCAGACGGGCGAGCAGAGCGTCACGAGAAAGGAGATTGCCTTTGTCGTCGCGGAAAACCCAGGGCGGCACCTGATTGTGCCAGACCAGATTGTGCCCAACGATGAACATGTGGTGCTTCTCGCCGAACGCGACGTACTGGTCGGGGATAGCGAAGTCGTACTTCTCCGGCTGCGGATGGACGTTCTCCCACTTAAGGCAGTTTTCGGGCGAGATGGAGTTGAACTGCTCCGTGATGATGGCGTCTTCGCGCGTGTCCTGGCCGGTGATTTGTGCAGTGTCGATGGCAGCGCCGATGTAGAAGTCGTTCTTGTAAGCAGCTTTCAGCGAACTGGGCGCCCTGGCGGTCGCGGTGAGGCTCACCAAAATAGCTGCAACGAATGTCGCGGATCGGAACGACGGCGAAGCTCGCATGGAATACTCCCAGGACTAACGTGATGACGGGTTAGTGAGCGGGGTGTAAAGTTTGCGCCGCTCAGCCAGGTCATCGGAAATGGTTCTGTTGATCTGCCGCGAGATGGGATAGAAGAAGAGACAGGCTGCAACCGCGAAGAACGCGAGCGCTGCGTAAAGCCCTGCAGTGAGACGAATGCCGGTTAGCGCATGCGCGGTTTGCGCAACGTTGGAGACATAGCCGTAGAAAGCAAAAAGCCAGCCGGCAATGGCGCCGCCCAGCGCGAGGCCGACCCAGAGGGCGAATACCACTGCGGCAGTGACGGTGCCCGTTGCGCGGCGACCGGTCTTCCACTCGCCGTAGTCGGCAACATCGCCCATCATCGCCCAGATGAGCGGGCCCGAAGTTCCATAGCAGAACTGGCGCAGCACTTCCGACGCGATGATGGCGACAGTCGCAGTCGGAGGCAAAACCAGAACCGCCATATTAAATATGCCGGTAAGCACCATGCTGAGGATAAAAAGACGGCGCTTGCCCAGTCGCACCGAGATAGGAGTGGAGACCGCGACGCCGAGGATGAGTGAGGCCAGTCCGAAGCCGTTGAACCAGCTGAAGAGGCGTTCGTTGCCGGCGACATATTTAAAGTAGGGCAGCATCACGCTGCCGCGAATGGCAATGGCCATGAAGTAAAAGGTGGTAACGAGAAAAAGCACGATCCAGGGTCCATTTTTGAAAAGGTCAGAAAGGTCCCGGGTAAGGGATGTTTTTTGCTGCGGGTCAGGCTGAATCCGCTCTTTGGTCACAAAGAAAGCGATGACAAAAAAGATTACGCTCAGGATGGAGAGGATACCCATGGTGATCTGATAGCCGCGCGCGTCGTTCCCGCGACCGAAGAAGGCGACCATGGGGATGGCGAGGCTTTGAACAATGAACCCGGCTAAGTTGGCAAAGATTTGGCGCCAGGAAGCAATACTGGTGCGTTCGTCGGGATCGCCGGTGAGGACCCCAGTGAGCGACGCATACGGGACATTATTAACTGCGTAAATGAGACGCAGAAGAAGGTAGGTGGTCCAGGCGTAGATGAGCTTCCCGGATAGGCTGAGGCTGGGTGTAGTAAAGGTGAGGACGCCGATGATGCCGAAAGGGAGCGCGGTCCAGAGCAGCCAGGGACGAAACTTCCCCCAGCGTGTGTTCGTGCGGTCCGCAATGACGCCCATGACCGGGTTGAAGGCTGCGGCGACAAGTCCAACGACGAGAAACAGTGTGCCCGCCTGCGCAGCGGTGAGGCCGAAGGTATCGACGTAGTAGCTGAGCTGCAGGGCCAGCATGGCCTGGAAGATGAAGTTAGCGGCCATGTCGCCCAGGGCATAGCCGATCTTTTCGCCGGTTGAAAGTTTCTGGATCATACGGATCTCATTTCTCTTGCGGCTGGGGATTTGCTTCCCGGCAGCCGCACCAGGCGCCTACTTACTTACCCGCAGGTTCAGCTTCTGAAGGTCAACGTCGCGGGAAGAAGTGCCGACCATGATTTCAAAATCTCCCGGCTCGACGACGTATCTCATGTTGACGTCGAAAAATGCCAGCGAATCCGGCGTGATGTCGAGCGCGACAGTCCTGGTTTCGCCAGGCTGCAGTGAAACCTTGCGGAAGCCTTTCAGCTCCTTGATCGGACGGGTGACGGAGCTGACCAAGTCGCGAATATAAAGCTGGATCACTTCCTCACCTTCGCGCTTGCCGGTGTTGGTGACGTCGACCAGAACCTGGGTTGAACCTGTGGTATGGATCTTTTTCTTTGTAAGTCGAGGATTGGCGACGGAGAAAGTCGTGTAGCTCAAGCCATAGCCAAATGCGAAAAGTGGCGAGACGTCATCGAAAAGATAGCCGCGACGTGCTGAAGGCTTGTAGTTGTAGAAAACAGGCAAGTGGCCCGCGGACCGCGGGAAAGAGATTGGCAACTTACCGCCCGGGTTGTAGTCGCCGAAGAGCACATCGGCGATGGCGTGGCCTGTCTCCTGGCCCAGATACCAACACTCAAAAATGACCGGAACGTGCGCGATGAGGTGGTTGATGGAAAGCGGCCGGCCGTTGAAGAGAAAAGCAATGACCGGCTTGCCCAGCGCGGCCATGGCTTCGACCAGTTCGTCCTGGCGGCCGATGAGGTCGAGGCTGGTGCGGTCGCCCATGTGCTGCAGGTTCCACGCTTCGCGTGACGTCTGCTCGTTGCCGCCGATCGCGAGGATGATGACGTCGGCCTTTTTCGCGACTTTGACCGCCTCGGCGATCTGCCGGCGGTCTTCTTCGGGGTCGGAAGGGGCGACTTTGTCCTCATTCCAGTAACCGCCGATCGTGATCTTGCAGCCCTCGCTGTAGAGCACTTTCGCGCGCTTGCCGACTTTGGCCTGAATTCCCTCGAGGACCGTTACTTCATGCTTTGGCACGCCACTGTAGCCGCCAAGCAGCGTGCGGTTGGCGTTGGGACCGATGACCGCGATGGCTTTGATTTTGCTCAGGTCGAGAGGCGCGACGTTGTTGTCGTTCCTGAGCAGCGTAATCGCTTCGCGGGCGGCGGTGTGGGCGAGCGCGCGGTGCGGTTCTGAGCCGGCGATGCGCTCGGCCTCGGCAGGGTCGACATAGGGATCGTCGAAGAGACCCATTTCAAATTTCCAGAAGAGCATGGGTGCGACTAACTCATCGAGCTGCGACTCTTTGAGCACGCCCTTCTTTACCAGCTCGACGAGATAGAGGTAGCAGTCCGGATCGGGCAGCTCGATGTTGACGCCGGCGTTGACGGCCAGCGCGCAGGATTCTTTCTTGTCCTTCGCGACAAAGTGGCCGTGCGTGTCGGGGCGGTAGCCGAGTTCCCAGATGGCGTAGTAGTCCGAAACGACGAAGCCTTTGAAGCCGAATTCCTTGCGGAGAACGTCGCGCAGCAGCCACTTGCTGGCGTGCGAGGGGACGCCGTCGACTTCGTTATACGAGGCCATGATAGTGACCGCGCCAGCTTCGCGCAGTGCCTCGCGAAAGGTATACAGGAAAGTTTCGCGCAGAACGCGCAGCGAGACGTTCGCCGGGGCGCAGTTCATGCCGGATTCCGGCTGGCCGTGGCCGACAAAATGCTTGAGTGTGGCGAGAATGCGGCGCTTGCCGCGGAAATTGCGATCGCCCTGGAACCCGCGAACAGCGGCGATGCCGAGGCGCGAGACCAGGAATGGGTCTTCGCCGTAGGTTTCTTCCACCCGCCCCCAGCGGGGTTCGCGCGCCACGTCGACAACCGGCGTGAGAGCGTGATGGGCGCCGCGCAGCCGCGCCTCCAGCGCCGTCATGGTGAAGAGAGATTCGACCAGTTCGGGATTGAAGGTCGCGCCCAGCGCAATGGGCTGAGGAAAGCTGGTGCCGTCGGGAGCCGCGTGGCCGTGCAGGCATTCCTCATGGAACATAACTGGGATGCCGAGACGCGAATTCTCGAGGAAGAACTTCTGGATGGCGTTGGTGAGCTCAGCCATCTGACGAGCATTGCGGCCGCCGCCCGCGTCGCTGGGCCGGCCCACCTGGCCGAGGCCGCGCTTATCGCGAAACGCGCGCTTCGCTTTCGTTGGGTCGAAGTTGCCTTGGTCGTCGACGAGTTTTTGGGCCTTCTCCTGCCAGACGCAAAGCATCTGCGCAGCTTTTTCCTCGAGGGTCATGCGGGCAAGGAGATCCTGTGTGCGGCGCGCCGAAGAGAGGTTCGGATTGTTATAGGCGGGCGCAGCATTGCGAGCGGATTTCCTGGCGACTGGCGATTGCTTCTTCATGAAGACCATTCCTGAGCTAGTGCGGTTTGGAAAAGAAGAGGATCAAGCGAATTGTTGGTGCGGCGAGCTAAATTTAGTCGCCCCTCCAGCAAAGAGCAAGCGGGAAAAATCGATTTTGCTGGTGGTTTTCGTTCCCTGCGTTTACGCGTGAGTAACGCGATGTAACCCATCGGGGTCGAAGGGTCGTCGACCGTGCTCCGATAAAATGGAGATATGCTGCAACTCTCCGGTGCGGGGAAGCGTTTCGGCCCCCGGCTCCTTTTCGAAAACGCAGACTGGCTGATCACTCCGACGGAGAAGACCGCGCTGGTGGGTGCGAACGGCACGGGCAAGTCGACGCTGATGAAAATTCTGGGCGGGATGGAATCGCTCGACTACGGCTCGATGCAGCGTATGAAGGGCATGACCATCGGATATCTTCCGCAGGATGGCCTGGCCCTTTCCGGCAGGACGGTTTTCGAGGAATGCCTGACGGTTTTTGATGAACTGCGGGCGATGGAGCAGGAGTTTGAGGCGCTGGCCCACAAGCTGGCCGAACTCGACCCGGCGAGCGCCGAGTATGAATCTGCTGCGGATCGGTATTCGCACGTGGAAGGACGGCTTCGACACCACGATGTTTATGCGCTGGACGCGCAAGTGGGCACTGTGCTCACCGGGCTCGGGTTTTCAAAAGAAGACTGGACGCGGCGGACCGAGGAATTTTCCGGTGGATGGCAGATGCGCATCGCGCTGGCGAAACTGCTGCTGGAAAAACCAGATCTGTTGCTGCTCGACGAGCCAACGAACCACCTGGATCTGGAGACGAGAAACTGGCTCGAGAATTACCTGGTCACATGGCCCAACGGCTACATCCTTATCTCGCACGACCGGTATTTTCTGGATGTGACCGTGAACAAGATTATCGAGATATGGAACAAGGGCCTGCATTTTTACCACGGCAACTACGAGAAATACCTCACGCAGAAAGCCGAGCGGCGGGCGCAGCTGGAGTCGGCGTATAAGAATCAGCGCGAACACATTGACCATCTCGAGGCGTTCATCAGCCGATTCCGTTATCAGGCGACGAAGGCGAAGCAGGTGCAGAGCCGGATTAAGGAACTCGACAAGATTGAGCGGATCGAGATTCCGCTCGACGAGCCGGTGCCGCATTTTTCGTTTCCGCAGCCTCCGCCTTCCGGGAGAAACGTAGTGGAGGTTGCTGGGCTCTCGATGCGGTATGGCGAGAAGCGCGTGCTCGAGAACGTGAACTTCACCATCGAGCGTGGAGATCGGATCGCGCTGGTGGGCGTCAACGGCGCGGGCAAGTCGACGCTGATCCGGCTGCTCTCCGGGCAGGAGTCGCCGGCGACGGGAACGCTGAAGCTGGGGCACAACGTGGTGGCGGAGTACTTCGCGCAGGATCAGTACAAGGTGCTCGATCCGGAAGCGCGGATGCTGGAGGATATGGGCCGTGCGGCGCCGAAGGTCGCGGAGAAAGACCTGCGTAGTTTGCTGGGCTGCTTCCTGTTCTCCGGCGATGATGTCTTCAAGCCTCTGGGGGTGCTCTCCGGCGGCGAGCGCAACCGCTACGCGCTGGCGCGGATTCTGGTGAGCCCGGCAAATTTCCTGCTGCTGGACGAGCCCACGAACCACCTGGACCTGCGCGCGAAAGATGTGCTGCTGGAGGCGATCGGGAAATTTAACGGGACGGTGATCTTCGTCTCGCACGACCGTTATTTCATCGATGGCCTGGCACAAAAGGTGTTCGAGGTAGAGCGCAACGTCGAGGATCCATCATGTGGATCGCGAGTCAACGTCTATCCGGGCAACTACGAAGATTATTTGTGGCGAAAGGAAGGGGGCGCACAGGCTCTTGCTGCAGCGACGACGGCGGTCGCGGAGCCTGTGCCGGACTTGCCGCCACCTGCAGTTTCCGAGACTCCGGAGAAGACCAAGCGGGTGAACCCCATCAAGCTGCGGCAGATGCAGGAGCGGCTGGCGGCGGTCGAGGCGGAAATGCCGCGCGTGGATAGCTGGGTGGCTGAAGCCGAGCAGGCGTTGGCCGTCTATGTGAGCCAGGAAGAAACGCAGCGGCTGTCAACCGTACTGGAGGTTTTGCGAGAGCGGCAAGCGTCGCTGAACAGCGAGTGGGAAGACCTGGCAACGCAGCTGGAAGGCCAGATGGAAGGTCAGCCGACGAGCTAGTCGCTTTTGGTGGTCGAGGACGTGGAGGCCGCAGACGAGCCGGAAGACGTGCCCTTGTCCGACGACGGTGTTGCGGATTTTTCCCCTGAAGATTTGTTGCCTGAAGATGTGTCAGCGGACTTGCCGTCACCGTCGCTGGCCGAAGCCTTCTTCGAAGTGGGTTTCGAGGCGTAGTCGGTGGCGTACCAGCCCGATCCTTTGAACTGGATGGCCGAAGCAGAGATCAGGCGCTCAAGGGGGCCGTGGCAAACGGGGCACTCCTTTTCATCAGGAGCGCTGAAGCTCTGGATCTTCTCAAACTGATGTCCGCAGTCTTTGCAGCGATATTCGTAAAGCGGCACGAAGCGGGTTCCTCTGGGGTTTTAAATGCCTGTTTCTATTTTACCGGCTCGCTTCTACAGCGTAACGAGGCGGACTCCGGTGATGGCAGGAACGGCGCGCAGCTCCTGCAGCACAGCGTCGGTGACAATGCCATCTACCTGCACGACGGCAAGCGCAGTGGCGGGCTTCGCGTCGCGTCCGTTGGAGCGGCCGAGGGCGAAGTTGGCGATGTTGACCTGATGCTCGCCGAGGATGGTGCCGATGCGGCCGATGACGCCAGGCACGTCTTTGTTGCGGATGGTGATGAGCGTTCCCTGCAGCGGTGCTTCAATGTCGATGCCATCGAGGTGCAGCAGGCGAGGCGAGTAACCGTTCAGAACCGCGCCGCTTGAAGACATACTGGTCTCGCTCGTGTGGAGAGTCAACTGCAGAACGCTGCCGGCGCCACTCATCGGGGATTCCTTTTTCTCCTCGTGGAGGCGAATGCCTCGCTCGGCGGCGACCGAAGCAGCGTTGATGCGGTTCACCTGTTCCAGATGACCGAGGACGCCGGCGATGGCGCAGTTGCGGATCAGCTCGGTTTTGGTTTCCGCCAGGCGGCCATGGTAGGTGATCTCGATGCTCTCGATGCTGCCCCGCGGAACATGCGCGAGGAAGGTGCCGAGGCGTTCCGCGAGCGTCATCCACGGTGCCAGTTCCTCGTATTCCTCGTGAGTGAGAGACGGCAGGTTGACGGCGTTTTGCGCGATACCGGATTTGAGGTACTCGCGGACCTGGAGGGCGATCTGCACGCCAACCGCTTCCTGGGCCTCGGCGGTTGAACCGGCGATGTGCGGCGTGAGAATCACGTTGCCGAGCGAGGCGAAGGGCGAGTTCTTCGGAGGCTCCTCATGAAAGACGTCGAGCGCCGCGCCCGCAACCTGGCCGGCTTTGAGGGCTTCAGCGAGATCGGCTTCGACCACGAGCTCCCCGCGAGCACAGTTGATGATGCGCACGCCGTTTTTCATAGTGGCGAGCGTGGCGGCGTTGATGATGCCGGTGGTTTGCGGTGTGAGCCCGACGTGGAGGGTAAGGTAGTCGGCGAGCGAAAACAATTCTTCCGCTGACGCGAGGCGGATCGCGTTCTCGCGCGCGATTGAAGCCGAGACGAAGGGGTCGTGGCCCAGCAGCTCCATGCCGAAGTTGCGCGCGCGGCGGGCGACTTCGAGGCCAATGCGCCCGAGGCCGAGAATGCCCAGCTTCTTGCCGCGGAGCTCGCTTCCCTGCAGGGACTTCTTCTCCCATTTGCCGGCGTGCATCGTGGCGTCGGCACGGGGAAGCTGGCGAGCGAGTGCGATCATCAGGCCCATGGCCAACTCGGCGACCGCGATGGCGTTCGCGCCCGGCGTGTTCATCACCACAATGCCTCGGCGGGTGGCTGCGTCGGCGTCGATGTTGTCCACGCCCACGCCGGCGCGGCCGATGACGCGAAGCTTCGGCGCGGCAGCCATCAGGGCGTCGTCTACCTGTACCGCAGAGCGGACGACGAGAGCATCGGCATCGGCGACCGCTTCGGCCAAATCCTTTACCTGATCGTGGGTCAGAATCTTCCATCCTGGCTCGGACTCAAAGACCGCCAGAGTCGCCGGAGAGACTTTTTCCGCGAGAACTACTTTCATTTCTCCCTTTCGTGGGTCAGAGAACACTCAGGCGTGGGCCAGTTCCGGCTCACCGGCCTTCAGGGCAGCGGGCTCGGCCGAGCGCTCGGCGTAGATCCGCTGCGCGGCGGCCAGCGAGTTGCCGAAAGCGAAGCCGGGCAAATGGAGCGACGTGGCGGCCACCTGCTCCAGCGCTGCAAGGATCGCGATGGTGTCCATGTAATCGAAGAGGCCGATGTGCGCGATGCGGAAGATTTTGCCTTTCATCTCGCCCTGGCCGTTGGTGACGATGGCGGCGAAACGGCGCTTGAGCTCCTTGACAATCATTCCGGAGTCAACGTCGGCAGGAGGCAAAATTGCCGTGGCCGCAGCGGACGGTGCAGTTGGCGCGAAGAGTGTCAGGCCCAGAGCCGTTACAGCGGCGCGCGTCATGGCAGCGCAGGTTTCCGCGTTCTCGATCAGAGCCTCGCGGCCCGCAGCCAGATCGCCTCCGCCCTGGGCGGCAATGTAGTCCAGAGCCGCGCCCAGGGCGGCGATCAGCGCCACAGCCGGTGTATACGAGGATTCGCCCTTATGCGCGTTTTTCCGCTCCTTGCGAAGATCGAAATAATAGCGTGGATTCTTCGAGGTCTCCGCGGCTTTCCACGCGCGATCGCTTAGGCTCAGATACGCGAGGCCGGGAGGAATCATGACCGCTTTCTGCGAGCCGCCGATGATGACGTCAACGCCCGACGCTTCCACGTCGAGGTGGGTTGTGCCGAGGCCGGTGATGGCGTCGACGATGAGCAGCGCATCGCTTCCTGATTCCTTCAGGAGTTTGCCGATCGCTTCGATATCGTGGCGGGCGCCGGTGGAGGATTCGGTGGCCTGAACGAAGACGGCACGCGTGTCTGGGCGCAGAGCCTTTTTAATCGCATCGAGGGAGAAGGTCTCTCCGTAAGGAGCGGCGACCAGGTCGACCTGACAACCGAAGGCCTTCGCGAGAGATTCCCACCGCTCGCCGAATTTTCCTGCGGAGAGGACGAGGACCCGATCTCCGGGCGAGGTGAGATTGGACACGGAAGCTTCCATGGCGCCCGTGCCGGAGGAGGCGAGGAGGAGCACATCGTTCTTTGTGCCGACGAAGGTTTTCAGCTGGGCGAGCACGCGCTCGTAAAGAGCCCGAAACTCCGGCGTGCGGTGATGAATATCTGCGGCAGCCATCGCAAATTGCGCAGCCGGCAGCAGCGGGGTCGGACCGGGGGTAAAGAGTCGCGTCTTCCGAATCATAATGGCGAAAGCCCTCCATCAGATTTTAGCGCCCAGGCGGGACCGCAGCGGGTCCCTATAATAGGTGGGTCGGAAGGGATGGATGCGGGGATGGAGCTCACAAAACAGGTCGATCACGACATGGTGGCGGCGATGAAGGCGCACGACGTGGAGCGCACGTCCACGCTGCGCATGATGAAGGCAGCGCTCAAGAATCGCGAGATCGAGAAGCGCGCTGCGCTGACCGACGCCGAGGCGCAGCAGGTTTTCGCCACTATGATCAACCAGCGCAAGGACTCGATTGAGCAGTTCACAAAAGGCAATCGTCCCGAACTGGCCGCGAAAGAGGCGCGGGAAATTGTGCTTATCGAAAGCTACATGCCCAAAACTTTAGGAGAGGAGGACCTGAAGAAGCTCGTGGAAGAAGCGCTGGCGGGCCAGAATTTCGGATCCCGCGACATGGGCCCGGCCATGAAGGCGGTGCAGGCAAAGGTCCTGGCTGCCGGTGCGCGCGCCGATGGGCGGCAGCTCAGCGAGCTGGTAAAAGCCAGGCTCACCGCCCAATAGTCCTGGTCGTGGCGGCGTCGGCCGCTACGAATGCCGTGTAAGGATCAGGCGATGGCGCGCACGGGGTCGTTGGTGTTGATATCCGGTTCTTTCACCGAGTCGCCAACCGCAATGTCTCCTGCGAGCGGCAGGAAGACGCGGAAGCAGGTACGGGTTCCCCGCAGCGTGTAGAGGCTGCGAAAGCCGATAGTGCCTTCGTATTTCTGGATGATGCCCTTGCTGATCCAGAGGCCGAGGCCCGTGCCCTTCGCAGATTTCGTGGTGAAAAACGGCTGGAAAAGGCGTTTCACATCTTCGCGGCGGATTCCGTTTCCGGTGTCCGTAACCGAGATGGCGATCCCGCGCCGCTGGGTGGAGCGGTCCGTGACTTCCGCCACGCGGAGCCGAAGCGTTCCACCTGCAGGCATAGCCTGAATCGCATTGCTGATGAGATTGAGAAAAACCTGGCGAAGCTCGCCGGGGAACCCGCGCACTATTCCCGTAGATGAGTATTTCCTCTCCAGTGTGATCCGGTTGCCAAGGATGGGCCGCTGCTGGAGTTCGATCACGTTATCGAGAAGGTCGGTAACAGAAACGGCGATTGGCTGGCGCGAGTCGCGATAGAAACTGAGCGTCTGCCGCGTGATATGCGCGGCACGCTGCAGTTCCTGCTCCGCTAGCCCGGCGTAGTAGCGAGCTTCGTCGTCCAGCGATGGATGATTGCGCAGCAGGTAAAAGGCGTTGGTGATAGCCTCGAGCGGGTTGTTGATTTCGTGCGCGATGATTCCCGCGACCCGGCCCATGGCGGCGAGCTTCTCCGCCTGGCGCAGAGCTTCCTCAGCCTGCATCTGGGCGGTGATATCGCGGTGGATCTCCAGAATCGCATCGCCCTCGCGATTGAGCACCTTGCGGGTGGAAACAATGAGCTCGCGGCCGTCGCGCGCCCGCACAGTCAGGTTCCCTTCCCAGGCCTTTCTCGCGTGCAATGCTCGGTCAACTTCATCGCGTGGCACGGGAAAAGCGGTGCGCAGCATCTGGTGCAGGTTCAAGCCCTGGACTTCATCGCTGTGCCAGCCGTACAAGGCCTCCGCGCCGGAGTTCCAGAAGCGAATCGATCCTTCCAGATCGCGGACGATGATGGCCTCCGTCGCCAGCTCCAGCAGCTCCGCGCGCTCACGATGGTGGGCTTCGCTCTGGCGTAATTCCTCGGTGCGCTCGGTAACGCGGCGTTCGAGGTCGGCATTCAGCCGCTGCAGCTGGTGCGTCTTGCGATGCAACTCCACGAAGACGCCGATCTTGGCGCGCAGAACTTCAGGGATCACGGGAACGGAGATATAGTCGACCGCGCCGCGGCGGTAGCCGTTGATCTTGTCGGAGTCAGTGAGGTGAACGCCGGAAATAAAGATGATGGCTGTCTTGCCAAACCGCGGATGCTCGCGGATCATGTCCGCCAGCTCGAAACCGTCCAGCTCCGGCATGCTCACATCCATCAGCACGACCGCAATATCGGTCTTGAGCAGAATGTTGAGCGCTTCTCTGGCGGACGTGGCCTTGATGAGATTCTCGCCAAGATCGGCGAGGATCACCTCGTAGCTGAGCAGCTTGGCCGGCTGGTCATCCACCATGAGGATGTTGACTTTCTCGTCCACAGTCATCGTCTCTCCGAGCCCGGTCTTCCTCCTCATTCAGCGATGCAACCACATGCGCAGTGCCGAGAGCAACTGCTCGGTATTCACCGGCTTGGCAAGATATTCCGAAGCGCCCGCTTCGAGGCACTTCTCGCGGTCACCCTTCATGGCTTTGGCAGTCAGCGCAATAATGGGCAGCCGCCGCAGCGAAGCATTCTGTCGAATCACCTGCATCGTTTCGTATCCATCCATCTCCGGCATCATGATGTCCATGAGGACGATGGCCAGATCCGACGTCGACTCAATGGTCGCAATGGCTTCGCGTCCCGTTCCGGCCGTCAGCACCGTCATCCCGCGCCGCTCCAGAACGCTGGAAAGCGCGAAGATATTGCGGACATCGTCGTCGACGATCAGCACCTTGCGGCCAAAGAGCGCCTCATCGGACTGGTGCAGGCGGTCCAGCATGCGCTGCTTGTCGGGCGGCAGGTCGGCCACCACGCGATGCAGGAACAAAGCCGTCTCATCCAGCAACCGCTCGGGGGATTCGACGTCCTTGACCACCACGCTCCGCGCCAGCATGTGCAGGCGGGAATCCTCTTCGGGGCTGAGCTCGCGCCCAGTGAAAACGACCACGGGCAGGTCTCTGAGCTTTTCGTTGTCGCGCAGTTGATCGAGAACTTCGAAGCCGCTCATGTCGGGCAGCCGCAGATCGAGCACCGCGCAGTCGTAGCTGGATTCGCCGAGCCGCTCCAGAGCCGCAGTTCCGGAATCGACCACGTCGATGTCAATGTCGTCGTGCCAGAGCAATTCGCGAATGCTCAGCTGCTCGGCAGGATTGTCTTCCACCACGAGCAGGCGCTTGCGGCGGGGCTGCGAGAAGTCGCGAATGCGAGTGAGAGCCGCTTCGAGGCCCTCGGTAGAAGTAGGTTTGTTGACGAAGGCGAAGGCGCCACGCGAGAGGCCGTGCCGGCGATCGTCGTCGAGCGTGAGCATCTGCACAGGAATGTGCCGGGTGCGCGCATCCTGCTTCAGGTGGTTGAGGACGGTCCAGCCGAGCATGTCTGGCAGGAAGACGTCCAGAGAGATGGCGGAAGGATTGTATTCACGGGCCAGAGCCAGCGCTTCGGCGCCCGTCATAGCGCAGAGAACCTTGAAGCCTTTATCGTGCGAAAGATCGGCGATCACGCGCGCGTAGTGCGGATCGTCTTCAACGATCATCAGGACTGTATCGCCTTCCTGGAGATTCTCACGGTCGTCCTCGATGGCCGTCACCTGTTCCGATACGACAGGATTCGCGAGGAAGACGGGCGCCGTGAAGGACGAAGCGCCGTGCTTTTCCGGCAGCGGAGCCGCCGCGGGACCAACATAGGTTTGCGGCACGTAGAGTGTAAAGGTGCTGCCCTTGCTGGGCGTGCTGCGCAGCTGGATTTCACCGCCCAGCAGACTGGCCAGCTCGCGGCTGATGGCGAGCCCAAGGCCGGTGCCTCCGTACTTGCGGCTCGTCCCGGCATCTGCCTGCTGGAAGGCCTCGAAGATGATGCGCTGTTTCTCCGATGGGATTCCGATCCCGGTATCGGAAACCTCAAAGGCCACCACGGATCCGGCGCCCGACAGGATCGGATGATCGCCGCTCCAGCCGGACTGTGCGCTGGAAACGGTGAGCCGCACGCCACCCTGCTCAGTGAACTTGAAGGCGTTGGAGAGCAGGTTCTTGAGCACCTGCTGCAGGCGGCGAGGATCGGTGACGAGGCTGCGGCCCAGCCGCGGATCGCCCTTGACCTCGAAGAACAGCTTGCGGTTTTCCGCCTCGTGGCGGAACGGCCGAGAGACCGCTTCGAGCAGGCTGCCGAAGAACAGCTCTTCGGGCTCGACCGAGACGGTTCCGGATTCGATCTTGGAGAGGTCGAGGATGTCGCTGATCAGGTTGAGCAGGTCGGTGCCGGCGCCGTGGATGGTGCGCGCGAATTCGACCTGGCGTCCGCTGAGATTGCCATCGGGATTTTCGGCGAGCTGCTGGCCGAGTACGAGAATCGAATTCAGCGGCGTGCGCAGCTCGTGCGACATGTTGGCCAGGAATTCCGACTTGTACTTCGAGGTGAGCGCCAGCTCGCGTGCCTTTTCTTCGAGCGCGCGGCGGGCCTGCTCGATCTCCTGGTTCTTGCGTTCCACTTCGGAGTTCTGTTCGGCCAGCTGCTGGGCCTTCTGCGCCAGCTGCTCGTTGGTCTGCTGCAGCTCCTTCTGTTGCGTCTGCAACTCGCCGGCCAGCTGTTGCGACTGCTTCAGCAGCGCCTCGGTCTGCATCGTGGCTTCGATGGAGTTGAGCACGATGCCGATCGACGAAGTGAGTTGGTCGAGGAAGGCCAGGTGTGATGCTGTGAAGTTGCTGAGGCTGGCCAATTCGATGACTGCCTTCACGCGATCTTCGAAGAGCACCGGCAGCACGATCACATTGCGTGGGACGGTTTCGAACAGGCCGGAGCGGATGGGGACTGCGGTCTCCGGAATCTCAGTAATGAGCATGCGGCGTTTTTCCGCGGCGCATTGGCCAATGAGGCCTTCGCCCACGCCAACCTCGCGGTTGTAACCGTCGTGGACGTTGGCGAATGCGGAGAGCAGGACGAGGCCGCTGAGGTCTTCGGTCTCAGCCTGGCTCTCGGTCTGATAGATGACGCCCTGTTGCGCGTTGACCAGCGGGACGAGTTCGGAGAGCAGCATACGGCCGACGGTAACGAGATCGCGCTGCCCCTGCAGCATGCCGGTGAAGCGAGCCAGGTTGGTCTTCAGCCAGTCCTGCTCGGTGTTGCGGTCGGTGGTGAGCCGCAGGTTGTCAATCATCGTGTTGATGTTGTCCTTCAGCTCTGCCACTTCCCCGCGGGCTTCCACCTGAATCGAGCGGGTCAGGTCGCCCTTGGTGACTGCGGTGGCCACTTCGGCGATGGCACGCACCTGATTCGTGAGGTTGTCGGCCAGCAGGTTTACGTTGCCGGTCAGGTCCTTCCAGGTTCCGGCAGCGCCGGGCACGTTGGCCTGACCGCCGAGGCGGCCTTCGACGCCGACTTCGCGCGCCACCGTGGTCACCTGATCGGCAAATGTGGCCAGGGTGTCCGTCATGCTGTTGATGGTTTCGGCCAGCGCGCCTACTTCGCCCTTGGCGTTGACGGTGAGCTTCTGTTTCAGGTCGCCGTTGGCCACCGCGGTGACGACCTTCACGATGCCGCGCACCTGCTCAGTCAGGTTACTGGCCATCACGTTCACGTTGTCGGTGAGGTCCTTCCAGATTCCGGCCACGCCCGGCACGTTGGCCTGGCCGCCCAGCTTGCCTTCGGTGCCGACTTCGCGGCCCACGCGCGTCACTTCGCCGGCGAAGGCGTTCAGCTGATCGACCATCGTGTTGATCGTATTCTTGAGCTCGAGAATCTCGCCCTTCACATCGACCGCGATCTTGCGCGAGAGGTCGCCGCGGGCCACAGCGGTCGTCACTTCGGCAATGTTTCTGACCTGCGCGGTCAGGTTTCCGGCCATGGCGTTCACTGAGTCAGTGAGGTCCTTCCAGGTGCCGGCCACGCCGGGCACGTTCGCCTGTCCACCGAGCCGCCCTTCCGAGCCGACCTCGCGGGCCACGCGGGTCACTTCGGCAGCGAAGGAGCGGAGCTGCTCCACCATGGTGTTGAGCGTTTCTTTCAGCTGGAGGATTTCGCCGCGGACGTCGACGGTAATCTTGCGGGAAAGGTCGCCGTTGGCAATTGCGGTGGCCACTTCGGCGATGTTGCGGACCTGGCCGGTGAGGTTCGAGGCCATGGAGTTGACGTTGTCGGTGAGGTCCTTCCAGGTTCCGGCCACTCCGGGTACTTCGGCCTGGCCGCCCAGCTTGCCTTCGGTGCCCACTTCGCGAGCCACGCGGGTGACTTCTGCGGCGAAGGCATTGAGCTGGTCGACCATGGTGTTGATGGTGTTTTTCAGCTCCAGAATTTCGCCCTTCACGTCGACGGTAATCTTGCGGGAAAGATCGCCGCGGGCTACGGCCGTCGTCACCTCGGCGATGTTTCGGACCTGACCGGTGAGGTTGCCGGCCATAAAGTTCACTGAGTCGGTAAGGTCCTTCCAGGTTCCCGCCACGCCGGGCACGTTGGCCTGACCGCCGAGACGGCCTTCGGTGCCGACTTCGCGCGCAACGCGCGTAACTTCGCCGGCGAAACGGTTCAGCTGGTCCACCATCGTGTTGATGGTCTCTTTGAGCCGGAGAATTTCGCCCGAGACGTCGACCGTGATCTTGCGCGAAAGATCACCGTTGGCAATAGCCGTCGCCACTTCGGCGATGTTACGGACCTGGCCCGTGAGGTTACTGGCCATAAAGTTCACGTTGTCGGTGAGGTCCTTCCACGTTCCGGCCACACCGGGGACCACCGCCTGGCCGCCAAGCTTGCCGTCGGTACCCACTTCGCGAGCCACGCGCGTGACTTCGCCGGCGAAGGCGTTGAGCTGGTCGACCATGGTGTTGATGGTGTCTTTCAGCTCGAGAATTTCGCCCTTCACGTCGACGGTGATCTTGCGGGAAAGGTCGCCGCGGGCTACGGCCGTAGCGACTTCTGCGATGTTGCGTACCTGTCCGGTTAGGTTGCCGGCCATGAAGTTCACCGAGTCGGTGAGATCTTTCCATGTCCCGGCCACTCCGGGGACCAGGGCCTGACCGCCGAGCTTGCCTTCGGTGCCGACTTCGCGGGCCACGCGCGTAACTTCGCCGGCGAAGGCGTTCAGCTGGTCCACCATGGTGTTGATGGTGTTTTTCAGCTCGAGAATTTCGCCCTTCACGTCGACGGTAATCTTGCGGGAAAGGTCGCCGCGAGCTACGGCGGTTGTGACTTCGGCGATGTTGCGGACCTGGCCGGTGAGGTTCGAGGCCATGGAGTTGACGTTGTCGGTGAGGTCCTTCCAGGTTCCGGCCACGCCCGGCACGTTGGCCTGACCGCCCAACTTGCCTTCGGTACCGACTTCGCGGGCCACGCGGGTGACTTCGCCGGCGAAGCGGTTGAGCTGGTCGACCATCGTGTTGAGCGTTTCTTTCAGCTGCAGGATCTCGCCGCGGACGTCGACCGTAATCTTGCGGGAAAGGTCACCATTGGCAATAGCTGTTGCCACTTCGGCGATGTTGCGGACCTGGCCGGTGAGGTTCGACGCCATGAAGTTGACGTTGTCAGTGAGATCCTTCCAGGTACCGGCCACGCCAGGCACGTTCGCCTGTCCGCCAAGGCGGCCCTCGGTACCCACTTCGCGAGCCACGCGGGTGACTTCGCCGGCGAACGCGTTAAGCTGATCGACCATCGTGTTGATGGTGTCTTTCAGCTCCAGAATTTCGCCCTTTACGTCGACGGTAATCTTGCGGGAAAGGTCGCCGCGGGCTACGGCGGTGGTGACTTCGGCGATGTTGCGGACCTGCGCGGTGAGGTTGCCGGCCATGGCGTTCACCGAGTCGGTAAGGTCCTTCCAGGTTCCGGCCACGCCGGGCACAACGGCCTGGCCTCCCAGCTTTCCGTCGGTGCCCACTTCGCGGGCCACGCGCGTCACTTCCGAAGCGAAGGAGCGCAGCTGGTCGACCATGGTGTTGATGGCTTCTTTGAGCTGGAGAATTTCGCCGCGGACATCGACGGTAATCTTGCGGGAAAGGTCGCCGGAGGCAACAGCGGTTGCCACTTCAGCGATATTGCGGACCTGGCCAGTCAGGTTCGAGGCCATGGAGTTGACCGAGTCGGTCAGATCCTTCCAGGTTCCGGCCACGCCGGGCACCATGGCCTGGCCGCCCAGTTTGCCGTCGGTGCCCACCTCGCGAGCCACGCGCGTCACTTCGGCGGTGAAAATGCCGAGCTGCTGAATCATGGTGTTCACGATGGTGGCGGAGCGGAGGAACTCGCCCTCCAGCGGGCGTCCGTCCACATCGAGGCGGACCGTCTGGGTCAGATTGCCCTGGGCCACGGCGGCGATGGCTCGAGTGACCTCGGTGGTCGGGCGCAGAAGGTCTTCGATGAGGGTGTTCACCGAGGTCTCCATGTCGTCCCAGGCGCCCTGATGGCGCGGAACCCGGATGCGCTCGCGAGTTTTGCCCTCTTTGCCGACGGCCTGGCCGACGCGCTTCAGCTCGCGCGCCATCTGCTCGTTCGCCGAGACGATCTCGTTGAAGTGGTCGGCGATCTTGCCAGCGAGGCCCGTCCAGGAACCGGGCAGACGCACGCTGAAGTCGCCATCCTTCATGGTCTGCAGGCCCATCAAAATGATGGGGAGATAATCCGGAACGGAGGGGTCTGTGCCGTTGGTGGGCGTAGATTTCTGGGGGTTTTTCGACTTCGGGGTGGGCTGAGCCGCTGTCGCCATGAAAGACTCCTGCCTGAGATAAAGCGTGAACTCCTGCCCGGGACATGCGACGCAGGACGGCGCACCCGGACCCTAAACCTGAGAGGAGCGTTGGGTGGATGCGGCGGGCAAGAAAAAAGGTTGCCCCAGAATTTCGGCGGGCAGAATTTTTGGCAGCGGTGGGCTTCCAGGGCAGCAATACGAGATGATGGTGCGATGAAAGAACTGAATCGGCGCAGATTTATTCAGCTGGCCGCTATCGCGCCCGGCACCGTCAAAGTACTGCAGTCACGCGCGGCGGAGGAAGCCAGGCGAAGGGTCCTGATGGTGGGCACCCAAACCGTTTCCGGCAGCACCAGCAAGGGCATTTACGCCTTTCACTGGGAACCGGCGACGGGCGAATTGCAGGCTGCAGGCCTCGCGGCCGAGAGCGACAACCCTACCTTCCTGGCCATCGACCCCGACGCAAGGTTCCTGATTGCGGCCAACGAAATTTTGGATTTCGAGGCGCAAAAAAGCGGCGCGGTCAGCTCGTTTGCTATCGACCACGAGGCAGCCAAACTGAAGCCGATCAACAAGGTTCTGGCGCTGGGGCCGGGAACCTGCAATGTGACGGTGGACCACCTGGGGAGAGCCGCTTTCTGCGCGAACTACAACGGCGGAAGCGCGACCTCCTTTGTGATCGACTACGATGGCCAGCTCAGCGATCCGGTTTCGCATTTCCAGTACCAGGGACACGGGCCGAACAGGGAGCGTCAGGAGGCGCCGCATGCGCATCGCGTGACCGTCTCACCGGACGATCGCTTTCTGCTGGTCAACGATCTGGGGCTGGACTGCATTCACATTTACCACCTGAACGATGCCAACGCGAAGCTGAGGCCGAATGATCCTGCGCAGTGGAATGCCACGCCAGGATCGGGGCCCCGCGCGCTGCGCTTTCACCCCAATGGGCGGATTGCCTATTGCGTGCACGAACTGGCGTCCCAGGTTGAGGTGCTGGAGTGGGATCGGCAAAAGGGCACTCTGAAATCCGTCCAGAAGGTCAGCCTGATTCCCGATGATTATCACGGCGCAACTCGTGGATCCGATATTGTGATCACGCGGAACGGGCGCTTCGCCTACGCGGCTAACCGCGACTATAACTGTCTGGTGAGCTTTACCGTCGATCCGGGCAGCGGCAGGCTAACGTTCCTGGCACGTGGTTCGTGCGGCGGGAAAATCCCGCGGCATCTGGCTCTCGATCCGACGGAGCATTGGCTTCTGGTGGCCAACGAGCAGTCCGACGCAATTTCGATCTTTGCCCGAGATGAGAAGACCGGCAAGCTGGCGGAGACCGGGAAGAACGTGCCCATCTCCAGGCCGCAATGCCTGGTCTTCGTGTAGCTCAGCCGTCGGCTTTAGAGGCGATCGCTGCGTCGAGATCGGCGATCCGGCGCCGCAGGATGGAAAGATCTTCCCGCGTCATCGGCTCTGCGGACTTAAGCAGAAACTCGATTGAAGAAGCGATTTCGCTTCCCTGCGGAAGTCCGAAAACACCGAGCACTCCTGAGAGCTTGTGCGCGGCTTCGAGTCCTGAGGTGCGGGCTTCCGTATTCGCCGAGTCCTCGGTCAGGCTGGCGCTGGCGGAACGCAGGAGAGTGAGGCGTTCAAGAATCTGCGGCTTGCTGGTACGCCACAACTCCGTGAGCCGCGCAGCGATCCTGGCGGCGGCATCTTCAGTCATATTTTTTCAGTCGTATTTCAGGGTCAAATCTCCTGCCAGCCCAGCGTGGCCGCAATTTCCTGGGCCAGCACCAGCGGGTCAAAGGGCTTGAACATAACTTTGACGACGCCCAGATCGGAAAAGCGCTTCTGATCGGCCGCCTGCACCTTGGCGGTCAGCAGGATCACCGGAATATCCGCAGTTTCTGGCAACGAGCGCAGTTCGCGAAACGTGGTTGGCCCATCCATCCCCGGCATCATCACATCCAGCAGGATGGCATCGGGGCGACTCTCACGAGCCTTGGCAATTCCGGCAGCGCCGGAACCAGCGACCAGCACATCCCAGCCAGCTACGGTTTCGAGGCTTAGCGCAGCCACCTCGCGAATATCCTCCTCGTCGTCGATGATCAGAACTCGTCGTGACATTCCTTAGCCCCGTCCTTAGCCCAGCTTTTGTTCGAATTGATTTTGGGTGGCTTCTTCAGCCAGCGCGGAGATGGATGCGCGCTCTGGGAGGAAGAAACGGAAGATGGTGCCGCGAGAGTCGTTTTGCTCGGCCCAGATGCGGCCGCCGTGCTGATGGACGATGGTACGGCAAATGGCCAGTCCAAGACCGGTTCCGCCCTTCTGGCGGGAATCAGAAGCGTCAACCTGCTGGAAGCGATCGAAGATCGTCTCGAGCTTGTCGGCGGGAACGCCGCGGCCTTCATCGATCACGCTCACGGTGACGCCGTCGGAAGCGCGAACCGTGAGCACGCGCACTGTCGAGTGCTGCGGCGAAAATTTAATGGCGTTGCTCAGCAGATTGGTCAGGACCTGGAGCAGCCGATCGGAATCGACTTCAACGAAAACCGAAGCTGGCTCGCTCGCCAGATGAACCTGCTCGCCGTCCGCCACCGGCTGCATGGTATCGATCGCCTGACGGATCAGGTCATCGAGAGAAATGCGGCGGAAGGCGAGCGGCGCTCGGCCCGAGGTCATGCGCTCGAGGTCGAGAATGTCGTTGATGAGGCGCACCAGCCGATCGGAGTTGGCCACGGCGATGCGCAGCAGGCTGGTAGCCTTCTCGCTCACTTCGCCGAGCAGTCCTGCCGATAGCAAGCCCAGAGCGCCACGGATGGAGGTGAGCGGGGTGCGCAGCTCGTGGCTGACCGTCGAGATGAACTCATCCTTCATGTGGTCGAGCGCGTAGCGCTGGCTAATGTCGCGGAAGCTGAGCACGCTGCCGACCGGCTCGCCTTCTTCGACCATGGGCATCAGCGAAAACTCGACGGGAAAACTTCTGCCGTTGCCGCGGAAGTAGACATCTTGCCCGGAAGCGCCCTCGGCCGTCAGAAAAGCGCGACGAGTGAGGCAGCTGGAGTCACAACTGGCTGCCGGTGGATGCAGGAGATCGTGCACTCGGCATCCGATCAGTTCCAGCTCGGAAAACTCCAGCATGCGCGCCGCGGCCGGATTGGCAAACGCGATGCGATTGGCGGAGTCGACGCCGATGATGCCGTCGGCGACTGAATTCAGAATGACGGCCTTCTGCCGATCGAGCTGGCGAACGCGAGCTTCCTGGCCGGCGCGCGCCATAAACTGCCCCACCGAGCCGCAGACAGTTTCGACAGTAGCCAGCAGATCGGGATCTTCGCGCATGAACTGGCGCGAGAAGCACTCGACGACAGCGATCACCTGGTTTCCGACCCGAACCGGAACGGCCCATCCGGAAACGTAGCCGTTCAGCCGCGCCGCGGTGCGACGCAGGAAGGCAGGATGCTGACGCAGATCGGCGATCCAGCACGGCTTGCCGAGCGACCACACCATTCCGGGCAAGCCCTGGCCGCGGGACAAAACCAGCGCCTGCGTTTCGAGGCTGAAGTCCTCGCTGGAGCGCCCTTTGGAGTGCCAGGAAATGCGCGGCCGGACAGAATGCTGCGAATCGTCCACCGCCCAAAGCGCCGCGAATTCGCAGGAGAAGGTGTTGCACAACGCTTCGAGCACTCGGGTGAGGCCTTCATCCATCGAGGTGGTCTCGCCGATGATCTGGCTCACGACCAGCTGAATGCGGAGACGGCGCTCGCGGCGGTTCTGCTGCGTCACGTCGCGGAAGATGCAGCGCACCGAAACCGGTCCAGTCTCCTCGCTGCGGCAGCTGAGGCTGGCTTCCACTTCGACGTTCTCGCCGGCGGAGTTCTGCAGCCGCAGCGCATGGTTTTCCACGCGAACGCCGTGCAGCGCTTTGTGGAACAGATTCGCGGCTTCGGCCTGCACTTCCGGCGGAAACGGAGACTCGAAGCCGATGAGCGACTCGAACTGCGCGGAATCCATGCCGAACAGCGCCTGCCACGAAGGATTCACATAAAGGTAGCGGCCGCGCGGACTGAGCGTGGCAATCATCTCCGCGGAGTTGTCGAACAGATCGCGGTAGCGCTCTTCGCTCTCCCGCAGCGCGTGTTCGGCGCGTCGCGTCGCGCTCAGGTCGACGGCGATCGACACCAGACCTTCCACGGTTCCGGCGGAGGAGCGCACCGCGGAGAGATAAACCATCGCGGGAAACGTGCTGCCGTCTCTGCGCCGGTAGCGCATCTCGAATCCGCGCACGCGGCTGGCCGGAAACGTTGCAACGTACCGCACATAAGGCAGCAGCGGAGGAGCCGTGTTTGCCGGAATATCCGGATGCGTTCGGAAGGTGGGCATTGAGGCGGCGAGCTGTTCGCCGACCCGCGCCATTTCACTCTCCGGGAACATGTCGGACGCGGTTAGTTTACCCAGCGCTTCGTGGGTGCGATAACCGAGCATCCTTTCCGCGGCTGGATTGAAGAGGTTGATGTGACCGCCGAGATCGCAGGCGATCATCATCGGACCGGCAGAATCAAGGATGCTTCGGTGCAAACGCGCGACGCGCTGCAATTGCCGTTCGCCCTGGCGTTCGCGGAGCGCGGCGCGAAAGCTGGAAAGGGCGATCGAAACCAGAAGCGCCTGAGCGAGCGTCCAGAGACCGGCAAACCAGAAAATCCACGGATGACTTTGCGCCGGAGGACTTCCATAGCGAGCCAAAACGATTGCTCCGGCCAAAGAAAAAGCCAGAGCAATAACAAAAGCTCGCGTAACAGTCCGGGTATGGGTGAATCGGGTCACAACTCGATTCCGTGGACGGGAGGTGCGTCCCTGTGAGAGACGGGGGTTCGGGCTCAGTATAGGTGAAGGTACTGGGGTTCCGACAGCAAAATCCACAGCGAATCAGGGCAACAATCCCACTTTGGTGTTACTTCGGGATTGTGCTCAATTCGGAACGCAAAAATTTGTAACAGTGATCAATTACGTTTGGAGCATTTTCCGCAAATCCTATACCGCTACAGGATCGAGGATCCGGCTCCAGCGGCGCTCGCGTCGATTCGCGTAAGCCTTCTTGTGCCACGCGTAACCGGCCACCAGCGGCAGGGCAAGAGTGGCCTCGCTGTAGACCATCTGTTCATAAGTGGTATCGACTTTCCCCCAGGAGCTGGCTTCCTTGAGCGTGCTCGAAGAAAGCGCGCCGTCGCGAACGTCGGCCACCGTGATCTGGATAGCGTACTTATGCATCGGCGCTTCGTTGCCGAGGATGTCGGCGGCTACGACGATATCCTGGGCGAAGTTCTTCGGGACTCCGCCACCGATCATCAGCAGCCCGGTGGTCGGATTGGCAATCTTCAGCTGGGTTAGCTCATAGAAATCCTTAGCCGAATCGAGGGAGACTTTTGGCTTGTCCTGGCGCTTGTGCTGGTGAGCCACGAGGCCGAATCCGGCCGAACAATCGCTGAAAGCGGGGCAAAAGATCGGCACATCCTTCTGGTACGCCGAGAGCACGATCGAGTCGACGCCGCCCTTTTCCGGCGTTTTTCCATTCTGCTCGAGCCAGGCGCCCATGGCGCGGATGAATTCCCGCGAGCTGTAGGGGCGGGGAGCTAGTGAGTCGGCGACTTTCTCGGTTGTTTCGTCGCAGGCCCGCAGCTCTTCCTCGTCGATCAGCGTGTCGTAGATGCGGTCGATCATGAGCTCGCGCAGTTCGCCGTCCTGGGTGCCGGATTTGTAGAGCTCGTCGGCGATGTAGTGTTTGAAGCCCAGAGCCTCGAAGAAATCCTGGTCGACGATGTTGGCGCCGGTGGAAACCACGGCGTCCACCATATTGTTGCGGATCAGATCGACGAAGATCTGCTTGAGGCCGGCGGAGATGAGCGAGCCGGCGAGGCAGAGGATGACGCCGCAATCCTGGTCGCGGAGCATGCGCTCGTAGATAGAAGCTGCCCGTGCAAGATCGCGGGAACTGTAGGCCATGGATTGCATGGCATCGACCAGCGCAGTGACGTCGTGCTGCTTGATGTCGATGTGGCGGATTGGATGGGTCAGGAGCTCTTTTTTCGTAGGCATAGTGAGAATCCAGGGTTCCAGGGTACAGGGTACAGGTTACAGGAACACGACACTCGGGCTGTGGCCTGTGGCTGCTGGCGGGAAGCCGGCAGCCGGCAGCCGGCAGCCTGCGGCCGGCCCCCCCTCCCCCCTTGGTATCTGGCATGTATTTCATTCTGTGGAGCTCGCGGGGTACTGTGTTTCGGGTGTTACCCCGGGAGCGGGCTCCGGGCTCCGGGCACCGGGCTCCGGGACTTCGTCTGCTGATGTGAACTCCTCATCCCAATCATCCTTTGGCGCGGCCGCTAAGCGTGCCTTGCGAACGCGTTTGCATTTTCTGCAACAGAATTCGGAGTCGGGGCCGAGGCATCTGGGCTGGTTGGATTCGCACAGCGGATTGAAATCAGGATCGTCGGGGGAGTTCCTGGATTTTCTGCGGGGTCGTTTGGTGGGGCCGTAGTACCGGAGGAGGAATTTCTCGTCGTACTCCTTGCATTTGGGGCAGTCGCAGGGGAGTCCGGATTCGTGGGCTAGTGGTGGAGGAGGGGGCGGCGGCGGCGGGACGTTCCATCCTGGGAAGGGCTGGGGCGGAGGCGCGGCATGCCAGGGATCGATGTAGCGCTGCTCGGGTGGGGGCTGATTGAGGCCGAGGTCGGTTCGGTCCTGGAGCGCCCAGACTTCTTCGGCGTTGGCGGTGACCTGGCAGAGGTAGTTGAGGTTGGTGCCGGGCCCGGGCTCAGGTGCCCGGGCACCGGGCTCAGGGCACCGGGCACCTCAGAGGACGGGGCCGAGGGTACAGGGTGCAGGGTACAGGGTGCTGGATCGGGGTCGGCGCTGATGAGTCCGTCGTGATCGGCGCCGAGACGGTGGACGGGCTCGCCCTTGGGCTCGTTGCCTTTTAGGCGGGCGGGACGCGGGAGGGTATGGGCGGCGACCTGGGCGGCCCAGATGGCGGCCTTGGCGCGGGCGGGGTCGAGCTTCATGGAGAGCAGGCCGTGGACGATCTGGGTCATGACGAGCCGGATGGAGGCGTGGTCTTCGAGCAGGGGGATGGAGATGTGATCCTTGTCGGCGAGCGCGGGATGGCGGTGGTGGAAGTGGGACCAGCAGAGGTGGAGTCCTTTGAGGACGAGGCCGTTGCAGCGGGTGCCGTCGGTTTTGATGGCGCGGCAGTGGGGACGGGGCAGGTTACAGGGTACAGGGTGCAGGGTACAGGTCTCGGACGCTGAGTCGGGTTCCTGCACTCCCACATCTGCCAAACCCGGGCAGACCCGTTCGGCGCGGTCGCCCGGGGCGACCTTGCTCAGGGCAGGATTATGGGGCACCCGTGGAGTAGTGGCTTGTGGAGTTTCGTTGGGAGTTGTGTTGGGAGAGGCGGACATTGATGGTTTCCTTTCGGGCCGGGCGTTCGGCGCTCAGCGTTCGACGTTTGTAAAGACAGCGTTCGGCTATCCCACTCAAGCCAAAAGAGGGCTTGAATGGGCCACCCAAACGAATTCAGGCAGCAAATGAAAAAGCCTTTGCAATCCTTTCGGGAGAGCCTTCGGCGTTCGTAAAGACAGCGTTCGGCCATCCCACTCAAACCAAAAGAGGGCTTGAATGGGCCACCCGGAGGTCTGTGGCCAATGAAAAAGCCTCGCGGGATGCGCGAGGCTTTTTCGTGGACCTGGTTGTCGAATCATGAATAGTTTGGCAGGGTCGACTTCGCGAGAGCAAGGGGAAACGGAGGGTTGGGGGTTACGGAGGTCAGGGTACGGGCGGGGGCCGGGGATCCGAGGGAGGAGGCGGTGCGCGCAGGGTCAGTCGGGAAGGAGCATGGCTTTGCCCTGGAGGTCGCAGGCGCGCCACATATACCAGCTGGCGACGGAACGCCAGGGACGCCACTTTTCTGCGCGACGCTCAATCTGGTCCGCGGTGGCGAGCATGGAGGCGTCGAAGGGTTTCGATTTGGGCAGGCGGAGGAAGGTGAGCGCGAAACCTTTGCGGACGCCGTAGTCGGTGACGGGAAGAATGTCGGGGCGGCCAAGGCGGAAGATGAGGAGCATCTGGACGGTCCAGACGCCGACGCCGCGGACTGTGGTGAGGCGTTCGATGATTTCGTCGTCAGAGAGCCGCCGAATTTGCGTGAGGGTGGGGACGGTGCCGTCGAGGGTCTTGGCAGCGAGGTCGCGGAGAGCTTTGGTTTTTGCAGCGGAGAGACCGCAGGCACGCAGCATGTCGTCGGGGGCCTGGAGAAGATGTTCGGGTGCGGGGTGGAGCTCACCGAAGGCGGTGATGAGGCGTTTGAGGATGGCGGCGGCGGCTTTGCCGTGGAGTTGCTGATAAATGATGGACTCGAGCAGCGCTTCGAAGGGTGAGTGCTGGCTCTTGAGTTTGAGCGTGAAGGGTACGCGCTCGATGAGCACGCCGAGTTTGGGATCGGCTTCCGCGAGTTGGCGGCAGGCAAGAGCAGAATCGTAGCGCACGGCACGGCGTCCATCGACCATGAGGAACAGGGTACAGGGTGCAGGGTGCAGGGTACACGGTATAGGGCACCGGGCAGCGAGCACGCAATTGGCACAGGGTCGGTTACAGATTGTTGGCGCTGCACAGATGTGGGTGGGCCGGATTCTCTTTCATCGGGCCAGGGTTGTGGCGGGAGATGGCAGAGTTTGACGCTTGGGTAGTGCGCGCAGATGAATCGTGCAGAGAGAAAATTTTTTGTGGGATCGGGTGCGCGGCTTGCAGAGCGCGGCGTCTGCCCTTATAGTTTCTTTTTACACGGAAATTGTGATGCAGGTCACAGTCGGTTGTAATTCACATCACATTCAGGATTCGCACAGAGCCGGGAATCGTTCGTTGGGATTTCTTCCAGGCACTGAAAAGCAGTGTGACCGTTTCGGGGAGTGCTGTTGCATCAAAATCGCCGCCAGCAGATAAGACGCGGCGAGAAGACTGCAGTCTCCGGTTAATCCTCCAGTAGCCTTCACTCACCCTTCGCAGCCGCTGACCTCGGAGACGCAGGAAGATTCATGGCGCAGATTTTCGACCGCAGCTCAAACGCTCTGACCCGGATGAGCCTGATTTTGACGGGGCTGCTTATCATCGCAATGGGACTGACGCTGGACGAGCTGCAGCGATCGCCATGGGTGACGCGGCAGGGCCAGCGAGCGGACCAGCCGGTGCCGTTCAGCCACAAGCATCACGTGGAAGGGCTGGGACTGCAGTGCCAGTACTGCCACACGACGGTGGAGAAGTCGAGCTACGCGGGGATTCCACCGACCAAGACGTGCATGAACTGCCACGCGCAGATCTGGACTGACGCGCAGCTGCTGGAGCCGGTGCGGCACAGCTGGGCGACGGGCGAGTCGATCGCGTGGAACCGGGTGCACGATCTGCCGGACTACGTTTTCTTCAATCATGAAATTCACGTGAATAAGGGAATCGGCTGCTCGTCGTGTCACGGACGGGTGGACAGGATGCCCATCATGTACATGGAAAATTCGCTGCAGATGGAGTGGTGTCTCAACTGCCATCGCAATCCGGGCAAGAATCTGCGGCCGGCGAGCGAGATTTACAACATGGCGTGGAGGGGCGCGTCGGAACTGAATCCCGTATGGTGCGCGGCGGTGGATGTGAACAGCGGGACGCCAACCGCGGGCGGAGTGACGTGCACGGAGACGGCTCCTGGCGGCGAGGTGCAGATGGCGGCGGTAAGTGCGCCGCTGACGGGCATACATGCGCAGACGGCGGGAAGCGGGATCGGGAGCGAGAACACGAATCCAATCCCGTTGCCGGCGGGGATGCACTACGCGAAGTTCACGAGCCAGCAGGCGCTGGGGCAGTTCCTGTTGCAGCATTACGACATTCGCAATCCGCGGGAGCTGACCAGCTGCGAGGTTTGTCACCGATGAAGAAAAGGCAGGGTACAGGGTACAGGGTACAGGGTGCAGGACAGAGCTCAGTGCTCAGTGCTCAGGATGCGGAGCTCGCAGGGGCTAAAGCCCCCGCTCTTTTCGGGTCTGATGCGGCACGACTGAAGCCGTGCCCTGACACAAAGCCGGAGAGCGAGATTGGCGTGGTGACGATGGCTGCTTCCGTAAGCGAGAACGGGCTGGTGCAGATTGAGGCTAAGAAGCCGCTGAGTCTTGCGGAGGTGCGGGCGAAGCTGGCTGGGCAGAAGGGCAAGAAATTCTGGCGGTCGATTGACGAGCTGGCGGAGACGCCGGAGTTTGGCGAGCTGGTGGCGAAGGAATTTCCATCGCAGGCTTCGGAGTGGATCGATCCGGTTTCGCGGCGCTCGTTTTTGAAGGTGATGGGTGCGTCGATGGCGCTGGCCGGCCTGGCGGGGTGCACGAAACAACCGGATGAGCCTATTTATCCCTACGTGACGGCGCCGCCGGATCTGGTGCTGGGCAAGCCGGTTTATTTTGCGACGGCGTTTCCGTTTGCGTCGGGGTCGGTGCCGGTGCTGATTAAGAGCGACGCGTACCGGCCGATCAAGGTCGACGGGAATCCAGAGCACCCGTATAACCACGGCGGGTCGGATCCGATCACGCAGGCGACGCTGCTGGATATGTACGATCCGGACCGGTCGCAGCACATCCTGTATCGCGGCGAGACGCGGCCGTGGGCAGCGTTTTTGGCGGCGTATCGGGGAATGCTGGCCGATAAAAAGCCGAGTGGTGGGCAGGGACTGTATTTTCTGAGCACGACGGTGACATCGCCGACGCTTGCGGCGCAGTGGCAACAGGCGCAGAAGAATTATCCGCAGGCGAAGTTTGTGCAGTACGACCCGGTGAACCGCGATAACCATTACGCGGCGGCGAAGCAGGCTTTTGGCAGCTACGTGGATGCGCAGTACCACCTGGATCAGGCGGACGTGATTGTTTCGCTGGATGCGGATTTTCTGGGTGGCGCGCAGTTCCCGGGGTTCCACAAGCTGGCGCGCGACTACGCGCAGAAGCGCAAGCTGGACGGGACCCAGGAGATGAACCGGCTGTACGCGATTGAGACGGTCACGACGACGACGGGGTTCAAGGCAGAGCATCGGCTGGCGGTAAGGCCGAGCCAGATAGCGGCGTTTGCGCAGGCGCTGGCCGGAGCAGTGGGCGCAGGCGGTGCGCAAAGCGGGAGCTGGTCCGATCACGAGACGAAGTATCTGCAGGGCGTGGCCGCGGATCTGAAGGCAAGCGGCGGGAAGTGCGTGGTGATTCCTGGCGAGTTTGCGCCGCCGGCCGTGCATTTGGCGGCGTATGCGATGAACCAGGCGCTGGGCAATGTGGGGAAGACGGTGGTGTACACCGACACGGTGAACCCGATGCCGTCGATTCAGGGCGATGATCTGAAGGCGCTGGTAGCGGACATGAATGCCGGCAAGGTGGACTGGCTGGTGATCCTGAACGCGAACCCGTTGTACGCGACGCCGGCGGATCTGGATTTTGAGAGTGCGCTGAACAAGGTGGGAACGATTGCGCATCTGGGCTCGCATCTGGACGAGACGAGCGAGGTGGCGCACTGGCATATCAACAATGCGCATTATCTGGAGATGTGGAGCGATGCGCGGGCGTATGACGGCACGGTGAGCATTGTGCAGCCGATGATCGATCCGCTGTACGGCGGGCACAACGCGCACGAGATTGTGCAGTCGATGCTGGATAACCCGGATATTTCGGCGTACGACGCGGTGCGGGCGACGTGGATGGGGAACGGCGGGGCGCTGGCGAAAGGCGATGCCCAGCCACATCCGGCGCGAACGGCGCGCCTGACGAGGGTATGAATTTAACTGGCGCAAGGCGCTGCACGATGGGTGGATTGACGGGACCGCGTTCACGCCGAAGACGGTCGCCCCCAAAGGCGCGGGGGGTGCTGCAGCAAGCGCGATTGTCTCCCATGCGGGAGCGCTGGAAGTGGCGTTCCGGCCGGATGCAAATGTTTACGATGGGCGCTATGCGAACGTGGGGTGGATGCAGGAGATTCCGCGGCCGGTAACGAACTTGTCGTGGGACAACGCGGTGCAGATGAGCTTCGCGACGATGGACAAGCTTGGCGTTGCGGAGAACGACGCGGTGGAAATTGACGCCGGCGGGAAGAAGATTGTCGGCGGTGCGCTGGCTGTTCCGGGGCAGGCAGAGGACGTGGTGGTGGTGACGCTGGGGCAGGGGCGGAGGACGGGGCGCGTTTCCGGCGGCGTGGGCTACAACGCGTATCTCCTGCAGCAATCGGGTGCGCCGTGGGCGCTGAGCGGCGCGAGCCTGAAAAAGACGGGCGACATTTACGACATCTGCGTGACGAAGAGCCACCACATCGACCAGCGCGCGGTGAAGGCGGGCGGCGATGGCTCGGGGACGCATTCGCTGGAAGGCAACGAGTCGCTGGATCGCGGGATCATTCGCTACGCGACGCTGGATGAGTACAAGAGCAATC
The DNA here is from genome assembly GCA_963755485.1 of uncultured Acidobacteriaceae bacterium. Classification (GTDB taxonomy): domain Bacteria; phylum Acidobacteriota; class Terriglobia; order Terriglobales; family Acidobacteriaceae; genus Palsa-343. The sequence goes on along the minus strand of CAVWJR010000002.1, from coordinate 838,031 downwards.
CGGAATTTGCGCACGAGGGCGTGGCGCGCTATACGCCAGAGCCGGACGAGAGCATGTTCCCGGCGTATCGCTACGATAAGAACGCCTGGGGGATGTCGATCGATCTGAACTCGTGCATAGGCTGCAACGCGTGCGTGGCGGCGTGCTATGCGGAGAACAATATTCCGGTGGTGGGGCGGCATCAGGCGAAGATTGGCCGCATCATGCAGTGGATCCGCATCGATACGTACTTCGAGGGCGATCTGGCGGCGCCGCGGGCACATTTTCAGCCCATGACCTGCCACCAGTGCGAGAACGCACCGTGCGAGCAGGTTTGCCCGGTGGGCGCGACAGTGCATACGCCTGAAGGGCTGAACATGATGATCTACAACCGCTGCGTGGGGACAAGATACTGCTCGAATAACTGTCCTTATAAGGTGCGGCGGTTTAACTTCCTTCTCTACTCCGATGTGTATGACTGGGATAATCCAACGCTGGCTCTGATGAAGAATCCGGAAGTAAGTGTCAGGAGCCGCGGAGTGATGGAGAAGTGCAGTTACTGCGTGCAGCGCATTGAGGCGGTGAAGATTGAGGCGGACAAGGAGAATCGCCCGATCCGGGATGGAGAAATCCGGACCGCCTGCCAGCAGGCTTGCCCGACCGATGCGATTATTTTCGGAAACATCAACGATAAGGCCAGCCGGGTGGCGAAGATCAAGACGAACGATCGCACTTATGGCGTGCTGGCCGACATCAACACCCGGCCGCGGACGACTTATGTGGCGGGCGTGCTGAACATCAATGAAGAGTTGGCGAAGGATTTGGGAGAGTACTCGAGCTAAGAGCAGGGAATAGGGAGTAGGGAGTAGGGAATAGGGGATAGAACCCTTCAGAGGGCGATAAGAACAGATGGCGACGAAAGACGTACTCGTCAACAATCCGATGATTGATCCGGTTACGGGAGAATACCGGGTTATTGCGCCGGGGCACACGTTCAAGTCGGTGACCGAAGAGGTGAGCCGGATCGTGCTGACCAGCCACACGCCGCTGGGGTGGTGGTTCGGGTTCGTAGTGGCCGGCTCGATTGTGGGGCTTCTGCTGACGGCGCTGACGTGGCTGTTCCTGAAGGGCGTCGGCATCTGGGCCATCACGATCCCGGTGGCGTGGGGCTTCGCGATCATCAATTTTGTGTGGTGGATCGGCATCGGGCACGCGGGGACGCTGATCTCGGCGATTCTGCTGCTGTTCAAACAGGGCTGGCGCAATTCCATCAACCGCTTCGCGGAAGCGATGACGATTTTCGCGGTAGTGTGCGCCGGCATGTTTCCGCTGATTCACGTAGGTCGCCCATGGCTGGGATATTGGTTGTTTCCGTATCCGAGCACGATGAATTACTGGCCGCAGTTCCGCTCGCCGCTGCTGTGGGACGTCTTTGCGGTTTCGACGTACGCGACCATTTCGGTGGTGTTCTGGTATATGGGGATGATTCCCGACCTGGGCACGCTGCGGGATCGCGCGCAGTCGAAACCAGCGCAGTTCTTCTACGGTTTGCTGTCGGTGGGCTGGCGCGGATCGGTGCGGCACTGGACGCGGTACGAGACGGCTTCTCTGCTGCTGGCCGGCCTGGCGACGCCGCTGGTGCTCTCGGTGCACTCGGTGATCAGCCTCGATTTCTCGGTGGCGCTGGTGCCGGGCTGGCACACGACGATTTTCCCGCCGTATTTCGTCGCCGGTGCGATCTACTCCGGGTTCGCCATGGTGCTGACGCTGGCGATTCCGATCCGCAAGTTCTATCACCTCGAGGATCTGATCACCATCCGCCATATCGACAACATGGGCAAGGTGATGCTGGCGACGGGGATGATTGTGGCCTACGGCTACTCCACCGAAGTGTTCATGAGCTGGTACTCGGCCAGCCACTGGGAATACTTCATGATGTGGAATCGGATGTTCGGGCCGATGGGGTGGTCGTACTGGGTGCTCATCACCTGTAACATCGCGCTGCCGCAACTGATGTGGATTCGTAAGTTCCGGGTGAACGCGGGGCTGATGTTCCTGATGTCGCTGATTGTGAACACCGGCATGTGGTTTGAGCGCTTCGTGATTGTGGTAACGAGTTTGACGCGTGACTATCTGCCGTCGTCGTGGGGCACTTATCGCGCGACTAAGTGGGATTATGCGACATTTCTGGGAACGCTGGGACTGTTCACGTTCCTGTTCTTCCTGTTTATCCGCTTCCTGCCCATGATTCCGATGTCGGAGCTGCGCATGATGCTGCCGGGCGCGAAGGTGAAGGAAGTCCACGGTCAACCATTACCTGAGGCAGGTGACTGATGCCGCTACCTGAGGGAGTGTACGGATTAATGGCGGAGTTCGAGACGCCGACCGACCTGGTGCAGGCGGCGAAGGCTGCGCATGCGGCCGGCTACCGGCGGATGGACTGCTACACGCCGTATCCGGTGGAGGAAGCAGCGGAGGCGATCGGATTCCATCGCGATGAGGTTTCGCTGGTTTGCCTGATCGGCGGACTGCTGGGACTGGTGGCGATGTTCTCGCTGGAGACGTGGATTTCTGTGTGGGCGTATCCACTGAACATTGCGGGGCGGCCTTACTATTCGTGGCCGGCCTTCGTGGTTCCGGCCTACGAGTGGACGATTCTGTGGGCGGGGTTGTCGGCGGCTTTCGGCATGCTGGCGTTGTGCGGGTTGCCGAAGCCGTATCACCCGGTGTTCAACGCACCGAATTTCCGCAATGGCGCGACGACGGATAAATTCTTTTTGTGCCTGGAATCGACGGACCCGAAGTTTGAGACCGTGGAGACGCGCGGATTTCTTGAAGCGCAGAAGCCGTTGTCGGTGGTGGAGGTGGAGTATTAACCCCGCAGGGTACAGGGTGCAGGGTACAGGGTGTAGCGTTCAGCGCTCGGCGTTCAGCGTTCGCGGTGCGCGGACTCTGGGGGTTGCCGGCGCGCTCGGCGTGCTGCTGCTTGCGGCCGGCTGCCGGCAGGATATGCAGAACCAGCCGCGAATGTTTCCGCAGCGCAGCACTCCGATCTTCGCCGATGGGCGCTCAGTGCGGCCGCAGGTGGAGCACACGGTAGCGCGCGGGCAACTCTACGAGAGCGACTACTTCTATACCGGACTCGTAAACGGCAAGGAAGCCGACATGATGCCGTTTCCAGTAACGATGGAGGTGCTGGCGCGTGGGCAGGAGCGCTTCAATGTTTACTGCACGCCGTGCCACTCGCGGGTGGGTAACGGCGCAGGGATGATTGTGCAGCGCGGGTACAAGCCGGCGGGAAACTTCCACGATGCGAAGCGGATGGCCGAGCCGCTGAGCCACTACTTCTACGTGATGACCAATGGCTATGGCGCGATGCCGGACTACAAAGCGCAGGTAGCTCCGGTAGATCGCTGGGCAATTGCGGCGTATATCCGTGCGCTCCAACTAAGCCAGAACGCGAAGACCTCGGATGTTCCGGCGGGAGCGCAGGTAGAGAACCTGCCCGACATTGCAACGCGGCTGGGTGAGCCAGCGAGTTATGCGGGGCCGTGGCCTATGCCGTCGACGGCGGTATACGGAGCGCCGACGGTGGGTACGGCGGCAGGAGCGCCGGCAGAGAATCCGGCGAAGCAGCCTGGATCAAAGAATGTAGTCACGGGATCGTCGCCGGCAGGTGGAACGAACCGGCCTCCGGCAAGGCCTTCAGGAGCGCAGCCATAATGGGCAACGACAGCTTCAGCAAAGGATTGACCAGCACGCTGGGAGCGCCGCCTTTTGTGGATCTGTGGCGGAGGCGAGCGCTGCGTGTGGGGATGGTGCTGGCCATTGCCGCAGTGATTCTGGCGCTGCTCGGCCAGAAGTTCGATCAGCCGGCTCTGGGCTGGGAGCATTTTCTGCGCGGCTGGCTGGAAGGTTTTGTCGGGTGCTTCGGCATGTGCATGGGGGCGATGGCGCTGCTGATGGTGCAGTATCTATCGGGCGGTAAGTGGGGCCTGATTGTGCGCAGGCCGCTGGAAGCGATGACGCGCACATGGCCGCTGATTGTGCTGATGTGGATACCGGTGGCGATTCTGGGCGCCGCTTACGGCCGCCTTTACATCTGGGCGAAGTATGCGGACTGGGCGACCGCACTGAAAAACGGGCTGATCACGAACGATCAGGCGCATGCGATCCACTGGAAGAAGCCGATGCTGAACATCACAGATTTCTTCGTGGTGTCGCTGGTCTGCTTCGCGATTTTTGCGATGTACATTTTATTGCTGAACAGTTGGTCGAAGAAGCGCGACGCCGATCCGGAGCCGAATGTTGCGCGCTGGCGGACACGGTTTGAGAACCTTAGCGGGTTCGGCGTGGTGTTTTATGCGGCGCTGCTCTTCATTCTTTCGATTTACTGGGTGATGTCGCTCGATCCTACCTGGTACTCGACGATTTATGGCTTCCAGTATCTGGTGGGGCAACCATTCATGGTGCTCCCGCTGGCGATTTTGACGCTGATCGGCCTGTCGAAGGCGGAGCCGATCAAGAGCACCTTCCGGATCATCGAGCAGCACGACCTTGGCAAGCTTTGCTTCGCGCTGGTGATGCTGAATATCTATTTCGCCTTTGGAGCGTTCCTGATCATCTGGTCGGGTAACTCGCCGGAAGAAATACCGTGGTATCTGGACCGGATCCGCGGTAACTGGGGCGTGATTGCGACGCTGGATGTGATCTTCCACTGGGTGATTCCGTTCAGCCTGTTGCTGTCGAGGGATCTGAAGCGAATTAAGGGCCGGCTGGCGGTGACGTGCTGCATCATGATCCTCGCCGGCTTCTTCGATCTGTTCTGGCTGATTGAACCGAACTTCAAGGATGCTGCACGCAATCTGCATTTCACCTGGGGAATTCTCGAATACATCGCTGTGCCGGGTGCACTGTTCTGCTTCTGGCTGGTCTATTACTTCACGGAGCTGAAGAAGCGGCCGCTGATTGCCACCAACGATCCGCATCTGGCGGAGATACTGGAGCACGATTATGCCCACGCATGATCCGCACGACGACGGGCTCGACCCGAAGGCGCACGCCGATGACGCGTCAGTGCGAGAGGGCTACGAAGTTACAGATGCGAACACACGAGGCATCGTGGTGTTCATCGTCGGCTTGTTCATTTCGGTGGGTATCTTCTTCGTGGTCTGCTACGCGATGGGCAAGATCATTAACAACGGGTTGGATCGCGCGGATGGACCGGTGAACAAGTGGAATGCGACGAACCAGATTGCACCGCGCAAGGCGATCCAGTCGAACCCGGCGCTGGAGCAGGAACAGCTGGCCAAGCTGACGCAGCAGTTTCCGACGCCGCGGCTGGAGCTGGACGACGGCAACCAGGACCTGGCCGATCTGCATGAGCGCGAGGATCTGCTGCTGAACTACTACAGCTGGATCGATCGCAGCAAAGGTACGGTAAGGATTCCGATTGATCGCGCGATGGAGCTGATTGTGCAGCGCGGACTGCCGGTAGCGCCCGCCGAGCAACAGCAGGCGGCGATGTTTGGCGACTCGCGGCCGCAGGTGCAGATGCCTTTGACGAATGGATTTGCGGAGACTGCGTACGAGCAGGAGTTACACGGCGCCGCGAAGGAAGCCGGGGAGCAGGCTTCGTCGAAGGCGGATAACCAGTGAGACAGGGAATAGCCACCGGGGAACAGGGAATAGAAATGCGAAGCGGCAATACAGGACGGAGTGTAATAAATGCGGCGGTTATGTCGCTTGCGCTTGTCTGCGCGCTCGTCTGCTCTGCTGTACCGGCGCTGGCGCAGAGCCAGTTCTTCGGGTATCAGAAGTCTGGAACGCCGTCGGATCAGCAACCGTTGCTTCTGAAGAAAATCAGCATTCAACAGAAGCTGAACACGCAGTTACCGCTGAACCTCGAGTTTCGTGACGAGACGGGCAAGTTAGTTCACTTAGGCGACTATTTCGGAAAGCGGCCCGTGATTCTGTCGCTGGTCTACTACCAGTGCAAGATTCTTTGCCCGGAGGAAATTGACGGGTTAGTCGGGGCGCTGGAGATGCTGAAGTTGAATCCCGGCCGCGATTTCAACGTGGTGCTGGTGAGCATCGATGCCAGTGAGACGCCGGCGATTGCGGCGCGCGAGAAGGCCTTCTACATGAAGCGCTATGGCCGGCCGCAGGATGTGAACGGCTGGCATTTCCTCACCGGTCAGGAGCCGGCGATTCGCGCGCTGTCCAGCGCCGTGGGTTTTGGCTACGTGCCGATGCAGGGGCCGGACGGGAAGATGACGCAGTTTGCGCACGCGAGCGCGGTGGAGTTGGTGACGCCGGAGGGGAAGCTGGCGCAGTACTACCTGGGCGTGGAGTTTTCTCCGAAGGACCTACAACTGGGGCTGATCGAGTCATCGCATGGGACGATTGGGTCGCCGGTAGAGAACCTGCTGACCTACTGCTTCCAGTACGATCCGACGCAGAACCGGCACACGCTGATGTACATCAGGATTTTTCAGGCGGGTTGGGTGCTGACGGTGCTCGCGCTCGGGACCTTCCTGATTGTGAATTTCCGGCGCGATATTCGGCAGGCGCGAGAGGCGGCAAAGTTGGCGGGCCGCGGGCAGAGAACACATTGGGTGAACGGATAAAGGGCGACGATGCACTTCATCAGTCCGGTACTTTGGCAGTTTCTAATTAAATGGCTGACTAACTTCGCGATCTTTCCGCCGGAGGCGTCGACTATTGCGCCGTATGCGGACGCGTTTTACTTCTTTCTGATTCTTATTTCGGTTGTGGGACTCGGCGCCGTCATTCTTTTGGTGGTTACGTTCTCCATCCGGTACCGCAAGGAACTGAGCCCGGTCGCGACTCAGATTGAAGGCTCGACGCTGCTCGAAGCCACGTGGACCATTATTCCATTGATCCTGTTCATGATCTGTTTCGTGTGGGGCGCGCTGCTTTACTTCCGCATCTACGACCCGCCCACGAACGCGATGAACATTTATGTGGTGGGCAAGCAATGGATGTGGAAGATCGAGCATCCGGGCGGCCAGCATGAGATCAACACGCTGCATATTCCGATCAACCGGCCGATTCAGGTCACCCTGATCTCGCAGGATGTGTTCCACAGTTTTTCGATTCCGGCTTTCCGGGTGAAGCGCGAGGCGATTCCGGGGCGCTACAACACGGAGTGGTTCGAGGCGACGGAGCCGGGGACGTACCACATTTTCTGCACACAGTATTGCGGCACGCTGCACTCGCAGATGATCGGCAGTGTGATTGCCATGACGCCGGAGGATTACGAGGCGTGGGAGGCTGAGTCGACCAGCGGTAGCTCCCTGGCGCAGAACGGGGAGCGCCTGTTTGCGAGTCTGGGATGCAATTCCTGCCACAACAGCGGGCCGAACGCACACGGGCCTAACCTCGCGAGCATCTATGGATCGCGCCTGCAGCTGAAGAGCGGGCAATTTGTAACGGTGGACGACGCATTTTTGCGGGATACGATTCTCAATCCCACGATGCACGAAGTGGCCGGTTATGCGCCGATCATGCCGACCTACCAGGGACAGGTGAGCGAAGAAGGGCTGATCGATCTGGTGGAGTACATCCGGCAGCTCGACACGCAATACCGGATCGAACAGACGATCGACAACAGCGCGGCGCAGCCTATCCAGACAAGTACGACGCCGACAGGAACATCGGCGCCGGCGCTGGCGCCAGGGACGGTGAAGCCATGAGCACAATCGTTACGTTGCCGGATCAGACGACGGCCACGCTGCCCAGGGTCTCGTATCTGAACAAGGAGTATGGGCTGAAGAGCTGGCTGCTTACGGGAGATCACAAACGGATCGCGATGCTGTATCTGATCTCGATCACGTTTTTCTTCTTCATCGGGGGAGCCATGGCGGGACTGATCCGCCTTGAGTTACTAACACCGCCCAGCGATCTTCTGGCCGCGGATACTTATAACAAGGTATTCACGGCGCACGGCATCATCATGGTGTTTCTGTTCCTGGTGCCGTCTGTGCCGGCGACGATCGGGAATTTCCTCATCCCGATTATGGTGGGGGCGAAGGACCTGGCGTTTCCGAAGATCAACCTGCTGAGCTGGTACCTGTACGTTGTGGCCGGCACGATGATCATCTGCGTCCTGGCTTTCGGAGGCGTCGATACAGGCTGGACCTTCACGACTCCGCTGAGCACTCATTATCTGAATACGCATGTGGTGACGGCGGGTCTGGCAGTGTTTGTGGCCGGGTTCAGCTCGATCTTTACCGGGCTGAATTTCATTGTGACAATCCACCGCATGCGTGCGCCGGGTATGACGTGGTTCCGGCTGCCTTTGTTTGTGTGGTCGCACTATGCGGCGTCAATTCTGATGGTGCTGGGCACGCCGGTGCTGGCGATTACGCTGGTGCTGGTGGTGCTGGAGCGAACGATCGGGATTGGGGTGTTCGATCCGGCAAAGGGCGGCGATCCCCTGCTCTTCCAGCATTTGTTCTGGTTCTATTCGCACCCGGCTGTGTACATCATGATTTTGCCGGGCATGGGCGTCATCTCCGAAGTGATCAGCACGTTCTCACGCAAGCGGGTCTTTGGATACACGGCGGTGGCGTTTTCGTCGGTGGCGATTGCGGTGTTCGGGTTCTTTGTGTGGGCGCACCACATGTTCATCATGGGCATCTCGAACTACTCGGCGCTGGTCTTCTCGCTGCTGACGATGCTGGTTGCAGTACCCTCGGCCATCAAGATCTTCAACTGGTCGGCAACCTTATATAAGGGGTCGATCACTTTCGAGACGCCGATGCTTTACGCGTTCGGCTTCCTGGGGCTGTTCACTATTGGCGGCCTGACCGGAGTCTTTCTCGGATCGATGGGCATGGATATCCACCTGACGGAGACGTATTTCATCGTGGCGCACTTCCACTTCGTCATGGTGGGCGGCATGCTGATGGCGTATCTGTCGGGTGTGCACTTCTGGTGGCCGAAGATCACGGGCCGTATGTATCCGGAAGGGGTTTCAAAGCTGGCTGCGGTGATCACGTTTGTGGGATTCATCCTGACCTTCTTCCCACAGTTCATTCTTGGCTATCTGGGCATGCCGCGGCGGTACGCAGCTTATCCGCCGGAGTTCCAGGTGCTGAATGTGTTTTCGAGCGCGGGCGCGAGTGTGCTGGGCGTGGGATATTTGTTACCGCTGTTGTATCTAACCTGGTCGCTGAAGTACGGAAAGATTGCGGGGGCGAATCCATGGCAGGCGACGGGGCTGGAGTGGCAGATTCAGTCGCCGCCGCTGACGGAGAATTTTGCCGAGACGCCGATTGTGACGCACGAGGCATACGACTATGAGTGGCTGGAAAGCCGGAAAGGGAGCGAGGTCCCGAGCCTCCAATAACGCATGGATAGCCACACACTAGCCGCGCAGACCGCGGAGACGGGCCACATCGGGCACGAGGGAGAGCACCCTGCGTTCCTGAAGCACCATTTCGAGAACGTAGAGCAGCAGCGGGAGTCGGCCACGTTCGGAATGTGGCTGTTTCTGCTGACGGAGATCATGTTCTTCGGCGGCCTCTTCTGCGCCTATCTAATTTTTCGTAACTGGTACTATCCGGCGTTTGTAGCGGGCAGCCATTCGCTGCATATCTGGGCGGGCACGCTGAATACCACGCTGCTGATTATTTCCAGCTTCACCATGGCGATGGCAGTGCACGCGGCAGAGACGCGCGTGCGCAAGGCGCTGATGGGGTGGATGATTGCGACCATCATTCTGGGCTGCGGTTTTTTGTGCGTGAAGGCGTACGAGTGGCACGACGAGTGGGTAGAGCATCACGTGCCGGGGCTGAATTTCAGCCCGGCGGGATTCCTGCACGGCTCGAAGAGTTATCCGGACGACAAGCTATCGCTGGATATGGCGGAGAAGACGCAGGTGTACTTTTCCCTGTATTTCGCCATGACCGGCATGCATGCGCTGCACATGATCATCGGCGTATCGCTGCTGACTATCCTGCTAATCCAGGCATATGGCGGGAAATATGTGGAGGGCCACGTAGCGCCCATCGAAAACTTTGGGTTGTACTGGCATTTTGTCGATATTGTTTGGATTTTCCTGTTCCCGCTGCTGTATTTGATTAGTCGACATCAGTGAAACAGGGAGTAGGGAATAGGGAGTAGGGAGTAGGGAGTAGGGAATAGGGTGTAGGGTGTAGTAGATGCGGCCTCGGGTTAGAGGGCAGCAGCAGGATCAAGGAAGAAGCGAATGACGGAACCGAAGCATCACGACGAACCGACCCACCACGAAGAGCATATCGTAAGCCCGAAAGTGTATCTGCTGATCGGGACAGCGCTGCTGATCCTTACAGCGACCACTACGGCCGTGTCTTATGTGGAGCTGGGCACCTTCAACGCAGTGGTGGCGATCGCGATTGCGTGCATCAAAATGACGCTGGTGGTCCTGTTTTTCATGCACGTGAAGTACAGCTCGAAACTCACCAAACTAACCGTCGCCGCTGGGTTCATTACTTTCTGCGTGCTGATTATGATGACGATGACGGATTACGTGAGCCGCGCGTGGGGGCGGTGGTGAGTAAGACAGGGAGTAGGGAATAGGGAGTAGGGAGTAGGGAATAGGGAGTAGGGAATTTCGAACGGTGAGGGGAGCGGCCACGGCTGCTCCCTTTTTATTCCTGGCTCAAGGCCGGGTTGAACTACACGTGGAGGTCAGGGGCGAGGGAAGGCGTAGTAGCCGGAGCGAGTGACGACGCGCGATCCGGGAACGAAGCACTGCAGGCGGATGCGATGGAAGCTGCGGTCGGCCTTGAAGCCGGAAGGCTTGTAGACGAGGCGATACTGATCGCGCTGTTCGGCTTCGATGGTTTGTAAGTCCTCGAGAATTTGGCTGCCGTGAGGGTTGACGAAGAGGCGGCCGCCGGTTTGCTGCGTGAGGTTCTGGAGTGTGCGAAGGCCGTTGGAAAACTGCGAGCGGCGGCTCGTTATGATGGCATAGATGGCGGTGCGGGTGCGCTGGCATATATCGACGGCCTCGCTGAGGTATGCTGGCTGGCATCGTCTTCGCCATCGCTGAACAGCAGGATGAAGTTGCCGGTGGCTTGATCGGGATCGGGCTTCCACTGATCGCGGCAGGTGGTGTAGAGCGAATCGAAAATGGCGGTGAGGGGATCGTAACGACCGGGAATGCCGCCCACGGCAGCGGCTCCGGCGGCAATGGCGGCATCGCTGCCGGTCCAGTCCTGACGGATGAGGGTATCGGTGTCGAACTGCTCGACGAAGGCCTGGTCGTAGCCTTTGCGCAGGAGTTGCGATGCGTAGGTGCGGATGACGGCGCGGTTGAAGGCGATGTCGCGCTGCATGGAAGCGCTGATATCGAAGAGGAAACTGGCGCGGATGGGAAGGTCGTCGTACTCCTGCAGCATAACGATGGCGGCGGGCGGCCTGCCGTTGTCGGAGAGCCGGAGATCGCTGCGGGTGAGATGGGTGAGGGGCTTGCCGCGCGAGTCGGCGGCGTGAAACATGAGCGAGACTTCGTCGACCGGAATGCGGAGGGTATAGGGCTGGGGCGCGTTCTGTGCGGCAGCGAGCGAGAAGAGGAGTTGCGAGAAGAGGACGGCTGGAACCGCGCGGCTGCGCATACGCTCTACGATAGCGAACCGCGATGCGGTTAGGATGTTTCTAAGCTGAAATCGAATTCTGGATGCGCAAGGGAGGCGGCGATGAAACTCTGCGCCTGGGTTGGGGTGTCGTTTCTGTTTTGCGGAGTAGCGTGTGCGCAGGGGACACCGATTGTGCTGAATGCCACGCCGACGACGGTGGCGTGGGGATACTACTGGTCGAAGGCCAGGCCGGTGCTGACTGTGCATTCGGGCGACACGGTGCGGATGCAGACGCTTTCGACGTGCGGGCCGAATGCACGGCTCGAGGAAGAGGGTGTGAACACGGCGGACATTCCTGCTTACAACCAGCCGATTTTCGATCAGGTAAAGGACAAGGGGCCGGGCGGGCACATCCTGACCGGGCCGGTGGAGATTGCGGAGGCGGAGCCGGGCGATGTGCTTGAAGTGCAGATTCTGAAGATCGACATTGACGCGCCGTTTGCGTGCAACGGATTTGGCGCGGGACGGGGATTTCTGCCCAACGATTTTCCTTATGGACGGAGAAAGATTATTCCGCTGGACCGCGAGAAGATGATTGGGCATTTTGGGCCGGGGATCGACATTCCGCTGCATCCGTTTTTTGGCAGCATGGGCGACGCGCCACCGGAGTCGGCGGGCCGCTACGACAGCGCGCCGCCGTGGATGCATGCGGGGAACATCGACAACAAGGAGATGGTGGCGGGGACGTCGTTGTTCATCCCGGTGCACGTGAAGGGTGCGCTGTTTGAGGCGGGCGATGGGCACGCGGGGCAGGGCAATGGCGAAGTCGACATCACCGCGATGGAGACGTTTCTGACCGGGACGTTTCGCTTTGTGGTGCACAAGGATGAGCATCTGCTGTGGCCGCGCGCGGAGACGCCGACCAGCTACATCAGCATGGGGTTCAGCCCGGACCTGAAGACGGCGACGGAGATGGCGGTGCGGAACATGATCGATTTTCTGGTGACGGAGAAGCACATGTCGCGCGATGACGCGTACATGCTGACCAGCGTGGCGGTGGATGTGGACATCACGCAGCTGGTGGATGGCAACGTGGGCGTGCATGCTATTTGCCCGAAGGGGATATTTAAGTAAGCGGCCAGCGGCCAGTGGCCAGCGGCCAGCGGCCAGCGGCCAGCTTTCAGCGGCCAGCTTCCAGCTTCACGGAAAGAGAGTCAGACCCTGGGGCCGCTCGACGCTGCGCGGGGTTCGGCGTCGCGCATGGCGATGGGTTGGGGGGCTGGCTGGAGAGGGACGGCTGGCTGGACTATGTGCTCGACCTCGGTGACCGGGGCGAGGTGGCGAGTCTGCTGGTAGGTGTACAGGACACGGTGGACGACGGTGACAGTCGAGATGACGGCGAGGATCCAGAGGACGGGGGCCATCGCGTCCCAGCGCTCGAAGAGAGCGCCGATGATGATGAGCACGACGCGCTCGGGGCGCTCCATGAAGCCGACTTTGCATTTTCCGATGAGGGCTTCAGCGCGGGCGCGCGTGTAGCTGACCATCAGCGAGGTGATCATCACAAAGGCGGCGAGGAAGACGTAGAAGAGCCGGTTGCCGCGTGCATAGAAGACCAGGAGTCCGAAGAAGAGAACCACGTCGGAGTAGCGGTCGATGACGGAGTCGAAGAAAGCGCCGAATACGGTGACCTGATGGGTCTGGCGGGCGACGCGTCCGTCGACCATGTCGAAGATGCCGGCGCCGATGATCACGAGGCCGGCATAGAGGAACATGCGGACGTAGTTGTGCTGATTGCCGAAGCCGAAGAGGATGGCTGCGGCGGTATTGATGACCAGACCGAGGAAGGTGAGGACGTTGGGGGAGATGCGGGTGAGGGCGAGCCCGTTGACGATGACCTGAAGGATGACGCCGCAGCCAGCGCCGAACGCGCGAGTCCAGGTAATTTGATCTTTTTCGTCCACTGCGTTCCGGCCTCTGCTTCAGGTTCGAAGCGAATTTGCTCAGGCTACGAAGCTGCTTGCTCGTCGTGAATCGTGGCCAGCTTCAGAACTTCCAGCTCGCGCTTGCCGTTGGGCGTAACCACAGTGGTCATATCGCCCACCTGCTTGCCCACCAGCGCCTTGCCGATGGGGGAAGTGGTGGAGATGAGACCCTTGCTCACGTCCGACTCCTCGCTGGTGACGAGCTTGTACTCGATTTTCTCATCTTTCGAGGTGTCGTAGACGAGGACGGTGGAGCCGAAGGCGGCGCGATCGCGGGGGATATTGGAGAGATTGACGAGGGCGAGCTCGGCCATGCGCTTTTTGAGCTGGCCAAGGCGCGCGTTGACAAAGTCCTGGCGCTGCTTGGCCATGTGATATTCGGCGTTTTCGCTGAGGTCGCCCATAGCCACCGCTTTTTTGATCTCGGCGGGCAGTTCATGAGCCAGCTCGTGCTCAAGCAGTTTGATTTCTTCCTGAAGCTTCTTTTTGATGTGTTCGGTCATTGAATCTGGTTCCTCGGGTTATCCGGTCGCGCGCGCATGGAGCAAAAGAGATGCAATACGGAACGGGAACGATCGCTCCGGTCCGCGCGAAATGGGATCAAAAACCCTGGAAAAGGAGTATGAGTCCGAAGGCTTGGGGTACCGCCTTAATCCTTATTATACGATGCGGTGGCAGGGCGGTGGGCGTCGAGGAAGCTCTGCAGAATCAACACGGCAGCCACCTGATCGACGACCTGGCGGTGTGCGGAGGCCGGGCGGCCGGCGGCGTCGAGATGGCGGTGCGCCTCGGCTGAGGTGAGCCGCTCGTCCCAGAGATGGACGGGGAGGGAGAAGGCCTCGCGGAGAGAGTCGGCGAAAGCCCGGGATTTGGTGGCCTGGGGGCTTACGTCGCCGGAGAGGTGGAGCGGATCGCCGATGACGATGGCGGTGCAGGCGTATCTGCGGAGCAGGCGGCCGAGCGATTTAAGGTCCTGCTTTGCGTTTTTCCGCACCAGAGTGAGCACGGGCTGCGCGGTGAGGCCCAGCTCGTCGGAGACGGCGACGCCGATGCGACGGGAGCCGAAATCGAGGCCCAGGAGGCGGGGTTGCACAGAAACATCGTAGCGCGGGCACAGAGAGAAGGCCGCATCTTAGAATGGGTTAGGGAATCAAAGGAACACAATAACAGAAGGTACAGGATTCTCTCTCTTGCGACGTTTGGTTCTCTTCTTGCTCCTGGCAGCTTTGGCAACGGCCGGTGCGGTCACCTTCGCACTGCTGGTCCCCGCGGGTCCGCGGACGGAGACCTTCGTCGACATTCTGCCGGGCACGCCGAGCCTCCAGATTGCTGCCCAGCTGAAGCAGCAGGGGATCATCCGCAGCGAGTACGTCTTCCTGGGCCTGCGGGTGTGGAAGGGCGGAACGCTGAAGGCCGGGGAATACCGGTTTGACCATCCTGCGCCGATGGAAGAAGTATGGGACCGGATTCGGAGAGGCGATGTATATACCGTCTCGCTTACGATTCCTGAGGGATCGAATCTGTTCGACATTGCCGCCAAGGTCGAAGCCGCTGGGCTGGGTTCGAAGGCGGCGTTCATTGCGGCAGCGAAGCAGGATGCATCGCTAATCAGCGATCTCGATCCGACGGCACCGAGCCTGGAGGGCTATCTCTTTCCGGATACCTACCGCTTTGCGCGCCACACGGCCCCGCTGGAGATGATGGCGGGAATGGTGAAGCGTTTTCGGCTGGCGGCGCAGAGCATTGGGTTGACGACGGGCTTCCACCAGACGGTGACCCTGGCTTCGCTGGTGGAAAAGGAAACGCCGATCGACGCGGAGCGGCCGCTGGTGGCCAGCGTCTTCGTCAACAGGCTGGACAAGAACATGCCGCTGATGACCGATCCTTCCGTGATCTACGCGGCGCTGCTGGACGGGCGGTATCGCGGGACGATCTACCAGTCGGATCTGGAGGCCAACTCGGCGTACAACACGTATCGCCATGCGGGGCTGCCGCCGGGGCCGATCTGCAATCCTGGAATTAAATCGCTGCAGGCGGCGCTGCATCCGGCGCAGACGAATTATCTCTACTTTGTTGCGGCGGGCGCGGATCCGTCGGGGCAGTCGCGCTTCTCGGCGACGCTGGAAGAGCATGCCAAAGATGTGGAAGCGTATCGGCGGGCGGTGCGTCGGGCGGGGCCGCCACAATGAGGATCGTCCACAGAGCCGACTCAGAGAACCGACTTTACTCTCAGGTCGCTGCCTTGACGGCTGGCGGAAAAAGTCGCTGGGGACGACAAAACAAGGCCGCAGGGGCTGAAGCCCGATTCATTACGCGGCGGTTGTGGCACGACCAAGGTCGTGCCCTGATACAAGAGCGGTTCATTCGGCCTTTTTTTCGCGAGCTGTTGAGGCCCGTCTTCAGGATCCGCGGGCGAAGCTCTCCTGCGCCGATGCTGGTGTTGATGCTGGCGCTGCCGGCGCTGAACGGCTGCCTTTGGCATACGCGCAAAGTGCCGCAGGCTCGAATGCCGGCAAGGGTGCTCTCGGCTCCGCCGGAGCAGCTGGTGGACGCAATCAACAAGCGGTACGACGCCATTAACTCGCTGAACGCCACGGTGACCTTTACCGCGACCCAGGGCGGCGCGCTCAAGGGTAAGGAAACGACCTACACCTCGTTCAGCGGCTACATCCTGCTGCGCAAGCCGGAGTCGCTGCGGGTGATCGGTTTGCTGCCGGTCGTGCATACTCGCGCGTTCGATATGGCGAGCGACGGGAAAACCTTTCAGCTCTGGATCCCGCCGAAGAACAAAGTGATAGAAGGAACGAATACGGAGCCGCGCACGCCCTCACAAAATGCCTTCGAGAACATGCGGCCTTATATCTTTTTCGATTCGCTGCTGATCGGGAAGATCGGGCCCGACGATTTGCTGCTGATCACCACGGACAGCCCCACCGGGATGAATCCGAAGACGAGGAAACTAGAGTTTCAGCCCGAGTATCTGGTGACGGTTCTCGATCGCAAGGGTGGCAGCAATGTGCTGCTGGCCAGGCGGGTGATCCACTTCAGCCGCCTCGATCTGCGTCCCATCGAGGAGGACATCTATGACAAGGCGGGCCAGATTCAAACCCAGGCGATGTACGGTCCGATGCAGACCTTCGGCGACGAGCATTTTCCGGGCACGATCACGATCAGACGGCCGCAGGATCAGTATCAGATACTGATCACTTTTCAGAAGGTAGTGCTGAATCAGCCTCTCACGGATGACCAGTTCCAGTTGACGATTCCGGCGGGGACGCCGGTGCAGAAGCTGCCCTAGGAGCAGGGAGTAGGGAGTAGGGAGTAGGGAATAGGGAATAGGGAATAAAGAGCAGGCAGTAGGCAACAGGCAGTAGGCAATAGGAACGCCGGGGCGGGACCTACAGCGGGCGGTCGGTGTAGAGGGTTTTGTCTGACAATTCCTGGACCTGGTACAGACGGCCCGCCAGCAGATTCTCCACGTGGTCGTGAAAATCGCCGGGAACGAACAGGAATTTGCGCGGGCCTGTTCCCCAGAGCTTGACGAGATCGGCGTCGCTGAGGAAGATGTGCGGGGCGTCGGGATAATCGGCGCCCCAGATCATGGAGGAGCCGAACACCTGACCGTATGTGGTGGGGTCGGGCGAGAAGTAATCTGTCGCGCCATGGACGAGCAGGGCCGGCCGGCGCGTGTAGAAGATGATCGATGAGCCGTCGGCCTGATCGCCATAGAGCATGAGTTGCGCGTTGGCGTTGCCGGGCCGCTTGGTCAGACGAGTGATGGTGTCCGCCATGGCGCGCGACGACAACATTGGCTGGAAGCGCACCAGCGCGATGTGTGCGGCGATGAGGATGATGGCCATCGTGAACCCAACCGATACGGTTGATTCGAAAGCGTGACCCTTCCGCCGAAGGCGCCATGCAGCCAGAGGTCCGAAAAAGAAGGCCAGCGCGGCCAGGGTTGCGGGCAGGCGCAGGGCGGCAAACGAGGGGCCGGTGAGGTCGAAGAAATGCGACATGGACAGTGTGTAGCCGCCGACGCCGCGATGTGCCATGAGCGTGCCGATGTCGGCGACGAAGGGGAGATGGCGCGACTCCCACAGTCCGAGGGCCAGCAGCGTAGCCGCGGCGACGCCGATGGCCGCAAAAAAGATATTGGCTCCGACGAGCCACGGTGACGGGCCTTTGCGCCCCAGGTTCGGCGACTCCTCGATGACGGAAAGGCCGCCGGCGACGAGCATGAGAACCGCGGGGTAGATTGGCCAGGTGTAGTACTCCTGATTGGTGGAGATAGCGAAGAAGATGAGGATGAAGCAGGCGTAGAAGCCGAGCAGCAGGCTGGTGCGGGCACGAAACCGCAGCCGGCCGGCAAGCGCCGACGACTCGTACGCGCTCAGTTTCGGATCGAGGAACTGGATGGTGTTGGTCGTGTCGTAGCGCAGGTCGGAATAGAAGAGGTGGCGGTTGCGCCATGCGCGGCGCAGAACCACGGGGAGAAACAGGCTCCACGGGAACAGCCAGATGAGCTGTCCGAGCCAGAAGACGTACCACGGCTGGCGGTTGTAGTCGTGCGGGAAGCGCGTGCCCAGGAAGCGGAGGAAGTGCTCGTTGATGAAATAGAAGTAGAAGAAGCCATGCACATGTCCGGGCGTGGGAACGTTGCCGACCGGGTTGCCGTGGTCGGGATTAGCGAGGCCGGCGAGGATGTGCCACGGGGCACCGATGGCGAGGAAGACGAGGAGTCCGGTGAAGAGGTGGAATTGCCGCCAGCGCCGCCATTCTCCGGAAATGATGAGGTAAGGGACGACTGCGGCGACGAAGAAGACGGGCGCGATGAGGCCCTTGGCCAGAAGCGCGAGCGCGAGCGAGGCATACGCGAGATAGAAACGCGCGGGCTTGCGATCTTCAATGCCGGTAAGGAAGCTGTAGAGCGCCAGCAGCAGAAAAAAGGTGATCAGCGACTCGGGAATGAGCGTGCGCGTGAAGAGAAAGGTGCCGATCGAGGTGAGCACGGCCAGGGCTGCGTAAAAGGCTGCGCGGTCACCCCAGGCGCGGCGGCTCCACGTCCATGCAAGCCAGGCGCAGCCCAACACCGCCAGCGCCATGGGGAGATGGGTAGCGAAGACGTTGAAGCCGAAGATGCGGTAGTCGACGGCGACGATCCAGTAGGGCAGCGGCGGCTTTTCGAGGTAGCGGATGCCGTTGACGTACAAGGTGACCCAGTCGCCGCTGGTGGCCATGTGCTGCGCGGCCTGGGCGTGAGTGGCGTCGGCGTCGTCGAGCAATGACGGGGAAAAGAGCGCGGCAAAGTAGACGGCGACGAAGACGAGCAGGAGCAAAGTCCAGGCGCGCGCGGGCGTAGAGTAGAGCGAAGGCGGGCTCGACGGGATTTCCGGCTGAGTTTTCGACAGCGGAGGATAGGTCATTTGGCTGTAACTCGGCAGAGAGTTCAGAATATCAGTGGGAGCAGGGCCGCGGTGGCGAGCAACGACCTTGAAAACGTGCGGCGGCTCAGGAAAAAGCTGCGCGAAAATCTGGCAAGATGCGCGGACGATCCCGCCGTCGATCCGGTTCACGATACGCGCACAGGCACGCGGCGTTTGCAGGCGACGCTGGAAGATCTGGTTCGCGAAACTTCTGCCGGTACTTCGGGAGAAGGACCTGGGGCAGAACCGGTGCGCGATGCGGCGACCGCTGCGATGAAGCTGCTGAAGAAGATTCGCCGCGAGGCAGGTCCGGTGCGCGATCTGGATGTTCATCGCAAGCTTCTGGAGAAGCTGACGAAGAGAGCGCAAGTGAAAGTGGTGGAAGAAGCCCAGGCACCAGAGACAGAGAACGCGGTGGACGCTGAGGATGTTGGGCTTGAGATTTCGGCGCTGGTACCGCATCCGACGGCGCTTGAACAGCAGGCCGACGATCTGGACGCGTGGTTGAAACATCGCCGCAGCGAGCTTGCTGAGGGCTTGCGCGGCCAGGCTTCCGATCTGGTGGAGAAGCTCGATAAGCGAATCGAGGAAGTGGAGCAGGCGCTACGCGTGCGCCGATCGCGGGTCGGCCGCAAAAAGCCGCCCGGGGTGGTGGCGCTCGACAGCTTTGCACGCCTTGCGTCGGAGATGCAGATGCTGGACGCCACGAATTTGCACGATTTTCGCAAGGGGGCCAAGAAGGCGCGGTACGTTGCGGAGCTGGCCGCGCAGGGCGATGCCCAGGCTAGACAAGTTGGCGAAACGCTGAAGAAGTTGCAGGATGAAATCGGCGACTGGCACGATTGGCTTGTCCTTGCCGAAGAGGCCCATACAGCGCTGGGCGGTGGTGCGACAGAGCTGATTGCGCTGCTCGAAGCGGAGCGCGAGCGGCATTTTGTGGCTGCTATGAAGACCGCAGCGAAATTGCGTGGCCGCCTGATGGGCGAATGGCTGGCCGTCACGGGGCGGCCGGTGGCGCGAGCGGCGAGCACGGCACACCGGGCGTCCATTCGACGTCAGCGTCGCGCGCATTCGTAACAGTGACCGTGTATGTTGCAGAGTGAATCTTCCTGGGGCGTGGCTAAAAGGATGAATCAGCGAGTTCTGGCTCCAACCGCTCAGGGGCTAAAAGTCCAACGATTTCGCAATATTTACGGCACGACTGAAGTCATGCCCTGATACAAAAGCGGTTTTTGAAACGCGTTGCAGGGATTGCTGAAGCTTTCTACGATCATGCAGACTTTTGCCGCCATCGACATCGGATCGAACTCCTGCCGGCTGAAGATCGGCCGCGTGGTGCAGCATCGTCTGCGCATCGTGCATGAGGATCGCGAGGTGACGCGGCTGGGCGGCAGCGTTTTCGAAAACGGCATCGTCTCGCCGGAAGCGATGGCAGCCACGCTGCGCACGCTGAAGCGCTTTCACAAAGCGGTGCAGGTGCATGGAGCCGATCGCATCCGCGCGGTGGCGACCTCGGCGATGCGCGATGCGCGCAACTCTCGAGCCTTCCTGGCGTGGGTGCACGACGAAACCGGGTGGGACGTCGAGATCATTTCCGGGCTTGAGGAAGGCCGGCTCATTCATCGCGGCGTCGTCGAGAACGAACCTGGCGCGGGCGGGCGCTGCGTCCTCGTGGATATCGGCGGCGGCAGCTGCGAGATTACGCTCTCCGAGCACAAGCGGATGCATGATACCATCAGCCTGCCGCTCGGCGCGGTGCGGCTCACCCAGGAATTTGTCCGCAGCGAGGTTCCGGCCAAGGATGAAATCCGCCGGCTCCGGCAGTTCATCGACCGCGAGCTGCGCCGGGCGCGGCGCCGCATTCATACCGACCGCGTGCGCCTGGTGATCGGGACATCGGGCACCGCGGCTGCGCTTTTCGACGCGGGCCGCGCCATCGCCAAAGGGCGGGCCAAGAAGGACGCGCTGATCCCCACCAACACGGTGCGACGGCTCACCTCGAAGCTCACCAAAATGAAGATGGGCGAGCGCTCCGCCGTTCCCGGCATCGGTCCGAAGCGCTCGGAGATCATCATTGCCGGCGCGCATGTGTTCACGGAGATCCTCGAGGGCTTCGGCCTCCCCGGGTTCCGCTATTCGCCCATGGGGCTGCGTGACGGCATGCTGGCGCAGATGCTGGCGGAGCAGGATCCGCGCGCGTCGTTTCACCAGGAATTTGAGCGCGAGCGCTGGCAGGCTGTGGAAGAAGCCTGCCGCCGCTATGGCATCGACCCGCGCCAGGCGGAGCCGGTCCGCCAGCACGCGACACAGTTGTTTCACGACCTTGCCGCGGTGCACGATCTGCCCACGGAATATCAAACCTGGCTTGAGGCCGCCGCCCTGTTGCGCGACATCGGCAAATTTCTCAACCATCAGGGCTACCATCGGCACGCGCAGTACATCATCGCCAACTCGGAGCTTTACGGATTCACGCCGCAGCAGAGGGTGGTCACGTCGGCCATCGCGCGCTACCTGGGCAAGAGCCGGCCGGCGCCGGAGGGCCGCACTATGCGCCAGGTTCCTCCCGATGAATATGAGCACGTGCGGCGCGCGGTGGTGTTGCTGCGCCTGGCCGTGGCGCTTAATCAGGATCGCGCCAGCGATGTGCTGAAAGTGCGCGTGCGCGTCTATCCGAAGCGGGTGTTGCTGGAGCTTTCTCCGGGACGCACGGGCGCTGAATTGGAACTGTGGTCGTTACGAAAAGAGGCGAGCTACTTCCGAGAGGTTTTCGGCCGCGATCTCTTCGTCGCCCTGGCGTAGATGCCGCGCAGGATTCGGGGATCGACCAGCCAGTGGAGGGTTCCGGGGAGGCGGGTGCAGTCAATGCGCGCTACTGCGCCTTTGCGGAGCCGGGTGTTGATGCGTCCCGACGGGGCCAGCAGCGCCCCGAAGAACACTGCCAGGTTGGGATTGTGGCCGACCACGAGCACGTTTTCATACTCCATGAGATTGCGGACGAGATCCTGGAATTTCTGGACGCTGGCTTCCGGAGCGAGCGCATCGGAAATCTCGATTTTGCCCTCATACCCGGTTTCGTTGCCCACCAGGGAGGCGGTCTGGAGAGCGCGCTTCAGGGGGCTGGAGACAACGCGGTCGAACTGGAGGTTGAGCGTATTCAGGAAGCTGCCCACGAGGATGCACTGCTGCTTGCCTTCCTTATCGATGGGTCGTTTTACGTCAACAATGGGGTTTGCGCGGCGCGTGCCGGCGCTGGCATGGCGAAGGATGTAGAGATTCATGGGTGAAATGCCGGAGTGCGCTCCAGTCCTCTTCTGCGGGGAGGTCTTTTAACGTGATTGTAACAATCCGGAAAGGCCTTGAATGTTAATTTCGCGGCCCGGAATGGGACTTTCGGGAACTTAGCCACGCCGCTGGGGGGAAATTGGTGCCGTATTGGGACCACGTCGCCCAGAGCGGTACTGGGCCGCACTGATGGCGGAGTCGGAGACGCAACTGTCTTGAAAATGGAGCAGAAAGGGCGTTCGCTTCTTGCTGTGGGGTGAACCTGGCTTGCGGGCGGTGGCGGGGTTGGGTTTTTCGATTTGGCACCGATTCTGGCTGATTCTGGCTTTGGTTGGCGACCCATGCCCGGCGCGGCACCCCGCAGCGAAGGCTGCCAGAGATCCAGGGACATTGCGGTTCAGGCAGCGGAGATTGAACCGCGTGTCACTGGTTGCGGTGCTGGAATGGGGCCGGGGTAAGGCTCAGGATCGGGGTCGGGGGGCGGGCCAGGCGCGGGGTCCGGAGTGGGGACCGGCGGTGGATCAGGAAAGGGCTGGGGTCCGGGGTCGATTCCGGGAATCGATCCGGCCTGGAGTTTTGTCGCAATTTTGGGTTTCACCTCCAGTGGGAGCGCTCGGGGGCGGTGGCGGTTGCTCGCTGCAGCTCCCACAGTTCCGAAACCAGCAGGCTGCCCAGCCATGTGCGGTAGGCCGTGCGCCGGAAACCGTGGCGTTCCAGCAGCGCGCGCCAGGGTGGAATCCGACTGACCCTGAGGCCGGTGAGCATGCGAAACACCGCATACAGAAAAGCGATGATGCCTCGCGCCAGTGCTGTTTGAAGCCAGCCGCCGGCAGGAATCTGAAATTCGGAGACGATCCATTGGGCTCCGGGCGCAAGACGGCTGTGAATCCTGGCAATCAGGGCGTCGGCTTCCTCTTCAGTGAGGCAATCGAGGAAGAAATGGGTTGCGACCAGGTCGTAGTGTGCGTCCTGGAGATGGAAGCAGCGAGCGTCGGCGCAAATCGTGGTCAAACGCCGCGTTGCACCCGTTTTTTCAACTCGGGCCTGGAGCAGCCGCAGCATCGCGGGACTGGCGTCCACGGCATTGGCGTGCATTTGCGGAGCGGCCTTAAGCAACCGAGCAAGGAACCGGCCATCGCCGTCGCCGAGAACCAGCGCCCGGCGGCAATGGGTGAGCGCCGGGATGAAATGGAAGCGGCAGCGTTCCAGCGCCGGACCGAAGCTCAGGTATTCCATCGCCTGGTAGAGATGCGCGACGCGATCAAAACGCGGAAGATCCACACGCCGAGCGTCAGGCTGTGCGGCCGGCTCCCGCTTCTCCGGCTCGGTAACGCGGGCTACAGCCGCCACGGGAGCACAAACAGAAGTGGTGTGAGCAGCGTGGCGTCGGCGGCGATGCGAAGAACGAGCAGAAAACGCGGGACGCGTTCGGGAGTGGCGCTGCGCATGAACCTGCGGTATCGAATGTCGAGGGCCAGCAGCAGCAACGCAGACGCCAGTACCGCCTCGGCCAGATGAACCTCGCCCCTGGCTTGCGCGCTATACCGCGACGGGGCAGAGAGCATCGCCCCAAGCGCGGCGGTTGCCAGCCCAAGGGCGATCACCGAAACGGAAAGTCTCCCGGCTCCATCCGGCCGTTCCCAGGTTTCGATGGCCACGCAATTCAGCGAGCATAATCCGGCGAAGAGGATCACAGGAATGGTCAGCGCGCCGCGCACGGGTTCTGCCGACCATGCCGGGACCGCCACGGCGCTCGCGAAGAGAATGCCGACGGCCATTTCACGCGCAAACGCTCGGCGAAATCGCACGGCAGAGAGATGCGCAACGGCGAAGTAAAGCATCGAAGCGGCAAAGACCACGATGTCGTCGCGGCGTGCCTGCGCCGGCATCAGGGCAATGAGCCACGCCAGCGCGATTCCCGCTGCCCCCAGACCCACGCAGAAGCTGCGCCGATGCCGCGCGTGAAAGAAATGCCGCTCGCGCAGGGCCGCATCGTCGCCCCAGCGTGCATCGAGCAGTCGGTCAGCGACGTAGATGATCCAGGCGCCGATGCCGAGCACCGCGATTGCGCTCGCCGAGACGGCGACCCCCAGCGCGCGCGCAAAACTCCAGGCCCAAAGAACAGCCACGGTCGGCGCATCGAGGCTCAGGAAGTGCCAATAAACAGCGACGCCGGGCCAATGCACCCGGCGTCGCTGTTCTTGTGCGGGAACTGGAGCTGCTACAGCCACAGTCCCATTTTAATAGTTGAAACGGTAGCGGAACTCTCCGTAAAGCAGCCGTGGATCATTCCAGTGGAATCCACCGAAGGTGAGGCTGTTGTCCAGCTGGACGCGGCGGTTGGCCACGTTCAGCGCATTTGCGGAAATCGTGTATTTTTCCGCGAAGGTCTTGCCGAGCGAAAGATCAAACGTCGTGTGGCTGGGGAGATAGTCGCCGGGATACTGCAAGCCGGGAAGGCCGTTGGTGAACCCCGAGCCGTAGTAGACATTAGTGGCGGCATAGGTGTGCCAGGGAAGGGTCGTATTGTAACCGACGTTCAGAGTGTTTCTCTGATCGTGATCGACCGGTGAGAGACCCGGGGGAATATTGATAGTAGAAAGCGGGCAGGCGGCCGTAGGCGGTGAAGGGCAGATGAGGCCCCCGGTGATGGGCGAGGTTGCCTGCGCGATTTGATTGGCATAGGCGAGGTGAAACTGGCCGCGATGCCAGAGGTTCGGGGAGCGGAGGGTTAATTCCCAGCCCTGAATCATGGCGTAGTCCCAGGTGATAGGCCAGAAAATATTCGACTCACCGATGTTGTTGTGATCGAGCCAGTTTTCGGCCCGTGTCTCGTAGTTATCAGCGCTAAGTGCCCAGCCCTTATAGGGAATGGTGACGCCAATCTGCCATTCGATATCGCGTTCGCCGTGGAGCGGCGAGAAGGCAAATCCCTGGCCACCGGCGAGATTTTGCAGCTGGCTGGTAGCGGTTGAGAGCGGTGGCGCCTGGTAGTAATAACCGTAGAATCCCCGTAAGACCCAATCGAGGTGAGGAACTCTGACGGCGGCGCCGACGCGAGGATCGGTAGCGTGCTCGGATATGGTCGAAGTAAATGCTGTTTCGCGCAGACCTGCGATCAGGGTCAGCCACGGCGTCACTTTGAATTTGTCATTGATGAAGAAGGCGGCAAGACCACCATTGACGCCGATGGAGGACGGAGGCACATTCGGAGTCCCGTCGGTGTATTCGTTGAAAAAGTAATTGTATTGATGCTGGGCGAATCCGTAGACGCCAGCCTGGATATCATTTTGCTTTTTGTTGATGTTCAGCGCCGCCTGCATGCCGCCGTAGTTAGCGGTCTGGGTGACGGTGGAGATGACGGGGAAATCGCCGGCACCGCCGTGATAGTCCGCGCCGTTGTAGTGATAGAAGGGAGAAACAGTGAGGAGTGTATTTGGGTTAAATGTGTGAACCCAGGAGAAGGTGGCATAGCCATCGGGCTCGACTTCGGCATCATGCAGGCCGTAGCTGGGATAAATGCTGTTTCCGACCGAGTTAGGGTCGGGATCGATGGGAATCTGGTAATAATCCCGACGGAGGGACCCGACGATACGGTATTGATTTTTGGGATCGGGATTGAAGATTAACGTGGTGAATCCACCAATGCCGTTGGCGGCGTCGTGGACGACCTGGGGGACCGGCGTCTGAAGGCCGTAATCGCTGCGCGTTCCGTTCAGGCTGGCATACCAGGCCGAGCGGGCTGTATGGGTACCGCAACTGATCTGATCGTCAGTCTGATAGAAGTTCCCGGCCAGAAGAACCAGGTCGCAGTCGTGATCGCGCTCAAATCCGGTTCGCGGCACCACGTTGAAAATTCCATAAGTGCGATCGCCATAGTCGGCGTCGTAGCTGCCTCGCTGGACTTCGAGGTAGTCAATGTCCCTGGGATCGATCTGCGGTCCCAGATTATTCGCGATGTTGGTGTTGGGGATGGGGACTCCGTCAATCAACCACTCGACCTGATGTCCACCTCGCATGTGAAGCATGTCGTGAGTTACGTAAGCGGCGGGCACGTAGTCGGTGATCATCTCCATACCGTAGGTGCGATCCGCTCCCGGTGTTTCCTGAATGTCTGTACGGCTGATCATGGTTGTGGGCGTGACACTTTGAGTTACCGCTTCGACCGTGGTTTCCGGCACGACGATGCTTTCTTTAACGCCCGCGACAGCTAATTGGAAATGGAGTACCGGACTGGTGTCGGACTCGACAATTACGCTCTGGCTCATTTGCTCAAAGCCATTCGACGAGACCGTCACGGTGTAATTGCCGATAGGTACGGAAGTAAATTCAAATTCTCCGTTATCGCTGGAGACTTCCGATTGGGTCCAGGCTGAGTTCTGAGCTTTCAATATCAGGTGCGCGCCCTGAATGGGACGGTGTTGAGGATCATGAACGACGCCGCGAACGGAACCGAAAATCGTGGCAAAAGCGGCGGAGTCCAGGAGAAAAATGACCGCTATCAAGATGACGACATGCCTCATAAGTATTCCTCGTCGTGCTTTTCATTCGGTTCTGCGCCTGTATGCACGATAGGCATGCAGCCCGGCGCAACCGGCCCCGAGGGAGCTTGAGAACAACCTGTTATGAAAGGCGGATTAGCTGGCTACGACAGGGAAGGAGGGCCGCGCTTGTGGCGCGTCCGGTCAGCAGAGATGCGGTAGCCGGCTTCAGCGGTGCGGACAACTGCCGCCGGTCGGGCGGGGAATCCGGCCAGAGCCGGCGGGTTCACCAGCGCAAAGGCGTGCGGCTGCAGAAGCGGCGTGTGCGCGAAGGGCGAAAACGGGCACTTTTCCTGCGCGATGCGGTAGCGCGAGGGCACATTCACTCCCATGCTCATCGCGCAGTGGTGTTTGCCGTCGCGGCGGCAGCAGGCGGGCAGCTGCGAGTCGTCAGGAACTGAGGCGAGCGCGGGCACAATCAGCGGAAGGCTGAAGACGAGCAACAACAGACATGCGCACGCGCGCCGCATAGGATCGATCTGGAATCCCGGAAAAGGCGAACCTGGGGACCCGAGCCTTCGAGCCGGAAACAGTATTCTACTGCGCCGTGGAGAAATCCTGCTGCACGATCGCCCAGATGTCGTTCTTCTTGCTGGTCAACGTTAGATGATGCGACACCGACTGTGAGGCATCCTTGTCCGGCGTGTACTTGAGCGTGTACTGGTTTTTGAGCAGGGCGATGATCTTGCCATAGGCCTCGTCGGCCTTGTCTTTCCTGCCCTCCACCATGTATCCGCCGGTGGCGTTGCACATGTGCTCGAGGATCACCTTACCGTCGATGTGCGGACCTTCCGACGGCTGCTGGCCGCCGCCGCGCCTTCCGCCGCCACCACCGCCGGGATAGCCGCCACCGCCTCCGGGATAACCGCCGCCACCACCGGGATAACCGCCTCCGCCACCGGGAAAGCCGCCGCCGTGCCGCGCGGTCTGGTTCGGATTCGTCTGGCGTTCCTCTTCGCCTTTTAAATAGATCGCGAAGATCGCGGCGTGCGCAGCCTGCGCCGCTTCCAGAGCGTCGGTCTCCGACTCCTTGCTGTCGCGGTCCACACCGTCGCTGATCAGGACGAGCACGTGCTGGCCCGGCTGCTTCTTCAGTACTTCCATTGAGGCCAGATAGATCGCGTCATAGAGCGTCCCACCCTCGCCGCCACTGGCATGACTGCTCGGCGGATTGCTGGTCGCTCGCTGTTCCGCCGCTGTTCTGATTTCCGAACTGCGGCGATCCCATTTGATTGAGGGCATCGTGGAGCTTGTTCGCATCGCCGGTGGGATCCTCAAGAAGATCGACTTCTTTCGCAAACTGGACCGCAAAGAATTTATCGTCGGTCCCGGGCAGAGTGTGATCCACGAAATGGACGCTGGCGAGGCGTTCGTCGCCAAGCTCGGTGCGCATGTTGGTGCTGGTCTGGCCGAGAATGCCGAAGGTGACAGGGGTCGGCTGCGCCAGCGAGAACGAGGCGATGGTCTGAATGTGGCCGTTGTCGGTCAGAGTGACGTCGGCGGGGGTCAGGTTCTTCACCGGGTCGCCCTTTTTGTCGACCACGGTCACCGGCAGGGTTACGGGGCTGGCGGCCGAGGTTGGAGCCGAAGCTGGTGCAGCAGCGGGCGCGGACTGGGCTGAGACACAGTTTGCAATCAAAGCGAGGGCGGCAATTGCCGGCAGGATCGTAAGTCCGGAAGGCGTGAAAATCTTCATGGTTTTCCTGGGGGTCGTGCGACCACCCCATTAGACGTTAGCACCGGACCGGATGTTGCGCAGGCTGCCGGGCAGGGCCTCAGCAACCCTGCTTGCGCCAGATCAGATAATCCACGGAATAGCGGCCGGCACCGAAGATGAGAGCCATGAGCGAGGCGAACAGGAAGGTATAAGGATCGGCCCCGTAGAACTGCCCGGGGTTGCTGATGATCGATTTCAGCGCTGCGTGATCTGCCAACAGGTACGCGCCCATCATGTCGCAGGCCAGCAGCAGGCCCACGAGACGGGTTCCGAGGCCGGCGATGAGCAGAATGCCGCCCACGAACTCCAGGAGCGAAATGATAATGCACGTCAGGTGTGGCGCCGGAACGCCGAGGCTCGAAAAGAATCCGGTTGCGCGATCAAGATTATGCAGCCGGCCCCAGCCGGATTGGGCGAATTGCCATCCCCAGTAGACGCGCACCAGCAGCAGGAACGGCGCGTCGAGCCTGGCGGAGAGGAACTGGAAGCGGCGGTAGACCTTCGGGATCAGTCCCTGGGATTTTGCGGGGGCCGATGCGGCAGGCGTAGGCATGATGGTTTGTTTTTCCTTGGGGAAGTGGGGCCTTAGCTGGCGAACCACCCCAGCATAGACCATGTTGCAAAGGTCTCTTCGAGAAATGTGGGGTGGCGGTCTTCAGGGAGTGACCCCGCGGCCAGGGCGTTGTCGATAGCCTCGCCCAGCGTTTTTCCTGCTATGAGCGCTGCCAGCAGCTCATACTCCTCGACCGACAGCGGCTTGTACCAGACGGAATTTTGAAGCCGGTGCACGGCGAGATGGATCGGCCTGGGCGGGAGCGTGGCAACGTGGCGTACGTGCCTCCGTTTGCGCGCCACGCTGGCGTTGTTGCTGGAAGAGGCTGCGCTGCCATTTTCGGTCCGAACCTGCAGAAGCAAATCGTCCACCGGATACGAGAGCGCCAGGACGCGCAGATGCGGCTGGAGTTTCAGAGTCGAGTGTTCGTTGATGCTGGCGAGCGCCTCCGCGCTCAGCCGCGGCCGCTCTTCGGAGTCGAACGCCTCGATGTGCGCCCACTCCAGACGAACCATGTCGCGCGCGAGCGCCGGATGCGGACCGAGATGTTCGGGGTGTTCTTCGAGCCAGGCTTCGAGCCGCGAGCCAAGGTTTCGCAGCGTGAACGACTCCGAGGGGCGGTCGGTGAGGTATGCACGCATCAGCGGATCGAATTTCGGGCGGCCCACGATGGCCTGGAGTCCGGGAAAATCCTCTTCGAAGCAGGTGTAAAGCCGGAACCAATATTGACGGTTGTAAATTTCCAGCCGCTCGAAGGATGTCAGCCGGTTGTTGGGGCGAATGATGGCCTCGGCCTCGCGCTGGTTGGAGGATCCGTCCTTGCGGCGGCGCGGCATCGTCTCGGTGCGTGTGAGCGGATGCATGACCGCGGCAGCCATGCGCCGTTGAATGTCGAGCAGCTGGCCGGATGTGTGGCTCATCGCGCCGCTCCCGTCTGGGCCATTTCCGTCTGGATCATGGTGCGGGCTGCTGCTTCCACCGCTGCGGTTGCCTTCTCCGGCCGGGCCTCAGCCGCCGCCTTCAGGAATTTCGTGGCCTTCAGCGCTTCGGCGTGCACTTCTTCGAAGCTCGGGATGTTGTCGTCCCACTCCAGCAGGGTGGCCGTCGGACCGCAGCGCTCGATGGCGCGCGCGTACAGCCTCCATACCGCAGGCAGCACCGGATGGTCGTGGGTGTCGAGGATGTACTTCTCAAACTTGCTGTGCCCGGCGATATGAATCTGCGCGACACGATGCGCCGGCACCGAATTCACATAGGTGAAGGGGTCGAAAGTGTGGTTTTTCGACGAGACATAAATATTGTTCACGTCCAGCAGAATGCCGCAGTCCGCGCGCTCGACGACCTCGTTCAGGAATTCCCACTCCGTCATTTCCGAGGCGTGAAACTCCGCGTAGCTCGAGACGTTTTCGACCACCACCGGGACCTCGACGAAGTCCCGCACCTGGCGGATTTTTTGCGCGGTGACTTCAACAGCTTCCCACGTGTACGGCATGGGCATCAGGTCGTGAGTGTAGCGGCCGTCTACCGAGCCCCAGCAAAGGTGGTCGCTGAGCCAGGGTGTTTTTGTTCGGCGCGCGAGGCTCTTGAGCCGCTTCAGGTGCTCGCGGTTGAGCGGATCGACGGAGCCGAAGTACATGGAGACGCCGTGCTGCACGACCTGGTATTGCTCGAGAATCTGATCGAGGACCTCGAGCGGCCGGCCACCGTCGATCATGTAATTTTCCGAGATGATCTCGAACCAGTCGACCACCGGCTTGCGGCTGAGGATGTGCTGGTAGTGCGGGATGCGCAGACCGATTCCCACGCCGTACTCGGTGAACCCGTTGAAGCGATTGGCAGGCACCAGGAACCTCTAAAGCAAATGGTCTTTCTGTGTGGGGAAGCGACGAAGCAAAAGGGCCGCGGGTCGCGCGGCCCTTTTGCGCGGGGAACAACTAGTCCGGCATCTTGGAGCCGTCGGTAGCGCAGCCGCCCTTGCCCTTGCAGCTGTTCTTACCTTTGCAGCCATTGTCGCTGCTCTTGCAGCCGCCCTGGCCTTTGCAGTCGTTTTTCCCTTTACAGGAGTGCTTGGGTGGTTTCGCGAAATCGACTCCGGCGAACGACAGCTTGCCCGCCTTCAGAATGGGCGTTGCGGATGAGTTGACTGCTGCTGACGCGTGCATCATTGTCGCGCCGCTCAGCAGGCCAGACACGGCCGCTGCGACCATCATGGTCTTTACTGATTGCTTCATTGTCATTCCTCCATCGGATTGCGAGGGCCAGACCAGGCGTGCTCTGGAGACTACGGGGAACGCCGGGCGGGGGACCTCGCGGTGCGGATTAGACTACATAACGAACTACGCCTTGCGCTACCCGGGCGGATTGTTTTTTTCTACCATTTATCGGTATTTCACACCCGGCGGGCCAGATGATGATGCCCCCCGGGCCGTTGCCGGCTGCGGCGCATCTCTAATAACAAGAGGAACTCAGGGACGAATGGCAGAATCAAAAAGACAGGCCCGAAGCCCCGCCCGCGCCATCGCGCTGCGCTTTGTGCTGATGATCGGCGTGGTGAGCTTCTTCGCCGATTTCGCTTACGAGGGATCGCGATCGATCACCGGCCCGTTCCTCGCCACGCTCGGAGCAAGCGGACTGGTGGTTGGGGTCGTGGCCGGTCTTGGCGAGCTGCTGGGCTACGGGCTGCGCTTCTTTTCCGGCCGGCTGAGTGAGAAGACTCGCCAGTTCTGGCCGCTGACCCTGTTCGGCTACTTCGTCCAGATGGCCGCCGTGCCCGCACTCGCGCTGGCGGGTAACTGGCAGATTGCGTCTTTATTGATTGTGCTCGAGCGCGTGGGCAAAGCGATCCGTAATCCGCCGCGCGACGTCATGCTCTCGCACGCCGGCAAGGAGATGGGCATTGGCTGGGCCTTTGGCCTGCACGAAGGCCTCGATCAGGCTGGTGCGCTGGTGGGGCCGCTGGTGATGGCGCTCATCCTGGCCCGCCGCGGCGAGTATCGACTGGGCTTCGCCACGCTCCTCATTCCGGCCATTATCACCGCCGTGCTGATCGTGGTGACGAAGTTCTTGTATCCGCGCCCCGAGGATCTGGAGCCACATTCGCCGGCTATCCATGCGGTGGGATTGGGCCGCGCCTTCTGGATCTATTTGGTTGGTGCAGCACTGGTGGCGGCCGGCTTTGCCGATTTCTCGTTGATTGCGTTTCATCTCCAGAAGCACGGTGTGGTCTCGGCGCTGTGGATTCCGATTTTCTATTCCGTGGCCATGGCCACCAGCGGCGCCGGATCGCTGCTCTTCGGCAGGCTCTTCGACCGCTTCGGCGTCACCGTCCTCATCCCGCTCACATTTATTTCCATTGCTTCTGCGCCGCTCGTTTTTCTGGGTGGATTTACATGGGCGCTGGTCGGTGCAGCTCTTTGGGGATTGGGCATGGGCGTCCACGAGTCCATCATCCCTGCTGCGGTGGCCACCAAGGTTCCGGCACAACGCCGGCCCTCGGCGTATGGGCTGTTCACAGCGGGCTATGGAATCTTCTGGTTCCTGGGCAGCGCGGCCATTGGATTCCTGTATGACGTGTCGGTCGAGGCTGAGGTCCTGTTCTGCGTGGCCACCGGCGTGGCCTCGCTGCCGTTTTTCTTTGCCGTCCGGAGAAGGACGGGCATGGCCTGAGAGAAGCAGGCACTCAGCGAATGCTGGAGTGATGATGCGTGCGGTAGGTGAAATATCCGAGGCCGACGCGCATGTGGTGGTGGATGTGATTGGGCACAGCGACGGCGAGACACATGCCGAGGATGGCGTGCGCGAATGCCAGCGGATACAGGTTGCGATAGCGAAGGAAGAGCAGGCAGGAAAGCGCGCCCCAGACCAGCGTGACGGCCACGAGCACGCGGATTGGGAATGTGGGCGATGGCGAAGAGGACCGAGGCAAACACGATGGCGGATTTGCGTGTCATGTCGAGGCGGAACAGGCGCAGCAGAACGTAAACCTGGAGAATGAACTGCTGCATCAGCGCCCACAGGGCGTAGCCGGCGATGTGCTCGACTACGGGCAGCGGTCCGTAAAGGCGATGCAGCGTATGAAGGTGATGGGCGAGGGCAATGGCGCCCAGAAAGACAGCGATGGCGGCGGCGACGACCCACAGCGACCCCAGCAGACCTTTGCAGCCGAGTCCGTTGGGGGCAGTCTCTTTCCACCGCAGGGCCGCGGTGATCGCGATCCAGGTAAAGGCAGTCCAGTAGAGGATGCGCTGGGCTGGGTTCGGCGTCCAGATGGTGGTGAGGATGAGTCCGTAGCCGATGGCCAACTCGGCGAGGTCGCGGGTGCGGGGTGAGAGACGCACGAAGATAGGGTACCGGGGGGGTGCGGCGAGTTGTTAGTCCTTAGCTAAAATGACCTCTACCGCACATTGACCTGGCATGCCGGCGCCACCTGCCCACAGGAGAATGCGATGAACAAGGAAAAGAGACCCGCCGATTCACGCGACGCTAAAACTCCATCCGCAACCCTGAAGCGCATTGGACAAAAACTTGTCGGCACATGGAAGTTGACCGGCGGGGCCCAGGGGGAGGTCCGGTACGAATGGGCCGAAGGCGGGTTCTTTTTGATTCAGCACATAAACCTAACGGTCTTTGGCCGAAGGATCACTGGCATTGAAATCATCGGACACCTGCACCGCGCTGGCGAAGAACCAGGTGAGGACGTCTGGACGCGTTTCTATAGCTTCGGCGATGGGCTTACGCTCGATTACGTATACGAAGTCGACGGCAGGGAACTCACGATCTGGTTCATGAAGAAGGACTCCAATAACAGATTCAGGGCAAAGTTCAGCAAGGACGGGAACTCGTACAAGGGCGCCTGGGCATGGCCCGGTGGCGGCTATGAGGTTACCGGAACCCGGCTCAAGTGAAACATAACGCTTCCCCAGGGCTCGCCTCGTCCGCGGGTTGCGAGGACGGCATGGGAACGCTGTCGCTTACTGCAGCAGCGTTCCGGTTTCCGGCTCGATTTTGGCTTCTTCCGGCGGAATCACCATCGCTGCTGCGACCCGGTCGCCTTCCTCGAGGTTGAGTAGCTTCACGCCCTGAGTCGATCGGCCGGCTTCGCGGATGGTTTTGGTGTCGATGCGGATGATCTTGCCGTACTGGCTGATGAGGATGATCTCCGAGGTCTCGTTGACGAGCTGAATCGACGACGTCTTCCCGACTTTGGTGGTTGCCTTCAGGTTGGTGACGCCTTGTGCGCCTCTGGCCGTCAGCCTGTATTCGTCGATGTCGGTTCGCTTGCCGAAACCGTTTTCGGTGACCGTGAGGATGAGGCAGGGGCTGATGCCCAGTTTCTGGTCGAACGCTTTCAGCGCCGACCACGCCGCTTCGACCTTTTTCCTGGCGTCTTTGTCGCCCTCGTCGGCTTCTTTTCCCGAGGCTTTTAGCTTTTCGCGAACGGTCTTCAGTTCTTTCTCTGCCTGTTCGTACCGCTTGCGCAGAGAGGCCAGATCGCTTTTCAGTCCGAGCGAAGCGGCTCGTTCATCCCGCTGCTGGTCGCGAGTTCCGTCGGAGGGTGTAACGGCGAGGCCGATGACGTAATCACCTTTTTTGAGGGTGATGCCTTTGTTTCCGGCGGCATTTCGTCCCATGGGGCGAAGGCCGGTGGCTCGAACGCGTTCCTTCTGGTCATCCTTCGAGTCGGGGCCGGACTTTTCGTCGGCGTCGTCTTCGTCGGACTTGAGAGAAATGACTTTGTATTCCTCATCGAAGCGCACCGCCATGCCGTCGCGGGTGGCGAGGAAGATGGTTTGTTTGCCGTCTGTGATGCGGGCGTCCACTAATTCATCTTCGTCGTCAATGGCAATGGCGATGATGCCCCGCGACATGACGTTGGAGAAATCCTTGAGCGGCGTCTTCTTCACGGTTCCGTTGCGTGTGGCGAAGAAGATGTACTTGCCGTCTTCCTCGAGATTGCGTACGGGCAGGATGGTGCGGACATTTTCGCCGGGCTGCAGGCTGAGGAGGTTGGCGATGGCTTTGCCTTTTCCGGCGGCGCCGACGTCGGGCACTTCGTACACCTTGACCCAGTAGACGCGGCCTTTATTGGTGAAGCAGAGCAGCCAGGCGTGGGTCGATTCGATGATGAGCTGGGAGACGAAATCTTCCTCGCGCGTCTTCATGCCGGTGCGGCCGGTGCCGCCGCGCCGCTGCTGGCGGTAGGTGGATATGGGCGTGCGCTTGAGGTAGCCCTGATGCGAAACCGTGACAGCGACCTGCTCGTCGGCGATGAGGTCTTCAAGCTGGAGTTCGGCGGTTTCGTCGATGAGCTGGGTGCGGCGCTCGTCGCCGTAGTCCTTGCGGATGGCCTCGAGTTCCTTGACGATGACTGCGCGCAGCTTTTTCTCCGAGGCGAGGATGGATTCGTACTCGGCGATGTTCTCGCGGACCGCCTTCAGCTCGTTGACGAGCTCGTCGATGGAGAGCTGGGTGAGGCGATAGAGCTGCAGTTCGAGGATGGCGTCGATCTGACGGTAGCTCAGGGTCAGCGTGGCACTGATCAGCGTCGCAGAATCGATGCCGTACTTTGCTGGATCAAGCTTGACGCCACGGAGCGCCTGGTCGCGGACGGTAATGGTTTTGTTGGAGAAAAACTGGAAGAGGTTCTCTCGGGCATCGACGCGGGACGATGATCCGCGGATGATTTTGATGACGTTGTCGAGGTGGTCGAGCGCGATCTGGTAGCCGAGCAGGACGTGCTCGCGCTCGCGGGCCTTGCGCAGCAGGAAGTCGGTGCGGCGGCGCACCACATCCATGCGGTGATCGATGAAGACGCGGATCGCGTCGGCCAGAGGGAGCTCACGGGGCTGGCCGTTAACGACGGCCAGGAAGATCATGGAGAAGCTCTCCTGCATCTGGGTGTGCTTGTAGAGCTGGTTGAGGACGATCTGGGCTTCGGCGCCGCGCTTGAGCTCGATGACAATGCGCATGCCGTCGCGGTCGCTCTCGTCGCGCACGTCGGAGATGTCGTCGACGATCTTCTCGTTGACCAGCTCGGCGATGCGCTTGATGAGGACGTTTTTGTTGACCTGGTAAGGGATCTCGCTGACGATGATGGACTGGCGTCCCTGCGCCATGTTTTCGGTGGCGCATTTGGCGCGCATGAGGAAGCGGCCGCGGCCGGTTTTATAGGCCTGCTCAATGCCACCCTTGCCATAGATGAAGCCGCCGGTGGGGAAGTCAGGACCCTGCACGTGCTTCATGACTTCCGCGAGGCCTGCGTGCGGGTTGTTGACCATCTCGATGGCGGCGTTGATGACTTCGGTGAGATTGTGCGGTGGAATGTTGGTCGCCATACCGACCGCGATACCGTTTGATCCGTTGACGATGAGGTTGGGGACGCGCGTGGGCAGAGCGCTGGGCTCGTAGGTGGACTCGTCGTAGTTGGGAACGAAGTCCACGGTTTCCATCTCGATATCGGCGAGCACTTCGCCAGTGATCCTGGTCATGCGGCACTCGGTGTACCGCATGGCCGCGGGCGGATCGCCATCGACGGAGCCGAAGTTGCCCTGGCCGTCGACCAGGGTATACCGCATGCTGAAGGGCTGGGCCATGCGTACCAGGGAGTCGTAAATAGCCGAGTCGCCGTGAGGGTGATAGACACCCATGGCCTGGCCGACGACCTTGGCGCACTTGGTGTACTTCTTGTTGTACTGCAGACCCATCTCATGCATGGTGTAGAGAATGCGGCGGTGGACGGGCTTGAGGCCGTCGCGGGCATCGGGGAGCGCGCGCCCGATGATGACCGACATGGAGTAGTCGAGATACGACCGGCGCATCTCGTCTTCAATATTGATGGGGATAAGGTTGGCCGCGCCGGGACCGGTGGGCCCGCCGGCGCCGTTGCCGTCTGCGCCGGGAAGAGGAAGCTGAGGGTTCTGATCGTCTGCCATAAATTTTGTGGGCCGGGGCTTGCGCCGGAAGGGTCGGGTGCGAGGCGCTACCGAGGACTTATCTTTATGATACGGGAAGAGTTAGGTGCGGCACAAGGCGGGTTAGGCGTTTGGATTCAGGGCTTTGCAGGGGGCCATCGAGGGGGACATGATTCTGAGGAAAAAGTGGGCGGATTTTTGCCTTGAAAAGTGGGCAATTTCGGGCGTGTCGGCCAGCCCGAAAGCCGCGCAGTATAGTGAATCGAAGGTTCGACTATGCCTATTTCCGCAGTTGCGGCGCCCGTAACCGGACCGCCGGCGACGCTGCTTTATAACGACTGGTACCCCGCGATGCGCAGCGAGTCGCTGCAGGGTAAGAGCATGCGGACGGCGATGCTGCTGGGCATTCCCCTGGTGCTGGGGCGGCGCGAGGATGGGCGCCTGTTCGCGATGCGCGACCTTTGCCCACACCGCGGGATTCCGCTCTCGTGCGGATGGTTCGACGGCAAATCGCTGACATGCAAATACCACGGCTGGGTGTTTGAGCCGGTGAGCGGGCAGTGCATGGAGATTCCGTCGCTCACGAAGGACGATCCGTTTCCGCGGAACCTGCATGGGATGGCGTATCCATGCGAGGAGCGCGATGGATTCGCATGGGTGTATGTGCCGGAAGCAGGGCGCGGAAGGGTGAAGCCGGAAGAGGCCGCGACGACGCCGGTGCCGGAAGTGCCGAAGTTTGGCGCGCAGTACAGGAGCGAGCATCTGACCGCGGACCTGCCGTGCAATGTGGATCACGGGATAATCGGGCTGATGGATCCGGCGCATGGACCGTTTGTGCATCAGGCATGGTGGTGGCGGAAGCAGGCGAGCATTCATCAGAAGGAGAAGAGGTTCGAGCCAATCCCGCAGGGGTTCCGGATGGCCACGCATGCGCCGTCGAACAACTCAGCGCCGTACAAGCTGCTCGGTGTGTATGGCGAGCCAATTACGACGACGATTGACTTTGTGCTGCCAAACCGGCGTTACGAGACGATTCGCTGCGGAGACAAGTGGTTTTCGAGCCTGACCACGGTAACACCAACGACGCCCACCACCTGCCGCATCGATGTGTGCGGGGCCTGGAACGTGCTGTACCACGTGCCCTTCATGACGTCGATGCTGCGCTTCTTTGGGAACATGTTCGTGCGCCAGGATCAGGTGACGATGATCCAGCAGGCGGAGGGATTGAAGTTCGATCCTGCGCTGATGCTGATTGACGACGCGGACAAGCCGGCGAAGTGGTACTTCGCGCTGAAGCAGGCGCGGCTCGATGCCGAGCGCACGGGCGAGCCCATGAAGCATCCGATGGATGGGCCAGTCGTCCTAAGGTGGAGAAGCTGACCAACAAGCCGGTAGCCGGTAGCCAGTAGCCGGTAGCGAAGAACGAGACCAAACTCAGGCAGGTTTGGACGCGGATTCGGCCGCTACCAGTGCCGGGGTGTGGTTTGCGCCGTTGCCGTTGGGCTCCTCGACGACGATGGCTTCGACCGAGATGTGGAGCTGGCGGCCGAGTTCCTTCATCTTCTCCAGCCATTCTGCCGATGACGGTTGGTCGCGGTGGTAGCGGTAGGTGTCGTACCAGAGGTTCTGCGCCTGCCACAGGTTCACGTCGAAGGGCAGCTCACGCAGGGTGCGGGCGACGAGGAGCGCATCTTCGACTTTGTTCAGGTCTTCAGGATCCTCGTTCAGCGCGATCATCGCGGTTTTCATTTTCTGCTCGGCGATATAGCCGAGCAGCTGCTTGTCGAGCGTGACCTGATCGGATTTGGCGAGGCCGAGCCAGTTGCGCACCTGCATGGCGTCGATGGGCTCGGCGTCCAGAGCGCGGCGCAGGCCGGCGTTGATGGCGAAGGTGGCGGCGACGGTGAGAGCTTCGGGGCGCGGCAACTTGCTCTGGGTGAGGAAATGCAGCAGCGAGGCCTGATTTTCGTAGATGGTCGAGAGGCTGGATTCCACTTCCTCCAGCGTGGTGGTGAGCAGGATATCGAGGATGCGCTTCTGCTCGTCGCGGAAGAGTGAGCGGAGCGAGTAAGTCTGGCTGCCGAAATGGCGGTCGAAGCAGCGAACCACAGCGGGGAAGTCTGCGGCGCTGACAGCTTCTTTTGCTTCGCTGGCGAACTGGTCGTAGTCGGCGGAATTGGCGGGGTCGAAGCGCTTGACCACAGCGGTGATGTTCTGGTCGCCGAAATGGAGTACGCCAAAAGCAACGGTCTCGGCGGCTTCCGTGATCCTCGAGCAGATGAGGGCCTGGCCGACGGCGAGACGGACTCGGCCCGAGACCACCGAATCCCAGGCGAGACGCTCAACCGAGTAGCTGAAGACGTCGGCGTGGTCGGGGTAGCCCTTGAACATGGAACTGATGGCGTAGTGGGCCGCCACCTGCTCGAGCCCCACCTGCATGGAGCGCACGTAGCGGTTGAAGACCGAGGCGCCATCCTGCTGCTCGGGGAGATTACTTTTTGCCAGAGCGAGGTGGTCGATGAATTTCTTTTCCAGGGTTGCGGCGCGCTTGCCGAATAAATACGCGGCGAGCTGGAGCACGCGGCCGGCGTAGGCGATGACCTGGACGGTTTCGATGCCGGAAATGTCGTCGAAGAACCAGCCGCAGCTGGTGTACATGAGCATGGCGTGGCGCTCGAGCTCCATGAGCATGAGCGCGCGGGTGCGCTCCTCTTCGTTGAACTCGTAGAGCGCATGGGCGGCGAAGAATGCATCGCGGGATTCGCGGGAGCGGTCGAGCACGACGCTGATGTAGTCGTTGCGTGCCAGGTCCGGATCCTTAAAGAGGCGGAGCGCGGCTTCATGAAACATAGGTGCGACGGCATCGCGTAGCTCATCGAGAGCCTGACGGAGCGGCGTGCGCCACTTCTGATTCCAGCCTGGACGGCCGCTGGAGCAGCCGCAGTCCGAACGCCAGCGTTCGATGCCATGGGCGCAGCTCCAGGAGGTGTTTTCGACGATCTGGGCTTCGAAACGGGGCGGATTTTTCTCGAGAAACTCGCCGTAGTTGGTGAGACAAACCCCTGGGGCATTCGCGATGCTGTGATCCTGGAGCGAATGCAGCACCCAGGCAAGCGCCATCTCGCCGTATCTGTGATGGTGGCCGTAGCTTTCGCCGTCGGTGGCCACGTGGACGATCTGCGCGTCGGCGCTGTCGGGTTTGAAGCCGCTGAGGAGGCGCTGAGCGAAGCCTTCGCCGCTGTTGAGCAGACCTTCGAAGGCGATCGCGCGCGAGCGAGGGCCGTCGTAAAAGAAGACGTTGATGGTGCGGCCTTCTTTAAGCCGGACGAGGTAAGCGCGCGTAGTGTCGACCGAGGCATTCGGCGTGTCGGTCCAGGCCGGCTCGGGGGGTGCTTTTCCGTCTTTGGCAGAAGACGTTTTTGCGGCGGGCGGCGCAAGCGAGCGAATGCGTGCGCACTGGTGCGGCGCGAGAAGGACGAAGCGAATACCGTGCTGCGCGAGCAGGTCGAGCGATTCGGAGTCGACGGCGGTTTCCGGCAGCCACATGCCTTCCGGCATGCGGCCGAAGCGATGACGGAAGTCGGCGATGCCCCAGCGAATCTGCGTGATCCTGTCGCGCGTATTCGCCAGCGGCATGATGAGGTGGTTGTAGATCTGCGCCATGGCGGAGCCGTGGCCGGAGTAGCGCTTCTGGCTGCGCTGATCGGCGTGGACGATGGCCTCGTGCACGCGCGGCGCGTTTTGCAGGAGCCAGGAGAGCAGCGTGGGCCCGAAGTTGAAGCTCATGCGCGCGTAATTGTTGAAGATGCGGATGATCTGGTTCTGCTGGTCGACAATGCGGGCGGCGCCGTTCGGGGCATAGCACTCTGCGGTAATGCGTTCGTTCCAGTCGTGCCAGGGAGCGGCGGACTCCTGGGCCTCAACGGTCTCCAGCCACGGATTCTCGCGGGGCGGCTGGTAGAAGTGGCCGTGGATGCAGATGGTTCGTTCGGCGCTGGTGAGCTTCTCGGCGCTCATGAGATTTATCTACTTAAAGGTACACGCGAGCCCGTGGATTGGAGAGCTTCGCGTGTGCCCGACCCCTTTCTTATCGGCAGAAAGACGCTTGTGCGACAATGGAGTTGTGCGGATCGGTGTCCCTTTTGTGGGAGCCTGTCTGGGAGAATTCTCATGTTTGACAATCTGTTTAAGCCCGAACACCTGATCATCATCCTGGTCATCGCCCTGCTTATCTTTGGGCCCAGCAAGCTTCCTGGACTGGGGAAGGGTCTGGGTGAGGCCTTCCGCGGGTTCAAGGACGGCATTAAGGGCGGCGGCAACTCGGAAAATGCCGACGCGGTGAAGCCGGAGACCACCGCAAAGTCGGAGAATGCGACGCCGCAGGTGAAGTAGGCCGCTGTCTTCAGCGCGAATGTTCTGAGGGCCGCATCTTCGGATGCGGCCTTCGTGCGTCCGGGCGCTACTTGTGCACGAAGTGCGCGGCCACCGCGTCGGCGTCGAAGCCATCCTGGGGAAGCGCGACGTTGTATGCGGCCTTGAAGATAAAGCGCTGCCCGGTCATATCGCCGTTATGCAGGCGGGTGATGGTGAACGGCGTCTGGATGCCGCTGATGTTGTGGTAGTCGTCGTACTCCTCCACTTCCTCATTCCTGTCTTTATATAAGGGGTCGCGCCAGTAGTAGGTACGGCGCAGCGGCAGGTGGGACATGGCGTCGATCTGGATGACGATGGAGTCGTTTTCGGAGTTGAGCAGGGTGACCTGCTGGGCGAGATGGCGCTCGGCGAGCGACTGCCCGTCAAACATCAGGATGGTGGAGGGGTCTTTCATCCAGACCTTAATGGCGGCATCGATGGAATGGTCGCGGCGGCGGATGGCCTCGTCGCACTGCTCTTTGGGGATTGGATTCTTGCCCCGGAAGGTGATTTCCCAACAGTTTCTGCCGGAAAAGATCTGCGTCCAGTTATGCTTGTCCGATTTGCCTTCGCTCAGATCGATCCGCTCCTCGGTGGGCGTGCGCCAGTCCCAGTAGCGGACCGTGGCGCCGGTGGGCTTACCCTGGAAGAAGCCGGCGAACCGACCATCGACGTAACTGTTCTGCTGGTTGAGCCACTGATCGCCGCCGAGGGCCTGGACCATCTGGTTGAGAATCTCGCGAGCCTTCTTGCTGCTCACGTCTTCATCGGCGGAGGTGGGCGGCCCCACGGTGGAAGCAGGCGGCGGGGCATCGGGGGTGGCGACCTGGGCGCGCAGAACGGCCGAGAAAAGAACGGGCGCGCAGAAAAGCAGCAGAACGGGGATCTTTCGCATGGGTTAACCGGCTAAGACAGCTCCTCCATTCACATTGACGATCTCTCCGGTCATAAAGCCAGCAAGCGGCGTGCACAAAAAGAGGATGGGGCCGGCGATTTCCCTGGGATCGGCGGCGCGGCCGAGAGGAATTGTTCCCAGGGCGCGGTCGCGAATCTTCGGGTTGTTGAGCGTGGGAGCGGACATATCGGTTGCGACCCAGCCGGGCGCGACACAATTGACGCGGATGCCGTGCGGGGCTAGTTCCGTCGCCAGGCCTTTGGTCATGCTGATGATGGCTCCTTTGCTGGCGGCGTAGTCGGCGTGAAAAGCTTCGCCGCGCTGGCCGGCGGTGGAACTGATGAGCACGATGCTCGACTGGCCGTCGGGCGGGGCCTGGCCGGCCAGCGCGCTTTTGGTTGGGACCTGTTGCTGCATTTGGGCAACCGCGCCCTGAACGAGTCCGAAGACGCTGTCAAGGTTGATGGCGAGCGTCGCGCGCCACTGCGATTCGGGCATCGTGGCGATGGGCTGGTCGCTCGGCTCCCAGATGCCGTGGTTCGCTACAAGAATATCGAGACGCCCAAATTGATCCACAGTCCGGCGGACCAGCGTGCGGCCGTCTTCCGGCGTGGCCAGTTCCTGGGCGAAGGCGGCGCATTTCCCTGGGCCGCCGCATTCGGCAATGAGAGCCTCGGCGGCGGGGCGGGCCGAGCGGTAATTGAAGGCGACGTGGGCGCCAGCCTCGCGGAAGAGACGAACGGCGGCAGCGCCGATGCCACGGGAGCCACCGGTGATGAGCGCTACCTGGCCTTCGAGCGAGAGAGCGACGGGCATGGAAACAGGTTACAGGGACGGAGTCCCAGGTTACAGGTCGCTCCTCCAGGGCAAGCGGGATTACGCGGGCGTGGGCACCGGTGAGCGCGCATCCCGAGGCAGAAGCTGCTGCAGGTATACGTGCGGCTGGTTGCGCTGCTGATGCGGAAGCAGATGACGGCCGTAACGCGTGAGGATGAGCAAGGCTCCCACAAAGAACAAGAGGAACGCAACGCCGCTGAGGGCGACCACGAGCGG
Source organism: uncultured Acidobacteriaceae bacterium (assembly GCA_963755485.1). GTDB lineage: Bacteria > Acidobacteriota > Terriglobia > Terriglobales > Acidobacteriaceae > Palsa-343. The sequence continues at coordinate 794,692 of CAVWJR010000002.1, read as the reverse complement.
GAAGTTCGGCCCCTTTTGGTGTTTCGTGGGCAGCGGATTGGGCGCGGCAGGATCAGGCATATAAGGTGGGATGCGCTGGCCGGATGAGGCGATGTCGCGGTTGGTCAGTCCCCGGTAAACTGGAATTACATTTATGTTTGAGAACCTTTCTGAGAAGCTGCAACGGGCGTTCAAGAACCTGCGCGGGCAGGGATCGGTCACCGAAGAGAACATGGCGGAGGCGCTGCGCGAGATTCGTGTGGCGCTGCTTGAAGCCGATGTGAACCTCAACGTTGTCAAGGAGCTGATCGAGCACATCCGCGAGAAGGCGCTGGGGCAGGAGGTGATGACCTCGCTGTCGCCCACCGAGCAGGTGGTGAAGATTGTGCGCGAGGAGCTGATCGCGATCCTCGGCAAGGATGTGGCGCGCTTCCAGTTTGCCTCGCGTCCGCCGACGGTGATCCTGATGGCGGGCCTGCAGGGATCGGGCAAGACGACCACTGCGGGGAAACTGGCTGCGTGGCTGCAGAAAGGCGGGCATCGGCCGATGTTGGTTTCTGTTGACGTTTACCGGCCGGCGGCGCGCGAGCAGCTGCGGGTGGTGGCGAAGGCGATTAAGGCGAATATCTACGAGGGCGATGAAAAGGGTGAGGCCGCTGGAACGGCGTTGGTGGAAAGACTGGCCAAGGAAGCGCGGCGCGAGGCGGTGATTACTGGTTGCGACACGCTCATTGTCGATACCGCTGGTCGCCTGCACGTGGACGAGCAGCTGATGGATGAGATGCGGAAGCTGAAGGCGCTGCTTTCGCCGCAGGAGATTCTGTTTGTGGCCGATGCGATGACGGGCCAGGACGCGGTGAAGTCGGCGGAGGCGTTCCATAGGCAGCTGAGTTTGACCGGGACCGTTCTGACGAAGATGGATGGCGATGCTCGAGGCGGCGCTGCGTTGTCCATTCGGCATGTCACAGGACAGCCGGTGAAGTTCATTGGCACCGGTGAGAAGCCGGACGCGTTTGAGCCGTTTCATCCGGATCGAATTGTGGGTCGCATTCTCGGATTGGGCGACATCATGTCGCTCATCGAAAAGGCCGAGGAAAAGCTCGACAAGAAGAAGAGCGAGGAATTTGCGCGGAAGGCGCTGAGCGGCGATGGATTTTCGCTCGAAGATTTTCGCGATCAGCTGCGGCAGATCAAGAAGCTGGGGTCGCTCGAGTCGATTATGAAAATGTTGCCGTCGGTTGGGCCGCTGGCTGGGATGCAGCAGATGGCCGGACAGGTGGATGAGGGTCAGCTGTCACGGGTGGAGGCGATCATCAACTCGATGACGCCGAAGGAGCGGAACCACCACGAGATTATCTCCGGCAGCCGGCGGAAGCGGATCGCGAACGGATCCGGCACGACAGTGCAGGAAGTGAACCAGCTGCTGCGCCAATACGCGCAGATGCGGAAAATGTTCAAAGGCATCGGCAAAGGCGGCGGTTTGCTGCAGCGCCGGGCGATGGGAATGCTGGGCGGAATGCGGGGACGGTAGAATCCCTCGGATCGTTAAGGTCTGCTGATTCTGGCTTCGGCCTGAGAGACGATGACCAGAATCTTCCGGAGCCAGCGCGGTAGCCCGTGCGCTTCGGGGGTGATTGGCGGCTGCTCCGCTCCTGCTAACGGGAAGCGGGGTAAAAGTCTCAAGGCAGTCATGCAAAGGAAAGTCTAGCCTTTGACTGGGCTTGCGCAGCCCTATCTTTCGGGCGAGGTCGCGGAGTTTAACCCGGCTTTAAAGTCCGGGGGGGTACCCCCCCTCCCCCAGGGATGCGGCAACTATTTCATTTCATTGATATTCCCAGGTACTGTAAATCAGGTATTACCCTCGATGGGCGGTGAAGCTTTGCCTGGTCTTTGGCGGAGACGCACTGCAACAGAAAAACCCTGGTTCGCGTTCTCTGCGAGCCAGGGCTTTCCCTATGGTTAGGGTAGGTTTTTTGCGATCCTAAGGCAAGGAGATTCGGAGGACCGGAGGGTACGAAGGTACCGTTGTGGGGAGGGCGGGGGTTCGGTCGCGTCAGCCGTTCCCGAATCGGAATGTCAGGCGCGATCGAACCATGGAGGGCACTTTCGCGCCGACTTTCTTACGGCACGAGTGAACTCGTGCCCTGATACAAAAGCGGCTCGTTCGGTGTTTTCTGCAAGCCGCGAGTCGTGCTCCTGCACAAAGCAATGGCGGGACGTCGCGTTTGGGGGGCGACCCGAGTGGTCCAGCGCGAGTTGGCGATGGGCGTTAGGCCCAGACTTCCTGCTGAAAGAAGCGGGAGCCGTCTTCGTTGATGTAGTCGATGGTGAGCTGGTCGCGGTTGAGGGTGAGCAGGGCAAAGGTGCAGATGGCGAGTGGGCCTCCGTTGAGGCGTCCGTGATTGGCGGCAACGAAGGGGGTGGCCCTGGCGCCGGACTTGCTGTCGGTTTGGGGCGCGGTTTCGGTTTGCGGGTCGTGAGGGATGGCGCCGTTGCCGAGGAGGCGCGCTTTGTAGGGAGTCGCCGCGTCGTCGTAGATGGTGCAGCGATGTTCGTGGCCGAAGAACCATCCGTAGACGGCGTTGGGACGAGTGGCGGCGATGAGGCGCGCGTATTCCTCGCGGAGCGGAGCGCCGTCGGCGGTTTCCTTGAGGAATGCGGAGACGGGCTGATTGTGGGAGAGCAAAACGTTCTTCTTCGCGGGGCTGGAGTTGATGCAGTCGACCACAAAATCCCACTGGCACTGGAGATTGTCATCTTTGGCTCCGCCGCTGATGGTGAAGGGGACATAGGCGGTGTCGAAGCCGAGGAACTGCCACCAGTCATTCGATAGCTGGAAGTAGCTGGCTTCCTGGCCGAGGCCGTCGAGGACGGTGCTGAAGTAGTAGCGGCCTTCGGAATACATCTCGTGGTTGCCGTTGAGAGAGAAGCTGGCGCCCTGCTTTGGCTGGCCGGAGGCGTCGCGGAGTGGCCAGTTCTCGATGAACTTCGTGCATTCGGGCTCGCTTCCCGAGTAGTAGATGTCGCCGAGGTGGACGAGATAGTCAGGGGTCTGCTGCTGGACCAGAGTGCCCATGGTCTGGGCGTGATCGTTGTCGGCGCCCCAGTCGCCGAGGATGGCGATTTTGCACTGAGCCGGGATGGTGATTTTGCTTTTATCGGTGGCGCGCTTGAAGGGGGCTTTGCCTTTGAAGTGCTCGAGGAGCGCGGCGATGCCGGTGGGCGCCCAGACGACGGCGTTGCCCTGGCCGAAGAGGTTGAGGACCGCGGGCAGTCTGTCTCCGATGTGGCTGTGGGTGCGGAGCGTGCCGTTCATGGAGGACTGGACGAGGCTGGTGAGCTTGTCGTGGGATTGGTACGACTCGGGTGAGGCGTGGTCTTCTGCCTGGGCTGCGGCGATGGAGGCGTCGAGACTGGCGATAGAGCGGAGGCGAAGATCTTCGACGGAGGTTCCATCGAGCTGGCCGCTCGCGGTTGCCTGCTGTTCGAGCTCCGCGAGAGCTTTGGGGTCTTTGTCGGCAAAGGCGGTGCGCAGGGCGGAGAGATTGTCGATGACGTCGCTTTTGTGATGAAGATGGAAGCCGAACATGGGTGGGCTCTTTCTGGAATTTTTCTGATTTTATGCGAAGAGCGTGGGGATCGGTCGCGTCGGCGTGCCTCTCCGGGCACCCAAGACGCGACCGATCCAGGGATGGCGCTACGCGCCGGCTTCTTTTATGGCACGAGTGAACTCGTGCCCCTTCACGTTTCCTGCCCTTCGGAGACTCGTGCCCTGATACGAAGGCAAAACCCGCGGGCTCCTGTGGCGCACAGTAATCTTCCGGGGTTTCCGGTTCAGTTGAGGCGTTGGACGATCTGGATGGGATTGCCGTCGGGATCGGCGATCCAGGCGGCGCGGAGTTTGCCGTCGAGAAAGTCGTGGGCGGGAGCGAGAAGATGCACGCCCTTCGCGACCAGGTCATGCACTGCGGCATCGGTGTCTTCGGTCCAGAGAACGATTTCGATCCAGCGCCCTTCTCCGCCGGGGCGAAGGCGGTGGTGTTCCTGGGCGGCCTCGATCGAGGCGATGCCGAGGGTGAATCCGTCGAGAGCGAGCTCGATGTGGACCGGTTCGCCGGATTCCGGGGTGCGGAAGGTCTCGACAAAGCCGAGCTCGACGTAGAAGTCCGCAACGTGCGGGACGTCGAGCGAGTAGAGATTGATCATGGGAGCGCTGAAGGTGGTCATGGGTTTGGAATCCATTATGACGCCTCCGACCCCCTCCCCCCAGGGGGATGCGTCGTTGCTTAACGCAGCAGGGGAGTGCCGGGGTGATGACAAAGGTTCGCGGGGAATCCTGATGTTGGGGGACAGCGCAGGTTTCGTATCCTGAAGAAGGATCCGCAGGCTGGACGCTCAATTCACTTTGAAGGGGGGTTTCGTATGGCGGGGACGGTGAAGAAGAAGGTCACGGCTCAACCGAAGACTCCGGCGAAGAAGACGGCGGGCAGGAGGAGAACGGGGCTGGCGATTGTGACGCACGAGGCGATCGAGAAGCTGGCGCATCGGTTTTGGGCAGAACGCGGGCATCAGGTGGGGCAACCGGAGCTGGACTGGTTTCGGGCGGAACAGGAGCTGCGGGGCAAGGCGTCTTAGCTGACGGGGAAGGTCCGCGGGCTGTTCCGTGAAAAAAGCAGAGGGTTCGGTTGCGTCGGCGTGCCCGGCGGGGCATGCCAGATGCGACCGAACCTGGGATGGCGCTTCGCGCCGGCTTCTAAATTTTTGATCTCAAACTGCGGCCGGAACGTAGGGGAACGTCTTTGACGGCTTCGAGGAGACCGAGTTTTTGTCGATCCCAAGACGGATGGGATGGTTCGCCGCCAGGGAAAACATAACATCGGGAGCGTTATCGGTGAGGGAGCGGCCATTCCAGCCGGCGAAGCCGAACAGCGCCTGGGTGCCGACCTGATAAGGGAGCATGTTGGGGAACATGCGGTGGGCGATCAGCTGGCCATAACCGCGGGGGTCGTCAGCCGTGCCATAGGCGCTGACCACACCTGCGATGGCTTTGGCGGCGTGCTCTCCGTAGGTTGCGAAGTCGTCGGCCGGACGCCCGGCGTTGAGGCGATTGCCGAAATCTTCGTCGTACTGCGCGAAGAGCGGCGGGAGCATGGGAAGACCCACGCGGTTGATGGAGCGCCATCCCCCGGCATCGGTAGCGAGTGAGGCCAGTGCCCACACGCCGACCCGGCGATTGTCGCCCGCACTGGCGAGCAACTCGGCATCCGGCAGTTCGAGCACGATCGCATAGGCAGTGTGGCCAGCAAAGAGATTGGTCGCGTGCGATGGATCCCAGCCAGCCAGATTCACAACGGTGCCGTCCTCGAACGCGTGACCGACTGCATGCAGTACGTCGGGCTCGATCCAGAAAGGGTCACCCGCTTTGCCGGTCCAGACGCGGACGCCGGATGGAGTGGTAACGGCTTCGCCGGTGGTTCCCTTTGCGATGATTTGGCCCTGCGCGTGCGGATCGACAGCTTCCGCGCCGCGGATGGCGCGCACGGTGTAGCGCTGGTTCCCCTGGTCGTCGCGCGGATCGAAGTTGAAGCGGTAGGTCAGTTCCTCTACAGCATCGCCGTTGCAATCGACCTTGAACTCGTACATGCCTTCCGGATGGTAGCCGGGAATTGGGGGTTTGGCGATCGAGTGGCAGACGTTGATGGCGAATACGGTGCCGGTCTGACCGCGGAAGACGTAGAGATCGGTGATGTCGAGGCGAACATCCTGGCGAGCGATAGGTGAGTCGAGATGATGAGACATGATTTCTCCCTTAGCGATAGCGGACCCGGAAGAACCCTGCGAATCGGATCGGGTCTCGGTTTGGATCGACAGAGCGGAGGCGGCCAGGGGCAGACTCATTCCAGCCATCACGATTGCGCCGCCGATAAGAACCTGCCGACGCGACAGATCTTCGATTCCGTCTGTAACGGGCTCGGGAACATTCGCTTCCGGGGTGAGTCGCATCTGGATATGCCTCCTTGATTGAAGGGGATTTGGTAGATGGGGAATGACGCAAGGAAATGCGGGCCCGGTGCGATCCAGCATGGGAGCAGGGCCACGAGGGAGGCCGGATCATCATACGGGATTGGCGCAAGGCCGGGGAAATCGTGGGATGAAAACCCACCCGCCTTCCGGTTGAGAGGAGGCGGAAAGTGAGGGCTGGCTTCGCAGTCAGTCGGGGGAGGTCGCGGCGGCCTATTTATTCCACGGCCTGAAGGTCGTGGCTTTCTCCGTCGCCTCGCTGCGCGAGGCCTTATATGCGATCACGATATGCGATCAGGCAATGCGGACGCGCATTGCTTCTGATGGCGCAGGGCGTCTCACGAATTGCCATCTTCCAAAATGTTTCGAGCCGGGTGAGGAAGACTTGCTCCCGGGCCCGGCTCGGTAATTTTGGGACGGCGGAAATATATATGTTCCGCCGGCTCTGTTGGAGATCTTCTAACTGCAACCGCTGGTGCTGCCGCAGCTCATGCAGCGGTAGCAGCTTCCGTTTCTTACCATGATGGCTCCGCAGGTGTGGCAGCTGGGGGCGTCGCCCATGTCGTACATGCCGCGCATGGCGTCGGAGGCGTGGTAGAGGCCGCGGTCTTCGATGGAGCCAGCCGGTAGCCGGTAGCCTGCGGTCTGTGGCGAACCTTGCTCAGGGGCGAGGCCGCCTTGCGGTGCGCTGGCTGCTCCCATGCCGCGGGTGGGGGTGTGCTGCTCGGGGGAGAAACGCAGATCGCCGGTGTTGGGCTCGGACGAAGCCGGTTCACCTGCTTCGTCCGAGGTGGGAGCGGGGAGGGAAGTTGAGGGCGCGAGTCCCGCGAACAGCTGCAGCTGCTGGCCGGAGAGGAAGCGGAGCTGGAGCCAGCGGAAGATGTAATCCATGATCGACTTGGCGAAGCCGATGTGCTCGTTGCCGGTCCAGCCGGAGGGCTCGAAGCGGGAGTGCGCGAACTTCTCGCACAGCACTTTGAGCGGGACGCCGTGCTGGAGGGCGAGCGAGGCCGCGGTGGCGAAGCTGTCCATGAGGCCGGAGACGGTGGATCCTTCTTTGGCCATGCGGATGAAGATTTCACCGGGCTGGCCGTTGGGGTAGAGGCCGACGGTGATGTAGCCTTCGTGGCCGGCGATGGAGAATTTGTGGGTGAGCGAAGCGCGCTCGTCGGGCAGACGATGACGGATGGCGCGAGGCGGGCCTTCCTGATGATCGAGGTCGGCCTGATTGATGGGCGCGGGAGTGGCCAGCGCCGCGTTGAAGGCGGTGTTGAGGGAGAGGAGCTGCTTCGAGGCGACCTCGACCCGCTCGGCGAGTTTGGCTTCGAGGGTTTTGAGGTCGGACTCAGCAGGCTTGTGGCCGGAGGAGAGCGCGGCGAGGACGCGATCGGCGGCGGCGGCGTGTTCCTGGGAGGTTCCTTTGATGTCCTTGGCCTTGGCGCCGTCGGAGACGTTGAGGGGTTGCGCGCCCTTCGATCCGTCGCGATAGACGGCGACGGCTTTGAGGCCGAGACGCCAGGATTCGAGATAGGCCTCGGCGATGTCGTCGAGGGTGCAGTCGTGCGGCAGATTGACCGTCTTCGAAATAGCTCCCGAGAGGAACGGCTGGGTTGCGGCCATCATGCGAACGTGGCCCATGTAGTGGATGGAACGGGTGCCTTTGGAGGGCTTGAAGGAGCAATCGAACACGGCGAGGTGTTCGGGCTTGAGGGAGGGCGCGCCTTCGATGGTGCCGGTGGCGTCGATGTAGCTGACGATGGCGTCGACCTGGGCGTTGTTGTATCCGAGCTTGAAGAGAGCGGTGGGGACGGTGTTGTTGACGATCTTGATCATGCCGCCGCCGACCAGCTTCTTGTACTTGACGAGGGCTAAGTCAGGCTCGATGCCGGTGGTGTCGCAGTCCATCATGAAACCGATGGTTCCAGTAGGAGCGAGGACGGTGACCTGGGAGTTGCGATAGCCGTACTTTTCACCGTGGGCGAGTGCCTGGTCCCAGCAGTCGCGGCTCGCGGCCAGTAAGTCGTCGAACTGAGGGACGGCGAAGGTTTTGTCACCGGCGGTGCGGGACTTACCGATGTTATTGACTTCGGCGCGATGCATGCGGATGACGTCGAGGAAGGGTTCGCGGTTGACGTAGTAGCCGGGGCACGCGCCTCCATTGTGTTCGACGGAGGCGGTGAGCGGCGTGGCGGAGGCGAGGGGAGGGCATGTTTCGGCGATGCGGGCGGACTGCAGGTAAGCCTCGCCGCACATGATGGCGGTGAGGGTAGCGGCGAAGTCGCGGCCGGCGTCGGAGTCGTAGGGAAGGCCGAAGGCCATGAGCAGCGCGCCGAGGTTGGCGTAGCCGAGGCCGAGGGGCCGGTAGTCGTGGGAGTTACGGGCGATGGATTCGGTGGGGTAGCCGGAGTTATCGACGAGGATCTCCATGGCGGTGATCATGACGTCGATAGCGGCACGGTAAGCGGAGATATCGAAGGTCCCGGCGGGCGTGAGGAATTTGAGCAGGTTGAAGCTGGCGAGGTTGCAGGCGGAGTTATCTAGGAACATGTACTCCGAGCAGGGATTGGAGGCGTTGATGCGGCCGGTGTTCTTGGAGGTGTGCCAGCGGTTGATAGTGGAGTCGTACTGCATGCCGGGATCGCCGCACTGCCAGGTGGCTTCGGCGATCTTCTTCATAATGTCGCGCGCCTTATAGGTGTTGAGGGGCGTGCCGTTTTTCACGGTGCGGGTGGTGAAGTCCTGATCTTTTTCGACAGCGCGCATGAACTCGTCGGTGACGCGGACGGAGTTGTTGGCGTTCTGGAAGAAGATGGAGGAGTAGGCCTCGGAGTCGGGGCCGCTGGAGCCGTCGTAGCCTTCGCGCATCAGCGCCCAGGCCTTGGCTTCTTCTTTGGCCTTGCACTCGATGAAGTCGACGATGTCGGGGTGGTCAACGTTGAGGATGACCATCTTGGCGGCGCGACGGGTTTTGCCGCCGGACTTGATGACGCCGGCGAAAGCGTCGAAGCCGCGCATGAAACTGAGCGGACCCGAGGCAGTGCCGCCGCCGGAGAGGGTTTCGTTCGAACCACGGATGGAAGACAGATTGGTCCCAGTCCCAGAGCCCCACTTGAAGAGCATGCCCTCAGTCTTGGCGAGGGTCAGGATGGAGTCGAGGGAATCCTCGACGGCGTTGATGAAGCAGGCCGAGCACTGCGGCTTGCGGTAGCCGGTGACGGAGAACTCGACGGCGCAGGTGTGCTGGTTCCAGTGCCAGTTCTGGGCGTCGGAATTGGGCTCGAGGCGGTCGCAGCCGACGTTGAACCAGACGGGCGAGTTGAAGGCGACTTTCTGGGTGACGAGGAGGTGGACGAGCTCATCGTGAAAGAGGGCTGCGTCTTCAGGGGTGGCGAAGTAGCCGCCGCTGAGACCCCAGTCGCGGATGGTTTCTGCCACGCGGCCGACGAGCTGGCGGACGCCGGTTTCGCGCTCCGGGGTGCCGAGCTGACCGTGGAGGTATTTGCTGGCGACGATGTTGGTCGCGGTCATGGACCAGTCGACGGGAACCTCGACGTCCTTCTGCTCGAAGATGGTCTTGCCGCCTGCGTCGGTGATAGCGGCGGTGCGGCGCTCCCACTGGACCTCGTCGTAGGGCGAGACGCCGGGGCGGGAGAAGTAGCGGGGGAAGCGCAGAGCGGCGTGGGATCCGGGATGGCCGAAATCCTGAGCGGGGGTCGTGGAGTGGTCCAGAGCGATGGGATTCCTGGCAGCCTCGTCCATTTGTGGTTCCTCTCTTCTAAGAATGATCTGGTCGACCTGATGGATTCTGTGTGTTTCCGGTCGTGCCTGGCCCGGGTTCGGCGGGAAAAAACGCCGAAAAAACGTCGATCCGCGGAAGGGAAATGGGCGGGGTACGCCTGGATTTCCCGATCACGGCAGAGCAGCAGTTGAACCCAATGGCGGATCGAAAAACCGCAGGACTTCAGGCGAGTGTGCTTCCGGTCAATGGGGGAGGCGACGACCGCTTTTCAGAACCATTACGGGTATTTCTGGAGCCGCAGAAGGCAAAGTACCTCTGTTAATGGTGTGTGTCAAGCGCGAACCACAACATCTGGTATTTTACTAGGCGAAAGGGGATCAAGAGTCATAATTACCGGATTTTGCTTGTGCAGAATCACGGAAACCCCCGCCAATCGTGGGCCGGAACGCTGCCGGGGCGAAGGGAGGGCTGCGGCACGATTCGGGCCGGCCGATCTGAGGGAACGGTGCAGTGCTACCTAACCAGGCTACGCCGCCAGGGGTAGCGGGACAAGGTGCGGGAATGGTGCAGTTTCGGTGGATGGGTGTGGGAGTTGTGGAGAATAGGGTCGGGAGGGGGTGCGGCACGGGCCAGCAATGCAGGCCGATCCGCGTGGACCGGCCTGCATCGGCACCGGAGTTTGCTAGTATGTGTAGTTTCTGAGTATGGCCATGGGTGATCGTCACGCTATCAATGTTTTCGAAGGTCCGACGGCGATACGGGATTTTCTTAATCCGGAGAACGGCCCACCGCTTCCGCTGGTTGAGCTGCCCGAGGAACTAAATCCGTTTCGTGGGGACGGGGTTCGGTTTTTCGCCAAGTTTGCCTGCCTGGGGCCATTGCTCAATGTCAAATTTCTTCCCGCATGGAACATGCTGGTTGAGGCGCAGGGGAGCGGACGGCTGGCGGGGGTGCACACCCTGGTCGAGAATTCCTCGGGCAACACGGCATTCGATCTCGCGGTGCTGGCGCCCTTGTTTGGCATAAAGACAGTGAAGGCGTTTGTGCCATTCGATATTGCGCCCGGCAAGCTGGAGCTGCTGAGGATTGCGGGGGTGGATCCGCAACTGAAGAAGGGGGCGCCGGGGGAACGGAGTGGCATCGCCGAGGCTCGGAAGATGGGTGAGCAGGCGGGGTTTTTCAGCCCCATGCAATACGAAAACGAGGCGAATCCCGCGGCGTACGAGAAGTGGCTGGCACCGGAAATCTGGCAGCAACTGGAGGGCAAACTAACGGTGTTCGCGGCTGGACTAGGGACGACGGGGAGCCTGATTGGGTGCGGGCGATACTTTAGGCGAACCTCGGGGAAAGTCACGATGGTGGGCTGCATTTGTGCGCCCAACGAGGCGGTGCCGGGGGTGCGGTCGAGGGAGCGGCTGAAGGAGATTGAGTTCGGTTGGGAAACGGCGGCGGACTCGATAATTGAGGTGGGAACAAAGGAATCGTTCCGTTTGAGTCTGCAGCTTTGCCGCGCAGGCTTCGTAGCAGGGCCGAGTTCCGGTTTTGTTCTGGCCGGTTTGCGACGTTTTCTGGAAACCACACGGAAAGCGTCGCAACTGGACGGGTTACGGAACGCGCAGGGCGAGGTCGTGACTACGTTTGTATGTGCCGATACTCCGCTGCCTTACCTGGACAAATACTCTACGCACCTGGATGCGTGGGAGTTTTAGCGAGACGCGAGCGAGCGGTGTCGAGGACGGCGTCGATGAGAAGATCGAGGTCGGCATTGCAGGTGCGATGGTTGGTGATATTGACGCGAATGGCGAGCTTTCCGGCGATTCTGGTGGTGGAAGGGGCGGCAATCCCGCGTTCCTGCAAATCTTCAACGATGCCTTCGTTGAGCAGGTCCAGTTCGCGCCCGGCGCAATCGAGGCTGCGATAGCGAAAACAGAGGATGTTGAGAGTGGCGGGGGCGAGGATCTCCAGTTCAGGTTCTTTGGACACGAGACTCTGGAGGTATCGGGCCTGGGCGCAATTCTGTTCGATGAGCAGGCCCAGTTTGCGAGTGCCGTGCTGTTTGAGGGCGAACCACACCTTGAGAGCGCGAAAGCTGCGGGAAAGCTCCGGGCCGAAATCGCAGGGCCAGTTGGCGCCGCCGGCCAAACCGCGGGGCATGCTTTCGAGATAGGGTGGGCGCATGGTGTAGGCGGCGCGGTGGAGTTCGCCATTGCGGACGAGGACGCATGCGGAGTCGTACTGGACATGCATCCACTTATGAAAATCGAAGGCGATGGAATCGGCTTTTTCGATGCCATTGAGTCGAAAGCGCAGGCGATCGCTGAGGACGCCGAGAGCTCCGAAGGCTCCGTCGACATGGAACCAGAGATTCTCATCGGCACATAGGGAGGCGAGCTGGTCGAGATCGTCGATGGCGCCGGTATTGACGGTGGCAGCGCAGCCGATTACGCAGAAAGGCTGACGGCCGGCAACGCGCTCATCGGCGATGGCCGCGCGCAGGGCGTCGATGCGGATGGTGAAGTCGGGATGGACGGGGATAACGCAGAGACTGGTTGATCCGAGTCCGAGAATGTCGAGGGCCTTGGCGACGGACTCATGAGCCTCAGTGGAGGCAAAGGCGACTAATTTGCCGCTGCGGCCATTGAGCCCATGGCTGCGAATGGAAGCGTCCGCAGCATGGCGGGCCACGCCGAGGGCGACCATATTGGCCATGGAAGTGCCGCTGAGCAAGAGGCCGCTGGCCTGGGAAGGGAAGGAGAAGATCTGTTTGCACCAGTCGATGACCTGGTGTTCGACGTAGATAGCGCCGTGATCGCGGCCGCCACAGTTGGCGTTCATAGCCGAGGCCAGAATGTCGGCTACGATGTTACCGGGCTGTCCAGAACCGTGGACCCAGCCGAGGAAGCGGGGATGCACGTTACCGGTGGCGTAGGGCAGGATATCGGTGCGAAAGTCTGCGCACACGGCTTCGAGTGGCGAGCCATCTGCGGGCACGGGTTCGCGAAGGCGCGCTTTCACTTCTGCGGGGACGGGTTGCCAAACGGGGCGCTCGCGGACGTCGATGACGAAGTCGATGGCCTCGTCGAGCATGCGATGAGCCAGTTGCCGGAAGTCGTTCCAGTCGCGGGGGTCGAGCGTACCTTGGGCTGTGTCATGCAAGGGCAACTTCACCACCAAGACCCGATTTTACATGGTGTGCAGGGGCTTCCGATGTCGCGGGGGCGATGTTGCATAATGAGATTTTCTGAAACCTGGTGAGGGGGATCTGTGCTGAAAGCGCTGGCGCGAGGGGTGCGCAACAAGGTGTTGGAAACTCTTCCGCTCCGCAGTGCGATCCAGCTTGAATTTTTCCTCTACCATCATCGTCTGCCGGATCTGGAGCATCCCCGGACGTTTAGCGAGAAGATTGCGCGTCGCAAGCTGGAAGACCGCGATGCGCGTATGCCAGTGATGGCGGACAAGATTTTGGCGAAGGAATACGTCCGTCGTGTGCTGGGTGCGGAATGGGTGATTCCGACGCTTTGGTCCGGTGATCGCCTCCCGCCACGGTCGGCGCGCCGGTGGCCGATTCCGTACGTTTTGAAGGCGAGCCATGGGAGCGGGTGGAATTACTTTGTTCTTAGCGAAGCGGATCAGAACTGGGATGCGATGGAAGAGAAGGCGAATGGCTGGGTTTCGACGGTCCATGCGAGACGAGCGCACGAGTGGCTGTATGAGCAGATGAAGCCCGGGCTACTGGTTGAGCCGTATCTGGGAACCGGTGCGGTTGCGCCTGCAGACTACAAGTTTCTGGTGTTTGGTGGCCGGGCCGCATACATCCAGGTGGATTTAGGGCGCCGGCAGACGCACAGGCAGCTGTTCTACGACGTGAACTGGAAGCGGCAGAAAATCGAATATCTTTGCCCGTGGACCGACGAACAGGTTGCTCGGCCGAAGTCGCTGGCGAGAATGATTGAAGCTGCGAACCTGCTGGGTGCGGACTTTCCGTTTGTTCGGGTAGATCTTTATGAGATTGACGAGCAGCCGCGATTTGGGGAGATGACGTTTTATCCGAACAGCGGGCAATTCCCATTCAAGCCGGAAAGCGTGGAACTGGAGTTTGGGCGGCTTTGGCCGGATTGAAATCTGAGAATCGTATGTACGAGAGATGAAGGAACATCAATCTGGTCAGCAAGATGGGGAGTGGTTTCGCTGTGCGGGCTTTTGTATTAGGGGAAAACGTGCTGGGCAGCGTATGCTCAAGGCAGGAGAGCTGTCGCTCCCTGGATTTTTTGGCCTGTCCTCGATTTCTGCCTCGCTAAGGATGAGTTGTTCCTGCGGCGTATGTGTTTTGCGAGCCCGGCTTCCGTTGTTCATGTTCTACAACCGGAAATGAGGCGAAGCGAATGCGATCGAATCTGGTGTACTCCGCCGGGCTGAAAATTGAGAACCGTTTTTTGCTGGCGACCGTGGTGATGCGGGCGGTGCGGAAGCTGCACATCGAATCGACGCGGACTGAAGACACCACGAACCGTGTGTTCAGCGAAGTGGCGGAAGGCAAGTACGTGAGCGTGAAGCTGCCCGCTGTTGTTGCCCCTCCGGCTATTGAAGCTCTGTTGATCGCACCCGCCGCCTAGGCGCTGCGCGAGCCGGTCCGTCCGGGCCGGCTCTTCTTGTCAAAATCAGGCTATTTACCGCTGGTTTCGTTCCAGAGGAAGGCCATTTCGTCTGCGTAATCCTGGACCAGTTGGGTCATGGAGACGCCGGCGGAGTGTCCGCCTTTGACGGAGTAGTGCAGCAGGATGGGACGGTCGCCGCCTGAGGACGCCTGCATGAGCGCGGTCATCTTCCGTGCGTTCATGGGGTCGACACGGGTGTCGTTGTCGCCGGTGAAGAACATGATGGCGGGATACTTTGTGCCCGGATGGACGTTCTGGTAGGGCGAGTATTTGACGATGTACGGGAAGTCCTTCGGGTTTTCGGCATTGCCGTATTCGGTGGTCCAGAGGCGGCCGAATTCGAAGCGGTGATAGCGCAGCATATCGAGCAGCGGATAGCCGCACCAGATGGCTCCGAAGAGATTCGGGGACTGGGTCATTGCCGCGCCCATGAGCAGACCGCCGTTGGAGCGGCCGCGGATGGCGAAGTGCTCGGGCGATGTGTAATGGTTGTTGATCAGATATTGGGCGGCGGCGATGAAGTCGTCGAAGACGTTTTGCTTGTTTTGGAACATTGCGGCTTTGTGCCAGGCTTCGCCGTACTCGTTGCCGCCGCGCAGGTTGGGCAGCGCGAAGAAGCCGCCCTGTTCGATCCACCACGCGTACTCGGGATTCCAGCCGGAGAGCATGGGCAGGTCGAAGCCGCCGTAGCCGGTCATGAGCAGGCGCACGGAGCCATCGCGGGGCAGACCCTTTTTGCCGGCGATGAACATGGGGACGCGGGTGCCATCCTTTGAGGTGTAGAAGACCTGGGTGACTTCGTACTGTGCGGAGTCGAAGGGAACTTTGGGCGCCGCGAAGACGTCGGAATGGCCGGTCTTCGTGTCGTAGCGATAGATGGTGGGCGGGATGATGAAAGAGTCGAAGGTGTAGAAGCCTTCGTTGGCCTCGGTGTGGCCGCGCACAATGGAGCCGGTGCCGATGCCGGGATAGCTGAGCGTGCCGGTCTGTTTGCCGTCGAGGGTATAGATGGTGGTTTCGGGCTTGACGTCGTGGAGACGGGAGACGAAGAGACGGCCACCGACAATGCTCGAGTCGGAGATGACGTCTTTGCCTTCGGGGACGATGGTCTTCCAGGCCGAAGCTTCTTGGCCGGGGAAGGCTTCGACGATGCGCGTATTGGGGGCCTCGTAGTCAGTCATGAGGAAGAAGCGGTCGCGCGCCTCCAGCAGGCGGACGTGGGCTTCAACGTTGTAGACGACAGGGACGAAATCGGCGGAGGGTTTGCGGAGGTCTTTGACGAGGTAGTCCTCGCTGGTGGCGGGGACGCCGTGCGCGATGCTGACGATGAGGTAGTGATTGTTATCGGTGACATGGACGCTGAGGAGGTCGAGCTCGCCGAGCGCTTTGCCCCGATATTCGCCGCCGAAGATTTTTTCGTCGCCGGTGACGGGCGTGCCGAATTTGTGGAACCAGACGCTGGAACCCTGGTGGGTGAACTTGGCGTAGTAGAGGCCGGTGTTGCCGGGGCTGAGGCTGACGCCCATGTAGCGGGCGGAGGGCAGCACGTCGGCGAGGTCTTTGCGGTCCGCGACGTTGAGGATGTGGAGAGAGCCTTCGTCGGCGCCGCCTTCGCGGACTTCATACACGAGCAGGTTGCCGTCATCGGAGATGTCGGACATGTTGACGGAGGTGTTTTGGTCGGCGCTGAGTTTGGTGGCGTCGATGAGTTTTTGATCGGCTCCGCGCCAGCCGACGCGTAGGTAGACGGAGGCTTGGTTTTCATCGGGGAGACGCTTGCGGAAGAAGTATTCTCCGTTGCGCAGGGTGGGCAAGCCGTATTCTTCGACGCGCATGAGGGAAGTGAGTTCGCCTTCGATTTTGGGCAGCGTGGTGAGCTGCGAGAGATATTGCTGCGTGTAGGCGTTCTCCTCGTCGATCCAGGCGCGGGTGGCAGGGCTTTTCGCGTCTTCGAGCCAGCGGTAGGGGTCGTCGATTTTTGTGCCGGCGTAATCGTCGGTGACGACGTGGATGGCGGCGACGGGCGGCGCGGGGAGGGCGATGCCGTTGGCGCCCTCGATGGTCTTTGGTGGGTCGGCAGAAGGGCCGGCGGCGCGGGCGGGGTGAGCTTCGATCATGAGCACGCCGCCAATGAGGGCGAAGATGACGGCGGCGATGGGAACTGAGACGAGGGCGGGAGTCGAAGCGAAGAATCGGCGTGCGCCAGACATGCGGGTTTCCTCACGGGAGGAGGCATTTGGGAGAAGGCCAGTGTAGCTGGTTTTGGCGTTGGCGCTCCGGGGGCGATAAGAAGGTGGTGTCGGTCAGGTGCGAGTCGAAGCTTCCGGTCTGCCGATGACGTTGGAACTCGTCTGGAAGGGATTCCGGTGGCCCACCAGAGGCCTGGCCCTGTTCCTTTTTGTCCCCTGGTGGTAAAAGAGTGGTTCAAAGATTCTGTTCCGTACGTGGCTCATCCCAGTTGCGGCGCCGGTAATGGTGAGGCGCGCGGTCATGTCGCCACCGGGCCCCAATGAACGGCCATGATGTCCCTGGAGGGAGCGCGAATGAGATTCTCCCTGTCAGCCTTGATCGCCCTCCTCGCCGCCGGTGTTATCGGCTGCGGGACAGAGGTTGGTACAGAGGCTGGCAGCTCGAATTATCAGGTTGACCTAACCTGGGAGGCTCCGGCATCGTCCAGCGATCCGGTGGTCGGATACAAAGTCTACCGCAGTGCACAGGGAACGGGTTCTTACATAGTTCTGAACTCAACGGTGCTCACGGAGCTGACCTATACCGACACAACTGCGGCGGATGGTCAGACCTACGACTACATCGTGGAGAGCGTGGATGCGCAGGGCAATCTTAGCTTGCCGTCCAACACCTACACGGCAGTCATTCCGTAAGCCCCGAATCGCTTTGAGGCCCTGAGTGACCAGCTCAGATTCAGCATTCCTCGGCAGGATCAGCTTTGGGCGGCGCTGCTCCAGTAGGCGTGGGTGCGAGCGGGAATACGGTCGGGGTACTCGCGGTAGAGAGCGTTGAGGGCGCGAAAGAGGGCCTTCGATTCCGCTTCGCGTCCGAGCAGCAGCATGGAGCGCAGGATGCGGGTGAGGCGGAGGTGGTTGTGGTTCATGGGCCAGAGCCAGGTCTCCGCGCGGGCAGCGAACTGTGGCGTGCGCTCGATGACGATGCCGGAGGGCGTCGAAACCTGGGCGAACCCGTAGAAGCTCATCATGCGCTGGAACGACTGGCGCAGGCGATCCTGGACGGCGAGCGAGCTGCGGAAGGCCTGGATGGTGGCCGGATCGAGGATGGGTGCGGTGGGATTGGCGCCGCTGGGCTCGGGAAGAGGGAAGAGCCACTGGATGAAGTCGTGGATGGCTTCGAGGCGGTCATCGTCCCAGGAGAGGATCTCACCGAGGGTGCGGCCCTCGTCGTCGCGTGCGCCGTCGCGGTAGAAGGCGATCAGCGGATTGGGCCCGGGGGACGTCAGAGGTGAATCCAGCCTTTGAGAATCATCAGCAAAGAAACGCTACCCACGACGACCCATAGGAGCACGCCCTGTACCAGGGGACGAGCGCCGACGTGCCTGAGGGTCTGGCGCGAAAGGGTAGTGCCGATCAGAAACAGAGTAACGCCAAGTCCGAGGCGGCCGAGGCGCGCCAGTACAGTGTACTCGGCGTGAAGGGCGGGGAGGGTGGAGTTGAGGACGGCGGCAAAACAGAAAAAGAGGATGAACCAGGGCAGCTGAATTTTGGTGCGGCTGCGGTGGAGGAGTGCGGCTCCGACGGAGACGGGGACGATCCAGAGGGCACGAGCCAGCTTGACGGTGGTGGCGATGGCCAAGGCAGCGGCGCCGTAGCGAGCCGCTGCGCCAACCACGGAGCTGGTGTCGTGAATGGCGAGGGCGGACCACAAGCCGAACTGGGTTTGCGAGAGACGCAGACTGTGGCCGATAAACGGAAAGACGAAGAGGGCAACGGAATTGAGCAGGAAGACGGTGCCCATGGAGACGGCGGTCGCATCTTCGCTGGCGTTGATGACGGGGACGAGCGCGGCGATGGCGCTGCCGCCGCAGATGGCGGTGCCGGCGGAGATGAGAAAGCCGGGGACGCGGCCCACGCGTAGCAGCAGTGCGAGTCCTGTTCCGAGAAGCAGGGCGAAAGTAATGCCGAGCGCGGTGTAGACAAAACCGGAACGGCCGACGCGGAGGACCTGGCCGAGGTTCATGCCGAAGCCGAGGCAGACGACGGAGGCCTGGAGGAGGAATTTCGAGAGGCGGCGGGCATCGAGATGATAAGGGTGCTCGATCGAAAGGCCATAGGCCAAGCCAGCGGCCAGAGCCAGGGGCGGAGACAATATGCCACTGGCGGCCAGGATGATGCCCACGAAAAACAGATTCTTCAGCACAGTTCCATGGTGGCTCCGTTGTCGGTGACGAAGCCAGACGGAAGTTTGGATGGGCGATAAGTTTTGCTTATCGACAATCCTTTCACCACAGAGGACACGGAGGACGCAGAGAAAAACCAGGCAGATTCAGAAGCGAATTCCGGAGCTTTGGGGGTCGCGGGCTTCAGATTCGGCCAGAACGAAGCGCTCGAAAACGCCGGCGGGACCTTCGAGGAGGGGGCCGAAGGCGCGGATCAGGTGCATGTCGCGGCGAATCTCGAGGCCTTCGACGGCAACGACGCGGACGGTGCCGAGGCGGACTTCCTTGCGGATGGCCCATTCTGAAACGAACCCGGCGCCGAGGCCGGCTTCGACGGCGGAGACGATGGCGACGATGGAGTCGAGGGTCATAGCAACACGGAGATCCCGGAGCCGCAGGCCGGCGCGGCGGAGCGCCAGCTCGACGACATGGCGCGAGCCGGAACCGCGCTCGCGCAGCAGCAGCGGGACCTGGGTAAGGGCGGTGAGGGGTACCGGTGCGCGCCCCGGCCAGGGATAACGGCGGCCGACGATGAGCACGATGCGGTCCTCAAAGAAGCGCTGGCGGAAGACGTCGCGGCTGGAGACCGGGCCTTCGATGAGGCCGAGGTCGATTTTCTTCCGGGCGAGCGCAGCGGCGATCTGCTCGGTATTGCCGCTGAGCAGCGATACAGCGATGCGCGGATGCTGGTGAAGAAAAGCGCCGAGCACGCGCGGCAGGATGTATTGCGTGATGGTCATGGAGGCGCCGATGCGGAGGGTGCCGGCGGTTTCTCCGCGCGTGTTTTCGAGGGCTGCGCGAGCCTCTTCGGCGAGCCGGGCGCCCTTGCGCGCGTAAGGGAGAAGCACGGTTCCGGCATCGGTGAGGCGGACGCGTCCCTGGCTGCGATCGAAGAGGGTGATGCCGAGCTCTTCTTCGAGTGCCTGGATCTGCTGGCTGACGGCGGGCTGGCTGAGATTGAGCCGCTCGGCAGCGCGCCGGAAGCTGGCTTCTTCGGCAACGGTGCGAAAGACCCTGAGCCGGAAATTTTCCATGGGGCGTCCCTTCGGATGCGGCCTATAGAATCGAGCCATCACAATGGCATCGTCCACCACTCCGCGATGGCGGCGGGCACTCGCGATTCTACGGCCAACGCATCGGCATTCGGCGTTTTCAGCGACGGTGCTGCTGATGGCGTCGACGACTTTATCGCGCGTGATCGGACTGGTGCGGGTGAAGTACATCGCCTGGCTTTTTGGGCGCACCGCGGCGGCAGATGCGTTTTATGGGGCTTTCCAGCTGCCGGATATGATTTCGTATTTTCTGGTGGGTGGGGCGGCGTCGATTGTTTTTGTGACGATGCTGAGTCGTTATCGCGACGAAGGCCGCGATGCCGAGGGCGAGCGCGCCATGTCGGTCATTCTGACGACGATGGTTCTGGTGCTGGGGGGCGCGATCGTGGTCGCGGAGTTTCTGGCGCCCGCGTATGTGCGCCTGCTGCTGAGCGGATTCACCACGAACGCAGCGAAAGCGGCGCTGTGCGTGCACCTGACGCGGATTCTGCTGCCGGCGCAACTGTGCTTTTTTGCCGGAGGCGTTTTTGGCGCGGTGCTGCTGGTACGGAAACAGTTTTCGGTGCAGGCGGTGACACCGCTGATCTACAACCTCGGCACTATTCTCGGTGGAGTATTTTTAGCGCACGAACTGGGGGTTTCGTCGCTGGCGATCGGGACGGTAGCGGGCGCCTTTTGCGGGCCATTTCTGCTGAACGCGATCTGGGCGCGGCGCGCGGGGATGCACTACAGGCCGGTGCTGGACTGGTCGAACCCGGGCCTGCATGAGTGGGTGCGGATGTCGATTCCGCTGATGCTGGGAGTATCGCTGGTGACGGCGGACAACTGGATCATCAATTATTTTGCGTCGCACACCAGCGGGGCCATCACGCTACTGGCGAATGCGAAGCAGATTTTCACGGCACCGGTCTCGCTGGGTCAGGCAGCGGGCGCGGCATCGCTGCCATTTCTGGCGTCGTTGTTCGGCAAGCCGGATCGAGAGCCGTTTGCGCGGACAGTGAATTCGTCGGTATCGCAGATTCTTGCGTTCTCATTGCTGCTGTCGGCATTCATGATTGCGATGGCAATGCCACTGGTGGATGTGCTGGTGCGGGGCGGGGCGTTTCATCGCGCGGATTCGGGAACGATGGCAGTTTACTTTGCGATCTTTTCCGTCTCACTGTGTTTGTGGTCGGCGCAGGCACTGTATGCGCGTGCCTTCTACGCGGCGGGCAACACCGTGACGCCAATGGTGGCGGGCACCATTGTCACGGCGGTTTCGATTCCGGTGTATTGGTTGCTGTATCGGATGCTTGGACCGAGGGGGCTGGCGATAGCCTCGGACGTGGGGATCCTGCTGCAAACGGGAGTGCTGGCGATCCTGCTCGACCGGCGGCGGATGGTTTCACTCGCCGGGCTGGACTATAAGGAGATCGGGCGCGCGGCAGTGGCGGCGCTGGTTGCGCTGGCGGCACTGCTGGGTATCCGGCATTTCGTGCACACCACCAGCCGGCTGTGGGAACTGGCGCTGTTGGTGGCGGCGACGGTTGTTTGGATCGGTGTCTCGGTGGTGGTACTGCGGCTTTCTGGATCGGCGCTGCCGGGACAGTTGCGGGCACGGTGGGCGCGCAGTGGATGAAGGGCGGACCCGCTGCAATCGGCGCCTCGCATTTTGGATCCGGAAACGCAGGCATTGAAGCAGAAAGCTACCGCAGACGAATCCCGGCAAAGTGGTTTGCCGAGATTCGCCGCAGGGAGCCTTTATCTTTCGATCAAAAAACTAAACTGCCGCCGGGACCGGACGCTCGGCGTTGGAGTTGGACGATACCGACTTCGATTCGCCCGCCTTCTCATTGGAGCCAGGCTTGCGGATGTCGATACCGCCCTTGAAGAAAGCACCATCCTCGATGGAAATGCGCTGCGCGGTGACGTCGCCGGTAAGCGAGCCCTCGCTGCGGATGTCGACGCGATCACTGGCCGTGACGTTGCCGCGCACTTTGCCGAGGACAACAATTTCGCGCGCGGTGATATTGGCCGCGACCTGGCCGTTGCGGCCCACGGTAACGCGATTGCCTGACAGGTTGATGGAACCCTCGACTTTGCCGTCGATGTAGAGCGACTCGGAGCCGGTGACCTCACCCTTGATGACGAGGCTTTTGCCGATGGTGGCCTGTTCGCCGGATGCGGCGCTCTGCGAGGCGGGCGTGGCTGCGGGACGATTGCCCGCGTCGAAGCTGGGGGATGCCGGCGTGGCCGGGCGCGCAGGCTCGGGATTCTGCGGTCCGTTTCCGGTGCCGGGCTGATTGGGTTTCCACATAATGACTGTTCCTTCCTTCAGAAGAATGTTGGTGGTTCTGGCTCCCTGCAGCAGGCCTGCTGGAAAGCATTGCGTGGGCCCATGCAGAACTGTGCAGCGCCGACCCCTCAGGTCGCTCAGAGAAACGTTCTCCCTCCGCGCAATCGCCGCCGTTACCTGCATATTAAACACGTTCGCGCGAAATTGGCATCCCCCCACAGTGCCGTTTGGTGACGAAACCCGCGAATGACGAAAATTTACGTCGGCAAAGGCATGCGAAAGCATCTTGTGAAGAGTCTGTTGACGGGCTCTCGCGAAGAACGAGGCCGACATCCAATCGAAGAGGAGGATTCATCATGGTGAAGCTGGCACTTTACGGATTACTGAAGGCAAAACCGGGAAAAGAAGGTGAGCTCGAGGCTTTTCTGAAACAGGGCGCGGAGCTGGCGCGCAAAGAAACCGGGACGGTGACGTGGTACGCGATTAAGGAGGACGACGGGCGGTACGGAATCTTTGACACGTTCAATGATGAGGGCGGCCGCGAGGCGCACCTGAACGGGGAGATTGCGAAGGCGCTGATGGCGAAGGCGGGTGAATTGCTGGCGGAGCCGCCGCAGATCCACAAGATCCAGGTGCTGGCGGTGAAGTGAAGAAGGCAGCCTGTAGCCGGTAGCTTGTGGCCCGTAGCGAGACGCGGGCGGTCGCGTACCATCGAACCAACCATGAGCGGTCGCGCCCTAACGGATAGCGAATTACTGCGCCACATCGAGCGGCTGCCGGGCGGCCGAGCCGGCTACAAGCAACTGGTGCGCGAGTTGGGGCTGGGCGGCGGCCAGGAGCGCCGCGTGCTGCGCGAGCAGCTGGGGCGGCTGACCGGTACGCGACAGCTGACGCAGGTGGATGGCGAGCACTGGGTGATTCGGAAGCCGGGATCTGAGAGCGCCGGGCGGGAGGGCCGGGCTAAGAGAGAGGAGCACGGAACGGGCGCCCGCAGAGGGATTCGCAGCGAGGATCTGATCGCGGGGCGGCTGGACCTGCATCGCGATGGGTACGGATTTGTGCGGCCGACGCCGGCACATCCTGGCGAGCGGGCGGCCATCGGCGAAGACGTTTTTATTCCTCCCGGCGAGATGGGCGGCGCGATGCAGGGCGACCAGGTGCTGGTGGAGCTGGCGGCGCCTCGGTTTGGGCGCGGGGACGGGCGTCGGTCGGGGCGCGTGGTGCGGGTGCTGACGCGCCGCAACCCTACGGTGGTGGGGATTTTCCATTACGCGCGGCGACTGGAGAACGAGACGGGTCGAGGCGGGAACTTTGTCGTCCCGTTCGACGAGCGGATGACGCAGCCGATTGTGATTCCGCCGGGCGCGGAGTTGCCGGCGGCCGCGAGCGACCTGACGCCGCATCGGGTGCTGGGCAAAGAGGCACAGGCGGCGCGGCACCATGCAGATTTCGAGGGGCTGGTCGTCGATGTGGAGATCACCGACTGGCCGTCGGCGACGCGGGCTGCGCGCGGGCGTGTGATCGAGGTACTGGGCGCAGAGGATGAGTTCGGCGTCGATGTGGAGATGGTGATCCGCAAGCACCATCTGCCACGCGTTTTTCCGGAGGCGGTGCTCCAGGAGGCGCGCGAGGTTGCGCGTTTTGATGCTGCGATTGCGGCGAAGCGGCGTGATTTTCGCGGGCTGCCGATTGTGACGATCGATGGCGAGACGGCGCGGGACTTTGACGATGCGGTGCTGGTGCGGCGCGGCGCGGATGGCGAGTGGGAGCTGCAGGTTCACATTGCGGATGTGGCGCAGTATGTCAGGCCGGGGACGGTGCTCGATCTGGAGGCGAGGCTGAGGGGGACATCGGTCTATTTTCCGGATCGCGCGATTCCAATGCTGCCTCAGGAGTTGTCGACGGACATCTGCAGCTTGCGGCCGGATGAAGATCGACTGGTGCTTTCGTGCCTGATGCGGATCGATCCCCAGGGAGAAATTCTGGGGTATGAGATTTGCGAGGGAGTGATTCGCTCGGCGCAGCGGATGACCTACACGCAGGTGCATGCGATTCTCGACGGCGACGTGGAGGTGCGGGCGGAGTTTGCGCCGCTGGTTTCGGAGTTCGAGCGGATGATGGACCTGGCACGGATTCTGAACCGCAAGCGCGACCGCCGAGGGTCGATCGATTTCGATTTGCCGGAGCCGCTGATCGAGTTCGATGAGTTTGGCGCGATGAAGGCGGTGACGCGCGCGGAGCGGAACTGGGCGCACCGGCTGATTGAGGAGTTTATGCTCTCGGCGAATGAGTGCGTGGCGTCGTGGCTGGAGAATCTGGGTGTGCCGTCGTTGTATCGGATTCATGAAAAGCCTGAGCCGCGACGGGTGGTGGAATTTGAGGAGATTGCGGCGGCGTTTGGGTATTCGCTGGGGATCGGCAGCCTGCCGGTCGAGACCTTCCGCATGAAGAGCGAGCGTCGCGAGCAGAGGCGCGGGGGGCGCGAGGCGCGGAGCTACGAGGTAGCGGGCGACATTGCCATCACGCCGCGCATGTATCAGAAGCTGACGGAGAAGATTGCGGGGAAGCCGGAGGAGCGAATTCTCTCCTACTTAATGTTGCGGTCGCTTCGGCAGGCGCGGTACAGCGAGAAGAACGAGGGCCACTTTGCGCTGGCTGCGCCGAGCTACACGCATTTCACCTCGCCAATCCGGCGATATCCGGATTTGATCGTGCACCGGATTACGAAGGCGCTGCTGGCCGCGGGCGCGGATGGGGACTCGCCGTCCGGGGACTTCGCGTCCAGGGACTTGCCGTCCAGGCAATCGCGGTCCGCGCCAAAGACGGAGGGACACGACGATCGGGCGGCGGCATATGAGCCGATCGGCGAAGGTGAGTTAGCGGCGATTGCGCAGGAGTCGAGCGAGAGCGAGCGGCGGGCGGCGGATGCGGAGCGGGAGTTGGTGGACTGGAAGAAGATCAAGTTCATGCGCGACCGCGTGGGCGAGGCCTTCAGCGGGATGATTCTGAACGCGACAAAATACGGGCTGTTTGTGGAGCTGGACGATTTGTTTGTCGAAGGGCTGGTGCCGTTGCAGAGCCTCGGACTCTTCGATGGCGATCGCTATACGTATCGGGAGAACACGCGGCAGATCATCGGTGAACATTGGGGACATAAGTTCTCGGTTGGTGAGCGGGTGCGCGTGGTGCTGGATCGCGTGGATGCGGTGGAGAAGCGGTTGCAGTTCTCGATTCTCGAAGAAGCCAGCGGGAAGCAGGAAGCCGGAAGCAGGAAGGGCAAGCAGGCGCGGCGTGAGGAGAAGCGGGCGAAGGCGGCGCG
Source organism: uncultured Acidobacteriaceae bacterium (assembly GCA_963755485.1). GTDB lineage: Bacteria > Acidobacteriota > Terriglobia > Terriglobales > Acidobacteriaceae > Palsa-343. Next base: position 769,244 of record CAVWJR010000002.1, on the reverse strand, counting down.
GAAAGAGGCAGCGGTGCAGGTGGCGAAGTCCGGGAAGCGCGGGAAGTATCGTGCGCCGAAGGCGAGCCAGTTGCGGAAGAAGAAGAGGCGATAGAGTGGGGCTATTGGGCAGATGGGGCCTGGGGACAGAGTTCAAGGTCGGTTCGCGCGAAGTCATCACCTTTGGCGAGCAGGGGCTCTCCGAGCGATTGGGCCAGGGCGTATGAAAAACAATCACCGAGGTTGAGTCTTGCGGGGTGGTGGCCTTTGCCAAATTTGCGCCATGCAGCGAGGGCGCGCCACGCCAGCTCACGGTCGACGCCTACAACCTCGATTTGGAGTCGCTCCAGCCAATGATCGAAATCCCGCACAGCGACCGCACCAAGGCGCGACTCCAGAACCATACCCGTCTCGACGATCGAGGCTGCGGAGATAAGCCGAGTTTCCGCGGCAAGGATCTGGTTCTGAAAGAACAGGTATTCCGGCTCATTCATGAAGATGGCAACGACCGCAGACGAATCGATCACCATCAGGACGGAAGGCCGTGCTCGTCATAGCCGAGGATTTCATCCTCCGGGCGGTCATCGAGCACAGGAAGTGCGTGCACGCGAGCGAGGATTTTTTCGATGTCGCGGCGGAGGTTTCGATCGTTGCGACGGCGCTTCAGACGCTCCAGCCGTTCTTCGAGGGATTTCCCAATCGCCTCGGTCAGTGTTTCGCCAGTGAGGCGGGACACCTGTCGAGCCAGCTTCTCGGTTTCCGGGTTACGGATGCTGAGCGCCATCGCGGTTGTACAACCAGTATATACAAATCTCGATTGTATATACTGCGCATCCAGGGCGGGGAGACGGTGCGCTAGTCGCGGCGGAATGCGATGTGTCCTGCGCTGATCGTTATGCGCACGCGTCCCTGGAGTTCCCAGCCATCGAAGGGCGTGTTCTTCGACTTAGATTTGGAGTCGGTGGCGTGGAAGGTCCACTTTTCGGCTGGATCGAAGAGGATGACGTCGGCGGATGCGCCGTAGGCGAAGCTTCCCAGCCCCCTCAGGCCGAGCGCTTGTGCGGGACGGCTGGTGAGCAGGGCGAGCACTTTGGCTAGCGGCATCTTGTGGCGGACGTGCAGGACCTGAATGGCGAGGCCGAGCGCGGTTTCGAGGCCGGTGATGCCGTTGGGTGCGCGGTCGAACTCCTGTTCTTTTTCGTGGGCGGCGTGGGGCGCATGGTCGGTAGCTATGGCGTCGATAGTGCCGTCGAGGAGGCCTTCGATCATGGCAGCGCGATCACTCTCGGCGCGGAGCGGGGGGTTCATCTTTGCATTGGTGTCGTATTGGCCGACGCTCTCTTCGGTTAGCGCGAAGTGATGCGGCGTGACCTCACAGGTGACGCGGAGGCCCGCTTTGCGGGCTGCGCGCACGGCGTCGAGAGCTTTTTTTGTTGAGAGATGCGCGACGTGCAGGTGGGCGTTGGGGACCCGCTTCACAAGGTCTATATCGCGCTCGACGAGGCTTGATTCTGCTTCAATCGGCATGCCGCGCAGGCCGAGGCGGAAGGCGAGCGCGCCAGCGTTCATCGAAGCACCCGCGGTGAGGCGCGTATCTTCAGCATGCTGGATGACGGGCAGGGCCTGGCCGGCAGCAGCCCTGAGGGCCTGGAGCATGACCTCATCACCAAGGATGGGCTTGCCGTCGTCGGTGACTGCAATGGCGCCCGCTTCCTTGAGGGCGGAATAGTCGGTGAGCGCTTCGCCCAGGGAGCCGCGAGTGGCGGCGGCGATGGGCAGGACGCGGACGGATGCGTTGCGCTCGGGAGCCTGCATCCAGCGCGTAATTTCTGGCGAATCGTTCACGGGGATGGTATTGGGCATGGCGCAGACGGTGGTGAAGCCGCCTGCGGCTGCGGCCGCGGTGCCGGTGGCGATGGTTTCCTTGTAGCCCTGGCCGGGCTCGCGCAGGTGGACGTGGATGTCGATGAGGCCGGGCGCGACGATGAGGCCCTTCGCGTCGATGACTTCAGCGCCGGGAGACTTGATGCTGCCGGGCTTTTCGACAGCGGCAATTGTGCCGCCGCTGAGGAGCACATCGCGCGGCGCATCGAGGTCGTCGGCGGGCGAGATGACGCGGCCGTTGCGAATGAGGATGGACTTCATCGGCGGCCTGCCTTCCTTTGCCCGCCGAGCGCCCGGACGAGCAGCGCCATGCGGATCGCGACGCCATTGTGGACCTGCTGCGCGATCGCGGACTGGGGGCCGTCGGCGACTTCTGCAGTGATCTCCATGCCGCGGATGATGGGGCCGGGGTGCATGACGAGCGCTTTGGGTGCGTTGGCTGCGATGCGTTCGGCGTTGGCCTGGTAGCGGGCACGGTAGTCGTCGAGGTCGATTTGCACACCGGAGAGGCGTTCGGCCTGGATGCGGAGCATCATGACGATCTTCGATTGCCACAATGCTTTTCCGAAGTCGCGTTCGATAGCGATGCCGGGGCCCATGGCGGCGGCGAAGTCAGGGAGCAACGCAGGGGGTCCGCAAAGAACGACCTTTGCGCCGAGGCGCGGAAGCAGCAGCGCGTTGGAGCGCGCAACGCGGCTGTGCAGAATGTCGCCGACGATGGTGATGGTGACGCCGCGCAGAGTTTTTTCGCTGATCGCCGCGGAGCGGACGCCGAGGAACTGCAGGATGGTGCGCAGATCGAGCAGCGCCTGGGAGGGATGTTCGGCCATGCCGTCTCCGGCATTGAGTACGGGCAGGCCGGTGGCGCGTGCGAGCAAGTAAGGCGCGCCGGAGTATGGGCTGCGCAGGATGATGCATTCCGCGCCGAGGGCTTTGAGGGTGACGCCAGTGTCCTTGAGGGACTCGCCTTTTTCGATGCTGGAGGAAAGCGAGCTAACGAGGGTGGTGTCTGCCCCGAGGGCTTTCGCAGCGAGTTCGAAGGAAGTGCGGGTGCGCGTGCTCGACTCGTAGAAGAGCAGTGCGATGCGGCGCTTCGCGAGGCGATCGGCGCGGCGGAAGGGATTTTCCTTTTCGAGTGCGTCGGCGGAGGCGAGGATGCGGCGGACTTCGGAAACGGGGAAGTCGCCGGCGGAGATCGCTGAGCCGGGATGAATGGGCTGATGGAAAAAAGAGGGGGCCGAGGATTTTCGCGGGTTGCGGGATGGGGTCCTGGTCAGTGCTATCTCCTTGAAGCGGCCGGAAGCTGGTAGCAAACAGGCCCGGGGCTAAAGCCCCCTTGTTTATTCAGACCCACACGGCACGGCCCAAGCCGTGCCCCTTCAAAACCCTATTCCACGCGCTCCACGAGCAGCACCTGTTCGTCGTTGTCCACTTCGCGGAGTTTCACTTCGATGATCTCGCGCTGCGAAGTGGGGACCATACGACCTACGAACGTGGCCTCAATGGGGAGCTCGCGGTGACCGCGGTCGATGAGCACCAACAACTGCACGCGGCGCGGGCGGCCGTGATCGAAAAGCGCATCGAGCGCGGCGCGGATGGTGCGGCCGGTGTAGAGCACGTCGTCCATCAGGATGACGTCGCGGCCGTTCACGTCGAAGCCGAGCGAGCCGGGGACGACCACGGGGCGCACATCGCGCGTGGTGAGGTCGTCGCGATAAAAGCTGATATCGAGGACGCCGGTGTCGACGGGGTGCTTCTCGATGCCGGAGATGAGCGCGGCGAGGCGCTGGGCAATGGGCACTCCGCGGCGCTTGATGCCGACGAGGCCGATGTTAGCCGCGCCATTGTTTTTCTCGATGATCTGATGGGCCAGGCGGACCAGGGTGCGCTCGATCTCGGAGGCGGACATGATCCGGCCCTTCTCGCGCAATTTGGGCGTAGCAACAGCCTGCAACTCTGACATAGGTGTAAAGGCGATGATACGAGCCTGGTTTCGGCGCCGCAAGACGTTATGCGAGCAGTTTGGGCGCAGTTTTCCTCAGACACGAACGCAGATGTTTGGAGCTGAATCAGATGCTGCTTTGGGTTTTGGGCCGCGCGGCGAGGATGCGCCCGGCGATAGCGCCGCCGGTGGCAGCAAAAAGAATCATGGCCAGCGACATGATGATGGCGGTGGCCAGCTGACCGGCAGCGTGGCCGTCGGCGGAGAGCATAAAGTCCGTGACGCGCTGGACGGCGTGGGCGACGTCAGGCGGCTGCGGACCCTGCTGGGCGTTCGCCTTGGCCCAGTAATCAACGCCCATCTGCGCGGCCGCCTGAAATTCGCGATCGATGGACGGCCCCTGATGCATCCAGTAGCGGGCAACGTCCATCTGCACGGCGTAGGTGAGGGTGGCGATGAATGCGGATGCAACGCCGACCAGCGCGCCGAGACGCCACCCCATTCGGCCATCGGTGAAGGCTTCGCTGCGGCGACGGTAGAGTGCGATGACGATGAATCCGCCGGCCATGACGAGGATGGTTCGAATGCCGCCAGCCAGCGCGGAGAGCAAGCCTACGGGAGCCGCAACCAGCAGCGCGGAGGTGATGGCAGTGCGCCACTGCACGCGGCTGGGATCGATGCCGAGCCTCTGCGTGGGGAGCTGAGAAGCCGCGGCTTCTGAGGTGTCGACGATCAGCTGCTGCGCGCCGCAGTGCGGACAAAAAACGTCGCTCTCCTGCAGGGTGTTTCCGCAGCGGTGGCAGGTCAGCTCCATGATTTGACCCTATCGCACGCGGGCAGGGAGCGCAATCGAAGTTTGGCGGGAGCGCGAAACGCCGTGTTGCAGGGCGATTCGGTGGAACTAATCGCTGGTCTTCGACGAACTTTCTTCGAGGCCGGTGGGGAGCTGCAGTTCGACCAACGAAAAGCGAGTGCCTTCACCGCCGCTCTTGAGAGCGAAGATGTGCTGATGGTGTTTGGAGCCGGCACGGAGGTTGAAGCCCGAGTCGTCGTCGATGCCGTTGCCGTGAAGCTGCACTTTCGAATCCTCGCTGCAGGTGAGCCCTTCACCGGTGATCGTAGGCGAGCCAACGGAATGGTTACCGTCGCAGGTGAGGACTTCGCCGAAGCGGCCCATCGCGTTTTTGTAGAAGGCGACGACTTTATCGCGCGGGTCGGACGTTTGGTAGGTGACCACTTTGATGCGCAACTGGAACTGGCCAAAGCCGAGATGCACATCGGCGGATTTGTCGCCCTCACGATCGGGGGCAATCTGCGCGCCCGGATAGACGGGCAGCCCCAGATCGCCAGCCGAGGTCTGGTCGGCGCGGACATGCAGACCGCCGAGCGGCGTATCAATCTTGACGTTCTTGTCCTCGCCATTCGCGGCCTTGTCGACCTGAACGTGGCAGCCGGTGGCAGCCAGAATCGTTCCCAGCAGAAACGTCGCGGGCAGGAAGCGCACTCGCATAGCAACTCCCCACAAAATGCTCTGGAAGAACGATACGCCGGTTGGGGGCCGCTGGTTCCGGAATTTTGGAACCTCAGGGCGTGAAAAATCGTTTTTGGAGGAGCAGGATGGCCGATCGCGGACCACTCCGGGTGGCGTGGGGCGCATCCTTTTGATTGTGAGTGAGGTGCTGGGTCCTACGGCGCCATGCTCCCTGCGGAGCTTTCGCGAGACAACGCAGACCGCATCACGGCAGGGGCGCAGGTTTTCGCGATTTCCTCTGCTCGCCCCCGGTGCAGGAGAATCGCGTCAGCCGGGGGACCCTGCCGTTCTTCGTTCATTTCGCCTACGGGTGAGCCCGGGTTGCCGCGCAATTCGCTGCGACAGGCCACTATTTTTGCTCTACCATGCATCGCAGCACCAGTGAAATGAGATGAAGATAAAGACTGCACGATGGACGACTGCCTGCGCTGTTGTGGCATTGGCGGCGGGCTGCTCTTCCGCCAACAAACCCACCGCCCAGAACTTCACCAAAACCCTGAACGACTGGTATCAGGACCACAACGACTGCCTGTTCCCGCAGGGGCACGCGTTTCCGTATGAGGTTGCGCCGGGGCCCACGGCTGCGAAAGACAAGAAAGAAATGGATGCGCTGGCCGATGCCGGACTGGCGACGCGTCTGGAAGACCGCGACATGCACGTGGACCGCTATACGCTGAACGGGGCCGGCGCCCGCTACGGCCCGCGCTTCTGCTATGGGCACCGCGAGGTGACGGGTATTACGAGCTTCACCCCGCCGGCTCCGCGCGATGGATTCACCGAGACGACTGTTACGTATCAATACACCATGCGCGATGTGCCGGTGTGGGCGACCACGGATCAGATCAAGGGCACGTTTCCGCAGGTGGCGAAGTCACTGGGCGATACGCCGACCGACCAGATGACGCTGGCCACGGTGGGCGCGGGCTGGCAAGTCCCGCATTAAGGGCGCGGCGTGGCGTGGCTTTAAGTCGGCCGCGCAGCAGCCACCGGTCTGGACGAAGCGCCACTATACTTGCTGCACGTCTGTGAGGAAGAACCTTCCATTGATCCTGCGCCGCGCGATGTACAACCTGCGCGGTGGCTTCCTGATCCGCCCGCTGATCATCGCGCTGACGCTGGGGTGCGCAGGGGCGCTGTTTTCGTGGTTGGAAGAGATGTTCCCGGGAGCCAGCGCATGGGTTCCGCTGACGATCTTCCCGTCGCACGCCGATCCGCAGGTGGCGCAGGTGATCCTGTCCGGGATCGCTACTTCGATGATGACCGTGGTCTCGATCGTCTTCGCGATCCTGCTGATGACGCTGACGCTGGCGTCGATGCAGTTCTCGCCGCGGATCATCGTCAGTTTTGCCAGGGATCGCGCGACACAGTGGACTCTGGGTATCTTTCTCGGGACGTTTTCGTACTGCATGGCGGCGCTGCCGGCGGCGCGCTTGCTGCCACATCCGTTTGCGCCGGTGGCAACGGTACTGGGGGCCATGGTGCTGGCGTTGATGTGCGTCGCGTGGCTGCTGTTCTTCATTCACCACATCTCCCAGGCAATCAGTGTGAACCACATCGTTGACCGCATTGCGACGGAAACAGAGGCGGTGATCGATGAGATCATGCCGTGGCCGCACTGGCCGGAGCGGCTGCAGCAGACCCACGTCGCGCCCACTCCGGATGAGATTGCGGTGGCCAATCGGGAGTCGGGATATATAAGGTTCGTCGATACGAAACGGCTGCTGGAGCTGGCGAAGCAGTACCACGTGCGGATTCGCGTGCTGCGCCGCGTGGGGCATTTTGTTCCGGCCGGCGTGCCGCTGGCGATGGTGGCCAAGGGCGATCGCCTGGACCCGGTGGGGACCGCGCGTCTGGTGGGCGCCTTCGATACAGGTCCGACGCGGACGCTGCAGCAGGATGTGGAGTTCGGCGTGCTGCAGATTGTCGATATTGCGCTGAAGGCGATCTCGCCCGCGGTGAACGATCCGAGCACGGGAATCAACTGCGTCGATCAGCTTAGCCGCATCGTCATCCGCTTCGCCAGCCGGCAGCCGCCGGACGACCTGCTGTTTGATCCGCCGGGAGTGATTCGGGTGAGCATTGGATGGATCCAGTTTCCGCGTCTGCTCGACGCAGCTTTCGAACAGATTCGGATGTACGCGAAGAGCGACGTGGCGGTGAGCCTGCGCCTGCTCCGCGCATTGGGCGATATTGCGGTGACGACTCCCGATCCCGAGTACCGGAAGATTCTGATCGAGCGCGGGTGGCGGACGGTGGCCGGGTGCGCGGAGCGGATGGGCGATGACGAGATGCGCGAGCTGCGGGTAAGGCAGGAGGGTCTGGCGGCGCTGGCGCTGGAGTAGACGATGAATGGTCGGGCAGATTTGAACTGCGCAACTCGCCCTTCGCCTCGTCCTGTCGCAGAATCCGCTTACATCCGCACACGGCGGTATGATTTAGATTCCAAAAGAGAAATGACGACCACCCCGAGATCCGCTTCGACATTTCGGTGCTCTCGTTGCTAATGCTGGGTCAACGCTCATGAAGCTCTCCTCAGCCTTGGGGATCAGGTCACGGGAGAGGCACGGGGGCCGAGCACGATCCTGACCCCTATTTTGCATCGGTGAGATCTGGTTCATCTGAGGCACTGAGGGTGGCCGGTGTAATCTGCTCCTTCGCACCTTTCACCGCCCGCGGCTGGCATCCGCACGAAGATCGCACGACCAGTTCAAGAGGCAACATAACCCGATGACCTGCTTTCGGAACTTCGTGGCCGTTAATGCGCTGGAAGAGCAGATTGGCGGCGACTTCGCCAAGTTGATAAACGGGTTGACGAATGACGGTGAGGGAGGGCTGCAGGACGTCGGCCATCTCGAAATCGTCGAAGCCGGCGACCGCGATCTGTCGCGGAATGTTGACGGCTGCCGCACTGAGCGCATGCAACAGATAGCGCATGGTCAAGTTATTGGCCGCGAAGAGTGCGGTGGGCGGCCGGCGACTGTTGAGCATCGACCGCACTACCGCGACGGTTCTCTCCGCGGAGCCGCAGTCCACATAAGGCTCGGGGTTATTCCCCGCGCCGATCATGGCTTCCCTGTAGCCCGCGTAGCGCGCTTTCATGGTGAAAAGCCTTCGAGCAAGACCAAGGAACCCGATGGATTTATGACCGTGGCTGATGAGATGTTCGACCGCAGTTTTCGCACCCGAACGGTTGGGCACGAGCACGGAATCGAAGCGCGAGCCCGGAGCGGGCCGATCCACGGTGACCACGTGGACCCGGGAAAAGGCTTCACCACTGTAATACCGGTTGTTATCGGAAACGGGAATGATGACCAGGCCGTCGACCTGGCGCCGCAGCATCAGATTGGTTTGCTTCTGTTCAATGTCGGGCTTTTCGTCAGAAGTGGTGAGAATGACGGAGTAGCCGTGTTGCTTGGCCACGGTGGAGATTGCGTGGGCACAGGTAGCAAAGAACGGATCGTAGAGATAAGGAACAATAACCCCGATGGTTTTGGAGTTGACCGCGCGAAGGCTTCTGGCCACCTCATTGGGCTGGTAATGGAGGATTTTGATGGCTCGGTAAACGCGCTCGGCTGTGTCCTTGGAAACGCTGGCGCTTCCGGTGAGAACGCGGGATACGGTCATCTTGCCGACGCCGGCGAGACGGGCGACATCGGCCATCGTCGTATTGCGCTGCAACTTGTCCGCCATCTTCTTCATTGATTGTTGGCGGTGGCTCCTGGACCGTCCATGGTACCAAAGTGGCGCGTACGCCCAACCGGTAATCAAAGCCGGGACTCGAACTAAACAGTTTCAGTGCTCCTGCCATCGATAGCTGGCGATCAGCGACCCGCGTTCGCCCACGAGAAGCAGAGCTGCTCGTCCGGGTTCCAGAGTCCCGGTGAAGGTCTTTCCGCTTCGCTGGTCACGAAAAGCGATGCCGGTTTCGTTGGTCTCGGAGGTGAGGACGTAGAGGGTTGCGTGAGGCAGGAGCGTGGGACAGATCAGGATTCCCGAATCATCGTTCGCGGTTGTGTAAACCGGCTCGATGCCGGCGGTCTTCAAAGCGTAGTTGTAAACGGCTGCGACAGCATCGAGCCGATCATTCAACTCCAGCGGTAACGCGGAGAAGAGAATTTTGCCTTTCCCGAGCGTCCGCTCCATCCAGTCCCGATCGCCAGGAAGTCTTGCTCGGCTCAGCGTGGTCGTCTTCAAACCGCTGTAAGTAAGCGTGAGAGGGTCGCCCGCCCACTGGAACCTCTGCACGCGCAATGTCAGCGGCACAGTTTCATAGTCGATCCCCAGATCGGCAGCGCGCGAGGTGGGGTGCAGATGCGGGTCGTCGGCAAACGGGCCGGAGACAAGCAGAACGGCACCGGCACGCACTCGCGCTTCGATGGCGCTCCAGGCAGCATCGGTAAGCCCGTACGCCGAAGGAAGAATGATGAGACGCGGCGACCCGAGGGTATCGATCTGATATTCGCCAACCGCATAGGCAGTGGCGCGATCGTAGTTGTAAAGGACCCGAACCGCTGTCTGTTGCGCTTCGAGCGCCTCGTGGTTATACACCGAAAGCTGAAGGGACTGCGGCAGGACGATGGCAACCTGGGGAAGGATGAGGCCGGTTGCCAATGGAGCCGCCTCGGCGGCGAACCGGCCGAGGTCGCGCATCATGTTTTCCCACAGTTTCGCCGACCCGTCGCTGCGCTCGATGCCGAAGTCGACTTCCCGATCCCAGTCCCACTGCAGCGCACCGCTGGAACCAGCGGCAAAGCCCAGCGCCCACTTGCGCTCCTCGAGCCCCAGACCGGTGAGTTCGTCGTAGCGCCACGTTCCATCCGGCGCCCACACGGGTTGGTATCCGGTCTCCCCGGTAATGTTCGGGATGCCCGGACGCTTGGCCGCCACTGAATCCCAAAGCAGCGCGTCGTCCTGCCAGTAGGTGTGATTGGTCGTGAAGGAGACGCCGCTGGTGGCGTAGAACTGGTTCAGGACCCGGTCGGTGACGCCCCCTTCGTCCTGGCCAATGTTGACCAGCTGCGAACTGCCGGCAGCACGAATCGCCTCCACCATCCCGTGCACCCAGCCTGCAAACATATCCTGAGCAAACAGGTTGTAATCGAGGGCCCGCACTTCGTTCGGATTCCGATACCGGCTATAGGTCAAATCCGCGGCCTCGGGGAGAGGCACGTTGTCGAAAGCAGGCCACCGATTCGGAGTGACTCGCCACGCGGATGCGAGGGCATCGATGTGAACGTACTTCTCACGCAGCCATCGGTGCCACGCGGCCAGTTCCGCCGGGTCGCCGTTAGGTACATTGCCGTGAAAGACGATGCGCGGGTTCGAGAAACTGGGTTCGTTGATCAGGTCGTAACAGAGCCAGGGAATGCGACCGAAGCGGTGGACGACCGAAAGTACATAGCTCTGCTCCGCGTGCACCATTGCGGAATCGAGATATGGATTGGGGGGAGGAGGCTCGGGAACTGGAGCATTGGGCCCCCGGAATTGTTCACCCATACGCGGAACAAAGGCGAAGAAGGTGAAATTGACGGCAATGTGGTGGTGGTAAGCCGCGGCGAGAAAAGCCTCCAGATTGCGAAGGAAGCGCTCATTCACTTCGCCGGTCAGCGGCTCGACGAATTTCGCGTTTGACATCCAGACACCGGTGCGGACGAAGGTGACACCATTGCGCTCCATGTCCGCGAAGTCGTTTTCCCAAATTTGCGCATTGCGCGGGCCGGAGAAATCCCAGCCGTTCTCTTCGGTTCCGAAATAGTTCGTACCCACGGGGAAAAACGGCTTCCCGCCTCGTGTCAAGAAGTCCTTGTCAACGCCGAGGGCGGGACCGGTTTCGAGGTCGGCTAGCTCTTCGACCCGGAAACCGTTCGCGTAATATTCGCGGACCTTGCCGCCGGAAGACCAGGTGGCCCGCACCGTGTAGAAACCACGCGCCAGCGGTTTGCGAAACGGAATGGAAGCATCAGCTTCGTCGCCGTCCAGCGGCACGGTGGCGCTGTCAACACGCTGATCTCCCTGAAGCAATTCCACGGAGGCTTCGCTGTGGAAAGACTCGGGCTTCGTCGCTGGATTTTTCGTTTCGGCGCGCTGACGGCGCAGGTGCACCGTCAGCAGTGGCAGCTCGCCGGGGCGCAGCGTGGAGTACTGGGTTTCGATCCAGAATTCGGTCGCGCCTGCCTGGGCGTATTCGGCAGCAGACCGAATGAGCGATATGCCATCTGCAGACTCCCAGTAGCTCGGCTGAGGGTCAAAGTCGAGCGCCACAATGCGGGCACCGGCCATTCCGCGGGGACCTTCCCCGGGGTGATCGGATACGATCACCGGCGCGGCAACCTTGTCCTGGTCGGCGTCGACCATATAGCCAAGCCCGTTGAGCCGGCCCTCAACGGCAAAAAAGCGCATGGCCTGTATCGCGATTTTCGGGAGAAAGTTGTAGCCGTCCCGCCAGGAAAAAGTCGCGCCCGCTGGGACGGCGGGAACCACATAGGTGTGACGGAAATCGAGAACCCGGCTCAGGGTGTCCTGCGGTGATTCCTGTGTGAAGCTACCATCGTGGCCGCCGACCGGTACATGCAGCGGCTGGCCTCCCAGAACCAGCAGATTCCCACCCGCGTGGAGATAGGCTTCGATACCGGCCCACGCCTGGGTGGGAACCGCGGAGCCGTAAGGCAGAACCAGCAGGTCGGCCCCATGCAGCACGTCGCCCCTGGAAAGCGCATCGATGCCTGCGAAGACTGCATCGGCCCCAAGCGCATCCCTGAGCGTGGAGATGGCTACCGGCTGGCTCTCAACCGTGGGAAAGCCTGGTTCCGAGAACACGACAGCTCTGGCATGGACATGGAGAGGAGCGAGGATTGCGAAGAAAACGGCAAGGCAAAGCGGACGCATCTTTCTTCCTCAATTGCGCCACCAGGCGAAAAGCGAAGGTTCACCTTTCGAATTCGCTTGCGCGCGGATGAATGATATCGATATCCTGCCTGCGCAGGAATCATACTCGCGCCATGCAGCTCGCGTCCACATGCATTCTGCACGCAGCCGCTCAAAGGAGAAGCCCATCGTGAGCACAATGAAGGAAATTCTCGATTCGGTTGCTCATACGCCAGTCAGAAAGAGAGCGATCAGCGACCGTCGCATGCTGAACGAAGCGTGGAGCTACGCCAAGCCGAGTTCCTTTTCGCGGGGTATGCGCCTCGACCTGAGCGGGCTGACCATTCTCCTGATTTCGGGTACGGCCTCTATCGACGAAGACGGCAAGAGTGTGCATATCGGAGATCTGCGCGCCCAAACGCGCCGGACATTCTCGAACATTACCGGGTTACTGGGCAGCGAAGGCTGCACCTGGCACGATATTGTCCGCACCAGTTGCTACTTGCGCGATATCGATCGCGATTACGAGGCCTTCAACGAAGAGCGTACGGCGTTCTACCGCGAACAGGGTCTCGACCCCCTGCCTGCGTCGACTGGAATCCAGGCAAAACTGTGCCGACCCGAACTCCTGGTGGAGATTGAGGCGATTGCCATGTTTCAGAGCGAGAAGCCGTCCATCGACCGGCATGAATAGCAGGCGACCTTTTCGAACGGTTGCGCGGTATCGAGATCGGGCCGTCAACACTTGACAAAGCCATTTGCGAAAGCCAACAATCTCCAGCGTGGTGCGGAGCGAATCCGGAAGCGTCCCGGATTCCTGGCCTTAAATCCCCTCAATCTCCTCAAAGCCGGCGGTGCGAAAGGGGGCAATCCGTTGCGAAATGATGATATCGGTACCGCGCTCGTCATAGCGGCTGCCGCGACAGTTCTCATTGCGGTTCCCGGGAGATTTCACGGCGCGCATCCACGTGTTCTTGCGGCGGAAACGGCGCCCCGCCCCGTCACGATTGACTACCCTCTTAATCGCTCGATTTTCCCGCCTGAGATCATCCCACCTACCTTCATCTGGCATGACCTGGCAGAGAATGCAAACCGGTGGAGAATCGAGTTTCATTTTGCCGATGGCTCCGCGCCCCTCAGTTTTGAGACCACTGGTCCCGCTCCAGTCATTGGCGCAATCGACCCGCGATGCGTCTCAGCGACGAACGAATTGCCGTCGCTTTCTCCGGAGCAGGCCACGGCCCACACCTGGTCTCCGGATGCCGCAGACTGGGAGAGGATTAAGAAGCACTCCATTGCAAAGCCGGTTCAGTTCGTGATCACCGGCTTCGCTCAGGCGGAAGGTGCGAGGCCCGTTTCCCGCGCCCAGGCGTCGCTCTCGACCTCAAGGGACCCAGTCGGCGCCCCTATCTTTTATCGTGATGTGCCGCTGATGCCATCGGCAACCGAAAAGGGCGTCATCAAACCCCTGGCCTCGAACGCGATTCACCTCATCGAATGGCGCCTGCGTAGTGTAGACCAGACGCAGAGCCGGGTCGTTCTTCAGGAAATGCATACCTGTGCCAACTGCCATTCGTTCTCGCGCGACGGCAGGACTCTCGGTATGGATATGGATGGCCCTCAGAATGACAAGGGGCTCTATGCCGCTGTGTCGCTGAAACCGGACACCGTGATCCGCAATCAGGACATGATCCACTGGAACCCGACCTACGATCGCCAGTTCGCTTTCAATCGGGTCGGTTTCATGTCGCAGGTTTCCCCCAGTGGCCGATACGTCCTGACCATGCTGACGCCTGGGGATCGCCCGCCGCAGAACAACTATTATGTTGCGAATTTTACCGACTACCGATTTCTGCAGGTGTTCTACCCAACCCGCGGCGTTCTTTACTGGTACGACCGGGCGACCGGAGAGCGGCATCCCCTGCCGGGCGCCGATGATCCGCAGTTCGTGCAGACGAATGGCGTGTGGAGTCCGGATGAAAAATACATCGTCTTTGCGAGAGCCGAATCGAAAGAGCCCTATTCGCCTGACGTGAAGCTCGCCACCCACGCCAACGATCCCAACGAAACCCAGATTCAGTATGATCTCTATCGCGTGCCCTTCAACGGAGGCCGGGGCGGCAAGGCGGAACCGATCACCGGTGCTTCGGGGAACGGGATGAGCAATTCGTTCCCGAAGGTTTCGCCCGATGGTCGATGGATTGTTTTCGTTGAAGCCCGCAACGCCGAGCTGATGCGCCCAGACAGCCAGTTATACATTGTGCCGTTGCAGGGAGGAGAGGCTCGGCGGCTAGAGGCAAACATGTACCCCATGAATTCATGGCACAGCTGGTCCCCCAATGGGCGGTGGCTGGTGTTTTCGTCCAAGAGTCGCGGTCCTTACACACGGATGTATCTGACTCACATCGACGAGGAAGGCAACAGCAGTCCGGCCATACTCATCGATAATCCGACCGCGGCAAATCGGGCTGTGAACCTTCCGGAGTTCGTGAATATCGCGCCCAACGGACTGATGAAGATCGACGCGCCTGCCGTGGACATGTACAAGGATTTCGACCGCGCGGTGGAGCTGGCGGAGGCTGGGCAGGAGGAAGCCTCCATCACGGAGTGGAAGAAGCTGGCGGCCGAGGATTCGGACGATGCCCGGATTCACAACAATCTCGGCGCGGCTCTGATCCGCACCGCCGACTATGCGCACGCGATTCGCGAACTCGAGAAAGCGCTCCGGCTGAATCCGCAGTACAACATCGTCCATGTGAACCTTGCGCACGCTTTTCTGGGGGCGGGGCAAGCCGGTCAGGCTGTGGCCGAGTACGAGAAGGCCGTGGTGATTTATCCAGATTCAGCGGATCTGCGCAACAGCTACGGCAATGCTCTGCGAGCACAGGGGAACCTGGAAGGGGCGGTGGAGCAGTACACCCTTGCAATTGATATCGATCCAAAGCTGGCGGATGCCCACAACAACCTCGGGCTGGTTTTGTTGCAGAAACAGGAGCAGTCTTCAGAAGCTGAGCAGGAATTCAGAACCGCTATTTCTTTGAATCCGCATTTTGCGGATGCGGAGAATAATCTGGGCACTTTGGTCGGCCAACAGGGAAAGGACACCGAAGCTGAGCAGCTTTTCCGGGACGCAATCCGCGACGACAGCACCTTTACGCGAGCGATGGTGAATCTGGCGGCTACCCTCGCGAGCGAGGGGCGATTCTCCGAAGCAGAGACTGTAGTCCAGCACGCTCTGCAGGTTGAGCCCACTAACAAAGATGCCCTCAACCTGCGCTCGGTGCTGCTCTCACAACAGGGCCATTAGAAGAGCCGGCTGATCCTGAATGAGGGTGTCGGCTAAACGCCGCTGCTATTTGGATAGCTAAAAGCGTGGCTGCACGCGGTAACGCCGCCGTTTCTGATTCGATTGCTCAAAGAGGAAAGGGATGGAAGCTGTCCTTAGGCTTCCATCCCCTATGCACTTAGAAAGACTTCAGAAGATACGCGGAGTCCGGACACTTTGGCCCGGGCTCCGCAAGTGGATCAGAAGGTGAACTTGGCGGCGAACTGCATGCGGCGGGCGGTGCCCGAGAAGCTTTGGATCTGGCCGAAGGTGCCGTCCTTCACGTTGGTATCGGGGCTGCCAAGGTCGGGATGGTTGAACGCGTTATACATCTCTACACGCAACTGGACGTTGTACCGGTTCTCGTGGAACCCCGTGTTCTTAGCGAACTGGAGGTCCAAATCCTGGTAGAACGGATTGTTGACATTGCTGAGAGTGCGCGGTGAATTGCCGATTTCATAAGAGATCGGAACCGAGAAGTTCTTCGTATTGAACCACTCGTGATAGTTGGCATCGGTCAGCCTCGAGGAGGTGCCCGACCACTCGGGCCGCTGGGAAAAGCCGCCGTAAGTTTCCTGCGTAGTTCCGTTGTCGACGCTTGCTAACAGAATGGGGGTTCCGGTGTTCCAGAACTCGATGCCGCTGATTTGCCATCCCCCGATGAGCTTGTCGGCTGCGGAATTGCCATTGTTCAGGAACGGCTGTCCCTGACCGATGGGAAGCAGATAGACAAAGCCAGTAGTGAGGCCGTAGCGCTGGTTCTGCGCGCTAATACTCCACTCCGCCTTCGGGTTGTACTGGTTGGCATAAGTTTGGCTGGCCGGCCCCAGATAATTCACGGCGGACGCCGCATTATCGTAGCCCACCGCGCTGGTAAAGGACGCGATAAAGCTCAGACCGTTGTGCATCGCCTTATCGATGCGCAGGGTTAGCGCATTGTACCTGGAGTCGGAATCGGGTTTACGGAATGAACTGACGCCGTTGTACTGCGGCCAGCGGTGTTGCAACTGGGCAGCGCTTACCGTGCCACCACCCAGCGGGAGACCCGGAATATAGAACGGACTGCTCGGCTGCAGGACCGACGCGAAGGGATTTGTGACCTGCTGCGAGAGTTTGCACTGTGCCGTCGATGAGCCAACCGTGCAGCCGTTGGCAATCAGCGTGTCAGTGGTGAGCTGGTCGAAGGGCTTACCCGGATCGCCGTTGATGAGGAAAACTCCGCGATTTCCCAGATAACCGATTTCCAGCTTCATGCTCCATGGCACTGAGAATTGGACATTCGTGTTCCATTCCACCGAATAGGGGTTCCGATAACTATCGAAGTAAGCGGTCGACATGCCGTTGCCAATGTCGATGCCCTGCACGCAGGCTGAGCTGGCAAGGCAGCTTGCCGTCTTTCCCTGAGCTACTGCGTAACCCGTCGGGAACGGGTTTTGAGCAGAGGCCGGAAGGGCCGGATCGGGACTGTACAGTGAAGCCACGGGCAGCGATGTCTGGTTATTGAAGGTAGGGTTGTAGTTGGTTTGAACATCGAAGCCGTCATCACCCGACCCTCCGGACGTACCCGATGCCTGCAGGGCGGAAGGCTGGAAGATAATGCCGGCACCCGCACGGAGCACAACCTTTGGAGTGGGGTTGTATGCCAGCCCGAGACGCGGACCGAAGTCCGACTTTTGCACGGGGCCCTGACGCCGGCCGTATTGGTCGCTCGATGTTCCCACAATAGTCATAGCGCCAGTCAGATTGCCGCAGTACGGGCAGGATTCGCCGGCGGCGGACAAGTTCGCCGCGATCTGGCTGCTATAGGCCTGCATGGGAGACGTTGCATCCGGGTTCCAGAAGACCATCTGGTTGTTTTGTTCGACACGCGGGATTTCAAAGTCGTATCGAAGCCCATAGTTGAGCGTGAACTTGGGTGAGATTTTCCAGTCGTCCTGTCCGTAGAACGCAATGTACTGGCTGGTTGTCACGTACGACGGGTCATCGGTGATGTCGCCGGAAGAAGGCAGGCCGAGCAGGAGTGAGGCAACAGAGTAGCCGGTCGAGCCGTCATAAGTTTGCGGATACTGGCGAGTCCAGCTGTCGTCGGAGGAGAACGTGCCCGACGGGTAGGTGAACTGGAAGAAGTTGAGCCGCAGCTGACGGAACTCCCCGCCGAACTTCAGCGAATGACCACCGGCAATCTTGACCAGACTGCCATTCACGTCCTGAGCCATTGGATCTTCCTGTAAACCCTCGTATCCCAAAGGTCCCAGATCGGAGAAGCTTCCGTTGTTGGCGCCACTGAAGCCGAAGTGCGGGAAAATCGCCTCCTGTTTGGAAGCCTGCGACACATAAGTGGAATCGAATCCGAGGGTGCTGGGGTCAAAGGGGCCGCCCACCGGCACACGGTTGGAAGTCTGTCTCGAATAGCCGTAGCGGAACTCGGCCAACAATGTGGGCGAGAAGGTAAACGTGTTGTTGAACGATCCGCTATAGACGTAGTAATGGTCGGCGCCACCGTAACCGCCATTCGAAGCGGCGTTGTTATAGTCGCTCAGCGTGGTGTTGTGGTTGCCCTCCATGCTGTAACGCAGGAAGGAATGCCACTTTTTCGTCACATCCACATCCTCACGCGTGTCGAAGCGCCAGTCGGTGCCGGGAACGCTTTGCGAGATCTGATAGTTGTTGGCGCCGCCGGTGGCACCCGCAATGTTTGGTTTGGGATAGTAGCCCAAAGCCGCCTGCGCGACCTTCGAAATACGATTCGCAGGGATCACGTTGTACTCGCCATTGCTCATGAACGGTTGCCGGACGTAGACTCCCGACGAGTTTTTGGCCACGGTATCCGGGTCGTAAAGAACCGGAGTGGTGGAACCGAAGATACTGGTGAAGTCGCCGTTGAACACCGCGGGGTTTGGAATGTGATCGGCTTCGAACGATCCCGACGCCGAAGAAGTGTATTGGTAATCGACGAAGAAGAAAGCGCGGTTGTGAATGATGGGACCGCCCAGTGTTCCGCCCGAATAGTAATTGTGCATGTCTGGTTTGCTGCCAGTATTCTTCACCCCCGGCTGCCCGAACGGAATCGCGTTGAGTGCGCCCTGTTGAATGAACTCGAAGTAACTGCCATGCCACCCGTTCGATCCACTCTTGGTGACCAGGCTCTCTGTGCCACCGGAGAAGCGTCCGTACTCCGCGGGCAGAACACTCGTCGACACGTTGATCTCCTGGACCGAGTCCTCGATGGGGGTCGCGGTTGCAACGTTGTTGCCGACGTTGTTTTCGGGCGTGATATTGGTCATGCCATCGATCAACTGCTCGTTGTTGGCGTTGCGGCTGCCGCCGATGTGCGGTGTGGAGGCGCTACCGACATTGTTCACACCCGGAACCAGCATGGCGAAGTCGAACACGTTGCGCCCCAGATCGGGTAACTGGAGTATCGTCTGGGTCTGGATAGTCTCGCCCAACGTGGATGTGTCGGTATCCAGAGTTTGGGCCGTGGCGTTCACTTCAACGGTTTGGGTAACGCCGCCGACCTCGAGGCGAAAATTCAGGGGACGGGTCTCGGTGACTTCAACCCCGACTCCGTCTTCGCGTGCTGTCTTGAATCCCCGAGCGGCCACGGTCACGCTGTAGACACCCGGTTCAACAAAGGGGATGGTGAAGCGGCCCTGGGAATCGGTAGTCGCCGTTCGTGTTTCGTTGGTTGACGCCTTGGTGACCGTAACGGCAGCGCCCGGAACTACCGCGCCGGTGTTATCGGTCACCGCACCCTGGACGGTGCCGGTGGGTGTTTGTGCGAATGCCGCAGCGCAGAAACATGCGACCACGATCATGCAGAACAACCAGTAAAGGTGTTTCATTCAGCCTCCTGAAAACGTTCATAGAGCAGGCATCTCAGAGAGAACCCATCGGCGGACGTCCGGCTCGATCTGCGCGCATCGATATCTTCGTGGACACAAATTCTGATATCGGTATCACGGCAAACACCTATAGTCCCCCTGATAATCGAGTGTCAAGTCCTTTTTGTTAAGTTTTTCGGGCCTCACACCCATCCTGTGCTACAAATGGGAACGCTATCAGCGCCAAACCGTATGTCTACGCACTGCGAGCTGCACGTACTGGTCTATGACGTCGGCGGCAGCCATGTCTCTGCGGCACGGTGCCATCCGGAGTCGTGGAAACTGGAGAACGACTGCAGCGCCTCATACCCTTCGGAATTGGCCGCCGAGGGCTTCCTCGATCTTCTTTACTCACTTGGCAGCCAGGCGGCAGGCGACCCCGCAACGGTGGGCGGCGCACAACTCGCGGTACCTGCTCCTTTCGACTATGAAACCGGTATCAGCCACATGCGCCACAAGCTATCCTTCCTGTACGGCGTTAGTCTGCGCGCCGGTCTTGCCTCCCGTTTCGGATGGGAGCAACATCAGGTCCGCTTTCTTCACGACGCCGCGGCATTTTTGTTGGGCGAGATCCATGCGGGGGCGGCTCGCGGGAGTTCCCGCGCGGTCGGGATCACTCTTGGCACCGGAATCGGCTCCGGGTTCTCCCAGGACGGCAGCATCCTGACCAGCGGCTCTGGGATTCCTCCCGGCGGCGAAATCTGGAACTTACCGGCCGACGGGGGAATCGTGGAAGACCTGCTTTCGGCCAGGGCCATTCAAAGGGATTACGAGAAGAGGACGGGGTTGAATCGGGAAGTTGTCAGTCTGGCGGCGGCGGCTTCCAGCGATGCCGCTGCACGCGAGACATTCGCTGATTTCGGACGGCGTCTCGGGCAAACAATACGGCCGATCCTCTCCGATTTCGCGCCGGATGTCATCGTGCTGGGTGGAGGAATCTCTCAGGCCGCGCCATTGTTTCTTCCTTCTGCTCTCCAGGAAATGGATGGGCTGCACTCGCGACTGGAAGTTTCCGCGATGCCGGATTGCTCCGCGCTGGTAGGTGCCGGCGCGGCGTGGTTCAATGATGGCAGAATTGCCCATGTTTCCAACCTATAATCAGCACCCATTTTTGCGTGCGGCGACACTGGCTCGATCAGTCACGATGGTTCTATGCCTGGGTGCGTACGTCTCTGCTGCTGCCCAGGCGATTCCGGGTTGCCGGGGGCCAGAGTCTCTCGAACGGGTGCTTCATACGAGTCGTACTTCGCGAAACTGGGCTGCGCTCGGCGGATGGTTCGGCGAGCACAAACAGTATTCATGCGCAAACTCGGCTTTCCAGGCGGCCCTGGAGATCGATCCCAACTCAGCAAGCCTGCATTATTTTGCCGGACTGACTCTGAATTCTTCCGGCAAGCCGCGCGCAGCGCTGGACGAGCTTCGCCGATCCATCGATCTGGATCCGGGGCAACTGCAGCCGCGGTTGCTTGCCGGCGCTGGTGATGAACGAACTGGGCCAACGGGGAGAAGCTGAGGAAGCATGGGAGGCCGCGTTACAGATCGATCCCGGTTCGGTAATCGCTCTTGACTGGCTGGCCAAAGCGAGAATCTCAGATGGTCAATATGAATCGGCCATCGATCTGCTGAATACCGCACCTCCGGACAAAGATCTGACCCTCGACCTGGCTCTGGCCTATTCGCAGGACAGCCAGTTCGACCAGGCCGCAATCGTGCTCAGATCCGCGCTGGCCAAAACCCCCGGAGACCTGCAGCTGAATACTGCGCTGGCCACCATCTACTCTCAGGCTCATCGGTACGAGGATGCCGGCAAGATTCTGCGTGCCGCTCTGAAACTGCATCCCGCCGATCCTGCGACCGAATTACTTTATCTGCAGATACTGGTGCTGGAGGATGATTTTGCAACAGCACGTCCCCTTGTGCAGCAATTGTTGGCGGCGCATCCGAACAATTTCGACGCGCTTTACCTGTCAGGCGTCCTCGAGATCAACCAGCAGCGATACGATGCCGCGATCCGCCATCTGACGGCCGCTGCGGCTATTAATCCGAATCACTACGATGTCCGTTACCAGTTGGGCCTCGCGCTGTTGAGGACGCAGCAGAACGAGGCGGCTGAGCAGCAGTTGGAAAGAGCCGTCGCCCTCAACCCTGGCGATGCCCATGGCCACTTCGAACTCGCCCAGGCTTTGCGGTCTCTCGGGAAAAGTGAAGAGGCGCAGACGCAGTTAAAACTGTACCAGGAGCGGGCGCAGGACGAAGTGCAGCGCGCCCTGGCTGCAAACAAGTCGAGCCAGGCAGAAAAGGCACTGAAAAATGGAGACACCAAGTCAGCCGCCGCTCTCTACCAAGAAGCCACGGCTGCCCGGCCCGACGATCCCATTCTCGAATACAACCTGGCGCAGGCCCTCGCTCTTACCGGCGATGAAACAGCCGAGCGCGCTGCGCTTGAATCGGCAGTGCAACTCAGGCCTGGTTTTCCTGAAGCGGAGAATCGACTCGGGTATCTGGCGGCGCGTGCCGGTGACAACGCGGCTGCGGAGCAACATTTTCGCAGCGCGCTGGCCAGCGCCCCCAGCTATGCCGATGCAGCAAACAACCTCGGCACGCTGCTGGGCAAGGAGGGCCGCGACAAGGAAGCTGAGTCCTTTTTCCTTTCTGCGGTCGCGTCGAATCCGCGCTATGCTTCCGCCTGGGTTAACCTGGCGGCGACCCTGGCGAGCGAATCCCGCTTCGGCGAGGCGCGACATGCGATTGAGTCAGCGTTGAGAATCGACCCCACCGACGCGGACGCTGAGCGTCTTCGTCAGATGCTCCCCCCTTCCTCCGCCGGTGAACGGCCAGGCCCGAGCGAGGCCGGCTCGTCCCGGCCTCAACCGGAAAATCCGTAGCACAATGTCCGCGTGGTCCCGCCGTCGTCTGCTGCAACTGAGTGCGCTGGCCACCGGCGCTGCCGGGATGCCGGGATGGTTGCGCGCCGCCGAGCCGGCAACCGTAAAGCTGCCTCCGTTCTCAAAGTTCACCGATGTCGCCGCCGAGGCTGGGCTGTCGCAGGCCATCGTGTATGGAGTACCGGGTCAGGTGACCTACATCAACGAATCCATGGGAGGCGGCTGCGCATTCTTCGATTACGACAACGACGGATGGATGGATGTATTCATTGTTGGCGGCCGGCAGCTCGAGGGTACTCCCGCCAGCTCCGGGAACCGTCTCTACCACAACAATCGCGACGGCACGTTCACCGATGTCACGACCAAGGCGGGCATCTCCGATCCGGGATGGGCCAACGGTGTCTGCGTCGGGGATTACAACAACGACGGATTCGAAGATCTGTTTGTTACGTATTACGGGCGCAACCGTTTGTTTCGCAACAACGGCGACGGAACGTTCACCGACGTCGCCGCCGAGGCGGGTCTTTCGCATCCCGAGGTTCGTTTTGGCTCGGGCTGTACATTTCTCGACTACAACCGCGATGGGCATCTGGACCTTTTTGTCGCCAACTATGTCGATTTCGATCTCGCGCACGCTCCGAAACCCGATGCGACCGTCTCCACCTGTTCGTATGAAGGAGTCGCCGTCTACTGCGGGCCGCGCGGCCTTTCGATCCCAACGCATACGCTCTACCGCAACAACGGCGACGGCACTTTTACCGACGTTTCAAAACAGTCCGGCATCGGCGCGGTGGCCACCTCTTACGGGCTCACCGCCGTGTCGCTGGATGTGGACGAGGACGGCTGGCCCGACATCTATGTCGCTTGCGACTCCACACCCAGTCTCCTTTTCATGAATAACCGCGACGGCACGTTTCGCGAGGAGGGCTTGATGCGCGGACTGGCGGTCAGCGCCGACGGCCAGCAGATGGCGGGCATGGGAATCGGGCCCGGAGATTTCAACCTCGACGGCCACATTGACATCTATAAAACTCATTATCAGCAGCAGGCCGGAGGCCTTTATCGCTCAGATGGTAAGGGACAGTTTGAAGACGTGACTGCGGCCTCGGGCATCTTCGGCGAACGCCGCTACGTCAGCTGGGGTGACGGCATCGTCGATCTCGATAACGATGGCTGGCCCGACTTATTCTGCGTAACTGGCAACGTCTATCCGGAATTAGAGCGCGTCTATGCGCGCTTTCCCGCAAAAGGTCCCGCGATTATCTTCCGCAATCTCCGCGACGGACGCTTTGTGGAACTGGGCGGTGAGGCAGGGCCGGCGATCAATGCCCGCCACGTGAGCCGGGGTTGTGCCTTCGGAGACTTCGATAACGACGGCGACCTGGACATTCTGGTGATGAACCAGAACGAACCTCCGTCTCTGCTGCGTAATGACGCGCCCGCCGGAAACAACTGGATCAAGCTTCGCCTCGTGGGCACGAAGAGCAATCGAAGTGCGATCGGCGCGCGAGTGCTGGTGCGGTACGGCGAACATGTTCAGGCCCAGGAAGTGATGAGCCAGAGCAGCTATCTTTCCAGTAACGATCCGCGTCTGCATTTCGGCATGGGCACCGCCACCCGCGCCGATGTCGAGGTGCGCTGGCCATCGGGGCTGGTGGAAACGCATGCCGCGCTGGCTTCCAATCAGCTGGTGTTGCTGCGAGAAGGAGCCGGCGCTGTCAAATCCATCTTGCGATGAATGCTGCGTGTTACCAGTGCTCGCGATGACGCTGTGTTATTGAGTGCTGGTGAGCGGAGAAAGATCCTCTTCCGGCAAATATTCGTAACTCACAAAAGCGAGCCGCTGGCTGTCCGGGGACCAGGAAGGAACATTGATAGTTCCCTGGCCGCCGAACAGCGTCGCCAGAACATGAGCCTTCCCGTCAGTGATCGACATCAGGTACAGGACCACATCTTTGTCTGGCGGATGTCCGGTCACGGTGCCATCGTAAGAGAGAAACACCATCCATTTCCCGTCAGGTGAGATATGAGGAAACCAGTCGTTGGTCTTATCCGACAGGACCTGTTCCTGATCGCTGCCGTCCGGTTTCATGCGCCAGATCTGCATCCTTCCTGTGCGATCCGAGTTGAAGTAGAGGAATTGGCCGTCCGGGGAATATTCGGGGCCGTCATCCAGACCTGGCGCAGTAGTCAGGCGCGTCTCCTGCCCGCCGGCCAGCGGAATCGTGTAGACATCGAAGTTGCCCTCACGCTGCCCGGTGAACGCGAGCGTCTTTCCGTCTGGCGACCACCCATGCCAGTAGGAGGGCGAGTTCTCGGTGATCCTTTGCGGCGTGCCCCCTTCGAGCGGCACGATGAAGATGGATGAGAGATGGTTAGAGCCGGACTGATCGCTGATCGCGATGAATCGACCGTCCGGCGAGAAGCCATGATCGTTGTTGCAATGCTCCTCCGGCGAAGTCGCGACCAAAACGGGCGTCGCACCACCCAGCGGCAACCGGTAGATCTTTCCATCCTGGTTAAAGAGCAGAAAAGACCCATCGCGCGACCAGTTCGGCGCTTCAAAATGCGCCGGCGCCACGTACTCTACGCGCCGATCGGTCGATGCAGCCGCCACGGTTTCCAGAACGCTGTACAAAACCGCCTTCCCGGCCGGCGGGAGATCCTGCAGTGTGACGTGGGAGAAGACCGCCCGTTCTGTCACGTTCTTGTCGTGCGCGCAGACTCCGATCCCCACATAGAAAGGAAGGCTGAGGGTCAACTGTGTGGCAGTCCCGGCCGGTTCCAGCCTCCCGTCCTTTTCTGAGACGAAAGCGTAAAAACGGTCGCCGCGCTTCTCGATGCGCACCGTCAGCGGACCCGAAACGCTCGATTCCACCTCACGCGTATCCGCGCCCAGCGCGCTGCGGAACTGCAGCGACGTAAGCCCGTTTCCATGACGGGCAAGATCCACGTACAGAGAATTCGCATCCAGCGACTGCCGGATCATCAGGACCGCCTTGCGATGCTCGTTTCCGGTTTGACCCACGAACTCGATTTCCGCCGTCAAAGCAAGATCGTGGGGGTCAGTAATCTTCTTCCAGACAAAATGAAAGTCGTCTTCCCCGAACCACATATTGTCGCCGCTGCCGCTAACGGTATAGGTTTGCCCGGCCGGGTCGTATTGCACCGATCCGGGATGCAGTACGGTCCCGATGTCCTGGTCCGCCTCAAAGATCCCGAGAGAGGACGGAGCAGGTGCAGCCGCAGAGGCATGAAGCGCCACCAGCGCAAGCACACAGCCGCACGCAATTCTGAAGCGGAAGTGAACAGCCATATTCGCAGGCCCTCCACGGACCCTTCCACTGGAAAAACGGTATATTACCAACCGGCCCCAGTCTTTGGGAACGTTATCATGACGAACCTCCTGGAAGCCTTCCCGACGACTTGAGGCGAACTGAATCGGGAGCCGTTAGCCGCCCCCGACATTCCCTACACGCAACATTGGTGGACTGCGAAGAAACCTGTCCGAGCGTGCGCCGCGCCCGCAATCGATGTACAGTGTTGCGGGAGCACAAAGGGCTTCTGGACAATGGCAAACCTGTCTATCCGTGTCGTTGCTCTGGCGACGATTTTGATCTTCGTTTTCTCGATACCGGGCCGCGCCCAGCGCCCTGCAGCGCCTGCAGAGCCGCCCCCGGAATTCTATGGACCGTGGAACGCGGTCATCCTGCCGGGTGGTGATGGTTTGCATGAGAAGCTCGTCGGGACCGATACCATTCTGAACGCCGAATCGCCATGGACACTGCTCGCCTGGATCGACGCAGAGCATGCTGTAACCGGCCCCGAATTGGTGGCTGGGGTCGGCGCTCCCGGCGATGAGTATCCGCGCTACCTCAGCCTCGCGCCGGGTAAGGTGGAACTCTATCTGGGCCGGAACAACCGCCTTGACGGGTCCGCGGTAATCCGCCCCGGCCAGTGGCACCTCCTCTCCGCTACCTTCGATGGATCACGGTTCCGACTCTATGCGGATGGAACTCTGGTGAACTCCGCGACCGTACGGAATTCGAGTAATGAGGCAGTTGGCGACGCAGCCGCGCCCGCGCTGCTGGTGGGCGCCGCAGAGCCGACGCTGGAAATTGCCCCCGCACAGATAGAAGGATGGAACCACTTTGGCGGCAAAATCGCCGGGTTGCAATTGCTTCGCGACGCTCTTCCCCCCGTCGCCATCCGCCAGATGGCCGATCATCCGATGAACTTCGCCCTTCCCGTCTACGAGGAAGGCTCGAAGCCATGGCCGGTGCAGACCCGCGGACAGGCCGGCTATCGCGCTCCCCAGGACCCGGCAACCATGCCGCGCAGCAAGGCCCCGTTCTCTGCTCCGAAAGCGAAGCCCCTGCCCGATACACCGGCCATTGAACCCAGCGGCGATAATTTATGGACGCTCGCGGGCGGCTGGCGCCTCATCGCCGCGCCAAAGATAGAGGCGAACGGAGCGACTGTCTCCGAGCCACAATTCGACACGAAGGAGTGGTACGCCGCCACCGTGCCGGGGACGGTACTGACGACGCTCGTCGATCGCGGCGTCTACCCAGACCCTTATTACGGACTCAACAACCTGGACATTCCCGAAACCCTCAACAAGCAGGACTACTGGTACCTCACAGAGTTTCGCGCGCCCAGCGCGACCGCGGGCAAACATCTCACGCTTACGTTTGAGGGGATCAACTATCGCGCCGCGGTCTGGCTCAACGGCCACCCTCTCGGGACGATCACCGGCGCGTTCATCCGCGGCGTCTTCGACGTGACTGGAATTCTCAAGCCGGACGCGACAAACGTGCTTGCTGTGCGCGTTTCACCGCCTCCTCATCCAGGCATTCCACAGGAACAGTCTATCGAAGGAGGTCCCGGCGAGAATGGCGGTCTCATGTGCCTCGACGGTCCGACGTTCGTCGCTACGGAAGGGTGGGACTGGATTCCCGGCATTCGCGACCGCGATACCGGAATCTGGCAGCCGGTCACCTTGCGCGCCACAAATGAAGTGAAAATCGGCGATCCGCAAGTCGTTACTACACTTCCCCTCCCTGACCGTTCGAGCGCAAAGGTGGAAATTACGGTTCCCCTGAACGATGCCGCCGAATCGCCGGAATCGGGGATGCTCAAGGCTGAATTTGAAAATGTGACGATTACAAAAGAGGTCACTCTCAAGCCCGGCGAGAACCAAGTCAGCCTCACTCCGGCGGAATTCGCACAGTTGACGGTTACAAATCCCCGTCTCTGGTGGCCGAATGGCTATGGCAAGCAGGAACTGTATCACCTGAAGCTCACCTTCTCAGCAAACGGCGCCATCTCCGACACCAGGCAACTTCATTTCGGTATCCGTGAAATCACGTACGAACTAAGCCTCCTCGACACGACGGGGCATCTGCGCCGCGTGGAGTATTCGCCCACCGACGCCCGCGGGGACGCCAGTCCGGACGTGGATGTCACCCATAACGGCATGCGCAATATCCCGCCCGCCGACCCGCCGCCGCCTGGCCTCCCCGAGGCCTGGCGCGAAAACTGGCACTCCTGGGTTGCGTCGCTCACGGCTACAGGCGAGCATTCGCCTGCCGTCCGGGCCAGCGACGACCTCGGAACCGCACCCTATCTGGTCATCAAAGTAAATGGCGTGCGCATCGCCTGCCGTGGCGGTAACTGGGGTATGGACGACGCAATGAAACGCGTCTCGCGGACGCGGCTCGAACCCTATTTTCGGCTGCACCACGATGCGCACGAAAACATCATTCGCAACTGGGTAGGCCAGAGCACCGAAGAAACCTTCTACGATCTCGCCGACGAATATGGCTTCCTGGTGTGGAACGATTTCTGGGAGACCACCGAAAATTACAACATCGAGGCCGAAGATCCTGCGCTCTTCCTCGACAACGCGCGCGATGTGATCCTGCGCTTCCGCAACCATCCGTCTATCGCCGTCTGGTGCGGGCGGAACGAGGGCGTGCCGCAGCCGATCATCAACGAGGGCCTCGCAGGACTGATTCGGCAGTTCGACGGAACGCGCTACTACTCTCCGAGTTCCAATCAGGTGAACCTGCAGAACAGCGGTCCTTATCGCTATCAGGACCCGAGGCTCTACTACACAACGCTCAATCATGGATTCTCAGTGGAAACGGGCACTCCCTCCTTCTCGACGCTGGAAGCGTTCGAGGCAGCAGTACCCAGGCCGGATCAATGGCCGATGGACGACGTGTGGGCCTATCACGACTGGCATTTTCAGGGAAACGGCGATATGCATCCGTTTCTTGCCGAGATGCAGACGGAGTTTGGCGCGCCCACCAGCCTTGAAGATTTCGATCGCAAGGCGCAGATGATGGACTACGTGGATCATCGCGCAATTTTCGAGGGCATGGACGCGCATCTGTGGGCGCCAAACAGCGGACGGCTGTTGTGGATGACCCAGCCGGCATGGCCGAGCAACATGTGGGAGGTGCTTAGCTCGGACTATGACACCCAGTCGTCCTACTATGGCGAGCAGAAAGCTCTGGAGCCGCTCCATGTCCAGCTCGATCTGGCCACCGACGCCGTAGAAGTGGTGAACAGCACGCCGGAAGCGGCGGGAGCAATGCAGGCGACGGCCGATGTCTACTCGCTCGATAACAAAACACTGTTGCACAAAGAGGCCCAGGCCGACGTCCCCGCGGATGGCGTCGTTACGGCGATGCATCTGGAGCTGGCGCCGCTGGAAAAGGAGCAAGTGATCCTGGTGAAACTCGATCTGAGTGATCAGCGAGGAGCGCCGGTTTCGTCAAATCTCTACTGGCTGACAAGCGAAAGCCGGGATCTTCGTGACCTGGTGCGATTAGCGTCGCCGACCGTGAACATAAGGGCGACAGAGACACGAGAGGGTGGCCAGGTGCGCGTGCATGTCGAATTGAAGAACACAGGCTCCGATGTCGCGCTCCAGAACAAGTTGACCCTCGTGAACAGCACGACCGGCGAACGCATTCTTCCGGCGTACTACAGCGACAATTATGTTTCGCTGCTGCCCGGCGAATCGCGCACCGTCGATGTGGAGTACCAGGCCAGCGTTTCGGCGGGTGCGGCGCCGGCTCTCACATTGCGCGGGTTCAACATGCGACAGCGAAATGTGCCGATTGCCAATGGCCGCTGATCCGGGACCCATTACCGTCGAAGCACAGGAGGTGGACCGTGAGGGAATCTGAAAGAAAGGCCTGGCGCATCGGACTCGCGTTGCTGCTCAGCGCTGCAAGCGCCATCGCGCAGAACGTTCCCGTCGCTGCAACGCAGAACAACCCTGCGGCATCGCCGCTTCCTGCCAGTTGGCCCGCGCCGGTCAATCCACACGCCACACCGGAGGCGAGGGCGCTGCTGCACTTCATCAATTCCATCTCCGGTCGCTACACGCTCGCCGGCCAGCACAATTTCCCTAACTCCATTTCGCGCTGGACCGATCGCGCCTACGATCTCACTGGCAAATATCCGGCGCTCTTCGGGCAGGACTTCGGTTTTTCCGGCGGCGATGACAAGGATTCCATCGAAGCGCGGCCCGCGATGATCGAGGAAGCCGAGCGCCAGTACGCACACGGTGCGGTGATCGCCCTCACGTGGCACGCGGTGCGGCCGACCGACGACGAGCCTGTCACCTTTCATGACAGCGTGCAGGGGCACTTGAGCGACTTTGAATGGCATGAATTGCTGACACCGGGCACGACACTCTATAACCGCTGGTGCGCCCAGGTCGACGTGGTGGCCGGCTACCTTCAGCAGCTGCAGGCCGCACATGTGCCGGTGCTCTTTCGCGCCTATCACGAGATGAACGGCAACTGGTTCTGGTGGGGTGGCCGTCCCGGTCAGGATGGCTCGGCCGCACTCTACCGGCAAATCTACGATCGCTTCGTGAACGTTCATCACCTCGACAACATCGTCTGGGTGTGGAATGTGAACACCCCCAGCCCCAACGCCAGCCCTGTCGCGGACTACTATCCGGGTCCGCAGTACGTCGACGTGCTGACCATCGACATCTACGGCGTCTTCAACCCGCAGTACTACACAGATATGCTGGCCCTCGCGGCAGGTAAGCCCATTGCCATGGGCGAGGTGGGGACAGCGCCATCGCCGCAGATTCTCGCCGCTCAGCCACGTTGGGCATACTTCATGGTGTGGAGCAATCTGGTGGATTTCTCCAACACCGTCGAAGCGCTTACCACCCTCTATCACTCCCCTCAGGTACTCACGCGCGACGATCCGGCCATCGCGGAGCCCATGGCCGCCCTTCGCCAGGCCACGGCGGAACGAACCCACGGCAGCCCTGAGATTGAACCCGTGACTCCCGACGCAACCAGAGCCGCGAAGGCGCTGCTGACGCGCCTCTATGGTGCTGCGACCAATGGCACGCTCAGCGGTCAGCAGAATACTCCGCAGGCACTGGCGGCGGCGACCAGTGCAGTGGCAGGGGCGACGGGCAGGACGCCCGCGATTTACGGCGCCGAACTGGGGATCACCTCCGACTCCGGCCTCGATCCATCGGCGGCTCGGCGCGCCATTATCGAAGAAGCGAAGCGCGAATTCGCGCGCGGTTCAGCGATTGCGCTTACCTGGCGCGCCCTGCGTCCCGGCGATGACTCCCTCGCGAGTGAAGCGAAGAGCATTCGAGCGCCGCTCACCGATTTCGAATGGAACGAACTGTTGACGCCGGGCACGGACCTGAACAAGCGCTGGTGTGCGCAGGTCGACGACGTGGCCGAAACGCTGGGAAACCTCGAGGACGCGGGGATCGCTGTCCTTTGGCAGCCGTATCCGGACGCCAACAGCAACACTGGGTGGTGGGCCGGTCGCAAAGGAATCCACGGGTCGGCGGAGTTGTACCGCGAGCTCTATCGGAGGCTCGTCGATCACGATCGCTTGCACAATCTGGTCTGGGTGTGGCAGGCCGGGGCTCCGGGATTCGGACCCAACGGCCCAGGGCCTCTCGACGATTATTTCCCGGGATTGCTCTACGTAGACGCAGTGGCAATGAGCACACAGGCGGCCGGCAACGGGCGCTTCCGCATGGATGAGTTGCTCGCGCGCCTGGTCGTCGGCAAACCGATCGGTATCGAACTGACCGGAGCAATTCCTGCAGGCGATTTCTTCACGCTGCAGCCGGATTGGGCGTGGTTCCTCGCTGGTGCCGCGGCAACGACCAGCCAGGCGCAGGCCCTTGATGCCCTCTATGCCGGCGAGCGTGTGATTACTCTGGGGACGAAGCACTGAGCTTTGATAAGGAATAGCGCCTCCCGAGCGACTGTTCTTGTGGATCATGAATCCACTCTCCTGGAATCACGCAGAGCCGAAGCTCGGGGGCTGTCAGTCCGCTATGAGCATATGTCATGGAAGTTTCGTGGAAATAGGGCCACCGGGTGGCGATCTCCGCGAATCGCGAATTTCACTCGGGGTCCCCAAAATTTCCAACCAGGGATATGGGGGCAAACGATTAAGTTATTGAATTTGAATGGTCGGGACGGGCAGATTTGAACTGCCGACCCCTCGCACCCCAAGCGAGTGCTCTACCAGGCTGAGCCACGTCCCGACAACCGCGGAGGTCTGCTCAGCAAGTTTACCATCCGGCCGGGTCGGAATGCTCCGCGTTCAAAGTGCTGCGCCGGGAGGATTGCGCTCTGCATCGTGCTACAAGAGAAAGCATGATGCGCGCACGTTTCTCGTTTCCTGTCCTCGCGGTTGCCGCCTTGACCTGCTTTGCCTGCTGCACACTGCGTGCTGACTCTCCGGGGCAAAAAACTTCCGCCTCGCTGGCAGAGAAGACCCAGGGGATGCAGCACATGCCGGGGCTGCTCTCGCTGGATTGGGATGCAAAGACGGGCAAGCTGTATCTCGAAGTGCCGCTCGATGGGAATGCCGCGCACACGCGCTCGCAGGACCTGATCTACACCAACTCCACGCCGTGGAGCATGGGCTCGAGCCAGCTGGGCGGATACGGTATGGACCGCGGGCAGATTGCGCCGGGTGAGATCGTCCACTTTGAGCGGACGGGGCCGAAGCTGCTGCTGGTGGAACCGAACCTGAAATTCCGCAGCTCGTCGAGCGAGGAAGCCGAAGAGGCTTCGGTTGCCGAATCGTTTCCAGTCTCGGTGCTGGCGGGATTCACGATCGATGCCGAGAGCGCGGACTCGACGGTGCTGGTGGATGCGACCCAGTTCTTTCTAACTGATGTGCATCACGTGGCCGAGGGTCTTGCTGAGGACAAGCAGGGAAGCTATCACGTCGATCCGGCGCGGTCGACGCTTGTGCTCGACGACACGAAGGCATTTCCGAAGAACACCGTGGTGGAGGCGGAGCTAACGTTTGTTACCGGACAGGACACGCCGCCGTCGGGAAGGATCGTCGAGGAGGTTGCACCGAATCCTCGGGCGGTGACGGTGCGAGAGCGGCAGATATTTGTCCAGCTGCCGCCGCCAGGTTACACGCCGCGCCGGTTCTCACCGCGCGCCGGATATTTCCCCACGGGGTATCGCGATTACGATGCGGCGCTCAGCGAACCGCTGGAACAGCAGTTCATCGAGCGGCACCGGCTCATCAAGAAGGATCCGAATTGCACGCACGCCTGCGAAGCGGTTGCGCCGATCCAGTATTACGTTGATCGTGGCGCGCCGGAGCCTTTGCGCACCGCGCTGGTGGAAGGCGCGCGCTGGTGGGATCAGGCATTCCAGGCCGCAGGATGGGCGCCGGGGACGTTTCGCGTAGATGTACTGCCCGAAGGCGCGGACCCGATGGATGTCCGCTACAACATCATCCAGTGGGTGCACCGCTACACGCGCGGATGGAGCTACGGCGACGCGATTGTCGATCCACGCACAGGCGAAATTCTCAAAGGGAACGTGACGCTGGGCAGCCTGCGCGGGCGGCAGGATTATCTGATTGCCGAAGCGCTGCTGGCGCCATATCAGCACGGCAAACCGCCCGCGGACGAGGCGCATGATGCGGCGTTGCAGATGGTGCTCCAGCGAATCCGCCAGCTGGGTGCGCACGAGACGGGGCACACGCTGGGGCTCGCGCACAATTTTGCCGCGAGCAGCTTCCCTCATTCTCCGGACCAGACCGTTTCGGTGATGGATTATCCGCATCCGTGGGTGACGGTCGGCGCGGATGGCGTGCCCGACCTGTCGCATGCGTATCCGGTGGGGATCGGGCTATGGGATAAGGTTGCCATCGATTACGGCTATCGCGAGTTCGATCGCGGCGGAAAGCCGGTCGAGGACGCTGCGGGGCTGGACAAGATCCTCAGCGATTCGGAGAAGACGGGGCTGATCTACATTACCGATGAGGATGCGCGGCCGCAGGGGTCGGCGCATCCTCACGCGCATTTGTGGGACAACGGTACGGATCCGGCGGTGGAACTGGACCGTGTGCTGGCGGTACGTGCCGCGGCATTGCAGCGATTTGGGGAGGATACGATCCGGGAGGGCACGCCGCTGGCGCAGATGGAGGACACGCTGGTGCCGCTGTATCTCTTTCATCGTTATCAGACCGAAGCCGCAGTGAAGGAGATTGGCGGGCTCGACTACCGTTACAACGTGCGTGGCGACGGACAGATGTTGCCGGAGATTGTCGACCCGGACGATCAGAAGCGTGCGCTGGCCAGCGTGCTGAAGACGCTTTCGCCGCAAATGCTGACGCTGCCGGAATCGCTGCTGAAGATGCTGCCGCCGCGTCCTCCGGGCTTGCCGAGAACGGAGGAGAGCTTCGCGTCGGAGACAGGGTTGACGTTCGATCCGGTCGCTGCAGCCGAGTCTGCTGCCGATCTGACGCTGGCGCTGCTGTTCAACCCGCAGCGCGCGAATCGGCTGGTGGAGTATCACGCGCGTGAGGCGGCTGAGCCATCACTCGACGACGTGATCGAGGCGACGCTCAAGGTGACCGCGACACCAGGGGAGCCGCAGGGGCTCACGCTCGAAGTGAGGCGCGCCATTGACAGCCGCATCGTCGAGGCGGTGCTGGGGTTGGCTGCAAGTCCGGGGGCTTCGGTACAGACGAGGGCCACAGTGCGAGCTGCGCTGCACACGCTCAGAGACGAGTTGTCGAAGGGTGGGTCGGCCGGCGCCGAGCAGGCGTTTCGTGCCATGGAAGCCTCGCGCATCGAGGAATTCTTCCGCGATCCGGCGAAGTTTGTTCCGGCCAGGCCGATTCCCGCGCCGCCGGGCATGCCGATCGGGGAAGAGGAATAAAGGCCCAGCATCGGTGGCGGGAGCGTAAGAAGCATGCGAAGTGCGCCAGGCGCAGCCGGGATGGGCAGCTAAAATCTGCCTACTCCGGCCACCTAATAGAAAAAACGTAGAAATCCTTTCTGCTTACTTGTTTCAATGGACAAACCTACACTCTCAGCGTAGAGTCCGAGATGAGGGGGTTACTACACCTCCTCCTCTTTCAGGTTTCCTGAACTAAGTCAGCCCATCTGAAGTATTCTCCTCTTAGCTAACAAAGGCCCCTCGAAGGAGGACCCATGTTCGCTCGCAATGTCTCTGTCCATCTGAAGTCCAACGTGCTTTCTGAGTATGGCCACATATTTGAAAGCCAGGTTCTGCCCTTACTGCGCAAACAGAAGGGCTTCAGGGACGAAATCACGATCGCCAGTTCCAACGGACTGGATGTCACGGCCATCAGTCTGTGGGATAACAAGACGGATGCGGAAGCCTACAACACCAACACTTATCCTGAAGTGTTGAAGAGCTTCTCAAAAGTGATCGATGGAACGCCCAGGGTTCAGACGTGTGAGGTTGTCAGCTCGACCTTCCACAAGATCGCCGTTCCCGTTCACGCATAAGGACCATGAGTCTGTCTCAGGGGAGGTGGTCAACGCTGCCTTCCCTGGAGTTCGGATAGATCCTCACCGGAGAAGACGATTCTCGGCCCACTCCTCATCCTTCCCGCGGCGCCGGTTGGTCACAATTCCTCTCCTGTCCCAGCGACCAGAATCCCTCCCATAGCGCACTTCCATTACCATTCCTTAAGGGCATCTTTTTGCCTGGAGGATTCGATTTGAAGCGTTCGCCCAGTCTTCAGCTTTTGCTTTTTGCTCTCGTTTCGCTTGTTGCTGCGCCTCTTTTGCGCGCCGCCGACGAGCCGCCCACCCGCGCGACGCTGCCCAACGGCATGCGCGTGGTCATCATCCGCAACACGCTGGCGCCGGTGGCCACGGTGGAGGCCAATTACATGGTTGGCGGCGACGAGACGCCCGATGGCTTCCCAGGCATGGCGCACGCTCAGGAGCACATGGCGTTTCGCGGCTGCAAGGGGATGACGGCGGACCAGACCTCGGCGATCTTCGCGCTGCTGGGCGGTGACGGCAATGCCGACACGCAGCAGAACATCACCCAATACTTCGAAACCGTTCCGTCAGCCGACGTGGACGTCGCGCTGGAAGCGCAGGCCGCCTGCATGCGCGGGATCGATGACACGGACGCGGAGTGGGAACACGAGCGCGGCGCGATTGAGCAGGAAGTGGCGCGCGACCTTTCCAACCCGACCTACAAATTCGTCAACCGGCTCAATGTCGATCTGTTCGCAGGCACGCCTTACGCGCACGATCCGCTGGGGACGCGGCCTTCGTTCGACAAGACCACGGGCCCGATGCTGAAGGATTTCGCCGATAAGTGGTACACGCCGTCCAACATGATTCTCATCGTCGTCGGCGATGTTGACCCGGCGAAGACGCTGGGAAGGATTCGCCAGCTGTACGGTGACATTCCCAACCATCCGCTGCCGCCGCGTCCGCCGGTTGATCTGCAGCCGGTGAAGCCGGAGACGTTCACGCTGGACAGCAATTTGCCGTACGTGCTTGGGTTCATCGCGTGGCGGATGCCTGGCACTGACTCTCCGGACTACGCTGCGATGCAGATCCTGGCGGATGTGCTGGCCAGCCAGCGCGGAGATCTGTACGGCATGGTGCCGGCGGGCAAGGCGCTGGCGGCGGAATTCGGCCTGGCGGAGACGTATCCGAAAGCCAGCGTGGGTTACGGCTTGGTGGCGCTACCGGCCGGACAGGATGCGACGCCGGCGATGGAGGAGATGCGGCAGATCGTGAACAAATATGCCGCGAACGGCGTGCCCGAAGACCTGGTGGATGCGGCCAAGCGGGCGGAGATTGCGCAGGCCGAGTTCCAGCGCAATTCCATCCCGGATCTTGCGCAGTTGTGGTCCGACGCGCTCGCGGCTGAGGGGCGTAACTCGCCGGATGAGGATGTGGAGGCCATCCGCAAAGTGACGCTGGCCGATGTGAACCGCGTGGCAAAGCAGTATCTCTACAATGCTGCGACTATTACTGCGACGCTGAAGCCCGTCCCGAACGGCGAGCCGGTGGCGGAGAAGGGATTCGGCGGAAGCGAGAAAACGACGGAGGCGCCGACTAAACCTGTGGAACTGCCGGCGTGGGCGGCGAAAGACCTGAGCGAGTTACAGGTGCCGACGACGTTTATTCCGGTGTCTGACACGAAGCTGCCGAACGGCATTCGCCTGATTGTGCGGACGGACACGACCAGTCCCACCGTGACGGTGATGGGGACGGTGAAGCACAACGGCGATTTGCAAACGCCACCGGCTCAGGAGGGCGTGGGTGATGTGCTCGACGGCTTGTATTCCTATGGGACGACGACACTCGACCGGCTGGCGTTCCAGAAGGCGCTCGACGACATTGCCGCGAATGAGAGCGCTGGGTACAGCTTTTCCGTCAAAGTCCTGAAGGAGTACTTCTCGCGCGGCGTGGAGTTGCTGGCCGATAACGAGCTGCACCCGGCGCTTCCGGAGCAGGCGTTTATGATCACGCGCCAGCAGTACGCGCAGTATGTCGCGGGCAATCTGCAGAGTCCGGGGTATCGCACTTCGCGCGCGCTTGACCTGGCACTGCTGCCTAAGGGCGACCCAGTGCTGCGCGAAATTACTCCGGCGACGCTGAAGACGCTGACGCTGGACGATGTGAAGAAGTATTACGCTGCGACCGTGCGGCCGGATTTGACGACCATCGTGGTCATCGGTGACGTGACGCCGGAGGAAGCGCGGACGGTGATTGAAAAATGGTTTGGCTCCTGGAAGGCAGACGGCGCGAAGCCGAACACGACGCTGCCCGCGATCCCGGTGAACAAGGCTTCGGCGGCGACCGTGCCCGACGCCCAGGCGGTGCAGGATTCGGTGGTCCTGGCCGAACAGATCGACATCAATCGTTTCGATCCCGACTACTACCCGCTGCAGCTGGGCAATCACGTGCTTGGCGGCGGATTCTACGCGACGCGCCTTTATCACGATCTGCGTCAGGTCGCTGGTTACGTGTACAACGTGAACGTGAGCATGGGCACTTCGGAGACGCGCGGCAGCTATTCGGTGGATTACGGATGCGATCCCCCCAATGTCTCGAAGGCGCGGGCGCTGATCGTACGCGACCTCGAACAGATGAGGACCCAGGATGTATCGGATGCGGAGTTGCACCAGGCCAAGGCACTGCTTCTGCGGTCGATTCCGCTGGGCGAATCGAGCGAAGAATCCGTAGCCGGAGGACTGCTGGGGCGCGCTGAAATCGGGCTACCGCTCGATGAGCCGGTTCGGGCAGCGAAGAAGTATTACGCGCTCAGCGCGGACGACGTGAAGGCGGCGTTCGCGAAGCACATCCAGACGGACAATCTGGTACAAATCGTACGCGGGCCGGCTCCGCAGTAACCTGAGATTTCGCTAGGCATGTTCCCGGGTACTGAAGTGTTGTCGGCGCAACTGGTGGAGAACCAGCGCCAGCAAAAAGCTGCCATAAGTGCGCTGATGACAATGACGGCAGCGAACTGGGTACTGCAGTACAGCAAGGTGCTCCAGGTCGCCGAAGCGGAAGCCGGAGAGACGGAACTCGGTCGTGTTGCAACGAGAGCAAACCATGGTGCATCCACCATACGAGCATTGCCGGGAAAAAATCCACAGTCCCACGGAAGAGCTACTGCCGCTGTGTCGGTTGCGGTGTACCGTAGAGCATTGAGGGGTAAACATGGTTTGGGACGTATCCTTCACCTGCGATATCTGCGGCAAGAAGAAAGGCGACTCAAACCACTGGTGGATGTACGTCCTGGGTGATGTGCCCTGTTTCGATGAAGGGCAGCCCAGCCAGCGCTTTACTCTGCTGCCATGGAACTTCGCAGAAAGCCGTAACCCGGAGATGCATCATCTGTGCGGCCAGGGTTGCGCTATGCAGGCTCTGGAGCGCTTCATGACCGTCCGCGTTATCGAGCGCGAAGACTCCGCCTCCGCCGTCGCCTAGGTCCTTCCGTTTCTTCCTGCCGCCGCCATCGGATGGCTTTGCCATGGCTATCCATCGTAATGCCTGCAGGGATTCACGACCGATTCTCGTTCAATGTGGATAAGTGAGTTAGCGTCTAAGTTATCCGGATAGTTAAAAGGTCTAACCACCCGGAGAAGAGATGCGCTCATTGTAAGAATTCGATCCAGACCAATCCGGAAATGACGAACAGAGTGATTCGGTTTTTGGGGAACGTGGTCACCGGTTCCCCCGATGAAGAAAAGGAACCCTGCCCTTCGCTGGTCCTTCTACTGGAGTCGCCGGTGGAACTGACGCGCGAAAGCGCGCTGAAGCTGGCGGCCGAGACATGGGCCGAACCCGACAGCGAGACATCCATCGCCCGACGCAAGGGCGGGTGGTTCATCCGCGTCTCCGAAGTGCCGTTTGCTTTGCGTAGCGCCCGCCACCGCTATCGCCGTCAGGGGCAGGAGACGAATCAGGCGCGGCAACGGGCTTGGGACCGTCACCGCGCATGGCTGGCGGTGGAATACCCAGACGGGCCCAGAATGCCGATTTCGGAATGGGCTGCCTGCTACAAGCTGCTGTTCCTCATGGCAAATCAGGTGTGGAACGAAAATTGTCTCGGCTTGTATCTTCCGGTGCAGAACATAACCGTACCCAACATGGGTGACCTGATCGCCAGCATTCGCTGGGCGGGGAACAATGGGACTCCGCTGCCGTTCCTCCACGAAACGGAGAAAGAGCAGGCGTAGGGGTGTCAGCGCAGCAGATCTTCAAGCGCCGTGCTCAGTTCGGTTTTATCGTCGCGGTACTTCACGATCAGCGGAGTGTAGACGCTCAGGCCCAGGTCCTTCGCTTTTCCGTTGGAGACCGCCCGCGCCCCCGGAACCACCACGGCGTCTTCAGGAATAATGAGAGGCGTTTCCCCTTGCGCGCGGAGCACCTCGTCCCGAACAACGTCGTAGACCGGCGTTCCCCGGGTGAGGATCGTGCCCGCCGCCAGCACCGCGCGCCGGCGCACCACGGTTCCTTCGTAGACCCCGCAGTTGCCGCCCACCAGAACATCGTCTTCGAGGATCACGGGGCTGGCGTTCACCGGCTCGAGCACGCCGCCGA
The DNA here is from genome assembly GCA_963755485.1 of uncultured Acidobacteriaceae bacterium. GTDB lineage: Bacteria > Acidobacteriota > Terriglobia > Terriglobales > Acidobacteriaceae > Palsa-343. The sequence continues at coordinate 729,552 of CAVWJR010000002.1, read as the reverse complement.
TCTGCGATGCGGCGCTCAGGTGCACGCGTTTGCCGATTTGCGCGCAGCTGCCTACCAATGCATGTGAATCGATCATCGAGCCCTCGCCCACCCAGGCGCCCACGTTGACGTAGCTGGGCGGCATGACGACCACCCCGGGCGCTACATGAGCGCCGGCGCGCACCGCCGTTCCGCCGGGGACGATGCGGATTCGTTGGTCCGGTGTGAAACGTCGAGCGGGAAAGGTGTCTTTGTCGACGAAGGAAAGATCGGACCCCGACGATTCGAGTTGGCCGATGCGAAATCCGAGCAGAATGCCCTGTTTCACCCAGGCATTCACGCGCCAACCGGTTGCGCTCGCCGTGTCTGGCTCTGCGGCGCGCACCAATCCGGCCTCGATGGCCAGTCGCAGTTCGAGAAACGCCTCCGCGGCAGCGTGATCGCCGACCGCGGCTGCGCCCACTGCGATGAATTTTTCCAGTTTTGCTTTTAGTGCATCGGCCTGGTCAGACATGTTCTGTTCAGAATAGACCGGGTGCGCGGACCCGGCTCGACGTTCGCAAGCCGGGCGATGGGTACTCGCGCCGAATTATTTTTGCGTGCTTCTGGCCCCCCAGAACAGGTCGTCCAGAGCTCTTGAGGGGACGTAGTCGTTGGTGGTGCCGTCTTCTTTGCGCTCCGCGATTTCGGTACAGGTTCTGTCGCCGGCGGAGTCGACTTCGTACAGATATAAGGTTCTGCCGTCCTCAGAGGTCACGCGCACATGAGTACTGTCCATCCAGGCTTCTTTCGCCATGAAACACCTCCAAGCGCTAGTGCGTGCAGAACTCCATTACATTCGTACCGTGTTGTGTAAATCAAGTGGATAACAGGGTATGAACCTGTCAATGCGGAATGAGGCGTCCGCCGGCTGGACAAGTCGTGATATTGCAACGCGGTCTGGTTTGAAACTCCGCAGGTATGCTGTTCGCAGGGGAACTTTGTGGGTTCCAGTGAGGCAACCCGAACCATCTCAGGCGAGCGCGCCCTGATTGATGGGATCCGACGTCAGGCGAGTGTCCACGGCCTGGGATCGCGGGCGCTGCGGCTCGGCATTGGCGACGATTGTGCTGTACTACGGCCACGCCCTGGGCACGAGATTTGCGTCACGACCGATTTCACGCTTGAGAATCGTCACTTTCGCCGCGCCTGGCATCCACCGGAATCGGTTGGGCACCGCTGCCTCGCCCGCGGCCTGAGCGATCTGGCGGCGATGGGGGCTGAGCCGCTGGCGGTTTTCCTTTCGCTGGCGATTCCAGCGCGCTTGCCCGCCGCCTGGGTCGATCGATTTCTGCACGGCTTCCTGACCCTCGCTCGCAAATATCGCGTGCCGCTGGCCGGCGGCGATACGGCGGAGTCGCCGGCGATCGGCCGGAGCCACGACGGCTTCATCGTTGCGGATGTCGTCGCGGTCGGTCAGGTTCCTCGCGGCAACGCGCTCCTGCGTTCTGGCGCCCGGCCTGGCGATGCGATCTACGTGACCGGAGCCTTGGGCGGAGCCGCTGCCGAGCTGCAGAGAGTCGAGGAGAATCCCCGCCGCTTTCGCTCGTTCACCCGCGCCACCACTGCACACCCGCATCTTTATCCCGAGCCACGCCTCGCTGTGGGCGTCCGCCTGAGGAATCTTGTCCATGCAATGATCGACATCAGCGATGGGCTTTCTACCGACCTCGCCCATCTCTGCGAGGAGTCGCATCTGTCGGCGATCATCGACGCGGCTGTCCTGCCAATTCATGGTTTGGCCCTGGCATCGGGGGATGCGATGGACCTCGCGCTGAACGGCGGCGATGACTATGAGCTGCTTTTCACGGTTTCCGCGGGCGCACGAATTCCGCGAAGAATCGCTGGCATTTCCGTTCGGCGCATCGGCACGATGCAAAAATCCCGGCGCGGCAAGCCCATGATTTCGCTCCAATTGTCAGAGGGACGACAGCTTCCGGTTGCGCCCAGTGGCTGGCAGCATTTTGGTCGATAGAAACCTGACACGACGGCTGGCAACGCAATACCCTCCCCTGGCGCATCCAAGGCAAGTACGGATCCGCAGTGACGAGTGCTCTGCCCGACGACTCGCACAAAAAGATTCGGAGTGCTCCGCAGTACCCCGCTGCCGGCGCTGTACGCGGCCCTGTTCCGATAGACCCTCGAATTTCAAAATCCGGAGGCCCGGTGAAGCGCACTGGCGTACCGCGCGGCATTTTGATCGTTGACGACGATCCCGCTATTACTGAGACTCTCTCGGCCATCTTCGAGCGGCACGGCTACGCGGTGCGCAGCGCCAATTCGGCCGAGGCCGCGATTGAGATCATCGCCGTCTGGGAACCGCATCTTGCCATCATCGACGTGATGCTGCCCTGCATGAACGGCATCGACCTTGCTGTGGTGCTCAAGTCCAACCGTCCCGCGTGCCACCTGGTGCTGTTTTCCGGACATGCCGGAACCCCAGCGCTGATGGAGGAGGCCGCGAAAAAGGGCAACATGTTCGAGATTCTGGCCAAGCCGGTGCATCCTCTCTTCATGCTGGACTACGTCTCGAGCCTGTTTGCCGATCTGCCCCGCAAGGCCATGTAGTTGGAAAAAATTGAAGGCCCCGGCTCTCCTGTTCGGAAAACCGGGGCCATGTACACAAGCAGACCTGTAAGCCGGATTCTGTCGAGGACGGCCATTCCTCTGGGCGCCGCATTGCTGCGTACGCTCCAGGCACGCTCCGAAGAGCCTGCCGCTAGCGACCTACCCGGAACTTCCATCCGGTGACGACTCTCGTCATCACGGGATGCCTCGCTGAGGCTGCCGCGCCGGGCCGGCGCGTGTCCGCATTGCTGCGCACTCGTTCCCTATTTGGTCTTGCTCCGTGTGGGGTTTACCCTGCCTCCGCCGTTACCGCCGGAGCGGTGCGCTTTTACCGCACCTTTTCACCCTTACCCTGGCCTCTTGCGAGGCGCGGGCGGTTTGTTTTCTGTGGCACTTGCCGTCCCTGAGCCTTAACGCTCAGGTCCCGGACGTTATCCGGCACACTGCCCTTCGGAGTCCGGACTTTCCTCCACCGCATTGCTGCGGCGGCGACCGTCCAGTCTGCCTGCTGCCTCCATCATAGCGCTACTGGGGTGGCGCCGCCGTCAGGGACAAACCATGCCTTTGAGCAGCTGCCGTTGGATCCGGCTGGAGTGCCACCTGGCACAGTTCCTCGGAGTAGCCGCTGCGCAGGAAGGCATGCCCACAAAAGCGATGCGTCTCGCGATAGCCGTTTGCCTCCGCGTAGTCGACGATGTGGAAGGCATCGTTGAGAGGAACCTCGTTCAGCGTTTCAGGGTTTGGCTTGATCCAGTCTTCGCTGATGTCCGCGTTGTTCTCGCTCCAGTCCCAGCCGCCGTAGACGATCACGTCGGGATGCGTGGCAATCGCGAAGGGCGCGCGCGCGTCGTTGCGCGGCTCCTGGCTCCAGATCCAGTACGTGGCCGGCTGGTTGAAATAAATCGGGCCATGAAACCACGCGGTTACGCCGATAGAGTGATAACCGAAGCCCGCGATGCGTTTGCCCGCTTCGCTGGACTTGAGCCATTTCGCCATGGCCTCATCGCCGGAGTAGGGCTTCTCAATCTCGTCGTGTAGAGAGTGCGCGGTCCACTGCACCTGGTTGAGCGCCACCAGCACCAGCGCCGCCACTGTGACCCGATGCATCCACAGCGCAAACCCGCGTTTCGGGAGTTCAACCGGCCACGTGAGCCACAGCGCCGCAATCAGCGCTTCCCACAGCATGCCGGCGTGGCGCGGCGCCAGATACATCCAGGTAAAGAGCACGATCATCAACGCCCAGGGCAACAGGCCCACCCAGCCCATGCCACCGCGCGCCTGTCCGAACACGAGCGCCTGCATTATTGCCAGAGCGAGCGCGGCCAGTGCGAGATACCGGAAGTTTGAAACCGGAAATGTCAGCAGCCCAAGCACGCGAGCGATCTTGTGCCACAGCGCTTCTCCCGGAGTTTTCTGGAAGGGGTGCTCGGCGCGCATCGGCAGCTCTCCCGGCCGAGGATTTATGCCTTCTTCTTTCTCAGTCTTCAGTTCTGCCTTCGCTGTTGAGCTGCCCAGCATCGCCCACAATCTCTGCGTCGACATCTGCAGATTCTTTCCTGCGGGAAAATCCACGTCGCTGGGCGGGAACACTGTCACCACAGCGAACAGCCAGAAACAGCACAGAACCACCGCAGGCGCAGTCCTGCGAATCGGCATACCCGCGCGCGCCTTACGGCGCAGAACCGCAAGCGCCACGAGCGAGAAACCGATCGAGCCGATGAATCCGTGGACCGATAGATTCCCCATCAATCCAAGCAACACCGCCAGCCATAGCAGGCTGCTGCGCCGCACCGGGCCCTGCTCTCGCGCCGTGGCGCGGACAATCGCAGCAGCGGGAAACGCGAGAATCGCAAACAGGACGTAACTGCGCGCCACCACCGCATCCTGATATGCCAGCCAGAACCCAAACGGCAGCAGGATTTTCAGGATCAGCGGAAACGGCGACCAGCGCAGCAGAACATAGACGCTGGCCAGCGCGAAGGCCCCGGCAACCCAACGCATGCCCGTATAGCCAATATGCATCCGCGCCAGCACCCACAGAAGCGCATGCCACAATCCCGGCGAGCCTTCGTAGCGGATCGCATGGAACATCAGGTGCCAGAATCCCTGATCGCGGGCCAGCAGCCAGGCCTGTGCTTCGTCGGCCCATGGTTCGTGGAACGCAATGCCCACTGCCACCACGACGGCGTACCCAATCAACACCAGAGCCTGCGCTATTTGTTGACGCCGCGCCGCACGCCCTTCGCGCTGCTCCTCGCGTTCCTGATCTCGGATGCTCTGTGGTGGAATCGGCTCCGGCCCCTGCGCCGTCGTTTCCGGCCAGACCGCCGGCTCGGCGCGAAATGAGGGATTGCCTGGGGTTGCTGGGCTCACGACACCCACTTCAGCAGGCGGATTACGCCCATAGGCGCCGCCTTGGAATGAGCCGAGACGTTATCGCGCTGATGGATTTCCTCGCGCCGCGTCTCGTAGTAGTGATACGCCTGCACCAGCATCTCTTCATTCGTCAGCGTTGGCCGCCAGCCCAGGCGTTCCTCGATCTTCGTCGTATCGAACATGAAGTCTTCCGCAATCATCCGGTAGTGATAAGGGCCCAGGGGAGAGATCCCCAGCCGATGCGCCATGCGCATCGCAGCCACGGCGGGCTTCAATGGCAATGATCGCACCTTCGAGGCGCTGCCCGCGGCGTCGATCACTGCCTGATAGACGTCACGCAGCGGCTTCACGTTGGCCGAGCCTACATGAAAGATATCCGATTCGCCAGGTTCGAGCGCCGCGATACATGCGAGCACCAGGTCCTCGGCATAGATGAACTGATAGCGATTGCGCCCGTGTCCGACTACCCAGACTGTTTTTCCATCGTGAATGAACTCGAACAGAATGGCGAGCAGTCCGAGGCGTCCGCGATCAATGATCGTCGGACAGCGCAGAACCACCACATCGAGATACTTTGTGTAACTGCGAAGGATTTTTTCTGCCGCCAGCTTCGATTGCCCATAGATTTCTGCCGGCGCGGGTCGCTCTTCTTCGCCGATCGGATGCCCGGGATTGCTGGCCCACAGACAATTCGTCGACGTGAAGATCAGCTTAGGAACACCGTAATCGCGGCAAGCTTCGGCCAGCATGCGCGTGGCGCTTACATTCGACGCCCACAAATCGCGCTCGTCGACCGACATGCCATGCGCAAGCACCGCCGCGCAGTGAAACACGGCATCGTATCCACCGCGCTCGAAGACCGCGTTCATCAGCCACGGGTCGCGGAGGTCGCCGGTGATTTTTCGCAGGTGAGGGTGCCAGTTCGGATCCGGCACGCGGTCCACGCTGGTCACTTCAAAATGTTTTTGCAGCAGATGGCGCTTCAGGATTCCACCAAAGAATCCCGCGCCCCCAGTCACCAAAACATGGGGCATCAGAAAGGATCATCCTTAACAGAATTTGGACTTGCCTCTTGATGTAGCTCCGCCGGTCGATCCGCCCTCGGACCTGAATTCCCGGCTAGATGGGAGTGGTCGCAGACATCGCGGCTAAAGGAACATCTGCGTGATCAGATGAAGCAGAGTTACTGCGCGGATGCCTGTTGTAACGATGTCAAAATGTGAGAATTCAGCGCGCAGAATTTGCGCGTCTCGGCACGAATTTATGAGCGCTTGGGCGATGTGGTGCGTCTCATTGATCCGCACTATTTTTTGCGTGTGTAGTCGCCGCTCTTGCCGCCACTCTTGCGCTCAAGCCGCAAATCGTGGATCGCAATGCCTTTGTCCATCGCCTTGCACATGTCGTAAACCGTCAGCGCCGCCACTGCCGCGGCGGTCATCGCCTCCATCTCTACACCGGTGACGGCGGTTGTCGCCGCCGTCGCGCGAATCGCAATTCCCCCGGCCATCACTTCGGCGCACACATCCACAAAGCTCAGTGGCAGAGGATGGCACATCGGAATCAGCTCCGCGGTTCGCTTCGCCGCCTGGATGCCCGCGATGCGCGCGACTTCCAGAGGATTGCCTTTCCTGTTGTGAGGCAGCGCGGCCAGCGTCTCTTCGCTCATGGACACAAACGCCGATGCTTCTGCTTCGCGGCGAGTTTCTGCCTTGCCGCTTACGTCCACCATGCGCGCCTGGCCCGCCTCGTCAAAGTGCGACAGCTTGCTCATATGCGGGAAGGATACAGCGAGGATTGCAGCGAACGAAATCGCCCCGTTTCATTTCGCCGAAGCAGTACTCGCGTCGCGCCACGGACAATGCCGGCACCCCGATCCACAGCAGGAGCCGCGGCGCAGATGGTACGCCGCCGTGAAAACCACATAGGGTCCTTCGCGATAAAAGTCCTCGCCTTCGACCAGCGGCCTCGCTTCGGAATCCTGCTGGGGTTTGTTGCCGGGGTGCTTGCTGCGTTTCCGGCTCAGGCAAGGGCGCCCCCTTCGAGCGCTGTATCAAAGCTCAGGATGCCCGGCGTGAGTATCTCCACGATGTTGGCTTCGGCCTCTGTCGGGGGAAGCGGCAGCGTCACCGTGTTCCCCGCAATGGATGCGGTGCGCTCGCCGGGAATGACGATGCCCACCAGATTCATCGGATCCGCGGCGGCCATGGTCAGAGGGGGCATCTCCGCCAGCGTTCGAGTGCGACTGCCGCGTAACGCATCAGCGGCGTCCGGCAGCGCGAACTGCTCGCCGCCGAATCCGGAGACAAATCTCCCGCCGCGCACCACGCCGCGCGCCTCCAGCCGGCGAAACACCGCAACCAACTCGCGCCACGGCGGAATTGTCGTCTCCCGCGCCAGCACATCGCGCAGCACCACGCCATAGCGTCGCAGCAGCACGCGGCAAACGGACTCAACCTGCGCGTCATGCCGGACTGCTGCTTGAGCGGCTGCTTCTGCGTCCAGACGCTTCAGGTCTCCGGCTTGAATTTCCTCAGCAGGATGGGACAGCAGCGCCCACCGCCCCGAGGCATTTCTGCCTGCCGCCCTGGCCTTTGCCGGGGCAAACGCCCGCTTGCGCCGCGGATCGATGAGCAGGCGCAGGCTGTCGAAGCCATCGGCATTCACCAGTCCCGCGGCCACCAGCTCCCAAAGTGCTCGATGCACTTCCTCCGCGGGAGCCTCGAGCATCCGGATCAGATCCGCTGAAAACATCGCGCCGCGCTCCGCCAGACACGACCGAACCCGGTTCGCGATTGCGCTGAGGCACGCGTTCAGATTCGTTTCCGGAATTTGTCGCTGCGACAGGCACAAATCCATCCAGAGAGCTTCTTCGCGGACAAAAAAAGTCACCGGCGCCATGCTGGTGGGGACGACGCGCCGCGGTCCGCCACTCGCCGCATCGGCAAATGCAGGATGCGGGGAAATGCGTCCCCATCCCACTGCACCGGTCAGGCACAGCGCGTCCAGCCAGCGCGGATCGTACCCGGCCACGCGCTGCGGCAGGATGGAGCGTTCCCACTCCGCTGCCGGCGCCTCAAATCCCTCCAGACCGCGCAGCGCCTCCAGCAATCCCTGCTCGCCGCTCAGTTGCCGGCGTTCGCCCAGGTGCTGCCAGTCCAGCAGGAAACGCATGTACACCGCCGGCGTTACCGGCTCAATCTGTTTGCGCAGCGTGTTCAGCGTCCGCCGGTGGATGCGTTGCAGGATCCGCCGCTCGCACCATTCAATCTCAGTGTCGGGCACAGATTCCCGTCCCGGCTTCCCTTCGAACACCCCCCGCAGGATCGTTCCTGTGGATTCCAGGCGCACCATTTGCTGCCAGACCGCGCCTGCATCGAGCCCCAGGCGCTCGGCGATGGCCGTCGATGTTACCGGCCCCAGAATTTGTAACCATCCCTGTAACGTTTTCTTCAAAATGTCACTGTTATCAGGGGGTTCTCCGGATGTTTTCAACATTTCCACAGAGAATTCCACATCCGGCCACAGCGCCCGTAGCCACTCCACCCGCTCCGCCGCGACAAAATACGTCAGTTGCCGGCGTTTCGCGACGGCGACGCGGCCCGAACGGTCCAGCCGCGCGAGGAAAACGTCCCAATCCCGGCATCCGTCATTCCAACTCAGGACCTGCTCCGGCACCACGACCAGCCCGCATAGCAGATCGTGCAACTCATGCTCATCGCGAATGTCGGGCCAAATCTCCTGGCGGATTTCGTCAATCGCTTCCGGCGATAACCGGCCCGCTTCTCCCAGTTGAGCGTCGGGCAGCACCCCGCGCATCTGCACCGCCCGCGTCCGACGCTCCTCGAGGCCGGCGTCGTCAAGGAATGCATAGGGGTTCGCATTGATCAGCTCATGGGAAAACGCCGAAGGGGTTGTCGTGTCGACCGCCACGCAGCGGATGCGACCGGAATCCATGGCCTCGAGTACCCCTTTCAGCCCTTCGAGATCCATGGCCTCCTGGAGCACATCGCGCATCACTTCCTTCACCAGCGGATGGTCGGGAATCTGGATATCGCCCCCGATATTTTCAAAACACGCCGCAGCCTGCGGAAAAACGCTGGCCAGCAGATCGTCGCTGCGGATGCGCTGGATCTGCGGCGCTACTTTCTTTCCTTTTTGGAACCGTAACAGTTGCAAACTCCGCGACGCGTCCCACCGCCAGCGGGTTTTGAAGATGGGAGAGGCCAGGGAAGCCTGCTCCAGCAGCTCCGTCACGGTCTCCGTGGTGAGGAAATGAAAGACGTCGCTCAGGGGAAAGCTGTGCTGTTCGGCAAGGCAGATGTTGAGCCCGTTGTCGGTGGCCGCGGCTTGCAGCTCGAAATTGAAGCCGCGGCAGAAGCGTTTACGCAGCGCCAGGCCCCATGCCTTGTTGATGCGGCCTCCGAAGGGTGCGTGCAGGACGAGCTGCATGCCTCCGCCTTCGTCGAAGAATCGTTCTGCAACAATGGTTGTTACAGATGGAACGACCCCGAGCACGGCGCGGCCCGCGGCGATGTAAGCAATCAGCTGCTCTGCGCCTCCATCGTCGACGCCACATTCGTTTTTGAGGAAGGACACGGTCTCCGCGATCTCCGGCACTGCCTGGCTCACGTAGCCGGGCAGCACATCGCGGGTGCGCCGGTCGATTTCCTCGCGGAGGTCCGCCACAAATTCTGAGAGTTCCTTCGTCCGCTGAGGCGCCTCGCCGAACCAGAACGGCAGAGTGGGCGGCGCCCCGTGCGCATCCTCCACCAGAACGCGTCCCGCTGACTCGATGCGCTGGATGCGCCAGCTGGTATTGCCCAGTTGCACTATGTCGCCTGGGGATGAATCGACCGCAAAATGTTCGTCGAGCGTGGCAATTTGTACGCCTTCCGGCTGCAATATCACCGGGAAGAGCGCTGTATCCGGGATCGCGCCGCCGTTCGTGATGGCCGTGGTCCGAGCGCCTCGCCGAGGCTGCACCCGCTCTTGTACGGCGTCGCGCAGCAGGTAAGCACCGTAGCGGCCGCGGCTCGACTCGATGCCTTCGGTGAGCAGGTGCAGCGCCTCATCGAATTCCGCCCACTGCAAATCCCGGTAAGGCATGGCACGACGGAAAACCTCAAACAGCGCGCGCTCCTCCCACGGCTCGGCCGCGCACGCTGCCACGATCTGCTGCATCAGAACGTCGAATGGCTTCGCCGGAACCTCCAGGCGATCCAGCACTCCAGCGCGCATGGCGCGGATCAGCGCGGCCTGTTCCATCAGGTCGTCGCGGGTCAACGCAAAGAAGCGTCCTTTGGGAATGGCGCCGCGCCAATGGCCGGCGCGACCCACGCGCTGCATGCCCACGGCAATGGCGCGCGGCGAGCGGATCTGGCAGACCAGGTCCACGGCGCCAATGTCGATGCCCAGTTCCAGTGACGCCGTGGCCACCAGCACGCGAACCTGGCCATTCTTCAGGCGCAGCTCGGCGTTCAGCCGCAGTTTGCGCGAGAGACTGCCGTGGTGGCAGGCCACATTCTCCGTGCCCAGCCGTTCGCCCAGCTGGAAGGCCAGCCGCTCGGCCATGGAGCGCGTGTTCACAAACACCAGCGTCGACCGATGCTCGAGCGTCAGTTCGGCGATTCGCGTATAGACGCTGTCCCAGATGGCCATCGTGGCTACGGAGCCCAGTTCGTCGGTTGGAACCTCGATGGCCAGGTCCATGGTGCGCCGCTGCCCGGCCTGGACGATCTCCACTTCGCCACCGCGCCTTCCACCCAGAAACTGCGCGACCAGCTCGATTGGGTTTTGCGTTGCGGAAAGTCCAATTCGTAACGGTGACGGATACTTGAGCAGGCTGGCCCCTACCATTAGCGAGTTTTCTGCGGTCACCAGCGCATCGAGCCTCTCCAAACTGAGCGCCAGATGCGAACCGCGCTTGTCGTCGGCGATGGCGTGAATCTCATCCACGATCACCGTGTGCACCCGCCGCAGGTGCTCCCGGCTTTTCTGCGCCGTGAGGAGGATGTACAGCGACTCCGGCGTGGTGACCAGAATGTGCGGCGGCGTCTTCAGCATCGAGCGCCGCTCGGCCGCGGGAGTATCGCCGGTCCGCACCGCGGCCCGCACCGGCGGACATAGATAGCCGCGCTCCAGCGCCAGCTGCTGAATCTCCCTGAGCGGCGTTTCCAGGTTCTTTTGAATGTCGTTCGAAAGAGCCTTCAGCGGCGAAATGTAAACGACCTCGGTCTCCAAGCCGAGGCGTCCTTCGATCGCCTTACGGATCAAGCCGTCGATGCAGATCAGAAATGCGGCCAGCGTTTTTCCCGAGCCGGTGGGCGCTGAAATCAGCACTGGTTTGCCGGCGCGAATCACCGGCCAGCCGAGTTCCTGAGGCTCGGTCGGCGTCGAGAAACGGCGCACGAACCACTCCTGCACCAGGGGGTGCGCCCAGCGCAGGCTTTCGGGAACGGGGAGGTCCGGAGTCCTCTCCGGGACTGGGGTCACCGGGGACAGCATCCGCTTATTCTACCCCGATTTTCGTTTCTTCTTCGCCCCTGCGCGGGGCCGGCCCGTAACCTTCCCGGTGGGGCTGTTTGCTGGAACCGGCCCCATCGGCGCGGCATCCTGACCGTGTATTCTCACCCTGGAGCCCATGGAGTAAACGATGAACCAGGTTGCCGAAGAGTGCATTGCGCTCATCGCGAAGCAGAAAAGCATATCGCCGGTGACGATTCGTCTCGACAGCACCTTTGACGAGCTGGCCGTCGACTCGCTGGACCGGGTGAGCCTTGCTTTCGACATTGAAGAGAAATACGAGATTGAGATACCCGAAGACAAGCTGAGCCAGATTAAGACCGTCGGCGATATGGTCACGGGCATTGAGGAAGCCGTGCGCCGGAAGGGCGCTGTTCCCTCCACAAAAGCATGACGCGGGTTGTCATCACCGGCGTGGGCTGCGTGACCGCCATCGGACAGGACGTTGCGGCCTTCGAGGAGAATCTGTTCGCTGGCCGCACCGGGATCTGCGAAATGCCGGACCGCCCGGAGGGTCTCCACTTCACGCGAACCGCAACCGTTCCCGACTTTCGCGAGGCGGATGTGCTCAACGCGAGCCAGCGGCAGATCGGCGAGCGGACTTCTGCGTTGGCTGTTGCCGCAGCGCGCCAGGCCGTGCAGCAGTCCGGTCTGATCGCGGCGCATCCCACAGATTCCATCGCGGTCATCTTTGGCTGCTCCACCGGCGGACGCACCACGGAAGAAACTGAATCGCGGCGCTTCTACACGGGCGGTGGGCGCATCCATCCGCTGACCGTGCCGCGCGTGATGGCTAGTGGCGGAACCGCGCTTGTGAGTATGGAGCACGGCATCACCGGGCCTGCTTTCACTCTGACCACCGCGTGCTCGTCGGGCACCCATGCCATCGGGCTCGCTTTCCACATGGTGCGGTCGGGCGCAGTGCGCGCGGCGCTCGCCGGGGCACATGAAGCGCCCCTGACCGACGTATTCCTCAAAGCGTGGGACGGTCTGCATGTCGTTTCCGAAACAGCGTGCCGCCCCTTTGCCGCCGATCGCGACGGCATGACGCTGGGTGAGGGTGCGGCTGTCTTCGCCATCGAGGGCCGCGAATCCGCTCAGGCGCGCGGAGCAGAAATCCTGGCCGAGATCGTTGGCTTCGGGATGTCATCGGACGCGCACCACATCACCCAGCCCAATCCTGCTGGACCCGCGGCGGCGATGATGCGCGCCCTTGAGGATGCGCACGCCACGCCCGATGAGGTCAGCTACATCAACGCGCACGGCACCGGCACAGAGACCAACGACCGCGTGGAGGCCGAAGCGATTCATCGAGTGTTGGGAGATCCGGCGCGCAATCTGCCCATCAGCTCTACCAAGGGATTGCACGGCCACGCTATCGGCGCGTCGGGTGCGATGGAGCTGCTGGCGACGGTGCTCGCCATTCGGCGCAGTCTTCTCCCTGCCAATTTCGGCCTTGCTGCAACCGGCGCGCAGGTTGACGCGGCCCTGAATCTCGATCATGTCCTGCTGTCGAACGAGGCGACGCGGGTCGATCTGGCTCTGTCCAGTTCTTTTGCTTTTGGCGGACTCAATGCTGTGCTGGCCGTTCGGCGCTTTGAGTAGTCGGCGGCTGGGCGGCATGGGTTATGGATTAGTACTCCCTTCATAAATAAAAACCATGGGGTGCGGCAAGCATTTGATTTCGCACTGGTTAGTTAAGGTTGACAAACTCGACAACATTGACACTTCCTTCGTAATTGAAAACACGGCAGTTACGGCCTCGCATTTGAAAACAGGTGACATAGAGCAGGTGCAGCGGTCAGCGTTCAGCGCTCCAAAGGCCACAGACGCAGAGATAAGAGGTTCAGGGCGCGAAACAGAAGAGCCTCGCCGGAGCGAGGCTTTTTCTTTTCCATCTATATATTCAGGATATCAGGTTGAGGGGCAAAGTAGTGCCAACAATTCCGGCGAGTTATGGCGTGTAAGTCGCGTGGAGTGTTGGGTTATTACTTTAGCTTTTTGCACAAACACTTGACAGGTTGGTGGAAAAAGGCGGGATTTCGTTCGAAGGCTCAGCGAGGCAATTCATTGAAGCCCCGACCGCTGAGAATCATGGGTAGGCTCCGGGCTGCGCGGGCTGCTCTCGTTTTAGCCTGTTTTGCGCTCGAGATGTGGAAGATGTACGACTTTCTGCGGCCAGGCGTGAGCGCGCTGAACGCTGTCGCGAGGAGCGCGTTATCGTCCAGCAAGGTCTGCAGCTCCTCCGGGATTGCGTACTCTGCCGGTTTCTTCAGCACCACTTTCCTGCCGGATTCTTCCAGTTCAATCGCCTCATAAAGGTAGTCTCTCAGGGTCGGTTTTAGGGCGGTGATCGCTTTAACCGAAGTGAACTTAATCCAGCGCCCGGCCTGGGTGTGTTCGCCAATCCGTTCGAGAATTCCCTTCGAATCGGTGAGCAGAGCGCCCTTGAAGAACGCGAGTGCGCACGAGTCGCGCAGCGGAATGACAACGGCTACATTCTTCTTCTGGAAGGTAAAACAGGGTTTGCTCCACTTGAGCTCTTCAGTCAGGAAGCAGTCGAGCGCAATGTTGCGGAGCTTGTCCGTTTCCTTCTGCCACTTCTTCGCGTAGGGAACCTGCACGGCTCCAGTTCCTCCTCCTTGTGTTCTGGGCGCGACTCGACCGGCCACGTCGTACGAACCCAGATTACCGATAGCCGATGCGTTCGGATTCGGAATGTTAATGGTGTGGAGCGTCGAGAAGGCCGCCGCGTATACTGGCCCCCACTTCCTTGCTTCAGGAGAGCCTTGTGATCCGACTTTCTGCCTGGGGATTGGCCTGCTGTGTCTTTGCGGCCGTCCCGGTTGTTGCCCAGGATGTTCCCACGTTCGTCCATTCCGAGACGCCCGCGCTCCTCGAAACCTATAAGGATATCCACGCCCATCCCGAGCTCTCGCATTTTGAGGCCCGCACTTCTGGGATCCTGGCTGCCGCGCTGCGTGAGGCGGGGTACACCGTTACTGAGCGGGTGGGCCGCTATCCTGACGGATCGCAGGCTTACGGCGTGGTTGCCATCCTGAAAAACGGCGCGGGGCCGACGCTGATGGTTCGCGCGGACATGGACGCGCTGCCCATCGTGGAGGAAACGGGGCTGCCGTATGCGAGCCACGTCACGGCGAAGAACAAAGACGGCCAGACTGTGGGCGTGATGCACGCCTGCGGTCATGACGTGCACACCACTGTCCTGATTGGCACAGCGCGCGCGATGGCTGCGATGAAGTCGGGGTGGCACGGGACGCTGATGCTCATCGGCCAGCCTTCGGAGGAGACGATCGACGGCGCGAAGGCGATGCTCGCCGATCATCTGTACGAGAGGTTCGGGCGGCCGGATCACATCATCGGGCTGCATGACACGAATGAGCTGGCAGCGGGAGTGGTGGGTGTGATTCCCGGCCCTGCGCAGGCCAGTTCGACTTCAATCGACGTTGTGATTCGCGGCATTGGTGGGCACGGGGCGCGTCCGAGCGCGGGGCGAGACCCCATCACGCTGGCCGCGCTCTACATCACGCAGATTCAAACCATCGTGAGCCGCGAGGAGAATCCGCTGGATCCGACGGTGGTGACGGTGGGCGATATCCATGGTGGAACGAAGCGCAACATCATTCCCGATGAAGTAAAGCTGGAACTGACGACGCGCTCGTTCAGCGACAAGAGCCGCGACACGGTCATCACGGGTCTGCGCCAAATGGCCGCCGGCATCACGGCGTCCGCGGGGTTGCCTCCGGAAAAAGCCGCAACCGTTACGGTGCTGGACGACGAATCGACGCCGGTGGAATACAACGATCCGGCGATGACGGCCGAGGTGAGGGCCACGCTGGTGAAGGCGCTTGGCGCGGATCACGTGGTCGATCTTCCGCGCATCATGGGCAGCGAAGATGTGGGCATTTTCGCGCTCCCGAATCACGAAATCCCGCTGGTCTATTTTCGGTTGGGGGCGATGGATCCGGTGAAACTGGCCGCTGCGCACGCTGCGGGCGAGGAGCTACCAGGGCCCCATACCAGCCATTTTGAGCCGGTGCCGGAGCCGACGTTGCGCACCGGTGTGACGGCGATGACCAGCGTGGCTATTTCGCTGCTGCAGTAGACGGCGGCGCCAGGATACGATGCTCCCGAAGAGGTCGCTGTGAAGCTGGATCAGTCGTTTACCGCCAAGCTCGAGAAGAGTCCCGCCAAAGGTGGCTGGACCTATGTTGTATGGCCGCAGTCAGTGGAGTTTTTCGGGACGCGTGGGCTGGTGAAGGTCCGCGGGCGCGTCGAGGGGGTACCTTTCCAGAGCTCGTTTATGGCGCTGGGCGACGGCAGGCACAAGCTTCCTGTCAAAGGCGACGTCCTGAAAGTCATCGGCAAAGAAGTGGGTGATCGCGTCACGATTGTTCTGGAAGAGCGCATTTCCCGCTCAAGCCAAAAGCGGGCTTGAATGGGCCACCCCGCCTCGCGCCACTCCCACTCAAGCCAAAAGCGGGCTTGAATGGGCCACCCCGCCTCGCGCCACTCCCACTCAAGCCAAAAGCGGCCTTGAATGGGCTGCCTCGCCGCTCCCACTCAAGCCAACACATGGCTTGAATGGGCCACCCGCCCCTGCTGGTGACTACAGTCGCTGCCCCTAACTGAGAATCCGCGGGCTTTTTCGTTGCACAGGCTGTGGTGCATGGCTATACTGCCGCATCCCCCCAACTCAACCCTGAAAGACCCCCAATAAAAGGAGGCAGTATGGGAAAAATCAACACCGCCCGCATGATTCTGTGTGGCGTCATCGCAGGGATCGTGGGCGATCTGGTTGGATCGCTCGTGGACGGCGTACTCCTGGCGCCGCGCTGGAATGCAGCTTTCGCACGCCTCGGCCTGCCGCCGATGAACGGCACTGAGATCGTCGAATTCAACGTGGTTGGGATCTTTGTGGGCCTGGCCGCGTTGTGGATCTACGCCGGTGTTCGCCCGCGCTTCGGCGCCGGACCGAAAACGGCCATCTATGCGGGACTGGTGACGTGGTTTCTGACCTATCTGCTGCCCGACATCGCATTCATGTACATTCCGCACGCCTACTCGCATCACCTGACGCTCTACACCACGCTCGGCAATCTGGCGGGATGCGTGCTGGGCACGCTGGCTGGCGCTGCGATTTACAAGGAGGCGTAGCGCTCTCTCAGCTCGGACTAGTTGGCGGACCGGAAAATTTTGACCGTGCAGCTGATGAGGCTGCACGGCCTGCTCGTCGTTGAGGGCCGGCGCTGGTTCGCGCCCCAGGCTCAGAGGTTCCTGGTTCGATTGCCGCTGATCAGGCGCACGATCCAGGTGAGAATCACCGCGCCAATAACGGCGATGACGATGCTGATGATGAGGCCATGTTCCCCGACGCCCCCGAAGCCGAGATGGGCGGAGAGGAAGCCGCCGATCAGCGCGCCGACGAGCCCAACGACCATATCCATCAGAAAGCCGAAGCCGGAACCCTTCATGATTTTCCCGGTCAGCCAACCCGCAATCACACCGATGATGATCCAGGCAATAATCCCATGTCCCATATTTACGATCTCCTTACTGTCAGTTTTCGGGGGAAGGCAAGGGATAATTCATTCGGAGATAAAGGTCAAGCTGAGTTTGCGGGGGTGAAAAATGAAAGTTGGAGCGGGAACGGGAAGGTCTTCGTCCGGTGAGGTGATGCCATTGCTCAGGAATTTTTGCGCGCTCGTGCTTTTTGTCGCCACCCCACTTCTGCATGCGGCGCCACCGGAGGAACCAGTCTCGTGGCAAACCAAAGTGGAGCAGGCTCTGCCTCTGTTTGGTCACCGCAACTGGATCGTGATTGTCGACTCGGCCTACCCGCTCGAGAGTTCGCCGGGCGTGGAGACGATCGAGGCTAACGCGCCCCTGACCGGCGTGCTGCGTTTTGTGCTCAGTGCCATCGAGAACTCCGAACACCTGCGGCCGGACATCCTGATGGATGCCGAGCTTCCCTTTGTGCCGGAAGAGGATGCGCCGGGCGTATCGCAGTACCGTGCGAACATCGCGGACATGCTGCGCGCCTATACGGTGCAGTCGCAGCCTCACGACCAGCTGATCGCCAACATCGATAAGGACAGCAGGAGCTTTCAGGTCCTCGTGCTGAAGACGAACATGACGCTCCCGTATTCCTCCGTGTTCATCCGGCTGAAGGCGAAGTACTGGAGCGACGATGCGGAGGCGAAGATGCGCGCGAAGATGGGTTCGGGGCAGCCATAACCGCGGTGCCAGTTGTATCTCTGAAGTTCCCTGGAGAATTCGAGGCGTCGAAGCTGTTCTCCCCCCGTCGCTGCGGGCGCGCTGCGAATACCGTGGGCAGGGGCAGGGGTACCCCCCTCCCCCTGGGGTGCGGCAAGTTATTCATCCTGCAGGGATGTTTTAGTACTGTAAGTCAGGTATTACCCTCATGGGACCTGTATGTTGCGGATCTATTTTAAAACAAACGGATTGTTTGCACCAATAACATTTAAAAGGGGTTATTTCGCATCCCTCCTTCAGCGCGCAGCCTGTAGCCGGCGGAGCGGCCAGCTGCCAAGTGGTCTGGAGCCTTTGACCGCGCTCGCCCTTGATGAGGTCGCTCAGGGCAGGCTTCGCGAAATAGAAAAGCTCTGTTCGGAGCCGGTTGAGACCGGGCGGACAGAGCTTTCCTTGTGCTTTTAGGTTAGGAGTTTCACTGGGCAGGATCAAGCAAATTCGAAGGTTCGCGCGGTACGAAGGTCATGAGCTGGGCAAGGGGACGGCGGCATGGTTGAAAGTTCCGGAAGGGTGACCATCCGCCCCGCACGGCTCAATGAGCGCATTGGGCTGTTATCGTCAACCGAGGATCATGCCCCGTGGAGATCGGCGAGCCGCGCCGCTTGCATCATCAAGTAATTCTGCTCCGGAAGGCTGGTTGTCCGGGCCGCGGCGGCCCGATAGTGCTGTATGGCCTTTTCTAAATCTCCTAGCTTCTCGAACAAGTGACCACGCACAGCATCCAGCCGATAATGACTCCCCAGCCGCTCATCTCTATCCAAGGCCTGAAGATGCTCCAGTCCGCGCGCCGGTCCATTCACCATGGCAACGGCGATTGCCTGGTTCAGCGTGACCATTGGGCTGGGCGCCACGCGCTGAAGCAGTTCGTACAACGCGAGGATCTGTGGCCAGTCTGTAGATTCCGCACGCGCCGCGTCGTCATGAACCGCGGCGATTGTGGCCTGAAGCTGATAGAGCCCCACAACTCCTTGTGAAAGGGCGAGCATCAACAGATTCTTGCCTTCAGCGATCTCGGCCGGATCCCACAGAGTGCGGTCCTGTTTGTCGAGCGGGATCAATTCTTCATTCGGCCCCGTCCGGGCGTTCCGACGCGCGTTGGTCAGCAGCATCAGCGCCAGCAGGCCGGCGATCTCTGCATCCTCCGGCAGCAGAGCCCTCGCGCCGCGGGTCAGCCGGATTGCTTCACGCGCCAAATCCAGTCGCTGTAAGTGCGCACCGATGCTGCTCACATAACCTTCGCTGAAGATCAGGTACAGCACATGGAGAACGGCGGGCAGCCGTTCCCTGCGCTCCTGCGGATTCGGCAGGCGAAACGGAACCTTAGATGCCTTGATGCTCTGCTTTGCACGGCTGATCCGCTGCGCCATCGTCGTCTCGGGAACCATGAATGCATTGGCAATCTCCGCTGTGGTCAGCCCGCCCACCGCTCGCAGCGTGAGTGCAATTGCCGACGGCATGCTCAGCGCGGGATGACAGCACATGAAAAGCAGAACGAGCGTATCTTCGGGATCCATGTCCGTCTCCATTTCTGCCGGCTCAATCATCGGCTCCGCCTCCGGTGTCATCGCGGTTTCCCGCTCGCGCCGCGCTATCTCGCTGCGCACCGTATCTGTCATCCGTCTCAATGCAACCCGAATCAACCATCCGCGCGGGTTTTCGGGAATTCCCTCCTGCGGCCATTGCTTGAATGCGGCCAGCATTGCTTCCTGTACCGCGTCTTCGGCCGGCGAAAAGTCGCGAACTCGCCGGGCTACCACACCGAGCACCTGCGGCGCCAATTCGCGCAGCAGGCCCTCTGACGCTTCGTTCCAGCGGCTTGTAGTTGCCGGCTCCGTCACAGCATCTCCGGCGGCGGTGCGCTCATGACCGGACGCACCTCGATCGGCATATTGAGAGGCTTTCCTCCCGGCCCCGGCGCCGCCGACACTCCGGCCGCAATGGCATACGCTCGCTCCGGTGTATCCACATCGACGATCCAGAAACCTGCGAGGAACTCCTTCGACTCCGGAAAGACGCCATCGGTGACTGGAGCGCCATCCTTACCGGCTCGCACCAACCGCGCCTGATCTGGGAACGAGAGGCCTTCAGCCGAGACCAGCTCCCCGGACTCCTGCAAGTTGCGGTTCAAGCCGCGCATAAAAGCGATGTGCGCCTGCAGATCGGCGCCGGGCCAGGTTGGAACTCCCGCCCCCGTCCGCATGGTGTTCATCATCAGAATGTATTTCATCGTCCGCTCCTCTTAACCCCGTGCAAGGGATTCCCGAGCCTTCATCAATCTCTATGAGCGCCGGATCACTTCGGGGCCGTTCTGGATTCCAGGAACTGCCGTACCTCGATCGGCATATTGGTCGGAATGCCTCCCGGCCCGGGAGCAGTCGAAATCTGTGCAGCGATGGCGTAAGCGCGCTCGGGTGTGGCCACATCGACAATCCAGTAGCCCAGCAGAAACTCCTTCGACTCGGGGAAGATGCCATCTGTCACCGGCAGTCCATTCTTGTCGCCGCGGACGACTTTGGCTTCCTTCGGCTCGGCCAATGGCTGCGTGGTAACGAACTCGCCCGTTTCTACCAGTTCCTTCACTACGGCGCCAAGCGCTTGCATATGCGTATCGCGGTCGCTCTGCGACCAGCTTTGATACCCGGCAACAGTCTTTTCGGTACCCGACATCATCAGAATATATTTCATGACCTTGTTCTCCTTTGATGGTTTCATTCGTGATTGAAATGCGTTCGGCTAACGCACCTAATTGGAGTGAAACATCCATCGGACACCGAATTTGTCGTTCAGTGCGCCATATGTACCGAAGAACATTTCCGTCAGCGGGTCAGTTACCTCTCCTCCTTCTGCAAGGCGTGCAAAGAGAGCGGTCAGTTCCCGGAACGTTTCGGCGTGTAGATAAAGGCAAACGGTATTTCCCGGCACTCGCGTACGGTCGAGCCGTAGCCAGTCCGATGCCGAGAGATCGACGTTCTCGCTCTTCAGCCGCGCATTGAGAATCTTCTCGTACTGAAACGCGGGCATGAAGTCTTTTGCGGGAGAGTCCTTCACCAGTATCTGCGTTAGTTCCCCACCGAAGCAGGATTTGTAGAACTCCATGGCTTGTTTGCAGTTTCCGTCAAACAAAAGGTAAGGGGTTAAGGTTGTCATTGCATGTCCTCCTTTGCTGTCCTGTGAGTTCCGCGTCCGAGTGCCCCGATCTCGCCCCCGGAGGGCCAGCCTGCCAGGCGCGGCCTGCGCGTTCATCTGGTAGTCGGAGCCGACATGCCCGTTCTCGACATCCCCGCAAAAAAAATACCTCAAAAAAATCAAAACCTCTTCATGTCGATATTGTGCAGCCAGAATCGACATATGAGTGGAGGTTGGATTATGACGACGGATGATCTAGTAGTGGATGTCAGCCAGGATTGGTATCAGGCCTGTTCCGTCCAGGAGCGATTCATGCGGGGTTCGGCCGGGGACCATTGCAACATGGACTACAGCGCGACCTGCCGTCAGTTGCGGGCTCTCGGCGGCGACTGCTACGACTTTTCGTCATTCTCGGACGGACGACTGGCCATCCTCGTCGGCGACGCTTCCGGAAAGGGCGTTGCTGCGGCCCTGCTGATGGCCAACATTCAGGCATCTCTTCGCACTGCGTCCGTATTCACCGGCGACGACTTGGCCGCGCTTCTCCGGATCGTAAACCTGCAGGTCTGCGCCACCTCGCTTGACAGCCGCTATGCCACTCTTTTCTGCGGTGTGCTGGACCGTGGGGCACGCACGCTTCGGTACGTGAATGCCGGCCACAATTCTCCCATAGTGCTTCATCGAGAGGGTTCTCTGGACTGGCTCAAGCCGACTGGAGCCCCGGTGGGATTGTTTCCCGACGCAAGCTGGCACGAGGGGGTCATCGGACTCAATCGCGGCGATCTGGTCCTTGTATATACCGACGGTGTGATTGAAGCTTCCAGTCCTTCGGGTGAGGAGTGGGGAACTGACGGTCTGCTTCAAGCTGCGAAAACCCACAGGGCCCAGTCCGCGGATGAACTCGTTCGGTCGATCCTTGAATCGATGGATAGGTTTTCCCAAGGCGTCCAGACTGACGATGCCACAATGGCAGCCTTGCGAGCCCTGTGAGAAAGAGAACGAATTACGAGAGCAATCCTATGTATTTCTCAGGCGCTGCCGCGTCACTGTGAACTTTTTCCGTCTGACCGGGATTCTTTATCCGGTTTTCGCTCGTCAGCGAGTAGTAAATCGCCAAGTCACTCATCGAGCAGGCATGTTGCTGTATAACCGGCTTTTCGGACGTTACGCCGGGTGTGGCGGAGAGAACAACCGCAGATCCTTGGTCGCTCCGCGCCTCAGGATGACAAGCTTTGGGGTGGTTGCGTCGCAGTTAACTGGCCGGCATTGCGGAAATAATGCTGAGCGGATCCTGGTTGCCCGGGGGAAAGCGGCCGCGGTACTGATACAAAAGCATGCTGCGGAGCGCTTCGGTGCTCGGAACCAGTCGGCGGGTGAGCGGCAGTGCGGCATATACGCACGACCTACAACTCCTTTACGTCATCCCTGGCGCGCCTTTATGGCCTCGGCGATCCAATCAGGAAGTGCCGAGCCATGTTGCTCGGCGGAGGAATTCAGCCATTAGGAGTGCCTTTCGTACCTGCCGGCCCCTGTTGGTCGACGCCACACAGGCCGCCGAACCCGCCACCATTGCCACCGATCTCGGCTTGGCAAGCTGTGAAGTTGTGCTCTGACACAAAAGCTGAGGTGGGTTCCCGAAACGGCTCGCGTGGTTACCGGGGGGCCGGGCAGGGGTTCGAATTATGTTGAGAATCAGGCGACAGGGGGCGGTTGCTTCTTGCTGTGGGGTGAACCTGGCTTCAAGAGCGGGTTTTTTGGTTTCTGGGGTGCGGGGTTTTTCCGCAAGCTGTGAAGTTGTGCCCTGACACAAAGCCGGTCGTGCCCTGACACAAAGCGGTCGTGCCCTGACACAAAACCAGAGGTCGATTTCTGAACGGACTTCCGGGACACCACGGTAGTGCCGATCGCGGCTCGGGTATCCTTCGAATACGCGCCCCGCATGCGAAGTGAACGCAATGTTCGCCGGGCGCGATGCATCCATGCCCGAGCTCCCTGAAGTTGAAACTATCGCCAATGGCGTTCATCGTCGCGTGCGCGGCGATACCATTCTCTCCGTCTCGTTCAGCAAATATAAGGAGCCTTTCAAAACGCCGGCGTCCACTTTGGCCTCTGCTCTTCCGGGTCATCGAATCGGTGGCGTCCATCGCGTGGGCAAGCACATTGTTATCGACCTCGAACCCGGCTCCCAGGGCAAATCGAAACCAGGCCGCAAGGCGCGCTCGCCGCACGGGCAGTGCCAGTTGATCGTTCACCTGGGAATGACGGGCCGTCTGCTGGTTTCCGCTCCTGACCTTCCTCTTGCGCCACACACCCATGCCGTCCTCAGCCTGGCCTCAGGCCGCGAGCTTCGATTCGTCGATCCTCGGCGTTTTGGGCGGCTGGCATTGCAGACGGCCGGCGCCTTCACGGGACCTGGCCACGAGCCTCTCACCATTTCCGCTGACGATTTTGCGGCTCTGTTACGCGGGCGCAAGCTCTCGATCAAGGCAGCGCTGCTGAACCAGTCGCTGCTGCACGGCGTTGGCAACATTTACGCCGACGAAAGCCTCTTCCGCGCCGGCATTCGTCCTACGCGCGCGGCCGGCCGGTTGACTCGCGCGCGCCTCGATGGTCTGCTCCGGTCGCTCCGGACGGTTCTTAAGGCGGCTATCCGCGCGGGAGGCTCGTCGGTTTCCGATTACGTCGACGCTGACGGCGAGGCCGGATTCTTCCAGATCCAGCATCGGGTGTATGGTCGGGAAGGGCAGAGTTGCCTTGTTTGCGGGACGCCAATTCGGCGCATCGTTCTGGGAGGACGGAGTACGCATTTTTGCCCCCACTGCCAGACGTAGGCCCAGCGTACCGGATCGAGGACTAAAGTCGTCCAGCTCCAGTGTTATGGATTTATGGACTTGCCGGTCCGGGGTTCTACTGTAATCGGAATAGAAGCAGGCCTCCCTGCTTCAAGCTAAATGTCTGATTTCAAAACGGTAACCTGAACGGCCCCGCAATTGCACTTTCTGGGTCGCCAGCGACGCATAGGCCTCTCGCAAGGAGGCTGGTGCGACCAAAAAGATTCCGGTCGAAGAGAGCTTCATCCTTCGAGATAATGCCCCGGCCGGAATATTACACGTCCTAATCCATCGGTTCTCTGGATGAAGGGCAACTTCAGGGAGGCCAGTGACTGGCCGTCACACGGTAAAAGCCATCCGGGAACGGATGGCTTTTCTGTTGGGCGAAGTGGCGGGAACCCTATTGATTACCATCGGCCCGACCGGTGCCACGAATTCCCCATTCGGGGGCTTGTCAGTCAGCGGCTTCTGGGTTTAGTATTGTTTTTGCCTATCGAGCGGCTGATGCCACGCCAGGTTTGCGCGAGGCTCGCCGCGATTCTCGAGAGTCAAGGAATCACCCCCGGGAAGTTTTCTCCGCCGTCGCGTGTGTGCCGTCAAAGGAGTAAGCACCCGGTTGCGAAGGTTGAATCGGAATCAGACGGCAACTCCAGTTCGTTCCGTTGATCGCGCGGCAGTCGGTCGCGTTCCCCCGTCTCACTCCTCAGGTATTCGGGAACCCGGCCCAGAAATGTCGCGTTGCAGTATGAATCTTTCCGGCCATCTCCGCATTTGTAGTGCAGGTCATGGGCCGGAGCTAAACATTTTCCCTTGTTTCTGACTCGAGGCGAGTCAGCGTGTTGCCCGTCCCTCAGGCGCCGCGACTGAAGCCGCTTACGAGACAAGAAAAAACGGGAGTCAGAAACAGATAGTCCACCGCACCAGGAAGTGCAGGCATGACAACAGAGCAAAACCAGCCTCAGCCCCAGGCCGATAGCCTGACTACGGCTCAGGTGCCCTCTCAGGGACAAAACCACGGTGAAGGAGGCGGCGGTCGTCGCCGTCGTCGTCGCCGCAAGCGCAACAAGGGCGGGCAGGCCCAGGCCAACGGCCAGCCGCAGAACCAGGCCCAGCCCCAAAGCCAGAATCCACAGCCGCAGTTCAAGGCGAAGCCGCCCAAGCCCCAGCCCTCCAGCCAGACCCGTTTCTTCAACGGCAACGGCCAGGGTGGAGGCGGTGGCCGACGCCGGAACAAGCCGCGGCGGGAGCGCGTCTTTGTGGGTCCCATGGACCACAGCTACCGCACCGTCAACGGCAACGTCGCCGATTCGCCGCCCTCGACCATCGAGTTCCGCAACGGCAACGTGAACGGCAACGGCTACCACGCTGAGCACCAGGCCGCGTGGGAACCGCCTCCGCCGCCGATCCGCGAGGACGCGCCGACGCGCATCTTCTTCTTCATCGAGGATCTGTTCTTCTTCGCCAAAATCAATGAGACGGCGAAGAAGCTCGGCGTCAAGGTGGCGTTCGTCAAGAACGATCCCGAGACTATCGCGAAGATCGTCGAGGGTCCGGAGGAAGAGCGCCCGTCACTGGTGGTGTTCGATCTGAACAACGCCGGCGCCAAGCCCCTCAACCTGATTCCGAAGATCAAAGCGAAGCTGAAGAAGGGAACCTCGGTTATCGGATTCCTTTCGCACCTGCAGGGGGACCTGAAGGCCAAGGCTCTGGAAGCGGGCTGCGACATGGTGATGCCGCGTTCGGCCTTTTCGCAGAATCTACCTACGCTGCTGCGCCGCCATGGCCTCGACGAAGAGCAGGAAGCGGAATACTCGCACGCTTAGCAGTTCAACCGTTTTTCCGAAGCCCCGGTTTTTGCCGGGGCTTTTCTTTTTGTGCCAGGGCCCTGGATGGTTCGTGGGGCGAGTCCGATGCTTTTCAGGATACTGAAGTATTCACTTGACAATCGCTGGCCTTGTGATCCATTCTCAATACTGAAGTAAGCGCTTCACCATTGTTAGTACGCAGGAGAACTCCATGGAACCCTCAGTCACCCACTCCACCTTCGTCATCGAGCACAAATACCCCTATCCACCTGAGCGTCTGTACTCCGCCTTTTCCGACCCCGAGAAAAAGCGCCGCTGGTTTGCCGACAGCGAGGAGCGCGCAGCAGAACAATACGAAATGGACTTTCGCATCGGCGGCCTCGAGCGGGTGGTCTACCGCATGGGCGCGAGCACTCCTTTTCCCGGTGTCGCGCTTACCAGCGTGGGAACCATCCAGGACATCGTGCCTAACCACCGTGTGGTCCTTGCGCAAACGATGTCGCTCGGCGACCGGCACATTTCCTCGGCGCTGGTCACGGTCGAGTTCACGCCCAACGCCGCTGGCGCGGACTTGCGTTTCACCCACCAGGGCGCATTCTACGAAGGCTCAGACGGACCAAAGATGCGCGAAGATGGATGGCGCAGAATTTTCGAGCGCTTCGCCGCGCACCTGAGCAAGGAATCTCGGCCCGCGGCATAGAAATGTGGGGACGGCATGTCTGAAATGAGTCCATGTGCGGTCGCGCCGCTTGTCATCGCGCGCGGCCGCGTGAGTCTGAGGATCTGTGACGAAGAAAGACCCCGCGATTGATCGTCTTTTCCACGCGCTCGCTGATCCCTCGCGGCGCGCGATCCTCGACCGCCTGAGCCAGGCGCCGACAACGGTCACGCGTCTCGCCGATAACCTCGGCATCACGCTGACCGCGGTCGGCCAGCACCTGCAGATCCTTCAGGAGTCGGGGCTCGTGGAGACTGAAAAACTCGGCCGCGTCCGCACCGCCAGCATCCATCACGCCGGCTTCGATCGGCTTGAACGGTGGATTCGAGAGCACCGCACGGAGTGGGAGCGCCGCCTCGATCGCCTCGGCGATCTGCTCGCCGGTGACCTCGGAGAAGAAGAGCCCGATGAGAACTCCGGGCCCTAAGAACGGATAGAGACACCAACTTTTCCCGTTCAGCGTTCGTGAGTATCCAGCGTGCGGAAAAACTCGCCGGAAGGATGGAACAAAGCCGCAGGGGCTAAAAGCCCGATTCATTTTGCGACGGCTACGGCACGACCAAGGTCGTGCCCTGATACAAAAGCACCTTGTGCAGCCTTTTCTCCGCAACCTGTATACTCGCTCCACCAGCCTGCCAGCCAGGATTTTCGGCGCCGCTGTTTGCGCCCTGATTCCGCTTTCCCCACGCCTACCGCGACCTCAGACGAAAAGGCGCTGGCCTTCGGAGCCGGCGGGAGATTCACTATGGCCTGTTCGCTCACCAAGTCCACTGACGACTCCAGCCATTTCACCGCCAGGCCAGGCGTGGTTACGCTGCGGACCACGTCCATCGAAGGAAACGTCCAGTTCACCGCGCACTGCTCGATTAAGGATCAGGACGGCGCGACGGTTTCCAGCAAACTGCTCAACAACAACCAGAGCCTTCAATTCACCGCCGCCAGGGGCCGTACTTACACGCTCTTTCTCCCTTTCGCGTTTCTGCCCACCTCCTCCTTTGGCTATCTCGAAGAAGAGTGCGACGCGAGCCAGCTTAAGTTGCCTTTGGTGAATGTCAACTTCTCCGTCACCCTCGTTATAGCGTGCTGAGAGAGGAGAAACTCGATGCGTTCTCGTCAGAATCTGGTCCTGTGGCTCCTCGTGTTCTCGCTCCCCGTGCTCGCGGCGCGGGCACAGGATAAGGAGCCCTGCCGCTCGTTCCTCATCCCGGATTACATCGCCAATGCGAAAGCCGCGTACCCGCAGGATCGCGACAAGGCCCTCGCCCATCTTCAGCGTGACATCTTCGACCCCGCCAACGATCGCGGCTGCCAGGCGCTGATGCTGGCCAGTGTCTACCCCACCGCCACCGCGAAGGCCGCCTACAAAGCCGCGTTCCATCAATATAAGAACGTCACCGAGAACGTCACGCAGGTCGGCAGCGGTTCTTCCGCTGGTGGTACCACCAACCTGGTCTCGAAGAACCTCAGCTCGGAGGTTCTCTCCGTGGCGTCGGAGTACGGCGGCGTCACGCAATCCAGCAGCGGCCAAACTACTACCTTCAGCGGCACGCTTGCCTCCGTTCCTCTCTCCGTCGAATCCCGAACCGGCACGCCGCTCTTTGGTCTGTGCTCCGCCGGATACACGCACTGCATCCGGCCCGAAACCCTCGACCGCCTCGGCCGCTTCTCTTATGGTGTTGGCGTGGGCACGGGTGGCGGCTCCGCCGGATCTGGAACCGCAAGCGCTGCCTCGGGCAGCGCGCAGTCTGTCTCGCTCTCCAGTGCCGGCTCCTCGTCGGCGTACAGTCTCAGCCAGGTCACTGGCAAGTTCGCCTTCCTGCGTCAACTGCCCACTGCCAGCGCGCTTGCGGCGGCGGCGAAGAACATCGACGCCACCATCGAACAGCAGACGGAAACGCAGGCGAACAAGCTCACCGCGCTGCTCGCTTCGATCGATCAATCGAAAGGCGCCGCGGTCCAGGCGAATCTGGAGCAGGCCGCTCAGGCTCTCTTCGACGGCTTTGCAACTGATCCCGAGACTGCGTGGAACACTGCGGCGCTCCGCCTCACGCTCGCCGCGAAGGCCGTCAACCCTGGATATCTCGACCAGGTGGCCGCGTATCTGCAGGCCATCGCGGAATACTCCGCGCAGGAGGAGATGGCCTATTCGGGCGCGTTGAAACCCACGCTCTCGTTTGAATACGACTTCAACCTCCCCACACAGCAGCCCACCAACTCCGTCTTTAAAGTTGTGGCCTCATGGATTCTCACAAAATCCGCGAACACGGCCACGCCTAGAAAGGTCGCCAACAAAACTGCCGACCCGCCCGACGCGCCTTCACCGAGATCGCCGGCCAGCCCAACTTCCACCAAAACCAACACGACCACTGGCTGGACGCTTACCCTCAACGCCGCCTCCTCGATTTACAACACCCAGCCCTCGGCTTCTATACCCACCGCGCGCCGCCTCCGCGACATCCAGATCGCCGGAGAAGCCGACTACAAATTTCCTAAGAGTCTGCCCGTCCTCGGCGCCCCCACTTTCTGCGGCGCCTTCTACTACCAGGATCAGACCAGCGCTGCGATTCTCAACGTTCCCATCACCGGCCTTCCTATCACCGGTCTCGCGACCGGCACCAAACAGGTTTTCACCCGCACCGGCCCTATCGACGTTGGCCAGTTCAAGCTCTCCTTTGGATCCTCTTCCAGTTCCGGGATTCGCGTCCCCCTCGCCTTCACGGTCGCCAACCGAACCGAGCTGCTGCAGGGTATGGACGTGAAAGGCCAAATCGGAATCAGTTATGATTTTGATTCGCTGTTATCAAAGTGAATCCCCGGCGCAAGGAACATGGCCAGAGCATTTGTAACCGTAGTTGTTGCTGATCTTCGGCAACCTCACCGCATCCGCACACCATTCCCGTACCCCAGGAGCCAGCCCTGATGCCTTCGCGCGCCTCCGCACTCTTCGCATCCTTCCTGCTCTCCGCCCTTGCGTTTCTCGTTGCCCAAACCCCCGCGCCTTCCGGATCCGTCTTCGGCTACAAAGACTTCGCGACCGAAGAAGCGCACACCGACCAGACCTTCCTCGCTGTTCCCGACGCCAGGCTGGCAGGCGAAGAGCTGAAGACCCTGACGGCCGAGCCGCACATCGCTGCGTCGCCGGAAGATCACAAGACCGCCGAGTACGTCGCGCAGAAATTCAAAGAAGCCGGCCTTGAGACAAACATCGTCCCCTACAAGGCCTGGCTCAACATGCCTAAAGAAGTGAAAGTGGAAGCGTGGGACACCGACGGCAAGCTACTCATGACCGGCCCCGTCCCCGAGCACGTCGACGGCAACGAACCTTTCCAGAACGACCCGCGCATCACGCCAGCCTTCAACGGCTCTTCACCGTCGGGGGATGTGACTGGTGAAGTGGTTTACGCCAACTATTGCCGGCCCGAAGACTTCCAGAAGGTAAAAGAACTGGGCATCGACTTCCACGGGAAAATTGTCCTCTGCCGCTACGGGGGCAACTTCCGCGGCGTCAAGGTCTACATCGCGCAGCAGCAGGGAGCGGCCGGCGTCCTCATTTATTCCGATCCCGCCGACGATGGCTATTACCGCGGCGACATGTATCCGCATGGTCCCTGGCGCCCGGCTACCGCAGTGCAGCGTGGCTCCGTGCAGTTTATGTTCAAGTATCCTGGGGATGCGCTTACACCCGGAATCGCCTCGCGGCCGGACTTGCCCGAGTCACAGCGGCTGAAACCGGAAGACGTTGTGAGCCTGCCGAAGATACCCTCGGAGCCGCTGAGTTACCACGATGCTTCGCCCATCCTCGAACACCTCGGCGGCCCGGATGCTCCGCGTGAGTGGCAGGGTGCACTGCCTTTCACTTACCACGTTGGACCCGGCGTGAAGGTCCATCTGCTGCTCAAAATGGATTATGAGTACTCCACGATCTGGGATGTTATCGGCACTATCGACGGCACTGAGTTTCCGAACGAGTGGGTCGTTGCCGGCAATCATCGCGACGCGTGGGTGTACGGCGCTGTCGATCCTAACTCCGGGACCGCCGCCATGCTCGAGGCTGTGCATGGTATTGGCGTGCTGCTGAAGCAAGGATGGAAGCCGAAGCGCCGCATCGTTTTCTGTTCCTGGGATGCGGAGGAGGAAGGCCTCATCGGTTCGACGGAATGGGCTGAAGACCACGCTACTCAGCTTGCGCACGCCGTCGCATACTTCAACACCGACGTCGGCGTTTCCGGTCCTAACTTCGAAGCCTCCGCTGTTCCTTCGCTCAAAGAGTTCGTACGCGACGTAACCAAAGACGTGCCCAGCCCCAGAGGCGGGACCGTCTACGAGCAGTGGAAGAAATCGCAGCAGGAACAGGCGCGCCGCCACGGTCCTGTTGAGGAACATACCGGCCGCGTGAATGCTCGCGTCGATAACGACGTCAACATTGGCGACCTCGGCTCCGGCTCCGACTTCACGCCCTTCATCCAGCACCTTGGCGTGCCTTCCACCGACGTGGGTTCCGGTGGACCTTATGGCGTCTATCACTCCGCCTTCGATGACTACACGTGGTTCACGATGAACGCCGATCCCACCTTTGTTTATGAACAGGAGATGGCGCGGATCTTCGGTCTCCAGGTTCTGCACATGGCCGATGCCGACGTGCTGCCCTACGACTATGTCACCTATGGCAGGGAACTGACTTCGTACATCGACAGCGCTCAGAAGAAAGCCGAAGAGGCGGACCTCACCGGTATCGACTTCGCCCAGGCCAGAGCCGCGGCTGAGAAATTCACTTTGCTCGCCCAACAGGTGAAAATCAAGCAACTGCACGACACCGGCGATTCCACCCCGGACCTCGCAACGCTGAACGCTCAACTCCGCCAGGTGGAAGAGGATTTTCTCTCCGAGCCGGGGCTCCCGAACCGTCCCTGGTTCAAGCACACCATTTATGCGCCTGGCGAATACACCGGCTATGCCGCCGTGGTCATCCCTGGAGTCAGCGAGGCCATCGACGCCAAAGATTTGTCACGCGCACAGTCACAAATGTCGGTTCTGGTTGGGGCCATCAATCGCGCCGCCTCCAGCCTGGAGGCGATCGCGAAGTAGCTTGTTCTGGCTACTGGCTATTCCCTGGATGGTCTCGGAAATTCAAGCGATACTCGGTGACAATCCTCTGCATTGCGCCACCCAGCCCTGCAAGGGGATCGGCGCCGGCGCGCAGCTTTGCTTCCGCCGCCACTGCACGATAGACGCCCGCGTCAGTGGTCAGGTAAAAGGTCACATCGCCCAGCGAAGGCAGGGGGCTGCTTTCCGTCTTTTCAAAATGGAGTTTTAGACCGGTGGCCAGCGATACCGCGTGCAGCGCTGCGTCCCGAATCGCCGGAGCCTGTTCGTTCCCTCCGGTGAATCGCCCGCCGCTGCTCAGATAGACGCTCGCCGAGCCATTTGCGCAGGCAATTACCGTCACCGTGCCTTTGTCCGCGTGCCAATCCATCAGCACCATCTGCACGGCGCCCCGGGCTATCTTCGGCAGCCGCGCCTCCAGCGCCTGCCGCCGAATCTGCGAGTAAATTGCCGGATCCGCCTTCCGCGGCCTCCCGCTGGCCGGCGCTGCGCCCCGGCTGGATGCGGCACCTCTCTCCATATGCCGACAGAGTACTCCGTTATCGCTCCCTTAGCTGTGGGGTCGATCACCGCTGCCGCCGGCTCTGCGACCACTCAACCTGCGCGCACTGCCGTAACGAGGTTACTGATTCACTATCGCTAAACTGGCAACGGTAATCCCACCGCCAGGCCATCAACATCGGTCTCCATGCGCGGTACTGTATCCCAAAGACTGGAACCCATCTATGTACTGGCGTCTCATCCTTGCTGTCGGCATCGGCTTCGCGCTTCGCGGTATCGCCCGCCGTTTCCGTCCCGAAGGCTCCCTCTGGGAGTAGCTGTACCCCACGGCCACGCTTCGAGTCTCGTGTGGTTGCTGCCGGCTCGCCGAATTACTCGATTTCCATGGCCAGAAGTGCAGAAGCCAGGCACTTGCCGTGCGCATCCAGTGCCAGCGATCGCGTCACTGCCTGATTCTCGGGTCGAAAAAGGACAAAGTTGAGAGCGAAAAGATGAGGGATTTCGTAGCGAACTACTGGCCGCTCGATTAGGCCGGCAAAGTGCCCGGTCACGCGGTCGGCCGTTATCTGCTGCCTCAGGGTCTCGAAGTATTCCTCGCGGCGCGCAATGAGAGAAATGGAAATAACGTTTCCTTTGTCGCCGGTGCGCGCGTGGGCCAGTTCTCGCAGCTGCATGTCACGAGACCTCGTAGTGAATTGCTGTTGCAACCGCGGAGCGGGATATCAAAGTAGAAAGAATGCCAATGGTTTCTCTCGTCGACCCGGTGACTCCGCCACCGCTGGCCGGGCCGTTGGTGTAGAGCGCCTCCACTTCGCGCGCGACCATGGAGGCAGCCTTCCAGGATTCCGATCGCCCGGCGGCGCGCAGCCGCACCTCATAAGGTTGGGATCCGCCGGGGGAAAGCTTGTCGCCAAAAATCGCATTGATACCGATGAAATCGAAGCGGAGTTCGGTTAAAGAGCTACCGCGCAGGCGCTCGGTGAGAATTGCCCGGGCGAGCTGTGCGCGCGCCAAAGCTCCAGGGCCGGCGTACGAAATTTGTCCTTCGCCGACATAGCCATCGTGATAGCCAACCGAAACCTTGAGGGTATCGGGACGGGGCTTCCCTCGTCCGCCGGAGACTCGGATTCGATTGACACCCAGGTCTTCCATCGTGACTCGCGAGAAGTCGGCGATGACATCGGGCGTGAGATAGGCGGAAGGGTCCTGAATTTCGTAGAGAAGCTGCTCTGTGCAGGTGGCTGGGGTAATGACTCCTCCCGATCCTTCTACTTTGGATAAAATCCCGCTCCCGTCCTGCGAAACCTCCGCGATGGGAAAACCTAAGCGAGCCAAACCGTCGACATCGTTGTAACCAGGATCGGCAAAGTAACCCCCTGTCACCTGGCCCGCGCACTCCAGTAAGTGGCCAATAACTGTACCCTGCCCGAGCAGATTCCAGTTATCCATTGGCCAGCCGAATTCATGCATAAGGATTCCCACGAACATGGAAGGGTCGGCGATGCGACCGGTAAGGACCACATCGGCTCCGGCCGCAAGCGCCTCCATAACCGGTGTTGCGCCGAGGTAGGCGTTGGCGGAGACGATCTTGTTCAGCGGTAGTTTCGCCAATTCGCCGTTGGCAAGCGATGGCTGGCCGCTTCGGATCACCGGGAGCACGTCGTCTCCGGTAACGGCGGCGATGCGCATACCGGTAATGCCCACGCGGCGAGCAATCTCCCGCGTCTTCGCTGCGGCAGCCGCCGGATTCGCAGCGCCCATGTTGCTCACGATCCGAATCTTCTTTTCGGCGCAAAGCGGCAGAACTGCTTCCATGCGCTCTTCGAGCAAAGGATCGTATCCATCTGCGGGGTCGAGCAGCCGCGCTTTTTGCGCCAGCGCGATGGTGCGCTCCGCAAGGCACTCAAACACGAGATAGGCAATCGATCCTTTGGCGGCTAGTTCAACCGCCGGGTCGATCCGGTCGCCCGAGTAGCCCGCGCCGCAGCCAATCCGGATGGTCTTCACGGGCGATCTCCAGTGCGGATCATACCGGCACGATCCGAAAGACGACGGCGGCCAGAGTCATCAGCAGCGAAGCCGCGAAAAGCCAGGGAATGGTGAAGCGCTGGTGCTGCGCCAGCGTGATGTCGGCAAGGCCAACAACGAGGAATGTCGATGGCGTGAGCGGACTCACGGGAAATCCGGTGGTATGCACTCCCAGTAAAGCCGCCTGCGCCACCGTCACCGGCGCCACACCGGCCACGCCCGCTGCGCCCGCCAGAACGGGGAGCACGCCGAAATAGAAAGAGTCGGGGTCGAAGAGGAGGCTGAGCGGCATGGAGACGATTCCGAGCGTGAGCGGGATGAACTTTGCGCCGTGGACGGGGAGATGGTGGACGAGCGCACCGGCCATGGCGTCGAGCATTCCGGTGCCTCGCAGAATGCCGGTGAATGCACCGGCGGCAAACAGGATGCTGGCCATCAGAATGGCCGCCGGGGCATGCGCTGTTATTTCTTTCTGTTGCGTGCGGATGCCGGGAAAATTCAACATGAGCGCCACCACCGTGCCGAGCATAAAGATGACGGCTGGCTCGGCGGTTCCGCTGACCATGACAGCGAGAACGATGATGGTGAGTGCGAGATTCAGGAAGAAATGCCGCGGCAGTTTGTTGGGACCGGTCGCCGATTGCTGGTCCTGCAAAAGGCTCGGTGTCGCAGTGTTCAGCAACAATCTGCGTTCTTCGCGCCGGCCCAGCAGCCAGGCCACGAAAAAAACGAATGCGAGTCCGACCGCCTGAACGCCGATCATGGGCGTGAAGATTCGCGATACCGGAATATGCAGAGCCGCAGAGGCGCGCATGGTGGGTCCGGTCCAGGGAAGAAAGTTGACGCCCGCCGCCATCGAGAGAACGCAGGCCATGATGCGGCGATCGATGCCAACCCGGTCGTACAGAGGAAGGAGGGCGGGAACCGTGACCAGAAAGACGACGGCGCCGGAGCCATCGAGATGTACTAAAAGAGCAAGTAGCGCGCTGCCGGGAACGATACGCGAAGGTTTGTTGCCGATGCCCCGCAAGAGCCAGTTGATGATTGGCTCGAGCATCCGGGCGTCGGTGAGCACGCCGAAGAAAAGAATGGCAAAAATGAACATGCCGATTACTCCGGCGATTGCCTGGATGCCAGCCAACATGAACTGCCCGGTCTTCAGGCCGTAACCCGCAAGCAAAGATGCAGTGACCGGAAAAGCAACGAGCGCGACCAGCGGAGCGACTCTCTTACTGAGGATCGCTGTCAGCACGGCCAGAATTGTAAGCAAACCCAAAACGGCGAGAAGCATGCGCGACGGTCCACCGTCATCATAAACAGCGACCGAAGTATAAGAAGAGACAGATGGCGTTACAATTGGATGATCGAAACGCTATGATCGGAAAAACAAATGATTAACGATCTCCGTCATATCCGGGCTTTCCTGGCCGCCGCCCGCATCGGTAACTTCACGCGCGCCGCGATGGAGCTTCACGTCTCGCAATCCGCGTTCACGGTACAGATTCGGCAGCTGGAAGATGCTCTGGGTGTAACGCTGTTCGATCGAAGCAAGCGCCGTGTGGCTCTCACCTCGGCGGCGCGGGATGTGCTGGTACCACTGGAACGGCTCATCGTCGATGCTGAGGCTATTCTTGCGCGGACTCGACAGCTGGCGGGTTTGCGCCGGGGCATTGTGAGCGTCGGCGTCCTGCCTTCTGTGGCGGCGCGCATCCTGCCCGAGGCGATCCGGCGATTCACGCAGATGCATCCGGGTATTGAGGTGCACGTGAACGATGTGGTGGCAGAAAAGCTGATTGAGGCGGTGAAGAAGGAAGAAGTCGATTTCGGGATAGGCAGCCGCATTCGCGCAGACCGTGAAATACGGGCAAGTCTGCTGCTGGTGGACAAAATATGCGCGTTTGTTCCCAGGGCGCATATCCTGGCCAGGCAGGAGGCGGTTTCTCTTAAGGAACTCGTGATCTACCCTCTGATCGTGACGGGTAAGGACAGCAGTGTAAGAGAACTGCTGGAGCGAGCTCTGAAACGGGACCGGCTCTCGCTGAAGATCGCTTACGAAACCAACTACATGGGCACGGCAATCGGGATGGTACGCGCAGGCCTGGGCATTGCTGTTTTGCCGGAATTTGCGGGAAGCACCGAGGAAGCGGGCGCGATGCGTTGTCTGCCGATCAGCAGGCCCCAGCTAAGCCGGAAGATCGAAGTGATTCAGAGGAAAGACCGGTCTCTCTCTCCTGCGGCTCTCAAAATGGTTGAAGCTTTGCGGCAGTGCCCGGCATGAAGGAGCACAAGCGAGTTCATACCGAAATCCAAATATGTGGGCGCCAAAATTCTCTGAGCATAACGAGCAGCTGTGCGTTGAGCGCACGGCCGTGCTATAAAAGCACATTTCTTGCTTGACCCGAGCAGGCGATTCAAGATGCCTGCGGCTTTGATCAACATTGGACAGGACGATGAACAGCTATCAGGATCGATGGAAAACGGTGCAGGTTGAACTGGAGGAAGGCATTGCCTGGGTGACGCTCAACCGTCCGGACAAGCGAAATGCCATGAGTCCCACGCTGAATCGGGAAATGGTCGAGGTGCTCGGCGCGCTGGAACTGGATGAAGCGGCGAAGGTGCTGGTGCTGACCGGAGCCGGTGAAGCCTGGTCTGCGGGCATGGACCTGAAGGAGTACTTCCGCGAGATCGACGCGCAGCCGGAAATTGTGCAGGAGCGGGTGCGGCGAGAGGCTTCCACCTGGCAATGGAAACTGCTGCGGATGTATTCGAAGCCGACGATTGCCATGGTTAATGGCTGGTGTTTCGGTGGGGCTTTTTCGCCGCTGGTGGCCTGCGATCTGGCGCTGGCTTCGGAGACGGCGGTGTTCGGCCTCTCGGAGATTAACTGGGGCATCCCGCCCGGCAACCTTGTGAGCAAGGCACTCGCAGATACGGTGGGCCAGCGCAAGGCGCTCGAATACATTATGACCGGCGAGACCTTCACGGGAAAGCAGGCGGCGGAGATGGGACTTGTCAATCGCGCGGTACCGCAGGAAAAGCTGCGTGAGGAAACGCGAGCGCTAGCCAGGCGGCTGGTCGAAAAGAATCCCATCGCGCTGCGTGCGGCCAAGCACGGCTTCAAGCGTTGTCGCGAACTGACCTGGGAACAAAACGAGGACTATCTCTACGCGAAGTTCGATCAGTCGCAGCTGCGCGATCCGGAGCATGGGCGAGAGCACGGGCTTCGGCAGTTTCTGGACGAAAAGAGTATCAAGCCGGGGCTGGAGAGCTATCGCCGCACGGATACGAAGTGAGGGAGCATGCGAACTACCGATCTGTTGATTGGCGGCCGCGCGGTGGCGGCGCGCAACGGCGCAACGTTCGACCGCATTGACCCTTTTACCGGCGAGATTGCCACCCGTGCCGCGGCCGCTTCGCCGGACGACGCCGATGCGGCTGCTGAGGCGGCTCACCAAGCGTTTCCGGCGTGGAGCAAGCTGACGGCGACGACGCGACGCGAGCGTTTGAATGCAGCCGCCGACGCGCTGATCGGACTTGCGGATGAATTTGTCGCTGCGGGTGTGGCAGAAACCGGAGGGACCGTTGGCTGGTATCGCTTCAACGTAATGCTGGGCGCGTCGATGCTGCGCGAAGCCGCGAGCATGACCACGCAGATTAACGGCGAAGTGCTTCCTTCAGAAGTTCCGGGCAGCGTGGCGCTGGCGGTGCGCCGCCCGTGTGGAGTGGTGCTGGGGATTGCGCCGTGGAACGCTCCGGTGATTCTGGGTGTGCGTGCCATTGCCATGCCGCTCGCTTGTGGCAACTCCGTCGTACTCAAGGCGTCGGAGACTTGTCCGGCCGTGCACCGGCTCATCGGCGCCGCAATGCAGCAGGCGGGGCTTGGCGATGGCGTGGTGAATGTCCTCACCAATGCGCCTAAAGACGCGGCGGCGATCGTGGAGCGTCTCATCGCGCATCCGGCGGTGCGTCGCGTTAACTTTACCGGCTCGACGGCGGTGGGGCGAACCGTGGCCGGCATGGCTGCGAAATATCTGAAGCCGGTGTTGCTGGAGCTTGGTGGAAAGGCGCCGCTGCTGGTACTTGAGGACGCCGACCTCGACGCTGCGGCCTCGGCCGCTTCCTTCGGCGCGTTCGCTAATCAGGGCCAAATCTGCATGTCGACGGAGCGCGTTCTTGTGGATGAGCGGGTCGCGGACGACTTCGCGAAGAAGCTGGCTGCCAAGGCGAAGCGGCTTCGGGCGGTCGATCCGCGGCGCCCGGATGCTGTGCTGGGTGCGATGGTCAGCCGCGAGGCGGCTGCACGGGTGCGGGAGTTGATCGCCGACGCAATCGGAAAGGGCGCTGAGCTGATTGCTGGCGGTGAAGTCGACGGCGCCGTGATGCAGCCCGCGGTTCTGGATCGCGTCACGCCGCAAATGAAACTCTACCGCGAGGAATCGTTTGGTCCCGTCGTTGCCCTGGTGCGGACCAGCGGCGAGGATGAGGCAATCCGCTTCGCGAACGAGGTGCCCTACGGTCTGGCGGCTGCGGTGTTCAGCCGCGACACGGCGCGCGCTCTTACCGTGGCCGAGCGCATTGAATCCGGTATCTGCCACGTGAACGGGCCCACCGTGCACGACGAAGCGAACATGCCGTTTGGAGGCGTAAAAGACAGCGGCTATGGGCGCTTCGGTGGCCGGGCGGCCATCGCGGAATTTACCGACCTGCGCTGGATCACGGTGCAAACCGGGGCGCGGCATTACCCGTTCTGACGACTTCTGCTTTTTTAGCTCCGAAGGAAGATTTGTTTCGCATGCCCTTTCCCCGAGTCTCTATTCGTCGCCTGCTCGTTCCGCGCTCCATCGCGATCGTGGGCGCGTCAGCGACACCGGGAGCGCTGGGCGAAAGCCTGCTCACCAATCTGGAGCAGGCAAATTATGCGGGGCCCATTCACCTTATTAATCCAAAGCGCAGCGAAATTCGCGGTCGCGCGTGTCTGCCGTCGATCGATGCGCTGCCGGAAGATGTCGATTGCGCGGTCCTTGCGATCCCGCGAGCCGGCGTCATTGAAGCTGCGGAGGCCTGCGCTCGCCGGCGGGTCGGCGCGCTCATCATCTTTTCAGCAGGGTTTGCCGAGAGCGGCGAAAACGGACGGGCCGATCAGGAGCGGCTCGGCGAGATCGCATGCAAAAGCGGCATGGTGATTGAAGGGCCGAATTGCCTGGGAATGGTGAACTATACGGCCGGGATTCCGCTGACGTTTGTGATGACGGAAACCCGCGCAGTGCAGCCCGGCGAACAAGTTGCCATTGTCTCGCAGAGCGGCGCGATGGCGGCCGTGCTGGCAGTGAATCTGCAGCATCATGGGCTCCCGATCTCTTTCTCCATCTCGACCGGTAACGAAGCCGCCTCGGGAGTCGAAGACTTCGTCGAGTATCTGACAGAAGAAGACAACACGCGCGTGATCGCGATGATTGTCGAGCAGTTTCGCGAGCCCCGGCGATTTCTCCAATTGGCGCGTCGTCTTCGTGTCGCCGGGAAATTTGTGGTGCTGCTGCATCCCGGTCGCGGAAGCGCCGCGCGAACCTCCGCGGCAACCCACACGGGCGCGCTGGCCGGAGATCATGCGGTGATGCGCGCACTGGTTTCGCACGCCGGCGTTGCCGTCGTCGATTCACTCGAGGAACTGACCGATGTTTGCCAGCTGCTGCTCCGCTGCCGGTCGCTGCCACGCGGAGGCACCGCGATTCTGGCGGAGTCAGGCGCGTTCAAGGCGATCGCCCTTGACTTGTGCGAGCAACTGGGACTGGAGCTTCCCGCGCCAGCCGCGACGACAACGGATAAACTTCGCGCCGTGCTGCCGGACTTCATTCCGCCGACTAACCCCCTGGACGTGACTGCGCACGCGCTGGTGGATCCGGATCTGTATCGCCGCACGCTGCCGCTGCTCCTCGACGACCCAGGATGCGGCAGCCTGGTATTGAGCATCATCCTTACCGATGAGAAGACCAGCGACCTTAAGTTTCCGCCCATTCTCGAGGCGCTTCGTGCTCTGCAATCGGAGAAGCCGGTCATCTTTGCGGCGCTCGATGAGGGTGCGCGGTGTCCGCCGCACTGGATCGAAAAGATGCGGAGTCTTCGCGTTCCCTTCTTCCCGTCGCCCGAGCGGGCGCTCCGTGCTTTGGCCGTTATCACGCATTTAGAGTGCAACGCGGAGCGGCCGCGAACTGCATTCGGAGAACAGGCCACGATCGAGATTTCCCCGGGCGTGACGCCGGAATATCGTGGCAAGCAGGTTCTTGCGCAACTCGGAATCCGCATTCCGGAGGGCGCTCTGGCCCGTGATGTTCATGAGGCCTGTGCCATTGCAACCCGCATCGGTTACCCGGTGGCACTGAAGGCTCAGGCCGCGGCTCTGACGCACAAGACCGACGCCGGAGGCGTGGTTCTGAATCTTCAAAATAAAGGGCAGGTGCTGGAGGCATGGGAGCGTGTGCTGTGCAACCTTGCGCGGAAACAGCCGAGCTTCGCCCTCGAGGGCATGCTCGTGGAGTGCATGGCGTCTGCGGGTGCGGAACTGATTGTGGGCGCGCGGCGCGATCCTGAGTGGGGTCCGATCCTGCTGGCTGGACTGGGCGGCATTTTCGCCGAAGTGCTGCACGAAGTCGTGTTGATAGCGCCGAACCTGACCGTCGATGCGATCGGAGAGCGGCTCGGGCAGCTGCAGGGCGCGGCTCTTCTCAGGGGATTTCGCGGCAGCGGAAAGGCCGACGTTCGCGCTGCGGCCATCGTTCTCCGCAAGCTGGGTGACCTGGTGGAATCAGTATCCGCGATCGAGGAAATCGAGATCAATCCGCTCGTTGTTTATCCAGACGGCATGGGTGCACTTGCACTGGATGCCCTCATCGTTGCTCGGGAGAACTGATCGCAGCGGGCGACGGAAATCACGGGGAAGCAGCACGCCAGGGGTAAGTGAGCCTGAATACCAGTAAAACGTTTGTGCGATTATCGTAAGCAGCATGCCCGGCGATGCGAAAAATCGAAAGCGAATTCCGGCGCCCGTGCGCGGCTTTGGCGAAGGTACCGCGGTTCATCTCGAAGATTTCGAGGGCGACCCAAACTTCGTTCTCTCTTTGGCGCGCGGGCTGAAAGTGATTGAAAGCTTCGATGGAAAAAAAGACGGCATCACGGTTGCCGACGCGGCGAAACAGACCGGTCTCTCGCGGGCTGCGGTGCGGCGGTTGCTGATGACCCTCGAGATGCTCGGTTACGCTGAGTCGCGCGGGCGATCGTACCGCTTGCGGAGCCGTGTGCTGGGTCTTGGTTTCTCGTTCATCTCCTCCACTTCCCTGGTCGCGGCCGCTCAGCCTGT
The DNA here is from genome assembly GCA_963755485.1 of uncultured Acidobacteriaceae bacterium. Taxonomy (GTDB): domain Bacteria; phylum Acidobacteriota; class Terriglobia; order Terriglobales; family Acidobacteriaceae; genus Palsa-343. The sequence goes on along the minus strand of CAVWJR010000002.1, from coordinate 688,311 downwards.
TCTGGATCACATCACAGAGACAATTCACGAATCCAGCTCCATGAGCGTTTTGGATGGCGATGACATCGTCTATGTGGCGCGATCCAGTGTGCATCGCGTTATGTCGGTCGACCTCTCCATCGGAAGCCGATTGCCGGCTTACTGCACTTCGATGGGACGGGTTCTGCTGGCCGGCCTGCCGGATCAGGAACTTGCCCGTTATATGGAGCGAATACGGCCGAAAGCCTTTACCCCAAAGACCATCACGAATAAAAGTCAGCTGAGGGAAATTATTCTGCGGGTCCGGCGGACTGGCTACGCCGTGGTCGACGAAGAACTGGAGCCCGGACTGCGTTCCATGGCGGTGCCCATCTGCAATCGACAGGCACGCACTGTCGCCGCCATCAATATCGGAGCCCCGGCACTGCGGGTCAAGCGACCGCAGGTGGAGAAATTCCTGCGGCTCCTTCACGATGCCGCTCGGACCCTCTCGCACGCCGCCCACTGAGAGTGGGCGGAAGGGTCACTATCCTACCGTTCTGAAAATCAGATCATCATGTTTTGATGAATCCATTGTACAAATAGCCTCTCCCGCTCCTATATTGACTGCCGGCTTGCGGTGGGCTTTGGCCTCGTGGGCAACGGCGGGGGTTGGGGGGGGGGCACCCTCTGATTCGGATTCTCACTTTGACAACAATCCTGTTTGCCGTGCTATGCTGCGGGCCGTCCACGACTGTGCATTTACAGAACAAACGGGCGGTAATCGCACTTAGGAGGTTAAATGACAATCGGATGGCGAAACCTCGGCTCACGACACGTGCTGCTGGCGGCGCTGCTGCTGGCCGCGTGCCCGCCGCTCCTCGCACAGCAGACCACCGGCGATATCCTCGGCACGGTCACCGATTCCTCCGGAGCGGTGATCCCGGGAGCGAAGGTCACTATCGACAACCTCGGCACGCATGAGGTTCGCAATGCGGCGAGCTCAGCGAGCGGCGAATATGTAGTCAATCTGCTCAACCCGGGAACGTATTCGGTTACCATCACCGCCGCCGGGTTTCGGACCTTCAGCGTTCCCTCGATTGCACTGACGGCCGGCGATCGCACCCGCATCAACGCCAGCATGGCTGTCGGCAGCTCTTCGCAAACCGTGACCGTAAGCGGACAAGCTTCCGCTCTGCAGACCGACAGCTCCGTTCTGGGCAACACCATCGGCGAGCAGCCAACGCAGGACTTGCCTCTGAATGGCCGCAATTTTATCCAGCTGGTCCAGCTGCAGCCGGGCGTGAACGAAGGACCACCCACCAGTCTGACCAACGGATCGGAACTCGACGACCGCCGGCAATCCGCGGCCATGTCGGTCAACGGACAATCCGATGTTCTCAATAACGAAATGATTGACGGAGCGGACAACAACGAACGGCTGATTGGCACGGTTGCGGTGCGGCCTTCGATTGATGCGATCGCCGAGACCAGCGTGCAGACTAACACTTATACCGCGGAGGTGGGCCGGACCGGCGGAGGCATCATCAACGTGATCACCAAATCCGGCACGAACCAGTTCCATGGCGACGTTTTCGAGTATTTCCGTAACGATATCTTCGACACTAACACCTACAATTTCGGGGCAAAGCTGCCCAAATCCGAAGAGCGGCTGAATCAATTCGGCGGGAGCCTTGGCGGTCCGATCGTTCGCGGCAAAGCGTTTTTCTTCGGCGGCTATGAAGGTTATCGATCGGTAGCGGGCGTGGCGCCGCAGGTAGACATTGTCCCCACGCTCTACGAAGAACAGCATCCCGGGGATTTCTCCGACACCGGTGGTCCCGTCATTCCCAGCACGGCTCTGGATCCGGTGGGGCTGGACTACTTCAAGATGTACCCCGCGCCGAATCAGGGAACGGGAAGCGATCTGTACATTCGCGGCTATAACAACGTGCAGAACAGCACCGACTGGGATGGCCGGGTGGACTACACCTTTAACCCGCGGAATACCATGTTCGGGCGCTTTATCTACAACAATGTCCACACGGACTCGCCAGGGAACTTCCCCAACGTGAACGTTGCCGGGCTCACCTTCAATCCCAGTCCCATCAGCAGCGGCCTGGGCTACGCGCAGGATACCGATTATGACGGCCTCCTGAACTATGTACATACCTTCAATCCGCATCTTCTGCTGGAATTGAAGACGGCTTACACGCGGTCGGACAATCAGAGCTATCCGGAAACGGAGGGCAAGAATCCCAACGCTGCTTTCGGCCAGCCCAACATGAACACGCCCATCAGCGACACTACGGGCTTGGCCTTCGTGGTTGTGGTGCTGGGTTCCGATCTTGGATCGGAACTTTTCCAGCCGCTGAAAGATCAGGACAACACTTACCAGTATCTGGGCTCCGTCACCTATACGCATGGCACGCACAACATAAAAATGGGGGCCACGTCGATCCGGCGCCAGCTCACTTCGTTCCAAAGCAGTTATCCCGAGGGTCTTTGGGTTTTCCTCGGGTATCCGGAGTTGCTCAGCGGGCAGTTCATCACCAACAGCGGCCGCTCCGTCGAACTGGATGCTCCGCATCTGCGCGTATGGGAGCCGGCCGCTTACATTCAGGACGACTGGCGCGCCCGGCAAAATCTGACTCTGAATCTCGGATTGCGCTACGGAATCTTCACCCCCTATACGGAAATTGCCGACCGCATTTCGACCTGGAACCCGGCGACGGAGACTCTGCAGATCGCCGGACAAGACGGCGTCTCCAGCACAGCGGGGATCGCCACCGACTATCATGGCTGGCAGCCGCGCATCGGCTTTGCCTTCGATGCAGGCCACAGGCTGGTAGTTCGCGGCGGATATGGCATCGGCTATTTTCCGATGAACACTACTTCGAACGCGAACATGAAGGACCCACCCTTTGTGGCGACGGATGTTAGTTGTAACTCTCCGGGGTGGGGAGCCGCGACCTGTCCGGCAGGCTATTCCAGCTTCGCGGACGGGTTTCCCGGACTCGCGCCGGCCAGCATCACCAGTCCGGGTGCGACGATTCCCGACGCGGTCTCGCCAACTTTTCGCACCAGCTATCTGCAACAGTTCAATCTCACCGTGCAGAAGGAGTTTGGCGCAAATGTTCTGACGGTGAGTTATGTGGGATTACTGGGCCGTCAACTGGTGCAACTGCTCGACGATCTGAACGCGGCTCCTCCCAACAACTGTGCGACTGCGACGAACCCCAATTGTTTCCAGTCGCTGCGTCCGTATAACTCCAGGTATCCAAACCTTGGAACGATCGGATTCATGAAGACCGGCGGCTCGTCCTCCTATAACTCGCTGCAGGCCTCGGTCGAGCGTCGCATGACGCACGGTCTCTACATGAACGGAAACTTCAACTGGTCGCACAACCTCGATAACGCCACCGGCCTGAGCGAAGAGGACGCGGGCGGCTACAGTTTGATCCCCAGCCAGGTGAGCAAACTGGACTACGGGAACAGCACGCTGGATAACAGGCTCCGCATCGCGGGAACGGCATCGTATGAGTTTCCGTTCGGGCGGGGCACTTCAGGGTTTCGCAGTGGGGCGACCAAAGGGTGGACCGGAAACGTCATCGAGGTTTGGACCACCGGAACGCCGTTCACGGTCGTGAATTCAAGCGACGTGAGCGATGCTATCCCCGGTTACGACGATCGTCCCAACCAGGCGGGTTCGTGGCACCGCAGCAACCCTCCGCTGAGCGAGTACTTCAACGTCAATGCTTTCGCGCAGCAGGCTGGGGGCACGGTGGGAACCGAACGCCGGGACGCGCTCTTCGGTCCCAACTGGCGCCACCTCGACCTGTCGCTCATGAAGAACTTCCCATTCCACGAAAAGATGAATGTGCAGTTCCAGGCGCAGGCCTTCAACGTGACGAACACTGCGAATTTCGCCGTGCCCAACGCTACACTGGGCGGCGCAAATTTTGGCGCGATTACCGGACTGAATTACAACTATGCTCCGCGCGAGTTACAATTCGCGCTCACGTATAGTTTCTGAGCAATGCTTTTACCGGGAGCGCCCGTTATTTGTGATGTGGAACAGAAATGGAGGAATGATGCCGGCCAATAATGAGTCCGGAACGGCGGAGCGAAGGCTCAGCGAAAGTGAGGTTAGGCGCGTCGCAAGACGCGATGTTCTGAAAGGCCTGGCTGCTGCGGCTGGCGGAGGCGCAGCACTGGCGTGCCTGCCGCGCAGCGTTCGCGCTGAGGAGGCGGGCGTGGTTGGATATCCGGCGCTGGCGCCAACGACCGCAGATACAGTTGCCGCCTCCGACACAGAACCCGTTGTCGAAATTGCCAGCGGAAAAGTGCGCGGCTATGTTCGCAAAGGGATTTTCACCTTCAAGGGCATTCCTTACGCCGATACTACAGCGGGAGCGAACCGCTTTATGCCTCCGCAAAAGGCGAAACCATGGACCGACGTACGGAGTTCCATGCAGTTCGGCAATGTCTGTCCGCAGCCGCCGCGCGCCGGATGGGCCGATGACGAGGTAGCGTGGATGTTTTCCTGGGACGATGGTGTACCCGGTGAAGACTGTCTGCGCGTGAACCTCTGGACGCCCGCCATTAACGACGGCAAGAAGCGGCCGGTGATGGTGTGGCTGCATGGCGGGGGTTACACCGCCGGATCAGGCCAGGAATTACTTTCCTATGACGGCGAAAACCTGGCGCGACGTGGCGATGTTGTTGTGGTCACGCTTAATCATCGGCTCAATGTCTTCGGGTATTTGAATCTTTCGCACTACGGTAGCCAGTATGCATCGTCGGCGAACGTGGGCATGCTCGACATTGTGGCCGCGCTGGAGTGGGTGCGTGACAACATACCCGGGTTTGGCGGCGACCCGAATCTGGTGACTATCTTTGGGCAGTCCGGCGGGGGCGGCAAAGTAACGGCGCTCATGGCCATGCCCTCGGCCAACGGGCTGTTTCATCGAGCCATCGTCGAAAGCGGCTCGTTAATGCGCGGCCAAACCGACGAAGATTCTGCCAAACTCGCTGCGGATCTGCTGGCCAAACTCAATCTCGATGCTTCATCGGTGGGCAAACTGCAGGATCTGCCATTTCACGAAATAGAAGCAGCGGCCGTCGCGGTGACCACGCATCCCATGCCTCGTACCGGGATCATCGACTTTCGCCACATTGGGCGAATGCTCGGCTGGGCGCCCGTCGTGGACGGCCACGTTTTGCCGCGCCAGCCTTTTGATCCGGACGCTCCGGCCCAATCCGCCAACGTTCCGCTGCTGGTAGGTACCACGCTGAATGAATTCGTGACCGCCATGGGCCATCCGGAATTCATGAAGATGGACGACAGCCTGCTGAAGAGCCGGGTGCACGAGGTTTTCGGCGATAAGACCGACAGTATCATCGCCGCGGCCAAAGAGATCTACCCGAATGCGATTCCCTTCGAGTTGTGGTCGGTGATCGCTGTTAGTTCGGTGCGAGGCACTGCGCTAACCCAGGCGCAAAGAAAGGCTGCACAGGACGCCGCGCCGGCGTATTGTTATCAGTTCGCCTGGCAAACGCCTCTGCTGAACGGAAGACCGATGGCATTCCATTGCTCCGAAATCGCTTTTGCCTTCGATAACACCGATCGCTGCGAGAACATGACGGGTGGTGGCCAGGCGGCGCGTGATCTGGCGGCGAAGGTTAGCGAGGCATGGATTCACTTTGCGCGCACCGGCGATCCCAATCATCCTGGCGTACCGCATTGGTCTGCGCTGACCGCTGCCACCAACGCCACCATGATCTTCGACAACCACTGCGAAGTTCGCAATAACTTCGATCAGAAACTGCAGGACATCGTTAGCCAAACTTAGTTACTCAGTTTGTTCAACCTGCGGAGCCGGCCAGTTAGGACGCTCCGCAGCCGGCTATTCCAGCTTTCGCGAGGCCATCGTTCATGAAAGTATTCATGGTTACTCTTCCCCTCATCTTTGTGCTCACTTCCTTTTCGATCGCCGAGGCGCAAAGCTCTCTTGAGCAGGCCAAAATCGACACCGGCGTCGTACAGGGTTCGGCGGAGCAGGGAATCACCGCATTTAAGGGAATCCCCTTTGCCGCGCCGCCGGTGGGAGATTTGCGCTGGCGCCCTCCGCAGGCCGCCGCGAAGTGGACTGGGGTGCGCGAGGCGACGCAATACGGTTCCGACTGCGCGCAGCTGCCGTTTCCTTCCGATGCGGCTCCCCTCGGAACCCCGCCCAGCGAAGATTGCCTGTATCTGAATGTCTGGACGCCTGCACACAAATCCGATGAGAAGCTTCCTGTCCTGGTGTGGATTTATGGTGGTGGCTTCGTCAACGGCGGCAGCTCACCCGCGGTGTATGCGGGCAATCACTTCGCCGAAGGCGGCGTCGTTTTCGTCAGCTTCAACTACCGCGTCGGGCGCTTCGGTTTCTTCGCTTTTCCGGCGCTGTCGCAGGAAGAGGCCGGCAAGCCGCTGGGCAATTACGCCTATATGGACCAGATCGCCGCACTCCAGTGGGTGCAGCGCAACATCGGAGCGTTCGGCGGCAATCCTCGCGATGTTACGGTATTCGGCGAATCGGCCGGTGGCGGCTCAGTGATGATGCTGCTCACCTCTCCTATTACTGGCGGGCTTTTTGAGAAGGCCATCGTGGAATCGGGCGGTGGTCGCGATGCCCTGCTCGGGGTTCGTTACCTCAACAAACCCTCGCCCGCGGGTCTGCCATCGGAAGAGCAGGTGGGTATCAACTTCGCCAAAGCGAACGGGATCGACGGCACCGGTGAAGCGGCTCTGGCCGCTCTGCGTGCGCTACCCGCGGAAAAGGTGGTGGACGGCCTCAACATGGCCAGCATGGGCAAGCAGGCCGATACCTATGGCGGACCCATCGAGGATGGCACCATTGTCACGATGACTCCGGAGCAGGCCCTGCTCAGCGGCCACTACTGGAAGGTTCCCTTCATGATAGGTGCAAACAGCGCGGACATTGGATTCCCGCACTGGCACACGCTGCCCGAAATCTGGGCCGCCTTTGGCGCCGACGCCGCGAAGGCCCAGGCTGCTTTCGATCCGACAAACACGGGCAATCCCATGCTGGTGGGCTGGAAGGTCGCGGCGGAGATGATGATGACCGAGCCGGCGCGCTTTGTCGCGAGCACCCTGGCCGCCGACGGAGTGCCATCGTACGAATACCGGTTCTCCTATGTGGCCGAGTCGATCCGGGCCAAAACTCCCGGCGCTTTCCACGCCACGGAAATTCCTTTTGTTTTTGACACGGTCAGCGACAAGTATGGCGCGGCGCTCACTCCTGCTGACGCGGCGATCGGGAAGAAGATGAACCAGTACTGGATTAATTTTGCGAAAGCCGGCAATCCCAATGGCGCGGGATTACCGCACTGGCCTGCATACTCGGCGTCGAGAGACGAGCTGATGGACTTCACGTTTCACGGGCCGATGGCCGAGGCCGATCCATGGAAGAAGCAGCTCGATCTCGTTGAGAGTCTGGCTACCCAGACCTCCAGCAGTTCGGGCACAGCAAAGTCCGGGGGCAACTAGCGCGCCATGCCGATCGCAAGGAAGAGAGTAACCGACATGAATCTTTTCACCTTTTTGCGGAGAGCGTTCCGCATCGCTGTGCCAATGAGCCTTCTGCTGGCGGCCGCTTCGGCGTTCGCGCAGTTTGGGCCGCAGCAACCGCCGCCGCCCAAAGGTCCCTGGCAGGACAAAAGCCTCTCGCCGGATCAGCGTGCCGATCTTGTTATCCAGCAGATGACGCTCGACGAGAAAATCCAGCTGCTCCACGGATTAGGTTGGCGCGCGCTTTTCGCCGGAAGCGATTCAGGCCCTGCGGTTCGCTCGCTGGGTGGCGCAGGATTTATTCCCGGCATTCAACGGCTCGGTATTCCCGATCTGCAGATGTCCGACGCCGCTGTGGGCGTTGCTCGTGGTGGTCAGCGAAGCCGTTACTCCACGGCGCTGCCCTCGGGTGTGGCTGAGGCTGCGGGTTGGGATCCGAAAGTTGCCTACGAATACGGAGCATTGATCGCAACAGAGTTGCGCGATCAGGGCTTCAACATGACGCTGGGCGGAGGCGTGAACCTTACGCGCGAGCCGCGCAACGGCCGCACATTTGAGTACAAGGGAGAGGATCCGATCCTGGCCGGCACGCTGGTTGGGCAGGAAATGAAAGGTGAGCAGGATCAGCACATCATCGGCGACATCAAGCACTACGCGGTCAACGATCAGGAAAACGGCCGCAACTATGTCAACTCCATCATCGGCAAGCGGGCGATGCGCGAGAGCGACCTTTTAGCGTTTCAGATTGGCATCCGCGACTCCGGCGTCGGCGCGGTGATGTGCTCCTACAACCTGATCAATGGCACCTACGCCTGCGAAAACGACTACACCCTGCACGATGTGCTCGACCAGGACTGGGGATTCAAAGGGTTCGTCGTTTCTGACTGGGGTGGAACCCACTCGACCGTCAAAGCCGCGAAAGCTGGGCTCGACATTGAAATGCCGGGCAACGACTACTTCGGCGAACCCCTGAAGAAGGCCGTACAGGGCGGCGAAGTATCCGAGGCCGAACTCAATCAGATGCTCCACCGTGTTCTGCGGACCGAATTCGCAACGGGCATCATCGACGATCCACCTCATCCGAAGGTGGTCGATGTGATGCACGGTTTCAAAATTGCACAGCAGGTAGAGGAGGCAGGGGCCGTACTTTTAAAGAACGCCCAGGATCAGTTGCCGCTTGACGCGTCATCGATTAAATCCATCGCGGTTATTGGAGGCCATGCCGATGTGGGTGTGCTCTCGGGTGGAGGCTCGGCGCAGGTTGACGCTGCCGGAGGCAACGCAGTTCCCCCTCCTGGCGGGCACAGCGGCGAGATACTCTCGCTGCTTTCGGAGTGGGTCTACCATCGGTCCGTCCCGCTCGATTCCATTCGTGAGCGCGCGCCGCAGGCGAAGGTCACGTTCGATCCTGGGACTGACCCGGCTTCCGCCGCAGCTCTGGCGAAGTCCTCCGACGTCGCCATTGTTTTCGCGGTCCAGCACGAATCGGAGGGCGCCGATCTGCCGAACCTTTCGCTGCCGAACAATCAGGATGCGCTCATCGATGCGGTCGCCGCCGCCAATCCGCATACCATCGTAGTACTCGAAACCGGTGGCGCCGTCACCATGCCGTGGCTGGACCACGTCAGCGGGGTGCTGGAGTCCTGGTATCCCGGCATTCGCGGCGCCAACGCCATCGCCGCGATTCTCTTTGGTGACGTGAATCCCTCCGGCAAGCTGCCCATCACTTTCCCGAAGAGTGAAGCCAACCTGCCGCATCCGGAAGAGACAAAGCAGCCGCCGGGTCCGCTGAAGGAATTACTTCCCGGCTTCAAGGTCAACACGAAGCAATTCGACATGGATTACTCAGAAGGTCTCAAGGTCGGTTACAAATGGTACGACGCGGAGAACAAAACGCCGCTCTTCCCGTTCGGCTTTGGTCTTTCTTACTCCTCGTTCGCGTATTCCGATCTGAAGGTCGCTCCCGGTGACGCGCTCGAGGTCAGTTTCCGTATAACCAACACCGGTAAACGCGCCGGCGCGGAAATCGCGGAGGTCTACGCGACTCTGCCGGAAAGCGCGCAGGAACCGCCCCGCCGCCTCATCGGCTGGCAGAAGGTGGAACTCGAGCCCGGTGAGTCGAAGACGGTCAGCGTCCATGTCGAGCCGCTGTTTCTCTCCATCTATAACGTCGACAGCAACCGCTTTCAGCTCGTATCAGGAGAATACAAAGTCTGGGCGGGAAGCTCTTCGCGCGATCTGCCCCTCAGCTCCGCAATCACGCTCCAGGGCAATTGATGCGATACGGCTCTGTACAATGGCGCAATTGTCGTCGAGCATCGCAACCAGGTGAATCCCACCGAATACACCAGCGACGAGATGATGACCGTCTCTGCGGCGCGCACGCTGGAGAACGGGGCCATCTGCTTTGTCGGCATCGGGTTGCCGTCCACTGCCGCGAACCTGGCGCGCCTCACCCACGCCCCCGACGTCATCCTTATATATGAGTCGGGCCCGATTGGTGCGAAGCCCAACCTCCTGCCGCTTTCCATCGGAGACGGCGACCTGGCAGAGACCGCGGACACGGTTGTCTCCACTCCTGAAGTTTTTCGCTACTGGCTCCAGGGGGGCCGCGTCGATGTTGGGTTTCTGGGCGCGGCGCAGATCGATCGCTTCGCCAACATCAATACCACGGTGATCGGCGACTACAACTCGCCCACGGTTCGTCTGCCCGGAGCAGGCGGCGCACCGGAAATCAGCTCCAGCGCCGGGCAGGTTTTGGTCATCGTGCGCCAATCGCGGCAGACTTTCGTCGAAAAGCTGGACTTCATCACTTCGGTCGGGTTTCTCACCGGGGGCGACTCCCGTCGCGCAGCGGGCCTTCGCGGCGGCGGACCCGCGGCGGTCATCACCGACCTCTGCATTTTGCGCCCCAGCCCGCCTGAATATGAGCTGGAGGTCGTCAGCATCCATCCCGGAATTTCACGGGAGCAAATTGCCGATAGCACTTCCTGGACCGTTCGCTTCGCTCCGGATTGCCGCGAGACTGTCGCTCCCACCGCGCACGAACTTGCAGTGTTGCGCGATCTGCATCAGCGGACCCGGGCAGCCCACGCAGGGGAGTGCAGATGACTGACCCGTTGCCGTCGCTCTTCTCCACCCAGGAAATGGGCGCGATTTTCTCGCTGCCGCGCCAGCTTCAGTACATGACGCGCTTCGAGTGGGCGTTGAGCGCAGCGCTCGAAGCCAACAACCTTGCCGCTCGCGGAGCTTCGGCGGCCTTCGATGCGCTGTTCGATGCCGGATTCGTCGATGTTCCCGGGCTCCTTCGCGACGCGCAGCAATCCGGCAATCTGGCGATTCCCTTTGTAGGCCAACTCACCGCGGCCCTTCGCGGCATCAATCCGGCTGCCGCAGCATCGCTCCACCTGGGCGCCACAAGCCAGGATCTTCTCGACACCGCCCATGTGCTCCAGATGCGCGATGCGCTTCAGATCCTGCGCCGCGATCTGGATTCTCTCGAGAATCACCTGCTCCGTCAGACTCGCATCCATTCCGAAACATTGCTTGCCGGCCGCACCCTTCTGCAGGATGCGCTTCCGGTCACGCTCGGCCTGAAGCTTGCAGGATACGTCGAAGCCCTGCGCCGCCATCGGCGGCGAATCGATACGGCCACACGACGCGCCGTGGTCTTGCAGTTCGGCGGAGCCTCTGGCACTCTCGCCGCGCTCGGCGAAAAAGGCACCGCGGTTTCCGCCGAACTCGCCCGTCGGCTCGAACTAGAAGAACCGCGAATTCCCTGGCATTCCCAGCGAGACAATCTTGTGGAAGTGGCCTCCGCTCTCGCGCTGCTGGTGGGCACCCTTGGCAAGTTTGCTCGCGACATCTCGCTCCTCATGCAGACCGAGGTCGGCGAAGTTCTGGAGCCTGTTGCCGAAGGTCGCGGCGGCTCTTCCACCATGCCGCACAAGCGCAATCCTGTTGCGTCCGCTGTTATCCTTGCGGCTGCGGCGCGCACTCCCGGTCTCGTTTCCACGTTGCTCACCTCCATGATTCAGGAGCACGAGCGCGGTCTCGGCGGCTGGCATGCCGAGTGGGAAACCATTCCATCCGTTTTCCGTCTCACCGCCGTCGCTCTGGCGCGCAGCATCGAAATCGCTGCCGGTCTCGAAGTCCATCCTGAGCGCATGGCCGCCAATCTCGATGCGACTCGCGGTCTCATCATGGCCGAAGCGGTGAGTATCGCTCTCAGCGCGACCATGGATCGCGCTCAGGCGCACGCTATTCTCGAACGCGCGGCCAGGCGTGCCCAGCAGGAGAACCGCCATCTGCGCGAGATCCTCCTCGAAACACCCGAAGTGCGCGCCTGTCTCGATGAACGCCAACTCGATCGGCTCTTCGATCCGCGCCAATATCTGGGCAGCACGCGCGCGTGGATCGCCCGAATCACCGGAGATTCCGATGCCGATCGATGAGCTTAGTCCTGGTGCAGGAGCTGCTCGATGGTTCACTGCCGCGCGTCACCGGTCGCACAACCAGCTTGCATAAGGAGAATCACTCAATGTCTGCCAATTTCCGCGCCGATCACGTCGGCAGCTTCCTGCGCCCCGCCGATCTGCTGGAGGCTCGCCACTCCGCGATACCGCCTAACCAACTCCATGCGCTTGAAGACCGGCACATCGACCGCGTTCTCCAGAAGCAGAAGGATCTCGGCTTCGCTGTCTTCACCGACGGAGAATTTCGCCGCAGCAACTTCATGAGCGATTTCACCGACGCGGTCGAAGGCTTCAACTTCGGAGATGCCGTAGCTCGCCAGTGGGATGAAGACCGCAAGCAGAGCAGCCAGCAGCCGGCCACCACCGCGGTCAGCAGCGTCACCGGAATCGTCACCGCGCGTCTGCGCCAGCGCAAACCGCTCACCGGCCACGAGCTGCCGTACCTGCGGGCCCACGCGCCAGGAGCGATCAAGATCACGATGCCCAGCGCAACGCAGTTTCCGGCCATCTCCTTCAAATACGGAATCACCGATCCAATCTACCGCGACCCTTTCGTGCTGCTGGAGGAGATCACCGCGATCATGGTCGATGAAATTCTGAACCTCGCCAGCTCCGGCATCTCGTACCTGCAGATCGATGCGCCGCGCTACAGCTACTTCCTCGATCCCAGGTGGTGCCGCTGGATGGAGACCGAGCTGCGCGTCGACCCCGAGGCCATGCTCACCGCGTCGCTCAAGGCGGATAATGCCTGCTTTGCGGCGGCGCGGCAGCCTGGTGTCACCGTGGCCATCCACCTGTGCCGCGGCAACAACCGCAGCCACTGGTACGCTGCAGGCGGTTACGACTCCATCGCCGAGCGCTTTTTCCACGAACTCAGCGTCGACCGTTTCCTGCTCGAATATGACGACGAACGATCCGGCGGCTTTGCGCCGCTCCAGTATGTGCCGAAAGGCAAAACCGTCGTTCTGGGCCTGGTGAGCAGCAAACATCCGGAGCTCGAGCGCAAAGAGGATCTGTTGCGCCGCATTAACGACGCAGCGAAGATCCTGCCGCTGGAGCAACTCGCATTGAGCCCGCAATGCGGCTTTGCTTCGACCATGGAAGGCAATCTCCTCACCGAAGACGACCAGTGGGCGAAGCTCGGTTTAGTGGCAGAAACCGCGCGGCAAGTCTGGGGGTAAGTGGCTCCCAATCTGTCTCTATTTGAAACAGTCGACGAAGCGCCGTCACAATGCGCCGATGACCGGAACAGAGCTCTGACCAGGAAAACCCAGGGCAAGCTTGCCCTGTGCAGGATGCTGTGCGTCTCACGGCGCGCGATTCCCGCCGAAGAACGGAGCCTGAGGGGACCACTGCGATGGCCGAGTTGGAACGCGCGCAGAACGCAGCGCCAATGTCGGACGCGCAGTACCGTCTGCTCTTCGAGAGCAACCCCATCCCAATGTGGGTCTTCCATCTCGATAGCCTGCGTTTTCTCGCTGTCAACCGCGCAGCCATCCGCCAGTACGGCTACAGCGAAGAGGAGTTCCTCGGCATGACCATTGCTCAGATCCGCCCCGAGGAGACGGTGCCGGATCTGATGCGCGACCTTAGCCTGGGGCGTACCGGATTGCAGGCACGCGAGGTCTGGAAACATCGCCGCAAAGATCGGACGCTCCTCGACGTGGAGGCTGTGTGCGACGACCTGGAGTTTCACGGAGCGCGCGCGATGCTGGTTGCTGCCTACGACGTCACCGAACGCCAGCAGGCTCAGGAGGCGGCCCGCCGGGCGGAGGAAAAATACCGTGCGATCTTCGACAACGCAGTGGTTGGAATCTTCCAGCACGCGCCCGATGGCCGGCCTCTGCGCATCAACCACGCCTTCGCGTGCATGCACGGATACGATTCGCCGGAGGAGTTGCTGCGAGAGGTCCCCAACGCTGCCGCTCAGCTGTTTGTCACCCCGGAACGCATGATGGAAATCTGCCAGACCGCGGCGGAACAGGGAATCGTGCGCGGAGCCGAGGTAGAACTGTACCGGAAAGACCGCAGCCGATTCTGGGTGATGGTCAATCTGCGCGCCATTCGCGACCCGCAGGGCGCCCTGGTCATGTTCGAAGGGACTGCGGAGGACATCAGCCATCGCAAGGCGGCGGAGGCCCAGGTCAGTTTCCTCGCCTATCACGATGCGCTCACCGGTTTGCCTAATCGGGAGCTTTTTAAGGATCGCCTGGAGAATGCCCTGGCGGGAGCGCGCAGGAAGAAAGAACGGCTGGCGGTACTGTTTCTCGATCTGGACCGCTTCAAGAACATCAACGATTCGCTGGGCCACTCATGTGGCGACGAGGTGCTCAAGGCGGTGGCCGGGCGGCTGCGCCAGTGCGCGCGCCAGCAGGACACGGTGGCCCGCCTCGGCGGTGATGAATTCCTCATCATGCTGGCGAACCTCAGGGAGCGCAATGAGGCCGAAGATGTGGCTCGTCGTGTGGTGGAAGCCATGGCGCAGACGTTCGTGGTCGAGGGCCGGGCTCTCAGCACGGGCGGCTGTATCGGCATCAGCGTTTTTCCCGAGGATGGGAGCGACTCCGAGACGCTTATTCGGAACGCTGACGCCGCCATGTACTGTGCCAAGGAGGAGGGCTCCAACCGGGTGCGCGTCTTTACCGGGGATATGACGAGCCGCGCCGTGGCTCGGCTGACTGTGGAAAGCGCCCTGCGTGCTGCCCTCGAAGCCGACGAGTTCTTTCTCCTGTATCAGCCGCAGGTGGAGATTGCTTCGGGACGCATCAGCGGCATCGAGGCTCTGCTCCGCTGGCAGCATCCCGTCCGGGGGGTGGTGCGGCCAGGCGATTTCATTCCTGTAGCCGAGAGCAGCGGGCTCATACTGCCCATCGGCGAGTGGGTGGTGCGGGCCACGTGCGCCCAGCTTGCCCAGTGGCGAGACCAGGGTCGCCGCGTGACGCCGGTCTCGGTGAATGTCTCGGCACTGCAGTTCCGGCAGGAAGGCTTTTGCAGTCTCATCCGGAGCGCTCTCGACGACGCCGGCCTGCCTGCTCAGGCGCTCGAACTGGAGCTGACCGAAAGCCTCCTGTTCTCGAATGCGGCCACGATGCTTCCGGTTCTGGAAGAGCTGCGGCAAATGGGCGTGACCCTGGCTATCGACGACTTTGGCACGGGGTACTCGAGCCTCAGCTATCTGAAGCAGTTCCGTGTTCGCACTCTCAAGATCGATGGATCCTTCATCCGCGGTCTGGGCACCGATCGCGACGACGAGGCCATTACCACGGCAGTCGTCCAAATGGCCAGGAGCCTCAACATGCGCGTCGTGGCCGAGGGCGTGGAGACAGCCAGGCAAGCGGAGTTTCTGCGCGCCCTGGGTTGTGAAGCCATGCAGGGATACTGGATTAGCCATCCTCTCCCGGCAGAAGAGATGGCCGCGCTCCTCGATGCGAGGCCGGTCGGAGTGCCAGGGCCGCCGTCTTCAGCCCGGAAAATACACGCAGGATAAGTCACCGGCCGCCTCTCCGCTACCAGGATATCTGTTCTCTGCGGCCCTGCTGCCTTGCAGCACGCCAAAAGCAGTTTTTGCCCATATCCCTATTATGGTGAAAATCTGTCAAGACCCGCACCTCTTCACCAAAGTAATGATTCCTTATTTGCAACGACTTACAATCCAGACTAACTCAATATAGTTGGCACTACTTCGGCACGAATCTGGTATTCTGAACTTATAAGGTGGAAACAGAAAAGCCTCACTCTTGCAGGTGAGGCTTTTCTGTTTCCTTCCTGGTCACGGCCGGTCTTCTGTGGAGAAGTCTCACATAATCAATAACTTGACAAGAGGGCTAATCGCAAGTGACTTGTTTTCAATTACGTCCAGTTTGAGGCCCTATGCAACTAACTTATTTTCAACACTTGCACAATTAGGGGGGTATCATGCGTTGGCGCTGTGGCCGCTGCAGTGCATCACGCCAAGATAACGCACCCAGGGTCCAACCGCTTCGCGATACTGGTGCGCCATAACTCGCGCGATCTGGTGAAGGTGGGTGAGATCGTGCGCAGCCCAGGTGGCCAGAAGCTGAGAGAGAGTGACGACGCCAAGCGATGGATGACGGCCGTGACGCGCAAGGTCGGCCGGCTGCAGATCGAAAGCGCGCAGCGTGGCGAGATTTTCAGAGCGCAGGCTGGAGAATTCGTCGAGGACTTCGGACAACGACTTCTCAAGATCGCGACGGAAGGCCTCGCGATCGATTGGGTCGAAAGCGAGACTCTCGCCAGATTCGATGATTCTGTGCAGCCTTGGCATCCAGTCGCTTCGCTCCAGGTTCGCGAGGTGGGCGACGACTCCGCGAGCGTCCCACGTGTCGCCGCCTTCATTATTGAGCGTCCAGGATGCGGGCAGACCGCGCAGCAGCGCATCGAGCGCTGCGGGGGTGCGTTCGAGCAAGGCAATGCTTTCATCCAGGTTATGCGCCATCGTATTCCTCCATCGCTGCAGGCTGCTTCTAAAACGGAGGCCACTCGAGCGAGCCGCCTTCGAGCAGCGCCGCGCATTTTTCCACGCGGTAGCCGTTGCCGTCGCACACGGCAAAAACGCGCGGGTGGCCAGTCGGGCTGGTGCCCCACAGCGAGCAACCGGCGTAAGCGCCGTCTTTGCGGACGATGTAGTACTCCATGTCGAGGAGGCGGACCTTGGTCATATCGCCGTTGTAGTTGCGGACGATGCGGCGCATCACTTCAAGGCCGGCGTCTTTGGGCTCCATGCCGTGGCGCATCAGCTCGACGATGGTGTGCGCGCCAACCACTTTAATGTTTTCTTCTCCGGAGCCGGTGGCGCCGGCCGAGCCAACATCCTGGTCAGTCCAGGAGCCGGCGCCGAGAATCGGCGAGTCTCCGAGGCGTCCAGGCAGCTTCCACGCGAGGCCGGAAGTGGTGGTGGCGCCGGAGATTTCTCCTTTAGGGTTCACGACGGAGACGTGGATTGTGCCAGTAGTCGGCCAGAGAATTTGCTCAGCGGCGTAGAGACGATCTTCGGGCGCGATGCCGAGATCGGCGGCCATGTTTACGAGCTTTTGGGTGCGGACACGGATGGTTTCGGCCCATTCCGGCGTGGGATGGCGCGGAACCGGACCGGAGCGCATCATTGGCGCTTCTGCAGTTTGAACCGGAGAATCCTGGCGCAGCGACGAGAGGCCATGCAGATCCATCGTGGGTTTGGGCGCGGGTTTGCCGGCGTAAGGATCTTTCCAGCCAGGCTGGGTCATGGAAGGACCCCACCAATCCATCTGGGAATTGTTTTCCTTCCAGAGCATCCAGATGTGGCGCGCGTCTTCGGTGAGGAGATTCTCTTTGGGGAAGCCGAGGTCGACGGCGAAGCGCTGCGCGCCTTCGGCGACCAGCATCACATGGCCGGTGTGTTCGTAAACTTTGCGGGCGACGAGGCAGACATTCTTGATGTCGCGCACGCCACCGACGGAACCGGCGGAGCGCGAAGGGCCGTGCATGCAGCAGGAGTCGAGCTCGACGACGCCTTCTTCATTGGGAAGGCCACCGAGCCCGACGGAATGATCCTTCGGATCGTTTTCGCGGCCGAGGCAAACATGATGGACGGCGTCGAGCGTGTCCTGGCCATCGAGGAGCATCTGATATGCCTCCTGAATGGTGTTGTCGCCGGTGACGCGGGTGACGATGACCGGCTTTGCCGGAGGCTGGAGCTGTTTGACGGAGTCGGCGGTCTGAGAGAAACCATCGGGGATGGTGAGGCTGGCGGTGGCGACTGCGCCCAGCGAAAGGAATTCGCGCCGTGTTGTCATGCAGAACAGGGTACAGGGGACAGGGTGCAGCGTACAGGTGACGGTGCAGGTTACATGGCATAGACGCGCTGCGGAACCAGCAGCGTCGAACCACGGTGCTACGCTTGTTGGGCCGAGGAGAAGACATGGTGCGAGGCAGGATTCTGTTGGCAGGATTGTTGCTCGGGTTTGTGCTTGCGGGCACGCCGGCATGGGCGCAGCTGGAGGTCAAAAAGCTGCCGCCAGACGTGGCGCAGAGGGTAGACGAGCTGGCCAACCAGGCGCTGGAGCAGACGGGCGTACCCAGCGCGTCGGTGGCTATCGTGCGCAACGGCGAGATTGTTTACACGAAGGGATACGGGAAGGCGCGGCTGGATCCGCCTGAAGCGGCGGAGCCGGCGATGCGGTATTCGATTGGATCGATCTCAAAGCAGTTCACAGCGGCTGCAGTGTTGCTGCTGGAACAGCAGGGAAAGCTTTCGCTGGATGACAAGATAGCGAAGTATCTTCCAGACCTGACACGGACGAATGAGATCACGATCCGCATGCTGCTCTCGCACACATCGGGCTACCAGGATTACTGGCCTGAGGATTACCTGATGCCGCCGATGTACGAGCCCACGACGGCGCAGCACATCCTCGATACCTGGGGGAAGAAGCCGCT
The DNA here is from genome assembly GCA_963755485.1 of uncultured Acidobacteriaceae bacterium. Taxonomy (GTDB): domain Bacteria; phylum Acidobacteriota; class Terriglobia; order Terriglobales; family Acidobacteriaceae; genus Palsa-343. Next base: position 669,867 of record CAVWJR010000002.1, on the reverse strand, counting down.
GGACTTCGATCCGGGGACGAAGTGGCAGTACTCGAACACGAACTTTGTGATCGCGGGCCGCATTGTGGAGATGGTGAGCGGTGAGCCGCTGATGCAGTTCCTGCAGGAGAAAGTTTTTCGACCGCTGGACATGAAGGAGGTGTGGAACTCCGACCTCAACAAGCTGGGCGACACCGACGCGGAGGGATATACGCGCTACGCGCTGGGGCCGCTGCGGCCGTCACCGAAGGAAGGCGCGGGGTGGATGTTTGCGGCGGGCGAGCTGGCCATGCCCGCTTATGACCTGGCGCAGTGGGACATCAGCCTGATGAACCGGACCCTACTCGAGCCGAAGTCCTACGACGAGATGTTCACGTCGGTGAAGCTGAAGGACGGGAGCGACTCGCAATACGGACTCGGGCAGTTTATCCGCGACATGAACGGGCACACGCTGTACGAGCATTCCGGCGAGGTGATGGGGTTCACTTCGGAAAATTTTGTTTTTCCCAGGGACAAGCTGGCGATCGCGGTGCTGACCAATCAGGATGCGGCGCGGGGAGCAGGAAGGATCGCGTCGCGGGTGAGCATGCTGTTGCTGGGGGTGACGGCAAAGGGTCCGCTCGCGGCCGAGACGCAGGCGCAGCAGCTGTTTGAGAGCTTCCAGCAGGGAAAGATCGACCGCAGCCTGTTCACGCCATGGTGCAACGCATACTTCAGCGAGCAGGCGCTCCAGGATTTCCAGTCGAGTCTCGAGCCGCTGGGCAAGCCCTCGAGCGTGCGGCAGACGGCGGAGGACCTGCGCGGCGGAATGACGTTTCGCGCGTTCACCGTGCAGTTTGCCAACAGCAATAAGCAACTGACTATCACGACGTACACGGAGCCGGACGGGAAACTGGAGCAGTACCTGGTGCTGCCGGGAAACTAGGGCTGCCTTTCTTCCGCTTTTCACGGCTGCGTAAACGGGCATTAACAATCGGCACGAAGAATCGAGTCAGTTTTGTCTGAGGGGGGCTTCGTGAGAAAGAGTCTGACACTAGCGGTCGCGCTGGCCGTGTGCGCGGCGCCGTGCGTGGCGCAACACATCAATGCAGCGGGAGCGACATTCCCGTATCCAATTTATTCCAAGTGGTTCGCAGAGTACGCCCAGCAGCATCCGGGTGTGCAGATCAACTATCAGTCGATCGGTTCGGGCGGCGGAATCCGTCAGGTGACTGAGGGAACTGTCGATTTCGGCGCCAGCGACATGCCGATGACCGATGCCATGCTGGCTCAATCGAAGGTGAAGCTGATGCATATTCCCACGGTTCTGGGCGCGGTGGTTCCGGTGTACAACCTGCCTGGCATCGGGACCGATCTGAAGTTCGCGCCCGACGTGCTGGCCGACATTTATCTGGGCAAGATCAGCAACTGGAACGACGCGCGGATCGCGAAGGACAATCCGGACGTGAAGCTGCCGAACCAGGAAATCTACGTGGTGCACCGTTCGGATGGCAGCGGCACGACGTTCATCTTTACCGACTACCTTTCGAAGGTGAGTCCGGACTGGAAGAACAACGTGGGCAGCAATTCCGCGGTGTCGTGGCCGAAGGGGATCGGCGGCAAAGGCAATGAAGGCGTGGCAGGATTGGTGCGGCAGATGCCAGGCTCTATCGGATATGTGGAGCTGATCTACGCGCTGCAGAACAAGATTTCTTATGGGTACATTCGAAATTCGGCAGGAACGTGGCTGAAGGCCAGCATCGAGGGCGTGACCGATGCGGCGGCAACGGTAAAGACGATGCCGGCGGATTTCCGGGTTTCGATCACCAACGCGCCGGGGAAGGACGCGTATCCAATTGCCAGCTTCACCTACCTGCTGATCCCGACGCATCCGACGGATGCAGCCAAGGCGAAGATCATTAAAGACTTTTTGAACTGGATGCTGAGCCAGGGCGAAGGCCAGGTTTCCGCACTGGACTACGCGCCGCTTCCAGGCGCAGTAGCTGACAAAGTGCGGGCTGCGGTGGCGACGCTGCCGTAGGAACCGGTTCAGACCGGGGAATGGAGGGCGCATCGAGGGATGCGCCCTTTCTGTCTTGCGGCGGTGACCCGGGATTGGTCAGACAGGCCGTCATGGGTGGTTTATTTCCTTATTTTTCATAGCGTTTAACGTGGCGTTCAAAATGGGCGGTTAGGGTAGACAAGTTGTGAATTTGCGGATCCAGGAACCGCGAGCACCGAAACCCGAGACCGCCGAGCCAGTCGGTGGACTTGTGCCGGTCGCTGTTCCGGCGCCGGCGTCGGCGGTTCGAACCTTTCTGCAGAGCCGCGGCGGTTCGGCGCTCGCGGACTCCACATTTCGCTGGATGATGCTGGCATGCGCGCTAAGCATCTTCGCAATCGTCGGGCTGATCGCCACCGAGCTGGTGACGCATTCTGAGCTGACACTGTCGAAGTTTGGCCTGAAGTTTTTCTTCGGCAGCGCGTGGAATCCGGTCAGCGGCAACTTCGGCGCTCTGCCGTTTGTCTACGGCACGTTGGTTTCGTCGTTCCTGGCGCTGGTTCTGGCGGTGCCGCTGTCGGTGGGAACCGCGATTTTTCTAACGGAGATGTGCCCGAAGGCGCTGCGCGGGATTCTTTCGTTTCTGACGGAGCTGCTGGCGGCGATTCCCAGCGTGGTATATGGTCTGTGGGGATTGCTGGTGCTGGTGCCGTTGCTGCGCGGCTATGTGGACCCGATCCTGATCAGGCTGCTGGGCTGGACCGGGCTGTTTGTGCAGCCGGATTTTGGCATCGGCATGTTCGCAGCGGGAGTAATTCTGTCCATCATGATCCTGCCCATCATCTCGTCGCTGACGCGGGAAGTGATGATGGCTGTGCCGCACACCCAGCGCGAGGCGGTGCTGGCGCTGGGCGCGACACGGTGGGAGATGATCCGCATGGGGGTGCTGCGCAACGCGCGCATCGGCATCGTGGGGTCGATCATTCTGGGGCTGGGCCGCGCGCTGGGCGAGACCATGGCGGTAGCGATGGTAATCGGCAGCAGCCCGACCATCTCGAAGTCGCTGCTGGCGCCGGCGGCAACCATGGCCAGCGTGATTGCGAATGAGTTCGCAGAAGCTTCGGACGATACGTACCGCAGCGCGCTGATCGAGATCGGGCTCGCGCTGTTTCTGGTAACGATTGTGGTGAACATTTGCGCGCGTCTGCTGGTATGGGCTGTGACCCGTGGCACGCCGGCGAGAGAGGCCTGAGCGCGGCCCGGAAAGCGGAATATGGCCAAACAACCAAGGTCGAGCGCTGCAAATCGCCACTGGCGATGGGTTGCCAACCACATGGCGTCGGGGCTGGCGGTGCTGGCAACGGTCCTGGTGATCGCGCCGCTGGTAGCGATCTTTATCGATCTGGTCTACAAGGGCGCAAGTTCGCTGAACCTGAATTTCTTTACGAAGCTGCCGGCGCCTGTGGGCGAAACCGGGGGAGGCATGGCGAACGCCATTGTGGGATCCGGAGTGCTGCTGGTGCTGGCCAGCGCGCTTGGCGTGCCAGTGGGGATTGCCGCGGGAATTTACCTGTCGGAATACGGGCGGGGTACGACACTTTCGAATGTGGCGCGGTTTACGGCGGATGTACTGAATGGAGTGCCGTCCATTGTGATGGGGATTTCGATCTACGCGCTGATCGTCGTGCCGCAGAAGGGATTTTCGGCATTCGCAGGCGGCGTGGCGCTGGGAATCATGATGATTCCAACGGTGGCGCGGACCACCGAAGAGATGCTGCTGATGGTGCCGCTGTCGATTCGCGAAGCGGCTCTGGGACTGGGGGTTCCGGCGTGGCGCTCGGTGCTGTCGATCACGCTGCGGACGGCAATGCCAGGCGTGATTACCGGCTGTATGCTGGCCTTTGCGCGTGTGGCCGGAGAGACGGCGCCGCTGCTGTTCACCGCGCTGGGTAACGATTTCTGGAGCACCAGCCTGCGGCAGCCGATCGAGGCGCTGCCGCTGCAGATTTATGTCTACGCGCTGGGGCCCTACGATGAGTGGCATCGGCTGGCGTGGGCCGGATCGCTGGTGCTGATCGCGCTGATTGTGGTTTCGGTTTCTCTGGTCCGGTATGTGACCTCACGCGGCGTGCTGAAAGGGGCCAACTGAGCATGGGTGTCAGCATCGAGGTGAACAACCTGAACGCGTGGTACGGGACTAATCACACGCTGCTGGAAATCACGCTGCACATTCCGGCGAACGAGGCCACCGCGCTGATTGGGCCTTCGGGCTGTGGCAAATCGACGTTTGTGCGCTGCCTGAACCGAATGCACGAGACCAACCCGATCGCCAGGGTGACCGGAGAAGTGAAGGTTGGGGGGCAGGACATCTACAGCGAGACGTCGGCGGTGGAGGTGAGGCGGCGTATCGGGATGGTATTCCAGAGGCCGAACCCGTTTCCCACGATGTCGATTTACGAGAATGTCGCCTCAGGGCTGCGTCTGAATGGCTTTCGCAACCGGCGCGCACTGGACGAGGTGGTGGAGCGCTCGCTGAAACATGCAGCGCTGTGGGACGAAGTGAAGAGCGATCTGAAGAAAAAATCCGGCGCAAGCCTTTCCGGCGGCCAGCAGCAGCGGCTATGCATCGCGCGAGCGCTGGCTGTGGACCCGGAAGTGCTGCTGATGGATGAGCCCGCATCGGCGCTCGATCCAGTATCGACCGCGAAGATCGAAGACCTGATTTTCCAGCTAAAGTCGCAGTACACGATCGTGATTGTGACGCACAATATGCAGCAGGCGGCGCGCGTAGCCGAGCGCACCGGGTTCTTCCTGAACGGAAGGCTTGTCGAGTTCGATTCGACGCACAAAATATTTACCAACCCCGGGGACAAGCGGACGGAAGATTACATCACGGGCAGGTTTGGATAATGGCGCGCATCCGCTTCCAACAAAACCTCGACGATCTGAAGGAAAAGCTGCTGGTGATGGCGGGCATGGCCGAGCAGTCGATCCAGCGCGCGGTAGAAGCGTATCGGGTGCGCGACCTTTCGGTGTGCGACCTTGTGGATCGCGGCGAAATGGCGATCAACCGGCTGGAGCGGGAGATCGATCAGATGGCGCTGGATCTGCTGGCGATGGAGCAGCCGATGGCCATTGACCTCAGGTTCATACTGTCGGTGATCAAGATCAATGCGGACGTGGAGCGGGTGGGCGATTCGGCGCGGGTCATCAGCGATCGGGTCCGGGAGCTGCAGGCGTTTCCCGCCGCAGAATTGCCGATCGACATTCCCCGCATCGCGAACCTGGCCAGCGGGATGGTGCGCAAATCGCTGCAGGCATTTATCGAGGGCGATGCGGACATGGCCGAGGCCGTGCTCAAGATGGACGACAGCGTGGACAAGCTGAATGGAGCCGCGCACTACACGCTGCTGAACCTGATGAAGAAGGAGCCTGGTCTGGCGCCGCAGGCGCTGAACGCGCTGATGATTTCGCGAGCGCTGGAGCGGGTGGCCGACCACGCAACCAACATCGCCGAGGATGTGATCTTCTGGGTGCGGGGCGCGGACGTGCGGCACAATGTTGGCGCCGCCGGAAACAGCCAGCGCGGCGGGCCGCACTAATCTTCGAAAAGGCCGGGATCCGCGCGGACCCAGCGCTCTTATTCGTGGTCCGGATCCCAATAGTCCAGCGCGGTAATAGCGGGATAATACAGACCCAGGCGAAGAGGAGTATCAGCGCCGTGAAGAGCACGGAGCGCGCTCGCATAGGCGCGCAGTTGCGGAGCGTAGATGGCGCGCTCGGCGGCCAGGAACAGAGCGCCTGATGGGGCTCGGCTACTGGTTTTGTAGTCGATGACCCAGAGAAAATCTGAACCCTCCTGCAGAGGCTTGAGCCCGGCGCGAAAGACGCGGTCGGCACGCAGGGTGCGAGTGCGCGATTCGCCCGGGACGAAGCTCGTCCACGAGGCTTCAGACTGCGCCTCGGCATGAGGAGAAAGAATCCATTGGCACACGGGGTCCTGGACGCAATCGAGAAGCATTTTTGTCACCGAGTCGGTGACCGATCTGAGGGCTTCACCGGTAAGGGCAGCAGCCCGGAGCAATGATGTAACGCGAGCGCGGAGCTGGTCCGCCGGGGTGCTCGCGAGTTGGGGACCGAGGCGCTCGAGCAGAGTGTGGACGACGGAACCAACGAGACGCGACTGCCGAGAGCCTTCAGGACGAACGAATTCGGGTGTAGCCGGATCGCTCACCGACAATGATCCCGCGACGGTTACATTTGAAGTCGGGGAGAAGGGATCGGCGTCGAGAAGCAGGCGGCGGAGAGTAAGACGCGAAGAGGGTTCCACGGCGGCCGCGATTTCTTCGAGTATCCCAGGAGCGGGGAAAGGAATTATCGGTGCGGGAGTGGCGACCTGGGCCGCTGGCTGCTCGTACGCCTCGAACTCACCGCGGAGTGCGGGCCATGCGGTTGCGAGGAGGCTGTCCTTGTTCTGAAAAGAGACGCCGGTTCTGTTTGCGGCTGCGGTGCCGAAAAGATGCAGCTCGCTGCGGGCACGCGTGCAGGCCACGTAGAGCAGTCGCTTGCGTTCTTCGTCGAAGCGAATCTGCCGCTGTTTGCGCACCCAGCGGTAGAGAGGTTCGGTATCCTCACCCTGCAGGCCGATGGGGGCGACCAGAAATTCCGGTTCGCCGCTCCAGGGATTGGCGCGCTCGAGCGAGCAGATCAGTGGATTGGGATCGGATGACGATTTGCGATCGAGACCCGGAACGAGGACGACATCGAAGCCGAGACCCTTGGCCTTGTGGATGGTCATCACCTGGATGCCGCAGCGCTCGCTGACGGCCGGATCGGGTTGGGCGAAGAGACGGTCGAATTCGACGTCGAAATTGCTGCTAAGTGCGGCGAGACCGTCGGGGGCGACAGCGTCGAGAAGAGAGAAAAAGACCTCGGTATTCTCTCGGGCCGCAGCATCGATGCAGGCTGGGCCGCCGAGCGTCCGCCAGGTCCGCTCAATCCAGGAGGAGAACGATGGCGATTCAGACTGGCGCCAGCGGAGGTCGAGCGCACGGCGAAGAATCTCGGCCGTGCGCGTGAGACGGCGCCGGCCGTCTGCGGAAAGAAGATGCTGATGATGCTCGATGAGCTCCAGGACGGAGAGATCTTTGCATGCGGAATCGTCGGAGCCGGTGAGCCCGTGGAGGTCGGGGAGCGTGAGGCCGCACCATGGAGCCCGTAATGCGGAGAGCCACGCGATGCGATCCATGGGATGCAGCAGAGCGCGGGTGAGAGCGCGCAGATCGAGCAGCTCCTGGCGCTCGCCGAGGTGTTCGATTTCGACCGCGCGGAAGGGGATTTCGCGCTCGCGGAGCAGGGGGACAATCTGGGCAAGGTGGGTGCGGGCTCGGACCAGGATCGCAACACGATATTCACCGCCGGTGGCGCGCGCATGCTCGATGGCCGGGAGATGGTGATCGAGAACTTCGAGGACTTCGAAGGCTTCGCGACGCGCGGCTTCTTCCTGCATTTCGAGGGTCGGCCGGCGATCGGCCGTACCGATGATCTGTGGATGGAGGTGGAGCGCGGGCTGGGCGAGGGACGCGGACGCGGGTGATGTTGCGCGCACGAAAGGCACGGAGGCGGCTCCGGAAGGGGCTTGTTCGGCGCAGATAAGGTCGAAGATTCGGTTCAGTGGTTCGGTTAACCCCGCATGTGAACGGAAGTTGACCGTGAGCTGTGCCGGTTCACAAAGCAGGCGATTGTTTTCCGGGCCGATGCCACGCTCGCGGACCTGGGTGAAGAGCTCGACTTCGGCCTGGCGAAACATGTAGATGGACTGCATGGGATCGCCGACGAGAAAGACGGTGCGGCCTTCGCCCGGCTCCCAGGCGTGCAGCAGCGCTGACACAAGTTCGTGCTGTCGGCGTGACGTGTCCTGAAACTCATCGACGAGCAGATGGCGGATGTTGCCGGCGATGTCGAGCGCGCGCTCCGGAGTTTCTTTGAGCACTTGTATTGCGGCCAGGGATATTTCGGTGAAGTCGACCTGGTTCTTCTCGGCGAAAACGACTCGCAGGTCAGCAACTGCCTGCCGGAGCACGGTGAAGACGTTGCGGAGGGTGGTCCATTGCGCTTCGGTGTAGGTGGCGGGCGGCAGCCGACGAATCGAGCGAAGCAGCGCATTCAGCTCCGGAATTTGGCGAAGCCGCGTCTGCACAAACTCGATTTTCTCCTTTGCGCGGCGTGCAGCGGGGCCGCCCTTTTTCTCTGTGGGGAAACCATCAGGTGCTCGGAAATCTCTGCGCCACTCGCCATCTTTGGTGAGCAGAAAGTCAGCGAGGCAGCGCCAGTGCTCGATGGGCATGGAAGCCGAAAGAGCAGGCACACCCGCGAGCAAGCTGATCTTGTCGTTGCCTTGCGCACAGGCGTATTGCGCCGACTCCATCAACTGCAGGTGCAGCGGCTCGGACGAGAGCAGCCGATGCACCTCGCCGACTACACGGCGAATCTCATGATGAAACGGTGCTTCGAGCTGGACGCGAAGATTGTTCCAATCCTCTTCATCCATTTGCCCGGAGAGGGGAAAGGCGTGGACCCACTGGTCGCGCACCTCGAGCATTTTTGCGATCAGCGACTGGCAGTCGGAGAGGCGGTTGTCGCGAAGGTCGAGAAGCTGGGACAGGGCTCGATCAAGCGCGAGTTCGGGGCCGCCGAGGCGCTCGAGGGTGCGACGCGCGGCGAGAGCATACAGCGGCTCGGCCTGTTCGACCGGCTGGAAATGTCCGCCGAGACGCGCCAGCAGCGGGCGGTCGTGGGCGATGCGAAGGCAAACGGAATCGATGGTTTCGATGGCCAGGCGCTGCGGATGATCGAAGATTTTCCAGCCACGGCGTTCGGCATTAGCCACGGCCTCGCGTGCGCTGGCGATGCGCTCGGCATCTTCCGATTCGAACCTGCGCCTCCCGGCGGCGGCTTCGAGGTCGCGCAGGATGCGGCCGCGCATCTCCGCTGTAGCCGCGCGCGTGAAGGTGATGGCGAGAATCTCCTCAGGCTCGTCAACCACGGCGAGCAGGCGCAGATAGCGGCGGGTGAGCAGGTCGGTTTTGCCGGAGCCGGCGGGCGCCTGAACAATGACCGAGCGGTCGATCTCGAGCGCGAGGTCGCGGGCCGCGGCATCGGCAGGAGCATCGGTGAGAAGTTCACTCATTGCCGACCTCCTCGTCCTCTTCATCGACGGCCGCAGTGGCGAGGTGCAACTCCGCGACGCGGCAGAGCGAATGGAACCCGCAGTGGTCGCACGCATGCGGGAGTGGATGGACAGCAGCCTGGCCTTCGCGGAATTCATCGGCGAGGCTTTCGAGACCGACTGCCCATGCATCTCGCATCGCGTCGGAATAAGGATCCGTGACGATGGCTTTTTTCGCGCCGATAGCTTCGGAAAGCTGCGCGTGGGCGTCGCGGACGCGGCCCTCAAAGTCGATTTTGCCGGCGCGAATTCGCGCGAAAACGATGCCGCTGACACTTTCCACGTTGCCATAAGCGGCGTAGAGCGGAAGCTGCGGGTCTTCGGGGCGATTGCCATCCCAGCTGGAAGGTGAGACGAGGCCAGTCTTGTAGTCGAGCAGCATGCGGCTGCCGTCGGCTAGCTGATCGATGCGGTCGGCGCGAAGATTGAGATGAAGATCTCCGACTCGAACGTCTTCAAGGCGGCGTTCGCAGGCTTCGACGGTGAACGGTTGACGTCCTGCCTCGAGTTCGAGCCAGGCCATGATACGGGTTTTGAGCCGGCGCTTTTCGGCGGCGAGGCAGGCTTGTTGCCAGGGGGCAGGAGCTGTGCCGAACTGGGTGCGAATGGATGCGTCGATATGTACATCGAGGACGCCCTCGAGCTGATTTGCAGCAATGGCGGCGACAAGATCGTCACGCGTGCGAAGCCGCATGGGCTCGTCCGCGGAAAAGAGGCGCTGCATGACGGTGTGCAGGAGTTTTCCCTTCACCGAAGGGCTGATGCCCCACTCCGTTTCGTCGAGAGCTTCGGCGCGCAGACGCTTTGCCGCGAAAGCCTGGAAAGGGCAGGCGGCCTGGCGCTTCAGCACATCGGCGCCGCCGGCATTTTGTTCGACGGGCCACGCCAGGACCCCGGAGTCGTCGGCGATTTCTTCGAAGGAGAGAGCGCGAGCTGGATCCGTCACTCCGTCAAAGCCGTCAGCTGTCTCCGGCTGCGCATCCGCAGAAAATAAGCGGGCGATCAGCGGCGATGGCCGCAGTTCAGCATCCTTATCGCGCTGGGGAAAGCTAAAAATCACGCGCGGAGCACTGGAGAGCAGCCGCGCGGTCGCGAGGTGCGCGAGGTTCCAGTCATCTTCCGGTGTCGCGTGCGGCATCCCGAACTGGCGCTGGAAGGTGGATGGCATCAGCGGATGAAGGCGGCCGCGCTGGGGCCACGCCGTGTCGTCGGTTCCGAGAAACCAGATCGCATCGAATTCGAGGCCTGAGGACTCAAATGGGCCCATGATTTGAATTGGCGCGTCGTGCGACTCCGGCGCGAAGATGACGCGCTGCGCCTCGAGGTCCAGAAGATCGATGAACTCGACCCAGGGGAACCTGCTTCCGTCAAAGTCGAGGAGCGCGATATCGTCGAGGAGGCGTTGCCAGCGCTGCAGAGCCTGGTACTGCACGGAGTCGGCCGCGCGCTCGCCCGGCCATCCAGCCCGGTCGAGGATCTGCGGGACGAGATCCGCCCACGCCGAAGCCAGACGAGAACTGGAGAGGACTTGCTTGCTCTCAACGGATCGCGCCAAATCGTAGAGTTGCCGCTGGAGCGATCCGAGAGCAGGCGCCCTCCGCAACGACTCGCGGAAGCCAGTGAGAGACTCTTCCGGAGAGAGCACGCCGTAGCGGCGTTGGCGCGCATCGTGCGCAGCGAGTGCGAGATGATCTGTAACGGTGTCAGCGACGAATCCGGAGAGCATAAGCCAGGAGATCTGCTCCTCGCGTAGAGGCTGGGCGATCCAGCGCAACAGAAGAAGGGCGGCGCGGACGGCGGGAACGCCGGCGAGGGGCTGGCCGAGCGAAAACTCCCACGGCAGAGGCGTGGAGGGCTGGCGGATGTCTTCGCTGGCCGGAAGAAGAATTCTGCGAAAGGCGCGGTCGATTTCACCGCGAGCGGTGGAAATGGAGGGAACGATTACGCCGATGCGGGTTTGAGGATTTTCCGTCAACAGATTGCGCGCCCAGCCGGCGCACGCAGCAACCTCCTGGCGCTGATCGTCGCCGGCGACCCAGCGACGATGAGTTTCTTCCGGCGCCGACGAGGTTTCAGAATGGAAGTCAGTAATAATGGCGCCGCGAGACTCAAGTGTCGCCAGGAGATCGCGCTGGGCGGGCGTAATGCGGTCAAAGCCCACGAGAAGGATCTCGGGCGGAACTGCGAGGGCTGCGCCGGAGGCCAGCGCAGACGCGAGCCTCGATTCAAGCAGGCTGGCGCTGAGCCATCGCTGCCGCGCGCAGGTGCGCTCGAAGTCGGCAGCCCAGTTCCGGAAGCGCTCGGCGTCGGTCTGGTCCCACGGCAATTGTCGGGCCGCATGCGCATTGTAGGCCGACAACAGAGCCCAGGCCTCCATGGCGAGCGCAGCCATCGATTCCGGCGAAATTACAAGGCCAGCGTCATCGCGCTGCGCCCGCTTCCACAGAACCTGCTCCTGAAGCGGAGTGAGGAGCATCGGTGCATTAGGGGCGGCAAACGCGTAGTCGCGCCACAGGCCCCGAAGCCAGGTGTCCCAGTCGAGGATTGCAGGAGTGGCCCAAATGGAAAGACCGGCCGCACGCTGATCTTCGGCGAATCGAAGACGAAGATTGCGCGCGGCGCGAGGACTGGCGGCGATGATGGTGGCGCCGCGCCGGAGCGCGTCGGCAACAGGGCGGGCGAACGGCATAGGGAAACGTCTATCAAAGTGTAAACTGATGGGTGAAGCAACTCCGTGCCCTCATTTCCACCGCTGCAGTCCTGGCGGTGGTTGTGTTTTTTGCGGGATGTCGTAGTTCGGGAAAACCCGGCGCAGGCGCGCGGACGAGTTCGCAGCAGGCGGCTGCGAAGAAGTATCACATCCGCGGTATCGTAGTTTCGAGCGACGCGAAAACCGGCTCGGTAACAGTGGATGCGGACGCGATTCCCGGCTACATGGACGCTATGACGATGCCATATACGCTGGCGCAGCCAAACATCGCGAGCGAACTGCATCCCGGCGATACTATTACCGCGACGTTGACGGCCACCGCCGACGCCGATGTGCTGGACGAGATTGACGTGGTCGCGCAGGCGAAGCCGGATTACAAACCAGCAGTGACCTACAACGATCTCGAACCCGGCGAAGCCGTGCCGGACTTCGGGTTTCGCAATCAGGATGGACACGCCGTGCATCTGGCAGAGTGGCGCGGCAAAGTGGTGCTGCTGACGTTCATCTACACACGCTGCCCGCTGCCGAACTTCTGCGTACGGATGAGCCGAAACTTCGCGGATATCGACAAAGCCCTCGTGAAGGATCCGAAGCTGTTTGCAAAGACGCATCTGGTGAGCGTGAGCTTCGATCCGAAATACGATACGCCGCAGGTTCTGCGCAGTTATGGTGGCGCTTACACAGGCAACTACACGAAGGAGACGTTCGCGCACTGGGACTTTGCCGCGCCGACGGAAAAGGAGCTGCCGAAGGTGCTGGAGTTTTTCGACGTAGGCGCGACGCCTGAGAAGGATGGAACGATTACACACTCGCTTTCGACGGTAGTAATTGGGCCCGACGGCAAGATTTTCAAGTGGTATCCGGGAAACGACTGGACGCCGCAGCAGGTTCTCGATGATGTGCGGAAAGCGGCGGGTTAAAGATGTTGACTGTGGTCGACATTATCTTCTGAGGTGAACGATGGCGAGCGCGCTGACGATCCGCAAAGATGGTGACCTGGACTTTTTATCGCTCGGAGCTCTGGTGCACCGGCTCGATCCGGGCATCATTCCTTTTCGCAAGGCGACGCAATGCCGGATTCACGTCAGCGGCGGTGAGTTCAACGTGGCGGCAAACTTGGCGGATTGCTTCGAGATGAAGACGGCCATTGCGAGCGCGATGGTGGATTACCCGATTGGCGATCTGATCGCAGAACGCGTGCGCGCGATGGGCGTGCGCCCCTTCTATCGGCATTTCCGGCACGATGGCGTGACTGGACCGAATATGGCGACCGTCTACAGCGACCGCGGTTTTGGCGTGCGCGCGCCGGTGGTTTTCTACAACCGCTGCAACGAGGCTGCCGCGCAGCTGAAGCCTGGAGATTTCGACTGGAAGGCGATTTTTGCAGGTGGCGTCCGCTGGGTGCACAGCGGCGGAATTTTTGCCGCGCTCTCGCCGACGACGGCGCAGCTCGCGGTTGAAATGATGATCGCCGCGAAGAACGCCGGCGCCGTTACGTCGTTCGACCTGAACTTCCGCGAAAAGCTGTGGAAAGTGAGCGGCGGCGCCGATCGCGCTGTTGAGGTGATTGCGCGCATCGTCGAGCATGTTGATGTGCTGGTGGGCAACGAAGAGGATTTGCAGAAGGGTTTGGGCATCGAAGGGCCGAAAGTCGAGGAGAAGGCGAAATCGAAGCTCGATCCTGCTGCCTTCTTCGCAATGATCGACAAGGTCGTCAAGAAGCATCCGCAGGTAAAAGCCGTAGCGACGACGCTGCGCGAGGTGCATTCGACGAATCGGCATAGCTGGAGCGCGGTTTCATGGGTGAGCGGCAAAGGCTACACGGCTCCAACGGCTGAGCTGGACGTTTACGATCGTGTTGGCGGCGGCGATGGATTTGCCGCGGGATTTTTCTACGGTCTGCTCTCCGGCGCCGATCCTGAAGAGGCCACGAAGCTCGGATGGGCGCACGGCGCGCTGCTGACGACGTTTCCAGGCGATACGACGATGGCGACGCTCGACCAGGTGCGCGCGTTTGCGCAGGGTGGTTCAGCGAGAATCCAACGATAAGCTGGCGAACCTCCAGTAGACTGTTGGAAACACTGGAGGCTCAATGGCGAAGGTGACGATCCTTTTCGGGGTGCTGTTGTTCTTGCTCGGCGTCGTGGTTTGGGCCGCGACCGGCAGACACGCGCCGACCGCGCTGATTCCGGCGTATCTCGGAATCGTGCTGAGCATCCTGGGATTGCTGGCGCGAACCGAAAACCAGAAGCGACGCATGCTCGTGATGCATATTGCGGTCACGCTGGGCGCGCTGGGTTTTCTGGCGACCGCGAAGAGCATCTGGGATTTCATTCAGCTGGAAAGAGGTCACGCGTTTGCGCGGCCGGTTGCGGTTGAAGATAAGGCCGCAATGTCGGTGATGCTGCTGATTTATGTGCTCCTTTGCGTGCGCTCGTTCATCAAGGCAAGGAGAACACCAGCGGCTGCCTAGCTGTGTGCTGACCTTTTATGTCTTCGTCCCTCCGATTCGGTTCGTTGCCCAGCGGTGAACGCGGTGGCGGTAATCGGGCGCGCGCGCGCACCGGCGCCGACACGCCGAAGAAGAAGCCAAACCTGAAAAAGGCGATGCCGGAGGTTTGGAAGCTGGTGCGGCCGCGGAAATGGCTGCTGCTGCTGGGGCTGCTGCTGGTGGTGATCAACCGTGTGGCCGGTCTGACGCTGCCTTTTCTTTCCAAACCGTTTGTCGATCAGGTGCTGACCCGACATCACGCGGAGAAGCTGGTGCCGCTGGTGATGGCCGTATTCCTGGCCACGCTGATTCAGGCAGTGACGTCGTTCTCCAATACGCAATTGCTGTCGAAGGCGGCGCAGCGGATGATCACGGAGCTGCGTCAGCAGGTGCAGCAGCATGTGGGACGTCTGGCGGTGAGCTTTTACGATGCGAATCGGACCGGCGTGCTGGTGTCGCGCATCATGAACGACGTGGAGGGAGTACGGAACCTGATCGGCACGGGACTGGTGGAGTTTGTGGGTGGACTGCTGACGGCAGCGATGTCGTTCGTTTTTTTGCTGCATCGCAGCCCGCGCATGACGCTGATCGTGTTTTCCGTGATTCTCGGATTTGTGTTCATTCTGCAGAAGGCGTTCAAGACGATCAGGCCAATTTTCCGCGAGCGCGCAAAGATCACCGGCGAAGTGACTGGACGGCTGACCGAATCACTCGGCGGCGTACGCGTCGTAAAGGGCTATTACGCGGAGCAGCGTGAGGCAGGAGTGTTTACGGTCGGCGTTCTGCGGCTGCTGGACAACGTGATGCGGTCGCTGACGGCCACGAGCCTGCTGTCGATGGCGGCAACAACGGTGCTGGGCATTGTGGGCGGCCTGGTGATGCTGCTGGGCGGTCATCTGGCCATGCAGCACCGCATGGGCCCCGGCGATTACATCCAGTACACGATGTTTTTGGCGTTCATGATTGCGCCGGTAATCCAGGTGGTGAACATCGGCACGCAGTTGACGGAAGCAGTCGCGGGCATCGACCGCACGATGGAGATTTTAGGCGAGCGGGATGAGTTTGCCGATCCGGCGCGAGTGAACACGCTGGGTGAAATCGTCGGCGATGTGCGCTTTGACGATGTGCATTTCGCGTACGAAAAAGATAAGCCGGTGTTGCATGGCATTTCATTCGAGTCGCAGCCTGGAACGGTAACCGCGCTGGTTGGATCTTCCGGTTCGGGCAAATCGACGATCATCAGCCTGGTGTGCGCGTTCCACAAACCGGACACTGGCATGGTGCTGGTCGACGACGTGGATTTGTCGACGGTGCGGCTGGACAGCTACCGATCACAGCTGGGTGTGGTGCTGCAGGAGTCGTTTCTGTTCGATGGCACGATTCGCGAGAACGTGATGTTTTCGCATCCGGATGCGACCGATGAGGAATTTCTGAACGCCTGCCGCATTGCGCGTGTGGATGAGTTTGCGGAACGTTTTCCGGAAGGCTATGACACGATTGTTGGCGAGCGCGGCGTGAAGCTTTCCGGCGGCCAGCGCCAGCGGCTTTCGATTGCGCGCGCGATTCTGGCCAGCCCGCGCATCCTGATTCTCGACGAAGCGACGTCGTCGCTCGATTCGGAATCGGAAGCGATGATTCAGCAGGGTCTCAGCTATCTGATGCAGGGTCGAACGACGTTTGTGATCGCGCACCGTCTGTCGACCATTCGCAGAGCGGAACAGATTCTGGTCGTCGAAGGCGGCTTAATCGTCGAGCGCGGCACGCATGCGAGCCTTTACGCGCTTGGCGGACGGTATTACGACTTGTACACCAGGCAACATGGTCTGGAAGAGAACCTGTTCCTCGCGCCTGGTGAAGGCGACACGGTTGAAGAAGAGGCTAAATAGCCTCATCCCCCACCCCCTTTTCATTCAAGTGTGATGAAAGAATGCTGGAGCCGTTACAATCCAGGAACGAGGGTGCAGGAGTGGGGATGGTGGGGCTATTCCGGAGAAAGAAAGAGGAGGGAGGCCCGCGGCCGACGCTGCTGACGGGCCCGCGGATTCCGCGGCACTCGAGCGGATGGGAGGCGATGCTGAAGCATCTGCGCGCGGAACAGGGGAACGGACTGCGGGTGCTGGACATTGGGCCGACGTCGCCGCAGAACATCAACTTTCTGACGGAAATGGGCCACAGCGTGTACATGGCCGATGTGGTGCATGAGTCGCTGCGAGCGGAATGGAAGCTGCCGCCGCTGGAGGAGGGCGAACCGCCGCGGTTCGATGTGGACGGGTTCTTCGAGCAGAACCTGAATTTTCACGGGCGGCAATTCGATGTGGTGCTGCTGTGGGCGACGCTCGATTACATTCCCGATGGATTGATTGAGGCGCTGGTTGCGCGGCTGAAGGATGCGACGCTGAAGGACGGCAAGGTGCTGGCAATTTTCCACTCCAAGCCACAGGGGCCTTACACGGAGTATTGCCGGTACCACCTGACGGGGACTTCGGAGATCGAGATGCAGGAGTCGGAGCCGTATCCGGTGCTGCGGGTATATACGAACCGGAAGATCGAGCAGCTGTTCCGCGGATGGAGCGGGTTTAAATTTTTGCTGGCGAAAGATAATTTGTACGAAGTGATTGTGACGCGGTAAGGGTACCCGACGTCGGGGCAGGTGCGGTTCAACGCTTCTGGTACGGGTGGAATATATAGTCCTTCGCCTTCACGGGCGTATGGCACGCGTATCCGCAGTTTGAGAAGCTTTTGGAGTCGGCCGTGAATTTGTCCGATGCGGGTGCGTAGTTGAACACCGCATATCCCCAACCGCCGCTGCTCGGAAACCTCTTGCTGTCCTTTTCCATCACAAAAGCCTGGCTAAAGGTGTCGGGCACATCCACGGCGAAGGGGGCCTCTGTGCTCTTCTTCTGCGTCCACTGGAGTTTTACGATCATGGAGCCATCCGGGAAAGGCTGGCCATTGCCGGGAAAGCCCGCCTTGAATGCCTTGATCATGGTCGGATTGGCGACGATCACCTTGAGTATTTGTTCGGTTCGGGCGGAGGAGACCACCGCCCAGTCTTCGTATCCTCTGAAATCGGAGAACGCGATTCCGCTCGGCGATCGGAGCAAGTACTTGTCCTGAGCGTGAACGCCGAGGGCTGCGAGCACCGCCACGGCTGCGACGACGATGGTAAAGCCGGCGGCACGTTCGACGGAGGTGCGTGCCTCTATCTTCGGTTGCTGTTGTTCCTGCGCTACAGAGTTCTTCTCAAATTCAGGCATGGTGTTTTCTCCTTCACAGCAAGCTCTGCTTCGATCAACTGCATCTCGATGACTTGCGATTTCGGGCAACCGTTCTTACGTCAGGCCGGTGGTCTGTCCCACTTCGATGATGTAACCGTCAGGATCGCGAATGTAGCAGCGTATCTCTCCGTACTTCTGGATCGGCTCGGTGATGAACTCGGCTCCTCGGCTTTTCCATAACTCATAGCACGCCTGGATATCTGCAACGCGGATATTCAGGAAGCTGCTGACCTTATCCTGATCGGCAGGGACACTGAGGGTTATCGACGGCTTGTCCGGGGTGGGGCCGCCGCCGACGTTGACGATCAGCCAGGTATTCGCGATCTGAATGTGCCCGGACGCACCCTTGCTGTCACCTCTGCTCAGAACGCGGCCGCCGAAGACTTTTTCATAGAAATCAGCCGATCGGTCTATGTCGGCCACGGTGATGAAATGGGTGAAAGTGAACCCCTCGTGCGGGGGCATCTCATAGCTATTTTGTCCGACTTGTACGCTCATTGACAGCTCCAGTTCCGACGAGCAGTGCTCATCCAGGCGGGTGGGTCACACCTGCCTAAGTTTCAGGCGGCATCAGCGAAAAACCGCCGAACGTAGTTTTCACCGATATATCCGCCCTCCCGGCCCTCTCTCAATCGGCTCCTTCCGGGCGTCTCCGATTCTCATGCCGCTGAAACCACTTTCTTCCTCTCGTTGAGTGCTGGCAGAAGAAGTTTCAGAAGCGCGTAATCGGAGAATGGGTTCTGACCTGACATCAACTCGCGATCCTGAACGACATAACTCGTCCATGGAGCGAGCACACTTACGTCACCGCCCGCCGTACTCAAGGCGAAGTCCGGGTAGAAGAGAACCTTGCCACCAATCTCAATGGGTTCCCGCTGCTGCTCTTCCGCCGTAGAAAAGATAGTCATCTTATACCCGGCATAGATCCAGCCCTTAGCCTTTGCGTGCGCTCCGGCGCCATCGCCGGCGCTCAGTGCAGCAACCACTTCCTTCGAATTCGGAAGAGCGGAGAGAAGTGAAATCGGGCCATGACAGAGCACTGCTGTAGGTTTGGATGTTTCGTGAAAGTGTCTCATCACTATGCCGGCATTGGGATCGTCGAGAAGATCGATCATCGGACCATGGCCGCCGGGGACGAAAACAGCGTCATATTGATCCAGCCCTGATGCGATGACATCCGCGATGCGGGTTGGATCTCTGAGCCCGGTCAGGCCGTCGCGGAATAACATATAGTCCTGAAGCTTGGCCGCGTCCCCGCCGAAGAAATCGGCGACCTCTGAGTGCACATCCACCTGGGGCGCGTTGCCTTTGGGGTTGGCGAAAGTGATTTCATAGCCCTCCTTCATGAGGGCGCGAACCGGAACCGTAAGCTCGTTGAGATAGTAGCCCGCGCCGGTATAAACCTTACCGTCTTTCAGGGGCAAGCCACGACCGCTCGATACCAGCACCAGGATTTTTCCTTTAGTCGCCATTGTTGTTCTCCTTTTTTGAAAAGCGAAAGAAGCGCGAGGACGAATCCCCAGGACGAACGTATCCATCAGGACCAAATCACCGGCTCGATACTGCAGGCCGGAAGTCCTCAGGAAAACATCCGTTTCAATCCGAATCCCATTCGGGCCGAGTGCTAACCGTAGGTGAGGTCGGTGCTTTGTCCCACTTCGATGATGTAGCCATCGGGGTCGCGGATGTAGCAGCGTATCTCGCCGTACTTGGGGATCGGCGCCGTGATGAACTCTGCTCCCCGACTTTTCCATAACTGATAGCAAGCCTGGATATCTGCAACGCGGAAATTCAAAAAGCTGTTGAGGTGATTCGGGTCGGGGACGCTGAGCGATACGGTTGGCTTATCCGGGGTCGGTCCGCCGCCAACGTTCAGAATCATCCAGATATTCGCAAGCTGAAGATACCCAGGCGCGTTGCCATCACCCAGGCTCAGAATGACAGCGCCGAAAACCTTTTCGTAGTAGTGAGCCGATCGGTTGATGTCGGCGACGGTGAGAAAATGCGCGATGCTGATCCCTTCTTTCGGGGGCATCTCATAGCTCTTCTGTGCGACTTCGACCGCGCTCATTCGCAGCTCCTTTCAATACGGTGGTCATTTACAAATGCGTCCCTGGTCCGGGTCCCATCTACAAGAAATGATCGACGCCATCTAGTGCAGCAGCGACTCCCAGTTAGCCGGCACCCTCCCTGCTGGTCCTGGTGCGGGCTGACTTTCGGGATGCGCGTGGGGCGGGAGCAATTTCTCTCCTCTGATCATCCCCTGCGTCTCGTAATCGTAGAACCAGTGCTCACCCGGCTCGAAGCTGGCGATGATCGGATGCCCCGTTTCGGCCGCGTGCTTCGATGCATGCTGGCTGGGAGAACTGTCGCAGCACCCGATGTGTCCACACTCCGCACACCGGCGGAGATGCAGCCACCAGCCTTTCAGTGACGCCAGGCATTCCACACATCCATCGCCACTGGGCTTCGAAGCGGGGTTGATTCCGCGCACATCCTTTTTCATTCCGAATTCCTTTGCGTCCTCTGTTCGCAAAATATTTGTTACGCCACCAGCAGGATCTTTCCGATACCACCCTTTTCTGCCGTTGCCTGGGCCTCGGCTGCGTCACGGAGCGGCAGTTTCTCACCAATCGGGATCACCAGCTTGCCATCGCGCACCGCTTCGGCCATGTACTCGAGAGTCTTCCTGTCGAATTTCGAGAATACGTGCACCACCTTTACCGATGGATACTGCGCGGCGTTCTGCGGGAGCCCGACGACTGAAGCGTAGACTCCTCCTGGCTTGACCCTGGCGATCAGCTTCTGGGCGGTGGTTCCGTCAACCGTATCCGCCACCGCATCGAGCGGCGGAAGATTCGCAATCGCAGTGTCGTCGTCGGTTGCCACCACCTGATCTGCGCCGATGGTTTTCGCCTCGTCCATCTGCTTCTTCAATACGCCCGCGATTACAATTGCCCCGCGGTCCTTCGCCGTGAATACCGCGGAACGCCCGACATTTCCTGCGGCGCCTGCGACCAGAACCGTCTGGCCCGCTTTGATTCCCGTCGCTGCAAGGAGCTGGTTGCCGGTCACCGTGACCAGCGGCAGCGCTGCCGCCTGGATCAAATCGAGACCCTTGGGAACCTTCGCCAGGACTGCTGCTTTTACTACACAAAGCTCGGCGTAAGTATTGTCCGCCATAGCGAACACCTGGTCGCCGACGGAAAAGTCTGTCACTCCGGGCCCGAGCTTGACCACGGTGCCCGCCATGTCGACTCCGATGAGGCCCGGGAACTTCATCGGATAAAAGTCTTTCGTTAACCCGGCACGCCGTTTGTAGTCGATCGGATTGACGCTCGAGGCGGCAACCCGCACCAGCACCTCGCCCGGACCCGGAACCGGGTCAGGGTAGTCCTCGAACTTCAGAACTTCCGGGCCGCCATATTGATGGACGACAATGGCCTTCATGCTTCACCTCCCTAAATGGCGCGCACACAGGTCCCTTAGCCCTGTACTCGGCCCACCGCGCACCACAGCTTGTTTGACGCCAGCCTCTCTTCTATCTCTTTTGCGGATGAACGCCCAGGTCGTGCCATGACGTTTCCGCGAGGTTGACGCCGTAGTGCTGTGCAGCTTTCTCGATATTCGCAAACGCCAAAGCGCGGTCGGCGTCGGAAACGTCGATGACCTGATCGAACCGCGCCACCGCATTCCGCACATGTTGTGCATCGGTGAGAGGTTCTTTACGCTGCCTGGGAAACGCGTAGACGGTGTCGGGCAAGTCGCTCTGCGTGGTCAGCTGTCCGTGTTTTTCATGGGGCTTCCAGGTCGCTTCGGGCATGTCTTTGCCATCCTCGTTTAGATTTGGGGGCCCGGAGGGTGCGCCGCTGGTGTACGGGCTCGTCGGAACCGACTCGGCGGCGATTAAGGGATTAGACACCTGACGCTCCGGCAAATCAAATCGGCGAGGCGGATTGGCGTTTTCTTTTAACGAATATTCAACTGTAGAGCCGGTACCACCTGACGGGGACCTCGGAGATCGAGATGCAGGAGTCGGAGGCGTATCCGGTGCTGCGGGTGTATACGAACCGGAAGATCGAGCAGCTGTTCCGGGGGTGGAGCGGGTTTAAGTTTTTGCTGGCGAAGGATAATCTGTATGAGGTGATTGTTACGCGGTGAGGGCAGCTGATTCTGGCACCGCTGCGCCCGACCTTCCGGATTGCCGATGACGCGCCACGTAACAAGGCCCGCCGCAAAATCGAAACACGGATCGCTCGAAATCTCTGCCTATGAATCCTCGATACTACTTGTGGTTGACGGATGCCCTGCAACTCCTGGCTATGTTCGTCGTCGGGCCGATAGTCGGGATTGTCATCGCCTACAAGGCATGGCGGGGACAATCTGAGAACCTCAGCCGTTATCGGAATCCGTGCCTGGCATCTACCCTGAGTGCCGCTGTGCTGCTCGTATTCGCAGCGTGGCTAAACGCTGACGTTAAAACCTTCCAATATTTCGTGCAGGTTGCATGTATTGTGCTTGGCGGACTTTCACTTTGGGTGGCTTCGGGCTGCGGCGTCGCCATATTGTTGCGTACGTGGTATTGGCACAAAGAAACACGCCTGCATTAGGTCAGTTCGTATCATCGGCGATACCGAAATAGCCCGAGCGGAACTCGCCCTGCATCGAACAAGAACAACCGCAGATCCTTCCGCCTCGCAATGCTCGGCTCCAGGATGACAAGCCTGGGGTGAGCTACTGATCCAGTGGGGCGGAGGCCTGGGCGTAGTAGCCGGGGCGATAGCGCAGCGTAAAAGCTGAGTTCGATTTCAGCGTGACCTGGATGCGGCGGAAGTCGGTCTGGCTGCGGCGCTGCGCGGGATAATAGCCGATCAGATATTGGGTGCGGAGGTCTTCGGAGATTTTCGCGAAGGCGTCGCGGATGTCTCCGAATTGCGCGTAGTAGTACTTGCCGCCAGTCTCCTGGGAGAGGGTGATGAGGGCGTGCTCGCCGCCGGTGTCGCGGCCGGCGTCGTTGAGGATGGGCAAGTCGATGAGGCTGTAAACCATAACCTCGTCGCGGATGGCCTGATCGAGGGCCTGCTGGTAATCGACGCCTTTGACAGTGTTGCCGCCGTCGGAAATGACGACGAGGACTTTGCGCCCGGAGCGCGGGGCGAGGTTCTGCGCGGAGAGATAGATGGCGTCGTAGAGGGCGGTGGCGGGGCCGAGGTCGAGGTTGTTGAGGCCCCAGTCGAGGTGGCGCATATCGGAGGTGAAAGGGACGACTTCGCGGACACTGGAGTTGAAGTCGATAAGGTCGAGGCGGTCGACGGGGCGAAGCAGCGCGCGGAGGAAGTCGTGGGCGGCGCGGGTTTCGATGTCGAGGTCTTTGCGGACCGAGCCGCTGGTGTCGATGGCGAGGACGAGCGAGAGCGGCATGTCGGTCTGGCGCTCGAAGTAGGAGATTTTCTGGGGGACGCCGTCTTCGGAGAGGGCGAAGTCGTTTTGGGTGAGGCCGCCGACGGGCGCGCCGTTGGCATTGGTGACGTTAACGAAGACGTTGACGAGGCGAACCTTCACATGGAAGGTGGGGGTGTTGGAATCCTGCGGGATGGCTGTCGGGGTGAGGAGCAGGGCGCAGATGATCCAAAGAAGGTTTCTGCTTGATGCACGAGATTTGTACTCAGGGGCTAAAGCCCGTCCATTTTTAGTCGGCTGAGCGGCACCCATTCGACGCGCCCCTCGCTTCGCGAGGAACTTGCTCAGGGCAGGCTCAAAGTCGTGCCCTGACACAAAGCCAGCGAGCCGCGCCCGGAGCCTGAAGAACTTCATTGGGCGCGACTCCGGCGGCTCGTTTGGGATTTTGCTGGGGAGGATTTCTTCGGGGCGCGCTTCTTTGCGGTGGTTTTTGAGGAGCGCTTCGCGGGATTTCTTGCGGGCCTATTCGCAGTGAGGTCGGGCGGGAAGGAATCGCCCTGAGCCCAGACCGCTCCATCCTCGAAAAATTCTTTTTTCCAGATGGGGACGGTTTGCTTGAGGATGTCGATGAGCCAGCGGCAGGCGTCGAAGGCGGCGGCACGGTGGGCGGAGGCGACGGCGATGACGACGCTGGTTTCGCCGATGTCGAGACGGCCGAGGCGGTGGACGATGGCGAGGTCGCGGATAGGGAAGTCGGCGAAGGCGCGGTCGGCGAGCTGGCGCATCTGGCTGAGGGCCATGTCCGCATAGGCCTCATAAAAGAGATGGAGGGTGCGGCGGCCGCGGCTGTTGTTGCGCACGATGCCATCGAAGATGACGACGGCTCCGTCTTCGCCGTGCTTGAGGCCGGCAGCGATCGAGGCCGCGTCGATGGGGGTGTGGCGGAGGGCGATGGTGGGGGCCAGCTGCGGGGCGGTTTGCTTTGTCTTTGCTGAGCCGCCGCTGACGGGCGGAAGCAGGGCGACTTCATCGCCATCGGCGAGGCGGTGCGTGGCGGGGACGTATTCCTGATTGACGGCGACGGCGATGGAGGACCAGAAGTCCTTCTCCGGGGCGACGGCGCGGCAGCGGCGAAGGAGATCGGCGACGGTGGATCCGGCGGGAAGTTCGAGAGGGCCAGCGGCAGCCGGGAGAACATCGTGAAGAATGCCGAAGGCGAGCAGGGTGATGCGCATCCAGAAATTATTATGGGCCAACGTGGAGCGGGCCTGGTGGTTGGACGGGTGGGAGGGGGCAAAGGGTAGGGCAAGGGCCGAGGCCAGGCGCGCAGAAATTATTGGCCGGTCAGCACAAATGTGGGACACTGCCGGGGACGAGCAATGCGCGCCTGCGAGACTGCGCTGCCGAAGCGAGGAGGCACATGAGCTACATCGACAAGACGCTGGTTCCTGGCGAGAAGGTGGTCTACACCACGCGGCTGCACTGGATCGTGATGCTGGGGCACATTTTCGCGGCGATCGTGCTATGGGCGATGGGCGGATACATCCTGTGGTACGGCTACCAGCACGCGCAGATGGAACCGACGAACCGGCACGTGGCCGAATACGGGGGCGCGGCGCTGCTGCTGTGCGGGCTGATCGTGCTGCTCGCTGGGAGCATCCGGCGCAACGCGACGGAGATGGCGGTGACGACGCGGCGGGTGGTGGTGAAGACGGGCCTCGCGAGCCGGCGGACGATCGAGATGCTGCTGAATAAGGTGGAGACGATCGAGGTAAGCGAGCCGGGGATGGGCCGGATCTTCGGGTACGGATCGATCACGATGATCGGGACGGGCGGGACCTCGGAGGGGTTCCATAAGATTGGCCATCCGCTGGAGTTTCGCAATGCGGCGCAGCAGCAGATCGAGCGGCTGATGCCGGGCGACGCGGCGCCGGTGGTGACGCCAACTGCAGGGACGGGCAAGAACCGGCTTTCGTAGACGAAGCGCGCTGCGCGGCGGAACTGCTGCGGTTTGCGACATCTTGCGGAATTCCACGTCCAGCGCACAGAAATCCCGCGTACACTGGGTTTTCTCTACTGAATTCCGGCAATGCCCACTCCTGATCCCAATTCCACCAATGTGCGGAAAGCCGCGTCTCCGGCGACGTATGCCGATGCCGGAGTGGATCTCTCGGCGGGCGACCGGGCCAAGCAGCGAATCAAATATCTGGCGCAGCGAACGTTTACCCGGAATGTGCTGGGGGAAATTGGCGGGTTCGGCGGGCTGTACCGGCTGGACGGGAAATACCAGGAGCCGGTGCTGGTGTCGTCGGCGGACGGCGTGGGGACGAAGCTGAAGCTGGCGTTCATGCTCGGGATTCACCACACGGTGGGCGCGGACCTGGTGAACCACTGCGTGAATGACATTGCGGTGCAGGGGGCGACGCCGCTGTTTTTCCTCGACTACCTGGCGACGGGGCGGCTGGACCCTGAGATTACGGAAAAAGTTGTTTCGGGGCTGTCAGATGCGTGCCGGGCGAACGGGTGCGCGCTGATCGGCGGCGAGACGGCGCAGATGCCGGGGTTCTACGCAGATGGCGAATACGACCTGGCGGGGTTCATCGTGGGCGTGGTGGAGCGGGCAAAGCTGATCGACGGCGCAAAGATCCGGGTGGGCGATGTGCTGCTGGGGTTTCCGTCGACGGGACTGCACACGAATGGCTACTCGCTGGCGCGGAAGCTGTTTTTCGAAGTGGCGAAGTACAAGCCGGAGCAGTATGTGAACGCGCTGAAGGAGAAGGCCGGCGCGGCGCTGATGAAGACGCACCGCAGCTATCTGAGCCTGATCAAAAAACTCACGGCGAGCGATTACGTTTCGGGCCTCGCGCACATTACGGGCGGCGGCATCACAGAGAATCTGCCGCGCATCCTGCCGAAGGCCGTCTCGGCGCACGTGGAGCTGGGGAGCTGGCCGGTGCTGCCGATCTTCGAGCACCTGCAGGAACTGGGCAAAGTGGAGCAGGACGAGATGCTGCGAACGTTCAATATGGGCATCGGGCTGATTGCGGCAATTCCTGCGGAGCGGTTCAAGCGCTGCAAGTCGATGCTGGATCGCGCGGGCGAGAAGTGCTGGGTGGTGGGGCGGATCGTGAAGGGCGAGCGCAAGGTTATTTATGCGTGAAGGCCGGGCACTGAACGCGGAACGCTAATCATGCACAATCTTGGCATTCTGCTTTCGGGGCGTGGGTCGAACTTCGTGGCCATTGCCGATGCGGTGGATGCGGGGCGGATTGCTGACGCGCGGATTGCGGTGGTGATCTCGAACCTGGCGGATGCGCCGGGACTGGATGCGGCGCGGGCTCGTGGGCTTACGGCTATTGCTATTGAAGCGCAGGGACGCAAGCGCGCCGAACATGATACGGAAATTGTCGCAACGCTGCGGGCGCACGAGGTGGAGCTGGTTTGCCTGGCGGGATATATGCGGCTGCTTTCGCCTGGATTTGTGCAGGCCTTCCAGGGGCGCATCCTGAATATTCATCCGTCGTTGCTGCCGGCGTTTCCGGGGCTGGACGCGCAGCAGCAGGCGTTTGAATACGGCGTGCAGGTGACGGGCTGCACGGTGCATTTTGTGGACGAGCAACTGGACCACGGGCCGATCATCGTGCAGCGGGCGGTTCCGGTTCTGCCGGGCGACGATCCGCACACACTGGCGGAGCGGATTCTGGAACAGGAGCACCAGGCGTACGCGGAGGCGATTG
Source organism: uncultured Acidobacteriaceae bacterium (assembly GCA_963755485.1). GTDB lineage: Bacteria > Acidobacteriota > Terriglobia > Terriglobales > Acidobacteriaceae > Palsa-343. The sequence continues at coordinate 643,063 of CAVWJR010000002.1, read as the reverse complement.
CTCGGGTGCTGTCGGGGAAGTACGAGGTGGTGGGGCGGCGTTATTTGGCGAAGTCCGCGGGGCAGTCCTCCTGACCGATTCTCTCTAGTTATGATCTGGTGATAACATGAGAAGAGACCGCAGCCTGGATACGCTACTCCAGCTGGACGGAGAAACGTTCGTTGTGGAGGTCCTCCTCTGGGTGAGGTTTGAGGTGAAGCAGGTGCCTGCAACCGCCGCAAAGCCGCATGGACTGGACTATTCGCTGACGCTGCAGGACGCCCGAGGCAGACAACTTCTCGGATTCGATAACGCTCACTCGATCAGGGAAGGGAGCGGTCCTGGAACGAAGACGCGCATCCAATACGATCACAGGCACAAGGGACAGCGAGTTCGCTTTTACGACTACAAGGATGCGGCAACCCTGCTCACTGACTTCTGGACCGAGGTCGATTTGATTTTGAAGGAAAGGAAGGCGACCCCGTGAAGACTCTAAAAGTCGGCATCGCTCCTCGCAAAAAATACAAGGAAAGAACGCTGGCGATTGCCAGGGGGAAATATGTTCCCGCAAAGAATGAGCCGAAGGTGTGGTTCGAGTCGCTGGGCACGCTGTCTCAGGTTCTCTCCGACCAGAATCGGTCCTTACTGCGGCTGATTCTGCAGAAGCAGCCGCAGTCTCTGCATGAGCTTGCTAAGGCGTCAGGACGGGCCCCATCGAACCTGTCGCGCACGCTGCGCACGATGGAGCGTTATGGCCTGGTCGAGCTCGAAGAGGGACCGAATCGCCAACTCATTCCCCGCGTTAATTACTCCGGCGTCGAATTCACCGTATCGTTTCAGGGTTGAGGTTTGGGTTCACGATGAACCAGCGCCTCACCCACCGCCAGGCCATCGGACTTGCCATTGCCGGATTCACACTGTGGGTGCTGACCGATACGGCGATCAAGCTGGTCAACCAGACGCACCTGCCTAGCTATGAGGTGCTGGCGTTTCTGGGCCTGTTTATGGCGTTGTTCATGTTCGCGCGGGCGCTGGTGCGGCACGATGTCCGTGCGCTCATGCCCCACAAACTGCGGCCGCAGATGCTCCGCGCCGCGCTCGACCTGGGCAACAATTTCTCCGTAGTCGTGGCACTGCGCCATCTCACGCTGACCACGTTTTACATCCTCATCTTCCTTGCGCCGATTGTCGTGGCGCTGCTTTCGCCGCTCCTGCTGCACGAAAAGATGACCTGGAAGAAAGCGCTGGCGATCCTCGGTGGATTCGCGGGTGTCGTGATCGCTGTGCATCCGTGGGGCGGCGCGCACGAGGCGGACTGGGTCGGATTCCTGGCGTGCATGCTGTGCGTGGGATGCTTCTCGCTGAACATTGTGTGGTCGCGGGTGTTGACCCAGACGGAGAACCCGGAGAGCCTGACATTCTTTTCCGGAGCGGCGATGACGGTGGTGGGTTTTGGGTTGATGCTGGTGCATTCGGCGCCCGGCCACGCTCGCATCGAGGGCCGCGTCGCATCGTTGCTGGTGGCGATGGGCCTCCTGTGCGCCGTTGGCAGCCTCTGCTTCTTCGTCGCCCTCCGGAACACGACCGCGGCCAACGTCTCGCAGTTCCACTACACGCAGCTGATCACCGGAGCGCTGATGGCGTGGCTGGTGTGGCGGCAGGTGCCGAGCCTTTTCACCCTTGCCGGCGCAGCGCTCATCATTGGTTCCGGGATCTACATCGCGCTCCATGCTTCTGAGGATGCGCGGAAGGCCTGGACCCACCCGGCCACGGTCCCGGATTGAGCTGCCGCATTTAGACTCCGGTCATCGGATAGCGGTCGGGCACTGTCGTCACTTCCACATTTCGTACACACTTCAGGCCATAGGACGGAGAAAATTTAGCGCCTACACTGCCTCTGGTTCACTCTTCTATCTCGCGAGATCGAGGCACGACGCGATGAGGTTCTTCCGGCTCAAGATGATCGGCCTGATGGCCGGTCTTGCATTCACTTTGGCTTACGCTTCCCTCCGGCAGTACCCATTCGGGTTTGACGTGGCACTCGGCGCGAGCTTCACGGTGCTGGTTTTCGGCAATGCGATCCGGCGGCGCGGTTTCGGGTTATTTTCGGGGGAAGAGTCGAAAACCGTGACCGAGATTCTGCTGGTGCACGCGGCCTCGCTGGCGGCGCTGTTGATGATTGTGCGTATGGGAATCTATCTCGCGCCCTCTTTGCCGGACTGGCTGACGCTGCCGGTGGGCGCCGATAACCAGGGGCGAGTGGGGCCGAGTATTTTGCAGATTATCCTGAGCCTTGCGATCTTTCTGCTGGGGTTCATCGAAGTACGCGTGCTGACGGCTAAGAAAGCGGTCGAGGCAGGCCAGGAGAAGCGGCCCTCCGTCTGGAGCAAGGCCGATCTGGAAACCGAGCGTATGAACGGTCTGCGACTGCGCTGACAAAAACAGGGAATAAGGAGTAGGGAGTAGGGAGTAGGGTGCAGGAAAACCCGCGGATCAGGCTGCGGTGCGCTGACTGGCTTGATTTCCGGCGTTCTCGCCTTCTCCTTCGTCCTTCTTCTCGCGCGCTTTTTTTGTCTTCCAAAAACTCTGCTGCAGGCGCGCGGTGTCTTTGGCCTGCCATTCTTCGAGGCGCCTTTTGGAGTCGGTGCTGGAGAGCTCTTCGACCTTCGTCGCCACGATGCGCTTGACGCGATGCCACGGGTAAATTTCGCTGCCGCGGATGAGAAAGCCAGATTTTGCCCAGTCCTTCATGAGGTCGCTGACCTTGCTCTTGACGTCCTGGGCGTCTTCAAAGGGAAGAAGCTCGAAGGAGTCGCCGGACTCGAGATGCACGGTGACCCACGCCACCAGAACCGTCCCGTCGTCTTTTCCGTCTTTGCCATTTGCATCCGCCATTGCATCCTCCGTTTGTCCAGCAAGTGAGATGCAGGGCAGCGTTGGTGAGTAAGCCTGAGCGCGCGGGCCTACGTGGAGCGAAGAGCCTCCATGGGGTCGGCACCGGCGGCACGATTGGCGGGCAGCGCCGAAGAGAGGACGGCGATCACCAGCATGGTGGCGGTCGTTGCGGCGTAGACGAGGGGATCGGTTGCGCTGACCTCAAAGAGAAACGAACCGATGAGGCGCGAGACAGCGAGCGAGGCGAGGACGCCCAGCAGGCAGCCGACGAGGCCGAGCCGGATTCCCGACAGGAGAACCATGCCTGCTATGCGCTGCCTTTGCGCGCCGAGCGCCATACGGATGGCGATTTCGCGGGTGCGCTGGGTGACGGAGAAGGCGACGACGGCGTAGATGCCGGTGAGGGCCAGCAACAGAGCCGCGGCGGCGAAGACGGTCATGAGGCCGGTGTTGAAACGGCGCGGCGCCTCGACGTTGGCCATAGCATCGGTCAGGGTCCGAACCTGGTCGAGCGCAAGCTGCGGATCGACTTGAGCGACGGAGGAGCGGAGGACCTGGGTCATCTGCTCGGGTGGGAGCGAGGAGCGGAGGGAGATGTAGCCGCCTGCAGGACTAATGAGGGTTTCTTTGGCGCCGGTGCCGTTGAGGATGGCGGGCTGTTCGGAGGGGATATACCACTGGTCGGCGACCGGAGTGTCAGGCGAGCCGAGGGTGGTATCGGCGACGACGCCGACGACGGTAGCCCAGGGCAGCCCTTTGTGCGGATTGCCGATGTGCATGCGGCGGCCGATGGGATTCTGACCCGGCCAGCAGTGGCGGCCCATGGACTGGTTGACGATGGCGACCAGCTGGCCATCGGCGCGGTCGTGCGCGGTGAAGTAACGGCCCGAAAGGAGTGGAATGCCGAGGGTGCGGAAGTAGTCGCCGTCAACGAGAGTGAAAGCGGCGAAGGTGAGGCGCCAGCTGGCGACCGGCTGGCCTTCGATGGTGTAGGCGGCGAGCGCGTAGTTGCCATCGGTAGGGAGCGTGTTGCTGATGCCCGCGGTGACGACGGCAGGGCGTGAGGCGAGGCGATCGAGCACAGCGCGATCGAAATTGTCGGAAGAAGTCTGCGTGGAGTATTGCTGCAGCGGCAGCTGATAGCTGGCGACGAGCACGTTTTCCGGTTGGAACCCGGGATCGACGGCGAGCATTTTCTGGTAGCTGCGGAGGAAGACGCCCGCAGTGGTGAGCAGCAGCAGGGCGATGGCGATTTCAGAGACGACGAGGAAGGAGCGGAGCCAGGAGTGGCTGCCGGAGCCGGTGCCGCTGCGCGCGCCGTCTTTAAGGTTGTCGATGATGGTGGTGCGCGTGGCGGCGAAGGCCGGAGCGACGCTGCAGAGGGCGCCGGTGAGGAGGGCCAGGGCCAGCGCGAAAAGGATCACGACGGGATCCATGGAGATGGAGTCGATGCGCGGCAGCGATTCGGGCAGCAGATGGAGCGCGGTGCGGATGGCGAGGGCTGCGAGCCCAACGCCGATAACACCGCCGGCGATGCCGAGGAGCAGTCCGGAGAGGACAGACTGGCGAAGGATGGCGCGTGCGGGAGCGCCGAGTGCGACCTGGATGGCGTAGTCGCGGCGGCGAGCGATGGCGCGGACGAGCAGCAGTCCGGCGACGTTGGCGCACGCGATGATCAGCACCACGAGCACGGCGAGGAAGAGAGCGCGCAGGATGGGTCGCGTGTCGGAGATGGTCTGGTCGCGGAGCGAGAGCACGTCGCCGCGGATGTGAATGGCCGCCATGGATGCGGGGAAGTCACGCATGACTTGCTGGCTGACGCGGTCGACGTCCTGGGCGGCTTGCTGGATCGTGACGAAGTCCTTCATGCGGGCGACCATGCGGTAGCGCCACGCGCCGAGGTTGGCGTCGGACAGCTCTTCTGCGGTGAGGCTGAGCGGAACCCAGACCTGGGCCTGATTGAGACGGCCTGCCGACAATGGAAACTCGAAGCTGCGCGGCATAACGCCGATGATGGAATAGGGGCGGCGATCGAGAACGATGGACTGCCCAACGATGCCGGGGTTGCGATGATAGCGATTGAGCCACAGAGAATAGCTGATGAGGGCGAGCGGTGCGTGGGCGTCGTCCTCCTGCGGGGTGAAGACGCGGCCCAGAATCGGCCGAACGCCGAGCGCCGTGAAGATTCCAGCGCCGAGGCGTGCACCGGTGAGCTGCTCGGGAGTAGCGTTGCCGGAAAGCTCGTAGCCGGTGACGAAAAACGCGCCCATGGAAGAAAACGCCCGCGTCGCGTTCTGGTAGGTGGCGATTTCGCGCGCGGTGACGCCCACGCCCGGGCCCTTGCCGACATGATCACCAACCAGGACCAGGCGGCCAGGATCGGCGAATGGCAGCGGTCGGAGAAGAATGCCTTCGATGAGCGAGAAGATGGCGACGGTCGCGCCCATGCCCAGCGCCAGCGTGAAGATGGCGGTCAGGTTGAACGCGGGCGCCTTGAGCATTTGGCGAAGGGCGAGGCGAAGGTCGTGCAGCATGGCGCGGCTCCGGGGAGTGGCAATGCGCCATTAGACCGTGGTTCGGCGGCGGCGGGCAATCCTGCCGGTCACAAAGAGCAGATAAAATAAAGGCCGATGGCTTCTTCGCCCACTCTTGTCCAGATCGATTTGGCCCAGCGGCGACCCTCGCCCAAGCCGGAGTGGCTCCGTGCCCGCGCGCCGATGGGCGAAAACTATCACGACCTGAAAAAGCTGGCGCGGTCGCTCGATCTGCATACGGTGTGCGAATCGGCACAGTGCCCGAACATTGGCGAGTGCTGGCATCACAAGACGGCGACGTTCATGATGCTGGGCAATCTGTGCACGCGGCGGTGCGGATTTTGCGCGGTGCCGAAGGGAAGGCCCGAAGCAATTGATTTCGACGAGCCGCGTCGCGTCGCGGAAGCGGTGGCGACACTGGGGTTGAAGTTTGCCGTGATCACCAGTGTGAATCGCGATGACGACATTGTGGGCGGGGCGCGGGCGTTCGTGATGGTGATCGAAGAAATCCGGCGGCAGGCTCCGGGCTGCCAGGTGGAAGTGCTGATCCCGGATTTCCAGGGCAATGAGGATGCAATCCGGATGGTGGTGGAGGCGCGGCCGGAGATCCTGAACCACAACACAGAGTCGGTGCCGCGGCTGTATAGGGTGGTGCGGTCGGGGGCGCGCTACGAGCGGACCCTGCGTCTACTGGAATTCGCAAAAAAGATTGAGCCGACGACGGTGACGAAGTCCGGCGTGATGGTCGGGCTAGGCGAAGAGATGGACGAACTGCTCGCGGTGTATCGCGACCTGGCTAGTGTGGGCGTGAGTGTGCTGACCATCGGGCAGTATCTGCGACCGTCAAAGGATCATCTGCCGATTGCGCGGTATTACACGCCGGAGGAATTCGCATTTATGAAGCGGGAAGCGCTGGGGATGGGCTTCCGGCACGTGGAGTCCGGGCCGCTGGTGCGCTCGTCCTACCACGCGCACGAACAGGCGGATTCGCAGGCCAGTGCGACGGGCGCGCGCGTTGTGATGTAGCCCTTCGTCGCGCGTACAATACCTGTTTTGAACTTGTTTTGATAAGGACTTTGCGACCATGGCACCTTCTGTGATGGCGGGCATTCCCGCACTGAAAGCTGACGCGGCGCAGCTGCGCACGCGCATGGACAAAGCTGTCGGCGATTTCCAGACGAATCTGGGTTCGATCCGCACCGGGCGGGCGTCGATCCACATGCTGGACCAGGTGAAGGTGGACTACTACGGCACGCCGACGCCGCTGAACCAGGTGGGGCAGATCACAACGCCAGACGCGAACATGATCGTCATCCAGCCGTGGGATGTGAGCCTGATTGTGGAGATCGAGAAGTCGTTGCGGACCTCGGACCTGGGGTTCAATCCCAACAACGACGGCAAGATTGTGCGCGTGCCGGTGCCGCCCATGACCGAGGAGCGCCGGCGCGAGGTGGTGAAACATCTGCATCGCGTGCTCGAGGATCATCGCACGGCGGTGCGCAACATCCGCCGCGACGGCAATGACCTGATCAAGAAGGCCGCGAAGGAAAAGAAGATTTCCGAAGACGAGGAGAAACGGTCGCTTGAGGAGATTCAGAAGCTGACCGACGAAGAAATCCGGAAGATGGAAGAGATGGCGAAGAAGAAGGAAGTCGAAGTAATGCAGGTGTGACTGGGGCGCGGAGCCAGATTTTGCAAACAAAAAGGGCCGTCCCTGGGGACGGCCTTTTTGCTGTCCGGTCCTCACATGCCGGAATTCATGGTGCTGGCTCCGCGCGGAGCTATGCCAACCTGAAAGAAGGTGCCCGCCTGCAGCTTCACGTCCCCTTTGCTGTCGCTGAACGTGGCTGAATTGTGGCCGCTCACGCGGCTGGTCATGGCAATCTTGCTGAGCACCCCGGGCTCCTGGTCGAATCGATCCTGACTGGGCACGTGGCGGGGGGCCGAGCCCATGGTTTGCTGGCCATAGATAGCGAGCTGGTCTTCATCCCTCGGATAAGCACCAATCACGGTTACTTTTACCGGGATCGTCTTTCCGTCCTTTAGTTTGGCCTGATCGAAGCGCAGGCTGATGCTGGAAGCGCTGCCATTCTGGAAGGGCTGCACGGCGGTGACGCTCCCCATCAACTCTGTTCCCTTCGGCAACTGCATGCCGTCGGTTGTCTTAACCGCGTCGTCGAGCTTGGCCTGGACCGGTTCGCCCTGCTTTGCAGTTTTGGTGTCGAGCATACGATCCAGGCGAACCGTGGTGCCCTCCAGACGCCACGCCTGGGTTGAATTGGGCGCCTGCGAATTGTCTGACTGGGCCCACGCAGCCCCTGCAGACATGAACAATGTCGCCGCCAGGGCGAGCGACAGATTTTTCGAACTGAGGATTCGTTGCATAAGAACTCCTTGTGTGAAATTCGCAGCCTGCGAACTGCTGCCGTTGTGCTGCCCAACCTTTGCGGGTCGTTCGCGCTGGGGCGCGTGGGCGTCGATCTCACCGCTGCACAATCCCGCGGGGTGAGCCCTTCTGTGAGGGCCCGAAATATGCATCCCCTTATATCGACGATCAGAACCGGAGTTGGGCTCCAGCATTTCACGCGTCTCCGGCCGGGTTGCCCTCTGCCCAAAAGAAAGGGCCGCCCAGAGGGACGGCCGCTTCGCTACGAGGATGGTACGAGCCGCTGTTACTCGGCTGCGCTGGTTGAGGCGGCTGCGCTGGCCGGGCCAATTCCGACCTGCAGATTGGTTCCCGCCTGCAGCTTGAAGTTGCCCTTATCGCTGGAGAAGGTGGCCGAATCGTGACTCTTGACGGCGCTGGTCAGGCTTACGTGGGACAGGGCTCCGGGCTCCTGCTGAAAAACACCGTCAGGAGAAACCTGAGCCGGTGCAGGCTGGACGGCAACGTCGCCGAGGGTCGTTCCCACGGGATCGATCTGGGGATAGGCAGCAATCACTGTTGCCTTCACTGGAATTTCCTTGCCATCTTTGAGCTTTGCCGAGGTGAAAACCAGACTCAGGCTCACCGGGCTGCCGCTGACGTTCTTCACGTCAGCGACTTTACCGATCAGCTCGGTGCCCTTCGGCAGCTTCGTGCCATCAGCGGTGGTGACGGTTCCATCGAGCCGCGCCGCGACCGCCTGGCCATTGGCAGCGCTCTTCGAGTCCAGAGTGCGATCGAGTTTAGCGTTGACGCCGACCAGAGACTGTGCGGAAGCAACTAAGGTGAGCGACGCAATGGCCAGCCCAAGGGACAGGCTCCTGAACGAAATAAAGCGCATGAAATAAACCCCTCTGCAGAAGACTCTGCGGTTACGCCGTCGAGCCCTTGTCTACAGCCCCGCCTCCGGACACAAAACCGCGCGAGTGCATCCACCGCGCAAGCGGCCAGATACCGGAAGGATTCTAAGGTGCTGTGATAAGGCGCAGACGCGCCAGCGGAAGACTACGTGGTTCCGCCTCATGGATCGCGCGGCCGAGCCGGCACTCAAACTGGAGCGCCGAAGGGGCACGACCCCTGCAACCATCCTCTGCTGCATTCGACGGACGGAGGGGGCTTCAGGATTCAGGAAAAATGATTGTGATGCGGGATACAAATTGTGCGAATAAAACGATTTTTTACGCGCAATTCACATCGACCATGCGACTTGTTCCAGCTCGCGCTGCATGCACTCCACTTTGCAGGAGTTGGCTTCAAGGCGAAGAACGGCCTCGCGCACCATAGCGGGGTCGGCACCGTATCCCCGTCCGGAGAGGAACGTGGTGACGAGTTCGGCGGCCTGCCAGGAGTCCCGGTTCGACTGCAGCAGCTCGGTGCGCAGTCCTGTAAGTTCTGACACCGGGAATTTCTCGATTCTGCTGTCGCTTGCCATGGTCGTCTCCTTGCCATCGCAGGTCGGATGGTTGTTGCTGGACCTCTCCTGATTGAAACCCTGGTCCATCATCTCTGTTCCGGTTAGACCCACTCGAGGGAAGATGTGTTGCTATAGCGGCGCTTTAGCCACCGAATTTCACTCCTGTCGTCTCCCCTTTTCGTGGCATGGATGCGCCTGGGGTAATGTGCAGCCGTACACTAACGTGGTGACCGATGGAGAAAAAGATTCGAAACCGCAGGCAACCCCGGATGCAGGTCCTATAAAGACCCGGCCGGAAGGACCATCATGGGGGCTGATGTTGGGCCTGATCGGGCTGGCAATGGTGGTCGCTCTGGTGATTGCCTGGGCTTTCATTCATCCTCTCCTGCACCGTCATTATTGAAGCGAACCGTGCAATGAACCACGCCCGACAGCGTGAATACGCAGCCGCAACCGGTTCGGTTCTCAAAGAGCGCCTTACAATCACAATCGGAGAAGTTGGACGTGACGCTTACGCATGTCGCGATTGGAGACGCATGTTGCGGGTTGGTCTGACGGGCGGACTGGGCAGCGGCAAGACCACCGTGGCGGCGATTTTTCGCGAGCAGGGCCTCCACGTGCTCGAAGCAGATGGCATTGCGCGCGCCATGATGCAGCCGGGGCAGGAGGTCTTCCGCCGGATCGTTGAGCGGTTTGGGCCGGAAGTGGTGCGCGCCGACGGATCGCTCGATCGCGCGCGGCTGGCGAAGCTGGCGTTCGGCGAGGGACGGCTCGATGAGCTGAATCGGATTGTGCATCCGCCCGTGATCGTGGAGCAGGAGCGGCAGACGCGGGAGATTTTTGCGCGCGAGCCGGGAGCCGTGGTGGTGGTGGAGTCGGCGCTGGTGTTTGAAGCGGAGAAGTGGGGAACGGTGCCGGGGTGGCGGCAGCGCTTCGATCGCGTCGTGCTGGTGACGGCGCCGGACGAGTTGAAGGTCGAGCGCTTCCTGGCGCGGGCAGTTCCGGCAGATGCTTCTGTGGAACAACGAGCCGCGACCGAAAGAGATGCGAGACAGCGGCTGGCCGCGCAGCTGCCGGACGTGGAGAAGATTCCGCAGAGCGACTACGTGATCGATAACTCCGGGCCGCTCGACGCCACGCGCCGGCAGGCGGAGCGCGTTGCCGCGGAACTCAGAACCGCAGCCGGGGTTTAAACGTATGTCGATACAATGAGGGAAGGCTGCTTTGCGCGAAGGAGTCGCGCGGCAAGCGCATCCCATAGATCGGCCGGCCATCACGGCCGAAAACGCAACAGCAAGCGAAAAACCATGACCTTTCGAAGACTTCTTCTGGTTCTGATCCTCGTTGGGGGATTTTGCTACCTTGTCACACGCGGCAATTTCCAGGGCGACGGTATCCGCGGCATCAACGGGTCCACGCTCACACTGACTGAAGCCCACGCTGCGCCGGAATTCACCAACACGGAGCTGAACAACATTTCCGTGTACAAGCGCGTAGTGCCGTCCGTGGTGAACATCACGGCGGGCACGGTGACGCTGGACTTTTTCATGGGTCTGGTGCCGCAGACCGACCAGGGGTCAGGTTTCATCCTCGACAAGCAGGGACACATCCTGACCAACTACCACGTGGTGGCCAATGCGCGGAACATCGAGGTGCAGACGCACGATAAGCATCGCTACCAGGCCCAGCGGATCGGCGTAGACCAGATGCACGATCTGGCACTGCTGCAGATTAACGGGCCAAATCTGGTGCCGGCAGTGCTGGCCAGCTCGCGCGATCTGCAGGTGGGCCAGCAGGTCTACGCGATTGGCAATCCGTTTGGACTGTCGGGCACGATGACCTCGGGGATCATCAGCGCGATTCGCTCGGTGAGGAGCCCTGAAGGCGGCGCGCCGATTGAGAACGCAATCCAGACCGACGCGGCCATCAATCCTGGGAACTCCGGCGGGCCGCTGCTGAACTCGCAGGGTGAGGTGATCGGCATCAATTCGATGATCGCGCAGAATGGCGCGGAGCAGAACGCGGGCATCGGGTTCGCGATTCCCATTGACACGGCCAAGGCGGTGCTGGCCGATATTCAGAAGTACGGGCACGCGCGGCGACCCTCGCTGGGCATTCGCACGCTGCCCATCGGGCCGGACCTTGCCGAGCAGATGGGATTGCCGGCGCAATATGGTGTGCTGATCGAGAGCACCATCCCCGGCGGCGCTGCGGATCGCGCGGGACTCCATGGCGGCAACCAGGTGGCGTATCTGGGCAACATGCAGATTTCGATTGGCGGCGATCTGATCGTCGCCATCGACGGGCAGGAGATCACCAGCTCGCAGGATATTTCCGAGATCATGAACGAGCATCAGCCCGGCGACACGGTCACGGTCACGTTCTTCCGCGGACGCCGCAAGATGACCGCTCGCGTGACTCTGGGCGAAGCGCACGACCAAAACGCATAGCGGCGAAAGGGAACGACATGGCACGCTGGACGACCGCCGCGATTCCGCCGCAAAACGGCAAGCTGGCCTACATCACGGGCGCGAACAGCGGCATTGGCTATCACGCTGCACTGGAACTGGCGCGGGCCGGCGCCGGGTTGATCCTCGCTTGCCGGGATTTCGCCAAAGCTGATTCGGCTCGGCAGCGAATCCTGGCCGAAGTTCCCGGGGCACAGGTGGAGACTGCGGAGCTCGATCTGGGCCGTCTCAAATCGGTGCACGCTGCGGCGCAGACTTTTCTCAGCACCGGGCGCAGCCTCGATCTGCTCATCAACAACGCCGGCATCATGGCGCTGCCCGAGCGGAGACTCACGCCCGAGGGGCTCGAACTGCAGCTGGGAACGAATCATTTCGGCCACTTTGCGCTGACTGGGCTTCTGCTGCCCACGTTGCTGCGTTCGAAGGCGGCGCTGGCGCGCATCATCACCGTCAGCTCGCTTGCCCATCACGGCGCCACGATGGACTTTGACGATCTTGAGTGGGAGCGGGGCTACAAGCCGTGGCCTGCATACCGGCGCAGCAAGCTGGCGAACCTGCTGTTCGGTTTTGAGCTGGAGCGGCGATTCCAACATTCAGGAGTGCCGGCGATGAGCGTCGTGGTGCACCCCGGCATCTCCAATACGAATCTCTTCAAGGCCGGACCCGGTTCCGGGAAGGGATTAAAAACTTTCATTGCACAGAGCATCGCGGTGCCGTTGGTGATGCGCGTCTTTGGGCAGTCCGACGCGCAGGGTGCGCTGCCGACTCTCTATGCCGCGACCGTAGCGGAGATCCAGGGCGGGCGCTTTTATGGGCCGGATGGATTCCGCGAGATGAAGGGGTATCCGGTGGAAGTGCGCGCGGAGGTGCAGGCGTATGACGAAGTACTCGCCGCGCGGCTTTGGGAAGTCTCCGAACAGCTGACGAGCGTGCGGTTCGCCTTCGGTTCCTGATCGGCCCGGATCGGTCGCGGTTCTGTACAGCAAGGGGTCTCATCGTTCATCCAGCGTTCTCGTGTGCCGATAAGGGGATTACCGGCGAACGGCATTCCTATGGCCCGAGAACGAACGAGCTTGCCGCTGGAGTCCGGCGAAGAGATTGAAGCCGCGCTTGCGCAGCCGTGGTACCGCACGCGCTTTGCTCCGCGCATGGAACAGCGGTTCGAACGCGACACATCTGCCGCGCGATCGTCGCAGATTGCGTTTATGCTGCTTTTCATCGCCGCCATGGGCCTGTTTGTGTTGCTGCCCGACGCCCAGGTTTCGCATGCGCAGCTGGTGCGCGGGCTCATTTTTCGAGTGGGCCTGGCGACGCCGCTCCTGCTTTTCGGGGCATGGCTCCTCCGGCGCAACCTTCCTGTCTGGGTGCAGGGCGCTGCCGCGCTCATTCCCCTTGTGGTGGCCATCGCCTGCGATTGCGGGCTCAGCCTTCGCAGCTCCGGACAAACCGCCGACCGTTACTTCACCGGCATCGGCATGGGCATCTTCTTCAACAACCTGATCATGCCGCTGCGCCTCAAACATGCGATCCTGGCGACCCTCTTGACACTCATCGTCTATGACGCTTTTCTCTGTGGGGTCTTCGGGCCCTGTCCGATTCTCGAGGGTCCGCAGGTGGCCATGAATATGAGCCTCTTTGCGGCGCTCTCCCTGGTTTTCCGGTGGCGCAACGAGATTGCGTATCGGCGCTCATTCCTGCTGAGCGTGCGGGATCGCCTGCACGAACAGCAGCTGGCATGGGCCAATCGCCAGCTCACCCAGCTTTCCTACACCGATGCGCTGACCGGGATGCCCAACCGGCGCTACTTTGACGAGATGCTCGACAAGGCGTGGAGCGCCGCGAAGGATAGCGGCGAGCCTCTGGCTCTGATGATGATCGATGTGGACCACTTTAAGGATTTCAACGATGCGTTCGGCCATGCAGCTGGCGACCGCTGCCTGCAGCGCATCGCGCATGCTTTGCAGTTCAGCGTTCGCGTGGACGTAGACACGGTGGCACGCTACGGCGGCGAAGAGTTTGTCGCAATCCTGCCCGCCGCTTCGCTGGAATCGGCTGTCCAGATCGGCGAACGGGTGCGGCTTGCCATCACAGCCGTGGAGACGCCGGCCCTGCCGACGGAAGAAAAGCGGGTGACGGCGAGCCTTGGCGTGGCTGTCAGTTACGATGCACGGCAGATCGTTCCGGCGGATCTGCTGGGCGTTGCCGACGACGCACTCTATGCGGCGAAAGCCCGCGGACGCGACTGCATCGTAGCGAAGCAGACGCCGGCGCACGGTGTGGCCGCTCAGCCATCGCTGGCTACCGGATTGGTGGGCTGAAGGGCTAGCGAAGGCGCTCGCGGACTTCAGGGCGGACCAGGTAGAGGAAGAATACCAGGTTCAGCCCAACCATAATGATTTCCGGGAACTGGTGAAGCTTGACGACCACCCACATGCCGTACATCGCGGAGAGAAACACGGCAGCGAGAGTGAGCGCCCATCCCCAGCGGCGCAGTCGCAGCAGGCCCTGACCCGCCGCGGCGAAGGCCGCACAGAGGATCACGAGTACCAGCGGCAGCTTGTGCAGAGTAACGCCGATGAGGCCGATGAGGCTGAGCAGGAACATCCACGCAGCGATGGCGGCAATGCCGGGCAGCAGTCCGAGCTTAGCTTCCTCGGTCATAGCGTGTGCAGGTAGGCGAGCAGATCGGCGAGCTGCTGATCGCTGAGGTCGTTGCCGAAGCCGGGCATCGTGTTACGGCCACGCTGAATCACCGGGATGACGCGCTGATCGTTGGCCGGAGCGCCGCTGGGCAAATACTTCTTGCGGTACATCGCGAAAAGGCTGGGACCATGCAGATCGCCGGTCTGATTCGCGTAGTGGCAGCCGGCGCAATATTGCCGATAGACCACGCGGCCGCTCTGCTCCTGGGGTGTGAGCTGGCTGAGGGGCTTGGAAGGCGCAAGCGACGGACTGCAGCCCATGAGGGCCGCGGCCGCAAGCGTTGCACAGACAAGTAAGGCGGTTTTCGGAATGCCGCTTTTGGATCCTCTGATCATCAATTTTTCATCTTAAGCGGGCTCGTCAGTTGGCCGCAGCGATGGCGGTCACAATTTTGTCGAGAGCGTTGCGCGCGGCGTCGCCGGTGGGCTGGCGGTCGTTGCAGATTACGGAAAAGACCAAAGTTTTGCCACTCGCCGCGGTCAGGTAGCCGCTGAGCGCGTTCACTTCCGACAGCGTGCCGGTTTTAGCGAAGACTTTGCCTTTCATCGCGCCCAGGAAGCGGCCGGAGAGCGAGCCATCGACACCACCAATGGGCAAACTGGATTTATAGACCTCGCCCCATGGTTGATGGGCGGCGTACGCGAGCAGCGTAGTGGCGGCGCGCGGAGTGATGAGGTCGTCGCCGGAGAGGCCCGAGCCGTCGTAAAAGAGGAAATCGCCGGGATCGACGCCCGCGCCGATAAGAAACTGCCGGACGACGCGCGCACCCTGGGCGATGGTGCCGTCCTGGCCTTCGAGGCGTCCGAGCAGACGCTGGAAGAGTTCGGCGTGGAGGTTCTGGCTGACTTTGTTCGTGATCGTGACGTCTTCAGCGAGGGTGGGCGAGGCGTGGGACGCGAGGACCTTAAGTCCAGTCACCGGAGGGGCGATCGTCGTGAGGTCAAGCGGATGCAGCACGACCACCTGATCCACCTCGGCCCGGTAATCCTCCGTGTCCGTCGGCAGCCGGTGCCAGGCTTTTGCTGTGCCGGCAACATTCACGCCGCGCGCGAGCAGCATCTGGCGCAGCGCTGTGGCCGCGAACTGCGCCGGATCCTCAACGGCGAGCCCTTCGTGCATCCCGTTAGCCGTGATGGAGCCGAAGAGGCGAATGTCGAGACTGCCCGGAGCGCGATCGATGCCGGAATGCGCAGGCGTGCCGGGTGCGGCCAGGGCGAGCGAATTTTCGAGCTTGTAGTAAGGGACGTCAGGATTCCACGCGACGACCATGGCGGACGGCGCTGTGTCGCCTTCGCTGCCGGCAGGCGGGTTTGCATTTGCGGCCGGAGAGGGACCAGGCGTCACGTTGAGATAGACAACATTGTCGTTGACGGTGAGCGCGGAAATGGGCGCGCCGTAATCCCACTGCAGATCGTCCCAGGCCCAGTTGCCGCCGTAGCGCTCCCACACAAACCAGGAATCGTCACCGATAACGTCGCCGGTGATGGATTTGACTCCGGCGGCAACAATCTGGTCGGCCATGGTATCGAGCGCAGCCAGCGGAGGGTTGGGGCGCTCGGTGCGGCCATCCCAGGGATAGGTGCGGCCGGACATGGTGGGATCGCCCGCGCCGAGCATGCGTACATCGCCGGTAAGGACACCGTTAGCGTCGATGGAGCCCGACGTGACGACATTGGTGGTCCAGGTAGCGCTGGAGGGGATGAGCGCGAGGGCCGCGGCCGTGGTGAAGAGCTTGGCATTCGAGGCGGGCTCGAAGAATTGCGCATCGTTCAGCGCGTACACGGGCTTGCCCTCGAAGGTGACGGCAGAAATGCCCCAGTGCGCGCGGGAGATCGCCGGATCAGAGAGAATCTGGCGGATCGTGACGTCGAGCGGCGGCGATTTGTGGACCGGCCTCCGAGCCTTATGGTGCGTTGCGGCGGCTGCACTGGACGCGACCAGCAGCGCGACCGCGAGAAGACAGTATCGCTGCGGAGTCTGAGATGCGAGCCAGAATTTGCGCAGAGCGGCCAATTTCCTGGAGTGTAGCATCGTTTCCTGTATGGCCTTCACGCGCCGAAGCCCCTTCAACTGGAAGTTGCGGACGCGCAGCCTGGCGCTCGGCGAGCGCACCGTGGTGATGGGCGTGCTGAATGTCACGCCCGATTCCTTTTCCGATGGCGGAGAGTTTCTCGATCCGCAGGCGGCAGTGGCGCAGGCTCTGGCCATGCTCGACGATGGCGCCGACCTGATCGACGTCGGCGGCGAATCGACGCGACCCGGTACCGAGAAGCCCCTCAGCGCTCAGCAGGAACAGGAGCGCGTGCTGCCGGTGATCGAAGCGATTCTGCGCGAGCGGCGGGAATCTGTGCTCTCCATTGATACCTATAAAGCGAAGACAGCGCGGGCAGCAGTGAACGCCGGAGCCGAGATCGTGAACGATGTTTCGGGATTCTGCTGGGACGCATCGATGCCGGCAGCGTGCGCGGAGCTGGGTTGCGGAGTGGTCCTGATGCACACCCGTGGCCGGCCCGATGAATGGCGGACGCAGCCGCGCCTGGCGCAGGAGAAGTGTACCACTGGTAAGGCAGGGGCTGGCGCAGTCGCTCGAAACGGCCCGGGCGGCCGGGATCGACCACAGCTCTGTGGTTCTCGATCCCGGCTTCGGGTTCGGCAAGGCATTCGACAACAACTACCCGCTGCTGGCGCACCTCGACGAACTTCTCGCGCTGGGACAACCGCTGCTGGCAGGCGTCTCGCGCAAATCGTTTCTCGGGCGCACGCTGGCGGCGGGGAGGGCCGAAGTTCCGGTGAAGGCTCGGGAGAATGCGACCCTGGCAGCGACGACGGCGGCCATACTGGCCGGAGCGAGTATCGTGCGCGTGCATGAGGTTCGTCCGGCAGTTGAGGCGGCTCGCATTGCGGATGCAATTCTGAAAGCGCTGTAGATCAGGCCATCAGGTCCAGGGTGCGGGCTTCGTCGCCTGGCTCCGATGCCTGGGCTGCTTCGGCTTCCTGTTGCTCGATCTCAGTGGGTTCTGGCTCCTCGGCAAACTTGCGGCGGCGCAGCTTGTTGCGGGTCCACGCTGGGGTTTGCTCGTGATCCACTCCACTCATCTGCGAAATTCGATCCACTTCCATGACTGCCGCCTACTCTGGACTTCGGCGGAGTTGGCTCGCTCTTGAGGCGAGGGCGCGCAATTGGCCTGCCACTCGACAGCCGGGTCCGAAACTGGTCCAGTTCTCCACACCCCGCAACCGCATATCCTTGAAGCAGCATGGGCCGCATTCGCGTTCTCTCCGACCAGGTCGCCAATCAGATCGCCGCCGGCGAAGTGGTGGACCGGCCTGCCTCGGTGGTGAAGGAGCTGCTGGAGAACGCGCTGGATGCGGGCGCGACGCGCATCAAGGTCGAAATTGAAGCCGGCGGTCGACGGCTCATCCGCGTTACCGACGACGGCTGCGGCATGTCGCGCGACGATGCGCTGCTGGCCTTCGAGCGGCATGCGACCTCGAAGATTCGCTCCAGCGACGATCTGCTTTCGATTGCCACGCTCGGCTTTCGCGGCGAAGCGCTGCCCTCCATCGCGTCCATTCGCGGCTGGAACTGGTGACGCGGCCCGCGGACGAAGCAACAGGAACGCGCCTCGAAATTGCCGGCGGAAAGATTCTGGCGGTCGAAGACTCAGGCGGCCCGCAGGGGACGACCATTGCGGTGCGCGACCTCTTCTACAACACGCCGGCGCGGCGGAAATTCCTGCGCGCGGAGACAACGGAGCTGTCTCATGTAACCGCGCTTGGTTACGCATTACGCGCTGGCGCACCCGGAGATGCACTTTGAGCTGCACTCGGCGACCCATGCGCTGCTGACGGCGCCCCCGGTGAACGAAGCGGCGGAGCGGATTTACCAGATTTTCGGCCGCGACACGCTCGATCAGCTGCTGCCCATGGCCGCGGAGCGCCGGTTCGATCACTCCGGCATTCCGGAGCCGCCCGCCGTGGCGGCGCGACGCCGATTATCAGCCGCCGGACCCGGGGTTTCTGCGGGCGACGGGTTTCGTCTCCAGGCCGGCGCTGCAAAAACTCAACCGCAACTCGATCTACATCTTCGTGAACCAGCGGCTCATCCGCGACCGGCTGATCCTGCATGCCATCGTTGAAGCGTATCGCAACATCATTCCGCCCACCTCGTTCCCGGTGGTGCTGCTGTTTCTGGAGATGCCGCCGCATGAGGTGGACGTGAATGTGCACCCGGCGAAGACCGAGGTCCGGTTCCGGCAGCAGTCGCTGGTGCATGACTTCGTGCGCGAGAGCATCCGCGTGACGCTGATGAAGGCGAGGCCGGCAGCCAGCTTTGTGGACGCGCTGACCGCCAGCCCGCGGGCATCGTCGTCGCTGGTGCCGGAAATTGGCACCGGAGGATGGGCCAATCTCCGCGATGCCGGACTCGGATGCTCCCTCCGCAGTCAGTCGATGCGGCGAGCTTTGCGCTCGCTCCACCACAGCCGTCGCCGGAGGAAGTCCATTTGCCCTTCGCGACGCCGGCAGCGCCCGCAGCAGCCACGAACGGCCACGCTTGCTCCGAGCCGGCGTTTCCGGAAAACGGCGAAGCCGCGGCCGTCCCTGCAATCGCTGGCGTCGCTCAAGCCGCTGGGCCAGCTGCGCGAGTCGTTCATCCTGGCCACCAACGATGAGGGCTTGTGGATCATCGATCAGCACGTGGCGCACGAGCGCGTCCTTTTCGAGAAGATTCTGCGGGAGCGCCAAACTGAGCGCGTGGAGCGCCAGCGGCTGCTGATGCCGATGCTGATCGATCTGCTGCCGCAGCAGATGGTCTTGTTCAGCTCTCTGGCAGAAGAACTGGAGCGCAACGGCTGCGAGGCGGAGCCGTTTGGGCCGCACACCATCGCCATCAAAGCAGCTCCGTCGGGGCTGACCGGGTCCGAACTGGAGCGGATGATCCTCGAAGTTCTGGAGCAGCCCGGCGCCGCGGCCCAGTCCGATAATCTCGAAACGGCACGCACGCGGATTGCCGCATCAATCGCCTGCCATGCGGCCATTAAGGTGAACATGCCCCTTGACCCGGCGCGGATGGAGTGGCTGCTGGGCGCGTTGGCGCGGACCGACCACCCCACCAGCTGTCCGCACGGGCGGCCCATTGCATTACGATATTCATGGAAAGACATTCAGCGCGCCTTCCAGCGCATTTAACCCTTGGTTCACCTCACCCAGTTGAAACGGGCCCTTCTTGAATCAGCAGCAACTACAAACCGCGCGGGCCGCGCTGTGGCATCAGACCGCCGCAACGGACCCGGCGTCCCGTTTGCTGACGCTGGACGACGCTGCACGCTGGCTCGATGAGCTTGGACTGTGCCTGTTTTTGCCGCACCACACGCAGCTTCCAGCACCTGCGCCGTCTCTTGTTGAAGCCTGTCTTGGAGCGGCCAGCGTTACGCCGCCGCCCGCGGCCATCGTGCAGGCGGGCGAGCTGATGACGCGGCTGGTCGCCGACGGGCGGTCGATTCCGCTCAACCTGCTGGGCGCATTTTCCGATCAGCCTGATTTCCTGGTGACTCCGGAAGTTCTGCCGTGGGTGACGGCCGTGCGTGGCGATCGGCAGTGGAAGTCCGCGCCCGGCGGCCGGCCAACGCCCGTGGTGATGCGCGCCTGGGAGGCGCTGGAGCGCGAAGGCGAGAAGACCGCGGTCGAGCTGCAGGCCATCCTTGGGCGCGAGCTGACCGAGGCTGCAGTGCTGCGCGCTCTGATTGTGCTGTGGACGACCCTGCGCGCGATGCCGGTGTATGAGCCAGGCAAGCCAACGCGCTGGACACTGCTGAAGAGCCGGTATCCTGCGCAGCTGGCCACGGGTGCAAACACTGCCCAGACGACGGCGCTCTCGGCGCTGCTCTCCATCTATCTGCGTTCGGCGGTTGCTGCCACCGCCGAAGAAGCAGAAATATTTCTCTCGCCGCACACGGCGCGTTCCCGGATCCGCGAAGTGGTGCACGGGATGATGGCCACCCGCCAGGTGGGCACGATGTCGGTGGCGTCGCAGACATTGCTCTTCGTCGAAGGCTCGTTGCCGGATACGATACCGGCGGCCGAAGCACCGGAGGAGCGTGCAGTCCAGCCTCCTCTGCGCAAGGAGCCGCGGCCAACGCGATGGGAGCTGCCGGCGATCGACGCGGCAGCGCAAGCGGAAACCAGCGCGCCCGAAAGCGCGCGCGTTCCATGGCAGAAAAAGCCGGCTGTGCCTGCCCGGCCTCGGCCCGCGCGCGACGAGCGTGGGCAGAGGGGACAACGGCCCGCTGCCTCGGAAGCGCCGTTCCATGCGAAGGAGAGGAGTCCTGGCACAAAACCCTGGCAGCGGAGTCGACCGGACGATCGGCCGAGATTTCCCCAGAAGCGGGCCAGTGAGAAGCGCGAAGGTGCGCCGGAATCGAAGGACAAGCGGGATGCGCGTGGCCCGGGCCGCTGGGGTGCAGGCGATCGGCAGAGCCGGGCTGCACGTCTGGCGTGGAAAAAAGGTCCGGCTGCACGTCCGGCGTGGAACAAGGGCCCGATGGAACGTCCGGCGGGACGCGAAGATCATTCCCGTGGCAAGCCGCCCTCGGGTGTCGGCTTCAAACCTGGAAAAGGCAAGTTTGGAGAGCGGCCGCGCTTTTCCGGAAGCGGGAAATCCGCGCCAGGAGAGCGGCGAGGCAGGCCATCGGGCCCGTCGCGACCTGGAAAGCCCTTTTCCCCGCGACCCGCCAGTGGCCGTCCGGAAGGACGACCGGGAAAGCCATTTTCCCCACGACCCAGCGGTGGCCCTTCGGAAGGACGACCAGGGAAGCCGCTTACTCCGCGACCCGGCAGTGCCCGTCCGGAAGGACGATCCGGGAAGCCGTTTTCCCCGCGACCTGCCAGTGGCCGTCCGGAAGGACGACCGGGAAAGCCATTTTCCCCGCGACCCGGCAGCGGCCGTCCGGAGGGACGACCAGGGAAGCCGTTTTCCCCGCGACCTGGCGGTAGCCGTCCAGAGGGACGACCCGGGAAGCCGTTTTCCCCACGACCGTTTTCTCCACGGCCTGGCGCTGCGGGCCGCCCGGAAGGACGACAGTCACGTCCCTTCCGTCCAGCCAAAAAGGGAAACAAATTCGGCAATTTCAGTCGCGGAAAGCAAAATCCGCGCAAGAATCGTAGTCAGGAAGAGAATCCCGAATGACGCGTGGCCCCATTATTGCCATCGACGGCCCTGCCGGTGCAGGTAAGAGTACGGTCGCGCGGCATCTGGCCCAGCATTACGGCCTGCTCAACCTTGAAACCGGGGCCATGTATCGCGCTTTTGCGCTCAAAGCCATCCAGTCCGACCAGGACTTCGACGATGCATGCTCGCTCGAACATCTCGCGCGGAATACCAACATCCGGCTGGAGCCGGAGCGCTTTGGGAATCGCGTCCATCTCGACGGCCAGGACGTGACCGAGCGCATTCGCGATTCCGATGTCACCCAGGGCGCGTCGCGAGTGAGCGTTCATCCTGGGATTCGGGCGTGGATGGTGGATCTGCAGCGCGAACTGGGGCGGCGCGGAGGCATTGTGATGGAGGGGCGCGACATCGGCACCGTGGTTTTTCCCGATGCCGACGTTAAAGTCTTCCTCGATGCGTCGCCGGAAGCGCGCGGGCAGCGCCGCTACGAGCAGCATTCCGGCAATGGCATCATGGCCGCTTCATCGGGCGAGCCGTCGATGGTTTTCCGGGAGTTGCGCGAGCGCGATGAGCGCGATCGCAACCGCGCCAACTCACCGCTGCAACCGGCTTCCGACGCGGTCGTTATCGATTCCACCGAAATGACGCTGGAGGAAGTGCTCACTCGCATCGAGGATCTGGTGCGGCCGCTCTTCGCGCGGCGAGGGCCGGCGGAAAAAGTCAGCTAGCGCAGCAGTCCCTCAAACAGCATCGGAAGCTACCGGCCACAGGCCACCGGCTACCGGCTGGGTTGCTACTGTTCGTCTTCCTGCGCCTTCGTGCCTGGCTGCGCTTTAAAATGCTTCGCGGGCTCTCCTGGAGGAGAAGGCGGCTTGGGCGGCGTCAGAGCCAGGCTGGTGTTCTCACCCTTGCGCAGTTCCAGATTGCCGTGGTCGGTTTCCAGCTGTAGTTCGACGCCGCCATGGCCAACAGAGCCTTCCAGCGTCTGGCGCCCGCCATCGGTCGACATCTTCAGCGGGAAATCCGTGCGGACATCTTCATCGCTCGAGGTGCTGCCGGTAACGCTGAAGCTGGCGTTTTCCGGCATGGTCACGATGACGTTGCCGGTGTGGTCAGTGATCTGGATGTTGCCCAGAGGATTCACGGCCACGATGTTCACGTCACCGTTCGAATCCTCGATGTGGGCATCGCCGGCGATCTGGGTCAGGTCAATGTCCTTGGAGCGGGCGATGATCCGCAGCGGCCCCGAGGCCTGGCTGATGCTCAGGTCGCTCTTGTCGAGGGTGAGCGCGCCCTGGAGGCGTGGGATTTCGAGCGAGGTCTGGCTCGAATGATAGTGAACATCCGAAGCCATCTGCTCCAGATGAATGTCGCCGAAGAAGTCGCCGTTGATGGTGACCGCTCCCTGAATCTGCGAGAGCGTCACATCGTCGCCGTGGCCGTCCACCAGGACGCGCCCTTGCACGTTGTGGGCGGAGAAGTCGCCGTGATCGATGTGGCCCTGCGCGTCGCCGCCGATATCTTCGAGTTTTACTTCACCGTGATTGTCAGTGACCTGCACGCCGCCATTCAGCCCGTCCGCGGTCACGTCGCCGTGGCCCGCGGTAATGGTGGCAAAGGAAGCAGCGGGCAACTCAAGGGTGAGATCGACGCGGGCCCCCTGCTTTTCCGGAACGGTGATGACTGCGCCGCCGCCGGAAGTATCGACGCGAGGCTTGAGCTCGGCGAAGATCTTCTGCGCTTCGGTGTCGGAATCGCGATGCACCATCTGGTGCGCGCGCAGATGCATCTGGTTATCGGTGGATGCAGTAATCGTGATGTCGCCCTGCGGGTTGCTGATGGTCACGACCGGTTTTGCGGCCGTCAGGGTCTGATCGATCTGCACGTCATTGTCGTGTTCGGCGCCCATCCAGTTCCAGAAGTTGTCACTGTTGTCGCCGTTAAACTCCCAGGTGAAGGGACCCATCAGATGGCCTTCGCGGGAGATCCATCCAAGGCCGATCATCAGGATCACCAGCCAGACAATACCGGACATGGAACGGCGTCCGCCCCACGGGCGATTCCAGTCCAGAAAATGTTCGGCGAGCAGCAGACCTCCCATCACGATCAGCAACAGGGGCCACCAGCGCGCGTACCAGCCCCAGAATTCCACCGGGTCGACCTTGCCGGTTTCCATCATCAGCGCGATCACGCCGATCGAGAGCAGGATGATCGGTCCCACGAACGAGGGCCGATGCCAGCCGCGCCAGTACGACTTGTAGTATTCCTTTTGCGCGCGCATCTGCGCCTTCCACTGCTCGCGCTGCGCCCGCGCTGCCTGCTTGGCCTGCCACCGCGCTTCTTTCGATGTCCAGGATGGAGGTGTCGTTCCCATGGCTATCTCCCCTCCTCATCCTGCGTTGAGGAACTTTGCACCGGCACGACAACGGTCGAGGTCGTGGCATCCGATGGCACGGAGCCGGTGTATGTCGTCGCGCCTGGGGCCGCCGGGTAACCTGGATATCCAACCGGCGGCGTGGGCGGATTCTGTGCCAGGATGGCGTTCTCTGCCAGCTTCAGCAATCCCCACACGATGATGTAGAGCGGCCAGCTGTGCGCGTAGGAAATGCCCGCATACTCGTCCAGAATTGCCGTGATGCCGAAGGTGAGCAGGATGATGGGACCGCGCATCCGCCGCAGAAACAGGTACTGGTTCATCGTCCACCTCCCGCCTGCGGGTCGTTCGGATTGTTGCTGGGCTGCGGAGGATTCGGCGGCTGCGGAGGCGCCGGAGGCTGCGGTCCCATGCGGGGCACAAAACGCCCGCCGGTATTGCGCATCAGCAACCACACCGCGATGCCCACAATAATCAGGGGCCAGCCGTGGCTCACCCATCCAAAGTTGAGAAAGCCGAGCGTATTGAACAGGAACAGCATGCCCAGCAGGATGAGCACAATGGCCCCGATGGGTTCGCGGCGGGCGCGCTCCAGTTCCATCTCCGGCTGTGGAGGAACCCAGCCCGGAGGCGGCGCTGGCGGCGTAAAGCCTGCGCCTGGAGGCGGTGGAACCGCGCCCGGCACAAATCCGGGAGGCGGCGGTGTGCTCCAGGTCCCCGGAGACCCAGGATTGAACGGCCTGGTCGGCCTGCTGATGTGCCTCGGCCACGATGCGCTGGCGCAGCTGTTCGCCCCACTCCGCGCTCTGCTGGCCAAACTGATGCGCCTGCTGGCGCACCTGCTCGGCCCAGTCTGCGTAAGGCTGGCCCTGAACCCCAGGAGGTGGAGTGCCCGGCGCTGAACCCGCAGGCCCGAAGCCCGGAGGAGGCGTCGTCCCAGGCGGGGGCGGCGGTGTAACAGGAGGCGTATAGGGCCGCGGCGAATGTCCGCCGAATGCGTTGCCCAGCTCATTCAGGCCGAAAGGATCAGGGAGCGGCAGGCCGTCCCGACGAGCCTTGGCCGTCTGGTGCGCATCGAAGACCTGATAAAGGACCCATGCCCCGACAAAAATACCGAACATCCCGTAGTGCTCGGTGATGCTGATGAGGACCACGAAGACCAGCACATGCACGATGGCCTTGATGTACTGGCCGTTGTACATGGCGCCGACGCCGGGGATGAAGCCGAGGATCGTGGCCGTGCCGGGATTCGGCGCGCCCATGGGCGGCAGTGGATAGGAACCCGGTGCTCCAGGCCCAGGCGCTGCACCGCTGATCCGCGCCGCCAGGCAAGGCTCGCAAAACACATTGCCCTGCACATCGCGTACACACTGCGCGCACAACCCTTTCCCGCAATGCTGACAAAAGGCGGTTACCGCCGCCTCGGGATGATTGACGCAGTTCATACCAGGCTCCCTTCCACGTTCACTTTCTGCAGCCCGGTTGAATCACCCAGGGAACTTTCAGTCTCTGCCGACACCAATACCACTGCTGCTTTCCGTTTCTCCGCACGCCGAACGCCGAAAACCGCACGCTCTTCTGTTGCCTGCTGCCTGTTGCCTGTTGCCTGCTTCTGCGCGTTCAGCACATCGCCCCGCTCCGGCACATTTGCGCTGCCGCCCTTTTTCTGCTGCGGCTGATTTTGTTTCTGCTGGTTCTGCTGCTGTTGCTGCGGCTGTGTCTCCACATCGCGGCGCAGCTCGCGCATCCGCGACTGCAGCTGGTAGAAGAACCGCATGTTGTCGTAGTAGCGCACCACCGAGCTGCGCGCCCCGTAGAACTCCCGCGAGAGCGTGCTGCTCAGCTGCGCCGGCTTCAGATCCGCCAGCCGCAGGCTGCCCAGCTTCGACACCCGATCAGGTTCAGCGTGAGCGCGATCGAGAAGAAGGCCATGGCCACGGTCATCAGCAGCCGGGTCTCGTGGAAGCTGCGCCGCCACGGCATCACCATGGCAGCAGCTCCTGCGCCCTCGCCCGCGCGCAGCCACCACCGGCAGCGGAACGCCCCCCGCTCCAACCGTCTGCTCGAGAATTTTGCCGATCAGTCCCGATGGGATCTCCGGCTCGTCGTGCAGATACACCAGCCACTGCTGACCCTGTTTCGCATGCGCCAGCAGATCGCCGCAGTTCGCGCAGGTTTCGCTGTGCGCGTTAAACCGGCTGGTCTCCGCGGCCGGCAGCAGACCATCCAGCGCATCGGTCAGCAGGGCTTCCCATTCCTCGCAGCGCAGTCCGCCGCCAGAGCGTGTGCCCCCGCTCCTGTCCGAATTTGCTCTCGTCTGCCACTTAAACCACCTGTCCTTTATTACGTTCCAGCAGACGAGCGAGTTCCGCCCGTCCCCGGCTGATGCGCGACTTCACGGTACCTTCGGGTATCCGCAAAACCTGCGCAATTTCTTTGTAATCCATGTCCTGCAAATCGCGCAGGATTACCGCTTCCCGCAGCTCCGGCGAAATCTTCGTCAGAGCCTCCTGCACCATCTTCTCGATTTCCTTCTGCACCGCCCGCTCGTGCTGCGTGGGCCCCTTATCGGCCAGCCGCTGCAGCAGCGGCATATCCTCGCCATCGCCATCCCAACCGGCGTCCATCGAATCGGTAACCCGCAGCGCCTTCGACCGCCGGAAATGATCCACCAGCAGATTGCGGGTCATGGTGGTGATCCAGGTCTGGAACGTGCCACGCGCCAGATCGAACGCCGCCAGATTGCCGTACACCTTGAGAAAAACTTCCTGGGTCAGATCCTCAGCGTCGGAAGACGAACCGGTAAACCGGAAACACAAACCATACACCCGCCTGTGATGCGCTTTCACCAGTTCGGTCCAGGCAAAGCTGTCGCCCTTGAGGCATCGCTCCACCAGGACCTGCCACTCGGCTTCCACAGGCTTCTCCAAAATCCTATCTGCGCCACGCTCGTGTTCCTTGCGCTGACCCCGCTCTGCCGGTCTGCGCTCTTCATTGCCTGGCGCTCGAAATTGCCCACGCGAGGGTCCCGGAGCCACAACTCCGGTCCGGGAATCCGGCCGTGCAGCCGGGAATCCCAACATTCCCAGGTTCCACGAGATGGTTCCAGCGCTCATGGGAAATCATACGCAGGAGGAAGGCGTTTAGTTCCGAAAAACCTGCGCCTTTCACGGATCGCGCAAGCGTCGCCCGCTTCCTGCATTTTTCCATCTGCATCTCTCACAAAACCGCGCGTGCGGCTGCTTCCAGGATCGCTGCGGGTATACTTCTTCGCAACCCACCATGAGGCGCCACGTCCTCATCTTCGGTGTCGTCGGCGGCCTGCTCATCGCCATCCTCCAGTACACCGAATACCGCTTCGTCGTCATCGAGCATTCCGTCGAGCTCTACGGTGCGCTCGTCGCCATCCTCTTCGCGGCCTTCGGCATCTGGCTCGGCCTGCGCATCACCCGCAGTCGCGAAACGGTCCGTGAAACAGTGGTGGTGAAGGAGGTGCTGGTCCCCACGCAAGCCCCCACCCCCTTCGCTCCCAATACCGCCCGCCAGCAGACCCTCGGCATCACCGCGCGGGAGCTCGAAATCCTCACCCTCGTCGCCCGCGGCCACAGCAATCGCGAGATCGCCTCGCAGCTTTTCGTCTCCGAAAACACCGTCAAGACCCACTGCGCCCGCGCCTTCGACAAGCTGGGAGCTGCCCGCCGCACCCAGGCCGTCCAGCGCGGTAAGGAACTGGGCCTGCTGCCGTGAGGACTTGCCCCATTCGACGCGCACCTCACTTCGTTCGGAGCTTGCTCAGGGCAGGCTAACTACCAGGCAGACGCCCTTCGGGCAACCCCCGCTGACCCGGAAGCATGATTTTCGATCTATTCCGTGCGAAATCATTAAAAAGGATGACGACATCGCGGCGCGTTCCACCGCATCGTGACTCCATCCTCACTCGCAACAGGAGCTTCCCATGAAGAAACCCGTCCTCACCTTTGGCCTCATCGCCGGCGCCATCATGTCCTTCCTGATGTGCGGCTCGGTTCTGCTCCGCGACAAGATCGGCGCCAGCCACAGCCTGGTCCTCGGCTACACCATCCTGGTGGCGTCGTTCCTGCTCGTTTATTTCGGAATCCGCAGCTACCGCGATAACACCCTCGGCGGGGAAATCTCCTTCGGCCGCGCCTTCGCCTGCGGCATCCTCATCACCCTCATCACCAGCGTCATCTACGTCGCCGTGTGGGAGATCCTCTACTTCAACTTCATGCCCCACTTTATGGACAGCTACTTCGCCGCGCAGATCCATAAAGTCCAGTCCTCGGGACTCGACCCCGCCACCGCTGCCGCGCGTGTCGCCGCCATCCAGCACTCGCAGCAGCTTTATCAGAACCCCCTGGTCAACATGGCCTACACCTTCATGGAGCCCCTGCCCGTCGGCCTCGTCATGACTCTGGTCTCCGCTGCCGTGCTCCGCCGCAAAGCGCCAGTCAAACCCGCCACAGCTCAGGCCGTCACAACCTCGTAATCAACAGGCCGGGCCGTCAGTCCCCGCCCCCAGTCTTCTAAACTGGCAATCGATTCTCCCGAGGAGGGTGCATGGCTTCGATCACTGGCTTTGGCGGTATGTTTTTGCGGGCGGAAGATCCAAAAGCTCTCTATCAATGGTACGAGCGCCATCTCGGTCTCGTGAAGGCTGGCGGAGCGTACGGGTTTCCTATCCCAACCGCGCACCCGCAGATCGTCTTCGCCCTTTTCAAACCGGACAACGCCTACTTCCCTCTGCCGCAGAAAGCCATGATCAATCTCCAGGTGGACGACCTGGATGGACTGCTCGACCGTTTGATCGCTGAAGGAGTCACCGTCGACCCAAAGCGCGAAAGCTACGACTTCGGAAAGTTTGGCTGGATCACCGACCCGGAAGGAAATCGCGTCGAGCTATGGCAGCCTGTCTCAACGGACTAATGGCAAGATTGCGCCGCCCTGCCGAAGCCCTCAGGAGGATTGGCCAATGACAACTCGAACTTCCACATTTCCCCTGCGTCTGCCGGTTTCGATGAAAACGGCCCTCGAAGAGATCAGCGAGCGTGACGGAACCAGCATGAATCAGTTCCTGGTGATCGCCGCAGCGGAGAAGATCGCGGCCATGGAGACCGAGCGTTTCTTTGAGGAGCGCAAAAAGCGCGCGGATCAAAAGGCTTTTCGCCGCATCCTGAATCGAAAAGGCGGAGAGCCGCCGAGCCCCGACGACACCATCGGCTGAAGTCTCCGCCCCGGGTCCGCACGGTTGGCTCGAACGACAGGAACGTTGATCGGCAACCTGGATCTCTTGCCCATGTCTCCCTCGCTCACCCGAGCTCATGACCTTCGTACCGCGCAACCCTCCGAATTTGCTTGCGCTCGCCCAGAAGAGTTTCTACCCTGAAAGAGCAAGGAAAGCTCTGTCCGCCCGGCTTCCGCTGGACGCGAACAGAGCTTTTCCTTTTTGCCGCAAGATCCGGGCCAGACTTCCGTTGCCATCCGGGCCTGGCGAACCTCGGGCCGCGGACAGCCCCGAGTGAGCCATGATGGAATCCTTGTTTCTTTGTGGTCTCCGTGTCCTCTGTGGTGGAAGTTCTTCGCGTGAAACCCTTTCGATTGTTATAAGTGCGAACAAACGGTTTGTTTTCAAATAGATCTGCGGCAAACAGCCTGCCGGAGGGTAATACCTGGCTTACAGTACCTTCCCAACCTCGCAGCATCAAATAGATGCAGAACCCATGGGGGGGAGGGGGGTACCCCCTCATGGCATCGGCGGGACTCCGGGGCAGTCGGGAAGGGCCCGAGGGAGCGACGGGTGGGAGCCTTATTCCTCTCTGTGCTCTCTGTGTCCTCTGTGGCGGAAGCTCTTCGTCCGTCAGCGCCGAGCGCGCTCGATCAGCTCCCGGTACAGATCGATCGTGCGCGAGGCGATGGCCGACCAGGAGAAGATCTCTTCGACGCGTTTGCGGCCGGCATCGCCGAAGCGGCGGCCCAATTCGGGATCGGCAAGCAGCGCGGAGACTTTCGCCGCCAGGTCGCGCGAGAATTTCTCCGGATGCAACGGAAAGCTGGTGACCGGGTCCTGGTCGAAGGGCACCAGATAACCGGTAACGCCGTCGACGACGACTTCGAGGATTCCACCCGTAGCGCTGGCTACGACCGGAGCGCGACAGGCCATGGCTTCGAGGTTGATGATGCCGAACGGCTCGTAAACCGAAGGGCAGCAGAAAACGGCGCAGTTGCTGTAGAGCTGGATGGCCGCGGGACGGGGAAGCATCTTCTCGATCCAGATGACGCGGGGATTGACGGCGCGCGCACGCTCGACCTTCTCGCGCATCTCGGCAGCAATCTCCGGCGTATCCGGAGCGCCGGCGCAGAGCACTACTTGCGTGTTGGGTGGCAGATGCGGGATCGCGTCGACCAGATGCGTGACGCCCTTCTGCCGCGTGATGCGGCCGACGAAGAGCACATAAGGCTGGGCGGGATCGACGCCGTTTTCGATCAGGGCGGAGGTCGCGGAGGTCTTCTGGTACTCGTCGAGATCGATGCCGTTAAAGATGACGCGAATGCGGTCGGAATCGATGTCAGGGTAAGCGCGCAGGATGTCGCCCTTCGTGCCCTGGGAGACCGCAATGACGGCATCGGCGTCAAGAATCGCCGTTTGCTCCATCCAGGAGCTCATGGCGTAGCCGCTGCCCAGCTGCTCGGCCTTCCACGCGCGCAGCGGTTCGAGGCTGTGCGTGGTCAGCACGAAGGGGATTTTGTAAAGCTTCTTCGCCATAAACCCGGCCATCGAGACATACCAGGTATGCGTGTGGACGATGTCGATGGCCGCAATCGAAGTCATCTGGAGGAGGTTGAGACTGAAGGTCTCGAGAGCAGCTTTGAATTTTTCCTGCGTGCCGTTGGAGATTTTGTCCCACGGCTCAGCGCCGCGAACGTGGAGATTGCCCTGGTCGGAGAATTGATCGCCCCAACAGTGGACTTCCACCTCGATAGTCTTCGCCAGCTCGCGGCTGAGGTATTCGACGTGAACGCCCGCGCCGCCGTAGACGTAGGGCGGATATTCACGGGTCATCAGGCCAACGCGCAAGCTCGTCCTCCGGCAGCGAGTTCCATCTTAGCCTGCCGCAAAAGGCAAGCGCCGCGGCCAGGAGGAGGCAGCGCGGCTCTCGTTTGGCAGTCGGGAATAACCGAGTTGTACCGCTATTAACAGGGAGGCAGATCCGGGCGTCAGGCGGCCCGTTCCAGATCGATGCCCTGGGGAAGAAACGTCAGCATCCAGCGGCCCTCGAACTTCCGGGTCGGCACCTGATGTTCTGCAAAAAATAAGGTGTAGGGACCATCGGGGAGCTCACTGGGCTCATCGACAATCCTGCATCGCGTATAAACCCTGCCAGTCGTGGAGGATTCCTTCCACGTGAGCAGGGCACAATCTGCTGCGCAGGCCATTCCTCGCAACACGCCGCGTACGCGCACAATTGACTTCACCATTCCATTCCTTCGATGGCTTTAGCTTCCGAGTATTAGAGAGTAGATGACGGACAAGGCTCTGGGGTTGACTGACTGGTAATCAAGATCAGAAATCGATGTGGCCGCGAACCGCGAAGACCCAGACCGGACCCCGGTCGCGGTTATAGCCGGGATCGTCGATGTGCTGGACGTCGAGGGCGTAGAAGAGCCCCTTCCAGACATGCCAGTTGTAGTAGGTTTCGAGAATGTTTTCGCGTCCGTAGTCGAGTTTGCCGTCGCCCAGCAGAAAGCCGAGGCCGCCGTATTTCAGATAGTTCTGGTGGTCTTTCTTGATGGCGTTGCCGACGAAAGCTGTCCCGACCTTGTCGGCAGCGCGGTGCCAGCGAGTACCCGAGTAATCGGCGGCAATCACCACCGTCTGAGCGTCTTCCGTGTAGGCAAAAGACTCCTCGTGGTCGTCGTTCCAGCCGAAGCGCGTGCCGATGCGCAGGTTGTCGGTGATGTCCTGTTCGTTGTTCCAGCTGAAGCCGTACTTCACGGTGCCGAAGCGTTCGATGGAAACGATGTCGGGTCTCGGGGTGAGGCCGGCGAAGTAGTTCTGGACAGCAAGACGATAGTTGCCCATGTGGGCGGTGTTCGCGAAGCCGAGAATGCGCGTTGTGCCCTTGCGGCCGGGGACGAAGGAATGGCGCAGCTCGTATTCCCAGTTCTGACCGTGGGCGCGGGAGAAGGCCCAGTCCAGCGCGATGCCGTTGGCGACCACGGGCATGGCGAAAATGCCGTAACGGGCGCTCCAGTTGCGGTCGTCGTATTCGAACAGGCCGCCGACGGTGTAGCCGCGCGTATCGGCTGCGTAGTCCCAGGCGCCGTTGTCGTCGATGGTCCAGTTGAGGAACTGCAGATGGCTGTCCGTGGCGACGTCGTTGACGTCCATGAAGTCGTTGGCGCCCATCTTGCCGACGCGGGCCTCGAAGCGGCGAACGGGGACTTCGGTGGCGAGGGAAAACTGGTCGCGGTCCGATTCGGTCATCTCGCTGGTGAGGCCGATGGTCTGATGGATGCCGCCGCGGGATAAGTAGGGAGTGGTACCGAGGTTGGGGTTGCGGACCACATCGAGGTTGGTAAAGCCGGCAAGGCCAAGGGCTTCACCGATGCCGCGGCCACCCGCGCTTTCGAAGTCGACGAGCAGGTCGGTGTTGTAGCGCAGGTTGTGGTGGGGCTGGTAGCCGAGATAAAGGGTTTCAACCAGCGAGGTCTTGTATTCGCCCGCGTTATCGAGGCTGTTAGGACCCTGGTAGGGCGAGTGGAAGCCAGGTTTCGCCTGGAAGATGGTGTTGGTCTGGCCGGAGACCCAGTAGCGCACGGTCTGGCTGTGCGGGAACATGGTCAGGTCGGGTTCCGGGCTATCCTGCTGCTGGGCGGGCGTCGCCGGGATGACTTTCGGAGGGGAAGTTGCGGCCTGGAGCGAAGGAGCGGGCGCTTCAGGAAGGGCAGCAGACTGCGCCGATGCGTCGGCGAGGCCGGCGGCGAGGAGCAACGCCGAAATGGCAATCAGAAAACGCAAGCTCGGATCATCCTGCTAAGAAGCCTCGTCGGCGGACGCGGCGGAGAGCGGGTGGAATTCCGCAGTGTACAGGCAAATCTGTTCAATATCGTTAAAAGGGCGGTCCGGTCACTGCTGCAGGAACGGGGCGCGACGTTTTTAGGGTACCATATCCCGGTAGGATATAAGGAGACTTTGATCGGTGAGCCATCGAACCCACGAAAAAGCTGTGCCAGAGGCGCGGGAAAAGCAGAAACTGATCGCGCGCGTCCGGAGGATCCGCGGGCAGGTGGATGCCATCGAGCGCTCCCTGACCCAGCAGGAGCACTGTGCCGACGTGCTGATGCTGCTGGCGAACATCCGCGGCGGCATCAACAGCCTGATGGCGGAAGTTCTGGAGGATCACGTCCGGCTGCACATGCTTTCCCCGGAAAAGGGAAGCATGGATTCGACGGAGCTGGCGGAGGATCTGATCGATCTGGTGCGAGCTTATTTGAAGTGAGACTCAAAGCCGGGCGCAGAGAATCGCGCGTAGGGCTATCGCGGCCGGTACGGAACCGGGGCCGGGGCTTCCGAATGAGTAGACGGGGAGACAAAGGGCGCCATGGCGACAACGCAGCATCCGACACACGCTACGCAGGGGCGGACACGGGGGGACAACACCGCGCTGATTGGCATAGCAGTAGCTGTCGCGGTTGTTCACCTGCTTACTAACCAGCGCTATGGGTTCCACCGCGACGAACTGCAGTTTCTGAGCGACGCGCGGCACCTGGACTGGGGCTTCGTGGCGTATCCGCCGCTGACGCCCTTTCTGGAGCGGGTTCTGCTGGGGATTTTCGGAGTGTCGATGGAGGGTCTGCGGCTTTTCTCGGTGATCGCGCAGGCCGTGGCGCTGGTGGTGACCGGTCTGATGGCGCGGGCGCTGGGCGGCGGCCGTCTGGCTCAGTTGACAGCGGCACTGTGCGTGGCGCTTTCGCCGCTGCCGTTGTTCAATGGTACGGAATTCCAGTACACCAGCTTCGATTTCCTGTGGTGGGTGCTGATTGCTTATTTTGTGATTCGTCTGCTCGGGTCGGAGGATCCGCGTTGGTGGCTGGCTATTGGTGCGGCGGCGGGCGTGGGCCTGATGACCAAGTACGCGATTGTGTTCTTCCTGGCCGGGGTGCTGGGTGGATTTCTGCTGACGCCGGCGCGGCGGTATCTGACGAGTTGGTACTTTGCGGCCGGGGCGGGCCTCGCCTTGCTGATCTTTCTACCGAATCTGGTGTGGCTGGCGCATCACGATTTCATCTCCTATACCTTCCTGAAGTCCATTCACGCTCGCGACGTTGCGGAGGGCCGCGCGCAGGGATTCCTGAGCGGGCAATTCTGGCTCTGCACCACTCTGGCGTCGGCACCGGTGTGGATCGGCGGACTGGTGGCGTACTTCCTGAACCGGCGCTATCGGACGCTGGCGTGGATGTACGCGATCCCGCTGGCGCTCTTCTTCTTCGGGAAGGGGCGGCATTACTACATGGCGGCAGCGTATCCCATGCTCATCGCGATGGGCGCGGTGGCGGGAGAACGGTGGATGCGGTCGCTCGGCCGGGGTTGGCGGTGGGCGGTGGAGGGGGTTTTCTTCAGCGCGCTCACGGCTTGCGGGCTGTTCATGGCGGCAATCATTCTGCCGCTGGCGCCGAGCGGGCCACTGATGCAATTCGTGCTGAAGAATAACGGCGACCTGCGCGAGGAGATCGGCTGGCCTGACATGCTCCGGACGGTCGTCGCGATTCGGGACTCGCTGCCGCCGGATGCACGAGCGAATGCCGGCATCTTTGTCGGCAATTATGGCGAGGCAGGAGCGGTGGAGATTCTGGGGCCGGCGTACGGTCTGCCCGCGCCGATCAGCCGGACCAACTCGGCGTGGCTGCGCGGATATCCGGAGCCGCCGCCGTCAACGCTGATCGTGCTTGGCTATTCGCGCGAGCAGGTGGACGCGAACTTCACCGAATGCAGGCTGGCAGGGCATGTGAGAAATTCGCTGGGCGTAGTGAACGAGGAGAGCCGGGATCACCCGGACATTTTTGTCTGCGGGCCGCCGCAGTTGCCATGGCCGGAGTTCTGGAA
This sequence comes from uncultured Acidobacteriaceae bacterium, assembly GCA_963755485.1. Lineage (GTDB taxonomy): Bacteria > Acidobacteriota > Terriglobia > Terriglobales > Acidobacteriaceae > Palsa-343. Next base: position 607,981 of record CAVWJR010000002.1, on the reverse strand, counting down.
GCGGGCCCGTAATTTTGGCTAAAGGCGTGTGATCGCTGCGGAAAAGGGAAGCCTGGATTCGACGGAGCTGGCGGAGGATCTGATCGATCTGGTACGTGCTTATCTGAAATAGCGCAGGAACCCTGACTCCATCTGAGTCCACACGGTACTGGGGTGCGGAAATTCGTTACTTTGGTTTGCGTAAACGGCGGGCGAAATTCGAAATTACAATTCTGCGACAATGCGTGCCCCGCCCACGGTGAAACCATCGACCAGGCATGCAACAACATCCGGTCATCATTCAGGGCGGCATGGGAGCGGGCGTGTCCAGCTGGCGGCTGGCTCAGGCAGTGTCGCGCCGCGGGCAGCTGGGCGTGGTTTCCGGAACCGCGCTCGACGAGATTTTTTCGCGGCGCCTGCAGGACGGCGATCCGGGCGGCCACATGCGGCGTGGGCTCGATGCATTTCCGTTCCAGGCCATGGCGGAACGCATTTGGAACCGGCACTACATTCCCGGCGGAAAAGCAGCTGCAGCCGCGTACCGAACCATGCCAACGCACGCGCAGCACGAGCCGCGCGAACTCACCGAGCTGACCATTCTGAGCAACTTTGTCGAGGTGTTTCTGGCGCGCGAAGGGCACCAGAACCCTGTTGGCATCAACTACCTCGAAAAGGTTCAGATTCCCCACCTGGCGTCGATGTATGGGGCGATGCTGGCGGACGTAGGCTATGTGTTGATGGGCGCGGGGATTCCACTACATGTGCCGGGGGTGCTCGATGCGCTCGCTGAGCACAAGGCCGCGGAGTATGGGCTGCATGTGACCGGCTCGCGCGAGGGCGACGACACGACGGTGCAGTTCGATCCCTCCGACTTTATGGAGTGCGAACTGGCACCATTGCGGCGACCGGCGTTTCTGGCCATCGTCTCCTCGAACACCCTGGCGGCGACGATGCTGCGCAAGGCCAACGGCAAAGTGGATGGTCTGGTGATCGAGACGCGAACGGCGGGCGGGCACAATGCGCCGCCGCGCGGCAAGTTGCAGCTGACCACTCAGGGTGAGCCGGTCTACGGAGAGCGCGATGCCATCGACCTCGGGAAGATTCGCGAGCTGGGCGCGCCGTTCTGGCTGGCTGGCGGGTATGGGTCTGCGGAGAAACTGCGCGAGGCTCTGGAACTGGGAGCAACGGGAGTGCAGGTGGGAACAGCATTTGCCTTCACGCGCGAATCCGGATTACGGGAGGATCTGAAACAGGCTTTGCTGAGGCTGGCGCAGCGGTGCGAGGCGGAGGTCTTCACCGATCCGCTGGCTTCTCCTGCGGGGTTTCCGTTCAAGGTGGCAAGGCTTGAGGGCACGTGTTCGGAAGAAGAGGTTGCGGCGGCACGGCCGCGCATCTGCGACCTGGGATTTTTGCGCGAGATGTACCGCGGCGAAGATGGGCAAATCGCATACCGCTGCCCGGCGGAGCCGCTGTCGACGTATCTGGCGAAAGGCGGCAAGGCTGAGGATGCGGAGGGGCGCAAATGCCTGTGCAACGCGCTGATGGCCAATATCGGTCATCAGCAGGTGCGCTGCGGGCATCATGTGGAACCACCGCTGGTGACCGCTGGGGACGATCTGACCGAGGTTTGGCGCTTTCTGCCGCCGGGAAGCACGTCGTATGGAGCAGCCGACGTGCTCGACGCGCTGTTGCCGGCAAGGTCGCTGAGAACTGCAAACATGAGCAGATTTGAGGTTCTTACTGCCGCATCTGTGCCAGACGATGCACGAGTGATGCGCTGAGCGAGGCTTGCGCGGGATCGTCGAGTTTTTGACCGCCGGCAGTCAGATAGAAAACGTCGATGGCGGTTTCGCCCTCCGTGTCGATGAGCGCCACCTCGATATTGCAGCGGCAGGAAGCGAAGCCGAGTGCTATTTCGCGGAGCAGGCCGGGTGCATCCTGGGTGACGATTTGCAGCAATGTGCTGTGCGACGATGCCTCATTGTCGAATTCGAGGCGGGTGTCGATGGTGACCTTGGGCCGTGCCGGTTTGTAGTGGCGCGATCGCAGCAGCTCCTCGATGGAAATCCTGTGCAGGAGCGCGTCGCGGACGCTTTGCAGAAAACGGTCGATTTCCGAGTGGTTGAGCTCGAGGGTGCGATAGGTATCGGTGAACTGGAAAGTGTCGACGATAACGCGGGCCGCGTTGGAGAACGCGTCCGCTTTGACGATGTTCATGCCCCAGGCAGAGAGGACGCCGGCCATATCGGCAAACAGGCCGGGGCGGTCCGGGGTGACCAGGGTGACTTCATTCACCTGGCGCAGAGCGCGGTAGGACAGCTGCACCGGGTCGTCGCGGAGGTCCATCGCCATCCGGAAATGCGCGGCAATTTGCTCCGGGGGCCGCATGCTGAGGTAGCGCTGCGGCAGGCCCTCGAGGAAAGCACGCAACTCGTCGGTGGGGACTGGCGTTTGCGCGGCGGCGGGGCCCGGTGTAACGGCGGGGATGAGCGCGACGATGCGGCTGAAGAAGGCGGGGTCGGCCGACGCGTGGTAGCGAATCTCGTCGACACTGCGGTCGAGGAAGTTCGACGCGCTCATGTAGAGCTGCCACAGGCTCTCCGCCTTCCACGGCGTGAGCGCTTCGGGCGAGACGGCGCGGATGTCAGCGTAGGTCATCAGCGTGAGCATCTTGAGCTGGGGCTGGGTGGCCACTTTTTCGGCGAAAGCGCGGATGGTCTCCGCATCGAAAATGTCGCGGCGCATCGTAGCCGACATTTCCAGGTGATTGTGAATGACGCGACGGACGGTTTCGCGCTCGTCGGGGTCGAGTTCGAGGCGCGAGAAAAGATTCTCGCTGAGTTCCACGCTGTTGCTGGCGTGGTTGCCGGTGCGGCGCGCCTTGCCGGTGTCGTGCATCAGCAGGGCGAGGAAGAAGAGGTCGAGGCGGTCGATCTCCGGCAGCAGGCCGGCGAGGCGCTTTTCCCACTCGTTCTGGGGCTGGCGCAGGCGATGGACGTTGTCGATCACATGAAACGTGTGTTCGTCGACGGTGTAGCGATGCCACGTGTCGCGGATGACCAAAGACTCGATGCCGTGAAACTCCGGAATGATGAGTTCAAGAATGCCGAGGGCGTGCATGGTGCGCAGCGCGTGAGCGGCCCAGGGACCGAGAAGCACTTCGCGAAGGCAGTTCCACAGGAACGGCCCTTCGGGCATCTGCACGGCGAGGATGGGCAGAGCGTCGGAGATGCGGTCTTCCGCTGCGAAACTCAGCCGGTAGCCGTGCTTGGCCATCAGGCCGAAAATCTGCAGGATGCTGTCGGCGTCGTTGACCGTGACGCCTTCAGCGAGGTCAAGCCGACCGTCTTCAAGGAAGAAGTCGGTGCCTGCGACGGGCGTGCGCTTGCGGCGAAACTGTTTGTAGAAGGAGCGGCGCGGTGGCGGCACAGCGTCGATGAGCAGGGAAGCGCGACGATAGACGGTGCGTGCCTGGCGATACCAGGTACGCATCCAGTAAGCGGGGTCGGAGGTCCCACGGGTTTCGAGGCCGATGGAGCGTGCAGCGGCTTCATCCTGAGCGTGCCAATCGAGGGTGTTGTCGTCGCGACCGGAACGGTAATGCAGGAAACATCGCACCGCCGAGAGAAAGTCGTAAGCGGACTCCGGCTCGTCGTGGGTTCCGTAGAAATCGTCGGCCGCGGAGCGGGGCCAGGTCTTCTCGGCGTGGATGGAGTTCAGCAGCGTGAGCCACTGGGCCAGGTGATAGTCGCGCAGGCCGCCGGGAGTTTCCTTGACGTTGGGCTCGACGTGAAAGATGGTGTCACCGAATTTGGCATGGCGGGCGCGAGCCATCTCCGCCAGGTTCTGCACGACGGTGTCCCACTCGCGCAGGATGACGGCTGGCAGAATCTCCTTTTCGAATTTGGTGTAGAGCTCACGGCTTCCTGTCAGATAACGGCGGTCGAGCAGGGAGACCGTGAACTCCAGATTGTCGGGGTGAACGCGCTCGGTCTCCTTAAGCGTGCGCGTGACGGGGCTGGCGCGCAGGCCGACGTCCCACATAGCCTGGGTGCAGGCGCGGATCTGGTCGCGATAGGCAGGCTCGACTTTTTCATTGGCGCACAGGAAAAGAACGTCGACGTCGGAGCAGGGGAAAAGCTCGCGGCGGCCGAATCCACCGGTAGCCACGAGGGCGATGTCGTTCTGCGGAACGATGGGCGCGACATGCTCCCAAAGCTGGCGGAGGAGCGTGCCGACGATCTGGGAGCGGCGGCGGATGACGGCCGAGCCGTCGCCATTGCGCTCGAAGCTCTGCCGCAGCTGTGCCGAGTCGTCCTGATAGCGACTGCGGAGACGCGTGAGAGTGAGCGGCTCAGTGATCATGACGAAGCGTTCAGCGTACAGCGCTCAGCGTTCCGGACCAGTGGCAGGGCCGCCGGCAGCGGGAAACTCCAAATAACGCCGCATCGTTTCCGCCAGCGAACGGCGCACACAGCGGAAACCAGCGGGCCCGGCGGCGGCAAAGCGCCGCGGGCCGAAATCAGAGGGCGGAAGGGCCGCGCTCGTCGTTGCGGATGCGAATGGCGTCGTCGATTTTCGAAACGAAGATCTTGCCGTCGCCAATTTTGCCGGTGCGCGCCGACGACAGGATGGCCTGAATCGCTTTGTCAGCCATTTCGTCGCGGACCACCATCTCGATCTTGATCTTGGGCAGAAGGTCGACGGTGTATTCGCGGCCGCGGTAGAACTCAGTGTGGCCCTTCTGGCGCCCGTGACCGCGGGCCTCAAGGATCGTCATGCCTTCGATGCCCGCTTCGAGCAGGGCGTCCTTCACTGCGTCCAGCTTGGATGGTTGAATGACCGCTTCGATCTTTTGCATTGCGTGCTCGAGTCCTGACTGAGTGTGAGTATACGTGGACGATTACGAACCGAAATCGTAGCCTTCTTCGCCGTGCTGTGTCACGTCCAGACCTTCGATCTCGTCTTCGCGGGTGACACGCAGGCCAACCATCATGTCGACCAGCTTGAGCAGGATGATCGTGCCGACGATGGAGAGGACCCATGCGATGGCGACGCCGATGAGCTGATTGAGAACCTGATGCCAATTGCCCTCAATGCCGCCGGTCGGCTTGCCCGCCCCGTAGACCGGATTGATGACGCTGGAAGCGAAGACGCCGGTGAGGATGGCGCCGACGGTGCCGCCCGCGCCATGAACCCCGAAGGCATCGAGAGAATCGTCGTAGCCGAACCAGCTCTTGACGACGGTGACCATCAGGAAGCAGACCACACCGGCGACAGCACCGATCACGAGGGCCGACATCGGCTGTACGAATCCCGAAGCGGGTGTAATGGCGACCAGGCCGGCGACGGCACCGGAGATCGCGCCGAGGGCGCTGGGTTTGCCATTGCGAATCCACTCAGCAACGCTCCACCCGATGGCGGCGGCGGCGGTGGCGAAGTGGGTATTCACAAAGGCGCTGGTGGCCAGTCCGCTGGCGTTGACGGCGGAGCCGGCGTTGAATCCGAACCACCCCACCCACAACAGGCAAGCGCCGATGAAGCTGAGGACGACTGAATGTGGCGGAGAAGGCTCTTTCGGATAGCCGACGCGTTTGCCGAGGTAGAGCGCGCAGACCAGCGCGGAGACACCGGAGGTGACGTGGACCACGGTGCCACCGGCGAAGTCGAGGCAGGGAATCTTGCCGCCCAGCGAGGCATTGAGCAGTCCACCTTTGCCCCAGACCATATGCGCCATCGGCGAGTAGACCACGATAGCCCACAGCGTCAGAAAGAGGCACATGGCGCTGAACTTCATCCGCTCTGCAAAAGCTCCGGTGATGAGGGCCGGCGTGATGATGGCGAACATGAGCTGGTAGATCATGTAGGTCTGGGCCGGGACCGTCGCGCCGTAGTCGGGATCGGGTGCGAGGCCGACGCCGTGCATGAAGGCGTTGTGCAGGCCTCCGATGAAGGCGTTGCCTGTTCCGAACGCCAGGCTGTAGCTCACCAGCGCCCACAGCACGGTGATGATGCACATCATGGCGAAGCTCTGCATCATCGTGGAAAGCACATTCTTGCGGCGAACCAGGCCGCCGTAGAAGAGGGCGAGGCCGGGTCCGGTCATCATCAGCACCAGCGCGGCGCTGGTCAGCATCCAGGCGTTGTCGCCGGAAGAAACCGTGGGCGCAGGCGTTTGGGCGAACGCGGCAGAAGCGCAGCAAAGGGGAAGAAGACAGAGCAGCCGAATCAAACGACGAGGGTGCATATAACTCCGTGGACGCACAACGGAAATATGTCACGACGTGGTGACCGGTGAGGCGCGGACCGTGGTTACCGCAACCGATAGATTGGGAACGGACGAGAGCGGAATACCTGAAACCCACTTTTACATATTTTTCGCAAATCGAAAACAGGGAAAATGCGGCTCGGCGGACGGGGGCAAAGTCTGTTCCGCAATCCGGAACGGAAAAATTCCATCGCACTTCGGGAATGCTGATTCTGTTCCCGACCGCAGGTATAGTGAAGATATGGCTGAGACTTTGCGGGATCGCAGGCTCTTCGGCACGCTGGAAAGCAGCGCGAAGAATCGCGAAAAGGTCTTCGAGGCGAGCTACGGCTACGATCAGCCCGAGGGCATTTTTCTTACGACCGCCGACGCCGCGATCAACTGGGTGCGGAAGAACTCGATTTGGCCGATGACGTTCGGCCTGGCGTGTTGCGCGATCGAGATGATGTCGATGGGGGCGTCACGGTTCGATGTTGCACGCTTTGGCGCCGAGGTATTTCGTCCGTCGCCGCGCCAGTCCGATCTGATGGTGATTGCCGGCCGGGTTTCCTGGAAAATGGCTCCCGTGATTCGCCGGCTGTACGACCAGATGCCGGAGCCGAAGTGGGTCATTTCCATGGGCGCGTGCGCCACCTCCGGTGGCGTGTTTAACAACTACGCGCTCGTTCAGGGTGTTAACCAGGTAATACCGGTTGACGTGTATGTTCCGGGGTGCCCACCGAGGCCGGAGCAACTGTTGTATGCCATTACGCTTCTCCAGGAGAAGATCCAGCACGAGCAGGGAAGCTTGAAACGTGTGCTGAACTTGCAATAGGGGAAGGGGTTGGGTACCCTTTAGATCAATAGAATTCCCCCGTGGCCAGGCGTCGGCCGCGAAATCCCCCGTGCAAGAACCATGCTGTTTACCCGTTGATGCTGTTATGGCAATGTGGGTATCGTTTCGATACATGCGAGATTCTGCTGTTGATATCGAAGCAACTCATTGAAACAATTGCCTTCTAAGCAAGGTGATCCTGTGTTAACGTCGTATGTCGCAGGGAGTTTTTTCCGAGATTTCCTCCCCTAATAGCCACCAGAGGGCAAGAAGTGGCTCGGGCTCACGCAGTTTCCATCAGCAATTATCAGTAGTTTGTGGAGGATAGACGCATGTATTTTCGTCCGTTCAGGTCTTCTGGCCGAACTCTCCTCGCCGGGGCCGCGATGCTGTTCGGTGCGGTGACACTGCTGGGACAAGCTTCGTCCCAGGTGCCGTCGGCGCCAACGCCCCAGACGGCGGCGGATCAGTCCGAGTCGCGGGTCGACGTGTTTATGGGGTATTCATATCTGGCCCCGCACGGCACGGTGGATACGACGGTGCCGAATGGTACAACCTATGCCGTAAATTACGGGGCAATCGATTACGGCGCGATCGGAAGCATCGCCTACTACTTCAATCGCTACGTGGGCGGTCAGATCGAGTACGCCAATCATCCCAACGGAACGAACGATGGGGTTTCCACCGCGCAGGCCGGCATCATCTTCCGCTATCCCACCGAAGGCATGACATTCTTTGTGCATGGCCTGGCCGGGGGCGCCGACATTGGTGGGCCGAATTATCCCGGCAAAACGCCGCCCGGTGACATCCTTGCACACGTCAACACATGGGGACCGGCTTTGACCGCAGGCGGGGGGATGGACTTTAACATTACCCACCGGATCGCATGGCGGATCTTCCAGGCGGACTACGAGTACATGCACGCCGATTTCGGTACGCAAGATACCACCGGCGGGCGCGCGAATATCGACGCTGCCCGGCTCAGCACCGGTTTGCTGATCCACTTCGGGAGCATCGCACCTCCGCCGCCGGTGCAGTACGCCTGCGTCGTGAACCCCGCGTCGGTTTTCCCTGGAGAGCAGGTCACAATTACGGGAACCGCGACCAATCTGAATCCCAAGAAAACTCCGGCCTATAGCTGGAGCGGTCAGGGACTGACGGTCGGCGGAACCAGCCCAACGTCCACCATTGACACCGGCAGCCTGCAGCCTGGCAGCTATACCGTTACCGGGCATGTAAGCGAGGGCCCGAAGCCCGGACAATCGGCGGACTGCACGGCGCAGTTCACCGTGAAGCAGTTTGAGCCTCCGACCATCAGCTGCACGGCGAATCCAGCCACAGTGCAGCCTGGCGCGAGCTCCACCATTACCTGCAACGGCGTGAGCCCGCAGAGCCGGCCGCTGACCTACAGCTACTCGGCTTCCGCTGGATCGATCAGCGGAACGGGCAACACCGCGACTCTGTCGACCACGGGCGCGCCCTCGGGCACCATCACGGTGACCGGCACGGTGCAGGACGACAAAGGACAGACGGCATCGGCAACGACCACAGTCAATGTGGAAGCGCCGCCGCCGCCGCCAACCCCGAAGACCCAGACGCTTTGCTCGATCCAGTTCGACAAGGACAAGCGGCGTCCGGCTCGCGTGGACAACGAAGCCAAGGCTTGCCTGGATGACGTGGCGCTGAACGCCCAGCAGAAGGCGGATGCCTCTCTGGTGGTTGTCGGCAACTCGGCTCCGGTGCCAACCCCGAGGTCGAAGGCGGCGCGCCGTCATGCAGTGACTGCCGAGCAGCTGGCAGCGCAGCGCGCGGTGAACACGAAGGCGTACCTGGTGACGGAGAAGGGCATCGATGCCAGCCGCATCCAGGTGAGGACGGGCACGAATGGTCAGAACGAGGTGGAGGATTACCTGGTTCCGGCCGGCGCGAACTTTGACGGCGATGTACCAGGCACGACCGCTGTCGATGAAAGCGCAGTGAAGGCTCAGCCTCGCACGGCGCCTGTCCACCACCACCATCACAAGGCCGCGGCAAAATCCGCAGCTCACTAGGCTGAGCAGGCCTGAACACAGCAGGGCTGACCGGTTCATCGGTCAGCCCTGTTTTTCTGTTCCGATTCGCAGGTCCGTGTCCGGCGTGTTGTCGAAAATGGGCCGGGACGGCGGAATGGGGTTTGGTGGCCAGAGAAAAACCATTAGCATGTGGTCAGCGATGTGTGCCTCGAAGGGCCGCCAAGCCTCGACCGCCCTCTAAAGACAAATGACACGGCGACTCCATTTGCGACTTTTCGTGGCGGCTTTGACCGCTCTTTTGTCTTGCTTTTGCGCGCGGCCGGCGATTGCATCGGATGCTCCCTGGGCTGCTACCGGCCCCGACGGGGGCGACGCGCGACGTTTCGCCTTCAGCCCGCACGATCCCGATCGGGTCTACCTGGGCACGACCGACAGCTGGGTCTACGTTTCCGCCGACGGTGGCTCGTCCTGGTCAAGGCTTGCGAAATTGGGTTCGAAAGACGATCTGGTGGTCGACAGTCTGGTTGTCGATCGCAACGATCCGCGCACGTTGTATGCCGGCGTCTGGTGCATCGATCATCCTGATGGCGGAATCTACATCAGTCACGATCAGGGACGCACCTGGAGCGAGGCCGCGGGCATGCATGGCCAGTCGGTGCGCGCGCTCACCCAGGCACGCTCCAATCCGCAGGTGCTGGTGGCCGGCACTTTGAGCGGCGTTTATCGCAGCGCGGATATGGGAATTCACTGGCGCGAGATCAGCCCTCCCGGTGGCGCTGAGATCCACGAGGTAGAGTCGATCGCTATCGATCCTTACGATCCGGAAATCATCTACGCGGGCACCTGGCATCTTCCGTGGAAGACCAACGATGGGGGAGCCACCTGGAGCAGCATCCACCAGGGGGTGATCGACGACTCCGACGTTTTCTCGATGATCGTCGATCCATCGCGGCCCAGCGTCATGTTCCTCAGCGCCTGCTCCGGAATCTATAAGAGTGAGAACTTCGGATACGAATTCCGCAAGGTGCAGGGGATACCTTCCACCGCGCGACGCACCCGCTCCCTGCGCATGGATCCTGCGGATCGCAATACCGTCTACGCCGGAACCACTGAGGGCTTGTACAAGACGCAGGATGGCGGCGAGAACTGGACCCGCACAACCGGGCCCGACGTCATCGTCAACGATGTCTACGTGGATCCACGCAATCCAAAGCACGTGCTGCTGGCCACGGATCGCAGCGGGGTCCTTGCCAGCGAAGATGGCGCCGCCGGCTTCCAGGACTCCAATGCGGGATTTTCGCAGCGCCAGGTCTCGGCTCTGCTGGCCGATGACAATACGCCGGACACAATCTACGCAGGCGTTATCAACGACAAGACCTATGGCGGCGTCTTCGTCAGCAACGACCTGGGAAGGACCTGGAAACAGCAAAGCGACGGATTGCGCGGCCGCGACGTTTTCGTTCTCGCGCAAAGCAACGACGGTACGCTGCTGGCGGGAAGCAGTAATGGCATTTTTCGCTGGGACGGCAGCACGTGGGCTGCCGCCGATTCGCTCGTCGCGCCGACTGCTCCAGCGGTAGCGCCTCCCGTAAAAACGCGCACCCGCGGCAGAAAAGCTCGCAAACCGGTCCGGGTGACCGCAGTTAAGCCTCCCGATCCTGGCGAGTTGCACGGCCGGGTCACATCGCTGGCGGTCGCTGGAGACACCTGGTTCGCAGCTACGTCGCAGGGCATTTACCGCAGCACTGACAGGGGAAGTTCATGGACGGCTGTTGAGAACCCCGACGCAGCCGGACCTGGTGCGGGAACCGGCGATTACCTCACCGTAACCGCCGATGGCAAGCGTGTCTTCGCTGGCCGCCGCGACGGCATCATCGCCTCGGAGGACAACGGAGATTCGTGGAAACCGGTCAGTTTCCCCGCGGGCCTCACAGCTATGGCCACCCTGATGCTCGCACCTGACGGCACGTTATGGGCTGGCGGCCGCGAAGGTGTTTTCTTTTCCTCGGATGACGGCAACTCCTGGAAACCCGTGAAGCGTTTGCCGGTGGTTGCAGTCAACGGCTTCGCCTGGGATCGATCGCAGAATCGGCTGATTGTCACATGCGGCGTCGGCACGGTGATTTATTCCCTCGATCCGCGTGACCAGTCCTGGACGTGGTGGAACACGGGATGGACTGTACATTCAGCAGCCTCGCTCCATGGGCGGCTGGTGGCCGCTTCGATGTATAGCGGGGTCGTGATCCAACCCCCTGGGGAGACTCGTGCCCAAGCTGCCGATGCCGTCCAGCAGGACGCGCGAAAATAGCCGTGGCCCTGTCGTTGCGGCCCGCTGCTCCACAAGACTTCCCGGTGTTGTTCGCTCTCGATCAGGCCTGCTTTGCGCCGGGGATCGCGTGGTCGAAAGCCGAACTCCAGTACTTCCTGCGATATCCAGGCAACATTGGCCTGGTCGCGCAGGATGAACCCCATCAAATTGCCGGATTCGCAATTGCGGGTAAACAGCTGCGTAAGGGCGTTATTCACGGCCGGCTGATCACTATCGATGTCGATCCTGCCCAGCGCCGTCGTGGCGTCGGCCATTTACTGCTGGAAGAGACGGAACGGCTGCTGCGTGCTGGTAGCGCGACGGCAGTACTCCTCGAAGTTGCTGTCGACAATCTCGCGGCCCAGAACTTCTACGCGAAGCACGGCTATACACGAACCGGGCGAATCCGCGGCTACTACCAGGGGCGGATCGACGCGTTCGTTATGGAGAAACAGCTCGCGTGAACTTTACGTGCGCAAGTGGCGGAAGGCCGCTACGCAACGCCGAGACTACAATGAGGGCGATGCCTCGAATCAGGATGCATGTCGCGTGCCTTGTCGCGGCGTTCCTGTCCCTCACCGCGCCGGCTTTCTCTCAGGCCGTCAAAGATCTGCCGAAGCCTACCGATTACGTCAGCGATTACGCTCACGTGATGTCGGCCCAGACCATCGACCAGATCAATCACCTGTGTGGCGAAGTCGATCACGAGGCCAACGCACAAATTGCCGTTGTCACCATCGATACGCTGAACGGCGAGCCCATCCAGCAATATGCGGTCGAACTGGAAGACGCCTGGAAGGTCGGCCCCAAGGGCAGCGATCGCGGCGTCATCATCCTGCTCGCGGTCAAAGACCGGCACCGCTTCATCGAAACCGGCTACGGACTCGAAGGCATCCTACCCGACGGCAAGGTGGGCGAGATTGGCCGCCAGATGAATCCGATGCTGCGCAACAACGACTTCGATGGCGCCGTAACGCTCGCGGTAGACGAAATCTCGCAGATCATCGCGCAGGACGCAGGCGTGAAGCTGCAGCCGCTGACGCGCTGGGGTGCTCAGCAGCAACCGCAGCACGCCAGCCCCGGGCAGATCATCGGCGGGATCGTCTTCCTGATCCTAATTTTCATTTTTCTGATCTGGGCTGGAGGGTCGGGCTTCCTTGGCTTTCTGCTGGGAATGTTCCTCGGCGGTGGCCGCTGGGGCGGCGGAGGGTTTGGAGGCGGAGGTTTTGGCGGTGGTGGTTGGAGCGGCGGCGGCGGTGGTGGCGGCAGTGGGTTTGGCGGCTTTGGCGGGGGCGGTACCGGCGGCGGCGGAGCCGGTGGCAGCTGGTAGCCTGGCTGGTAACATCGATTCGGAATTGCAAGGGGGAGTAACGCAATGATGCGTCGTGGCCTTTGGATCGCAGTAGCCGTAGTGGCGGTGATCGTGTTCGCCGGGCTGCTGGTTTTTGGCAGCTTTGTGAGCGCGCAAAAGCAAATGGTGGCCAAGCAGGAGGCAATCGCCGCGCAATGGTCCAACGTGCAGGCGCAGCTGCAGCGGCGCGCCGACCTGATCCCGAACCTGGTGGCGACGGTGAAGGGTTACGCGACGCACGAAGAGACAGTCTTCGCCGACGTCGACAAAGCGCGCGAAGCGCTGCTTGCCGCGCATGATCCGCAGAGCAAGATCGCCGCCAACGGACAGCTGGACGGCGCCCTGGGCCGTTTGCTGGCGGTCGCCGAGAATTATCCGAATCTGAAGGCCAATGAGAATTTCCTGCAGCTGCAGGATCAGCTCGAAGGTACCGAAAACCGCATCGCCGTCGAGCGTCAGCGCTACAACGAGACGCTGCGCGACTACAACACATTCATCCGCCAGATTCCCAACAACATCTGGGCGCACTTTGCCGGCTTCCAGCCGAACAACGCTTACTTCGAAGCAAGCCCATCGTCGCAACAGGCCCCGCAGGTGCATTTCTAGCCCGGAATCGAAAGCTGGGATGGAAGTTTCGGCCGGAGATACAATCAGTCCCAGGTGAGCGATGGCCGCCAGCCCACAATCCGCAACCCGCCTGGAGTATTACCTCCAAACGGACTTCCGCCCTGACTGCGACTATGTGGACGGGGAGATCCTGGAGAGGAACGTGGGTGAACACGAGCATGCTTTCCTGCAATCTCTGCTTGCAACCCTGATCAACGAGCATCGCCGTGACTGGAGTTGCACAGCTCTGACCGAACTACGGGTGCAGGTTTCATCCTCCCGTTTTCGCGTTCCGGATATCAGCGTTGTTCGCGTCGACGCTCCGTTCGAGAGAGTTCTGACCCGGCCACCGTTGGTTTGTGTCGAGATTCTCTCTTCCGAAGATCGCTGGGCGCGCATGACCGAACGCTTTGAGGACTACCGGCGCATGGGAGTCAAATGTTTGTGGGCGGTGGATCCGATCGAAGGCAAGGCCTGGATGTGGTCGCAAACCAATCCGGAGTGGAGCGAAACGACGATTCTGGAAGCGCCCGGCACCCCGATTCGAGTCGATGTCGTTCCCATCTTCGCTGAGCTTGCCGAGCGCAAGGCGCAGCAATAGCTAGCCCGCAATCAGGATTCTCAGGTCGCGCAGATTATTGCCTGTTGGCCCCGTCACAACCGTATCGCCCAGCGCCGTGAACAGCGTACAGGCGTCGAAGTGCGCGAGGGTTGCTTCGGGATCGAAGTTGTAGCTGCGGGCCCGTGCAATCGTTGTCGGATCCGCAATAGCGCCCGGCCGCTGGGCTATTGCCATCAATGCCATCGGAACCAGCACTGAGCACCGCGAGAGGCTGCCCCTCGAATCGAGCCAGGTCAAACGCGCACTGCAGGACAAACTGCTGGTTGCGTCCGCCGCAGCCTGGATTCCTGCCCAGACTAACCGTGACCTCGCCGCTCGAGAGCAGACAGACCCTGTGATACTCGCCGCGCAGTTCGTGGAAACGGCCGAGCAGGTATTTCGCAGCTTCCGCGTAATCCCAGTCATCGCAGGTGTTGTCGATCACGACCTTGTATCCCAGTGACTGCGCGTGATCACGCGCCGCGTTGACAAAGTCATGATTGGAAAGCAGCGTGTCGAATTGGGCGTGTTCAAAGGCGACGCCGGCTTCTTTTTGCTCCGACTGCGATCGCGATGACGTCGCACTGTGGAGCAGCTTTTCGAAATACTCGCGCACCGCGGGCGGAAATTTTTCCAGAAGGTGGAAGCGCTCCAGAATTTCCGAACATTCGGCCAGATTGGAGTAATCCGGCAGTGTCGGGGAAGAGGCAACCGCTGCGAGGTCCTTGAGAGGCACATCGGCCAGCAGCAACGACAGCTTTTCCGCCGCGGGTGCGGCCAGGGCAAGGCGCCCGCCTTTGACCGCCGAGAAGTACTTGCGCACCGTGTTGATTTCGGTGATGGTCGCTCCGCTGGCCACCAGCGTTTCATGAAAAGCGATCGTGTCATCGAGGCTGATCTTGCGGTCGCGGGGCAGCTCCAGCATTGCCGAGCCGCCTCCGCTGATCAGGAAAAAAATGAAGGTATTCTTCTTTGCCCGCTTCAACAGAGCCAGCGTTGCTCGCGCCGCCGCCAGCGATCCCTCATTCGGCAGCGGGTGGCCCCCGGCAAAATAGCGGATGTGCCGGTTGCGCTTCTTTGGAACCTGAGGGGCCGAGCAGACTCCGTGCAAATGAAACTTTGGCGGCAGACGCTCCAGCAACGCGTTCAGCATGGTAAGCGCGGCCTTGCCAAACGCGATGACAAAAATGTCTTTGAACCCCTCCAGAGGTTGCGAAATAGCCGGCAGCCGCGGCGATGGATGCCGCACCAGAGTCTTGCCTTCGAAGTGCAGATGGCGATCGAACGCCGTCGGAATATCGCAGGCTTTCAGCGCGTGATCGAATATCGCAGTGGATACCGAGTGTAGCTCTTCGAGCGGGGTCATTGGCTGGAGAGAAGGGGAAAGGAGCGTTGCGCCCAGGTGCGGATGGCTTGCCTCACATCATCCAGCTTACTCGCAAAAAAATGGTCCGCATCGGAAATCCATACCAGCTCCTTCGGCTCACGCGCCGTCCGGACCACGGTTTCGACTGCGGACATGGGACCGAACTGATCTCTCGTCCCGCTGATGAAAAGTTTTGGTTGCGGGCAGTCGCGCAGGAAGGCGTAGTCGTAGTCGCGGCCTTCAGCGTGAGCGGGAATTCCCAGCGCAACCAGACCAATCACGCGAGGATCGCCGCAGCAGGCGCGCAGCCCCACATACGATCCAAAAGAAAATCCCGCAAACAAAATCGGCAGGTGGAATTCCCGATCCAGCCAGTCGAGCGCCGCGCGTACATCGTCCTGCTCGCCCTGACCGTGATCGTGCTTGCCCTCGCTGAGCTCGGTTCCGCGAAAGTTGAAGCGCAGTACTGGGAGCCCGAAGCTCTGGAAGGCCTTCATGGTGTGGTACACCACCTTGTTGTGCATGGTGCCGCCACCAAGCGGATGCGGATGGCAGACCAGCGCAGCGTAAGGTGCGTTGGGCGCGCCCGCGTTCAGCAGCGCTTCGAGTTTCCCAGCAGGACCGCGAAGATCGTCCACGGTGCGCAGAATGGCCGAGCCAATATGAGATTGCGTCATCCCGTTTCATTGTACGAAGCGCGGCTCGCGTATTCTGGTGCTTCATCATGAGCTTCGATCCCGTCCAGCTCACGCGCCGCCTCGTCGACATCGAATCCATTACTTATAACGAAGGCGCGGTCGGCGAATTCCTGGCCGAGTTTCTCACCCAGCGCGGATTTGCAGTCGAGAGGATGGCCGTTGAACAGCATCAGGAAAGTCGGACCACCAGCGACCGATTGAACGTTTATGCCTGCACCGGCGGCCAGACGCCAGACGTTGTTTTGTCGACGCATATGGATACCGTCCCGCCCTTCATTCCGTCGCGGGAGGACGACGAGTACATCTACGGCCGGGGCGCGTGCGACGCCAAGGGAATTATCGCTGCGCAAATCGCCGCCGCGGAGAAGCTGCGCGACCAGGGAATTCGTGTTGGTCTGCTCTTTGTGGCCGGCGAAGAGCGCGACTCCGCGGGAGCGAAGACGGCCAACCAGCATCCGCATGGCGGCCGGTTCCTCATCAACGGGGAGCCAACCGACAACCGCATCGCGCTGGCGTCGAAAGGCGCGCTGCGCGCGGTCGTCCGCGCCACCGGCACAATGGCGCACTCCGCCTACCCTGAACTGGGGGAGAGCGCAACGCACAAGCTCATCGAGGTGCTGCATCGCATCCTTGAGATTCCCCTGCCGGTCGTTGGCGACATTGGCCCGAGCACACTCAACATCGGCATGATCAGCGGCGGCCACGCCCCCAATGTCATCGCCGACCACGCCGAGGCTCAGGTGATGGTTCGCCTCGTGGGACCGTCCGAAGAAACACGCGAAGCGATCCAGCGTGCAGCCGAAGGTCTGGCAACGGTCGACTTCACACTCGAAATTCCCTTTCAGAGGTTCCCTGCCGTCGACGGATTGCCGACGATGATAGCGGCGTTCACTACCGACATTCCCTGGCTCGGTAACTGGGGCGAGCCCGTGTTACTCGGGCCGGGATCGATTCATGTGGCGCACACGCCGCACGAGAGGCTCGCGAAGAAGGAGCTTTTCGAGGCCATCGATCTCTATGTGAGGGTCGCCCTCCAGCTCGTGACCGCGGCACACTGAAACGGGTAGGCTGAAAGCATGGCCGAGATTCCGACCACAGCCCTTGAATCGCGTAACACCCTCGATAAAGCCGCGTCCTCCTACCTGCGCTCCGCCATGCATCAACCGGTGCACTGGCAAGAGTGGGGCGAGGCGGCGTTTGCGCTCGCACAACAGGCGGAGAAGCCGATCCTCCTCGACGTAGGCGCGGTGTGGTGCCACTGGTGTCACGTCATGGATCGCGAATCCTACGAGGACGCGAGCCTGGCGCAAACCGTCAATCAGCATTTTGTTGCGATCAAGGTTGACCGTGACGAGCGTCCCGATGTGGACGCGCGCTACCAAGCCGCGGTCCAGGCCATTGCTGGGCAGGGTGGATGGCCGCTGACGGCTATTCTGACTCCCGATGGCAAGCCATTCTTTGCTGGAACGTATTTCCCGCGCGAGGATCGCTATGGCCGCCCCGGATTCGAGCGCGTTCTGCTGACCCTCGCCAACGCATGGCAGACACGGCGCAGTGAAGTCCTTGAATCCGCGGCCAGCGTGATCGCCGCCATCGAACATGGCGAGACGTTTTCCGCGCCTGGCGAAGGGCTATCGCTCGCGATCGTCGACAAGCTGGTGACCAGCGCCGTTCGACAGTTCGATCCGCGCAACGGCGGCTTCGGATCGCAGCCGAAATTTCCGCACTCTTCTGTGCTCGATCTGCTGATTGATGTTGCCGCAAGAACCGGCAACGAAGCCGCAAAGGAAGCTGCGAGCGTCACGTTGCGGAAGATGGCACGCGGCGGCGTCTACGATCAGCTGGCCGGCGGCTTCCATCGCTATTCCGTCGATGAGCGCTGGGTCGTCCCACACTTCGAGAAGATGCTCTACGACAACGCCGGCCTGCTGGCGAACTACGTCCACGCCTTCCAGACCTTTGTTGAAACGGAATTCGCCGCCGTCGCCCAGGACATCATTCGCTGGATGGATGAGTGGCTCAGTGACCGGGAACGCGGCGGATTTTACGCGTCACAGGACGCCGACATTTCTCTGGACGATGACGGCGACTACTTCACATGGACGCGCGAAGAGGCCGCTGCCGTGCTGACCCAGGAAGAGCTCAGCGTTGCCGAGCTCTATTACGACATCGGCGAACTCGGGGATATGCACCACAATCCGAAGAAAAACGTACTGCACCGCAATTACTCTGTGGCTGAAGTTGCTCAGCGCCTCGAGTGCGATCCGGCTGAGGTGGTGCGGGATCTGGAATCGGCGAAAAGGAAGCTCTACGCCGCACGCCTGCAGCGCCCCACGCCATTTATCGACAAAACGATCTACACAGCCTGGAACGCGATGGCCGTCTCAGCGTATTTCGACGCGGCGCGAATTCTGGATCTGGAGGCCGCTCGGACGTTTGCTTTGCTCACACTGGATCGGATTCTGCGCGACGGCTGGGAAGAACGCAGCGGGCTGGCGCATGTGGTCGCCTATCCGGAATCCGACGCAGCTCATCGGCGAATCCCCGGCGTGCTCGATGACTACGCGCTGCTGATCCACGCCTGCATCGACGCCTGGGAAGCCACCGGTGAGCTCCGCTATTACAACTCCGCATTGCAACTTGCGGACTTCATGGTGGAGCGCTTTCACGACTCGGAGCACGGCGGCTTCTTTGATACCGAGCAAACATTGGGCGACAAACTGGGCGCGCTCGTAGCTCGGCGTAAGCCGATGCAGGACTCCCCGACGCCCGCGGGTAACTCCGTGGCCGCCGCGGCCCTGTTACGGCTCCATGCCCTGAGCGGACGCGAGGATTTTCGCACTAAGGCTGAGAACACGCTCGCCGCTTTCGCAGGCGTCATTGAACACTACGGTCTCTACGCAGGCAGTTACGGACTCGCACTCGAGCGCCTGCTGCTGCCGCCGATCCAGGTCGTGATCGTCGGCTTGGGCCCGAGCGCGCGGCAACTGGCAGCCATAGCCAATGCACGCTACGCCGTCAATAAGCAGGTGGTTTCGCTGAGCATCTCGCAGATCCTTTCCGGCGTCTTGCCACCGGTTCTGGCGCAGACTCTGCCCCATCTGCCGCACCTAACCTCAGTGGAGAAAGGCGCCCTGGCCGTGGTGTGCCGCGGGAACTCGTGCCTGCCGCCGGCCAAAAGTACTGAGGAACTGATCGAGCAGATTAACGAGGCACTGTGAGTTCCCAGGGGTCCCAAAAGTACGGTTCCCTGCGTAACGTGACGACTGGTGGCGGAGCCTGTTGCCGCCCGTCTTCACCTGCTATGCTTCATCAGATCGATTCGATCCGGAGAAATTTGTCATGGCAAAGAGCGTGAATAAGGTCATCCTGGTGGGAAATGTTGGGAAAGACCCCGAGATTAAGTTCGCGGCCAGCGGTACAGCGGTCGCCACTTTCTCCCTGGCCACCTCGGATCGCACCAAGGATCAGACCGGCACCTGGACCGACCGCACCGAGTGGCACAACCTGGTCGCTTTCCAGCGCACCGCTGAGATTATCCGCGACTATGTGAAGAAAGGTTCGAAGCTATACATCGAGGGCCGCATCCAAACGCGCTCGTGGGACGACAAGGAAACCAATCAAAAGAAATATCGTACCGAGATTATCGTCAACGATCTGGTGCTCCTCTCCGGCCGCGGCGAGGGCGAATCCGCCGGCAGCTATACCCGTTCGGGCTCGTCCTACGATCAGCGGCCGCCGGCGCAGGCCGACGAGCTGGTGCAATCAACCGAAATCACCGACGACGATATTCCTTTCTAACGGTTTGCGGAAAACCGTTGGCAGCCCAGGCGACTCCTAACTGTCAGGAGAGTTCTCATGGTTGCCATTACCGGGGTTGTGCTGATTGCTTTGCTTGCGGGCATCTTCTTCCTTTTTCGGGCCATGGGAAGCATGGGCCAGCAGCCAACCGCTCACGAGCGTATACGTCATTCCGCAGACGAAGGACACGGGCGGGGACCGCGAGCCAGCGGGCTGAACTAGCTCATTTCCGGCTGCTCGCTGTCGGAAGCAGATGCGCCTGCGCGCCTCGATCGACCGATTCGATCAGAATCTCCCTGGCCTCGGCCAGAGTGGTTCCGCCGGGCACAGGCCGGAATCCGGAACGCGCTTCCCGCTGATCCTTGCTCACTGTCTTCAGCATCAGGATTTTGCCCTGGACGTGGACCTCGACCAGGTCCGTCTTCCAATGGTCGGCGCTCACCTGGCGGCGGTGAATTTCGAACGAGCCCCCTTTTTCGACGTGCCCGAGCAGCCCGTAGCCGAAGTCGACGCGCTCGGCAAGCACACCGCGCATATCGATCATCCGCTTTTGCCGGGGATCGACGATCAGCATTCCCGCGAGCGCATGAACGATGCGTGCCTCATAGCCTGAGGGCGTGAAGGCGGGATCCGGCCGGAAGGTAATCTGCATCATGCCGCCTGGCGCCTGGCCATCGTAGTCGAACAGAAAGGCTTTGGGGAGCAACTCCATGATCGTCGCCAGTCGAGCCTCGTCCTCTTCGTGCTCGCGCTGAACACGGGCAATTTGCGCCGGGCTTTGAATGTACCGGTTGAGCCGGACGTCTTCGCGTTCGCTCTGAGCGGCATCCAGCGGGCTGCCATCCTGCTCCAGCACGCGGAAAACCGGGCCCTGATCGGTCTCGATCTGCTCGCGTACCAAATTTTCCGTTGCAGAGAGACTTTCGCTTCGATATTCCCAGTGACTGTCGCGCTCACGGTCGTGCAGCTCGTTGTAAATCACGTCGCGAACCATGTCACGCGCAGGTTGGATGGGATTGAGAGATGCGGTTGCCTGAGCAGGAAGATGCAGGGCTGCCGCAGCGATGAGCACAACGGTAGCGAAGCGTCCAGATGCGGGCATTGACCCTCCGGGTGCGTGGGATGTAATTCGTTCGCAGTTTGCGACAAGTGAGCGGCGATTCTCGTGAATCGGCTCTGAAGATTCTGTGACAGGCAGAGAAGGGAATCTGACTTGTTACACTTTCGCCATGCCCGGGAACGGATGATGCGCCGATCCCGCCCGGCCTCGCTTTCATGCCCCTTACCCTTGCGGTTGCCATCATCACGAAGAACGAGGAAGCGAATCTGGCCCGCACACTGGCCAGCGTGCGCTGGGCCGACGAGATTGTGATCGTCGATTGTGGTTCTACCGATCGGACGGCGGAGATTGCCCAGCAATTTGGTGCGAAGTTCTTCGTGGAGGAATGGAAGGGTTTCGCCGCGCAGAAAAACTCGGCGATTGCGAGATGCTCGTCAGACTGGGTGCTCGCGCTCGATGCCGATGAGGAAGTGAGCGTAGACCTGGCTTCCGAAATTCGTGGTCTGCTCCAGGGCCAGCCGGCATACGACACGTACTTCCTGCCCCGTCGCAATTTCTTCCTCGGTCGGTGGATCCGCCACGGCGGCTACTATCCCGATCCTAAGCTGCGGTTGTTTCGCCGCGGGACCGCGCAGTTTGAGACGAGCGCTGTTCATGAAACGATCCGCCCTCAAGGCCCGGTGGGCCGTTTACCCGGCGACCTTATCCATCACGCATACCCAACGCTCGATGCCTACATCGAGCACATGAACCGCTATAGCTCTCTCGGCGCTACCCAGGCCGTGGCGCGCGGCAAAACCAGCCGATCCATCTTCGCGTTTTTCTGGAACGTGTGGATCGTTCCCGTCGCAACCTTCAAGTACAACTACCTCCTGCGCCTCGGATTCCTCGATGGCCGCGAAGGATTTCTTCTTCACCTCTACCACTCGGTGTATGTGAGCTGGAAATATGCGAAGGCCTGGGAACTGGGCCGCGGCTGAAATCAGGCTTGCTGCTTGCTCTTCGCCACTGGCTCTCCTATCCTGAAGCGTTCCTGAGCGCGCAAAATGCCGGACCAATCCGTACCGATCCGCGATTCTCTGTTAGCCGATCTCACGACAGACCGCCATCCCTCGCCCGAGGAACTGCGCTGGGCGGAGAAGACGTTGCGGCCCGCGCTCGCGAAGTCTCCCGAGCAGCCGATCGGCACCTCCACAGGTGTAAATCGCGATGAAACCGGAGAGGCTCGATTCACAACAATCTCTGGCGTGCCGGTGCGACGCCTCTACACCGAGGCCGATCTGCCGGAAGACTGGGCTTCCGATCAGGCCGAAGACCTCGGTGAACCCGGCCAGCCACCCTACACGCGCGGCATTCATCCCAGCGGCTATCGTGGACGCCTTTGGACGATGCGGCAATTTTCCGGCTTCGCGTCGCCGGAAGAGACCAACCGCCGTTACAAATACCTGCTCGAAGGCGGAGCCAGCGGCCTTTCTGTCGCCTTTGATCTGCCGACCCTCATGGGCTGCGACTCCGACGACCCGAAGAGTGAGGGCGAAGTTGGCAAATGCGGCGTCGCCATCGATTCACTCGAGGACATGGAAACCCTGTTCGCGGGCATTCCACTGGCCAGCACCACGGTTTCGATGACCATCAATTCCCCGGCCAGCGTGCTGTGGGCGATGTACCTCGTGGTTGCCGAGCGCCAGGGTGCGGACTGGACGCAACTTTCCGGCACCCTGCAGAACGACATTCTCAAGGAGTACATTGCGCAAAAGGAATATCTCTATCCTCCGGCGCCGTCCATGCGCCTCGTCATTGACACCCTGGAATTCGGCGCGCGCCACACGCCTCGTTTCAATCCCATCTCCATCTCCGGCTATCACATTCGCGAAGCCGGCTCGACCGCGCTGCAGGAACTGGCCTTCACCCTCTACGACGGGATCGAATATGTGGAATGGGCTCTGCGCCGCGGCCTCGCTGTCGACGATTTTGCACCGCGTCTGAGTTTCTTCTTCAATGCACACAACGATTTCTTCGAGGAGATCGCAAAATACCGCGCGGCCCGCAAAATCTGGTACCGGGTCATGACGGAGCGCTTCGGTGCAAAGAATCCGCGCTCGACCTGGATGCGCTTCCACACCCAGACCGCCGGCGTTTCGCTCACCGCCCAGCAGCCAAAGAACAACATCGCCCGCGTTGCGATCCAGGCCCTGGCCGCAGTTCTGGGGGGCACCCAGTCGCTGCACACCGATGGTTTTGACGAAGCGCTGGCACTGCCCACAGAAGATGCCGCGCGCATTGCGCTCCGCACGCAGCAGATTCTCGCCTACGAGTCCGGTGTGGCGGAGATAATCGATGCCCTGGGCGGATCGTACTTCCTCGAAAAGCTCACCCTCGACCTGGAAAAGGGCGCATTCAGCATCTTCGCGAAGCTCGATGGGATGGGCGGCATGGTTAAGGCCATCGAGTTCGGCTATCCGCAGAAAGAGATCGCCGAGGCCAGCTATGCGTATCAGCGCGCCGTCGAGGCCGGCGAGAAAATTATCGTCGGCGTCAATCAGCACGTTATGGCCGAGACCAGCCCAGCGACACTTTATATCGATGAGAGCGTGCGTGACGCGCAGACTGCGAAGCTGAAGAAACTGCGCAGCCAGCGGTCAGGCGAAGCGGTGCAGCATGCGCTCGACGGTCTGCGCCGCGCCGCAGAGAAGCAGCCGGAACCTGCTCCGAATGCAGTATCCTCCGCCAACACCGTGCCGTTCATCCTCGACTGCGTGCGCGCCTATGCCACGCTGGGCGAGATTTGCGGAGCCCTCGACCAGGTCTACGGCGGCTGGGAAGAAGCCTGAGCAGTGGCGTCCAACCACCATCGGCCGTTCGCACCATAGCTGCCATCCCGCGGAAACCAGATAGAATGCATCTGGCGTGAACACAGTCAAAGCGATCTACCCGGGCAGCTTCGATCCGTTGACTAACGGCCACCTCGACCTCATCGCGCGCGCCGCGAAAATCTTCGACCACCTGGTGGTCGCCATCCTCCGCAACGCGTCGAAAGGCGCCCCGCTCTTCACCGTCGAAGAGCGCGTTGCCATGCTCTCAGAAGGGATAGCCGAATTCGGCAACGTCTCCGTCTCCACTTTCGACGGTCTCCTCGTGGACTTCGCCCGCGAGCAGCGCGCCCATGCCGTCGTCCGCGGCATCCGCGCCATCAGCGACTACGAATATGAATTCCAGATGGCGCTGATGAATCGCCGCCTCTCGCCCGAACTCGAAACTATATTCCTCATGCCCGACGCGAAGTACTCCTTCGTCAGCTCGCGCCTCGTCAAAGATGTCTTCAAGCTCGGCGGCTCTGTCGACGGTCTTGTGCCGCGCTTCGTCATCGAGCGCCTGAAAGACAAGAGCCGCAACTAAACTCCCGGGCCCGCAACTGCGGGGATGGTTCAGTCCAGCTTTACCTGTCCGTATTCGAGTAGCGTTACCAGCACTACACCGCCCAGAATGTTGCCCGACGTCGCTAAGAGCAGCCATCGAAAGTAGCCGGCTGCCGTGACTGCATGCGTCAGCACCGCCGCCAGGATCTCTCCGCTGTTGGCGATGCAGTGGGCGAAGTGACCCACACCCACAATGAACGTCAGCACCCAGATCACGGCAACCGATCCCGTGATCGAATGGCTCCCGCTTACCAGCCAGGCGACCATTGCGATCATCCATCCGCCCACCACACCGCTCCAGAAAATGTGGCGCATGCTCGGACTTGCCGCCTGGGTTCCCAATTGCACCAGCATGTACAGCTGATCCGGCTGCAGCGCTTTGGTGCGTGCTGCGAGCATCGCGAACAAAAAAGCGCCGGCCACATTGGAAGGAAAGACGATCGCCCACAAGCGCGCCGTCGACAGAAAATGCCGGCGCTCGGCCAGGATCAGCGCCACCGGGTATAGCGTGTTCTCGGTAAACAGCTGGCCGCGGCCTAGAATCACAGCCAGAAATCCAATCGGGTAAAACAACAACGCCACGAATTGCGCCAGGGGCGCGTTGCCCAGCATGGAGCTCACAACCGAGACGCTCAATCCCGTGAGCCCCATCGTGAGACCGCCCACGATTCCGGACACCGCCAGAGCCTTCGCCGGTCGCAGGAGTTCGCGGCGCGCGTTGCGCGAAACCTGCTCGTAAATCTCAATCGCGGTCGGACGGTCGAGATCGCGCTGCTTCGACTGAGGAGCTTCCTTCTCCGCGCCGAGATCGAGCTTTAGCTTCCGCAGAGGCATTCGTCGTTGGAAGGCCGGATGCTCCCGCCGGTTGGACGCCCAAGAGGCATTATTTGCCGATAATTCACCCGCCCCGCCAGCCCGAACCGGTGGCCCGGCTCGTGATAGCCTTGCCCTTCGCGCGAACGCAAGGAGAACGATGAATCAATCGCCCCACTTCGACCTGAGCGCGGCTGCGCGCCGCACCATGATCGAGCACGGCTTCGAGCCGGTATTCCCGCCCGCCGTTCAGGGCCAGCTGGAGCAACTGCGGGCACACCCTCCCCAGCCTGCTACTTCTGCGCGCGATCTGCGCAGCCTCCTCTGGTCCTCCATCGACAACGACACCTCCAAAGACCTCGATCAGATCGAATACGTCGAAGCTGTGGCGGGCGGCGGATACCGCGTCCTCATCGGCATCGCGGATGTCGATGCCTTCGTACCAAAAGGCTCTCCCATCGACGCGCATGCGTTGCGCGAAACCACCACCGTCTACACGGGTATCGACATCTTCTCCATGCTGCCGGAAGAGTTGTCCACCGGGCTGACCTCGCTCCTGCAGGACCAGGAACGCGCCGCCGTCGTCTGCGAGTTCACCATCGATGCCCAGACAAAGATCATCGCCAGCGACATCTACCTGGCCCGCGTAGTCAACAAAGCACAGCTCGCCTATCCCTCGGTGGGTGCGTGGCTGGCCGGCACCGCAGCCGCACCGCCCAAAGTCGCCGCATCGCCAGAACTTCAAAAGCAACTCCAGCTCCAGGATCAAATCGCCCAGCGTCTGCGCCGGGAGCGCTACAGCCACGGAGCACTGAATCTCGAGACGATTGAAACCCATCCCATCCGCATTAGTGACGGCAACATCGACATTGAAGCCGATCTGAAAAATCGCGCCACGCAACTCATCGAGGACTTTATGATCGCCTCCAATGGCGTCGTCGCCCGGACCCTCGCCGCAAAGGGCTTTTCCTCGATTCGCCGCATCGTCCGCACCCCAAAACGCTGGGACCGCATCGTTCAGCTGGCCGCGGAGAAGGGAACCACCCTCCCCGCCGAGCCCGATTCCAAACCCCTCCACGACTTCCTCTGCGAGCGGCAGCAGAAGGATCCCGACCACTTCCCCGATCTGTCCCTCGCCGTCATCAAGCTGCTTGGCCCCGGCGAATACGTGCTGGAGAAGCCAGGCGAGAAATCCGAAGGACACTTCGGCCTCGCCGTGCAGGATTACACGCATTCCACCGCGCCCAATCGCCGCTATGCGGATTTGGTGAGCCAGCGGCTGCTCAAGGCGATGATGGCCGGCAAGCCCTCGCCCTATTCCGACGAAGAGCTGACGTCGATCGCCGCCCAGTGCACGCGCATGGGAGATGCGGAGCGGAAAGTCTCCCGCGAGATGCAGAAGCGGATCGCCGCTGTGGCTATGAGCGGCAGCATCGGTCACGCCTATGACGCCATCGTCACCGGCGTCACCGAACATGGCTCCTTCGTCCGCACCATCAAGCCTCCGGTCGACGGCATGCTGGTACGCGGCCAGCAGGGCGTCGACGTAGGCGACCGCCTCCGTGTGACACTCGTCCGAACTGACCCAGTCCACGGGTACATCGACTTCGCGCGCGCGTAAGCTGCAGGCAGGCGCTGGTTGGCTTCGTGGATTCTGCCCCCTGCGTCGGGCGGGCTGCGTCTTATATCCTGGCAGCGTCCCGTTCCGCTAACAGTTCTATGCGTTCCAGCCTGGCGACATTTCTCGACGACTACCGCCGCCACGGCGATGCGGACGCGATTGTTGTCCACCGTGGCAACCGCCAGCTGGATTCCACCTGGAACCAGATTGCCGACCTTGCGAATCGATTCGCCGCGGAGCTGATGCGCCGCAAGATTCCCATGGGTGAGCGCGTCGTCGTCTGGGGTCAGAATGGCCCAGAATGGATCGGCGCGTTCTTCGGCTGCATTCAGCGCGGGGTCATCGCCGTCCCCCTCGACCCGGTTGGGGCACTCGACTTCTCCAACCGCGTCATCGACAACACCAGGCCGCGCCTGATCGTCGGCGATGTGGCCCTGCTGCGCGAGCTGCCCGAAGGCCTGCCCAGGCTGGGCTTCGAGGATTTTGGGTCCACCCTGCCGCCAAAGCCGCAGTCTTGCCTGCGAGAGCCCAACCTGACGCTCGACACACCGTTTCAGATCCTCTTCACCTCCGGCACAACCGCGGAGCCGAAGGGTATCGTCCACACGCATCGCAACGTGCTCTCCAGCCTCGATCCCGTGGAGCAGGAGATCAAGCGGTACCTCAAATACGAACGTATCTTTCACCCCCTGCACTTTCTCCACACGCTGCCGCTCAGCCACGTCTTCGGACAGTTCATGGGATTGTGGATTCCCCCACTCCTCGGTGCCGTTGTTCATTTTGAGAACCGTCTCCAGGCGCAACGGCTCATCGAAACCATCCATCGCGAGAAGATCGCCGTCCTCTGCTCGGTGCCGCGCGTGCTGGATCTGCTGCGCTCGCATTTGCTGGCTGTCGACCCCGGGCTCGCGGACCAGATTCAGCAGGTCGCCGGCAAAAACCTCTGGCGTCGCTGGTGGCGCTTTCGCCGTATGCATCGGCTCTTCGGTTTGCGATTCTGGGCATTTGTCTGCGGCGGTGCCGCGCTTTCGCATGAACTGGAGGAATTCTGGGCCGGAATGGCATTCCTGCTCGTGCAGGGCTACGGCATGACCGAAACCTCAGCGCTCATCACCCTGAATCATCCTTTCAAGCCGGGCAAGGGAACCATCGGCAAGATTCTTCCCGGACGCGACGTCCGCATCACCGAAGAAGGTGAAATCCTAGTCCGCGGCGACATGGTTTCCCAGGCTACATGGCAGCACGGAGCGCTCCAGAAGAACGAATCCGAGTGGCTGTCCACCGGTGATCTCGCGCAACGCGACAACGAGGGTCAGCTGCGTTTCGTTGGGCGCAAGAGCCAGGTCATCGTCACTCCCTCCGGGCTCAATGTTCACCCCGAGGACGTAGAAGCCGCACTCAACGCCCAGACTGGTGTCGAGGCTTCCGCGGTCGTTCCGCTCCTCACCGCCGCGGGAACTGAACCCGTCGCGGTTCTCCTCTTCCGAGGTTCTGAGGAGCAGGCGCACGCTGCCGTGGTCGCGGCCAACCGCCAATTGGCCGAATATCAGCAAATTCATCAGTGGCGCCTGTGGCCGGAGCTGGATCTGCCGCGAACCTCCACCGGCAAGGTGCGTCGGCCGAAGGTGACGGAGTGGGTGAATGCACAGCAGGCTGCGGCTGCCGTAAACGGTGACGGCGCCGATCCGCTTCTGGCACTGATTCTCTCCATCAGCCACGCCAATCCCGGCAACAGCAGTGACGAGGCACGCCTTTCCGAAGACCTCGGGCTCGACAGCCTGGGCCGCGTGCAACTGCAGTCGGAGCTGGAGCAGCGTCTCGGCCTCACCCTCGACGACACAGCGCTCGAGCGCGCCGTTACCCTGGGCGACCTGCGGCGCGAACTCGGAATGCACAGCGCAGATGCGGTATTCGAGGAATCGCCGCAAACCATTTCCGCACCGGAACCGTCGGCCGACAGCTCAGCCTCTGTCCCAGCTCCGGCTCCCGTCGCCCACGATGAACCCCGCAGAACCGGCGAGGACGACATCTACCCCCGCTGGCCCTGGTGGTGGCCTTTCCAAATCCTGCGCGACGCCTACCTTGAGCTCGTCTCGCAATTTTTCGTCTGGTTCCTCGGCCATCCCCGCGTCGAGCGGCCCCCCGACCTGCACCCTGCTCAGCCCGTGCTGCTCATCGCCAACCACGTGACTGCCTACGACGCAGCCCTCGTTCTGTACGGACTCCCCGGGCCCATGCGCCGCCGCGTCGCCGTGGCCATGGCTGGCAACATGCTGCGCGACTTCCGCCACATGCGCAATGTTGGTCCTCAGGGCCGTGGCGTCTCGCGCCTGCTTGATGTTCTCGGTCCGCCCGCCTGGCTGCTCATCACCGCGCTTTACAATGTCTTCCCGTTGCCGCGCAGCGCAGGCTTCCGCCGCTCCTTCCAGCACGCCGGAGAAGCTCTCGACCGCGGCTACAACGTCCTGGTCTTTCCCGAGGGCTTCCGGACCGAAACCGGCCTGCAACCCTTCCGTCCCGGCATCGGTCTGCTGGTGCGCGAATCGAATGCGCCCGTACTCCCCGTCGCTCTGGTCGGCCTCAGCGAGCTCAAGCAGCAGCGCAAAGGCTGGTTCCGCTCCGGCAAGCTCACCGTTCGCGTCGGGGACCCCATGCAATTCACCGCGGACGACCCGCCTGAGCAGATCACCGCAACGCTCTACGAAAAGCTCAAAGGCATGCTGGAAAGGCCGTGACTGCGGCCTCTGTTCGCGCTGGTCCGCCGCAGCATCCTATTGCCCTAAGAGGGAATCCATGCCTAGCAATCAGCCGCCGGAAGCGCAGAAACGCCCATCCGTCACCGAACACCCGGAGCAACGCCGTCAGGAAGAAACCGGGCACGAAGACTCGATCGACCCCGGTGAAGTCGGCCGTCCTCCATCGCAAAGCACAGACCAGGAGAAACCCGAGCAGGCTGCATAGACGCACTGCGCCGGCCGGTCCAATCGAGCCGGCCGTTATTCACAGTTTTCCTGGATTCGTCAGTAGCGCCCGCGTCCGCCGCTGCGGCCGCCACCGCCACCGCCGCCCTTTTGGGCTTGGTAGCAGTCCCGGCAATACACCGGGCGATCGCCCCGCGGCTCAAACGGCACCGTGGTTTGCTGTCCGCATTGCGAGCAGGTCACGGTTGTTCCCCGCGCCTCCGACCGTTGGTATCCGCCGCCGCCGCCACCGCCTCCATGCTCGTTCTTCTTTGCCTGGCGGCAGGGCTTGCAACGTTTGGGCGTGGAATAGCCGCGTTCCTGGAAGAACGCCTGGTCCTCGCTTGTAAAAGTGAATTCCTGACCGCAGTCACTACACGTGAGTTGCAGATCCCCAGCCATCGTGGCTCCTCGTTTCCACTCCTTAGATCATCGTCTCCTGAATCGCTGCTCCCGTAAACTGGGGCCAGGACCAAATTTTCGACGAGACTTACAGGGTTTTTGACGCAGACCCGGCAACCTATCTTTCGGTTTCTGTCCGCGCATGTGAACCGGTATGATTTTCCTTCAGGGTAATTTCAACTTATGGCCTTCCCTTTCAAGGGCGTAGATTTCATCGGCTTCGACAGCCTCCTCAGCGAAGACGAGCGCCTGTCTCGCGACACCGCCCGCCAGTTCATCGAGGATAACCTGGTTCCCATCATTGAGGAATGCAATCGCGAGGGCCGGTTCCCCCGGGAACTCGTTCCCCAGATGGGGCAGCTGGGCTTCTTCGGCGCCAATCTCCACGGATACGGCTGCGCCGGCATGTCCAACGTCGAGTACGGCCTGGTGATGCAGGAGTTCGAGCGCGGCGATTCCGGCGTGCGCAGCTTCGTCAGCGTCCAGTCCGCACTGGTCATGTATCCCATCTTCAGCTTTGGCTCCGAGGACCAGAAGGACTACTGGCTGCCAAAACTTGCCACCGGCGAAAAGCTCGGCTGCTTCGGCCTCACCGAGCCGGACTACGGCTCCAATCCCGGAGGTATGCGCACCCGCGCCGACCGCAAGGGCGACGAGTACATCCTTAACGGCGAAAAGATGTGGATCACCTCCGGCTCAATTGCCGACGTTGCCGTGATCTGGGCGAAAACCTACGGCGACGGCGGCGAAGAGGGCCGTGTCCGCGGATTCCTCGTCGAAACCAATCGCTCCGGCTTCAGCTCCTGGGATGTCCACGGCAAGTGGTCGCTGCGCGCCTCGGTCACCTCCGGCCTCGCCATGCAGGACGTCCGCATACCCGCCGCGAACCTGCTGCCCAAATCCGACGGCCTCAAATCGCCGCTCATGTGTCTCAACCAGGCTCGCTACGGCATCGCCTGGGGCGGCATAGGCGCAGCCATGTCCTGCTACGACACCGCCCGCCAGTATTCCATCGTGCGCAAGCAGTTCCGCGATCAGCCTATCGCCAGCCATCAGCTGGTCCAGGAAAAGCTGGCCTGGATGATCACCGAAATCACCAAAGGCCAGCTCCTCATCCTGCAGGTGGGCCGCCTCAAAGATCAGGGCAAAGCCGGCCACGAACACATCTCCATGGCCAAACGCAACAATGTCTGGATGGCGCTCGAGTGTGCACGCCTGGCTCGCGATGTTCTCGGCGCCAACGGCATCACCGACGACTTTCCCGTGATGCGCCACATGATGAACCTCGAGTCCGTCAAAACCTACGAGGGCACCCACGACATTCACACGCTAATATTGGGCCAGAGTGTTACCGGAATTGCGGCTTATTGACTCCGGCTGCCGCAACCCTGCTCTCAGGCCCGCGTCTAAGTGAGTAACGCTCCCGCGCGATCGGAGCGCACAATTGCATGTATTTCCCCAAACTTCAGCGGCTTCCCGAACTCGACGCCCTGCGCGGGCTGTTCCTCGTCTGGATGACGCTGACCCACCTTCCCACCCGCTTCAGCGACTTTGTGAATCAGCCTTTCGGCTTCATCTCCTCCGCCGAGGGCTTCGTCTTTCTTTCCGCGCTGCTCATCGGCCGCCTCTATATCCGCAAATCCATGGAGGACCCCGCCGGACTGCGCGCGCATATGTGGAGGCGCTCATTCAAGCTCTACGCCTACCACATGTTCCTGCTGATCTTCGCCTTTACCATCGCCGCCAGCTGGGCTGTACATCATCACCGCGCCGCCATCACCAATCTGCTCAACTTCTACCTCAACCATCCGGGCATCGCCATCCTTGGATCCATCCTCCTCATCTACTGTCCGCCCCTGCTCGACATCCTCCCGATGTACGTGTTGTTCCTTTTCCTCACGCCGCTGATTCTGTCCGCCGCCGTTCGCGTGGGGTGGAGAATCGTCCTGGCCGCCAGCGCGCTCATCTGGCTGCTCGCGCAATTTGGCCTCCGCGACATCGTGCACAACTGGGTCGTCCACATCTCCCATCTGCAGATTCCGCTCCAGGAAACCGGGGCCTTCAACCTCTTCGCCTGGCAGATGGTCTGGATCGTCGGCCTCTGGCTGGGCGCGCGCTCCGCCCATCACGACGTCCCCCTGAAGCTGGTCCCCCGCTGGGGCGTGGCCATCAGCGCCCTGGTCTGCATCTTCTTCGTCGGAGTCCGTCATAGCTGGTTCGGACCCCATCTCACCGAGCAGGCGCTCGGCCTTCTGCTGGACAAATGGCAGATTGGTCCGCTGCGCGTGCTGAACATCGCAGCCTTCCTGATCCTCTTCTATTGGCTGCGAAAGTACGTTAAGGTCGTGGTCGCGCGCGAGCCCTTCCTCACCCTGGGCAAGGCCTCGCTGCAGGTCTTCTGCGCGCACCTGCTTTTCGTCTTCGGCGGACTGGCGCTGCTCTACGGCGAAATGGAGCAGCTCACCGGCATCACCGCTGTCCTGCTGCTGGCCGTCACTTTTATTTCCCTGTTCCTGGTCGCCGCGAACGAGGTCAGGAAGAAGCGGCGGGAAAAGCAGAACCCGAAGAAGCCTCCGACGCCCGACGTCTCCGCGCAGCCGCTCTACTCCTCCGGCACTGCGCAACGCGTTGCCATGGCCGCTGCGGCTCTTGAAGAACGCTGAGTCTGGCGGACCGAGAGAATCGACCGACAGCCAGATCTAAACCGCGACCGTGAAGCTCTCTTCAGTTCGAGTAACCGCGCGATAGAGCGTGTCCCGCTCCACCGGAACGCGCCCTGCGGCCGTGATCAGCCGCATCAGCTCGTCACGGCGCATGCCCTGCGGCGTCGTCGCTCCGGCATCGTGGTAAATCTTCTCCTCGATCACCGTGCCGTCGATATCGTCCGCGCCAAAACGCAGCGCGATCTGCGCGATCTTTGCCGTCATCATCTGCCAGTACGCTTTGATGTGCGGGAAATTGTCCAGCAGCAATCGGCTCACCGCAATCTGCCGAATGTCCGTCAGCCCCGTCGTCACTGGCAGGTGATCGAGCGCCGTGTTGGCCGGATGGAACGCCAGAGGGATGAACGTCTGAAATCCGCCGGTTTCATCCTGCAGCGCTCGTAGCTTCAGAAGATGATCCACGCGGTCTTCGTCGTTCTCGATGTGTCCGTAAAGCATCGTCGCGTTCGATTTCAACCCGAGCTGGTGCGCCGCCTTCGCCGTCTCCAGCCACTCATCGCCGTCGATCTTGTGGTCGCAGATGATGTGCCGCACCCGATCCGCGAAAATTTCCGCCCCGCCGCCGGGAAGGGAATCGACGCCGGCATCTTTCAGCTTCCGCAGCGTCTCAGGAATCGTCAGCTTCGCGCGCTTCGCCAGGAACGCGACCTCGACCATGGTGAACGCCTTGATGTGCACCTGCGGGAAGCGCTCCTTGAGCCCGCTCACCAGATCGAGAAAGTATTCAAACGGCAGATCGGGATGCAGCCCGCCGACGATGTGAAACTCCGTCACCGCCTCGCTGTAGCCGGAAGCCGCGGTCTCCCACGCCTGTTCGAGCGCCATCGTGTACGCGCCGTCTGCACCCTTATGCCGCCCGAACGCGCACAGCCGGCATGCCGCCACGCAAACGTTGGTGGGATTGATGTGCCGATTGACGTTGAAGTACGTTACGTCGCCGTGCATCCGCTCGCGCACCGAGTTCGCCAGCCATCCGACCGCGAGCACATCGCCTGAGCCGATACAGCGCCAGGCCGTCGTCAAAACTCAGCCGTTCGCCCGCCGCCACTTTTTCGGCGATGGGAGCGAGGCGCGGATCGTCGGTCTGGAACGGATGCGGAGTCATTCTCCTTTCCATAATAATTCACGTGGTTCGTGTCTTGTTTACCGAGGCAGGCTGCGAATTTCCGGGTGATACCATGCCTCCAGGCCTGCGAGCTTCGCAGCCCGCATTACGGATTCCTGATTGCGGCGACCAAAACCATTGCTGAGCTCCATCCTCGTATGCTGTGCGCTGACGGCCATAACGGCGGCCCAGCAAACTAAACCAGCCATCTTCCCGCCGGTCACCTCATACAGCCTTGACAAGCAAAAAGTCTCGCTGCCGGGTGAGCTCGCCGGCCAGACGAATCTGCTGATCGTCTCCTTCAAGGCCGAGCAGGAGCAGGACGTCGATTCCTGGTTGCCGGCTGCCGAAGCGCTCCAGCACTCGAACTTTCAGTTCCGCTACTACCAGATCCCGGTCGCCGAGAAGGAGAACTTCGTCTTCCGCTGGTGGGAAAGCTCCTCGATGCGCAGCGACCAGACTGACCCCGAAACCTGGCACTGGATCATCCCGTTGTGGGTTGACCGCAGGAAATTCCTTGAAGACCTGCAGATTCCCAACGACAAGCAGGTGGTTGCCCTGCTCATCGATCGCCAGGGTCATGTGCTGTGGCGATCCTCCGGGCCCATGTCGCCCGAGAAGCGGGCCAGCCTGATGAGCACTGCGGGTGTGCACTAAATCTTCTTGCTACCGGCCACTGGCTACCGGCTACCGGCTCTTTTTCATCTTCCCCGCTGCAATCAGCTTTCTCTTCTCCGCCTGCGTCATCGCCAGTGCGGTCTTTGTCCGCTTCGGCAGTTTCTCATAAACCAATTCCCGCGCGTGGCGCAGCAATTCTTTCAGCTCGGCCACCGGGAGCGTGTTCCAGCGCTCGACCGCGACCCAATGCGCGCGAGCCAGATACGGCGCGGGACCACTCCCTCCCGTTCGACCAGCTCGGCGAAGCGCTCCGGGCCCGCGGCGAAGGAAAATGCCTGGTGCGGCGCGCCCAGGTTGACGATCGCGAACATCTTCCCGCCGATTGCCTTGTCTCCGACCCAGAAGACGAGGTTGTCGCCCCACTGCATCGTCTCCGCCACATCCGCCAGCGACAGGAGGAAGGCCCGCGCGCTCTCAGCATCCATGCCAACA
This sequence comes from uncultured Acidobacteriaceae bacterium, assembly GCA_963755485.1. Taxonomy (GTDB): domain Bacteria; phylum Acidobacteriota; class Terriglobia; order Terriglobales; family Acidobacteriaceae; genus Palsa-343. The sequence continues at coordinate 572,967 of CAVWJR010000002.1, read as the reverse complement.
GACTATCCCGAGGCCTGGGAGGTACCCCCCTCCCCCCATGGGGTGTTGTACGTATTTCATTCTGCAGGGTCGAGAAGGTACCGTAAGCCAGGTATTACCCTCCCAGGGGCAGCCTGCAGCCTGCAGCCTGCAGCCTGCGGCCGGCACAGGCTACAGGCGGCCAAGGCAGGCTTTGCTGCAAAAGAAAAGCTCTGTTCGCTCCGGACAAAACCGGGCGGACAGAGCTTTCCCATCTCTTCCAGCTTAGGAATTCTGCAGGGCAGGTTCAAGCAAATTCGAAGAGACGCGCGGTACGAAGGTCATGACACAAGGCAACACGGGGAAAAGGTCCGTCTTGCCGACGAACCGAGCAGAGGCGTCAAGGAGCGCATCGCTCTGTTGGCAACCGTGAAGGACCGGCGTCCGAAAAACATGGCCTGTATTCAATGGCGACACGGGCAAAAACTCGTTGCCGACTGTCGAAGAAACTCGTCGCTACTTTGTAAAAATGTCGTGCTCTTCGTCGTAACCCTGTTCCTCTTTTTGAGCTCGCTCCGCAGCATCGTCGGCGATGGAATCCAGCTCCTTTTCTTTGGTGCTTTCGGGTTTTGGAAAGTCATTTTGTTTCGATCCACCTGGATTACTGGGTTGACTGGACATCGTTTTCGCTCCTTCCGAAGGTCTGAGTCACGTCTCAATGACCGCCGATTATACGCTTCGCCTGGCACGGTTCCGAACGGGACAATGATTCACTTACGATGAATTCGCAGCGTCTCAAGTTGTTAAGGACCGCGGGAAGTTATTCTCTAGCCGGCAACCGCCTCGGCCAGATACACCCCGAACCACTTCTTTGCATCGGTCCATTGCTGGCGCACGCCGAATCCGGTGCGATCCAGCAGGTTTCCCACCCGTTCCGGCGTGAATTTGTAACTGTTCTCGGTATGAATGGTCTCGCCGCGACGGAAGGGGACCGTCAGTTCGAGCGCGGGAATTGAAACTTCCTGGGCTACCAGGCTTTCCAGATGCATTTCGATGCGCGATTCGCGCTCGTTCCACAGGACACGATGCTTGAACAGCCGCGCCCGGAAATCCGCGCCCAGTTCGCGACGCAGGCGGGTGAGCATGTTGCGATTGAAATCCGCTGTCACTCCGGCCTGGTCGTTGTAGGCGCGTACGAGGGTGGTGCGGTCTTTAACGTGGTCCACACCCAGCAGCAGCAGATCGCCTTTGGCCAAATGGCTGCGCAGCTTGCGGAGCAACCCTGCCGCTTCCGGCGGATCGAAATTGCCGATGCTCGACCCGATGTAGAGCACCAGCCGCCGCGCTGCGGTTACCGGAATCTCCGACATGCTGGTGGTGTAGTCCGAAGCAATCGGCATCACCGAGACCTCGGGCAGAGCTTCCCCAATGCGGCCTCGCGCCGCTTCCAGAGCCGTCACCGAAATATCGATGGGGTAGTAATCGACGCGCGCCTGCCGCCTCACCGCAGCCGCGAGCAGCAGCCCGGTCTTCGCCGCAGTTCCGGCGCCCAGTTCAATGATGGAGAGTTTCTTCGCGTCCGCGCAGGAGAGAATCTCATCCGCGTAGTGCGCGAAAATATCTCGCTCGGTGCGCGTAACGTAATACTCCGGCAGTTCGGTGATTGCCTCGAACAGCTCCGAGCCGCGCTGGTCGTAAAACAGCCATGGCGAAAGGCGCTTGGGCCGCGAGGTGAGGCCACGAAAGGCCTCGGCGCCGATCGGCGTCGATACCGCCTCGGGCAGACAGGGAACAGACGAGAGAACTTGCATCAGGATTCCGCCTCCACACTCAATGGTCAGCCAGACGAACCCCGGAAAATTGCCAGCGGGTCGCGGGCGCGAAAAAGTTTCGATAGGTGGCGCGGATGTGGGAGGCGGGGGTAGCGACCGAACCGCCGCGCAGCACCATCTGGTTGCACATGAACTTGCCGTTGTACTCGCCGAGGGCGCCGGGGAGCGGATGGAAGCCCGGATAAGGAAGATAAGCGCTGACGTTCCACTCCCAGACGTCGCCGTAAAGTTGGCCAACGGCGGCTTGCTTTGGTTCTGATGCGTTCTCCTCCGCCTGCGGATGAAAGTTTTCCTGCTCCAGCAGATTGCCTTCGACCGGCGCCGGAGCGGCGGCTGTTTCCCACTCCGCTTCGGTGGGCAGGCACTTGCCCGCCCAGCGCGCGTACGCGTCGGCTTCGAAATAGCTGATGTGGCACACGGGGGTTGCGAGCAGATTGTCGAGCGGCGCCAAACCGCGCAGCGTGAAAACCTCCCAGCCGCCGCTTTCGCCACGCCGCCAGTAGAGAGGCGCATCCCAGCGCTCGGCCTGCACAGTGGTCCAGCCTTCTGACAGCCACAGCTCCGAGCGCGAGTATCCGCCGTCTTCCATAAACGCGAGATACTCCGCGCAGCTCACTGGACGCGAGGCCTGCCGGAACGGCTCGAGGAAGACCTTGTGGCGCGGCGTTTCGTTGTCAAAGCAAAAGCCACTGCCACTGTGACCAATTTCAACCACGCCGCCGGGAAAATTCACCCACTGCACCGGCGCATTTTGGCGCGCCGCCCCGATTCCACCCGGGGCGTAAACCGGGTGCAGCGGGTTGCTCCAGAACGCGTGCTTGATGTCGGTGATCAGTAATTCCTGGTGCTGCTGCTCGTGATTCAAGCCCAGCACGATGCGCGTTCGTGCCGCCTCCGGCACTTCTCCCGCTGAAAAATCTTCCATTGCCGCGTCCACGTGGTGCCGGTAGGCGAGAATCTCCTCTGCCGTTGGCCGCGAAAACGACGCCCGCAGCTTTTTCTCCGGCTGTGCCGACACCGCGTTGTAGTAGCTGTTGAACAGCCAAACGAAGTCGGGATGGAAAGGCCGGTACCCAGGCACAAATTCCCGCAGCACAAATGTTTCGAAGAACCAGGTGGTGTGCGCCAGGTGCCACTTCGCAGGGCTCGCGTCGGCGCATGACTGCACCATCATGTCTTCAGGGGTCAGCGGCGCACAGAGCGCAAGGCTCTGGCTCCGCACTTTACAAAACTCCTCGGCGAGTACAGTTGCAGCAAGTACGCTCATGGGCCCGTCCTGAGTAGCTACGCTGGTTGCTTCCTTATCGGATGACTTTCCCGGTGTGGAGCGCTGCCGGAGGGGGTCCCGTCAGGGTACCACTCCTCGCGCCGCGACAGACAGACTGATGCGCAAAGTTTCATTCGCGGTTCACTTTTCGACGCGACTTGACGGTTTCCGTATGCCCTTACCTGAGGATTTTTCTGGATTTTTGCCCTCTGCCGCGCCAGCCGCGCCGCATACTGCCTTGCCCACGAATCCGCGTCTTTCCTGCGAAGCAAGCGTCTATTCGGGCATAATCAGAGCGGCTGCAGGTCGCCTTCTGAAGGGTACGAGTATGAAAATATTCCGGTCCTGTCTTCGAGGCTTCGCGCTCTGCGCCTCTCTTCTTTTATTGTCGCCTTTTCTGCCCGCGCAGGATCAGCCTCAGCAGCAGGGACCCCGTGGCGGCCGCGGCGGGGGAATGGGCGGCGGCATGATGATGATGGGCAACAGCGCCCATGGCAAAGTCACCGCCATCGCCGGAACCGAAATCACCATCAAGGATGAGCAGGGCGAGGTCTACAAGGTCGAAACCGGACCGAACACCCACATCCGCAAAGACCGCGAAGAAGCGAAGATCGCCGACATCCACATTGGCGACACCATCGTCGCAGGCGGCAATCTGGACGATCAGGCGAAGACCGTGGGCGCCATGTTCGTCATGGTCCTCAGTCCGGAGCAGGCAGCGCAGATGGAGAAGATGCGCGCCGACTTTGGCAAAACCTGGACAGCCGGCAAAGTGACCGCGATTAAGGACCTGACCCTGACCATCGAGCGCCCGGACAAAGCTACGCAGACCATCGCCGTCGATGAGAACACCACGTTTCACAAGGGAATGCGCGGCAACGCGACGGACATCACGTTCCCGGACATCAAAGTCGGCGACATGGTGAACGCACGCGGTGCGCTCCAGGGCGGCAACTTCCTTGCCACCAATCTCACCGTGATGGAGCCGCGGCAGCCCGGGCAGGGACGCTTTGGCAACGGGCCCGGTGGCGCGGGAGCTCCTGGCTCGCAGGTTCACCAGCCCGGCCAGCCTGAAGGCACTCCCACGGGAGCCGCGCCCAGCCAGCCCCCCAACGGCAAGAACTGAACCCGATGAAGGCACCCACGCGCTACGCTGCTCTTTTTGTCTCCCTGCTCCTGTTGGGATCTCTCGCGCTGGCGCAAACGGCGCCTTCCGATTCGCAGTCTTCGCTGCCGGGGCAACCCCACGACTCCCGCCGCGCAGGCCGCTCCCGCACCCTCCACGGCTCCGGCGCAAACCGGCGGCACCATCCACGGCACCGTTAAAGACGGCAACGTTCCGCTGCCCGGCGTCAGCGTTACGGCCAGCAATTCGCTTACTGGGAAAAAATATTCGACCACCACCGACATCACCGGCAGCTACACGCTCGTGATTCCGCAGAACGGCCGCTACGTTTTGAAGACGGAGCTCGCCGCGTTTGCCCCCGTCACCAAAGAAGCGCTCCTCAACGCCACCGCGCACGATCAGACTGTCGACTTCGCCATCCTCCTGGCTTCGCGCGCCGCGCAGCAGGAGCAGCAGACCAACCTGGCTGGCGCAGCGCGTCAGCTCATGGGCGGCAGTGGCGCGCAGAGCCTCAATCTCCTCGGCTCCGCGTCCGATCTGATCCAGGCCGGCGGTGGCGGCGAAGTGGGCGCAGCACTACCATCGCTGGCCTCGAATTCCGATTTCTCCTCCGGCGAATCGGTCGCCGTCACCGGGCAGATGGGCACGACGAGTCCCCTTGCCGGCATCGACTTCAGCCAGATGCGGGAAAACGCGGAACTCAACCAGTCCCTCAGCGGCGGCGGACAGGGCGGACAGGGTGGCCAGGGCGGCGGCCCCGGGGGTGGTGGCCCAGGCGGTGGTGGCGGATTTGGTGGTGGTGGCGGCTTCGGTGGAGGCGGCGGCCGCGGCGGTGGTGGTGGTGGCATGCGAGGCAACTTCCGCAACTTCAAGCCAAACCAGCCGCACGGCGCGATCTTCTGGAACGGCGGCAACGGCGCGCTCAACGCCGAGGACTTCGCTCTGCGCGGCCAGCCCATCTCCCAGCCGGCTTACTCGTCGAACCGCTTCGGCGTCACGTTCCTTTCCGCGCCTTACATTCCGAAAATCCTCACCAGCGATAAAAACGACTTCCTCTTCTTCACGCTTTCCGGAACCCGCTCTTCATCGCCGTTCGATCAGTACGGCACCGTTCCCACGCTCGCCGAACGCAGCGGCGACTTCACCAACCTGGTTACGCCGAGCGGCAACAAGATCACTGTCTACGATCCTTCCACCGGACTGCCTTACGGCCCGTGCTCGACCGGTCCCGACGCAGGAAACCCCAGTTCGCAGTGCATTCCCTCGAGTGAAATCAGCTCCCAGGCCACCGCGCTGCTCAACTACGTTCCTCTGGCCAACCTGCCAGGCACTACGCAGAACTACCAGCGCCTCACCTCCGGGCAAACCAATCAGACCCAGGTCGGCGTTCGTTTCATCCACAACTTCGGCAAGAATGCGTCCGGCATGAACGGCATCATGCGCATGGCGCGCCAGTTCCTCGGCCAGGGCAATCCCGGCATCACGCAGAGCATGAATGTCAATTTCAACTACAGCCACTCTGCTTCGGATAGCCTCAATCTCTTTCCCCAACTCGGCGGTAAGAATCAGACCCACCAGTACTCGCTGCAACTCGGCTACTCCATCGGCAAAGGCCGGCTCACCGACAGTCTAAACGGCACGTGGAACCAGAGCCGTTCCGAGGCGAGCAACTACTTCAGCAACCTTACGAACATTGCCTCTCAGATCGGCCTCACCGGCCAGCCGCAATCGCCGCAGCTCTGGGGCCTGCCCAGCGTCACGCTCAATCAGTTCACCGGCCTCAATGAGCAGCAGCCCAGCTTCAGGCTTGGCGAAACCGTCGCCCTCAGCGACACGCTTGCCTGGATCCACGGCAAGCACAACATCCGCTTCGGCGGCGATTTCCGCCGCGTCTACTCCGACATGATCGGCGATACCAACTCCACCGGGAATTACGTCTTCACGGGCCTCTTCACCGAGGCGCCCGGATCAGCGTCCTCCGGCGGTTCCGGCGGCACAACCGGCTACAACGGTTTTGCCACCAGCGGATCCTCTCTGGCCGACCTGCTGCTGGGCCTGCCCCAGGAAACTTTACTGCAGGCCGCCAACCAGGAAGCCCACCTGCGCGAGAACGAGATCGATGGATACGCGCAGGACGACTGGCGCGCCTTCAAGAATGCTACTTTCCTCTTCGGACTCCGCTACGACTACTACTCGCCCTACTCTGAAGAGAATGACCGTCTCGCCACTCTCGACCCCAGCAAGGACTTCAGCCAGGTCGCTATCGTCACGCCCAACGGCGTCGGCGCCTTCAGCGGAAAATATCCGCGCGATCTCATCTATCCGGAGAAGACTAATTTCTCGCCGCGCCTCGGCGCTGCCTGGCACCCCATCAAGGACACGGTCATTCGCGGCGGCTACGGCATTAACTACACCGTCGGGCAGTATGTGAAGTTCGTCCAGGACTTCGCCTTCGAGCCGCCCTTCGCTAACGTGCAGACCAACACCGTCTCGGCCGGGGATACTGCCGCGATGGACGGGGTGCTTACCTGTTCCTCATTCTGCCTCGCGAACGGCTTTCCCGTTCCCGAGAGCCAGCAGATTGGCAACTACTCGGTGAACAAAAACTACCGGCTGCCCTTTGTGCAGGTCTGGAACATCAACCTGCAGCGCACCCTGCCCTGGAACATCCTCCTCAACCTGGGCTACAACGGGTCGAAAGGTTCGCGCCTCGACATCGTCGACGCGCCGGGCCGCTATCCCATCACCGTCGGCGGAGCTCTTACCACGACGCTGCCCACCGCGGTCAGCAATGGCCAGACCGTCCTTTACGACTATGAAGACGCGTTGGCCTTCTCCAACTACAACGCCCTCACTTTCAGCGCACGCAAGCGCATCAGCGGCGGCATCTCGCTCCAGGCCACCTACACGTACTCACACTCCATCGACGACGCCACCTCCATCGGCGGCAACGGCGGATCGAGCGCCGGCATCGTCCAGAACTGGCAGAACATCGTTGCCGAGGAGTCCAACTCCAGCTTTGACATTCGCCACCGTGTCGCCGGCAGCTGGGTTTACGAGCTGCCCTTCGGGCCCGACACCCATCTGCTTACGACCGGCTGGTTTGGCCACGTCCTCGCGAACATGAACCTTTCCGGAACCTACTCGCTCGCCACCGGCAATCCCCTCACGCCCAGCTACGAGGCCAACGTGCAGGACGTCTCCCGCGGTACCACCAATACGCTGCGCCCCGATCGCGTGCCGAATGTCTCCTTCAGCACAGGCGGCGGCAGCCTCACGAACTGGTTCAACAAGGGCGCCTTCGCGGCTCCCTCCGGTCTTTACGGGACCGCCTCGCGCCTCAGCATCCCCGGGCCGGGAACCGTGTCTGTAGATATGTCGGCGTCGAAGAGTCTCTGCGCTTCGGCGATACAAAGACCATGGAGATGCGCGCGACCGCCGACAACGTCTTTAATACGGTGCAGTACTCCGGCGTCGACACGACCCTTGGCTCGGCCACCTACGGCCAGGTCACCTCGACTGCCGCGATGCGCCAGTTCACCTTTATGGGCCGCTACAGGTTCTAGAGGATCGCACGATGAAACGTCATCTTCCCGGAATCGTCGCTATCGCCGCTGCGCTGGCCCTCATTGCGTCGGCGCAGCAGCAGAGTGCGCCACAAAATTCATCCGGCTCCCAGACCCAACCGCCCCCCAATACCGGTTCGACCTTCACCCTCAAGGTCAACAGCGATCTGGTCCTCACCAACGTCGTTGTCATCGACAAGAAGACCGGCGCGCCCGTGAAGGGTCTCACCGAAAAAGATTTCACCATTACCGAGAACGGCAAGCCGCAGCATATCGCCAGCTTCGACTTTGAAAACGTCGACGAAGCCGCCGCCCTCAACGAAGCCACCATCAACGCCGCCGCGCCCAATGGGGTCTTTGGCGCAAAGACCGGCACGGCTACCCAGGAAGAGCTGCGCAATCACCGCCTCATCGTCATGTTCTTCGACATCACCTCGATGCAGCCCGACGATATCATTCGCGCTCAGGACGCTGCCCGCAACTACATCAACAAACAGATGCATCCGGCGGACCTGGTTGCCGTCGTCTCTCTCGATACGACGCTTTCGCTCGACCAGGACTTTACCGCCAGCAAAGATCTGCTGCTCAAAGCCGTGAACAGCTACGGCGGCACGGAGGGCGCCGGCTACAGCCTTGGTGCGACGAGCACGACCAACCAGGTGGAAGACGCCAGCTCCTTCACGCCGGACGAATCCGAATACAACGACATCAACACCGACCGCGAGCTCTTCGCCATCGAAGACATTTCGAAGTCCCTCGGCTATCTGAACGAGAAAAAATCTCTGCTCTACCTCTCCGGAGGCATCCAGCGTGACGGCATTGAGAACCAGGCCTCGCTCCACGCTGCCATCAATGCGTCGGTGCGCGCCAATGTCTCCATCTATTCAGGTGGACGCGCGCGGTCTGCAGGCCATCTCACCCCTCGGCGACGCCACCACCGGCAACCTGCGCGGCGCCAACTCCTTCAACGGCGCGGCTCTGCAGAACAATCTGGACTCCAACTTCAACACGCAGGAAGTCATGGCCAACCTCTCCTCCGATACCGGGGGCAAGGCCTTCTTTGACTCCAACGACTTCTCGCCGGCGTTTGACCGCATTCAGAAGGACACCTCGGCTTACTACGTCATCGGCTACCACTCCACCGATCTGCGCCGCGACGGCCGCTATCGCCGCCTCAGCATCAAGGTCAATCGCAGCGACCTGAAGCTCGAATACCGCCCCGGCTACTACGCCCCGGCTGACTACCAGCACGCCACCAAAGATGAGCGTGAGCGCCAGCTGGAAGAAGAGCTGGCCAGCGATTTGCCTGCCACCGACATGGCGGTTTATATGCAGGCCCTCTACTTCCGCACCGCCGACAATCGCTTCTACGTGCCTATCTCGCTGGTCGTCCCCGGCTCGCAGATTCCCTTCGTGAAAGGCGGCGACCGCGATAAGGCGACCCTCGACATCATTGGCCAGGTGCGTGATGTCGCCGGGCACGACATCGGCGACATCCGCGACACCGTAAAGCTGGCCGTCGATGAGTCGCAACAGGTCCGCCAGAAGAATGTTCAATACACGACAGGCTTCAGTCTTCCCATCGGCAAATACCACGTCAAGTTTGTGGTGCGCGAGAACGAAACCGGCCGCATGGGTTCCTTTGAAACCGACCTGACCGTGCCGGATCTGAAAAAAGTCCCGCTGAAGATGAGCTCCGTCGTTCTTGCCAGCCAGCGCATGCCGGCGAACAAGAAACAGCAGGAGAGCCCGCTGGTGCGCGATGGCCAGCAGCTCGTGCCCAACCTGCCGCACGTCTTTCGCCAGGACCAGCACCTGTATCTGCTCTACGAGGTCTACGATCCCGCGCATGCCACCGGCGCCGAGGCCAACATCACCGCGGCCGCTTCACCCAATGGCGGCGCACCGCCCGCGCCCGCGCCGAAACCCGACAAGAACGCTCCCGCCCCCGTACGCGTGATGACCAGCATCGAATTTCTCTCAGGCTCTGCCAAGGCCTTCGAGACGCCGCTGGTCCAGGCCACACAACTCAACGAGCCCACGCGCGATGCTGTGGCCTTCCAGTTTGACGTTCCTCTCGACAGCCTGAAGCCCGGAACCTATATCTGCCAGATCAACGTTATTGACGATGCCGGCGGTACCTTCACTTTCCCCCGCACCGCCGTGTTGATCCGTCCCGCGCCCTCGGCAACGCCCGCTCCAGCAACTCCAGCTGCTTCCGGAGCTAGCGGGAACTAAATTCCTGGCCGGTTCGCCGCGCGCGGTCGTGGTACGCTCATCCACACCCGTGGCCGCCGTCACCCAAAAACACGCCCAGCAGCGCCGCTTTCACGCTCACGAAACCACTCGCATGCACGAGCTGGAAGGCCTTCCCCTCGCCGCCTTCTGGCAGCGCCTGCTCGGCTACGCCATCGACCTCCTTATCGCCGTCCTTCTCTGGGCGCCGTGCGAAATTCTTTACCGCGTGAAGTTCCTCCACGAGGAGCATGTTCATCTTGTCTGGGATTTTCACGAGGCTGGCAATCTCGTTTTCCTTTTTCTCTATTTCGGTCTCGCCAACTTCCTGGGCAACGGACGCACGCCCGGCAAGTGGATCGCTCGGACCCGCGCCGTCTCGCTCCAACACAGTCGTCTCGGATTTTGGCAGTCCATCGAACGTGCCCTCGGCTACGGCGCCGCTATCCTCGAAGGTGGCCTCGGCTTTCTGCAGTTCTTCTGGAGCGAGAATCGCATGTGCGCACAGGATCGTCTGGCCGAGACCATCGTGATCGACGAGCGTAAACGCAACTTTCCGACCGGCTCTGTCTAACTCTGTGCCCTCTGTGGTGAAGGTTTTTCGGCGTACCTTCATCACACGCTGATGAACCCGCGAAGGTACGTACCAGATTCGTACCTGCTTATCCACTGATTTCTTGCCGCGTGCGCTTGCTCCCGCAACATCACCCTGGGATAATCGGAAAGAACCGAGGTGCGGTGTTTCGCTCCCCTGTGAATCGATATAGCCGCCAGGATGTACTTCGCATTTTGCGCATCTCTTCCCGGCAACTCAGCGCGTGGGAGAGAGCCGGACTCGTCCCTTTCGCATCCGAATACGAATTCCAGGATTTGGCGCAGCTCTCGAAGCTCCGCGACCTTCGCGCCCAGCGCATCTCCGCTTCCAACATCAAGGCCAGCGTGCATGCCATGAAGGCCGTCTCCGGTCTCCCCAATCCGCTGCTCGAAGCTGGAGTCGCATTGCGTGGGCCGCGTCTCGTCTTCCGTCACTCCGGCGCCACCATGGACCCCATCGCGGGTCAGTTCGAATTCGATTTTGACGATGGCGGCTCACGCCTTGCGATCGTGGAGGAAGAAGCCGTCTCCGAAACCCAGCGCCAAAGCAAGATCAACGCTCTCTTCTTCGAGGGCGTGCGCTGCGAGGAGCAGGCCCGGCTCGCCGACGCCACTGCTCGCTACGAAGAAGTGCTCGCGCTCGGAGAGCACGCGCCGGCTGCCATCAACCTTGGCACGATTCTCTACAACCAGCGCCAGTTCGAACGTGCCGAGCAGCTCTACCGCCGCGCCACTCTGGCCAATCCCGACTATGCGCTGGCGTTCTTCGACCTTGGCAACGCCCTCGACGAGCTGCAGCGGCTGCCGGAAGCCATCGAGGCGTACAAGTCGGCTATCCGCCTCTCACCCAGCTATGCCGACGCGCATTACAATCTCGCACTTGCGCATGAGCGCAGCAACGAGCGTCGCCGCGCACTGCGCCACTGGATCGCATACGTCAAGCTCGATCCTGTAGGCCCCTGGTCGAATCACGCGCGCCTGCAGGTGCGTAAGATTCTCGACCGCGAAGAGCTCACCATCGTCTGGCGCCGTCCCAAAACCGGCTTGGTCGCCAAATAGCCAGCGTTGTTCCGTGTGGTCCTGCTAAGCGAGAGCCTGCGGTAAGGCTTCTTCCCATCGCCCCTGTGCTTTCAGGATCAGCTCCACCACTTCGCGTGCCGCGCCTCGTCCGGCGTTTGTTCGAGTCACGAAGTGGCAAACTGCTGCCAACTCGGGTGCGCCATCCGCCACGCACACTGCCAGGCCGGCTCTCTTTGCGAGGGGAATATCCGGCAGATCGTCCCCCATGTAGGCGACTTCCTCTTCGGTGACGCCTGCCCTTTGTACGCATTCCTCGAAAGCCTCGGTCTTCTTCGCCTGTCCCAGATAAACAAACGTGACTCTCAGCTCCTGGGCGCGCCGAGCAACCGCCGGTGAGGATCGCCCGGTGATGAAGCCGGTCTGAATTCCCATGGTGTGAGCAAGCGACAGCCCCTGCCCGTCGCGGGAATTGAAGACCTTCATTTCGGAGACAACCGGATCCACAGCGCCGTCAGCAGCCGTCGCTGAAATCAGGCACACACCTCCGTCGGTCAGCGTGCCATCCACGTCCATCAGGAAAAGTTTGATCTTTCGGGCTCGGGCCAACACCTCGGGCGAAGCTAAGTAAGCAACGGCTATGTCCGACATGGGACGATTCTATCGTCCAGCTACCGACTACCGGCCACCGGCTGCTTCACATCAAAACTCTTCACCGCGATCGCGTTCGGCTGTTTCCCCGCCGACAGCACCGTGAACAGCGATCCGGTTATCGGCTGCCCCTGGGGCGTATAGCTGATCGTTCTCACCACGGAGACATCGCCCGATCCGCGATCGACGGCCAGCAACAGAAACCCATTGCCGGAGAGCGCCAGCGGCCCCGGCCCATCGCCCACCTGCACGTTGTTGATGCGCACCCCATCGTCGATCGAATACGCAGCCACCGTGTTGTCACCCGAGCTGCTCACCCACAGCGTGGAATTGTCGGCGCTCACGACTCCGCCTGAAGGGTTCGCGCCAACCACATACGCTCCGCCTACCTCATTCGCGCCGGTGGCAATCTCCGAAATCGTGTCGCTGCCGAAGTTCGACACAAAAATCTCGCCGCCATCCGGCTTCAGCGCCAGATGCACCGGCGCCGGCCCAACATCCAGCAGCGCCAGCAGCCGGTCCGTACGGTCAATGGGATTTTGCCCGGTTGGATTCTCGCTCTCTGCCCGCGCCAGGCCCACGGCCATCACCTGATGCCCGCCTGTGCACGCCACAAATGCCTTCGAAGAATCCGGCAGAATCACCGCGTCCGACGCCTGCGGGCATCCGCTGAAGACCGACCGCACCCGCATCGTGTGCGTGTCCGCGATGCTCACGCTGCCGCCGTCGCGGTTCGTCACCACCAGCGTCGCTCCATCCGGCGAAACGCGAACGACCCCCGGTGACTCGCCGACGCCCACAGCGCCAATCTCCCTGCGCTTCTTCAGATCGATCACCGAAACGTTGTTCGATCCCGCATTCGCCACGTAGGCGCGCGCGCCTTCTTCGTCTACGCTGATCGACTTTGGCTCTCGATGCACCCCAATCGTCGCGGCCACCTTATTTGTAACCGCATCGATTACACTCACCGACCCGCTGACCGTGTTCACCACGTAGACTTCATCGCGCGTCGGGTTCACGGCGATATCCGTCGGATCGTCCCCAACCGGAATTGTCGCCGCAGTCGTCATGTTCACCAGATCGAACGCCGTCACGGAGTTGCCGCCGCCATTGGTCACCCAGGCGTACTCGCGAAAATCAGAGGGATATTGAGGAAAATGCCTGCGCCGGCAGCCGGCCAGCAGCAGCGGCAGAACCGTGCCGGCGACGAGCAAACTGCGCGCGAAAGATCTCCGACCGGCGATCATGCTTTTCGGCAAGAGAAGGGAATTACCGCGCAGCCGCCGTGCTCTCTTCCACATGGATCCCGCGCGGAACGCTGCGATGCAACACCGTTGCAATCTGCGAGCACTGATCCATCAGCTCCGAGAATTGTTCCGGCAGAATGGACTGCATCCCGTCCGACAGCGCTTTGTCCGGCTGATGATGCACCTCGATGATCAGCCCGTCGGCGCCCACCGCCACGGCTGCCCGCGCCAGTGGCAGCACCTTATTGCGCTTCCCCGTTCCATGGCTCGGATCGACGATGATCGGCAGGTGGCTCTCCCGCTGCACTGCGGGCACAATGCTCAGGTCGAGAGTATTGCGCGTGTGATCCGCAAACGTTCGCACCCCGCGCTCGCACAGGATCACCTCGTAGTTGCCCTCGCTCATGATGTACTCAGCGGCCATCAGAAATTCTTCCAGCGTCGCCGCTAGCCCGCGCTTCAGCAGCACCGGCTTCCGTTTGCGCCCCGCCGCTTTCAGCAGCGAAAAATTCTGCATGTTGCGCGCGCCAATCTGAATCACGTCCGCCCACTCCGCCACCAGTTCCAGCGCCTCGTGGTCGATCGCCTCGGTCACGATCCGCAGCCCAAATCGGTCGCGGATTTCCGCCATGATCTTCAGCGCTTCTTCGCCCAACCCCTGGAACGCATACGGCGAAGTCCGCGGCTTGTACGCGCCGCCCCGGAAGAACTGCGCGCCCGCAGCCGCCACCTGCTCGGCAATCGCGAATGCCTGTTCGCGCGATTCAATGGAGCAGGGCCCGGCGATCATCGCCAGCTTCGCGCCGCCAATCGTCGCGTCGGTTCCCGGGAACCGGATCACCGTGTCTTCTTCCTTCACGTCGCGGCTCACCAGTTTGTAGGGTTTCGAAACGCGAATGACTTCCGCGACTCCAGCCAGCTCTTCCAGGTTTCCGCGATCCACCTCGCCCTGGTTGCCGGTAATCCCAATGGCCGTGCGTTGCGCACCCGGCAGCGGATGGGCGCGGTAGCCCAGCGCCTCAATATGGTCGCAAACCGCCTGAATCTCTTCCGGCGTGGCGAGCGCCTTCATCACGACAAGCATCGTGGCGTCCTCACTTGAGCTAACCCCAAGTGTAGTCGATGGTTGGCGCAAATGCGAAGGACAGGCTTGCGGGCCCGGGTTACCCACGAGTCTCCTCAGGAGTACTGAAGAGCCTTTGGCAGTGCTTCAACGAGTGGCTTTATTTTCCGGAGTGCAGGTCCTTGCCGCTCCGCGCCGCAACTACTGCGGGCGTCAGAACCATGGCAACAAACAAGACGGCAATCACAAAATCGCGCATAGGCGGCTTCAACTGGGTCTGGCCAGGCGGCCGGACGGGATGACTCCAGTTGTATCTGCCCCCGCCGCCGCGCTGAATAGCACTTCGGCGCAGCCGTATCGCCCGGAAGAGGCAGAACCTCCGTAGAAACCCTTCATTCCACCCCACTTAAAAATCTTTCGTTCGCCGCAACTTTGGTAATGGCTGGGGGTCCAATCTAAGCGTGAGGGGTCCCGGCGGGCTTCTCACACAGCAACTCTCCTCGGACAACGAGGCCTCCTTCTCAGATTTTTGGTCAGGCGGCCTCGTTGATTTTTTTTTTGCTGGTCCCGCAGTGGTTCAGCGCTCGTTCAGCAAAATCTCAATCTGCGTGTCCTTTGGGAACTGAACTTCGTGCCCACGCGCAATCCAGCGGTAGTAAATCGACTTTGACAGCGCGTAGTAGGCGAATCCCCGCCCAACTATGGCATTCGCCGACGCCATCGCCGCCACCCGCGCCGCAAAACCGAATCCGTTGCTGATTACCGCGCTGTTCCCAGGGTTCGCCGCATCGTCGCCATACGAAGCCGCAGTCAGCACACCCAGCGCCATCGGCGCTAAATATTTGCCGGGTCCCGAACTCGCTCCCGCCGTTCCCTCCTCAGTCACTTTCATCTTCGCGTTCGGTGCAGCCTCGGTCGCCGCCAGCTGCCCGTGAACCTTCGACGTCTGTCCCTCCGCGGAAATGCTCCGGAACGTAAACCGCAGTCGCCCGTTGCGCGCAAACCATCGCGCCGGCCGCGCCAGGGTCACCAGCCCCTCCATCGCCGCCCCTTCGGGAAACACAACCTGTTTGCCGTCCGGAGTCAGCAACGGCCGCGTCAGCACTGCCGTCACCGGCGCGCCATGCCGGTCCTTCGCCGAGTCCAGATCCACCGTCAGCCGCGCCTCCACCACCCCCGTCGGCGTACCGTGTACCTCCGCGTGCGGCAGCGGCGCGGGCTTCGCCCCGGCGATTTCCAGAGGCGCCGTCAGTTTCGCGTCATATTGCGTGCCGGTCCAGATTGTTGGCGGACTCCACGGCAACTGTGCGTATACCCACTTCTCCACCCGATCCCCGAGATTGGGGTGATGAAACGTGTCCAGCGCCTCTCGCTTGCGGTTCTCCAGTTCTTCGCGCGCTTTCTGCATCAGGCTCGAGTGCTTTTTCCTGATGCTCATCCTGACCACCGTGGCGTCGCGCTGCACCACCGTCGTCTCGATCTTCGCGGTTTTGCCGTCCGGCAGCCGCAGTGAGTCGAAGCGAATCTCCGGAATCTTAGGCGGTACAAACTCTCCATCGACGATCGCTTTGAAACGATCCTTCTCCGGCGCCGGATTTGTGCCCAGAATCTCGCCCCCTACCGGCGTGTTCACCGGCAGCACCTTATGATCCACGCTGTAGACGGGCGCGATCAGATGGCCCTCGATCTGCGTTCCCGCGCGCACCCGATAACGGTGGTCTACCTGTATCCGCAGCGGCACTCCCGTCGGAATGATCGTGACCTGGCCCGCGGCGGCCGGCGTGCTGAACGTTATGGCTAAAGCAAGCGCAGGAGCTGCGAGGACCACCAGCCTCATCCTCTCAATAGATTCCCGCGCCGAGGAAATGCATCTTTCCGCCGCGTCCATGTCATCCTTGAAATTCTTCAGTTCCGCCCCACGACCACAACTTCAAATGTCCCTGGCTTCGCCTGCGGTCGCCCGTTCGCCCCAGGTTCCAGCTCCGCCGTCGGCAGAAAGATTCTGTGCGTCCGCTCATCGAGCCCCATCGTCCGCGCTCCGTCCGCCGTCTTCACCGTCTGCTCCACGGTGTACTGTCCCCCTTTCTCGGCCACCACGGTCAGCGATCCGTCGCGGCAACTGGCGAATGCCTGGTTCCCGAGGACCCGCGTCGCATCGACCCCCGCGCCAATCGGCAGTGCCGCCTTCACGCTGCCGTCGTCGGTGCTCATCACAATCATCTTTTGCGGATTCCGGCACCCGATAAACAGACGATGCGCCTTCGCATTGATCGCCATTCCCACCGGATGTCCTCCCGGCGCCACCGGCCACCGCGCCACCACTTTCCGCGTGTGCAGGTCCACTACCGCGACCACGTCCTTGTCTTCAAGATTGATGTAGACCTTCCCGTTCCCGTCCGCGGCCAGGAATTCCGGCGCTCCGCCCAGTTCAATCGGGGGACCGATCTTCCCGTTCTTTGCATCGATGTCCGGCTTGAACGCCATCAACGCTCCCCCGTCGCCTGAAACCGCCAGCACCTCATCCGTGCCCGGGTCGTAGATGATGCCATCCGAGTCCGGCATCGTCGCGAGCTTTCCCAGCACCTCGTAGCTCTTCAGATCGAACACCAGAATCGCCCCGCTCCCCCCGCCATCGGTGAGGAAGCCGCGCCCCAGCTTCGTAACCAGCGCCACGCCATGCGACCGCGTCTGCCCGGGAATATCGCCAAGCACCTTGCCCGTGCCGGTATCGATTGCCTGGGTATGCGTTGCCCGCGTCACAAACAGCCGATGATTCGCCGCGTCCACGGTGACGTAATCCCATCCGCCCTCGCCACCGATGTGGAAAGTGGTCTTCACCTGCCATTGCGTTTGCGCGCCCAGCGGCGCTATCCCTGCCAGAAGCACACCGATCGCTGCCAAAGCACCATAACGAATTCGCACAGGCTCGTCTCCTCGCAGAATTCCGATTGAAAAATCCCGCACCCCGACGCTACCCTGCCTTGCTGAATCCTTCCTGAAGGCCGCTTCCAACGCCGCCATCTTCTCTTCTTCTTCACTTCGCATCGCGACACGACCGGCCGAAAACCATAGTCATCTCCGGTCTGCTCAGAGGAGCTTCTCCCTCATACATCCGCTGTTTCAACTCTGTTGCACAGGTCTATACTGGTCTTGTCAACGCTCGATCGCGCGTATCCGCTATGGCCAACCGAGCCGATTTCCCGATTGGCCGACCGTAGCGCTCCCGGGTAAGCGGCCCCTCATCGTGCCGCACTTTCGCCCGGCCACCCCGGCCACAATTCTGGCGCCTCCGCGGCGATCCGCTGATGGTCTCACGGAGGATTTATGACAACTTCTGCAACCCCATCCACCACCAATCACGCCACTCCTGTCAACAGCGACGTCCTGCAGTCCGATCATCACAGCCACTTCACCACTCAAGACATCGCTAAAGCTGTGGCGCGGCATCAGCGCGAGCACCCCACCCAGCCTCGCGCCAACCGGCCGCAGAAGACCACGCCGCGCCACTAAGCTGGTGCGTCGGCGCAGGAGGAACCGCTTCCAACGCGGCCTCCGCGCCGAAGTCGTCGCACGGGAGGCCCATGATGACGCTCGATCTGCATGCCAGCGTATCCATTCGCAATGTGGCCGTCGCCACCGATTTATCGTCCTGCTCCGAGCATGCGGTCGAGCACAGTCTTGCTGTCGCGCGCCACTTCGGGGCCACGCTGCATTTTCTCCACATCCTGCGTCCCTCAATATTTTCCTACACACCGGAAATGATCCCCGCCGTCGCCGACGCCGTCGACCGTGACTGCGATCGGGCCCTCGACAGGCTTACCAGCAGCGGCAGGCTCGAGGGAATCGATTATCGGCGTTGGGTCGAACAGGGGGAAGTCTCCGACATTGCCGGTGACTTCGTCCGCCAGAACCACATCGATCTCCTCGTCCTCGGCACGCACGGCCGCAGCGGCCTGCCCCACCTGCTCCTCGGCTCCGTCGCCCAACAGATGTTTCATTGCGTGCGTTGTCCGGTCCTCACCGTCGGACCGCGCGCGCCTGGCGCCGGCCATCATCTTCAGCTGCACAGCATGCTCTTCTCCACCGATCTTTCTCCCGAATCGCTCGCTGCCATTCCCTGGGTCCTCACCACCGTTCACGAATGGCATCCACACCTCGATGTGGTGCATGTCTGCGGCTCGGGCGATCCTTCGCATCGGCAAGCCATGCAGCAACTCGACGGCGAGTTGCGCTCCCAACTGAATGGCGATCTCTCTGCTTCCGGCGATGCCGATTCTCCGCGCAGCGACCTCCTGAGGGGCAGACCGGCTGCCTCGATTCTCGATTATGCCGGCAGTCACCACGAAGACCTGATTGTCCTCGGGCTCAAGCCCCATCGCGCCCTCTACGATGGCCCACTCTGGTCTCAGGCGTACGAAATCGTTCGGCAGGCCCCCTGTCCGGTGCTCAGTGTCCGCGCGGCACACGCCTGAACCTGCATCGCAAAGCCCTGGCGCAAACTCGGCGCTCTCGCTATCCTGCTCTGTCGCCCGCTCTGATGTTTTGAGAGTTGCCGAGTCCCGCTTATGAATAAAGTTTTCCCATCCGCAGAAGCCGCCGTCGCTGACATCCCCTCCGGCTCGACCCTCATGCTTGGCGGCTTCGGCCTCTGCGGCATCCCCGAAAACCTCATCCACGCCCTCGTCGAAGAAAACTCCCGCCGTGGTCTTGCCGGCCTTCACACCATCTCCAACAACATGGGCGTCGACGGTTTCGGCATGGGACTGATGCTCGAAGCCGGCATGATCGCCTCCCACACCGGCTCCTACGTCGGCGAAAACAAGCTCCTTGAGGAAAAAGTCATCAAGGGTCAGCTCGACCTCCGCCTCATCCCCCAGGGCACGCTGGCTGAACGTATTCGCGCTGGCGGAGCCGGCATCCCCGCCTTCTACACGCCGGCCGGAGCCGGCACCCTCGTCGCCGAAGGCAAAGAAACCCGCAATTTCGACGGACGCCCGTATCTCCTCGAATCCTGGCTCCGTGCCGACTTCGCCCTCGTCAAAGCCTGGAAAGGCGACCGCGCCGGCAACCTTATCTATAGAAAGACCGCCCGCAATTTTAATCCGATGATGGCCGCCGCCGCTCGCATCACCATCGCCGAAGTCGAAGAGCTCGTCGAGGTCGGCCAGCTCGACCCCGAAGCCGTCGTCACCCCTGGCCTTTACGTCCAGCGCATCCTTCAGGGCGACCGCTACGAGAAACGCATCGAGCGCCGCACCGTGCGAGCTGCGGCATCCTGACATCCCTGCGCGCCCATGCCCGCCCGCGCGCCTCACGATACACTCAATCTCGCATGAGTGAAAAAATCCTCGGATTGCTGGTCAGCTTGGTGGCGAGCGGCGGCTACTTCGCGGTCGTGCTGCTGATGGCCATCCAGTCGGCCTGCATTCCCATTCCTTCCGAAGTCATCATGCCGCTGGCCGGCTACGCGCTCGCGCACACCCAGATGCAACTGGTCCTGCTGGCCACCGTTGCCTCGCTGGCGTCCAACCTCGGGTCGATCCCCGCCTACTGGGTCGGCGCAAAAGGCGGCCGCCCCATGGTCGAACGCTACGGGAGCTGGCTGCTGCTGAGCCGCCGCGATCTCGACCGCGTCGACCACTTCTTCGCGCGCTACGGCTCCATCACCGTGCTCATCGGCCGCATGTTGCCCATCATCCGCACCTTCATCGCCTTCCCTGCGGGCGTCGCCCGGATGAACCAGGTGCGCTTCCACATTTACACCTTTATCGGCTCCTGGCCGTGGTGCTATGTGCTCGCGTATGTGGGCATGAGGCTGGGCGCGTCATTCAATAGTGATCCCCGCTTCAAAGCCCTCTTCCACCGCTTCCATCTCGGCGTCGAAATCCTCCTCCTCCTCGCCATCCTCTGGTTTCTCTGGACCCACTGGCGCAATCGCCTCCGCCCCGAAGAAGGACTGTCATCCTGAGCGGAGCGCCGCAACAGATCCGTCCAGCGGTGCGATGTTCTTTCCCGGCGCGCAGTCGAACGGACCCCGCGAGTCGAACGCCGTGCATCGGCCCGAAATCGTAACGCGAGCGGAATCGGTCGCGCAGCGGCCGAACAAAATTCAACGCGGTGGGTTTTGGTTCGCATGTCCGGCAGCTGCCCCGCCCGCCGTTCGATTGCTACCGGCTGCCGGCCACAGGCTACCGGCTGCTGTTCGTAATTTGCACATCCGCCTCGCACGCGAGAAACTACCTGTTTGGACTTTCTACTTTTTTCTCCCCCTGAAAGGCAGTCATCGTAATGGCATCGGAAAAAAAACCGGCCATCCAGCCGGCCAAAGGCAAGCTCGGAGTCATGACCGTCGGCATGGGCGCCGTCGCCACCACCCTCATCGCCGGCGTTGAAGCCGTCCGCAAAGGACTCGCCAAACCCATCGGCTCCGTCACCCAAATGGGAACGATTCGCCTCGGCAAGCGCACCGACAATCGCACCCCGCTCGTAAAGGAATTCGTCCCCCTCGCCGACCTCAACGACGTCGTCTTCACCGGCTGGGACATCTTCCCCGAGAACATGTTCGAGGCCGCCAGTCACGCCGCCGTCCTCGACAAGGATCACCTCACCAGCATCAAGCCCTTCCTCGAAGCCATTAAGCCCATGCCCGCCGTCTTCGACCAGTACTACGTCAAGCGCCTCAGCGGAACCAACGTCAAGACCGGCAAGAGCAAGTGCGACCTCGCCCAGCAGCTCCGCTCCGACATCCAGAAATTCAAAACTCAGGTCGACCGTGTCGTCGTCATCTGGTGCGGCTCAACGGAAATCTTCCTCGAGCCCGCCCCCTGCCACGCTACCGTCGAAGCCTTCGAGAAAGGCCTCGTCGACAACGACCCCGCCATCGCCCCCTCGCAGATCTACGCCTACGCCGCCCTCAAAGAAGGCGTTCCCTTCGCCAACGGCGCGCCCAACCTCACCGTCGATCTGCCCTGCATGATCGAGCTCTCCCGCCAGACGGGCGCGCCCATCTGCGGCAAGGACTTCAAGACCGGCCAAACCCTCATCAAGACTGTCCTCGCCCCCGCCTTCAAAGCCCGCATGCTGGGAGTCGCCGGCTGGTACTCCACCAACATCCTCGGCAATCGCGACGGCGAAGTCCTCGACGACCCCGAGTCCTTCAAGACCAAGGAAGAATCGAAGCTCGGCGTGCTCGACTACATTCTCCAGCCCGAGAAATACCCTGACTTATACGGAAACATCTACCACAAGGTTCGGATTAACTACTATCCGCCCCGCGGCGACAACAAAGAAGGCTGGGATAACATCGACATCTTCGGCTGGCTCGGCTACCCGATGCAGATCAAGGTCGACTTCCTCTGCCGCGACTCGATCCTCGCCGCGCCCATCGCGTTAGACCTGGTCCTCTTCCTGGATCTCGCCCAACGCACGCCGGAGCTAAGAAACATCGGCATCCAGGAGTGGCTCAGCTTCTACTTCAAAAGCCCGCAATCCGCCCCCGGCCTCTACCCCGAACACGATTTGTTCATTCAATCAATGAAACTCAAGAACACGCTCCGCCACATCATGGGCGAAGATTTGATCACCCACCTGGGCCTCGAATACTACGACTGACGATTTGCTATCGACCCGCTGCCGGCCTGTGGCGATCTGACAGGAGCCCACCAGTATTGGCCGTATTCACAGGCCAGGAGAAAGGCACGAAAACTAAGCTATGAGATGTTAGAATTTCCGCGCTCCCCAACTAGGTAAGTCCGTGGACCTAAAAACTCGCCTCCTAAGCGTTCCACCGAGAGACCTGTCCGGGCCAAACGCGTCGGACAGGTTCGCATATCAGCGCACGTGGGCTCTGTGCCACCTGATGGAACTGCATATGTCAGGTCAGGACTACGTGGTAATTTTCGACCATCACGAAGACGTATCCGTACTTGATGCGGAAGACAACCCGACATCCCTAAAGGGCTATCAGGTCAAGACAAAGGAACCGGGGAACTTCACCCTGAACGCGCTTCTTAAGCGCGAGCCGGGCGCTGGCGAGCCCCCTAATCAACTCCCTTCGATTCTGGGTAAACTCTACGATCTCAAGATTCGCTTTCCCCAAGAAGTGAGGCGGCTGGCAGTGATTTCGAACGCCTTTTTTAGCTTGCGGATGCAATCGGACGGTAAGAAGCACACCGATTCAAACCTAACTAAATTCGCCGATTTGTACGAAGACGACCGGAAACTCGTAGAGGACAGCCTCAAGGAAGAACACGGAATTGAAGGGTCACCGGAGTTGGATGGAATCCTGGAGTTCGAGAGGTCCGACATCCCACTCCGCGGGCATGAGACGCAAGGGAAAGGAAAGCTCACGGAGTTCCTCCAGAAGCTTTTCCCAGGTCGGGAGTTCCGGATAGTGCCTATCTTTAATGCTCTGACCAGCGAGATCTCCGTTCTAAACAATAATCACGAACAGAACGCGTCCTTCGAAGATTTCCTGAGGCGAAAGGCTCTGAGTCGAAGGAGATTTGAGGAAGTCCTCCAGGAAGCCGGGGTCTCGGCCGCTCAGGTGGACCTACAAGAGGTCATTCAGCGGCTGAATTCAGAAGACTGTCCATTTTCCGTCGTAGCGGACATGCGCCGCGAATGGGACGGCGTCCAACTCGATCGCCTGGAAAAGCGTGATATTCCGCACCTGCGACTTCGCGAATGGGTGAAGGTCGCTATAGCGCGGTATCCGACGCAACCCCGCCTTACAGACTTAATTGACCAATGCTATGAGGACGTGGCCCCCAACCTTAAGACCCAATGGGACTTCTCACCAGCATATGTCAAGACGTATATCGCGGTGGAGGCATATGAGCGTTAACAATCTGCTTCTGCTGATTCGTAAACTTAGAAGGGGAGGTAAGAGTGAAGCACTTGAGGATCTCCGAAATCCTGATTCTGTCAGACAGAGAGCGGAAGGGGCGCCGGGAGACGTTCGATCCGGTCCGGACCCTCATATTCGGAGCGAACCAGACCGGAAAGTCAGCACTGATTAAATCGATATATCAGACCTTCGGAGCGGAGCCCGCAAAACAGCACCCCCGATGGAAGAGTGCCGAGGTCAAAACCGTCGTCAAATTCAGCGTTGACGACGCGAATTACCAGATCTTAAGAGACAGCTCCTACTTCGCGATTTTCAGCGGTGACGGGACGTTCCTGAAATCTTTCACAAGGGTGACGACCGAGCTCGCACCCTACCTCGCATCACTGCTCGATTTTGGCCTCATCCTGCCATCGCGCGAAGAGGAGCCGCAGACGCCGCCCCCGGCATTTTTCTTCCTTCCCTTCTACGTTGACCAAGACGCCAGTTGGCAGAACCCGTGGAGCGCCTTCGACAGGTTGTATCAGTACTACGCGTGGAAGGAGGCGTTGGTCGATTACCATACCGGCGTCAAAGGCAACGACTACTATCGCGTCAGCGCGGAATACATCACGAAGAGGCGCGAAGCTCAGGAGGCGATCGGCGCGGAACGGGGCGTGGCCAACGTTATCAGGCGGCTAGAACGCGACTCGACCGCCACCGTGTTCAGCCTCGATTCCGTTGCCTTCAGCGAGCGAATACAAAGAATGATTGGAGAAAGCCAAACGCTCGCCGATTCGGAAGGAGAGCTGCGTGTCGAGCTATCCAGGTTGAATGCGGAACGGGCACTACAGTCCAACCGCCTTGAGATTGCAGAGCGAGCGCTCGGCGAAATCTCCAAGGACTTCAGATTTCTGAGCCAAATGCACACGGATTCGGTGGAGTGTCCGACTTGCGGTAACCAGTACGCCAACGATTTCGCCGCACGTTTCGCCATCGCGACAGATGAGGATCGAGTAGCCGAATTCATCGCCCACCTCCGGGCGGAAATACGGCGATTGGACAGCGAAATCGAAAAAGTGTATGCGAACTATTCCGTTGCCAAGGAGCAGGCCACCCGTATCCAGGAGATTATGCAGGAGGCTCATGGCGAAGTTACCCTTCAGACTGTGATCGAGAGCGAGGGGCGAAGAGCCGCCGATAATCTGCTAACAGGGCAACTGAACGTCATGCGTCAGGCAAGGGCTCAAGCAGAATCCGAGGCGGAACGGTTGAAGGGCGAGCTGGATGCCTTAGACAAACGGGCAGCTGCCGTCCGGGACAAGCGACTAGAGCAATACGATCAAAACTTGCGCAAGAACCTTGAAGCCTTGGATGTACGTGCTTATACGCAGACAGTATTTCAGACGCTCACCCCATCAATTTTTGAGACTGGCAGCGCGACGCCGAGGGCGCTGCTAGCGTACCAGTTTGCGATACTGTGGCTCATCTTCGAGCATTCTCCTGCCACCGTCTGCCCCGTGGTCATCGACTCCCCCAATCAGCAGGGCCAAGATGCCGTGCATCTGCCGCAAGTTCTGGAATTCATCTCCAAGAACCAACCAGACGGCGCTCAACTCATCCTGGGTATTGAAAATGATCTGGGGCTTCAACTGGGAGGAAAAAGGATCAGCACACCCGGCGAAAAATACTCCCTGCTACAGGCCGCTCAATACGATTCTGTCCACGCCGAAGTGTATAGCCTCCTGAAGCGCAGCCTCGTATAGCCCGAGGCACCAACGAATTGGAGTGGCCGCCCATCTGCGCGCCAAGTGGGTGCCAGAAAAACTCGGGCGCGTCAGCGCCCCTCCTTGCTGCCGCAGGCCGTGGGCGGAGGCGCGAAGCGACCGAAGCCCACTCGCGTTACTTTCGTTTTCTGCATTCCACTGTAAGGCAAATCGGTATAAAATGTAAGGCAAGGGAAACCCTCATGCCTTCCAAAAACACCCCCGCCGCCATCGAGGCCACCGTCACCTCCAAGGGGCAGATCACTCTTCCCAGCGCGCTGCGCAGCCGCCTCGGCATCCACACCGGCAGCCGCATTCGCTTCACCCTGGCTCCGACCGGCGGCTTCGAGGCCCACCCTGTCCTCGGCGAACTCGAAGACCTGTGGACCTGGGCGGATCAGCCCGACCAGGCCGGCAAGCTCCGCCCGGCGATGACCCCTGTTATGACTTTTGCCGAGATGAACGCAGCCAAAGCCCGGAGAGCCCGCCAGTGATCGTTGCCGACACCAATGTCTGGGCGCGCGCCTTGCTCAACGACGACGCGGCCCAGGCACAGCGGGCGCGCCGCGCGCTGGCCGAGGCACGGTCTCGCGGTGGCGTCTTCCTTCCCCTCATCGTCCTCGCCGAGCTCTCCTGGGTCCTTCGCTCTCGCTGGAGAGCGGAGCGGGTCCTCTCCGCTCTGGAAAGTCTGCTTCGCACCCGCGGCGTCACTGTCGAAGCCTCCGAGGTCGCCCGCAAGGCCCTCAAAGCCACCCGCGCAAACGGCGGCGGCTTCGCCGATCACCTCATCGCCCAGGTCGGCTTCTCCAACGGCGCCAGTCAGGTCATCACCTTCGACGAAAAGTTCTCAAGAACCGGCAAAGTAAGACTCCTGAAGTAACCCGTGACCTCCTGATCTTCCTGCCTCCCGGCTGTTTCCCACAGTTCTGTCAAGAGTCTGTGCAAAAAACCGAAGTAATGACCCTTCACTAATCACGACTTACAAACCAAAATACCCAGCTAAGGTTGGCACTATTTCTCACTAAACTTGATATCCTAATAATAGGGAGAAAGAATCAAAAAAGACCGCCTCTATGGGCGGTCTTTTCTATTGCTGGAGGTCCACCGATGCCACGCTTCTGCACCGCTCTCGACGAGGGCCGGCCCTGCACCACCCGTGCACTGGCCGGTCAGGCCTTTTGCTACGGTCACCATCCCGCCGCTTTTGAGTATCAGCGGTGCGCGTACCTTACCAACGAGGGTCAGCGATGCCGCGCGCTCGCCCTCCGCGGCCAGGACCACTGCTTCAACCACAGCCCCCGTAACCGGCGCACGCAACGCCCTGCCATCCCCCTGATAGCCGGAGAAGGCGCTAAAAAGGCTCGCGCCAAGTGGTTTGTTCTTAGTAAGATGCCAGTGCCCGGGAGACCCCTCCCGCAAACCCCGTAGAATCATCCGTTTGCCAGCGTCCCCTGGGGGGGGGTGGTGGGGCTCAGGGTCGCGGAAACGGCCCCGGAGGCAAGCGCAGAACCCATGAACCACCCTGCACCCTGTCCCCTGTAACCTGCATTCATGACTGTCGCCGCCATCCTCCGCGTCGGCCGCACCCTCCCTGGCGTCGAGGAGTCCACCACCTTCGGCGCGCCCGCCCTCAAGGTTAAGGGCAAGCTGATGGCCTGCGTCCCCACCAACAAGGCCGCCGAGCCCGGATCGTTCATGTTCCGCATCGATCGCCGAGACCGTCCCGCTCTCCTCACCGAGTCGCCCGGTCTCTACTATTGCCCCGACCACTACCGCGACTACGACGCTGTCCTCGTCCGCCTCGACCGCCTCACTCCCGAGCTCGCCCACGACCTGCTCGCCATGGCGCATCGGTTTGTGACGCGAAAAAAGTAGACTACCGCTGGCAGCTGATCGTGATCGCACACACCTGCCCGTCAAACTTGTAGTTCCGGTCGATCCGAATCAGCGCTCGCCGGCTGAACAGCTCATACCGGCTGCCCACCACAACCGTCGGCGTCGAAAGCAGGCACCGCGAAGCCAGGTCCGGGTCGTAACCCTTCCACGCGCCCGCGACCATGTTGCCCACTTCGCCGATGGCATCCCGAACCGTAGCATCCACTTCTGTCGGATCCATTCCCGTTAAGGTTCCCGAAATTTTCATCGCGCCGGCTCGCGAACTCTGCAAAACCACGGTTCCCGTCAGCGAGCCGGCCAGTCCGATCAGCGCCGTCACGGTTTCTCCCTCCATGGGTTCGGAGTCACCTGCCAGCGAGCAGGCGACTCCCATCATCGTGCCGAAAACCTCTTCCACCGCTCGGTCGAGGAACCCTTCCAGCCGCGCGATCTCCTTCTCGACCACTTCGAGTGCTGCCATTCAGTCTGCTCCCGAGCCCGAATACTCCTGCCCTCCTTATCGGCTCGGCGGCCGGGTGCGCGAGGGACGCCGACAATTCCCGATTCGGGCGGATGGGCGGAGGAGGCCTTTAAGGGGTGCGATTCTTCCCCTTGACAGCTTAGGAGAACAGCTGCTACTCTCCTAATTGACTTAGGAGGGAACATGCCGGAACAGGCGCAGCTGCTGCCAGGAACGCTCGATCTGCTCATTCTGCGAGCGGTTTCGCTGGGACCGCTGCACGGTTACGGCATTCTGCTGCGCATCGGCCAGATTTCCGGCCAGGCGCTGCTCATCGAGCAGGGTGCCTTGTATCCAGGCTTGTTCCGGCTGGTTCGCCAGGGATTGCTGAAGCCGAAGTGGGGAACTTCGGAGAACAATCGCCGCGCCAAGTTCTATGAGCTCACGACAGCTGGACAAAAGCGCCTGCGCGAGGAAACTGAAAACTGGAATCGGCTGGCGAACGCGATTGGCGCAGCGCTAACGGCGCGCGTGGAGGAAATATGAATCTGCTGGCGTGGTTTCGCTCCGCAGGATCGAAGTTTTTCCGCCGTTCGCGCGTCTCTGAAGACACGGAAGAAGAGCTCAGCGCCCACATCCAGCTGCGCGCCGACGATCTGGAGCGTTCAGGCCTGACGCGCGCCGAGGCAGTGCGTCGCGCGCGCATCGAGTTTGGCGCTGAGGTGAAATACCGGGAGCAGAGCCACGAAGCGATGGGCGGAAACCTCATCGAGACGCTGCTGCTTGACCTGCGCTTCAGCCTGCGGGTGCTCCGGAAATCGCCGGGCTTTGTGGTCGCGGCGATTGTGACACTGGCGCTGGCCGTGAGCGCGAATGCCGTGGTTTTCGGCATCATGGATGCGCTGGTGCTGCGGCCGCTGCCCGTGCCGGATGCGAGGGGCCTGTGGGCGATTGAGCACTACGACTCCTATCCAAACTATGTGGATCTGCGCGATCGCAACCGGAGCTTCGCGGGTCTGGCGGCGTGGAAGATGGTGTTCACCGCGATGGACACCGGAAAAGATCCGGAGGGTGTAACCGGCTACGCGACGAGCGGGAACTACTTTGATGTGCTGGGGCTGGAGCCGAGCCTGGGGCGCTTCTTTCACAGTGCGGACGAGCGTGGGCCAAACAGCGCCCCGGACATCGTGCTGACCTGGGCGTACTGGCACAGCCGTTTCCACGAGGACCCAGGGGTGGTGGGGCGCACGGTGCGGCTGGGCAGGGAGCCGTTCACGATAATTGGAGTGGCCCCGCAGGGCTTTGGCGGGACGCTGGTGTTCGGCGCACCGCAATTCTTCATGCCCATGGTGAATCAGGAGCAGGTCGACGGGCAGGATCTGCTGCATGCGCGCGCGAACGTGCAGGGGATTTTCGAGATGCTCGGGCGCCTGAAGCCGGGAGTAACACCAGCGCGGGCCGCGGCCGATCTGAACGGGATTGGCGCGTATCTGGAGAAAAGCTATCCGAAGGAGGTTCCGCAGCGCGACTATACGCTGGCGCATCCGGGGTTATATGTTTTCAGCGGACCGGCGAAGGGGTTTCTGGCGGGATTGATGCTGCTGGCCGGACTGATCCTGCTGGCGGCGTGCGCGAATCTGGGAAGTCTGTTTGCGGCGCGGGCGGCGGATCGCTCGCGGGAAGTGGCGCTGCGCCTGGCGCTTGGTTCGAGCCGGAGGCGGATCGCGCGACAGCTGTTGACGGAAGCGGCGCTGGTCTCGCTGGCCGGAGGCGCGGCAGGATTGGTGACGAGCATGGCGCTGCTGCGCCGGCTGAGCGTGTGGCAGCCGTTTCCCACGGCGCCAATTCAGCTTCCGCTGAGCCCGGACGCAAAACTCTATTGGGTCGCGCTGGGACTGGCGCTGGTGAGTGCCTTGCTGTTCGGCCTGGTGCCGGTGCGGCAGGTGATGCAGGCGAATCCTTATGAGGTGGTGAAGGCCGGATCGAGCGGCAGGGGAGGGCGGCGGCTGACGCTGCGCGACACGTTGCTCACGCTGCAGATTGCCATCTGCGCGGTGCTGGTGACCGCTTCGCTGGTGGCGGTACGCGGACTGGTACGGTCTCTGCACGGTCATTTTGGGTTTGAGCCCCGCAACGCGATGATCGTCGACGTGGACCTTGGGTCTGCGGGTTACAAGGGCGACCAGGCGCTGGCGATGCAGAAGCGTCTGATAGAAGCGATGCGGGCGATCCCGGGCGTGCAGGCAGCGGGTATGGCGACGAGTTATCCACCCCTGGTGTATGCGGCAGCAGCCAGCACGCATGTGTTTCGGCAGGATGCGCGGGACCTGCGGACCGAAAATGCCGCGGCGGTCCCGTACCGCTACGATGTGTCTCCCGGATATATCGCAGCTGCGGGAACGGCGCTGTTGGCAGGCCGCGATCTGAACTGGCATGACGACACCAATGCGCCGAGGGTGGCTCTGGTCAACCAGCAGCTGGCGAAGAACCTGTTTGGCACCGAAGCGGGCGCGGTAGGGCGCTCGTTGCAGCTGCAGGATGGCACACGTGTGGAGATTGTGGGCGTGGTGGAGGACGGCAAGTACTTCAGCATGACCGAGGATCAGGAAGCGGCGATGTTCCTGCCGTTCCCGCAGTCGCCGCCGCGGGCGACGGACCTGGTGGTGCGGTCGAGCCGCGATCCCCAGCAGCTGATCCGGGCGATTCGGAGCCAGTTGCAGCAGCTCGATGCGGGGGTGCCCGTCAACGTTGACACATGGAATCACTACCTGGGTGTGGCCCTGTTTCCGGCGACTGTAGCGACGGTGGCGCTGGGGATCATGGGGCTGATGGGCGCGATGCTGTCGATTACCGGAATCTTTGGCATGGCGGCGTATTCGGTGAGCCGGAGACTGAAGGAACTGGGGATTCGGATTGCCCTGGGCGCGCAGCGGAAGGAAGTGCTGGAGGCCGCACTGGGGCGGGCCGTGAAACTGCTGGCCATTGGTTCGGCCGCGGGACTGGTGCTGGGTCTGCTGGCCACGCGGGTGCTTGCGTCCATCGTCTACGGCGCCACTCCCAGAGATCCTGTGGTGCTGGCCGGCGTGGTGCTGGCGATGACACTGCTGGGTCTGGTGGCCACGTGGATTCCGGCGCAGCGCGCGCTCTCGCTCGACCCGTTGATCCTGCTGCACGAGGAGTGAGCTTCGCGCGCTACTGTCAGGGCAGCAGCTGAACGATCTCGGCTTGCGGCGGACCGGCGATGAGCGTGATGACGCCGAAGGTAGCAGGCAGGGAAAATCGGCGAGGCCCGGCGCTGCCGGGATTGAAATAGAGCACGCCTTCGCGATTTTCGATGGACCGCTTGTGCGAATGGCCGCTGACGACGACGGAGATTCCGGCTGCGGCTGGATTCAGGTCCAGCTGATTCCGGTCGTGCAGCATATAGAAGGTTGTTCCACCGAGGTCGACGATCTCGGTGGCGGGTAGCTCGGCGCAGCGGCCTTTGGTGTCGATGTTTCCGCGAATGGCAGTCAGCGGCGCGATCGCAGCGAGGGCATCGAGGATCGCCGGGTCGCCGACGTCGCCGGCATGGAGAATGTGATCGATGCCGACGAGCGCGGCCACCGCTTCAGGCCGCAGCAGGCCATGGGTGTCGGAGATGACGCCGATCCGCATGATTGATTCTCGCAGCCATCGGCCGAACGGTCAGAGCCCAACGCTCATCCTCGTGCGCGGGTCGAGATAGTCGCGGAGCGCATCGCCGAGGAAATTAAAGGAGAGCACGCAGAGCATGACGGCGATGGCCGGAAAGACGACCAGGTGCGGGGCATCGAACAGGAAGGGACGTGCGTCGTTGAGCATCGAGCCCCAGCTGGCGGCCGGCGGCGGGACGCCCAGACCGAGGAAGCTAAGCGTGGCTTCTGCCAGCACCGCACCGGCCATGCCGATGGCAGACTGAACGATGAGCGGCTGCAGGATATTTGGCAAAATGTGCCGGACAAAGATACGAATGTCGCTGGCGCCCACCGCGCGAGCCGCTTCGACGAATTCGCGCTCGCGCACCGCGAGTACCTGGGCGCGGACGAGGCGCGCGTATCCGACCCATCCGCCGATGGACAACGCGAGGATCAGGTTGAGCAGACCGGGGCCGAGAAAGGCGACGAAGGCGATGGCCAGCAGAATCCCAGGCAACGCGAGGAAGGCATTCATCAGGAACGTATTGATCGACACATCGAGCCAGCGGCCATAGTAGCCGGCAATTCCGCCGAAGATAAGCCCGAGCAACAGTGACAGACTCACGACAGAAACGGCGACGGTAAGGGACAGGCGGGCACCGAAGATCACGCGGGAGAGAATATCGCGGCCTAGTTCATCGGTGCCCAGCCAGTGAGCGTGGTCCGGAGGAGCCAGGCGGTGTACGAGATCGAGCGCAGCCGGGTTGTAAGGTGCAAGGACGGGGGCGAGCACGGCCATCAAACCGAAAGCCAGCATCAGGGATACGCCGATCCACGTCAGTGGCTGGCGGCGGAGCGATCGCGAGGCCCAGGAACGGAATCGGACCGCATCGAACCGATTGGACGAGTTGGCAGGATCAGTCAGCAAGAACACCGCAGGGCTGTTTCAGATTGCGTCACCAGTTGGCATTGCGCCGGCTCGGGTATCAATTTGGAAACAGGTCGAATAAAATCGTACCAATGACGTGGGTGCAGGATCGCCGTCACGCCTGACGATCATGGTACACACCCGGCTTGTCGCGCGATTCGGACGTCGAGTCGCTGCCTGGCGAAGAGAATGCAACTGAAGGTGGCTTTGTTCAGCGATGCGCATCCTGGTCAATGAATTTTGTGGGCATCCTTTCGGGATGGACCTCAGCCGAGAACTGGCCAGGCGAGGCCACCAGGTCTGTCACGTCTATTTCGCCGACAACAAAAGTACGCCCAAAGGATCGGAAAACAGCGCCGATTTGGTGCCAGGACTGAGCATCGAAGGGCTGCATATCCAGCGACCGTTCGCGAAGCACGGACTCTTCAGCCGCCGTGCCGCCGATATCGAATACGGACGGGCAGTCGCCAGCCGAGCAACAGAATTCAGACCCGACGTTGTGATTTCGGCAGACATGCCGCTTGATGCTCAGAGGATTCTTCTCGAGGCGTCGCGTCGCCTCCATGCCCGATTTATCTTCTGGCTCCAGGATGTCTACTGTCTTGCGGTTCGCTTTGTGCTGCGCAGGAAGGCGCCGTTCCTGGCGTCGCTGGTGGCCCGGTATTACGAGAGGCTGGAAAAGAAGCTGCTGCGTGAGTCAGACGGGATCATCTGCATCGCGCCCGCCTTTGCGGAGCAGCTTGCCCGGTGGGGAATTTCCGATCGGGGAGTGACGGTCATTCCCAACTGGGCGCCGGTGAATGAGCTTGTGCCGATGCCGAAGGACAACGCCTGGGCCCGCGCGCATGGCGTCGCGGAAACATTCTGCTTCATGTACTCGGGCACCCTGGGCATGAAGCATCGTCCGGAATTGCTGCTGGCGCTGGCGAAGCATCTCGAGGCGCGCGGCGACGCCCGGCTTATTGTGGTTGCGGCGGGCGCAGGGGCGGACTGGCTGGAGAAGCGAAAACACGAGGTGAGTCCGGACGTTCTGACGCTGCTGCCATTCCAGCCGTACGAAAGAGTTCCTGAAGTGATAGGGTCCGCCGACGTGCTCATCACGCTGCTCGATTCGGAAGCCGGGACCTTTGCCGTGCCGTCGAAGACGCTTGCCTACCTTTGTGCCGGTCGCGCCCAGATTGTGGCTGCTCCCGCGGCGAACGAGGCGGCGCGCGTCGTTGAACTGGCGCAGGCGGGTTTGGTGGTTTCGTCCGAAAACTCAAGCGGCATCCTCGGAGCCGCGCAACGCTTTCTCGCCGATCCGGCGCTGCGCTTGCGGTGCGCCACCAACGCACGCCAGTATGCCGAAAGGCATTTTTCCATCGAAAACATCGCGGCTCGATTTTTGGCTGTGCTCGAAGGATCGTCGGAGCCCAGCGAACTCAACGCACGCGATCTGGCGCTGGCCAGCAGCGGCAGCGAACGGAAAGAATCGTGGAAGCGCCGAGCCTGAATACAGCTAGCGAAAGAAAGACCGTAGTTCTGTTTGGAGGTACCGGATTCATCGGTACGCATCTGGCGATGTACTGGCTGCGCGAAAACCTTGCGCAGAAGGTCGTCCTGGTCGATCTGAATCCGCCGCGTTCCGGTCTCTGGACGGCGCCTCTGCATCGTGAACTCGAGACCGGGCGAGGCGAGTTCGTGCGCTGGGATATTCGCCAGAAGATTCCCGCGGCTCTTTTGCCGAAGGCCGACATCATCTTTAATCTGGCAGCGGTTCACAGGGAACCAGGGCACGAAGCTCACGAGTATTTCGAGACGAACCTCTACGGCGCTGAGAATATCTGCGCCTGGGCCGGGGAGACCGGTTGTGAGCGCATTGTGTTCACCAGCAGCATCGCTCCCTACGGGCCGTCGGAAGATCTGAAGGACGAAACGTCGCTGCCTGTCCCGGATTCGCCCTACGGAAGCTCAAAACTGGCAGCGGAAAAGATGCACATCGCGTGGCAGGCCGGCTGCCATTGTCGGAAGCTTGTGATCCTGCGGCCTGGCGTCGTCTTCGGACCCGGAGAAGGCGGCAATGTGCATCGCCTGGTGCGCAGCGTTGTCAAAGGCTATTTTGCCTACATGGGCAATCGTCAGACCCGCAAAGCCGGCTTCTACGTCAAAGAGCTTTGCCAGGCGGTACGATTCGCGCTTGACTATCAGGACCGCAATGGAGAAAGCGTGACGCTGCTGAATTTCTCCATGGATCCGCCTCCCACGCTCGAGGCGTATGTCTCCGCTATCCAAAGAGTGGCGGGTATTCGGCGGTCTCCATTCAACGTACCGCGGTGGCTGCTGCTGGGCATCTCGTATCCGATTCACTCCGTCGCCTCGCTCTTTGGGATTCGACAGCCCATCAGCCCGGTCCGGGTGCGCAAGACGTTCCGCTCGACTTCGATCGATCCACGGGGCCTTAGGGAGCGTGGCTACCGCTGCCACTACACACTGGAAGAATCTCTTCAGGACTGGAAAAAGGATCTCCCCGAGGACTTTGCTCGATGAATCCCGGCTTCTGGACGAGGGGAAAGATGAGAGTGACGGCCCGTCGTTGGTTGCCTCTGGCCTTTGCCCTGCTGCTGGGAATTTCCGAAACGCCGCGGGTCCATGCACAGGAGCAGGACGACGCGCGGCTCATCGCTCAGCTAACGAACCAGGATCGGCAGGAAAATGGCCTTCCCGCTCTCAAATGGGATGACGCGCTGGCTGCCGCAGCACAAACCCACGACGAGATGATGGTGCGGGACCGAGCGCTCTCCCATCAGTTTCCCGGGGAACCGGAGCTGGCTGCCCGTGCTGCTTCGGCCGGTGCTCATTTCCAGGCAGTCGCAGAGAACATCGCTCTGGGTCCGAACCCGCAGTCGGTCGAGCGCGGCTGGATGCACTCGCCGGGCCATCGAGCGAATATCCTCGATCCGCACATGACTGCGATCGGCGTAGCTGTCATCGCGCGCGGCGGTTCACTCTATGTTGTTGAAGACTTCGATGAATCTTCCCAGGCTCTGAGCCGCGCGCAGGTGGAACTGCGGGTGAAGGAATTATTGCGTGCCAAAAATGTGGATGCCTCCGCGCCTTCCGCTCCAGCGGAGCAGGCATGTGCAATGGATCATGGAATTCCGCAGGGCTCCAATGTCCGTTCGATCGTGCGATTCGAGACGCCGGATTTGAGCCGGCTGCCCAGCGAAGCCCTGCAACAGATTCAGAGTGGGGATTTCAGGAAGGCGGCTGTGGGCGCGTGTGCGCCTGATCCCAGCCAGGCGAGCTTCACCCGGTACCGCGTGGCAATACTCTTCTACTAACCGGCTACTCCGCGCCTTCGCCGGGTTTGGTCGGCTCAATCTGCAGCGCATTATTGAACCGGTTGAAGTAGTTGAACAAGCCGATCGCGGCCATCAGTTCGACAATCTCCCCTTCGTCGTAGTGTTCGCGCAGAGCTTCAAAATCCTCGTCGGGGATGTGGTTGGAGTCGAGCGTCATCTGCTCGGCCAGGCGCAACGCGGCCTTCTCCGCTGAGGTGAAGTCGTGCCGGTCCGCGAAGTGGGCCAGGTTGTCCAGCTGTTCGCGCGACCAGCCGAGGCGAAGCGCGATCTGTGTGTGCGAGCCAAGGCAGTATTCGCAGCGGTTCAGCTGCGAGGTGCGCACGATCACCAGCTCCTTGAGCCGTACTGGCAGCGTGCCCGTGTTCAGGATCGCTTCGAAGTGGGCAATCATCGTCTCGAAGATTTCCGGCCGATGGGCCATAGTGCGAAACATGTTGGGAACGTTGCCGCGGGTGCGCATGTAGCGGTCGTAGATCTCGGCCACAGCCGGTGCGGCCTGAGCGCGCGGTACGCGAGAAAGGCGCGGTGCGGTTTTCAGCATCGGGTTCTCCTTAGGTAACCAGCGTATCGCAGGTCGAGGGCTCGGACCGAGCGCCGTGTTTGCTATAATTTTGCAGACAAGCAAGCGGTCCACACTCCTCAGTAGCTCAATGGCAGAGCATTCGGCTGTTAACCGAAGGGTTGTAGGTTCGAGTCCTACCTGAGGAGCCAATCCCCTCAAAAGACCAATGACCTGGAGATGGCCTCGGTTCGATGGTTATCGAACTTCGCCGAACCTCGTCGAATTTCGCCAAATTGACGTCTCGATCTGCAGGGGCATTTTGCGGAGTGGCCGCGAATCCCTCATTTGCTTCCTTCATGCCGGCAGCGGTCGGACAGACGCGAACATGCTCCTTAAAGCCTCATAAGCAGTGAACCCGAACGCTGGTGCTGAACGCCTTCCTCCAGGGCTACTCGGTAATCATCAGTGTCGCGGTCAAGGTCAAGCTCTCGCCGCTCGGTGGGAACAGCAGTCAGGGCGCCTTGCTCTCGACCAGACTGAAATGTTTGCGCGCAGTTTCCTGATCGAGAGATTGCTGCTGCAGAGCAGAAAGGTGTTTCACCAGAGCCGGGATCTCGGCTGCAGCGTGGTCCTGATGGCTGTGCCGCAAGGCGACGATCAGATGATAGATGGCTGTCTGATCGGAGGAATCGTTCTGGAGCGCGGTTCTGCTCTGTTGCTCGGCGTCGGTGTAGCGGCTTGAGGCAATATCAATGTCCGCGAGCAGATCACGCGCCTCATTCAGATCGGGTTTGATGGCGATCGCCGCCGAGGCTTCTTTTTGCGCTTCTTCCATGGCGGGGCTGCCGGCCTGGTTGCCCTGGGCCCAGAGTAGTTTAGCGAGGAGATAATGGAGCAGCGCACTATGGGGATGGGTTCGCAGCTGAGCACGCACATGCTCGATAGCTTCTTCAGGCTTGTTCTTCTGCAGGTCGGTAAGGTCGATGGCGAAGGCGCTAACTCCCTGGGCTGCGTCGAGCTTCTCGGCGACGCGGAAGTCGGCTTCTGCGTTATCGTACTGCGCCATCTGAGCGAAGAGTAATCCGCGGGCGATATACAGCGAAGAGTTGCGAGGGATATGGCGGATGCCGATGTCGAGCATATCGACGCCGACTTTGAACGAATCGTGGTTCAGGCAGAGAGCCGTGAAGGCAACGTAATAACTCGGCTCATCGGGATTGAGGACAATGGCCTGGCGCAGCAGTGCGACAGCCTTCGGAGTTTCCCCTGTCGCTTCATAGGCGTCGGAGGCGAGACGCAAGGCATCCGGATCGGGATGGTTGCCGGCGATCAACGGCGCGAGAACTTCGATTGCCGACTGGTTCTGACCTGCATCGGCAAGAGCGACAGCGAGGTCATAACGCGGCCAGGTTTGCTGAGGCAAAGCGGCAGTCAGTTGCTGAAAGATGGGAGCGGCGTCAGCAGGCCGCTGAAGCTGCATAAGACATTTGCCGTAGCCTTCCAGGGAGAGGGGATGCGACGCGGTCGCGGCACCGGCCAGCGCGAACTGCTCGACCGCACCCTTGCAGTCGCCTTGCTTCTCCTCCATTGTCGCGAGCATTTCATGTGCGGTACTGTCGTTCGCATCCTGCGCCAGGATTCGCTCGAGGAGAGGAATAGCACGTTTGTCCTGCAACTTATAGAGAATCTGCACTTCACCGCGGAGCGCTGCGGGATCATCGGGAGCCAACTTCAGGGCAGTCTCGAAGTCCTTCGAGGCATCGGCGGTCTTGCCGGTGATGGAATCGATGATGCCTCCGAGCGTCCACAAGTGAGGATTGCGCGGAGAGTTGCGCAGCGCGGTCTCAACCATCCCTCGGGCTCGATCGTAATCGTGGGCGCGAATGAGGGCTTCGATGTCGTTTACCGAGGATGACGTTTTCTGAGCGAAGATGGGAGCGACCAGGGGCAAAGCCAGGAGAAAGGCCAGCCACCGCACGAGTTGGTTGTCGGAACATTCAGGTGCGGCTCCAGCCCCGGTTGGGAATTATCCCGCGGGTCTCCTGAATCGTAATCAGCTTGTTAGACCCAACGTCACGATATTCCTCTTTGAGACCGTTCGGCCAGAAGATGGTGAGATCGGCGGTGCTGGCGGCACCGAGCCCGAAGTGAAGACGAAAGTCGTTGCAGGAGTAATAGCTCGACTGGCTGAGGACTTCCTGGGCTTGGGTGTGCCCGGCGTAGTGAGCCAGTACACGAGCGCCGATAGCACTGCGATTCGACTTTGTACCCACAAGGCGAACTTTGAGCCAGTGGTTATTCCCGCGCAGATCATTTCTTAGCAGAGACGGCGGCTCATTCATATTCAGAACAAGGATGTCCAGGTCGCCGTCATTGTCGAAGTCGCCGAAAGCGCAGCCGCGACTGGAGTGCGGCGTTGTTACTCCGGGGCCGGCATCGCCAATTTCTTCGAAGGTGCCATTGCCCAGATTGCGGAAAAGAATGCGCGGCGACTTATTCGGGCTGTCGGGCAGAAGCTTCTCCACTTCGGGGTACACACTGCCGGTAACAAAGAAGATATCGGGCCAGCCGTCGTTATCGAGGTCCACAATTCCGGCGCCCCAGCTGGCGAAGCGCACCTCGACGCCAATCTTTGCGGCCAGGGTGCGATCGTCGAAATTACCGGTGCCATCGTTGTGATAAAGCACGTCGGTATCTTCCGCGAAATGGGTTTTGAAGATATCGAGATGGCCATCGAGGGCATAGTCGCCGATGCCGACGCCCATACCCGCTTCCTCACCGCCATCGTTGCTGAGTGCGACGCCGCGCTGGATGCCTTCTTCGCGGAAGGCGCCGTCGCGCTGATTCATGAACAGGAGGCTGGGTGTTGAATCACAGGCGACGTAGATATCAGGCCAGCCATCTTCATCAAAGTCGGCAGCAACGACGGTCATGCCGTAGCTGGGCCAGGCCTGTGCGAGGCCGGCTGCTTTGGTCACGTCGGAGAAGGTGCCGTCGCCATTGTTGCGATAAAGGGAGTGCCGGCCGAAGGGAAGGCCGCGCGGGCCGCAGTTGACGGGGAGTCCTTTCCAGTTGCAGTTGGCGCCGGAACCGGGCCGCGGCACGTGCGCAAAATCGAACACGAGATAGTTAGAGACGAAGAGATCGAGATAGCCGTCGCGGTTGTAATCGACGAACGCGCAGCCGGCTCCCCAGCGAGTGTCCGCGTCGATGAGTCCCGCCTCGCGAGTAACATCCCGGAAGGTGCCATCGCCCATATTGTGGTAAAGACGGTTCTGTCCGAAATAAGTGCAGAATAAGTCGTCGTAACCGTCGTTGTCGTAGTCCCCGACGCAGACGCCGTTCGCCCAGCCAACCGCCTCGAGTCCGGCCTGCTTCGTTACATCGGTAAACGTACCATCGCGATTGTTCCTGTACAGGCGATTGGTAGCGCCGGGAGGAGCACCTTCGAGACGAGTTCCGCTCAGAAGAAAAATGTCGATCCAGCCATCGTTGTCGTAGTCGAGGAAAGCGCAGCCGCAACCGTTGGCCTCAATGATGAATTCCTTGTGATCGACGCCGCCATAAACGACGGGCGCAGTGAGACCGGCGGTCGCAGCGACGTCCACGAAGTGCGCGTCGAAGGGGCGTCCGGACTGTTTGGGGCGAGCCTGAGCGGGAGAGATGCGGCCTCCCATGCCGCCGACTTGCTGCCGTTGAGCCAGGCTGCGGCCGGCGATTGCGGCCGCGATGGCTGACAGAGAAAGATGAAGAAAGCCACGGCGGCCGGTACGCATGATGGAGACCAATTTCACATCATAATCGGTCTCAAGCCGTACCGAAAACGTTTCGTGAGGGCCGGTCGCGTCGATGAATCGGCAGATCGGCCGCCGATTTTCCGGATTTAGGTTTACCAGTAATAGCTGGCCACTACATGGGGCGGTCCAGGAATGGAGTCGATCACGCTGGTCTGGACGACAACCTGCATGTTACCCCGGCTCCAGGTCGGTGGCGCGCTGCGCAGAAATTCATTGAGATAAGCCGGGTTGGAAATCAGCTCGCCCGCAGCCTGTGTACCCGGCGAACCGATGCCGGCGGCGGAGACGAGGAACTGCCCGCTTTTAGCGTCGAGCAGGCGAGTCACTACGCCGTAGTCGGACGTATAGCCTTTGCCGGGGTCGTATTGCGAATCCCAGTGACGGCGGCTGGAACCTTGCTCCTGAATGCCCTCGCCATACAAAAGCGCGAAGTGCAGATTCGATGTCATCTGCATGGTCCAGCGGTTATTGAAGGCGCCAAGGACCACAGCGGGGGCAGTGCGCAGGTCCTCGAAAGAGTAGCTGTTACCGATGCGAACCTGGCTGCGCTTTCCCATGCGGACGAGGAGATTCGAGATTTGAACGGCGGCAAACGCATCGCCGCTGGCGACGCCGTAGCCAGGATAGACCTGCATGTCTCCCCAGGTCATTCTGTCCGATGGGGCGAGGGGCAGGACTTCGTTGTCGCGCTCGGCCTCGGTTTGGAAAGTGCCGTGATGGGTACGTGCATAGCGCTCGTACATCTCATCGCTGGGACGATAAACGACGGGCTTTGCAAGGCAAATGATGACGGGCTGCGAGGACTGTAATGCCGGGGACCAGAAGACATCGAGTGGCGACGAGGGGGGCTTGCGGACATGCTGGAACGCGAAAAATGCAACGACTGCGGCGAGCAGAACCAGACTGGTGACGGCAGGAATCCATGCTGACTTGTGGCGCCGCACAGCTGGCGCCGCCACCTGTGGCTCAGGCGTATGGACCTGGGGAGCCGAATCGTTGACCGGCTCGTAAACAGACGGGTGCGGCACCTGAGCAGCGGTGAGATGCTGCTCGGTCCCGGTCGGAGCGGAATCTTTCCAGTGAAATGTCGGGCAGTAAGAGCCGACAGGAATCTCGATACGGACGGGGAGACCGGGCGGCGCGGTGTAGTAGTACTGCTCGAGGCGGCGGCGAACTTCGCCGGCCTGGACTCGCACCACGGGATCCTCGCCAGTGGCATAGTCGGCGTCGCGGTGGAACACCTCGGCGCCGATCACGCGTTCCTTCAGGTGGTCCTGGTGCCCGTCGAGGCTGTGCTGAACGACGTAGGAAAGGAATTCTCTGCGGCGGTGGCTCCCCCGGAACTGGGGACTTTCCAGGATTCTCTCCAGTTCGGTGAGAATGACCGCTTTTGCCTCAACGTCTCCCAGGAAGCTGGCAGGGTGAGGACCCGGATGCTGGGGATCTTTAACAGTACTTTCCATGGGGGCCCGGCCTCCGCCGGAGACTATAACAAATCCGAGCGACGATCCACCACCCGTTTACGGCACAGGACCGGCTAAGCGTTGATCGTGCAAGTATATTGTAATCAATTAGATAAGGTACGTCTAATACAGTAAATAACCGTCCAATACTTGCACCGACCCGGGCAGATCACTAGGGTTACCGACGGCCCGATATCCACCTAAAGGTTGAGCTTACGCTGAATCGGGAAAACGGTTTCTGAAAGTCATTTTGGAGGACGTGGGATGCGAAACAACATCAGGAGTCTGCTGTTCCTTTTGGCGATTACGGGTTTGAGCGCAACCGCTGCTCTGGCCCAATATTCCAGTGGCATTGAAGGAACCGCTCACGACTCCACCGGGGCCGTCGTGGCGGGAGCAACGGTGACGGTCACCGACACGAGACTTGGCGTGAGCAAGACGACGACGACCAGCCAGGACGGGTATTTCCGGATTGACAGCATCGGAGCGTCGAACTACACGGTTCAGATCCAGGCGAACGGCTTTGAGACATGGCGGCAGACAAACCTCGACCTGCAGGCGGGCGAGATTCGCCAGGTGACGCCGGTGCTTAAGGTCGGGGCGGTTTCGACGAATATCACGGTTTCCGCCGCGCAGCAATCGGTCGACCTGACGACTCCGTCGACCGGTGCTGTGATCAGCGAAACGACGGTTGAAACGGTGCCGCTGCCTGGGCAGAACGTTTATGCTCTGGCCTCGATCACGCCTGGAGTGACGGGCAATGCGGTGACGTCGGGCGACAACTACACCAACGAATACGCAATCAACATCAACGCCGCGGGGCTTCGTCAGGAAGAGAACGGCTACATGATCGACGACGCGTTTACCAATACTCCGTCACGCGGCGGCGGCTCGTCCATTTCCCCGAACCCCGAGATCGTGCAGTCCATGAACATCGAGGCCAACTCTTTCGACGCGGAGAAAGGCCGGAACGGCGGCGCGATTGTCGACGTGTATACACAGTCCGGGACCAACAGCCTGCACGGCACCTTCGACTACATGTTCCGCAATGCCTCCATGAGCGCGAAAACCGAGTTTGCTCCGGTCTCGCCGTTCACCCGCAACGAGGTCAGCGGAACGATCGGGGGTCCCGCAATCAAGAACAAGTTGTTCTGGTTCGGCGCCATCGACGTGCTGCGCTCCAGCCAGGCGACCTCGTATCAGGGCACATTCGAGACGCAGGATTTTGATAACTGGGCGAAAACTAATCTGCCCAACAGCCTCGGGACGCAGATCCTGCTGGAAGCGCCCCCACTCAGTTTTCCCAGCACCGGGCTGGTAACTGTGGGGCAACTGGAAGCGAACACTCCCGGATACTATGCGCCGCCCGCGGGCATTCCGGCGAGCCTCAACGCCGTCGGCACCTCGAACATCAGCTTCTCCACTCCTAAAAATGGATATCAGTGGAGCTTCCGCGCGGACGACTATCTGACTAAATCGGACCGCATTTACGTGGATGCGATGCGTACTTACGATACGGCGGTCAGCAACATCGGCCGGCCGGCGCTCAACATTCCGCAGGCCAACTCATCCGATTTTGTCAACATCAACTGGACCCACACCTTCTCAGCGCGATTGCTGAACCAGGCGGGAGCCGACCTGATTCGGCCCCAGGGCGCCGACCTGCCGGCAGCGCTGGAGGAAATACCTTATATCAACGTCACCTCGCTGAATGGATTCTCGAACTGGGGCGCGGGCAACTTCATCCAGTCCACTTATGGATGGCACGACGTGATGACGGCAACGCTCAAGAACCACACGCTGAAATTCGGCACCGAGATGTACAACATTCGCGAAGTGGATAATCAAAGCAGTGCTTTCGACCGTCCGACTTACAATTTCCAGAACCTGCTGGATTTCGTACAGAGCGAGCCAGTGTCGGAGAGCTCTACTCCGGTGAACCTGACAACTCACAACGAGGCTCCTTATAAGCGACAGTATCGAGAGTTTTACCAGGGTTATTTCCTGCAGGATGACTGGAAGATTATGCCCCGGCTAACCATCAATGCCGGCCTTCGCTACGACGAGATGAACAACTTCTTCGACATCGAGAGCCCTGCGGCGACAAACTTCGTCTTCGGCTCCGGATCCACCCTGGACGAGCAGATCGCCAGTGGTAAAGCCGTACTACTGGGTACGCCGCATGTCCTGGATCACAACCCCTGGGGCTTTAGTCCGCGGCTGGGTTTCGCCTGGGATGTTCGCGGAAACGGCAAGACCTCTGTGCGGGCGGGCTTCGGTCTGTTCTCGGATCAGCCGCCGTACCTCCATGTCACCGATATCACATCGACCAACCTGCCGAACTTCTTCACGCCATCCATCGACGTGCGCACCGGACAACCGATGCCCACGTTTCAGCTTTGCTCGGCGCCGTCCGGGTATAACGAAGCTTGTCCCATCGTGAATACCAGCAACGTCGTGCTTAACTCCAGCGGCGGCGTTCCCGGGCAGCGCGCCACCATGGGCGGCTTCACCCCGGACTACAAATTCACCCAGGTGGAAGCATGGACGCTGAGTGTGCAACAGCAGATCCAGAACGACCTGGTAGTAGAGGTTAATTATTCCGGGACGGCAGCCCATCATCTGCCTGTTTACGATGACGGCGGAAGCATCAACCGCTTCAACGGTGACCTGATCGTCAACAAGAACACTCTGACACGTCTCAATCCGAACTTTGGCAGCATTAACTACGCCTGGGACAATGGGAACTCTGCCGGTAACTATGGCTCCGCAGTAGCAACGCGCCGGTTCGCGCATAACTATGCGTTACGCGGGATCTACACAGTCGGAAAAGCTCTCGATGAGACGAGCCAGTCCGGCTCCCTTGATGGTGGAGCAGTCACGACCACGACTCCCGTAATTCAGTCACAGAATATTCCGGCGCAGCGAGGCCGGGCGGACTTCAGCGTCCATCAGCAGTTCTCCGCTGACGGCACCTACATGGTCCCGACTAGTATGTTTGGCAACCGCGTTGCAGGAAACACTCTGGGCGGCTGGCAGTTCAGCGGCGTGTGGGTAACGCAGACGGGATTGCCCTTCACGGTGTACACTTCCGCGCCTTTCCAGCCAGTCTTCGACTCGAGTGGAAACGTA
This sequence comes from uncultured Acidobacteriaceae bacterium, assembly GCA_963755485.1. Taxonomy (GTDB): domain Bacteria; phylum Acidobacteriota; class Terriglobia; order Terriglobales; family Acidobacteriaceae; genus Palsa-343. Next base: position 528,667 of record CAVWJR010000002.1, on the reverse strand, counting down.
GTTGGCAACACGGGCGGGGACTATAACGCCGACGGTTATAACTATGACATTCCCAACGCGCCGTCCTTTGGGCGGCATCTGAGCGGCGTGGATCACAAAAAATTCCTGACCGGCATCTTCGCCGCTTCATCCTTCCCGTCACCGACTCTGGGGCAGGAGGGTAACCTCGGCCGCAACACGTACGATCAGCCGGGATATAACAATCTGGATTTCACGGCGGCGAAGTTCTTCGACGCTCCCTGGTTCTGGGGCGAGAAAATGCGGATTGAAGCGCGAGGCGAGTTCACCAACCTGTTTAATCGCGTGAATCTGACAGGCGTGACCTCCGATATGAATAACGGCCTGTTTGGGCACTCAACCAATCAGTTACCAGCACGCTATGTGCAGTTTCACGTGCGAGCAAGCTTCTGATCCTGTGTGCCTCCGTGAGGGGGAGAGGAATAACCTCTCCCCTTACTTTTAACAAAAGCTGATCCTTTGCTGTGCCTGTCAACAGCATCCTGCCGCATACTGCAAAACGTAGTTGGTTGATCATGAGACGGCCGAATTCACCCGGGAGCGATGCGTGACCCGAAGCACTCTGTGGTTATTTGTCGCCTTCGCTTCCCTGGCGAGTCTCTGCGGCCGCGTTGGCCATGGTCAGATGCCGGGCCAGTCGATGCCGGAACTCCCACCCATCTCCGCTGCACAAACCGAGAGCGGGTTGCACGCTACGATCGGCAGCGAGTCTCTGGATATCACCGTCTGTGGCGATTCGGTGATCCATGTGGTGGCGACGCCCAGCGGATCTGCCGAAACTCATCCTCGCCCCTGGATGCTGCCTGTCAGCCAGTCCTGCCCTGGTGCCACGTTCCGATTTACTCGGAACACGACCTCTGCTTCCTTAATCACGGAAAAGCTGCGGGTGGACTTTTCTCTGGAGCGGGGGAACGTCGCGTTTCGTGAGGCGGGGGGCTCAGGTCTTGCTCGGGAGGGAGACGCCATACCCCGCACCTACGAGCCAGTTGAGGTCAATGGCGACCAGACCTGGCGGATCACGGACCGCTTTGCCCCTGACGCCACCGAGGCGATCTACGGGCTTGGTCAACACCAGAATGGTCTGTTCAACTATCGGGGCGCGACGGTGGAGCTGGCCCAAGACAATACCGACGTCGCCATACCTTTTCTCCTGTCGAGTAGGGGATACGGCATTCTGTGGAACACGGCCGCAATGACAGAGGTCGACAACCGTTTCCCGCTGGAGTTGAAGTTCACCTCGATAGCCGGCGAATCGGTGGACTACTACTTTCTTTATGGCCCGGAAATGGACACGCTCATCCACGAATACCGGACCATGACCGGTCATGCGCCCATGCTGCCTAAGTGGGCCTACGGATATTTCCAGTCGAAGGACCGTTACGTTTCACTGGATGAAATCAAAGAGATCGCGAAACGTTATCGTGACGAGCGTATTCCTCTGGATGCCATGGTGCAGGACTGGTTCTGGTGGAAGACAGAGGGAGATCCCGTCTTCAATTCCAATTATCATGACGTCCGCGGAGATCTCGAAGAACTGCACCGCGAGCATGTTCACACTATGATCTCGGTGTGGGGGCTGATGGATCCGGCGTCGGAGACCTACAAGCTACTCGATGCGCGGCACGAACTGATTGCCGGCGCCCACGTCTATGACGCCACTAATCCGGCGGCACGCGACGTTTACTGGAATCACCTGGTTCGGCCACTGTTTGGCATAGGATGGGATGCTTTCTGGCTGGACAGCGCTGAGCCCGAAGAGTATTGGCCCCACTTTGGAGACGCAATTCTCCGCACCAAACAACTCGCGATCGGCAACGGTGCGGAATACACCAATATCTTTCCTCTCGAGCATACGCTCGGCGTTCAGGACCACTGGAAGGCGGCGTCTGAGGACAAGCGGGTGTTTCTGTTGTCTCGATCTGCATTCCTGGGCCAACAGCGCGTCGGGGCTACGGTCTGGTCCGGGGACGTCTACAGCACTTACTGGGGGCTGCGTCATCAGATAACCGCCGGACTGAACTTCGCATTGTCCGGGTACCCCTACTGGACGACCGACATCGGAGGCTACTGGCCGGCTTATGACGGCAAAACTCAGATTCAGGATTACCAGGAACTTTATGCGCGCTGGTTTGAGTTCGGCGTATTCTGTCCGATTTTTCGCAGCCACGGGCATCGCTCGCAAAACGAAATCTGGACTTACGACGAAGTCGAGCCCATCCTTATCTCGTGGGATAAGTTGCGCTACCGGTTGATGCCCTACATTTATTCGCTGGCATGGAAAGTCAGCAACGACGACTACACCATCCAGCGGCCCCTGGTAATGGACTGGCGCTCGGATCCGAACACATGGAACATCGGCGATCAGTTCATGTTCGGTCCTGCGTTTCTGGTGAATCCGGTTTTGAAGGCGAACGCTGCGAGCCGGAGCGTCTATCTGCCGGGCAGTGCCCCTTGGTACGACTTCTGGACTGGAAACACAGTAAAGGGTGGCCAGGAGATTGAAGCTGACGCGCCGCTGGACCGCCTGCCTCTTTACGTGCGCGCTGGTTCCATTCTTCCCATGGGTCCGGAGATCGAGTACGCGAACGAGGCGCCGGCCGGTCCGGTGGAACTGCGTATCTATGCCGGAGCCGATGGCGACTTCAGCCTCTATCAGGATACGGGCGATGGATATGCCTATGAGAGAGGTGAGCGCGCTCTGATCCCGATGCACTGGGATGACAAAACCGCAACTCTGACCATCGCAGCTCGCCAGGGATCCTATCCCGGCATGCCTGCGAAGATGGATTTCCACGTTGTACTCGTCGGGAAGGGCCACGGTGCTGGAGAAGCAGTAACCGCAGAAGCCGATCGTACCATCAACTACTACGGAAAAGAGACAAACGCAGAGGTTCGGCGATGAAGATTGGAACTCGGAGAGCTAGCCTTTCAGTAGTAATTCCTGTTGCAGGCATCATCCTGCTCTCGTCTTCACTCGTTGCTCAGCAAAGCGCCGGAGCCAGCGGCCCGCTCGTGCTGGAGAGGGAAGGCCGAGTAATCTCGCTGGTCTCCTATGCCCCCAATATTGTGCGGATAACGATCGGCACCGACAAGGCGGCCGCGACTGGCGCTCCGGGATACGGGATAGTGGCACAGCCCTCAGCTGAAGGATGGACCCACGAGAGCGATGCGGTTGGCGACGACGTGTATCGGTCCGCCCATATGGTGGTGCGCGTGGCGCCCGGCGATCTGCCGGCGGACAAACTCCCCCAGACGATGCCGCTGGACGACCTGAACCGAGCACTGCGCCAGCAGTACTTTGGAGGAGGCGGCCCCGGACGCGGTCCGCACAATGATGCGCTGCTGGTGACCACCGTCGATGGCAGGGTGCTGCTGCACATGCGTAACTGGATGATGGCGCCGGAAAGTCCGGAAGTAGCCGAGGCCGACCCGTCCGACAAAGGGTATCGGGTGGCGGCCATATTCGACTCGCCGGCCGGCGAGCATTACTACGGACTCGGTCAGCAGCAGAAGGGCTGGATGGACCTGCGCGATCATGAGATTCGCTGCTGGCACGACTACTCGGCAATCGGCGGCGAAGATGTGTGCGTTCCATTTATGGTTTCCAGCCGGGGCTACGGCCTGGTCTGGGATAACCCATCGAAAACCACAGTGGATCTTGGATTCAATGGCCGGAACGTCTGGTCATCCGAAGTTGGAAACCGGGTTTCCTATTTCGTCATTGCCGGCGATACCAGTGATGAAATCTACGAGGGCTACCGGCTGCTGACCGGCGTTACGCATATGCTCCCCCGCGCGGTTTACGGGTACATTCAGAGCAAAGCCATCTATCCAACCCAGGAACAGGTTCTCGACGTAGCGAAAGGCTATCGCGAAAGGAATCTGCCGCTCGATGTTGTCGTGGTGGATTTTCTGAACATGACGCGTCAGGGCGAGCTCGATCTCGACCCGAAGCGGTGGCCCGATCCAGCAGCGATGAATCGCGAGCTGCATGCCATGGATGTCAGAACCCTGCTCAGCGTGTGGCCCCACTTTGCGCCCGGGACGCAGTTCTATGACATGCTCTTGAGTAAAGGATGGCTCATCCACACACCGGACGGTAAGCCTGACTTGGGACACTTCCGGGATACGATCGGGCCGAATATCGATACGACTAATCCCGAGGCCGCTAAGTGGTTTTGGGAAGAGATTCGCGACCGCTATGTGAAACCTGATGGCTTCGATTACATCTGGCTCGATGAAACCGAGCCCGATATTGACCCGGCGAAAGACCTGTTCTCCATCGGCTCGGGCACTCGCTTCTATAACGTCTATCCGTTGTTCCACACGGCTTCGGTCTACGAAGGCTTCCGCCGCGACTTCGGAGACAGCCGGCGCGTCATGATTCTGGCGCGGGCCGCGTATCTGGGCGCGCAGCGGAACGGAACAGTGTTCTGGTCAAGCGATATCATGTCGACCTGGGACATGCTGAAGCGTTCCATTCCGGCAGGTCTGAACTTTACCGCTACTGGTTTGCCTTACTGGGACACCGATATCGCAGGATTCTTCTCGCCGCAAATCCCACCTGATTATCATCCAGCGCACAAGCCACTGATTGATGGATCAGATGTGCGGGCAACGATTGGAAATTACGAAGACTATCCCGAACTGTTTGTGCGTTGGTTCGAGTGGGGTTCCTTTCAGCCCGTTATGCGCGCCCACGGCGAGAGGATGCACAATGAAGTATGGTCCTACGGTAAACAGGCGGAGCCAATCCTCGCGAAGTATCTGAAGCTGCGTCACGAACTTCTGCCCTACACTTACTCCCTCGCCTATCGGAGTTACCAGACCGGCGCTCCTTATATGAGAGCACTTTTCATGGATTTTCCCGGAGACCCGAAGTCTGCCAATATCCCGGATGAGTATATGTACGGGCCGGCTCTGCTGGTGGCCCCGGTTTCAGAACAGGGCGCAACCAGTCGCGACGTCTATCTGCCCGCCGGAACCGACTGGTACAACTACTGGACAAAGGAGCGATACCACGGGGGCCGAAACATCAGCGTTAATGCGGCCATTGATACATTGCCGTTGTTTGTGCGCGCGGGATCGATTCTGCCGCTTGGATCTCCGGTCGAGCAGGCGGAGCAGAAACAGGTTATTGCGAAGATACAGGTGTGGCCAGGCGCGGACGCGGATTTCGCCCTGTACCAGGACGACGGCGACACCTATGCTTACGAAAAAACGGGCGGTGAGGTCACCAGGCTGCATTGGGACGACCAGTCACAACGTCTGACGCATAGTGGGGCCGCGCCGTGGAACGAACCGGACAGTGAGTTACTGGAGGTGATCACGGCACGGCAGCAGCGCTGAGGACTAAAGCGGGCAGCGAGGGGGCGATGCGCTGACGCGGAAGACGGCCGGCAAATCGCGGCTGCGGATGGTGCAGCGAAGGGAGGCAGCTTGAATCGAGTGACGCGGCTGCGCGGTGCAGCAAGCTGTATTGCGGCAGTTCTGCTGGCTGGCATGGGGTTCGATTGCAGCCCGCAGGCGCAGCCGGCCGTCGATTCGCGGATCGCACCCGGCCACGCGTCGCCGCCGCCAGAATCCGCTGAGTATCAGCAGGTGCAGCGGCGCCTGGCCCAGGGCTGGAACACCTGGGACGTGCACAGCGTGATCGCACAGGTGCTGTTGCCCGAGGGTCTCGCGATCCACGCAGGGCTCAAGCACAACACCACCGAAGGCAGCGACGCGTTTCTGCAGGATGCTCTGATAGGGAGGCTGACTCCGGGAGCCGAACAGGTCACGCCAGGGCCGCACTCATGGGTCGGCAGCTATACCGACCTCCGCGTGGCATGGCACGGACACGAGTGGCGGATGCAAAGCGCCCACGAAGGCAGCGATGTGATCATTCTGGCGACACCGTTATCCGGCAACCGAGAGTCCGCTCTACCACCGACCATTATTTTCACCGTCGATTTCCTGTGGAACCGGCCCGGCACGACAATGCGCCGCCGCGACTTCATCGAGGCGCAAAGCCCCGCGGGATCGATTCCGGTTTTTTGCACCTGCGCGCCCGCGGAATCTCAGCCTGCTGACGAGCGCATCGATATTCCCCTTGGTGGTCCTTACTTCTCGGCCGATCTCACTAACCCAGTCGGCGTGAGCACGGGTAAACGCCGGAGCTTGACCGAGATACAAACGGTAATCGACACACAGCGGCAGGCTTATGAGAAGTCGATTCAGGCGGCCGGCGGGAATGGGCCGATCGTCGACGCGATCGAGACCACACTGGGCTGGGACACGGTCTACGAGCCCAGCCGCGAGCGCGTCGTCTCACCGGTGAGCCGCGTGTGGAGTGTGGGCTGGGGCGGCTATGTAATCTTTGACTGGGATAACTTCTTTGCAGCAACCATGGCAGGGATCGGGGATCGGGATCTCGCCTATGCCAATGCCATGGAGACGCTGCGCGAGGAAACGGCTGAGGGCTTCGTGCCCAACTACGCGCGCGGCGGCGAGTGGAAGAGTTTCGATCGGTCCGAGCCGCCGGTCGGTGCAATCACCGTGCTGGGACTCTACCGGAAATTCAACGACCGCTGGTTCCTTGAGGATGCGTTCCAGCCACTGCTGCGCTGGAACCGCTGGTGGGCAGCGCATCGCGATATCGACGGCTATCTGACATGGGGCAGCGACGGCGAGAATTCCCCCGGCAACCTGGACGACGGCTCACGCGGAACCCGGTCCGGGGCCATCCTCGAGTCGGGACTCGACAACAGCCCGATGTATGACACCGCAACGTACGATTCGCAGAGACACGTACTCGAATACGCCGATGTCGGCCTGATGAGCCTGTACATCGCCGACTGCGATGCACTCGCGGAGATGGCGCAGGTGCTTGGCAAGTCCGATATCGAGAAAGAACTCAGAGACCGCGCAGCCCGCTATCGTGAAAAGCTCGCCACGCTGTGGAGCAATCAGGATGGCATCTTCCTGAACAAAGACCTCCATACCGGGCAATTCAGCATGCGGCTCTCGCCCACAAATTTTTATCCCATGCTGGCCCGCGCCGCCACGCCCGAGCAGGCGCACATCATGATCACAAAGCACTTGCTCAACCCGACGGAGTTTTGGGGACAGTGGGTGATTCCTTCCATCGAGCGCAACGACCCGGCCTCCCACGATCAGGATTACTGGCGCGGTCGCATTTGGGGGCCAATGAACTACCTTGTGTATCTCGGGCTTTGTAACTACGATGACCCGGGTGTGCGGCAGGAGTTCGCGCAGAAGTCGTACGCGCTGTTTCTCAGGGAGTGGTCGGAGCACCGTCATGTCCACGAGAATTACAACGCAATAACCGGCACGGGCGACGATGTGCGCAACAGCGATCGCTTTTACCACTGGGGCGCGTTGCTCGGGTACATCGAGTATCTCGACTCGGACCGGGCGGGAAGTGACGTTCCACCCAACCGGAAGGGCGGACACCAATGATACCCGGGGAGCCAATCTGAACGGCCAGGCTTCAGAAGCGGCTTGGATCTGTTGGGGTCGATCTTGACCAGGCTCTCTGTTCTCAGGACTTCGCCGAATTGTGCCCCGTAGAGGCGGCGATTGATCCGATCACTCCTTTCTCGCTCCATTGAGAGCATGAATATTCCGGCCTTTTTGTCTTCGGCTGTCGACTGAAAGATTGTAGGTTCAAGTGTTGCCTGGGGAGCCAAATCTTGTCCGTCAATGAAATTTTGGCCTGGAGCACGCCGGTGTCTTCCCTTCGCCTCGCTCCTCGATGCACTGGAAACTGATCCGCTCCTCGATCGGCTATGATCTCGATACGTGCCGCGATTCCGGACGCGCCACGCCGGAGTGCGCAGGAGATTCAGGCGTGCAGTCGTCGATGAGGATCGTCGCCATTTTCGTCCGCCTGACATTGATCGCCGTTCTGCTCACCGGCATCGCGTGGAATGTGCGCGCGGCGATCGCCGATCGGCTCGCCTCCCGCAATCAGCCTGTGGCTCTGCGGCAGGCCATGCGCCTTGATCCCGAAAACCCCGAGTATCCTGCGCAACTGGCGTGGCAACTGCAGGTGGCCGATCCTCGCACTGCGGAATCTCTTTTCGAGCGTGCCGTGCGCCTTAACCCCGATGACGCTAGTGCCTGGATCAGTCTCGGGCTTCTCGATGAAGAGCGGGGAGCCCTCGTCCAGGCCGAGACCAACCTGCTCCACGCCGCGGCGGTCGACGTCACCTGGCTGCCCAGCTGGTCGCTCGCGAACTTCTATTTCCGCCGCCAGCGCTGGGAAGAATTCTGGTCCTGGGCGGAAAAGGCTGCGCAAATGGTCCCCGACGATGCAACTCCCCTGTTGCGGTTGGCCTGGTACGTCGCTCCCAGTGAACCCGAAATTCAGAATCGGCTCCGCATCGGGCGGCCCGAAGTGCAACGCCAGTTTCTTTGGTTCCTCATCGCGCAGGGAGATGCATCTGCTGTGGCCGAGTGGGGAAATCGCGCCCTCACCTCGGACGTGGATTCCGGGGAAGATGTGCTTTCGGCCTGCGATTGGCTCATGGCGCAGAAGCGTCCCGATCTGGCCCTGCCTTTATGGAACGGCCTTGCCGCCCGTCACCAGATCCCTTTTTCCCCGCTCAGCCCAGGCGCCGGCGACGCTGTGACCAATGGAGATTTCGCCCGGCAACCGCTTTCCCGCGGTTTTGACTGGCGCCTGACGAACCCCGACGGCGTCGGCGCATTCCTCAATACCAATCCGTCTGCCCTTGGCTTCGAATTCTCGGGGCGGGAATCGGAGAGCATCCTGCTCCTGTCCGAGGTTGTCCCGGTTCTGCCGGAAAAGCCTTACACGCTTTCGATCGATTCTGCTTCGTCAGAGATTTCGCCCGACAGCGGACTGCAACTGCTGGCTTCTGATGCGGGATCCGGAGAAGTTCTGGCCCAGGTCCCCGGCTCTTCCGGACGCGACTTACCGAGCCAGGTTTGCTTCATTACAACCCAAAGCACGAGCTTCCTTTCGTTAATGCTCGAATATCAGAGACAGCCCGGAACCGTTCCGATCGAGGGCCGCGTTGAAGTTCGGAAAATCGGCCTCTTGCCTGGGGCGACTGCCGCATGTGGCACCCTCCCGCCACCCGGGAACCTGCGCACGCCTCCGGCGTTGTCCACAGGTTCAAAATCTGGGTGACAATCCAAAACGCCCGGAGTATAAAGAAACAACCTCCAGAACGCTGCACTCAGTAGTTTCGCCCCTTCGGGGAAAACAACACGATTCCAGCGCGAGATCCCGGATGGGAACAAGGGGCGGAAGGGCCGCTGACCAGCGAGTCGTCCTCCCCAAAATGAATTCACACTTGCCGGGGCGCAGTCCGCCGATTGCGTTGACTGATTTATCGGCCCTGCAGGAAGTGGAAGTGGGAGAGATTCGTTTGTTGTCCGAGACGACCACGCCCGGCTCCAGCCGCACGGATCGCTTACGGACTTTTGTGGTCCGATTCAGCTTGACCGCCTTGTCCTGCACCCTGCTGTTGCATTCGGCCGCCGCGCAGGAAACGGAGCGCGCCTCCTACCCTGAAACGGAAGCCGACCGCGCATACGCCAATCTTCCCTCCCAGCCCATCGGACCCAACGACCTGCTGGCCCTGTCCGTCTACGACTCTCCCGAGCTTTCCCGTACGGTGCGCGTCGATCCCAGCGGTTCCATTCGGCTGCCCATGCTCAGGCAGCCGATCAAAGTCGAAGGGATGATTCCTTCTCAGGTTGAAGTTGCCGTGACCAACTCCCTGGAGAAAGAGAATATTCTCGTCGACCCTGTCGTTACCGTCACCATCGTCGAGTATCAGAGCCGGCCCATCAACGTTGTCGGCGCGGTGAAGAATCCCCTGGTTTTTCAGGCTGCGCAACCCGTTCCGCTTCTCGATGCGATCGCGCGGGCGGGCGGGGTTCGCGAGGATGCCGGCTCGGACATCCTCGTCAGTCGCGAAGTGGTCAAGGATGGCAAATCGCAGAGGGTGACCGACACCGTTCCCCTCCGGGGCCTCATCGATCAGGCTGATCCAAAGCTGAATATCATGCTGCACGGTGGCGAAGAGGTCCTCGTCCCCGAGGCCAGACTGATCTATGTTGTTGGCAACGTGAAGAAGCCTGGAGCTTTTCCGGTTCGCAATGACGAACAGACTACCGTCATGCAGATGCTCGCTCTCTCTGAAGGGCTCACTCCGTTCTCAGCTAAAGAAGCGTGGGTGTACCGTCCTTCGCCAGGCGGAGGCCCGCGCCGGGAAATCCCCGTTCCTCTGGAAAAAATCCTGAAGCGCAAACTCCCCGACGTTCCTCTCGAGGCCAACGACATTCTTTACATTCCGGATAACAAAGGCAAGCGCCTCACTGCTGAGGCTATTGACCGTATCACTACACTCGGGGGACAAACGGCGGCGAATTACGTTATCTGGCACTGAACTGGTATGAGCAGACGAAACCCCAGCATCATCGCCCCAGAGGACCTTGCCGGTGCCGAGCTCCAGCCGGCTCCCATTCCTTTGCCTGGGCGGGTTGAATTTGAGAAGGACCACCCCATCCCGGCAGGTCTTTCCCTCTCCCAGTACCTGTGGGTGATTAAGCGCCACCGCTGGAAACTACTGGCCTTCGTTGCCTTCTCAGTCGTTGCTACCGTGATCGTTTCCAGGCGCCTCACGCCTCTCTTCGAGTCCACGGCAGTGATCGATATCGATCGCCAGACCCCATCGGCCGTGCTTGGCGATGTCAATACTATGGCGGCCAGTGGCGAGGATACACAGAACTTTCTCGCTACTCAGGAAACCATAATCCAGTCGGATGCTGTCCTTCGCCCGGTGGTCGAAAAGTATCATCTGATGACCAACGAGTACAAAAAGCTTGCCAAAGACAAGATTCTCTCTTCCCGGTTGAAAGACGCGCCCATCAAACTTCCCGGATTGAAGATAACCCAGCCGCCTCACACCTTCCTGCTGCTTGTCAGCTATCGTTCTCCCGATCCGCAGCTATCAGCGAATGTGGCGAATGAGATCGCTAATAGTTACATCCGGCATACCTACGATATACGTTTCGAGGCTGCTTCGCAGCTCACCGGCTACATGGAGAAACAGCTTGCCGAACTAAAGGCGAAAATGGAACAATCGGCCGCTGCTCTGGCCACATTCGAAAAGGACCTCGATGTTATCAATCCTGAAGAAAAGACCGATATTTTCTCGGCCCGTCTGCTTCAGTTGAACACCGACCTGACCGCCGCCGAGGCCGATCGCGCCAGCAGGGAAGCCGCCTGGAATGCGGTTCAAAATGGCTCGCTCGAAGCGGCAGAGGCTTCTGATCAGGGAGAGCAACTGCGCGCGCTCGAAGAACGCCTGCGTGAGGCGCAGGAGCATTTCGCGCAGGTGCAAACCCAGTTTGGCTCCGAACATCCCACTTACCGCAAAGCCAGGACCGAAGTCGACGAACTGCAAAAGCAGGTCGACCATTTGCGTCAGAGTATTACCCAGCGTGTCACCGTCGCCTACCATCAGGCTGTCGACCGCCAGGCGCTTCTGCATCAGGATATGGTGCAGGCCAAGGCCGAATTCGATCAGATGAATGCCCGCTCGTTCGAATACAAGGCTCGGAAGCAGGAAGCAGACACCGACAAGGACCTTTATGAGCAACTGATCCGCAAGATCCGTGAGGCGGGCATCAACGCCAGCTTCGAAAGCAGTTCCATCCGCCTCGCCGACATAGCGCGACCGGCACTCTATCCGTCCTTCCCCAGAACCAGTCTGAATGCTCTCCTCGCCCTCCTGGGGTCGGCGATAATTGGCATCAGTATCATCTTTCTTCTGGATGCGGTGGATGCCACCGTGCTGGACGGCGATATGCTGCAGCGGGAACTTCGTATTCCCGTTCTGCCCTCCCTCCCGGTTGCGAAGTTCTCGCCCTCGTTTATGCCTATGCAGGAATTGCCCGGGGTGGAGACGGGACACGCAGTTGCGTCGAATGGATCTCATACCGCCGCCAACAGCGCTTTTCACGAAGCCATTCGAACCCTTCGCTCTTCCATCTTGCTATCTGCCGGAATGGAGCAGCGTCCCCGCAGCATCCTTGTTACTTCGCCCTCGCCCATGGAGGGAAAATCGACCGTTTCTCTTTATCTCGCGGTTGCCCATAGCCAACAGGGACGTAAAACTCTGCTCATCGATGGCGACCTCCGCCGCCCTGTGATACGGCTCAGTCTGCTTAATGACCGCGGTCTTTCTGACGTCGTTAACGGAACCATGCACTGGCGCGAGGCGATCCAAACCCCGGTGGAGTATCCGAACCTCGACGTCCTCGCCGCTGGCCCATCCTCGCGCCGCGTCGCGGAGCGCGTGGCCAACGTTCTGCCTCCGATCCTCGACGAGGCGGAACGGGAATATGATCTGGTGCTCATAGACTCTCCGCCGCTGCTCGGATTTGCGGAACCACTTGAGATCGCCTCCCTCGCAGACAGTGTCATCCTCATCGCCCGCGCTGGACGCACTAATCGCAGCGCGGTCGCATCGGCTATGAGCCAGTTACGTCGTGTGCGCGCTAATGTTATCGGTATTGTTCTGAATGGCGTTCGCCCGGATATGAACGCTAAATACTATTACTACAATCCGTATTACTACAACCAATATTCCAACCGGGAGCGTTGACTGCGGAGGACAGAGAAGCTGAGTGCAGCGCTGAACCGCGTTGGTGTCGACAACTGGCAAAATGATTGTCGGGGACGGTTGTGAACGCGAAGGGCGAATTGGTCTATCTTTACGTGCTGACGGGCAATTCAGACAAAGCTCGCGATCTGGTAAGCGCCCACTTCCCGGGTGCCTGCATCAGCGAGGTTTCTCATCGGAAATTCCGCGGCGGCGGCTTTGTCCAGAAGTTCCGAACTCTTCGTCAGTGTCGGGGTCGCGCCTTTGTTTTCTTCTATCAGTCCCTCTGCGATTCCAGGTATATTCAGCTCCTCAAATGCCTGCACGTTCTCCACCGTTGTTCTGAAACCGTTCTTTCCGACGAGACGGGACGGTGGGAAGCCATTGGCCTGCTCGCTTCACTGCGCAACTTCCCCGCGATGTTCGTGGCCGCCTTGGGCGACAGCTTCATCCTCGTCTTCCGGTGGTGTTGGCTGCACCAGATGCTCGGCCGCGCGGTTCCCGTAGACCAGCGTTCATCTGCGGCGGAGACCCAGGTTGCCTACCTGATTCCCAATCATGCGAGCCTGGGGTCCGCGGGAGGGGCCATCAGCCATGTTCGCGGTGTCCTCACCGGGCTACAGAAGATCCATAAAACCTGTCGCGTCTTTTGCGGCGCAGCTCTGGCGCAGGACGTTTTCAGAAACGAGATTATTAGCCCTTCCCGTCGGCCTTCGCTTTTCTGGGAAGCTGCCGCGCTGTCTTTCGATCGTAGATTTGTTCGCGGAGTGCGCAATCGTCTGGCTTCGTCCCGGCCAGCGTTGCTCTATCAACGTCATCGCCGCTTTTCCATCGCCGGGGCCTGCCTTTCCCGGGCATTGCAGGTGCCTCTGGTTCTTGAATACAACGGCTCGGAAGTGTGGATCAGTCGCCACTGGGATCCGACTCCCTTCCGCGCATGGGTTCGCCTTTGTGAGGAAATCAGCATCCGCTCTGCAGCCAGAGTCCTTGTCGTCTCAGACGTCCTGAGAAGTGAGCTCCTCGCCCGGCACATTCCGGCCTCCCGCATAGTCGTAAATCCCAATGCCGTCGATCCAAATCTCTTTCATCCGGGTTGCGGCGGCATCGAGGTCCGGGAGAAATTAAAGGTTCAGCGGAACGACGTCCTGATCGGCTTTGTTGGAAGCTTTAGTTTCTGGCATGGCATCGAGGTGTTGCAGCAGGCTATCTACCGTCTGATGATGGAAAATGCAGCGCATCTCCGCTTTGTGCTGGTCGGCGATGGGCTCCTGCGTGAATCGATGCGGAGTTTCCTGATGAAGTTTGAAGCTTCAGGCAAAGTCTTCTTTCCGGGAGTGCTTCCGCAGGAAACGGTCGCGACTTACATGGATGCTGCCGACATTCTCGTATCACCGCACATTCCGATGCCAGATGGCAACCGCTTTTTTGGCTCTCCCACGAAGTTATTCGAATATATGGCGATGGGAAAGGCGATCCTGGCCAGTCGACTCGATCAGCTCGGTGAGATTCTCGAACATGGTCGCACCGCCTGGCTGGTGACACCCGGAAGCGTTGCCGAACTGTCGGAGGGCATACAGTACCTTGCGGGCAACCCTGCTGCGCGATCGCGCCTGGGAAACGCAGCCAGATGCATGGCAGTCGAGCGGCACTCCTGGGAACACAATGCTGCACGTGCGCTGGAGAATTTGTGACAATCACGACCGAGGACCGTTTCATTCGCAGCACTGGTTATGAGGCCGAATGACCGCAACAAAAGCAAACCCGTCAAGCGTCCTGCACCACGTGATGCAGACGTATGTCGCCCAAATCGTGCGTGTTGGGGGCGCTCTGCTCTTTGGAATTTGGCTTACTCGCCTGCTTGCCCCTGGTGCCAGAGGATACTACGCTGTGGCTCTGGCGTTGGCTACGATGGCCACTCAGTTTTCTCATCTGGGGCTGAGCACCGCGAATACCTTTTTTGCAGCCAGTGAGCCGCGCCTGCGCAGAACTCTTTTGGGCAACAGCACTGTGCTCAGTTTTTTCATTGCTCCCTGCGTCATCCTCATTACTCTTACCATCGTCCGATGTGTTCCTGGCTCTCTCGGCCTTCCGCCGAGTTGTCTCGCGCTTTCGCTCTGCTATATCCCGTTTGCTCTTGGCTACATGATCTTCCAGGGGTTATTGCTGGGTGGCCGGGAAATCGGGGACTACAACCTGCTCGAGGTCCTGAATCGCTATCTGCCTCTCGCCGTCCTGGCGGTGCTTGTGGCTTCCGGGAGGGTTACCCCGGCCAGAATCCTTGGGGCGGTCGTTATCGGTCAGGTCGTCACTTGTATGTGGGCGTGGATCCGGTTGTATCGAGTGTCCGGCGGAATTTCTGTATCTTCGTCTGTGATGCGCAGGATGCTGCGTTACGGTGTCAAAGTTTATCTCGCCACCGTCTTTTCCTTTCTCCTGTTTCGGGTTGATCTGCTGATGGTAGCGCACATGCGCACTTCTTCTGAAGCAGGTTATTACTCCCTTGCAGCATCCCTCGCTGATTATCTGAGCCTTCCCGCCACAGCCGCGGGCAGCATTTTGCTGCCTCATCTTTCGGCGATCCAGGAGACATTTGGAAAGTTTTGCCTGATGAGGAAATGGCTTTTGGGTATGGCGGCCGCAACCATCCCCTTTTTTGCTCTCAGTGCCGTCATTGCGTATCCTCTGGTGCGGTGGCTGTTTGGTGCGAGATACCTGCCTTCGGTCCCGGGATTTCTCTGGCTCCTTCCTGGGGTCTACTTCCTGGGCCTGGCATGCGTTTCGGTTCAGTTCATCACGAGTATCGGATACAAACTGAGTGTTCCGTTCGCGTGGCTCTGTATTCTTCTCGTAAATCTGACCGGAAACCTCTATGCCATACCCCGTTACGGTTTTGTTGGGGCATCTGTTTTGTCCAGTATTTGCTATTTTGCTGCGGCCGTCGTAATCATTGGGATCGCTGTGTATCATCGGCGGGCCAGTCAGTCCGAATTTCCACCAGAATTTCTGCAAATCGCCTCCATCGCGGATGCCGGCGCGTGAGATGGAGTGAAGGAAAGAAAGTACGAATGGACTACGGTATTTCGGGCCAATCGATTGTATGCCTGGGCGGCGAGGATTGGTGGTATCACCACCCGCATTCCAAGTATCACTTGTTGAAGCGGTTTGCCACGGCTAACAAGGTCCTGTTCGTGAATTCGATTACGATGGGCTTGCCGAATGTATCGAATCCCGACTTTTTCCTGAAGATTCGCCGGAAATTCCGCAGTTATCTGCGATGGCTTCGATTTGCCCCGGAAGGCCTATGGGTCATGACTCCCGTCAATTTGCCGTCCTATCACTCCCATATGATGCGGAGGATGAATCGCATTCTGGTATTGGTACAGCTGCGACTCGCCATGTTGCTGCTCGGAATGTCCCGTCCCGTTCTGTGGATTGCCATCCCGTCAGGTGCCGATCTTACTGGTAGCCTCGGCGAAAAGCTCCTGCTGTACCAGGTCTCTGACAAATACGATGCGAATGAGGATAGTGCCCTTTCCGGCAAAGCCATCCGTGAGATGGACTGCAGTCTGAAATCGGCAGCCGACATCGTCCTTTATTCCGGGCGTAAGCTGTTTCAAGAGGCTACTGAACTAAATCGCTATTATCTTGAGCAGGCCGTCGATTTCGAGCATTTTGCCAGGCTCCCTTTGGAAACGGCGGCGGAGGTTCAAGAAGTGCCGCATCCGGTTCTTGGCTATTTTGGCGCAATGGACTATGTCATGGATGCCGATCTTATAGAAGAGGTGGCGCGGCTTCGCCCGGAATGGCATTGGATTCTTATTGGGTTGAGGTCGAATCTCGTACGCATATCGGCACGCAACGTTCATTTCATCGATCCCAAGCCGTATCGGGAGCTGCCTCGTTATATCGCGCAGTTCGATGTGTGTGTACTTCCCTGGCGCCATGACAACGCGTTCACCAGCTACGGGAGTGCGATCAAAGTAAGGGAATATTTGGCTACCGGAAAGCCTGTGGTGATCGCGCCCCTCTTCGAATACCTTCATACCGCTGGTTTACGGATATATCACTCAACCGCGGAATTTATCGAGTGCATCGAAGACGCGCTGGCGGCCGATACCTCTGAAAAAGCAATGGAGCGTCAGAATGCCGTCCGGGAGTGTACCTGGGATGTGCGCGCGCGCGAACTCGGGACTTTAATTGATTTCGTCACTGGTGGAAATACTTATCAATTCAATGCGCCGAGCTTCGCAGGCGATTGTGAAGTGCGCCCCGATGCCGCGGAAGCCGTATGGCCGGCGGATCACACGGCGCTATGATGCGTGCCTTGCTGCAAGACCTGAAATCCGGACACATTGCGGCCTGGGAAGTGCCGACACCGGAGTGTCTGCCCGGTTATGTTCTCGTCCGCACAGCATTTTCGGTTATCAGTGCTGGAACGGAGAAGGTGAAGATTGAATCCGGCCACAAATCTCTTCTCGCGAGGGCAATCGCGCGCCCCGATCTGGCGAGGCAGATTAGCGATTACGCGCGATCCAACGGGATTAAGGCGGCATGGGACAAAGTCCAGGGGCAACTCCATACTCTCTCGCCACTGGGATACTCCTGCTCTGGCTATGTCCTGGAAGCGGCAGCCGGGACCGGATACATTCCGGGTGAGCGCGTGGCCTGCGCAGGTGCGGGTTACGCCAATCATTGCGAAATCAATTGCGTGCCACAAAATCTTGTTGTCCGGATTCCGGACAAAGTCCCGATCGACGCTGCGGCTCTGACCACCATCGGCGCAATTGCCCTCCAGGGAGTCCGGCAGGCGGAAGTTACATTAGGTGAGACGGTCGCCGTCATCGGAGCCGGTTTGGTAGGCGTGCTCGCTATGCAGATTCTCCGTGCCGCCGGTTGCCGGGTGATGGCCATCGATCTTTCACCGGAACGCGCTGGCCGCTCTGTGTCTATGGGCGCACATGTGGGTCTGGCTACGAGCGATCCTGTGCTGGAGCGACAGGTAGCTGTATTTTCGCGTCACGGCGTGGATGCCGTACTTATCACTGCTGCTACCCCATCGGCTGAGCCGCTGGAACTTGCGGCCAAATTGGTTCGGGACCGAGGCCGTATTGTGATTGTTGGCGATGTCGGCATCAATGTGTCGCGAGAACACATGTATCGCAAGGAACTCTCTCTGCGTATGTCGCGGTCCTACGGGCCTGGTCGTTACGATCCTTCCTATGAGGAAAGCGGCCACGATTATCCCATCGGCTATGTCCGCTGGACTGAACAGCGGAACATGGAAGCATTCCTCGATCTTCTTGCCGATGACTCTGTTCGCGTTGAGGAGTTACTCGCGCATCGCTATCCGGTTGAACAGGCCGCACAGGCTTATGTCGATCTAAGCAGCGGAATATACACGGCAGTTATCGATTACCGTGCTTCCGTAGACGTCATCCCGGCCGCGAAGGCAGTGCCGGCTGGTTTTGTCCCGCAGGCTCGCCCAGAAAGCAAAGTCCGCGTGGGTGTCGTGGGGTTGGGGGCGTTTGCCCGAGGAGTTATCCTTCCCTTTCTCCAGACCTCCAAACATGTGACCCTCGAAGCGGTCGCTACCCGGTCAGGCATTACGGCTGGGTCGGCGCGCCGTGCATTTACATTTAGGGTGGCGGAATCTCCTTCCGAACTGCTTTCGAATCCGAATGTAGATGCCGTCTTTGTCACCACACGTCACGACAGCCATGCAGAATATGTGCAACGAGCCATCGTGCAGGGCAAAGCTGTTTTCGTGGAAAAACCATTGGCAATCACGCGAGGTCAGCTTCACCAGGTGACTACGGCATATGCGGCGCAGGTCAAGCAGGGCCAGGAACCGTTTCTGATGGTAGGGTTCAATCGTCGCTTTGCCCCACACACTGCGAAGCTTCGGGAGTTCTTTCGCGAACGTTCGGAGCCCATGCTGATCCATATTCGTTGCAATGCTGGTTTCGTTGCTCGCCGCAACTGGATTCAGAGCGAAGCTGGCGGAGGCCGTATCATCGGCGAGCTTTGCCACTTTATCGATTGGGCGCGCTCAGTGGCTGGCAGTCCCATTTGTTCACTGACCGCCGCCGCTCTCCCCGACGTCGGGCGCTACAATCGCGACAATTTGACCGTCACTCTTTACTTTCAGGATGGCTCGATCGCCAATCTCATCTATGTGGCCAATGGCGACCGTGCGGTTCCGAAGGAATATATCGAGGTGTTCTGCCAGAACAGCATTGCACGCCTTGATGATTTCCGAGCTCTACATCTGTCTCGCGGAGGAAAAACAAGAACCTTCCGCACTGGTCAGGACAAAGGCCATCGCAGGGAACTGGAACTGACTGTGGAAGCAATTTTGCGCAATGGTCGGCCGCCGATACCCTTTTCAGAACTCGTTGAAGTTACAAATGCTGCCTTTGCGGTAGACCAGGCTATTGAGAAGAACGTACGGGTTACGCTCAACGGTTGCAGCCTCTCTTTCGAGGCGGCGCACGAAACTACCGAATCAATGCCTGATCTTTCGGCAGAGCCCGGGTTAGGGAACTGAGCAGAAATTTGCACACAAAACTGTCGTGTCGCTTTCAAAAGACCGTTGTGCCAACGGGACAGCTGCCTGTAGTATGTTGGCAATCTGGAACGCCCCTTTGAGGTGGCGAGTCATGCTTCGGAACTTGCAGTCAGCAGTTGCCCTTCTCACCTGCGGCTGTATGGCTGGATACGCCGCGGTGCCGGCAAGTATCGGATTTCTGGTTACGGACAGCTCGGTCCTGGTGGACGGCACTCCTGTCCGCGGAAACTCCACGCTCTTTTCCGGCAGCGTCGTCAAAGGAGGACCTGCCGCTTCGTCACTGCGGTTTGTCGATGGATCCAGCCTGGTACTCCAGTCAGGAGCTCAGGTTCGCGTTTTCCGCGACCACTCGGTCCTGGAGCAGGGGGTTGCTACCCAGATCGACAGCGGCAAGCGTGAACTGATCGTTGACGGACTCACCATAGCTTCGTTATCGGAGCACGGCACGGTCGCGGCGGCCTGGCGGGACAGCTCACATGTCGAAGCCGTGGCGCAGAACGGTCCTGCCGAAGTTCGCACACCCGTCGGGCAGCTGGTAGCACGCCTCAATCCCGGCGAGCCCCTCACCTTTGCAATCAGCGTTGTTTCCACGGTGCAACAGGAGCCTCCACAGGGTCCGCCGCCACCGCCAACCGGACCGCCCATCACCGTCAACGGCATCCTGCGCCAGGAGCCTGAGGGCGAGTACAAGGTCACCAACGACACCGATGGCGTTGAATACATCGTGGAAGGGAATATCCCGGGCAACGCACTCGGCGCTTCGGTTCAGATCAAAGGCATTGCCGCCGGAGTATCCACCGGTATCATGTGCCACACCCCGACCGAGGAGAATGGTATGGCTCCCTGCCACATCATCGTTGCTAATTCGGTTCGGCGCGTCGCCGCCGGCTCTACGAAGGAGGAGGAAGGGGGTCAGGCCCCGACTCCGGCCGCAGCCGGACCGCATTGGCATTCCGGGGCGGTCATTCTCACAGTGGCGGTTGTCGGTGGTGGGGCGCTGGTTGCTCTCCTTGCGCTCAGTGGCGGAAAGAGCACGACTTCCAGCAGTGCTCCCTGACAAACACCGGCGACACGCTGCGTCTCATCCGGGCTCCGTGCCGCCGTCCTCCCGTCCCATGTTGCGTTTGGCCGGTTCAACGGCCACGACCATCGCCAGTGTCAGGAAAACCCACGCTCCCATTACCGGCCGCGAAAATGGGTAATCCAGCGCCGCGTGCAGCAGCACAACGATGCAGCCGAGCCCCCAGACCGACCGCCAGGCGTAGCGGAGCGCCCAGATCGCCAGCGCTGCCATCGCCGCACCTGCCGGCAGCCCGCCCTCTGCGACCCACTGTAGCCAGTCGCAATGTGCTTCGTTGACGAATCGGCCCGTGTCCAGCAGAGCAAAGGAGGGATAAACCGAAGGCCAGCACCCAAGGCCGAAGCCAGTCCACGGTCGCACCCGAATCATGTGCAGCGTCGCAATCACGAAAGGCAGCCGATCTTCGAGCAAAGCCTCGGCTCGAAACCGCTCTACAATTTTTCCCCATCCCACCACCAGAACGAGAGCCGCCGTGAGTCCCGTAAGGGCCAGAACCAGCAGGCCAGCCTGTGCGGCCGGAGTCCGCAGACGCCGCTGCGCCAGCACCACCACTACCACCGTCTCGATTGCAATCAAAATCAGGCCTCCCCGCGACGCGCTCACCACCACCGATGCCAGCAGGACGCCCGAGATTCCGATATAGGTTTTTGCGTTGTGCCGGTCGGTGAAAGCCAGCCACAGCGCCATCGGGAGAATGACCTCAATCAGCGCGGCAAAATGGGTGTGGTACAGGATCGGGCCCATCACGAAGGGATAATCCGGTGCGGGCCACAGTCCGTAAATCATATGCGGCGAGAGAAAAGCCTGCAGGATCGCCTCCGTCGCCAGGGCGCATCCGAACCAGACCAGGCCCACCCGCACCTTTCGCGAGAACCCCCGATCTGCAAATAGAGAAACGCCCAGGTAATAAACGGCAAGCCACGTCATCCACTTCCAGATGGCGGCCTCCGTCTCAGACCGAACCTGCGACCACCCGGTGAGCAATTGCAGGCAGCCCCACAGCGCGATGAATCCGACGACCGCGATGGGCAGGAGTACGCCGGACGACGGTCGCCGACCCATGGCCAGCGCGGCAGCCGCCATTGCGAACACGCACGACTCGAAGCCAGCTGTGGCCCAATACGCGGGAATCCACAGAGTCAGCGTCGCCAGCGCCAGCACGACGACCAGCAGCACTGCCATCACATCGAAGCGAAGCTCACGCCGGTATCCGGTCCACATGCCTCTCTTCACGGTGTCTTTTTAGAACGGTAGCCCCGGCGAGTGTACATTTCCACCCAGTCGGGTGGCGGCGAGGAGCTTGTATCTTCACGGTCGGCTCTCCACAATCGCGGACGGCTCAGTTGTCATCGGAGCAGGAGCCCGCTGTTCGACAAACTGCCTCCACCACAAGGCGAAATTCAGGAGTATCCAGACCTGCACGCCCTGGCCGCTATGGATGAGTCGCATGACTGCGTCCCTGTCAAGAAAATCGGTTTCCTCGCAGAAGCTGGTCAGTTCTCGCCGCGCATACTCGCCGAAGCGGTCGAAGAACCACTCATACACCGGAACTCCAAAGCCCTGTTTAGGCCGATCAATGATGTCGTCGGGTATCAGTCCACGCACGGCCTCTTTCAAAATATGCTTTGACTCTCGCCCTCTGGTAATAACGCGCTCCGGAATGCTCATCGCCAGCTCGATGAACCGATGATCGAGGAATGGAACCCGCGCCTCGAGGCTCGCGCCCATTCCCATCTTGTCCAGGCGCATCAGCAGCAGCTCCGGCAATCGCAGATTCAGATCCGCGTAGGTCATCCACTTCACCGCGGTTGGCTCCCAGCATTTTTCCATGAAGCGTTCGTATGTCGGCCGAACCGCCTCCCAGGAGCTTTTCCCGCGGAAACGCTGTCGCAGACGGTTCGAGAGAATATCGAATTTCCCTTGTTGCGTGAAGGCCTCATACCCGCTCCAGAAAAGCGGAAGGCCTTCGGCAGCCCGGCGAAGCATTTCATACTGCATGCTGCGCGATTTGCCCAGCAACTGCAGAACTCCAAGGCCCAGCTTTCGCGATGCATTCGGCACGGGTAACGAATTCCACCGCGTCAGATCGTAGATTTGCCGCCACTGCCGATATCCCCAGAAAAGTTCGTCTGCCCCCTCGCCCGCCTGGGCCACGATCACGCCATGTTCCCGGGCCAGCTTCGAAAGGTAATAAACCGGCATGCAGACAGGATCGGCAATCGGCTCGTCCTGAAGCTGGATCATGCGCGGCAGAAATTCCAGAAAATCGTCCTGCGTCAGCACTCGCTCGTGATGATCCGCACCCAGCTGCCCGGCGAATCTCCGCGCCATCGGCAGTTCGCTCCGGCATCCCGCGTAATCCCGGTCGTAGCCCACGGAGAACGTCTTAACCCGGCCCATCGCGCACTCTGAAAACAACGCCGCGTTCGTGCCCGAGTCGACGCCTCCAGACAAAAACACGCCCACCGGAACATCGCTCACCGCCCGCAACGCCACGCTCGTCCGCAGCTCTGCAATCAGCCGCTCGCCAATCTCCTCTTCCGTCGCGCCCGTGAGGGGTTCGGTCCGGTCCAGCACGTCCCAGTAGCGTTCCTCGTAAATCCGTCCATCGGCCTCGACCCGCAGGTAGCTCCCCGGCGCCAGCTTCCGAATTCCATCGAACAGAGTCTCCGGCGCCGGCGTCGTAATGTATGTCAGGTAATGAAACAGGGCATGCTCGTTTACCCGGCGGGCCTGTTCACCATCCTCGAGTAAAGCCTTAATCTCAGACGCGAACGTCAGCCTCCCATGGTGAACGCTGTAGTAGAGCGGCTTAATCCCCACGCGGTCACGGATCAGCCACAGACGGCGTGCCTGCGCATCCCACAGCGCAATCGCGAACATACCGCGAAACCTCTCCAGGCACGCGATGCCCCACTCGCGGAAAGCCTGCAGGATCACTTCGGTGTCCGAGTGGTCCGTCTTCCAGTGCCGTCGGCCGAGCGCTTCCAGTTCGCGCCGGATTTCGGCGTGGTTGTAGATTTCCCCGTTAAAAACAACCTGCAGCGATCCATCGTCGCTGCTCATCGGCTGCGCCGCCGCTGCAGAGAGATCGATGATCGATAGCCGGCGATGGGCGAGGCCCGTGCGCCGGTCCGGCGAAATCCACACTCCCGCGCCATCCGGTCCGCGATGCGCCATCGTGTCCCGCATGCGCGTCAGATAATCCGGAGTCACGGTAAAACTGTTGTTGCTGAAGGCCAGAACGCCGGCTATTCCGCACATCGGTCTTCAATCCTGGGTTGAAACCTCGTCGCCAGGCGCTCGCTGGCTGCTGATTACGCTGGATTATAGGCTCACGCTTCTCCCTCCCCGTGGCGCCTTCTGCAGAACTTCATTGCGCTCGCGCATCTCGCCTGCTAAAACTGTCCAAACATCGTGAGAAACGCCAGCATAATTGCCCGTCCTCCAGGGAGTACCGGATGACGCTCAGCACCCGGCGCATCATGAACATCGTTGGTGCACGCCCCAACATGGTCAAGATGGCCCCTCTCATCGCAGAGATGGCACGGCACCGCGATCTTGAGCCCACTCTCGTGCACACCGGGCAGCACTACGACTATGCCCTGTCGCAGGTCTTTTTCGAGCAGCTTCGCCTGCCTGACCCCGATTACAACCTCGGCGTCGGATCCGCACCTCAGCACATTCAGATCGCTGAGATCATTCGCCGCTTCGGCGATCTCGTTCGTGCCCACCGTCCCGACATGGTGGTGGTTGTCGGTGACGTCAACTCGACGCTTGCTTGCGCACTGGTCACCGCGCAGGAACATATTCCGCTCGCTCATGTCGAAGCCGGGTTGCGCAGCTTCGATCGCACCATGCCGGAAGAGATCAACCGCATCCTCACCGACGCTGTCTCCGATCTGCTCTTTACCACCGAGGAAAGCGCCAACCTGAACCTCGCGCAGGAGGGAATTGCTCCCGGCCGGGTACATTTCGCGGGCAATCTAATGATCGATTCGCTGGCGGCCGCTCTTCCGCTCGCGCGCCGGTCGCCTCTGCCGGCGCAGCTTGGACTCGCGCCCCAGACCTACGCCATGCTTACCCTGCACCGCCCATCGAACGTCGATGACCCAGAGCAATTGGCATTGACGCTGCACGCCCTTCTCGAACTCGGCGAGCGTCTCCCCATCCTGTTTCCCGCGCACCCCAGAACTCGCGCCCGCATCGCGGAGGCCGGCATCAACGGCGTCCGCAGCTGGGGCGATGGCCGTATCGACGAACCCGGCCTCTGGCTGATGCCCCCGGCTCCCTACCTTGACTTCCTTGGCCTTGTGGAAAAGTCATCCTTCGTCATCACCGATTCCGGCGGCATCCAGGAGGAGACCACCTGGCTCGGCATCCCATGTCTCACCTTTCGCAATAACACCGAGCGCCCGGTCACCGTGTCGATGGGATCGAATCAGGTTGTGGGAACCGATCCGCAGCGGCTGCTGGAGGCAGCGCTCGAACTCCTCGAACCGCAGCGTGAAACGCCCGCTTCGTTGCTGTGTCGCCCGCCACTGTGGGATGGCGGCGCTGCCCCGCGCATCGTCGAGGTTCTCCGAGAGCACCAGCCTTGCGGCCCTCCATCCGCGCTCCGCTTCGCAACCGCCTCCTGAAGTTTCCGCGCCGCAAATAAATAACTGACACGAAGTTCACAGCTCCATGCCGGCGTAGAGTCACTTTTGCCTTGTATTGCTCTCGGCCCCGCAGTTATAGTGCTCGCACCCCCCACCTGGATTCCTGCGGCGGCCCGAAGTCCACGCTCATCCGCTGCACGGGTTCTGTGTATTTACCGAAGGCCCGCCTCCATGAGACCGCTCCGGTCCATCGTTCCCGCTTTGCGCCGTCAGCCTCCCGGCGCCCTCGCCCGCGAAGCTGTCTGGCGCCTCTGGCAGCCGTGCCGCTCCGCTCACTTCCGCGCCGCCCTGCATCGGGAAAAGCCCAGCCTGCGCTTTCGCCCGCTGCCTTTGTACCGCCCCGATCTCGACGCGCTCGCGTCCGCGGCTCCTTCCATCGTCGGCATTGCGAATCAGCTCTGCGCTGGCGAGTTCCCGCTGCTCGGCTATCCCACCGCGAAGCTCGGCTTCCCTCCGCCATGGAATCTCGACTTCGTCAGCGGCTTTGCCTGGGAACATTTGCCCTCACCCCAGCTCAAACCCGTTGTGCGCAATAACCGCTCCGATATCAAGGTTCCGTGGGAGCTGTCCCGCCTGCAGTTTCTCCCCGTGCTCGCCAAAGCCCACGTCCTTACCGGTGATTTCCGCTATCGCCAGGCAGCCCGCGATCTCGCTTCCGACTGGATTGCCCGAAACCCCGTCGGTGTCGGCGTGAACTGGACTGTGGCCATGGAATCGGCGCTGCGCGGCATCAGTCTCTGCTCTCTGCTCAGCCTCCTCCAGCCCATTCTTCCGGAAGAGGAAATCTGGGCGCGCCAGATCGTGCGTTCCATCGCGCAGCATCTGCTCTTCACCGAATCCCGGCTCGAGTTCTCCCACCTCGCGCGCAGCAACCACTACCTCGCCAATATCGTCGGCCTCTTCTCGATGGCGTCGTTTCTGGACTATCCCGGTGTCGAGCGCCGCCGCCGGCTCTACCAACGCCGTGTGGAGAAGGAAATCCTGCGGCAGACGTATCCCGACGGCGGCGACTACGAGGCATCTCTGGGCTACCACGTGCTCGTTCTCCAGATGTTCCTCACCGCGTTCCTCGTCATGCGCGCCGCTGGAACGCCGCCGGGTTCGGAATTCACCGCGCGCCTCGAAGCCATGTTTCGGTACCTGGCCGAAGTCGCCGGCGACAACGGATCCATCCCCCATGTGGGCGACTGCGACGACGGCCGCGTCGAGCTGCTGCACAGCGATCTTCGCCAGATGCTCTGCGTCCCTCTCACTCAGCGCAACTCGCTCCTCATCCCAGGTATGCTCGCCATGGGCGCCGCACTCTTCGGCGTTCCCTGCGCTGGCGATTCCTCCGACCCTGCCTGGTACGGACTGCATCCTTCTTCCACCCCTGCTGATCGTCCCCGGCTCGCCGTTTTTTCGGATTCCGGCATCGCGGTGGGTCGCAACGGCAACGTGGAAGTTCTCTTTTGTGCCATGCCCAACGGCATCGGCGGCCTCGGCAGCCACACCCATAACGACAAGCTCAGCGTCCTGGCTCGTATCGGTGGCAGGGAACTTCTCTGCGACTCAGGAACCTTCTGCTACACCCGCGACCCAGTCCGCCGCAATACCGCGCGCTCCACCGCGGTGCACAATACCATCGCCATCGACGGTGCCGAGCAAAATGAGATCAATTCCGCTCCCGGTTTTGTTTTCTCCCTGGGAAATCATGCCTTCCCTGCGTCCATCGAAGCTTCCGATTCCTTCGGAATTATCAGCATCGCGGCCTCCCACTCCGGCTACGGGCGTCTCGGCGTCCTCCACCGGCGCTCTCTCCGCCTCGAGGACTTCAGGCTTACCGTTCATGATGACCTCAGCGGCTGCGGCCAGCATCGTTTCGAGCTCTTCTGGCATCTGCCTGCCCTCTGGAGCATTAAGCAGTGCGACGAACGCGTTTTTCAGATCGACGGGCCCCATAGGCTCTCGCTCCACGTCGAATCGAGCCTTCCGCTGGCCTGTGTCCTCGAGCCACACCTCATCTCCCGCACCTACGGCGGCGCGGCAGAATCCGGCCACGTCATCCGAGTTCGCGGTTGCGGAGAGTTTCCGGCCACCCTCACCACCACGATTGGCTGGCTCTCGCTGCCGGACGACCTAACCCGTCCCAGGCTGAACACCTCTCAGGAGTCGGTATGACCACCATCGCCGTCGTGTCGGATAAAACTCTCCGCACCGAGCCCGATGTCGTCCGTGTTCTCGGTTTCCCCGTCGCCAACGTCACCCGTCAGCAGGCCGTCGAGCGCGTTCGCCGATTCCTTGACCGCCCGTCGCTTCACCACATCGTTGTCGCCAACACCAACAAGTTCTGGCTTGCCTGTCACGTGCCCGGGATGGACGGCGTTCTCGGCCGCGCCGAGATGGTCATTCCCGAATATGGTCCCGTCTGGGCATCTCGCGTGCTCGGCACCCCCCTGCAGGCTAACGTGCGCGGAATTGGCCTCTTTCAGGCGTTGCTGCCCAAACTCGAAGAGTGGGATGCTCCCGTCTATTTCCTGGGCGCCAGCCCGCAGACCCTCGCGCTGATGCTCGTCAGGCTCCGCACCCGCTTTCCGCGGCTCCGCATTGCCGGCGCCCACGACGGCTTTTTTCCGGCTGCTCAGGAAGAGGAGATGATTGCGGGCATTAATCGCAGCGGAGCCCGCATCCTCTTTGTGGCCATGGGTTCCCCCCGCCAGGAGCTCTTCATTGAAAAATACCGGGCCTGCCTGCTTCCGCGGGTGGCTATGGGCGTTGGAGGCAGTTTCGACGCCGTCGCCGGTGTCAAGCGGGAAGCGCCCGCCTGGACACGCTGCGGCCTGGAATGGTTCTACCGCTTCTGCCAGGATCCCCGGCACCTCGGCAAGCGCTACCTCCGCACCCACCCGTGGTTCATTTGGCGCACATTTTGCGAGCGGCTCTTAGGATCGCACACGGCCGGAGCACGCTCCCGGCCTGGATTCCGCGATTCCGCCAATCCCGGGAGTGGCACTGTACAGTCGTAGAACTATTGTGGCTCGGATAGCTCTATAGTTCTAGAACTCCACACCGGGTACGCGGCACACACTTTTTCTGCGGTGACGAATATCGTGAATCCAACGCAGATTTTTAGCGTAAGTTTTGTCAGAACCGTTGTACGATGCTTGAACGGCGCGACGGCAATCCTGCCTAAACAGCCTCTCGTCCCTCTGCGAAGTTCGCCTTTTGCGGCGGTACGCGAGTCTCCCCCTTATGGCTGGTTTTGTTTTGGATGGATCACTGGACGGTCCGGCTCAGGCAACGCAGGCTCAAAGCGCCGCCAGAGTCCGGTTCGCGTAGTTCGCGCTTGATGAGTGGTGGGGTCAGTCGTGGGTGAGGGGATCAGAATCGCGCACTGCAAGGCCGCCATCGCGAGCCTGCTTGCTCTCGTGCTTTGCAGCGGCTCCTCGGCTCACGCCCTCTTTGGCTTTGGCCATAAGAAAAAGTCCACCTCCGCTCCCTACCCCTACCTCACTCCCGCTCAGGTCACCCTTTTGCGTCGTGCCGCCTACCGGGAGAAATTCCTCATCAATGTCATCCAGCAGCACACCCCGCTCATCCAGACCTATGTCCAGCACATGCGCCCGGACCGCGAGCTCGGATCGGTGCCCACTTCCGATCAATACCTCCTCGGTCGTGTCGACTTCGCGGGCCGCTTCAATGAGCAGCTCTACAAAAAGCCTGCCGTCGACAACGGACCTCTCGATGTTCCCGTGAACCTCCTCGACAAGCTGACCGGGCTCTTCCGCCTCAGGATGGCGCCCGACGGCTTCATGGACATGATGTTCGTCGATTTCCGGAGCTTCGATTTCGCGCACTACCGCTTTCGCTTCATCCGCCGGGAGTTCCTCGGTTCCGTCCGCACCTCGGTCTTCGACGTCATGCCTCGGGCCAACACCGGCCGTGGACGATTCGAGGGCCGCATCTGGGTCGAGGATCAGGACGCCAACATCGTCCGCTACACCGGCACCTTCTCCCACCCCGGTTTTCATCAGGTCTACTTTCACTTCGACAGCTGGCGCGGCAACGTGCAGCCTTCCATCTGGCTGCCCATGGCCATTTACGTTGAGGATCACGATTTCCGCGCGCAAAGCCACATCTGGGGTTACGGCTTCCGTCTGCCTGGCGCCATCGTCGCGGATTACCAGACCGATGCCGTCGAGCGCGCAGAGCAGTCTGAAGCAAGCTCCCAGGACATGAGCCCCCTCGAAGCGCAGCGCGACTGGGAGGGACAAAGCGAGCGCAATGTTCTCGACCGTCTCACCCAGGCCGGCCTCCTCGCCAATCCCAGCGATTTCGACAGCGTTCTCCAGACCGTCACCAACAACCTCATTCTCGGCAGCAACCTCGCCCTCCCAGGCGATGTCCATTGCCGCGTGCTGCTCACCTCAACGCTGGAGTCGCTCGCCGTTGGCAACACCATCATCCTCAGCAAGGGCCTCATCGACGTGCTGCCCAATGAGGAAGATCTGGCTGCCATGCTCAGCTTCCAGCTGGCCCACATCGCCCTGCGCCATCCCATCGACACCCGCTACGCTTTTAGCGACCGGCTCTACTTTCCCGACCAGTACACGCTCCAGGAAATCCTGCTCAATCACACCGACCCTCAGAACCAGGATGCCGCCACCAAAGCCGTCGCCATCTTCCGCGCCTCCGTCTACGGCAGCAAAGCCGGCAGCGTCGGCCTGTTCCTCGCCCAGCTCTCACAGATGGAGCGCCATGTACCCGCGCTGCTCACCCCGCGCCTCGGCGATTCTCTTACGTCTCCCTCAGGCGCTCCCTGGCTTGCCGCCTTCGAGCAGCAGGCGCCTCCTCTCCAGAACAACGACCTCCAGCAAATCGCGGCTCTTCCGCTGAACAGCCATCTTCGTATCGACCCGTGGAGCGACGAGGTCTTCTCCCTCCACTTCAGTCCCGCGCCTCTGCTCAGCGCGCGCGACAAGATGCCGTTTCAGGTCACGCCGCTCTACTACCGGCTCCAGCGCTACAAAACGCCCGAGGCCGCCGGCGCGACAACCTCAGCGGCCGTCGCTGAACACTAGCTCGCACTCGCCGGGATCCTCGAGGTGTCCGAGCGCCTGAGCAGCCCGCTGTTGGCCGGCCCGGACAAAAAGACCCTCTTCATCGGAGCACGAAGCTCGATTTACGCAATCAGAGTCGCTGTCTCAGGAAAGTAAGCTAACGCCGGATCAGCCACATTATCCAGCTCGCGGCAATCACCGCCGCGACGAACAGCACCCAGCAGTAGATGCCGTAGCGAACCATGCCGCGCGGTGTCGAGCGTTGTGTCACTCCGAAGACGACCGATGTGCAGGTGGCGAACAGAAGAACTGCTGTGAAGTGGGAAGGGGTCAGCACTAAACCTTCCTTCCGATGCGGAGATTGTGTGCGTCCACGGCGGCCACAAAATTCAGCAGCCCCGCCACCACCACAAACTTCGTCCCATAATCGGCGGTCACCAGTTGCACCGTGCTCTGCCCGAGCGAAAAAATCCGCGCGATAAAGTAAAGAGCACCCGTGCCCAGGTCGCCTGCGAATCCAAGCATGTCCAGCGGATCGCCGGTATTGGGCACATAGACCTTAGCCTGCATCGCCAGCCCCAGCGAAAACATCGCCGTGATCGCGACGAACAGCAGCAAAGCTCGAATCCAGTGCCGCGTCAGCAAGTGTCCTGCTCCCGGAACCAGCCAGCCCAGGATCAAAGCCGAGTAAACAAATCCCTTCAGTTTGGGCTCTTCAGGGGTCTGCGCTTTCGTCGCCATCTCAACGATAATACAGGGTGCAGGGGATAGGGTGTAGCAGCAGGATCTGCGGCCGCTCCGATATCAGAGCTTCTTCAGCATCGACGTCAGCATCTTGCCAACCTCGAATGAAAGTTGCTCGACGCCTTCGATTTCGACATCATTTCCAAACGACAGACCTCGTGCGATCGCGAGTTGCGTTTGCAACTCAAGATTTGATCCTCTGGCGATTCCGAGAAAATGCTTGTATTCGCCTCTTGAGAGCCGCCCATAACCTTCCGCAATATTGCTCGGTACAGAGACGCCTGCCCTTCTCAACTGATTAGTCAGCCCGAATCTCTTGTCCGGCGGAAAGCCTTGCGTGAGCTGATAGATCGCGATACAGAGTTGAATCCCACGTTGCCAAATGATCAGTTCGCGGTACGATTCGGCGGGCCGGGCGTTCACAAATTCTGTTCTACACGTCAGACCGAAGCGCCACACCCTGCCTTTGGTAACAGCTTTCTACCCCCTACTCCCTACTCCCTACCCCCTACTCCCTACTCCCTGTCTTTCTCACACCCTAACCAGTTCCCTCTGAATCCGTCCCGTCACCACCGCATGATCCTTCGTCGTGATCATGTTCACTTCGCTGCGAATCCCAAACTCCGGCAGGTAAACCCCCGGCTCAACCGAAAAGCATGTAAAGGGCAGGATGCGCCGCTCATCGTGCGTCTCGAGATTATCCAGATGCGCGCCGCTGCCGTGCAACTCGGCTGCGATGTTGTGTCCCGTGCGATGCGTGAAGTACTTCCCGTACCCCGCGTTCCGGATCACGTTCCGCGCCGCATCATCGGCCTCAAAACCGGCGATCGGATGTCCGCCATCGGCAAAAGCCGAGCGCACCGCGTCAATCGCCGCATCCCGCGCGTCGCGCACCACGGCAAACACCACGCGCTCTTTTTCCGTCGGCTCGCGGTTCACCACGCCCGTCCACGTAATGTCGTACCAGCAGGTGCCAGGACGATTCATCCTCGCCCAGATGTCGATCAGCAGAAAAGACCCGGACCGGATCTGCCGGCTCGACTCTGCAGTCGGCTCGTAATGGGAGTCCGAGCTGTTCGCGTCCACCGAAACATTCGGCCCATGATCCGTCGTCAGCCCCGCGCGCTCCATCGCCTGCTGAAACCACACCATCATCTCGTATTCCGTCGCCGGCGAGTCCGACCGTGCCCGGCTGCCGATCTGCTGAAATCCCTCTGCCAGAATCTCGTCCAGCAGCTTCTGTGCGGCATAATGGCTGTCAATCTGCTCTTCGGTCAGGACCGCCTGAAAGCGGCTCACCAGATCGGCCGAGCTCACAATCTCCTTCTTCATCGAGCGCAGCATCTCCACCGTTCCCGCGTCCACCATGGAAACGTACATAATGGCGTTCCGCGGCGAGTACTGCATGGCGATCCGCCGCCATGGTCCCAGCATCGCGTCGAGGCCCTTTTCCAGTTCCTGCCACGAGGAGTACACGCCCTTCGATCCAGGCAGCGAGTCCAGCTTGCCAGACTCGATGCGGTGCACCAGCTTGCGCGGCTCGCCTTCCGCCGGGATCACGTAGTACCACCGTCGGCTCACCAGTCCGTGATCCGGCAAACCCAGAATCGCCGCCGCAATCGGGTCGCGATGATGATGATCGTAGAAGAGCCATGCGTCGACACGCGCGCTCCGCAGTGCCGACTGAATTGAATCGAGATCCATATCGATAGGGTATAGGCTGTAGGGTTTAGGGTATAGAAAAATGACCGTGGCTGCCGATTCCTGAAGTCACGGAAGCGTCCCTTCGGTCACAATGAAACGCCTTTTCAGAGTGCTCGTGCAAACAGCAAAGTTCGTCATGGTGACCGCAGTCGTCCTGTGGCTCCTCGACTGGGCCGTCTTTCGCATCCGCGAATCTCGCGGAACCGCCTTCGACACCGTTCAGGTCGATGAGTTTCTCTCCACCCCCCTCAAAGGCAGCAAAACAGAATACGACTACATGGGAGCTGCCCAGGTCACCTGCGCCCGCGCCCTTTTTCCCCACGCCAGCGCCCCTGCCTGCTGGTGGCTGCGCCGTCACACGACGCAGTGGGAGTGAAGACCCTCGACCCTGCGCGCCGACCCTATTTCTTTTCCTCGTGGTATTCCTGTTCGGTATTGATCTCCCACAGCGCGGTTTTGTCGATTTTCCCCGCTGCAATCTGATCCACCGCGGTCATCGCGGTCAGCATGCTGTGGTCCTGGTTGTTGTATTTGTGCATGCCGTTGCGACCCACCAGAAACAGATTCTCGAACCGGTCCATGTAGCGCACAATCTCATCAAAGCGATCGTAGGTGCCAAAGTACGCCGGATACGTCTTGGGCACACGAACCACATGCGAATCTCGTACCTGCTCGCCTCGCAGGATACCGATTTTCTCCACCTCGGCAATCGCAAAGCGCGCGATCTCCTCATCGCGCATATTCCATAGCTGGTCGGTTTCGTAGCAGAAATACTCAAGCCCAATCCAGACTTTGCTGCCATCCGCGACCATGTACGGACTCCAGTTATTAAAAATCTGCAGCCGCCCCACCAGCACATCCGGCTCCTGAATATAGATCCAGGTATCCTTCAGCGGTCCGCCGTCCGGTTCCGTCACCGTCAGCCGATCCACCAACAACCCGACCGTGATGAAGTCCCGGTAGACGAGCCCATCCGCCACCGCCCGCACTTCTGCAGGAACCTCGACGTCCATCGCATGGATGAGGTCGCGCACCGGCATGGTCGAAAAGACGTAATCCGCAGGAATCGTATGCGAAGCGCCGTGCGGGTCAACCACCCCGACCGAGACTACGCGGTTGCCTTCCACATGCAGTGTCTTCGCACGCCATCCCATCCGCACTTCGCCGCCCCTTTTTGTCACAAGAGCGGCGACATATTCCCATAACTGGCCCGGTCCATACTTCGGATACAGAAATTTCTCAATCAGCGATGTCTCCGTCGATTTCTGCGCGATGTCGCCCGACTTCTTCCGGCTCAACGTCTTCTTCAGGAAATGCGCGATCGCCGTGCGCAGCGAGAGCCCTTTGATCCGCTGCGCGCCCCACTCGGCACTGATCTGATCGCAGGGCACACCCCACACCTTTTCCGTATACGACTTGAAAAACGTCAGGTACAGTTCCGTCCCGAAGCGATTGATCAGAAAATCCTCGAGGGTCTTCTCGTTACGCCGCGGAAACACCTTCGCCCGCAGATAGCCGACTCCAATTTTCACCATGCGCCATGCGCCCAGTTGGCGTAGCGTCTGCCCGTTCAACGCCAGCGGATAGTCAAAGAAACTGCGCAGGAAATAAATCCGGCTCTTGCGCGGCCGCACCAGCATCACCAGATCCGGATCCGTGGCGCTGTCGCTCGCACCCGCAATCACCCGCTCTTTATTCTGGTAGCGAATCGTGTGCAGGCCCGACCCGTTTTCCGTCGAAGCAATCGGCATCAGTTCTGCCCACCAGTCCATCACCCGGTCGGCTTTCGAGAAAAATCGATGCCCGCCAATATCCATGCGATTGCCGTTGTGGCGTATCGTGCACGAAATTCCCCCGATCCGATCGGTCGCTTCCAGCACAATCGGGCGCACGTCCGTGCGGCGCTGCAATTCAAGAGCAGCCGTTAGTCCGGCCGGGCCGGCTCCAATAATCACAGCAGTTTTCATGCAGTTTTCGACGGGTTCGGTGACACTCGCGATGCGTCAGAGACGAGAAAAATGCGGCCCGTAAAGTAAGATGCGCGGGAGAACACTCCTGAATCAACCATGTTCCCTTATTGTTCGTGTCTTGATGCGTTAACGGCAACAGAAAGTTGGCCGCGCACGTTGCAATAGAGGCACCTGGCGCGAGGTGGCTTCGCTCCGATGCGCGCCCCTCGCGCTCTCAGCCCTTGACCGGCTCCGAGCCAACAGCTCTTTCTGCTTTCAGCGATGGCGATGTGCCGGACAGTGTCTCCCATCCCCGGCGTGAGAGGTCCCACCAGATCAGGCAGCCAGCCACAGCCGCCGCGGTCAGCAGTCCAGCCGCTGTCCACCATGCGCCGAAGATCAGCTTGCCGATCCCGAAGAGACATCCATACACCAGCACACAGCCCAGCACCGTATCGAACGCATTAGCCCGGAAGTCGCGCACTGGCTCCAGCTCCGGTGCCTCGCGAGCAATGCGCTTCCATCCGTGCACCGTGGGGTGAACGCGCCGATAGAAAGCCAGCAGCGTCGCATCAGGCTCGGCCGGCGTCACGAACGTAGCCACGATCCACGCAACGGTCGTCACTCCCGCCGTAATCAGCGTGCTCTTCGCAAACACCACAGCGTCGTTTCCGGTGAACAGCACCCGCGAAAGCCCCATCGTCACGACAGCCGCGACAATCATGGCTGAAATTTCGCTCCACGCATTAATCCGCCACCAGAACCAACGCAGCATGTAAACAGCTCCGGTGCCGGCGCCCAGGTTCAGCACCAGCTGCCATCCTGCACCAATTGAGGTCAGGCGGCTCGCCACGTATCCGCTGCACAGCACCAGAACCACCGTGATGATCTTGCTGATCAGAACGTAGTGCTTCTCGCTCGCCCTACGAACCATGAAGCGGCGATAGAGATCGCTCACCAGATACGACGTACCCCAGTTCAGCTGCGTTCCGACGGTCGACATGTAAGCCGCCAGAAACGCAGCGATCATCAGTCCGCGCAGCGCCGGTGGCAGAAAGTCGCGCAGCACCATCACGTAGCCCTGTTGCGGATTGGCCGTATACGCCGCGCTCGGGTGCAGGCCGCCGTTGGTCGAATACATGGCCAGAGCCACCAGCCCGGTGATGATCCACGGCCAGGGCCGCAGTGCATAGTGCGCAACGTTGAACCACAACGTCGCGCCGAGAGAATTCTTCTCGTTCTTCGCGCTGAACATGCGCTGCGCCACATAGCCACCCCCGCCCGGCTCCGCGCCCGGATACCAGGCCGCCCACCACTGCACCCCGATGTACATGAAAAACGTAAGCAGCGGAAGCGTCCAGAGGTTCGGCGTCGTCAGCCCCGCATGAAAATCGGGCAGGAAGGAAAGTACGTTCGACGTCGGGTGTCCCGCAGTCCGCGTCGCCGCGCCAACCACAGAAAGTCGCACCCGCAGTGCGGACATTCCCCCAAGCCGCACAACCGCCACCCACGCCAGCACAACGATCATCGCCATCTTCAGCACAAACTGAAACACATCCGTGACCAGCACGCCCCACAGCCCGCCCAAAAACGTGTAAAGGCCAGTGAAAGGAACCAGAACAAAGACGCAGATGAACAGCGCCGTGTGCCGGGGCTCGCCCAGTGTGTAATGCATCCAGGTGTGCCCGCCAACCGAGAGCGCCAGCACCCGCCCCTGCGTAATCACCGGCCCCAGCGTCACCGCGATGATGTCCACCATCGCCCGCGTCACCCAGCCGAGAATGAAGCAATTCATCAGCAGGCCCAGATAAATCGCCTTGAAACCGCGCAGAAACGCCGCTGGCCGTCCGCTGTAGCGAATCTCCACCAGCTCCACGTCCGTCAGGATCTCCGCCCGCCGCCAGTACCGCGCAAAGAAGAAGACGGTCGTCATGCCCGACAAACACAGGCTCCACCAGATCCAGTTCCCCGAGATTCCCTGCGTGGCCACCAGCCCGCACACAAACAGTGGAGTGTCGGCCGCAAAGGTCGTCGCCACCATCGACGTGCCCGCGAGCCACCACGAGACGTCGCGCCCCGAAACAAAAAACTCTTCCGTCGAACCGCTGGCCTTACTTCGGTAGTAAATGCCGATCAGCAGATTGAAAAGCAGGTAGGCAGCGATGACCAGCCAGTCCAGATGAGTGAGAGGCATTGAGCTCCAATGTGTCGAGGTTGCTCACCAGTATAGACAGCGCGCCGAGGCAGCAGACCTCGCCGCGAGAGCAGCTGGCTATAGCACTTTGCCCGCCCCGCCAGCGCGCTGAGCCATGGGTCCCAGGCGCCGCTTATGCGGTGAGCGCGGGCTCCGTCTTATCGGACGGCTGCGTAGCCACCGGATGCATGAGCCCCCCGCGCGTCAGCCGGTAGCGACGCCCGCGCCACAAAATGGTGCTCCCGAAGTAGCTCGCGACCCAGCAGCAGAAGCCAAGCAGGTCGCGGATGGGGTAGAGCACCACGGTCCGCAGCAGATGCCGCTCCGCCACCGCCAGCCTGCCAACGATCACCCCAAGCAGCATGCGATTCAGGATGCTGTAAACAAGCAGCGCCATTCCCAGTAATGGCCGATGCATCAGCAGCGCCCCCGCCCACGCCAGCAGCCCGAAAGGCACGCTGAACGTCAGCGCCGTCCCCAGATGGCCCCACGGCCGCGAAAAGCGAGTCGATTTCATCCACCGCGTCTGGTGGCGCAGCGAGGCCGCAAAGCTCAGGTTCAAAATAATGTGATCGATCACATGATGCGACAGCACCACCGTCTTCCCCTGCCCGGCGACCTTTGCCCCGAGCAGAAAGTCGTCCGAGCAGTACGGCCCCAGAACTCCGAAGCCGCCCATCGCCTCCACGCATCGCGCGCCGCACCGCCATCGTCGGTCCCAGCGCGAACTTCATCCCCTCCAGCAAATTCGCCGTCAGCACGCCCGTCGTCATCTCCACCGACATGCCCGCCGCTTCCAGCAGCGACCATAGGCTGCGATCGGCCACGCCCCGATAGAGACATGTCACCGCACCTATTTCTTTCCCGGCAAACGGCGCAGTTACTTCGCGAATGTAGTTCGGAGTTACCCGCACATCGCTGTCGCTGATGATGAAGATGTCATGCTTCGCCTGCGCATGCATCAGTTCCAGCGACGACACCTTCGCATTGATATAGGTGTCCTCGCCCGTTGCCAGAAACTGCGCCGGAATCCGCGGATACCGCGCGGCCACCCGTCGAGCCGCTTCCAGTCCCGGATCGGACGCCGAGCGCGCACAAAAAAGAATCTCGAACCTCGGATAATCCTGCCCGAAGAACGACTCGATGTGCGCCTCCAGATCCGGCTCCGCGCCGTCGAGCGGCTTCAGTAAGCTCACTGGCGGCTCAAACCTGCTGCCGTCCGCTCCACCCCGCGCACGCAGAAACCTCCACAGTCCCGCCAGCGCCAGCAGCGTGAAAATTGTCGAGGTGACCAGGCCGAGAAGCCCGAGATCGAAGAGAATCCGAATCATAAGTGCGGGCGGATCGTGGGTGTCTGCCAGGACGCCTCTAAAAGGCTATCCCATGCACCACGGTTAACCCAAGTCAGACCACCGCAAACTTCGCGTCCTCGCGCATCCACAGCGCCAGCTGCCGCAGCAGCCACACGTTGCGCTCAAAAAGTGTCGTCGCATAGTGCAGCGCGGAGATATTGTTCGTGCTCCCCGTCTGCTGCAAACCGTGCCGCCCGCGCAACTCCTCCATCATGCCGCTGCGGTCGTCGGTCATACTCACAAGAATCTCAATCTCCAGATCGCCTGGGGACTCCAGAGCCGCCAGCGCCGAATACAGAATCGTGTCCAGCGACTCAATCAGCAGCCCGGCCAGATCTTCATTGCCCAGTCCCATCAGCGTTTCTGAAAATAGATAAACATTGTCTTCCAGCGCCCGCAGCGTGCTCTCCTTGCGCTGGAACGCAATCGCCCTTGCTGCCAGATCCGTCGCGATCGGCATCTTCAGCAACGCTTCCAGAAACTCCGCAATGTGCCGTCCCAGCTGCAGCACGGCGGCATGCAATGGTTTCAGCTGCGTTGCATCCCCGCGCCGTGCCGCATCCAGATACCGCCCCAGCACGCTTACCGTGCGCATCTGTTCCAGCGCCACCAGGTCCAGCGCCGTTTCCGGCGCGTTGAGCGAGTTGTGCTGGATGTAAATCGGGCTCGATAAATCCTGCTCTGGCGTCGGCGGCCACAGCCTCGCCAGTCCTTTGGGCGCCCAGCGCAAGCCGGCAAATGCCGTCACTGCCACCGTGATGTTCAGCGCCAGATACGTATACGCCATGCGCTGCGAGATCGATACGCCCGAAGCATTCACGGCCGCCATAAACAGCGGCACATGCAGCAGCCGCTCGGCCGCCAGCAGCGCTCCCATAAAAAGTCCCGCAGCGCAGTTGGTCATCGCCTGATACATCGCGATCTGCCGCGGTACCCCCACCAGATTGCCGGACAAAATCCACGTCGCCACCGCCGACCCTACCCCCAGCCCCGCGATCACCATCATCGCGGGAAATTCGCCCAGCTGCCCGCCGCGATTGATGGTCACCACAATCGCCGCCACCGCCGACGACGAATGGATGAAGGCCCGCATCGCCATGCCCAGCAGAAACGCCGCATACGGCCAGTGCGCAAAGAACCCCGCCACCCGCGCAAATTGTGCCGACGAAGCCAGCGGCTGGAACGCCTGCTTCATCATCTCCAGCCCCAGAAACAGCAGCCCCACCGACATGCCGCTCGCCACTGCCGGCTTCCACCGCTTCACAAGCTTGAAAGCCAGGATGATTCCCGTGATCCCAATCAGAAACAGTATCGACAAATGCAGATCGGACGCTGCGACAAATACCAGCAGTGCTGTCCCGATGTTTGCGCAGGCCAGCACAATTAGCGCCCGCGAAATCGGCAGCAGCCCCGTCGAAACCATCCCCGATAAAATGAAAGCCACCACCGACGCGCTTTGCGTGATCGCGCCGAGAACCGCGCCCACCAGCCCCGCCATCACCGGCCGATGCGTCAGCCGCCCCAGCACCCGGCGGAAGCGCTGGCCGCTCATCTGCCGCAAATTGTCCGAGACGCCGCTCATGCCGGAGAAGAAGAAGGCCAATCCGGCAAGATAAAGCGCAAGTAGTTCGACCATGGGCGGATGCATCATACCAGCGCATTGCGCGCTTCTTGATGAAAGCGTTCACAGTTGTTCAGCCGCCGTCCGAGCGCGAAACTTTATACTGGCTGCATCCATGTCCAGCTTTCTTCCTGTCGATGAGCAGCTCGACCTGCTCGAAAAAGGCGCTGCGGAAATCATCCGCGTCTCCGATCTCCGCGAGCGCCTCGAAAAATCGCGCCAGACCGGCACGCCTCTGCGCGTTAAGGCCGGCTTCGATCCCACCGCGCCCGACCTTCACCTCGGCCACACCGTGCTCATGCGCAAGCTCAAGCACTTTCAGGACCTCGGCCATCAGGTCATCTTCCTCGTTGGCGACTTCACCTCGCTCATCGGCGATCCTTCCGGCCGCAACGTCACCCGCAAGCCGATGACCCGCGAGCAGATCAATGAGAACGCGAAAACCTACACCGACCAGGTCTTTCGCATTCTCGACCGCGACAAGACCGAAGTCCGCTTCAACTCCGAGTGGCTCGACAAACTCGGCTTCGAGGGCATGATTCGCCTCGCCTCCCACTTCACCGTGTCGCAGATGCTCGAGCGCGACGAGTTCCACAAGCGCTTCCAGGAAGAAAAGCCCATCGCCCTCCACGAGCTGCTCTACCCGCTCTCGCAGGGCTACGACTCAGTCGCGCTCCACGCCGACGTCGAGCTGGGCGGCACCGATCAGAAATTCAACCTCATCGCCGGCCGCGAGCTGCAGCGCAGCTACGGCCAGGAGCCGCAGATCGTCCTCATGACCCCCATCATCGAAGGCCTCGACGGCGTGCAGAAGATGTCGAAGTCCTACGGCAACGCCATCGGCATCCACGAACCGCCGCAGGAAATGTACGGCAAGCTCATGTCCATCAACGACGAGCTCATGTGGCGCTACTGGACCCTGCTCACCGACCTGCGCCAGAGCGAGATCGACCAGATGCGCGCCGATGTCGCGTCCGGCGTGCTGCACCCGATGGAAGCCAAGAAGCGGCTGGCGCGGACGATCGTCGGCGGATTCCACTCCGGTGAAGTGACCAGGCAAGCTGATGAAAGCTGGGCGCGCATGTTTCAGCAGAAGGACATCGCTCTAAATATTGAGGAGCTGGCTCCGTCCACACTCGCAGAGTTCTCGGATCTACATACTCAGTTGCATCCCACTGATTTCGCAGGCGAGGGACCTTTTACTCTGATAAAGATTCCCCCGTTGCTGACCAAAATGGAGCTCACCACCTCCAACTCTGAAGCGCAGAGGAAACTAAAAGAACGGGCGGTTACGATCAACGGTGAGGTTTGGACGAAACCCGTATACCCTGTTGAGAATCGCCACTTCTCCAGCGATCACCGCGGATTTCGCCTCGTGGTTCGCGTGGGGAAAAGAGCCAAAGCAATCACCCTGCTGCAGTAACGATTCGCGTTCGTGTCATAATGTGTTCATGCCGAACACACGCAGTGCCACCTTCAGTATCCGCCTCAAACCGGAGACGCGCAGGCGGCTTGCAAAGCTCGCAAAATCATCAGGCCGCAGTTCCAATTTTATTATTTCCGATGCCGTCGAATCCTATGTTGCCGATCAGGAGCGGTTACTGGCCGAGATCGCTCAGGCGGACCGGCAGATCGAGGCCGGTCATTACATTCGCCATGAAGACATGAAGGCGTGGTTGCTGTCGTGGGGCACAGATCACGAGCTCCCGCCGCCGAGGTGTGCATGCGGCAAAGAGCATGACGACGAAGCTCTGTGCCGCTAGAGGAATCACCGTCTCGCATTGAAATCGTCTGGGCCGCCCTGGCCCGGGTCAGGCTGCGCGAGATCAGGGTTTACACAGCGCTCGATAAGCCCGATGCGGCAGAGAGACTCGTCACCCGGATCGTCGCCATAGTCGAGGTGCTCCGCCAATTTCCCTATGCCGGGCGCGCTGGCTCGCAACCGGACGTACGCGAACTCGTTGTCGGTGGGACCCCGTACGTCGTTGTCTATCGCGTGCGAGGCGCGCGCGTCATCATCGACACGATCTGGCACGGCGCGCAAAAGCGGATTTGAGCGCGCAGTACTTTCTCACCCGCACCCGGTACGAGCGTAATCCCTGCTCACCGGATTTCCCTTGCCTTCTTCCGGCCGCCAACTCTACCCTGAAGATAGTGGGGATTGTCCGCCCAGGCGGCCAATCCCCATCGCCTTTTCGAGAAGCCTGCCGTGCGCAGCTTCCCGGAACCGCCAGCTGTCGAGCTCTTTGACAACCCGCTCACCCGCCGATCTGTAGCCCACGCCCTGGCGCAAAAAGCACTTGGCGAATCGGCTGCATTTGCTGCTAACTCCCGCGTTTCCCATACTTGCACAGTAGGCGCTTTGCAAGTGGTGAGGAATCAAACACTTGCATTTTGAGGCCCTACGCAAGTTCCCTGTATTCAACACTTGCACAAAACACGGGGTAGGGGTCGATTCAAGATGGTTCAGCCAAACTGTACGGCCAGTTCTGTTCCGGCCACCGCGCACCGACTCTGCTACGTTGCCGTTTCCAGGTTTTTGTTTTGGGGCTTCCAATGCACCTAACTCTCGTATTTTCCACACTTGCAAAAGAGCCTCGCCGCAAGTCATCAAAAATCAATTACTTGCCATTTAAGGCCTTGGCGAAGTTCCCTGTATTCAACACTTGTACAAAACAGGGGGTACCGAAAACACCTCAGGCGCTCACTTCAGCCAGGAGCCGTTTCCAGGTTTTCTGGTTGCGGCGGTAGCTCTTCTTTAAGTCTTCGAGGATGCGCTCGAAGTCTGCGTGTTCGCGAAGGCGGTTCCAGGCGGGATTCTTCGAAAACCAGGGATAGTTTTCGTTGCCGAGATAAATCGCGCGGCGCAGCCAGTGGAGCGCTTCGCTTTCATCGCCATCGACGGCAAAATAAGTCGCCAGGCGGTAGGACATTTCCGAGTCGGCTTCGGCGGCGGAGATGGTTTCTTCAACAATGAGCGACGCGGCGCGCTGGCGCTCACCCATCTGCACATAACACATCGCGAGCGTCGGAACGGCGATGCGCGTGGAAGCGTCGTCGCGGATGACCTGCTCAAGCATGTCGATGGCCTGATGCAGGTCGCCTTGCCGCATGCGTTGGTAGGCCAGAGACGTTCGCAGCAGCGGGTACTTGGGCTCCAGCGTGAGTCCTTTCTGCAGCTCTTCTTCGGCCAGCTCCAGCTGGTTCTGATACTGGTAGACGCGCGCTCGGTGGTTGTAAATAACTGCGGCGCTGGAGGGGTTGAGCATGAGCGAGCGGTGGAACTGGTCGAGGGCTTCCTCATACATGCCGTCAACGCGGAGGGTGATGCCGGCGACGAGATGGAC
Source organism: uncultured Acidobacteriaceae bacterium (assembly GCA_963755485.1). GTDB lineage: Bacteria > Acidobacteriota > Terriglobia > Terriglobales > Acidobacteriaceae > Palsa-343. The sequence goes on along the minus strand of CAVWJR010000002.1, from coordinate 485,739 downwards.
GTTCCAGTCGTTGGCGGCTGTACGGAGGAGATGCTCGACACCGTGGCGCGCGGATTCTTTTTCGCCGCGGGAGAGCAGCATGTAAACGCGGTAGAGATTGGCTTCGACGGAGCCAGGGTCGAGCTCGAGGGCGCGGTCGAGGGCCTTGCGGGCGGCGATGACGTGGAGGTGGCCGCCGAATCCGTAGCGGACGTATTGTAACTCGGCGATGCCAAGGCCGGTGAAGGCGGGAGCGAAGGTGCCATCGCGCTGGGTGACGGCTTCGAAAAGCTGCCGGGCACGTTCGAGGTCGGCGCGGGAGCCGGTGCGCTGCATGAATCCGGAGAGAAGAGCCTGAGCCTGGAGATATTCCTCAGAGAGAACCTCGCCGAGCTTGGGGGTCGCGATGGGTTGAGGGGCAGCAGGCTGGAGTTGGCCGATGCCCTGGAGAGACGCGAAGACTTCGTTGCAGATTTCAGTCTGGACGGCAATGAGGTCGAACGACGGCACGCTGATGGAGCCGCCGCCGCGAACCGACTGCGAGGAGATTTCGAGCAGCTGCCAGTTGAGGTCGAAGCCTTTGTCGGAGCGGAGGAAGCTGCCGGTGAGCACCCAGTCGACGAGGAGCTTCTGGCCGATCTCAAGGGGATCCATTTGCGCAATGGGAAGGTGCATGAGCGCCGACGAAGGGCGGACGACCAGCGAAGACATGCGCGCGATGCGGGCGGCGATGGCGTCGGCGAGGGCGAAGCCGTAGAGGGGCGCGATGTCGGTGACGCCGAGGTTCTGAAAGGGGAGAACGAGGATGGTATTCTGCGCGGCCTTTTCGTCGGAGGATTCGCGGAAGCGCTCGGCGAGCATGGAGAGGATGCCGGTGCTGCGCTTTTCCTGCTCGGCGGGAGTGGAGGGAGGCAGGACGGCGCCGGCGTCACCGGGAATGATGCCGGTTTCAAGCTGGAGCGTCTTCATGATGGTCTTGAGGGCTTCGCGAACTTCGGCGGCAGACGCGTAGCGCTCGGCGGGGGTTTTCTGGAGGCAGCAGAAGATGACGGAGGAAAGCTCGGGCGGAATATTGTCGAGCGGCGGCGGGTCGGCGAACTGAATGGCGCGGATGGACTGAAACTCGTCGCCGTCAGGCCGGGCGAAGGGATGGCGGCCACTGGCAAGCTCGTAGAGGATGACGCCGAGCGCCCAGAGATCGGACTGGACGGAGCTGTGGCCGGTAACGAACTGTTCGGGGGCCATGTAGGCGATGGTGCCGCCGCGAGCGGTGTAGGTAGCGATAGGGGCGCCTGGCTTCCGACGCGAGGCTTTGGAGGGATCGAAGTCGGCTTCTTCGGGAGGAAGACGCCGGGCGAGGCCAAAGTCGAGAATCTTGACCAGGCCGCCATCGGTGAGCATGACGTTGGCCGGCTTGAGGTCGCGGTGGAAGATGCCGAGGGCGTGGGCGGCGGAGAGGCCGTCAGCGATCTGGATGCCGGCGGAGAGAATGAGTTGCAGGCTGGCGGGGCCTTTGGCGATGAGCTTGTCGAGGGACTGGCCGGGAACGTATTGCATGACGATGAAGGCTTCTTCACCTTCTTCGCCGACTTCGTAGATGGCGCAGACGTTGGGGTGCTCGATGGCGGAGGCCATGCGGGCTTCGCGGAGGACGGTGGAGCGCATCTGCTCGACGGTGAGGGCGCCGCGCTTAAGGATTTTGAGCACGACGGGGCGCTGCAGCTGGGTGTCGTTGGCGAGGTAGACGACGCCGGAGCCACCGGTGCCGAGCTTGCGGACCAGCTCATAGTGGGTGATGGTGCGCTTCATCGCTTTGCTTCAGTGTAGCGGGGCAATTGCGCGGACCTGTGGAAGGCGAGCGACGGCCGCGCGATGGCTGCGGGCTGGAGAAGTGCGGGGGAGCGGCTTCGAGCGAAGTTCAGTCGCCGGCGATGACTTCGCGGATGTGCTTGCCCTGCTTGTTCAGTTCTTCGACGAAGTCTTCGACGCGGACGAGGAAGTCCTGGCCGGTGCGGACGAGGCGAGGCATGGAATTCCAGGCGTCGCGAACAATGTCAGGGTTCTCGAGCAGGGCGACGGCAGCGCCGGCGGCGGAGATGGCAAGAGCAGACTTGCGGCGGCCGGAGAGGAGCAGGAGAGCGCCGACGACCAGGGAGCCGGCGGCGATGGTGCGGGTCCAGGGGATTTCTGCGAGGCTGGTTTCGAGTTGGCGGGTGATTTTCATGATTTGCCTGTTGCTATCCATAGTGGGCTGAGATGCAGCTCCGATCCGGCGTCAATTTGGGGCGATCTATCCATATTAGTTGGGCGCGGGGGATTTGCAACCGGGGGAGCGAAGCGAGCGGCGGTACCGCGGTCATGAGGAGCCGGTTGCGGGCGTGGCTAATCGAGGTCGAATTCGCGGAGCGGCTTGCCGGTGTCCGGGGTTTCTTTGGCTTTCTTGAGGGCCTCGGCGAAGCGCTTGTTGAAGAGGTCTTCCTTGTTCTTTTCGGCTTCGACCGACTGGCGGAAGAGGCTCTCCTTGCGCTCGTCGGCTTCGCGCATGGCGCGGGTGGCCTGGTCGAAGTCCTCGAAGGTGCGCTTGCGGGGCGCAGGCGTATGGGCGATGACGAGGTGGGTGGAGGCGTCGATTTTAAGCATGGCGCCGCAGTCCGGGCAGGCGACGTCGAAGGTCGGGTTGGAGTGGGATTTGGCCATACAGCACGAGTTCCAGCAGGGTGAGTTTATCGCTGGAAACCTCCAGGTGCAATGGCAGGTTTTCTGAGGCCAGCGGGAGGCCGACCTCAGAAGAGCGATTGGAGGACCGGCTTCAGAAGTCGAAGCGCAAAGCGAGCTGGCCGGTGCGGTTGCCTCCTTCACCCTGGGGCAGAGCGGTGTTCAAAACGCCAAAGCTGGAAGGTTCTCCGAAGTTCAGGGACGGTGGCGCGTAGTTGGTATGGTTGATGACGTTCGTAAACGTCGCTTCGAAGCGAAGATGCATGCGCTCGCCAATGCTGAAGCGTTTGGCCAAGCCGCCGTCCACGTCGATCATCCCGGGTCCCTGAAGGATACCGACGCCGCAGGTCCCAAAGCGTCCCGCATCGGCGGGCGGCAGAGCGAAGGCGCTAAGGCTGTAGTAGTTTGAGGGGGTCCGGCCGTGCGCGGGGATGGGATTGCCAACGCAGTCGGGACGTGCAATGGCGCCGCCCGTGGTTCGCTCGATCATATCGGTGTTCGATTGATCGTCGGTGGCGGGCATGGTGGGGGTGAGCCACTGACCCGTCTGGAGTGTGGTCACGGTGCTCAGGTTCCAGCCTCCAATGACTGGGTTCAGGAATCGCGGTCCGGCTAGAGTTTGTCCCTCGCCGAACGGCAGCTTCCAGGTGCCGGTCAGCATGAAGCGTTGGCGCGGCATTCCCACCACGTTGCCGCGGTCGTACTTCAGGTGAAAACGGTCGGCAATTTCCACGGCATAGGGCTCCTCGCCCGCGTAGGCAGATGGCGCATCGGTGCCTTGCGCATCACTGATATTTTTCGTGAGAGTGTAGTTGGCCTGGAGCGTGATTCCGTGCCCCTCTTTGTGGGTGACTTCCGCTATACCTGACTCATAGTTTTGAGTGCCGCTGCTGAACGACTCCATCAACAGGAGCCAGTTCTGGAAGGGCGCACGAGGGTCGACGACGGAGTATCCGTTGTTGGGAACGGTGTAGGGCGTGGTGCTGGCCGGAATTTGGTTGTTGTCTACGGTGATGGGAAGATGCCAGGCGCCCTGGCCGGTATAACTAACCCGAACCACCGTAGTGGGTGACAGCTCCCGTTCCACGGTCAGGTTCCACTGGGCCGAGGAAGGATCCTTCCAGTGCGGATCGTTGGCCTCCTCGAAATCGCCGCCACCGATCGTTGCCGCGGCGTTGGGAGGAGAGGTGTTGGGAAACTGGAAGGCTGCGACACCGTTCGAGACAGAATTGTTGTAGGTGAGCAGGTCGGAGAGAGCGATGATGCCACTGTTGAAAGACATGGGGCCGAGCGTGGTCATGGTATAGATGCCGGCGCCGGCGCGAATAACGGTCTTGTCGTTATTAAACGGGCGCCAGGCGAAGCTGAGGCGTGGGTCAAAATCGCGCCAATTCCAATCCCGGAGGCCCTGAGGAAGCCCTGCCGCACTCGCGGTTTCAATATTCGAACACGGCAGCGGGCTGCCAGTCTGAAGCGGACATGCGTTGAAGCCCTGAAGAAAGCCTGTGTATATCTGCTGGAGGAGCGAATTGTTCTTGATAAATGGATAGAACTTATCCGGAACGACCACGGTCAGGTTGTTCCCGGAAGTAAGATAGGTTGCTATATCTCCATTGGTTTCCTGAAAGGGCGGAAGGAGTTCCCACCGCAATCCGAAATTGACGGTGAGATGCCTGTTGAGCTGCCATGTGTCCTGACCGTAAACGCCCCAGTGGACGGCGCGCGCATCCATTTGTGGGCCAATGACCGCGAAGTAAGACGGGTCTGGCAGCCCGAGCAGAAAGTCGCCGAAAGAGTAGTTGGTGAGGGTGCCGCTGAAGGTGAAGTCGCCATAGTCATCCGAGGGCGCGAAGTACATCAGGGAATTAAAGTGCTCTCTGCGTGCATCGAGTCCAAAGCGAAGAGTGTGCTCGCCAATGTTCTTGGTGACGTTGTCGGTGAACTGTACGTTTCCTGAAATGGTTGATCCAACTCGGTCCTGTCCAATGGTGGTTACGGAGCCGTCGGCGAAATTGAAGTTTGGGAAGGTATCTGCGGTGGGATGCGAGGCGATGCCGATGGGATGATCGAAGACCAGCCCGAGTTGAGAGATGGCCGAGGCTCCCGCGATGGGGAAAGTGTCATTCTCGTTGTAATTGGCGAACCCGAAACGGAATTCGTTCACCAGGGTTGGACTAATCGCATAGTTGTAAGAAGCCACGAGGCTGCGATTTTGATCGTGGGCCTCATCGTTCGGCAAGAAATTACTGGCGGGGGCAACGACGCCGGCGCTGTTGAACTCGCTATAGAGCGCGTTTTTGAAGCTGTAGCGTACATAGACCTGCTGTTTGGTATTGAAATTGTGATCGACGCGGACATCGAAGCCGTTGGAGTTCGAGGGGTTCGGCACCAGGGTCTCATAGTTGTAGGACGGGTTTACGGCGCCCAGGTTGGCGTTGGGAGCAGGGTAGTAGTTCAACAGAGCCAGAGCCACGGGATTGATGCAGGCCGAGCACGATCCGGACGGGATGGTGTTGTTCGGAAAAGCCGCGCCGGTAAACGGGTTGAGCACCGGTCCGGCTCCCAGGGCCTGCACCAGGTCGTTGAGGTTGCCGCTTCTGTCTGCCGCCGACGGCACAAGCAGGAGCTCGGGATAGGATTGGGTCTTGCGATTGCCCTCGTAATCGACGAAGAAGAAGGTTTTGTCGCGCCCGTTGTAGAGCCTGGGGATGGTAACGGGGCCTTCCAAACTGCCGCCGAAAGTATTAAAGGTCCGGGGAGCCTTGACGGGGAAATTCAAAACGGTGGCATCCAAAGCGCTGTTCTGAAAATATTCGAACGCACTGCCGTGCAATTGATTGGTTCCACTCTTTGTAGTGAATGTCACATCGCCTATCTGAGCGAACTCCGCGTTGTTGTCGAAGGCCGTGACTTTCATCTCGTCGATACTTTCCATGGACGGATAGGTATCCTGCAGCGCGCCGTTGTAACGGATGTTGGCGGTGGAAATTCCATCCACCGAGAAGCCAGTCTGCGACGACGTCGCGCCACCGACCGCGATATTGCCCTGCGAGTCCCTGGTTACCTCGGGAGACACGGCGAGAGCGGCCAGAGGACTGCTCGACACCGACCGGGAGTTAATGGGCAATTGAGTGATGTCTACATTCGAAATCGTATGGTTGATGGTTCCATTTTCGGTATTCATGAGCGCCGCATCGGCGCTCACTTCCACGGTCGTGGTTCCTGCGGTGACGGAAAGCGTAATGGGAAGGCGGAGTTCCTGGCGAGCTTCCAGCGTGGCCGCAGGCACCACGGCATCGGTAAAGCCGGAGTGCGAGACAGTGACTTTGTAATGGCCAGCCTTCAGATTCTCGAAGAGAAAGTCGCCGGATGCGCTGGTGGTGGTCTGACGGTCGGTGTTTTCGTCGATGGAGTGCGCGATAACGGTGGCGCCGTCAACAACGGCTCCCGAGATGTCGGTGACCGTGCCGCGAATGCTGCCGAAGGTGGATTGGGCGTGGGCGGTCGAGAAGAGCATGGCGGGCAACAGAGAGAGCAGTGCAGCGAGAAGAATGTGCCGGAAAGTGAAAGAGCGATGGACGAAGGGCGTGTGGGTCGTGCGCGCTGGCGTAGTCATCATGAATTTGTGCATTGGGTTCTGCATAGGGGTCCTGCCTCCTTGTAAGGTTGGGCCCGCTGCTATGAGGGTGAGGGCAAGTTAGCCCGGATTTCGTAAGGAACCCGGAGGGGAAACCATAAAGATGGCGGGGAATGGGAAATATTTATGAGGACGATAAGGTAGGGGAGTTCGTCGATGACGGAAATGCTTATGGGAGTGATAAGCGGAGCGCGCAGCGGGAAGGCGGTCGGAAAGGAAGCGGTTAGGAGTGAAGACTTAATCGATCGTGAGCGTTGCGACGATTCACAGCCAGATGGCTTTGTGGCCGGGGCAGTCCTGGGTCGCCTGGTCGACTAAGGTCTCAAGGAGGGGTGCTCCGTAGCGGGCTAAGAACGCGATGCCGCCGATAGTGCGTTCCTGGGGATGGCGGTCGGGGAAGAGATTGAAGCTCAGCGTGTCGACTTGGCGGCCGATGCTCGCGTCGCGCTGGAGCTGATAGTTGGCGGCGAGGCGACGGAGGCGATTCATTTGGTAGCGCATCTTCGAAGCGGAGACCTGGGCGGCACGGGCAAGGTCGGGCGAGAGCGATTCGCACCAGGTGAGGAGCGCGTCGAGCTCGTCGTCGAGAGCGTTGCCGGTAGTGGAGAGGCGTCGTTTGCCTTCGATGGGGAGGGAGCGCGCGCCCAGGCGCTGCGCCAGCTCGTCGGGATGGGTCGAAATGACGTCTTCGAGCGAGAGGTCGTGCTGGTTGAGGATGGTGGCGATGGTTGGTTCGATGAGTGTGGCGGACAGGCGCGGGAGCACAGGCGTAGTGCGGCCGAGGATGGCCTGGTAAACGACCTGAGACTGCGCGAAGTAGGCGATCTCGGCGGGGCCACCGATGGCGGCCTGAGTGGGGAGCAGGAAATCCTGAAAGATGGGGCGGAGGAGCGCGTTGGGACTTAGGCGCTCGGGGGCTGAGTCGAGGATCGTGAGCAGGTCGGCGGTGGTGTGCTGCGTTTTTCCGGCGAACCAGAGGTCGCCTTTGCGGCGGAGGGGCGTGCGCGCGCCGGTGGTCCCATCAATAAGGAAGAGCAGGCTGCTGAGTGGTGAGACGAGGACCTGAGAGTGGTAGCCGCGCTCAGCGAGAAGCTGATCGCGCTGGTGGAGCAGGGACTCGAGGGCTGAAGCCTGCTGGATGGCTTCGCGAAGGACGGGTGCGCCGAGAGCGTGGAAGGCGCGGGTGGAGGCGTCGATGACGACGAGGCCGTAGTCGGCGAAAGTGGCGGCAAGGAGGCGCGCGAAGGACGAGGCGAAGGTGGCCTGCGGCATGTAGGCGGAGGCGAGGAGATCGAATTCGGGTGTGCCACCGATGAGCTCGGCGGCGCGGTCGAGGACTGCGTTAATGCCGGGGCCGAGGAGAAGATTGCCCACAGGCTGGGCATTATGCGGGTGCTCGAGGTTCAGGCGCAGCGTGTGAAGCGCGTGGCGCGCGGGCAGGGTGACGTGATCGGCTTCTGCGAGGTCGTGATCTTCAGTGGCGAGCCAGAAGATGGGGACCGCCTGCGCCTCCTGAGCTCGGCGGATGATGGTGGCAGCTTTGAGGAAGGTGAAGAGGGGTCCGCCGAAGAGGGCGACCTGCTGACCACTGACGACCGCGCCTGCTCCCTGGCGGAGGCGCTCGATGTTGGCGAGGGTTTTGGGTCCTGCACCCCAGGTACGGTTCTGCTCGAGGAGAAGGTCGGCGAGGGTGCCGCGATGCGTGGGGTCCTGAGTGGGGAGGTTGCGAGCCCAGCCCTGCGACCATGGAGTGGAGAGGTAAAAGGGAGAAAGAGGCTCGTGGCTCGCGGCGTAGTCGAGGAAGAGCCGGCTTTGCCGGGGCAGGAGCGAGATGGGATAACAGTCGACCTTCACGGCAGAGCCTGCAGAAAGTTTCTCATGCGCGGGGGAGGGGTGCGGACGAGCATGGGTGGAGGAGGCCAGTGTTCGGATGCGGAGCCAGGGCCGGAAGATGCAGAAGGACAGGATTAGGGAGTAGGGAGTAGGGAGTAGGGAATAGGGATTGCGCACTTCGAGGCTTGACGCCCACGCTTCCAGCCGGATGGTAGGTTAGAGAAGCGAGGTGGCGATGGCGAAGAAGAAGAAAAAAGTGGAGAAGAAGAAAGACCCCGGCACGGTGCCTGTCGTGAAGAAGCTGAAGATCCGTGCGGGTGGGCCGGCCAGGGTGCTGGCGTCGAAAGTGTCGTACACGGGTCCGCTATTCCGCGTGCTGACCGACACGATCGAGGAACCGTCGGGGAAGAAGCTGACCCGGGACGTGATCCGGCATGGGGGGTCGGCGGTGATTCTGGCACTCGACCACCGGAAAAACAAGAAGGATCCCCTGGTACTGCTGGAACGGCAGTTCCGGCATGCGGCGCAACATTATCTATATGAGGTGCCGGCGGGGAAGATGGAGCCGGGCGAGGATCAGCTGGAAGGGGCGAAGCGCGAGCTGCTGGAGGAGACCGGCTACACGGCGAAGAAGTGGACAAAGCTGGTGCGGTACTTCGCAAGTCCAGGATTTCTTGGGGAATGGATGCAGGTTTTTTTGGCGGAGGATCTGACACCGGGCCTGGCGCAGCCAGAAGAGGACGAGTCAATCGAGCTGCAATTTGTGCCACTATCAGAGTTACTAAAATTGATTGGTGAAGGGAAAATTCTCGACGGGAAGACACTGATTTCCGCGATGTTTTACGCGCGAATGATGGGGGCGAAGAAAAAGAAGAAGAAATAAGGAATGGATTTCCGCTCCCTGCCTGGGAAACCAAAGCGTAAACGGCGGCGTCTGTATCAGAGCAGGTTGGAAAACCCAACCACACTGCCTGAGAGGAAGGTTCGCGTACGTGGCTCAGTACAAAGGCAAGGTGAAGTGGTTCAACAACGCTAAAGGCTACGGGTTTATCGGGCGGGACGACGGACCCGATGTATTCGTTCATTACAGCGCGATCCAGGTGGACGGATACAAGAGCCTGAAAGAGGGCGACGATGTGGAGTTCGACATCGTCCAAGGCCAAAAAGGGCCTCAGGCAGATCAAGTCATCAGGGCGCGCGACACGGGATCGACTGCGGGCGCCGGAGCCGATGCGGCGTAGCGGCTTCGAATAACTCTCCAGAAACAATCTCTGAACAGAGGCGACTCGAGGTGCGCACGGATGCGCGACCGAGCCGCCTTTGTGTTTCCGGAGTTGGATTTCTGATTTAATCATCGTCGATGGATAACCGGTCGATTGCGCAGTTGCTCGCAGATACGGCGGATCTGCTGGAGATCAGCGCGGGCGATCCGTTTCGCATCCGTTCGTACCGGCGGGCCGCGGAGGCAGTGGAGCAATCGACGATCCAGCTGAGCACAATTGCCGACGATCCGAAAAAGCTGCAGGAGATTCCCGGCATCGGCAAGGGGATGGCGGCGAATATCCAGGAGATTGAGCGCGCCGGGACGCTGCCGTTGCGCGAGGAACTGCTGCTGAAGTACCGCCCCACGATGCTGGAGCTGCTGCGGCTGCCGGGGATGGGTCCGAAGACGGTGGCGCTGCTGTGGGAGGCTTTGCAGGTGGGGTCGGTGGAGGACCTGGAGAAGGCGATCGCGGAGGGAAAGCTCGCGGGGCTGCCGCGTTTCGGCGAAAAGCTGATCGAGAAGCTGCGTAAGGGGATTGCGGATTACAAGGAGCGCAGCGGGCGGTTCCTGATCGACGACGCGGAAGAGGCGGCAGAGAAGCTGATTGCGTATCTGAAAAAGTTCAAAGGAATTGAGACGGTGTTGCCGGCGGGCTCGCTGCGGAGAGGCCGCGATACGGTGGGCGATCTGGACATTCTGGCCACCGGACCGGCGTGCGCAGAGGATTGCGTCGAAGCGGCGGTGGAGTATACGGCGAATTATCCGCCAGCGAACACGATGCTGGCGCGCGGGCAGAACAAAGTCAGCTTCAGGCTGCGGAGCGGGCTGCAAGTGGACGTGCGGCTGCTGCCGGTGGGATCGTACGGCGCGGCGCTGCAGTACTTCACGGGATCGAAGATGCACAACGTTTCGATCCGGCAGCGGGCGCTGAAGCGTGGTTACACACTGAGCGAGTATGCGCTGGCGAGGGTGGAAGACGGCGCCTTTGTGGCCGGGGCGACCGAGGAGGAGATCTACGCGGCGCTCGGCCTCGACTGGATTCCGCCGGAGCTGCGGGAGAACAACGGGGAGATTGAGGCGGCGGAGGAGCATCGGCTGCCGGTGCTGATTGAAGAGGCCGATATTCGCGGCGATGTCCACATGCACACGGTGGAGACAGACGGGAAGAACACGATCCGGGAGATGGCTGACGCGGGCGTGAAGCGCGGATATGAGTACATTGCGATCACGGACCACTCGAAGAACCTGGCGATGACGATGGGGCTCGACGACAAGCGGGCGATCGAGCACATCCAAAGGATTCGCGCCGTCGATGAGGAGATGGAAGGGAAGATTCGCGTCTTTGCCGGGATCGAGGTGGACATCCTCGCGGAGGGGGAACTGGATTTATCCGATGAGGTGCTGGCGCAGATGGATGTGGTGATTGCCAGTGTGCATTCGCTATTTAACATGCCGGCGGAGCAGATGACGGAGCGGATGCTGAGGGCGATTGAGAATCCTCACGTGAAGATCCTGGGGCATCCGACCGGGCGGCTGCTGCTGCGGCGCGAAGGGTATGCGCTGGATCTGGATGCGATCCTGCAAAAGGCGGCGAAGCTGGGGGTCGCGGTGGAACACAATGCGTATCCGGACCGGCTGGATTTGTGCGACCGCGATCTGCGGCGAGCAGAGGAGCTGGGATGCAGGATCGTGGTCAACACGGACTCGCATCATACGAGCCATCTGGAAAAGATGCGATACGGGATCGAACAACTGCGGCGGGCGTGGCTGACGAAACAGGATGTGCTGAATACGCGGGGCGCCGGGGAATTTCTGAAGGCGCTGCGTCAGACGGGCGTGCCGGCGAGGGCTTGAAACGCGAACTTCAGTAGAATCGAGAACGGAATGTCTGACGAAAACGACCTCGACGAAAACGAGCGCAGCCAGAACAATGCCGGCAATCATCCTCTGCTGACGGTTTTGGTCGCGACTGCGATCGTGATCGCCTGCATTGGCGGATACGTGTGGTACTTCAATACGGGGCCGGTGCATGCCGGGCAGGTGGTTTCGATTTCGGCGTATCCGATTCACCGGGAGCTGTCGACGGGATCGGGGCTGGGGGGAGTGAACGGCGGGCCCAACATCTACGACGAAGTAATCGTGATCGCCGATGTGAAGATCAAAAGCACGACGAAGCTGCCGCTGTTCCTCCACGATATGTGGGCGGAGGTGACGCTGCCCAACGGCGATGTGGAGCAGAGCCTGGCGGCGAGCGGCGAGGACTACAAGAAGGTGTTCATCGCGTATCCGGCGCTTGAGTCGCAGAAGCAGACGCCAGTGCCGCGCGACATCACGCTTACGCCGGGGCAGCAGATCGAAGGCCAGATGATTTTTCACTTCCCGATCACGGAGAAGGACTGGAACGACCGGAAGCAGTTTGACGTGGTGGTGGGATTCATCCACCAGAAGAACCTGGTGATCCACACGATGCCTGAGGACAGGCAATAGGGAACAGGCAATAGGCAACAGGGAATGTTCGCGAAGGCTCAGCGGGTTCACTTCATCGGGATTGGCGGGATTGGGATGAGCGGGATCGCGGAGATCCTGCTCAATCTGCATTACCCGGTGAGCGGGTCGGATCTGCGGCGGTCGGCGGTGACCGAGCGGCTGGCGACGCTGGGCGCGACGGTGTTCGAAGGGCACGCAGCGGCGAATGTGGTGGGCGCGAGCGTGGTGGTGGTCAGCTCCGCGGTCCACGAGAGCAATCCTGAGATCATCGAGGCGCGGGCGCGGAAGATTCCGGTGATCCAGCGCGCGGAGATGCTGGCCGAGCTGATGCGGCTGAAATATGGCATCGCGATTGCCGGGATGCACGGCAAGACGACGACAACTTCGATGGTTGCGGCGGTGCTGACTGCCGGCGGGCTTGATCCCACGGTGGTGGTGGGAGGGCGCGTGGACGCGATGGGGTCGAACGCGCGGCTGGGGCAGAGCCAGTATCTGGTGGCGGAAGCCGACGAGAGCGACCGGTCGTTTCTGCGGCTGTCGCCAATTTTGTCAGTGGTGACCAATCTGGACCGCGAGCACATGGACTGCTATCGCGACATGGCGGACGTGGAAGGTGCATTCGTCGATTTTATGGAGAAGGTTCCGTTCTACGGAGCCTGCGTAGCGTGCGCGGACGACGCGCGGCTGGCGGCCATTTTGCCGCGGGTGCGGAGAAGGGTGTTTACCTACGGCGCATCACCGCATGCGGATTTTGTGCTGCGATTGCTGCCGGTCCTTCCCGCGGCGGAGCCAAGCGAGGCGGGACCGAGGGTTTGCCGGACGCGGTTTGAAGTGGCGGCGGGTGGCGAAGTGTACGGGCCGCTGGAGCTCCAGGTGCCGGGCGTGCACAACGTCTTAAATGCAACGGCGGCGGTTGCAATTGGAACGCAACTGGAGATCAAGCCAGAGGCAATTGCGGCGGGGCTGAAATCGTTCCGGGGGGTGGATCGGCGATTCCAGGTGAAGGGCTGCGTGCGCGGGGTGACGGTGGTGGATGATTACGGACACCATCCGACGGAGATTCGCGTGACGCTGCGGGCGGCGAAGGAGTGCGGGTATGGGAGGGTGCATGTCATCTTCCAACCGCATCGATACACGCGGACACGCGACCTGATGGCGGAGTTTGTGCATGCCTTTGCCGATGCGTCGTCGGTGGAGGTGCTGGACATCTATGCGGCCAGCGAGGAGCCGATTCCCGGGATTACAGCGGAAGCGCTGGTAAAGGCGATCGATGGCAGATTGGTGAAGTATGCGGCATCGACTGAAGAGGCAATGACCCGGGCAACGACGCGGGCGCGGGAAGGAGATGCGATCCTGACGCTGGGCGCAGGGAATGTGTCACAACTGGCGCCGTTGGTGGTGGAGAAACTACAAAAGCAGGCAATAGGCAACAGGCAGTAGGCAACAGCCCCGGATCAGCGCGCGCTGGATGGGTGTTCCTTGTGTGCTGCGGGACGGTGGGCGCGACGGCGCAGGAACCAGCAGCGGTGGCGGAGCTTCCCACAGCGAACCAGCGACGATGGCCCAGGCAACGGCAGCGAGCGGGATGACGAGCCATGGGCTTTGAGTGGGCAGCAGAAGCCAGAGAACCAGCCCGAAAGCGGCGAGCCCAATGGTGCCGAGCGCGGTGCCGGAAGCGTCAATGCTGGCGGCCATGCGTCCGCGGGTGGTTCCGTCGCAGCCGCGTTTGGCCATGCGCTGCTTCTCGTGGCTTTCGAGCAGCGTGACCGTAGCCGGGAAGATGGCAGGAAAGCAAGGAAGAGGCCGCCAACGCCGGGGCCGAAACGCTTCGCAACCAAGCCGGCCAGAACGGTCGCGGCTCCGCCGAAGAGAAAACGCATGAGGTACTCGTGCGGCTTGGTGTTGCGGATGGTGGACGCCTTGAACTCGACCATCTCAGAATCTCCCGGCGAAGATGGCCCACAGGCCGAGCGAGACGGCGAACCAAACAGGCATCAGGACGGCCGAGGTGGTCAGTGCGCTGAGCTTGTGCCGCCGCAGAACGAGAACGGCCAGGACCGCATAAACGAAAAATCCTGCCGCGCCGAAGAGCATGGATCGGCCTTCGAGGGCCGTCCAGGACTTGCCGGGTTGGGTCAGAAAGAGATTTCATTTTTTCTCATGTGCAGCCGTGCTCCGACAATCCGGGCGCGCGGCGACGTGAATAGGAGGTTAACTCGGGGATATACGTTGTCTGCTCAGCTGGAGGGCGTGGCGGCGTCGGCTCCTATTCCGGTTTTCCCGGCAAAGTGGGAACCTTTTGGGGCCCGGCTGCGTAGGGTGGAACATGAAACTGGTGTGCGCGGGGGCGGCCGCGGCCCTGGCAGTTGCATGCGCGGCGGGATGGGCGGACACGGTTGGGGATTGCGATCACCCGATCGAGGCGCCGCTGCGGTCACGGGCCGATCTGGTGATTGAGTCGCGGCCGGCGGGGATCACGGTGGTGGGGACGGATGCGGAGACGATCCGTGTCTCGTGCACGGTGCAGCACGATGCCGATCCCAGGGATTATGAGCTGCGCTTTTCAGGGACGCCGGGATACGGACGGCTGACGATCACGGGCAGCGGGCCGGTGCACAACGAAAATCTGGAAATCCGGATCGAAGTGCCGCGCAAAACCAATCTGCGCATTCATACGGGCGCGGGCGAAGTGAAGGTCGAGGCAGTCACAGGCGATAAGGACATAGACCTGTACGCGGGGCAGATCACGATTGACTCACCAAGCGACGCGGCCTATAAACGCGTAGATGCTTCGGTGATGATCGGCGAGGTAAACGCGTCGGCGTACGGTGTGGATCGGTGCGGGTTTTTCCGCAGCTTTACTCGGACGATGGCCGAAGGGGAATATCGGCTGGGCGCGCATGTGATGACTGGGGAGATTGATCTCCAGTAGTCCTTCGCGGATGGTGATACCGCGCTTCGCGGGACGGCAGCTCTAATTCAGGAACATTGTGCGATACAGCGTGTCGCGCTGGCGGGGCTGGAAGCCGGCGTCGCGGATGATGCGGCGGAGTTCTTCTTCTGTTGTGCAATTGGAGGTGCCGGCCGCACGGACGACGTTTTCCTCGAGCATGACGGAGCCGACATCGTTGCCGCCGAAGCGCAGGCCGAGTTGGAGGACCTTGAGCCCCTGGGTGACCCAGCTGGACTGGACATTCTCGATGTTGTCGAGGTAGAGGCGCGAGATGGCGAGGACTTTGAGGTAGTCGACGGCGGTGGCTTCGTCCCAGCCGCGGCCACCGAGCGCGGTGTTCTTCGGCTGGAAACTCCAGGGAATGAAGGCGGTGAATCCGCCGGTTTCATCCTGGAGGCGGCGGATAACGTCGAAGTGATTCACGCGCTGCTCGAGGGTCTCATCAACGCCGAACATCATTGTGGCGGTAGTGCGCATACCCAGCTGATGGGCGGTGCGGTGGACGAGGACCCAATCTTCGGTGCCGCACTTGAGGCGGGCGATGCGATGGCGGACCGCGTCGTCGAGGATTTCCGCGCCGCCGCCAGGGATGGAGTCGAGGCCGGCGTCGCGGAGGCGGATGATAGTGTCGCGCACGGAGAGGTCGCTGTACTCGGCGATGGCGAGAATTTCTGAAGCGGAAAAACAGTGCAGCCAGATTGAGGGGAAGCGCTGCTTGATGCCGCGGAGGAGGCGCTCGAACCAGTCAATTTTGAGATCGGGATGCAGGCCACCCTGCATGAGCACGCCGGTGCCGCCCATTTCCAGGGTCTCGGCTATTTTCGCGTAAATCGTCTCGAAGTCGAGGATGTAGCCCTCGCTGGCCTGCTTGCCCTTGAGCGGGCGGTAGAAAGCGCAGAAGCTGCAATACTCCGTGCAGAAATTCGTATAGTTAATATTGCGGTCGATGATGTAGGTGACGACGCCTTCGGGATGGAGCTTTTTGCGGACGGCGTCGGCTTCCATGCCCAGGCCGATGAGGTCGTCGGAGTGGAAGTAGTCCAGGGCCTGTTCACGGGTAATCGGCATAGTTCTATTGTCAGTGAAAATGCGGCGGCGCGTCCACCCGAGGTTGCAACACAGGGGGCGCGAGCCGCATCGGAGATGCGAGAGCGCCCCTTTCATTTTGAAGCTTATTTTTCTGGAGGATCCCCAGTTCATGAATCATTTTCCATTTCTTCGTCGATTCGTTTTGATTCTTTTCCCGATGATAGTGGCGATGACGCTGCCTTTGTATGGCGCGGCCGCGGATGGCGGTGCTGACAAACCGGCCGGGGCCGACATCCTGGTGCTGAGCAACGGCGATGTGCTGCATGGCAAGCTGGTACAGGAGACAGGCGGAACGGTCACGTTCCACAGCGATCCGCTGGGCGATGTGAAGCTGAGCTGGGACAAGATCAAAGAGCTGCATGCGGGTGAGAGCTTTGCCGTGCTGAACTCCCAGACGAAAAATCGTGGCCGGAAGGCTGCGGAGAAATTGCCGGCGGGGAGCATCGATGTGGCTAACGGCGCTGTGACCGTGCGCGCGACCAATGGGCAAAATACACCGGCGCCGATTCCGGTGAAGGACGCGGCGGTGATTGTCGACTCGGCGGAGCTGGACAAACAGCTGAATCATGAGCCAAATTTCTTTACCGGCTGGAACGGCGCAGCGACGGCCGGAGCGACGATCGTAAGCGCGACGCAGGACCAGTATGCGGTGTCGGGGAGCGTCGGGTTGGTGCGGGTGATCCCGACCGTCAGCTGGCTCGACTCGCGGAACCGGACGTCAGCGGATTTCAGTGGATCGTTCGGCAAGATTACGCAGCCGGCATATACCAGCGGAGGCGTGTTCACACCGGCGAGTGTGACCAAGTCTTCTATTTCACACCTGGATGCGGAGCGTGACGAATACCTCTCGGCGCGGTTCTTTGCCCTCGGACAAACGGCCTTCGATCACAACTATGGCCAGGATTTAAACCTGCAGCAAATCTACGGCGGCGGGTTCGGCTGGACGGCGCTCAAGACGGCAAAACAGGAGGCCGATTTGAAGGGCACGGTGCAGTATGAGAAGCAGGACTTCATCAGCGGGCCGGCGTCAGGGAACCAGAACCTGATTGGGTCGACGTTCGCCGCGAGTTACCTGCTCAAGCTGAAGCTGGTGACCCTCACGCAGGAATTCCAGTTTGTTCCTGCTTATAACGTTGAGCGGGCCTACTCTGCACAGGAAACGGACACGTTCGCGTTTCCCACCTATAAGAATTTTGGACTTTCGCTGGGGACGCTGGACAGCTACCTGAACGATCCGCCGGCGACCGAGCCTCCCACGAAGCGGAATTCGTTCCAGTTCACGATGGGGCTGACCTACGCGTTCAAGTCGAAATACTAGGGCGGGAGGCCGGCTCTTCAGCGGCGGGCCGGCTGTGGGCTTCGGAGAAAGCAGACTGGCCGACCTCGGATTCGATGCGGCGCAGCTGGTCGAGATGGTGGCGGATATGGATGACGTGGAAACGCCGCCACTGATCGGGGCGCAAGGGGCCGAGGATGATGTGGCTGGCGACTCGCTGCACGCCGAAGCGATGGCGGCAGCTGTCGATGAGGGTATCCATCTGGTCGATTTCCTGGCGGAACAGATCGAGGAGTTCAGCGCCGCTCATGGGTGGCCAGTGGAGCTGATCGGGGCGAGCGAACGCCGGCGCGGGGACTCCGCGGGGCATGCGGCCGAGGCTCAGCATGGCCAGCTGCAGGATCCACTGCGTCGGCGTACTGTGGGCCGATGTAGGCCCGCGCTGGAGGCGTTCTCCAAGGATGCGGCTGGTGCTACGGCAGGTGAGCACAAGATGTTCCATGAGCTCCTGGCAGCTCCACAATCGCTCCAGCTTCTGAGGATGCAGCTGGCACCAGTCGGCGGACCTGGGCGTCAGCCGGTCGCGGTACGATTCGAAAACCTGCTGTAAAACGGGATGCATGACGAAGCCGGGGCGGCAAGAAGCAACTTGTGGGGAACTATAACACTCGCTGGTCAGGGAGCGGGATCGGCGCCAATTTCCTTCATGGCTTTGCGGATTTCTTTGGCGTGCGGGCCGTTGGGGAGAGCGGCGAGATAGAGGCGATAATTGCGGAGGGCCTCGTCGCGACGATCGAGATGGCGCGCGGATTCGCCGAGCCCATAGACGGCTTCGGCGTTGCCGGGATCGGAGCGATTGGCCTCGAGGAAGCGGTCGTAAGCGCCTTTGAAGTTGCCGGACTCCATGTAGAAGTCGCCGATCTCGGCATCTTTGCGGGCGAGTTTTGGATTATAGGGCAGCGAGGCGCCGACGCTGGGCACCGGGGCGGCGCTGGCGGCGTCGGCGGCGGGCATATCGAGGCCTTTCACGCGGCTGGAACTGTAGTTCTCGTCACCGTTGGAAGGAGGCGCGGGATTTGGATTGTCCGGTTCCTGGGCCGTGTGGGCGGCCTTTTCTGACTGCTCCTGCGGGAATGGGTTCTGATCTCCGGTCTTGTTTTGGGATGGACTTTGCGGCGCGGCCTGAGAATTCTGCGGCTGGGGGGCGCTGGGCTCGGAGCCGGTCTGCTGCTGCGCGGCGGCCTGGGACTGCGCCTCGGGAAAAGGATTTTCCTGAGCAGCGCTCTTCTTCGGCTGGTCTTTCTTCTGCGGGTTCTGGGTGCTGGTGCTTTGAGCCGGCGGGGGCTGCTGCTGAGCGGAGGTTGAGTCCTGCTGGGCAAGGATGGGCAAAGTCAGCAGCGCGGCGGAGCTGATGATGGAGCCGGCGATGAGCGAGCGCAGCATCATTCTGTTCCTATTTTAGACGCTGGAAATCACAGATAGAGGCCTGGGAGTTGGTATGGTGGTTGCGTATGAGTCTGATCATTCGCTCTTCGGCAATCCACGCGGCAGGCTGCTACACGATGGCTCCCATTCGCAAGGGAGCGCTGGTGGTGGAATATACCGGGCCGCGGCTGCCCAAGGACGAGGCCGACGAGAAGTATGAGAATTCGCCGACAACCTATTTGTTTGGCGTGGGCGACGGCAAGACGGTAATCGTGGGGCACGGAACGGCGATGTTCATCAACCATTCGTGCGACCCGAACTGCGAGACCGAAGAGATTGACGGACGGGTGTGGATCCGAGCGATCCGGCGCATCGCGGCGGGCGAGGAACTGACCTACGATTACTATCTCTACGACGGCGATGACGATGAGGCACGGTGCAACTGCGGGTCGAAGAACTGCCGGAAGAGCATGTACTCGCCGGAGGAGATAAGGCGGAGGGCGCGGGCGGCGAAGAAGGCCGGGCCGAAGAAGTCTGGCGGTGGACGAAGCGCGTCGAGGCACAGCGGGAGCTGAACGGCCGGCGGGCACAGTGCCGGCCTGCTCGATCAAATCTGTTTGGACATGCGGACAATGGGCAGAACTTCGCCGTTGGCGAGCGGCAGGGCGATGCGTTCGTGCTCGACGTAGCCGTGGCGGCGGTAGAGCGGGATGCCGGTGAGGGTGGCTCCCATCTCAAAGCGGGTGAACCCTTCGGCTTGCGCGGCCTGCTCGCATAGTTCGAGAATGCGGGTGCCTATGCCGCGGCGCGCCCAGGCGGGGTGGACGAAGAAGGCGCGGATTTTGGCGGCTTCGGTTCGCGGATCGAGGAAAGCGTCATCGCGACCGGGCCGATGGTCGCTGCCGTAAGGGGTTTTACGGCGGGACCATCCACCGCAGGCGGCAAGACCACCGACGGTGGGAAGAATCTCAGGGTTGGCGGTAGCTTCGACGGCGAAGTAGGTGCCGTCGGCGACGAGCTGGGTGTCGAGGCCGAGCCAGGTGCCGAGGGCCTGATCCATCTGCGAAGGGGAATAGTCGCCGGCCTGGAGGCCGCGGACGGAGGCCTCGATGAGTGGACTCAGGTGTGGGATGTCCGCCGGGATGGCGAGGCGGTAGAGAAGATTGTCGGGCATTCGCCATATTGTATTTTGGAGATATGGTGGCGCGGCGGAAGAAGGCGATAACGACACCCGGTGGGTTGCGGCTTGAATACATTGATGGGCTATACCTGCCCGTCCTGCCCCCTGATACTCCTATGCTCACTAGGTTGCTGGAGGCACAGAGAATGGAAGACGAGGAAGATCTACGGAAGTGCGGTCTGACTGATCGGACTCCACCTTCGCATCACTGATCCCTCCGACGTCCCGATCTCTGGAAAATCGAGGCGGCTCTCAGGCGATACAATCAGCAATCGATGGCTTATCAGGTCCTGGCTCGGAAGTATCGCCCGCAGAAATTTGCCGATGTGGCGGGGCAGGAGCACGTGACGCGGACCCTGCTGAACGCGCTGGAACAGGGCCGGACCGCGCACGGATACATTTTTTCCGGCCATCGCGGGATCGGGAAGACGACCATCGCACGGATCCTGGCGCAGGCGCTGAACTGCCGGACAGCAGTGGGAACGAAGGAGCGACCGACCGAGGAGCCGTGCGGGGTTTGCGATTCGTGCACGGAGATTCGCGCCGGCAACTCCGTCGACGTGCTGGAGATCGATGCGGCGACCAACCGCGGCATCGATGAGGTGCGCGAGTTGCGCGAGGCGGCGCGTTACCGGCCGGCGCGGGACAAGTACAAAATATGGATTCTCGATGAGGCGCACCAGATCACCGATGCGGCGTTCAATGCGTTGCTGAAGACGCTGGAGGAACCGCCGGAGCACGTCATCTTTATGATGGCCACAACGCAGCCGGAGGACATTCCGCAGACGATCCGGTCGCGCTGCCAGCACTTCAGCTTCCACGCGGTGAGGTACGACGACATCCTGGCGCAGCTGAAGTCGATTGCGGCGCAGGAGCAGATTGACGCCGAAGATGTGGCGCTGGCGCTGCTCGCCGAGGCTGGCGATGGGTCGATGCGCGACGCGCTCTCGATCATGGATCAGGCGATTGCCTCGGCTCCGGTAAAAGACGGCAAGCCACATCTTGAGACAGAGCAGATTCGCGAGCTGATGGGCTCGGTGCCGAACACAGTGTTCGAGCGGCTGATGGAGGAGATCAGCGCGGGAACGACCTCGGCGGTGGTGGAAGAGCTGAACACGCTGCTGAATGCAGGAAACAGTCCGTCGGCGCTGGCGCGCCAGTTCGTGCGCTATCTGCGCAACGCGCTGATGGCCAGGGTGGGCGGAGAGCATTCCGACCTGCTGCAGATTTCCGCCGATGAGCGGGCGCGGGCGCTGCGGTCGGCGCTGCTGTTCAGCGAAGAGGACCTGACGCGGTTCCTGCAGGTGATGCTGCGGACTTTCGATGATCTGAATTACCGGCAGGAGCAGCGGTTCCATCTGGAACTGGGGCTTGGTGAAGCTGGTGCACTTGCAGAGGCTGCTGCCGGTGGAGGAAATCCTGAGCGGAATTCAGGGCACCGAGCACCGAGCACCGGGCACCGGACAGACGACAGGATCCGGACCGCGGGTTCCGGTGACGGGACAGGTGCGAGCCACCCCGCTCCGGTGACGCCCAGGCCTTCGCCATTTGAGGCGGACCGCGAGCGCAAGGCTATGGGCGAGAGCGCTGCGGCAGAACCTGCGGCGCGGGCGCTGTCACCCGCGGAGAGCGTGGCGCGAGCGGCGGTGGAAGGAAAGCCGTCGTTTCAAACAGCGGAACCGAAGCCGGTGACTGCGGTTGGTCTGGCGGAGCCTCTGAGTGAGGCGACCAACGGTGCGCTGGCGCTGGCGGCCGAGGCACAGGATGAGCCGCCGACGCTGGATCGGATTCGCGAGGCAGTTGCGGCGGCGCTGGCCGATGCTGGGCACGAGACGGCTGCGAATTTGATCCACCAGGGAAAGTGGAGCGAGCAGGGGAACACGATCCAGGTGGAGCTGGCCGTGCGGAAGACGATGCTGACACTGACGGTGAATGCCGAAGCGGAAGCCATCGCGCGCAAAACGATGCGGGCGATGGGCGCGACGCAGAAAATCGCGTTTGTGCCGGGAGAGAATGGAACGAGCGGCGCAAAAGCGCCTGGCAGGGAAGCGACGGCACCGATTGCCGGAAGCGCGCAATCGGCGGCGATGGAGAATCCGCTGGTGAAGAAGACGAAGGAACTCTTCAACGCGGACATTCGCAGCGTGCTGGACCTGCGAGATGGAAAGTAAGATCGGCAGGACGCGAGCCCTGGGCTTATCGGGATTAAAAAACAAAAAGAAAGAAAAAGAGAATCGATGCTGAATCCTCTGAAACTCCAGGAAATGCTGGGCCAGGCAAAGCAGATGCAGGAGCAAATCCAGCAGAAGCTGGCTTCGGCAGTGGTAGAAGCGTCGTCAGGAGGCGGCGCGGTGACCGTGAAGATGAACGGCAAGAAGGAAGTTTTGAAAATCAGCATCGATCCGGCTGCGGTCGCCAGCCTGACCGGGCCGAATCCGGATGTGGAGATGCTGGAGGATCTGGTGGCAGCGGCGGTGAACGAAGCAGGACGGCGCGCCGATGAGATTATCAAGTCCAACGTGCAGGGCATGCTGGGCGGGCTGAATCTGCCGCCAGGGCTGCTGTAGGCGTCCAGGCAGAGATGAATACGCGGCGCGAATTCCTGGTCCGGTCGGCGCAGGCTGGTGCTGCGACGACTGCGGCATGGGTGACGCGCGGAAACCTGCTGGCGCAGAGCGCGGCTGCGAACGCAAGCCCTGGAAGTGCGGACCCCGCTGTGCAGCCGAATCCGGATTTGCCGCAGCAGCTGCGGACTTCGGCAGCCAACGAGAAGATCAAGACCACGAAGCTGACGGACACGATTTTTCTGCTGCAGGGCGTGGGCGGCAATGTCGTCTGCCAGATCGGGCCGGATGGGAAGCTGCTGGTTGACTCCCAAATATCCACGGGCACGCGTATCCTGCTGGAGGCGCTCGATAAGCTGGGCGAGCACAAGCTGAAGCTGCTGGTGAACACGCACTGGCACTTCGACCACACCGACGGCAACGCCGAAATGCACACCCAGGGCGCGTTCATCATCGCACAGGACAACACGCGGGTTCGACTCTCGAAGCCGCAGTACATGGCCGTCTACGACGTCCACTTCAACGCGGCGCCGGATGAGGCGCTGCCGCAGGAGACGTTTCCGGATTCGGAGACGCTGTGGGTGAACAACGACCAGGAAGACCTGGTGCACACGCCGGACGCGCACACCGACTCCGACATCTTCATTCACTTTCACCGGGGCAACGTGATCCACGCGGGCGATCTTTGGTTCAACGGCATGTATCCGCTGATCGATTTGTCGAGCGGAGGCACGATCAACGGGATGATTCGGGGCGTTGACCAGGTGCTCCAAGTGGCCGATGACCGGACGAAGATTGTGCCTGGACATGGGCAGTTGGGGAACAAGGCGGCGCTCCAGCAGTATCGCGAGATGCTGGTGACGGTGGCGGACCGGGTGGAGAAGCTGAAGGCTTCGGGGAAGTCGGTCGAGGAAGCGGTGGCCGCGGCTCCGACGGCCGATCTGGACGCGGCGTGGGCGAAGGGCACCATCAAGCCGGGCACGTTTGTGGCTCTGGTGTACGACTCGCTGTAGGGCAGCGGCCAGCCGCCAGCCGCCAGCCGCCAGCTGCCAGCGGTCGCCCAATCAACTTTTTCGGCGATGGGTACCCCCGTGCGGGAAGGTTGATTGATTCTGCGGCAGTTAGCGGGTATTGACAGGCTCGACAACAGCCAGGTATCTGAGTCCGGGTCAGTTGCCATGCGGCCGTGGGTGCGTCATGCGTGGCCGAATGTGCGTCAGGCTCGGCCGAGTTGAGGCTGGATGACTGAGAACAAGTCAGTTGAGACCCGGCCGAGTCTGCGGCATATTGGGCCGAGTGTGATGGGGACGTGGCCGAGACTGCGGCACACGCGGCTGCGTGTGACACCCAGGCACCGAGCACCGAGCTCCGGGCACGAGGGGTAGCCGGCGA
The DNA here is from genome assembly GCA_963755485.1 of uncultured Acidobacteriaceae bacterium. Classification (GTDB taxonomy): domain Bacteria; phylum Acidobacteriota; class Terriglobia; order Terriglobales; family Acidobacteriaceae; genus Palsa-343. Next base: position 461,945 of record CAVWJR010000002.1, on the reverse strand, counting down.
GTGGGAGCCGCTCGACTTTGTCGGATTGGAGAAAAGGTTGGTCATGGTTACGGTTCAGCAAAGGAAAAGGCTCGCCGAGGCGAGCCTTTCTGGTTCCCAGGAGTAGTTGGGGAGTTCGAAAAACTTTCTTACCCCCTATTATCAGAATACCAAGTCCAGCTATAAGTAGTGCCAACAATGAGGAGGTATTTTGGCGGGTAAGTTGTGTGTTATGAGGAGTCATTACTTTGGATTTTGGGTCCAGCTCTTGACAGATTTTCCACATTTTCGGGGTTGGGCTGTAAGTGATTGAAAGTTCGTTGGGGCGGCTAAGAAGGGGCAGCTAAAAAGCGTTAGCTAAAAAGCGGGCGGCTGAAGAAGCGGGCAGCTGAAAAAGCGGGCAGCTAAAAAGCGGTCAGCTAAAAAGCGGACGGCTGAGAAGCGGACGGCTACGAAGCGGGCGGCTACGACGCGGTTAGCGGACGGGATGAGTGGATCGCGATTGCGAGGCTGCGGTTGGCGCGTGAGGTTTCTGCCCCGCCGACGATGCGCCGGGAGTCCGTGAATGAGTGAGTTGGCCTGAAGCCAAACAATTGACCAGGGGCCACTGAGTTGGAAAGGCGGCCAGGCGGCGAGAGGCTCCTTCTAACCGAGCCTCCGCCGACTGCCTTAGCCAGATCCAGGGCATGACGATCGTCAAAACTTCAGCTTCTTACTTCGCCAGCGCCAGCCCGGCAACAACTGCGGCAACTTTATCGAGTATCTCGTTCCAGCCCTCCAATTGCCCGCTATTCTTCGCGCTCTCCATGGGTTCATTTCCAATCTGGGTGAGTCTCGTCTGGCCGTTCCCGAGATCCTCAAAGAGGGTCACGTCGTACGCACCCTCGATGTCCTCATGTTCAATTCCTAATTCCGCAGGGTCAATCCTGTTTCCCTCGGAGTCGGAAAAGTACATGGACGAAACGATCTTCTCGAAGGGAACAATCTCGTGGTATTCGACCGCATTCCAGCCCTCCTGCCCATCTGGCGCTCTCATGCAGCAGAGGAGTTTTCCTCCCACGCGAAAATCCATCCTGCAAACAGGCGCCGTAAAGCCCTTCGGTCCCCACCACTGCATGATGTACTTCGGGTCTGTCCACGCCTTCCAAACCAATTCGCGTGGGGCATCAAAAACTCTTGTGACAACCATCCGCTCTGTCTCGTTAACCGTGTTTTGTGTCATTTCCGACCTCCTCTTTTTTCATTTGATTCACAACCACTTCCAGCTTGTCGAAACGCTCTTCCCAGAAGCGGCGATAGTTAATCGCCCAGTCGCTGACTGTTTTGATCGCCCTGGGCCTGAGCGTGCATACGCTCTCTCGTCCACGCTTCGTCTTGATGACAATCCGAGCCCGCACCAGGCAGGCAATATGCTTTGAAATCATCTGCTGCGAAAGTGCAAACGGTTCCGTCAACCGATGCACAGAGGCAGGCCCATGGGAGAGCCGTTCGATCATGGCCCGGCGGGTTGGATCAGACAAAGCCGCAAATGTCGCATCCAGCTTATCCACAACCATATGGTAGTGGATTATCGGGCGGTGTCAAGTATGCATTTTGCTCCCTGAACTCTGATCGCGGATCGCGAGGAGAAGCTGAAGGCGCAGGGCAAGCCGGCAGAGGAAGCGGTGGCGGCGGTTCCGACGGCCGATCTGGATGCGGGGTGGGCGTTCGAGGTCTATCGGCTCAGCGGGGACCGTGACGGGATCCGTTTTTCCTGACGATGCAACTCATCTCCCGTCGCTTGCCAAAGGCCGATGCGTTTTCTTGCGGTCATCGCCCTTCACCAATTTTCCGTTTCGTCTCTCCATCGTCTTGTGAACGCCGGCGAGGTCGCCCCTTTGCGGATTCTTCAGATCCGGGTGGTTCGCGGAACGGTTCCACCGAAATGCGTTGGTAGAGCACTTCCAGCACCGTCAGGTGTTCTATCCCGCTCGGTGCCTGGAGAATTACGCTGTCGCCCGCTGCCGACTTCATCAATGCACGTCCCAGAGGTGACATCCAACTGATGTGGTTACGCCTGAGATCGACTTCGTCGGTGCCTACGATGCTGACGATCCGCTCGGCTCCAGCCGCATTGGCATAGCGCACGGTCGCCCCGAAGTATGCCCTCGTTCTCGCCTGCCCCGTCCTCGGAGCTTCCGGGTCCACAACTTCTGCGGCATCAATTCGCTTGGTGAGAAAGTGAATCCGCCCGTCGATCTGCCGCAGCCGTCGCTTGCCGTACTGATAATCGGCGTTTTCGCTGCGATCACCGTTGCCGGCAGCCCACGCCACCACCTCCACTACGGCGGGGCGGTCTCTGGTGAGCAGAAACAGGTGCTCATCTTTGAGACGCTGCAACCCGCTCGGCGTTATGTAGTTCCTGCCGCGCGCCGCGGGTTCGTCCCTTTCTGGTGTTCTCGCTGACCCTCTTCTCATTTACGGTCCTGACCGATTTTTTCACGTCTTCCGGACCTTGAGCGATCCTGCCCATCATCTCCGACGACGCGCGGGCAATCGCCAAGGCTCGTTGGAAGATCAGTGTTGATATATCGGCGTGTGGTCATGGCAGAGGAGATGCAACCGCAGATCCTTCGTTCGCTCCACTCCACAGGATGAGAGGCTTTTTGGGGGTTGCCCGGCGTCGCATCACCAGCAATACGGAAAGTACGGAGTTGTCCAATCCGGTGGGCCGGAACCCCGGTACCCGCCACGGGGGTTATTGCGGTTTAGCTGGCAATTACTGCGAGGCTATCCTGTTGAGGCGATTGGGCCATAGCCAGGTCTGAAGCCATCGCGCTACGTTTGGCCCATCTCCGGAAAGGTCGGGAAGGTTCCCGATCGGCTCCGACGATTCGGCCACGCAACTCGATGAGCATGGCCGAGGTGAGAGGGAGGAACAGGATGATTGGTGCCTGGCTCGAATCGTTTCTTGAATGCGTTCATTCCAACCAGACGCGTCCATTCACGCTGAAGAAGAGCTGCTATACGGTGTGCCTGGATTGTGGGCGCGAGCTGCCGTATTCCTGGGCGGCGATGCGTTCGCTGAAGCCGGCAGAATGTATGGACAGCGCTGAGCACGCCTGCGAAGAAATGAGCGCGGTGGCGTAATCGATGGGGCGCGAGCCTGGACAGCAAACCCAGCGTTCCGGACTTGGTGCCCAGGGTTCTTGTTTTGAGACTCGCGATTGCACATCTTTGTCCTGCGGCTGCGCGTATGATTGCCGGCAAGATCTCGAGGTGGGTTCGGGCGATGCAAGCAATCGTCTATCACCGTTACGGTTCGCCGGATGTGCTCGAATTACAGGAAATTGCAAAGCCCACTCCGGCTGAAGACCAGGTTCTGATCCGGGTTCACGCCGCCTCGGTGAATCCGTATGACTGGCACTTCCTTCGCGGCGCGCCCTCGGGCATCCGCCTGCTCACAGGAATACGCAGGCCGAAGTTTCCGCGGCTGGGCGCCGATGTTGCCGGGGTCGTTGAAGCGGTCGGCGCCGGGGTTGCAGCATTCAAGGTGGGCGATGCCGTTTTCGGCACGGCCAAGGGTTCTTTTGCGGAATACGCCTGCGCCCCTGCGACGCAGCTTGCCGTGAAGCCGCAGGAGATTTCGTTTGAACACGCCGCGTGTTTGCCCATCGCGGGAATCACCGCGCTGCAAGGCCTGCGCGACAAAGCAAAAGTGCAGGCGGGGCAGACCGTTCTCATCAACGGTGCAGCGGGCGGGGTGGGAACTTTTGCCGTGCAGATTGCCAAATCGCTGGGCGCGCGGGTGACCGGGGTGTGCAGCACCAGGAATGTGGAACTGCTGCGGTCGATTGGAGCAGACGAAGTGATCGACTACACCCGCGAGGATTTTGCCGGTTCCGCTGAGCGCTACGATGTGCTGTTCGATCTGGTGGGCAATCGCTCGCTTGGCGACTGCCTGCGCTCCGTCAAGACGCGCGGCACGTACATCTCGTGCGGGGGCGGGGGCCCGGACCGGAGCACTGCGGATATGATGGCGGGCTTGCTTCGGAGTGCGGTTCGATCATGGTTTAGCAGTCGGAAAATGCCTGGTCTGCTGGCTAAAATCAATCGCGAGGATCTGGCGATTCTCGCCGATCTGGTGCAAAGAGGGACAGTAATTCCGGTTGTCGACCGCACCTGTTCTTTGCGTGAAACCGCAGAAGCTGTGCGCCATGTCGAGTCCGGTCACGCTCGGGGCAAAGTCGTGATCGCGGTTGCGTAGACGCGGGAAAGCTACTCTTCTTCGGCCGGTGTTCCCGCTCCTGGAGCCGCGCCTTTGACGCGCACGACGGTGATCTTCGAGAAGCCTTCTTTGAAGTCGGGTGGGCGGAGGCGCTCGGCCATCTTCTTCATGACGTCGTCGGAGACGGTGCGCTCGCGGCGGTGGTTGCGCTCCATGCAAATCTCGAGGGGCACGTCGAAGAAGACGGCCTGGACGTCGTAGCCGAAGCTTTTGGCCATCTTGATCCACTGGCGGCGCTCGTGGGGCGAGAGGTTGGTGGCGTCGACGTAGTTCCACGGCATTTTGGCGATAAGGCGGGCGCGGAGGAGCGAGCGCAGGGTGGAGAAGACGAGGCCTTGCCAGCGCTGCTCGGTGATGTCGTCAAAGAGCAGGGAGCGGAGCAGATCGCTCGAAAGCGGAGTGACGCCGCGGCGCTTGAACCAGGTGGTTTTGCCGGAGCCGGGCAGGCCGATGGTGAGGACGACGAAGCCGCGCGCTCCTTTGGTGGCGCTCGAGACGGGTTCGGGCGGAGGAGTGGAGAGGGACTCGGGCTGGGTTTCTACTACGACCTTGTGTTCGGTCTCGGCTGCCGCGGCAATGGCAGCGACTGGCTTTGCGGGGGCCTTGGCAGTGGCGGGTGCAGGGGCAGAAGCCGGCGCGGCGGAAACGGCTTCGGTTTCCGGCTCCTCGTCCTCGGGTGGGGGAGCAGCGCCGCCGTGATAGGAGGGTTGGAGAGGTGCTGGCTGATTCTGGGGCAGTTCCTGCCCAATTTTTCCGGTGGACTCTGAGGTGTTGGGCCCACGCTTCGAGCGTCGTCTCATGCGATCGCGCAACCACAGGCGCATATCCAGGGTGTAACACAGTCGCGGGTGTGGATCAAACGCACAGTGGTGTTATGTGCCTGCTAAGGCACGCTTTTTCTGTGAAAAAGACGTGACGATGGGCATGGGAAATCCACGTGTTTCCGGAGTGGTTACCGTTTTTACCTTGACTGCGGTGCTAGCATCGGTAATTGGGTGGTTCCGGGCGTTTTGGACAGTAAAAATCAAGTGATCCGGATCACATCGAGTTGTAGCACGCATGCTGAAAAATTGAGGCAGCAAGGAGACGATTTTCTATGGCTGTGAAGGTAGGCATCAACGGGTTTGGGCGCATTGGGCGCAACGTGTTTCGCGCATCGCTTGGGAACCCTGATCTGGAATTCGTTGCAGTGAACGATCTGACCAGCCCGGCAACGCTGGCGCACCTGCTGAAGTACGACTCCATCCTGGGGAATCTGAAGAACGACATCGAGGCGGGCGAGGATTTCATCTCGATCGACGGAAAGAAGCTGAAGGTTTTCGCGCAGAAGGATCCGGCGCTGCTGCCGTGGGAATCGGTGGGCGCACAGATCGTAGTCGAGTCCACTGGGCACTTTACCGATGGCGCCAAGGCCAAGGCGCACCTGCGCGGGCCGGTGAAAAAGGTGATCATCTCAGCTCCGGCCACGAATGAGGATCTGACGGTTGTTCTTGGGGTCAATGAGAAGAAGTACGATCCGGCGAAGCACAACATTATCTCGAACGCATCGTGTACGACGAATTGTCTGGCGCCGGTGGTGAAGGTGCTGGTGGAGAAATTCGGGATTGTCTCCGGCATCATGACGACGATCCACAGCTACACCAACGACCAGGTGATTCTGGACTTCCCGCACAAGGACCTGCGGCGGGCGCGTGCTGCGGCGCTGTCGATGATTCCGACGTCGACGGGCGCGGCCAAGGCTCTGAAGCTGGTGATCCCGGAAGTTGAGGGCAAGCTGGACGGGTTCGCGATTCGCGTGCCCACGCCGAACGTCTCGGTGGTGGATCTGACCTTCCTCGCGGAGAAGCCGATCACAAAGGACACGATCAACGCAGCGTTCAAGGCGGCGGCCGATGGTGAGCTGAAGGGCATCCTGGGCGTCGATTCGAATGAGCTGGTGTCGAGCGACTTCAAGGGCAATCCACTGTCTTCCATCGTGGATGCTCCGCTGACCAAGGTCGTGGGCAATATGGCAAAGGTGATCAGCTGGTACGACAATGAGTGGGGCTACTCCTGCCGGGTGCGGGATCTGATCCTCTTCCTGGCGAAGAAGGGCCTGTAGCTTATCTCTGCAACGGGATTGGGGGCCGCAGACGGCCCCTGATCCGCGGAGAATCTAATGAGACTGAATATCGCAGGGACGTCACCGTATGAAGCGGTGATCGGGTTTTCTCGTGCCGTGCGGGCGGGGCAGTGCGTTTATGTATCCGGCACGGGGCCGGTGGGTGCCGACCTGGCCGATGCCACGACGCAGACGCGGCATATTCTGGAGATTATTCGCGGGTCGCTGGAAAAGGCAGGGGCGACGCTCGAGGATGTGGTGCGTACGCGGATTTATCTAACCAGCGCCGACGTTTGGGAAGAAGTGGGCAAGGCGCATGGGGAGTTTTTTGGGACAATTCGGCCGGCGGCGACCATGGTGGTGGTGGCCGGACTGCTGCAGCCGACCTGGCACGTGGAGATCGAGGCCGAAGCAGTGGTGCATTCGGCGCCGCTGAACTGAAATCAAGAAGGGGGATGGGACATGGCGAGCGCAGTGGAGACCGAGGGAGTTATGACGAAGCTATCGATTCGCGATGTGGACCTGGCGCACAAGCACGTCTTCATGCGCGTGGACTTCAACGTGCCGCTCACCGAGGACGGCTCGGAGATCACCGACGACACGCGGATCAAGGAGACGTTGCCGACGATCGAATATGCGCTGCGACACAAGGCGAAGCTGATTCTGGCCTCGCATCTGGGAAGGCCCAAGGGCAAGGTGAACCTGAAGTACAGCCTGCGGCCTGTCGTGGACCGCCTGAGAGTGCTGCTGGATCACCGCCTGGGCGAGAAGACGAATGTGGCGTTTTCGCCCGATTGCGTGGGTGACATTGCGAAGGAGCTGGCGCGGCAGCTGGAATCAGGGCAGGTGCTGCTGCTGGAGAACCTGCGTTTCCATCCCGAGGAAGAGAAGAACGATGCGGAGTTTTCGAAACAGCTGGCGTCGCTGTGCGACATTTACGTGAATGACGCGTTTGGGTCGGCGCACCGCGCGCATGCTTCGACAGAGGGGATCACGCACTTTGTGAAGCAATCCGCAGCAGGGTTGCTGATGGAGAAAGAGCTGACCTACCTGGGCAAGGCACTGGAGGCGCCGGCGCGGCCGTTTATCGCGATTCTGGGCGGGGCGAAAGTGTCGGACAAGATTGAGGTGATCGACAACCTGCTCAATAAAGTGGATGCGCTGCTGATCGGCGGCGGGATGGCCTACACCTTCCTGAAAGCGAAGGGGCAGGACGTAGGGAAATCGCTGCTGGAAGCGGACAAGATCGACGTGGCGAAGGAAGCGCTCGCCAAAGCGGCGGCGAAGAAGGTGCGGTTCCTGCTGCCTGTGGATCACATTCTGGCTGACAAGTTTGCTGCCGATGCGGCTACAAAGAACTTCGAAGGCGATGGGCCGTTCCCGGCGGAGTGGATGGCGCTGGACATTGGGCCGAAGACGGTAGCGCTGTTTGAGAAGGAAGTTGGAGCGGCGGCGACCATCGTGTGGAACGGACCGATGGGGGTCTTCGAGATGCCGGCGTTCGCGAAGGGGACGACGGCGATTGCGAAGGCGGTGGCGGCCAACAAGAGCGCGATTTCGATCATCGGCGGCGGCGACTCCGTGGCGGCGGTGAAGCAGGCTGGGGTCGCGGACCAGATCCGGCACATCTCGACGGGGGGGGGCGCGAGCCTCGAGTTTCTGGAAGGGAAGAAGCTGCCTGGAGTTGAGGCGCTGACGGACAAGTAAAAAGCCATCAAAAAAACGAGTGATAATGGGGCGCCATGCAGATTCTCTATGCGGCGCCCTTTATCTTTTTGGCTGCCGTTGTGTTCAGTGCATTTTCGGTGGTGCCGAGGGCGCGAGGGTGGGCGCTCCCCATTCCGACGGGCATCGTAGGCGCTGGCCCCTTTTCATTGATGGGCCTCGGCGCCGGCGCACTTTGGATTCGCTTCTCCGGGGCCGGCGTGTCCAGCCCGATGGGTCGCGGCACGCTGATCGCCTTTTTCTGCGGAGGGGCTGTGACCGGCGTCGCGGGAGGCATTTTGACGTGGGTCATTGCGCGGTGGGTGGCCTCAATCCTGTCCGCGATGCTGTTGCGGTTGGCGGTGTTCATCGCGGGCTGGTGCAGTTACCTCGCTGTATTGGGCGCGTTGCTTCTCTGGGCGGACTATTACTTTCAGCTGAAGAGGACAGGCCTGGTCTTCGGTGTAGAGGTCGTTCTGGCTGGCATCGCGGCGTGGTTCATCTCGGAGAGGTTCCTGCAATTTCGGCCACGGCGTGCCAGCGATGCTCGGCAGTAGATCCGGCGGGAGCGGTCTTGATGGTACCTGGCTATTTCGAAAGAAATTGCGCCGGGGTCAGGATCGGGATGCCGCGCCAGGGATGGAGGATGAGCAGGTCTTCGTCGCTGCTGACAATGGCATCCGCATGGGCAGCCAAAGCCAGCGCCAGGAACTTGGTGTCACGCGGGTCGCGGCATGGTGGGTCGAGGGAGGCGGGATCAGGGTCGGCCACGGCGAAGAGGAAACAATCGCTTCGAAAACTCTCCATGAAAATGTGGCGCCGTTGTCGCTCGGTATAGCGATCGAACTTCGCCCGGTCCAGCACCATCTCCAATTCAGCAAGGGTCTCTACACTGACACAAACCTCCGAGAACTGGAGCGCTTTTCTAAGAGCGAGGTCGGGGACCGATTCCGGTCGCAACACAGCACCAACCAGCGTGCTGGTATCGAAGACAATCCGCTCGCTCACCGCAGCTCATGAACGAGACGATTGACCTCTTCGTTGGTCAGCTCTGCGGCTGCCGGTTTTACCATATTCCTGGTTTTTTCTCGCCAGGCATCATAGGCAGCGACTGCCTTGTTCCGCCGTTCGCGTTCTCGGAGGATTTCTTCCATGTCGCGCGGTGAGACGACGAAGGCTGCGGTTCGGCCGTGGCGGGTGATAGCCACAGGTTCGCGTTGGGCTGTGTCGATCAATTCGCCAAATCGGTTCTGCGCCTGGACGGACGTCATTTTGACCATCTTCACACCTCGCCAATATAGCTATTTTAGCTGAATTAGCTATTCGTAGGCCAAGGCATCGATGGGGTCCTTCCGGGCGGCTTTCCAGGCGGGATAAAGCGCGCCCAGGATCGATCCGACCAGAGCGATGATGGCTCCGTTGATGCGCCACTGGGCTGAGAGGAAGAAGGTGACGGTCGGAAAGCGGACGTCCATAAACAGCTTCAGCCCCTGGGTGGCGAGAAGGCCGAGGAGGACACCTGCGATGGCCACGAGGACCGCCTCGCGCAGCACCAGGTTCACGATGTAGAGCTTCGAGGCGCCCAGCGACTTCAGAATGCCGATCTCGCGGGTGCGTTCCATGACCGCCGTGTACATGGACTGGAAGATGACCAGGAAGCCGACGATGACGGCGATGCTGATGACGACGTTGAGGGCGATGGTGAAGCCGGGCAGGTGTTCTGGCGTCATCGTTCCCATCCATTCGGCGAGGGTCTGGGTCGAATACGTGCTCATACCGGGGGTGTGCTGGATTTCGTCGATGACCGCCTGCTGGTTTTTCGGAATGTCGGTGCGGATATAGAAGACGGATGCATTGTCGGGCGTGCCGTTCAGCGTCCCGAGGGTGTGAATGGGAACGAAAATGTGGCTGCCTTTGCCGTGCTCGACGATGCCGCAGATGCGGAAGGGGTGATTGAGGACCTGAATGGTTTGCCCCAGCTGAACGTGGTGGCTGCGGACGTAGAGATCGTCGACCAGTGCGTCATCGGGACCGGTGGGTGGGCGACCGGCGAGGAAAACAAAGGGGCGAAGAGCGTTATAGGTGGGGTAGTCAATGCCGAAGATGGTCTGGACGGTTCCACTGGTGTCCAGCTTGGCAATGCTCGGCGATGCGACGGCAACGTGGGGGAGCCTGGCAAGGACCTCCGGGGCAATCTTCGCCGGGACTGCTGCGTCGCTGAGGCCGCTGAAATTGCTGGCGTTGGGCGGGCGCACCATAATGTCGGCTCCAATGCCGCTGGTCTGGTTGGCCGCCCCCTGGATTTGCCCCACCATGATGGCCACGATGGAAAGGATCATGATGACCTCGATGGCGACGGCGAGGACGCTGATGGCGGAGCGGACGGGGCGGTAGAGGATGTTGCCGAGGACGAGCTTATTCATCTGGTGGGTTGGATGAGGCGAGAAGTAACAGGGTAACAAAGGCTTGCAGGGACGAGGGCCGGCGAGGAGCAAGTTGACTGTGCCGGTAATGCCCGTCCTGCTATAACACAGGTGGATGCCTGGCATGGCCCGAGCGGGGGATTTGCAGAAAAAGTTACTTTGGTACTATGATTTGCGAAATGCAAAAAAGTAACCGGTTGTCCTATTTTCTTTGACGCAGGCCGCGTTTCGGCCTTATCTTGTAGTGGCAAATCCCCCAGGAAGGACGCTTGACGTGGGGCACTTTGGCGAAGAGCTGCGGCGGGAACGCGAGTCTCGGGGTGTCGCGCTGGAGACCATCAGCGAGAAGACCAAGGTAATCACACGTTACCTGACCGCCCTTGAAAACGAAAAGTTTGACGCTCTGCCTGGTGGCATTTTGAGCAAGGGGATTGTGCGCGGATACGCTCGGACCGTTGGGTTGGATGAGGCGGTTTGGGTAGAGCGTTTTGTGACCGCGACCCAGGAGCACGGGCACAGCGAAGGGGACTGGTCGGAATTCGCACAGAATGTGGGCCGATCGCGCCCGAAGGCGGCCCGGAGATTTCCGCGGCTCCGCCGGGGCAGCCTGGTGGTTCTGCTGCTTCTTCTGATTGGAGCCGGCTGGGCAGTTTGGCGGTACAGGAGCGGGCGAGTTCTGGCCGATGAGGCGCAGCAGCACGCAGTCACTTCCGCGGCTGCGGCCACCGCAGCCGATCACGCAAGTCAGTAGAAAGTACTTCTGTGACCTGTCGCAGGCGCAGGTTCTCTCATAGCCTGCAGTCATGATCCCCCGAAAATCTGGTTACGCGCTGGCGATGATGCTTTTGTTGCCGGGTATGGCGTGGTGCGCGGCAAAACCGCACACGGTGGCGTTGGGCCCACCGCGGCGGGAGCCGTATTCAACCTCCGGCGACCCGGCTGGCGCAAAGAAGGACGAAACCGAACTGAAGGTACGTCCGCTGCTGGTGGATGGCAAGGTGAAGGAGTGGACCACCGGCGACTCGCACGACGTGACCGATCGCAGTTTTGCGGTGCGGCGCGCGGTGCGGCTGAACGACACGCTGCCCAGCGATCGAGAAGAGCGCTGGGTTTGGCAACGGGGCCCGTGGCTGCTGATCGACCGGACGACCGGCAAGGTGGCGGCGCTGCGCTTGCCGGACTTTGACCCTGCGGTTTCGGAGGCGGTCTGGTTTCGCGACTACGCGGCCTATTGTGGGCTCAACGTAACGGGGAAACAGCTGTTTGCCGTGGTGGCGCAGGCAGAGGCGCGGCGGCCGCTGCTGGCTAAAAAGCTGGGTCCCTGGGATGCGGCGGATCATCCGCCTGCCGCGTGCGCGGCGGCAGTGTGGCAACGCGAGCCATTGCGGGTGAGCTTTCAGCCTGCGGGCGCGGCCGTGGTGAGCTTCGACCTGGAGGGGACTTCGGCGGTGCTGGTGGAAGACGACGACAGCGACCAGTAGGGGCGCTCTGGGGAGGGTTAGAGGATGGCTGCAGAAGATTACGGAGTCGCGGGTTTTGTCGAGGTTGGCACAGAGGGTGTCAGGGAGGTGGCGAGTGGATCGCCCCAGATGTAGTGATCGAACCAGTTCTCGTTCTCTTCCATGACGGCGCGCTGCTGTTTGGGTTTGTCGATCGGGTGGCCGAAGCCGTCGTAGATGACCATTTTGACGGGGACGCCGTGGTCTTCGAGAGCCTGCCGCAATTCGAAGCTGTCGGCAACGGGAACTCTGTGGTCGGAGCCGCCTTGCTGAATCAGAGTGGGCGTCTTCGCTTTGGCGATGTAGCTGATGGGCGAGGTCTTTTTATAGATGTCGGGATCATCCCAGGGTGTGGCGCGGAGATACTGCCTGGTGAATGGGGTGATGTCGGTGTTGGCGTAGTAGGTCATCCAGTCGGAGATGCCGGCGCCGACGGAGACGGCTTTGAAGCGGTCGCTCGAAGCGGTGATGAAGGCAGAGATATAGCCCCCCTCGCTCCAGCCCATCGCGCCCACGCGATCTTTGTCGACAAAGCCCTGAGCGATGAGGGAGTCGACGCCGGAGATCACGTCGGCGTAGTCACCGACGCCGAGGTTGCGGACATTCAGGGAGCGGAACTTCTCGCCATATCCGGCTGAGCCGCGGTAGTTGGGGCGCAGCACGAGCGCGCCTTTGGCGATGAACCGCTCGATGGGATAGTAGCGGTCGGCGCTGATGGCGGGCATGTCGATGCCGGTGGGACCACCGTGGATGACGACCAGCAGAGGATATTTTTTGGTTGGATCGAAGTCGGCAGGTTTGTAGAGAATGCCTTCGATCGCCGTTCCGTCACCCGACTTCCAGTGGATGACCTCGCGCTTCGCAAGGTCGAAACCGGAGAACTGCTCACCGGCTTTGGTGAGTTTGACGGGCGAGGTGGCCGGCAAGTCGGCGCAGTAAATCTCGGCGTATCGATTGGCTGCCGTGCCGCGGTAAGCCACATGCCTGAAGTCGTTTGAAAAGGAGAATTGGGTCGCGATTTCCGCTCCCGGCAGATCGATCGGTTTCACGGTTTCGGTTTTTGGGTCGAGCAGGAACAAAGAGGAGGCGGTCTTCTGTAACGCGGAGAAATAGATTCCCTCCGGCGCCCAGCGGAGCAGGTCGGCGTCCTCGTCGAAGGTGGAACTGACGACGTGGGGAGCGCCACCGTCGCTGGGGACTACGGCAATGCGCCTGTTGGTATAGAAGAAGAATTTGCTGCCGTTGGAAGTGACGTACGCGATTTGCGCACCATCGGGGGACCAGTGGGGGTTGCTGTCAGGCCCGGGCGTATCGACGATTTTCTTCACCGCGCCGTCGGCTACGGCAACCGTATAGATATCGGCGCTGAACGCCGAGATCAGGTCGGGATCGCGTTGGGCGCTGAAGGCGATGCGTTTTCCGTCGGGGGAAAATGAGAAGTCGCCGGTCACGCTGAACGAATCGCCGGCGGTGAGCAGTTTGGGATCTGAGGGCGGAGTGGTGCGGCCTGCCGCATCCGTTTTCGGCAGACCGACGAGCCACAGATGGACGGTCTCATAGTCCGCGTGCTCCACGTGGTAGTCGCCGAAGGTCTCTTTGCGATCTTTCATCGCTTTGGTATCGGGAGCGGCCGCGGCAACGGCGATTGTGGCGGAATCCGGAGCCCATTCGAAGGAGTTGACGCCCTTCTCCATTTTGGTGAGCTGTTGCGCTTCGCCGCTATCGGCGGGCATCACGTAGAGTTGCCTCTTGTCTGCGGGGGAACCGGGTAGCGGTGCGGGGCGGTTGGAGAGAAAGGCGATCCAGCGGCCATCGGGCGACCACTTTGCATCGCTGCTCGATTTGGCCATCACCGTCAGCAGGTGGCGTTCTCCGGTAGCCGCGTCGGCCAGCCACAGATCGGTTTCAAAGGCGTTGGCGTCCCAGTTCGTTCGTGACTGCTCATACACCACGCGCTTGCCATCTGGAGAGATTCGCGGAGCGGCCACGCTGCGGATTTCGAGCGACTGGTCGATGGTTGGAGTTCTGGTGGGTATCGGCGTTTGGGCAACAGCTCCAAGCAGCAGAGCAAGAGACACAGGGAATACTGCGGCGAAACGGTTCAAGGTCGTTCTCCTTCACGGGTTTTGACCGCAGGATATTTCCGTGGGGACGGCAGCAGGATCGATTCAAAGAACGGACTGAATGGCCGGGGTGATAGCGTGATCGAGCTGATCGAGATCGGTGCCATCGGCCTTGATGCCCTCAAAGAGATGCCACTCCTCGTTGAGGGTGATCGACTCGCCGGGCCAGACCACGCGGCGCGGTCCCATCAGCTCGACTTCCTGGAAAGCGCCTTCGACGTAGACCTCGGTGTTCACCCCGTAGTCGGGATAGTCGGCGCGGTTGTGGTGGGTGAAGCGCTTAACCATGAGCTCGTTGCCGAGCAGGTGAGCGCACCATCCCTCTTTGTTGCGCAGGCCAACTTTCTGGGCATTCGCGCGCGCGGGATCGGCGCGCAGCAGGATGTATTTGAGGCCGAGGGTGAAGCGCGGGTCCTGGAGGTCGGTGAAGGCGCAGAGGGCGAGCGGCTGGGTCACAGGCGCGTAGTCGTCGTGCGACTGGAACGGTACGCGCGGAATGATGCCGGTGCCGGATTGCATGATGGTGATGGCCCAGATGGCGATGTCGATGGGCCAGAGCGCATGGCTGGTGATGGTGTGTTCGAGCTGAACTGTGGAGCCGGAGGGGGCGAGGGTGATGCGCACCTGCTTTTCGATGGAGGCGCCATCGGCGGGTGCATGCAGGGTGAGGCTCAGATCGCCGTGCGCACGATGCTGGATCGGTGTGTTGTCGGGCGCGTAGGTGGCGGGAAACAGCTCGGGCCAAACCCAGAGCCGGTGGCCGCCATACGGCTTCCAGGTGCCGAGAGCGGTTTTCACAGCGTTTTCAGGGAAGCTGCCGAGGTGGTTCTGACCGCCTTTGGCGCCGTAGAAGAGGATGCGCGGGCCCACGGCGGTGGTTACGATGAGGTCGGTTGTGCCGTTGGAGAGCCGGATGCAGTCGGAGAGACCGGCGAAAGAAAGCTTTTCCGTTGCCATGGATTGCGCCTCGATTCAAGACAGATGAAATCCGGGATGAAGCGAAGGAACATTGTAGCCAGTGATGCGCCAACAGAGAATAGTTTGCGCGAGTGGGATTCGAATAGCGGGACGCGAGGCTCGCAGCGGTGCTGAATACGAAGCAGTGAATTGCCAGGGGCGATGCACAGTTATAAATGTGACTGTCATAGTTACAAATAGCATTGACGGAGCCGGCGAACACGATGTCCGGGCTGCGCAGAGAGGCCTTGCACAGGAGGTGGTGCAGAGGCTGGAATCAGGGAGCAAATTTGCACATAAATCCCCGGATATCCACAGAAATAAAGGACTTGCGGGAACGCAATTCTGTGTAATGATTCTTTCAACGGAGGAGCAATCCTCCTGAAGAAGAGAGCGGAACGAAGCGGTCAGGAGCAGCGGTTAACGCGGCTCAGGAAGCTCACGGGAAACCGGGGGTTTCAGCAGGAGGACCGGGCAACCGGGACCCTGCGGATGGCGGCGAAGAAGCTCACGCGTCAGATGGGTTGACGGAAGCATTCGGGAGCGCGGGGGCAACCTCGCAGGCTCGGGTGAAACCGGCAGCAACAGGGCGTGATCAGGTAGCCGAAGCCAGATCTTCGATAAATCGGAAGAAGGGGCGAGAACCCGCAAGGGAACTCGCCCCTTCGGCTTTTTGGGCGCTGGCCCTGAGCGCGGCCAGGGATCAATACGCAAATCTCATTGTGTCACGCACTCACTCCTGGCTGCGGGTGAAGGACTGTGGGTCTGTTTGAAGTCCACAGCGAGAGTCTGGGAAGGATGGCGCCCGAAGACGAGCGCTCGCAGGCGAGCCAGGGCGGCTGCGCCAACGACGAGCCAACTGCGGGCAAACACGCGAGCAGCTTCCCTATAGAGTTTTGCTGCACAGGCACGCCGCAGCACGAAGAACACAGGGCCGCCTACCAGATTACGTGCAGAAGCTCGGCTTTCCGGGCGGCTGCGCCAGGCGGCCATCAGGTTATAGCAGTCCTTCAGGAGCCTGCCTGTGTCTTTGTAATTATTGGAAGCATGCGACCGGTAAAAGACGGTGGCTGGAGACAGGATCTGGATAGCAGGCCCGGTTTCCGCCAGTTTGGCGAGCAAATCGTGATCCTGCATGAAGGCGACGGTTTCGGTCCAGCCATCAACATCCAGGATTTTCTGGCGTTCTACAACGATGGCGCTGGCGCTGCTGCGGAATGTTCGATCCTTGTCGGCCAGCCGTTTGAATTCGACGAAATCGATGGAGTGGGGGAAATCGTTCTCTGTGCAGACAGGTGGAGAGCCCTCGAACCAGCTGAGTGAAGCGAGAATGATGGCTGCGTGACGGGCTTGCACCAGCTGTTCGTAGGCTGCGAGCGCCCACGGCTTGAGTATGTCATCGCCATCGAGATAGACGAGGTAATCTCCGGTGGCTGGAGCGGTCCCCGCATTGCGAGCTTTTGAAATGCCCTGATTTTCAGAATGCGCGATGAGGGTGATGGCGTTGCCATAACGGCGGAGAACCTGGACGGAGGTATCCGTCGAGGCATCGTCCACAACAATCACCTGAGAGGGCGTATGGGACTGACCCAGAGCTGAGTCCACCGCGTCGCCGATGTATCCAGCGTGGTTGTAGCAGGTGATGACGACACTGAAGCGGGTTGGTGGCATAGGCCCCTTTCTCCGGAGCGCAGCTGTGGGCCGCTACAGTGCAAATCATTCCAGAGGGAGGGCTGCCGGTGAATCTCCTGAGCAGGATGCGTACCGGGTCCGGGAGCGCTCGACGCAGTCATGTCCGGACATGACAAATCCGCTTTGTGAGATTTTACCTGTTTGTCTGACGGAATTTCTTCTGCTGAGTTTCATGAATACCAGGCTGGCCCATACCGGTCGTGCATCACTTGGGTAACCAAGACCCACCGGTTTCATCTGGCCAGAGTTCAATCCTTCCAGGGCAGTTGACGGCTTTGGAGCGGCAATAATCCGGAGCAAAGAGAAGCCCGGCGGGTGGCCGGGCCTTCTTTGCTTTACGGGCAGGTTTGTGGGCGCTTTAGTGCGCAACCACGACGGAGAAGATTACGCCGTCATTGTTGGCGCAAACCCAGTTGCCGTCGACCATACGCCACTCATAGCCGGCGGGCGGCTTTCTCAGGTGGTGTGCATGCCAGTCCACCTGCTCGCCGCGGCCCCAGTCGTCGTGGTTGATTTTTGCGCCTTTGTGCCATTCGTTGTGCTTCACGTATTGCTGGTGATGCTCCTGATCGGGATGGTCCTGGGCGACGACGGCCATGCCGCCGGTGAGAGTGAGGGCGAGGGCGGATACAGCAAGAGCTCTGCAAATTGCGTTCATTTTGACTCCTCGTGGGAATTCGATTCCCGTAGGCAGGGAGGCGTTGTTTGGTGGCTGATGAATGCCGAAAATCGCTCGATATTCGGGCATTGACGGGGATCCCGCCCGACGTAGTGTAGCTCTACCGGAGCAACCCCCGGTGAGTGGCGACGCATCCTGCAAGTTGGCCATGGGGCCGACTAAAAGAACGAAAGGAACCACATGGGTTCATTGCTTCGGAAGTCCACTTTGATCCTCCTGGCCGCGGCGTTGGCGGCTCCGCTCCTGACGACGGGTTGCGAAACGCACGCGCGCGTCTACGATCCCTACTACGGCGACTATCACGTGTGGAGCGGCGAGACGGTTTACTACAATCGCTGGGAACACGACACGCACCGGGACCACGTGGACTTCAACAAGCGCAGCGATGCGGACAAGAAGGCGTATTGGGACTGGAGACATAAACAGCACTAGACTGCCTCGGTGGGCCGGTAGTGCACAGGTTGACCAGGGCTGGAGGGCTGCGAAGAACGACGAGGGCCGTGGTGGGATCGGATTTCCCGTTGCGCGGCCCTTTTCGTCTGTGCTTAGATATCGGAAATCATCCGCCTGTCTTCCGCACTGATATCCTGCCGACAGGGACAACCTCATGAGGTACTACCGCCGCTATTACTCGGATGGACGTTGTGTGATCATCTGTACGCGCTGCTTCACAACGCTGGGCACGGCCGCGGGATTCACCACGGCTACGGAGCTTGAAACACAGCATGTGTGTGGACAGCCCATGATGCCCAAGGTCAGCGACGCGGCGCTTAAGAGCTATGCCACGTTTCGGGATGGCGAAAGACGATCGGAACAATTTCTGAACTTCGTGCGCCGGCTCGACCGGAAGTACGTGGGGCTGCTTTTCGCGGTCATTGCTCTGGTGGTTTACGCCTTACCCAATTTGGTGGAGCTGGCTGCGCTGCGCTATGCGAGCCCATGGGTGGTGAACATCGTTTTCGGCGATCTGATCGGTTGCCTGTGCCTGGTGCTGGTGCTGCGCATGCCGAGGACCGGCGTCGGCCTATACGTGGCGCTCGCGTTGCTGGAAGGATGCATGTACGCGATGGGAATGGTGTCACCGGCGACTCTGGCCTGGATCACCGATGCGGTCCCGACCCTGGTGGTCGCGGGACGGGTGGCGCAGTTGCGGGCGACGGCCGCGCCGCCTCCCATCGTGGCCTGAGAGAATGAAGGCAAGACAAAAGCCCGGCCGGAGCCGGGCTTTTGTCTTGTTGTTTGGAGCCAAGAGCAAACGCAAGGTCCTTCGCTTCGCTCAGGATGACGAGGTTTACTCCGACGCTGCCATTTCTTCGGCTTCGCCTTCCTGACGCATCATCTCCAGCTCGCGTTCGGCTTCTTCCCAGGCGGTCTGGACTTCCTGCTGGATCTTCGCCGCAGCTTCTTCCAGCTCCGGTGAGAGCTGGACGTTGCGGTAGAACTCCATGCCGGTTCCGGCGGGGATGAGACGACCCACGATGACGTTTTCCTTGAGGCCGCGCAGGTTGTCAACCGCGCCGTTGATGCTGGCTTCGGTGAGTACGCGCGTGGTCTCCTGGAAGGACGCCGCGGAGATGAAGGATTCGGTCGAGAGCGAGGCCTTGGTGATGCCGAGCAGCAGCGGGCGTCCGACGGCCGGACGGCCACCGTTGGCGATCACGCGGTCTTTCTCTTCGCGGAAGCGGAACTTGTCGACCTGCTGTTCGAGCAGGAAGCTGGAGTCACCGACTTCCTCGATCTTCACCCAGCGGAGCATCTGGCGAACGATGGTTTCGATGTGCTTGTCGGAGATGGCCACGCCCTGGAGGCGGTAGACTTCCTGGATTTCGTTCACCAGGTAAGCCTGCAGCTCCTTTTCGCCCAACACGGCAAGAATGTCGTGGGGGTTGAGCGGCCCATCCATGAGCGGCTCGCCGGCGCGGACGCGCTCGCCTTCCTGCACGTTGATGTGCACGCCGCGCGGCACGGAGTATTCCTTCTCCTCGCCGTTGTCGGCCGTGACGTAGATGCGGCGCTGACCCTTCGAGACCTCGCCGAAGCGAACCACGCCATCGATCTCGGAGATGATGGCCGTTTCGCGCGGCTTGCGGGCTTCGAACAGCTCGACGACGCGAGGCAGACCACCGGTGATGTCCTTGGTGCGCGTGGTTTCGCGCGGAATCTTGGCAAGGATATCGCCGGGGAAGACTTCGTCGCCGTCCTGCACCATGAGGTGAGCGCGGCTGGGCATGAGGTAGCGCTTGTTGCCCTTGGGGCCCTTGATGACGATGGCGGGCTGGCGCTTCTCGTCGGGGGCCTCAGCGACCACGAGGCGCGAGAGGCCGGTGACCTCGTCGACTTCTTCGTGGAGGGTGATGCCTTCCTGCAGGTCCTTGAACTGCACCGCGCCGCCAATCTCGGTGAGGATGGCGAAGGTGTAGGGATCCCACTCGACCATGACCTGGCCGAGGACGACCTTCTGACCTTCTTCCACCTTGAGGCGGGCGCCGTAGACGACCTGGTAGCGCTCCTTCTCGCGGCCGCGATCATCGACGACGGCGATGGAGCCGGAGCGATTCATGGCGACCAGATCGCCCTGACGGCTGCGGACCGAAGCCAGGTTGATGAAGCGGATGGCGCCGGCGTTCTTGGCTTCCAGACGCGACTGCTCGTTGACACGCGAAGCTGTTCCACCGATGTGGAAGGTACGCATGGTGAGCTGGGTGCCGGGCTCGCCGATGGACTGCGCGGCGATGACGCCGACCGCTTCGCCCAGTTCGACCAGACGGCCGGAGCCGAGGTTGCGGCCATAGCAGAGGATGCAGACGCCGCGGCGCGACTCGCAGGTGAGCACAGAGCGAATCTTGACGCGCTCGATGCCCGCAGCCTGGATGGCCGATGCGAGGTCTTCGGTGATTTCCTGGTTCACGTCGACGATAACGCCGCCCTCGTAGTCCTTGATCTTTTCGAGCGAGACCCGGCCGACGATGCGGTCGCGCAGCGGCTCGATAATCTCGCCGGACTCAACGATGGGGGTTACGTAGATGCCTTCGACGGTCTTGCAGTCGCGCTCGCTGACGATGACGTCCTGGGCCACGTCAACAAGGCGGCGGGTGAGGTAGCCGGAGTCGGCCGTTTTAAGAGCGGTATCGGCGAGGCCCTTACGCGCGCCGTGCGTGGAGATGAAGTACTCCAGCACGGTGAGCCCTTCACGGAAGTTGGCCGTGATGGGGGTCTCGATGATTTCGCCCGACGGCTTGGCCATGAGGCCGCGCATGCCGGAGAGCTGGCGGATCTGCTGTTTCGATCCGCGAGCGCCGGAGTCGGCCATGATGTAGATCGGGTTCATGGCGCCTTCTTTGTCAGCGCGCTTCATGTTCTCGAACATCTCGTCGGCCACGCGTTCAGTGACCGCCGACCAGATCTGGATGACCTTGTTGTTACGCTCGCCGTTGGTGATGGCGCCGTCGAGATACTGCTGCTGGACGCCGATGGCCTGCTTTTCCGCGTCGCGCACGGTGGCGTACTTGGCTTCGGGGATGACCATGTCATCGAGTCCGACGGAAAGTCCGCTGATGGTGGCGTAGTGGAAGCCCAGGTCCTTGATGCGGTCGAGCATGGTGACAGTGAGCTCGAGGCCGTGGTTGAGGTAGCAGTAGTTCACCAGCTGGCCGATGCCCTTCTTTTTGAGAAGGCCATTGACGTAGGGCATCTCGGTGGGCAGCGCATCGTTGAGGATGGCGCGGCCGACGGTGGTGGAGATGAACTGGCGGTCGTACTGCACCGGCTCAGTGTGGGTGAGGTCCTGATCGTCGTAGGCGGTGCTCATTTCGAGCACGGGGCCGGTGTAGCGCAGACGGATGGGGCTCAGGGTCTCGACTTCCTTCATCTCGAGCGCCATGAGGACCTCTTCGATGTTGGCGAAGACGCGGCCTTCACCCTTGGCGCCCTTCTTGGACTTAGTGAGGTAGTAGAGACCCAGCACCATGTCCTGGGTAGGAACGGTGATGGGCTGCCCGGACGCCGGCGACAGGATGTTGTGCGAGGACAGCATGAGCACACTGGCTTCCACCTGAGCCTCAGGAGAGAGCGGAATGTGGACGGCCATCTGGTCGCCATCGAAGTCGGCGTTGAAGGCGGTGCAGACCAGCGGGTGAATCTTGATGGCCTTGCCTTCGACCAGCACCGGCTCAAATGCCTGAATGCCGAGGCGGTGGAGCGTAGGCGCGCGGTTGAGCAGCACCGGGTGATCGCGGATGACTTCCTCAAGGATGTCCCACACGATCGGTTCCTGCAGCTCGACCATCTCCTTGGCCTGCTTGATGGTGGTGCAGTGGCCGGTCTGTTCGAGCCGGTGATAGATGAACGGCTTAAAGAGCTCGAGGGCCATCTTTTTGGGAAGGCCGCACTGGTGCAGCTTCAGCTCGGGGCCGACGACGATGACGGAACGGCCGGAGTAGTCGACGCGCTTGCCGAGCAGGTTCTGGCGGAAGCGGCCCTGCTTTCCTTTCAGCGTGTCGGACAGCGACTTGAGCGGGCGGTTATTGGCCCCGCGCAGGACGCGGCCGCGACGGCCGTTATCGAACAGAGCGTCGACGGCTTCCTGAAGCATGCGCTTTTCGTTGCGCACGATCACTTCAGGCGCATGCAGGTCCATCAGCTTCTTCAACCGGTTGTTGCGGTTGATGACGCGACGATAGAGATCATTCAGATCGGAGGTCGCGAAGCGGCCGCCATCCAAAGGCACCAGAGGGCGAAGCTCGGGCGGGATCACGGGGATCACGTCGAGGATCATCCACTGCGGCTTATTGCCGGACTTGCGGAAAGCCTCAACCACCTTGAGGCGCTTCGCGAACTTGAGGCGCTTCTGCAGCGAGGTCTCCGCCTTCATGCGGTCGCGCAGCTCGACGGAGAGCTCGTCGACGTTAACGCGCTTGAGGAGCTCCTTGATCGCCTCGGCGCCCATCATGCCTTTGAAGCCGGTGGGGCGGAACTGCTGATCGAGCTCGCGGAACTTCGTCTCGTCCTTGACGATCTCGCGCTCGCGAACCGGTGCGTCGCCGGGATCGACCACGACATAGCTCTCGAAGTAGAGAACCGACTCGAGGTCGCGAAGCGAGATGTCGAGCAGGTGGCCGATGCGCGAAGGCAGTCCTTTGAAGAACCACACGTGAGAACAAGGAGACGCCAGCTCAATGTGGCCCAGCCGCTCGCGGCGGACTTTGGAGACGGTGACTTCGACGCCGCACTTGTCGCAGATGACGCCGCGGTGCTTCATGCGCTTGTATTTGCCGCACAGGCACTCCCAGTCGGTGACCGGGCCGAAGATGCGCGCGCAGAAGAGGCCGTCGCGCTCGGGCTTGAAAGTTCGGTAGTTGATGGTTTCCGGCTTGGTGACTTCGCCATGGGACCAGCTGCGAATCTTTTCCGGAGACGCGAGCGAGATGCGGATCGCGTCAAAGTCGGTGATGGGGCTGGTCATTTCGAACGGGCTGGAACGGTACAAGGTCAACCTCCCTGCGGTTGCGTTCCCGGATCTCATTCGAGGCCCTGTCCATTTCCGGGAGCGCTTGCTCAGTGGACAGGTCCGTAACTCAAAAACTGGGCGGGGCGGAGATAACTCCGCCCGTTACCACAGCCGTTAATCGGCGGCAGCCAGTGCGGGCACGGGCTGCTTTTTCTGGTCGTTGGGCCCTTCCTTCAGCTTGATCAGCTCGACGTCGAGGCACAGCGACTGCAATTCACGAATCAACACGTTGAACGACTCGGGCACGCCCGGCTCGATCGCGGCTTCGCCCTTCACGATGGCTTCGTAAATCCGGGTACGGCCGAAGACATCGTCGGACTTGGCAGTGAGCAGCTCCTGGAGGATGTAAGCCGCGCCGTAAGCTTCGAGCGCCCAAACTTCCATTTCTCCGAAGCGCTGCCCGCCGAACTGCGCCTTGCCGCCCAGCGGTTGCTGGGTGATGAGCGAGTACGGGCCGATGGAGCGCGCGTGGATTTTGTCGTCGACCAGGTGCGAGAGCTTCAACATATAGATGTAGCCCACGGTGGCCGGCTGTTCGAACGCTTCGCCGGTCATGCCGTCGAAGAGCTCGGTCTTGCCGGAAGTTGGCAGCCCGGCCGCGGACAGCAGCGCCTTGATTTCGCCCTCGCGAGCGCCATCGAAGACCGCGGTGCCGAACCAGATACCGTTCTTCATGCCGGCTGCTACGCGCAGCAGCTGGGTGTCATCCAGCTCCTGCAGCTGGCGAAGGGCCGCCGTGTTGGCGAACTTCGCGGTGATCACCTTACGGATCTCGTTCGCGTCCTGATTCTTCTTCACCAGCTCCGCGATCTGCTGGCCAAGGTCGTGCGCGGCCCAGCCCAGATGGGTCTCCAGAATCTGACCCACGTTCATACGGGAGGGAACGCCGAGCGGGTTCAGCACAATCTCCACCGGAGTGCCGTCGGGCAGATAGGGCATGTCTTCTTCCGGAAGGATCCGGGCGATGACGCCTTTGTTGCCGTGACGGCCGGCCATCTTGTCGCCGACGGAAAGCTTGCGCTTCATGGCGATGTAGACCTTCACCAGCTTGATGACGCCTGGCGCCAGCTCATCGCCCTTCTGCAGCTTGCCGATCTTCTCGTTGGTGATCTTGCGCAGCACATCGATCTGACGCGAGGTCATTTCCTCGATCTCGTCGATCTGCTCGTTCACGCGCGGATCCTTGTCGGCGTAGCGGATGCGCTTCAGGTTACGGGTGGAGATGCGCTCGATGGTGTCGCGATCGAGGATGGCTCCCTTGGCAAGCAGGCGCTTGTTGGTGCGCTCGTCGTGCAGGTCGGCCAGCACTTCCTTGTTGCCAAGGATGCCTTCGAGGCGCTTCAGCCGCTCGTCGGTGAGAATGCGGATCTCATCGGAGAGGTTCTTTTCGAGCTGTGCAATCTGCTCGGCTTCGATCTGCCGGGCGCGCTCGTCTTTCTCCTGTCCCTTGCGGGAGAAGATGCGGACGTCGACCACCGTGCCCTCGATGCCCGGAGGGCAGGTGAGGGAAGCGTCGCGCACGTCGCCGGCCTTTTCACCGAAGATCGCACGCAGCAGTTTCTCTTCCGGCGTCAGCTGGGTTTCGCCCTTGGGCGTCACCTTGCCGACGAGGATGTCGTTGTGGTGAACCTTGGCGCCGATGCGGATGATGCCGCTCTCGTCAAGGTCGCGCAGCGCATGCTCGCTGACGTTTGGGATGTCGCGGGTGATTTCTTCGGGGCCGAGCTTGGTGTCGCGCGCCTCGATCTCGAATTCCTCGATGTGCACCGAGGTGTAGTAGTCCTCGCGCACCAGCTTTTCCGAGATCAGGATCGCGTCCTCGAAGTTGTAACCGCGCCACGGCATGAAGGCTACCAGCACATTGCGGCCAAGCCCGAGCTCGCCCTGCTCGGTGCAGGGTCCGTCGGCGATCACCTGACCTTTCAGAACACGGTCGCCCTGGCGGACGATCGGCTTCTGATTGATGCAGGTGTTTTGGTTCGACCGCTTGAACTTGATCAGCTGGTAGATGTCCGAACCCACCTCACGCGACAGCTGCGTGGGGTGGTGCTCGCCTTCCACGCGGACGATGATGCGCTCGGAGTCAACCGAGTCGACAAGGCCATTGCGTTTGGCGAGGATGACGGCGCCGGAGTCGCGGGCGGTGACGCCTTCCATGCCGGTACCCACCAGCGGCGCCTCAGATACGAGCAGAGGCACAGACTGGCGTTGCATGTTGGCGCCCATCAGCGCGCGGTTGGCGTCGTCGTGCTCGAGGAACGGAACCAGCGACGCGGCGACCGAAACCAGCTGCTTGGGGCTGACGTCGATGTAGTCGACTTCACTGCGGTTCACGAGGACGAAGTTGCCCTGCTTGCGGGCGTTGACCAGCTCTTCGACGATGTTGCCGTTCTCATCGAGCTCAACGTTGGCCTGGGCGATGGTGTGCTTGTCTTCTTCCCACGCGGAAAGGTAGAAGGAGTAGGGCTCGACCTCAATCTGACGCTGCTTTTCTTTGCGCAGCTTGTCGTTGAGCTTGGTGGCCTCGCTCTTTTCGAGGTGATCGCCCACCCGCAGGCCGCTTTCGCCGGCGTTGGTCACCTGGACGAAATCGAGCATGCGGCTATCGCGCACCTTGCGATACGGCGACTCGATGAAACCGTACTCGTTGATGCGCGCGAAGCACGAGAGCGAGCTGATGAGGCCGATGTTCGGACCTTCCGGCGTCTCAATCGGGCAGATGCGCCCGTAGTGCGTCGGATGAACGTCGCGAACTTCAAATCCAGCACGCTCACGCGACAGGCCGCCCGGCCCCAGTGCGGAGAGACGCCGTTTGTGCGTGATCTCGGAGAGCGGGTTGGTCTGATCCATGAACTGCGAGAGCTGCGAGGAACCGAAGAACTCGCGGATGGCCGCCATAACCGGCTTGGCGTTGATCAGGTCGTGCGGCATTGCCGTGGACATTTCCTGGTACACGGACATTTTTTCTTTGATGGCGCGTTCCATGCGGACCAAACCGATGCGGAACTGGTTCTCCATCAGCTCACCCACGGCGCGCACGCGGCGGTTGCCGAGGTGATCGATGTCGTCCACCATGCCAATGTTGCGGCGCAGCTTGAGCAGGTAGCGGATGGTCGCGTAGAAGTCTTCCGGAGTCAGGGTGCGATGGTCGAGCGAGGTCGCGTCCTGGTTCTCGTAGAGCTTGATGTTGAACTTCAGGCGGCCGACGCGCGAAAAGTCGTACTTGCGCGGATCGAAGAACATGCCTTCGAAGAGCGCAGTCGCGGTGTCGAGCGTGGGCGGATCGCCCGGGCGCAGCTTGCGGTAAATCTCGATCAGCGCCTCTTCCGGCTTGCGAACGGAATCGCGGCGCAGCGTGTTGGTGATCACGTTGCCCATGTCGTCGCGCTCGGGGAAGAACACGTCCACCGAGGCGATGCCGGCTTCGAGAATCTTGTGCAGCTTGTCGGAGGTCAGCTCCTGGTTGGCGTCGACCACGACTTCGCCGGTGTTGGTATCGACCACGTCGGCAGCGGTCATGGCGCCCTCGAGTTCGGCGGCTTCCACTTCCACCTGTGCGACCTTCGCGGCACGAAGAGCCTTCAGGATCGATGGCGTTACCTTGCGGCCGGAATGCGCGATCTCCTCGCCCTTCGCCACAACGGCATGGGCCGGCTTGGCGCCCAGCAGGTGCGTCGGCTTGTCAGAGGCGGGATCGAGCGTCCAGAAGAGTTTCCCGTCCTTAATCGCGATCTTGTCGACCGTATAGAAGGTGCGGAGGATTTCCTCGTCGCTCTTGAGGCCGAGCGCGCGCAGGAAGATGGTGCCCAGGAACTTGCGCTTGCGATCGATGCGCACGTAGAGCGTGTTCTTCTGGTCGTACTCGAACTCCACCCACGAGCCGCGGTAGGGAATGATCTTGCCCAGGAAGTAGGTGCGGTTGTTGGCCGTTTCAAAGAAAACGCCGGGCGAACGGTGCAGCTGCGAGACGATGACGCGCTCGGTGCCGTTCACGATGAACGTGCCGTTCTGCGTCATCAGCGGAATGTCGCCGAAGAAGACTTCCTGCTCCTTGATGTCGCGGATCGACTTCGCGCCCGTCTCGGGATCCTTGTCATAGATGGTGAGGCGGACGGTGACCTTGAGGGGCGCGGAGTAGGTCATGCCGCGTTCTTCGCACTCTGCCTGGTCGTACTTGAGCTGCAGGCCCACTGGGTCGCCGCACTTGTTGCAGAAGTCGGGCGTGTTCTTGTTGTAGGTGCCGCACTTCTGGCAGAGCACGTCGCCGGGGTGGAACGGGTCGGTGATGACCATGGCGCCGCAATGGACGCAGGTGGTGCGCAGGTGATGGAGACCTTTCAGGTGTCCGCACTTGCATTCCCAGTTGCCGATGGCGAAGTCAACGAAGTCAAGCTGGGAGATGTTGCGAAAATCGGTGATGGGGAAGACCGAGGTAAAGACCGACTGCAGGCCGGAGTCGTCGCGCTCCGAGGGCAGCTTGTCCATCTGCAGGAAGCGCTCGTAGGAACGGCGCTGGACTTCAATCAGGTTCGGGATGCGGATGGCGGTTGGGATCTTCGAAAAGTCGAGACGGCTGCGAACCGCGCGGTTCTCGTTGGACATTCGTTACTCCTCAGGACCCGTGGTGGCGAGGAACAGAAGCGAGCATGGAGTCCGGGTCAGGCTTCAGCTCGTTCCGATTGCTGCGCACGGCATGCCCCGCCTCGTTCGGGAAAGGCCGTCCGGTTTTGGGTTACGGCAGCACGAAAAGTAAAGTGCAGCGCCGTTTTTCTCTTGCGCGGAAGGTCGCAAGGGGGTTACGCTTCCGCTTTGCCTCAGGCCTTTCTGCGGGGCAGGTGGCACGACCCGAAGAATTGCCGGTTTGCCTGGTCAAAGACCAGGGCTCGAATCACGGGGCGGAGAGAAGGAAGCGAAACGGGAGCAGAGAGCCGGGGAAAACGGAAAACGCTCGCAGAGACAGCACGTCCCACGAGCGCCACAACCGAATTGTGCACTGTACTGTGACAGAATGTCCGAATCCCGCCGCTATAAAACCCTACGCCCGCGCCGCCTGACCACTCATCCAAACTCGTAAGAACAGGTCCGCCGCCTGGCCTGACCTTACGCCGGCAAAATCCTGCCGGAGATAGCCTTTGCCCTTCCTGCTTCAAGCGCGCAAACTGCCGTGCCCGTTCGTGACGGGCGAGGTTACGGTTTGTGGTTGATCAGGAAGATGAAATTACGTCCCGGGACCGGCAAACTGGAATAAAGCCGAGCGGAACGCACAAATAGAATCATAGCGCGTTCCGCTTTGGCATGCAAGTTGCTTGCCGAAACCGAAAAACTACTTAACCTCGAGGGTCGCAACGCCTTCGAACTTCTTCTTGATCGCCTCGGCGTCTTCCTTGCTGATGTTCTCCTTGAGGGTCTTGGGAGCCCCATCCACAAGGTCCTTGGCTTCCTTCAGGCCGAGCGAGGTGACCTCGCGTACAGCCTTGATGGTATTGATCTTATTCGCTCCGGCATCCTTCAGGATGACGGTGAACTCAGTCTGCTCGACGGCCGCCGGGGCTGCTGCTGCAGCTCCGCCACCGGCAACCGCTACCGGTGCAGCCGCCGCGGCAGAAACGCCCAGGCGCTCTTCGAGCTTCTTCACGAGGGCCGCCGCGTCCAGCAGGCTAAGCCCGACAATCTGATCTTCCAACTGCTGCAGATCTGCCATTTGTGTTCTCCACGGTACTTCTGAATTTTGTGTTGCGCCGGAAGGCTTTTGGCCTGCCGGTTGCCGATCCCGCTCCGTCGAGGTTTCCGATGTGCCCAGACAGCACCCCTCGGGGAGAATGAAACGGCTGAATTCCTTAACTCCGGCGGCCCCGCCACCGGCGAACCTCAGCTCAGGCCGAAGCCTGTTCTGCAAACTTTTTCTGCTCCACGCCCTGGTTGATCACCACGGCCAGGTCGCGACCTGCAGCGTTGAGCACTGTCACCAGCCGCTGCGCCGGAGAATTAATGAGGAAGAGCAGCTTCGCGAAGATCTCTTCCTTACCCGGCAACGTGGCCAGCGCCTTCACTTCCTGGACGTTGATGACCTTGCCGTCGATGATGCCCAGTTTGAAGGTGAACTCTGCGTTATCTGAAACCCATGTCGAGAGCGCCTTGGCCAGGGCCACCGGGTCGCCGCTCGTGTATGCCACCGACGAGACGCCCTTCAGGTCCTGCAGAGCGGCTTCGATCTTCGTGCCCTTCGCGGCGCGCGATGCCAGCTTGTTCTTCAGCACGCGGTAGCGTCCGCCTGCCTGGCGCACCGTCTTGCGCAGCTCAAAATCCTGCGCCACAGTGAGTTTCGAAAACGTTCCAATGATGGCGCTGGTCGAGTTCTCGAGCTCTTTCGCGAGCTCGCTGACCTTTTCCGCCTTTTTCTGTCTGCTCAGTGCCATAACGTTAGCCTTTAGCTGCCAGCTTCCAGCTGCTGGCTCAATCTGTTTGTCTGCCCAACTGGGCTGGTGCTCAATCTTTACCGGCCAGGAGCCAGATGGCCGACTGTCTCAGGCAGATCTCTCTGCCTTACCGGCCGATTCGGCAACCGCGTTGTCGAGTGAAATCCCGGGACCCATCGTCGAGCTGATGGTGATGCCCTTGATGTATTTTCCCTTGGCCGCCGAGGGCTTCGCCTTCACTACGCTGGTGATCACCGTGATCGCGTTCTCCACCAGCTTCTGGGCGGGGAACGAAATTTTGCCGACGGGAACGTGGACGAGCGCGGTCTTGTCGGTTCGGAACTCCACTTTGCCGGCCTTAATTTCTTTAATGGCCGCGGTGACATCGTTCGTCACAGTGCCCGTCTTCGGGTTCGGCATCAGTCCGCGGGGACCGAGCACTTTACCCAAACGCCCGACGGACTTCATCATGTCCGGCGTGGCGATCAGCGCGTCGAAGTCGGTCCAGGATTCCTTCTGAATCTTCTCGACCAGCTCGTCGCCGCCGACGATGTCGGCGCCGGCAGCTTCGGCCTCGCGCTGCTTATCGCCGCTGGTGATGACAGCAACCTTCTTGGTCTTGCCCAGCCCGTGCGGCAGGACCACTGTGCCGCGAACCATCTGGTCGGCGTGACGCGGATCGACACCCAGACGCAGGGTCAGGTCGACGGTCTCATCAAACTTTGCGTACTTAACTTTCTGCAGAAGCGGAACCGCTTCCTGCAGGGGGTAGGGGCGCTTCTCCACCTGGGCGCGCGCCTTCTCAATGCTCTTGCCTGGCTTGGCCATGGAACCTCGTCTCCCACCGCGCGGACGATACGGAATGCCGGCCGTGGTGATAGTGACACTGCACCCGAAGGGCGCAGACACCCATTATCTATAAAAAACGGGTTTGGCGCAACACTTGCACGGTCGTCGGGCTATTCCCACAGGCGCTGCATCTTCAGCATGAAGCCCGCAACAGGACCCCCACCGTGGAGGATTTCGGGCTGGAGCAGGATTTCGGGTTCCTGGCCGGGGCGATAGATCACGGCCAGTTTGCGCGTGGGATCGATCAGCCACGCGAGTTGAGCGCCATTGGCGATCCAGTCGCGCATCTTCGACTCCAGTTCACTGAACGAATCACTGGGCGAGCGGAGCTCGATGACAAATTCCGGGCAGAAGGGGACGAACTTGCCCTGTTCTTCAGAGGACAGGCTGTTCCATTTCTGGAGAGAAAGCCAGGCTGCATCCGCGGCGCGGACCGAGCCATCGGGCAGCGAGAATCCGCCGTTGGCGTTGAAGGCAATCCCGCTGCCATTCTGTTCGGCCCAGATGTCCAGCTCGCGGGAAAGATAGCTTTCGCGATTCGAGGTTTTACCGCCCGCCGGAGTCATCAGGATCAATTCTCCGGCAGAATTTCGTTCGATCCGGAGTAAATCGTTGGCGGCGCAAAACTCCAGTAACTCGTCGTCGCTGAGGCGCTTTGGAGTACGGAGAAGGAGCGGAAACGAATTCGAGCGGATAAGGAAGTCCGTTGACGCGGCAATCTCATCCGTTCGAGAGGGTGCTATGCCACGCGCTGTGGGATTTGCGGACATACCGCACCTCCTGCGCCGATTTTACGCCGTAACGTCGATGCCCATCGACCGCGCGGTGCCCTTGATGCTTTTCACCGCGGCTTCGACTGACGCGGCATTCAGATCCGGCATCTTCTGCTTTGCGATCTCGAGAACCTGCTTCTCGGTTACCTTGCCGACCTTGTCTTTATTGGGCGTACCGGAGCCCTTGGCGAGGTTGGCGGCCTTCTTCAGCAGAATCGACGCCGGGGGCGTCTTGGTGATGAAGGTGAAGGTGCGGTCTGCGTAGACGGTGATGACCACCGGGATGATGAGCCCGGCCATCTCCTTGTTCTGGGTGCGCGCGTTGAACTGCTTGCAGAACTCCATGATGTTGACCTGCGCCTGGCCCAGCGCGGGGCCGACCGGCGGGGCCGGCGTTGCTTTGCCGGCTTCAATCTGGAGTTTTACCTGCGCTGTAACTTTTTTTGTCGGTGCTGCCATTGCGTGAGCCTTTCTCTAAGGACCGGCTTTCCTGCAAGCCGGTAGCCTGTAGCCGGTAGCTTGTAGCGAAATGCGGTGCTGCCAAAATTGGTATCTGCCGCAGGCAGTAGCTACTGGCTACGAGCTACCGGCTACGGGCTGCCTTTAGGCGATCTTCTCCACTTTGCCGAAATCCAGTTCCACCGGCGTCGAGCGGCCGAAGATCGTCACCATCACCTTGAGGGTTTCGCGATCCTCGTTCACCTCGTCGACCACGCCGTTGAAGTTGGCGAACGGCCCTTCGGTGATGCGCACCGATTCGGACTTCTGGAACTTTACCTTGAGCCGCGGCTTCTCTTTCGAGGTGTCGCTGCGGAAGAGGATGGAGCCGACTTCATCGTCGGTGAGCGCCACCGGTTTATCGCCGGTGCCCAGGAACCCCGTCACCCGCGGCGTGTTCTTGATGACGTGCCAGAGGTCGTTGTCCAGGTCCATCTCCACCAGCACATAGCCGGGGAGGAAGACGCGTTCCACCGTACGCTTCTTGCCGTTGGTGATCTCGGTGACGGCTTCGGTGGGAATCATCACGCGCCCGATGCGATTTTGCAGCCCAAAGGCCTGCACGCGCGTCTCGATCGATTCGCGCACTTTGCGCTCAAAGCCCGAATACGCGTGGATGATGTACCACCGGAAGCGCTCGTTGGCCGGCGGAGCCAGCTGGGGTTGTTGTTCGCCGCCCGCGCCGCCTTCGCCGCCATTATTTTCCGGCGCCGGGGTTCCGTTTTCCTGTTCTTCCGCCATTACCATTCAATCCTCTTGCTCACTGCTAGAGCGCGCCCAGCCACGTGTAGACGTATTTAATCGCGTTGCCGAGCACCGCGTCCACGATCCAGAAAAAGCCGGCAAACATAAAAACGGAGACGATGACGACAGCGGTGGTCGACTGGACTTCTTTCCACGAAGGAGTCACCACCTTGCGCATCTCGGCGCGGACGTCGCGGAGGAAATCCCGACCGCGGGTAAAGACGCTGAGGGCGCGGTTGGGAACGCCGCCGTCGGAACTCAATGATAGTGCTTTGGCCATAGGCTTCTTCTTCTTTTCCGCGCTCTTCTCTGCTGTGGGCATCGCGCCCTTCCTCAAGTTCGAGTTGATCTGGCAGGGGCGGAGGGATTCGAACCCCCAAGTCCGGTTTTGGAGACCGGCAGTTTAACCGTTGAGCTTACGCCCCTAATGCAGGGTGTAGGGGATGGGGTGTAGGGCGTAGAACTCCTGAAGCGAGTCTCATTGCGGTGGAAACGCTGCCGGTCCCCAAACGAATCCGCTAAACCCTAAACCCTGTACCCTACACCCCGCTTTACTTTGTCTCTTTGTGCGCAGTGTGCTTGCGGCAACGCTTACAGAACTTCGAGAACTCGAGACGGCCGGTGGTCGTTTTCTTGTTCTTCGTCGTCGAGTAATTGCGCTCCTTGCACTCGCCGCACTGCAGTGTGATAATTTCCCGCATCTTTTTATCCTACCTGATTTTTCAGGGATTTTCGCCCGGTCCGGGTGCATTCAGCGCCTCAGGGCCCGAACCGACGAAAACCCTTTACTTCTCTTTCTTTCTCTGGTCAGCGGATCATCGTCACCGATGACCCGCTGACCCGTTTTTGCTGTTTTGCTACTGGCTACCAGCTACTGGCTGCCCTCAGGCAATGATTTCCGAGATCGTGCCCGCGCCCACCGTCCGCCCGCCTTCGCGGATCGCGAACCGCAGACCCTTCTCCATGGCCACCGGCGTGATCAGTTCGATCTCCAGCGCCACGTTGTCGCCCGGCATCACCATCTCCGTACCTTCCGGCAGCTTGGCCACGCCCGTCACGTCCGTCGTCCGGAAGTAGAACTGCGGACGATAGCCGTTGAAGAACGGCGTGTGACGGCCGCCCTCTTCCTTCGACAGAACGTACACGCTCGCCTTGAATTTCGTGTGCGGCGTGATCGACCCAGGCTTGGCCAGCACCATCCCGCGCTCCACGTCTTCCTTGGCGACGCCGCGCAGCAGAAGCCCCGCATTGTCTCCGGCCAGTCCTTCATCGAGCTGCTTCTTGAACATCTCGACGCCGGTCACCACTGTTTTCCGGTCTCGCGGAAGCCCACAATCTCCACTTCCTCGCCCACCTTCACCTTGCCGCGCTCGATGCGTCCCGTCACCACGGTCCCGCGCCCCGAGATCGAGAAGATGTCTTCGATCGGCATCAGGAAGGGCTGATCAATCGCGCGCGCCGGCAGCGGCACCTGCTTGTCGACCGCCTCCATCAGCTCGTCGATCTTCGCTTCCCACTGTGCCTCGCCGTTCAGCGCGCCCAGAGCCGAGCCGCGGATCACGGCCACGTCATCGCCGGGGAACTGATACTTGGTCAGCAACTCGCGGACTTCCATCTCCACCAGATCCGTCAGCTCCGGGTCCTCAACCGCATCGCACTTGTTCAGGAACACCAGCACATACGGCACCCCGACCTGGCGCGCCAACAGCACGTGCTCCTTGGTCTGCGGCATCGGACCGTCGGTCGCAGCAACAACGAGAATTGCTCCATCCATCTGTGCCGCGCCCGTGATCATGTTCTTGATGTAGTCGGCGTGACCCGGGCAGTCCACGTGCGCGTAGTGCCGGTTAGCGGTCTCGTACTCCACGTGCGCCGTCGCGATCGTGATGCCGCGCTCCCGCTCTTCAGGCGCGTTGTCGATCGAATCGAACGAGCGAAAGTGGTTCTTCGGATTGTGCTTCTGCAGCACCTTGGTGATCGCCGCCGTCAAAGTCGTCTTCCCGTGATCGATGTGCCCGATCGTCCCCACGTTCACGTGCGGCTTCGACCGGTCAAATTTTTCCTTCGCCATTGCTGTTTCCTTTCAAGCTTCGTTGATGAATCTTCTCCGGCCCTCAGTAGGTCGCATATAGCCGGAAATATTTCTTCCGCACATCGGGCGCGACGCGTTCCACCATTCGCAGATAATGCTCACGAATCTGCCCGCGGTCGGAATCGCCCAGGGCGGCATAGCTCTTCTGCGCCTGGGCGCCCAGAAATCCGTGCGCCAGAACCGCTTCAAACTGCCGGACCCGCAGCTTCGCGCCGTCGAGGCGCTTCAGAAATGCAGCGACTTCGGCGGGGGCAAGTGCCTGGTCGATCGGCTGGCGCACTTCGGCAAAGGTCAATTCGTCGCGAACCGGGATGGTGGCCTGCTCAAACATCATTCGCACCCTCTGAAAGTCTGGAGCGGGAGACGGGAATCGAACCCGCGACCAACAGCTTGGAAGGCTGTGACTCTACCACTGAGTTACTCCCGCAAAAATTATTGCCACAGAGGTCCTTCCCCATTCGACTCATCGCCGCGCTGCGGCGACTCGCTCAAGGTCAGGATCTCGGCAGAGGGCTCCCGCTTCGCTCACGCCCTCTAAACGCCTCGACTTGGAAGGCTGTGACTCTACCACTGAGTTACTCCCGCCTAGGAACAGCGTTCAGCGTTCGGCGCTCAGCGTTCGAAACATACCACTGAGTTACTCCCGCCTCTAACACTCCCACACGACAAGGCCCGCTCAGGTTGTCAGAGAGCGGGCTTACAGCAAAAAACAAACAACCACACCTGAAACTGCCACGTGAAGCCTACCGGTTCAGTAACGCCTCGTCCTCATCCTGCGTGCTGCGCCGCGCGAGCACGATGCGCAGAGCAAAACCGCCCAGCAAAATCAAAACCACCAGCCGGATCTTTCCGGGGTCGATCGTCATCCACGCGAGACCGGCGAGAACCGCGAGGAGGGTGAGCGCCATCACCTTGCGCTTTGTGCCCGCCACTCGCATCTCTCGCCCTCTCCATCTCTGGTGCACAGGGGAGGATTCGAACCTCCGTAGCTCCAAAGAGCGGCAGATTTACAGTCTGCTGCCATTAACCACTCGGCCACCTGTGCGGAAACTCTGGAGCTGATGACCGGGATTGAACCGGTGACCTCTCCCTTACCAAGGGAGTGCTCTACCAACTGAGCTACATCAGCCCGCCTTCACTCGGAAGGGATTCCAACCCTCAGGTCCGAGGTGGTGAAGACTGGAGCTGGCGAAGGGATTTGAACCCCCGACCCTCTGATTACAAATCAGATGCTCTACCAGCTGAGCTACGCCAGCCCGGACACTGCTGAACCCGTCAAGCCCGGACACACTTCTGCGTTCGCTTTCAACGGGTCCAGCATAGAAAATATCACACGCTGTCAGGGGCGGCAAAGCCGTCTCCCGGAGCCGCGCCCCATGCGGGAAATCCCACCTCGTTACGGAAACACAACTCGCCAAACATAGCGCGGGTGAGAAGATGGATAGCGCCGCCTCCCGGAACAACGGGAGGCTCTTTCGATGACCCATCGGCGCACGAAACTTTCCATTGCCATTGTGCTTCTCGTCCTGCTGCTGCTGGCCGGGGCTGTCTACCTTCGTAAGGAGGCTCCGCCGGAGGCCGCGCGGCTGCTTCCCGAGTCAGACGGAATTGTCTACCTCAACCTGCGCCCGCTCCGTTCTGCCACCCATTTCGACCAGCACCCTGTGGAGCACTCGCCCGAATACCAGCAGTTCATCGATGCCACCGGCATCCAGTTTGAGCGCGACCTCGACGAAGCGGCCTTTGCCCTGCATCGTATGCCGAACCCGAAAGGCCCCAACGGCCCGGTGGCCTTCAGCGAAGTCTTCGTCGGCCATTTCGACGGGCGCAGGCTCGCCGATTATCTGGCCACCATCGCGCCGTCCCAGGAGAGCTACGCGGGCCACACGATCTACAACATCCCCAGCGAAGGCCGCACGGTGCGCGTCACGCAGCTGGGTTATGACATCGTCGCCGTCAGCAATGCGCCGTCGGCGGAGCAGATTCACTCCATGATCGACCGCCATCGCACGGCGGCCTTGCCGTTCTCAGGCTCATCGCTGCTCTCGAAGCACTACTCCCAGGTCCCGTTGCTCTCCGTGGCATGGGGTATCGGGCAGATCGGCCTGCCCCTCGCCAATGGTGGCGCGCGGGTGATGGGCATCAAGCTGCCGCTCCCTGTCGATGCCACCTTCATCGCTTCTCTCACGTGGATCGGCAAGGTTCATCTGCGCGTCGAAGAGATTGCCCCGAGCGACACCGCAGCGGCGGATACTACCGAGTCGCTGGATACGATTCTGGTTCTGGTGAAGTCCATGGCGAACACTGCCTCCGCGACGCCTTTCGACTCTGATACTCGCACCATGATCAACAGCATTGCTGTGGAGCGGCACCGGAATCAGACCGTCCTCACCGCCGTTATCCCTACCGGCCTGCTGCAGCGCGCGATGAGCAGTCCGCGGGAGCTAAAGACGCTGTCTGTCCCGAATAGCGGGAAGACGGAGTGACGGGCGGCGTCAAAAAGTATCAGAGGGCACAGTACGCGCATCAGGAAAACAGGTTTAGCAGTTGTCGTCCTCATCCTTAATCCAACAGCCATATCCCCAATCTGGAGGACTCATGTTGAAGTTTCGTGCCTTGCTGCCGCTCGCCGCGTTTGCGTTTGGCATGGTGGCCGTAGCGCCGGCGCCAGCCAGCGCCCAAAGTCAAGTTCTCACCGGCCAGGATGCCTTCACCAACTACAGCAAGGAGCAGCCTGGCGTTCGTCGCCACCTGACCGTCGCCGATCTCCCAGCTCCTTACGCGACCCAGGGCGTGGACAACGGACCCGACATGGTGGAGCGGCCCGATGGCGCATGG
The DNA here is from genome assembly GCA_963755485.1 of uncultured Acidobacteriaceae bacterium. Taxonomy (GTDB): domain Bacteria; phylum Acidobacteriota; class Terriglobia; order Terriglobales; family Acidobacteriaceae; genus Palsa-343. The sequence continues at coordinate 424,805 of CAVWJR010000002.1, read as the reverse complement.
CCACAGGCGCCGGCCGGCTTCAAAGTCGAGATGTATTACACCGGACTCGACCAGCCGCGTCTCATCCGCACGGCGCCTAACGGCGACCTCTTCGTGGCCATCAGTTACCAGAACAAGGTCATGGTCTTTCGCGGCGTGGGCGCGGACGGCAAGCCGAAGGAAGTTTCCACCTTCGCCGACGGTCTCAGCCAGCCCTTCGGTATCCAGTTCTACCCGGCGAAGGATCCGAAGTGGGTTTATATCGGCAACACGGACTCCGTCGTGCGCGTCCCCTATCATGTGGGAGATTTGAAAGCTCGCGGGCCGGCCGAGAAACTCACTGACCTGCCTGGCGGTGGACGCCTGCGCGGAGGCGGTCACTGGACCCGCGACATCGCTTTTTCCCAGGATGGCAAGCGCATGTTCGTCTCGGTCGGCTCGCACTCGAACGATGATGACTCCGATACGCACCCCGAGGAATTCCATCGCGCCGACGTCCTCGAGTTCACCCCCGAAGGCAAGTTCGTCAAAGTTTACGCATCCGGAATCCGCAACTGCGTCGGCGAGACCATCAATCCGATCACCGGCGAGCTGTGGTGCTCCACCAACGAGCGCGATATGCTGGGTGACAACCTTGTTCCCGACTACATCACGCACGTGCAGGAAGGCGGCTTTTACGGCTGGCCCTGGTATTACATGAGCGCCAACGGTGGCGTGCAGGATCCCCGCCAGCAGGGCAAGCATCCTGAACTCGCCGGCAAAGTCATTACCCCCGACGTGCTCGTGAATCCGCACTTCGCATCGCTCGAAATGCTCTTCTACGAAGGCTCGCAGTTCCCAGCGGAATATAAGGGCGACGCCTTTGCCGCCGAACACGGCTCGTGGAACCGCGCGAAGCGATCCGGATACGAAGTGATCCGGGTGCCCATGAAGGATGGCCATGCCACTGGCGAGTATGAGGATTTTCTTACCGGTTTCGTGCGTCCGGATGGCAAGGTGTGGGGCCGCCCGGTGGGCGTCACCGTCGCCAACGACGGTTCACTGTTCGTGACTGATGACGGTTCTGGTTCGATCTGGCATGTGATTTATACCGGTAAATAGCCGGGCCGAACACCTGTCGTAGTCTGGATCGATGCAGACCTTCTGGGCGATCGCCAGCCTGATTCTCCGAGTGGTGTTGGTGGGAATTGCAGTTCCGTTGTTGTTGAGCGATTTCCCCAACTTCTCGGCTCCGCGGCACCCGGGCGAGGAATGGTTGTTCCTGACCGGGTGCGACGCCCTCGCGGTGGTTGCGCCTCTGGTCCGTTTCAGGAAGTTCGCGTTTCTCGCCGGTGTGGCGGCGCTTGGCGCGCACTACTACTACCACCCGCATTACATCCCCAGATGGGATCTTGCCTACATGGGCATCGCCATCATTCTGGCGCTGCTTCCCGCCAGCGGGCGCAAGGCAGAGGTGGTCAGGCGCAAACCAATTCGCTGGCACTGATGCCCCCGCCGCCGATGGGTTAGTCTGTTGATCGTGATCTCCCTCGTCCGCAAAACCTCGTTGGCCGCTGCGTTTCTGGGTGCGTGCACGCTGCTCGCGCAGCAATTCACGCAGAGCACGCCCGGCCAGACGCAGAGCTCCCCGCAGACCACGACTCCGTCGCAGTCCCTGCCGGATTCGCCCGGCGCACAGGTCAATCCCGGTCCGCAGCCCACCGGCGCAACGGTGCTCTTCGACACAAGCATGGGCCAGATGACCTGCCGCCTCTTCGATAAACAGGCGCCGAACGCCGTAGCCAATTTCATCGGCCTCGCCGAAGGCACGAAGGAGTTCACCGATCCGGCCACGAAACAGAAGACGCGCCGCCGGTATTACGACGGCACCACCTTCCACCGCGTCATCCCTGGCTTCATGATCCAGGGCGGCGATCCGCTGGGCACCGGCGAGGGCGATCCCGGCTACATGTTTAAGGATGAGTTCGATCCCACCCTCAACTTCGATGTTCCCGGCCGCCTCGCCATGGCCAACTCGGGTCCAGACACGAACGGCTCGCAGTTCTTCATCACCGAGGTGGCCACGCCCTTTCTCGACCAGAAGTACACCATCTTCGGTCAATGCGACGACCACACGGTCGATATTGTCAAAGCCATCGCGCGCGTGAACCGCGACAGCAACGACAAGCCCGTCGATCCGGTCGTTCTGAAGAAGGTCACCGTCATCCCCGCCGGACAGCCGGTGCCGATGGCGCCGTCAGGCGTGGGAGCCTCGACGCCACCCGCCACATCGTCCCAGCCTCAGTTCTGATTGCATCGAAACAAAAAAACCACGAAGGAGTAGTTATGTCGCGTCAGCCAGGAACCTATGCCGTTCTAAACACCAGCGAGGGCAAAATCGTCTGCAAGCTTTTTGAGAGCGAAGCCCCAAAGACCGTCGCCAATTTTATCGAGCTGGCGGAGGGATCGCGCGAGTGGATCCATCCCGTGACCCGCGAGAAGAGCAAGGACAAGCTCTACGACCGCACCGTCTTCCATCGCGTTATTCCGGACTTCATGATTCAGGGTGGCGATCCAGCGGGCACCGGCATGGGAGGCCCAGGCTACCGATTCGAAGACGAGACCAAGGGTTCGCCCCATCGCTTCGACAAGAAAGGAAAGCTGGCCATGGCGAACGCCGGTCCCAACACCAACGGCTCGCAGTTTTTTGTCACCGTGGCGGCTACAGATTGGCTGACCGGCAAGCATACGATCTTCGGCGAAGTCGTCGAAGGCCAGGAAATCGCCGACAAAATCTCCAAAGTTTCGCGCGACCGCTCCGACAAGCCCACCAAACCTGTTGTGCTGGAATCCGTCGTGATCGAGAGGGTCTAATGCGTCACCGCTACGCGCCGCTCGTCCTGTGGACAGTCAGCATGCTCGCCGTGGGCGGCGCACGCGCGCAAACCGGGTCGCCCCAGCAAATCACCTTCGTCGGCACCGACCTTAGTCAGGCCGAGCTGCTGATGTTCACCGGCCTCAAGCCGGGCGCACCCGTCACGCGCGACCAGATGCAGGCCGCCGCCGACAAGCTCACCGGCTCGGGCCTCTTCAGCGCAGGCACCTTCAGCTTCGACGGCGAGACTCTGACCTTCGCCCTCAAACCCTCCACAGCCGTCGTCCCAGTTAAGTACGACAACTTCCCCTGGTGGGATGACAAGACGCTGAACGCTGCCGTCGCCGCGAAGGTACCTCTGTATCACGGCTCGCTGAATCCCAGCGGCGCCATGCGCGACCAGGTCGTTGCGGCGCTCCAGACCATCCTCGCCGCCAAGGGCGTACAGGCGGCATCCATCTCCACGTCGGCCATTGGCAACGCCACCCACGACCAGGTTGCGATCCTTTACCACATCGATTCGCCGCCCGTCGTGCTCGAATCCTTCCGTGTTTACGACTACAGCGGCGTCTGGACCCAGCCCATCGAGGAAGTCGAGAAAGCCGCCGCCGGGCAAAAGTTCCAGGGCTCTATCCGTGACAAGCTCGCCGACCAAATCCGCGCCGCCTATGGCCGCCAGGGCTTCATCGATATGAAGATGACCACGCCCACATGGGGCCCGCCGCATGTCGCGGGCGGCAAAGTCCTGGTCCCAATCACGGCGTCCATCACCTCGGAGGGCGTCCAGTACCATGTCTCGGCCATCCATCTTGAGGACGATTCCTGCATGGCCGAGGAGCAGTTCCTGCAGCACACAACTCTTCATCCTGGCGACGTTGCGAACCAGGAAGCGTGGCCGCAGATCCGCGAAATGGTGATGGCGTCCTGCCGCACGCACGGCTACCTCGACGCCACCGTCGACACAACGCCCACCCTTGACCGCGCCGCCCATACCGTTGCCTACACCCTCACGATTACCCCGGGCCCCGGCTATCGCATGGGCAAGCTTACGCTGGTGAACCTCGACGCAAAGCAGAAGGCTGAGCTGACGCCCTACTGGCTGCTGCACACCGGTGATCCCTTCGATCCCGATTTCATCCCGAAGTCCATCGCCGACTACCACAAATCTCGAGCCGAAGAGCTGCAGTCCATCCGCTCAGGCTTCGACGCACACTGGACAGCGGATCACGACACCCACACCGTCGATGTCGTGCTCACATTCGGCGCGCCGCACCCGTAAATAGCCGTCCCGCGTCCCGGTAACGAGGCTCCGGCACAATTTCGTGTGCTCAATGTCACAAAATCTGGTGACCTTCGTCACGGATTCACCCGTGAGGCGGGCGTAGGTTCGATAAAAGCCCAATCAGCGGAAAGTGAGGGCGAGCCATGCCGGCTTCCAGGGGTTTGAACCCGAAAAAAGAAGGGATGACAACCTGGCTGCACGCTGCGAAGCAGTTCCCTTTCAAAACCATCGTGGCGGCAATCGACTTTTCTGAGGAATCCTCGGCCGCGCTGCGCTGCGCTCAGGAGCTGGCGCGTTTGCAGCACGCCATGCTGCTCCTTGTGCATGTCATCGATCCCGTCGGATATGCATTTCCCGCCGGGGCGCCCGACGAGGTAGAGCGCGACAAGGCTGCCCGCGCCGAGCTCTCCCGTATTGAAGCCGAAGTGAAACAGAAGGGGATTCCTGTTCACTCGCGCATAGAAACCGGGATTGTCTGCGAGCGCATCCTGCTCTCTCTGCGCGATCACAAAGCCGCGCTGCTGGTGCTGGGGACGAAAGCCATCACCGGTGCGGGACGCGCCGCCCTCGGTCTCGTGACGCGGCAGTTGCTGGCGCACTCGCCTTGCCCCATCCTCACCGTCGCCCCCGACGACCCGAAGAAACCGCGCAAATTCGGCCGCTGGGAAAATGTGCTCGCCGCAACGGATTTCTCTGCAGCCTCGCTCAGCGCACTTCATTATGCTCAGCGCGTCGCCGGCGGTCACCTCATCGTGCTGCATTCAGCGCGTTGCGGACGGCACCTCGAATGCCCCAACTGCCTCGAGCGTCTGCGCTTCCTCGCGCCGTTCGACGAAGCCCACGGCCTTCCGGTGGATCATTCCGTGACCGGCGGCGATCCCGCGCGCATGATCGTGCAGATCGCGAAGAAGCTCCACCCCGACCTGATCGTGATGGGTGCCCCCTCGCCCGCGCATACCGAGCACGACCTGGAGCACAGCACCGTCGTCCAGGTGATTGCGTCTTCAACTGTGCCGGTGCTGATAGTTCCTGAGAACCGCGAGCGCTATTCCGACGAGCTCATCGAGGAAGTAGCTACGGCATCGTAGCGGCCAGCTCCTGGCTACCGGCTTCCCCGGCTAAGAAATCGTCTTTCCCGGTTCCGTCTGGATTACCGTAACCCCGCTCCCGGTCAACTCTTTCTCCAGAGCCGCAGGCGTACCCACCAGCGGTGGAAACGTTCCGAAGTGAATCGGCAGCACTGTTTTTGCTCCCAGATACTTCGCCGCCACTGCGGCCAGCCGCGGTCCCATGGTGTAGTGGTCGCCGATCGGCAGCATTGCCAGGTCGGGATGGTACAGGTCCCGGATCAGCTGCATGTCTGAAAAGACTGTCGTATCCCCCGCATGGTACAAGGTCGGTCCCCCGTCGATCTCGATCACGAATCCTGCCGGCTCGCCGCCGTAGATTGTCTTATCGCCGTCCGTGATGCCCGAGGAGTGTTTCGCGTCGGTCATGCTCACCGTCACGTCGGCGTGTTTGTGTGAGCCGCCCATGTTCATCCCGATCCCCTGCTTGTCCTCAAGCCCCTTCGAGTGCAGCCACCCGATCAGCTCCACCATCCCCACCGCAACCGGACCATGCTTCTTCGCCACCGGCAGCGCGTCCGCGATGTGGTCCATATGGCCATGCGTCAGCAGCAGCAGGTCAATCTTGTCGGGCAGTTTGTAGCCCTTCGGGTACTTCGGGTTGTGCTCGATGAATGGATCGATGAGGATCGTTGTCTTCTGCGGCGTGACGATAAGAACGGTGGCGTGTCCCAGCCACGTAATCTGCGTGCCTTTCAGATCGGCCATGGGCGATGCATCCCTCCGAGAAACAGGTTCGCACTTTTATGAGTGAGATGCGTGAACCCCTGCCACAGGCTCAGCGCCCCGCCGATGCCTCGAGCGCCGCCGGCAAATGATACGCCCAGTTGTGGATCGCGTCCCAGTTGCGCGCATCGCTGGCCGGGAGATTGTGAAGCACTGGCGCAAAGCGCAGAGGGAAGCCCAGCTTCTGCGGGTCGAAACGGCCGCCAACGATTTCCACCGCGATTGGCGAGAGCCACGGAAAGTGCGTCAACTGCTTGTCCAGCTGGCGGCGGGCTTCGACAAACTCCTTCTCGTCGGCGTGAAAGGGGCCCAGACAGAACACCGCCACCGGCACGCGCATTAACTGCGCCTTATAGGTCTCGAAAAAGTGCCGTGCGTCTTTGTGGATGCGGCTCATGTACAGCGCAAATCCCAGCACCACGGCGTCGTAACGCTCCAGGCTGTTCACTTCGGCCATCGGCTGCGCTTTCACGGCGAAGTTTTGCTTAAGCAGATCGTCAGCGATGGCGTGCGCCACCTCCTCGGTGGATCCGTAACGGGTGGCCCAGGCAACCAGAACGTTTTTGGACATGGAAATCCTCGGCCGGCGGCGACGCGGGGACAGTGCGGAGGGGCTTCGTCAGCAATCCAGCCGGGCCAGACTGACAGCAAACACAGGGGTTTGTCAGTGAGCCGGGTCACAGGCTTGACTCCGCGAAGCTTCCGGGGTTAACTTCGTTGCTATGGGCGAAGAAAAAGCGAATACAGCGCAGGGTGCCACCTTGTTCCCCATCCTCGGACAGCATCCCGTCGGCATTGCCCGCATGGCCGCCGCCGGCGAGCCTGCCGACGCTGGCCACCTCGTCGAGTTCCGGACCCTCACACCGCGTTCCATCCTCAACCGCTCCGATTCGAAGCGCATGAACTGGATGACGTGGACCATCAACCCCTACCGAGGCTGCGAGTTCGGTTGCCGCTACTGCTACGCCCGCTACACCCACGAGTTCATCCACCCGGCCCAGGACGAAATGGACGAGAACCCTGCACTCGACCTTTTTGAGCGCGAGATTTACATCAAGCAGAACGCCGCCTGGCTCCTGCGCCAGGAACTCCGCCAGGTGCGTCCCGATGAATACATCGGGCTCGGCACCGCGACCGACCCGTATCAGCCCATCGAGCGCCGTGCCCGCGTCACCCGCAGCATCCTCGAGGTGTTTGCCGAACAGCAGGGCTTTCGCCTTGGCATCGTCACCAAGTCCACGCTCATCGAGCGCGATATCGACCTCCTCACACGCATCTCAGCGCGCAACCGCCTTACCGTCTGCCTCACCATCACCACGCCCGACCCGAAGCTCGCCCGCATCCTTGAGCCGCGCGCGCCTCGACCGGACCTGCGCTTTCAAACCGTCGCACGTCTCCGCGAGGCCGGTTTGCGCGTCGGGATTCTTTGCTCACCTCTCATGCCGGGCATCACGGACACGCCGCGCGCGCTCGATGCCATGGCTCGCCGCGCCAGCAAAGCCGGAGCCTGCTTCTTTTCCTCCCAACCGCTCTTCCTCAAGCCCTGCTCCAAGCCGGTTTTCCTGCGCTTCGTCCGCGAGCATTTTCCGGAGCTCGAGTCGGCCTATGTCCAGCGGTACGGCGACCGAGCGTTTGTCTCGAAGGCCTACCAGGAACGCGTTTCCGCCATGGTCCGCGCCGTGGTCAAAAAGCACGGCCTCGACCAGCGCTTCGCCGACGACCCGCTGCCCGAGCGCAAGCCTGTCTGGCCGCTGCAGGCCGAGTTGTGGCCCGCGCGGACGGCCTGATTCATGTTGCGGGGAGCCCTGCCCTTGCGTATATTCGGACAAAGCCAGCGAGCCGAAGGGAAAAGGGGAGTTTGCGCAATGCCAGGAGAAGCAGCTGCAACCATCGGGAAGTCCGTCCAGATCCGCGGGGAAGTGAAGGGCAACGAAGATATGGTGGTGGAAGGCCTCATCGAAGGCACCGTCACCCTCACCGAGCACCGTCTGACGATTGGCGCCAACGCGCATGTCACCGCCAATGTAACGGCACGCGATGTTGTCGTGCAGGGAAATCTGCAGGGCGATATTCATGCGGCCGGACGCGTTGAGCTGCGCTCCGGCAGTGTGGTGAACGGCGATATTCGCGCCGCGCGCCTGTCGGTTGAAGACAACGCCATTTTCTCAGGGAAAGTCGAGCTCGACGGCACCGCCGCTGCCGTGGCTGAGGCCGCAAAAGGCGGCACGCATCCCCCGGCCGGCGTCAGCACGCAGCCCGCCGGCGCGCTCTTCGGCGCCAACTAGAAACGCAGCCTGCAGCGAGTCAGGTTAAAACAACGGCTCCGGATCCCATTGGGATTCGGAGCCGTTTTGTTGTTCCACCGCGCCTTCTTAATCGATGTGCAGCGTCGTGCTCAACACGGAGTCCGCCGAAGAGGAACCCGCGAAAATCACGTAGTCTCCCGGCGGCTCGACAAAGCTGTTTTTCCCTACGTCGAAAATCGACAAATACAGCGGATCCAGTTTCAGCGTTACGGTCTTCGACTCGCCCGCGCCAAGCTCTACGCGATCCCACGCGACGAGGCGCTTAAACGTCGACTCGCCCGTAGACGCCGGCAACACCGCGTACACCTGAGCAATCTCGGTCCCCGCGCGGCTGCCGGTATTGTGCACCGTGAACGTCACTTCATGCTGTGAAGCCTTTAGATCGGAGAAGGAATACGTCGTGTAGGAGAGCCCGAACCCGAACGGGAACAGCGGATCCTTGTGTTCCGACTCGAACCATTTGTAACCGACACGGACACCTTCTGTGGCCGGAGCATCGAAAAGCGGCAGCTCGCCCATCCGATGATGCCCCTTCGGGTGCGCGACCAGATCGATGCCCGGAACCTCAGGATGCGGCAACTGATCGTCGCTCTTCGCAAATGAGGCCGCAAGGCGCCCCGAGGGATTCACCTCGCCGAACAGAATCGCTGCGAGCGACTGCGCGCCACCGATGCCCGGATACCACGCCTCAACGATGCCCTGCACATGATCGACCCACGGCATGGCCACCGGGCCGCCGGTTTCGAGCACCACAATCGTGTGCGGATTGGCTGCGGCGACCGCGTCCACCAGAGCATCCTGGCTTCCTGGCAACTCGATCGTCTTCGCGTCGCGGCCTTCGCTCATCGGCTGGTTCACAAACACAATCGCCACCTGCGAAGCCGCCGCCAATTTCGCAGCCGCTGCAGCATCCGTTCCAGGATCGAATTCCACCTTTGCGTTTGGCGCCTGCTTGCGTATTTCCTTCAGCGGCGATGAAGGGAAGTAGACGGGTTCCATCCAGTACGAGCCGCCTGGGTGAGGATTGACCGCGTTGCCACCCGGTGCATCCACCTGCGCCGACCCTCCGCCGGAGAGCACGCCCACGTCCGCATGCGATCCGATAATCGCAATCGACTGCACCGACCCGGCATTCAGCGGCAAAACGCGGTCGGCATTCTTCAACAGCACGATGCTCTCATCGGCAATGTGCTCAGCGTCGTCGCGTCCGCGGAAGGGATCGACCACCTGCGTCACCGGCGGATTATCGATCACACCGTTGGCGAACATGCTGCGCAGCACGCGATGCACCGCGTCATCGAGGCGCGACATCGGCACCTGGCCACCCTGCACGGCGGTCTTCAGCGGATCGCCGAAATATTGCGATCCGGGCTGCTCCTGATCGAGCCCGCTCAGCGCCGCATGCACCGTCGAGTGCGTGCCGCCCCAGTCCGACAACACGAAGCCCTTAAAGTCCCAATCCTTTTTGAGCACCTGGTTCAGCAGATAGTCGTTCTCGCACGACCAGTCCGTTCCGCCTGGGGGCGTAATCGTGTCGCGGTTGTAGGAGCACATCACCCCGGCCGGATGTGCCATGCCAATCGCGATCTGAAACGCCAGCAGATCGCTCTCGCGCGCTGCACGCTGGTCGATCAGCACGTTCACCGTCGTGCGCCCGGTCTCCTGGTCGTTAAAGGCGTAGTGCTTGATGTCGCCCATCACCTGATTCGACTGCACACCCATGGCCAGCTCGCCAACCATGGTGCCGGCCAGCACCGGATCCTCACCCGCATACTCAAAGTTGCGGCCGTTGCGCGGATCGCGCTCGAGGTCCATGCCGCCGCCGATCGACATGTTGTAGCCCGTTTCGCGCAGCTCACGTCCGATCACCGAGCCAAACAGAAACAGCGCATCCTTATCCCAGCTGCAGGCCGCGCCCAGCACCGAGGGAAGCAGTGTCGCGTAATGGCTGCCCTGCGCAGCCAGCCGAATCCCCACTGCCGAGTCCGCCATGTTGATGCCGGGAATGCCCAGCCGCGGCACGCCCTGCACAAAGCCGGCGCCGCCCAGCGAGCCCTTCGGAATCTCCGCGCCCTCGCGCAGGCCGTTCCACCCGGTGCCGTGGACGAAGTTCATCTTCTCGTCGAGTGTCATTTCTTTCATCACCAGATCGGCGCGCTCATCTGGAGAAAGAGATTTGTTCATCCATGCCCGGTTGTCGGGTTTCGGAGCAGGAGATCCCTGCGCAAAGGCAGAAAAGGCTGCGAACAACGTCGCAGCCGCGGCACAGCCCAACAGGAGCCGAACACAGGAAGATTTGGACGACATAATCACCTCGGACGACTGCAAATGCTAATCGCCCGGTCGGCCGCACGTCAAGATAAAACGTTTAACTTAATGGGTAACGCTCGGCGGGGTACAGCCGTCCGGACCAGGAATAACTTTACTGTGCCGGCGCGTCCTGCGGCATCAGTTTCTCGGCCAGGTACACATATTCTTCGGCAAACGACCGCGCCGTCTGCTTTAGATCCGCGCCCGCACCGTGGCCGCCCTCGGTGATTTCGTCATAGAGGAAAGGCTCGTGATATTCCTCCATTTTTGCCGCGAACTTCCGCGCATGCTGCGGACCCACTCGATCGTCGCGCGTCGTCGTAAAAATGAGCGGCTCCGGATACTTCACATCCGGCTTCAGCTGGTTATAAGGAGAAATCCCTGCCAGAAATGCCCGTTCCTCTGGCACGCTCACCGAGCCGTACTCGCCCACCCAGCTGGCCCCCGCCGCGATCTGCTCGTAGCGCAGCATATCCAGCAGCGGCACCTGGATCACGATAGCCTTGTACAGGTCCGGATGCTGCGTCATCTCCACGCCCATCAGGAGGCCGCCATTCGATCCGCCCTCGATGCCGAGATGCTCCGACGAAGTGATCTTGCGCGCGATCAAATCCTCAGCTACCGCCGCGAAATCGTCGTAGATGCGTTGCCGGTGCGTCTTCAATCCCGCCTCATGCCATGCCGGACCGAACTCGCCTCCGCCGCGGATGTTCGCCAGAACAAATACTCCGCCTTTCTCCAGCCACAGCTTGCCCATGATCGCGCTGTAGCGCGGCGTCATCGAAATCTCGAAGCCTCCATATGCGTTCAATAACGTTGGATTCTGGCCGTTCAGGGGCATGTCCTTGCGGTGAACCACAAAGTAAGGAACCTTCGTTCCATCCTTCGACGTCGCGTACAGTTGCTCCACCGTGTCCTCGGAAGCGTCGAAGAGCGCCGGCTGCGAGCGCGACAGCTTCAGCTTTGCGGTGCTCGCGTCGCCTTCCAGCAGCGACGGCGGCGTCAGGAAACCTTGTGAGTTCAGAAAAAATGTCTCCGTCGTATCGCTGGCTGTCACCAGGCTGATCGAGCTGTTATCCGGCACGTCGAGAGCCGTCTTCGTCCAGCCATCTTTGCCCGTCGGCGTATAGACGTAGGCGCGGCCCAGCACGTGCTTCAGCGTCGCCACCACCAGCCGCGAGTGTGTGGTCATCGATCCGTTCAGAAATTCATCGGCCGTCGGCGCAAATACCACTGTCGGTTTCAGATGAGCCGGGTCGCGCATCACGTCGGCCAGGCGCAACGCCAGCAGAGAACCCTGCATGAAGGTGGTTCCGCCCGGCGCCGGCGTCCAGTCCTCATGAATCTCCACGAGTAACCGCCCGGCCAGCAGTCCCGCGGGATCGGCCTTGCGCGGGATGGCCAGTTCCTTCAGACCGCCCGGCGTCCTGATCCAAAACCGATTCTCAAAGAAAGTCACGCCGCGCTCGAATATCGTGAGCCGGTCGCCCTGAGCGTCGTGCATCACATTGCCACGAGCGGAAATGTCGCTTGGCTCGCCGCGGAAAACTTCCTTCGCGCTCTCCACCGGCGTTCCCCGCTTCCACTCCTTCACCACAAATGGGTAGCCGGACTTTGTCAGCGTGCCCGCGCCCCAGTCGCGCGCGATCAGCAGCGTGTCCTTGTCCTCCCATCCCATCTCCTGCTTGCTGTGCGGAGAAACAAAGCCGCCGTCCACAAACTTGTTTTCCTTCAGGTCGAACTCCCGCGCCGTCGATGCGTCCTCGCCGCCCACCGAGAGATCGAACATGCAGTACTCATCGCCGGGATACAGACACTCCGCGCCATGGAACACCCAGCTCTTGTTCTCCGCCTTGTCCAGCGCGTCCACGTCCAGAACCGTTTTCCAGTTGGGTTCGGCGCTCGAATAGTCCTCGAGCGTGGTCTTGCGCAGCAGCCCGCGTACATTTTTTGCGTCGTTCCAGAAGTTGTAGACGTCGTCGCCGCGGAGCCCGGGAATCGGCAGGCGGTGCGGATCTTCGCTCACCTTCAGCGCCTCCGCGTTGTAAGTCGCGAAATGCGGGTCGGCCTCCATGATCTTCGCCGTTCGCGCGTCCTCCGCCTTCACCCACTCCATCGCACGCGGGCTGGTCGGCTGCTCGAGCCAGATGTATTTGTCTTCAGAGCCAGAAGACTGTGACTGTGCGTAAAACGCTGCGCTGAAACCAACCAGAATAAGAGTCACAGCAGAGAACAAGAGGGCAGCACGACCACGAAACATCGGCAGAAACTCCTGAGAAGAGTAGTGCTGCCAATGTACATGAGCGGCGCACGAAACAAGAAGACGCTCCGCGAATGGAGCGTCTTCAGATCAGTGCGATCCCTGCTCGACCGCTCAGAAGCGGAGTTCAGGTCCCAGCGTTACACGCAGATTGTTGTAGGTGCCGTTGTTCAGGTAGACCTCGTCGCCGGCTTCCAGCCGGATTCCGAAAGGACCGATATACGCTTCCAGCCCGCCGCCAGGATACACAGCCAGATGCGTGCCGGCGCCGCCGACGCCCGCCACGGAGTTGGTGAATGTCGAGCCTGAAACCACGCCGCTGTTGCTGGTGCTGAAGTCAATGAAACCGACCTTACCGGTAGCAAAAGCCCGCAAAGCACCCGTTCCCGCGTAGAACGTCGGTCCAAACAGACCCGTCAGCGGACGCACACTCGTCCTCACAAAGGTCGTCGTTGTAGTGGTTCCGGATGGCGTGCTGTAGGTGGTGGTGAAATTCCGCGCGAAGTCATAGTTCATCTCCGCTTCCATTGCCATAAAGTGAAACCGGTACGCGGCCCGCCCGCCGGCGCCCACAAAGTTGGCTGCCGTGCCGCTGCCGGGAGTGAAGCGGAAATAGTCTGCGTAAACTCCAACTTCTCCATGCGTCATTCCGCCATTCTCCTGCGCATACATCCACCATGGCGCGGCCAGCATGAGCCCGAGGCCTGCAAGCATTGCAATGCGCTTCATTTGGGTACTCCTTCTCAAATTTGTCGGATTCGAATTTCGGGCTTCGCAAAAAAGCGCCCGTTCCTTCAGTCGGATGCGCGCGCTGCGAACGGTGTTGACTGCTCTGCCAACAGGTAAGCGGCGGCAATGCGCCAAACTCCGCCAGCGGCTGCCATCACTCAGGGTGGAAAAGGCGAATGCGCCGGAATCGCGCTCTGACGCGAAGTTCGGTTCGACTACGGCTGCACGAAGAATTCTGTCATCGCGGGTGCACTGGCCGCCTCGCCCGGCGGCGTGCTTAGCCCCAGCGCCTGCATCATCGTCAACAACATGCTTTGATGCTGGTAGACCGTCGTCGAGGCTTGCATGTATCCGGCTTTCACCACCGGCCCCCACAACACCGGCGCCACATGGCCGCCGCCATAGTTGGTATCGCTGTCCACAGCCTCGTCGAAATCCACAATCAGAATTCCGTCACCGCCCGCCTTAAATGCCGTGCTCGCTGCCAACGGCGTGACCACACTCGTCTCCAGCCACGTATCTGCCTGCTGCGGCGTGCCGTTGTGCGCATCGTCGTTCACGTCGGGCACGATGTATGAAAAATCCGGCAGCGCGTTATTCGCCAGATCCGTGGCGAACTGAGTAAACGGCCAGATCACCTCGTTCGCCACCTGCTGATTTCCCGCAACATCCGAGAGCATCGCGAACGGGTTATGCCGGATCAGATACAGCCCGGTATTTCCGCCCACGTATCCCTGGGTAATGCCTTCGGCGTAGACGCGAAACGTCACTCCGCTCGCGAGCATCCGTCGCGCGATGTTGTCCACGTTCCACACCGCGGTCGAGTTGTCGTCATTCGTGAGGATCTGCCCCGTCGTCAGCATGAAGTAGTTGCCGATCGAAGGATGCGTGTTTGCGTAGTAATTGGTCGGCAGCGCCCCGGCAGCGATCAGCTTGTTCAGGTTCGGCCACACCGTGGTTGCGCCTACCACCGTCGAGTAGCTCTGGTTCTCTTCCATTACCAGAACCACATGATGGCTTTGCGGAACTGTCGGAGCCGGCGTCGTCGGCGCCGTTGTCTGCGGCGTCTTCCCGCTCCCGCCTCCTCCGCAGGAAACCAGCACAGGAAGGAACAGCGAGAGAACCAGGGCGAAGGAGCGGCAAATCTTCAAGGAACGTGGCCATCGCCGGGAACCGGCTGCTTCTAAGACATCCGCAGCCAGTCGGCTAGTTGCCCGGCGGCTGACGACAAAAAGGTAATCGCTCCGCCAGGCCAGCCGCAGTTGGCCATTTTCATAGCGAAGTTCGGGGAGAACTTCGAAGGTTAACGGCTTTGCCTCCTTCGCTGTAGATAATCGTCGGTAGGCCCAGGAAATCTGGAGGAAGTTGAATGAGTACGGTTTTAGTGACCGGCGGTTCGGGCTTTATCGCGAGCCACTGTGTTTTGCAGTTGCTCGCCGCCGGCCATACCGTGCGAACCACGGTCCGCTCCCTCAGCCGTGAGTCCGATGTGCGCGCGATGCTCAAAGTCGGCGGCTTCGAGCCAGGCAATCGGCTCACTTTCTTTGTTGCCGACCTCCTCGACGATGCCGGCTGGCCCGAAGCCATGGCAGGCTGCGACTACGTCCTCCACGTCGCATCGCCTTTTCCGCCCACCGTTCCCAAAGACGAAAACGAGATCGTTCGGCCCGCTGTCGATGGCACGCTCCGTGTTTTGCGCATCGCCCTCGACGCTGGTGTGAGCCGCGTCGTCCTTACCTCATCGTTTGCCGCTGTCGGCTACGGCCAGAAACCCCAGGACAAACCATTCACCGAGATGAACTGGACCAGCCCCAAGGCGAAGGACCTGCTGCCGTACGTCAAATCGAAAACCCTCGCCGAGCATGAAGCCTGGAACTTCATCGGCCGCGTGCGCGGTGCTATCGAGCTCGCCGTCGTCAATCCTGTCGGCGTCTTCGGCCCGTTCCTCGGTCCCGACTTCTCCACTTCCATCTTCCTCGTCCAGCGTCTGATGGACGGCGCGCTTCCCGGCTGCCCCAAACTCTGGTTCGGCGCAGTCGATGTCCGCGACGTCGCCGACCTCCACATTCGCGCCATGACTCACCCCGCAGCCAAAGGCGATCGCTTCCTCGCCGTCGCCGGCGACTTTATGTCGGTCCGCGACATCGCCCGCGTCCTCAAAAGCCGCATGGGTGTGTGGGCCAAACGCGTGCCCACCCTCCAGCTACCCAACTGGATTGTCCGCCTCGCGGCCCTCAAAGAGCCCGCCGTGAAGCAGATCATTCCTGAACTCGGCAAGCGCAAGAACGCCAGCAACGAACACGCCCGCAAAGTTCTCGGCTGGGAACCGCGCTCTCGCGAAGACGCCGTCGTCGCCACTGCCGAAAGCCTGGTCCGGCTCGGCCTGCTGAAAGACAGCCAGAAAGTGCAGACGTCCCGATGAAAGTCATCCTCACCGGCGCTACCGGCATGGTTGGCGAAGGCGTCATGCTTGCGTGCGTCGAGAATCCCGCCGTCGATGCCATCCTCCTCGTCAGCCGCCGCCCCTACGGCGCGCTGCCTCCGAAAGTCACCGAGTGCATAGTCCCGGACTTCCTGCAACTTGACGCCGTCACCAGCCAACTGCGCGGCTACGATGCCTGCTTCTTCTGCGCCGGCGTCAGCTCCGTCGGCAAGACTGAAGCCGACTACACACGCATCACGTACGACACCACGCTGCACTTCGCCCGCACCCTCGTCGCGCTCAACCCCGCCATGGTGTTCGTCTATGTTTCCGGCGCCATGACGGATTCGACCGAGAAAGGCCGCGTCATGTGGGCTCGCGTCAAAGGCCGCACGGAAAACGCGCTGCTCAAGGTCGGCTTCCGCGCGGCCTATAACTTTCGCCCCGGATTCATGCAGCCCATGCCTGGCCAGCGCTACACCCAGCCCTGGTTCAAATGGATCGGCTGGCTCTTCCCTATCGTGCGCGTCGTCGCACCAAACCAGGTGAGCACCCTTCACGATGTTGGGCTCGCGATGGTCCGTTGCGTGATGGACGGTTATCCAAAGCCGATTCTCGAAATCCGAGACATCAATCAGCTGGCGCGAGGATAAGAAATCCGCGCAAGGTACCCCCCCCGGTTTTGTGCAAGTGTGGAAAACAAAGTACTTACAGAGGGCCTCAAACGCTAAGTGTGGGAAACAGGGTAGTTAGAAGAGGGCCTCAAACCACGTAACAGAAAACAGGATAGTTAGCTGGTAGCTGGTAGCTGGTAGGTGGTAACCGGTGGCCGGTGGCCGGTGGCCTGTAGCACGTTAAGCTGGTGAGTTTTCAAAGAGCGGATAAGTGAGCGGCCTGAGCCGCAAGATGCGAAAAGCTCTGGCCGCGGATGCAGACAGAGCTTTCCCATCCTTTTGATTGTGGGCTTGTGCGGGATGCAGGGCAACAGAAATCAGCACGGCAACCGCACGAAGGTACCGTATGGCGATGGGATCGAGTTGCCACGATTCTTACCACAGAGGCATTGCAATAGCTGTACACAGATTTAGTGTTATCAGTGTTTTGCTTGGTAGGCCATTGGTGTAATAAAGAGAGGTCGGCGAGTCCATGGAGAATCAAAAACATGACAGGAAAGGCGATACCGAGAGTGCGAAGAAAGGGGAGACCGATAGAGAGGCGCAGGCCAAGGGCTCGTCGGTCATACAAAAACGCAAGGTGGATGAGCGACGATCAGGGTCCGCGTGGGAAGAGCCGGCAGACAGGGCTGCCAGAATAACGGCGAGCGCGACGAAATGGATGGCGATCTTCACCTTTGCTCTCGTCCTCACAAGTGCCCTGAGCTGGTGGGAAATTCATTCCGGGAGCGTTGATACGCATAATCTCGCTGATGCAGCGGTTGCCAGCAGTCGCGCATGGGTTGCGCCAGAGCAAATGATCCTCGATAGCCCCGTGGAATCCGGACTTCCCATTAGATATGCGGTCCGTATGGTAAACCCCGGCAAAGAGCCGGCCATCGGAGTTGTGTGGAAGCTCAGACCTTTCGGAGTTCCTTACATTCAAAACTCCCAACCCGACGCGAATGATGACTATCAGTTTGGCCCAAATACGACCTGCGTCGGCCTTCAACCGGGTTCGGTTGACGGGGTGGTTCTCTATCCAGCAGGCCCCACAGCCGACTGGTTACCTCTCGACATTCCAGATACAGGTGAAAACCGGCAGCTGGTCGGCGAGGTTCTAAGGAAAACAAAAAGTCTGGTCATAGAGGGATGCTTTGCTTACAAAACGGGAGGCGAAAGGCATACGAGTTCGTTCAGGTTTCTTCTGCGAGATCTTCCCGATAAGCCCAGTTTTGTCGCCGACCAGAACGGAAAGCAAGTTCCGGCTTGGAGCTTCAATACGGAACTGGCTGGCAACAGTGCCAATTAGCGGACACCCTTTCACGATTGGCGTCCAAGGCCAAGTTCGGATACTCCCGACCCCGGAACTTATCGCGCAGCCGCAGCCGTCTGCTGATATTCCTCATATGGACCTTTGAAGTCTTCGATCGTGCCGCGATCGAAATGCCAGATGCGCGTCGCGACTTCATCGATCAGGTCGTAATCGTGGGTCACCAGCAATACAGTGCCTTCGTACTTCTGCAGCGCAATGTTCAGCGCGTTAATGGCTTCCAGATCCAGGTGGTTGGTCGGCTCATCGAGCACCAGAAGGTTCGGCTTCTTCATCATCAGTTTGCAGAAAATCAGCCGCGCCGCTTCACCACCGGAAAGCGCAGCCGTCGGTTTCATGCCTTCTTCACCACGGAAGAGCATCTGGCCCAGAATGCCGCGAATGTCTTCGGTCGTCGCCTTCGCGTCAAACTGCCGCAGCCAGTCCACAACCGTCAAGCCAGGCTCGATCACGCCGGTTGTGTCCTGCGGAAAATAACCAATCTGCACTTCATGACCCCATTTCACGTTGCCAGCATCGAGCGCGAAATCGGCATCGGCCAGATCGGGCTGATTCGCCAGCAGCGACTTGAGCATCGTGGTTTTGCCCTGCGCGTTGCGGCCGATCAGGCAGATCTTTTCGCCGCGCATTATGCCGGTGCTGAAGGCGTCAATCACTTTCAGGTCACCGTAGCTTTTCGTGAGGCCGTCGATTTCAGCCACGTATTTGCCGGAAGGCCGGTTCTGATCGAAGCGGATGTACGGCCGCTGAATATTCGAGCGCGCCAGCTCCGTGGTTTGTAACCGTTCCACTTCCTTTTTCCGGCTGGTCACCTGCGAAGAGCGGGTTCCGGCAGAAAATCGCGCGATGAATTCGTTCAGCTGCGCGATCTTTTTCTCGCGCTGCGCGTTTTCCGATTCAAGACGCGAGCGAATCTGGGTCTTTGCCACCACCATGTCGTCGTAACCACCGGTGTACGTGATGATCGTTTGGTAGTCGATATCGGCAATGTGCGTGCACACCGAATTCAAAAAGTGCCGATCGTGCGAAATCGTGATGAGGGTGCCTTCAAAGCGCGACAGAAAATCCTGCAGCCAGTGGATCGAATCAAGATCGAGATAGTTCGTCGGCTCGTCCAGCAGCAGTGCCTGTGGTTTTCCAAAAAGCGCCTGGGCCAGCAGCACCCGCACTTTTTGGCCGCCTTGCAGCTCGGACATTTTCCGCTCGTGCAGCTCATCGGGAATGTCGAGACCCTGCAACAGAACGGCAGCGTCCGATTCAGCTGTGTAGCCGTCTTCGTCGCCTACGACACCTTCGAGCTCGGCCAGCCGGATGCCGTCTTCATCGGTGAGTTCGGGCTTGGAATAAATGCGGTCGCGCTCTTCCAGCGCCAGCCACAGGCCTTTGTTGCCCATGATCACGGTGTCGAGCACGCGGTAGGAATCGAAGGCGTATTGATCCTGGCTGAGAACGCTCAGCTTCTTGGGACGAACCACGGTGCCTTTCTGGGCATCCAGATCGCCGGAAAGAACCTTCATGAACGTCGATTTGCCGGCGCCGTTAGGCCCCGTTAAACCATAACGGCGTCCAGGCGTAAAGGTGGTGGTGACCTCGTCGAACAGAACTTTAGCGCCGTAGCGCATGGTGACGTTGCTTACGGAAATCATGCCGCTCTCAAATGAAATCAGGGATGCTTCAAGAATATAGGATGCCGCGACATTCGAATGGCTGCAGAGGCAGTTCGAGCAGGAATTTCCTTCCATCGGGGGAAATTTCTGCTGGTAACCACAGTGCCATGGCGCTGTAAGTTGCTAATAATAAAACACCTGCCGCAGCGTCACGATGGAAGCAGACGTGCACCAAAATGGGTCGGATCGTTGTCTTTTGGAGGCACGCAAAATGGAAGATTCACACGCCGAAGCATCGCCCGTGAAATTTGTCGCCGCGGCAATTGCCGCCGTTGTTCTGGCCTGCGTTGGAGCGGGTTACGCGGTTCACGAGCATCACGCCGCGCAGAACCTCGCCGCGCAGAACCAGCAGATGAGCACCGATCTGGCTTCGACACGGAGTCAGATTGACGCGCTGACCAGCAAGGTGAGTGAGCTGGCGACGCGGGCAGCAGCCGAAGCGGCAGCGGCGCAGCCAGCGCCAGCGCCGGCAACAAACGCGGCGAGCAGCCATCCGGGAAAGCCGCGCGCCAGCCGTGCTGCCGATCGGCGTCTGACGAAGATGCAGCAACAGCTGGATGCGCAGAACAAGGCCATCGAGGAAACACGCGGCGATCTTGACAGCACGCGCACCGAGTTGTCAGGTTCCATCGCGCACACGCACGACGAGCTGGTGGTGCTGGAAAAGAAAGGCGAGCGCAGCTACTTCGAGTTCGACATTCAGAAGTCGAAGCAGTTCCAGCATGAAGGGCCCATCGGCATCAGCCTGCGCAAGGCCGACACGAAGCATCAGTTTGCCGATTTGCAGCTGATGGTCGAAGATCGCAACCTCGTGCAGAAGCACGTCAACCTCGATCAGCCGGTGATGTTCTATCAGCCTGACACCGAGCAGCCGATCCAGATCATCATCAACGACATCACGAAGGATCATATTCACGGCTACGTGAGCGCGCCGAAGTATCGCAAGTCGGAGCTGGCTTCCATGTCCGATACTGACGCGAATGCCAATCCGAATGCGAACCCGGCAGATGGGATTGTGGGTGACACGCAGCCGGCGCCGCGCAAGAAGCTGACGGTTCCGCCACAGGACTAGCCGTCCAGGCCCATTCGACGCGCACCTCACTTAAGTTCGGAGCTTGCTCAGGGCAGGCTCCGGTGTTCCGCGCAGATCGGCACTCCATCACTGCGCCTGGTTATACTTTCGCTTGGCCATGAAGATTCTTGTCTGCATCAAGCAGGTGCCGCAAAAGGACGCGCCGTTGCGGCTGAACGAGGCCGCAACCTGGATTCGCGACGACGTTTCCTGGGAAACCAACGAGCCGGACGCCTTCGCGCTCGAAGAGGCGCTGCGCCAGAAGGAAAAGCATGGCGGCGAAGTTGCCGTCATCACTGCAGGACCGGCGCGCTCGCAGCAGGTGTTGCGTGAGGCGCTGGCCAAAGGTGCCGATCGCGCGATTCACCTCGAAGACGACCGTTTCGCGCAGATGGACGCAGCGAACACGGCGCGCGCCATCGCAGCCGCTATCGAAGGGGAGAACTTCGACCTCATCGTGACGGGATTGCAGTCGGACGATTTTGGCGCGGCGCAAACCGGCGTTCTGCTGGCCGAGATTCTCGGCATTCCGCATGCGACCATCATCATCGGTATCGAAAAAACCGATACCGGTCTGAAGCTGAAGCGCGAGCTCGAAGCAGGGCATTATCAGCACATCGAAATGACGATGCCAGCGGTGCTCACGATTCAAAGCGGCATTAACAAGCTGCGCTACGCGACGCTGATCGGCATCAAACAGGCGAAGAACAAGCCGATGCGGAAAGTCGCATGGGCCGAGGTCGAAGGCAAGCTTTCGAAACATGTGCAGAAGATCGAAAAGCTCTACGTGCCAGGCAGCCAGAAAAAGACCCGAAAAATCGAAGCGCCAGCCGGCGAAGCCGCAAAGCAGGTTGTCGAATACCTGAAAAACGAAGCGCGGGTGCTTTGAAGCAACCGGCCGCAAACCGCAGTTATAATGGACCGCAACCAAGGACGCAAAAAACGAGGAGAAGGGCTGACAATGGCCAACATGAACATCCCTGAAGCAGAACGGAACCTGACGCCAGCGCAGGTAGCAGCTCTCGACAAGCGCCGCCAGTGGGGGCTGGTTTTCCAGGTTATTTCCGGGCAATTTGCATTCTTTGCCGTGCTGCTGCTTCTGTGGACGGGCCAGGACCTGACGTATTCGCCAGGCTGGGTGCATCCGATGTTCTACTACAACGTGCTCACCGGCATCGTAGCCGTGGTCTTCGGTATTTACGGTACGTATCTGCGGCGCGGCCGCATTCACGAATACTAGAGGACTAGCCGTCCAGGCGGACGGCGCTGCGCGCCAGAACAGGATTTTCGGAAGGGATAGGGAGTGAGGGAGCTTTGGCTCCCTCGCATTGCGTATGGCGGACATGATTCTTGTGGTCGCGGAACAGAGAGAAGGCAAGCTGAACCGCGTTTCCTTTGAAACCATTGCGGCGGCGCAGGCTATCGCTAAAGAAACCGGCTGGAGCGTCGAAGTCGTTCTCGCAGGCAGCGGTATCGCGGCGCTCGCGCAGGAACTGGCCGGCAAGAAGGCGGCAAAAGTTCATGCGCTCGAAGCCGATGCGCTTGCGGCTTACACTTCGGACGCCTATGTCCACGCGCTGAAGGCGTTCATCGCCGAAAAGCAGCCGAAGCTGGTTCTCTTTCCGCACACCTATCAGGTTCGCGACTTCGCGCCGCGGCTTGCGCTGGCTCTCGATCGCACGCTCATCTCCGACGCAACCGGCTACAAATTCGAAGCTGGCGCGCTCCGCTTCACGCGCCAGATGTTTCAGGGAAAATTTGCTGCCGATGTTTCCTTTGGCGGCGATGCGCCGTGGATGGCAACCCTCCAGATCGGCGCCTTTCGTGGCGATCAGGCCGAATCCGGCTCAGCGGCTGTCGAAACGGTTACCGCAGCCGTTGCCAGTACACCAGCGCGCGTGACGCCGCATGAAGTCTTCCAGGAGGCGAAGCAGACCGTCGATCTCTCGCAGGCTGAAGTCATCGTCGCCGTTGGCCGCGGAATCAAAGAGCAGAAAAACATGCTGCTGGCGGAAAACCTGGCTGCGGCGCTGGGCGGCGAAGTCGCCGCGTCACGACCGATTTGCGACAACGGATGGCTTCCGCTGGAGCGCCAGATCGGATCTTCGGGTCAGACTGTGGCTCCAAAGCTTTACGTCGCGCTCGGCGTCAGTGGAGCGATCCAGCACATCGTAGGCATGAAGGGCTCGCGCACTATCGTCGCTATCAATAAGGATCCTGAAGCGCCCATCTTTGAAATTGCCGATGTCGCTGTGGTCGGCGATCTGTTCCAGATCGTTCCGGCGCTCACTGAAGAAATCAAAAAAGCCAAAGGCTAGCCTAGCGCAAGCCGCCGCCAATCAATCGACCCTTCAGCGCTGGGTGCTACAATCCCGCCAGTTCCCAGCGCTTTCATGCCGAAAAATCAAGCCGTCCAGAAACTCGATCCATTCGGGCCGGCAGTCGTCTCTTCACCGGCCGATGAAGCTGTTGGCCGCTCGGCGCTGCGCAAGGCCAGCGTGCACCTGCTGCCACTGATCGGTCTTGGATACGGCATCGCCTACATGGACCGCGTCAACGTCAGCTTTGCCGCGCTCCAGATGAATCGGCAGCTGCACTTCAGCCAGACCGTTTTCGGTCTCGGCGCAGGGCTGTTCTTCGTCACCTATGCGGCGCTGGAAATTCCTTCGAACCTGCTGCTGGTCCGTTTCGGCGCGCGCCGCTGGCTGGCGCGGATCATGTTCACCTGGGGTCTGCTCTCCATGGGCATGATCTTCGTGCGCACGCCGGTCCAGTTTTACGTCATGCGCCTGCTCCTGGGCGCCGCGGAAGCTGGCTTCTTCCCAGGCATCATCTTCTATCTCGCTCACTGGTTTCCCGCCGCGGAGCGATCCCGAGCCATCAGCCGCTTCTACATTGCGTTTCCGCTCAGCAGCACGGTCATGGGCGCGCTCGCCGGTTTTCTGCTCCATCTTGGTGGACACGCGGGTCTTGCCGGTTGGCAGTGGCTGTTGCTCGCCGAAGGATTTCCCGCCGCACTGCTGAGCGTTGCGTTTCTCTTTGCCTTGCCGGATAGTCCGCAGAAAGCCGCCTGGCTCACCGAACCCGAACGCGCCTGGATCCAACGCCAGATTCACGAAGACGGCGCCCTGCACGCCCACGGAAGCGACAAAATCGGCCGCGCTTTCCGCGATCCGCGCGTCTGGCTGCTGGGGATTTTCTTCGCGTGCTTCTATCTGTCAGGTTATGGATACACCTTCACCGCGCCGTCGCTGCTCACCCGCGTCACCGGAGCAGGCTCAACGACGGTCGGCCTCATCATCGCCGCACTGGGCATCGTGGGCGCGGCCTCCATGCTCCTCAACGGATGGCATTCGGATCGTACCCGCGAGCGCTCGCTGCACGTTATCCTTCCGCTGCTCCTGCTGACCGCCGGTTTTGCCGCCGCAGGATCGTCCTCACGGCCGGCCATCGTTCTTCCAGCGCTTACCGTCGTGGCCATCGGTTTTTACGCCATCCACGCGCCGGTGTGGGTGATAGGCACCAGCTTCCTGCGCGGTAAATCCGCAGCCGTTGGCATCGCCACCGTTAACTCCATCGGCATGATCGGCTCCTTCGCTGGCCCATACTGGATGGGCGCGATGGCCGATCTCACCGGCGGCTACCAGCGGGGCCTGCTCACGCTGGCTGCGCCCATCCTTATGTCCGCGAGCCTCATGATGGTCATCCATCGTTATTCTGAGCGCCGCGCGTTGCGCATGGTCACGGCTGTCCCGTCTGCTCCTCAGCCCGAGTCAGCCACCTGATCCGGCTGCTAAGATAATCGGTCGCGTATGCCTGTTTTTCGAAAAGCTATCGAGGGAGCGAATCGTCCGCAGATGGAAGCGGACGTGGTGATTATTGGAGGCGGGCCAGCGGGAATGGCCTGCGCGCTGCGTCTCGCGCAACTTATTGATGCTCACAATGCTTCTGGCGTCGACGAGATGCTTTCGAAAGAAAACATCTATGTGCTGGAGAAGTCCCGCGAAGTGGGGCAGCATTGCCTTTCCGGTGCGCTCCTCGATCCGCGTTCCATGCGCGAACTGCTGCCGGGTTTCGAGAAGGAAGCGCCGCTCGATGCCGAAGTCACGAAGGAATCCGTCTGGTTCCTCACGAAAAACGGCCAATACAAAGCGCCCATCGTGCCGCCGCCGTTACGCGACCACGGCAACTATGTCGTCTCCCTGAGCAAATTCGTCAAGTGGATGGGCCAGAAGGTCGAGGAAGCCGGCATCACGATCTTCACCGGATTCGCCGGATCGGAACTTCTCTGGGCCGATGACAGTCGTGACGCCGAAACCGCCTGCGTGCAGGGCGTCCGCACCGACGACAAGGGCGTCGACAAAGAAGGCCAGCCAAAGGCCAACTTCGAACCTGGCCATGAGCTGCGCGCGCAGGTCACCGTGCTCGCCGAAGGCACGCGCGGCAACTGCGCCAAGGCGCTCATTGAGCATCTCGGCCTGGAGGACCCCGAGCACGCGCAAACCTATGGCGTTGGCGTCAAGGAACTGTGGGAGATTCCGGCAGGCCGCGTCGCTAAAGGCGAGGTGCTGTATACGCTGGGCTACCCGCTCACCAGCCGCGAATACGGCGGCGCCTGGGTCTACGGGATCACCGATACGCTGGTCTCGGTCGGTTATGTGACCGGCCTCGATTATCAGGACCCGCGCACCGATCCGCACCATGTCTTCCAGAGCTTCAAGGAGCACCACTTCGCACGCCGCATCCTCGAAGGCGGCAAGATGATTCGCTATGGAGCCAAGAGCCTGCCTTACGGCGGATGGCTCACCATGCCTCGCATCTATGGGAACGGCTGGATGCTTCTCGGCGACTCGGCAAGCTTCCTCAACTCGCAGCGTCTCAAGGGAATTCACCTGGCCATCAAGAGCGGCATGCTCGCCGCCGAAGCCGCCTTTGACGCCCTGGTGAGCGGCAACAACACTTCCGACACGCTCAGCGAATACAAGGCTGCGGTCGACAAGAGCTGGATTCGGGAAGAACTCTGGGCAATCCGCAATTTCCATCAGGGCTTTGAGCACGGCTTACTCGAAGGCATGGTCAGGGCTGGTATCCAGCAGGTCTCGCGCGGGTCGAACCTCGGTCCGGATGCGAAGAACCAAGCCGGCTACGAGCGCATGCGGCAATTGCCCGAGCTAGGGCCGCCGCATCAGAATCGTCTACCGATCGTCGGCAACGCCAAAGGCGATGGCAAGCTTACCTTCGACCGCCTGACCGACGTCTTCCACTCCGGAACCCGTCACGAGGAAGACCAGCCCGTTCATCTGGTTATCGAAGACGCGGACCTGTGCACCGACCGCTGCACCCGGGAATATGGCAATCCCTGCCAGTATTTCTGCCCTGCCGCGGTCTACGAGATGGTTGAGTCCGATCGCGACAATGGGGCCGCGAAGGAGCTGCGTATCAACTTCACCAACTGCGTGCACTGCAAGACCTGCGACATCATGGACCCCTACCAGATCATCACCTGGGTGCCCCCGGAAGGTGGGGGCGGCCCCAATTACGACGGTATGTAGCAAGCGAACGAAAGGGTTATTCCCCGCCTCGCCGGCTCTGTGTAAATCTGGCGAAAACGAATCCGAGCGCCTCGCATGGTGGGTTGCCTCAGCTGCTGAGGAAGCACTCGAGCCTTCGTTGCGGATCTTTCCGATCCGGAGAACTCAAGAGGTTGTTTCCATGGGCAGATTGTCCCTTACTTGTCCGCACTGCTCGACGCCGAACCTTGTCCGGTCTTCCCGACGGCGCTGGTTCGACGTGTTCCTGCGTCTGATCGGCCTCAAGGCCTACCGGTGCCACTCCTGTTTGGCGCGCTTCTACTCCTGGAAGTCCCCGGTTCCCGACTTCGAACCTCAGATGAAGGACCTGGAAGCCCATAAGCCCTGAAGCTGACACTCGCGGGATGCATCGAATACAGTAGAAGCTCATGGCCACTGTGCTCGACAGCATCCAGCGCGCCACTACCAGCCGGCCAGATCGGCTCGTCGACAGCCACGGCCGCGCCATTACCGACCTGCGCATCTCCGTTACCGACCGCTGCAACTACAAATGCGTCTATTGCCGTACCGGCAACGAGGGCGCCGTCTACGCCGAACTGCCCATCGACGACTATCTGCGCATGGCCAGGGTTTTTGTCGGCCTCGGCATCGAAAAGGTCCGCCTTACCGGCGGCGAGCCGCTGCTCCGTCGTGGCCTGATTGACCTGATTCGCGAGCTGGGCCGTCTGCGGACGCTCGATGGCCAGCCACTGGACCTCGCTCTGACCACGAACGGCCATCTGCTGGAAGAGATGGCTCAGCCGCTGCGTGATGCGGGCCTCGGCCGCATCACCGTCAGCATGGACGCCGTTGACGCGGAAAAATTCGTGCGCATCACGCGCGTGCCGGGCAGCTACGAACGCGTGCTCAGCGGTGTTCGCGCCGCCAAAGCTGCTGGTCTCGCTCCCGTCAAGGTCAACTGTGTCCTCCTGCGCGGCTTCAATGAAGACCAAGTCGTTTCCTTCGCGAAGTTTTCCCGCGAGGAAGGGGTTATCGTCCGCTTTATCGAATTCATGCCGCTCGAAGAAGGCCGCCTCTGGACGGCGGAGTCGGTCGTTTCTCTGCGGGAAATCGTCGAGGCGCTCGGCAGTTTTCGTCCTCTCGTTCGCATGGCGCCCGAACGCCGCCAGCGAGACCGCCGTGCGCTACACCTTCGACGACGGCATCGGCGAAATTGGCATCATCGCGCCCGTTACCCAGGCCTTCTGCGGCCAATGCAGCCGCGTCCGCCTCACCTCCGACGGCAAGATCCGCACCTGCCTCTTCTCGCAGAGCGACCACGACCTTTACGGGGTGTTGCAGCGCGGCGGAAGCGACGACGACCTGGTCGAGTTCATTCGCCGCACGATTGAGAAAAAGGAAGCCCGCCACCACATTGGCGAACCCGGCTTCCTGAAGCCTTCCCGCAGCATGGTCCACATCGGGGGTTAGGGACTGGCCGTCCAGGCCCATTCGACGCGCACCTCACTTCATTCGGCAGCTTGCTCAGGGCAAGCTCCGTTCGCTCCGCGCCCGAGAAGCTTTTGCAGTCCATGTTCTCGGCTCCATACAATGCCTGCCGATAATGTCCTTCCAGAAAATCTCCTCTTACTGTCATCAGCTTTGCTGTGCCGGGAATTCTGCTGCTCGGTGCGTTGTGGACGGTCGCCGCACGTCCCGCCGCGGAAAATCGAAACCCTGCGCAGGCTGCCCGGCTCAACGCCATCGGCGTGGCCCTGATGAATCAGCAGCTCAATGAGAAGGCTGCGGCGGAGTTCGAAGAAGCGTGTGCAGCCGATCCAACATCGCCCATTCCGGTCCTGAACCGTGGCATCGCCCTTCTCTACCTGCAGAAGCTGCCCGAAGCTGAGCGGGAACTGCATCGCGCCGCCACCATGGAGCCCAACAATCCGCGCGCCTGGTACAACCTGGGTCTCACCGAGATGGACGAGGCCAATCAAAAAGAAGCCATCGACGATATGCGCCACGTGATCGCTATCGATCCCCACGATGCCGATGCGCACTACTTCGTCGGATCGCTGGATATGAGCCTCGGCGATCTGAATGCTGCGATCACTGAATTTGAAGCTGCGCTGAAGCTGCAGCCGCGGCATGCGTCGGCGGAATTTGGTCTGGCGCGCGCCTTGCAGCGGACGGGCCACATCGACGAAGCCCACGAGCACCTGAAGATTTTCCAGCACTACACCCAGGCAAAAATTTCTTCGCCGCTGAGCGTCGGTTATGGCGAACGTGGGCATTACTCCACCATGCAGGAGATGGAGCTGGCACCCGCGCCTGTTGGGCCGATGATTCCGGTCAGGTTTGAGACGAAGGAGTTGCCAAAGCCGGCACCCGTGGGAGATATCGGTACGGGGTTTGGAGGAGGGATTTGCGCCTTCGACATTTTCGGAGCGGGCCATCAGGATTTGATCGCGATGGGCGCGGCGGCGCATGCGATCCAGGCGTGGAGGAACCTGGGCAATGGATCCTTCGAGGAGATACCCGGAAACGAAACAGGTCTGGACGCGAGCGGAGCGGGAGAGGCCTGCGCAGTCGGGGATTTCGATAATGACGGCCTGCCCGATCTGGCTGTGGCTTTGGCGGGCCGCGTGATTCTTTATCGCAACCTGGGACATGGGAAGTTCGAGGATGTGACGGCGAAGGCCGGGATCGTGCAGCTGAACCGACCAAACGGGCTGACCTTTGTGGATTTCGATCACGACGGAGACCTTGACCTGTTCGTGACGGGATCGGCGGTGCCTGGGAAGAGCGGGCCCAACGTGATGTGGCGCAACAACGGCAACTCCACTTTCACGGAGTGGACGGCTCAAACCGGCCTGGCAGGGCAGGGAAGCACCACGCAGGCGATCCTCTCGGACATCAATAACGATCGCGCCGTCGATCTGGTTGTCACCGGAGATAAGGGCGCTCCGACCGTCTACCTAAACCAGCGCGAAGGCGCCTTCAAAGCCCTGCCGCTGTACGACGACGCCAGCCTGCCAGCGACGCGCGGCATTGCTGTCTTTGACTTCAACAAAGATGGTTGGATGGATGTCGCAGTCACACACGCTGGCGCGCCTGGCCTGACTCTGTGGCGCAATGTTGACGGAGAGCGCTTTGAACGGGTGCCCCTGCCGCTGCCTTCTGGCGTGACCGGAGCGTGGGGCGTTACGCCCATCGACGTGGACAATGACGGCTGGATCGACCTCGCCGCGATTCTCGAAACCACGCACGGTCCTGAGCTGCACGTCTTTCGCAATCTTGGCCCGAAGGGCTTCGAAGACGTGAGCGCCGCGATCGGCCTCGGCAAAATCCAGCTGCATCAGCCCAGATCCGTCATTGCCGAGGATGTGGATGGCGACGGCGCTGCGGACCTCGTGGTGACCCAGTGGACCGGGACGCCCGAAGTCCTGAAGAACGTCGGCGGAAACAAGAACCACTCGCTTACCCTCGCCCTCACCGGCCTGGCCGACAACAAGACCGCCATCGGCACCAAGGTCGAAGTCCTCGCCGGTGGCCTGTGGCAGAAGTTTGAGGTCGCAGGCGGGTCCGGCCTTGGAAGCCAGGGATCGTCTCAGATCGTCGCCGGACTCGGCCAGGCCACCACTGCCGATGTAGTGCGCCTGCTCTGGCCTACTGGCGTTCCTCAGGATGAAATCGACATCGACGCCGCCAAACTTTCCCACGGTGAACTGGCTCTCAAGGAACTCGACCGCCGCGGCAGCTCGTGCCCGACGCTCTTCGCATGGGACGGCAAGCAGTATCAGTTCATCTCTGACGTGATCGGGGCAGCCGTTGTCGGCCATTGGGTCTCGCCCACGGCGACCAACCACAACGATCCCGATGAGTGGGTCAAAGTGGACGGCGACAAACTCCAGCCACGCGACGGGCTGCTGAGTTTGCGATTCGGCGAGCCCATGGAAGAGGTCAACTACATCGATCAGCTTCGCCTCGTCGCTGTCGATCACCCCTCCGGCACTGAGGTCTATCCCGACGAGCGCTTTCTGAGCGAGCCGCCTTTTGCTTCAGGCAAAACCATCGCTGTCTCCGAACCGCGGCCCGTTGCCGGCGCGTGGGACGACCAGGGCCGCGATGTGCGCGATCTGCTCGCTGAGCGCGATCATCGCTATGTCCGCAACTTCACGAATCTCAGCTACGCCGGCTTCGCGAATCTTCATACGCTCACTGTCGACCTGGGCTCGTGGTCGCCCGCGCATCCGCTGCGCCTGCTGCTCGATGGCTACGTCGAATACTTCAGCGCCAGCTCGATGTATGCGGCCTGGCAGGCGGGCCTGCAGCCCATTCCGCCGCGCGTCGACGCGCAAATGCCCGACGGCAGCTGGAAGCGGATCGTCGACGATATGGGCTTCCCCGCCGGCTTGCCGCGCACCATCGTCGTCGACCTTACCGGCAAGCTGCCTGCGGGCGCGCGCCGGATTCGCATCTCGACCAACCTGCAGATCTATTGGGATCGCATCCGCGTCGACAACGGCCCCGCCGCCGAAAACGCGGTCCGTCAGACTGAGGTCCCGCTCACGACAGCGCACCTGGCTTTCCGCGGTTATCCGAAGCAGATTGAAGGCGCCACACCCGGCGAACTGACCTACGACTATAACCAGATCAGCGCCACTGGCCCGTTTTTCTGGGCGCGTGGCATGTATACCCGCTATGGCGACGTCACCCCGCTCCTGCGCCAGATCGACAACCGCTATGTCATCTTCGGAACCGGTGAGGAGATCGATGCCGAGTTCAGCGCCGCCGCGCTTCCGCCGTTGCCGGCAGGATGGCAGCGCGACTACTTCTTCTACGCTAATGGATTCGTCAAGGACATGGATTGGTGGGAAGGCTCACCCTTCACCGTCGCCCAGATGCCCTTCCACCAGATGAGCCGCTATCCCTATCCGGCGGACGAGCACTACCCTCAGTCGGTCACCGCCGACCGCTATTGGCTCGACTGGAATGATCGGTTCGAATCGGGGAACCGCCGCCAGCGCTGGGACTTTGACTATCGCCCCGCGGATGAAGTGCCGAGGCACTAGTGTGGTGTCCCTGGAACAATTCGAAAGCAGCCCTCAGGGGCTAAAGCCCGTTTGATATTGCGCCTTTTACGGCACGACTGAAGTCGTGCCCTGATCCAAAAACAAGTGGAAATTCTTTTGACGAACTTCCGGGACAGGACACTAGCCGGGCCACACATGCGGAGTTCAGGTTCCAGGACGCGCGCTTACCGCGCCGCTTAGCGCACCTTGATCGCGACGAGGATCACCAGCGCCAGCATATTTTGCGCCAGCAGGGCGATGGTCAGCCTGATCCGGTCCAGAAAGGGATAGCCGGGAGCCCCTTCTGCGATCTTTGCGCTCAGCCGCCGGTACAGCGAGAACCAGCCGTAAGCCAAGAAAATTCCCACAAGGTCGATGAACGCCAGCCATCCCGGAGAAACGGGCAGGTCGCTGGCATACACACGGCCGGGGTGATGCAGAATCGCGATCCAGCCCAGCATCCACGGAGCAATTACCAGACCAGCGCCTTCAACCAAAGCAAGAACCATATAGACCCGAGCATGGCCCTCGAATTGCCCATGCCAGGGTCCTAAATTCGCAGCAGTCGCCATTGTTGTAGTTGTCACGAAAAATGGGATGCGAATTTGCGGTCAAAAGTCACGCCGCGGTTACGAATGGACGCGCCGGCAGGGCACGTTCGGAACCCCTGGTTTTAGCGGTAACTGCGCTGGTAGGTCTGGGTTATGCGGTCGTGCCAGCCCAGCGAATCTTCGTCGAAAACTGCCCACAGAAATCCAAGTCCCAGGGGCAGTGCCGAGAGCAGCAAAGCCGCGATCCGCCCCCGCAGCGCGCCCCGGCTCGGATTCTCGTCGTCGAAGGTGCACAGGGCGATCTTCACGTAGCGCATCCCCGGCGTGGCGTCGGTAAACCCAAAGAACAGCAGCTGATAAATCAGCCACATCGCAAACAGCGTTACTCCGGCCGAGATCAGCGCCACCCGGCCCTGCGGCAGGCTTGTAGAGCTGATGACAAATACCAGAAAAAACATCAGAAACGCCACAAGGGTCAGCGCAAAGTCAATGAGCCCGGCAAAGAAGCGGTCCTCGAAGTTCGCCACGTGCAGAACCGGCGGGGCTTGCCCTCGCGTATCTGTCCTGGCATCCCGAACGGGAGCGTCGGAGTCGAGGTCAATCGAAAGCCATCGGGCCGAAACTGGGGGAGAATGGCGGGGCATTGCAGGGTCAGCCTCGGGGGCGGCTTCGGGAGCCCGTGTTTCCGGAGTCAGGAATTCGGCTCCTCCCGCTGGAGAGTTTGCCACGTCTTCCGCCGCTTCCGCAATGGCCCGGTCAGGGGTCTTCGCCTTCCAGGCTGCCGTTTCAGCCTCCTCGCGCAGCGGTCCTTCCGCCAACCGCGGCCGAGCCTTGCTGGCTGCGATCAGTTCCCTCGGCTGCATTACAAAGCTCGCAGGCAGTGGGATGGTCGGCTCAACCAGCGCCGCCTCCATCGGGTCGACTGCCGGATCGCCTCCATCTTCCTCAGGATCTTCCCTTTCCATCGACGGAAAATCGGCGCATGCCTCCGGCGGGGTCGCCCGCGGTGCGGGCAGGGAATCGCTGCTCACCGAATAACGAAGCAACTCAGCCTGATAAGGCGCCGGCTCCTCCGCGGCCTCCACCATCCCCAGCGTGGCCTGAACTGGAATCACGGCAGGCTCCTGGGAGGTGGCGTTCGGCGCAACCGGCATTTCGGCGCTCAGGGTGGCGCTCGCCCGTGCTGCCATCACCTCGCGGTACGAGGGAAGCAGCGCGTAGCGCTCCGCAACCCGGGCGGCAATGGATTGCGGCGACAGCGCGTCTTCCATCCCCGGCAGCACCGGTTGATTCGCGGACACCCGGCTGCCGCGCACCCGATGCGCCCGAACCTTCGCTGTGATTTCCGATTTCCAACCCGGCTTCGCGTTCTGCGACAGATCTCCCGCTGGGGGCGAAACCAGAAACGGCCTGGGGCTCGAGCCGGTCAATCGAATATCCATTCTTCAGCTGCACGCGCAGCCGAAACTAAGCGGCCTGAACCGCGTCTCAAGAAATTGTCGAGGCAGAAATCAAAAAGAATCGAAGCCCAAAGAGCCGCAGGGCCAAAGTGAAAGCACGCCGTCCGTCCGCGCGCAAACCTGGCCGTTTTGCTTTGCTATGCTGGAGTTGCCGCGCGCGATGAGAACCCGCTTGCTTTGGTGTATCACGCTGTATCTGCTGTTGCACCCGCGGCTTCGGGCGCAGACCGTAACCACGGAAGTACCCCCACCGGCTCCAACCGCCAGCGCCACCGCATTGGCCACTACTCCCGTTGAAGATCTGCCCGACGATCCCAGCCAGCAGAGCACCCTGCCTGAGGCCCACGTCGTCCCTCAGCCGCCCCAGGGTGTCCCGGTCAAACTCGTCGCCAATCGTCAAACCCGCCAGAGCCTGAAGAACCGCAACCTCTACACGCTCGATGGCGACGTTGTCATCTACTACCGCAACTACATCGTCCACGCCGATCACGCCACGTACGACGACACCAGCGGCGAAATCCACGCCCAGGGTCACATGATGATCGACGGCGGTCCTGACGACGAGCACTTTGTCGCGGACCACGGCACCATCAACGTCTACTCCGATACGGGCGACTTCTTCGACGTCGTCGGCACCCTCGGCGTGGAGCGCAATCCCCGCGGTCGTCTTGTCTTCACTGCGCCCAATCCATTCGCGCTCACCGGACGCGAAGTCCTGCAGCTTGGCCAGGGTCATTACCACATCGTCCACGGCACCATGACCTCCTGCCGCCTCCCCAAACCGGACTGGCGCATCATCTCCCAGGCGATGGAGCTCAACAACGGCACCGCGAAGACCAGCAATGGCTTCTTCGAGATTTTCCACATGCCGATCATGTATCTGCCCTACGTCACCCATCCGGTGAATGAAACGCGCGAGACCGGCATTCTGCTTCCCTACATTGGCAACAACACCACCAAGGGCCTCATACTGGGTGAAGGTTTCTACCTCACTCTTGGCCGCAGCGCCGACCTCACCATGGCCTCGCAATATTTCTCCAAGCGCGGATGGGCGCCCAACGGGATGTTTCGTTACCGCGGCGTTGGCCAGAACTTCACGACGATCCACTTTCACAGCCTGCTGGATCGCGGTCTCCAGGACCCTCCCAATCCGCCTATCAACCAGGGTGGCATCGACATCGCCGGCGATGGGCGCTACGACTTCTCGCCGAACACCACCGGAGTTTTCGACACCGAATATCTCAGCTCCTACGTCTACCGCCTCGTCTTCGAAGAAGACTATGCGATCGCCATCAACTCCGAGGTGAAGTCGCAGATGTTCGCTACGCACGAGGATCGCGACATCTGGGAAAGTCTGCGCATCAACCGCTATCAGGACTTTCAGAGCGCCAGCATTGTCGGCGACGAGGTCCGCATTCTGCATCTGCCGGAGATCGACGTCGAGGCCGCCGACCGTCGCATCGGTGGAGGAATGGGCCCGTCGCCCCTCTGGTGGGGATTGAGCGGTTCGGCCGGCTTGCTCTCCCGCTACGACTACCCAAGCTTCCGCACCACCGCTGAAGTTCCGCGCGTCGACATCTACCCTCGCCTCTCCATGCCGCTGCATTTCGACGGCTGGAGCTTCCGTCCCGACGCCGCCGTTCGTGAAACCTGGTATGGCAAAAGCCAACTCCCCGTCGATCTGGAGCAGATCCCAACCGTACGTGTAACCGGGCTAGCCAGAACTGACGTCGAAACGGGTTTCGACTTTCGTCCTCCGGCGCTGGAGCGCGACTTCACTCTCCCCTGGCTCGTGCGTCTGCTCGGCGGCGACATGCGCCACACCATCGAGCCCGACGTTAGCTACCGCTACGTCACCGGCATCAACAATTTCCGCCAGATTCTCCGCTTCGATTCCACCGATGTGGCCAGCAACACCAACGAGCTCGAGTATTCGCTCACCCAGCGCCTCTTTCTGCGCCATCTCCATCCGCATCCCTGCAAGGGAGACGAAGCCCTCGGCCCCGATTCCCTGTGCGGTGGCGGCACGCGTGACTGGATCACCTGGCGGGTCGCGCAGAAGTATTACTTCGAGCCCGACTTCGATCACGCCATCACCCGCGGTACGCCTAATCCGCTTGATTCGACGCTGAATTTCACCGGCATCGACTTTCTCACCGATGCCCGCCACACCACCCCGGTCATTTCGCGTCTCCGCATGCGCACTACCACCGCCACCGACCTCGAGTGGGATCTCGACTACGACGTCAGAGAGGGAAAAATCACATCGAGCAACATCTTCGCCGGCTATCAACACGGCTTTTACCGCTTCACGTTCGGCGACTCCTACGTAAATGTCCCGCTTGGCACTACGCCTCTCACCACTTCAAAGTCGCCGCCCGGCTCGCCCAACGCCCCGAATCCCTATAACCAGATTCACGTGAATGCTGTTTACGGAGCGGCCAGCAAGCTCGGCCCCAGCATCGGCCTCAATGCCGCCTACGACCTCATCCACGAGCAGCTCCAGTACGGCGCCGTGCAGACTCAGTACAACTGGAATTGCTGCGGCATCGACTTCCAGTACCGCCGATTCTCCCTCGGCTCTATTCGCGACGACACCGAATACTTCTACAGCATCAATTTCGCCGGTTTCTCCAACGTCGGCGACCTCGCCCACCGCATCAGCCTGTTCTGAGGCGCAAGCTGCGATAATAAGGAAAAGTCCAGCAGGCTACGGCCCGTTCGGATCGAAGAAGGCGGTTTTCTTGTTCAGAAGTATTTCTCCTGCGATCTGCGTCCTCGCGGTCGCGTCTATCGGTATCGCACAAACTCCGGCTCCTTCCGCACCCGCCCAGCCCGGCGCCGCTGCAGCTGCCGATCCATCGACAGCAGGCGCGCCCTCTCCGGCGGTGATGCCCGCCCTTGAGCGGAAAATCGAGGTCATGATTCGCGCTGAGCTCGGCGTTCCTCCCCAATACGAAATTGCCATCGGCCCACGCCAGAAGAGCGACGTCAACGGATACGACACCATTGCCGTCACCTTTTCTCTGCCCACCCAGCCGCAGAAAAAGCAGACCGTCGACTTCCTGCTCTCAAAGGATTCGAGCACCCTTGCGCGTCTCTCCAAATGGGATATTGGCCCCGACCCTGCCACCACGCTGCCCACGGAGGGTCGCCCGGTACGCGGCAATCCCGACGCCAAAGTGACGATTGTCAACTTCGACGATCTTGAGTGTCCCTACTGTGCGGCCATGAACGCCGAGTTCTTCCCGGCTACTCTCGATCGCTACAAGGGTCTCGTTAAATTTGTTTATCTTGACTACCCACTGGTCGAAATCCACCCGTGGGCGATGCACGCGGCGGTCAATGCCAACTGTCTCGCCGCGCAAAACGCCGAGGCCTACTGGAATTACGTCGACTATCTGCACACGCACGGCCAGGATGTGAGCGGCCCCGAGAACAATCTGGCAAAATCCACGGCGATGCTCGACAAACTCGCCACCGACCAGGGCACCCGCGATCATCTGGATGCGACGAAGCTTCAGGCCTGCGTCGCCAAACAGGACGATGCGAAGATCATCGCCGAAATGCACGCCGGCGATAAGGTCGGCGTCAACGCAACCCCCACCTTCTTCGTCAGCGGCGAGCGCTGGGCCGGCGAGCTGGACGAACGTCAGCTCTGGATCATGATCGACCGGGCGCTGAAAGAGCAGGGAATCCAGCCTCCGGTTGACACGCCGCCGTCATCCGCCGCGCAACATCCGGGGAACTGAGTCTATGCAGGGTCCAGGGCTCCCATTTATCCTGAACCGTGAGCGTCGCCCCCCGATTCGCGGCGCGGCAGCAGGGAGAATTGTTTGACGTCTCAATCGGATTCATCCGAGCGCCCACATGAATAAAGCGCGCGCTGATTTTCCCAATCGCAAATTCTCGCTCGCTGTCTTCTCGGTGGCTTTGGTGCTTTTGGCCGGCTGCCAGAAGGCCCATGACGCCAATACCGTCGCCACTGTCAACGGCAAGCCCATCCTCCGTTCCGAAGTCGAAACGATATACCAAAACAATCTCGGCCAGTCCCATCAGACGCCCTCGAAGGTTCAGTCCGACATCATGCGCCTCAACATTCTCCGTCAGCTCATCGACGAGGAGATCGTCATGCAGCGCGCTGCGAAACAGAATCTCGTGGCCACCGACGAGGAAGTTTCCGACCGTCTGAATGAAATCAAGGCGCCCTTTACCCAGGAAGAATTTCAGAAGCGGCTCGACTCCCAGCACCTGACCCTCGACGATCTCAAGCGCGAAATCCGCCGCAACCGTACTGAAGAGAAGCTATTCAACAAGGAAATCACTTCGCGCATCAACATCACCGACGCCGACATCACGACCTACTACAACGACCACAAAGCCGACTTCAACCTCATCGAGCCTAATTACCATCTCGCGCAGATCATCGTCACAGCCACGCCCATGCCGCCCCAGCAGGTCGGCAATCTCCAGAACAGCAAGGCCATGAACGATGCCGATGCGAAGCGCAAGATCGAAATGCTGCACAACCGCCTGGAGAGCGGTGAGGACTTTGGCGCACTGGCCATGAATTTCTCCGAGAATCCCAACACCGCCGGCAACGGCGGCGACATGGGCTTCGTCTCCGAGTCGCAGCTCCGCAGCGATCCCGACGTCTACGGCGCCATCTCCAAACTCAAGCCCGGTCAGATCACGGACATTCTTCCCGTCTACGGCGGGCCCAATCCAAAACAGGCCGTCGGCTACGCCATCTACAAGCTGATCGATCGCGAAGTTGCAGGCCAGCGCCAGCTCAACGACCCCCGCGTCCAGCAGGCCATCCGGCAACAGCTGCGCGACAGCCGCGAACAGCTGCTCAAAAACGCTTTTCTCGAAATGCTGCGCGACCAGGCCCGCGTCGAGAACTACTACGCCGAAGAGGTCTTCCGCAACGGCGCCCAGTAACTCCGCCCCATCCGCCACGGTTGCTGCTTTACGACTTGGTGTGCGATTACCTCGGCACGAGAAACGGTCCAAATCGAATCACCGCCGTACCTCGTTCGCGGTTACTGTTTTGGCCCTCCTTGTACCCATTCTCGGGATGGTGAACGCTCTGACTCCGGCCTAGCCTTAGACCATGACATTCAATCAGGGACAACGCGTTCGCATCAGAGGTAAACAGTTCGTCGGGACGGTAGAGAAGAAGCTCGCCTCCCTCAACAATGTCTACGTGGTCATGCTCGACAACGCGTTGCAGAACCAGGACAAGTTAGTTCGCGGCGAAGACCTGGAAGTCATCGCCGAAATGCAGTTCACTGCCTGAGCGGCGCGGGCAACCCCATTGGTGAGCGCGAAGCGCGCCCACCTGGACGGCAAGTCCCGCGCGCCTCGACCCCAAGTCTTATATAGTTTCGAAAAGCATGTCCCGCTTCGGATTTCTGCGGCCAGCCCTGCTTGCTCTCTGTCTGGCCGCCGCAGCGCTGCTTCTCCTTCACGCCGCGCCTGCCCCCAGTCCGATCCGCTTCGAGCTGAAAAAGATTCCCTTCCGCCTCGAGAGCGACGAAACGCCCGCCAGGAATGCTCCCGAAACCATGGCTGGCGGCGTTGCTGTCTTCGACTACAACGGTGACGGCAAGCCCGACATCTTTTTCACCAACGGCGCCAACATCGCCACTCTGAAGAAAGACGACCCCAAATACAAAAACCGCCTCTTCCGCAATAATGGCGACGGCACCTTTACCGATGTGACCGATGCGGCCGGCCTTGCCGGTTCCGGTTACGACATCGGCGTGGCCATCGGCGACTTCGACAACGACGGTTGCCCGGATATCTTCGTAGCCGGCGTTTATCGCAACACTCTCTACCACAACAACTGCAACGGCACCTTCACCGACGTCACCGCCAAAGCCGGTCTCGCCGACTCCAACGACCCGCAGTATGGCCCGCTGTGGGCCGAAACCGCTGCCTGGGTGGACGTCAACAACGATGGCCTCCTCGACCTCTTCATCGTTGACTACATGCAATGGAAGTACGGACCCGAGCCGCTTTGCCGCTCCGGTGACATCGCCGACTATTGCCATCCCCGCACCTACAAGGGGCAGCCCAATCGCCTCTTCCTCAACAACGGCGACGGCACCTTCCGCGACGTCTCAAAGGCGTGGGGCATTCGCGATCAGGTGGGCAAAGGTATGGGCGTCGGCGTGGCCGACTACGACCTCGACGGCAAACAGGATCTCTTCGTCACCAACGACGCCGAGTACAACTTCCTCTTCCACAATCTCGGCAACAAGTTTGAAGAAGTCGCCTTCGACGCCGGCGTCTCTCTCCCTGAAGGCGGCCAGTTCATCTCCGGCATGGGCCTCGACTTTCGCGACTTCAATAACGATGGCTATCCCGACATCGCCTTCGTCGCCCTCGCTAACCAGACCTTCCCACTCTTCCTCAACACGCGCAAAGGTGACTTCCGCGAGGTGACAACCCCCAGTGGCATGCGCGACCTGAGCATGAAGATGTCAGGCTACGGCCCTGCCCTCTATGACTTCGACAACGACGGCTGGAAAGACCTCTTCGTCACTCGCGGCCACGTGGAGTCGCAGCCCCTTACCGGAACCGACATCGCCCAATACAACACCGTTTTCCGCAACCTCGGCGCCAGCGGCAAATGGCAAGCCCTCACCGAAGAGGCCGGCCTCGATGCCGCTCCCAAAGCTCGCCACCGTGGCTGCGCTCTCGGCGACTTCGATGGAGACGGCCGCATCGACGTTGTCGACACCGCGCTCTCTGCGCCGGCCGAGATCTGGATGAATCGCACCGAGCACGCCGGCCACTGGCTCGACATCGCACTCCGCGGCGTTCGCAGCAACCGCGACGGCATCGGCGCCCGCATTAAGGTGGTTAGTCCCACTGTCGGCGCTCAGTACAACCACATGACCACCAGCGTCTGCTACGTCTCATCGAGCGACGGCCCCGTCCATTTCGGACTCGGTCCCGACACAAAAGCGCAGACCGTCGAAATCCACTGGCCTTCCGGAATCGTCCAGACGCTCAGCAACGTAGCGGCCGATCAGACTCTCAAAGTCACCGAGCCTGCCTCCCCAGCCAGGTAGGTCGCAGCAGGATTCCGAGTGCTAAGCAGAGAGCCGCCTTGCATTTCTGAACCTCTCAAGCCTGGCTGCTAATCTATTACCTGTCCCAACAGCAACCTGAATCCCCCGCCTTTGTGGCGCTTCGAACGCCTTCCGGAAATGCTTCTGGAATCGCGAGCCAGGCCCGCAGACAGCTGCGGGAAAATACTGGAAGTTCATTTGGCGGAACTGCATTACGACGAGGCGAACTGGACGCCGAGCCATAACCCCTGGCTGGTGGCGCTCACCGTCACTATGGCCACCTTTATGGAGGTCCTCGACACCTCCATCGCCAACGTCGCCCTGCCCCACATGGCCGGAACCCTCGGCGCCAGCCAGGAAGAAGCCACCTGGGTCCTGACCAGCTACCTCGTCGCCAGCGCCGTCATTCTCCCCATTTCCGGATGGCTCATGGCGCGCATGGGCCGCAAGCGCTTCTACATGACCTGCGTTGCGCTTTTCACAATTTGCTCGCTGCTCTGCGGCTTCGCCGGCTCCTTACCTCTGCTCGTTTTCTTCCGTATCCTGCAGGGCATCGGTGGCGGTGGGCTCGCCCCCAGTGAGCAGGCCATCCTGGCGGATACCTTCCCCGTCAGCAAGCGCGGCCAGGCCTTCGCCGTTTACGGAATGGCCGTGGTCGTTGCTCCCGCCATTGGTCCCACCCTGGGTGGCTGGATCACCGATAATTTCAACTGGCACTGGATCTTCTTCATCAATCTCCCCATCGGCATCCTCTCGCTCTTCCTCACCCAGCGGATGGTCGAAGACCCGCCTTACCTCAAGGAAGAACAGAGCCGCACCGGGCGTGTCGACTTCATGGGCCTCGGCCTAATCTCCATCGGTGTCGGCTGTCTTGAGTTCGTGCTCGACAAGGGCCAGGAGAAAGACTGGTTCGGCGACACCAACATCACCGCCTTCGCCATCATCGCCGCCTGCACCCTCGTCGCCTTCGTCTGGTGGGAGTGGCAACACGAGGACCCTATTGTCGATATTCGCCTGCTGAAGAATCGCAACTTCGGCACCGCCGTCTTTCTCCAGTTTGTCCTCGGCATGGTGCTCTTCGGCACCACTGTGCTCATTCCGCAGTTCCTCCAGGTCCTTCTCGGCTATACTGCCGAGCGCGCCGGCATGGTCCTGTCCCCGGGCGCACTCGTCCTCATGGTCACCATGCCTATCGCCGGGCGCCTCGTCAGCAGCGGCAAAATCGATCCGCGTCTCCTCGTTGCCATCGGCTACGCCATCACCGCTGTCGGCCTGTTCAATCTCACCCGCCTCGACCTCGGCGTCTCGTTTGCCCAGATCACTCTGTGGCGCGCCTACCAGGTCATGGGGCTCTCCTTTGTCTTCATTCCCATCAGCACCCTCAACTACCTCGGCGTGCCCCGCAACAAGAACAACCAAATCTCCAGCTTCTCCAACTTCGCGCGCAACATCGGTGGATCCGTCGGCACCGCGCTGCTCACCACCTTCCTTGAGCGCACGCAGCAAACCCACATCTCGGCCCTCAGCGCGCATGCCCTCGCCGGGAGCCCGCAGTATTCTCACTTTCTGGATATGACCCGCGACACTCTTCAGCGCTTCGGAGCCAGTGCTGCGGCCGCCCGCCAGTTCGCCATCGGGAGTGCCTGGCAAACTCTCAACCGCCAGGCGCAGATGCTTAGCTACCAGAACGCTTTCTGGGGACTCGCTCTCATCATTGCCTGCCTCATCCCGCTGCCCTTCATCATGCGCCGCCCACCGCGCCACCGTCCCCAGCCAGAAGAAATGGCGGGCCACTGATTTTGGCTTGCAACACTCACGAGCCGGACTACGGGCCGACCGAATCCGCTTGTGACCCAGCGTCGCGCCGCATATCCTCGTACTAACCCATGGATTTTGAAAATCTCCGGACGTTT
Source organism: uncultured Acidobacteriaceae bacterium (assembly GCA_963755485.1). Lineage (GTDB taxonomy): Bacteria > Acidobacteriota > Terriglobia > Terriglobales > Acidobacteriaceae > Palsa-343. Next base: position 382,488 of record CAVWJR010000002.1, on the reverse strand, counting down.
CTCGAGGTCGCCCGCCTGAAGAGTTTCTCTCGCGCCGCGCAGAAGCTGCTCCGCACCCAGCCCGCCATCTCCGCCCAGATCCGTTCTCTGGAGCAGGAAGTCGGTGCGCGTCTCTTCGATCGTGACGGCGGCAAGGTCACCTTCACCGCCGCCGGCCGCCTCTTCGAGCCCTTCGCTGAGTACTGCGTCGAGCGCCAGAAGCACATCCTGCTCGCCGTCGCTGAGCAGGAGCGCTCCCCGCGCGGCGAGCTTGCCATCTGCGCCAACGAGGCCACCCACCTCTACATCCTGCCCCAGGTCTTCGCCCATTTCCGCCGTCAGTATCCTCGCGTCATGCTCAGCGTCGTTCGCGCCGAACGCCTCCGCACCCTCGAAAAAGTCGTGAACCGCGAAGTCGATTTCGGCATCGTCTCCCTGCCCGTCCGCGATGGCCGCCTCACCGTCGAGCCCATCCACCGCGACGAACTCGCCCTCGTTGCTCCTCAGGGGCATCCCCTTGCCGGTCGAGGCTCGGTCCGTCTTCAGGAGGCCGTGAAGTACCCGCTCCTTCTGCCCGCGCATGGCCGCCGTCGCGAGCAACTCGATGAGCTGTTCCGCGTCAACGAAATCCTTCCCCGCGTTGCCATGGAGGTCGAATCCAGCGAGATGCTCAAGCGCTACATCGGCGCCGGCCTCGGCCTGGGTTTTTTGCCGCGCACTAACGTCGTCGAAGAAGAACGCACCGGTGTACTCTTCCCGCTCTCACTCGAAGGCGTGCGCCTGGCGCGCGATCTTGCTCTTGTCTTCCGAAAAGATCGCCAGCTCTCCAAAGCTGCTCAGGAATTTCTTGACATCGCCACCCAACCATTCAAAAAACGCGACCACGAAAACGCTTCGCGTGCCCGCAGTACCGTATGATTGAAAACGGTGTGAAATTCATCGAAATGGAATCCCCAGCAGCATCTTCTCTGTGATAAGTTGCAGCGGGGTTTGGTTTTTTCCCCGGCGCGAGGCCGCGGGAAGTTACAGGATTGGGAGGCGTTAAGAATTGGGAAAAAGCATGGTCCCGAGGCGGTTGTTTTTCACCAAGGGTGTCGGAAAACACAAGGAACGGCTGACTTCTTTTGAGCTGGCATTGCGCGACGCCGGCATTGCCGCACAGAATCTGGTGCGCGTCTCCTCCATCTTCCCCCCTCAGGCCAAGCTCATCGGCCGCAAAGAGGGCCTCAAATACCTCAATCCAGGTGAAGTGGTCTTCGCCGTCGTCGCTGAAAACTCCACTCGCGAGCCGCACCGTCTCGTCGCATCCAGCATTGGTGTAGCAATTCCGAGTGATCGTAACACTTACGGTTACTTAAGCGAGCACCACAGCTTCGGCGAGACCGAAGAACAGGCCGGCGAATACGCCGAGGAGCTTGCCGCCGAGATGCTGGCCACCACTCTCGACGTGGATTTCGATCCCGACAAGAGCTGGGACGAAAAAAAGGAGATTTATCGCATCTCCAACAAGATTGTCCGCACCGCCAACGTCACCCAGTCGGCCATCGGCGACAAACGCGGTCTGTGGACCACTACCATTGCCGCGGCCATTCTGATTTTCGAGTAACCATGGCGGGAATTTCAGCGGGCGTGGGCCAAAATGGCCTGCGCCTTTTGCTTCTTCCCGCGGATAAGTAACTGTGGAACGCACAAATATGGCAGAAAGCAGCACATTTCGTGTCGGGCTCATCCAGATGAGCTGTGGACCCGACCCCGACGCCAACCTCGACAAGGCCGCCGATCGCGTCCGCGAGGCCGCTCGTGATGGCGCCAACGTCATCTGTCTCCCCGAACTCTTCGGCGCACAGTATTTCTGTCAGCGCGAGGATATCGCTCTCTTCGATCTTGCCGAATCCATCCCCGGACCCAGCACCGAAAAGCTCGGCGCCATAGCCCGCGAGGAAAAAGTCGTCGTCGTCGCATCGCTCTTTGAGCGCCGCGCCGCCGGCCTCTACCACAACACCGCCGCCGTTATTGAAAAAGACGGGACCGTCACCGGCCTTTACCGCAAAATGCACATCCCCGACGACCCTCTCTACTACGAAAAGTTTTATTTCACTCCCGGCGACCTCGGCTTCCGCGCCTTTGACACATCGGCGGGCAAAATCGGCACGCTCGTCTGCTGGGATCAGTGGTATCCCGAAGGCGCGCGCATCACCGCGCTGCAGGGTGCGAACGTACTCTTCTATCCCACCGCCATCGGCTGGCATCCACACGAAAAAGAAGAATTCGGCTCGGCGCAATACGAAGCCTGGCAGATCATCCAGCGTTCCCACGCCATCGCCAATGGCGTCTACGTCGCCGCGGTGAATCGTGTTGGCATCGAGCACGGCGACATTCGCGGCAATCGCGTCGAAGGCCCGGGCCTCGACTTCTGGGGTGGATCCTTCCTGGCCGATCCTTTCGGCCGCGTCATCGCCAAAGCGCCGCACGACCGCGAAGAAACCCTGATCGAAGAAATCGATCTGCGCAAAATGGAGGATACGCGCCGCAACTGGCCTTTCCTGCGCGACCGCCGCATCGACGCGTATGGCCCCATCGTCAGCCGCTTCCTGGATGGCGACGGCGAATGATCGAGCAGGGAACCGCCGTTTTCGCCGATCCCGCCACCCCGCGTGCCCTCGGCTATCGTATGCCCGCTGAATGGGAGCCGCACGAAGCCACCTGGCTTGCCTGGCCGCACAATCCCGAAGACTGGCCGGGAAAATTCCAGCCCATTCCCTGGGTCTACGCCGAAATCGTCGGCCACCTCGCCCGTGTCGAAGATGTTCACATCCTGGTCGACGACGCTGCCGCCGAAAAGCGCGCCCGCGGCATCCTCAAACGCACCGGCGTCAATCTCGACCGCGTCCATTTCCATCTGTGGCCCACCGATCGTGGCTGGACCCGCGATTCCGGCCCCATTTTCGTCCGTAATTCAACCGCAGGTTCTGAAAAAGTCACCGTCGGTGTCACAAATTGGAAGTTCAACGCCTGGGCTAAGTATCCCGACTGGCATCTCGACGACCAGATTCCCACCCTGGTCGCCGATCTGTTCAAAATGCAGGAGTGGACTCCCGCCCTCGAAACTCCTGGCGGCCCGCATCGTCTCGTCCTCGAAGGCGGGTCCATCGATGTCAACGGTGCCGGCACCCTCATCACCACCGAAGAATGTCTCCTTAGCGAAGTACAGCAACGCAATCCCGGTGTGAGCCGCGAACAGCTCGAGCAGGCTTTCGGCGATTATCTTGGCATCGACCAGGTTCTCTGGATGAATCGCGGCATAGCCGGCGACGACACGCATGGCCACATCGACGACATCACCCGCTTCGTTGCGCTTAACACAATTGTCACTGTCACTGAGCCAAATACCGCCGACGACAACCATCTCCCCCTCGAAGAAAACCTGGACCGCCTGAAATCAGCTCGGAACCTCAACGGCCAGCCCTTCGAAATCGTAACTCTTCCCATGCCGCCGCCAATCGTTTTTGAGCGTCAGCGTCTTCCCGCCAGCTACGCGAATTTCTACATCGCCAACGACCTCGTCCTGGTGCCCACCTTTAACCGCTCCACCGATCGCCTTGCCCTCAACATCCTTGCCGAGGCCTTTCCCTCACGCGAAATCGTCGGCATCTACTCCGGTGACCTCGTCTGGGGCCTTGGTACCCTCCACTGCATGACCCAGCAGCAGCCGAAAGCATGACGCTCGCTCCTGACGCCGTCGCCGACGAAACTCTCATGCGCGAAGCTCTCGACGAAGCCCGCGCCGCCGCGCAGGCAGGCGAAGTTCCCATCGGCGCCGTCGTCGCCCTCAACGGAGAAATCATCGCCCGCGGCCAAAATCGTGTCCTGCGCGACGTTGATCCGTCCGCGCACGCTGAGATGGTGGCCCTTCGCGCCGCCGCCCGGGCCGTCGGCAATTATCGCCTCGTCGACTGCGACCTCTACATCACTCTCGAGCCCTGCGCCATGTGTGCCGGCGCTCTGATCCATGCGCGCGTGCGCCGTCTCGTCTTTGGCGCTGCCGACCCGAAGGCCGGCGCTGCGGGTTCCGTCCTCGAAGTGATTAATCACCCCAAGCTCAACCACCAAATGGCCGTCACCTCCGGCATTCTCGCCGAAGAATGCGGTGCGCTGCTCCGCGATTTCTTTCGCGAACGCCGCTGATCCTCTGGCCTACACTGAGAGGCACATGACCCTTCCCATCCGGATGATCGTCGTCGACATCGACGGTACGCTTCTGCCATCGCCCGGACCCCTCGTCACCCCGCGCACCATCCGCGCTCTGCGCAACGCTGAAGCCGCGGGCATAGAAATCGTCGTCGCCACTGGCCGTCGGCAGGCGTACGCTATGCCGCTTCTCTTGCCCATCGGCCTCAAACCGGAAACCATCCTCATTACCTCCAACGGAACCGTCACGCGAACCATCGCCGGCGAGCGCATCGATCGCTTCGTCCTGCCCGTCGAAACCGCCCGCGCTCTCTGCCCCCTGCTCCGCCCTTACGGAACCACCGTTTTTACCTTCGACCGCGAAGGTCCCGGGGAGCTCGTCCTTGAATCTCTTGACGCCCTCCACGCTCGCGTCGCGCTCTGGGTCGAAGCCAATCGCCCATGGATCCGCGAAGTTCGCCCCATCGAGTGCGCCTTCGACGAAGGCGAATCTCCAGTTCAGGGCATGGCCTGCGGCACTGTCGAAGAAATGCGTCAGGCCGAACAATCCCTCTCCGGGAGCGCCCTCGCCGCCCAAATCGAAATGCACCGCACTGAATATCCCGCGCGCGACCTCACCATCCTCGATATCCTTCCGCCCGGCTGCTCCAAAGGGAGCGCCCTCCGCCGCCTTGCCAAACTTCGCGGCCTGACTCCCGAGGAAGTGCTTGCCATCGGCGATAACTGGAACGACCTGGAAATGCTTGAGTACGCCGGCCGCGCCGTCGTGGTCGCGAACGGCGCTCCCGATTTCGTCGATCTCGCCCGCCGCCGTCACTGGGAAATCGCACCCGCGAACGACGAAGACGGCGTGGCTCAGGTGGTCGAGAATCTTCTCGCCCAACCCGGCGCCACGGTCCCCGATCGCGCCGCCGGAATCCCACTGCGGTAACTGGCAGTGCCCCGAAAGTCGCGTGAGCGCACGGGCCGGCGCCTGCGTCTCCAATGGTAGAGTAGAGAGGCATGTTTTCCTCGAGGTCACCCTCGCGAAATCCACTCCAAACCCCGCGCAATGCAGTTTTCGCGCTGCTCGCTGCCGCTTGCTTCGCGGCTTCAGCGCACGCCGCCGAGCACATTGTCCTGCGCAACGGCTTCGACCTCATCTGCGACCACCGCGAGAATACCGGTGACAAAGTCCGCATCTACACCGACGCAGCCAGTTCCAGCTACTTCGAAGTCGACGCCGCCGACGTCGTCTCCGACGAGCATGTCGACCTGCCGAAACCCATCGCCGCCGCGAAGACTACGCCAACCCCCGCCGCTCCGCTAATCCCCGAAAAACTCACAGATGCCGATCTGCAGCCACTGCTCACCAGGGCCGAGACCACCTTTAACGTCGACGCCGACCTGCTGGCCAGCGTGGTGCGCCAGGAAAGCAATGGCCACACGCGCGCGGTGAGCCGTGTCGGTGCACAAGGACTTATGCAGCTGATGCCCGGAACCGCTTCTGAACTTGGGGTCGCCGACAGTTTCGCGCCAGGCGAGAACATTCAGGGTGGCACGGCCTATCTGAACCAGATGCTCGCCCGCTACAACGACAACATTGCGTTCGCTCTCGCCGCTTACAACGCCGGCCCCGCTGCCGTCGATCGCTACCACGGCATTCCCCCGTACCGCGAAACGCAACTCTACGTTTTCCGCGTCATCCGCGAATACAACCGCCGCTGCACCCTGCGGCGTCAGGCCGCATTGCGTTCCTCGGCCACGCGCTGAACCCGGCGTCACCCCTGTTGCGTTTCCGGAGTCTGATTTGAAATCGACCAAAACCCGCATCGTCGCGATCCTCGTCGTGTTAGCTGTGGTCGCGCCGGTGTGGTTCGGCCGTCATCGTATTCATTTCGACTGGCACGAATTCGGCCAGCAACTGCGCATGGCCGACTGGCACAAAATCGTCTTCGCCCTCGCCTGCATCTACTTTGGCTACGTCGTGCGTTCCATTCGCTGGGTCTGGTTGCTGCGCCACAAGAAGAAGGTTGCACCGCTCTCTCTCCTCGGCACCCAGGTCATCGGATTCACGGCCGTTGCGCTCATCGGCCGCGTTGCCGATCTCGTACGTCCTTATCTCGTTGCAAAAAAAACCGGCATGCCGCTCAGCTCGCAGATCGCCGTCTATATCGTCGAGCGCCTCTTTGACGCCGGTTCCATGGCTTTCATCACCTGCTCGGTGATTCTGCTCTCGCCGCCCGGCTCGCTCCCACATCCTGAAGTCGTGCGCCGCGCCGGTTACTGGGGACTCGCCGCCACCGTGGCTGGCGGACTCTTTCTCGTCGCCATCCGCCTCCATGGCGATGCTGTCACTGCGCTCTTCGCCCGTGTTTTCGGACTCATCTCAAAGCGTGCAGGCCATGCCGTCGCTGACAAAATCCAGGCTTTCCATTCCGGCCTCGACACCATCCGCTCATTTTCCGACTTCGCCATCGCCGCCGCGTTCTCGATTGGCATGTGGCTGCTCATCGCGCTCGCCTATCTTGAAACCACGCTGGCCTTCGTTGCCAGCCCGCAGCTCGCCGCCATGACGCCTGCCAAAGCCGTGCTGCTCATGATCGTCAGCGGTGGCGCCAGCGTCATCCAGCTGCCTATCCTGGGCTGGTTCACGCAAATCGGAATCGTCGCTGCTGCCATCTCAAAATTCTTCGGTGCCGGCGCCGAATCGTCCACCGGCTGCGCCGCTACGCTGCTCCTCGTCACCTTCCTCGGCATCGTTCCCGTTGGCCTCATCTGGGCGCGGTTCGAACGCATCTCGCTGATCAGGGTGGCTGAAGAAAGCGAGCACGCCGGCGAAGAGCTCGCCCACCACATCCCCGTTCCCAGCGAATAAATTCATCGCCTGCTAGCGTTCCAGAATCTGCTCAAAGTACTCCAGTGCGCGCGGATCATGCGTCTGCCCTAACCAGAAAATCGCATCTTTGCGAACCTCAGGATCGCGATTCGTCTGCGCCACATGCAGCAGCTGCGGCACCGCCTCATCCTTCGGCAACTGGCTCAGCGCAAACACAGCCCTCTTCTTCACCGCCACTTCAGGATCGTTCTCGACCGCATCCGTCAACGCGGCTACGGCTTTTTTCCCGGCCTTCTGCGCGACCCAGAAAATCGCCTGCTCGCGCACGCCCGTGTCCGTGTCCGATTTCGCCATGCGGATCAGATCGTCGACCGCTGCCGGATCGTGATTGACGGAAATATCGAACGCCAGCTTCTTCCGGAATTCCGGATCGCTGTCCTGCGCCAGCTTTTCCAGAGCCAGCAACCCGTCATGTCCGCGGCTCGCTCCCAGCCAGAATGCCGCCTTTTCCCGCAGCCACAGCGGACTGCTCGCACCTGCCTCAGAATCAAGCACCGCGGTTGCCTTCGGCGTTGCGTGCATGGCGATCGCCGCCAGCGCTTCATCGCTGTGTCGCTTGTCGCCGCTCGTCGTCAGGCTCGCCAGATACGCGACGCTGTCGTCAGGTTGCACATCCGTCAGCCACGTAAACGGCAGTCCACCCGCATTCAGGCGGCAACCCGCGTTCACGAAGCGAATCTTCGTCACCGCTCCCTCGTCGATGCGCAGCAGAATGTCGAGGTTCGCAACCGCTCCCGACTCGGCGTCGCCGCTGTGCCACGTCGAATCTGAATCCTCTAATCGATATTCACCGCAACATCCATCGTCGCCGGATGGCTGCTCGTCGCTCGTACAGACAGAGAAATGCGTCCCTGGAAGAGCAGGCACCTCATAGCCCAACCAGAGCGGTCCACTCTGATGCTGAAATCGGTCCACCGTCGCGGACAGTCCTGGGCCGGCGGGCTCAGTGTGAAACTGTGAGTTGACGGCCTTCGGCTGCTGGGCGAGCGCGAGCACAGACACGCCGAGCAACAGGGCTGCATGAAGTTTCTTCATGGGTGGGCTCCTTCGAGATTCTTTCGCCGTTACTTGTTCAGGATTTCCAGCATGTACTGCGTGGCCTCTGGGCTGCGCATCAGGCTTAGCTGCTGCACCAGGTACTTCTTCATCTCCATATCTTTCTCGCTGCGCGCCAGTACTACCAGGTCGTGCGCGTCATTGGCCAGGAACAGCGCCTGCGCGGCTGCCCTCTTCGTTTCTTCGTCGGAGTTTTTCTCGTACGTGGCCACCAGCGACGGAGCTGCCGACATTCCTCCCGCGATGCCGAGGTTCCGAATCGCTCGCCTGCGCAGATCGGCATTCGGCTCCGTTGCCGCAATCTCCGTTAGCGCTCCCATGCCGTTTGGGCCGGCTGCGATGAGGCTATTGATGATGTCGCTTTTGGTTTCCGCGTTATTGGTCGCCTTATAAAGGGTCAGAAGATCCTCCCCTCCGCCGGCAGCTCCGAGAGAATGAACGGCAGTGCGCACCAGATCCGGATCGGACTCCTGTTTCGCCGCCGCAAGCAGCCGCGTCGAGTCCCCCGAAATGACGTACGACCGCAGAATCGTCTTTTTTACCTGCACATCGGAGCTGTGCTGATAGATGTCGCTCAGCATCTCGCCTGAGTGCGGGCCCTGGGCAGCAGCGACCATCTGTATGGCCCTCACCTGCAGCGCGGGTCCTGACTGCCCATGCGCAATCTGCCCGATCAGCGCCTGCGCTTCCGGCGACTGATTCTGCGCCAGCACGAACAGCGCCCGCTTCTTTAGCTCTTCCGACTGGTTGCCGGTGAGAATTTTCTGCAGAATCGGCACCGCCTGCGCCTGGTCCTGCTGCATCAGCGCGTTCAGCGCCAGCAGCTTCAGGTTCTCGTCCGCCTCAGCCTGTGGCGCCACCGGATCGCCGCTCTTGCCGCGAATCTCAATCTCCAGCGCGCCGCATTCCTCGATCCACCGGCTCTTTGGATAGAGCTTGCGCAAATCCGCGCACGTCTCCAGCGCGCCGGCCGCCTGCCCCTCTTTGTTCTCGGCATACGCCTTCCAGTAGAGCGCGCCCTCGGCGTGTTCCCCGCGCTGCTCTGCCACCCTGCCGAACAGCCCCACCGCATCCTGCCAGCGGCTTTCGTTGATGGCGCGCGTTCCATCGGCATACAGGCTGGCATCGTCAGCCGCCGCGCCCGAACCATCAGCGGTTGGCGCCGGCTGCGCAGCGTAGATGCGCCAGGGCGCGGCAGAAAAGGCCAGAGCAAGAACGACGGCATACAGCAATTTAGCTTTCATCAGATCGACGCTCCCTTTGCGTGATTGAGCCCGCTCGTCGACTCCGGCGCCCTCTCGAGCAGGACCCGAATTTCGAAGAGGATGCCCTCTGTGTTCATTTCTTCGCGCAACCGTGTCAGGTCCGCACTCGTCAGGTTCGGATTGTTGGCCACCTCCGCCAGCACCCGCTCCACTCGGTCGAGCGCCCCGGCCATTGCCGGATCGCCCGTTTCGCTCGCCGTCGCGCGGTAGAGCCGGTTCGAAGCCAGCAATTCGCGCGCCTCAGACTGCAGTTGCGCGTTCTCAGCCGTGTCGCCGGCGTCGGCGTGGTCCAGTGCCACCAGCAGCCGCTCCGTGCGGTCCAGATGATCGGTCAGCACTACCAGCACCACGCGTTGCTTCGACTGCGGGACGCCGCTCGTGGCAATCTGCGGAGCCTTCGCCAAATGCCGCTCCCAGTACCGCCCACCAACGAAAGCCAGAGCCGTCAGCGCTGCACACGTCGCCGCAACCATCAGCATCCGGAAGTGAAACCAGCTCCGCCAGCCGTTCTTCCGCCTTTGATACGGTGTCAGCGCCGGCTCGAGTTTCCGCCACACCTGCTCGCCATACTCCGCGCTGCGTGCCGGAACCGGCTCCGGCCGAATCGACTCCAGTTCCCGCCGCAGTTCCGCATAGCGCGCCCCGCACTCGCGGCACGCGCGCAGATGAGCATCCAACTCGCCGGTCGAAGCGTCGCCGTAATAGGTCGCGATCAGGTCTTCTTCTGTCAGGTGCTTCATGCGTTTCCTCTGAGCGGCGCCAGTTCGCGCCGCAGCTTCTGCACCGCGCGGAACACGGCTTGTTTGGCGGCGTTCGGCGCAATGCCAAGGATCTCTGCAATCTCCGTTGTCGAGCGGTCTTCCATATGGCGCAGAATGAACGCGGTGCGCTCGGTTGCCGTCAGGCGGCGCACTGCGATGGCCTGCGCCGAGCTGATTTCCTGGCTCAGGAGCAGCCGTTCGGGGTCGGCCGCCGGCGCCGCTACTTGCACGACTTTCTGCCCAGGATCGTTCTCTTCGCCGTGCCGGTAGTCCGCCTCGACCTCCGGTCGCTCGACCCGGTTCAGCGCACAGTTCACCGCGATGCGGTAAATCCAGGTGCTGAATCCCGATCGGAATTCAAACCCGGTGAGTCGCTGGTATCCACGCAGAAAGGTGTCCTGCACAATCTCCTCCGCATCGGCTTCATTGCCGATAATGCGAAACGCCACTCGGAAAACGGCCGCACTATGAGCGCGAACGAGCGCACCATAGGCTTCCTTGTCGCCGGCCAGTACGGCTCTGACGATGGCGTGGTCGTTTTCCAGCATTCAGCGCATTAGACAGGAGAAGGATTGCGCGGTTACGTGATTATTTTGCGCCCGCCGTCGTGGTGGCGCCCCCTCCGCTGCTGCAGTGGCTTCGCAGTTCTGCAACCTGTATTAAGGACAGGAATGGGTGGAATAAAGTGCTGTCTGGGTATTGGAGCTTTATGGTTCCGATTGTGAAGTCGGCAATACGAAGTCACGCACCACTTTTGGCAAAGGGTCTGAGCGGGAAAAGCACGAGACCTAAGCGGCTTCGTTTTCCGGCGCGCGAACCAGGTGGATCGCACCGAAGGGGACATCCCACAACACCTGTTTGGGGTTCTCCCACAATTCGAGTTTGCCCACACTGCCTATCTTGTCAACCCGAACCACGATGAATGTGCCCTCATGGTCGTTGACGCGAACTCTCTCTCCACGGCGTGGAACGCGTGCAAATGTCATGCCCCGACATGGTCTCACGGTCCCCATTTCGGTAGCTGTTCATTCCAAACCATGACGTACCTTGGCGCGGTGGACGCAAAACCCGCAAGGCGCTGCGTGACCACATCAGGGCAATTGCATAGGCCGCTTCCCCAGCCTCGCGGCTGAATATTTCGGGATGGGTGCGGCAAAAAGACGTTAACGGCCAAATGTGGAAAATTTGTCAAGAGAAAGGCCCAAATTCCAAAGTAATGACCCTTGACTTATAACCACTTACGCGCCAAAGTACTTCAATATTGTTGGCACTACTTCTGCTCAAACTTGGTATTCTGAATATATAGAGTAAAAGAAGAAAAAGCCTCACTTGGCCCAGGTGGGGCTTTTGCTTTTTCTGCGCATTGTGAACTCGCCGGGTGCCCCATTCAAGCCCTGGTTGGCTTGAGTGGGCTAGCCGGATGCCAGGGTGCCAGGTGTTGGCAGATGTGGGATTGGACGCAACACACTGTACGCTCAACCCTCGTCTTTCCAGACACTTGCCATCAAATCTCCGCCTAACTAACCCATTTTCAAACACTTGCACTTTGTCGCCCTCTGCAACTACCGCATTTTCAAACACTTGCCGCTTTTGAGGGGGGTACACCCAAACCGGATCCGGCGAGGAACGCAGTTCTGACCATTGCGCTCTAAGCGCTGTTTCGAATCGCATCCGAAATCAGCCAAACAGCTCCGCAAAGCGCGATGGAGATTGAGTTGCCGGACCAGATGAAGTGGTCGTGCGGAGATTTGACCAGTAACGGAACCCAAATCAGCAGCTCGAAGCCGACGATCATCGCCGTCAGCAGCCGCGAGGCCAGGCCGGAAAGAATTCCGGTCAGGATGGATGCGGCGGCGAGCAGAAAACAGATGGCGGTCGTGACTGCCCAGAACATTTGCCCAGGCGGAATCCAGCGCGGGACAAAACTGGCAGCGGCTTGCAGGGAAAAGAAATGGACCAATGCGTACGAGATGACGCAAATTCCGTAGAGCCGCGTCAACGGAACCAAAGCACGCGACCAACGAGAGCCGATTGGCGCGAGCCACGCAGTCGTAACAGCACCCGCAATCACCAGCGACAACTCCTCAAAGAAATTGCCGTACCCATCGTAGACGCCAGGGTGGGCAAGGATTGGAGGAACCCACAACAGGACAAAGATGGCAAAGAACAACGTGAGCAACACAGCGGCAACACGAGCGGTGCGACGCCAAAGCAGACCAAGGCCGAAAACCAGCTCGCAAAGGGCAGCCGCACAGGCAAGAAAAGTGCGCAGCGGAACCTGAGGTCCGACGCGTTGCCAGTTGGTGGCGAAGTCACGCCACGAGAGGCCAACCAGGCCCAGAACGATGGCGCCGATGGCGTAGGCAATCAGTCCAGGGCTCGACGTGATGCGGCGATCGACCGCAACCGCTGAGGGGGGAGTGGAGGCAACTGAAACGGAGGGTGCAGGCATGCTGGATACCAGTGTGCCGACAAACCGCGGCCAGTGCCCATAGCCACTTTGGCCTGGTGCACCATGCCAGGGTCACACTGGCGAGTTATGCAGCGCGCTTGCGGGAGCTGGATCGCCGGCTTTTCGAAGAGCCGGCATTTTCGAGGCTCTTCTTCAGCGCGTCCATAATATTGATCACTTTGGCTGGGCGCTTTTCCGGTTCAGGTTCAGGCAGCGGCTTGCCTTTGCGCTTTGCGTTGACGAGCTTCACGACAGCGGCTTCGTAATCGTCTTTGTAAGCGCTCAGGCCAAACTTCGACGTGCTGCCGTTGATGAGCTGCCTGGCCAACGCGAGTTCCTGCGTGCTGACCGAAGGTTCTTTGAAATCCGACAGGACGGATTTCGCGTCACGCAGCTCTTCGGCGTAGCGCAGGACGTACAGCATCAGCCCTTTTTGCTTTGGATCGGAAGGCGGCGCCAGCGCAACCAGGTGTTCGCGGCCGCTGAAAGCCACTTCGCCGATGCCGCAGCTTTCCGTGTCCTCGAGGGCGCGGCGCATAATGGCCAGCGCTTTGGCCTGCGCGTCGTCTTTGGGTGCGACGAAGTAAGGGCGGTCGTAAAGCTTCGGACCAAGCTCGCTGGTTTTCACGAACTGGCGAATGTCGAGCGTGGTGGCTGTGGGAAGGCGCAGCGCCTTGAGTTCGTCAGGATCGATCTCGACGTATTTGTTGCGAGCGTACTCGAAGCCTTTCACGATGTCGGCGCGGTCGACGGATTCGCCTTCATCGACGAGCTGGTGATGGATGCGGCGATGCGTCTTGCGGTCGATCTGGTGAAATTCCACCTGGCGCGGCGGATTGGAAGCAGGATAAATACGCACAGCAATGGAGACGAGCGAAATCTGTATGGAACCGGACCAGGTGGGACGCGCAGGCATGTTCTTCCTCAGAAAGTGGGATGCGGAGACCGTGAACCGTGAAGAGCTAGAGCGCGCGGCGGACCACGCGGCGCACAGAATCCGTTGCGATGCCGTAAGCGGCGTGCGTCACCCATTCGCTGATGCGTTCCTGCGCAGGCTGGCGATCGGGCGGAGGAACAAGGCCAAGCCGAGGCAGGATCGCCTCATGCGTGATGCGGTTGAGGGTGATGCCGAACGCAACGCCGCGCCAGGCTGCGAACGAGGGCTCCACTTCCACCAGCGCGCCGTAAGCAGCGCCGGCCAGCGCGCCGAAGATCCAGTGAATGCCCTGCAGCGCGAGCTTGCGTTCGGTTCGGGCAATCGGCGGCCGGCAACATTCTCGGCCAGCACGACAGGCGGCGGTGTTTGGCCCTCAACGCGAGGCGGGAGGATTTTCTCGGCAACCATTTTGGCGCCGGAACCAGCGAGGCCGCCAATGAGGCCGGCAAGCGCTCCGCGTGCGATGCTGCGTTTTCTCGTGCTTGTGGTCATACGTGGGTAAGATGCGTCGCAGATAAAGATAGAACCAGGAAGGTCGGGTGACAACAGGAACCGGAAACAGCCAAAAACCGGTCAGCTACGAAGCGGTCAGCGAAGAGCCGAGTGGCCAGGATCCGGCCAGTAGAACCGAGCGGAAGGACGGCTGGTGACAAATGTCGGACGCGCGTCAGACAAATGGCACCGGCGCGTCAGACAGGCGCGGGATGCAAGCGGCGAGCATTTAGAATCGAAGTACAACGATGAAATGTCCTTACTGCGGGTTTGGTCAGGATAAGGTGATCGACTCGCGCGAGAGCCGCGAGGCCGATTCGATCCGAAGACGGCGGGAATGCGAGGGCTGTCACCGGCGCTTCACCACCTACGAGCGTATCGACGAAATTCCTTACATGGTGGCCAAGAAAGATGGGCGGCGGGAGAAATTTGAGCGCCGTAAGGTGACCGATGGGCTGATGGCCGCGTGTGAAAAGCGGCCCATTTCCGCGGTCAAGCTGGAGAGCCTGGTCGATGAAGTGGAGACGTTCGTGACCGAGTCAACGGAGCGCGAGCGGACTACGGCCGAAATCGGCGAGCTGATCATGGAACGGCTGAAGGCGCTCGACACCGTTGCGTATATTCGCTTCGCCAGTGTCTACCGGGACTTTAAGGATGTGCGCGAGTTCAAGGAAGAGTTGGAACAATTGCTGAGCCATCACAGTGAAAAGCCGAAAAAAGGCAGCCGGTAGCCGATAGAGGAGAGAAGTGGGAAAGACACATACAGTCACGCTGATTCCGGGCGATGGAATTGGACCGGAAGTGACCGACGCGGTCGTGCGCATTCTTGATGCCACCGGAGTGAAGTTTGCCTGGGAGCGCTTTGCCGCGGGTGCAGGCGCGTTTGAGAAACACGGCGAGTACATTCCGAAGGAACTGATTGCGTCGATCGAGCGTAATCGCGTGGCGCTCAAAGGTCCGGTAACAACGCCGATTGGCGGAGGATTTGCGTCGATCAACGTGACGCTCAGGAAGAAGTTCGAGCTGTATGCGAATTTTCGGCCTATTAAGAATTTGCCTGGGCTGGAGACCCGCTATCCCAACGTGGATCTGATCATCATTCGGGAGAACACGGAAGGCTTGTATGTGGGACTGGAGCATGAAGTGGTGCCGGGGGTGATCGAATCTCTGAAGGTGATCACGGAGAAGGCCTCGACGCGGATCGCGAAGTTCGCGTTTGAGTATGCAGCGAAGCACGGGCGTCGCAAGATTCACGCCATCCACAAGGCAAACATCATGAAGATGTCGGATGGTTTGTTCCTGCGCTGCGCGCGCGATGTGTCGAAGGGATTTCCGGACATCGTGTATGGCGAGCACATCATCGACAATACCTGCATGCAGCTGGTGATGAATCCGTATCAATATGACACGCTGCTGCTCGAAAACCTGTACGGCGACATCGTGAGCGACCTGTGCGCCGCGTTTGTGGGCGGGTTAGGACTGGTTCCGGGTGCGAACCTGGGCGCAGAGGCAGCGATTTTCGAGGCCGTGCACGGTTCGGCGCCGGATATTGCCGGGAAAGATGTCGCCAATCCCACAGCGCTTCTCCAGTCTGCGGTACTGATGTTGCGGCATCTGAATGAAGAGACGGCCGCGGACAAAGTGCAGGCGGCGCTCGAGAAGACCTATACGGAAAAGAAGACGCTGACGCGCGATGTTGGCGGAACGGCGGGAACGAAGGCCTTTGCGGACGCGGTAATTGCGAAGCTCGGTTAAGGGCCGTCGGTTGCGCATCAGAAAACTGAGGAGACATCGATGAAAGCTGGATGGTTAGCCGTTGTGACTGCGTGCGCGATGGCGGTGCTCGCTGTGAGTGGATGCAAAAAGCAAGCAACCAACGAGGCCGGGACGAGCGCGCAACCGGCGTTTGCGACCATCGATTGGGTGAATGCGGGCACGATCGAGGGCGTTGTGCATTATGCGAAGTCGCCGCCCAAGCCGATTGAGATCGACATGAACCAGGATCCGGCGTGCACGCTGGGGCCGACGCTCTACAGCGAACAGTATGTCGTCGGCAAAGATGGCGGCTTTGCGAATGTCTTTATCTACGTGAAGGATGGCCTCGGAAACAAGGTGTACGCGGGGCCGACGCAGCCGATCAACATCGACCAGAAAGGCTGCCGTTATGTGCCGCATGTGGTCGGCGTGATGGTGGGGCAGCCGCTGCGCTTCACCAATGACGATCCCACAATGCACAACATTCATATGGTGCCGAACGTGGCTGGCAATCAGCCGGTGGACATTTCGCAGCCGCCGGCAGGCAGCGCGAACGGCGGCCAGGACGAGCGGATATTTCACACGCCCGAGCTGATGATTCCGGTGCGCTGCAACAACCATCCATGGATGCAGGCGTTCGTGAATGTAGCGGCGAATCCGTTTTACTCGGTATCGGACGCTTCAGGGCGCTACGTCATCAAGGGCTTGCCGCCGGGAACCTACACGCTGGTGGCCGACCAGGAGGAACTGGGTCAGAAGATCGCGACGGTGACGGTCGGCGCGACGCAGACCGTCACCCAGGATTTCACCTATGGGAACGGAGCGGGAACCACGCAACCGTGACGCGACCGGCAGCCTGTAGCCAGTAGCGCAGGATTGGGAACTTCCACGTTGGTGCGGTCACCTGGGTGACGTTCGTGGTACTCGGCGTCACCCGGAGAGGCGGGATGGCGCGTGGGGCTGAACAGTTAAACTATCTTTAGATAGCCGAACAGCGGGATCGCAGCGGTGCGTGCGCGGCCCGCAGTGTATCTGGAAGAGGCGACACAACGATGCGGCAGAAGGTTGGAATTCTGGGAGCGACCGGGATGGTTGGGCAGCGTTTTATCCAGCTGCTGGAAAATCATCCGTGGTTTGAAGTGGACTGGCTGGCCGCAAGCGACCGGTCTTCCGGCAAGAAGTATGGCGAGGCGGTGCGCTGGAAACTGGACACGCTGTTGCCGGAACGGGTAGCAGCTATGCCGGTTTCGCCGGCGTCTCCTGAAGGCGCACCGAAGGTAGTGTTTGCCGCGCTGGACGCCGATATCGCGCGCGAAATGGAACCTAAATTCGCAGCGGCCGGTTGCGCGGTCATCACTAACTCAAGCGCATTCCGCATGCAGCCGTCGGTGCCGCTGGTGATTCCGGAAGTGAACGCTGAACACCTGGCGCTGGTGGAGAACCAGACGTGGCGCAGGGAGAGCGGCGGCTACATCGTCACCAACCCCAACTGCTCAGCGATTGGGCTGGTGATGGCGTTAAAGCCGCTGGTAGAACGGTTCGGCGTGGAAGCGATCTTCGTCAGCACCATGCAGGCGGTGAGTGGTGCCGGTTATCCGGGCGTGCCGTCGCTGGATATCCTGGGCAACGTGGTGCCCTTCATTAAAAATGAAGAAGAGAAGATGGAAGCCGAGACGCTGAAGCTGCTCGGGCGGCTGAATGGGCGCGTGGTGGAACCGCTGGGCGCGAGGATGACGGCGCACTGCAATCGCGTGGCCGTGGAAGACGGGCACACGGAGAGCGTGAGCGTGAAGCTGGGCAAGAAGGCGACGCGCGAGGAGATGATTGCGGCGTGGGCGGAGTTCGTGCCACTGAGGGGCAAGAACCTGCCGATGGCGCCGGAACAGCCGGTGGAATTTGTGACGGCGGAGGATCGTCCACAGCCGCGGCTGGACCGCATGCGGGGCGCGGGAATGGCGGCGACCGTGGGACGTCTGCGGCCGTGCGGGCTTCTGGACTGGAAGTTCACTGTGCTTTCGCATAACACGATTCGTGGAGCGGCAGGTGCTGCGCTGCTCAATGCTGAGCTTCTTGTATCGCTGGGCAAACTTGAACCGGTGGCCGTGCCTGCATGAACCGCGTCGTCGTCATGAAGTTCGGCGGAACCAGCGTCGAGGACGCGACAGCGATTCTTCGCACGGCGGGGATTGTGGCCGGGCACGTGCAGAAGGGACTGCAGCCCATCGTGGTAGTGAGCGCGATGGCGAAAGTCACCGACCTCCTTATTTCCGCGGCGGCGACGGCGGCACGCGGGGACCGGGCAAGCGCGCTGGCGATTACCGAGCGGCTGAGGATTCGGCATAAAGATACGGCGACTGCGATTGCGCGGAAGGTGATTGAGAAGGATTCGCCGCTGCCGGTGGATGCCACCGTGCTGGCGGATCCAGGAATTGCAGCGACGCATGCATGGATGGAAACCGAGTTCGACAACCTTGACGAGATACTGCGCGGGCTGGCGGTCGTCGGAGAACTGACGCCGCGCATCTCAGACATGATCGTGTCGTACGGCGAACGGCTTTCGAGCCGCATGATCACTGAGGCGTTCGCGCGGTGCACCCTGAACGCCGTGCACGTGGACTCGCGGCAATGCATCGTGACCGACGCGCAGTACGGAAAAGCGATCCCGCAGGACACAGCGATCGAACAGAAGCTCAAGCAGCATGTGCTGCCGCATCTCGCCGAGGGGCGCGTGCCAGTGATGGGCGGCTTTATCGGGTCGACCGAACAGGGCGTAACAACGACGCTGGGCCGCGGAGGCTCGGATTTTACTGCGGCGCTTGTGGGCGGCGGCATCGACGCGGGTGCAATCGAAATCTGGACCGACGTGAACGGCATCATGACGACCGATCCGCGGGTGTGCCCTGACGCGTTGCGGGTGAAGACAATCAGCTTTGAGGAGGCGGCGGAGCTGGCGTATTTCGGAGCCAAGGTTCTGCACCCGGCGACTATTTTGCCCGCGGTAAAAAAGAATATTCCGGTTTTCGTCCTGAACTCGCGCAATCCGGAGAATGGCGGAACGCGGATCACCGCGCTGGCGCCGCACTGCAGGAGTCCGTTCAAGTCCATTGCGGTAAAGAAGCGGCTGACGATTATGGACGTGGTCGCGAGCCGGATGCTGTTGTCGCATGGGTATCTGCGCGCGATCTTCGAGGTCTTCGACAAGCACAAGTGTCCGGTAGACATGGTGTCGACCTCGGAAGTGAGCGTTTCGCTGAGCGTCGATTCGAACGAGAAGCTGCCGGCGATTGCCGCCGATCTGAGCAAGCTTGCGGATGTGAAATACGAGGGGCGCAAGGCGCTGATTTGCATGGTGGGCGAGAATATTCGTGGGCAGAGCGGCATCGCGGCGCGGGTATTCCAGGCGGTTCGGGACGTGAACCTGCGCATGATTTCGCAGGGAGCTTCAGAAATCAACATGAGTTTCATGGTTGAAGAGGATGATGCGGATGACGCAGTGCGGTCGCTGCACGCCGAATTCTTCAGCGATCCGGATCCGGAGATCTTCGACGTGGAAGAGGCGCGTCAGGCAGTGGAACGGCAGGCAATAGCGAGTCGCCAATAGCGGAACGGCCGGTAGCCGATTGAGGGTGGAAAATGCTTTTCCTGGTGCTGGGGCGGGGCAGGACGGGCAGCCTCGTGGCGCAGGTGGCGCACGAGCGCGGCCATGGCGTGCGCGTGGTTGGTGAAGAGGAGAATCGCAACGCCGCGGCGCTCACGGCTCCGGTGCTGGCCGGATTTGACGCGATCATCGATTTCACGACTCCGGAAGCCGCAGTGCAGAACATGCGGGCGTGCCTGGCAACGGGTGCACGCATGGTGGTGGGAACCACGGGGTGGTACAGCCAACTGGACGCGATGAAGGCGCTGTGCGAACGGAAACAGGCGGCGCTCCTCTACAGTACAAATTTTTCAGTTGGGGCGCAGGCGCTGTTCCACGTGGCGCGGGAGTTGGCAACAGCCGCGCAGGGCTACAGGTTCAGCATTACGGAGACCCATCAGGCGACGAAGAAAGATGCGCCGTCGGGAACGGCGCTGTCGCTCGAGAAGATTTTAAAGTCGGCGCAGCCGGGGCTGGACGTTGCAATCCACTCAAAGCGTGAAGGAGAAGTGGCGGGGATTCACGAGGTGGAAGCGCGCAGCGACAACGATGTGCTGGTCCTGAAGCACGAGGCGTTTTCGCGACGTGGATTTGCCGAGGGTGCAGTGCGAGCAGCGGAGTGGGTGGCAGGGAAAACCGGCTGCTGGGACTTTGCTGAGATATTTGAGAAGTTGAGCTAAGAGAGCGGGCCAGCTAAGATGCGGGCGGCTAAGAAGCGGCCAGTGAAGAAGCGGTCGGCGAAGAAGCGGTCAGCGAAGCCTTTAGCTAGCCGCGGAGCTTTGGGCGGGGTTTGACGGGCTTTGCGGGACTTCCATAACAAATCATGCCGGAAGGCAGGTCTTCGAGGACGGTACTGCGTGCGCCGACAATGGCTCCTTTGCCGATGGTGACGCCGGGCCCGATGAAGATGTCGTTGGGGAGCCAGACCTCATCCTCGATGACGATAGGCTTTTGGCCGATAGGGAAGTCGATGCGGCTGTAGTCGTGCAGGCCGGTGCAAAAATAGACGTCGTGGGCGATGGCGACGTGAGAGCCGACGATCACCTCGCCGAGCGTATAGAAAACACAGTCGTCGCCGACCCAGACATAGTCACCGATGGTAAGTTTCCAGGGATAGGTGACGCGGGTGGTGGAGCGAATCTGGACGTGCTTGCCGATCTTGGCACCGAAGAGTCTTAACAGAAAATTGCGCCAGCCGTAGAAGACCTGTGGCGACCAGCGGAACAGAGTGTCCTGAACGATCCACCAAATCTGAACAAGCGCTGCCGAGCGGCCGCGAAAGCCGGGTGGCATGCGGAAGCGGCTGAGATCCTGAAACTCCCGCGCTTCATCCATGCTGGAGAATCCACTCGGCAGTCTTCTGTACACCTTCGTCGAGGGTATAAGGAGCGCGGCCGGCCACGGCGGTGGTTGCGGACAGATCGTAGTGCATCGGGGTGAGGAGGTTGTTGAGGCGGAACGAAGTGAGGGGCGGGTTGGACATGCCGAGTTTTTTCAGGACGTCGCCGGCAAGAGCGATGGATTTCATGAGGCTGAGCGGGACCTGGCGAACCGGCGGCGCGTTGAATGCTTTCTGAATCGAGTGAGCAAACTCGAGGACGTCCATATTGTCGTCGTCAGAAACGTAGAAGGTGCGGCGGTTGACCAAAGCGGGATCGACCTCGAGGAAGCGCCGAATCTGGTGGACGACGTTGCCGACGTAGCCGTAGGACTTGCTGATAGTGCGGCCTTTGGGATGGACATAAACGCCGCGGCGCACCGTATCAAAAAACATGCGATAGGGGATGCGGAACCATGGACCCCAGATAGATGTGGGGCGGATGAGAACCCAGGGAATTTCAAGGCCACTGGTGCGGACGATGCGCTCGGTTTCGACTTTGCTTTCGCCATAGAGCGTGAAGGGCGAGTATTCGTCATCGCGTGCGGGGAAGATTTCGGTGCGATGAACGTAGCGTGTAGAGGCAAAGATGACGCGCTGGACGGAGCCGACGGTGCGGATGGCGTCGATCATATTCTGAACGCCGACGGTGTTGGCGTCGTAGTCGGCCAGCGTGGGGCCGTCGAGGTCGCAGCGGGCGGCGAGGTGGACGACATGGCTGGGGCGGAAGTCACAGAGAGCTTTGACGAGGGCGTCGCGATTGCGGATGTCGCCCTGGCGGAGTAGCGGCCTGTGGCGGGAATCGCGGACTTCGCTCTTGTCGAAATTGAGAATCCCCCAGCTGTCGGAGAGAAAACTGTCGATCAGATTTGTGCCGATGAATCCCGATCCACCGGTGACGAGGACCCGTGTCATGAATACTCCGCTGATTGGGTATGAGAGCGCTCGAAGAGATAAGGACGACCGAGAGGATGTAGCAATCGCCGTCGCCGGTGCATTCGAATCTGCCTGCTGGAGGCCGATTTAATCGTAGCAGGTGAGCCCGTGAAAAGCGGAAATCCGCGCTGGGGACGAGGTGTAGACTCATGGCTTATGAACCTGCAGGGATGCGGGACGGCGCTGGTGACGCCGTTTCGCGCGGACGGAAGCATCGACGAGCGGGCGCTCTACAGCCTGGCGCGCTGGCAGGTGGAGAGTGGGATCGACTGGCTGGTGGCCTGCGGGACGACGGCGGAGACGCCGACCCTCGATGAAGGTGAGTGGCTGGAGGTGATCCGCATTGTGGCCGATGCGGCGGCTGGCCGGGTGCCGGTTTGGGCGGGCTGCTCGCATAACGCGACGAAGACAGCCGTAGCGCGGGCACGGACGGCGGCGGAGGTTCCTGGCGTGACGGCCATTCTGACCGCGAATCCCTGGTACAACAAGCCAACCCAGGAGGGGCAGTTCGAGCACTTTCGCCATGTGGCGCAGGCGGTGAAGCTGCCAGTGGTGCTTTACAATATTCCGGGCCGGTCGGGGGTGAACCTCGAGCCCGCGACGGTGGTGCGGTTGCTCGAGGCGGCGCCGAATATCGCCGCGGTGAAGGAGTCCAGCGGCAACCTGATGCAGATCACGGAACTGATCACGCTCGCCGGAAGGGACTTCCGAGTGTATTCCGGCGACGACATGATGACGCTGGGAGTCCTGGGCGTCGGCGGCGCGGGCCTTGTGTCGGTGACGTCCAATGTGATTCCCGGCGAGATGGCGCAGATGGTGAAGGCGGCGCTGAATAGCGATTGGCCGATGGCGCGGCAGATCAACCGCAGCTACTTCAGGCTGATGCAGGGGATCTTCAAAGAGACCAGCCCGGCGCCGGTGAAGGCCATCCTGGCGATGATGGGGAAAATTGATGAGCAGTATCGGCTGCCGATGGTGCCGGTGACGGTGCAAACGCGGGCATTTCTCGAGCGGCTGGCAGGCGAGATGGGGCTGCTGGTCCATGCGCCACAGGTGGCAGGCGATCTGCGAGTGTACTGAAAGGCAGCTGAAAATCCGGTTAGCGGAGAAGCGGGCAGCGAAGCCCGGCGCTGGAAAAACCAGCGACAACGGGATGCACTTTGACCTCCTGATTACCGGGAGGCGAGGACGCGAATGTGCGCCATCATGCCGCTGTCCTGATGCTCGCCGATGTGGCAGTGATAGACGAAGTCACCGGGTTCGGAGAAGGGAATCCGTACCACGACTGTCGGAACCTGGCAGCGTCCGGCACGCCACTTTGCCACCGTACCATCGCAGGCTGCGCCTCCATTGGGAAGTGCCACACTATCCATCAACTCGCCCGCGTCGCCTGAGGGCGCATTCTGCGGCAGGACGTAGAAGTGGGTTTGGTGGATGTGAAAATTATGGGCCTCGGCGGATACGTTGACCAGTTCCCACTCCTCGATGACCGGTCTGTTGTGGGAGCCGAGCGGCAGGCAAACGCTGATTACAGAGGGATCGTAAGCGGTTATATCCCTAAACGTGCCCGGCACGGGCTGGTCATCGCCATCGACCTCCTCATAACCCAGTCCATACGCATTCCGATTCGACGAAGGAACGCCGAAGAAGATGCGCCGCCGATGGCCCGGCGGGAGAGCCGTGCATTCTGGTTGAGAGTGAAGGGGAGCGTCCTGGCTGTTCGACGGCCGCTGCGCAACCTGTGGAGCGACGGGCCGAACATCGAGCAGAGGAGGGACCGCGGCAGGCTGGCCAGCGGCTACGTGGGCAAGGCTCGCCTCAGGCCACCGATCGCCTGCTGGGCCGGTTGCAACCATCTCAGTCATCAGCGTTGCGGAGTGGGCTTGGGGCGTAACCCAAATCTCGGCGCGAGAACCGGGAAACATGACCAGGTGCGTGGCGCAGACCGGCGGCGTCGTTCCAGTGGTATGACCCTGGCATGGAACGTTCGTCGATGCGCCGCGAACCCCGACTGCGACCGTGCCGGCGGGAGGAGCCAGCGAAGCACCGTCCAGCGAGATGACTTGAAAGGGGACAAGAACACTGGTCTGATCGTCGCGCAGCACCAGGTCGTACGTGCGGCTCGCGCCGGCATTAAGAATCCGCCAGAGTTCACCCGACCCTGAAGGCGCCGGCAGCTGAGGATAAACCTGGCCGTTGATGGTGAAGAACCACAGTCCTCCGGTATAGTCGGCGCCGGTGCTGCCTGGGTGATGCAATCGGGGACCCGGATGTGCGATGCCCAGCGCGCCGGGCGGAGGGCGCAAATCACCGTCAGTTCCGGAGGTGTTGCGTCCCTGGCAGGAGCCATTGCGCTGGACCTGTACGTAGTCGTAGGGCGCGCAAAACGCGGAATCCTCCTGATCGATTACCCGGTTATTCCCCATCACCTGCATGTCCTTCAGGACGAGATAGCGCTGCGGGATGGGCGTATTGCCCGGAACGGAGACGTAGTCTGTGACACGGCCGATGGTGATGAGGCCGGAAAGTCCCTCGGAGAGCTGGTTAATGTTTAGCCCGTGAACGTGAGGATGGAACCAGTAGATGCCCGAAGGATGATCTCGCGGTATGTAGATGTCATATTGAATCGGCTGGTCCGTGGCCGTCTCGTCCGGGGAGATCTTATGCGGCAGTTTTCCTGCTGGATATCCGAGGACGTAAACGTAGTCGCCCCAGGTGGGATTCGTCGCGACTTCCTTTCTTGGCTCGACGATCAGACCGTGAGTATGGATGTTGACAGGATTCGCGGCCAGCATCGCGTTCATCATCGAGTTGCTTCCATGCGCATTCATCGCGTCAGCCGGCGCGGGCGGTAAGCGATTGATCAGGCGAATGCGCAGATGATCGCCCGGATAGAGTTGCAGGCGAATTCCGCCATAGGGAGCGAATGTCTCCGAGCCTCGAGGGCAGTTGTCATTCTTTGCTACGGTTCTTTGGCACATCTCAAAAACCCACGCGACAGGATGGCGGTCGCCGAGGGTGATGGTGGAAGGCTCAGCGATAGCCAGAAGGTCCAGCAGATGGTTGGAACTGGTGAAGACCGGAGGTTCGACCGGGGCCGGTTCGGTTCCAACCGTTTCTCCGGAACTGCTCAGCAGGACGAGATAACCCAGGCAAACGAGGCCAGCCAGAAGAACAACGGCACGCTTCATGGAGTGTCGAATTTAGATTCGACCAGGGGTCGAAGTGGTTGTATCCCCCCGCAAAACGATGACAGGAGTAATCGAGGTGAGACGGATCGCTGTGTGAACCAGGCGCAGAACATCGGCATCTAAGCCGCTGTCCTCCCCGAGAGGAATGGAGTTGACATGCGAACGGTTGTTTGCCCGAAGTATGCTCTGGTTGTCTGTTCTCTGACCTTTCTCGCCTCGGTGCTTTGCGGCTGCGGTTCGTCGAATGGCACGGCAGCTTCCGGCGGTTCCGGTGGCTCAACCGCGGGGCTGTCGTCGATCAACCACATCATTTTTCTTTCCCAGGAAAATCGCTCGCTCGATCATTATTTTGGAGCGCTGCGCGAATACTGGGCGCAGAACGGCTACCCGGACCAGTCATTCGATGGGCTGCCGCAGTTTAACCCGGCTTCGGGGATCGCGCCGCTGGCCGGTCCTGCGCCGTCGATTCCGGGGTGCGATCCCAGCCAACCTCCGCCTGCTGATTGTGCTTTCGATCCCAGCAATCCTGTGACTTCTTATCATCTGCAGACGGAATGCATCGAGAATCCGAGCCCATCGTGGAACGAAGGGCACGTTGACTGGGATTACAACGATCCGACAGGGCAAAGCGCTGCAACGCTGAACGGATTTGTGTACACCGCCGGACACGATGCGCGCACCAACGATCCGCCGTACTACGACACGAATGGTCTGCGCGCGATGGGATATTACGACGGAAGTCGATCTGAACTACTACTACTTCATGGCGTCGAACTTTGCGACGTCGGACCGATTTTTCAATCCTGCCCTGACTCGCACGCACCCGAACCGCGAGTATCTGGTGGCCGCAACTTCGGGAGGCTACGCTTATCCGGAGGGAACCGACTCGCAGGACTCGGCGCAATTGACGCAGACCACGATTTTTCAGGAGCTGCAGGCCGCAGGGATCACCTGGAAAATCTACGTGGACCCGACCAACAGCGGCTGCACCGGGCCGCCGTATGCTGCGTCGTGCCTGATCGGGCTGAGCTACATTCAGAATTTCACCTTTGCGAACACCATCGTTTCGCAGTATCCCCAAAACATCGCGCCGGTTTCGCAGTACTTCACCGATCTGCAGAATGGCACGCTGCCGCAGGTGGCGCAGTTTGAGCCGGCGAGCGATGCTGGGCTTGACGAGCACCCGTCGACTTCGGACTCGGCAGCGGACAATATCCAGCTGGGAGCTCAGTACGTTGAATCGCTGATCAACGCGCTGATGCAGAGCCAGTACTGGAAGGACTCAGCGTTCATTCTGACCTACGATGAAAACGGCGGACTTTACGATCATGTTTCGCCCCAGCCAGCGGTGAGTCCGGATGGGATCAAGCCGGTAGACCTGCTGTCGGGCGATGTCTGCACCACGACTACAGGGCCGAATTGCGACTTCACCGTCACCGGCTACCGCATTCCGTTGATTGTGGTGTCGCCTTATACAAAGAAGAATTACGTTTCGCACACGGTGATGGATGCGACGGCGATCCTGAAACTGATCGAGACGCGGTTTAACCTGGCGGCTCTGACGAAGCGAGATGCAGCGCAGCCGGATATGACGGAGTTCTTCGACTTCAGCAGCCCACCGTGGATGACTCCGCCCACGCCACCGGCGCAGGCGACGAACGGGGCGTGTTACCTGGATCACTTGCCCTGACGGCAGAACACAGAACGCAGGACCGCACCCTCGGGTTTGACGAAGATCTGCAGGGTTGAAAAGGCCGGAGCAGACGCTCCGGCCTTTTTTGTCGGGTGGGTGGATAATGCGGGTTAGAAGTCGAGGCGTAGGCCGAACTGCATGCGACGGTAAGTGGTGAGGGTAGCGCTGTAGGCTCCCAGGTTGGGGTTGGCAGTTCCGGCGGCGAGGCCTACAGGGCTGGGGTCAAAGCGGCCGGTGTTGCTGATGTTGTAGGCCTCGGCGGCGAGCTTGAGGGTCATTTTTTCCGTGATACTCCAGTTCTTGGTGAGGGCGGAGTCGATGTCGAAGAAGCCGTCGCCACGGAAGTTGTTTCGCTCACCGGCTTCTCCTGCATAAGGGAGGCGAACGGGGCTGCCATAGTAGATGCCGCTGCCGATGGCGCTGGCAGTGGCGGCGTCGAAGACGTGAGGAACACCGCCGGTGATATTGCGGTGGGTCTGGACGGGAGTGGCAACGATGCCGAAGCCGGGGTTGTTGTAGTTGGTGGGATAGGCGGGCGATTCAAGGGTAAAAGGCAGGCCGCTGGTCCAGCGAGCGAGGCCGGAGAATTGCCAGGCGCCGATGAAGGCGTCGGTGAAGCGGTTCATATCGGAGCCAAACTGGCGGCCGCGTCCGAAGGGAAGAACGTAGACCCAGTCGCCGGTGACCAGAGAGTGGGTGTCAAAGTCGGAAGGACCCTTGTTGAGTTTGGGGTTCCAGGTGTTCTGGATGGCGGTATTGGTGAATGCGGCATCGGCGCCGGGATTGAACTGGGTGGCACGTTCGGTCTCAGAGCCGAGGTCGAGAGACTTGGAGAAGGTGTAACTGCCGTCGAGGGTGAGGCCGTGGGTAGTGGGATGACGGAGAGTCCACTGGAGGGCATTGTAAGAGCTGTTGCCCATGGAGCTGAGCGAGTAGAGAGAGGAAAACTGGTTGCTCCAGAAAGTGGAAGGAGGAGCGCCGGGACCGGAGTTAGGACTGCCGGGAAAGATACCGAAGACGTCGAGGATGGCGAGGGCCAGGGTTTCCCCGTTGGTGTAGCGCTGCGGAGCCCAGGCGTTGTTGAAGATGGCCTGGGTGGCGCTCTCGCCGGCATAGTCGGTGTTCTTCATGTAAGGGAAGACGTGCTCGAAGTAAGGAATGGCGGGAACGTTGGGGTTGGTCTTGACGCCATTCACGAAGGGAGCAGCATCGACTTCTTTCGAGAGGATGCGGGCGTTGCTGAAGTAGTCCCCGGCTCCCTGCGGATCGACGTAGTCGACGGGCTCGGCGAGATCGAGCTGCTGGAGGAGGTGACGGCCGAGGCGACCGACATAGGCTTGTTCAAAGACAAAGGAGTGGGGCAGCTCGCGCTGGAAGGAGAAGTTGAATGCCTCGGCGTAGGGGGTCTTGATGTGGTTGTCGATGCCCCAGTCGATGTCGAAGCCGCCAGTGGGCGGAGCGTAGGGGAAGGTTTGGGTGGGAGAAAACGGAGGCATGGGGATATCGGGAAGAGCGTTGGGCGAGGTAAAGCGGGGCGAGTTCTCGAAGCCGAGGAGGTCGGCGGTATTGGCGATGCCGGCGGAAAGGCCGTAGGAACCATACTGGTCGAAAGAATTGACGAGAGCTTCGCCGTAGTGGTCGTAGTACATGCCGGCGCTGGCGCGGAAAGACGTTTTGGCATCGGGGGCGAAGACGACGCCGATGCGGGGAGCGATGTTGTCTTTCTGCCTGGGCCAGTAAGCCGGGCGGCCGTTGGCTTTGCCAGAGGGAGCGAGGTAGATGGTGGGCTCATAGACCTGGCTTTGCAGTGCCGCGGATTCGCGTTTCTGATACCAGGCATCGGTGTCGATGGTGGGCGAGATTTGCTGGCCGTGAATCTCGTAGGGGGTTTGAAGCAGGCTGTGGCGAAGGCCGAAGAGGACGTTGAACTTGTTGCTGAGGTGCCAGCTGTCCTGGGCGAAGTATTCGAACTCGTTGGAGCGGAAGTCACGGGTGACGAAGGAGCCGTCGGGAAGGGCGGTGCCGGAGGTGGTGGAGGCGATCTTGTAGTTATAGACATTGACGAGCTCGGGAATGATACCCATCAGGTCGGCGTATGCGTACTCCCAGGCGGTGGCGAAGCTGCCGCCGAGGACGTTGTTGGGGTTGGGGAGATCGGACTGGTCGGCGTAGAGAGGATTGGTTTCGGCGCCGTTGAAGGAATTGCTGTTGGTGCTGTGCTCGTTGGTGATGCCGCGCCAGTTGCCTCCAAGGGCGATGGTGTGCGCGGCTTTTGACCAGGTCAGGGTATCGGCGATGCTGTTCACCGGAACGTGGAGGATAGTATTGCGGGTTTGGGCCGTGGGCTGCGTCAGTCCGTCGATATCCACGTAGTCGCCCACCCCGATGCCGCCGACCTGATAGCCCTGGCGGACGTAACCGTAGCGGAGATCATTGACGATGCGGGCGGAGGGAGTCCAGCTGTCACCGGCAGCGAGGCCTTTGGTGTTGTCGTCGCTGAAGGTGGAGGGAGGCTGGCCGGGGAGGTTCTCGGCTGAGGAGGCAGTGTCCTTCTGCAGGTTTCCGCGGACGAAGATGCGATTTTTCGAATTAAGGTCGTAGTCGATTCTGAGGATGCTGGTATTGAGAGTGCTGGGAGCGGGAGAGGCGAAGAACAGAGCGCCGCTGTTGAGGCCGTCCCCGAGGATGGCAGAGCCGGGGGAGACGGGTGCGACGGCCGGGACATGCGCATAGTAGTTCAGCACCGCCTGGTTGGGCCCTGGTCCATTGGGACAGACAGGCTGTCCATTAAAGGTATTGCTGCTGCAGGCTGAGTCGAGCTGGGCGACCTGCGAACTGGTCAGGAGATATTGATTGCCGCTGGGGTCGAGGTACTGGAGCTCCCCCTGCATGAAGGTAGTGGTTGGGACCGTAGCTCCCACGATTTGATCGATAGCCTGGCGCTGGCCTTCGTAGTTGAAGAAGTAGAAGAGCCTGTCTTTAATGATGGGGGCGCCGAGCGCGCCGCCGAAGGTGTTGAGAACATATTTCTGCGGAACGTTGGGCTCTCCGGAAGAGAGCTGATCGAACTTATTGAAGTAGGCGTTGGCTACCGTATTGGTCGGGCGGTAGTACTCGTAGAGGGCGCCGTGGTACTGATTCGTTCCGCTCTTGGTGACGAGATTGATCTGAGCCCCGGAAGTGCGCCCGGCCTCCGAGGTGCCGTTGGAGGTGGTCACGCGGAACTCCTCCGTCGAGTCGAGCGTGGAACGGAGAATGCCCACAAAGGCGGTGCCGTTGATCTGATCGTTGTCGTCGAGACCGTCGAGGGTGATGTTGCCCTGATCGGAGCGAGCGCCGGAAACGGCGCCCTGGCGGCTGTCGGCGGTCGACGGATCCTGCCCGATATAGAGCACGCCGGGCTGCAGGCTGAGCAGGGAAATGGGATCGCGCCCTTCCATAGGCAGCGCCTGAATCACGGAATTGCCCACGGAGTTGCCTTCGGTCGCGTCGGTCTGGTTCAGGTCCTCCGCCGCCGAGTTGACGTTCACGGTTACGGTAGTGCGGCTCACCGTCAGCGCGAAGTCGAGCGTGGCAGGAGCGTTGACCAGCAGATCGATGGAGCTTTTTTCCGCCGCGAAGCCGGTGGAGGCGACGGTGATGTCGTAGTGGGCCGGCTCGACAACGGGAAATGCATAAAACCCGGAGGAGTTGGATGCCGTATGGTACGAGGCACCCGTGGCCGGATTCGTGAGCGTGATGGTTGCGTTCGGAACGACCGCGCCGCTGGGGTCTTTCACGACGCCCCGCAGCGAGGTGGTCGCGTTCTGGGCCAGTGCGGGGAAAACAATCGAGCAAAGGAGCAACGTACACAGGAAAAACTTCATGACAAACTTCATGACCTTGGATCCTCCGAAAAATGAAAGCAGTGTGCGCGGACTGTCATCGTGGACAGGCGCGTGCTGTCAGTAATCCGTGGGCCTCGTGGGGGTCCGCGGTAGATATGCCTTTTCTTGCTCAGGCCGTTCAGCCAGACCTGGTTCCGTGCGTCGAGCAAAAGAGCGGTCGTGCGCGGTTAGCTGCAGTCCCAAAAGCATGGGGTGGGACCGCTAAAAAAATGATGCATCATGGTAGCCGATCCTCCCCGGTGACGAACAACTAAAATCCGGTTTAGTGACGAGTCCTGCAGGCTTGACCCAAACCGATCCCGGGCGCTCCCGGCTGAGCGACTTGCGGCGCCGGCTACGCGAGGGCGGCGACGACGAGGGCGGCACAGACGATGGTGAAGATGGCGATGCGGACCAGGGTTTGCGTTTGAAGAGTCGGCAGTTTCATTCGCGTCCTCCCTCGGCTTGCGGAACCGGCCGCAAAACCGAGTCCTTCGGAACGACGAGCTTTCTCGCCATGCGAATAGACTCGTTGCGGGCCGCGCAGGGGGAGGCGACGACGGGGAGGGCCGCGCGGCGCACAGTCCGGATGGTGGAAGCGTAGCAAAGGACGGCGGCAGAGGCGACGGGCACGGCGGGGAACGGAGGGGCATCTCGGGGCGGCGGAGATCGGGGCCGGCGGAGGAAAACGGGGCGGCGAGTGCGGTGGTTTGACGGCGGAGCGGATACCTGATTTGCTGGCGGAGTGCATCCTCTGCGGCTGATTTTCGGGATTGCGTGTCTGGTGTCGGCGCTGCTGGACGCCTTCGAGACGGTGATTCTGCCGCGGCGCGCGAACGGGCGGTTCCGGCTGACGCGGCTGTTCTACATCATTACGTGGAGGCCGTGGCGGGCCTGGGCGCGGCAGGTGCATAACGCGCGCAAGCGGGAGACGCTGCTGAGCTTTTTCGGGCCGCTCTCGCTGATGTGCCTGATTGCGATGTGGGCCACGGCGCTGATGCTGGGGTTCGCGCTGGTTTACTACGCACTGCCGGCGCCGTTCATCGATCCACGGGGGCCGGCGCATCCGTTCATCTCCGATTTATATGCCAGCGGAACGACGCTGTTCACGCTGGGACTGGGCGACGTGGTGCCGCACAGCATGGCGGTGCGGTGCCTGGTGGTGCTGGAGTCGGGGATGGGGCTGGGGTTTGTGGCTCTGGTCATTGGATATTTTCCGGTTCTCTACGGGGCGTTTTCGCGGCGTGAGGTGAACATTGCGCTGCTCGACGCAAGGGCGGGATCGCCGCCGACGGCGTATGAGCTGATCAAGCGGCACTCGTTCGAGGGCGGGCGCGATGCCCTGGTGACGCTGCTGGAGGAGTGGGAGCGCTGGTCGGCGGAGCTGCTGGAGAGCCACATTTCGTATCCGTTACTGTGTCTTTTTCGCTCGCAGCACACCAGCCAGAGCTGGCTGAGCGCGCTGACGGCGATTCTGGATACATGCGCGCTGCTGATTGCCGGCGTGCAGGAGCACAGCGCACGGCAGGCGCAGCTGACCTTTGCCATGGCGCGGCACGCGATGGTGGATCTGTCGCAGATCCTGTCGCAGAAGCCGGTATCGCCGCGCGTGGACCGGCTGCCGGCAGAGAGGTTTCCGCTGATATACGACAAGCTATGCACGGCCGGAGTGAACGTGTGCCGGGACGACCAGAGCCACGCGCGGCTGAACGAGCTGCGCCAAATGTACGAAGGCTATGCGGAGGCGCTGAGCCGGTACATCGAAATGCCGCTGCCTCCGTTTTTCATCGAGCATCCGAAGAAGGACAACTGGCTGACGGTGGCGAAGGTGCGGGCGGCCGCGGAGCTGGGAACTCCGAATGCGAGCGCCGTGGTGCTGCACGATGAGGACCATTTGTTCTGAGAAGAGCAGCTGGGAGCTCGGAGCCGGGAGCTGGCGGCCAGGGCAAAACGGCGGTTTTGGTCGTCATTCGGCCGAAAGACCCCATAACGAAAGTACCGTGCCGATTTCTGTAGCTGCGCCCACGGCAAAGAAAGCGGAACGGACGCTATCGGCGGCGGAAGGCGTTTCTGGAGCTTTTGTTGTTGAGCCCTTTAATTGCCGCACGTAACCGGATACATTGCCAGGCGACAGTAGAGAGAGGCTAATGTCAATCCGGCTAAGTGATAATATATAAGTCAATATCTAAAACAACAATATACAGACTGCAAGTTAATCGATTGGTTATGTCAAACCACCGGGAAGCGGAGATGTCGATTGACCCCGCTCCTGCAACGGCGGTATACCCCTATCGGCGCCTCAGCGAGAAACGGTCGGCTGTCAGCTAAAACTCTTTAGTAGTGCGGCAAGACGGCTGGCTGGTTCTGGTAGATGGTCTGAAAGCGCCAATAGGGAGGTGTTCAGTGACATTGTTAAAGCGTCTGCTATGCCTGAGCGCGGTGCTGTTATGCACGGCATTTATGGCAAATGCACAAGAGAACGCGGAACTGACCGGAACCGTCAAGGACCAAAGTGGCGCGGTTGTTCCGAATGCCAGAGTGACTTTGACCAACGCCAGCACGGCGGAAGTGCGTGCGGGCACCACGAATGCGGCCGGGCTGTATGATTTTCCAGCCCTGCACAATGGAACTTACGATCTGAAGGTAACGGCGACCGGCTTCGAGACGTACGCGAAGACCGGAATCGTGATGGACGTCGCGGCGACGGTGCGGGAGGATGTGAATCTCGCCATCGG
Source organism: uncultured Acidobacteriaceae bacterium (assembly GCA_963755485.1). GTDB lineage: Bacteria > Acidobacteriota > Terriglobia > Terriglobales > Acidobacteriaceae > Palsa-343. The sequence goes on along the minus strand of CAVWJR010000002.1, from coordinate 349,289 downwards.
CGCGAGCAGCCAAACGGTAACGGTGCAGGCCAACGCACTCCACCTGCAAACGGAAACCAACGATGTGAGCAACCTGATCACGGCCCAGCAGATCACCGAGCTGGCCACGAACGGGCGCAGCATTACTTCGCTCACCACTCTGGGCACCGGCGTCTCGTCGAATTTGCCGGCTTTCAATGGCGTCGCGGCGCAGGGCAGCAGCAGTTCGGTCAGCTTCAACGGGATGCGTCCCGGCCACAACGACTTTCTGATCGACGGTGGCGAAGTGTATGACCGCGGCAGCGGCGGCAGACTGGGTGTGATGCCTTCACCGGATGCGCTGGCAGAATTCCAGACTCTGGACAGCAATTATCAGCCGGATTATGGAATCGCCTCGGGAGGCACAGTGACGGTGGTGCTCAAGTCCGGCACCAAATCGTTTCATGGCGGCCTCTGGGAATTCAACCGCAACGACGACTTCGACGCGGACAATTATTTTTCGAAGCTCTCCAATACGGCCACGCCGGAGTTGCGCCTGAATATTTTCGGGGGCGACATCGGCGGCCCAGTGTTTATTCCCGGGATTTATCCAAAGGACAAGAGCAAAACCTTCTTCTTCTGGACCGAGGAATGGCGCAAGCTCATTCAGGGATCGAATCCCAGCTCCGCAAACGCCGTGCCGGCCTATGACATTCCGACCGCCGGCGCAGCACTGGCCTATAAGGTGCCTCCCAGCTTCAAGGAAGCGCCGAACACCGGAATCTGCGCCACGGGACAGGCAGCCCCGTGCGTGCCGCACACATCCGATCCGGCCAAACTGGCACTGTACACAACCGACGGGCTCACCATCGGCAATTCGTTTCCGGGGGGCGTGATTCCGGCCAATCTGATCGATCCCAACGCCGTGCTGTTCATGAAGACGGGAGCGATTCCGGCGGCCAACACCACGGCAGCCAACGGTGCGCCGCAGTATGTCGCATCCTCCCGGCAGCCAACCTATGTGCGCGAGGACGTGGTGCGCATCGATCACGACATCACCGACAGACTGCACCTGATGGGTCACTGGATTCACGATGCGATGTCACAGACCTATTACCCGGATATGTGGAGCAACGACACCTATCCCACCACCGGCAACGTGTTCGGCAATCCCAGCTGGGGCTCGGTGATCAAGCTGACCCAGACGATCTCGCCGACTCTGCTCAACGAAACCTCTTTCAACGTGAACGGCAACACCATTTCCATTACGCCGGCCGGAATCTATGCGCAGCCGTCGGGATGGTCGCAGACGGGTTATTTCCCTGTTGCTAACAATGCACTCAGCCGCCTGCCGTCGGTCGATCTGGGCACGCCCTACGGGACGAACTGGACAATCAACTACTGGCCGTGGAAGAACTCTTTCCTCGACTGGCAGCCGCGCGATGACATTTCCTGGAACAAGGGCAAACACGCGCTGAAGTTCGGCTTTGCCTACATGCGCAACGACAAGAACCAGCAACAGCAGGCCGATACGCAGGGGGATTACACTTTCGGCACCGATTTTTCGGGCGATGCGTATGTGAACTTCCTGCTGGGTATGGCGGACAGCTTCCAGCAGCTGCAGAGCATCGAGACGTTCCACTGGATCAACAACACCTATTCCTTCTACGGAATGGACAACTGGCATGCGACGAATCGCCTGACCGTGAATCTGGGGCTGCGCTACGACGGGCTGCCGCATGTCTACAATAAAGAAAACATGACGGCCAACTTTGTGGCCTCCGACTTCAGCACCAGCAACGAGCAGGTGCCGAATGCCACCACCGGGCAAATGAATCCCAGTGGACCGGGGTTCTCCAATCCCACCAACGCTCCGGCGCCGTTCTATCTGGATGGCGTGGAGCTTGCCGGGAAAAACGGATTCCCGCGCGGTCTGGTCAAGAACGATTACTTCACGTATGAACCTCGACTGGGCTTCGCCTACGATCTGTTTGGCAACGGCAAAACCGTTCTGCGCGCCGGCGCTGGAATCTTCTACGAGCGCGTGCAGGGCAACGATATCTACGGGTCCGACACCAATCCTCCCTTCGCTTACCAGCCTCTGGCCGATCAGGTGTACTTCACCAACCCCTCTGTGAGCGCCATCAATGGTCAGGCGGCTTCGCTGCCTGTCTTCCCGGCGAGCATGGGGACCCTTAACGACTACTATCCGAACCCGGGCACGCTGCAGTACAGTCTGGGCGTTCAGCACCAGCTTGCGCCTGCTGTCGTGGTCGCGGTTCAGTACGTCGGGTCCGGTGGCTGGAACCAGGACGTCAAGCGCCAGATCGATACCCTTCCGCTGAACGATATAACCGATCGCGAAGCAGTCAACAAGGGCGCCAACGCGAACCTGTACAGAATCTTCCCTGGATTTTCCAGCATCACGGAAGACGACAACTCTACTAACTTCAGCTACAACTCTCTGCAAACGGCCGTAGGCATCGAAAACAAGCACGGTCTCACTTTGCACCTGGGCTATACCTGGGCGCATGAGATCGATGTTCAGAGCGACGATCTGAGTGGCAACCTCTCCGATCCTTTCAACGCGAGATACGATCGCGGATCGGGAACCTATGACCGCCGCAATATTTTCACCGCCAACTACATCTACCACATGCCGTTCTTCCTGCATGCCGGCAGTATGCTGGAACGCAGCGTGCTGGGAGGCTGGGTCATCTCCGGTATTACCTCGGCGGAAAGCGGATTCCCGCAGACCGTCAGTTATGGTCCGGACACCCTGGGCCTCGGTGGTGGTACCTCCAATCGTCCCAACGTGGCAGGCAAGGTGGGTGGAGCCAAAACCCGTCAGGAGTGGTTCGACACCAGCAAGTTCTCCGCTCCTGTCGCTCCATGGGCCGGAGGCGGGAACAACGGCTGGGGCAATGCCGGCAAAGATGCCGTCTACATCCCCGGGCTGGAGAACACAAACCTGAGTCTGTTCAAGTCGTTCGCCCTGGCACCCAATGAAGGGGCGCGGCTTGAGATTCGCGTTGAATCGTTCAACAGCTTCAACCACACTGAGTGGAACGGAGTAGATACAGGATTTACCGACGGCAACTTTGGCGAGGTCACCAGTACCTATGACCCGCGCGAGCTGCAGTTCGGTGCGAAGATCCTGTTCTAACCTGATCTGAAGCATTTACCTGACGCAGTGGGCGTTGCCCACTGCGTCTTCATTTGTCGGGAAGACGCGAAGAAATCGTCGCGCCCGATGGTCTAATGATTTTGGGAGTGTGGCACGGATGTTGCGGGGTTGGAGAACGACGATGGCGCTGGCCGCATGCGTGGCCGGGGCGGTGAGCGCGGCTGGGGCGGCGCAGGCGGGCGGACAACGGCAATCCGCAACTGCACAGCAGGCTCTGGCGCTCGAGCAGCAGGGCCGGTACGCCGATGCCGAACAGTTGTGGCGCGGCGTAACCCAGCACGATCCTCATAATGCCGGGGCGTTTGCAGGTATGGGCGTGGATCTGGCGCGGCAGGGAAAGTATCCGGATGCCGAGGCCGCCTACCGCAGGGCTCTGCAACTGAACCCGAAGTTGCCAGGCGTCGAGCTGGACCTTGGGCTGTCGCTCTTCAAACAGGGAAAACTGGATGAGGCCATCGGGCCGCTGAAGCTGGCAGTGGCTGCTGCTCCCCAGAGCGCGCAGGCACGCATTCTGCTCGGCATGAGCTATTACGGGACGACACAATACTCGGCGGCGATTCCGTATTTGCGCTTTGCGGTGGAGAAGACGCCGGAGAACGTGGAGATTCGCGGCGTACTGGCGCAGGCATGCCTGAGTGCGAAGCAATACGACTGTGTGCTGGAGCAGTACAAGCTGATTTTGGCGGCGAATCCGAATTCTGCGCAGGCGCATATGCTGGCCGGCGAAGCGCTGGACGGGATGAACGAGACACCGCAGGCGATCGAGGAATTTCAGGCAGCGGAGAAAGTGGCGCCCACGGAGCCAAACGTGCACTTCGGGCTCGGATATTTGCTGTGGAAACAGCATCGGTATCCAGAGGCGGAGAAGGAATTCAAGTGGGAGATCGAAAATGAGCCGATGCACGCGCAGGCGCTGGCCTACCTGGGCGATACGGAGATCAAACTGGAGCACATGCAGGAAGCGGAGGCCGACCTGAGGAGGGCGCTGCACCAGCCCGGCGGCGTGGAACTGGCCTGGCTGGATCTGGGAATCGTGCTGGCCTCGCAGGGAAAGAACGACGAGGCGGCTCAGGATTTCGAGCAGGCGATCCAGATAGATCCCAGCGGCGTCGACGCGCACTGGCGGCTGGCACGGCTGGATCAGGCGATGGGGAAGACGGACGCGGCCAAAGCAGAATTCGCGAAGGCCCGGGCGCTGCACCAGCAGCAGGATCAGAGCCTGGTGCAGAAGATGACGGCGAAGTAAGACAGTTACAGGTCAGCGCTGGGCGAGGAAGGTGACCTGGGGCAGACGGAACCAGATCGACGCGCCGTCGGTCTGGATGGTGAGCAGGTCGCGGAGCGCCGGTGACGCGGTGGTGAAGAGGCGGCGCAGCTCGGCGACGAGGCCGGGCGGCGTTTTGGAGCGTCGCACCCAGTCGTCGAAATCCATCCCACGCGGGCTTTCGCTGTAGAGGTCGGTGATCTCGCGACGGAGGTCGAGGCCCGCATCGCGCAGGAATTTTCTCCAGTCGCTGAGGCGCCAGGCGCGGACGTGCGAATGGTCGCGCAGCGTCTCAATATGGTGAAGCTGGGCGTCGAGCACGCCCTCTTCGGGGCTGTAGTTGTCGACGATCAGCACCCGGCCGCCAGGTTTGGCGACTCGGGACATTTCGCGCACCGCAGCGGCATTGTCGGCGAAATGATGCGAGGCAAGGCGCACCGTGACGATGTCAAAAGCCGCGTCGGGGAAGGGGAGCTTCTCTGCCGGACCCTCGCGGGTGACGACGTTGGTGAGGCCTCGGCTCGCGGCGTTCTTCGCTGTTTCAGCGAGCATGGCCTCGGTCAGGTCGTAGGCGACCACTTCCTGAACGTGGGGCGCGAAGGCCAGCGCGGTGTGGCCTGCGCCGGTGGCGATGTCGAGAGCCTTGTCGGTAGAGCGAGGCTCGGTGAGGACAACCAGCGCGCTGAGGATCGCCTTGTCGCCGTGGCCGGCGCTGGTGGAGTAGGCGGCAGCGGTTGCGCCGAATTGGGCCTGGACGGCTTCGTGCACGGAGTCGACGGTGGGCCGGGAGGTCATAGGTCCATGCTAGCGCGCCTTTTGTGACGCCGCTCACAGCGAGGTATGTTTTGGGGCCGATAAAGTGCGGGTAGTTCCGGGCCGCATATATATGGTTGTGTCTTCGCGGAAGGCCCGGGTGCAAGTTCCCCATCAGGACAATGATCGACAAGCGTGGCCGCAGGTGCGGCACGTGGTTGGCGGGGACCGCGCGCTGTGTGCGAGTGGGAGTGAGCATGAGCGAGGCAATCGAAAAGCGGCCGCCCCCGGACGGGGGACAGAAAACATCGCGGCCGGTCGATCCAACGGTAATCCGAGACGAACACCCGCGGCATGGCGAAATTCCATCTTTGGGTGGAGGCGGTGGGCCGGAAGAGGGAATAGTCTCGCCTGTTCCCCAGAGAAGTGGAGCCCAGGTGGGCGGAGGCTGGATTGAGCAGTTTGGGGATGCGCCGGATGTTCTGAAGAAAACGCCCGACGATGCCCAGGTCGTCATCGCGGGCAGTGTATCCATCGGCGGCGGCACATTTGTAACCATGGCTGGACCTTGTTCGGTGGAGACCGAGCGCCAGCTGATGGAGACGGCGCATCGAGTGGCTGCTGCGGGTGCGCGGATTCTGCGCGGCGGAGCGTTCAAGCCACGGAGCTCGCCGTATGCATTCCAGGGACTGGGACTGGAAGGGCTGAAGCTGCTGGCCCAGGCGCGCGAGGCGACCGGCCTGGCAATCGTGACGGAAGTGATGGCGGCCGCCGACGCACCGATGGTCGCCGAATACGCCGACATTTTGCAGATCGGCTCGCGGAGCATGGAGAACTATGCGCTGCTGGAGGCCGCCGCGAAGACCGGGCGGCCGATCCTGCTGAAGCGCGGGATGGTGGCAACGATTGCGGATCTGCTGCGGTCGGCACAATGCATCGTCAGCTATGGCAATCCCAATGTGATCCTGTGCGAGCGTGGGATTCGAACCTTTGAGACGGCGACGCGGAACACGTTCGACGCGTCGGCGATCGCGGTGGCAAAAGAGATTACGCGGCTGCCGGTGATCGCCGATCCAAGCCACGCTGCGGGACGGCGGCGTCTGGTTCCGGCGCTGGCGCGCTGCGCGGTGGCGGCGGGGGCCGATGGGCTGATTGTCGAGGTGCATCCCGATCCGGACCGGGCGTGGAGCGACGGCGAGCAGTCTCTGACCTTAGGTGATTTCGACACGATGATGGCGGACCTGGCTCCGTGGTGCGAGCTGCGACAAGCTTGCAGCTATGCGCTGGAGACCGTGGCATGAGGCGGAGCGCGGCGGCAACGGTTGGTTTTTGGTTGATTCTGCTGGCCGCGCTGGTTCAAGGAGTGGCGGGGCAGCAGACGCGGTCGGGGGCTCCTTCGAAACTGATGGCTCCGGTGATCTTCACCGCGGCTCCGATTTACAACTCGCTCGCGGCTTTGCGTGGAGAAGAGCGCTTTCCCCGCGGTGCTCAACTGATGGCGCTGCGCGATGGACACAACGAGCCGCTGACGCCGAACTTTGCAGCGAGCGCGGATGCGAGTGTTTCGTTCGACGCGAAGATGATCTTGTTTGCGGGAAAGAAGAGCGCCGGTGATCCCTGGGGGATTTGGGAAGTTGCGCTGGATGGCGGAACGCCGCGGCGGGTGATAACTGCGAGTACCGACTTGATTCGTCCCATGTGGATGCCGGGTGGACGGATGGTCTACGCGCGCCGCACCCCGGAGGGGTTCGCACTCGAGACCGCAAGCCTGGACGGTCAGGATGTGCTGCGCTTGACGTATCTGCCGGGAAACTTTGTGCCCGACGATGTGCTGCGCGATGGGCGCGTGCTGTTTGAATCGGGATTCCCGCTGGGTGCGGGCACGACACCGGAATTGTTCCTGGTGTACGCGGATGGGAGCGGCGTGGAAAGCGTGCGCTGCGATCATCCGGAGCCCTCCAGTGGGGGACGCGAGCATGGGCGGCAACTCTTTTCCGGGGATGTAGTTTTCACGCATGGAAAAAAGCTGGGGCGGTTCACGTCGGCGCTGGCTGCCGAGGCGGCGATCGCTGCTCCGACGGGCGAATACGCCGGCGATGTAGCTGAGCTGTCGGCCGGCCAATGGCTTCTGTCGGTGCGCAACCCGGGCGAGAAGCACTTTGCGCTGGCGGCATGGGAGCCAGGCGCCGCTGCCACAAAGGTGCTGGCGCGGGATGCGGAACGAGACCTGGTGGAGCCGGTGGTGATTGCGCCGCGCGCGATTCCGAATCGCCATCCTTCGGCGCTGCACGATTGGGCGTACGGGAACCTGTTGGCGCTGGATGCGCGGCAGTCGCGGAGCGAAGCGCTCAGTGGCGTACCGCTGTCGGTGCGCGCGGAGACGCTGGGCGCTGATGGACAGGTAGTTGCGCTGGGAACAGCGCCGGTAGAGAAAGACGGGTCATTCTTCGTGCAAGCAACCGGAGATCGGCCGCTGCGGTTCATCCTGCTCGATGCCGCGGGCCAGACGTTGCGCCAGGAGCACGGGTGGTTTTGGGTCCGCAGCGGCGAACAACGCATCTGCGTCGGCTGCCACACGGGGCCGGAGCGGGCGCCGGAGAATCGTGTGCCCGAAGTTTTGCGGCGGACGACAACGCCCGTAGATCTGACGGGCGGAGCAGCGGCCGGGCAGGCTGCAGCGGGAGACCATTGATATGCAACTGCGGGCGTTGCTGATTTTCGGGTTGGCCTCTGTGGCGATGGGCCAGACGCCGCCTCCAGTGCATCCAGCGCGCGCAGCCCAGGAGCTGCGCGCGTCCCAAACACCCGGGGCGAAGCCCGCGATCCAGTTTGAAGATGCGACGGCGAAGGCGGGCATCGACTTCACCCATAGCTTCGGTTCGGCAAAACTGGGGTCGCTGCTGGAAGGAACGGGCTCAGGGTGCATCTGGTTCGACTACAACAACGACGGCTTGCCGGATCTGTATGTGCTGAGCGGGCGACCGCTCGACGACTCGATGCACCCCTGGCCCCTGAAGAACAAGCCAAACCCGCCGCCGCATAACCATCTTTATCGGAATAACGGGGATGGGACGTTCACCGATGTGACGGAGCAGGCGGGTCTGAATCCCGATTTGTATGGCGTCGCGGTGACGGCGGCGGACTTCGACAACGATGGTTACGAAGATCTGCTTGTCACCGGATACGGCCGGGTCATTCTCTACCACAACAACGGCAACGGGACGTTTACCGATGTGACGGAAAAGGCTGGGCTCAAGGTGGAGGGCTGGGCAATCAGCTCCACCTGGCTCGATTATGATCGCGACGGCTGCGTGGATTTGTTTGTGGGCCGTTATGTGAAATTCGACCCGAAGTATCACAATTACTACGCCGCGGATAATTATCCTGGGCCGCTTGACTATGAAGGAGAGACAAACAAGCTATTTCATAACAACTGCAATGGAACGTTTACCGATGTAACGGATAAGTCGGGGATCGGCGCCTACATCGGGCGGACGATGGGCGTAACAGCGGCGGATTTTGACGGCGACGGCTGGCCGGATATCTATGTTGCGAACGACCGCACCGAGAATTTCCTTTTCCATAACAAGCACGACGGAACGTTTGAAGAGATTGCCAACGATGCCGGCGTCGCCTACGGACAGAACGGCGAGGCCACTTCGTCGATGGGGCCGGTGTTTGCCGACATCACTGGCAGCGGTCTGCTGGATTTGTGGGTGAGCGACGCCCACTACAACCGCCTGATGAAGAACAACGGAAAGGGCGGTTTCGACGACATCGGTATCGTGTCCGGTCTGTCCCAGGCAAATGCGCAGTACGTGAGCTGGGGGACAGGCGTCTACGACTTCGATAACGACGGCTGGCTCGACATTATGGTGTTCCACGGCGGGCTCATTCAGATGATTCCCCAGGAGCACTCGGTGTTCCGCGGACTGGGTGGAGGGCGGTTCGAGGACGTATCGGAGACGGCTGGCGCAGTGGTGAATGCGCGCACTGTCGCGCGCGGCGCGTGCTTCGCGGATTACGACAACGACGGCAAGGTGGATGCGTTTGTCGTGAACCTGAACGGGCGTGGCGAGTTGTTGCATAACGTGACAGCCGGCATCGGGCACTGGATTGCGATCCAGCTGAAGGGCGCACGAACCGCGAAGACCTCCAGTGGGAGCAATCGCGACGGGATCGGCGCACGAGTGGAGGTGTGGGCCGGCGGACGCGAACAGATAGCCGAGCGCGTGTCGTCATCGGGGTATTTGTCGCAGAATGACGGGCGGCTGCATTTCGGCCTGGGCGTGGCGACGAGGGTCGATAAGGTTGTTGTGCGCTGGCCGTCGGGACGGGAGCAGACGGTGCAGAGTTTGGGTGTTGATCGCGTGCTCACCGTAGAGGAACCGCAATGAGGCGCTTTTTTCTTGCGGTGTGCATGGCAGGAATATGCCTCGCAGTGTTGTGGGGGCCAGGGGTTACGCCCGTTGCGGCGCAGCTTTCTGCAACCGAGCAGGAGGGCTATGCGTCTCCGCTGGAGTTGCTGCTTTCGCCGGACGGCAGGCGTCTTTACGTGCTCTGCCAGGGCACAGGCGAAATCCGCTTGCTGGATGCGGCGACGGGCAAAACATCGCGCACGATTCGGGTAGGACGGCAGCCGCGGGGCATGTCATTTTCGTCAAATGGCCGGCAGTTATTTGTCGTGAATTCCTGGGACGATACGGTCACTGTCATCAATGTCAATTCCGGGGAAGTGAAGGCGACATGGAAGGCGGGCTTCGAACCGTCAAGCGTCGTCGAGGATCGTGCCGGTAAGTTGCTGTATATCGCGGACCGCATTGGCAACGATGTAATGGTGTTGGATGCGGCGACAGGCGAGGAAAGAGTGACACTCGAAGCCGGGCGCGGAGCGAGTTATCTAACCATGTCGGCGGACGGTGCACGGCTGTATGCAACGCACATCTATCCGAACGCAACCCCTCACCGGACGCCGCCGAAATCGGAGATCACGGTCATCGATCCGGCGCGGGCGCGAGTGGTCGATCGCTTGCCCCTCCCGGACATCGCAGGCGTGTTCCATGTGGCGCTTTCGCGCGACGGACGGCTGGGAGTGGCGGCGGAACTGCACCCGAAGAACCTGGTGCCGCTGGCGCACGTGGAGCATGGGTGGGCCTTTGTGGACACGCTGACGGTATTCGGCGCGGATGTGGGGAGTGAGTCCGTGGAGGTACCGCTGGATGAGTTAGACCGCTACTATGCGCTGCCCTTTGGCGTGGCCATGAGTCCGGATAAGTCGCACATTTATGTGACACATGGGGGGTCGGACTGCGTCAGCGTGATCGACACGCGGAAAATGCTGAGTTATATCCACGGGCAACCCCGGCCATTCGCCGAGGATCTGTCGGCGAGTGCTCATTATGTGGTGGCGCGGATCGACGTGGGAAAGAATCCACGAGGCCTGGCGCTGAGCCGCGATGGCGCGAAGCTCTACGTCGCGAATCGGCTGGACGACACCATCAGTGTGATCGATACGCGGACGAATCGCGTGACGCGGACGATCCAGCTGGCCGGACCGAAGGAGGTTTCGGCGCTGCGGCGCGGAGAGCAAACGTTTTACGCGGCGAAATACGCATTCCAGGGCCAGTTTGGCTGCGTAAACTGTCACATCGATTCTACCTTCGACGCTTTGCAGTGGGATTTGGAGCCGGATGGGTTTGGGAAAGACATTGTCGACAACCGGTTGCTGGAGGATTTGCGCGGTACGGAACCGTTCAAGTGGAACGGCGGGAATCCGACACTGGGCGTGGAGTGCGGGCCGAGGACGGAGATGTATTTCTGGCGATCGCAAACCTTTAACGATCGCACCCGGACGGATCTGGTGACCTACGTCTTGAGTTTGCCGTTGCGCCCGAATCGCTACAAAGCTGCAAATGGCGAGCTGACGCCGGCGCAGGCGCGCGGGGAGGCGATCTTCCATCGAGCAGTGGACAAACTGGGGCAGCCGATTCCGGAAGCCAATCGCTGCTCCTACTGCCACAGCGGGCCGAAAGGGACAAGTCAGAAATCGTTTGACGTTGGGACGAAGAAACCAACAGACAACAGCGGCCTCCTGGACACCCCACAATTAATGAACGTGGCGCTGACAGCACCGTATTTGCACGATGGGTCGGCAAAATCGCTCGAGGAGATATGGACCGTCTATAACTCGCACGACCTTCATGGGCGGACCAACGACCTGACCAAGGACGAGCTCAACGACCTGATCGAGTATCTGAGGACGCGATGAGAACAACACTGTGCATTGCGATGCTTCTGATGTCCGGTGTTCTTCCCGCAGGCGCGCAGAGCGGGGCAAAGGTGACGCGAAGGATTCACGCTGACGCGCAGACGCAGGGTGTGCCTGCGATGCCGCGGTTCCGTTTCGAAAACTACACGACGGAGAATGGGCTGCCGGACAACCATGTTTTCTCGGTGCTCGTGGATGGGCCCCGTGTGTGGGCGGGCACCGAAAATGGGCTGGCGGTACTGGAGAATGGCCACTGGAAGACTTATACGACGGCAGATGGGCTCGCGCATCGCGCAGTGTTGTCGCTGGCACTCGATCCTCGGACTGGCGACGTGTGGGCAGGGACAATGGGCGGGTTGAGCCGCATCTCCGCTGGGCGCATCGACACATTCACGCAGCTCAATTCCGGGTTGAGCAACGACGTGGTTTATGGAGTGTCGGTCGAGGGCGAAAACGTGTGGGTGGCAACGGCGGCCGGGGCGTGCCGGCTGAACACGCGGACAGGGGAGTGGTCGCTCTACAACGAACGCAACACGCCAATGATCGAAATCTGGGCATACGCGGTTTCGGCAGCGCCCGACAAGGTCTATTACGCGATCTGGGGAAGCGGGCTTCTGGAACTGAACCAGAAGACCGGAGTCTGGGATAAGTATGACGACCCGGATGGCGAAAACGAGATAGTGTTGTTGAAGGATCAGGGGCTGATCCACGAAATTACTACGTCGGTGAGTTACGTGGACGGAGTGGTATGGGTTGCAACTTATTTTGGCGACAGCCACTATGACGGCCGTTATTGGCATAACTTCCTGACGAAAGACAGCGGGTTACCGAGTAACTTTACGAACACGTTGAAGGGGGTTGACCGGAAACGGGCATGGTTTGGGACCGACAAAGGATTGGCTTACTACGATGGAACCAACTGGGCAGTGTACCGGCCATCGCTCGAGACGGGCAAGCCGGAAATGACGGTGCGCGATGCCCAGGGGCGGGTGACTGAAGTCCCGGTGGAGACGGCGCCCGCGCATAACTACATTTTGGGAATCGATTTTCAGGGGCGGGATATCTGGGTCGCTACGGCGAAGGGATTAAGTCACGGAGTTTATCAACCATAAGGAGTTACCAAATGAGTGCAACTGCCGAATTATTGGAAGGACTGGCGCACGCGCCAATTGAGAAGCGCGCGATTACCAATCATGGAGTGCTGAACGAGGCGTATGCCTACGCCAAGCCGAGCTCGTTTTCGCGAGGGATGCGGATCGACCTGAACGGGCTGACCATCCTGCTGATTTCGGGGACCGCCAGCATCGATGAGGCGGGGCAGAGTGTGCACATTGGCGATCTGCAGGCGCAGGTGCGGCGGACCTTTGCCAACATTACCGGATTGCTGGCGAGCGAAGGCGCCACATGGAAGGACATTGTGCGGACGAGTTGCTATCTGCGCGACATCGAGCGCGACTACGAGGCGTTCAATGAGGAGCGGACCGCGTTTTATCAGGAGCAGGGGATCGATCCGGTGCCGGCGTCGACGGGAATTCAGGCGATCCTGTGCCGCCCGGAGCTGCTGATCGAGATCGAAGCGATCGCGATGTTTCTTACGCCGAAACGGGAAGGCTGAGGTGAGAGGCTGCCGGAGCAAGGCTGGCACGACGTTGCTGGCGGTGACGCTGCTGTCGGTGGGTGCCTGTGCGCAAAGCATGGGTCCTGGTGCGCCGGCGCCGGGTCCAGGTTGCGGGTGCGGGCAGCATCCGCCGGGACAAACGCCCGATCGCACCGTGGCTCCGTACGCAGGTGAGCCCGTGGACCTGCAGCCGTATGCGAAATTTTCGCAGCCCTACGACCTGAACTACACCACTCCGAACCGGTATTTCGGAGCGGGGCGGGATATTCCTGAGCCGACAGACTTGAGCGAAGTGCGCATCGGATTCATCGGGCCGATTGCGAAGCAGGCCGATCAGGTCTTCGGGCTGCGGATGCTCGACGGGGCGCAGCTGGCGATCGAGGAGGCGAACGCGCGCGGCGGGTACGGCGGCAAGCCGTTCCGGCTGATGGTGCACGACGACTACAACAACTGGCAATTTGGAGCGGAGAACGGAGCAGAGCGGCCGACCGACGCGGCGATCTGGGGCTCGGCCTCGGATGAAGCCGTGAAGATGATCTACGACGAGAAAGACTGGGCGATCTTCGGCTCGATCAATTCGGAGACCACGCACATCGTCCTGCGTGTGGCGCTGCGGGCGGAAATTCCCGTCGTCAACTCGGCGTCGACCGATCCCACGATTCCCGAGACCTACATTCCCTGGTACTTCACCGATGTTCAGGACGATCGCGTGCAGAGCTTCACGCTGGCGCGGCGCATCTTCGCGGAACTGGGGCTGAAGCGAGTAGCCCTGCTGCGAGTGAACAACCGCTACGGGCGGCTCGGGGTGGTCAAGTTTCGCGATGCAGCGCGGCGGCTGGGGCATCCGGTGGTGATCGAGCAGAAGTTTTTGCCGGGAGACACGGATTTCCGCCGGGCCCTGAAGATTATTCAGGATTCGCGCGCCGATGCCATCGTGCTGTGGGCCGATGAGGCTGAGGCGGCAGGGATCCTCCAGCAGATGCGCGAGCTGGGGATGAAACAGCGGGTCTTTGGCAGCTATCGAACGCTCGGCGATAACTTGTTGTCGCAGGCCGGTCCGGCGGCCGAGGGATTTGAAGCGGTGTTTCCCTACGATCCGACGCGGACAGATCCCAGGTGGGTGGATTTTCAGAGACGGTTCGAGGCGCGGTTCAACGAAAAGCCGGAGCAGTTCGCGGCGCTGGCCTATGACGCGATGAATGCGCTGTTGGAATCGATCTGCAGAGCCGGGCTGAACCGCGCGCGGATCCACGATGCGCTGTCGCAGATTTACGAATACGACGGCGTAACCGGACACATGGTGTTCGATCCGCTCAATAAAAACGTGAGCCCGATGTATTTGGGAACGGTGCACGACGGGAAGATCACCTATCGCGTTGCGACGATGGAGGCTCCGCACACAACCGAAGAAAAAGCAGCACAGGACCCCAGATCCCCCTACGCGCGCGTGGGTGAGGACGGCGTGAGCTACGCGGGGCCGCATCAGGCCGACCTTCCCGCCGGGCAGGCGAAGATTGTGCTCTTCGGGCCGAACGCCGAAGCGATAGCTGCAAGCCTCGCCCTGACGGATGGGAGCGGGCGGCTGGTTCCGGTGGAAAGCGGACAGAACTGGGGAAAGGCGTCAACAGACCTGGTGCACGCGCTGATGGACGAACACGCTCTCGCAATCGTGGCGCTGGATCGGGATTGCGCACACCTGGCCGAGCAGCTGGCGCTGAAGACTTTCGTACCGGTCGTGGCGCTCTCCGATGACAACGCGCTGACCTCGACGAATATCCCATGGATTTTCCGGCTGCCGGCCAACACCAACCCGGCAGAGGCAGTACGGCTGATCGACGAGGCGGCGCAGAAGAGCGGGACCAATCCGGAGAAGCTGCGCACAGTATTGGCTTCTGGGACAATGTTTGCGGGGGTGCGCTTCCTGCAGACCGGCGAGCCGGCGAACTAAGACAAACTAAGCAGTAGCAAGCGAGGGAGTGCGGGCGGGAGCGCGCTTGGCCTTCGCTTTTTCTGGATCGAGAGTCACCAGCTCGAATGCGGAACGATCCCGCAGCAGGCGCGAAACCAGCGCAGTATGCATGGCGTGTCCCGCGCGCTCGGCAACCACATGGCCGAGGATGTGGTGCCCGGCGAGCGCGAGATCGCCGATCAGGTCGAGGATCTTGTGGCGGGCAAACTCGTCGCGGAAGCGCAGATCGCCATTCAGCACGCCATGGCGGGAGAGAATGATGACGCTCTCTTCTGTTGCACCGCGGATCAACCCCATATCGCGCAGTTTCTTTTCATCTTCGCGCCAGCCAAAGGTGCGGGCTGGAGCGATGTCGCTCTCGTAAGCGCCGGTCGCGAGGTCGACGGTGTATCCCTGGCGGCCGATGGGCGCGGGAAAATCCACCTTATAGGAGACGGAGTAGCCTTCGCCGGGGTAGACTCCGATGAATTTGTCGCCCTCGCGGACTTCGACGTCCTTCAGGATGCGGAGATACTCGCGGCGGCGGCGCTGGGACCTGAGGCCGACTTCGCGAAAAGCCTGGGTGTAGGGAAGAGCGCTGCCGTCGAGGATGGGGAGTTCGAGGTTGTCGAGCTCGACCAGGACGTTATCGATACCGCAGCCGAGGAGGGCGGAGAGCAGATGCTCGGTGGTGGAAATAAGGACGCCCTGACGCATGAGGCTGGTGGCATAGCTGACTTTGGCAACGTTGCGTCCGGTGGCGGGGATTTCGAAACCGTCGAGGTCGGTGCGGCGGAAGACGACGCCGGAACCGGCGGGCGCAGGCAAAAGGCGCATGCGGACCGGAGCACCGCTGTGGAGTCCAACGCCGGCGAACTCGATCGGGGAGGAAATTGTATTTTCCAGATGCGATGATTCAGCCAAGCGCGTCCTCAATGAAGACATAGACTACAACCGGGTGTGGGAAGTTGCTGTGTGGCAAATTGGTCACACTAGGTACTACAAAAGTTACGGCATTGGATGTGGGCGGAGCGGATGACAAATCAAAGAAAAAAAGACATTTACGGGGCTAGCGAGGCCCGGATAAAGGCCGCAGCGACAGAATCGAGGTTGATCAGCCGGATACGAGTCCTGGTCGAAATTGAGTCGCCCAGCGATGTCAGGCAGGCTGTGGATCGCTGTGTGGATGCCGTCGTGGAAATGGCAACAGCAGGAGGCGCGAAGGTGCGGCGCCATCGGCAACAGAACTTTGGAGACGTGCTCGAGTTGCGGTACGGGTTTTCCGCAAAAGGGAAGCGAGAGGCCGCGCCGTTACTCCTCTTAGGGCATCTGGATACGGTGTGGCCGATGGGAACGCTGGCCACAATGCCGTTCCGGACCGAGAAAGGCCGGTTGTGGGGACCGGGCGTGCTGGATATGAAAGCCGGTGTGGCGATGGGGCTGACCGCGATCGAGACGCTGCAGAACGATGGAGCGCTGCAGCGGCCCGTGATTTTTCTTCTGAACAGCGACGAGGAGGTGGGCAGCACGGTTTCGCGCCCCATCACGGAGAAGCTGGCGCGGGAATGCGCGGCGGTGTTCGTCCTCGAGCCGGCGCAGGGGCCGAAGGGCGCCTATAAGACTGCGCGCAAAGGCGTGGGCGATTACACGGTCCGGGTTGAAGGCGTAGCGGCGCACGCAGGCGTGGACTTCGAGCGCGGGCACAGCGCTATTGCCGAGCTGGCCTTGCAGCTGGAGAAGGTGCGCGGGTTCACGGAACTGGACCGCGGGCTCACCGTGAATGCCGGCGTGATCCGCGGAGGAACGCGGACCAACGTAGTAGCTGCGGAGGCGGAGGCGGAGATCGATGTGCGGATCGCGCGAGGCAAAGACGCGGCGAGGATCGACAGGAAGTTTCGTGGCTTGCGCGTTCGCGACCGCGGCTGCGTCCTCGAGGTGACAGGCGGGATGAATCGGCCGCCGATGGAGAGGAGCCGCGGAACCGTGGCATTGTTCCGGCGCGCCGCGACATTGGCCGCGGAGATGGGGTTCTCACTGGCGGAAGCCGCAACAGGCGGCGGTTCCGACGGTAACTTCACTGCGGCGCTCGGTGTTCCCACGCTCGATGGAATGGGCGCAGTCGGCGAAGGGGCTCATGCATCTCATGAATCGGTGGTGCTGAAGGAACTGGTTCCTCGAACAGCATTGCTCGCGGAAATGATTCGGACAACCTGAGGGGAATTCCGATGCTGAAGCTGATGGAGATCGGGCTGCTGGCCGTGACATTGTTGATCGTTCTGGGTCTCGTGATGGCTGGGCAGCCGGAAGCTCCGCCGGTATCGGAACACGCCATTGGGGCGCAGGAGCCTTCGGAAGAGATGGAGCACCCGAAGGCGAGCTGAGTAAAGCAGCCGGTAGCGAAAGGCAGCCGGTAGCTGGTAGCCAGCATCCGTTCAGCGCGCGGATTCGGACCCCTGCAGTTCTCTCTGCGCACCGAGGCGCGACTCGACGCCTTCGATCATGCTGGCTACCAGAGCCAGCGGCAATCCCACAACATTGAAATAGCAACCGTGGATGCGCGGAATCCAGCGGGCGGCCTGGCCCTGAATGGCATAGGCTCCAGCTTTGCCGCGCGGTTCGCCGGTGGCGATGTAGCGGGCGATGTCCTCATCGCTCGGCGTCAGCATCGTCACCCAGGTCACTTCCGCTGCCACTTCGGTGATGCGGTCGGCGGATTTGGGTGCGAGGAGCGCGACACCGGTGATGACCTTGTGCGTTGCGCCGGCGAGCAGGCGGAGCATGCGGGTTGCGTCGGCATCGTCTTCGGGCTTGCCGAGGATTTCCCCCGTTGGCGCGACGACAGTGGTGTCAGCGCCGAGGATCAGGACCGGCTCGGCAGAATTTCCTGCCAGGGCCGCGAACTCGACTGAGGCTGCAACGGCCTCAGCTTTTTCCCGCGCAAGCCGCAGGACGTAGCCGATCGGCGCTTCGCCTGGCTGCACGTCTTCCGATATGGAGCCAGCGATGACCTCAAATGCGTAACCCGCCTGCGCGAGCAGTTCGCGGCGACGCGGCGACGCAGAGGCGAGGACCAGCATAAAGAGATTATTTCAGAGCGTGGCAAAGGCCCGCGCGGGGAAGCCACTTCACGAGTGCTCGGGGCTGGAGCCGGGTTCCGGAAAGTCGGAGTCGTTGTCCTTGATCTCCTCGTTGTTGTCGCGGTGGGGAAGCTGGTTGGCCATGCGGTTTTGGGATTCGCCGGGGCGCGAGGCTGAGGACGGATCGTCTTCGATGGCTCCTTTATTCAGGTCTGCGTCTTTCGTGTTCTCGGGATTCTTCATGAGCCTGCTCTCCTCGGGCGATGGGCCGTTGTATGGCTGATACGTTCCGGAGTTCGATGCGGGGCTTACGCGGTTGCGATGCTTCGCGGACGATTCTTCGGTCCTTAGCTGCAGATGACCTGCTATTTTGGACCGGATGGATCGAGGATTCAATCCGCAGGAAATGCTCAAAACCGCCATGGCGGAGGCGCGGAAGGGACGCGACGAGGGCGGGATCCCCATCGGCGCGGCCATTTTCACTGCCCATGGCAAGCTGGTGGGCTCGGGGCACAACCGGAGGGTGCAGCACGGCGATCCTTCGGCGCACGGCGAGACAGATGCGTTCCGCAATGCTGGTCGCCAGCGCTCGTACCGCGAGCTGATTATGGTGACGACGCTGGCTCCTTGCTGGTACTGCAGCGGGCTGGTGCGGCAGTTCGGATTTCGTACGCTGATTGTGGGCGAGAGCCGGACTTTCCAGGGTGGACTGGACTGGCTGCGCGAGCTGGGCATCGAGGTGATCGACCTCGACTCCGAAGAATGCTTCGAGATGATGAGCGAGTTCATTGCGGAGCATCCGGAGGTTTGGTATGAGGACATTGGGGAGTGAGACCGGGCACAGGGCACTGGGCACCGAGTGACCAGTGCCGAACCGGCATCGAGGGGTACCACCCCCAGGGGGGTGATCGGCTGCTGGCTTGTACCTATTTGATTCCATTGGGGCGCGATTTTCTATGTCCTCTCTATGTATTTGATAAAAGGATTGGTTGCGGGTAAGTATTGTCTTTTCATATTCGTAGGTGATGGCTCGAAAACAGGTCACCCCTATCTATTTGAAAGCAAAGTAGGAACTATCTACTTATCTGGTTCCAAAGTACTTAGGACGCGACCACACAGTTCGGTCAATTGATCCGGAGAGAGATTGGGCGAAGATGTGAGCGCCTGGAGGACGGCCTGCGTCTCGGCGCGCTGAGATGGAGAGAGGGTGGCGGGCGCGTTGGCTGGTGCGGACGGAGTTGCCGGGGTGGGAGGCCTGTGCCGGGTTGGGGCCTGAGATTGCGGGGGATTGGCGAGGCGAATCTCGGAGATTCGTTCAGCGGCGATGCAGAGGGCGGTGGTGGCGCGGTGGAGGAAGGCGCGATGGCGGCGGGAGCAGCGGCGGTCGATGACGGGATGGACGTCGCAAAGGGTGCCATGGGCGGCGTAGAGGAGTTCCTCGAGGGACATAGCCCGGAGGCGATCGACCCAGGCGAACATGGCGTTGTGAAAGGCCTGATCTTCTTCCAAGGCGCGGCGGGGACGGCGGCGGCTGGGATGGTGGGCGGCACAGAACTTTTGGCCGTGTTTGGGGATGCGGCGGCATTTTTGACCGGTTGCACAGATATATGGATGCATTCTTCGACCATAATTTCCTCCAGAAAGAGAAAGGCGCGAGCCGTTGGGCTCGCGCCTTTTTTCTTTTTTTACTCTATAAGTTCAGAATACCAAGTTTGAGTAGAAACAGTGCCAACTATTCGCAGAGGTTTTGGCGTGTAAGTGACGTGTTATGAGGGGTCATTACTTTGGATTTTGGGCTCGCCTCTTGACAAGTTTTCCACATTTTGAGGTTGGCGCTGTAAGTTGTTGAAAGTTGGTTGGGGGTTAGCTGAGAAGCGCTCGGCTAAAGAGCGGTTAGCTGAGAAGCGGTTGGCGGGAAAGCGGGCAGCCTCCCCACATCTGCCACTTGCTGGCGACGAGAAAGTTGGTTGAAGAGGGGACGGGCAAGTTTGGTTTGCGATCCCGCGCGCCGCCACTTCCGTGTTGCCGACTTTTCGACCCGGAATCGGGCAATGCGCGCATTGCCCTGATGTCGCCAATTGACCGCTAAATCGCAAAACGCAAGCCAACATAACGTTGCTTTTATGCTTCGACAAACGACTTGGCGAAGATCGGCGACTATCGCTGTTGGCCCTAGCCGGGAATACTATGGGGCCATGCGCGATGAAAGGAAGTGGCAGCTCGCCGTTGCCGAGTTTAAGGCGACGCGTGCGAACGTCCCAGGCCTTATCTCCGAGGCTTTCGTTAATGAGTTTCATGCAGTGTTAGATCGGATGGCGGCGGCCACAGAAGAGGACTTCGACACTTTTCGGATCTCCGCAGCGGACCTAAAACCACGCGTTGTCAGCATCCAACGGAGAAGCTACCGCGGACGCTCAAGTCGACCGCAATACAGCCGTGAGAAATTCTGCGACAGGAACTTGTTTCAGCGGAGGATCGATGCGTTGGCAGCTTACCTGCCGATTGTTGAAGAGAAAACGCGAGAGCCGTCGTTCTCCGAGGACTCTAGTGACTATTGGTCGATGGACAACGCGAAGCTGGTGTCATTGGCGGACAAATTCAAGATTGGCGGCTATGGCGATCAATTTGGATTTGTGGACCGCAACATCATCATCAATGCACTCCTGCAAAGGGACCGAGCCATGCAGAGGCAGAAGCCGACTGGAAGCCACTTTACGAATCTTGGCACCATCATCGACTCAAATTTCCTCCAAGACTCGCATAGATCGAACGCGGCTGTGAACGCCCCGACGCAGGAGCAGAGCAGGCTCAAATCGCAGCCCGCGGAAGCAATTCCGCGACTGGCCCTAACCAGCGCGCAGACAGAAGGCCCAGCGCCAGGCGTTTCTGAAAAGAAGGGGAAGCCAACGAAGGCGTTCATTAGCTATAGCCATGATTCTGATGAGCACGGCAATCGCGTTCTGAAACTGTCGAACAGGCTTCGCGGAGACGGCGTGGATTGCCATATCGATCTTTATGAGGAATCGCCGCCGGAGGGATGGCCACGATGGTGCGACCGACAGGTTCGGGAGGCTGACTTCGTCCTCGTGGCCTGCACACAGGCCTATCTGCGGCGCTTTCGCGGGGAAGAAGAACAGGGTAAGGGATTGGGAGGAACCTGGGAGGGGTACATCATCACCCAAGAGCTCTACAACGCTAAAGGAGCGAACACAAAATTTCTGCCTATCCTTTTTGCCAAAAGGGACCAGGAGTTCATCCCCAATCCACTGCAGGGCGCGACCCATTACTCGCTTTTCGAGCAATACGAAGATCTCTACCGGAGATTGACGGGCCAGCCCAAGATCATTCGGCCGGCACTCGGCGGTTTGCGATCAATGCCGCCTGAACAGATGGCTGCGTTGCCGGAGCTGAAACCGAGAAAGGGCTTCTTCGCCCCTCCGGACGCGACCTTCAGTCACGAAGGGACGATCCGAAGCGGGGGCGAACAGCTCTATAACCAGCTAATCGCAGAGAACTTCATATCGCATTCGGTCGCCGGATCTGCCACAGCGCGGGAGCTAATCGAAGAGATCGCACGACACAGCGCTCAGCCAATCCCCATCGAATCGATTACCGCGACACTCGGGGAAGAGCGTGCTGCACGTGGCTATAGCTTCTTCGGCAATCCTGGAGACTACTTGGAGCAGATACTCGGAAATCAGCCTGGGGTTCGTTGGTGGATCTCGAGTCACGGCTTGAATGTTCATGCCGAAACGACCGAGGACGATGTTTCTGACGGATCACAAAAGAAAACGGAGGCGAAATCCCGGGCCATGCCCGACGAAATGGCTTCGCCTGGGGCTGATAGACCGACAAATGACGGGCTTGAAGAGCGCGAGCTCGTCGCATGTGCCGAGTATGAGACGAAGGGCCCAGGTGCAGAGTTCGTGAAGGTGTTTGTCCGCAGGTCGTCGTGGATGAAAGGCGGATTTGTGCTCATTGACGGCAAGGACGAGCATGAAGGCACGATGGAGGATGTCGGTAGCCGCTACCTAATGTGCGATAGATACCTGACGAGCAAGGGCTTCGTCAGGATGCGGTGGAGAAACCCATCAAATCTGGCGGCATTCGAGCTTTGACTTGCCACCCCGCGCCGAAAGGCTTGAACCTCGACCGCCTTTGGGTTAGCGGGTTAAGTACCGACAGACGTGCTTCGGTCCTGCGATAAGTCCGACGGGGCCCCAACGAGCGCAAAATCGTCGATGCGCGTTTGGAGACGCATGGATTGTGGAAACGGGAGTTACCTTACGGCAACCCAGGTAGCTACCATACAAGCGGCATGAGGCGGTACTTTACCCTCGTCACGTAGTCCGGGTATCCGGGAAGGTCGGCAAGAAGCATCTTCTCTTCATCGAGAAGGCGAACCACAATGACGGCGACCATGAGAAGGAAGGGGACCAATCCCCACCAGGAGGCGAGAGCGAGCGGGGTGCCGAACAGCATGATCAGGGCGCCGGTGTACATGGGGTGGCGAACGAAGGCGTAGGGGCCTGTCGAGATGACAGTTTGCTGCTCGGTAACTTCGACGGTGGCGGCTGTGAAGGTGTTAACACGAAATACCCTGAAGACGGTATAGAAGCCGAAGACGACGAGCAGATCGCCGGTGAGGACAAGCCAGAGCGGAATGTGAGACCAGGAAAAGCGGTGATCGAGCGAGGGCACGACCAGGATCGCCACGAATCCAAGAGAAGCGAAAAGCTGGACGATCTTCTGGGTCGGGGATTTTTCGGCGATGGGGCCGGCTTTGACGCGGCGCGCGAGCAGAGCCCGGTCGCGCTTCCAGAGGTAGAGGGTGATGGCCGCCGAGGACGAGGCAAAGAGGAACAGATAGAGCCAGGCTTGCCAGAACCGGAGCGTCCAGGCGGGGGCAAACAGCGCGACGGCGAGCAGGAGTATGAGAATGGCAAAGCCGAGGGCCGATTTAGTGGCAAGTTTGTTCAGAGAAATGAGTGTAATTGGCTACGGGGTGGGGGTTGCTAGCAGGCGACAGGACAGAGGGTCAGGGTGGTTCCGATCGAGGTGCTGATGGTTGACAGCATCGGGCGGCCGACGGCAAATTAGCGGACGGTCCGTGAATCAGGACGGGCGGTCATGCGGATTTGCGGGCGAGGTCGCAGAGCAGGTCGGAGTGGATGTTGAGTCCGATGTTGCTGATGTTGTAGACGTGCTCGCTGGCGACGAGCCAGACGATCTCGCAGATTGCGCGCTCGGAGTAGAAGCTGCGGAGGCGGGCGAAGGTGGCGGGGTCGATTTTTTTGTCGCGGGTGAGCTCGGTGACGTAGTCGAGGGCGGCGCGCTCCTGGCTCGGTGAAGAGCGGGCTGGTGCGGTAATTTTCCAGCGCGTCGAATTTGGCCTGGTTCATTGCGGCCTTGATGGTGTAGTAGCGGCCGATGTCGATGCAGAAGAGGCAGACGTTGATGTGGGCGACCTGCTCGCGGATGAGCATGACGGTTTCGCGGGGGAGGGTGAGCTTTTTGTCGAGCTGGCCGATTTTTCCGATGAACTGGCCGAAGGCGAGGGGCATGCGGGCAACGAAGACCTTGAAGGGGGTCATGACCTTGCCGTACTGGCGGCGGGACATGGAGTAAATGAAGCGCAGGATGGGGCTGCCGGGCTTTTCGATGGGAGGGAGAAAGGGCTCGTCGGTATTGGGGAGGGCAGTGAGTTCGGGTGTTCTGGCAGCGGTCGACATGGGGACCTCCTGGCTTGATGGAATTCTCGCTCAATCAATTGACGGTCGGGAACGCCGGAATTGGACAGGGGACGGTGAATTTTCAAAATGGCACGCGGGAATTGAGAGGCGTTACTTTGGGCTGGAGGGCGGAAGCGAGGGGATGGACGAGTAGGATGACGGGAGAGTTTGCTTCTTGCTGTGGGGTGAACCTGGCCGTGGATACGGGGTGGTGTTGGTTTTTTTTACGCTGAGGAGAGGCGCCGGCTGTTCGGATCGGTCAGAGGGTTGTGAACCTTACGGATAATTTCGCAAATAGCAGAGCGGTTGACTTGCCCGCAGTGACGATTGTCACCGACAATCGTTCGCATCGGACGGCATTCTGTTCTGTACCCCGCGTTGGTTACCGACCTGTAATGTGCCGGTTGCCCTGCGCGGGAGGTTATCTCCGCTGCTTCGGCCGCACGTTCGATTGGGGCCACGGTGGAATTTGGGAACCCGCAACCTGCGATTGCCTCGCCGGCAGTCGGGGGAGAACACGATGCCGCTCTATGCTGAACGCCCGCCGCTGCCCTCCGAAGATAAAAGATGGCGAATTGTAAATGGCACGATGCGCAAGCACGGCTACTCGCGCAACGCGCTGATTGAGACGCTGCACACGGTGCAGTCGTCGTTCGGCTTTCTGGATGAAAAGGCGATTAAGTTTGTCGCGCAGTCGCTGCGCGTGCCGCTGAGCCAGGCGTATGGTGTGGTGACCTTCTACCACTTCTTCAGCCTGAAGCCGCCGGGCAAACACACCTGCACGATTTGTCTGGGGACGGCGTGCTACATCAAAGGTTCAGACAAGCTGGTGGCTGAGGCGGAGAAGCTGCTGGGCATCCATGCGGGGCAGACGACGCCGGATGGTGAGGTATCGTTTGCGACGGCGCGGTGCGTGGGCGCGTGTGGGCGCGCGCCGGTGGTGCTGCTGGATGGAGAGCTTTCGGGGCAGATCGAAGCGGCTGAGCTCCAGAAGCAGCTGGAAAGGTGGACGCTGCAATGAATGTTGAGGAACTGCACGAGATTGCCGCCACCCAGGTGGAAGAGCGCGAGAAGTTCGACTACGAGATCAACGTGTGCATGGGCACGGGGTGCCTTTCGCAGCACAGCGACAAGGTAAAGGCCGCGATTGAGAGAGAGGCCGAGGGCTCTGGGAAGAAATGCCACGTGCGGCGTACGGGATGCATGGGGTTGTGCGCGGCGGGGCCGCTGGTGCTGATGGAGCCGTCGGAGATTCGCTACGGCCACGTGCATGAAGGCGACGCGAAAGATGTGTTGGCGTCGCTGGGCGCAGAGCCGGTGGCACGCCTGGATCCGCATTTGGGCGGGTATTTCGACGGGCAGCGGCATGTGGTGCTGGAGAATTCCGGGCACATCGATCCGGAGAAGATCGACGAATATATTGCGCGGGGCGGTTACGAGGGGTTGGTCAAGGCGCTGACGGACATGAATCCGGCGTCGGTGATCGAGCAGATTTCGAAGAGCGGGCTGCGCGGGCGCGGAGGCGGCGGGTATCCGACGGGCCTGAAGTGGGACACGGTCGCGAAGGTAAAGGGCGCGCAGAAATATGTGATCTGCAATGGCGATGAGGGCGACCCGGGCGCGTTCATGGATCGCAGCGTGCTGGAGAGCGATCCGCAGCGGGTGATTGAGGGGATGGCGATCGCGGCGTACGCGATTGGCGCGACGAAGGGATTCATTTATGTGCGCGCCGAGTATCCGCTGGCGGTGCAGAGACTCACGGTAGCGCTGCGGGAGGCGCGGCGGCGGGGATTTCTGGGAAACGGAATCTGCGAGACGACCTTCAGCTTCGATATCGACATTCGCCTCGGCGCGGGCGCGTTTGTGTGCGGCGAAGAGACGGCGCTGATCGCCTCAATTGAAGGCAAGCGCGGGACACCACGGCCGCGGCCGCCCTATCCGGCAGTGAGCGGGTTGTGGGGTGATCCGACGCTGATCAACAACGTGGAGACGTTCGCCAACGTGCCACCGATACTCAGGCACGGGGGCGAGTGGTTTTCGTCGATGGGGACGGCGCGCAGCAAGGGGACGAAAGTTTTTGCGCTGACGGGGAAAATTCAGCGGACGGGGCTGGTGGAAGTGCCGATGGGGATGACGTTGCGGCAGATCATCTTCGACATTGGCGGAGGGGTTCCTGACGGAAGGAAATTTAAGGCAGTACAGACTGGCGGACCCTCGGGCGGATGTTTGCCGGAGGAACACCTTGATTTGTCCATCAGTTACGACGCGCTGATCAGCGCGGGTTCCATGATGGGTTCGGGCGGCATGATCGTAATGGACGATACGTCGTGCATGGTCTCTGTCGCCCGCTTCTTTATGGAGTTCTGCATGACGGAATCGTGCGGCAAGTGCATTCCATGTCGGGCGGGAACGGTGCAGATGTACGAGCTGCTGACGAAGATCACGAAGGGCGAGGCGAGCAGACGCGATCTGGACCAGCTGACAGAATTGTGCGAGGTGGTGGGGGCGACGAGCTTGTGCGGGCTGGGACAGACGGCGCCGAATCCGGTGCTGAGCACGCTGCGGTATTTCAAGCATGAGTACCTGGCGCATATCGACGAGAAGCGATGTCCGGCAGGGGTGTGCGAGTTCAGTGCGGCGACGGTGGACGCGTTCCGCGGGGAGGTGCACGCATGAGCGCCGAAGCGAATGTTCGCACCCTGACGATCAACGGCGAGGAGATCAGCGCGCGGTCGGATCAGACGATTCTGGAAGCGGCGCGGGAACATAACGTGAAGATTCCGACGCTGTGCCATCTGGATGGACTATCGGAAGTGGGCGCGTGCCGGGTGTGCCTGGTGGAAGTGAAGGGCGCGCGGCGGCTGCTGCCGGCGTGCGTGACCCAGGTTGCGGAGGGCATGGAGGTCACGACGCATTCGCCGAAGATCGACCGCTACCGCACGATGATCCTCGAAATGTTTTTCGCGGAGCGGAACCATGTTTGCTCGGTGTGCGTGGCCAACGGCAACTGCGAGCTGCAGGGGCTGGCGCTGGAGCTGGGCATGACTCACGTGGAGATTCCGTACCAGTATCCGCAGCTGCCGGTGGACGCTTCGCATCCGCGGTTCACGGTGGATCACAACCGCTGCGTGCTGTGCACGCGCTGCGTGCGGGTGTGCTCGGAGATTGAGGGCGCGAATACGTGGGGCGTGATGGGGCGCGGGGCGGAGTCGCTGGTGATCACCGATCTGAAGCAGCCGTGGGGCGAATCGGAATCGTGCACGAGCTGCGGGAAGTGCGTGCAGGTTTGCCCGACCGGCGCGTTGTTTGAGAAGAGCAGCGTAGGCAGCAAGACGCGCAAGCATCCGGAATTTTTGCCGTATCTGCGCATCATGCGGGAAGGAGAGCAGCCATGAGCGAGGTAAAAACCCTGGCGACGGTCTGGCTGGACGGATGCTCGGGCTGCCACATGTCGCTGCTGGATATGGACGAGCGGCTGATCGAGCTGAGCAGCCAGTTTCAGCTGGTGTATAGCCCGCTGGTGGATCGGAAGACGTTTCCTGATCGCGTGGACGTGACGCTGGTGGAAGGCGCGGTGGCCAGCGAAGACGATCTGAAGAAGATCAAGAAGATTCGCGAGCACACGCGAGTGCTGGTGTCGCTGGGCGACTGCGCACTGACCGGAAATGTGTCGGCAATGCGGAACAGCTGCGGGGTGCAGCCGGTGTTATTCCGTGTTTACGAGCAGAATGTGTTGCAGAAACAAATCCCGACGGTGGGCGTGCCGGCGCTGCTGAACCGCGTGCGGCCGGTGCATGAAGTGGTGCCGGTGGACGTTTTCGTGCCGGGATGCCCGCCATCGGCAGACACGATTTACAGGGTGCTGAGCGAGCTGCTCGCAGGGCATGTGCCGTCGCTCGAGGGTGTGGCGCACTTCGGCTGATTGAAGAAGAGGGAAAGCAGGGGAGTATGCCTCGGACCATCGTTATCGACCCGGTGACACGGCTGGAAGGCCACGGGAAAATCACGCTGCAGCTGGATGAGGCGGGCGTGGTGCAGGACGCGACGTTTCACGTGACGCAGCTGCGGGGCTTTGAGAAGTTCACCGAGGGGCGGCCGTTTTACGAGATGCCGAACATCACGGCGCGCATCTGCGGCATTTGCCCGGTGAGCCATCTGGTGGCGTCGTCGAAGGCGTGCGACGCGATTCTGGCGGTGAAGATTCCGCCGGTGGCGGCCGATTTGCGGCGCATCATGAACCTGGCGCAGCTGATCCAGTCGCACGCGCTGAGCTTCTTCTATTTGTCGTCGCCGGATTTGCTGCTGGGGATGGATGCGCCGGCGGAAGAGCGCAGCATTCTGCATGTGGCGCATACGCATCCTTCGATTGGGGCAGACGGCGTGGCGCTGCGGCAATTTGGGCAAAGGATCATTGAGGCGCTCGCGGGGCGAAGGATTCATCCGGGATGGACGGTGCCGGGCGGCGTGAACGAGCCGCTGAGCGCGGAGAAGCGGGATCAGATTCTTGGGTGGATTCCGGCGGCGACTGCGGCGATCGAGCGGACGCTGGCATGGTTCAAGGGCAGCATCGAGAAATTCACGGCGGAGATTGAGGTTTTTGCGAATTTCCCGACGCTGTTTATGGGTCTGGTGAACGAGCAGGGGCTGGCAGACTACTATGACGGCGCGCTGCGGGTGATCGATTCCGAAGGCAACGTGATTGCCGGCGAGCTGAATCCGGCACATTATGCGGACTTCATCGGCGAGGCGGTGGAACCGTACACGTACATGAAGTTTCCGTACTACAAGCCACTGGGATATCCGGGCGGGACGTATCGGGTGGGACCGCTGGCGCGGCTGAATCTGGCAGACCGGTGCGAGACGCCGCTGGCGGATCGGGAGTGGCGGGAGTTTCGGGCGATGTCGCCGAAGCCGGTGCTGAGTTCGTTCCACTACCACTACGCGCGGCTGATCGAGATGCTGTACGCGACGGAGAAGATTGAGGCGCTGCTCGCGGACAAGGCGATTCTGGACAAGCATGTGCGGGCGACGGCTTCAGTAAACAACCTTGAAGGAGTGGGCGTGGCGGAGGCGCCGCGGGGCACGCTGATCCACCACTATAAGGTGGATGAAAACGGGCTGATCACGTGGGCGAATTTGATTATCGCGACCGGTCACAACAATGCGGCGATGAACCGAGGGATTCTGCAGACGGCGCGGCATTATGTACACGGCGAGAATGTGGCGGAGGGGATGCTGAATCGCGTGGAGGCGGTGGTGCGGACGTTCGATCCGTGCCTGAGTTGCTCGACGCACGCTATGGGGCGGATGCCGTTGCGGGTGGAGTTGCGCGCGCCGGATGGATCGCTGGTAAGAGAAGTGTTGAGAGAAACAGGGAATAGGGAGTAGGGAGTAGGGAATCGGGAGTGGGGGATAGGGAGCAGGGAACAGGTGAGAAGCGGCTCCAGGTTAGAAGCGGCACATCATCCGGCACTTTTGCTGGCGTGCGGGAACTCGCTGCGGCAGGATGACGGTGTTGGGCTGAAGATTGCCGAGGGGGCGGAGCATCTTTTCCCGGCCTCGCGGCTGCGGGTTATCGCCGCGCAGCAATTTACGCCGGAGATGGCGGCTGAGATGGCCGAGACGGAGCTGGTGATCTTTGTTGATGCGTGTGCGGCCGATGAGCCGGGAGCGATCCGGGTGTTGCCGGTGGCGGCGAGCGATGAGACTGTCGACACGCATCGGTTGGATCCACCGGCGCTCATGGGCCTGGCGCAGACGCTGTGCGGACGTGTTCCGGCGCGGGCCTTTGCGCTGACCGTGGGAGCGGGGCATTTCGGGTACGGCGAAGAGATTTCCGGGCCACTGCGCCAGGCGGTTCCGCGCGCGGTGCGGCTGGTGACCAACCTGGTCACGGCGTTTGCAGGGCAGGCATAGTCGTCGGCGGTTTCTCACCACAGAGAACACAGAGAACTTTCGGGGCGAGTGGCTGGCTGCTTAGAAGGACTGGAGCAGGGCCTGCGGCTGGACCTGCGGCGATCCGCTTGGCGGGACTGAGTATTGCGGAGGCGGCTGTTGTCCGGGCTGCTGTGGAGCGCCCTGATTCGTCGGCGCTGTGCCGCGTGGCGGCTCGTAGTGGGGACGAGCCTGGAGTTTGAAGTCGTCGCGGATCACGTAGAAATTTTGCTCGGGGAGGTCGGCTTCGAGGAGGTCGCCTTCGCCGGTGTAGTAAAGCTCAACCGAAATGCCGTTCTGATCGCTGACGGTGACGGTGGTGTGGCGGGCATCGACGGGCTGGCCGTGGAAAGTGCCGTGCATGGAGGCGCGATCGGTGTAGAGCGCGGGCACCAGCAGTCCTTCCTGCTTGGGAATGACGATCCAGGTGGTAGCGGGCTTTTCGATCGCGAAGTGGACCATGGCGGAGTAGGCGGCCGGGTCGAGGTCGGGGAGCAGGACGGTGTGCTGATGACGGTCGAAGACGTTGGTGGTGGTCTTGCCGATGGCTTCGATGCTGACCTGGAACTGGCGGCCGGAGGGATCGGAGCCGAGGGTGAAGGTGACCTGCTGGCCGTTGACCTCGCCGTTGAGCTGGTCGTGGACGATGTTGAGCTGGCTGTCGAGGTGGTTGTCGTTCGAGAAGGTATAGGTGAACTTCGGCATCTTCAGGTCGCCGTGCGAGGCGATCTGGTAGCCGCTGGGCACGGTGGCCGACGTTGCAGTCGGCTGAGCCAACGGTCTTGCCGTCATTGGCCTGAACGATGGTGAAGTGCGATTGGCCCGCGGGGACGGCGGGGGCCTGGGCGAAGGCAAATCCGGCGAGAGCGAAGGGAGCCAGGACAGAAAGCAGCGACAGACGCATGGTTCGAGGAACCTTCCTGCACGATTAGACACGAAATTCCGGATCAGGTTGCGGATTGCAGGCACAGAACACAGGACACAGAACACAGGACGCAGAACACAGGACACAGAACGCAGGACGCAGAAAAAACACAGGACACAGAACAAAAAAAAACAGGACACAGGGGTTCGACCGCGGGACTGCGCCTATTGGAAAAGGGTGAGGTCGATGGCGTTGGCCATGGCGTCGTAGCCAGAGTCTTTGGGGTGGAGATGGTCGCCGGAGTCGTACTGTGCGGCAAAGACCAGGGGATTGGCGGGATCGCGGGTGGCCTTATCGAAGTCGATGACGCCGTCGAAGGCGTTGCTGGATCGGATCCAGTCATTCACGGCCTCGCGGATTTGCTCGCCCTGATCGGTGAAGTAACCGGCGCCTTTGTAGGGAGTGAGTGTGGCGCCATAGACCCTGATGCCGTGTTCGTGGGCGCGGGCCACGAGCTGCGCGAGTCCCTGCTCGAGATCCTGCGCGGTGAGCTTGTAGTTGGGGCGGTTGGGCTCGTGGAGAGAGCCGATATCGTTGATGCTTTCGAGCACGATGACGTACTTTACGCCGGCCTGAGAGAGGACATCGCGGTCGAAGCGCGCGAGTGCGTTGGGGCCGACGCAGTGGATGAGGACGCAGTTGCCGCCGATGCCCTGGTTGAGCACGGAGAGCGCGGCCGTGGCGGGATTGTTGTGGAGGCGCACGGCGAGATAGTCGGGCCAGCGATGATTGGAATTTTCAGTCACGTAGGCGCCGTCGGTGATGGAGTCGCCGAAGGCCACGACGGCGGCGGCGTGCGGCGTGGTGGGTTCGACGTCAACGCCCTTGAGGAAGTACCAGGACGTGATGGTGACCGGAGCGTCGAGGGACGGGTCGGCGACGTGGTTGCCGGTGAGGATGTAGTTGTCCTGCTGGGCGGCGGAGTGCACGGAGACGTCGCTGATTTGCTGCAGAGGCAGGAAGAAGGTTACGGCGAGATTGGAGAACGCGGGCGTTTCCATGGGGACGGGATCGGAGACAGCTTCTGCGCCGACGGGAATGACGATGGAGGGGGAACCGGCGAAGGTGAGGGAGTGGAGCGACGCGGGATCGATGGCAGCGCCGCCGGTGCTGAGGGCGACGTTGGCCGCGTCAATGCGCAGGGGCTCACGGCCGAACTCGTTGGTGAAGTGAATGCGGAGGGCCTTGCCGGGAATGGAGGTATGGATGACTTCTCGGAGGGTGGAATCGACGAGGGTAGGGATCGTGTGCCAGGGATCGCCGTCGAAGGGGGAGGCGGCCCAGGTGCCGACCCAGGGCGCGGGGGTCGCGGGCGGAGCGGCGTGTGCTGGGATTACTGCTGCGAGAACTGCGGCGGTGATGAACAGAGCGAGTCGGGGCCATGAAGCAGGGCACGATGCAGAACGCGGGACAGAAATCACGGGGCAATTCCTCCGGAGGACGGCGCAGCTTTTGAACGGTCCATCATAAACTCCGCAGGGGACAGGAACGCCCTTTCCGCGGGAGGAGTGCGGAAAGGGCGTTCATGTTTGCAGGCGGTGCGACCGGAAGATTCTCGGCCGCGGACCGGAGGCTGCGGGTTAGGCCTACTTCTTTGCCTGCTCGAAGCGCTTGTTGATCTCGTCCCAGTTGACGACGTTCCACCAGGCAGCGAGGTATTCGGGGCGGCGATTGTTGTACTTGAGGTAGTAGGCGTGCTCCCAGACGTCGTTGCCGAGGACAGGGTAGAAGCCCTGGGAGAGCGGGCTGTCCTGGTTGGCGGTGGTGATGATTTTGAGCTTGCCGTCCCAGATGAGCCAGCCCCAGCCGGAGCCGAACTGCTTGGCGGTGGTTTCGTTGAACTGCTTTTTGAAGTCCTCAAAGCTGCCGAAGTCTTTTTTGATCTGGTCGCCGATGGCGCCGGTGGGGTCGCCGCCGCCTTTGGGCTTCATGATGGTCCAGAACATGGAGTGGTTGACGTGGCCGCCGCCGTTATTGCGGACGACGGTGCGGACGTCTTCGGGCACGCTGTTGAGATTGCGGAGCAGATCTTCGGCGGAATGTTTGCCGAGGTCGGGATGCTTCTCGATGGCGCCGTTGAGAGCGGTGACATAAGCCTGGTGGTGCTTGTCGTGGTGCAGGTGCATGGTCTCGGAGTCAATGTAAGGCTCAAGGCCGGCGTAGTCGTAGGGAAGAGGTGGAACTTCGTGTGCCAAAGCAATCCTCCTTGCGGGATATGAAGGTTTGGATACCGTGAGGGTTCGCGGGGTGGGAATTGCGAAGCAGGATAGCGCCCGCGGGTTCTGCGCCCTCCGATAATACTGGATGCGGAAGGCGGGGCGCAGGGTGCAAGGGGGGGCGAGGGATCGGGGAGGGAATGGCGACTGGCTCCCGGCAGTGTGCATCATTTTCGTAAGAGTGCATCGTTTCTACGAAAAATGTATAATTTCATGATATGAGAACCACGGTAACATTATCTGATGAGGCAGCCGAGCTGGTGAATCAGTACGCGGAAAGTGCGCGTGTGTCGAGGAGCCGGGCGGTATCGGATTTGATTGTGCGCAGCGCGAGGAGGAAATCCCGGATCAAGCTGATCAACGGTATTCCCGTGCTCGATATTCCGGGCGGCCGTCGAGTAACGACAGAAGAAGTAAAGCGTTTCGAGGCTGAAGAACTGTGAGACCGTACCTGCTGGACGTGAACGTCCTGCTGGCTATTCACTGGGTTCATCACGAATCGCATGGACCGGCCCTTGAGTGGTTCCGGCGTGAAGGTGAAAGAGCATTCGCTTTTTGCTTGTTCACTGAAACAGGGTTCGTTCGCTTGCTGACGAACCCGGCTTTTATGGGCAAGCCGGCGACGATGTCTGAAGCCGGGGAAGCGCTGAGAGGATTTGCCAGTCTCAAGGGTTACCGATACTGGCCAATGCTGAGGACGTTTGAAGAGATGACCGACCCTTTTCGCGAACGGCTGCATGGCCATCGCCAGGTGACGGATGCATGCCTGCTGGGGCTGGCGATAGAGCGGAAGGGATCATTGGCGACGCTGGACAGAGCGATCCGCCACCTTGCGGGGAGCGAGTCCATGCAACACGTCACATTGATCGGGGGCTGATCTCCCACATGGGGGATTGTTCTTTCCTATAGGCTCTCCTTTAAATTGAGAAGAGGACGCTGCCGTTCCAATGGCATCCTCAGGACAGGGCCGCCGCGTCTACGTCCTGACGGGGCCAATTCCTGAGATTCAAAGAAAAGAACCGACCTGACGTTGGCTCCATCCGCGATAACTCGAAGAGAGCTGCTGAAGCGAGCCGGCGCAGCCAGCGCGATGGCGCTGAGCTCGAGGGTACTGGCGCAGAACCAGGCGCAGCAGCCGAAGGTAAAGGCCGGTCAGGAGCCCAAGCCGGAGTCGCAGGCGGCGCAGCAGTATCAGCATCCTCCAGGCGTATTCATCAACCGGCCGCTAACGCAGGTGACCACCGCGGCAGATACGCTGCTGGACGATCTGGAAGGAAGGGCGGCAGATTTTTTCTACAACGAGGCGAGTCCGCGGACGGGAATGGTGCGGGACCGCGCGCCGGCGGCGGGAATCTCGGTGAGCCGGGTTTCAAGTATTGCGGCGACGGGGTTTGGGCTGACCGGGCTGTGTATCGCGCACAAGCGGAATTATCTGCGCGCCTTCGATTGCGAACAGCGGGTGGAGAAGACGCTGGCGTTTCTGCTGGAGGATTGTCCGCATGAGCATGGATTTCTGTATCACTTTATCGATATGGAAAGCGGGCAGCGCATGTTCGGCAGCGAGCTTTCGTCGATCGATACGGCACTGTTGCTGTGCGGAGTGCTGACCTGCAGGCAGTATTTTGCAGGGAATCCGCGCATCGAAGGCCTGGCGACGACGTTCTACCGGCGCATCGACTGGGAGTGGATGCTGAACGGCGGACAAACGCTTTCGATGGGGTGGCTGCCGGACCAGGGATTTCTGAAGCATCGCTGGGATATTTATTCCGAGCTGCTGACCATGTATCTGCTGGCGATCGGATCGCCGACGCACTCGATTGGGGGGGCGAACTGGAACGATCTGCAGAGGCCGGTGGTGCAGTTCGGCGGACTGGATTACATCAGCGGCGTGGCGCCCCTGTTTATCCACCAGTACGCGCACGCATGGTGCGATTTTCGAAACGTGGCGGACCTGCACGCCGATTACTTCACGAATTCGGTTGCGGCAACACGAGCGCACCAGCTGTGGTGCCTGACGGAGAGCCGGCGGTTTCCGTGGTTCGATCAGAACCTGTGGGGCATTACGGCGTCGGATTCACGCGAAGGGTATCGGGTGTGGGGTGGACCGCCGGCGATGGGTCCGCTGGATGGGACGCTGGTGCCGTGCGCGCCGGGTGGGTCGCTGGTTTTTCTGCCCGCGGAGTGTTCGCACGTGCTGCTGAGCATGCGGGAGCAGTTTGGTGACCGAGTGTATACGCGGTACGGTTTCGTGGATGCGTTTCAACCGCACGCCAACTGGTTTGCGCCGGATATTCTGGGGATCGATCAGGGAATCACGATGCTGATGGCGGAAAATTTGCGCAGTGGCTTTGTGTGGGAGCAGTTTATGAAGAACCGGGAGATTACGCACGCAATGGCGGAGGTGCAGTTCCACCACGATCCGGACGCGGCGATGCAGGTGCTTTGAGTAGCTTGCGCGGGAGTCAGGGTTCATATGGCTATAATGGCCAAGTAGGGAATTGTGCTATGCGCAGCGTGAACATTGCCGAACTGAAGAACCGGCTGAGCACCTATATCCGATTCGCCCGGGCCGGGGAAGAGATTGTGATTCGGGATCGGAATTTGCCGGTGGCCAAGCTGGTGCCGTTCGAGGCGGGGGATGCGACGGAGCATGAGCTGCGGCTGATTGCCGAGGGGAAGATGACCCCGGCCAAGCGGCCATGGACGCCGGAGCTGGTGGAGGAATTCCTGAAAATGCCGATTCCCACCCCGCGCGGAAAGACGGGCACCGAGATGCTTCTTGAAGAGCGAGAAGAAGGTTGGTAGACGCCGAGGCCGCTTTCTGGGATTCGAGTGCGCTGGTTCCGCTGTGTCTTCGGGAGTCTGTCACGCAGAAGGCGCGTGAGCTTGTGACGAGGCACACGCCGGTGGTCTGGTGGGCGGCGGCCGTAGAGATATCAAGCGCCATTGCGCGGTCGCTGCGCAGAGGCTCGATCGATGGCCGTGAAGCGCGGGAAGCGCTGGCGTCCCTCGATCAGCTCAAAGCGGTGTGGGAGGAGATTTCCCCCAACGATGCGGTGCGGGATGAAGCATGCCGGTTGCTGGGCCGGTATCCGCTGCGGGCGGCTGACAGCCTGCAGTTAGCGGCTGCGATGGTGTGGCGTGGTGAGCGGCCGACAGGCGGCGTATTTCTCTGCGGAGACAAACGGCTGGGCGAGGCGGCGCAGGCAGCGGGATTCTCGGTTGTGGTTCTGTAGGGCGCGGAATTGTCTGGTTTCACCCCCCGGTAACGCACAGGGCCACAATTTCAGAGAGAATGGCTGACGAATGACCGGTGCAGATTCGCGATACAGGTGGCTGGAGGGCCAGGGGCTGGCATTTGGGGCGCCGGGGCTTGAGCCGCGCTGGACCTCGAGTGCGAAGGACACGGTAGCCACGGCGTATGCGGCATCGAGCAAAATCTGGTTCACGGTGTCGCATGGAATCTTAAACGAGATTTACTCCCCTACCATCGACCGCCCGCAGATTCGTGACATGGAGTTCCTGATCACCGATGGGGAGACGTTCTTCCACGAAGAGCGGCGGGATCTGATCCACGAATTCGACTACATCGACTCCGATGCGCTGGCGGTCTGCGTCCACAACCGGGATCGCGAAGGCCGTTACACGCTGGTGCGGGAGATGATCAGCGATCCGCACGGTCCGGTGGTGCTGGTGCATGTACGGCTGGAGGGCGACGAAGATTTGCTGGCCCGACTGCATGTCTACGCGCTGCTCTCGCCGCATCTGGAGGGCGGCGGGATGGGCAATTCCGCGCGGGTGGTGGACGTAGCCGGCAAACGGGTGGTGCTGGCGTGGAAAGAGAACATGTCGCTGGCGCTGAGTGCGGACTGCGGTTTCAGCCGGGCCAGCTGCGGGTACGTGGGGACGAGCGACGGCTGGCAGGACCTGAAACAGAACTTCAAAATGGACTGGGAGTTCGGGTTGGCGCTGGACGGCAATATCGCCATTATGGGAGAGATTCCGCAGGAGCGGATAAGGGATTTCACGCTGGCGATCGGATTGGGAGAAGGGCATCACGCCGCGCTGGCGGCGATGGCGGGATCGCTGGCGATGCCGTTTGAGCAACACCTCTCCCGTTACATCGAACAATGGCATCGGGTGGCCACGCCGCGGGAGTTGGCGGAGCATTCGGGCGATGACGGACGGCTGCTGCAGATCAGCCATAACGTGGTGCTGGCGCACGAGGACAAGACGTACGGCGGAGCATTCATAGCGTCCGCGTCGATACCGTGGGGCTATGCGAAGGGCGACGACGACCTGGGCGGGTACCACCTGGTGTGGACGCGGGATATGGTGCAGACGGCGACGGCGCTGATGGCCTGCGGGCGGATGGAGACGGCGCTGAGTGCGCTGGTGTATCTGGCCTGCACGCAGATGCCGGATGGCGGCTTCTCGCAGAATTTCTGGGTAAACGGCGATCCTTACTGGACGGGGATTCAGCTGGACGAGGTTGCGTTTCCCATCATTCTGGCGTGGCGGCTTTGGAAGCGCGATGCGCTGGGCAATTTTCCCGTCTTTCCCTTTGTGGAGCGGGCGGCGGGATTTCTGGTGCGCTATGCGCCGGTGACGCAGCAGGAGCGCTGGGAAGAAGCGGCGGGATATTCGCCATCGACGATGGCAGCAGTGATTGCGGGGCTGATCTGCGCGGCGGACCTGGCGCGCGCGCACGATTCGCCGGAGCTGGCCCATTTTCTGGAACAGCATGCCGACTGGGCCGAGAGCCACCTGGAAGACTGGACGGTGACCAACAACGGCGTGCTCGATCCCGAGGTTAAGCGGCATTACATGCGGATTCGGCCGCCGGAATGCGGCGAGCCGTATGCGCATGAGGAATGCGGGAAAGAGATGATCCACATCAACAACCTTCCTCCCGGCGAGCGGTCGGAGTTCGAGGCGCGGGAGATTGTGGATGCTGGATTCCTGGAACTGGTTCGTTACGGGATTCGGCGGGCGGACGATCCGCTGATTGTGGATTCGCTGAAGGTGGTGGATCGGTTGCTGAAGGTGGAGACGCCGAAGGGTCCATGCTGGCGGCGTTACAACCACGATGGGTACGGACAGAGAGAAGACGGCGGGCCATTCCTGGGGTGGGGAAAGGGGCACGCGTGGCCGCTGCTGGTGGGGGAGCGGGCGCACTATGAATTGGCGGCGGGGCGCGACGTTGGTGGGCTGATTAAGACGATTGAGAACTTCGCCTCGAGCGGGGGCATGCTGCCGGAGCAGATCTGGGACGAGCCGGACCTCAACGGCCTGGTGCTGGGAGGGCCGGCGGGGTCGGCGATGCCCCTGGTGTGGGCGCATTCGGAGTACCTGAAGCTGCTGCGCTCGGCGCATGACGGCCGGGTGTTCGATCTGATCCCGGTGGTGGAGGAGCGATACGCCGAAAAGAACCATCCGCCGAGCGGGATTGAAGTGTTCAAGATTCGGCGGCAAATCCGGCAGATTCCGGCGGGCAAAAGTCTGAGGATCACGTCGGCCTCGCGCTTTCAGGTGACCTGGACGCCGGACAACTGGCAGACCACGAACCACCTGGACAGCACGCAGGTGGGCTTTGCGGGATCGTATGCCGATCTGCCGACGCGGCCGGAGCAAGGGGGCGCGCTTTCCTTTACTCTGTTCTGGCCGGACGAGAATCGATGGGAAGGGCGCAATTTTGAAGTGGCGCTGGAGCCGCCTTCCTGAGACGGGGTTCGCGTTTGCGTCATCCAAAGGGTGAGAGCGAAAATCAAGGTTGATCGTCTGGTGGTTTCCACCGTTTCCACGCAGCCAACCGAAGGAGAAGCGAGATTATGAACGAGCTCGACCAGTTGTCGATTAACGCCCTGCGTTTTTTGGCCGTGGATGCGGTGGAGAAGGCGAACAGCGGGCATCCGGGAGCCCCGCTGGGCGACGCACCGATTGCGTATCTGCTGTTTCACAAATACATGCGGCACAATCCGAAGCACTCGAAGTGGACGAATCGCGACCGGTTTGTGCTGTCGAACGGGCATGCGTCGGCGATGCTCTACGGGGTGCTGCACCTAACCGGCTACGATCTGACGATCGACGATCTGAAGCAGTTTCGGCAGTGGGGATCGCGGACGCCCGGACATCCGGAATACGGCGACACGGACGGCGTGGAATTGACGACGGGGCCGCTGGGGCAAGGGTTCGCGATGGCCGTGGGCATGGCGATGGCGGAGAGGCATCTGGCGGCGGTGTACAACCGGCCGGGATACGCAGTTGTCGATCACTACACGTATGGACTTTGCGGCGATGGCGATCTGATGGAGGGCGTCTCGCACGAAGCGGCATCGCTGGCCGGGACGCTGGGCCTGGGCAAGCTGATCTTTCTCTACGACGACAACCTGATTTCGCTGGATGGGCCGACGGAGCTTTCGTTTACTGAAGACGTGCTGAAGCGATTTGAGGCGTACCACTGGCATGTGCAGATTGTTGAAGACGGCAACGACCTCGAGGGGATTTCAAAGGCGATTGAAGCGGCGCAGGGGGTGAAGGACAAGCCTTCGCTGATTGCGGTGCGGACGGTGATCGGGTACGGAAGCCCGAAGGCCGGGACAAACAAAGCGCACGGTGAAGCGCTGGGTGCCGAGGCGGTGAAGCAGACGAAGAAGAACCTGAACTGGCCTGAGGACAAGACGTTCTGGGTTCCGGAGGATGCGGCGAAGAACTGGCTGCAGGCGGTGGACCGCGGGGCGAAGGAGGAGTCGGACTGGAACGCGCTCTTCGCAAAGTACAAGAAGGAATTTCCGGAGCTGGCGGCGGAATACGAACGCGTGCAGGAGGGCCGGCTGAAGGACGGATGGGCGCAGAGCCTGCCGCAGTTCCCGGCGGAGAGCAAGCCGGTTGCGACGCGGACGGCGGGCAACACGGTGATGAACGCGGTTGCGAAATATGTGCCGGAGTTGCTGGGCGGCGCGGCGGATCTTTCGACTTCGACGAAGACGGTGATCAAGGACAGCGCGAATTTCCATATCGATCCGAAGGGAGACAACATTTACTTCGGTGTGCGGGAATTTGGGATGTGCGCCGCGGTGAATGGAATGGCGGCGCATGGCGGCGTGATTCCTTATGGATCGACGTTTTTTGTGTTTTCGGATTACGCGAAGCCGGCGATCCGCCTGGCCGCGCTGATGCAGGTGCATTCGCTCTTCGTTTTCACTCACGATTCGATAGGGTTGGGCGAGGATGGACCGACGCATCAGCCGGTGGAGCAATTGACGATGTTGCGGGCGGTGCCACATCTGACGGATTTTCGTCCTGCGGATGCGAATGAAACGTCGGCAGCATGGGGACTGGCGCTGGAACGCAAGGGGCCGTCGTTTATGGCGCTTTCGCGGCAGGATTTGCCTTTGCTGGATCCGGTGAAGCAGCGTGTGTTTGAAGGGGTGCGTAAGGGAGCGTACATCGTGGAGCAGGGTGGCGATTCGCCTGATCTACTGATTGTGGGGACGGGCGCGGAGCTCTGGCCTGCGATACGGGCCGCAGAACAGCTGAAGAAGGATGGGATTGTGGCGCGGGTAGTTTCCATGCCCAGCACCCACATATTCGACGAGCAATCGGAGAGCTATCGGGCGTCGATTTTCCCGGATCACCTGCCGAAGCTGGCCATTGAGGCTGGCGCGACGCTGGGATGGTGGAAATATGTGGGGCGCGACGGCGATGTAATTGGCCTCGATCGGTTTGGGGCGTCGGCGCCGGGAGCGACGGCGCTGGAGAAACTGGGCTTCGGGACGGATAACGTGGTGGCTCGAGCGAAGGCTCTGGTGGAGCGGGCGCGCAAGGCCGAACCGGCGCTGGCGGGGAAGTAATTATGAAGCTGGCGATTGCGGCAGATCACGCTGGGTACTATCTCAAGGAAGAAGTGCGCGGTTATCTGGAGCGGCTGGGGCACGAGGTGATCGACCTTGGAGCGTTCAATGCCGAGCCGTCGGACTATCCGGATTTTGCCGAGGCGGTAGGG
Organism: uncultured Acidobacteriaceae bacterium; assembly: GCA_963755485.1. Taxonomy (GTDB): domain Bacteria; phylum Acidobacteriota; class Terriglobia; order Terriglobales; family Acidobacteriaceae; genus Palsa-343. Next base: position 308,404 of record CAVWJR010000002.1, on the reverse strand, counting down.
CGAGCGTTGCAGGCGGGGCGAGCCGAGCGCGGGATTCTGATTTGCGGCAGTGGAGTTGGGGTTTGCGTAGCCGCCAACAAGATGTTTGGGATTCGAGCCTGCATGTGCCACGACCATTACTCTGCGCACCAGGGCGTGGAGCACGACGACATGAACGTGTTGGTGCTGGGCGCGCGAATCATCGGACAGGAACTGGCATTCGATGTGGTGGCTCCGTTCCTTGAGGCACGGTTCCAGTCGCAGGAAGAGCGATTTGTGCGGCGGCTGAATAAAGTAAAGGCAATCGAAGCTCGTAACATGCGGGAAACAGGAAAGCCATAGAATTCGAGCGAAGTCCCCAGGGTTCACAGCAAAAATCGACTCATGGAGATGCCATGGACGGCATCAGCACCATTCTTTGGGATATCGGGGGCGTGCTGTTGACGAATGGCTGGGATCGCCAGCAGCGCGATGCCGTGCTGGCGCGCTTCGGCCTGGATTCGGCTGAATTCGAGCGCAGGCATGCTGCGATAGACCAGGCGTGGGAGCGGGATGAGATCGGGGTGGATGAATATCTGCGCCAGACAGTTTTTTACGAGCCGCGCAGCTTCACCCAGGCCGAGTTTTTCGAGGTGATGACGGAGCAGTCGAAGGTGCTGGCGGACAGCGGGCTGGGAATCCTTCATCAGCTTTCGGCATCGGAAGAATATGTGCTGGCCACGGTGAACAACGAAGCGCGCGCGATGAATGAATACCGGCTGAAAAAATTCAACCTGCTGGACTATTTCGATGCGTTCTTCAGTTCCTGCTACGTGGGAGTGCGGAAGCCGGACTGGAAAATCTATCGAATCGCACTGGACGTGCTTGAACGCGATCCCGAGCAGGTGATTTTTATCGACGATCGCGCGGAAAATGTGGCGGCCGCGGCGTCACTGGGAATTCACGCGATCCGCTATGAGGGCTCGGCGAAGCTTGCGCAGGATCTGGCACGGGCGGGGGTCTCGCTGCCGGAGGATCGATTGCAGGAGCTGAGGGCGCGCGAGGCTTAAGTTTGAGCGCAGCGAATTCCGGACTGAAAGTTGAGGAGAATGCAATGGAACTGGGAATCATCGGGCTGGGCAAGATGGGCGGCAACATGGCGGAGCGGCTGCGCCAGGGCGGACACAAGGTTGTTGGGTTCGATTTCAGCGCCGACGCGGTTAAGCGGCTGACGGATTCCGGATCTGTGGGTGTTTCCTCGCTCGAAGACCTGGTGAAGAACCTGGCGGCGCCGCGCGCGATCTGGATTATGGTGCCGCAGGGCAAGCCGGTGGACGACACGATCGCGAAGCTGAAGCCGCTGATGCAGAAGGGCGATACCTTCATCGACGGCGGGAACTCCAATTACCAGGACAGCCAGCGCCGCTATCGCGAATTGAAGCCGGAAGGGTTCAACTTTGTGGATGTGGGAACGTCGGGCGGAGTGTGGGGGCTGAAAGAGGGATACAGCATGATGATCGGCGGCGACGACAACGTGGTCGAACGCCTGTATCCGATTTTCGAGACGCTGGCGCCGGCCAAAGACAAGGGATGGGGCCACGTGGGCCCTGCGGGCTCCGGACACTTTGTGAAGATGATCCACAACGGCATCGAGTACGGCATGATGCAGGCTTTTGCCGAGGGCTTCGCGATCATGGAAAAGAAGAAGGAACTGGAGCTGGATCTCGAACAGATTGCGCAGATCTGGCGCTACGGGAGCGTGATCCGTTCGTGGCTGCTGGATCTGACCGCCGATGCGCTAAAGAAGAATCCCGAGCTGAAGGGGCTGGATCCGTACGTGGAGGATTCAGGCGAAGGGCGCTGGACGGTCTTCGAGGCGATCAATCTGAATGTGGCCGCTCCGGTGATCACAGAGTCTCTGCTGCGCAGAATTCGCAGCCGCGAGGAGTACAACTTTACGGATCGCATGCTGGCGATCATGCGCAACGAATTCGGCGGCCATGCGGTGAAGACGGAGAAAGAAGCGGCGGCGTAGATGGGGTGGGGCCTCACCGAATGAGGGCCGAAAGGGGAACTCGATGGCAACGACGGAAGTAAGAATTTCTCCGGAGGACGTGAAGCAGGCAGCGTCCCAGGTGAAGGAGCGCATTCCCGAACCGACGGCGGTGGTGATTTTCGGCGCGTCGGGCGACCTGACCAAGCGCAAGCTGCTGCCTGCGCTTTTCCATCTGGAGCAGGCGGGCTTGCTGCCCGATCATTTCCGCATTGTGGGCGTGGCGCGCCGAGACCTGGGCAAGAGCTTCGCTGACGATATGCGTCAGGGGATCGTGGAATTCGGCGGTGTGGACAAGGGCGACGCCAAACTGGACGAGTTCATCGGCAAAGTCGGCTACCAGGCGATGGATTTCGACAACGATCAGGGTTATCAGGCACTGAAGTCTCTGCTGGAGCAATACGACCGCGACCACGGCACACGGGGCAACCGGCTCTTCTATCTGGCGACCGCTCCGGATTATTTTGCGGACATCGTTCATCGTTTGGGCACCCACGGCATGGCGAAGCCGGAAGTGGGGACGGCGCGGATCATCATCGAAAAGCCGTTCGGGCACGATTTGGAGAGCGCGAAGGAGCTGAATGACGACGTCGATACGGTGTTCAGCGAGAGCCAGATTTTCCGAATCGATCATTATCTGGGCAAGGAGACGGTGCAGAACATCCTTGTGTTCCGTTTTGCCAACGGGATTTTCGAGCCGATCTGGAATCGCAATTTTGTGGATCACGTGCAGATCACGGCGGCGGAGAACATCGGGATCGAAGGACGCGGACCCTTCTACGAAAAAGCCGGGGCGCTGCGCGATGTGGTGCAGAACCACATGATGGAGTTGCTGTCGTTCGTGACGATGGAGCCGCCGGCCAGCTTTGCCGCCGACGCGGTGCGGCGCGAGAAGATCAAGCTGTGGAGCTCGATCAAGCCGATCAATATCTTCGACTGCGTGCGCGGCCAGTACGGCCCGGGCTTCGTGGATGACCAGATGGTGAAGGGCTATCGCGAGGAAGACCGGGTAGATCCAAAGTCGCAAACCGAAACCTACGCGGCTCTGCGGCTGGAGATCGACAACTGGCGGTGGGCCGGGGTTCCGTTCTATCTGCGGGCGGGCAAGCGGCTGGCCAGCCGGGTGACGGAGATTACGGTGCAATTCAAGCAACCGCCGATGTTACTTTTTGGCGCGAACATGCATGGACCGTGCACCGACATACAGCCGAACATGATCACCATGCGCATCCAGCCGGACGAGGGGATCTCGCTGCGGTTTGGCGCCAAGATGCCGGGACCGCAGATGGCGGTTTGTCCGGTGATCATGGACTTCAACTACACGCAGGCGTTCGGGGCGTCGTCAGCCAACGGATACGAACGGCTGCTGCTGGATGCGATGTTGGGCGATGCGACGCTGTTCGCGCATCGTGAGGGCGTGGAGACGACGTGGGCGCTGTACACGCCGGTGCTCGACGCGTGGGCGAAGAAGTATCCGCAGACCTTCCCGAATTACGAAGCAGGCACATGGGGTCCGGAATGCGGGGATGAGCTGATCGGCCGCGACGGGCACGTATGGTATCCGCCGACCAAGCCGTAGGGCGTCGATCTCTCTTGTCGAGGGCGGCGCGGTAGAATGCCGTTTCGCCCCGGAAACGGTTTTGAGCAAAGCCGAAGTCGATTTGCGTACGGCAAAAATGGCAAAGAAGATTCACGTTGAGTATCGCGTCTTCGAGCAGCAGGACGCGTTGGCACGCGCGACCGCCGAACATTTCACACGGACTATCCAGGCAGCGGTGGCGGCCAGAGGGGTGGCTCGGATCGCGATTTCCGGTGGGGGAAGTCCGAAGCCGGTGTTCGCGCTGCTGGCCGATCCAAAGGAACTCTATCGTGCGGCGATTCCGTGGGACCGGCTCTGGATTTTCTGGGTCGACGAGCGCTGTGTGCCACCGGAACACCCCGACAGCAACTTTGGCGCAGCGCGGGAGATTTTGCTGGACAAGGTTCCCTTGCTGCCGGACCACGCGATCCGTATCGAAGGGGAACTGGATCCGGAAGCGGCGGCAGCGCGCTACGAGTCTGCGATCCGCGGGCATTTTCGGCTGGAGGGTGCGCAAGGCCCGGTCTTCGATGTGCTGCAGCTGGGCATGGGTGACGATGGCCACTGTGCTTCGCTGTTTCCGCATACGGCAGCGCTCCATGAAGTGATCCGTATTGCGATTGCCAACCACGTTCCGCAACAGAAGCAGAGCTGGCGGGTAACGCTGACGTGGCCGGTGATCAACGCGGCGCGCGAAGTCTTTTTTCTAATCGACGGACCGGCGAAGGCCGATCCGCTGGGGCGCGTGCTGCAGGGGCCTTATGATCCGGAGACGCTGCCCTCCCAGTTGATCCAGCCGCAGAACGGGCGGTTGCTGTTTCTGCTGGATACGGCGGCTGCCGCGCATCTGCCTGCGCCGGGCGCGGACGGCAGGGGAACGCTGGAGATCGAACGATGATTTTGGCCGGGGACGTGGGCGGCACGAAGGTTCACCTCGCTCTGTATGGCTTCGAACACGGACAGCTGGTGCATGTTCGCGATGAGCGCTACCCGGCGCATGAGTACAGTGGGCTCGAAGAGATTGTCCGGCGCTTTCTGGCTGAGAGCGCAAATCCGGAGATCACGGCGGCGTGCTTTGGAGTGCCGGGACCGGTACGCGGCGGGCGACTGCGGTTGACGAATCTGCCGTGGGTGCTGGACACGCGGGAACTGTCGGCCGGGCTGAACATCACGCATCTTTTTTTGATCAATGATCTGGAAGCGAATGGGTATGGGATTCCGGAACTGACGGCGGACCAGATCTTCACATTGAATGAGGGCGATGCTTCGGCGGTGGGGCACCAGGCGCTGGTTTCAGCGGGCACAGGTCTGGGAGAAGCCGCACTTGTGTGGAACGGCAAGACCCATGTGCCGATGGCATCGGAGGGCGGGCACTGCGATTTTGCAGCACGGAATCAGACGGAGATCGAGCTGCTGCAGTGGCTGATGCAGAAATTCAATGGGCGGGTGAGCTTTGAGCGGGTGGTTTCCGGCCCGGGGCTGACGAACATTTACACCTTCCTGCGCGATCAGAAGGGAATGGAAGAGCCCGCGTGGCTGAAGGAACAGATGGAGGCGGGCGATCCGAACGCGGTGATTACCGAGGTGGGCGAAGAAGGGAAGAGTGAGCTGTGCGCGAAGGCGGTGCAGATGTTCGCGGCCTCGTATGGCGCTGAGGCTGGGAACCTGGTGCTGAAGGTGCTGGCGACAGGCGGCATGTACGTGGGCGGCGGCATCGCGCCGAAGATGATGAAGACGATGCAGAGCGGGGTCTTCATGCAGGCTTTCACGGATAAAGGAAGGCTGAGCGACTTGCTGGTGCATACGCCGGTGCGGATTATTCTGGAGAGCCGAGCAGCGCTGATGGGCGCGGCGGCGTATGCGGAAGCGCGGGCGGCGGAGATCAGCGGGAAGTCGGTGCGGGCTGCTTCGCGGTGAAAGGCTTTGCGGGCGAGCGTGGGCTGGTTTGTTTAAATCGATAAGAGGTTCTTCTGACGCGATGCCGATGAAACGATGGTTAGTTGGTGCTTTGGCTGCTTGTGCGGTGCTTCTGCTGCCCCGGGTTGCACTGGCGCATGCTCACCTGCTTTCGAGCACACCGGCGGCGAACGCGACGGTGCATGGGCCGGCGGTTTCGATCGAACTGCAATTCAATTCGCGCGTCGATGGCGCGCACTCGACGCTGGGACTGACAACGCAGGACGGATCGGTAACTCTGCTGCGCGATGCGCAACGGACGGCGACTACGCTGAACGCGCACGCGACGCTGAAGCCCGGCAACTACACGCTGAAGTGGCAGGCGCTCTCGACCGACGGGCACATTACGCGGGGCGAGATTCCTTTCAGCGTGCGCTAAGTGATCTGGTTCGTCCGCGACTTCGATCTGCTCTCTCTTCTTCTGCGGGCACTTTCGTTTGCGCTGGAGGCTTTGGCTTTCGGCGGCGTTTTCTTCCTTTTATTTTGCGCACGGCCGACCGGACTTACTTCCGAAGCTCAGGCCCGTTTGCGGCGTATCGCCTCGGGATTTGCGCTGCGGCTGGCGCTGACGCAGATCGCGCTGATCGCGACCACGTCCGCGATGCTGATGGGCAACTCGGGCATGGGTCTGCGGGATATTGCCTCTGCAGCGTATTTCGTCGCAGGAGTGGTTTTCACGGCTGCCGCTCTGGCGATGTCGCTGTTGCTGCGGCTGACTCCGAAGCTGACGCCGGCTGTGATCGCAGGGCTGGTCGCGCTGGCGGCCTCGATTTCGCTGAGCCACGCGGCATCGCGGATGGATCATCGGCCGCTGCTGCTGGTGCTGACGGCGGGGCATCATCTGGGAATGGCGGCATGGATTGGGGCAATGCCGTTTTTGCTGATGGCGCTTCGATTGAGCCGCGACCCGGAGAGGTCGCGGGAGATGGCGCGGCGATTTTCGACGATGGCGTTGGCCGGCGTGGCAGTGTTGATCGTTGGCGGTGTTGGTTTGTCGTGGTTCTACGCGGGATCGTGGGCGGCACTCTGGGGGACGTCGTACGGGATTCTTCTGTTTTCAAAGATTGTGCTGACGGCGCTGATGCTGACGCTGGGGGCGGCAAATTTTCTGGGGCTGCGGCGGCTGGAAACGAACCCTGCGCCGCTGCTGTTTCGGCTGCGGCGATTCAGCGAAACGGAAATTGGCCTCGGCTTCACGGTAATTCTGGCCGCTGCATCGCTCACCGCGCAATCGCCGTCGGTAGATGAGACGCCGCAGGACACGTTGACCGGGCATCAGGTGGTGGAACGGATGGAATGGCGCTGGCCGAGTTTCCATACGCCGGCGGTTGCGCAGCTGGCGCCCCCGACTCCGTTGAGTGTGGCCGTTCGCGAGGCGACGTACACAGGCGGGAGCGTGAGCGATGCGAACGACCGCGCGTGGTCGGAGTACAACCACCACTGGGCGGGATTGATTGTTCTTGCAGCCGGTGCCCTGGCGCTCGTCTCGCGATGGCCGCGTCAGCGATGGGCGCGCTGGTGGCCGCTGTTGTTTCTGGGGCTGTCGGTGTTCATCCTGCTGCGTGCCGATCCAGAGTGCTGGCCGCTGGGGCCGCGTCCGTTTTGGGCGAGCTTTACCGCGCCGGACGTGCTGGAGCACCGGGTGTTCGCGGCGCTGATCGCGATCTTTGCGGTTTTTGAGTGGGGTGTGGAGACGGGTCGCATGCGCTGGCCGCGAGCGCGCTATGTTTTTCCGCTACTGTGCGCGGCAGGCGGAGCGTTTCTGCTGACGCACACCCACGCGCTCGGCGAGGGGACGGATGAGGTTTTCGCGGAGCTGAGCCATACCCCGATTGCAATTCTGGGGGCTGCGGCCGGGTGGGGGCGATGGCTGGAACTGCGGCTGGATGATCCTGCAGCGGAGCGGGCGTCGCCGCCCCGGCAGATCGCAGCGTGGGTGTGGCCGGTGTGCCTGGTGCTGATTGGGCTTCTGCTGCTGAATTACCGCGAAACTTAGGAGCACGAACCTGGTTCGATACTGAGCGCGGTGTCAGCGCTCTTCGATAATGAATGGGTGGGTCGTTTGCGTCATTCCGGGCTGAAGAATGCTGAGCTGATCGGGGAATATCTCACGTATTTGCGGGTTGAGAAGGGGCTGCGGCCGCTTTCCTGCGAGGCATACGGGCGCGATCTGCTGCAGTTTGCAGAGTATCTGGAAGGTGAGAGCGCGACGCTGATCGCGGCGAAACAGGCACTGGTGGCCGGGTTCCTGGAGCATCTGGGTAAGCATGGGGTCGAATCGCGGTCGGCGGCGCGCAAGCTCTCTTGTCTGCGCGGATTCTACAAGTGGCTCCTGCTCGACAAGCGAATCCAGCGCGATCCGACGCTGAATCTGGAATCGCCAGCGACCTGGAAGGTGCTGCCGAAGTCGCTTGCGGTGAAGGAAGTGGACGCGATGATGGAACGCGCGGCGCTGGCGGCTGATCATCCGCAAGCCGACGCGGTGGCACTGCGGGATCGGGCGATTCTCGAACTGCTGTATGCGGCGGGGCTGCGGGTTTCCGAGCTGACGGGACTGAATGTCGCCGATCTTTCACTCGATGCGGGGCGCGCGCTGGTTCGCGGCAAGGGAGATAAGGAGCGGATTGTGCCACTGGGGCGGGCGTCGGTTAAGGCGCTCGATGCCTATCTGAAGCACGGACGTCCCGGGCTTGCGAAGAAGCCGACGAGCCGGCTGTTTCTTTCGGCGCGCGGTGCGGGGCTGAGCCGTGGATGGGTGTGGCGGCTGGTGAAGCAGAGTGAGAGCGGGGCGAGCCCGCACATGCTGCGGCACAGTTGTGCGACGCACATGGTGGAACGCGGTGCCGATCTGCGGACGGTGCAGACTCTGTTGGGGCATGCCGATATTGCTACCACGCAGGTCTACACGCATCTGGCACTCGGGCGGCTGAAGGCGGTACATCGTGAGCATCATCCGCGCGCGAAGCGAGTGGGACGATGACCGGGGCGAAGACGGCGCAGAAACCACTGGTTGCGAGGCGAGTCGACGAGTTTCTGTCGATGCTGAGGCACGAGCGCAATGCCAGCCCCCATACCGTGCGCGCCTACGAGCGGGAGCTGCACAGCTTTGCTGATTACGTGGTGGAGAAATTTGGCGCCAGGCTGGCGGTGGACAAGATCGAGCATCAGCAGATCCGCGCGTATCTGGGCGAGCTGTACGGGCGGGGCTTGTCGAAGGCGTCGGTAGCGCGGGCGCTGGCTGCGATTCGGTCGTGGTTCAAGTGGCTGGCGCGGCAGGGACTTGTGGAGCAGAGTCCGGCGGCGCTGGTGGCCACGCCGAAGCTGCCGAAACATCTGCCGCGGGTGCCGACCATCGAAGAGATGAATCGGGTGGTGGAGAGCGCGGCGGATGGTGAGGCCGCGTGGCCGGAGCGGGATCGCACGATCTTCGAGCTGCTGTACGGATGCGGGATCCGTAATGCCGAGCTGGTGGGGATCGATTTGGGCGACATTCACTGGGCGAACGAGGCGATCCTGGTGCGCGGCAAGGGGCGCAAGGAGCGCTACGTTCCGCTGGGGGATGCGGCGTCACAGGCGCTGCGTGTGTATCTGCCGCTGCGGGAGAAGAAGCTGGCCGAGGCGGGGAAATCGTCACCGGCACTGTTACTGAATCTGCGGTTGCGCGGCAACGGGCGGCTGACGACGCGCAGCGTGGGGAGAATTGTGAAGCACATCGCGCTGGCTCACGGGCTGCCGGCGGATGTTCATCCGCACACACTGCGCCATGCCTTCGGCACGCACATGCTGGAGGAGGGTGCGGATCTGCGGGCGATTCAGGAACTGCTGGGGCACGAGCGGCTCTCGACCACGCAGCGCTACACGCAGCTGACGGTCGGCCAGGTGGCCGAGGTGTACGACCGCACGCATCCAAGGGCGAAGTAAGGGGCAAAGCGCAAAGTAAGCTTCCCGACGTCACCAGAGTGGGGCGAAGATAGGGCGAAATGGGAAGTAATTGACCCGATTCCTGCTGAGTTTTTCATTTCTCGCAGCATTTTTGGTGCGATATTCTTTGGTCCCTATGGCTTCAACTGTCTGGAAGGGCTACATATCGTTCGGACTGATCTCGGTGCCGATCCGCCTGTTTGTGGCGGCGCGCGAGCAACACATCAGCTTCAACCAGGTACACCAGGTTTGCGGGACGCGGATCAAGCAGCAACTGTTCTGCCCGCACTGCGAGCGCGTGGTGGAGCGCAGCGAGATTGCGAAGGGCTATCCGATCGACAAAGAAAACTTCGTGCTCGTCTCGAATGAGGAGCTGAAGGCGCTCGAGGCCCAGTCGTCGGAGACGATGGAGATTGTGCAGTTTGTGAAGCTGCCGGAGGTTGATCCGCTTTACTACCAGACCTCGTACTTCACCGTGGCCGAGGATCCGGGACGGCGCGCGTATTCGCTGATCCACAAGGGCATGCAGCAGTTGGGCCTGGGAGCGATTGCCAAGATCACGCTGCACCAGCGCGAACAGATTGTGATGATTCGGCCCTTTGAAAAGGGACTGGTGCTGCACACGCTGTATTACCCGGATGAGATTCGCGCGGTCGCCGAGTACGATAACCAGCCCGAAGTGGAAGTGCAGAAGGCGGAAGTGGAGCTCGCCGAGCAGTTCATGAAACAGCTGACTTCGGATTTTCATCCGGAGAATCTCAAGGATGAGTACGAGAGCCGGGTAGAGCAGCTGATCGAGAGCAAGCAGGGCCAGGCTGAGGTGCCGTCGAAGCAGCCAAAGAAGAAGCTGGCTCCGGTGATCGATCTGATGGAAGCGCTGCGCAAGAGCATGCAGGCCCCCGAGGTGAAGCAGCCGGCTGAGGAAGAGAAGAAACCGCCGCAACGGGCGACTGCGCAGAAGAAGCGGAAGACGGGCTAGATCGGCTCGTCCGCCGGTCCGTTATTTTTGGGCCTCGACCACTGCCTTTTCCAGTACGGGAACAATCTCAGCGGCCTGTTTTCCGCGCACGCGGATGGTCTTGTTGCGTGCGTGCTCGCCGCCAATAATTTCAATCGTCGACCGCGGGGTCTTCAGCAACTTCGAAAGAAATTCAATCAGAGCATCGTTGGCTCGGCCTTCCACGGGCGGAGCCTGGAGTGCGATTTTCATTGCTGCATCATCGCCTTCGCCCATCAACCCGGTAACGGCCGTACGGCTGGCGCGCGGAGTGATGCGGACCTTGAACGACGCGCCCTCGCGAGTATCCCGAACAGGAATCGTCTTCGTCATCGTGGAGTCAATACGGCTGGGGGCGCGTGCCGAAGAGCGCGGTTCCGATGCGGACCAGGGTTGAGCCTTCTTCGATGGCGATCTCGAAGTCGCCGGACATGCCCATGGAGAGCTCCTGAAAATCGAGCTGCGGATGCTGGCGCGCGAGGTCGTCTCGCAACACGTGGAGCTGGCGAAAACAGGTGCGTGCGGTTTCCGGGTTTTCATCGAGAGGAGCGATGGTCATGAGGCCGCGCATAGCGAGAGACGACAGGGATGGGAGGTGCTCGAGCAGTGACTGCAAGTCCGCAGAGCCGGGCTCGAGGCCTGTCTTGGCAGGCTCCGAACTGAGCTTGATTTCGAGGAGAACGGGAAGCCGTTTGCGAACCTGAGCGGCCTCGTCATTCAGGCGCTGAGCCAGACGGAGAGAATCCACGGTGTCGATGGCGTGGAAAAGTTCCGCGGCGCGGGCTGACTTGTTCGACTGCAGATGGCCGATGAGGTGTACCTCCGCAGCGGTGACGCCGATTCGGCTCAACCGCGGGCTTTTGACTTCAAATTCCTGAACCCGGTTTTCACCGAAAAGCGTGAGGCCGGAGGAAACGGCTTCGGCCAGCGCTTCGGCGGGATGCATCTTGGAGACGCCCATCAGACGGACTTCTTCGCGGGCGCGGCCGGCGTGACGGCACGCATGCGCAATACGCCCCTCGACGCTCTGCAATCGTTCAGCGAATGAGCTCACTTTTCTATGTTAGGCGACCGCTAATGGCGGAGCGTCGATTCCGACAGTAATCACCCTCTTTGAAGAAACTGTGCCTAGGCGGCCAACTCGGAGAAAAGCCGGGGCATCCCTCGCACACAACAAGCGGATCAGGCTCCACGCTGGAAGGTGACGAAGATGCGATCAGTGGTTCTGATTCATGGATTGCTCACGGGCATGGGGCAGCACGAACCGTGCGAGATGCTGGCTATCAAGGAGTCCGGTTCCGGGGTCAGTCCCGAAGTCTTCTCCCGTTGCAGCGTGATCGATGCTCCGCAGGAGCTGCCTGACGGAGACTACATGGTCAGCTTCAATGGCTTCAGTGTTTCAGCCCGGAAAGAGTGCGGTCTATGGATACCGGCAGAGGACGCCGTGGCGATGCGCACTGAGCAACACACGGGAGATGAAGAACGGCATCCGTTCCAGATCGGGGACGCCAGTGAGATTCTCCCCATCCTGAAGCGGCCCACCGGTCGCGTTGCCTGATGGGTGGGGGAGATCAGGCAGGATCGTGCAACAGGAAATTCATCTTATCGAGAAGTTTGTCGCGCAGGCGATGAAGTTCGCCTAGCTGGGCGTGAACATCGGCGCCTGAGGCAGCCGGCTCCCATGCGGAGGCCAGGTCGGCGAGTGCATGGCATTGCTGATGAAGCCTCTCGATCTCCTGAAAAGCCGCGCCGCTGCCGATGGGGCTGGAACGTTCGCTGTCGAGCCAGCGGCCAAAACGGCAACGATGGGGATCGAGCGTGGGCGGTATGCTGCGGTTGCCGAGAAGAAAGGCTTCCATGGCCACGACCCAGGCGCGGTGTGCGACGGCTGCATGCACCAGAGTACGTTTGCGGGGCGCCACCGCCTCGACATGGATCCAGGCAGGATCGGGATTCCATGTGGCGGACCATGCCGGCAGATCTTCCCCTGGCATGGGATGGGCGATGCCGTTGCCCTGACCGTAGACACAGCCGAGCTGGAGCAGAAGACGGCCGTGAGCGACGGTTTCAACGCCCTCGGCAATCGCCAGGCGATCGAACGCGTTGGCCAGCCCGAGCACACCTTCAAGGATGCTGAGGTCTTCGGGGTCGTCGAGCACATCGCGAACAAAGCTGCGATCGATCTTGAGGGTGTTTACGGGGAGCCGCTTTAACCAGGTGAGAGACGAATAGCCGGTGCCGAAGTCGTCGAGCGCGATGGAGACGCCGATTTCACGGCAGGCGGCGAGCACGTGGGAGACCCGCGCCACGTCCTGGAGCGCGCCCGTCTCCAGCACCTCCAGTTCCAGCCGGGAGGGCGGAATGGACGGGTGAGCGGCGAGCAGGCTGCGAAGGCTTTCAACGAAGTCGGGTTGCTGCAGGTGATGGGCCGCGATGTTGACGCCGACGGGAATCTTCAGTCCATCTCCGTTCCAGCGTTCCAGCTGCGTGAGGGCCTTGTCGATCACCCACTCGCCGATGCGATCGATGAGCGGATGATTCTCGATGGCAGAGAGAAACATATTCGGCAACAGGCGCCCGCGGGTGGGATGCTGCCATCGGATGAGGGCTTCGGCGCTGACTATCCGGCCGGTGCTCATGTTGACGCGAGGCTGATAGTGCAGGACAAACTCATCGGCGATGAGAGCGCGGCGGATTTGCTCCAGATCCTCATGGAAAGTGCGGATGGTGATGTCGTGGGACGGGTCACAGACGTGGTAGCGGTTCTTCCCTGCGAGTTTGGACTGATACATCGCCTGTCCGGCCTGGCGCAGGAGCTGGTCTGCGTCGATCTCCTCGGTTTGTGGATAGAAGACAACGCCGATGCTGGCTGAAACGTGAACACTGACTTCTCCGAAGAGGTCGGGCTCGGAAGCACAGGCGAGCAGATTTTCGAGGATCGGCCGTGCGGCCTCGGCGTCGGGCAGATCGTTCAGTACGGCGACAAACTCGTCGCCGCCGATACGGGCCAGAGTATCGGCCTCGCGAATTGCCAGTTTCATGCGTTGCGCCACGCTCATCAGGAGGAAATCGCCAGCCTCCTGGCCGTAGTTCTCGTTCACGGAGCGAAAGCCGTCAAGATCGACGCAGGCGACGGCCAGCATTTGTCCGCGCTGATGCGCCTGAGCCATGGCTTGCTGCAGACGATCAGCGAGAAGATTTCGATTGGGAAGGTTGGTGAGCGCATCGAAATGGGCCATGCGCTCCAGTTGCCGTTCCTGCTCCTTGCTCTGCGTGATGTCGGAAAAGAGGGCGACGTAGTGCTGGACTTTGGACGACCGGTCGTAGACCGCGCTGATGGTCAGCGTCTCGGGATAGACGCGGCCGTCTTTAGCCCTATTCCAGATTTCACCCGACCAGCGGCCATTTTCCTGCAGGGAACGCCACAGATCGCTGTAGAAAGCGTCGCCCTGGCGGCCGGATTTGAGGATGCGCGGGTTGCGGCCCAGCACCTCGGCGCGGCTGTAGCCGGTAATGCGGGTGAACATCTCGTTTACGTCGAGGATGGCCCCTTTGGGATCGCAAATCAGGATGCCTTCGCGCGCATTCGTAAAGACGCTGGCTGCCAGCTGGAGTTGCTCCCTGTCTTTCTTCACCTGGGTGATGTCTTCCGAGAAGATGAGAATTCCACCCACGGCTCCATCCGCTGTGCGCCACGGATGCATCTCCCAGCGAAGCCACTGGATGGAACAGTCCGCGCGAACAAAGCGATCCTCGTCGCTGTAGAGGTCTTCTCCGGCCAGAGCGCGGCGGTGGAGGGCTTTCCAGCGGTCGGGAATTTCCGGAAACACCTCATAGTGGGAGCGGCCGATCACCTCTTCCGCGAGGAGGCCAAAATCGTGCAGCCAACGGTGGCTGGCCGCGATGTAGTGCATGTCGCGGTCGAGCATAGCCAGCGCAGCCGGCGCGTGCTCAATGAAGAGCTGGAACAGTTCTCGGGTTTCCCGCAACCGGTGGCTCGCATCGATCGGCTGGGTTATGTCGGGACAGATACCCAAAATGCCGACCACCTCGCCGTCGGGAGTTTTGAGCGGGTACTTGCGGTTATCAACCCAGCGATGCGAGCCGTCAGGCAGGTCCAGTTTCTGGAGCTCATGCGTGCCTCGGCCTTCGGCCAAAACCTGATTGTCTCTCCGGTAAAGCGCATCGGCCAGGGGTTCGGAGTGAGAGGTCATAAACCGTTTTTCCCGCGAAGGTCGCGTGACTGCCGGAGATATCGAGGAGGTCGGACATCGCCGTGGTCGCGCGAACGTACACATGGTCGGGTGTCTTGACGTACATGTAGTCGCCGGTGTGATCCATCAGCGCGCGAAGGCTCTCCGTGATGCTGCGGAGGGCTGGACTGACAGCGGATTCGACCGGTGAGAGGGCGAGGTCCAGGATCAGGGCGTTGCTGCCGGGCTGACGCTCTTTTGTGTAGCTGGCGTGGAGGCAACGAATCCTGCCGTCGGCATGACGAATGCGGAGATTCATCGAGCCGGAAGGGTGGTGGAGGTCCGGTGAACAGAGGAGGTCGATCAGTTCTCTATCTTCAGCGTGAACGCGATCTCCGAGAGTGACGCGGGAGGATAGCCAGTCTTCGGGAGGAAAGCCGGTAAGCGCCTGAACCCATTCGTTCGCCGACAGCACGCTGAACCGGATTGGCCAATGCGAACCGCAGGATTGCCAGGCCAATTTGGGTTTCCACGGTCATGCGCCTGATCGAGCATACCCACGACCGCTTATTAGTCGTCAAGGAACAACTAATATTGGTGTGTATCTGACAACACTAGGCGTAACTCGAAAGATAAACCAGAGTTATGGCCGCTGGTTTAAGTCGAGCATTTGCACTCTTTGTGTTCCCAGTGCAGGAAGGTGGTTTTCGCTACGATTGTCCTGAGAGCGCGAGCCCGAGCGCCTCGTTTCAAGCGATTGCAAAGGCAAATTCACAATATCAACGTACGATTTGATCCGATGGCGGTTACGAAAGTTGATAGCGTAGAGGGAGAGGAGTCGTTTTGGCCGCATCTCAAACTGGTCCTGTGGTTCGCTTCGATATCGAGGAATTTCGTCATGCCGCTCTTGTACCGACGCCGCGCATTGCGGTTTTCGATTGCGACGGCACCTTGTGGGGTGGCGATGCGGGGTTGGGATTTATGACGTGGTCGATTGAGGCGGGAGTGCTCTCGCGCGAGCCCAGCCACTGGATTGAGGAACAGCACCGGCTTTACCGCGAGGGCAAGGTTTCTGAGCTGGAGATTTGCGGCGAGATGGTTCAGGTGTACGCGGGGCTGCGCGAAGAGGAATTGCGGCGGATGGCTGCGCGGTATTTCGCGGGGCATGTGGAGGCGCAGATTTTCTCCGAGATGCAGACGCTGGTGTCCGATCTGCACGCTGCCGGAGCGGAAATCTGGGCGGTGAGCTCAACGAATAACTGGGTGATCGAAGAAGGGGTGCGGCGATTTGGAATCCCAGCCGAACGCGTGCTGGCGGCCTGCGTGCGCGTCAGGGACGGCGTGGTCACCGGCGAACTCATCGATGTGCCGACCGACGAGGGCAAGGCCAAAGCGCTGCGGCGCGCAGGGATTCCGGAACCCGATGAAGTCTTCGGCAATTCGATCCACGATGCGGCCATGCTGGAGCTGGCAGCGCGTGCGTTCCCTGTGAATCCGACGCCGGCGCTGGGGGAGATCGCCGCAGAGCGGGGCTGGAGCGTGTACTACCCACAAGCCGTACTGACGGATCACACGAAATAGGCCGTGAAAATCGCATCGCTGCAGCCGAGTGTGAGCATCATCCTGGAGCGGCTGGACTGTCTGGATTTGCTGGTCGCGTGCACGCGCTACTGTATCGCCGCGGTGCCGGAGTTGGAACAGCGCGGGCTAACCATTGTGCGCGATTCCTGGTCGACCAGCGCCGAGGAGTTGCTGGCTGTGCGGCCGGATCTGGTCATCGCCTCGGTTCCCTATCGCCATGAGTCGCTGGCGGCGATCCTAAAAGCTGGGTGCCCGGTGCTGGCACTGGCGCCGCACTCACTAGCCGATATCGAGCAGGATATTCGGCTGACCGGGGCCGTTGCCGGGGCCGTGGAACGCGCCGAAGAGGTCATCGCGGGGATGCAGGCAAGCACCGAGGAGGTCCGTCGGCGGACGGCCGGCCTGGCACACAAACCCCTGGTTTACTGCGAGGAGTGGGGCAAGCCACTGATCCATTCTCAGTACTGGGTTCGGGAGCTGGTGGAAGCCGCGGGAGGGGTCTTTCTGGGCGCGCCGGGGGCTGTGACGACCGCGGAGGCGGTTGCGGCAGCCGATCCCGAGGTGATTCTTGCTGCATGGTGCGGAGCCGGCGACCGGGTTCCGCTGGAGAAACTGGCGGCGAGGCCGGGCTGGGAAAATATCGCAGCGGTACAGAACGGGCGGGTCTATTGCATAGCGGACGAGCTGCTGAACACCCCGGCGCCGACCCTGGTTGACGGCCTGCAAGCCATTGCCTCCGCCCTGCATCCTGAGATTTTCGGTACCAATGGCGGCATTCGTGTCCTCAAAGGGAATCGAACCCCAGCGAAGTGCGTCTAAACTGTGGGGCGATATGGGGGATACGGCACAAATCGGCAAGGAGGCAAAGACTCTCCGCTTCGTTGCGGCGGGGCTGATCCTTCGCGGCGACGAGGTGCTGATCTGCCAGCGCAAGGCTGGCTCGCCCATGGGGCTGAAGTGGGAGTTCCCAGGCGGCAAAATCGAGGCGGGAGAGTCTCCGGAACAGGCGCTGCGGCGCGAGCTGGACGAGGAGCTGGGAATCCAGGCCACCGTGGGCACGCGCATCGCGCACCTGCGCCACACGTATCGCAGTGGTGGCGCGGTGGACCTGCAATTCTTCGCAGTGCACAGTTTCGAGGGCAATATTGCCAACCAGATTTTTGAAGATGTGCGCTGGGTGGCGCTGAGGGAGCTGCCTGAGTACGACTTTCTGGCTGCCGACCGGGACCTGGTGCGGGACCTGGCCGCTGGGAAGCTGCTATAAGCCTATTTGCCCGGCCAGAACTGCTGCACCATCAGAATCACCGAAAGAATACTGACTACTACGGCTGTGACCCAGGCCGCTCCGTTAAACCAGCGTGAATTAACCTGGTCTCCCATCAGGTCCTTGCGGTTGATGAGCAGCAGCATCAGCACAATGACCACGGGCAGCAGGATTCCGTTGAACGCCTGGGATTCGAGATACCACTGCATGAGTCTGGCGTTGGGGATCAGCATCACGGCTGCTCCGCCGCCGACGATCAGCAGTGTGTAGAGGCCGTAGAAGAATGGTGCCTCGTGGAAGCGCTTGTCTACGCCGGACTCCACGCCCAGGCCCTCGCAGACCACATAGGCCGTTGAAAGCGGCAGCACCGATGCGGCGAAGAAGCCGGCATTGAAGAGGCCGAAGGCGAAAAGGATGAAGGCATAGGATCCGGCCAGAGGCTTCATGGCTTCGGCCGCGTAAGAGGCATCGGAGATGCTTGTGATTCCGTGCACCCACAGAGTGGCCGCGCAGGCGACGATGATGAACCAGGCCACAACGTCGGTAAAGATGGAGCCGACGATGACGTCGAGCCGTGAGCCTGCGTAGGATTCCTTCGTAACGCCTTTCTCGACGATCGAAGACTGCAGGTAGAACTGCATCCAGGGCGCGATGGTGGTGCCGATGACGCTGACCACCATGAAGACGTAGCCGGAGTCGCGCAGAACGGACATTTTCGGCGGCTTGACGGTCGCAGCCAGGGCGTCATGCCAACCGGGATGGGCCAGAACTCCGGCAATGATGTAGGAAAAATAAATCATCGATGCGAAGAGAAAGACCTTCTCGACGCTCTTGTAGTCGCCGCGCACAGCCAGCAGCCACACCAGCGCGGCACAGATGGGGATGGAGATGTACTTGGAAACGTGAAAGAGCTGCAAACTGCCGGCGATGCCGGCAAACTCACCGATGACGTTGCCGAAATTCACCAGCACCAGCAGCACCATGACGATGAACGTGATGCGCAGGCCGAATTCCTCGCGGATCAGGTCGCTGAGACCCTTGCCGGTGACCGCGCCCATGCGCGCACACATCTCCTGCACCACAATGAGCGACAACGTTACGGGGATCATGGTCCAGAGCAGGGCGTAGCCGAACTGCGCGCCCGCCTGGGAGTAGGTGAAGATGCCGTTGGGATCGTTGTCGACATTGGCCGTAATGAATCCCGGACCGAGCACGGCGAGGAAAAGCAGTATCCGGGTTCTCCAGCGTTTCAGCATGTCGGCACAGTCGTAATTCGCGGGATTTCAAAGTGCGTGAGCGGGCCAAAGCAGAGAGCGAGCGAAACCCCAGTGTAGGCGACGAAACAGGATTTGTGGGGCGCGATTTGCCGCTAAGTTTCGACAGCGTCGGACTTTGAGGCGATGCATTGGGTAGACTGAGATTCAGCATGACTGGCCGCCGTTCTTTGATTGCTTTCCGTGTTGCGCTGCCTCTTTTCGCAGCCTGTCTTACCTGGCAGTTCAATCCGGGCGCGCATGCCCAGGGCACACGCCTGTGGACCGAATCGCGTTTCGAGGAACTGGAACGCGGCACCCCGAACGGCGTCGCCATCACCAGTGACGGTCATCTGGTTCCGGGGCCGGAAAGCAAGCTGGTCCTGGCCACTCCGTCCACTTATGTGTGGGCTGTCGCCGCCGACCGCGAAGGCAATGCCTACCTGGCGACGGGAACGCCGGCCACCGTGCTGCGCGTTACTCCCGATGGCAAGTCGACGACGCTTTTCACCACGCGAGACATGAGCGTGCAGACCATCCGCATAGGGCCGGATGGCGCGGTCTATGCGGCCACGCTGCCTTCGGGCAAGGTCTACAAGCTCGATCCGCACGCGGAGAACAAGAACGACGATTCGGCAACGGTGGTGTTCGACCCCGGCGCCACCCAGGAAAAGCCGAAATACGTTTGGGATATCGCTTTCGACGCGCAGGGACGAGTCTACGTGGCGACCGGCGCTCCCGCGGCCATCTACCGGATCAGCGCGCCAGGGAAGGCCGAGCT
Source organism: uncultured Acidobacteriaceae bacterium (assembly GCA_963755485.1). Lineage (GTDB taxonomy): Bacteria > Acidobacteriota > Terriglobia > Terriglobales > Acidobacteriaceae > Palsa-343. The sequence goes on along the minus strand of CAVWJR010000002.1, from coordinate 288,868 downwards.
CTTCTACAAAAGCGATGAGGAACATATCCGATCGCTGGCCTTCGACAAGGCAGGCAACCTGATCGCCGGCTCCGACGGCACGGGACTGATTTACCGCATCGATCCAGCCGGCAAAGCGTTCGTTCTTTTTGACGCACCAAAGAAGGAGATCACGTCGGTGGCTGTGGCACCCGATGGAACGATCTACGCAGCGGGGGTTGGGGAGAAGGGGAGAAACAATCTGCCGCCGCTGCCAGTGACCGGACAGGCAACTGTAACGGCGACCATTACGATTGTGACGCCGGGGTCGGTGCAGGCTTTCAGCGGCAACACCCTGGTTCCCGAAGGGTCGGAGCTGTACGAAATTCCCCACGGCGACGGGCCGCCCCGGAAGATCTGGAGCGGGCACGATGACATTCTCTACGCGCTCCAGTGGACGCCCGAAGGTGTGCTGGCGGCCACCGGTAATCGCGGGCGGATCTACCGCATTCAGGACGACGGTACCTGGGCCGATGTGGCGCATCTCGAAGCTTCGCAGGTAACGGGCTTTGCCGATTCGGCGAAGGGCCTGTTCGTCAGCACGGCCAACTCCGGCAAGCTCTTTCTTCTGAGCCATGGCGCGGCCGCTGCGGGAACCTATTCGAGTGAGGTTTTCGATGCCGGCGTGTTTGCGCAGTGGGGACGTGCGGAAGTGGAGCTGGGCGCAACTCCGGCCTCGGCCGTGGAGATGTTCGCGCGGGCGGGCAACATCGAGAACCCGCAGCGCGCCTGGGGCGACTGGACGCAATTCACGCCCAACGCGGGCGCCGTCGGCATCGAGTCGTCGCGGTTTATGCAGTGGAGGCTGGTGGAACATCCGGGCAGCGCGGTTGGAGCGGTGGCCATCAACTACCTGCCTGTGAATATGCCGCCGGCGGTAGATGAAATTGTGGTTGCGCCGGGCGCTCGCGCCAACTCCATGCAGCCGCAGCCCGGGCAGCCGCAGCAGATCACCATCAATTTTCCGTCCACGCAGAACAACGGCATCACGTTTGGTCAGGAACCGGGCAGGGAGCCGCTTTCCGCCGTTCGCGACCGCACCGCGGTTACGGTGCGCTGGGCTGCGCACGATGACAACGGAGACGAACTGAGTTTCGCCCTCTACTACCGCGGCGAAGGCGAGCACAACTGGCAGTTCCTTCATGACCACATCAGGGAGCGCTTCTACTCCTTTGACTCTTCGCAGCTGCCCGACGGGCATTACCGCATCAAGGTGGTGGCCAGCGACGCCCGCTCGCACAATCCCGGCGAAGCGCTTACCGGCGACAGGGTCAGCGATGAGTTCGTGATCGACACGACGCCGCCGGACGTCACGGGGCTCGAAGCGCACATGGTGAACGGCAAGATTCACACCACGCTGACCGCGACCGACGCGACTTCGCCCGTCACGCACGCGCAGTATTCGGTGGACGCGGGACGCTGGCAATACGTCGCGCCGGTGGGCAACATTGCCGATTCACTGACAGAGCACTTCGAGTTCGACGCGCCGTTGCCCCCGCCACGCCCGGATGCTCAGGCGCCGGCCGATCCCAGCGAGCACGTGATCGCCATTCGTGTTTTCGATCGCTACGACAACGTGGTGACGGTGAAAGCGGTGGTGAGGTGAGCGGGCTACCGACTGTCGGCTTCTGGCTGCAGGCTGTAGGCTGCCGGCTGCAGGCTAAACAAGATGCGTTTTGAACTTTTCGTCGCCGCGCGTTATCTGAGGGCCAAGCGCCGTCAGGCCGTCATCGGTGTCATCACCTGGATTTCGATTGCCGGCGTTGCAGTCGGGGTCGCGTCTCTGATCCTCGCTTTGGCCATCACTACCGGGACACGCCGGGATCTCCAGGATCGCCTGCTGAGTTCCACTTCGCATGTCGACCTGATGCGCACCATGAGCGATGGCATTCGCGACTGGAGGCCGCTGCTCGAGCGCCTGCGGCATTTGCCGCATGTGGTTGGGGCCGCGCCTGGGCTATATGAGCCGGTGCTCATCTCGCGCAACGGGGCACGCGCCGGTGGGGCGATGCTGAAGGGGATCATCCCGTCGGAAGAGCGAACCGTCTCCGACATGTTTTCCAGCATGACAGCGGGCAGCGTCGCGCCCCTCACCGAGTCCGCGAACACAGAAGACCAGTATGGTTCGCCTACCCCGCCCCTGGTCATTGGGACCGATCTGGCCGACTCCATCGGGGCCAGCCTGAATGATGTTGTGATGGTCACCAGTCCGCAGGGCGATCTGACTCCGTACGGCATCGTTCCCAAATACGAGCGGTTCCGCATCGTGGGGATTTTTCATTCCGGCTTTTATCAGTACGACTCGAGCTACGGGTTCATTCGCCTCTCCGACGCGCAAAAGCTGTTCGGCGAGCCAGATCTGATCTCGATCATTTCGTTTCGCGTCGATAACCTTTACCACGCCGATGCGATCGGCGACGAGATCGAGCAGGCGGCCGGGCCGGGCTTCACGACGACCAACTGGATGGAGCAGAACCGCGAGCTGTTTCGCGCGCTCAAACTCGAACAGGTGGTCACGTTCATCGTGATCGGGCTCATCGTTTGCGTCGCCGCCCTGAATATCCTCATCGCCCTCACCATGATGGTGATGGAGAAGACCAAAGACATTGCCGTGCTGATGTCGATGGGGGTGCAGCCGGGTCAGATTCGGCGAATATTTCTGCTGCAGGGATTGCTGATCAGCTTTATCGGGACGATTGTCGGGCTCGTTCTCGGCTATGTCCTGGCCTGGGCCGGCGGTCACTACAGGTTCATTCATCTTTCCGCCGATGTTTATTCCCTGGACTATCTCCCGTTCGCTCCACGCATCCTACACGGGGTAATCGTTACGGCTCTGTCGCTGGGTGTTTCGCTGCTGGCGACGCTTTATCCCTCCGGTTCCGCGGCGCGCGTGTTGCCCGCCGAGGCGCTGCGATACGAGTAGAGGCCGCCGGCCCCGGTCCATGAGAATACGAATGAAATGGAAGTCGGTGATTGTCGCGCTCTCGTGCCTCCTGGCTGCGCGGCTCTGCTTTGGCTGGTCGTTCCTGACCCACGAGACCATCATCGACATCACCTGGGACTCCGGCATCAAGCCGGTCCTTCTGAGCCGGTACCCAAATACCACGCCGGACCAGTTGCGAGTGGCGCGCGCTTACGCCTACGGCGGAGCTGTCATTCAGGACGCCGGCTACTATCCGTTTGGGCACCCTTCCTTCAGCGACCTCACCCACTACGTGCGCACCGGCGATTTCGTCACCAACCTGATTCATCAGGCGCGGGACGTCAACGAACTGGCTTTTGCCCTGGGCGCGCTCTCCCACTACGTCGGCGACACCATGGGACACATGGAGGCAGTGAATCCTTCGGTTGCGGTCGAGTTTCCGGACCTCGCGCGCAAGTATGGACCGGTGGTGACCTACGAGCAATCGCCGCATGCTCATGTGCGCACTGAGTTCGCCTTCGACGTCGATCAGCTGAGCCATTCCCGCTTCGCTCCGGCCGGTTACCTGCGGCATGTGGGTTTCACGGTTCCCCGCGATCTGCTGGAGCGCGCCTTCTACGCGACCTATGGGCTTTCCCTCGCCAGCGTCATCGGCAATGAATCGCACGCTATCGGCAGCTATGACTGGTCGGTGCGCGACTTTCTTCCGCGGGTCGCCTACGCTGAGGTGCTGTTGCATCGCAAGAGCTTTCCGCCGGACGAGGACCTGCCTGGCTTTCACAAATTCGAGCAGCGGGTGAAAGAGACGTCCGCGCGCAGCGGCTGGGAGCCGTACCGCAAACACAAGCCGAGCTTCCAGACGCGCGTATTTGCGTTTCTGATCGCCATTGCCCCCAAAGTTGGAATATTGTCGGATCTCGCCATTCGCGGACCTGACAGGGATTCCGAGGAGAAATACGTCGAGGGTGTGAACCGCTCCACGGACCATTACCTTCAGCTGCTCGGCGAGCTCGCGCAGAACGGAAAGGATGGCTTTTCAGTTCCCGATCTCGATCTCGATACCGGCTACGCCAGCCGCCCGGGAACCTATCGGCTGACCGATGAGACCTACGCGAAGCTGCTGCACCGCGTGACGTCGGACAACGCGATGCCTCCCCTCGGCCTGCGCCAGAATATCCTCACGTATTATTCCGATCCTTCGGCGCACATCTCTACCAGGAGGCATCCGCGGCAATGGGCGAGGGTCCAGCAGGAACTCGAGCAGCTGCGCAATATGCCGGCGACGCGGATTCCAGGCGCAAAATAGCGCTCACCCACGAAACGGAAGTTACCTCTTCGGATACAGCAGAGCCTCGCGCTGGTGACCACGGCGTGTATTCTGACCCCTGGCATGAAGCGTCTCCTGACCGCGGTCGTTCTGATTCCTGTCGTCATCCTGGTGATCTTCGTCTCGCCCCGATGGCCCATTGTCCTGATGGCCACCATCTTTGTGGTTGCGGGGCTCGCTCTGTGGGAATATCTGGGCCTGGCCAACGCCATGGGCGCGAAGACGCCGAAGCTGGCGGTGATTGGCTGTCTCGCGATCCTGCTGGCCGCCGTTTTTCGCCGGCCCGACCTGATGACGCCGGTCATCGGAGCGCTGTCGCTGGCCCTGCTGATCGTTGGCCTCTTCCGTTCCCCGCTTAATCGAGTTCTAGCGGATACTGCTTTTTCGGTGTTCGGGCTCATCTACATTGGCCTTTCGATGGCGACGCTCTATCTGCTGTCGGCCGAAGATAACGGTCCGTCGCTCCTGTTTTTTCTTCTGCTGGTGGTGTGGGCGGGCGACATTGCCGCGCTTTACATCGGCCGCGCCTTCGGCCGCTCCAGCATGGCCCCGGACATCAGTCCGAACAAAACCTGGGAAGGCGCCGCTGCCTCTGTCATCGGCAGCGTGCTCATCGCCGTCCTGTTGGTTTGGCTGGGCGCAGACTTAACCGCGCACGCTGTCGACTATCTTTCTTACCCGGGTGGGTATGTGCACTGGATCTGGCTGGCTGTCCTGCTGAACATGGCCGCGCAACTCGGCGACCTGGTCGAGTCCGCGATCAAACGCGGCGCCGGCGTAAAGGATTCAGGGCGCATCCTGCCCGGGCATGGCGGCGTTCTGGATCGCATCGACGCGCTGCTGCTCGCTGCCCCGGTGCTCTGGTACGCCCAGTTAGCCCAGCAGTCCTTCTAAGCGGTGTGCGGAAAACCGGCTTCCCGCAGCCTGCGAAAAAAGGCAGGACAGCCGCTTTTGTATCAGGGCACGACCTTAATTGAGCCTGCCCTGAGCAAGCACCGCGCGAAGCGAGGTGCGCGTCGAACGGGTGCCGAAAAGCGCCCAAAAATGAATCGGACTTCAGCCCTGAGTACCGGGCAGTGAAACTTCCGGAAAGCCGTCTTTCGCCAACGGCTTTTGAAAGGGGTACGACTTCAAAGGTTTGCTGAAGAACTGTCGGCCGGGAGTTTTGTGTCAGGGCACGAGTTCACTCGTCCCGAAAAGCGCCCAAAATGAATCGGGCTTCAGCCCCGGAGTACTTGCCACGCGCCCAAACGTCTGTATGGCCGGTGACACGGTAGAATCTCGCCCTAACCGGTGCTGTCATCCTGAGGAGCGCAGCGACGAAGGATCTGCGGTTGCTCTTCTGCCGCGGTCCGCTCCAAAATTCCGGATAGCCGGTGACACGTCTGTTGACTGCTGGCTGCCCTGGTCACGGACGCGTATCGAATCGAAGTCGTCCCGCACGTATGCAAGCAGAGGTGGACTGTAACGGGTCTGCGCCCCTTTTGATGAGACCCCACTCTGGATCACCTTCGGCGGTCATCATCGAAAGTACGTGTAGTCCGTTGGAGAGCGTCAATTCGATCTCCGCAAGTCTTCCCCATAAGGACACTGAGACGACCCTCGCTCCCTCGATCCGCCTAAATGCTTTCGGCCATCGAGTACTGTCGCTCGAACTGCCACACCAGATGAGACGCTTGCCTTCGATGCGCCAGCTCCATTCGATCATCAGCGTCCATTCACCACGTGGATTGCGCGGAGAACCGTCTCTCCGTTGCCCCGTTTCCGTTCTTCCGAACTCAAGAAAGATCGCAGACCCGTAACCTTGCCAGACGTGGCTTAATGGAAGCCCAATCAGAGGCGCAGAAAATGACGTGAACTCGCTCTCGATATCTTGCATTTGAGTATGGCAGACAGTTTACAGGCGGGATCGTGGACGGTTGGTCGGCAACACGGACCTTTCAAGGGCGCCCAATCCCAAACTCCAATTCCTCAAAACTCGGCCTCTCGGTACCTCCGTACCGTCGCCGCCGTCGATTTCCCTTGCTTCCATCGCGAAAAGAAATAACCTGAGAAGAAGGAAAGCTCTGTTCGGCGCCACCCGCTGACAGAGCTTTTTTGTTGGAGCCCGCCCGGAGCGAGTTCGCCCGGGCGAACTAAGTCGAATGGGGCCCAGGCCCGCATCAGCCACGCTCTTTGAAATCGCCAAACCTCAACGGACTACCTCTGGCTGCTGCCCTTGAGACTGCTGTCTGCTGCCGTGGGCTATTCTTTGGCCGCCCGTGGAGGGTAATACCTCGCTTACAGTACCTTCCCGTCCCAATGGAATGAAATACGTAGCGCACCCCAAGGGGGGAGGGGGTATCCCCGCACCTGGTTGCGGTCCGCTGCCTTGCGGCTGCGGTCCCGCTGCATCTGCTGCTGTCCCTCTGCCCGTCGGGGGTAATACCTCGCGTACAGTACCTTCCCGCCCCAATGGAATGAAATACGTAGCGCACCCCTGGGGAGGGGGGTACCCCACCGGGCTGCAGGCTGCGGGCTGCAGGCTGCGGGCTGCATCAGGCTGCCGTCCGCCGGCTACCCGGGGTGAGAGAATCCTGAAGTGAAGCACGTCGCCATCCTGGGATCGACCGGCTCTATCGGCCAGAGCACTCTGAGCATTCTTGAAAGCTATCCGGACCGGTTTCGGCTGGCCTCGCTCGCCGCCGGCCGCAATGTCGAACTCGCCTTTGAGCAGTGCGTTCGCTGGCGTCCTCGCGTGGCTTCGCTGTCGTCTGAAGAACTGGCTTCTGAACTGGCGCGGCGATTACGTAAGGAAGGAATCACAGGGACGGAAGTAGTCTGGGGCAGCGAAGGTAACGTCCGTGTCGCAACGCTGCCGGAAGCCGACTTTGTCGTCTCTGCGATTGTGGGCGTCGCCGGACTCGAAGCGACTTACGCCGCTGTTGTTGCCGGCAAAACCATCGGCCTGGCCAACAAAGAAGCCATGGTCGCGGCCGGAGAAATTCTAACCGTGGCAGCGCGCGAGAAGAACGTCTCCCTTTTACCCATTGACTCCGAGCACAACGCCATCCATCAATGCATGCGTGCAGGGCGGCGCGACGAAGTACGGCAGATCTGGCTTACGGCGTCCGGCGGACCGTTCCGCACGCTGCCGAAGTCGGAGTTTCACAAGATCACGGTGGAACAGGCGCTGCATCATCCCACGTGGGTGATGGGCCGACGAATCACCATCGACTCGGCCACGCTCCTGAACAAAGGCCTGGAGATTATCGAAGCCTGCCGCCTGTTCGACCTGCCGCCCTCAGCGATCAAGGTCACAGTGCATCCACAATCAACGGTGCACTCGCTGGTGGAGTACGTCGACGGCAGCCTGCTGGCGCAGATTTCCGTCACCGATATGCGCCTGCCGATCCTTTACGCGCTGAGCTATCCGGAGCGCGTGCCATCGGACCTGCGCTTCGACATGGCATCGCTCTCCGATCTGCATTTCGAGCCCCCGGACTTCGAACGCTTCCCCTGTTTACGCCTCGCTTATGAGGCGGCTGAGAAGGGTGGCGCGCACGCCATTGCCCTCAACGCGGCGGACGAGGTCGCCGTCGAGGCGTTCCTCGAAGGGGTCATTCCCTTTACAGGGATTCCAGCTACAATAGAGCAGGTACTCGAGACAACCCCGGAGACGCATCCGGCGACCATCAAGGAAGTGCTCGCGCTCGACTGCCAGTCGCGCGAGCTGGCGCGGGAAGCTCTGACCAGTCGTTGCTGAGTTTGACGTTCTTCGATATGCTGCCAACGTTCTCGCCGGTTTTGCCGTAGCACTGAATATGCCCTTTGCCGTTATCGCAACCGTTTCCTTCCTTCTTGTGCTGGGCATCATGGTGCTCGTCCATGAGTTTGGCCACTTCGCCGTGGCTAAACTGTGCGGCGTCCGCGTTGAGGTCTTCTCGCTGGGGTTTGGCACCCGGCTTTTCGGCGTGAAATGGCGCGATACGGACTATCGTGTCAGCGCCCTGCCCCTGGGCGGCTACGTCAAGATGTCCGGCGAAACACCGGGCTCAGAAACCACCGGCGATCCTGGAGAATTCAGCGCCCATCCGCGCTGGCAACGGGTCCTGATTGCCGTCGCCGGTCCGGTTGCGAATTTCATCCTGGCCTTCATCCTGATGGCCGGCTTTTACATGATGCATAACGAGGTCGAGCAATACCTCGGTTCTCCGGCCGTTCTCGATGTTGTACCGCCAAATTCGCCAGCCGGACGCGCGGGACTTGAGACCGGAGACCGCATCGTACGCTTCGACAACGACAAGAATCCGAGCTGGGAGAAGCTCACAGATCGCGCTCTGCTGGACGTCAATTCCACCGTGCCGGTCACCGTGGAGAGGACCGTCAATGGGCAGCAAAAGCAGTTCAGCACCGAGCTGCTGCTTTTCGATCCCACTCACGGCCAGGATTTCGATATTGCATCGCTGGGTCTGCTTCCGAAGGAACAGGACGGTCCCGTGACCGTGGCCGATGTTGTGCCCGGCGACCCCGCGGCCAAAGCCGGCCTGCTGTCGGGTGATGGTCTGGTGGCAGTGAACGGCCAGACGGTTCATGGAGTGCCCGCCATCATTGCCGTTCTCGATGAGGGGGGCAACAAGCCTGCGAATCTCACAGTCGAGCGCAATGGCAAGCAGTTCACCGTTAGCGTGCAACCCATCTGGGCGGACTACGGAACGGGCCAGCCCGGATATCGGCTCGGATTCAGCGCTGTTCCGCCGCCGTTTCACGTTGAGCAATTGCCGCTGCCCAAAGCGGTCAGCGAGTCGATCAGCTTTAACCTGCGCAACTCCAGCTACATTCTCGATATCCTGCGCCGCATCTTCACTCGCCACAGCGCGGTGATGCAGCAGATCAGCGGTCCCATCGGCATGGCGCGCATGACCGGCGAAGCCGCAGAAATGCACGGCTGGCAGCCGATCATCGGTCTCACCGCGCTTATCAGCCTGAACCTGGGCATCATGAACCTGCTGCCCATCCCGATTCTGGACGGCGGCATGATCCTGCTGCTCTGCGTGGAAGGCCTGCTGCGCCGCGACCTGAAGCAGGAATTCAAGGAGCGCGTCTATCAGGTTGCCTTCGTGATGCTGATCCTGTTCTTCGCGTTCATCATGGTGAACGACGTTTCCAAGCTGAATCTTTTCCAGCGGCTCAAACCGTAGCTCATCTGAAATTCACCTGGGTACGATCCGCCTTCGCGGTGCTGGCAACGCTGTCTGGCCAGGTTGCTCAGAGCGCAACGGGCGGCGGCTGATATCCAAATTCACTCTCGACCGCGGCCGCGACCGCCAGGACCAATTCATCCTCGAAGGGCCGTCCGGCAATCTGCACGCCGATGGGCAAGCCCTCCTGCGATTGACTGATCGGGACCACCGCTGCGGGGCCCCCCAGCAGATTGAACCACTGCGTGTAACGCATCGCGTCGAGATAGGCGACGTCACGCCCATCCACCTTCCAGCTGCGTTCAGAAGGCCGGAAAGCCGGGATCGAACAAACCGGGCAAAGCAGAATGGGGAACTCCCGCATTTCCTCGAGCAGACGGCCGCGCACATTGTCCGACTCCACCCACGCGTCCAGAAGCGAAGCGCCGGTGAGCGGGACCTCGGCGCGGGCGATAGCAAGGAAGTCGCTAAACGTGGGGCTTAGCCTCTCTTCATGTCCCCGAATCGTCGGCTCGTACAGCATCGCGCCGCACTGCACAAAGAAAATCGACCATAGTTTCCGCGCATCTTCCAGCGCCTTAGGGCGGAATGGCTTCACCTGGAATCCCGCCCGCTCCAGCGTTTGCACCGCTTGTTCGACAGCGATCCGCGTCTCCGCGCTGACGGGAACGATGCCGTCATCGTCGAACCATCCAATGGGAACCTGCCGGGCTTCATCGAGCGAAACCGCGCGATGCACAATCGGAGCGCTGTTCGGATCGTTAGGGTCCTGTCCGGAAAGCGTTTCGAAGAGCAGATCCAGATCGCCAACGGTGCGAGCCATGGGTCCAATCGATCCAAGGAACGAGAACGGTCCAAGGCACGGAGGCAAATGTCCCGCGGCAGGAAAGCGTCCGGCGGTCGGCTTCAGTGCGCAAATGCCCGTGAAATGCGCCGGCTCGCGCACCGATCCGCCACCGTCACTGCCGAGGCCCGCCGCTGACATTCCTGCGGCAATCGCGGCCGATTCGCCGCCGCTCGATCCCCCCGCCGAGTATTCAAGATTCCAGGGATTCCGCGTGCTCCCGTACAGGAGATTCTCCGTCTCGTAGGCCATCAGGAATTCCGGGCAATTTGTGGTGCCCAGGATCACGGCGCCAGCCGCGAGCATCCGATCGACAAGGACGGCATTCTTCTCGGGAATCGATCCGCGGTTGATCGTGCTGCCGATCTCGCAGCGACAGCCGGCAACCGAGATGGACGACTTCACTGTGACGGGCAATCCCGAGAGCGGCCCCGGGCGTACCTGTGCGGCTTGTGCGCGCGCCCGCTCCGCATCGAAATCGACGATGGCGTTCAGCTGCGGATTGAGCCGCAGGATCTGCGCGATGTGCTCCTCAGCCAGCTCCATCGGTGTGATCGCGCGGCGCCGCAACAAGGAGAGTTGCTCGGTGGCAGGAAGAAGGGTGACTCCCATAATGGGTTCGAAGCCAAATTATAATTTTGCGCAGTGCCCACCTCAGATTCTTTTGCGCCACAGCGTCCCGCGTTTACGCCCAATTGGCATGTGCTTCTCGATCGCGAAACAGCGCCTCAACGCCCGATCCTCATTCCGGATTTGTCCGGGCGCTGCATTCTCGTTACCGGCGCCGGAGGATTCATCGGTTCGGAGTTGGTCCGGATTCTCGCCCGCTCCGGCGCGGAGCGCATCGTCCTTCTTGAAATCTCCGAGCAGGCGCTCTTCGACATTTCTACGGAAATGACGCGGCTCGGCCAGGACGTTTGCACGATCCCGGTCCTGGGCAGCGTCTGCGATTCTTCGGTTCTCCATGCGATTTTCGATGAGTACCGGCCCGAGGTGGTCCTTCATGCCGCCGCCCTGAAGCATGTGCCCCTCATGGAGCGGAATCCGTTCGCCGCCATCGCTACCAACAGCGTTGGGACCTGGCTGCTCGCGCGGACTGCGGCCGAATTTCTCACCCGGCAGATGATCCTCATTTCCACCGACAAAGCCGTTGCCCCGCACAGCATCATGGGCGCATCGAAGCGCATCGCGGAGCTGGCTATGCTCGCATACCCGCAATTTGCTGTGCTGCGCCTCGTCAACGTCATCGGCTCGCCAGGCAGCGTGGCGCCGATCTTTGTGGAGCAGATCGCGCGGGGCGGGCCCGTCACAGTAACGGATCCAGCAGCGCAGCGGTTCTTCATGACTTTGGCCGAGGTGATGGGCCTTCTTTCCGAGGCAGTTCGCACAGAGTCTGCACGCGGCATTCTGGTCCCTGACCCGGGCGAACCGCTCCTGATCGCAGAGCTCGCCCGCCGCATGATTGTTGCTGGTGGTTCCAGCGCTTCCATCGTTTTCACAGGGCCGCGTCCCGGCGACAAACTGGAAGAATCCCTGATTTCCGTGGATGAATACTACGATAGCTCTGCCACAGCGTCGTTGCGGCGGATCCACAGCCCCTCCCCTGCGAACCTCGACGCCTCGATCCACGCTCTGCAGTCGGCCATCGCCGCCCGCGATCTTCCGCTCCTTTTGAACCTTGTCAAAGAGCTCGTGCGCGGCTACCGGCCGAGCACTCTTCTTCGTGAACCGGCTCTCGATCTTTCCTCGGCAACTCCATGAAGCGCCGCATCGCCGTCGTCACCACTTCGCGCGCCGACTACAGCCACCTCTACTGGCCGCTGAAGTTGCTTGCCGGACATCCTGAGGTCGATCTGCGCATTATTGCAATGGCTTCTCATCTGTCACCTGAATTCGGCTTGACCATCCGCGAGATCGAGAAAGACGGCTTCCCCGTCGCGCTTCGGATCGAATCGCTGCTCAGTTCGGACACTGACGTCGGCATGGCGAAGTCTATCGGCGTCGCGGTGCTTTCGCTCGCCGATTCGCTCAGTGCGTTACATCCGGACCTGCTGCTGCTCATCGCCGACCGCTACGAAATGCTTGCCCCGGCCGCCGTCGCTCTCGCCCTGCGTATTCCGATTGCGCACATCGAAGGCGGCGAGATCAGTGAAGGGGCCATCGATGACGCGGTCCGCAACGCGATTACCAAAATGAGCCACATTCATTTCACGTCGACAGAAGCTGCGCGCGACCGCGTCATCGCCATGGGCGAAGAGCCGTGGCGGGTCCACCGCGCTGGAGCGCCATCGCTCGACCATCTTCGCCGCAGCCAGCTCCTATCGCGCGAAGAAGTCGAAAGTGTCTGCGATCTCGACCTGCGGATCCCCGCGCTGCTGGTTGCGTATCACCCCGTTACGCTCCAGCAAGACACCACCTGCGAAGCGGACGCGCTCTTGGGCGCACTGCAGCAAATCGCGGCCCAGGGAACCATGCAGATCCTCTTCTGCTATCCCAACGCCGATGCCGGCAGCCGCTCGCTCATCGAACGCACTCGCGAATTCGTTACTCGGCATCCAGCGGCAAAGCTCTTCATCAACCTCGACGCTGTTACCTACTGGAGCCTTCTGCGAAACGTAAGCGTGATGGTCGGCAACTCTTCGAGCGGCATCATGGAGACCGCCTCGTTCGCCCTGCCCACTGTTAACGTTGGCCTGCGCCAGAAGGGACGGGAGCGCGCTCGCAACGTTATCGACGCCCCGCCCGAAACGGCTGCGATCCTGGCCCGGATCGATCAGGCGCGCAGCTCGGAGTTTCGCACTTCTCTCGAGGGCATGACCAATCCTTACGGCGATGGCCACGCGGCGGAGCGGATCATCCAGGTGTTGACGACGTGCCCGCTCGGCCAGGAACTGCTTTTCAAGCGCGCTACCCCGGACCTGAACCGGACGCCGTCATGACCGCGACGGAGATTCCACTTTCGGCGCCGGACATCACCGATGCCGACATCGAAGCCGTCGCTGCGGTGTTGCGCACCACACGCCTCAGCCTCGGTCCTCAGCTGGAGGCCTTTGAGGCCGCCATGGCTAAGTACGTCGGTGTGCCGCACGCTGTCGGTGTCAGCTCCGGCACCGCGGCGCTGCATCTGGCTTTGCTGGCCCTTGGCATAGGGTCCGGTGACGAGGTCATTGTCCCCTCCTTTACCTTTATCGCAGTGGCCAACACTGTTCGCTACGTGGGCGCCCAACCTGTGTTCGCCGACGTTGACCCCGTCACTTTGAATCTCGATCCGGCTTGCGTCGAAGCGGCCATCACGTCGCACACCCGCGCGCTCGTCGCTGTCCATACGTTCGGCCGCCCGGCCGACATGCCTTCCCTGCTCACCCTTGCGAAGCGTTACAGCCTCATCGTCGTCGAAGACGCGTGTGAGGCCATCGGCGCCGAGATCGACGGCCACCGTGTTGGCTCCTTTGGAGACGCGGGCGTCTTCGCGTTTTACCCCAACAAACAGATCACCACGGGCGAAGGAGGCATGGTGGTTACTCGCGACGCGACCATTGCACGCCGCATCGCCGCTTTACGCAACCACGGCCGTTACGAAACTGCTCCCGGGCGTGCTCCTTCGGAAACAGAGAGGTCCTGGTTCGAACATGCAGAACTCGGCTTTAATTACCGCCTCTCCGAGATGCAGTGCGCCCTGGGCCTCACGCAGCTTGGCCGTATCGATGCAATCCTCGCTCGTCGCGAAGCGGTTGCGCGCTCTTACCGAGAGCGACTGCGCAGCAATCCGAATCTCATCCTGCCCGCGGTCGACGCTCCAGGCCAGCGGTTCAGCTGGTTTGTCTTCCTGGCGCGCCTCGTCGAGTCCTTTTGCCAGGCCGATCGCGACCGCATCGCGTACGATCTCGCCGTCGCCGGCATTGCCACCGGCCGCTACTTCGCCCCGATTCATCTGCAGCCTGCCTATTCGGCATGGCGCGACACGGCGCACCTCCCGATTACCGAATCCGTCGCCGCACGCACGCTGGCACTGCCCTTCTTCAACCGCATTACCGGCGATCAGATTGCACAAGTTTGCGCGGTCCTGGAACATGCCACGAGCCTTCGCAGTTAGTCTGCGGTAACCCCGTCATCACCGGATCGAGTCATCGCCATTTCACTCACGAATGCTACGATGAGCCATGCCTCCCAGCCGGAAGACAACAGGCAAGCGGCGCGCCGCTGGTGCGGATTCGCGTTCGCGCGCGCCCGGCAATCCTCGCGACCTGGTCGTCCTGACGGGGCTTTCCGGCTCAGGCAAAGCATCCGCTCTCAAGGCTTTCGAGGACCTGGGCTTCTACGCGGTGGACAACATGCCGGTGATGCTGATGCCCCCCTTCGCCGAACTGGTGGCGCACTCTCGCGACATTCGGCGCGCCGCACTCGTGGTGGATGTTCGCGAGGGCCAGAGCCTCGAAAAGTTCCCCAACATCCTGCGCGAAATCCGCCGCACCCTGCCCACCACCGTGCTCTTTCTCGAGGCCTCCAGGGCCGCACTGCTCGCCCGCTATTCGGAAACGCGCCGGCCGCATCCTCTCGGTCGTGCACAGCGCGTGACCGGCCTGCTCGAGGAAGAACGCCGTCTGCTCGAGCCGATCCGCAACGTCGCCGACGTCGTCATCGACACCACAAAGTTCAATGTCCATGAGCTGCGCACTTACATTCAGAACAAATTCATTCGCGAGAACGACGGCAAGAACCTGCTGATCTCCTCCACCAGCTTTGGATATAAGAAGGGTGTGCCACTCGATGCCGACCTGGTTTTCGATGTGCGCTTTCTTCCCAATCCGCACTTTGTCCCCGAGTTCCGCAATCTCACCGGCAAAGATCCAAAGGTCGAGAACTACATCATCGGCTTTCCGCAGACGCGCGAGTTCCTCGATCGCATAACGGATCTGCTGCTCTTCCTGCTGCCGCATTACATCAACGAGGGCAAAAGCTATCTGACGCTGGCCTTTGGCTGCACCGGCGGACAGCATCGCTCGGTCATGATCGCCGAGGAGGTCGCTCGGCGCCTTGCCCGCCACGGCTTCAGCGTCAAGACCGCGCATCGCGACATGCCGCGATAGCCCAGGTCCGGATCACGCCGCGTGTTGCGAGATGGACAACACGTTCCCATCGGGATCCTTGAACCACGCGACCTTGTCTCCGTTGGGAAATGTGCAGACACCGTCGGCATCCTGTCCCATGTTTGGATAGCGCTCGAACACCACCGCGCTCTGTTCCAGTTTCTTCATTGCAGCTTTGATATCGCGCGACTCCCATCCCAGCACCGTGCCTTGCGCGGGCATAAAGCCCTTTGTCTTCGCGATGCGCAGCATCACGCCGTTCATGTCGAACACCAAAGCGAATCCGTCGTCGCGCAGGAACTTCAAACCCAGCCGGTCGCGATAGAAACCAAGTGCCGCCTCCGGATTCTGTGTCATGAGAAACGTAACCACGCTATCCATGAAAACCTCCGCGGCTGCTCATCCTACACGGGTTTTGTTGCACCGCGACGCAGTCCCATAATTTCGCCCCGCCTTTTCCTCAGTAGCGCGCCGCGATCCTCCGCGCATCTGCCCAGCGCTCCGACCTAAAATAGATGTAGCTCATGGCGGAATTCACTCACCTGCATCTACATACCGACTACTCGCTGCTCGACGGAGCCTGCGACGTCGAAAAACTCGTCAAGCACGTGGCCGGCATTGGCCAAAAATCAGTCGCCATCACCGACCACGGCAACATCTACGGCGCAGTCCATTTTTTTGAGGCGGCAAAGCACCACGGCGTTCATCCCATCCTTGGCTGCGAGCTTTACATCTGCCAGAAGGAAGACCATCGTGCCGAGCCACAGGGCGACGACTATAACCATCTCCTTGTTCTGGCCGAGAACGAAGAAGGCTATCGCAATCTGGTCCGGATCACCTCTGAAGCGTCGCTTCACGGCTTCTACAAGAAGCCCCGAATCAGCAAGAAATACCTCGCCGAACACGCCAAAGGACTCATCGGATTTTCCGGCTGCCTCGCAGGCGAGTTGTGTGAAAACCTGATGGCCGGCAAGTACGAGGCGGCTCGCGCGACCGCAGGCCAGTACCAGGACATCTTCGGCCGCGGCAATTTCTTCCTCGAAATTCAGGACCAGGGCCTGGAACTGGAGAAGAAGATCCACGCCGACCTGTTCCGCCTCGAAAAAGAACTCGACATCCCGCTGGTTGCCACCAACGACAGCCACTACCTCTGTGACGACGATGCCCACGCCCACGAGGTGCTGCTCTGCGTGCAGACCCTGGCGTCCATCAACGACCCCAAGCGCTTCAAGTTAGACACCGACCAGTTTTATGTGAAGAGCGCGGCCGAAATGGAGCGGGTCTTCGCGCACGCGCCCGAAGTCGTCAGCCGCACCATGCAGTTTGCGGAGCGCTGCCACCTCAAGCTGCACAAAGTCGACAATCCGTTCCCGGAGTTTGCCGTCCCGCCCGGCCACACCATTGACAGCTACTTCGAAGAAGTGTGCCGCAATGGGCTGAAGAAGCGGCTGGAGACGGCGGTCCGAAACCTGGAGACGCGCGGAGTGCTGCGCACGCCCCTGCACGAATACGAATCCCGGTTGAACTTTGAGATCGGCATCATCAAGCAGATGAAGTACTCGGGATACTTTCTGATCGTGTGGGATTTCATCAAGTACGCGCGCGACCATGGTATTCCGGTGGGGCCGGGAAGAGGTTCGGCGACCGGCTCGCTGGTCGCGTATGCGATGGAGATCACCAACATCGATCCGATGCAGAATGTCCTGCTCTTCGAGCGCTTTCTCAATCCGGAGCGCGTCACCATGCCGGATATCGATGTGGACTTCTGCCAGAATCGCCGCGGCGAGGTGATCGAATATGTGACCCGGAAGTATGGTCGCGAGCAGGTGGCGCAGATCATCACCTTCAACACGATGGCCGCCAGGGCCGCCATCAAGGACGTGGGCCGTGCGCTCGACATGCCTTACGGCGACGTCGACCGCATCGCCAAGCTGGTGCCCACGACGATTGGCGTCACCATCGATCAGGCGCTGAAAGATTCGCCGCCGCTGCAGGAGGCCTACGACAGCACGCCGCAGATTAAGGAACTGATCGACACCGCAAAGAGGCTGGAAGGGCTGGTGCGCGGAGCCGGCGTGCACGCTTCGGCCGTGGTCATCGCGCCGCAGCCGCTGACCGAGCTGGTGCCCCTGAGCAGAACTAAAAATGACGAAATCGTCACCGCCTACGACATGAAGGCCGTCGAAAAAATGGGCCTGCTCAAGATGGACTTTCTGGGGCTGGCCACACTGACGGTGATCACCGACTGCGTGAAGCTGATCGAGCAGACCCGCGGGGAAAAGCTGGATATCGAGATGGTTCCGCTGGATGATCCGGAAACTTTCCGGCGGGTGTTTCACACTGCGTTGACCTCGGGGATCTTTCAGTTTGAATCGCCTGGAATGCGGGACGTGCTGCGGCGTTACAAACCGGATTCGGTGGAAGAACTGACTGCACTGAATGCGCTCTATCGCCCGGGGCCGATGGATATGATCGACGACTTCATCGAGCGCAAATGGGGACGGCGCAAGGTGGAGTTTCTGCTGCCGGAGCTCGAAGGAATTCTGAAGGATTCGCTGGGCGTGATCGTCTATCAGGAACAGGTGATGCGGATCGCCAACGTGCTGGCGAGCTACTCGCTCGGCGAGGCTGATCTGCTGCGGCGGGCGATGGGAAAAAAGAATGCCGAAGCCATGGCCGAGCAGCGCGACCGCTTTATGAAAGGTGCGGCAGCGCTGGGGCATCCCAAAGCCGAAGTGGGCGAGATCTTCGATCAGATGGCGAAGTTCTCAGGTTATGGCTTCAATAAATCGCATTCTGCGGCCTACGCTTTGGTGGCTTATCAAACGGCCTATCTCAAGACGCATTATCCGGTCGAATTCATGTCCGCGCTGCTGACATCGGAAATATCGAAGCCGGAAAACGTCGTGAAGTACATCAAGGAGTGCCGCGAGATGGAGATCCGCGTCGAACCGCCCGACGTGCGCTACTCCGACGCCGACTTTACGCCGCACGGCGACGCCATCCGCTTCGGCCTCACGGCTATCAAGAACGTGGGCCGCAATGCCATCGAAACGATCCTCTCCGCACGCGCGGCGTTCGCTGCAGAAGGCAAAAGCTTCGCCTCGTTCCAGGAATTCTGCGAGAAGATCGACCTGCGGCTCCTCAATAAGCGCGTAATCGAATCTCTCGTGAAAGCCGGCGCTCTCGACTCCTTTGGCCGCCGCGCACAGCTCCTGGCCGCCGTTGACAAGACCATGGAGCGCGCGCAGAAGGCCCAGCGCGACATCGAGGCCGGCCAGGGCGGACTCTTCGGTATCTTCAGCGCGCCATCGGCGGACGCCAAACATGACGATCTGCCCAACGTCCCCGATATGGACGAGAGCCAGCGCCTCGCCGCTGAAAAAGAAGTCCTCGGCTTCTTCGTCTCCGGCCATCCCCTCGACAGGTATGCAGAGAAGCTGCGCAACCTGCCGGGCGTTGTCGACGTGTCGGCAGCCCTGGAGATGAAGCCACCGCCCTCGAATGGCCGCCGCGGTCAGGCCCCGGAAAACGAAATCGCAATTGCCGGCGTCATCCTCGGCCTCAAGGTCGCCAAATCCAAACGTACCGGAGACCTTTACGCGCAGGCCGCTCTTGAGGACGCCAGCGGCAAGATCGACCTCATCTGCTTTCCCAAGGACTACGAGCGGCTTGCGCAACAACTGCGCATCGAAGTCCCTGTGTTGATCCGCGGCCAACTGCGCGCGGAAGAAGAAGCCGCGCCCAAACTCTGCGTTTCCTCCATCCAGGCGCTGGAAGACGTGAAGGTTCGCCTGCCCACGAACATTCGCATCCGCATCCAGCTTGATCGCGTGAGCGAAACCACGCTGGAGGACCTGCACGACCTGGTCGTCTCCGCCCCTGGCCCGGCGCGCGTGATGCTGAATGTCGAACAGCGTGGCCAGTATTGCGTGGTGATGGAGCCGGAAGGCATCACCGTCGCTGCCGACCGCGCGTTCATCGACAAGGCCGAGGTGCTGCTCGGCCGCGGCATGGTCCAGGCTGTGGAGTAGCAGTCCCTACGCCCGCAGGATGTTCTTCATCCGCTTTGCCGGATACTGGCACATCGCTGAGACCCTGCAGTCGAAACAGCAGGGTTCGTTGTTTCGGCAGATCTCCTTGCCATGTTGCCGGAGCAGAAGGTGCGCTTCAGCCAGCTTCGCTGCGTCCTTCGGAATCTCCGCGGCGATGGCTTCCTGGACGGACCTGTAAGTCCGGCCGTAGTTCTTTGCGTGCTCGCGCCCGTAACCCAGGCGGCTCAGGACGCGAACGCCGTTCCAGTCCAGCGGCAGGCCCGAAGCAACACCGCAGTACGTCAGGATTTTTTCAGCGCCCGGATCGCCAATGGTTGGGAACTGCTTCAGTGCCTTCTTTGCCTGTGCCCAGGGCAGTTCGAGTATCTGATTGAGGTTGCCGCCAAACTGATCGCGACAGATCCTCGCGGTTTCAAGCCACCGGAATACGCGAACTTTCGGTCGCATCCCTCCGCGCGTCGCCCAGCGCAGCAAGATCTCAGGATCCGCCGCCAAAATCGCCTGCGGACTAAGCCCTATCTGCGCACGCAATCCCTCGAACACTTCGCGCCGCCGCTCGTCCGGCATCAGATAGCAGGCGTTCTCCCAAATCACCAACTCAAAGGGACCTCTTGCTGGCGGACGCGCAGGAGCGCCGTACTGTCGGCGCAACAGAGAGAGAATGTTCTTCAGGGTTGTCATCGAACGGCGGCCGCCAGAAGTCTGCGCCTCACTCTAGCACTGCTGAGAAGGTTCTGGCTCCCAGCGCATCTCGGTGACCGAGCCGGTTGCCCCAGTCCCCCAAAACTCGCCCGATACAATCTCCAGGTGACCGACTCTGCCTCTGACTCGCTGGTGCACGGCC
The DNA here is from genome assembly GCA_963755485.1 of uncultured Acidobacteriaceae bacterium. Classification (GTDB taxonomy): domain Bacteria; phylum Acidobacteriota; class Terriglobia; order Terriglobales; family Acidobacteriaceae; genus Palsa-343. The sequence continues at coordinate 268,590 of CAVWJR010000002.1, read as the reverse complement.
GGCATCGTCGATGGCGCATCGCCATCCTGCTGGGCATCGGCGTTCTCATCAATTTCTTCGACCGTGTCAACATCTCCGTGGCCCACGATGCCCTGCGTGAGGCGTGGGGCATCTCCGCGCTCACCTTTGGCGTACTTTCCAGCGCCTACAACTGGACCTACGCCCTGCTGCAGATTCCCATCGGCGTCATGCTGGACCGCTGGGGCGTGCGGCGTATCGGGCGGGTCGCTGCATTCCTCTGGAGCATGGCGTCCTTCGCCTCGGGCCTCGCCACCGGCGTCGGCAGCTTCTTCGCCGCGCGTTTGTTGCTCGGCATCGGTGAAGCGCCCACATTCCCCGCGAACGCCAAAGCCGTCGGCTATTGGTTCCCGGAGCGCGAGCGCAGCTTCGCCACCTCCATCAATGACGCCGCGGCGAAGTTCGCCTCCGCCATCGGCGTTCCTCTGCTGGGATTGCTCCTCATCGGATTCGGCTGGCGCTGGAGCTTCATCTTCACCGGCGTCCTCAGCTTCGTTTACTTCCTGCTTTTCTGGGGTGTCTACCGCAATCCCAGTGAAGACCCGCACCTCAGCCCAGCCGAACGCCAACTACTCGCCGAAGGCAAAGCCCAGCCGGAATCCGCGCCGGCACGCCACATCCACGGCGCTCCGCTCCTCTACCTGATGCGGCAGCGCGAAGTCATCGGCTGCACCATCGGCTTCGCCGCCTACAACTACGTCTTCTATTTAGTACTCACGTGGCTGCCCAGCTATCTCTCCATGAGCCTCCACGTCGATCTGCTTCACTCCGCGCTCGACACCAGCATTCCCTGGATGATCGCTACCGTCACCGACCTGCTCATCGGCGGCTGGATGGTCGACGCTCTTGTGAGAAAGGGCGCGCGCCCCTGGCTTGTTCGTCAATCGGTGCTCGTCGGCGGTCTGGCCTTTGGAGCGGCCCTCTACGGCGCAGGCTTTGCACACACTCCCCGCGCGGCCCTCATCTGGATCAGCATCGCCATGGCCGGCCTGGGTGCAATGGCTCCGGTTGGCTGGTCGGTGCCCTCACTCATCGCGCCACGCGAAAGTGTGGGCCGCGTCGGCGGCATCATGAATTTCGCCACCCAACTGGCCGCCATCTCCGCGCCCATCGTTACCGGCTACTTCGCTGGCAAACACAACTTCCGCGCGTCGTTTCTCATCGCCGCCATCGTGCTCGCTATCGGAATCGCAGGCTACATCCTCGGTCTGGGCCGCATGCGCGTCATCCCCGAACCTGCCTAATCGCCGGCTCAGCCCGTCAACGCGAACCGACCCCGTACCTCATACCGCGATCCCTCCGGCCCCGGAATCGATTCGTACAGCACGAACTCTCCTGCCGTGAACGCCGCCTTTATCTCCGTCTTTCCCCGCTCCACTGCTCTTTTCAATGGCGCCACCGCTCCCGCTCCGCCTCGACCCTTCGCGCGCGCCAGCGTGACGTGCGGGTTGTAGGCCCGTTCCTCTGGCATAAAACCACATTGCCGCGTCGCCGCGACCACCTTCTGCTCCAGCGCCAGCAACTCCGGCGTCAGTGCCACGCCGGCCCAGAAAACACCGGCCCGCTCAAAGAATCCCAGCCCCCCGATCCGTACCGGAACCGGCACTGCCTCGATCATGCGTAGCCTTTCCAAAACGCAATCGGCCTGCTCGTCGCTCGCCTGCCCCAGAAACTGCAGCGTCACATGCCCGCTTTCCGCCGCCGACCATCGCAGACCGGTTGTTGTCGCCTCGCACTGTTCCCGCACCTGTGACAACGTTTTCATCGTCTCAAGCGACATCGGGATCCCAATAAACAAGCGCATTGTGGCTCAAGAATAATCCCTGGTTCGCCGCTGATCAGCCCGTCCTGGGAGACTTCCCGAAAGGCCCCTCCTGGCCCCATCTGCGCGCTCCGCACTCAAATCTGCCTCCCATCCCCGGCGCAAAATAGAGCCAAAAACGCGTTAGTCAGGGATAAAGAAAATCAGCAACCTCCAGGCATCCGAATCCGATTTCGAAGATTCATAAACGAACGCACCGTAGTGCATTGGACCCCTGCAATCCCGACCCGGAGCGCGCTATGAATCCAGGAACCAGTGCCCTGAACCCCGCGACTATCACCGCGCATCACGCAGCCTCGCATTTCGTGAACAACCCTGACCCTTCGCCTGCGGTTCTCACATCGTGGAAAGAAATTGCCCGCTACATGGGCAAAGGCGTCCGCACAGTGCAGCGCTGGGAACAGGACTTCGGCCTTCCCGTTCGGCGGCCTCAGGGATCCAACAAGAAAGCCGTTCTCGCCCGTCCCCGCGATCTCGACGCGTGGGTGGCTATGCGCTGCTCCAGCCGCGCTGAGCTGGCGCCAAACCGTGCAACTTCGGTAGACTCGCTCTCTTCGCTGGCCTGCGCTATGGAAACTGCCCGCGTGCTGCGAAATATCAATCTCGCTCTCCTCGATGAAGTTTCAGCGTCGCTCGAAGCTCTGCGTCTCGAAGTGATGGCTCTCTCCACGAACAAATCCGGGGGCCCGGTGATTCGCACTCATTAATGAGGATTCAAAGGTGGCATCGCAAAAGCTCGCATACAGCTCGATTGTTCCTGTACCGGAGACTCTCCTCGAAAGTGAGTCCCTGTTTTCGGGGAATTCTGCAGTCTTACGGCAGGGCAGCACTCAACCCAATCGCCATATTCCTCTCGCTGAAGTCCCCCGTGCCTCCGCTCCCCGGGCGCATGGCGTCGCCGGCGACGGACTGGAGTCGATCCAGCGGGAAATTCAGCTTTCCAACCAGCAGCTCCAGGCCACCAACGAGCAACTGGAGGTCAATCGCGATGCGCTCGATTCGGTTCGCGAACTGCTGCATCACATCAGCGGCGAAATCGCCAGCCGCAACGATCTGCTCATGCAGGTCACGAGCGACCTGACCAATCTGCTTAATAACGTCGACGTGCCCATTGTGATGGTCGGCCCCGATCTGCGCGTTCGGCGCTTTACGTCAAAGGCTGCAACGGTGCTGGGCCTCACCCCTTCCGATATCGGCCGGTCCATTCCGCACCTCCGCCTCAGGATCGATCTCGGCGGCCTGGATGCCGCGATGTTCGATGTCATCCACGACGGCCAGCCCTGTCATCGCCGGATGCAGGACGGGAGCGGCTTCAGCCTCCGCATGAGTCCATACAGAACCGTCGACGGCCGCGTTGACGGTCTGATGCTGACCTTTTCTGCTCGCAAAACTTCGCCGCCGCCGTCGTCGAGAAACCAGATTCGCTCGCGGCCCGCCAAAAGGGGATCGTCGTGCGCGACGATCCAGCCCTGAAATTATTAATCGCTTTGGCTTACTGCCCGTGAGCGTCTAGATGATGCTTCGCCGCATGTTCAGCGTGCTCACTCGCGTGGACGTGATGCGCGTGCGCCAGATGCGCGTGATGCGCAGCCTGTTGATGATCGCCCGCTTCGTGGTGCTTCGCTGCTTCAGAATGGTGATGCGCGGCCAGGCCGTGATGATGCGCTGCCTGGCGATGTTCGTGCACTGCATGCTCTGCCATCGATTTCCTCCGGTGCGCAGGTTCTGTCTCCTGCGATCCCTTTCGCATCATCGATGCTGGTCTTGTTTGCGCGGGTTACGGTGCTTTCAATTGAAGATGAATTTGCGACGAACCTGTCATCGGCGCGTCTCATACAATGGTTCCCCTGGGGGTTCTGAATGTTCCTCGACCGCGTGCTGCGCTCCACTCTGGCTGCTGTCTCGCTGCTTCCCCTCGCCGCCTGCTCGGCTTCGGCTGCCGGCCGCGCGCCGATTCCTGCTGCGAATGCCGACGTTGCGCTGGCTGCGAAAGCCGGCAAAGAGAAAGCCGTTTTTGCGGGCGGCTGCTTTTGGGGAACGCAGTCAGTCTTCGAGCGCGTAAAGGGCGTTCTTTCGACGACGGTTGGCTACTCCGGCGGCTCGCCGCAAACTGCGACCTACGATCAGGTGACAACGGAAACCACGGGTCACGCCGAATCCGTTGAAGTGGTCTACGACCCGTCGAAGATTACCTACGGCCAGTTGCTGCGCATCTTCTTCTCGGTCGCGCACGATCCAACCCAGCTCAATCGGCAAGGTCCCGATGTGGGCACCTCGTATCGGTCTGTGATCTTCTATGCGAACAACGATCAGAAGCGGATCGCGCAAGCGTATATCGCCCAGCTCGACGCGGCGAAGATCTTCCCGAAGCCGATCGTCACCGAAGTGACGCCGCTCCAGGGTTTCTATCGAGGCGAGGATTATCACCAGGACTACGCGCTGCATCATCCTGACAATCCCTACATCCTGGTCTGCGATCGGCCGAAGGTCGAAGCGCTGAAGGAGCAGTTTCCCGAGCTGTTCGTCGATTACAAAGGCCACTGAGGCAGGGTCGCAATCGGACCAATCGATGGTCAGGCGAATCACAAGAGATCACCATGATTTTGAAACAGTACTATTTGGGGTGCCTGGCCCACGCCTCCTATCTGCTGGGGGACGAGGCCAGCTCCACGGCGATCGTTGTCGATCCGCAGCGCGATATCGAAAAATACGTGGCCGATGCGGAAGCCCTCGGCCTTCACATCCGTCACGTCTTTTTGACGCACTTCCATGCCGACTTCATTGCAGGACATCTGGAACTCCGCGATCGCTCGGGCGCTGCCATTCACCTTGGCGCGCGCGCCGAGGCGGAATATGCCTTCGTGAAGATGGCAGATGGAGACACGCTCGAGTTTCCAGGCATGCGCGTGCAGGTTCTGGAAACACCGGGCCACACCATCGAGTCGATTTCGATCCTTGTTTTCGATCTGGCGAAGAGTGCGGCAAAGCCCCACGCCGTTCTCACCGGAGATACCTTGTTCATTGGAGACGTCGGCCGGCCTGATCTGCGGGCGTCGCTGGGATGGACCGCCGATGAACTGGGAAGCCGTCTTTACGACTCACTTCACGACAAACTGTTGCCATTGCCTGATGAGACGCTGGTCTACCCGGCCCACGGTGCAGGATCTCTGTGCGGCAAGCAGCTTTCCTCCGATACGGTTTCTTCGCTTGGAGATCAGCGGCGCATGAATTATGCGCTGCAGCCCATGTCGAAGGATGAATTCGTTCGCATGGTGGTGGCCGACCAGCCGGATGCACCGCAGTACTTTGTCTGGGACGCCGTTCTGAACACGCGCGAGCGCGTAACGCTGGACAGCAACCTGCAGAGGGTTTTGCGGCCGATTGGGCTCGACGAAGTGATCCGCCTGGGAGACGCGGGCGCGCAGGTGCTGGATGTGCGAGATGCGGCGGAATTTGCCAAGGGGCATCTGGCCGGCAGCATCAACATTGGTCTCGGCGGACAATACGCAACCTGGGCCGGCACACTGCTCGATCGTGCCAGGCCGATCCTGATTGTTGCCGAGCCTGGCCGGGAACAGGAAGCTGCATTGCGCCTGGGCCGCATCGGATTCGATCACGTTTGCGGCTATCTCGACGGAGGCATGGCAGCTCTTGCAGCAAGGCCGGACCTGGTTTGGTTAACCGAGCGGGTGAGCGCGGCGATGGTTGCCGAGGAGCTGGCGAGCGCCAATCCTCCCCTGGTGCTCGATATCCGGAATCCCCGGGAGTGGGAGGCCAGACATATTCCCGAAAGCCTGAACATTCCCCTGAATCACATCTATGAGCGCCTGGCGGAAGTCCCGCGTGAGCGCCGCATCGCCGTTCACTGTGCGGGAGGCTACCGCTCTTCGATTGCATCCAGCATTCTGCACCAGCACGGGATTACGAATCTGATTGAGATGGCAGGCGGACTCGCTGCATGGGACGCGGCCAAATTGCCAGTGGTCTCCGCGACGTGACCGTTCTCGGAATGGCGCGCATCTACGGCCGCACCGCCCAGGCAAGGCCATCAGGTTCTCCGCCCACATCGAGGTGGCCGGCAACCTCCAGCGTTTTCAGATCCACGATGGCGATGTAGTTGTCGGGCGAGCACGCGACAAACGCGCGATCTCCGACAGGATCCATCAGAATGCCTGCCGCGCCATGACCGATCGGCACCTGTTTGATCTCTTTCCGCGACGCGGCGTCATAGACGAACAGATTGCCGTTGCCGAGACTCGAGATCAGCACGCGCTTGCCGTCGGGCGTGAACTTCAAGCGATTGGCGCCAAAGATTTTCGCATTCAGCGTGGCCGTCACTTTCTTACTTGCGATATCGATGATGGAAAGCGTGCCGTCCTGCGCGTCCGCCGTCCACAGTTCACGCCCATCCGGCGTGACGTCGAAGCCCTCGTCGCCTTTACCGACAGCGATGACCGTCTCATTCCAGTCCATCCGTGCTTGCCCCACGCCCGGAGGCGGCATGGGGGTGCGCCCGCCGGGGGTGCATTCCTGGCGGCCCCATGGGTGGCAGCGTTACCCAATCCAGAATCGTCACGGTCCCGGAACTCACATTCGTCGTGTAAAGCTGCTTCTCGTCTGCTTTCACATAGATCATGTGGGTCCGGTTCTGACCGGTGCCCATGATCCAGTCAATCCGCGATGTTGCCGGATCGTAACGCGCGATGGCCTTTGCGCCCTCAGCAGTGAACCACAGTTTCCCGCCAACGAATGCCAAACCATGAGGACCGTTCAATGCTCCCGTATCGATGTCCGCCAGAGCTTTTTGCGCGACAAGATCGATGACCGAAAGCGCGTGATAGCGTCCGCCGCCGTAAATCGAGACATAGGCGATCCTGCCGTCGGCCGAAGCGATCACCTCATGCGGGTCCGGCCCCACGGGAGCTCGCGCGATCACCCGCAGCGTGGCTGGGTCCACGATGGCTAGTGTGTGATTGCGTTTGGAGAGCGCCAGCAGAGACCTCTGCGGCGTGGACTGGGCACCAGACTGCTGCACAGGCCACAGGAACAAGGCCAGCCCGCCAACGACAAGCACCATCCGGGCCGATCGGGATCGCACCATGTTTTGTTCCTCTCTTTCAGCGCTCACCCGCTCCGTACGGTTCGAGCCACATCAATATATAGAATCGCAGTGGCGACTGCTTTTCGGTTCGCGGAAACCAGGTGCAGGTCGTCTGGCGGCACTTCGCATTCGATCAGAACCTGAAGGACATCTGCAGATCGATGCTGCGGTTCGCCGCCGGCGAAGAGAAAAACCCTCCGGACAGAGCGTTGGATTTGTCGAACAAGGGCGATTCCAGCACGCCTACCGGCTGCGCCAGGTTCACATTGTTAAACACATTGCGTCCCATGGCCGCGAAGGTGAGCGAATAGCGGCGTGGCAGTTCCTGATCGAGTCGAGGCGGTCCGCCAGAACCGCTCAGGCCTCCTGGACCCAATCCGCCGCCGGGACCGCCTCCACGCGGACCGCCCCCGGGAGGAGGACCGCCGCCGGGTCCACCGGGTCCGCCAGTTGAAGCGCCCGCACCTCGTTCAACGCGGGGACCGATCCCGATTGACTTGCTGGCTCGCATATTGAGGCTGAGCTGTCCGGGCCCATTGCCGAGATCGTAGGGAACGCGGCTCGCATCTGCCGCGGGATCGAGGTCGAATGTGCCGTAGCTCGTCGCGACGGTATCGGTGCTGGCCGCCGTGGCAAAGGCCGGACGGTCGTTGTACTGATTGTCGCCGTTGAGATCCTGACCGATAGTGATATTGAACGGCGTGCCCGAGTCTGCAACCAGAAACGGGCTGAGCGAGATTCCGTAAGGCGCCTGAAAATTCCCCCCCAGCAGGAATCGGTTGTGAACGTCGAAGCTGGCGCGGCCATAGTCGGCCCGCGGATCGAACTGGTTCGATGGAAAGTAAGTGGCGCCGGAAGTGTCTGATTTGGCGAGGTTCACCATATAGAACCCAAACAGTGAAACGCGTCTGGCTCGCACGGCATAGTTCAGGACAAGCTGATTCTGATTGTAGATTCCGCCCGACTGGAACTGGTCGATATTCTCATTGATCCCGTTCGGTCGCGTGCCCGTTCCGGTGGACGAATCGTAAGTCCCCGGCAGAAAGGCGTTGATGTTGTCGCTCAGATACTGGTGTTCGCCGCGTGAGTTGATATAGGTTGCCGATGCTGTGGCGACTTTGCCGAACTGATGTTCGATCCCGACCGCGGCCTGCATGTTGACGGCAGCCCGAAGATTGGGCGCGACCTGAACGACGGCAGGAGCAACACTGCTGAGCGAGGCCAGCGTCGAAGGCGACGGCGCATTCTGCGTGAAGTCCGGATCTTTGACTACGAATTGTTGCTGGTTCACGCCATTCTGGCGGATCGCGTCCAGAACATACGTGGAGCTGAACCGATCGAAGAACCAGCCATAGCCTCCGCGGATCACAGTTTTGGCAGGATGCCCGTTGTTGTGCCCGATGGGAGCCCACGCAAAGGAAAAGCGCGGCCCCCAGTCGGCATGATCGCTGATCCGGTTCTGCGATTCAAAACGCAGCCCATAACTCAGCGTGAGGTTCTGCCGCGCCTTGAAGTCGTCCTGGAAGAATAGCCCCGCATCAAACAGATTCACGGCCGCTGCGGGGATCCCGGTCGTCACGTCGTACTCCGACGGCGTGCCCGCTGCATAGGCGTCGAGCGAGGAGTAGATGTAATTACCGTTAAATCCCGATGTGGAGTAGTTAGCGTCCCTTGTCAGGCGCAGGCGCGCTCCAAAGTTCAGCGCGTTTTTTCCCTCCGCCGCTGTGGTGTAGTTTTGTAACTCGTAGCGGTCCTGATTGTCGCGGACGGTACCCTCATTGTTGCCGCCCCCGGTGAAAGCTCCCTGCACGGTGACGGTCGGATCGCTGTTCTGTGCCGTCTGGTTATCGCGATCCCGGGTGTACTGAAATCGCGTCTCGTTAACGATGCTGGGGCTGAGGATCTGGGTATCGCTGAGCTGAATCGTGTTCTCGTAGTTGAGGACGTTATATCCCTGAGTCTCGAGAGCAAACTGCGAGACGCCGCTGTTCGTCTCCGCCTGGCGGTCGAACATATAGCGCACACTGAGAGTGTTGTTGGTGCCCAGTTGGAAATCCACACGCGGGCTCACGTCGAGACGCGATTGCGGATTGGATACTGCAGCCGTGTAGTTATAGACCGTGCCGCCGGAATTCAGCAGCTCGGCATTCACAATGGAGTTGGACCGGTTATTGCGATCGAATACATTGGCGAACCACGAGGCGTTCTTTGTCAGAGCACCGCTGGCGCTGCCCATCATAAAGGTGGTGTAGTACGGCGGCTCGTTCGTGACAAACGGGTTCAGCGAATTAAAGGCCGAATCGTTTCCATTGATCATGAACATGCCGTGCAGCTTGTCGGTCCCGGGTTTGGTCAGAATCTCGATGCGGCCGTAGCCCAGCTTGTCGTACTGCGCCGAAAACGGATTTTGATTGATGCGGATTTCGCGAATCGAAGATTTCGGCGGAAGCTGCCCGCCTGTAAAACCGTCGATGTAAATCTGTCCGCCGTTCGGACCCGCCGCCGGTCCGGCCAGCGCGGCCAGTTCATTCTGCAGTTCGTCAGGATCGTCGGAAAGAGCGTCGAGATCCTTGCCCTTGATCACGATGGCGCTGGCATTGTTGTCGGCGCTGGTATCGACACTCAGCGCCTGGTCGTTCACCTGAACCTGCTGTTGTTCCACGGGAAGCTGCAGGGTGACATTTTCCGGCGTCGTTCTGTCACTGAAGACCATGATGTCGTGAAGGCTGAGAGCAGCAAATCCGGTCGCGGTAACCGAGGCGGAATAACGGCCCGGAACCAGGTGCTCAAAGGCAAACACGCCATCGGCGCCGCTGGTCGCGGATTTTGACCCACCAGTGCTGTTCGTCAGGACCACATTGGCGGACGGAACGAGCGCGCCGGAAGGATCGGTGACCACGCCGCGAACGCCGCCGGTGGGGGTCTGCGCCAGGCATGCGACGCTGCAGATTACGAGCAGCAGAGAGAAGATTGCGGAGACGCTTGGTTTGTTCATAGGGCATTGCCGCCGGGATAAAACAGCAGCCATATTCAGCAGAACCCGAGTCGAGCTGCCGTGCGGTCATAAAAGGTAATGTCGTGTAATGAAGTGTCACAGCCGGGGTGACGATTCGTTACATTTCTCTTGTCGGGTCGACGTTTGACGGGATAGGTGCGAACAGAACCGCTGTGGAAGACATTCTGCTCATGGACCGACGACGTCGAGCTTTGCTCGATGCTGACCGACTACCTGGGCCGCTGCGGCTTCCATGTCACGTCCGCGCATCGCGGCGACTTGTTCCTCTCAAGTCCTGCTGCCGGGAATGGGCGAATCCGAGGACCTGAAACAGCTGAGCGCGATGGCCAAAGGTGGGGCGAGCGGGCCAGGGCGGCGCAGCGCGCTCCAGGTTTTGGGACTAAACTGACAAAGTTATGGCGACACTGGAGCAACCCACCGTTATTCTGCGGCGCACCCCGAAGGGCGCGTTCCGCAACGAGCCGTTCACAAATTTTTCCGAGCCTCACAACGCCCACACCATGCGCGAGGCGTTGGTGCGGGTGGGCGATCAGCTGGGGCATGAGTATCCGTTGATCATCGGCGGGGAGCGCGTGAAGACGAGCGGCAAGATCGAGTCGCGCAACCCGGCGCGGCCGGCGCAGATTGTCGGCGTTCATCAAAAGGCGGGCGCCGAGCATGCGGAGCAGGCGGTGCAGGCAGCGCTGAAGGCCTTTGAGACCTGGAAGTATGTTCCGGCCGAGGAGCGGGCGTCCCTGCTGCTGGCCGCGGCGGAGATGATTCGCGAGCGCAAGTTCGACTTCTGCGCATGGCTGACCTACGAAGTGGGGAAGAACTGGGCCGAGGCGGACGCCGATGTGGGCGAGACCATCGATTTTCTGGAGTTCTACGCGCGGGAGGCGCTGCGGCTCGCTGGCGCAACGGCGCCCATCCAGTTGCCAGGCGAGCACGATGAGCTGCTCTACATTCCGCTGGGCGTGGGCGCAGTCATTTCGCCGTGGAATTTCCCCTTCGCGATCATGGCGGGGATGACGGCCGCGGCCATCGTGACCGGGAACACAGTGGTGCTGAAACCCTCGAGCGATTCCCCGACCATCGCGGCGCGGTTTATGGAGGTGCTCGAAGAGGCGGGTTTGCCGCCGGGCGTGGTGAATTTCTGTCCAGGATCGGGCGCGTCGTTTGGCAACGCGGTGGTTGCGCATCCGAAGACGCGGTTCATTGCGTTTACGGGATCGAAGGAAGTGGGACTCGACATCCACGAACGCGCGGCGAAGACGCAGCCAGGGCAGATCTGGATCAAGCGGACGATTCTCGAGATGGGCGGCAAGGACTCAATTATCGTCAGCACGGACGCGGATTTCGACGCGGCGGTCGCCGGGGTGGTGGCGTCGGCGTTCGGCTTCAGCGGGCAGAAGTGCTCAGCATGCTCGCGGGCGATTGTGGAGGAACCGATCTACGACGCATTTGTAGAACGGCTGCGTGAAAGCGTGGCGAAGCTCACAGTCGGCGATCCGGCGGCGAACCACAACCTTGGGCCGGTGGTGAACGAAGCGGCGATGAAGACGATCCTCGGCTACGTGGAGACCGGCAAGAAGGAAGGTCGGCTGGTGGCCGGGGGCAAAGCAATCGAGACGTCGGAGAAGGGTTACTACGTGGCGCCAACAGTCATCGCCGATGTTGCGCCCAATGCGCGGATCGCGCAGGAAGAGATTTTTGGCCCGGTGCTGGCGGTGATCAAGGCGCGGGACTTCGATCACGCACTGGAGATTGCCAATAACACGGAGTTTGGGCTGACGGGCGCCGTGTATTCGACGGACCGCACCAAGCTCGATCACGCGCGGCGAGCGTTCCACGTGGGGAATTTGTATTTCAACCGCAAATGCACGGGCGCGATGGTCGGCGCGCATCCGTTTGGCGGGTTCAACATGTCGGGGACGGACTCAAAGGCCGGTGGTCCGGATTATCTGCTGCTGTTCACGCAGGCGAAGTCGGTGGCGGAGAAGATCGGCCAGTAGCCTGTAGCTGGGGCGGTTCCTGTCTGTGTGGCCGGCGATGCCGAAATTCGCGCGGACATGCGAAGGGGCCGCCAACATTCCACTCCCCAGTGTGAAGAGGCAGCCCCCGATTCCTTCCTGGAAACAGGAAGAACGGATTCAGGATGCCTGAGCGGCGTCGGGAAAGAAGTGATGGCGGTCACTGGACAGGGCACCGGGCACCGGGGACCGGCTACAGGCCACAGGCTACCGGCAGTGAGCCGATTGCGCGGCGAAGCGTAAGGTGGAGGCGCGGATGCACGCAGAGCGAGCAACGGCGCCTCCAAACAGAAGCAGACCGTCCAGGAAGCGGAAATTTTCCTTACATGCCCTGCATGATCTGCTCGCCGACTGCCTGAGCGGCCTCGGCCAGCATGCGATGATGAATGGTGAACAGAGCCAGCTCCAGACGATCCGAGACGCCGGTCTTGTCGTAGATGCTGCGCAGGTAGTTCTTGATCACCTGCTCCGTAGTGTTGAGACGGACGGCGATCTCCTTGTTCTTGCAGCCCTGGACAATGAGGGCGACGATTTTCAGCTCCTTGGGCGTGAGGCGGTCGCGCACCCGCGTGCCGACCGAATCCTCGTCGACACTGGGTAAGTCTACGCCGACGGCGCGGACGTTGTGTTCCCCCACTCCGACGTGCCGGACGCATTCAATGAGAGACGGGCCGGTGACATTGCGATGGGCAGCACCATTAACGCCGGCGCTGAACCAGGGCTGAACGGGCTCGCCATTCTCGGCGATGACGATGGCGCGGCTGCCGGCGGCGAGAACGCGCGGGAGCAGCGCCTGGGGCTCGAGCTTGAGCGTGGACGCGAAGAGTACGATCGCGCCCCGGAAGGTGTCGAGAGCTGGATAGAGGCGGTCAGCCTCGGCGCACTGTGCAATGATGCGGAAGTCATCTTCCATGGCCAGGATTTTGGCGGTCCCGGCTCTGTAGATGGCCTGGTTATCAGCAAGTATCAGCTTGTTCATCTTTGTTCCGCTTCCTCAAATGGTGCGTCGCCGGATAGCCGGAGACTGGTGGGTTCGAAGCGCGTCGAGAGAAAAGCGCGCGAGAAGGGTCATCGATCCGAGGAACAGAATCCGCTCGTGGGTTTTCTCATCGAACCCATCGAGTGCCTCAACATGGCGCCGGGTGAACAATGGATCCTTCCCGATGTGGAACCATCGGAAAGGTTGTCGTCGATGACCTGGAGTTCTCCCATCATTCAGGGACAAAAGTAACCCGCACGGAGCCAAAGGTCCTGTGACGTACGTCACGGCTGTCGTAACGTTTTTTGGAACCAGAGAGAAAAGCTTTAGTGCTGAAACGAAATGGTTTGAGGGCGTGCTTCAATTTTGGACGCGATGTGGAAATTCACAGAAAGCAGCAGGGAACTGTAATTTAGTAAGAGAACTCTGGAATCGGGAGTAATGAGATGCCCAGGCCGATCATCCTCGCCGTTGACGACGACTCGAGCGTGCTCGAAGCCGTGGTCCAGGATCTGCGCCGCAAATACGGGCAGGAGTACCGGATTCTCCGCGCCGGCTCGGGCCAGGCGGCGCTCGATACCTGCACGCAGCTGAAAGAGCGCGGCGACGTGGTAGCGCTGATCGTGAGCGACCAGCGCATGCCAGGAATGGCCGGAGTGGAGCTGCTGGAACGGGTGCAGGCGACCTATCCGCAGGCGCGGCGGGTGCTGCTGACGGCGTATGCCGACACGGAGGCAGCAATCCGGGCCATAAACACCGCGCGCATCCACTACTACCTGACTAAGCCGTGGGATCCGCCCGAGGATCGGCTGTATCCGGTGCTCGACGATCTGCTGGAGGACTGGAACCACGGTTACAAGCCGCCCTTTGAGGGGATTCGCGTGGTGGGCCCGCGCTACTCTCTGCGCGATTATCAGGTGCGGAATTTTCTCTCGCGGAACCAGGTGCCGTATGTGTGGCTCGATCCAGAGCACGACGATCAGGCTGTGGCCCTGCTGAAGCAATTCGGTGTGGACGACAGCAAGCTGCCCGTGGTGCTGTTTGCCGATGGGACGTCGCTGGTGCAGCCCAAGGACGGGGAACTGGCCCAGCGGGTGGGGCTCAGCACCCAGGCCACGCAGGATTTCTACGACCTGGTGGTAGCGGGCGCGGGGATGGCGGGGCTGGCGGCTGCGGTGTATGGCGCTTCAGAGGGATTGAAAACCCTGGTGCTGGAGCCTGAAGCTCCAGGAGGGCAGGCCGGAAGCAGCTCGAAGATTGAGAACTACCTGGGCTTTCCGGCAGGGGTCAGCGGCGAGCGGTTGGCGCGCGCAGCCTACGACCAGGCGCGGCGGTTTGGCGCGGAATTTGTAACCCAGGGCGCAGTCGCCATCACCGGGGATGGCCAGTACCGCCAGGTGAAGACGGCGAGCGGAGCATCGATCGGCTGCCGGGTGAGCCTGATTGCGGTGGGTGTGTGCTATCGAAAGATCGAGGCGCCAGGCATTGAACGGCTCACCGGCGCAGGGGTCTACTATGGGGCTTCGCTGGCCGAGGCTCAGTCGTGCGAAGAGGAGCAGGTATTCATCGTGGGCGGGGCGAACTCGGCCGGGCAGGCGGCGATGCACTTCTCGCAGGTGGCCAAACAAGTAACCATGCTGGTGCGCGGCGACTCCCTCGAGAAGAGCATGTCGAAATATCTCATCGATCAGATCGCTGGAACATCGAATATTAAGGTGGAAGCGCAGAGCGAGATCGTGGAAGCGATGGGCGACGGGCATCTGGAAAGCCTGAAGATCCGGACGCCGAAGGGCGAAGAGGTTCGGCCGGCGGGTTCGGTGTTTCTTTTCATCGGCGCGGCGCCGCAAACCGACTGGCTGCCGGAGCGGGTGATGCGCGACCCCAACGGCTTTGTGCTCGCCGGGCGCGATCTGCGTGTGGAAGGGCAATTGCCGAAGCAGTGGAAAGAGGATCGCGAGCCGTATCTGCTGGAGACATCGATGCCCGGAATTTTTGTTGCCGGCGATGTGCGGCACGGGTCTATCAAGCGCGCGGCCACCGCGGTAGGCGAAGGATCGATGGCGGTGCAGATGATGCACCAATACTTGGCGCAGTTCTAAAAGGTCAGGGGAGATGGATAGCACGACGGCGGAAGCCAGGGTCAGAACAGTTACGCAACAGGAGCTCTCCGAGCTCATCCGCCGGATACCCATCCTGAGCAAGCTGAAGGAAGAGGATCTGGGCTGCCTGGGCGAGGTGGAGCTGGTGGAGGCTCCGCAGGGTGCGCTGGTGTTCGAGCAGGGTAAGACTGCACCCGCGTTCTGCATGGTCCTTGAGGGTGAGATCCGTACCGTCCGCGTTGAAGGCAATGGCGCAGAAACGCCGATTGCGGTCTTCCGCGATGGCGATACCTTTGGCGAAGCACCACTGCTGCTGGGCGCGAAAATGAGCGGTGTGCAGTGCGTGGCCTCGACGCCGATACGCATGCTGCGCGTGGATGGCGAAGGCTTCTGGCGGCTGATGGCCACCTGCCCCACGGTGCGGCAGGGAATCATGGCTAACGCCGCGCAGCGGATTCAGACCTTTCAGGCGTCGACTCTGCACAAGGAAAAATTGATCTCGCTGGGGACGCTCGCTGCGGGGCTGATGCACGAGCTCAATAATCCCGGCGCGGCGGCCAAGCGCTCGGCTGCGCAGTTGCGCGAGAACCTGACGCGGCTGCAGGAAATGAGCATGCAGTTTTGCCGGTCTCCGCTGACCCCCGAGCAGGCCACCTGCCTTCTTGATATGCAGAAGGAAGTGCTGGGCTTCGAGAAAGCTAAGCCTGCCAGCAGCCTCGAAGAAGCGGACGCGGAAGAAGAGCTGGGACAGTGGCTGGACAGCATCGGAGTGAACAACGCGTGGAAACTCGCGCCGACGCTGGTAGCCGCCGGCTGGCGTCGCTCCGATGTGGTTTGCGCACAGGAAGCGTTTCCAGCCGAACGACTGCAGATGGCGCTCAACTGGCTGGAGGCGCTCATCTCCGCCATGCAGCAGCTGACCACGATTGAAGAGAGCCTGAGCCGCGTCACCGAACTGGTGATCGCGGTGAAGAAATACGCCTACGAAGACAAGAGCGGCGAGCACGTCATCGATGTGCATGAGAGCATCCGGAGCACGCTCATCATCCTCGGGCACAAATTCCGGCACAAACAACTGGTGATCGAGAAGGATTTTGAGGCCGACCTGCCAAAGATGACGACCCGGGGTACGGGGCTCAGCCAGGTGTGGACTAATCTGCTGGACAACGCGACCGATGCGGCGCCGGAAGGATCGAAGGTGCGCATTCGCACCTGGTCGGAGAATGGCCAGATCTGCGTGGGCATTGGCGACGAGGGCGAGGGGATCGCGCCCGAGATTCGAGAGCAGATCTTCCAGCCCTTCTACACAACCAAGCCCCCAGGCGTTGGCACCGGACTCGGGCTGGACATCGCCCGACGGATCGTGACCGCCCAATACAAAGGGACGATCAGCTTTAGCTCCGAGCCGGGGCACACGGAATTTGTGGTGAAGATGCCGGTGAACAGCTAAGGGTAGCGGGTAGCCGTAACCGGTAAGTCATTCTGACGAAAAGAGAAATCGCTCGGTCTCCGCAGAGGGCTCCAGGAAAACGGAAAAGATATATTTTCCATCTTGACAAAAAGATATATCTTGAAATATATTCACAGCAAGGAGAAACACCATGTGTCACGAACAACGATTTGCAAGACAAGAAGATTGCGGCGAACGCCGGGGCCACCCACACCACGAGCATGACCGCGAGCATGAAGGCCGGCGCGCCTGGTTCTTTGGCGGCTGGGAGCAGGCGCCTGAGGTCGCGCGGGCGGCACGGCCTTGGGGGACGCCACGGACGCTGGGAGCGCGGTTTCGGCGGCGGCCGGCTGTTCGATGCCGGCGACCTGAAGCTGGTCATCCTGAAGCTGCTGGCCGAGGAGCCGAGCTACGGCTACCAGCTTATGAAGAGGATGGAGGAGCGGCTCGCGGGCGGTTATACGCCCAGCGCTGGCGTGATCTATCCAACCCTGACCATGCTGGAAGAAGAAGGCCTCGCATCGGTTTCGACCTCGTCGGACAACAAGAAGATTTACACGGTCACGCCCGCAGGTCTCGAGTTCCTCGAACAGAATAAACAGCGCATCGACGAGCTGTTCGCGCGACTGGACGAAGCCAGCGAAGGCTTCGAGCGCGGACGTTCGCCGGAGCTGACCAAGGCGTTCATGAATTTGCGCGCTGCCGTGGTGGCGCGCGTGTGGCGGCGCACCGTAACGCCGGAGCAGATCAAAAAGATTGCCGAGACGATTGACGCCGCGGCCAGGGCGATCGACGAACTGTAAGATCGCAACTGACGATTGGCGGTAAGCGCAGGGCTGCCTGGTTTGAACCAGGCAGCCTTCTTGCTGTTGGCGAGAAATGGACATTCCGACGCACTCGGCCGGGGGCGTTACCACGGCGTGGGTTTTTGACGGAGTTTTCACCCTGTTGCCAATCGCCGGACGTATGGTGAAAACACTGGTCCGCGTGGCCGATTGGAAGGTTTGAGCGCGGAAGATGCGAGGTGTTCGATGGCGAATTCCGAAGCGGGTTTGTTGCAGACGGAGGCATCGTTGAAGGATCTAAGGACAGCGCCCGGCGTGGATGCGCTGGCCCAGTCGTTCCTGGACAATTTGTTCTTTGTGCAGGGTCGCTCGCGGGAGCGGGCGACGGTCAACGACCTCTACATGGCTCTGGCCCACACGGTGCGCGATCGGCTGGTAGAGCGGTGGATATCGACGGTTCTGAACTACCGCGCCCAGGATGTACGCGTGGTCTGCTACCTCTCCGCGGAGTTTCTGACCGGGCCGCATCTGGCCAATAACCTGATCAACCTGGGAATTTACGAAGACGCCGAAGAGGCGATGCGCAAGCTGGGGCTCGATCTGAACACGCTCATCGAGCAGGAGGCCGAGCCTGGTCTGGGGAACGGCGGACTGGGGCGGCTGGCTTCGTGCTTCATGGATTCGCTGGCCACGCTGGATATTCCGGCGATCGGCTATGGAATTTGCTACGAGTACGGCATCTTCAATCAGGAGATTCGCGACGGCTGGCAGGTGGAAACGGCCGACAAGTGGCTGCGCCTGGGCAATCCATGGGCGCTCGAGCGGCCGGAGGACGCCTTCGAAGTTGGCATGGGTGGCCACACCGAGAGGTACGCCGACGCGCAGGGACAATTTCGCGTGCGCTGGATTCCACAGAAGATGGTGCGCGGCGTTCCCCATGACACGCCGATTCTGGGCTACCGCACCAATACCGCGAACACCATGCGGCTGTGGTCGGCGCAGGCGGTGGAGTCCTTCGACTTTGAGACCTTCAATACCGGAGATTTTTTCGGCGCGGTTGCGGAGAAGGTTTCGTCGGAGAACATCTCGAAGATCCTTTACCCCAACGACGAGGAAATTCAGGGTAAGCAGTTGCGGCTGGCGCAGCAATTCTTCTTCGTATCCTGCTCGCTGCAGCACATCGTTCAGATTCAGAAAAACGCGCAGCGGCCGCTGGCCGATCTCCATCGCAGCTTTGCCATCCAGATGAACGACACGCATCCGGCCATCGCCGTCGCCGAGCTGATGCGCCTGCTGGTGGACGAAAACGCGGTGGACTGGGATACCGCGTGGAACGTGACAACCCACGCGCTCGGGTACACCAATCACACTCTGCTGCCGGAGGCCCTGGAGCACTGGCCTCTGGGTCTCTTCAGTTCGCTGCTGCCGCGGCACATCGAGATCATCGACGAGATCAACCGCCGCCACCTGGAAGCGGTGCGAGCGAAATTCCCGGGCGACGAGGGCAGGGTGCAGCGGCTCTCCCTGATCGCGGAGAATGGCGAGCGCTACGTGCGCATGGCGCATCTGGCGGCCGTGGGCAGCCACGCCATTAACGGCGTGGCCGAGCTGCATACGCAATTGCTGAAGACTGAAGTGCTGCGCGATTTCTACGACCTGTCGCCGGAGAAGTTCAGCAACAAAACGAATGGAGTCACGCCGCGGCGCTGGATGGTTCTCAGCAATCCGCGGCTGGCAGCGCTGCTGAGCGCGCGGCTGGGCCACGGCTGGGTCCACGACCTCGAAAAGTTGCGGCGGCTCGAATCGATGGCCGACGATCCGGAGCTGATGCACGACTGGCGAGCCATCAAGCAGCACAACAAGCAACGGCTGGCCGGCTACATTCACGACAGCCTCGGAATCACCGTCGATCCGGAATCGATGTTCGATGTGATGGTGAAGCGGCTGCACGAATATAAACGCCAGCATTTGAAAGTTCTGCATATTCTGACCCTGTACAAGCGCATCCAGCACGACCCCAACGCGGATATTCAGCCGCAGACGTTCGTGTTCGGAGGAAAAGCCGCGCCCGGCTATCGGATGGCCAAGCTGATCATCAAGCTCATTCACTCCGTGGCGTCGATCATCCATGGCGATCCGCTGGTGCGCGGCCGGTTGAAGATCGCATTTCTGCCGAATTACAACGTGAAGCTGGGGCAGAGAGTATACCCGGCCGCCGACTTGTCAGAGCAGATATCGCTCGCAGGGAAAGAAGCGTCGGGAACCGGCAACATGAAGTTCGCGATGAATGGCGCACTCACCATCGGCACGCTGGATGGCGCCAACATCGAAATCCGCGAAGAGGTGGGAGCGGAAAACTTCTTCCTCTTCGGGCTGACCGCGCAGGAAGTGGAGCAGCGAAGAGCCGCCGGTTACAATCCGCGGGAATATTACGAGGGAAACGGAAACCTGCGGGAGGTTCTCGATGCCCTGGCGGGCGGGGAGTTTTCGCATGGCGACCGCGCGCTGTTCGAGCCGCTCGTGCAGTCGCTGTTGACGCGGGACGATTACATGCTGCTTGCGGATTATCAGTCTTACATCGATTGCGAAGACGCAGTGGGCACGGCCTGGCGCGACCACGATCGCTGGACTCGCATGTCGATCCTCAACGTGGCGCGCAGCGGCAAGTTCTCGTCGGACCGGTCGATCCGGGATTATTGCGCCGACATCTGGAAGACCTGGCCGGTGAAAATCGAGCTGTAGCGGATGGGTTGCGGCCCGCGCAACCATCAGGCCGAGGTGCGGCGGGTTGCTGCCATGCTTTCGGTGAAGAGGCGCAGGCTGTTGCGGCCGGAGTCTTTCACCGAGTACATCGCAGCGTCGGCATTGCGGAGGAGTTCTTCGGCACTCAGGCCGCCGTCGGGATAAATCGAGATGCCGACGCTGAGGGTGACGCTAAGTTCGCGACCGGCAATACGGATGGACTGAGCGGCATTGCGGATGACCTGGCGGCCGCAGCGCTCGACGTCCTCCATGGTACGGAAATCCGGCATGACGATGACGAACTCGTCGCCGCCCATGCGGGCGACGGTGTCGGACTCACGGACCGAGGAGAGCAGACGCTGCCCGACCGTGGCCAGCAGGGTGTCGCCATCGGTGTGGCCCAGCGAGTCATTGATCTGCTTGAAATTGTCCACGTCGACGAGGAAGACGGCGATCTTGTGATCCTGATGCTGCGCTCGCAGAATGGCCTGGCGGAGACGCTCGTAAAGGAGCGTGCGGTTGGCGAGGCCGGTCAGGTGGTCGTGGTGGGCGAGATAGTGGACGTGGTCCGAGCGGCGGCGGTGCTCGGTGACGTCGCGGCTGGTGATGGCCACGCCGTCGCCCAGCTTTACCACCTGGACATTGAGCCAGGTGTCCTCGATCATCTCATCGTCAATGAAGACTTCGCACGTATAAGGAATGCCGGTGCGGACAACTTCTCTGTACTGCTCGATGAGGCCGGACCGGATCATGAAAGGGCGAACTTCGGTGAGGATCCTGCCGTAAAGGCTTTCGCGGGGAACGCCGAGGCGGCGCTCGGCGTTGGGGTTGATGTAGCTGAAGCGGAAGTCGACGATGGTGCCGGTGGCATCCTCAACGCCGTCGAAGATGTAGAAGTCGTCGAGGGTGTTTTCCGCCGCGGCGAGGAAGCGAGCATGCTCGCTGCGGGCGAAGGCTGAAGCCCGCCGGATGCTGGGCAGCCGCGGGACCAGAACGGCGCAGGCAAGGGCTACGGCGAGTCCACTCAGGAGCTGAAGCCAGGGGAAGCCGCGGGCGAGGCGCTCGACAGCAAAGAAGGCGAGGAGAACGAGAGCGGTGACCACGAAGAGCAGGAGAGGAGATATCTGTCCGGGGCTTTCCGAGGTTCGCCGGACGCGCTGAGCTGAAGGCCTCAAGGGAGCACGCTATTGGCGAGATTATATCGTGGCGCAGAAGATATGGGGCGATACTGATTCGTTATCCGCCGGTTTTGAGAGTGTCGAGAAGGCCGACTTTAGTGGCGCGGCGGGCGGGCAACCAGCTGGCCAGCCAGGCGATCCCCAAAAACACAACCGGGGCAAGAGCGAAGGTGCGCAGGTCGCGGGCACTCGTCTTGTAGAGCACGCTCGCCATGAGCTGAGTCAGCAGAAGCCCGGCGGCGAGGCCGATGGCGATGCCGCTGACGGCAAGCACCAGGCCGTGGCGGACCACGATCCACAGAATGTCGCGACGCTCGGCGCCGAGGGCCAGCCGGATGGCTATTTCCTGGCGACGCTGCACGACGGTCCAGGCGAGCATGGCGGCCAGGCCGATCGCGGCCAGCGCCAATGCCGTGATTGAAAAGACAGCCAGCAGCACCATGGTGAAGCGCGGCTGCGCGCGGCCCGCGTCCATGAGGTCGTCAGCGGACTGGATAGCGGTGACCGGCTGGTCAGGATCGACCGCGGAGATTTGCGCGCGGACAGCCGAGGCCATCTCCAGCGGCGGAACCGCGGTGCGCACAAGGAGATTCATCTCCGTCCAGGGAAGCTGTTTGAAAGGTAGGTAGAGCTGCGGCTGCGTCTCGTCGGCGAGGCCGCGGTTACGCACATCGGCGGAGACGCCGACTACCTGGGACGCGCCGGGGCCGCGCCCGACGATGAAGGTCTTTCCGATGGGGTTCTGACCGGGCCAGAATTGGCGGGCGCAGGTCTCATTCACGATGACGACTTTGGGCGCGTGCAGGTCGTCAGCGTCAGTGAAAGTGCGGCCCAGGAGCAGCGGGACGCGCATGGTGGCGAACCAGGCGGGACTGATGGCCTCAATGTCGATGAAAGGACGCTGCGCGAGAGGAACGGCGGGCTGGCCTTCCGGCAGAACCGGCGTCACGCGCGTGAAGCTCAGCGGGAGCGCTGCGGAAACGGCGGCGCTTCGAACGCCGGGCAGCGCAGAGACACGGCGCAGCGTTTCATCAAAGAATGCAGTTTGCTGATCGGGCTTCGAGTACTTCTCCGTAGGCAGGGAGATGCCCATGGTCAGCACGTTGTGCGCATCGAAGCCGGGATCGACGTGCAGAAGTCGGTCGAAACTTCGGACAAGCAGGCCTGCACCGATGAGCAGCAGAAGCGAGAGCGCAACCTGGCCAATGACCAGCAAACTGCGCAGGCGTGCGCGGGAGCGGCTGCCAGAGAGGCCGCGGCCCTCATCGCGCAATGTGGTGTTGAGGTCGATGCGGGCGATCTGGAGCGCGGGAAAGATGCCGGTGAGGACGCCGGTGATCAGGGAGATGGCGACCGCGAACAGCAGCACGCGGGCGTCGAGCGTGACAGGGACGCCGTCGGGCAGCTGTGTCGATCCCCACGCGGTCAGGGCGCGGTCCGCCGCGAAACCGAGCGCGATGCCGAGCACACCGGCAGCGAGGGCAAGCATCATGCTCTCAGTCAGCATCTGGCGGATGAACGCGGAGCGGCTGGCTCCGAGGGCGGCGCGAACCGCCAGCTCGCGGCGCCGGGCGAGCGCGCGAGAGAGCAGCAGGCTGGCCACGTTGGCGCAGCCGATGAGCAGCAGGAGGGCGACGGCGGCAGAGAGAATCCAGAGCTTGGTGCGCAGGTCGGCGACCACGATGTCGCGCAGCGGTGTGGCGATCATGGCGCGCGAGGCAGCAGCGTCAGGCGCCGTGGGATTTTCGGTGCGGTACTGGCGATCCAGCACGCCAAGCTCGGCGTTGGCCTCGGCCAGAGTGGCTCCCGGAGCGAGTCGCGCAGCGAAGCCGAGGTAGCCCACGCCCATGCGGATGCGCGCGGCGGGCATCAGAGTCAGCTCGAAATAGCGGGGCGTCCAGATGTCGGCCTTGCCCACGAAGGGGAACTCGACGCCGGCGGGCAGAACGCCGATGACGGTGTGCGGGACGCCATCGAGCGAAATGCTGCTGCCGACGATGCCGGGATTGCCGTTGAAACGTGTGCGCCAGAGCGTGTTGCTGAGCAGCACGACGGGATGGCCTTCAGGGCGGCCCTCATCGTTGGTGAAGGTGCGTCCGAGATCGGGGCGAACGCCGAGCATCGAGAAAAAATTGGGGCTGACGCGCGCCACCGGAACCTGCACGGGCTCGCCGACGCCAGTGAGGTTGAAATTGTCATTGGCCCACGCAGCCACTTCGAAGGTGCGGGCGTGGTCGCGCAGGAGTTCGTAGCGGAGGAGCGTGAGAGGGCGGCTGTCGGAGTCAACGAATCGAATGCTGATCAGCTGCTGCGGCTGGCGGTACGGGAAGGGACGCAGCAGCAGCGCGCTGGTCACCGAGAAGATGGCGGTGTTCGCGCCGATGGCCAGCGCCAGGGTGAGGATGGCCACCAAAGTGAAACCAGGATTGCGGCGCAGCATGCGCAGGCCGAAGCGGAGATCGCGGAGCAGGGTCGGCATGAAAAACAGGGTACAGGGTGCGTGGAACAGGGTACAGCGATGAGTGACGAGCGTAGCACCCTGTGTCCTGCGTCCTGCGTTCTGTGTCCTGCTTATCTCTGGCTGGCGTCGCCCGCGGCCACTTTGCGGTTGAACTCCGCTGAGCCTTTGCGCGGAACGCTGAGCGATTGCCACGTGCCACCGACGAAATGCTTTGCAAGCAGGACGATCTGGCCCACGTGGTGAGGATAGTGCGCCAGCTGCCGGTTGATGGCCTGCATCACGGAGTGCGCTTCTCCGCGAATGGTAATGGTGCGAGCCAGGTCGGTCTCGGTGAGCGGTCGGATGGCCGCGAAAACACAGGCCCAGCCCGCCTCCCACATCGCCAGCAACTCGGCGCGCGTCGAGGGCGGCTCTTCGAATTCGCTGTCGCGGTTGCGGTCGGGCTTCTCCCCGTCGGCGGTGAGAAAGTTGGTCCAGCGTGACCGCATATTGCCCGCCATATGCTTCACGATGAGGGCGATCGAATTGGCGTCGTTGTCCAGGGTCGCAAAAAGGTCGGCATCGATCACCTGATCCATGGCGCGCTCGGCCAGCTTCTTGTAATAAGCGAACAGTGTGAGGGAATCTTCGAGGTACGAGGTGGTGAATTCGAGCGCCATGGAATCAGTGTAGCGAGGTTACGGACGTGGCTGGCTACGGTTAGGTTGGTCCGTTATCGGCTACTGACGGCGCCGGCCAGAGCGTAGAACTTCGAGGCGTCACCGGTTTTGTAGAGCGCATACCAGGCATCGAGCGTCGCGTCCGAGTAAAGGCGCAGTGTGCCGAAGATCTGGTAAGCGAAGTCGACGGGTGCGGTGCCGGCCGCCGTGATGAGATTGCCGTCGGCGATGGCGGGGATTTTGCGATAGAGCGCGGTGCCGCGATAGCCGGTGGCCTTCAGGTATTCAGGCGCGTTGCTGGTGTGCAGGCGGTTGTCGAGGAACCCGGCGCGCGCCAGCGCCAGGGTTGCGGCGCAGATGGCGGCAACAGGAACACGGGCGGAGAGAAACTCTGCAGCTTTTTCGATGGCCTCTCCATTTTGCTTATGCTCCCAGGCGTCCCCCCCAGGCAGGATCAGCATCGCGCTCGCATGCGGACGGAGATCGGCCAGGGCAATGTCGGGCTGGATCCGTACGCCGCCCATCGTCGTCACCAGTTCGGTAGTGACGCCGACCGTAGCCACGCGGAAACGCCCGGGCTCGCGCTGAAAGCGGCGATTGTTGATTCCGGCAATGGCGAACGCCGGTTCCCAGTCCGCCATGGAGCTAAATACAAAAAGATGGACCGTCTGCGCTTCCATGCGCACCTCAATGCATGCGCCGGGAGGAGAAGGGGGCCGCAGGCACGGGGATTTACGTGCGCCCGGCAGGGGGAGCGCGGGCAGGTACAAACAACTCTACCCTACTCCGAGCGCAACGCCTTCACCGGCTCAATGCCGGCAGCGCGCCTGGCAGGCAGCAGCGATGCGGCCATCGCCAGCAGCAGGACCATGAACGCGGCAGCCACCAGCACCGTCGGATCGAGGGTGTTCACGCCGAAGACGAAGGTCTTAAGCAGGCGTGACGCGGCGATGGCGCCGGCCAGTCCGATAATGCTGCCGGCAGCGGCGAGTTTGAGGCCCGAAATCATCACCAGACCGACGATGCTCGAGCGCTGCGAACCAAGCGCCATGCGGATCGCCATCTCATGCATGCGCATCGCCACCGTGAAAGCGATGACGCTGTAGATGCCAAGGATGGCAAGCAGTACAGCGGCCCCGGCAAAGGCGGAGATGAGCACGGTATTGAAGCGGCGCGGGGCTTCCGAGTCGCTGATGGCGTGCTCCATGGTCTGGAGCTGGGTCAGCGGGAGTTGCGGATCGAGGCTCCGCACAGTGGCCCGCAGCTGGTTCTCCATCAGCTCCGGCGGCAGGCTGGTGCGGAGGGTGATGTAGCCGCCGTTGCCGTTCAGGTCGGTGGCAGGATTGCCCAGCGATCCGATCAAGCCCTCGGCCTGCTGGATGGGCGCGTAGTACTGCAGGCGCGGACTGGCATCGGGCGAGCCTTCTTTCACGTCGGCGACCTCACCCACGATGGTGGCCCACGGGGTCTGCATCTGCTCGGTCCCGATGCGCATGCGCTTGCCGATGGGGTTTTGGCCTGGCCAGAAGTGCTGCGCCAGCGTTTGGTTCACCACGACCACCAGCTGGCCTTTGTCGTTGTCGGCAGGTGTGAGCAGGCGGCCGCGAACGAGGGGTGTCCCAATGGCCTTGAAGTAGTCGCCTTCGATCTGAATAGGAGAGGCGAGATCGAGAGTACCCGGTTTTGGAGGGACGTAGCCCTCACCCACGATCGCGGAGTTGCCCTGCGTGCCATTCGCCGGCAGGAAAGACGTGAGGCCGACGCTGGTAACGCCGGGCAGCGCCTGCAGGCGGTCGAGCAGCTCCTGATTGAACTGATTAACGGCGGCCTGGGTGGCGTACTGTTTGCGCGGGAGGTTGTAATTTGCGACGACCGTGTGGTCGGGGCGATAGCCGAGGCCGACTTCGCGCATCTTCTCGAAGCTGCGCAGCAAAAGTCCGGAGGCGGCAAGCAGGACGAGGGCGACGGCGATTTCGGCAATCACCAGGCCGGAGCGCAGCCGCGCGTGTCCTGCGCCGGAGGTACCGGTGCGGCCGCCTTCCTTCAGCGTTTCGTTCACGCTGGTGCGGATAGCCGCGAAAGCCGGAGCGACGCCGCTGACCACGCCGGTGACGATGGCGAGGGCCAGGGCAAAGCCCGCCACCACCCAGTCGAGGCTGATGTTGCCAATCAGCGGGAGGGTCTCCGGAAGCAGGTTGGTGCCCACCCGCATGGCTATGGCCGCCAGGGCAAGACCGATGAGGCCGCCGCTGACGCTGAGGACAAGGCTTTCCAGAAGCGCCTGGCGCAGCAGGGTTGCGGCGCTCGATCCGAGAGCGAGGCGCACGGCGATTTCGCGCCGACGCCGGATGGCGCGGACAAGGAGAAGGCCGGCAAGGTTGGCGCAGGCGATGAGCAGAACGACCGCAACCGCGAGAAACAGGGTGCGGACCAGGGGCCGAGCCTGGGCGATGGTGTCCTCATGCAGATTGCGCACGATCGCGCTGATGTGCAGGCTGGCCATGAAGGCGGGGTAGTTCCGCATGGTTTCCTTCGCCACGCGATCGGCGTCCTGGCGGGCCTGGGCGGCGGTGACTCCGGGCTTAAGCCGGCCCACCATCTGATAGCTCCAGTTGGCCTGGGCGCCACCGCTGAGTTCCTCCGGTTTGAAGCTCATGGGAACCCACAACTCGCTGCGGTTCAAATGGCCCGGTACCAGGGGAAATTCGAAATTGCGGGGCATCACGCCGATCACCACGTAGGGATTGCGGTCGAGCAGGATTTTTTTCCCGAGGATGGCGGGGTCGCCGTGGAAGCGGCTCTGCCACGTGGCGTAGCTCAGAACCGCGACCTGCTGGTGCTGATCGTCTTCCTGCCGGGTGAAGACGCGGCCGAGAAGCGGTTGCACCTCGAGAGCGGAAAAGACGTCGGAGGTCAAGCGGGCGTCGCTGATCTGCGCCGGTTCGCCGATTCCGGAGAGCTCGTGTCCATATTGCTGATAGCCGCCGAGCGCCGTGAAGCTGTGGGTTCCGCGCGTGTAGTTAACGATGTCGGTGGCCGTGACACCGGCTTCGTCGTTGCCGCCGAACTCGAGGCCGTTGAGACTGTCGGAGAGGGCAACGATCTGCTCGGGATGAGGGAAGGGCAGCGGACGCAGGAGCACGCCTTCGACGATCGAAAAGATGGCGGTGGTCGCGCCGATGCCGAGCGCCAGCGTGGCCACGGCGGTGATGGAGAAGCCGGGAGACTTCGACAAGTGGCGGATGGCGATCTTCAGGTCACGCAGCAAGGGTGGCCTCCTCATTCGACGGAGATTCAGAAAGAATGCAGCACGACAGACTCCAGATACGAAGACGGGGAAGTCGTTGTTCCGTCAATGCGAAGGCAACCGTTCAGCACGGAGGTGAGTGTCCAGGAACGGAAGCGGTGTCCGTTTGGGGACAGCAAGTCACGCGAAATTTGCGGAGGCGTCGCGCAGGGTTTTCCACCCCGCCCCACCGCTGTTGCAGACACCATTTCCGCCGATGAGGAAAGCAGAAGAAGCTCGGGCCACGGGCGATGGCGGCGTGTTTGCGTGCGCTGGTTAGCACGTTGCCACGGCCGACGCAGGAGGTTCGTCTCACTGGCATGTTTGCGATCATCGGCATTCTGGTGGTTTTCGGCGCGGTAGCGGCCGGATATCTGATGGAACACGGGCACCTCGCGGTGCTGGTGCAGCCGGCGGAGCTTCTGATCATCGGGGGCGCCGGGTTGGGAACCCTCCTGGTCGCCAATCCGCTGCGGATCCTCAAGAAAATCGTGGCCGGAGCCATGGGAATTTTCGGCGCGTCGCCCTTCGGAAAGGAGCGGTATCTTTCCACGCTGCGCATGATGTACGAGCTGCTGCAAAAAGCGCGGCGCGGTGGCATGCTGACCATCGAGACCGACGTCGAGAAGCCGGACGAGAGCCCGATTTTCCAGCCCTACCCGGAGTTCATCAAGGATCATCACATCCGCGATTTTGTGTGTGACACCATGCGCATGGTCATCACCGGCGGCGTGGACGCCTTCGACATGGACCAGATGATGGATCTCGACATGGAAGTCCAGCACCAGGGTACCGAGGAACCGGTGAACGCGCTATCGACCATGGCCGATTCGCTTCCCGGTCTGGGCATCGTGGCCGCGGTCCTGGGCGTGGTCATCACCATGGGCGCGCTCGGTGGCCCCGCGGAGGAGATTGGGCGCAAGGTCGCGGCCGCGCTCGTAGGGACGTTTCTTGGGATTCTGCTGTGCTACGGGCTGGTGGGGCCGGTGAGCCAGAACATGGCGAAGATGGCCGCCGAAGAGCATGCCTTCCTGTATGTGCTGCGGGTGCTGATGCTGGCCTTTATTCGCGGGCAGCCTCCGGTGGTGGCCATTGAGGTGGCCCGTCGGGCGATTCCCTCGCATGTACGGCCATCGTTCTCCGAGGTCGAAGAAGCCTGCCGCAATCAGGCAGCCGCAAAACCGCCGGCTGAAGCGGCGGCCTGAGGAGAGCGCATGGCGTCGAGCAAGCCGGTCATCGTTATTAAGAAGAAGAGCGGTCATGGCGGGCATCACGGCGGCGCGTGGAAGGTGGCCTACGCCGACTTTGTCACCGCCATGATGTCGCTGTTCATCGTGCTCTGGCTGATGAACACCAGCGAGAAGGTGCGCCAGGCCGTAGCCGGATACTTCAACGATCCGCGCGGCAAGTCGACACAGACCGGAACCGATCAGTCCGGAACCAGCGAGAACCTGGCCCTCACCGAAAAGAATATTCCGGAGCTGAAGAAGAAGATTGAAGAGGCCATTCGCAAGATGAATGACCTGAAAACCCTCCAGAACCAGATTCAGATCACGATTACCCCGGAGGGACTGCGCATCGAGCTGCTCGAAACCAAAGACGGAACCTTTTTCGATACCGGCAGCGCGACGCTGAACAAGAATGGGCGCGAGCTGCTGGTCATGATCGCCGGTCAGCTGGGAGGGATTCCCAATCGAGTCTCCATCGAAGGCCACACCGACGCCCAGCCCTATGCCGCGGCGAACGGATACGGCAACTGGGAGTTGTCCACCGACCGCGCGAACGCGGCGCGCCGGGTGATGGAGGCTTCGGGGCTGCGGGAGAACCAGGTTTCCCAGGTGCGGGGCTACGCCGACCGGAAGCTGCGCGTACCGTCCGATCCCCTCGATCCCTCGAACCGGAGAATCTCGCTCATCGTGCAATATCTGACGGCGGACGCGCCGCCGGTTCCATCCGACGGAAAGACCCCACCGCCAGGCGAAGGCGCCAACCCTGCACCATCGCTGGAGATTCCGGCCGCCGGCAATGCTCAGCCGAAGCCGGCAGCCGCCTCGGGTGGCGACGCAAAAACCAGCGCAGTCGCGCCTGGCAATGCGCACCCAGCTCATACCGGCAGCAAGCCTCCGGCCCAGCCTTTAGCCGCGCCAGCCAAAGGGGTGCCTGCACCCAAGCCCTCCGCAGCGAAGCCCATGTCTCCCACCGCTTCGCCAGGAATGATCCGCAGGCTGTGGCAGAGGATTCACCCGAAAAAGTGAAACCCCGGGGCGGCCATTCGTCCGGAGCCTGGTTTTTCCCCTCAACTGCTTTCTGCTGCCGTTAAAAAGAAGCTGCTTGCAGCCCATCTTGTGCCAGGATAAAGCTGTCGGCTTTTCTTTGCCGATGCGCGATCAGCCGTTCAGAGCAAGGACCCACGCGCCCGAGGCCTTTTTCAGGGAGTAGAACGACTTTGGATGAATTAGTGCATACGCAAGAGGAAACCAGCGATATCGATCTGCTGCACGATATCGGCAGCCGCATGGCGGCGGCTGACCCATTCCATGAAGTTCTCGAGCGCGTCATCGAGATGGTGACGGCCGCGGTACGCTGCGACTCCTGCTTTATCTACGTCCTCGAGAAAGACAGGCTGGTGCTGCGCGGTTCCAAGAACCCGCATGACGATGTCGTTGACCGCATGGTGATCGATATGGGCCAGGGCGTAACCGGCTGGGTGGCCGAGCACAAGCAGACGGTCGCGCTTCCGGCAAAAGCCTGGGCCGATCCCCGCTTTGCCCGCTTCCCGAGTCTTCCCGAAGACCGTTTCGAGGCATTCCTGGCGGTGCCCATCCTGTGCCGGGGCAAGCTGGTAGGAGCCATCAACATGCAGCACCGCGAGCCGCACCACCACTCCAAACGCGAGATCAAGCTGATCACCATGATCGGCTATCTGGTCGGCGCGGAAGTCGAGTTGGCCCGCATGGAGTACGAAAAATCGCAACTGGCCGATCAGCTGGAGACGCGCAAAGTCATGGAGCGCGCCAAGGGTCTGTTGCAGCGCGAGCTGAGCATCGACGAAGAAGCGGCCTACCTGATGCTGCAGAAGCAGGCCCGGCAAAAGCGCAAGCCACTCCGCGAAATTGCCGAAGCCATCATCCTGATGGACGACCTGCGGCGCGGCAAGAAATGACAGCCCGCGGCCAGCAGCCAGCGGCCAGCCTGTCCAATTCTGAACAACCCAGAGCGATTGCGGACAGAAACGCCGCTGCCGAGGATCGCTAAGTCCCCTCGTGTCAATAGTGAAAATTGGCATGGCAACTGCCCCTCTTTTCATGCTCGTTCCGCAGCAACGTCCCCCAAAGTAAGGAGAAAACCCTTGTTCGCTGACCTGAAATACGCATGGCGACAGCTCGCCAAGTCGCCGGGTTTTGCCCTGACGGCAATCGTCACCCTGGCCCTCGGGATCGGCGCCACGACCGCGATCTTCAGCCTCTTCGATCAGGTCCTGCTGCGCATGCTGCCAGTCGAGCAGCCGCAGCAGTTGGTCCGGCTGGAGTGGCACGGCAGCTTCTCCGGCTCCATGAGCGCCTTCGGCGGCGGTGTCGGCGATTACTACTCCTATCCGGCGTACAAAGACCTGCGCGACCGCAATCAGGTGTTCAGCGGTGTGCTGGCCACCATGCGCACCAACGTGGGCCTCTCCTGGAACAACCAGGCCGAAGACGAGCACGCCGAAATCGTGAGCGGGAACTACTTTCAGGTGCTGGGGCTAAGGCCGGCAGCAGGCAGGCTCTTCAACGCCTCCGATGAGACGGTGAAGAATGCGAATGCGGTAGTGGTGCTGACGTACGACTACTGGCGCACGCATTTCGCAGCCTCACAGTCGGTGATTGGCCAGTCGCTCCTGATCAACGGCCACCCATTCACCATCGTTGGCGTCTCTCCGGAGAATTTCCGCACCGCCATTGGCGGATACAGGCCGGCGATTTTCGTTCCGGTCACGATGTCGGAGATGGCGATGCCGTGGACGGTGCCCGGCCATCGGCTCGACAACCGGCGTTCGTTGTGGCTGACGATTGTGGCGCGAAGAAAGCCGGGCGTGACCATTGCTCAGGCCCAGGCGAGCCTGGCGCCGCTCTGGTTTTCAATGCGGACGGATGAGGTGAAGCTCTACACCGACGCGTCGGAGAAATTCCGCGAAGAGTACGCGCCCAAATCGCGGCTGCTGGTGGAGGACGATTCGCGCGGCTTCGCGCCCAATCGGCTCGATCTGAAAACGCCACTGGTCATCCTGATGAGCATGGCGGGGCTGCTGATTGCCATGTGCACGCTGAACATCGCGACGCTGTTGCTGCTGCGGTCCGCGGCGCGCGTGCGGGAAATGTCGATGCGTTATGCGCTCGGCGCGAAGAGCAGCCGCATCGTTCGGCAGCTGCTTATCGAAGGCGGTCTGCTGGGTGCAGCCGGAGCGGCGGGCGGCCTCGCCTTATCGCCGGCTCTTACGCTTACGCTGGTCCACCTGATGACCAGCGCTGAGCCGGGCAAGGAAGCCTATTCGTCAGCAGTCGATGCGCGGGTATTGTTGTTCACGCTGGCGGTGGCGCTGGTGGCCAGCGTGTTGTTCTCAATTGCGCCGGCGCTCCACTTCCTCCGCCCCGACCTGGCCGGGGCGCTGCGGCAAAGTACGGGAACCGCCTCGAAGAGCTCGCAGCGATTCCGTAAAGCCGCCGTCGGCGTCCAGATCGCGCTCACCGTGCTGCTGCTGGGTGGTGCGGGCCTGTTCGTCAGGACGCTGAGCAATCTGCGCGATCAGCCGGTGGGATTCGACACCAGAAACCTGGTTAACTTTGGGCTCGATCCTTCGGAATCCGGGTATGGGGAAGACCGCACGCCCGCCATTATGACCGCGGCGCTGGAGCGGCTCCGGCAGGTTGCCGGCGTCGTGAGCGTGGCCGGCACCACCGATCCGGAACTGCAGGGAGACTCTGAGGTGAACGGCTATGTGATCCAGGGTCACAAGCCGGTGGAAGGCGAAAACAACGACTTCGAGACAGCCAACGTCACTCCAGGCTATTTTGCGACCCTGCGTCTGCCCATGCTGGTGGGGCGAGACTTTAACGAAGCCGATAAGCGCGGCGCTCCGAAGGTCGCCATTGTCAATCTGACGCTCGCGAAAAAGTTTTATGGATCCCCTTCGAATGCGCTGGGACGCATGATTGGCGGCGACGACAAGCCGGATACCACGATTGTGGGGGTGGTCGGCGACGTGAAACACCAGAATCTCCGGGACGACATCGGACCCGGCGTGTACCTGCCCTATGCCCAGATGGAGCACCCGGTGGGACTAGCCATGTATGTGCGGACCGTGGGAGCGCCCGAGCCCGTGGAGCCGGCGATTCGGCTGGCGATTCACAGCCTCGACCCAACGCTGGTGGTCGATGACCTTGAGACGATGCGCGCCCAGGTGGACATCAGCGCTTCGAGCGAGCGGGCTCTGGCCATTCTCGCGGCGGCGTTTGCGGTGCTGGCGGCGGTGCTGGCAGCGGTGGGACTCTACGGCGTGTTGGCCTATTCCACGCAGAGTCGAACCCGCGAAATTGGCGTACGGCTGGCGCTGGGCGCGCCGCGACGCACGCTCGTTGGCCTGGTGGTGCGGGAGATGGCGTGGATCGCGGGCATTGCCGTGCTGGTGGCCCTGCCGGGGACCGTCGCGTTGGCGCGATTATTTCGCAGCCAGCTCTACGGCGTCAGTACCTGGGATCCGGTGGCACTGGCGGTCGCGCTTCTGCTCACCGCGCTGATGGTGCTGGTGGCGTCGGCAGTGCCCGCCCAACGCGCCACGGCGGTCGATCCGATGGAAGCACTGCGGACGGAGTGAAGCAGCGAATAGCCAGTAGCCAATAGAACACCGAGTTAGCCTGGGAGGGAGAACATGTTGAGCGATCTGAAATACGCCTGGCGGCAGATGAGAAAGTCTCCGGGGTTCGCCATCACCGCGGTTCTGACCCTGGCGCTCGGCATCGGCGCCAATACCGCGATCTTCAGCGTGATGCATGCGGTGCTGCTTCGCATGCTGCCGGTGCGCGATCCGCAACAGCTCTTCTACCTCACCCACGAAGGCAGCCCGGACAACGTGGGCAATACCGGCGATTACCGCTACACCTTCGGCATCAACGTCTACAACCGGATGCGCGAAGATCGGATCGGTCTTCTCCGATCTGATCGCCTACGTTCCCCTCTCGTTCAACAAGGTGGGAGCTCGCTACGGCGATATGCCGGAGGAGATCGAGGCCGACGAAGTAAGCGGCAATTTCTTTTCCGCCCTCGGTGTGCACATGGCGGCGGGCCAGGCCTTCGCACCAGCGGACGAAGACCATCACTCGCCCGTTGCTGTCATCAGCTACGGCTATTGGACCCGCCGCTTTCAGCGCGATCCCAGCGTCATCGGCAAGGCGATTTACGTCAACGGCGTGCCGCTCACCATCGTGGGCGTCTCCGGTCCGCACCTCTTTGGCGTGGAATCGGGCGGCTCCGCGACCGATCTGTGGGTGCCGCTGCAGAATCGGCCGGAGCTGAATGCCTGGGGTGTTCCTGCCAGCGGAGCGACCACCTACGGCAGCCCGAACTGGTGGAACCTGATGTTCATCGCGCGGCTGCGCCCAGGAGTGACCCAGAAACAGGCCCTCGCGCACATGAACCCCGTCCTCTTCAACGCAGCCTGGGAGACCGTAGGCACAAAGCATGGCAACGCAAGTCTGGGACTGGGCATGGTTGCCGCCCGTGGCCTCGGCACCTCGACCAGCGATTACGTGCAGCCGCTGCACGTTCTCATGGGAATGGTGGCCCTCGTGCTGGTGATCGCGTGCGTCAACATTGCCATGCTTCTTGCGGCTCGCAACGCGGCGCGCGAACGTGAATTCTCCATGCGTCTGGCCCTGGGCGCGAGCCGCTGGCCGCTCCTCCGGCAATTGCTTGCAGAGAGTCTGACGCTGGTAGTCGCAGGCGCGGGGCTGGGTTGGCTCTTTGCTCTTGAGGCCACCAGGCTGCTGGCGCTTTGGTCCGGAATTGAAGTGAGCCTTGAGCCGGATGCGGCCGTGCTCCTGTTCACACTGGCAGTTTCCATTCTCGCCGGTCTGATTTTCGGCCTGGCTCCCCTGCGCACAGCCACCAACGCGCCGGTCGCGCTGGTTCTGAAGTCCGGCGGCAATCAGGCAACGGAGAGCCGCGCCCGGGTGCTGACCGGCAAGGTCCTCATCGCTGCACAGATGGCGCTCTGCGTGGCGCTCCTCTTCGGAGCAGGCCTGCTGATCCGCACCCTGCGCAACTATCAGACTGTCGACCTGGGCATGCAGCCCGAGCACGTGCTGGCGTTCGGCGCGCATCCGGTGGGTTCTGAGGACAGCGCGCAGAAGATTGCCTTTTATAAAGACCTCATACAACGCATCAGCCTGCTGCCCGGCGTGCGCTCCGTCAGCGTTGCCGACCTCCGGCCAGGAACAGGCTGGTCCGATAACAACCCGCTGACCATCGACGGTCACGCGTATCCCTGGGATAACGGCAAAAATATGTTGCGCAGCAATACGGTGGGTCCGCGTTTCTTTGAGACGCTGGGCATCCCTCTGCTCGCAGGCCGCGAATTCAACGAGGGCGATCATCAGGGCGCAATGAACGTGGCCATCGTGAATGAGACTCTGGCCAAGCGCTTTCTGAAAGGCGCATCGCCCATCGGCCACATCCTGGGCCAGGGCAAAGGCCAGGCGACGATCGTCGGCCTGGTGCGCGACCACAAATACACTTCCGCCGACGAAGATCCCATGCCCATGGCCTGGTATTGCTACCAGCAGGACCCCAACGTTGAGAACATGGACGTCGAAGTGCGCGCCGCCGGCAATCCCGTAACGCTGCTTCCCGCCATCCGCCAGATCGTCCGCAACCTCGATCCCAATGCTCCCCTGCAACAGCCGATGCTCCTCTCCGCGCAGTTCGAGGAGTCGTACCTGATGCCAACTCTCTTTGCGCGGCTGGGCGCGTTCTTCGGCGGACTGGCAGCGTTGCTGGTCGCGGTCGGCCTCTACGGCACGCTGGCCTATCGAGTCAGCCGGCGCACCCTCGAAATTGGCGTGCGCATGGCGCTGGGCGCAGCACGCCCGCAGGTGCTGTGGATGATCCTGCGCGACAGCCTGGTGCTGATCGCCGCTGGCCTGGCCGTCGGCCTTCCCCTGGCCTGGTTCGGATCGAAGCTCATGGCCTCGATGCTCTACAAACTCCCCGAGCACGACCCGGTCAGCCTCATGGCGGCGGCCTTTGGAGTTCTGGCAGTATCGTTAGCGGCGGCATTGTTGCCGGCGCGGCGTGCGGCCAGCGTCCAACCCATGCAGGCGCTGCGAAACGACTAAACCAGCGAACACCCGGCAGCCAGCGAACAGCCCGCAGCAAACCTCGGCGACTGCAGGAAGAAATTTTGCCGAGGTGGGAACCGCCGCCAATCGCGCATCGTAAAGAGGAGTCATGCTCGAAGACCTTCGCTTCGCCTTACGGCAGCTGCATCGGAGTCCGGGATTCGCGGCTGCGGTCGTCATCACCCTGGCGCTCGCCATCGGCGTCAACACCGCGGTTTTCAGCCTCCTCGATGGCTTCCTCCTGCGCACCCTGCCCTATCCGCAGCCGGATCGCATCGCCGCGCTGGTGGCGCACCAGGAAATGAAGGGGAACCCGGCCCGATTCGAAGACGACGATTCTTCGGACAACGACGCCTGGCGCGCATTTAAGCAAAATGTGCCCTCAGCGACCGCTGCCATCGCCGGCGATGCCTTTGGCATGACCGACGGCTGGAATCTCCAGGCCGCTGCGGGTGAGGGTGGCGCCACCCGTTACGTGCACGGGGCGCGGGTTTCAGCGCACTACTTCGATGTGCTCGGCATTGAGCCGGTGCTGGGACGCGAATTCACGGAAGAGGAAGACCAGCCCGGCGCGGGCAAAGCTGTTGTGCTGAGTTATGGCCTCTGGCGGACCACGTTTCACCAGGACCCCTCTATCCTCGGCAAAACGATTCTGCTGAAGGGCGAGGCGTACACGGTGGTGGGTGTGCTGCCGCGGGGCGCGCAGATGCCCAGCCCTGCCGATCTGTGGACGCCGCTCATGCCGGACGATCCGCACGGGATTTGCGTGGGGGACAATTGCCTGATCCTGATGCGTCTGAAATCCGGTGCGACGTGGGACCAGGTGCGGGCGCAGCTGGCGCACATGCCGCCGCCGCGAAACACCGACCTGGCGAAGCAGAATGTCTGGTATTTCCCAAGTCCGCTGCACACCTATGCGGGCAGCTCGATGCGCGACCAGACGCGCGCGCTCATGGCCGCAGTAGGTTTCATTCTGCTGATCGCCTGCGCCAACCTGGCCGGGTTGATGCTGGCGCGGATCCACCGCCGCACACCGGAAATGGCGACGCGCATGGCGCTGGGAGCGAGCCGCGCGAGAATCCTGCGGCAGCTGTGGATGGAGAATCTGGTGCTCGCGCTGGCCGGTGGCGCCGCAGGCCTCGGCCTTGCGGCGGCTCTGTTCCCGGCGATGAAGCAGCTGCTGCCGGAGGAGATGATTCCCATCGGCGGTTTCGCTCTCGATGGACATGTGCTGATCTTCGCCTTCGGGGCTGCCGTTGCGACTAGCCTGCTGTTCGGCGCATTGCCGGCATTGGAGACGCGGCGTGTGGACCTGCGCAGCTCTATTGCCGCGGGAACGCGCTCGGTGGCGGGCGGCTCAGGGCGTGTTCGCCAGTGGCTGATTGGCGCGGAAGTGGCGCTCACCGTGGTGCTGCTGGCCGGAGCGGGGTTGCTGGTGCGGACCGTGATGCACCTGGAAAGCCTGGCGCCTGGCTTTGACCCAACCCACGTGACGACCGCGAAAGCGTCGCTGGACGATGCTCGCTATCACGACGGCGCGAGATTCCATGTGCTGCTGCGGCAGAGTGTTGCTTCGTTGCGCCGGATTAATGGCGTGGAGAACGCAGCGGCGGCGCTGAGCGTTCCCTACGAGCGCGGGCTGAACGATGAGCTGAAGATACTGGACGGGAGCCGCGCCGGGCTCGACTACGGATCGAGCGAAAGCTGGGTCACGCCCGGATTTTTTAAGACGCTGCGCATCCCGATTCTGAGCGGCCGCACGATCCTCGACAGTGACAACGAAACTGCGCAGCCGGTCGCCGTGGTCAACGTCGCCTTCGCCCGCAAGTTCTATAACGATCCGAGTCCGCTGGGGCGGCACTTTACCTCGGAGGGCACGACCTTCACGATCGTGGGCGTGGTGCCCGATGTGGTCAAGCAGCTGGGTATGTCGGCCGGCGCGCCGCTCGCTACTGAGCCCACGTTCTATGTGCCGGCGGCGCAGATGAATCAGGCAATCGTCAACCTCGCGCATATGTGGTTCCAGCCCTCGTGGATTGTGCGCACACAAGGCAAGATCGGCGACATCACCGGACGGATGCAGCAGGCGCTTGCCACCGTCGATCCGGGTCTGCCCTTCTCGGGCTTCTATTCCATGGAAGATGTGCTCCACCAGCAGTTACAAATGCAGCGCATCGAAGTCACGCTGCTGGGCACGCTCGCCGGGCTGGCACTGCTGCTCTCGGCTGTCGGCATTTACGCACTGGTCTCCAACCTCGTGGTGCAGCGGACCCGCGAGATCGGAATCCGCATCGCCCTGGGCTCGACGCTGACGCCAGGCCATGCAGCACATCGCTTCTTCCGGAATGGCGGCGGCCGTTGGCGGCGTCGTGGCCGGTCTCGCCGGCTCCTTCCTCGTGCTGCGCGTCATGAAGAGCGCGATTTACGGTGTGGGAACCTACGACCCGGTCACTCTGCTGTCGGTTCCGCTTCTGTTGCTGGCCATTGCCGCGGCGGCCAGCGTTCTCCCCGCGCTGCGCATCGCCCGCATCAATCCCGCAGAGACCCTGCGGGCGGAGTAAGAGTAGTAGTCCAACAGATATTGGAGTTTCCTCCTTAAAGGGCGGCGAAGATACGAGAACTTCGCCGCTCATTTTTTTCCGCGTCTAATCTGGAGCTATGAAAATTGTCGCGCTGGATGGTTTCGGCGGTCCTGAAGTGCTGCGCATCGCGGAGGCGGAGAAGCCGCATCCGGGCGCGGGCGAGGTGCTGATCCAGGTGGCTGCGGCGGGCGTGAATCGCGCGGACATTCATCAGCGCCAGGGAAATTATCCACCGCCTCCAGGAGCTTCGGAAGTTTTCGGGATGGAAGTCGCGGGGACCATCGTCGAGTGCGGGCCTGGCGCCGATCCCCGATGGAAAATTGGCGATGCTGTGTGCGCCCTGGTACCAGGTGGCGGCTACGCGGAATACTGCGTGGCCCATGGAGGTTGCTGTCTGCCGATCCCACAGGGCCTCGACGGGTATGAGCAGGCCGCGGCGTTACCGGAAGCCACGATGACGGTGTGGGCGAATCTTTTCGATCCGCGCAGACTGTTCGCCGGTGACCGCTTCCTGATGCAGGGTGGCACCAGCGGCGTCGGCACGATCGCAATCCAAACCGCGCTGGCGTTTGATGCGCATGTGGCCTCAACCGCCGGCTCCGCGGAGAAGTGCCGGTTTCTGCGCGATCTGGGTTGCGAACGGGCATGGAATTATCGCGAAGAGGACTGGGCTGCCGCCGCGCGGGACTGGGCCCGGACCGGCGTCAACGTGATTCTCGACATGGTTGGTGGCGATTATTTCCCGAAGCATGTGGAGCTGCTGGCCAAAGACGGGCGCCTGATCCACATCGCTTTCAGTCACGGCGCAGAAGTCACCCTCGACCTGCGTAAGCTGATGAGCAAGCGTCTGGTCATCACCGGGTCCACATTGCGGCCGCGTTCGGTCGAGGAGAAGACCCGGCTCCGCGATGGGGTGGAACAGCAGGTGTGGCCGCTCATCGGTGCCGGGAAAATCAAACCCATCATCGACAGTGTCTATCCCATGGCAGAAGTGGCCGAGGCGCATCGCCGCATGGAGTCCAGCCGCCACATCGGCAAGATTGTGCTGCGCATCGGCGCCTGACAAACAGAGTGAGAAGATAGAGCAGGATATGCGTCTCACCATTCAGGGGCTGCAACGATGGATCGTGGTGACGGGGTCCCTGTTGCTTGTGCTGATCGCCGGGCTCATCATTTACGGACGCAATCGCTTTCGCCATATTGAAAAAGATCTGCCCGGACGCCTGGGTGTCAACATCCAGCAAACCGCCAGCGGCTTCAGCTATACGCAGACCAGCCAGGGGCACGCGCTCTTCACCCTGAAGGCGTCGAAAGAAATGCAGATGAAGTCCGGACACGTGCTCCTGCACGACGTGGACGTAACCTTGTACGGCCCGCCGGGCTCGGGACGCACCGACCGCATCTACGGCAACGACTTCGATTACGACCAGAAGAACGGCATCATCACCAGCCAGGGCGAGGTGAACATCGAGCTGCAGGGCACGGCCAGCGCCACTCCCGCCACGCCCGTCAGCGCTCCAGCCGCCGGTGAGACCACCAGCAATACCATCCGCGTTCGAACCCATGGATTGACGTTTCTGCAAAAGACCGGCGAAGCAACCACCACCCAACAGGTGGAGTTCCAGCTGCCCCGCGCGGCTGGTACGGCCATCGGCGCCGACTACAACTCTAAAACCGGCGTGGTTATCCTGCAGAGTCAGGTGCACATCACCACCAGCAGCAATGGCAAGGCCGCCGTTGTGCAGGCAGCGCACGCCACGCTGCTGCGCGCCTCGGACCAGGCTCTTCTGGTCAGCCCGGTTGTGAACTATCAAACCGAAGAGGGCAGCTCCGACCAGGCAACGGTCTGGTTTCGCAAAGACGGCACCACCGAGAAGATCGACGCGCAGGGCCGCGTCCACATGAAGACCGACAATGGCGCGACCGTCGACTCCGAAATCGCCCATATCCTGCTCGACACAAAAAGCCAGCCAACCCAGGCGGACCTCGGCGGCGGAGTGCGCTTCGCGTCCAGCGCCGAAAACGAGACGATGCATGGCTCGGCCGACAATGGCACGCTGCTGTTTGCCAGCCAATCCGGCAACAACGGCTCCCAAACCGCGCTGCGCCATGGCGAATTCCGCCAGACCGTCAGCTTCGAGGAAGACCTGAGCGCTCTGCCCAAAGATCCGCACGGGCGCGAGCAGAAAACCATGCACGCAGAAAAGGTGGACGTGGACTTCGCTCCTCCCGAGCCCGGTGGATCGGTGCAGGCACGCAAGGTCGTTGGAGAAGGCAATCCGGTGCTCACCACGATCGAAATGCCGTCAAAGGGCCCGCAGCAAACCACGCGTCTGAGTGGCGATGAGTTGGTGGCGCTCCTCGATCCCGGAAATACCCTCCGCCAACTCGACGGCACCGGCCACACCCAGGTGGTGCAATCGGCGACCGACGGCTCGCACAACACGACGAAGGGTGACACGCTGCACGCCACCTTCATGCAGCAGGCAGCGCCAACCAGGCCAGGAGAGTCCGTGGCGCAAGCACCAGCTTCGAAAAGCAACTCCACAAGAAAGGCGAAAAAAGAAAATCAAGGTCCGCGCATGGAAACGACGCTCGCCGCAGCCACCCAGGATGGCCACGTCGTGCTGACCGAAACGCCGGCGAAGAAACCGGGATCGACAACACAGCCAACCACCCTGACCGGCTGGGCCGAGCACGCCGAGTATCACGCCTCCGACCAGATCCTGCACCTCACGGGAAGCCCGCGCATCGACGACGGCGAGTCGATGCAGGTAGCCGCCGAGCGCATCGACTACCATCGCGATACCCAAAACGCCGCCGCGGCTGGCAACGTAAAGGCAACGTATACGCAACAACAGAAACTCGGCACGCCGACACAAACGGCCCCCACCATGGGCGGCAACGGGCCCGTGCACGTCATCGCCGATCGCGCAGCCATGGATCACGCGACCAACCAGAACTTCTTCTATGGAACCCGCCAAAAGCCCGCCCGCATGTGGCAGGATGCCGACTCTCTGCTGGCCCCGGTGATCGAGATCGACCGCAACCAAAATCTTCTGAAAGCCTGGGGCGAAAACACCGGGAATGCTCCCGTCGTGAACGCGAACTTCACCTCATCGATGGGCGCGAATCATGAGCAAAGCGTGGTGCGCGTCCACAGTCAGACCCTTATCTATTCCGACAAGACCCGCCAGGGAGATTTTCGCGGCACCGTCACCGCCGAGCAGGGTGATCAGATTGTCCACGCCGACGACGCGCTGCTCTTTCTAAAACCAGCGCCCCCCAGCAACAAGCCAGGCCAGGGTACCTCAGCGCAAACGCAAACCCCTCCCGCCACCACGCCCGCCGCGTCGAAACAAAATTCTCAGCTCGATCACATGATCGCCAGCGGCCACGTAGTCTTCACCCAGCCCGGCCGCAAAGGCGACGGAGAAAAGCTCGTCTACACCGCCGACGATGGCCGCTACATCATGACCGGTACCGAGTCCGCGCCTCCGCGCATGTGGGATCGCGCACACGGCACAACCACGGGCGCTGCGTTGATTTTCAATACCCAGGATGATAGCGTCGAAGTCAGTGGGGGAAAATCGAGCGCGGTCACCGAAACTCGCGCCCGCAAGTGATGCGGAAGCTTTCCACTGACGAGATCAACAAGTCCTACAAAGGGCGTCAGGTAGTTCATGGCGTCAGCGTCCAGGTCACCGAGGGCGAAGTTGTCGGCCTTCTCGGCCCCAACGGCGCCGGAAAGACGACCACCTTTTACATGATCGTCGGGCTCATCCAGCCCGACGGCGGTCGCGTCCTCCTCGATGACGAACCAATCACCACCGTGCCCATGTATATCCGGGCACGCCAATATGGAATTAGTTACCTCCCGCAGGAGCCCTCGGTCTTCCGCAAGCTGACCGTCGAAGAGAACATCCTCGCCGTTCTCGAGGTTCAGCCCATCGCCCCGGAAATGCGCCGCTCGCGTGCGGAAAAGCTCATCGAGCAGCTCAACCTGGGGCACATTCGCAAGACACGCGGCTACGCACTTTCCGGCGGCGAACGGCGCAGGGTGGAAATCGCCCGCTGCCTCTGCATCCAGCCGGTATTCATCCTGCTCGACGAGCCCTTTTCGGGAATCGATCCCATTGCGGTACTCGAGCTCCAGGAAATCATCTTCGACCTCAAGGCCAGTGGCATCGGAGTCCTCATTACGGACCATAATGTCCGGGAGACGCTGTCGGTCACCGACCGCGCCTACATCATTAATGAGGGGCGGATTTTCCGGCACGGGACCCCAGAGCAACTCGGAAACGACCCCGAAGTGCGGCGCGTCTATCTGGGTGAAAGTTTTTCCCTGGGGTAACCACCCAGGTTCCCATAATTACCTGCGGAACGTTGAAGATACGGTAACGGCACACGAATTGCTGCTCAGGCGGCAGTTCGCGGAGTAAACTCGGAGTTAACCGGCTTTTTGTAAGGATTATGGTTCTTCTTCAGCCCAAACTCAGCCTCAAGGTCGCGCAGCGCCAGATCCTGACGCCCGGACTGATGCAGATGGTCAGCGTGCTCGCGCTGAACAAGCTGGAACTGAAGGAGATGATCCAGGCCGAGATCGCCGAAAACCCCGTCCTTGAGGAATTGGAAGAGAACGTTCCCCTCCTCGATGACGTCTCTCGCGCGGAAGAAGATCGCGACCGTCCCGTCGAGGCGCCAGTCACCGAGGCTGAGGCCAAAGAAAAAGATCCCTTCGACGAAATCGACTTCGGTTCCTACTTCCAGGATTATCTCGACCCCGGCTTCCGCTCCCCCAACAATTACGAGGAGATTGAGAAGCCTTCCATCGAAAACTTTCTCTCCGCGCCGGCCACCCTCACCGATCATCTTTTCTGGCAGCTGGGCGCGTTGAATCTCGCCCCGGTCGTGCGCGAGGCCGCCGAATACGTCATCGGCAATCTGAACGAAGACGGCTACCTCACCGCAACCGACGACGAGTTGCTGGCCGGCTACCTCCGCGAGCAGATGGAGCCGGATGGCGGCGACACCGCCAAAAATGCCTACGAGCGTGTCGCCGAGCTCCCGCCCGCCATGACCGACCGTGCCAGGGGCCATCTGGCCACCGCGCTCGACGTGGTTCGTCAGCTCGATCCCATCGGCGTGGGCACCCGC
Organism: uncultured Acidobacteriaceae bacterium; assembly: GCA_963755485.1. GTDB lineage: Bacteria > Acidobacteriota > Terriglobia > Terriglobales > Acidobacteriaceae > Palsa-343. The sequence continues at coordinate 224,871 of CAVWJR010000002.1, read as the reverse complement.
GACCTGCGTGAATGCCTCCTGGTCCAGGTGGAAGCGCAGAAAAAAGAATTTGACCTCATCTTCGCCCGCCGCAACCGCAATGGTGCAGGCCATGCACGCACAGCCCCGCATCCCGCGCCCGAGCAAAGTGCTGAGTCCGCGAGCCCGCCGGAAACCAACGGCACCCACGCCATCGCAGCCGACCACCCGGTGAACGGAACGCATCATGCCACCACCAACGGCAACGGCGCGAAACCCGAACCGGCTCCACACACCGATGAATCCAGCCGCCTGCTGATCTTCGAGCTGGCGAAGCAGATCATCGATACCCACATGCTCCTGCTCCAGAAACGCGACCCGCGCGAGCTGTCTAAAGTCGTCGGTCGCACAGTCGAAGAGACCCAGCGCGCCATCGACTTTATCCGCACCCTTGATCCGCGCCCCGGCCAGCGCTACAACCGCAGCGAAGCGCGGCTCATCGAGCCCGACGTTGCCTTTGTGAAGCGCGGTGACGAGTGGGTGGTCGCGATGAATGAAGAAGACCTGCCCACGCTCCGGCTCAATCAGGGCTACCGCCGCCTGCTCACCCAGGACGGCGCGGAAAAAGACGTAAAAGATTATGTGAAGGAGCGCTACCGCTCCGCGCTCCAGCTGATGCGCAACATCGAGCAGCGCAAGAACACCATCCTCCGCACCTGCGAAGCCATCGTCCGCCGCCAGGGTGAGTTTCTCGAGAAGGGTGTCGACGCGCTGAAGCCGATGATGATTAAGGAGGTGGCCGAGGAAATCGGCGTGCATCCTTCCACCGTGAGCCGCGCCGTTTCCAGCAAATACGTGCATACCACCCAGGGTGTCTTCGAGCTGCGCTTCTTCTTCTCCGAGGGCGTCAACGGTCCGGAGGGCGCTGGCACTCCCCTCATGCTCCTCAAGCGCAAGGTGAAAAAACTTATCGAAGACGAAGATCCGCGCAAGCCGCTCACTGACGATCAGATTGCCAACATGCTGCAGGCCCAGGGTATCGACGTAACCCGCCGCACCGTGGCAAAATACCGCGAAGACCTGCGCATTCCCAGTACCCATCAGCGGCGCGTCCGCGGCTAGCGAGCCGCATTCCCCCAAGACAGGAGCTTTCCCATGCAGGCTGAGTACACCGGAAGGCAGTTGAGCATCACCCCCGCCCTGCGCCGTCTGGGCGACGAGGCCATCGAGCGTATTGCCAAACTGTTGCCCCGCGTAGTGGGCGCGCACATTGTTCTGACCTCGGAAAAATACCGCAAAACCGCCGACGTCTCCATAAAGATGCGCGCCGGCAAAATTGTCGGCTTCGCCGAATCGAACAACAGTGAATCCGCGCTCCGCGAGGCCCTCGAGCGCGCCGAGACCCAGGCCATTCGCTATCGCAAGCGTTGGCAGTCCATCAAGCGCCAGCCCAAGGAAGAAAAGTTGCCCCTTGAGGTCATGCCGGTGCGCCAGCGCCGAGCCAGCCGCATCCGCTCCGAGTCCCGCACCGAAACGGTCGACAACGGTAATCAGGCAACAGTCAAGACCAACGGCAAGCGCCCTGCGCGCGCCGTCATCCCCGTCACCGTCCACACTTTCCCGGCAACGCGCCCCATCTCCGAGCCGCACGTCGTCCGTTCGGCAGACTCCGTTGCCCTCCGCCCCATGACCATCGAAGAGGCCGTGAAGGAAGCAGAGTTCCGCGATCGCGACGTCTTCGTCTTCCGCAATCCCGAGGGCACGGTCTGCGTCCTGCATCGCAACCGCGAGGGCAAAATGGAGCTGATCGAAGCGCCCTAGAGCGAGGCCCTCTACGACCATCCCACAAATGTCATCCTGAACGGAGCGCCGCCAAAATCTCTCTCTAGCGGCGCACAACGCCTCCCGGCGCGAAGTAATGTCACCCTGAGCGAAGGCGAGCATCGCGAGGCGAGTCGAATCGAATGGGGCGAATGGACCCCCTTAGCGAAACGAACCGCATGCACCACAACAACTCGCGGCGCGAAGGGAATCGGTGGCGCGGCCACCGATAAAAATCTCAAGCGTTGCCTCGTCGCGCCCGTCATCCCGCTTGCCAATCAGCGTCCCCCAGTTACCTTCCTGGATCCACTTACTTTCGTACCAGGCACTCCACCGATTTTCCTTGCAATCACTTTTTTCAATTGCGATCCTGAGAAGGGAAGAAGTGTAGCTCTGCGCGCCCTTAGGCCGCAGGGCTTTTCTATTGCCCGCGAAGACAAGCCGCGACGGATCGCAGCTTTTGAGGGTTGTCGGCCAAAGAGACCTATAACCGCTGTGCAGTCTTATCGATACCCACAAGCATATTGTTGTCAAATACATCCGCGGCGATTGGCAAGCAGGAGGGTAATACCTGACTTACAGTACCAACTCGACCCAATGGAATCAAATACGTGAGAGATACCCCAGGGGGGAGGGGGTGGGATGGGTCTTCAGCTACCAGCTACCCGCTACCAGCTACCGGCTGGGCAGGAGGGTAATACCTGACTTACAGTACCCTCTCAACCCAATGGAATCAAATACGTGAGAGATACCCAAGGGGAGGGGGGGTGGGGATAAGGGGGGTCTGGCTACCGGCCACCAGCTACCGGCTAGAGATACTCGTTCATCATCCGAGCCCACGTCGGCCAGTCATGCGCATTCCACGCGTCCCAGATATATAAGTGGTGCGGGATGCCTCTTGCGCCCATGATCGTGGAGAGATTCTGGTTCTGCCAAAGGCAATGGTCGTCCCACCCGGTAGCAAGAATGTAAGTGCCGTTGCGAGAGCGATCGAAAAACCAGGGGTCGCTTAGATTCGGCAGATAATGAGGAGGCATGTTGAAGTAGACGTCTTCGTCGTAATAGCCCCAGAGGAATTTGCTGAGGTCGAAGGCGCCGCTCATCGAGAGAAACCCTGAAAAGCGGTCAGGATGGCGCAGCGCAATGTTCACCGCGTGATAACCGCCGAAGCTCGCACCCAGCGAAATGAGGTGCGGATCGAAATTCTTCATCCGGATCAGCGGCAGCACTTCGTCGATCAGGTAGTTTTCATACTGGACGTGACGAGCAATGCGCCAGCGCGGCGGCACATCGCGGTTGTACCAGCTTTCCGAGTCGACGCTGTCAACACAAAACAGCTGGATCTCGCCGCGGTCGATCTTGTGGGTGACGGCCGCAATCAAACCGCGGTCTTCAAATTCGTAAAAGCGCCCCTGCGAGCTGGGAAAAACGAGCACCGGAACTCCGCCGTGCCCAAAAACCAGCAGCTCCATGTCGCGGTCCAGACGCCATGACCACCACTTGTGATATTCGCGATTCATCGTTGGTTCACTTGAGCCGTTACGGTATCGTAAAGCATCGGAATCTCACAAATGCGCGAGGATCAAAGCGACGCGGCGCGACGAAGCCAGGGAAGGGAACAGCGAGTTGGCGACTCAGGTTGAGTCCGAGCCGCAACCCGCTTCTGTACTACATCCGCGCGTGCACAAACACGCAGGATTTTCGAGCCGTTTTCTCCCGGGCAAGCGCGATATCAGCGTCTATGTTCCGCCCGAATACGATCGGCACAGCCATCGGCGTTTTCCGCTCCTGATCCTGCAGGACGGACAGAACCTCTTCGACCCGGAAACCTCCTTCATCCGAGGCAAAACCTGGCACGTTGCCGAGCACGCCGACGAAGCCATCGCAGCCGCAGAAGCGGAGCCATTAGTGATCGCAGGCATCGCCAACGCCGGCGAGCGCAGGCTCTCCGAATACACGCCGAGCCGCGACTGGAAGCTCGGCGGAGGCGAAGCCAGCAAGTACGCGCTGATGCTCACGCGCGAGGTTCTGCCGTTTCTGCACGAGCAATACCGATTGCGTTCCGGTCCGATCGACACCGGTTTGGGCGGATCGTCGCTCGGCGCCCTTGTCTCGCTGTGGATTGGCCTGCGACACGCCGACCAGTTCGGCAAGCTCGCGGTGCTTTCACCTTCCGTTTGGTGGAATCACCGCTACATTCTTGCGTACCTCAACCAGGTAGCGCCTGAAGTCGTTCACCGGCCCAGCATCTGGCTCGACGCCGGCGACCAGGAGGGAAGACGCACGCTGGCCGATGCCGATCTGCTCCACGCGCGGCTGCGCAAGCACGGCTGGCGCGACGGGCTCGATCTGCACTTTGAGACCGTCGCCGGAGGCACACACGATGAGGAGTCCTGGGCGACACGCGTGCGTCCGATGCTGGGTTTTCTGTTCCCCGCTGAGCGCGGAGCGCGGTCCGAAGAGGAGTCATGACCGACACGCCGATGCATCTGATCCGCAAGCTGGAAGAAACGGCAACCGCCTTGCAGGATATGGCTCGCCGAGTGCGGCAAGCCGCCGAAGGAATCGCCGACCCAGCACTGCGGACCGAGATGATGGAGAGCGCCGACGGCTGGGAGCGCCGAGCTGGCGAGATGGCAGACGCCATCCTGCGCTGGAAGCGTGAAATCAACTAATTACGTCAAAGGGTTCAACCGACCGGTCCCGGCAAACGCGGTATACTCAGTTTCCAGAGGATGTTCCGCCAGCGAAGGCCCCCACGGGGTCTTTTTTGATTGCGGAACAACCGTCCTTGTTCCACCGTGTTTGATTCAGCGGATCCCTCTGGAAACCCATGGGCAATTTACTCGACACCATCCACTCTCCTGCCGATCTCCGGAAACTCTCCATCCCTCAGCTTGAATCTCTGGCTCAGGAAATTCGCGAGCGACTCATCGTCACGCTCTCGAGGACTGGCGGCCATCTCGGACCCAATCTCGGCGTGGTCGAGCTAACGCTGGCACTCCATACCGTCTTCGAAACTCCCAAGGACAAGTTCGTTTTCGACGTCAGCCATCAGGCTTACGTGCACAAGATGCTCACCGGCCGCTGCGATCGCTTTGAGACCATGCGTCAGCCCGGCGGCCTGAACGGTTTCATGCTCCGCACCGAGAGCGAACACGATTGCTACGGCGCCGGTCACGCGGGCACGGCTCTTTCCGCGGCACTGGGCATGGCCGTGGCGCGCGACCTGGCTGGGGGCACGGAACACGTGATAGCTCTCGCGGGCGATGCGGCATTCACCAATGGCATTTCGTTCGAAGCGCTGAACAACATCGCGCGACCAGACTAAACGCCTGATCGTGGTGCTGAACGACAATGAGTGGTCCATCGATCGCAACGTCGGCGCAATTGCGAAATACCTGCACAAGATTGTGACCAATCAGCACGTCAGCCAACTGCATGACAGCGCCGCGCGTTTGCTCGAGCGCCTGGGAGGCAAGGGGGCACGTAAAGTTGTTCGCCGCGCAGAAGAAGCTGCAAAGGGCATGCTGTGGCCCTCATTCCTCTTCGAGGAATTCGGGCTGACGTACTACGGTCCGGTCGACGGCCACAACATGGGCCTGCTGATTGAAACCTTTCGCTTCCTCAAGCAGCAGGAGCGTCCCGTCCTTCTGCACGCCATCACCCAGAAGGGCCGCGGATTCCAGCCCGCGCTCGACAAGCAGAAGAAGTTTCACGGCCTTGGGCCTTACGATCCCGAAACCGGCAAGACAGAAGCGGCCGGCCAGCGCACGTATTCCGAGATCTTTGCCGAGACGCTGGTGCGTCTGGCGAACCAGAACGACAAGATTGTCGCGATCACGGCGGCGATGCCCAACGGCACCGCGCTCGATCTTTTCCGGCCGCATCATCCGAAGAAGTATTTCGACGTCGGCATTGCCGAGGAGCACGCGGTCATCTTCGCGGCCGGCATGGCGACCCAGGGGTTCAAACCTTTCTGCGCCATCTACTCCACATTCCTGCAGCGTGCCTTCGATCCGGTGGTGCATGACGTTTGCCTGCAGAACCTGCCTGTGGTCTTCTGCATGGATCGCGCGCGGGCTGAGCGGCGACGATGGTCCGACGCATCACGGCCTGTTCGACATTGCTTATCTGCGCGGTGTCCCGAACATCGTGCAGATGGCGCCCACCGATGAGGACGAACTCGCTGACATGATGTGCACCGCAAGCGTTCATCCCGGCCCCAGCGCGATCCGTTATCCGCGTGGCACAGGTCCCGGCGTCAAGATGAAGCAGCAACCGCAGCCATTGTCCATCGGGAAAGCGGAAGTGCTGCAAACCGGAGAAGACTTTGCCATCCTTGGTTTGGGAACGCTGCTGCCGTTGGCGAAGGAACTGGCTCGGAGGCTCGAGGAGCAGGGCTATTCCGCGACCGTCATCAATCCGCGCTTCATCAAGCCGCTCGATCGGGAGCTGATCGCGCGCTATGCCCGGGGCGCCAATGCAGTCGTCACCTTTGAAGACCACGTGCTCATGGGCGGCTTTGGCAGCTCAGTGCTCGAAGCGCTGAGCGAAATGGGCATTGAAACGCCGGTCGTTCGCATTGGCTGGCCCGATCGCTTTATCGAGCACGGAAAGGTCGATCAGTTGCGCGCCCGCCACGGCGTGAGCGTCGAGGCCGCGCTGGAGAAATTAACTCCGTACCTCAAGCGCACCGAGGTGCGGCTCGTGGCGCGATAGATGTAGCCATGCTCGTAAGGTGTAGACCCGGCTCTGGCGTGCGCTGCGCGCGGTGTGGGAAGATGCGAACAGAGCCGCACTCTCGCCCATGCCCGCCTCCTCCGTCCAGATTCGCAGCCCCCGGGTTCGATCTCCACACGACCAGTGGATCATCGCCATTGGCGTGTTCAAACTGCTGCAAGCCTCTGCTTTCATCCTTTTGGGCATCGGCGCCATTCGCCTCCTTCACAAAGACCTGATGGTTGTCGCGGAGCATCTGATTTTGTCCCTGCGCTTCAATCCCGAGGGCCGCTTCGTGAATCTGGTTCTCGAAAACGTCGCGATGATTAACCCCCGCGACCTTCGCCGGATCAGCGCGGTCATCTTCGCCATCGCCGCACTCGACGCCCTCGAAGGCACAGGCCTGGTGCTCGAACAGGCCTGGGCGGAATTCGTCACGCTCATCCTCACGGCATCGTTTCTCCCCCTGGAAATCTACGAAATGCTGCGCCGCATGACCTGGATCCGAGTGAGCCTGACCGTTATTAACGCCGCTGTCGTCGTTTACCTGATCTACTATGTCCAGGCGCGGATGCGTGAACGGCGCCTGCGCAGAGCCGGTAGAACCTGATGCGGCCGTCGTGCCGTCGACTCAGGTTGTTGTCGCACTGTGAGGCAGAAATATGCGACACGCCTCAGTAATAGGATCGGGCCCCAACGGACTGGCCGCGGCCGTGGCGCTCGCGCGCGAGGGCCTCAGCGTGGATGTGTTCGAGGCCGAGGAGCAGCCGGGTGGCGGCGCGCGCACGCTGGAACTGACTCTGCCGGGCTTCAAACATGACTTCGGCTCCGCTGTGCATCCCATGGGCGCCGGCTCCCCCTTCTTCTCTTCGCTTCCCCTGGCCGCGCACGGCCTGCAGTGGGTCCATGGGTCGTCGCCGCTGGCGCACCCGCTCGACGATGGCACAGCGGTCACGCTCGAGCACAGCCTGCAGGATCAGGAACGCCAGTTGGGCGAGGACGGTCGCGCATGGAGGGAGCTGATGGAGCCCTTTGCCGTCAACTGGGCCGACTTTGCGGTCGACGTCATGGGCCCGGTCACGCGCATACCGCGACGCCCGTTCCTGATGGCGCGGTTTGCACGCAAGGCTTTCCAGCCCGCCAGGGCACTGGCCAAACGAACATTCCGCGGCGCACGCGCGCAGGCTCTGTTTTCCGGGATTGCCGCCCATTCGTTCCTCAGCCTGGACCAGCCCCTCAGCTCTGCGATCGCCCTGGTTCTCGGACCAGCAGCGCACGCGGTCGGCTGGCCGATTCCGCGCGGCGGCTCGCAGGCCATCAGCAATGCGCTGATCGGATATCTGGAAAAGCTGGGCGGAACGGTGCACACTAGCCGGCGGATTATGTCGCTCGATGAAACCGATCCAGAGCAGGGGCCGGTTCTCTGCGATTTGTCACCACGGCAGTTACTTTATATTGCCGGAGAGCGGCTGCAGAAAACCTATCGCCGCGCCATGCAGGATTTTCGCTATGGTCCCGGAGTTTTCAAGATTGACTATGCGCTCTCCTCGCCCGTTCCGTGGACGGCGCGCGAGTGTTTCCGGGCCATCACCGTTCACCTTGGTGGAACCATGGACGAAATTGCCCTCAGCGAGCACACCGTCACGAGTGGCGCCATTCCGGAAAAGCCTTTTGTTCTGGTCGCCCAGCCTTCGCTCTTCGATCCGACGCGGGCGCCGGATGACAAGCATGTCGCCTGGGTCTACTGCCACGTCCCCAACGCCTCCACGATCGATATGACGAGCCGTATTGAAGCACAGCTGGAACGCTTTGCTCCGGGCTTTCAGGATTGTGTGCTGGAACGCCGCACCTCTTCGCCCGCAAAGCTCGAGGCGATGGACGCCAACCTCATCGGAGGAGACATTCTCGGGGGCGAGCTCTCCATGCGACAGTTTATCTTCCGTCCCGCGCTGGGGACGTACTACACGGGCACACCGAACCTCTATCTTTGCTCGGCCTCTACGCCGCCTGGAGGGGGCGTGCACGGTATGTGCGGGTATCATGCGGCGCGCATGGCGCTGCGGCGGATGTAGCCTATTTTGCGCCGGCCATCTCGGCGGTTGCGGCGATGGCGCGGTCGGTGAGCTTCTGCCGAAGTTTGTTCATGTCGATCCAGGGGTCCTTTTTCAACCGCGCCTTCCACTCGTCGAAATTCGCCACCGCGAAGCGTTTCGGATCGGTGCGCTCCAGTTCCGCCCAGGTCAGCGGCATCGCGACGCGCACGCCCGCCCGGGCCCGCGGAGAGTAGGGGGCGACCGCGGTTGCCCCACGTTCGTTACGCAGATAGTCCAGGAAAATGCGGCCGGTGCGCGCGGCTTTCGTCATCTTCGTCAGGTAGAGCTTGGGATTGGCGCGCTCCATCATCAGCACAAAGTGATGCGCGAACTCCTTGATCTCGGGCCATTCGTGCTGCGGTTCAATGGGAGCGACTACGTGAAGCCCCTTGCCGCCCGTCGACTTGACGAATGTTTCGAGCCCGAGGTGCTTCAGCAGATCGCGCACCTCAATGGCGCTCTCCACCAGCCGCTTCCACGGAAGCTTCTCATCCGGATCGAGATCGAAGATCAGTCGGTCCGGTTGCTCGAGCGTCTCGTTGCTTGAACCCCATGGATGCAGCTCCAGCACCCCCATCTGCCCCAGACCCACCAGGCCCTCACGCTTCGAGACGGTCACGTAGTCTTCTGGCTTCGTGGCCTTCTTCACCAGGACCGGCACACTATCCACGCCCTTCGGCATTCCTTTACCGATCTGCTTCTGAAAGAAGCACGGCTTACCGCTGCCTTCTGGACAGCGCACGATACTGAGCGGCCGATCGGCGATATGCGGAAGCAGATGATCCGCCACGGCGTCGTAATACTCGGCAAGCTGCAGTTTCGTCAGCTTCGATGCCTCGTCGAGAATCTTGTCCGGATGTGTGATTGACACGCCCGCCACGATTTCCTGGCCGTTGCGCGCCTTCGGCGCGGTCCGTATCTCGACCTTAGCGGCTGTGGCCGCGGGCGCTGGATGCTTTGCTGTTCGGGCAGACCGTTCGGCTTTCGACTCGGGTCCGCGCGCACGCGCTCCTCGCCCGAGTTTCGGCATGTGACTCGCCGTCTCCCGCACCACTTCCTTCGGATCCTTGTCTTCGCGGAGTCCCAGAAACGCGGCTTGGCGCACCAGATCGTCAGCGGTCCAGGTCGCGAACCGCACCTCGACGACTGTCGCCGGCTTTACCCAAACCGCATCTTTTTTCGCTTCGGCGGGCGGATCTCTGAAGGGCGTCTTCGCCTGCTCCAACCGGTCGAGGAGCGTGCGAAGCATCTCGTGCGTTTTGCGCGTGAACCCGGTGCCGGTTCGCCCCGCGTAGATCAGATCCCCGCCTTTGTAGTAGCCGAGGAGCAGCGATCCAACGCCATGGCCCCCTGTCGAAAGCGGCGTGAAACCGCCCACAACGAATTCCTGCTGCAAAACGCATTTCGATTTCAGCCAGAACCGGGTCCGCTCCGAACGCCACGGCGAGCTGGCCAGTTTGGAGACGACGCCCTCGGCGCCCATCTGGCACGCGCGGCGAAACATCTCGCCTCCGTGCGCGCGAATGTGGCTGCTGTAGCGCAGCGTGTTTTCGCCGTGTTCCTGGATCAACCCTTCTAGGATCTCCTTGCGTCGTTCCAGCGGCAGGTTGCGCAGGTTGTGACCATCCAGATGGAGCAAATCAAAGGCGTAATACGTGAGCGGATGCTCCGCGCCCTCTTCGAAAGCCGCCTGCAGATCGGCGAAGCTCGATTCTCCGCGCTCGTTCAGCACCACGACTTCACCGTCCAGGATGGCCGCATGTACAGGTAGCTGCTCCGCGGACTCGGCCACGGCGGGCATCCGATGCGTCCAATCGAGCCCCTTGCGCGTAAACAGCCGCGCGCGCCGCTTGCCGTCTTTCTCGTCGATATGGATCTGGATCCGATAGCCGTCCAGCTTCAGCTCATGCAGCCATTCGTCGCCCTCCGGCGGCTGATCCACAGCCGACGCCAATTCCGGCGACAGGAATCCCGGCATCTTTTCCTTCGGAGCCTCGGTGAGTGCGTTCTCGCGATCCGGAGCAACGGGCTTTTTCACGAGGCCAGGTTTGGGCTGTTCAGTCGGTGCACTTTTCCTGGTCAGTCTCGACCGATTCGCTTGCGGCTTCTTCTCCGGTACGTGCGAGTTCCACACGTGATCCTCGGCGGCGGCAATCTGCTCCATGCTGCGTCCGGTTACAGCGCTGTCCGGCTCCTCATCCGTGATCGCCGGGTCCTCGGGGGACCGCTCATACTCGTCGTGCTCCTTGATGAGCAGCCAGTTGTTCTTCCCCTTCTCCCCGAAACGATCACCCTTCATGCGAATGAGCGCCCAGTGGCCTTTGAGCTTTTTGCCGTGCAGGATGAACTTCAGTTGTCCTTTCTGCAGTCCTTCATCGACATCGGTGACCGGCTCCCAGGTTCCCTGGTCCCAGATCATCACAGTGCCGCCGCCATATTGGCCCTTCGGAATCGTCCCTTCGAAGCCGCCATATTCGATAGGGTGGTCTTCCACTTCCACGGCGAGGCGCTTATCGGCCACCACGTAGCTTGGGCCCTTGGTGACCGCCCAGCTCTTCAGCACACCGCGCCAGCCCAGCCGGAAGTCGTAGTGCAGACGCGTGGCCGCGTGCTTCTGCACGACGAACGGTAGCCCTTCGGTGGCTTTTGTTTTCTTTCCGCTCGAACCCCCGCTCGGCTCCGCGGTCATAGCAAAATCGCGCATCGCGCGATAGCGCGCCAGCTGTTGATCGACGAGGCCGGCGGACGCACCAGCGCCCTTGGCACTTTTTCTGGCTGGTTTGTGAGCGTTCTTCGGCATCTGAAAGTTCGGATTCCGTCACACCCCGACGGGCTGCCTTAGCCTACCTGCAAGACCCCAATCATCTGCAGATCCTGTTCCAGCACCACCGACTCGCCGGGCTTGTCATCGCGGAATCGCACCTGGATGCTGCGCCCGCGAATCGCCTCCGCAAAGGCCTCCGCCGCGCCCTTGCGGGCGAAGTGCCGCCGGTATTTGCCGTAACGATACTCCTGCTGCGCGTAATAACGGTACGAAACCTCGACCCAGCTCCCGAACTGCTCCTTCTTCACGGTCGCCGTTTGCACCATGCCATCGGCGCTCGGCCACATGGCTGCGCGATTCTCGCGGAGCTTCTGCACGTATTTGCGGACCATCAGCCCAACCGCGCCAAAGACAACCACGCCGAAGTGCTGAAACATCCCTGTCAAAATGCCGAGATGATGCAGTAGCTCTCGCAGGGATGGTATCGCGGCCAAGACAGTACTCATCGCCCACAGGTTACTACGGCGAAGTCTTCGCTTTCCGCGGTCGCTCTCCGCCGCGTTGCCACTTTTGCGTCATGGGTTGCCCCAAATTGCACGGCTTTCACCACTGGCCAAGCGTCACCATGGGGGTATATCGTAATGCTCGCCGTGTGCTCTTAGAGCCTTTTCCGGAGCGCACCACTGTAACCCCAGGAGCTGTCCTGCTATGGCCACCGCGTTGCAATCGGACGTCGCCACACAAAAGGATTTTCTGCCGCTCAACGGCACCGACCATGTTGAATTCTGGGTGGGCAATGCCCGCCAGTCTGCTTATTTCTACCGTCTGGCCTTTGGCCATAAGCTCGTCGCCTATGCCGGGCCTGAAACCGGCGTCCGCGACCGCGCATCGTACGTTCTCCAGCAGGGCAAAATCCGCTTCGTGCTGACCACCCCGCTTCGTCCCGACGGCGACATTGCCGAGCATGTGCGCGTTCATGGGGACGGCGTCCGCGACGTAGCCCTGTGGGTCGACGACGCCCGCCAGGCCTGGAAGGAAACCACCAAACGCGGTGCCCGCAGTGTTCGCGAGCCCTTCGAAGTAAAAGACTCAAATGGGACGGTCCGCATCGCCTCGATAGCCGCCTACGGTGACACCATCCACTCCTTCATCGAGCGTGCGAACTACAACGGCGCATTCCTGCCCGGCTTCCGCGCCGAGCCCGAAGATCCGATCGCTCGCCCCACCGGCCTGCTCCACGTCGATCACATGGTGGGCAACGTGGGCTGGAACGAGATGAATCGCTGGGTCGACTTCTACGCCCAGGTAATGGGCTTCTCGCTCTACCAGCACTTCGACGACAAGGACATCTCGACGGAGTACTCGGCGCTGATGTCGAAGGTGATGGCCAACGGCAACGGCCGCGTGAAGTTCCCCATCAATGAGCCGGCGGAGGGCCGCAGGAAATCGCAAATTGAGGAGTATCTGGAGTTCTACCACGGACCCGGTGTGCAGCACATCGCGCTGGCGACGCACGACATTCTCGCCACCGTAGCCCAACTGCAGGCCCAGGGTGTGCCCTTCCTCACGGTTCCGCGTTCTTATTACACGGAGCTGGAAGGCCGCGTTGGCAAGATCGACGAGCCGATTGATGAACTCGAAAAGCTGGGAATTCTGGTTGACCGGGATGATGAAGGCTACATGCTGCAGATCTTCACGAAGCCAGTGGAAGACCGCCCGACTCTGTTCTTCGAGATCATTCAGCGTAAAGGCAGCCGCAGCTTCGGTAAGGGGAACTTCAAGGCACTGTTTGAGGCCATCGAGCGCGAACAGGACGCACGTGGCAATCTTTGACCACTGAAGGCAGTCAGTGGCTGCCGTGTATCCGGTAGCGCCATCGAGTTTCGTAGCCCAGCTTTGCCATCCGGCTGTGCTCGCGCCGTGTCTCGCGAAAAAGCTGCCGAAGCGCCCAGCCAAGGAACGCGATGCCCGCCACGATGACGGCCGCGACCAGGTACAAAGCAATTTGAATCCCGTAGAGCATGAGCGATCCTCACGCTCCATTCCAGACTCCTGGGCGCAAAATGCACGCAAGCAATCTATAAGGATTTTGTAAGCGCCAGCCGAGATCAGTCAGCGACCATCAACTCCCCTGGCAGAATCGGTCTTGTGCGCGGTAGCACGCCGTACGCGGCGAGAACACCCATGCCGATAAGAACGCCGCAATAGACTACGAGCTTGACGACGTCCGTCGTGTGCGTCTTCGGCAATGTTTTCCAAAGAATCAGCAGGACCGTCTGCGCAGCGCTGACCGACCACACGGTTCCGTAGAAATAGCGCCGCTCCCAGCCTTCGCCCTTCGTCGATCGCCGAACCCGCGGCAGAACTCCCAGTGCACCAAGCAGCAGAATCCCGGCGAGCACCCAGGTGTATCCGTGCCAGTAGATCTGTTTCAGCCGCCATTGACCACTGATGACTGCCCAGGCGATTCCAGCCAGATTCAACGCCGCGAAATTCAGCAATGCATTCCACGCGAATGTGTAGCAAATTCGACGGTAGAGCGGATTCGGCCGATCCTCAGTAAAGCGCAGAATGTAGGGCGCGGGCTCCGCCCCGGGCAACTGGCCGAAAATGGCGGCGATGCCGGTACCAGCCAGCACCACGCCGAGCCAGATCCAGTTGCGCACGCTTCCACCATGTGCAAACAGATCGAAGGTCAGCGGGCCAGGCGCGAGAAAAAACACCCAGATCCAGATGGGCCAGTGTGCGGCGCGGTAGCGAGCCGTATTGCGCGTGCGCATTTTGCGCTGGTGTGCGTATTCGACGCGGACAGAAAGAGCCATGACAGTCGTGAGAATTATATGGGTCAGTCGTTATTGCGCTGAGACCGGCGCGGTGCGCTCCACAGGCGTGAATTCCACTTCGAGTCCATCAGCAGCCACGCGCACATGCACGTCGTCGAGTGAGCGGACGATCCAGTCCGCGTCACGCAGGCTCTCGATCGAATGCGAGTAGAGGGTAGCAAGCACTTTGCAGCCCGCAGCGTGGCCCGCTTTGGCGCCGGAGGCCGAATCCTCAATCACAAGACAATCCGCTGGCGCCAGGCCGAGCACCTCCGCGCCTTTACGGTACGGCTCCGGATCAGGCTTGCCGTGCGTCACCTCGTCGGCGGAAACGATGCGCGCGGGCACGCGAATACCACCCTGCTCCATCCGTCTGCGCGCCAGCTTCTCCGTGGCTGACGTAACGACAGTCCAGTATTTCTCCGGTAGTTGCTCGAGGATCCGTTCGACGCCGCCCAGCGTCTCGAGGCCAACGTTGTCAGCGATCTCCATGGCCTCCAGCCACGCCAGCTCTTCCATGTCGTTCAGGTCGGGCCGCAGCATGCGCACAGTTTCAATGGCGCGTCGTCCGTGCGCGGTGCGAATCGCCAGAGCGGGATCGATGCCGCGCGCCAGCGCCCATCTCTCCCAGGAGCGCTCGACCGAACCCAGCGAGCTGACCAGCACTCCATCCATGTCAAAAAGAATGCCGCGCGGATGAGCGTCACGCTGCTCGCGGCGGACGAGAAACTCATAGCTCCAGAGTAGCAGGGTTGTCGTCGAAAGAAGCCCTCGCGCACAGCGCCAATCGCTCGCGCCGAAGAATGGGCGGCCTATTTTTCCGGCTCCTCGTAACACGCGCGCCCCGGTTTGCAGCGCGCCAGATGCACGTAGTGATCGTCAGGCCCCGCCGGGCTCATAGTGCGAAGGCACCAGTAGCTCGAAGAGCTGTGAATGCCAGGCAGCCATGAGTCAGCGTTCTGAGGCGACGCGCCATAAGGATTCTTGGTGCGGAGGCACTGGCAGGGTTGCGTTGCATTGGTTGTGCTCATGTTCACCTCCGTCATCCAGCCGCGCTGGGATCGCGATCCATCTTTCCGGCTGCGAGCAGCACCGTGCGATACACCGCCACCGGAAAGAGGTCGAGTTTGTAAGCATTCATCGAGAGCGGCGACGCGCCTGCGACCGCAACCTTGCCCGCCGCCCGCGCAGTCGCTTCGTTGACAGGCTTGCCTGCCAGAGCTGCTTCCGCTTCGGGCGAGCGCCGCACCACTGGTGAAGCCGCGCCCATTGTGATCACAGCGCGCCGGCAGATGTCGCCATCCATCTCCAGTACCACGCCGGCATCGGCAATCGCCCAGTCGAAGCTCTCCTTCTCGCCGTATTTCTGATACGCGGAACGTGTACCTCGAGCAGGCTTCGGAATCACAATCGCGGTCAGTAGTTCGTCCGGATCAATCACCGTGAACTTTGTCGGATTGGCATCCGGCACCACGTAGAGTTCTTTGATCCCGACCGTACGCTTGCCGCGCTTCGCTGAACTTAGCTCCACGCTGCCGTTCAACCCCAGCAGCGCAACCGCAGCCGAAGACGGTGCCACCGACGGGCACGTAGCGTATTCCATGATCGCGTGGTACTGGTTCAGCCCATCAAAAGCGAAGCACAGATCTTTGCCCTTACGAATGCACTGAAAGTCGGCCGAACGGTAATACCAGCACTGAACGCGCTGCAGCAAATTGCCGCCGACCGTCGCCATGTTGCGAATGTGCGGTGTAGCGGCATGACCGCAGGCGTCGGCGAGAATCTGGTACTGCGAGCGGATCAACGGGTGCTCGCTGATTTCAGCCAGCGTGGTGAGCGGGCCAATCGTCAAACCCTGGTCCGTCTCGCGAATGCCCCGCAGTCCGGCGACATTGCGAATGTTAACCAGACGCTCCGGTTGCTCGATGCCGTCCTTCATGCGGTCGAGCAGGTCAACGCCCCCCGCTTTGATCACAGCGCCGTCCTTCAGTTGCGAGAGGGCCGCGTCTACCGAAGTGCATTCTGCAATAGAAAAGCGATTCATGCCATCTCCCTCTCCTGCGCGTGCAGCGCTTCGAGCACCACAGCCGGAGTCATCGGCGTACTTCGGATGCGCACGCCGGTCGCGTTATAGACGGCATTGCCGATCGCAGCGCCGATAGAAACAACACCCGCAGCTTCACCAATGCCGGAGGCGTCGGTGGAACTCTGCCCGATATAAGTCTCGACAAGCCGCACGTCGATTTGCGGGATCTCGCGCGAACCGATGATCTTGTACTGCTCCAGGTCCGGATTCACCATCAGTCCGTAGACCGGATCCAGCAGTCGATTCTCGAGCAAGGTGTAGGAAATGCCCTGAATAATCCCGCCGTTGATCTGGCTGATCACCTGCGCCGGGATTCATTGGTCGGCCACAATCGTGCACCGACAGCACACGCCGCACGTGAATGCGCCCCAGTTCGGTATCGACTTCAACTTCGGCAACGTCGACGCCGCCATAGGTGAGGTACTTCTTCGGGTCGTAGTCAGGGATGCGCTTGGCCTGCGCGCTGATTTGCGATCCGCTCATCTTCGCCGCAGCGCGTTTGAAGCTGATGGGATCGAATTTTCCCGATTTACTTCGGACTTCGCCATCGACGAGCACCAGATCGGCTGGCGTTGTTCCGACAGCCGGCGCAATGTCCGCCAGAAATTTCTGCGAAGCCTGCCACGCCGCATCGCGCACTGCAGGGGTTAGCGACAGCGTTGTCATGCTGCCGCCCGAAGCGGGCCCTTCGGGGTGATTCGTGTCGCCGATGCGAACGGCGATCTGCGAAGGCGGCACGCCAAATTGCTCGGCCAGAATCTGCGCCATCACAGTCCTGATGCCGGAGCCGATGTCCTGCACGCCCGAAAGCACTTCGAGCGATCCGTCTTTGTGAACGCGCACCTCGGCCGACGAGCCCATAGCGACGAATCGGTACCAGACTGACTGCCCGAGACCAACGCCGCGCTTGACTGGACCGCGGTCCGCACCGGCGACCGGATTACGCGACTTCCAGATATCGCTCTCGCGCACAATCTGCCGCTCGACGCGCCGCACCGGATGATCATCGGCCTTGTCGCGCAGTTCCATAGGATCCATGTTGAGCTTCGCCGCCAGATCGTCCATCGTCTGCTCGAGCGCGAATGCACCCTGCGGATGACCAGGCGCCCGCATGGCCGAAGCAGGACCGGCGTTAATAAAAACGTCATTCTCCTCGGTATGCAGCGACCCTGCTTTGTAGAGGTTCGCTGCTGGTCCTGAACAGCCTGCACCGGTTCCGCATCCGGCGGTGCCGTAGGCGACAAGATGAATCGCGGTGATCGTTCCGTCCTTCTTCGCTCCGATGCGCAGCGTCTGATCGGAGCTCGGCCGATTGCCCACCGACAGGTGCTCCTCCTCGCGATCGAGCATCAACCGCACCGGCGCCCCCGTCTTCTTTGAAAGCGCCGCCGCAACTACGCCGGGATTGCCCGCGCCAAATTTCGCGCCGAAGCCGCCGCCCATAAACTCCGTGATCACGCGAACCTTCGACTGCGGGATGCGGAAGAATCCGGCGAGTTCCTCGCGCACGGAACTCGTGCCCTGCGTCGATGCCCAGACCGTTAACAGATCGGGCTTCCAGTCCGCCACAACGCCATGCGTCTCCAGCGCGGAGTGCGTCTGCACCTGCGTGACGTAATGCCCTTCCACAATGACGTCGGCGTCTTTGAACCCCTGGTCGGTGTCTCCCCGCCGGTGCGTCGACGGGCCATGAACGTTACCAGTCTGCGGGACGTTACTCGGGCCGCCTCCGCCTCCGGCACTGCCTGCTTCATCCGCAGCGCCCGGAAACACCTGCGGCGAATCTGCCTGGCGCGCTTTGAGAGGATCGACAACAAACGTCGACGGGTCGTAGTGCACTACCACCAGGGCTGCCGCCTCTTCCGCCGCAGCCGGTGTGGTCGCGGCGACCGCGGCAATGGGCTGCCCGGCATAACGCACCACCGGATACTTCGCCTGTTCGAGCGCGGGATTACGCAGCACCGCATTGCCCAGAACCAGCTGGATCACATGCACGGCGCGAACGCCCGGATATTTTTCCGCGGCTGAAGTATCGATGGAAAGCACCTTGGCGTGCGGCACCGTCGCATTCACAAACTTCGCGTAAAGCATGCCCGGCAGCTGCACGTCCGAGGTGTATCGCGCGCGTCCCACAACTTTGGCAAGTCCGTCGTAGCGCTCCACCGACTGGCCGACGTACTTCAGATCCTTATTAACTGGCCACACCGGCGGTTCGCTCGCCGGAATCTCGCGCTCTTCGTCCGCCAGCGTGTATCCCGGCACACCAACCGGCATCTCCACGGTCCTTTTCGCCGGAGCAGCGGCGGCCTGCGCCACAAAAGTATCTTCGATCGGCAGCTTCGTCATACATTCTCTCCGCTATGCGTTGCGCAGGGTTCCGGCCGCGTCCACCGTGGCGGCGAAGACTTTCGGATAAGTGCCACACCGGCACAAATTGCCGGAGACGGCGTGGCGAACATCGTGCTCTGTAGGATTCCGGTTGCGCTCAAGCAGTGCCGCACAACTCATGACCATCCCCGGCGTGCAGAAGCCGCACTGCATTGCATCGTGCTTCACAAACGCGGCCTGCAGGGGGTGCACGGCTTCGCCTTCGGAGATGCCTTCAATGGTGGTGACGTGATGCCCAACCGCGTCGATGGCCAGCGTCATGCAGCTGTTGACCGGCATCTTGTCGAGCCAGACCGTGCAGCCGGAGCAGACGCCGCGATCGCACACAATCTTGGTGCCCGTCATCCCCAGATTGATTCGAAGCGCCTCGGCCAATGTCGTGCGGGGTTCGACCTCCACCACGTGTTCCGTGCCGTTCACATGCAGGCGCACGGGGGCAGGACCTGGTCCGTACTCGGTCACACCTTGCGCCACCGCGGCGGTCTCGCTGCTGAACGCCTGAACCCCGTCCAGCAGCGCGGTTCCGGCAGCGGTCAGGCCCGCGCCCTTCAAAAAGCCTCGGCGAGAGATACCAGTGCGCGGGGTCTCGCCTGTATCGGGCAATTCCGGTTGCTCTGCCGCAGAGGAGGGGCGCGAATCCCTGGAATCCGACATAGCTGCTCCTTTTCCGATTCTGGATCGTGCCTGGATCTGGATCGGCTGTTGCAAAACTATAGTCCCCATTCGGTTGCGTCGTAAACCGGCGCTGGGTCCAATTCGTCCCGAATTCGCTGGTTGGTCCTTTTCCCGGTTCGTCCCAGCAGCCATAACGGTGGCTTTGATTCGCCAAAGAAGCTTCTTTTATGGGCAGCTGGATTTCATACGGAAAATCCTCTTTCCCTCTTGAACTTGTAACGGCTCTGCCGCAAAATGGGTTACCCCCCCGGCCTACAACGCACTTCGTCACCAAAACACAGAAAAAGAACACCCGTTGCCGACCCACGGCCCAGTGATTTTCTTTTGGAGGAAACGTGACCAAACGCCTTTTCTCAGCTTCTGCGTTCGTGTTCGTGCTGGCCCTTGCAGTCACCAGCAGTGCCCAGATCGCCACCACTTCGTTGCGCGGGGTTGTAAAAGACCCCAGCGGCGCAGTTGTCCCTAACGCGAAAATCTCCATCACCAGCCTCGCCACAGGACAGACACTTAGCACGACCTCCAACGCAGCCGGTGAATATTCCTTTACCCAGGTTCCACCAGCCGGATACACGATTGACGTGATCGCGGGGGGGTTCGGCGAGCAGAAGAAGACCGCCGAACTGATCGTTGACCAGCCGGCGACCATTGACTTCACGATGACCCTCAAATCGCTGGCTGAAGTAGTCAACGTTAGCGCTGAGGCGCAGACGCTCAATACCACCGACGCATCTCTCGGCGGTTCCATGAACAACGCGCTGATCCAGGCCCTGCCCAGCGAAACGCGGAATGTTCCGGATTTGCTTTCGCTTGAGCCCGGCGTCCTCTATCTGCCTACGCTCGGCGCCTCGGAATCCAATCCCGGCGGCGACAGCCGCAGCGGAGCTGTGAATGGCATTCGCTCCGACCAGGGCAACGTCACCGTTGACGGCGTCGACGACAACGACCAGGTGTTTGGTTACGCCTTTACCGGTGTTTTGCGCGAAACCCAGGACTCGGTTGAGGAATTCCGCGTCGCGACCTCCAATACCAACTCCGACGAAGGCCGCTCGGCTGGCGCTCAGGTCAGCCTCATTACCAAGTCCGGGACCAACAAGTTTCACGGCGCGGCCTATGAATACAACCGTCCCACATTCACGGTTTCCAACAACTGGTTCGTCAAACAGGCTGAACTCAACAGCGGGGAAGCCAACATCCCTCCCAAGCTCATCCGCAATATCTTCGGCGGTGCCGTCGGCGGACCCATCATTAAGGACAAGCTCTTTTTCTTCGGCAACTACGAAGGCAACCGGCAGGCCGAAGACTACGTGGTTACGCAAACCTCGCCTACTGCTTCCTATCAGGCGGGCATCCTAAGCTACCCGGGCGGGACGCTGACGCCGGGACAAGTAACGCAGCTGGATCAGCCCTGCATCTCGGCAGGGGGCTGCGATAGTGCGCAGTACACGCCTGGACCGGGACCCAACCCGAACGCCCTTGCCTATTTCAAGTCGATGCCTGCTGCGAACGGCAGCACCCAGGGCGATGGCCTGAACGAAGGCTCCTTTACGTTCGCCTCGCCCAACCCGGTTACCCTGAACACCAGCATCGGCCGCATCGACTGGACGCCCAACGAGAAGCACCGCATTTTCGCTCGCGGCGGCCTGCAGAAAGACACCACCGGCGATCCGGAGCAATTTCCAGGGCAGCCTCCGGCACAGACCTTCGAGGACAACACCAAGGGCGTCATCGCTGCTGATACCTGGTCCATTTCGCCCAACATCGTCAACGACCTTCGCTTCGGCTATATCCGGCAGGGCAACAGCCTCAGCGGTCTCGGCACCAGCGATTACGTGGACTTCCGGTTCCTCTCCACGCCAACCGCCGAAACCCGCACCCTCGCTCAGTCCGTGCCGGTCACCAATCTCATCGACAACTTCAGCTGGAATAAGGGCAAGCATGGAATTGCGCTGGGCGGGAACTGGCGCCTCATCCATCAGAACCGCGATTCGAATGCCAATTCCTTCAGCGGCGCCAGCACCAATCCTTATTGGCTGGGTGGCAGTCCGCCTGATCCCTCCACCATCGGTGAGCCCGCGGTTCCCGGCGGATTCACCAACTCTTATGTCATCGCCTACGCGAACCTCGTGGGCACCGTTCCTTATGTGGGCAATCAGTTCAACTACAAAGTCACCAGTCCAACCCAGGCATCGTTGCTGGGCGATGGCGCGCCCATCAGCCGCCATTTCAGTTCCAACGAGTATGAGTGGTATATCCAGGATGCCTGGCGTGTGACGCCCAAACTGATCCTCACCTTCGGCCTCCGCCAGAGCCTTCTGCAAACCCCGTGGGAGACCAGCGGTCAGCAGGTTGCCCCCACCATCGACACCCACGCATGGTATGAGGAGCGTGAGGCGGCGGGCTTGCAGGGCCAAATCTATGAGCCGAATCTCAACTTTGCGCCTAGCGGACCCTACTACGGCAAGCCGGGTTTCTGGCCGAAGGCGAAGGACAACTTCGCTCCTCGATTCGCTCTTGCGTATTCGCTGAACGACAAGACCTCCATCCGCCTCGGTGCCGGACTCTATTACGACCACTACGGCGAAGGGCTGGTCAATTCGTTCGACCAGCACGGCGCCTACGGAATCAGCAGTTCCATTCAAAATCCTGCCGGAATTTATACCTCCGAAAGCTCGCCGCGCTTCGTTAGCCGCACCACGCTGCCCTTCAGCAACGGCACGCCTCCACAAACCGCTACGTTCCCCTATGCTCCGCCCAGCGGTCTGTCGGGTTTCTCTATCACCTGGGGCCTCGACAGCAGGCTGAAGACTCCGTATACCGAAGCCTTCAACCTCTCCGTCCAGCACCAGTTCCCCAAAGGCTGGACTCTCGAAGCCGACTACGTCGGAAACATGGGACGCCATCTGCTCCAAAGTCTCGACCTGGCTGAGCCACCCGATTATGTCGATCCAGGTGGTGGCGGCGACTACTACACAGCCGGTACGCAGCTTTCGCGGGCCGTGGATCAGAACAACGCCGCGGGCAATAGCACGCCCTCTGTTCCAGCCATCAAGTACTTCGAAGACATCTTTCCCTGGATGGCAGGGTATGACTATGCCGGCGAAAGCGCGACCCAGGCTATCTACAACAACGAATGGGCGCCGTATCGCTACAACCTGGGCGCCACCACCTCGCTTTCCGACCTGGATTTCTACGGCCCCCTCATCGGCTTCTATCCCGCGCCTGCCAACTGGCAGCCGCATTTCTGGCAGGGACAGTTCTCCTCGCTCTATGCCTTATCCACCATCGGCATGAGTTACTACAACGCCGGACAACTGGTCCTGCGCCATCCCAGCGCGCGCGGGTTGCAAATGGATCTTGCCTGGACGCTCTCCAAGTCCATTGACTACGGATCGGACGCGGAGCGCAGCACCGAGTTCAGCACCAGCGGTTCGGGCGATTCCTTCAGCGACGTCCTCAACACCTGGAGACCCTACCTGAACAAAGGCGTCTCCGACTTCGACACCCATCAGTTACTCACCGTTGATGCTGTCTATCTGCTCCCGTTCGGCAAGGGCAGGCAGATGCTCGGCAGCTCGAACGGGTTCGTCAATGCGCTGGTCGGCGGCTGGGCAATCTCCGGCATCAACCGCACCACCAGCGGCCTGCCCTTTTCGTTCTCTGAGCCGGGCTGGACCACTGACTGGCAAATCGAGAGCTACGCGGTGACTACGGGACCGGTCAAAGTGCAGCGCCACTTCGATTCCTCTGGCAATCCCCAGTTCTTCGCCAATTCCAGTGGTATCAACACCAGCGCCACCTGCGGCGGCCAACTCTGTCCCGGCCAGACAGGCCCTGCCGGTAACGTTCGTCTTCCCTATCCGGGTGAAGCCGGCGAGCGGAACAACTTCCGGGGCGACGGTTTCTTCGATATCGACACCGGCCTCGACAAGTCCTGGCAAATTCGCGAGTACGGTGCGCTTAAGTTTGCCTGGGAGGTCTACAACACCACCAACACCGTTCGCTTCGATCCGGCCTCCATCGGCGGTCAGCTGACCAGCGGCAACCTGGGCGTGGCCGGCAACCTTCTCGTCGAGCCCCGCCGCATGCAGTTCTCACTGCGGTACGACTTCTGATCCTTCTTCTTCCCAATCGGCGCCGGAGATCCTGTCTCCGGCGCTTTTTCCTGCAGCCCGAATTCTGATTACACTACTCGTTCACCGAAATTGCAGGCTCCCGTGAGTGCGAAGGTCGCCGACCGCGAAAACTGCACTTCGACCCATTGCTCTGGAAAGGAAACCATGCGCCGGCTGATCGTCATTTCTGCTGCCATCTTCACCGCCTTTGCCGCGTACTCCCAGGTCCCCACTCCCGTCTCGGTGCTCGGCCACACACCCGGCGACGACTACTACCTCGCCAATTACGAAGAGGAGATTCACTACTTCCACGAGCTGGCTGCGCACTCCGACCGCGTGAAGATGTTCACGGTCGGCAAGTCGACCGAGGGCCGCGACATTGAGATTGCCGTCATCTCCTCGCCGCAAAATCTCGCCAGGCTCGACGACTACAAATCCATCGCGCACCGTCTCGCCACCGCCGATGGCCTCGACGACGCCCAGGCAAGGGAACTCGCCCATACCTCGAAGGTCATCGTGCACATCGACGGTGGCCTGCACTCCAGCGAAGTGGCTGGCGGCCAGCACTCCATTGCCCTCGCGTACAAACTCGCTTCCGCCCAGAGCGATCCCGAGATCGACAACATCCTCGACAACGTCATCCTCGTCCTCTGGCCAACCCTGAATCCCGACGGCCAGGACATGGTCGTCTCCTGGTATCGAAAAAACCTCGGCACCCGCTTTGAAGTCAGTCCCATGCCGTGGCTCTTCCAGGATTACGTCGGGCACGACAACAACCGCGACGGCTACATGCTCAATATGAAGGAGTCGCAGGTCGTCACGAAGGCCGAGATCGAATATTCCCCGGTCATCTTCTACTGCCAGCATCAGACAGCGCCCTTTCCGGCGCGCATCTGGATCCCGCCTTTCTCCGACCCTATCTCCTCTAACATCAGCCCCTATGTTCGTGCATGGTTCAATGTTATAGGCACTAATATGGCTGCGTATCTCGATGAGCACCAGATGCCCGGCGCCATTAGCGAGTCGGAGTTCGATAACTGGTATCCCGGCTTCGTTGACTACGCTGGGTCATTCCGCAACGAGATTTCCTTCTTCACCGAGACTGCGCTCTACCGCTATGCCACGCCGCGCTTCTACACCGTCGACGAATTCCCCAAGGACATGCAGGACCTGAAGGCCCTCACCATGTACACCACGCCCTGGCAGGGCGGCTGGTGGCGTCTGAAAGACGCGGTCGACTACATGGTCGCCGGATCGATGTCTGTTCTGGACACCGCCGCGCGCTATCGCGAAACGCTCCTCTATAACCGCTACCAGGCCGCGCGCGACAACATCAAGCGGTTCGCAGACGCGCCGCCCTTTGCCTACATCATTCCCAGCGTTCAGTCCGATGCGCCTGAAGGCCAGCTGCTCGCGCACATCATGCAGGAAAACGGCATCGAGATTCGCGAATCGCAAACTGGCTTCCGCGCCAACGATCGCGACTATCCCGCAGGTTCCTGGGTCATCCTGATGAACCAGCCCTACACCTCGATGGCCAAGGAGCTCTTCGAAGTCCAGCGCTACCCGGCCGCGCTCTTCAACGAGAGCCAGAAGCCTCTCGATCTCCCCTACGACGTCACCGGCTGGACGCTGCCCATGCAGATGGGCGTGCGCGTCGATCCCGTCACCGACCCCATCACCCCGGACCAGCTTGCCCATCTGAAGACGGTCACCGATCTCGATGCCCCGCCGGCCGAAGTGCAGGGAACTGGCGCCACCTTCGTTCTGAGCCATCAGTCCAACGCAAGCTTCCGCGTCATTAACGACGTCCTTGCCGCCGGCGGCTCCGTCAGCTTTGCGCAGGACGACTTGAAGACTTCCGAAGGCACCGAGAAGGGCGCCATTGTCATCAGCGGCGCAAGCCGCGCCAGCGTCGGCGACCTGTCGAAGAAGTACTCGGTCTCGATCCTCGCCGTCGACAAAGCCCCCGAGCACCTGATCGCGCTGCACAAAGCCCGTGTCGGACTCTACCGCCCCTGGGACCCATCCATCGACGAAGGCTGGACTCGCTGGATTCTCGAGCAGTATGGTTTCGCTCCCATCAGTCTCTACAACGCCGACATGCGTTCCGGCGGCCTGCGCGATCGCGTCGACGTGCTCATCCTCCCCGATATGCGCCAGCAACAGCTGATGGAGGGCTATCGCGACGGCATCGTGCCTGGACAATACGCCGGAGGCTTAGGCGAAGAGGGTGTGGATAATATTCGCGATTTTGTGCGCCGCGGCGGCACGCTCATCGCTTTTAACCAGACCGCGGCCACGCTGGTTCCCCTCTTGTCGCTGCCAGTCAGCAACGCCCTCGAGGGCCTGAAGAGCGACAAATTCTTTTGCTCCGGCGCGCTCCTCCGCGTCGAACTCGGTGCCTCCGACCGCCCGGTGACCTGGGGTCTGCCCGGTGAGCCCGTCGTCATGTTTGAGATGGGCCCGGCCTTCACCACCCAGTCCGGATTCCACGGCGCAGTGCTCGCGCGCTATCCGAAAGACAGCAATCCCCTCGAGAGCGGTCTGCTGCTGCATCCGGAAGCCATCGAAGACAAAATCGCTGCCCTCGAGGTTCCCTACGGCACGGGCCGTATCTTCCTTTACGGATTCAAGCCGCAGTGGCGCGGGCAATCCCACGGAACCTACAAATTTTTCCTGAACGCCCTCTACAAATATGACGAGCCGCCCTTCGCCAAACCTGAGACAACCGAGCCGAAGGACCAAAAAGCAAAGGCCGAATAGCATTTGCTTCGCGCTCGCCAAGCCCTGACAATAATCGTGTCGCAATGGACGTCTATGAGTCAGCCTGAACCGATTCGCGCGCCGCGCGGCAATACTCGAACCGCGCGCGGCTGGATCCAGGAAGCCGCGAAGCGGATGCTGATGAACAATCTCGATCCCGCGGTCGCCGAGAAGCCCGCCGAGCTCATCGTTTACGGCGGCCGCGGCAAGGCGGCTCGCAACTGGGAATGCTTCCACCGCATCGTCGAGACGCTCGACCGCCTCGAAAATAACCAGACGCTTCTCATTCAGTCTGGCAAGCCCGTCGCCGTGCTGGAGACGCAGCCGCTCGCTCCGCGCGTCCTCATTGCCAATTCGAACCTCGTTCCGCACTGGGCCACCTGGGAGGTTTTCGACAAGCTCGACCAGGCCGGCCTCATGATGTACGGCCAGATGACCGCCGGTTCGTGGATTTACATCGGCACTCAGGGCATTCTGCAGGGAACTTACGAAACCTTTCAGGGCGCAGCCGAGCGTCATTTCAACAACACCCTCGCCGGAACCATCACCGTCACCGCTGGCCTAGGCGGCATGGGCGGTGCGCAGCCGCTCGCCGTCAAGCTTGCCGGCGGTGTGAGTATTTGTGTTGAAGTCGACGCGTCCCGCATTCAACGCCGGCTCGAAACCCGTTATCTCGACAAAGCCACCGGTTCGCTCGACGAGGTCATCAGCCTGGCCCAGGAAGCGAAGGCAGCGCGCCA
Organism: uncultured Acidobacteriaceae bacterium; assembly: GCA_963755485.1. Taxonomy (GTDB): domain Bacteria; phylum Acidobacteriota; class Terriglobia; order Terriglobales; family Acidobacteriaceae; genus Palsa-343. The sequence continues at coordinate 197,924 of CAVWJR010000002.1, read as the reverse complement.
GGCGGTCTCCATCGGCCTCATGGGTAATGCCGCCGACGTTCTGCCAAAGATGGTCGAGATCGGCTTCACGCCCGACCTCGTCACCGACCAGACCAGCGCGCACGACCCTCTCTGGGGATACCTGCCCATTGCCCGCGCCGATGAAGACCTCAACACCGTCCGCTCTAAAGAGCCGGAGAAGTACATGGAGCGTGTCCGAACCTCCATCGCCATCCACGTCCGCGCCATCCTCACCATGCAGCAGCGCGGCGCCGTCGCCTTCGACTACGGCAACAATCTCCGCACCCAGGCGCAGCTCGCCGGTGTCACCGATGCATTTTCCTATCCCGGCTTCGTTCCCGCCTTCATTCGCGATTCGTTCTGCGAAGGCCGTGGACCCTTTCGCTGGGTTGCGCTCTCCGGCGATCCGGCTGATATCGCGAAGACCGACCGGGCTCTCCTCGAGTTGTTCCCCGATGATCGCCGTCTGACGAGCTGGCTCACCTATGCCGCTGACCAAATCGCTTTTCAGGGGCTGCCGGCCCGCATCTGCTGGCTCGGCTATGGTCAGCGCGATCGCGCGGGCCTGCTCTTCAACCAGATGGTGCGCGACGGAAGGCTGAGCGCTCCCATCGTCATCGGCCGCGATCACCTCGATGCGGGCTCCGTCGCCAGTCCCTTCCGCGAAACAGAAGCCATGCGCGATGGCTCCGATGCTGTTTCTGACTGGCCGTTGCTGAACTTCGCCACCGGCATCGCCAGCGGCGCTTCGTGGATGAGCTTCCACCACGGGGGTGGAGTTGGCATGGGTTACAGCCAGCACGCAGGCCTGGTCGCGGTGGCCGACGGCAGCGATGAAGCCGACCAGCGCCTGCGGCTCTGTCTCCGCAACGATCCTGCCCTCGGTGTTGTCCGCCACGCCGACGCTGGCTACGAACGCGCGATCCACATCGCACGCGAGCGCGGCGTCGATATGCCGAGCCTTCCATGAAGGCTGACCTGCTGGTTCGCGGCATCTCGCAGCTGGTCACCCCCGAAGGTCCCGGACCGAAACACGGCGCAGCGATGCGCGACCTCAGGATCATCGAGCATGCAGCCTTGGCCGTCGCCGATGGCAAAATCCTCTGGGCCGGACCCGAATCCGACTGGTCCGGCACCGCTGCGTCAACGATGGATGCCGGAAATTGCGCAGTCGTTCCCGGCCTCGTCGATCCGCACACCCACGCCGTCTGGGCCGGCGACCGGCTAGCCGATTTCGACGCCCGCATCTCCGGCGTTCCTTATGAAGCCATATTGGCGCGCGGTGGCGGCATCTGGAGCACTATCCGCGCGACAGCGGCTGCGTCTGAGGACGAGCTGCTCGCCCTCGCGAAACCTCGCGTCGAATGTCTGACGCGTTCCGGCGCTACCACCGTCGAGGTTAAATCCGGATACGGCTTCGAGCCCGCTGCCGAACTCGCCATGCTTCAGACCATCCGCGCCTTGTCCGAAGCGACGTCCTCCCGGGTCGTCCCCACGCTGCTGATCCACGTCCCACCGAAAGACGCCACGGCCCGCGCGAGATACGTGTCAGACATTTGTCAGACATTGATCCCGGAAGCAGCACAGCAAAAGCTCGCCCACGCCGTTGATGTCTTTGTCGAGAAGGAATCCTGGAGCGCTGCCGAAGCCGAATGCATTCTCGTGTCTGCCCGCCAGCATGGCCTCGCTATCAAACTCCACACGGAGCAGTTCAATCGCGTCGGTGGCCTCGAACTTGGCCTGCGTATGGGCGCACTCAGCGTCGACCATTTGGAGGCCTGCAGCCCGGAACAGGTCAGCAAATTGGCGCACAGCTCCACCATCGCCACCATCCTGCCTGGCGTCACCCTGCATCTGGGCCTGCCACCTGCCCCCGGCCGCGCTCTCATCGATGCTGGCGCTGCAGTCGCAGTCGGCACCGACCTCAACCCCGGTTCCAGCCCTGTCTTTTCGACCTCGCTGACCCTTGCCCTCGCCGTTCGCCTCAACGGCCTCACCGCAGAGGAAGCCCTCGTCGCCGGCACCATGAACGCCGCGAGTGCTCTCGGTTTGTCCGACGCCGGACGTATCGAGCCCGGCCTGCCCGCCGATTTCCTCATTCTCCACGGATCCGACTGGCGAGACCTCGTCTATACCCTTGGCACCAATCCGGTCCGCGAAGTCTGGATCAGCGGCACGAAGGTCACGGCATGACCATCCTCTTCCGGCCCGATCTCCTCTTTGCCGACGGCCGATTCGTGTCCGACGCCGGACTCCTCGTCAGCGACGACGGAAAGATCGCCGCAATCGCTGCGTCGGACACGCCGTCAGACACACTCATCGAGCTCCCCGGCAAAGCTATGCTTCCCGGCTTCATCAACGTTCACTCCCATGCCTTCCAACGTCTCATACGCGGCAAATCCGAATCGCGAGTCACGTCGGGCAAGAACTTCTGGTCCTGGCGCAACACGATGTATCACGCGGCCGCGAACCTGGATCCGCAGCAGGTCTACGACGTCGCGCGAATGGCGTTCCTCGAAATGGCCCTCGCTGGTACCACCACTGTCGGCGAATTCCACTACCTGCACACCACCCCAGCGGGAGAGCCTTACGACGATCCCAATCTCCTCAGCAAACAGGTCATCGCTGCCGCGCGGTCGGTTGGCATCCGTATCGCCTTGCTGCGCTGCGCTTATCTGCGCTCCGGCTTCCAGCTCCCGCGCGACCCCGGCCAGACGCGCTTCTTCGAGACGACGAATGAGTTCCTCGCCAACATGGAGGCACTCCTGCGCGAAACCCCGGCGGCATCGCCAACGGTCCGTCTCGGTGTAGCGCCGCACAGTATTCGCGCGGTGCCGCTCGACGACCTGCGCGAAATCGCAGCCTGGGCTCGCGGGAAAAAGCTCCCGATCCATATGCACATGGCCGAGCAGGTGGCCGAAAACGAAGCTTGCCTGCGCGAATATGGCGCTACTCCCATCGTGCTTGTCGGTAAAGCCGGTCTCCTCGGCCCCGACTGGACCCCAGTCCACGCCATCCACATCACCGCCGAAGAAACCGCCATGCTCGCCGCAGCCGGCGCCACGATCTGCTCCTGCCCAACCACCGAGCGCAACCTCGGCGACGGGATTCTCGCCGCAGACCAGATCATGCAATCCGGCATCCCCATCGCGCTCGGCTCCGACAGCCAGGCGCAAATCGATCCACTCGAAGATGCACGCGAACTCGACTACCACCTGCGCCTCACACATCAACAACGTGCCATCCTCGACCAGATCGACGGGCAGTCTCTCGCCGCTCGACTCTTCAACTGCGCTACCATCAACGGCGCCCGCGCTCTCGCTGTATCCTCCGGAACCCTGGCTCCGCAGAATTACGCCGACTTCTTCACCGTCGACCTTCGTGATCCATCCACCGCAGGCCACTCTGCCGACGACTTGCTGCCGCTGCTCGTCTTCGGGATGAACCGCACCGCTATCCGCGATGTCGCCGTGAACGGTAAGCTCATCGTCCACGACGCGCGGCACTCGCTCCAGGATGAAATAATCTCCCGCTACGCAGAGGCTCATTCGAAAGTCTGGCGCGATTCGCCCGGTGCACAGCGATGAAGACCGTCGTTGACTTTCTTTCGGACCTGATTCGCATTCCCTCCAACTCTGCCGTTTCCAATCGCCCCCTCGTGGATTACGCCGCCGCTGCGCTCCATTCCGCGGGCTGGTCAACGCGCGAATTGCCGTATCGTGATCCGACGGGCGTTGAAAAAGTGAATCTCATCGCAGCGCCAGCCGGCCAGGACCCCGCAACCCGCGACGTCGATCTGGTATTCATGTGCCATACCGATACGGTCCCGTACTCCGCCGATTGGACCACCGCCCTGGAGCCGACGATCAAAAATGGAAACCTTCACGGCTGCGGGGCCTGCGATGTTAAAGGTTTTCTTGCCTGCCTTTTGGCGGCCATTTCGCAGAATGGCTCACAAACACTGCCCGACGGTCTCCGCCTCGTCCTGACCGCCGAAGAGGAAATCGGCTGTATCGGCGCCTCTCATCTGTTAGCCCAAAACGCACTGCGTCCTCGCCGTATCGTCATCGGTGAGCCCACTCTGTTGCAGCCTGCCCGCGCCGGCAAAGGCTATTGCCTCGCGGAAGTCACCGTCCACGGAAAAGAGGCGCACAGTGCCCATCCCCAGCAGGGGGTTTCGGCGATTTTCCATGCCGCCCGGCTGATCGCCGGCATCGAGGCGTTGGCCGGCCAACTCGCCGCGCAAACCCACAGTTTCTTTGAGCCCGCTTTCACCACCATCAATGTTGGGATCATTGAAGGAGGGACCGCGAAAAACATCGTCCCGGGCGCCTGCCGTTTTCAGCTGGAGTGGCGCCCAATCCCCAGCCAGTCACCGGAAGCAGTCCTCGAATCAGTCCAGCAAATCATCGAACGGCTCAACCTTGGCGATCCCACATTCCGAGCGGACCTCAACCCTCTCCGTCAGCAACCCGGCTTCGAGACGTCTGCCGATGCGCCGCTGGTTCGATTCATCGAGGCGCTCGCCGGCAAACCGGCAACGTCTATCCCCTTCGGCTCCGAAGCCAGTATCTTCGGGCCCACGACCGGCGAAGTGATCGTATTTGGACCCGGCGACATGCGCACGGCCCACAGCAGTCGCGAGTGCGTTGCGTTGTCGGAACTCGACAGGGCTGTCGCCTGCATCCTTTCGTTGATGCAACCGGGTTGAAGCGCACCTTGCAGAGCGCACCATCGCCGAGACCAACCCCAAACCGCGACGTCTAGTTTTCGGTACCGATCATCGAACCTGAGATCGAGTGAACCAGTGTTCCGACCTCGGGTGTGGACCGTGCTTCAAAGCTCGCGCAATTCCGGCCTGAGTTTTTGGCAACATAAAGGGCCGCGTCGGCGCGGCTCAACACTTCGCGAATCGACGGGGAGTCGGCCTCTGGCCGGAAAGTGGCAACTCCGATGCTGCAGGTCAGACGGATGCGGCTTTCGCCAACGTCGAAGGGACGCGACCGGATCGCTTCCAGCAGATCATCCACGCGGCCGGGCGCGAGCACCGGATCCCAGCCTGGAAAGAGGATCAGGAACTCCTCGCCACCGTAGCGGCCCACAATGTCGTAACCGCGCATCGTGCAACGGAAACGATCCGCCGATTCGCGGATCACATCGTCCCCACACAAATGGCCATAGTTGTCGTTCAGGCTCTTGAAGTGATCGAGGTCCGCAATCAAAACTCCGAGCGGCGTCTTGTCGCGCAGAGCGCGGGAGATCTCGCGCTGCAGATGTTCCAGCATTGCCGCACGGTTAAAAATCCCGGTCAGCGAGTCGTGTGTTGCCTGGATGTGCAGCTCGCGCCGTGTTGCCTCCAGTGCCGCCTTCTCCGCCTCCAGCTGCGCTGTGCGCTCCGCCACGGTCCGCGTCAGTTCCTGCTGGCGGAGTGTCAGTGCACGCGTTCGGAATGCAACCACCGCCCAGGCCAGCAGCAGAACCAGCAGCCCGTAGCAAGCGTAGGCCGCGGGCGTGCGGCTCAGCGGCGGCCGCAGAGAAAAGCTGAACGAAGCTCCGGTATCGTTCCACACGCCGTCATTGTTTTCCGCCTGGACAGTAAAGGTATATTTCCCGGGCGGCAGATTTGTGTACCACGCAATGCGCCGGCCCCCTGAGTAATTCCAGTCCGGATCGAATCCGATCAGCCGGTAGCGGAAGCGTTCCCGCTGCGGCGCCACAAAGCTGGGTGCGCTGAAGTCCACTTCCAGATTGCCCGAGCCGGGGCCAAGGCGAATGCCGTCCCGTATCGGAATGGTTTTGGAATCGAGCTTCACCCGCTCAATCCATACCGGAGACACCACGCTGTTAACAGGGATGTGCTCCGGATCGATGACCGCCACGCCCTCAATAGTCCCGAACCACAGCCGGCCATCGCGGCTCTTCCACACGCACGGCATGCTGCCGTACAGCGTCTCCCGCGAGCGGAGGCCGTCGGCGGTTCCGTAAAGAACCGGGTGCACCGCAGTCGTCGACAGCCCAACCTGGATTAGCTCCTTTTTCGCGATCCGGAAAATCCCGGTGTCTCCGCCGAACCACAAATTGCCGCTGTCGTCTCCGATGATCGAACCGATCGAGGTGTCCGGGATGTCCTGATCCGGTGTCCAGGTGGCGATCCGGTCGTTGTGAATGTGACTGAGCCCGCCGCTCTGCGTGCCCACCCACACACTCCCGTCGGAGTCCGCGTACAGGCTCATCACATGGTCGCTGTGCAGCCCCTCGACGGTCGTGAAGCTCGTCATCTGCCCTTTGTAGAAGCGCTCGACGCCGTCGCCATCCAGTCCGATCCACAGCGCCCCATCGGTGGATTCAGCGAGCGCGGCCACTCGGCCCGTGTCGCTCACGTGCTCAATCTGACCCTTCTCGAATCGCGCCAACCCCTTGCCTTCGAACCCGATCCAGAGCGTGCCCGAGCGGTCTTCCAGCAATGAATTGATGGAGTACTCAGGAGCCAGCGGATCGTGATAAATCGAAACCTGTCCTCTATGAATCCGCGCCAATGTCCCGCGCCGATACCCAACCCAGAGATCGCCATCCCGGGTTTGCAGCAGCGAATACACCGCCTGATTGGGCAGGCCCTTGTTCGGTCCCCACACCTCTACACGTCCGTCGGGCAGCAGATGGTCGACCCCCTTGTCGTCGGCGCCAATCCACATGGTGCCGTCCTGCGTCTGCAGCACATTGCCGTCGTAATTGCCGGAGAGCCCTTCGGATGTTCCAAATACTGAGAACTTGCCGTTGCGCAGTTGCACCACGCCCGCATCCAGCAGCCCCAGCCACAGGCTTCCTTCGCGGTCCTCAAAAAGGGCATGCGCGCAACGATCGCTCGGCAAGCCGCGCGACGCGTCATAAAAGTCCAGTTTGCCGTGATACAGCCGCGCGATTCCGTGCCGGTCGAACGCAATCCACAGCGCGCCATCGTGGTCGGCCACCAGTGCTGCGATCTCGTTCCACGGCAGCCGCTGCGGGAAAGTTGTTACCCGCCCGTCGTGGATTTGCGCCAGGCCGTTCGCCTGCGTGCCCACCCAAAGCGATCCATCCGGAGCGGCCGCCAGGGCCACTATCTGGTCACCCGTCAGGCCGTCATGCCTGGTGAAAGTCTTGAAGCGCCCGTGATCGAAGCGTGCCAGGCCCTTCGCAGTTCCCACCCAGATCGTTCCATCCGTATCCATGACGATCGAACTGATCGACAAATCTGCCAGGCCGTCGTTCGTGGCAAAGTTCTGCACGCGGCCGTCAATGATCCGGTTGAGTCCCTTACCCGTCCCAACCCACAAACCACCTTCGCGATCGAGGCACAGCGCTTCAATGTTGTTACCGGAGAGCCCGTTCTTTGTCGTTAGTGTCGTGAACGCGCCATTCGCATCCGTTCCGGTGGCCGGTTGATAGTGGCTCAAACCGCTGTCGGTTCCGATCCACAAACCGCCGTCGCGGCCCGCGGCCAGAGATTGAATAAAGCTTGACGCCAGTCCGTGGGCGTTATGGTGCGTATAAGTGATGAAATGCGCGCCATCGAAGCGCGCCAGGCCTTCCTGGGTTCCAAACCATAGATAGCCGTCGGTGGTTTGCGTCATCGCCTGCACTGAGTTTTGCGGCAACCCCGACTCGCTGGTCCAGGAGGTCTGCATGTACTGCGTGATTGCCTTCTCCGGATCGAGAGCCAACGCCACCTGCGCGGTCAGCAAGATTGCTGTCAGTAACGCAAAGGCCAAACGGACCGCCGCTCTCCGGGCGCGCACACCGCGGCCATCGCGCGCGATAATCCACCCGCGCCGTCCTTCTCGAATTGGAACGATCAGCTCCATCGCTGCCTACGAAACGACCTCAACCTCTCGTGAGCGCACCGCAATGTCCGCGCCCCAGCTCAACTGCTCCATTGGGTTCGGCGAGGGCCGGCCCAACAGGTATCCCTGCGCCTCATCCGTGCCCAGCGCCCTCATCAGTTCCAGTTGCTCTCTCGTTTCGATTCCCTCAACGATCACCTTCATGTGCAGGTTGTGCGCCATGATGATGATCGACTGCACAAACGGCCTCGTCTCCGGCCTCACCACCAGCTCACTCACAAAGGAGCGATCGAGTTTGAGCGCGTCGAACCCCATCTTCGGCAGGTAGGCCAGGCAGGAGTAGCCGGTGCCGAAATCATCCATGGCCACGCCGATCCCTTTGCCCGTCAGACGCCGAATGAAATCCGCCGCTCGCTCCACACCGGTTAATGTCGCCGATTCCGTGATCTCCAGTTGCAGCAGGCTCGGCCGCAGTGCGGTGCGGAACAGCACCTCTTCGACCTCCTCGATAAACGAGTCGCGCGCAAATTGCACGCTGGAGACGTTGACCGCCACCTGGACGGGCCGATTGGCTCTGCGTTGCCACATCGCGGCTTCCGCACACGCCCGCTCCATCACATATGCGCCCAGCGGCACGATCAGCCCGCTCTCCTCCGCAACCGGAATGAAACTCAGTGGCGGAATGGGCCCCAGCCGGGGGTGAATCCACCGCGCCAGCGCCTCGAATCGCACCACCTGATTGGTCTCCAGGTCGAACTCCGGCTGGTAGTGCACTGTGATTTGTCCCGCTTCGATGGCCCGACGCAACTCGCCCTCCATCGTCAGCCGTTCTCTGGCTGCGCTCCCCAAACCGTCGCCGAACTGCACAACGCAATTCTTGCCGTTGCGCTTGGCAGCGAACATTGCAGTGTCCGCCTGCTGCAGCAGCTGGCTGCCCTCGTGGCCGTGATCCGGAAAAATGCTGATGCCGATGCTTGCCGAGATGCGCACGGCGTTGCCTTCAATGTCGAACGGAGACTGCAGCACTTCCAGCACGTCCTCGGCTGCCCGATCCGCATCGGTTCGGCTCTGCAGATGGCCCAGCACCAGCGCAAATTCATCGCCCCCAATTCTTGCCAGTGTGTCCGATTTGCGGAACCGCGAGCGCAATCGTTGCGCCACCTGCCCCAGCAATACGTCGCCCAGCCTGTGGCCCTGGCTGTCGTTCACCAGCTTGAAGCCGTCCAGATCGATGTACAACAGCCCCACCTTCTGGTTCTCGCGCCGCGCCTTCGCCAGATCCTGCGACAGCCGATCCGCCAGCAGACGCCGGTTCGGCAATCCGGTCAGATCGTCGATGAGCGCCATGTGCTGCAGCCTCGATTCGGCTTCCTTCCGCGCCCGCTCCCGCCGCCGCAGCTCGTGCAGCATCGTGTTGAAACCGGTCACCAGCTCGGCAATATCTTCGCTGCCCTGTACCGAAACCTGCGAGTCGAACTGCTGCTGCGCCGTCACCAGCATCATCGCGCTGGAAAGATCGCGGACAGCCTGCGCAGTTTCCCGCGCCCTGGTCAGCGCCTGGCGCTGCTGCCGCACCCGCCTGCGCAGGATATAAATCCAAAGCAGCGTGGCGAAAATCATCAGCGAGAAAACCACCACCATCGCCGGCACCGGAGGCGGCGTCCACACCGGAACGCCCCGGACCATCATCAGATCTGCCGGAGGGTGCCGCTCGAACGACCACGCTTCAGAGGCATCCGGAATCCCGTGCGCCGCGAACCCGGGCATTGCCCCATCGGACGCCACAGAAACCCTGACCCGTTCGAGGTCCACTTTGGACGCTCCGCTCTGGTTGGCCGCTACCTTTGTTGCCTCCACTGAGATTGTCTGACCGGCAGAAACCCCCTTCGGCAGAGGCTTCACTGTAATCGGCATCGCTCCCGTCTGATCCTGAATCCATAGAAGGCTTCCCGGCTGATCCACATAGGTGACAATGCCGGTGAGGTGAACGACCGTTCGAACCGGCACGCTCTGCAATCCCTGAATCGTTGTGTCGTGCTTCGATGTGACCGACGCGTGCCCCAGCGTCGTCGCCAGCAGTCCCAGCCCCAATAACGGCAACACAATTGACGCCAGCGCTCGCGTCCGCTCCGCGATTTCCGCAGCCCAGCCCAGTTGCTCCATCGGATTGGGCGACGGACGGCCGAGCAGGTATCCCTGAGCTTCGTTCGTTCCCAGTGATCGCATCATCTCCAGCTGTTCTTCAGTTTCGATTCCCTCAACAATCACCTTCATGCGCAGGTTGTGCGCCATCATCAAAATGGACTGGACAAAGGCCCGCGTCTCCGGCCTCACCACCAGCTCATTCACGAACGACCGGTCGAGCTTCAGAGCATCGAAGGGAAGCTTGGGCAAATAGCTAAGGCAGGAGTAGCCCGTCCCGAAGTCGTCCATCACCACGCTGATGCCCTTCGCTTTCAGCCGTCGCATGGTATCGGCCGCACGTTCAACGCCGGAAAGCGTTACCGACTCAGTCAGCTCCAGTTGCAGCAGGCTGGGCTTCAGTCCGGTGCGGCCGAGGACCGCGTCAACCTCTTCCACAAAAGTATCCCTGGCAAACTGCACGCTGGACACATTGACGGCGACCTGAATTGGCCGCTTCGCCCGGCGCTGCCACGTCACCGCATCGGTACACGCCTTCTCCATCACCAGTGCGCCCAGCGGCACAATCAGCCCGCTTTCTTCCGCGATCGGAATGAAGTTCAGCGGCGGAATCGAGCCCAGCTTCGGATGCGTCCACCGTGCCAGCGCCTCAAAGCGCACGATTCGGTTCGTCGCCAGATCGAATTCCGGCTGGTAATGCACCATGATCTGTTTGGTTTCAATGGCGCGTCGCAGCTCGCCCTCCAGCGTCAGCCGCTCGCGCACCGCGTTGCCAAGGTCGTCGCCGAACTGCACGATCTGGTTCTTCCCGGCTTTCTTGGCGGCAAACATCGCGCAGTCGGCTTGCTGCAGCAGCTGACCGCTCTCGTTGCCGTGATCCGGAAAGAGACTGATGCCGATACTGGCCGACATGCTGATGGTGTGCCCCTCAATCTCAAACGGTGTTTTCAGGACTTCCAGAACGCTCTCGGCCGCCCTTTCCGCATCGCTCTGGTTCTGGATGTGGTCGAGGATCAGCGTGAATTCGTCGCCGCCGATGCGCGCCAGCGTATCCGATTGCCGGAAGCGCGCTTTCAGCCGCCCCGCAACCTGGCCCAGCAGTACATCTCCAACTCCGTGACCAAGGCTGTCGTTCACCAGCTTGAATCCGTCCAGATCGATGTAGAGCAACGCCACCATCCGGTTCTCGCGTCGCGCCTTGGCCAGGTTCTGCGACAATCGGTCGGCCAGCAGCCGGCGGTTCGGCAAGCCGGTCAGGTCGTCGATCAGCGCCATGTGCTGCAGCTGCGATTCGGCTTCTCTCTTGGCCCGGTCGCGCTGCCGCAGCTCAGCCAGCATATTGTTAAAGCCCACCACCAGTTGCGCAATCTGCTCGCTGCCTCGCACGGAAACCAGCGTGTCGAACTCCTGCTCGCTCGATACATGCTCCATCGCCGCAGAAAGATCCTTCACTGCCTGCGCGGTCTCTGAAGCCTTCGTCAATGCTGCCATCTGCGCGCGCACCCGCCGGCGCAGCGCCCTCACCCACGCCAGAATCGCAAGGATCATCACGAACAGCGTTGCCAGCAACGCCGCCGTCGCCCCCGGTGTCCAGAACGGCGCTCGCCGGATCACCGCCACATCTTTCGGCGACCGCAGCAGAATCTGAAAGCTCGCCGGGTCCTCTTCCAAAATTCGGTACAGCCTTCCCGGATCCACCTGCGCCGACGACACTCCGGTCAGCCGCAGCACGCTGCCTTCCCGCAGCTGCCAGGGATCGATCCCGAGGTCCGATGTATCCAGCTGCGCCGTGAAGGTCCGCACTCCCGACTGCAAAACCAGGTTTCGGCGTGCCGGACCATCCAGCACCGCCAGCAGCTTCCCGTCCACTGTCACCAGCATCGAATCTTCGTGGCCCTGCAGCAGCGACTCCGCCGTCACCATTCTGGGCGCGACGTAACCTTCGCGGTCCCGCGGCCCGAAGATCGCATCGGTCAGGATCGGTGAATAGCGGCCGACCAGCGTCGGATAGCCGATAGCGTCCACCACATCGCCAACGTGGATCGATCGCGTATCTCCGCGCACCTCCACCCCGTCGCCCGCGTCCTCCATGTACAGGAAGTCCGGTTCCACCAGCGTCACCGTGCCTTCTACTTTCACGCGGTGCCCAAAGCGAGCGTTGGGAGAATAGCGCAGCAGCGATCCGATCGGCGTGGTTTCCATCCCGAACGGACTCGCCACTGCCGGTTCGATCACATCGATGTCCGAGCGCTTTTCAACCAGCAGTTGGTATCCCACCAGCTGGCGGCGCGAATTGAAAACCGTACCGAACGCTCCCCGGATTCGCACCCTCGCGTCCTCGAGGCTCCGTGCCTCGTCGATACCTGGAAAATACGACGAGGTGTAAACGTGAACCTGTCCGACCGGCGTCAGCAGCTCAAAGGCGATCGCCGGATGGTTTGACTCCTCCCCGACCTTCATCGGGTGCACCACGCCCTCGATGCTCACGTATTGCGAATCAAGTGCTCCGGACGTGGCCTTTTCCATAGTTACGGGCACTGCTGCCGGCATTGGAGCCGTGCCGAGATCGCTGAACTTCGGTGCCAGAATCACCGGAGCGTAGTCGCCGGGACCCGTCATGCCCGTCAGCGTTACACGGCTTCCAACACCCACTTCCGGGTGGTCGCCGGAGTAGCTCACGTAGATCCCGCCGCTCGGGTCCTGAACAAACAGCTGCCGCCGCGGATGGTCGATGTAGGTGATGACACCGGTGATGCGAACCGGCAAAGCCTGCGCCGCCTGGCTCGACGCAAGCTGGCGAACCGCGCTCACGTTGGTCAGAGGAGCAAGATTCCCACTCGAGTCATTCAAGCTGCCGGTTTGCGCGGTCACCGTGGCGTAGTGCAGATCGAAGTGCAGGCCCTCACGGCTCGGGAACCCTGCGACCTCCACGTTCGTCCCTTTTTTGAACGGCTTCCTGACCGCAAGAATGCACTCCGTCGCCCCCCACCGGTCCTCCAGCAGGATCGAGCCCGGCGTCACCGCGGCTATCTGCCCCCGAATCCGAATGCGATGGCCGTTGCGCGCCTGCTTGTCCGTATAGAGCGTGCGCACTGAATAAAGCGGCAACACCGCAGGCGCCCGTTCTTCCATCCGCACATCGCGCCCCGTCGCCGCCCACAACTGATCGCGAACCACCGCGCCTTGCGGCGTCCGCTGTTGCTCCGGGAGACCCAGAACGCGAATTCTGCTGTTGATCAGGTTCGAGTAGTCGCTCTGTGGCTTCGCGACGATCAGCTCAACTTCGGGTCCGCCATCCGAAATCGCGAGATGAGCGCGGCCCCTTCCGTCCAGCGCCGAGGCGTGCACCACCGCCGTCACTTCCACGCGAACGCCGTTCTTCTCCATCGTGGGAAAGTTCCCCAGCGTGATCGGCGACGGTTGCGGCAATCGCACGTGCGTTGCCGTCGGATGGACCCGGATGTGCCTCAGCTCGACGCTGGCCGGCCCTCGCCTCCGGTCGTAGCGTGCCGTCTTGATTGCGTCGATTGAAACCGTCTCTCCGGCCTGCACTCCCGCCTGCGTCGGATTCACCGGAATCGGCAGCGCTCCCGTTTCGTCCTGCACCCAGAAGCGGTTTCCCGGCTCGTCGGCATAGGTGACTACGCCGACAAGACGTACCGCCGCGTGTATCGGCAGTTCTTCCAACTGCTGGATCGTGTTGTGTCGGGATAAGGCGGACCACTGCCATAGCGCGGTGCAGACGACGGCTGCGCCCAGCACCGGTCCCAGGATGGCGGCCATCCTGATGCCCGTCAAGCCGCTGCGGCTCATCCCTGCATGATGATTTGTCGGTGCCGCTCAGAGCCATACAACTTTGGCTCCGGCCCCTACCCTAATGGAATCAGACGACTTACAGGACCATCGCCACCCTTGCCCCGGACCTTTTCCCGAGACGGAACTGGCTCCGGGAAACATGCCTCGCCGGCAGCGCCAAACCACCCGTGACGTGACCTCAGTTCATTGATTTAATTAGGCTTATTTCCCAGGAAGGACTGATTTGGAGCACCGGGCCGGAATTGAACCGGCGAATACTGGTTTTGCAGACCAGCGCGTTAGCCCCTTCGCCACCGGTGCTCTCCTCCGCCACCCCCTTATCCCGGATGGCGGAATATTTTGCCGTCGCATCGCGAAATGCGCAGCCAAAACGGTTTACCGCGGCTGTGCAGTAGTGCGCAGATAAGGCTTAACCGTCTTGTAACCCGGGAAGATCTTGTCTGCCTCTTCGTTGCTGACCGCGCCAGTAATGATCACGTCATCCCCCTGCTTCCAGTTCGCCGGTGTCGCCACCCGGTGTTTCGCCGTCAGCTGGATCGAATCCAGCACCCGCAGGATTTCGTCGAAGTTCCGCCCCGTCGTCATCGGATACGCCAGCGTCAGCTTGATCCGCTTGTCCGGCCCGATCACAAACACAGTCCGCACCGGAGCGTTCTGCACCGGAGTCCGCCCATCCGACGTCTCACCGGCATCGCCCGGCAGCATGTCGTACAGTTTCGCGACCTTCAGCTCCGGATCGCCGATCAGCGGATAGTTCACGTCATACCCGCCCACTTCCTTGATGTCTGCCGCCCACTTGCCGTGGTTGGACACCGGATCAACGCTAAGCCCGATCACCTTGGCGCCGCGCTCGGCAAACTGACGCTCCAGGCTCGCCACCGCGCCCAGCTCCGTCGTGCACACCGGCGTGAAATCCTTGGGGTGTGAGAACAGCACCGCCCAGTTGTCGCCGATCCATTCATGAAACCGGATGACGCCCTGCGTCGTCTCGGCCGTAAAGTCAGGGGCAATGTCGTTAATGCGAAGTGTCATGAATCTTTCCTCCCGGGGATTTCCCGTCCTTCTCTGAATTCTGCGGCGCAAATCAAAACCCACCCGGCCATCTGGCAGCGGGTGGGTTCTGAGCGATCCTGAAACCTATTTCGCTTCTCTCAGACAAGCACCCGCATGGTGCAGCCGCAACAGCAGCAGCACATACACATGCAGGTTGGAGAGAAAGCGTTCATTCCTGATCTAGAGCCTAGGGCCTGGCGCAGGCGGCTGTCAACCAGCAGCCCACGGTTCCCTACAGCAATATCACCCATTTCAATCCCCGCCTGGCAATGCGTGAAATGCATCCAAAACCGGTCCGCCGGCACGGGGACGGACGGCAGGCCAGGATACGTTCGCGCGTGTTCGGAAGTATCCTGGCAGACCTACTGACCAGCACAGCCACCGATGCGAAAGCAGTGCTCGTACCAGCTGCAAACAGCCTCCGTAAGTGAAGACGAACATGGCAGTGATCATAAGGACGGTCCCAGGCACACTTGTCCAGATGCGGAGCGGGGCCACGTGAGGAAGAATTCGCTTGAGAGTCGCAGAGAGCAGGGCCAGCACCACAGTGTGTGTCAGATACAGGCCATACGTGTGTGCGCGAACATCGACGATCCGCGGCCAAACAGCATGCCGCATTTTGACGATGGCCAGTACCACGACCACTGAGCAAACCTGATTGCTGATCCGCAGCGAGTTGTTAGGATCGGCAGAATGGAGGCGGAACAGGAAGCCCGCCTCACCCATGGCCAGGGCATTCCCCAGTACTACCAGCCCGATTATGACGGTACTTGGAATTCGGCACAGCCCCCTTTCTATCGCAGAGAAGTGCCATGCCGCCCACGCTCCCAGCCAGAGATAAAAGACGAAGCCGAAAACCGCGCGAGTGTGTTGCACCGGCACCCACTGCCCATAGATATTGAAGCCGTAAAACAAGCTCAAGAGGAGAAAGACCAGGCCGGTGCGGATATCGTTCAGCACTCGCCTGAACATCAGCAGGATGGCTAGTGCCAGCAGCAGATTGGGAACAAACCAGTAAGCCGATTGCAGCAGAGAGTCGCGCAGAATGCAGGATGTCTGATGGAGCGCATGCGCAGAAACTCGGCCGCGGAGAATTCCTGCGCCGATCTCCAGCGCACTGTAGAGCGCGTACCAGATTGTCCACGGCAGAAATACATTTCGCAGCCGCCTCAGATAATATTGCGCGGGGCTATACCGGTCGACACGTTCGCCAAAAAGGAAACCAGCGATGAGAAAGAACCCGATTGTACCGAATTTGAACGGTTGGATCAGACAACACTGCAACAGGAAATTCTCCGCCACCGACCGGGCGGGCACCCAGCAAACGTATGCGGACACTGAGTGAATGTAAATGATCCCCACCATCGACAGGAATCGCACATTATTGGCAAAGAGGTGATTAGCGTCGGCGTTCCCCGCGGCGGACGTAGTTTTCCCATGCCCCTGTGCATCGCTGCTTCCGCCAGCGCTCCGCTTCCCAACGGGAAATATCATAGCAACCGCTCCGGGAGAGTACCGATGCGGATCATAGGCTCCGGGGCTGGCCAGGCCAATCCCCGAGCCGCGGCTATGACCGCCTCAGGTAACAGGCGGCCATAGCCAACCACAGCTTTTTCCCGATAGCGGAATACGGCGTTACGAGTGAAGAGTCAAAGTACGAAGGTGCTGTTTCCGAGCGCATCCTTTCGTGATTGGCCGGGCACTCCGTCCTTTTCGAGTGCTCTCATTGCCAACCGGCTGAATTCCTGGAGAGAGGTCCGTTTGCCGGAATCCCGGCCGCTGGGCAGCGGTCTGCCTGGAATGTCAGGGCCTGGCGCGGGCGGCTGTCAACCAGCGGCCCACGCCTCAAAGAAAGCCCACAGGTCGAGCCGCGTCAGTTCGCCGGGGGGTTAGCCAGCAGCTGATAGTTGTGCGCGACCTGGAACGTCATAGCGCCCACGTACATGTACTGCGACACGCGCGCAATCGAGCGCATGTTGTGGTGGACGAGAAATCGATACGCCTCGTAATTCAATGCCACGGTGCCCGCCTGAAAGGCAGCGAATGCCGGCTTATTCTTCACCAGTGCGCTCGGCAAAATCGCCTCGTGAAAATATTGCGGCTCGGCCAGTGCCTTTTCTGTGCTCGTAAAATCCAGAACCCGCGTCGCCGCCGCCGCGCCCAGCAGGCTCCAGTCCAGCAGATGGAACCCCTGGTCTCTCTTTGCCGCCTCAGGATTCTGCACCGGATAAACCCCCGCCGCCGGGTCTGCAAAACCCATCAGCACCGGCTCCGGCGCGTCCACCAGCGAGGAGCTCACCGGCGTCGTGCTCGCATTCGCCACGCTCTTCGCCATCAGGTTCTTCCCGTCGATCGTCGCGCTCTGTGCTCGGCAGGGGGACACCACCGAGAGAACGAAGGCAGGCAGAAACAGTGCAGCAAGGAAACTCTTTGTCATCCTGATTACCTGATCGGCAACACCGGCGGGCAGCGCTTCTCGCGTGCGATCGTGATTGAGAACCAGACAGAAGCGAAGCAAGCCGTTGCGGCAAAAGGCTCCGGGTTTGCGGAGGTTCGTGGCCTGAGCCGTTGTGCCACGTCCGCATCGCTCATTCAGATGCGTAAGTGTGCCACATAAACCCGGTGCCCGTGCACTTATCTTGTGTAATTACAATAAGTTACGGGAGGGCTACGCAACCATGGCCCTTCGGTGAACCGCACGTGTGACTGCCCAATCTCCACGACGTTACTTAGGGGATCGATGCTCCCCGCCGAACCGATTACCAGAGATTTTCCCCTCGCTCGCCAATTCGCAGGAAGCTCAGCAAAATCTTCACAAGCGTGGTAACCAGTGCAGTGTCCAACCATGGACCAGCACCCGGCGAACGCAGTGTTCGCCCAGGATGCGCTTGTACTCAGTCACTTATCCGTGGATGAGTTACCATGCGGCACTCGGTGTGATCGGATGGGGAAGCCGCCTCGTTCAGTTCGCCCGCTGCCTGCGCCCGAACTCGCTCCGATGCCGGCTGTAAGTGAAGTAAATTACCAGCCCAATCGCCAGCCATACAAAGAACCGGATCCACGTCATCACTTCCAGCCCCATCATCAGCACTACGCAAAAGATGATGCTCAGCACCGGAAACACCGGACCCAGTGGCGCCCGGAATCCCCGCTTCCGCTCCGGCTCGCGATAGCGCAGGATCAGCACGCCCGCCGACACCAGCACAAACGCGAACAGCGTCCCAATGTTCGATAGATTCGACACCGTCCCGATGTCCAGCAGCCCCGACGGAATCCCAACCACAAATCCCGCCACCCACGTCGCCACCGCCGGCGTCCGATACTTCGGATGCACGTGCGAAAAAACCGCCGGCAGCAGCCGATCCCGTGACATCGAGAACCAAACCCGCGCCTGCCCCAGCTGGAAGACCAGGATCGACGACGTCATTCCGGTCAGCGCGCCCAGCACCACAAACAGCCGCACCCAGTGCAGTCGATGCCCGCCCGGCAGCACCGACAGCCTCTTCAGCGCATTTACCACCGGCGCCGCGTCGCCCATCATCGACTTCCACGGCACCAACCCCGTCAGCACCACCGCCACGCCGATGTACAACACGGTGCAGATCGCCAGCGTCGCCAGAATCCCAATCGGCACCGTCCGCTGCGCATCCTTACATTCCTCCGCGGCCGTCGAGACCGAATCGAACCCGATGTAGGTGAAGAAAATGATCGACCCGCCCGTCAGCACGCCCGACCATCCATTCGGCGAAAACGGGTGATAGTACTTCGGCTGAATAAAGCTGGCGCCGGCCGAGACAAAAATCAGGATGGCTGCAATCTTAATCAGCACCATGACGTTGTTTGTCTCCACCGACTCGCGAATCCCGCGCACCAGCACCACCGTCAGCAGCATCACGATCAGAAACGCTGGTATGTTGAACCCAAAATGCCACCCTGGCGGATACAAATCGTGCCCCGCCAGGTCCTGCAAGCCCTCCGGTAAATATGCAGGCGAAATCCATTTGAGCGCCGGATGGATGCCGAACCAGTCCAGCAAGTCAACCAGATGCGCCGCGAATCCCACGCTCACCGACATGTTCGAGAACGCATACTCGAGGATCAGGTCCCACCCGATGATCCACGCGATCAGCTCGCCCATCGTCGCGTACGTATACGTGTACGCCGACCCCGCAATCGGGATCATCGACGCCAGCTCCGCATAGCACAGCCCAGTGAACGCGCACACAATCGCCACCAGTACCAGCGAGAGCGCCAGCGCCGGCCCAGCTCCTGGCCGTCCCAGCATCGCTGTGTGGCGAATGAAGTAGTCGATCAGCGGTGTGTTTTCAATCGATGCGGTAGGGAACTGCTGCCCCGCGATCGCCGTCCCGATCACCGTGAAGATACCCGAGCCGATCACCGCACCAATTCCCAGCGCCGTCAGCGACACTGGCCCCAGCGTTTTCTTCAGAGCGACTTCCGGCCGCTCCGATTCGGTAATCAGTTTGTCGATCGATTTGCGTGCGAAAATCTGGGACTTCGCTTCAGTCCCTTCGGGCCGGGATGGCGGCGCGGATGGTTCCGGCAACGACTGCTCCTGCGGGGAGGAGTGGTGTGGTGTTGAGTGAGTGTAGCCGAGTCCCGGGGCTCGCCGGAAGGGAATTTGCGAGCCCCGAACCTTGAGACCTCTTCAGACGGTTAGCGCTTCGACTGTCCGCGCACCAGCTTTCTCACTTTTTTCTTCTGCGATCCACGCGGTGTCGTGCGCTTCGCTTTGGGGGCGGCCTTCTTGCGGGCCGCGCGTTTCAGCTTCTTCCGTTCCAGCGTATCTTCGATTGCTTTTGTATTTGCCATAAAATCCTTTTCCGGTGCCGTTTGTCGGCAAAATTCGCCAGTCTTGAAGAGGCAACATCAACCTTACTGAAGAATCGCGCTGCCGGAAGGATGACTGCGGGCGCACCCGGCAGTTTTGAAGGGGCACGGCTTCAGCCGTGCCATAAACCTCCCGACCATTTCCGGCTTCAGCCGCTGAGGGAAGTTTCCCTTCCCCAGCGCTCAAAGTCTTACAGCCTCTCCAGCTGCGCGAATTTCTCCACCAGCTTTTTCACTCCGAATCCTGAAAATTGTACCGTAATCTTCGCGTCATCCCCATCGCCCTCGCGCCGAAACACCACGCCCTCTCCGTATTTCGGATGCCGCACCCGCTGTCCGCTCCGGAATCCCTTCGCTCCCGTCGGCTCCGGTATGTTGAGCTTTGGCCGCGAAGGCCCTGACGGTGAGCCCTTTCCGCCACGTCCCGTGAAGAACTGCGCAATGTTGTCCGAAGAATACGTTGGCTTACTTTCCCGCGGTCGTCCCGGCCGCTCCGTCTGCCAACTCCGGCTCTGATCCTCATCCTCATAGCTGTAGTGCCGCGAGCTGTAATCGTCACCGTCACGGTGACCATAACGCGACGGCTGTTCCGTCGTGCTCGCCGCATACCCGCCCCAGCTTGACGCCCGCAACCGCCCCCCGCTCAGATCCTCCATCAGGTGTTGCGGAATCTCCTCGAGAAACCGCGACGCAATCGTTGCATCCGGCATGTCGTTGCCATACCGCCGCCGGAACCGCGCCCGCGTCAGTACCAGCCCATCCATCGCCCGGGTCAGCCCCACGTAACACAGCCGCCGCTCCTCTTCCATCTGCGGCGGATCGTTCAGCGTTCGCGAATGCGGGAACAATCCCTCTTCCATCCCCGCCAATACCACCAGCGGAAACTCCAGCCCCTTGGCCGCATGCAGCGTCATCAGCGTCACCCGTGCTTCCGGATCGTACTGGTCCACATCGCTTACCAGCGCCGCATGATCCAGAAACTCCGCCAGCGTTTCGCCCCGCTCCTGCGCATCCTGCGCTGCGTTCGCCAGTTCCTTCAGGTTCTCAATTCGCGAAAACGCCTCCGGCGTCCCTTCCTCTTCAAGCGACCGAATATACCCCGTCCGGTCAATGATGAACTTGATCAGCTCCGGCAACGTTGCCGCATCTCCCGGCTTCCGAAATCCTTCAACGACGTTCTCATCCGAGCCCGGAGCTCGGTTCCCGGTGCCCTGCTCTTGATCTGTACCCTGCACCCTGTACCCTGCACCCTGTGGTTCAGCATGTTCCACCGCCGGCTCCTGGTCGAAGATGCGGAACTTCGCCGGCTCAAAATCCTCCGCACTCTCCGCAATAAAATCGTCGCCCGCAAAATCGGCGTCGTGCGTCAGCGCCAGTCGCCCCTGTGCCGCCCCAAAATCAAAGCTCGTGTCGTTCTCGCCCCGTTCTGTGCCCTGTACCCCATACCCTGTACCCTCTCCGGAGCCCGGAGCCCGGTGCTCGGTGCCCGGTTCAGCCACATCCTCCGCCAGCTTCTCCGCAAAACCCGGGGCAAGCATCGCCCGCGCATCCCCGATAATCCGCTGAAATCCATCCAGCGCCGATAGCGCTCTCTGCGGCAGGAGTTGCGCACCCAGCGCCCGGCTGATCGCCGTCCACACACTCGACCCCGTCTCCAGCGCGATCCGCTCCAGCGTCTCCATCGTCGTTTTCCCGATGCCTCGTGCCGGCGTATTCACCACCCTTTGCAGCGCAATCGAGTCATGCGGATTCTGCACGAGCTTCATATAACTCAGCAGGTCCTTGATCTCCGCGCGCTCGTAAAACGAGAAGCCGCCCACCATCGTGTACGCGATCCCGTACCGCCGCATCGCCTCTTCCACCAGCCGCGACTGCGAATTGGTCCGGTACAACACTGCGCACTTTCCGCCGTCCTTCTCGTCACTCGCCGCCTTGCGCAAATATTTCTGGATCGAATCCGCGATGAACAGCGCCTCATTCTCTCCATCCGGCGCCTCGTAGTACCCAATCAGCGATCCGCCCTCGCGCGAAGTCCACAGCCGCTTGCCCTTGCGCTGCGCATTCCGCGCCACCACCGCCGACGCCGCCTCCAGAATGATCTGCGTCGACCGGTAATTCTGCTCCAGACGCACCGTCTTCGCACCCGGAAAGTCCTTCTCAAACTCCAGAATGTTGCGAATATCCGCGCCGCGCCACGAGTAAATGCTCTGATCCTCGTCGCCCACCACGCACACGTTCTTATCGTCGCCGGCCATCAGCTTCATCAGCTCGTACTGCGGCCGGTTCGTGTCCTGGTATTCGTCGATCAGCAAATATCGGTAGCGGCGGTTATACCGCTCCCGCACCTCGCCGGAAACTTTCAGCACTCGCACCGCTTCCAGCAGCAAATCGTCGAAGTCGAGCGCATTCGCCTTGCGCAGCTCTTTCCGGTACTCCTCGAAAATGTGGGCCACCTGCTCGCTGACCGGATCCGCCGACTGCAGAAAATACTCCTGCGGATCGATCATGTGGTTCTTCGCCCACGAAATCTTTGAGAGTGCCACCCGCGGCGTCAGCTGCTTATCGTCCAGCCCCATCCGCCGCATCACGGCCTTCACCACCGCCTGCTGGTCCGTCTCGTCGTAAATCGCGAAGCTCTTCGTCAGCCCTTCATTCCCGATCTTCAGCGCTTCAATATCCCGCCTGAGCAGCCGCACACAAAAAGAGTGGAACGTCGAGATCAGCGGCTTGGCGAGTGATCCGTGTCCGATCAGCTTCTCCACGCGCTCGGCCATTTCGCCGGCAGCCTTGTTCGTAAACGTCACCGCCAGAATCGCGTCCGGCGCCACGCCTTTCTGCTGGATCAGGTACGCGATCCGATGCGTGATCACGCGCGTCTTTCCCGACCCGGCGCCGGCCAGGATCAACACCGGCCCATCAACGGCTTCGACCGCTTCACGCTGCTGCGGATTCAGTTTCTGGAGGAGTTCCTGCAAGGGATCGGGCTCTTCTCTATTTTAATCGCTCAGCGCGCCTGTTAATTTTGCAGGTATGCCGCTGCTCGAAGCGCGCGACCTCACCAAAAGCTACGCGAAGAACGCCGCTCCCGTCGTCGACCGCGTCTCCTTCTCCATCGAACGCGGCCAAACCCTCGGCTTCGTCGGCGAATCCGGCTCCGGCAAAAGCACCATCGCCCGCATCGTCCTTGGCCTCCTCGAACCCACCTCCGGCACCGTCACCTTCGACGGCCACCCGGTCACCGCCGTCCCCCAGCGCCAGCTGCGCCCCCTCCGCCGCCGCATACAGCCCGTCTTTCAGGACCCCTACGCCGCCCTCAATCCCCGCATGCGCGTCGAGCAAATCGTCACCGAGCCCCTCGTCATCCACGCAAAGCACTCCCGCGCCGAACGCCGCCGCCGCTGCCAGGAACTTCTCCGTCAGGTCGGCCTCGACGATTCCGCCCTGCCCCGCTATCCGCATGAATTCTCCGGCGGCCAGCGCCAGCGCATCAACATTGCCCGTGCCCTCGCCCTCCGTCCCGAGCTTCTCGTCCTCGACGAGCCCGTCTCCGCCCTCGACGTCTCCGTCGGGGCGCAAATCATCAACCTCCTCCGCGATCTCCAGCGCGAATTCTCCCTCACCTACCTCTTCATCTCGCACTCCATGCCGCTCGTCCGCTATCTCGCCACCAACATCGCCGTCCTCCGCGCCGGCAAGCTCGTCGAGTTCGGCTCCCGCGATCAGGTTTGCACTTCTCCGCGCGAGAGCTACACCCGCCAGCTCGTAGCCGCCACTCCCGAACTCCAGACCAACTAGCTACCAGCTACCAGCTACCAGCTTCCGGCTCCCGTTCTGTACCCTGTAACCTGCACCCTGTACCCTGTAAAAGAGTGCACGCCACCCTCTTCCACTACATCTTCCTTGCCTTCGCTGCCGGGCTCGGTGGCCTCGTCAACTCCGTCGCCGGCGGTGGTGGATTCCTCGTCTTTCCCTCCCTCATCAAAGCCGGCCTTCAGCCCATCCAGGCCAACGCCACCGGAACCGTCGCCCTCTGGCCCGGCCAGTTCACTTCCATCGCCGGCTACCGCGAAGACCTCCGCAAAAACCGCCGTCTCCTCATTCCCGTCATTCTCGTTGCCTTCACCGGGGGACTCACCGGCGCGCTCACTCTCCTCAAAGGCAGTCAGAATTCCTTCCTCCGCCTCGTCCCGTACCTTTTCCTCCTCGGGTCCACCAGCTTCGCCGTCAGCGGTCCCATTTCAAAGATGGTTCGCCGCCGCCTCGCCGACCACGTCGCCCACCCCGAACACCAGAAGCCCGTTGCGCTCGTGCCCCTGCTTCTCGCCCTGCTCGCCATCACGTATTACATCGGCTACTTTGGCGCCGGAGCCGGCCTGCTCACCATGACCGCACTCGCTCTCTGCGGCATCGAGCACATCGCCGAAATCAACGCCCTTAAAGTCGTCATCACCACCGTTGCCAACGGCGTGGCCGTCATCACCTTCATCATCGGCGGCGCCGTCGAATGGCGCTTTGCCTGGCTCATGATGATCGCCTGCGGTGTCGGTGGCTATACCGGCGCGCGCAACGCCCGCCGCATCAGCGACCGCATCCTCCGCCCCATCATCATCGTCCTCGGCTTCACCATCGCAATCTACTTCTTCCTCCACCGGAGGGCTCTGTGATGACCGCAGCCACCGTCGTCCCCGCCATCGGCCTCATCGCCGCTGTCTGTACCACCGTCTCCTTCGTTCCCCAGCTCATCCGCGTCTGGCGTTTGCGCAACGCCCGCGACATCTCCCTCGCCATGTTCCTCGTCTTCTCCTTCGGCACTCTTCTCTGGCTCCTCTACGGAATCTTCATCCACTCGCTGCCCGTGACCCTCGCCAACGCCGTCACCCTCGCCCTCTCGCTCGCCATTCTGGCCCTCAAGCTGAAATTCGACCGCAAATAAGAAAGGGCACCCCGCGTACAAAAGAACGCAAAGTGCCCCGCAGTTAGGGTTAGTTTTAGCTACCAGCTACCAGCTACCAGCTACCAGCTACCAGCTGCTGCCTCCTGGCTGCTGTCTGCTGTTCCTGGCTGCTGTCTCCCGGCTGCTCTTAGTGGCAGCAGTCGCCCGGGCAGCACGACGACCCGCTCTGGCAGCAGCTCGCTCCGCAGCAGCTTCCCGGGCAGCACTTCGCTCCAGGTTTGCAACAGGAAGCGCCCGTCAACGCCAGCGCGGACAGCGAAAACAGCGACGTTGCGATCAAAGCAATCATTTTGGCTTTCATGGGAATTTCCTTTCAGTGTGAAAAAGGGACGGTTACGCGCAATTTACAAAACGCGCGAAGACACACGTCACACTGAAAGGTTTAGATCCGCAAATCGTCTTTAAGCCGGAACACAGCAGCGCAGAACTGCAGCCCCGCGGTCATCTCACGGACCGGTTCTGCACCCGACTGGCCCGCATTCTCGTCCCGAATCGCCGGAGCAGCGCTGCGGCCTTCGTTCTCTCGCGCCCGCTCAACCCGCGCCTCAGTCTTTTCCGGAACCTGCTCCGTGCATCGCGCTGTCGAGCAGCTCTCGCCATTGCCGCCCTGCGGGCAACAAGGCATGTGCCGCTGGCAATGCATCGCCGGCGTCACCGCAGTATCGGCCTGCGCCAGCGTAGCAACCCACACCACGCACAGCACCAGCCCCAGCAGCTTCGAACTCCGCCGATGCGCCAGCTCCATCACCGTCTCAGTCTACCTTCGCCCCCAATACGACAAAGTGACGACCATCACGGTCCCGGCCGCGCACTGGGCAGCAGAACCATCTTCTCCTCAACCCCTCGTTGTACCGACCGCACCACATGTGGAGTAATCACGATGGCCAGTTCGGCAATGTCCACGTTCGAATTTTTATTCGTCGTCTCCTGAAAGCCCGGAATCTCGCTCAGTCCCGGAATCCCCGTGATGGCGTCCGATTCCTGCCGTGAGAGAGAACTCATCAGCACCGCCGTCTCCCCTGTCTTCAGCGACGTAATCGCCTGATACTCGCGATTGTTCAGCAATGGCAGCCCATTCAGCGACGACCCGGCCAGCGACGACAGCGTCAGGTCGAACTTCAGCGACAACCGGCTCGAGGCCTCCATGTTCGGCGTCACTTTCAGTGTCAGTCCGATATCCTGGTACTGCACCTGGGGGATCGTCGCCGTTGAGGCCGCCTCCAGCTGCGCCGGCGTCACGCCCAGGCTCGATAAAGTGCTCGAGAGCCCCGCGGTCGACAGCCCCGGAATATTCAGATTCGAGCTCGCCCCCAGGCTCGAATAACTGGACGTCTCAATCGGGTATCGCTCGCCGGACTTGATCGTCGACTCCTCGTGGTCCAGCACCCGCAGCTGCAGCTGATCCAGCGCCCGCACGTCGGATGAGTTCAGCTGCATATTCAGCGATCCGCCCTGGTACACGATGCCCGTCATCGACAGCCCGCCGCCGAAAACTCCGAAGGGCGAGCTCAAAATGCTGTTGCTTACCTGGCCTGAAGCGACCAAAATCGCCAGAATCGCCTCCCAGTCCCCCGGCGAAGCCAGGCCGCTCGAGATAATCTCCTGCACCAGGCTCGCATTGTTGTTCAGCAGCGTGCGCGCCTCGGAATACACGTTGAACACCGTCGTCTGGTTCGGCAGGATCACCCCGAGATTCCCCGCCTTGGTCCTGTCGATCTCGTACATGCGCACATCCAGCTGCAGTTCGCTTCGCCCCTCCAGCAGTTCGTTCAGCGTCTTGTTCAGCGCATCCAGATCGGCGCCTGGTCCGCGAAACGTCAGCGCACTTCGCCCTGCGGAGGTGGCCGCCGACTTTAGCGCAAACACGTTCTTTGCCATGTTTGCGATTTCCGTCAGCTCCCCTGCCGCCATTCCTGGCAGGAACACCGTCTCCACCGACTGGCGTTCATATTTGTCCCGGTTGGCCCTCGTGTCCCTGGCTACCAGTGCGCGCGCCGGATCGAGCGGAACCAGAAACGTACCGGTGGCCAGCTTCAGCGCCCGCTCGGCATCGGCAAAATCGGCATCGTCCACGTCGTAACGGACGCTCTGCGCGCCCACCGAATCGTCCACCGTCGGCTGAATTCCGTATGCCGGTAAAACCTGAGCAATGACGTTGCGCTCGCTCGTGTGCAAATGAAAGCTCTTCTTCCCTGGCTTCGGTTCCAGCTTAATCGGCGGCGCCAGGGTGGGCTCCTGCGCGGCCGGCTCACCCGCCACCACGCTCGAGGCCAGCTCCTGCATATGTTGCGCCACCTCCGGGCTCGCCGGATCCACGCTGTACGCCTCGGCAATCTTCGCCCGCGCATCCGCAAAATGTCCGAGGATCTTGTCCTTGTCCGATTGCTGAATCAGATCCATCACCAGATGTTGCCGCGCAATCTGGTCCGCCATCGCGTACTGCGTCTGCTCCGGGTCCAGCTCCGCCGCCCGTGTAAAGGCATCCATTGCGGCGCGCACATCGTTGTGCTCGATATCCTTCGCGCCCGCCACAAACAGTTTCTGCGCCTGTACTTTGTCACGCTTCGAAGCGCGATGTTCAGGTTTTTCTTTTGCGTTCGCAGTAGTCGCTGCGTCGGCCGGCTGCTGCGTTGAAACGGACGTCTGCTGTCCCCCGGCTCCACTCGCGAAGGCCAGCGTCAGACCGGCAATGGCAATCCAGCTACGCAACCGGCTCTCCAGCTCTCATCGCAGCTTCGTGCGCCATCAGCGCCTCCAGTGTCGTTGTGCACGCTTCCGGCTTGTGCTCCATCAACGCGTCGAAGCTATACCGCCCGGTCGCCACCGCTATCGTCGGCAATCCATTAGCCCGTGCCGCCTCAATGTCAAACGGAGTATCGCCCACCACGCACACCGTCGCCTGCGCCGCATCTCCAGCCCCATCGTTTTCCAGAAGAGCCCGCGCCTGCTCCGCCGCGTGCGCAATCATATCTGCCCGCGCATCGAATCGGTCGCAGAATCCTCCAAACCGGAACCACTCGCGCAGCCCGGCGTTCTCAATCTTGATCCAGCCAATGCTCTCCAGATTTCCCGTCGCCACTCCCAGCAAGGCGCCCTTCGCCTTCAGATGCTCCAGCACCGCCTCCACGCCCGGCATCACGCTCCACACCATCTCCGCACGCCGTGCCGTTACATGGACGCACATTGCCTTCAGCAAATCTTCGCGGTGCGGGCCGCCAAACGCTGTCCTCCACCGCAGCCAGCCGGAACGCATCCCGCAGAATCCCCGGATCGGTATTGCCCGCCAGCGTCACCCCATCCAGCGCCAATTCGCGCCCCATCACGCCTCGCACGCTCTCAAAAAATGCGTCTACATGCACCCGGTCGCGATGCCGCATCAGCGTCCCGTCAATGTCAAACAGATAGGCCTGCTGTTCGTCCCAGCGGAAACCCTCCTCCACGTAGACGCGCGCCTCACCCCCACCGCTCACCGGAGCGCTCCCATTGCTGCCCATATTGACAGGGTATAAGGTTAGCCGCCCGCCCGGCGAGGCCTGGGGGACGTGCTCCCTTTCCGCTTCGCTCCTGGCCTCTGCGAGACCAAAGCGGAAAGGGTACTCGAACGATGAACGGTTAAGCCGCGATCCGCATCTCGCGCACGGTCACCTGCTGTACCTGCTGGTCTGCAACCCGGCGCACCGAAGACGCTCCCCCGATGGCGCAAAGCCAGCCCAGAAACAGTGCTGCGAAACCGAACCAGCCCACTGCGGTCAGAACGGTCAGCAGAAACGGTGCAGCGGCAGCGCCATTACCCGCAGCCACTCCGCACAACACCACGATCACCAGCGTGGAAAGGACCGACAGACCGAACATCGTCATTCCACAAATGGCGCCGTCAGCGCGGTTCGTTACTCCTGCCAGGTGACTGGTCACCCGGCCGCCCACGAACATCGCAATCATCGTAAGAACGACGCTCCAGATGCCCATCCCCACGCTGATACCCGTCGATGGGTTCGCCGTGTTGCCCACGCTCGAAAAAATTGCCGTGCCCAGCAAGCCGAACACCGACCAGATCGCGACGAATGAAAACACTCCCGCCCAGATCGCCCCCCACGGTGCGGTCCTGCGCACAACGGGAACTCCAGGCAAACGAACTGCAGAATCTGCCATGACTACCCTCCTGTTAGGTGGGATGCTCCCGCTCGACAGCAACGATGATGAATCGCATCCTGCGCAGTCCAACTGGACAGGACCGCTCGCAGACACTCCTGCACTCAGGAGTTCAATCGGTTTGTACAATTTTTACGCGGATCCTAAGCGCGTTCGCCGCGCTTCTGGCTCCCGTCCACGATGCTGCGTTCGCTCCGCGGTGGACGCCGGCTCCCCGTGCGCACCTGCGCCGGGTCAATCTTCAAATCCGTCAGGATGCGGCTCAGCGTGTTCCGGTGCACGCCCAGTTCCTTCGCCGCCTTGCACTGGTTGCCGCGGTGCCCGGAGAGAATTTCAAGAATAAAACGCCGCTTGAATTCACGCACAGCTTCGTCGTAGGTGATGCCCCCTGCGTGCATCTGGGTTACAAGGTTGTCCAGCTCGCGTTTCACTCCGAACCCCTCTTTCCCTGGCCCGGTCTCATGCCGGGGTCGTATTCCAACTTACAGCAACCCTCAAACTTCAGGCAGCCGGCCTCATCCACTCCGGCTGCGCTCTCCGCAGGACGATCACACCGCTCCTGATCCGATCTCCCAGTTCGGCCGGAGCCACTGCCGCGGCACGTCGCGCCATACTCAGGAACCCGGGCGCAAAACGCGACTGCCGGAACCACGTCGCGCTCGGCCAGAACGCGGCAATCACCATCACCGCTATCGTAACCAGCGCGCATCCTTTTACCAGACCGAAGGCAGCACCCGCCAGTCGATCTGCCCAACCCAGCCCTACTGACTTCACCGACCACCGCACAATCCTGCCCGCGATGCCGGCCACAATCATCACTCCCAGCGCAATCACGATAAACGACAGCGCTTCATTCCACGCCGGGGAATGGATCCACTGCCCCATCCACGGCGTCAGCTTCTCGTAATCCCAGCTCGCCACCAGCAACCCCAGAATCAGTCCCGCCAGCGAGCAAACTTCCAATACCAAACCGGCCTTCGCCGCCGTGATCACTGACAGGATTACGACGATCAGAATCACCCAGTCGATGACCGCCATCACATCTCCACTAAACAGCAAGGGGCCGGCCCGACAGCAGACGGAAAGCGTCCAGGTATTTCTGCTGCGTGCGATTCACTACATTTTCGGGGAGGGATGGTGCAGGTGCCAGTTTATTCCAGTGAATGCTTTCCAGGTAGTCCCGAACGTACTGCTTGTCGAAAGAAGGCTGCGACCTCCCCGGCGAATACAAATCCCGCTGCCAGAAACGAGATGAATCCGGCGTCAGCACCTCATCGGCCAGCACAATGCCCAGCGGCGTCGACCCAAACTCGAACTTCGTATCCGCCAGCAGAATCCCGCGCGTCTCTGCATGCGCTGCCGCCTTGTTGTACAGCGCCACGCTCGTCTCCCGCAGCTTCTCCGCCGCTTCTCCACCCACCAGCGTCACCATCTGATCGAACGTGATGTTCTCATCGTGCGCGCCCCGAAAACTTTTCGTCGCCGGCGTAAAGATCGGACGGCTCAGCCGATCTCCCTCCCGCAGTCCCGGCTCAATCTTCACCCCGCATACCATCCCCGTCGCCACATAATCTTTCCAGCCCGACCCCGCCAGATATCCGCGCACCACGCACTCAATCGGATACATCTGCGCCCGCGTCACCAGCATCGACCGGTCCTTCAGATCCTTGCGGTGCTTCCAAACCTCCTCTGGAAACTCCTTTACGTTCGAAGCCACCACGTGGTTCGGAACAATGTCCTTCAGATAGTCGAACCAGAACAGCGACAGCTGCGTCAGGATGATGCCCTTGCCCGGGATCCCCGTAGCCAGCACGTGATCGAACGCCGAAATCCGGTCCGTCGCCACCATCAGCAGATATTCGCCCAGCGAATAAATGTCCCGGACTTTGCCGCGTGCAACAAGATTCAGGTTCCGGAAATCGGTTTCGAGCAGCGCTTTCAATTCGGCGAACCTTCCTGCGGCCTCACCCCAGTGGTGAGCCGTTGCCTTTTCGCAGGATTGCCATTCGCCGTGGCTGTTCGCTCGTTTGAGTTGCGCGTGAGTCGAAGCGACAAGTCCCGGAGGAGACGATGGAATCAAGCTGAAATCCGATTGTGCGATTGGCCTTGCGCTTTGTCAACGCTGAATGAAACCGCATTTTCACGCAGTGTCCACGCGGCTTAACTCCGCTCCTCGCACCTGTCAAGAGAGAAAATTTCCCGGAGCGACAATCGCCGCGTTGTTCGCTGACCGCTTCTTAGCTGTCCGGCTTTTCGCCAACCGAATCTTAGCTAACCGGTTTTCAGCTAACCGGCTCTTCGCTGACCGGTTCTTAGCTAGCCGGCCCTACTGCCGCGCGGCCGTCGGCTTCCCCGCGACCGGTCGCACGCCCATCCCGTTCAGCCGGCTCCGCGCCTGCGCTGCCTCCGGCGTTTGCGGATAGCGCGCGATCAACGCGCGCAGATCGCCGATTCCTTTTTCACGCTGATCCAGCGAAAGCTCTGCCTCGCCTCTGCGCAGCTGCGCTGCCGGAGCCTTCGGATTTCCCGGGAACTGCTGCAGCACCACGCCATACTCTTTGATCGCGTCCGCATACTTTCCCTGCCGGTACGCAATCTCGCCCAGATAAAACTGCGCGTTCCCCGCCAGATCGTCCTGCGGATAATACTTCAGCACATCGCCGAACTCGCCCGCCGCCAGATCGTAGCGCGCCGAGTTGTAGTCCCGCAGCGCTCCCTGGTATAGATCGTTCACCGGCGGAGCCTGCGGTTGCTGCGGCTGCTGCTGTTGCGGAGCCCCGCCCTGGTCGCCAACCGGCTGTCCCGGTTGTCCCGCCTGTCCCACGGCTCCGCCCTGCTGCTGCACCGCCGATTGCGTCGTGATGTTCTGCAACTGCGACTGTACCGCCTGCACCTCGGAGCTCAGCTTGTCGATCCGGGTTCTCAGCGCGTCCACTGAATCGTTGATCCCCTGCATCTGCCCGGAGATCTGATCGATCTTCCCGCCGCCCGCCTCGCTCTGCGCCTGCACCTGCTGCTCCAGCGTGCTCACCGTCGAGCTCATCCGCGAAAGGCTGTCGGAAATCTGCTGCACCACATGCTGCAGCACGCTCAGTTGCTGGTCCTGCGTCTCCTGCAGATGCTGCAGCGCGTCCTGCAATTGCTGTACCTGCGTCTGCAGCTGCACCATCTCTTTGCTGACCGCGTGCGCCCGCGGGACCGACAGGACAACTACGAAAACGATAAGGATCGAAAGCGAAACTGAAATCTTTCGCATAGACACCATCCCCGCTCGAGCGCAGGATGCGCTCCCATTAATTATGACAGGCCAGACTGTATGACACGTCCATGATGGAGACCCGCGCAACCGGTTCCGATTTACACCGCAAACGGAATTCCTCAGAGAAATTCCGCGCGCCTTTTGGAGGTCGGCGTGTCGGCAATTAACTGCATTCAGAGCTCAGAGCTCTATGCTCTGTGCTCTGAGCCCGGTGCCCGGTGAAAGATCCTGGATCGCAGCCACTGGCCGCAACCCAGGATCTACTCCCTACTCCCTACTCCCTATTCCCTATTCCTATTCCCTACTCCCTGTCCTACTGGTCCAGCGTGAACTGCGACCGCCGGTTCTGCTGCCAGCACTGCTCCGTGTGATCCGAGCAGAATTGCTTCTCCTTGCCGTAGCTCACCGTGCGCAGCCGGTCCGGGCTGATCCCCGCCGTCACCAGCGCCTGCTTTGCCGCGTTCGCGCGGTTCTCGCCCAGCGCCAGGTTGTACTCCGTCGACCCGCGCTCGTCGCAGTATCCGCCCACCACCACCTTCAGGTTCGGGTGCTGGTTCAGGAAGTTCGCGTCCGCCTGAATCGTCGTCTGCGCGTCGGGCCGGATGTCGTAGCTGTCGTAATCGAAGAACACCGGCTTCACGTTCTGCTCGAATGTGTTCTCGTCGATGCCCGACTCCGTAATCGGAGCCGGCGCAGCGCCGCCGCTCACCGTCACCGTCGCCGTGGCGTCAGCCGTCCCGCCGTCACCCTGCGCAATCAGGTGGTAGCTGGTTGTCTGCGTCGGCGATACCGTCTGCGTTCCCGACGTCGCCACCTGGCCCAGTCCCACGATCGACACATTCGACGCGTCCGTCGTCTTCCATGTCAGCGTTGAGCTGCCGCCCGGCGTAATCGTATCCGGCGCAGCGGTAATCGTCGCCATAGGAGTCGGTGCTGTTGCCGGCGGTGCCGGCGGTGGCGGGGGTGCCGGATTTTTCTTGTGGCATCCTGCCAGTGTCAGAAATGCGGCCAGACTTGCGGCCACTGCCAGGGACGTGCGTTTCGAATTCTTCACTTTTCTCTCCTCCTTTAAGGAGCGTTGCGGGGGTTTTCACCAGGGCAAAACGGACTTGCACTTCCGTCCGCAAAGTTTTCAGGTTCTCATTTCCAGCTCCAGTTCGGCATCGTGTTGCTGCCGCCACCGTGGGTTAACTCCTGCTGGTCGGTTCCGTCAGCCAGCATCATCCAGATCTCGGTATGCCCATTCTGCTCGCGCTGAAAAACAATGTGCCGGCTGTCCGGCGACCACGACGGAAAATCGTTCGCTCCCGAATCGTGTGTCAGCTGCGTCCAGCGCTTGCTGGCAATGTCCATCACGTAGATGTCGTACCCGCCCGGCGCGCCCGGTCCGTACTTCCGGTCCCACGCGAAGCTCAGAAACTGCCCGCTTGGCGACCACGACGGCGAAATCGCATACCCGCCGTCCGTCATCCGTGAGATATTCGCGCCGTCCGAATCCATGATGTAGATCTGCGGCAGCTTCGTCCGCCCGCTCACCCACGCAATCTGCGCGTTCGTCTTCGGATTCCATACCGGCGAAACGTCCGGCCCGCGAAACGCCGTCAGCCGCCGTGCTCCCCCGCCCGTGGCGTCGCTCACATAAATTTCCGGGTCGCCGCTCCGCGCCGACGAAAACGCCAGCTTCGTTCCGTCGCTCGACCAAGCCGGCGAAAGTGTCGTGTCTCCCCATGCAGGGAACGACATCATCCGGTTCAAATCGAGCGAGTACATCCGGATCGACCATCCGTCCCGCCCCAGCGAGCTGAACGCTACCCGCGAATTGTCCGGCGAAACGTGCGGCGACAGCGAAATCGTGCCCAGATGGGTCAGCTGCCGCGGGTTCATCCCGTCGTAGTCCATCACCCAGATTTCCTTGTTCCCGCTCCTGCTCGAGACGTAGTAAATTTTCGTCTCCGCAATCCCCGCAATGCCCCCCAGCTGCTGGATGATCTCATCGGCGAAACGGTGCGCGATCTGCCGCGCCGAATCCGCTGTCGCCTCCCCCCCATACTGTTTGCCCAGCACCTGCGGATTCTGCTGTCCCTGCGCCGTGTTGTAAAGGAAACCCTGCACGTTCAGGTGTCCGCCCGTCGCCGTCAGCGCGCCAAACGCCACATACGCCGCGTTCGAAGGTGCTCCCGACCACTGCGCCATGTTGATCTCCTGCGGCGAGCCTGGCGTTGCTGTCGGAATCATGCTCTTCGACACCACGTCGAAGATGCCCGCGTAGCGCAGATCGTTATATAAGGTCTGGTCGAACGCCGATTTCAGCCCACCCGTCTGCGGATCGAACGACGCCGCCTTGAAATCCGCAGCCGCAATCCGAATCTTGGAAACGCCCAGGTTGGTTCCCGTGCGCACCCAGTCCTGTGCCTGAGCTTCGAGGCTCAGGAGGGCGATGGCGGCGATGGTGAGGAAAAACGAAATTTGAAGAACGGCGGACTTCCGTGGGGGACTCGCGATCATGCTTTTTCCGTTTCCATAAGGTCAATCAGCAACTGGGGTCCGAACGGCCTGGAGCGTGGGCTGCGCTCGTTTGTTCCCGATGCATCTCCGCCATGAAAGGATGGCGCTCCGGGTTTGGAACTTGATGAATCGGCACGTCGAAACGATCTCCATGACCTCAGTGCGAGGGCTGATCGTAGGTAAAAGTGTACTCTACCGATACGCTTCTGCCTGTGTACTGATCAGGCAACGGTCCGAAGTTTCCCACCCGCTGCACCGCCTCCTTCGCCGTCTTGTTCAGCGAGTACGACGGGCTCGGTGTACGGAATCTCAATACTGGTAAAACTCACGCTTCCGTCGCGCTCAATCGTGAACACCACCGACACCTGGCTTCCGTATCGCGTGCTCGAGTCAATCTGGTACGTATACCAGTTCTGGCTTACCAGCCGCGTGATCTTATCCACGTACCACGGGAACCGCGACGCAAAATCCCCACCCTGCACCTGAACCGGCGTATTGCTTCGCGACGGCGCGTTGTTCATCGCGTGCGCCAGATTGGTCGCCGCCGCTTCTCCATAGGTCGCCCGGTTCGGCTGGCTCGTGGCCTGCGCATGCTGTGGCGACGCCGGCTTTGGCTTCTCCACCGGCTTTAATTTTGGCTTGTGCGCCGCAATCGGGATCGCATCCGGTGGCGTAATCGGAATCGTCTCTTTCGTCGGGGGTGCCGGGGCCGGACTCGGCTGTTCCGTCGCCAGCACATTCGGCGTAGGCGGTGTAATCGACGGCAGCGGAATCGACGGCGCCGAATTCACCAGGTTTGCCTGAATCGCCCCCTGCGGCCCATTGATGCCCCACTCGTTGGCGTGGAACCTGGTGTTCATGAACATCAGCCCGGCGATCGCTCCCACAAATCCCAGATGCAGCAACACCGATCCCGTCACCGGGCCGCCAAACGGCTCCTTCTGCTCCGCTACCGAAATGATCGAATCCCGCATCCTTATTTAGTCTCGCCTTTTCCCCGGCTCCCTTCAACCCCGCGGACCGAGTTCGCCATCACCCTGGCCCTGCATTAGATGCCGGGCGACACCCGGAGAAAGCCCCTTACCGAGTTCTGCGCCGCCGGAACCACCAAAAAGTTCGACGGTCCCGGCGACCACGCAATACAGCTCGGACATGGCGTAGCTAGTGCCCCGTCCCCGAAGTTCGTTGAAGAACTGCCATCGCTCCCGAGCCAGGGCAACGACGGCACAGCTTGTAGAAAAACCCCGGACCCCAGAAACCAAAAACCCCGCTCTTGAGGCCAGGTTCACCCCACAGCAAGAAGCAAACGCCCCGGGCGCCCAATTCTCAACATAATTCGTACCTCCGCTCCGCACTGCGTAACCACGCGAGCCATTTCGGGAAAACCAACTCTGCTCTTGTGTCACGGCACGACTTCACAGCTTGCGGAAAAATCCCGGACCCCCGGAAAACAAACAAAACCCCGTTTTTGCTTGAGGCCAGGTTCACCCCACAGCAAGAAGCAAACTCCTGTTCCAGCGCGAGAGTCCACACAATCTCGCCCATGCTTCGGTACCAATATCTCCGCAGTCCCAAAACCGAATGCAATTTCCAGCCCCAGAAATAAGCCCCAACCCACAATTGCTCCGAGGCCAGGTTCACCCCACAGCAAGAAGCAAACTCCTATTCCAGGGTGAGAATCCACACAATCTCACCCCGGCTTCGTTACCGATATCTCCGCCGTCCCAAAACCGAACGCAATTTCCGGCCCTCGAAATAAGCCCAACCCCTCGGTCCGATCAACCACGCGCGGGCGTTGCACCTGGGGCTCAGGTACAAGCCCCCGGCCAGTTCCCGATAATCTGGCAGCCATCTCGCCGCGCCCCGCCCGTCCCTTTGTCGCGCCCGAACTGACCTCGCCCGCCCCACCCCCACACATTGACTTCCACCCCCAAATTCCCGTATCCTGAACTCCTTGCGCAGTGTGCGTTCTCGCGTCTGTGCGTTTACGCCGCAGACCAGGACTTGGGTTCCCGATCCATCTGCACTTCGGGCCTCTCATTTCTGCGCCAACTCACGCGTACAGTTTCCGAAAGCCGCGGAAGAGTTCAATCCGTGGGTCGGCCTTGCGTGGGCAATTTTCGATTTTCAGGTTCGCCTGAAACTTGTACCAGAAGGAAGAGCAACGGATGTCCACCTATATTCCGAGTGCGCACGAAATCGACCGCAAGTGGTTCGTCGTCGACGCCAGCGGCAAAACCCTCGGCCGCCTCGCCACTGAGGCCGCCAGCATCCTCGCCGGCAAGCGCAACCCGAAATACACCCCCTTCCTCGACATGGGCGACCACGTCATCGTCATCAATGCCGCCAAAGTCCGCCTCACCGGCCTCAAAGCGGAGAGCAAAACCTACCGCCGCTATACCGGATTCCCCGGCGGTCTGCGTGCCGAGTCCTTCATCCGCCTCATCGAGCGCCGCCCCGAGAAGGTCATCGAAGAGGCCATCAAGGGCATGCTCCCCAAGACCAAACTCGGCCGCAAAATGGCCACCAAGCTCAATGTCTACCGCGACGACAAGCACCCGCACGCGGCCCAGAAACCGCAACCGCTGGAAATCAACGCGTAAAAGATGTGAAGCAGAAACGCGTGCCTCAAAGAGGGACGCGCAAAAGATTAAGGAAGAAGCGAAGAATGGCAGATCTGGTTCAGTACTACGGCACAGGACGGCGCAAGTCGGCCATCGCCCGCGTTTATCTCCGCCCCGGTTCCGGCGAGTTCGCGGTCAACGGCAAAAAGTTTGACGTCCATTTCGTCACCGAGCAGCAGCGCGTCTCCGCCAAACGCCCGCTCGTCCTCACCGAAACCGGTGCCACCTTCGACGTCGTCACCACGGTTTCCGGCGGCGGTGTTGCCGCCCAGGCCGACGCGGTCAAGATGGGCATCGCCCGCGCCCTGCTCCAGTTCAATGCTGAGCTGCGCAAGACCCTCAAGAGCGAGGGCCTGCTCACCCGCGACGCAAGAGTCAAGGAACGCAAGAAGTACGGCCAGAAAGGCGCGCGCAAGCGCTTCCAGTTCAGCAAGCGGTAAGGTTTTCTGAGCCCGGTGCTCTGTGCCCGGTGCCCTGAAGTAGTTCAAATCTTCCCCCACGCGGGGAATCAATTCCGGCCCGCAACATCGCCGGAATGCAGTCCAATAAGGAGGCTGTTTGGCCACGATCACTATGAAGGAGCTGCTCGAAGCGGGCGTCCACTTTGGGCATCAGACCAAGCGCTGGGATCCCAGGATGAAGGAGTACATCTTCGGCGAGCGCAACGGTATCTACATCATCGATCTGCAAAAGACCCTCAAAATGTTTAAGGAGGCGTCGAAGTTCGTCACCGAACTCGCCGCCCAGGGCAAACTCCTCCTCTTCGTCGGCACCAAACGCCAGGCGCAGGATGCCATCGCTGAAGAAGCCACTCGCTGCGGCATGTTCTACATCAACCAGCGCTGGCTCGGTGGTCTGCTCACCAACTGGGTCACCGTGCAGAAATCGGTGAAGCGCCTTCAGGAACTCGATGAGATGGCCACCGACGGCCGCTACGACCTGCTTACCAAGAAGGAAGTCATCCGCCTCGAGCGCGAGCGCAAGCATCTCCAGGCCAATCTCGCCGGCATTAAGAACATGCGCCGCCTCCCCGACGCCATCTTCGTCGTTGACTCTGCGAACGAAGCCATCGCCGTCAAGGAAGCCCGCAAGCTCGGCATCCCCGTCGTCGCAGTCGTCGACACCAACTGCGACCCCACCGTGGTCGACTACGTCATCCCCGGCAACGACGACGCCCTCCGCGCTATCCGGCTCTTCACGTCGAAGATCGCCGACTCAGTGGCCGAAGGCGCAGCCGCCGCGAGCGACAAACAGATCGATGGCGCCGGCGTCACCGGCGACATTCAGGCCGTGGCTGAAGGCGAGCCCGCTGCCGAAGGCGCTGCGCCGGCCGCCGAACCCGAGAGCACTGAGGAAGTCGATCTCGAGGCCGCGCTCGGTGGAGGCATTCGCAAGGCGCCTGCCATCGTCGCCGCCCTCGACGAAGCCGAGGCCGCCGAAAGCGGTTATTGAACAGACGGACTGCGTTTTCAGAGAAGCGTGGCCCCGTCAACCGGTGCCACGCTTTTTCTGCGTCAGCCCAAAACATTGCCCGAATCTCTCAGGGATGAAAAGATCAAAGAGAAAAGGAAACCAAGGATGTCTACGGTGTCTGAAAAGATCGATGCAAAGCTCGTAAAAGAACTTCGCGAGAAGCTCCGGCGCGCCCATGGGCGACTGCCTCAAGGCTCTGCAGGAATCCAAAGGCGAAATGGAAGACGCCTTCGTCATCCTGCGCAAGCGCGGCATGGCCTCCGCTCAGAAGAAATCCTCCCGCTCCACCAACGAAGGTGCAGTCGGCCAGTACATCCACGCCGGCGGCAAAATCGGTGTCCTCGTCGAGGTCAACTGCGAGTCCGACTTCGTCGCCCGCACCGACGATTTCCAGGAGCTCCTCAAGGACATCGCCATGCACATCGCCGCCACCGACCCGCGCTACATCCGCCGCGAAGACGTGACGCCGGAAGACCTCGAGCGCGAGAAGGAAATCTACCGCGCTCAGACCGCGGCCCTGGGCAAGCCCGCGAAGATCGTCGATCAGATCGTCGAAGGCAAGATGGGCAAGTTCTACGAAGAGGTCTGCCTCCTCGAGCAGCCCTTCATCAAGGAACAAAGCCAGTCCATCAAGGACCTCATCGCCTCGAAGGTCGGCAAGCTGGGCGAAAACATCACAGTCCGCCGCTTCGCCAGGTTCAAAGTAGGCGACCCAACCTGGACCGTAGCCCAAACCAAAGCAGCCGAAGAATCACCTTCCGAGTAGCTTCGATCGGCCCCACATCCCAAAGCCCGGCAGCAATGCCGGGCTTTTTGCTGCCTCTTTCCGGTTAAGCCATTCATTGCGCTTGGGTTGGTTAAATTCCATTGTGGGTAATTCATTCATTTAGCAGGAGTTAATATGGAAGTCGCTGCTGC
The DNA here is from genome assembly GCA_963755485.1 of uncultured Acidobacteriaceae bacterium. Taxonomy (GTDB): domain Bacteria; phylum Acidobacteriota; class Terriglobia; order Terriglobales; family Acidobacteriaceae; genus Palsa-343. The sequence continues at coordinate 158,360 of CAVWJR010000002.1, read as the reverse complement.
CATTGCGTTTGTGGAAGTTTTCAGCTTTTCTTGCCCGGAGTTCATTGGATTCAGGCGGGTTAACTCGGCGACCATTGAAGCGAGGGCACTTAGGTCGAGTTTGGGAAGGCGCTGGCGTTCAGGTCCTGAAGAGGGTGAGTCGGTCGCGGTGCCGTCAGTGACGTTGCCGGCGAGGAGGATGTCGAGGCGGCCCCGGGCAGCCTCAAGGATGGTATGGGCGCGGCCGGGGGCGATCGAGTGGCGGATGACACCCTCGATGGTGTGCCGGGTGAGCGAGATGAGGTTCTGAATATCGATGGTGGAGATGAGGTCGAGGGTTTCGCGGAGTTCGAGGTTAGACTGCTCGACGCGCGAGAGCTTGTCGTGGGCGCGGCAGAACTGGCGGCGGCGAAGGGCAAACTGGTTGCAAGGCTGACCGTTGGCAAGAATCCAGGCACACAGCGGAGGTAACATGACCTATGCTCCTTAAAAGGAAAAGCCCGCGCGAGGCGGGCTTTTTTCTTTTTTTACTCTATAAGACCAGAATATCAGTTTGAGGCGAAAACAGTGCCAACATGTTTGGCTTGTAAGTGGCATGAAATGAGGCGTCATTACTTTGGTGAAGCGGTGGAAACTTGACAAAAACAGCCGGCAGCCCGCGGCCGGCAGCCGGCAGCGGGTGGGCCGCTCATTTCTTTGCAGAAATGTCATCCTGAGCGGAGCGCCGCCGAGAACCCTCCAGCGGTGAACGCAGCCTCCCGGCGCGCAGTCGAAGGACCCCCCGAAGCCGCAGAATGTGCACCGGCACGGAATCTACGCGCGAAGGGGAATCGGTCGCAAAGCGGCCGAAAAAATCTCAAGCGGTGCGTTTTACGAAAGGTGCCATCGGCTCAAGCCTCGCCCCTATCCAAGCTCTTCATCAAGTGCCGCGAAGCGGCACGACGGTAGAAGAGCGGGGCTGAAGCCCCGCGTTACGCGCCTACCAGACAGGGGCCTTTAGGCTCGGACCGCCCAAAAAAATGTCCAAAATCGAGAAACCACAGACATCAAAATGAAATCAAATTGGCTGACTCCCTCGATCATCCGTAAATCGCGAGGACACTGCATGCTCAGCGCAAATCAGAGCTCCCATATTCCGGTCGCAACGATGCTGATGGAACGAGAAATCCTTGAAGAAATCGTCCGGCTCGTGATGATGCATCGGCGCGACTGGCCTGCCGTTTTCAGTGCGAATATGATCCAAGACCTTTGGCCTCAGTCTCAATTTGGCCGGACCGCGCATCGCAATCGGATGCAATTGCGTGGGGCGATTGCGGCGCTCGATGAGATAGCCGACCAACTGCTGCAAGTGCGTCCCGAAGGCGGCAGATTTTTCGTGAATCATGAAGGAGCCTTCATGAAGGATGAACAATGTTCCCTCGTGCAGTTCATCCGCTTTCGCCGCAGACACCACTGAGTGTTTCGGGTCACTGGAGAGATGGCCGCGCCGCGGCACCTCGAGTGTATAGCCTTTCCGGGCTTTCGCGTTGCACAATGTCTGCGTGAGAATTCTGGCTAGAACCATACTTGCTTTTGTTTTCGTCTCTTCCCTCACCTTGATGGCCTTTCTTGTGCTCGGGCCGAAAGAGAAGGAGACATGGGCCACACTGACGGGGCTTTTGGCGGTCATCGCGGCCGTCATAGGTGCCGTTCCCGCGCTTCGTGTTCTCGATATTCAGGAGGACGCGCTTCGTCCCCGCCCTACGCCCTATTTTGACATCACGAGCCGGTACAATCTCTTGCAACTCAGGGTGAAGAACCTAGGTGGCGGGGTGGCCTACGATGTCGACATCAAATGGAAAACCCATCCTGTGGATCACAAGGGGGACGCCGTAACCAGCTTGGATCACATATCGGTGCTACTTCCGCAAGAGAGCGCATCCACAATGGTTGGGGTTGCCTCAAATATGGTGGCGGAGATCGCCCAATCTCGGTTCGAGGGCGAGTGCTTCTTTAGGAACTCCAACGGCAGAAAGTTTAGCGAAAAGTTTGTTTGCAGCGTAGATGCGCACCAAAAGCAGCTTGTGCACGACGACGAATTACCTAAAACGCTGCACGACATGCAGGAAATACCAAAAGAGCTTGGTCGAATCGCCAATCTGTTGGAGAACTTTAGTCGTCCGGACAATAAATGAGCGGCGAAGGCGCCTCATTATTATTGGCCCGTACTCATTTTGAGTACAATTGTACTCAAAATGAGTACACCGCCCCCATCCATCGGAGACCTCCTCCTCGGCCAGACCCGAGGCCAGATCCTGGCGCTCCTCCTCGGAGCCCCCGATGAGTCCTTCTTCCTTCGCCAGATCGCCCGCCAAACCGGCACGAGCGCAGGAACCGCCCGGCGCGAACTCAATCTTCTGGCTGAAACCGGCCTCATCGCGCGTTCCGTCCTCGGCAGCCAGGTTTTTTACCGGGCGAATCGCGACCACCCCGTCTTTCCGGAACTCCGCGCCCTCCTCGCAAAAACGATGGGCGTCTTCGAACTGCTGAAGAAAGCCCTCGCGCCCCTCTCGCGGAAAATCGACTTTGCCTTCGTCTACGGCTCCGTAGCCCGCGGCGACGACAACGCCTCGAGCGACATCGACCTGATGGTCGTCGGGGCCGTCTCGCTCGACGACCTCCTCGACGCGGTCAGTCCGCTGGAAAAACAGCTGCGGCGCCCCGTGAACCCGACCATTTATTCTTTGAAAGACCTGAAGCAGCGATATCGCGCAGGCAATCATTTCCTGCGATCCCTGAAGAATACGAGCAAAGTCTTCCTGATCGGCCACTGAAGATGACTTTAGAAAAGCTCTCGCAACTCGGATGGTACAAAGCTGAGCCCACCAGTCCGAAGGAGATTGCCGACCTCTTCAGCATCGTCGATCGCTCGTTGAGCGATCTGAAGGTCGAAGGCATATCCGACGACCTCCGGTTCCAGGCCGCCTACAACGGAATCCTCACCCTCACTAACATCGCCCTTCGCGCCAGCGGCTTCCGAGTCGCCTCCGGTCAAGGCCATCACCAGCGAGTCATCGAAAGTCTGACCTACACGCTGACCACGCAGGACACGACCGCGCGTGAAAAATGGGTGCGCAAACTCAAAGCGCATTCGCAAAAGCGGAACGCCGCAAGTTATGACGCCGCAGGCGCAGTCTCGCCGAACGATATCGCTCAAATCATCAAAGACCTGGCCAGCCTGCACGAGCAGGTCACGGATTACCTCAAGCAAACCCACAAAGAACTTCTTCCGCACCGTCCAACAAGGTGAGTCCAATGCCCAACCCAACCCAGGTAACCCGCAGCCGTTTCGAGATCACCCAGGACGGCCAAACCAGCTATCTCGAATTTGAAACCGACGATCAAACCGGGTCTCGTGTTCAGATCCCCAGCCCTGGTGAGCTCGTGAGCCCCGCGTCGGACGCGGGTCTCATACGTGCCTCATCCGGCAGTCAGGTTTTACGAGACCCGGTTCAGGGCTGGCTAACCCTCTGGCACACCGAAGTCCCCGAGCAGCTCCGTGGCCGCGGCCTCGCCCTCGAACTGGTCACCACCGCCTTCCAGTACGCCAAAGACCATTCCCTCAAGGTCGACGTCCTGTGCCCCGTCGCGAAACACATCCTCGAAACCCACCCCGAGTTCCAGTCCCTCGTCCACGGGAGATAACTCACCCCGCTTCGGCCAAACCATACCGTCGCTGCCACGCATCTTTCAGCCGCGCCGCAACCCGTGCTCGCTCGTCGGGCGTCGCCTCTTCCGTCGCCTTCTGCACAAATCGCGCCGACTCCACCTTCGCCAGCTCCAGCAGCTTGCGGTCGCGCAGCAGATTCGCCACCTTAAAATCCGGCAACCCTGCCTGGCGGGTTCCGAAAAATTCTCCGGGGCCGCGCAGCTCCAGATCCAGTTCCGCCAGCTCGAACCCATCCTGCGTGCGAACCATCGCCGCCAGCCGCTCCTCCGCGTGCGCAGAAATCTTTCCGCCCGTCATCAAAATGCAGAACGACTTCGCGCCGCCGCGGCCGACGCGTCCGCGCAGCTGATGCAGCTGCGCCAGCCCAAACCGCTCCGCATGCTCAATCACCATCACCGTCGCATTCGGAACATCCACGCCCACTTCGATCACCGTGGTCGCAATCAGCACGTCAATCTCGCCGCGCTGGAACCGCCGCATCGTCACTTCCTTCTCATCCGCATCGAGCCGCCCATGCAGCAGTCCGACGCGCAGTCCTTTCAGCTCCTGCGCCCGCAGCCGCTCATACATATCCGTTGCCGACTTCAGCGGCAGCTTCGGAAACAGCTCCTCCGTCTTCGCCTTCTTCGCAGTCTTTTTCTCCGGCTTTGGCTCTTCAACCTCATCAGGCAGCGCAAAATCCAGCTCCGGCTGATCGTCCTTCGGCCCTTCAATCACCGGATACACCACATACGCCTGATGACCCTTCTTCACCTGCTTGCGTACAAACTCCCAAACCTCATCCGCGCGCTCTTCGGCAACCTGCCGCGTCACAATCGGCGTCCTTCCAGGCGGCAGTTCATCCAGCACGCTCAAATCCAGGTCGCCATACAGCGAGAGCGCCAGTGTCCGCGGAATCGGCGTCGCCGTCATCACCAGCACATCCGGCTCTCCGCCATCTTTCTTCATCAGCCGGAACCGCTGCAGCACGCCAAACCGATGCTGCTCGTCGACGACCACCAGTCCCAGCCGCGCAAACTCCACCTTCTCCTCGATGAGCGCATGCGTCCCGATCACCAGATCTGTTTCGCCCTGATAAATCTTCCGCCGCGCCGCCCGCTTCCGATCCTCATCGAGCGACCCGGTCAGTAGCGTGATCCGATACTTGTGCTCAGCTTTTTCCAACACTCTCTTCGCCGATAAATAATGTTGCGTCGCCAGAATCTCGGTCGGCGCCATCAGCGCAGCCTGGTGCCCGTTCTCAATCGCGATCAGCATCGCCTGGAGCGCGACAATCGTCTTTCCCGATCCCACATCGCCCTGCAGCAGCCGCCGCATCGGCGCACCGCGCCGCATGTCCGCCGCAATCTCGCCCAGCGCGCGCTTCTGCGCCGCCGTCGGATGAAACGGCAGAATCTCCCGCAGCGCCGCGCGCACTTTTTCGCTCGTCTCGAATGCGATCCCCGTCTTTTCCTGGAAGCGCCGCCGCTTCACCTCGAGCCCCAGCTCCAGGTAAAACAGCTCCTCGAAGATCAGCCGCCGATGCGCCGGCGTCGTCGAAGCCTGCAGCCGCGGCATCGCTGTTCCCACCGGAGGAAAATGTACCTCCCGCAGCGCCTGCTCGCGGCTCGGCAAATCCAGCCGTCGCAGTAACGACTCGGGCAGCGACCCCGGCAGCGTCTCCGGAATCCCCTTCAACTCCTCCAGAATGTTCCACACTGTCCGCCGGATCCAACGCGACGCCAGCTTGCTCCCGCCCAGCGATTCGTACACCGGAGTGATGCGGCCCACCTCGAGGACCCGGTCCAGCGCGTCGTCCTTTCCACTCGGCAGCACCTCAAACTGCGGCTGCATCATCTTGAAGCCGCGCCCCGAGCGTGACGCCTCCACTTTCCCGTACAGCGCCACCATCTGTCCGGCGTGGAACCGCCCCTCGAGATATTTCCCGTGGAACCACATCGCCTTCAGCGACTGCAGCCCTTGTCCCACCGTCATCTCAAAAATGGGCATGCGCTTCGTGCGCAGCAGAGCCGCACCGCGCACTTCGCCAATCACGCTCGCCATCTCACCCGGCTTCAGCTCGCTCAGCGCTCGCGGATTCAGCCGGTCCTCATACCGAAAGGGCAAGTGCAGCAGCAGGTCTTCGACCGTCGCGACGTCTTTTTCCGCCAGCATTTGGGCGATCGTGGGCCCAATGCCTTTCACAAACTGAACCGGTGTTTCAAGCGTGAGCACTGCAAGCGATGCTAAAGCATCCCGCGCCGCGGGGAGCGCACATCACACGCGCTCTACCAGACCCACGTCCCCACAGACTCCTCCGGCAACTCAGCTTCCAGGGTCTTTCCGTGATAGCGAATGTCGAAGTGCTTCCGGAAGTTTCCCGTGTTCGCGATCACCAAAACCACCCTGCCCTCCGGCGTCAGGAACGCGACGGTGTCCAGTTGCTCGAGAGTTGTTGAACCAACCCGAATCGATCCCGGCGACACGAACTTCGAGAAATGCGCGAGAACGTAGTACGCCACGTTGCGCGTTACCTGATCGCCTTCGAGCGTCAGCGCGCCGCGGCATCCTGTGCAGCCGCCATCATTAGTGTGCGGTCCGTTGTTCGGATCTGCCGCCAGGTTCCACAGCAGCACATTGCGGCACCAGTTGCGCGTTGCCCCAATCATTACGCGATCCACCGGCTCATCGATGCTGAGTGTCGGCGAATCCTTCGGCTCGGTCACCGACTGCTCCGTCAGAAAAAGATTCTTCTTCGGATACTCCTCATGCACGCTCGTCAGCGTCGCTGTATCTCCCCCATAGAGGTGGAACGCGCTGCCCTCCACATAAGGATTCGCCGCTGGATCGGCCAAAATCGACAGCGCATACGACGGCACATCCGTGTTGTGGTCATAAACTTGAATGCCCGTCCTGATCCCCGCCTTCGCAAACGCCGGCCCTAGATACTTCGCGATGAACTTATCTTCCTCGCCCGCAAACATCACCATACTCGGCGTGTTCTTCGGGTTCAGCGGCTCATTCTGGATGGTGATGGCGTTGATCGTGATGCCTTCCTGCGCCATTCCCTCGATGTACTTCACGAAATAGTTGGCGTAGACGCCATAATTCTCCGGCTTCAGCTCGCCGCCTTTTAGAGCGTCGTTGGTCTTCATCCATGCCGGCGCCGACCACGGCGACCCCAGGACCATGATGCGCGGATCAATCGCCAAAATTGCTTTAAGAATAGGGATCACATCCGCGCGATCCGTCTCGAGCGAAAACTTCTTCAGCTCCGGATCGGTTTCGCCCGCCGGCAGATCGTCGTAGGTGTACGCATGGTCGTTCATGTCCGACGATCCGATGCTTACCCGCAGATAGCTCACGTGAATGCCATCGCCCGTCGGTGCAAACAGCTCCTCCAGCAGCGCCTGGCGCCGCTCTGGAGTCATGCGCATCAGCAGCTGCGCGCTCCCGCCCGTTAAAGCGAATCCAAATCCCTCCATCGACTGGTACTGCTGCATGTCGTTCACTTCGATCACCGGCAGGTTCGGAGCGGCGTCGGTAAAGCTGATCGGAGTAGTCTGCTCCGCCAGGATCGCCGACCGGCTGCTGGTCGTCAGCCATTCGCGCGCTTGCTGCGCATGGCCGATAGGAATGGAAATAAGGAGAGCGAAGCAGAGCAGGCTCGTCTTTTCAGGCTTCATCGGGTGTCCTTCATCTGGCCAGGCAGATGATTCTCCTGAGTGGCGTAAGTCATTGTAAAGGGACAGGAAATGGCTCTGCGCCGATGCTCGACAGCCAGGACCTGTGAATATCCCCCTTGCATGACTTCGGAAGCGTAGGCGAATATAAGGCGAAGATGTTCGGTCATGCCTTCCGCCCACCTGCTCCGCCTCCAGATCGAAGCTGCCCTTGCCAACCGCATCCCCTCTGCGCTGACACCCGCGCCGCGGGTCATCCGTCCTACAGCACCCACTGGCATTCCCGCCCTCGATGAGGCGCTCGGCGACGGCCTTCCCGGCGGACTCCCTCTTGGGGCCATCACTGAACTGGCCGGGCCTGAATGCTCCGGCCGTACCTCATTGGTGCTTTCCTTCGTCGCCGGTCTCACCCAAGCCGCCCGCGTCTGCGCCTGGGTCGACGTGTCCGACGCGCTGCATCCTGAGTCTGCCGCCGCTGCCGGAGTCGATCTCGACCGCCTCCTCTGGATCCGCTGCGGTCCCGCAGCCGAACAACTAGCCCTCCCCGGCTTCGACCATTTGTCATCCCGAGCGAAGTTTGCCACCGATTCTGTGGCAAACGAAGTCGAGGGACCTGCTTTTCCAACGCCCTTTGTCCCACGCTGTTCCGAGCCTGTGCCAAAAGTCCGACGCCACAGCAGGGAAGCGATTCCCCTGCAACCTGCAACCTGCAACCCGTCCCCTGTACCCTGCACCCTGTACCCTGGACAGGTCGCCCAGCGGCCCGTCCGCAAACCCTGGTCCAGGCTCGACCAGGCTCTCCGCGCCACCGACCTCCTCCTCCAGGCAGGAGGCTTCAGCGCCATCGTTCTCGACATGGGCTCCATCGCCCCCGAGTTCGCCCTCCGCGTCCCCCTTGCCACCTGGTTCCGCTACCGTGCTTCCGCCGAGCGCACCCACGCGAGCGTTCTCCTGCTCACCCAGCACCCCTGCTCCAAATCAAGCGCCGGCCTCGTCCTCCACTGCCGGCCCAGCCAGACTGACCCTGACTCCACCACCGTCTTCACCGGCTCCGAACATCGCGTCGAAATCACGCGCGATCGCTTCAGCAACGTCGTCGACTTCACCCGCAAGCCGCCACAAAGCGACCACAGCATTCTCTGGAACAGCCGCACTCCCTGGTCCGCAACCCACCCACTGCCTCCAGCGAAAGCAGGCCGCAAATGACGTATCCTCCCCAGCGCGCCCCTCACCTTTATGCCTGCCTCTACGCCCGAGAATTTCCCGCGCAGGCAATGCTTCGCCTCCGTTCCCAGCTCATAAGCGAATCCGTTGTCATTCTGGATGGCACTCCCCCCCGCCAGTGGGTCTGTTCCCTCAACCCCCGCGCTCGCGCTCTCAGCATCGACACCGGACTAACCCGTGCCGAGCTCGATGTCTTCCCCGGCGTCACTCTTCTCCCGCGTTCGCTCGCCGAAGAAGCCAGCGCCCGTGCAGCTCTCCTCCAGTGCGCCAGCCAGTTTTCCCCCCGTGTCGAAAATCGAAGCCTCGAAGAACCCGGTGCCGAATGTCTGACGCCGTCTGACGCCGCGTCCGACACACATTTCTGCTGCATTCTCGACATCGCTGGAACCGAAAAACTCCTCGGCCCGCCGGAAAAACTCGCCCAAAAGCTCCTCCACTCCGTCCGGACGTTAGGAATTGAAGCTACCGTCGTCGTCAGCGCCAACAGCGACGCCGCCGTCTGCCTTGCCCGCAACCTGCCCATCCGCACCGCCATCATTCCCACCGGCCAGGAAGCGCAGATCCTGGCCCCCCTCCCGCTCACCGTCCTCCCCCTCACCGCCGACCACGCGGAAACCTTCGCCCGCTGGGGCATCTCCACCCTCGGAGCCCTCGCCGCCCTCCCCGAAAAGGAACTCATCGCCCGCCTCGGCCAGCGAGGCCGCCGCCTCCGTCAACTAGCTCGCGGAGAAGCCCCGCACCTGCTCATCCCCGCTGACCCGCCCTTCACCCTCGAAGAGCGTATCGAACTCGACGCGCCTGTCGAGCTCCTCGACTCCCTCCTCTTCGTTCTCGGCGTCCTCCTCGACCACCTCATCGCCCGCGCGTCGTCTCAAATTCTGGCGCTCGCCTCCGTCACCGTCCGGCTCGCCCTCGAAGGCGGCAGAACCCACACCCGCACCGTCCGCCCCGCGCTTCCCGGCAATGACCGCCGCCTCTGGCTTCGCCTCCTCCACCTCGACCTGCAGGCGCACCCGCCCTCCGCGCCCATCCTCTCCCTCACTGTTACCGCCGACCCAGGCTCGACCAGCAAAGTGCAGCTCGGCCTCTTTTCCCCGCAGCTCCCCGAGTCCGACCGCCTCGACGTAACCCTCGCCCGCATCCGGTCCTTCGTCGGTGACCAGCGTGTCGGACGCGCCGTCCTCGAAGACTCCCACCGCCCCGACGCCTTCCGCGTCGTTCCCTTCACCCTCCCTACCAACGCACCTAGCGCGACCGCCCCCATCCCGCAATCCCAGGCCCGATCCGCGCGCCGCCGTCTCCGGCCGCCCGAGCCCATCGCCGTCACCCTCCACCAGCGCCGCCCCGCATCCATCGTCTTTCGCAACCAGCGCTACACCGTCGAGCGCGCCTGGGGCCCATGGTTTTTCTCCGGCAACTGGTGGGGCATCGAGTGCTGGTCCATCGAAAAGTGGGACATCGTCGCTCGTGCTGAAGGCTCCGCCCGCTCCGACTCCAACCCCGGCGCCATCCTCTCCTGCTCCATTGCGCGCAATCCGCTCCGCCCGGCATCCGCAGCCGCTGACTGGCGCCTTGAAGAACTCTATGACTAGCCCCGCGCCGAGCTATGTCGAGCTCCACACCGCCAGCGCCTTCTCTTTCCTCGAAGGCGCCTCGCAGCCCGAAGACCTCATCGCCCGCGCCCAGGAACTCGAACTCCCCGCCGTCGCCCTCCTCGACCGCAACGGCTTTTACGGCTCCGCGCGCATGCACACCTCCGGCCAGCGCAACAACATCCGTGCGCACGTCGGCGCAGAAATCTCCACGTCGGCATTCGGCCCGCGCCTCACGCCCGCGCCCTGGCTCCCGCAGCCCCAGCTTCTAAAAAATGATTTGGCCCCCGCGCGTCTCCCACTCCTATGCCAGTCCCGCACCGGCTATCAAAATCTCTGCCAGCTCATCACCCAGTTCAAAATGCGTGAGCCCACCAAAGCCGAAGGCGCCGCCACTTTCGACGACCTCGCCCAATATTCCGACGGCCTCATCTGCCTCACCGGCGGCGACGAAGGTCCGCTCGCCTCTGCTCTCACCACCGGCGGCGAGCCCGCAGCCCGCGCCCTCCTCGAACAGCTCACCGCCCTGTACGGCCGCGACAATGTCTATGTCGAGCTCCAGCGCCACCAACTCCCCGATCAGGAATTCCGCAACCAGGCCGCACTCTCGCTCGCCCGCTCCCTGCGTCTCCCCGTCCTCGCCACCAACGGCGTCCGCTACGCAAATCCTCAGGACCGCGAAATCCTCGACGTCTTCACCGCCATCCGCCATCACGTCGACCTCGACCACTCTGGCCGCCTCCTCGCCATCAACTCCCGCCGCCATCTCCGCTCCGCCGCTGCCATGACCGCCCTCTTCCGCGACATCCCCGACGCCATCGCCAACACCGTCGCCCTCTCCCAGCGCCTCACCTTCCAGCTCACCGACCTCGGCTACGAATTCCCCCGCTACCCTGTCCCCGACGGCGAAACCATGGATTCCTTCCTGCGCAAACGCACCGACGAAGGCGTCCTCCGCCGCTACGGCTCCAAGAACAATCCCGGCCTCCTCGCCCGCGCGCGTAAGCAGATCGACCACGAGCTCGCCCTCATCGCTCGCCTCGGATTCGCTGGCTACTTCCTCATCGTTTGGGACATCGTCCGCTACTGCAAACAGCACGACATCCTCATCCAGGGCCGCGGCTCGGCCGCCAACTCCGCCGTCTGCTACGCCCTCGAAATCACCGCCATCGACCCCGTCGGCATGGAGCTACTCTTCGAGCGCTTCCTCAGCGAAAGCCGCGGCGAGTGGCCCGACATCGACCTCGACCTTCCCTCCGAAGAAAAACGCGAGCAGGCCATCCAGTACGTCTACCAGCGCTACGGCGAACTCGGCGCCGCCATGACCGCCAACGTCATCACCTACCGCGGCAAGTCCGCCGCGCGCGAAGTCGGCAAAGCTCTCGGCTTCGACCAGGAATCCCTCGGCCGCCTCACCGCGCTCGTCAGCCAGTGGGAGTGGCGCGGCGAATCCGACACCATGGCCAACTCCTTCCACCACGCCGGCTTCGATACCGCCCACCCCCGCATCGCCAAATATCTCGAGCTCTGCGTCCGCCTCCAGGATCTCCCGCGCCACCTCGGCCAGCACTCCGGCGGCATGGTCATCTGCCAGGGCCAACTCAACCACGTCGTCCCCCTCGAGCGCGCCTCCATGCCCGGCCGCACCGTCATCCAGTGGGATAAAGAAGACTGCGCCGACCTCGGCATCATCAAAGTCGACCTCCTCGGCCTCGGCATGATGGCCGTCCTCAAGGATTGCCTCACCCTCATCCCCGAGCACTACGGCGTCCCCATCGATCTCGCCCACCTCCCCGAAGATCCCGAAGTCTACCGAGTTCTCCAGCGCGCCGACACCGTCGGTATGTTCCAGATCGAAAGCCGCGCGCAAATGGCCTCGCTCCCGCGCAACTGCCCCGACCACTTCTACGACATCGTTGTTCAGGTGGCCATCATCCGTCCCGGCCCCATCGTGGGAAAAATGATGCATCCTTATATGCGCCGCCGCCAGGGCAGGGAAGCGGTCACCTACCCCCATCCTTCGCTCGAGCCCGTGCTCAAACGCACCCTCGGCGTCCCCCTCTTTCAGGAGCAGCTCCTCCGCATCGCCATGACCGTTGCCAATTTCACCGGTGCTGAAGCTGAAGAGCTGCGCCGCGCCGTCGGCATGCGCCGCTCCTGGCAACGTATGAAGGATCTCGAAGTCAAACTCCGCGCCGGCATGACCGCCAACGGCCTGCCCGCGAAAACACAGGACGAAATCGTCCAGGCCATCAGCTCCTTCGCCCTCTACGGATTCCCCGAGTCTCATGCCGCCAGTTTTGCTTTGATCGCGTACGCCTCGGCCTATTTCAAGGTGAAATACCTCGCCGCCTTCACCGCCGCCATCCTCAACAACCAGCCCATGGGCTTCTACTCGCCAGCGGTGTTGGTGAAAGACGCGCAACGCCACGGCCTGAAAGTCCGCCCCATCGACATCCAGATCTCCGACTGGCCCTGCACCGTCGAACACATCGAAAGCTTGTCATCCCGAGCGGACCCTGAGCGAGCGCCAGCGAGTGAAGGGGAAGCCGAGGGACCTGCGGGTGTCGATGGCCGGGTGCCTCAGTGCTTTGAAGGGGCACGGCTTCAGCCGTGCCATAACAATCTCAATCTCGATACGGCTTTAGCCGCTGAGGGATGTTTTTCGTCCCATCGAGGAGTAGCGCAGTACGCGGAACCGGGTCCGCTGCGCTCTGAGCTCTGCACCCTGCAACCTGCAACCTGTAACCTGCAACCTGTCCTCAGCTTAGGTCTCGGCTACGCGAAGGGCCTTCGAGAAGAAACAGGAAAAGCCATCGCCGCAGCGCGAAAAAGCGCCGGCCCCTTCACCTCCGTAGACGACCTCGCGCTCCGCGTCCCCGCCCTCAACAAAAAAGAAATCACTCTCCTCGCCAACATAGGAGCGCTCAACAACGTCGCCGGCATCGGCCATCGTCGCGATGCCCTCTGGCAGGTCGAGCGAGCCGGCAAACCCGAAGGCCCGCTCCTCACCCACTCCGGCGCCCTCACCACCGATGTGTTTTCCGACGTGCCCGACGTCTCCCCTCTCGCCCAGATGACCCCCGAAGAGCGCCTCGTCGCCGATTACTCCGGCACCGGACTCACCACCGGCCGCCATCCCATGAGCTACCGCCGCGCCGAGCTCCGCGCCCAGAACGTCCTCTCCGCTCAGGACCTCCGCCGCCGCCGCGATGGCGAATGGGTCCGCGCCGCCGGGTGCGTCATCGCCCGTCAGCGCCCCGGAACAGCAAAGGGCTTCGTCTTCCTCTCCATGGAAGACGAGACCGGCATCGCCAACATCATCGTCACGCCCCAAATGTACGAACGCAATCAGGTCGTGGTCACCCGCTCCCGCTTCTTATTAGTAGAGGGACCGCTCCAGAACCAGGACAACGTCATCCACGTCAAAGCCGCCCGCCTAACTCCCCTCGACGACAAAGCCGTAGAAATCCGCTCCCACGACTTCCACTGAATAGATATAACGGTCCCCCTCCAGCAGGGTTCAGTTCGAAAAAGGGCCCTAACCTTCACAGCTAAGCCGTACTCAAAACAAAACGATATCCGAAACCTCTGAAACCGCTGGCGGTGCCCCACATCTGCCTGCTGTTGGCAGATGTGGGGCACCCACGACTCCTGCCCGGTCTGTACCAAGGCCGCAGAAATTCCGGGCTTTAGCCACTGAGCACCATTCGCGTCTCACCATCCCTTGCATTATTGTAGCCCATGGGCTACACTGTAATTGTGATCGAGATTCGGGAGACGGAAGTCTTCTCCTCGTGGCTCAGAGCCCTTCGTGATGCTCAGGCCCGAGCCAGAATCGCCGCTCGAATTCGACGTCTGGCCTTCGGCAATGCGGGAGACGTTCGGCCCGTCGGCGAAGGTGTGAGTGAACTGCGCATTCACCACGGCCCAGGCTATCGGGTCTACTACGTCCAGCGCGGCGAGCTCCTCATCATCCTTCTCTGCGGTGGAGACAAAAAGACGCAGGATCGCGACATCGAAACTGCCAAACGGCTGGCAAAGGAGACGCAATGACCAAAACCAAACCCTTCGACCCCGCCGAATATCTCGACGACGTCGAATCCGTCGCCGCCTACATGACCGAAGCCCTCGAAAGCGGAGACCCCGCCTTCATCGCCGATGCCCTCGGAGTCGTGGCCCGCGCTCGAGGCATGACCGACGTGGCCCGCGAAGCCGGCGTCTCCCGCGAGAGCCTCTATCGCGCCCTCAGAGCCGACGGCAACCCCGAATTCGCCACGGTTCTCCGCGTCGTCCAGGCCCTCGGCCTCAAGCTCAGCGCCGCCCCGGCTCACCGCTAAAGCCAAGTGCCCCACAACCTGGCCTGAGCGAGCGCAGCGAGCCGAATGGCTCTGCCCTCTGTTGGCAGATGTGGGATACCACGACTCCTTCCCGCCGCCTTGTGTCAGAGCACGCCGCCCCCGCTCACCACAGACCCCACCGCTAACCGCCTCTCCGCCAACCGCCTTTTAGCCACCCGCCTCTCAGCCTCCTCCCACCAACCTTCAACAACTTACAACCCAAACCCCGGAATGTGTAAAATTTGTCAAGAGGCAAGCCCAAAATCCAAAGTAATGACCCTTGACCCACCACGACTTACAAGCCAAAACACACAAGATAAGTTGGCACTATTTATAGATAGACTTGGTATTCTGATAATAGGGGGTAAGAAAATTTTTTCGCCCCCCGGCAATCGACTCTCAGAACCACAAAAGGCTCGCCGCGGCGAGCCTTTTCCGTTACTGCGCAACCATGATCAATCTTCTCTCCAATTCGTTACCGGTTACAGATTCCGGCCCCCTGTCTGCTCAGCCATACTCGGCCGAGACTGCTGCAGTCCCGGCCATAACCCTGCCACATGCAGCCAAACATGCCGCAGACTCGGCCGAGTCTCAACTGACTTATTCTCAATCATCAAGCTCGAACGCGGCCGAATGTGACGCAGACTCGGCCGAGCATGACGCATACCCGGCCGCATCGCAACTGACCCGGATTCAGGTACCTCGCTGTTGTCGATCCTGTCAACACCGGCTAAGTGCCACGGAATCAATCAACCCTCAGCATGCCAGGAAAAAGAAACTTTCACTCGCTCAACGCGCCGCTATCTATAACAGTTACTCCCACGCGTCCGAATTCCATCTCAATGTTATTCACCGAACCATCCACATCAATCGCCCGGCAAGCATCCCGAATCACCACCGCCTCAAAACCAGCGTTCCGCGCATCGATCGCCGAAAACCCCACGCAGAAGTCATACGCCAGCCCCGCAAAGAACATCCGCGTCAGCCCGCGTTCCCGGCAATATCCAGCCAAACCGGTCGGCGTCACATGATCGTTCTCGAACAGCGCCGAGTAGGAATCGATCTCCTTCCGAAATCCTTTGCGCAAAATCAGCTCAGCCCGATCGAGCCGCAAGTCGGAGTGCAGCTCGGCTCCCAGGGTTCCCTGGACGCAGTGATCCGGCCACAACCGTTGTTCTCTGCCGTCCAGCTCAATCGTCTCAAACGGCTTCTTCCCCGGATAACTCGACGCAAACGAGCAGTGCCCGCGCGGATGCCAGTCCTGAGTCAGAATGATGTGCTCAAACCCCGGCGCAATCCGATGAATCACCGGAATCACCTGGTCGCCATCCGGAACGGCCAGCGCTCCACCCGGGCAGAAGTCGTTCTGCACATCCACAACAATCAGCACGTCGTGATTGGTCATCTCCATCAGCCGTTATTATCGCCCGCACTCGCGGTGCTACAACTGGAATGGACTCGAAACCATGCCCCGCATTCTCACCGCGCTTCTTCTCTTGTGCTCGTCGCCGCTGGCCCGCGCTCAGTTCACCGGTCCCAAAACGCCGCCGCCTCCGCCACCGAAGCAGGTCGTGATTCCCACTCCACAAGGCCAGGCCGCCCAGCCCACGCCGGAAGCCTGGACCGATCCCTGCGAGGCCAACGCCAGCACCGTCAACTTCGACACCTGCTACGCCGATCTCAGTCGCACCACCGATCAGATCCTGAACACTCTCTACCGCAACGCCATCCTCGCTTTCGAGGCCGACGTTGCCGACGCCCACAAGCGCTCCGATCAAAGCCAGCTCAGCTACGACTCGACGGCTCTTTTCGATCTGAAAGCTGCGCAGGACCAGTGGGCGAAATACCGCGATCTCCAGTGCCGCGCCGCCGGCCAGCAGTTTCAGGGAGGAAACATTCAGCCCATCGTCATCAATAAATGCCTCATCCTCGTCACCCATCACCGTATCGACGAGATTCGCGCCGCGTACGAGATCGGAGGCCGCAGCCTCGAATGATCCGCGAACTTAAGGCTGCTTCAGGTGCCGATTGAAGAAGTCGGCTCCCAGCCGGTAAGCCGTCAGCCAGTCCCGTTCGAGCAGAAAGCCGTGAATCTCATCGGGAAACACGTGCTCCTCAAATGGTGTGCCCTGCGCCCGCAGCGCTGCAGCCAGCCGCACCGTGTTTGAAAACTGCACGTTGCGATCGTCGTCGCCCTGGATCAGCAGCACCGGCGACCGCCACGATTTCACATACGCCAACGGCGAAGACTCCCACGCAATCCGAGATGCCTGCTGATCGGCATTCGGGTTGTAATTCGCATCCCAGTTGCCCAACTCCAGAACCCAGTCATGCACACCATGCAAATCGACGCCCGCTGCAAAAAGATCGGAGGCCTTCGCCAAAGCCATTGCCGTCAGAAATCCGCCGTAGCTGCCGCCCCAAACGCCGATGTGCGCGCCATCCACATCGGGTCGCCCTCGCAAATACAAACCGGCGCCCAGCACGTCGTTGAACTCGCTCGCGCCCGCAGCTCCATAATTCAGCGCCTCGCGAAAATCGAGCCCGTATCCGATTCCGCTCCGATAGTTGACCGACAGGACGATGTAACCAAGGCTCGCCAGGTACTGATTCATGCCATACGCATTGGAGTAGTAGTCCATGTAATGCCAGCCAAGCAGCATCTGGCGCCGCGATCCGCCGTGGAAGAAAACCACCGCCGGATGTTTCTTCCCGTCATCCACAGATGCCGGCAGAAACAGCTGCCCGTGAATCTTCATTCCATCCGATGCGGAAAAAATCACCTGCTGCGGCGCGATCATCTTCGCCGCCGGAAAGTCTGCCGGAATCATCTGCGGCGCCAGGTCCTTCAGCGCACCGTTGTTGCTCACCACTGCTGGCCGAATCGGCACACGCACATCCGAGTGCAGCACGGCGATGGTTCCGTCCGGCGCAATGACCGGAATGACCTCCAGTCCGTCGCCATGCGTCAGCTGCGCGCGGCGATCCGCCATCTGCGCCCACTTCCCAAAGGTGCCGACGGTCGACGTCGTCCTGGTTCGACGAGTACACCAGCGTTTTGCGATCCTTGCTGAACGCCGCATAGTCCACCTCAAAATCGCCGGGCGTCAGCTCCGTCGCATCGCCTCCGCTGGCCGCAACCGAGTAAAGATGATTCCAGCCACTCGCCTTCCCACGGAAAGACGATGCGATTGCCCGCGCTCCAGTAAAGCTGCTTGTCTGCCTCCGTCTCATGAAACACGCTTCCCGGTCCTTCATGCGCGTGCCAAACGGCGTGGCCCTCACCAGTCGCGACATCCGCAACGACAATGGCCCATGGCTGCGCGCTCCTACGAGGTTTGAAACTCACTCCCGACGTATCCGGCGGAATCCGCACAAACGCGATCTGCCGGCTGTCGGGCGACCATACCGGATCGCGGTCGATTTCCGTCGACGGATCCAGATACTTCAGCGACTGGTCCGCAAAGGAGTAAACGCCGACGAAGCCGTGATCCCCGCGCTCGCTCGTGAATGCCAGCCACTTGCCATCGGGCGACCACTCCAGCGAACCCACATCGCCGCGCGAGTGGATCAGCTGCACGGGCTTCGCCGTCGCGTCGCGCAAATCGAGAGTCCAGATCTGGTCGTTGCTCAGGTAGGCCACAGTGGCGCCATCCGGAGAAACCGCAGGCTCACGTCCCGCAGCGAGTTTGCGCGCATCGCCGCCATGGACACCCACGATCCAGATCTCCTGCTCCACGCCCTGCGGCAGCAGAGCGGGATTTGGCGACGGCTTCTCGGGAAACTCAAGATCGCCGCCGCGAACATAAACAATGTGTTCGCCGTCCGGCGTCCACACGATCTCGCCGACGTCGATTCCGTCGTCCGCATCGTCGCTCGTCACACGATGCACCGTGTAAGCAGAACCGGCCGGTTCCGCCACCCAGATATTGCGCTTGCCCTCCTGATTCGCAATCCACAGGAATCCGCCGCCCTCGGGCGCCGCCTGCAGGCCGGAGCAAAACGGCGCGCTCAGCACCTGCTGGAGGGTGAAGCTTTGTGCCTCCGCCGCAACACAAAAGAGAAGGGTCCCGGCACACACCGCCAGGGACACTCCGAAAGCCACCAAGCCACGTTGCTTCATCGCCCGCCTCGGATGAAAGGATTGGCCCATTATCGTGACGATCTCCGCCGAATTCAAATCGCCGCGGTTCTATACTCGCAGGGATGAGCACATCGCCCACTCAGGCGCAGAAGCCGGAACGGCAGCTTGGTTTCTCCTTTGAAGCCACCGCGGTGCCCATTACACGCCGCATCTGGAAGGTGGGTGACCTCGTCGGTGAAGTGCGCCTTCACGTGGAACGTGAATATGGCGACCTCTGGGTTGAGGGCGAAATCTCCAACCTTCGCCCGGCGCCTTCCGGCCACATCTATTTCACGCTCAAGGATGGCGAGGCGCAGCTTCCCGCAGTGCTGTTCCGCAAGCAGGCGTCGTTGCTTCGCTTTCGTCCTGCGGATGGCCTGCATGTTCTGCTGCGCGGCAAGATCTCCATTTACGAACAGCGTGGCCAGATGCAGCTGGTCGCCGAGTTTCTGGAGCCGGTCGGTGCCGGCTCTCTGCAGATTGCTTTCGAGCAGCTCAAGCAGCGGCTGGAAGCCCGTGGTCTCTTCGATCCTGCGCGCAAAAAGCCCCTGCCCGCCTTTCCGCATTGCGTCGGAATCGTTACCTCGCCCACCGGTGCGGTGATCCGCGACTTCGTAAACATCGTCAATCGCCGCCATGCGGGGCTGCATATCCTCATTTACCCGGCGCTCGTGCAGGGCGAAGCTGCCGCCGCCGAGGTTGCCGCCGGTGTCGTGTATTTCAACCGCACGCGCCAGGTCGACCTGATCGTTATCGCCCGAGGCGGAGGATCGCTGGAAGACCTCGCGCCCTTCAACACGGAGTTTCTCGCCGAGACGATCGCTGCCTCCGACCTGCCCGTGATCTCCGCCATAGGCCACGAGACCGACTTCACCATCGCCGACTTCGTCGCCGATCTGCGTGCGCCCACGCCCTCGGCGGCGGCC
The DNA here is from genome assembly GCA_963755485.1 of uncultured Acidobacteriaceae bacterium. Classification (GTDB taxonomy): domain Bacteria; phylum Acidobacteriota; class Terriglobia; order Terriglobales; family Acidobacteriaceae; genus Palsa-343. The sequence goes on along the minus strand of CAVWJR010000002.1, from coordinate 138,805 downwards.
GAGCTGGTCACCGCAGCACTGCATAACATTATCGACCGCGTATACACGCTCGATCAGCGCCTCCTCCGCGCTGCGCGTTACCGTCTCATGCAGTCCTCCAATGCGTTTGCTCGAGTTCGCGTCGATGCGATCCTGGCGCGCGAGCGCGACCAGCTCCGTCGACGCCAACAGCGCGTGGACGATCTTGCCCACCGCCTCGAGTCGCAGTGGCGCACGCATCATCGCGTCTTCGCGGAGAGGCTGCAGTTCCTCTCCGCCCGCCTGCTCCGCCAGGACGTTGTATCGCGGGCCGCCGTCGCGCGCGAGCGGCTCACCTCGCTTGATGCCCGCATCCTGCGCGCGCAGCGCGATCACCTGCGCGTGTTTCGCAACCGCGAAGCGAGCCTCGAGCGCCAGCTCTCTTCACTCTCCCCTCTTGCAGTGCTCAGCCGCGGCTATGCGCTGGTGTACGATGACCAGGGCGCGCTGATAAAAGATACAGAGCAGGTGGCAGAAGGGCAGTCGATTGTTACCCGCCTCGCTCATGGCCGCATTCGCAGCCGCGTCAGCAAGATCGAGAGGGCCCTGGGTTCATGAGAAAGCTGTTTGGCACCGATGGCATTCGCGCAGTCGCCGGCGAAGCGCCACTTGACCCCAAAACCATCTACGCCGTAGGGCTTGCTCTCGCTCATCAGCTCAATGGCTCGCATCCGCACCCTCGCGTAGTGCTCGGCATGGATACACGCGAATCCAGCAATTGGATCGCCGCAACCATCGCCGCTGGTCTCGCTGAGGGTGGCGCCCACGTCGAGAACGCCGGCGTCGTCACGACTCCTGCAGTCGCCTTCCTCGCCAGACAGCATGGATTCTCAGCCGGTGTCGTCATCTCCGCATCGCACAATCCCTGGCAGGACAATGGCATCAAGGTTTTTGGCAGTGACGGTTACAAATTACCCGACGAGACCGAGCTGAAGATCGAATCGGAGATATTCCGTCGCCTTGAGAGCACAAATGACCCGGCATTCAGGTCGGCGCCGCCTGTCGATGACAATTACCGCCGGGATTACGAGCAGTTTTTGGGTTCCGCTGTGCCGGGCCTCGCGCTCAACGGACTCCGCGTCGTCCTCGACTGTGCCAATGGTGCGGCCTCTGCCATTGCTCCTGAGCTCTTCGCGCACCTTGGCGGCACCATCGATCTCACCCACGCTGCACCCGACGGCCGCAATATCAACGCCAACTGCGGTGCTTTGCATCCTGATGTGGTGGCCGCGGAGACGAAGAAACTCGGAGCCGACCTGGGCGTCACTTTCGACGGCGATGCCGACCGCGCTATGTTCGCCGATGCGCACGGGACAGTTGTCAATGGCGACGCTATCATGCTGCTCGCAGCTCGGGACATGAACCAGCGTGGCATCCTGCGCAACGCCACCGTCGTCGCTACCACCATGTCCAACATGGGGCTTGAAGCGGCACTGCGGCGCGACGGCATCCGCATGCTCCGCGCGCCAGTCGGCGATAAATATGTGCTCGAGAGAATGCGCCAGGAGCAAGCTTCCCTGGGCGGGGAGCAATCCGGGCACATTCTCTTTCCGCATCTCGCCACTACCGGCGACGGATTATTGACCGCCCTCGTGGTGCTCGACGTCGTTCGCCGCTCCGGCCGTTCGCTGCACGAGCTGATCGCAGACCTGAAGGTCTTCCCCCAGGTCATCGTCAATGTCAAAGTTCGGGAGAAAAGGCCCCTCGATCAAATTGCAACGGTCGCGGATACGATTCGCGATGCTGAAGCGGAGCTGGCCGAAAGCGGCCGCGTCGTTGTTCGCTATTCCGGTACCGAAGCTCTCGCTCGGGTCATGATCGAAGCTGAATCGGAAGAGGCTATGCGCCGCCATGCGGACCGCATCGCTGCAGCCATCCGTGCCGAACTCGGCGCCTGATCACTCCAAATCTCTCCAATTTTTCCCCACCCCCACGTCCGCAACCAACGGCACGCTGAGCTCGATCACGTGCTCCATCTCGTGCTGGACCAGCACCCGCATCGGCTCGACCTCATCTTCCGGGACGTCGAACACCAGCTCGTCGTGGACCTGCAGCGTCATGCGTGACTTCAACTTCTCCTGCGCGAGCCGCTTGTCGATCCGGATCATCGCCAGCTTGATCAGGTCCGCCGCCGTTCCCTGCAGTGGCGTGTTGATCGCCGTCCGCTCCGCAAAGCCGCGCTGGTTCGCATTCCGGCTCTGGATATCGGGAATTGGCCGCACGCGCCCGAACATGGTCCGCACCTTCTGCTCGCGCCGAGTCTCCTCCAGCATCCGATCAATATACGACCGTACTCCCGCGTAGCGCTCGAAATACGTCTCGATATACAGCCGCGCCTCATTCTGCTCAATCCCCAGTTGCGCCGCGAGGCCAAAAGGCGAAATGCCGTATACGATTCCGAAGTTCACCGCCTTCGCGCGGTTCCGCGTCTCCTTGCTCATCGTCTCCGCCGGAACCCCGAACACCTCCGCCGCCGTGAGCGTGTGAATGTCCTGGCCCGTCCGGTAAGCCTTCACCAGCAGCGGATCGGCCGAGAAATGCGCCAGCAGCCGCAGTTCGATCTGCGAATAATCTGCTGAAAGCAGCACGCACTGGGGTGCTGCGATAAACGCTGCGCGAATCTCGCGGCCCAGCTCGGTCCGGATGGGAATGTTCTGCAGGTTCGGGTTCGTCGACGATAGCCGCCCCGTTGCCGTGCCCACCTGATTGAAGGTTGTGTGCACGCGCCCGTCGCTGTCGGCCAGCAGGGGAAGGGAATCGGAATAGTTCGATTTCAACTTCGCCAGTTGCCTGTATTCCAGCACCAGCCGGGGCACGTCGTTGTGAACCGCCAGCTCCTCGAGCACATCCTGAGCCGTCGAAATTACCTTGCCTTTGCCATACTTCAGCGGTCGTGGCAATCCCATCTTGTTGAACAGCACATCGCCCAGCTGTTTCGGCGAGTTGATGTTGAACCGCTGCCCGGCGAGCGAATAAATCTGCTCGCCGACGGCCTGCATCTGCTTCGCCAGCTCGTCCGACATCTTCGACAACATCGCGGAATCGATCCGTACTCCCGCCTTCTCCATCCCCAGCAGCACGGGCGCCAGCGGCAGGTCGATCTCCTCATACACCCGTCGCTCGTCCAGCGCATCCACGTCGTCGCGCAGCATCTTCGTCAGAGCCCGAACCAGCCGCGCAGCCTCCGTCAGAGCGCGATCGCCCTCCTCACGCGGAGGGCCACCCCCAAACCGCGCCGCTACGTCTCCCAGTCGATGCGTCGCGTGCGTTGGATTGATCAGATAGGAGTAGAGCATCAGATCGTCGGTCGCCCCACGCAGCGTTACGCCGTGCGACTCCAGCACCCGCAGCGCTCCCTTCAGGTCATGCACCTGCTTCGGAACCTTTGCGTCCTCGAGTAATTCCTTCACCGCATCCAGAGGAGCCATCAGCGCTGTGTCCGCCGTTGTCGCAACGCCAATCCGGCATTCCGCTGCAGCCGGCGTCTCGCATTGCGCCTCAGCCTGCTCTACGAGGTCCAGCAGCGACATGGTCTTCAGCTCCGGCTCTTTCTCCTCGATCGCCTCGGCTTCCTGCTCGCTCACCTGCTCCGCGGCCGCTTCCAGTTCGGAAGCCGACAGTGCCAGTGCAAGACCTTCCTTCCGAGCCTGCTTCACAAACGCCGCAATCTGCTCCGCCGTCGGCTCCAGCACATACTCAACCGCTGTCGTCGGCACCGCCGGAGTCAGATCCCGCAGCAGCGTGGTGAATTCAAGCTCGGTAAACAGAGCGCGGGACGCGGCAACATCCGGCTCCTGCGTCCGCATCGCCTCCGGGTCGAAGTCCAGCGCCACCTCGCAGTGAATCGTGACCAGCTCCTTGCTCAGCAGTACCGCCTCGCGGTTATTTTGTAACGATTCGCGATACGTTTTCCGCTTGATCTCCTCCGCGCGATCCAGCGCCGCCTCCACGCTGCCGAATTGCTGGATCAGCTCCACCGATCCCTTGTCGCCAATCCCGGGCGCGCCGGGAATGTTGTCGATCGAATCGCCACGCAGTGCCATCACATCGATCACCCGCTCCGGCGGCACGCCCAGCGTCTCGATCACCTTCTCCCGATCGAGCACCAGGTTGTCCTTCACGGGATTCAGAATCTTCACGTGGTCGTTCACCAGCTGCATCATGTCCTTGTCGTTAGAAACCACGAACACCGGATATCCCGCCTTCGCAGCCTTCGCGGCCATCGTGCCGATCACGTCGTCGGCCTCAAATCCTTCCGCCTCCAGAATCGGAATCCGAAACGCCTCCAGCGCCCGCCGCACATAGGGCAGTTGCTGGGCGAGGTCCGGCGGCATTGCTTCGCGCTTCGCCTTGTATCCCCCGGTTTCTACCGCCTCAAACTTCTGCGTTTCCGCGCTGTACTTATTCACCGTCATGCCGCGCGCCCGCTCGTCGCGAAACACCGGCCCGCTCACGTCAAACACCGCCGCGAAATATTCCGGTTTGAAGTCCTCCCGAAGCTTGTTCAGCATGTTGATGAAGACATACGTCGCCGCCGTCGGCACGCCCGTCCGCGTCGACATGGGACGAGAGCGCTGCATCGCGTGATACGCACGAAAGATGAACGACATTGCGTCCAGCAGAAAGACCGTCGATTTTCCCGATTCTGAAGCCACGAATTCGAGTGTATCCCGTCGCTCGCAGCGGCCATCCGGCGCGTCGACGCAGCCGCTATAATGCCCGCACGGAGAAAACATAAATGGCCCATCGCCTTTTGCCGCTGGCCCTGGCCGCGGTTCTTGTTCCCCTCTGCTCTGCGCAGTCGGCTCCTGAAGCAGAACATCCCCTCACTGCCATCCCGTATTCGCCCAGCCTCGACCTCGCGGACATGGATCGCACCGCCGATCCCTGTGTCGACTTCTACCAGTACGTCTGTGGAGGCTGGATGAAGAACAATCCCATCCCCTCGGATCAGGCTGCCTGGGACATTTACTCCAAACTTAGCGAGGACAACCGCCAGCTTTTGTGGGGCATTCTCGAAGAAGACGCCAGGCTCACCCAACGCACACCGACCCAGCAAAAGATCGGCGACTACTACGCGGCCTGCATGGATACGGACGCGATCAACGCCCGCGGCCTCGCGCCGCTCAAGCCTGAGCTGGACCGAATTGCCGCCATTCACGATCGGAGTCAGATCGCTGCTTTCCTGCGCGCGGGCGCCAATGAGCGCGGCCTCTATTTTCTCTACGCGTCGTCTGAGCCGGATCCGAAGAACGCCGGCATGACCATCGTTGGTATCGGAGCCGGCGGCCTCGGCCTTCCCGACCGCGACTACTACACGAAGACCGACGCCAAAAGTCAGGAAATCCGCCAGAAATTCGTCGCCCACATGGCGCATTTGCTGGTCCTGGCCGGTGAGCCGCAGGCGCAGGCCGATCAGGACGCAGCCGCAACCATGAAGATCGAAACTGCGCTCGCCGAGGCATCTCTCACGCGCGTAGAGCGCCGCAATCCCTACAACACGTATCACCGCATGAAGGTCGCAGAGGTTGATGCTCTGGCGCCGGCGCTCGGAATCGGCGCGTTTCTCAACCAGGAGAACGTTCCCGAATCTGTTCTCGACAACGTCGACGTCGCGCAGCCGAAGTTCCTCGCCGCTCTCCAGACCGAGCTCGCCAATGAGCCGCTCGACAATCTCAAAGCGTATCTCCGCATCCACGCGCTGAACGACGCGGCGGCCAGCCTCTCCAGCGATTTCGAAGATGCCCGCTTCGACTTCTACTCCAAATACCTGCGCGGCGTTCCGCAAATACCCGCCCGCTGGAAGCGCTGCGAGGGTCAGGTCGATCGCTACCTCGGCGAGGCACTCGGCCAGGAATTTGTCGCTCGCAACTTTGCGCCGGAGACGAAGCAAAAGGTTCTGGTCATGACAAAGCAGATTGAAGTGGCCATGCAGAGCGAAATTGAAAATCTTGACTGGATGAGCCCCGAAACCAAACAAGCTGCCATCGCCAAGCTCCATCTCGTCCAGAACAAAATCGGCTATCCCGACAAGTGGCGCGACTACTCCTCGCTGACCATCGAGCGCACCGACTACTTCAGCAACGTGCAGCACGCCCATGCCTTCGCACAGAAGCGTGACTGGGCCAAGGTCGGAAAGCCTGTCGACAAAAACGAGTGGTACATGTCGCCGCCGACGGTCAACGCCTACTACGATCCGCAGATGAACAACATCAACTTTCCCGCGGGCGTGCTCCAGCCGCCGCTCTACGATCCGAAAGAGGACGATGCGCCCAACTATGGAGACACCGGCGGCACCATCGGCCACGAGCTGACCCACGGCTTCGACGACGAAGGCCGCCAGTTCGATGGCCAGGGCAATCTGCGCGACTGGTGGACCCCAGCCGACGCGAAGGGCTTTGAAGACCGCATCAACTGCCAGCGCGATCAGTATGCCGGCTACGTGGTTGTCGACGACATCCACATCAACTCGAAGCTCACCAGCGGTGAAGATGTCGCCGACCTGGGCGGCACGCTCCTCGCGTATCTCGCCTGGAAAAAGCAGACCGCCAACATGCACCTCGAGTTGAAAGACGGCTTCACGCCCGAACAGCGCTTCTTCATCGGCTACGCGCAGTGGGCCTGCGAAAACGAGCGACCCGAGAATCTCCGGGCTAATGCCATCACCGATCCGCATTCGCCGGGCAAATACCGCGTAAACGGCATCGTCTCCGACATGCCGCAATTTGCCACAGCCTTCGGATGCAAGGCCGGCCAGCCCATGGTCAACGCCAGGGCCTGCAAAGTCTGGTGACGCGAAAGAACCGTAATCTGTAACCCGTAACCTCGGGTTAGTCAATGAACATGCAGTCCCCGTAAGAAAAGAAACGATACTTCTGCTCCACAGCGTGCCGATAGGCGCGCAGCACCGTTTCGCGTCCGGCAAATGCGCTGACCAGCATGAGTAACGTCGACTGTGGCAGATGAAAATTGGTCAGCAGCGCTCCGACGACGCGAAATTCCAACCCCGGCGCGATGAAAAAGCTCGTCTCGCCTGAGTGTGGAGTGAACTCCTCACTCAGCCGAGCGCAATGCTCTAAGGTCCGTACCGTTGTCGTTCCCGCAGCGACGATGCGCCGGCCATCCTCGCGCGCTGCGTTCACGGCGGCTGCTGTCTCCGGAGAAATCGAATACCGCTCCGCATGCAGCTTGACCTCTTCCAACCTGCTCCACCCGTACGGGCTGGAACGTCCCGAGTCCCACATGCAGCGTCACCGTCGGCAATCTCCACGCCGCGCGCCCGAATCGCGTCCAGGATCTCCGGGGTGAAGTGCAACCCGGCCGTCGGCGCAGCTACCGATCCTCGCTCCCGCGCATAAACGGTCTGGTAGCGCTCGTGATCACCCGGGGCGATCTTCGCGGTGAATGTAGGGAGGCAGCGGCATGTGCCCCAGGCGCTCCACGACTCCGAAGAAATCCGTTACCGGCTCGAAGCGCAGCGTGCGCTCGCCAAATTCGCCGTGCGCGATGATCTCAGCCCGCAACTCGCCATTCCCGAATTCGAGCACCTCGCCGGTGAGCACCTTGCGCCCAGGACGTACCAGCGCCCGCCACTCCCACTCGGACAGTTGCTCGGCCAGCAGGACCTGCACACGGCCCGTCACGTGGTGTCCTGTCTGCGTGTGTAGTCCCGCGCGATGCGCGAACAGCCGCGCCGGAATCACGCGGCTGTCGTTCAGGACGAGCAGATCGCCAGGCCGCAGCATCCCCGGAAAGTCACGAAAATGCCCATCCTGCCAAGCCCCGGTCTCGCGGCTCAGGGCCAGCATCCGCGCCCCAGCCCGATCCTCGAGCGGCTCCTGGGCAATCAGTTCTTCGGGAAGATCGAAATCGAAATCCGCGACCAGCACTCCGCGATTCTACTTCCCGTGCCGGCCTGCAAGATGGGCTTCAGCGCACAGGCGCGCCCGCTCCAGCGCATCATTCAACTCCGTGCGTTTCCCTCCAGCGCGGCCGGTCCGCATCCGCAGCGGGAGCACCCACAGCCCGCGCCCAGCTCACCACCACGCGCGAAAACGGCAGCGGCACGAGAAAACGATCCCACGAGCGCATCATCCAGGCGCGCTCGGGCAGCAGATAGAAGCAGCCGATTACCTCGCCGGACATGCTGGCCAGTTTCACCGGCCCAACCTTGGTTTGGTAGATCGGTCCCCGGGGTCCATCCGCCGTGAAGACCACCGGCTCGCCCCGTGCCAGCACATCGCACATGGCCATCAGCCCAGCCGCGCCGCCTCGCGAGCTCGACCCGCGCACGCTCCCGTAGCCCAGCAGCGCCAGGGTTCGCGCGATCAGCTCCCCATCGAAGCTCTGACTGATGAGGATGGAGCAGCGAAACTTCCTGAAATACCAACCAGCCGGGAGAGTGCAGCGATGCCAGAAGCAGAAGATCCCATGCGCCGGAGGCGTCGCCGGCACTGCGCCCTCTTCTGCGATCACCTCGAATCGGAGCGTTGCGCCAACCATAGCCAGCAGCAGCGCCGTCAGCTTCGGGACGATCCACAACGCCACTCGCTGGCCAAAACTAAAGCGCGTGCCATCGCTCACGCTACCGATTGTAGCCACCGCCGCTCGATCGGAACTCACCAGCAGACTTGCGGCTGACACCGGAGTCATCCCCTGCGCACACCAAGGTCGCTTGTGCTCCCCCGATTGTGCTAGAGATTCACTCGCTCAAAAGGACGAACATATTCTCTGGAGCAGCCCTCCGACGATGATGCGCTTCGTGATTTTCGTGCTTCTTCTCGCGTGCGCCCTGTGCGCGGTCGCCTAGGGCCGACGCGCCTCCCTGGCCTGCGCTCTCTCCTCGACAGAATTCCGCTTCGCTACTCTCCCGAGGTCGACACCGGAACCGGCGCGTTCTTCGGCGTCGCGATATATCCCTTGATCTGATTGCGGTCGATGTTGTTCACCACCAGCTCGTACAGCATGTGATCCTTGCCCGTGTAGAACTGGATCGGCTCGTCGAGGTTGCGGTCTTTTTTCTGGATCTCCTTGTCGTCGGAATAAACCACCAGGGTGAATTTGCTGTGCTTCGGGTCGGCCTTCTTCAGCTCCAGAGCCACCGTCGCCACGGCCTTCTTCTGATTCTTGTCCAGGGTGAACTCGTAGTAGTTCCGATCGCCCATGTGCTTCAGGATGTCCAGTTCCTTTCCGTTGGTCGCGATCAGCCCACTCTGCAGGCCCAGGTCGCCCTTCATTGCCTGCATCGACGCTTCGTCGGTCTGCAGTTGCGTCTTGGTGGCCGTCAGGTCGGTCTTCACGCCGCCTACATCGGTCTTCACGCCGGAAACATCGTTGGACACCGACGCGATCTGGCTCTGCGCCTGGGCCAGACGCTTCGCGTCCGCCTGCTGCCGGTTCAATAAATCCTGTGCTTTCGCCTCCAGCTGCTTCTGGGTCATGCCGAGAGACTGCCCCAGCGTCTCGGTTGTCACCTTCAGCCGCGCATTGGTCTGGTCCAGAGCCGAAGCCAGCTTTTGATTCTGCTGCTGCGCCGTAGCCAGTTGCGCCTCAGCATGCGTGAGCCGCCCAGCCAGCGTATAGCTCCAGATGAGCCCCGCGATCGCGCACAGCGCCGCAACCGACAGCACCGCTATAAACAGCCCCGAGAAACTCCTCTGTACCGGCACTTCCGATGTTTCTTCCATAGTTGCCCTTTCGCCCTTTCCCTGAAACCCGTTGTTGCGAACTGTACCCCAGGCGTGCCCGGCCCCGCAATGTCACAGGCGCGGCGGTTGCCACTTCTGCAACTCTCCCGGGCGGACGATAATCTATGACGTATGCCCCGCTACCAGTACCGCGAGATTGAGCCTACCCGCGAAGCCAAAGAAGTCTTCACCCGCTGGATCGATTCGATGGACGATGAGTTCTCCCGCCACACCAACATTGCGCTCCGCGGCGAGATCGTTCGCGACAATCTCCACCAGCTCATGCTGGGCCGCCCCCATGGCGGACGCCTGAATTTCACCCTCGTGACCGAGCTGCCTTTCAACGTCCTCCAGCTCTCCCTCGATCCCGCCAATGTCACACTGGAGCCCGAGTACTACGGCGACATCGACCCCGACCGCTACGCCCTCATCAAGCCCCTGGTCTGGTTCTGGCGAATGTTCGACCGCTCACCGGTCGCGCTCAACCACTGGCTCGGCTTTCGTCTTCGCGCCATGCTTGGCAAGCACATCTTCAAAAGCATCGGCAAAAACGTGAAGATTTACCACGGTGTCGAATTTACCTTTGGCTACAATCTCACCCTTGAAGACGACGTCATCATCCACAATCACGTCCTTCTCGACGACCGCGGCGAGCTCATTATTCGCAAAGGAACGTCGATATCCGAATACGCCGCCGTCTTCTCCCACGCCCACGATCCCGTCGAGGCCTGCATCATCGAGCATCGCCGCACCGAGGTCGGGCCTAACGCCCGGGTCACGTATCGATCCCTCGTTATGCCCGGCGTCAATGTTGCGCAAGGTGCGATGCTGGGCGCCCAGGGTGTCGCTACCCACGACATCGCGGCGAACACCATTGCCGGTGGCGTTCCCGCGCGGAAAATTAAAACCACTACCGAAGCCCACCGCTTCGAAGACCGCACCGGCGAGGGTCCGTGCGTCGAACTCCCGCCCAACGAATAGGCCGGCCGCGTTGCTTCACCTCTTCTCGGTTTGTCGCCGACCTGCTCTTCGCTGACGGCTCCATCGCTGACCGCCTTTTAGCAGACCGTTTGTTAGCGAACCGCTTGTTAGCCGACCGGGTCTTCGCTCAATCCCTGTTATCCTCGAATCGGCTTCCCGATGGATCAGGAACACATCCTCCTCGCGATCACCGAGTTTGTTGTGCTGCTTTTTTCCCTTAGTGTGCACGAAGCAGCGCACGCCTGGATGGCCAATCGCCTCGGCGATCCCACCGCCCGCATGCTGGGCCGCATGACCCTGAATCCCATCAAGCACATCGATCTCCTTGGCACTATCATCCTGCCGATCATCATGCTCTTCGTCAGTCCCGGCTTTCTTTTCGGCTGGGCCAAACCGACGCCGGTGAGCCAGCGCAATTTCAAAAACGTCACGCGGGATGACATCCTCACCACCGTCGCGGGTCCGGCCAGCAACGTCCTGGCCGCCATCGCGGCCACCATCGCGCTCCTCATCCTCGCTCACGTCAGTTCTATCGGCGCCGAGATCGTCCATGGGCTCGCTCAGGGCGGCATTGACCCCTCGCTCCACACCTCCATACTCTTTCCCCTCGCACTCCTCCTCTACATCACCATCATCCTCAACCTTTTCCTCGCCGTCTTTAATCTGCTTCCCCTGCCGCCCCTCGACGGCTCCCACGTCTTCCGCCACATGCTGCCTTACAAGGCCCTGCGCATTTACGACTCCCTCGGCATGATCAGCCTCCTGATCATCTTTCTTGTCGGCGGGCGCGTCGTCGGATTTCTTGTAAGTCCTGCCATTGGCTTCGTCCGCGGCGTTCTTCTCGCGTTTTAGTCGTTGTCATCGCATCGTCTGTCAAGGAGAGACTCATGCGAATCCATTCAATCCTGGCTATTGCCTTCGCGTTTACTGTGGCTGTCGCCGTTCCCGCGCAAAACACCGATGCCAAATATCCCTTCACAGCAAAAGACTGGGCTGTGCTACACAGCGCCGGCGTCACCGCTGTTTCTCCCGACGGAACCATCCTCTATCAGGTCTCCAACGGCGGCGAGAAAGGCCCCACCCATCAGGAATGGTGGAGGGTCGCTCCCAACGGATCAGACCGCGGCAAGCTCGACCTTCCCGAAGGCTTCTCACCTCTGGGATTCACCCGCAATGGCCACAGTCTCTATGGCTCGTGGAAGGTGAACGGAGAGCCGCAATTCGCCATCTTCCCCGTAGCGAACGGCAAAGCAGCGCCCGTGCCCGCCACGACCGTGCTTCTGCCTCGCGGCATCGAGTCCGCTGCTCCTAATCCGCAGGGCACGCAGTTCGCCATCGTCGCGGACCCGCGCTCTCCCGATCCCCTCGACGAGGTCCGTCACGTTTGGGAGCCCGAGCAATCCAGCATCTACGTCGTTAACGCCGATGGCACCGGTGGCTCCTGGTGGTGCCCGAGCCTCAAAGATATTTCCGGTGGCATCGACATTGGCTCTTCCAGTGCCGTCGCCTGGTCGGCCGACGGTCACTCCCTCGCCGTCCTCTCCGCGCTGCCCCGCATCGGTCACCACAACGTCGCTACCTTCATCGACGTCTGCTCCGCATCCGGTACGCGACATGTCGCCGACATTCCCAATACTGTCACCGGCATTGCCTGGGGGAACGACGGACACGACCTCGCCTTCCTCTCCACTCAGTCCCAGGTCCTCACTCCCGAGCATGTCTGGACCGTCCCCGCTGCCGGCGGCACTCCGGAAGACCGCACCCCGAACCTCGACGCCACCGCCGTCTCCGTTGAGGGCGATGCCCGCGGCCGCGTCCTGGTCCTCGTCGCCCGTGGAGTCCGCACCGAGGTGGATGAATTCGACAAAGGAGCGCTGCAGACTGTCTTCCAGTGGCCCGATGGTGTGGTCGCTGGCCTACCCGTCAGCTCGCCGTACGCCGAAACGACCGACCGCCGCGTCGCGCTGAACGTCGCCGACCCCACTCACACCCGCAACGTCGCCGTCTGGGAAGGTACGAAACTGCGCAAAGTCACCTCCGAAGGCGACGCCCAGCTGGCTTCCGTCGACCTCGGCGATGTCCGCGTCGTCCACTGGAAAAGCAAGGAGGGAATCAACCTCGAGGGCATCGCCACCTTTCCGGCCGGCTACGTTGCGGGCCAGAAGTACAAGTTCCTCGTGCTGCCTCACGGCGGACCAGAGGCCAACGACGAGCTTTCCTTTGACTTCCTCTCGCGCATCATCGCAGGCCTCGGGTACGTCGTCCTCCAGCCGGAATACCGCGGTTCCACCGGCTACGGCTCTGACTTCCTCGCCGCCATCTACCAGCACTTCGGCGACCGCGCCTACCAGGACGTTGACAGCGCCACCGATTACGCCATCGCCCAGGGCTGGGCCGATCCGGGTCGCCTCGCCATCTTCGGCTGGAGCGCCGGCGGCTTTATGACCTCCTGGACGGTCACCCAGACCCACCGCTACAAAGCCGCCGTCGAAGGCGCGGGCATTACCGACTGGGCGCCGTTCCTCTGGACCAGCGACATCCAGCAAATCGACTACGACCAGCGCTGGACCGACGAGGATCCCACCTCCTTTACTCAGTTCTCCGCCGTCGATTTCGCGAAGAACGTCACGACCCCCCTGCTCATCCTCCATGGAGAAGCCGATCACCGTGTTCCCACTTTCCAGGGCATCGAATACTTCCAGATCCTCGCCGCTCGCGGCAAAACCGTCCGCCTCGTCACCTATCCTGGCTCACCCCACTTTCCCATGCTCTGGGAGCAGCGCCTCAACGTCATGCAGGAGCTCACTGACTGGCTGACCATCTACAATCCGTGACGACGGCATAAAGTCATGCTCAGCAAATCGGTTTCTCTTCGCTTCTTCCTCGCAATCGCGGCCCTCGCGCTGCTGGCCACTCTCACCATCCATCCCGCGCCCACCCAGCAACCCTCCTTCGGTGCGGCGGATGGCCATTTCCTCCTCAATGGCAAGCCCTTCCAGGTCATCTCCGGAGAAATGCACTATGCTCGCATTCCCCGAGCGTACTGGCGCGATCGCCTCCGCATGGCCAAAGCCATGGGCCTCAACGCCGTCACCACCTACGTCTTCTGGAACGTTCATGAGCCCCGCCCCGGCGTCTACGACTTCTCCGGCAACCTCGATATCGCCGAGTTCATCCGCGAAGCGCAGCAGGAAGGCCTCTACGTCATCCTTCGCCCCGGCCCCTACGCCTGCGCCGAGTGGGAATTCGGCGGCTTTCCCTCGTGGCTTCTGAAGGATCCCGCCATGGTCGTGCGCTCGCGCAATCCGCAGTTCCTTGCGGATGCGCGCGCCTGGCTCGTGCGTCTCGGCAGGGAAGTCGCGCCCCTCCAGATCGGCTCCGGCGGCCCCATCATCCTCGTCCAGGTCGAAAACGAATACGGCTCCTACGGCGACGATCATGAGTACATGGAAGCCATCCATCACGATCTGGTCGACGCCGGATTCACCCAGTCCCAGCTCTACACCGCCGACGGCGCGGAAGAAATTCCCCGTGGCGCACTTCCCGAACTCCCCGCCGCCATCAACTTCGGTCCCGGAGAAGCGCAGCGTTCCTTCACCACGCTAAAAAAACTGCGCCCCGATGGTCCCTTCTTCAACAGCGAATACTGGGACGGCTGGTTCGATCACTGGGGCGCGCCCCACGCGCACACCAATACTCAGCAACAGGCCAATGATCTCGACTGGATGCTGCGCCAGGGCTACTCCATCAGCATCTATATGTTTCACGGTGGCACCAGCTTCGGCTGGATGAACGGCGCCAACTCCAACGGCAAAAACTACGAGCCCGACGTAACCAGCTACGACTACGACGCCGCCCTCGACGAGAGCGGACATCCCACGCCGAAGTACAAGGCGTTCCGCGATGTTATTGCCCGAGCTACCAGCGTGACGCCGCCGCCCATCCCAACACCCCCGCCTGCCAGCACAATCCCAGCCTTCACCCTGGACCAGGCCGCGTCGCTCTGGGACAACCTGCCCGCTCCCCGCCACTCTGATCAGCCGCTGACCATGGAGGCGATGGGTCAGGCCTATGGCTACGTCCTCTACCGAACCACCATCGCCGGCCCTGTCTCGGGCGACCTCGCCGTCGGCGCCGTCCACGACTACGCCCAGGTTTATGTCAACGGCAAGCTTCAGGGGGTCATCGACCGCCGACTCAACCAAACCTCGCTGCCGCTTCACATTCAGGCCACCCACGTCCGCCTCCACGTCCTTCTTGAGAACACCGGCCGCGTGAACTTCGGCCCCGCGCTCCCCGGCGAACGCGTCGGCCTGCTCAACGGCGTCACCCTCGCCGGCCATCCCGTGACCGGCTGGGACAGTTACTCGCTGCCGATGCTCGAGCCGGACTCGCTCGCGTACTCGGAAAAGCCATGCACCGGAGCCTGTTTCTATCGCGCGACGTTCAATCTCGACAAGCCGGCTGACACGTTCCTCGACACCAGCGAGCTCGGCAAAGGCGAAGTATGGATCAACGGGAAGCCGCTTGGGCGCTTCTGGCACATCGGTCCGCAGAAGGCGCTCTACCTTCCCGGCCCCTGGCTCAAGGAAGGCGCGAACGACGTGGTTGTCTTCGATCTGGAGGGCCAACCAGGACGGCAGATGCGAGGCCTCGATCATGGTGTTCTGGATGCGCCTGTCGAAACGTCGCAATGAACGCACCCGTCCCGCAGAGCGAACCCCCGCCCGAATCTGCACCGACCCCTGCCGCATATTTATTCCAAAAGGAGCCATCATTCATGACCCAATCCCACGGTTTTGCAGCCCAAAACGCCACCACACCGCTGGCGCCGTTCAAATTTAATCGCCGCGAACTCCAGGACCACGACCTCCACGTCGACGTCCAGTGGTGCGGCGTCTGCCACTCCGACATCCACTTCGTTCGCAACGAGTGGGGCAACGCGCTCTTTCCCTGTGTTCCCGGCCACGAGATCATCGGCACCGTCAAGGCAGTCGGCTCCGCAGTGAAGAAGTTCAAGCCCGGCGATCTGGTCGGCGTTGGCGTCATCGTCGACTCCTGCCGCGCCTGCCCCAGTTGCAAAGCCGGAGAAGAGCAGTACTGCGAGGTCGGCACCACCCTCACCTATGGCCAGAAAGACAAGTACGGCGAGCTGACCCAGGGCGGCTACGCCAACAACATCATCACCGACGAGCACTTCGTCCACCGCGTCTCGCCGAAGCTCAACCCGGCCGGTGTCGCGCCCCTGCTCTGCGCAGGCATCACCACGTACTCACCGCTCCGCCACTGGAAAGTCGGCCCCAACAAGAAGGTTGGCGTCATCGGGCTCGGTGGCCTCGGCCACATGGGCCTCAAGTTTGCCCACTCCTTCGGAGCGCACACGGTCCAGTTCACGACCTCTGAATCAAAGATTGCCGACGCCAAACGCCTCGGCGCCGACGAAGTGGTCATCTCCAAAGATGCCGCTGCCATGAAGAAGCAGGCCAACTCCTTCGACTTCATCCTCGACACAGTCTCCGCGCCCCACGACATCAATCCCTATCTTGAGGCGCTCAAGCGCGACGCCACCTACGCGCAGGTAGGCCTGCCCGATAAGCCGCCCGTCATTTTTCCCGGTCACCTGCTCTTCAAACGCCGCAGCTGGTCGGGCTCAATTATTGGGGGCATGCCGGAAACCCAGGAGATGCTCGACTACTGTGCGGAGAAGGGAATCACCGCCGACGTCGAAGTCATTCCCATCCAGAAAATCAACGAAGCCTTCGAGCGCGTCGTCAAAGCCGACGTGAAATACCGCTTCGTCATCGACATGTCCTCGCTCGGCGCATAACCGTCGGCATTTTGCCACAAAAACAAAATGCGGGAGAAGTCTTCTCCCGCATTCGCGTCTCTACTGGCTGCTGGCTGCTACCGGCTCTTAAACTGCTTTCCCATCCGATAAACAACGCCCACCGAAATCGCGAACTGCTCCGCGAACCCGTTGTGGCCGAAGTCGGTCAGCGTCGCATCCGGCGCAATGCGGAACACCAGCTTCGGCGATCGGTTCAAATCGATTGACCCGCCAAACGCCCCCGCTACCGTGACTTGATTCGAGAACAAGCCCAGCGACGCCGGATTCACTCCGCCCAGCGCGCTCTCAAAATCCCCATACGCTCCGCCCACAAAGCCATGGAGCATCATCGCCACGTGTTCATTGGCCGCCAAGCGATACTCCGGCCCGACGAGAAACATGTGCTCGCTCACGAAGGGTCCCGTAATTGGCCCCGCGTTCGGTCCGCTCCCGGAACAACTTCCGCAGTTCGGGGCAACTCCGGTCGTCCCGTAATATCCACGAACATTCGCGCCCACGCCCCACTTCCTGCCGAACTCCCGCACGATCCGCGCGTCGAACCCGCCCAGGTTCGCCCCTTGCAGCAGCTTCGGTCCCGCGTCGAAGTGTGTATATGCGAGCCCCCCGTACGCCTCCCACGGGTAGTTGTACTTCACCCCGGCCAGCGGGGCCGGAGGCGGCAGCTGCGGGTTCGGCGGTGGGCTCACCACCTGCCCCTTCGCGACTCCTGCTAAAAACAGCACGGCGGCCATCGCCGCCATTCCCACACGTACAAACCGCACACGCTTCAACAGACAAATCCTCCGCTAAATCCGGGCAAATCCATCAGACTGTGTCGCAAACTCTAAAGATACATGGGAGACCGGCAATCTGTCCCTGGGTGCCCCACATCTGCCCGCTGTTGGCAGATGTGGGATCAGCAGTGACTCCAGACCCCTTCCCCTCCGTCTCCTGTACTCTGGTCGGAGTGTCCTCGCTTTCTCAACAATCCTTCGACTCCCTCGACGCCATGATGGAAGCGTATTCCCGGGAGGCAGTCCGCATCGCCGCCGAGGATCACGGCATGGCGCTGGATTTCACGCCTGCCTCCATCGCTCCCTTCGAGACCGTCCTCGCCGCCCGCAGTCCCATCCCCGAGGCGGACCACGACCACGCCACACGCCTGTGGGGCGCGTACTACGGCGAAATTTTCCGCAGGCAATTCCCCGCGCACTGGATTATGGCGGTCTATCCCACCCCGCAATATGCCGGCCGTGCCGATGCCGGCAGTGACGTCGCCATGCCTGCCCTCGACATCCGCGGCTCCCAAATCTACCCGCTGCTGAAGATTTTCCGCCGCCTCACCATCGGCCCTTCCGAGGACCTCGCAGCTTTCTACGCAAAGGTCTCCGCCGCTCTCGCAAATCCAGAGGAAAAGCAGTAGCAGAGCAGAAAACCCTGGCGCTCGCTGCCGCCTGCGGACTGCAGGCTACCGGCTCGCACCAGCGCACTCTTCGCACGCACAGTGCCGCCGCAGATAGTCCCAGGAGTAAATCCCGCTCGAGTGCCCGTCATTCCATTTGAAGCTGATCGCGTAATTGCCCACCGGACTCGCCGACTCCGGCCGCGCAGGCGCCTCATACATCGGCAGCAACGTCGTGGGTTTTAGCTTTGCCTCGCCTGGGGTCCGTCCCTGGGCCTCGCGCTCCTCATGGCAGGTTGCGCATGGGCAGGCATTACGCAGCCACGCAAAACTCCACCGGCTGCGGTGCCCATCCTTCCACTCAATCTCCAGGCCCTCGCCCGTCGACTGCTGCACCCGCACTTTTGCCGGCGTCACCGCCTCGCGCGGCAACTCCCGTTCCGGCGAGCGCTGCGCCTCTTCCGCGCCGACGAGGCGTATCCCTTCGTGACTCATAACCCGCTGACCGGCTTTTAGCCGACCGCTTCTTCGCTGACCGGCTCTTAGCTGTTTCTACGCCGATTGCAGGAACGCGACCGACTGCAGGCTCGTCACCTCGAACCGCTTCCGGCACCGGATGTTCGTGCACGCCACCATATCGTCCTGGCGGACCATGTAGGACTGCGCCTTCGCAAACCGCGCCCGGTCCCGCTCATCCGCGTGCCTGGGCAGCTGCGCCTTGCGCGTCCGCACCAGCCAGCGCACCTGATACTCGCCCGCCTGCCCGCAGTGCGGACAATTCAGCGTGTGCTTCCGCTGCTCCGACTTCTCATCGAAAAAATCGCGTTCTTCCATTGGCCCACGACTCCAATAAAAAGATTTCAGAAGAAGTATTTCACATTGAGCCGCGCCGGGAATGCTATTTTGAAGCCACAATTGTGGTTCGTCCGGGAGAGCCCCATGCCGGACTTTGCTTGCGGAACCAGCTCTTTCTGACTGGACGCCGGAAATTTGTACCTGCTACAGGCACAATATGCCCGAAGAAACGCCCCAAAAAGCGGACCTTCTCGGCCGTCAAAGCGGTCAAAGCCAACGCCCGCGAACGCGTCGGCCAGCCCAAACCCGAGCGCGTCATCCCCAGCACCACGCGCGAAAATCGCCGCACCCGCAAACACCCCAAAACCCTAACCGATCTGCTCTCGGAGAACGAATAGCTCTACTCCCTGTTCCCGACTCCCTACTCCCTACTCCCTACTCCCTACTCCCTACTCCCTACTCCCTGCCTTTCACCAGTCCCACCGCCTGCATCAGCTTCAGCGCGTTGCTCGTCTGGACCACGCCCGGCCGCAACCGGTAATCGAACTTCAACTCGCCGTTCTCGATCGTGTCCTCGAAGTGCCAATTCGCCCCGCGCCGTTCATGGCCTCCGGGATCGCCGTCAGTGCCAGGTCGTGGGTCGTCACCAGCCCAATCGCGCCCTTCTCCACCAGTTCCTGCACCACCAACCTCGTCCCCTCGAACCGGTCGTGGGAGTTCGTCCCCGACAGCAGCTCATCCAGCAAAAACAGCAGCGGAATTGATCCAGCCGCCGCATCGGCCAGCACCTTCAGCCTCTGAATCTCCGCGTAGAATCGCGAGACGCCGCCCTGCAGTGAATCCAGCACGCAGATCGACGCCCCCACCTTCAGCGGAGACATCCTGAGCCGCCTGGCCCGCACCGGCGCCCCAGCCTGCGCCAGCACTGCATTCAGCCCTACCCCTCGCAGGAACGTGCTCTTGCCCGCCATGTTCGGCCCGCTCACGATCATCATCTGCGGCTCCCGCCCCAGCTTCAGATCGTTGCCGACTGCCTTCGTCGAAGGCAGCAGCGGGTGCGCCAGCCCTTCGGCTTCAAAAGCTGCTTTAGTCCTCGCTGCGCCCACCTCATGCTCATCATGAACTTCCGCCATCACATCCGCTGGATGTTCGTACGCATAACCGGCCAGCGCGGCGAGCGCCTCAAATTCCCCCACCGCCTCCAGCCATCCACGAATTGCTGGCTCCAAATCGCGCTCGCCACCGCTCCGCCGCCATCGTGAACTGCGGTATGTAAAAGACGAACGCATTGAAAATCATTACGAATCCGTTGCGTCGGTCCTCGAGCCACACGTAGACCCGCCTCAGCTTTTTCACAGCCACCGACGCCGGGATCTCTCCGGTGTTCAGCGATGCTTGCAGCCCCCGCAGCCGCTCTGCCGCGAACGTCTCCCCTTCAATAATCGCCAGCACTTCAGCCAGCACCTGCAAATCCTGTGCTGCTGTGTCCGCAGCCTTCGCCGACTCCATCACCTTGCGGTGCAGCCCATAGCTGACTGAGTAGTTGACCAGCGACATCAGCAGCGCCACGTCGAAATTCCGGGTCACGCCCCAAACCACAATCGACGCCACCCAAAGCACCGCGAGCACGCCCAGCACCCAGGGCAGCCAGCGCGACTGCAACTCCGGTTTTCCGTCGCCCCATGCGGCCAGCTCCTGTGGATGAACTCCGGCGCGCACGTGCTCGCCGGCCGCGAACAACCGTTCCCGCATGCTGAGCCTGGGTTGCAACTCGAGAATGGCCGCCTGCCGCGCCCGCACCTCTTCGGGATCGGCTCCGTCCAGCAACCATCGGGCCAGCGTCTCTTCGCCCGCCCGCGTCCGCGCTGTGCACAACAGCTCGAACAGCGAGCCCTTTCCAAACAAATCCAGATCGCGCGCATAAGGGTGATTCGCGTCGAAGAAACGGTCGCCGGTCTCGCCGGTCCCCGCCCACTCGTCCCCAATCCGCTGCAACCCCCGCGCGTAGAACTCCGTCACGCGCTCATACCGCGCCAGCCGCCGCAGCACGCGATCGTGCACGATCACCAGCACCACAAAGATGAAGAAAGGAATCAGCAGCAGACTGAAAGGACCGCGCGTGTGTACCAACACCGCAGCAGCAACCACGCCGCAAAGAAAATTCGCCACCTTCGCGTAGCCCAGCAAGAGATGCCGCCTGCGCTCGCGCTCTACTCGGACCCGGTTTTCCCCGAACAGCCGGCGATAGACCGCCTCAACCGATTCCACCTATTCAGAATCGCACGCCGCGTAGCTTGTGTGCCCAGCCTTGCACCCGGTGCCCGGTTCCCGTGCCCGGTGCCCTGAGCCCGGTGCCCGGCTACTTCGCACCCGCCGCCTTGTCGCTCTTCACTTCCGGCGGATTGCCGCCCTGCAGAAACGTCCGATACTGCGTGTCGACAATCCCAAGATTCCGAGCCAGTCCCAGCCGCGCCTCATTCAGCTGATACACGCTGTTCACATACTGCGTCTGGGCCTGCACCAAAGTCGACTGCGCCTCGGCCACTGGCAGGCTGTCCGCCACGCCCGCTGTGAACCTCTGCTGCGTCTGATCCAGCGCCGTCGTCGCCAGCTCCACATTGCTCTTCGCCACCTGAACCGTTTCCGTC
The DNA here is from genome assembly GCA_963755485.1 of uncultured Acidobacteriaceae bacterium. Taxonomy (GTDB): domain Bacteria; phylum Acidobacteriota; class Terriglobia; order Terriglobales; family Acidobacteriaceae; genus Palsa-343. Next base: position 117,448 of record CAVWJR010000002.1, on the reverse strand, counting down.
GCTGTTTCCAGATCCAGCAGGCTGTCCCGCAGCTGCTGATCGATTTTCTGCTTCAGATCCTCCAGCCGTGACTGAATCTCGTCCAGCTGTGCCTCGGCCACGTCGCGATCTCCGCGGAACTGCGCCTCCTTGAAGATCGGCACACTCAGCGTGCCCACGGCCGCGAACGTCTCGTGATACACGCCGCCGGAAATCCCAGTGACCCCCCAGTTTCCCCCAAAGGTGAGGGTCGGAAACCGCTCGTGCGTCGTTGCCTTGCGCTCCCGTTCGGCGACAATCAGCTGCTGCTTCAGCCCCAGGTAATCCTGGCGATTCGCGTACGCCTCGATCCGCGCGTCGGGCAAGTCCATCGGGTGGAGTTCCGCATAGGGACTGGATTCCGTCAGGGTGATCGCCTGCGCTGGATCGAGGCCAATCTCCCGGTTCAGCGCGATCTTCGCCTTCTCGAAATTGTCTTCCGCCGCAATCACCGCCTGTTGCTGGCTCTGCAGCTGCACCTTCGCCCGCAGCTCATCCAGATTCGCCGCTGTCCCCGCCAGGTGTTCTTCGTGTGCCTGATTAAAGACCGTCTCGTCGGTATTCACCAGCGCCTGCGCGTAATCCACCTGCGCCTTCGCGGCCAGCGCCTGCAGATAGGTGTTGCCCACGTTCAGCACCACCAGCCCGCGCGACGACTGCGCGTTGTAATACGCCGCCCTCTGGAACGCCTGCGATGCGCGCCACACGTCATACCCAGCCCAGTTGAACAGGTACTGCGAAAAGTTCACCTGCCCGATGGTCGTATCCACTTTCGTGACCAGATGGAACGCCGACAGGCTCGTCCCCGGAGGCAGCAATGGTGCAAACGCCGCTTCAATCGACGGGTGAAATCCCTGTGCTTCCAGGTTGTACTCGTGCACGCCCGTCTCGCCATGCAGCGTCAGATCCGGCAGCAGCACATTCACCAGCTCCAGCTTCTCTGCGTCGGCGGTCTTCTGCTGCTCGCGTGCAATGGTCAGCGCCAGGTTGTACTTGATCCCCAGCGCGATCGCATCGTCCAGCGAGAGCGCCTTTGCCTCCGCCGTATAAGGCACCGCCTGCACGCTTCCCATGTAAGGGTTGGCCGCCGAATTTTGCGGATTGCTCTGCGCCGCCGCCACCGCGATGGCGCCCACCAGCAGTACCCCCAGCCCCACCACCTGCTTCTTCATCGTCCCTGCATCCATCCGGATTCTGTTTAGATCAGAATACCCTCTCCGCGTTGCCGGAAAATTCCTCTCCGCTGTCCCGTTCTGCGTTTTTTGTCCTGAATTTCCTCTGCCGCGACCATAATGTTGTTCCGAACACCCTTTCGCAACCTTCTGATAAGCAACATGCGCAGCGCCCCGCTCATCGAATTTTCAGCAAGGTAATGCGGGCTCCGCACGAACTTCCGCCTGCCCCGTTCTCAACGCTCACAGGCAGGCCCTCAAGCCGGAAGAGGAAAGCCGATCAGGAGGCTCGTATGGCAACGCTGGAAGCCGAAAGGCTCCCGGTGAGAAATCCCGTCAGTTGGCCGCCGTTCTCGTTGGTCCACGGCAACACAGGTCGTGTCCATATGACTGGGCAATCCATTCCGGCAGTCCTCATGCTGCGCTGCGCCGCGCTGTCGCATCATGCTGTCCGCGCCGCCGCGCGCCGGGCAGGGCTCGCGCTCACCATCGAATTTGCTGAGAACCGCCGCGAGTTCCTCGACGAGCTTCACCGGGGCGCCACCGACCTTCTCGTTGCCGGCCCTGAAGGCCTTCCCGACATCGATATCCGCGAGGTCACCGAGCGCGCCCGTTCCGCTCAGCCGCCCATTCCGGTCGTCCTCGCCGGCGACCGCATCGCTGAAGCCGACGCCGTTCGACTGTTGCGAAATGGCGCGACCGAAGTCCTGCAGACGCGTGAAATGGATCATCTGCCCACGGTGCTCGCCCGCGCGCTCAAAGTGCGCCAGTCCGTCATTCAGCAGAGCCAGGCGCAGCACGAACTGGACCGCACCGCAGTGGTGCTGCGCGAAAACCAGAAGCTCATCACCATCGGCCGCCTTGCCGCCTCCATCGCCCACGAGATCAATAATCCGCTGGAGTCGATCACCAACATCCTGTTCCTGCTCGGCGAAGAGAAGGATCTTTCCTCCAGCGCAACCGGCTACCTTTCCCTCGCCCAGCGCGAGCTCGACCGCGTGGCCCAAATCAGCCGCCAGACCCTCCGCTTCTCCCGCGAAACCACCGGCCCCGTGCGCTCCCATCTCGACGATCTGCTCGAGGAAGTTCTCTCCCTCTACAGCCGCCGCATCATGGAGAAGAGTCTGCGCGTCGAACGCCAGTACGCCTGCTCGGAAGAAGCCACCGTCTATCCCGGCGAGATTCGCCAGGTCCTGTCCAACCTCGTCTCCAATGCGCTCGAAGCCTCATCGCACCAGGGCCGCCTCCGCGTACGCGTCCGCTCCAGCCGCAGCTGGGCCGACCCCGGCGTCCGCGGCATTCGCGTATCCATCGGCGACAACGGATGCGGCATTCCCGCCGACGTCCAGCGACGGCTCGGGGAGCCCTTCTTCACCACCAAGGGCCAGCGTGGTACCGGACTGGGCCTCTGGGTCACGCGCTCCATCATTCAGCGCTACGGCGGCGAAATTCAGCTTCGCTCTTCCGTCGACCCAGCCCGCCACGGTACCGTCTTCAGCATCTTCCTGCCCACCAACCTGCGCCCGCAGAAGGTCGACCGCGTTCCGGAGCCAGACAGCGGGAGCAGCAACCCCGGCTCCGTCACGCCGTTTCCGGGTTCGGACTCCGGCTCAGCCGTCAGCGCTAAAGAAGACCAGCATCGCAGCCAGCGCGGCGCCTGACCGCTCGGCGCCGTCTTACTCAGTCTCACGTGGCGTCGTTGGGGTCTTTGCGAAACACCAGCTGCCAGGTTTCAGGTCGATTCGCGGTCTGTTCCGCGAGCGCGCGGAGTTCCACTTGTGCCGGCTGATCGGGAAACTCCGCCGGAATATAGCGGGCTGTGGTCGCCGCATGGGGCACTTCGAAGACGGAACCTGAGCGTCCTGTTTGTCGAGACGCCGACGCCAGGTCGAGAAGATTGTCCCGATAAAGCTCATTGAAATACTCAGGATTTGCGCTGGACGACACTCCCAGAAGCCAGGGTCCGCAATGCAGGCTTTGCCCAGGAGTCTCTCCGGCACTGGAAGCATGACTGCCGACCCGCTGGCTCATTCCGTAATGCACGAGGATCACGTCGCCGGCCGAAAGCCCCTGCATCCTCGCACTGGACACTGGGTTGCCATTGTGGGTCACAGTTATGCTGTCCGCCCAGACCGGTTTCGAAACGATCAGGCTTCGCGCCGCGTTTGCCCTTCTGAATTTCGATTCGGATGCTGCCAGTCTCCGCGAGTGCCGATTGGGCCCGGGCAGAAAATGTTTCGGTGTGGATCTGACTGTCAATGGGAAACTCAAAGTAGACATCGTCGGACACAACGCGGAAGGCCGCACCGTGCACATCGGCAAACGCTCGCAAACCGTGGAGAGTGCAGCACCACCAGGCTCGCACATACACCGTCTCCGGCACACCGGCTGGGTCCAGCCGCGCATGACCAAAATCGCCGCTGACGAACTGGTTCATCGAGAACTCATTGAAGTACGTGTCCTGAGCGGTATTGAGATAAAGCTGATCCCCGGTTGCGCGATAGAGGCCAAGGTTTAATCGAAGCCAGTCGCATTCGGCACAACCTTCCGTGCGCTCCCGTTTGGGCGACCATCGCTCCGGAACGCCGCCCGTAATCAACGCGTCGCCCGAGGTCCGAATATCTTTCCAGGCCGCGATCACTTGATTCAGATGGGAGGAATCCCCGGTAAGCCGATAAAGATCCAGCGTTCCCCGCAGACCGGTCAGATAGCCGTGGACATGATCTCCGGGGCGTCGCTCGATGCGAGATGCAATAGCGGCACACAGGTCTCGATACCGATCGTCCCGGGTGACCGCGTAAAGCGCGGCAAGACCCTCGGTCTGCTGCGTCCAGCAGATATACGAGGACGCGAAATGGTCGGCATTAAATGCATCGGCCATCGCCTGCGAGTTAAAGCGTGGCGCGATCCGGATCAGGAAATCTCCCAGCCGTCCTGGCCGAGCTGAGGACATCGGCATCGTTGGTCAGCGCGTGGTATTCCATGAGCCCGACCAGCAGGCGTCCGTTGCCCCAAAGCAGCGCCAGATCGTTATCGTCAGGGTGGTCGTAGTGGAAGGTGCTGCCAAAGTAACCGTCCTGTGCTGATGGGCAATAACGCTCCGGACAACTTCATCCAATCGCGGAAATGAGTCCCCAAAGACGCTGGCAGAAGTGGCCAGCGCCCCGATCCAGCGCCCGGAGAGATCGCCGGAGAAGTTGGTGAAGCGGCGTCCGGAAGTGGCGAGAATGTCTTCCAGCAGAAAATCCGCAGTGTATTCCGGATTTCGCCCATGGAGCACCCGGTCGAGCGTCAGATGGTACCGGCTCAGGTCCGGACCTGCTTTGAGATCTGGAACGGCGGTGCGCTGTGCGCCGGATAGAGCAAGGCAGGGCGTCGGAACCGATGCAGCCAGTGGGAGAGCAGCGGCCTGCGCGATGAAGGTTCGGCGGTTCATGGCCTCAAGCCAATATACCCGCCGCCATCCTGTTTCACGAACTTTCAATCACTTACAGCCGAACTCGCCAAATGTGGAAAATCTGTCAAGAGGCAGACCCAAAATCCAAAGTAATCACTCCTCATAACATGCGACTTACCCACCCAAATACCATCATCTTGTTGGCACTATTTATAGTCAGACTTGGTATTCTGATAATAGGGGGTAATAAATAAAACTCTCGCCTCACTGGCGGCCTTTTCCTTACGCGGCAAACCTATGACTGAGACTTACTCCAATCCGGCGCCCTCAAAGGATTACCCGTGCCCCGGCTTCCGGGCCCTGAGTGCCGTCTCGCTACCCGCCGCGAGCCACGGCCTGTCGGCCGCTGCGTCCGCGCCTGACGCAGTCTCGGCCATAACCCCGTCACACTCGGCCGTATATGCCGCACACTCGGCCGAGTCGTATCTGACTTGTTTGCAATTATCAAAGCCGCATTCGGCCACGTGTAAGTCACACTCGCCCGTGTGTGTATCTCCCTCGGTCACGTTCGAAGTGACTCGTTCTCAAATAGCTGGCTGTTGTCGAGCCTGTCAACACTCCCTAAGCCCAACAAAATCAATCACCCTTCCGGCTGCGATTTTTTTAAGGGGGGTGGGGTGCAATCCGCTGTGCAGCTACCTGCCGAAGCGGGCAGCTGACCGAGCTTTGGCTTTGACTGCTGCTTCTTCTCGATTCCTGGGGGCAGCGCTGGTCGAGAGCGAGTGCAGCAGCCGCGCGGAGCTGGCGGCGATCTCGTCGATCGCGGCCTGGAAAGCAGCTTCATTCGCCTGGGAGGGCTTGTTGAAGCCACTGATCTTGCGCACAAACTGCAGCGAAGCCGCACGGATCTCATCGTCCGTAACCGGCGGCTCAAAGTTGAAAAGCATTTTGATGTTGCGGCACATGGTTCAATCCTGGGAGCCAATGATCAGCTTATCGAAAACCAGTCTGAGTACGGATAGCAACTGGAAATTTACTAATGGTATGATGGTGCCATCATGATGGCACGAACACAAATCACGCTCGAACCTGAAACCCAGCGAAAGGCTCGAAGGCGGGCGGTAGAAATGGGGGTTTCCTTTGCAGAATATGTGCGGCGTCTGGTGGTGCGCGATCTGGCCGCGCCAGAGGTGAAATCCGATCCATCAGCCGTTTTCGATCTCGGACGCTCTCGCGGCTCGGACATCGCCGGCAACAAGGACACGATGATCGCTGAAGCCTTCGCCCTGGATCATCGTCAATCTGGCCGATGAGTCTTTTCGTCGATACATCGATCTGGTACGCAGCGGCGGACTCTGGCGACGCAGGCAATAAGCGTGCAAAGGCAATTCTAAAAACGGGCGAAATGCTGGTCACCACAGATCACGTTTTGGTGGAGACGTGGACGCTGCTGCGGTACCGATTAAATCAAGACGCTGCCGAGCGCTTCTGGAATGGGTTGCGGAGTGGGGCGGCGACCATCGAGCCAGTGGGAATTGCCGATCTCGATGCCGCGTGGCAAATCGGGCTTGCGTGGGATGACCAGGACTTCTCGCTGGTTGACAGGACGAGCTTTGCGGTCATGCGGCGGCTTGGGATCGAGCGTGCGGCTTCACTGGACGAGCATTTCGCCATCTTCCGGTTCGGGCCAAAGAGCAGACAGGCCTTCACAATCGTTCGCTGACAGGAAACCTCGACACTAACAAAAACCTACTGAGCGACTCCGGCGGTTTCGCGCAGCCAGCCGTAGAGAGGGAACTGCTCGGCCATATCGAGAACCTGGCGCCGAATCCGGGTCAGAGCAGAAGAGTCCGTCCGATGATCGAGCGCCTCCGCGATCCAGCCGCCGATCACGCGCATTTCGGCTTCTTTCATGCCGCGCGTGGTGAGCGCCGGCGTGCCGATGCGGATGCCCGAAGGCTTGAGTGGCGGATTGGTGTCGAAAGGAATGGCGTTCTTGTTGACGGTGATGCCGGCTTCGCCCAAAGCGGCTTCGGCTTCGCTGCCCAACATACCTTTGGCGAAGACGTCCACCAGCATCAGGTGGGTGTCGGTGCCGCCGGAGATGATGCGGTAGCCGGCATTGGCCAGGGTTTCGGCAAGAACTTTGGCGTTGGCGACAATCTGGGCGGCGTAAACCTTGAAGTCCGGCTGGAGCGCTTCGCGGAAGGCGACGGCCTTGGCAGCGATGATGTGCATCAGCGGGCCGCCTTGTTGGCCGGGGAAGACCGCCTTGTCGATTTCTTTGGCGAACTCTTCGCGGCTGAGAATCATGCCGGCGCGCGGTCCGCGGAGCGTCTTGTGGGTGGTGGTGGTGACGATCTGCGCGTGTGGAACCGGCGAGGGATGAACACCGCCAGCAACGAGGCCCGCGAAGTGGGCCATGTCGACGAGCAGCAGCGCGCCGGACTTGTCGGCGATCTCGCGCATCCGGGCGAAGTCGAAGAAGCGCGGATAAGCGCTGCCACCTCCGATGATCATCTTCGGCTTCTCGCGCAGCGCGGTCTCTTCAAGCAGGTCGTAGTCGATGGTCTCGGTATCTTTGCGCACGCCGTAGGAGACGACGTGGTAGAGCTTGCCGGAGAAGTTGAGCTTGTGGCCGTGAGTCAGATGTCCACCCATGGCGAGGTCGAGTCCAAGGATGGTGTCCCCGGGTTTGAGGACCGCGGAATAGGCTGAGGCGTTGGCCTGCGAGCCGGAGTGCGGCTGCACGTTGGCATGTTCGGCGCCGAAGATCTGCTTCGCGCGATCGCGGGCGAGGTTCTCGACGACGTCGGCGTATTCGCATCCGCCGTAGTAACGGCGACCCGGATAGCCCTCGGCATACTTATTGGTGAAGACGGAACCGGCCGCTTCAAGAACAGCCCGGCTGACGAAGTTCTCCGAGGCAATCATCTCGAGGCCGTCGTGCTGGCGGCGGACCTCAGCGTCAATGGCGGCGGATACTTCGGGGTCCGCAAAGGGGAGCGACGTGGTCATGCGGTCGGGCATGAAAACAGGTTACAGGTTACGGGTTACAGGGAACAGGCTCCAGCTTCGGGCGGGAGTGGAAAACCCGTCACTCGTGCGGCGGCAGAGGTTCGGGCCACTGGACGACCGCATATTTGCCGCTGGGATCGCGGGTCAGCACCGGCGCGTACAGGCCGAGGAATGACCGGCGCCACCAATCGCCGTTGAGGTGCTTTTCGTCCAGCGTGGTGAACCAATACTGCCAAAGCACCGCGCGGATGTACTTCGGCGGTGCGTTGGGAAAGGGATTGCCCTTGAACAGATACAGAACGTCCTGATCGCCATCGAGAAGACGCTCTTCGGTAAGGGGAACGATTTCGGCGTTCTGAAAATCGGTAAGGGAGGCGAACCACAGGTTCCAGTCGAAGCGCGGTTGGTAGGGCGCGTAGATGCCCGGGGCCTCGTTGAGGGTCTGGGGTTTGTAGCGGAAGGGATAGGGCGTCCAGTTCTGGCCGTCGTTGGATCCCTGGAACTCAATCTCGTAGCGGCCGCGGGTCATCACCGCAAAAAGTCCGTACTGGTTGGCGATGCGGAAGGGCTCGAGCGCAGTGATGGGCGCGGTGAAGAGCCGAAAGTCAGGCCATGGCATGCGCAGCATTTCGCCGGTCGTGGCGTAGGCGATCCAGGTGAGCACGACGGCCGTAATGGCGACGCGAATAGCGCGCAGATGACCCAGCCAGCCGTGAAGTGAGTCACGGGCAGATTTGGCTTTTTCATCTGCAGGAGATTCACGCCTTTCCACCCATTCGGGCGCGTCGGTGGTGAGCGTCGACAGCCGATCCTCGGCCACCGTGACCGATTCCCTCGGCACGTGTGCCTCGAGCGGGTGCCGCAGGCGCTCGGGAATCCAGGACAGCAGGCTGCGATCGTCGAGCAAAAGAAAGCCGAGGGCGAGAACCAGGTAGTTGAGGAAGGCGTAGTTGGCGGTCAGGATGACGCCGATTTCCCACGGCGTGACGATGCAGAAGCAGATGAGGCGAACGCGGCGGGGCAGAAACAGCATCCAGACGATGGCAATTTCCATCACCAGCGTTCCGCCCGCCGTCGCCACCTGGAACCAGTGCGGCAGGTGCTGCACGTACCAGCCGATCCACGTGGGCAGCGGACCATTCTGGTAGTAGTCGTCCATCGCCGTCAGGTTCCGCCATTCGGGGTCGCCGGAAAGCAGCTTGACGATCCCGGATTCGAAGTAGATGCGGAACCACTCGAACTGCAGAAGGAAGAGAGCGGCGCGCGGAAACGGCGAGTCGGTGCCCCAGCCCGGCCACAGGCCGCGAGGAGCGAAGAAGAGAGCGAGGAAGCCGGCTTCCAGAAGCATGCCGTCGGACTGGTAGCCGGAGAAGTCGCCGGCAGCGCTGACGAAGGAGAGGAAGCAGACGAAGCAGAGAAAGAAGCTGAGTCGCGGCCACAGGTTAACGAAAGCGGTGACCGAAGCGATCAGGCCGATCCAGACGACGGCCATCATCATCGGCGAATCGGATGAGATCCAGAAAAGGGTCGGCGCATACCAGAAGCGGGCCAGGCCTGGTGCGCCACGTTCGACGGCGGCGAGAAAACTGGTAGCGGGCAGGATGCCGTGCGGTCCGATAAGACCTTTGATCTGGAAGAAGAGGGCCAGGAACGCCGAGAAGTAGATGCCGGCAAGGGCGCGCAGGAAAATCCACCGCGGCGCATTGCGATTGCGCGGGCCGGAATCTCCGTCGAAGAGCCACCGGATCAAATTGCGGGGCGTGTGTTCCATCGTTCAGCCAGAATCGTTCAGACACACCTGTAAGGCAGGTTCGCCAGGTGTCCTGTTTGGGGTTGCTGCAGCGATCATACGGCGTCAACCGCAGATCGAACTACGACGTTTTGGGACGAACAAAGAGGGTGACGAGGGAGAACAGGAAAATGAGGGCGATCAAGCCCTGGGAGATGACGCAGTAAAGGCACCAGACTTCGAGGACGTGGGCCTCGATGTTACTGAGGTACAGCGCGCTGGCCAGGCCAGCAACGGAAAGAAGCAGGGTAAGCGATCGCTGACGGAAGAAGGCGGCGAGGCCGATGAGGGCGTATCCGATAATGCCGGCTGCTGCGACGGGGAAGCCGGTGCGAGGAGCCGAGCCGGTGACGCTGTCTGGGTTTCGCGAGGCGCGCAGATGCCAGAGGATTCCGTTGACCGTGGCGTAGGAGCTGCGGTTGACGGTGCCGCAATCCCAGTGGGAATTGATGTCGCAGGGCTCGACGCCAGTGGAGTAGTGGACGTGGAGCGCCAGTGCGGAAACGACAACGCCGGCCAGGGCAAGCACGATGATCAGGTACCGCATGACATTACAGGGTACCGCGTGCATGGAAAAAACACAGAAGCAGCCACGGCCGCGAATGAATCGTGACCCGCGGTAATCGACCGAATGCTAAGATTAGCGCTTCCCCCAGAGTGGAGGAGCTTATGAGTGCTCGCCTGGTGGCAGTGCTCACTGCAGTTTCGTTCGGCTTTTGCGCCGGATGTGGCAGCGGTACCGACATAACCACGAGTCAGCCTGCCGCCGTGAATCCGACCAGCGGCAACTGGGTGTTTATCCCGGCAAACCCTCTGGCTGGCGGCTCGGTTTCTCTTCCACCTTTCCTGAGCGGAAGCCTGATGGCGAGCGCAGGACAGCTCTCGGCGGATTTCCTGGTGTCACCGTTTTCCCAGTCCTGTTCTTTGAGCACGAATTTTGACGTGACGCTGACTGGGACCGTGAAAGGTTCGCAGATGACTCTGACATCGGCACCCTGGAACAGCGGTGTGTTTACCGTCACGGGGGTCGTCGCGAGCGACGGCAATTCGTTTTCGGGTCAGTGGTCCGTGAAGGGTGGATGCGCCGACGGCGCAAGCGGCGAACTGGCTGCGAACTATGTGCCGGAAGTGACGGGGACCTGGAGTGGAGTTCTGGGAACTACGCCTGGACAGAGTTCCAGTGTGCTCACCGGGTCAACGGCTACGCTGCAGTTGGTGCAGGCTGCGCAGCCAACGCAGTTTTCATTCCCCCTGTCGGGGACGCTCACACTCTCCGGTTCGACCTGCGGGTTCTCTTCGGGAACGCTGATGCAGCTGCCCGGAGGCGATCCGCTGGCGCCCTCCTCGATCACCGGCTATACCTGGACGGCCGAAGCGCAGATGAACGACGGCAAGTCCGTTGTGATTGCCGTTGGTGTGTTGGGTTCATCGAGTACAGGCAGCTGGCTGATGGAGATGGGTGTGGCGGGAGGCAGCTGCGACGGAGCATCCGGACTGGCGACCCTGACTCGCCAGTAGTGGCGCGCTACTGGAAGAAGGCGATCAGGCCGAAGAGAAAGAGCCAGAAGAGGCCCATCGCGTGCCAGTACCAGGCCGTGGAGTCGACGGCAATCTGCCGCATCTCGACGCGGCGGAAGCGGAACATCGCAACCAGCGCAAAGACAAGGGCGCCGAGTCCGAGAAGAAGGTGGACGGCGTGGGTTCCGGTGACGAGGTAGAAGAAATAGGTGTTGGGATTGGAGGAAATGAAGAAGCCCTGGGCGGCGAGCTGATGCCAGGCGATCCACTGTCCGGCAAGAAAGGCAGAGCCGAGAACGATGGTAGCGATGAGCCAGGGAGCCGCGCGGCGAACGGCGGGGCGTCCGAGGCCGAGCCATTCTTCCATGATGTCGATTTCGTGGAAGAGCTGGCGGCGGGCAACTTCCATGGTGAAGGCCGAGAGCAGAAGGATGGCGGTATTGATCCAGAGGATTGGGGGAGCGGAGAGCGGATGCCAGTCGGAGACGTAATTCTCACTGGCAGCGATGTGACCGGCGCTCTGGCGCACGAAGAACGCGCTCACCAGCACAGCGAAGAACACAAAATCGGCGGCCAGGATCGAGAAAATCGCCATCCGGTACCGAATGAGCTGCTCGCGCGGGCCGCGGCGCCGTGAATGACCAGAGTCCCAGTTTTCGTCGCCCCCACCGCCGCCGGTGGGCCGGCGGTCAAGCGGCGGCTTGCCGCCGTACCCGGTGTCTTTACGTTCGGTTTCGACCGTATGGCGGGTGAAGGTGGCGGGCATTGGGGACTCCGAGTCGAGTTCTAAAAGCTTATACCGGTTTGGCTCTGGATGGACACTTCCTTGGACGGCGGACTGGATCAAAAAGGTTTTTCAGGCTGCCCTTGAGGGAGAAAATCGTCCGGCGACGGCGTTCCATAGTCATAGGGGCCGCGGTTGACTGTTGGCTGCGGGGTTGGCGACCACTCCAGCGTGGTGGCTCGCCAGGGATTTGGGCCAGCCTCAGGTGCTGCGCCCCGGGCGCTGCGGAAAACGTTCCAGAGGAAAATAAGCTGGGCGGCGGCGAGCAAAAAGGCGGACCAGGTAATGCCGCGCTCCACGGGGATAAGATTCGCGAAAGACTCCACGGGGCCCTGGAGTTGCGCGTAGTGACGCGGTTCTCCGGCAAGGCCTGCGAAGTGCATGGGAAAGAATGTGCCGTAAGCGGCGATGAGAGAGATCCAGAAATGGATTTTGCCGAGGGTCTCGTTCATGATCCGGCCTGTAAGCAGCGGATACCAGTAATAGATGCCGGCAAAGACGGAGAAGACTCCGGCCATGGCCATGACCAGATGGAAGTGGGCGACGACGAAGAACGTGTTGTGCAGGTAAGCGTCGAGCGCCGGTTGCGCGAGGATTGGTCCGGTGAGGCCGCCGGCGATGAAGAACGACAGGAAGCCGAGGGTGAAGAGCATCGGCGTGGTGAGGCGCGGGCGTCCGCGGAAGAGCATCACGAGCCAGGTGAGAACTTCAGCCGAGCTGGGCACGGAGATGGCGATGGTGGTGAGGCCGAAGGCGGTTCCGGCGTAGGGGTTCATGCCGGATACGAACATGTGGTGTCCCCAGACGCCGAGGCCGAGAAAGCCAATGAGCAATGTTGCCAGGACCATAAGCCGATAGGCAGGCACCGGACGGCCTGTGAAGTTGGCGAGCAGCGACGACGCGATCCCCATACCCGGCAGGATCGCGATGTAAACCTCAGGGTGGCCGAAGAACCAGAAGAGATGCAGCCAGAGCATCGGCGTCCCCGAGCCGTTGGGCTGCGGGATGCCGTTCACGACCATGCCAGAAGGCAGAAAGAAGCTGGTTCCGAGATGACGATCCGAAAGTAACAGCGCAGCGGCGATGAGGAGCGCGCTGAACGCGATGACAGTAAGTGCCGAGCTGGTGAGCCAGGACCAGACGGTGAGCGGCAGGCGGGTGAAGGTCATGCCAGGGCAGCGGCGCGTAAGGATCGTGACCAGGAAATTGAACGAACTAAGGATCGCCGCGAGGCAGAAGAGGGCGATGCTTAGAAGCCAGAGGTCCATCCCTGCGCCCTGGCCGGGTCCGGTGGCCGCGATGGCGCTGAAGGGCGGGTAGCTGGTCCAGCCGGAGATGGGTGCGCCTTGCGGAGCGAGGAAGGCGGCCAGCAAAGTCAGTAGAGAAGCGGCCGTGATCCAGAATGCGGCGGCGTTGAGTCGAGGGAAGGCCATTCGATCGCTGCCGATCTGCGCGGGCAGGACGAGATTCGGGAAGGCGCTCTGCGGCACGACCGTGAGAACGAAGAAGACCATCAGCGTGCCGTGCATCGTGACCAGGGCGAGGTAGTCTTCCGGGCGGATCGCGCCGTGGAACGGCATTGCTAAATCCGGCCAGGTGCGATGGATGCGCATGAGCAGCGAGAGCAGGGTGCCGGTGATGACCGCGATGAGGGCGAGGATGAGGTAGTTGAAGGCCAGCGTGCGATGCTGAGTGGTGAAGAGTCGTTTCATTGCGCGAGAGCTCGTTCGCGACCCGCGAGCCACGTGTTGAACTGATCCAATGTGACGACCCGCAAACGGGCCTGCATGCGGTAGTGGCCGAGGCCGCAGACCTGGCTGCAGAGGATGGCGTAATCGCCGGTAGCCTCGGGCGTAAAGCGGAGATGGCCGATCATCCCGGGAATGGCGTCCTGTTTGAGGCGCATGCCGGGCACGAAGAAGCCGTGGATCACGTCCTGAGCGCGGAGAGTCAGATCGACCGGTTGGCCCACAGGCAGCATGAGGATCGACGAGACGACGTCGTCAGTGGAATGCGGATCGGCGGGATCGAGGCCGAGTGGATTGCCAGTTGGCGCGCTCACGAGCGTGGGCTGGGTTGCGCCGTAGATGCCGTCTTGGCCGGGATAGCGGAAGTACCACTGGAACTGAACGCCGGTGACTTCAACTTCGACAGCCGAAGCAGCGCTTGGCTGTTCGCGGCTTGCGGCCCAGAGTCGGTGGCTGCTCGCGACCATCCAGAGGTAGAGGCCGGTGATGGCAAGCAGAACGGCGTAATCGACGATGAGGAGAGCGCGGCCAGGTTTGGCGACGTTCGAACCCGACCCGCGGCGAAAGAGCGCGATGACGATGAGAATCTGCGCGGCGACGAAAAGCCAAAAGACAATGGCGAGGTTCAGGCCGAGCAGGTGATCGAGAGCGGCGCCGTGGAGCGCGCCATTGGGTGGAAGCCAGTTCATATCAGCGATAGAACGGTCAGCGATAAAGCGGTTAGCGGTGAAACGGTTAGCGGCCAGCAAAGAACGGTTTGCGGGGAGACTTTCAGCTTAGCGCGTCGACTGTGACGAGCGCACGCGGTCGACGAAGCGCTGGTGGACGCGACGATCCTGCGAGAGCTCCGGGTGAAAGGTTGCGGCCATGATGTTGCCCTGCTCGACGAGAACCGGGAACCCATCGCGCTCGGCGAGAACCTCGACCCCAGGGCCGGTTTTCACGATGCGGGGCGCGCGAATGTAGACCATCTCCAGCGGGCCGCCGGGAAGTTTGGTGTCGGACGTCTGGATCGATGAGTCGATCTGACGGCCGTAGGCGTTGCGTTCGACGGTAGCGCTGAGAACGCCCAGCGATGTCTGTGGCGGATGGGTCACTTCCGTCGCCAGAAGGATGCATCCGGCGCAGGTGCCGAAGGTGGGTTTCGAGCGGACGAAGTCGCGGAGCGAGGCGAGGAAGCCGTCGCGCTCGAGGAACTTGAGAAACGTTGTCGATTCGCCTCCGGGAATGATGAGTCCGTCGATGCCGCTGAGCTCTTCCGGTTTACGGATGAGCACCGGCTCAGCGCCGACGTCGCGGAGGGCCTGGGCATGGGCGTCATAATCGCCCTGGATCGCCAGGATGCCTATGCGCGGCGGATCGGCGGACGCTTTTCGCGTCGAGCTGGCCGGCTCGTTTGTCGGATAAAGAGGATTTGCTGATTTCATTGTTACGAATTCGATCCAATATCTTTCAGGGGCTAAAGCCCAATTTAAATTGCGCTTTTCGGCACGACTGAAGTCGTGCCCTGATACAAAGGCAAAGCCGCAGCGCGCCTTAATTCACGCGCTTAGTCGTTCTTCGTTGGCCAGCGCTCGGTGTGAACACCGCGGATGATCATTCCTTCCTCGTTTCTGCACGGCTGACGTGGTGTGGCTCCGCATTTCGGGCAGGCCCGATCGAAGGGCAACGCTTTCGGTGTGACGTCGGGCCTAGTTTGCCGTGGTTGGCGGCGAAAGCCGCGTCCGCCTGAACGGCTAGTTCCCGCGGGTTTGGAGTAGCTGGCTCTCTTCGATTGCGGCTGCGGCCAGGCCTTTCATGGTTCCGGTGACCTGCTCGGATGCTTCGGCCAGAATCTTTGGGTCGTTGTAGTGCGTGGTGGCGATGACAATCGCCTTGGCGCGGGAGACGGCTTCTTCGCGCTCCTTCGGATTGTGTTCGACGTCGAGCGGCGTGGCGCGCTCCTTCATGAAGATTCCCGATCCGACGAAGATGGCTTCTGCGCCGAGCTGCATCATCAGCGCTGCGTCGGCCGGCGTGGCGATGCCACCGGCGGAGAAATTGGGAACGGGGAGCTTGCCGGCCTGGGCGACCATGCGGACCAGCTCGTAGGGAGCTTGATGTTCCTTGGCCGCCGCGTACAGCTCCTGATCGGAGAGAACGGTGAGCGCCTTCATTTCGCGGGTGATCTGGCGCATATGCTGCACAGCGTGAACCACGTCGCCGGTGCCGGCTTCGCCCTTGGTGCGGATCATGGCTGCGCCTTCGGAGATGCGGCGGAGCGCTTCACCGAGGTTGCGCGCGCCACAGACGAACGGAGTGGTGAAGGCGTGCTTATCGATGTGGTGGGCTTCATCGGCAGGCGTGAGGACTTCGGACTCGTCGATGAAATCGACGCCGAGTTCCTGCAGGATCTGGGCTTCGGCGAAATGACCGATGCGCGCCTTGGCCATTACGGGAATCGAAACGGTCTTAATGATTTCCTTAATGAGCTTTGGGTTGGCCATGCGGGCCACGCCGCCTTCGGCGCGGATCATGGCGGGAACGCGCTCCAGAGCCATGACGGAAACGGCGCCGGCTTCTTCGGCGATGCGGGCCTGCTCCACGTTCATGACGTCCATGATGACGCCGCCCTTGAGCATTTCGGCGAGGCCGACCTTGAGGCGCAGCGTGGTAGAAGCGGCTGCGTGGTGACCGTTGCCGGGAGCGGTGCCGTTGTGGACGTCTGCCATTGTGTAACTCCTTGTTTCCGCTCCGTTGCTGAGGCGGCGCGCAAAAAGCGGAAGTGTGCCTGAAGCCCTATTTTAACAAGCTTTTGCCGCGCCTCTTAACTGCGTTTCTGCAGCACGTCGTGGCTAACGGTGATGAACACGGCCTTTGCCGTGGCGAGCGTGTTTCCGGAAGCGTCCGCGATCTGCGCTTCGCAATGGTTGATGCGGCCGCGGCCGCTCACATGGCGGCCGGTGAGGGTAAGCGGCACACCGAGCGGAACGGGTTTCAGGTACTGCACGTCGAGCTGGCGGGTCATGGCCAGGATGCCGCGGACCCGGTTGGACTTGCTCATGGCTTCATCGAGGAGGGTAGCGATGATGCCTCCGTGAGCATGGCCGGGCGGGCCGGCGAAACGGCTGGCCAGGCGGAAGTGACAGACGATGTTCTGCTCGTCGTCGGTAAAGAATTTGAGGCGCAGGCCAGAGCGGTTCTCGAGGCCGCAGCCAAAGCAGTGGTTGAGGGCGCCGTGGGCGAGAGGCGTGAGTTTCACACGACCAGGGTACAGGGTAGAGGGTGCAGGGTACAGCGGCCCCCCTCCCCCTGGGGGTGTTTGGGGCTGATGGCTTGTACCTATTTGATTCCATTGGGGAGCGATTTTCTAAGTCCTCTCTATGTATTTGAAAAAAGGATTGGTTGCGCCCATCTACTTTGGTTTCAAATGCGTACGTGCTGGTTCGTCGATGGGTGGCACGGATGTATTTGAATACAAAGTGGAAAGGGTTTACGCATTTGAGTTGAAAGTAGTTAGCCGGCAGCTGGTAGCCTATAGCCTATAGCCTGTGGCCTATAGCCTGTGGCCTGTGGCCGGTGGCCTGCCTGTGGCGCATTCTTGCTCTCCAAATGAAGAGGCCCAGCCCGTTTGGGCTGAGCCTTTTTTATTTCTTACTCCCTATTATCAGAATACCAAGTCGAGGAAGAAATAGTGCCAAGCAAGTTGAGTTAGTTTGGCTTGTAAGTCACGTGCTATGAGTGTCATTACTTTCGATTTTGGGCTTGCCTCTTGACAAATTTTCCACATTTCTGCGGTTTGGTTGTAAGTGATTGAAAGTTGGTCAAACAGCCAGCTGCCAGCGCCAGCAGCCAGCGGCCGCAGCGGCCTTCAGCCTGCGGGCGGTCAGGCGGGAAAACATGGATGTGGGTGGCGTTGGGGTCGTCGATCGGGAGGAAGCCGAGGCGTTCGTAGAGGCGGGCAGCGTTGGGGCTGACGGCGCGGAGGCGGACCGAGCGGAAGTGCTGGCGGGCATGACCGGGAGCGCGGTGACGAGGGCGCGCCCTGATCCCTGGCTGCGCCACGCGCGGCGGACGTAGACGCGGCGGATGCGGCCGATGGATGGATCGTTGAGGAACTGGTCGAGATTGAGGCCGCCGATGGCGATGAGGATGTCGTTCTCGAGGATGCCGAGGAGGATTTCTCCGGGCTGGTTGAAGCGGTTTTCGCCGGTCGACCATTGCTCGATGAGGGTATCGATGAACTGAAAGCCTTCGGCGCTGGCTTCGGCCTGGAGATCGTCGAGGCCGGGGACGGGGAGGTTGACGGGGCGGATCACAAGAGGACAGCGTACAGCGTTCGGCATTCAGCGTTCAGAAAAGCCCGCAGCCTGCAGCCTGCAGCCAAACCTTGATCCGCTATCTGAGGTCACGCCAGACTTCGCTCAGCTACCTGAGATCACGCCAGGAGGCGAGGGGGATGGTGGGCAGGAGCTGGAGGAGGGCCTGGTGCTCGGCGGCGCGGGAGGCGCGAAGGCGGGTGCGGACCTGATCGAGGTGCTGGTCGGGATAGCCGGGATGGCAGACGAGTTCCCAGGTGGGTTCGGGGATGGCGGGCGGAGCTTCTGGCGGATTGGGTTGGAGGGACTGCGGCGTTTTTAAGGGCATGTTTGGGGGCGGTGATTGCGGCGCCCTGGACTGCGGCGCTTGTACGGGCATGGCGGCGAGGAGGCTGCGGAGGGTCTGGTCGACATTGAGGGTTCCGGTGGAGAGGACGCCGATGGTGCCGCTGGTGGTTGTTAGTCCTGAGGCGCGAACGGCGCCGTGGAAGGCGCGGTGCTGGGAGCGGAGGGCGACGACGGCAAAGCGGCGGATTGATGAGATGCCTTTGGTGGCGCGGAGTGCCCAGGCGGGTTCGAAGGGATTGCGGATGGCGGCGACTCCGCAGGATTGCGCAGCGGAGAGGAGTGGGCGGAGGATTCCGGAGAAGAGGTGGGTGTGCTTGTGGGTATCGATGTGGGAGACGTGAAGGCCGGCGCGCTGGAGGCGGCGAATCTGGGCGCAGGCTTCGGCGATGATCTCGTCGGGACGGATGCGGAAGGTGAGGAGGTCGCGGACGAAAGCGGTGAGGGTCAGCCTGAAGGACTCGCCGTTAGGGCAGAGGGTGGGGATTTCGCGGGGTGGGAGTGCGGGCGTGCCATCGACGAGGAGGATGTGGCAGCCGGTTTCGAGGCTGGGGTTGGCGCGGGCGACGGTGACAGCGTCGTCGAAGAAGGCGCCGGTGGCCATGAGGGTGGCGGAGGAGAGTGCGTGGGCGCGATGGAGTTCGGCAATGGAGCGATTGATGCCGGGGGTGAGTCCGAAGTCGTCGGCATTGACGAGGAGGGGCACAAAACAGGGTACAGGGTACAGGGTACAGGGTGCAGGACAGAACGCAGAACACAGGACGCAGAACACAGGACGCAGAACACAGGACGCAGAACACAGGACGCAGAAGACAGGACGCAGAAGACAGGACGCAGAACACAGGACGCAGAACACAGGACGCAGAACACAGGACGCAGAACACAGGACGCAGAACACAGGACGCAGAGACGCAGAACACAGGACGCAGAACACAGGACGCAGGACACAGGACGCAGAACACAGGACGCAGAAGACAGGGATTAGCCTGTGGCCGGTGGCTGGATGCGGTCCTATTTGGAGCTGTAGATGGCTGGGTTGAGGGTGGGGTCGTTGTACATCTTGAGCTGGCGGTAGATTTTGAAGCGGCGTTTGCCCTGGAGGACTTCGGCCCAGAGCTGGTCGAGGCAGGCGACAAGGTCATCTCGCTGCTCGGTGAGGAGGGCAAGGCGTTCGCGGTTGCGCTCGCGGTGGCCCTCGGGAGCCTGGGGGCGCGCGACTTCCTCCTGGGTGTGGTAGAGCTTGAGGGCGAGGATGGAGAGGCGGTCGATCATGAGGCCGGCGCTCTCGGAGTGAAGCGGGGCGCTGGGGCTGGGGAGACCGCTGGGGCTGAGAGCTTCGAGGAGGCGGGCGTCGCAGCGCTCGGCGAGGTCGTTGCGGCGCTGGTTGAGGCGGTCGATGGCGCGCTTGACTTCGGCGAGATCGTAGTCGGTGGCGCGGGGGGCGCGGGCGCGATCTTCGGTGTGCCACAGATCGAAGTTGGCGCGATGCTGGGAGAGCAACATTTCGAGAAACGGGTAAGCGGGGGCGGATTCAGGCGAAGCTGGGAGCAGGGAGGTGGCGGTCGCGTGCGGGTCCTGGTGCCAAACGACGATGGCGCGGTCGTGGAGGGAGGCGATTTGGGAAGCAGAGAAAGGAAACGCGTTGGGCATGAAATGAAGGTACCGAAGCTATGGTAGAACACGAGTGACCGATGAAAACGACCGAACAGCCGCGGCTTCTTTGCATCAGTAGCTACGAGAAGGGCCAGGCATTCCTCGAGGAGTGCGCGGCTCTGGGTTGCCGGGTAGTGCTGCTGACGGTTGAGAAAGCTGAGGAACGGAGACTGGCCAAAGGCTATTCTGGAAGATTTTCTGACCATGCCGGAGGGGATGACGCCGGAACAAGTCACCAACACGGTGACGTATGTGGCGCGGGGGAAGCGGTTCGACCGGGTGGTGGCGCTGGATGAGTTCGATATGGAGACGGTGGCGGCGCTCCGGGAGCATATGCGCATTCCGGGGATGGGGCGCACGCTGACGTCGCATTTTCGCGACAAGCTGGTGATGCGGGAGGAGGCTCAAAAGGCGGGCTTTCTGGTGCCGGATTTTGCGCGGGTGTTGGTGCACGAGGAGCTGCGCCAGTGGATGGAGCGGGTGCCCGCGCCGTGGGTGCTGAAGCCGCGGAGTGAGGCGTCGGCCATCGGAATTAAGAAGATGCACTCGGCCGAGGATGTTTGGAGGACGCTGGAACAGTTGGGGGACCGGCAGAGCTATTACGTGCTGGAGCGGTTTGTGCCGGGAGAGATTTTTCACGTGGATTCGATCGTGAGCGAGGGCCAGGTTGTGTTCGCGAGCGTGAGCGGGTACGGGAAGCCGCCGATGCAGGTTATGCATGAGGGCGGGGTGTTCACGACGCGGATTTTGGAGCGCGGGTCAAACGTGGCGCGATCGCTGGTCGAGATCAATGCGAGGCTGATGCCGGCGCTGGGGATGGCGCGGGGGGTAACACACGGGGAATATATCCGTGGGCGTGAAGACGGCCAGTTCTATTTTCTGGAAGCGGCGGCGCGGGTGGGCGGCGCGTTCATCGCCGATGTGGTGGAAACGGCGACGGGCGTGAATTTGTGGAGGGAGTGGGCGCGGATTGAGGTGGGGAATCTGCGGGGCGAGACGTATCGTGTGCCGGAGCCGCGGGAGCTGTATGCGGGGAGCGTGCTGTGCCTGGCGCGGACGGCAGAGCCGGATACGGCGCGGTTCAACGCGCCGGAGATTGTGCTGCGCCTCAAGAAGCATCATCATGCGGGGCTGATTGTGCGGAGTGAAGATCCGGAGCGGGTGCGGGTGCTGCTGGAGGAATTTGCAGAGGGGTTTGCGCGGGAATTTCTGGCGGTGGCGCCGGTGCCGGACAAGCCTACGTCGTGAGGAACAGGGAGTAGGGAGTAGGGATAGGGAATAGGGAGTAGGGAATAGAAAATCCGTGAGCCGTGAAGGGGAGTTCGTGGAGAAGTGCAATTGATGCAGTCGATGCAGTTTCCGCATCGGAGGTTCAATCCGCTGCGCCGGGAGTGGGTGCTGGTGTCGCCGCATCGGACGGATCGTCCGTGGCAGGGCGAGGTGAACAAGAGCACGGGATTCTCCGATGTGCACTACGACCCGCAGTGCTATTTGTGTCCGGGGAATACGCGGGCCGGGGGTAAGGTCACGCCGCAATATGAAAACGTCTATGTTTTCGACAACGATTATCCGGCGCTGCTGCCCGACTCACCCGAGCCGGTGCGCTCGGATGCTCCGGAGTTGTTGCGCGCGGAGGGAGAGCGGGGACGATGCCGGGTGGTGTGCTTTCATCCGGACCACGGCTTGACGCTGGCGCGGATGCAGGTGGGGGATATCCGGAAGGTGGTGGATGCGTGGACGGAGGAGTATCGGACGCTGGGTGCGGAGGCAGATTTTCGCTACGTGCAGATCTTTGAGAATCGCGGGGCGATGATGGGGGCGAGCAATCCGCACCCGCATGGGCAGATCTGGGCGACGGAGCATGTGCCGGATGAGCCGCAGGCAGAGACCGAGGCGCTGCAGTCGTATCGGGCGAGTAAAGGGAGTTGTTTGCTGTGCGACTACGCGGGGCTCGAGGCGCGGGAGAGCGTGCGGGTGGTCGAGGAGAACGAGGCGTTTCTGGCGGTGGTGCCGTGGTGGGCGGTGTGGCCGTTCGAGACGCTGGTGGTGGCGAAGCGGCATGTGCGGTCGCTGCTGGATTTTGACGAGGCGGAGCGGGATGGGCTGGCGGAGATTCTGAAGAAGGTGACGACGCGCTACGACAATCTGTTTGAGACGAGCTTTCCGTACACGATGGGGTTCCACCAGGCGCCGACGGATGGCGAGGCGCATGAGGAGTGGCATTTCCACGCGCATTTTTATCCGCCGCTGCTGCGGTCGGCGACGGTGAGGAAATATATGGTCGGGTTCGAGCTGCTGGGGATGCCGCAGCGGGACATCACGCCGGAGACGGCGGCGGAGCGGCTGCAGGGGTTGCCAGCGGTGCATTTTACGGAGCGCAACGGGTAGCTGGCCAGTAACCAGTAACCACAAAGATTGGCACCAATGGAAAGCGGGAGGAACCTGTTGAGCCGGAAAGGCCCGGGTTCCTCCCGCTGTACCTGGTTACGACTTAGAGGGCCTGAACGTTCTCAGCCTGCCAGCCCTTGGGGCCTTTGGTGACGTTGAACTGAACGGCCTGGCCTTCCTGCAGTGAGCGAAATCCATTGCTCTGAATTGCAGAAAAGTGGACGAAAACGTCCTCGCCGTTGGCCCTGGTCAGAAATCCGAAGCCCTTGGCGTCGTTAAACCATTTCACTGTTCCCTGTTCCATTTCGTGTTTCCTTTTTTGTTGGATGTATCGCTGAACTCACTGTGGCTTTGTTTGCGAGTCAGGCGATAAGCAGAACAGGCAATAAGACCAAGTCGGATTCGACGATCTGATGGGAGTATATCACAGGCGCGGGTGAACAATTGGCATTGAGTCGGGTGGAGTTAGGGGCGTCATCTTCCTGAAACGGGAGTTCGGCAGCACTTCGGACTGACGGGGCACATGAAGACGATTGACCGCAGCGCTTGCGGAAGCGTTTGCTTCTTGCTGTGGGGTGAACCTGGCCCTCGCCAAAAATGGGGTTGGGTTTGTTTTTGCTTTTTGTTGGGGCAGGGTGTGCTGCCGAGGCAGTACGGTCGTGCTCTGACACAAAACCCGGGGCTTGGCCCCGGGTTTCTGATTCCTGCGCTCCGGCGTTGAATGCCGGACCCCTCTCCGCTGCAGACGACGCACCTTCGGGGCGGAGGGTGGGCGGTTTCGTGTTAATAGCGAGGCCGGCGATTGCCGGAGTTTCCGCGTCCGCCGTCGTAGCCGCCTCCGGAGCGTCCACCGCCATAGCCACCGCCAGAGCGGCCACCGCCGAAGCCTGATGTTTTGGGCCGCGCCTCGTTGACGACCAGAGCGCGTCCACCGACCTCACGCCCGTTCAAGGCGGTAATGGCCGACTCGGCTTCGGTATCGCTGGTCATTTCGATAAAGCCGAACCCCCGCGACCGTCCTGTATCGCGATCCGTAGCGAGTTTAGCGCTTTCGATAGCCCCATGCGGTTCGAACAACTGGCGCAGGTCGGACTCCGTCGCGTCAAACGACAGATTGCCGACATATAGCTTCTTCATTCGAGGTTCCTTTCAATTTCATTCGTCACAGCTGTCGAGGGGGCGCCTTCGATCCCGGGGTGCAGCTCAGTTGGGGATCCGTCTTCAGTTAGTGGAATGTCGATTAGATCGTTGGTGGTGGATTGGGGGTCGAGCGCAGAAGTTTTTTTCTCAAGTCTTCGCTCCATTTTGCGCTGTTGTTTGGCCTGCTGCTTTTCCTGGCGGGCCCTTTCTTTTTGCCGCTTGAGAAAGGTTGGGCTGGATCCTGGTGCCAAGGGTTACCTCCTACTCCTCGCTTTGCGCAAGCTTGCTATTCTCGATAGCTGCCGCGGGAACGTTGGTCTCCGCGTCAGTGACGGGATGGATAAAGTTGCGCGGAAGGAATCCGGGATCGGTTTTGACCCCGAGCGCGGTTAAGGCAAGGCTCGATTTGACCAGGGAAGCGCGTTTGGTGGAGAGCTTCTTCAGAGCAGACTCACGGGTTTCCTGGGAATCGAAGGTTTCAAGTGTTTTGCAATAGTTGATCTTGCGATCAATCAGATTGATGGCGTCGTACAGGTCTTTGAGAGCGTACTTACTATAGCTATTGGCTTCCATGGGACCTCGCAGTTCTGGTCGGTGGGGGATTGCCATTTTGTGGAGGTCTGTCGAAACGGCGGCCAGACCGGATCAGCACAGATTCACAGGAAAAGCGAAGGGGCCCAAAAGTCGCGAGACCGCCCAGCTGGGACACCTGCATTATTGAGAGTTGCGGGCCAACCGACGCGACGGGGCGCTGTGGGGCTGCGAGGGTCTCAGGTCCCTGATACTTTGTATTGCTGAACGAGTTGACGATCTCGAGTCCCCTCTGTGACGGGATTTCTTGCGGAAGTCGGCAGGAGACAGAGGGTGGTAGTTGCAGAGGAAAGAACCGCCAAACTCGAATCGGGTCAAGCTTCGCCAGACACCTTAAAGTATACCACCCTGGGGTACCCGGGCAGGCGGCAGGTGGGCTCACCCCACGCCCCAGGAGACTGTCTCTGAAGTTGATTGAGGGGTTGGGCCTATTCCCAAAATCGCACGGGGCGGATACTTCGGGCCGGCGGGAAATCTGGAAGTGGTTGACGATAAGCTTGCAAAAGCATTCGCTTCTTGCTGTGGGGTGAACCTGGCCGCGGACAAAAATGGGTTGGAAGCCCGATCCGGGGTCGTATTTCAGCACGATCATTTACCGGCAGGAGTAAGACGTGGCGGACATTCGGATCCCATCGACGATCAAGCTGGGTGGCGGAAGTGTGCAGGAAGTTACGGAGTTGCTGAGCCAATTTCAATGCCGACGGCCGTTGATGGTCACCGATCCGTTTCTGATGAGCCGAGGGCCAGCTCTGCAGCTCCGGGATAGATTGACGGCTGCTGGCATGGAATGCGGAATCTTTTCCGAGACGGTGCCGGACCCGACTTCGAAAGTGGTGGAGGCGGGGAGCAAGGTTTTCGTTTCCGGTGCATACGACAGTCTGGTGAGCCTGGGCGGGGGCAGTCCGATCGACACGGCCAAAGCTATGGGGATGCTGGCCGCGAACGGTGGGCACCCCCGCGATTACAAGGTTCCCCATGCACCGCCCCGAAAGGGGCCGATCCATGTGGCCATTCCGACAACCGCAGGAACGGGGTCCGAGGTAACGAAATTTACGGTTATCACCGATTCGGAAACTAACGAAAAGATGCTGATTGCCGGCGCGAATCTGGTTCCGGACGGGGCCATCGTGGACTACGAACTGACGCTGACGATGCCCAGGCGGCTAACCGCGGATACGGGGACGGATTCCCTCACCCATGCGATCGAGGCTTATGTGAGCCGGCTTGCGAATGGCTTCAGCGATAGTTTCGCGCTCACTGCGATGAAGACTATCTGGCAGCAATTGCCGATTGCGTTTGCTCAGGGAGAGAACAGGGCAGCGCGAGAGGCGATGATGCTGGCCGCGACACAAGCGGGGCTGGCATTTTCCAATGCGAGCGTGGCATTGGTTCATGGCATGAGCCGTCCGCTCGGGGTGCATTTTCATGTTCCGCATGGTCTCTCCAACGCGATGCTGCTGCCCGCAGTCACAGCCTTCTCGTTCCCCGGTGCACCCGAGCGATATGCGGATTGCGCTCGAATAATGGGAATAGCGCAGGCGAATCTGGGCAATGAAGCTGCGGCCGAGGCACTGGTGCAGGCGCTCTACAAGCGCAATGAGGAACTGGAGGTTCCGACGCCGAAAATGTTTGGCATCCCGGAAGCGGACTATTTCAAACTCGTCCCCACCATGGCGGCTCAGGCTCTGGCTTCCGGCTCACCGCAGAATAATCCGCGCGTGGCGACCGCAGAAGAGATTTGCGCCATTTATCGGGCGTGCTGGGATTGACCGCTTTCGGCGGGAGCCAGCAAGCAAAATCCTGAGCGAAGGACTTACAGCCGCGGGAAATCGTTTGGCGTTATGTGGTGAGCCCGCTGGGACTCGAACCCAGGACCCACGCCTTAAAAGGGCGTTGCTCTACCAACTGAGCTACGAGCTCACATCTGATTCAACTTATTCAGATCCAATAAGTTGAGGGCTATTCAGTTTTCTGCTTCTCGTGGCAGTTTTTGGTGTTGGCGGCCAATTGTTGCCACTTTGCAGCGAAACCGATCCTGGACGAACCATGATCGACGGCGCCTGCAATCTTGTGCGTTGGCGCGAAATGGGCATATCGGGCGGTCATAGCGATCGTCTTTTTTCCCAGGATTTCGTGCACTGTTTTCAAGTTTACCCCAGCGAACATCAGGGGGCCAGTGAAGGTGTAGCGCTCGGGAGTCGGCGCTGGATCGGACCGTCAAGGCGGCGGGGTCCCGGCTAAACGAGAACAACCTCGATATTTTGCGCTCGCAGGATTTCCGCCGTTTCCGGCGGAAGGCCCCGGTCGGTGATAACGCAGTGGATGGCCGAAGGAAGAACGATCCGCGACAGGCTTCGACGATTGAATTTTGTGGAGTCGCAAACGGCAACTACACGGCGCGCCGCTTTGACCATGGCGCGGTTGACGCGGGACTCGAGAAAATTGGGGGTTGTGAGGCCGACTTCAGGATCGAAACCGTCGACCCCGAGGAAGAGAATGTCCGCGTGCATTTCCTGGAGGACGTCTTCGGCGAGGGGCCCGACGAGGGAAAAGGAATTCTTTCGCAGGCTGCCGCCGATGAGAATGACTTCGAGATTGGTGCTGGTGAGTTCGGCGGCAATGTTGACGGCGTTGGTGATGACGGTGAGCTGCGAAAAGCGTTTGAGTTCATGCGCGATCGCTGTTGTGGTGGTTCCGGAATCGAGCATGACACATTGGCCTTCTTCAACCATCCTGACCGCCGCGGCGGCGATTCGCTGCTTTTCCTGAGAGTGTTGTTTCTGTTTTTCCTTGAGGGTTGGGTCAAGAAGGGCACTGGACTGAATGCGCAGGGCTCCGCCGTGGGTTCGCTGGACCAAACCCTTGCTTTGAAGATATTCAAGATCTTTGCGGATGGTGATTTGCGAAATCTTCAGACTGCGAGACAAATCCCTCACGAGTGCGCGTCCATGGCTCTGGATTTGGAAGAGGATGTGCTGCCTCCGCTCGTCGATGAGGAGCAACCCCTGTTCCGGGGACGCGCTTTCTGGGTTGGGGGCCATAGTTTCGCCTGGTTTCTTTCGGAAGGGTACACCCGTGACTGCGAGTTCGCCATAGGTGCTGGAGGGCGTCAGAGGAGCAGGCGTCGCCGTTAAGTGGAGGGGGTCGAGAATTTCGGATTGCAATGATATATTACGTTTTGTTACGATGCGTGCGTCGATAACGGCCGCGCACTTCGTTGCCTGTGGGCCGGAAGGAGTGGAAGTGGATCCCTTAAAAGAACTGCTAACGCTGAGCGGGACGGAAAAGGCTGAGCGCGGCCTTGAGCACACCCCCGCAGAGATTGCGCAGCAGCCTGGCACCTGGATCACAACCTTCGATCGTCTGCACCATCGGCAAACGGAGCTCAGGGATTTTCTGTCGCGTGTTGGCTTGCGCGGCGAACAGCAGGAACGTCCCGTTGTTTTTCTTATCGGGGCAGGGACCTCCGATTACATTGGCCGCTCTTTGCATCATTTGCTGCGCAGCCGGTGGCAGTGCGAAGTCATGCCGGTGGCGAGTACGAGCCTGTTGACTGATTTTTCAGACTACGTGCGTCCCGGGCAGCGATATCTGTGGATTTCGTTTTCACGCTCCGGCGACAGCCCCGAGGGAGTGGCGGTTCTGGAGAGAGCACTGGCGGAATGCGACAACATTTCTCATCTGCTGGTGACCTGCAATGCCCGGGGGCGCATGAATGAGGCTGTCGGGGGGCGGGCGAATTGCCTGTCGGTGGTGCTGGATGAGGCCACGAACGACCGGGGGCTGGCGATGACGAGTTCCTTCACGAACATGGTTCTGGCCGGGCAGGTTCTGGCGCATGTTTGGAGCATGGAGGAATACGAGACGATTTTGCGGGCGTTGATCAGTGCAGGCGAGAGATTTCTGCCGCAGGCGGCTGCGCTCGCCTCCGACCTGGCGCGCGTCGGATACGAGCGAGTTTGCTTCGTTGGATCGGGCGCGCTGGCGGGGACGGCGCTGGAGTGCGCTCTTAAGGTTCTGGAGCTGACGGCGGGTAAAGTGCAGACGATGAGCCAGCCATCGCTGGCGCTGCGCCACGGACCGATGGCGGCCCTGGATGGGGAGACATTATTGGTAGCGCTGGTTTCGAGTCAGGCACAACGGCGGCAGTATGAAGTGGATCTGCTGCGGGAGATCGGCAGCAAAGACCTGGTACGCACGCGAGTCGCCGTGGCTACCGACGCCAAATCTCTGCGGGCCGAAGCCGATTTCGTGCTGACACCGGAGACGCCGGATCCGATTCCCGACCTCTATCGTCCGGTAGTGGATGTGATCTTCGGTCAGCTGCTGGGGCTGTTCTTTTCGATTCAGTGCGGCCTGAAACCCGATCTGCCAAGTCCGAACGGCGCGATCAGCCGCGTCGTCCAGAATGTGGACATTTACTAGATCTGGCGGCGAAGATTGGGGCGGAGAGTGAGTGAGCCGTCTTCGTTCAGCTTCTGGCGGCAGGCCCACTGCACTGGATATCGCATTCCTTTTACCTCGATCTCTGCTCGCATTCGCAGGCCCTGCCATTTCGTTCCTTTGGGGAGCACAAACTGCGCCTGTCGAATTTTGCCGGGCAGCGGATAGCCGGCGTCGAGGCAGCCGCTTTTCAGCACACGGCGATTCTCGTCTTCCACGCTCACGCGCAGCACGCCGGGCACGCCGGCAATGCCGTCGTTGGCGAAACCGGCGATGATGCCGACCGAACTGGCGTCGTCATAGCTCCAGATCCAGGACGGGCGCACACGGTAACCGATGCGGCGGTTGATGCGATCGAACCATTGCGGGTATGCGTGGTAGTACGCGGCCAGAGTGGCAGGATCGATGTGATGGAAGTTCCAGAGCGACCAGTAATTCGCCCCGACATCGATGACGTGAGAGATCATGTTCTCGGCCGGAGAGATGCCTTCCTCCTGCTCGGCGGGGTTGGGAAGTTTGCCGGGAAGCCCCTGTTCGAGCAGAGCCGCGATCCACGGAGGACGATTGCTGAGGGCTTCGATCTGCTCGTTCTCGATGAAGATTGTGTCGCTGCGAATCCAGTTATTGCTGCGCACGCTGCGGTCGAGCACCTCGGAGTTGCCGACGCGGCTGAAGTCCGGCTGGGTATTGGTGAGTAAGGGAGTTTTTGTGAAGTGCTCGAGCTGGACTTCGAGCATGCGAACCCATGTGCGCTCGGCGGTTGCGTAGTCGGGAAATGGATTATTGCTGAAGGGCCAGGTGTGACCTTCGCCCCAGAAGCCATACATGAAGGTATCGATGTACTCGATGTCCGGGACTGCCGTTGAATTCGGCGGCGAGAAGGCCCACCAGTTCGCGCGAAAGAGTGCTGGAAGAACGGGTCGTCAAAGCGCGGCTGATAGCGCGCGTGGGGATTGTTCAGGTATCGCTGGGCGGCAGCGCGATCGTCGGTATTGCCGAGAATCAGATCGACCTTCGGCACGCGGTCGAGCACGAAATCGGGAAGGGCCGGCGAGTGCGTGTAATCCGGTGCGCTCATCTGAATGCGAAAGCCGAGACGCTTGTTGTATCGTCTGCCCAGGTCGAGGGCGAGCTTGAAATACTCGGGCAGTTCGAGGCGTCCAGGACGAGGCTGCACTTCTCTCCATGTGGGACGCAGATAGAGCTTCTGTCCAAGGGGAAACTGAACCAGCTCTTCGATGGCTCTGCGGGATGTCGCGGGACTTAATTTCGTCGGTTCCCATATCGGCGGTGATATAGGTGACGAGTCCTTTGCCGTAGTTCGGCACCACCTCGTCGGATGGGGTGGTGGTCATGACGACGTCGTCGCCGGGAATGACCGCATCGGGCGGATATTGCGGAAAGGGTCCCTGATTCAGCCGGTCAGACACCAGAGGCCCGGAGCCGAAGTTGTAGTTTCCCCAGTTGTGAGCAGGAACAAACGCCTGCTCCTGCGCAGCTCCGAGGCCGGCGGCTGCGGCGAAGCGCGCTACTCTTCAGGAAATCTCTGCGATGCATTGTATTGGCCTGCTTCCTGTGGCTACACTCCGAAATTCTTTGGAGCGGAACAGCTGTGGCTCAGGGTGAGGGACGCTATGCGCCGCCTGAAACCGCAGCAGCGGCTTGGCCTGAATCGCCTTCGAAATATTTCTCGATTTCCTCCAGGGTCCGTCCCCTTCGTCTCGGGCAGGAAGAAAGTGGCGATGAGGAAATACAGCACGGTGCAGGCGGCCCAGAAGAAGAACATGGCAAAGTATCCAAAGATGCCGACCACGGGGAGGAAGAGCGCGGCGATGGCCGTCGAAATTCCCTGGTTGATGAGCAGAGCGATACCCATGCCGGTGGAACGGATACGGGTCGGCATCATCTCGGAGAGGACCAGCCACACCACAACGCCGGGTCCAACTGCATAGGCCAGAATGAACAGCGCGAGGCAGGCCGCGATCGCCCAG
Source organism: uncultured Acidobacteriaceae bacterium (assembly GCA_963755485.1). Lineage (GTDB taxonomy): Bacteria > Acidobacteriota > Terriglobia > Terriglobales > Acidobacteriaceae > Palsa-343. Next base: position 87,155 of record CAVWJR010000002.1, on the reverse strand, counting down.
CCAGTCTTCTGTCCGGGCACGGGCCCGTATTGGGCGCGGCGAATGACCAGCCTGGCGCTGGCTTCTTTCGCGTCAGGCGCAATGCGGAGCACGGGATCGTTGCTGTCGCTGAGCACCGAGTCCATGTGGTCGCCAAGGCCGTAGGAGTAGACCACGGTGAGTGCCACTGCTTTTCCGTTCGCCGCAATCGGCAGTGAGGGATTATTCAGTGGGAACGTCACGCTGTTTCCGGTCTGCGCGGCCACGAGCACCGGCCGCACATCGGCGGTGCGGCTTTCGATGCGATAGAAGATGAGCCCAGCGGCAAACAGCGCGATGACCACGCCACCGGTGCCGATGCGGAGGAGGAACCGTCTTCCGCGACGATCGACCAGGACGACGGCCACCAGCGTCATCCCGCAGTTGAGGAACTTGACGGCCACATCGCCCTGGGTGGCGAGGCGCGCAGTCATGCCGGCCTGGCGCAGAATGACGACGAGAAAGCTGAGAATTGAATTGATGCCGGTGGTCTGGGTGAGGGCCAGAACGGCACAGGCGAGGACAAACGGCACAACATACTTTTTTCGCCACAGCGAATCGCCGGCGGCGGCGGCTTTGCTGCGGGTGGGCGCCAGGTCTTCCATTTCCTGCCAGGCGATGGCGGTTTCCTGCTCCGACAATCCGCGCCGCAGGGCCGCGCGCGCCTGGGTCAGCCGGCCGCGGCGGAACAGCCAGCGCGGCGTCTCGCTCAGGAACAGTGTGGACAGAAAGAAAAGGATTCCGGGGTAGATGACGGTGAGGAACATGCCACGCCACGCATGATTCTGAGCAGCTCGGATCAGTGTTGCGTTCCCCGCCGCCTGGACTATGGCAGTTTCCGCACCGCGCGTGTAGACCCATCCAATGAACGCCGCAATGAGAATGCCCAGGGTGAGCATGAACTGGAAAAGCGCCGTGCCGCGTCCGCGCCGATCGGCACTGAGGCATTCTGCCAGGTAGAGCGGGACCAACACAGCAATGACGCCGCCGCTCATGCCCTGCAGCAGGCGTCCCAGGAAGAGCCCGGTGAATCCGTGCGAGGTGACGATGACGACGATGCTGGCCAGGAACATCAGCCCGCTCACAATCGTCATCTTCCTGCGGCCCAGCCAATCGGCGAGCAAGCCGGCTGCCAGCGACGAAAACATGCTGCCGCCGAGGACCGCGGCCACCACCAGCGAGGTTTGTTCGAGGGAAAGGTCGATGGTTTTGCTCAGATAGAGCAGCGCTGCGGCAATGATGCCGATGTCGGCCCCATAGAGCAGGCCGCCGAGTCCGGAAAACACCATCAGCAGCCGCCGGTAGCCTGCTCCATCATCCTGAGATCGATTCATCGATTGGGTGCCGGCGCGGACGCTTCGGCCGCAGACGGTCTTCCTCCTTCCGGCTGCAATCCCTGAAGGAGCCGCAGCGCATTTTCCCGATAGACCCTGCGCAACACATCGTCGGGCAAATATAAACCGTAAATGTTCCAGCGGCCCTGGCGCGAGGCGTGCGACGGATATTCAAAATATTCATCCGCCGTTTCCAGAAAGCGGAAGTAGAGCCGGTACATCGACTCCTCGGGCAGCAGGTCGGATCCAAATACGATGCGATCGGGAAAGCGGAGAAAGAACCGGCGCGCGGTGTAGGGTTGCCGTCCCAGCTCCGAGGCCCGCGCGCTGATGTCGACGTAAAGGTTGGGGCAGGTCTCCAGCAGCCTCTCCACGCGCGCGAGATTCTCGCTGCTTTCCGCCACGTGCGCGCACACGAACGTCGTCTGCGGATGGCGCAGGATCACGCGATTCCGCTGGTCGAGCAGCTCGAGCTTCGAATAGCGGGAACCACAGAAGCCCCAGTCAGGATGTGCCGCGAGCTCCTCATAGCGTTCGTTGTGCGAATCGATCGGGAGAAAGAACGCCTCCGGGTCGGCGGTATGAAACATGACGGGAATGTGGAGAGCGGCTGCCTGGTCGAACAGCGGCGCGAGGCGCTCGTCGTCGATCCGCAGGAGCGCGCCGCTCGAGTCACGCACGCTCAGGCCGAGATCTTTCCAGAACTTGATGCCCACCGCGCCGTTTTCCACCAGCTGCTCCAGCGTTTGGCAGGCGCGCTTGACGAAATCCGGTCGAGCCACCTCTGACCAGTCCATCCACCCAATGGTGGCGAAGCGGTTGGGATCGGCACGGTGGAACTTGTCGACCATGGCCAGGGCAGCGTCGCCGGTCTTCATGGTGATGTTGACGATCTTCTCGATGCCGCAGGCGTCCATGACGCGCAACGCCTGCTGAGGCTCTACGGAGTCAAGATGGTTGTGGTAGTCGATGACGGGGAAGCGGGCACGCTCGATGATGTGCTGGGGGGTGACCAGCATCGAGCGGGGATGAAACTCACCAAGGGGCAGCGTGACTTTTGCGGTGGCGGTGACGAGGTCGACAAACTTGTCGCGATCTTCGTTGTCCTTTGTGGCTGCCATGCTCTGCCTGCTAGACGAGGATGAGTTCGATTTTCTGATTGCGAAGCGCGTCTGCCGTGTGGCGAGGCAGGTTGGAATCGGTGATGACGCAATGAACGGCCGAGGTGGGCCCGATACGGGAAAGGCTGCGCCTGTCGAACTTTGTGGAGTCGCAGACGACGACCACACGCCGCGATGCTTTGACCATGGCCCGGTTCACGCGCGACTCGAGGAGATTGGGGGTGGTGATGCCCGTCTCGACATCGAAGCCGTCAACGCCGAGGAAGAGAATGTCGGCGTGCATTTCCTCGAGCACATCTTCGGCGAGCGGGCCGACCAGGGAGAACGAGTTCCGGCGCAGCGTGCCACCGATGAGAATGACTTCGAAGTTGGTGCTGGTGAGGTCGGCGGCGATGTTGACGGCGTTAGTGATGAGGGTGAGCTGTGAGAAGCGCTTGAGGGCGTGCGCCACGGCGGTGGTTGTGGTGCCGGAATCGAGCATCACGCACTGGCCTTCCTCGACCATGCGTGCGGCTTCTTCGGCGATGCGGACCTTCTCCTGGGAGTGCTGCTTCTGCTTTTCCTGGAGGGAGGGATCGAAGAGCGCGCCGGATTGCAGCCTGAGCGCTCCGCCGTGAGTGCGCTGAACGAGACTGCGCGACTGCAGGTGCTCGAGATCTTTACGGATGGTGATTTGGGAGATGCCGAGTGTGCGTGAAAGCTCACCCACCAGGACGCGGCCCTGACTCTGAACCAGCGAAAGAATATGCCGGCGCCGTTCGTCGATCAGCATCTGGCTGGTCTCGTTCGGCTCGGTGGCGGCCGGTCCTGCTATGGAGGGGCTGCCAGGCGTGGCGTAGTCGGCCGGCTCTTCAGGGCGCATCATGGCGACTCCCTGAGCATTCACGATCGATTCTTTGCGTCATGGCAGCCGACGGATTTCTGCGGGATTGAAACGCGTCGACATGGTTCCGGTGACGTGAACCCGCACCTGCTTCCGGGCTTTTTCGCCACCCAGGCCCTGGGCAGTGATGGCGACGATGTAATCGCCGGAATCAGTCCAGGCGTGACCGGTCTGTGCGCCGCTCGCACGAACACCATCCCCGAACTCCCACGACCAGGCAACCACGGGATCGCCGCTGGCCGACTGGGCAGAGAGGCGAAGGGTTTCACCGGACGCCACGTGATCAGGTGCATCGACGCTGATCTCTGGTGCGACCGCGGCGACACTGCTGGCGATGAACTTCACCATCCTTACCGACTCGGCTGGAATGGTGAGATGAATCTCGCCACCGGTTACGGCTGGCAGGTCCTTCTTATCGAGGACGTCGGAAAGAGACCAGGACGCGGCGGGCGACAGGCCGATGCGATCGAGGGCAATGGTCCGCTGAACCGGCTGTTTCGTCCAGTTGAAGACGGTGAGAATGCTTTGGCGCGGCGATTCCTTCAAGAAGAAGATGGTGGGCTGCCGATCCTGCTCGCTGTAGTCCATCAGATCGACCGGTGTGGAGGAGCGGCCGAGCTGGATCATGTCGATGAGGTCCTGATTTTCGATGAGCGCGAGGCGGTCCGTCTCATGCTCGAGGGTGGGCAGATTGTCGCCAATCTCAAACATTCCGCCCGTTACGGCGGCGAGAGCGATGGCGGCGCGGGCTTCTTCCAGAGTCGCTGGCTTGTGGCCTTCGTGCCAGCTCTGATCGGCGATGGTCTGGGTGGAGACAGCGAAGGCGTCGGGGTCGGCGACGAAATAATTGCGGTTCATGTAGTAGCGTGCGGCGATGCCGGGCTCGGCTTCCCTGGTCGCATCGAAGGCGTGGCCGGTGTCCTGGGAAATGCGGCCGTAGTCGACGAAGCCGACGGGATTGAGCATCACGCTGCCATCTTTATCGAGAAAGACATCGTCGCCGACGGCGCTGCGGATGATGCTGAGGCCGATGCGCTGCGCCTCCATGGCAGTGGTGCCGGACTTGTAGTAGTAGCCTTCGATGGCGCTGTCGTCCATGAAATCGAGCTTAATGTAGTGAATGCCCCACTGGTGGACGAGAGTGGTGTAAGTCTGGCGTAGATAATCGGCAGCGGCAGGATTGGTCACGTCCAGCATGTAGAGCATGTCTTTGCCATCGACCACATTGCCCGCCGCGATCGGCTTGCCGCCGGCGTTTTTGATCAGCCAGTCAGGATGATGCCGATAGACCCAGGCCCGTTCTGAAACTTCGAAGGGGGCAGTCCAGATACCAGGCGTCAGACCGAGGCCGCGCACGTTGTATTCGAGCGGCGTCAATCCATGGGGAAAAAGCGTTGCATTGGGCGAGGTGTATTCGCCGCGCGCGTACTGGTAGCCCTCGTCGATATGGAAGACGTTGTAGCCGAGGGACAGCAGGTGTTCAGACTCCCACTGCGCGTTAGTGAGAGCGGCGCCTTCATTCAGACCGAAGTAAAAGGCGGTCCAGCTCCACCAGCCCATGAGCGGCGGCGCGACGCGGGGATGGTGGATCTGGCGGATGAGCGATCCATAGGTCTCGAGCTGGCTATGGTAGTCCCGGCTCACGCTGAGCAGGACACGTTCGGAATCGAGGCGAGCGCCGGGGCGGAGCTCGAGGCTCAATGGAATGCGATCCTCGGACGGGGAATTCTGGAGGGAGTTCTCCTCTTCGAGTTCCGTTGTTCCGGTCGACTCGACCTCGAAGGAGGCAATCTGCGGCGCGGCGCCCGGGGCAAGGTGCAGGCGCAGAATCGTCAGAAATTTATCGGAAGTGAGGGCGCCGACGAAGAAGCTCTCGTGGCTCTCTCGGTTGTAAATGAGCTGGCTTCCGACGGCACGATGCATGCGGGCTGGGTGTTGATACGGTGCGTCGGCGAGATCGTGGATCTGCATGGCCGGCCGGTCTTCGCTGAAGCTGTCGGAGAGGACGCGGATTTGGGATGGCGCACCGTCGAGGTTCATCAGGTCGGCGCCGCTCGCGTCGACGCCGCGGATGGCCTGGACATGGATCGGGTGCCCGGTGGTGTTTTCGACGGTGACCTGGAGATCGGCAAAGGGCACGTCGCGATCGACGCGCAACCGGTAAACGAGCCTCGGTGCCGACGCCAGGCCCGACGCAGTGACCTCCCAGACTGCCGCTCGGCCCAACTCGGTGTGTGCCTCGGTCTGATGCACTGCGATGTGCGGATAATCCGCAGCATGGAGCCATTGGCCATCGACCTGTGCCGATACGCCGGCAGTGAGAGCGAAATGCGCGCCCCCGGGCAGGCCGAGGCTGTACTGGCCGTCGGTGGCGACCTGGACCCGCAAACCCGAAGCTTGCGCGGTTCCCATGGCGGGGCAACCGGCCGCGATTGCGGCTAGCAGAAGACCCACCGCAAATCCGCCGCCGCGTCGTCTTCCGCCGTCTTTCACGGGCAATCCTCCCTGTTTGCGTTCGCGCTGCACAATTTCGTTTAATTTCGGTATGTATCAATCCGGTAACGAAGAGTAGTCGGTCGTGCCGCGGCTTGTCAAGGCAGTCGTAGCGCCTCTGAAAGAGCGTATCGCTCGGCAAATACAGAGGCGAGAATCGATACGCCAAGCTTGGCAAAGCCGCTGCCCCTGAGATCATTCTTGATTTCGAACCAAACTCATTGCCGCTGGCTGGAAAAGAATGGTAATAATACGGAATCTTAGAAAAGGGCTACCCCTAGAACCGCCCGAGCACCATTTTATGGCGCGCTTTGACCTCACGATCGCCGGAGAAGTCAACCTCGACCTTATCCTCTATGGGCTTCCGGAAGCCATCCCGCTCGATCGCGAGACTCTGGCCAGCAATTTCGAACTGACGCTGGGGAGTTCGTCGGCGATCCTCGCACATAATCTCTCGCTGCTTGGTGTGCGGACGGGTTTCATTACCCGCGCCGGCGGCGATGAGATGGGGCGCATCGCCATGGAGCGGCTGGCGGAAAGCCAGGTCGACCTTTCTCGTGCAATCGTCTCGGATGGGAGCAGCAAGACGGGGGTCACTATTCTGCTGCATCATGGAGCAACGCGGCGGATCCTCACCTACCCCGGCATCATGTTCGAAATGACCTGCGCCGATCTCGACCTCGAGTACCTTTGTTCGGCTCCGCACTTCCACCTTTCATCGCTCTACCTGCAGAAGGGTTTGCATGCCGGCCTGCCGGAGCTTTTTCGCACGCTGAAGCAGCGCGGCCTGACGATTTCGCTCGACACTAACGACGACCCGAGCGACCGATGGGATGAGGTTCTGGATGAGCTGCTGCCGTATGTGGATCTGCTGCTGCCCAATGAGGGCGAGATTCGCCGGATCGCCGGCCGCGAGACGGTGGAGGCTGCGCTCGACGTTCTGGGTCAGCAGGTGCCGCTGATCGCGGTGAAGTGCGGCTCGCGCGGCGCGGTGATTCAGCACGGATCGAAAAGGATGAGCATCCCGCAGGTGCACGTGACACCGGTGGATACGATTGGCGCGGGGGACAGTTTTAACGCAGGTTTTCTCTCCGCGTGGCTGCGGGGCGCGGATCCAGAGGCTTGCGGGCGGGCCGGAAACATCACCGGGGCTCTTTCCACCCTGCGCCCGGGCGGCACCGAGGCGTTTCGCGATCGCGCGCTGCGGGAAGAGTTTCTGCGGCACCACGCGTTACCATTCGCGTTGTAGTCCAGCGAGCGCAGGAGGACATTCTGGAGGCATCGACGATCGGGGATCCGGCAGAAGGCGCGGGGCTGCGGCGCGCGCTGAAGCTGCGTCACCTCATTTTGTACGGCATCATTATTATCCAGCCCACGGCGCCCATGGGGATCTACGGCGTGGTGAGCAACGCAGCGCGCGGGCACGTGGTGACCACCATTCTTATCGCCATGGTGGCGATGCTTCTGACCGCGGTTAGCTACGGGCGCATGGCGCGCGTCTATCCCAGCGCGGGTTCTGCCTACACTTACGTCGGACACGAGATCCATCCCATGGCCGGTTATGTCGTCGGCTGGTCGATGCTGATGGACTATATGCTGAACCCGATCATCTGCGTGATCTGGTGCAGCGCCGCGGCGGCGAACATCCTGCCGCAGGTTCCTTATGCGGCATGGGTGCTGGCCTTCGTCATTCTCTTTACCGGATTCAATCTGATGGGTGTCCAGGCCTCGAGCCGCGTGAACGCTCTGCTCGCTCTGGGGATGGGCATCGTCGTCGTCATTTTCCTCGGCTATGCCATTCGCTATATCGCGTTGGTTGCGCGTCCGACCGGCTATGCCTGGCTGGTGCCGTTCTACGATCCGGCGCGCTTTAACGCGAGCCTGATGCTGCATGGGACCTCGCTCGCGGTGCTGACCTACATCGGATTCGACGGTATTTCGACGATGTCGGAAGAGGTTGAGAATCCACGGCGCAACATCATGCTGGCGACGGTGCTCACGTGCCTGGCCATCGGTGTGCTATCGGCGGTGGAAGTCTACGTGGCGCAGCTTGCCTGGCCGGCGACGGCGCCGTTCGCCGAAAACATTGTCGACACCGCCTACGTCCAGGTTGCGCTCCGCGTGGGGGGACACTTCCTTTTCCAGCTGCTGAACGCGACTCTGCTGATTGCCAATATCGGCTCGGGCATTGCCGCGCAGTTTGGTGCGGCGCGTCTGCTCTACGGCATGGGCCGGGCCAACGCATTGCCGCGTGGCTTCTTTGGAACGGTGAGTGCGCGCAACAACATTCCGCGCAACAACGTAGTGCTGCTGGGACTGATCACCCTGGGCGGCGCGTTTCTGCTGACTTATGAGAAGGGCGCGGAGTTGCTCAATTTTGGCGCGTTCATCGCTTTCATCGGGGTCAATGCCGCGGCGCTGATCCACTACAAATTCAGATCGCGGGAGAAAGTTCTCTTCGCTGCCACGATTCCACTGGCCGGCATGGTTATCTGTGCCTTCATCTGGTTCAATCTGAGCCGCAACGCGAAGCTGCTGGGCGCTGCCTGGATCATCGTGGGTCTGCTCGTTTATCTGCTCATGCGGGGCAAGCGCGCGGCTGATGCCACTATCGAGGATGCATTTTGAATAACACCGCGCGCACTCTGATTTGTTTGAGCCTTCCTCTGCTGCTTTCTACTTCCGCTTGCCGGTCCGCTCTTCCAGCTCGCCGGCACGCAGGGCGATTTGCGTCTGCAGGGGGAGGGAATCTCCATGGTGCTCCGCACGTCGCAGGAACATTTCCGCGGTTTGCATGTAACAGATGCGCTCGCCTCGCGCACTCTCGCCCTGCCCGAAGCCTTCGTCCTGACGCTGAAAGATGGAACTGCGCTTCGGTCTTCGGCGATGAAGATGGGAGCGCCCTCCGCAAGCGACCTGCCTGAGGGATCGGCGGCCAGCCATGATCCGGGGCGCCGTATCTGCGCCGACTTTTCCGACTCGCATTTCCCCGGCACAGTGCACTGGTGTCTGCTGATGCGGGAGCGCGCCGGCTATTTCCGCCAGAAGCTCACTCTGCATGCTTCGGCTGACGTCGCTATCGCCGAGGTGCGGATGCTCGACTTTGTTGATCCCGGCGCTCAGGTTTCCGGTACAGTTCGCGGCTCGCCGGTGGTCGATGGCGGTATGTTCTTCGGCTTCGAGCATCCGCTCTCCACCAGCCACGTCGAGGGCGATCATGTGACTGCGTCCCTGGCCCGCGTTCTGCCGCTCCGTGCCGGGCAAAGCACGACCTATTCCTCAGTGGTGGGAGTTGCCGCGCCGGGACAGATGCGCCGCGCCTTCCTCCACTACATCGAGAGCGAGCGCCCCCGCGCCTACAGCCCGTTCCTGCACTACAACTCCTGGTTCGACATCGCCTATGGTGGCGCCTACAACGAAGCCGACGCTATCGATCGGATCCACGTCTTTGGCCGCGAATTGGTTGAGCAGCGCCACGTGGAAATGAACTCGTTCCTCTTTGACGATGGCTGGGACAATCCGAGTTCGATGTGGGGCTTCAACAGCGGATTTCCTGACGGCTTCACCAAAACGGCAGAAGCCGCTGCGCAGATCCACGCGGGTATAGGGGTTTGGTTCTCGCCGTGGGGCGGTTACGACCAGCGACGCAAGGAGCGCATCACCTGGGGACGGGCCCATGGCTACGAAATCATCAAGGGTGGATATGCGCTGTCTGGCCCGAAGTACTACCAGCGCTTCGAGCAGGTTTGCCTCGAGATGGTCGATCGCTATCATGTGAACCAGTTCAAGATCGATGGCACGGGCAACGCCGACCGCGTCTTTCCGGGCAGTGCCTTCGACAGCGACTTCGATGCCGCGATCCACCTGATCGAAGTTGTGCGCCGCGATAAGCCGAGCACATTCATCAATCTCACCACCGGTACCTACCCGTCTCCCTTCTGGCTTTTCCACGCAGACTCCATCTGGCGCGGAGGGGAGGACAACGGCTTTGACGGCGTTGGCTCTAACCGCCAGCAGTGGATTACTTATCGCGATGAGCAGACGTATCGCAATACGGTTCTCAAAGGCCCGCTTTTCCCCATCAACTCCCTGATGCTGCACGGGATCATCTATGCGAAGCTGGCGGAGCGGCTTGAGTCCGATCCGGGGAACGATTTCTCCGACGAGGTCCACTCGTACTTCGCCACCGGCACGCAGCTGGAGGAGATGTACATCACGCCGTCGCTGCTCACCTCCGCCAACTGGGATACTTTGGCGCACGCCGCCAAATGGGCGCGACACAACGCGGACATCCTCGTCGATAACCACTGGATCGGCGGCGATCCAGGCCAACTGCAGGTTTACGGGTGGGCAGCGTGGAGTCCCAAGGGCTGGATCGTGACGCTGCGCAATCCATCCGACAAGCCGCAGTCCTGGACGCTCGACATCGAGACGGCTCTCCAGATTCCGCAGGGCGCGCAGATCGGCCTCGAGGCATCAGATCCGTTTGGAAAGGCCGATGCTGCGCCTGTTCATCTCGACCCGCATCACGCCGTGATCTCGCTGGCGCCATTCGAGGTTCGAACGTTCGAGTCTGCGGCGGGAGATTCCGAGACTCGGTGAGCTACTCGAACCATGCGACCGCGCCGCGTTCCAGCGCCGGAAGCGTGAAGCTGGTTGCATCGCCCGAAGTCTGGCCCTCCAACGTCGTCACCGTACCCAGAAAGGGCAGCCAATGCAGCTTCTTTCCCATCGCGACCGGCGCGGTCACACGAATCCCGCTCTGCGGCGCGGGGGTCTCGTTTTGCCCCGCCTGCACCCCGGTGAAATTCGCGAAAAAGAGAAATGGCCGTCCATTTACGCGCGCCTCGTGGACGACAACGTTTCGCGATGCGCTAACCTGGACATCGCTTTCCGTCTCGATCGCGTGCAGCAGGCCTGCCTCACTCGCCGGGCTTACGCCGTAAAAGTCCTTTTGCGCCGCATCGAGATACCGGATCTCCGGCTGATCCGGAAACCGCTGCGCTTCCTTCAGCGCATCCAGATGCGCATCCGTCTTCCCGGTGAGAACCACGTGGCCGCCGCCATCCGCGAAGCTTTTCACACCCGCTGCTTCCTGCTCACTCAGGACACGCACATCCGGCAGCACCAGAACCTTGCCGTGAAATGCGTTCAGGGTTCGCGCCGTGACGATTCGAAACTGCACGTGATTTTGGAGCAGGAGAAGGAGGACGCCGCGATAGGCGTCGACAAACTCCTTCGGATAGTAGTTGCGGGTGGTGTCGGAGAAATAGACGCCGGTCTCGCCCTCGGGTTGGCGCTCGGCGCCGAAGATGTCCTCGTGCGACGCGATCCAGCGGAAGATATGCTTCCTGGTCGGCATGTCGTTCGAACCCGACATCACATGGCCGCGCGCATCCCAGAAGTTCGCGCCCGCTGTCAGCTCGGAATTCGCGAGGGAGAGCATGGCATCGCGCGGCGGAACGTTTTTAGCGCCGTCCCAGGAGTAGTTCAGAATCCAGGTGGGCTTCGTCTCTCCGGCAAAGGCGCGGAAGCTGCGCATTCCGATCTGATACATGAACCAATCAAAGGGTGAGCGTGATGCGGCGGTGTGGTCCTCGCTGTCTCCGAACTCGTACTCGTGCGCGATGGCGTCCACGACCGGATAGAGCTGATACACGTCCGCGCCCACACGCGGAGCCGATTCCTCGATGCCAGGATAAATTTCCGGGATCAGCGCAATGGCCGGATTGACAGCTACGGCGTTGTGGCGGATCTCCGCCAGGAAATCGTCAATCGTCTGTATGCGGAAGTCGATCCACTTGCGGAAGCCGGGATCGTCGGGATCGTCGAGTTTGATGTCCTTGCGCGCGTCGAGTCCCGTGGCCTTTCTGAACGCCGCTACCGTTCCATCGTCAAAGCTGGCCCAACTGTCTTCCCATCCGGTGAAGTGCGTCATCCAGTAGGGAATGTCCACGTAGATTCCGTCGATGCCGGTCGCGGCAATCTGGCGCACCCGCTGCATGTAGATTCTGCGCCAGGGCTCGGCGTACGGGCTCACCCACACATCTTCTTCGCCGGGCCGGATCCAGAACGCCGATTTCGCGCCGAAGATCGCCGGCTCTCCCGTGATCTTGCGCTGGAGCCAGTCTGGATGTTCTTTCGCCAGGGTGTGCGGACCGTCGGCGTTCAGCGAGATGCACTCGGTCCCCGCGATGTAGACGAAGGCCTTGTTGCCGGCCTTGTGCGCCGCTTCCGCGACCCGATGGATTGCCTCCAGCTTGACCCTTGGATCGAGGAAGCTCTCGTAACGTCCCTCGATGTCGTTGTCCACCTCGATGCCGTAGACGCCGCTGGCCTGGGCCTGCTGCACGATCTGCCGGGCATTGTCCGGCGTCAGCGACCAGGCGGCAATCCGCACCCTGTGCATCCATGCCCGCGCGGAATGATCAGTCTGCTGTGCGGATGCTGCAGAGATGCACGTGAATCCAAAAGTCAGGACCAAAGCGGCGCGACGGGCGAATGCCTGCAAGCGAACAGACATAGAACGGCTCCCCAATAATTGCGTGAGTGAGAATGCTGGCGGGGTATCTGGCCCACCAGGCTCTGACGTTAGAACTGGTAGCGCGCACCGAACTGCAGGTGGCGCGGAACGTATCCTGCCGCTGTGGAACTGACGATGCCGAAGGTGGAGTCTTCATACCCGTAGTCGGGAAACGCGAATCGCGGTGTGTTGGTGAAGTTGAAAAGATCGACGTGAAGTTCCAGCCGGCTTTCGCGCGGCAACGTCTCGGACTTCATGAACGACACGTCGAAGTCTCGAATGCTGTCGCCGCGAATATTGGAGAAATAGCGCGGGGCATTGCCCGGCTGCTGATCGCCGGGGTCGGCGAAGCAGTTGGTGTTCAGGTACGGCTGCTGCGTTAACGCAGCATGGTGAATACTCATGCCGGTTGTCACCTGGAAACAGGTCACGTCCGGGCGCTGGTTGCCATCCGCCAGGCGCGGGTTGCCCATCGAGATGGGCATGGGCGTGCCGGTTTGATAGGTCATGAGGGTGGAGCCCTGCCAACCGCCGATGACATAGTCGAGCACACGGTTCATGTTGCCCCCGATGAGCTGCCCGCGTCCGATCGGGGAATTGGCCACGACTGCCGCTACGAAACGATTCGTCGCGTCATTGGCGCTGATCGACCACTCTGCTTTCAGATTGTCCAACTCCTGGGGATTGCCAGTGTCAAGATAGCCGACGAACGCGTTGAAGCCGACGGAGGAATCGTCCTCTGCTTTGGACCACGTGTAGTTGCCTTCGAAGGACAGGTACTGGCTCTCGCGCTTCTGGAACCGGACCTGCATCGAGTTGTACCAGGAGCTGGCCGCCAGTTTCGGCAGTCCGGCGAAGACTCCGTCGTATTGCGGATAAGGCCGCAGCAGGTTGATGAGTGGCAGCTGGTCATCGCCATAGCGCGACTCGGGCTCGTTGAAGATGGCGTTGGGACCGCTGAACAGCGGCTGGAACGGGTTGTCCACCAGCGTGCTCAGATCGTCGCTCGTGTACTGCCGGCGCACGCCTGAGGGAATGAAGTTCCGGTTGCTGGTGCTGCTGTACCCGCCCCACGGCAGATGGGTGGAACGATTGGCCGAGTAGTCGATGCCCAGCACCACCTTCCAGGGAAACGCCTGCTGAATCCCCAGGTTCCACTGGTAGATTTCTGCGTTGCGCGCGGGCTCGAGGTCGAGGTTATTGCTGTCCGCCAGACCCCAGTCCGCGAGTTTGCCGTACTTCGTTCCCTGGGGCTGCGGAATCCCGCCGGGGAATGGATTTTCCAGGGTCGCGTAGCGCGTCTGGTAATTGTCTTTGCTGAAGAATACCGAGGGACTGGCGGCAAAGGCCGGCCCCGGATACTGGTAATTGGTGGCCACGTTGAGCCCGTAGTAGATGCCTGCTCCGCCGCGAAACACCAGATTGGGATTCGCCTGCCAGGCGAACGCCAGCCGCGGCGCCACGTTGTTGCGATCCACCGGGATGGTGCGCTGATTGTTGCCGGCGAAGATCGTCGTCCCGGGCGGAGTATCGCTGGGCTGATAAGCGCTGAGCCCGGGGACGGGCTGGCCGCTGCTGGCGGTAAAGTTGCTGAACTCCTCGTAGTTGTGGCGCTCGGAATAGGGCGTGCTCCACTCGTAGCGGACACCGAGGTTGAGCGTCAGCTTTGACGTCGCATGCCAGCTGTCCTCGGCATAGAAGGCGGTCTCCCTCGACATGTCTGCGACCGCTGGCTCGACATTGATGCCGCCCGTATCGCCATAGCCGATAAGAATATTGGCGAAGGAGTTGCCCTGGGTTCCGTTGGCGGTGTCATACGGGGTGGCGGAGCTGACGGTCTGATCGAAGCTGAAAAAGCCGGTGGGGTAGTTGGGCTGATCGAAATTGTTATAGAAGATGCGCTGCTCGCCCCCGAACTTGAAACTGTGCTGCCGGCGTGTCCAGGAGAAATTTGATGAGTAATTCAGCAGCGTGTGCGCGAATTTCGTATCCACGCAGCACTGGCTGAACAGCGGCGTGAAGCGCGAATAATCGCCGTAATCGTTGGGCAGGATGGAAGGCATGCGTTTGATTCCGTTCGCCGCATCCAGATAAGAGGGGAATCCGATGGAAGTGGGATCGGGTGTACTGGAGAACGACGGCTGCGCCACCCGGTCGATGCCAAAGCGGCTCACCCACAGCGTATTTGCGGTCGGGGAAAAGCTGTACTCGAGCCCATCGTTGTAGAACGATCCTCGGTAGGCGGTTCCGTCATTGAAGATGTCGTCGGTGAAAATGCCTGGGGTGTTTCCGTCGTTGTGCTGATAGCTATAGCGGGCGCTCAGGCGGGATCGGGCGCTGAAGTTCTGATCGATCTTGATGTCGAACTGCTGGCTCTTTGACGCCGCCAGCACCTCATCGCGGAAATTGTTGGTGCCAATCCCCGGGTCGCCGGCCGTGTTCGGTTCGGGATAGAGCTTCAGGATCGCCTGGCCTACTGGATCCCATTCGGCCTGCGGGACCATGTTCCCGTTGTATGCCTGGCGGTTGCCATTCGCGTCGGTGGTAAACGGATCGAAGATCTGGTTCTGCACCAGATTGCCGTTCGCGTCATAGGCCATGGTTTGGGAGTAATCGCCCTTGCGCTCTAAATCGGTTGGCACGGTGGCGACGATGTTGACTGGCTCCAGATCGCGCACGATGGAGAGGTCGCCGAAGTAGAAGGTCTTGCTCTTCCGGACGGGGCCGCCGATGGTGAAGCCTTCCTGGTCCTGCTGATGACCCGGCACCGGCCCGGAATTGAAAAAGTCGCGTGCGTCGAACGCCGCGCGCTGGCCATACCACCACGCGCTGCCGTGCAGTTGGTTGGTGCCGGATTTCATCACGGTGTTGACCACCGTGCCGCCGTTGTTTCCGTATTCGGCGGAGAAGCTGTTGTTCTCCACCTTGAATTCCTGCAGCGCTTCCACCGAAGGCTGGTAGTACACGTTCGTTGTGCCGCCTTCGCCCTGCTCGGGGGCGCTCAACAGATCGCCATCCAGACGGATATCGGCGGTGGCGTTCCGTTGCCCATTCGAGACAAAGTTGGTTCCGCTCGGGTAGGAGTCCTGGGTGCCCGAACCGGTCGTCTCGGTGACCCCACCGGCAAGAAACGTCAGCCCGAACGAGTCGCGATTGAGCAGCGGAATCTGTTCCAGATATTTACTGTCTACATCGGTGCCCAGCGTCGCGTCTTCGGAGTCCAGCAGTACCGGAATCGCATGCACGGTGACGCTGGTCGATTCGGCGGCAGGTTTCAGGGTCGTGTTCAGTGTGGCCTGCTGGTTCACGGTCAGAACAATATTGTCCTGTTCGACGGTTCCGAATCCCTTCGCTGCGATCACCATTTTGTAGGTTGCCGGTGGCAGAGCGCGGAAGAAATAGTCTCCCTGGCCGTTAGTTTGCGCGGTCCGCGCAATATTGGTTCCGAGGTCAGTCAGGGTGACGGTGGCCCCCGGTATGACGGCCCCGCTTACATCACTGATCGTCCCGGCCAGGACTCCTTCGTTCGTCGATTGCGCCGATGCGGGCGGACCAGAGAAGAGAATGGCCAGCAGGGGCGCGCACGCGAGAAAGCGGGTGATGCGCATAAAGCCTCCCGGAGAGATTGCATACGAAACATTGATTGATTTCCTCTTGTTTCGTATTGACACCTTGTAATCCGGTTTGCTCTCGGTGTCAAGGCATATCGTCCAAATCGAATGCCGGGGCTGGGTGTCAGCGCGGGCAATTGGGGCGATTCGGGCAGGGCTTTCTTTTGGTTTCTATTTATTTTGTTTGCGTTTCTCTATTGCCCGGTTAATCTGCCGCCGCAGCTGCGGCGAGGCGACGGCGGGCGAGAGGAACAGCAGTGAACCGGTAAAGCAACGGACCCAACAAGGCGATGATGACCGAGAAGAGCAGCGCCGACATGGAACCCGTGATCTTCTCAGACCGGGAAGCATAAAGAGCATAGCCGATGAGCACCGCCGGACCCACGCCCAGGGAACAGGCGAAGACCAGATTTCCCGCCCGGAAGGGCCGTTCCAGGTTGGGTTCGCGGAGACGCAGAACGATGAGGGCGACAAACTCGAGGAGGAGGCTCGATCCGTAAAGAATCAGGTCGATGGAGATGAGGCGCTCGAAGGGCAGGTTGAGAGCGACGGCCCAGCCGAGGCCGCACAACAGCACGCTGACCCAGGGAACGCCGCGGCGGTTGCGGCGGGCGAGCAGTTTGGGCAGCATGCCGTCTTCAGCCATGGCGAAGGGCAGGCGGGTGTAGCTGAGCATCAGCGCGTTGAACATGCCAACGCCGCAGATGGCGCCGCCGGCCAGCACAGCGAGTCCGAGCAGAGGGCCGCCGATGGAAGTGGCTGCGATTAACCAATCGCCGGTGGAGAAGCTGGCCACGGAAATGCCGGCAAGCGCCATGGCCAGGAGGGGCAGGATATAGGTGAGCGCGGTGAGCGCAGCCGCGGCGACCATGCCCCTGGGGTAATTCCGCTGCGGATTCTCGACTTCCTGCGCGACGGTGGAAGCGTTGTCCCAGCCCATGTAATTCCACATGGCAACCAGGACCGCAGTGGAGAGCGCGGACTGGGAAGCGGCCGCATGCCATTGCACAGCGGGATGCTTTGAAAATGCGTGCCAAAGGCCGAGCAGCACAAAGACGGCAAAGGGCGCGAGAAGGAGGACGGCCATCCAGACAGAGCCCTCGCCGACGGCGGGTGCGCCACGAAGATTCCAGAGGCAGCACAGCGCGACCAGAGCCAGAGACCAGGCGTATCCGTGCCATCCGGCGGTGAGCGCGGGGCTGAACTTTCCCAGATAGCTGACAAAGATGGCAGGGTAGATGGCCATATCGAAGATGCTGGCGGAAAGCGAGAGCCAGCTTTCCTGATAGCCCCAGAAAGGACCCAGGGCACGGCGAACCCAGGCGTAGAAGCCGCCTTCAACGGGAATCGCGCTGGCCAGCTCGCCGATCATGAGCGCGGTGGGCAGGCTCCAGATGACAGGAAGGACGAGGAGAATGACGATGGCTTTGGCGTAGCCTGCGCCGCCGAGGATGTCCTCAATACCATAGGGTCCGCCGGAGACCATGAAGTATGTGGCGGCGATCAGCGGCAGAAAGCGCATCTTTCGCGGCGGTTTGAGGGCAGGAGCCATCCTGTGAATTTAACAATCCGGCTCCGCGTCTGGAGAGAAAACTGAGCTTCGATCAGGGTTCCGGGGCCACGAAGTTGCGGGCACGCCGCGATCCTCGACGGCGATCTCGACAGCATGGATCGATGGGCGGGTCAAGATTACGAGGCGCTAAGTGGCCCGTTTTTGCAGACTTTAACCCCCCTGTCGTAACGGCGTTGAGTTACTGAAAGGGAATGGTTGAAGCAGAGCTAAAGGTTTAACCTGGCTACACTTCACTTTCTTCAGAGGTTTTGGCGAAGCAATTGGATTGACGCAAAAGGAAACACGAAGTCCCCACAGACTGGAGAACGAGCGTAACCGGAGCGGTTGACATTCACGATGGAAGGCCCATGCTGCGTCATCCCCGCCGCAGCAGAGCAGCAAGGTCCGGGGCTAACAGTCTGCGAACAGCAAGAGTCGATTTCAACAGGTCCTGTAGCGGCCGGTGGTATCAGCAGGGGATGACGCGATGAAGCAGGACGAGGACGACATCAGCGCCGGGAACACGGAGAACACCGAGCAGGCGGACGACGTCGCGACGCTGTATTCGTGGGCGAACCTGCATGGAGCCAAGTACCGGGACTTCAGCGCGTCGCGGCAACAAATGCGACAGCAGATGCGGCAGCGAACGCTGGGGGAGCGGGCGCGAGTTGCGAGGGAAGAGGCGCGGGAGATGCCGCATCCGCCACCTTTGAGCAATGGCTCGCGCTGGGAAGATTTGCTGCCGGGCGGCGGCCAGGCTGCTGCGCCGGCTCGCCATGAATTTCCCGTAGAGCGGCGATTTGAATTTCCCGAGGAACCGGAGCGGGACGCGGGAACCTTGCCGGCTCCAGCGGAACAGACGACGCGGCACGGGCTCGCGGGGGCGCCTTATTTTCGAGAGGAACCGGCCGTGGAGCAGCTCCCGGCGGTGAGGCCGGATGCGGAAGCGGCGACGGAGAGACCGGCGTGGCTGGCAGAAACTCCTCCCCATGCGGTGATGACGCCAGATCCCCAGGCGATAGCGCCAACTCCGGCTCCGGCTCTGACTCCAGTTCCGGTGCCGGTTCCGGTCAGTGAACCTGAGCAGCAATCCCGCGAACAAGTGGCATCGCGGTGGTACGCGCTGCGCGGCGTTTTCGGGCGAGGCCAGGAGGAGATCCAGGAGGAACGGCTGGATTGGCAGATTCCGGTGATGACGTTTTTCTCGCTCGCCGGCGGAGTGGGGAAGACCAGTCTGACGGCGGCGATAGGGCGGGCATTGGCGGCGCGCGGCGAGCGCGTGCTGCTGGCGGATACCTGTTCGTTCGGGGTTCTGCCGTTCTACTTTGGCGCGCGGGAGATCAAGACGGGCGTAGTGCGGACGTTCAGCGGAGGGACGAGCGACCCGCCGATCCGGGTGCTGACGCTCGATGCGGGGCGGGAAAGTGCCGATCCGGAGTTGCTGCGGCGGGAGATGATGCGTGGGGCGCAGGACGCGAACCGAATGCTGATCGATGTGGCGACGGGATCGGCGGCGATGCTGCGGCAGGCGCTGCGGCTTTCGCCGATGGTGCTGGTGCCGGTGGTTCCGGACATGACGTCGGTGGTGACGCTGCAGGCGCTGGAAGGATTTTTCCGGAATCAGGAGGGGCTGAGCGGGAAACCGCTGCAGGCCTGGTACGTGCTGAGCCAGTTCGATCCTTCGTCGCCGCTGCAGCTGGATGTGCGTGAGGTGCTGCGGCAGCAACTGGGCGAACGGCTGCTGCCGATTGCCGTGCACCGGACCGCGGCGGTGAGCGAGGCGCTGGCCGAGGGGATGACGGTGATCGACTACGCGCCGAATTCACCGGCGGCCGAGGATGTGATGAGCCTGGCGTCATGGATCCGCAACACATCGGTTGCGGCGGGTGGAGGGCACCGTGCGATGCGCTGGAGCGAACGATGACCCACTCCGAGCTTTGGGATGGTTTTGAGAGCGGCCGGAGTCCGTTCTTCCGGCTGCTGCGCTGGGTACTGATTGCTTGTGGCGTGGTTGTATTGTGCTTCTTCGGGACGCTCCAGCTGGCGTGGCCGCAACAGGCGGTGCTCGGGCTGCTGATTCTGCTGCTGTGTGTGTGGCTGAGCCGGGTTTCGGATTCTTACCTGATCACGCTGACGCTGATGATGCTGTCGATGTTCGCGACTTTCCGCTATGCGTGGTGGCGGGTGAGCGCAATCCTCTCATTTTTCCAGGATCCTGGGACGAAGTGGGGTCCGGTGGATGTGTTTTTCATTTTGCTGCTGTTGGGCGCGGAGGCATATGCGTTCGGGATTCTTTATCTGGGATTCCTGCAGACGGTTTGGCCGCTGCGGCGCGCGCCGGTGGCATTGCCTGATGATCCGGACGACTGGCCGGAAGTGGACCTGCTGATTCCCACTTACAACGAGCCGCTGAGCGTGGTGCGGTATACCGCGCTGGCGTCGCTGAATATCGACTGGCCGGCGGAAAAGCTGCACGTGTACATCCTCGACGATGGCAATCGCGAGGAGTTCCGGGAGTTTGCGCAGGAAGCCGGGATCGGATACATGACGCGCGGCGACAACCTGCAGGCGAAGGCGGGGAATATTAACAACGCGCTGAAAAGCCTGAGCGCGCCGTATGTGGCGATCTTTGATTCGGATCACGTGCCGACGCGCAGTTTTCTGCAGATGACGATTGGGTGGTTTCTGAAGGATCCGAACCTGGGCATGCTGCAGACGCCGCATCATTTTTATTCGCCCGATCCGTTTGAGAGGAATCTGGGGCAGTTTCGGGTGATTCCGAACGAGGGCGAGCTGTTCTACGGAATCGTGCAGGATGGGAACGACTTCTGGAACGCGGCATTTTTCTGTGGATCGTGCGCGGTGCTGCGGCGGGAAGCGCTGGACGAGATTGGGGGAATTGCAGCCGAGACGGTTACAGAAGACGCGCACACCTGCCTGCGGATGCAAATTCGCCGGTGGAATACGGCGTACATCAATATTCCGCAGGCGGCCGGCCTCGCGACGGAGCGGCTAAGCGCGCACGTGAAGCAGCGGATCCGGTGGGCGCGGGGAATGATTCAGATTCTGCGGATCGACAACCCGCTGTTTGCGCCGAATCTGACGCTGCCGCAGCGGCTTTGCTACTTCAACGCGATGACGCACTTTTTGTATGCGCTGCCGCGGCTGATTTTTCTGACGGCGCCGCTGATTTATCTGATCTTCGGATTCACGAATGTGCCGGGATACTGGATCGCGATTCTCGCGTATGCGCTGCCCCACCTGACGCTTTCGAGCGTGACGAACAGCCGCATTCAGGGGTATCACCGGCATTCGTTCTGGAACGAGATTTACGAGACGGTGCTGTCGCCCTACATTCTGCTGCCAACGCTGGCGGCGTTGTTCAATCCGAAGGCGGGAAAGTTCAACGTGACGTCGAAGGGCGGGCTGGTGTCGCAGACGTTTTTCGACGTGCGCATTGCGCAGCCGTTCATCGTGCTGCTGGCATTCAACATGCTTGGGCTGCTGATGGTGATTCCGCGGTTCCTGCACGTACCGGGGCTGGGATGGCTGTGGGACGGGACACACCCGGGGACCATCATCACCAACGCGATGTGGACGCTGTTCAACATTACGATTTTGAGCGTGTGCATTGCGGTGGCGCGCGAGGCGCGGCAAACGCGGCAGCATGTGCGCATCAACTTTGCGGCGCCGGTCCGAGTGAGGCTGGCGGATGGACGGATGGTGCCGGGGCAGACCATCGATGTATCGAGCGGCGGCCTGGCGATGGAGCTTCTGGAAGGGATGCACGTCGATCATGGCGAGGTGCTGCGCGTGATCTTTCCGCTGCGGACGGGCGATGCAGAGCTGCCGGCGACTGTGGTGAACCTGGCGAATGGCGTGCTGCGGATGCAGTTTGAGCCGCTGACGATTCCCGAGGAAGAGATGCTGACGATGGTGCTGTTCTCGCGGGCGGACTCGTGGCTGGGATGGGGCGAGTCGCGCGAGGTGGATCAGCCGTTGCGCAGCCTGGGGAGGATTATTCGCATTGCGTTTCGCGGGCTGGGGATGGCGATCCGGTCGGCGATTCCGAAACGCAACGGCAAGAGCAAGGGAAGGCCGGTGGCGGCTGAGAGTTTGCTGGCTGTGGTGCTCGCGCTGGGACTAATCGCGTGGGGCGCGACGGCGAAGGCGCAGGATGCAGCGATTGGTTCGGAAACAAATGCAGCCGGTAGCCAGAACGCAGCCACGACTGCGGCCGCGACGGGGGCCCAGGCTGCGGGTTCAGCGGCGAATCAGGCGGCCGCGGCAACGCCGGCGGCGGGAAGCTTCAGGGCGGAGCAGAACCTGTTCGATCTGGGAGTGACGAGCACGATCAACCTGAAGGGGACCGACGGCTTCGACACGGTTTACTTTTCGATTCCGCCGAACCAGGTGGTGAAGCAGGCGTCGATGCACCTGTACTACCACTTCTCGCCGAGTCTGATTCCGGCCGAGAGCCATCTGAAGGTGATGCTGAACGGGACGACGTTCGCGACGCTGCCGGTTCCGCAGACGCCGAACAACGGAACGGTAATCGAGTCGAATGTGGTGGTGCCGGCGGATTTACTGGTGAGGAACAACCAGCTAACGTTTGAGTTGATCGGTCACTACGCGCAAACCTGCGAGGACCCCACCAATTCTGCGCTGTGGGCACAAGTGGATACAAACAGCAGCATCGCCGTTGCAGGCGATTTGCTGACGCTGGCCGACGATCTGAAGCTGCTGCCGCTACCGTTCTTCGATGCGCAGCTGGCGCGACCCCCGGTGGTTGCCATTGCGTTTGGCGCGCCGCCCTCGCTGAAGGCGCTGGAAGCGGCGGGTGTGGTGAGCTCGTGGTTCGGCGTGCTGGGCGATTATCGGGCGATGCGGTTCCCGGTATCGGTGGGCAAACTGCCGACCGGAAACGTGGTGCTGATTGCGGAAGACCCGAGCGCGCTGCCGCCGGGGCTGAATCTGTCGTCAGTGGATGCGCCGACACTGGCCATGCGTACGAACCCCGTTGATCCCTACGGGAAAGTCCTGGTGATCACGGGCGAGGATGCGGATCAGACACTCGAAGCGGCGCAGGCTTTGGCGACGGGATGGCCAGGGATGACAGGAACGACGGCGGCGGTGACGAACCTGGACCTGCCGGCGAAGAGCAATCCTGACGATGCGCCGCGCTGGCACGAACAGGACAGTCTGGGACGGGTACCGATATGGACGGGGCCGGCCGAGGCGCTGGAGGGTGACGGAACGTCGCCGATGGTGGCGTATTACAAGATTCCACCGGATCTTTTCTTTGAAGATCCGCAGCAGAACATCAAGCTGCACCTGGATTACCGGTACAACTCGATTCCGATCGGGTCCATTTCGAGCATGCAGGTGGAGTCGAACGATGCTTACCTGGGGTCGGTACCACTGACGCCGGGCAAGGAGGCGTCGAAGGAAACGTCAGTGAATCTGGCGATTCCAGTGGTGAATCTGCGGCCTTTCTCGAACTCGATGAAGATTCGGCTGACGTTTCAGCAGCTGAGGAGCGGCAACTGCCAGGCGACAAATCCGCCCAACATGATGGGAGCGATCCTGAAGAGCTCTTATATCGATCTGCGCGGATTGCCGCATTGGGCGGCAATGCCGAACCTGGAGCTGTTTTCGAACGCGGGGTTTCCGTTTACGCGCTATGCGGACCTGAGCCAGACGAAGGTTGTGCTGCCGGAGGAGGCTTCTCCGCAGGAGATCGAGACGTACCTGACGATGATGGGCCACTTTGGCGCAGAGACTGGATTTCCGGCGCTGCGGGTGACGGTGGCAGGGCCGGATGCGCTGGCCCAGGGCGCCGATGTGGATTTTCTGGTGATCGCGACGGGGCAGAGCAATGGAGAAGTGGGCAGGCTGGCGTCGGAGATGCCGGTGACGTTTGGAGAAAACAGTCTGAAGGTGCAGGACACGCGCGGTTTCTTTTCGACGTTTCACAACGCGTGGTGGAAGATCCGCACCAGCGACGTACTGCCATCGGGGGAGATTGGAACGGTGGGCGTGCCGGACGGGCTGATTGAAGAAATCGAATCGCCGTATGCGAGCGGGCGGACGGTGGTGCTGATCAACATGAAGAACGCGGCAACGTTCGAGCCGATGACGAAGGCGTTTCTGGAAGCATCGCAGTCGAGTGCGGTATCGGGGACGGTGGCGTTGCTGGAGGGAACGCGATTTGAGAGCTACCGCATCGGCAACAACGTTTATCACGTAGGAGTTTTGCCGTGGTGGACGGCGTTGGGGCTGTGGTTCATGCAGGTGCCGTGGATGGTGGACCTGGTGGTGCTGGCGATCAGTTTTGTGTTTGCGATCTGGATACGAGGATGGCTGCGCGCCAAGGCACGGCGGCGGCTGCAGGTGCTGGAGAGCCTGTGAGGGTGAGGGAGTCTCACGCGGGATGACGGCGCGGTTTTCAACAGCGGCGGGGTCAGGAAAGGCGCGTGGAAGCGAACAGTGCCACGCCCTTTGGGTGATGCGCGCAGGGACTCGCTTTGATATTGAAAGAACAACGATGAATCGAGGGCTCCCTAAACTGATTTTGTTTTTCTGCCTCGGAGTGCTGTCCGCTCTCGTTGTGGGACCTTTGTACGGGCAATCGGCGGGGGAGAAAGTGCTGCTGGATAAGGCGGCGTCGCTGGAGCAGTCGGGGCGCATCGACCTGGCGGCGCAGTCGTGGCAGCAGGTTTTGCTTTCCGATCCGAACAACCAGGACGCGCTCGCCGGGCTGGGACGATGGGCCAAACAGACGGGGAACGATGCGGAGGCGCAGAACTATATCGATCGGCTGCGGGTAGTGAATCCCAACAGCCCCGAGATTGCGCGCATTGAAGCGCTGGTGAGCAGCAAAACGCAGAATGAACTGCTGGAACAGGCAGCGGAGCTGGCAAAGAACGGGCATAACGAGGAGGCGCTGAAGATTTATCGGCAGGCCTTCGGGACGCACCCCCCGGACAACTGGGCGCTGGCTTACTACGACACCGAGGCGGCGATTGTGTCGACGCGGGAGGACGCGATCGATGGCTTGCGAGGTCTCGCGGCAAAGTATCCGAGCGATCCGCAGTATGCGATCGACTTGGGGCGGGTGCTGACCTACGATCCGAAGACGCGTACGGAAGGCGAGAAGATTTTGAGCCAGTATCCGCAGGACGCGGGGGCACAGTCGTCGCTGCGGCAGGCGCTGGGGTGGGATGTCGAGAATCCGGCGACGGCGCCGGCGGTGCGGGATTATCTGAAGCTGCATCCCGATCCGGAGCTGGCGAAAGAACTGGAGGAGACCGAAACGCGGCAGGCGCAGGCGACGGCGGGGATTGCGCGGACGCCGGCGGAGATGGCAGCGTTCCGGGAACTGGCGGCGAATCATCTGGCAATTGCGCAGCAGATGTTTGTGGATCTGAACCTGAAGCAGCCGACAAATCCGCGGGTGCTGGCCGGGCTGGGCTTTGTGCGGATGAAGCAAAGCAATTTTGCCGATGCCGCGGATTATTTTGAGCATGCGGAGCAGGATGGGCTGAAGATTCCGCTGATCGCGCAGTCGCTGGCGACGGCACGCTTCTGGAATGCAATGCAGCAGGGCACGCAGGCACTGAATGCGAATCGGCTGGAAGAGGCGGTGACGCAGTATAAGGCGGCGCTGGCGTTGCGGCCGGGCAGTATCGAAGCGCTGAACGGAGAAGCCGGCGCGTACATGAAACTGCAGGAGCCGGAGCAGGCGGTTCCGGTGTACCAGCAGCTGCTGCACAGGCAGCCGCGGTCGGCGGCGTGGTGGCGCGGGCTGTTCAATGCGCAGACCGAAGCGGGGCAGGGCAAAGATGCGCTGAAGACCGCAGGCGAATTCCCGTTAGGGCTGAAAAAGGATTTGGCCAGGGATCCGGATTATTTGCGGACGCTGGCGCGGGCGTACGAGGCGGATGGCCAGGATGCCATGGCACAAAAGACGCTGGCGCAGGCGATGAATCTGCACTATGCGGCGAATCAGGAGAGTGTGCGAGTCGCGGTGACGCTACAGTATGCGGCGTTGCTGGCGAAGGACAAAAATTTCACGCAGGCGGCGGAGATTTATCGCAAGACGCTCGACGCCGATCCGAACAATGTGGCCGCGTGGCAGGGGACGGTATCGCTCGAGCACCTGGCGGGGCGCGATGCAGACGCCATTGCGATCGTGGAGCGGATGCCGCCGGATGCATACGACAGCGCGCTGCGGGATGGCGGGTTCCTTTCGATGCTGGCGGCGATCTACCAGGGGCAGAACCATCCGGATGTGGCGGAAGGTTTTCTGCAGCGGGCGATCCGGGTTTATCAGGACAACGGGGAAGCGCTGCCGATTCCACTGCAACTGCAGGTAGCCGCGGTGGAACTGGAGAGGAATCATGCGGAGGGTGCGTACAGCATTTACCGCAGCGTGCTGACGCAGCATCCTGACCGGCTGGACGCTTGGAAGGGACTGCTGGCGGCGATGCATGCCACAGATCACGACGCGGATGCGATGGCGCAGATCCAGCAGATTCCGCCGGCGGTGCGCAAGACGCTGGCGACCGACGTGGAGTACAACCAGACGCTGGCGGCCATCTACGCAGCGAATGGAGACGACCGGGCGGCGCTTGGGCTGCTGACAGAGATTGAAGAGTCGTACCACGCGGCGAACCGGATGGCGCCGGCGAATGTGGATATTGCGAATGCGTGGACGCTGTTCAACGTGGGCGACGATCGCGATTTGTATCGACAGCTGATGACGCTGGGCGATCGGCACGATATGAGCGACGAAGAACGGCGGCAGGTGCAGACGATCTGGGCGACGTGGGCGCAGCGGCGTGCAGCTCAGGCCACGGAGGCAGGAAATCCGCGGCGAGCGGTGGATATCCTGATAGCGGCGGCTCAGGCGTTTCCGGGAAATCCGGCGGTGAGCAAGGCGCTGGCGGCGGGGTTTGTGCAGGCCGGGCAGCCCAAGGACGCGCTGGCGATTTACGAATCGCTGGATATGACGAACGCGACAGCTTCGGACTACCAGAGCATGGTCGGCGCGGCGCTGGAGGTTCAGGACACCAGGCGGGCTGAAGAGTGGCTGCGCGATGCGCTGGCGAAGTTCCCTAACGATGCGAAGGTGCTGGCCACGGCGGCAGAATTTGAACAGGCGCGTGGGGATCGCGCGAAGGCGGCGGACTACTGGAGGGCGTCACTGAATGCGATGCCTGCGGCGACACCGACGGCAACACTGGCGCACCAGCTGAATCATCCGGATCTGGTAAAGCAGACGCGGCCGGATAAGCCGACGGATCTGGTGAACCTGCTGAATCCGGATGGAGATGCGAGCGCGGGCGATGGGAACGTGCCGCTGCCAGGTTTCAACAATCCGAATCCGTCGCGAGCGGCGAGCCAACCATACGGGCCCGATCCTTATTACACGGGAACGGCGCCGGTGCAGCTGAACAACAATGCGGGGCAGGGGCTGCCGGGAACGGGCGCACCACCACTGGTGTTGCCGCCGGCCGCGAATGCGGGCGCTGCAACGATTCCTCCGGTTTCGACGAATCCGGGGAATGCGACCGGAACCGCACCGGCAAAGAATCCGGCCTCGCCAGTTAAGCCTCTGCCGGATGTTCTCGACAACGACAAGAAGCCCGCCAAGCCCTCGCCGACGACGCCAGCGCCCAAGCCGTATATCCCGCAGGCTTCGCTGGAGATTCCGGCGACGGGAACGCAGGCGAGCGCGACAGGCAATCCAGAGAAGCAGCCTGACGAGCACCCGGAGCAGCTGGGCCTCGATGTGACGCCGGCTCTGACGACACTGCCGAATGCGAATGACCAGGCGATGCAGCAGGCAGAGGCCGCGCTGGATGCGGCAAAGAAGCCCGTGGATCCGTCGATGGTGACGACGCAATACTCGAATCCGTCGCAGGTGATCCAGTCACAGGCGCCCGAATATTTTGAGCGGCCACCGTTGCCGACGGGAGCTTCAGACGATGAACTGATGCGGGAGAATCTTCCTCCGCTCCGTGGGTCTTACGAGCGGCCGTCGATTGTGCGGCAGCGGGATCTGCGCGAGCAGGCGCAGATCAACCTCTCCACCATTGAGGCGGGTTACAGCTCGTGGCTGGGGGGCACTGGCGTCGTCAATCATCGCAGCGGAACGGCTGGCTTCGATGCGCTGTCTGCACTTTCGGCCCCAACCGAGGCGTCGGCGGCTGTGGGCGAGGAAGCGCGGGTGACGCTGGTGACGAACCCGGTCTTTCTGGATTCAGGATCAGTGAGCAAGTCGCCGATTCTGCCTGGAGGAGTTGTGGAGCAACTGGGCACGGCTCCGGCGAATGCGGTGCTGAACCAGCAGAATGCGACGGGCATTGGCGGGGAACTGCAGGTGGCGATTCCCAACCTCGCGGCCAGCATTGGATATTCACCCTGGGGCTTCCTGGTTTCGAACGTCATTGGGAGACTGAACTGGAAGCCCGGGAACGGGCCACTTACGTTCACAGTGAATCGCGACTCCGTGAAGGACTCGCAGCTTTCCTATTCGGGGTTGCGCGATCCGGGATCGGCGGGTCCGAGCTTTCAGGGGAATATCTGGGGCGGCGTGACGGCATCCGGTGGGGAAGTGCAGTTCGGCAAGAGCGATCCTAACTCGGGTTTCTATGTAAGCGCGGGTGGGCAGTATCTGAGCGGCGTGCACGTGCAAAATAACGACCGCATCGACGGCGACGCAGGCGCTTACTTCCGGGTGAAAGAGGTTCCGGACGAAGGCGTCCTGACCGTAGGCGTGAATTTCTTTGGGATGCACTACGCGCACAACGAGAATTTCTTTACCTACGGGCAGGCCGGATACTTCAGCCCGCAGGCGTACTATCTCGCGAATGTGCCGTTCTCATTCCAGGGGCGGTACGGCGCCAACGTTCATTACAACGTGGTGGCAGCGTTCGGCGTGGAGGCGTTCCAGCAGGACAGCGTGCCGTTCTTTCCGCTGGATCAGGCGCTGGAGGTTGCGAACAACAACGCATCGTACTCGGCGCAATCGGTGGTGAGCGGGAATTACGATTTCAAGGGCGAGATGGCCTATCACCTGAGCGACCATTGGTTCGCTGGCGGCTTTGTATGGCTGAACAACACGAGGGACTACGACAACCAGACCGTCGGCTTCTTCGTGCGGTGGGATGTCCGGCCGCAGAGGGAGTCGGACCTGGGGCCGACGGGGTTATATCCGTGGGATGGGCTGCGGCCGTATCTGGCGCCGTAGTGCGCGGCAATGGCTGAATTGCAGAAATGAACGAGGCGACCTTTAGAGGTCGCCCCTGGTGTTTTGGGAAGGCACGCGCTATTGCGGGCGGTGGACGTGGTCGCCGACCTGGGGGGTGCCGGCGCCGCTGAAGTGGCCGACGGCGGAGGTGGCGTCGACGCTGGTGATAGTGAGCGAGCCGACCTGGTTATCGATGGTGCGCAGCACTTTGCCGGTGGCCGGATCTTTGACGGTACGCACAACGCGGGAGATGGCGAGGGTATCGCCGACCTTGACGCCAGCGCCGGCGCCGACATTGATGATGATGTCGGGAGTGGAGGCATCGGCGACGAGACCGTCCACCGGTGTGACTGGCGGAGCTGCCGCTGCCGGCAAAGATCCGGCTTTCTGATCGAGGCCGTTGGCCACGTCGGCGACAGAGGCCTTGGTGGCTTCGCCGATGATGGTCTGTCCGAAGTTGGAGCTGCCCATGTCGAGGTGGCCACCGCCGCCATTCCAGCCGGAGCCTCCGCCACCGAGCATGTCGGTGCCATTGCGTTTCGATTCGCCATGGCCGGTGACGGAGGCGAGGATTTCGCCGGTGTTCACGTCGACGATGCGGGCGGTAATTTCGACGACGGCTTTGGCTTTATGGATACCGAGGCCGCCGACGCCATATTTTCCGAGACCATAGCCGCCGCCACCGCCGCCATAATTTTTGTCGTCGCGGCCAAAGGTGGTGATGTCGCCAATGATGATGGTGTCGACGCCGGCGAGCGCGCCGATTTTCGCGGCGGTTGCCGGATCAGCGCGGTTGCTGTTGGAGAAATTCTGCTCGTTGACGATTTTGTCGAGGGCGGCGCGTTCAAAGACGCGATAACTGCCGTCATTGATGAGTTGGTTGACGAGCATGTCGGAGATGCCCTTGCCGATGTCCTGATTGGTGCCGAAGATGGCCTGGACGCTGGTCATGACTGTGCCGTAGCCGAAGTCCATGACGGCGACGCGGCGCTTATCCTGGGCTGCGGCCGGCAATAGGGAGAGAGAGCCGAGGAGGAGAAACGAGAGAGTCTTGCGCATAATCTTCCATTTCCGATTCGTGGGTTGGCTGCCGAACAGAGGGGGATCCGAGTGAGATGGCAGCGGTTCCGGAAGAGCTTTTGAGGTGCGGAACTTGGGGAGAACTATACCCCGGACAGATGACAACGACAATACATTTTGGCGGGATGCGGGGCGGGTTACTGATGTTCCGCTAAGGACGGGTGTTAGGGAGGAGATAACCGGCAGCGAGGTTACCGAAGCGGGCGACCTGAGTGTCCGCCCAGGCCTGATCGCGGCCCAATTCGCCTGCGAGCAGCGCCGCGACTGCGGGCGCCATGCGAAGGGCGGAACGAGCATCGAGGAAAAGCGCGCGGGTGCGACGCGCGAGCACGTCTTCCACGGAGCGGGCCATTTCCTCGCGTGCGGCCCAGACAACCTCGGCGGCCACCGCGGGAAGATCGGCATCGAGTTGCCGAGCCAGATCGGGAGACTCCTCGGCAAGGGCGCGGATTTTTGCGGCGTCGGAGCCGTAGACCCAGAGGCTGTCTGACTCGTCGACGTCAGCGTAGCCGTGAATGCGAAGATCGCGGGTGACGCAGGGTTTATCCGGCAGTCGGCCGAGCGTGATGGCGTGGTCGACGGCGTCTTCCGCCATATGGCGGTAGGTGGTCCATTTGCCGCCGGCGATGGTGAGCAGGCCGGAGTCGTCGATGTGGATAGTGTGGTCCCGGGAGAGGGAGGATGTGGTCGTGGCCGAGGCGCCGGTCTGTTTAACCAGCGGACGGATTCCGACGAACACACTGAGAACATCCTCGCGCTGAGGCGGGCGGGCGAGATATTCGCCTGCGGTTTCGAGGACGAATTCGATCTCGTGGTCGAAAGGGAGGGGTTCGTAGGAGGGCCGATCGATAGGGGTATCGGTGGTGCCGATGACCGTGTGGCGATGCCACGGAATCGCGAAAAGGACGCGACCGTCGCTGGTGTGGGGGACCATGATGGCGGAATTGCCGCGCAGAAATGAGCGATCGAGGACGAGATGAATGCCCTGGCTGGGAACCATCATCGGAGCGGCACTCTTGTCCGCTAGTTGACGAGTTTCGTCAGTAAACATGCCGGTGGCATTGACGACAACCTTTGCGGCGATGGAGAAGCGAGTGCCGGATTCAGTGTCGAGAGCGACAACTCCGTCGACGAATCCATCGCTGCCTCGGGTGATTTCGACGACGGGCGCGTAGTTGAGCACTGTGGCATCGTGGTCGACGGCGGTGGCGAGGAGATGGATGAGAAGACGGGCATCGTCGAACTGGCCGTCGTGATAAATGACGCCGCCGCGCAGCCCATCCTGGCGCAGGTTGGGCAGGCGCTCCAGGGTTTCTTCACGGGAGAGGAGCCTCGATTTGCCAAATCCGTACTCGCCGGCGAGCAGGTCGTAAATTTTCAGGCCAATGCCGTAGAAAGGCGTCTCCCACCAGGAATAATTAGGGACAACGAAGGGGACGTCATGGACGAGATGGGGAGCATTGCGGCGGAGGATGCCGCGCTCGCGCAGAGCTTCCATGACGAGGGAGATATTGCCCTGTTCGAGATAGCGCACGCCACCGTGGACGAGCTTGGTGCTGCGGCTGGAGGTGCCTTTGCCGAAGTCCTCGCGTTCGAGCAGGAGGGTGGCAAGGCCGCGGCTGGCGGCATCGACGGCAACGCCAGCGCCGGTTGCGCCTCCGCCGATGATGACGAGGTCGAAGGGCTCGCGGCGTGCGCCGATGCGGGTGAGCATCGTATCACGATTCATGCCTCTACCTGCGTTCCTTATGAATCGGGACGACCTGAACGGTGGTGTCGCGCATGTCATTGAGGAAGCGATTGATGATGGAGCCGCGCATGAGGATATCCCAGCGCGAACGGGCGGACTGGCCGAAGACAACGTGGGAGATGTTTTCCTTTCGGGCAAACTCGATGAGCGCGTCGGCGACTCTCTTATCCTGCAAGGTGACGACGCGAGCGCCGAGGTCGCGCGCCATGCGCTGGTACTCTTCGAGGCGAGCGAAGGCTTCCGGATCGCCGTGACGATGATCGGTGTCGGGTGTCTCGACGTAGACGACGTACCAGTTGGTGGCGAGACGGCCGGCGATGCGGGCACCGACGCGGACGAGGCGCTCCATACCAGGACGCGGAGAGAGACAGACCATGACTTTTTCCGGGATGGGAGCCTGCTCGAGGCCCTGGGTGCGGCGATATTCGGCGGCGGCGGTGCCTACCTGCTCGGCGGTGGTGCGCAGGGCCAGCTCCCGCAGCATGTTGAGATTGCCCTTGCGGAAGAAGTTCGCGAGAGCCTGCTCGACTTTTTCCGCAGCGTAGATTTTTCCCTGGCGGAGGCGGTCGCGGAGCTCGTCGATGGTGATATCGACGTTGACGACCTCGTTGGCGCGGCGCAGGAAGCTGTCAGGGACGGTCTCGCGAATCTGAGTGCTGGCGGAGCGGGCAACCGCGTCGTTGAGCGTTTCGAGGTGCTGGACGTTCATGGCAGTCATGACATTGATGCCGGCGTCGAGCAGCTCCCGGACGTCTTCGTAGCGTTTGTGGTTGCGAGAGCCGGGAACGTTGGTGTGAGCCAGCTCATCGACGAT
This sequence comes from uncultured Acidobacteriaceae bacterium, assembly GCA_963755485.1. Lineage (GTDB taxonomy): Bacteria > Acidobacteriota > Terriglobia > Terriglobales > Acidobacteriaceae > Palsa-343. The sequence continues at coordinate 54,719 of CAVWJR010000002.1, read as the reverse complement.
GCACCAGGCGGGATGGCGTGCGAGGATGGCGTCGACGTCCATCTCGCGGAGAGTGACGGAGCGGTACTGAATCTCCTGAAGAGGGATTTTGTCGAGGCCTTCGACCAGCGCGGCGGTGTCGGCACGACCGTGGGGCTCAATGAGGCCGATGACGATGTCGATGCCCTGGCGGCGCATGAGGTGGGCATCTTCGAGCATGCGGTAGGTCTTGCCGACACCGGGAGCGGCCCCGAGATAAATGCGGAGGCGTCCGGCTTCCGGCTGGTCGCGAGGGACCGGACCGATTTCGCGCGGGAGAGGCGTGGGTTCGGTGGCGGGAACGGATGGGGTGCTCATCCCACCTCCACGGGGTGACGATCCGGCTCAGCGACGGCGATGGGAAGCGTGAAGCGGAAGGTTGTGCCGGCGCCGAGGCGGCTTTCGACGGAAACCTGGCCGCTCTGAGACTCAACCAGACGACGGACGAGGGCGAGGCCGAGCCCGGTGCTGCCGCCGGTTGCGTCGCCGGTGAAGCGGCCGAAAATGGTGGAGAGGCGCTCGGTCTCGATACCGCGCCCGGTATCGGAGACAAAGAACTGGACGCGCTCCTGCTGCTCGGTTGCGCCGAGGCGAATGTGGCCGCCCCCGGGTGTGTACCGCAAGGCGTTGCCGATGAGATTGTCGAGGATGGTGCGGAGCGCGCGCCGATCGGCCTGGACCCACGCGAGGTCTTCAAATGCGAGCAGTTCGATGTCGATGTTTTTCTCGTGAGCGGCGTCACGATAGCGAACGAGGGCATCGCGGAGAGCATCGATGGGACGGACTTTCTCGATGCGGAGCTGACGGCGTCCGGTTTCGAGCTCGGCGACCTCGATTAGGTCGAGCATGAGATCGTCGAGGCTTTCGGCCTCCTCGGCTGCGCTGGCGGCAAGTTCCATCTGGAGAGGGCGCAGTTCGCCGGCGTGACCGTGGGTGAGGGCGTAAAGCGAGAGGCGCAGGCGGCGGATGGGCTCGCGGAGTTTCTGGGAGGCTACAGAGAGGAAGCGCGACTTGAAGCGGTCAACCTCGGCGATCTCGGTAACGTCTTCGAGGAGTGTGACCGCGCCAAGGAGCTTGCCTTCGCTGTCCCGCATGGGGGTGGTGCGGAGGCGGTAGCTGCGTTCGGCCTCGCCGATGCGCATGGGAAGCAGAGCAGCTTGTCCTTCGGCCGCTGTGGTAGCGCGCTGCATAGAGACGGCGGCACGGATGGCATTGAGGATCTTGTCGCCGCCAGGGGTACTGGTGAGAACCATGCGGTCGACTTCCGGCCCCTGGGTGGAAGTACCGAGAAGCTCCATGGCAGCCTGATTGAGCTTGAGCACCTGACCCTTGCCGTCGGTGACGATAACGGGCTCAAAGATGGAGCGAACGACGGCGTCGGCGAGCTGGAATTCCATCTGGCGGCGGCCGGATTCGGTTTCGCGCAAATCGCGAAGGCGGATGGCAAGCCGATTGAGTTCAGTCGCGATTGTTCCCAGGTCGTCTTTGGATCGCCATTCGACGCGCTGGTGGAGATCGCCCTGGCCGATGCGCCGAGCCACGCGCGCGGTATGACGAAGCGGGGCGATGACGAGGATGAGCATCACCGCGGAGATCACAGCAGCCGCGGCAATGGAGAGACCACAGGCCGCGATCAGGCGCGCACGAAGTTGATCCTGCTGGCCGCGCAGCGAGGTGACGGCGGTGTAGCGCTCGGTAGAGAGATGATCGAGGTCGCGGCGTAGTTCGATATGGAGGGCTTCCAGAGAACGGGTGAGCGCGGTTGCATCAGCCGGCGGGTACTGGGCGAGCCGCTCGTGTTCGCGGGCGAGGCGATCAACGGGAAGGGATGGGTCGAAGGCGCGGACATCGTCGGTGGCGGCGCGCAGAAGAAGCTGTGCGTGAGCGGCCTGGTCACGAAATTCGGAAAGGGTGGAGTCGCCGGTGGCAAGGCGCGCAGCAATGAGCTCCTCGTGGGCGATGGCTCCCTGGGCGGATGCGAGAGAGGCAACGGCAGTTTCAGCAACGCGGACCTGTGCGTCGAGTGCGGCGAGACGCACAAAGGAGGTACGCACCAGCAGGCTGACCGTGGCGACCAGTGCGATGAGCAGAAGACAGCCGAGAATCAGGCGTTGGTAGAGACTCAGCATGCGCAGGACTTCAGGGGGAACCCTGAATCCTGAGAGTAGTGGCGCTGGCGCGACGATGCAAGGGAGACAGCTTCATTCGCCGCGGCGATAGCGGCTGAGAACATCGTCGATGGTGAGCATTCCTTCCACGGTGCCACGACTGGCGCGGTTGAGAACCGGAAGAAACGGCCAGCGCGGGAAGAAGTGGAGAGCTGAGTCGAGAACCATGTCGGGGAACAGGAGCGGGGTGCGATCCGCTTTAAGCGCCCGCTGGATTGGAGTTTCGGGAGTGAGGGTAGCAGCAGCGCCGTTGAGCTCCTCGACGCTCATCGCGTACCAGGAACCGTCGGGAAGATGGACGAGACAGGCGTTCGCGTGCATATCGGAGACGGCCTGAGAAACGGATTGGAGTGTATCAGCACCTGCAACGATGGGGACGGAAACGGGTTGCAGTGCGTCTTCGATGTGGAGGGCAGATTCCTCACGCTGCTCTTCCATCGAGGGCAGGTCGAGCCCATCCTGCTGGGTGAAGATTTCGAAGATACCGACGGGCTGAAGGCTGCGTGCGAGAAGAAAGGCGATGGTATTGGCAAGGATGAGAGGCAGGATGATGGAGTAGTTGCCGCTGATTTCGAGCACCATGAAGACCGAAGTGAGAGGGACGCGGAGGAATCCCGCGAAGAGGACGCCCATGCCGACAAGCGAGTAGGCGCCGACGGTGCCGGTGAGGTGGGGGAAGAAGTGCTTTTCGAAGGCGCCGATAGCGCCGCCGAGCATGGCTCCGATAAACAGGGTGGGAGCAAACATGCCGCCGGGAGTGCCGCTGGAGAAGGACAGGGTTGTGGCCAGGAGCTTGAGGAAGACGAGGGCCAGAAGAAGCTGCCAGACAAACTGGCCATGGAGGGCCTGGTCGATAACGTCGTAACCAACGCCCATGACCTGAGGGAACCCGAAGAAGCCGATGGCTCCTACCAGGAGTCCGGCGATGGCGGGTTGAAGGAAAAGGGTCCAGCGCGGGAGCGCGCGCAGGCGTGGACGCAGATAGCCGAGGACGAGCGAAAACAGCGGAGCGAGCAAACCGCCAAAGACGCCGAGGACGGCATACGCCATCAGCTCGCGCGGATCGGGCGAGCTGATGGAGGGAATGCGGAACATGGGTTCCGGTCCCATGAAGCCGCGGACAACCACGACGCTGGAAATGGCGGAGAGCACCAGAGAGCCGAGAACGGCGGCGCTCCAGCTGCCAATGACTTCTTCAATGACGAAGAGGATGGCGGAAATGGGGGCATTGAAGGCGGCGGCAAGCCCGGCGGCCGCGCCAATAGGAGCGAACATACGCAGACGGCGCCGGGAAAGCTTGAGATTGCGGGCGACAATGGAGGCTACCCCGGCGCCGATCTGGAGCGATGGATCTTCGGGGCCCAGCGAGTGGCCGGCGCCAATGGCCAGAGCGGCGGTGATGAATTTGCCGATGACGGTACGGAAGGAAATGTAACCGTCATAGACATATAAGGCTGCCTTGGTCTGGTTAACGCCGCTGCCGCGCGCGGCTGGAAAGAACCAGACGACCAGCGCGGCCACGACGAGACCGGCAACAGCGGGAACGATGAGAAGCCGGTACTGACCGGAGTGGGGCGACGAGCCCAGAGCCAGCAGGCGGATCCATTCGATGGCGATGCGGAAGGCGACGACCAGGAGGCCGGAAATGACGCCGATGAAAATCGAGAGAACGAGAAAGAGGCGCTCGTCGCGAGTGGGAGCAATCCGTTCGATGGTCGATGAAGAACTGGCGCGGGGCGGAGCCGAGGGCGAGATGGGCACTCGCGTCGATCCGGCAGACAATGGGTTCTCGATCTCGGGAGTCGTTGCTGAGGCCGGCATGGGCGACTCGGGCATCATTGCTGCTCCACCGCATAGGGGTCGCGTGCAATCAGGAGCAAAATAGCGTCGTCACCGGTAGGCGGACCGCAAGCCTGAGCGGCTACGGTTTCGGTGTCCCATGCCAGATGCAGAATGCTCTGCTCCAAATCGGGGTTCTGTTCCAGCTGCCGGGCGGTCATTTCAGCGGGGAGCTGACCCCACCCATAAACCAGGCCGGAGAGTTTCGGCGGAGCCGAGGGATTTGCGCTGGCGCAGGCACTCAGTCGCTGGCGGGCGAGATTCCTGATCGCGAGCACGCGTTCGGCGCGAACATGGGGGGCGAGGTCGAAAGCCGGATAGAGCGCCAGGACATGGGCTGAGGTATCGAGCACGAAATGGTCTGCGGCTTTCTCCTGGGCGGAGAATTGCGAGGCACCTGGGGCGGCGAGCGTGCGATTCATGAAGTCGAAAGCCAGGCGGTACATGCCCAGGGCGAAAGCGGTACGGCCGGCTCCTTCGAGGGCGGCAACGGGCGCGTCTCGACGGGCAGACAGAGTCCGGTAGATACCAAGGGCGTCCTGCGGGGCGTTGGCCTGTTCGAGGAGGCCGGCAATCTCCAACTTGATGGCTGGGTTATCGGGGGCATTGCCGGAGGCGATAAGGAGCTGCGTGCGCGCGGGATTGTACTCATGCCGGGAAATGAGATAACGCGCCATTTCCAGACGGACCTCTCGCCGTCGATCGTAGCCATTGCCCTGCCAGGTGCCATCCAGCGCAGCCTGGTAGTGCAGGATGGTCTGGGATTCTTTCCCCTCTCTGGCGGCGAGACGAGCGAGCTCGAGGTTGATGGTGCCGTCGCCGGGCGCCGATTCCCAAAGGGTCGTGAAGTAGGCGGTTGCTTCCTGGGTCCTGCCGGCGTCAGCGAGGGCCGTGGCCAGTTCGATTTCGGTGGCGCGATCGGGAACGTAAGCCAGGGCGGAGCGAAGATCGTCAATGGCGATCTCCGGGTGGCCGGCGCGCAAGGCTGCCTCTCCGCGGGTTTTCCATCGTACGCCGAGCTCCTGACGGTGGCTGGTGAAGGACCGAAACAGAAACAAGGTGAGAATGAAAATGACCGCGGTGATAACGAAGAGTGTGAGAAGAGAGAAAGCGTCCCGCAGGATGAGTTGCCTGCGGGCAAGCCGTTCCTCCGGGCTCAGGATGATGGCTGCGTGGGGCATCGCCACATTTCTATCTTCCCAGATTTAGGGTGTGGTTCGCGCATCTGAACTGGGATGTGCGAATTTCCGGCTGAGGCGGGGCGGGGGTAGGATGAGAAAGCAGGTGGCAAGAGATGACGCTTGAGGATAAACAGGCGGCGCTGGAAGCGCGGCTGCGCGGGCTGGAGAGCGTGATCGTGGCGTATTCCGGCGGTGTGGACTCGGCGTATCTGGCGTGGGCGGCGCATCGAATCCTGGGCGAGAAGATGGTGGCAGCCATCGCCGATTCGGCGTCCCTGGCGAGGAGCCATTATCGCGACGCGCTGGCGTTTGCCGAGGAGAATGGGATCCCGCTGCTGGTTCTGGAGACAAAAGAACTGGAGCGCGAGGCCTATGCGGCGAATGACGGCAACCGCTGCTTCTACTGCAAGGATGAGCTTTTCACGGTGCTCGAAGCCGAGCGCGAGGAGCGTGGATTCGCCGCGGTTGCGTATGGCCTGAATCTCGATGACGGGAAGGATTTTCGTCCCGGGCAGAAAGCGGCGGCGGAGCATCGGGTGGTTGCGCCGCTGGCGGGTGCGCGATTGAGCAAAGCGGATATTCGCGAGCTGGCGCAGGCGGCCGGGCTTCGGGTGTGGGACAAGCCAGCGTCGGCGTGCCTGTCGTCGCGTATTGAGTATGGGCGACGCGTGACGACGGAGGCGCTCCGCCAGGTGGAAGATGCGGAGGAAGCGCTGCGGGAACTGGGGCTGCACAGGTTTCGCGTTCGGCATCACGGCAGCGTGGCGAGAATTGAAATTGCCGAAGAGGAGATGGCGGCGGCGCTCGCTCCGGAGTTTTTCCGCAGGATAGCTGCGGCCGTGCGGAGCGCGGGGTTTCCTTATGTTGCGGTGGACTGCGACGGGTACCGGTCCGGCTCAATGAATGACCTGTTGCCGGCCGAGATGCTGGCGGGAAACAGGCGCAACGGGACCCGGGTCTCTTGAGTTTTCCTATGAAGATTGGAACCATCGACTGCTTTGCGGGGATCTCGGGAGACATGTTGCTGGGTGCTCTGATCGATGCCGGTGTGCCGGCGGAGCTGCTGCAAAATGCGGCGAAGGCACTGAAGATTAGCGCGGAGCTGCGGGTGCATTCGGTCGTACGCGGCGGAATTCGCGCGACCAAAGTCGATGTTCTTGAGAATGGTGAGCTCGCCGAGGATGCGGGGTCGGACAAGCATCCACATGAAGGCGGGAACTCGCACCACCACCACTCGGACACACCGAGCGAAGGCCACACGCACACACACAATGCCGGACATGCTCACGGCCGTCACTGGCCGGAGATCCGCAAACTGATTTTGGCGGCGGAGTTGACGGCGAGCGCAAAGAAAATTGCCCTTCGTGCCTTCGAGCTGCTGGCGGAAGCTGAGGGAAAGGTGCATGGCATCGCGCGGGAGGGTGTGCATTTTCACGAGGTCGGAGCGGTGGATGCGATTACCGACATTGTGTGTGGCGCGGTTGGACTGGACTCACTGGGCGTAGAGAAGTGGCGCTGCACGGCTGTGAATGTGGGCAGTGGGTTCGTGAACTGCGCGCATGGCAGGATGCCGGTGCCGGCGCCTGCGACGGCGGAGCTGCTGAAGGGGGTGCCGACGTATTCGGTGGGACCCCAGATGGAACTGACGACGCCGACAGGCGCGGCGATGCTGCGCGCGCTGGGCTGCGAGTTCGAGGCGCAGGGGCCGATGGTGGTAAGCGCGATTGGTTACGGAGCTGGCGGACGGAATCCGGAAGGATTCGCCAACGTGCTGCGGCTGTCGGTCGGAACGGCAGAGGAACGAGAAAGTGTGGGACGGTTTTTTTCCGGCGATCAAGTGGTGGTTCTGGAATGTGCGATGGACGACGCGACTCCCCAGGTCCTGGCCCACGCACTGGAACTGGCGCTGGAGCATGGCGCGCTGGATGTGATGGCGACACCGGCCACGATGAAGAAAGGACGCCTGGGAACGCTGCTGACGGTGCTGTGCAAGCCCGAAAACGAAGCTGATCTGGAGAAGCTGCTCTTTCGTGAGACGACGACGCTGGGCATCCGGAGACGCGAGGAAGAGCGCGTGATTCTGGAGCGGGAATTTGTAACCGTCGAGACGCAATTCGGCAGAGTGCGGATGAAGATCGCGTCTGCTGGTGGCGAGATTCTGAACGCGATGCCGGAATATGAGGACTGCCGGCGAGCGGCACGCGAGCACGATGTAGCCTTGCGAGCCGTGATGGAGACGGCCATCACGGCTTATAAGGAGATGAACGCCGCGAAGGCAAAGGCATGACGCGCGAGACGATTTTGCAATTGCTCGAGAGCGTGCAGTCTGGCGCTACGACGCCGGCGGATGCGTTGCGCGATCTGGCAAGACTGCCCTACGAGGACACGGGATTTGCGAGGATCGACCATCATCGGGCGCTCCGGCTGGGGTTGCCGGAAGTCATTTACGCGGCGGGGAAGACTCCTGCGCAGGTGGCAGAGATTTTTGCGCGGATGTCTGCGGCCGGAGGCAGCGTTCTGGCGACGAGGGCCAGCGCGGATGCTTATGCAGCGGTGAAGGTGCGGGTACCGGAGGCGGAATATCACGGGCAGGCAAGGATTATCGGACTCCGAGCCGGCAGTGACAGCGAGAAGTTCGGACCGGTGGCGGTAGTGTGCGCAGGGACGAGCGATTTGCCGGTTGCCGAAGAAGCAGCGACCACGGCCGAGTATCTGGGCCTCGAAGTAACGCGCATTTGGGATGTGGGCGTGGCAGGTCTGCACCGGATACTGGCAGCTCGCGATGGGCTCAACACGGCGCGGGCGGTAATTGTGTGCGCCGGAATGGAAGGCGCGCTGCCCAGCGTCGTGGGAGGCCTGGTGGCCGCGCCGGTGATTGCGGTGCCGACGAGCGTGGGATATGGCGCCGCTTTCGGTGGCATTGCCGCGCTGCTGGGCATGTTGAACTCGTGCTCGCCCAATGTGTGCGTCGTCAATATCGACAACGGTTTTGGCGCGGCCTATGTGGCGGCGATGATGGTGCGGAATCAGGTCGCCGAACGCGGCGCCGAGACTCAAAAGCAGGAAGCAGCGGAGGCAACCAACGGACTGGCCGCCGCCGCTTCGCGCCGTTAATTCGTCAGAGCTGTGATTCCATTCAGACAACCATCAAAACTTTGCCATTGGGGTGCTGATTCTCGGCGAAATCCTGGGCTTTGCGGACTTCTTCCAGGCGGAAAACTCGGGCAATGGGAATAGTGAATTCTCCGCGGGCGACATCCTCGGCCAGTTGGTAAAGGCGCGGGGCGTCCGGTTGCGCCTGAATGGCGTGCACCTGAATATTTTTGCCGGCCGCGTCTTTCGGTTCGCCGAGGACGGAGCCAAGAACGCCGCCCGGCTTGAGGGTCTTCAGCAGCTTGGCAATGGTTTCACCGTTGACGGTGTCGGCGATCGCATCGAGGTCCCGTAGTGTGGCAACGTCCTTGTCGTCATCGAGGGCCACAACCCGTTCGGCGCCGAGCTTTGAAGCTTCCTCGCGCTGCGAGGATTTGACTCCGGCGATGACGCGAGCGCCGTGCTGACGGGCGACGTGGACCGCGGTGCGGCCGACGCCGCCGACCGCCCCGGTGACGAGGACGATCCAGCCCGGTTGCGGCATGACGCCACGCTCGATCAACTGCGCGCCCGTAGTGAGCACAAGGGGCAGAGCCGCGGCCTGTTCGTAGCTGAGGCCGTCGGGAATGAGCGCGAGGACATCGGCCTTCACGGTGGCGTACTCAGCGTAGGTAGCGTTGGTGAGCGCCATGACGCGCTGGCCCTTTCGGAATTTCGTGACGCTGCTGCCGAGGTCAGCGACTTCGCCGGCGAGATCGCGCCCGAGGATCGCGGGAAACTGGAGTGGAAAGCGGGCGCGCGTCGCGCCGCTGCGGAGCTTCCAGTCGATAGGGTTAATGCTGGTGGCGTGAATGCGGACGAGGACCTCGTCCGGACCGAACTGCGGAACCTGCTGATCGGTTTTGAACTCGAGTTTGCTGACGTCGCCGTATTCGTAGAGAACCACCGCTTTCATCGCCGAATCTCCTCCGGTGGTGGGATGAGCGAGAACTGAAAGGTGTCGCTTAAATTCGTGGGTGCAGGGAGTCAAACGCCGACGGGCATGTTCTTCGGCTTTTTGGAGAGCAGCCACAGCATCGCGATGATGGCGAGCACAGAGCCCACGCCGGCGAGGCCGAGAATGCGCAGAACAGCGACCGTGTAACGGCCCTGACTGGGCGAATAGCTGCAGCAATAGAGCAGCACCAGGTCGCTCAGCGTGCCTATGTGGTGCGAACTGGCCTGGATAATGGCGAGGCGCACATCGCGCGGCTGATAGTCGACGCCGAAGAGGTATTTCGACATCCGGCCATCCGGTGTGGCGATCATGATGACGCTCGAGTGCGCGAACTGATTCAGCTTGCCGTCGGGGCCAGGCACGCGGACGTAGTGAAAGCCTGTGGCCTGGGCAAGATCGGTGATGGACGCCTGAGGGCCAGTCAGAAAGTGGACCGACGCCGCGGCCGCCTGCGAGTCCGAGGCGTCGATCATAGAGAGAAAGTGCTGCTTCTCTGAAGCGGAATCGGCCGGCGTGTCGGAGGGGTCGATGCTGGCCACGACGACGTCATATTCCTGGCCGGCATGAAATCCGCTCTGGCGAAGAGCTGCAGCCATACCATGCAGAACCTGAGGACAGAGCATCTGGCAGTTGTAGTACATCAGGGCCATCATGACCGGGCGGTTGTGGCTGAAGAGATCGCCGAGCCTGACATTGTGGCCGGATTCGTCCACGAACGCGTCGCTGAGCGGGAGCGGACGATTGAGGTTCTGATCGATGCCGGCGTTTTTCTGCCACGCAGGCGCCTGCTGGGCGGTGGTGCCGACGGGGCGATCGGCGGAATACTGGGCGTGCACCGAGCAGACGGTGAGCAGGAACGCCGAGCAGACGGAAAACGCGCGCAGACGGATCACACTTCAGAATACGCCGGGTTGCGACCGGTTATGGGAGCGGACGAAGGGTAACGGTTTTTCCCGTGCGCGCCGACTCACGAGCGGCGTCGAGAATCTGTATCACGACCATGTTCGTGTCGAGAGAAGTGAGGTCATGATCCGGATCGAGTTGGCCGCGGACGACGGCGGCAAGGTAGTGGAGGGACGTGTCCTCCGGCGGCGTGAGTGCCGGGATCTTGAGAGCGACTTCCGGTGAGGCTTCGGCGACGCGTTCGCGGATAGTAGTGGCGTTGACGGCAATCGCGTAGCCCTTCGTTCCGTAGACTTCGGTATCTTTGCGGGCGAAGGTCCAGTCCCAGGAAGGCATGAGCACCGCCTGCGCACGTGGGTAACGGAGGATCACGGTAGCATCGTCATCGACATGCGGATAGATGTCGGGTTTATCGGTCTGCGCGACGGCAGTGACACTGAGCGGAGCTTCACCGTGCATGAACCAGGTCATGAGGTCGGCGCCGTAGCAGCCGAAGTCGTAGAGAGCGCCCGCGCCGTTTTGAGCGGGGTCAGTGAGCCACTGCAGAAATTCGGGCTGCACGCCGATTTCTTTGGGGCCCTGGTGGCCGTCGTGGATCACCGCTTTGCGAAGTTCACCGAGCGAGCCGTGCTGCAGCAGATCGTAGACGGCGCGGTTGCTGGGGTACCAGGTCGTTTCATAATTCACGAGAACGTGAATGTGGTGTTCGCGGGCGACGCGGCGAATGGCGAGCGCGTCTTCGAGTGAAAGCGTCAGCGGCTTTTCGACCATAACGGCGATGTTGTGGGCGGCCGCGGCCTCGATGACGCGTCGATGCTGGCTGATGGAGGTGTAGACAAGCAGCGCCTGCGGCTGCTGGTGAGCGAAGAGATCGTCCAGGGTCGGGTAAAAGAGGCTGGGATCGAGGTGAAACTGCTGCTCGTACTTGGTGCGCAGTGCAGCGTCGGCATCCACCACGCCCACCAGTTGCGTCTCGTGCTGGTTGGGGAACTGCTGGAGGAAACCAGTGACGTGGCCGTGTTCAAGGCCGACGATGGCCACGCGAACCGGCCCGGTCTGAGCCCTGACGGATGAACCCGAAAATCCGATGAGAGAAACAGCGAGAAGCCACACGATTCTGAGCAACGGCAAGCGCATGTCTTCATGTTACCGCTGAGCAGATCTCGGCTGGTCTGCCGTTGCTTTGCAAGTTTGCGGGGTGTTAGCTTGGGTATTCGATTCTTCCATTTTGAAGCCAATCAACGAAGGAAATCAGCACACATGCAGACCAGCTATAACGGATTGACTCTGCCCAAAGAAGGCGAGGCGATCCAGTATGCCAACGGGAAGTACACCGTTCCCGATCATCCGATCATTCCGTTCATCGAAGGCGACGGCACCGGGCGAGACATCTGGCGCGCTTCGCAGCGGGTTTTTGACGCCGCGGTGGAGAAAGCGTACGGCGGAAAGCGCGCCGTGAAGTGGTTCGAGATTTACGCGGGCGAAAAGGCATTCCGCGAGTTCAAAAACTGGTTGCCGGACGATTCGGTGAAGGCCGCAACAGACCTGCGCGTTTCGATTAAAGGGCCGCTGACGACGCCGGTGGGCGGAGGGATTCGCTCGCTCAACGTGGCGCTCCGGCAGATTATGGATTTGTACGCGTGTGTGCGCCCGGTGAAGTACTACGCTGGTGTTCCGTCGCCGGTGAAGCGTCCGGAAAAACTGGACGTCGTGATCTTCCGTGAGAATACGGAAGACGTATACGCCGGGATCGAATTCAAAGAGGGGACGGCGGATGCAAAGAAGCTGATCGCCTTCCTGAACGACGAGATGCTGAAGGGCGGCAAGAAAAGGGTCCGCGAAGATTCCGGCGTTGGCATCAAGCCGATTTCGATCTTCGGAACGAAGCGGCTAGTGCGCTACGCGATCCGGCATGCTGTGGCCACGGGGCGGAAAAGCGTGACGCTGGTGCACAAGGGGAATATTCAGAAGTTCACCGAGGGTGCGTTTCGCGAGTGGGGATATGAAGTCGCGGTTCAGGAATTCCGCGGCGATGTTGTGACGGAGCGCGAGAGTTGGATCCTGGGGAATGTCGAGGCAAATCCTGGACTGACGGTCGAACAGAACGCCGCGCTGATCGAGCCGGGTCTGGAGTTCGGCAACGATGAGTTTCGCCAGGGTCTGTATGCGGAAATCAAAGGCGTGCTGGACACGATCGGCAATACGCATGGCAACGGGGCATGGAAGAAGAAGGTCCTGATCAACGACCGCATCGCCGACTCGATCTTCCAGCAGGTGATCATCCGGCCCGAAGAGTACAGCATTCTGGCGTGTCCCAATCTCAACGGCGACTATATTTCCGACGCGTGCGCGGCGCAGGTGGGCGGGCTGGGCATCGCACCGGGTGCGAACATCGGCGACGGATACGCGGTGTTCGAGGCCACGCATGGGACAGCGCCGAAGTACGCCGATAAGGACGTCATCAATCCTGGGTCGGTGATGCTTTCGGGCGTGATGATGTTCGATTTTCTGGGATGGCCGGAGGCGGCAAAGCTGATTGAAACCTCAATGGAGAAGACGATCCAGCAAAAATATGTAACGTACGACTTCGAGCGGCAGATGCAGGGTGCGACCAAAGTAAAGACCAGCGAATTTGCGACGCGCATGATCGGCAACATGTGAATTTGCCATTCAGGCGGGCGCGCCTTCGGCGCAAAAAATCTGCTAGCCCCGGAGACTGAATATTAAGCAGCAATGCGTGTTACGTAAAGAGGAAAAAGAATGAGGAAGAAGGTAACTATCGTTGGAGCGGGCAATGTGGGTGCGACGGCGGCGCACTGGATCGCAGCCAAAGAGCTTGCAGATGTGGTGCTCATCGACGTGGTCGAAGGCATTCCGCAGGGCAAGGCCCTGGATTTGCTGGAGGCAATGCCCATCGAGAAGCGCGACTGCCATATCACGGGAACCAACGATTACGCGGACACAGCCAACTCCGATGTCGTTGTCATCACAGCGGGCATTCCGCGCAAGCCCGGGATGAGCCGCGACGACCTGCTGCAGACCAACTACAAGATTATGTCGGATGTGGTGGGAAAGGTGACGGCGACTTCGCCCAACTCCATCCTGATTGTGGTTTCGAATCCGCTGGACGCGATGGCACAGGCTGCATTTCGCCAGTCGAAGTTCAATCGCGAACGGGTAATTGGGATGGCCGGGGTGTTGGATTCTGCGCGCTACCGGACCTTTATTGCGGAGGAGCTGAAGGTTTCCGTCGAAAATGTAACCGCATTTGTGCTCGGCGGCCATGGCGACACGATGGTTCCGTTGCCGCGTTATTCCTCGGTGGCTGGGATTCCAATCACCGAGCTGCTGCCAAAGGATCGCATTGAAGCGATTGTGCAACGCACCCGCGATGGCGGCGCCGAGATCGTGAAGTATCTGAAGACCGGCAGCGCTTACTATGCGCCATCCGCGGCCACCGTGGAGATGGTCGAGGCGATTCTGAAGGATAAGAAGAAGATCCTGCCCTGTGCCGCCTATCTGGAGGGTGAGTACGGCATTCGCGGCTATTACATCGGCGTACCGTGCAAGCTGGGAGCGAGAGGGCTCGAACAGATCATCGAAATCAAGCTCACGCCCGAAGAAGATGCGGCGCTGAAGAAAAGCGCAGCGGCGGTGAAAGAGCTGTGCGCCGTGATCGGCGTCTAAGACAGCTTTGAGATATAGGTCTCGGGTTACAAAATGGGGCGGTGGGCGAAGGTCAGCCTGCCGCCCCGTTCCTATACTCGTGCGCGCAGAAACGCGATCACATGATCTGCTTCGACGACGCCCACCAGCTTACCCGCTTTGTCGACGACCGGCAGGGCGCGGAGGTTGTACTTATCGAAGAGGTCAGCGACGTCGTTCTCGTGCTGATCGGATCGGACTGAGATTACGCGCGGCTGGGTGAGAACGTCGAGTCGGGTTTCGGGACGAGCGAGAACCAGGTGCGCGAGGGGAACCACACCCTGCAGGACTTCGCCGGAGTCGATTAGATAAATCTCGGTCACGGTTTCAGGGTCCCCCTCAAAACCACGCAGGGCGCGGATGCCATCGGCCACGGTTGCTGCCTGGGGCACGGCCACATAGTCGGTGGTCATGCGGCCTGCGGCGGAATCTTCGCGGAACTCGAGGAGTTCCTTAACCTCCTGGCGCTCCTCGGGGTCCATTTCCTCGAGAATGGCTTCGGAGCGTTCATCAGACAGTTCGGCGAGGAGATCGGCAGCCGCTGAGGGATCCATTTCCTCAACGATGCCGGCGGCTGTTTCCGAATCGAGCGCCTGCACCAAAGATTTCTGTAGTTTCGGCTCGACTTCCTCCAGGGTTTCAGCAGCGACTTCTTCATCCAGCGTGCGCAGAACGGCTTCGCGCTCGGCAGGCGCCAGATCTTCGAGGATGTCAGCGATATCAGAGGGGTGCAGCTGGGCGAGCCGCTCGTACTCGATATTGAGCTTGACGCGCCGCGCGGGGTCCACCTCGATCATGTCGACGAAATTCCACGGGATGACCCGAGCCGGGATCCTGTCGACGAGGTTTTCGAGGGTGCGCTTGGGCAGGGTGCCGCTCAGCAGCCGCCGTACAGCCCCGCGCAAGCCAACTTCGACCTCGGTGACACAGAGTTGTTCGTTGCCGTTGGATTGCCAGCGAAGATTGACGTCGTTCACACGCACAACTTTGCGGCCGTGAACGTCGATGATCTGACGATCCAGAAGATCCTGGCGCAGGAGGATGAAGTTCTCGTCTCCCTGAAGCGGGCTCAGCGCTGCATCGGGGCGAAGCTCAAGCGCGCCGCTGGGAGTCCAGCGTACGTCTTTGCTGCGGACTACTTCGAGGCCCTTGCGCGTCTTGAGGACTAAACCAGCAACCCGGCCTGCCTCTTCCCCGGTGCCGACGGCGACGTCCCTGAGGCGCCCGCGCAGACGGCCACGCACGCTGGTGATCGGCGTTCCCAGGAGGGCGGTCAGGCTTCGCAATTCGACTTCTTCTGTCACGGCTGCGCTCTCGGCACGAGTGTAACAGCCTGTTTCGTAGAGAGCAGCGACTTTGACGCCGCCATGGGAACTCGATTGAGGCGGTTTTGTTGACTGGGCAACGCTATGGACATACACTCAGCGCTGGGCGCGTCGGCGGGAGCATTGTGTCCTTTCGCCGCTCCCCCCACGAGCGTCTGCGCCTCCAATGTCCTCAGGAACTACCCGGTACGCACCGCAATCGGATCGTGTGAAGCTGGTCGTTGCTTCCTCGGTCATGCTCACCTTCATTTCGTTTTGGCGAGCAGCAGCAGTGGTGCTGAACGATCTGGGATCGTCGGCTTTCTACGCAGGCGGCATTGCGGAACAAGCGGTAGGAAAGGCAGCACCCTGGTTCATCCTGGGGGTCATGCTCTTTTCCTTTGCGGTGCGCTCGGTGTATGTCGAGAGCTGCTCGATGTTCACCCGCGGCGGCGTCTATCGCGTGGTGAAGGAAGCGCTGGGCGGGAATTTCGCCAAGCTCAGCGTGTCGGCGCTGATGTTCGACTACATCCTGACCGGCCCGATCTCCGGCGTATCTGCCGGTCAATACATCGTCGGACTGCTGAATGAGCTGCTGGGGGTAAGCGCCGCGCACGGCTGGCTCCCGTCGTGGTCGATGGGATTGGGGCACCAGGGCCTTCCCATCAACGAAACTTCGGCCCTGGTGGCCGCCGCGGTAACGATCTACTACTGGTGGCAAAACACCAAGGGCATCGAAGAGTCGACTGACAAGGCGCTGAGCGTCATGCAGGTGACCACCGTGATGGTGGTGCTGCTGCTGGCGTGGGGCGGGATTACCGCATTTCATATCCGTGCCAGGCTGCCACCTTCGCCGATCCCCGTCAACTTGCACTTTTCTTCCGATGCGCTGGGCTTTCTGAGCGGAACGCGGCTGGCGACGATGCTGGGACTCTTCGGCATCCTGATGGCCTTCGGTCATTCGGTGCTGGCCATGAGCGGCGAAGAGACTTTGGCGCAGGTGAATCGCGAGATCGAGCACCCCAAGCTGAAGAATCTAAAACGCGCAGCGATCGTCATTGCGATCTACAGCTTCATCTTCACGGGGGTCGGGACGCTGCTGGCGACCATGATC
Organism: uncultured Acidobacteriaceae bacterium; assembly: GCA_963755485.1. Lineage (GTDB taxonomy): Bacteria > Acidobacteriota > Terriglobia > Terriglobales > Acidobacteriaceae > Palsa-343. The sequence continues at coordinate 38,397 of CAVWJR010000002.1, read as the reverse complement.
ATCCCGGACAGCGTTCGCGTGCCGATTTATCGCGACAACCTGATCGCGGGCATGGCGATGTATATGTGGGGCCCGCAGGTCCTGCGCATTATTTTCCGGGTTTTCGTCGTCATTGTTGGATTCCTGATTCTTTCCGGGGCGATTAACACCTCGATTATCGGCTCGACGGGCGTCATGATGAGGGTCGCCGAAGACGGCGTACTCACCGATTGGTTTCGCAAGCCGCATCGGCGATTCGGAACCAGTTATCGCATTCTGAATCTGATTACCGGGCTGCAGTTATTCACCATTATCGTGAGCCGCGGGAATGTGATCACCCTGGGTGAAGCTTATGCGTTCGGCGTCATCTGGAGCTTCACCTTTAACTCACTCGCGATGCTGGTCCTGCGCTGGAAATATAAGGGGGAACGGGGCTGGAAGGTTCCCGTCAACCTGCGGATCGGGAATACAGAGCTGCCGGTCGGACTTTTCTGCGTTTTCCTCACCCTGGCGACGATTGCCATCGTCAACTTGATCACGAAAAGTGTAGCCACCGAAAGCGGCATTGCCTTCACGGCGGTGTTTTTCACGATTTTCGCGGTCTCGGAGCGACAGAATGCGAGTAAGCATCAGCGCACCCAGCAACAGATGCGCGAGCACTTTCAGCTTGAGCAGCAGGACACAATCGGGCGGGAGGCGCTCCAGGTCCGCCCCGGCAGCGTTCTGGTGACGATGCGGGACCCGGTCAACCCGTACGCGCTGAAATGGGCTCTGGCTCGAACCCGTACCGATCAACAGGACATTGTCGTGCTGACGGCCCGAATGATGGGCGCCGGCGGTCCGGAATATGTGGACAACCAGATATTCAGCGAACATGAGCAGATGCTTTTCACCAAGGCGGTGTCGGTGGCGGAAAGCTTCGGCAAGCATATTTCATTGTTGGTGGTGCCGGCCGGCGACATCTTCGCCGCTCTGGTGCAGGCGGCTAACTCACTCGAGGTCGCTGCGCTGGTGTCGGGGTTATCGACGAGGATGTCAGCGCAGGAGCAGGCTTTTCACGTAGGCCAGGCATGGGAGAACCTGCCCGAGCCGAAACGGCAATTCACGTTCTATGTGATCATGCCCGACGGAGAAGCGGAGGCTTTTCATATCGGGCCCCACGCTCCGGCGCTGCGTGCCGAAGATGTCCAGCTGGTTCACCGTTTGTGGCTTAATTTACGGCGAGATCCGGAAATGCAGGGATTGCACCACAGCGACATCATGACTTATGCTCTGACGCGGCTGGCTATGGACTACGCGCGCGACAAGCAGGAGACACTGCGAAATCTCCGCCGCTATACGCAGGACAGTTCGCGGGACAGCCAGGTGGGCATAAGTTATAGGACCCCCGGCAGGGACGACCAGTCGATTCCGGCTCCACGTCCGTCAGGGGATGATGAAGAACACTAGCCGCAGCAGCCATAACTTTCTGTTGTAGAGTTAGCCCTCCACAATTTAGTCTGGATATGAAACGGGCCAGCCTTGGCTTCCGAAGCAGGGCTCTTTATTCGAAGTGAGGGAGGTAACAATGCAAGTTACGCAGATCGTCACAGAGCTGGAGAGAGAGATCGCCAGGCTGAAGGAAGCGCGGGCCCTGCTGGCCGGTGCGGGCGCAAAGAGACGGGGAAGGCCGCCGGGAAAATCCACGCGGAAGCGCCGATTGTCCCCGGAAGGAAGAAAGCGAATTTCCGATGCGCTAAAGCGGCGCTGGGCGCTCCGGCGCAAGGCCGCTGGAAAGGCAGCAAAAGCCGCATAGGAAAGGCGGGCGCGAAGCCCGCCTTTCCGTTATAAGGTGCGTTTAAACAAGGGCGTGGCCAGCATCAAAGAAACGATTCCGAAGCCAAAGAGGAAGAGGATGTCGCTCCGGATCGCCGCGAAGCCGCCGTCCTTAATCAGAATCGCCTTGAATCCATGCACAGCATAGGTAAACGGGTCCACGACGGCGATGGCGCGGAGCCAGGGCGGAAACGCAGTGATCGGATAGATGGCGCCACTGGGGAAGAAGAGCAGCGTGTTCAGGACGCCGAACATGGCACGGGGCACTAACGGATCGTCGACCCGCACCATGAGCAGAAACATCATGCCATTGAAGGCGATGGATGTGGCGACGATCAGAAGCGCGAGCTGCAGGACCGCAACAGGATGAAAGATGACGCCAAGTCCGGCGAGCAGAGATCCTATAACGCACAGGCTGATACCCGACAGAACCGCCTTGACGGCGCCTGCGATATTCAGTCCCATAACCAGTTCCAGTTTGGTAATCGGTGTGACCAGATAGCCTTCGTGGACGCCGCGAGCTTTGTCGTCGATATATAACATTCCACCGCCGATCATCACCGAGATATACATGGCGAGGGCGACGGAGCCGGCGAGAAGAAACTTCATGTACTCGATATAGGGGTAAAGCTCCACAATATCGAGCGTGACGGCCTGCACCACTTTGGGCTGGATCAGAGGCGCGTTGAGTGCATCCACCAGGGACTGCATCTCGGATTCAAGGCTCCCGCTGACGAACTGGTCGGAATTATCGACCACCAAACCGATCTGCGGGGACTCGCCGGCCAGGACACGTCGCGAGTATTGCGCGGGAATGATCACAGCGGCGTCTATTTTTCCGGTGCGCACATCTTCTCTGGCGGTTTGCTCGTTGGTATAGGGCACCGTGGTGAATGTGCGGATATTTGCGGCGACGGCCTGGAAAGCCTCATGGACCTTCAACGCCTCCTCACCGTGGTCGTAGTCCACCACGCCCATGCGCGCATTGGTGACTTTGCCGCCGAAAGCGTTGCCTAAAATGATCAGCTGCACCAGAGGCAGGGTCATGGACATCAGCATGAGAGTCGGGGAGCGGAAAAATTTGCGAAGCTCGCGTTCGACAATCGCCCACATTCTGTTCATGGTTGCATCCCCGGCCGCGGCGGCATGATGAAGCTCAGAGGCTTGACCTGCTCGTCGCGGAGCTGACGCCCGGTGTAGTACACAAAGACGTCGTCGAGAGTGGTATTTTGCACGCTGAGACCCTGAATCGTGTCGCCGGCAGCGGTGGCCATTTCCACCAGCTGGGTGGTCGTCAGCGATCCATTGGAGGTCATCAGCCTGTATTCGCCCGAACCGCGCGATTCGACGCCGGTGACTGCGGCCAGCTTCTCCAGCTGCGGCTTTCGATCCACCCCATTGTGGCCAAACTGCACTTCGATGACGCTCGAGCCGGGCACACTGGACTTCAACCCGAGAGGTGTATCTAATGCCACAAGCTTGCCGTGGTCGATGATGGCGATCCGGTCGCAGAGATTGTCGGCTTCGTCCATGTAATGGGTCGTGATCAGGATGGTCAGTTTCATGCTGGCGCGCAGTTTGTCGAGCATCTCCCAGACGGCAACGCGGGATACGGGATCGAGACCGGTGGTCGGCTCGTCGAGAAAAAAGATGCGCGGGTCGTGGATCAAACCGCGGGCGATCTCCAGCCGTCTTCTCATACCGCCGGAGAGAGTCTTGGTTTGGGCCTGGCGCCATTTGGTCAGGTCGACGGCTTCCAGCAGCCTCGCGATGTTGCGCTCGCGCTGTGCATGCTGAACACCATAGAGCTTGGCGTAGATGGAAAGGTTTTCCTCGACGGTTAGATCAATGTCGCTGGTGAGCGCCTGCGGAATCACACCAATGAGTCGCCGCACTGCATCGGCTTCGCGGGAAACATCATGACCCGCGATGATCGCCCGTCCAGCGGTGACGGGAATCAGCGTAGTCATCATGCGTATGAGCGTGGATTTGCCCGCGCCGTTCGGACCGAGGAGGCCAAAGATCTCGCCGTCCGCAACCTCGAAGCTGACCCCGCTGACGGCTTCAAAGGTTCCGTATCGTTTGACGATGTTCTCCACCGCGATGGCCGCAGGGGGACTTGCCACCGCCGAAGGGGCCGGTGTGGACTTTGTGTCCGTCATTGCTTCACCAGCTTGTCTTTGGGGACGTAAACCTCGGCGATCATGCCGGGGACGTAACGCATCCCCGGATTGTCGATAAGCAGCTTCAGCTGGATGGTTTCGATGTCGCGTTTGCGGCGGCTAACGTCGCGCTGGGTTGCGAAACCGGCCTCGGCGGCCTTGGCAATCACTGTGCCCTGAACTGTCGCGCCACTGGGCATGACTACTCGCAGCTTGTCTCCCAACTGCACCGCGTCGGATTCGGTTTCCGGCAAAGGCGCATAGACCCAGGTCTGCGAGAGATCGACGATGGTGACGATTGGGGTTGTGGCAGAAACGACCTCTCCCTGGCGCGCGGCGCGGACATTCACGATTCCGGTGACCGGGGAAACGACGCGGGAGTAGCCGAGGGTTACGTCCGCCTGATCCAGCAGGTCCTGCGCGTTACGCATTTCATCGCGCGTGGCAGCGACGGTCTTGGCCGCAGCCTGCGTTTCGACCAGGTTTACCTGTGCGGTCCTGAGGGCCGCTTCCGCCGCGGCAACATTTTCGCGTGCCGAGTCGACGGCAGCTTTGGCGGCGTTGAGACTGGTGACTTGTTCGTCGCGGATTTGCTGACTGGTGACGCCCGCCTGGGCCAGGGCCACCGCACGCGTGGTGTCGGCCTCCTGATGATCGTACTGGGCCTGCGCCTGGGCCAGCGCCGCGCGAGCAACGCGAAGCTGCGCTTCAGCGGCAATCACCTGACTGGTGGTGTCGCCCTGGGTTTGTTGCTCCGTGTCGCGCGAACCGGCCACTTTTTGCCTGTCGCTCGAGACGGTGGCGGCGGCGGCGTTGCGGGCTGCAGCAAGGTCCTGGGCTTCGATGGTCGCGACTAACTGGCCCGCTGTTACCCGCTGACCTTCATCGACGGCCAGCGACTGAATTTGCCCCTGGATGCGCGAGCTGACGACAACTTCGTTGGCATCTACCGTGCCGATGAGTTGCAGGTCGCTGGTTTGTTTCGTGGAAAAAAAGTACCAGCAGAGGGCGATGATGAGCAGCACCCCCATGATCATAAAAATGCGATTGCGCGGTTTCATGCGGTCTTTCTCTCAGGAATTGCGGTCTCCGGCACGGGCATGGCAGCGAGCACGGCCTTCGCCAGGCGAGCGCCGCGTCTGCGGTCGGTAAAAATGGATTGTCCGAGGTATTCAATGGCGGCGATTCTGCGCGCCAGGAGGGCGGAGGGTTCGAGTGGGTCAACGTCGGCGATGAGCCGAACCATCGGCGCGCTGAGGAAATAGAAGGCGTTGGCGCCGAGGCCGGCGTACATCATCTGCATCGGGTCGACCTTGCACAACTCGCCAGAGTCGATGCCCTGGCGTACGTTGTCGAGGGCAATACCCCACATCGGCACAAAGGCCTTTTCCGCGATGATGCGCATGGCGTTGGATTGCCCGGTGCGGAAGCGAACCATCTCCTGTTGCATCAGGGCCTGGAAGCCGTGATGGGTAAAGATCCGATCGAAATGCTGGAGGGCGAAACGCAGGACCCGCTCGCCCGGCGAACAGTCGAAGCGGAGGACGGCGATGGCGTCGCCGGCCACTTTGCCGGCCACTTCCTCGAGCGCAGCGGTGTAGAGGGCTTCCTTATCGCGAAAATAGTAGTAGAGGAGAGCTTTGTTGACGCGGGCAGCCTCAGCGATGGCGCTGGTGCGAGCGCCGGCAAGTCCGTGCTCGCTGAACTCACGGATCGCGGCGTGAAGGATGCGATCGCGGGTCTGGTCGGCGCGGTGCTGTTGGGATCGGGGCATTGATTGACCAGTTAGTTAAATTAAACGGTTAGTTAAAAATATCAGGGAATTGGCCGGCATGCAAGATCCTCGCGGATCTCTGAAGAATTGCACCTTTGTCGACGAATTACGAGAGAGCGTGGCGCAACTCCATCGGGACCTGGACGCGGAGGAAATCCGCCTGGCGGAGATGCCGGATGTGCCCGCTCCACCGGCTCCTCCGCCGATTCCGCTGGCAGTCTGGTTCGGAATGGAAAAGTTCACCAGGATCGATGCACCGGCTTTGGCGATCTTTGCTTGTCCGCATGACATGGGCCCGGCATCTCGCGGACCTTTTGCGAACGATCCGATGGCACAGGCATCGTTCCGGGCTTTCGATCTCAACCGGTGCACGGATCAGTCCAACGCGTTCGAGCGGGCGATGCCGGCGGATCCGGTGGTGCGGATCGCGAACGCGAACCACCATGTGTTCGTGTCGAATCCAGAGGAAGTGGAGCGGGCGATGAATGATTTTCTGGCGAGGCTTCCGGCCAACTGAACGAAGCGGCGGTCATCAGTGGCCCAGCGGGCGGGACGTGTCTTCCGACGGCGGTTGTGGCGTGGGATGCTTATCGGCGCGCCGGCCCATCAGGAACATCGTGGCCCCAAAGACGAGCATTACGAGTCCCCATATAAGGTTGATGTCCATGCCCGCCGACTTGTCATAGATTCCGCTTCCACGGGTGAAGAAACCGTAGAGGGTGAGCATGACGCCAACAACGAAGAACATCAGGCCCATCGGAATGCGCAGATCGAGACTCATTTGGCGTTACCTCTCATTCTCCTGATTCAATCTGCTGAACCGCTTACCTGAAGATGAAGTTCAGACCCACCAGCAGGACCAGCAGGCCGATGGCAATGTTGGTGGGACGTGCGTACCAGGCCATATGATGTTCGACCGGCTTGGGCGTGAGCGAGTAGACCAGACCGACAAGCTCCTTCTCCGGCCGTGGTTTGGTGAAAAGGCTGATGATGACGGTCAGTGTGAAGTTGATAGTGAAGGCAAAGATAGCCTGCCAGAAATTCTGCGCCATATCGCTGGGATAAGTGTGAATCACATGCAGCCAGCCGCCATGGATTCCCGGGTGCTCGCCGGCTGCGATAGTCAGCCCGTGATGCAACATCGCCCCCACGGTTCCGCTGGCTAGTCCTATGAAGGCGGCGTGTCCTGTGGAGCGCTTCCAGAACATGCCCAGCAGAAACGTAGCAAAGAGCGGGGCGTTGACGATGGAAAACACCAGCTGCAACGTGTCCATGATGTTGTTGAAGCCGAGGACGATGTAGGCAGTGCCCATCGAAATCAAAATGCCAACCACCGTGGTCCATCGGCCCACCTTCAGATAGTGAGCGTCACTCGCACCCTTGTGGATGTAGGACTGGTAGAGGTCGAAGGTCCAGACGGTATTGAAGGCGGTGACGTTGCCGGCCATGCCGGACATGAAGCTGGCCAGCAGCGCCGTGAGCCCGAGGCCGAGAATGCCGGTGGGAAAGTAGTGGAGGAGCATGTTCGGGATGGCGAGGTCGTAGTCGAGCACCGGCTGGCCGTGCGTGTCGATCATGATTTTGCCGGTGACGGGATCGACCTTGGCCGGGATGAGACCGCGTCCGGCGCTGAGGCTCTCTGAGCCGGATGTGGTTGCCGTCAGGCCGACAGGAGCCGCGTGGCTCATCACATTGCGCGTCACCATGGGCGTGCCGATGGCGATGAGCCCGGGCAAAATCACCAGGAACGGGAAGAACATCTTCGGGATCGCGGCGATCAGCGGCACGCGGCGCGCTGATTCTTCGGAGTTCGCTGCCATGGCGGTCTGGATGACAAGAAAATCGGTACACCAGTAGCCGAAGGAGAGCACGAAGCCGAGACCCGCGATCAGGCCAAACCAGTCCACTCCCAGCGGATTGGTTTGCGAGCTCCCCATGCCTTGCCAGGAATGCATGTAAGCGCTGGGCAGGGCCGCTTTGAGGCCATTCCAGCCGCCAACATTTTTCAGACCCACCCACACCAGAGGTAAAAAACCGGCAACGATGAGGAAGAACTGGAGAACTTCGTTATAAATAGCGCTGGTGAGCCCGCCCAGGAAGATGTAGCAGAGAACGATGATCGCCGACAGAATGATGGAGAAATGGAAAATCCAATCCAGTGGCAGACCTAGCTGCTGAAAAGGCTTGTCGAAGACGTGAAGGGTCTGGATGAGGCGAGCCATCGCATACATCGAAATGCCGGAAGAGAAAACCGTCATCAGTGCGAACGTGCAGGCATTCCAGGCGCGCGTTTTTTCGTCGAAGCGGAGGCGCAGGAATTCGGGCACCGAGCGCGCTTTCGAGCCGTAGTAGAACGGCATCATGAAGACGCCGACGAAGATCATCGCCGGAATGGCTCCGATCCAGTAAAACTGGCTGGTAACGATGCCGTACTTGGCGCCCGAGGCGCCCATGCCGATGACTTCCTGCGCGCCGAGATTGGCGGAGATAAAGGCCAGGCCGCAGATCCAGGCGGGAAGCGAGCGCCCGGCCTGCAGATAGTCCTTGCTGGTCTTCATGAAGCGCTTGAGTGCGAAGCCAATGCCCAGCACAAAAGCGAAATACAACAGCATGATGACCCAGTCGATGGTTGTCAGATTCACGCTTTGGGTTTCCTCGTATGGAGGATTTGGATGCGCTTGCCGGAGGTCACTGTACACGGTTGCATCGGGCTCGTCCAGATGGGGTGCGCGCCGAAGTGAATCGTTTTAGAGAGACTGAACGGGGATCAGCGTCAGATCGTCGACCAGACCCACTTCTTTCTGGACAAACGGCTCGGCGTAGCGAACGCCGGCGAGGGTTCCGTAGTGCCGCGCTTCGGCAAAGGTGCGCTCGCGAATTTCTTCTTCAGGAACAAACAGGCCAATACCCGCAGACTGGTTGGCGTATTGAGATTGGTAAGCCATGAGCGCGCGGTGGCGATCGTCGATGAAAGGGGTGATGTCCACAACGAACGTCGGCCGCACATCGGCGTAAAGGCTGGCATACACAATCTTGAAGGGCCGATGTGGTGGGGTTCCGGTTTCGATCCTGGCGAGGCCAGAAAGAAAGCAAGCTTCGTAGCCGAGGGTTGAGGTCGTGTAGTGGTCGGGGTGGCGGCCAGTCCAGTAAGGGAGAATGACGACGCGAGGACGAACGCTGCGCAGGACATCGACGATCTTTAACCGATTCTCCCAGGTGTTTTCGACTCGCCCATCGGGGATATCGAGTGCATCACGCCGGGCGACCCCAAGGATGCGGGCCGCTTCCGCGGCTTCTGCCGCGCGTTCTTCCGCAGAGCCGCGGGTTCCGGCTTCACCCTGGGTCAGATCGAGAATAGCGGTTGAGACGCCCAGCGAGCGCATACGCAGCAGCGTGCCGCCACAGGTTTGCTCCACGTCGTCGCGATGAGCCGCGATGGCAAGAACCTCGGCGATCGGTTGTTCCGCCATGCCTTTGGAGCGTCGAATAAGGGTCAGTAGATGGTGTTGTTGTCGTCGCTGCCGGCGTCCATGTACGCGCAGTCGATGGCTGTGCCGGCGATGGTGACGTTGGAATTGTCGAGCGCGACGATGCCGTTTGATCCCGGCACAGTGCTGTAGATGTAAATTTGCCCGCCTTCAGTCGTGTAGACCTTGTGCAAGCCCTCGACATCCGCGATACCTGTTCCGTCCCCCAGATAGGGGTCGATCAGCACGGCATTGGTTGAGGTGTTGAACATTGTGATACACCCGAACTGAATATTCGCTCCGGTCTGCGCCTGCTGGTAGCGTACCCCCTGATTGCACTGCGAGGAGCCGATCCAAAGGGTGTTGTCGTCACCAAAGACCATCCGGTTATGTATGCCATCGCCAATCGAATAGCTTCCCGCAATCGTGTTGGCAGGTGTGTTCATGACCGTGAGGTACCCGGCAAAGAGGCCGCTCGAAGCCTGATACTGCTGACCGGCAATGTACATCGTGTTGCCACTGAAAATCGCGTTGGTCGCTCCATTCGGGATGGCGATGTTGCTCTGTGCAACCAGAGCAATGCCGCTGGCGCCGGTGCTGCCGGTATTAATGGACGACGGAATGATTGGAATGACGGTGAGTCCTGCGGTCGTGCCGCCACATTCGGGTCCGCAGTCGATCACGTAAGCGGTTGTGCCATCGGGCGAGAATAACGCCTTGATGGGATGATCGAACGTCGCCGAAGACCCGGTGCTCACAGGAAAAACGCACCAGGTCGGCAGCTTCTGCGGTTCGCAGTCCTGTGCGCCGAGATAATTGGGATTGTTGACCGCCGCGGCCTGCTGCGCCTGCGTCAGCTGCACGATGCTATACACCGCGAAACTTTGCGGCGGAGCCACGTTTACAGTCTGGCCGGCGGGCTGGGTTGCGTTCTGAACAAAGACCAGCGCGATGGTGCCGCCTGGGTTCACCGAGATCCCGTACGCATTCGGCAGGTTCAGCGTGAGGGAAGCGCCGTTGTTACGGTTCGCCACACTGATGACATGGGTGGACGGATTGGCCGCGTAAACATATCCAAGATCGCGACTGATGAAAACACCGTTGTACGGAACCCCCTCGGTGCTGCTGGAGAGACCTCCGGGAAGGCTGACCGTCGCGCTCACCTTTTCCTGCGCGTAGCTCACCAACGCCAGACTGCCGTCGCCTTCGCCATAGACAGCGCCTGTCTGCTGCTCCGGCATGTTCTGGATCGTCAGCGGCAGCTTGCCGGAGTAGCCGGAGATGGTCAGCTGCCCGGAAGAGGTGTTATAGGCATGACGGATGTCGTAATAGGCGTCCATGAAAGGCAGAGCGCCGGTAGCGAATGCGCTGGGATTCTGCTCGGCGATGAGAACGCGATTGAGTACGCCGCTGGGCGGCAGAGCGCGGCCTGCGAAATAGTAGCTCTGCCCGCAGGAACTGATGACGTTCGAGATCAGGAAAACCGAGCTGAGGACAGCAATCAGATACAGGGAACTTCTCTTCTTCAAAACTTTAGAACCTCACCAGCGGCATAGGTTGCGGCAATCTCGTAGGAAAAGCCAAGTATATCAGGGCAATGCACAGCATTCGGTCCCCGGCAAGGGTGTCGTCGGCGGCTCGAAGCGGAGCGATCGCCTGATACCATGAGGCAGGATTATCCCCCGCATGAGCAGCCGTCTTGATCCGATCTTCGGCCGCCGCACCGTCCTCTGCGACGGCGCCATGGGCACCTCTCTCTACGCGCGCGGCGTGTTCATCAATCGCTGTTACGACGAGCTGAATCTCTCCCAGGCCGAACTGGTGCGCAGCGTGCATGAGGAATATCTGCAGGCCGGTGCGGAAATCATCGAGACCAACACCTTCGGGGCCAACGCCGTTCGCCTGGATCGTTACGGACTGCGGGACAAGGTGGCGGCGATCAACGAGGCGGGAGTCGCGATTGCTCGCCAGGCGGTTCGCCAGTTGGCCGACAAACAGGCGGGCACGGCATTCGTTGCGGGTTCGGTTGGGCCGCTGGGTGTGCATCTGGAGCCACTGGGTAAGACGAGCCTCGATGAGGCTCGGGAAGCATTCGCCGAGCAGATTCGTGCGCTCACCAGCGGTGGCCCAGGGGTTGGCGTCGACCTGTTGCTGATCGAAACCATGCCGGCGCTGAATGAGGCGGAGCAGGCAGTACTGGCGGCTCGCGCTACTGCGCCGGAGGTTCCCGTGGTAGTGATGGTCACGGTGGACGAAGAGGGAAACTGTCTCGATGGTGCGTCCGCGGAGACCGCAGCAGCTCGGATCGAGTCCTGGGGCGTGGATGGCATTGGCTGCAACTGCAGCGTGGGCCCGGCGACGGTTCTCACCGCCATCGAGCACATGGCAGCGGCCACAACCTTGCCCCTGATGGCCATGCCCAACGCTGGCATGCCGCGTTCCGTGGAAGGACGCAACATCTACCTCTGCTCGCCCGAGTACATGGCCAGCTTCGCGCGCAAGTTCACGCGCGCCGGTGTGCAGTTTATCGGCGGGTGTTGCGGAACGACGCCGCAGCATATCCGCGCCATGAAGTCGGCCTTACGGGCAAGCGAGGCCCAGGCCGCTGCCGCGGCGCGGGTCTCAAAGAAAGAGCCTATCGTCACGGAAACGCCCCCCGTGTCGATTCAGGAGCGCTCGCGCCTGGGGCGGCTGGTGCACGAAGGCTCGTTTGTCACGATGGTCGAGATCGTACCGCCGCGGGGCATCGACTGCAGCAAGGAGCTGAAGGGCGCGCAGGAACTGGCCGATCTCGGAATCCACGCCATCAACGTACCGGATTCGCCTCGCGCTTCCGCGCGTATGAGCGCACAGAGCCTCTGCATTCAGATTCAGCAGAAGACCGGGATTGAGACGCTGTTGCATTACACCTGCCGCGACCGCAACGTGCTGAGCATCCAGAGCGATTTGCTGGGCGCCTCCTCGATCGGACTCAGGAATGTCCTCTGCCTGACCGGCGATCCGCCGAAGCTCGGTAATTATCCCGATGCCACTGCGGTTTACGACGTGGATGCGATTGGCCTGGTCAACATCGTTCACCGTCTCAACCATGGGCTCGATATCGGCGGCAATCCCATCGGCGCTTCGACGGGGTTTACGATTGCCGTGGCTGCCAATCCCGGCGTTCCCGACCTGGACAACGAAGTTCGCCGCTTCGCGTGGAAGGTCGAAGCTGGCGCCGAATACGGCGTAACCCAGCCGGTTTTCGACTTGCGCGTGCTCGAGGTGTTTCTGAGGCGCATCGAGAGCTTTCGGATTCCGATTGTTGCCGGCATCTGGCCGCTCACCAGCCTGCGCAACGCCGAGTTCATGAAGAACGACCTGCGCGTCAGCGTTCCCGATGAGATCCTGCTGCGCATGCAGCGAGCGTCCAGCCCCGAAACGGCCCGCGCTGAGGGAATCAGCATCGCCCAGGAGATGCTCGCCGCAGCGCGCGGCATGGTGCAGGGTGTTCAGGTGAGCGCGCCCTTCGGCCGCTACAGTGCCGCGGCGGAAGTGCTTGCCGGAGTGCTGCCCGGCAGAGATCCGAAGAACGCCGTTCCGGCTATGAAGGCGGAGGAGACGCGCGTTGGCTAGTTTTGAAGAGTCCCTGACGAAGCTGGAAGAGATTGTCGCCAGCCTGGAGCGCGGCGATCTGAGCCTCGAAGATTCGGTGCGCCTCTTCGAGGAGGGCACGCGGCTTTCTGCCGAGTGCCGCAAGCAACTGGAGGAAGCCGAAGGAAGAGTCGAGTTGCTGGTGAAGCAGCGCGACGGGTCGATGAAACGCGAACCGTTCGGGCCATAAGCTAATCGAGCAGTTCCTCGATGGCGGACATCTCGAAGCGGATTCCGCGCCCAGCATCTTCGAAGATGCTGGTTGGGCTTAGATGGCCCTCCTGATAGCGATGGATCGAAGGCCCCTCCGGGTCGATCACCCAGATTTGCGAAATTCCCATAGCTTCGTAGTCCTGCAATTTGCGCGTGAACCGTGCATGGCGATCCTCCGGCGAAAGGACTTCGAAGACAGCGATTGGAGGATGAGTAATGATCTGTTCGACTGGCTGGTTGCGGTCGAGTACGGTCACATCCGGAACGCGGAAACGCGTCGGGGCCACCTGAATTCGTAGTTCAGGCCGGACGCGGATATTCCATTCTTTGGCGTGTGTCTGGAACCATGTCTGAATCGCATGCTGCCACGACGAATGATCGTATTCTCCCACGGGTCTCTCCTCGATCTCGCCGTCCACGTATTCGGCGTCCGGCTCCCAGTCGGAGCAGCGCAGATAGACCTCCACTGGAACTTGTCGTGGCTTCTTGTCCGGAATTTGAGCGGGTAACGCCATAAAACTGCCTGATCAAGGATAATCCCTGCCACTCTCCTGGAAATACAACATTCAGGTTGTCAAATGAGGGCCGCGCTCTTCGTCGCTATTCGGGTCCGTACGAACTCGACCAACCCGTCGCTCATGTAATCGGGCGGAGGGATTTGGAAACGTGGTTTGCCGTCGAGAGCGCTGAGGTCACGCGGAGCTTCAGCGTCGGCTGACGAAAGCAGCAGCGCGTCGGCTTTGCCCAGGAAACGCCGCGCGGAATCCTTGAAATCGGTGACTCCGGAATCGAGGACAGTGAGGTAAAGATCGGGCCGGAAGAACTCGATGATGCTGTTCGATTCGAGGATGGCATTCTCCGAAGCCCGGATTTCCTTTTCGATTTTCGGCATGGCCTCGGCCAGCATGCCGATGCGGGTTCGCACCCAGATGGAGCGCGCTGCGCCCGCGGCGAGGAAGCGCGATGTGTCGGTTCCGCTGGCTGAATCGTGTTCAGCGTTGACGGCGACGCACGAGTCAGCGGTCTGGCACTGGCAGGGCTTCCCATCCGCGGTACAAAATCCGTGCCCATATTGCGTGATCTTGAAGGCGGTCCAGTGGAATTCCGGCAGGCGCGCGATGAGCCCGGCGACGACCGAGGTCTTGCCCACGCTGCGCGAATTGCCGCCAACGACAACAACGGCCACGCTTATTCCTCCTCCTCTTTCTCTGATGTGCGAGCCAAGCGCGCGAGTGCAGCTAGTTCCTTCAAATATTGCTTCAGCGGCCGCGCCGGCCGGCCCCAGAAGACGACGCCAGCGCCCTTTACCTTCTTGTGCGTCAAGACGCCGGAGCCGGAACCGAGAATGACCTTCTCTCCCACCGCAGCGTGATCGCCGATGCCGACCTGGCCGCCGACGATCGCATCAGCGCCGATGGTGCTGGAGCCGGAAACGCCGGTCTGGGCGGCGATGACCACATTGCGGCCGACCCGTACGTTGTGGCCGAGATGCACGAGGTTGTCGATTTTCACTCCTCGCTCGATCCGCGTTTCCTCGAGGGCACCACGGTCGATCGTGGTATTGGCGCCAATCTCGACGTTATCTTCAAGGATAAGGCGGCCTTGTTGTGGAAACTGCAGGTATTCGCCATTCGTCGCATCGCGGACATAGCCGAAGCCGTCCGAGCCGAGGACCACTCCCGCGTGGAGAACCACGTTGTTGCCGAGCTCTGTTCCTGGATAAATCACCACGCGAGGGTAGATGCGGCAAAAAGCGCCAATTGTGACTCCGGCGCCGATGACAGTTCCGGCGCCGATCCGCGTGCCTGGACCGACCTGCACATCGGCCTCGATCACCACGTAAGGTTCAACAGAGACGTTTTCGCTGAGGGTCGCTGAGGTGTGCACGACAGCTGTTGAATGCACACCAACCTCAGTTTCCGGCGGCCTCAGCAGGCGCGCGGCGCGAGCGAAGGCGAGCCGCGGCTGAGCAACAACGACCAGGGAATTGCCCTTTGCTGCCGCCTCCAGTTTTGGCGAGACGATCACAGCAGCTGCATGCGAAGCCTGTGCGGACGCGAGGGTCTGCGTGTCTTCGGCAAACACCAGCGACGCCGGCGTTGCGGTGCCGGTTGCCGAGACATACTGAATCTCGACGTCAGGACCGGCGAGGCGAAGCTCGGCGCCGAGCGCCGCGGCGATTTCGGAAAGCTTCATTGTCATACAAGGCTACTGCGCTCCCGTGAGGAGCGGTTAAGGAATTCAAGCTTCATGCGGGAGGATCTACTTTTCGCGGGCTACGACGAATTCGGGCATCCACTGCAGAGCGCGTTTGTAATCGGAGTCGGGAAGTACTGCGAGCGCTGCCTGCGCTGCCGCCGAATACTTATACGCGGCCTGCATGGCGTAGTGCACTGACTGATTGCGGGTGAGGATGTGCAGAATCTCCCCGGGCGTAACGCGCTCAAAATTGCGATCGCTGAGAACGGTCTGGATGGCTGCGCGCTCGGCAGGCGTGCTTCCGTTGTCGAGCGTGTGGATCACCGCCAGCGTCGCCTTACCTTCGCGGAGATCGCTGGCCACCGGCTTACCCAGCACTTCTTCGGTAGCGGTGAGATCGAGTACGTCGTCGACGATCTGGAACGCCAGGCCGAGGTTGCGGCCGTATTCGCCCATAGAGTCTTCCGTCGCCCGATCGGCGCCGGCGAGGACCGCTCCGAGTCGCATAGAAACTTCAAACAGACAGGCGGTCTTGCGGTAGATGAGCTCGTTGTACTCGCCCTCTGAGATCGGTTTACCCAGCCGCTCCATCTGCAGCAGCTCGCCTTCGACCATTTGCTGCGTGAGGCTGATGAGCAAGTCGAGAACGCGAAAACTGCGTTCTTCCAGAGCAACGCGAAATGCCTGCATGTAGAGCCAGTCACCGACCAGAACGCATTTGGCATTGCCCCAGGTGCGATTGGTGGAAGGGCGGCCGCGGCGCATGTCGGCAGCGTCGATGATGTCGTCGTGCACCAGCGTCGCGGTGTGCACCATTTCGACGACGGCTCCGAGGCGGATCATGCCGTGACTGCTGTAGCCGAGGCTGCGCGCCGCCAGCAGCAGCAGGGAAGGACGGATGCGTTTCCCGCCGCCCTCGCGCAGATAATCGGTGATCTCCGTGATGGCGGCGACTGAAGAGACAGCGTCCGTGCCGAACTCGCGCTCGATGGCCGCGAGGTCGTCGTGCAGCAGATCGAAAACTTCCTTCGCCGTCGCTGTCGCCACTGTGCTCACTTACTTGTCTCCCGGGCCGTGAGCCGCTCAGTTGGAGCGGTAATTGGTGAACTGCATATCGATGCCGAGATCGCGGCCGCGGAGCAGCGCAATCACTTCCTGCAGAGAATCGCGATCGCGTCCCGTGACTCGAACGCTATCACCCTGGATGGAGGCCTGAACCTTCTTTTTGGAATCTTTAATGATTCTAACGATCTCTTTGGCTTTCTCTCCAGCGATGCCCTGCTGCAGGGTGATCTTCTGGCGAACGCTGGAGCCAGCTGCCGGCTCCACTTTACCGAAGGTGAGCGCTTTGAGCGAAACGCCGCGCTTGACCAGCTTCTGGCGCAGAATTTCTGTGACGGCCTGCAATTTGTATTCGTCCACCGAAGCGAGCTGGATGGCGTCTTCGCCCTCGAGGTTGATTTCCGACTTCGAATCCTTCAGGTCGAAACGAGTGCGCACTTCCTTCACCGCCTGATCGATGGCGTTGCGCACTTCCTGCATGTCCACTTTGGCGACGATGTCGAAGGAGTTCTCAGCAGCCATCTTCGAAGCCTCTCCTTTAGATTATCCGCTACCCGCCGGAAAGGCGGGTTCAGGCGGCAATTGCGGTTCGGAAAAAAGCACTGAAGTTTTCCGTGGTGCGGACGGCGACCTCCTCCGTCGCCAGGTTGCGAATCTCGGCGATCTTCACGGCCACCTGCTTCACCCAGGCGGGCTCATTGCGTTTGCCGCGGTTGGGAATGGGCGCGAGAAAGGGTGCGTCGGTTTCAATGAGCATGCGATCGAGCGGGACGATAGCAGCCACATCGCGGATCTCCTGCGCTTTGGGGAAGGTGATGTTGCCGGCGAAGGAGATGAGGAATCCGAGGTCCATGGCTTCGCGAGCGTGGCGCCACTCGCCGGTAAAACAGTGGAGGATGCCGCCGAGGTTGTTGCGCGCCCATTGCGTCTCCAGTATTTCCAGAATGTCGTCCCAGGCGTCGGTGGAATTTTGCGAGGGGCGGCAATGGATGATGATGGGTTTTTTGCGGGCGGCGGCGATTTCCATCTGGCGCGTGAAGACGGATTGCTGCGCCTCGCGTGGAGAGTGATCGTAGAAATAGTCGAGGCCGATTTCGCCGCAGGCCAGGACTTCCGGTTGCTGCAGCAGGTGATCGAGTTTGGAGTACGCGGCATCGTCGGCAAAGCGGGCTTCGTGGGGGTGAACTCCGGCGCTGGCCCAGATTTTCGGAATGCCGGGCTGGCCGGCAAACTGGCGGCTGATTTCGAGAGCCTGCTGCATAGTGTCGGGCCCCTCGCCGATGCCGATGGAGAGAACCTGACGCACGCCCGCAGCCCAGGCGCGCTCGAGGAGCGCGGAGCGATCCTCGTCGTAGCGAGGACTATCGAGATGGGCGTGCGAGTCGATCATGATGTGGTTATAGCAGTTGAGGGGGTACCCCCTCCCCCAGGCGTTACGGGGCTGTTGATGCGTAAGTATTTGATTCTAATGGGCTGGGCATTTTCGATGTGACGCGTAGTTATTTGATTCTTCAATACTTGCGCGCATCTATCGTGGAATCAGATAGGTAGCTGCCACTTGAAAAACGGGTGGCACGTACGTATTTGATTCCAAAGTAGAATCGATCTACTTATAACATTCTAAAATACTTAACTGTGTGCTCGGTTCAGTTCGCTGTCGGGGTGGCAGTTCGAAAAGGCCGGCAGCCGATGCGAACGGTCCAGAAACACCAGAGCCCCGCGGCGGGTGCGAGGCGTGGTTTTCTAAAACTGCCCTTTATTTTTAGGATATCACACTGGAGGGGGCAATCGTGCCAACTTTATTGCCGGTTATGTTGTTTAGAATCTGTTGGAACGCGAAGGTAACGTTACCGAAAAGCTTGACAGTTTTTAAGGGCACAGGGTGCAGGGGATGGGTCAGGCACAGAGCGAGTCAGCGGTAGACTTCGCGGCGATGGCCGATCTGGAGGACCAGAACGAGGACCCTCTTGTCCTGAATGCTACAAACGATGCGGTAGTCGCCGAAGCGGTATCGCCAGAGGCCGCCGAATTGCGAGCCTTGCAGGGCACTGCCGATACTACGCGGATCGTCGAGTCCGGCGACTCGCTCTCGCAGAAACGCCGTTACCCGTCGGGCGATCTGCACGTCGAGTTTGGCGAGGCTCCTTTTTGCCGGCTCCGAGAAGATGATTGTCCAAGCCAAGGCTGTGTTCAACCTCTTCGAGAGTATAGGTTCTGCTCCGGCCTTCACGGATTGCGGCCAGCGCCTTCTCAGCCAGGTAGATATCTTCGAGGTCCTCGATGTGGCTCAGGATGGCCTCGCGGGCGTACCAGGTCTTGGTGCGGCCTGTGCGTTTAGCGAGAGCTTCGAGGCGCTTTTCGATTTCTGGTGGGAGACGGATCGCGAGCATCGGGGAACCTCCGCTATACAAGTATAGCGCTGGCCGCGACGGTGGGTCTGAGCCTATTTGAGCCGGGCGCCGACGGGGACGTCTTCAAGGAAGCCGGCGAGGACGGGGCGGCCGCCTTCGATGGATGCCGCGACAATCATGCCATTGGACTCCAGACCGCGCAGTTTGCGCGGGGCGAGGTTGGCGACGATGACGACTTTGCGTCCGATGAGGGACTCCGGTGTGTAAGCCTCGGCGATGCCGGCGAGGATCTGGCGGGTTTCGGTGCCCAGGTCGACTTCGAGGCGGAGGAGCTTGTCGGCTTTGGGGACGCGCTCGGCAACTTTGACGAGGGCCACGCGGAGTTCGACTTTCGAGAAGTCGTCGATGGAGATTTTTCCATCGGGCAGGGCGGCGGAGCGTTGCAGGAGCGGGGGTGGTTTGGCTGGCCGGGGCTTTCGATTCCTCTCTGCGAGGCGTGACGGTTTCGCGGACGGTTTCCGCGATGGCTTTTTCGAGGCCGACGACGACGGAGGTCTCGGTGGTGGACTCGGCCATGGCGACGGCGAGGCCTTCGACGAGGGAGTGGAGTTTCGAGATGTGAGGCTCCCCGGGTTTCGCGCGCGGCGCTGCGGCTGACGCGGGCGCGACGGGTTCGGGCGGCGGCAGGCGTGTTCTTCTGCTCGAGTTCGCTCATACGGGTGATGACCTCCTTGTCGGCGCGAGGGAAGAGCGGCGTGAGTTCGCCGAGTTTAGTACCGGGCTTGAGACCGCCCCACGTGAAATCTTTTAGGTCGGCTTTCGCGATGTCGCCGAGGCCGAGTTGCGCCCAGACTTTTGCGGCGCTGTAGGGGATGACGGGATAGACGAGGGCGGTGATGATGCGGATGGTTTCGGCGGCAATGTAGAGAATGGTGGCGCGCCAGGCCTGCTGCTGTTCCTCGGTAACGTCATCGTCCTTTTTCCAGGGAGCCGAGGCGGTCAGGAATCCGTCGACGGAGGCCACGAGGGCCCAGGCGGCTTCGAGCGCCCGGGAAAAGTCGAGCGCGTCGAAATGCGTGGTCCACGCAGCGATGGCGGCGGGAATTTCGGTCCTGACCGAACCGGCGAGCGGGACCGCTCTGCCGCTGGTAGCGGGCATGGGGACGAGGCCGTCGAAGTAGCGGCCGATCATGGAGAGCGTGCGGCTGACGAGGTTGCCGTAGCCGTTGGCGAGGTCGGAGTTGTAGCGCTGGACGAGGGCGTCGAAGGAGAAACCGCCGTCCTGGCCGAAGACGATTTCGCGCAGAAGGAAGTAGCGCAGCACGTCGGCGGCGAAGAGATCCTGCTCGGCTTTGGGCAGATCGGGCTTGAGCGCACCGAAGCCTTCGAGGATGGTTTCTGTGCGCACGATGTTGCCGCGCGACTTGGACATCTTGCTCTCTTCAAAGAGCAGCCAGCCGTGGGCGTGGACGGATTTTGGCAGCGGCAGACCGGCTGCGAGAAGGAAGGCGGGCCAGTAGACGCAGTGGAAGCGGATGATTTCCTTGCCGACGAGATGGAGGTCGGCGGGCCAGAACTTTTTGTACTTCGCGTCGTCGTTGGTGCCCCAGCCGAGAGCGGTGATGTAGTTGGCCAGCGCGTCGAGCCAGACGTAGATGACGTGCTTTTCGTCGCCAGGGACGGGAATGCCCCAGTTGAAGCTGGTGCGGGAGACGCTGAGATCGCGCAGGCCGGATTTAACGAAGGCGATGACTTCGTTGCGGCGGGCGTCGGGGCGGATGAACTCCGGGTGCGCGTCGTAATGTTCGAGCAGGCGGCGCTCGAAGGCCGACAGCTTGAAGAAGTAATTCTCTTCGTTCACCGTCTCGGTGATGCGGCCGCAGTCCGGACAGGGCGCGCCGGGCGGCACATCGACGTAGGCCTCGTCGGAGACGCAATACTGGCCGGTGTAGGAACCCTTATAGATGTAGCCCTTCTCGATGAGCAGCGCGAAGAGGTGCTGGACGGCCTGCTTGTGGCGTGGTTCGGTGGTGCGGATAAAGTCGTCGTAGGTGAGGCCCATGCGGTCCCACAGGCCGCGGAATTCTGCGGAGACGCGGTTGGCGTATTCCTGGGGAGTGCAGTTGGCCTGGCGCGCGGCTCGTTCGATCTTCTGGCCGTGCTCGTCGGTGCCGGTGAGGAACCAGGTGTCGATGCCGAGAGAGCGCTGGCGGCGCGCGATTGTATCGGCCACGATGGTGGTGTAAGCGTGGCCGATATGCGGGCGCGCGTTGACGTAATAGATGGGGGTGGTGAGGTAGAACTTTTCAGGCATAGGCGACGAGGAGCGGAACAGCGGTCAGCTAAAAAGCGGTTAGCGGAACACCGGTCAGCTAAAACGCGGTCAGCGGAAAAGCTAGCCGGCACTGTTCTCATCTTAAAGGATGGGCGGGGAGCAAGCGTTTGACCGGCGGGATGCTGCGTGGGCGCTGCTAGAATCAAGCTTTTCCTCGCAACGGGTGGGTGAGTCTGGCGTGTATCTGAAAGAGCAGAAGCTATTGGCCGAGCGGATTCGCCTGGCGCTCGGCGGTTTGTATGGGATCGAAGTCGATGCGGTGGTGCTGGAGCAGCCGCCGGAGCTGAAGTTCGGCGAGTTCGCGACGCCGATCGCCTTTGAGCTGGCGCGCAGGCTGCGCAAAGCTCCGAAGAAGATTGCCGAGGAGATTGTTGGAGCGCTGGGGAGTGTGCCGGGGTTCGCCGGCTTTGAGGTCGCGGGTGCGGGGTACATCAACGCGCGGCTTGATCGCGGCGGATTCACGCAGGCTTTTGCGCGGTCGGGAGATCCACTGCCGCCGGCGGAAAAACTGCACGCTCTGGTCGAGCACACGAGCATCAATCCCAACAAGGCCGCGCACGTCGGGCACCTGCGCAACGCGATCCTCGGCGACACCTTTGTTCAGTTGTTGCGCGCGGCCGGGCAACAGGTAGACGTCCAGAACTACGTCGACAACACCGGCGTCCAGGTGGCCGATGTGGTGGTGGGGCTCACGCATCTGGAGGCGCTGAACCTGGCTGGCGTGGAAGAGCTGATGACGGAGCTGGCCGAGGATGGCGAGCGCATCGACTACTACTGCTGGGATTTGTATGCGCGGGTTTCGCAGTGGTACGACGCGGAGCCGGCCGATGCTGCGGCCAGAAAAAAGCTGCGGCTCGACACGCTGCATGGGATCGAGGCTGGTGGGAATGCGACGGCGCAGGTCGCAGAGCTGGTGTCGACGGCGATTCTGCGGCGGCATCTGGAGACGATGCTGCGGCTGGGGATCGAATACGACCTGCTGCCGCGGGAGAGCGAGATTCTCCACCTGCACTTCTGGGACCTCGCGTTTGAGCAGCTGAAGGCGAAGGGTGTGCTGTATTTCGAGACGGAGGGGAAGAACAAGGGCTGCTGGGTGATGCAAAGGGCAGGGACTGGCCGTCCAGGCGCACCGCTTCGCGAACCCGAGGAGAGGGCTGCGGCGGAAGGGGAGTCAGCGGAGGGACCTGATGAGGATGCGAAGGTAATCGTCCGCTCGAACGGCACGGTGACGTATGTAGGGAAGGACATCGCGTATCACCTGTGGAAGTTTGGCTTGCTGGGACGGGATTTTGCGTACCGGAGGTTTTTCAAGTATCCGAATCAGGAGTGCTGGATTACGGCGGAGACCGGCGAGCCGGATCATCCGCACTTTGGTGGAGCGCAGGCCATCTATAACGTGATTGATTCGCGGCAGTCAGATCCGCAGGCGAACGTGATTGAAGCGTTGCGCGGGTTGGGCTACACGGAGCAGGCCGCGCACTACACACATTTCAGCTATGAGATGGTCGCGCTGACGCCGCGCTGCGCGCTCGACCTGGGCTATGAGGTTTCGGAAGAGGATCGGGCGCGGCCGTACATCGAGGTATCCGGGCGCAAGGGATTTGGGGTGAAGGCCGATGACCTGATCGACAGCCTGATCCGCGCGACGCGCGGCGAGGTCGACAGCCGACACCCGGAGCTGAGTGAAGCCGAGCGCGACGAGACGGCGAGGGCGATTGCGGTGGGGGCGCTGCGGTACTTCATGCTGCGGTACACGCGGAATTCCGTCATCGCGTTTCGACTTTCAAGGATGCGCTTAGCTTTGAGGGCGAGACGGGGCCGTACCTGCAGTATGCGGTGGTGCGGACGCGGAGCATCTTTCGCAAAGCTGGGACGACGGCCGAGGAGGCGCTGGCGGCGATGGAGGGCGTGGACGTGACGCCGTATCTCACGGGCGAAGGCAGCGACGGGATCTGGGAGGTGTGGTTGCGGGCAGGGAAGACGACGCTGCTGCTGGAGCAATGCATCCAGACGGCGGAGCCGGCGTATCTGGCCAAGCATGCGTTCCAGCTGGCGCAGGACTTCTCGAATTTCTACCGGCTGCACCACATTCTGAGCGAGGAGGATCCGGCCAGGAAGAAGCTGCTGCTGGCGACGGCGGCGGTGACCGAGCGCGAGCTGGTGCGGTCGCTCGGGTGGATGGGGATTCATGCGCCGGAAGTGATGTGAGAAGTGCAGCCGGTAGACGGTAGCCTGTAGCCGGTAGCCAGGAACGCCGATGAGGATGCAGGCTGATTGAGGATATGGGGCTCGAGCGGGTGGGTGCGCCTCACGTGAAGCATCTCGAGGGGCGGCTGTGGGAGATGCGGCTCACGGGAAAAAGCGGAATTTCGCGGGCGCTCTATGTTGTGGCTACAGGACGCCGCGTTGTGATGGTGCGGGTTTTCATCAAGAAGACCGAGAAAACCCCGCGCCGGGAGATCGAACTGGCGCTGTCGCGCGCGAAGGCAGCGCTGTAAGGGAGAAGAGCCGATGGCACGGATTTCCGCAATGCATCAGCGGTGGATGAAAGAGCCGAAATACCGTAAAGCGTATGAGGCGCTTGAAGATGAGTTTGCTGTGGCGAAGGCAGTGATTGCCGCCCGCAGCCGGGCCGGCCTGACGCAGACAGAACTGGCACGGAAGATGGGAACGACACAGCCGGTCGTGGCGAGGATGGAAAGCGGCCGTATTCAGCCGTCAATGCGAACGCTGCAACGATTGGCCGAGGCTACAGGTTCCCGGCTGATGTTTCGCTTCGAGCCTTGCCGGTCGGGGCGATAGGCTCGACCTTGCTGATGGCAGGCAGCCTGTTCGTTTCGGCGAGACTGCCGATGAAGATCACAGGGGCATAGACAGCGGACGATGATTCGCCGGATCGCGGGCGTGGTTGCGGGTTGGGTGGTGTTGCTGGCAGGTCTGCTGATCGCGGGCTGCGCGCCGGTGCTGGCGGCCACGCATGTGGGGATTGCGACGATTCCGGAGGAAGTTCGGACCGACGATTTCATCGTTACGATCAACGGGCACCGGACGCCGGTGGTCCATGCGGCCTCGAGCTACTACCTGCTGAATTTCGATATCGACGGACCGGCGATCGTCGCGGTGCGCGCTTCCGATCCACACTACTGGGATCGCGGCGTGGAGATTCAGCCCATGCGCTACGGCATCCGGCCGGTGCGGCGGGGCGCGACCATCACGTTTCCAATTCCGGGGCCGGTGAAGCTCTCCATCGCGCGGCCCGGAGACCACTTCGCGGACGCGGAAATGCTGTTTCTGTTGGGCAGTCCATCGGACCGGTCCGGCATCACCGCGAAGACAAAGGACGTGCGCTACTACGGCCCCGGCGTGCATCGCGAGGACATCACGGTGGCGTCCGGCGACCATATTTATCTTGCCGCCGGAGCGGTAGTCTTCGGCTCGCTGAATCTATGGCAGGTGCACGATGTGCATGTGGAGGGGCGCGGGATCATCCTCTACGACGGCCCGCAGAATCCGCTCAACGATGAAGGCTGGATGCACAAGGAGAACTGGCACTGTATTGTGATGGACCACGCCAGCAATATCGAGATTGACGGCATCACCTGCATCGTGCGGAGCCGGACCTGGCAGGTGCAGATGCGCAGCAGCCGCGGGATCGGCTTCTATAACGTGAACATCATCGGCGGCGAGGCGCACGACGCCAATCAGGACGGAATGGACTGGCTGGGCGGCGGCGATACGACGGTGCGGGACTGCTTCATCCGCGCGTCGGACGATGATTTTGCGATGGAAGGGAACTGGGATGGCTACACCGACGAGGCGATGCGGATTCCCGGCGAGGACGTCACGAACATCACCATCGAAGATTCCGTTGTCTCGACAAGCATTTCGAACACCCTGCGCGTGGGGTGGCCGAAGAAGACGTTTCGCAGCGCGCACGTCTCGATGAACAACATCGACGTTATTCACAGCGGCTTTGGCGCGTGCGTGATCCCGTTTGGATTTCTGGAGATGTGGTCGGATGACGGGGGCGTGGAGTCGCACACGGACTACCGGTTGAGCAATATTCGGCTCGAAGACTATTACTCGCTCGCGCAGATTCGGCTGGCGAACCCGGAGGCGAGCGGGATTGTGTTTTCGAACATCGCCGCCATGGATGGGCCGGGGATGGTGCCGTCGGTATTGCAGGGCCACGTAAGCGGCGTGGAGTTGAATGGCGTGCGGCTGGCGGGGAAGGTCGCAACGGGCGATGCCGATATTCCGCTCGCAGTCGAGGAGGGCGCCGCTGGGCCGGGGTATGGGCCTGCACCCACGGATGCGTCGTGGGATTATTCACCAGGTCTGATTCGGCCGCGGGAGAAGGTCTTGTTTCGGGTGACTGCGCCGGAGCCAGGCTGGAGGTACCGGTGGCTCTTTGGCGATGGCACGACGGCGGAGGGCGGTGTTGTCCAGCATGCTTTTCCCGATGCTGAGGGCTCGCTGCTCGATGGGTCGGGTCGCTTTCGTGTGCTGCTGCACGCGAGCCGGGTCCCCAACGATGAAGTATGGGTTTCGCGCTCCGTCGTAATCGCGCGCAAGGCGATCCCCGCGCAGGGGGGTCCCCAGACAAGCGGTTCGGGTCTGGCTCTAACCTCAACCGCAGAGCACGCCACAGAGTTCAGCGGCTGGGTGCAGATTCCCGCCGATGGGGGCTACAGCTTTACGCTGCTGAGCAGCCGGCGGGCGACGCTGGCATTGGACGATCTTGCGCCTGCGAGCAGCCCGGAGTTGCGCATCGAGGTTTGCGGCTCGCTGGGGGACGCGGTGCAGCCGGTGCGCGTGAGCGCGGCGCTCGAGGCCGGGTGGCACCGGATCCGGATCGATCTGGATGCAGGCATCGAGAACGAGCCGCAGAGCAACCTGGGCGATGGCGGGCCGTTGTTGTTGTGGGAAGGGCCAGGAATTCTGCCGGAGGCAGTGCCGGCCGGCGCGCTGGCGCACTAAGCCTGGTCCACCACAGAGTTCACAGAGGACACAGAGATCTCAATGGGAGGACTGCGGAAACGGTTCGACCCGCAAAGCTTATTGGCGAATGAAGCGGTCTTTGGGCTGCTCGCGCGGAGCCATGGGCATGCCCTTTTCCGAGCCGGGGCCTTTACGGGCCTCGCTGTCGTTCAGAGGCTGCGTGCCATCCGGTCCTGCAGCTGTCGGCGAGGCGGGGACGGGCGGGATGCCGGTGGAGACCGATGCAAAGTGGGGATCGGGATGCGGCGTGGTCGACACATCGGAGACCGACTCAAAGGTGGCGTGGCGCTTGTTTACGCGCGTGGTTTCGCAGCCGGTGAGGACGAGCGCGCAGAGCAAAAAGACTGCGACGGATGTTAGCCAAGTGGCGGATCTCATATTCCTCCTGGTAATTCCGATGCAAAAGCGAACCCGACCGTCGACACGCACGGCAAGTCCTGCGGAGTGAATTCTACAGGGCTACGCTTTCAGGCTTCCAGCAGGGTACGGATGGCAGAGAGATAGGGCTCGGGCAGCGGGCACTTCTGCATCTCACGATCGACCGACACGTGAACTGTTTCGGCCTCGGCGAGAAACTCCCGTTCGCCTTCACGCTCCGCGAACAGGCGGTAAGAAAACTTGATCACCGAGGTGCGCAGGCCGGAGACATGGGTTTCGATGGTGATGAGGTCGTCGTAGCGGGCCGGCGATTTGTAGCGGCAGTTGGCCTCGACGACGGGCAGGTGGCAATTGTGTTCCAGCTCCATGTCTTTGTATTCGAAGCCGAGCTGGCGCAGCAGCTCGACGCGGCCGATTTCGCACCAGATGAAGTAATTGGCGTAGTAGGCGACACCCATCTGGTCGGTTTCCGCATAGCGGACCCGCAGGGTGGTTGTGGAAGGCGGCATGAAAGCAGGGTACAGGGTAGCGGTTGCGGGGAACAGGGAGGGCGCGCTGCCGTTAATTCTGGATGGAGTTGCTGGAGGCCAGGGTGCCGGGTGCGGGAGACGGCGTGTGAGGGATAGCGGCCGCGGAGGCGCCTGGCGGGTTGGCAGCGGAGGCGGTGGCGGCGGGCGCACCGACGTCGTGCGGGCCCAGGCCCAGCTTGATCAGTGCGCGGGAGTCAGGGGTGAGCTTGGTTTGCCAGCCGTGGTCGGCCTGGTATTTCTGCATCGCGGCTTCGGTGGTTGCATCCCACTGGCCGGAAGCTGGGACCGTTGAGGTAGTGCTCGCGGATGAGGGCGTCCTGGATTTCCGTCGCGCGCTCGGGCTCAATCTGGCGCTGCCCAGGGGTGAACTTGTGTTTCTTCCCCTTATGGTGCTGGACGTGACCCGAGGTCGCAGCCCGGTGGGTCCGCGTGGCGAACGCGGGGGTTGCGGCGAGGAATGCGGTTAAAACAGCGATCTGGCAGGTTCTGAAGAGAACCATGCAAATGGACCCTCGTAAGGAACAGTTCGGCAGGCTATCGGATGAGGTTAACGGGAAGGGCATCAAAAAGCAACACAAACTGCGGGGCTTCTCGTGACCTTTGGGGTGGAGAAGCCCTGCTGGAGTGGGATGCGAGGTTACGGCAGTGTGCCGCCCAGATACTCGTTCCCGGCGTTGGGATGCTCCGGATCCACGATCTCAAGGACAACGTCGTCACCGGAGTGCACGCCGGCGACGAGAGTCTGAAATTCCTGGAGATTGTGGACAGGATGACGATTGACGGAGGCGATCACCCAGCCCTGGAAATTGCCGACGCCGATTTCATCGGCAAACGAACCGGGCTTCACGGACTCGATGAGCACACCATGGATGTTGGCCGGAGCGCCCTGAGGCAGATCCTGCACGGTGATACCCAGCTTGGCCGGTGAAATGGTGCCGGGAGCGCGATTCTGCCCCTCCTGACCCTGTTCATTATCCTCAGTGTTGATAGCCGCCATCATCTTGTCGCGGTCGGCGATGGTAAGGGTGGCGTGCAGGCTCTGGCCGTTGCGCAGGTAGCCGATATCGACCGTCGAACCAGGCTTGCGCACGGAGATGTTTGCGACCAGATCGTCGCCGTCCTTCACAGGCTTACCGTCGATGGTGGTGATGATATCGCCGGCTTTCAGTCCGGCTTTGGCCGCTGGCTGGTTGGTCTGGACCGCGCTGATCATGACGCCGGATTTGAAGCCGTAAACGCGGGCCACGGCGCTGGGCGGATTCGGCTGGAAGCTGATGCCGATGCTGCCGCGGATGACTTTGTGCTCAGGGCCGATGATCTGGTTGTAGACGTCGACGACCGAGTCGGAAGGCATGGCGAAGCCGATGCCTTCGTTGCCGGCCGACTGCGTATAGATGGCGGTGTTGACGCCGATGACTTCGCCGGCCATATCCAGCAGCGGGCCGCCGGAGTTGCCGGGATTGATGGCGGCATCGGTCTGGAGGAAGTGCTGGAACTCGCCGGGAGTGCCGGGCTCGACGGTGCGATTCTTGCTGGAGATGATGCCGGCGGTGACGGTTTTGGCGAGGCCGAAGGGCTCGCCGATAGCGATGACCCAGTCGCCCACCTGCACTCCGTCGGAGTTGCCCATTTTCACGATCGGCAGCGGGGTATTCGTCTGGATCTTGAGCACCGCGATGTCGGTGGCCTTATCGACGCCGACCAGCTTCGCGGGACGGCCCTGGTTGCCTTCAGGATCGCTGGCCAGGCGAACGTAGATGCGGTCAGCCTTATCGACAACGTGGTTGTTGGTGATGATGTAGCCGCGCGGATCGACGATGAAGCCGGAGCCGAGGGACTCGCGTTCCTGGCCGTCATCGGGGCCGCCCATGTCAGGGCCCTGGCCGCCGAAGAAGCGGTTGAAGAAATCCTGAAGGCCACCCTGGCCCTGGCCGCCCTGGCCATCCTGGCCGCCCTGCGGACTCTGATCGTCGTCGCCGTCAGGCGGTTGCTGCTGTTGCGGAAACGGCTGCATGTAATGCGGGCCGCGGCGTCGATTCTGCTGCTGCTGTTTGGGCAGAATCTCGGTGTTGATGTTGACGACGGCAGGACCGACTTCTTTGGCGATGCGGGAAAAATCCGTCGACAGCTCGCGGGGTGCGGGAACTTTGAGCGGAGTGGCGTCCGAGCTGTTGACCTGGGTTTCCTGTCCGCGAACCTGATGGGCAACGATGGAGCCAATCAGAATGCCCGCGGAGAGCGTGGCCAGAATGACGAAACTTGAAGCCAGGCGGTTGTAGCGGAACCACCCAGGAAAAGATTTCATGGGAATCGTACCTCGTAATTCTTAAGGATTGGCGCTGGGGCTTCTCCCAGTTCCAGTATAGAACCCGGGATGCGCCAGGAAGGAGTGCTCCCGGACGTTGGCATCTGCGTGTCTTAGACGCAGGTTGGTGCGTCGGGGTTACAGACCGGACTTGTTGCGCGCCCTATGTGAGTGGGACGCCTTCGTGAGAGGTAGGTTGCACGGCGGCGGGGACAAATTCAGTAAGCGCGATACCCGCGAGGATCAAGAGAGCACCCGCCGCGCCGCGGTGGCCGAGCCGTTCCCCGAGGAAGACGAACGAGGTTAGCCAGGCAAAGACCGGTTCAAGCGTGAGGATGAGAGCCGTGTGTGTAGCAGGAAGGTATTTCTGCGCCCAGGATTGAACAGTGAAGGCCGCCGCGGTGGCCAGCACGGCGGTGATGAGAAGAGCGAGGATCAGGCGAGGGGACCAGTGAATCCAGGGATGCTCGAGCAGCGGCATGCTGGCGGCCATGAAGACCGCGCAGAAGCCTACCTGGAGAACGGCGAGCTGCTCGAAGGGGACACGGGGCGAAAGGTGCGCGAGCGCCAGCACGTGCAGGGAAAAGCCCACAGCGCATCCGAAGGTGAGCAGGTCGCCCATGCCGATGGCATGAAAGTCGAAGCGGGAGCCGGGCGGCGTGGTCAGCAAAATGATGCCGATAAAGGCGACCAGCGCTCCCACCCAGGCATTCCAGCGGGGAATGTGCGAGGTGCGCGGGCGCAGACCGGGGATGAGGCAAAGCATGGGGACCAGGACCACGACCATGCCGGTGATGAAGGCTGACTTCGATGGGGTCGTGAGGCGTAGCCCCGCGGTCTGAAACTGGTAGCCCATGGCCAGGCAAAAACCCACGACTGCGCCGGCGAGGAGGGATTTGCGGTTCATGCGGCCGAAGTGGCGGCGGTAGAACAGCGCCAGGCAGACGAAGGCCAGCGTCATGCGGATCAGATTGAAGAGCAGGGGAGAGACGTCGGCCAGAGCATTCTTGACGACGACGAAGGTCGAGCCCCAGACGAAGACCGTGGCGATCAGCAGAACATGGGCGCGCAGAGAGCGGGATTCTGGCGCCGGCATCCGGGACATGGAGAAAGCGTAGCAAAGTGCGCATTACGATCCGTGCGCTTACCGCCGAGATAACATGCGCGAAGGACAATCCGGTACTGTCGACTATTGAGAGGCAGCTGTTGCACAAGCCGCGCAGCATCAGGGCAAAATGATTACTCAAGATTCCCGGCGTATGCTTAGATCAGGTGATTGATCTCCCCGGGTATCCGTCGTAGTCTCAAGCGGCATCTTTACTGCTGCGGCGTTTAGCGCGAGCCTCCAGTTCCGGAGAAAAAACCGAGTTCCATGCAGAACATCTTGCTGGACATTCTGATCATTGGCCTGCTCGTCATTCTGTTTGGGTCCATTTACCGCAAGCACGCCACGGTCCGGGTCCGGTTTTGGCTGCTGGGCTGGTTCTTCATTCTGATTCACTTCGGGCTTCTGCTGGTGAACCCCGCGGATCCCTGGGGGATAAAGCTGGTTACGGCTGCAGCCGAAAGCGCGCTGTTGCTGTGCGGCGCGTCTTTCGCCCTCTCTTCCGAGCTGGTTTGGGAAGTGGGCTGGCAGTTTGCCGTCCCCGCGCTCCTGCTCACCGTTCCCGCCGTCGCCTATGTAACCGCAGTGACGCTGTGGAACACGCCCCGGCCGGTTCTGCTGGTGCTCGCAGCAGCGGCCCAGATCGCCTATGGTGCAGTGGTCGTGCGGTTCGGCCGCGGCGGCCACGCAACCGCTACCCGCGCCCGCGCTCCACGTGCTCGCCTCTGGGGCGCAGTGGTGCTGGCGGCCTCGACCGCGTGGTTGGCGTTCGAACTGCTGAGCGGCAATATCGACAACAGCGTCTATCCCCTGCTCTCGGAGATTTTCTTCCTGAACGCGCTGCTTTACTGGGAAGAATTCCGGCGAACCACCGCCGGAGTGCTGGTGACGGCGCTGGGACTGGCCGCATGGGGAGCAGTGTTTCCGTGCGCGCTGACTCTGGCCGTACTGCTGCCCCGGCTCAATGTGATCGGGGAGATGTGGAATGTGCCGAAGTATTTTGTCGCGTTCGGCATGATTCTGACGTTGCTGGAGGAGCAGAAACGCGAGGCTGATGCGCGCAGCCAGGAATACCGGGTACTCTTCGAAAACAATCCCCACCCCATGTGGATCTTCGACACGGAAACCCTGCAGTTTCTCGCGGTCAATGATTCCGCTGTGGCCCGGTACGGATATTCCGCCGACGAGTTCAGGGGGATGACGCTCAGAGATATTCGTCCCGCCGAGGAAGTGCAGGCGCTGGAGCAGACCCTGGCTAAGGTGGTGGCTGAGAACGTCATCGTTTCGGGTCCGTGGACCCATATTCTGCGCGATGGACGGCGCATCCAGGTAGAGATTTCCGCCCACAACATTCAGTTCAAGGGCAGAACGGCGCGTTTCTCACTCGTGCAGGACGTAACCGAGCGCCAGCAGCTGCATCACAGGCTGCTGCATCAGGCGCATCACGACATGCTGACCGGTTTGCCCAACCGGTTGTTGCTGCTGGATCGCATGGAGCACGCGCTGAACTCGGCGGCGCGCCGCGGCAAGAAGGCCGCGGTCATCTGTCTGGACATCGATCGCTTCAAGCAGATCAACGACACGTATGGCCACGCCGTGGGCGATCAGTGCCTGAAGATGGTGGCAGAAAGGCTGAAGAGCCGGTTGCGCGCGGAGGATACCGTGGCGCGTTCGGGAGGCGAGGAGTTCACGGTAGTGGTTGGGGACCTGGTATCGGCCGAGGATGCCACGCGCGTCGTCGACGACTTGCTGGCCACCCTGCGCAAGCCCTTCATCGCCGATCAGTATCCGATCGACGTGACCGCGAGCTTTGGCATTGCCTTGTACCCGGACCACGGCGCCGATGCGGCGGCCTTATGGCGCAGCGCCGACACCGCGATGTACCGCGTCAAGCGATCAGGCGGCAACGACTACGTGCTGGTCTCGCAGGAAATCAGCCAGTCCACCACCGAAGCCAACGAGATTGAACTCTTCATGAGGCGCGCGCTGAAAGAAGGCGGCCTCGAGATGTACTACCAGCCCGAATACCGCACGCACGGGGGTATGTGCGGCCTGGAGGCGCTGCTGCGGCTGCGGCACCCGAAATTCGGCGTCGTGAGCCCGGAGCGGTTCATTCCTGTCGCAGAGGAGAGCGGGCTCATTGTGCCTCTGGGCAACTGGGTGCTGCGGGAGGTGTGCCGGCAAAGCGAGGAATGGCGGCGGCAGGGGCTGGACGTTCCGCGGATCGCCATCAACGTTTCTCCTCTGCAGTTTATGCGGATGGACTTTTCGCGCCAGGTGCGGCAGGCGGTTCTGGAAACCGGAGTGGCGCCGGAAACGCTGGAGATCGAAATGACGGAAACCACGGTCATGCGCAATCTGGAGGACCTGGCGCGCCAGATGCGCGATTTGGCCGACCTCGGGGTCCATTTTTCAGTGGACGATTTTGGGACAGGCTACTCGTCCCTGCAGCACCTGCATCAATTACCCATCGAGAGGCTAAAGATCGACCGGACTTTTGTGGAAAGGGTATGTCAATCGAACGGCACCAGCGCGCTGGTCCAGGCCATTCTTTCGCTCGCCCACAGCCTGGGTCTGGAGGTGGTGGCGGAGGGTGTGGAGCGCGAAGAACAAGCCGAAGCCCTGGCTGCAATGCGATGCGACATGATGCAGGGATACCTGTTCGCACCGCCTCAGCGGGCCGAGGATATCCCGGCGCTGATCCGGCTGGGGCACGCGCCTACCCGGTGGAAGCCCCTGGCAGCCAGAGCTCCCGCCTGGGCTGAACAGGTGTGAGTGGTTCCTCGCCCGAAGTTACTCGGCGGCGCAGGCAACCGAAACGGAGCTAGCACCTCTCTAAGCTCCAGCCAAAGTCAGAGCGGCTGTGGCTCGATTGACCGGCGAGGAAACAGGGCGGTAAACTGAAGGCACGCTTTGCCGCAGAGCGACGACATCCGGGGCGAAATGCATGCGCACCACCCGCGCGGCTCTGCTTCTGTGGACGGTCCGGAAGCAAGCCCTTCGTTACTCATACCACCGCGCGAGCGGCTTGTTGGCAGCGGCGATTTACGGCGACGGTCGTCAATCTCGAATTCCTGGCGGGAATTCGAAACATTGAGAGGTTAAGTGCAACAGTTGATTCGCAGCAAGCCGGCGTCTGCGGCCCCCCCGGAGACCAGGGAGGTTTCCCTTACCGATCTATGGCTCATTATCCGGAAGCGGCGCGTGCTCCTGATTTGCTTTGCTCTGGGAGCGGCGGTGATTGCCGGCACGGCCGGCCTGATTCGCGGGAAGCTGTACACGGCCACCGGAGAGGTGCAGATTCAGCCGGGGTCGGCGTCGGAGTTTAAGGAGTCGCTCACGGCCGCTCTGGGCGCCGGAATGGGCACGCTCGACGTTGTGATGGAAAGCGATATTCGTATCCTCGACAGCGACAAACTCCTTTTGGCTGTAGCGGAGAAACTAAAACTCACCGACGATCCTGTATTCCTTGGAGGAAGCAGTTCGACCACCTCCAAATCGTCGTTCTTCGGGCACAAAACCCTGCCCATGCTGCACGGCAGTCTCGACGATCCCCTGGTTCGTTACGCCGTTCTGGGTCGTCTGCGCGGGGGCCTGGATGTCTCGCGGGTTCCGCGCACGCAGCTGATCACAATTGCGTATACGAGCTCTTCGCCCCGGCTATCTGCCGAGATTGTGAATGCGCTGGAAAATGAGTTTATCGAGAATAACTTCTCGACGCATTACAACAGCACGCAGCAGGTAAGTAAG
This sequence comes from uncultured Acidobacteriaceae bacterium, assembly GCA_963755485.1. Taxonomy (GTDB): domain Bacteria; phylum Acidobacteriota; class Terriglobia; order Terriglobales; family Acidobacteriaceae; genus Palsa-343. Next base: position 4,338 of record CAVWJR010000002.1, on the reverse strand, counting down.
TGGCTCACGGGGCAGATGGACGATCTGCGCGCGGTGGTGCAGAACTCGCAAAACCGCATGGTGGATTTGCAGCGCAAACTGGGAGTGATGGCACTGGATCCCGACCACAGCCTGATGGTTCAGGAGATCGGCAATCTGGAAAAGAACGCATCGGATGCGGCCGAGCAGCGGGTCCTGGCTGAAGCGAGATACCGGATTCTGCAATCGGTGCCGCCCGATCAGATTCAGGAAAGTTCGCCCAACACTCCTGGGGGGATTGGCTCTGACACCATGCTCTCCGGATTACGTACCCAAAAGGCCACTGTCGAGGCTGATCTCGCCCACCTGCAGCCGGTCTATGGGCCGAATTATCCGCAGGTGAAGCAACTGCGAGCTCAGGAGGAAGCGCTGGACCGGAATATTGCCGACGAGGAACAGCGGGTTATTGCTGAAGCGAAAGACTCCTTCGCGCTGGCTCAGACTGCGGAAAATAAAGCCCAGGGAATGCTGAACGGAAAGGTGCAGAGTTTATACGGACAGCGCGACGACCTGGTGCAGTACATGCTCCTCAGTCAGGAATACGATTCCAACCGGCGCATGTACGAGAGCATCGTCGCCCGGCTGCGCGAAGCCACGGTCGACGCGGGACTGGATGCCGCCGATATCAACATTGTGGACCTGGCTCCGGCGCCGATTCGCCCGTCGAGCATGGGCGCGAGCCGGCTTGGGATAATCGGCCTGGCGATGGGCAGCGTCCTCGGGCTGATGCTGGCGTATTTCCTCGAGAAGATGGATACGCGTCTTCGCGATGCGCATGAGATTCAGGAAATCCTGGGTCTGCCCTCGCTGGCGATGATCCCGCAGAGCCACTGGAAGAACAAAGGGAGCGATCTGGAATGGGTGGTTGGTCCCGAGTTACTAAGAGATCCAAGATCGCCGTTCGCGGAGTCATTCCGGGCTCTCCGCACCTCGATGCGATTGTCGACAACTTCGCGCGAATCGAAGGTGATCGCAGTTACCAGCTGTCAACCCGGCGAGGGGAAGTCGACTGTCTCCGTGAATATGGCCGCGGTTCTAGCCCAGGGGGGTAAGAAGGTCGCCCTGGTGGACACCGATATGCGGCGCCCCTCCGTCTACAAACGCCTGCGCCTCGAAGGAGGCAAGGGCTTGTCAGAAGTCCTGACTGGCTACTTCACGCTCGAAGAAGTTACACAAACCCACGAGACGCTGACAACGCTGGATGTGATTCCCTCGGGAACCGTGCCTCCCTTGCCCGCGGATTTGCTGTCATCCGATCAAATGGCGGAAGTAATGCGCCAGCTGCGGCAAAGGTACGACTACGTTATCTTCGACACGCCGCCCATGTTGTCGGTTACGGATCCGGCGATTGTGGCGACTCAGGCCGACGGCATGGTGCTGGTTATCCGGCAGGGTTATTGCACACGCCGGATGTTGGCGCGCGCGGCGCAGATCCTTGGTGACCTCGACGTCAAGGTATACGGATTTGTGTTTAACGGGGTCGATGCGTCGCTGCCGGAATATTACGGCTATCTGGGTTACTACACCTATGAATATGGGAAGTAGCCTTTCGTTGTTGATGCGCTGGATTGGTCGGAGCAAAGAGATGAATGTTCGGCACGGATGGATACGAGGATTCGCAGGGGTCGGCTGCGGCCTGCTCTTCGGAGCGGCTACAGCGATGGCGCAGTTTGCCGGCCCAGCAGTTAGTTCGCCTTCGCCGGGCATGGCCACTCCCGCGTCGGCTTTGAACGCACAATACAGCGACGTGAAGATCAGGCCTGGAGACGTCATCGCAATTGAAACGTACGGTGCACCGGAACTGACCACGACGTCCTCAACGACGATTGATAATCCGGGTTCGGGCGGCGGCAGCACGAGCGGAATCAAGGTGGGTGCGCAGGGCGAAATTGTGCTTCCTTATCTCGGTGCCGTTGAAGTTGCGGGAATGACACCGCCTGAGGCCGCTCTATTTCTTGAGAAAAGCCTGAAGGATAAAGGTATTCTCGTCGACCCTCAGGTCTCGGTAAGTCTGGTCGGTTCCCCAACCCGCGTGATTACCGTTATCGGGGAAGTTCAAAAGCCCGCGCCGGTGCCGGCATTTGGGCAGCTTCGCCTCCTGGATGTTATCTCGGCCTGCGGAGGGTTTACTCCTCTGGCCAGTCACACCATTACGATCCGCCGTCCGGGCGAAGCCAATCCTATCACTGTCATTCTGGGAACCGATCCTAAAAATACCGATGCCACGAATATCCCACTGATGGCTGGCGATACTGTGATCGTTTCGAAAGTTGGCAGCGTTTTTGTCATTGGTCAGGTTAAGACCCCTTCGGCGATTCCTCTGTCGAGTAACTCGCCCGTGACGGTGATGCGAGCTATTGCCATGGCCGGCGGTCTGAATTTCGGTGCAGCTCTCTCGAAGGTAGTCGTCATCCGAAAGTCCCCGGATGATCAACATGTGGAAATCCAGATGGATCTGAAGAAGGTGATGCAGGGCAAGGAAAAAGATATCGCTCTCGCATCCGACGATGTGCTGCTGGTACCAACCAGTGGATTCAAGGCTGGAATGAGTATGGGCGGTGCCAGCGTGGCTACGGGCGCTGTCGATTCATTGATTTATCGCGTGCCATAACATGATCGCAGCGTATTATATCCGACGCGTGGCGCTCGCTCGCGTGGCAGTGACCGATTTTTCAACGGCTAATCGGCGAGGTTGTGAGGCAGCCTGGTGATTATCCTTGCTTGCATCTTTGGAATAATCGCTGGCAGTCTTGCCTTGTTTCCCGGTACCGTGACGATTGTTCTCTGCAGCGTTGTGGGCACCGGCGGCGCGATGTGGATCATTTACGGATTCATGAAACGTACGCTGCCTGTAAAGCTAACCTGGCTGCTGTGCGCCGGTTTGCTCGCTGACTATTGCGCCAACATGATCATTAATGAGGGTACAGCGGTTCTCGGGGGGTATAGCCCGGTTGCGCTGCTCGGCGTAGAGATCAGTTGGGCCGCGTATGCGTTGATGCTGGTGATGCTGGCATGTGCGGTCCTGGTGATTTCCGGATATGCCGAGCCTCCACTGATCCAGGATTGGCACGCGATACCTCTCAGTTCGAAGGGCGAACGCTTTCTCTGGGTTGGCTTAGTGCTGATTGCTATTTCAATTTTTCGCGGAAGCACCAGCCTTAACGGGACAGTGGCTGCGGAGGGCACGGGCAGAGTCACAATCCTTTCCAGTCTGGCGGGCACCCTGCATGGGCTGGTATTTCCGCTCGCCGTCGCTGGTGCAATTCAATCGGCAGGTATGCGACGGCTACGATTGTCGGCGATCGCCCTGGCATCATTCATAGTTGCGGCTACAGCCGATCGTCGAGCTCTTATATTCCTGGTTCTGGTCGCTTTCATGGCTGTCCCCGCACTAATCGATCCCAGATGGCGAATCAGATGGCGCATGTCTTTTCCCAAAAAAGTCATTCTCGCCCTAATTACCATTATTGGCCTCGGAATGGCGATTTTCGCCTTCTACGGACTTCGAATGGCAACCTGGGAGATGGGAGAGGGCAACCACTCCGTCGTTAGCATCGTCGAGTCTGCTGCGGCCACATCCTTCCGTAGTCCGGGAGAAATCGGTACCGCGCTCGCTGACAATGTATCGGATCGCACCGCATGGGCGCTTCGCTATCTCTCCTGGCTGGCCAGGGGAGGCAATACACCTTCTCCGATGCTCGGTCAGGATATTTACCAGGGCGCGAGAATGGCGGTCCCCGATGCGGTTTATCACTTATTCGGGCAGAATAAAGATGCCGTGCGGCATATCGGAGAAGAGGAGGATGTGGCTAACGAACATTTTGGCTTGCCCGATGAGGATATGTCCAACTCCATTCTCACGGGGGGCATCATTGACTTTGGTGTTCCTGGGGTCATGCTGTACCCCGTAGCTATGTGTTTTCTCGCGTTGTGTATCGTCGCGCTAAGTCGGCATCTGCTGAGCCGCGAAGGTCAGATCGCTGTAGCCATTACGCTCATGCTGATATTCATTTCATCGGAAAACACAGTGGGTGGCTACGTCGTGGGCCTGAGGGACACAGTGATCCTCGGTCTCGTCTGGAGATTTCTGTATTGGTTACCGAGCCTGTCGGGTCCTCGTCAGCGGTGGATGGCTAGCCCCGGGAAGTTCGCAGCAGAGTAAATTGTCGATGATGCGTTCAGGTGATCACGGCATTGCTTAGAACGGGCAGGCGTATCCACGATAGGTAGTTGGGGGTGTTTTCAGCGCTCGCCGGAGTTCACGGAGAGCCGGGTTATCGGCAGATTCTTCTCCTGGAGTCGATTCAGCGTCAGACGTAG
>CAVWJR010000001.1:0-149825 GCA_963755485.1 uncultured Acidobacteriaceae bacterium | reverse complement strand
GTCTGACCGAACGGCAGACGGCGACCGGGTCGCCGTGGGTCTTTCCATCGAAACGCAGGAAGAAAAGGCACATCAGCTACTTTTCTGTTGCGAAGCAGTTTTCCGCAGTTCGCAAAGAGGCACAACTCCCGAAAGGTGTCGTGCTTTACTCCGCACGCCACTCGTTCGCAACCGACATGCTCGACCGAACCGGCAACATCGTTCTGGTTGGTGAGATGCTGGGTCACCGCAGCGTCACCACGACGCAACGATATCTGCATCCGGAGATGAAAGGCCTCGCCGAGCTGGTGAATGAACGCAACGCGAAGCGAGCTCAGCAGGAAAATCGGTGAGCTATGTCATGTTTTACGTCATATTCGGGTTTTCGAAGGAAGGGCGAAACGCGCGCAACTGTTTTATTTTCAGTTGGCTGCCCCCCAGGGATTCGAACCCCGATATGCTGATCCAGAGTCAGCTGTCCTGCCGTTGAACGAGGGGGCAGTCTTCAGGTGGGTCGCGGCGCGAGCACCGCCTTTTCATACTATCGGCACTGCGCAGGTGGGTCAATCGCAAACCCGTCCGCTCAGGCGTCTTTCCCAATACATTGCGGCGGCCACCCTCACGTCATCGCTCCTGCCGATGGGTTCGCGATTGTGGCGAAGACCAGGTGCCATTCCGTCCTTGTACCTGTTCTTCGGCCTTACTCTTCCCGCAGCACTTCCAGTGGCTTCTGTCCCAGAATCCTGAAGCTCGCGATCCACCCCGTCATCACTGCCAGTACCGCCGTCGCCGCCACCGCCGTCAGCGACCCCCGCACATCGCGCTCGAACACCACATCCATCCGGTGCAGTAAAATCCGTGAAAGCAGATTCGCAAACAGCGCTCCTACCGCCCCTGCCAGCACTCCCAGCACCACAAACTCCACGCTGAACACCGTCGCGATCCGATTCCTCGTCGCGCCCAGCGTCTTCAGCACCACGACTTCCCGAATTCGCCGGAACCGCGTGCTCGCTACACTCGACGCCAGAATGATCAGTCCCGACAAAATCGAAAAACCAGCCAGGAACCGAATCACAATTGTGATCTGATCCACTACACCTGTGATCGTCTGCAGAATGTCCGCGATGTTAATCACGGTCACGGTCGGATAGGTCGCGAACAGCGCCCGCTCGATCTCTGGAATAGCATTCGGGCGCGCGTGAAAATCCCCATACCATACCGTTGGCTGCCCCTCGAGCAGCGCCTGCGGCAGCACAAACTCGCTCCGTGCAAACGCATGCTCCCCCTCCACCTTGTAAATGGCCGCGACTCTGGTCGGGATTTGCTTGTCGCCCGCAATAAACGTCACCTGCGAACCAATCTTCAGGTTCAGCCGCTTGGCCAGAAAATCCGCCACGGCAAGGTCGGTCCCACCTTCCCCTGTCCACCACTTCCCTTCCGTGACTTTCATCCCCTGCGGTGCCGCATCGGACCACGACAGCGTCGAATTTCGCAATGCCCGCTTGGGATAGTTCTTCACATTCAGGTCGTCGGCGGCCACTCCGTCAATCGACTCCACGCGCGCCGACACAATCGGAATCGTCTCCAGCTCGCCCAGCACACCCGGCTGTTTCTTCAGCTCCGCACGAATTCCCGGCAGCTCATCGGTGCTCATATCGATCAGAAACAGATTCGGCGTGTCCGGCTTCACGTCTTCATGCAGCGCGTTCACAATCGATCGCTGCATCAGGAAGACGCTCAGGATCAGCATCACCCCGGTCCCCAGCGCCGCCAGCACTGCCGCCGACTGGTTCCCTGGACGATACAGATTCGCCAGCCCATGGCGCAGCGCCGATTGCAAATGTAACCGTGTCCGTGACAAAAATGCCCGCAACGCACGCAAAGTAACGGCCGACAGCCCGAGGATGAACACCAACAGCCCTGCCAGGCACGCCGCAAACCACTTTCCCACCAGCCACGAATCCGCCAGCGCCGCGGCAATCCCGCCCAGTCCAGCCAGAATCACCACTACCGACACCAGCTGCAGTTTGTGCTCGTGCAGCCACCCGGCGAATCCGGTCCCATCGCCTGACTCCACCATCCTGCGCAAGACCAGGCTCGGCCGCACATTTCGCACATCCAGCAATGGCGGCAAGCAAAACAGCAGCGTCGTCAGAATTCCCGTGCCCAGCGCCGCCAGCACCGGGCTGGGCGGCAGCCGAATCTCCGGCCTGAGCGGCAGCAGCTTGCCCAGCACCGTCGGAAACGCATACTCCACGCCCAGTCCCAGAACCACTCCGATCAGCGCACCCGCCACTCCAAGGAATAATGTTTGAATCAAATAAATCCGCAAAATGTCCGACGACCGCGCCCCGATCGACTTCATGATCGCCAGAATCTCGATCCGCTGCTGCAGGTGCGCGCGCATCGCCATCCCCACACCGATTGCGCCCAGCACCATCGCTACCAGACAAATCAAACTGAGCAAACCCGTCGCCCGATCCACGCCCTGGGTCAGCGCCGGGCTCGTCTCCCGAAAATCCGTCACCTGCGCGTCGGGCAAAATCTTCTCAATCTGCGCTCGCACATCGGCCACCTTCAACTTGTCACCCAGCGCAAACAGGTAGCGCTCCGTCGCGCGGCTTCCCGGCTGCAGCAGCCCGGTTTCGTCCATGGCTTGCCGCGTCATCATCACCCGCGGCCCCAGGCCCACGCCTGCCGTCATGCGGTCGGGTTCCTTCTCAATCACTGCTGCAATCCGGAACCACCGCCCCCCGATCTTCAGCTGATCGCCCACCCTCGCGCGCAGCCGCACCAGTAGATTGTCGTCCACAACCACGGTGTCGTCGGTCAGCGCCTCGCGCAAACTCTGCCCGGTCGAGAGCACCACAGTCCCATAAAATGGATACTCGCTCGGGTCCACCGCCTTCAGCGTCACCAGCAGCGGCACAGGATCGCCCTGCACCATCGCCATCGAGACGGTCTCCGTCACGACCGTCCGCCGCACACCCAGCCCGGACTTCGGTTCAGCGAGCTTATCCAGCTGCATCGCCTCTGCCGGCGTTGTTTGCCGAAACATTCGCGCCGACAAATCTCCCGCCATGATGCTCCGCGCCTGCTCCAGCAGCGTCCGCGCAAACGATTGGCTGAACCCGCGCACTCCGGTCAGTGCCGCCACCCCAATCGCCACCGAGAGCAGCACAAACAGAAACTTCGCCTTCCCGGCCCGCAACTCGCGCCACGCAATCCTGGCCGCAACGCTCCACGGCAGCGGTTGCTTCTTGCGGATCAGATCCTCCTGCGCGCTCATCGCGTGGTTACCGTATCTGCGCCGAAGGCGCGGTCGCCTGGACGGCCAGTCCCGGCCAGTCCCTGCAGATCGTCGGCCACCACCGCTCCATCTCGCAGCACGATCCTCCGATCCGCTCGCGCCGCAATCTGTGGGTCGTGCGTGACCAGGATCAACGTCGTTTCGTTCTCCCGCTGTCGCTCTCCCAGCAGCTCCAGCACATGCTGTCCGTTTGCCGAATCCAGATTCCCCGTCGGCTCATCAGCCAGCACAATGGGCGGATCCAGCACAAACGCCCGCGCCAGCGCTACTCTCTGCTGTTCTCCGCCGGATAGCTGCACAGGATAATGATGCAGCCGGTCCTCGAGCCCCACCGCGGTCAGCAGCGCCTCGGCCTTCTTCCGCGCATCGCCGCGCGCATTCAGTTCGTGCGGCAACATCACGTTTTCCAGCGCCGTCAGCGTTGGAATCAGCTGGTACGACTGAAACACGAACCCGATTCGCTGCCCGCGCACCTCCGCCAACTTGTCCTCCTCGAGCTTGCTGATCGCGATCCCGTCCAGGATCACCTCTCCCTCAGTTGGCGAGTCGAGCCCCGCCAACAGACCCAGCAGCGTGCTCTTCCCGCTGCCGCTCGCGCCCATGATCGCCGCAAACTGCCCCTTCGGAATCACGAGATCGATTCCCCGCAGAATATCCACCGTCCGCGTCCCGTTCCGTATGGACTTCTTCAATCCCCTGACCTCGATCATCCGCTCTCCTCTGCCCTCTCCTTCATTGTCTCCTGCTCCGGCCATTCCGTTTTGCCACACTTACCGAGGTCCCGTGGCTTCGGTTATTGATAATGGATATGACATGTCTTCCCGCGTCGCCCTCATCGCCGCGCTTCTTCTCCCTCTCAACTCATACGCTGCCGCGCACCATCCCGTTCCCGTCATCGTTTGCTTTGGAGACAGCATCACTGCCGGCTACGGCGTCGAGCCTGGCCGTAGCTACCCCGACGATCTACAGACCGATCTCGATAACCGCGGCTATCACTACAAAGTTGTGAACTTGGGAATCAGCGGCAACACCACCAAGGACGGCGTCGACCGCCTTCCCGAAGTCCTGCGCCTGCACCCTGCGGTGGTTATCGTTGAATTCGGCGGCAACGACGGTCTCCGCGGCCTGCCCATTGCAGACACGCGACGAAACCTCGATACCATCGTCTCTACTCTTCTTCGCGCCGGCAGCAAGGTCGTCCTTGCCGGCATCACTCTCCCGCCTAACTACGGCGCCGATTACATCCAGCAGTTCAACGAAAGTTTCCGCCTCACTGCTGACAAGTACCATGTCTCGCTCCTTCCCGAGCTTTACTCCCATGTCTACACCGTCCCCAACGCCATCCAGGACGATGGCATCCATCCGACAGCTAAGGGCGCTCAACTCGTAGCCGACAACTTCCTGCCGCTTTTGCTGCCTCTACTGCACAAATAACCACAAAACCACGCAGCAGCGACCCGCGACCGGCTGCTTAGTTGCGCCCATCCTGCAACAACTAATTCCACCCTCCGTGTTTTCACTTTCCGAAAGGCGAATGACAACGCACTTGAGCAACAAAGTCCATCGCCCTGAAGGAGACCCACATCATGAAACTCTCAATCGTTGCCACCGCTCTTCTCGCCCTGGCCAGCACCGTCGGGATGGCCGCTTCGGCCCAGACCATTAACCAGCGCAAGGCCGATCAGCAGGGCCGGATCGCACAGGGCATCCGCTCCGGTCAGCTCACGCCGCGCGAAACCTACCGCCTCGAAGGACGTGAGATGTCCATTAACCACCAGGAACGCGCCATGCGCCGAGCAGATTACGGCCGCCTCACTCGCCGCGATCGCGCCGTGCTCAACCATCGCCTCAACCGCGCCGCGCGCGCCATCTATCGCAACAAGCACAACGCTTACCGCCGCGGATAACAAGCTGTGAACGAAAGCCTGGTCTTGCTCGATTCCGAGTGTCCCTGCGTGGTGGCAGCGACACTCGGGAGGACCCGTAACCTGCAACCTGCAACCCGTAGCCTGTACCTGACTTTCACCCCAGCACCACCGTCGGCTGAAACAGTGTCCCCGCGACACGCTTCCCTATTGCTACCAGGTTCCGCTGCCCCTCAAAAATCTTCACCAGCGCAGCGCCGGAATACTCGGGAAGATTCACCTGCATCCCGTTTCGAATCCGTCCCAGCGTCTGCTCATCTGCCGTCACCGACGGCATCTCCTCCAGCAGACGCCGTGGGTGCGGCATTTGCTCCTCCAGCCGTCCCTCCGCCGCAAGAGCATCCACCTGCTCCAGTGTCAGCGCTTCCTTGAGCGTGAATAACCCCGCCGAGGTTCGCCGCAGACTTGCCAGATGCGCACCACATTCCAGCGTTTGGCCCATCGCATGGGCAATCGCCCGCACATATCCGCCCGCGGAAATCCGCATCGCGAACCTCGCCGCGTCTCCCTCTACGTCCTGAATCGCAAACGCATCGACTGTGATTTTCACCGGTTTTAGGTCCGGCGTCTTGCCCGCTCGGGCCAGTTTGTAGGCCGGCTTACCTTCTACCTTTTTTGCAGAAAACGGTGGCGGCATCTGTTCGATCTCGCCAGCAAACTTCACCGCAGCCGCGCGCACCGCATCCAGGGTCAGCGCCACGGCGCGTTGCTCACCAACCATCTTTCCCTCGGCGTCATACGTATCCGTCGCGAACCCGAACCGGATGGTTCCCTCGTAGGCCTTCTCGCTAGTCGTGAAGAATTGCGCCAGCCGCGTGTATTTCCCCAGCAGCAGCGGCAGCACACCGGTCGCCATCGGATCGAGTGTCCCCAGATGCCCCACACTCTGCTCGCCCGTCGCGCGCCGCACCCGCGCCACCACGTCGTGCGACGTCATGCCGGTCGGCTTATCCAGAATCAGGAGCCCATTCACTCAACTACGATACCGCGACTGCTATCCACTACCGGCCGGCCAATCTCTTAGAGAGCCGACGCTGTCCGCTCCCGGATCAGCGACAGAAACTCCGCCCGCGTGTTCTGCTTCTGAAAAACGCCCAGCATCGCCGACGTGACCGTCGACGAATTCTGCTTCTCCACACCGCGCATCATCATGCAAAGGTGCCGCGCCTCAATCACCACGCCCACACCCTGGGGATGGATGGCTTCCTGAATCGCCTCTGCAATCTGCCGCGTCAGCCGCTCCTGCACCTGCAGCCGCCGCGCGAACACATCCACCAGCCGCGGCGCCTTGCTCAGCCCAATCACCTTTCCGTCCGGGATGTAGGCCACGTGCACTTTCCCGAAGAACGGCAGCATGTGGTGCTCGCACAGCGAGTACATCTCGATGTCCTTCACAATCACCATCTCGTCGTACGCCACATCGAACAGCGCCCCGTGCAGCACCTGCTTCGGGTCCTCGCGGTATCCCTTGGTCAGAAACTCCAGCGTCTTCTCGACCCGTTCAGGTGTCTTTTCCAGACCATCCCTCGTCGGATCGGCGTCATATCTCCGGATAATCTCCCGATAAATATCCTGCGTTGTTACATTTTCGAGGCCTGTTGTCCCGATAACTTCGCGGTCCAGCTTCTCCCGGTTCCCGTTGACTGCCGTTCGTCCCATTCTGCCCGCCTTCCGTTCGCCTCTTGCTAACCGCTTCTTAGCTGGCCGCTTTCCAGCCGACCGCTCCTTCGCTGCTTTCTTCCCGATATTCGAAGAAATTATTCGACGTCTCTTCGACTCTCACTTCCAGGGTCAAAGTCTCCGGCAGCGCCTTCCGCAGCCGTTTCTGGATTTCGATCAGCAGATTCTCCGTCGTGGGCACCAGCCCGCGAAAGGTCTCCAGCGTATTCAAATTGGAGTGATCGAACGGCTCCAGCACTTCCCTCCTGATGCAACGATCCAGTTCCCCAAGATCGACCACCATTCCGGTCGCCTCGTCGATCTCCCCGCCCACCTTCACTTCCACCGTGTAATTGTGTCCATGCCCGTACGGATTGGCACACTTCCCATATACCTTCTGATTCTCCGCCTCGCTCAGCGACTCACAAAACAGCCGATGCGACGCGCTTAGCCGATATCTTCGCCCCAGATATGCCTTCATATTGATTCGCTCCAACCGGTGCTTTGCGCCGAAGGCGCGTTTGCCTGGACGGCTAGTCCTCCCCGTAGTAGTCCGCGAACAAATCCGGCATCTCATACACCCGCACTCGATGCAACTTTGCCCCCGGAATCTTCCCCTCCAGCCGTTGCCACACCGCCACCGCAATGTTCTCCGTTGTCGGTTGCGCCGTTTTGAATTCCGGAACCTCCAGATTCAGGTGCCGGTGGTCGTACGCTGACACTACCTCCCGCTCGATCGCATCCTTCAGAGCCTTCAAATCCACTACAAACCCGGTCACTGGATCCACTTCCCCGGCCACCGTTACCTCCAGTGTGTAATTGTGACCGTGGCCATTACGATTGGCACACTTTCCAAAGACGCGCGCGTTTTCCTCGGCGCTCCACTGCTCGTTCCAGTAGTAGTGCGACGCCGAAAACTCCGCCCTCCTCGTCAGCAGAATCATGCTGTTTCCTGTTCCCTATCCCCTATTCCCTATTCCCTGGCTTCTTCCCTTCCAGACTACCTGCTTCAGCACCGTCACGCGAAACCAGCTCCGCCACAGCAGTACCGCGTACAGCGGAATCCCCAACGGCGCCAGCACACAATCCCTGAACGGAAATCCCGACTTCGCCACCCGCCCGTACAGTCCCCATAAAGTGCGCAGCCAAACCAGCGCCAGCGCCGCGGTCGCCATCGGGGTGCCCAGCACCCCGGTGTTCAACATATGATGCTCCGTCCGCAGCCACCACAAAAACCAAACCAGCAGCGGAACACCCACCAGCACCGCAAGCTGCAGCAATCGTATCGCCGCCAGCATCGGCGCATTCCCAAACAGCAGCGCCAGGTTCTTCGTCCATCCCTCCACCAGCGCGCCGAAGCTCCGGTACATCTTCGCCGCCACCGCTTCCGGTGCATTGCGAAACCGCAGCCCCAGCTTCCCCCGCTTCACCAGGCCCGCCAGCTCCACGTCCTCCAGCACCGAACCCTTCACCGCCGCATGCCCGCCAACCTTGTCATACACATCGCGCCGCACCTGCAGGAACTGCCCGTTCGCCGCCGCCACTCGCGACGCCGGATCGTTCACCTTCGACGGCGCATACGTGACCGCCAGATCGCTGAAGATCAGCGGCATCACCGCCCGCTGCGCCAGCCCGCGCACAATTTGCCGCGGTGAATACGACAGCATCCCCACCTCATGCCGCTCCGCCTCAATCATCGCCAGCCGCAGCTTCCCCGGTTCATGAATCGTGTCCGCATCGGTGAAGAGCAGCCACATGCCCGTGGCCGTCTGCGCACCAGCCCAGCAGGCATTCGCCTTCCCCGTCCACCCGCGCTCCAGCGTGGGTGCATCGATCACCGTCACACCCGCAAACCCCGCCGCAATGTCCCGGGTCCCATCCGTCGAAGCATCGTTGACGACGATGATTTCCCAATCGGAACCCAGTCTCCAGCCATCTTCATCCTGCACCACCAGCGAGCGCAGACACTCCCCCAGGCAATCCTTCTCGTTGCGCGCGGGAATGATGACGGAAAGCGTCAGCGGCGGGGCGTCCACGGGTCTTCACCTTATTATAGGAACGTGACCGGCTCACCCGTGCCCCGCTCCGCGCAGCCTGTATCCTGCACCCTGCTTCTCTGTTGCCTGTTGCCTGTTGCCTGTTGCCTGGTTTCCTGCAACCGCACCTCCCACCCCGCTCAGGTGGGCGAGCGCGCTCCCGCTATCGTCATCCACAACGGCGCGCAGACCGTCTCCCTCCGCGACTACCGCGGCAAAACCGTCGTCCTCAATTTCTGGGCCAGCTGGTGCGTCTACTGCGCGGCCGAGTGGCCTTCCCTCGAACAGCTCCAGCAACACGTTCCCAACATTGTCGTCGTCGCCGTCGCCTTCGATACAACACCCGCCGACTATCGTCAGTACCTGAGCGATAACAATCTCCACAATATGACCGTCATTAACGACACCAGCAACCAGTCCAACACTGCCTTCGACACCACGCGCCCGCCCGAAACCTACATCATCGATTCCCGCGGCATCGTCCGCCGCAAATTCATCGGCGCCCAGGACTGGACCACTCCTGAAATCCTCAACTACCTCCGCAACCTATAACTCATGGCCGCAACGTCGACAAAACCCAAACTAAGAGTCGAGCCCCGCTGGCCCGCCATGCTCGCCCTCCTCGCCGTCGGTGGACTCCGTCTCGCCCTCCCCGAATCCCTTTCCGTCGGTCCGGACTGGCTGCTCCTCGCCGTTGTCGGCATTCTCACCATCCCTACTGTCTGGGCGCACCTCCGTGGCCTCGACAATGTGGCTCGCATTCTCGGCTACCTGCTCACAGCCCTCGTCACTGCGGATATGGTCTGGTCTCTCGGCCTCCTCATCGCTGCACTTCCCGGACACAAACAATCTCCCCTCAACCTGCTGGAATCGGCCGCAGCCCTCTGGTTCACCAATATTCTCGTTTTCGCCTCCTGGTACTGGCGTCTCGATGGCGGCGGACCGGCCGCCCGCGAAGTGCGCGGCGTCCACACTGACGGCGCGTTTCTTTTCCCGCAGATGACCCTCGACCAGCAGGCCCGCATCGCCATGGGCGAGCAGTGCTGGAACCCCGGCTTCATCGACTACCTGTTTCTCGCCTTCAATACCTCGACCGCTTTTTCGCCCACCGACGTGCCGGTCCTGTCGCGCTGGGCCAAGGTCCTGATGATGATCCAGTCGCTGATCTCGCTGGCGACCATTGCCCTCCTCGCCGCCCGCGCCGTCAACATTCTTTAGCTCGATTTTGTGGTGCTAAACTGGGGGCCCCATGACGAAACGCAGAGGATCGCCTGCCACGCGTCGCCCTCCCGCTAGACCCCTCTCCACCACACGTGAGTCCCGGCTGGCAAGTTTCTCTTCCAACTGCGGCATGATTGCCGTGGTCCTCTTTGTCTTTGCCTTTCTTTTCCAGAACTTCGCCATACCGTCGGCGTCGATGGCCAGCACTGTCCTCGTCGGCGACCATATCCTGGTAGACCGAGCCGGTTTCGCGCCTGCCACATCCTGGGCTCCCCTCCGCTACGAACAGGTCCACCGCGGAGACATCATCGTCTTCCACAAGCCGATTCCCGAAACCAGCGGGGATCACATGACCCTGGTCAAGCGCGTCATTGGAATCCCCGGTGACCACATCCACCTTCGCGACGGAATCGTTTACCTCAACGGTGCGGCGCAAACCGAACCATTTGCCGCGAAGCCCACCGCCGCCGATTACAACCCTTACATTGACGATTTCCCATCCGTCGCACCCACGTTCGAGCCAGGCGTCACCGCTGAATGGTCCGTCGCTCTGCCGCAATACATCCGCGATGGGAATCTGTTGGTACCGCAAGACAGCTACTTCGTCATGGGCGACAACCGCCAAAATTCACTCGATAGCCGCTACTGGGGTTTCGTTCCCCGCGCCAATATTCTCGGACGGCCGCTTTTCGTTTACTGGTCCATCGAAACTCCCGAATTACCTGACGATGCACCGCTTTCCCAGCGCGCTGCCGCCGGCGTCGACGAGGTTTTCCACTTCTTCACCAGAACCCGCTGGTCACGAACCCTCCACGTCGTTCAATAATTCCATCCACCCGCGAGCGCCGGTTATCCCTCGGCTCGATCCCTCTGAAAGCCTGAGCCCAGCTCCTCCACGCCCTTTTTGAAGGCCTCTTCCGGCGTCAGCAAACTCACCACCAGCCAGCCCTCCCCACCAAACCCGAAAAAGTACCCCGGATGCACGCTCACCCCGCGCTCTTCCACAAGCCGTACTGCCAGATCCTCATCGCTCATCAGAGCCGGTACCCGCAGCACCGCGTACCACCCCGCCTCGACCTCCAGCCGCGTCAGCTGCCGATTCTGTAACAGAATCCGATCCAAATTCTCCAGATTTGTCACAGTCCGTGCGCGAATCTGCTCCTGGACCGTTCTCGCTCCCTCCAGCCACGCTGGCAACGCACACTGCACGGGCGCGTTCATCGAAAGAAACGTATCGGCAACCACCTCCAGCCGGCCCAGTGCGTCCTTCAGCTCCCGTTCCGGACCAAACGCCGCAATCCACGCCGCTTTCATCTGCGGCAATGCTGCAATCTTGCTGATGCCGCTCAGCACAAACGTCACGACCGGATGCTCCCCTCCGGCAAAACTCCGCGCCGCGCCCTCGTTGCCTGGCATTGCGTAATCCAGGAACACTTCATCCACAATCAGTGCCAGTCCCCGCTGCTGGCAGATGTTTTCCAGCTCTCGCCGCTCCGCATCCTTCGTAAAGTGTCCCGTGGGATTGTTCGGATGCACCAGCGCAATCGCCTTCGTTTTTGCGGTCACGCACTCCCGCAACCCGCCAAAATCGATCTGCCATCCGTGGTCGTACACAAGCGGATACGGCACCAGGCGCACATCGTCGATCTGCGCCACAAAATCGAATAGTGGATAGCTCGGCTGCGCAATCAGCACCTCATCGCCCGGGTCGCATAGCAGCCGAAACAGCCAGCTGTAGGCTTCGCTCGTACCCGTCGTCAAAAACATCTGTTCCGGCGAAATCAACGCCTCTCGCTCGGCGTAATACCGGCACACGGCCTCCCGCGCCGAAAGCATCCCGCGTGGGTCGGGATCATAAATGAGTGCCTCGCGCGCACCCAGTGCCCCGAGAATCCCGGTCTCGTCATAGGCAAAGCCACACTGGGTCGGATTCGATGCGGTCAGATCCAGAATCTCCAGCCCGCGCTCGCGCCGCTCCCGCAGGGCCCGCGCCAGTTGCGTCTCTTCCACATCCCACGCCGTCCTCTGTGAGAATCGCATCCATCATCCTTTCACGGATATGAATTTTGCTAACGGCTACTGGCTACCAGCTGTCGCATGTCCCTTGTACCCTGTTCTTGATGCCCATCCGCGCTGTCATCTTCGACTACGGCCAGGTTCTCTGCACCCAAAACCCGGCCGCACATCAACGCCTCTGCCAAATTACTGGCCTCGATGCTGCCGCCTTCGACCGCCTCTACTGGCGCGATCGCCACGGCTACGACCTCGGCCTCTTCGACGGCCTTGGTTATTGGGCCAAATTTGCCCACGATGCCGACCTCGACTTCTCGCCGGAACAAATTGGCACGCTCATCAGGTCCGATGTGCTCATGTGGACTTCGATCAACCAGCCGATGCTCGCCTGGGCCACCGCTCTTCAGGGAGCCGGCCTGTTGACCGCGATTCTCTCCAACATGGGTCCCGAAGTGCTCAGCACCATGCGCCAGGAATTTGCTTGGCTTGCCAATTTTTCGCAACTCACCTGGTCGTGCGAGCTCGGCATCGCCAAGCCCGACCCGGCTATCTACAGCTTCACCTGCACTGAACTAGGCGTTGAGCCGCAGGAAGCTGTTTTCATAGACGACAATGCGACCAACATCCGCGCCGCCCAGGAATTCGGCCTGCACGCCATCCTGTTCAGCACGATCGAGCAGCTCCGCCACGATCTTGCCGCCCAGTCGCTTCTTCAGGGTTTGCCGCAACCGGGCGAAGACGTCTCCGCAACGGTGTAGTTCAGATGCCCGCGCCCAGCGAGCGTTCCGCTCGAACCGCTGCCGCACTTTTGTCGAGCGGAATCGCCACTTGCTCCACAATTTCCACGCTGAAGCCCTGTAGTGCCGGCACGTGGGTCGGCGTATTGCTCAGCAGCCGGATGCGATGAATCCCCAAGTCCGCCAGAATTTGCCCGCCCAGACCTACTTCGCGGAGGATGCGCTGATGCCGCGCCTCGTGCCCTTCCCGCGCTCGCGCCTCGCGATGAAAAACGATCCGGCCTGGCGTGACCGTTCGGTCGATCTCGAACCCGCGGCCGGCATTGTGCAGGTAAATGAGCGCACCACGCCCGGCTTCGGCAATCATCCGCAGCGACTGCTCCATCGTGCGCTGGCAGTCGCACAGCGTGGTGCCAAATACGTCACCAGCCAGGCAGTGCGAATGCACGCGAACCAATACCGGTTCTTTCGATGCTGCGTCGCCGTCCTGATTTATCTCACCCCGCACCAGCGCCACATGGCTCTCCCCGCCATGCACCTCGCTCTCGTAGGCGATCATCCGAAATTCGCCCCAGGCGGTCGGCATCACGCTCTCCGCCACGCGCACGATGTAGCGCTCGTGCTGCAACCGATAACGGATCAGCTCCGCCACGGTGAGCATTTTGAGACCGTGCTGGTTACAAAATTCGACCAGATCGGGCACGCGCGCCATGGTGCCGTCATCTTTCATTACTTCGCAGATCACACCGGCCGGAATCAGCCCGGCCAGCCGCGCCAGATCCACCGACGCCTCGGTTTGTCCTGCTCGCACCAATACGCCACCTTTCCGAGCCCGCAGCGGAAACACATGCCCGGGTCGCGCCAGATCATGCGCCGTCGAGCGCGGATCGATCGCAACCTTAATCGTGTGCGCGCGGTCGTAGGCCGAAATGCCCGTCGTAACGCCTTCCCGCGCCTCGATCGTCTCGGTAAAAGCCGTTCCGAACCGCGATGAGTTCTGCTGCGTCATGGGGCCGAGCCGCAGATAATCGGCGCGTTCTTCGGTCAGGGCCAGGCAAACCAGCCCGCGCCCGTAACGCGCCATAAAGTTGATCGCTTCCGGCGTCACGTGCTCGGCGGCCAGGGTGAGATCGCCCTCGTTCTCTCGATCTTCATCGTCGACAACGACGACCATGCGGCCAGCCGTAATCTCGGCTACTGCGCCCGGAACGTCGGTCATGGCATTGCCGTCGTGGATTGCATCCTTCATCCCTCTATTCTCCGCCATTCTCGCCTCTGCCCGCATCCCCGGTTCCCGCGGCGGCACTCCCCGAAGTCATTCGTCCGGGCAGCCTCGTCGCGATTACCACGGTGATCGGGTTCGCAGCAAAAATATCCCCTGTGGCGAGCCATCCCATTGCTGCTCCTGCATCCAAGCTGCTATTCGTTCCCGGGCCTGTCACAGCAGCAGTGCATTTTGTCGGGCATTTTCCGCCCACAAGCGCCTTCGGCCGCGATCCGCATTCGGAACCTTGAAAGTTTTACCCTGATCTGCCCTTGAACCTTATGCCCCGAATAGGTGGGCAAATGAATGCCAATGCCATTTGTCCGACGGATTGTCGGCCCTCACCAATCGAGCGACATTCCCAATCCAGTTGCTGTATTAACCCAAACCCACGGAGAAAGTAAACCCAATGAAAACCGATACCACTCGCGACCTGATCGCTACCTTGTTCGAGGTTGCGAGAATAGCCACCACTACCCAGCACAAACTCTCGATCCTTGAAGGAGTGATCGAGGAAGAATGGCCGGAGCTCTATCTGGCTTACCGGGAAATGCTGGCCGTACAGCCCGAGGGTGGGATCTCGCTCGAGGAGTTGGAATCGAAAATCACCCAGGCTGCCTGACCGGCGAATTCGGAGAGCTGCTGGACCCTGGCAGACAGGGTTACGCCGCTCCTTCGTGTTGGAGACTCTCCAGGCTCATCGCCCTTGCCGGCGGGAAGGCCTTAAACGTGGCTTACTCGCGGTCGTCGGCAACGAGGATAGTGGCCGCCATTCAGACATGGGTATCCGTCGAAGATCGAACGGGCGATAAGCCCGCCGCGATCAGCCAATCGAGAAACGGCTGGGCCGATAGTCGCGTCGAAACGTCCTCCTTGCGAGCAATCCGCGCGCTCCACGATTCCAGCAACGCGCGCTCGGCTTCGCTCAAGGGCTTGGAGGTATAGATCATGACAGGCAGCTTTTCGGTTGCCGGGTTCGGAGCGCAGTTGCCGCAGAATTTCGACTCCGCCTACGTCCGGGCAGCAGCAGATCGAGAATCACGCCGTCCGGCAGCCGCTCATGGATGAGCGCCAGGGCCTGGGTGCCGTTGGCCGCTTCATCGATTGCAAGCCACGGCTGGTGCAGCAGTTCACGGAGGATGTAGCGGGAGACGTCGTTGTCGTCGACGATCAGCAGCCGCCGCGTGCCGGTCTGCGCGGTCAGCCGGCGCAGTTCGCGGAGCAGCACTTCGCGCTCTACCGGCTTGGGCAGGAAAAGATCCGCCCCTCGGTCAGCAGCCGCGCCAGACCCCTCATGGATGCTGGTGGCGATCAGCGGCAGACGGGGTAAGCGCTCCCGAAGCCGGCTGAGAAATCCCCACGCCGTATCGTCTCCTATATAGATATCGGAAACCACCGCGGCCGGCACGTGGCGAGCGGTCCAGGCCTCGGCCTGTGCCACCGCGGAAGCCAGAATGGGCTGGAATTCCGTATTGCGCAGCGAGGCCTCGAAGGCGCGGGCCGTCTCCGGATCGTCTTCGAGATAGAGCACCGGGGCGCGGTGAAATTCCGGCGCAGGAAGGCTATCGGCTTCCCGAGCGTCGATGGACTCGCCCACGTAGACGAGCGGAATCGTGACCGTGAAGATCGAACCGCTGCCCAATTCGCTGGTCAGGGAGATTTGTCCTCCCAGCAGCATCGCCAGATTGCGGCACAGCGGCAGGCCCAGGCCGGTCCCGCGATGGCGCTCCTGCAGCGGGTTCTCGATCTGGCTGAACTCACGAAAAATGTCTTCGTGATGCTCAGGGGCAATGCCGATGCCGGTGTCCTCGACAGAAAAGAGCACGAGGTCCGATCCTCACATCTGCGCAGAGACGCGAACATGGCCCGGACGGCGTGAACTTGAGCGCGTTGGAGATCAGATTCCTGAGGATCTGCGAAACCTTGCCCTCATCGGTATAAAGCGCCGGCAACTCGCTGCGCGTCTTCAAAGATAAGCTCGACCGAGGTGTTGTCGGCCAGCAGCGGCTTCAGCATGCCCTTCAGCGCGCTGAACAGCTCATGCACCTCAAACTGCTTCGGCCGGATGCGGATCTTGCCCGCCTCAACTTTCGCCAGATCGAGCAGGTCGTTGACCATCTCCTGCAGATCGCGGGCCGAGCTTTCGATGAAACGGACCTGCTTCATCTGCTCCGAAGTCAGATCGCCATCGAGCCGGTCCATCAGCAGCCGCGCCAGGGAAATGATGGAATTGAGCGGCGTGCGGAATTCGTGCGAAACGTTGGAGAGAAATTTCGTCTTCAGCTCGGAAGCGCGGCGCAGATAGTCCGCCCTCTCATCCAGCTCGGCATACAGAGCGACGACGCCGCGATTGGTGTCCTCCAGCTCGCGGTTCAGAAGCTCCAGCTCCTCCTGGCGCGCGCGCAGTTCCTGCAGCGTCTTCAGCAGCTCCTGGTTCTGCTGTTCGATTTCCTCGTACGGGCTTTCCGGCGTGCGCTGCTCGAGTTTCCGATTCAGCTCGCGCACCGTGCGCTGCGTCATGGTCGCGTGCTGCGGCGGGATATGCTTCACCATCCGCACCGTAGTTCCCACCGGCTTGCTGTCGATCTCGAAGCGGTCCATCAGGCGCCGGGTCCCAAGCAGGCCGATGCCCATGCCGGTCGTCGACTTGTAGCGGCCCTCGAGAATCTCCTCGAGATTCGCGATCCCCGGGCCGCGGTCGGAAACCGTCACTTCCAGATACTGAGGCTCTTCAAGCCCGACCGCGAATTCCACCTCGCCGCTGCGCGCATAGCGAAAAGCATTGCGCGCAATCTCAGAAGCGGCCGTCGCCATGCGGATCTGGTCCTGATTGTCGAGGCCCAGTTCCGCGGCCACTTCGCGCGCCCGCTGCCGAGCCTGCACGACGTCGCGTTCGGTGCGGAGAGCCAGGTGGAAAATCGGAATCGCCATTCTCTTAGGCTGCTTTCACCACCACTACGCTGGCATCGTCGCGCGATGCGGCGGAAGTCGCGCAAGAGCGTTCCTCCAATCACCGCCGGATGCCGCGCGACCAACCCTGCGTAGCTGGTAAGGTCCCACTTCGATTGCAGCCCGTCGGAATGCAGCACCAGAATCGTGTCCAGGGTCCACGGCGCACGAAATTCCTGGATTTTCGCAGTCACCATCCCCAGCGTGCCGTTATGCGAAACCAGGCTGCGGGAGCCGGCATGAGTCACCACTACAGCGGATATGTTGCCGACGCCGGCATAGATCATCTCGCCCTGCTCCGGCCGAATCTCGGCGATGGCTGCCACCGCGCCACGGGTCTTCTTCAGGGCGTCGTGCACATAGCTCAGAATCTCTCCCTGGCGCCAGATCCTGGCGCTTGCGGAAAGTCGCAATCGCCTCCTGCGCCGCTTCAGCCGCATCACGGCCGTGGCCCAACCCATCGGCGAGCAGCACGACCAGGCGATCGGCGTGCGCGATGCAGAGCCCACGCGTCGCCGCAGAAGCGCTCGCCCGGATAAGGCACAGCCACGCCGGCAACCCGCAGATTCTCGCGGGGCGCCGCTTCGCCCAGCTCCAGCAAAACAATAGTTCCCTTGCGTCCCGTAAAAATCTCGAGAGCCGTGGCCAGCCGCTGCATCGCACCCATGCCGCCACCCATCGTGCCGGCGGTGGAGTACCCATCGGCCATGGCCTGGGCTACATTCGCAATGCCAGGACCGCTGTCCATCGCCAAAATCCTGGCCAGCGGACGTCCCTTCGTCCTGCATCGCGGAGATGATCACCTCCCCGCCCCCGCCGTGGATCAGGACGTTGCGCGACGATTCAGTCACCAGCAGGGCCAGCTCGCCGGAACGAGACTCATCGAAACCGATTTGCTGCGCGGCCAACAGCGCCCGGCGGCGTGCTTCGCCTACGGAGCTGGTATCGGTGATCGGAATCCATTCAGTGATGGCTACTTCCATCGGACAACTGTGACCCGTGTACCCTTCCCCGGCGCCGAATCGATCGCGAACTCGTTCACGAGGCGCTTGCTGCCGCCCAGTCCCAGACCCATCCCGTGGCCGGTCGTAAAGCCATCTTTGAGGGCCATTTCGATGTCGGGGATGCCTGGCCCCTGATCTTCGAAGATCAGCCTGAGCCCCACGCGGGTACCGACGCCCAGCTGTTCGATGGTCATGGCGCCGCCTTTTCCGTGATCGAGGGTATTGCGCGCCAGCTCGCTGGCCGCGGTCACCAGCTTGGTCTGGTCCACGAGGGTGAAGTGCAGCTCAGTGGCCCACTGCCGCACCTTTTGCCGGGCCAGCACCACATCGTTGGAATTCTTCAGCGGGAGTGTTTCACGCCTCGTCTCGCTCATCCTCACTCCCGGTCCGGAACCCTGCGCCCACTCCGTAGAGCAGCTCCATCCCGGCTTCCACGCTTAGGGCGGTGCGCACGCCGGGCAAAGACATCCCCAGCTCGACCAGGGTGATGGCGACGGCCGGCTGCATCCCCACCACGACGGTCTCGGCACCCAGTACGCGAGACATGGCTGCGATGTTGGCCAGCATGCGGCCGATGAAGGAATCGACAATCTCCAGCGACGAGATATCGATCAGCACACCTTTCGAACCCCAGTCGGCGATGCGATTCGTAACGTCGTCCTGCAGCTGGAGGGCGAGCTTGTCGTGCATATCTACCTGGATGGTGATCAGCAGCAGACTGCCCATGCGGAGAACCGGGATGCGTTCCACGTTAGCTCTCCTGCTTGTTCATGGGTCCGGCAAGAATGCCTTTGGATTCGGCGGCAGCAGCGGCTTTCCGCACCACCGTCCGCCCGCTCATCTGCAGGGCCAGGCCAAACGCATCGGAGAGATTGGCCCGCGTCATCACGTCTTCCAGATTGATACCCAGATGCACGATCGTCTGCGCAATCTGCGGGCGCACGCCGCTGATGATGCACTCAGCGCCCATCAGCCGAGCGGCGGTGATCGTCTTGAGCAGATGCTGGGCCACCAGAGTGTCGACCGTAGGCACGCCGGTGATGTCGATGATGGCGAATCGCGAATTGGTAGCCACCACGGTCTGCAGCAGATTCTCCATCACCACCTGGGTGCGCGCGCTGTCGAGCGTGCCGATAATCGGCAGCGCCAGGATGCCGTCCCACAGCTTCACCACCGGCGTGGAGAGCTCCATCAATTCCTGCTGCTGGCGGTGGATCAGCTCTTCGCGCGTCGCAATGTAGGCTTCCGTCGTGATGCAGCGCCAGTCCGTCGAGCACTTCGGTCGCCGTCCCGCATGGCGTCGAACATCTTGTCCTGGATTTGGCCAGGTCGTGGCGGATGGCCGAAAAGAGCGGCGGCTTGAGCGACAGGACGAAGTTGGCCACTTCGCGTCGGCGAGAATCCCTGGCGGGCCCGCGACGCCGAGATACCCTCCAGAAACTCACGCGCCTGGGTCCAGCCTGCGCTCTTGATGTCGGCGGGGCGCTGCTTTTCACGCCTTGCGACGACGGCGCCCAGCAGTGTTTTGCACTGCTCGTCCAGCTCCGTCTTGCTCATCAGATCGGCGCGCTGCACCGACGTGCCCATGTCCCGGATCCACTCGGCGCGGATCTGGTCCTCGTTGCGCGAAATAATCTCCGCCAGGTCACTCATTGCGGGCTCCCATCAAATTCGCTCGGGGAAATTGGATTGCGCTGAGAATCAGCGAGTTACGAACAGTACTATTTTTACTACAAATCGCCGCCGAGACCGGCTCCGCCGGCGGCAAGGCTTCAATTTATGAAGCGATGCGGGCCAGCCCACCCAGGGCTTTGCGAAGCTCCACCAGACCTTCGCCTTTGTCGATGTAAGCGGAGACCTTAAACATCTCGCAGATCTCACGGTAATGATCGCCGAGGATTGTCCATACCACCACCGGAACCTTGGCGAGCTGGGGATTGCTGTGCCAGTAGCGGAGCAGCTCAAAACCGCTCTCATAGCCAAGGTCGAGATCCAGCACGATGGCAGCCGGCAGCGGGTGCTCGCCAGCCAGGGCTTTTTCAAGGTATTCGCGCGCTGCTCCAGCCGATGACCGTGCCTCGATCTCGGTGAATCCGGAATCCTGTGCCGCGCTCACAGCAATGCGAAGATCGTTCGGCTGATCTTCAACAATCAAAACTTGCATAAGGGGCCCTTTTTCCTGGGTTTGTGTTCGAAGTGTATTCGACGAAACTCCATCGTGCAACGACCGAGGTTAGGACCGAATCTCCGAAAGTTTGACAGCCAAACTATTGGATGGGAGCGATTACCATCTTCATCGAGCCCTTTGTCAACCCCATGTAAAACCGACCTGTACCAATAAGAGACAATTGGCGCAAGATGGCGTTCCATGAAAACTCTGAACCCGCGCTCCCCGCAGAGCGACAGGCTCGCTTCAGCGCTGGAAGCCCGTTCCCGGGGGCGGAGGAAAGTCACGAGTATCGAAGAGCCGCCACTGATCCTGACCGGGGAGTTTGATCCAGAGGATCAGCGCGACGGAATAGACGGCGCCCTGGTAATAGGGGACGTGGAGTCTGTGAGGTCCCTGGTCCAGAAAGATGTGGCCGGCGGCGCCCCGCGCGCTGTGGACGCCATCGAGATCGATGAGGCGCTGGTCGTCGACCCAGAGAACAGCACCGTCATCGGAGACCATGCGAAATTCGTAATCGCCGGAGTTACGAATCCAGAAGGTGGCATGGTAGTCGATGCCGAAAAGATTGGTGCGGGGGTGACGCCGGGGATTCCCTCGGTGTCGGTGAATACCTGGCTGGGAACATCGAGCACCGAGGCATAAAGGGAGCCGATGGGGTCAAGCTCGCGGAAATCGGGAAGTTGTTTGGAGGAGCGATCGAGCTCGTAGACGTCGCCGCAGAAAGCATCGGCCGTCGGGACGATGGAGCCAAAGGAGCCGATGGGACCGCGCGGCGGAGTGACGTAGTCGCCGCTCAAAAAGCGGGGGTAGAGGCCGAGGTCGGTGGCAGTTTCCCGGGCCAGCGAATTGGAGTTGCCAACTACCGGCGATGCGACCGGCGGGTGGGCGCCGGGAAGGCAACGTCGGTGGCGCCAAGGTTGCCGGTAGCCCGGTCGCGCACGATGAACCGCGTAAGGGCAAGGGAGGGAGGGGCTGGAAACTCGAACAGGTGGGGAAAGCCGTGAACCAGCGCACGGGCGTAATCCGCGGAGCTGAGCTTTTGTTCGAGGGGCACGGTAAAAAAGTTGATGGGGTGGCCGGCGGCGTCGAAATTGCAAGCTGCGTAGTCAATTTGGAGGCTGCGGTCGAGGCTCATAGGCTGGCGGCCGGAAGAATCGGTGGCGAGAGTGAGGAAAGAGAGCGACGCTGCGTCGACGGCGACTGAGTACCGAAGCAGGTCGCTGCGGCCGTTGTCGATGAGCCGAGCCCGCAGCGAGATGGAAGGCGGAGTTGCAGGGTAATAGCAGGCAGCCCTCTCGAGGAGCCTCCGGATGGAGCTGGGCCGGGCGTCGAGCGGCCGGGCCGGAGGAGTGGTGACGCCAACGAAGTAACGATGGCGGTAGAAGAGGCGAACGTCACGGCGCGTGGTGGTGACTGCGACCTCGTGATAGCCGCTGATCATGCCGCTGGAGCCGGGGTGGAAGGCGAGCTGGTAGTGAAGGGTGGAGCGCTCCAGACAGCTGGCGGCGATCTGGAATCCTGCCTGCGTGTCGGTGGCGGAAGACGGCGCAGCGTTGGGATCGACGACGCGGAGGCTCGTGATGGGGGCAATCTGCGCCGGCGCAGCCTGACCATGATGATGCTTGCGGCCCGGCTCGGGCGGCGTGGTGTCGGTGATCTGGAGCTCGGCCGGCGCGAGGTCAAGGACCGGACGGCTGTGCAAGTCAAGGGCGATGAGGTCGAGGATCACTTCGCGCGTGGTGATGTGGAAGGTTAGAAGGCCCGTGTCGGATGGAGAGGGTTGGAGATCGGGAGCGGTGGCCGGTGAAGTGGATTGCTGCTCGGCGGCTGTGGCAGGAACCGGCGCAGGTTGAAGGAAGAGAAGGGCCGCAAGAGGGGCAAGAAGCATAGTTCAAACACCGTACAACACAGGAAAAACGCAGGGAAGGCAGGAGAAGTTCCGGGAAGGCGGGAGTTTGTTCGGGAAAAGTGCCGATAAGAAGGACAACAGAAGGTCCCGCCGCGGCAGGGCGGGCCCTGGTTGCTGGGTGTGGTGTGGCAAAAAACGGTAAGGGCAGGAAAAGTGGGTCGGCACGTTCAGGGAACGGGCATGGGTTGGTGAACGGAGCCGCCGAGAAGCACAGATCGAAAAACGGAGCGGCGAAAAAGGTTCGCTACAACAAAGAACTGCGGCGGTTACAAGTTGAGCTGGTCAAGTTGCAGGAGTGGATCCGGCACGAAGGCCTGCGCGTGGTAGTGCTGTTCGAAGGTCGCGACGCGGCCGGCAAGGGCGGAGCCATCAAGCGCATCACCGAGACGCTGAATCCGCGAATTTGCCGAGTCGTCGCGCTGGGCACGCCGACCGAGCGCGAGAAGAAGCAGTGGTACTTCCAGCGCTATGTCGCGGAGCTGCCGGCGGCTGGCGAAATGGTGCTCTTCGATCGCAGCTGGTACAACCGCGCCGGCGTCGAGCGCGTGATGGGCTTCTGCACCGAGCCCGAATACCAGGAGTTCATGCATAGCTGTCCGGAGTTCGAGAGGATGCTGATCCGGTCGGGTATCGTGCTGGTGAAGTACTGGTTTTCGGTCAGCGACGAGGAGCAGGAGCGGCGTTTCCGGGAGCGAATCGAGAACCCAGCGAAGCGCTGGAAGCTGAGCGCGATGGATCTGGAGTCGCGGCGCCACTGGGCGGAATATTCGCGGGCCAAGGACGAGATGTTCGCCATGACCGACACCCGCCAGGCTCCGTGGTTTGTGGTGAACGCGGACGACAAAAAACGGGCGCGGCTGAACGTGATCCATCACTTGCTCAGCCGGATCGAATATCGGGAGCTGGTTCCGGAAAAGCTCAAGCTGCCGGATCTGGACCGGAGAAAATACACGCGGCCCCCGATCCACGAGCAAAATTTCATTCCCGCGGTATGGTGACGTGGAGCTAAGGAGCATCGGCGGAAAAGCAGTCAGCTAATGGCCTGTCCCTGAGGTTCGTAAGGATTGCCCTATGGCTTTGTGTCAGGGCACGACTTCGCAGCATGCGGAAAAACCCGAACCCCCGGAAACGACAAAAAACCAACTTCTGCCCCCGGCCAGGTTCACCCCACAGCAAGAAGCGGACTCCTCCGACGCCATCACAGTCCGCAGAATTCCACTGGTCCGCCACCCGTCCGTAACCCCTTGAGTCCAATTCGGAAAACGCCAGGAGGCGCGTCCAGGTTCACCCCACAGCAAGAAGCAAACGCTGCCGACGCCTAATTCTCAACATAATTCGGACTTCTGTACCGCTCTGAGTAACCATTGCGAGACATTTCGGAACCCATCTCAGACCTCGTGTCAGATCACGACCTCTGTCATGCCATAAAGGGCTGCAATCATCCGGGCTTTAGCCCCTGAGAACCAGCCGCAAAAGACCGCACAATTGCGTCGAACGGCGATCTGCGATTGAGATCTGCCCGCTGATTAACCTCGCCACTTGCATTTCCGCTGGCCCGGGGCTTTGTGTCAGGGCACGACCTCGGTCGTGCCGTAAAGGCCCGCAATCATCTGGGCTTCAGCCCTGAGCACCAGCCGCAAAAGACCGGAAAATCCACAGGGAGTCGGCATCCGAGTGCGCTCCCGCATTGGTTTTCGCCCGTGACCCTGGTACCGCGCGCCCTGACGAATCCACTTGAACCGGCCCGCAGAACATCCTAGCCTCAGCAAGGGAAGCTCTGTGCGGCCGGGATCGAAATCCGGCTCGAACAGAGCTTTCGTCGCAGGAATCCAGCGAGTCCCGGACCGCGACACGGCGGAGGGTAATACCCGGCTTACAGTACCCTCTCGACCAAGCAGAATGAATTACTTGCCCTCCCCCTCAAGGGGGGAGGGGGGCGTGGAGCAGGAGCCTGTTGCCTACTGCCTGTTGCCTGCTGGCTGTTTTTACCGTCCTTCTTTAAGTCGGAGGGCGAGCCGGTCCGGTAGGCCCGCATCAATAA
Organism: uncultured Acidobacteriaceae bacterium; assembly: GCA_963755485.1. Taxonomy (GTDB): domain Bacteria; phylum Acidobacteriota; class Terriglobia; order Terriglobales; family Acidobacteriaceae; genus Palsa-343. The sequence goes on along the minus strand of CAVWJR010000001.1, from coordinate 125,608 downwards.
TGCGCTGCTGGGCTTCTTTCAGGTCGTAAGGGACGCGGTACCAGGTGAGGATCATGCCGGCGTCGTCGTAGAGTGCAAAAGCGGCGCGCCAGTCGCCATCGCGAGGCTGGCCGACCGAACCCGGATTGAGCAAATAGCGCGCGCCTTGGCGCAGTTCCAGCTCGAAGGATTCAGGCTCTTCGCCGTGGGCTTTGTGGTGTCCATGCCCATTGCGATGGGTGGCATACTGCGGCGCCAGACGGAACCAGTCGTCGCCGTTGGTAGCGAAGCCGCCCTGCACATGGGTGTGGCCGAAAAAAGTAATCCGCGCGTCGGTGGCGTCGAGCGCGGGGAAGGCATCGCGCACCGTCATGAGGTAGTCGTCCTCGTCGACCGGCGAACCGTGCACGCAGCGCACGAAAGGCCCATCGGGAGCGATCGGACCGACGGCCATCTGGCGCAGCCAGTCGCGATGCTCGCCGGTCAGCACGCATTCGGTCCAGCGGGCAGCGCGCTGCGCGACGGGATTGAAATCCTCGATGCCGCCGAGCCCGGAGCAAACGCGGTCGTGGTTGCCGCGGACGAAGATGTGGCCGAGCCGCCGCGACTCGTCGATCACTTCGTTGGGATTGGCGCCGTAGCCGACGACATCCCCGAGGTTCCACACTACGTCGTGGTCGGGAGCGGCAGCCATAACCGCCTCGAGGGCCTCGAGGTTGGCGTGGATATCGGAAATAAGCAGCGCGCGCATGCGGCAGGGTTCAGGCCGTTTACCACTTTATTAGATAAGCAAGACCTTTGTCGCGGATATTCGAAAGAGGCAACAGGCAAACGGGTCAAATGCGGGCCCAGTGGCCAGGAGCGGCTTCGCGGAGGGGCAGAACGGCGCTGGGACTCGCGGATTGAGTAGCTGTGCCAGGAACGGTGGCGAGGGGCTCGTCGAGGTTGGTTCGCATGGTGGGGACCGCTCCCAGAAGGCTGCGCGTATAGGGATGCAGCGGATCGCGGAAGAGGACGGCGCGCGGCGCTTCTTCGAGCAGCAGGCCGTTCCGCATCACCGCAACGCGATCGGTGACCTCGGAGACTACGGCCAGATCGTGGGAGATGAACAGCATCGCGAGGCCGAATTGCTTTCGCAGATCGGCCAGTAATTCGAGAATTTGCGCCTGCACGGTCACGTCCAGCGCCGTGGTCGGCTCATCGGCGATGAGCAGGCGCGGATGGTTGGCGATAGCAATGGCGATGAGAATGCGCTGGCGTTGGCCGCCCGAGAACTGGTGCGGGTAGTCTGCATAGCGCGCCGCCGGATCGGGGAGCGCGACCGCCTGCATGGCGTCGAGAACTTTCTCGCGGACCTGGCGACGCGAAAGGCCGCGCTGATGGACGCGGACCGCCTCGGCGATTTGTTCCCCGACCGGCATGACGGGATTGAGCGCGGTCATCGGCTCCTGAAAAATCATGGCGATGTCGCGGCCCCGGAGTTGGCGCATCGATTTGGGTTCAAGAGCCAGAAGGTCGCGTCCGTCGAATTCGATGCGTCCATCGACGGTGGCTGCGGGATCGAGGAGGCGCAAGACCGCAAGCGCGGTGACGGATTTCCCGGAACCGGATTCGCCAACGAGGCCGAGCGATTCGCCCTCGGCAATTTCAAGCGAGAGGCCGCGAACGGCAAGCGTTGAGCCGAAGCGGATGGAAAGGTTGTCGATGCGGAGCACTGAAAACAGGGTACAAGGTGCAGGGTACAGATCGCGCAGCACCCGGTATGAAAGTAAAAAGGAAGCAGCCGAAGCCGCTTCCCTTTTGCAACGCAGAACCGGAGTGAGTGGACTACTTCTTCGGCGGGGCGATGGAGTCCTTGGCGGACTTGGCCACCCGGAACTTGACCACCGTCTTGGCCTTGATTTTGATCTGTTCGCCGGTCTGGGGATTGCGGCCCATGCGCGCCTTCCGCTCCGCCTTCACCAAACGGCCGAGGCCGGGGATGACAAAGACGCCGCTCTTTTTGGTTTCCTTGATTGCGGTGTCGGCGAGAAGATCCAGAAACGCCGCCGACTGCTTGTTCGTGATTTCCAGCTTCTCGGCCATTTGCCGAACCAGCTGGGTTTTCGTCATTGTTGCTGCCATCGAACTATCCTCCTTGTTGTTCTTCTTCGAGGCCGCCCGAGTAACTTTGGGGGACCTCTTCAACCTGCGCAAAAACCAGTGTTGATGCGGCTCGGAAAGAACCTGCCGCCGTTAACCTTGCGGCTTTCAGCAGCGTTTGTCAATGGCAAAACCCTTGTTTCCACAGGTTTTTTGCGGTTTTTCCTGGCATTTCTCTGGAAAACACCGATTTTTGCCCGATTTCAGGGATGGGAGAGTGCTGTGAGCCGCGATCCACGCGCTTTTTCATTTCGGGCGCCGCGGCGAATTTCGCTCGCGGTGGAGTGTAGTCCTCGCGCGAGACAGGGCGCAATTGGGCGATCAACCGTGCAGCCTTCCCCCGGTCCAAACGGGGCGCGGGCGCTCGGCGCGTGCAATGGGCGCATTGAGAAAATCGACGAGCGGCGCAGCCAGGCGGAAGCGCTTCTCGATCTCTTTGGCGAGTCCGGGCTGGAGCGCCGTCTCCGGCGGCAGATGCGCGGTGACGCCCCATTGCCGCCACTTAATCCATTCGATCGCCGGATGCTCGGCAGGAAATCCTTTGGGGGGACGCGAGAGCGCCATGGGATCGTGAATGCTGAAGGCGCGCAGCAGCTTTCGGTCTTCGATCAGCTTCTTCCACTCCACGTGATGATCGAGGAGGCGGCGGCGAATGGCGAGGAGCTGTTCTTTCTCCGGCATGTAGCAGCCGGCAGCGATGACAAATTCCGTTGCGCCCATGTGCATGTAATAGCCGGCGCCCGAGGTTTTGCGCATGCCGGTGCGCGCCCACCAGGCGCCGAGATGGGTCTTGTATGGCGACTTGTCGGCGGAGAAGCGCGTGTCGCGATAGATGCGGAAGAGAATTTTGCCCGCGGGGCGAATGTGGGCAGGCGCGTAGCCGGCCATGCCATCACTGATCCGCTCGATCAGCGCCAGCATGGGGGTTTTGACTTCGCGCTCGTAGGTTGCGCGCCGGGCTTCGAACCACTCGCGTTGGTTGTTTCGCTTCAGCCCACGCAGAAATGCGAGGGCCTCTTTGCTGAAGACTGCCTGACGGCTCACTGGCTTATTTTATCGGCGCGAGGCTGTGGATTCACCCCGAGTTGTATTGCATTTGGCGGCGCATTCGCCTCACACTGGAGATATGCGTCGTACTATTTTGCCGGTCGTGCTGCTGATCCTGGGAACAGCGGGAATCGGAACCCTGAGCGGAGCGGCCGCACAAGCGCCGAGGCGGCAGCTGACTGCGCACCAGGCACACCAGATCGCAGTGCTGGTGGCGCACCATGATGATATCGATCTGAGCGACACGCACAATGAGCTGAACAGCATGGACCTGGGAATGGACTTCACGCCAGGATTCTTCAGCTTCATCATCATTCGCGAGAGCACCTCACCGGGACCAGACGAGACGCTGCGCCGGTATGCCATTAGTCGCCGCACAGGCGATGTGTGGGAGATGACACTTTGCACGCACTACGACTTCCCTGAGCTGGAGCGCATGCAGCACGCGTTTGCGGGACGGGGGGCGGCGAATGGCACGGAACTCTCCGCGCAGGGCAAGCGGCTGGGATGCTCGATGGAAAAGGGCGCGCCGACATCCTAAGTTCAGCAGGGAGCTTAGAGCCAAGGGTCAGCGGGCCACGCCCGGCGAGCCAATCTGGCGCACCACGCGCCACGCGTAGTGGAAGCCGGACAGCACGGTGAGAACCACAGTGGTGGTCAGAGCCCATCCACGCAGCGTGACTACCCATGGTGGTTTGAAGAACTGCGCCAGCATCACGCTGGCCACGGCCAGGATCTGCGCGACCGTGTTGGCCTTGCCCACGATACTGGGCTTAAAGTTGCGAATTGACGTGGTGGCGTAAAGGATGGCCGCGACGACGAGGATACCGAGGTCGCGCGCGAAAACGAGGACGGTGACGCGGCGGGAGATGAGGGCCGCGTGGTGGAGTACCAAAAACAGCGTGCTGAGCAGCAGCTTGTCGACGACGGGATCCAGATACTGCCCGAGCATAGTGCGCTGATGCAGCCAGCGGGCCAGCAGGCCGTCGAGGGCGTCGGTGACTCCGGCGAAGACAAAAAGCCCAAACGCCAGCGTAAAGCGGCCATCGAGGACGGCAAGCACCAGGAAAGGCACGATGCAGAGCCGGAGAAACGTGAGCAGATTAGGCGTCGCCCGAAGGTCGTTCATGCGGTGAATACGATGGCCGTAAAATTCAGCGCTTCCCGGCGGTGGTAGCTTTACGAAGGATTCATGGTAACCCAGAGGTCGCTCAAATCCCACGCTGGATCCGAATGGGAAGACAGAGATGGACTCAGGCTATCTGGATAGGCTCGGCCTCAGCGGCAAGCCGGCCTTTGGCGGAGTTTGCTCGATGAGGTGGGGAAGACCGTCTGATTACGTCTGTTGCTTAGTCCCAGCCTCCGCCCAGGGCGCCATAGAGCTGCACCAGCGAAAGCGCTTCGCCCTCTTGTGCATTGACGAGGTTCAACTGCGCAGAGAAGAGATTCGAATCGGTGGTTAGAACTTCGAGGTAGCTCGTGCTGCCCCCCTGATAGCGCATCCTCGCCAGGCGGGTGGCATCCTGGGCTGCGGCCACCAGCAGCGTTTGTTGTTCGCGGACCTCCCGCGTTTTGTCGAGCGCGATCAGTGCGTTGGAAACATCGCGGAAAGCACCGGCAATCGTCTTCTGATAATTCAGAACCATCTCCTCTCTCTGGTGCTCGGAGAGCTGGAGCTGGCCGCGAAGCTTGCCGCCTTCGAAGATGGGCTGGGTGAGACTGGCAATTCCGTAAATCGTATGGCCGCCGGGGTCGAAGAGATTCGACCACTGATCGCCGCCCACGCCGCCCGAGGCGCTGATGGAGAGCTGCGGGAAGAACTGCGCGCGAGCCACGCCAATCTGCGCGTTCGCGGCCACGAGCTGTTGCTCGGCCTGGAGAATGTCGGGCCGGCGTTCGAGCAGGCGTGAGGGCAGACCGACGGGGAGATCCTGCGGGGGCGGCGCGAGAGCATTGTCATCAGTTTGGGGGATGGAACCAGGATTTTCGCCGAGCAGCAGGCGAAGGGCATTCTCCTGCTGCTGGATCTGTTGCTCAAGCTGCGGAATCTGTGCGGTCGCGGTGTATTCCAGCTCTTCGGCCTGGCGAAGGTCGGAGAGCGGCGCCGATCCGCCATCGGCGAGACGCTGGGTGAGATCGACGGATTGCTGGCGGATCCCCACAGTCTGCTTCGCGATGGCCAGCTGGCGATCGAGGGCACGCAGCTGAATATATGCCGAGGCTACCTGTTCCACGAGCGTCATGCGGACAGCACGCTGTGCCCAGGTTTGTGCCAGAAGCTGAGCGCGAGCGGCCTCGGTTTGCCGGCGATAGAGTCCCCAGAAATCTGGGTTCCATGCGGCGGACAAATTGAAGCTGCCGGCATAGATGGAGCTGCCGATGGTGCTGCTGAGCGAATCGGGCAGTTCGGCTCCGATGCCCGTGCCGCCGACGGACAGCATGGGAAACTCCTGCGAACGCGTGATTCTCACCTGCGCCTGCTGCTCGAGGACGCGCTGCGCGGCGATGCGGACATCGTAATTATTGGTAAGCGCAGTGCGGATCAGGTCCTGCAACTCCGGTTCCCGAAACACCTGGGTCCAGTTTTGATCGCCAAGAGAGGTTTTGTCGGGAGTGGTGACCTCGGCGTTGTCGGCTCCCCGGAAGGCAGGCGCAACGGGCACTTGCGGGCGCTTGTAGTTGGGGCCGACCGTGCAGCCCACCAGCAGAATCAGAAGCAAAGCGCCGAACGCAATCCGACAGGTTCGGGACAGGGCATTCGTAGGCTGGCTCATGCCGCTTCTCCTTCGGGTTCGATATCCGCAGGTTCGGCCACCGCGTCCTGCGGGCCATGAGTGGAATCCATCGTGGTTCCCTTCCCCCCGCGAGCGAAACGATGAGAAAGGAACTCGACGACGGAGAAGGTGGTCGGGACCATGAGGATTCCGATGACCGTCGCCAGCGACATGCCGCCGATCACGACGGTACCGAGGATGCGGCGCGAAACGGCGCCTGCACCGCTGGCAGTCCAGAGCGGAATGCAACCCACGATGAAGGCGAGCGCGGTCATGATAATCGGCCGGAAGCGCACGCGGGCCGCGTGCAGAGCCGACTCCGCAATGCTTTGCCCGGAGCGGTAGTTCTGCACGGCGAACTCGACGATCAGGATGGCGTTCTTCGCCGACAAACCGATGAGCATGATGAGGCCAACTGTCGCGAAGATGTCATTCTCGAGCGAACGCGCCGCCAGTGCGAGATACGCGCCGAGGATTGCCACCGGCGTGCTCAGCAGCACGCTGAACGGCAGACTCCAGCTCTCATACAGCGCGGCAAGGATGAGAAAAACAAAAATCAGTGAAAGAGAGAAGACGACCCACGCTGGAGTGCCCTCGGCGGCCCGCTGCTCCTGGAAGCTCATACCGGAATAGGAGTAGCCCATCCCGGGCGGCATCGTCTGTTTAAAGGCTTCTTCCAGTGCGGCGCGAACCTGGCCCGAACTGTAACCCGGCGCGCCGGTGATATTGAGCTGCGCGGCGTTGTACTCATTGAAGCGGATGATGAACTCCGGTCCGGTGATTTGTTTGACGTGGACCAGCGCGCTGAGCGGGACCTGACTCCCGTTAGCGCTGCGCACGTAAAACTGGCCGATGTTCTGGATGTTGCTGCGCGTATCTCCCTCAGCTTCAACGAAGGTTTGCCACTGGCGGCCGAAACGGTTGAAGTAATTCACCAGGTAGCCGCCCATGAAGGTTTGCATCGTGGTGTAGACGTTGTTCAGATCCATCTGCTGCTGCTCAGCCTTCTCCCGATCCACGTCGGCGTAGAGCTGCGGCACCCCAGGCATGTACGAAGGAATGGCGGCGCCGATCTCAGGGCGGTTGTGGAGCGCTCCGAGGAACGCGAAGAGGTTCTTCGTCAGGAAGGTGGGGTCATCATTCCCCGAGCGATCCTGCAGGATCATGGTGACGCCGCCAGAGGTGCCGACGCCGGGAATCGACGGTGGCGGGAAAGAGAACGCAAGGCCCTCATTGGCGCCCATCAGCTGGCGCTGCACGCTGGCCTGAATCGCCTGGATCTGTTCCTGCCGCGATTTGCGCTGGTCCCACGGTTTGAGCGAGACGAAGAAGAAGGCCGTGTTGGTGCTCTGCGTGAGGGTGAGCAGGTTGAAACCGTCAACGCCCACCACACCCCCGATGCCCGGCGTGTGCAGCAGGGCAGCAGTCACTTTCTGGGCAGCGGCATCGGTCCTCTGCAGCGACGATGCGTCCGGCAACTGCAACGCGGCGAAGAGATAGCCCTGGTCTTCCTGCGGTAGAAAACCGCTGGGCAGGCGTGCTCCCATGAAGACGGCGAGGATTGCGATTACAAAGAGCGCCGCCATGGTGATGACCGACTTGTGGATCAGGCGCCCCGATGTGGTGACGTACTTATCGGTGGTGCGGCTAAAGAAGAAGTCGAAGCGATCGAAGAAGAGCCGGAGCGGGCTGCGGCGTACCTGGTGGACGCGCGGCTTGAGCAGCATGGCCGCCAGCGCCGGGCTGAGCGTGAGGGCGTTGAAGGCTGAAATCAACACTGAAATGGCGATGGTCACGGCGAACTGCTGATAGAGCCGACCCGTGATTCCTGGAATGAAGGCAGTCGGAATAAAGACAGCGGCCAGAATTAGCGCGATGGCGATCACCGGGGAGCCGACTTCTTCCATGGCGAGCACGGTGGCGTCGCGTGGAGGCATCCCCTCCTCGATGTGGTGCTCAACAGCCTCCACCACCACGATGGCATCATCCACCACAAGACCGATGGCCAGTACCAGTCCGAAGAGCGACAGCGTGTTGATGGAAAAACCGAGCAGCGGGAAGACAGTAAACGTTCCGATGAGCGAGACGGGCACCGCCATGAGCGGAATCAGCGTGGCCCGCCAGCTCTGCAGAAACAAATAGACAACCAGCACTACCAACAGTAGCGCGATGAGAAGCGTGATGACGATTTCGCGAATGCCCGCGGTGACCGCGAGGGTGGTATCGAGCGGAATGTCGTAGCGCATCCCGGCCGGGAAGGTCGTGGCCAGCTGCGCCAGCCGCTTGCGTACCAGCCTCGCCGTTTCCACCGCATTCGAGCCAGGCAGCTGGTAGACGGCCATCATGCCGGCCGGCGCATTGTTGTAACGGGCCGACAGGCTATAGATTTGTTCGCCCATTTCAACGCGCGCAACATCGCGCAGGTGCAGAATCGACCCGTCAGGATTGGCGTGGATAATAATGTTGCCGAATTCCTCGGGTGTAACCAGCCGGCCCTGCGTCCGAACCGTGTAGGTGAACTGCTGCCCCGACGGAATGGGCTCGCCGCCAATCTGACCGGCGGGATTCACATTGTTCTGCGTCTGGATGGCATTGATGACGTCGGTGGCCGTGACCCCGAGCTTGGCCAGCGCGTCAGGCCTCACCCAGACGCGCAGCGCATATTGCCCGCCGAAGACCTGGATACGCGAAACGCCAGGCACGCGGGTTAGTTCATCCTGCAAATTGATGATGGCGTAGTTGGTCAGGAAATCCTGGCTGTAACGGTTGTCGGGCGACGAGAGGCCTATGAGCATCAGCGGCGACGTCAGCGATTTGATCACCGTGACGCCCGCTGTATTAACCTGTGCCGGAAGCTGCGCCTGCGCCTGCGAAACGCGTAGCTGCGAAAGAACCTGATCGGTGTCGGCGTTCGTCTTGACGTCGAAGTCGACATAGACCGTCGACTGACCGTTGTTGGCGTTAACCGAATACATGTAGAGCATGTTGTCGACGCCGTTCATCTGTTGCTCGATGGGCGTGGCGACAGCTTCCGTCAGCGTCTTTGCGTCCGCGCCAGGATACGTAGCCTGAACCTGAATCTCCGGCGGAACGATATTCGGATACTGCGAAGTAGGGAGGGTGAGCAACGCGACCGTTCCCACCAGCACAGTGAGAATGGCAATGACTATGGCGACGATGGGCCGCTGGATAAAAAACTTCGACATGAATTAACTCCCTGTCGCGGGGTTGTTGGCCGGAGGTGGCTGGGCCGCATGGGGGGCGACCGGAGCGCCCTCTCTCAGCTTCTGCAGGTTGTCGGTGATCACCTGGGCTCCGGGCGTGAGCCCGCTTTCGACGATCCAGTCGTTGCGGTATTGCGGACCGAGCTTCACATTGACAACGTGCACGCGGTTGCCGGAATCGACGGTGTAAACCTGTTCGAGTCCCTGCAGCTCCTGCACTGCAATTTGCGGAACCAGAAGCGCGCCATGGCGAATCTCAGTGTCCGCCGTCACCCGTCCGAACTGCCCGGGCCGAAGAACATCGCCCGGATTCGGGAACGATGCGGCGATACGGATGGCACCTGTCTGCTGATTCATCTGCCGGTCGACAAAGATGATGTGCCCCTGATGCGGATAAAGCTGACCGTTGGCAAGAGTCAACGTGAGCGGCAGGTTGGAGCCCCCGCGCAGTAAGTCGCCACCGGAATGCTTCGCGCGACCGACCAATGCCAGGTATTCGCTGTCGCTGATGGAGAAATAGACCTTAATAGGATCGAGCTGCGAGACCGCAGTCAGCACCGACTGCGGGCTAACCAGGTTGCCGACCTGCGTCGTCGCCTGACCCGCCACTCCTCCGATGAGCGAGCGGACCTGGGTGAAGCCAAGGTTCAGCTGCGCGGTTTGGAGCGCCGCCTGCGCCGCACTCACTGCCGCCTGACCCGCGGCCACACCGGCCTCGGCCTGAGCTTCCTGCTGCGTCTCGTTATCCAGTTGGCTTTGCGCGATGGCGCGCGCCTGGGCAAGGGGCGTGTCCCGCTTTACGTTGATCTGCGCCAGCGCCAGCGCGGCCCGAGCCTGCGCCAGTTGCCCTCTAGCCTGCTCTACTTGCGCCTGGGCCTGATCGAACGCCGCCTGAAAGGGACGCGGATCGATCTGGAATAGCACCTCGCCTTTAGCTACCGGCGACCCCTCTCGATAATCCTGCTTCACCAGGTAGCCGCTCACCTGTGGCTGAATCTGCGCGTTCACATAGCCATCGAGGGTGCCAACCCACGAACCGGTCAGCGGCACGTCGGCCTGCGCGACGCGGACCACTGAAACTGGCATTGGGCCCATCGTCGGCGCTGTGACCGCCTTTCCGGTCTGGCATCCGGCGAGTGCGGCAAGGCACAGAGCGAGCAAGGCAACCGCTGCGATGCCGGATATTCCGGGCGTTTCGGATCGGATCAACCGTGGGTGATTCGCCGTCATTGTGTTTTCTCCTGAATGAAAAGGTTGCGAAAAACATACACGGATGTATATTGGGTTCAGATTCGGAGGAGCCCCCCGCCGATGCAAATTTCGCGCGGGACTCTCAGCCAGGGATGATCGCAAAGCGGAAAGTACTGAGGCGCAAGCGAACTATACCCCGCAGAAACGGGCGTCAGGATCGTGCGCTTTCAACACGCCGCGATCTTCTGGAAGCGGCTCGTCACATTTTTGCCCGCGATGGCTTCGAAATGGCGAGAATTGAAGACATCGCCGCCGCTGCCGGCAAAACCCGCGGTGCGTTCTACGCCAATTTTCGCGACAAGGAAGATGTTTTCTTCGCGCTCTTCGAAGAGACGCTGCGCCGCGAAAAGCAGCACATGGGCGAACAGCTTAGCGAGGCCGGTTCGGAAGAAGAACGAATCGATATTCTGGCCCATCATCTGAAGTCGGTCCTTAAAGACCGACGCCGCATGCTGCTGGCGCTCGAATTCAAACTCTACGCGATCCGTCACCCCAGAAAAACGAAACGCCTGGCCGAGTTGCATTCTGCGCTGTGTCGGCGATGCGTTGAAGGCAATGTGGACAAATTTATTCCGGGTTATGCCGAACTGACCGCGCAGCAGAAGCGAACCCAAACCGCCCAGGTGGGCGCTCTTCTCGACGGCATCGGGATCAACCTGATGTTCGACAGCCGCGGAATGACGGAAAAACTGATTGATCGCCATCTGCGAGCGGCGCTGCAGATCGCGCTGCAGCAGTGATGAACGACGGGGTTGGAACTACGCAACCGGCCAAAGGGGGCCCACACATCAAGCTCGGCCGGATGACCCCTGTCTCACGTCTTTTCGGTGTCGACGCCCGCGGCTCCGTGGTGAGGTCTTCAGCCCTTTGACCACGCCCCTTGGCCAAAGGCTCTACCGGTCCGTGCACGAATAGCAAGGATCAATCGATGCCTGGATCAACGGCGTGTCCGCGAGCCGCGCACCCTGTACCATCCACCGGACCGCCGGCATATTGGCGAAGGTCGGGGTGCGAACATGGATCCGGCTGGGGTTTCTGGAATTCTCTCTCCAGGTGACGCTATAGACTATTTCTCCCCGCGGCGCTTCGGCGCGGCTCACCGCCGTTCCCGGCATGAAAACCACTTTGTCCTCACCCGTGTTCCATGGGCCCGAAGGCATTTGGGTCAGCGCCTGACGAAGAATATGGCAGCTCTGAATAATTTCAAGAGCCCGCACAAACAAGCGCGCTCGCACATCACCGGCCGTCTCCACCGGAACCTGAAACTCCAGCTCTCCGTAGGCGGCGTAAGGCGCAGCCTGACGAATATCCTGTCCCAAACCCGAGGCTCTTGCCGTCGGTCCCACCACACCGCATGCGACGGCCTTTTCCTTCGTCAGCACTCCGATGCCCGCGCAGCGTGAGCGCGCCGTGCCGCTGGTGGTGAAAATGGGTACCACCGTTCCGATAATTTCGCGCTCGAGCTGGTCGACCGCGGCCAGCACGTCCATGGGATCGCAAAGGTCGCGGTTGGTCCCGCCGATCCGATTCATCGAATAGTTAACGCGGTTCCCTGAAATCGCCTGCAAAACGTCCATGATCTTTTCGCGCAGCGCAAAACAGCTCATGAACATCGTTTTAAATCCCATCAGCTTCGAAGCAATCCCCGCCCACAGCACGTGGGAGTGCAGCCGCTCCAGCTCCGCCATGATGGTGCGGATGTAGAGTGCGCGGGGTGGCGGCTGCACACCGCTCAACTGCTCCATGGCCTGGCACAGCGTCAATGTGTGGATGTTCGAGCAGATTCCGCAGACGCGCTCCATCAGCGCGATCACCTGCACGTAGTTGCGGGTCTCTGCCAGGTGCTCGATGCCGCGAAAATTAAACCCGATATGCAGCCTGGCGTCGGAAACCGTCTCGCCCTCGCAGAACATCTCCAGCTTGTAAGGCTCTTCCAGCGCGGGATGATACGGGCCCATCGGAATCCTGTAACTCATGCCGGTACCTCCCGCAGATTCACTCCAGGCTTATCCCCTGCGCGCAGAAGCAGCGGCTCGTATTCGCGGCCGGTAAAATCCAGCGCGAACCCTTCGTGTATCTCACGCTCGATCCAGTCCACCGCCGCGCACACATCAAAGATGCTCTCGATGGAGTTGCCGGCGGGGTGAATCGAGAATCCCAGCAGCTTCCCGTCCAGATCCCACAAATACTCCAGCCGCAAACCTTCTTCTCCGGGCAATTGCGTAGCAGTAATGGTGACAAAACGCGCATGGTAATCGTTCATGACCTCGGCCAGTTTGCGTATCCGCCCTGGATCGACAGTGAGCCATCGAACGCCGCCCTCCTCGGTCCACGGTGTCGCGATGCCCAACTCACGAGCGATGGTTTCCTGTGCAGTCATGTTGTCACTCCGGGCGCGGCGGGTCCAGTCTCAGCGGCCGGCTTGCGAGCAGGCGGCCTGCGCGGCAGAGTCCACGAGTGTCGCAGCGCGCCGCTGGTCAGATACACCGGCGGACACGCGCGCTCCTGGCTCAACGCATGCTCTTTGCACCCCTCCACGCATCGCCCACAAAAGGTACACTGCCCGGGATCGTAACTCCACGTGAAATCCGTCTTGCCGGCCTGAAACGTGATCGCACGCGACGTACAGCGGAAGCGGCACATGGCGCACCCAATGCACAGTTTTGGATCGAATCGCACCAGACCGCGATAGCCCTCGCTCACCGGCGGTTTTGCCGGGAAGCGGAGCGTCATCGCGCCGCTGCGCAGATTGCTCCACAGCAGGCCAAGGATTCTCATGGCCGCCCCCGGAGAAACAGCGCGGTCGAAATGGCAAAGACTGCAAACACGCCCGCCGCTCGCCAATAAAACCGCACGGTTGTGTCGATGGCCAGCCGCGCCGTCGCCGCCGCCAGTGTGGCTAGAACCAATACCAGCCCGAATGAGACTGCGATGAAAACGGCGACGTCAATCCAGCTCGAGGCGAGTTGCGGAACCGCGAGTGTGGCAATGAGCCCCGTAGAAACGACCCACTCCAGCCCGTGGGAGAGCTCCCACATGGCCAACTCAGGGCCGGCATACTCCGTGAGCGGACCCGAGTAAATCTCCTGCTCGGCATTTGGCAGAGAGAACGGATTGATATGCAGCTTCGCCGGCAAACATAAAAGAATCGCCAGCACCGCGATGTAGCGCATGGGAGACGGAGGTAAATGTGCGAGCGCTTCCAGCCGAAAAGTATGCTGCGAAACAGCAATCGAAAGAATCGCGAAAAGAAAAACAATGTTGTAAGCGACGGTCAGGATCGCTTCACGCACCGATCCAATTTCGCCAAACAGCGAGCGTGAGGAGAACCCGGCAGCAACGATGCAAATCGAAGGCAACTCCAGCAGCGCCAGCAGCAGAATCAAATCCCCTGGGAACCCGTCATACGAGGGCAGCACCGGCAGCAGGCTCACGGCTCCCGCGGCTGCGGAAATAGCAACCAGCGGCCAGATGCGCATCAACAAGCTCTGCCCGCTGCTGCGTTCCGGGGTGCTCTTGCCCAACAGCTTCACAAAATCGAAAAACGGCTGCATAAACGGCGGCCCAATGCGCTGCTGCATCAGGGCAACGGACTTGCGTTCCACCCACAAAAAGAACCATGCCGCAGGCACCGCGAACAGAAGCCCCGGAAAGATGAGTAACCGCACAAGAGCTGTGAGCAGGTTCATGGCTGCTCCTTCTCTGGCTCCGGCGCCGACTCCGGCTCCACGCGGCTGCCTCTTTTCGCGATGATCTCCGCCGCTGCCACAATACCCTGGATAATGGCGTCGGGGCGCGGCGGGCATCCCGGGACAAAGACGTCGACCGGAATCTGACGGTTGAGCGGGCCTACCACTACGCGGCTGTCGATGAAAACATTCGTGGAGGCCGGGCACGACCCGATCGCAACTACCGCCTTCGGCTCGCACACCTGTCCGTACACCGTTTTCACTGCCTCGACCGAGGTATGTGTAACCGGTCCTGTTACACATAGGATGTCCGCATGCCGCGGGCTGCCCTGCAACCGCACGCCCAGCTGCTCCGCGTCGTACCGAGGCGTCAGACTCGCTACCAGTTCGATATCGCAGCCATTGCAACTGCCCGAATTTATGTGAAACAGCCACGGGCTGCGACGCCGGCAGGAACACATCAGCTTGCTGGCGAGATTCATGGCTGGCTCCCAGTCAGCACAAGCAGGATTCCCGGCCAGATGACCGGGACCAGCAGCACCACCACCAAACCCACCAGCGCAATCTGTAACAACAGCGGTTCTTTATGGCGAGCGCCAGCGTCTGCCTCGGCTCGAACCGGTCTTTCTGCCGGACCCCACCACGTTCGGGTCAATGCCAGCACATAAGCAATCAGCGCTAACGCGGAAGAAAGAAGGAAAATCGCCAGCAATGCCGGGTGGATTCCAAGCGCCGTTTCATACAGTCTCCACCGGCCCAAATATCCGAGCGTCGGTGGCACGCCCAGCATGGCCAGCATTCCGAAGAGGAACCCGAACGCACTAACTGGATAATCGCACGCCAACCCGCTACATTCTGAATTCAGCCTCCCGTCAGCCTCCGGTGCGGCGAGACATCCGAACAAAAGCGCTTTTGCCACTGCATGCGTGACAGCCGCAACCAGAGCGCCGGAAAATCCAATCGCACGCGCTGACGCTATACCAAGAAACAGGAACCCGATATCCTCGACCGTGGATAAAACCAGCAGTCGCTTCAAACTCCTCTGAGTGAGCATCAGCAGCGCCGCAATCAGCGATGTGCACGCGGCCACCGCGATCCACAACCGCGGCTCCAGCATGAACGGCGATCCCTGGGCCAACACAAACACTTCGCCAAACGCAGCGATATCTACCACAGCGATAATCTGCCCCAACACCATCGCCGGCAGTTCATCCGCCATCCGCAGCAGCCAGAACAGGAATGGAATCGCTGCCAGCTTCACGCATACGCCGCTCAGCAAAAGCGCCTGCGCCCACTGTGCATCGCGTACCATCAGCGCCCGGCTCAATCCCAGCAGGGCGAGGGAAACCGCGATCGCCGTGATGTACGCGCTCTTCGCTGCTCGGGAAACCGCGCGCTGCCACACCAGAGGAATCGTCAGCGCCGTCGCCAGTTCCAGCAGGCCAAACCGCAGCCATTCCCCCTCGACCGCGAGCCCCGCGACAGCCGCGATGCTGCTCATCGTCATCCACACAGCAAGCCGTCGGCTCGTCCGCTGTGCGAAACACACCATCAGCAGCCCGCATGCCGCCACCGCGCACGCTTCCATCATTAGCGGCGGAACGTGACCCACGCCACGAATCGCAACCTTTGCCGGTGGCGCAAACCAACGGATCGCGCACAGACCTGCCCACGCCAGAACCAGAATGAACCAGGTCGCCCGCCGCTCCAGCCACGCTACGCCCGCACTCAGCTCCCGGGACAGTGCTTCCAGCCCGTGCCATGCTCCCAGGTAAATCTCATCCACACGAGACCACTGGAAGAACGGCCGCCACGTCTGCTCAAAAATCCGCGAAAAATCACCGGCCGTCAGGCGTCCTTCCGCTGTCAGCGGTTCTCCACCGGTAAAAACCCCGCCCGATGCACCCACCAGCGCCGCGCCTCCCACAGCCACAACATGCACGGGCCGCGCGGCATGTGCGAACGCGTAGATTGCTCCGCCCAGTACCAGCGACACCAGAGCCAGCACCAACCCGCCAGTTGCGGAAAAGCTGGCCGCTCCTGTGAACAATCCCAGCCAGGTGACCTGCAGGCTTGGGCCCAGCGACAGCGCGCCCAGCACCGGCACCAGCAGATAATTCACCGCCAGCTGCGGTGCGATGCCCAGAACAATGTTCCCCGCCGCCATCAGTCCCATCGCCCATTGCATCGCCAGCGGGGCTTCCTCTGCGCGTTGGGTTTTTTCGGTCGGCGATCCCAGAAAAACGGAACTCGTCGCCTTCGCACACAGAAACACGGTGCCCAGACTAACGATCCACGCGATCAGCGCCGGCACCACCCAACCCGCCTGCAACGCCGCGGCATACAGCATCCATTTGCTGACGAACCCACTCATCAGCGGAATGCCGGCCATACTCGCCACTCCAACCAGCCACGCCAGCGTGGTGCGCGGCATGCGTTGCGCCAGTCCGCCCAACTGATTCATATCGCGCGTCCCTGCTGCATGTTGGACCGCGCCCGCATTCAGAAACAGTCCCCCTTTGAAGAATCCGTGATTCAGGCAATGCAGCAGTCCTGCCATGATCGCCAACGACGTGCCGATGCCCAGCGCCATGATCATGTAGCCGATCTGGCTCACTGTCGAAAACGCCAGCATGCGCTTCAAATCGGTCTGCACCATCGCATACATCACGCCGACGATCATCGTCGCGGAGCCGATCCACACCACCGCCCCACCCCACAGCTGCGGCCACACGCCAAAGCTGTGCATGCGCGCCGCGAGATAAACCCCCGCCGTCACGTAGCACGCCGCGTGCAGCAGAGAACTCACGGGCGTGGGTGCTGCCATTGCCTCAGGAATCCATGTGTGCAACGGCACCTGCACGGACTTTGCGACGATTGCAATGAGCATCAGCACGAACACACCGCCGGTGAAGCTCCGCGCCACGGCAGGATCGGTCCACACAGCGCTGCCCGTGCGATGGTAGAGAATCAGGATCGCAGCCAGCAGTCCGTATCCGGCAAGGTGCGTCATCAGCAGCACCTTGCGCGCGCCCGCCACCGCCTCGCGATCCATGTACCAGAACCCCACCAGACTGAACGAACACAGCCCGATCACTTCCCAGCACAAATAAAGAAAGAACAGATTTGCGCTGTAGACAAGGGCGATGAACCCGCCGATGAAGATCAGCATGGTTGTGTAGAAACGTGTCGCCGCCGCATCGTGCTCCATATACGCGACCGAGTAGAGCAGCACAATCGTTCCCAGCCCAGCACCCATCAGCGCGAACAACAAGCTGAGACCGTCCACATGGACGGCCAGTATGAGGGGTCCATCCCAGGACAGCAAATTGAAATCGATAATGCGTCCGGCGTGTATGACAGGAATCAGTGCGGCGACGCCAGCCGCCGCGGGAAGACAGCTGACAAGCGCAAGAATCCCTTTGATGCGGGCCGAGCGCAGCCCGGCCGCCATAATTTGTAACAGCGCCCCAACCAAAAGCACACAGGGAGCAGCAAGGACGAGTGCGTGACCGTTGAAGGCCGCCATCCCCACCTCCCCATCGATGCAGCCCCGCTTTTCTTCGGACGGGCTGTATCAGTCTGAGACAATGCGCCGGAGTGCGTGGACAGTGAGCCAGGAACAAGCTCCAGATAGAACCTGCTGCGCGCCGCGGCACAATTGCCGAGCACCGGATGGTCATTAACATGTCGATCAGTCGATCTGCAGTGACAGCTGTCACTGCTAAACATGTTCATCTCTGCTTAAAGATTGCCAGTCGGGTTTCCGCGCGATACGAGACAGCCAAATGGGGTGTGGCTGGAGCACTTCGCAGCTATCGTTCCGTCCAGACCCCTTTCACGATCGAGCGTCGCGCCGAACCCGGCAAGCATTTCTTTCCGAAACGGTTCCCGGAGTCCGCTGGACTCTGGAATCCCGACAAGGAGGTGCCGAATATGAACGGCCTTTGGCACACGCGCTTCAACGCAGGTCCCGCACATGGCGACGGAATCGTCGTCCTGCGCGACGGCGAAATTCTGGGCGGCGACGCCTCTCATATTTACACAGGCTCCTATCACACCGACGGTCCACTCGTTTACTTCGATGTTCACGTTGCTCGCTGGCTGGAGGAGAATGCCGCTGCAGATTCGGAAAGTCCTCGCGCATTCTTCTTCAGGGGATCGGTGCACGGAGACTCGGCAACCGTTTCCGGCCATCCTGACGATCGCCGCGAGGTTACGATCGCGGTGGAACTGCACCGCGCCGCTTAGGTTGCCGTGGGCCACTCGCCGCAGTTTCCTGTGCGCGAGGCCGAGGAAGAAAACTTATGCAGAGCACCGCAGAACCAACGTTGGACGTGGACGAG
The DNA here is from genome assembly GCA_963755485.1 of uncultured Acidobacteriaceae bacterium. Taxonomy (GTDB): domain Bacteria; phylum Acidobacteriota; class Terriglobia; order Terriglobales; family Acidobacteriaceae; genus Palsa-343. Next base: position 107,156 of record CAVWJR010000001.1, on the reverse strand, counting down.
CGAGCATCGATCGATCAGATCATCGCGCGGTACGAAGGCCATCCCGGATCCCTGCTCGGGATTCTCGCCGGCGTGCAATCCGCCAACGCGCATAAATTCCTTTCCATGCCCGCATTGCGCTACGTGGCCGAGAATTCCGGAATTCCGGCGGCCCGCGTCTACAGCGCCGCCACCTTTTTCGCGCTCTTTAATCTTCAACCGCAGGGAGACAACGTGATCTGCGTCTGTCGCGGAACTGCATGCCACACGCGCGGCTCGCGCGATCTCCTGTCGCGGCTTTGTCTCGATCTCGGTCTCAGCACGACCGACACTGCTGCCCTCAGCGATGCTGACAAGCTGGCTCTGACCACCGCAGATCGCAGATTCACTATTCGCACCGTCGCCTGCTTCGGCCAGTGCGCACTCGCTCCGGTCGTCGAAGTTAACCACCACATCCTGAGCCACGTGAACGAGCGTACCCTGCAGCGCGAGATCAAAGCTCTCGGTCAGAGGAGGACGTAATGCCGCTCATCCTCGACATCGGCGCGTTCAACGCGGTGCGTGAATCGGGACTCAGCCGCCTCATGCCCGCCATCCCCCGCATCACCGTCGGCATGGGAACGTGCGGACGCGGCAATGGCGCCGAAGAGGTTTTCCTCGCACTCAAAGAAGCTCTCAATCGCAGCGGGCAGGATGTGTTGCTGGCCGGCACCGGCTGTTTCGGCTCCTGTTTCCAGGAGCCCATCGTCGGCGTCCGGCTGCCGGGCTTTTCTCTCGTGCTTCTGCGCCGCGTACAGGCTCACGATGCAGGACGAATTCTCGAGGGCCTCTCCAGCCGCGTCATGCCGCCCGACCTGATCTTCTGCAAGATCGAAGAGTGGGACCACATTACGACCCGTCTCAACTACGGTCAGACATGGCCCGAAATTCCACACTGGAACGAGATCCCCTTCTTCAGAGGTCAAAAAAAAATCGTCCTCCGCAATTGCGGACTTATCAACCCCGACGACATCGAGGAGTACATCGCAGTCGGCGGCTATCAGGCCCTTTACAAGGTCCTCATCGACGAACGCCCCGAATCCGTCATCGAACAAATCAAAGCAGCGCGTCTGCGCGGACGCGGCGGCGCCGGTTTTCTCACCGGCAACAAATGGGATTTCCTCGCGAAGAATAAAGCTGAAACGAAATACGTCATCTGCAACGCGGATGAAGGCGACCCTGGCGCCTACATGAACCGCAACGAAATCGAGGGCGACCCACACTCGCTGCTCGAAGGCATGATCATCGGCGCTTACGTTATGGGTGCGACGCAGGGCCTCATCTACGTGCGCGCTGAGTACCCGTTGGCAGTCCACCGTCTGACCCGAGCCATTGAGCAGGCGCGGGAATATGGCCTCCTCGGCGCCAACATTCTCGATCGGCGATTTAGCTTCGATATCGAACTCGTCCAGGGTGCGGGCGCCTTTGTCTGCGGTGAAGAAACGGCCCTCATCGCATCTCTGGAAGGCAATTCCGGGCGCCCCCACGCTCGTCCACCCTATCCAGCGCAGAAAGGCCTTTGGGGTCAGCCCACCAACATTAATAATGTTGAGACCTGGTGCAATGTGGCCCCCATCGTCGCGCGGGGTCCGGCGTGGTTCGGCGAGATTGGCAGCGGCAAGAGCCCCGGCACCAAAGTCTTTTCCCTGGTCGGCAAAGTACAGAACACTGGCCTCGTTGAAATGCCCTTTGGCACGCCGCTCAAAACCTTCATCTACGACATCGGCGAAGGCGCCATCAACGGCCGCAAAGTAAAAGCTGTGCAGACCGGCGGCCCCTCGGGCGGCTGCATACCCGTCGAGATGTTCGACACACCTGTCGATTACGAGAGCCTGGCGCAGATCGGCTCCATCATGGGCTCCGGTGGCATGGTCGTAATGGATGAAGACAACTGCATGGTCGATGTCGCCCGCTATTTCATCGAATTCACACATTCGGAATCCTGCGGCCGCTGCGTTCCCTGCAGAGTTGGCCTCGATAAAGCGCTGCGCTTTCTCAACTCCATCAGCGAAGGCAGCGGCACTCATCACCAGCTCAACATCCTTGAAGAACTCGGGCGCATGATCCGGGAATGCTCTCTCTGCGGTCTCGGCCAAAGCGCTCCCAATCCGGTTCTCACCACCATCCGCCACTTTCGCGAAGAATATGAAGACCACATTGTCGCCCACCGCTGCCGGGCAGGCGTCTGCCAGGAACTTGCGCTTTCTCCATGTGAAAACAGTTGCCCGCTGCGCATGAACATCCCGCGGTTCCTCGAACTCTTCCGCGAAGGCCGCCTTGACGACGCCTTCGAGTCGGTCGTCCTCGACAACCCACTCCCGGCTTCGACCGGACGGGTTTGCCAGCATCCCTGCGACAACCGCTGCCGCCGCCAGGCTTTCGATCAGGTGGTGAACATGCGCGAAGTGCATCGCTACATCGCCGACGCGGTCTACCAGTCCGATCGCTTCGAACCCCTCGTGCAACGCATCGCCGCTCGCCGTCTCCCACCCACCGGCCGAAAGATCGCCATCGCAGGCTCAGGCCCCACCGGTCTCACTGCTGCCTTTTATCTCGCGCTGCTCGGCCACGACGTCACCATCTTTGAGGAACGCGAAGAAGCAGGCGGCATGCTGCGCTACGCTATTCCCGAATATCGCTTGCCGAAGTCCGTACTCCGTCGCGAACTTGACCTCATCGAGCGGGTGGGCGTGAAGATGGTCTTCAACACCCGCGTTGGCCTCGACGTTCCCCTCAATGACCTCGCAACGCAATTCGACGCCGTCTTTCTCTCCATTGGAACCTGGAAGGAATCCTGGCTTTATCTCCCCGGCACCGAACTTAAAGGCGTCCTCCCCGCGCTGACATTTCTCGAAGCCGTCGCCAAACAACAGCACATCCGCCCCGGTGCTCGCGTCGCCATTATCGGCGGCGGGAATGCTGCCATCGATTCCGCCCGCACCTCGCTCCGCATGGGCGCCGACGTCACTATCCTCTATCGGCGCGAACGCAAAGACATGCCCGCCATCGACGAAGAAATTCAGGCCGCGGAAGACGAGGGCGTGCGTTTCGTCTTCCTCGCCGCGCCTCACCGCATCCTTGGCGACGCTGACGGCCAGGTCAAAGCCATCGAAATCGTTAAGACGCGGCTTGGTGAATATGACAAATCAGGCCGCAGAAAACCGATTTCCACCGACGAAGTCCAGCGCTTCCGCTGCGACAGCGTGATCCTCGCCGTGGGCGAAACCTTCGACGTCGATTTCTGCCGTGCCTCAGGTCTCGCTCTGAATGAGGATGCCACCATCGTCGTCGACCGCTTCACCCTCGAGACCAGCCGCCCCGGTTTCTACGCAGGCGGCGACATCATCACCGGCGCATCCAACGTCTCCAACGCCATGGGCGGAGGCAAACAGGCTGCACGCACCATCGACCGCCGCCTGACGGGCGAAGAGCGCTGGGAACGGCTTTTCCCCGAATTTGAATACAGCCATCAGCCCGCGCGCGAGCCCAGTCTCACCCCGCGTCACGCGGCGCACTCTCTGCCCGTGCCGCTCCGCATTCATTCCAACGACGAAGTCGTTGAAGGGCTGGACGCCCATGCGGCGTTCGAGGAATGCGCCCGCTGCCTGCGCTGCGATTTGCGGGCCACTGTCGGAGCCGACGAATCGTGAAGGAGGACCTCGTGCCCAGGAAGACGATCTCTGCTCGCATCGATGGTGAACTCATCGCCGCCCACGAAGGCCAAACCATCCTCGAGGCCGCCATCGTCCACGGCAAACACATCCCCACGCTCTGCCATCTCAAAGGGCTTACTCCCATCGGCTCCTGTCGCGTCTGCATGGTGGAACTCGAAGCCACAAATCGCCTCGTTCCGGCTTGCACCACCCCCCTTCAGGATGGCATGTCGATCCGCACCAGTTCTGCCAAGCTCACCCTCTATCGAAAAATGGCCGTCGAGTTGATGCTCGTCGAGCGCAATCACGTTTGCTCCGTCTGCGTCTCCAACGGCCGCTGCGAGTTTCAAACCCTCATGACTGCTCTGGGCATCACCCATTCGCGGTACACCTGCGACAGCCCAGGCTTTCCCGTCGACATGAGCCACCCGCGCTTCGTTCTCGATCAGAACCGCTGCATCCTCTGCACGCGGTGCGTCCGTGTCTGCGCGGAAGTCGAAGGCGCCGCGGTCTGGGAAGTCGCTTCGCGTGGCATCTCCTCCCGCATCGTCAGCGACCTCAACGACAACTGGGCTAATGCGAAAAACTGCACCGGCTGTGGCAAGTGCGTCCAGGTATGCCCCACCGGAGCGCTCACCGAACGCGAAGTTTCTGTCATCCATCCGCTCAAGCAGAATGAAAGAATCTCCCGCTTGGCAGACTTGAAGACGATGGCCCGCGCCGGCAATGTGAGTTGGAGATCGGCAACGGGATGAATAAGGGGTCACCTTCCGTCGTGATCCCATAAACGGGGCGGAGCTCTGACAAGGCGATTCCCAGCCCAGTTTCCATCGACCAAGAGTGATGATCGGTGTTTCCACTTAACGGACCCTTTCAAACTCTGGGTCCAACATTTAGGCCCCCCCGTTCCCAGGATAGAAATATTGCACCGCAGCATGTATTCTTGCTGCGATGCATAAATATCCCTTCAATTTGGGGAGAAACTTCATGGAATCGATTACTTTGCAGGAACAGTCAACGCCCGCAGCCAATTCCGTGTTCACGCTTGAGGGCAAGACCGCGCTGGTCACAGGAGCAGGACGCGGGATCGGGAAAGCCATTGCCAGAAAACTGGCAGCAGCCGGCGCCCGGGTCATGGTCAACGATCTGGATGAAGCAATGCTACGCGAATCGGAAGCTGAATTCGCGGCTCCCGAGCGCGTCCAGCATGTCTGCGGCGATCTCACTGACCCCGTGACTCCCGAAGCCGTGGTGCAGGCAACCCTCTCTGCCTTTGGATCGATTGACATCATCGTCAACAATGCAGGCTACAGCTGGGATAACGTGATCCAGAAGACCAGCGACGAGCAGTTTCTGGCGATGCTGCAGATTCACCTTGTGACTCCCTTCCGCCTGCTTCGCGCGGCTTCGACCTTCATCCGTGAGTCGGCGAAAAAGGAGATTGCTGCAGGGCAGCAGGTGATGCGCAAGGTGGTCAACATCACCTCCATCGCCGGTACCGACGGCAACCCTGGCCAGGTCGGCTACTCGTCGGGCAAGGCCGGCGTCATCGGTCTGACAAAGACCCTGGCAAAGGAGTGGGGACGTTACAACGTCAACGTCAACGCGGTGGGTTTCGGCCTGATTCAGACGCGGCTGGTGCAGGACCTCAACGCTCCCGGCGCAGGCATGGAAATGCACGGCCACCACATCCGTCTGGGCGTGCAGCCCAGCCTGCTGGAATCCGTGAAAACCGCCTGTCCGCTGGGCCGACTGGGCACGCCGGAAGAAGCCGCGGGCGCGGTACTGTTCTTCTGCTCACCGTTGTCGGACTACGTTACGGGCGAGGTGCTGATCTGCGGTGGTGGGCTGCACTTCTGACGATTCCCTTTTAGCGGATTGCTTGTGGGGCCGCGATTCGGCGGTGTGGGGTTCGGGATCGGTGTCTTTCGCGAAGACGTAGTCTTCTTCGACCAGCCAATAAACCTCCAGCCAGTGATCCAGGCTGTGTTCGTGACCGGAATCATGCGATATCGGGTGGGGTTTTTCCTGAGTGTGGAGAGCCGGATCGAGGATTGCAGGCATAATCGCCTCCAGGTTTCTGATCTCATGTGGGAACTCAAAAGGATAAGCATGAGAGGCTTGGTCTCCGCTGTGACGCCCATCACCGAACACCCCCGGATAGCCGGGCCGATCGATCTCTTTTCGTTTTGACAGCATCAATATTCGTCACGTCAAAGGGCGCCCAACACCTCATCTTTTCTCGCGCGGGACTACAGTACCTGTGTCCGCACTCCTATTGCTGATTTCGCCGACGTCTCTCCTTCATAGCTCAACGCTCGGCTGCTGCGGAAAGGCTCAGAGGCCCACACCAGTTGGGGCACTGATCCTCCTCCTGCCCTGAACTGCGAATCGCACCCGTCGGTGGTGACGCCACCATGCGCACATTTATTCACTCCCTGTGCCGGAATCGCACGGTCCCGCCTTCTGCCAGGCGGAACTCCGTTTCGGTGTTCCATTTCTTATTCACACCACGCGAACCATGGAAAGGAGCCGGCCTGTGACCCTTCGTGAAGTTGTTGTCCTGAGCGCCGTGCGGACAGCCATTGGCAAGTTCGGGGGAGCATTGAAAGAGATCCCCCCGACCGAACTGGCAGCGAAAGTTGTGTGCCAGAGTCTGCAGCGTTCGGGTCTGTCTCCGAACGACGTCGGCCACGTCGTCTTCGGTAATGTCATCCACACCGATCCCAAAGATATGTATTTCGCGCGCGTCGCCGCTATCCGCGGAGGAGTACCGGTTGAAACGGCGGCGCTGACCCTCAATCGCCTGTGCGGCAGCGGCCTGCAGGCCATTCTTACTGCGGCCGAGGCCATCGTCCACGGGGATACCGATGCCGCCATTGGCGGCGGCGCTGAGTCCATGAGCCGCGCTCCCTATTGGCTGCCCTCCATGCGCTGGGGGGCGCGAATCAACGATGCGACTGCGGTCGATGTTCTCGTTGCCGCCCTCACCGATCCCTTCGACGAGGTGCATATGGGCGTCACCGCTGAGAATATCGCACGAAAGTGGGGCATCTCACGGCACGATCAGGATGAACTCGCCGTAGAAAGCCATCGACGCGCTACCAGCGCGATCGAAAGCGGCAAATTCAAGTCCCAGATCGTGCCCATCGAACTGAAAAGCAAAAATGGACCGGTCATGTTCACGACCGACGAACAGCCGCGGTCCGACGCGACCCTGGAAAACCTGGCTCGCCTCAAGCCGGCCTTCGATCCCGAGGGTACGGTCACCGCGGGCAACGCCTCCAGCATCAACGATGGCGCGGGTGCCATGGTCCTCATGGAGCGCAGCGTGGCGGAACAGCGTGGACTCAAACCCATGGCCGCTCTGGTCGACTACGTTGTCACAGGGGTAGAGCCAAAGGTCATGGGGATTGGGCCCATTTCCGCAGTCCGCAAGCTGTTTGCTCGCACCGGCCTCCGCAAAGAGCAGATGGACGTCATCGAACTCAACGAAGCCTTCGCTGCTCAGTTGCTCGCCGTCCGGCGCGAACTCGAATTCTCCCCCGAAAAAACCAATCCGAATGGCAGTGGGATTTCTCTGGGCCATCCCATCGGCGCAACCGGCGCCATTGTTACTGTCAAGGCCCTGCACGAACTGGCCCGGATCCACGGAAAGTATGCATTAGTTACCATGTGCATCGGTGGCGGACAAGGCATCGCTGCCATCTTTGCATCGATGAACTGAGCACCATTGGAGAGGAAGGTACGTTATGGCAACCCAGCTGTTAGATGAGCTGAAAATTCCATATCTCCGCCCGCTGGAAGGCAAGGTCGCGCTCGTAACTGGCGCTTCCCGCGGCATCGGTCGCGCGATCGCCAAAGAGCTTTCCGATCGCGGAGCCGTCGTCGTCATCAATTTCTTCACCAGCATGAGCCGCGCCCAGGAACTCCGCGACGAGATTCAGGGCTGCGGAGGCGAAAGCTCTCTTCTGCAGGGAGACGTCTCCGATCGCCACGAAGCTCGCCGCATCGTTCAAAAGCTTCTTGAAGTCTACGGGCGGCTCGATGTACTTGTGAACAACGCCGGGATTACCCGCGACCGGTCGATCCGCAAAATGACGGACGATGACTGGTCGGAGGTGATCGCCACCAACCTCAACAGCATCTTTTACTGCACCAGCGCCGCGCTGCCCGCGATGATCGACCAAAAGTTCGGCCGCATCGTGAATATCGCTTCCTTCTCCGGGCAGGCCGGCAACTTCGGCCAGGCCAACTATGCAGCCAGCAAAGGCGGCATCATTGCTTTCACCAAGGTGCTGGCCCTGGAACTGGCAAAGTACAACATCACCGCCAACGTCGTCGCGCCTGGCTTCACCGCAACCGATATGCTGGCCGCGGTCCCCACCGATCTCCTCGATTCGATCAGGGACCGGATCCCGCTCCGGCGCTTTGCGCAACCGGAAGAAATCGCCAAAGCAGCCGCCTTCCTTATTTGCGACGGCGACTACATTACCGGCCAGCAAATCAATATCAACGGAGGCATCTACATGTAACTCTGCACTGCTTACCGGGAGCGGGCGCCCAGCCATGCATCGATGTGCGGCCAGGTGATCCTGGGCGCCGCGCTTCCCGCCATGATCCCGATGTGCCCTCCCGGAATCCGATACAGCTCTTTGTCACGGCTTCCGGTTCTCGCAAGAATGGCCTCTGACTGGCACGGAGGCGTGATGTGATCCCCTTCCGCAATCACGGTCAGCAGGTTGGCGCGAATTCTGCCTAAATCGACCCGCTCTCCGCGCACCATCAGTTCGTTCCTCATCAGGCGATTCTTGCGATAGAGCTCGACAATCAGCTGGCGATACGCAGCGCCGGCCATCGGAACATTGTCCGTCACCCACGTATTCATGGCGTGCCATGATTCCACCACGCGCGGATCGTCCAGGTTATCCCACAGCTTAATGTAGTTGCCGATATAGTTCTCCACTGGCTTTAGCGCCTTCGCACCGTAGTCGATCATCTCGCCGGGCATGTTGCCGAAGAATTGCACCACCTTGTCGACGTTGAAATATTTCTCGTCGGTCCAGCGTGCGAAGGTGAGCGCGTTGCGATTGGAGAAATCCAGTGGCGCGGTCAGCAGCAGCAGATTGCGCAGTCCCTCCTCAGGCCGCAGAGCGGCATAAATCGTCGTCAGGATGGCCCCGATGCACCACCCCAGCATGCTGAATTCCTCGACGCCCGCCACCGCTTTGACTCTGCGAATCGCGCGCGGCAGATACTCGAGCGCATAGTCGTCCAGTTTCAGATTCCGGTCTTCCAGACCCGGCACGCCCCAGTCCAGCAGATACACGTCGTAGCCCTGGCCGATCATGAACTCCACAAAACTGTGTCCGGGACGCAAATCGAGAATCGAGGGCCGATTCATGATTGCAAAAATCAGAAGCAGCGGGATGGGATAACGTTTATCGGCGGAAACCACAGGTGTATAGCGGTAAAGCTTCGCCTTGTTCAGCGCCCAGACCAGCTCTTTTGGGGTCTGAGCAATGGCGGCTTTGGTCATCATTACCCGAGTGAAGACCTGCAGCCGCTGTGTCAGATCGACCAGAGGATCCGTTATGACAGCCTCGTTCATGAGCTAGCTCCGTTTCCCCGCTGCGCCTTTTTTGCGGATGAATCGTGCTCGGGCGCCCAACCGGCTCACACCTCCGGCAGGCCCGCTCCGTGGATTCACTCCCTTCTCCACAGCGCTGCCTTCGCGGACCTTTCCCGTTTCCGGTAGCGGAGCCGGCTGGTCGCGGCCCATCGATTTCTCGATCCGGTCCAGCTTGGCATCCATGTCGTCCAGTCGCATTTCCACGTTGGTGAAGCGTTCCGCCAGCGTCGCCACCTCCTGCCGCGACGGCAGCGACATCTGTTCCAAAGCCTGCGCCATGGACCTGTCCATCGCCTCCCGCAAAGGCGCCGCGGCTGTCAGATATCCTTCCAGCATCGCCCCGGTCGCCTGCGCGTAGGCGTCCGTATTCACCGCCTCCACCATGGTCCTCGCCATCGCGTCCAGATACTTGTCGCGTATCGCACGGAAAGGCTCAAACGGGTCCTTTGTCTGCGCATGACTATTGTTCTCGTTATCGGCTTCGCTCATGGATGCCGCCCCTTGCCCGGCCACACGAAGCATATACCCGCCGATCCCGGCGGGCTATGCGTTGTTCAGGACGCACGGCACGATCCCGCCTTCCGCGCGCCCTCCAATCATCCGGGCCCGCTAACGAACGGCCATGTCCAGCAGTTCTTTCTGCGCTTCCACCATGGCGTTCACACCGCGCTGGATCGAATCCGCCGCGGCTTCCACCGGACCCCCATCCGCCCCGAACTTCTCCCGGGTCGCTTCAAACACTTCCTTTGAGTGCGCTGCAGCATGATCCAGCACCTTCTTTTGCGCTGCAACACCGCGCTCCATTCCCTCCCGCGCGTACTTCACCGCCGCCTCGGTCGCTTTCGTCGCTTCCGTGGTGCGGTCTTTCAGCATCTCCGCCAGCGCGCGGCTCTGCTCCACCATCAGATCGATTACCGCCTTCTGGCTCTCAGCGAACCGCTCGAATCCGCTCTCTTGCAGCTCCAGAAAGAACAATCCCGGCGCTCCCGGCAGCTTCTTCACTGCCTTCTTCCACAAATCCACCAGTTCGGCGTTTTGCTGGACCGCGACATCCAGCGTCTTTTTCTGCACCTCGGCGATCCTTCCCGCCCCGGTCGTCACCAGATTGGCCACGTGCTCGCCGAACTCGATCTTGTCCGGCTCCGCGGCCGCTGGATCGCGATGAACCCTTTGCGCTGTGCTCATAAACCCTCCCTGTTTCTCCTGCTGCGTGTCGTGCTGCGATGCAGCATATTCCCATCTTACTCTGCCGCCTTCCCGTGTCAAGGGGTTAAAATGAGAACCCGACATGCCGCCCAAAAGTATCCTGATTAAGAAATATGAGAACCGGCGCCTCTACGACGTAACGGACAGCCGCTACGTCAACCTCGATGAAGTTGCTCAGTTTCTGAAGGACGGACACGACGTCCGCGTTGTCGACGCCGCTTCCGGCAGGGATATTACCCGCATCATTCTTACCCAGATCATCGTCGAAGACGCCAGAGACCCCGATTCCACCTTCCCCCTCGACCTGCTTCGCGAGATGATCATTTCCTCTGGCCGCGCCAGCCAGGAAACCGCCCTTCGCTACATGAAATCCATGCTCAATATTTACCGGGATGCCTACCGGGCTGTGTCCCCGGCCGTCAATCCTTTTGAGTTTTTCCGTTCCGGCAGCGCGGGCGCCGGGCCTCCGGGTCAGCCCGCAGACTCTCAAACCCCTACCGCCGTGGATCGCCAGGCCTCCCCTGAGAACCGGGTTGACGAACTAAAACAGCGAGTTGCGGGTCTGGAGAGACTGGTTTCCACTCTGTCCCATAAGCGACGCCCCCCGCGGAAATCCGGAAACCGGACGGAAAAACGGAAACGAATTCGGCCTTAGCAAGCGCCACTGATGGAGAGCAGCATCAAGCGCCTCGATCCGCCATTACGCGAAGCTGGTTTAGCTCGTCTCGCCCGCTGCGCGCTGGCGAAGTTTTACCGCCACCACTTTGTTGACTCAGGACCGACACTGAAGTCGATGCAGCGAAAGCCTGACTCCATCGTGCTGCATTTCGCCCACACCCACGGCGGCCTGGTTGTCAAAGGAGACAAGCTTGGTGAGTTCTCTATCGCCGCATCCGAAGCAGGTGCGTTACGCCTGGCAGTCCAATCCCGAGGCCACACGGTTCAACGGCGCCGGCCTCCCGGCGGCTCCTTTCAGGACCGACGATTGGCCAATAATCACCCAAAACGCCGGCCATACTGAGAGCAGGGCTGAGGATGAGCGGACCGTGCAGCGCGAGCTGCAACGCGCAAAAGCCTACAAATAAACTGTCGATCATTCGGGGCAGCGCCCGAACTCCTCACTCTGGTATTGCGCCGCAGCGGACCCGTAAAGAGCCTTTACTGTACCCGCTGATGCAAATAGGATAATTGGTCGAGTAGCGTTAACTGTACCGATTAGTCCGAAAGGGGCGAACTACTGTGGTTGGCGGCTGACCGGGGCCTCAAGCGGTTCGACGTCTTCGTCGGCATTCCTGCGCAATCCATCCGCTCAGCGACAACGTCCAGCGGTTGCTGAGCAACCAGCAACGGATTCGGGCTTGATAGTGGTCAGAAGGCTCCTGCGCAGGACTGTGCAGGAGCATGTTAGTCAGCGCAAAGCGAAGGGAAGATGGAATGGAAAAGTCAGGTTCCGGGAATCGGACTCTTCTGAATCGACGTGAGGCGCTCTTGCTGTCAGCAACCGCAGGCGTAGCTGCGGCGCTGCCGAGGCGCGCTCACGCTATGGACAGCACGAAGACGGCGGCGCATCAGGAGCCCGGGAACCTTGCTACTCCCCGCAGCGCGATCGCAAACACACAGTACGGCACGGTCCGCGGTTTTGTCGACGGAGGAGTCTTCACCTTTAAGGGCGTTCCCTACGGTCAGAACGCCGGAGGCGAAAACCGCTGGCTGCCGGCTAAGCCTCCAGTTTCGTGGAAGGATGAATATCCTGCGCTGATCTACGGAGGGAACTGTCCTCAGACGCTGCATGACTGGACAACGATTGAACAATCGTTCATTCAGGACTGGGACGACGGCTACCAGAGCGAGGACATGCTCAAGTTGAACATCTGGACCCCCAGCCTCACCGGAAGCCGTCCGGTGATGTTCTACATCCACGGCGGAGGCTACTCGTTCGGGTCGTCCTATGAACTGCCCTCGCATGAAGGTGCGCAGATGGCGCGGCACCACGATGTCGTGCAGGTCTCCGTGAATCACCGCCTCAACATTCTCGGCTTTTTCGATGTTTCCGAGATTGGCGGCTCTGCCTATGAAGATTCGGTTAACGTTGGAATGACCGACCTGGTGGCGGCCCTGCGCTGGGTGGGGGAAAACATCGCAAACTTCGGCGGCGATCCCGATCGGGTGATGATCTACGGCCAGTCAGGCGGCGGATCCAAGGTGACGACCCTGATGGGCATGCCCTCGGCAGTGGGGCTTTTCCATCGCGCAGCAGCGCAGTCGGGCGGTGGCGGCAATATCCCGGCCAAAGAACAGCAAAAGGAAGTCGCCCGTCTGGTGATGAAGGACCTCGGCCTGCCATCGAATGACATTGCTTCGTTGCAGAAGATGGAGTGGTCAAAGCTGGTGGCGGCCGGAAATGCCGCCATCGCCCGGATCAATCCCCAGGGGCACGGGATGATGGGGCCGTTTGCTCCGGGGCCGCCGCGCGTGGGCTGGTCGCCCTGCGTCGACGACAAGAACATCGACCTCCGTTCGTTTTTTGACGTCGCTCCCGCTATATCGAAGAATGTGCCGATGTTGATCGGCTCAGTGAGCGAAGAAGGAAATCGGATGCACTCGCGCCCCACTGAAGAAGAGTGGCATGCGAGCCTCGCCACAGCATATGGCGAGGAGAAGGCCAATGCCATCGTCGCGGCGCTCAAGAAAGCGCATCCCCAGAAGCGCGTTCAAACGCTGTCGTATATCTGTAGTGGCAGCTTCGGATTAAATGGCCTCTCCATGCGCAATAATGTTGTGAAAATGGCAAGACTGAAATATGAGCTGAAGGCGGCGCCCGCCTACACCTACTACTTCACCTGGCAGACGCCAATTCTCGACGGTATTCCCGGCGCATGGCATACAGCCGATCTTCAATTCTGCTTCGATAACACGAAGCGTTGCGAACAGGGCACCGGCAACACACCTGAGGCACAGGCGCTCGCAAAGAAAATGGCGACCGCGTGGTCGAACTTCGCCAGAACCGGGAATCCCAGTCAGCCAGGCCTGAACTGGACTCCAACCGACCCACAATCCAACCAGGCAATCGTCTGGGACAACCAATGCCGGATGGCCGACGACCCCGAAGGCGAAGCCCGCAGGATCATTCTGAGCTGATGAATGCGTTCTGCGGCACTTTGTCCCGCACTGCAGATGAACGGCTGGCCCCTGCGGCGAGCCCTGAACCGGCTCTTCACGTGAATTTATTGCCAGAGCAGGCGGCTGCCCGATCGCCGCACGCGCAAACCGAAGACACCACGGGCGTCAGATTGACGCCCCTCACTCACAACTGACAAAACGGGAGTTCCTGATGCGCCCTCGAATGCGAATGCTTTTGCCTCTCTGCCTGCTGATTTCGTTCGGCCTGAGCTTTCCTGCTTTTGGTGCTGAGCCCAGTCTTCAAATGAAAGTGACATCCAACGGCTATCTCGATGCACGAGGCGTCAGCATCATGCTGTACGACAGCGCCTTCAGCCCGATCTTTTTTGATCAAAAGGATGCGGGTATGCAGATTATCCTGCATGGCCATCGCATCGCCACCAATGGTAGCCTCCGCCTGCTGGCCACACCGGAGCAGTGGGATGCTATCCCAATCATCAAAGCGCACCAGCCCGATCGGGAGCACGACCGCCTTACTGCCGATCTTTCCTATCCCGACTACCACCTGGACTATCACGTCGTGGTCGCAGCGGAGCCGGGCGGAGTTCGCGTGAGCGTAGACCTCGATCAGCCACTGCCCGCGAGCCTTGTGGGTCGCGCCGGCTACAATCTCGAGTTCCTGCCCTCCATCTATATAGATAAGGCGTACGCCATCGATAACAAGGTCTTCGGCGTGATGCCCCGCTATCCCGAAGACAGAATGACAACGGCTCCGCCGAAGCCCGACGATCCGAAGCGGGTATGGTACGTCGAGCAGTGGCACAAGGCCGAGGGTTACACCGAGCCGCTGTCTTTCGCCTCCGGGCAGACGATCACCCTTGCCGCCGGCGACCCGCTCAACCGCATCACCGTGAGTTCGGACTCCGGCTCGCTCCAGCTCTTCGACGGCCGCGACAAGGCGCAGAACGGCTGGTTTGTACTTCGCACCCTCCTTCCCCCGGACAAAACGAAAGACGCTGTCGTGTGGCACATCCGGCCCAGTTACATTCCGGACTGGACACGGCCGCCGATGATCGCGCACAGCCAGGCGGGTTATGCGGCTAACTTCCCGAAGATCGCCATGCTTGAACTCGATCCGAACTTCAGCGCGCCCGGGACCGCAAGGCTGCTGCGGCTCTCCGACGACGGCAGCTTCCGGCAGGTTTTCGAGGGGCCGGTCTCGGCGCCCACGCCGTGGCTGCGCTACGTCTACTCCAGGTTTGACTTTTCCTCCGTCAGAGATCCCGGTCTCTATGTCATCGAATATGGCGGCCAGCGCAGCGACATATTTCCGATCGCCGAGAACGTCTACAACAACACCTGGCAGACTACCCTTGATGGATTTCTCGCCGTGCAGATGGATCACGTCTCGGTGCAGGACGGCTACCACATGTGGCACGGCGTACCGCACCTCGACGACGCGCGCCAGGCTCCTCCCAACACGCCGCACTTCGACGGTTACCGCATGGGTCCGGACACCTACTCGCCCTACAAGCCAGGCGAGCATATTCCGGGGCTCAATGTCGGCGGATGGTTCGACGCTGGCGATTTCGACAACGACGACTACGGCCAATACGCCACCATCCAGAACTTATCGCTTGCCTACACCACCTTTCATCTGAAATGGGATCAGCTTACGGTTAACGAGAAGGCGCGCTCGGTCGAGATGCACCGCCCCGACGGCATCCCCGACATCGTGCAACAGGTCGAGCACGGAGTGTTGCAGCAACTCGCCCAGGTGCATGCCGTGGGCCACCCGTTCATTGGCATCCAGTCGGCGTGGCTGTCGGAATACACCTTCGTCGGAGATGCGGCGTCGCAAACAGACAATCGACTTTACGACCCAAAGCTCTCGCCCGATGAAATCCAGGGCAATTTCTCCGGCAAGCCCGACGACCGGTGGGCCTGGACCACCTACTCGGTTTTCAATCAGTACGGCGCTACAGCATCGCTGGCCGCCGCATCCCGCGCGCTCAAAGGCTGGAACGATCCACTGGCGAAGGAGTGCCTCGATACGGCCGTCAAGCTCTGGAATGACGAGAAGACGCACCCGGCGCCCAACCCATCCCGAGGCGGCTTCGCGCGGTTCGGGCCGCCCGACTGGTCAGCGGCAATGGAATTGATGATCGCAACCGGCGGCGCCGAGCCTTACAAGCAGCGCGTCGAAGAGCTCTTCCCGGATATGCTCGATCACATGGGCTTCCGCGGCTGGACAGCGGTGCGGGCGCTCCCGTATCTCGATACCAGTTACAAGACCCGATTCAAAACAGCGCTCCAGAGTTGGCTGCCGCAACTGAATCGCGAACTGGATGCGACGCCCTTCGGCGTGCCCCCCACGCGCGGCGACTGGGGCGGCGCCGAACAGGTGGCCGACTTCGGAACCCAGATGTACTTCCTGCACGAAGCGTTTCCCGATGTCGTCGGCTCCGAATACACGATTCGTGCCGCGAATTACCTGCTCGGTACGCACCCGGCTTCGAGCGAGTCCTATATCGCTGCCGTCGGCACGACCTCGAAGCTGCACACCTACTCCAATAACCGCGGCGACAATTCGTACCTTCCCGGCGCCATGATTCCGGGTTACGTTGTTATTCAGCCGGATTTCCCGGAGTGCATCACCGACTTCGGAATGCTCTGGTTTGAGGATGAAACCACTGTCTCGGCAGGCAGCAGCTGGGTTCTGGCGGCGAACGCGGCTGAGGCCATCGTCAGGGAGAACGCCGCCGCTGCCCACACATCGGATAAGTGACTTCCGCGCTTCAATAAGACGCGATTCACATATCGGCTTAGTAAAAAACTATCCAGGAAACAAACGACGGAGGCATCCGCGGGAATCCTGGCGTGCGCGGTTGCATCGAGCAGCTTGCCGAGGATCTGGAGCCGTGGCTAGGGCGCGGTTTTGGGGTGCCGTAACCTGACCCAAATGCGCGTTTTTTCCCTCACGCGGCCGGCATCTGTTCCACTCGACGAGTTGGCTAAGCAGTTTCCACTGCAGTGATCCACATACGTCCGCTGCTTTGGGTTAAGCGATCGGTCATCCTTTTGGAACTAATGCGGCTTTTCCTCCTTCGGCTTCGCCGCCGGAGGATGACTGGCCGGACGAGCGGCTGGCTCTGCCGCCGACCTTGACTCTGGAGCTGGCTTACTCTCAGCACGCGGCGACGGGGCCGGATGGCTTTCCGCACTTGGCGCGCGAGCTGGCCGGCTCGCTTCAGGACGCTCCGCCGCGGTCGCGCGAGCCGTGGTATGCGTTTCCGGCTCCGGCGTTTCTGTGCGCCTGCTCATAGCGTGCGTTTCGACGCGCGGCGCTTCCGTGCGCGGGGTTTCCCCAGTCCGCGGCGTCGTTTCCCGGCGCACGGATGTCACCGGCCGCGTCGCTTCACGCCGAGCCGTTTCGGTGCGCGGAGCCGTCTCGCGATGTGCTGTGGTTGTGGGTCTGGTTTCGGGACGCTCCACTGTCGCCGGACGCCGAGTGCTCTCATGACGAGCCGCAGCGCGTGTCTCCGTCGTCGGATGCGTCACCGTGCTTCGCCTTGCAGTTTCAGGCCGTGCTGTCCGCTTATCCTCAGGACGCGCTGCCGCACGATTACTTGCCCGACCGTCGCTGTCCGCTGGGCCAGGCGCGGCAGCCGGATGCGCACTCGCTCTGGCCAGCGCCGCATGCGCCGGATGTCCGTGGTTTGCCGCATAACGCTCGCTCGGATCGCGGCTCGCCGTTGTCCGCCGCTCGGTCTGCGCCGCCGTCGGCGGAACATGCCGCGCGTGCATCGCCGCTTCTTCGTGCGCGGTAGGCCGCCGGGTCACGCCGCCCGGCCCGTTGAAGCTCGCACGGCTCGACGCCTCGTTGCGGATCACGTTGCGGTCCGCGTACACGTTGTGGATCACCCTGGTGTCCACGTGCATCACCGCCGTGTTATAGCGGAAGACGTTCCCCGCCCACATGCCGCCTACGAAACCCGCCCCGAGGTAGCCAAAGCCGTAATCCACGCCGCCGTAGAACCCAACCTCAGGGCCCCAGTATCCTTCGTTCCACAGGTACGCGCCGTTCTCAAAGGCCCAGTAGCCCGGCGTCCACAGCAGCCCCGACTCCGGCGCCGGCACCCAGGCACCCGGCACCCAGTAGTAGCCGTCCGCGCCCCACGCCCAGTAGCCCGGCGTCCACAAATAGTTCTCCACCGGGCATGCCGGCTGCTCATACACCGGCAGCGGCGGCGGCGCAGTATGGATGGAAATACCGATCCCGACGCTGATCTGTGCCGGCAAAGCCAGCGGAAAGAGCCACAGCAGCAGGGCTGGCAACAGGGTCCCGAATTTCAGAATCATTTTCATCTGTCAGACTTCCTCGTGGGTCAACCGCCCGACCCCTCCCCTGCCGCAAGCGCAGCATTCTCTGGGGTTCGATCAGATACGATGCCCCCTCTTCCAGCCCTGGATAGCGCCGCTGTCTCATTTCTTTTGCATTTAGTCCAGCGATTTAGCAAGCGTAGGAATTTGCCCTCCGCTTTGCGGACATCCTCCCGCCGCCTTTCTGCATACCCTTCCTGGCCCGGACGCGCAGAGCCCTTCATCTTCCCCGCCGTTTTTGCTGATAAGCTCAGGAGCGCTCCCGTTCTGGCCGGATTTACACCCGCTCGCAGCGGGCCCGCAACATACACAAGACGCGTACATGGCCTCCGCGCGCACTGGATTCTGCCCCGTTCGGCCCACATCGTCCAAAGTAGATCCATGCGTAGGGAAACGGCAGAGTGACAAGGTTGCAGCTCGCAGCGTTTGACACATCGCGATACGAGGCATAGCATAACGATGCATGCAGGGCGAGGCGCTCAAGGGACATCTGGATCTGCTGTTGCTGGCGGCACTGGAAGCGCAGCCGGCCCATGGGTACGCAGTGGTGGAGACGCTGCGGCAGCGGAGCGGGGGGACCTTTGATTTGCCGGAAGGGACGTTGTATCCGGCGCTGCATCGGCTGGAGAGTGCAGGGCTGGTGACGAGCCGCTGGACCGAGGAGAGTGGGCGGAGGCGGCGGGTGTATCAGCTGACAGCCAGGGGACGGCGACGGCTGGTGCAACGTCAGACCGAGTGGCAAACCTTTGCTCGCGCAGTAAACGGAGTGGTGGAGGGCACAGCATGAATCGGAACGGAGTTGAGCTTTACGTCACGACACTGGCCAGAGAGCTAAGGAAGCGTGGACTGGTTGCCAGCCGGTTTCTCGAGGAGACGCGCGGCCATCTCGCCGATGCGGTTGAAGCGGCCCAGCGCGACGGCCTCGCACTGGAGGCCGCTGAGGATGCCGCGATCCTGCGCTTTGGAGATGCTGCCGAGGTTGCCGCCAAATTTGCCGCACACAAGTATCGGACGCTGCACTGGGTGCTGCTGTTCGCGGCGGTCATCGTCGGCCTCGCCATTGCCTGGGTCGACTCGCGGCCGCACTGGGACGACTCCGGTATCACGGCCGGCGCCCTGCTGCTGAGCGCTGGGGTGCTGGGTCTGATTGGGCCGAGACGGCCCTGGCTGTGGGCGCTGGGAATTGGCGTGTGGGTTCCGGGGTACATCGTCGTTGGCCAGATTGCCTCGCACACCATCACTCTGGCATCGGCAAGTTACCTGGTGATTCTGGCGTTCCCGATGGCGGGAGCTTACGCAGGGATGGCGATTCGCAAGGCAGCGCACGCGTTCGAACCCTAATCTGTTCTTCGAAAAAGATGGAGCGGCTCGGCGAGGAGCGCATAGCCGGTGAGCATGCCCGCCGTTTCGAGCGCGAGATATACGGCGATAACCAGCAGGCGCTTTCCTCCATGAGGAGAGCCGGTCCCTTCGGCGAGTTCCTGTACAACCAGGAAAGTGCCGAAGAGAATTCCCACCGTAATGACGATGTTCCACCGGTGGCGGCGCGGATTGAGCCAGCCGAAGAGGAGGTGGGACGTCGCATTGTGCCAAGCCTTCATCGGAGCTGGGGCGCCAGCACGGGAAAAGCCGAGCTTGTTCGCGAAGGATAAGCAAAGAGAGGCCAGATCGTCGAGCAGATCGAAGGCGGCCGGTGAGGCGGGCGCAGCGAAAGCAGTCCCAATCGACCGGACTACGGCGAACA
This sequence comes from uncultured Acidobacteriaceae bacterium, assembly GCA_963755485.1. Classification (GTDB taxonomy): domain Bacteria; phylum Acidobacteriota; class Terriglobia; order Terriglobales; family Acidobacteriaceae; genus Palsa-343. The sequence goes on along the minus strand of CAVWJR010000001.1, from coordinate 87,400 downwards.
GCAGGGCGAGTCCGCAGAGGACGGTGAGGAGTTCCCCGGGAAGGGTGCGACGGACAGATTCCGGATAGACAGCCACGACGAGCGTGGCGACAGCCGGAATTACCAACAGCCCGATCGATGCGCGACGGAAATGGGGGAGGGCGAGAACGCGGGTCGAGAGCAGCAGAAATACGACAGCGCAGACGACCCACAACAGCAGGCAGACGGTGAGAGCCAGCAGTTCATATCCAGCCGCTTTCCCGGTCCAGATGGCCGGGTGACGCGCCATGGCAATCAGGTCGGAAACAAGGGCGAAGGCGATCGCAACCCAGGCCATCAGTTGTCCACGAACCTGAATCGCCGCGTCCGCACGCGAATCAGCTCCCTCCGGAGAGCGGCGCCAGGCGCGAAGCAGAGAAAGAAGCATCATGAACAGGACAAACTGGACCGCGTAGGACGCAATGGCATCGTAGGGATCTTCACCGAACGGGTTCACGCCGGCCAGCAGAGGCTGATGCTTGCTAACCTGAAAGAAGACGCAGAATGCGGCGCCGATAAGGGCCAGGAGAAAAGCGTTCCTGCGAAGGGTGTTTGTCATGGTCGATTCCGGGAGGGTTTCTGCCTCATTCTATTGCGGGTTTTAGTGGGTCGCCCGGGCGCCCGCGGGTGGCGCTGGTGGCTTCGCCATGTTATTCTCAGGGCAGACACTTAGGAAGTGTATACAGAGAAAAATTCAGAGGAGTACGCACAAAGGTGCTGGCACCCCAAAAGAAATCTGAAGTAATCGCGCGCTATCGCACACACGATTCCGACACAGGGAGTCCTGAGGTGCAGATTGCGGTTCTCAGCGAGCGCATCGGCGACCTGACCGAGCATTTCAAGACCCACGCGAAGGATCACGCTTCACGGCGGGGTCTTCTGATGCTGGTAAGCAAGCGCCGCCGCCTGCTGGACTACCTGAAGACGCACGATTCGGAACGTTACCGGACCGTGATTGGCAAACTGGGTATTCGTAAATAAGCTGTAAGGCCTGGTCTTCGGCGCGTTCGAGCGACGAGAACCGAAAGAGAGAGGACCCTGGGACGCGCCCTTGTGAGAGCGCGAAGTTGCTGGGGTCCGGTGCAGCGATTCAATTCCGTCCCTACGCTCTTTCCTGGCTCCCCATCGCCCGCGCCGCCGCGGAAACCCCGCCTATTGTCTCTGACAGGAAAAGAGGAAAAATATGAAGCAGGAAGTAACGGTTGATCTTGCCGGTGGCAAGCGGCTGCATTTTGAAACCGGCCGCATGGCCAAACAGGCGTCAGGCGCCGCCCTTGTGAGCTCAGGGGACACCGTTGTGCTGGCCACCGCCGTCGCCTCCCCGGATCCGCGCGAAGGCATCGACTTTTTCCCGCTGACCGTGGACTATCGCGAGTACGCCTATGCCGGTGGACGCATCCCTGGTGGGTTCATCAAGCGCGAAGGCCGCCCCAGCGAGCGTGAAATTCTCACCAGCCGGCAGATCGATCGTCCCATCCGGCCGCTGTTCCCGGAAGGTTTCCGCAACGAAACGCAGATCATCGCCCTGGTCTTTTCCGCGGATAAGGAAAACGATCCCGACATCGTGGGCATCAATGCAGCAGGTGCGGCACTGGCGCTGTCGGATATTCCCTTCGGCGCGACGATTGGCGCAGTACGCGTAGGCCAGATCAACGGGGAATTCGTCGTCAATCCGTCGTATCTGGAGCGCCGCGACAGCAAGGTCAACATCACGGTGGTGGGAACCAAAGACGGCATTGTGATGATCGAGAGCGGCGCGAACGAAGCCACCGAAGAGGTGGTGGTGGAAGCCATCGAATTTGGGCACACCGAGATTAAGAAGATCGTCGCGGCCATCGAAGATCTGGTTTCGCGCGCGGGCAAGCAGAAGCGTGCGGTGACCGCCCCGGAGTTTGACACCTCTTACTACGAGGCGCTGAAAACGAAAGTGGGCACGCGGCTCGCGGATGCTCTGGACACCAAGGCGCACCCGAAGCTCGATAGCCAGACGCTGGTGAAGCAGATTCAGGATGAGCTGAAAGCGGAGATTCCTGAGGGCGAGCAAGCGGGCGCGGCGAAGAAGAAACTGGCCCACTATTTCGAGACGCTGCGGGAGCGGTTGTTCCGTGAGCAGGTAACGAAGGACCGGGTTCGTCCCGACCGGCGGGCCTTCGACGAGATTCGTCCGATCACGATCGAGGTAGGCGTGCTGCCGAGGACGCACGGTTCGGCGCTGTTCACGCGCGGCGAGACCCAGGCGCTGGTGACGGCGACGCTGGGCACGACTGACGACTCGCAGCGGTTGGAGACCTTTGAGGGCGAGCAGAGGAAGCGGTTCATGCTCCACTACAACTTCCCACCGTTTTCGGTGGGCGAGACCGGCCGCATGACCGGCGTGGGACGCCGCGAAGTTGGCCACGGAGCGCTGGCGGAGCGCGCGATCAGCGCGGTGCTGCCAAGCGAGACGGAATCGCCGTACTCGCTGCGCATCGTCTCCGACATTCTGGAGTCGAACGGCTCTTCGTCGATGGCCTCGGTGTGCGGCGCCAGTCTGGCGCTGATGGACGCCGGCATTCCGCTGAAGTCTTCGGTGGCGGGCATCGCGATGGGCCTGGTCAAGGAGGGCGATAACTACGCCATCCTGACCGACATTGCCGGCGCCGAGGATCACTACGGCGACATGGACTTTAAGGTGGCCGGCACGCGCAACGGTATTACCGCGCTGCAGATGGACATCAAGATCGGCGGCATCACCGGACAGATCATGCGCGAGGCGCTGGAACAGGCGCGGCGCGGCCGGATCTTCCTGCTGGATACGATGGACGCGATTCTGAGCGGACCGCGCACGGAGAAGTCGAAGTTTGCACCGCAGATTCGCACCCTGCAGATTCCGACCGACAAGATTCGCGATCTGATCGGGCCGGGAGGCAAGACGATTCGCGGCATCATCGAAGCGACCCAGGTGAAGATCGACGTGGACGACACGGGCAAGGTGAACGTGGCGTCGAGCGACGAGGAAGGCCTGAAGAAGGCGCTGGCGATGATCAACGACCTGACCGCCGTGCCCGAGGTGGGCAAGACATACCTCGGCAAAGTGGTGCGGCTGGCGGAGTTCGGCGCGTTCGTGGAGATCTTCCCGGGCACCGACGGCCTGCTGCACATCAGTGAGATCGCCGAGCATCGCGTACGCGAGGTGAAGGACGAGCTGCGCGAAGGCGATCAGGTGATGGTGAAAGTCCTGGGCGTCGAAGGCAACCGCATCAAGCTGTCGCGCAAGGCTTTGCTGAAAGAGATTCGGGTGAAGCAGGGACTGCCTGATCCGAACCAGGGTGGAAGCGGCGGCGATATGGCCGCGTCCTCAGAGCGGCCAGAACGGTCCGAGCGGCCAGAACGGTCCGAGCGTCCGGAACGGTCCGAGCGGCCGGAGCGGTCCGAGAGGTCGGAGCGTCCGCCGCGGGCTCCACGTCCGGCGCCGCCGCCGCCGGAAGACCGGCAGCCTTCGTCCAACGCCAGCACCATTATGATCGAAGGCGGCGAAGACTTCGACGACAACGGGGGCGGGGCCGATCTGGATGAAGGTGAGGAAATTAACTTCAACCGCGCTGACGGAGTTCCGGTGGTTGTGGGTCCGCAGGGCGAACGCCGGCCGGGCGGTCCGGGAGGCGCAGCGGGAGCAGGCACTCGTCGCCGTCGTCGTCGCGGACGCCGCCCGGGTCCGGGTGGAAGCGGCGGAGGCGGTCGCAGCTAAGCTTCTTCAACGAAGAAAGGCCGGGTCTTGGGACCCGGCCTTTTCTTTTGCTGGCTTCAGTCGGCGGCGGTGAGAAGCTGGGCAACCTCGGGTTGCCGGGCTTTCACCCGAGCAGTGACGGTACGGGCAACGGCCAGGATGGCGCGCGCCGCAAGGATGGCGAGCAGTGGGTCAATCATGTGTCGGAAACGTCCATCCGCGTGGGTGAAGTAGTAAGGCAACGGATAGATGGCCAGCGGAATGGCATAGACGCGCAACTCGGGACGCGATCGCCACAGGAGCGCGAGGCCGCTGAAAGCCAGAAGTGAGAAAGCCGCCCCCAGCTGCCAGTCCCCTTCTGAACCCGCGGTCCAGAAGTCAACAATGCGGCGAAGGGTCAGCCGGAAAAATTCGGCGGGATGGTTTTCGATGTAATCGTGGGCGGCGTTGGTCTTCATCCGCATGTATCCCAATTCGCCGAGGGCTACAAACCGGGCTCGTTCCTGGGGATTTTCCTCCGGGTCGAGGTCGTGGTGGAACCGCCCATCGGCGCCGGGATGATTGCCCATCCAGAGTTCGTATCCGAAGTTAGACCGGAATGGGATTGCAGCATGCATGGTGACGAGGTTGCGCGCCGGCCACGGTGCGTAAACAAGGAGAAAAGTCAATATACCCAGCCACGGGATTACTCGGCTCCGCCAGCCCTGCCAGATGGCGATGAAAAAAAGCGCTGGAAAGAGTGCCGGGTTGATCAGGGTGGCGATGGCAATTCCGGCGCCGGCTGCAGCCCATTGGGTTTTCGTTCGCAGGCGAGACAGAAAAGCGAAGAGAGCCACCAGCAGGAGAGAGGAGAGACAGCTTTCCCAAACCCAGAACGGCTCGATCGCGAGCGACAGGGAAAAACCGCAGAAGCATCCGGCGATGATGGCGGTCCAGTTGTCAAAGTGCCGCTGAGCCACACGGATAGTAAGCCAGACAGTGAGGGTGGAGAAGAGGAATTGCAGCGCCACGACGGCGACAAGGGCTGCAGCGGTTACTCCGAAAATCCGGAGGATCCCAGCCAGGAAGAGTGGGTACCCGGGCGAGATAAAGGCCGTTGGCCCGGAGTTAGCGAAAAACGGCGAAGCAAAGCCGTGCCCGGCGGCGAGGGACCTGGCGATGCCGAGCATTTCTGAGTGCGCCAGGATTTGCGTGGCAGGAGGACAGCGGCGGAAAGTCATCCAGGCTACGACAATACGCAGCGCCAGCGCTGCCCCGGTGATGATGGCGGCGTCGATGGCGGGGGCGTACGCAGAAGGGCAAACGCTCCTCCCTCGGAGATCTGGAACCGGACTGGCCATAGCCTCCTAATCAAAACCTACGCCGCGGAATCAGCGAAAACGATGCCTCCTCCGGGGGATGATCGACCGGTTCGCGTGGTGGATTCGTCCCTGACTGTCTCATTCAGGGACAGCGGCCGGCTTCTCTCCGGCGCTTGCAAAGGTTGGGCCGGGCCCTGAAAAAAACAAACTCGGCCAGGCGTCTTTTTCCGTAACCTGAACGTCATCAATAAGCTGGGATCGTCCCGGAGGCACCACGGGAGTTAGTTACTGATCTGGCAACGATCCATCCTCTCGGGCATCACCGGCATCCCCTGATCAGGTAGACTGACGCCCATGAGCGCATCCATGTACATCGTCGTAGAGGGGGAAGATCCCGGTTTCGATATCTTCGTGAACGGGCACGCTCTGGCTCGCAACGAAGATGCTCTGGAAAAGCTGGCACTTCGCCTGGGTGTGAAGCCGCTGCTGGAGTTTTTCTCGGCCGACGAGAATTCGATGGCGCTGCTGCTCGAGGAAGGCGCGGGAGATCCCGAGTGGGCGAGGACTTTGCCGCCGCCACAGTGGTTCACGCCGGAAGATGGCCTGATCACGATTTGCACTCTCCACGATTATCTCCACGAAGCTCCGGCCGCGCTGGGTTCGGACACCAGCCCTGTAGTTGCCGAGTTGGCAGAGTATGAGCGTGTCCTGCGGAAGACGGCGATGCGCAATCTGCGCTGGCAGCTGGCGGTGAGCTGGAAGTAAAGCAGCCGGCAGTGAGTAGCTGGTAGCTAAAAGATGAAGAGGCGGGCTTCAATGGTGCCCGCCTCTTGTTTTGCTGAGACCGTCGGGGTTCGCGCTACCACTGGACTCCGGGATAGAGGCTGGGCAGGCGATCGACGCGAAACTGGTCGGCTTTCGCCGTGGTTCCCTGCCACACCACATGAGTCAGGCTCGGATCCAGTTCCTGCACGATAGCGCCTCCGAGCGCGGCACAGAAATTTGCCTGCACATCGCCATTGGCCAGTTGCTCCACATTGCCGCCAAAAAAGGTGAAGTAGCTGGGCGGCGGAACGTCGTGGGTCACCACCGTTGCGGTCATGTTCGACTCGTTCACTTCAAGAACGGGCACGGTGGAATAGCATTGCGGATTCACCGATGTTTCTAACTCACAGTTTGCCTGTCCCGTGGGGGTGATGCGGTCGTTGCCGTTATCCATCAAACCTATCCGGAAATCGCCGGTGGTATTCGGTGTGAAGTAACTCATCCCGTGCTGCGCGTAGAACCAGTCAGTGGGGTCGGTGCCGCCGGCCAATTTAAAATCGCCGCCCTCGCCCAGACGCCAGAGAACATTCCCCGATCCCTGCTCGTCATCGAAATCGATCTTAACGATCCAGTTCTGGTGGCGAATGGAGAGCAGCAGGTTGTGATCGTCGCTGGAGTACAGCATGTCGTTGGAGTGGGTCCAGTCGGGGAAATTCATGGGATGGCGATTGACGTCGAGGTGGTCAAAGCTGCTCCATACCCAGTCGGGCGTGGAATTCTGATCGACGTCCACCAGCACATCGCCAAGCACGGAAGTGGTTCCGGGATAGCCGGGCAGATTGGTGAAGTTCTTCGGGTAGGCGGCGAGCAGAACCCAGTGGCCGTTGGGCAGAGCGAGAACGCTGTGGTGAAAGCTGGTGAGTTGATATGCGCTGCCGTCAGAATCCCGCAAGCCCGCGGCGGCCAGTTTTTGGTTCAGCGTATCCATGCTGAGCTCGCGCACGGTATCTCCGGCAAGATCCACCTCGCGGATAACGTTGATGGTGGTCTTCGAACTACCCCCCTCTTTGGACAGCGAGGAAAGATACGAGATCACCATGAGAAGATCGCCGTTGGGCAGAAGCTGAATTCCCTGGATGTAGTCGAGGGCTGTTCCCGAATAGGTGTAGGCCCAGATGACGTTCCCCTGCAGATCGGTGGCAAATGCTTCGGCATCACTTCTGGGCGAGATTGTGTTCCACATCTCGATTCCAGGCTGTGGAGTGCCAGACCCGGAAATGGTAATGGGGCTGGTCGGCGGCGCTGGTCCGGTTTTCAGGGGCTGGCCGGACGAGAACTGGTCGTGGTCCAGGTCGGCGAAGGTCGCGCCGTCATCGAGCACTACCTGCGCTCGCATGTGGTAGAGGGTATCGCCCAGCATGCCCGCGACGTAGATACTCACCTCACCGCCATATGCGGTTGGCGTAGGAAGCTGCCACGTATTGCGCCCGTAACTGGTAGTGGGTCCAAATTCGATCGATACTTTGCCGGGGGCGGGCAGGTAGATGGAATACTGCACCACCTGCGGATTAATCGTAGGTTGAATTTCGCCCGGATCGATGACTGAGGCTACCGCGGTTGCATTGTTTTGCGGTGACGCGGTCACTTCCGCGGTGATGGTGAAGTTCGCACTCTGCGCCAGCGACGAAGGCGCGGTGTAGTTTCCGGAAGAGTCGACGGTGCCAGTGGCCGCGCTTCCGCCCGCCACGCCGTTGACCATCCAGGTAAGCGGGCTGCCGCCAGTGGCCGTGAAATGAATCTGCTGGCCCGGGGAAAGAGCGGTGTATTGGGGGGAAATAGTTACTGGACCGTTGCTGCCTGCGGAAGGCGGCGGCTGGGTTGGGGCGGGTGGGCCTGGCGCCGATTCCGAGGAGAATGTGACCCCGCAGCCGGTCATCGAAACCGCGAATACAAGAGCCAGGAAGAGCGGAATCGGGATCGTGCGGGGCGGCGTCACGGAGTTAGCTCACGGCCTGAAAAGCGGAATCCCTGCATCCTGGGCCATGCGGGCTGCGACGTTCAGGAACTGGCGCGCGTTGGCTATTCAGCGATGCACCACAAAAGCCAAAGCGCCACTCCCGATCCTGAGATCGGGAGTGGCACTCACAGCGGATTTAGAAGCGCACGCCGAAGGTGACCGGGATCAGGCTCTCGGTGCCTTCTCCCTGGTAATAATTGGATTGGTCAGGCACCGGCGAATTAACCCAGACATACCGTACTTCGGCATAGAGTTTTCCGTTACTGTCTTCGCCGAAGACCTTGTGGTAGAAGCCGAGGCCGCCATTGGCTCCGCCCTGATTGCTGGAGAAGTGATCGACAGTTTCAGCATATTCAACGCAATAGTAGTAGCAGCTTTCAACTGGCTCGGTGAAGTTGGTCACCTTGCGATAGAAACCTCCGCCGCCGGTGACGTAGAACCCGCTTTTGCGATTCATGGGGAGGTAGAAGATGGGATCGATGGTGAAAGACCAGGTGTTGATGTTGCCACCGATGGGCGTACCGCTGCTGGTGGTCCCCTCAGCATTATTCAGGGCGTTCAGATAGTCGTTGGCCATCCCCTGGTGGAGAAATTGATACTCCAGCAGCGCCCCGAACCTCTTTGTGAAGTTCCACCCTCCGCCGATGGTGAGGCCGTAACCGAAGGCTTCACTGGGGGCGAGATAGCCGTTGTTGAGGTCGGCGGTGGAATAGCTGGTGTCGTTGCCGACCGGTGCGCTGAACCCAAAGCCGCCCTCAAAGGCGATGTGGCTCCAGCGGCTTTCGTAGCTCGGGTAAGAGGACGAGGAGGAACGCCGGCCGCCGCCATACTGGGGTGAGCCGCCGCCTTCGGCGGGATCGGCGTACGACGAGCCGCCGAGCAGAGAATCGGTGCTGAGATACGCGTGATAGTCGATGGAGCTGGAGTAGCTATGACTGTCAGTGCTGCCGGCAGCCGCGGATGTGGTTTGGGCAGCCGCGTTGAGCGAGAATCCGATGGCAAAAGCAGAAGCAGCAATCAACACACGCCGCAGCAGCGGGCAGGTACGATCACAGTTCGCAACCATATTGAGAACACCTCGAGGATTGTTGAATAGCGATGCTGGGAAGAGCAGGCCGAAACCCGCTCACGCAATTACTTGGACACGAAAACCCGTCCTAAGTTTCACTCTAGGATGCATTTTCGCGAAAACTGGGCCGTAATGCAGAGCCGCGGAGACCTGCCAAAAACCGCCGGGCCCGCGAACGGGCCCGGCTCATGAATATTCTAGCCCTGAATGTCGAACTGCTCAGGCGGAAGAGCCGGATCGGATTTGACGAGGATGGTTTTCCCGATCATTTCCTCCAGTTCGTTCAGCCATTTTGCATTGTTGGCTTTGAGCACCTTCACGACTTCGGGATGAACGCGCAGCAGAACGTCGCCGCGCTCGAAGTGGCCCATCATCTTGCGCATCTCGGTCCACAGCTCGTTGGCCACGGTGGTGGGGCTCTTGACCATGCCGGTTCCGGTGCAGATGGGGCAGGGCACGCTCAGCGTGCGCTCCAGAGACTGCTTGACACGCTTGCGAGTAATTGCGACCAGGCCAAAATCGTTGAACTGAAGAACCTTGGACGGAGCGCGATCGGCCTTGAGGGCATCTTCAAGCGCCTGGGTGACCTTCTGCCGGTTGCGGCGTTCATCCATATCGATGAAGTCGATGACGATGATGCCACCCAGATCGCGCAGGCGAACCTGCCGGACAATCTCGGGGATGGCATCGAGGTTGGTCTTGAGGATGGTGTCCTCGAGCCGCGCCGTCTTGCCGACGTACTTGCCGGTGTTGATGTCGATGGCCACCAGCGCTTCCGTCTGGTTGATGACGATGGAGCCGCCGGACTTGAGCCAGACTTTTGACTTCAGAGCCTTGGTGATTTCTTCCTGAATGCCGAACTGTTCGAAGAGCGGCGTCTCTTTGGTATAGAGCTTCACGCGCCGCACCAGCGAAGGCTGGAATCGGTTCAGGAAGCGGACAATGCGCTCGTACTCGGATTCGCTGTCGACCCAGATGGCGGCGAAGTTGTCGCTCACCTGGTCGCGCAGGATGCGCTCGATAAGGTTGAGGTCGTGGTAGATGAGCGCCGGAGCTTTTGCGGAATCGGAGCGCTGCTTGATCTCCGTCCACAGATTGATGAGGAAGCGAATGTCGGCGCGAAGATCGTCTTCGCTCGCACTCTCGGCCGCGGTGCGGACGATGAATCCGCCCGGGGCGCTTCCCTTCTCGCTGATGAGTACACGCTTCAGGCGCTGGCGCTCTTCGTCGGAGTCGATTTTCCGCGACACGCCAACGTGATTGACGGTGGGCATGAAGACCAGGAAGCGGCCTGGCAGCGCGATGTGGCTGGTGATGCGCGCGCCCTTGCGGGCGATGGGTTCCTTGGCAATCTGGACCAGGATTTCCTGCCCCTGCTTCAGCAGCTCGCTGATGATGGGCAGATTCGAGGTCTGCATGCTGGGGCGGCGTCCGCCCTGGCGGCGTCCGGGCGGGCGGCCACGTCCACCGCGGCGGCCAAAGCGACGGTCTTCGCGGCGAGCGGGAGGGCGTGTTGCAGGCTCGGCGCTGGTTTCCGACGATTCCCGCGGCTCGTCGACTTCCGATTCTTCGTCCGAGTCGTCTTCGGGACCTTCGAGTTCTTCTTCCTCTACTTCCAGGAAGCCGGTTTCCGGTTCGTCGGTCTCCTCGTCCTCTTCGGCTTCGGCCGGTGTGCCATAGCCAAGATGCTGTTCGATCTGCACGTCGCGGACGGCATCGCCGAGGGTGGAGGCCTGATCGAGGGTCTCTTCTTCCATCTCTTCGGTCAGGTGTTCGTCGGGCTGGCCGGGGATGGGCTCGAAGTCGTACTCATCTTCGTCGATGGTTTCCTCTTCGAGGACGCCCATGCCGGGCGCATAGCCAAAGAGCTGGCGAACCACTTCGCTTTCCAGGGAAATTGTCTCGCTCTGCGCAGTGGCAGAGGGCGGCTCGGAATGCGCGGCTTCGTTCCCCGGCGCCGATTCCAGCTCGTGAACGCCTGCAGCCGATGCAGGCAGCTACGATTTCGATTTTCCGGCTCAATCTCCTCCTCTTCGAGTAGTTTCCTCTTCCTCAACGGAGGCGAAGCGGAACTCACTGCGTGGAGACTCGACGCGATGCGAGGCGGATGCTTCCTCCGGCTCGTACTCGTGCACTTCTTCGACGGTCTCGACGATCGTTTCCTGCGGCGGAACAGCGCTTCTGGCGGGAACTTCCTCTTCTACCAGCGCAGTCTCAGCGACCGGCGGCGGAGCAGCTTCGAGCGACTCAACCGGCGGCTCCTGCGTGACCGATTGGTGAGCTGCATGCCGCGATTCTTCGACCGGGGGCTCGGCAACTGCTGCTCTGGTTTCCTGGGACTGTCCGTTTCCGGGATCTGAGCGCCGGTGCCGGGATAGAGTTTCACCCGGCAGAACCGCACCACCGTCCCATCCCGTAGGCACGTCCACGAGGGTAGAAGGCCGGGCACTGCCGCCGGTTGGCCGTGGACCACGACCGGGAGCCGCGGTTGCGGGAGCGCTCGATTCAGAGCGTGTACCGCCGTACTTCGAGAGAGACTCTCCGGGTAGCACAATGGGAAGATTCTGCGCGGGAATGCCGCCTGGGGCTCCGCGCTCGGGCAGCGATATCGGCTCGGCCGAGGTGGCCTCTTCAACCATCTGCGGTGAATCGAGTGGGCGCTCCTCTCCGCGAGGTCCGCGACCCCGGAAGCGACGGCCGCGGCGGCCATGCCAGCGGCGTCCGCTTTCACCACCACGGTCGCCACGCGGCTCGCCACGGTCTCCGCGCGGCGCAGGACGATCCTGGCTGCGCTCCGAACGGGGCGCAGAGGATTCTGCAGCAGCAAAGTCGGCAGCGGGTTCCACCCCAAGGCCAGTGGCTTGCCTGGGTTCGCGCGGTTCCCGAGGTTCGCGAGGTCGGCGGGCATTACCGTTGCCATCGCCGCGGTCGAACTCCGCCGAGTCTTCTTCCTGCTCCTCGAGGAAGTCGGTGACGTAGAGGAACGCGTCGCGCTCCAGGCCGACGTCGACAAATGCCGACTGCATTCCTGGCAGAACGCGGGTGACGCGTCCTTTGTAGATAGAGCCAGCCAAGGTGTATTCGTTTTCGCGCTCGTAGTAGATTTCTGCGAGCTGATCGTCTTCAAGAATCGCAAGCCGCGTTTCATGCGGCGTGCTGGAAATGCAAATCTCTTTTGCCATTCCGCCTCAAAATCGCCATGGCGGAACGAGCCGGATTACCGGAAAAGACCGGGAGTGACGGACAAGCGGCCGGGATGCTCTTTCGCACGCCGTCCGGGGCCGACTCGCCTCTGGGGAGGAGAGAAAACCGGGGATAGCGAACGGAGGATATGCATAATTTCCGGGGAGTTGTCCGCGCGCGTAGAGTTTGTGACCGCTTCAGCCGACTCAAGTGGCGGGGTCGTTGCCCGTCTTTGCGCGCTCATTCCTGATCCTGCCCGGCCCGTGTCGATCCACTCTGGCCGGTTAGTAACTTCGTTCAAAACCTGTGCCCGCCCAGCGGGCCTTACGAACAAAACCTGTTTGCCGCTCAGTTCACGAAGCGGCTCATGCGGACGTTCATCACCATGCCCAGAGCCAGAAACGTAAACAGTACCGAGGATCCCCCATAGCTCATGAGAGGAAGAGGGATGCCGGTGACCGGCATCAGCCCCAGGACCATTCCGACGTTGACGGCAATCTGAAAAATCAGAACCGCCGCCACCCCCATCACCAGGAACGAGCCTGGCAGGTCCGCGGCTGTCTGAGCGTTTTGAATCAAACGCATCAGTATCAAAAAGTATATCAGCAGCACGAGGATCGCGCCCACGAAGCCGTGCTCCTCACTAAAAGCCGCAAAGATAAAGTCGGTGTAGGGAATAGGCAGAAAGTCGCCCTGGGTCTGCGTTCCGCGGTTGGCGCCGCGCCCAAAAACGCCTCCATCGCCCACTGCAATCTTGGATTGCAGAATTTGATACCCCGTGCCGCGTGGGTCGGCGTCGGGATTCATAAAGCTGGTGAGCCGCGCCTTTTGATAAGGCTTGAGGACCTTGCCGCTCTTCCAGATGCCACCGACAGCCAACACCACCACCAGCACCAGGATCCCACCCTTTTTCCAGTCGATGCCACCGAGGAAAAGGCCCACGAGCAGCACCGGGGTGTAGGTGAGCGCAGTGCCCATGTCTGGTTGCTTCAAGACCAGGAGCATGGGAACGGCGACAAAGCCGATGGCCTTGAAAATGTCTTTCCAGGAGAGGCCGCGGCCGGCCAGGTTGGTAAAGTAGCGAGCCACCAGGACGATGAGGACCAGCTTGACCCATTCCGAGGGCTGGAAGTGCGCGCCGCCGGGCAGGCGGATCCAGCGCTTGCCGCCGTTCACGCGGGTTCCCACCGCCAGCACCGCCACCAGCGAGAGCAGGCAGAAACCGTAAATCCAGTAAACGGCGCTCAGCAGTTTGTGGTAGTCGAGGATCGACATGATGAACATCGCCACCAGGCCGCCGACAATCCAGAGGATCTGCATTTTCTGGAAGCCGTGAAATTTGGTGTGCAGCGTCGCTGAGTAGATTTCGAACACGCTGATGATCGAGAGCAGCAGGACGAAGCCCAGCAGCGTCCAGTCGAAATCGCGAAGTGAAAGAAAACGGCGCATAAACCTGGTAGCTGCAGTGCCCGAACTTGAGCCGGTTTGCGGGCGTCTGAGCCCGCAGGCGAAATCCTGAGCGAGCGCCAGCGAGCCGAAGGATCTCTTTACCGAACTTCCGGGAAAGCGATTGGTGGGCAGTGCAGGGCTCGAACCTGCGACCTCCTGCTTGTAAGGCAGGCGCTCTAACCAACTGAGCTAACCGCCCGGACACGCGCGGCGGACAAAACCCTGCCGCGTGTGGCGTTCGAGAAGATTCTAACAGTGTGGTTGAAGAGAGCCGGGGAGGGCGTCTACTCCGGCTCGCCTTCGCGCCGATGGCGGATAAAGGCATGAATCTCGTGAATGACGAACTCAGTGCCCAGAAAAGCTGTTGCCCCAATGGTAAGAAGAATCCAGACTGCGCCGATGCCAAACTTCATTCGATCCATCCTGCGTACCGACCTTCTTGATTCGTGCTTTGTGTGAATCCAGTGTAAAAAGCGTTGGCCACCTCCCCCATACAACATCGGTAGGAGAACGAGGGACTCGGGGGGAATAGGCTATTCCGCCTCTCGGGGTTGGTTACTGTGGTGAGCCGGACCGTGTGAGGCTGCGAGCGTGTCCCTGGCCTTCGCCAGGAACGCGCGAACCTCGTCGTCCGTTGTCTGATCGAAGTTGCGGTAGAACTCACCGACGGCGTGGAACCGCTCCGGAGTCTCAAGGCAAATCAGCTGGTCGACTTCGCAGCGCAGATCGTCGCAGGTGCTGGGGGCCGCAACGGGAACCGCCACAATGAGTCGCTGTGCCACGGGGCGCAGGGCGCGCACGGCCGCCTTCATGGTGGCTCCGGTGGCCAGTCCGTCGTCGATGAGGATCACGCTGCGGCCGTGGAGATGGGCGGGCGGGCGTCCTTCGCGGTAAGCGGCCTCGCGACGCGCGATCTCCTCCAGTTCGCGCGCAACCACGGAGTCGATCACTTCGGGGCCGATGTGAAAGGCTCTGACGACTTCGTCCTGCATCACCACGAGGCCGCCGCTGGCCACAGCGCCCATGGCCAACTCCTCCTGGCCGGGAACGCCCAGCTTGCGCACTACGAACACATCGAGGGGAAGGCCGAGTTCCTGAGCGACCTCGAAGGCGACCGGAACGCCGCCCCGAGGCAGAGCGAGCACGATGGCATTGTGGGCACTCAGGTCCTCACGCAACTCGTCGCGAAGGACTGGCGCCAGCGCGCGGCCCGCGTCCCGGCGATCCTGAAAGATGATGCTCATGCGCTGCCCTTCTGTGCCTGATTCTTCGCCTGCAGGGCTCAATTCGCAATGGATTTTGGCGAACTTTTTGAGTACGTCCACGTATTCTGAATCAGCCCCTTCGGGCTCACACACTTATTGCATGAGCACAGTTACTACGCACGCCGTAAATTCCGCAGAACAACGCCAGACATTTCGTAATTTTGTTGGGATCTGCCTTGCGCTGGCCGCCATCAAGCTGGCCATCCAGATTGTCGGCAACATTCTCGCCGCACGCGCCGGGTATGGAATCTTTCGCGACGAGATGTATTACCTCATCTGCGGTCGCCACCTCGCCTTTGGCTATGTGGACCAGCCGCCGATGGTCGCGCTGCAGGCACGGCTCACCGACATTCTCTTTGGCTACGACCATATGTGGTCGCTGCGGCTGATTTCCGGAATAGCCGGCGCAGTGAAGGTGTTTCTGACGGGAGCGCTGGTGTGGGCCATGGGAGGCAGCCGCAAGGCAGCCGCGCTGGCCATGCTGGGCGTGACTGTGGCCGGCGTCTTCCTCGGCATCGACAGCTATCTCTCGATGAATTCCTTCGAGCCGGTCTTCTGGCTGCCCTGCGCTCTGGCGCTGATCCGCATCGTGCAGGCGGAAAACCTGCCGAATCCGGAAGCAGTGAGGAGAAACTGGTGGCTGGTTCTGGGCGTGAGCGCCGGCCTGGGCCTTGAAAACAAGGTCAGCGAAGTTTTCTTTCTGGTTGCGATTCTCATCGCTCTGCTGCTGACGCCGCAGCGGCGCATCCTGGCCAGCCGCTGGTTCGTGGCCGCTGTGTGCATCACCGTGGCGCTGGCCATGCCCAATCTGTTCTGGCAGATGCACTACCACTTCCCTACGCTCGAGTGGCTGCGCGATGTTGCGAAGAGTGGCAAAGATGTGAAACTGCCACCGTTACGATTTCTGCTGGCCCAGGTGATGATGCTGACGCCGTGGACGGTGTTTCTGTGGCTCAGCGGAGTGGTGTGGCTGCTGGTCGCCCGACGGGCACGGCCGTTCCGGTTTCTGGGCGTGGCTTACCTGATCTTTCTGGTCATGATGATGGCGCTGCATGCCAAGGACTACTACCTGGCGCCGTTTTATCCAATCTGCTTCGCGGCCGGAGGGATTTGCTACCTTCCCACCCAGAAGCTGAGCAGGCTGCGTGTGGCACGGGCGATCATATACGCCGTGCTGCTGGCTGTGGGATTCGTCCTGACTATTCCCTTCTCCATGCCCATTCTGTCGCCACAGGAGTTCGTCCACTGGTCGAAGGTAATGCACTTCAAGCCGACGGACTCGGAGACGCACGATCCAACCATCCTCCCGCAGTTCTACGCTGACCGATTTGGCTGGCATGAAATGGTCGAGAAAGTAGCTCGCATCTACAATTCCCTGCCCCCGCAGGAGCGTGCCGTTACGGGCATCTACACGGGCAACTACGGAGAGGCGAGCGCGATCAATCTTTTCGGGCCGAAGTACGGCCTGCCGATCGCCATCAGCGGCCACCAGACTTACTGGCTGTGGGGACCGCATGGCTACACCGGCCAGGAAATGATCGTGATTAACGGCGCGACGCTCGCGGAGATGAAGGGTTACTACGCGTCGTGCACCGTGGAAGCGAAGATGGATAATCCTCTCTCCATGCCGTGGGAGAAGAACCTCATCTTTCTTTGCCGTGGCAGAAAAGGCACGTATGAGGCAGACTGGAAGGACTTCAAGTACTACCACTGAGACCCGGAGGTCCTTCGCTGGACACCGTCGCTGACCGGTCTGCCCGCAACGAAGCGCCCGATCTGCCGCGGGTGCTGAATACCTCGCACGCCACGGCGATTGTGGTGGGGACCATCATTGGCAGCGGAATTTTTCTGGTCCCTCAGGAAATGATGCGGGCCACGGGCTCGTCGGGCCTGGTATATCTGGCATGGATCGCCGGAGGGCTGCTCTCACTCTTTGGCGCAATGACCTACGCCGAGTTAAGCACGCTGCTGCCGTATGCCGGCGGCGAGTATGTCTACATCCGCGGAGCCTACGGCGACCTGCCGGCGTTTCTCTACATGTGGACGTGGTTTGCTGTGGCCAAACCGGCTTCGATCGCCAGCGTGACCATGGGACTGGCGCGCACGCTGGCGATTTTTCACGCGCTGCACTGGCTCGACGGGACGGCCTTTCATCTGCCCTTCGCCGTGACGTGGTCCCAGGTCTTTGCGATTGTCGCGACGTGGCTCATGACGGGACTGAATTATCTGGGCATCCGTAAAGCCGGTGACTTTCAGCTGATCTTCACCTGGCTGAAGGGCATGCTCATCGTGGCAATTGCGGGAATTTGCTTCGCCTCGATGCGCGGGCACTGGAGCAACTTTGGAACGTCTTTCCTGGGCGCGCACGGTGGGTTTGGCGGATTCATGATCGCGCTCATTGCCGCACTGTGGGCCTACGACGGCTGGAATGACCTGACCATGGTGGCGGGCGAGGTGCGTAATCCGGAACGCAGTTTGCCGATTGCGCTGATCGCGGGGCTCGGCATCGTGGGCGTGCTCTACATGGCGACCAACGCGGCCATCCAGTACATTCTGCCTGCATCGCAGATTGCTGCTTCGCCGCGGCCGGCGGTTACGGCCCTGGCCGCCATCACCGGGCCGTGGGGTGCAGGGCTGGTCTCCGTCGCCATGGCGGTAAGCATATTTGTCACTCTGAACGGCACAATTATGTCTGGAGCGCGCGTGCCCTTCGCTGCCGCGCGCGATGGACTGTTTTTCCGGAGAATGGCCGATATCAATCCGCGATTCTCCAGCCCATCTACGTCCCTCATCGTGCAGGCGCTGCTGACCACCGGGCTGCTGCTCGCTGTGGGACGTTTCCAGCAGCTTTTCGAACTGGCGATTTTCGCTGAGTGGCTTTTCTACATGATTACGGCGACGACCATCTTCTTCTATCGGCGCCGCGAGACTGGCGAGAAGATCTACCACGTGTGGGGCTACCCGGTAATTCCGGCGCTTTTCGTGGCCGCAGCCGCGGTGCTGCTGGTCTACTCTTACGCTGAAAACCTGAAGAACTCGCTGATCGGGACCGCGGTAATCCTGGCTGGCGTGCCACTGTTTTGGGTGTTTCGCAGAACAGAATGAGACAACCTCACCTGCGAGTGGCCCGACCCGCTACTGGAGATTTTTGCGCCCCCTTACCTCCGTACTGTCCACTCTGCCGATTTCCCTTGAATCTCGCCTTCGAAAAAGCGACCCTAAATGCAGGGAAGGCTCTGTCCGCAATCGCGAACAGAGCTTTTTTGTTTCCCGAACGAGGCCCCAGGGCCTCCGCAGCATTCGCTCTTTGATAACCCTCGACGATCATGTTCTGAACCCTGAGCGCCGAACGCTGCTTCTCTGGGGTAATACCTGATCTACGGTACCTTCCCAGTCCTGCAGAATGAAATACTTACACAACACCAGGGGGAGGGGGGATACCCCCAACCGCGCCGCCACAGGCGGCAGGCTGCGGGCTGCGGGCTCTCAGCTGAACAGGAACTCCTTTGTGCGCAGGTCCTTGATGGTGTCGCGCAGTTTCGCGGCCTTCTCGAATTCGAACTTCTTCGCCGCCTCGCGCATGTCCGACTCGAGCTTTGCGATGTAGCTGTCGAGTTCCTCCTGCGACTGGAACTCCGGCATGCTCTCGACTTCCTCGGCGAGATCGGCGTATTCGGCCTGGAGAATTTTCGCCAGTGACATATCGATGTGACTGAGAATCGATTGCGGATGATGCCGTGCTCTTCGTTGTACGCACGCTGCACAACGCGGCGACGGTCGGTTTCGCCGATGGCCTGCTTCATCGAGTCCGTCATCCTGTCCGCGTAGAGAATGGCACGGCCGCTCAGGTGGCGGGCCGCGCGGCCGATGGTCTGGATCAGCGAGCCCGAAGAGCGGAGAAAGCCTTCCTTGTCGGCATCGAGGATCGCCACCAGCGAAACTTCCGGCAGATCGAGGCCCTTCGCGCAGCAGGTTGATGCCGATGAGCACGTCATACTCGCCCTTGCGCAGATCGCGCAGCAGCTTCACGCGCTCCAGGGTCTCAATTTCCGAGTGCATGTAGCGGCAGCGCACGCCCACTTCGGAGTAGTAACCGGCCAGATCCTCGGCCATGCGCTTGGTCAGGGTTGTCACCAGCACCCGCTCGCTCCGTTGCGCGCGATCCCTGATCTCATGGAGAAGATCGTCGATCTGCCCGCGCACGGGACGAATCTCGATCTCGGGATCGACGAGACCCGTGGGGCGAATGATCTGCTCCACGACGACGCCAGCGGCCTTGGTGAGCTCATATGGTCCTGGCGTTGCCGAGACGTAGACAATTTGATTGGTCCGCGACTCGAATTCCTCAAACTTGAGGGGCCGGTTATCCATCGCCGATGGCAGACGAAAGCCGTAATCGACCAGGTTCTGCTTGCGCGAACGGTCGCCGTGCCACATGCCATGCAGCTGCGGCACGGTAACGTGCGATTCGTCGACGAAGAGCATGTAGTCACGCGGAAAATAGTCGAGCAGCGTCGGCGGCGGCTCGCCGGGGAGACGGCCGGAGAAATGACGCGAGTAATTCTCGATGCCATGGCAGTAGCCCACCGACTTGATCATCTCCAGATCGAAGCGGGTGCGCTGGTGGATGCGCTGGGCTTCGACCATGCGCCCCTGCGATTCGAGTTCCTTCTCCCACCAGCCCAGCTCTTCGAGGATCGTCTCAATCGCGGTCTTGCGGCGCTCCGGCTGCACCACGTAATGACTTTTCGGATAAATGGGCAGCCGCGCGTATTTCTGCTTTACGGTGCCGAACAAAGGATCGATCTGCGAGAGCGAGTCGATTTCGTCGCCGAATAACTCGATGCGGTAAGCATTTTCATCGTAGGTAGGGAAAACCTCGATGACGTCGCCGCGGACGCGGAAGGTCCCGCGCCGGAAATCGGCATCGTTGCGCTCGTAGAGAATCTCGACGAGGCGGCGGATGATGTCGTCGCGGCGCACCCGCTGGCCTTTTTCAAGAAGCAGCAGCATGCCGTAGTAGGCTTCGGGCGAGCCGAGGCCGTAGATGCACGAGACGGACGCAACGATGATGGCGTCGCGGCGCTCAAAAAGTGAGCGCGTGGCGGAGAGGCGCAGCTTGTCCAGCTCCTCGTTGATGGTGGCTTCTTTTTCGATGTAAAGGTCGCCCGCGGGAATGTAGGCTTCCGGCTGGTAATAGTCGTAATACGAGACAAAATATTCGACCGCATTTTGCGGGAAGAACTGTTTGAACTCGTGAAACAGCTGAGCGGCCAGTGTCTTGTTATGAGCGAGCACCAGCGCCGGGCGGTTCAGCCGCTCGATGATTTTCGCCATCGGTGAAGGTCTTGCCGGAGCCAGTGACGCCGAGCAGGACCTGATGCTTCTCGCCGGCATCGATGCCGGTAAGAAGCTCTTCGATAGCGCGGCCCTGGTCGCCGCGGGGTTTGTAATCCGAAACGAGCTGGAAGTCCACAGATTGATTTTAGGAGATGGCCTGTGGAAGCCGGGGACGGACCGATGAGCCGTCCGTCAGAGACTTCCTCCGATCCAGAGGAAGAGAGGCCACACGATCAGCCAGACGATGGAATACCAGTGCGGCCAAGTTCCCCACATTCTCCAGGTGAAGAAAAACCCCAATGCCTCACCGATTACAAAGAGCACGACTAAGTGTGTGCCTGGCCTCGAGGGCGCAATCAGTACGCACAACCAGCCGCCAAAAAGGGTGGCCAGCGCGAAGATGCCGGTGCTGATCCAGAGAAGAAACAGCGGCGGAACCCTGCCGTGCACGTATTGCGTGGGAAAGAAATGGGCCAGGATGGGATCGCTGCAGAACACGATCCCATAAACCACGATGTAACTGAGAACGACCGACGCGACAGACCGAAGCAGCTTCATGCGGCGCCTCCGGCGGCGATGTAGTTTGTCTCGGGGAGATCAGCAAGGATATCGCGAGCCGCCGTCTTTGAGGGGGAAAAAGCGCCGCGTTGTGACAGAAAAACGCAATCAGCAAAAGGCCGGCAACGAGTGCCGGCCCTTTTCATCCGCTCTGCGGCTTAACCGCGGTTGGCGTGATGGTCGTAGTACATGTGATAGCCGCGCCGGAAACCTTCGCGGAAGTCGTTACGCTGATCGCGCGGCAGATCCGGGTGCCGGAAATTGTCGTGGCGATCGGGATCGGGCGGCCGTCTGGCATCAACGTCGTGCCGCGCGGCTTCGACGCCGTCGTGGAAACCGCTGTGCCAGGCCTGCGACCAGTTGCCGTGGGGTTCATCGGGCGACCAGGCGCCCGGAGGCGGTCCCTCCTGTGCATGGACGGCCAGCGCGGTTGCGCCTGACAGCGCAAGGCCCAAAACAAGAGCCATTGCAGTCTTTCCTTTTCTCATGGGTTGCTCCTTCTTCCATCGTGGGATTCGCAATCTTTCCCGCTTACAACTGGTGGGATGCACGAAGGTTAGCGAACGGAGAGTGGCTTGACACCATGAAATTTACGGCACTACGGGCAACCTGTCGCGAAGTCCGGTTATGAGAGAGCGGGCTTCAGCGAAGGGTGCCGTCCATCTGCAGGGGCTTCTTCCTGACCTCGAGCGCGAGCGCCTCAGCCCATTCGGCGGCCGCGTCAACGAGACAGTCCGAAGGGATCGACTCGACGGTGTGTGACGACAGCCCAAAGCGGCACCCGATGACCCACGTACCAGCACGGCGCGCTGTCAGGATGTCCACGTTCGAGTCGCCGATCATCAGCGTCTCTCCGGGAGAAACCTCTGCGTCGCGAATCACCGTGTTCAGCCCTTCCGGATCGGGCTTCTTGCTGGCGAAGCTGTTTCCGCCGTAGATGCGAAACATGTAAGGGCTGAGGCCGAGCGCATCGCAGATGGCCACTGATGGGATGACGGGCTTATTGGTCAGCACGGCCATTTTGCGCGGCGTGCCGTCTGGCGCCGTCCGCATGGCCTCTAGCGACTCAAAGACACCAGGATAGACGTAGGTGTAGTCGAGCTTGTGCTCGCGGTAATGGGCCAGGAAATGCTGCAACGCGCTCTCTACCAGCGCCTCGCCTTCCGCAGTGCTCTCTGGATCGCCCAGCGCTCGGCGCACCAGCATGCCGGCGCCGTCGCCGATATAGGTCGCGATGATCTCCTCGGGCAGCGGCTCGCGGCCGAACTCCGTGAGCATGGCGTTGATGGAATTGGTGAGGTCGCGGCGCGAATCGATCAGCGTTCCGTCCAGGTCGAAAACAATCAGGCGGATTTTCGCGGCTGGAATGGGGCTGAGCAGATGGAGCATGGCTCCAGTGTAACGGTGCGTCGGCTACGGTCCTGAGTGCACTGCGATATGCTCTCAAAATGCCGAAATTTTCAGGATGCACGTTCCTGGCCGCGGTCTGCCTCTGTTCGTTTTCGTATCGTCCCGCCGTGAGTGAGGACCACTTCCCTTCCAATGAAGACATGCGCCATGTGCGTTCAATGGCGCAGCCGAAGGTTTCGCCGGATGGCCAACAGGTGCTGATTCAGATCAGCGATGCCACTGCTGACGGTGGCAAGAGTCATCTGTGGCTGGTGGACGTCAGGACGAATATGTCGCGGCAACTTACGTTTTCGGCGGCCGCGGACAAGCGCGGAGAATCCGCCGGCCAGTGGATGCCGGATGGAGCGAGCATTCTATTCCTCGCGCATCGCGGCGAGCATACCCAGCTGTATCGGCTGCCGATGAACGGCGGCGAAGCGCATCCTTTCGACGTGAAGATCGTGTCTCCCGTCGATGAATCGACGGCGCCGGACGCGATTCCTCCCGCAAAGAAATCCGCAACTGGAGCTGAGCCGGCAAAGCCCGAGGCGGTGGAGGCCGATGTGGAGCGCTATTTCATCGCGCCGGATGGGAAGCACATCGCGATCCTGGTCCGCGATCCGGAAACGCCAGGCGAGAAAAAGGAGCACGACGATAAAGCCGATGCTGTCTGGGTAAATCACAACCCGCACGGTTCGCGGCTCTATCTTCTCAATCCGGTTGATGGAAAGATCACGCCGACTGCCGCGCCGCCCGATGTCCAGCGCGTCTCCTGGACGCAACAGAGCGATCGCCTGCTGGCCATCTGTGAAGGGATGAATGGCGCAGGCGATCTGGCTCCGGCAGGTTCGGCTTGGGTTGTGACGGTTGCAGACCCCACGCACCCTGCGCAGATCAAATCGGCGCCCGCTACGATTAGCTCCTCGGCATGGTCCCGCGACGGCAACAGGATCTATTTTCTGGCGCAGAGCCAGGCCGATGCGCCTCCCGGCTACGAAGACCTCTACGAGCTGACTGTCGCCGATGGCTCGATCCACAATCTCAGCGCCGGCTTCAGCGGCAGCCTGGGCCACGACGAGCCTATCGCGGAGGAGAAGACAATTCTGGAGTCGGCGGAAATCGGCATGCACTCGACGCTGCTGCGTTTCACCGGCGATCGCAGCGAGCCTCTACATTTTGAAACAGCGACAGTTTCGCAATTCAACACGAATGCAAAGCACTCGGCCTGGGTCTGGCTGGGATCGTCGAGCGATAAGGCGCCCGCGCTCTTTTATGCGGAGAAGCTCGGCGATACGCCGAAGACTCTGGACACGCCGAACCTGTTGCCTGCGGCGTGGACTGAAGTGGCATCGCGGCCCCTTATCTGGAAGAGCGATAGTTTTACGATCGAGGGCGTGCTGTATTTGCCTTCGCAGGCTGCGCAACACAGGGTTCCGCTCATAGTCGATGTCCACGGCGGACCAACCGGCGCCTTTGAAGACGACTGGAATGCGCTAACCGAGTTTCTGCTGGGTCAGGGATGGGCGGTGTTGCGCACCAATCCGCGCGGCAGCACGGGCTATGGCGCGGCGTTTGCGGCGGCCAATAAAGACGACATGGGCGGCGGCGACTATCGCGACATCATGGCCGGAGTCGATGCAGTCCTTGCGAAGTATCCCATCGACTCGAGCAAACTCGCGCTGATGGGTTACAGCTACGGCGGTGAGATGGCGGGATTTGTGGAGGGCCGAACAGATCGCTTCAAGGCGATCATCAGCGGCGCGCCGGTGATCGATCAGGAGAGCGAGTACGGGACGGAGTCCGGTTCGTATTACGACCGCTGGTTCTACGGGGGCTATCCGTGGGAGCACGCGGAGAGCGCTTGGCGGCAGAGCCCGCTGTCGACAGCCGCGCATGCTAAAACGCCCTTCCTGCTGCTGCAGGGTGAAAGCGACAAGACCGATCCCCTGGGTCAGAGCCAGGAAATGTATCGGGCACTGCGACAAATGGGCGTTCCGGTGGAAATGGTCCAGTATCCGCGCGAGGACCACGGCCCGCTCGCTGGAGGGATTTTTGGGGCACCAAGTCCTGAGCCCTGGCATGGTTTTGACGGACGCCAGCGCATCGTGACTTTCGTTAAGAAGGCCTTCGGGGATTAGCCGCGAATCGAACGACAAGACGACTTCAGATTCGCGTTTTCTTCCAGCGTCCCTGGCGGAAGAGGATCAGGCTGGCCGCGGCGATGGAGCACTCCGCGATCACCACGGAGAGGAACGCTCCTTCCGCGCGCAGTTCCATGCCGATGGCCAGCCACCAGGCAAGAGGCAGTTCGAGAACCCAGAAGCCGAATAGGTTTACAAAGGTTGGCGTGAGCGTGTCACCAGCACCGTTGAAGGCCTGGAGCAGCACCATCACCCACGCGTACGCGATGTTTCCGCAGGCAAAGGTGCGCAGCGCCCGCGCTCCAATGGCGACCACTGCCGGATCGTCGACGAAGAGCGCAACAACCGGCCGCGCGTAAATCACGAAAACGACACCAAGCGCGCCGAGAAACACCATGTTGTAGAACCCCGTGCGCCACACCGCCTGCTCGGCGCGCCGCGGATCGCGCGCCCCGAGGCTCTGGCCAACGAGCGTGGCGGCTGCATTGCTCAAGCCCCACGCCGGAAGCAGAAAGAACATCACCACGCGAATCGCGACCGTGTAACCGGCAACCGCGGCGCTTCCGAACAACGAAACGATGCGCACCAGGCCGATCCAGCTGGCGTTGGCGATGGCAAACTGCAGAATGCCGGTGAGAGAGACGCGCAACAACCGCCAGAGCACAGGCACATTCAGATACAAATGCCGTGCGAGGATGTGGATTCGTTCAGTTCCGCGCAGCAGCCAGTAAAACTGAACCAGCACTCCAATGCTTCGGCCCGTAAAGGTCGCCAGAGCTGCACCGGTTACGCCGAGATGCGGGAAGGGGCCAAGGCCAAAAATGAATAACGGGTCGAGGATGAAGTTAATGATGTTCGACACCCACAGTAGCCGCATAGCGATGGCCGCGTCGCCTGCCCCACGAAAGATGGCGTTGTTAAGAAACAGCATGATGATGGCGCCGCAGCCGCCCAGCGCAATGCGCGTGTAGCCCGAACCGGTGGCGACAATCGCCGGCGAAGCGCCCATCAGACTGAGCAGGCGAGGCGCCTCGATTCCGGCGGGGATGCCCAGCGCCAGAGAAACAAGCAGGCCGAGCACGATCGCCTGCACTGCCGAGATGGCCGCATCTTCCGGGTCCTTCTCGCCGATGCGGCGCGCGACCATCGCCGTGGTCGACATCGAGACGCCCATGCCGATGGCGAAAACCAGTGCGAGGATCGACTCCGTCAGTCCCACTGTGGCGACCGCATTCGCCCCCAAACGGCCTACCCAGAAGGTGTCGACGACAGCAAACAACGATTCCAGGACCATTTCCAGGACCATGGGAATCGCCAGCAGCAGGATCGACCGGTTCAGGCTGCCGGTGGTGAAATCCTGATGCGAACCGCGCAGGGCCTCGCGGACCGAAGACCAGAAGCTGCGCTCGGGCTCGGATTGGACGGGAATGTCCATGCGGTCAGAGAAGTACGTGGAAGCCGATTGTTTTTCGCGCAGTTCGTATGGGGGGACGGCGAGCCCTCAGATCAGAAGGGTCTGCGCGGACTCTTCCAGCGGCGCCTGGGCGAAATGCAGATCGGGCAAATCTTCCACGGCGCGGCGCAGCGACTGCTCCCAGCGCGCGTGGATGGTCTGCAGCTCTGGATCGCCCTGGTTGAATTTGCGATAGCAGTCGAGGATGAGACTGTTGCTGCGGTAAAGCATCAGCTCGATGGGCGGGCCGATCGCTCCGTTGGAGCGCATGGTCGCGTCGAACGAGAGGAGCGCGTATTTGGCTGCGACCATCAGGCTCGTCGAACCGAAAACCACCCCGCGATCGAGCAGCGGGCGTCCGTATTTGTACTCGCCGAGTTGCAGAAACGGCGACTCTTCGGTGGCCGAAATCGGATTGCCCTGCGGATAGATCATGTACAACGCCGGCTCTTCGCCGCGCACCTGGCCGCCCAACAACAGATGCACATTGAAGGAGTAGTTGTCGCGCTCCAGTGCCGCACGATCCATCTCCGCCACATGGCGCACGCAATCGCCCAGCTCGCGCGCCGCGTCATACATGCTGGCGACCTGCGCCAGACCCTCGCCGGCGCCGAAGCGGGCCTTCGCGAGGTTAATGACCGACTGGCTCAGCGACAGGCTGCCGCTGTTAAGCACCACGAAAGCCCGCTCTCCGGGCTGCGAGAAGGTGTGCATCTTGCGCGCGATATTCAGGTCGTCGAACCCCGCGTTGGTGCGCGAATCCGATGCCATCACCAAGCCTTCCTGTGTCATGATGCCCAGACAATAGGTCATTCAGCCGTCCCGCTCCTCCCCATCGATTGCCCTTAGCCGTTAGGACATTGTGACAGCTTTCCGATACGATTCAAAGACATTCGACCAACGCTCGAATCACCTTATACATCTACTTTCGCAGCGGTTGAGAACACAAACACCGTGAGGGCCGATGCTGCTTCGCCTGGGCTACGACATGCAGTTCGAAATTTCCGAACCGGTCGCATGCGTGGCGCAGCTCCGGGTTCATCCATCGCGCGCTGCGGGGCTGAGCGCGCCTGATCATGTGCTTGTGGAACCCGAGATTCCTGTTGAGGAATACAACGATTCCTTTGGCAATCTCTGCACCCGCTTCCTGGCGCCCTCCGGCACGCTGCGCCTGCGGAACGACTTCTTATTTCAGGACTCCGGCCAGCCGGATCCCGCCAGCCCGAATGCCATCGCACATCCCATTGCCGAGCTGCCGCACGAGGTGCTGCGTTTCCTTCTGCCCAGCCGATATTGCGAGGTCGACAGCCTTGCGCCTGCGGCCTTCGATCTTTTCGGCAACACGACGCCTGGGTGGGGGCGGGTGCAGGCCATTTGCAATTACGTCCATGCCAAAGTGATCTTCGGCTATGGGTTCGCGCGACCGACCAAGACTGCCCTCGACGTCTTCACCGAGCGGCAGGGTGTCTGCCGCGATTTCCAGCATCTGGCCATCACGTTTTGCCGGGCGCTGGGCATCCCGGCCCGCTACGTGGCCGGCTACCTGGGCGACATCGGAGTTATTGTCGCCCCTTCGCCTATGGATTTCAGCGCGTGGTTCGAGGTGTATCTGGAAAATCGCTGGTGGACCTTTGACGCCCGCCACAACGTGCCCCGCATCGGCCGCGTCCTCATGGCGACCGGCCGCGATGCCGCCGATGTGGCGTTCTTCACCTCGTTCGGCGCCGCCAACCTGAAGAGCTTTCTGGTGATCTCAGACGAAGTCACCGAGCCTGCGGCACGATAGCGGGCAAACGGCCACGCCGCGCCGGGCGTATACTTGCCGCTCCCTCAAAGAATCACTCCCAGGACATCTCGAAAGGGGGCATTTGTATGCCCAGTTACCTTGTGCAAGTTGCGTACACACCCGAAGCGGTTGCCGCTTTGATCGCGAAACCCCACGACCGTGCCGAGGTCGTCAACAAAGTGATCAAGAAACTCGGCGGCAAGCCTGGAAAGCTGTATCTCGCGTTTGGCGATTACGACGTCGTTGGCATTTATGACATGCCCGACAACGTGAGCGCCGCCGCGTTTGCGCTGGCCATTGCTTCCGGCGGCGCCTGCAAAAGCGTGAAGACCACTCCGCTCATGAGCGCGGACGAAGGAATTGCCGCGCTGAAGAAGGCGGGCGGTTCTGGCTACAAGCCGGTGACCGCTGGTTAGCCTGTGGCCGGAAGTTGGCCCCTACCCCCCACCCCCCTCCCCCTGGGGTCCGGTAAGCATTTCATTTTGCTGGGTCGGGTTGGTACCGTAAATCGGGTATTACCCCAGCAGCCTGCAGCTCTTTCAGAGGCTCTGGTATCCGGACCTTGGGCGATAGTCTTCTGAAAGAGAAAATGCTGCGCAGAGCCTGGGCCCTTTCAGGAAACAAAAAGCTCTGTTCGCGATTGCGGACAGAGCTTTCCTACTCTTCCAGAGTACGAAGTTGAGGGAAGCAGGGCAAGGGGAATCGTTGGGGCGGACAGTACGGAAGTACTGGGAGGCGGCGTGCCCGAGGGCTTCCCCGCGAAGAGAGCAACCGCAGATCCCTCGCTCGCCTACCCCATCTGCGATGGGGCCCCACGGCACTCGCTTCGGGATGACAAGTAAAGATATTTTGGAAATACCGCGCTAATGCTTCCCTGCTCCGGTGCTTTCGAGCTTGGCTTCGGCTTCGCGGATCACGTCGTTGGCGCGTTCGTACTTTTCCGGATCTTCGCCGGCTTCGTTCCACAGCTTTTCGCCTTGCTGTAGCTGCTGTTGGACAGCGCCGGTATCGACCTCTTCGGGCTTCTCGGCTTCCTCGGCCAGGATGGTCACGCGATCGGGCAGAACTTCGGCAAATCCGCGGGCAACGACGTAGCGCTGGTTGCCGGTTTCACCGCCGTGGAGACGCACCTCGCCCGCGCCGATTTCCGAAAGCAGCGGAGCGTGGCCGTAGAGCACCTCGAAGTAGCCTTTTTTGCCTGGCACTTCGACCGCCTCCACCGCCTGGTCGACGAGGATGCGGTCAGGGGTGACGAGCCGAACTTTAAGCTGATCTGCCATCTTATTTCGCTGCCGCCGTCAGCTTCTCGGCTTCTTCCAGCACTTCTTCGATGGTTCCGCGCATGTAGAAGGCCTGCTCCGGCACGTCGTCGTGCTTGCCTTCGATGACTTCCTTGAAACTGCGCACGGTGTCGGCAATTTTGCAGTACTTGCCAGGGATGCCGGTGAACTGCTCGGCCACGTGGAAGGGCTGGGAGAGGAACTTCTGCACCTTGCGCGCGCGCATGACGGTGATCTTGTCCTCTTCAGACAGCTCGTCGATACCGAGAATGGCGATGATGTCCTGCAGGTCTTTGTAGCGCTGCAGAATGCGTTTTACTCCCTGGGCAACGTCGTAATGTTCCTGACCGACGATGCGCTCGGTGAGGATGCGCGAGGTGGACGCCAGCGGATCGACTGCGGGATAGATACCGAGTTCGGAGAGCGGACGGGAAAGCACGGTGGTGGCATCGAGGTGGGCGAAGGTCGTGGCCGGCGCGGGATCGGTGAGGTCGTCGGCGGGCACGTAGACGGCCTGGACTGAGGTGACCGATCCGCGCTTGGTGGAGGTGATGCGCTCCTGCAGCTCGCCCATTTCGGTTGCCAGGTTGGGCTGGTAGCCGACGGCCGATGGCATGCGGCCCAGCAGCGTCGAGACTTCAGAGCCGGCCTGGGTGAAGCGGAAAATGTTATCGATGAAGAGCAGGGTGTCCGCACCTTCCTCGTCGCGGAAAAACTCGGCGACAGTAAGGGCGCTGAGGGCCACACGCAGACGGGCGCCAGGCGGCTCGGTCATCTGGCCATAGATGAGCGCGGCCTTCGACTTGGGCAGATCTTTCAGGTCGATGACGCCGGACTCCTGCATTTCAAGCCAGAGGTCGTTGCCCTCGCGGGTGCGCTCACCGACTCCGGCAAAGACCGAGAAGCCGCCGTGCTGGGAGGCAACGTTGTTGATGAGTTCCTGGATGATGACGGTTTTGCCGACGCCGGCGCCACCAAAGAGGCCGATTTTGCCGCCCTTGAGGAAGGGCTGGATGAGATCGATGACCTTGATGCCGGTCTCGAACATCTCCTCGTGGGTGGACTGCTCGTCGAAGGCGGGAGCAGGGCGATGAATGGGCATGCGCTTCTTCGCATTCACGGGACCGAGGTCGTCCACCGGGTCGCCGATGACGTTGAGCACGCGGCCGAGGGTGGCGCGGCCCACGGGGACGGTGATGGGTCCGCCCTGGTCGATGGCCTTCATGCCGCGCACCATGCCTTCGGTGGCTTCCATGGCGACGCAGCGGACGCGGCCTTCACCCAGGTGCTGCTCGACCTCGAGAATGACGTTGATGGGAACGGGGACCGTGAAGCCGTCGCTGACGACACGCAACGCCTGGTAAATGGGCGGCATGGTCGCTTCTTCAAACTGCACGTCGACCGCCGGACCTGAAACCTGAACCACTCTGCCGATGTTTTCTGCCATAGCTCTTTGCTCTCGCCCCTAAATCGCGGCTGCGCCGCTCACAATTTCGATAATTTCCTTGGTGATCGCCGCCTGGCGCACGCGGTTCATGGTCAGCGTGAGCGAATCGATCATGTCGGATGCGTTGTTGGTCGCCGAATCCATGGCCGTCATGCGCGCCGCATGCTCGGCGGCAATCGACTCCAGAGTCGCGTGGTAAATCTGCGAGGTCACGTAGCGCGGCAGGACGTCGGCGAAGATCTCCGCAGGCGGCTGCTCGTAGATGTAGTCGACCTCGGCGGTGCCAAAATTCTTCGTTTCGTTTTCCAGCTGCTTTTGTGCCGCCTCTGCTTCGTGCGGATAAAGGCTCACGCCCGCGGACAGCGCCGCTTCCGCGGCTCGCTCGCGCTCCTCGAGGGTCGGCTCTTCGGCGCGTTCCACCTCGCGAATGCTCAGCGAGAGGATGGGCAGCAGGCGCTCGACCACCACGCGCTGCTGGATGACGGACTTGAACTCGTTGTAGACCAGGTATGCTGCGTCGATTTCCTCATGCGTGTAGAGGGAAATGATCTTGTCGGAGATTTCGCGAACGGAGTCGTAGGTGATTTTCTCCAGTGGAGTGGCCGGCCCGATGAGGACCTCGATGGCACTGGCACGCCGGCGCTCCGCATGCTGACCTTCTTCGGCGGCTTCGGTAAACTGCGCGGCGGGATAGCGGCGACGGTACAGATCGCGCCCCTTGCGGCCGATGGTGTCGAGGTCAATCTCCTTCTCGGCGTTGTCGTGGATGAAATTGGCCGCCGCCTTAAAGATGTTGGTGTTGAACGCGCCGGCGAATCCTTTGTCGCCGGAGACCACGACGAGCAGGATGCGTTTTTCCGGCCGCGTAAGCAGCAGCGGATGGCGGCACTCGCCGGTTTCCGGATCGTAAATGTCCGCGCGGCGCTTGAGCGATTCGAGCACACTGGCCAGCATGGCGGCGTAGGGCCGGGCGGCTACGGCGCGTTCCTGTGCGCGGCGCAGCTTGGCCGCCGAAACCATCTTCATGGCTTTGGTGATTTGCCGCGTGTTGCGCACGCTGCGAATGCGACGCCGTAAATCGAGGACGTTGGGCATGGTGGGTTAGTGCGCCGCTACCGGCTGCTCGGCTTTCTGCTCCTGTTCCTTCTTCTTTTCCTGCTGATTCAGGGGTTGGACCGAGCTTTGCTTGAGCTTCGCCTCTTCATTCTCGGCGACGAAGTTTTTCTTGTACTCGCGGAGCGCTGCGTGGATGCGGCCGCGCAGATCGTCGTCGAGAGCCTTTTTGGTGGCGATGTCCTTGAGCAGCTGCGACTGGGCGGAGTCGAGGTAGGGATAGAGTCCTTCCTCGAATGCGTGAATCTGGTCCACCTGCAAGTCGTCAAGGTAGCCCTGGGTTCCTGAGAAGAGGATGATGACCTGCTTCTCGGCGGTGAGCGGATGGAACTGCGGCTGCTTGAGCAGCTCGCTCAGGCGCTTGCCGCGATTGAGCTGGTTCTGTGTGATTTTGTCGAGATCGCTGCCGAACTGGGAGAAGGCGGCCAGCTCGCGATATTGAGCGAGATCGAGCTTCAGCGTGGAGCCCACCTGCTTGATGGCCTTGATGGCGGCGGAGAATCCCACACGCGAAACCGACAGGCCGACGTTGACCGCAGGCCGCTGGCCGGAGTTGAACAGGTCCGTTTCCAAAAAGATTTGGCCATCGGTGATGGAAATGACGTTGGTCGGGATGTACGCCGAAACGTCGCCGGCCTGGGTTTCGATGATGGGCAGCGCGGTGAGCGATCCGCCACCGTTCGCGTCGCTCAGTTTGGCCGCACGCTCGAGCAGGCGCGAGTGAAGATAGAAGACGTCGCCCGGGTAGGCTTCGCGGCCTGGCGGGCGCCGCAGCAGCAGAGAAATTTCGCGATAGGCGATGGCGTGCTTGGAGAGATCGTCGTAGATGACCAGGGCGTGGCGGCCCTTGTCGCGGAAATATTCGCCGAGGGCGCAGGCGGCGTAGGGCGCGAGGTAGAGCATTGGTGCCGGCTCGGAGGCCGACGCGGCGACGACGATGGTGTGGCCCATCGCGTCGTACTCTTCGAGGGTCTGGACAACCTGGGCGATGGAGGAGCGCTTCTGGCCGATGGCGCAGTAGATGCAGATGAGGTCGTTGGTCTTGTTGTTGATGATGGAGTCGAGCGCGACAGCGGTTTTGCCGGTCTGGCGGTCGCCGATGATCAGCTCGCGCTGTCCGCGGCCGATGGGGATCATCGAGTCGATGGCTTTGAGGCCGGTCATCATGGGCTCGCGGACGGGCTGGCGAGCGATGACGCCAGGCGCCAGGCGCTCGATGGGGAGCATATCCCGGGTCTGGATTGGGCCCTTGTCGTCGATGGGCTGGCCGAGCGCGTTGACCACGCGGCCGATCATGGCGTCGCCGACGGGCACGCTGAGAATTTTGCCGGTGCGCTTGACCTGATCGCCTTCGCGAATCTCGGTGTAATCGCCGAGCAGCACGGAGCCCACCTGATCCTCTTCGAGGCTCATGGCCAGGCCCGCGATGCCGTGCGGGAACTCCAGCAGTTCGCCGGCCATGACCTTGTCGAGGCCATGCAGGCGCGCGATGCCGTCGCCGAGGGTGATCACGGTCCCAACTTCGTCGACGCGCATCTTCGCGTCGTAGTTGGCAATCTGCTCCTTGAGGAGCGCGGTTATTTCGTCAGCTTTAATTTGCGCCATGCTTTTCGGTTTCCTGGTCTCTTGTGTTGCCCTGTTCTGTTTGAATCTTGCCTGGTTCCCTGCGCTTTATCCGGCTGTGAGTTCTTCTCTCAGCTGGTTCAGCCTGCCGCGCACCGAACCGTCGTACACCGTGCTGCCCACCTGCACCACCGCGCCGCCCAGCAGGGAGCTGTCTTCCTCAAACTGCGCCTCGACGGTTCCACCGGTGAGCGCTGCGATCTGCTTCTCGAGGTCCTTGCGCTCCTGCTCGTCGAGTTTGCGCGCTGAGATCACCTTCGCCTCGGAAATCCCCAGGCGCTGATTCATCTCCCGGCGGAATTCCTTCAGGACATCGTCGAGCCCCGCGATTCTGTCGTTGCGGATGAGCACAGCGATGAAGTTGCGCGTCTGTTTCGCCATTTTGAGCTTCGCGTTCAGCTTGTCGAGCAGCTCAATCTTCTGCTCGATCGGGAACGACGGATCGAGAAAAAACTCGCGCAGATCATGACTCTCATGCCATGCGCCCGCAAAGTCGTCGAGCTGGCGGCGAACCGCTTTCGCGTCGAGCTTCTCCTCAAAAATTACATCGGCGAAAGCGCGTGCGTACCGGGAAGCAAAGAGGGCCATTTATGCCTCCCCTCCTGAGTCTTTGCCCAGCGACTGGCCAAACTCGCGGACGAGAGCGCGGTCGGTGTCGTTCGAGAGCTGAATCCGGCGCATAGCGTTGTCGATGGCCAGATCGGCGGCAAATTTTTTCAGATCGCGCTGGACTGCGGCCTGGGTAGCGACGATCTCCTGCTCGGCCGAGGCCACAATGCGCTCGCGCTCGGCTTCCATCGCGGCATGAATGCGCTTTTCGTCTTCGACGGAGTCCTGCTCCATCTGTTGGCGGATCGAATCGATTTCCGAATCGAGGCGCAGCATGCGGGCCTCCACTTCGGCGAGCCGTCGGTTGGCGTCCTCGGTGGCGAGGCGCGCTTCTATCAGTTCTTTCTGCAGCTTTTCTCCGCGGTTGCGGAAAATTCTGGGAAGAAACTTCCACAGGAAAAACGCAATCGTGACCAGGAGAACTCCGGAGTTGAGGTCCTCGAAGGTCTGCGCTGCGGTTTCTGTCTTGATATGGGCGAAGCGCGCGATGGCCTGGACCACCGAGGAATGACGATACTGTTCGACGTCGGAATTGGTCTCCGGCTCGTCCATTTGCTCGCTGCCCGGGGTTTCGGAACTCTGCGCGGCCGGAGAATTATCCGGGGTCGCGTTCTGCGCGTGCAGCCGCACAGCGGGCAGCGCCAGCAGGGCCGCCAGGGCGAAGAAACTCAGGACTCGGCGGGTGGTTTTCAACGGGAACCCTCCGCAGCCTGGGATGGAAGAATCGCGGCCAGAACCTGGGCTGCCAATTGAGGAGCCGAGGCTTCGATCTGTTTGCGGACCTCGGCGCTTTGCGCTTCCAGTGCTGTGCGCCCGGCTTCAACTTTCTTTTGCGCTGCCAGGCGCGCCGCGGCGAGGGCACTGTCCCGTTCGGCGTTCCAGCGCTGGAGGCGCTGCTCGCGGGCGCGGAAAATTTCAGCTCGCGCGGCGCGCAACTTCGCCTCATATTCCTGGGAGCGCACGTCGGCCTGGCCGATGGCCAGCCGCGACTTTTCGAGCGCGCCCGCCGTTCGCGAGCGCCTTTCCTCGCGGGTTTTCATCAAGGGGGCGTACAGGATAAACCGGTAGGCCAGCACCAAAACAATAAACAGGATCAGGGTCGGTATGGCACCGAGCGCAAGATCACCAAGTTGACGCAGCAATTCATCCATTGATTGGCCGGCGGTGATAGTCAGGGACGACTTAAGAAGATTCGAGTAGAACCTTTGGTTCTAACAGACGCAAAAAATCAGTGTCAAATGACGAAAGACACTTACCGTTGCGTCCGGTACCGCTGCCTCTGCCCCGTTGTGCAACAACGCACAGGAGGCTCGAAAAAATATGCTTCCGAGCTTGACCTGGCGGGGTTCCGGCGTAGAATGAGAATACCACCTCGACCCGGATCAGGGTCGGCGAGCCGGGCGATCGGAGATTCCCACCACTCTCCATCGTCCGGTTTGCTTTTGTGCCCAGCTTTTACGCGTCTTTCGATTCCCTTTGCGAGTGGCGGAAGCGCCGATAGCGGCCGAGCAGCGAGGCGGGCGCCAGCACCAGCATCCGAACCAGATTTCCGTCGTATTCGCGCTCCCGAATCACTGCGCCCGCTTCGAGCGCCGCCAGCACATCGCCCTCCGACTGCGGAATCTGCAGCCGCTGCTCGAGGATGGGATCTCGCACCAGCTCTTCATCCAGCCGCTCCATCAGCGCGTCGAGCCCGCTGTGCTCCTTTGCTGAAACGAGCACCGCGCGGCCATTCGCGCCTGCCAGGGCGGCGAGCTCGGCCTCCGTCAGCAAATCGGCTTTGTTCAGAACCTGAATCGTGGGCTTATCCAGCACTTCCAGTTCGGAGAGAACTTTCTCCACTTCGGCCTTATGCTCGTCGCGCATGGGACTCGATGCATCGCGCACGTGCACCAGCACCTCGGCCTTGCGTACCTCTTCGAGCGTGGCGCGGAACGAGGTGACCAGTGTGTGGGGAAGATCGCGGATAAATCCCACGGTGTCGGACAGCAGCACTTTTCTGCGGCTGGGCAACTGAATCGCGCTGAGTTTGGGATCGAGGGTCGCGAACATCTTTGATGACTCCAGCACACCGGCCCTGGTGATGGCATTGAACAGCGTGCTCTTGCCGGCGTTCGTGTAGCCGACCAGCGCGACAGCTGGCACGGGAACCGATTCGCGCCGCTGGCGCTGCTGCGAGCGCGTCCGGCGCACTGCTTCCAGCTCTTTGCGGAGCTGCAGCACGCGCCGCTGGATGCGCCGCCGATCCGTTTCCAGCTGCGTCTCTCCGGGTCCGCGGGTGCCGATACCGCCGCCCAGCTGGGACATGGATTTTCCGCGACCGGTAAGTCGAGGCAGCATGTACTCCAGCTGCGCCAGCTCCACCTGGAGTTGGCCCTCGCGGGTTCGCGCATGGCGAGCAAAAATATCGAGGATGAGCTGGGTGCGGTCGATCACCCGGCAGGGCATCGCATTCTCGAGGTTGCGCAGCTGCGTCGGACTCAGGTCGTGATCGACGATTACCACATCGGCCCCGGAGGATGCCGCCACCGCTGACAACTCCTCGACCTTGCCGCTGCCGATCAGCGTCGCGGGATCGGCCTTCGGACGGTGCTGCTCCAGCTCGGCTGCCACCGTCGCACCGGCGCTCAGCACCAGTTCGCGGAACTCTGCGTGGTGCGAATCTTCTTCGCGTATCGAGAGCGGTGAGGTTGGGTTCAGAGCGGCAGCGTCGCGCGCCTGGGCTGCACCGCGGGTAAGGGCTTTCCTTTGCGGTCCAAGAGCGACCGTGACCAGCAATGCCCGCTCCGCGGCAGCATCAGTCCCGTTCAGCGGCATCGAGTATTCGCCGCACCCGCGATCCCGGGCGCGTCAGGAACCGGAAGCTTCCTGCGCGGGCGCCGCCGGCGTCACCGCCACGGGTCCGGCCTGTGCGGTATGCGGAGGACGATGCTCCCCATGCAGAACCGCTCGCGTGCTGACCACGGTGGAAATAGCGTGTTTGAAAATCAGCTGCTCCTGGCTGTTGTTCTCCAGCAGCACCGAATACTTGTCGAAAGAACGAATCTTTCCAGTGAGCTTCACGCCGCTCACCAGATAAATCGTAATCGGGGTCTTGTCTTTGCGAACGGTATTCAGGAAGGTGTCCTGAATGTTCTGCGCCGGCTTGTTTTCCATGAGCCGATCTCCTTTGCCCTTTATTTTTTACTCGACGGTGAAACTGCAACATACGTGGAAAAACTGCAGCGAAGCCATAAATTGTGTGGCGCCGCACCCACCGTCAAGGTGTTCTCTTCAAAGATACGGGTTTTGGAAGGCTTTGCGCAACCCGTTCGCGGGTCGCGGCAGATTTTTCAACGATTTCTTTTTGATCAAATAACTTGAACTACTGCAGCCACTTAGAGCGCCAAGTTTAACCGCGTTGCCCGTGACGTGTCCTCTCGTGGCGCGGCGCCGCTCTGGCAATCGACGGTCGCGCCGGCTGGTCTCCAGCCCGGTGTACGACCACGCCGTCCATCCTGAAGCTCTCCGTCACCGTGTCGCCCGGCTTCACCATCCCCGTCTGCGGATCGAGCGCGACTTCATCGCTGGTCGCCACGCGGAACGAGAACGTCGGCACACCATCGTTCGCGGGAGATGCCGGAGTGACGGTCACCGGCAGAAAACCAGCCAGGTTGCGCTCGCGGTAAGCCGTCTCGTAGCGATGCTTCTTCGTGTTCCAGGTGAACGCACGCACCTGATCGAAGTCGTACGGCAGCCCGTCTTTCCATGGTGCGAGCACCGCTACGTATTCGGCTACCTGATTCCCGGGCACGTTGGCACCGGGGTCATTCACTTTGCGCAGCACGTAGGCGCCGACAATCTTTTGCCCTTCCGCCAGGCCGGCGATGGCATCCGGAACATCTTCGTCGAGGGTTCGGGCGCGCACCCAGCCGACATGGCCGCTGCTGTCGCGGATGAGCCAGTAATCCTCAAGATTGGGCGGCACTGGAACCGCAGGGGCGTCACTCTTCGCGCGGGTTACCGGCCTCTCCACAGGCATCGGGAGGGCCTGCGGCGCTTCGGGTTTCGGCACCGACGCGCGCGCCAGCAACTGGAGTTTGTCGTTTTCGGGCAAGAGGTAGAAGCGGTCGGAGGTGCGGCCTGGCGCATCACGCAGCCAATAGTCGTCCCGTAAAACCGCGGTTCCCACCACCGGATCGCCGGCGTTCTCCTTTTCGATCTGTCTGAATTTGTCGTAAACCTGCTGATCGATGACACCGTGGTCCTCGATCCAGCCCACCTCGCCCTTATCGGTCTTGACCTTCAGGAAGCGGCGGCCATGCTCGACCACCTGCAGCCGCTGTCCGTTCACCACTTCGGCCACGCGGTTGCTGACAGCAGCCACGCGATCGCGCAGATAGGTGCCCCGAGCCCAGACATAAACGTATTCGTGGGCTTCGTGTGGGCCGAACCGTCCACACCCCTCGAGCAGGAGCAGCGCAAGGATCAATCCCTGGGCTAAAGAACGACGAAAAGAGAACGAATGCTGCATGGTTAACGCGAGGGGACCGGCTTTTTGATGGCTTGATGTAGCGAAAGGATACATCCATCTACAGGGACACCGCAGTGACATGGAAAGTTGTGCACGTTACTGATGGGATGCTCGCGCTCCCGAAATGGCTCTGTGTTTTCCGGCCGCCCCGTTCCCGACTTGATGACCGTTGCGAGCGTCACTTGGGCCGCCGCTGTTCCCTGGGCTTCGCCTAGTTCTTCGGCGTGAGTCGGACAAATCTCGGCGCCAGCTCTTCCCATTTCGACATCAGCCAGTACGCTCGCGTGCTGGCCGTCTTCTCCGCATGCAGTTGGACGAGGCCGAGAATGCTCTCTCTGGCCTGAGCGTCGAGCGAACTGTACGGCTCCGGGTTGAGGAACTCGGCGTGATACCGGCGCTTCTTCAGGAAATTGCCGTCTTCGTCGAAGACCCACGCTTCCCCGCCGGTCATACCCGCACCAAAGTTGGTTCCTGTCGTACCCAGGATTGCGACGAGGCCGCCGGTCATGTACTCGCAGCCGTGATCTCCCACGCCCTCGACGACGGCCAGGGCGCCAGAATTCCGCACGGCGAAACGTTCTCCCGCGCAGCCCGCAGCAAACAGCGCTCCGCTCGTCGCTCCGTACAGGGCCACATTGCCGAGGATCGTATGCAGCTCCGGCTGCAGCGCGGCGCGTCCTTGCCCGCGGAGAATAATTTCGCCGCCCGAGAGGCTCTTGCCCACAAAATCATTGGCCAGGCCCTTCAGGATCAACTGCATGCCCGGCACGGCGAAAGCTCCAAACGACTGCCCTGCCTCGCCGGTCAGACGGAAGGTGAGAGGCGCATCGGAGGTCATGCCCGCCGACTGAAGCATTGCCAGCTCTCCAGCCAGCCGTGCGCCAAAGGTCCGGTCTTCATTCGCGATGAGCGAATCGACGAGGAACGGCTCTCCATCCTTATAGGCAGCAACACCCGGTTCAACCCACGCATCGTCGATGGGCGCGTGATCTTCGGGGCGCAGGTTCCGCTGCCCCTGCCAGTGCGTGGCTCCCGCCGCACCGCCGTCAGGAGGCGCAGCGAGCATCCGCCTCAGGTCAAGGCACCCGTCGAATCGCGTTTGCTCCAGCAGATCTGTCCGTCCGATCGCTGCGTCGAGCGACGGCAGCCCCAGGTTGGCGAGCAGCGCCCGAATCTCTCCGGTGAGTCCCTCAAAGAACCGCGTCAGATGTTCGGGTTTGCCGCGGAACTTCGCCCGCAGCTCGGGCTTCTGCGTTGCGATTCCTGTCGGACAGGTATTGAGGTGGCATTGCCGCGCCATATCGCAGCCCAGCGCCACCAGCACCGCCGTGCCAAACGCAAACTCATCGGCGCCCAGCAGCGCGGCCACCACAATGTCGCGCGCCGTGCGCAGACCGCCGTCGCAGCGCAACCGCACGCGTCCGCGGAGACCGTTGCGGATGAGCACCTGCTGCGCCTCGGCCAGTCCCAGCTCCCACGGATTGCCCGCGTACTTGATGCTCGAAAGCGGCGACGCGCCGGTACCACCATTGTGCCCGGCAATCACGATGTAGTCTGCGTAGGCCTTGGCCACGCCGGCGGCCACAACACCCACGCCACATTCCGAGACCAGCTTCACGCCGATGGCGGCCTTCGGATTGATGCGCCGCAAATCGTGGATCAGCTGCGCGAGGTCTTCGATGGAGTAAATGTCGTGGTGCGGCGGCGGGCTGATTAACTGAATGCCAGGCTGCGCGTGACGCAGGCGCGCGATCAGCTCCGTTACCTTGTGCGCCGGCAGCTGGCCGCCTTCGCCGGGCTTCGATCCCTGAGCAATCTTGATCTCCAGCTCTTCGGCGTGCATCAGGTATTGCGCCGTGACGCCGAACCGCGCCGAGGCCACCTGCTTCACCTTGTTATTGAGCAGCTCGGAAGGAAACAGATTCCCGGCAACCTCCAGCTGCGCGCCCGGTTCGTAAACCGCGGGGTCTTCGCCACCTTCGCCCGTGTTCGATCGGCCGCCGAGCATATTCATCGCAGCGGTGATGGTCTGGTGCGCCTCCGGGCTCAGCGAGCCCAGCGACATGGCGCTGGCAATGAATCGCCGATAGAAATTCTCTGCCGGCTCGATGTCTTCTACGGGCACCGGCGCAGCAGCGGCGCGAACGCTCAGCAAATCGCGCAACACCGCGGGCTCTTTTTCTGTTGCCTGCTCGCGAAACGCGGTCCACGCCACGGCTGCATCCGGGGCTGCCGCGGCGCCTGCCTTGGTCGCGCCGGTAATGGTCTGCAGCAGGCGCACCGTCTGCGGCTGCCAGCCATGTGGCTCCGATTTATCCGCTTTCCGGAAACGAATCCATCCGTAATCGGGCAGGTCCTTCGTAGCAGCCACGGTCACCAGCGGACCGCCATTCTCGCCGGCCTCCGGATTCTCCGCGCCGGTTTCGCCGCCCTGCGCTCCGAGCCACATCCCGCGAATCTGCGTCTCCAGCTCCGGAAATCCGATGCCGCCGAGCGGCGCCGGGGTTCCTTCAAAGCAGCGATCCACCACATCGCGGCTCAGCCCCAGGCAGTCGAACAAATGCGCGCCGCGGTAGCTGTCGACCACCGAGATGCCCATCTTCGACATGATCTTCGCCAGGCCCAGATCGAAGGCGTGCAGCAGGTTCGCTTCGCCGTTCTCCGGATTCATCTGTCGCGCTGTCTCCAGCGCCAGCCACGGACACACCGCACCTGCGCCCATGCCCATCAGCACCGCAGCATGATGCAGGTCGCGGCAATCGGCAGCTTCAACCGCCAAACCGACCTTGATGCGCTCTCCAGCCCGGATGAGCGCGTGATGCACCGCGCCGAGCGCCATCGCCATGGGGATCGGAATCGCCTGCTCGCCGCAGGTGCGGTCGGTGAGCAGCAGAATCGCCGCGCCACCGCGCACCAGCTCGATGGATTTTGTGCACAGGTCGTCGATGGCCGTCAGCAGATTGCAGGTCGGATGGAAGACGCACTCCAGCACCGCCAGCGGCAGGTTGCTGGCGAGATCGTGCTTGCGCCGGTGCAGCGACTCCATTTGCGCTAACGATAAAAAAGGCGAACGCAGCGACAATCCTGGCAGCCGTTCCTTCGCACCCAGCACGTGTGGCCACGGACCTAAACGTGTGTGAAGCTGGATGACGCAGGCCTCGCGCAACGAATCAATGGGCGGATTCGTCACCTGCGCGAATCGCTGCCGGAAGAAGGCGTACACCGGCCGCGGCGTCCGAGCCAGCGGCGCAATCGGCGTGTCATCTCCCATCGACCAGACGGCGTCTTTTCCTTCCATCGCCATGGGTTTCAGGATCATGGTTACGTCTTCTTTGGTGTAGCCGAATCCCAGCTGCAGCCGGTTCAGCTCGGCAGGATCGAGCGACGCCACCGGCTCATCGGCCTCGAGTGTTGCGTTCTCGAGCAGCGCTTCATATTCCGGTGCGGAGCGATCGAAGAGCTGCTGGAGCTCTTCATCTTCATAAAAAATGTGGTTCTCCAGATCCGCCAGCAGCATTTGCCCTGGGCCGAGCCGTCCGCTGTGCACGATCCTTTCTGGATCGAGATCCACCAGCCCAGCTTCCGAGCCGGCCACCACCAGACGGTCCTCCGTGACGAAGAATCGACACGGACGCAGCCCGTTGCGATCGAGCGCGGCGCCAATGAGGTGGCCGTCGGTAAAGGAGACCGCTGCCGGCCCATCCCACGGCTCAATGCAGTCGCCGCTGTATTCAAGGAATGCCGAATGCCGGCCCGTGTCGCCTGGCGGCATCACCATCCGAACCGCCTCGGCCACCGTGCGACCGTTACGCGTGAGCAGCTCGATCACCTCGTCGAGGCTGGTCGAGTCGGACCCGCTGGGTGTAAAAATCGGCCCCAGTTCCTTCGGCAGCGTTACCGCCCTGGCCGTCATGCGCCCGCGATTGCCCCAGATGGTGTTGATCTCTCCGTTGTGGCCGAGGATCCGGAAGGGCTGGGCGCGGTCCCACGAGGGCGCGACATTGGTCGCATAGCGCTGGTGGAAGAGCGCAAACGGGGTCACGAATCGCTCGTCTTTCAGATCCGGATAAAACTCCGGCAGCAGCCGCGCGTCGCACATCGCCTTGTAGATTACGGAAGAGGACGACAACGAGCACACGTATCCCTGCGCTCCACTGCGCTCAAACTGCTTCCGCGCCAGATAGAGTCTGCGGTCTCGCTCCTGATAGCTGCCGGCGCCCGTCACCAGTACTTGCCGGATCACCGGCAGCGTGGACCTTGCAATTTCGCCCAAAATTTCGGCGCGCGTGGGAACCTCACGCCATCCGAGGATTGAAAAACCCTGCGCGGCAATCGCCGCTTCGATTTCCCGTACTGCGGCCGTGCTTGCGTGCGCCTCGACGGGAAGAAAAA
Source organism: uncultured Acidobacteriaceae bacterium (assembly GCA_963755485.1). Taxonomy (GTDB): domain Bacteria; phylum Acidobacteriota; class Terriglobia; order Terriglobales; family Acidobacteriaceae; genus Palsa-343. Next base: position 44,983 of record CAVWJR010000001.1, on the reverse strand, counting down.
TCATTCCTACCACCAGCGGTTGGGCGGGATCGAGTGAAATGCCAGTGGATTCGAGAATGAGTTGGCGCGGGATCGCTGTATGAATCCCAATCCCGTCGCTCGATTTGCCGTCCGCAGCCACAGCACCGCGATGCGCCAGGCGGGCCAGGGCGGTCAGAGCCTTCGTCAGGATGTCATGCGAGGGCTGATTGTCGAGCGTTGCGACAAAACCGACGCCGCAGGATTCGTGATCGAACCGTTCATCGATCAGACTCTCGCCCCGAGGAGCATGCTCACCAGGGACTCCACGACTGGGCCGGGAGCCGCCGGTCGACAGGGCCGGAGCAGCACAATTTCTCGTTCCCATATCCAACTATAACGGCCTTCCTTTTTTCTGGTGACACAAACATCAATCTTTTTTGAAAATTTCCCGCCGCCGGTCATGTGGGGCAGTTCCTGCTGGCTACCGGCTACTGGCTACCAGCTACCGGCCGCTTTTCCTGCTTGCATATTTATACATCATTGCTGTATTTTTATACAGAGTGAGGACGCGGCTGGCTGCCCCGTGCGGCCCGCCGCGATTTTCTGTGAGCAAACACGATCGCCACAACACGATCCGGCAAATAGTGGAAGGGGAATCCATCACCAGCCAGGACGAGCTGCGCCGCAAGCTCGCGCGCCGCGGCTTCGACGTAACCCAGGCCACGCTCTCCCGGGATATCCACGAGCTGCACCTCTACAAGGGCCCCAGCGGCTACGCGGCGCCCAACGGCAACGGGCACATGGAGGACGAAGAAGAGGAGCAGCCCGCAGTCGATGAAGTTCTGTCCAGCTTCGGCGTTGCGGTTCGCCAGGCTCAGAACCAACTCGTTCTCCGCACCACCAGCGGCGGCGCGCAGCCCGTCGCCCTCGCCATCGACCACGAAGAATGGCACGACGTGGTGGGAACCCTGGCGGGCGACGACACCGTGTTGATCATCTGTCCCGATCCCAGGCGGGCGTCGTCGATGCGCGAGAAGCTGGAACGCATGATCGGATAGACGGCAGAGCACCGGGCACCGGACTCAGGGCACCGAAGGAAAGAGTGCCGGAGCGCAGGCAAATAAAGCGTCGAAAGGCAGAAAACAGAGTCAAAAGAGTTTTGCGAAAAATGTCCTCCCCGAATCCCAATTCGAAATCTGTCACGCAGAGCCCGGTGCCCGGTTCCCGGCGCCCGGCGACCGCAGTCATGGGCGTCACCGGCTACGCCGGTATGGAGCTGGTGCGTCTCCTGCTGCGCCATCCCGCGCTCGCCGGCAAGCCTCCCGTCTTCCTCGGCCGGGCCGACAGTACGCCCGAGCCGCTCGCCGCTGTCCATCCGCAGCTCATGGACAACAACGGAACCGGCCTCGGCCCTGGCGCGCTTCGCGTCGAGCCGTTCTCGTGGGAGCTGCTCCGCGACCGCGGTGTCGAAGTCCTTTTCCTCGCCACGCCGCATGAGCAGTCGCGCGAGTGGGTGCCGCACGCGCTCAATCAGGGCCTGCGCATCGTCGATCTCAGCGGCGCATGGCGTCTGCACGAGTCCGCCAACCGCGCCGTCTATAAATTTGCCGACGAAGGCTCGCCCCTGGCCGCTGCCGTGCAAGACCAAAGCTGTTACGGCATGCCGGAGCTGCATCGTGACGAAATCCGCGACGCGGCCCTCGTCGCCAATCCCGGCTGCTACGCTACTTCGATCATCCTGGCGCTCAAGCCGCTGGTACGCCATATCGAACTCGACCGCGGCATCGTCTGCGATTCCAAATCCGGCGTCTCCGGAGCGGGCAAGGCGCCGACCGCGAAGACCCACTTCATGCACGCCGCGGATAACCTCTCCGCCTACGCGTTGTTCTCGCATCGGCACACCGGCGAACTGCTCGAGCAGCTCGAACTTGCCACTGAGCAGATCGTCTTCACGCCCCATCTGCTGCCCATCCCACGCGGCATTCTCTCCACCATTTATGTGTGGTTCAAAGAGAAGCAGCAGCCGGAGGACGTGGAGGCTCTTTACCGCAGCTTTTTTGCCGGCAGCCCCATGGTGCGGATCTTCCCGGCCGGCCAGTTGCCGCAGATTCAGTATTCGATCAACACCAACTACTGTGACATCGGCTTTCATCTTGCAGACGATGGCAGGCGATGCGTGATCGTCTCCTGCCTCGACAACCTGCTCAAGGGCGCCGCCGGTCAGGCCGTCCAGAATTTCAACGTCATGTCCGGCTTCGACGAAGCCGCGGGGCTCGAGTGAATTGGAAAGGTCGCAGATGAGATACGTGGTCAAACTCGGAGGCGCAACGCTGGAGAATCCCGAGCTCCTGCACGAGTGCGCCAAAGCCATTGCTGAGCTGGTGAAGGACGGCCATCAGGTCGCCATCGTGCATGGCGGCGGTCCGCAGCTCACCCGCACGCTGAAGCAGTTGGGCAAGCAGAGCGAATTTGTTTCGGGCCTGCGCATCACCGATGCCGAAACGCGCGACACCGCGCTGATGGTGCTCGGCGGCGGCGTCAATAAAGCGCTGGTCGCGTCCCTCGGCTCGCACGGCCAGCCCGCTGTGGGTCTTTCCGGCGGCGACGGTCTCGTCTTCCGCGCCCGCAAGAAGCGGACCGCTCCCGACCTCGGCTTCGTTGGCGAAATTGCCGCCGCCGATCCGCGCTGGCTCGATGCCATCTGGCAGATGGGCGCGGTGCCTGTCATCTCGAGCATCGCTTTGGGATTTGACGGCGAGTACTACAACATCAATGCGGACGAGATGGCCGCCGCCTGTGCCGGCGCCTGCAAAGCCGACGCGCTCGTCTTCCTCACCGATGTTCCTGGGGTTCTTGGCGCTGATGGCAGCGTGATGCGCTGGCTCTCCATCGACCAGATCGCCGACCTTACCCGCGACGAGGTGATCACCGGCGGCATGCTGCCCAAGCTCAGCGCCTGCCGCGAGGCGCTGCTGAACGGCGTCAAGCGCGTCCGCATTTTGCCGGCCGCGGTTGCCGAGTTGCTGCCCGACCTTTGCAGCAGCCGCATCAGCCAGGGCACGGAGGTGATGGTCGCATGAGCAACGCTACTGCCACGTCGCAGCACCCAATAGAGAAGACCACCATGAAACTCGACGATCTAAGAGCAGCGGAGGCCCGCCTCCTGCTGGGAACTTACGATCGCTATCCGCTCTTGTTCACACGCGGCGAAGGCGTGTATTTGATCGACGACAACGGCGACCGCTATCTCGATCTTTTGAGCGGCATCGGCGTCAACGCGCTCGGCTATGCGCACCCGGCCATCGAGAACGCCATCGCCGAGCAGAGCCGCAAGCTCATCCACATCTCCAACCTTTATTACCATCCCGGCCAGGCCGCGCTTTCCCTGAAGCTGACTGAAGCCACGGGCATGGACCGGGCCTTTTTCTGCAACAGCGGCACTGAGGCCAACGAAGCCGCGCTCAAACTGGCCCGCGCGTCGGCCAAACTCAAGCGCGAACAAGGTGTCCCTCTGGGCACCAAATTCCTCGCCCTTGAAAACAGCTTTCACGGCCGCACTATGGGATCCGTCGCGGCAACCTGGAAGGACAAGTATCGCGAACCGTTCGACCCGGTGATGCCTGGCGTCGAGTTCGTCCGCTTCAACGACGTCGACGACCTCCGCGCGAAATTCTCCGCCGACGTCTGCGCCATCCTGGTCGAAGCGATTCAGGGTGAAGGCGGCATCCATCCCCTCTCGCACGAATTTCTCCAGACCGCACGTGACCTCACCCGCTCGACCGGCGCGCTGCTCATCGCCGACGAGATTCAGTCCGGCATGGGCCGCACCGGTAAATGGTGCGCCTATCAGCATTACGGCATCCAGCCTGACGTAACCACGCTGGCCAAGCCTCTCGCCGGCGGAATCCCGCTCGGCGCGCTGCTCTGCACGGAAGAAGCGTCTCAGGCTATCCACGCCGGCATGCATGGCACCACCTTCGGCGGTGGACCGCTGGCTTGCGCCGTCGCCCTCGCCGTCTTCGGAACCATCGAGCACGACCATTTGCTCGATCATGTAACCGCCATCGGCACCTATTTCCGCGAGAAGCTCAGCCAGCTCGCGAAATCCCACTCCGCCATCGTCGACGTTCGCGGCGTCGGCCTCATGCTGGCCATCGAGCTCGACTCCGCCGACCTCGCCAAAACCGTTCTAGACGAAATGATGAAGCGCCACATCCTCATCAATCGCACCAGCGAAACCGTTCTTCGTTTCCTGCCTCCCTACATCCTCGAAAAAGAGCATGTGAATGAGGGCTTCTCCGCTCTTGACGAAGTTCTCACCGAACAGCTGTCGCATACCGCCGCTAGCCCATTTCCTGGAGGAAAGAAAATTGGCCACTAAACCCGCCGCCGTGCAGGAACTCGAATCCCCGAGCGTCGAAACGCCCGACGTTTCGCTCGCCGGGCGCGACCTCTGTTCCGTCGCCGACCTCACCACCACCGAATTGGCCGGCATCCTTGCGCTCGCGCACGACGTCAAGACCCATCCAGGTGCGTATCGCTGGGCGCTCGACGCAAAGCAGATGGTCATGTTCTTCGAGAAAGCCTCGCTGCGCACGCGCCTCACCTTCCAGACGGCGATGAATACCCTCGGCGGCTCGGCTCTCTTCGTCGACCAGACGCAGTCGCCCCTGGGCGAGCGCGAATCCCTGGCTGACATCGCGCGCAACGTCGAGCGCTGGGTTCAGGTCATGGTGCTCCGCACTTACGCACACGAGACCATCACGGAAATGGCGCAGTACGCGAGCATCCCCGTTGTCAACGCCCTCAGCGACCTCGAGCATCCGTGCCAGGCCATTGCCGACTTCATGACCCTCGAAGAGCGCTTCGGCAACCTGCGCGGCTTCAACTTCACCTACGTTGGCGACGGCAACAACGTCTGCCACTCGCTCATGCTGACAGCGGCGCTGCTGGGCGCGCACTGTACGGTCGGCACGCCGAAAAACTACGCGCCCAGGGCTGACATCGTGGCCCAGGCCCGCGCCATCGCCAACGTTACTGGCTCCAACATCACCCTCGTCAACGATCCAGTCGGCGCAGTTACGGGAGCGGATGCCGTCTACACCGACATCTGCACCAGCATGGGCTTCGAGCACGAAGCCACGAAGCGAGCGCCCATCTTCAAGCCATATCAGGTGAATGAAACATTAATGGCGCATGCGTCGCCGTCGGCGGTCTTCATGCATTGCCTGCCTGCGCATCGCAATGCCGAAGTCACCGATGCCGTCCTCGACGGGCCACAGTCCGTCGTTTTCGATCAGGCCGAGAATCGGATGCACGCGCAAAAGGCTCTGCTGCTCATGCTGCTGGGCTCCGGCAAAAAACAGTCGTAATTCGTCGCAGTGGCGGGTATATATAGCGACTTTCGTGGCACCATACGGCCACAAATATAACAACCGCAGTTAGATTCTGCGGCCCTTTGAGGTTTGGTAAGAAATGTCTGTCATTCTTGAATGCCTGCCGGTCGGCCAGAAAGTGGGCATCGCTTTTTCCGGCGGCCTCGATACCAGCGCCGCGCTGCACTGGATGAAGCAGAAGGGCGCGCTGCCCTGGGCCTATACCGCGAACCTCGGTCAGCCGGACGAATCCGATTACGACGCCATCCCACGCAAAGCGCTCGAATACGGCGCGGAGAATGCCCGTCTCATTGACTGCCGCGGGCCCCTGGTTCGTGAAGGCATCGCTGCCCTCCAGTCCGGGGCCTTTCACATTTCGACCGCAGGCGTGACCTACTTCAACACCACACCCATTGGACGCGCCGTGACCGGCACCATGCTGGTCACCGCCATGATGGAAGATGGCGTCAACATCTGGGGCGACGGCTCCACATTCAAGGGCAACGACATCGAGCGCTTCTATCGCTACGGCCTGCTCGTCAATCCCCGCCTGCAGGTTTACAAGCCCTGGCTCGATCCGGCGTTCATCGACGAGCTGGGTGGACGCGCCGAGATGTCGGCCTTCATGCAGCGGTCGGGTTTCGGCTACAAAATGCCCGCCGAGAAAGCCTACTCCACCGACTCTAACCTGCTCGGTGCGACCCACGAAGCCAAGGACCTCGAGCAGCTATCGAGCAGCATCCGGATCGTCGATCCCATCATGGGCGCCGCATCGTGGCGCGACGACGTCGATGTCCGCCGCGAAGAGGTGACCGTCCGTTTCGAAGAAGGCTTTCCCGTTGCCCTCAACGGCCAGGAGATGGCTGACCCTGTCGAGCTAATGCTCGAAGCCAACCGCATCGGTGGCCGTCATGGTCTGGGCATGAGCGACCAGATCGAGAATCGGATCATCGAGGCCAAGAGCCGCGGCATCTACGAGGCGCCCGGCATAGCTCTGCTGTTCATCGCGTACGAGCGCCTCATCACCGGCATCCACAACGAGGACACCATCGAGCAGTACCGCGAGAACGGCCGCAAACTCGGCCGCCTCCTCTACCAGGGGCGCTGGTTCGATTCCCAGGCCATCATGCTGCGCGAATCGGCGCAGCGCTGGGTCGCGAGTCCCATCACCGGCCAGGTCACGCTCGAGCTGCGGAGGGGCAACGACTACTCGATCCTGAATACCGAGTCGCCCAATCTCACATTCCATCCCGAGCGCCTCAGCATGGAGAAAACTGAGTCCGCCTTCTCGCCGCGCGACCGCATCGGCCAGCTCACCATGCGCAACCTCGACATCACCGATACCCGCGCCAAGCTGATGACCTACGCCGAGAGCGGTCTGATCACGCTGAACCAGGGCTCGGAGATGCCGCGACTCAACAGCGGGAAAGGCGAGTGACGTCCATGACCGAACCTCCCGCCGAGAATCAAGCCGCCAAAATGTGGTCCGGGCGTTTTCGCGCGGCGCCCCATCCGGTCTTTGACCACTGGCAGCGGTCCATCCATTTCGACTGGCAACTGCTCGACCCGGAGCTGGCTGCAAGCAAGGCGCACGCCCTCGCTCTGGAAGATGCCGGCATCCTAACCCACGAGGAATGCGTACGCATCACCGATGCGCTCCAGGCGATCGGTGAACGCTTCGCCAGAACGCCGCAGGAAGTGCGCAACGACACCCAGGCCGAAGACATTCACCATTTTGTTGAATTGCGACTCACCGAAGCCATCGGTGATCTCGGCCTCAAGCTCCATACCGGCCGCAGCCGCAACGAGCAGATCGCCACCGACCTGCGCCTCTTCATCCGCTTCCGCATTCGAGGTCGTGCTCGCCCACCTCGCCGCCTGGGCGCAGCAGCTCGTTGAGCAGGCAAAGAACGCCGGTGAGGCGGTCATGCCGGCCTACACGCATCTTACAACGCGCCGAGCCCGTGCTGGTTGCGCACTGGCTGCTTGCTTACGTGGAAATGCTGCTCCGCGATGCCTCGCGTCTTGAGGACTGCGCGAAGCGTCTCGATTACTGCCCGCTCGGCTCGGGAGCAGTTGCCGGCGCCACCCTCGCCCTCGACCGCACCATCGCCTGCTCGCGAGCTCGACTTCACCGCGCCAACGGCCAACAGCATGGACGCGACCTCCGACCGCGACTTCGTTCTCGAATACCTTCAGGTCCTCACCCAACTCGCGCTTCACGCCAGCCGCTTCGCCGAAGAAATTACTCTCTTCGCGACTGCCGAGTTTGGCTTCGTCGATCTGCCCGAGGAATTCTCCACCGGCTCCAGCGCCATGCCGCAGAAGAAGAATCCCGACCTCACCGAGCTGGTCCGCGGCAAAGTAGGGCGCATTCATGGCGCGGCGGAATCCGTGACGATACTCCTCAAAGGCCTGCCTCTTGCTTACAACAAGGACATGCAGGAAACCCAGGAGCCGGTCTTTGCGGCCACGGCGGAGATGCACAAGATGACCTGGCTGCTCGCCGCCTTCACGCGCGCGCTCCGTTTTCGCACCGACCGCATGCGCACGGCCTGCGAGACCGGCTTCCTCAACGCCATGGCTGCTGCGACCTACCTTGTTCACAAGGGCGTTCCCTTCCGCAAGGCACACGAGAAAATAGGTAACGCCGTCCGTTACAGTATCGATAAAGGCTGCGAGCTCGGCGATCTTTCGCTCGAAGAACTCCGCCAGTTCGGCCCCGAATTCGACTCCGACTTCTTCCCGGCCATCACGCTCGAAGCCACGCTCGACTGCCACGACGTCATCGGCGGCACCGCGCGCCATCGCGTGCGCGAAGCGCTTAAAGACGCTGAAGAGCGCAGTTCAGGCCCTCCTCGCGCGCTATGGCACCGTCAGTCTCGAAGAACAGGAGGCCAGCCATGCGCGTGCGTAAAGCGCGCCTCCAGGACGCAACCAACATCTACGAGCTGGTTAACAGCCTCTCCGGCGATGGAACCCTCCTCCGCCGTCCCTTCGCGGAAATCTGCGAAAACGTTCGCGACTTCACCGTTGCCGAATCTGAAGGCGGGATTTTCATGGGCTGCGGTGCGCTGCACCTCTACGGCCCGCACCTGGCTGAGGTTCGTTCGATCGTCGTCCGGCCTGAGGCAAAAAGTCACGGTGTCGGTGGCGAATTGCTGCACTCGCTTCTCGCCGAAGCCGAAGACCACGGCGTGGGCTGCGTTTGCCTCTTTACCCGCATCCCGGATTTCTTCTTCCGCTATGGTTTTCGCGAGGTCGAGGACCGCACCGCCCTCCCCGACAAAATCTTCAAGGACTGCCAGAACTGTCCCGCGTCTCTACAAATGCGACGAGGTAGCGATGGCTCGCGGCGAAGTTCCCCGCGTTTCGATCCTCGGCCCCCGCATCGAAGCTGAGCAACTCGTCCGTCTGACAGTCTGAGTCGCACTCTGCATCGTCTGCGCCAGTGCGATCAAAGGACGAATGCAGCATGGCCGCTCCGGCGCGCCATGATCCGCAGGTCGCGCCGTTATACTCACCGAAGCATGAAAACAAATCTTCTGCGCACCTCATGCGCTGCGCTGCTTCTTTCGCTGGTAGCTGTTCCGCCGTCGTTTGCCTGGGGCAGTAAGGGCCACACGATGATCAACCGCCTCGCCACGGAAACCCTGCCTTCCGACCTTCCCGCGTTTTTTCGTACGCAGGAAGCTATCAACGAGATTGGGTACCTTGGCCCGGAGCCCGACCGCTGGCGTTCGCGCGCTGAGCCGGAGCTGGTCGCGGCGCAGGCGCCCGATCACTTCATCGATATTGAGCTGGCCGATCTGATTGGCCCGCTGCCCCGGCAGCGCTACCAGTACATCGCCGCGCTCTATGCGTACGCTGCTTTGCATCCGGACATGGCCTCGGCGATGCGGCCGGAAAAGGTTGGCTTCCAGCCTTACATCACCAGCGAGGTGTGGGAGCGCCTCAAGTCTGCGATGCGCGACTATCGCCAGCTTTCCGCCGAGCATCAGGACACGAAGCCGGTGGAACTTGCCATCCTCTTCTATGCGGGATGGCTGGGGCACTACGTCGGCGACGGCTCGCAACCGCTCCACGTGACGGTGAATTACAACGGCTGGGTTGGAAAAGAAAATCCCAATGGCTACACGACGGACCACACCATCCACTGGCGGTTCGAAGGCCCGTTCGTCGACGCGGCTATCAACATCTCCGACGTGCGGCCGCTGATGACGCCGCTGCACCCCGTCGGCGATGAGTGGGACGATTACCTGGCGTATCTGCGCCACTCACAATCGCTGGTGGAGCGCGTTTACCAGCTCGACAAAGTGCATGGCTTCGATGGGACGGGCACGCCGGAATCGAGGCAGTTCACCGCCGAACGCCTCGCCGCCGCCGCTTCGATGCTGCGCGACCTCTACGTCGCCGCCTGGGTGAAGTCCGCCGAGCCAGTGCCGGAGTGGCACGACGAGCACGCAGCCGCTGCTCTCTCAGGGGCAAAGGCAGCATCCTCCGGGGACACCAGGCGCTGAAACGCTGGCTTCACTTCGCCAACATCGGCACCAGTCCCGTCAGCAAACCGGCGAGCTGTTTCTCCACGGCGCGGCCGGTTTCCATCACCTCTTCGTGGCTGAGCGGTTCGGCCTGAATGCCGGCGGCGAGATTCGTCACACAGCTGATGCCGAGCACTTCGATCCCCATGTGCCGCGCCACAATTGTCTCCTGCACGGTGGACATGCCGACCAGGTCCGCGCCCAGCGTCCGGAAGGCGCGAATCTCAGCAGGGGTTTCGAAACTCGGACCGAGCACGCTGAGATACACGCCTTCGTCGAGACGAAATTCGAGCGCGCGTGCTGCCTCGTGTGCGAGCTGGCGCAGTCGCGCCGAGTATGCCTCGCTCATGTCGAAAAAGCGCGGTCCGAGTCGCTCGTCATTGGGCCCGGCGACCGGATTGCGCCCCGAGAAGTTGATGTGGTCGGCGATGAGAACGAGCTGGCCGCGCTTGAACGCATCGTTGATGCCGCCCGCCGCGTTGGTCAGCACCAACGCCCTTACGCCCATGCGGCCGAGTACGCGCACGGGAAATGTAACTTCTTCTGAGCTATATCCCTCGTACGCGTGGACGCGGCCCTGCATGACGGCGACCGGAATTCCGGCAACCGTCCCGATCACCAGCTTCCCGCTGTGGCCGAGCACCGTGGACTGAGGGAAATGAGGAATTTCAGCGAATGGAATCGCCGTCGCGCTCTCCAACTGATCGGCGAACGCTCCTAGACCCGACCCGAGCACAATAGCAATCTTTGGACGCAATTGGGTCCGCGCCAGAATAAATCCAGCCGCAGCCGTCGCCCTGTCAAAAACTGTATCCGCCATGGTTACTTAATCAGAATCCCCACAATCGACGCCGACATCAGGTTGGCCATGGTGCCGGCCAGCATCGCGCGAAATCCCAGTTTGGCCAGATCGTTGCGGCGATTCGGAGCCAGCGCGCCAATTCCGCCAATCTGAATGCCGATGGAACTGAGATTGGCAAAGCCGCAGAGTGCAAACGTCGCAATGGTCACCGACCGGGCCGCCAGCGCCCCGCTTTTCGCCAGTCCGCCGAGATAGGTGTAGGCCACCAGCTCGTTCAGGACCATGCGGGTACCGAGCAGGTTTCCGACCGTCGGCGCGTCGTGCCACGGAATCCCAATGAGCCACGCAATCGGCGCAAAGAAGAAGCCGAGGATTGCGTCGAGCGAATGCGGAAAGGGAATGTGATGGTAGCCCAGCCAGTTGTGCATGCCGCCGAGGATTCCGTCGAGCAGCGCAATGAGGGCCAGGAAGGAGATCAGCATGATGCCAACGTTGAAAGCCAGCCGTCCGCCGTCGATGGTTCCGCGCGCGATGGAGCCGATCAGGTTCTCTTCCTTATGGTCTTCGCTTTCCGGAATGCGCACCACGCCTTCGGTCGCAGGCTTCTCGGTTTCCGGCACCAGCATCTTCGAAATCAGAATCGTGCCTGGCGCGGTCATAATCACCGCCGCCAGCAAGCTGCTCGCCGAAATTCCGTAGAGGATGTACGCCGCCATGATGCCGCCCGAGACGTGAGCCATGCCGCTGGTCATGATGGTCATCAGTTCCGAGCGCGTCGCGTCCGGCAGGAATGGGCGGATGGTCAGCGGCGCCTCGGTCTGCCCCATGAACACACTGGCCGCGACGTTGAGGCTTTCGGCGCCTGAAACCTTCATCGTCCACAGCATCAGCTTCGCGAAGGCGCGAATGACGAGCTGCATGATTCCCAGGTAGTAGAGCACCGCAAAGAATGCCGAGATAAAGATGATGGTGGGCAGCACCTGAAAGGCGAAGAAGCTGGTCCCGAAGGCCGCGCCAATCTTCGAGGTATGCGCCCCGAGGTCGCCAAAGACAAAGGTCGATCCGGCAAATGCATAGGCCAGCAGCTTGTTTACGGCATCGCCGGCAACATGCATCATTCGCTGGCCGAAAGTCCACTCCACAACGCAGAAGGCAAAAAGAATCTGCAGTCCCAGCCCCCACACCACGGTGCGCCAGCGGATGGCTCTGCGGTCGGTGGAGAAAATCCAGGCCAGCAACAGCATGGTCAGCAATCCCAGCACACCCGTGAATCGAGCCAATTCGTTCTCCTGTGGGTTTTCTCGCAATCCTACCGGGCCTGGCGCGGCTGCAGGAACTTATTTTTGTTGTCTGCGGAAATAATCTCCCGCACCAGGGGCGGCGCGGCAGCCGAAGTATCGCCAATCTTCAGCGCCTCGGAAAGCAGACGCTCGGGTTCAGCGAAACGTACCTCCTGCTCGGCAAAGAGCGTCGCCAGCGGCTGGCCGGCTTCGACCCTTGCACCCAGCTTCACATGCATCTCGAGACCCGCATGCGCGTCTACCGGCTCGCCCGCACGCTCGCGGCCGGCACCCAGCCGCTGCACGGCCCAGCCGACTTTTGTGCAGTCGGCTGCGACAAAATAACCGCCTCGAGCGGCGCGAAAGGCTCGCCGGAACTTCGGCTTGTGGAAGGCCGCACCGACATCGAGCGCCTCTACATCCCCACCCTGGGCCTTTACCATCTCACGAAAGATGCGCAGCGCCGATCCGTCCTCGAGCTTCTCTTCCGCCAGCCTGCGTCCCGCCTCTGCGCTGCGCGCCTTTCCACCGAGGAAGATCATCCATCCGGCAAGGATGAGGGACACTTCCCGCAAATCCTCGCTCAACGGATTGCGCTCACCGCGCAGCAGTTCCATCGACTCGACAATCTCAACCCAGTTGCCGGCCATGCGACCCAGCGGCTGGCTCATATCGGTCAGCACAGCCAGGGTGCTCGTCCCGGCTCGCTCCCCGGTCTCGACCATCAGCGCCGCCAGATAGCGCGCGTCGTCTTCGTTCCGCAGGAAAGCGCCCGAACCGGTCTTCACGTCGATCACCAGGGCATCGAGGCCGGCGGCGAGTTTCTTGCTCATGATCGAGGCGCAGATCAAATAGGGATTTTCGACCGTCGCTGTGCGGTCGCGCAGGCTGTACAGCTTGCGGTCGGCGGGAACCAGATTCTTCGTCTGCCCCACAATCGACGCGCCGCATTGTTCCAGCACCCGGCGCATTTCGGCCAGCGAAAGCTGCGTCCGGTAGCCCGGAATCGATTCCAGCTTGTCCAGCGTTCCGCCCGTATGCCCCAGCGCGCGCCCACTGATCATGGGATCGGCCAGCCCCGCGGCTGCGGCGATGGGCGCCACCAGAAACGATGTCTTGTCGCCCACCCCGCCCGTGGAGTGCTTGTCGACCGTCTTCCGCCCCAGCCCGGTGTGGTCGAGCACCTCGCCCGAGTAGCGCATCGCAGTCGTCAGCATATCCAGCTCAGCCAGCGACAAACCGCGCAGGAACACCGCCATCAGCCAGGCGGAGAGCTGTTCCTCTGGGATGGTTTCGCGCGCCGCGCCTTCGACCAGAAAGCGAATCTCTTCCGGCGTCAGCTGCTCGCGATCCCGTGTCTTCCTGATCAGGTCGACCGGGTGAAACGGGCTCACGGCTGCTGCTCCAGCGCGAAGCTGTCCGGAAAGATTTCCGCGAAGGGCTTCGTCTCCGGACCGCTCGCGCCGGGAAAGTCCACGACCGCATCCGGGGTGACAAATTCGCTCATCACCTGGCGGCAGGCTCCGCACGGGGCGCTTGAGGCGCCATTGCGGTTCACCACCACAATGGCTCGAATCCTCGGCCCCGCGCCGCGCTCACTGATGGCTCGAAACAGGGCATTCCGTTCCGCGCAGCTGGTCAGTCCATAGGAGGCATTCTCCACATTGCAGCCGGTGAAGACCGACCCGTTGTCAAATAAGAGCGCTGCACCCACATAAAACTTCGAATAAGGAGCGTAGGCCCGCGCCGCTGCTTCTGTGGCTGCCTCGCGCAGCCGGTCCAGTGTGCCGGGATCCATGCCTGCCATGCGTGTCGTCATTCGATTCTGAGGCTACCCGCTCCCGCGATCCCCGGCAACCGCCTGCGGGCCCTCAAGTTCCTCCTCCCACCTTCCGATAAAACCCTCGTGGACGACCTGACTCGCGAATTTCTGCTCGAAAGCCAGGAGGGGCTCGACCGCATGGAGCGGTGCCTCACTGACCTCGAAACCCGCCCTGACGACATGGACCTGCTGGGGGAAATCTTCCGCTCGGTTCATACCATCAAGGGCACGACCGGCTTTCTGGGCTTCAGCCGGCTTGAATCGCTCTCCCACGCCGGGGAAAATCTGCTCGGCCTGCTGCGCGACGGCAAGCTGGAGGCCAACGCGGCTATCATCACCGGCCTGCTCCGGCTCATGGACATTCTGCGGGGCGTTCTTCGCTCCATCGAGGCCACGGGTGCGGAGGGCGAAAGCCAGCAGGAGGACGGCGCGATCATTGCGGTCCTTGAGCAGCTGCAGCACGGCACCGCCGCAGTCGCCGTGGCCGAACCGCAGATGGCCGAGGCCGTAGCTGGTGTTGCCGCTCCGGCCGCGATTCCAGACGCAGCTCCCGTGAAAGTGCGCAAATCGCGATCGGGCGGCAAGCGGCCGCCCCGTCACCACCAAAGTGCGCCTCGTCCGGAAGATCCCGGCGAGGCAGGGCCGCCTGAGGAATTCAACGCAGCCAGGCTGGCTCGGGAGCCGGAAAGAGAAATGCCGTCCGCTCCCCCAGCCGCTGCTTTGTCTCCCGCGCGGCCCGCGATTGAAACCACACCGCCTGCTGCCGGACCGGAAGTGGCGCCGACCTCCGGAGGCACGGCCGACTCCACACTGCGGGTCGACGTCGAGCTGCTCAACCGCATGATGAACCTGGTAGGCGAGCTGGTCCTTACCCGCAATCAGATTTTGCAGACCACCAACGCCGATCCCAATTTCTCGCTGCTGGGACGCCGTCTCGATATGGTCACCGCCGACCTTCGCGAATCGGTCATGAAGGCGCGCATGCAGCCGGTCAGCCATGTCTTCTCGCGCTTCCCGCGCCTGGTGCGCGATCTGGCCCTGGGGCTGGACAAAAAAGTTCGCCTCGAGATGGAAGGCCAGGAGACGGAACTCGACAAGAGCCTGCTCGAGGCCATCCGCGACCCGCTCACCCATTCCATCCGCAACGCCATCGATCACGGCATCGAGATGCCCGAGGTGCGCGTGGCGGAGGGCAAATCGGCCGAGGGCCTGGTGCGCCTGCGCGCCTGCCACGAAGGCAGCCACGTCATCGTGGAGGTGCACGACGATGGCGCCGGCATGAGCATCGAAAAGATTCGCCACAAGGCGGTCGAGCGTCAGCTGGTTTCTCCGCAGCGCGCCGAGCAGATGCAGGAGCGCGAAATCCTGCAGCTGATCTTTCTGCCCGGCTTCTCGACCGCCGAAACCGTCACCAGCGTCTCCGGACGCGGCGTCGGCATGGACGTGGTCCGCACCAACGTGGAAAAAATCGGCGGCAAGGTCGAGGTGGATAGCCGCGCCGGCAAGGGCACCATCCTGCGCCTGCGCATTCCGCTTACCCTCGCCATCATTCCGGCGCTGATCGTGCGCAGCCGCGGGCAGAATTTTGCCGTTCCTCAGGCATCGCTCACCGAGCTGGTTCACCTCAGCACCGGGGAGACCGACAGCCGCATCGAGTGGCTGGAAAATGCTGCGCTCTACCGTCTGCGCGGTCGCCTGCTGCCCCTGGTGTTTCTTGACCGGCTGCTGCAACAACCGTGCCGCGACCGCTCTGCTCCCTGCGATATTGCCATCCTCAATGCCGATGGCCGCCGCTTCGGTCTGGTCGTGGACGGTCTCGCCGATCCGGAAGAAATTGTCGTCAAACCGCTCGCCGCAGTTCTGCGCGAAATCGGCTTTTACGCCGGCGCTACCATTCTGGGCAACGGGGAAATGGCTCTCATTCTGAACCCTGGCGCCATCGGTCAGAATGCCAATGTCAGCTTCACCGGCCAGCACGAGGATGCTCTCGGCGAGGAGCACCGCATCGGCCAGCAGGACTTCCTTCTGGTGGAAGCCGATGGCCGCCGCGCGGCTCTGCCTCTGCAGACCGTGGTACGCATCGAGCGCATTCCGCGCTCCCGCATCGAACGCGCGGGTTCGCGGCCGGTGGTCCGCTTCGAGGGCCAGTTGCTGCCTCTGGACGACGCGGCTTCCATTCTCCTTGACCCGAACGGCGATCCGGACGCGCCGGCCACCGTGGTGGTTTGCCGCGACGGCCAGCGTCATGTCGGCATGACCGTATCGCAGGTGCTGGACGTTGCCGGCGGCCGGCAGCTGGAGGAGGCCGGCTCCGGAGCCCTTGCTGACGGCATCACGCTGCTGCACGAGAAGGTCACTGGCATCGTGAGTCTCGCTGCCATTCCCTCGCTGGATAACGTGATTCAGCGTTCGGACGAATTGGTGCCGGAGGAAACACGATGACAGAAGCTGCCACCAGTCAAACCCAGGAAGTCTGCTCGGTGCGGGTCGGCGATACTCTTTATGGCATCCCCATCGCCCATGTGCTGGAGATCCTCGGCAAACCCGCCACCCAGCCCGTTCCCCTGGCCCCCTATTTTGTCGGCGGCCTGGTTCATTATCGCGGCGAAGTCCTGACCGCGGTCTCCATGCGGCGTCTGCTCGGCATGGAGCCGGCAAAGACGGCCGAAGATGTTCTGGTCTTCGAAAACGGCGGCGGCCTTTTCGGTCTCTTCGTCGATTCGGTAGGCGAAGTCCTGCACGTTTCTTCTTCGGATCATGAACCGAATCCCGCTACGCTCGAACCTCGCCGCCAGGTTCTCTTCGATGGTGCGTGGAAGCTCAAAGACCGACTCCTCGTCAGCCTCGCACCCGAGCGACTCGATCCCATGCGCCTCGCCAGCGCCTTTCCGGCCTGAGCCGGGCCACAGCGGAAAGGAAAGCCATGCGCGCTCTGGTTGTCGACGATTCCCGCTTCATCCGGAATTACCTCCACTCTTTGTTCGCCGAGCGCGGGGTGGAGTGCGTGGAGGCCGCCGACGGCCGCCAGGGCCTCAATTGCCTGCGCGATTCCGGACCTTTTGAGGTAGCGCTGGTCGACTGGAACATGCCGGTGATGTCTGGTATCGAGATGGTTCAGGCCGCTCGCGCCGACCGTGCCTTCGATGGAACCCGCATCGTCATGGTCACCACCGAAGCCGAAAATGATCACATCGAAGCGGCTCTGATGGCCGGAGCCGACGAATACCTCGTTAAGCCCTTCGACGAAGCGGGCCTGTTTGACAAACTGCGCATGGCGGGAGTTCCCGAGCCATGACCGCAGGAACGCATTCTTCAGCAGCGCGCAAAATACGCGTCCTCCTCGTGGACGACTCGGCGGTGATGCGCAGCCTTCTGCGCATGGTGCTCGATCCCGAACCGTCCATCGAAATCGCCGCCACCGCCGCCAGCGGAGCCGAAGCCCTCTCCACCTTCGAGCGCATCCATCCCGACCTCATTCTGCTCGACATCGAAATGCCGGGCATGAACGGACTCGAGGTCCTCTCCAGGATTCGCCGCAGCGACCGTCGCGTTCCCATCATCATGTGCAGCACCCTCACCTCGCGCGGCGCCCGGATCACCATCGAGGCCCTTGCGCGCGGCGCCACCGACTATGTCGCCAAGCCGGGTGCGCAAAACGGGATGCGCCAGGGTGTGGAGACGCTCAGCCGCGAGTTGCTTCCTAAAATCTTCGCCCTCTTTCCCCCTGAACCCAGGGCTGCCGTCGTATCCGCCCCACCCGAAACCCGGCCATCGCCATCGCGCGCCGCACATCCGCCAAAGATCGTCGTCATCGGGGTTTCCACCGGCGGTCCCGCCGCACTCGAAGTCGTGCTGCCCCATATCCCGGCGACTTTTCCCCTGCCTATCCTCATCGTGCAGCACATGCCCCGCCTCTTTACCGCCCTGCTCGCCGAGCGTCTGAATGGTCTTTGCTCTCTGCGCGTGCGCGAGGCCGCAGCGGATGCCACAGTCGCGCCTGGCGTTGTCGACATCGCGCGCGGCGACTGGCATCTCGAGCTTGCCCGCAACATGCGTCTCCGCCTCAACCAGAATCCTCCGGAAAACTTCTGCCGGCCTTCCGTCGACGTCCTCTTCCGATCTGCCGCCGAAACCTGTGGCGGCCGCGTGCTGGGCGTCATCCTCACCGGCATGGGTTCAGACGGCCTTTCCGGCTCCCGTGCCATCCGCGTCGCCGGCGGCGCAATCCTCGCTCAGGACGCAGCCACCAGCGTCGTCTGGGGGATGCCCGGCGCGGTCGCCAACGCCGGCCTCGCCAACCGTATTCTTCCTCTCGACGCCATTTCCGGTGAAATTCTTCGCCTGGCCTCTGCCATCCCTGCGCAGGCCCCGCGCACGGAGGCCGTCGCCCTGTGAGCACCTCTTCGATCGATTACGATTACCTGCGCTCCGTGGTGATGCGCAATTCCGGCAATCAGGTCGACGCTTCCCGCGATTACCTGTTCGAATCCCGGCTGCAGCGCCTGCTGCGCGACCGCGGCATGCAGTCCCTCGGCCAGCTTGTCACCGCGCTGCGCAATGGTTCCGGCTCCATGCTCGAGCGCTCGGTCGCCGAGGCCATGACCATCAACGAGACCAGCTTCTTTCGCGACACTTCCACCTTTGACCTTCTCCGCGAAGAACTACTGCCCGCCATCATCGCCAACCGCCAGATGACGCGCACGCTGCGCTTCTGGTCCGCCGCCAGTTCCTCGGGCCAGGAAGCCTACTCGCTGGCCATGATGCTGCGCGAGCACTTTCCCCTGCTGGCTGGGTGGCGCATCGATATCCTCGGCACCGATCTCTCCGCTGAAATGGTCGAGCGTTCCAGCACCGGCCGCTATCAGCGCATCGAGATCAACCGCGGCCTGCCCGCGCGCTTCCTCGTCAAATACCTGGTCCGCACCGGCGACGAATGGGAGATTCATCCCGACATCAAGCGCCTTTGCCGCTTTCAGCAGCGCAACCTTTGCCAGCCCGGCCTCTCCTCGGAAACCTTCGACGTCATCTTCCTGCGCAATGTCATGATCTATTTCCCCCAGGAAACCCGGCGCCACGTGCTGCTCAACATGCATCGCGCCCTCGCCAAAGACGGCGTTCTCTTCCTTGGCCTGAGCGAGCAGCCGCGCATGGACTCCCACTGGCAGACCATGCTCACCCCCAAAACCGTCTGGTACAAACCCATCTGATCTGTTTTTCGCTGACCGGTTCTCAGCTAACCGCCCCTTCGCTGACCGCCCCTTCGCTTCCCAGGATTATCCTCACCATCAGAGATGGACCCTCTTTCCCTCTTTCAGCCGGTCACCCGCGACTGGTTCCGCTCCGCCCTCGGCGAGCCCACCACCCCGCAGCGTCTCGGCTGGCCCGCCATCGCTCGCGGCGAAAACACATTGATCCTCGCCCCCACCGGCACCGGTAAAACCCTCACCGCGTTCCTCTGGTGCCTCGATCGCCTGATGTTCGAGGAACCGAAGCCATCGGAAACGGAATCGGCGTGCCGGGTCGTCTATATCAGTCCTCTCAAAGCCCTCGCCGTCGACGTCGAGCGCAACTTGCAGACTCCCCTTCAGGCGATCGCTCCTCTGGCTCGCCGTTCTCAGATACCTTTTCGTTTGCCGGAGATCGCCATCCGCACCGGCGATACGCCCCAGACCGAGCGCGCCCGCTTCCGTCGCCATCCCGCAGACATCCTCATCACCACGCCCGAGTCCCTCTACCTCTTGCTCACTTCGGAATCGGCTTCCGCGCTGCGTACCGTCGACACGGTTATCGTCGACGAGATTCACGCGCTGGTCCCCACCAAGCGCGGTGCGCACCTGGGGCTCTCGCTTGAACGCCTCGAAGCCATTACGACCAAGCCGGTCCAGCGCATCGGCCTGTCGGCCACGCAGCGCCCACTGGAAGAAGTGGCCTTCTTTCTGGGAGGGAATCGAATTGCAGAAGATTCACCCGACGGGATCGGCGCGCGGCCAGTGACCATCATCAACGCCTCCGAACCGAAGCGCCTCGCGCTGAAGGTCGAAGTTCCGGTGGAAGACCTGCCCGTATTAGCTGTGAATCCCAACGCAACGCCGGATTCGCCCGCAAAACGCGCTTCTATCTGGACGACGATCCCTCCCCGTCTCCTCGCCATCATTCGGAAACGCCGGTCTACCCTCATCTTCGTCAACAACCGCCGCACCGCCGAGCGTCTCGCCGGACTCATCAACGATCTCGCCAAGGAGAATCTCGCCCGCGCCCACCACGGCTCGCTTTCCGCCGCCCAGCGCTCCGAAATTGAAGACCAGCTCCGTCGAGGCGCCATCCGCGCCGTCATTGCGACCTCGTCCCTCGAGCTCGGCATCGACATGGGCGCCATCGACCTCGTTATCCAGATTGAGTCGCCGCCCTCCGTTGCCAGCGGCATGCAGCGTATCGGCCGCGCCGGACATAAGGTCGGCGTTACCAGCGAAGGCATCATCTTTCCCAAGTACCGCGCCGACCTCATCGCCTGCTCCGCCGTCACCCGCGCTATGCACGAGGGCCACGTTGAAGCTACTTCCATCCTCCGCAACCCCCTCGACGTTCTTGCCCAGCAGATCGTCGCCACGGTCGCGCATCCGCCCGTGCTTGCCACTCCGCGCCTCAAAGGGCAGCCGCCTCGCGAGGCTTCTATCTCCGTTGACGACCTCTACGCCATCGCACGCCACGCCGCGCCCTTCACCACCCTGACGCGCGCGATGCTCGACAACGTGCTCGACCTGCTCTCCGGCAAGTACCCTTCGGATGAATTCGCCGAGCTTCGCCCCCGCATCACCTGGGATCGCGAAACCAACATCCTCACTCCGCGGGAAGGCGCGAAGTCGCTCGCCATCCTCAACGCCGGAACCATCCCCGACCGCGGCCTCTACGGCGTCTTCCTCTCCGGCGAGCACAAAAAGCCTGTTCGCGTAGGCGAGCTGGACGAAGAAATGGTCTTCGAGTCCCGGGTCGGCGAAGTCTTCGCGCTCGGCGCTTCCACCTGGCACATCGACGAAATCAGCCACGACCGCGTCCTCGTCTCACCCGCTCCCGGCCAGCCCGGCAAGCTGCCCTTCTGGCATGGCGACCAGGCTGGCCGCCCCCTCGAATTCGGCCGTCGCATTGGCGCATTGGTCCGCGAGCTGCGCGCGCTTCCGCCCAACGCCGCCATCAGCCGCCTCGTGCGCGAGCACGACCTCGATGCCCAGGCCGCGGAAAACCTCCTCCAGCTCCTTACCGACCAGCAAAATGTAACCGCCGCGGTTCCCGATGACCGCACCATCGTCATCGAGCGCATCCGCGACGAGCTCGGGGACTGGCGCGTTTGCGTCCTCACCCCCTTCGGCAAACGCATTCACACGCCCTGGGCCATGGCCGCCGCTGCACAAATTCTCGCTGCCGGTGGTCCCCACGTCGAATCCATGGCCACCGACGATGGCTTCGTCCTCCGCTTTCCTGACGTCGATCAGCCGCCCGATCTCGCGCTCCTGCTCCCCGACCCTGCAAACGCGCAGGACTCGGTCGTCCGCCAGTTAGGCTCCACTTCGCTCTTCGCGGCGAAATTTCGTGAAGCCTCTGCCCGCGCGTTGCTCCTTCCGCGCCGCCGTATGCAAACTCGCGCTCCACTCTGGCAGCAGCGCAAACGCGCAACCGATCTGCTCGCCGTCGCCTCGCAATATCCGTCGTTTCCGATGCTTCTCGAAGCCTATCGCGAATGCCTGCGCGACACCTTCGACATGCCCGCGCTCATCGACGTACTGCGCTCCATCAAAGACCGCGATATTCAGGTCCACATCGTCGACACCCAGAAAGCGTCGCCCTTCGCCGCGTCTCTTCTCTTCGGGTATGTCGGCAACTTCATCTATGACGGCGATGCGCCGCTCGCCGAACGCCGCGCCGCCGGGCTCTCTATCGATCAGTCGCAGCTCGCCGATCTCCTCGGAGAAGCCGACCTCCGCGAACTCCTCGACCCCATCGCGATCTCCGAAGTCGAAGCCCGGCTGCAGCTCCTTGGCGAGAACCAGCGTGCCCGCTCTGCCGATGACCTGCACAATCTGCTCCTCCGCCTCGGCGATCTTTCCCGCGACGAAATCGCCCAGCGCGTCGCTGCGCCCGACGTTCTCAAATCTCTCAGCGCTCTCGTCACCAACCGCCGGGTTGTGGCCGTCAAGATCGCGGGACAAGCGCGTTACATCGCCGTCGAGGATGCGGCACGTTACCGCGACGCCCTCGACCTCAAACTTCCGGTGGATCTCCCCAAGTCCCTCCTCGCCCCAGTCGCCGCGCCCGTCCTTGAACTGGTTCGCCGCTACGCCCGCACCCGCGGTCCCTTCACGCCTTCGCGAGGTCTGCGCTCGCTTTGGTCTGGCTCAGCAACCTATCGAAGGCTCCCTCCATGCCCTCGTCCGCGATGGCCGCATCCTCGAAGGCGGATTCCGCCCTCAGGGGTCCAGCCGCGAGTATTGCGACGCCGAATCCCTGCGCCTCATTCGCAATAAGTCACTGGCACGGTTACGTAAAGAAATCGAACCCGCCGATCCGCGCCTATTTGCCCGCCTCGGCACGCACTGGCAGGGCGTTCTGCAAAAGCGCCGCGGCCTCGACGCCCTCCTCGACACTATCGAGTCCCTGCAGGGCGCGCCGCTGCCCGCTTCCCTGCTCGAATCGCAGATTCTGCCCGCCCGGATCGCGCGCTACTCCCCCGCCGACCTCGATACCCTCATCGCCGCCGGTGAAATCGTCTGGTGCGGCGTCGACCCCATTGGCGAGCGTGACGGCCGCATCGCGCTCTACCTCGCCGACCGCATCGCCAGCCTGCTGCCTCCACGCACAACGCCGATCGAACCTCTCACTCCTCGCGAAGACGCGATCCTTCAATACCTGTCCCGCTCCGGGGCCACCTTCTTCGGCGATCTCCATGAAGCCCTCGGTGATGGATATCCTGGCGAGACCATCGACGCACTCTGGTCGCTCGTCTGGCGCGGCCTCATCACCAACGACACGCTGCACGCGCTCCGCGCCTTCATCGCAAAGCCGGAAACCTCGCGCTCCAGCAAGCGCCAGCATAACCAGCCCGCATTTCGCTCCCGCCGCACCACGCCGCCGAGTGCCCAGGGCCGCTGGACCCTTGTCCCCACTCCCGACCGCGGCACTCCGGCCGTCCAGACCGCTTGGTCGCACGCCATCGCGCAGCAGTTGCTCCAGCGCTATGGCGTCGTCACCCGCGAAACCGTCGCTCAGGAAAACCTTCCCGGCGGATTCTCAGCCGTCTACGAAGTTCTCAAAGCCCTCGAAGCCCAGGGGCGCGTCCGCCGCGGCTATTTCATCGCCGGACTGGGCGGTGCGCAGTTCGCTCAGCCCGCCGCGGTCGAGCTTCTACGCTCTCTCGGCGCCAACACGCCCGAAAAACCGGAGATGCTTTTCCTCGCCGCCACCGATCCCGCCAATCCCTGGGGCAGCATTCTCCACTGGCCCACACCTGACTCCGCCGCCGCGGACAACACCACATCCCTCACCCGCAGCGTGGGCGCCAGCGTCATCCTGCGCAATGGCGCTCTGGTCGCCTATCTCCGGCGAAACAACCCGGCCATTCAGGTCTTCTTGCCGGCAGACGAACCCGACCGCTCGCACGCCGCAAGCGACCTTGCCCACTTTCTCGCTGATTTTGCTCAGGAACTGTTACAGAATCCGGCAAACTCGTCACCACGGCGGTATCTTAATCGACTCTATCGGAGGCCAGCCCGCCCACCAGCACTTCCTCGCGACATTTCTGCGCGATGCCGGCTTCCATCCCTCGCCCCGCGGCTACCATGTCCGGTACGTCCCAGCAGCGCCGTGATCAGGCGCGAAGGGAGTCGCCTTTCCCTGCGGCCTACTGCCTATTCCCTACTCCCTACTCCCTATTCCCTATTCCCTATTCCCTATTCCCTGTTTCTCAGTGGATCGTCTTCATCCGCCGCTGCATGTAATCCATCAGCAGATATTCGCCCAGCGTCTCGGGCGTGGTGAAATACGCCTTGCCGCGGCACATCTGCGTCACCTTCTGCACAAACTGCACCAACCCGAAGTCCGACGCCAGCATGAAGGTGTTGATCATGATGTTCTGCCGCTTGCAGCGCGACACCTCTTCCAGCGTCTCGCTCACTACCAGCGGATCGAGTCCGAACGCATTCTTGTAAATGCGCCCATCGGGCAGCGTGAGCGCCGAAGGCTTGCCGTCGGTGATCATCACAATCTGCTTCATGTCCTTGCGCTGCCGCGAGAGAACCCGTTGCGCCATGCGCAGGCCCTCGCGAGTATTCGTGTAGTAAGGACCCACCTTCACGCGGGCCAGCTGCGATACCGGCAGCTCCTCGGCCGAATCGTGGAACAGCACCAGCGACAACGTATCACCCGGATACTGCGTCCGGATAAGATGCGCCATCGCCATCGCGACTTTCTTCGCGGGCGTGAAGCGGTCTTCACCGTACAAAATCATCGAGTGCGAACAGTCCAGCATGACGACGGTCGCGCACGAACTCTGATACTCGGACTGATGAACCTGCAGGTCACGATATTCAAGGTTCAGCGGAAGCGTCAGCCCCTCGCGCGCAATCGCGCTCTTCAGCGTCGCCGTCACGTCCAGGTTCAGGGTGTCGCCAAACTCGTACGGCTGCGATCCGCCACTCGTCTCCACGCCCGTCGCCCAGTGCCGCGTGTCGTGACGTCCGAAATTCGATTTCCCCAGCGACCCCAGCAAATCGCGCAACGTCTTGTATCCCAGAAAATCGAGACTTTTGTCGGTTACCTCGAAGCGCGCGTCGGTCGCGCGGCCCATCTGCCCCGCGCTCTGCGTCACCTGTCCCTGCTGCTGCGGCTGCGAGGTTGAGATGTAGTTCTCGCGCTCCATCCGGTCGATCAGCTTCTCGATCAGCTCATCCAGCTTGCCTTCAGCCGCCATCTGATCGATCTTCTGCTGCAGGCTTTCATCGAACGCGTCGCCCTGCTCCAGCGCCCGCCGCAGCGCTTCCCGCAGATCGTCCATCGTCTGATCGAGGTCCTGAAACTCCGCAAACGGATTCTGAAATCCCGAGTCCAGCAGATAATCCGAGAGCGCCTTGAGCAGATCCTCCATGCTCATCTCGCTCGCCAGATCGCCCGTGAACTTCGTGTACCGTACGGTTTTCATAATCTATTGCCGTATTGATGCTTCCGGTTACAGGCCACCGGCTGCCTCAGTTAAAGCTTCCCCGCCGCGACCGGCGCGTCTGCCACTGCTCGTAATCCCGCTCCGGATCGGCCTTCTCCACGCGCTCCGGCCGTTCCTGTGCCTTCCGCTGCGCAGAAAAGCTCCGCTCTTCATTCCGGCTGATCCTTCGATGCGCGCACATGCCTTCCAGCAAGAACTCAGCCGCGGCTGTTACATTTTCCGCCGCATCGCTGGCCTTCACACCCAGCGGAGCAAGCTTCTCCGTCAACCCCTGAATCTGTTTCAGTTCCTCCAGCGTCGCCTTGGCTGCCTGATCGTCGGAAATTTTTACCGTCCCGCCCAGGTTGAACCACTGCTCGATCTGCTGCGTATTCACGTCGCCGAAATAGCGGTCGAAGACCTTGCCGATGGCGGCGCGCACAATGTCCCGCACCACAGTGTCGGCGCCCTTCATTTCGCCTTCGTATTCCAGCTCCAGTTTGCCGGTGATTCCCGGCAGCGCTGTGTATAAGTCTCCGATGCGCGGCACCACGCGCGTCTCGCCGTGCAGCAGCGCCCGCCGCTCCGCGTTTGAAATGGCCAGCTCGATGGTCGCAATCGGCAGCCGCTGGCTTACGCCGCTGCGCTTGTCTACCTTTTTGTCTTCACGCGCCGTGAACGCCACCTGCTCGATCACCTCGCGCAAATAATGCGGAATCTCCGTGTTGGTCTCCCGCTCCGTCCACGCCTCCTGCGCCGTGATCGCGATCCCTTCCTCCAGCGTCTCCGGATAATGCGTGCGAATCTCGGACCCGATCCGGTCCTTCAACGGCGTCACAATCTTGCCGCGCGCCGTGTAGTCCTCCGGGTTGGCGCTGAACACCAGCGCCACATCCAGCTCCAGGCGCACCGGGTAGCCTTTAATCTGGACATCGCCTTCCTGCATGATGTTGAAAAGCGCCACCTGAATCTTCCCCGCCAGGTCCGGCAGCTCGTTCACCGCAAACACACCGCGGTTCGCTCTCGGCAACAACCCGTAGTGCATCGTCATCTCGCTGGCCAGATCGTGCCCGCCGCGCGCCGCCTTGATCGGATCCAGATCGCCAATCAGATCCGCCACGGTTACATCCGGCGTCGCCAACTTTTCCACGTAGCGTTCATCGCGCGTCAACCAGCCCAGCTGCGTCGCGTCGCCGCACTCCATCACCAGATCGCGGCAGCGCCGGCACAGCGGCATATAAGGATTGTCGCGAATCTCGCAGCCCGCGATATACGGCATCTGCTCGTCCAGCAGTGCCGTCAGCGCTCGCAGGATACGGCTCTTCGCCTGCCCGCGCAGTCCCAGCAGAATAAAGTTTTGCCGCGAGAGCACCGCGTTCACGATCTGCGGAACGACTGTGTCCTCGTAGCCAATAATCCCCGGAAACACCGGCTCCTTCGCCCTCAGCCGCGCGATCAGGTTCTCGCGCATCTCGTCCTTCACCGCGCGCGTGCGGAGCCGTGTCTCGGTGTATTCGCGGCTGCGCCGCAGTTCGCCCAGCGTCTGTGGAAGGTGGTGCGTGCCCCCAGCATCGACTCGGGTAGAGGGGTTCTGTCGCGTGGCCATCGATATTCCTGTCCCTGTGTTCGTTTTGTTGCCGGTGATGCCTGCTCGTTGGACGCCTAAGGTGCGTTGTACGTCTCACCGCCGTCTCTAGTGTATGGGGAAGCTCGCCTGCCCGGTTGAGGGCACATCCTGCTTCGCGCGCAGCCGCGGCAGCATTTCATTGTAGAAATCGCGCAGCCGCGAGGTTCGGTCGGCATCGGAGCGGCTCGCCAGCAGTTGCTGTTTAAAGCCCAGGTCCGACGGCAATGCGTCAGCCAGCTGGAATGCCACCGGCCGGTTCAAATCCACGTGCATCGCGGGTGCTTCGATCCCCGCCATGTGCAGGGTAGCGAAATGGAGCGCGGCACAATCTTCGCGGTCCACCCGTGAAGATCCCGCTCCCGTGTCCTCGAAGAACTCCACATCGGCCTGAAGAAATTTCCTCGATTCATCCAGAGCCTCAATCTCAAACCGCTGCCCGCCCTCGCACAAAATGTCCATCCGCCCGTCGCTGTAGCGCTCCACTACGCGCACAATCCGCGCCGTGCATCCGATGATCGCCATCTGCTCGCCATCGGAGCGCACCACGCCGAACGCCCGGTTTTCCCGGATGCACTCACTCACCATCTCCCGATATCGCTCTTCGAAGACGTGCAGCGGCAGCGCCGCTCCAGGAAAAAGCACCATGTCGAGGGGGAAAAGGGGAATTCTCATGTTGTGTCATTATGCGCTCGTCCTGTCCCCTCGTCTTGCACATTGCGGGACGCGTAACGCATTTTGTTTCCCGCATCAGCCGTGGCCGCGGGTCACCCTTCATTCTGTTACCGCAGCCCGGTACCAGCTCCCTTCCGCCGGCCGGTTTTAGCTATATGCCGCTTTGCTCCTGGCTACAGTACAAGCTACCGGCTGGCTCACTCCGGAATCTCCATCTCATCCAGCATCGCCTGCATCTCGCGTGCCGCATGCTGTTCCCCGTCCTCCGCGCGCAGGTCATTCCGTCCACCAACCTCTGTTTCGCCTCGGCCGAGCGTCCCGCCTTTGCCAGCGTCTGCGCTGCCATAAAATATCCGGCCGTGTAGTCCGGATGATCCTCGAGCAACCGCGCAAACTCACCCATTGCCGCCTCAGTCTCGCCGCGCCCGGCATGTTCCATCGCCAGGCCATACCGCGCAAAGGCGTTCTTCGGATCCTGTTCCAGAATCTCCTTTAAGTTCGCAACCTTATCCATGTGTCCTGCTCTCTGTGGGCGTTCGACTCCACCTATAGGCTACCGGCTCCCCTGTACCCTGCAACCTGTCCCCTGTACCCTTACTAAAAGGAGACCTTCATGGACCTGAACGGCCCCGCGCTGCCCGCGCGCACCGTGGCCCACTCGCAGTCGGAGATGACCGAGCTGATTCTGCCCAACGATACCAACACCCTTGGCAACCTCCTCGGCGGCCGGCTCATGAACTTCATCGACCTCGTTGGCGCCATGGCTGCCTACCGCCATGCGCGCTCGCACGTCGTCACCGCCTCCATGGAGCACATCGATTTCATCGCCCCGGTCCACGTCGGCGACCTGCTTATCCTCAAATCCTCCGTCAACCGCGCCTTCAAGACCTCCATGGAAGTTGGCGTCAAGGTGTGGGTGGAAAACATCATGGCCGGCATCCACCATCACGTCGCCTCCGCCTACCTCACCTTCGTCGCCGTCGATCCGCAAGGCCGCCGTGTTCCCGTCCCGCCTCTGCAGGCCGAAACACCAGAAGAAAACCGCCGCTACGAAGAAGCCGGCCGCCGCCGCGAAATTCGCGAAGCGGAAGCGCGCCGCCGACACATCCCCAAATTCGAGCCCGCGAAGATTTAGCCGTCGGCTCTTCGCTGCAGGCTCTGGTCTCCCGGTAACCTGTCACCCGCAACCTGCAACCTGTCACCCGCAACCTGTAACCTGAATACATGGCCCACCACCCAACCCCGCCGCCGCCCACCGCGCTTCCTGGAGTCAAATCCATCGTCGCTGTCGGATCGGGCAAAGGCGGTGTCGGCAAAACCACTCTCGCCGTTAACCTCGCCATCGCGCTCGCCAAACTCGGCCATCGTACTGGCCTCATTGACGCGGACATCTACGGCCCCAACGTCCCCATCATGTTCGGCGCCAATCGCCAGCCCGCGGTGCTGGCCAACAATCAGATTGAGCCCATCCTCGCTCACGGCGTCAAATTCATCTCCGTCGGCCTCATCTCCCCCGGCGACAAACCGCTGGTGATGCGCGGCCCCATGCTCCACCAGATCATCCGCCAGTTCCTGCAGCAGGTGGAGTGGGGCGAGCTCGACATCCTCCTCATCGATCTCCCGCCCGGCACCGGCGACGTCGTCATCTCCCTTGTACAAACCGTCCCGCTCACCGGCGCCGTCGTCGTCTCCACACCCTCCGACGTCGCGCTGCAGGATGCGCGCAAAGCCCTCGAGATGTTCCACCAGGTCAACGTTGAAATCCTCGGCATCGTCGAGAACATGTCGCACTTCACCTGCCCGCACTGCCACACAGAAATCGACATCTTCTCCCGCGGTGGCGCCGAGCGCACAGCGAAGCAGTTCAACATCCCCTTCCTCGGCTCTGTCGAGCTGATCCCGGAAATCCGTCACGGCGGCGACACCGGCATGCCCGTCGCGCTAGCCGGACCCGACTCACCCCTTGCTGCGCAGTTCTACTCGATCGCCACGCAGGTGGCTGACCGCGCCCTCGCCCAGGCTGCAAAAGCCGAAAACATTATCGAGATCAGTTGACGAGCGCCTGCCGAGCTTTCGCAATTCGCAGACCGCTGAACGTCGCAATCGCATCAAAGTCCCTATCCCTGTGCAACACCGGAACACCGTTCTCGATCGCAATCGCCGCGATCAGGCAGTCCGCGGAAGAACGAATTGTCCGACCCTTTTCCCGGCCCCGCCGATACAGCTCAGCGCCGGCGAGAAAGAGTGACTTGGGCAGCGGGTCGCTCAGCACCGGCAGCGCAAGAAATGCACTCCGGAACCCCTCGCCCCTCGGCCCCGGACGTAATCCCTGCAGAACTTCCTGGATCACGGGCCCACAGGTAGCGAAATCGAAAAGCTCTTTCTCGGTGACCCCGGCAGCCGGCCGTCGGTTGAGAAGTTCGATCCAGATCGAGGTGTCAACCAAAATCACTTCGCTCTACGCCGGCCGCGCTGTCGCGGCTTGTCCTCCCTCATTTGCGAGAGATTTCCCGTCCAGAGGCCTTCACCGAAAAATGAAGGGATTTGCTGGATGCGCCTCACCCGCAAAACCTCGGCCAGCGCAAGGTTCACAGCGGCGGACCAGGTTTTTGCCTGCAATACAGCTGTTGCCTCATTCAGCAGCTGTGTATCAAGCACAAGATTTGTGCGTTTCATGTGTATAGATTGCCACAAAGGCCAACGCTTGGCCACTCCTTCTGGCGGACCGCCGTTTGAGCCACCGGCTACCCGCTGCCTCTCCCCCGTGCTACGCTTTTTCCATTGGAGGCGTGTCCCCATGTCTCGCTATTCCCGTCGCGATTTCCTCAAAGCCTCTGCCGCCGCCGGCGCCGCCGCCACCCTCAGCAACGTCCCGCTATCCGCCGAAACGCGCAAGGCCACCGACCTCGTCACCCTGGGCAAATCCAACGTCAAGGTCACGCGCCTCGCCTTCGGCACCGGCACCATGAGCGGAGCTGTCCAGCGCAACCTCGGCCAGGACAGCTTCAATCGTCTCGTCCGCCACGCTTACGACCACGGAATTCGCTTCTTTGAGACCTCGGACACCTACGGCGACATGCACACCATGCTCGGCATCGCCCTCAAAGGCATCCCTCGCGACACCTACCAGCTCATGACCAAGGTGACCACCGAAGACCCTGTCGATCCTCAGGCCCACATCGACGAGTTGCGCAAACAGATCAACTCCGAATACTTCGACATCGCGCTGCTCCACTGGCAACACATCGGCGACTGGCCCGACGTCACCACCCGCTGGCAGGATGGCATCGTCAAGGCGCAGGAGCGCAAAGCGGTCATCGCCCGCGGGGCATCCGTTCATGGATCTGCCCGCGCTTCGCCGCGTGCCCGACTTCCACTGGCTCGAAGTCGCCATGATCCGCGTCAACCACAACGGCACTCGCATGGATACGCCTATCGCCGACGGCCCTGGCCGCGGCAACGTTCCGGAAGTCGTCGAGCATATCCATCAGGCCCGCGCCGCCGGTATGGGCGTGGTCAGCATGAAGCTCGCCGGTGAAGGCAGCTTCGGCGCCGACGACCGCCAGAGAGCCATGCGCTTCGCCTTCCAGAACGCCAAAGTCGACGCCGTCACCGTCGGCTACAAGAGCCCCCAGGAAATCGACGAAGCCATCAACAACGTGAACCTGGCGCTGGCATAGCGCTACAGGCCACAGGCTGCCGGCCACCGGCCGCATTGGCGCCAACCGGGATATCGCTGACCGCTTATTGGCTAACCGGCCTTTAGCTAACCGCTTCTTAGCTGTTCACGCTCTTCATCAGCAGACACGTAATGTCGTCATGCTGCGGCGCCTGCGCCACAAAGCGGTCAATGTCCTGCAGAATGTAATCCAGCAACATTTTCGGCGGCAGCTGCGCGCCCCACCGCAGCATCACCAGCAGCCGCTCCTCACCGTACTGCTGCTGCGCCGCGTTCTCCGCTTCGACAACGCCATCGGTAAACGCGGCCAGCCAGTCTCCAGGCTCCAGCGTTACCGTTGCGGCCTCATACACCGCAGCCTCCATAATGCCCAGCGGCATTCCACCCACGCCCAGCCACTCCGCCGCACCCGATTTCCGCAGCAAGATGGGATTGTTGTGTCCCGCATTTACATACGTCAGCCTGCGCGCCGCCGGCTCGTACTCCGCGATAAACGCCGTCGTAAAGCGCCGACCGTTCTGGCTGTTGCTGCATGCATATCGATTGATTCGCGCCACCAGCTCCGTCAGCGGTCCCGGCGTATCGCTCAGCGTCTTCAGGCTCGCCTGAAACGTCGCCATCAGCATGGCCGCCGGCACGCTTTTCCCCGCCACATCGGCAATCGCGATCAGATAGCTCGCCTGACTGCCCGGCCGCGGAAACACGTCGTAATAATCGCCGGCCACCGTGTTCGCCGGCCGCGTCGCAAACGCAATCTCCACTCCTGGCACCGGCGGCGCACTGGGCGGCAGCAGCCACGACTGAATCTCTTTCGCGATCTGCAGATCACGCTTCATCACTACGCGATCGCCTACTTCCATCATCAGCAGCGCAAACATCAGCACGCCGCCCATCAGCCGCGTCAGGCTGGTGTCGATCTCGCCCGATCCCGACCTGGTGTGCCAGCTCCAGTCCGCAGTCGGCAGCAGCAGCAACACCAGCGCCAGCAACAGCAGCACCCGCCGCGCCGGCGTCAGCTTCTCCATGAACGCCCAGAAGACCTGCTTCGCCACCTGGATCGCGTGTCGCCCGTGCGGCACGCCCGCGCCCGGCGTTGTGTCCACTTCCTGTGAATACAGGCGGTAGCTCGTCCGCGCATCCGCGCGAAACTGCCCCCACAGCTGGTTCAGCTCCATGCCTTCGGTCACGCGCTGCCAGAAGCGGCTCATGCCGCCCGGGCTCTGCGCTTTTCCTGGAAACTGCGTGCGCGCCATCCGTGCCCCTTGAGAAGAAAACGTCCTCCTAAGGATACGGAATCCGGGCGGATACTCGCGCTCCTTTTCTGACCGCTCTTCACGTGCTTTTCGCTGACCGGTTTTGCGCCGACCGGATTTTAGCTGACCGCTTCTTAGCTGCCTTCCGCTACAGGCTGCAGGCTGCCGGCGACCTTTACATCATTTCTTCACACAACCTGCGTACATTGGCTCGCTGGAGGACACACAGCATGGCTGAGGATTTCCCGGAACTGGATCAAATGCAGCAAAACTACAAGGCCGCCGTCGATGCGTGGGTCGCCGGCATCCGCCATGAAGAAGCCCTCGCTTCCGTCAACCACAACGTCGCGCAAATCGATCAGTGGGAGAACGCCGCCATGCAGGAAGACGAGCTCCGCGACAAAGCCAAAGCCGCCAAGAAGGAGTATGAGGACGCCCTCCGCGAAAAGTTCTTCAACTTCTAGCCGCCCTCCCACGTGGCGAGCCACTGGCTCGCCATCGGTTATTGCCTGCTCCCTATTGGCTATTTCCTGGTTTCTCACTCCGCCGTCGTCGGGTCGATCATCATCCGCACCTGCGCGACCCGGTTCGCCGGGAAACCGCCCGACTGCGCATGCTTCCGCACCGCCGCTTCATCCGGTGCGATGTAAATGCAGTAAATTTTGTCATCGGTCACAAAGCTTTCCACCCACTGGGTCTGCGGCCCCATCTCCCGCAGAACTCCGCACGACTTCTGTGAGATCGCGTGCAGCTCATCCTTGCTTAGCTTCCCGGCTCCCGGGATTTCCCTCTCGATCACAAACTTTGGCATGCCCTCTCCTCGTGCAAATCGATCCGCCGTTCCTCGAAAGCCCATCAACTCCGGCAGCCCCACGAGTGTAAGCGCCTCGCCCCCGCTCCGCCAACACCGTAGATGAGTGCACGGCAAGACATTCCCGCTCCAGCCTGCACTCTTTCTCCGCAGCCTCACCCGCCGACCGCCTTTCAGCGAACCGCCTCTTAGCTAGCCGGTTTTTAGCTGACCGCTTTTTCAGCTTCCGTCCTGTACCCCGCAACCCGCTCCCTGTACCCTGCTGCAATGGATCGTCGCGAGTTCCTCAACGTCACCGGCCGCTTTGGCCTCGCCTCCACCCTCTTCCCCGGCATTCTCTATACCCTCGCCACGCAGGCCGCGCCCGATGCCCAGGCCCAAAACTCTCAGGACGCCGCCGAATCGACATCTTCGGAGCTCTCCAAAATCACGTCCGCGATGATCGACCAGGCCGCAGCTCTCGCCGGCATCGTCATCGCCGACGAATACAAAGCCGCCATGCTCGACGGACTCAATCAGCAGCGCTCCGGCTACGAAGCCATCCGCAAGCTGCATCTGCCCAACTCCGTCGCTCCGGCTTTCGTCTTCGATCCGCTCCCGCCCGGCGCGACCCTTAACACCCAGCGCGAAAAGCCCATCTACTCCAAAGCTCCGGCGTCTCTCACCGCCCCGGCCAACCTGGAAGACCTCGCCTTCGCATCCGCGATGACCCTCGCCGACCTCATCCGCCGCCGCAAAATATCCTCCGTCGCGCTGACTGACATGTACCTGGCGCGCCTCAAGCGCTACGACCCCGTGCTCCACTTCGGCATCACCCTCACCGAAGACCGCGCGCACAACCAGGCTCGTGAAGCCGACGCTGACATCGCCCGCGGCAATTATCGCGGACCCCTCCACGGCCTTCCCTGGGGCGCGAAAGATCTTCTCGCCGTCAAGGGCTATCCCACCACGTGGGGCGCAGGCGGCTTCGAGCATCAGGTCATCGATCAGGACGCCACCGTCGTTCAGCGCCTCGACGCGGCAGGCGCAGTCCTCATCGCCAAGCTCACGCTCGGCGCGCTCGCTATGGGCGACAAGTGGTACGGCGGCCGCACCCGTAATCCCTGGAATCCGAAACAAGGATCCAGCGGCTCTTCCGCCGGGCCCGCGTCGGCTACATCCGCCGGCTGCGTCGCCTTCTCCATCGGCTCGGAAACCCTCGGCTCCATCTCCTCACCCAGCACGCGCTGCGGCGTCACTGGCCTCCGCCCCACTTTTGGATTTGTTCCCCGCACCGGCGCCATGGCTCTCAGCTGGACCATGGATAAGCTTGGCCCCATCTGCCGCGCCGTCGAAGATTGTGCCGCCGTGCTCCAGGCCATCTACGGCCCCGATGGTCAGGACGCATCGGTGCGCGACGCCGCGTTCAACTGGAATGCCGACCTCGACTGGAAATCCCTCCGCGTCGGCTATCTCAAGGCCAGCTTCGATCCCGATCAGCCGCCGCCTCCGGAAAAACCGGCCGCCGCCGATGAGACAGCCGAACAGAAAAAGCACCGTCTGCTGCGCGAGCGCATGCAGGCCGGCGGCCGCGCCCGCCGCACCTACGACCGCAAGTACGACCTCGCCGCCCTCGACAAGCTCAAATCGATGGGCGTCGACCTGATTCCTCTCGACCTGCCCCAGCTTCCCTATGGATCGATGGTCCCTCTGCTCACCGCCGAAGCCGCTGCCGCCTTCGACGACCTCACCACTTCCGGCCGCGACAAGCTCCTCACCGAGCAGTCCCCCGAGGACTGGCCCAACTCCTTCCGCGTCGCCCGCTTTTACCCTGCAGTTGAATACATCCAGGCCAATCGCGCCCGCACCCTGGCCATCCGCGAAATGTCAAAGCTCTTTGAGAAGGCCGACGTCATCGTTGCTTCGACGAACTCCACCCAGCTTGTTGTAACGAATCTAACCGGCCATCCATCCTGCATCGTCCCCAACGGACTGCGCGGCGCCGACGCCCCCGCACCGCCCGCGGTCGATACCGGCGACGACGACCAGATCGGCGGACCCGGCACTCCGGTCAGCATCACCTTCCTCGGCGGCCACTATCAGGATGCGAAACTCTGCGCCTTCGCCCGCGCGTATCAACAAGCCACTGGTTTCGAAAAGCTCCACCCCAGGCTGCCCGGATAACTGGGACACGGGCACCAAATGGGCACACTTATTCGCAATGTGATAGATCCGCCACATCCTGCCCGCCTGAGCGTGAAACGCTTGAGGAGCTTAAGTCACATCCTGCATGCTGTGACCAATTGGTTAGCACGGACTGGTTACAGTAATGGCGCTATCATGTGATATCTGGTTGATCCACGATACACGTAGCGTCACAATACGCACCCTCATCTCTGGGATGCTGAGCAGGTTCGGATGACGCCCGACGCTCTTCAGATCATTCGCTGTTGAGAGAGCGGTGAGGAGGCACGATGCTCTTTGTAAAGCTCCTGGTAGCGCTCTTGGCGGCTCTCGGGCTCTGCGGATGGATGCGCAGATACCGAAAGTCAAAGGGCGTTTGGCAATAGCGTCTTAATCCGTCGGACTACTCTGTGCGGCATTCTTCTTGCGCCGTTCCTTGTACGGACGGTTTTACGAACTTTCAATCACTTAGCCCGCTAACCCTCCAAATGTGGAAATCTTGTCAAGAGGCGCTCCCAAAATCGAAAGTAATGACCCTTGACTTATAACCACTTACAGACCAAGTTGGCTCGTCAAAGCTGGCACTATTTCCCCTCAGACTTGGTATTCTGATAATAGGGGGTAAGAAATTTTTTTTCGCTTGCCCTCATCAGCCCCGAAACGACGAAAGGGCCGCGCCCAGCGCGGCTCTTTCCTTTGGTAAATGGAATCGTGACGATCCGCTGCTCAAACCCGGCGAAACCGCTCCCAGCCAGAGCCTGGGCGCAGTCGTCGGAATTGTTGTCAGATCTGTCAACATCCACTAACCCGTGCAAACTCAAATGCGTACCCAGAGTCAGCCCCTGCGCATTTTTCCCACCATCCACCGGCGGTATCCCGCTCCATCCTTATATTAGGTTGGAGCAGGATCCGTACCGTCCCGCTCAGGGACCAGGAACGGACGCGCCGTTGCAGGTTGCGCCGCCGGCTACCAGCCACAAGCTACCGGCTATTTTGTTGTCAAATCTGTCAACATCCGCTAAGTGGCGCAGAATCAAATTCGAGCGCGCAAATCACCCTCTCCGCAATTATTTGTTGGGCTGGTAGAGCGCCAGGCGCACATGCCATTCCGTCGACTTACCGGGGTCGAGGGTCACCATGCCGGTATTCATGTTGCCCCATTCTTTCCCGAACGGGTCGGCAAAGTTGTATTGCTCCTCGATGGCGGCAAACTGCTTGGTCGGCGGCGCATACACCTGGATGGTGCGCAGCTCCGGCGACAGCCCGAGGATATGGATGCCGTAGTTACTCGCCGGATCGGCAAAAGTAACATCGACGGCGCCGTTGGTGCGCTGCAATTTCGACCAGTTATCGTCGAGATAGATGTCGTCGAGCGCCTTGCCGGCCGGCGCCGTGAAGTCGTACTTCGTTCCCTTCACCGGCATCAGGTCGCCGGTGGGGAAAACATCCTGATAGTTATTGATAGCCGCCACCTGAGTCGCCGGAACATGCAGCAGCGCCTGCTTCCGGTCGCCGCTGGGAACCGCGAAGTACGGATGCCAGCCGATCGCCATCGGCTCAGGATCCTTACCGACGTTTTTCGCCACAATCGTGCAGTCCACCGCCTGGCCGGTCAGCGAGATGACGAAGCTGAGGTCGGTTTGCGACAGCCAGTGTCCGCCGAAATCGCCCGCATGGATCACACCCGTCAGCGACTGCCCGTCGGCGATAGGCTGCGTCTGCACATCCTGGGCCTGCGAAGCGAGGATCAGGCCGTGCATGGCGTGCAGATCCTTGGTGGGATCGGCGCTGCTGTGCCAGTTGGCCGGCAGCGTGATGGTTTTGCCGTGCCAATGGGTGGTGACGGTTTTGCCGTCGGCGGAAACGGGGCCGATGATCCGGTTGGGATATGGCACGAGAAACGCGCCGCCGAAGCTGAAGCTGGCGTTGCCGTATTGATCGTCAGGCCCGCCGTTCAGTTTCGACGCTGCTTCTTCCAGCGTGGGCGAAGCCATGATGGGAATTTCGCCTTTTCCAGGAACGTTGGCGGTGATCTGGAAAACATTCATGCCGCGGCCTGGCAGCACAGTCACGGAGAGGAACTCCATCTGCTGGCCGTTGCTGGTTGCGGCGCGTGTAAGCTTCATCACCGGCTCGCCGCCGATTTGCGGAACGGCCGGCTGCGCGGGCTGGCTGGCTTCGGGCGCGGGCTGCGATTTGGAACAACCAGCGAGGATGGCAATCAGAGCCACCGAAAGAGATGCTGCACGAAAAGTGTTTCGAACCGGCATGAAGATTCGTCTCCCTGAGAAAAACAGACTTGGTAAACGCTTTCTAAGCGCACCCATTCTACGCCTCAAACCTGCGAATTCGCGGCTTCTACAATCGCCTTGTGGCTCTCATCACAGCTGTCGTCACAACCGAAGTTTCACCACTCATCGTACTCAACGAACAGATCGTCGCCTGCGAACGCTGCGTGCGGCTCCGGCAGCACTGCACCGCGGTGGCGGAGAAGAAGCGCCGCGCGTATCTGGGGTTCGAATACTGGGGCAAGCCAGTTCCGTCCTTTGGAGATCCGAGGGCGCGGGTACTGTTTGTGGGCTTGGCGCCCGGCGCCCACGGATCGAATCGCACCGGCCGCCCGTTCACCGGAGACGGGTCGGGCGACTTCCTCTATCCGCTTCTGCACCGCGCCGGATTTGCCTCGCAACCCACGGCAACGCACCGCGAAGACGGCCTCGCACTGCACGATGCCTGGATTACCGCGGTGGTGCGCTGCGCGCCGCCAGGCAACAAGCCGCTGCCGGAAGAGATGGCGAACTGCGCGCCGTTTCTCGATGCCGAGCTCGCCGCGCTCGAAGAGTTGCGCGTCATTGTGTGCCTGGGAAAAATTGCGTTCGACGGCGTCGTGGCGCATCTGCTGCGGACCGGCCAGATTGCGCGGCGCGGCGAGTTGGTCTTCGGGCACGGCGTCGAGTATCGCATTCCAGGCGACCGCTGGTTGCTGGCCAGCTATCATCCCTCGCTGCAGAACACGAATACCGGCAAGCTGACGGCGGCCATGATGCTGCGCGTTTTTCGCCGCGCACGGCAACTTGCCGGGTTGCCTCGTTTATAGTTCACCGGCGATACATCTGCCTCACATCCTCAGCGCATCAAGTGGTAGAGCCAGGGAGCAGTAAAGACTCCTGCGCTAAGGGGAAGACACATGATTACAATTCTTCTGATTATTTTGATCCTGATGTTGGTTGGAGCATTTCCCGCGTGGCCGTACAGCCGGAGCTGGGGATACTATCCCAGCGGCGGCCTGGGCCTGATTCTTCTGATCGTCGTGGTGCTGATGCTGTTGCGGGTTTTCTGAAGGGCGCCACAGCCCTGCGCGCTATTTGGAGCGGGAGACCGGGATCGAACCGGCGACATTCAGCTTGGGAAGCTGACGTTCTGCCACTGAACTACTCCCGCTCGGGCGCGCCGTCCGGTTCATTATACGACTGCTCAAATCGGCAGGAAAAAATGCTGTTGCAGAACGCCGGCACCGGAAAAGCGCAGCGTTCCATCAATGCCGCGAGCCGGTAGAGCCCCCTTCGGCACGGGGAACAGGCCTCATGGCCGGACAAGTTACTCCGGTGCCGCAGCCAGACGAACGAAGACGGGGAAAGTTTCCGGGCAGCGAACAACACTCCGGTCACCCCATTGCCACCTCTATGGGATTTCCGAGGGAGCGTCTCGCTCTTCAAAATGTTGGGGTTGCCGGTAACGGCACGCAAGAGAATCCTCGGACGATTGCTGATGGAGAGATGACTCGCATGAACACTAAACGGCTCCTGACTAATCTTTGGAAGGAAGACGGAGGGCAGGACCTGATCGAATATGCCCTGGTCGCCTCCCTGCTGGCGCTGGCGGCTGTAAGCGCCATGAGCTCGCTGACCAACAAGATCGACAACGCGTTCAACAGAATCGGTAACAGTCTCTGATCCTTTTGTAGTTCCTTTGGCATTTCTGAAGAACAGCTGAGACACTCCGCATCCTGGATCGTCGTGCGTGACGCCATCCTCCTGGTATGCCGCCGCGCGACGGGCCACGGGACAGCTCCCCACTCCTCTCTCACCCAGAGAAGGAGCATTCGACCAACGGGACAATCTGTGCCTGAGAACTCCCCTCGCCGTCGTGGGGGAGTGGTGTCTTTTGCGAGCTGGGGACCCTCCGTACCCGCACAAGAAAAGAGCCCTCGGGGCTCCTGACCAGCCGAGGGCTTCCAAATGAGCTTCATCTGTTGTCGCATCTGAGAGCTCACTTTGAACATAGAGTGAACCAGCCCAGATCGTCATTCGACCTTGGTGGTATTTTCGTATTATCTTCGCCTATCTTTCGGGCGAAAGCGGCCGCTTCCGCAAGGAAGAGCGCCCGACCCTATGTCAGTTCCTGATTTTGCGGCCGGTTCGCTATGCCCTCCTCTTCACTCCCGCCGATCGGCATTGGTGCACAGATTTCCGTGCCGCAATACCCTCGAAAACTGCGCTGGAACGTTTTACCTGAAGACCTTCTGCCAGCGTGGCCGGGCACGGCGAACAACACCGTGATAGGCTTGGTGGGTTTGAAAACCTGATCTTCGCCGGCTCAGCTCCGGCCGCGC
This sequence comes from uncultured Acidobacteriaceae bacterium, assembly GCA_963755485.1. Lineage (GTDB taxonomy): Bacteria > Acidobacteriota > Terriglobia > Terriglobales > Acidobacteriaceae > Palsa-343. The sequence goes on along the minus strand of CAVWJR010000001.1, from coordinate 5,200 downwards.
CCGGCGTCGATGAAACGGCTGACACGGGAAATCCTGCAATGACAAAGAAGAACGTTGCCGTCCTGACCGGCGTCCTGGTGGCAGGGCTCGTATCTCTGTGCCCTGCCTTCGCGCAGCAATCGAAATATCCGTTCAACGATCCGAACCTTCCTGAGGAAAAGCGGATCGATAACCTGCTGTCGCTCATGACGATCCAGGAAAAGATCGACGTGCTGGGTACGCGAACAGGCGTGCCGCGGCTGGGTGTGCCGAACATCGGCAGCACTGAGGGGATTCACGGCGTGGTGCAGCGCGAGCCGCGCTTCGGACACCAGCCGATCACAACAACGCAGTTCCCACAGCCGCCGGGAATGGGCGACAGCTGGGATCCCGCATTGGTGCGTGAGGCCGGCTGGGTAGAGGGTTTCGAATCGCGTTACATCACCGAGACGCCGAAGTACGACCGGCAGATTCTGATGGATTGGGGTCCGCAGGCCGATCTGGCCCGCGATCCGCGCTGGGGTCGGAGTGAAGAGGTGTATGGCGAGGATCCGTTCTTCAACGGGACGATGGCGACGGCTTTTGCGAAGGGTATTGAGGGCGACGATCCGAAGTACTGGCAAGCCTCGCCGCTGCTGAAGCATTTTCTGGCGAACGAGAACGAGGATCATCGCAACAAGTCGTCGTCCGACTTCGATGAGCGGCTGTTCTGGGAGTACTACTCGGTTCCCTTCCGGATGGCGTTTCAGCAGGCGGGCGCGAGCGCAGTCATGGCCTCGTACAACGGATGGAACGGGACCCCGATGGCGGTGAATCCGATCCTGAAAAGCATTGTGCGCGACCAGTGGCATGTGGATGTGCTTTCGACTGACGGCGGAGCGGTGACGCTGCTGGTGAATCCGCGGCATCTGTATCCGAACCATGAGGCGGCTGTAGTGGCGTGCATCAAAAACGGGATTAACCAGTTCCTGGATCACTACGCCGATGAGACGAAGGCGGCGCTAAAAGACGGTTCGCTGATGGAGGCGGATATTGATGCTGTTCTCCGTTACAAATTCCGCATTGCTATCAAGCTCGGATTGCTGGATCCGCCGGAGATGACACCATTCACGAAGCTGAGAGACGAGCCGGAGCCCTGGAGTGGCGAAAAAGACAAAGCAGTTTCGCAGAAGCTGGCGCTGGAGTCGGTAGTTCTGCTGAAAAACGATAAGACTCTGCTGCCGCTGGACAAGACGAAGATCAAGTCGATTGCGGTGATCGGGCCGCTGGCGGATTCAGTCCACTGGGACTGGTACGGCGGGACGCCTCCTTATAAGGTGACGCCGCTGGAAGGGATCAAGGCTGCGGTGGGGCCGGATGTGAAGGTGACGTACGTTGCCTATGACAAGGCTGACGAAGAAGATGACGCGCTGAAAGCGGCGAGTTCGTCGGATGTGGCGGTAGTGGTGATCGGAAACGATCCGACATGCGGAGACGAGGCGCACAGCTGGTACAGCACGCCGGAGGATGGCGGCGGCGTGACGCTGCCCTGCACTTCGCCGAGTGACGGCCGCGAGGGGCGCGACCGCGAAAGCATCGATTTGGCGCAGGAACAGATTGTGAAGCAGGTGCTCGTCAAGAATCAAAAGACGGTACTGATGCTGATTTCGAGTTTCCCGTTCGCGATCAACTGGAGCGTCGAGCACGTGCCGGCAATCCTGCACATGACGCATGCCTCGCAGGACGAAGGCACGGCGCTGGCCAAGGTGCTGTTCGGGGAGTACAACCCGGGCGGGCATCTGGTGGAGACGTGGCCGAAGTCGCTGGATCAGCTGCCAGCGAAGATGGATTACAACATCCGCGACGGCTACACCTATATGTACTTCAAGGGCGAGCCGCTGTTTCCATTTGGATTCGGGCTGAGCTACACGACGTTTAAGTTTGCGAACCTCCGGGCGAGTGCGGCCAGCGTGGCGAAGGACGGGACGGTCACAGTATCGGTGGACGTGACCAATTCGGGGAGCCGAGCGGGCGATGAGGTAGTCCAGCTGTACGTGAAGCATTTGCGCTCGAAGGTGGAACGGCCACGCGAGGAGCTGGAGGGCTTTGAGCGGGTAACGGTGGACGCCGGCCAGACGAGGACGGTAGAGATTCCGCTGCCGGTGTCTCGCCTGGGGTACTGGGATACGAAAACCGCGGCTTTTCGTGTCGAGGCCGAGCCGGTGAGCCTGATGGTGGGGGACTCATCCGCGAATCTGCCTTTGAGCACGACCGTGAAGGTAGAGTAGGCACAAAGATTCACAGTGGAGAACACGGCGGGTCGCAAGCCAGGGGCTCGAGCGACAGACAGGCGGCGCAGTGCCGAAAAGAACGCGCCGTCTGGAGCAAAGTGTTATCCTCAACGGCTGGGCCAATGCGTTGGCCGCAACAACTTATGGTCTTCCGAGGATCAATCGTGTTCAGGTATCGAGTGTGGTTTTCGCTGTCCGCGTTTCTCTTTTGCGGCTTGGCTCAAGCGCAGTTTCTCCAACGGGAGCTCGATGTCGCAAAGCGATTGCCCGACTCCGAACGCAACGCGGTGGCGCGGCTTGAAAATCTGAGCCATCTGCCGCCCGGGCAGTGGCGTTATCACGTGGGCGATTTGGCGCATGGCGAGGAGCCCGGGCTCGATGACTCATCGTGGCCGGTCGCGAAACCGGATTCGACCTATCCAGAGCAGGCACTCTGGTTCCGGCAGTGGGTGGAAGTACCGAAGAACCTGGATGGTTACGACCTGACGGGCACGCGCATCTGGTTCCGGTTTGAGGCGTGGGTGAACGGGCCGCTGCCGCAGATTATCTACTTCAACGGACGCCGCGTGGCTATGGGCGACGACCTCGAGCCCATCGTGCTGTTCGATCATGCCCGGCCCGGTGAGCGCGTTTTGGTTGCTGTGAAGCTGATGGCGACGGTAGACCAGAAGCACTTCAGCGGAAGCCCGATGGCGATCACCTTTTCTTCTGCGCGACCGAGCCCGCAGGACATCGGCGAGGAATTTTTGTCGGCGGCGGTGTTGATCCCGAGCCTGTCGAAGGATCCCGCGACCGATCAGGCGACGCTCGATAAGGCCATCGGCCAGGTGGATCTGAAAGCGCTGGATAATGCCGACCAGATGCAGTTCGATGCATCGTTACACCAGGCAGACACGACTCTGGAAGCGCTGAAGCCGATGATGGATCAGGCGACGCTGCACCTGACGGGAAACTCGCACATCGATGCGGCGTGGCTGTGGCCGTGGACCGAAACCGTGGACACGGTGAAGAACACATTCTCAACCGCGCTGCAGCTGATGAATGAATATCCGACCTACACCTACACACAGTCTGCGGCGGCCTACAACGACTGGATGGCGCGCGACTATCCGGATATCGACGCGCAGATCAAAAAGCGCATTAAGGAAGGCCGCTGGGAAGTGGTAGGCGGCATGTGGGTGGAGCCGGACCTGAACATGCCCGATGGTGAGTCAACTTCGCGCTCGCTGCTGATCGGTAAACGTTGGTACCTGCAGCACTACGGCGTGGATGTGCGCATCGGCTGGAATCCGGATTCGTTTGGGTACAACTGGCAGCTGCCGCAGATCTATAAGAAGTCCGGCGTGGATTATTTCGTCACGCAGAAGATGACGTGGAACGACACGAACCAACTGCCGTTCAAGCTTTTCTGGTGGGAGTCGCCCGATGGCAGCAAGGTGCTGACGTATTTTCCCCACGATTACGCGAATACGAATCTGAATCCGGTACGGCTGTCGGTGGATCTGGCATCGGCACGCAAATTCGCGCCGGGCATGACGGACATGATGGACCTGTTCGGCGTGGGCGATCACGGCGGCGGTCCTACGCGCGCGATGCTGGATGAAGGCGTGCATTGGATGCAGCCGAACAAGATTGTGCCGAAGATGGAATTCGGCACCGCGCAGCCGTGGTTCTCGAAGATCGAGAAGGAGATTGCACCGGACTCGCCACAGTGGAATTACCAGAGCATCGCGGAGGGCTATCACGAGCCGCCCCTGGTGGAGGGGAAGATCGACATTCCCACGTGGAAGAGCGAGCTGTATTTCGAGTACCACCGTGGCGTGTTCACTACCCAGGCGAATATGAAACGCAACCTGCGGGAGAGTCCGGAGTGGACGTTGAACGCGGAGAAATATGCCTCTCTGGCCTGGCTCGACGGGAACCAGTATCCGGGCGACGAGCTGACCGAGGACTGGAAGAAGGTCACCTTCAATGACTTTCACGACCTTGCCGCGGGCTCGGGCATCGGCGTGATCTATCAGGACGCGCAAAAAGATTACGATGCGATACGCTTGTCGACAAATGAGATTTCCGCGAAGGCATTGAAAACTGTCGCAGCGCACATCGATACGCGCGTGGCCCAGGGCGTCCCGGTACTGGTTTTCAATCCGCTGGCGTGGACGCGGTCGGGAAATGTGGCCGTGGATGTACAAATGCCGGCGCCGACGACGGAGGTTTCTGTTCTGGACGCGCATGGCGTGGTTCTGCCGTCACAAGTGCTGTCGAAAGATGCGTCGACGAACACGTTTCATCTTGAGGTTGAAGCCCGCGACGTGCCATCGCTGGGCTACGAAGTGCTCCGCGTCGTCCCTGGCAAGCGGCCGTTCGTGAGCGACCTCAAGGTGAGCGGAACCACGCTCGAGAACGCAGCACTCCGCGTCGTGGTGGACCCGAAGACAGGGTGCATCACGGAACTTTTCGACAAGAAGGGCGGCTTTGAGGTATTGGCGAAGGGCGCCTGCGGCAACGAGCTGGAGGCGTTTAAGGACACGCCGAAGGATTACGACGCCTGGAATATCGACCCGGGTACGCTGGACGTGCCGCCGACGCGCATTACGGACGCCGATTCGGTGGATGTGGTGGAGCACGGCCCGATGCGGGCATCGGTTCGAGTCACGCGCCACTGGCAGAATTCGAAGTTCGTGCAGGAGATCCAACTGGACGCGGGTTCGGACCAGGTGGTGGTGGTGAACGACATCGACTGGCATGAGACGCACGTGCTGCTGAAGGCGGCTTTTGCGCTCTCCGCAACCAGCCCTTTTGCGACTTACGAAATTCCTTTTGGGACCATTCAGCGGCCTACTACCCGCAACAACAGCTGGGAGAAGGCGCAATTTGAAGTGGGTGCGCAACGCTGGGCCGATATCAGCAATGCGCAGCATGGGTTCAGCCTGATTAACGAATCAAAGTAC